>CBDFKK010000001.1:0-125264 GCA_965248815.1 Alphaproteobacteria bacterium
TGGCGGCTCGTGGAAAAGCAATGGAAACGTTCTGCAAAAGGGCGTGAAGGTTGCAGTTTGGTACCACGATTTTGACGCAAATAGCGGGTCTCTAGATATGGGCCATGAAATTGACGCCGTCATCGTCGTGCCATTTCTCGAGCGTTTTAAAGCACTTGCCAAATTCGCTAGTTATGACGGAAACGGTTTCGCGGCCGATCGGGACAAGTTCTGGCTGAGCCTCGAGTTTAACTATTGATCAAGTGAAGTATTCAACCGGTTTTGGATGAACCGAAATTTACTACTAGGAGGGACCAATGAAAAACCTAATCCAACAATATTTTACCAAACGTGCCGTGGTGGCTACTACTGCCGCCATCGCAATTGCGGTATCTCTTTTTGCGGGTATCGGTAACTTTGCCAAAGCCGAAACGAACCAAGAAGAAGTAGCGTTGAGCTTGGCCACAATGTTGCGTTCTGCGCGTGCCGTGGTTTCCAAAAATCAAGCGCACATCAACGACTCAGCGATTGGCGACAAGGGCCTCTCGGGATCGGCCGTGCTCGTTTCAGCGAAGGAAAATTACAAGAAGGCGACGGGCGTCGACGTCGACACAATCGACTCTGCTTCATTGCAAGGCGAGTTGTTGAAAGCTCAAATGGATGCCGTCGTTAAGGTCATGGAAGATGCTCAAAGCCGCATCAACGAGCAGGGCGTCGGCTTTAAAGGATTTCTGCCGGCAGTGTTTGCCCGTCTCGTAACTGAAGAGTTCCGTGCCAGCACAGGCAATGTTGCCGATATCAAACTGACCGCGCCGAAATCCTATGTTCGCAATCGCGCCAACCAGCCCGACGCTTGGGAAAACGAGATGATCGAATCTAAGCTAAAAGATCCAGCTCATCCCAACGGTAAACACGTTTCCGCTGTCGCCGACAAAAAAGGCAAATCGGCATACCGATTGATTCTTCCCGAGTATTACGGTGATTCCTGCCTGTCATGTCACGGTGGACCTGCCGGCGAGCTCGACATTACCGGCGGTAAGAAAGAAGGCGGCGTACTTGGTGAGCTTGGTGGTGCGATCAGCGTTGCCATCTACCAATAGGAACGGTTGCGGCGAAATAAACGTCGCAATCTTTAGGAGACTGTTATGTGTTATCTGGAATTGGCACGAAACCTGACAATACGATCAAGATTGCTGGTTCTTGCAGGTACATTGTTGGTCGTCCTAGTGGCGACCAACCTTTACATGCGTGGCAGCATCGTCTCGAGTAACGATGTCCTTCGCCAGCAACCGGAAATCGGCGATCTTGTCAGGACTGCGGATGATGCATTGCGGTCGTTCGGTGAGTTAAAGTTTTGGCTGACCGACCTTGAAGTGAGTTGGCTGAATGAGTCAGAAGATAAAGCCAACGAAGCGCGAACGAAACTAGATGAGCATTTAACTTTCTTGACGGATACACAGCCGGAACAGATTCAAGAAATTCAACAGCACGTAACTAAGATTGTAGAGTTGTCGTTGAAGGCTGTAGATGCGTACATTGAAGACAATCGTGTACTTGGTAACAGTTTGGGTGCTGATGCTCGTGCAAGCATCGGAATCGTTGATCAAATCTTAGTTGATATTGGCGAACAATATAAGGTAACCGCGCAAGTTGCTCGCGAGCAAGCCATCGTCAGTACAGATAGGGCGATCACGGTTTCAATTGCCATTCTAATTGTTGCCGCTACGTTCGCCGTTGCGTTGACTTGGGTTACGCTGCGCTCGATCTTGGGGCCGCTGAAAGAGATGATTGCAGCAGTCGGTGAGCTAGCCAATGGAAACACTGGCGTTGAGCTTGCTGACTTGATGAGTGGCGATGAAATCGGCGAAATGGCCAAAGCCGTTCAAGTGTTCAAAGACAATGCCATCGAGCGCGAAAAGCTCGAAGCGAAGACTACCGAAGAGCAACGAGCGAAAGAAGAACGTTCGAGAGCTGTAGAAAGTTTGATCTCGAATTTCAATGAAAGCATGTCGCAAGTGGTAGATTCGGTTTCCACTGCGTCCAGCGAATTGCAGACAGCTTCGCAATCTATGTTGGGTACTGCTGAGCAAACCGACAACCAAGCCTCTGAGGCTGCAATTGCTTCGGAATCTGCATCTGGCAACGTGCAAAGTGTTGCCAGCGCGGCTGAGGAACTTTCCGCGTCAATTCAAGAAATTGGTCAGCAGGCCTCTCAGTCGAGCGAAATTGCCACGCGAGCTGCATCCCAAGCTGATGAAACAAACAGTAAAGTTGCCGGTCTTGTTGAGTCTGCCCAGGAAGTGGGTCAGGTTGTGAGTCTTATTCAAGACATTGCTGAGCAAACCAATCTACTGGCTTTGAACGCTACGATCGAAGCTGCGCGAGCCGGAGATGCTGGTAAGGGATTTGCTGTCGTAGCAAGTGAAGTGAAAGGCCTGGCCAGTCAGACGGCAAAGGCAACCGAACAAATTGCAAAACAGATTGCAGGCATTCAAACGGCCACGACGGATTCCGCAGAGGCGATTGAAGCGATAGGCACGACAATTAGAGAGATCCACGAAATTGCGACGTCCGTCGCATCGGCTGTCGAAGAGCAAGGCGTTGTGACCCAAGGTATTGCGCAAAACGTCCAGGAAACGTCTGACGGTACGCATAGAGTGGCCAGCAGTATCGACGAAGTCAAACAGGCAGCAAGTCAGACTGGTTTAAGCGCGACCAATGTTTCGAAGTCGGCAGACGCTCTGTCGCAACAGGCAGAAACATTGCGCGCAGAAGTCGACCAATTCATTCAAAGCGTACGCGCTGCCTAGTGGAAATAGTTCTAGCTCGTTTCAACGCCAGACTTAAGTTTCAGCTGGCTCAATGTCCATAGAAGAAAATACGCTGAGAGAGTCGCGCATTCTCAACGGCCGGTGGATGTGCTACGGGATGATGGTTCTAGGGGTTGTTTGCACTGAGCGGACAAAGTCTGCCAAGCGAGTTCAAATCGCAAATTGGGTTTAGGCAGCTTGTTGTGCGGCAGCGGCCTCCTTCATTGTGGTGGCCAGAACCGTGTATGCCTTAGTCCATGCGTCCTTGACGTCGGGCGTAAAACCGTCACCTAATTTCTGCTCAAGGGTCCAAAGGAAAGCTGCAGCCATTGTGTCGTAGTATTCCGGTTTGACGTCGTATTTTGCATGCCGACGCCCCAATGCCTGAACGGATGGCATTATTGCGTCGAATCTATTCAGATTGTCCACGGCGGTTGCAATCATGGTCATAAACTTACGGCCTTGAAGTTCCATGTCGTCGGGAAAAATAGCTTTGAGACTTGGATTGATTTCGAAAAGGCGGCCATAGAAGAGCGTAGCAAATTCGTCTGCGTACCTTCTCACTTTTGCAAAGCTGTCTTGGACCAATTTAATTTGCTCGTTATTCACTGTCTATCTCCCTCAGGTACAGACACTCGTTCACGGAATTTCGCTTTAATCGGCAAAAACTGAGCATTGCGCATTACTAAAATACAAAAGCAGGGTTAAGCCTTAATGATCATGGGGCTATTTCGTATAACACGCGGTTGAAAGCGCGGGACAGTGATAAAGTATCTTGTGCTGCGCGTTTTGAATGTTGTCAAATTGTTAACGGCGTTGCCACTCGGAAGTAGATTGCAGTTGCATGCCGCGACTACAGGTTGATCGCGGCGGTGCGTCGCGCAAGAAGGACTCTTTTAACTCTAAATGACTAGGATTTTGGGGAGGGCAAAGGTGAGCGCTCGAATGCTGTTGTGTGGATGCTAGTTACGTTGTGGCAAACCGCATGACAAGAAAAAGGTTGGCAGGTGTCTGGCGGTCTTAGAAATCTTGATTTCTTGGTAGTTGATGATAACTACCACATGTGCCGCATTGTTGATTCAATGCTGCGCGGTTTTGGCGTTCGCGATATTTTGACCGTTACAAATGTTCCCCGTGCTCTGGAAGAATTAAACGCGCGTCACTTCGATATCACGATCGTCGACTATCTCATGCAGCCAATGGATGGGCTTGAATTTACGCAACTTGTGCGTACCGCAAGCGACAGCCGAAATCCGTACTTACCGATCATTTTGATGACCAGCTATACGGAAAGATGGCGCATGAACGAAGCCAAAAATGCGGGCGTCAACGCGATATTGGCTAAACCGCTGCGGCCCGTCGATCTTTACAAACGCTTGGTACATGTCATCGAAAAACCTCGCGACTATGTAAAAACTAAGAATTACTTCGGGCCAGACCGTAGAGTCGACGTTTCCGGTATGTACGAGGGCGAAGAAAGACGCGAATCCCAAGAGGTTTAAAGCAGCATTTGCTAGTGTCTTTGTCTTCAGTTGGCCCACTCCTCAGTTAATCATAACGGCAGTACCGCGCTGGCACAGCTTGTTACCCATTTGTAACAACTCTCGCGCACGGTTTAGCAATTCTCCTTAATTCCAATGACTTAAGCGACCGTGAGTTCCTGCACGAATCTTGCTCCCTATTGAAACCGTAATATTTGAAAGCTGCAGTTCTGAAGCAGGATGCAAGCACCTTGGGCCGAAACAGCAAGGGGTACCTGAACCAGAATGAAACGGCAGCACCCTCGACAGGAGACAGAGCAGATGATTTTGGGAAAGAAAAACGGTGTTGACGCCGAAAAGACAAAAGATAAGTCGGAGGACATGCCAGTCGAAACCGACGAGTCGAAGCCGGTCGCAGTCATGTCCGGCACTGGAAAGGAATTTGGCTTTTTCCCCGAGCCGCTGGAACTGAATGCGGGTGGCTTTATAGTCTCTACGCTGAGCGGATTGGATGAAAAGGTTTCAACAATTTCCGAAACTGGTGTGATGCAGAATGGATGGCTCTACGCGTCAAACGGTTCGCGTACATTTAATTTGCCAAAAACGCATATGATCGAGTACGCAGGTGCCGACTCCGAAGAACAAGTTCATTTTCTTGTTTGGAGTTTGGGCTTTTTCGTCGGAATGCGTATGACACCCTCCGCTTCAGGATTTCTCGATGCGACGCCTGTCGAGCCCCATAAATTGTGCGATTTCAAATTAGGTGCTCCCGATTTGGCTGTCGCACTCGGTGGCGCTGACGAGTTTTGGAAGCGCTATCAAGCCAATCCGAAAATCTCCAAAGCGATCATGGGTGTTGTGCATAGTTTGTTTTTATCGCAAACACCGAGCCTAATGGACTTTGAGCGGTTCTCTTACTTGAAAACAGCATTTGACGCTTTCCACTGGGCCCATTCGACGATCTTTAGTGAAGATCCTCAAGCCACGCCTCACAGCAAGCGTATCAAGCGGCTATGCGAAGTTTATGGTATGGATGTCCCCGTCTGGGCCGACTTCGAACGCGTTGATCCGACGATGACGGAGTCCAGCGACACGTTTCACGAAGCACTGCTGTTCGATGAGCGTTGGGGCTTCTCGGTTAACGGCAATGAAACATCAGCCAATAAACAGTATTGGCATCTTTATGAAGAAATGGAGCGGCTATTATGCCGGCTACTCTTTGGTGTGATGGGCATGTCGCCGTTCGTGAAGTCGCCTTACGCAAGTGCGCCGCTCATGGATCGACAAGTCAAGCAAGTTCATTTGACGATGGATGAGGTCACGCGGTTTCAAAAAAAGCCTTCTGCGCCGGCGACCGACTCGTTGTTCCCGACAACAGGCCATGAGCCCACGATCGTTCATGAGCCCGCCTAACTTGGCTTAAAGGCCGACGGTACGTTCGCGTGCCGAATGAATACCAAGTCGCGAGAAAGCAACCAGCATTTGTGTTGGTTGCTTTTTCTTTGGGGTCAGACTATCGGATTGTATCGGGCTTGAAGTTGAACGGCTATAATCCCGCGCAGATTCTATCAAGCAACACTGAAGACCTCCTTGAGCATCGCGCAAGCCAATCAATCAAAATCGCACCGCAGCCGAGAACTTTGGCGCATAGCAATGGTACGCCCACGCCTTGCATTGCTGCTTTTGTCGCTGTTGCTTTTTCTGCCTGGCAATTTTGCGCTGCCGCCGATTGACCGGGATGAAACTCACTACGCCCAAATCACGGCGCAAATGATCGAAACTGGAAATTTCGTCGAACCGAAATTTCAAGAAGCGCAGGGAGCGCTTAAGCCGGTTGGGATGTTTTGGGTGCGGGCAGCCTTCGTTGCCTTATTTAGCTCGGCCGACGCACGAGACATATGGGTCTATCGGCTGCCATCCTTGTTTGGCGCCATGCTTGCCGTGTTGTTGACGTTTTGGGGTGGGCGAATACTCTTCGATGCCAATGTGGCGCTGCTTGGTGCGTCGCTAGTTGCCGCATCACTTATGTTGCTAGGCGAAGCTACACTGAGCAAAACCGATGCGGCGCTGTTGGCATGCATCGCGGCGGCTCAGTTTTCCTTCGGGAGGATATACCTGGCGGCACGATCCGGCGACAGTCTTAGCTGGTTTGCTCTGCCCCGTGTCCCGGCCCTGGTCTTGTGGTTTGCTGTCACGCTCGGCGTATTGTTCAAAGGTCCCATTGCGCCCGGCGTTGTTGGATTGACGGTTATAGGATTGGTGATCGCTGATCGCGACATCATATGGCTGAAAGGGCTTTCGCTGTTCTGGGGTTTGGCCGTTGCGGTGGTCATTCTCATTCCGTGGTCGACGGCAGTCGTGCAAACAGAATTCGGCGCAGACTATTTGACTTCGCTGTTTGACGAAATTTCGCGGATGATCTTTAAGGGTGACCGTCTGCATAGCGCGCCACCCGGGTACTACGCCGTTCTTTCCATGATTATTTTCTGGCCCGGGTCGTTATTCCTGATTCCTGCTGCAATTTGGTCTTGGCAAAACAGGGTACGGCCTGAGGTACGCTTCTGCTTGGCTTGGATTATCCCATCGTGGCTCTTGTTTGAAATCGCGATCAACAAGCTGCCCTATTATTTGATCCCTCTTTATCCGGCCATGGCGTTGCTCTGCGCCAAATGGATTTTCGAAGTGGCAGCTGAACGCGACGCCGAAACTTGGCTCAGCAAAGTTGTTTGGTTCGGGCTCGGCTTTTGGCTTGTTTCATCGCTCGTCGTTGCGCTACTGCCTGCCGGTCTTGACGTCATGTTCAGCGACGGTCTTACGCTCGCATCGATTGTCGTAGCGGTTGTCACTCTCGGATTGTCGTTTGCCGGTTTGAGATTATTGATTCAAAATCGTCCGCTAATGTCTGCGGGTGTCGTTGTCGCAGCCGTCGCACTGTTCAACTTGTACATTCAGCAAATTCAATTGCCTGGTCTCACGGCGTTACATATTAGTCCGGCAATGGTCGAAGCTCTTGAGCGGCATACGCCGAATGAAAAGGGCAGCGTCCATATTGTCGGTTATTCAGAACCGAGCCTCGTGTTTTTGCTTGGCACCGATACGAAAATGACGACGTTTCGCCGTGCCGCTGCCTATGTGTCTCAAAGTCCGGGACGCGCGGCATTTGTAGAAGAACAGCACCTCGAAAAGTTTCTGAGTGAAATTGCTAGGCGCGGCACCGTTATTGAGCAGCTGGAGACCGTAAACGGCTTCAACTACACGCGCGGCACAAATATCTCCCTAACTTTATTCAGATCAGCCAACTAAGGATGCAAGGACAGGTTCTGCAGGTGCAGTCATGCCTCAAGATCTGGAGACCTCTTCAATAATTGAATCGATATCCGGGTTAGACTGCTGGCGCGCTATCCGTTCTAACTCGTCGGTATGAACTCGCAAGATTCGTCCAACATAATTTTCACGCCAGTCGGCGCGCTCTTGCCGAATACTGTCGGTGGGATCGAAGTCTTCTACGTGCTGCGGTGTTGCTCGGCGGTTGTCTTCGGCTAAGCGTTCGTGCGTATCCATCCGTTCACGTATTACTGAGACTTCGGCCACCAGTGCCAAGAGCATGGCGATGACTCGGTCAACATTCGGATCATCGAAGAAATAGGGGCGACGGCCTTTGGCTGTGCGAATCCGCTTAACTTGCTTGGACTTGGGCGCTTGAAGGAACGCATCGTTCGATTTTTTCTTCGAGGATGCACGTGATGTGCGCTTCGCTTTTGTCTTCGCTTTTTTCTTGGCTTTTGTCTTTGAGGTTGATTTTGCTTTCACTTTTGTTTTGGCTTTCGGCTTAGCCTTTGGCCGCGCCTTTCCTTTAGCCTTTTGTATAGGCGCTTTCTTCGCAGTCTTCTTTTTGGACTTTGAAGCTTTCTTTGCAGCCGGACGTTTAGCTTTTTTCGCTTTCGCCATTATAGTCGTCTCCGCTTACGGTATCGGATGGTTCGGGCCCGGCAAGGAATGCTCTATTCGGCGACGGCGCGCGCCGGTTCCCAACTTAGAATTTTTTTGCCAAGGATACGCCCGAAAGTGAGAGCAGGCATGAGCGACATGCCGCCGACGAACGCATTCCCGCTGAGGCGCGCAAAGCCCAGTACTTCGCCGCCTGCATATAAGTTGGTAATTGGCGTTCCGTCTGTCTTCAAAACCCGCAAATCTCCATCCGCAGCAACGCCCGCCGGGCTAATGACCGTCGCGCCTACAGCTTTCGCTGCGTAGAAGGGCGGCTTGGCGATCGGCCTAATCATACGCTCGCGGCCAAACTCGGCATCCTTGCGTGACTCAACGGAGTCATTGAACTTTGCGACAGTGCCTTCAAGCGTCTCCACACTCATATCAAGTTGCTTGGCGAGAGAGGCAAGCGTATCGGCTTTAAAGAAGTAGGGATGATTGCCGAACCGCGCGCCTAGCTCTTCGCGGGTTTCCAGATTGAGCACCGGTGCATTTTGACGTATCGGCTCGTCGAAAATAATGAACATGGTCATGTCCGGCTGATCCAAGAGGGCGTGCTCAATGTGATCGACGCTCGGATGATCTTCTCGCACAAAGCGCTTGCCGCTGGCGTCCACGTAAATTTCCCACGGCATGCGCATAGTGGGGATCAACCGATAAAAGACGGTCGAGAGCGGATCACTTGGGTTCTCGCGAAATCCCGCACACGTGCATAGAAAACAATCTTCGCCGCCAAACGCAGCACCGATGTCGCGCGCCGCACGAATGCCGTCACCTCGGGAATAGGGATTGCAAAAAGAATTGAGCGCTATGTTCGGCGTCACTTCGCGCCACATCTCCTGATTGGCGGCATAACCGCCGGACGCCAGGACGACATTTTGCCCGTAATGGCTTTCCGTGCCGCCCGGCGCCTCAACTTCAATCCCGGTTACGCCGCCGGATTGATCTTGAATGAGTTTTTGAAAACGGGTCGACAGGCGCAGATCGATATTACCTTCCGCCACAAGTTTTTCATGGACAGGCTTCATCACGTCGAGAATGGAAACCCCCATCTTCTCGCCCCAGCAATAACGTCTTGTGCGATAGGTCTCGTGAGCGCTTCCCGCGACAGGTTGGCCCGGCAATGTTTGAAATCCGATGTCCATAAGCCAGTCGAGTGTTCCGGCGGCGTTGGCAATGCAAAGCTTGCCGAGAACGGGATCGATGGTGTTGTGAGCAATCCTCTGGGCGTCTTGGTAGTGGGCGTCCGGTGAGTCATCGATGCCAAGTGACTTTTGAAGCCTAGAGCCCGCCGCGCTGATTTGACCTGAGGACCAATGAAGCGTGCCGCCAATCCGCTCGTCGGCTTCGATTTGCAAAACCTTCGCGCCTCTGTTCGCGGCAAATATGGCGGCGGGCAGGCCGGTTGATCCCGCGCCTATAATAATGACATCCCAGATTTCGCTCATGATAATTTCCTATGGCCTGCGGGGAATCACAGAAAAGAGTGGGGGACGGCATGGTTCCATAGTTGCTGGGGATTATCCAGATCGGACGCATACCCGGCGGATATCTTGGCGGTCGACACATATATATGTGTGTGGAGTGGCCGGTGCACGGCTGCAATTGGTATAGTGCGTGACCCAACCCAGTGGGCAACCGATGAGGAAATAAAGTATGGATCGGGGCCGGATCGGGCGACTGCAACGCCCGCCTACTTTGGAAGTCGAGAGCTATCACGATTTCTGCACGACCGTGAGGGACTTCGTCTTCTCTGATTTAACGGCGCCGGCAGCGGCGGCGGCTCAAGCGGCGATTGACCAGGCTTCAATCAGTGAACGTCCCGATCTCAACGATAGTGCGACTATTCAGTCTATCCTCAAACCGGTACCGCCCGTTGCCGTGCGCTCGCGCGTTCTGCGTAGCGTCCAAGAAATGACCTGGGCGCGCATTCGCGTTGCGCTTTACGACGAGGAAGCGGAATTCGATGACCAACTCGCGTCGGCGGAAAACGCAGGACCAGGCAGCCTTAGTCTTGATCCCGAGCTAAGAGCGCCCCCCTACACAGCCCATGAGTTTCACATCCAGCCTGGCGGTTATGGCGACGAGAAATTCGCCGGCGCCGTTTATCACCACGGAACCAACGTCTTTTATCAGGGCATGAACCATCAAGACGAAGTTCACTTCGCCCTTGCTGATTTCTTAAAGGTGCCCGAAGACGGAAGCGTGAACCGCATTCTGGATCTTGGCTGTTCCGTCGGGCAGGGCACGGTGGCTCTTAAAGAGGCGCATCCGCAAGCGGAGGTTTGGGGCATCGACGTTGCCGCGCCACAGCTTCGCTATGGGCACAAGCGCGCGTCCGATCTCGACGTCAACGTGAACTTTGCGCAACGCCTTGCGGAAGACACCAAATTTCCCGACAGCCATTTCGATGTGGTCAATGCCTTTATCTTGTTTCACGAGGTGCCGGAGTCGGCGGCGATTGACATTATCAAAGAGGCGTACCGGGTTCTGAGGCCCGGCGGCGTATTTAATGTTTTCGACTTGCCGACCGAACAGACAAACCAAACTCCCTATATCCGCTTTGTTTATGATCTCGACCGTGCGGACAATGGTGAGGCCTTTGCCCCCGATTTTGTCCGCAGCGATTTTCGGGCGCTGCTTCGGGCACAAGGCTTCGAGGTCGAGAAGGGCCCTAGGCTTGTGATGGTGGTTGAGGGGCTGTACTGCACCAAACGGTCATAGCGCAGTGCGGTCGAAAATGCTCCTGCCTTGGGATTTGCCGTCGTTTCAATATGGTCGGCCGCACCCTCAGGTGATTGGAAGCTTGATTTTTCTGTCCACTGATCAAACAAGTAAAAATCCCAGGATCATAGATGTTGGAATTTCTGGACAAGGCCCCTCATTGGGTATGGACTTAGTTTCAGAACGGCTTTGCCGCAAAAGGCGCGCGAACGACTTAAAGCACGCAAGACATGGAAAAGGGGGATCCTCATGTCAACTTCTCGTATTTCAAGAATTCTCGGAAGTGTTACCGCCGCGGCGATTTTGGCGACACCGATCGCGGTCGCGCCGACCAGCCAAGGCTGGGCCCAGCAAGGTACGATCATCGTGACGACCCGGCGCCGCGAAGAGACATTGCAGGATGTTCCGATTTCCGTGTCGGTTAAGAGCCAACAACAGCTCGACAATTTGGGCATCACGGACGTTGAAATGCTCGCAGATTTCACGCCGGGGTTTCAAGTTGAGGACACCACTGGCACGGGCGGCGGGCGTCAGGATGCGAACATTCGTTTCCGCGGAATTACCGAGCAAATCAGCACGGCCGGTTCAAAGACCGGTGCCGTGTTTTGGGATGGTGCCTATATCTCCGGGGGCTTTGGTTTCCTCCCGCTAATCGATCTTGAACGAGCTGAGATTATTAAAGGACCGCAGAACGCTTACTTTGCCCGCAATACCTTCGCCGGCGCGGCAAACTTCATTCCCAAATCGCCGGGTGACGAATTTGAAGCGAATGCAGCCTTTACGGTTGGCTTTGGGTTGGACGACGACGAACAAACTAGTTATTCAGGCATGATTGCTGCCGGTGGTCCGATTACGGAACAAATCGGCCTTCGTCTTGCAGCTCAGTGGCAGCGCGACGGCGGGGACTATCAATATGGCAACGGCGATCCCTTGGGAACATACGAAAACAGATCCATCTTTGGGACGTCCACGTGGGATGTCACGGATTCGTTTAGTCTGAAAGCCACCGGCTTCTTTGTGGATGCAGACGACACGACGAATATGCAAGCCACTCGCGCAACCGTTGCCCCGGGAGACTGTAATAAGACATTTACGGGATCCGCTCTTAATCCGCTCACGGGCGTCGTGACGCCGTTTTCAACAGATCTGAGCCTGTCGCTGAATACTCTATTCTGCGGCACTATTCCAAAAGCCACCGATTCCAACATAATCTTGGGGCCGACGGGTCAACTCGACGCCGGCTTAGTTGGCCAGCCATTTCCTGGTTTTCCCCAACAGGCGGCAATTGATGTTGCACAAACGGTCCCCTCAGCGATTGCACACCATAACTTTGATGTTCCGGACCGCCTCGGTGGCGAATTTCGCGTGTGGCGGGGGCAGCTCAGCGGGACGTGGGATTTGCCCGGCGATTGGTCGGCAAGTTTCTTGGGCTCCTATGGTGCCGCCAAGACCTCTTCAATGCTCGATGCCAATTTTGGCTCCGGCTTTAATGGAGACATGGCAGACTTTTTCCCCTCCGCTCGATATTCGTACATAAGAGACGCATTCGTTGAAGCGCGCGTGCAATCCCCGCAGGACAATCGTCTTCGCGGTGAAATCGGTGTTAGCTACTACGACCAAGTCCAAGACAATGCGGGCGCCAATTTTATCAACCCTGCTAATTTGGACCAACAGGCCAACCGCGCCTTCGGTATCTTTGGTTCGCTTGACTTTGACATCTTGGAAAACTTGACGGCGTCGTTCGACGCTCGCTGGGTCGATGACAAACAGACTGCGGTCCATATCGGCCAAGCGACAGCGTTACCCCCAGCTGCTCAGATCGGCCTAGAGAACCAGTACAACGATTTCATGCCCAGGGCGATTCTTTCTTACCAACCCTTTGAGTCAACCAATGTCTATTTCAGTTGGGCAAAAGGTTCGATCAATGCTGTTTCCACCCGGTGCGAACAGTTCAACATCGAGACAATGTCGACGATTGATTGTTCCGCCTTGGGGGTTTTTACCGACATCCAGGAGCTGACGTCTTACGAAATCGGCTTGAAGCAGTCGTTCGATTGGCTGCAATACTCCTTGGCCGGTTACTTCCAGAAATGGCATAACCAACCCTTTAATAACACTGTCCTGTTGGGGAGTGGCAGGACGCCTGTCCTGACCATTCCTGGCAATTCCGAGTATTGGGGCGTGGAATTTGAGTTTCTTGCAAGACCCATGGAAGGGGTCGATTTTATGGGCAGCGTCGGCTGGCAGGACGCTGAGCTGACCGAGCTCGGTGCCACGGGAACTCAGGGCACCAGAATTCTTTGCCCCTCAGCCATATCGGGCCGCAACATATTCTCTAACCACACATCGGGCCCGCGCTGTACGGCCCTTGATGGGGGTGGGGTGGTCAATTCTGCCGGCCTTCAGCCCCGCTTTGTTGCCGAATGGACAGCGAGCATGGGACTTCTACTTACCCACCAATTGGGCAGTACGGGGCGCGACATCTATTTCCGTGCCGATGCTATTTACGAAGGCAGCCGCTTTTACGATAACTTCGAATTCAACAAATTGGCGGGTTATTGGAAGGCCAACTTCCGCGTTGGCGCGCATCTCAACGGTAATTTCCGCGCCGAAGCGTTTGTGGAGAATGCCACCAATGATTCCACGCTTGTGGTGGGAGGTACGACCACACTCAGTCCTGCTTCCCGCAAGACGTTCACCGTGCTGCCGGAAAAACGCGAAGTGGGCATCCGTTTGTTTGCCAACTTCTAGTCGATACAACCAAGTTTGGGCTCATAGTTTGCCGCCGCCGGGGTGACCCGGCGGCGGTTTTCTTTGTTCACAGCCTTTCTTTCCGTGTGCCGTGTAGGTGTGGCCATTTTGTCCGCATGTCAAACAAACTGCTGTAGTACGCATCATATTTATAATAATCGGCAGGATGCTCTGGACAATCAAAGAGTTTCCGGGTGAAATGTGTTAAGAATCGGGAGTTAGCGCCAGGGGCGCGCAATAATTACGACTGCGTGACAAGAGGGGGGATCCACATGTCGACATCTCGCTTATCGAAATTTCTCGGAAGCGTCACTACTGCTGCCATATTAGCGGCACCAATGGCCGTCGTGCCGACCAGCCAAGGCTGGTCGCAGGGTGCCATCGTCGTGACCGCACGTCGCCGCGAGGAGACGTTGCAAGACGTCCCGATTGCCGTCACCGTGTTTAGCCAGCAGCAGTTGAATAACGCCGGGATCAGCGGCATTCAAGATCTTTCGGACTTTACGCCGGGCTTCAACCTTGAGAATTCTGACGGCCAAGGCGGCGGACGGCAAAACGCGGACATTAGGTTCCGCGGTATTGCTCAGCAAATTAACTTTGCCTCCTCGCGCATCGGTGCCGTGTTCTGGGATGGTGCTTACGTTTCATCCGGTATCGGTTTCATACCGTTGATCGACTTGGAACGTGTTGAGGTTCTTAAGGGCCCGCAAAACGCGCAATTCGCGCGTAATACGTTTGCCGGCGCCGTCAACTATATCCCGAAAGAGCCCGGCGACGAGTTCGAAGCGAATGCGTCGTTTGAGGTTAACTTTGGCACAGGCTCTGATGAGCAAGTCGGCTACAGTACCGTTATCGCGGCCGGCGGTCCCGTGACCGAAAAGGTTGGTCTTCGCTTGGCCGGCCAATACGAACGGGTTGGCGGCGACTACGAGTTCCTCAATGGTGAGCCCATGGGCGAGGAACACAACATGGCCCTGTTCGGTGTAGCGACGTTCGAAGCCACTGATAGCTTGCGCTTTAAGGCGTCAGGCTTCTTCGTCGATGCTGAAGATACGACCATTGCTCAATCGGTTAGAGGAGAAGTGGCTCCTGGCGATTGTGGCATCGTCTTTAGTGGTGCAACGCTGGACGGATTGAGTGGTGTCGAGACGCCGTTCATGACGGATTTGAGTTTGAGCACGCAGAATCTGTTCTGCGGCACGATTCCAAACGCGGACAATCCGGGCCTGTCACCATACGGTACATTTGCCTCACCAGGGGCAGTTGCTCTCACCTCGGGTTTCGGACCTACTGGAGGGCAGGGCTCTATTGATCGTGCCCAGTCGACCGATCCAAGAATTGAACCCCGTGGCTTTGAAGTTCCTGACGGGTTTGGAAGTACTTACCGCGCATTTCGCGGCCAACTCGGAAGTGAGTGGGATCTTCCCAATAATCACACCTTCCGGACGTTGACCTCGTGGGGCGTCGCTAAGTCCTGGCGGATTAACGACTTCCTCTACGGCGATGATGGTGACCTAACTACGCCAACAACAACGATGGCCTTTCCGACAGACCGTCAGGAATGGACCCGAGACTTCTTCGCGGAAGCTCGTCTTGCATCTGATCCGGAACAGCGCGTGCGCTACGAAATCGGCGTAAGCTACTATGATCAGATATTCGAGGGTGCAACGAATGCTCAACGCGATTTCCAATCGAATGAAGCGATCGGCATTTTCGGCTCCCTTGACATTGACGTCACGGATCAAATCACGGTCTCTGGTGAAGGCCGTTGGGTCCACGACACGCAAACTTTAGAATATGTCGGGTCGTTTGGCGTTATGCCCGGTATGGTAGGAGCGGAAATCGGTGAAGTCAGTCATTATACTGATTTCATGCCCCGCGCGATTATTCAATACGAGCCCAATGATTTTACCAACATCTATTTCAGTTGGGCCCAAGGTTCATTGAATACACTGCCAACGCGGGCAACGACATTTGATGACCAAGCGCCGGGGATTATTGATCCAAGCAATTTCCCGACCTTTACGGACATCCAAAGGCTGACCAGCTTTGAAATTGGTATCAAGCAGAATCTCGATTTTATGAGGTATTCAATTGCTGCGTACCACATGAAGTGGCAGAACCAGCCGTTCAATAACGTGGTACTTCTATCGTCGGGGACAACACCGGTGCTCACCTTGCCGGGTGATTCCAGATATTGGGGCATCGACTTTGAAGTCGGCGCAAGCCCGATTGAAGGCCTGGACCTCGTGGGAACCGTCGGTTGGGTCAATGCGGAGCTCACTAAGCTCGGTGCCACGGGCAGTGTGGCAACCAATGTGTTGGCACCAGGGTGTCAGGCACTTGTTCCGGCTAATCCTCCGTTTTTGCCGCCGAATCCGCTAACAGGAACGCCCTCGGACCCAGCAACCTGTTCACCGTTCACGTCGTTTGCTCACGTTCCGTCCGTACTCCTGGACGGCGTGATCTCAGGGAACGGCAATCGGCCGCGTTACATCGCCGAGTGGACGGCGACCATGAGCGCGACCTATACCCATCCGTTCATGAATCGTGATTGGTATGTCCGCGGCGATGCCATTTACGAAGGTGGCCGTTTTGTTGACAACTTTGCCTACAACATGATTCCCGGATACTGGCGCGCGAACTTCCGTCTCGGCGTCGACTTCAATGAGATGATCCGGGCGGAGGCGTTCGTCACCAACGCGTTCCAGAATACGACGCTTCAAAACGGCGGTACGACGAGCATCAACTTCGGCGGTGCGAATAATGGCCGGAAGACGTTCAGTGTCTTGCCCAAGAAGCGTGAAGTTGGCTTTAGGATGTTATTGAACTACTAAGCCAAATAAGTTCATACCTAAACAATGCCGCCGCTGGGGAAACCTGGCGGCGGTTTTCTTTGTCCGGCCGGTGTGAACGCTCCCTGCATCATTATTCTGCCTGCGGAAGAAAAATTGCGGCGGTATTTCCACATGATTTAGCCATCGGAAGGCTTGACAAACCATTGCATGGGGTTGTTTTTCACTTTTTAATGTTTCTACGGCTGACCTGCCGTGGGAAGAGGTGAGACATGAAGTATTTGCACACGGCGGTGCGCGTCGAAGATCTCGATGCAGCACTTGACTTTTATTGCAACAAAATGGGCCTCAGGGAGTTGCACCGGTTTGAAGGCAATAAAGCAGACTGCACCATCGTCTTTCTCGCCGCGCCCGGTAACGACGAGGCGCAGATCGAAGTGGTGCACTATCGCGACCCGGACGAACGCGCGGCCAAAGGAAACTTCGGTCACATTTCCTACCAAGTCGACAACATCTATGACACCTGCTGGGAGCTGATGGCACAGGGGCTCACGCTTAATATGCCGCCCAAAGACGGCTTCATGGCCTTTGTCCGCTTGTCCGCTCCCCTGATAACATTTCCATTGAGTTGCTCCAGAAGGGAGGGCCGCTTCCGCCAGAAGAGCCGTGGCTCTCTATGGAAGAAGTCGGCGAGTGGTAGCTTTCGCTGCGCACATTGAGCTAGAGGAGCTAGGAATGGCACCAGAGGACAACGACCTGCCCGCAAGTCAACGCATGCCGGTCTATTTTGATAATGTCGCAATCGACAATCTCATTTCCGTTGTATTGGAATTGGGCGCGGCGACCTGGGTCAACCGCGACCGGCTGCGCATTGTCGAAAAGTTGCTGAGTGAAAAGGGCGTCGTGACGTCAGAGATGATCGAAAAGTACGTGCCCACGGATGAAGAACGCGAAGCCACAAAAGCCGAGCGCGACGCATTTGTCAATCGGCTCTATGGAGCTTTCAGTAAGAATCCCGGTTGATCGGAAATCAAATTCGTTCAGCAATGATGAGAACGGCCGCGAGCCACAGGGGCAGAAACAAAATCATTCCAACTGCCATTCGCGCAGCGACGAAACGGCGAAATTTCGACCGGCGTCGGTTGTGACCCCACGATCCGCGAGAGGCGGTGCGCAAAGCAACGTAATCGATATAGGCGTCGTGCAACCCTTGCTGGCTCTCTTGATCGAGCCCTTGATCGATTGTTTCTGCAACGCTGCGCGCTCGCTCCAAGAAAATTGCAAACGCTTTCTTTGTCGCGTCGCGTAAGTCTTGGTTGTCGGGGTCAGTCTGTTTGCCTGTCATCAACAAAGTCTCCTTCGGTTTCCGCCACCGCATCCGGCTTGTGAATCCAAACGAGCAAGGCGCGGGCCGGTAAAGCCCAGATAGTTCCTGCGATGACATAGTACAAGAGTTCGATGAACCAATTGTCGGGCAGAAACGAGGTCGCAACGTAGACGGCGCCAATCGTATAGACGATCAAACCGACGCATAGGATGAACATTCCAACGAATTTACGGGTTCTTACCGGCATTATTTGAGCTTTCGCGGTACGGCGGAGAGCGGCCGGCAGGGACCCATTCGTCCGCCTGCGACGGCTTGTCAGCGTTTCAATTCTCCTCTATGTGATATCACACTTGGAGCAACATCCGAGGTGGGGTCCCATGGCTGACCAGATGAGCGCCGGGCAATCGGCAGCTGCCCAGGGCACTTTAAAGGCCCGATATAACAGCATTTTTCCGACCGAAGTCTCTGAACTCGCGCGCCGTCAGGTCGCGTTTTGGCTCATGGGAATTTGCCTGCTTGTGGTCGCGATGGTGCTTGTGGGCGGCGCCACGCGGCTGACCGACTCCGGTCTTTCGATTACCGAATGGAAACCCGTCACCGGAATGATTCCGCCACTCACCACCGCCGATTGGGAAGGGGAGTTCGCCAAGTACCAGCTCATTCCAGAGTACGAACAAATCAATGAGGGCATGAGTCTCGAAGAATTCAAATTCATCTATTGGTGGGAATGGGGTCACCGTCTCTTGGGCCGCTTGTTGGGCTTTGCCTTTCTCATCCCCTTCATTTGGTTTGCGACGGCGCGCAAAATCGAACGCGCGATGGTGCCCAAGCTTGTGATTATGTTTGCGCTCGGTGGGCTGCAAGGCTTTATCGGTTGGTACATGGTGCAAAGCGGATTGAGCGAGCGGGTCGACGTCAGTCAATACCGCTTGGCGCTCCACCTGGGCGCGGCGTTCTTTATTTTCGCTTACATCTTTTGGTCGGCATTGGATCTGTTGCGCTCGCCGTCTGCATTGCGCCCTGACATCGTCTCAATCGATCGATGGGCCAAGGCGCTGGCCGTTCTTGTCTTTGTACAGATTATACTGGGCGCATTTGTCGCCGGTCTCCATGCCGGCTGGTCGTACAATACGTGGCCACTCATGGATGGGGGCATCGTGCCTGGCGGCTATTTCTTTTTGAGCCCGTGGTACGTCAATTTCTTTGAAAACATTGCTACAGTTCAATTCAATCACCGCCTAGCCGGTTACGCGATTTTTGTCGTTGCTTGCATCATCCTTGCCCTGTCTCGCCGTGCGGCTTTATCCGCCGAGGCCGGGACGTTGCTCAATCTTCTGCTGGGAATGATCCTTGTTCAAATCGGGCTGGGCGTGTGGACCTTGCTTGAGGTGGTGCCGTTGTGGCTGGCGCTGACCCATCAAGCCGGATCCGTGGTGGTGTTCACTGCAAGTTTGACCTTTGCGCACTATTTGCGACCATCAGACGCGGCGGCGCTCGCCGCTGCACGCTAACCGGGATCTCACGGCGAGAGCCGAGCCCCTCATGGCCTTGCGGAGCAATTTCTAATGGAGCGGCGCCCTCTTGGCGACACCAGCCTCGAGGTCTCGAGGTTAGGCTTCGGCTGTGCCGGCTATTGGGCGAAACCGATTTTTTCAGAACGAGCTGCACTTGACATTGTCGCTGCCGCGCTCGATCACGGC
Source organism: Alphaproteobacteria bacterium (assembly GCA_965248815.1). GTDB lineage: Bacteria > Pseudomonadota > Alphaproteobacteria > SMXP01 > SMXP01 > CBDFKK01. Next base: position 19,555 of record CBDFKK010000001.1, read on the forward strand.
ATCAATTTTTTCGATACAGGCCCGAGCTATGCCGACGGCAACGCCGAACGACGTTTGGGTAAAGCGATTCTCAATTCCCCCCGACACGATCTCGTCATATCAACCAAAGTCGGCACGGTCACAGCGCGCCGGAGCAAGACCATAAAAGACTTCAGCGTGGCGGGCGTACGAGGCAGCGTTGAAGCGTCTCTGAAGCGTCTCAACTTGCAGCGCATCCCCGTTCTTCAGCTTCATGGAGCAAATCCTGGCGACATGACAGATGAACTTCACACTGAACTTGAGCACCTGAAAGACGACGGTCTGATCGGCCATGTCGGAATCAATAGTTTTCATCCTCGCTCAATCCAAATAGCGATTGAACTCCCGCTTTACGAAATCGTCATGTTCGATTTCAATGTGCTGCACGTCGACCGGAAAGCCCTAATTGAACGGCTAACGGCAAGCGGTAAGACTTTTGTCGCGTCCACACCTTTGGCGCGCGCGCTGTTTAGTAATGGGGTGTTTCGGCCCACATCATTGCGAAACATTTGGTATGCCATGAGAGCCTTGGCCGCCAACCGTGACGATCTAAAAAAGGCGCAGTCCTTCGACTTCTTGAATGACCTTGGCTCCATGTCCAGCGCCCAAGCCGCGCTGGCCTATGTCCTTGCTTTTGAACAGGTAACGAGCGCTGTGTTTAGCACGGCCTCGGTGCAACATTTGAAAGACAACATCCGAGCACTCGACTGCGAATTTCCTGAAAACATTTTCTCCCAAATTGAAGCGGTCGATACGTTGGGCTAGGACCCGTCCCACACCTCCAAACCCGACACGCTTTCGCGCACTTGAGCCTGTTCATCGGGCGTTAGGGGAATAAGGCCTTTGTCCGAAAGATAGCCAAACTCTCCGATGGCATCGTCACTTACGAATTCGGCAACGAAATCTTCGATGCCGAGCACGACGGCGATATGCTGCTTCTTAATATAAAAGTAGAGCGTTCGTGCAACTCCATAGTCGCTTGACGCGATATTTTCAAATGTCGGTTTAACACCGTCTACGGCGCTCCCCTTAAGTTGTGCAGAATTTTGGTCGAGAAAAGAGAATCCGAAAATGCCAATCGTATTGGAGTTTTGCACGAGCGTCTGAACAATGGCGTTGTCGTTTTCACCCCCGTCGACCCAGGGACCGTCTTCTCGCAAAGTGTGGGCCGCAATTTTGAACGCGTCCTTATCGGCGCTCGAGAGATCCTGCAGGAGTTGGAATTCTTTGGCGCCTTTTTCCATGGCAATCTCAACAAAGGCGTCACGCGTACCGGACGTAGGCGGCGGACCGAACACTTCGATGCGCGCATCGGGCAAGCTTGAGTCGATTTCGCTCCATCGACGATATGGGTTTGCCACCAATTCGCCGCCGATCGGCACTTGTTTGGCCAGAGCCATAAATATTTGCTTGAGCGTCAGGTTGAGTGCCGGCCCGTCCTTTGAATTGGCCATGACGATGCCGTCAAAGCCGATTTTGATCTCGATAATTTCTGTGACGCCGTTCGCTTTGCACAGTTCGAATTCCGAACGTTTCATGCGCCGTGAGGCATTAGTAATGTCGGGGTATTCGGTACCAACACCTTGACAGAAGTCTTTGGCGCCGCCGCCGGTTCCGTTTTGCTCGACGATGGGGGTTGGGTATGAAGTCTTGTTGCCGAACTGTTCGGCAACGGAAGATGAGAACGGGAAAACGGTGGAAGATCCAACGATACGAATATTGTCTCTGGCTGCCGCACTTCCGGTGGCCAGGACAACAGCGGCAACTAGAAGTGTCGTTGAAGTTTTTTTCATTTGAACAATCCTTTTGCGATGAGGAAACTTGTTAGGATCGAGAAGCCGAGAAGGCACTCTGTAATCGATAACTTGACCGCCCAGCTACCAATCGACCTGCGCACGAACGGTCACGGTGTCGATGGTATTGTCAGCTGGTGTGCCCGAGACGATCGCTGAGTTGCCCGGAAAGCCGGCGAGCGCTTGAACCATATCGATGGGTGCATCAACATTGACGTGGGCGTAATTGACCATCAGTCTTGTATAGTTGTTCAAATGCCAATTGATGCCGGCGATGATGTAGCTTTGTTCGCCGCCAGAGATACCTACATCATTCAGGTCGAGCATGTCGTAGCGTACGGCGAGCTGCCAGGCTCCCAAACCGCCGTCATTGACCGGGTTCAATACTTTGACGCGACCGAAGGTGCCTTTATTGCCTTGATAAAGCCGTCGTTCGCCGGTGAGAAAGACGCTGGCGTCAACATACCAGCCGTAAAAGCTTGGATTTGCCATCCCAGGAATGTTCATGTCCGCCTTGACCCGGGCATATTCGGCCTGGACTGTCGCGGGTCCCCAGCCGGCCGCGACTTCGCCACCGAGAAAGAGATCGCTGTCCGCTGCAAAACTTCCCGTATTGACGAACCGCTCGCTCGAGATGTGAGCGTGGGGACGTTGACGATACCTCGCCGTTCCAACATCATCGGAAATATCGCGGTAGCGGAATGAGCCGCCGACGTGAACGAACTTGTCATCGTCTAGAATGGGCGCGAAGGTGGCGCGGCCGGCGACGGTCCAGCCTTCGTCGAATGCAATGTCGGTGTTTAGGTTTTCGCCGAAACCTCCAAAACTTGCGCTCCAATTGTCGCCATTTGCGCTGACGCCCACGCCGGTTTGGCGCGAGAGCCCGAACGCATCGGTGAGTTGTGCGCGCTCGAGAAATGTAATGTAGCGCGAGCTCGTCAGCTCTTCGAGTGAGTTCGGCGTTTTGAATTGACCAATCTTGACGTCCGCCACATCCCAGACGCCGTTCCATTGAAGGTACGCATCAGTGATATTGACGTCGCCGCCTGCGAAATCGATCTCGAATTTGTACTTGGTCGAGCCCTTAATCAGGCCTTCGACTCCAAGGCGCGCCGTGCGGAACTCTGTCTTGTGATCGTAAGGATCGACACTGCCTACCGCATCGAACATGCCGTCGTCATCGGTATCAACACCAAAGGGCAGGCCGGCATTGCCGTCCATGTAGCCATAGTCGGCGAATAGTCGGCCGAGGATTTTCATCTTCCATTTGCCGTCTTTGCTGGAAAACTCCGGTGCCCCTTTCCATTTGACGTTCACGTCCGGGCCATCGCTGTCGCCGGTGCCATTGCTGCTGGCTTTAGTGGCTTTGGCTTCCACTTGCTTTTGTTTCAATTCATCAAGCTGACTCTGCAACAGCAGTATTTGCCGTTGAAGATCTTCAATTGCTTCGCAGCAATCGTCCCCCTTGCTTTGGGCCCAGGCCTTTCCAATCACCGGTGATGTGGCAATCGCAATCGCGGCTGTAGATGACAGGAGAAGCGTTTTCCCCCAATGGCTCATATTGGTTTTCCCTAAAGTTAGTAATCCGAAACGACACTCTGACGCCCCGTTGTGTAAAGGCACGCCCCTAGTCAACGCGGGCAAATTGGCTCCCGATCATTAAGTTCGTGTGACTGGTAAATGAAGGTTTTGTGACAGGCTACGAGCCCGAAAAACCCCGGGATACTAAGCGTATTTAGCCTTGTTTATCGGCTTTCTTGGTGAGAGTGCGCGCAGCTGCGCCAATCAACGATCGCGCCAGGTGGGATCGCGCTTTTCGAGGAACGCGGCGATTCCCTCGTCGGCATCTTCGGCCAACATGTTGCGCGTCATGACTTCACCGGTGTGAGCATAGGCATCCTTCAAATTCATGTCCGCTTGTTCGTAAAAAGCCTTCTTGCCGAGCGCCACCACGGCGTTTGACTTGGTGCCGATTTTTCGGGCGAGCGCGGCCACGGCATTTTGCAATTGGTCATGGGGAACCACCGAGTTCACCAAACCCAGCCGCTCGGCTTCCTCGGCGTTGATTGGTTCGCCGGTCATGAGCATTTCCATGGCTTTCTTGCGTCCGATATTGCGGCTGAGCGCCACCATGGGGGTTGAGCAAAACAAACCGATATTAATGCCGGGCGTGGCAAATTTTGCATTTTCGGCAGCGACCGCCAGGTCGCAGGTTGCCACCAATTGGCATCCCGCGGCCGTCGCAATGCCTTGGACTTCGGCAATGACTGGCTTGGGGCATTCGACGATAGAGATCATCATGTCGCCGCACAGGCGAAACAACCCCTGAAAAAAGCCGGCCCCGCCATCAGCCTCGTTCTGGTGTGTTTTAAGTTCTTTCAAATCGTGACCGGCACAAAACGCAGTGCCATTTGCAGCAATTACGGCCGTACGAACGGCAGGGTCGGCACCGAGTTTTAAGACTTCTTCCCTGAGGCGCATCATCAGGTCAGTAGACAAGCAATTGCGCGTCTCCGGGCGGTTCAACATTAGCCGGCGAATACCGTCATGATCCGAGACTTGGAGTATTTCTGCTTCGCCTAAGCCCGTTTCTCTCGATTTGGCGGTGCTCATTTGGCCCGGCATCCCTCAAATGTTGCCGCAAATCGCGGTCAAAGCGTTTGCGGTAATATAGTACCGCATATCTAACTCATTATGTTATTGGCGATTTTGCCGTCTTGTGTTGACTTAATGTCCACAATTCTCTACAACGCCGCCCGGCGCGTGTCGTAGCGAATTGGCCAGACTTTAGCGCCCGGGTGCGAGAGAAACTATGAAAACATATTCGGCGAAAGCCTCGGAACTGGACAAGCGATGGCTCGTGATCGATGGCGAAGGGCTTGTGGTAGGCCGCTTGGCCGCTTTTATTGCGACCCGTCTGCGCGGTAAGCACAAGCCGTCTTTCACCCCTCATATGGATTGTGGTGACAACGTCATCGTCATCAATGCCGACAAGGTGGTATTCACCGGCCGCAAGTGGGCTGACAAGAAATATTATTGGCACACGGGGTATCCCGGCGGCATCAAAGAACGCACGGCAAAGGCGGTGCTAGAGGGCAAGCATCCGGAACGGATTGTAATGAAAGCGGTTGAGCGCATGTTGCCGAGCGGACCGCTGGCGCGAAAACAAATGAGCCACTTGCGTGTCTATGCCGGTCCCGAACATCCTCATGAAGCTCAGTCACCGGATAAAATCGACGTCGGCGCACTCAATTCGAAGAATACAAGGACTGCCTAATGGCTGAAGAAACCAAATCGCTCGAAGATCTTAAAGACGTGGTCGCCGAGTCGGGCGGGGCGGTGATTCCCGAGGTGCAGCTTGAACGCGAGCCGAAGATTGATGAACAGGGGCGTTCCTATGCAACCGGCAAACGCAAAGATGCGGTAGCACGGGTTTGGATCAAGCCAGGCTCAGGACGAATTACGGTCAATGGCCGGGATCAAGAAATCTATTTTGCGCGGCCGGTGTTGCGCATGATTCTGGCTCAGCCGTTGGTCGAGACGGACCGGCTGACGCAATTTGACGTTGTTTGCTCCGTCAAGGGCGGCGGTCTGTCGGGTCAAGCGGGCGCTGTGCGCCATGGGATCTCCAAGGCGCTATCGCTTTATGAGCCAAACCTAAGGCCCACGCTCAAAAAAGGCGGTTTCCTCACGCGCGATTCCCGTGTCGTCGAGCGTAAGAAATACGGTAGGCGCAAAGCCCGGCGCAGCTTCCAATTCTCCAAGCGCTAACGTTTGCGCGTTCCTTGGGAGTTGCGGCAAACGTGAGTTAAACCAATTGCGCTTCAGACTGGTTTGACCACGCCTAAGAAGGCGAGGGCAAATAAGAGCGCCCATAAGAAGAGAGCGCCAACTTCTCCTTTTTTGCCCGCAGTAGATATCATGCGATTGCCCTCGTCGCGTTCTTGATCGTTGGCTAGTTTTTCAAAGCCTACACCCCACGCGGAAATGATCGTTCGCAAATAAACGCCAATTGCGACGACAAGCGCAAAGAACACCGCTTTAAGTGCGAGCCATGATGCAAAAAACGGTGCGTCTCCCAAAAGTGAGACCACACCCAAAGCTGCCATGCTTGCAATCACGGCATAGCGAAACCACATATCGATCGTGCCCAATGGCCCGCGTGAGCCGGTATGACGCTGCAGGTGGACTGTCCACATAACACCCAGCCAAATCAAACAAAACGCCCAAATGAGGATCAGCTGCCAGCCGCTCATCTCGATTTGGCCTGACATGAACGAGAGTTGAAAACCCACCGGTAGGATAAGAATGAGACCCGTGCGCGGTCCCATATCGATTAGCAAAGTCAATTCCAGAAACCTTCGGCGCTCATCAACGCCGAGATCGCTCCGAGCCACAAATCTGGCCGCATAAAACACGCCCAGATCTGCACCGAGCCAATAGACGAAGAGAAGGACATGGACATAGCGCCACAAATCATACGGATCGAAGCTCATTTCGGGCGAAATCCTCTGAAGTTCGGCGCGTCAATCTATCGGTCACAACTTGACATTGATCAAGTCTCCTCACGCCGGGCCTTGTTAAGAAGGGGTCGCAGTTAGCTTTGATTTTGGCTGAAATAGGCCGTTTGCCGAATCTTATTAGCCAGGGGCCGTCCTGGGTATAGGGTCTAGTTGCAAATGATTATCATTTTTGACAGAGTACAGAGCGATGACAGGAAATAAGCAGAAGACGCTCGGCGATCTTGCCGCGGGAATGCGGGGCAGGATCCTTCGCATCGCTGGCCTCGGTCCAGACGCGTCCGAGCTTGAGCATCGCTTGCTGGAAATGGGTTTTGCAGAAGGTGATGAGGTCGAAGTCTTGCACCATGGGCCCGTCGGCCGCGACCCGATCGCCGTGAAAGTCTGCGGGCGGGTATTGGCCTTGCGCCGCGCCGAAGCGGCTGCGGTGGTCTTGAAGGGCTGACGATCGGTGGCAGCGTTAGACGCAACATATCGATTGGCCCTGGTGGGCACGCCCAACTGCGGAAAATCCGCGTTGTTCAATGCCCTGACGGGAAGTCGTCAAAAAGTTGCTAACTATCCCGGTGCAACCGTCGAACGTCGTGCCGGCCGCTTTACGACCGAACAGAATACCATTGTCGATGTCGTTGACTTACCCGGCAGCTACAGCTTGCGCGGGCGAAGTCCCGATGAGGCAATTACTCGTGATGTCGTCCTCGGCCATTACGCCAATGAAGAGCAGCCGGACGTCATATTGTGTGTATTGGATGCAACGCATCTTCGGTCCCACTTGCGATTTGCCCTTGAAGTCCGACGGCTCGGCTTGCCGATGGTCGTGGTCCTCAACATGATGGACTTAGTAGAGCATCAAGGGATAAAGATCGATTTGTCGGCGCTCGAAAAAGAATTGGGCGTTCCTGTTGTGCCGACCATTGCTGTCCGCAAAGCCGGACTATCAGCCTTGATTTCGCAATTGTCCAAGGACCCAAGCGATCTTGCTCGCGTGCCAGATACTGCCGATCCAGCGGCGACGGGAACTGATGCTTCCACTCTTCGAAACCTGCAACGTGAGGCAAAGCGAATTGCCGGTCTTGTCATTGTAAATGAAGGCATTGCCCACCGCGCGACCTACGAAATCGATCGCTTGGCTTTACACCCGGTCCTGGGCCCCTTCATTCTGATCGGCGTTATGTTCGTGATGTTTCAGGCCGTTTTCGCTTTGGCCGAAGCACCAATGCTTTGGATCGATCAAGGTATTGTTTGGCTGCAAGGGGCAGTGGAGGGCCTGCTCAACCAAGGATTCATGCGTAGCCTTATCGTTGATGGCATACTTGCAGGCGTCGGCAGCGTGCTCGTTTTTTTGCCCCAAATCGTCATACTCTTTGCCTTTATTTTATTGTTCGAAGCATCGGGATATATGACCCGGGCCGCGTTTCTGTTGGACCGGCTCATGGCCTATGTCGGCCTCAATGGCCGGGCGTTCATTCCTTTGTTATCGAGCTTTGCCTGTGCCGTTCCCGGAATTATGGCAACGCGTTCGATTGAAAGTCCCCGTGACAGGCTCACGACCATTCTTATCGCACCGCTCATGACGTGTTCGGCGAGGTGGCCGGTTTACACGCTCATAATTGCGGCCTTCATTCCCAATGAAACGGTTGTGCCGGGCGTCGGCCTGCAAGGTCTTGTCCTGTTCTGCTTGAGCCTTGCCGGCATTGTCAGTGCGATCATTGTCGCCGGCGTACTTCGGCTCACGGTTGCGCGCGGCGCCAGCCAACCCATGATCATGGAGATGCCAACGTACAAAGCACCGCAGCTGCAAAATCTGCTGTTGGGGCTTTGGGAGCGCGTGAAGATCTTTTTGAAACGAGCAGGTACGATCATCCTCATCAGCATGATCATTCTTTGGGTGTTGGCGAGTTTTCCGCAAGCCCCAGTTGATGCGGTGGCACCTGCAATTAATTACAGTATTGCCGGGATTATCGGTCAGACTATTCAGCCGCTCTTCTCGCCGATCGGCTTTAATTGGGAAATCGTCGTTGCGCTAATCCCCGGCATGGCAGCGCGTGAAGTGGCGATCGCTGCTCTCGGCACGGTCTATGCCCTAAGCGGATCGGAAGACGCGGTCTCACAAGGCCTGGTGGAAGTTTTGAGAACTGCTTGGACTGTTCCGACGGCCCTGGCGTTTCTGGTGTGGTACGTCTTTGCCCCCCAATGCGTCGCCACTTTGGCAGCGGCACGGCGCGAAACAAACAGTTGGCGCTGGCCAATTTTCATGTTCGTCTATTTGGTAGTGCTGGCTTATCTGGGCGCGTTCATTACCTATCGCGTGGCGCTGTTATTTTACGGCTAACCCGTTCAGCTCCGGGCCAAGACATAGCTGCCGGGGGCGTCTTCTATGACATCGAGCGCGCCTTCGCCGGGCACCCGCGCTGCAACCTTCCTTCCGGATTTCTCAGAAAGCCATGCATCCCAGTCAGGCCACCAAGAGCCCGGATGCTCTTCGGCGCTCTTCCACCAGGCGCCCAAGTTTTCGGCCTCGGCCTCGCTGCACCAAAACTGATACTTTTCCTTCGCAGGTGGATTAATAACACCGGCGATGTGGCCTGATCCGGCCACGATGAAGCGCACCGGCCCGCCGAGCAATTTCATCCCGCGAAACACCGAGTTTACCGGAGCAATGTGATCTTCCCGACTGGACAGCATGTAAACCGGCACATCGACTTTCTTCATGTCGAGGGTCACGTCGCCCAAAGCGAGCTTGCCTTCCGCCAAATTATTTTCGTGATAGAACTGGCGCAGATAGTACATGTGTAGGGTCTGCGGCATGCGCGTCGCGTCTGCATTCCAATAGAGCAGGTCAAAGCGGAACGGCTCTTTGCCCAGCAGGTAATTGTTCACCACAAATGACCAAATCAGGTCGTTGGCGCGCAGCATGTTGAATGTTTGCGCCATGCTGCCGCCTTCAAGGTAGCCGCCCGCTGCCTCCATGCGGGTCTCCATATTCTTGAGCTGTTCATCATCGATGAAGACCTTGAGATCGCCGGCTTCGGCAAAGTCGAGCTGAGATGCAAAGAATGTCGCCGAGTTGATTCGTTCGTCGTCTTTGGCTGCCATATAGGCAAGGCTAGCCCCCAAGAGCGTGCCTCCAATGCAATAACCGATCGTGTTAACCTTTCGGGAGCCGGTCGCTTGGATTACGGCGTCGAGCGCCTCGAAGATCCCTTGGTGCATGTAATCTTCGAAGGACTTTTGAGCCAGTTGAGCGTCAGGATTGACCCAGGAGACTACAAAGACCGTGTATCCCTGAGACAGGCACCAAGCGACAAACGAATTGTCCTGCCGTAAATCCAAAATGTAATATTTGTTAATCCAGGGCGGGAAGATCAGTAGCGGGGTCTCGTAAACCTTCTCGGTCGAGGGTTCAAATTGCAAAAGCTGAAAAATTTCGTTCTGATATATGATCTTACCAGGCGTTGTTGCGAGGTTTTCTCCGACTTGGAAATATTCCATATCGGTTTGCGTTATTTGCAAATTACCTTTACCGCGGCTCAAATCCTGCAGAATGTTGTTCAAGCCGTTGACCAAATTTTCCCCGTTGCTATCGATAGTTGCGCGGATAGCCTCAGGATTAGTCATAAGAAAATTCGTCGGTGCAAAAGCGTCCGACATCTGCTTGGTATAGAAATCGACCTTATGCTGTGTGGCTTCATCCAAGCCCGGCACATTGGCTACCGTTTCCTGTAACCAGCGCGTCGTCAACAAGTAGGATTGCTTAATGAAATCAAAAATTTGGTTCTCGTTCCAGTCCTCGTGCTTGAAGCGGCGATCACCTTTTTCAGGTTCAACGACAGGCGCTAGATCTTCATCCAAGCCCCGGCGAACAGCGTTTTCCCAGAGCTCCATATGGCCCTGCCACAGCGCCTTTTGTGCCTCGACAAGCCGTTCGGGGTCAGCAGCCAGGTGCGCAGCTAGCTTGCTAAACGCGCTTCCGATGTTCAGAGGATCTGCAATAAACGGCGCCGTCATGCCGCCCTCCTGCTGGGCCCGCATATAATCCGTTACCAATTGCTGGCTAGTCTGAGCCACTTGCATCATGTTCTCTGCGAGTTTGGTGGGATCGGGTGCCGGGGAGCGTTGAGCCCGATCCTTAGGGCCCTGGTCCTTTGGCCGGACCCTCTCTTGCGATGTGCCCGTTTTCCCTCTGGCCTTCTTTGCGATCGCCGGGCCGGACTTCGGCGTGCTGTTGGGACCGGGTTTGCCTTTGGACCGCTTTTTCCTCGTCCCGCCTGCAGCAGACTTGGATACAGAGGCCTTGGCGCCTGTCGACGGTTTTCCAACGCCATTCGTATGCGGTGTATTGCCGGTCATTGCTCTCACATGCGTCACGGGGCCAATGGCTAAGCTTATATTACGATCTCGTCAGGGAGAACCATGACCCAGTTTCAATTCTTAACGAGTCGCTCGCAAAGAATGTGGTTTAGCCTTGGGCTTACCGGGAAAGCTTCATTGGTTGCCCTCGGGAATGGGTTAACGTTGTTCATGGAATACCGCGCAAAACGAGGCTTGAAAAAATCAACTGATTGAATGGCTTCGCTGGCCTTATTCATTTTCTTGATTTAATCGCGGATGAGCCTAATACCTCTTCGATCTTCCGAGCTTTTCGCTTAATGTAGGGCTAAGGTTAAAAAAGTGTTATGCCGCGACTGTGTGACCCTCCCGAGTTGCGGCTGACTTGGGCAAGATCGGACTTGCTGGGGAATTGGCGGGTGGCTAAGAGAAGCATGGCAAATCTATTTCGCGCGGCCTTTGTCAGCGCTATCGCGTTGGCCTTTTTGCAGGGCTGTTCCTTGGATCTTCCTAGCCCAACAGCCTGGCTCGGAGGCGATGACGACACCAAGACCAAAGACGGTGAATTTCCGAGTCTTTCGGAAGTTCCGGACCGCCCCAAAGAGCTCTCCTCGCAGGCAGAAAAAAGAAAGTCGGCTGAGAGTTTGTCAGCCGACGGACAGAACGCGAATTATACAGCTGAGACGTTGCGCGGCGATAGCTTTACGCCCGCATTCGCGCCGCAGCCCGCATCGAATGTTTCAGACGCACTCGGCGAAGCCTCGCCGACGGCAGATCAGCCAGTTGGCGATAGCGATGCCGCCGACGATCAGCGATCAGAACTTCCGGCCGCAAATAAGAATGCCGCATTAGCTCCAGCGCCACCGGCCCAACCGATCGTACCTGTGCACATCGAAGAATCGGCGCCTGTTCCGTCTGAACAGGCGACTCAATCGTCAAGCTCTGTTGAGTCGGTACCGGCGGTTCAATCGATGAACCCCGCACGTCAAAAAGAACCTCGCAAGGTGTCGCTTTCTGGCAGCACGTATTCTTCAAAGTTTGCCGCATCGGCGCGCGACGAAGATAAACTTCGAAGACAAAAGGCGAGCTTTGCTCAATCGACTTGGAACGAAGAGAGCAATGAACCACAGCGCCGTATACAAGCGAACATCGATTTGCTGTTAGACGATGTTAGTTCCGAGTCGCGCAGCGATGTCTTCCAAGATCAGCTCGTTAGCTCTGCGGTCATCACCGACGCCCCCAACCAGTTGGCAGCTTTTGCGCCAGCGGCTGGACCGGGTACGTTTGAAGGCCAAGCCGGTATGATGGTTGCGTCAGCCCGGGCGGTGCAAGGCAACCGCTCTCCAGCGCTCAACCGTCGCGGCGATCGGCGCTACACCGCAACTTTGATGGAAGAACGCAGGCGAGCGGAACGGCAGCTCGTCGCTGACCGGAGCGTTCTAAATTCGCCTGACGAGAGTGAAGCCATTGTGTTGGCCCGCACCAATGCTAGCGGTTTTACGCTGTCGGCCGCCGAAACACTTGAAGCTTCGAGCGCAATGGCCGCGTCAGTCGCCAAGGCTGACGTAAAGACGGCGCCAGATGGTCTTGAAAGCGTTCCGCCATTTAAGACTTTGACGTTCGCACGGGCAGCGGTTCCCGATCTAACGGACGTAGAATTTGCGATGCAGACGGTTGTTGACGGCGGCCCCTCGGTAGAGCGCATTTCACAAACAAACCTGCAGGTTGCGACGACAGAGCCGCGGTCCATCGATCCCGTATCGACGGTTGCCGATCGGCCCGACATTAAGTCTCCTGAAGATGTGAAAGAAGAAGTGCAACCACCTGAAATAACGCTGTTTTTTGCGGACGGTGCCGTGCAAATCGAAGAGTCGGACGAAACGGATCTTGAGCGAATCGCCGACGTTCAGCAGCAAAATGGCGGTGCCGTGCGTGTTGTCACCCATGTTCCGTCGCTGTCCGACGATGAAGAACAGGGCAGCCGGCTTAGCCTTCAAGCGTCGCTTGAACGGGCCCGTGCCGTATCGAAACGCATGATGAAATTGGGCGTACATCCAACAGCGGTCGTGGTTGAAACTCGCTTTGATGAGGAAGAAACCGCCGAGCGCGTCGTTCAGAACGCCAATTCCGACCTTCGTGTTGAAGTTTTCCTGGAATAGGACGGAAAATCCCCGGGGCTAAGGTCTCGCTAGCGCCTCCATTTTTTGCACTTTCGTAACGCTTTAATGGGCCTATCATTGTGGCGGCGTTGGTCATTTAGCCATAAGGCTTTTGAATTTATACGAGGCTTTAGGCGCAACGTCGCTCACGATCAATCTGCCGTTATGACGTCATGGACGGCTGTCGAAAGGAACCGAAACTGAGAAGTTTGGTTAGTTGACGATGGATAAAGACTTCTATCGGATTCAGCGTTTGCCGCCTTATGTCTTTGAGGAAGTTAATGCCCTCAAAGCAGATGCCCGATCCAAAGGCCGGGACATTATTGATTTTGGCATGGGCAATCCGGACATGGCGACACCTGCACATATTGTCGCCAAGCTTGTTGAGACCGCCCACAATCCGCGAACCAATCGATATTCAGCGTCCCGGGGTATTCCGGGTCTAAGGCGTGCGCTTGCGGCCTACTACGATCGCCGCTTTGGGGTACAAATCGATGCCGACAAAGAAGTCTGCGTAACCCTTGGTTCGAAAGAAGGATTTGCCAATTTGGCTCAAGCCATTACGGCACCAGGTGACGTTGTCCTCGTTCCCAACCCGTCCTATCCGATCCATGCGTACGGCTTCATTATCGCGGGCGCTGTCATTCAACACCTTCCGGCACTAGATCCGGGGGATTTCTTGTCGCACATGTTCGATACGGCGCGACAAAGTCAGCCGTTGCCGTCGATTTTGGTTTTAAATTACCCATCCAATCCGACCGCTTCGGTGGTCGACCTAGACTTCTACAAAGAGGTGCTGGCGTTTGCCTCGCGCTACGATTTAATCGTTCTATCCGATCTGGCGTACGGCGAAATATTCTTCGACGACAATCCACCGCCGTCTATTCTTCAGGTGCCAGGCGCGATGGAGCGTGTCGTCGAATTCACCTCCTTAAGCAAGACATACGCGATGCCCGGTTGGCGCATTGGCTTTGCGGCGGGCAACCGAAAGCTCATCAGCGCGTTGGGCCGGATCAAATCGTATCTCGACTATGGGGCGTTTACGCCGATCCAAGTAGCCGCTACGGCCGCGCTCAATGGTCCGCAGGAATGTGTTGATCAAATTCGGAATATCTACAAAATGCGGCGCGATTGTTTGGTCGAGAGCACGAGTCTTGCCGGGTGGCGGATTCCAAGTCCGCCGGCCACAATGTTCGCCTGGGCACCGCTGCCGAGCGCGTTTGAACATATCGGTTCGCTCGAGTTTTCAAAGCTTTTGATCGAGCATGCAAATGTCGCGGTATCGCCTGGCGTCGGCTTCGGCGAGCACGGCGAGGGCTACGTTCGCCTTGCATTGGTCGAAAACGAACAACGCATTCGTCAAGCCGCCCGCAATATCAGGAAATTTTTGAACTCTGCAGATCAGATCGTTGGGGGCCGGCCACAGCGTCGTGCGGCGGCATCTTGAGTGACAAACTTCGCATCGGTGTGGCAGGTCTGGGAACCGTAGGCGCGACCGTCGTACGCTTGCTTGCCAAAAGCGGCCAGTCCTATGGTGCAGGACAACCGATAGAGGTGCGGGCAATTTCAGCGCGCAGCCAAAAGCTTGAGCGGGGTTTGGATCTTGGGCCATACGAATGGTTCGACGATCCGGTTGAACTTGCGGCAAGTTCCGACATCGATGTTTTCGTCGAACTCATTGGAGGCAGCGATGGGGTTGCTTTGGCGAGCGTTGAGCGTGCGTTAAGCGAGGGCAAACATGTTGTCACGGCCAATAAAGCATTGGTGGCAACTCATGGCGTTTCGATCGCGCGCCTTGCCGAGCAGCAAAGCGTTGCACTCAACTTTGAAGCCGCGGTCGCCGGTGCAGTCCCGGTCATAAAAACGCTTCGCGAGGCGTTAGCCGGCAACCGAGTTGAGCGCATCTACGGCATTCTAAACGGCACTTGCAATTTCATTCTAGCCGATATGGAGGCATCGGGTCGGTCATTTGACGAGGCCCTGGCCGATGCACAACAAAAGGGATATGCGGAAGCTGATCCTGCATTCGATATTGGAGGCATCGACGCGGCCCATAAGCTATCAATCTTGGCAAGCCTGTCATTCGGGACCGAAGTCGACTTCGACAATGTCTATGTTGAGGGCATTGAGCAGATCACGGCTCAGGATATTGGTTTTGCCAAGGAGCTAGGCTACCGCATTAAACTTCTGGGTCTTGCCTGCCGCACCGACATCGGAGTGGAGCAGCGGGTGCATCCGTGTCTTGTTCACTATGACAAGGCGATTGCGGCGGTCGGCGATGTCATCAATGCGGTCGTCATCGAATCCGATCAGGCGGGACGCATCGTGCTCGAAGGACCAGGCGCTGGAGCCGAGCCGACAGCATCCGCGGTCATTGCAGATCTAATCGATATTGCCCGTGGTCATCGACAACCGGCTTTCATTCGGACCGCTGAAAACCTTCGAAAGCCGGCAACGACCTCTATGGATGAGCACAAGAGTGCTTACTATCTGAGGCTTACTGCGCTTGATCGACCCGGTGTTATGGCCGCGATCAGCGAAGATTTGGCTCATGAGGGGGTTTCGATCGAGACTATTATTCAGCGCGGTGCGGAAAGCGGGTCGAGTGTCCCCATTATTCTAGTGGCGCATGAATGCCGGGAATCGGATATGAAAAAGGCCATAGAGAGAATTGGCGCCCATGAAGCCATCGTCCATCCGCCAAGAATGATTAGAATAGAGGCGCTTTAGCGCGGACGGCGCTGGGGGCTTTGGGGTGTCTCGCCCGCAAGGGAGGTAAAAAACGATAATGGTGGAAGACCTGCCGAACCTCGATCGCATGTTCACCCTTGAGCTGGCGCGCGTCACGGAAGCTGCCGCCATTGCCGCTTCACGGCTGGTCGGTCGCGGCGACGAGCGCGCTGCAGATCAGGCCACAGTCGATGCGATGCGGCGCGCACTGAACACGCTAGATTTTGAAGGCACCGTTGTTATCGGCGAAGGCGAACGCGACGAAGCACCGATGCTTTTTATTGGAGAGAAAGTTGGGACTGGTAGGGGGCCAAAAATTGACATTGCCCTTGACCCTCTGGAAGGAACCACGCTGACCGCGAAAGCGATGGAGAACGCGCTTGCCGTCGTGGCGCTGGCCCAGGGCGGCAGTCTATTGCACGCGCCTGACGTCTACATGGATAAGATCGCGATCGGAGGAGGTTATCCGCCGGACTTGGTCGACCTGGATGCGGAACCAATCGAAAATATTGAGGTGCTAGCCAAAGCCAAAGGCGTGCCGGTGGCTGAGATTACGGCGTGCGTGCTCGATCGGCCCCGACATGCGGAACTGATCGAAAAACTGCGCATAGCAGGTGCGAGTATTCACCTGATACCCGACGGCGATATTGCCGGGGTCATACACACCACGGACCCCAGCACGGGGATAGACATCTACATCGGTCAAGGCGGTGCGCCCGAAGGCGTTTTGGCAGCAGCGGCGCTGCGTTGCATCGGCGGACAGATGCAAGGCCGGCTGGTATTTCGAAACAAAGAAGAACGTGCGCGAGCCGAGAAGGCGGGCATTACAAACTTCGATACCAAATATTCCATGCTGGATATGGCCAGCGGTGACGTCATGTTTGCCGCAACTGGGGTCACCGACGGCTCGATGCTCGATGGAATTCATCTCCATGGCGATAAGATATCGACCCACACGGTCGTCATGCGCTCGCTGACGGGCACTGTCCGTTGGATCCGCGCTCAACATCAACGCGACTTGAAGTCATCAGACGTCTAAAGAAACCTCGCTATGTCATTGGCGATTGACTCCCTTTCAGGGACTCACAACACGGCTATGCTCGGTGTCGAACGTTCGCTGAACGGCCGGCGCTGGCGCGCGCGAGTCGAAGACGATCGCGAAGCCCTGCTGATCGCACAAAGATTTGGGCTGCCCGAAATTGTCGGTCGCGTCCTGGCTGGTCGCGGCGTACCGGCAAGCGAGGCCGAAGGCTATTTAAATCCAAACCTCAAGTCCCTATTGCCTAACCCGAGCAGCTTTGTGGATATGGACAAAGCGACCGAGCGGTTGACCCGCGCCATCCTAGACGGCGAAGAGATTGCCGCATTTGGCGACTATGACGTCGACGGTGCTACCTCGACCGCTGTGCTCAAACGGTATTTGGATTTGGTCGGCGGTCGGACGCGGGTCTATATCCCAGACCGGCTTCTTGAGGGCTATGGTCCGAACGCGCCGGCGCTTTGCGCGCTTGCGGAGGACGGGGTGTCGCTGGTTGTGACAGTCGATTGCGGCATTTCTGCATTTGCGCCGCTCGCCAAAGCAGCTGAAATCGGACTCGACCTTATCGTCGTCGATCACCATGCAACGGGCGACGAATTGCCCCTGGCCACCGCCATTATCAATCCCAAAAGAACTGACGACACGTCGGACTGTGGTCACTTGGCCGCTGTTGGACTTGCCTTTCTCTTGTGCGTGTCGGTTAATCGAAAATTGCGCATGGAGTCCTGGTTCGAAGCCAACTCCATAGTGGAGCCCGATTTATTGACGCTGTTGGACTTGGTAGCGTTGGGCACGGTGTGCGACGTCGTGCCCTTGTCCGGTGTCAATCGCGCTTTCGTCACGCAAGGACTGAAGGTCCTAAGCACGCGTCAGAATGTGGGCTTGCGCGCGCTTTGTGATGTTGCAGAGCTCAATCATGAGGCCGGTGCCGAGGACCTGGGCTTTCAATTGGGTCCCCGGGTCAATGCGGGAGGCCGCGTAGGGCGTGCGGATTTAGGATCCCGCCTTCTCGTTACCGCCGACCCGGCTGAAGCCAAGACCATTGCCGCGCAACTTGATGCCTATAATCAAGAACGAAAGACCATCGAACGCGACGTCGAAAGCAAAGCTTACCGTCAGGTTGTTGAACGCGGTCTCGATAGCGGATTAGAGCCGGTGATTGTCGTTTCCGGGTCGCAATGGCACCCGGGAGTAATCGGTATTGTGGCGAGCCGGCTTAAAGATCGTTTTTCTCAGCCCTGTATTGTTCTCAGCCTTGCCGACGATGGCACGGCGAAGGGGTCGGGTCGCTCTGTGCCGGGCGTAGATCTCGGCGCGGCTATTGTTGGGGCCCATCGTGCGGGCCTGCTGATCAATGGGGGGGGTCACCCTATGGCTGCCGGTCTGACGATCGAAGCGGCGAAGATTCCTGAACTCGAGGACTATCTTGCTACGGCGCTCGTGGCGGCGTCTGCCGATAGTGGGCAGAAGGAATTGGAGTTGGACGGCGTGCTTTCGCCCGGTGGAGCCTCGCGCGACCTCTTGGACCTGATCGGTCAAGCTGGTCCCTATGGTGCAGCGAACCCGGAGCCGCGATTTGCTTTTCCCAATGTGCGCGCAAACTATGCCGACATTGTTGGCGGGGCTCATGTGCGCTGTACGTTAGCGGGTGAAGACGGCAAGACCCTAAAAGCCATTGCGTTTAGATGTAATGATACGGTCTTGGGTCAAACGTTGCTGTCGAGTAACGGCGCTCCCCTTCACGTGGCAGGTTGGCTCAAGCCGGATCATTGGCGTGGCCGGGGAGCCGTCCAATTGCACATTAGTGACATTGCCCTACCGGATCAGAACTGACTACCACGTGTCGCAAGTCGGCCCGGCATCTCTTTTCCTAAGAAATCTTGCACACAAGATTGAGGACCATTATAAGCGGGCTCCATTGCTGGAGCGCCCTTCGTCTATCGGTTAGGACGCCAGGTTTTCAACCTGGAAAGAGGAGTTCGATTCTCCTAGGGCGTGCCATTTAGCTAGCTTCCAGATCTTGCAGAGTGTGCAAACGCTGATGCGTCCCATTCATCGGCCACGGCTATTTGTTCCCTTATTGTTCTTGATTCAAGCAGGCGCTGTATCCCAATTGCCTCACAGTCCCGCAAAAAATGTCCGCGGGCGCCTTGATCAGAGGTCTTTGTTGGCAGTGCATGGCAAATAAGGTAAATTCTCAATCTGGCACAGTCGGTGCGCGGAGGCGTGCTCTGGTGCTGACGTTTGGGAAATGGGGGCAATTATGATCAGAAAAGCATACGGGTTAGTTGCGTCAATCGCGCTTGGGTTCGGTGCGCTTCTTGGGGCGCCGAGCGCGCAGGCGACGATCGTTCAATTTGACTATACAGATGTGGCCTCGTTCGGAGGAGTTGACGGCAGCAGTGCGTTTGGCCCGGTCACCGTTGACGGTTCTGGCATGACCATTTCATCGCTACTTGGTCAGCACATGACTTTCAATAGCAGCGCTGGCGAAGCCGCAGGCTGTGCATCGGCTGTCTGACATCAGCGCCTGTGGGACAGATGGAGTTGATTGTGTAACGGAGGATTTCTGGCTCATCGTCGTGACCGAAGGGAACGCAGATGAGCCAGAAATCCATGAGTTTGAAGGACGGCGCCGAGACGGCGGTACGGGACATCCGGCGCAAGACGCGCAAGCAATATTCAGCTGAAGAGAAGATCCGGATTGTGCTCTCGGGCCTGCGCGGCGAGGACAGCATCGCCGAGCTGTGCCGTCGGGAAGGGATCGCCGAGAGCCTCTACTACAGCTGGTCGAAGGAGTTCCTGGAAGCCGGCAAGAAGCGGCTTTCGGGGGATACCGCCCGCCAGGCGTCCTCGGGCGAGGTCAAGGACCTGCGCCGCGAGAGGCATGACCTCAAGGAAGCGCTTGCCGAACAGGTGCTGGAGAACCGGCTGCTTAAAAAAAGCATGATCGGGGATGGGGGAGACGGCGCATGAGATACCCCGCATCGGAGAAGCTCGAGATCATCCGCCTAGTCGAGCGATCCCATCTCCCGGTGCTGCGGACGCTGGACAAGCTCGGCATCCCGGCAACGACGTTTTACCGATGGTACGACCGGTATTTGCGTGGTGGCGTACAAGCATTGGAAGACCGGTCTCCCAAGCCAAAACGCGTGTGGAACCGCATCCCCGATGATATTCGAGAGCGGATCGTCGATATGGCTCTTCAGGAACCGGAACTGAGCCCGCGCGAGTTGGCAGTGCGGTTCACTGATACGTTGGAAATGGCTCTGGAGGCATCGGGTTGCGATCAGGCAAATGTCGCACACAAGCCGCGTCTGCTATCTGACAATGGTTCAAGTTATATTGCCGGCGATCTTGCTGACTGGATGGATGATCAAGGCATGAGGCATGTTCGCGGCGCGCCGTATCATCCGCAAACGCAAGGCAAAATCGAGCGTTGGCATCAAACGCTCAAGAACCGCATCTTGCTGGAAAACTATTACCTACCTGGCGATCTTGAAGCGCAGATCGATGAGTTCGTGGGTCACTACAATCACCAGCGCTATCACGAGAGTCTGCAAAACCTCACGCCCGCAGATGTTTACTTTGGGCGCGGCCAAACCATTCTATTGCAAAGAGAAAGGATCAAGCGAAAAACGATCGAGCATCGGCGCTTGCAACACAGCAAAGCCGCTGCTTAAACTGATACAACAGATGAGCCATATACTCCGCTAGCTCAAATCAAAATCTGTTCCAATTTATCTGATGACGGACACAACAGATGAGCCATATACTCCGCTAGCTCAAATCAAAATCTGTTCCAATTTATCTGATGACGGACAGTCTTGCAATGAGTGCCCGTTGATGACTGTACTGCCTTCGTCGTTCTTCTTCATGGGTGCGGCGAAGAATGAACAGTTCAGCCTGTTGAGCGAGCAACCAAGACATGAAGTTTGGCTGACGAAGCCGTTTGCCGTTGGTAAATTCGAGGTGACCTTTGATGAGTGGGCCGCTTGCGTCATAGATGGTGGATGTGGCGGTAAGACGCCGTTCGACGAAGGCTGGGGCCGGGATGACCGCCCCGTCATCAACGTCAGCTGGGCCGATGCACAATTGTATGTCGCGTGGCTGCGCCGTAAGACAAAGCTCGGCTACCGTCTAATGAGCCAAGCAGAGTGGGAATATGCTGTGCGTGCAGGTACCACCGGCCCCTATCCGTGGTCGCCTGACGAGGATGCACAGTTTGCAAACTATTTTGGCAAGATGGGCGCGGATATTTGGAAACAGACAGCACCCGTGGCGAGTTTGCAGCCGAATAAATTCGGTTTGCATAATTTGAACGGCAACGTCTGGGAATGGGTACAAGACTGCTGGCACGAGACGTACGATGGTGCGCCGTCCGATGGGACGCCCTGGGAGTATCCGAATTGCAGCCAACACGTGGTGCGTGGCGGGGCCTGGAGCTATATTCCCGGTAAAATGAGATCCTCCGCCAGATATCGCAGTCCATTTAACTACCGTAGCGATAACTTGGGATTTCGTGTTGCCCTGTCGATCGAGCCTTTGACGGCCTCGGACTGAGCTTTCCGTTGTACAATCTTAGAGTATGAAATGCGCAAGGTGGTGCAGCTGCGCGCTGCCGGAGTCGTTTAACGTCTAATCGCCGAAAGCCCCCATCCAAGCGCACGCAGGATCAAATAAAACAAGAGTGCCGACGCCAAGGGCACGAGAATTCCGAAAACCACAAACCAGCCATATTGACCGATTTCGAAAAGTTTCGTCCAAGTCGGATAGATAAAGATCGCGACCGCGACTCCGAGCAGGAGCGAAACGATCGTGGGAGCAGAGCTTGACGATTTGGCGCCGTTGGACATTAGTTCTCCCCTTGTAATTCCGGGCCCGCAGATTCACGAATTTACCGCGCCGGCTGGCGCAAGTGATCTCATTTACCTGTCGATCTCAAGCATCTTTATAACGAATTGTGGCGCCTGTCTTCAACTCCATCAGCCAGGGCCAAACTGTGGCGATCTCTTGCGGCGAGCGGAAAGTGTAGGGTATTGGACGACGAGCGCCGTCGTTTTACCCAGAACTTCAAACTTGATCAGAGCTCCGCCGGCCTCGCCGGGAGGGGAGAACGCGCGTTTTACTTCAGCCGCGTCTTGTGTTTGCGCAAGGCCGCCTCTTGCGTCATCCCAATCGACCGTTCTTGTTTTTGCGTATACAGAACATATGCGATGCGGGCGACAGGCAGCATCAACAGAAGGACGACAACATAGGTAGCGGGGTCTTGCACAAAATCCATGGTCTGATCCAATTATATTAGCTTCACTGTCGATCTCGGCAGGGCTTAGCGGACCGCAGTCATTGTCTCGCTTTGGTCAATAATACCGCCGATTAGGCTTCTCATTCGCTGCAGTGCAATAGACGTACCAAGGCCGTGCAGGGTCGTTAACCACTGCGCAGAGAAAAATCGTCTATCGACAATTAATCGAGTTAAGGGAAACCGATGGAGTGCACTTCGCCCCTTAGTTGCGAAGTGAATCTGACCTAGGTTCTAGCGACGAAATGGAGGTTGAGGGCTAGCCGGCCTGTTGAGGCCGGCCTTGAGCTGGGCCATTTGTGCTCGATAGACCTTGCGTTTGGCGCGAGCATAGTAGTAGTGAGCCGAGATGCGGGTCCACATCTGTCTGATCATGCTTCCCAGCTGTGTGAGAAGGTTTGTCATCGTCAATGTCCTATGGCGCAACCTTGCCGCATCCGGCATTGGATGCAGCAATTATCATGATCCTTAGCGCTTAAAATTCATTGCGCCGTCGCTCCCAAATTTTATGGGGTTAATTCACCATGTCGTTGGTGCTGCGGGCGCAGGGAAGGCTGTCGCTCATGGATATATCTGCTACACTGCCTTCCAGTAACTTGTGGCGTATGAGTGGGGATTGGACTCGTGTGGATGTTTGCACGGGTATCTGCAGCCGTCTTGGGCTTGGTAGGCGGCGCGTTGATGAGCTCGAGTCTTTGGACGGGGGATAACGCCGTCCGGATACAGTTGGCTGATTTAAGCGGCCCATTTGTCGTCAATGACTCTCAAGAAGAAGTTTCTCGCCTCGTTGAGCTTGTCACTTATGGTGATAGCGAGCTAAGTGCGTTAATTGATCAGGCGAACGCCTATACGGCTGCGAACCGTTTGCGAGAGGCTGAAACTTACGCCCAGGCGGCCGTCGAATTTGCAGAGCAATCTTTGGCAGGCGGCGATCCTTTGTTGGGCGTTGCTATGAACACGCAGGCGACGGTCTATCGTCACCAGGGCCGATTTCGCGACGCGACCATTAGCCTTCAACGAGCGTTTGCCGTCTATGACCGCGCAATTCCGCCAACTCACCCGTACTATATAGCAGCACTTGTAAATCTTGCCGCTTTGCATGCATCACAAAATCTTCCGGTAGAAGCCGTGCACTATTACGAGCGCGCCCTCTCGATCATTGAAACTTCCTTGGGGTTAGACGATCCGTCTTTGCGCGTGATCTTAGTTAAATTGGCCGAACTCTATGAAATTCAAGGCCGTCACGAAGATGCTAATCGTTTCTACAAACGCTCGCTCGATCTAGATGCAAATGGGAGCTAGTCAGGGTTCGCCAAAGCCATGAATCCAATCGGCCCCAGCTGAAATCCTAAAGACTTTTCCGCACGGTCTCCTGGATCCATTTCACAAAATTTGAATGCTGTGACATGCCTTTCGGATTGAACTCGAACTCAAGTCCTGCGAGATCATCACGAATTTGATTTTGGATCGTGCGGGTTGCCAGCAAATTGGTCACAACCAAGACTTGCGTACCTTGGTCGTTGGCGTCTTTGACCCATGAGCGAAACGTCTCGACGTTGGCGGCGCGAATAGGTCTTGGCGCATCATTCTGCAGGGAAATGCTTTTGACTTCGCTGAAATTGCCGTCTTGGCGGACGACTTCCGCCAACCGTCCCAGCATGGCAAGCGTTGCGTCATTGTCATCTTTGGCAGTCGGTCCATGGGACACTATGACGACCATTTCGTTGGCCGGATCAGTGCTGAGCTCGGTGGCATGATCGAGGATCATTTCCGCCACCAGCGGGTCATCGGATAGCGTGTCACTGTAAATAACTTCTGCTTCTGTCTGGATGCGCGGCGTTTCTAGGTAGCCGGCATTATCGTGAATACTGAACATGTACTCCCATTGGCGCATTTGGGTGTTAAACGGAGAGCTCAGTGCCGGCACGACGACAATTTCTTTGGCGCCGGCATCGGTAAGATGATTTATGCCCGCCTGAATATGGTCGGACTGCATCATACTCATCCCAAACCCGATTGACGTGGGAAAGACGCCCGCCATGGAGCCCAGGCTTTCTTTGAAAACGCGATCTCCTACTTCGCCGAAGCCATGGGCTAGCACCAGAACGCCTACGTCCGCATTCACCTCACTCTCGCTCACATAGGCTTCATAATTTGGGCCCATCATCACCATGCTGAAGTCGATTTCTTCGTTGGTATACTCTTCGTATAGAGGCACCTTGGCGCGCAAGGCGTCATACATGGATTGGTCCATTTGGTGCCCGTCATGATCGCTATGGTCTTGAGCCATTGCGGGAAGCACCGATGAAATAATTGCGGCGGCAAATACAGCTCCGCGAGCTGGCGATTTACCGATGACTGTAGGCAACACGACTTTTCTCCTCATCATTCGGTTTTGAGTTTGCAAACGCTCACTTAATTCTTTGGCGGCTTCGGCGTCTGCTCAATGGCATAGCGCTCAAAGCTCGACATTTGCGCCGGCTCGACCCATTCCGTCGGTGCGTCAGTAAACTTTGGATAGTTGTCCTCCGTGTACTTGACGATGTGATCGGGTATTCCGTCGAGTGAATCGAAACGCGCTATGCGCGCCTTATAAAGAAGGTTTCCCGGCGCTTGTCCCATGAGCATCCATGGAACCCAAGGCGCAATACGCACCCAATTGCCTCGCGCAGGGATGGACGTCATCTCCTCGTTTTGCATGTCATTGAGATTGAGTATGAACTGGAAGAGCTCCGAGGCTTGCAAGTTTTCACCGGCGGACTCGCGCGGCCACGTCTCCGGATCTAATGCATTCTTGTGAAAGAGATGAACGTTTTGATTGAGGTAAAGCGCGTCTCGATCCACGTCCCAGTCGAGCTGCAGCGGGAGCGGTTCATAAGCTTCCTGGTTCAAGCCACCCTGGCTCGGCGGTCGTGAAAACGTCTCTTGAAAGTGCATGTTGTAGGGATCATTGGCGATTGGAACGATTTGCACCGTTTCATCAATGTACGGATTATACCATTCCTCTATGATCTCGCCAGTTTTGAGATCCGTGTAATATCCGACTTCGCGATTAAGCCGCCGATAACTGCCATCCTCTTGCTCGATCATCCGACAAGAAGAAAAACCTTCGAAGCCCATGATGGTTTCGACTTTTTTGTCCGGCCTGACGGCAAATAGCCAACCTTTGTAGTAGCCGTGTTTCGTGACGGGTTTCAGATTTCCCCATATCCGGACCGCGCCGATCATATTGCCGCGAGGCGTCGTGAGATCGAGATAAGGACCTGTCAGCGAGGCACCGTCATCTGTTGCGGCTAGTACCTCGGGTGCGAAGCTGGCGCCTGTTGCCGCCATGGTCCCCATGCCCAAATAACCCATAACTTGAGAAACTTGACGGCGGGATAATTCAGTTTTGCATTTGTTTGACATGGCGGTCCTTCTCTTCCCTGTTCATTTACAAAAGCCTAGGCAGAGAGAGGGTGGCGCGCAATGAATTCCGCTACCACTTTTCGCCAAACGGTCGCAAATCGAGCTCAAATGTCCATGCTGAGCGGTTTTGTTGAGACAGAAAATAGACCGACTGTGCGATATCGTCAGGCTTGATGAAGTCGTCGTCCGGCTTATCAGGCATGTTTTGCCGCGTTCGCTCAAGATCGATTATGCCGTCGATAATCACATAGGAGACATGAATGCCGTCGGGCCCGAGGTGCTTCGCCATTGATTGAGCAAGCGCGCGTTGCGCCGTCTTGGCGCTGGTAAAAGCGGTAAATCGGGCGCCGCTTTTGACGGCTGCTGTCGCGCCGATAATCACAATGGAACCCGATTGCCGCTCGCGCATAGAAGGCACGACTTGTTGACAGGCGGTTAGACAGCCGAGCGCATTTGTGCGCCACGCGTTTTCAAAATCCGTAAGAGAGATATCGTCAATGGATCCGAAAACGCCGCTGCCGGCGTTGTAGACCAAGACGTCGATCGGGCCCAAATCTTGTTCAATTTTTTCGAAAACGATCTTTGTCGAGTCGGTATCTGCAACGTCGTATTTATACGCATGTGAATCCGCGATTTCGCCTGAAAGATCTCTTAAGTAGCTTTCATTACGGGCGAGGAGGGCGGTCTGAAAACCTTCGCCGGAAAATTTGCGCGCAAACGCTGCGCCGTTTCCGGGACCGACACCAATGATGGCACAAACGGGTTTAGCCATAGTCGTCTCCGTGTTTCGGTACTAATTGGTCTAAGGGACAGGTTTTTAAGTAAAGTCGTCCCATGAGGCTTTATTGCTGCTCGATGGCGGCAACTGTCCAAGATGGAGGCCACTGTCCACAATCAAGGTTTCGCCGGTTACGACTGATGCGCCTTCGAGAAACCACACGAGCGCCTCGGCAACTTCATCTGGATTTGCAATTTTCTTGAGCGGCACCATTTTTGAGGCGGTCTCAAGCATGGCCTGATAAGCGTCGTCCCCCATGCCTTGTTGCAGCCATCGTGTTTGGATCATGCCGGGCACAACGGCGTTGACACGGATATCCGGCGCGAGCGCCAGCGCAAGGGATTTGGTCATAAGATTGAGTGCAGCTTTACTCGCGGCATAGGGAATTGAAGAAGCAATGCCCGTGACACCACCAATGGACGAGTTGTTGACGACGGCGCCGCCGCCTTGTTTTTTCATGTGCGGCACGACAGCGCGGATCATTTGATAGGCGCCGACAACGTTGACAGCGTAAATGTCGAGAAAGTCTTGCCCCGTCAATCCATCCAAATCTTCATAGGCATTGAACTTCGTACGTGCGGCATTGTTCACCAGATAGTCGATGCGCCCCCAAGCTTCGACTGCCGCAGCAGTCATGGCCTGGCAGGCTTCGTCGCTTGAAACGTCGGCTTGAAACGAAATGGCTTCAGCACCAGCGCTGCGGCACTTCGCCGCCGTCTCCTCGGCTTCGTCTTTGCTCTTTGTGTAATTGATCACCACATTGCAGTCGCGCGCTGCCAATTGCCGCGCCGCTGCCGCACCCACACCCGTCGCTGAACCGGTGACGATTGCGACTTTCTTGTCTGATTGAGTCATGAGTATCCCCATTTATCGTGTCATTTGTTAGGGCCGAGCAATCCCCAGACAAGGCCGCCGCCGGTCGTTCGCATCAGTGACTCTAACCAGTCATCTTTGTAAGGGTTTCCCGGTATGACGCAAGACCTATGGCATCCTCTCCTCGGCCAGTCCTTGCGTTCTTGCTTTCTCCCCGCCGGACTTTAAGCTAGCCCCACAATCAGCGCCGCATCTGAGTCGAACCCCGCGGCAAATCACTTGTTGGGACATTCCTTCAATCACTATCACGCTCGTTTTGGGAGATAGCACCAATGGCGTTCAAAGACATGCGCGAGTTTGTGGCTCACTTGGAAGATGATGGGCAGCTCAAACGGCCCAACGTTTCAGTCAAGGCCGCGCGCAGCGATAACGAGCTTCAAGCTCTAATGCGCTATTTGTGCGATCAAAATGGGCCGGCGCTTGTACTCAACAATCTCGAAGGTGCTGAAGGTCCCGATCTGCCGATGTTGTTCAATATTTTCGGAACGCGAGAGCGTACCGGCATGGCGATTGGCCTGCGCGATTACCGCGACACAAAAATCAAACATGCGTCAATACTTTCCGACAAGAGCTCTTGGATTCCGCCGAGGCTGGTCGATGCGGCCGGTGCGCCATGCAAGGAAGTCAAAATTTCGGGCGATGACATCGAGCTTGACAAACAAATTCCCCATGTCTGGTTCGGCAAGGAAGGGCCGTCTTATGTCACCAATGCCATTACGATCTCAAAGGATCCGGAAACCGGTGACCGCAACGTAGGCTGGTATCGCTATACGCAATTCTACAAAGCCTCTCACCCGTTAGGCGAAACTTACCCCGATGATTTCAGCAAGCGCTATCTGTCAGCGTTTTATTGGTGGAATCCGCCCATGTCGCACATCGGTATTCATGCGGCCAAGGCAGCGCGCATGGGTAAACCATTAGAGGTCGCCATTGCCGCAATTTGTGAACCGGCCATCCATATGGCGTCCGGTACCGGTCTCAATTTTGGTGATGACGAGTATGAATTCTCCGGCGGCCTGCGAGGCGAGGCGCTAGACGTTGTAAAATGCGACACGGTCGACTTGGAAGTGCCGGCAACCGCCGAATGGGTTTTCGAGGGTGAAGTCGTCTATGAGGAATATCCGATCGGGCCTCACTCCAATCCCGTCGGCTACTATGATGTCACGCAAGTCTTTCCGGTGGTTAAAATCAATCACATTACGCACCGGAGGGATCCCCTTTGGTACGCCACCATGGAAATGGTGCCACCTTTCGATCACAATTACATCGCGACTTTGCCGCTCGAAGGTGAGCTCCTTGCCGATCTCAATCAAAAGATCCCGGAAGTGAGCGATGTCGTCGTGACGCCAAACATGAATTACATCGTGCAGCTCTCTGTTGACGGTGCCGACAAACCCCATCCCGAATTCGGCAAATATGTCATCCACGCCGTATGGGGCGCCGCGGGCCGTTGGGCACGCACGGCCAAGCAAGTGATCGTAGTTGGTCCCGATGTCAATCCATATGACCTCAATTCGGTCGAATGGGCGATCATGACGCGCGTTCAACCCTATTCCGATACGCTGATCAATCAGTCGGGTCAGGCCATGGTGCTCGATCCCTCGGCGCCTCGCTCGCCTCAGGGTGGGGCTTCGCAATCGGAGCAGATCGGATTTGATGCGACCATTAAGATTCCGGAGCGCTTTACCGAATATGCTGAAGTTTCGAACGCGACGCCGGAGGAAGTGTCGGCGATTGCCGAAAAGATGAAAGGTGTCCTTGACTAGGAGAGTGTCACGATGAACGCGCCTGCGCCCAAGGTGGCGCTGTTGGTCACCTGCCTCGTTGACTTTTTTCGGCCCACGGTCGGATTGGCTTCTGTCAAACTGCTCGAGGACGCCGGTTGTGAGGTCATCGTTCCTGAGGCACAAACTTGTTGTGGTCAGCCGGCCTACAACAATGGTGACCGCAAGGACGCCCAGGACATTGCCCGACGAGTTATCGACAAGTTTGAAAGCTTCGATTTTGTGGTGGTGCCGTCCGGTTCGTGCGCCGGTATGTTGCACGCACACTATCCAAAACTGTTAGAGGACGACACGGCATATGGAGAGCGGGCGCAGAGTCTCGCCGATAAAACCTTCGAGCTCGTGTTTTTCTTACACGAGATTGTGGGTGTCGAACGTGTTGAAGCAACGTACGAAGGAACGGTGACCTATCACGATTCCTGTTCTGCGCTGAGAGAGCTCAAAATCAAGGTTGAGCCGCGTGCTTTGCTCAACTCAGTCGATGGCCTTTCGCTCAAAGAAATGTCGGATACCGACTCCTGTTGCGGATTCGGCGGCACGTTTTGCGTCAAATATCCCGAAATATCGAACAAGATGATCGAAGCGAAGACCAAAGAGATTGCGGCCTGCGGCGCCGACACGGTCTTGTCGGCAGATCTTGGCTGCCTTCTCAATATTGCAGGCAAGCTTAAGCGTGAAGGATCCGATGTGAAAGTACGTCATGTCGCTGAAATCTTGGCAAATATGACGGAAGCCCCGACCATCGGCGGAAAGAAATGAGCGGCCGATCAAATGCATGAACCTACCAGCGCAGAATTTCCCGCCAATGTCGACCGCGCGCTCGGCGATGAGACCTTGCAAGAGGTGATGAGCGGCATGGCGGGCGGCCTTTTGGCATTCCGCGAAGCGGCGGTTAAGAATTTGCCTGAGTTCGAGGGACTCCGCGACGAAGGCAAACGCATTAAGGATCACACACTCGAGCATCTTGATTATTATCTTGAAGCTTTCGAAGAGAAAGTGGAGGCCAGCGGCGGCCAGGTCCATTGGGCCCACACCGCGGACGATGCGCGCAATGCCGTGCTCGAGATATGCAAGAAAGCGGGCGCCAAAAAGATCATCAAAGGCAAGTCGATGATTTCGGAGGAAGTTAGCCTCAATGCTGCACTCGAGGAAGCCAAGTATCAAGTCGTTGAGACTGATCTTGGTGAATATATCATTCAGCTGCGCAAAGAGACGCCAAGTCACATATTGGCGCCGGCACTTCATGTGAATATGCAGCAAGTCGCACAGAATTTTAGGGAGCAACATGACGCGCTCGATCCTGATCGCGAGCTCGACGAGCCGCAATTGCTGGTTGATGAAGCGCGTGCCGTATTGCGTGAGCACTTTCTCACGGCGGATGTTGGCATTACGGGCGCCAACTTCTTGGTTGCCGAAACCGGTACGGCAGTCGTCGTCACAAATGAAGGCAATGGCGATCTGTGCATGACGCAGCCTCGTGTCCACATTGTTATCGCTAGCATCGAAAAAATCGTTCCGACCCTCAACGACACATCGACATTATTGCGGCTGTTGGCCCGCTCTGCCACGGGCCAGCCGTTGTCCGTTTACACGACATTTGTCACGGGACCGAAGCGCCCGGATGACGCAGACGGCGTCGATGAATATCACGTCGTGCTGGTCGACAATGGGCGCAGCGAAATTTTAGGCAGCGAACGGCAAGATATGCTCCGCTGCATTCGTTGTGCGGCTTGCATGAACTATTGCCCCGTCTATCGGTCAATTGGCGGTCATGCCTATGGCTGGGTCTATCCAGGACCAATGGGCGCCGTGTTGACGCCGTCATTCATTGGCATCGAGGAATCTCACCATCTTCCCAATGCGTCGACCTTTTGCGGCCGCTGCGAAGAGGTGTGCCCCGTGCGCATTCCGCTGACCAGTATGATGCGCCATTGGCGCGAAGAAGAATTCGAACGCCATTTGACCCCAAGTTCATCGCGCTGGGCATTAAAATTGTGGGCAGGGCTTGCAAATCGGCCAGGTCTTTATCGCCGGGTCACCCGTCTGACTGCGCGTCTACTAAAGAGGATGGGGGGCAAAAAGGGAGCAATAAAATCGATGCCTTTGGTAGGCGGGTGGACCAGCGTTCGGGACCTCCCGGCGCCTGAGGGCAAAACATTTCAGGACCTCTGGGCAGTCCGAAAAAAAAGGCAAGTTCGGTGACGTCGGCACGCGCGGAAATATTCAGCCGACTCGAGCGTTCTTTGGGACGCAAGCGGTTGAGCGATGTTGAAAGCAAGGCTCTGAATGCAAGACTAGAGTCTCCGCCGCGCAATCTCATTCCGGCCTACGCTCAAAATACCGACGCGATCGAGCTTTTTGCCAAGATGGCACCTCTATCGGCCGCGACGCTTACCCGTGTGCATGACTGGTCGCTGGTGCCCAAAGAAGTGACGGCTTTTGCCCGGCTATTCAATTTGCCGTCCCAAGCGGTTGCCACCCAAGAAGACGAAATGACAAAGCTGCCCTGGGGCAAGGGGGTGCTCACGACAAGGTTTGTAAAAGTCGATCGCAACGATTTGGTCGGCGTTTCCCTTGCTCATGCGGGCATAGCGGAAACCGGAACTATTGTCGATCTCTCGTGTGCCGATCATCCAATGTCAATCAACCATTTGCCTGAAAACCATATCTCAATTTTGCCGGCATCGCGGATCGTGGCGACTTACGAAGAGTTTTGGGATCAGATGCGTGATACGTTTGGACCCGGCCACATGCCACGCACGGCATTGTGGATTACCGGACCGTCGCGGACCGCAGACGTCGGTCAACAAATGCTGTTCGGTGCCCACGGACCTGTGCGCGAACACATTATTATCGTAGAAGGAGCTTAGAGGCCGGCGAGCTTTGCTTTGAGTTTCGCAATGGCCAAGACATGCTCAATCGTCGGTGCCGGTGTATTCGTGAGCTGAGCCAATTCACAAGTCGCGCCAACGAGTGCATCGATTTCCAATTTTCGTCCTGCTTCAAAATCCTGCGCCATCGATGTTTTGTGATCGCCGAGTTGCCGCATACTGTCGATCAGCTGATCTGGGGTCACCGGAATAGTGATGCCCAAGGCAATTGCGATGGCATGGCATTCGGTGATGATTTGGTGAGCGACCTTTTGCATATCTTTATCGTTGAGGACGTTGCCCATTGTGCCGCCAATAAGTGCGCCCGTCGGATTGACGCTCACATTGGCTGCTAGCTTGAGCCAAATTTCTTCGCGGATCTTCGAATCGATCGGGGCGTCGAGCCCGGCTGTCGCCATCGTTTCGGACAGTCGCCAAATGCGATCAGTGTCGCAGCCGTCGGGCTCGCCCAAGGTGAATTTGTTGCGCCCAATATGACGAACAACACCGGGCGACTCTACTTCTGCTGCAGGATAGACGACACAGCCGATAGCACGGTCAGGACCAATTCTTTTCCAAATCTTGCTGCCCGGATCGACGTTGGCGAGTGTCTTGTTTTCGAGCGATCCACCACTCTTGTAGAAATACCACCACGGCAGTCCATTGTGGGCGGTTACGACTGCTGTGTCCGGGCCAAGCAGGGGGGCAATATTCTCTGCGACGGGCGGAACTCCATGAGCTTTGGTGGTGATGAAAACATAATCCTGCGGCGCGAGAGTGCTCGGATCTTCCGTGCATCGAGGATAGGTCACTACGTCTTTTCCGTCGACGAGAACGCGCAGACCGTTCTGCCTCATTGCCCCGAGGTGGGCCCCGCGAGCGATGCAGGACACTTCATAACCGGCATTGCCGAGCTGGCTTGCTAGATAGCCGCCGATCGCGCCGGCTCCGTAAATACATAGCTTCATGGCGTTAGTTCGCTGATCGCAAAGCGACTTTCCGATAGATTTTGTGTTCGTTTAGTTTGACTGCGGCCATTGTTGAGGTCCAGCCCCTCTCATACAATTCAATCTACAGGACCCTAAAGACGCAAATTGCAGTTTTGGCCGAAGATCAAAATCATAACCAGCAAACGAGACTACAGCCGGAGCACGTATTCCGCCGGGGTGTTGCCCATCAAAAGGCGGGGCGTCTCAGAGAAGCGGAACATGCGTTTCGCGATCTCTTGAAAGCGCACCCCAATCACGTTGAAACACTCAATCAGCTGGGATTGTTGGCAATTGAGGGGAAGGCGCCCGCCCAAGCCGTCGAGCTGATCGGGCAGGCGCTCAAACAGCGGCGCAACGATCCAACCCTGCTTACGAATTACGCCAACGCTTTGTTGTCGGCTGGGAGGACAAAGGATGCGCTGCGTTAAGAGGTGGCTCGGGAAATCTGCACAGTTGAGATAAGTGGAATTTTGGCCTGTAGGCGGCATGATCGCCGGCAACAGGAGATCCACTATGGCAAGACGACCACGTCGCAATCATACACCTGCGTTCAAGTCGAAGGTGGCCCTTGCGGCCGTTCGCGGTGAGCAGACATTGGGAGAACTCGCTCAGCAGTTTGATGTTCATCCTAACCAGATCAAGCAATGGAAAGATCAGCTCCTTGAGGGTGCAGCGGGTGTTTTTGGGCGGGAGGGTAAATCACCGCTGCCTGCACCCCGTGTTGATGTGAAGAGGCTCCATGCCAAGATTGGGGAGCTGACGCTTGAGAATGATTTTTTAGGCGATGCGCTCACCAAGGCGGGATTGCCGAGCGCAAGAAAATGATCGACCGCAAACATAAACTCTCGCTCAGCCGTCAGGCCAAGGCGCTCAAGATCAGCCGGGGCAGCGTCTATTATCAGCCCCGTCCCGTATCGGTCGGTGATCTGGCACTGATGCGCCGGATTGATGAATTGCATCTCGACTATCCCTTTGCAGGCAGCAGGATGCTGCAGGGACTATTGCTTGGTGAAGGATACAAGGTTGGCCGCCTGCACGTCACAACACTGATGAAGCGTATGGGGCTTGAGGCTATTTATCGCCGCCCGAACACGTCCAAGCCTGCACCGGGCCACAAAATCTATCCCTATCTGTTGCGTAAGCTGCCGGTCACCCAACCCAATCAGGTCTGGGCGATGGATATCACCTACATTCCAATGGCACGGGGCTTTGTTTATCTGGCCGCAGTGGTTGACTGGTTCAGCCGGCGTGTCCTGTCCTGGCGGCTCTCTATCACACTGGAAGCAGACTTTTGCATTGAAGCCGTTGAAGAAGCACTGGCCCGTTACGGTAAGCCGGACATCTTCAACACCGATCAGGGCTCGCAGTTTACCTCCATCGCTTTCACACAAATCCTGAAGGATGCTGAAATCGCCATCAGCATGGATGGCAAGGGAGCGTGGCGGGACAATGTCTTTGTTGAACGGCTGTGGCGCACGGTCAAATACGAGGAGGTCTATCTGCATGCCTATGGCAATGTTCCACAAGCCCGAGCCGCCCTCGGCAAATATTTGGTCTTTTATAACACCAAGAGACCGCATTCATCGCTTGACCGCCAGACACCCGATCAGGCTTACTTCAACGTGCTGCAACCAATCCCGGTCGCGGCATAACAGGGGCTGAAATCCACTTATCCGCAGTCCGAAAGTTGTTCAAACAAACCGAACCACCTCTGTTATGCCAAGAAAGGCGTAAAGCTTGCGCCGGACCTGGCGCAGAGCAATTGTGTCCTCGCGCGTGCTCTTCGTTCATTGGATAGGTCCGGTGAGGCGATTCCCTTTTTCGAGCGTGCCCTCGAAATCCAACCTCATTTCGGGCAAGCGCTTTTAGGGCTTGGCCGCTCTCTCAGCGAACTTGGCCGACACGATGCGGCGGTTCCGATCTTTCGCAGGGTGATCGCGTTGAAGCCGCGCTCAGTCGCCCCTTATGTCGGTCTTGCTGAGACCAAACGCTTTGCGCTGGACGACCCCGAAACCGATCAATTGCTTGCGCTCTGTGAGCGCACCGACTTGACCGAACCCGAGGCCGTCGAACTCAATTACGCCGCCGGAAAAATACTTGATGATTTGGGGCGCTACGACGAAGCGTTTGCCTATTTCAAGAAAGCGAACGACTTGACGACGACAAATTTTGACGGCGATGCCCATGCGGCGCGAATGATGGAGGTCATGGCTCGCACCACAAAGAAGTTCTTTGAAGAGCGCGCGGATTACGGGATTTCATCTCGCAAGTCGATCTTTATTGTCGGCATGCCGAGATCGGGCACGACGTTGGTCGAGCAAATCCTGTCAGCCCATCCTAATGTCTTTGGCGCTGGTGAGATCGAAACGCTTTACCGGGTCGTGATTGGGAAAATTGGTGCGAACCTCGAAGCGGAAGGGGAGCAAGCGATTGCGCGTCTGAGCGTCTGAGCAAGAAAGACGTTGCCGCCTTGGCCGAAGATTATCTGAAGGACGCGACAAGACACGCGGGCTCATCGCCGCGCATCACAGATAAGCTGCCGCACAATTTTGAGCGTCTTCATTTTGTGGCTTTGATGTTCCCCAATGCCAAGATCATTCACTGTAAGAGAAATCCAATCGATACTTGTCTGTCCTGTTACACGAAGAACTTTTTAGGAACCCATGGTTACAATACGGATTTGACGAGATTGGCAACCCACTACAAGCAGTACGAAGCCCTAATGGCGCACTGGCATGCGGTCCTTCCGCAAGAGGTCTTCGACATCGAATACGAAGAGCTTGTCGCAGAGCCGGAAACCATGAGCCGCAAACTGATCGCGCAGGTCGGTTTGGATTGGCACGACGAATGTCTGCGCTTCCACGAAGTCCGGCGCTCGGTTCGCACGCCGAGCAATTGGCAAGTTAGACAACCGGTCTATCGGCGCTCTGTAGAGCGGTGGCGGCGTTATGAGCGGCATTTGGAGCCACTTCTGGCCGCGTTCGGGTCGTAGACTGTCTTTTCCTTGCGGCGGTCCAAGCGGGCAAGTTCATTGCAGTGCAACATGACGTTCGGCACAGCAGTGAAGTTAGAGTGCGAAATTTCAAGTGGAGTTTTGGTGCGCGAACAAGCGGTTAGTCGTGCAATCTTTGTCCGCCCTTCAATGCCGCTAGAGGCTGTATGAATTATTGATTTGCAAGTGATGGTGGATAAATTGATTCACATCGATCTTTCAACGCGCTGTACGCTTTGCGATCATCAAATGTTCTGTGTTGTTCTCGCACTATGTTGCACATGGGCAACTTCAGCGGGAGAAATACAACCAAAGAGATATCGATCGTAGACAGAGAGCCCGCGAGAGATTTACCCTTTGTTCAAGTGAGCCGGGGGGCAACGAACAGTTATAGTTGGCCACTTTCCTTGTCGGTGCAAGCTGGGGGGTCTGTATCGACTGCGTAACTTTGGGGGGGGTGGCAAAGGCGGGCCGAAAGGCCCGCCTTTTCTTATGTGCAACTGGCTCGTGTGCGGCTACCCGCGCGCTAGGCCCAGCCTCCCGCAAGCGAAACAACTTGTCCCGTAATAAAGTTAGCTTCTTGGCTTGCTAAGTAGGCCACCAGAGAGGCGGCTTCTTCTTGCGTTCCGAGCCGGCCTAAGGGAACGTTTTTTAATACGCGAGGCCCTTTTTCAGGATCGTTCATCAGTTCGGGTGGAAAGTAGTCTGGGCTTTCAATGAAGTTCGGCGCAATAGCATTCACTTGAATGTTGTGGCTGGCCAGCTCGAGGGCGAGCGATTTTACCATGGCGTTCACGCCGCCGCGCGCCGCTGCGTAGGGTGAATAGTTCTTGAGCCCGCCGATTGGTGCTGCTGACGTAACGAAAATAATCTTACCCGACGTCTGCGCTTTCATGTGCGGCGTAACCGCGGCGGTGAACTCATAGGGCTGCACGAGTAACCGCTCAACCGTTTCGCGAACCAGCGACATGTCCGCCTTATCGATTGGCATTCGGTGGGCTGGATAAGCATCATTATTGATGAGAATGTCGATCCGCCCAAATTTGGCGAGCGCTTCTTGCGCGAGTTCTTCAGCATTCTGACTGGCGGCAGCCTTTAGTCCTTCGCCGTCTTGCTCAAATTCACCTCGCTTCTCCGACGACTTAAACGCGCGATCGTGGCACAACACGTTTGCGCCTGTGGCGCGTAAGGTGCGCGCGGACGACATGCCTAAGAAATGCAATGTGTCGGTAATGAGGACGACGGAATCGCTCAAGGTCGTACCTTATTAAGAAGGCGGCAGCCACTCCAAGAGAACGGCTGCCGCAAACGAACACTAAATTAAATTGCTAGAGCTACTCGGCCGCAGGCAGGCTAGCTGTAACCGCTTCGATCAGCTCGTCGGCGTCAGGCTTCACTTTGCTTTCGAACGCTGCTGATACTGATCCATCCGGGCCAATTAGAATCTTGTGAAAATTCCAACCCGGCGCGGCTGCATCGCCATAACTTTCGCGCGCCCACTGATAAAACGGATGGGCTTCGTCGCCTTTGACGACGTATTTGTCGGTCATGGGGAAATTAATGCCGTAGTTGATGTCGCAAAACTCTTTGATTTCTTCGTTGGTACCCGGTTCTTGATTGCCGAAGTCGTTTGATGGAATGCCCAACACGACTAAACCTTGATCTTGATAGGTTTCCCAAAGGGTTTGCAGAGCTTCGTACTGGGGCGTGTTACCGCAAAAGGATGCGACATTGACGACAAGCACGGATTTGCCCTCATAATTCGAGAACGGCAATGACTCGCCGTCGATTGAATCGAATTCGAAATCATAGGCTGTCGCTGCTGAGGCTTGGGGCGAGGCAGCGACAAAACCCAGCAAGGCGACGACCACTGATAATGTTCTCAAGATGTCCATTATTCGATCTCCAAAGGCCAGAGGGAATGCTCCGGCGAGGCGGGGAAGGTAAATCAGTCCTTCGGTTTTAGATCTTTCGGCGAT
Organism: Alphaproteobacteria bacterium; assembly: GCA_965248815.1. GTDB lineage: Bacteria > Pseudomonadota > Alphaproteobacteria > SMXP01 > SMXP01 > CBDFKK01. Next base: position 57,118 of record CBDFKK010000001.1, read on the forward strand.
AGGCGTCTAGTGCTTCGGGAGTGTCCAAATCCTCAAGAATGCCTGGTCCATCGGACACGGCCACCTCACACACGAGCTCCAGATTTTCGGCGATCAAATGGCGGGCACCTGCATCGCCGGTGACTTGGCCCAGTTGTTCAAAGAGCTGGCGTCCCCACAGGACTGGATTGCCACGTTTGCCTTTGTGTGTCGGGACGCAAATCGCTCGGCCTTCCTCCGGGTCGAAGGCGGCGATGAGTTTGTTGATGTGTTTGGAGGAGACGCCAGGCATGTCGCCTAGGCAAATAATCACCGCATCGACATCAGGATCCAGTAAACCGATGCCGGCGCGCAAAGACGTGCTGAGGCCCTCTTCGAACTTTGGATTGTCGGCGAACGTCACACGAAAACCCGAAAGCGCTTTTCGCACCAAGTTACCTTCATGTCCCGTAACGACAATAGTTTTGTCGTTCTGGCTGGCCATGACGATTTCCGTAACGCGTCGGATCATCGGCACACCGTCAAGTTCCGCCAGCAACTTGTTGGACTTACCCATGCGCTGCGATTGTCCGGCTGCAAGTATGACGGCGGCAATTTTAGGCGACGAGGGCACATCGCTCTTCGGCATTTGAGATTTTGAATTTCTGGGCTGCGGTCGCGATGGGATTTCTTTGAGCAGTCCGCCGACGCCCATAGCGGCAATTTCCTTCGGCCCAACGTCAATGTCGGCAACCAGACGCCGCAAAACCCAATCCAGACCGTTGATCTTAGGGGAGCGTGCGCAACCAGGCAGTCCCACAATTGGGAGATCGTCAACCTCGCCCAGCAGCAATAAATTGCCAGGATCGACTGGCATGCCGAAATGACGAATTTTGCCGCCAGTTTCGACAATGCCTTGGGGAATGGCATCGCGCCGATCGACGATTGCAGACGCGCCGAAAATCAAAACAAGATCAGACCCGGCATCAAGACAGGCGCGAATTGCGGTCGCGATGGCATCGGGTTGATGACCACTGCGGACGTGGTGGTTCAGGCTGCAACCGAGTGCTTCGATGCGCGATTCAATGATTTGCCGTGTCTTCTCAAGAACTGAAATTTTTGTGCCGGACAACTCAGTGAAGACAAGCCCGACTTTCTTGCTTTGGAAAGGCGCAACTCTTACCAACGGATCTTCGCTTTTTGCGATGGCCAACACACGCTCGAGAATGCCTTTGTCAACGGCAAACGGGATAATCTTGATGGTCGCCAGCATTTGCCTCTCTGCAACCAAGTCAAAGGACGCGAGCGTCGCCATTGTGACGGATTCGTGGATGGCGTTCAATCGATTGACCGCTTGTTCATTGATCACAATGAGCCCAGGACTTGTCCCGTACAGATTAGCCCGCCCGGTAAAGGGCTCGTGCACAATGACGTGCGGGCCGGCAATGGCCTTTGCCACCATATCTGCCGCTTCGTCTTCCGGGATGTCGCCTTCTTCCAATCGTGCGACGGTGACGTCACGAACGCCGGCAGCCTTGAGATGTTCGACGTCGCCTTCGGACAGGTGCCGGCCTTTTTTGAAAACGGCATCCTTAGCTCGAATAGAATGCGCCAACACCGAGCCCGCTATCTCGCCTACGGGGATGGTTTCGAAAATCAAGACTTCGGTCCCTTGCGCAAGGCGTCGGTCATTTGAGCAAGAATGGCGACAGCGATTTCTGGCGGCGTTTTCGCGCCAATGGCAAGGCCGACGGGACCATGAATACGGTCAAACGTATGTGTGTCGTGGCCCATGCGTTTGAGCCGCTCGAGCCGGGCCCCATGGGTTTTCTTGCTGCCGAGAGAGCCAATGTAAAAACAGTCAGTCTTGAGTGCCGCATCCAGCGCTGGGTCGTCGAGTTTGGGATCGTGGGTCAGGGTAACGATTGCGGTTCGATGATCGGGCCCGAGGCCGGCGACGCCCTCATCGGGCCAATCGTTGAGCAGAGTGACGCCCGGAAAGCGCTCTGTCGTTGCGAAGGCTGATCGGGGATCGATGATTGTGACGTCATATCCAGCAAGGGTGGCCATTTGCGATAGGGGCTGTGCGATGTGAACGGCGCCGACGAGGATCAAGCGCAAAGGCGCATTATATGTATTGAGAAAGAGCTGCCGCCCCTCCGTTTCGAAGACGCCGCTTTTGTCGCTGATCAACATCGATCGCGCAGCATCTATCAACTCTGTATCAGCTACACCACTTTCGTCGTCAAAAGGATGAATGAGCGTGGCCTCGCCAGACTCAAGGTCGGTCGCGACGACGACTGGCCGTTTAGCGGCTACGTCTGCCAGGACTTGATCTATGATCGAGAGCTTCATGTCGGAAGCTTTGATAATGTGTTGCCGTCAGTCAATACGTTCGACAAAGACTTGAATTTTGCCACCGCAGGCCAGTCCCACTTCCCAAGCCTGACTATTGCTGACGCCGAACTCCATGAGTTTGGGTGTGCCAGTCTCAATGATATCGACGGCCTCGGCCACGACCGTGCCCTCGATGCAGCCGCCGGAAACCGAGCCCACAAAATCACCATCTTGGTTGATCGCCAGCTGGCTGCCCTCGGGACGTGGCGCAGAGCCCCATGTCGACACCACCGTTGCGAGCGCCACTTGTTTTCCATCGCGTTTCCACGCGGCAGCTTGTTCTAGCGGATTTTCAGATGGCGCGGTGGACATGGTTCACGTTTCGTTGCACGCAGCGACGGCGCGTTTGGCCATGACGATCGCCAAATGAGCGCGATAGTCAGCCGAGGCATGAATATCGCTATTGAGACCGTCGGCACTTACTTTCAAGTTCGCGACCGCATCGGGCGTGAAGTTCTGTTCGAGTGCGCTTTCGACGTCGTTCAGTCGGCGCACTCCCGGTGCGGCTCCTGTCAGGGCAGCGCGCACGCCGTTCGGTCCTTGCGATACAAATACACCGGCGATGGCGTATCGCGATGCCGGATTTGGAAACTTGGCATAAGCGGACTTGTCTGGAATTTGAAATTCGATCTTTGTAAGCACTTCGTTGTCGCCTAGCGCGGTTTCAAACATTTCTCCAAAGAAGTCGGCTGCACTAATCGAGCGCTCGGTTGTATGAATAATCGCTTCGAGTGCTAGGCACGCTGCCGGGTAGTCGGCTGCCGGATCGTTGTTGGCCACAGAGCCCCCGATGGTTCCGCGGTGACGCACATGGGGATCGCCGATCTTGCCGGCAAGAGACGCGAGTCCGGGAATGCGAGATTTGACGTCGTCAGAGCCGGCTACGGCAGCGTGGGTTTCACCGGCGCCGATAGTGAGCGTGCTGCCGGTCACTTCGATCCCTTTGAGTTCTGCAAGCTGGCCGATATCGATTAAGTCCGAGGGCATGGCCAATCGCTGCTTCATGGTCGGCAGCAATGTATGCCCGCCGGCGAGGATCTTGGGATCGTCGGCTTTGCTCAACAAAGATTTCGCCTCTTCGAGCGAAGCAGGGCGGTGATAGTCGAAGGCGTACATGCCGGTTCTCCCTATTCGATCATACTATGACATTTTGGCGGCGCGCCAAACCCGTTCTGGCGTTGCGGGCATCTCGATGTCATCGACTCCAAGGGCATTGGTCAGTGCATTAATCAAGGCCGGTGTCGCCGCGATGGCGCCGGCTTCGCCGCAGCCTTTAACCCCCAGGGGGTTTGATGGGCATTCGGTCACAGTCATCGCGACCTTGTAGTCGGGCAAATCGCTCGCACGGGGCATGCAATAATCCATATAGGAGCCGGTCAGCAGCTGTCCCGACGTGGTGTCGTAAATGCAACTCTCGTGTGCCGCCTGGCCGACCCCTTGTGCGATACCGCCGTGGACTTGCCCCTCGACGATCATAGGATTGATTACCGTCCCAAAATCGTCGACCGCGACAAAATTTACAATGTCGAACAGGCCCGTGTCCGGATCCACTTCAACTTCGCAAATATGACAACCGGCTGGAAAGGTGAAATTCTTCGGATCGTAAAACGTACTTTCTTTCAGCCCGGGCTCGATTTCGTCGGTAGGAAAATTGTGGCCAAGATAAGCTTGGAGGGCAACTTCCGCAAACTGAAGCGACTTGTTCGTTTCTTTAGAGGAAAAAATCCCTTCGTCGAATGCCACACTGTCTTCGTTGACGTCTAGCAAATGCGCGGCGATCTTTTTGGACTTTGCGATGATTTTGTCGCAACTCAGTGACAGAGCGCTCATGCCGACAGGCGTCGAGCGTGAGCCATAGGTTCCCATGCCGAATTGGACTTTGTCCGTGTCGCCTTGAACGACTTCGACATTCTCAAAGGGAACACCGAGCCGTTCTGCCGTCAGTTGGGCATAAGTCGTTTCGTGGCCCTGGCCGTGTGAATGGCAGCCGCTAAATACCTCGACCGAGCCTGAGGGGTTAACGCGAACTTCCGCGGACTCCCAAAGACCAATGCCCGACCCAAGAGAGCCAACCGCTTGCGATGGCGCTACGCCGCACGCTTCGATGTAAGTGGCAAGGCCAATGCCTCTTAATTTTCCACGGGCTTTGGCTTCTGCGTTCCGGACCTCAAATTCGGCATAGCCACTAAGTTGCAAGGCTTTGTCGAGAGACGCATCGTAGTCGCCGATATCGTACGTCAATATGACGGGCGTTTGATGGGGAAACTCGCGGATGAAGTTTTGTCGGCGAAACTCCACCGGATCCTTTCCGAGTTCCCGTGCTGCACGATCCATCAGGCGCTCAAGTAAGAATGTGGCTTCCGGCCGGCCGGCGCCGCGGTAGGCGTCTGTCGGCGTTGAATTGGCGTAAACCCCATCGACCTCACAGTAGATGGCGGGAATATTGTAAGGGCCCGACAAAACTGTTGCGTAAAGGATGGTTGGAACAACCGAGCCGACGCCGCCCAAATAAGCGCCAAGATTAGCGATGGTCTTGACCCGCAGGCCCAAGATATTCCCGCTGTCGTCGAGCGCCAATTCGGCATGAGAAACGTGATCGCGGCCATGGGTGTCCGTGAGAAAAGACTCACTGCGTTCCGCTGTCCACTTCACCGGACGGCTCACTTTTTTGGAGGCCCAGAGGCACACGATCTCTTCTGGATAAGTATTGATCTTGGAGCCAAATCCGCCGCCAACATCAGGTGAGATAACGCGCAATTTGTGTTCGGGCGCCAATCCAATGAAAGCCGAAATGATAAGCCGCGAAAGATGTGGAGCTTGGCTCGTCACATGAAGTGTGTAGTGGTCATTGGAGCCGTCGTAGACGGCGACGCTGGCCCGGGGCTCCATAGCGTTGGGGACGAGGCGATTGTTAATCACGTCGATCGTTGTGACATGGGACGCTTTTGCTATGGCCGCGTCGGTGGCGTTTCTATCGCCGATTTCCCATTCGAAACACGTATTTCGCGGGGCAATGTCATGGACCTGCGGGGCGTTGGTATCCTGCGCGCGGGCAGTCGAAACGATAGCGGGCAGCTCGTCATAGTCGACATTGACTTGCTCGGCTGCGTCGCGGGCCTCGAGCGCTGACTCCGCGATTACCACGGCGACGTGATCTCCTACATATCGTACGCGGTCCTCGGCCAGCATTGGATGGGCACCGGCCTTCATCTCGCTGCCGTCTTTTGAGTGAATCATCCAGCCGCAAGACAGAGTGCCCAATCCCTCAGCGGCCAAATCTTGGCCTGAAAGAACGGTGATCACTCCGGGCGCGGCGAGGGCGTCTGCAGCATCGACGTCGAGAATCTTGGCATGAGCATGAGGCGAGCGAACAAAGGCGGCAAAGGCTTGGCGCGGATGGCTGATGTCGTCGGTATATTGGCCTTGGCCCGTGATGAACCGAAAGTCTTCTTTTCGCCGGGCAGGAGAGCCGACGCTCGTTTCAGATGAGTTGGGCACGGCCTAGCCTCTCATCTCGTCGGCGGCCGCTTTAATCGCGTGCACAATGTTCTGATAACCCGTGCACCGGCAAAGATTCCCTTCCAGCTCTTCGCGAATGGTTTTTTCGTCCAGATCTGGAATCCGCGTGATCATGTCGACGGCGGACATGATCATACCGGGAGTGCAAAAGCCGCATTGCAAGGCATGGTGTTCTTTGAAAGCAGCTTGGACCGGATGCAACTTTTCGCCCTGTGCTAAACCCTCAATGGTCGTCACTTCTTGTCCCTCGGCCTGCTGAGCCAGAATCGTGCAAGACTTCACGGCAACGCCATTCATATGCACAACACATGCGCCGCATTGGCTGGTGTCGCATCCGACATGGGTCCCCGTCAGACGCAAATGCTCGCGCAGGAAATGCACTAATAATGTACGCGGTTCAACGTCTGCGCTTTCTGGGCGACCGTTGACCGTCATCGATACGGCGGGCATTGCCGTTACCTCCTCTTGTCTTCAATTAAACCGACGGCGTATTTATTTCTCTTTATTTTGATGTGACAGACTCTTTGGCGGGATTGTGGATCACGTGAACTAAAACGGGAGCCTATCAGCCAGAGCAACAACAATCAGCACGACAAGAATCAGACCTCCCATCCAAGCCCAAGAAGTGAGACCAATTTGTTTCTGTTCGCGAGGCGGTGTGGTGAGACCGGATGATGGAGAATGACTTGAGGCAGGATACACTTCCGAAGAGGTGACCAATTGGTCAAGTTCGTGGTCGTTTGAACCGCCGGACTCAACCAGCTTGGTAAACGTTTTAAAGAAGTCATCGGCCATTTTCTTGGCGGTCGAATCAATAAGTCTTTGCCCAATTTGTGCTAATTTGCCGCCGACTTGCGCGTTGACTTCATAGCGCAGGAGTGTTGCCGTTCCGTCTTCAGCTAAGTTGACCTTTGCTCCTCCTTTAGCAAAACCAGCCGCGCCACCCTTACCTTCGCCAGAAATTATATAACTGACGGGGGGCTTCAACTCGGACAGTTCGACTTCTCCTTTAAATTTCGCTTTTACTGGACCGACTTTTGCCAGCACCGTCGCGGCAAATTTTGTCTCTCCGAGTTTTTCCATTGACTGGCAACCCGGGATGGCCTGGCGCAATATAGCGGGATCGTTGAGCGCTGCCCATACATTATCGCGTGTCGCGGAAATGCGATATTCTCCCGTCATTTCCATGACATAGACACCACTATTGATGTTGGTTCAAAAGCCAGGATCGAGCAATTGGTGGGCACACTAATAGCCGATGACGAGTACGGCAAGGTGCTGTTTGCCTTTGGTTTGAAGTTCAGTGTGAAGTCTCGTGCAGCCTTCATCTATTTTGGAATAAATCTAATTCGGAATGCTATCCGGTCGCATCAATCAAGTGCTCTAACCTCTCTTTGAACATATGCGTTTGTCTGATTTTGTTCGTGATTGTTTCGCGAAGCGGTTTGTGTCTTAATCCATCGACCAAACACGCGTCACGTGAAAGAAAGATTCGGATTAGTTCTTTTTTGGCGAAAGTTTAGTTTCGAAATTTTTTTATTTTTGCTAATCTTCATTACCAACTTTTCTTACGCTCATCTCAACAACAAGAAACAGGGGCTAAATTCTCGGGATGAATGATAGTGTTGCGGCTACCTCTGATGCTGGCAGTGAGGCGTTTGAGGTTGAGGGTATCGTAAAGTGGTTTGACGCAGTTAAAGGGTACGGGTTCGTCATTCCCGCTGATGATAAAATTGGTGACATACTTCTTCACCAAACTTGTCTTAAACAAGCAGGTCATGAAGTGGTACACGAAGGAGCTACTGTCGTGTGCGAAGTCGTTCATAGGCCAAAAGGCTTGCAAGCCATAAAACTCGTTCATATGGACAATAGCACTGCAATCGTGAGTGAGAGCGATGAACACGCGCATGATTGTGTGCAGCATCATGTTGTTGCAACGGGAGAGTACGAACGTGCCAGTGTAAAGTGGTTCAATCGCGCAAAGGGTTATGGCTTTGTCACGCGAGGAGAGGGCACGCCCGATATCTTCGTGCATATGGAAACGTTGCGTTCACACACGATGAGGGAGCTACGACCCGGTCAGCGTGTGCAGGTACGCTACGGCCAAGGCCCGAAGGGACTTATGGTAGCGGAAATTAAAGAAGACGAAGAGCACTAGAAGCGTTTTCTGGAGTAAGGCGGATGCGCCGAATGGATTCAGTTTTCCGCCCGAAAACGCAACCTACCTAATAATCTCGAACCTCTACAGAACTTGAAATGCCAAAGGGGCGAGGACCGCAGGTCCCGCCCTTTTTGCATGGGACACCGTTTGGAGACGCGACAGCGGGCCTCATGCTTTGGTATCGTTCTGTGAGGGCCCGGGCGACGTGTATAGGGAAAAGTGATGAAACATCTTGTTTTGACTGCCGTGACCATTGCCGTGATCTGGTGCGGAGGTTGCGGGGTACTGGGGGACGGCCCCTTTTTAGGCCCGGCCCGGGCAGAAGGGCAAAGCCTGGCCCAAGGCCCACTGCGCATCGTGACCGCCGAGGGCAGTTATGACTTTATGGTCGAGCTCGCCGATGACAATGACGAGCGCCGTGTCGGGCTCATGTTTCGCGAACAGCTTGCCGAAGATGGCGGCATGCTGTTCGACTTCAAGCGGCAAAGAGAGATCAGCATGTGGATGCAAAACACCCTGATCTCCCTTGATATGCTCTTTATAAAGTCCGACGGGCGCATCGCCCATATCGCCAAGAACACAGAAACGGAATCGACCCGTTCTATCCCGTCAGGGGTGCCGGTCCTTGCCGTTTTGGAAGTCAACGCGGGGACCGCCGACCGCTTGCGCATTCTTCCCGGCGACCGGGTCGAGCATCCGCTTTTCGGCAACGCGGAGTAAGGCGCGGCCAACCTGAGAAGAAGTTAGTTGCCCGCTTGTTCAGGTACCGCTACCAGCCACTCTTATCGTAAAATTTGGTGGGGTTGGCGCACGGTCAAATACGAGGAGGTCTATCTGCATGCCTATGGCAATGTGGACTTGCCTCAGAAGAGTGGAGAGCACTTTCTAAGCTAAACGGAGGTGCACATGACAGGCAGGAACCGAGAATTTAGCGACGAGTTTAAGCGAGAGGCCGTTCGATTGAGCTATGAGAGCGGTCGAACGATTGATGAGATTGCGAAAGATCTTGGCGTCGGCAAATCGACGCTGTCGGCGTGGCGGCGGCGCTTTCGTGATGAGGATTTGGCCGCCGGCCCGCACGATGATCTTGAGAAAGAAAACACCCGCCTTCGGCGTGAGAATGAGATCCTTCGGCAGGAAAGGGACTTGTTAAAAAAAGCGACCGCCTTGTTCACCAAGGAGCCAAGTCGATGAAGTTTCAACTGATCGACGCGAGCAAGGCGTTTGTTTCTGTTCAGCGCGCCTGCTGTCTGCTTGGCGTCAGCCAGAGCGGTTATTACGGGTGGAAGGATCGCCCGGCGAGCCGCCGTCAGCGCGAGGACATGATCCTGCTCGCCCATATTCGAAACGCGTTCGCCTTGTCGAACGAGACCTATGGCAGCCCGCGCATGACACGCGATTTACAAGATGAGGGATTTGAAGTTGGCCGTCGTCGTGTTGCCCGGTTGATGCGCGAGAATGGCCTGCAGGCAAGGCGCAAGCGGCGTTTCCGGCGCACGACTGATAGCTGTCACGCTTGGCCGATCGCGCCCAACCATCTTGGCGGCGACTTTAATGCCGACAAACCCAATCAAAAATGGGCTGTTGATATCAGTTATATATGGACAACCGAAGGCTGGCTCTATCTCGCTGTCGTGATGGACTTATTTTCCCGGTGGATTGTCGGCTGGGCTGTCAGCGATCGGTTGAAGCGGGACTTGGCGCTTGAAGCCCTGCGCCGGGCTGTGGCTTTGCGGCGCCCGCCGCCGGGACTGATCCATCACTCTGATCGCGGCTCGCAATATTGCTCTATTGAGTATCGCGCTGCCCTGAAGAAAATCGGCGCCGTTGTGTCCATGTCCGGCAAAGGGAACTGTTACGACAATGCCGTCGTGGAAACTTTCTTCAAAACCATCAAATCAGAACTTGTCTGGCGAACGGTCTTCCAAACGCGCGCCCAGGCTGAAACAGAAATCGCTCAATACATTGACGGTTTTTATAACCCCGTCAGACGACATTCAGCATGCAACTATCAAAGCCCGATCCAATATGAAATGATGACCTAAACCAAAACCGTGCTCTCCACTCAAGCGGGGCAAGTCCATGAGTTTGAAGGACGGCGCCGAGACGGCGGTACGGGACATCCGGCGCAAGACGCGCAAGCAATATTCAGCTGAAGAGAAGATCCGGATTGTGCTCTCGGGCCTGCGCGGCGAGGACAGCATCGCCGAGCTGTGCCGTCGGGAAGGGATCGCCGAGAGCCTCTACTACAGCTGGTCGAAGGAGTTCCTGGAAGCCGGCAAGAAGCGGCTTTCGGGGGATACCGCCCGCCAGGCGTCCTCGGGCGAGGTCAAGGACCTGCGCCGCGAGAGGCATGACCTCAAGGAAGCGCTTGCCGAACAGGTGCTGGAGAACCGGCTGCTTAAAAAAAGCATGATCGGGGATGGGGGAGACGGCGCATGAGATACCCCGCATCGGAGAAGCTCGAGATCATCCGCCTAGTCGAGCGATCCCATCTCCCGGTGCTGCGGACGCTGGACAAGCTCGGCATCCCGGCAACGACGTTTTACCGATGGTACGACCGGTATTTGCGTGGTGGCGTACAAGCATTGGAAGACCGGTCTCCCAAGCCAAAACGCGTGTGGAACCGCATCCCCGATGATATTCGAGAGCGGATCGTCGATATGGCTCTTCAGGAACCGGAACTGAGCCCGCGCGAGTTGGCAGTGCGGTTCACTGATACGCAAAGCTATTTTGTATCCGAAGCTTCAGTGTATCGCCTGCTCAAAGCTCTTGATCTGATTACCAGCCCGGCCTTCGTGGTCATCAAGGCTGCCAATGAGTTCCGCGACAAGACCACGGCGCCAAATCAAATGTGGCAGACCGACTTCACCTACCTCAAGGTCATCGGCTGGGGCTGGTTTTATCTCTCTACGATTCTTGATGACTTCTCGCGCTACATCATTGCGTGGAAGCTGTGCACCACGATGAGAGCTGAAGACGTCACTGATACGTTGGAAATGGCTCTGGAGGCATCGGGTTGCGATCAGGCAAATGTCGCACACAAGCCGCGTCTGCTATCTGACAATGGTTCAAGTTATATTGCCGGCGATCTTGCTGACTGGATGGATGATCAAGGCATGAGGCATGTTCGCGGCGCGCCGTATCATCCGCAAACGCAAGGCAAAATCGAGCGTTGGCATCAAACGCTCAAGAACCGCATCTTGCTGGAAAACTATTACCTACCTGGCGATCTTGAAGCGCAGATCGATGAGTTCGTGGGTCACTACAATCACCAGCGCTATCACGAGAGTCTGCAAAACCTCACGCCCGCAGATGTTTACTTTGGGCGCGGCCAAACCATTCTATTGCAAAGAGAAAGGATCAAGCGAAAAACGATCGAGCATCGGCGCTTGCAACACAGCAAAGCCGCTGCTTAAACTGATACAACAGATGAGCCATATACTCCGCTAGCTCAAATCAAAATCTGTTCCAATTTATCTGATGACGGACACCCAATAGAACATCGTGTCTTCGAGCGGGTCGCCGCCTTCCGCGGGGATGGCATTCACGCGCAGATTGCCTGCATCCATATTGAGAGTGAGGGTCGTGAGTTCGTCGGGATTGACTTGTGTGTCGAGGCTCGCGAGCGCGTCGCCGTAGCGGCCGGTAACGTAATACGCTCCCGCAGACATTTCAATCAGGGGGCTGGCCTCGCCGGAGCGCTCGATTTCTTCGCGATTGCCTTCGATGTCTTTCTCGCCCGCATAAACCCACCAGAACATCTCTTCGTCCAAGACCTCGCAGCCCTCGCAGAGGACGGCTTCAAGCTTTAGGCCTTGAGGGCCTGCGGGCTCAGGTTCAGGTTCAGGCTCCGGTTCCGGTTCGGCTTGGGCAACGGTCTCGACTGTTTCGGCAAGCGCAGTTGTGAGTTCGCTCGCGGTGCTGGCACGCAGAAACTTGCCGCCGGTATTTTCCGCAAGACATGCCAGCTGCTCGGACTCTTCTTGGCTGACGTCAAAACCGACGACATGTGTCGTGAAATTGACGCCCCCTTGCTCGAGCTCGGACGCCAGTGCACAAGGGTCCGCATTGCACGTCTCCAAACCGTCGCTAACCAAAATGACGGTCGCCTTTTCGTCCGTATACCGAAGATCTTCGGCAGCCTTGCGTACGGCGGCCGTGATCGGCGTTTTGCCGACAAGGTTGATGCCGTTGACTTTCGTCATGAACGCGGCGCCATCGACCGGGCCGACGGGCACCAAGGTTTCGATGTCCTCGCAATTGCCCTCTTCGCGATGACTGTAAGCAATAAGGCCGAGCTCGACCCCGGCATCCCAATCCTCGACGAGGCCGCCGATCACGTCTCGGGCGATCTGGATCTTGGCGGTTCCGTCGATCTGGCCCCACATGCTGCCTGAGCCGTCGAGCACCATGATGACGTTCTCGGTGCTCTTAGCTGGGGGCTCTTGGCTCCAGGCCGGCGTCCCGAGCGCTGCCAAGGCTGCCAGAGCCCAAACGATTATAAGTGTGCGGAAAACGGCCATAACACCCCCCGTGGTTCGAATCCGCTCATCCTAGCCAAAGGGCTGAGGAGCCGCCAGAGGCGCAGGTGTTGCGGGGGCGGGGCGAAACGTGTAAGTCAGGCGCCTCCGTCGGGGCGTAGCGCAGCCTGGTAGCGCACCTGCTTTGGGAGCAGGGGGTCGGAAGTTCGAATCTTCTCGCCCCGACCAGATTTTTTTCCTCTGAATATTGGCTTAGGTGCTGGGCGAGATCTTCGCAATACGCGAATAATCACTCAAGCCGTTAGGCCAATGGATTGCGTGATCAAGTCACGCAATGACACCATTGTTGGTTCAATGCCGTGCAACAATGTCCGTGTCATCCCGCGGCTTGACCGCGGATCTATTGGAATCAAGTGCAGCACTAACCCTGATCCAAAAAAGCGCGCATGGCGTTTGCGACGCGCTGCGGCTGATCCATAAAGCCCATCATGTCGAGCTCGGGAAGGTGGACGAACTCCGCTGCGGGCATGAGCTTATGGGCTTCGCGCGTGGGCTCGGTCATGACTTCTTCGAAGGCCATAAGCAATGTCGGTTGCGTGATGGCCGCGAGTCCCGCATCGGCGTCGTAAGCAAAGACAGCACGCGGTCCCCATTCGCCGCCGGGTCCGGCGCGCATGCGGTCGGTAAAGCGTTCGAGCCGGCGCGCCTCGGGAATTTTGGGATCGCCGTTTGGCACCATGCGCTTGTACATCTCGTCGACATAGTCGGGATCAGTTAGAAACGCATAAGGCCGCAGGAATTGATTTTGCCGATCGAGCCGTTCGTCGGCGGGGTAATAAGGCACGCCGCACAAGATAACGCGGCGCACGAGGTCCGGTGCTTGGCGTGCCACTTCGATGGCCACCAAAGAGCCGGTATGAAATCCGAACAAGTCGATAGGTCTGTCGCCGCCGTAGCCTAAAGCGATCAAGGCCTCCGCCGTTGCGCCGCCATAGTCGGCCATGGTCGGTTGGCCCGCAGGTCCGTCGGAGTCGCCAAAGCCCGGCGTGTCGGCCGCATGAACCATGCGATCTGTGGCAAGCGCCGCGATCAATTCTTTAAAGATGACGCCCGATAGGGGACTCTGGTGAAACAGTGCGACCGGTGTCTTGTCAGTCTCGTTTGAGGCCGCCGACGTAAAGTGCATTTGACCGTAGCGGTTGTTGGCGTAGTGGCGCCAATGACGAATGCCGTTATCGTTGGTCTTGCCGACCGACGCAGGCGTTGCAACAATCACGACTGCGCCGCCAACCGGCGATTGATCCAGGGGCGATTGATCCAAAAAGTCACGCACCATCTCTGCCATGGCGTTTGGCTGCAAGATCCAATCGAGTCCTTTGAGGTCTGGCCGCTCAACGACCTCCGCGTTTTGAATAAACGCACTTGCTGCTCGCGTCGGCCCGCCGAGGGTGTCAGTCAGCACCGGTAACAGCGCCGGTTGTGTGATGGCAGTGAGGGCGGCGTCGGCGTCGTAGCGAAACACCGCGTCGAAGCCGAATTGGCTGTCCGGCCCCGCGCGCAGGCGACTGACGAACAGGTCGTGACGGCGCTCGATCGGTAGACCATCGTCGGCCTCCAAAACAAGCTGCCGATAGCTTTTGCCGACGTAATCCGGGTCGCTGAAGTAAGGCCGCGGCTGGGCATATTGAATGCGAAGGTCTTCTTGAATGCGAAGGTCTTCGCGTGCTTCCACCGGGTAATAGGGAATGCTCGGCATCACCAGCCGGCGCACAAGATCGGGGCGCGCCACGGCGAGTTCGATGGCGATGAAGTTGCCGGTATGGAAGCCGAGCACGTCGACCGGGCCCGCGCCACGTTCGCCAAAAACGAGGGATTCGAGTGCATCGGCCAGAGCGCCGGCGTAATCGGTAATGACCGGCTGGGTCAGCGGCCCGTCCGAGGCGCCGTAGCCGGCCGTGTCGGGACAGAGCACCAAGCGATCGCTCGCCATCACGGCTTGAAACTCTTCGAATTCAATACCGGAGCCGGGACTTTGGTGAAGACAGACAAGCGGAACGTGTCTGCCATTTGTGCCGCCCGCCGGCACAGCCGTGCGAAAATGAATTTGCCCGTAGCGGCAGTCCGCATACTGACGATAGAAACGTACGTCAGCGGCATGAGCAAGGCCCGGCAAGGCTGCGTTCGCCACGATCGCGCCGCTTGCCGCGAGCAGCGCGTGCCGGCTTACGGTGAAATTCAATCTCCTGAGCATCAAATTTCCAAGTCGAGATGTGCGAACGCGATGAACGTGTTGTCCGGATAATAGTATTCCAAGCGCAATCGCCCGTCGTCCATAGGAGAGGCAACGACAAGTCCCTGGTCAATACAGTCTTCCACGCCGTAAGTAATGTTCTCCCGGTAGTAGGATGCGAGCCTTGTAGAGTTTTCTATGTCCCAAGTGCCGCCGCAGCCAAGCGACGGATATGAAATACCAATCGATTTTCCATCGCTCCGCAGTAACACGTTCCAGCTCGAATATTCGCCGTCGCTGGGCATGTCGTAAAGCTGATAGCCGGTGCCGGTCCACGTGCCCAGGGGAACTTGAAATGTCTCCGTAGAGTCTTTGCCTGCGGCCATCGACGAGAGGGCGAGTCCGGCAATTGCGGTCAGTACAATCCAGTTTGTATGGAACCTTGTCATCTATGTGCCCCGAGTAGGATATCTCTTGCGTAGTATGATTTGATTTCATTGTCTCACGTTGGCAAAGCAATGCAAATATACGCGCAATCGGGCGCATACGTTCAAAACCTTGTTCATGACATTGCCTATCGTGGCCAACAAGAACGGTTCAAACTTTAGAGGGGGCAAGAGTTTATGAAATTTCAAAGATCGAAGGCGAAAAGCACCGGGACGAAGCGAAGTTATTCGCTGATGGCTGTCGGAACGCTATCGCTCTGGCTGGCGTCCTGTGCAGGGCAAGAGACCGTCACGAAGAACGTCTATTTCGGCGATCTTCATTTGCATACGCGCTACTCCAACGACGCCTTCTATTTGACCACTGAAGAGAATCTCGACGACGCCTACAACTATGCCAAGGGAGAAGCTGTTGTTCGCAGCAACGGCGCCAACGCGCAGCTCAAGACGCCGCTCGATTTTTTGGCTGTAACCGAGCACGCGGAGTTTTTGGGCGCGCTTCAGTCTTTCACCGATCCCGATCATCCGCTTTACGATCACCCGGAACTTGGCCAGCTGTTGCGCTCCCCCGAAAGCGATGTGCGCATGAAGGCATGGTTCGCTTTTATGGAAGCCGTGCGCGACGATGGAACGCTAGACGGTTATGACGAGGCGGCACTCAAGAGCGCCGTTTGGAATACCATCATCGAGGCAGCTGAGGCGGCACAATGATCCCGGCACATTCACAGCCTTTGCCGCCTATGAATGGACCGCCTATATAGAAGGCGGCAACATGCACCGGAATGTTATTTTTAAAGACACGGCCGATTTGCCGATTCCCTTTACAGCTGAAGATTCAATTTATCCCGAAGACCTTTGGGAGTTTTTGGAAAGGACAAAAGCGAGGGGCACGGCCGCCCTCGCCATTCCGCACAATCCCAATGTCAGCGACGGACGTATGTTTGCGCTTGCCGATTCAAAAGGTGAGCCAATCGATCAAACCTATGCTTTGCGACGCGCGGCAAACGAACCCGTCGTCGAAATCACGCAAAACAAAGGCACGTCCGAAACCCATCCGGAATTGTCTCCCAACGACGCTTTTTCCGGTCACGAGATATTTGGAAACTTGCTTGAGGGCTTTAACAATGTCGGCAAAATCGAAGGCAGCTATGCGCGCGAAGCTTTGGCTCTCGGTGTCGATACCAAAGCGAGGCAGGGCTTCAATCCCTTCATGTTCGGATTTGTCGGCGCGACCGATAGTCATTCGGGTTTTACGATTGTTGAAGAAGACAATCTTCCAGGATTCGCCGGCGCGACTTACGATGCAACGCCCGAGTCCCGCTGGGACAGAGTGGCGTGGAATGGTTTGCCGTATTGGGCTTTGAGCACGTCGGGGGTCACGGGCGTGTGGGCCGAGGAAAATAGCCGCGCGCAAATTTTCGACGCCCTGCAACGTCGTGAGACCTATGCCACGACCGGCCCACGCATTCAGGTACGCGTTTTTGCCGGATGGGACTATTCCGACGATCTTTTCGATCAGCCCGATTGGGCCGATCAGGCGCGCGAGAACGGCGTGCCCATGGGCGCCATGCTGAAAATGGGCGCAATGCTGAAAAATGAAAATGGCGCGCTTGCTCCTAAGCTTGCTGTTTGGGCAGCGAAAGATCCAAGCGGCGCGAATTTGGATCGCATTCAGATCATCAAGGGCTGGAGTGACGGCGGCGGACCACAAGTGAAAATCTACAATGTCGCTTTGTCCGACAACCGGGCGCCTGATGAGGTTGGTAAATTTGCGTCCGTCGGTAGTACGGTCGATGTCGCAAGCGCGAGTTATACCAACGACATCGGTGCGATTGAACTCCGAGCGTTGTGGGTTGATCCAGACTTCGACCCTGACGTTCCGGCCTTCTATTATGTGCGCGTCATCGAAATCCCAACGCCGCGCTGGTCGACTTACGATGCCAAGGCGCTACAACTTCCGTTGTTGGACGACATGCCAGCGTCGTTGCAGGAGCGCGCCTTCACCTCACCCATTTGGTACCAACCCTAGAAGTCGTACCTAGTAAATTGTCTTTTTTAAGTGCTCCGGGTAGCCGTCATCATAGGCCGCGCCGTCGAACTCTTCGGATGACAGTGCTTCGAGCATTTCACCTGTGCTGGGAAGTGCGCTACGGGGCAAATGGCTGTCCGCGTCCCAAAGTTTTGAACGTGCCAACGCTTTTTGACTGTCCGGCGTCAGCACTCATGGGACAGATTGAGGGAATTGCGTAAGGGAGAGTTTTTGGCCCATCGTCATACGAGAGGAGTGGACGATGAGAGACAAAACAGTGCGCCATCAAGAAGCTGCGGAACGTACAGTCAAGGATATTCGCCGCTGGACGCGCAAACGCTATTCAGCTGAAGAGAAGATACGGATTGTGCTTGCCGGACTTCGCGGCGAAGACAGCATTGCCGAGCTTTGCCGTCAGGAAGGCATCGCTCAGGGCATGTATTACACCTGGTCGAAGGAGTTTCTTGAAGCTGGCAAGAAGCGGCTGGCAGGCGATACGGCGCGGGCCGCTAATACTGGTGAGGTGAAGGACTTACGGCGCGAAGCGCAAGACCTCAAGGAAGTCGTTGCCGAACAAGCGTTGGAACTGCGCCTTCTGAAAAAAAGCATAATCGGGGATGGGGAGGATATCGAATGAGATATCCTGCATCCGAGAAGGCCGAGATCATCGGACTGGTTGAGCAATCACATCTGCCAGTTAAACGCACGCTGGATACACTCGGCATTCCACGGACAACATTCTATCGCTGGTACGATCAGTATCAAACTGGCGGTGTGGAAGCGCTGGAAGATCGGTCTCCAAAGCCGGGACGGGTATGGAACCGTATTCCCGATGACGTTCGAGACAAGATCGTTGATCTAGCGCTTGAAGAGCCTGAGTTGTCGCCGCGCGAGCTGGCTGTCAGGTTCACCGATACGCAAGGCTACTTCGTATCTGAAGCTTCGGTGTATCGCCTGCTCAAGGCTCTGGATCTGATCACCAGCCCAGCCTTTGTTGTCATC
Organism: Alphaproteobacteria bacterium; assembly: GCA_965248815.1. Classification (GTDB taxonomy): domain Bacteria; phylum Pseudomonadota; class Alphaproteobacteria; order SMXP01; family SMXP01; genus CBDFKK01. Next base: position 75,341 of record CBDFKK010000001.1, read on the forward strand.
AAGGCGGCTGACGAGTTTACAGACAAGACCACGGCGCCAAATCAAATGTGGCAGACAGACTTCACCTATCTCAAGGTCATCGGCTGGGGCTGGTTTTACCTGTCGACGATCCTGGATGACTTCTCGCGCTATATCATTGCGTGGAAACTCTGCACCACGATGAGGGTTGAGGACGTTACCGAAACGCTGGAAGCAGCTCTCGCCGAATCCGGGCTCGATCAAGTTAATGTCGTTCACAAGCCGCGCCTGCTGTCCGACAATGGCCCGTCTTATATTGCTGGCGATCTTGCTGACTGGATGGATGATCAAGGCATGAAGCATGTACGCGGTGCGCCTTATCATCCGCAGACGCAAGGCAAAATTGAGCGTTGGCATCAGACGCTCAAGAACCGCATCTTGCTGCAAAACTATTATCTGCCTGGCGACCTGGAAGCGCAGATCGAAGACTTCGTCGGCCACTACAACCACCAGCGATATCACGAGAGCCTGAAGAACCTCACGCCTGCCGACGTCTACTTCGGGCGCGGCCAAACTATTCTATTGCAAAGAGAAAGGATTAAACGAAAAACAATCGAACACCGGCGCTTGCAACACCGCAAAGCCGCTGCTTAAATTGAAACAACAGATGAGCCAAAGACTCAGCTTGCTCAAATCGAAATCTGTTCCAATTTATCTGATGACGGACAACATAGTCAAACGGCCGTTTGATTTTTCCCCCTATACCTCAAAAATGCGCAGCCGTCTTTCGCATTTCTTCTCTCCATCTTCCGCATTCCTCTAGTGTCTTCAACTGCCGATATCAGCCGTTCCCGTAAATCAATCGAAAGAGGTTTCGTCATGCAGGCTGGCCTCCTTCTCCAGCACGCATCTTGAAGCACAAACCCCGACTCATGGGAATCCCCTATGATTCTGTCTGATCTGAAATTGCTCTAGCCGCCTGAAGGCGCTCGATTGTAGGTTCTACAAGCCCTGTCCTGTTAGTCTGACAATGTCATTTATCTACGTTGGTGTCCGCGGTGGCACAAACGACGATTCGCCGAATCACCTCCATGTTCATCACTACTGCGACAACACCCAGGGTGACGAGAGGAAGGTTGAAGATGGCGCCGACAAAAATGACGAACACCCGCACGTCCCGGCCCAGCCGAAAGTATGGGATGCCTTGCAGTTTCTGCGCCATCAACCCGTCATACTTATCGGCCGTATAGCTGTTCAAAAACGACCCCACGATCGCCACAAATCCCAGCACGAGAGACAAGTGAGTGCCGGTCGATGCGAATTCGTGCCACATCAGGCCGAATAACAGGATGGCGTCAGCATACCGGTCGAGGACCGCGTCGAACCAGCCGCCAAACTCGCTCTGCGAATGCTTCAGTCGAGCGATCTCGCCATCGCACCCGTCGACGACCGAGGCCAGTTGTGCCAGCACGCCACCAGCGGCCAGCGCCGGATAACCGCCCAATGCCATCAATCCCGCCGCGATACACGACAGGAGCCAGGAGGCTAGGGAAATTTGGTTGGGCGTCACGGCTGTGCCAACCAGATAGCGGCTGAGCCAGCGGGAAACCCGTCGGTTGAAATGGCGCGCCACCGGTCCGTCCTGGATTTTCGAGGCTTGGTCGCGCATGAGCCTTCTCTCCGCCTCACGCAAGGCTTTGGGTGTATCAACGTCGAGCCACGGCATTCTCGTCACATCGACGGTGCTCGCCCGGCCTTCACGCGCCATTTCCTTGAGCCCGTCGGAGAGTCCATGCTTATTCCGCGCTGCCGCGCGCTCAAGACCTTCGAACAGGCCGGACGTACAAAGCATAACTCCGGTGGCGCCGGCATCCCAATCATCGAGCGTCTTCTCGATCTCTTGAATGCGTCCGTCGTCGATCTTGACCCGAGTGACATCGCCGAGATCGAAGATGCCATCCTTGTCGCGGTCCACGGCGAGGCACATTTCTCCTCGTGCGGGAGGGTCACCGGCCAGTGCCCGCGCGATACGGGGATCGAAAAGATGATCGACCATAACTAGGAAGAAGGGCGCCTCGCCGGTGCGACCCTTGGCTGCCAGGGCGCTGGCACCATTGCCGCGCCTCCAGCCTTCGGCTTCGATAAAGTCAATCGTGACGCCGCGACGCTGGGCGATATCGGAAAAATGGGTCCTGACCGCTTCGAATTCATGACCGAGGGTGACAAGGAAACGTCTGATGCCGGCGTCCAGCAATGTCCACACGGTCCGTTCCGCGAGGGTCAATCCGAGCACCCTGGTGAGCGGTTTTGGTCTATTGGTATGCGGTCGAAGCCGCGACCCCAATCCGGCGGCAAGGATCAGCGCCATCTCCGGTGCCGCCGTGGTCAGGTCAGGGTTATTCATCGCCCAAAACATCCACGATCTCATCGCACAGGTCCCGGCTCGCCGCTGCGATCAGGCTGACGCGGTCGGTCAAACTTTCCGGCGGCGCCAGGGGCGCGCCATCAAGGCCGACAACCCAGCCCCCCGCCTCGATTACCAAGCGTGCGGCGGCGAGGTAGCTTTCTGCGGTCAAACGGCCACGCGCGTCCACATGGGCGTCGGTCACGCCCTCGGCGACCAGGGAGATGGCGCGTGACGCGCAACCGTAACACCGCACGCTTCTGGCAGCGGCCGTCAGACGGGCAATGCCCGGCGACGGAGAATGATGATTGAGTTCGACCGAGATCGTGGCCTCGGCGACGTTGCGGACGTCAGATATATGGAGGGATTCCTTCCCGCGCCAAGCACCAGAGCCCTTGAGCGCGATCAGGGTCGTGCCCGGCTCGAGCGGCCCAACCAGAGCCGCTTCGACCCAATCGGGATGGAGGGGAGCGTCAGCCGGCAGCACGGCGCAGGACAAGGCTGACAGCGGCAACCCCCGCGCCCAGTTGTCGGAACCATCCACTGGATCGAGGATGAGACGGTGTCGCGGCGTGCCGGAACCGATTTGCAGAGGTTCGCTCTCCTCGGAATCGACGACGATCGGCAACTGAAGTTCCCGGAGGACAGTCAAAGCCGCGTCATTGGCAATCAGGTCGAAGCGTTTGATTTCGTCGCCCTTCGCGTTTCTGGATCCGGTTCCAGCGCGGTCGGCAGTCGCTACCGCGTTCCGCACTTGGTGGTGGAGCATGAGTAACCGCTCCACCCAGGGCAAGGCTGCGGTCCGAGACGCGTTCACACTGCCAGGATCATTATCGGCAGTCTGATTGTCGGAGCTATTCACCGGCGGATGCTCCCTACGTCCCGGTTGTCTACAGCTTCAATGGCGAGAGATTTGTGCGCGAGACTATAGTCTCCGATGACAAATCGAGAAAGTTCATCTCCGATGCGAAACAACAGTTCGTAGCGTTCCATGTCCGTCATCAGATAAATTGGAACAGATTTTGATTTGAGCTAGCGGAGTATATGGCTCATCTGTTGTATCAGTTTAAGCAGCGGCTTTGCTGTGTTGCAAGCGCCGATGCTCGATCGTTTTTCGCTTGATCCTTTCTCTTTGCAATAGAATGGTTTGGCCGCGCCCAAAGTAAACATCTGCGGGCGTGAGGTTTTGCAGACTCTCGTGATAGCGCTGGTGATTGTAGTGACCCACGAACTCATCGATCTGCGCTTCAAGATCGCCGGCAATATAACTTGAACCATTGTCAGATAGCAGACGCGGCTTGTGTGCGATGTCTGACATCAGCGCCTGTGGGACAGATGGAGTTGATTGCGTAACGGAGGATTTCTGGCTCATCGTCGTGACCGAAGGGAACGCAGATGATCCAGAAATCCATGAGTTTGAAGGACGGCGCCGAGACGGCGGTACGGGACATCCGGCGCAAGACGCGCAATGGTGCGCCCTGATGGCGCCAGGATGACGGCCGACGTCGAGTGCCGATACTACGGGCGCGACTTCACCGCCGAGGAGATGGCGCCCTTGCCTCGCCCGACCGGAGCCGGGCTCGGCCTCCGGGCGGTGCCATGCGTTAATTCGAAAGGGAGGAACTCGGCGGTGCTCGAGCGGCTGTCCGGTCGAAACGCGGCGAGAGGGAAGGCTTTCTGGCGTTGAGCTACAAGGGCCCATGGCTGGCGTTCCCGCTATCGATAGCGCTTTGCCCGCCTTGAGCCTTTCGTTACACTCGCCGCAAAGAAAGAAATGTTGAATTTCCTTTCGTTATGAGAACTCCAAAGAAAGGATCGTTTCGCAACATGCCTCTGCAACACGCAGAAACACGCTTGGGCAAGCGTGTCGCGACCACAGTAGCAGGTGAAACAACCGAGGCCCTCGTACCGCCCCCGCTGCCGCCAGAGCCGCCTGTTCGAATGAATACGCTCTTTGGGCTTTTGGATGGGGCCAACCGGGCCCTCGGACGTCTGGACGGCGTGACCTCAATTCTCCCGGACACGCCTTTGTTTCTGTACATGTACATCCGCAAGGAGGCGCTGCTTTCGTCCCAAATCGAGGGCACTCAATCTTCCCTTTCGGATTTGCTGCTCTATGAGAGCGCGGCGGCGCCGGGAGCACCCCTCGACGATGTCCTGGAGGTCTCGAACTACGTTGCGGCCATGAACCATGGCCTCACCCGGATTCGAGAGGGCTTTCCGATCTCGCTCCGCCTCATGCGGGAGATCCACGAGATACTGCTGTCCAAAGGTCGTGGCAGCACGAAGCAGCCGGGAGACTTTCGCACATCCCAGAACTGGGTCGGCGGCACCCGCCCCGGGAATGCTTTGTTCGTCCCGCCACCGCCCGATCAAGTCCTGGACCTGATGTCGGATCTTGAGAAGTTCATTCATGCCGACACGCCCGAACTCCCGCTGCTGATCAAGGCCGGCTTGCTTCATGTCCAGTTTGAGACCATCCATCCGTTCGTCGACGGCAACGGCCGTCTCGGACGGCTCTTGATCACCTTCTTGCTTTGTGCCCAGGGATTCTTGGAAGAGCCCACCCTTTACCTCAGCCTCTACTTCAAGGCGCACCGCCGTCTGTACTATGACCTGCTTCAGCAGGTCCGCGAGCAGGGTGACTGGGAGACTTGGCTTGAGTTTTTCCTCGCGGGGGTTGCCGAGACGTCGACACAGGCGGCCGACGCGGCGCAAGAGATCATGAAGGTGTTTGACGACGACCGCTGTCGGATCGAGCACCTCGGTCGGCCGGCGGCATCAGCACTTCGCGTTCACCAGCTCATGCAGCAGAAGCCCATCATCGCTATTCGGGATGCGGCCCAACGGCTCGGAGTCTCTGCGCCGACAGTGAGCAAGTCGATCCAGCATATGGAGCGCCTCGGCATTGTTCGCGAAATCACCGGCAAACAGCGCTGTCGCCTATTCGTGTATGACGCCTATCTGGGAATCCTCAGCCGTGGCACGGAGCCGCTGCCACGATGACCACGAAGGATCTAGTCGAGCAGTATGGGGTGACTATCAAGGAATGTGGGGATGCCTTGAACCCGTCGATTCGTTCCTTGGACTTGCCTCAGAAGAGTGGAAAAAACAACGGGGCTGAGCCATGGTCATCGCGCGGATGAAGCATATAAAACAAGTAAAGAAGCGATTAGCCGACGGCACCATCAAGACGTACTACTATCACCAGCAAACCAGGAAACCTATCAAGGGTGACCCGGGAACGCATCAATTCCAAGAAAGTTGGCAACGGGCCGGCCGGATAGACCATAAAAAGAGTGGGAAATTCAACGACCTGATTACGGCCTACAAAGGCTCGCCTTCCTTTAAGGGGCTAAGCCCCAGAACCAAGGTGGAATATTCGCGCTATATTGATTGGATACGAGACGAGTTTGGCACTGTCCCTATCGCCGTATTGGAAGACCGCCGGATCCGAAGCGATTTCTTCGAGTGGCGCGATACTTTAGCCCACAAGCCGCGCACCGCAGACGCTGCTTGGAACGTGCTGCGCCGAATCCTATCTTTTGCCTACAAAAGAGGCCGGATCGACGTGAACCATGCCAAGGAACCAGAGTCGCTCTACAAGAATAATCGGCGCGACAGCAATTGGCTTCCCCAGCACATAGAGGCCTTTTGCCAGCATGCCAGCCAAGAGCTGCAATGGGCACTATTTCTCGCCTACTACACCGGCCAGCGTCAGGGCGACTTAAGGGCTTTGGTATGGACTCAGATTGAAAAGCGAGATGGCAGACGGTGGATTACTCTGCGCCAATCAAAAACCAAAAAGACAGTCAACATTCCCGTCCATGATCGTCTGGGAAATATTTTGGACGGCATTCCCAAACGCGCAGCGGTCGTGCTCACGACCTCAAAGGGGCGCTCTTGGTCCGCCCGTCATTTTGGCAAGCAATGGGACCAAGCCGCCGCAAAAGCAAAGCTGGATGACTTGCGGTTCAACGATTTGAGAGGGACCGCCGTTACCAATCTTGCTGAGGCCGGCGCAACCACACCAGAGATCGCAGCGATCACCGGGCACTCAATGACCAACGTTAATCGAATCCTTGAGACATACCTGTCTATGACAGACAAGCTCGCGCTTGCTGCGATCCATAAACTAGAGAACAAAATGCAGACGACTTTGGCAACCAAGGCAAAAGTTGCCAAATAAGTGATTTTAGAAGACATGACAAAAAGTCGAATTACACTATGACTATCAAAGGGATACCTGGCGACCCCGGCAGGACTCGAACCTACAACCCTCTGCTTAGAAGGCAGATGCTCTATCCGGTTGAGCTACGGGGTCATAGCGCCAAAAGTTGAGGCACTAGCTGATATAGGAGATTTACTGGGTTTTCCAGTCAACACTTGAACTGGACTTGCCTCAGAAGAGTGGAGAGCACTTTCTAAGCTAAACGGAGGTGCACATGACAGGCAGGAACCGAGAATTTAGCGACGAGTTTAAGCGAGAGGCCGTTCGATTGAGCTATGAGAGCGGTCGAACGATTGATGAGATTGCGAAAGATCTTGGCGTCGGCAAATCGACGCTGTCGGCGTGGCGGCGGCGCTTTCGTGATGAGGATTTGGCCGCCGGCCCGCACGATGATCTTGAGAAAGAAAACACCCGCCTTCGGCGTGAGAATGAGATCCTTCGGCAGGAAAGGGACTTGTTAAAAAAAGCGACCGCCTTGTTCACCAAGGAGCCAAGTCGATGAAGTTTCAACTGATCGACGCGAGCAAGGCGTTTGTTTCTGTTCAGCGCGCCTGCTGTCTGCTTGGCGTCAGCCAGAGCGGTTATTACGGGTGGAAGGATCGCCCGGCGAGCCGCCGTCAGCGCGAGGACATGATCCTGCTCGCCCATATTCGAAACGCGTTCGCCTTGTCGAACGAGACCTATGGCAGCCCGCGCATGACACGCGATTTACAAGATGAGGGATTTGAAGTTGGCCGTCGTCGTGTTGCCCGGTTGATGCGCGAGAATGGCCTGCAGGCAAGGCGCAAGCGGCGTTTCCGGCGCACGACTGATAGCTGTCACGCTTGGCCGATCGCGCCCAACCATCTTGGCGGCGACTTTAATGCCGACAAACCCAATCAAAAATGGGCTGTTGATATCAGTTATATATGGACAACCGAAGGCTGGCTCTATCTCGCTGTCGTGATGGACTTATTCTCCCGGTGGATTGTCGGCTGGGCTGTCAGCGATCGGTTGAAGCGGGACTTGGCGCTTGAAGCCCTGCGCCGGGCTGTGGCTTTGCGGCGCCCGCCGCCGGGACTGATCCATCACTCTGATCGCGGCTCGCAATATTGCTCTATTGAGTATCGCGCTGCCCTGAAGAAAATCGGCGCCGTTGTGTCCATGTCCGGCAAAGGGAACTGTTACGACAATGCCGTCGTGGAAACTTTCTTCAAAACCATCAAATCAGAACTTGTCTGGCGAACGGTCTTCCAAACGCGCGCCCAGGCTGAAACAGAAATCGCTCAATACATTGACGGTTTTTATAACCCCGTCAGACGACATTCAGCATGCAACTATCAAAGCCCGATCCAATATGAAATGATGACCTAAACCAAAACCGTGCTCTCCACTCAAGCGGGGCAAGTCCAAACCCCCACACGCAGCTGCCGATTAATGGGTCCAAGACCCGACACGGCCATATTTGAAATTGTCGGCGTAGGCTTTCAGCACTTTGCGCCGTTCTCGCGGCTCATAAACTTGATGGGGTATGTTGTGCTTCTTGGCGTAGGCGATTGCTTCCTGGCGGGTCGCGAATCTCAGGAGAACTTGGCCTTTCGTATCGCTAACGCTAGTCCATCCCATAAGCGGGTCGATGCGCCGCGCTTTGTCGAGCTCAAATTCCAAAACCCAATCTTTGGTATTCGCGTTGCCCGACTGCATACTTGTCTTTGCAGGCTGATAAATGCGCGCCAACATGATGACCTCTTATCCGATTCGATCGGCGACGGTTTGCGATGGGGCGAATTTATAGAAGCCTCGCCTCCAAGGCACAAGACCCGCCGTCTCATGAACTCAACCTTACATGAGACGTTGCAGGTATTTCGTAAACCGAGCCAAATAAAGCGAAAGATTTTTCGCAGCTAGGCGTTATATTTACGACTGAAATGAAATTACAAGCCCCCCCAAAAGCGCTCTTCTTGACCGCGGCGCTCATGATTGCCGCTTGCGATCAAGCCGACGGCAATCTTCCGGACGGCTTTGTCTATTTGCGCGACGTGGCGCCTGACATTGTCCAAGACGTTAGATATGCCACCGCTCACAATTTCACCGGCGCGCCGATCGTGGGGTACAATGCCGCCGAATGCCTTTTGGTCGCCGAGGCCGCTGAAGCCCTCAAGGCCGCTCAAGAAGACATCAGCAAAACCGGCTTTTCGCTCAAGGTTTATGACTGTTATCGCCCCCGACGCGCAGTTGAGGCATTCGTCGCCTGGGCGGGAGATTCGGCTGAAACTTCAATGGCCAATGAATTTTACCCCCGCGAGGACAAGGCCACGCTGATCGAGCAAGGTTACATCGCCGATGAGTCGTCCCATTCACGGGGCAGCGCCATCGACGTCACGATTGTGCCCTTGCCGATTCCCGAACAGGACGACTTCAAGGCAACTGAAAATTATGCTCCGTGTACGTCAGTGGCCGGTGTCCGTTTTCCCGACAACAGTGTCGATATGGGAACGGGCTACGACTGTTTTGACGAACTAAGTCACACCGCTCACCCCTGGATCACCGGCGAGGCCGCCGCCAATCGCAGAGTATTGGTCGACCTGATGACTGAACACGGCTTTCGAAATTTCGAAAAGGAATGGTGGCACTTTAACCTAATCGAGGAACCATTTCCCGAGAGCAGGTTCGATTTTCCGATCGAAGCGCCGGTCACTGAAAGCCCGTAATACTCTTATGGTTCAACTCCGTGAATTCGTTGTGCTCTTATGACTCAAATCGATCAATTTGAAAGCATGTTCCGCTCGGCCCTCAGAGAGGTCTTTGTCTACGAGCCGGCGCACATCGCCAGCGTGCTGCTGATCCACGATCGCTCCGAGGCCGCCGCACAATCTTACTTGACCGATATCCAAGAATTTCTCTCTGTGCTCGGCAGCTCGGTCACCTGGCAAGTCGCAGGCGACGAGAATTTGCAGTCGACGCTCGAAGTTTTGAACCGCGTCGACGACACCGAGCCTGATCTTGTTTGCACCTACCGTAATTTGCACGGGGAGGCATGGCGCCATCCCCATTCGTTGGGCGAGCATTTGGATGTGCTTCTACAAAAAACAAGCACGCCGGTTTTGATTTTGCCTCATCCCGACGCGGACTATGCTCGCGCCCACACCCTTGAAAATACGAGCAGCGTCATGGCCATGACCGATCATTTGGCGGGCGACCCACGATTGATTAACACCGCTGCTGTCTTTACCGCGCAAGGGGGAGCGCTCCACCTCACTCATATCGAGGACGATGCGGTCTTCGAGCGGTATTTGGCCGCCATATCCAAGATTCCGGACATCGAAAGCGAGATGGCACGGGAGAAAATAGCGGCCCAGCTGCTGAAAGAACCTAGCGATTATGTCAACGGCGCGGCAGCCGTTCTGAAAGAACACAGGCCCGATCTCAGTACCGAAATGTCCGTTCGCTTCGGCCACCGGTTATCGGAATACCAAAAGGCCATCGATGAACACGAAGTCGATCTCCTCGTTCTGAACGCCAAGGACGAAGACCAGCTGGCCATGCATGGCCTTGTCTATCCCCTCGCCGTTGAATTGCGGCAAATCCCCCTCCTCCTTCTCTAAGAAAGTCATTGCGGCGGCCTCATGGACGATCACGGCTCAAATGCTGATCAGCTCGCGCACGTGCCTATAGAACTCACGGCATTCTTCGGCGCGCTGTTGGCGTTGATGATCCCGGCGCTCGCGCTGGAAGAAAAGCTCCACGCCAAGAAGTCGGTCATCGTCGGCGTCTTTGCCATCCTGTCGCTGGGACTTGGCTCGGCGTTTGGTCTCATTCCATTCGGCGCCATAACACTGCCCAACGGCCATGAGCTCGACATGCCGGTCTACATTCCGGCGGTCGACTGGCAGGTCATCGCAATCATTGTGGGCTCGAGCGTCTTTGTCGATGTCACGTCTGTCCGTCGTCAGATAAATTGGAACAGATTTTGATTTGAGCTAGCGGAGTATATGGCTCATCTATTGTATCAGTTTAAGCAGCGGCTTTGCTGTGTTGCAAGCGCCGATGCTCGATCGTTTTTCGCTTGATCCTTTCTCTTTGCAATAGAATGGTTTGGCCGCGCCCAAAGTAAACATCTGCGGGCGTGAGGTTTTGCAGACTCTCGTGATAGCGCTGGTGATTGTAGTGACCCACGAACTCATCGATCTGCGCTTCAAGATCGCCAGGTAGGTAATAGTTTTCCAGCAAGATGCGGTTCTTGAGCGTTTGATGCCAACGCTCGATTTTGCCTTGCGTTTGCGGATGATACGGCGCGCCGCGAACATGCCTCATGCCTTGATCATCCATCCAGTCAGCAAGATCGCCGGCAATATAACTTGAACCATTGTCAGATAGCAGACGCGGCTTGTGTGCGACATTTGCCTGATCGCAACCCGATGCCTCCAGAGCCATTTCCAACGTATCAGTGACGTCTTCAGCTCTCATCGTGGTGCACAGCTTCCACGCAATGATGTAGCGCGAGAAGTCATCAAGAATCGTAGAGAGATAAAACCAGCCCCAGCCGATGACCTTGAGGTAGGTGAAGTCGGTCTGCCACATTTGATTTGGCGCCGTGGTCTTGTCGCGGAACTCATTGGCAGCCTTGATGACCACGAAGGCCGGGCTGGTAATCAGATCAAGAGCTTTGAGCAGGCGATACACTGAAGCTTCGGATACAAAATAGCTTTGCGTATCAGTGAACCGCACTGCCAACTCGCGCGGGCTCAGTTCCGGTTCCTGAAGAGCCATATCGACGATCCGCTCTCGAATATCATCGGGGATGCGGTTCCACACGCGTTTTGGCTTGGGAGACCGGTCTTCCAATGCTTGTACGCCACCACGCAAATACCGGTCGTACCATCGGTAAAACGTCGTTGCCGGGATGCCGAGCTTGTCCAGCGTCCGCAGCACCGGGAGATGGGATCGCTCGACTAGGCGGATGATCTCGAGCTTCTCCGATGCGGGGTATCTCATGCGCCGTCTCCCCCATCCCCGATCATGCTTTTTTTAAGCAGCCGGTTCTCCAGCACCTGTTCGGCAAGCGCTTCCTTGAGGTCATGCCTCTCGCGGCGCAGGTCCTTGACCTCGCCCGAGGACGCCTGGCGGGCGGTATCCCCCGAAAGCCGCTTCTTGCCGGCTTCCAGGAACTCCTTCGACCAGCTGTAGTAGAGGCTCTCGGCGATCCCTTCCCGACGGCACAGCTCGGCGATGCTGTCCTCGCCGCGCAGGCCCGAGAGCACAATCCGGATCTTCTCTTCAGCTGAATATTGCTTGCGCGTCTTGCGCCGGATGTCCCGTACCGCCGTCTCGGCGCCGTCCTTCAAACTCATGGATTTCTGGCTCATCTGCGTTCCCTTCGGTCACGACGATGAGCCAGAAATCCTCCGTTACACAATCAACTCCATCTGTCCCACAGGCGCTGATGTCAGACACGTTGCCGAGGGCGGTGAAGATGAATATGGCACGGCTGCCAACGCGCCCGATATTGCCAATATACCCGATACACATGGTCCGGCTGAGCCGTGTCCATAGTCGACGGCAATCAAATGCGCCGTAGAGAGGAAATAACGTCCGCTGTTACTACAAGCAGACATCAAAATCCCAAATCAAAAGACTTTATTAACAGCCTTGGCTACCTCCGGCCGTTTTACAGTTGTGGATTCCACGACCGAAATGGCACGACAAGCAGCCGTTCGCGGGATTGATGACTCCCCTCTATGAGTTCGTGGCCTGAAGCAAATCCAGGATCTTGGATTACGAGCACCCTGACGACGAGCCGCACGTGTCGCACTTGAGGCAAGTGCCGTTGCGCACCAGCGTAAAGTTGCCGCACGAGCTGCATGCATCTCCCTCATAACCTTTGATGTGCGCTTCGATCAGCCGTTCGCGCTCTATTTGGCGGACGCGCACGTCCGCAGCGCCCGTGAGCATATCCGTTTCTTCGACGGCTTCTTGAACAGCGCGGGCGAGCTCTTCGATGGTTTGAGGTTCGGTTGCAAGTGCAGTAGCCGTCGCTGCACCCGGATCGCCTGCAATGGCAGAAGTCGCTTCGGCGGACGCCACAACCCCTTGGCCACTTGCTTTGTCGCTGTTCTTGAAAAATACCAAGTTACTCGGCAAGTTCGACCGGAAATAACCGCGGCTTGCCAAACTTTTGACGACGTCGAGCATCATCTCGTTGTCTTCTTTTGTCTCCGGCTTGCCTTCACTGACGCCGCCGCCGATTGCATCAAAGTTCAAGTCGTCGGGCTGAACGTGCGCGAGATCATCGCGGCCCAGATAGGACACGCCAAGTTCGCGGAACACGTAATCCAACAGCGAGGTTGCGTTTTTGAGGGTGTCGTTGCCCTCTACCAGCCCAGCTGGTTCGAACCGCGTGAAGATGAAGGCGTCGACAAACTCTTCGAGGGGCACGCCATATTGCAGTCCGATGGAAATGGCGATGGCGAAATTATTCATCAGCGAGCGAAAGGCTGCGCCTTCCTTGTGCATGTCGATAAAGATTTCGCCCAGCGAGCCGTCTTCGTATTCGCCGGTACGCAAATAGACCTTGTGTCCACCGACCACGGCTTTTTGGGTGTAGCCTTTGCGCCGATCAGGCAGACGCCGACGATGACTTTCGCGTTCTACGATGCGCTCGACAATTTTTTCTGTGACGACTTGCGTCCTTTGTGCCGCCGGTGCTTCCGAGTTCATGGCGATGTCGAGCAAATCATTACCGCTCTCGTCGCTGCCGTCGCCCTCGTCGTCGATCAATTGCGAATTAAGGGGCTGACTCAATTTCGAGCCGTCGCGATACAGTGCATTGGCTTTGAGCGCCAGCTTCCATGATGTCTGATAGGCCTTGCGGCAGTCTTCGATGGTCGCCTCACTCGGCATGTTGATCGTTTTTGAGATCGCGCCCGATATGAAGGGTTGGGCGGCGGCCATCATTTGAATATGGCTGTCGACCGGAAGGAACCGTTTTCCGATTCTCCCGCACGGATTGGCGCAGTCGAACACAGGCAGGTCTTCGTCCTTGAGGTGGGGCGCGCCTTCAAGTGTCATTGCACCACAGCAATGGACGTTTGCGGCCTCCGCGTCTTGTTTGTTAAAGCCCAAGAATTCAAGCAGGTTGAAATTGAAGTCGTTGAGTTCTTCGTCTGAAATCTGTAACACGTCGCGGCAAAATTCTTCGCCTAACGTCCACCGATTGAAAGCAAACCCGATATCAAAGGCCGTCGTCAACGAGGCTTCTACCGCGTCAATTTGGGTATCCGTAAAGCCTTTAGCCTTTAGGAGTTCGTGGTTGATGCCGGGCGCTTCCTTGAGCGTTCCTGTTCCCACCGCGTAGTTCGTTATGTCTTCGATTTGGCTTTGCTCATAGCCGAGTTTGTCGAGCGCTTCGGGAACCGTGCGATTGATGATTTTGAAATAGCCGCCGCCCGCGAGTTTCTTAAACTTAACCAACGCAAAGTCGGGCTCAATACCGGTCGTGTCGCAATCCATCACAAGTCCGATTGTGCCCGTTGGCGCAACAACTGTAGCTTGAGCATTGCGAAAGCCGAACTGCTCGCCGCCCGATACCGCTTTGTCCCAGGCCTCTCTCGCCTTAAACACAAGTTCAGGGACCGGACAGTTTTCTGCCTCGAAGGCCACCGGCGGCGTTTGTAACTCTTCGTAATCGTTTTCTCCGTAAGCCGCGCGCCGATGATTTCGAATGACGCGCATCATGTGAGGTTCGTTTTTTTCGTAGCGTGGGAACGGACCCACTTCTTTGGCCATTTCCGATGACGTGGTGTAGGCGGTGCCGGTCATGAGTGCGCTGAAGCCTGCAGCTATGGAGCGTCCTTCCGCGCTGTCGTAGGACAGGCCCATCGACATCAGTAGTCCGCCGATATTGGCAAAGCCAAGCCCTAGAGTTCGATATTCGTAGGACTTTCGCGCAATCTCCTTTGACGGAAATTGCGCCATCATGACGGAGACTTCGAGGGCTAAGGTCCACAAGCGAACGGCGTGCTCAAATCCGTCCAGATCGAGCGTCTTGTCGCCCTTGCGGAAGGCAATCAAGTTGAGAGATGCAAGATTACACGCCGTGTCGTCCAAGAACATATATTCCGAGCACGGATTAGACGCCCTAATTTCGCCGTCTTCGGGACAGGTGTTCCAGTCGTTGATCGTGGTGTGAAATTGCACGCCTGGGTCAGCGCTCTGCCAGGCGGCATGCGCGACGCGATCCCACAGATCGCGCGCCCGAACGGATTTTTCGATCTCTTTGTCCGTACGGCGTTTGAGATGCCATAACTCGTCGTTCTCAACGGCTTCCATAAAGTCGTCGGAGACGCGCACGGTATTATTTGAGTTCTGCCCCGACACAGACATGTAGGCTTCCGAGTCCCAATCCGTGTCATAGGTTCTAAACTCAATTTCGCGAAAGCCTTGCTTGGCAAACTGAATGATCCGGTGGATGTAATTTTCCGGGATCATGGCCTTCTTGGCCGCTTGCACTTCGCGCTTCAGTGCTGGGTTTTTCTTCGGATCAAAGCAATCTCCACCGTCGCCGTCGCAATTGACGCACGCCTTCATGACGGCCGTGAGATGTTGAAAGGTCAGTTTGGAGCCCGCCACCAGCGCGGCGACTTTCTGCTCTTCAATCACTTTCCAATCGATAAAGTCTTCGATGTCCGGATGGTCGATATCGACAACTACCATTTTTGCAGCGCGCCGCGTCGTACCCCCGGATTTGATAGCACCTGCTGACCGGTCTCCGATTTTTAGGAAGCTCATCAGCCCCGAAGAGCGGCCCCCGCCGGACAGGGCTTCGTCCTCTCCGCGAAGATCGGAAAAGTTCGTCCCCGTCCCCGAGCCGTACTTGAACAATCGTGCCTCGCGCGTCCACAGATCCATGATCCCGCCGTCGTTCACAAGATCGTCTTTGACCCCTTGAATGAAACAAGCGTGCGGTTGGGGATGCTCATAGGCGTTATCAGAGGCGAGTAGCTCTCCGCTCTTCCAGTGCACAAAGAAATGACCTTGCGCAGGGCCATCGATGCCATAGGCCCAGTGCAATCCGGTGTTGAACCATTGCGGGCTATTGGGCGCGGCGATTTGTGCCGCGAGCATGAAGCGCATTTCGTCGTAGTAGGACAGCGCATCCTTTTCGGTGCTGAAGTAGCCGCCCTTCCAGCCCCAATAGGTCCAGGTGCCTGCTAGGCGATCGAATACTTGTTTGGCGGTTGTCTCCGGGCCGAAGCGGTCGTCTTCGTCGAGCGGGGTGAGGGCATCTTCGTCGGCAACGCGGCGCCACAGCCATTCAGGCACGCCGTCTTCTTCCACGGGTTTTAACGCTTTAGGGACCCCGGCTTTGCGAAAATATTTTTGCGCTAAGACGTCACACGCCACCTGGCTCCAGGACGCGGGAACTTCCATTTCGGCGAGCTGAAAAACCAATGAGCCGTCCGGATTGCGTATTTCACTGGAGGTCGAGCGGAACTCGATCGCGTCATAGGGTGACTTTAATTCGTCGGTGAAGAGGCGTTGTATGCGCATCGAATTCCTCAGCCAAGTTGCACATGTTTGCGTTGGCCGGCGTCTGGAGCTTGCCGGTTGGATCAAAGAAAGAACGCAGCGGACCGCACGGGTCCTAAGACAAGCTCCCGAGAATGTGCCGGGCGTACCGTTGGAATCGCGGGTTTTAGCCCAGGCGCACTAGATCATGCGCCTATCCCCCCAACGGGCACAAATTGTAGAATAGGGGCTTCGCCCCCGCAACACATTTTGTGCCTGAAGTAACGCCAAACCCAAGATATCGACCCCCGTCAGGACGGAAACAGCACTAAATTCAACAACCTAACGCAGCCTTCTTTTTCGGGTTATAGCGGTGGATAACTATCATCTCCCCGTTAACCCGGCACCGTTAGCGTTGTCACGTTCAGTCGCCGAGGACAGAAGCTGGCGCTCTCCCTCTGCGGCTTCTAGACGATGCGGCGCGCCGGTGACATATTCCGGTGCGCAACGATAGGGAATCGTTATTTGGACCTATCGCCAAATTGGGAACTTACTGCATGGGCTGGCTGGCGAAAATCTTTACTTGGTGGAATGGTGCGACATTGGGCACGCTACTGTTCACGAAGCGCCGGGGAATAAAAGTCGGTGAGGATGAACAAGGCAATATCTACTACGAGGAAAAATCAGCGCGCGCAGGGGGCCGCAAACGACGCTGGGTGACTTACAACGGCACGGCTGAAGCCTCGCGCGTCTCGGCTGATTGGCACGGCTGGCTGCACTACACATTCGACGAGCCGCCGACTGTTGCACCGTTTCAAGTCAAGGCCTGGGAAACAGGCCACGTGGCAAACTTGACGGGTACACCTTTTGCGTACCGCCCGCGGGGTAGCTTGGCCAACACAGGGGAGAGGCCGCACGCCACGGGAGACTATGAAGCCTGGCAACCTAAGTGAGTTGAGGCAGGCCCGTGGAAAGCCGAGAAAGGGTTTGGCGATGAAAGACGAAGTATTTGAAACCATACTCGGGGCTTTGGTGCTCATCATCGCGGCCGGATTTCTTTTTTTCGCCTATACACGGACTGATGTTGGGGCCGGCGGCGGTTACGATGTGACGGCCAAATTCAATCGCATCGACGGCATCACGCCAGGCAGCGATGTGCGCATGTCCGGAATAAAAATTGGCACAGTATCCGCGCAGGATTTGGACATGATTTCGTTCATGGCCGTGTTACGCCTCTCTATCCGCGCCGACGTTGAACTCCCCGAAGATTCATCCGTCAAAATCTCGACCGAAGGATTGTTAGGTGGGAGTTATGTAAGTATTGAGCCCGGCGGCAGCTTGGACAACGTGTCTCCCGGCGGCGAGCTGGTTTACACTCAAGGCTCTGTCGATTTGATGAGCTTACTTGGCCAAGCCGTCTTTGCTTTGGGCAACGGCTCGGAAGGCGAGGAATAGCTCTCCTTCAGAATTGACGATCAAGCTCGACAGAACGGCGCTGCGCGATGCGTTGAGCCTAAGTTAAGGGATGAGGGGGGAAACTTGATCGCCGATCGGTTTCGCCTTCGTTTCGCCGCCTTTATCGCCTAGGTACTAAGAAATGGCCGGAAGTATTGACGTTAAGTGGTTGATAATAAGATCTTTTGTTTTGGCTTTTGCCGTTGGAAACTTGAGTCTATCCGGGCTCCACGCCCAACCGGATCCTGAAACCAGGCCCGCTCCCGAAATTGAAACCGCGCCAGCTCCCGAAATTGAGGACGACGTTTTGACGCCGCCGCCCTTCGGGGAGGAGTTTGACGACGACTTTAATGAGGAAGCAGACGATTTCTTGAATGATCTGCAGTTTGGCGATCCCCAAGATGAACCCGACCCGTTTGCCACTGAACCGACGGACGCCGGGTCTGGCGAGTTTCGCAGAGCCGACGAGATCGACCGATTTAGACGGCCGCCATCGAGCCTGCGCGATGAAGTCGATATGCCCGCACGGGAGCTGCCCGAAGGCGAAGACGGGTTTGGCCTCGACTTGACCCGTGATGAAGAGGACACCGAGGTAGAGGAACAGAAGCCTAAAAGGGCGAGCATTCGGGCGCTGGAAAAAATCACTGCGCGCATTACCGATTTAGATATCGACGTCGGCGAGACGGCTCAATTCAAAGGACTGATGATTACGGTGCGCACCTGCAATAAGCGCCCGCCGGAAGAGACCCCGGAGACCACGGCGTTCCTTGAGGTCGTCGAACAAAAACCCAACGGCGATAGCGAGCAGCTCTTTACCGGCTGGATGTTTGCTTCCAGCCCGGGCCTCAGCGCCCTGGAACATCCGGTCTATGACGTCTGGGTCATGGATTGCAAAACCTTGGACCCCGTCCAATCAAGCGGCATGGAATAAAAGTCCGCTTCAACGACGATCACTTCAGTCAGCCTCTTTTTGTAGTCCGCCTTAGAAATCTCGATGACGCCGAATTTTTGCAGATGTTCGGTCACGAACTGGACATCCAAAAGCCGGTAGCCGCCATGCACGAGGCGCGCCACGAGATAGACCAGAGCAATCTTGCTTGCATCCTGTTCAAAGCTGAACATGCTCTCTCCGAAGAACGCCCCGCCGATCGATACTCCATAGAGTCCGCCTACGAGTTGATCGTCACGCCAGGCCTCGACGCTATGAGCGTATCCGACTTCGTAGAGACCGGTGTAGAGCTCTATGATTTGATCGTTAATCCACGTGCTGCGCCGCCCCGGCCGCGACTTCGAACAGGCATGCATGCAGTCTTTAAATGCATGATCGACACGAATGGTAAGATCAGACGACCTGATCGTTCGCTTGAGCCGGCGCGGAATGTGAAGACCGTCCAAAGGAAGTACGCCCCGGCGCTTTGGATCGACCCAGAAAATCTCTGAGTCTTGGCTATCCTCGGACATGGGAAAAATGCCGCTGGCATAAGCGGTCAGGAGATCATTCAGCGTGATGCTGGTCACGCCGCCGGTCCTCATTCAATCTCGAGAAATTGTTCGAGCCATTTAATATGATACTTGCCGCTGCAAAAGTCGTCATTCGAAAGCAGCTTTATAAAAAGCGGAATGGTCGTATCCACCCCTTCGACAACAAATTCGCCCAGCGCTCGCTGTAGGCGAAACAGACACTCCTCGCGCGAACCGGCATGAACAATGAGTTTGCCGATCAGGCTGTCGTAGTAGGGCGGAATGCGGTAGCCCGCGTAGATCGATGAATCGACCCTGACGCCCATACCACCGGGTACATGAAAACGGCTTACGGTGCCTGGACTGGGAACAAACGTCTCGGGGTGCTCGGCATTAATCCGGCATTCGATGGCGTGACCCGTAAACTCTATGTCGTCCTGTTGAATACTTAACTGCTCGCCAGCTGCGACCCGGATTTGCTCAGCGACCAAATCAATGCCTGTGATCATTTCAGTGATCGGATGCTCAACTTGAATACGAGTGTTCATCTCTATGAAATAAAAGTCTTTTCCGTCATAGAGGAACTCAACAGTACCGACCCCTTCATAGCCCAGTTTGGTGATCGCTTCGGTTACTATGCCGCCCAAGCGGGTTCGTTCCGCGTCGTCGATCACCGGCGAGGGCGCCTCCTCCAGTATTTTTTGATGGCGCCGCTGCAGCGAGCAATCGCGCTCTCCGAGGTGTACGACATGGCCGTGCTGATCCGCGAGCACTTGGATCTCAATATGACGCGGATTCTTCAAATATTTCTCGATATAAACGGAATCGTTATTAAAGGCCGCTTGTGATTCTGCGCGTGCAGTTGAGAGCGCCTCTATGAGATCTGCTGGCATCGGGACAATTTTCATGCCGCGACCGCCGCCGCCTGCTGCCGCCTTGATCAGGACCGGGTAGCCGATTTCTTCTGCCAGCCGTTCGGCTTCTTCATTGCTTTCGACCGCCTTGTCGGCCCCCGGTACAACGGGCACACCCAGGGACTCAACCGTGGCCTTGGCCGCAATCTTGTCGCCCATGAGCGTGATGTGTTCGGCTTTCGGTCCGATGAACGTGATGTCGTGGGCTTGCACGATCTCCGCGAATTTGGCGTTCTCGGACAGAAATCCATAGCCCGGGTGGACCGCTTGGGCACCGCTGATTTCGCACGCGGCAACAAGTGCCGGAATGTTCAAATAGCTTTCCATCGCGGGAGGAGGGCCGATGCATACACTTTCATCGGCGAGTCTCACGTGCATCGCGTCATCGTCCGCGGTCGAGTGAACCGCCACCGTTGAAATCCCCATGTCGTGGCACGCACGATGGATGCGCAGCGCGATCTCGCCTCGATTCGCGATGAGGATTTTGTCAAACATGTCGCTCGGACTAGTCGATGATCAAAAGCGGTTCGCCGAACTCAACGGGCTGTGCGTCGGAGACCAAGATTTGGGAGATGCGACCTGCCCGGGGTGCTGGGATCGGGTTCATGGTTTTCATGGCCTCGATGATCATGACGGTCTGTCCTTCCGCCACATTATCACCGACGCTGACAAACGCAGGATCGCCGGGCTTGGCAGCGACGTAGGCTGTGCCAACCATGGGAGAGGCCACGGCGCCAGGATGGGATGCCGCGTCTGCTGCTGCTTGCAGGGAAGCGTCTTGGCTTGCGGGAGGCGATGTTGCCGATTGAGGTGGAATGGTACCCTGGGAGAGAATTGCTGTTGAAGGTTGGCGCGCAACGCGAATTCGAAATCCTGCTCGCTCGATCTCAATTTCCGTCAGTTCCGTCTCTTCTAGCAACTGTGCCAATTCGCGGACTACATCATGGTCCAGTTTACTGGGGGTCCCGATGCGCTCGATGGTTGCTTTGCCTGCGGCTTTATTGTCCGTCGTCACAATTGGCGCCTCACTCTTTGTGTTTCACCACCCTAGCTCTTTAAGATTTCTTTCACAGCATCGATAGCTCTAACATAACCCTGCGCTCCCAATCCGCAAATCACGCCGGAAGCGGCAGGCGATACGTATGATGTATGCCGAAAGCTTTCGCGCTTCCAAAGATTTGAAAGGTGAACTTCGATAATCGGTAGTTCGAGGGCCAAGAGAGCGTCCAAAAGCGCGATGGACGTATGGGTAAACGCTCCGGCATTGATGATCACGGCCGACGCTGCGTCTCGCGCCTCATGAATCCATTCGATCAAGTCGCTTTCGCTGTTCGTCTGACGAAAATCAACCTGATATCCATGCTGACCAGCCTGAGATTTTGTCGCAGCCTCAATATCGTCGAGACTGGTGGTGCCATAAATCTCGGGCTCTCGTGTTCCCAGGAGGTCGAGATTCGGGCCATTCAAAACAAAAATCGGTTTGGACATTGGACTGTTTGTCTGCACCAGCCGTATTAGGCCAAAAATTCCGCTTGCAAAGGGTTATACCGGTTTCCGAGAATCGGCAATTGCAAGCAATCAAGCTATGCTAATCCTCGGACTTTGGCCATTGCGCCACGCGGTGCATCGGTCTGCCCGCCGTTTGCCACGGGCCAGTAAAAGGTCCTTGATTTGCAATTTGCGTAAATTGGATATTTCAACTATATCAAGGGCTTATAATGAGTTCCGTAAAAACTGCCTTAGAACGGAAAATGACAGCTCGTCAGGGCCAATTGGAAATTACGCTCAACGGGTCTGTTCATGAACTGGCGACTTCGATCAGCGTTGCCGCGCTGGTCGAAAGTCTAGGTCTCAATGCAGCAAAAGTTGCGGTAGAACGAAACCTGGAAATCGTACCCCGATCGGTTTACGACCGGACAATGATAGAATGCGGCGATCGACTAGAAATCGTTCAATTCATAGGTGGTGGATAGGGCCATGAATGTTCACACGAACCCCTCGGACCTCGACGACAACGACGGCTACGAAATAGCGGGCATTCGTTATCGATCGCGGTTGATCATCGGAACCGGCAAGTACAAGGACTATGCCCAGAACGCGGCGGCGCTTGAGGCGTCGGGTGCGGAAATCGTCACGGTCGCTTTGCGCCGCGTCAACTTGAGCGATCCCGACCAGCCTAAATTGGTCGATTTCATCGATCCCAAAAAATATACCTACTTGCCAAACACGGCGGGTTGTTTCACCGGAGAGGACGCCGTGCGAACGCTGCGGCTAGCCCGCGAGGCGGGAGGCTGGGATCTAGTTAAGCTCGAAGTTCTTGGTGATAAGAAAACGCTATATCCCAATATGCTTGAAACGCTGCGTGCCGCGCGTTTGCTGTTGGATGAAGGCTTTAAGGTAATGGTCTACTGCAGCGACGATCCGCTGATGGCCAAAGAACTCGAAGACATGGGCTGCTGCGCGATCATGCCGTTGGCGGCACCGATTGGATCGGGCTTGGGTGTGCAGAACCCCATCAATATTCGATTGATCGTGGAGCAATCCGAGGTGCCTGTTCTTGTCGATGCCGGGGTTGGCACGGCGTCGGATGCGGCCATCGCTATGGAGCTCGGATGCGACGCAGTTCTTATGAACACTGCGATCGCGGAAGCCAAAGATCCGATTCTCATGGCACGGGCGATGAAGTGTGCGGTTGAGGCAGGACGCCTTGCATACCTGGCAGGTCGCATGGCGAAAAAGAGATATGCCGATCCTTCGTCGCCGCTCGCCGGACTAATTTGAGGCCTCTTCGGCAACATCTTCGCCGTCCGAAGATGCCACCATTGCATTAAACTTCGTGGCGCCCGGCCATCCTCGAATGACTTCATTGCCAATAATGAAGGACGGTGTGCCGTCTATGTAAAGCATTTCGGCCAGAACCATGTTCTGAGCGATCACGGCATCGTATTGCTCGTTCTTCGCATCCTTTTTGAGTTTCTTGGTGTTGATGTCCAGTTCGTCTGCGAATTCGAGCGCGCGTTCCACAGTTAATTGGCCTTCGGCTGCCATCAGTTTGGTGTGAAAGTCCATGTACCTGCCTTGATTGACTGAAGCCATGGCCAGTCTGGCGATGTCTTCAGAGGCTTGGCCGCGGATGGGGAACTCACGAAAGACGACTCGCAAGTCTTCGTTAGTCTCTAGCGCTTTCAAAAGTGATGGCGTAGCGCCGCGGCAGAACCCGCAATTGTAGTCGAAGAACTCGATGACGGTGAACTTACCATCCGGATTACCTGCGACGAAGGACGAAGGGTCATTTGCAAGAATGTCCCAATTGTCTTCTATCGCTTGGCTGGATTCCGCAACGATGCGCGCTTCTTGTTCTTCATTGAATTTATCAATGACTTCTCTAATCAATTCCGGATTTTCCAGCAGGTATTCGCGCACCAGCTGACCAATAGCTTCTTTTTCTTCGGCGTCGAATGTGTCGTCAGCCGCGGCCATTTGTGCCGCGCCGGATGTGGACGCGATCAAGATCGCAAGAGCGCAGGTTTTGGTTCTAAAAGAATTGATCAGGGTCATGATGTATTTACTCGTTATCCCCAATCAGACACCAAGAACGCACAAAGCGGCGGGTTAGGCGTCTGATACGTGTATTTGTTTGTTGGCTAATTTCGCCGCCGCCCGCCTTCTTCCGTGCGCTCATTGACGGCGACTTGCATGATGTCTGTCGCGCGCTGCCAATTTGGCGTGCCTTTTTCCAATTTGTCGCGCGCGCGTTTGGCAAATTGAGCGGCAGGCCCGAGTTGCCGGTTATTGTAATGGCGCTCTGCCGTTGCGAGATCGGCCATGCCAGCGCGATTATCTCTGTCATAAGCGATGGCAAGTTCGAACCAGGCGAAAGCGTTATCCGCTTCTTCTTCCACGGCAAATTCCAGGTGATCTATTGCAGCTTGGGTATACTTCTTGTCTTCCGTAGCAATCATTGACTGCGCCAAGTTGACACGGAGCAACGGTGCTTGCGGCATCAAGTCCACAGACTTTTGATGATAGCGAATTGATTCAGTGGCGCTGCCGCTCTCGAACAGGACCTGTCCCATCAACTCATAAAAATATGGATTATCTGGCTGTATCTCGATCAAACCCTCGATATCCGATATGGCCGTTTCTATATCCGTTTGTTTGTAATGCGCGATCGCACGTGCATAGCGCGCCGGAAGGCTGCTGTCGCCAACCGGGTAGCGTCTGAATACGTAGTGCGGTTTGGACATGAAGCCGTGAAGTTTGGCTTGCATCATTTGAAATTCGAAGAGTTGGTCCGCTGTTTCCGTTTCGTTGGCGTATTCTGAAACTTCAACGCGCCGGCTCAGCGCCTGTATGCGATCGCTGGACAGGGGGTGGGTGCGTACATAAGGATTCTGATTGCGTGCACTCAGCACTTCCATATGACGAAACTTCTCTTGCATCTCAACAAGACCGCGCCCGGAATATCCGGCGCGCGTTAGAAACGTTACAGCGGCTTGGTCGGCTGACGATTCTTGAACCCGGCTGTGCTTGAGAATGGTCCGCTCAGCAATGTGCTGACCGCTGCTCAACAGTGCCATCCCGGCGTCCGGAGCTCCGGCTATCATGGCAATGAGGCCTAGACCCATCGTAATCAGCATCGGCGTCGTCGCCGCAGAAAACGCGTCGCTCATCCGGGCGACGTGGCCGCCCGTGATATGACCTGTTTCGTGAGCAATCACACCGATCACTTGAAGGGGACGATCAGCTTCGACCAGCAGACCAGTATGGATGTACATGTCCGATCCTCGCGTCACGAACGCGTTAACCGAAGGATCGTTCAGAATGTAAATATTGACGTCATGGGTTGGAACACCCGCGGCCGCAAAGATAGGCTCTGAATAATCTTGAATCATGAGCTCGATCTCGGTGTCTCTAATTCCCGAGATCTGGGCAAAGCCGACGCTAGGCCACAAGGCAATGAGGACCGCAAGGAAAACGGCGAGCATGCGCTTAGCTTTGATCATTGCATCTACCTCAAGCCTTGGCCTGTCTAAATTATCCACCAGGCGCTGCATCAAGCTCAATTGGACAACGTGATATGGGGCGGCTGCAAGTCCCAAATAATGGACTTTTAACGCTGTTCCGTCTCATTTCCGTTCAAGTTAGGGTCCACCGATTAACCCGTCAATGCGGCAAAGCTAATCATCACAGGGATATGACCGTACTCCGGGGCACATGAACTGGGCATGAAAGTTGGCTTTGTTGTGCTAAGAGGCGTTCTCAAAGCGCAGGCAAGTCCGGCAAAAATAGGGGCGAGATGAAGCCTTCCCGTCGAAGCGATATCAGACCGTTTATGGTCATGGAGCTTTTGGATCGTGCCAACGCCTATCAGGCGGAGGGCCGCAGCATCATTCATATGGAAGCTGGTCAGCCGGGCACGCCGGCGCCTGATCGGGTGCGCAGAGCCGCCAAGAAAGCTATCGAAAGCAATCCGCTCGGCTATACGGAGGCGTTGGGCTTGCCAGCGCTCAGGCAAAGGATCGCTGAGTTTTATCAAGAGAGCTATGGCGTGGATCTTCCAGTGTCCCGCGTAGTCATTACTGGCGGATCCTCCGCGGCTTTTGTTCTTTCATTCCTTACGGTGTTTGACACGGGTGCACGGGTCGCTCTCAGCGCGCCATACTACCCCGCCTATCCAAACATTCTAAAAGCGCTGAGCTGTGAACCTGTCATTATACCTACCGGTCCAGAAACGAATTTCCAGCTCTCACTCGAAAAGGCCATAGCTGCATTGGATCAAGGGCTGGACGGTTTGCTCCTCGCGAGCCCGGCGAATCCCACAGGCAGCATGATTGATCCGGTTACGTTTCGTGAAATCTCCGACCTGTGCCGCGAGCGCGGTGCTTGGCTTATCTCAGATGAAATCTATCACGGTATTACCTACGGTAAGCGGGGGGAGACGGCCGCCGCATTCAATGACGATGCCATCGTGATCAATTCGTTCTCGAAATATTTCTCAATGACAGGGTGGCGGATCGGCTGGATGGTTGTGCCAGAGAACCTCATCAGACCAATCGAGCGTCTCAATCAAAATTTCTACATTTCCACTCATGCAGTATCGCAGCTGGCCGCGCTTACAGCATTTGAGTGCCTTGACGAGCTCGACGCAAATGTTCGCGAATATGCAAAGAATAGGGACTTGTTGCTTTCTGAATTGCCTAAAGCCGGTCTGACCGATAATGCGCCCGCGGACGGAGCATTTTATCTGTACACAAATGTTTCCCATCTGACGGACGATTCTGAGGCGTTTTGCCGGCGCATGCTGGACGAGATCGGTGTCGCGAGCACGCCTGGCGTCGATTTCGATTCCGGTGATCGCGCACTAAGGCTGCGTTTTTCCTATGCCGGAACGCACGCAGACGTCGCAGAAGGCGCGCGCCGCCTGAAAGGCTGGCTGTCCAAGGGTTGAGCTCTATTTTTTGTTCTGGGTTCGGGGCCTATGGTGACCGCCTTTGCCACCAACCACCCCGGCGGGGCTGTTGCGGTTTTTCTTTCGGCGGATCGGGCGGCGTTTCCAACGCACTTTGTGTCTCTTGCGACTCGTGAGGCGGTGGGACATCGGGCTTAGCGTCTTCAGTGAACGGCGGCTCTTCAACCGGATTTGCTTCCCGTCTTGCCTGCCCATTGTCCGACTCTGAACCGCCATTTGGCATCTCTTCGACAACCGATTCGGCAGAAGTTATTATTTTATCATCAAATACAGATACGCTTTCGTTAGCCGGTTCGACCTGTTGATCAGACGCACTCTGTTCTTCCGGTGCGCCTTGATCTTCCATAACGTCGTCCGCTGCCGTCTCTTCCGTTTTCTTTTTAGTGTGCCTTCGGCCACCGCGGCGCCCGCGACGCCGTCGCCGGCGTCCATCTTGCGCTTCGCGGGTGTCGCCGGTTTCCGCGCTCTCGCCGTTTTCTGTAGCCGCGGCTTCAGATGGTTCCGATCCGTTTTGTGGGGGGTCTTCGGCTGACGTTCGTTCCCCCTTGCGAGACCGCCTACGGCGCCGGCGTTTGCTCTTGCCTTCACCACCTTGTTGCGAGTCGCCGCCGGCATCGGAGTATCCAGCGCCATTGGAGCTCACCAGCGGCGTCTCCAAGCTGACTGCACCGTCGCTTATATCCCTATCTGATGGTGAACCGGCCGTCTTAGTAATCTGGAATTCGGTCGATGCCATCGCGGTATCGGCATCGACAATTACATTGATGCCACAGCGTGCTTCAATGTCTTGCAGTTGAAGCCGCTTTTGATTTAGCAAGTAAAGTGCGGTCGTCGAGGGCACGCGAATTGTGAGGCCCGATATTTTGTCGCTCATGCCTTGCTCTTCGACAGCGCGCAAGATGCGCAGGGATGTCGATTCCGTCGAACGAATGACACCGGTCCCGTGACAGAGCGAGCACTGGCTTGTGCTGCCTTCAAGAACACCGGACCTCATCCGCTGACGCGAGAATTCCAGTAAACCGAAATTACTGATCCGACCGGTTTGAACACGCGCCCGATCACTTTTTAGACAGTCTCTCAGGCGTTTTTCGACTGCGCGATTGTTTCGGTGCTCTTCCATGTCAATGAAGTCGATGACAATGAGACCGGCCATGTCCCTCAATCTGCATTGACGGGCAACCTCTTCGGCCGCTTCGAGATTGGTTTGCAGCGCAGTTCTTTCGATGCTGCGCTCGCGCGTCGCACGGCCTGAATTAACATCTATGGCGACCAAAGCTTCTGTCGGATTGATGACTATGTATCCGCCCGATTTAAGTTGCACCTGCGGATTAAACATCGAATCCAACTGAGGTTCTATATTGTATTTCTGGAATATTGAATAGTCTTCTTTATAGCGTTTTACGTTCTTCGCATGACTGGGCATCAGCATGCGCATAAAACTCTTCGCTTCGCGATACGACTCCTCTCCTTCGACAAGAACGGAGTCAATTTCCTTGCTGTAAAGATCGCGGATCGCGCGTTTGACCAGACTCCCTTCTTCATGCACGAGTGCAGGTGCAATCGACTCGAGAGTCAGACTTCTGACATTCTCCCACAGCCGCAGCAGGTATTCGTAGTCGCGTTTGATTTCAGCTTTAGTTCGTTTGGAGCCTGCGGTTCGAATGATCAGGCCCATGCCGTCGGGGACCTCGAGTGACTCGACAATTTTTTTCAAGCTTCGCCGGTCCAATTGGTTCGTGATTTTGCGGGATATGCCACCGCCGCGGCCGGTGTTAGGCATCAACACACAATAGCGGCCGGCTAAAGACAAATAGGTTGTAAGTGCTGCTCCCTTATTGCCGCGCTCTTCTTTAACCACTTGAACTAGAATGATCTGCCGGCGTTTCATGACCTCTTGAATTTTGTAGCTGCGAAGCTTTTGCCTGCGTAGACGCCGCAATTGCGCGGCAGACATTTCATCGTCTTCAGCACTGTCATCTCCGTTGCTGCCGTTTGCGTCAGTCTGGAGGTTTTGGTCGGGCTCTTCAGATGTTTGATCTTCATCGGTATCAAGTTCAGATGAACCAACATCCTCAGCTTGCTCATCGCCATTCGGCGTGGCAGCGACATCAGATGTTTCCAAGGAAGCGTCGACGTCAGATCCGTTTTCTTCCGAGGTCGCATTGTCCGAACCTTCGGAGGCGTCGCCTGCGGCCTCAAAGGCCTGGTCCGTGGCATCGGCATCGTCTCGCTCGATGCCGTCTTGTTCGTCAGGAACCTGATCGTCCGCTAGATCGGCAATATTCTCGTGTGCTGCCGCGGCACGCTCGGCTTCTTGTTCAGCCTGAATAAGCGCCTCCCGATCTGAAACCGGGATTTGATAGTAGTCGGGATGGATTTCGTTAAAGGCGAGAAAGCCGTGGCGATTACCACCATAGTCGACAAAAGCAGCCTGCAGCGACGGCTCGATACGCGTCACTTTCGCCAAATAGATGTTGCCTCGAATTTGTGTTTTTGCGGCGGACTCGAAGTCGAAATCTTCGACCCGACTGTCCTGAACGACGACGACCCGGGTTTCTTCCGGGTGGGCCGCGTCGATCAACATTCTTTTGCTCATTTATTTTATCTCCGGTGCGCGGCAGCGATCCCCCCGGCCATGCGGCCGAGCGAAGACAGCGTCTTCCAAGGGGCTGCGACGCAGCTTTTTTCGGATATGTGCAACAGCGCGAAGCGGAGGGACGGAAATCTACGCCCAATACTAACCGTACGGCGAAATCGGACGTTACCGCACGTTTAGGCAAAATTGCCGAAGTCTTTCGTGTCATGCCGTTGCGCAAGTGAACCATTTCTGTTTCCGGTCTTTAGCCGAAAGGCTATGCAAGACCTCTTCTTCGTGCCGGCTGGAGGGGATTCCTACCACCGACGAACCCCGGACAAACCACAAATATTGCAGCTTCCCCGTCTACGTTGCTTCGAACGCTTTGGAGGCTTGAGCCTCCTCGCGCGCCAACGAGGCACTCGGCCCGAACGCCATCGTCCGTCGGCCGGCCTCTTCTGGTCAATTGTGGCGAGGGCTACAGGCTCTCACCGTGGATTCGACAAGGCGATAATAGGGCGTACAAGTTACCAGTCTCAATGCGTTTCTTTGCGTTCGAGACAAATTGACGGGTATTGGAAAGAATTGCCCAACTTTCGCCCATGAATCCGTTGTTGTGGGTACCCCTAATTCTTGGCGGACTGGCAAAAACCTAACGATATATAAATAAATTGGGCTGCATGTGGTAACTTATCGGTAAGTCACAAGCCAAATTTGGGCACTATCTTGTACGAGCAGCTAAGCGTTTGGTGCAGTTCTGGCGGCCGCTTCCTGCAGTCTGTGAGCCGAAACTCGGGTGTTTCCCGATTGCTGGCTTTGCCGACGCTACGGGCTATATTGTGCCGTTTTGATGCACTGATCTTGCTTGTCAGCATGATCTTCGGCGTTCTTGCGATAACTGCAGCATCGGCCGAAATGGTTCAGGTTACGGACGCCCGGCTCGGCGCTCATCCTGAGAAGACCCGATTCGTCGTTGATGTGTCCGGTGACGTCGAGTATCGGATTTTCACTCTGGCTGACCCCTATCGCGTCATTATCGATTTACCAAACGTTGAGTGGCGTCTCCCCTTTGCGAGCGGGACGCTATCTGTGGGTCCCATTGTTGCCGTCCGCTACAATCAGTTTCGTGCTTCTACGGCTCGCATCGTTCTGGACTTGGTGCGCCCACTCACAGTGGGAAAGTCTTTTCTCCTTCCCGCCACGACCGGGCAAGGCCGCCGCCTCGTGATCGACTTAGAGGAATCGACTGCAGAAGAATTTGCCGCAACAGCGGGATGGCCTGAAGAGTCTTCCGCTGAGGCGGGCGCTTTGCAAGTGTCGACCAAAATCCAGGTTCCTACACGCAAACCTCAAAAACGAATGATCGTGATCGATCCGGGCCACGGAGGGCGCGATCCTGGTGCAAGCGGATCGTCGGGATTGCGCGAGAGCGATATCGTGCTCACCATGGCAAAGACCTTGAAAAGAAGTTTGGAGCGGACCGGGCGCTATGACACGCTGTTAACGCGCGGCGATGACTCAGGCGTAGTGCTACGCGACCGTATTGCCATCGCTCGAGAAAACAAGGCCGATCTCTTTATTTCAATTCACGCCGATGCGCTCGCCGGCAAACCCGGCGTTGGCGGGGCATCTGTCTACACGCTGTCAGAAAAAGCGTCAGATTCCGAAGCTGCTGCACTCGCCAAAAAAGAGAACAGGGCGGATATTCTGCTAGGCGTGGATATGAGTGACAACTCCGAAGAAGTAAATGGAATTCTCATTGATCTGGCCATGCGCGACACCAAAAACGCATCAGTCCGGTTCGCGCGACTCTTGATGCCCAGGCTTGGGGAAGTAACGCCATTGCTCAAAAATACCCATCGCTTTGCTGGCTTCGCAGTATTGAAATCGCCCGATGTGCCGTCGGTCCTCGTTGAGTTGGGCTATATGTCCAATAAGAAGGACGAGAAAAACCTGAATTCGGTGGCATGGCGAAATAAAGTCTCTGCGTCGATCGTGAAATCCGTGGATACTTTCTTCGCCGGCATCGAAGTTAGCCGGGCAGGGTCCGGCGATTGAAGGGCCCCGTAGGGATCAAAAGTTAGTGATCCGGCGGTTCAAACCGCGGTCAATTTGGTAAATACTACAGCGGAGCGGGCGGGGGCCTAACGACGCCATTCAATAGCCACAATAATGGAGAAATCTGCGGCTCACCGGCGCGCGCCAGGCATTCAGATCATGTAAAACATAAGGGAATATTAGGGGCGCTGAGAGACTATCGTCCCGGATTAGGATAGGTCCATGATTGACAAGATCGTTCCTAAAAAAAGTGACAGCGTGACCGCGCGCAAGAAGCCGAAAAAACGGTTCGGTTTCTGGCGGGTGGTCTCCTGGCTGTTCGGATCTGCCACTATTCTCGCCGTCGTCGTCTTCGCAGCGATAGCGATTTTCCTGATCCAGCTGACGCAGACACTGCCAAGCGCTGAAAACATGAAAAACTACGAGCCGCCGATTACGACTCGAATTCACGCCGGCGACGGAAGCCTGATGGCTGAGTTTGCCCGCGAGCGCCGACTCTTCGTGCCTCTCGACGGTATTCCCAAACAAGTCATCGATGCATTCTTGGCTGCTGAAGATAAGAACTTTTACCTCCATCCCGGTGTCGATTTTAGAGGCGTTGTTCGTGCTGCCATCGCAAACATTGATAACATTCGCAACAATCGTCGATTGGAAGGCGCCTCTACCATCACGCAGCAAGTTGCTCGAAACTTTCTGCTGACGAGTGAAGTGTCGTTTGATCGAAAAATAAAAGAAGCCCTCATTGCGCTTCGGATGGAGCAAACGTTCTCCAAAGAACGCATCCTTGAGCTTTATTTGAACGAGATATATTTGGGTTGGCGTTCTTATGGCGTTGCGGCAGCGGCCCTCAATTACTTTGACAAATCCTTAGAGCAGCTGACGCTTGCAGAAGCTGCATATCTTGCAGCGCTGCCCAAAGCGCCCAACAACTATCATCCGACATTCCGCACAGAAGCAGCAATCGAGCGAAGAAATTGGGTATTGGAGCGCATGGTTGCGAACGGCTTCATTACCCGCGCGATGGGTGCTGTCTCCAAGCAGGAGGAACTAGTGACTTTTGAGCGCGCAGTCGGCGCGCAACTCGTCGAAACGGAATATTTTGCGGAAGAGGTGAGGCGACAACTCTACGACCTTTATGACGAAGAAGGACTCTATGACGGCGGGCTTTCAGTTCGCACGAGCCTTGATCCCAATTTCCAAAAGTTGGCACGCAATTCGTTGAGATTTGGCTTGCTCGAATACGATCGCCGGCACGGCTGGCGCGGGCCACACACACGAATTGCGATAACGGACGAGAGTTGGCAGGAAGACTTGTCTAACGTCAGTTCACCAAGCGATCTAACGGGCTGGCAGAAAGCCATTGTGCTGGCGACATCTCCAACATCTGCACGACTGGGATTTGAAGACGGCAAGACGGGCGAATTGCCGTTAAGTGGCATGACTTGGGCGCGTCCTTGGCTTCGTGGTGAGAATGTCGGGCCGGTGCCTGGTTCCGTCGAGGATATTTTGGATCGGGGAGACGTTATCTTTGTCGAAGCCGTCTCAGGCAGCGCTGAAAATAGCGAAGAAGGCTGGTCTAGTGCGAAGACTTTAGAACTTCGGCAGATACCAGAAGTCAACGGTGCCATTGTCGCCATGGATCCCCATACGGGCCGAGTGTACGCTTTGGTAGGCGGATTCAGCTTTGAGGGCAGCGAATTTAATCGCGCCACCCAGGCTATGAGACAGCCAGGTTCCGCCTTTAAGCCCATCGTCTATTCGGCGGCTCTGGATCATGGCTATACGCCCGCGAGCATCGTTCTCGACGGACCGTTGGTCGTTGATCAGGGGCCCGGGTTGCCGCTCTGGAAGCCGAAGAATTACTCTGCAGAATTCTACGGTGAATCGACGCTTAGAACTGGGATCGAACAATCGCGTAATTTGATGACCGCCCGGCTGGCGCTCGACATGGGAATGGATCCGATTGTCGAATATGCCCGGCGGCTCGGTGTGAAGAAGGATTTGCAGCCCAGGCCCGCCATGGCGCTCGGCGCCGGGGAAACGACACTGTTTCGTATGGTGGCGGCGTATTCCGTCTTTGTGAATGGCGGCAAGAAAGTAACGCCGACGTTGATCGACCGAATTCAAGATCGCTATGGCAAGAGCATTTATCGTCACGATGAACGAACGTGCGAAGCCTGCATCGTCGATGAATGGGCGTCACAAGGAGAACCGTTGTTGCCGGATAATCGCGAATTGTTGCTTGATCCGCGTACGGCCTACCAAGTTGTTTCGTTGCTTGAAGGTGCTGTGCTTCGGGGAACGGGACGCCGTATGCGCGCTTTGGGAAAACCCTTGGCCGGTAAAACTGGAACCACAAACGAATCCCGAGACGCTTGGTTTATGAGCTTCACGCCAGATCTCATTGTCGGGGCCTATGTCGGCTTCGACACGCCGCGCTCTCTAGGTCCCGGCGAGACCGGCGGGCGTGTTGCGCTGCCAGTGGTACAAAAATTCTTTGAAGGTGCTCTTGCAAACGCACCCGGCATTCCGTTCCGCATCCCGAGCGGCATTCGCTTGGTGCGTATCAATGGCAAGACTGGCCGGCTGGCCAGTCCCGGCGACTCCCCGATCATATTGGAGGCCTTCAAGCCGGGTACGGAGCCAACTCGGACTCAGGGCTCCAAACGGGTCAATATTGGTGCTGGCCAAAGGACTTTTGGCGCCGGTCAACAGCCCGGTGCCGCAGGCAACCAGCCCGTTCAATCGTCCGCGCCGGATGGCTCATCTCTGAGCAGTGGTACCGGCGGCCTTTACTAGAGCGCGGCACTAGAGCGCGGCCTCAATTCTCATTTGCGTCTTTGGACTTTACGCTGTAGGCGTCCGCCGCTAGTTTGCGGCCCGCAGGACAAGTAACTCAGAGGCACCCATGAGCGCTGAAACAGATGCAATGGCCGAAGATATCAAGCAGTCGTTAGAACTGCTGAGGAGGCATCTTTGACCCGGAACGTAGCAAACAGCGTCTTGATGAGTTGAACGTCCAAGCCGAAGATCCCAATCTTTGGAACGATTCCGCCGTCGCACAAAGGGTTATGAAGGAGCGCACTTCACTCGATGACGCGCTAACGGCTTTTCGCGCGCTGGAAACCGAATTCAGCGATACGCTCGAACTGATCGCGATGGCAGAAGAGGAAGCCGATGCGGATGTTGCGGACGAAGCTGCAACCTCTTTGCGCGAGCTTCATGGTCGTGCCAGACGCCAAGAGTTGGAAACGCTTTTGTCGGGTGAAGCTGATTCCTGCGATACCTACATCGATATTAATGCTGGCGCGGGTGGAACTGAAAGTCAGGACTGGGCCTCAATGCTCTTGCGCATGTATATGCGTTGGGCCAACGCTCATGGCATGAAGATCGAACACATCCATGATACGCCCGGCGAAGAGGCGGGTATTAAGTCAACAACCATCATCGTCAGGGGCAAGAATGCACACGGCTGGCTCAAGACTGAATCTGGGGTTCACCGCTTGGTCCGTATATCGCCGTTCGATTCGAACGCGCGGCGGCACACAAGCTTTGCCAGCGTCTGGGTTTATCCGGTCATTGTCGACACAATTGAGATTGAAGTGGGCGAGAAAGATGTGCGCATCGATACCTATCGTGCAAGCGGGGCCGGGGGGCAGCACGTCAATACCACCGACAGCGCGGTTCGGATAACGCACATGCCCACAGGAATTGTTGTGCAGTGTCAAAATCAGCGGTCGCAGCACAAGAATCGTGCGACGGCATGGAACATGTTGCGAGCCCGGCTCTATGAAGCTGAGATGCAGAAACGCGAAGAGGAGGCCCAAGCCAGTGCTGAGTCAAAGACAGACATTGGTTGGGGCCATCAGATCCGGTCCTATGTCTTGCAGCCTTATCAAATGGTCAAAGACCTGAGGACGCAGGTTGAAAGTTCCAATCCGGCCGCCGTGCTCGACGGCGAATTGGATTCATTCTTATCGGCGGCCCTGGCTGCAAAGGTGCAGCAGGGGAGTGCCGCATGATTGCGGCACTCCATATCTATTTCGGTAGCGCCGCCCCCTGTATCAGGTGCAGCATGCGATAGTGACCATCGGGTTGCGCCAAAAGACTTTCATGATTGCCTTCTTCCACAATGCGGCCGCCGTCGAAAACCAAAATGCGATCCGCATGACGCACCGTCGATAGCCGGTGGGCGATCACGATCGCCGTCCGGCCTGCCATCAATTCGTTAATAGCCTTTTAAATGTGCGCTTCTGTGATGGAATCGAGGCTCGATGTGGCTTCGTCTAGAATGAGAATGCGGGCGTCGGCCAAGAATGCACGCGCAATGGCCACACGCTGGCGCTCGCCTCCAGACAACTTTACGCCACGCTCTCCGACCAATGTTTTATAGCCCTGTGGAAGTTTCCCAACAAACTCGTGAGCATGAGCCCGCTTAGACGCTTCCACGATTTCGCTTTGCGAAGCGCCGGGACGGCCGTATGCGATATTTTCTTCAAGACTACGGTGGAACAAAACTGGGTCTTGCGGCACAAGTGAAATCGTTTGCCGCAAGCTCGCCTGCGTCACGTGGGCTATGTCTTGATCGTCAATCAATATGCGCCCGGCGTCGACGTCGTAGAGACGTTGGACGAGTTTGATAAACGTGCTTTTTCCCGATCCCGAAGGACCGACAAGGGCAATGCGTTCACCCGGCGTGATATTCAAAGAGAAAT
Organism: Alphaproteobacteria bacterium; assembly: GCA_965248815.1. Lineage (GTDB taxonomy): Bacteria > Pseudomonadota > Alphaproteobacteria > SMXP01 > SMXP01 > CBDFKK01. The sequence goes on from CBDFKK010000001.1 coordinate 111,070, forward strand.
CTTCATAGAGGTGTTCCAGTTGATTGGCGTATCCAAAGCTGACACGATCAAAGACGATATCGCCGTCGCCGCTTTGAAATTGGCTGGCATTCACATGGTCTTTAACGCCGGGACGCTGCTGCGCAAACTCTACAACGTCTTCCAGTTCATTTACTCCGCGCTGCAACTGTTGAAAGTTATCTCCCAACATGCGCAGGTATGAGCTGACGACAAAGAAGCCCGTAATGACGAATGTAACATCGCCAGCAGTGGCTTCATTTCGTGACCATAGCCATACCGAATATCCTATGAGTGACCCTTGCATGAGCAAAAGCACAAAAGATTGTATCAGCCACATGTCGATATAGCGGCTCCAGGCGCGTTCGCCTTTTTGTTTCCAGTCTTGTGCGATGCCGTGAAAGCGAGACACTTCGCTCGCTTCGGCACCGAATGACTTAACGACTTCGTTGCAGGTTACGACATCGGCAAGCGCAGCGCCCATTTTTGAATCCACATCGTTCGAAACTTGATTGGCTGGAGCGACATAACGAATAGACACCGCTAAGCTTGTTGCAACGAAAACTGTCGTGGCAGCGAGCATGAATCCGCCTGCCACGGGCCAACGCAGAGCCATTTGAATTGTCACTGCTACAATCACAAGCAGTGGCGGTCCGAGTCCGACCATGACGACATCGCTAATGGTGTCGTAGGCCCACATTCCCCGTGAGACCTTGCGCACTGTCGCGCCGGCGAAGTTATTGGCGTGCCAGTCGGAGGAAAACAATTGCACTTTTGCGAAAGATTCTTCCACAAGTTGGGACATGCTTCGCGCTGCAAAAACGACCCAAAGGCGAATGGCCGTATTACGCATGGCATAAAAGGATGTCGCGAGCACAAAAAATAAGATGAGAGCATTTGATGCTTGTGACTTGGCTTCTGGTCTTTCGGGGCCTTCGGCCAAAACATCGATGAGCCGGCCCGACGCATAAGGCAACAGCGAGTCTGCCACCGTTGCCAAAGCCAACAATGTCATGAGCGCGCTCAGACGCACCGGCTGACGGCGCCAGTATGAAAAGACAAAGAATAGAACTGTGAGTATAGAGACGCCGCGCGCCTCGTTTGAATGACCAGTCATGGCCGTTACGGGCTCAGGCTGAGCCCCTCCTTAACTAACAGTAAGACTTACGGATGAGGATTTCGTGCGGAGCCCACCGTGGGCGGGGCCCGGGCACAAGGCGCCTCTCCGGTCGCCTTAAGTTAGATAGGGATGGCCAAGATCATGGACTTCTCCAAGTTGTCGTCACCGTGTCCGCGCTTGCGCGGGGTGCACAAGTTAAAAGAGTTGATTGAAAATTCCAATACCAATTTTTGTAACTGGGATGTGATAGATGACTGGGGCGCAAGCGGCCACACCGGCCTTCGCCGTAGACGCACGCTTTCAGCGCCTGAGACTAACGCTGGGTTAGGAGCGTGGGCGACCAAACGCGCTTGGCAAAGGCTTCACGCCTGCCGGCTATGGCCGGCTTGAGTCCGACCTCACGCCCATTGGCAATCCCGTGGCAACCGGTTTGACACGCATTTGGCCGGTGACGTTGGTCGGCGGTTCTGCACGCGTATTGCGTGGCATTTCGGCGGTAAGCGGGTCTTCAGCGTGTCGGCAATTGCCATCGAAAAAGGCACCCGTCTCGACGGCGAGTGCATTGTGCAAGATGTCGCCTTCGACATGTGCTGAACTTGCCAATTGAACGCGACGGCCCCGTACGCCGCCAATCACGCGTCCTCGAATGGTAATTTCGTTGGCAATGATTTCACCGTTTACGACGGCTTTTTCGCCGATGGTCAGTGAACCGCTCCGAATATCGCCCTCGACTCGTCCGTCGATTTGGATGTCGCCTTCTGAGTGCAGCGTACCTTCGATTTGTAGGTCAGAACTGAAAATTGATGGTGCCGCACGCGCTGAACGCTTTGTGGAATTCTTTGTCGTACTCTTCGTCTCGGAAGCGGATGTATTTGTTGTTATTGTGTCGTCCTTATTCCGTGAAAACATAGTTCCCTGCCTCGAAAAACTTCGACGGATCCCTCACCTTTTTGTTGAACCATACTTCGTAATGCAAATGTGGGCCCGTACTGCGGCCTGTCGAGCCCATTGTTGCAATTTGTTGATAAAAGGCGACTTGGTCACCTTTCTTAACTTTAAGTTTCCTTAGGTGTCCGTAGCGAGTTTTGAGGCCGTAGCCGTGATCGATCTCAATTAGATTTCCATAGGGGCCTTTGGGTCCGGCATAAGTAATCGTGCCGGGAGCGGTTGCCATGATCGGTGCCCCCGATTTGCCGGCCATATCCATCCCAGAATGAAACGCGCGGCGTCTCGTAAAGGGATCAATTCGCGCCCCATAGGTGCTGGTATAGCGAATGGTATCGTTGACAGGAACGGCCAGCGGAATGTGGACAAGCGCCGTCTCAAGAATCGAGAGCTCCTCCACCTGATTGGCAAGGCGAAACATCTGTTTTCGAAATGTCGGCTCCATGTCTCCGCCATCGGCGCCGGCTCCATCCTCAGAGCCGCGCAAAGAAATGAAGGGCCCGCCTTCGGCCGTCGTGACTTCCGAGAACTGGTCTCGAACTGCATCGAGATTGAGGCCGGTAACCTGGATAATGGCTTCTGCTCGATTGGCCCGCAGCTGACTCTTTTCTTCCAGCGAAACCATAAATCCGTTACGGCGAGTTTCTATTTCAGCCATGCGGCTGCGGAGCTCATTTAAAGCCTGGGGAGAACCGCCGCCCACAGTTTTGTCGCGAATGAACTTGCGCAAGTCAGCCGTGATATTCTCGATACTATCGTCGCCACCTGCCGTCGTGCGGCGCGACATGCGTGTTGTTGGCTCCAATTCCATGAGCCCCATGCGCACGGTGTTTTCACGTACCTCGTCATCACCTTCAACTTGATCGGCTGCTGCATAATGATTCTGGCTGTGGGTTTGAAGGTGATCTTCCAGTGCGGCATTAAAATCGACACGGATGTCCGTCAGCGATTCAAGCTTTTCGAGCTGTGCGTCCCACTTACGCATTTCCGAGCGGAAAGAATCCCGCTCCGAAATTACGCGGGCATTGACCAAATCGTAAGCCAGCTGCAGGTCAGCCAATCGCTGTTCGTATTGCTGCTGCATGATGACGAAGTCACGCGCCTTCTCGGAAATGATCTGTTCTTTGAAGACGACGTTAACCGACGAGTATCCTACCCAAGTGAGAAAACCCAGCGTCAACGTGATGTAGGCCAGCTGAGTTCTGCCCGAAAGCGAGACGAAGTGAACCTCGCCGTGACTTCGGTGGTAGAACTGCCTCTCTGGAAATAAGCGCGCAAACAATGCCGTCAGGCCCGCAAGCAGCCCTTTGGTCATGGAAACCTTCCCTCAATTACCACTTATGTTCTTGTGGACCCCCCATCGCCCTAATTGAAACCAAAGCAAGGGCTGAAATCGACTCATAACACACTTTATCTTAAGATTTTAGCCATTTCTTGCCGAAACGACCACGCCATTTCCCTCAATTTCACAGGGCCGGCCGGCATGACTAACGGTCGTGTGTTCGCGCGCCCTCGTGCCATGGCATCACGGAGCCTGTGACGTCCATCGGTTACGAGCCGGCGATGATGCCGGAAATTTCTTTCCGATTCGTAGAACAAGCGAAGAAAAATTTCTATAAAACTGAACCAATTGTTGGGGGTTTCGGTTCCAGACGCCCGGTGGCGGGCGCTGTACATCGACACCGGGGTTATTGCCCTTTTCGAGGCCGGCACTAGGTCAGGCTAGGCGCCCACGGATGCGCAATTCCGCGATGGTTTTTTGGCTCGAGCCTCCGCAAATTCAAACAGGGCGTTAGGGTTAAGCTTGGAGTCAGTTGGAGCAGGAGTTATAGGTCTTTGACGGCCGCAAGGACTTCCTCAGCGTGTCCGGCTACTTTGACTTTTTGCCAGATCTTTTGGACCACGCCCTCACCGTCGATCAAAAAGGTCGAGCGCTCGATCCCCATATACTTCCGGCCATACATATTCTTTTCTACCCAAACACCATATTTTTCGCAGACACCGGCCTTCTCATCTGATGCAAGAACGATCCCTAAGTTATGCTTTTGTTTGAATTTTTCGTGTTTGGCTACTGGGTCTTTCGAGGTTCCGATGACCACAGCCCCCGCACGATCGAAAGCCCTAACGTGTTGCGTGAATGCGATCGCCTCCTTGGTGCAACCCGGCGTGTCATCTTTGGGATAGAAGTACAATATAGTTTTTTGGCCTTTTAGGTCCTTGAGAGCAATCTTTCCGCCACCATCGGTCGGCATCGAAAAGGCAGGAGCTTTTTTGCCTTCTTCCACGATTTTCGCCATCGGCTTCACCTCACCTTTCAGTCGATTTTCTGTGCCATTAAAACCAAGTTTGTTTACGCAACGCAAAGATCTTTGGATGATCTTAACCTGTACAAGATGTGAAGACTGACACCCAAGATAAGTGTTTCGCTATGATTTTTCGAAGATGCCGCAATTTGAGGTCGACCGAAGAATTCCGCGACATCATTTGCTCTCATTTCGTTCTATACTCATGTGGGCTCAGGGGTTATGTACCATTGGGGTGGTCACGAGGGGAGACATGCGGCGCTCATTCATTCGCTGCCCATTCGTAACTTGTTTCCCGGTGACGAGACCGAACACGACACAGTGTTCCGACCGTCCCTAAATGATAGCTGAAGAAGTTTCAGAGTGATCCGGCCAACCGTTAAACACAGTCTTGAGATCGCCGCCGGTATCGTGGCGGTCATAGGCAGTTTGGCAGCTTTGGGGGCTTGGCTCATTGCCAGTGGTCCGCTCTCGTTAGACCTGGTTGCCCCCAACATCCGCGATTCCTTCAATCGAAATCTTGTCGGCTACCGCGTCGAATTTGAGGCGGCAAATCTTCATTGGTTTAGCCAACTGGGCGTCTTCGATGTCCGCGTCAGCGATGTGCACATCTTCAACGCGGCCGACGAGTTGATTGCAGACGTGCCTGAGATGGATCTGAGGTTCGGCGCTGGATCGATACTGCGCGGTGATCCTTCTCCGAGCCGGGTTGAAATGGTCGGCGCTTCGGCAGTTGTCATTCGCCGCGCCAATGGAGAATTTCAGCTCGGACTGGAGTCCCCGGCTGGTGAAGCGGCCAACGACAGCCTCGACGACGAAATTGGGCAGCCTCCGCAAGCGTCGGATTTCGTGGGCTCACTCATTAACTCCGTCTTTGACTCTCGTGAACAAGGCGTTGCGTCCAGCGCGATCGAGGATTTCGCGATACGCGACGCATCACTCACAATCCATGACGAACCGACGGGCTCGGTTTGGGAGGCCTCAGATGCTCTGATCGAGTTTACCCAATTTGACCAGCGCGGGGTCGGCCGTCTTGAAGCGACCATCGACGTTCAAGGTACACCCGTTTCGATTTGGCTTGACGGAAAGCGCGATCTTTCATCGGGCGGCACATCGATCCACGTTGAATTTTCAGATGTAGCTCCAGCGACGCTGGCGCAAAAGTTTGGTGGTTCAACCCTTTTTGAACGGCTGACAAGCCCGGTAAGCGGAGAAATGAATTTCGAACTTACGCCGGACGGATCGCTCGACGTTGGCCAGGCCGCCGTTAGGGCTTCGGCCGGGAAAATCGATCTTTCGGACATCGTGCTGCACGGGGAAGATGAGGTCCCGCCGGAGGGTGAACCGGAATGGGTGCTCAACGCGCCGCCCGACAGCCAAGCCAGTGAGCCGCCGGCCTTAGATTCGGTCCAAATTGACGGCGCCGTCTTGGAAGCGTCGTGGCATCCGGAGAGCCAAAGAATCGTAATCGATCAGCTCGCCGTCTATGGTCCGCAAAATGACATAACCTTTGTCGGTGGTATCACGACGGTCATGCAGGACGACCAACCCTTTGTGCCGGCAAGAGTGTCGTTAGATATGCAAGCCCAAGATTCTGCATTCTTCGTTGTAGGCATTGTCGAAGACCAGCTTCATTTTGATGATATTTCGTTTTCGCTAACGTTTGATTTGTTGAAGCGGCACCTTGTCGTCGAAAACGTCTCTTTCGCTGCCTATGGCGGCTCCGCGCGCGTATCGGGCTTGATATCTGAAGGCTTCACCGACGTAGGAGCCCTTTCACCAACAATCGAACTCAGCGGCGAAATGAACGACGTACCGATTGCAGCGGTAGCCAGAATCTGGCCCGTCTTTACCGGCACCGGCGCGCGGGATTGGATTAAGGGAAATGTTTCGCGAGGAGAGATATCCCGCGGCGACCTCGTAGTTTCCATTGATGAAGGCATGCTTGCCGAATCAAATCTGCCGCCGGAAGCGATCCAGCTTGATTTTTCGTTTGACAATGTTGATGCCGACTACATCCCCGGCTTGACACCGATCACAAACGCTGCCGGCAGCGCCAAACTCTTTAGCAATAGCGTTGTATTGAAAGTCCCTAAGGCTGCTATCGGCAACTTGGTTGTGACGAACGGTGTGGTCGATATTCCCCGTTTTGTGCCTAAGGGCGCTGTAGCGAAATTTACGCTTACGGTTGCGGGTGACGCGCGCGAGATCTTAGACCTCATTGATATGGAACCGTTGGCGCTCACGTCGGAATTTGGTTTGGAACCGGAAAATGTTTCCGGGGATGCAATCGTAACGCTGACCGTCGGCCGCCCAATGCGCCGCTATGTGCCGGCGGAAATCATTACCTATGACGCCGTTGCCGAGGGGCGCAATTTGACCTTGGTGAGTGGCATTGGCGATTTGCCGCTGACCAACGGTGAAATGAGTATCAACGTTACCAATTCAGGCATTGAAGGCGATGGCGCCATCGATATTGCTGGTGTGCCATCCGACTTCGAGTGGCGGGAAGTCTTCGACGCCAAAGACGATCTATCGACAAATTATGTCATCGATATCGAAACTGATGCGTCCCGATTGTACAAGTTGGGATTAGAGGCAGAGCCGTTTCTTCAGGGCCCAGTTATCGCGAAGATCAGAACGACCGGCAGTGGTTTTGAATTTAATTCCGCTGAGGTTGAGCTCAACTTAAGTCAAACAGCGGTCGATTTTTCAGTCTTTGACTGGAAAAAAGAAAGAGGCGCTACAGCGAGCTCGTCGTTTCACATTGACTTTACGGAAGATGGAACAAACCTCGTGCGGGGCTTTAGACTCACGGGCGACGAGGTCGACGTTGCAGGCGAATTTGAGCTGGCTCAAAATCTTCGCCTTATGAGCGCGAGTTTCCCAACAATCAGAATGGGCGACTCGATGGATCTCTCTCTTGATTCGTCGCGTCTGGCAGACGAAGACCGGCTTGTTCTCAACTTGAGCGGCAAAAAGTTTTTCGGGGGCGTTCTCCTCAAAGAATTTATTTTCGCGCCAGGCGGTGAAGCCAGTGCGCCGACGACGATTGATGCTGACTTAGACATAATCAGATTGAACAATGGCGTCACGCTGCAAGATGTTTCGCTCAATTTTTCAACCAAGGACGGTTTCTTGACCACGTGTGACGTCGACGCCGGATATGAAGACGGAGGAGGGATTTCGGTGGCGTTGAGCGCTACTCCGAACAGGCGTCGCCAACTGACAATTTCATCTACAGACGGGGGTTCAGTCATCCGAGCACTGACCGACACGACCGGCGTCATCGGCGGCGCCATGAAGCTTTCTATGGAGATGGAAGGAGTGGCCGCAGGACCAGTCAATTCTGAGGCAGCTGCCGGGTCTGAAGAAGAAACGGCAGAACTCGGCGGCGCTGGTAAAATTGGTGGGCTTGATTTTGCCGCCGGAGCGCAAGCAGCAGAAGTCGCTGATGCGCCGGAAGCGACCTATGGCGTTGTAACGCTAGAGGAATTTCGTGTCGTCGACTTGCCTGCATCGGCGCGATTGCTGTCGGCTGCGTCGCTGTCTGGCGTGCGCGACTTGATGAATGGAGACGGGCTTTGGTTCGATCAATTGGAAGTTCCGTTCGTATTAGACGGCCGCAAAATTGAATTGAGTGATGCCAGCGCGTCGGGCCCTTCGATTGGCGTTACACTGGAGGGATATTACGACCAGGACGAAGAGGAGCTGGATGTCGCCGGAACGCTCGTGCCCGCTTACTCAGTCAATACAGTATTAGGGAATGTTCCCGTCTTAGGGGATTTGTTTGTTTCGCGAAAAGGAGAAGGCGTCTTGGGTTTGACCTATCGGATTCAAGGTCAACCGGAAGTGGCGCGTGTATTTGTAAATCCGCTATCCGCTCTAGCGCCCGGCTTTTTGCGTCGCTTGTTTCAAGTCGGTGAGCCGGAGGTCAGTGAACGGCCCGACAGCGTAATCTTGCCTACAGTCCCGCAATCGGGCGAGGCTGATGGGGCATCTCCTCAATCGGAAGCGGGCACAGCAGTCAACGTTCCGTCTGACGTTGTTGTCGAGTAAGCCTTAGTATTAGACCGGCTTCACGAGCACGTGGCGTTTCTTGCCAATCGATAACTTAATCACACCATCAGCGCTTAACGCGCCTTCCTGAACGAGCATCTTTTCGTCTTGGACGGCCTCATCATTGATCTTAGCGCCGCCGCCTTTGATGTGACGCCGAATCTCGCCGTTCGTCTCGCCCAGATTGGCCGTGCGGAAGAGCGTGATGACAGGAATGCCTTTCGCCAAAGACGCACGCTCCACTTCGACGGTAGGTAGATCGCCGGCTGTTGTTTTTTCTTCAAACGTTTGACGTGCCGTTTCGGCCGCTTGCGCGGCAGCGCCGGCCCCGTGAAGCATTGCGGTTGCTTCGTTGGCAAGGATTTTTTTGGCCTCATTGAGCTCCGAGCCGTCGAGCGCTTCCAGCCGTGCAATTTCTTCAAGAGGCATGTCGGTAAAGAGCTTCAAGAAACGGCCGACGTCGGCGTCTTCGGTGTTGCGCCAAAATTGCCAGTAGTCGTAGGGCGAGAGCATATCAGCGTCGAGCCACACGGCGCCTTCCGCCGTTTTGCCCATCTTGGCGCCCGACGACGTCGTCAGTAGCGGTGTTGTCGCGCCATAGACTTCAATCTCATCAACGCGCCGGCAAAGCTCGACTCCGTTGACGATATTGCCCCATTGGTCGGAGCCGCCCATTTGCAGTCGGCAGCCGAAGTTCTTGTAGAGCTCGTGAAAATCGTAGGCTTGCAACAGCATGTAGTTGAATTCGAGAAACGTCATCGGCTGCTCACGCGAAATGCGGCGCTTGACACTTTCGAAGGTCAGCATACGGTTGATTGTAAAGTGTGAGCCGAAGTCCCGTAAGAACGAAATGTAGCCGAGCTCGTCGAGCCAATCGGCATTGTTGACCATGATGCCGTCGGTCGGGCCGTCTCCCATGGAAAGCAAGACGTCAAAGACCTTTTGAATGCGCGCCATATTGGTTGCGATTTGCGCGTCAGTGAGCAGTGGACGCGATTTGTCCTTGTCGCTGGGGTCGCCAATCTTGGTCGTACCTCCGCCCATTAAAATAATAGGCTTATGCCTACTGTTTTGCAGGCGGCGGAGCATCATGATCTGTACAAGGCTGCCGATATGAAGGCTGGTCGCCGTGCAATCAAACCCGATATAGGCGGTAACCGTCTCTGACGCTGCGAGTGCGTCTAAGCCTTCGAGGTCCGTGCATTGATGCAGGTGACCACGCTCATGCAATGTATTGACAAAATCCGACTTGTACGTGGTCATTGCTTTTGCCTGCGGGCAAGAAAAATCGTAGCCAACCGCCACGATAATTGTGGGCCGTCATGTATCACGGTTGGCGCGCGAAATGAAAGTTAAAACCCAAACTCAGTAGGGCGGCAGGTTTCTAAAAGCGCGTTTGGCTAGGAACCTGCTTCAGCCGCCATTTCGGCCATGCGCATATCGAGATAGCCTTCGATGACTTTCGTCATGTCATCGACATGCCCGTCGAAGAAATGGTTCGCCCCATCGATTTCGATGTGCTTGATGTCGAGACCTTTTTGAGCGGCTAAGCGCTCGTAAAGCTTCGACACATCGCCTTCGGGCACCACTTGGTCCGAACGGCCATGAAGAATGAGCCCCGGCGAAGGGCAGGGCGCCAGGAATGCAAAGTCATACATATTGGCCGGGGGCGCGACGGATACGAAGGCAGATATTTCAGGCCGTCGCATTAAGAGTTGCATGCCGATCCAAGCGCCAAACGAAAAGCCGGCAATCCAGCACCCGGTTGCGTTGGGATTAAAGGACTGCATCCAATCAAGCGCTGCAGCGGCGTCGGATAATTCGCCTACTCCATGATCGAATGTGCCTTGGCTGCGACCAACGCCGCGAAAGTTAAACCTCAAAACGGAAAATCCGCGATCCACATAGGCATGAAAAATCTGGTAGACGACCCGATTGTTCATCGTGCCGCCGAACTGAGGGTGAGGATGCAAAACCAGCGCGAGCGGCGCGTTCGCTTCCTGGGCTTTGTGAAACCGACCTTCGAGCCGCCCGGAAGGGCCGGCAAAAATTACTTCTGGCATGGGCTGATTTAGCTTCCCCGGCTAATCTCAAACGGAATATAGGGCAAAGGCAGGCAATTTCGGGTTTAACCCCTTATTTTTGTCTGTTTTTACCCGCCAAAAAATCACTTAATTTCAAACACTTGAGCCTGCTTATCTACAAATACTTGACTTATTTAGTCGGGTTTGTATCTAACAGGGTAGGAAACGCCAGTGGCGTGGCGGTGTACATAGCACACCACCTAACCAGTTTGGCAAGGATTTCGCTCTTTTGGGTCATTCGGGGCGTAGGTTTTCAGCTGATCGTTCGTACAGCAGGCTGAAAGAGGCGTCTCGGGAAAGGAAGATCCCGTGAAACTGAGCACTAAGGGACGTTATGCCGTGATGGCCATGGTTGATTTGGCCGTTTATAGCAACGGCAAGCCGGTCGCACTTGCTGATGTTGCGACCCGCCAGGAAATATCGCTCTCCTATTTAGAGCAGCTGTTCGCCAAATTGCGGCGCGGAAAACTGGTGTCTAGCGTTCGCGGTCCTGGCGGCGGTTATAGGCTCGCGCGTGCCGCGAGTGACACCCGGGTTTCCGACATCATCATGGCAGTCGACGAACCTCTCAAGGTGACGCGCTGTAGGGATGGATCTCCCGAAGGCTGCACAAAAACCAGCAGCCGCTGCTTGACCCACGATCTATGGGACGAACTCGGCCGTCAAATCTATCTCTATTTGAGCTCCGTTAGCTTGGACGACGTAGCGAACAGCAGAATTTTTACCAACGGATCGCCCGCCGCAGCGCTCGACACAGCTTTCACCGTTTCGCCGGTCGACTCGGCGGTACAGCAGCAGGACGTAAGCAAAAGTCAGTGAGCGGACCGTTTACATATTTGGACTACAACGCGACTGCGCCCGTACGGCCTGACGTGGCAAGCGCCGTAAGCGAGGCGCTCGCCCTTGTGGGAAATCCATCTTCGGTTCACCGCCATGGGCGGTTGGCCCGTGGTCTCATTGAGCGCGCACGAGAAAGCATTGGTGCGCTGATCGGCGCATCGCCGCAAGACGTTATATTCACCAGCGGTGGAACGGAAGCCAACAACTTGGCACTCGGCGGATTGATTAAGGGATCAGGGGCCGAACGGTTTGTCGTGTCTGCGATCGAGCATGAATCCGTCTTGGACTATGCCAGGGCAGGATCCGTTCCCTTCGATATTGTGCCGGTGACCAAAGACGGCGTCATCGATCTGGCAGCACTCGAAGATATTTTAAACGCACACGATGAGCGCGCCGTCATTTCAGTTATGTTGGCAAACAATGAAACGGGCGTTTTGCAGCCCATCGCAAAAGTGGTTGAGCTCGCGCGTGCACATAACGCGGTCATTCATTGTGACGCCATTCAGGCTGTCGGTAAAGTGCCTGTTGACTTTGAGGTCTTAGGCGTTGATGCGATGTCTACATCCGCGCACAAGTTCGGCGGACCGCAGGGCGTCGGTGCACTGGTAGTGCGCGCCGGTGTGCCTTTTGAGAAAACCAGTTATGGCGGCGGACAGGAATTGGGACGGCGTGCGGGTACGGAAAACCTACCGGGCATTGCAGGACTGGGCCGCGCTGCCGAATTAGCAGCCAGCGACTGTGATCACATGAGCCGCGTCGGCGCGTGGCGTGACGCGATGGAGCATGCACTTAGAAGAACTGCGACGGACGCTATCATTTTTGGTCAGGGTCATGACCGTTTGCCGACGACGACGTGCGTGGCGGTTCCCGATTGGCCAGCGGAAACGCAAGTAATCGCGCTTGATCTTGCAGGCGTTTCGATCAGCGCTGGCTCCGCATGTTCGTCAGGCAAGGTCCAACCGAGTCCGGTCTTGCGCGCCATGGGAGCCACGGCCGATCAAGCATCAAATGCAATTCGTATCAGCTTTGGTTGGGATAGTTGGGAAGCAGACGCCGATCGCTTTGTCAGCACGTGGACGGCGCTCTATCGCAAAAGAATTGATCGTACCCGCCGAAAGTCCGCATAAGGACGACCGATTGGTTGTGGAGACCTAAATGACGTCAATTGAAGACACAATGGAAGACGTTCGCGACCAGGGGGGCGAAAAGTACAAGTACGGCTTCGTCACAGATATTGATTCGGATAAGGCGCCCAAAGGCCTCAATGAGGATATCGTGCGCTTCATCTCGGAGAAGAAAGGCGAGCCGGATTGGATGCTCGACTGGCGGCTCAAGGCCTATCGTCGCTGGGTGTCTATGGACGAGCCCAAGTGGGCCAATGTGCACTATCCGCCTATCGACTTCCAAGATGCTTATTATTATTCGGCGCCTAAGTCCGACGATGATGGACCCTTAAGCCTCGATGATGTCGATCCGGAACTCTTACGCACTTATGAAAAGTTAGGTATCCCCCTGAAGGAACAAGAACTTCTTGCGGGCGTGAAGAACGTTGCGGTCGACGCGGTTTTCGACTCCATTTCCGTTGTCACGACGTTTAAGGAAAAACTTGCCAAATCGGGCGTCATCTTTTGCCCCATATCGGAAGCGCTGCAGTCCCATCCGGACTTGGTCAAGAAATATTTGGGCTCCGTCGTGCCCATGTCAGACAATTTTTACGCGACGTTGAACTCCGCGGTGTTCAGCGACGGGTCGTTCGTTTATGTGCCGCCTGGTGTGCGCTGCCCGATGGAACTCAGCACTTATTTTCGTATCAACGAAGCCAATACCGGACAGTTCGAACGCACGCTCATCATTGCCGAGAAAGGCTCCTACGTGAGTTATCTCGAAGGCTGCACGGCGCCCATGCGTGATGAACATCAACTCCATGCCGCCGTCGTCGAGCTGGTCGCACTGGAAGACGCTGAAATCAAATATTCTACTGTGCAAAATTGGTATCCGGGCGATGAAAACGGGAAGGGCGGCATATACAATTTTGTTACCAAGCGCGGCGATTGCCGGGGCGACAATTCGAAGATCTCTTGGACCCAGGTTGAAACCGGGTCGGCCATTACGTGGAAATATCCAAGTTGCATATTGAAGGGCGACAATACGGTCGGCGAATTTTATTCCATCGCTATCACGAACAACTACCAGCAGGCCGATACCGGCACGAAAATGATTCATTTGGGCAAGAACTCAAAGAGCCGGATCATTTCCAAGGGAATTTCAGCTGGCAAAGCACAGAGCACGTACCGCGGATTGGTGAGTATGCATCCGCGCGCCAAAAACGCCCGCAATTATACGCAGTGCGATTCACTACTAATTGGCGATAAATGCGGCGCCCACACAGTGCCTTATATCGAAAGTCGCAATCCTAGCGCTGTTGTGGAGCACGAGGCGACCACGTCTAAATTAAGCGAAGATCAACTGTTTTATTGCCAGCAACGCGGCCTTGATGAAGAGCAGGCTGTCACATTGCTGGTCAATGGATTTTGTCGGGAAGTCTTACAACAATTGCCTATGGAGTTTGCCGTGGAAGCGCAAAAGCTCGTGGGCATTAGCTTGGAAGGCAGCGTGGGTTAATCAATAAAAAAGATGCGCGTCTGCGCCAGGGAAATGGAATGCTGAGTATCAAAGATCTGCATGTCGAAGTTCAGGGCAAGGAAATCCTGAAGGGTCTAACGCTCGACGTGGGCGCGGGCGAAGTTCACGCCATCATGGGACCAAACGGATCAGGCAAGAGCACGCTATCCTACGCGCTAGCCGGACGAGAGGGATACCTCGTTACAAAAGGGATGGTCACCTACC
>CBDFKK010000002.1:0-93507 GCA_965248815.1 Alphaproteobacteria bacterium
GTGCATACGTAAAAGCTCTCGAACCCGGCTCTGTAGTTGAGCTAGCTCTTTAATAGCGGGGTATTCACGTGTGAGGGTTTTAATGTCTTCTGTCAGCATACTTAGTGCAATCTGCGTTCTAAGGAGTTCTCTTTCGCCCTCTTTAGTCCGGGGCACGCTGCTTCGAACAATCGAATTGACGGCGTGGACGGTCTGGCGCGGCACGAGGGTCAACTCAAGGTCAAGAACACGTGCCAGCTCGACCAGACTGGACAGCCTGAGATCGACCATTCCCTTCTCGATTTTCGAGATATGACTTTGGGGCACGCCTGTTTTTTCGCTGAGCGCACGTTGACTCAGGCCCATTTCTTCGCGGGCGTCCTTTAGCATGCCGACGATATGTTCGGTCACATAGGCCATTTGATCTATATTACTATATAATCGTACAAATAAGATATGATATTATATATCAATCCTGAAACGAATTTCAATAATCGATCTAATAAAATAGATCACTATGAATAAATTATATATTAAAATAGATCAAGTAATCGCAATCATACTAATTGAACGACCCGATTTTCAAGGTAACTGACGGCCGCGGCACTGAGCCTCATAATGCCGCCACCCTGACTTTTCAATTCTCCAACAACGCCGTCACTTCTTGGGTCAGCCTCTCGTTGGACAGCTTGAGCGCTGCCAATTCAGCGTCCGTTATGTCACGGTCTTCGGCGCGGGCTTGGCGCAGCAAAGATTGCAGCTTGAATGACGCTTCAAGCGCTCTCAATCCGATGCTTGTAAGTGCGCCAAGAACTTGGAGTGCCTGGAGTGTTGTTCCCATTGTTTTCTAACCTTTGCAAATAATCGGTGATGAATATGTTGAGGCGTGTCAGGGCGGTGATGGCAATCTGCCTCCGGTTCATGTCTTCCGGAAGTTGATGCCAGACGTTTAGCGCGAGGCGCGCGCTTTGAATGAGTTCGACCACGCGGGGCATGAGCGCTTCTGGAATGGTGCCTTGCGCCGCTAAATCACGAATGGTCAACAGCGCCGCTTCGTAAGTCACTTCGGCCGCCGCCAGCCGCTCGCGCGGAGATTGAGGCGGCTCGGTCGCGCACCCGGCAATCAACAGAATGACAAGAGCCAGGACAGTGGCAACGGTGAGGAGCGGGATGATATGTTTCATGGCAAGGCTCCTAGGCTGGATGCTCATCTTCGCTTCCACTTGCAAAAACCGGGCGGATGACGGTTTGCCGGTAAACGCCGCGATGGTGATTGAGTGCCTTCATTTGTTCCGCATAGAGCTTCATGAAACGCATCGCCCGTCCCAAATCGCGATTGGCTTCATCGCCATAGTCGGAGCCTGTGGCCTTCCGTAGACATTCAACTGCCGCGCTGTGAGCCGACACCATTTGAACGGCGAGCATGGCTTCGGCTTCGTCGATCGGTTCCAATTGTTTGAGAGCTTCGGCCGCCCAACTGAGGCGCCGACCTCGTTCCTCGTCCGAAATGTCGGGCGGCAGCCAAAGGGAGTCGATAGCGTGACGCATGTGCCGCTCACTAATCGTGAATGACAACGCCGATTTCGCTAGTTGCGCGACCTTGCCCGAAATGTGCCGGCCGTCTTCTCTCCCCGCGTCCATTAATTCAAATGCACTTGTCATGGCTCATGTCCTTTCATGTTTGCCACAAGCCACATAACATTGGTTCGTATACGAATAAAGTGACGGCGTGGTTTGTCCACACGAAACGGGTCGGTTAACCCTAATGAGGGCACTGCATGGGGTTGTTTTGTACTTTTTGTGGTATTGGAGGCGAAGGGGAACGGCGCGTCGCACCGGTGCGCGTTACGACTCTTTGTCTTCTTCGAATTCGATCAGCAATTCGCCTTGGTTGACTTGGTCGCCCGAGGCGAAACGATAGGCCACGATGGTCCCACTATGGGGCGCCTTGATGGCATGTTCCATCTTCATGGCTTCCATGGTCATCAATGTTTCCCCGGCATGCACTTGATCGCCCGGGGCATGACTGACACCGGTCACGGTGCCCGGCATCGGTGCAGCCAAAGAACTTGGCACCGAGGCCGTGTCTGCGGCGGCGCCATAAGGATCACTGAGGGTCAAATCCCAATCGTCGGCGCCGAGCCATACGCGCATCGTCCCGTTAAGTTCGGCGACGTGGGCGGTTGAGGGTACGCCGTTGCATGTGAGCTCGACATCGCCGCACTGGTCAACCTTACCCTCAACTACATAGCTCGAGCCCTTAACCCAAAACGCTAGCGCAGACCCTTTGCCGCTTGCGCGCACCGAGACGAGTTCCTCGCCGGTTTGGAACCAGAAATACTCGACGGCAGGTTGATTAAGACGCCAACCCCCGAGAGCGGCCCACGGAGACCCGGTCCGAGAGGCAGCTTGGCAGCGTTGGTGCCGTATCCAGAGGCCCGCGGCCACAAAGGCGCGATCGTCAACGGTCGACGGGGCAAACAAATCGGCGTTATGGCGGTCAATGAAATGGGTATCAATCTCACCCTTGTGAAATGCGGTATGCGAGGCCAGCGCATGCAAGAAGCTGACATTGGTTTTCACGCCGGCCACGTGGGTCGTGCTCAGGGCGTCGCAAAGCGTGGCCAAGGCCGCTTCGCGGCTGTCACCCTTTGCCGTCACTTTGGCGATCATCGGGTCGTAATGAGGCGTGACCTCGCTGCCTTGCTCGACACCACTATCGACCCGGACGCCCTCCATATGCTCCGGCAATCGCACATGCCAGAGGCTGCCGGTCGACGGTAGGAAGCCTTGATCGGGCTGCTCGGCATAGAGCCGGGCCTCTATCGCGTGGCCGTGGAGTTCGATCTGGTCTTGGGATAAGGGCAGGGGTTCGCCTGCAGCCACCCTTAACTGCCATTCGACGAGATCGAGCCCCGTCACGACTTCGGTGACCGGATGCTCGACTTGCAATCGCGTATTCATTTCCATGAAGTAGAAATCGTCCGCGCCGTCATAGAGAAACTCTACGGTGCCTGCGCTGACATAGCCGACCGTCTTGGCCGCTGTGACGGCCGCTTCTTGCAGACGCCGGCGCAGCACGTCTGGAATATCGGGAGCCGGGGCTTCTTCGAGGACTTTTTGATGCCGCCTTTGGACGGAGCAGTCGCGATCGAACAGATGAACGATCGTGCCCATCCGATCGCCAAAGATTTGCACTTCGACATGGCGCGGACGGTCGATATATTTCTCGAGCAGGAGTTGGTCGTCGCCAAATGACGCTTGCGCCTCCCGCTGCGCAGCCCCGACAGCATCACTCAGTTCATCGGCAGACGTCACCAGACGCATACCCTTACCGCCGCCGCCAGCCGATGGCTTGAGCAGGATCGGATAACCGATGCGTTTTGCATGCTTGGCGAAAGCCTTGGCCGATTGGTCGCTGCCTTGATAGCCGGGGGCAACGGGAACGCCGGCTTTTACCATCAAGTCTTTTGCGTGAATTTTCGATCCCATGGCTCGGATCGTCTCCGATCCCGGCCCGACAAATGTGACACCAGTTTGTTGGCACGCTTTGGCAAAATCCGGATTTTCCGAAAGAAAGCCATAACCTGGATGAAGTGCCTCGGCGCCGGTTTCCGCGGCAGCCCTTAAAATCTGTTCACTGACGAGATAACTTTCCGTGGCGGGTGCCTTGCCAATCAAAACCGCTTCATCAGCCGCGCGTACATGCAACGCGTCTTGGTCGGCTTCTGAATAGACGGCGACGGTGGCCAGCCCCATCCGGCGCGCCGTGCGGATAACGCGGCAAGCAATTTCGCCGCGATTAGCGATGAGTATCTTATTGAACAAGGCTTACATCCGAAAGACGCCAAACCGCGTTGGCTCGATAGGCGCATTCAGACTTGCGGAAATGCATAGGCCGAGCACATTTCGCGTTTCGGCGGGGTCAATGATGCCGTCGTCCCAAAGACGGGCTGACGAATAGTAGGGGGATCCTTGACGGTCATAGTTGGAACGGATTTCCTCCTTGAATGACTCCTCGTCCTTTGTCTCCCAAGTCCCGTTGCGCGCTTCCAATCCGTCACGCTTAACCGTTGCAAGCACATTCGCCGCCTGTTCGCCGCCCATCACTGAAATGCGCGCATTGGGCCACATGAAAAGAAAACGTGGTCCAAAAGCGCGGCCGCACATGCCGTAATTTCCCGCCCCATAGCTGCCTCCTACGATCACCGTAAATTTGGGAACTGCTGCACATGAGACGGCCGTCACCAGCTTGGCACCGTCTTTGGCGATCCCGCCGGCTTCGGCCGCCTGGCCGACCATGAAACCTGTTATGTTTTGCAGGAACACAAGCGGGATGCCGCGTTGGCAGCAAAGCTCAACGAAATGAGCACCTTTGAGCGCACTTTCTGAAAATAAAATGCCGTTGTTGGCAAGAACGCCAACGGGCATGCCGTGAATACGCGCAAAACCGCAGACAAGCGTTTCTCCATACAGCTTTTTGAATTCGTCAAAGTCCGATCCGTCGACAATCCGAGCGATGAGTTCGCGAGCCTCGACCGGTTTGCGCGGGTCTTCTTCAATGATGCCGTGAAGTTCTTCGGGATCGTAGAGGGGGTCGGCAGGATCGGCCAATTTCATTCGCTCGGGCTTTGACCAATTCAGTCGATGAACGGCGCGTCGCGCCAGCCCCAAGGCGTGCTCATCGTTCTCCGCATAATGATCTGTGACGCCGGACTGGCGGCAGTGAACATCGGCACCGCCTAAATCTTCCGCTGAGACCACCTCACCGGTTGCCGCTTTGACCAAAGGTGGACCTGCGAGAAAAATCGTGCCCTGATGACGCACGATAATGGACTCGTCGGACATCGCCGGCACATAGGCTCCGCCCGCGGTACACGAGCCATGGACAACCGAAATTTGCGGAATACCCGCAGCCGATAGTTGCGCCTGGTTATAAAAAATTCGGCCGAAATGCTCTTTGTCGGGAAAGATTTCATCCTGCAGCGGCAAAAAGGCACCGCCGCTCTCAACCAAGTAGATACAAGGCAGACGGTTTTCGCGCGCAATTTCCTGAGCGCGCAAATGTTTCTTGACCGTGATTGGGTGATAGGAGCCGCCCTTGACCGTTGGATCGTTTCCAACGATTACGCATTCGACGCCTTCGACCCGGCCAACTCCCGTCACGAGACCAGCTGCGGCGACATCGCCGGAATACATGTCCCAGGCTGCGAACTGAGATAGTTCTAGAAACGGCGTGCCCGGATCAAGCAGCCGATCGATGCGATCTCGAACCAGCAATTTGCCTTTTTCAACATGCCTCGATCGAGATGCCTCGCTGCCACCTTCGGCCACCCTGGTGCTTCGGGATTGAAGGTCGTCCCGCAGACTGATAGAGGCGATAGCATTACGCTTATAGGTGCCATCCGTCAGATCAATTGCGCTCTTGATTGCCGTCATTCCGTCTGGACTCCAATTTATGTAGGTGCGCGCCTTGGGAATCAATGAGGACCTCGTGCCAAAGGGTGACACGGATGGTGT
Source organism: Alphaproteobacteria bacterium (assembly GCA_965248815.1). Taxonomy (GTDB): domain Bacteria; phylum Pseudomonadota; class Alphaproteobacteria; order SMXP01; family SMXP01; genus CBDFKK01. Next base: position 5,500 of record CBDFKK010000002.1, read on the forward strand.
TTATACTTTCTAGCAAACTTCGGTTCTTGTGTGAGTGAGATGACTTCCAGTAGATCAAAACGGGTCTGCCCGCGCGTGCCAATTGTGAAAAGACAGCAAGGTTTCCCGTTAGGAGGGCACCATCCGAAGGCCGTATGCAACCGACATTTGTGAATATCAGATACTCAATGGGATTCTATGAAATAAAAAAGCAATGAAAAATCAAAAACCTACAGCCATAAATGGACATTTACCTTGAATAGCCAATAAACTTGCCTGGTCGATCGGCAATTTGTTGTCTGTCGTTTGGTTTGCAATGGATCTATCCTTTGGGCTAAAGGCGTAAGCAATTCTCCCTCAAGAGTTGAGCTGGACCAACGTGCCGTCAGTCACAAGCGTTTCAACCACAAGTCAGAACCATATCGACAGTTTGCTGTGGGGAGACAAATGGGGTGCTGGTGGTGCGGGAACCGGCACAGCTCTTACATACGCCTTTCCGGGGCTATCTGCTGCTTGGTGGCCCGGTAGTTACGGTCTTTTCAGCGAGCCGTTCGACGCCAGCTACGCGGTTTTTAACGCAAGCCAACAAGCTGCCGCTGCACAAGCTTTGCAGGACTGGGCGAATGTCGCAAACATCACCTTTACCGACGTGTCGGCCGGCACGCCAAGTTCTTCCCTGGGTGATGTTCGATTTGCCATTTGGGACGAGAACCCCGGCGCATCGGCTCACGGCTACCCACCCGGCTTTTTCGATCCTGATGTTGAAGGCGGCGATACGTGGTATGACGCGACGCTGTTTTCGGCATCGCCCATACCCGGCGATTTCAGTTACTACACGCTTCTGCACGAACTTGGCCACGCCCTCGGTCTGGCACATCCCCACGACATGGGCGGAAACTCGACCTTCGCGACCTCTGCAAACGATTGGATCGGCGTCACTGTCATGGCGTACCGGACCTTCGAGGGGGCGGCAACAGCGCAAGGTCTTTCGACCCGATATCCGACCACACCGATGATCAACGATATTGCCGTCATGCAATATCTCTATGGCGCTAATCTCACCCACAATACCGGCAATACGACGTACAGCTGGTCGTTCGGCCAAGATATTTTGGAGACAATTTGGGATGCCGGAGGCACCGATGTCATCGACTGGTCCAATCAATCATCTAACGCAATTATTAATCTCAACGAAGGCCAATAGAGCGAGATCGGACCGTCGTACGACGTAAGACTTAATGCCGGCAGCTCGTGGATGACTGAAACGCGAACCCTGAATATTGCGTTCGGGGCCGTGATCAAAAACGCAAATGGCGGAAGCGGTGACGACGAGCTCATTGGTAATGACATCGGGAACGTCCTGTCTGGCTTGGTTGGCGCAGACACACTTGATGGTGGCGGAGGCGATGACACTCTAAGTGGCGGCGCAGGCGCCGATGTCTTCTTATTCGATGCTCTTGCCGACCTTACCGCAAACACAGATCACATAACCGACTTTGACGTCAGTGATAGTTTGGACTTTTCAGGGATTGGCGGCCTCACATTTACTGGAACCGGCTTTTTCAACAGCTCGCCCGGGGAGGTACGGTTCTATCTTCAGGCGACCTCAACCATCTTTGAAATCGACAGCAACGGAGATGCTATTGCCGATCATAGGTTTGTCCGTCATCAGATAAATTGGAACAGATTTTGATTTGAGCTAGCGGAGTATATGGCTCATCTGTTGTATCAGTTTAAGCAGCGGCTTTGCTGTGTTGCAAGCGCCGATGCTCGATCGTTTTTCGCTTGATCCTTTCTCTTTGCAATAGAATGGTTTGGCCGCGCCCAAAGTAAACATCTGCGGGCGTGAGGTTTTGCAGACTCTCGTGATAGCGCTGGTGATTGTAGTGACCCACGAACTCATCGATCTGCGCTTCAAGATCGCCAGGTAGGTAATAGTTTTCCAGCAAGATGCGGTTCTTGAGCGTTTGATGCCAACGCTCGATTTTGCCTTGCGTTTGCGGATGATACGGCGCGCCGCGAACATGCCTCATGCCTTGATCATCCATCCAGTCAGCAAGATCGCCGGCAATATAACTTGAACCATTGTCAGATAGCAGACGCGGCTTGTGTGCGACATTTGCCTGATCGCAACCCGATGCCTCCAGAGCCATTTCCAACGTATCAGTGACGTCTTCAGCTCTCATCGTGGTGCACAGCTTCCACGCAATGATGTAGCGCGAGAAGTCATCAAGAATCGTAGAGAGATAAAACCAGCCCCAGCCGATGACCTTGAGGTAGGTGAAGTCGGTCTGCCACATTTGATTTGGCGCCGTGGTCTTGTCGCGGAACTCATTGGCAGCCTTGATGACCACGAAGGCCGGGCTGGTAATCAGATCAAGAGCTTTGAGCAGGCGATACACTGAAGCTTCGGATACAAAATAGCTTTGCGTATCAGTGAACCGCACTGCCAACTCGCGCGGGCTCAGTTCCGGTTCCTGAAGAGCCATATCGACGATCCGCTCTCGAATATCATCGGGGATGCGGTTCCACACGCGTTTTGGCTTGGGAGACCGGTCTTCCAATGCTTGTACGCCACCACGCAAATACCGGTCGTACCATCGGTAAAACGTCGTTGCCGGGATGCCGAGCTTGTCCAGCGTCCGCAGCACCGGGAGATGGGATCGCTCGACTAGGCGGATGATCTCGAGCTTCTCCGATGCGGGGTATCTCATGCGCCGTCTCCCCCATCCCCGATCATGCTTTTTTTAAGCAGCCGGTTCTCCAGCACCTGTTCGGCAAGCGCTTCCTTGAGGTCATGCCTCTCGCGGCGCAGGTCCTTGACCTCGCCCGAGGACGCCTGGCGGGCGGTATCCCCCGAAAGCCGCTTCTTGCCGGCTTCCAGGAACTCCTTCGACCAGCTGTAGTAGAGGCTCTCGGCGATCCCTTCCCGACGGCACAGCTCGGCGATGCTGTCCTCGCCGCGCAGGCCCGAGAGCACAATCCGGATCTTCTCTTCAGCTGAATATTGCTTGCGCGTCTTGCGCCGGATGTCCCGTACCGCCGTCTCGGCGCCGTCCTTCAAACTCATGGATTTCTGGATCATCTGCGTTCCCTTCGGTCACGACGATGAGCCAGAAATCCTCCGTTACACAATCAACTCCATCTGTCCCACAGGCGCTGATGTCAGACACCACATAGCGGGAGCCAGATAGGCCGGGCGGATTGTTTCTGGGGCCGGCGGTCTGTACCCCAACGATGAATGCGGGCGGATTGTGTTGTAGTGACGTCGCCAGTTTTCGATGATGATTTTGGCTTCCAGCAAATTGTTGAACAGCTCAATCTTCAAGCACTCGTCCTGCAGTCGCCCGTTGAATGATTCATTGTATCCATTCTCCCAAGGGCTGGCGGGTTCAATAAAGAGCGTCTTTGTGCCGACCTTGGCGATCCACTCTCTGACCGCTGTAGCGGTAAATTCGCTGCCATTGTCACTCCTGATATGATCGGGAACGCCGTGGCGGACCATCAACTCGCCGAGGACCGCGAGAACGTCCTGGCTGTTCAGCCGCCGGTTCACTTCGATTGCCAGACATTCGCGCGAGAACTCGTCGATCACAGTCAGCATGCGAAACTTGCGACCGTCGCGTGTCCGATCCTGCACGAAATCATACGCCCACACATGATTGCGATATTGCGGACGCAGCCGAATACACGACCCGTCGTTGAGCCATAGTCTTCCTCGTTTCGGTTGTTTCTGCGGTACTTTCAGGCCTTCACGCTGCCATATCCGGGCGACGCGTTTATGATTGACACGCCAGCCGTCAGCGCGAAGCAGCGCCGTGATCCGCTTATAGCCGTAGCGCCCATATCGCACCGCCAGGTCGATGATTGCCGACGTCAAAGCGTCTTCGTCGTCGGCGCGTCTCGGCTTGCGCCATTGGCTGGAACGGTGTTGCCCAAGCACCCGGCAGGCCCGGCGTTCGGAAACGCCGAGCTTTGTGACAGCGCGCTCAACACAATCGCGTCTGCGCGAGGGCGTTAGAAGTTTCCCGCTGCAGCTTCCTTCAAGATCGCCTTGTCGAGTTCAGCGTCTGCAAGAAGCCGTTTCAGCCGTGCGTTTTCTTTCTCCAGATCCTTCAGACGTTTGGCCTGATCGATCTTCATCCCGCCATACTCTTTGCGCCAGCGATAGTATGTGATCTTCGTCACGCCCAGACGGCGAATAACTTCACCAGAATTGACGCCTTCCGCAAGCAAGACCTCAGCCTCGCGCAACTTCGATATGATTTCTTCAGGCTTGTAACGCTTTCCTGACATCGCAATCCTCCTTCGATTCAGCCATTTTACTATCTCAATGTGGCTGCGTTCAAAGGGGTCGGGTCACCCGGCTACAAGCTTTGGCAGCGCGATTTCACAGGGGCAACTGGATTGTTCAGTTTGGTCTTTGAACAAATGACACGCGAGGCTGGCGCCGCTTTCGCTGAAGCGCTCGATTTGTTTTCGATTGGCTATTCATGGGGCGGATATGAGAGCTTGATCGCTCTGTCTCGACCCGACCAAGTGAGACAAGTCAACGAATGGACTAATCCAACACCGATTGTTCGCCTACATGTCGGCCTAGAAAACACCGACGATTTGATTGCCGATTTGGAAAAGGGATTTCAAGCCTATCACCGGGCGATTGACGATTGAACGCATTAGGCTATGCCTGAGCACTAGACCGCAAAGGATTGAAAGTCGTGTTGTTGAATAAGCCACGGGCCTATGAAGTTATGGATCGGCATGGGCTTGACGGCTTAGTCGCAGCCACTCAAATCAATATTTATTATTTAACGGATTTTTGGGGCAGTTTGATGCGCATGCGGCGCAGTTTTTACAACTACGCTATTTTGCCACGACGGGAGGAGGCACCTGCGGCACTCATATGTTCCGCAGTTGAACTACAACGATTTGCAAATGTTGCCGAAATGCCAAGCTGGGTGCCCAATGTATGTGCCTATTCTCATCCGGTTTCCTTCGAAACAAGAAATTATGATCCCGACACTGAGGAACCTGATGTTAATCAGTTAGGGCTTCGATGGCCTGTTCGACATGACTCTCTGACGACCTCAGATCAAGAATTTATGGAAAGCTTGGCCTCTTATGAAGGTCACTATTCTGCGACCGCCGCTTTGGCGCTTAGAAAAGCATTGAAAGATGCGGAGCTGGAAGAAGCGTATTTGGGTTTTGACGACCCACGTGTTCTACAATGGATGAACGAAATAGGTCTAGGAAAGTTAACTGGTATCGAAGCCACCAATATTTTTCGCGAAATACGAGTGATCAAATCCCCATCGGAGTTGGACATTCTGGCAGAAGCGGGCCGAAGAAACGAAATCGCCATGAACGCGGCGATCGCAACCATTCGTCCCGGCTTGCCGTTGCAGGAAATCCGTCTGGCACATCAGATTTCGATGGCCAGCCAAGACGGTCATACTGTCTACATCTTGGCAACGCAGCGAGGAGAGCGAGACGGTGACGTTCTCGAAGGCGAATTGATCATGCTCGACGCGTTGGCAGAGTACCGCCACTACCACGGAGATATTGGCCGCACAGCCGTCGTCGGCGAGCCGACAAGTGAAATGCGCAGGCGCAATGAAGCCATGCAAATCGGATGTGAAATTGCCTATGGCGCAATCCGGCCAGGGGCGACTGGGAAAGACGTTACGACCAAGGTATTGGACGGCATCTCTAAAGCCGGATTTTCCGGCTTCTTTATTGCGACGCCACATTCGGTGGGGCTCGAACATAGTGATCATCCGCTGCCAATCGGACTACAAATGCCGGGCGCCTACGGAGACTTTGTATTTGAGGAGAACATGGTCTTTACCCTCGACATGCCGTATCACGAAATCGGCTGGGGCGGCATGCATCTGGAAGACATGGTTCGCGTCACGCGGACGGGATGTGAGCCTATGACGTCACTCGACACAAGTTTGAGAGTGTGCCTACCAAGTAAGTAATGAAATCCAAAGCAATTGCTATCTTGTTTCCGCAGCAGGATTCCCATCTTATCAGTGAGCCAAAGGCCCGAGCCTCACGAAAAAGTAATTACTCCAAAATAGATCTCCCGCGGCATCAGCGACATAGTACGAAGTCAAGTTGTCTTGAAATCATCCTTCACCGAGAATGGTCCATTCGGGGGGTTGATTGGAGATTGAAAGGCTATGTTGAGTTACCGCCGATTTGTTGTGCGATGCAGCCGTCTGCTTTTGGTCGCCAGCCTAACGACATTGCTGTTGTGGGATGCAACGCGCGCTACGTTTGCCGAAGAGGTCATTTCGCCGACGGCCTCATCGGCAAGAATTCCAGCACAGTATTTTGCTGCGAGGGGCAAACTACGAAACGTAGTGCTCTCGCCAGATGGCAGTCGTTACTTGGTACTTGAGACCAGCGGTGATCGCGCGGATCTTGTTGTACATCAATCAGCGGAGCAATTGGATCAACGTCCGGTCTCCATTCGCGCAGATCCTGGCCGGTTCATATGGGCTACGTGGATGAATGATAATCACATCGTCGCAACAGTTGAATACCGCGTTAGATTGGGAGGGACCTTGCGACGTGTTTCTCGTCTCATTAGCGTCAAGCCCGATGGCAGCGAATTGCACCATCTTGGCCGTCGCGGTCGTCCCAATGCACGGTCTTTGGGCAATGACAGAATTGCCGGATTTGTTCCAGCCAACACGTCCCAACTTCTTGTTAGCATGCAGCGCTCACTTTCAAGCCGATTTCCATCGGTCTATCTTGTAAATGTTGAAACCGGGAATGCTAGCCGCGTGCAGAACCGACTTCATTCCGTTGAAACGTGGACGACAGACCTCGATGGGCAAGTACGACTTGGGATTGGTTATAAAGACACGAGAATGATTGTTCATGCGAGAAGGTCTGGCGATGATAATTGGCGCGTTCTTCGTGACTTTGACGTTTTCCGGGATCCATCATTTATTCCACTATCCTTCACGGGTGACTCTAACTCTCTAGTTGTGTTGTCAAACCATGAAACGGATCAAAAGGTGCTCTACAAATTCAATCTTGAAACGGAGCAGTTTGAAGAAAAGATCTATCAACACCCGAAAGTCGATATTGAAGGCGCAATATTTTCGCTCCAGCAGCGCAAATTGATCGGCGTTACATATTCGGACGACCAGCCTGAGCTAATATTTTTTGAAAGGAAAAGTGTAGACCTTCAAGATCGAATAAACAGAATATTTCCCGGCAAGCAAGTACGGGTTGTAAGTTCGGATTTGGATGAGCGTTCTTTTGTCGTATTTGTCAGTCATTCCACCGACCCAGGCAGTTTTTATCTGCTTGGTCCAAACGAGAACAAAAAAAGACTGATTGGCCGCGTGCAGCCGCTCCTCAATCCCGAAGCGATGTCTCCCGTCGAAGCGATTGAATACCGGGCGCGCGACGGTATGACAATTTTCGGATATTTAACACGTCCAAAAGGTCAAGAGGCGAAGAACCTACCGATGGTGGTTCTTCCTCACGGCGGCCCAGCTATTCGAGATACTTTAGAATTCAATTTATTTGTTCAGTTTCTGGCAAATCGTGGCTACTCGGTACTGCAAATGAACTTTAGAGGTTCTGCCGGCTTCGGACGTCGCCATTTACAGTCGGGTTATCAACAATGGGGATTGCAGATTCAAGACGACATTACGGACGGCGTCCGTTGGGCAATAGGACAGGGAATAGCGGATCCGTCGCGCATCTGTATTTTCGGCGGAAGTTTCGGGGGCTTCTCAGCTTTGATGGGTGCAGTTAAGACACCCGAGCTTTACCAATGCGCAGCAAGCCTTAATGGTGTAACCGATATTTTATTGTGGTTGCGAACAAGGCAGTCTTTTACCAGTCGGGGCATACTGAAAACGACCGTGGGTGATCGATTTCGTGGTCGTGAAAAACTAAAATCGGCATCGCCACTATACAATGTCGAAAAGAACAATATTCCGCTTTTGGTTCTGCACGGCGAGAAAGATGAGATCGTTTCGGTTTTACACGCAAAGCGGTTTGTGCGCGCGCTCCAAAGAGACAATAAGGACGTAGAGTTTATGTATTTTGACAAGGGAAATCATGAACTCTCAGATCCTCAGGATCGGACCCAGCTCTTTTTGATTCTGGAAAAAATTCTGGGTAATCATCTTGCGCCTACGATTAATTAGATTGGACGAACAGGGCCTGGCGCCATGGCGTAAATTGTACTAGCCCGTCGCCGAGAATCGGCTCAACATAAGCTGTTACGATCGTGACTTTAGCGGTAAGGAACATCGCTCCAGGTCTTCTGTGCGGCAAAAATTTGGGCAAGTTATGAATCGGATTGCAAGGCAGTGTCTGTTGGCATCATGGGCGTTAGCGCTGATAGGCTGCGGTGGAGGTGCACAAGTAGTACCCAACATGCCATCGGCCGATTTAGCGAGGTCGACAGACACGACACAAATGGCGCCGGACTTTGAACGTGACTATCGTTTGTCAATCGGCGACAAACTCTATATTCGAGTTGGTGGCCAGCAAGCCTATTCAGGCGCCGTGCCTGTCGGCGATGATGGTATTATTTCTCATCCGCAAATCGGAAGACTTCAGACTCTTGGGCTTTCGATTGCAGACTTGGAGCGGGTTATTTCCGAGCGCCTTAAGGACGCCGATGGCGCGGCGACAGGGGTCACGGTCTCGATACTGAATTTGAGAGCGATTTACATTATTGGCGAAGTGGAGGAATCTGGGGAATACCCATATTTCGAAGGGCTACGCGTTAAGGAAGCTATCGAAAGTGCTGGGGGCTATACCTATCGCGCCGACGAAGAACGTGTGTTTGTGACACGCTATAGCCGTTCGGGTGAGGCCGAGATGCCAATATCTTCCATTGCCTTACCGGGTGACATTATCAGGGTGCCGCAGCTCTATTTCTGACCGCACGTCAGAGCATCTATCCTCATGGTCTGCCTCGTTAAAGCGAGAACAAGCTGACATTTATTGTTAACTGAAAAACCTTATACTAAGCTATTGATATGAGTAAGGTTTTACCGGTCATTCTCTCGGGTGGATCAGGCACGCGTTTGTGGCCGATTTCACGAGTCGCCCACCCTAAGCAACTGCTGCAATTGCTTGGCCAGCAAAGCATGCTGCAGGAGACGATTTTGCGTGTTGCCGACCCGGATCACTACGAGCCGCCTTTCATCGTTAGTAATGAGACTCACAGATTTATGGTTGCGGGGCAGGCGTTCGACATCGGCGTAACACCGTCTTGCCATGTGCTCGAGCCATTCGGTCGAAATACCGCTCCAGCGGCGGCTGCAGCGGCATTGTTAGCCATCCGTGAAAACCCAGAAAGTGTATTGCTGCTGCTACCCGCAGATCACCAAATGGAACAATCAGAGCGCTTTTGGTCTTACGTCGAAATTGGCCGCCAACAAGCTGACAACGGAATGCTCGTAACATTCGGTATCGTGCCGGAGGGTCCGGAAACCGGGTACGGTTACATCAAACAAGGACCGAGCGAAGCCACAGAGCTGGTTTTTCAGGTCGCGGAATTCATAGAAAAGCCAGAGCAAAATCAGGCACAAGCTTATATCGATGAGGGCGGATATTTTTGGAACAGTGGCATGTTCATGTTCCGAGCTGACACCTTCGTTGAGGAGTTGAAAACACACTGTCCTAAGATACTAATCGCTTGTGAGGCGGCTATCGACAACGCTCGGCAAGATAATGATTTCCTCTGGCTAGATTCAGATTCGCTTGCGGCTTGCCCTTCAATATCGATTGACTACGCCGTAATGGAGAAAACGTCTCGCGCAGTTGTTGTTCCAGCTAGTCTTGGCTGGAACGATATAGGGTCTTGGGCGGCCCTTTGGTCAGTCAGCAAAAAAGATGAAACCGGTAATGTGCTCGCCGGTGACGTTATTGCACTTGAAACCAACGATTGTTACATCCGAGGTGACAGTCGGCTCGTTGCCACAATTGGTTTAGAGGACCTAATTGTCGTCGATACTGCGGATGCTCTTTTGGTTGCGCAGAAGCGCCATTCGAAAAAGGTCAAGACATTGGTTGATCAGCTCAAAAGCGCAGATCGCCGTGAACATGAAGCTCACGTTCGCGAATATCGGCCTTGGGGCTTCTTCGAGATCATCCAATCGGGCGATCGACACAAGGTAAAACATCTATGCGTCAATCCTGGCGCAAGACTGTCGTTGCAAAAGCACGCTAAACGATCAGAGCATTGGGTAGTGGTGAAAGGGCTGGCCGAAGTAACGGTGAACAAAGAGACTATGACGCTCAATGAAAATGAATCAGCATATATTCCGCTGGGAGCGGAACATCGGTTGGCCAATCCAGGTCAAGAAGCCCTCAGCATCATTGAGGTCCAATCAGGCACGTATCTGGGCGAAGATGATATTGTTCGGCTTGAAGACGACTATGATCGGCGCAATCAATCTGACCTAACCGTTGAGTGAAAACATCCTTTGAACCAGCCAAAAAGAGCATCAGAAGGGCGGCGGATCTCTTTTTATAAACAAGAAATTCAAGGTTTTCGGCCAACATTCTGCGTATTGGTCGAGCGAGTATGGGGTGGACGATGGCGATACTTGTAACTGGCGGCGCAGGCTACATAGGGAGCCATGTCGTATTGGCGCTTCTCGAGTGCGGAGAAGACGTTGTCGTTTTAGACAATCTTGTCACGGGATTTGCTTGGGCAGTTCCAGACAAAGCTACGTTCATTGAAGGTGACGTGGGCGACCGAGAATTAGTGGCGCGCATTTGCGCGGACCACCGGATTGAGGCCTTACTACATTTCGCGGCATCGACTGTCGTCCCCGAATCGGTTGCGGAGCCTCTCAAGTACTATCTCAACAATACCGGACAGACAGCCAACCTATTCGACGTATGTTCTCAAAAAGGCGTTGAGCATGTCGTGTTTTCGTCAACAGCTGCCGTTTATGGTGGAAACAGCGAAAAGCCAGTTAGTGAAGAGGTAACATTAGATCCGCAATCGCCTTACGCGAAATCAAAGCTGATGTCGGAATGGATCTTGAGGGACGCTGCTGAAGCTAGGGGTTTCAATTGCATCGCGCTTCGTTATTTTAACGTTGCCGGTGCTGATCCTGATGGCCGTAGCGGCCAATCGACGGCCAATGCCACCCATTTAATCAAAGTAGCGAGCCAAGTTGTTTCTGGGCGCGCGGACCAAAATCTCGAACTCTTTGGCGACCGACTATGAGACGCGAGACGGGACGTGTATTCGAGATTACATTCACGTCACAGACTTGGCCGATGCTCACATCACGGCCACTAAACCACTTGCGTGAAGCGAATACGTCCGGTGTTTTCAATTGCGGATATGGCCGCGGTTATTCGGTAAAAGAGGTCATAAAAGCAGTTGAAGCGGAGCGGGGCGTGAAACTTCCGGTCACAATCGCTGAAAGACGGCCAGGGGATCCTGCCGCAGTCGTTGCAGATAGTTCAAAGCTTCGCAACGAAATTGCGATGGGACGCCTAAATATGATGATCTCGCCGTAATTGTTCGAACCGCACTGGGCTTGGGAAACAAACACTGCTTTGCAAAAGCGAGCCGTCTGAGAAAACGGGTGCCACATGCCGATACTGGTAACCGGATCAGCCGGATTTATTGGGTATCACGTTGCAAAGTCGTTATTGACCCGTGACGTCGAGGTTGTCGGCATAGATTCTTTGAATGATTATTATTCTCCGGCGCTCAAAGAAGCCCGCCTCAAGCAATTACGTCAGCATCCGAATTTTCGATTTGAAAAGATCGATATTTTGCGGACCTTGCTGCGCTAAACCGCATTAATTACTCAAACTAAGCCAAACGTTATTGTGCACTTAGCCGCTCAAGCTGGAGTGCGATATTCCTTGGAAAACCCTGATGCCTATATTCGGTCAAACCTGATCGGGACCATGCAGCAATTTCTTGAGTGCTGCAGACATGCGAAGGATTTTGAACATCTCATCTACGCTTCTAGTAGCTCGGTATATGGTGGTAACACGAAAGTACCCTTCGCAGAAACAGACCCCGTTGATTGTCCGGTTTCCCTTTATGCGGCAACAAAAAAGGCGGATGAGTTACTATCTCATTCTTATTCTCATCTTTACGGTCTAAGGCAGTCAGGTTTGCGGTTCTTCACCGTTTATGGCCCTTGGGGACGGCCAGACATGGCCTATTGGAAATTCACTGACGCAATTTTGAACGATCGGCCTATTGACGTATTCAACGATGGAGATATGAAACGAGACTTCACTTTTATAGATGATGTCATAGACGGAATTCTTAAGTTGATTGAAAAAGGTCCAATGCATGAGCCAGATCGTGCACCCCATATGGTTTACAATATAGGTAATAATCAGTCAGAGCCTTTGATGCGAATGATTGAAATTCTGGAGAAGGCGATTGGCAAAAAAGCACAAAAGAATTTTAAGCCGATGCAGCCGGGAGACGTCAAAGAAACATTTGCAGATATCTCGCGCAGTCAACACAATTTTGGCTATGCGCCAAATATTAGGATTGATGAAGGGCTGCCAAGGTTTGTCGCATGGTTTAAAGATTTTTACGACAAATAGAGAGTTCGTGCTCTTGAACAACAAGAGAGGTGGTTCGGTTTGTTTGAACAACTTTCGGACTGCGGATAAGTGGATTTCAGCCCCTGTTATGCCGCGACCGGGATTGGTTGCAGCACGTTGAAGTAAGCCTGATCGGGTGTCTGGCGGTCAAGCGATGAATGCGGTCTCTTGGTGTTGTAAAAGACCAAATATTTGCCGAGGGCGGCTCGGGCTTGTGGAACATTGCCATAGGCATGCAGATAGACCTCCTCGTATTTGACCGTGCGCCACAGCCGTTCAACAAAGACATTGTCCCGCCACGCTCCCTTGCCATCCATGCTGATGGCGATTTCAGCATCCTTCAGGATTTGTGTGAAAGCGATGGAGGTAAACTGCGAGCCCTGATCGGTGTTGAAGATGTCCGGCTTACCGTAACGGGCCAGTGCTTCTTCAACGGCTTCAATGCAAAAGTCTGCTTCCAGTGTGATAGAGAGCCGCCAGGACAGGACACGCCGGCTGAACCAGTCAACCACTGCGGCCAGATAAACAAAGCCCCGTGCCATTGGAATGTAGGTGATATCTGTCCGTCATCAGATAAATTGGAACAGATTTCGATTTGAGCAAGCTGAGTCTTTGGCTCATCTGTTGTTTCAATTTAAGCAGCGGCTTTGCGGTGTTGCAAGCGCCGGTGTTCGATTGTTTTTCGTTTAATCCTTTCTCTTTGCAATAGAATAGTTTGGCCGCGCCCGAAGTAGACGTCGGCAGGCGTGAGGTTCTTCAGGCTCTCGTGATATCGCTGGTGGTTGTAGTGGCCGACGAAGTCTTCGATCTGCGCTTCCAGGTCGCCAGGCAGATAATAGTTTTGCAGCAAGATGCGGTTCTTGAGCGTCTGATGCCAACGCTCAATTTTGCCTTGCGTCTGCGGATGATAAGGCGCACCGCGTACATGCTTCATGCCTTGATCATCCATCCAGTCAGCAAGATCGCCAGCAATATAAGACGGGCCATTGTCGGACAGCAGGCGCGGCTTGTGAACGACATTAACTTGATCGAGCCCGGATTCGGCGAGAGCTGCTTCCAGCGTTTCGGTAACGTCCTCAACCCTCATCGTGGTGCAGAGTTTCCACGCAATGATATAGCGCGAGAAGTCATCCAGGATCGTCGACAGGTAAAACCAGCCCCAGCCGATGACCTTGAGATAGGTGAAGTCTGTCTGCCACATTTGATTTGGCGCCGTGGTCTTGTCTGTAAACTCGTCAGCCGCCTTGATGACAACAAAGGCTGGGCTGGTGATCAGATCCAGAGCCTTGAGCAGGCGATACACCGAAGCTTCAGATACGAAGTAGCCTTGCGTATCGGTGAACCTGACAGCCAGCTCGCGCGGCGACAACTCAGGCTCTTCAAGCGCTAGATCAACGATCTTGTCTCGAACGTCATCGGGAATACGGTTCCATACCCGTCCCGGCTTTGGAGACCGATCTTCCAGCGCTTCCACACCGCCAGTTTGATACTGATCGTACCAGCGATAGAATGTTGTCCGTGGAATGCCGAGTGTATCCAGCGTGCGTTTAACTGGCAGATGTGATTGCTCAACCAGTCCGATGATCTCGGCCTTCTCGGATGCAGGATATCTCATTCGATATCCTCCCCATCCCCGATTATGCTTTTTTTCAGAAGGCGCAGTTCCAACGCTTGTTCGGCAACGACTTCCTTGAGGTCTTGCGCTTCGCGCCGTAAGTCCTTCACCTCACCAGTATTAGCGGCCCGCGCCGTATCGCCTGCCAGCCGCTTCTTGCCAGCTTCAAGAAACTCCTTCGACCAGGTGTAATACATGCCCTGAGCGATGCCTTCCTGACGGCAAAGCTCGGCAATGCTGTCTTCGCCGCGAAGTCCGGCAAGCACAATCCGTATCTTCTCTTCAGCTGAATAGCGTTTGCGCGTCCAGCGGCGAATATCCTTGACTGTACGTTCCGCAGCTTCTTGATGGCGCACTGTTTTGTCTCTCATCGTCCACTCCTCTCGTGTGACGATGGGCCAAAAACTCTCCCTTACGCAATTCCCTCAATCTGTCCCATGAGTGCTGACGCCGGACAGGTGATATCCATCGCCCAGACCTGATTGGGTTGGGTGACCGGCAGCTTACGCAACAGATAGGGATAGATTTTGTGGCCCGGTGCAGGCTTGGACGTGTTCGGGCGGCGATAAATAGCCTCAAGCCCCATACGCTTCATCAGTGTTGTGACGTGCAGGCGGCCAACCTTGTATCCTTCACCAAGCAATAGTCCCTGCAGCATCCTGCTGCCTGCAAAGGGATAGTCGAGATGCAATTCATCAATCCGGCGCATCAGTGCCAGATCACCGACCGATACGGGACGGGGCTGATAATAGACGCTGCCCCGGCTGATCTTGAGCGCCTTGGCCTGACGGCTGAGCGAGAGTTTATGTTTGCGGTCGATCATTTTCTTGCGCTCGGCAATCCCGCCTTGGTGAGCGCATCGCCTAAAAAATCATTCTCAAGCGTCAGCTCCCCAATCTTGGCATGGAGCCTCTTCACATCAACACGGGGTGCAGGCAGCGGTGATTTACCCTCCCGCCCAAAAACACCCGCTGCACCCTCAAGGAGCTGATCTTTCCATTGCTTGATCTGGTTAGGATGAACATCAAACTGCTGAGCGAGTTCTCCCAATGTCTGCTCACCGCGAACGGCCGCAAGGGCCACCTTCGACTTGAACGCAGGTGTATGATTGCGACGTGGTCGTCTTGCCATAGTGGATCTCCTGTTGCCGGCGATCATGCCGCCTACAGGCCAAAATTCCACTTATCTCAACTGTGCAGATTTCCCGAGCCACCTCTATACAATAAGCCACATTTCTCGGTTCTTTGAAGAAAACGAAAAATCTAGCTTAGTGGATAGTTCGATTTTTTCGGCTAAGTCGTCTTGAGGCTCATCATCGGAAAAACAAACTTCGCCTGGACCAATGACGCGGCGTCCCCTGCCAGATTTTCTCACAAGGCGTGGCAACGCCGCGCCCAGGCGCGATAGCCTAAACCTCCGAGTCAAGATTTTTCTGACCGGATAACACGTCGGCTCGCCTTTCGCTCCTGGCATGTATAGCGCAGCCAGAGCTTCGCGGCCCGCGCTTGGCGAAGCCAAAGATCCCGGCTTCTCAAATGTGCCAATTTTTTCTTTTGCGAATTTTCGGCGTGCCCACCCCTGTTTTGATGGCGAGACGCGCATCAACACCCCCGATTTACCGGAAGTCAGCTTAGACCGCCATCATGGCGGAAACCAGCGATGACGACATTTTCCGCGTGTTGAGGCTGCGGTGTAACGCGGGGGTATAATCCGTAAGCCTTTGAATCACTGTATGTTTTTCAGCCACGCCGAAGATTGTCATTGCACCGGCTGACGTCGAGATCGACCCCCGCTCGGGTTTCAACACAGTCCGGAACAAAAGTGACGACCTGAGCAGGAGATCGCGCCGATTAAGCTGGCCCTTGCGTTGCAAGAACGTGCATGGCAGACACGAAACTCGCAGGACGTAAGCTTTCAACACATAGGACTCTACCCATATGACCGCCCCTATTCGCAAAGCTGTCTTTCCCGTGGCGGGTCTGGGCACGCGCTTTCTCCCCGCGACGAAAGCGATGCCTAAGGAAATGCTGACAATCGTCGATCGTCCCTTGATTCAATATGTCGTCGAAGAAGCCCTAGCGGCCGGTATTGAGGAATTTATTTTCGTAACAGGGCGCGGCAAAACCGCACTCGAAGATCATTTTGATGCGGCATTTGAACTTGAGACGACTCTGGAGCAGCGCGGTAAAACTCAAGAGTTAGACAGCCTAAACTCATGGCTGCCCCAGGCGGGCAATGTGATTTACACAAGGCAGCAGCATCCGCTTGGTTTGGGCCATGCAGTTTGGTGCGCTCGGCACATCATCGGAGATGAACCATTTGCTGTGCTACTACCTGATGAAATTGTTCTCCATGATCCGCCTTGTCTGAAGCAAATGGTAGACGCCTATTCAAAGACGGGCGGAAACCTCATTGCCGTATTTGATGTGCCACGCGATCAAACCAATCGATACGGTATTCTCGAAATTGCGAGCGAAAATGATGGCCTTGTAGAAGTCAGTGGCTTGATAGAAAAACCAGACCCCAAGGATGCGCCATCAACGCTAAGTATCACCGGGCGCTATATTTTGCAGCCATCTGTATTTGAACATTTATCAAGACAAGAAAGAGGCACGGGTAATGAATTCCAATTGACCGATGCGATAGCTCAAATGATTGGTGAAGCTCCATTTCATGGCTATCGATTTAGTGGAGAACGTCACGATTGCGGAAATGTTAAGGGCTTTCTCAAAGCAAACATTGCATTTGCATTAGCAAGAGATGACACCAGACATGATTTAGAAACCTATTTAAAAAGCTTGGCATTGTAAGACAGAGGTGGCTCGGGAAATCTGCACAGTTGAGATAAGTGGAATTTTGGCCTGTAGGCGGCATGATCGCCGGCAACAGGAGATCCACTATGGCAAGACGACCACGTCGCAATCATACACCTGCGTTCAAGTCGAAGGTGGCCCTTGCGGCCGTTCGCGGTGAGCAGACATTGGGAGAACTCGCTCAGCAGTTTGATGTTCATCCTAACCAGATCAAGCAATGGAAAGATCAGCTCCTTGAGGGTGCAGCGGGTGTTTTTGGGCGGGAGGGTAAATCACCGCTGCCTGCACCCCGTGTTGATGTGAAGAGGCTCCATGCCAAGATTGGGGAGCTGACGCTTGAGAATGATTTTTTAGGCGATGCGCTCACCAAGGCGGGATTGCCGAGCGCAAGAAAATGATCGACCGCAAACATAAACTCTCGCTCAGCCGTCAGGCCAAGGCGCTCAAGATCAGCCGGGGCAGCGTCTATTATCAGCCCCGTCCCGTATCGGTCGGTGATCTGGCACTGATGCGCCGGATTGATGAATTGCATCTCGACTATCCCTTTGCAGGCAGCAGGATGCTGCAGGGACTATTGCTTGGTGAAGGATACAAGGTTGGCCGCCTGCACGTCACAACACTGATGAAGCGTATGGGGCTTGAGGCTATTTATCGCCGCCCGAACACGTCCAAGCCTACACCGGGCCACAAAATCTATCCCTATCTGTTGCGTAAGCTGCCGGTCACCCAACCCAATCAGGTCTGGGCGATGGATATCACCTACATTCCAATGGCACGGGGCTTTGTTTATCTGGCCGCAGTGGTTGACTGGTTCAGCCGGCGTGTCCTGTCCTGGCGGCTCTCTATCACACTGGAAGCAGACTTTTGCATTGAAGCCGTTGAAGAAGCACTGGCCCGTTACGGTAAGCCGGACATCTTCAACACCGATCAGGGCTCGCAGTTTACCTCCATCGCTTTCACACAAATCCTGAAGGATGCTGAAATCGCCATCAGCATGGATGGCAAGGGAGCGTGGCGGGACAATGTCTTTGTTGAACGGCTGTGGCGCACGGTCAAATACGAGGAGGTCTATCTGCATGCCTATGGCAATGTTCCACAAGCCCGAGCCGCCCTCGGCAAATATTTGGTCTTTTATAACACCAAGAGACCGCATTCATCGCTTGACCGCCAGACACCCGATCAGGCTTACTTCAACGTGCTGCAACCAATCCCGGTCGCGGCATAACAGGGGCTGAAATCCACTTATCCGCAGTCCGAAAGTTGTTCAAACAAACCGAACCACCTCTGACATTTACGTTTGTTAACGTTTGCTAACTAAGCATCAATGAGTTTGTTGATATCAATGCGCTGGCTGAATTTAGCAATAATTGGCGATTGTTCACCGGAAGCTCTGGGAATTAGTTGTTATGCGCGTAGCTATGATTGGGACCGGTTATGTGGGACTAGTGTCAGGGGCTTGTTTTTCTGACTTTGGCCATGAAGTTATCTGCGTCGACAAAGATAAAAATAAGATCGACATGCTCGAACGAGGCGAAATCCCTATCTTCGAGCCGGGACTCGACAAACTTGTCGCAGAAAATGTCAAAGCTGGTCGACTAAATTTCACAACCAACCTTGCCGATGCGGTTCCTGAGGCAAACGCTGTCTTCATCGCCGTTGGAACGCCCAGCCGGCGCGGCGACGGACATGCCGATCTATTTTATGTGTATGCGGCAGCTGCGGAAATAGCCGACACACTCAAAGGCTTTACGGTAATAGTAACAAAATCAACTGTTCCGGTCGGGACTGGGAGAGAAGTTGAGCGCATCATTCGGGAAAGAAACGCTTCAGCGGATTTTGCCGTGGCGTCAAATCCTGAATTCCTGCGAGAAGGCGCAGCGATCGAAGATTTCAAGCGGCCCGATCGAATTGTCGTGGGCACCGAAAATGAACGCGCCAGACTGGTAATGAAAGAGCTCTATCGCCCTCTCTATTTGAATGAAACACCCGTTCTATTCACTGGCCGTGAAACCTCGGAGCTCATCAAATATGCCGGAAACGCTTTTTTGGCTACCAAAATTACCTTTATTAATGAAATTGCCGATCTTTGCGAACAAGTGGGCGCGGACGTTCAAGATGTCAGCAAGGGAATAGGACTTGACGGACGGATTGGACGAAAGTTCTTGCATGCCGGTCCCGGTTTCGGGGGCTCTTGCTTTCCGAAAGACACGCTCGCTTTGACCAGGACGGCAAATGAGTTTGGGGTGCCAACAAGAATTGTCGAGGCTGTTGTTGATATAAACCAAGATCGCAAAAAGAGAATGGGGCAAAAAATTATTGATGTATGCGGGGGCACCGTTAAGGGGAAAACAATTGCAATACTAGGTTTGACCTTTAAACCAAATACCGATGATATGCGGGATAGCCCAAGCCTAGACATTATTCCAATATTACAGAAAGCGGGCGCTAAAATTAGAGCCTTCGATCCTGAAGGAATGGAAGAATCGAAAAAACACCTTGATGACATCACCTACGCCAGCAATGCCTATGATGCGATGGAAGGCGCAGATGTAGTCGCTATACTCACAGAATGGAATGAATTCCGTGCATTAGACACCGCTCGAATAAAGCAGATTCTAAAAGAACCGCTGTTAATAGACTTGCGCAACATTTACAACTTGGAAGAAATGGCCTCGACCGAGATCGAATATCACAGCATTGGCCGACAACCCATTAAGCCCGGAACTTGATCCAGCCATGCATGAGACTGAACGAGTGCTAGTAACCGGAGGCGCGGGATTCATCGGGTCCTTCCTCTGCGAAAAATTACTTGCGTCTGGCTGTGAAGTAATTTGCGCGGACAATTTGTTCACCGGCTCGAGGCAAAATATTGCGGACTTGTTAAATAACTACAACTTCGAGTTTATGCGTCACGACATAACGTTTCCGCTATACGTCGAAGTCGACCAGATATTCAATTTGGCTTGCCCCGCATCACCAATTCATTATCAGCATGACCCCGTACAAACGACCAAAACGAGCGTTCACGGCGCTATCAATATGTTGGGTCTTGCGAAACGCACCGGATCAAAAATTCTTCAGGCGTCGACAAGCGAAATTTATGGAGACCCTCTCATACATCCACAAACGGAAGATTATTGGGGCAATGTCAATCCGATTGGCAGCCGTGCTTGCTACGATGAAGGCAAAAGGTGCGCCGAGACATTATTTTTCGATTACAAGCGCCAACACAACTTGAACATTCGAGTCGCTCGCATTTTCAACACCTATGGGCCAAGAATGCACCCAAACGATGGCCGCGTGGTTTCGAATTTTATTATTCAGGCATTGACTGGGCAGCAATTGACAATATTCGGGAATGGTTCTCAAACACGTTCATTTTGTTTTGTTGCCGATTTAGTCGATGGCTTGGTCAAATTCATGAATGCAGCTGATCACTTGCAGGGGCCTCTCAATCTCGGAAATCCGGCGGAACTTTCTATTCGAATGCTTGCCGAACAAATAATTCAAATGGTGGGTTCAAAATCCAAAATCGTCGAAAAACCTTTATCGGAGGACGACCCCAAGCAGCGCCAACCTGACATAAGCACGGCAGAAAGAGAATTAAGCTGGTCACCCGTCACGTCGCTTGACGATGGTTTAACGGCGACAATTGAATATTTCGAAAAATTACTATCAGAAAAGAATCAGATCAATTAGGGAGCATATTTGGCTTACTTCGGACAACCTGATTGAAAATATCAGTCATCGATAATGATATCGGGTTGAATCCGGTTTTGCATCAAGTCAAGCGCGTGTTCGTCTAAAACAACTACAGAATCCACTTGCGCCAATCCGGCCAGCACGAAAGCGAGTGCGCCACCGCCATGCTCGTCGTTATCGTGCTCGCTACCTCCGGGTGGACTTTCTTCCTTTAGGCCCAAGACCAATTTATCGCATTTGGTTCATGCGCCTGCGAGACTTTGAATTTGCGATTCTAGGGGCGATCCAGGTGAGCTAATCGTCAAACCAACCTTGAACCCGTCCAATTTCCATCGTTCAATTGTTTCAGAAATCTCGGCTAAGCGTAGATCGCCGGTCCCATTTGCAAAAACATCGTTCCTTTCTAGCTCTTGGCGCAATTCTTCATTTGTTACAACCGCCGTCCTCATTTTCGACACGACAAGTGCACAGGCCTTATTTGCGACCGCTGCCGCCTCCGGATAAGTCGCGCCAGCGACAACGGCTAGCGCGAGAACCGCAGTTGCCGTATCTCGTGCCCCTGATATGTCAATCAATTCTGTGATTTGCCGTTCACGAAAATGGAGGACAGAACTGCCTGGTTGAGCCAGGGTCATGCCTTGCTCCGACCGCGTAACGAGAATAGCTGCAAACTCTGTCAACTCTTGAGCCCTATGCACAGCTACTTCTACTTCTCCATCAGTGCGGCATGATAAATTGGTAGATTGGGACAATTCGTAAGCGTTGGGAGAGGTGGCTCGGGAAATCTGCACAGTTGAGATAAGTGGAATTTTGGCCTGTAGGCGGCATGATCGCCGGCAACAGGAGATCCACTATGGCAAGACGACCACGTCGCAATCATACACCTGCGTTCAAGTCGAAGGTGGCCCTTGCGGCCGTTCGCGGTGAGCAGACATTGGGAGAACTCGCTCAGCAGTTTGATGTTCATCCTAACCAGATCAAGCAATGGAAAGATCAGCTCCTTAAGGGTGCAGCGGGTGTTTTTGGGCGGGAGGGTAAATCACCGCTGCCTGCACCCCGTGTTGATGTGAAGAGGCTCCATGCCAAGATTGGGGAGCTGACGCTTGAGAATGATTTTTTAGGCGATGCGCTCACCAAGGCGGGATTGCCGAGCGCAAGAAAATGATCGACCGCAAACATAAACTCTCGCTCAGCCGTCAGGCCAAGGCGCTCAAGATCAGCCGGGGCAGCGTCTATTATCAGCCCCGTCCCGTATCGGTCGGTGATCTGGCACTGATGCGCCGGATTGATGAATTGCATCTCGACTATCCCTTTGCAGGCAGCAGGATGCTGCAGGGACTATTGCTTGGTGAAGGATACAAGGTTGGCCGCCTGCACGTCACAACACTGATGAAGCGTATGGGGCTTGAGGCTATTTATCGCCGCCCGAACACGTCCAAGCCTGCACCGGGCCACAAAATCTATCCCTATCTGTTGCGTAAGCTGCCGGTCACCCAACCCAATCAGGTCTGGGCGATGGATATCACCTACATTCCAATGGCACGGGGCTTTGTTTATCTGGCCGCAGTGGTTGACTGGTTCAGCCGGCGTGTCCTGTCCTGGCGGCTCTCTATCACACTGGAAGCAGACTTTTGCATTGAAGCCGTTGAAGAAGCACTGGCCCGTTACGGTAAGCCGGACATCTTCAACACCGATCAGGGCTCGCAGTTTACCTCCATCGCTTTCACACAAATCCTGAAGGATGCTGAAATCGCCATCAGCATGGATGGCAAGGGAGCGTGGCGGGACAATGTCTTTGTTGAACGGCTGTGGCGCACGGTCAAATACGAGGAGGTCTATCTGCATGCCTATGGCAATGTTCCACAAGCCCGAGCCGCCCTCGGCAAATATTTGGTCTTTTATAACACCAAGAGACCGCATTCATCGCTTGACCGCCAGACACCCGATCAGGCTTACTTCAACGTGCTGCAACCAATCCCGGTCGCGGCATAACAGGGGCTGAAATCCACTTATCCGCAGTCCGAAAGTTGTTCAAACAAACCGAACCACCTCTGACCAATCAGTCTGTCAGTCGGGCAGCTTCAATGCTTGTTACCACTTGAGGTCTGACCGTCGTTATCAGCAAGGTGCCCAGCCCCATGATTAAGAGTGGCAAAAAAGGTTCTAAAGGCCAAAACGGCAGCCACAGCACGAGTTCCTCAGAGCGCGTCGACCCCGTCACAAATGCAGAAATAGGCTCTCGCCAATAGTGACCCGTAGCGGCTCCAAGAAGACCAAAGGCGATAGTGGCGCCACCCAATGCCTTGAACGCGAGCGGTGTGTTGCTCTCTGGCGCATCCTTCTTTGCCGCTTGGCGTCGTTTCTTACCCCAGGCCGCAATTCTCAGCGCGAATGCGAGGAAACCGCTGCAATAGAACACATAATCAATCGGCCTCGGATCTGAAAAAGGTTCCAGCGTCGGATAGTAGAAAAGGTTCCACCAATAAACGCTAAAGGCATAGGCCCATAGGAAATAGATGCCGCCCCTATGCACCAACTTCCACTGCACCGGGTTCACGTATTTGCGGCCAAAGTGGAAGGATGTCACTACCATGGAGACTAGGAAAATGTAGCCTATCGTCCCTTCAAGCTCGTCGCGGAACAAATAGATGTTTTCGAAGTAGTGCCCGCGAAAAAATGTCGACACTATAAAAATGAACATGCCTTGCCACGCCATCGCGACGGCAAAACAAAAGCCGAGATATTTTCGGGTGCGCAGCCACCACATCGCGAACGGACTAGGAAACAGTGTCTGAACCGAAGGTGCGGCGACGACCAAGAATATGAAAGGTATCGCCCAGCGTACGGAATACCCAATCATATCCGACACACCCTCACCGGTGGACATGTCGGTCCTTAACATCGTGATGAATATGAGGACGGACATCGGAATAGAGATGAGCCCGAACAATCTCCAGCCGTTAATGGCTTTGTTCTTCAGTATCTCTTTCAGGTCGATGCTCATATATTCCACCTGCTCACATAGAACTGCGAAATGATTCACTCTATATCATCATTCCGCCTATGCGGTCGCTATGCGCCTATAGGGCAGGAAAACGCTCTGATCGCTAGCCGCGCCGTCAACGATCCTGCACCAACGAACCGCAAATCTGATCAAGTCTAATCCAAAACTGTACGTTTATTAGACTTGTCTCAACTGTTCAGACGGCGGAACCATAACGCTCCGCTCATGGTATACGGTGGCTGCCTCTCATGATAGCGTTTGGGCACTCTAGTTAGATGAAAATGATTTGGACGTGCTGAATTACTTTAAATTGCAGATCTGGCATGGCCTCAAACTTGCCATAGCCTTTGCGCCTTGGTTGATTTCTATGTACCTACTTTACTGGCTCGGCAAACATGAAATTTGGACGCCAGAAACCGATCATCGTGATAAGATAACCATTGCTGTTGTGGCTGCTGGAATGACGTTGTCATTTCTTCTCCAATCGCATTTTGCGAAGCAGGCAAAAAAATAATTAAGTTGTTCCCTTGCCTAACTCAAAGTTGCCTATTTGCTCGACTCTGATCATCTCAGTGTACGGAACATGAAAGAGTCATAAACCAATGATTAGAGCTTACAAAGATGATGATGTAGAAGCCGTAATCTCATCTTGGCGTGACGCAAGTGAATTTGCCCACCCGTTCTTAACAACAAAGTTCCTCGACCAAGAGGCTGACAATGTTCGTAATGTGTACCTGAAGTTCGCAGAAACATGGGTGACCGAATTAGACGGCCAAGTCGTTGGATTTATCGCCCTTGTAGACAATGAAATCGGTGGCCTCTTTCTTGATCCCAAACATCATGGGCAGGGGCATGGCAAAGCTATGGTGGACAAAGCTGTAGCCGAAAAAGAACACTTAGAAGTGGAGGTATTTAGGGAAAATATCGTAGGACGCCGCTTCTATGACGCCTACGGATTTCGAGAGCTTGAGGAATTTATCCATGAACAATCAGGGCAGCCGACCATACGAATGTCATTTTCAAAAAAATAGATGAACCTAATTGAGGGCGCTTCAAGTTCTGGGAGCGCCCTCATTAAATGTCCACAATGCCGCCTTCGGATCGCGAACGGTCGAACAGCGGCATCACCAAACCTGTCCGCTCATCATTTAAAAGCCGCCGCAATTTATGCGAAAGCAGAAATACCGGTTTGAATGTCGGCTTGCAGGGTAGAGCAGTAAACCGCCTTACTCGTTCGCGTTTGTCAGTCGCTCGCGAAACGTCTCGAAATCAGGCTCAATAATCTGCTCACGCATGGCCCGAATATATTCCTCAGGAGAAAGAGGGCATTGCGCATATAGAATGTAGCGCCAGCCTTCCGGCTTTTTCCGAAAAATCGCAAGGGTGCGATCAAAACCACCGAAGGCCGGCCGATTTGCAACGGCGACCTCTAGCTCATAGAAATGGTCAAACAGGGCAAGCGCAATGTTGGGGGCGAGGCGTTTGGCCTGCACGTTGGCGAAGCCCCATTTGAAGTCCGCAAGTCCGCCGCCTCGCGTGGGGCTCCAATAGGCGTCAATTTCGCTCCAAGACATCATCGGTTTGCGGATCTCTTCGGGAACATACCAAGGATTTGGATCATCAGTGTCCCACACGGCGCGCAGCTTTCCGCGCGAACCACCTCGCCAAAGTATCTCGGTTTCTTTCAAAACCTCTTCTATTTCTTTGACGAGTTCCGCGTCGTCATTATCATTGTCCTGTGCGTTAGCCGCGGACAAGTTGCCAAATAAACCAGCAAATGCCGCAAGGCCTGCAGTCAATCCAAGTGATTCACGTCGATCTAATGGCAAGTCTAGATTGTCTTTGGTCATTGTTCAGTCTCCTGATCCGTCCCCAGGTTTAGTCCAATTAGAAAGTTAGTCTGTTCTCGATTTTTTATCTTGGCAAGATGGGTCATGGTGAAAGTGGTCTGTAGCCTAATGAACTGTGTGGGCAAATGGTGTTGTCATGAATGCCCAATCGCCACGTCCGCTTTGGATAATCAAGCGGGCCAAAAGCATCTGGGAAATCATGACAGCAGTTTGCCATGAGCGGACGTCATTGACGGATACTTGCCTAGTCCCGTCTAGCAATCGTTTTCAAAGTAACCTTCCTACAGGCGCGCAGCAATCTCTACCGGCGCGATGTGGCCGGCTTCCAAGTTGGCGGTGACGTTAGCGACTTTTTCGGCGGCAAATAACTATAGTTACAAATGGACAAGGGTTGGAACGTTCATGCCTATGCGCGTTGAAGCGCATAATATATGTTGTAGAAAAACCCCGTCCGTATACAGAGCGGATGGTTAGTGAAATTACGATGACCGCGTCCGAAGGATAAAACAATTAAATTTCATTCGAACATAGAAGGTCCGGAATCTGGATGGATGAGATTTCGCTTTACAGGCAATGGTGGTGAAATTGATTTGCAAGCTTCATACACACCGAACGATCCGTTTTATGAGTTGGTGACCGCGTTACAGGCGGTGTACGACAAGGGTTTCGAATATGAGATAAGTGTGAATGAAGAGCCGGCGCAATCTATACTTAAACTTGGCAAGTTCGGCGACAAGTTACTTGTCACATTGGAAGATGAGAAGGGTGCGCGCAGAACACAAATTAAAGCGTCATTTCAAACCGGCTACCGTGAGATTGCAAGAAATATCTATCACCTCTATCGAGAAGTCGGCTATGGAGAATTTGTGAGAGAGTGGAAGCATTCACCGCCTAGGCAACGAATTAAACAGTTGTGGAAGACGATAAACGGCTAGACTTTTTCGGAGCCCTGAAAACCGCCTGTTGTCCGAATTAGAGCCCGCATGTGAAGAGCAGTCGGCCTGGCTTGGTGGTCCCGACTTTCGCTTCTTAGCTGGAAGCGGATATGCGGTCCAACTTCGTGAAGAGGGCGCCGCAGCTCCGCGCGTCGGGTCAATCCCAACGCCAGACGGTGCCAAGCCATGGTTGCTGATCGCGTGGCCGACCCGCCGGGCGGTAATAGTGATGGATCTCCTCAAAACCGGCTGCGGTGACATAGCCCCGCCAGGTCTCGAGATCGTAGAAGCATCCATAGCGCCCCCCGATCCAACCTTCTTCGTTCTGTCCGCGAGGATTGGAGCAGAAAAGAACACCGCGCGGCCGGAGCGTTCCGGCGAGATCAGCGAGAACCCGGGCGAGTTGGCTGCTCGGGACGTGAAACAGTGAGGCGTTCGCGAAGATACCGTTGAAATGCGCCGGCGGCAGATCGAGCGCGAGAAAATCTTGCTGGAGCACCTCGCACCCGCTCTCGCTTCGCGCGATCTCTGCGAGCGCGCGTGACCCATCGAGGCCGACCGCTCGATGTCCGAGCGCGGAGAACTGGACTTGCCTCAGAAGAGTGGAGAGCACTTTCTAAGCTAAACGGAGGTGCACATGACAGGCAGGAACCGAGAATTTAGCGACGAGTTTAAGCGAGAGGCCGTTCGATTGAGCTATGAGAGCGGTCGAACGATTGATGAGATTGCGAAAGATCTTGGCGTCGGCAAATCGACGCTGTCGGCGTGGCGGCGGCGCTTTCGTGATGAGGATTTGGCCGCCGGCCCGCACGATGATCTTGAGAAAGAAAACACCCGCCTTCGGCGTGAGAATGAGATCCTTCGGCAGGAAAGGGACTTGTTTAAAAAAGCGACCGCCTTGTTCACCAAGGAGCCAAGTCGATGAAGTTTCAACTGATCGACGCGAGCAAGGCGTTTGTTTCTGTTCAGCGCGCCTGCTGTCTGCTTGGCGTCAGCCAGAGCGGTTATTACGGGTGGAAGGATCGCCCGGCGAGCCGCCGTCAGCGCGAGGACATGATCCTGCTCGCCCATATTCGAAACGCGTTCGCCTTGTCGAACGAGACCTATGGCAGCCCGCGCATGACACGCGATTTACAAGATGAGGGATTTGAAGTTGGCCGTCGTCGTGTTGCCCGGTTGATGCGCGAGAATGGCCTGCAGGCAAGGCGCAAGCGGCGTTTCCGGCGCACGACTGATAGCTGTCACGCTTGGCCGATCGCGCCCAACCATCTTGGCGGCGACTTTAATGCCGACAAACCCAATCAAAAATGGGCTGTTGATATCAGTTATATATGGACAACCGAAGGCTGGCTCTATCTCGCTGTCGTGATGGACTTATTTTCCCGGTGGATTGTCGGCTGGGCTGTCAGCGATCGGTTGAAGCGGGACTTGGCGCTTGAAGCCCTGCGCCGGGCTGTGGCTTTGCGGCGCCCGCCGCCGGGACTGATCCATCACTCTGATCGCGGCTCGCAATATTGCTCTATTGAGTATCGCGCTGCCCTGAAGAAAATCGGCGCCGTTGTGTCCATGTCCGGCAAAGGGAACTGTTACGACAATGCCGTCGTGGAAACTTTCTTCAAAACCATCAAATCAGAACTTGTCTGGCGAACGGTCTTCCAAACGCGCGCCCAGGCTGAAACAGAAATCGCTCAATACATTGACGGTTTTTATAACCCCGTCAGACGACATTCAGCATGCAACTATCAAAGCCCGATCCAATATGAAATGATGACCTAAACCAAAACCGTGCTCTCCACTCAAGCGGGGCAAGTCCAGTGAAACAATCAATTTGATGCGCCCCGTGGGATATCCGCTACGGAAAGTCCTTCTCGAGCCCACAGTATACCTGATGCAGCAATGAAACGTAGCCATCCTGCAAAACCACTTGGTCAGATCGCACCAGAAGCGAGTGGCCAGCTATCTTGATTGGAACAAGGCTACAAATTTATTGCGCAAACCACCGGGCGCTTGCTGTCCACTTTTGTTCCTGGCTATTACCGGACGTATTCGGCCGAGTGCTGGCACGTCCGGATTGGTATGGATGCGGACAATGTTAATCAAGGCGTGACGGCCGTTTATAGAAGAGTCCACAGACAAGCGAGCCAGACGACAGCCTTGGGCTTGACAGTTACCTAAGAATTCAAGAAGCCGCAACCTTAAGACATTGGCAGATCGTCTTTAGGCTGCGGATTCTTAAGCAGTAAAGCTTACATCATGCCGCCCATACCACCCATGCCGCCCATATCGGGCATTGGCATTGCCGGCGCGGTTTTTTCTGGCGCATCGGCGACCATCGCCTCAGTGGTAATCAAAAGACTTGCGACTGACGAAGCCCCCTGCAAGGCGACACGCACCACTTTGGTGGGATCGATGATGCCTTTCGCAACCATGTCGACATACTTTTCATTCTGAGCGTCGAAGCCGCGCGTCGTGTTGTTCTCTTCCAACAACTTGCCGACAATGACAGAACCTTCCTCACCCGCATTTTCAACAATTTGCCGGAGCGGTGCTTGAAGGGCTCGACGTATGATGGCGATGCCGGCGTCTTGATCGGCGTTCTCGCCTTCTAGTTTTTTTATCGCTTTGGTCGCGTACAGCAATGCGACACCTCCACCGGCCACAATGCCTTCTTCCACGGCAGCGCGAGTTGCATTGAGCGCGTCGTCAACGCGGTCCTTGCGCTCTTTCACTTCTACTTCCGTAGCACCACCAACCTTGATCACGGCGACGCCGCCGGCCAATTTAGCGAGCCGCTCTTGAAGTTTTTCCCGGTCATAATCTGAGGTGGTATCTTCGATTTGTGCACGGATTTGACCAACCCGGCCTTGGATGTCGTTTTTCTTGCCGGAACCATCAATGACTGTCGTATCGTCTTTCGTAATGTCGATACGTTTAGCGGTGCCCAGCATTTCTAGTGTGACATTTTCCAACTTGATGCCGAGATCGTCGGAG
This sequence comes from Alphaproteobacteria bacterium, assembly GCA_965248815.1. Lineage (GTDB taxonomy): Bacteria > Pseudomonadota > Alphaproteobacteria > SMXP01 > SMXP01 > CBDFKK01. The sequence goes on from CBDFKK010000002.1 coordinate 34,977, forward strand.
ATGACTTGGCCGCCGGTTAAAATAGCGATGTCTTCAAGCATGGCCTTGCGGCGATCGCCAAAGCCAGGGGCCTTGACCGCAGCAACTTTTAGACCACCGCGAAGTTTGTTGACCACCAAGGTCGCGAGCGCTTCACCTTCCACGTCTTCGGAAATTATCAGCAACGGCCGACCGGCTTGCACGACGGATTCTAAGAGAGGTAGTATGGCTTGAAGATTTGAAAGCTTCTTTTCGTGCAGAAGAATGTATGGATCTTCGAGCTCCGCTAACATCCTGTCAGCGTTCGTGATGAAGTAGGGCGAGAGATAGCCGCGATCAAACTGCATGCCTTCGACGACGTCGAGCTCGCTTCCAAGGCTCTTTGCCTCCTCCACCGTTATAACGCCTTCGTTGCCGACCTTTTCCATCGCATCGGCAATCATTTTTCCTATTTCCAATTCGCCGTTGGCGGCAATGGAACCCACTTGGGCAATTTCGCTACTGGATTTAATTTTCTTGGAGCGCTTGGCCAGATCCCCAACCACCACTTCTACTGCCAAGTCGATGCCGCGCCTGAGGTCCATTGGGTTCATCCCGGCGGCGACCGCCTTTGAGCCTTCCTGGATGATTGACTGAGCCAGCAACGTTGCAGTTGTCGTTCCGTCACCCGCTTCGTCGTTGGTCCTGCTGGCGACCTCGCGCACCATTTGGGCGCCCATGTTCTGGAACTTATCTTCCAGGTCAATTTCTTTGGCAACCGTCACACCGTCCTTGGTAATGCGCGGCGAGCCGAACGATTTATCCAAAACCACATTGCGACCTTTGGGGCCCAACGTCACTTTCACCGCATTGGCGAGAATATCGATACCGTCGAGCAACTTCTCCCGCGCATCGCGGCCAAATCTGACTTCTTTTGCAGACATTATATTTCTTTCTCTTGACTAGAATTTGCCGCCAAAGCTGACAGCAACCTAAATGAGGATGTAAAAAAAGACCGGCTTAACGACGCTAAGCGGCCTTTCGTGCCTTTTTCGTGACCTCGATAATGCCGAGGATGTCCGACTCGTTCATGATCAACAGCTCTTCACCATCAACTGTGACCTCGGTGCCGGACCATTTACCAAACAGGATGCGGTCGCCAGCTTTGACATCGAGCGGTATCACAGTGCCATCTTCTGCCTTCGCGCCGGAACCTGCCGCGACGACTTCACCTTCTTGAGGCTTTTCTTTAGCAGTATCGGGGATAATGATCCCACCTGGGGTCTTATCGCCTTCTTCAATTCGCCGCACCAAAACGCGGTCATGCAGAGGACGGAATTTCATATGCGTATCTCTTTCTGTACCTAAGGGTACGACTGCTCAAATTTTTCTGAAATCGAGGTTCTGATCGAATATCCAATTAGCACTCTCTCGATAAGAGTGCTAGAGCTATTTATGGAAATGGGAGCTCCTCACCGGCGTTTCAAGGTTGTGTGGCGATAATTTCTTGAAACCAGTGTATTTATTGGAAATTATGTCCGGCCCTGAATTAATGTGCGGTGGCCATGGTGTCGGTTTGACTATCACAGGCCATCAATTCTTTTGACTGCCTATCATATGACTCTTATCTCTTATGGCTACTTCCAGCCGTTAGGAGGCTCTCACTTTAGCGTCCGCTGTTTGATGTAAGGCAGAACTCGACCCTAACTCCCCTACCCTGCGTAAATGCTCCACACTACATCTGGCCATGCGTTCAACATGATGTACATATCGAACCGCTGCCAACGGGACTTCTTATACCTAGCCAAGCACGCCGCCGGCTACCAATTGACGGTTCTTAAGCCGGCAACGACTTAACGCAAGCGTTCAACAACATGGTGGACGACCCCGTGGGGCGCCAACAGCGTGAGGGATTTTGCGGCTCCATAAGGCTCCAGGTCCACAAAAGCCGGAGGCGCCAAAATCTTTGCGCCGAACATTGCCGCCGCCGAACTCACGTCATCGACCGAGGTTACAAAGATGGTGGCGCCGCTCAGCCCGAGGTTGGGCAACATGGCACGATTGATCACATCGGGATTTGTCACCGGCGGCAAACCAAGGTCGATAATGCCGAAGTAAGGATCTGTGCTTTTGGTACCGATGTTGGTTCCACGCACTTGCGAAGTTTCGTCGGTTTGCATGAGGTCACTGAAACTATCGTTTTCGATAGCAAATTCATAAACCACACTCAGCCCAAACACGGTTTAATAAAACGCCGTCACTTGGCTGACGTCCGCCGTCGAAAAAGAGATGCTCATCACCTCGCTGAACGGGCGATCGGTGACCGTCGCAAAGCCTTTAAGGAAGTCTTTGGTGCCGCCGACGAGCACCGTGACCACATCGTCCGGTCCCCTGAGCTGTGCCTCAATGAACGTGCCGCCTTGCATGTTGAGAGGTGGTTCGGTTTGTTTGAACAACTTTCGGACTGCGGATAAGTGGATTTCAGCCCCTGTTATGCCGCGACCGGGATTGGTTGCAGCACGTTGAAGTAAGCCTGATCGGGTGTCTGGCGGTCAAGCGATGAATGCGGTCTCTTGGTGTTGTAAAAGACCAAATATTTGCCGAGGGCGGCTCGGGCTTGTGGAACATTGCCATAGGCATGCAGATAGACCTCCTCGTATTTGACCGTGCGCCACAGCCGTTCAACAAAGACATTGTCCCGCCACGCTCCCTTGCCATCCATGCTGATGGCGATTTCAGCATCCTTCAGGATTTGTGTGAAAGCGATGGAGGTAAACTGCGAGCCCTGATCGGTGTTGAAGATGTCCGGCTTACCGTAACGGGCCAGTGCTTCTTCAACGGCTTCAATGCAAAAGTCTGCTTCCAGTGTGATAGAGAGCCGCCAGGACAGGACACGCCGGCTGAACCAGTCAACCACTGCGGCCAGATAAACAAAGCCCCGTGCCATTGGAATGTAGGTGATATCCATCGCCCAGACCTGATTGGGTTGGGTGACCGGCAGCTTACGCAACAGATAGGGATAGATTTTGTGGCCCGGTGCAGGCTTGGACGTGTTCGGGCGGCGATAAATAGCCTCAAGCCCCATACGCTTCATCAGTGTTGTGACGTGCAGGCGGCCAACCTTGTATCCTTCACCAAGCAATAGTCCCTGCAGCATCCTGCTGCCTGCAAAGGGATAGTCGAGATGCAATTCATCAATCCGGCGCATCAGTGCCAGATCACCGACCGATACGGGACGGGGCTGATAATAGACGCTGCCCCGGCTGATCTTGAGCGCCTTGGCCTGACGGCTGAGCGAGAGTTTATGTTTGCGGTCGATCATTTTCTTGCGCTCGGCAATCCCGCCTTGGTGAGCGCATCGCCTAAAAAATCATTCTCAAGCGTCAGCTCCCCAATCTTGGCATGGAGCCTCTTCACATCAACACGGGGTGCAGGCAGCGGTGATTTACCCTCCCGCCCAAAAACACCCGCTGCACCCTCAAGGAGCTGATCTTTCCATTGCTTGATCTGGTTAGGATGAACATCAAACTGCTGAGCGAGTTCTCCCAATGTCTGCTCACCGCGAACGGCCGCAAGGGCCACCTTCGACTTGAACGCAGGTGTATGATTGAGACGTGGTCGTCTTGCCATAGTGGATCTCCTGTTGCCGGCGATCATGCCGCCTACAGGCCAAAATTCCACTTATCTCAACTGTGCAGATTTCCCGAGCCACCTCTGATCTTCCACCGAAAAGTCAACTTACTAGTCCCGAAACGCAGAGCCGCTAGTCAATTGTGACCAAAATGTGATTGTTCGGCAATGCCAACAGCCTGATCTATGAGCCGCTCTGGTTGAAATTCTGATTTGGTCAAGATAAAGAGCGGGGGTCAAAAAAGATAACTGATCTTTATGGGCTTGCGCAGCCCTTAAGGCGACTATAAGTAATTCTTCATATGTTTGTCTCGCCCGGTTTGAGCCCTGGGTATGTAAATTCGCCAGCAGCGCACAGTTGGGCCTCCTTTGGAAGTCGAGAGACCTACCAGACCACTTCTATCTCAATAAACTAGCCGTATTTCTGATCATGGCGCCAGATAAAAAGCAACCTGCATTGACCGAGTCATCGGAAAGTGGAAGTTCCCGAACCGACGGGCACCATTTTTTGAGATGGGTCCGGTCAAGTTTCTTGACAGGTCTAGTCATTGCGGCGCCGATTTGGATCACGATTTACGTAACGCTCGCGTTCATATCCTTTATTGACGACTTTGTTACGCCCCTCATTCCTGGGCAATACAATCCTGAATCATACCTTCCATTTTCCATTCCAGGTCTTGGCGTGGTGATCGTATTTGTCTTGCTCACACTCCTTGGCGCCTTGACGGCAAATTTGTTTGGCCGCTCGATCATTAATTTTGGAGAGCAACTGGTAGATCGCATGCCGGTTGTTCGAAACATTTACAATGCACTCAAGCAGATATTTGAAACCGTCGTTTCTCAAAGTGAATCTTCATTTCAGGAAGTAGGCTTAATTGAGTACCCGCGTGAGGGGCTCTATGCGATTTGCTTTATAACGACGAGTACCGGCGGTGAAATACAATCACGGATAAAGGACGATTCGGTCAGTGTCTTCCTGCCGACAACCCCAAATCCGACATCCGGTTTTCTTCTGTTCGTGCCTCGAAAAGACATTCAGCTGCTTGATATGACAGTCGAAGAAGGTGCAAAGCTCGTCATTTCGGCGGGACTTGTCGAACCGACCCCCCGCGGTACCGTACCAAAGATTGATCCAAAATCAGCCGATATCAGTACGCGTCAGCAGGAAAAAGCTGCCGCCGAATGATCTGTCAGCCAGACCGCAAATACCTTACAGATTCATCTAGGCCAAAAAGGTACAAGAGCACCCTTAAGGCTTGGCCGCGCGAAGAGTCCAAATTTGGATCCTTGGATATAATCAGATCGGCGTCGTCCCGGGCGACCGTAAGTAGATCTTGATGGGCATTGAGATCGGCAAGCCGAAGTCTTGGGAGACCGCTTTGTTTGATTCCCAGTAATTCTCCTGCGCCACGCAGTTTTAAATCCTCTTCGGCAATACGGAACCCATCATCGGTTTCGCGCATAATTGACAGGCGAGCCTTGGCGGTTTCTCCAAGGGGCGCGTCGTATAGAAGCAGACAAGAGGCTTCCACTTGGCCGCGGCCTACGCGTCCACGTAGTTGGTGCAATTGCGCCAACCCAAACCTCTCTGCTTTCTCGATAACCATGACATTAGCTTCCGGAACATCAACGCCGACCTCAATGACCGTCGTCGCAACCAGAATTTTGACTGCGCCGGACCTAAACTTCGCCATTGCCGCGTCTTTGTCTTCAGCCGTCAATCGGCCGTGAATAAGGCCGACATGATCGCCAAAAATAGCCCGCAACATTTCAAATCTGTCTTGGGCGGCCGTGGCATCTACCAGTTCCGACTCCTCAATGAGTGGGCACACCCAAAAAACCCGGTCATCTCCCTTGATCGCTCGGCTGATGCCGGCGACGACCTCGTCCAGACGCGTGAGCGGCAAGACCCGGGTTTTGACAGGTTGCCGGCCCGGTGGTTTTTCCGTAAGACGCGATACGTCCAAGTCACCGTAGACCGTCAGCATTAGAGTTCGGGGAATGGGAGTTGCCGTCATCACCAACATATCAGTGGCGCCACCCTTGCCCGTCAACTCCATCCGTTGATGAACGCCAAACCGATGCTGTTCATCGATTACAGCGAACGCTAAATCGTCAAATTCCACACCGCTTTGGAAGAGTGCATGGGTTCCAATTAGGATTTTGATTTCGCCTAACGCCGCGGCTTCTAAGGCGCGCTGGCGCTGCTCGCCTTTATCCCGACCGGTTAACAGCGCGGCCGAAATATCAAGTGTTTTGGCGAGAGGTTTAATAAAGGCGTAGTGTTGCTGGGCAAGTATCTCGGTCGGTGCCATGAGCGCGGCTTGCGCTCCATTTTCAACGGCGCGCAGCATGGCCAAGAAAGCGACCACGGTCTTACCGGATCCGACATCACCTTGGAGTAACCGGGTCATTCGTAGTGATGATGCCATATCTGCGTCGATCTCCCGCAGAGCTTGCTTCTGCACGGAGGTGAGTGCATAGGGCAATGCCGCAAGTGCTCTGGCGACCAAATCGCCGGTGCCTGGGATTGAACGGCCGCCTTGCTGTTTTAAATGTTGCCGCATCAGAACCAGGGCTAATTGATTGGCTAGCAGCTCGTCGTAAGCTAGGCGCGTACGAGCTTTGTCGCTTGGCAACAGATCGTCATCAGAGCGGGGCTGATGCGCAGCTGTGAGCGCCGAGCGCCAAGGCGCCCAGGACTCTCGATCCATCAATGCCTCATCCAGCCATTCATCTAATTCCGGCGCTCGCTCGACCGCAGCTTTGACCGCGTTGCCCATTGTTTTGGCCGTCAATCCGGCGGTCAAAGGATAAATTGGCTCGATCAGGGGCATCTGTTCTGACTGGTCAAGGGAGACGACATGATCGGGATGCGTCATTTGAATCTCGCCGTTATATTCATCCAGCCGTCCGCTGATGAGACGCCGTTTGCCTTCCGGGAGTAGCTTGGTGAGATAGTCAACGCGTGGATTGAAGTAGACCAATGTCACAAAGCCAGAGTCATCAGAGCAGCGCACTTTGTAAGGCACGCGCCGGTTAGGCGATGGAAAGTGGCGGTCCACTTCCACCTCCAAAGTTGCGATTTCGCCTTTGACCGCGTCAGCAATTTGAGGGCGATAGCGGCGGTCGATGAGGGCCGTGGGAAGATGAAAACACAGATCGACAATATGGGCGCCTGCGGCCATTGTGATCAGCTCAGAAATGCGGGGGCCAACGCCGGGCAAGGACCGCGCGTCCGCATATAAGGAAAAAAGAACTTCCGGGCGCATATGTTTCTACTCGTGCAGTATGGCTGGCAACCGTAAGTCAAAGGCGCATGCCGAGAGGATAGGATACGACATGGACGAGCGCCGCAAACGCCTAAACTATCAGTCGTGGCATCGTGGCATGAAAGAAACAGATCTTATTCTCGGGACGTTTGCGGACCGTTATTTGATCAACTTGGAAGAGGGCGCCTTGGATCAATTCGAGGCACTTTTGGCATGTTCGGATCAACAGATATATGCATGGGTCGCTGGACGTGAAGCAATCCCAAGCAAATTCGATAATAAAATCATGGATCTCCTGAGAAAGCTTGAAATCAATCCTAAGATCTCGTAAGTCCGCCGCTGCCCTAATGTTTTATGGATTGGCCGTGTGAACGACCACCCGCAATTCCCTGATTTAGAACTTCTAATCAAGTCCGACCATCGACTCACGGTTGCCGGCGTTCCCGACGGTGTTGATTCACTTCTCTTGGCCGATCTCGTGAGGGCACGTTCGCATCGTGCAGAGGGCTCAATCGTTCTTTATATCGCAAGTGACGAGGGCCGAGCCTCGGCTTTCCGCGCTGCCATTGGTTACGTTGCACCAGATATCGAGACACTGGACATTCCTGCGTGGGACTGCCTGCCGTACGACCGGGTGTCTCCTAAGTCCGAAATCTCGAGCCGGCGCATGGCCGCTTTGGCCCAGTTGGCTACGCGCAGGCTAACACCTGATCGGCCGCTCCTGGTAGTGACCACAGTCAACGCCGTTTGGCAAAGGGTTCCGACCCCACACTATGTCAAGGAGTCCTCGTTGAAGGTTGCAGCCGGTCAACTTCTGAATTCTGACGACCTTACCGCGTATCTCACTCGAAACGGATATTTGCGCGCCGGAACGGTTCGAGAACCGGGTGATTATGCCATCCGAGGCGGCATAATTGATCTCTTTCCGCCTGGGTTTCTGCAGCCGGTTCGTCTCGACATGTTTGGCGACTCGCTCGAGTCCATCAGGTCCTTTGATGCAGAAAGCCAACGCACTATCGGCCAGCAATCCGAATTGACTCTCGTTCCGGTCAGTGAATTGCCGCTCGACGATGAAGCCATCCGACGTTTTCGTCGTGCGTACGTCGCCAATTTTGGAGCTGCCACCGATTCCGATCTGTTGTACGAGTCAATTAGCGAAGGCCGAAAGCATCAAGGCATGGAACATTGGCTGCCGTTGTTTCATGACGAGCTGGTAACAATTTTCGACTATCTGGGCGATGATGCTTTGATCTTCGCCGATCATTTGGCCGAGGATGCAAAAACAGCGCGGCAAACCCTGATTGAAGATTACTACGAAGCTCGTCTCGAAAAGATGGAGAGTGGCAAGACGACCGAGCTTCTGTCGGGCCCGATATATAAACCTATTCGGCCGCTTGAGCTTTATTTGTCCGAAGGCGAATGGCAGAGCCACTTTGAGCACTTCGCCGCGCGGACCTTTAGTCCGTTTATACGTCCCGCAAGCCAGGGCACAATCAACATTCAATCCAAAATGGGACGCGAATTTTCCGCTGAGCGTTCCTCACAAAACGTCAATGTGTTCGACGCCGTTGGTCACTACATCGGCAGTCTTGAGGGGCGACGAGTGATGATTGCTTGTGCGTCCCTAGGGTCGGCTGAACGGATGGCGAATCTCCTTGAAGAACATGGCCTTCCTGATCCTAGATCCGTAGATAGCTGGCGCGATGCAATGGCACTGCCTCTAGCCGCTACTGCCATCATCACGCTCACGCTCGATCGAGGCTTTGAATTTGGTGACCTGGTCGTCCTAAGTGAACAAGACATCTTGGGCGACCGCCTAGTCCGAAAGTCGCGCCGGACCAAGAGAGCTGAAAATTTTATTGCCGAAGCGTCCGCCCTGAGCCAAGGGGATTTGGTCGTCCATGTCGACCATGGGATCGGCCGCTACGACGGCTTACAGACCATCGACGTCGCCGGCGCGCCTCATGACTGTCTTTTGCTTGTCTATAGGGACAACGACAAGCTCTATTTGCCGGTTGAGAATATTGAATTGCTCAGCCGCTTCGGATCTGACGATTCGAACATGGAACTCGACCGGTTGGGTGGCTCCGGTTGGCAATCACGAAAAGCGAAACTCAAGAAGCGTATTCGTGATCTTGCCGATCAATTGATCAAAATCGCTGCCGCTAGGGAGCTGCGCCGCGCTGAAATCAATGAGCCCCCGAGTGGGCTTTATGAGGAATTTTGCGCTCGCTTCCCGTTCGAAGAGACCGAAGATCAAGAGCGCGCCATTGCCGATGTCATTGAAGATATTGGCAAAGGCCGGCCGATGGATCGGTTGGTCTGCGGTGACGTCGGATTCGGCAAGACCGAAGTGGCGCTCCGGTCGGCTTTTGTGACAGCGATGAACGGCCATCAAGTCGCCGTCGTAACGCCGACAACATTGCTTTGCCGACAACACCATTTGACATTTACAGAAAGATTTTCTGGCTGGCCGCTGAAAGTCGCTCAACTCTCCCGATTGATTTCGCAAAGAGAAGCGCAAGATGTAAAAGCAGGCCTTACAAGCGGCGATATCGATATTGTTATTGGAACTCACGCACTATTGGCCAAAAACATTGAATTTCGGGATCTAGGATTGCTCATTGTCGATGAAGAGCAACATTTTGGCGTCACTCATAAGGAGCAATTAAAACAATTGCGCAGCGACGTTCATGTGCTGACAATGACAGCCACGCCAATTCCTCGCACGCTACAACTGGCTATGAGCGGTGTGCGCGAAATGTCCCTCATCGCGACGCCGCCAATTGACCGCCTGGCCGTGCGAACCTTCGTTACGCCATTTGATACATTAATCATTCGCGAAGCTTTGTTGCGCGAGCGCTATCGGGGTGGACAGAGTTTTTTTGTTTGTCCCCGCATATCAAATTTAGCCGAGGCGGCAGAGTTCCTAACTGAGCATGTTCCGGAAGTGTCATTTGTGATTGCGCACGGACAGATGGCGCCGCGAAACTTGGACGAAGTCATGAACGCCTTCTACGAAGGCAAATACGACGTACTAGTTTCGACCAGCATTATCGAATCCGGTTTGGATATACCGACAGCAAATACTTTGATCATTCAACGGGCGGACATGTTTGGTCTGGCGCAGCTCTATCAATTGCGAGGCCGAATTGGGCGGTCCAAAGCGCGCGCTTACGCGTACCTGACTGTGCGGCCCAATCGAACGTTGACCATAGCTGCCGAAAAGCGGCTCAAAGTTTTGCAATTGCTGGATAGCCTCGGCGCCGGTTTCAGTCTCGCCAGCCACGATCTCGACATTCGCGGCGCGGGAAACCTGCTGGGGGAAGAGCAATCGGGCCACATTAAAGAGGTCGGACTCGAACTCTATCAATCTATGCTCGAAGAAGCGGTTGCATCGCTAAGAGATGACGTGACGACCGGGGCGGATGATGATCGGTGGTCGCCTCAAATTAAGCTCGGCACTTCGGTGCTCATCCCGGAGCATTACATTCCCGATCTTGATGTCCGGCTTGCGCTATATCGCCGTCTGGCTGACTTAGAAGTGTCTAACGACATTGATGAGTTTGCAGCAGAACTAATTGACAGGTTCGGCCGTTATCCTGAAGAGGTCGATCATTTATTGGAGATCGTTGAGATAAAGATTCTGTGCAGACGCGCGGGAGTGGAAAAAGTCGAAGCTGGCCCTAAGGGAGTTACCTTGGCATTTCGCAACAATGAGTTCAGAAATCCGGCCGGGCTTATTGCCCACATCAGCCAAAGCGCCGAAGATACGAAACTGAGACCGGATCATCGCATGGTCATTCGCAGAAACTGGCCGGACGCTGAAAGTCGCTTCAAGGGCGTGCAGCGGATCTTGAATATCCTTGTCGATATAGCCGAGGAATCCGAAGCGGCTTAGTGCGGTCATCGTGCTGACGGGAGCCTATTATTTTGCTTGAGAGTGTGCGTCCTGTTCCAATGCTTTGTCCAAAAACTGCAGCAGGACAGACGACGGTTGCGCTCCAGATACCGCAATTTTGCTATTGGCAATAAACGTTGGGACGCCTGAAATACCCATCTCACTAGCTTGACGAGCTTCTGCACCGACAATTTCAACATCCATGTCAGTTGCAAGCCGTGAGGCAATCGCTTCGCCGTCCATTCCGGCACTTTCGGCTATTTGACTTAAGACTTCGCGATCTCCGATATCTTTGCCTTGTTCAAAATAGGCTTGAAATAAATGGGTTACGACCGCGTCTTGAAATCCATCGATTTGAGACCAGCGAATAAGCCTATGAGAGTCTACCGTGTTTGGAGTTCGAGCGATCGCTTCAAAGTTAAACCGCAACCCATCTTCTTGGCCGGCCGCCTCCAATGCCTCAAGCATGGATTTAGATCGTCCGCTGTCGCCAAATTTTTTCTTCAAATATGTCTTACGATCAATGCCGCCTGCGGGCACGGTCGGATCTAACTGAAACGGCCGCCATACGATTTCCACGTGATTTCCATTGAACTGGGAAAGCGCTTGCTCCAGCCGCACTTTACCCACGTAACACCATGGGCAAATCGTGTCTGAAACGATGTCAAGTTGAACAGATGAGGACATCAGCCCACACTATCTGAGAGGTTACGGCGAATAAACCGGAAATTAATCCGCGCGAGCGTGAGCTCGTGCCTGTGCAATTAAATTCGCGCCTGATAATCCTTGCCGGAAAGCGGTAAGTCCAGCTTTGAGTTGAACGGTCACAGGGTCTTCTGCATTTCCTGAATCAAATAGCGTATTATTGATGACGCCTGAAAGTCTTCGAAGCGGGAGGCGTGCTTGGCTGTCGTCGGTGTTGGGCGGCAATAGAACAAGTTCAGAGCCGCCATATCGCGCTGGAAAATCTTCTCCTCGGACGAGGGAACCGAATATGCTGCCGATCTGTGCCAGAACACGGTCGCCGACGGCATAGCCATACTGTTCATTAATGGCCGACATGTTTTTAATTTCAAAATAGGCGGTTGTGAAGCCACGATTATGTTTTACAGCATCGGCGACGACGCGGTCGATGTGGGCGCGCAGAAATCCGTACGTATACAGACCCGTAAGGGAGTCATGAGTAATCGATTGATGTCCGTTGGCGTAAAAATCCCGCAATGTCTTTCGGCAACGCGATTCGCGGACCAATACGTTAGTTCGCCGCTCCAGTTCCTGCTCTCGAACCGGCTTGGCTAATATATCAGTGGCTCCGTCCCGATAGACTTCTTCCGGTGAGGATAACCGCCGAAGGTCCGCAAGCACGATGATGGGGATGTTAAACAGTCGAGGATTGCGGCGCATGTGTTCGCCCACGCTCAATAAGTCAGATATGTTGTCAGTGACGTTGAGTATGACGACATCAAAGTGGCTTTGGTTGAGGTAGTCGACGGCCATAGAAGTTGTGAAAGCGCCAACGATCGACGTTTTCTTTTTATTTAATACGGATTGCATTTGCGAATAATCGGTATCGGCTTCACCAACGACAAGAATTTTGACGTCGTCGACATCAAGCAGGTCTTCAAGGTTGGGGAGGCGCTCTAATCCAAAGTCGGCGGCGGTGAGCAAGCGTCGCTCAAACTCTTGGGCCATTGTGTCTAAGCGTACGAGTGATTCAATCCGACTGACGAGCTGCATGTCGTGAAATGGTTGGGCAAAGCGCGTTTCAATGGCCGCTGTTTCATCGCTGTCGTCGCCGACCAATATAACGGGGTATTTGACAGCAGAATGGCTGCGCTTCATCGCTTCGGCCAAATCCTGAACCGTGCCAGGAGATAGTGTTTGCTGATCCGGTTCAATGATTGCAAGGTCAGGCTCTTGGCTGCTGATGACGTGTTCGGCGACATCAGCATTTGCTGCGGCATGGCATTGATAGCCGCGAGCATCAAGCATTGCGGTCAGCCGCATGCGCGACGTTGAGTCACCACTGACCACTAAGACTCGAGCGGAAAAAGGCATGAGAAGCGTCCGCGATTGCTACCAACCCAAAGCAAGTATTCTCCGCCAAACATGACGTGCCTGAATGACCAGAGCGTTAATTCCGTCAATCTTAATCAATCGTCAACGAACGGCGAGCACGTGGCTGGGATTCCTAGGTATGAAATGAGCGCCTGAGAACTAAACAACTAATTAACATGACCAGGATTGGGAGACCTTTGTTTCATGGACAGCTGTTCGTTGCACAAGAGTTCCACGGTGATACCAGCGCCATAGCCGCGACCGGAATGCGCCGTGCCTATGAAATCGAAGACTTTCGATGGCGTACATTTCCGGCGCATCCGTTCGCCGCCAACAGAATAGGATTTTGTGATTTTCGAGATTGCTTGATGTTTTTAAAATCCAGCCTGAAAGCAGGTCATTACTCCACACCAGCCTGTCGTTGGAAAACCATGCTGGAAATTCGCGCTGGTCTGTCCTTCCGTCATACCAAGAATAATAGTTTGTTTGATAGTAGGGATACGGATCGACATCTGGTATGCGGCATACGGATCTGACTTGATGTTGGTCGACCAATGTACCGGACCTGTCGAAGTGACGATAAGACCCCTCCCAAATGCCCTCGTTCAAAGCAAGCATGGGCATCTGCCCCCGCAAGCCATATGTCCTGGCCGCAACAATCATAAGTCTGACCTAAACAGCCGCGCACGTTCAAAGGTGGAAAACGGCAATTGAAGTTCCGGTCAAATATCAAGCAATGGAGAGTGAAAATCATTGACCGAGGTCAAAAATGAAACGGGGAGCCTGCGGCGTTATTCTTCGCCTGCGGCCAAGGACTGCAATACTTTGAGATCAGTCAACTGAACTTCATTTGCCCCGACTAGATGAATCACATGCTTGGTCTTTAGTTTGGTCAGGGCGCGGCTGACAGTTTCGATTGTCAAGCCAAGATAGTCAGCTATGTCTCCTCGCGACATCGGAAGGTGAACGAATTTTGACTCAGCTCCGTTCCGTTCTTGCCTTTCCGCAAGATGAAGAAGAAACCCGGCGACCCTTTGTTCCGCGGTCAGTTGGCCCAGCGCAAAAGCCAAATCAATGGAACTGGCGAGAACTTTTGATGAGATCAATCGGAACTGTCGGTCCATCGCCGGAAAAAGAGCAAGAAAATCCTCAAACTTTTTTCGCTCCCATCGGCAAAGCTGAGCATCCGCGCAAGCCTCTGCACTGACTTCATAGGTTTCACCAGGAGTGAGGCCGATCAGATCACCGGTTAGCAAAAAACCCAGCACCTGACGCTGACCCGCTGGCCCCATGCGGTAGACAGTTATCGTACCCTTTTGAATATTGTAGATGTGTTTGGCGGGCTCATCGTCCAGAAATAACGTCTGGCCCCTATCCAGATCGATATGGGTAGAAGCCTTAAACAAAGTTGGCAAGTTCGTATCTGACAGGCCAATGCAAAGATCGCTAAGCCGGGCAGGGCAGTCGAAGCAGGCAATGGCTTCGACAGGCCCTTCGGGAGTTGCTCTGTAAGATTTGTCTGTCACCGAGAATCTAACCTTCGCCTAATACAAGAGAATATGTTACTCGCAATCAGCTGAACGAGAAAGCGAAGGTTGACGCGCTAAACGCCCAGGGCTTTGCGCATGAAGGAACGTTAAGTCAAGGCGTAAGGCGAAATGGGAGACGGGTATGGGTCCCCTTGAAGGTGTAAAAATCGTCGAGTTTGCCGGAATAGGGCCGGTGCCTTTTTGTGCCATGCTGCTCTCAGACATGGGGGCCGAGATTATTCGCATCGACCGCAAGGGGGAGCGTTCCGGCACGAAATATGATGTGACTGGTCGTGGCCGCCAGTCCGTTGCGCTAGATATCAAAAACCCCAGGGGTCTCGATGCCTGCCTGCGCTTGATTGAACGGGCGGATATTCTTATCGAAGGATTCCGTCCGGGAGTCATGGAACGTCTTGGACTTGGCCCGAATGCCTGTTTGGAAATAAATCCGAAACTCGTTTACGGACGCATGACGGGATGGGGGCAGGACGGACCGCTCGCCAAGGCGGCGGGCCATGACATAAATTACATCGCATTGTCAGGCGTTCTTCATGCGATTGGTCCCGCTCATAAAAAGCCGTTGCCTCCCCTCAATCTTGTTGGGGATTTTGGCGGGGGCGCGCTCTATTTGGCGTTAGGCGTGGTCGCAGCCCTCTTCGAGGCGCGACAATCAAAAAAAGGGCAGGTGGTCGACGCGGCCATGACCGACGGCTCGGCGTCTTTACTAGCCAGCCATTTTGGATATCTGGCACAAGGTATATGGAAAACAGAACGCGGCACGAATTTCTTGGATGGTGGGGCGCATTTTTACAATAGTTATGAAACGGCTGACGGCAAATTCATCGCCATCGGATCAATCGAACCAAAGTTTTACGCCTTGCTGCGGCAGCACGCGAACCTTGTTGACAACGAGTTCGATCACCAAATGGATCCGCACCATTGGCCTCAGTTGAAAGAAAAGCTGGATACGGTGTTCAAAACCAAAACGCGGCAAGAATGGTGCGACGTAATGGAGGGCACAGACGTGTGTTTTGCTCCCGTCTTGTCCATGGAAGAAGCCGGACAACATGCTCACAATCGTGCGCGGCAAACCATCGTCGAGATAGACGGCGTCGCCCAACCGGCGCCAGCTCCCCGCTTTAGCCGCACGCCATCTGCGATCCAAGGTCCGCCGCCAGAGACCGGTGCAGATACGCAAGCCGCTCTGCTGGCTTGGGGTTGTTCCCAAGAAGAGATCGAAGAGTTGAAAACGAGTAACGCTATATGAGCGCCTTGCCAGGGACCACAGGGCGTCGGCGCATTTATCTTATGCGCCATGGTCATGTCGATTATTTCAGCGAGGCTGTTAAACGATCACAGCACTTGGACGAAGTCCCCTTGACGGAGCTTGGCCGCGAACAAGTGACTGCGGCGGCGCAGGCACTGTCCCACGTGACGTTCGATCGCGCGGTTTGTTCAGGCCTGCCGCACACAAGAGAAACGGCCAAGCTCGTGCTCGATCAACAAGCGAATTCGGCCCCCAATCTCGAAGTGCGGGAAGAGCTCAAGGAAATTAACACTGGAAGGCCGATGAAGATCATCAGCCGCGAGCAGCTAGCGGCCCTGATGGCGTTTCACTTCGACAATGCCGCTCAAGAGGGCGCGGAGCTATTTGAGGACGGAGAGAAGTTTGCAGACGCCTATGAGCGGGCCGTGCGCGGAATTGAAACGCTGCTTGTTGAACCCAACTGGCACAGCATGCTTGTCACCGCCCACGAGGGAACCAATCGCTTGCTCTTGGGCTGGGCCACCGGCAATGGCCTCAATGCCATTCAAGCATTCGAGCAGGACCTCGCCTGCATCAATATTTTGGATTTCGATCTTGTGCCGCGCGAAGACGGCGAGGGGACGCAGATCGAGCGCAAAATCATCAAAGCGGTCAACCTCACGCCGTACAACTTCGTCAAGCACTGCATGAACTTGACCAGCATCGAAACGATCTTTGCGAAGCTTTAGTTTCAAATTGCACAGCCGCGCTAGTTGTCCGGCAGCATCCACCAGGTATCGATTTTGGTGCCGGTCAGCGGCACGCGATCTGGTGGTTGCAGCTCGAACCAATAGGCGACGCGGTCCGCCGGCAAGTAGTAGAACGGAATGATGTAATGGCCCGACAGTAAGACGCGATCGAGGGCCCGGGCCGCCGCCACCAGGTCGTCGCGTGTGCGTGCATCCGTCAGGGCCGCGATCATGGCATCGACCGCATCGCTTTTGACCCCGGCGAGATTAAACGTGCCGTCGATATTGGCTTCTTTGGAGCCATAGCGGAACGCTTGTTCGTTTCCCGGCGACAAAGTCCCGCGCCAACTAAAGGGCACCATGTCGAAGTCATAAGTCTCTTGGCGCTCATGAAACTGAGCATTATCGACGGGCCTGACGTCCACTTTTATTCCGACACCTTCGAGCGTCTTTGCGAATGTCAGCGCGATTCGCTCTTCCACAGCACGCTGGAGCAAGATCTCAAAGGTAAAAGGTTCACCCGTCTTCTGGTTGACCATTTGGCCGTCGTGCACAACCCAGCCGGCATCTGAAAGCAATTGCAAGGCCCGGCGTTTGTTGGCGCGGACGGCCCCAGCCGAGCCGCCGGCCGGGGCCTTCCAACCTTGCGCCATAACGTCAGCTTTGACGGACTCGGGATAAGGCTTTAGCAGCTTTTCTTCCAGCGCATTGACAAGCGTGCCCGAAGTTCCGAGGTCTGAATTGTCGAAGAAGCTCTCTACCCGTTTGAACGAGCCGTAAAATAAGTTTTGATTCATCCACTCAAAATCGAATAGATGAATGAGGGCGCTGCGTACGCGCTCATCCTCAAACATTTCTCTTCTGGTGTTGAAGACAAAGCCGTACATGTCGGACGGGCGCCCGTGTGCGAATTCTTTGCGTTGAACTCTTCCATCCTTGGTGGCGGAAAAATCGTATCCCGTAGCCCAATTTTTCGCCGAACGCTCATAACGCAAGAGGACATCACCGCGCTTAAAGGCTTCAAACAGCGTTGCGCTGTCGCGGAAAAAATCATAGCGAATGTCATCAAAATTATGCCGTCCGCGATTGACCGCCAGGCCATTTCCCCAATAGTTGGGATTGTGCGAAAACGTAATGCGGCGGCCAGGCTCCACTTGGCTGATGACATAAGGACCGCTGCCGAGCGGGACATCAAGCGAGCTTCTGTCAAACTGGCGAGGTTCAAAAAACGCTTTTGACAGGATGGGCATGAGGCCCATGATCAAGGGCAATTCCCGATTGCCTGTGTCCTTGAAAACGAAGCGCACTTTGCCCGGCGCCGGTTGCTCGATCCGATCAACCAACGAATAGTAGCGCCGCATGTTAGGGCGGCCTTGGTCTTTGAGCGTTTGCCAAGAAAAGATGACATCGTCAGTCGTAATTGACGTGCCATCGGAAAAACGCGCTTCGGCCCGAAGTTCAAACTCAACCCAGCTGCGATCCTCAGGCGTCTCGACGGAATTAGCGATCAAACCGTAGAGCGAAAACGGTTCGTCGTGTCCGCGCATCATAAGACTTTCAAACGTGTGCACCTGCACAAGCAAGTAAGAAATATCGTACTGAGCTTGAGGTGAATTTCCCTGCAGGATGAAAGGATTCAAACTGTCGAATGTCCCAAGTGCGCCAACAACGAGTTCTCCGCCTTTCATGGCAGACGGATCGATATAATCGAACCGCCTAAAGCCGGCGCTATAACGTGGCTCCCCATGCATCGCGATGGCATGCCTGGGTCCTGTACCCGGCGCGAGCTTGTCGGCCGCACCGGCAACGCCTGATGCGGTAATCAATAGGCACACGCACCAACTCAACAGTTTCACACCGGTCAGCCGCATTGTGTGTTCGTCTCCGTTTCGTCAGTGCGCTTGGCGCGGCGCCAAAGCAGTCCAGAGTCTTGTCCACCTTAACCCGCGAGGGTTGTGAGTTCGTGAACCATCGCCAACAAGAATGGCCAATTTATGACAGTTTCGGGCCGGAAAAATGGTCCAGATGCACCTCAACATTTACCTGAACAAAAGCCCGCAACTCGCATTCATCAGGGGTTCAGGGCCGATACATAAAGTAGTTGTTAATCGTGTTTAAGAGGGAAGATCAATGAATTTTCTAAATTTTTCGTTGCCTCAAAAACGCGGTCAGCGAGCGAATGAAACTTGGTGATGTTCGGGATGTTCTTTCCCTCATGGGACTAAGGGAGTTGTGAAATGGCCGCGATATATGAAGTTGATCGTCCAGCTAGACGTAGCGTTTTTCACTTTTTGGGCATGATGATCGTAGGCGCTGCGGGCGTGGCCGCCGCTCTGGTGACGGACTTTGTCGCCAAGGGAGATGCCTCCGCCATTTTAAAAATGAATGTGATTCTAAATCAGTTGGCCCCTTGGGAGGTGCCGCTGGGCTATCTGACGTTAGCGTTGCTTGTTGCTGGACCGATGGCCGTACTGGTTTTCGAGCCGCGCACCAAACGAGCAGCTTTCTATACGGGAGCGAGCGTGCTCGCGGTCGCCATGGCGGGAACGCCGGTCGAAGAACTCGAGCGCATGGCACCGTTGTTTGATTTCAACCCCCCGGCGCTGCAAGGAATGGTCAGTCCGGCCATGCCCACATTGCCGGAAACGATGCTTGATCCTCAAGCCAACCCGGACGAGACGTCATTCTTGAGCGGAAATGGCGACGGTAGGGGTGAATTTAATATGGCGATGGAAACCGGAACGTTAGAGCTGGCAACATATACCCCGTGTGTTGATGAGCAGACACCCGTTGTGGCTGCTGGTTTTTCATTTGCCAGCATGATGACAAGCGAATGTTTCAATGACCGCACAATTGTTCCGGCGCAAATGAACACATCTGTTGCTGTTACGGTATCGGTCCTGCTGCCGGACGATAGCGAACCTCCGAAAATGTCCGCACGGCTTTATGACTCGGTGAGTGACCAAACTTGGGATTTGGGTGTCGGACGGGCCAGCAGGAAGAACGGGGGTTACCTTGTGACTTACACGGCAAATGTCGCTCCCAACACTACATCGGGTAAACCATTGGCCCATCTTTACGTGCGGGTTGAAGCAGAAGGCTATGAGATCGCGGAAACCGACCAACAGTTATCCAACGTCGCTCCCGTCGTACTTGGACTGCAGTTGGCCAACTCCAGCCAACCGATATGGATGCAACGCTTTAGCCGGCCCTACAAATTCTAACCCGGCTCGGAAGAAACAGCTTATTTGGAAGTCTAGTGGGTGTGTTCTCGCAGGAGCTCGTAAGTGCCGTTGTCCAACCTGCCGAACATTTCTTTCACTTGAGGATGGCGCACCGGCTCGCCGGTGTCGTCGGTCAATAGATTTTGTTCCGACACGTAGGCGATGTAGTCGGTTTCTTCGTTTTCGGCCAGCAAGTGATAAAATGGCTGATCTTTGCGCGGGCGCATGTTTTCCGGGATTGACAGCCACCATTCCTCGGAATTGCTGAATGTCGGGTCGACGTCGAAAATCACACCCCGGAACGGGAAAATGCGATGGCGGACGACCTGACCGATATTAAATTTTGCGCGCCGACCTCTCATTCTCGCGAGCTCTCCACGGCTCAATGGCCTGGTTGTTCTTAACCGCCGGAAATTCCCCATTCCCCTTAGCGGCAAACATAAGACAAGAGTATTCTACGGCAAGATAAATTTGTCGTAAGTGTGTAGCCGTTTATTTGGGCCATTTTAAGTCCGTTACACAAAATTGGAATTCACAGTTTATGACTTCAGAAACAACTCATAATATCAATGCTTTAGGATATATATATTGAGAACCTAGGTAAGACATGAACTGGTTGAACTGAGGGGCTGGAACACGTCAACATGAAAGGCAGACGGGCTGGCGCGCCACGGACCCGCGCAACCGTTTCCGTCCAATAGCGATTGAGATCAGCAAAGATTCGGGGCGCATAGTTCGCTTCTTTGAATTTTTTGGGGTTCAACGGGCTGCAGGGCGAATCCTGCTAGAGTGCGCACTACAATCAATTTCTTGCAAAAAGTCGAGGCGCGACGGCCACGCCATGCAACCAACGCTCAACAATCTCGTGAGTTTCTTTCTCTATTTCGCCATTGCTGCCCTGGCCGTATATATGCTGGTTGTAGGCAAAGACATTCTACAGCCGCTGGTTATTTCCATCATCATCGCCTACCTCATCGGGTCCTTGTCCAGCAGTGTGCAGCAGCACGTCCCACTGGGCCTGCGCGTTCCCGATTGGCTGGCGATGTCGGTCGCCGTGTTACTTGTCTTTGTATTGCTTTGGCTGGTCGTCAATCTCATCATGGCAAATATCGAGCAGGTCTTAGCGCGAGCTCCCGACTATCAGCGCAGCTTGGAATCTATTTTGGAAGAGACCTCGGGCGCATTGGGCCTGGGTCAAATACCCACCCTTGATCAAATGACGGAGAGCCTAGATCTGGCTTCTTTGATCAGCGCTTTTCTGTCACCCCTTCAAGCGATCGCCGGCAACGTTTTGACCATAGCGTTTTACGTGTCCTTTCTACTGCTGGAGCACAAATCCCTCCGCCTCAAGCTTCAAAAGCTTGTTCCAGATCCCGAACGCGAAGCCAAAATCGAAGCGGCGATAGACAATATTGAAATCAAGATCCGACGCTACGTCTGGATCAAGACAATTATCAGCTTTCTAACGGCAGCGTTTAGTTACTTTGTGATGCGCGTCATGGGGATCGACTTTGCTGGATTTTGGGCCGTTCTAATATTCGTCTTGAATTTCATTCCCTATATCGGATCGCTCATCGCCGTTGCATTTCCCGTCATGCTGACGTTGGTGCAATTCCAATCTATTCCAATGTTCTTGATTGCCTTGGCACTTCTGACAACAATTCAAATAGTTGTCGGAAGTGTCATTGAGCCGCGGGTCATGGGCAGTTCGCTCAATCTGAGTCCTCTTGCCATTCTTCTGATCTTAGCAATTTGGTGGAGTATTTGGGGTGTCGTGGGCATGATTATCTGCGTGCCCATGATGGTCATCGCCATGATTGTTTTTGCGCAGTTTCCGCAGACGCGGGCCGTGGCGATTATCATGTCCGAAAACGGTCAAATCGATGACACGCGCGCGGCTCCTGCAGAATAACTGGGGTTCTAGATTGCTAGGCCAAAACGGCTCGATTCATTTCCAGTCCTGAAATGAGATATGACGAAGCCGTCTCTTGTTGCTTGGGCTCGTCTTCGAGCATGGCAAAATCGCTCGCCTTTAGAACCAAACTTACAAATTCCTCGACATGCCAAAAGGCGGGGTCGAGCGCACCAGGAAGTGTTTCGACGACAGGATAAGGCCACGGCGAAATATAAAGATAGGGCTCGGCGTAATTGTCGTCGCCCGGCGAAAACCCAATTCCGATCGAGCGTGCCGTCTCAGGATCGCCTTCCTCGAGTGAAATCAGTGTTGCAAGGTCAAAGTGATGAGGCCAACAGCGGACCGGCGCGGCACCGGCGTTTGATTCGGCGATCTCGTCCAGCAAAACCGAAATATTAGAAAAGTAGCTCTGCAGTTCTCTTAGACCTTGGTGATGCTCCTCCAAATTGTATGCGTCGCCCGACGCGAGGGGAGAGGACGGCATCTCGTAAGGGACGTCTGCCGGCAATTGAGATCCGTCCAGACCAAAATCGTTTAGAGCAGATGCAAGCCATGTCCGCACGTCGTCATCTCCCTTGCCAGCTAACGCGATCGATCTCACGGCCTGCGTGTCGCGCGTTTTGACTGCAAGAGAGAGCGTGTCGAAACTCGCGCATAGTCGAAATGGTGACCGTCCAGACTCAACCCAAGCACCCACCATCGCTTGATCAGTCTCAGACCAAGTCATGCTTGTGTGACTGAAGTCCGGTTTTTCGTCGACATATGTATAGCCGACGCGCGCAATCCATTGTGACGCGTAGTGAGCTTGCAGCCGTGCGGGCTCAAGCCGCCCTGGCGACACGGCGCCAAGCTTGTGCCAAGATTGTTTGTTTGCCGGTGCCATATGTCTTCCTCTTGTGCGTTGCCTTTGGCCTCCAGCAAAGCACACCTGGGCGCAAAGAGGAACGCACAATGGAAAACGGAAAGTGGACGCGTCGCGCTGCGTTGAAAAATGGCGCGGCCGCCCTTGGGGCCATAGGCGCAGTCGCGCAAGGAGCGAAAGCAATGGAGCGAACACGGCCGCCGATCTCGGATGCATACGAGTCCTATGATGGACTAGGCCTTGCAGAACTGGTATCGCGCGGCGATCTAAGTCCTGAAGAACTCCTTGAGATAGCAATCGATCGAACAGAAACCATAAATCCGAAAATCAATGCAGTGGTCTTGAAATATTACGACCTCGCGCGCCGGCAAATAAAAGATGGCTTGCCGCAAGGAGTCTTCAGGGGCGTTCCCTACTTGCTGAAAGATTTGGGTCTCGAATTGCAAGGAACCTATACAACTTCAGGCAGCCGCTCGGCCGTCGACATTTCGGCTGCCACCTCCGACAGCACATTGGTTGCCCGTTACAAGCACGCAGGTCTCGTATTGTTCGGCAAGACGGCAACGCCCGAGTTTGGTTTGACGGCGACGACGGAATCCAAACTTTACGGACTGACGCGAAATCCATGGAATTTGGAACTAACGGCCGGCGGGTCTTCCGGCGGGGCGGCGGCGGCCGTTAGCGCAAGACTTGTTCCCATGGCTCATGCCAGTGATGGAGGCGGTTCCATTCGCACGCCCGCATCTTGCTGCGGCGTGTTCGGGATGAAACCGACACGCGCGCGGGTGCCTCTGGGGCCGAGCTACGTCGAAGCTTGGCAAGGCTTAAGTACGACACACGCTGTCTCTATGAGCGTACGAGACAATGCCGCGCTCTTGGATATTTCCCACGGCCCTGAAATAGGGTCTCCGTATATCGCACCGCCGCCTGAACGACTTTATTTGAAAGAAGTTGACCGAGATCCCGGTCCGCTTCGTATTGCGTTGATCAAAGGCCCTCCCTCGGGCAGCGCAGTAGACCCGATTTGTCTACGCGGCGCGGAGGAAACGGCGCGATTGTGTGAATCCCTCGGGCATTTTGTCGAAGAAGCGCAACCGTCACTCAATTTCGAGGCCATCAACAAGGGCATGTTGGATACGCTCGGCGTCGCGGTTCAACAGAAACTCGAAGATATTGGCCGGGCGCGCGGGCGGGCAATTGAGGATCACGAAGTTGAGCCTGTGACATGGTTGTTTGCCGAACAGGGAAAAACAATCAACGCCATTGACTATGCACGTGCCCGGTCAGCGTTTCATGCTGCCGGCCAGACAATGGCGAATTTCATGAAAGACTTTGATGTGATCTTGTCACCAACACTGGCAAAGCCACCTGTGAAGTTGGGTCTCTTAAGTCTTTCTCCGGTCGATTTTGATGCCTATGTAGAGGACGTCACGACGTTCGGTCCGTTTACAGCTATTTACAATCAAACAGGACAGCCCTCTATGTCGGTTCCGTTATATGAAACCGAAGACGGTCTTCCGGTCGGCATGATGTTTTCCGGACGGTTTGGCGATGAGGCGACGTTGTTTAGACTTGCGGGCCAGCTGGAGCGTGCCAGACCCTGGCGCAATAGACGCCCACCACTTAGCTGATCGGATCGAGACTGAATAGTAGGCGAGGGCCTTCCTCTGCGGGTTCCGCCGGCGGACTACGATGTACCAAGCCTTCTGCACCGTTGCCCGGGTAAGTGCGGCCCTTAAAAACGGCGACGGCAAAACGAGGAATATGCTGAACGTTTGCCGGATTACGACAGACCACGCTGGCTGAACTAGGCAAATTCAACGCGCGTCTGTCCACATCGCTTTCGTCGAGCCACTCTGTTCCCTGACCGGCGTATGTTGTCAGCAAGCGCAGTGGCACATCATCCATATGAAATCGGCTATCTGCTCTTTTTCGATTGAGCTCGAGGCGTGCGCCGAATCTATTCGCCCCCGAAATATTGGCGAAAATGCCAACGAGGTTTTTTAGATCGGCAATGAAAAGGCGTCTACCAGGCAAAGGCTCATGCCAATGGAGTTCAACCGCATTTTGAAGCTTTGCGTCCGCCGTATCTATAGTGACTTCAAACTGACTCTGTTGGAAACGAAGGGACGTGTGGTGATCCAACCATTGAGCAAGGCTTGGCAAGACAGTTCGGCGCCATATGACAAGATTCAAATTGCTTTCGTGAACACGGGCAAAGTCATGCGCTTGTGCAATTCGAGTATGGGCAAACTTGCGCGTTCGCTCATTCAAAATTTGATCTAGATAGATATCGCTTGTCGGAAACTGCACGTCTCTCACTCGTAGTACTCAAATACGCTATGAAGGTGTCCAAGAGTCCACTGCCTTCATGCTAATCTATTTCTTAAGGCGTACCAGCCCTTCTTGCACAACTGAAGCCACTAAAGTTCCGTCGCGCTTAAATATGGATCCGCGGCTAAATCCTCTCGATCCAAATGCGGATGGACTGTCCTGCGCATAGAGCAACCATTCGTCTGCGCGAAAAGGTCGATGGAACCACATGCCATGGTCGAGGCTTGCCAATTGTGCGCGTTGATCGAGAAAGCCAAGTCCGTGCGGCAGTAGGCTAGTGTCAAGAAGCGTCATGTCTGAAGCGTAGGCCAAAACGCATTGATGAATTGCCGTGTCTTCGGGCAAGGGACCGGTTGCCCGAACCCATACATGTTGTGCAGGATCGCGCTTCTCCGGTTTGAGCGGCGATCTGGGGCTGACCGGTCTCAATTCAATTGGGCGTTCGCGGCGAAACCATCGCGCCATCTCCGGTGGTATTTCTTTCTCAAATTGCGCCAGAAGTTCGGCTTCCGCCATCAGATCTTCAGGTGCCGGGACATCGGGCATTTCAGCCTGATGTTCGACGCCATCCTCTTCAATGTGAAAAGAAGCTGACATGGTAAATATCGGCCGGCCGTGTTGAATGGCGACGACCCTTCGGGTTGTAAAACTTCGACCGTCGCGCGCTCGATCAACCTCATAAAGAATAGGAACTTTGGGATCGCCAGGGCGCACAAAGTAGGCGTGGAGTGAATGGGAATTGCGTTTGTCGACGGTGCGTGCGGCGGCAACCAGCGCTTGCCCAAGGACTTGACCTCCAAAGACTCGCTGCCAGCTGTCTTCCGGGCTTCGACCGCGAAAAATATTGACCTCAATTGATTCCAAATCGAGAAGTTGAAGCAGCTTCTCAATGGCTTCACTCATGCGCCGCGCCTCCATAGCCCCGGGGTCTGCCGCTTGTATAGCACGCCCCGTGGACTTACGTTGACAATTGACGTAGCGCAATAGTTGGACGGTCGGGTTAGACTAAGCTGCGCTCGTCACTGAACCGAAACATAAAGTCCAATTATGCCAATCGTGGCCCCCCTTTGCTTTCATACTAATGGCGTGACCAAGGTCTACCATACTGGTGAAGTTGCGGTGCATGCGTTGCGCGGCGTTGACTTAGACATTCCAGAAGGCGAACTGGTCGTATTGCTCGGCCCTTCCGGCAGCGGGAAATCTACGCTGTTAAATATTTTGGGCGGCATTGATCGGCCCACGGCGGGACAAGTGATGTTTCGCGATAAGAACCTGACGGATTGCGACGATGCTGCGCTCACTTGGTATCGCCGCCTGCATGTGGGATTCGTTTTTCAGTTCTACAACCTTGTTCCGAGCTTGACTGCTCGGGAAAATGTCGCGCTGATCACAGAGATTTCCGAACAACCAATGAAACCGGACGAGGCCTTGGATATGGTCGGCCTCGGGGATCGGATGGATCATTTTCCGGCTCAAATATCCGGCGGCGAGCAGCAACGGGTCGCTATAGCCCGCGCGATTGCCAAACGACCCGACGTCATGCTGTGTGATGAGCCGACGGGGGCGTTGGACAGTCAGACAGGCGTTGTAGTTCTTGATGCATTGTCCCGTGCCAATAAGGAACTGAATACGACCACCGCAGTCATTACGCATAATGCGCCGATCGCGAACATGGCGGATCGGGTTATCTCATTTGCGGACGGTCACATTCATACCGTCCAGGAAAATTCGCAAAAGGTCTCCGCCATGGACTTGGAGTGGTAAGCCGCAATGATGGCGCTTAACAAGAAGCTGATCCGAGATCTATGGCGCCTAAAGGGCCAGGGATTTGCCATCGCTCTCGTCATCGCCTGCGGCGTCGCCACCATGGTGACTTTTTTCGGCATGCTCTATTCCCTTACGGAAACACGGGATGCCTATTATGAGCGTTACCGGTTTGCTCATGTCTTTGCCAATCTCAAACGCGGACCACAATATCTAACAAAAAAATTGCGGCGCTCGACGGCGTGGCTGCAGTTGAAAGCCGAATTGTCATTGACGTTACCTTAGACGTTCCTGACATGATGGAGCCGGCTACTGGACGGCTCGTATCTATTCCGGAACGCAGCGAGCCTAAACTCAATAATTTAGCGCTGCGCCAAGGCCGTTGGGTCGAAGCGGGTCGCCCGGATGACGTCATCGTCAGTGAGAACTTTGCTGTTGCGCATGGATTTTCTCCAGGCGATTATTTTTTTGCCATTGTCAATGGAAGGAAACGCCGCCTATCGATTGTCGGAATCGGCTTGTCTCCTGAATACATCTATGCCGTCGGGCCGGGCCAACTTATGCCCGATGACAGGACCTTCGGAATCATATGGATGGGACGCAGGGCACTTGAGGCGGCATTTGACCTTAAGGGTGGTTTCAATGAGGTCAGCTTATCGCTGCAGCGCGACGCCTCTGCTCCAGAGGTGATTGACCGTGTTGACGGCCTACTGGATCGATATGGTGGAGTAGGGGCCTATGATCGTGATGATCACGTGTCTCACGTCTTCATTTCAAATGAACTTACTCAGCTTGATTTTTTCGGACGTATTCTGCCACCCGTATTCTTAGGCGTTGCCGCATTTCTCTTAAACATCGTCATGTCGCGGCTCATCGATACCGAGCGGGAAGAAATCGGACTGTTTAAAGCCTTCGGATATACGAACTTAGAAGTCGGGTGGCACTATTTAAAGCTCGTGATCGTGTTGACAACCCTTGGCGTTCTTCTCGGCCTCGGCTTGGGGCTGTGGATGGGCCGGGGCCTTGCAGAGATCTATGTTCAATTCTTCAGGTTTCCGTTTTTGCACTACCGGGTTGAACCGAGCATCTTTGCTATCGCTACGTTGATATCACTAGCTGCCGCCATTGCTGGTACACTTCAATCGGTGCGCCGCGCTGTCAAACTAGAGCCTGCGGTCGCAATGCGGCCTGCACCGCCTGCCGTATATCGCAAGACACTTTTTAAAAAATTGGGTTTTTCGCACCTTCTGACTGAACCGACACGCATGATTTGGCGGCACATTGAGCGCTGGCCCGCCCGAGCCGGACTGACTTCGCTCGGCATGTCTATGTCAATTGCAATTTTGGTAGGCTGCCTCTTCCCTTTGGATGCCATAGAGCAAGTCATTGAAGTATTTTATTTTCAGGCACAGCGTCAGGATGCAACTATTTCTTTCGTCGAACCACGAAACGATTTTGCAAAACGGGTTGTGCTGAAACTTCCAGGCGTCTTAGCTGCGGAAGAGTTTCGACAAGTCCCGGTGACGCTTAGGTCGCAACACTTTACCGAGCGGGTTGGAATTACAGGCATCAATCCCGATGCGACTGTCAGCCGCTTGCTTGACTCTGAACTCAGACCCATTGTCCCTCCGCCGGAAGGCCTTGTTCTTTCAACATATTTATCGCGAGTTTTGAATGCTGGCCCCGGTGCCGTCGTGCGCGTTGAAACAATGTCTGGCAAGCGCCCCACAGTTGACATGCCGGTCACAGCCGTCGTTGAAGAATACATTGGCCTTGGCGCTTATATGGATTTGGGCGCGCTGAATAGGCTCATGCAGGAGGGTAATGTCGTCTCTGGTTATAACATCATGGTAGATAGTGCACGTACCTCGGCTCTTTACGCTGCACTTAAAGAAACGCCAGTAGTCGGTGGCATCACCCTTAAATCAACTGCTCTTCGTTCCTTTCGAGATACAATTGCTGAAACCTTGGCCATTGCGCTCACGTTTTACATCGCGTTTGGGGGCATGATCGCGTTCGGTGTTGTTTATAATAGTGCCCGCATCAGTTTGTCGGAGCGTTCGCGTGAATTTGCGAGCTTGCGCGTATTAGGGTTCACTCGATCGGAGGTCGCATTCATTCTTTTGGGCGAGCTCGGATTTTTAACCGTCCTTGCGCTCCCGATTGGATGTTTGCTTGGTTACATATTTGCCGCCGGAATGGCAGAGAGTTTCAGCAGCGAATTATTTAGAATTCCGCTTTTCATCGCACCATCGACATATGCGATTTCGATGATCGTTGTAATCGTAGCAGCGGTGCTTTCCGGCATTATTGTTGGACGGCGCATCAATCAACTGGATATGGTCGCAGTCCTAAAAACGAGAGATTGAGATGTCGGATCGTCAATTCTTCAAGCCAAGCAGACGCCGGTCAATCTTATTGGGAGGATTGGCAGCGCTAATTATTATTCTCTTGATCTTCGCGTTTATGCCGCAGCCGGTACCGGTAGATTTCGGAAGGGTGGAGTCTGGGTCCATGATTGTAACAGTCTCCGATGAAGGCAAAACACGGGTCCGAGACATCTATACAGTTTCAGCGCCGCTCGATGGTCGCGCGCTTCGCATTGACGCGGAAGTTGGCGATCCAGTTGAGGCGTACAAAACGGCGCTTGCAGCCATCGAGCCGAGCTCGCCGTCGTTTTTGAACGTGCGGACAAGAGCGCAGGCAGAATCCGCCGTCAAGGCGTCCGAGGCCGCGCAGTCTTTAGCGGCCGCGGAAGTCGCCCGGGCCCAGGCTGAATTGGAATATGCCGCGTCTGAACTCGATCGGGCCGAGCGACTTTCAAGTCGGGGAAATATATCCAAGAGCGCGCTTGACCGTGCAACGCTCGAAGTTAAAACAAAGCAATCTGCCTTGGATACGGCCGAGGCATCGCTCCGCGTTAAAGACTTCGAACTGGAAACCGCTAAAGCATCGCTTATTGATCCGGGGACAGGCGGTTCGACCAATCGAACGCCCGAGAATTGCTGCGTCCCGATTTACGCCCCAGTGGCCGGCCGCGTCTTGCAAATTCTTCACGAGAGCGAGGGTGTGGTCTCGGCCGGCACACCACTTGTTGAAATTGGAGACCCCCGTGATTTGGAGATCGTGGTAGATCTCTTGTCGACCGATGCTGTCCAAGTGGGCGAGGGCGATGACGTCCTGATTGCGGATTGGGGTCAGAGCAATTTACTGAACGGAAAAGTGCGCCGCGTGGAACCCTTCGGTTTCACAAAAGTTTCCGCTCTTGGGATCGAGGAGCAGCGGGTGAATGTCGTGATCGACCTAACCGATCCACCGGAGGACTGGCGCGCCTTGGGGCACGGCTATCGCGTAGAAACTCGCATCGTAACTTGGAAACGATCAGACGCTTTGCGCATTCCCTTAAGCGCTCTTTTTAGAGACGGCGACCGATGGTCGACATTCGTCAATGCCAATGGTCGCGCCAAACAGCAATTCGTCACCATTGAGCATGTCAATGAAGTCGAAGCTGAAGTCATTGAAGGCTTAGAGGGAGGTGACGAAGTCATCCTGCATCCGAGCGAGCGGGTGCTGGATGGGGTGCGCGTCGAGGCCCGGCCCAATAGCAGATAGTGGTAATTCAGCCAGCAGGCCCTATGTTTCTAGGTCAAACCGGTCCCTGAAGGGGCGTAGCAAGGTTCAAAGTGGCTGAAATCCAGCGATTTTGTTCTTGCTTGATTTGGCTTAACAATTTGTCCACGAGATTTGTAAACTCTAGGCGGCAAAGTTTTGGGTAAATCGAGGAGCGATAATGGCGGATAGACAGCCTGGGTATTTCGTGCAGCTGCTGCAAATGATCGGCAAGATCGTCATCGGCGGTTTTGCAATCATTTTCATGATTGTAGTTGGCAGCGCGGCATTGTCGCCTGACACCGCACAGCTGACAGGCGCCGAGGCCAACTACACCCACGTCTTTGGTGACAGCGACAGTTCAAATCGATTGCTGAATGTCGAGCTCTTTGGCGAAATCTTGGGGACGCCGCCCGCCTCGGTCCCGAGCCCCTTTGGACTTTTTGGATCCGTGGGCGCGACCTACGGCTATGCCATAAAAAAGGCACTTGCAGATGCTGCTGAGGACGATGCCATCAAGGGGATCTTTTTGCATACGACGACGCCCGGCGGCACGATCTTCGGATCGATGGCCATATTTGAAGGCGTAAAGAAGTATCAGCAGGATACTGGCAACCCGGTCGTCGTCTTCGTTGAAGGTATTTCCGCCTCCGGCGGCATTATGGCAACAGCAGGTGCTGATGCGATCTACGCCGATAAGGGCAGCCTCATCGGTAGCATTGGTGTCATCGGCGGTGCGTTTCTCTTCTACGACCAGCCAAATAGCATCAACCAAGGCATTTTGGGCGGCGGTGTCGGCACTGAAGGTGGAATCGAACAGACGATCATTAGTGCCGGCCGCAGCAAAGATTTGGGCAATCCCTTTAGACGACTGACCGATGACGAAAAAGCCGTATTGCAGACGGGCGTCGATACATCTTATCAAGACTTTGTTGGTCACGTTGCACAGGAAAGAAACATTTCTTCACAAACCATCGTCGACGAAATGGGCGCTCAGGTCTTTGGCAACAAGCAAGCGGAATCATACGGCTTGATCGATGCGACAAAGGGCTGGGACGAGGCGATTTTGGAACTTGCCGACCTAGCTGGTGTCGCTGAAGATTATCAACTGGTCGAACGTCGTTCGGTGCAAATCAACCCGCTGCAGCGGCTGTTGCTGTTTGGCAAGAGCGAACAGGATAAACTAGCGGTTCTCAAAGAGTCGATTGAACGAGATCGGTGTGTTGCATCGCGCCAATTCGTTTTAGTCTATTTTGGCCAGCCTTCTGCCTTATGCACACGATGAGTTTTCACTCTTCTGCCGAATAAGCACAAATAGTCTTGGCGACCGTCCTTTAGATCAGAGGTGGTTCGGTTTGTTTGAACAACTTTCGGACTGCGGATAAGTGGATTTCAGCCCCTGTTATGCCGCGACCGGGATTGGTTGCAGCACGTTGAAGTAAGCCTGATCGGGTGTCTGGCGGTCAAGCGATGAATGCGGTCTCTTGGTGTTATAAAAGACCAAATATTTGCCGAGGGCGGCTCGGGCTTGTGGAACATTGCCATAGGCATGCAGATAGACCTCCTCGTATTTGACCGTGCGCCACAGCCGTTCAACAAAGACATTGTCCCGCCACGCTCCCTTGCCATCCATGCTGATGGCGATTTCAGCATCCTTCAGGATTTGTGTGAAAGCGATGGAGGTAAACTGCGAGCCCTGATCGGTGTTGAAGATGTCCGGCTTACCGTAACGGGCCAGTGCTTCTTCAACGGCTTCAATGCAAAAGTCTGCTTCCAGTGTGATAGAGAGCCGCCAGGACAGGACACGCCGGCTGAACCAGTCAACCACTGCGGCCAGATAAACAAAGCCCCGTGCCATTGGAATGTAGGTGATATCCATCGCCCAGACCTGATTGGGTTGGGTGACCGGCAGCTTACGCAACAGATAGGGATAGATTTTGTGGCCCGGTGCAGGCTTGGACGTGTTCGGGCGGCGATAAATAGCCTCAAGCCCCATACGCTTCATCAGTGTTGTGACGTGCAGGCGGCCAACCTTGTATCCTTCACCAAGCAATAGTCCCTGCAGCATCCTGCTGCCTGCAAAGGGATAGTCGAGATGCAATTCATCAATCCGGCGCATCAGTGCCAGATCACCGACCGATACGGGACGGGGCTGATAATAGACGCTGCCCCGGCTGATCTTGAGCGCCTTGGCCTGACGGCTGAGCGAGAGTTTATGTTTGCGGTCGATCATTTTCTTGCGCTCGGCAATCCCGCCTTGGTGAGCGCATCGCCTAAAAAATCATTCTCAAGCGTCAGCTCCCCAATCTTGGCATGGAGCCTCTTCACATCAACACGGGGTGCAGGCAGCGGTGATTTACCCTCCCGCCCAAAAACACCCGCTGCACCCTCAAGGAGCTGATCTTTCCATTGCTTGATCTGGTTAGGATGAACATCAAACTGCTGAGCGAGTTCTCCCAATGTCTGCTCACCGCGAACGGCCGCAAGGGCCACCTTCGACTTGAACGCAGGTGTATGATTGCGACGTGGTCGTCTTGCCATAGTGGATCTCCTGTTGCCGGCGATCATGCCGCCTACAGGCCAAAATTCCACTTATCTCAACTGTGCAGATTTCCCGAGCCACCTCTAATCAATGGACTCGAATGACCCTTACAATTCCGTTTGAGGAGAATTATGTCACGTCCTCAGACGGCCTATCTTTGTACTATAGGGACTATAATTCTTCGGCGACCGCGACGCCGATCGTCTGTTTGCCCGGGTTGACACGCAACGCTCGTGACTTCGAGGAGATTGCACCGAGGCTTGCGGCTGAAGGCTGGCGCGTCCTCGCTCCTGATCTGCGCGGACGCGGTCATTCTGACTATGATTCAAATCCAGCCAACTACATTCCAACAAAGTATGTTGATGACACGCTTCGGTTCCTTGACGATTTAGACCTTGAGTCCATTTCCATCATCGGAACTTCTCTCGGCGGCTTGATGGCCATGATCATTGCCAGCGTTGCTCCCGAGCGCTTGCAATCTGTCATTTTGAATGACGTGGGGCCTGAGATTGAACCAACAGGCCTCGAGCACATTAGATCCTATGTCGGCAAGAGCGTGCCGCGGCAGACATGGAGGGAGGTCGTGCTTGCCTTCAGCGTCACCAATGCACACATCTATCCCAACTTACCGGAGCACATGTGGGAAGTGTTGGCGCGTCGTACCCACCGGGAAATGCCGTCTGGTGACATTGTAGCGGACTATGATCCGAAGATTGCGAGCGCCTTTGCCGGTGCGGAAGGTGTGCAGCCAGCACAGGACCTTTGGCCGCAGTTTGCGGCACTGGGGCAGATTCCAACTCTGGCGTTTAGAGGCGAACTTTCTGATATCCTCTCCGTCAAGACATTTAAAGACATGCAAACGCAACATCCGAAAATAGTAGCCGTTACGGTTCATGATCGTGGCCACGTTCCCTTGCTTGACGAGCCGGAGTGCAAAGCGGCAATCATGAAATTCCTTGGCGACATATAGCGCGAAGTGCGTCTAACGGTGCCCGCCAAGGGCGCGCTTGAGGCGTGGATCATTCGAGCATAGGCTACGAATTCATTTGGTAGTTGGCGGCTTGGATAAGCACAATAGCGCCCCACAAAGTCGCCTTCTCAACAGCTTCATGGAGATTTACATGTCCGCGTCCGGCAGCCCGCTTCATATGGCAATTATCAGCACGGCAGACCTCCAGCAATCCTTGTCATTCTACCGTGACGTGATCGGCATGGAAGTGGTCTCCGATAGCAACCTGCAAGGCGGCGGCTTTGAGCATCATTGGGGATTGCCGTCCGGTGCGTCCGCACATAGCGTATTATTGCAAGCCAGCAGAACCGACGTCGGCCAAGTCTTGCTCCTTCAGTTTTCTCCAGCGAGCGGCAAGAGCATCAAAGAAGAGGGCGTGCGGTCCCATTACGGCCTCTTCAATCTAAATCTTTACGTCGATGACGTTCATCGCGTCGCCGCAGATCTCAAATCTAAAGGATTTGACCTTTGGTCCGAACCAACGGATGCGGATTTTGATAACAAGGAAGGACTGACGGTCGAAGCATTATTCGACGACCCCGACGGCGTGGCCATAAATCTCATCAAACTAGTCGGTGGAGACGAAAATTCATTTATCGGACGGGTGCGGATGGAAGTCGAAAAAACGGAAAAAACAACAACAGGATTTACGCCGGTCGCCACGTCAGCACATATTGTGAGGGACGGCGAGGCCGCGATCGCCTTTTATCGCGATGTCTTGGGCATGTCCGTCGCCATGGATCTCGAAATGTCATCTCCAGACTCGAACATCATGTTGGGCCGGCCCAAAGACGGGACGACCCGTTCCGCCTTTCTTGAAGGCCCTCACATGTATGGCAAAATAGTTGTGTCTCATCCCAAGAACTATGAGCTTCCTGCTAGTATTCCCGGCGCCATCGCTCCTAACACCGGATATCTAGCTCAGAGTTTTATCGTCTCGGATCTTGAAGCAGCGCACGCCAAGACGCTTGAGCAGGGTGGCGCGATGTTTTCATCCGCGACAAAGTTAGAAATTCCCGGGCTCGGCCATCAACAGGCGTCCATCATCGAATGTCCGAGCAGCGGCGCGTTGATCGAACTTATTTCTTCGTAACAATTCAAGACATCAAATCGATTTGTCGAATTTTCAAAAAGTTTTCTGCTGCGAAACTAATGCCGAACTTGAAAATTAACCTTCATTAACAAATGGTAAATTGGAGTGGGGCTTAGCCCTCTAGCGATGGTAGCTTTGAAGAGTATTCGATGCGACTTAGGCATAAAGATGCCGACGCGCACCGGGTAGCTACGTACAGTGGAGGACTTAGATGCTCAAGGAATTCAAAGAATTTGCGATGCGAGGAAGCGTCGTTGATTTGGCCGTTGGCGTGATCATTGGGGCCGCTTTTGGCGCAATTGTGAAATTGCTTGTGGATGACGTCATCATGCCACCGATCGGCTTATTGCTCGGCGGGATCGATTTCTCGAACCTCTTTATTACGCTTTCGGGAGATACTTTTAATACGTTGGCGCAGGCGCAAGAAGCCGGTGCTGTCACAATCAATTACGGCATATTCTTCAATGCCATCATCCAATTTCTGATTGTGGCCTTCGTGATCTTCATGGTCATTAAGCAGATGAACAACTTGAAGCGGCAGGAAGAAGAAGCACCTGCAGAACCGCCGGCACCCCCCAAAGAGGAAGTCCTGTTAGAAGAGATCCGAGATATTTTGAAAACACGCGGCGCCTAGGCGCGCGTTTAGCGAATGAATGGTGGGCCTTCAAGAGAAGGCAGGGGCCGGAACAGTTATTATGTTCCGGCCCTTATAATTTTCGCTAATGGGTAATGACAGGATCGAGCGATTTCGCTTGTTCTACCCATTTCTCGACCTGGCTGGCGGCCGGCACATTGCGCGTTAGTTTCTTTTCTTCGTTCACTTCAGTCATCTTAGCTGCAAGATTTTCAGCATTGCGATTGCGCAATTCTTTGACGGTATCAACGCCGGCACCTTCGAGTAACTCCGCATACTCACCGCCGACTCCGGAAATGCGCATGAGGTCGGCCATGTTGGCCCACTTGAGCAGGAGAGTTTCACTTAATCCGGTCTTTTCAGCCGTTTGACCACGGCCATTTTTGTCGCAACACAGCTTCAACAGATCATCCGTAGTTGCCACGCCGGCACCTGACAGTTTTTCCGCATAGGCAGGTCCGATACCTTCGATTTCTTCAATTTTATACCCCATCCGTTTACTCCTTCTTTTCGATGGTCTGGTGTTGAAACATCTGCTTCATCGTAAAGTTACAGCAGTCTTAGCTGCCCTTAAATATGGACCCCAGCACGCCGCGGAAAAGTTCTCGGCTGAGCCGCGTCGCAATGCTGCGCGCAAAACTCTTGGTAAAGGCTTCCGACACACTTTGCCGGTTGGAGCGCCGCCCCGTAGTTGTTCGTCGCCGTCCTTTGGTCTTGCGCCGAGAGGTCGGCATGGGGTCGTAAGTACGGTCGTCGTCCAGGTCTTCCGCTTCCGCCTTAAGTTTTTCAGCGCGTTCTTGCAGCAACTCGTAAGCAGACTTTCGGTCGAGTCGCGGATCATACTTTTCGACAAAGGGGCTTTCCGTAATTACGACGCGACGTTCAATTTTAGTTGCCGGACCCATGCGGGAGGACGGCGGCCGGATCAGCGTTTGATCGACCATTGAAGGCACGCCTTTGGCCTGAAGCGTGGAAACGAGAGCCTCGCCGACACCCAATTGTGTGATGACGTCTTTGACCTTGAACTTAGGGTTGGGGCGAAACGTCTCCGCTGCCGCGCGCACCGCCTTTTGATCTCTCGGGGTGAAGGCACGCAAGGCATACTGAACCCGGTTGCCAAGTTGTCCCAGAACAGCATCAGGAATGTCTATGGGATTTTGAGTAACGAAATAGACGCCAACGCCTTTCGATCTAATAAGTCGCACCACTTGCTCGACTTTGTTGACCAAAGCCTTCGGCGCATCGTTGAAAAGGAGATGTGCTTCATCAAAGAAGAAAACAAATTTTGGTTTTTCAGGATCGCCAACTTCCGGAAGTTCTTCAAAGAGCTCTGCAAGGAGCCACAGCAAGAAAGTGGCATAGAGGCGCGGCGTCTGCATGAGCTTGTCCGCGGCCAAAATATTGATACGACCATGGCCGTCTTCGTCAACGGACATGAGATCTTCTAACTCGAGGGCCGGCTCACCAAAGAAGTTCTTTGCGCCTTGCTCTTCCAGAACGAGTAAACGGCGTTGAATGGCGCCGACCGACGCTCTGCTGATATTTCCATATTCGAGGGATATATCGGAGGCGTTCTCGCCGACGAAATTCAGCATCGCTCG
Organism: Alphaproteobacteria bacterium; assembly: GCA_965248815.1. GTDB lineage: Bacteria > Pseudomonadota > Alphaproteobacteria > SMXP01 > SMXP01 > CBDFKK01. Next base: position 71,907 of record CBDFKK010000002.1, read on the forward strand.
TAGATCTTTGAGATCAAGCAAGAGAAAACCCTGCTCATCGGCAATTCGAAACGCAATATTGAGCACACCCTCTTGCGTGTCGTTGAGATTCAAAAGGCGCGATAAGAGAAGGGGGCCCATTTCTGAAATTGTCGTCCGGATGGGATGCCCCTTTTTGCCAAAGAGATCCCAAAAGACGACGGGAAAGCCGTTCATTGCATAGTTTGCAAAACCGATTTTGTCCGCTCGCTCTTGAAGAAAAGACTTCATTTCGCCGGGCATACAAATACCCGATAAGTCTCCTTTGACGTCCGCGGCGAATACCGGCACGCCAGCCTGTGAAAAACCTTCCGCCAGGATTTGAAGCGAGACCGTCTTACCGGTGCCTGTTGCACCGGCAATGAGCCCATGACGGTTTGCATAGCCCAACAGCAATGATTGTTTTTTGTCTCCCTTCCCTAAAAAGATGGAGGGTTTTTCGGCTATCATGCGGAAGTCCAAATCTTGTTTGATTTTGTCGGCGGAATTCAACGCGGCTTGTAGGCGGTGAATGCAAAAGATTAAGGAGGGGACCTATGGAAATATTTGTGGCGGGATAGTGATAATGCTCGTCATTTGAATGGGGGTTATGAGGTTGATCCACAGTCGCCCAATGCTGGAACGTCAAGTGCAAAAGATGCAATGTTCTACTGGAAAATTCAATGAGGGATGTAGGCGTCGAACGATCGGAGTTTAATCGTCTCCGCTAGGCCAGACGATTGCCGCCATCACACGGCACGACAAGACCCGTCAAGAAATCGTTTGTAATAAAAGCTCCGACCAATCGTGCGACGTCTTCAGCTTGGCCGATGCGGCCCATTGGTGTTTTTTCAGCCGCTGCCGCATACATCTGCGCGCGAATGTCATCAGGGATACGCAGCCAGGCTTCGGTATCTGTAAGGCCCGGTGAGGCGGCATTGATACGGCGCGGGGCAAGCTCGACAGCCAAGGTCTTTATCATGCCTTCGAGGGCGCCGTTGACCGCTGACAAGGACGAGGCGCCGGGTGTCGCCGCCAGCGCAGAAGCTCCAGTTACAATGGTGACGGAACCGTCAGGTTCCAAAACATTTGCCGCTTCGTGCATGGCGTTGACATAAGGCCAGAATTTTCCCTCGAACGTGTCGCGATAGCCGGCGACGTCCAAGTCCGAAAACGGACCCATTGCGGCGTTGCCCGCAAGTGAAATGACTACGTGGTCGAGCGGTTCAAGTTTTCTAAAATAGTCCCGGGACGCATCGGCGCTGGCAAAGTCGACGGCGGCAATCGGCACCTCACCCCCCAATTTATTCGCCGCGGCCTCGAGTTTTTCCGGCGTCCGCGCAGCAAGGGAGATGTCGGCCCCGAGGTCACGGAGATGACTTGCCGTGGCAAAGCCAATGCCACTGCTGCCGCCGCAAACAACGATGTTTTTTCCGCTCAAAATGCCTGTCACAGTCGCCTCATGGAATTTGCCTTGTGTGGTCAGGTATGGACCCCGGGCATTATGGCGGATGGGGTGGGATTCGAACCCACGAGACGCTTGCACGCCTGCTGGTTTTCAAGACCAGTGCCTTCAACCACTCGGCCACCCATCCAGTCTATAAAATCAATGACTTAGTAGATTCGACTTCTCGAATAGACGCGACTTGCTAACAGATTGCTAACGAAGTCTCAAGAATCCAGGCTCAGACGTTCTTATTTTGATCGCTTAGCGCAACCCGAAGCGCGCGGTCTAGCTTCAACATTGCGTCCTCCTCAAGGCCGGGCAAGACATGGGAGTAGACATCCAGCGTAATGGACACACTGGCGTGCCCAAGGCGATCCGAGACGACCTTTGGATGAATTCCCTGCTTGAGCAGGTGAGAGGCGTGCCCATGCCTCAAATCATGAAACCTGACAAGCGGAAGGCCACGGCGCTTCAGAGCAGCCCTAAACGCCTTTGAGAAGGCTCGAGGGTGTCTGACATCAGCGCCTGTGGGACAGATGGAGTTGATTGTGTAACGGAGGATTTCTGGCTCATCGTCGTGACCGAAGGGAACGCAGATGATCCAGAAATCCATGAGTTTGAAGGACGGCGCCGAGACGGCGGTACGGGACATCCGGCGCAAGACGCGCAAGCAATATTCAGCTGAAGAGAAGATCCGGATTGTGCTCTCGGGCCTGCGCGGCGAGGACAGCATCGCCGAGCTGTGCCGTCGGGAAGGGATCGCCGAGAGCCTCTACTACAGCTGGTCGAAGGAGTTCCTGGAAGCCGGCAAGAAGCGGCTTTCGGGGGATACCGCCCGCCAGGCGTCCTCGGGCGAGGTCAAGGACCTGCGCCGCGAGAGGCATGACCTCAAGGAAGCGCTTGCCGAACAGGTGCTGGAGAACCGGCTGCTTAAAAAAAGCATGATCGGGGATGGGGGAGACGGCGCATGAGATACCCCGCATCGGAGAAGCTCGAGATCATCCGCCTAGTCGAGCGATCCCATCTCCCGGTGCTGCGGACGCTGGACAAGCTCGGCATCCCGGCAACGACGTTTTACCGATGGTACGACCGGTATTTGCGTGGTGGCGTACAAGCATTGGAAGACCGGTCTCCCAAGCCAAAACGCGTGTGGAACCGCATCCCCGATGATATTCGAGAGCGGATCGTCGATATGGCTCTTCAGGAACCGGAACTGAGCCCGCGCGAGTTGGCAGTGCGGTTCACTGATACGCAAAGCTATTTTGTATCCGAAGCTTCAGTGTATCGCCTGCTCAAAGCTCTTGATCTGATTACCAGCCCGGCCTTCGTGGTCATCAAGGCTGCCAATGAGTTCCGCGACAAGACCACGGCGCCAAACCAAATGTGGCAGACCGACTTCACCTACCTCAAGGTCATCGGCTGGGGCTGGTTTTATCTCTCTACGATTCTTGATGACTTCTCGCGCTACATCATTGCGTGGAAGCTGTGCACCACGATGAGAGCTGAAGACGTCACTGATACGTTGGAAATGGCTCTGGAGGCATCGGGTTGCGATCAGGCAAATGTCGCACACAAGCCGCGTCTGCTATCTGACAATGGTTCAAGTTATATTGCCGGCGATCTTGCTGACTGGATGGATGATCAAGGCATGAGGCATGTTCGCGGCGCGCCGTATCATCCGCAAACGCAAGGCAAAATCGAGCGTTGGCATCAAACGCTCAAGAACCGCATCTTGCTGGAAAACTATTACCTACCTGGCGATCTTGAAGCGCAGATCGATGAGTTCGTGGGTCACTACAATCACCAGCGCTATCACGAGAGTCTGCAAAACCTCACGCCCGCAGATGTTTACTTTGGGCGCGGCCAAACCATTCTATTGCAAAGAGAAAGGATCAAGCGAAAAACGATCGAGCATCGGCGCTTGCAACACAGCAAAGCCGCTGCTTAAACTGATACAACAGATGAGCCATATACTCCGCTAGCTCAAACCGAAATCTGTTCCAATTTATCTGATGACGGACATTGTTCAAACAAACCGAACCACCTCTGTCAGCGCATGTTCGAACACGCGGCTAGTAATGCTGTGATGTGATATGACATTCGTGGCTTTTGGTTCTGAAGCACTTTCAATGATCCCAATTTGAATTTCATAAAGGTTCGTAATTCGATGTCATCATCTCAAACGCAACTCAAAAATGTTCAGCAGAGCGGCCCCTTCAATTCATTGCGCGACTATGTAGCCGCGCTTGAAGCTGCAGGCCGGCTTATCAGAATTGAGGAGATGGATCAGGATCAATATGAGTCCACAGGCTTTGCCTACCGACTCATTGAGAATCTCGGACTGCAAGAGGCTCCCGCCTTTTTGATTGAAAAGATTAAAATCGACGGCAAGTGGAGGCAGGGTCCGATCCTCGGCAACTTGTATGGCGGTTGGGTCAGAGAAGCGATGGTGTTTGGCGTCGACCGGATCGAAGACGATAATAAAAAGATGTATCACGCCGTGATCGAAAAAATGAACTCGCGTCTGGATGACAACGGCGAGTGGAAAACGCTGAAGCCGTCGATCAGAAAAGACCCGCAGGCGCCGTGCAAAGAGGTCGTCCTCACAGGCGACGACATCGACATTCTTGGGTTTCCCTGGCTTAAGAACAATCCCTTCGACGGGGGCCGCTACATCAATACGACAGCGGTCTTTGTCCAGGATCCCGACTTGGGCCGCAATGTCGGGACTTACCGCTGCCAAGTCAAAGACAAGCGCAAGATCTCGGTCAACGCCACACCCGGCCAGCACGGTGGACGCATGCTACGCATTATGAAAGCGCGTGGTCAGAAGACCGCAAACATCGCGATCGCCATGGGCGTTGATCCCATGGTCTGGGCCTTGAGCACGTCCAAGCTTTCGGACTATGGCCAAGACGAGTTGGACGTCGCGGGCGGCCTCAAAGGTTCGCCCATTGAAGTAGTTCCGTGCGAGACGAGTGACATTTTGGTGCCCTCGGAAGCCGAAATGATAATTGAGGGCGAAATTCCCTTGCAGGAAGGAGAGCCCGAAGGTCCCTACGGAGAAATGTACGGTTATCTCGGGTCGGGAAGGGACGATTGCTTCTATATGAATGTCAAGGCGATTACCCATCGGCGCGACCCGTTGTTCTTTAACTCCTATACGGGCCTGTCTCCCGACATGATCATGGGCCCCATCATGGCTAACCATTATTGGCGGCTCAAAAAGCTGATCCCGAACTTGACCGGTGTCTATCAATTCAATGAGGCGAGCGGCATTCTAACCCTCAGCATCAAGAAGCAATTCGCGGGAGAGGGACTACAAGCCGGCCAATACGCAATTGCCGGCACGACGATCAAGGTGGCGATCGTGGTCGACGACGACATCGACATTATGAATCCCCTCCAGGTCTTTCATGCCATGGCCGCCCGCTGGCAACCGAGCGCCAGCCTATTGACGCCGCCAACGCGGCTCACCATGCCCGATCCAAGCGTGCCGACCCGCGGTCTTTCGACCAAGATGGTGATCGACGCCACGCAGCAGCTGGCCGACGAAAAAGGCCGCGCCTCGTGGCCTCCGCTCAACCGTGATTTGCTGGAAGAGCAATGCCCGGATCTTATGGCCATGGTCGACGAAAAGTGGTCACAGCATTGGCGCAAAGGATGAGGGTAGCTTTTGACGACTGGTCTTCTTAGAGATTTTCAGTGACTGAATGTCAGCTTATTACTGTTGGCTCATTTCAGCGGACATTCTAAAGAGCACTTTGTCGCATAACCTGCGATATCGAAAAATGCGCTTTAGTCAAAGGCAAATCTGATCGCCGTTGTATGTCGCCCTCTGTGACTGCTCAGGTGAACGATAACGGACATTGGCACGGTTTGGTAAGCCGAATCGAATAACCAGTCTAGACTCCGGATCAGATATCTTCCCAGCAAAAGAACACTGGATCCTTTACGTTCTTCATAAACTGCAAATGTAAATCTACTGCCGGTTCCGCCTTATTTTGAATGTGGGTGTACGCAGCATCCATTTGAGCCCGATTTCGAAATGTCATGAGTATGAAGTACTCGTAATCGCGCTCCTTATCCGTATCCATTGGGGTATTTGCGTGGCGCCTGCCGATTGGGCCGGACTTGACGATCAGGTCAATTGACTTTAGATGGCTGACGTATCTCTGGTAGTCCTCGCGGATTAACTCGATCACGCTTGTTGAATCCAAATGAAAGCAACCGACCATATGCAGCATAGTAGAAGCCCCTTTGGGTGGCATATTGCAACGACGTACAGCCTTCATTGCATTTAATGGTTCGTTGCCGCGTGCCAGACTCTGGCCTCAAAGTCACGACCCGAAAATTGGAACGGCAAGCCAACAATTTTACATACCGGTTTTCACGCGTGCCCAGGTGCGGGTGCGGTTGCGTTCCGCCTTGGGAGGTAAAACCATAGTCGGAAACAATCGCTCTAGTGTTTGTTGGCTTGGATAAATCGCTTCGTCGGCAATGATCTCTGGATTAATAAATGGTCGCGACGCCTTGTTCGCATTAGCATAAAAAATCTCGTTGGTGATGTTCGCGATGACTTCCGGACGCATCAAAAAGTCTAAGAATAAATGGGCGTTTTCCGGATGTGGTGCATCACTCGGAACTAAAAAACTTTCGGTCCAGAGCGCGGCGCCTTCTTTGGGAACCGAGTAGGCTAGATTAATTTCAAGACCGGCTTCTTCCGCTCGCTTCGCGGCGTTGGAATAATCTCCTGACCAACTCATTGCGATACAGACCTCCCGGCTTGGAAGGTCGTTTAGCAGTCTCGTCGAACTATAATATTTCACATAGGGCCGAACGGATTTCAACAAGACCTCTGCCCGCTTCATTTCCTCGAGGTCCGTGGAAAAAGGATCAAATCCCAAATAGGCAAGCGCCATGGAAATGACTTCAATCGGCGAGTCCAAGAACGACACGCCGCAGTCCGCGAACTTCGAGACAATCTCTGGTTTGAAGATCATATCGGCACTACCAAGAGGCGCGTTAGGCATGCGCTCAAGTACCATATCGACATTGTAAGAAAATCCTGTGGACCCCCACATGTACGGAAGAGAATACACATTACCGGGGTCATACAAAGCGATCCGCGCGAGGACATCAGCATCCAAGTTCTTCCAATTGGGCAACTTGCTCTTGTCCAATGGCATGAAGACTCCAATGGGAATCAAGCGCGAGAACAGGGAACCCGCATGCGTCACCACGTCATAACCGCTGTCGCCGGCCATTAGCTTTGTATCGACGATCTCGCTTGCATCATATGTGTCGTAGTTAACGTGTATACCGTTTTCGGCTTCGAAAGCCTCAATCTCTTTCAAACTTATATAGTCGGACCAGTTGTAGACATTCAAAATCTTTTCCTCTTGCGCCCTTACTGCCGTCAGGTTCAAGAAGAATACAAGCATACAAAGGCCGCACTCGATCGCGTGCCACTTAACATAAGGCTGAACGCTCCAACGCATTTGTTCCCTCGCCAGAAATCTGTAAATGCTTATAGATTAGACGTTGCGCTGCGCCCGAGAAATACATTTCCTTGCACAACTACGATCATAATGGGATTTGAAGCTAAAGCGCCCGTACTGAAATGTCCGCTATTTAGTCTTGCCCCGTTTCAGTGGACGATTCCGAAGCGGAAACAGTCCGGCGCACTAGTATCCCGGCGGCCTCATGGCAGGTACGCGGCTCATCTCTTCCATCTTGCGTTGGAGTATGCCGGGAGCAAAGCGCTTGTACCACAGCATGCGCATGGGGCTCGGTAAACCGATATTGATCTCGCGTTTACCGTTGAGAATTCCGTTGAGGACAATCTCCGCGCATTTGGCGGGGCTGATGCTGGATTCACTGGACTTCACACCCAATGGCGAGCCATCGGTCGTCAACGCGTGTTCGAACACGCGGCTTGTGACGCCGGCGGGAACCAGAAGAGTTATTTTAATGTTGTAGGGGACAAGTTCCGCGCGGAGCGTATCGAAGAAACCGTGCAACGCATGTTTGGACGCACAGTAGGACGCGCGCCAGGGCACGCCGTATTTACCTGCAACCGATGATGTAACGACTAATTGCCCCGACTTTCGCTCGACCATGCTGGGCAGCACCAGTTTGGCCAACCCTATGGCGCCAAAATAGTTCACCTCCATAATGCGTCTGTCGAGTTCCAAGGGCGTGTCCTTGGTAGAAGCTCTTTGCCCGATACCTGCGTTGAGCGCCAAGACATCGACATGACCGCATTGCTCAAGGACCGATCGAACAGCTTCTTCACGCCCATTCGCATCGGTTACGTCGAACGGCATGATGACAACTTTCCCAGGTCCCTCCGCGCATTTGGCTTTTACGGGCTCAAGTTCGGCGGCGGTCGGAGCTGAAATGACAATATCGGCACCGTCGTTGTGAAAACCATAAGCCAGGCCTTCGCCAATGCCCGAAGACGCTCCGGTGATCCACACGACTTTATCTTTGAAACGCATGAGCGCCTCCAACTTTGATTATTTAAAGATTTCAGCGTAGATGCTGATCGAAAAACGCGACTGTTCGGTTCCAGGCGAGCGTTGCGGCGGCCTCGTCGTAGCGCGGCGTTGTATCATTGTGAAAGCCGTGATTGGCGCCTGGATAGATATGAACGGTGTAGCTCTTTTGAGCAGCTTTGAGTGCAGCTTCGTAGTCAGGCCATCCGCTGTTTACGCGGGTATCGAGTTCGCCCAGATGAATAAGTAGGGGCGCATTGATCTTGGGAACGTCCGCCGTATCGGGGCCTGTTCCATAAAACGGCACTGCTGCCGCCAAATCCGGCACGCGGACCGCCAACAGATTTGAAATGCTGCCACCAAAACAAAACCCAACGCAGCCGACCCGGCCCGTGCAATCTTCGTGTGCCTGCAGAAGATTGACGGCGGCAACGAAATCCTCAAGCATTTCGCCGCGATCCCGTTCTCGCTGCAAGGCGCGGCCATCATCGTCGTTGCCGGGATAGCCGCCTAAGGGAAACAAAGCGTCAGGCGCTAAAACCAAATAGCCTTCAATAGCAGCCCGGCGCGCGACATCGGCAATGTGCGGATTGAGTCCGCGATTTTCATGAATGACGACGACGCCCGGAAGTTTTTCGCTAGCGCTAGCGGGGCGTACCAAATAGCCGCCCATTGTCCCTGCACCATCCAGTGATGAATATTCGATAGTCTCTCCATCTACGCGCTCATCGTCTTCCAAAATTTGCTGTGCCTCTGCATATTTTGGCAACAAGGTATCGGCGAGTGCGGCGACGGTTAACCCACCTACAGCATATTTTGAGAGACTCTCAAAGAATTCTCGACGGCTCATAAAGCCGTGGGCGTAGCGATCGTAGAGATCAAAAAGTGCCTGCGGTACATGCTTAGTCATGGTTGGAGTCCTCGCATTTTCACTTGACTGAGCTGTCGTTCATACATGGCGGCAAGAACGCCCACTAAACCTTCCGCGTTCGCGACTCCGCAATTGAAATCTCAGGATGCCATGTTGAGCCGGCTCCAGGACCACGTTGCGCGATTATGGCGTCTATGAGATAGGGCCGGCCCTCTCTTGTAATTGCTGCGGCTCGCTCGAAGGCCGGTTTGACCTCACCCGGTTCGGAGATTCGTTCTCCATCGATGCCGAAACTTCTGGCGCTGCCGACAAAGTCAACAACGGGATTACCCAAATAGCACGACATATCTTTCCAAAGGTCTTCGTTGGTTCGCGCGACCGGCGAATTCATGAAAATCCGCCCCCGTTCGGCGTCATAACTTTGATTATTGAGGACAACGATGATGACGGGAATTTCGTAGCGCGAAGCCGTCCAGAGGCTTTCCAATTGGCCGAATAGCATTGCTCCATCACCAACCATGCACACGACTTGTTGGTCGGGTCTTGCAATCTTAACGCCGAGTGACGCGCCGACACCCCATCCCAAAGCGTGACCGGTGGTCCGCCCAATTAGTGATTTCTTACCCTGTGAAAAATCTAGCCAATTGTAGGGTGTTTTGCCGCCGCCTTCGGAGACGAATATAGCCGTTTCATCGAGGGCTTGGTCCATCTCATAACACAGCCGGTCAAGCTGGATCGGACTGTCATTCCAGGTTGTTTGCGCACGGGTTTGTTGACGCAATGTAGCTGCTTCGAAATCTTCCGTTGCGGTTTCTAGGCGTTCAGCTGCAACTGTTTGGAGACGCGAAGTGGTTGCCATCTCCTTGATTGTATCAATTAGTGCACGAATTGTTTCTTTGCTACCGGCAGCGATGGCGATGTCAGTCGGATAAAGATTGGCAATCTTGTTAAATTCAACCCGGGTGTCGATTACGGTCGTTTGAGACGGGACGGAAGCAGTCATGATCGAAGCGTCCGGCATATGACCGCCCAGATTTAATAAAACATCGGTTTGGCGCGCCCCGCGCGGGAAGCCTAAGGAGTAAAAACCGGCAAACAATGGGTGCTTGAAGGGAAAGTCACCGAACATGCTGTGTCCCTGGGCAACGGGGATAGACAGAAGTTCGGCGAGTTCGACAAGATCATCGCCCGCATTGGCACGGGTCACTTCACCGCCCACATTAATCATGGGGTGTTCTGCTTCAAGCAGAAGCCGGGCTGCCTTCTCGATTAAATCGGATTTCGGTTCCATTTGAACGGGCACAGCAAAATCACTTTGGGGATATATCGTCTGTGTGACTTGCTCGGCACCCAGAACATTACTAGGCAATCGAATGTATACCGGTCCACCGGGCGGAGTGCCGGCCAGTTTAAAGGCTCTTCGAACCATCTCGCCAATGCGCTCAGGATAATCGACCTGCCAACGCCACTTAGTGAATTGTTCAGTAGGTTGCAGCCAATCGTCCACTTGCTGAAAGCCGTCACGGCCTGAAGTCTCGGTCTCCGATCCGTCTGAAAACACGGCAATGGCCGAGCGATCTTTCCATGCGTTATAGAGATTGCTCATGGCATTCGGAATGCCGATGCTGGGCAGCATCAGCGCGGCCGTTTTACCGCTGGCAAGCTCATAACCTTGTGCCATGCATGTAGCTTGACCTTCTTGCAAGGCCACAATCATTTTTAGTTCAGGTCGTTGGGATAGAGCATCGTAAAATGTGACTTGGCCCGTCGAATTGACATCGAAAACATACTTGACGCCGGCCGCCTTAAGGCACTCGGCCAGTACATCGCCGCCTGTGCCGGTAAATTCGAAACCCCTGGCGTCTTCAGCGGCATTAGCAGCCGTGCTCAATAGCGACTGGATTGCCGCTGCACTCAAGCCAATCGCCGCCAATGATTGGCCCAACTCCCGGCGCGATAGCTCCTGGTCTAAAAACTTCTTGATGAGCGTTCGCATACTATCCTCCCGACCAAAAGGTCTTTAAGAGAGTGAAGGAACGGGCGAAACCAATCGCCGACAATCGCAAAAAATATACATCAATTGCTGACGTAGAGACCGTTAATTATTGTCAAGACAATGCAATCAGCTGCCGCTCATCGACCAAATCAGGCTGATCCACCTATCGGATATTCTGCATCCAAGACTCGTCCATCTTCGGTCTAGGCGTTCAGCTTGATGGCCAGCTTTCGGCTTTGGCTGCTGTAGCGTAAAATCGAGATTGGACACGCCACGACCACTTCTTTGCTCCGTCATACTGAATACGATCTGAGAGATATCCAGGGAGACCAAGTCAGATGGCAATCCGCAACATTGCTCTTACTCATCTCACATATCTATTTTTGATTGTTCTCTACGCAGCAGAAGGCCAAGCTGCACAATGTACGATCGACTCCAACGAGATCGATCGAGGAGAACTAAAACAGTTTTACGTTTGCGGATCTGACATATCGCCGAGCTATGAACTGCAAGGCTTGTCCCAAGCCAATATCGCGATCGACTACGAACAATATGTTGCGAAATGTTCCCTGGAGGACAGTCGGCCTGGCGTATTTCTTTGGCTCGAGGGCCAAAATGATGCCCGACCTGCCACTTTAAAGATTGTTGACGGCGGTTCCAGCCAACTGCTTTGCGATGATCTAGAGATCGACGTGCCTGACCGCGTCCCCTTGCGCGGGGCAACACTCACTCAATCAAAAAACATTAAGAGCGACATTCATCTTTTGAAGATAGAGGCGAGGAAGGGGCAGGATCTATCGCAGTCTTGTGAGGACGGACTTGAGTTTCCGGATTGGGGAAGTCTGCCATCGCGGTGGCCGACACTTTCGCTCTTGTCTGCTGATGAGATGGATGAAGTTCCCTCAGACTTCAGAAGACAAAAGCAAGCGCTCAGTTGCGAGACGGACTCGATGACAGCGTTGGTGAACGTTCACGGCCAACAGCGTGATCCGGCCAAGGTCGTCGTTTCGGATGTGCTCGACGAGCAAGGTCAAGCAAACGACGCCGTCACATTCGTCTCGCTGCCGGAGCCGGCTTGGGCGTCGTCCATGCAGGAAGAAGATGAGAAATTCGTCGACGTGAATGGTCTGCGTACGCGTTACTTTGAAAAAGGCAAAGGGGACGCCATGCTTTTGCTCCATGGCGGACAACCATCGGGGAGAGCCGGCGGTGCGCACGCCTGGCTGCGAAACATTGATGGCCTAGCAGAGCACTTTCGTGTCTTTGCCATCGACCGCTTGGGTCAAGGTCGTACCGATAATCCCAAGACGGAAGCCGGCTACGAAAACTATTATCAAGGCGTCATCGACCATGCGTATGGATTTATCGAAGCAATGGGTCTCGAGAAAGTCCATCTTGTAGGCCATTCACAAGGAGGGTGGCCTGTCACGCGCCTTGCACTAGATCACCCGGACCTCGTGACTTGTGTGGTCAATGTGGACAGCGTCATGGCGGCCGGCGAGACGAACCTGCATACGGCGCGATACTATCTTTACGTCACGACCGGCGTTCACCCTGAAACCGGAGAAACCGCCCAAAGCATCAGGCGAACCCGCGAGCTTCAGTCCCATACCTTGAACAACATTACGCTTGCGGGCTCGCTCCGGGGGCTCGCATTGGCGCAACAGCCAAAAATCTTGGAAGCCGACAAACAGTTGCAGAAGCTGCAAATGAGTCCTCGTCACCCGTCGTTCCAAGCACTCAGAGACAAAGCGCGTCAGGAAGTTAAGGACGGGAAACTCATGGTGCCGAGCCTCATAATCTGGGGCTACAACGATCCCTCTTCGCCCTTCGATGGGGGACTGGAGCTGTTTGATCTCATGAATTCAGGCGCGACCCAAGAATCGCGCATGTATGTCTTTAATGATGCCGGTCATTCTTCGTATGTGGAGTATCCGGAAGAATTTAATTCAGTGGTGACGAACTTCTGTGGCCGTTATTGAGGTGACCTCCACTCTTACCGGCTGCCTTGAAAGGCAATCCAATAGTCGTCCCAGTTTGCATCGACAATCTCAAATGCGCCAGGGTATTGCTTTTCTAGAATGTCACGTGACAGCGACGGCCACGGATCGGGACCACCTTCTTCGGGCCATTGTCTCGTCGCATCGATAATCATTTTGCTGGTCAGGCGACGTTGCGGCGTGCTCGGGTCGAGTACTGCCCCTCGTGCTTGTGGGATTACGACGCTTGCGGGATTGGGTTGCCAACGCGCGCCCATTGCATGAAAAACCTGTGGCAAGCTCACCACGTCAATGTCCTTGTCCACGATGATAATGGTTTTGGAAAAGAAGCTACTGGCCGCGGCCTGCATGCCTGCGGTCATGCCATCGCCTGGCGCTGTCTTTTCAATACTCAAGATCACAACACCTCTCGCTTCAGGCGGCGAATGGATGGCTACAAGATTTGGGATATTTTTCTTTTGTTTGAAATACTCGTCGGCCTCGGACGGAATGGTGTGGTGTAACTTTGTCGCGCCGGAAAACGCATTGACAAACCAAGGCTTGGTTCGGTGCGTAATGGCTTCGACATTCATATAAAAATTTTCTGGGATTACCGGTCCCATATATCCGTAGACTTCAGCGAAGGGGCCTTCTGCTTCCTTGTCATCCAAGGGAATTTTTCCTTCGATGATCATTTCCGCCTGAGCCGGTACGTGCAGGTCGTTGGTTTCGCATTTGACTATGTCAATAGGTTTCCCTTTAAGCCCTCCGGCCACTTCCAATTCGTCCTCGCCTAACGCGGCCAGTTTCGAGCCGCTCAAGGCATAGACGATGGGATCGGTTCCCAGGACGACAGCAGCATCGACTTCCCTCTCTCCCTTTCGTTTCTTGGTCATCAAAAAGACCCAGCCGTCTTGGCCTTTGATGTTGACGCCGATTTTGCGCTTGCCTTTAATCTGCAAGCGATTGATTGCGACATTTCGGCCAAGCTCGGGATCCTCCAAAATGACGGAGCCCGTGTTGATATATTGTCCACCATCTGCCGGATTGCTTTTTAGCCACGGAAATCGATAGAGATCGACGTCGTCACCGGTCAACACAACCTCCTTACACGGAGCGTTCCTTGCATCGATGGCTTCCGGTTTTCGTTTTGGCCACGTACTGTTATGGTCGGCGAGGCCTTTCAGCCTCTTGAGCGTGCCCCTGTACATTTCGTTTTGATCGTCGCTAATGTCGTCGACGCCGAAGCACATGGCCTCCATATCCCATCCGCCGTATAGATTTGAGATAATCGGGCCGTCCATCCATGCGCCGTTGATCTTTATGCGCTCGATCAAAAAGGCTGGCGCTTCGTAAAAGCCGTATTTTTCCGTCAATCGGTAGGCAAAAGCTGTGGCCTCAAACTGGTCCTGGTCCATTTCCTCTATTCGCAGCAGCCGACCGCGTGCCTCAAGGGCTGTGATGTAATCCCTGAGGGACTCGTAAGGCCCGGAGGTCTGGACGTTTGGTCTATTGGAAATCGCTGTTGACATGGTCGCTGCTCCCGCAGTGATATGAGGGCTGGCCAGGATCACTAAAAATAGCCTACGCCTGCAGTTAACTCAGAACAATTTTCGGTCCGGCTTTGGATCAAAACAAGTGATTAGTCACCGCAGAGTGGAGAAGTTCAGTTTTCAGCGTTCAGCTTCATTTCTTTTTGTCGTCATGATTTTGATTAGTCACTGAATAAGATAGATTTGTCGGAGGGCGATCAGTTGTTCGTTAATTTCTGGTACGTGGCCGAAGAATGCAACAAATTAGGGGAGAGCCCCATACTCGTTCGCATCTTGGGACAAGACTTGGTTCTGTTCCGAGATCAATCGGGCGAAGTACGATGTCTCAGTAATGTTTGCATTCATCGTGGCGGTTCTCTGGCTCATGGCAAGCTCAAAGGAGACTGTGTTGAGTGCCCCTATCACGGATGGCAATTTAACGGCGCGGGCGAGTGCACCCGCATTCCTTCAATGGGTCAAAATGCGAAGATTCCATCGCGTGCCAAAGTGGACGCCTATCCCACACGTGAGTTGTATGGGTTGATTTTCGTTTTTCTGGGTGATCTACCCGAAGAAGAACGACCTCCTATTATGGAAATTCCGGAATGGGGCGAAGATGGTTGGCGCGCTACGTTTCAACGTTTTGACTGGAACTTCGACTATAAACGTTCAATTGAAAATGCCGTTGACTTGGCCCATAACGAATTTACCCATACGACGCAGGTCCAAAGGGCTGAAGAGGATCCGTTCGTCATGCCGCCCATCAATCTTATCGAAGACGGATGGGAAGTGGGTTATTTCCTGACCATGCCAGGCAGCCCCACAAGTGACAAAAAGATGCGTGAAGCATCTGGCAAGACCGAGGCCGGCGCCAGCGAAGTCTATACGGGGTTTCATGGCATATCGAGTTTTCGCACGTTCATTCACCCACGCCCCAACTTCAATATTCATCAATACTTTTATGAATCACCCATTGATGAGACCCATACACGTCTTTTCTTTTTCAATATGCGAAACTTTATGCTTGGTGAAGAGGGCGACGAACCGGTCACCAAACAAAATGAATTTGTAGCCTTTGAGGATCGGGATGTTTTGGAACCATTGCGTCCCGTGCTCACGCCTCGCGTAAATACTCATGAGACGTTTGTGCCCGCGGACCTTCCCATCGCGCGTTACCGCGAGCGCATAAAGGAATTGGAAGCAAAAGGCTGGCGCATTGATAGTGATGCCGTCAATCGCGACAAAAACAAAGTGGCTTATGCAATACCGAGCCCATCTCGCCGCACGTCTAAGGGTTGGGCGCTCGATGCAATTCCACTGATTACCGGCAGCACAAATCTCGGCTCGTCTGCCGAATGACCGACGTCGCCATAGGGGTCGACTTTATCTAGAGTGCAATAATCTTCCATTGTGGAGACAATTTGGTCGAATTCGACTCTTGCTCAAAAATCTTTGTGCCAATCCCACTTCCTGTTGTCTTGCGCTTGACCCGACCCCTTTGAACGCAGCCACATTGAGATAGTAAAATGGCTGAATCGAAGGAGGATTGCGATGTCAGGAAAGCGTTACAAGCCTGAAGAAATCATATCGAAGTTGCGCGAGGCTGAGGTCTTGCTTGCGGAAGGCGTCAATTCTGGTGAAGTTATTCGCCGTCTGGGCGTGACGAAGATCACATACTATCGCTGGCGCAAAGAGTATGGCGGGATGAAGATCGATCAGGCCAAACGTCTGAAGGATCTGGAGAAAGAAAACGCACGGCTGAAACGGCTTCTTGCAGACGCTGAACTCGACAAGGCGATCTTGAAGGAAGCTGCAGCGGGAAACTTCTAACGCCCTCGCGCAGACGCGATTGTGTTGAGCGCGCTGTCACAAAGCTCGGCGTTTCCGAACGCCGGGCCTGCCGGGTGCTTGGGCAACACCGTTCCAGCCAATGGCGCAAGCCGAGACGCGCCGACGACGAAGACGCTTTGACGTCGGCAATCATCGACCTGGCGGTGCGATATGGGCGCTACGGCTATAAGCTGTCCGTCGTCAGATAAATTGGAACAGATTTCGATTTGAGCAAGCTGAGTCTTTGGCTCATCTGTTGTTTCAATTTAAGCAGCGGCTTTGCGGTGTTGCAAGCGCCGGTGTTCGATTGTTTTTCGTTTAATCCTTTCTCTTTGCAATAGAATAGTTTGGCCGCGCCCGAAGTAGACGTCGGCAGGCGTGAGGTTCTTCAGGCTCTCGTGATATCGCTGGTGGTTGTAGTGGCCGACGAAGTCTTCGATCTGCGCTTCCAGGTCGCCAGGCAGATAATAGTTTTGCAGCAAGATGCGGTTCTTGAGCGTCTGATGCCAACGCTCAATTTTGCCTTGCGTCTGCGGATGATAAGGCGCACCGCGTACATGCTTCATGCCTTGATCATCCATCCAGTCAGCAAGATCGCCAGCAATATAAGACGGGCCATTGTCGGACAGCAGGCGCGGCTTGTGAACGACATTAACTTGATCGAGCCCGGATTCGGCGAGAGCTGCTTCCAGCGTTTCGGTAACGTCCTCAACCCTCATCGTGGTGCAGAGTTTCCACGCAATGATATAGCGCGAGAAGTCATCCAGGATCGTCGACAGGTAAAACCAGCCCCAGCCGATGACCTTGAGATAGGTGAAGTCTGTCTGCCACATTTGATTTGGCGCCGTGGTCTTGTCTGTAAACTCGTCAGCCGCCTTGATGACAACAAAGGCTGGGCTGGTGATCAGATCCAGAGCCTTGAGCAGGCGATACACCGAAGCTTCAGATACGAAGTAGCCTTGCGTATCGGTGAACCTGACAGCCAGCTCGCGCGGCGACAACTCAGGCTCTTCAAGCGCTAGATCAACGATCTTGTCTCGAACGTCATCGGGAATACGGTTCCATACCCGTCCCGGCTTTGGAGACCGATCTTCCAGCGCTTCCACACCGCCAGTTTGATACTGATCGTACCAGCGATAGAATGTTGTCCGTGGAATGCCGAGTGTATCCAGCGTGCGTTTAACTGGCAGATGTGATTGCTCAACCAGTCCGATGATCTCGGCCTTCTCGGATGCAGGATATCTCATTCGATATCCTCCCCATCCCCGATTATGCTTTTTTTCAGAAGGCGCAGTTCCAACGCTTGTTCGGCAACGACTTCCTTGAGGTCTTGCGCTTCGCGCCGTAAGTCCTTCACCTCACCAGTATTAGCGGCCCGCGCCGTATCGCCTGCCAGCCGCTTCTTGCCAGCTTCAAGAAACTCCTTCGACCAGGTGTAATACATGCCCTGAGCGATGCCTTCCTGACGGCAAAGCTCGGCAATGCTGTCTTCGCCGCGAAGTCCGGCAAGCACAATCCGTATCTTCTCTTCAGCTGAATAGCGTTTGCGCGTCCAGCGGCGAATATCCTTGACTGTACGTTCCGCAGCTTCTTGATGGCGCACTGTTTTGTCTCTCATCGTCCACTCCTCTCGTGTGACGATGGGCCAAAAACTCTCCCTTACGCAATTCCCTCAATCTGTCCCATGAGTGCTGACGCCGGACACGGTGACGCCACGGCACTTGTCTCCGGAGTACTCGACCAGGGCACGGGAAAGGCGAGAGGCTCGTCTGTGAGCGCCATGATGTCGTAAATGCCGATCACGCCGCCCGGCTTGATCACGCGGACGGCCTCGGCAAAGAGGCGCCCTTTGTCCGGAATATTCATGCCGACATGCAACATGAAGGCGGCGTCGAACGTCGCGTCATCGAACGGCGTTTCAAGGGCGCTACCTTGATGAAAGTTGACGCAGTCGGTAAGTCCAACTAAGTCCGACAAAGCGCTCGCTGTTTCGACGAATTCCTCTGTCAGATCGATGCCTGAGACCCGGCAACCATAACGGGTCGCGGCAAAGCGCGCGCCGCCACCGATGCCACTGCCGATATCGAGTACGTGATGATCGGGAGTTAGATTGAGTTGAGATAGAAATTCTTCCGTCGCTTCGCGCCCGCCGATGTGAAACTCGTCCACCGGCGCTAGATCGTCGATGGTCACCTGATCGAGTGCGACGCCCGTCTTAGCCAAACCGTCTTTGATGGCGTCGATGAGCTTGCCATGGGTGTAGTGATCCTGAATGGAGTGGTCTTTATCCATGGCATTTGCCTCTTTGCGGCTCGGGGTCATTATACCATTAATTCGTATACAGATAAAGAGAGGATGAAACAACTCCACATGACGTAAGGAAAGTAACCTTACCGAGGGGATCGCATGGGGTTGTTTTTCATTTTTTTGAATTTTCTACCTGGCCGCAACAATGTTGCTTACACAGATAGAGGTGGTTCGGTTTGTTTGAACAACTTTCGGACTGCGGATAAGTGGATTTCAGCCCCTGTTATGCCGCGACCGGGATTGGTTGCAGCACGTTGAAGTAAGCCTGATCGGGTGTCTGGCGGTCAAGCGATGAATGCGGTCTCTTGGTGTTATAAAAGACCAAATATTTGCCGAGGGCGGCTCGGGCTTGTGGAACATTGCCATAGGCATGCAGATAGACCTCCTCGTATTTGACCGTGCGCCACAGCCGTTCAACAAAGACATTGTCCCGCCACGCTCCCTTGCCATCCATGCTGATGGCGATTTCAGCATCCTTCAGGATTTGTGTGAAAGCGATGGAGGTAAACTGCGAGCCCTGATCGGTGTTGAAGATGTCCGGCTTACCGTAACGGGCCAGTGCTTCTTCAACGGCTTCAATGCAAAAGTCTGCTTCCAGTGTGATAGAGAGCCGCCAGGACAGGACACGCCGGCTGAACCAGTCAACCACTGCGGCCAGATAAACAAAGCCCCGTGCCATTGGAATGTAGGTGATATCCATCGCCCAGACCTGATTGGGTTGGGTGACCGGCAGCTTACGCAACAGATAGGGATAGATTTTGTGGCCCGGTGCAGGCTTGGACGTGTTCGGGCGGCGATAAATAGCCTCAAGCCCCATACGCTTCATCAGTGTTGTGACGTGCAGGCGGCCAACCTTGTATCCTTCACCAAGCAATAGTCCCTGCAGCATCCTGCTGCCTGCAAAGGGATAGTCGAGATGCAATTCATCAATCCGGCGCATCAGTGCCAGATCACCGACCGATACGGGACGGGGCTGATAATAGACGCTGCCCCGGCTGATCTTGAGCGCCTTGGCCTGACGGCTGAGCGAGAGTTTATGTTTGCGGTCGATCATTTTCTTGCGCTCGGCAATCCCGCCTTGGTGAGCGCATCGCCTAAAAAATCATTCTCAAGCGTCAGCTCCCCAATCTTGGCATGGAGCCTCTTCACATCAACACGGGGTGCAGGCAGCGGTGATTTACCCTCCCGCCCAAAAACACCCGCTGCACCCTCAAGGAGCTGATCTTTCCATTGCTTGATCTGGTTAGGATGAACATCAAACTGCTGAGCGAGTTCTCCCAATGTCTGCTCACCGCGAACGGCCGCAAGGGCCACCTTCGACTTGAACGCAGGTGTATGATTGCGACGTGGTCGTCTTGCCATAGTGGATCTCCTGTTGCCGGCGATCATGCCGCCTACAGGCCAAAATTCCACTTATCTCAACTGTGCAGATTTCCCGAGCCACCTCTGATAGAGTTCAAGTTCGCAGGGTGCGACGGATTCCGACTCTAGTCCGGCAAAGCAAAGGCAACCAAATGGTCGCTGACCTTTTCGGGGTAGGTCCACATGTGGCCGCCCGAGGCGACGACGACGTATTGCTTGCCGTCGATTTTATAGGTCATAGGCGTTGCCATGGAGGCGGTCGGTGTTTTGATCGACCAAAGCTCTTCACCCGTCTCGCTATCGAACGCGCGAAACCTTTCGTCCATTGTGGCGCCAATGAACGTGAGACCTCCGGCGGTCATGATCGGTCCCCCCGCAACCGCAGTTCCGAAGGGCAGGGGCAAAGGAGCCGGCGCCACTGTTTCCAGTGTGCCGAGGGGCACGCGCCATTTGATCGTGCCTTCGGTCATATCGACGGCGACGAGCTCCGCCCATGGCGGCGCCACACAGGGTGCGCCAAACGACGACAAAAGTGGGCCGAATTGCGAGGCCATATCCGTGCCTTTGATATGACCCGGCGGCCCGAACGGCATGCCCGCCATGGGATGTTTCAAGCCTTGTGGATCGGCCTCCGCCAGCGGCATCACGGCGATTACCGCGGGCGCCAAGCTCACCGGCGTGATCAGTAAATTGTTAGCCGCGTCGTAGGCGCCGCCGCCCCAATTGTTGACGCCGTGAACGCGGAGGGCTGTGCCCTCGCGGCCGGTGGGCGTGTAGAGCGGTCCGGTACGCAGGCTTTCCAATCTGGCTCGGCATTGGGCTTGGTCGTATAGCGTGAAACCCCAGGCGTCGTCGGGCGAAATCGTTAAAGGCGCAAGTGGCGGCGGGGCAACCGGGAAGGGCTGGGATGGCGACAATTGTTCGCCTTCAAATCCGTCCGTCGGCACGTCGCGTTCTTCAACCCCGAAATAAGGCGCGCCGGTTTCCCTGTTGAGCACAAAGGTCAAACCTTGCTTGGTGAGCTGAATGACAACCGGCGTTGCGCCGCCGTCCTTGGTGATGTCGCCAAGAATGGGCGGGGAGGGAATGTCGAGATCCCAGACGTCGTGATGCAGCGTTTGGAAATGCCAAATGACTTCGCCCGTCGATCCGCGCAACGCGACAATCGAGTTGGCATAACGGTTGTCGCCCGGCCGCTCGCCGCCCCAGAAGTTTGGCCCCGCCGTCGCCGTCGGCAGGAATACCAGATCGCGGTCCTGATCGACTGCCATGGCGGTCCAAACATTGGCGCTGCCGGTCTTTGCTAGTGCTTCCGGGTCCCAGTTTGCCGCTTCCGGGTCTCCTTCGTTGCGGGGGATGGGATCGAAGGTCCACACCGACGCGCCCGTGCGGGCATCAAAAGCACGCACCGCGCCGCTTGGATTCTCTGCGCTCTGAAATTTGGTATTGTCCGACGAGCCGAATACGACGATGTCGCCGACAATGGCCGGCGGCGATGAAAAGTGCACATTGCCATGGCGGAAGTTCGGCATGGTGGCGCTCACCGCCAGTTCGAGATTGACTTCTCCCCTGTCGCCAAAGCCCCGGCAACGTTTGCCGCTCAGGGCATCGATAGCGAAGACGCGCAAATCCTCAGAGCCCATAAAGATGCGGTGGGTGCACGGCCCGCCGCGAGGCGCCATCGCATCGCGCCAATAGGACACGCCGCGGCAATTGTAGCGGGCAAAGGGCCGCACCTCTTGCTCGGGATCGAACGTCCAGAGCTCTTCGCCGTCGCCGG
>CBDFKK010000003.1:0-40951 GCA_965248815.1 Alphaproteobacteria bacterium
GATAGACGCCGGGACAGGCGCGCCGACGAGAACGCTTGAAGGTTTCCAATCGCCTTATCAAGTTGAGATATTGCCGGACAAGTCTGTCCTATTGCTGGAACTTGGCACGGGCAGTTTGTTGCGCGTGTCTGCCACCACAGATGATCGTGAAGTGCTCGTTGAAGGATTAGACGGCCCGGTAGGCATGGTGGCTCAAAACAAAAACAATTATTATATAACTGAAGCGCTCGGCGGCATCATCTCGTTGGTCAATATCGAAAATGGGACGCGCACGATCGTCAAAGACGGCCTAAACCTGCCAGAGGGGATCGCGTTGTTGCCTGACGGGCGCTTAGTCGTGGCCGAAGTTGGTGCAAAGCGCTTGATCGCTCTTTCGCCGGTCACCGGAATTGTAAAAGTGCTCGCGGAAGACTTGCCGGTCGGCATGCCACCGTTCATGGGCGGACCAAAAACCTTCAGACCGACGGGCGTCATTGTGGATTCTGCAGGTGCAATTTATGTCTCGTCCGACGTTGACCGAACAATTCTAAAGGTCACGGCGAACTAATATTCCACGACCGTTTTAACTCGTGAGGAAGTAGCACCATGACAAGTTTTTATAAGTCCCGAGTGCCTGCTTTCGCATTGTTGGTGTCATTATTCGCTGTAATTCCTCCAGCCATAGCAAAAGACTATCGCGTTGAAGTGTTGGTCGAGGCGCCGCCGCTTCGAGGTGCTAATGGCATGGCCTTCGACGCTGATGGCGATCTTTATGCGGGCAGCATCATTTCCGGCGAGATTTACAGAGTCGATATTGAGACAGGCGACGTGGAAGTCGTCGTTGCGGCGCCTGAGGGTCTGGCCGACGACATCGCCTTCGGTCCAGACGGTACCATGGCATGGACGGCAATCGGCGAGGGCATTGTGCGTGCGCTCACGCCTGCAGGTGAAATGAAAGATCTTGCAACCGGTCTTCCCATGATCAATTCCATAGATTATGCCGATGACGGTCGCCTGTTTGCCGCGACCGTAACGCCTTTCACCGGCACGCTTTACGAAATTGATCCCGCCGGGGAGGCGCCCGCCCGCGAAGTGTTGGCCGATCTCGCGCGGCCCAATAGTTTCGAGATTACCGCTGACAATGTGCTCTATGGACCACTTGCGGCCGAAGGTAAAGTCATGCGCATCGACCTTGAAACGAAAACGCTCACCGAAATTGCGGAAGGGTTCTCGTCGCCTACGGCCGTCAATCTCGACAGCAAGGGCAACATTTATGTCGTCGATTGGGATACTGGCGAGGTTAGCCGAATCGACGCGGAGACGAGCGAAATTCGCGTGGTCGCAACCGTCGAACCACCGATCGATAATCTAGCTATCAGTGCGGACGACCGGATTTTCGTCTCACATCTTTGCCAGAACGGCATCGAGGAGATCGATCCCAAGACTGGCGACGTGCGTCTCGTGACGCCCGGCGTGATCGGAATTCCAGGCGGGCTCAATCTTATTGAGCGCGACGGGCGCGAGACTTTGTTTGCCGCAGGCATGTTCTGCGAAAACTACATCGACACGGAGACGGGCGCACTCACGCGCATGAAGCGACAGGGCGAGACCATTTGGTCGGGCGCCGTCGCAAGTAATGGTGACCTCTTGGCCATTGCGAGTTTTGCGTTCGGGGCGCTACAGATAATTCGACCAGAAGAGGACGGCGAGCCTCAAATCATGTACGGCTTCCGCGCTCCCTATGACATCGAGTTTCTTGGCGATGACAGTTTGCTGATTACCGAGCAGGGCACAGGCCAGCTCGTTCGACTGGCCGCGCCGTATATGGGCGATCGGGAAACCATTGCAGAAGGCCTCGGTGGGCCATTGGGCCTCGTGCTCGCCGACGCGACTATCGCCTACGTGACGGAATCGACGGATGGTGAAGTCTCAAAGGTCAATTTGACCCACGGCACCCATGAAGTTGTAGCGAGCGGTCTGAGTGAGCCCGAAGGTCTCGCGCTTATGGCTGACGGCCGATTGGTTGTGGCCGAAGCGGGCGCCGCGCGCCTTGTCGCGCTGGATCCCGCGACCGGCGACATCGAAGAGATCGCGGCCGATTTGCCCATCGGTTTGAAAGTCGGCCCGCCATGGCCCGCCAATTACGTGCCCACGGGCGTGGTCGTCGACTCCGCCGGCGCGATTTACGTTTCGGCTGACATCGACAGCACGATCTTGAAGATCACGAAACGCTGACTAAGGTTGGTCAGTAGTTTCGCCAAGAATTCCGTGTCATTCCGGAAACAACTTTCCTCCAAATCTTCGATTTGGGAAGGAAAGTTCGTTGTCTGGAATCCATGTGAGTCGACTGAACGAACGAAGGGTCACCGTAGACAGTGCGCTAATTTAAAAGCCCATGGATTCCGGATGCTAAGCCTCGCGCTCCAAAATGCTCAACGCATATTGGGCTCGCCTAAGCTCTGGAATGACACATTTGTAATTATGCGCGCCGCAGATCATGCTTCGAAACGGGCAAAGAGCGGATGCGAATGCCGGTGGCATCGAAAATCGCGTTAGCGATGGCTGGCATGACACAGGGCGTGCCCAATTCTCCGGCGCCGGCGGGGTCGCGGTCGTTGTCCACCAGATGTAACTCGACAAGTGGTGCGTCTACTATGCCGAGCACGCGGTAGTCATGGAAATTGCTTTGGGCGAATTCGCCATCGCGCACATTGAGTTCTTCTCCAAGAGCTGCCGACACGCCAAACAGCGTGCCACCTTCAATTTGTGCCTGAACAATGTCGGGATTAATCACCCGACCGCAATCAAGCGCAGTGACGACGCGTTCGACGCGGACAGCACCGGCCGCATCAACGGAGACCTCGGCCACCTGAGCAACATAGCCGAACGCGTAGGTGCCGATGGCGATGCCGCGGCCCCAACCTTCGGGAAGCGGTGCGCCCCAATTCGACTTTTCAGCAGCAAGATCGATGACTGCAGGTAATTCGGCTCGAGGTCCAAGATGAGCACGGCGAAATTCATATGGGTCGGCTCCGGCTTCGTACGCCAATTCATCCATAAAGCATTCAGTCAGAAAAATATTTGCCGACGGTGCGGTTGAGCGCCAAAAGCCGACGGAAATGTTGATCTCCGGATCCCATGCGTCTATCAACCGGTTTTCGAATTCATAGACCGGCGGCGGTGGATCGTTGATGGCGCCGGCAACAAGAGAAACGTCGAAATCGCTATTGCGAATGAAATTCGGAAAAAGCCGCTTCAACAAGGATGAGCCCGACATTGACTGATGCCACGCGGTAATGTTGCCGTCTTCGTCTAGTCCGGCGCGATGGCGGCTCATCCCCGCCGGGCGCGGAAAATCATGCTTGACGTCCTGCTCTCGAGTCCAGATCAGCTGCACGGGGCGTTCGACCACTTTGGCAATTGTCACCGTCTGGCTGACATAGTCGACGTCAATGCGCCGTCCGAAGCTGCCGCCGATCAGCGTCGTGTGAAGCACAACTTGATTTTCTTCAAGGCCGCTCGCTTCCGCTGCAGCAGTAATCGCATGGGCTTGGTTTTGCGTCGGCGCCCAGACTTCACATTTGTCTTGGGTCACATGGGCTGTGCAATTTATAGGCTCCATGGCCATGTGCGCGAGATAGGGCACGGCATAGTCGGCCTCTAAGATGCGCGTCGCTTTTCTGAATCCCTCTTCTATATTTCCGTTCGATTGGGCCAGGAATTTTGTTGGGCTGCTGAGCGCATCGGTGAGCGTCGCTGAGATTGCGTCGTCGTTGAGCAGCGCCCGGCGGCGGCCTTCGAATTTCACGTCTAAGGCGTCGGCGGCAGTGCGCGCCTGCCAGTATGTTTCGGCAACGACCGCGACGGCGTTCTCTAAAAGTAGTGTGGCAATGAGGCCGGGCAATTCGCGATCCGTAGGCAAATCATATTGGCCGAGTCGGCCATTGATGGTGGGCGCCATGCGCAGCGCCGCATAGACCATGCCGGGCATGCGCACATCAATGCCGAAAACAGCGGAACCATCAACTTTGCTCGGCGTATCAAGGCGTTTGACCGGCGCGCCGATATACTGCCGCTCGTTGGGGCGACGGAGTTCGGGCTCTTCCGGTAACATGAGCATTGCTGCCTCTTCGACCAGTTCGCCGAAAGGAATCGCGCGGCCGGTTTTGAGATGACGCACTTTGCCGTCGCGTGCGTCGCAGTCGTTGTCGGAGACATTCCAGCGTTCAGCGGCAGTCTCGACCAAGACTTCGCGGGCTTGAGCAGCGCCGCGAATGAGCATTTCGTAAAACACGATCACGCTCGACGACGATGCGGTCATTTGTTGAAATCCGGCTGCAGGATTGACGTACGGCTTGCCGGTCACGTCTTGAATTTTGACCTGATCGATATCGGCGCCAAGCTCGTCAGCAACAATCTGAGCGAATGCCGTGTGAATTCCCTGTCCCATCTCGGATTGCGGGCAGAGAAGTGTGACTACATCGTCCGTCGAGATTTTGAGCCACGCATTGAATTGATGATCGATCAGGTCAGTCGGCGTCGGCGCACTTGTGGTTTCGGTTTCGTCGTCACAGGAGATTAGAGGCAAAGTCAGACCGATTGACAGGACCGCGGACCCCGAGGATTGTACAAAGCTTCGGCGATCAATTTTTTCAGTCATGAACGTTGTGCCGCCCCGGCGCCAGACGACGGTCTATCCGTATCCAACGATCAGAATTACTTGCTTATTCGGCGCCGACAAGGGACGCCTCTTTCAGGGCCGCGGATTCGTCATATCCCAAGGCGCGCAAGGCAGTTTCAATGATACTTGTAGCACCTAGACCTGCCTGCTCAATTTGAGTTGCCGGCTTGTCATGGTCGATAAAGTGATCGGGGAGGTACATGGGATAAAATTTTGCCGCCATCCCCCTCGGGCTGTGGCTATGAAGACTATGAAAGACTGCGGTTGCGAATCCTCCAATTGCGCCTTCTTCGATCGAAATCAGAATTTCATGGTCGGTTGCGAGCTGCTGCACCAGCTCATCGTCGATGGGTTTGGCAAAACGCGCATCAGCTACCGTGGTCGAAAAGCCAAGGGCATCCAGTTTCTCGGCCGCGGCAAGAGAATCGGCAAGACGCGCACCATACGACAAGATGGCGACCTTTGTGCCTTCGCGAATAATTCGGCCGTATCCGATTTCAAGCGGCGTGCCGTGCTCGGGAAGCTCCACCCCAATGCCTTCGCCGCGTGGGAATCTCAACGCTGAAGGCCGGTCATCGATTTCGGCGGCGGTCGCCACCATATGTACCAGTTCCGCCTCGTCCGATGCGGCCATCAACACAAAACTCGGCAGACAGCCCAAATAAGTGACGTCATAAGCGCCCTGGTGGGTTACGCCGTCGGCACCCACCATGCCGGCACGGTCAATCGCAAACCGGACGGGTAGGCTTTGAATAGCGATGTCATGTACGACCTGGTCGTAGGCCCGTTGCAGGAAGGTGGAATAAATAGCCGCAAACGGACGATATCCTTCGCACGCAAGGCCGCCGCAAAACGTAACCGCATGCTGCTCGGCAATACCGACGTCAAAGCAGCGGTCCGGAAAACGATCTCCGAACTTGTCGAGGCCCGTTCCTGACGGCATTGCTGCCGTTACCGCGACAATGCGCTCATCTTTTTCCGCCTGCTGGATCAGGGACTTTGCAAAGACACTCGTATAACTGGGCGGTCCGCCGGTCGCTTTGGCCTGCTTGCCCGTTGTGACGTTGAATTTCGCAACGCCGTGATACTTGTCAGCGGATTTTTCGGCAGGCGTATAGCCTTTGCCTTTTTCCGTCACGACATGAATCAAAATAGGCCCTTCGGGATATTCCCGGCATGCCTTGAGGGCACCGACGAGTTCCTCGACATCGTGACCGTCAAACGGGCCGGTATAATGGAAACCAAGGTCTTCAAACAGCGTTGGCTCGTTGGCAAAATTGGGCAGGCCTGCATCGCCCAAACGCGCGTGCCGCGTATCCCGGTCGGGCATGGCGGCGCGCAGTTTCGTGAGGTATTCACTAAGCGCTCCCGAAGGCGGCGCAATCGACATGTTGTTGTCGTTCAATACGACAATCAAATTGCGTTTTTGCGCGCCCGCATTATTGAGCGCCTCATATGCCATGCCCGCGGACATTGCGCCGTCACCGACGATGGCAATTACATTGTGATCTTGGCCGTTATAGTCGCGTGCCGTCGCGTAACCTAACGCCGCTGAAATGGCCGTGGAGCAATGGGCGGCGCCGAACGGGTCATATTCACTTTCCGTGCGTGACGCGAAACCGGATAATCCGCCGCCCTGTCTTAGAGTCCTGATTCGGTCGCGGCGGCCGGTGAGGACTTTATGCGGATAGATTTGATGACTGACATCCCAAATGAGTTTGTCTTGCGGTGTGTTGAATACGTAATGAAGGGCAACGGTGAGTTCGACAACGCCGAGGCCGGCACCGAGATGACCTCCGGTAACAGACACCGCATCAATCACTTCCTGTCGCAGTTCGTCGGCAAGTTGTCTCAGTTCTGGCTGGGGGAGTTGGCGCACATCTGCCGGATAGGTTATGCGATCCAGTAGCTGGGATCCGGTTTCTGACTTCATGCCCTCAATCTCCTCAGCCTTTCGCGCACCGCTCGCGACCCACCCTACCATCGACGGTTTAGCACAAATCGGGCGACTTCTCCGAGTCGTTCTGCTTTTGATCCAAAATCGGCAAGTTGGGCACACGCGTGCTGGACTAGGTCCTTTGCCTTGCCGCGCGCGCCACTAAGGCCCAACAATTTGACGAAGGTCGCTTTGTCGAGATCCTCATCTTGGCCAATTGGCTTGCCAATCTCCTCTTCGGAGCCTTCTGCGTCCAGCAAATCGTCTACGATTTGAAAGGCCAGGCCGAGATCGTCGGCATAGGCGCCGAGCGCGTGCGTGGCTGAATCGTCTGCGCGTCCTAAAATGGCACCGCCCAAGCACGAAAATTTGATCAGCGCGCCAGTTTTCAAGCGCTGCAATTCGGTGATGCCGCTGAGGTCGAGACCTTCGCGCTCGGTGGAAATATCGATCATCTGGCCGCCCACCATGCCCGCTGCGCCGGCGGCTTCGGCTAGCCCGGCGATCAATCGCGACCGTATTTCCGGATCTTCGTCGGTTTTTGGATTAGCTAGAACTTCAAAAGCTTGGGTGAGCAGGCCATCGCCCGCCAGAATGGCTGTAGCGTCATCAAATTTCTTGTGAGCGGAGGGGTGACCACGGCGCACATCGCTATCGTCCATCGCCGGAAGATCATCGTGAATGAGACTGTAGCAGTGGATCATTTCGACGGCTGCGCCGGCGCGCAAAGACGAGTGGCGGGGCACGTCAAATAAGTCCGCTGTCGCAACCAGGAGAAATGGCCTTAGCCGTTTACCTCCGCCAAGAGAGGCGTAGCGCATGGCGTCGATTACACGACCCCGCGATCCGGAGACCGGCTCAATTAAATGATCCAGCGTCCGCGAAACGTCTTCGCCGACAGCTTTCATGGCTTCGGAAAGTTTGTCGTCTGACCCCATTTTACCCCAATTGAAGACCAGCCATTTTAGTTCTGCTCGGTCCTGTCCGATGTTCGAAACTTAGAAAACAATTCTCGCAATAAGAAATCAGATTAAGTCAAATGTGACAAAGAAAGCATTCCGAAGTTCTCTATGACGCCGTTAGGAAGCGGCTGTTTCCAGTTCGGATTGGTCTTCGAGGGTCTCGCTCTCGCTCTCGCTCTCGTTCTCGCTTTCGATTTCTGCAGCTTTTTGTTCGACAAGCGAGACAAGGTGGTCGACCATTTGGTCGTTGTCCATTTTATGATCAGCGACCCCAGACACGTACACCATGCCCGATCCCGCGCCGCCGCCCGTAAAGCCGATATCGGTCTCACGCGCTTCACCTGGGCCATTTACCACGCATCCGATAATCGAAAGTGTCATGGGCGTAGAAATATGCGCGAGCCGTTCTTCCAGCACTTCGACAGTTTTGATGACTTCAAAGCCTTGTCGCGCACACGAAGGACAAGAAATAATGTTGACGCCGCGGTGCCGCAAATTGAGTGACTTCAATATGTCAAAGCCAACTTTGATTTCTTCAACAGGATCTGCCGAAAGCGAGACCCGAATTGTGTCGCCAATACCGGCCCACAAGAGTGACCCCATTCCAATCGACGATTTTATCGTACCGGACATGAGCCCGCCCGCTTCGGTAACGCCCAGATGCAACGGGTAGTCGCATGACTCGGCAAGTCCATGATAAGCGGCGACTGCAAGAAACACGTCCGATGCCTTGCAGCTGATCTTGAACTCATAAAAGTCGTTGTCTTCTAGAATACGAATATGATTGAGCGCGCTCTCCACCATTGCTTCTGGGCAGGGTTCTCCATAGCGCTCCAACAATTCCTTTTCGAGCGATCCGGCGTTGACGCCAATCCGCATCGAACAGCCGTTGGCCTTGGCCGCGGCGACGACCTCTTTCACGCGGTCCGCAGAGCCGATATTTCCTGGATTGATTCGCAAACAGGCAGCGCCCGCATCCGCCGATTCAATGGCGCGGCGATAGTGAAAGTGAATGTCGGCGACGATCGGAACGTTGACTTGGCGAATAATCTCTTTAAGCGCCTTGGTCGATTCTTCGTCGGGACCGGAAATGCGAACAATGTCCGCGCCCGCTTCTTCCAATTGAAGCACCTGGTCAACGGTCGCTGCCACGTCGGTGGTCAATGTATTGGTCATCGATTGGACGGCGATCGGCGCGTCGCCGCCGATAGGCACATCGCCCACATGAATTGTTCTCGATTTTCTGCGGAGAATCTCGCGATATGGTCGCACTGCGCTCACACTACACCCCCTCGGCGGGTTTGAACTTCCCCGATATGGCTCCATATCAGACTAAGCCGAGGCTTAATGCTCTGTCCATGTCCTGTGCTATTAGTCATTTTGCCTGCCTTTTTGGGCGCAAAAGTCTAGATTTCGCGACACCCCGGAAAGCAAACCTGCTGCCAACTTGCCTGCCATATAACATGTAGGGTCTGGTGATCAATTCTGAACCTGCAATCTACTTTTTAGTCCCGATAGCCGTTTCCATAAAATGCGGCGGATGAGACGGGAATTTACCTAAAATTGGATTTGTTGCCGGATAAGCCGCTGTCTCTTTCTCGGTTTGCGGTGCTGAAAACCCCTACGAAAACTGTGCTCTTTTTTGACGGCGACTGCGGCACTGAAGCCCTATCACCTCCGCGATGAATTGACTATAAGGCAGGTTTCGTAACCCACGTGATTTGGTGTAGATCGTCTCACGTGACAATATGTCGTGACGCAGAACCATTGACCAACCAGGCTCAGCAAGGCTCGTGGGGGGCTAATCGATAGATGGCAGATAACCAAGAACCGTTACGTATCATCCTGGCCAAGCCGCGCGGGTTTTGCGCAGGTGTTGAGCGTGCCATCGATATTGTCGAGCGAGCTTTGGATAAATTCGGAGCGCCCGTCTATGTGCGGCACGAAATTGTTCATAACAAGCGGGTTGTCGAAACGCTGAAGGCGCGTGGCGCAATTTTTGTCGAAGAAGTTGACGAAGTGCCTCCCGGCGCCGTGACTATCTTTAGCGCCCACGGCGTGTCGCGCAGAGTTGAAGACAGTTCTTCGGAACGCAAACTTGAAGTGATCGATGCGACCTGTCCGCTGGTGACCAAAGTTCACAAAGAAGGCCAGCGCTATGCTGCTAAGGGCTTCGATGTTGTTCTCATCGGTCATTTGGGTCATCCGGAAGTCGAAGGCACGTTGGGCCAGATCCCCGGCGTCGTCCATGTTCTGTCGACCGTGGAAGAAGTCGAAAAGCTCGACGTCCGCGATCCAAAGCGCATCGCATTTGTTACGCAAACGACGTTGAGCGTGAATGACACGAGAGATGTGATCGAAGCACTCAAAACGCGCTTTCCAAAAATAGTCGGTCCCGACGTGCGGGACATATGTTATGCGACACAAAATCGGCAAGTCGCAGTGCTTGAGCTTGCCAGTGAAGTCGATTTGTTGCTTGTTGTCGGCGCCGAAAACAGTTCGAACTCGAATCGCTTGCGTGAGATCGGTGAGAACTTGGGCGTTCCAAGTTATCTCATTGAAGATGCCACCCGCCTCGATCCGCAATGGCTCGACGGCAACGACACGGTCGGCATCACGGCAGGCGCGTCGGCGCCGGAAACGCTGGTTGACGAAGTAATTGATCGTTTGCATGAATTGCGCGAAGTGTCCGTTGAGACGCTTTCGGGCGTTGAAGAAAATGTCAGATTTAAACTGCCACCTGAGCTGCAGGACGTGCCGAAAGTTGAAGCGCGACCTCCGGTTTGGAGTGATGCATAAAGATTATTGTTGAGGAGCAAACCGTGGGAGTTCCCTTAAGGCAACAAATTAAAGTCGGCGCTTACGTTGCAAAGCAAGTGTTGACGGGCCGCAAGCGCTATCCTTTGGTCCTTATGCTGGAGCCGTTGTTCCGCTGTAATCTAGCGTGTCCCGGATGCGGCAAGATCGATTATGAAGATCATATTCTCAATCGCCGATTGTCGGTCAAAGAGTGCCTGGATGCCGTTAATGAGTGCGGTGCGCCCGTGGTCGCCGTTCCAGGGGGCGAGCCTCTCATTCACAAAGAAATCGGCGAGATTGTAGAAGGCATTATTGCGCGCAAAAAGTTCGTTTCGCTGTGCACGAATGCGTTACTGCTTGAAAAGAAGCTGCATCTGTTCAAGCCGTCGCCGTATCTCTTCTTCTCCGTTCACTTGGATGGGCTTGAAGACGAACATGATGAGGCTGTGGATCAAAAAGGAACTTTTAAGCGTGCGGTGAAGGCAATTAAAAAAGCGCAGAGCTTGGGTTTTCAAGTCAACGTCAATGCGACCGTGTTCGACGGACACGATCCGGAGCGATTCGCCGAGTATCTCGATTATGTGACCAAGTTGGGAGTCAGCGGCATTACGGTTTCGCCGGGTTACGCCTATGAACGGGCGCCTGATCAAGAGCATTTCCTAAGCCGACGCAAAACGAAAGAATTTTTCCGTAAAGTTTTGAAAATGGGCAAGGGCAAGAAGTGGCCTCTTAGCCACTCGTCCCTCTATTTGGATTTCTTGTCCGGAAATCAGGACTTCAAATGCACGCCCTGGGGTATGCCGACCCGCAACATCTTCGGCTGGCAAAAACCTTGCTACCTCTTGGGCGAAGGCTACGCCGACTCTTATACCGAACTCATGGAAACCACTGACTGGGATAAATACGGCACAGGCGCCTATGAAAAGTGCGCAAACTGTATGGCTCATTGCGGCTATGAGCCGACGGCGGCCACAGCCTCCGCAGCCAATCCGCTGAAAACGGCTTGGATTGCGCTACGTGGACCTAAAACCGAGGGCGAAATGGCGCCGGAAATCTCGATGGCACATCAGCGCAAAGCTGAAGACACTTACGACACAATGATCGACGACCGGGTCGTAGAACTAGAGCGTGCCGAGAAGAGCCGGAAGGAGCTTGTCGGCACCGCGGCGTAAACTTGCCAAACCTTTTTGGCTGTCTTGTCCCAACCTCACGAATGTTCCGAGATCGCTGGGCCGCTTAAGAAGTGCGCTCAGCGCTGCAATTGGCCGGATGCCGCCATCAGGGCGCACCACGCGTGCGGCCGAGACTGGAATGCTTCTATTGGCGGGGTCTGCGATAGCGCGCAACGCTGCAAACGGCAAGCTGGCTTCTGAAGCAGCCCGGGCGACACCGGCGCTTTCCATGTCTACGGCGACTGCCTTGGTCTTTTTGAAGAGGCTCGCTTTTTCTTCCGGCGCACCGATCAGGGTGTCGCTCCCGTACAGGGAAACTGTTGCCAGAGACAGACCTGCAATGTCGGCCGCTTGCTTCAGCCGCGACAACCAGTCTTGTGACGACGGCACCGCTTCTAAAGATGGGAGAATGATGGACTCGCCGATGAGAAGACTTCCTGTCTCGGTGTTCGGGCTGAGCGCACCTGAAAGGCCGAAGCTAAGCAATCCGGACGCACCCTGATCGATCAGCTTATTGGAAAGATCATAAGCACGCGACGCGTTCGCTCCACTCACTTGAATGCGAACGGAAGATGAATCGATCGTCCTGGGAATGCAATGCACTTCGGATGCAAGACCACAAACAATGCCGATAAAGTTTGCTTGGGCGGTCACGCAATCACCGTCCGTTCGTGCGCTGGAGAATGAGACTTGCGGCTGTCTGCCCGGAGCGCGCGGCGCTTTCTATGGTTGCCGGTAGGCCGGTGTCGGTCCAGTCGCCTGCCAACACCAAGTTTTGAAACTCGGTGGCCGCTTTGTGCCGTTTGGCGACGCTCGTCGGCGATTGATCGAACGTTGCACGCTTTTCTTTAATGATGCGCGCCGCCTCGAACGTTCGGCCATTTAATTGCAATGCTGTACTTGTTTCTCGCCACAAAAGAGGAATCAATTCCTCTGATGATTGATCGGCAATGTTCCCGGCGGCACTGATCGTCAAGCTGACAATATTTCCCCGCACAAAAACCCAATGAGCCGTCGAGTTGACCAGACCTATAAAAGGAATGCCTTGGGGCGGTGCGACCGGCTCACTAAGTCGAAAGTGCGCGTTGACAATGACTTCACCTTCGTCAGGCGCGTCGAGATTGGGAACAACTTGGCTTGCGCGCGACGGTGGCAAAGCCATAATCACCGTGTCATCCGCCTCCAGCGGTACGCGGCGCTCTCCAAAATCGAGAGACGTGACGCGGCGGCCCTCAATCGAGAGTGCACGTAACCTGCTATTCAGTTGCACAGCTTGATTCTTGCTTTCTAAAAATGTCAGCGCGGGATCGACTAAACTTGGTCCAAGTCCCTCGCGCGCGATGAGCGGCCTGCATGCCGCCTCGCCTTTCACAAATGTTTCTGCAAGGACCGCCCATAAGAGTTTTGCCGCCCCTTCGTCAGGTTGACTGTTGAGCGCGGCGAGGGTGAGCGGTTCCCAGAACCGTTTGTAAAGAAGACCTGATGTCGACAGAACTTGGCTCACCGTGTCCGAGGGGCTTGCCATGGCAACGCGTAGACCTGACAGATAATCGCTGACCGAGGTACCTGGGACGCGCCGCTGCGCGTCGAATATCCACCAAGGAATGGCGCCTTTGCTCGGACGCAAGGTCCATCGCTCGCCGGTCTTCAAATCAACAAATGGAAACGCGGCCTCATCCGGTCCCATCAATGACTCACGGGCGCCGATTTCTTCAAGATAGGCAAGAGCCGAGCGATTGCCGCTGAGTAAAAGATGATTGCCGTTGTCGATCATCCGGCCAAGCGATTTATCGACGAACGACCGGCAGCGCCCGCCCGCCTGGCCCGCGGACTCGTAGACGTGAACGGTTCGACCCCGATGCACCAATCGGACCGCGGCCGCTAGTCCGGCCACGCCTGCACCAATAATGTGAACGACAGCCATGGAGTCGGTCCAGGCTAGGGGCCGACCGGCGGCGCGACAGCCCAGCGCACGGCGATGGCCAGTTTTTCGAAGCTGGAAAGCTTGAGCGGTTCCGTCACCTTTTGCCAGCCGCGCGACTCCAACCGCTGAAGATATTCTTGATAAACGCCCATCATCAATAAGGCCGGACGAACCGTGCGCCAGTCCAATTTCTGCAAGGCGTCGCGTGCGGACTGAAAGTTCTCTTTGGCGACGAGTGATAAATCGGCGCACACATCTCCGAGCGCAGGATGGGCCACGACGTCCATAGGTTTATCCGTTGTAATGCCATGGGCACTGAGAAGTTCGTTCGGCAGATAGATGCGTCCCATGACGGCGTCTTCTTGCACGTCACGGAGAATGTTTGTGACTTGAAGCACATTTGCCAGGGAAATTGCAAATCGGTCAGACATTTCGCCGGACGGCGCGCCGAAGATCGGCATGGACAGCATGCCCACCGCACCGGCGACGCGGCGGCAATACGCCATGAGCGAGTCGAGGCTTGGGCGGACGATTGGGCCCTTGGCGTCCATTTCCATGCCCTCTAGCAGCAACAGAAATTCGGACTTGGCAAGGCCGTAGCGTTTAATCGGTCGCAGCAGCGCAAGAGAGGTTTTTCGC
The DNA here is from genome assembly GCA_965248815.1 of Alphaproteobacteria bacterium. Taxonomy (GTDB): domain Bacteria; phylum Pseudomonadota; class Alphaproteobacteria; order SMXP01; family SMXP01; genus CBDFKK01. Next base: position 14,093 of record CBDFKK010000003.1, read on the forward strand.
GTGGGCTGGCCCGCATAGAGTCGGTCGATCTCTTCGCGCCAGTCGTTCAGGGCGGAGAGCTTTTCTTTTTGCGTGCCACCCTCATCGGCAATGTCGTCGATCTCCCGGCAATAAGCGTAGACCGCGTACATCGCGTTGCGTCGATCCTTTGGCAGAATTTTCATGCCCGACCCGAACGACGATCCCGATTGCTGCACAACATTGCGAGCATGACGAATGGCATCGGCTTCACCCATGTTGTGCGCCGTATCGTTGCCGCCATAGGAGGTAGCGTTTTCCGACGATTGTGCGGTTCCGACGCTCATGCGAGCTGATCCTTGGGAGCGGCGGAGCCGGCTGCGAAAAAGCCGGAAATTGCACCCAACGCGCCGGCAGCGGCGAAATCAATCTTGCTGAGGGCGACACGCTCCGCTAACGGGTCGCCGACTTGCAAGCGTTTCTCTAGTCGGTGGGCAAGCCGCACGATGACAGCGGATTCCATCGCTAAATGACGGCTGGTCAGAGCCGCCGGCAAAAGGTCGGCTTGGGGCAAAAGTCTGCGCACGCCTTCGAGCGTTCGGTCGATGACCGCGCGCATCCCGGGATTCAATTCGTTGTTTGCGAGATCACTGGCCGATACGCCTTCTTCTTCCATCCAGTTGGTCGAAAGATAGACCCGATTGAGGTTGTGGTAGTCCTCACCACAATCTTGAGAATGATTCAAGATTTGAAGCACCGTACACAGAGCATCAGAAAAGACATATCCGCGCGTGTCTTCACCGTGGAGATCAAGGAGATATCGTCCCACAGGATTAGCGGACAATTCGCAATATCCAATGAGCTCTTGCCAATTCTTATAGCGAAGTTTGGTTGCATCCTGCCGAAACGCTGCGACAAGATCGCAAGCGTGGCGCGTCGTCACGGACGTCGCCTCAAGGCTGTCCCGCAAAGAGTGACAAGTATCGAATCCCGTTTTGTAGCCCGGCTTGCCTAAGAGGGCAGCTTCCATCGCATTTAAACGTTCAATCTTGTCGTCGGGCTCGAGATCGGGATTGTCGGCGATATCGTCAATTGCCCGCGCAAACGCATAAAAGCGCGCGACATGGGGGCGCAGACGAGCGGGAAGCAGCCACGAGCCCACGGGGAAGTTTTCGTCTCCCGCACCTTTTCCCGACGGCGTTTCCGGCGAGACAGTGTTTTGTGTCTGGGTGTCGTGCAAATTCATCAGCCTTTGCAATAGTATAGGCGCGTCGTTCGCGTCGCGAGATGGCGGAAATTGGCGTGTCCACCCGAGGGTAATAGCCGGGCGGGACCCTGACAAGAATGGGCCTTTCCTACCAACGAATTGGCCAGGATACTAGGTCGAGTTGGAGGTTTCAGGACGAATTCGAATGTCGCTTTCACTATTGATTGCCGCCTCAGCTTTGGTGCTGTGGATCTATCTATGGCTTTTTCGCGGTGGCTTTTGGCGTGCTGATCAGCGCCTCAGGTCTTCCGGGTCGGCACTTTTCAATTGGCCTGAAATTACGGTCGTCATTCCGGCGCGAAATGAAGCCGCCATTATTGAGCGCGCACTCGCCACACATGCTGCAACGTCCTACAAGGGTAAGTTTTCAATTGTGGTGGTTGACGATCACAGCGACGACGGGACGGCGGAAATTGTCCGTGCGGTAAGCGAAACGTCAAAACGCGAAATCAAACTTGCCACGTCGTCGCCTTTGGAGCGCGGATGGACAGGAAAGCTCTGGGCCTTGCGACACGGTTTGGAAGTCGCCAGCGAGCGCAACGCCAAATATCTGCTGCTAACCGATGCGGATATTATCTATGAGACCCATGTCCTAAGCGCCCTTGTTGCAAAAGCAGAGGCCGAAAAACTTTCACTCGTGTCCCTCATGGCCTTGCTTGATGCACGGGGCGGATGGGCAGGACTGCTCATACCTGCGTTCGTATTCTTTTTTCAAAAACTCTATCCGTTTCCTTGGGCGAACGACTCGACGAGACAATTGGCTGCCGCTGCTGGTGGCTGTATCTTGGTTCGGCGAGACGATCTGATGTCGGCAGGAGGACTCATTCAGATTCGCGATCAACTCATTGATGATTGCGCCTTGGCACGGCTGATCAAAGGCACACCGCCTCATCGTAAAATCTGGCTAGGTCTGACGCGCGATATTCAGAGTCTGCGGGACAATCGCAAACTTGCTGACATTTGGCACATGGTCGCGCGCACCGCGTTCACGCAACTTGATTATTCTTCAATTAAGTTGGCGGGGACACTCGCCGGCATGACACTTCTTTATGTCGCGCCGCCGCTGATCGCGCTCACATGGCCGTTGCATCATAGTAGCCTAGCAACCGCGTTTTCTGTAGGGGCATGGCTCCTCATGAGCGCTTTGTTCATTCCGACATTGCGCTTGTACCGGCGCTCGCATGTCTTGAGCTTGGTACTGCCGTTTGCCGGAGTGTTGTATGGCCTGATGACTTTGGCGTCGGCCGTCCGAACTTGGCGGGGCCGCGGTAGTCAGTGGAAGGGCCGTCACTATCGATCTTTGGCGTCGACGAAGAGTTGAGCTGACAGGTCTGTTTCAATCAAACCCTGCTTGAAAAACCATGCGAGTTGATCTCGAAGCGTGTCTTCAAGGGGGCGGCGAGTCAGACCCAGTTTGCTCACAGCTTTTTTCGAGTCAAAACGGATTTTCCGCCCGGCCAGCCTCACACCGGTGAGTGGAGCCTTTGGCGGGCGTTTAGTGATCCAATCGGACATGCCTTCGCTGACTAATGCGGCCGCAAGTGCTACGGCGTAAGGGATCCGGAGCTTCGGCATCGGTACGCCGGTCATCGCCCGCAAGTCTTCCAACAAGTCCGACATCCATAAGTCTTGATGGCCTAAAATATAGCGTTCGCCGACCTCGCCCTTGTCGCGCGCGAGAATGGTGCCAGCTGCCACATCGCGTACGTCTATTAGATTAAGAAGACATTGCAAATAAGCGGGAGTCTTACCGGTGATCAGATCGAGGATCATCCGCGTCGGCGGCGTTAGACCATAGTCGCCGGGACCGACAGGAAGCGTTGGCAGAATGATTGTCACAGGCAATCCATCTTGCGCAGCTTTTAGAGCCGTCTGATCCGCTAAATATTTCGATTGGCAGTAAGGACCCAACATGTCGTCCAGCGGTACCTTCGTTCTCTCGTCAACGGTAACGGGCGATCGGCGGCCGTGCTCGCCGACGAGCACGGTCAAACTGGACGTGTGAACGATGCGCTTAACGCCCGCTCGCGACGCCGCTTTTAGAACGACTTCAGTTCCAACAATGTTAATGGCGGCATAGTCTGCTTTATTCCGCGCCCAAAGATGTGCGTTGGCAGCCAAATGAAAAACGGAGTCGATGCCCCTCATGACTTTGGCAATCGCCGTCTCATCGGTTACCGAGGCTTTGACGAAATCTGCGCCATCGGGCAACTCGCGGGGCTCAGTAACATCCAATACCCGAACCTGTTCACCGCGGCGGCAAAGCTCGGAAACCAAATGTGCGCCGACAAAGCCGCTCCCGCCTGTGACGAGGTTGTTCATTTATGAGTCCGTCCGCAACTCTGGTCGGCAGACCAATAGTCCTTCGTCGGCGACCGACCCGACGACCAAATAGTTGTCGGAAAGTGCCGCTGCTGTTGCCGCGGACATCATGCGACCGCTTGGGTCGTCGAAGAGCAGGGCAATTTCATCAGTGTCACCGTTCATGGAATAAATCTGGCTCGGAGAGCTGTCTACTCCAAGCCATTGATTTCGATAGAAGCCCAACCTCATAAGCGATGGGTGGGCGGCAATGATAAGGTCGTTGGCCGCAGTCCATGCGAGATTGTCGGGAGACGCCGACAACTCAACATGTCTTTCCGGTTTTGCGATATTGCCGCTGCGTAAAGCATCAATAGAGAATACCTGTATCGATTGGCCGCGTGTGGTTGCCACATAGACAAGCCCATTGGAACGGTTGATCGCAATGCCGTTGGGAAATGCAAGATCTTCGGCGACAATAAAGACAGAGTCTTGGTCCGGTTCGGTCGGATCGATGGAGACGCGAAGAAGTTTTCCGCCGGCCAATCCAAACACATTTTCGACGGTTACACCGAAACCGTCACATGCTTCATGATCCCGTGTCACAAGAAATTCGGTCGCCGATAGTGCCGCGACGTTATTGGCGCGGCACAAAAGTTCCGATCGAATGGTGCGCCGATGGGTGAGAGTTGTGTCATCCAAGTCAAAAACTTCGAGCGTCGTTTCGATTTGCCAATCGAGATCCGCCGCGTTTTCGTCCGCCATGTAACGCCGATTGATGACCGTAAGTGTGGTACCTCGCTCGGATATAAGAAGATCTAGTCCATGGGGCCGAAAGTCTAATTCTGCATCGCCCGTCGCTCTGAGCGGGGCAACGATCAACTCATCGGTCTCGTAAGACTCTTCCGTCAAGGAAAGGCGATACAGATTTCCTTGCGGAATGGCGGCGGCGCCGGAACTCGCAGCCAATTCCGCCGCCCATCGATCGTAGGCGGAGACAATCAGGAAACTTTGGTTCGGGGCCTGGATTAAATCTTCCGCACCTCTGACCAAAGTGCCGGATTCCTTATCTAACAAGGTTAGCCGATGACAGTCATCCGTTGTTCTATCGGCGACGGGAATGGCGTCCTCGCATCCCAACATACTAAGGACGAGCGCGACGATTAAGGGATTAATCTTCATGCAGGACGGGCGCCGGCTGTCGAATTCTCCAAGAGGTCCGAACCCGGGCGGCGATAATTCCATTATTTGAGGAACCGGCCCCAATTTTGCTCGACAAGCGCTGCCGCCTCATCGGTATAGGCGTACCTATTTTTCTTATATGTCTTGATCGTGGACAGATAGGCTTCAAATTTAGGACGTGCGGCCTCGATGTCGTCGAGCTCCAGCGTCTGGTAAACGGTTTCGACCGCTCCGATCGGATCGGCGACGAGGTCTTCATATCGCAAGTCGACCCGGGCATTCGCTGGAAGTTTGTCCCAATCCTGCTCCAGCTTTGTCATCATGCGCTCATAAATGCGAAAGATCGTCCGATCAATATCGACGTGCGCGTAGTCTTGTAAGGCAAATTCTTCTAGCAACTTCTTCCAGAAGTTCCTCATGGATTCAAATATTTCATACGGATTGCGATTGATGTGAATGAACTTTGCCGACGGAATCATGTCATGAAGCATGGCCACGCGCGCCGTATAGACGGGGTTCTTAATCAAGAGCTGTTTTTGATCTTGGTGAATGTAGAGTTTGGTCAAAAAATATTTGAACCTCCCTTGCCAGGCCTCAATGTCGCTTTGGCTACACCCGTCAAAAAAAAGTCCTTGGTCCAAGAAGTGATCGATGTTCTTGGGGAAATAGATGCCGTGATAGAAGGACAACGGCGTCATATTGGCCAAAGCAATTTCGTCTTCCTGAGGCGAGTCGGGGAGCACTGGAACGTTGTCGATATAGCGGTGGTCGGGCAGCGCCCGCTCCAGCAGCGGGCGGAAGAGAGTGGCGATACCCAATAAATCCCAGGGCAATCCCGTTGCGAGTGGCGGCACATAACCAAAATCGGTTTTGCTCATAATGTTGTAGAGATGCGTGGTGCCGCTGCGCCAATGGCCGACAATAAATATGGGCGGTTTGATGTCGTGGGTTTGGCCAATGACGCGCGATGCGTAAAGATGTTCCAAGGTTGAAAATGGCCAGCGGCCCAGAGTTGCCCCAATGATGCCCGCGACCTGAACCCAGTTGCTGGGCGCAATGCCGCCGCTTCGGGACAGAACTGCCGAAAGGGTGCCAATGTTGCTACCGCATAGGGGATGCATTGAAGTTACTCTTACTGCGGCGGTGTCGTGCTGACGCCGGCGAACCTTATTCTAAGCCTATCAAACTGCCGGCAATTTGGCAGTTGGCATTGCCAGGCGCAATGATTGGCCTAGTTGCGACCACCGATCAGGTATGGCAGGCGGTTCAGCCTGATTCAGGAGCCGGGACGCCGTTTTGCAGATCGTTGATTTGATCCTCGATCGACCGGATCAATCCCTCAAAACCGCTGTCACGGTAAATAGTCGCAAATTCGGATCGGCGCCGGGCGGCCTCGCTCACGGTGCCGCCGTTGTAAACGTCGATGATGCCGACTTTGTCTCTGCGCAAACGAGTCAAATAGGTCAGCTCCACCGGCCCCTTTTCCGGCCGATTGAGATGGGATTTGACAAGGGTCGTTTTCTTGGGACCCGCACTGGTTTCAATCACTTGAAAGCTCTGACCCGAAAATCCGTCAAATTGGTAGGCGTAATTTGCAATCAGGAAGCGGCCAAACGCATCTTCGTACGTGCCTTTTTGCTCATCGCTCCAGTCTCGCCAAACCGAAATGCCAATGGCTGATGCGGATAGGACTTCAATATCGAACGTATCATGGACGATGGGGCCGATGATCTCGGCCCGACCGTTGAAACCCAATTCATCGGCGCGCTGCATGATTTCGAGTAACCCGCCGTGAAGCGTGTCGACGACAAAGGCCGGCTCTTGTTGGGCCGAGACGGGAAGAATGGCCCAAAGCAACACCAGCGCTGCCAAGACGATACGTTTCATGAATTAAGCTCCCCTTTTACCCCGAAGCCTCTTTTGCACCGAATTTAGCATGGTGCGGACGTAATGCCACTGTTTCTGCTGCCGAAACCTGCAAAGCAACGGCCCTTTGAGCTCGAATCTTGGATATGACGAATTGACGTTGCAATAACACCCCTTGTATCGCCGCTCAGCTCCGTCTTAAGTGCGGTCAAAATGCGAGAATTTCAAGGGCCCTTTTTCGGAGCTAAGACGAATGACGGACTTCTCAACTGAACGAAACGTTGGCCAGGAGGCATACCCCTCGCCGGTCTACGGCTGGTACGTCGTCGTGATTCTCACGTTGGCCTATGTGATCTCCTTTCTCGACCGACAAATACTCGCTCTTTTGGTTTCACCAATAAAACGCGATCTCGGGATCAGCGACACGCAAATGAGCCTTTTGTTAGGACTGGCTTTCGCAATATTTTATACCGTGTTGGGCATTCCGATCGGCCGGTTGGCAGATCGCCGCAGTCGCCGAGCGATCATCGCTGGGGGCGTGACGATCTGGTGCTTGATGACGGCAGCATGTGGATTGGCCCGCAACTACACACAACTCTTTATGGCGCGCATCGGTGTTGGCGTGGGAGAAGCAACCCTTAGCCCAAGCGCGTTGTCTCTGATTAGTGACTATTTTCCGCGTGAAAGCCGGGGGCGCCCCATCAGTTTTTACAATATGGGTGTCGGTGTTGGCGCAGGCGTCGCCATGGTTTTGGGCGGTCAAGTGATTGCTCTGGTGTTCGATGCCCCGCCCGTCACGTTGCCTGTCATTGGGGAACTCTTTGCCTGGCAAACAGTATTTTTGATCGTTGGGTTGCCGGGACTGCTGATTTCCGTATTGATGTTTACCGTCAAAGAACCGAAACGGCAGGGTAAGATCCGAATGCGATCCGGCGCCGGCGTGGTCACGGACGAAATTCCGTTTGCTGACGTTGTTAGGTTTCTGACTGCAAGGTGGCAAACATACGGCAATCACTTTTTGGGCATGTCGGTCGTAACGATCGTGGGTTACGCCCAATTCAGCTGGTACCCGGAACTGTTCATTCGCACCTGGGGTTGGTCTATTGCCGAAGTGAGTTTCACCTATGGCGTCGTCATGCTGATCTTTGCGCCGATGGGCGTTATTTTCGGGGGTTGGTTAGCCGATATGCTCTACCGCAGAGGGCATAAAGATGCACACGTCAAAGCGACATTTTTCGGCGTGCTGCTCATGGTGCCGCCGGCTGCTATCGTTCCGCTGATGCCGAGCGGCGAACTTGCCATCGCCGTCATGTTACCAGGTGCAATCGGTGGCGCTGCGGCAACAGCGACGGGTGCAGCGGCGTTGATGATGATTGCGCCAAACCAAATGCGCGGGCAGGCGTCAGCAATTTATTACTTTGTGCTCAATCTACTGGGTTTGACGATCGGGCCGACGGCGGTGGCGCTGTTGACCGACTATGTGTTCGCGGACGAGGCGGCGCTCAGATATTCGATTTCGATTGTATCCGCGGTTGCCGGAGTCATCGGAATGACCTTTATTGTCATGAGCTTCAAGCACTTCCGGACGAGTGTCATCGAAGCTGAGTCTTGGAGCGAGTCAAACATGGACACGACATCCGCAACGGCCGAGGCTGGTGCATGACTCACTTAGAGCGCTGCGGCTGGCCAATACGCAAATAGCTAGACGTCGTTGCTGAGTTCTAGATCTAAGATTTGGGACTCAATTGATGAAATCAAACCGTCAAATCCGGCATCTCGATATATCGCGACAAACTCCGAGCGGCGGCGGGCCGCTTCGCTGACTGACCCTGCGCTGTAAACGTCGATAATGCCGGGCTCTCCCTGGCGAAGGCGGACAAGATAGGTCAGATCGACGGGCTCTTTTTCAGGTCGTGTCAGCAACGTCTTGACCAGATGCGTTTCCTTGGGCCCCGGCTTTGAGGATACCCACTCGAAGCCTTGTCCTGAAAATGCGTCAAATTGATGCGCGTAGTTGGCGGTGAGGAAGCGGCCGAACGCGTCTTTGTAGGTCTCTTTCTGAGTTTCGTCCCAAGAGCGCCAAATGGATAGACCGATGGCGCTACCTGCAATGACTTCAATGTCAAAGCTGTCTTCGACGATCGGCCCAATGATTTCGGCTCGTCCGGTGAAGCCAAGCTCACCGGCGCGTTGCATGATGTCCAGCAATCCCGCATGCAGATCGGTTACGACTTGTGAGCTGCCGCCTGCTGGTGTCGCGGCGGTCCCCTGGGTCAGATTGTCGCCGGCAACTGTCGGCTGGATTGCCACTAAGAAAAATGTTAAGGCTGAAACAGCAAAGCGCCTCATATTTGCCCTCCCACTCCTGCACGGTTCGAAAAGAACATAACTAGCGTAGGACTATTAAGACGCTATGGCGATTTTATGACGGCTCCCCAGTCCGGCAATAACTTATTTGTGAGATTTCTTGCTACGACCATCGGCTTAATCTCGTCCCGGGCGAAAATCTCTTGGATTCCTTTCCTCATTCTCACGGTTTTTGCGGGAATTTTTGCCGCAACAAACTTTAACGTTAACTCGAGTAGGGGAGGACTGATTGATCCCGAAGCGGAGTTTCGAAAACCTTACGAGGCCTTTCTCGAGGCATTTCCCGTTTACAAACAAGTCATACTTGTGGCCGTCGAAGCCGAAACGGGACAGGCGACCGCCGATGCGACGGTCGCGCTTAAGGACAGGTTGGCGGAGCGCAGTGATATTTTCACAAATGTATTTGCACCTGCCGCGGAGCCTTTTTTTAGAGATCATGCTCTTCTTTATCTTGACACGGAAGATTTGGAAGACGTCATTGAGCAGTTGGCAAATGCACAGCCGGCCCTGACTTCACTGGCGCAAGATCCATCGCTCAACGGCCTGTTCTCTTTGCTCGAAACAGCGCTGGAGGCCTATGAACGCGGCGAAAAGTTGCCATCGTCGTTCGCGCAACTGATGGATCGTATTTCTGAGACGGGTGAAGCAACGCTGTCAGGAGCAGAAGGCGAACTCAAGTGGGACGATGCGGTTGCCGGCGGCGAATTTGGACCTAAAACGCAAATCATCAGCGTTCAAATTAGGGAAGATTTTTCCGAATTCTTGTCGTCTCGAGGTGCGATCGAAACCATTAGACAAGCGGCCGTGGATTTAGGGCTCACGAAAGAAAATGGGGTCTCTGTCACGCTGACCGGCAATATTCCGCTCGCATTTGAAGAATTGCAGGCAGTCGCCGAAAGCGTCGGCTTGGCCGGCGTGCTCTCGTTGGTTTTGATTGCACTGATTCTGGGGTTCGGCGTTCGCTCTCTGCGAATAATAGTTGCCATTCTTCTGACGTTGTCGATCGGATTGGTTTGGACTGTCGCCTGGGCCATGTTTTCCGTTGGCGAATTCAATATGCTTTCGGCTTCGTTTGCCGTTCTGTTTATTGGACTGGGCGTCGACTATGCCATTCACTATAGCCTTCGCTATCAGCAGGCCATGGAAGAAGGCGAAAGCCATTTGTCCGCGCTCAAGACAGCTGGTTCGAGTGTGGGCGGCGCCGTTAGCTTGTGCGCACTGACCTCTGCGATTGGATTCTTCTCCTTCATTCCAACAGGCTACAAAGGCGTTGCCGCCTTGGGCATCATCAGCGGCGGCGGCATGGTGCTGGCAGTCATCGCCAGTCTAACCGTCATGCCAATTATGTTGGCTTTGATGGGTGCGCCGAAGCGCCAATCCGGTCAGCTGTCGTTTGCAAAAGCTGGCCAAGGTCTTAATCGTATTGTCCGCGCTAACGCCAGCGCCATTGCCGCACTTGCTATGATTGTGGCCATCGGCTCGATTTGGCTCGCCACCCAGTCGACCTTTGACTTCAGTACACTGACGTTAAAGGACCAAGATTCCGAATCCGTCGCCACGCTCAAGAAACTGCAAGACGAAGGCATCGTTACCGACTACTCGGTCCTTTTAACGGCCCCGGATCTGGCGTCCGTCGCCGAGATGAAGCAAGAACTTCTGGAGCTTCCCACCATACGAGAAGTCCAGACGCCCGAGGATTTCTTGCCGGCGGAACAGGACTATAAATTGCAGCTGTTGGAAGAGACCTATTTTTTGCTGCTGCCTGCCTTCACTGCGCAACCAGAGGCGGCAGTTCTCACGCCACAAGAACGCTTTGCGACTGTGTTAGGGGTGCGCACTGCGCTCTCCGACGCTTCATTCGATTCGGATCCGGATCAAGATCTTAAAAAATCAGCAGATCGCTTGGCGCAAGTCTTGACGCAGTTGATTGACGTGGAAGCCCGCGACGATCAGCTCAAGGACTTCGAACGGCGGCTCACGGCGAATTCTTCAGAGCCGATCGAGTTTTTGCGGACCGCGCTTCAAGTTGACACGGTGACGCTAGACGATTTGCCGGAGAGCGTTCGGTCTCGAGTCATCTCGGCGGACGGCAAAGCGCGCATTGTGGGATTGCCTGCAGAGGATTTGACAGACTTTGAAGCCATGGAGCGTTTTGTCGATAGTGTGACAGGAGCTTTCGACGAGGCAACCGGACGGCCGGTCTTAGAAGCCGGCGTCGGTGATATTGTAGTCGAATCGTTTCAGATTGCGATGGCGATCGCCATCTCGGCGATCGTGATTGTTCTTCTGGTCACGGTGAGAAATGTATCCGATACCACATTCATTCTGTTTCTGCTTTTGCTGGCCATCAGCCTTGCGACGGCGACAGGCGTGCTAGTCGATATTCCTTTCAATCAAGCTAACATAATTGTTCTGCCGCTTATCGTGGGTCTTGGTGTTCACAATGGCATTCATATGGTGATGAGATTTCGTGAAGACGGATCGCTTGAAAAACTCATGAGCTCAAGTACGCCGCGCGCAGTTATTTTGAGCACGATGACGACCGTGGCCGCATTTGGGGCGCTTGCCATATCGATACATCAGGGCATTCAGAGCATGGGGCAACTCTTAGCGATTTCGATGATCTATCTTCTTATTGCCACGATCATTGTTCTTCCCGCCTTACTCTATTGGCGCGAAGGCACGAGCTCGTCACGGTAGGCGGTTTAGCGAAGATAATCCGCCCATAAGTCGCTTCTCTCAAATCTGCAGAAAAGTCTGCAGTTCATTCGTGGGTTATGCGCGACCGAGAATCGTCTTAAGATCGCGCGAAGCCCTGGCCCAAACCCAGGAAGGCTGCCATTTAGTGATGATTGCCTTGCTCGCTGAACCGACCATCTTTATGGTTCGGACGGGGCAGGGCAAGTGTCATCGAGAAGACTTGAGACTTTCTAATTTGATGCATCTTTGGGCGGCAGGTTCCGCATTTCGTAGCGAACACCCTGTTGTTAATACGTATAAAGACGATATTCAGAAGTTGCAGATCGTTCACCAGTCGAACACGCGAAAAGAGGGGATGGCATTTTGCGATTACTAAGTCGAATAGGCCAATTGGCAGCCGTTGGGTATTGCTTCGCTGCTTTGAGTCCGGCTTGGACTCAAGATTTGCCCATCTCGGAAGTGCGCTTGGGCGTGATGGCCCACGATGTTGGTGTCGGCGGAAACAGTAAAGAAGGCGGTGCCAACATCAATGGCACGATCTTTTTCAACCGCTTGCCGAAAATTGAATCGGCGCCGGGCTGGTTGGCATTCTTTTTGTCGCCGCGGCCAATTGTCGGCGGCTCGGTCAATACCTCAGGAGACACGAGCTATGGGCATTTTGGAGTAAATTGGGGCGGCGACGTTACTGGACGCCTTTTCATCGACTTCAGATTTGGCGGGGCAGTTCATGACGGCAACAAGAACGTAAGCGATCCGACGAGAAAGGACTTGGGCTGTCGTGTTGTATTTCGGGAGGCTTTATCGATCGGCGTTCATATTACTGACAAGGTTAATGTCTCCGGCATCATAGAACACATTTCCAACGCGGGTATTTGCAGCCGAAATGACGGCATCAGCAGCGCGGGTGCACGGCTGGGCTATCGATTCTGAGGGCAGGTTTCCAAGAAATTCTAATGAGTCGTCTGTTGGGCTCTTTATTTAGCTAGCCAGGGGAAGAGAGGTCGGCGCGGACTGAGCCTGTCTTCCACAGGGCCCTGCGTGATTGTGAAGCACCCATACGTCAAATGACTCAAAATCGGCTAGGACTGGGCGTCGAGCAGGCCCAAATCGGCGCCACACGGGCACCCGCAAATTGTTGCAAACACGTCTCAAATGCAGTTTGCTCGTTGGCCTACGTCGAGCTAAAAGTGGCGCGAGCTTGCCGTACCAATCTTAACCCCTGGCAGTTAATCATCAGTCTCAGGTGAAAGCTTCATGTCCCGACTGAGCCGGAGATCGTTTATCAAAAGCAGCGCCCTTGGCGTCGGCGGTTTGCTATCGCTGCGCTACAGCGACCAATCTCTGGCACAGGCCACAGCTGATCAGGCACAACCCTACCGTAAATTTGAGGATTTATATCGTCAGAAGTGGACCTGGGATCGTGTCGTACGCGGCACCCACGGAACCAATTGCGCTGGCACGTGCGCGTTTAACGTCTATGTAAAAAACGGCATCGCCTGGCGCGAAGAACAACAAGGCATGTATGAGGCGTCCGGAGACGCGCCGGACTACGGGCCCCGCGGCTGCCAAAAGGGCCTGCGCCATGCCAAATATATGTACGGCAAGCAGCGCGTTCTCTATCCCATGAAGCGCGTCGGGAAACGCGGCGAAGGAAAGTGGGAACGGATTACCTGGGATCAGGCCAGCCGGGAAATAGCCGAAAAAATGCTGCAGCATTCGGTTGAGAGCGGGCCCAATTCCATTTCATTCGGCAGCGGGACCCAGCTCTCGATTAAGATGGCCTCGTTCGCGTCGCTTTCGCGCTTTTGCAATATCACCGGCGTGACCATGCCCGAGTTTTTCTCGGGCGTTGGCGATTTGCCGACCGGCGTCTACATGACCCTCGGCGAAGTCTATACCGGCGACACAATGGCTTCGATTTACAAAGCCAAATGCGTACTCGTTTGGATGTCGAACCCTGCCGTGACGCGCATCCCGGACGCGCACTTCTTTTGGGAAGCCAAATACAACGGCACTGAAGTCATCGCGATTTCGCCGGAGTTCACGCCGACCGCGATGCACGCGAGCATGTGGGTTAATCCGAAACCCGGCACTGACACGGCGCTCGCTATGGGTATCGTGCATACTTTGATTGATGAGAATCTGTACGATGCTAATTACATCAAAGAACAGACCGATCTACCGCTCCTCGTTCAAAATAGCGGTCCGAAGAAGGGCGAGTTCCTCCGCGCCGAGGACTTAAGCTACATCTTCATGTTGGCGGTCGAAGACAATGTCTACTACATGCACGACAAAACGACTGGTGAGATTGTTCAGGCACCTGGCACTGGATTGCCCGACGCGCCCCAAGGCCGCGAGCGCGTCAAATTCGATACGATCGAACTCGGCGACATCAAACCCGCGCTCGAAGGTAAGTGGACCGTTGAAACGCTCGACGGAGAAGTTGAAGTCACGACGGTCTTTGAGCTGCTGAAAAAACGAGCCGCCGAACACGCCCCCGACAAAGTTTCGGAAATTTGCGGCGTTAGCCCTAACGTCATACGCCGGATCGCGCGTGAAGTCGCGAGCGCCAAGCCGGCGATGATCTATTGCGGCTACGCGGCATGCAAATGGCTGCACGGCGACATTCTCCAGCGGGCCATGCTGTTGATCCTCTCGCTGACCGGTAACATCGGACCCGAAGGAAGCGGTCTCAACATCGCCAATGCGCCAAAGTCGCGCGGCATGCAGGGCTATGCCTTTGCGGATGTCGGTGCGGCCACGCGAATCTTGTCGTCGACCCAATGGGATTACGAGCACGCCAATCTGAAAGAGCAAAATGAGCGCATCTACGGCAAGGAGCTCGCCGACACATATGACGCCGCCTATCGTTATTCGGTCAAAGAGAAGTACTTCCCCGACTATGCCAAAAACGGCTGGAAGATGGCCTTCTTTGGCGGCAACAACGGCGCCAATTGGCGCGCTTCGGGGAACGAATGGCGCAAAACGGTTTTCGGAACACTTGATTGCATTGTGACTCTTGCGCCGGACATGGGCATGACAGCGCATCATTCGGACTACGTGCTGCCTATCGCTCATCATTACGAGCGCGCCGATGTCATGTTACAGGCACGTATTCCCTATATGCAGGTGTTGGATGAGGCGGTACCGCCATTGGGTGAGGCCGTCGATGATTTCACCGCACTCGGGCGTATTCTAAAGGCGGCAAGCGATATTGCGGAAGAACAAGGCATCGGCGCTTTTCAAGACGACGTTGACGGCAATACGTTTCGCCGCGATCCCAAGCGTTATTACGATCTCTATACAATGAACGGGACCGTGCGCGACGTACGTGATGTCTGTCAGTTCATCATCAACACAACGCCCGGCGTTCCCAAACTTCCCTTCAAAGAGTTGGCCGCCAAAGGCATCGTTCGAGTCGATCATTCCGAGACCACGCAGTGGGACAACGAACATTCACCATATCATCATGAGGTCGTCGATTCGGTCAGAAACAAGCGCCCCTACGAAACGTTTACCAGCCGGCAGCAATTTTATATCGATCACGAATGGTTTCTAGAAGGCGACGAGCAGTTGCCGGGACATAAGGATCCATTGTCGAACAAAGGTTATCCGCTGCGCATGATGATGGGTCATGCGCGCCACGGCATTCACAGTATGTGGCGTGACGATCAGCTCATGCTAAGTCTCCAGCGCGGCGAGCCCGATATTTACGTCAATCCTGATGATGCCCGCGCCCGCGGCGTCGAAGATGGCGAATTGATTACGATCCACAACGATGCCGGCCATTTTGTTGCACAAGCACATTTGAGTGCAGGTATGCAGCCCTCCATGATGTTCATGTATCATGGCTGGGATCCCATGATGTTTCGGGGCAGGAATAATTTTTCCGCCGTTATTTCCACGGGCGGTTTGCTGAAGCCCACGACCATGGCCGGAGACTGGGGCCATTTGGGGCATCAGCCATTGGCCTTTGCGCCGAACCAGACTTACAAAGATTTTACGTGTGATTTCCGCAAGGCCGAGCCTAGCGATTGGCAGGCGAGCAGTGCTTAGTCATGGAAGCCGCGGCCGTCTTATCAAGCATCGAAGGTCATAAACCCGTGCAGCCAAAGGAACTTCGCAAGTCGGACCAAAGCGCCGAGCCCAGGGCGATGGTCTATGCGCTTTTTTCAAGGTTGAGCGGATCTCCCTTTGACTTTGACGATGCGCAGCAAAGTTTCGTGAAGAATGAGGGCTTGGCTGATGTCTTTACTGAGCTTCAGCAGGAGCTGCCCTACGCTGTTGACTTTGCAGGATTAGGTGAAGCTCTAAACGAGTTGGTTGCGGAAGACTGGGCCGATGTTCGGCGAGCCTACAGTTCGCGGTTTGAAGTCGGCGACAGTGGGCCGACGGTTCCTTTAAGGGCTGAACTCGTACGCGCGCGCGACGAAGTCATGAAGGAAGAGCTCATCCGGTTCTACAACTTCTTTTCATATGAGCTGAGCGACAAGTTTGCTTGGGCTCCCGATCACGTTTCCGTTCTTTTGGAATTCATGCAGCTCTTGTGCATGAAAGAAGCAGCTACAACACATGATGCTGAGGTTGAGTCGATCGCGCGCGCTCAACTCGATTTTCTTGATCGTCATATTGTTAGTTGGTTGCCCATGTCCATCGGGCGGCTGACGAAGGACGACCAGACGAGCTACTACAGCCGCATTTTCGCCGCGCTTTGGGCATTTCTAGAAAAAGACCGGATTTGGAACCACGAGACGGTGTCACAGTTGGAACAGGAGACGTAAGGCATGGCCCGTCAAATTGCCATGGTCCTAGATTTGAACAAATGCATTGGCTGTCATGCCTGTACGGCCGCTTGCAAATCTCTTTGGACTGATGAACCTGGTCAGGAGTTTATGCTGTGGAACAATGTTGAGACCAAACCCGGTCGCGGTTACCCCAAGAATTGGGAAGAAAACGGTGGCGGTTGGAAGAGCGGCGTGTTGCAGGAGGGGCGTCTCGCTGAACCCGAAGAGTACGGCAATGTCATCGACCTCAATTTTCAAGACGTTTACTTCGACGGGACGGAAGAGCTTCTAACTACCGGTGCGGATCTTCCCTATGGCTCGAACTGGGATGAGGATACAAGTTCGGGCGAATATCCCAACAATTATCATTTCTATGTTCCGCGCCTTTGTAATCATTGTACCAAACCCGCCTGTCTGGAGGCGTGCCCGGTACGCGCTATATTCAAGCGAGAAGAAGACGGCATCGTTCTGATCGATCAAGACAAATGCCAGGGCTTTCGCGAATGCAACAAGGTCTGCCCCTACGACAAGATTTATTTCAACATGGTTGCCGGGAAATCACAAAAGTGCATTTTTTGTTTCCCGCGGGTCGAGCAGGGCGTGGCGCCTGCCTGCGCGCGCCAGTGCCCCGGCCGCTTACGCTTTGTCGGTTTTCTAGACGACGAGGGCGGGCCGATTGATTTATTGGTCAATAAATGGAAGGTCGCGTTACCCCTCCACGAAGAATATGGCACCCAACCAAATGTCTTTTATGTGCCTCCGATCCTGCCGCCGAAATTCGACGGCAATGGCGATATTTTAGATGAGCCGCGCGTTCCCATGGAATATATGCGTTATCTTTTCGGTGCACGGGTCGATGAATCGATCGCGACAATTCAGACAGAAATGGACAAGCGCAAGCAGGGCGAAGAGTCGGAGCTGATGGACTTGCTGATCGCGAAAGATTGGAAGTCGTTGTTCAACATTCCTGACGTCAAATATCACTAATGAGCACGGCGGAGACCACTCCGGGCGTAGCCATCAGCGACGAGATCGTCGGCTTTCGACGCTTTTCGATTATGGTAGCGCTTGCCATGGCGACCATTTTGGCGGCGGTCGATTCTAGCTTCGTGCCAATCGCGTTTGCTGACATGATCGATAAGCTCGACACCAGTACTAGCCAGGTGGTGTGGGTGGCTTTGGGCTATCTCATCGCCGCGACCGGTCCGCAGCTTTTCATGTCGAGGTTGGGCGAGGCGGTAGGTCAGGTGAGACTCTTCCAGATTGGAGTGGTTGTTTATGCAGCCGCCATGTCGGCTTGCGCTTTTGCCCCGGACATCACGACGCTGGTCATTCTGCGTACGATTCAAGGTTTTGGCATGGCCATGTTCATGCCTTTCACATTTGCGATCGCACGGCAGGTTTATCCGCCGGATCAGAGAGGAACGGCGCTCGGCATTTTGCAGACGGCCAACGCGTTGGGCTTTGTCTTGGGACCGGTTTTTGCCGGCTGGCTGCTCGACGCCTTTGATTGGCGGGCCATTTTTTCAAGCCGTATTCCGCTTGGAATTGTTGCCGTCGTCATTGTGCTGACGGCTTTTGGGTCTCGTAAATCCCTAATATCGATCAAGAAGCGTGAATATTACGATTTCTGGGGTGCCGCCATTTTGACCTGCGGCTTTTTCGGACTTCTTTATGGCCTCAATCGGCTACCTGTCGAAGACAATCATCTGGAATGGACTGTATGGGCGACGCTCATCGCTGGCATTGTTTTGTTTTTCGTTTTTGTCCGTCACGAACGCCGAAGTCCCGACCCCCTCATCAATATGGATTTATTCACGAAATATCCTGAATTCACGAAAGCCAGCGTCGCCATTACCGGCATGTTTGCGAGTTTTCCAGTGCAACTGTTTATTTTCCCCTTGCTGCTTATCACGGGCCTTGAAATAGCTGCATGGGATACTGGCCTCATCATGTGCGTTGCCGCCTTGGTCACGACAATAGTTAGCTATTACGCCGGCAGGCTCGGCGACAAATATGGCGCCGCCAATTTGTGTTTTGGCGGTACTCTATTAGTCCTAGTTGCCTATCTCATGATGCTATTTATCGGCGTCGACAGCGGCTACGCCATCATGATCGCTTCTATGGCCGTGTTTGGTCTTGGCACTGGTTTCTTTTTCGCGCCGAACTTCAGTTTGATCCTGGGGTCAGTTCCGCCTGAACAATCTTCAGTGGCGGAGGGAATGATTGGGACCTTGCGCCTGGCTGGCTACGCCATCGGCTTTGCCGTCATCGCCAGCTTATTTACTGCCGTACAAGACGCCTATGAAGCAAGCCTGTCCCGCTTTGCGGTTGGCGTGCTGCCAGGCGACGTGGCGCGCCAAGTGACCGATCTGTTCGAGCGGGGCAGCATTTGGGCGCCGGAAATCGTCGTTTACATTTTCCAAATCACCATCATCATCTGCTCGGCGATTCTTCTTCTAACGTTGATTAATACGATTCCTAAACTAAAAATGGATGGTAGCCGGCTGCTCCTTGCGGGTGCGGGCTCGGCTGCCGTTGCATTTTTCGGGGTGATTTTCTACGTCAACGCATTTGAGCTTGCAAACGACGATGTCGCAAGCGGGGAAACATCACGTTCGCTCTGGCGCAGCTACGAGAGTGTCGCGCCATTCGGTATGGCAAGTCGCAGCGTTGAAACACCGGAGCGTAATCTGTCCGGCGTGGACGGCAGTGTGGTTTACATCGACTATTGTGCGTCATGTCATGGGGAAAACGCGAAAGGTCTCGACGAACAGGGTGTTGATTTGGTTCGCAGTATTTTTGTGGCCCGAGAAAACGACATGGCCCTGACGGAATTTCTCAAAGTGGGGCGGGCAGAAGACGCGCCGGATAATTTGACCGGCGAGCTTATGCCTGAATTCGACTATCTCGAACAAGAAGAGCTTGCGGTCGTTATTGACTATCTTCGTGAAATCAACAGGCCGTAAGTCACTCCTCACCAAATACTTTCTATGAATGACTTGGGACAAGCGGGGCGACCGCACACATTACAGTATGATACCAAAAGCAGTCATCCTTGCCGGCGGTCTGTCCAAGCGTATGGGCGGCGGCAACAAATGCCTAAAAGAACTGGGCGGCACAACATTGTTGCATCGCGTCATCAATCGCTTGGCGCCGCAGACCTCCGATCTGGCGCTCAATTGCAATGATGAGCCAAGCTTGTTTTTGGACTACGACTTGTCGATTCTGCCGGATGTTGTGCCCGACTTTGTGGGGCCTTTGGCGGGCATTCTTACCGCCATGGAATGGGCGAGACGAAATTGGCCGGACGAAGAGTGGGTTATGACTGCCCCTGTCGACATGCCGTTTTTGCCACGGTCGCTTGCAGAGCAACTTGATGCAGCGCTAGTAGATCATGGGGGCGCCGATCTTATCGCGCCGGCTAACGAAGGACGCGTCCACTATCTGTGCGGCCTATGGAATTTGAGACAGACGGATGAATTGCGCCATGCGATCACGAAGGAGAATCTTCGTGCCGTGAGGGATTGGGTGGCCCGGCTTAAAGTCGAAGCAATTCCCTGCGTAACGAGTAACGCGGAATCGTTCGTTGGACTGAATACGCCAGCCGAACTCGATGCGGCGAAAAAGATGTTGGAACAGGCTTCGTAAAATGTATGTCATCGGTATTGTTGGGTGGAAGAATTCAGGAAAGACAACTCTTGTCGAAAAACTCATCCCAATTCTGCGAGCGCAGGGTGCAACCGTATCGACGATCAAGCACACGCATCACGCCGTCGACCTCGACCGGCCGGGCAAGGATAGTTTTCGACACCGTGAGGCGGGCGCACAGGAAGTTGCAATTGTTTCGTCGGCGCGCTGGATTTTGCTTCATGAAAATCAGCAGGATGAAAAAGTCCAATTTCAACAAATGCTCGAGCGCATGACACCGGTCGATATTGTTCTTGTCGAAGGCTTCAAAAGCCTATCTCACGACAAGATCGAACTTCGTCGCGGCAAGGCTGACGGCGACTTGTTTGCCGAAAGTGACCCTGCCATAAGAGCAGTTGCAAGTGATTCTGAGCTGGCTATCAAGTCCATCCCGCGATTTGACATTGACGATCCGGATGCGATTGCGGCCTTCATATTGACGCGCGCCGGTCTTGGACCAAGATGAGGACGGCGGCCGCATTTGCCAAACAAAGAGATGGCGCCACGACGCGAGACTTACTATTGGTATGTTGAGATGGTTGGGGCGATCCGGAGAGGCGGTCGCCGGTGAAACTTAAGGGAAGGCGATCATCATGGCTGCTGACACATCGACGGGAAAAATCAAACTCCAGCGCACCGCCAAGGGCAAACGGCCGCAATACTTCAGCGATCCGACTATGGACAAGCTCTTATCGATGTCTTTGGTGCTCATGGAAGAGCTCTCCGTGACACGGGAGCGCCTTGATACCGTCGAGCGCTTGATCGAAAAACATAAATTGTTTCCGCAAGATGAGATCGAGAATTTCGAGTTGACTGAGGACGTAGACGAGGCTCGCTCCGAGCGCCGTATGGCCTATATCGCCCGCGTCCTTAAATGCGTCCAGGATGAAATCGAGAACTTGACGCGAATGGCAGCGGAAAAGGAAAACGCAGACCAATAGTTTGCATTATCCCCGAATTACCGCGCCGCCCTTGCTGACTTCAAAGCCTGCGCCTTCCAGAGCGGAAACAATCTCTTCTGTGTGCCGCCGGTCTTGGGTTTCAATTACAAGATTAAGTTCTGCCTGTTTGAGACCGATGTCGGCAAATTCCCGCTGATGTTCGACTTCCATAACGTTGGCGTGTTTGTCGGCAACGATTGCGCTTACTTTTGCAAGAGATCCGGGTATATCGGGGATCAAGATTCTCAACCGTGAAATACGGCCATCGCGGGTCAGGCCGCGCATGATCCCGGATGCAAGCAAACGCAAATCGATATTTCCGCCGGTCAAAATGAGACCGACCTTTCGGCCTGCGAAGTCCTCTTGATGTTCGAGGAGGGCGCCCAAGCCGGCGGCCCCCGCGCCCTCGACAAGTACTTTCTCAACTTCAAGATAAGTATTGATGGCGTCTTCGATGGCGCGTTCGGAAACGATCCGAATTTCGTCCACTTTTTCGCAGACGATTTCTCTTGTGATGTCGCCGGGTTCCTTTACAGCGATACCTTCGGCAACCGAATGGCCGCCATTGGTAAATGGCTCGCCTGCCAGCACATTCTTCATGGCGGGATAGAGCTCACTTTGAACGCCGATAATTCTGATTTTGGAGTTAATTGACTTTGCAGCAATGGCGACGCCGGAAATCAGGCCTCCACCGCCAATCGGCACGA
This sequence comes from Alphaproteobacteria bacterium, assembly GCA_965248815.1. Classification (GTDB taxonomy): domain Bacteria; phylum Pseudomonadota; class Alphaproteobacteria; order SMXP01; family SMXP01; genus CBDFKK01. Next base: position 35,856 of record CBDFKK010000003.1, read on the forward strand.
TCAAGTCATCAAGATTTGGAAAGTCTTCCACGAATTCGAGCCCCACAGTGCCTTGTCCGGCTATGACGGCCTCATCGTCATAGGGGTGAACGAAGTTCATTCCGTTTTTATCGCATAGGTCATAAGCGGCTTTAGCAGCAGCAGACAAAGAGTCGCCGACAAGCATAACTTCGGCTCCCAATCGCTGTGTGTTTTGAACTTTTGTAAAGGGTGAGCCCTCGGGCATGAAGATGGTCGCTGGAATATTGAGGCGCGCGGCATGATAAGCGACAGCTTGCGCGTGGTTGCCAGCGGAAACCGCAACGACACCCTGTTCGCGCTGGGCCTCAGACAAGTTGAGAAGTTTATTGAGGGCACCGCGCTCTTTAAAAGATGCCGTGAACTGAAAGATCTCGAACTTCAGATAAATATCCGCATTGGCAATGGACGACAAGGTGCGTGAATGAGTGCTGGGCGTTCGGCTGACTGCACCTTCTATGCGTTCCGAGGCCGCTCTAATGTCGTCAATCGTTACGGTCATGGCGGCTCTTTCTGCCGGAAAGTCAAAGCGGGAACACAATGAGTGTATTCAGGATTGGCCTAGGGTGACGCCTAAGTGTTCCTCAATGGTTACCGGCCCAAAGCCGAGGGGTTCACTTATTTGGGTGCGGCCATCTTAAAGGCCTCAAGCTCCTGGCAGGCCGCATCAATCCGGACTATCGTTGGAAAGCTATCGAGCGGAACATCAAAGCGGCGGGCATTGAAGACCTGGGGCACTAGGCAGATGTCGGCCTGCGATACGCGATCGCCATGGCAATAGGTGCCGGTTAGCGGGCTTTGGACGAGCAGGGTCTCAACCGCTTCAAAACCAACGTTGATCCAGTGGTGATACCACTTCTGTCTAGCATCGTCAGTCACGCCAAGTTTGTCGGTTAGATAATTCAACACTCTGAGATTGTTGAGTGGGTGAATATCGCAGGCGATGGCAAAGGCAATTTGGCGCACGCGCGCTGCCTCAGCCGGGTGCCGCGGCAGAAGGGCGGGCCTTGGAAAGCGATCGTCCAGCCATTGGAGAATAGCCAATGATTGCCCGAGGGAAAGACCATTCTCTTGAAGGGTCGGAACCAGGCCCTGCGGGTTTACCGACAAATAGGCGGTATCACGCTGCTCGCCGCCGTTCTTTAACAGATCGACGGTTATTTTTTCATAGTCGAGATTTTTCAAGTTTAGAGCAATTCTAACCCGATAGGCAGCGCTCGATTTGATGTAGTCGTAGAGGCGGACGCTTGTCATGAGTGATCAGCGTAGTGGCATGAAACCATGGCGCCTGACTACCACCGGGATGGCGCAATCGAAACAAGTTTCATATTGTCGAGCGCCTGGCGGTAGTGCCCTCATGAGAAATCACTTTTTGGGATTGTCAGTTACATTGCCCTATGCACAAGCTTATCGGCCTTGGGCGCACTGTTGGTCGCGAGCTTGTAAGCTTTTCCGCCATTGAGAAAATGAGATTGATTGCCTGTTTGAAACACGCGATCCGAAGGATCAAGTTCGCCAGGCGCCAAGGTCTTTAGGTCTTCAACTGACTCATAAAGCGGCGCAAAATCTTGCTGGGTCGCCTCGAACAGCTGATCATAGCTGTGAATCACGAAATAAGTCGGTTGGAAGTCGTCGATGAAATAGTCAGTTTGCATCACGCGTTTCAAATCGAAGGCAATGTGATGGGAGGAGTTGCGATCGACGCAAAACAATGTTTCCGAGTTTGACGACACGATGCCGGCACCATAAATGAGAGTTTGTTGATCGTTGCGCATGAGGCCGAATTCGACGGTGAACCAAAATACGCGGGTCAAAAACGGCAGTGCGTCGAGCGTCAGTGCTTTCAATCCTGCTTTGCCGTATTCCTGAATATAATCCGCAAAAACAGAATGGGTTAGCATGGGCACGTGGCCGAAAACGTCATGAAAAATGTCGGGCGCTTCGATGTAGTCAAGCTGATCGGGTTGGCGAATGAACTGGCCTGCGGGAAAACGCCGGTTTGCCAAGTGCTCGAAAAAGACCTCGTCCGGGATCTTGCCGGGTACGCAGACCACTTGCCATCCCGTCAGCGCGAATAATCGCTCGTTGAGGCGTTCGAGATGAGGGACGCCGCCGGCGCCTAAATCGAGCTTACTGAGGCCTTGCAAGAACTCTCGTGTGGTTCGATGTGGCAGCAATCGGCTCTGGCGCGCATAGAGATTGTCCCACGTTGCGTGCTCAACTGGGGTGTAGGTGTCCCAATTTTGGTCAATCGTGTAATCCTCTTTTGCCGCATAGGTCTGGCCACGTAGGCTCATCAGTTGCCTCAATCCGACTGAATCTGTTGAAATCTGTTGAAAAGTTTAGACCAAAATGAAAGGAAAAAGGTTTCATTTCTTTGAGCTTTGGCCCATAATATGAAACGTGGTTGCGTAATGTTCGAGTATTGTGAAATAGAGTTATGGCTAAATTGGACAAGATGGATCGAAAGATCCTGGACCTGTTGCAGCAAGATGCAACGCTTTCTCACCAAGAAATCGCTGAGCGCGTCGGGTCATCGCCGACTTCCTGTTGGCGCCGGATTAAAGCCCTCGAGGAGCGCGGCGTCATCATGCGCCGGGTTGCCCTCCTTGATCCGACACAGATGGACCTCAGGGTTAGCGTCATGTGCGGTGTTACGTTGAAGGAACACGGCGACAAGGCGCGAGATGCGCTGGAAAGTTTTGTTCTTGGACGGCCGGAGGTTTTAGAATGCTATTCCATGTCCGGCGATACCGACTATATGTTGCGTATTGTCGTGCCCGACGTTGCGGCGTACGAACATTTTTTAATGAACTATGTGCTGGATCACCCTTTTGTCGCCTCGGCGTCATCCAGCTTTGCTTTGAGACAGGTTAAATATTCCACGTCGCTTCCAGTTAAATAAAGCGGTTCGCGCGCGCGGGCAGCCGCTGCTGGATCGTTAGGCCGATGCGAAGTTTTTTAGTGCAAGACCATAGCGCCGGATACCGGATTTCATGGATCGCACGATCATCGCTTCCTTGGATTTAATGCGGTCCTTTCCCCCTGCAACGGCGAGCGCAAGCACTTGATCGTTGTCGTGGTTGTTGATGGGAAATGCGATCACGCCGACGCCAGGCAAAAACAAGTCGTAGGAGGCAATATATCCTTTTTCTCTAACGGTCCGGGCTGTAGCAATGATTTCCTTTAGGTTGTGCGTTACATGGGATCGCTTTAGGCGCTCTCTCTTGTTCGAATTTTCAACGGCTTCTTTGATTTTTTCATCAGTCATGACGCTGAGCAACGTTCGTCCGACGACGGAAGAGCAGAGCGGTGCAACTGGACCCGGCTTGACTTGTAGTGCCAGTGCATGATCAGCCGTACGGGCGTAAACAACTTGCGCTTGAATGTCGCTGGCGGCGCTGATGCTCGCCGTTTCCTCAGTTTTAGAGCTTAGTTCGTCGACAAGATCAGCCATATATCCGCCACCGACGATTGCCGTTTGGACCCAATGACCAAGCAGGCCCAATCGCGCCGTGGGAAAATATGTCTTGGCCCGGCGACCAAAGCTGAGGTAACCAAGTTTCAGCATATTTTTCAAAAGTGCGAGCGTGCTTGGTTGCGGGTAGCCAAGCGCATTTCTGATGTCGACCGCGCGCATCGGCTCTTTTGCCTCCCGAAAGAGTTCTAATATCTCAAACACGCGCGCGACGGATTTGCTAATGACGGAAGCCATAAAAACACCACTTAGGGACTTAGCCGTCCATTCTTATCAATAATTAGAAATATATCACAAAATGCTATTTACTTGATTTTGGATTGAGCGGCAATTGCGGCGAGGTCAACTTGGAAAGTGATGGACAGGCCAGAACAGTCAATAGGCCGCTAGGACATTTGACCCCGAAAGGCGACAGAAGCATGGGACGACTTGCTCATTTTGTTTTAGCCGTGGTGATGGCGGGATACGTCCGGCCGGCGTTGGCTGATCCGTGTGAAAACCTCGTTACTGAGACTATTGATCAGGGGGGCGAGTTTCCTTTTTTGATTACCGCCGCTGCGGAAGTTCCGCAGTCAGAAGACCTTCGGGCCTATTGCCGCGTGGAAGGATTTATTGCGCCGCAAATCGGTTTTGAGTTGCGACTCCCCGCGGAGAATTGGAATCAAAAATTTTTGATGCAGGGTTGCGGCGGCCTTTGCGGCATTGTCAAGATTGGCGCAACCGATGACGCGCTGGCCCGCGGCTACGCCGTCACCACGTCGGACTTGGGCCATAAGGGCCGGCCTTTCAGCGGCATTTGGGCCTACAACAATCGGCAGGCCGAAATTGATTTTGGCTACCGAGCGACCCACGCGACCGCAGTCGTCGCTAAAGCCATCGCTTCGGCTTACTACAATGCGCCTGCTCAATTTTCTTACTTCCGCGGCTGCTCCACCGGCGGCCGCCAGGGCATGGTTGAGGCACAGCGATATCCGAACGACTTTGACGGCATCATTTCGGGGGCACCTGTGATTAACGAAACCGGAATTGGGGCACTGCATTTGTTGTGGACGGTGCGCGCTAATTTAGACGACAACCGCAGTCAGATTTTGGATGGCGCCAAATTGCCGATGGTCCGTGATGCCGTAATGCAGAAGTGCGATGCTTTGGATGGCGTAACAGATGGCCTGCTTTCCGATCCGCGCCGCTGTGACTTTGATCCCGCAGAATTATCGTGCCGGCCCGGTCAAGCTTCCGGTGAATGCTTGTCGGACCAAGATATCGAGGTTGTACGCAAGATTTATGGCGGGGCAAAAAATTCGAAAGGCGAGCAGCTCTATCCCGGCGGTCTCATGCGGGGTTCGGAATACGAATGGGCGCCGGGATTAGTCGGCATAGGCGGTCAGCCCGCATTGGGTCTTCAAATGCCGCTCATTAGCGATTTTTTGCGCTATATGGCATTTGAGTCAGATCCCGGTCCGGACTATTCCCTGTACGACTTTGATTTTGATCGCGATCCGAAGCGGCTCAAGAAAATGGAAAAAATTTATACCGGCTCAAATCCGGACTTAGCTGCATATGAGGCGCGCGGCGGCAAAATTATCATGTATCAGGGCTGGGA
>CBDFKK010000004.1:0-171752 GCA_965248815.1 Alphaproteobacteria bacterium
CAAAAGGGATGGTCACCTACCAGGGCAAGGAATTGACTGAGATGTCGCCTAACGAACGTGCGGCCGCGGGCGTCTTTCTGGCGTTCCAATATCCACTTGAAATTCCTGGCGTGCCGACCATGACTTTTTTGCGTACAGCATTGAATGCGCAACGCAAGGCACGCGGTGAAGAAGAGCTCGATGCGGCAAGTTTTTTACGCCTCGTCCGCGAACGCGCCAAGCTGTTGAACGTTTCTGAAGAGATGTTGAAGCGTGCGCTTAATGTCGGGTTCTCGGGCGGCGAGAAAAAACGAAACGAAATTCTGCAAATGGCTCTCTTCGAGCCGACCTTGGCGATCTTGGACGAAACGGATTCTGGTCTCGATATCGATGCGCTAAAGCTAGTCGCAAATGGCGTGAACTCATTGCGCGGACCCAAACGATCCATGGTTGTGATTACCCACTATCAACGGTTGCTTGACTATATTGTCCCGGATTTTGTCCACGTGCTTGCAAATGGGCGTATTGCAAAATCCGGTGACAAGGAGCTGGCGCTTGAACTTGAACGTTCAGGCTACGACGCCATCATCGAAACAGCTGCTTGACGCACGAAAGTGAAACGACCCATGGCACGCCAAGAGGCAAAACAAGAGGCCCAAGTTCAGCTCATCGCTAAAGCCGGCGATGTGGAGCAGCCTTTTGTGGCCGCGGCGCAGGAACTAATTCAAAAAGACAAAGAAGCGGGCCGCTCATGGCTCGCCGAATTGCGCGAGCGCTCTGCTCAGCGTTTGAAAGTGTCGGGCTTACCGCACCGCCGATTGGAGGCATGGCGCTATACCGACATGCGAGCACAACTCAAGCGCGACTTTAAGCGTGCGCCTGCGCAAGTTGACTCGGCGATGCAAAAGCCGTCCGAGGCAATCGCTGCTGTCTTCTCCGATGGCGTTTATCAACCACAATATTCTTCTCTGTCAGAATTGCCCGGCGGCGTTGAGGTGGTCTCCTTGCGTGATATTGAGGGCGACCCACCTAGCTGGATTGAACAGCATTTATCCCGCGCTTTAGATGAAGATGAGCGCGCGTTAATCGCTCTGAATACGGCGTTGATGGAAGAAGGTTTGCTGATCCGGGTCGCCGAAGGTGTCATAATTGATCAGCCTATTTACATTTGCCATGACATGACGAACGGGGGCGTGCAAGCTCACGTCCGCATTTCAATTATTTTGAACAAAAGTGCAAGAGCCACGATCGTTGAAAGATTTTCAAATAGTGCAGCGGAAACTACGTTTAACAACTCTGTAACGACACTCGATGTTGGCGAAGATGCCGAGCTTTGTCATTACAAACATCAAACTGAGGGTGAGCACGCGCTCCACGCTCAAACGATCCGAGCCAATGTGCAAGCCGGTGCCAAGCTCGACAGCTTTTATCTCACGACTGGTACGGGTTTTTCCCGGACCGACGGGATTTACGAACTCGCCGGCGAGGGCGCGGATTTGCGCGTGAGCGGTGCCTACATGTTGAGTAAGGCGCAACATGCTGACATCAGCACCGAAATTATCCATGCCAAACCCAAATGCACAAGCCGCGAAGTCTTTCACGGGGCGTTGTTGGATCGATCCCATGGTATTTTTCAGGGACGAATTTTGGTAGCCGAGGACGCTCAGAAGACGGACGGCCACCAAATGAACCGAACGCTGCTTCTCTCCGAGCGTGCCAAAGCGGATGCAAAACCTGAGCTTGAAATCTATGCCGACGACGTCAAGTGTTCGCACGGTGCGACGACTGGAGAGCTCGACGAGGACGCTCTCTTTTATCTGCGCTCGCGCGGGCTGCCATTGGCTGAGGCAAAAGCTTTGCTAGTCGAGGCGTTTATCAATGAAGCCATTGATGAAGTTCAAGATGATGATGTGAAGGCGACGTTCAAAGAGGCCGCGTCTATGTGGGCAGCGCAGTTTCCGGCAGTTGGTGTGGAGCGCGGTCAGTGAATCAAGTGCTCAATATAAATGCGGCTACCGGTTTCGACGTGGAGGCCGTGCGCGCCGATTTTCCGATCCTGTCGCTATCAGTTTACGACAAGCCATTGATTTATTTGGACAATGCTGCTTCAGCGCAAAAGCCCAAAGCGGTCATCGACAACATGACCTACACGATGCAAGAAGAATACGCCAACGTGCATCGCGGCTTGCATTACTTGAGCAACACTGCGACGACTAAGTACGAAGAAGCGCGGAGAACCGTGGCACGGTTCCTCAACGCCAAAAGTGACAACGAAGTCATATTTACGAGCGGCGCTACTGATGCGATCAACCTTGTCGCCGATTCCTATGGTGGTAATTTTATCGAACAGGGCGACGAGATCATTCTCTCCGTTATGGAGCACCATTCGAATATCGTACCCTGGCATTATCTGCGCGAGCGCAAGGGGGCTGTCATCAAGTGGGCGGAGATTTCCGACGACGGAGATCTCGATCTTGACGGATTCAAACAGCTCTTTACGCCGCGGACCAAAATCGTTGCTCTTACGCATGTGTCAAATGTCACCGGGACGATCGTTCCGGCGAAGGAGATCATCCAAATTGCCCATGAGCATGACGTGCCTGTGTTGCTAGACGGGTGTCAGGCTGTCGTTCACGACAAAGTGGACGTGCAAGACTTGAACGTCGATTTCTACGCATTCTCGGGTCACAAGATTTATGGACCGACGGGCATCGGAGTTCTTTACGGCAAATCCGGGTGGCTGGAAAAGATGCGGCCCTATCGCGGCGGCGGCGCCATGATTGAGGAAGTCAGGCGCGACGCCATTACGTACGCCGAACCTCCTCAACGCTTTGAGGCGGGCACGCCGCAGATCGTGGAAGCAATCGGTCTCGGTGCGGCGCTCGACTATTTCATGGGCTTTGACCGCGACACACTATTGGCCCATGAGCATGATTTGCGCGACTATGCTACGGGCCGCGTTCAGGAAATCAATTCGCTACGTCTCATTGGCACGTCGAAAAACAAGGCGAGCATCTTGTCTTTTGTCATGGAGGGTGCACATCCCCATGACATCAGTACAATCATCGATCGCTCAGGTGTGGCGATCCGTGCGGGCCACCATTGTGCGCAGCCGTTAATGGAGCGTTATGGTGTGACATCGACGGCGCGCGCGTCGTTTGCCATGTACAATACACGTAGCGAAGTCGACCGATTTGTTGAAACACTATTGAAAGCGCGGGAGTTTTTGAGCTAGGCCATGGACGAGATAACAACATCCAGCGAACAGCAACAAACAAGCGAGTCCGCGAGTGCATTGCCTCAGGAAGAGCTTGACCGTTTGACCGCTGAGCTAATTGCGGCGATTAAGACGGTGTACGATCCGGAAATTCCGGTCGACATTTATGAGCTTGGACTCATTTACAAAATCGACATTTCTGATGAGCGCAATGTTGAAATTGACTTGACCCTTACAGCGCCCGGGTGTCCGGTTGCCGGCGAAATGCCGGGCTGGGTGGCTGATGCGGCACGAACGGTTGAAAGCGTTAACGAGGTCAAAGTAAATTTGGTGTTTGATCCCCTGTGGGACCCATCTTTGATGTCCGACGAGGCCAAGCTCGAACTCAATATGTACTGAGGCGGCTTGATTGATAGCGACTCAAACACTAGGTAAGGCGTCCGGGAGTTAAGGAATGGCAATGAAGCGCGAACGGCCTAAAGCGATCACATTGAGCGATGCGGCAGCGGCACGCATAAATGAGATTATGACTGGCGCAGACAATGAGTATATCGGCGTTCGATTGGGCGTGGAAAATGCCGGTTGTGCGGGTCAGGCCTATACGATGGAATATGCCGAGGCGCAAAATCCGCTTGATGAAGTGGTTGAAGATAAGGGCGTCACAATTCTCATTGATCCGAAGGCCGTCCTGTTTCTCATTGGCACGGAAATGGATTACCAAGTCGAAAAGCTCAAGTCCGGATTCGTCTTCAATAATCCGAATGAAACCGATGCCTGCGGCTGCGGCGAATCCGTGACCATCAAGCCTGCAATCGTAAACTAAAGGGCCGGCGTCGCTTTGACGTCCCGAGAGCTGGGCCCTAAAGTCCCAGCCCATGCCTGTCAGTCCTGAATACAAAGAATTCATCAAGGAACTTTTCGAACCCTTCGGCTCGATCGCCATCAAACGCATGTTCGGTGGGGCGGGGATCTTTGTGCCCTTGCCGGAGGTGGATCTGATGATCGGCCTGATCGTCGACGATACAGTCTATCTCAAAGTAGACGACTCCAACCGTGCGGACTTCGAGGCCGAAGACAAAGGTCCGTTTACCTATGGTCCACCTGAAGCCGGGCGGAGCATGGCCTATTACGAATTGCCCGAGTGGCTTTATGAAGATGCAGATGCGCTGGCCGACTGGGCGCGCAAGGCTCTTGACGTCGCGATCCGCGCCAACGCTAAAAAACCCAAGAAGAAAAAGAAGAAGCGCGCCTAGTTTCTCCAATTTAGGATACGAAATGCAAGCCATTCAAATCGGCGATATCAATATTCAAAAGTTGATTGACGAAGACAGAAGCGGTCTTCCGTTTAAAGAAGTTTTTGCCGATGCAGATTGGTCCGCCTTTGAGTCACAAGCCTCGTGGCTCGGCCATCAAATCGATCTCGATGCTCAACTCATTTATTTGAGTTTTCATTCCTATGTCGTGCGCACGGGGCGTTCGACCATTCTGGTGGACGCTTGCCTGGGCAACGACAAAGAGCGGGGTGGTACGCCGCCTTTTCACATGCGCAATGTAGATTTTTTGGGCCGGCTTGGCGCTCTTGGATTGAGCCCCGCCGATATCGACTATGTCATGTGCACGCATATGCATGCCGATCATGTCGGATGGAACACAAGACTCGAGAATGGGCGCTGGGTGCCGACCTTTCCAAACGCACGCTATATCTTTGCGCGCACCGAATACGAGCATTGGGAACGCCAAGCCAAGGAGAGCCCGGACGGTGCTTGGCAGGAGGCGTCATTTTTTGACAGCGTTTTACCGGTGGTGGAGGCGGGTCGGGCGACCATGGTCGAAACCGATCATGAGCTTGAAGCGGGCATCTGGCTAGAGCCGGCCATCGGCCATTCGCCCGGCAACGTCATCATCAACGTTAGGTCAGGCGACGCGTTAGGCGTTTTCACCGGTGATGTTGTACATCACGCCGCTCAATTGGCGGATCCAGACATGGCGCCGGTCTATGACGGCGATCCGGAGCAGGCCCGGGTGACGCGGGCAGCGCTGCTCAACCGCCTTGCCGATACGCCCATAACGATGTTGCCCGCCCACTTTTCAGGTCCAACGGCCGGACACGTTGTAACGCACGGGTCAGCCTACCGTTTCAATTTTCTTGACGAAGCCTAGCTACGTTCCATAAGACTGGCTTCGATCATAACGCCTCAATTTACAGCAACATTCGTATTCCGGGGATTTAAGACCTTCGGAAGCATGAGTGCCGCTGACGATCCGTCGACGGATGAAACATTGTGATAACAAAACGACCCTTGAGCGTGTGGCTGTTGTTTACGGTCATGGTCATCATCATGGGGTCGAATTACGTCTTCATCAACCTGACCGTCGCGACAATACCGCCGTTTACTGCTTCGTCGGGCCGTTCGCTTATGGCGTTTGTCATCTTATTCCCCCTCATGATCGCTATGGGACAACGGCCGCCGCCCCTGATTGAACGAAACCAAGAAACCGGCGCTGCACGTCTCAATCGGACTTGGCGCTATTTGGTTGTGCTGAGCACACTCGCCGTCGCGCTTCCGTTTTCTCTCATGAGTTGGGGCCAGCAATATGTTGATGCAAGTTTGGCCGCCATTATTCTCGCCGTAATGCCGCTCACCACGGTTGCTGTGGCGCCGCTGATCGTCTCGTCTGAAACCTGGACGCTGAACAAATGGGCGGGCTTTGTTCTAGGCTTTATCGGGATTGGCGTATTGGTGGGATTAGATGCGCTCAAAGATTTGGGCGGTGATGCCATCACAATCCTTGCTCAATTGGCGCTGCTCCTGGCCGCCGTTTGCTATGGCGTCGGTGCGGTCTTTGTCCAAAGGCTGGGCCGGGTTGATCCGATTGCAGCGTCAACAATTCAAAACGCAATCGCCAGCATCATATTGTTGCCGTTCGCGATTGTCTTGGACCAGCCGTGGACACTCAATCCAAGCACAACTTCAATAATTTCTTTTATCTTGACCGGCGTTTTTGCCACCGGATTCGCCTCGGTCGGCTTTTTCATGTTGGTGCGAATGGCAGGCGCGACATTCATGGCGCTCACGAGCTATGTCTCTCCTCTTTGGGCGGTGATTTTTGCCATGATCGTCTTAGGGGAGCGGCCAGGGGTCAGCGCCTTCGCGGCACTCGTGCTTATTCTTGTCGGGCTCGGCTTCACGCAAGCGCGGCCCGGTGCAATAACAGAGCTGTTTTCGCGGCGAGCCTGACGAGACAGTCACGCGACGCAATTACTCGTTTGCGATTTGCTTCATCTGTTCCAGACGTTGGTCGAGCGGAGGGTGCGAAGCAAAGTAGCGGGTGATCACATCGTTTCCGATATGACCTTTGTAGAATGCAGTTACCTTTTCCAAGGCGATCGCAGCATGTTCGGGATTGTATCCAACGGATTTCACCAGCCTCACTGAAAAGGCGTCGGCCTCAAATTCCTGCACCCTCGAAAACTTCGACAGCGCTGCGGACGCGAAAAGGCCGCTCAGCCAGCCTGAGCGAAAAACGAGCGTCAGCATGAATGTGGCAATATTCATGAACACGCCATCTTTCCATCGTGTCGCCGCATGACCGCAGACGATATGACCCAATTCGTGTGCAATGATTGGGGCGAGATACGTGTCGCGCCGGTCAAGCAGGTCAATAAGACCTTGTGTGATGCAGATATCGTGAATGCCAATGGCGCAGGCATTGGGGATCTTGCTCATCACCACGGTAAAGTCGATGTCGTCGAGCTGGTTGTGCACGACGGGCGAAAAACGGCCAACTATACGATGGATCAACCGTTTGACCTCCGGATCGTCATTGCGCCCTCCGTTTTGCGCGACGAAGGTTTCCAGGAACCTCTTCGATTTTTGTTTGCCGGGCGTGAATACCCGGCTCGGCGTTACCAAATAGACGACGACCAGAATGATGGCGGCAATGATGAAAAGGCGAAGCACGTCGTTTCAACCTATATGAATATCAATCGGTTGAAACAAAATTGAATGACTCTGCTTATGATACAACCTTGGCACTAGGGTTTACATGTATCAATTGCTTGTGTATCTGCCGAGCGTAGCCAACAATATCGGCTGTCCCGCCAATGCCTTGTGATGTCTTTCCATCCCATACCGCAAACAACAAGTCTACATGATCTACGATGTATTTGCCGGCATTTAAATAGGCGATGCTATCTTTTTCAGATGGCTTTAAATTGATAACAACAGCTTGACTCAACAAATCGCGATAGCGCGCACGCTCGGCGCGTCCAAATTTTTCAATATATAGAGGTGGCTCGGGAAATCTGCACAGTTGAGATAAGTGGAATTTTGGCCTGTAGGCGGCATGATCGCCGGCAACAGGAGATCCACTATGGCAAGACGACCACGTCGCAATCATACACCTGCGTTCAAGTCGAAGGTGGCCCTTGCGGCCGTTCGCGGTGAGCAGACATTGGGAGAACTCGCTCAGCAGTTTGATGTTCATCCTAACCAGATCAAGCAATGGAAAGATCAGCTCCTTGAGGGTGCAGCGGGTGTTTTTGGGCGGGAGGGTAAATCACCGCTGCCTGCACCCCGTGTTGATGTGAAGAGGCTCCATGCCAAGATTGGGGAGCTGACGCTTGAGAATGATTTTTTAGGCGATGCGCTCACCAAGGCGGGATTGCCGAGCGCAAGAAAATGATCGACCGCAAACATAAACTCTCGCTCAGCCGTCAGGCCAAGGCGCTCAAGATCAGCCGGGGCAGCGTCTATTATCAGCCCCGTCCCGTATCGGTCGGTGATCTGGCACTGATGCGCCGGATTGATGAATTGCATCTCGACTATCCCTTTGCAGGCAGCAGGATGCTGCAGGGACTATTGCTTGGTGAAGGATACAAGGTTGGCCGCCTGCACGTCACAACACTGATGAAGCGTATGGGGCTTGAGGCTATTTATCGCCGCCCGAACACGTCCAAGCCTGCACCGGGCCACAAAATCTATCCCTATCTGTTGCGTAAGCTGCCGGTCACCCAACCCAATCAGGTCTGGGCGATGGATATCACCTACATTCCAATGGCACGGGGCTTTGTTTATCTGGCCGCAGTGGTTGACTGGTTCAGCCGGCGTGTCCTGTCCTGGCGGCTCTCTATCACACTGGAAGCAGACTTTTGCATTGAAGCCGTTGAAGAAGCACTGGCCCGTTACGGTAAGCCGGACATCTTCAACACCGATCAGGGCTCGCAGTTTACCTCCATCGCTTTCACACAAATCCTGAAGGATGCTGAAATCGCCATCAGCATGGATGGCAAGGGAGCGTGGCGGGACAATGTCTTTGTTGAACGGCTGTGGCGCACGGTCAAATACGAGGAGGTCTATCTGCATGCCTATGGCAATGTTCCACAAGCCCGAGCCGCCCTCGGCAAATATTTGGTCTTTTATAACACCAAGAGACCGCATTCATCGCTTGACCGCCAGACACCCGATCAGGCTTACTTCAACGTGCTGCAACCAATCCCGGTCGCGGCATAACAGGGGCTGAAATCCACTTATCCGCAGTCCGAAAGTTGTTCAAACAAACCGAACCACCTCTGTTTGACACTGCAAAATCAGACGCGTACGATTTGTGAACCTAACGAGGCAGGAGGTTAGAAAATTGACTCCACCTGACACCGGTAGCGTTCCAATCAAAATTTGAACAACTTAAAAGTTGAAGCTCGGTTTCCTAATCGGGCGGTGGAAACTAATCCACCCAAATAACAACCCTGTCGATAGCCCCACTGACAGGTCAGGGGGAATGATGGCAGGGTTGTTGCGTGCGTAAATTTCCAGGACAAGTTCATTCAGTCTCCTTCGTTGCGTCGGTGAGCGCCCTTTAGTCCTCCTGCGCCCCTTGGAAATTGCGGCAAGTGCGCTACGTTTAGACGTGATTCGACTTTTCAACTTTGACTGACGTATGGCGCGCAAGACCAAGAAAAAGACTCCTGACCTGTTTTCGGCCGCAAAATTCGACAAATCGGCGAAATCATATACAGCCAAAGATATCGAGGTACTTGAGGGCCTTGAGCCCGTAAGGCGCCGTCCGGGCATGTATATTGGCGGCACCGACGAGCGCGCCGCGCATCATCTCTTTGCCGAAGTGCTCGATAATGCCATGGATGAAGCAGTCGCCGGCCAAGCTACCTGGATTGAGATTGAAGCCGAAAAGGATGGCTTTATTTCGGTCTGCGACAACGGCCGCGGCATTCCGATCGATCCTCATCCGAAATTCAAAAGTAAGTCGGCATTAGAAGTCATCCTGACCACGCTTCACTCGGGCGGAAAATTCAACGGCAAAGTCTACGAGACGTCAGGCGGTCTTCACGGCGTGGGTATTTCTGTCGTAAACGCGCTGTCCGAAGTGCTTGAAGTGGAGGTCGCGCGCGATCGCCAGCTTTATACGCAGAGCTATGTTCGCGGCAAACCTAAAGGCAAACTCAAGAAAGCGGGCAAGGTCCACAACCGAAGGGGTACGACCATCCGCTTCCATCCCGATACGGATGTCTTCGGCGCCGCCGCAAAGTTAAAACCGTCGCGCCTTTATCGTATGGCGCGCTCTAAATCTTATCTGTTCGGCGGCGTAGAAATCCGTTGGAAATGCGCTAAGGAACTCATAAAAGGGAAAGACGAAACCCCCGTCGAAGATGTCCTGCATTTTCCCGGCGGCTTAACCGACTATCTTGCTTTGCAAATTGAAGATCGGAAGACGGTCACCGATGCGCCCTTTTCCGGTGAAGTCAAAAAGACTGAAGGCCAAGCGGGAACCGTCGAATGGGCGATCACGTGGGTGCCGGGCGGCGTCGCAGGTGGCGCAGACGGATTTTTGAATTCTTATTGCAATACCATCCCGACCGTTGACGGCGGAACTCATGAAGCAGGTTTTCGAGCTGCCCTTACTAAGGGGCTCAAGTCATATGGCGAGTTATCAGGAAACAAGAAAGCCGCTGCCGTTACCGCCGATGATCTATTGACGACCGGTGCGGCGATTTTGTCGGTTTTTATTCGCGATCCCGAATTTCAGGGTCAAACAAAGGAAAAACTGTCCAATTCGGATGCGGCCAAACTGGTCGAAAACGCGGTTCGCGATCACTTTGAACATTGGCTCACGGCGTCGCCGTCCGAGGCCAATAAACTGCTGGAATGGGTCGTCGAGCGGGCCGAAGAGCGGCTGAGACGGCGCCAAGAAAAAGAAGTGAGCCGCAAGGCGGCAACGCGCAAGTTGAGACTACCCGGCAAACTTGCCGATTGCTCCCGGGGCGCCGCGGAAGGCACCGAGATCTTTTTGGTCGAAGGGGATTCGGCCGGCGGCTCAGCAAAACAAGCACGCCTTAGAGAAACGCAAGCTATTTTGCCTCTGCGAGGTAAAATCCTCAATGTCGCGAGCGCTGCGACGGACAAATTGCGGAGCAATCAGGAACTTTCTGATCTCCAGCAAGCGCTAGGTTGCGGCATCGGCGACAAGTACAAAGATGAAGACTTGCGCTACGAGCGCGTCATTATAATGACCGACGCCGATGTCGATGGCGCCCACATCGCCTCCCTTCTCATCACCTTTTTCTACCGCATGATCCCGGGCCTGATTGACCAAGGGCATCTGTATCTTGCCGTTCCGCCGCTCTATCGCCTGTCTCAAGGCGCCAAAACTGCCTATGCCCGGGATGACAAGCACAAAGACGAGCTTATGAAAACGACCTTCAATGGATCAGGAAAAATCGAAGTAAGCCGATTTAAAGGGTTAGGTGAAATGATGCCGGCACAACTAAAAGAAACGACAATGAAGCCCGGCAGCCGCACGCTTATGCGGGTGGTTTTGCCCCAAAAGGAGCAAAAGAAAACGGCAAGCTTGGTCGAGCAGCTGATGGGAAAAAAGGCGGAATTGCGCTTTCAATTCATTCAAGAGAACGCGGAATTTGCCAAAGATCTCGACATTTAGCCAAATTGGCGTTTGTCACAGATCGCAGACGGTGAGACGAACCAAAGGTTAAAACGTCACGATTATTGACAATTGCCCGAGAGTCCCTATGTTTCAGCGCCGAGACCGCCACTTCGTGCGGTGACGAGAAGAAAAGGCTGACCCCCCATACGCGAAAGCACTGGAGCGCCAGGCCCGTGGGTCCATTTGAGCCGATTGATTTTCTTTTGATTACTTCAATAGCAAAGAATCTAAATGAGTTTTGAAAACCTGGGCCTCAGCACTGATTTGTTACGCACGGTCGCAACCGCCGGCTATTCGGAACCGACGCCGATTCAAAAAGAAGCCATCCCCGCTGCCCTCGAAGGACGCGACATTCTCGGCATTGCACAAACCGGCACCGGCAAGACCGCCTCATTCACGTTACCGATGATCGAAAAACTCTCGCAAGGCCGAGCCAAAGCGCGCATGCCGCGATCTTTGATCCTTGAGCCAACGCGCGAATTAGCCGCTCAAGTTGCCGAAAGTTTTCAAATCTACGGCCAAAATCATAAACTGAGCATGGCATTGCTCATCGGCGGCGTATCATTTGACGAGCAAGATCAAAAGCTGGCACGCGGCGTCGACGTGCTCATCGCAACGCCGGGGCGGCTGCTCGACCATATTAGACGCGGTAAAGTATTGCTGTCGGGCGTACACATTCTGGTGCTTGATGAATGCGACCGCATGCTCGATATGGGCTTCATTCCTGACGTCGAGCGTATCTGTAAGCTCCTTCCCTTCACCCGGCAAACATTGTTTTTTTCGGCAACTATGCCGCCCGAAATTAGGCGCCTGTCGGAGGCATTCCTGCACACGCCGCTCAAAATAGAAGTGACCCCGCCCTCTTCTACTGTCGATACGGTCGCCCAATTTATTGCCAAAGTGCCCCACGAGCCGAGGGCTAAGCGTGACGCGCTGCGCAAGCTGATTCAACAAGAAGAGGTCAAAAACGCGATAATTTTTTGTAATCGCAAACGCGACGTTTCGATTGTCAGCGACTCTCTTATTAGACACGGATTTAGTGCTGCTCCGCTTCATGGTGATCTTGATCAGTCGATCCGCACGAAAACACTGGATAAGTTTCGTAACCGTGAAATCGATCTCCTGATCGCCAGTGATGTGGCCGCCCGCGGCCTCGACATACCGGACGTGTCGCATATCTTTAATTTTGATGTACCAATCCACGCGGAAGACTATGTCCATCGGATCGGGCGCACAGGACGCGCCGGACACAAAGGGCGCGCTTATCTGTTGTCCACTCGTGCGGAATCCAAATATCTCGCGGCAATCGAAAAACTCATCGGCAAGTCACTCCCGCTATCAGACTCGATTGATGAGCCTGATAGCAAGCGAGAGCAATCACGCCCACCTGCCGACAAGCCAGATGTCCGCAACAAAAAATCTCAGGAACCCCAGAAAAAACACAGCGCCAACAAGGACGCTGCAGACAGTAAAAAAACCCCAAGCAAAGAAGGAGTGATCGGCTTAGGCGATCACACGCCGGCCTTCTTGCTCAAACAGACGCGTCCGCTTACCTGATAAGCCTGGCCTCTTCCTTTACGATATCGCCGTTTCCCCCGCGCTATTGGTTAAGATTTTTAACGAAATCGAAGCCGAATAATTGTTCCCCCCCTATACGTTCGACCGCAATTCCAAAAACACCAGGTTTCTCGTGGCTAAACACGCGGCGGCTACGGCGGCTGTTTACTTAGTCTTTTCGATTTCTCCCTAAACTGCATGTTCCAATTTTTTAAATCGCCCGAACAACGAGGTTAAGCGTGAGTTACCTGCACAATTTTCAGGATTCGCACAAATTCGCACAGCAAGTTCTGGGGCTAATGACCCAACACCAAATTCCGGCAACACCTCAAAACTATGAAATTTGGTTTGCCTATGTTGGCGGTCAAATCCGCGAACTAAACAAGATACTCGATAAGATTCTTCGCAGCGGACGCGGCTTTACTCAGGACATGAGTGACGAAATATACGAAGCGCATTTCAGTCAAGCCAAACGTATTTCTGACTCAATGATGAACGTTGGCGATCGGATGCAGGATGAATTGGATACCTTGGTAGAAAATATACAAAATGCCAACCGCGATGCTTCGGCCTATGGCAGCACGTTGCAAGCTGCTTCGGGTGAGTTGACGAATGCCAAAGGTCCGGCGGCCGTTCAAAGCATGATTGACGGTCTGGTCGGCGCCACAAAACAGATGGAAGAGCGCAACAAGCGATTAGAGCTCCAACTTGAAGCTTCTACACAGGAAGTCGGTGCCCTGCGCACGAATCTCGAAGAGGTCCGGCACGAAGCCTTAACGGACCAGTTGACGGGACTTGCTAACGGCAAGGCATTTGACAATGCACTAAACGACGCCACGTCCGCCGCTACTCAGGAAGGCCAAAATCTCTCGCTGTTGTTTAGTGATATCGATCATTTCAAAAAGTTCAACGACACCTGGGGCCATCAGACCGGCGACAACGTCCTGCGGCTCGTTGCTAAATGCCTGCAGCAAAACGTCAAGGGCCGCGATACTGCTGCGCGATACGGCGGCGAAGAATTCGCTCTAATCTTGCCTGAAACGTCACTCAATGACGCCGTTAATCTCGGCAATCAGATTCGCAAAGCCGTCAAATCCAAGCATTTGCAGAAGAAGTCGACAGGTGAAGATTTGGGCACGATTACGATTTCGATCGGGGCAGCAACCTTCAAACCTGGCGAGGAGATCAACGCGTTTGTTCACCGGGCCGACAGTTGCCTTTACGCCGCTAAACGCGCTGGGCGCAATCGCGTCGTAAGTGAAAATGACGAAGAGCTGAAAAACGTCGAAGACTTGGCCAAAGGCGCTGCGTAAATCTCTTTCGGTCAAAATCCGCTCCCATATGAGTTTTGACTTTTTGCTCGCTTGCCGTACGGTTATAGCGTCTACGGAAAATCTTTCACTTTTTCCTTAGACCTGTTAGCTCCTTCTGATCCCCTCGACGACGGCGGCACGCGACAATCCACATGGCATTCAACAAAGTCACCCTTGAGCAAGATGGCGACGTCGCAATTCTGACGCTTGATGATCCGGACACGCTGAATGCCGTGTCCATGGATATGATCGATGGCTTAAATGAAGCATTCGATAGCCTTGAAGGATCTGGCAAGCCGCGCTGCCTTCTTATGACCGGAGCGGGACGCGGCTTCAGCTCAGGCGCAAATTTGATGGACTCGTCGTTTACGCCCGACAGCGAGGACAACATCGACGTTGGTCCGGTTTTAGAAAACCGCTACCACCCCCTGCTCCGTCGTCTTCGCGCTCTCGAGTTTCCCTTCATCACCGCGGTCAACGGTGCCGCTGCCGGCATCGGCATGAGTATAGCGCTCATGGGCGACCTCATCTTGGCGGCGCGCTCCGCCTACTTTCTCCAAGCGTTCAAACGCATCGGCCTTGTTCCCGACGGCGGCTCGACATGGCTCTTACCACGGCTAATCGGGCTCCAGCGCGCCAAAGAACTTTCGATTCTGGCAGAAAAGCTGCCTGCGGAAAAAGCATTCGACTGTGGCCTGATCAATCGCGTGATCGATGACGAAGATCTCATGCCGGAAGCACTTAAGCTTGCCAAGGAATTGGCTGATGGACCGACGGCTTCTTACCGGCTAATCCGCAAACTCTATGCGGCGTCCCCCGAAAACTCTTATGAAGCGCAACTCGCACTAGAACGCGACAGTCAACAAATAGCTTGCCGCTCACATGATTTTAAAGAAGGCGTCGCCGCTTTTGCTGAAAAGCGCGCGACAAAGTTCACGGGCGAGTAAGCGCACCACAAACGCAGACTTGTTCTTTCGTGCTTGACATTCAATCTCACTTCGAGGAATGTGCGCGCCCTTCCCGTTCGAAAAATGGGATTTGGAGACAAAGAATGTACCTGAGACTAGAAAATTTGAATGATTTGCAGCCGCTGCAGTCCGGCGGCGCGCGACCACGTGCGCGGGAGACAAATACGCAACGTTGATCTTTTAAATATTGCGTGTGTGGGCCCTCCCGACAAAAGTCGCGGAGGTTTTTTTGTGGAAACTTGATATGGTCTAAGAAAGGAGACGGAAATGGCGAAGGTCTCTTTTAAATTCATCGAAACGGACGGCGCGCCCATCAAGGCGTGGACCAAGGGCGTGCCCATGGCCGATAACGCGCGGGCGCAATTGCAGAACGTCGCGCAAATGCCGTTCATTCACAGCCACGTGGCTGCCATGCCTGACGTTCACTTAGGCATCGGTGCGACCGTGGGTAGCGTGATCGCGACCAAGGGCGCGGTGATGCCGGCGTCCGTAGGCGTCGACATCGGCTGCGGCATGATGGCGGTGCGTACCTCGCTTACCAGTCAACAACTGCCCGCAAACCTCGCCCACGTGCGCGATAAGATCGAGCAAGCGGTGCCGCACGGGCGAAGCGTGAGCCGGGGCGCCAACTCGGTCGTTCATCTGGGCACGCTGGGCACCGGCAATCACTTTCTCGAGCTCTGTCTCGACGAAGAGGACCGGCTGTGGGTCATGCTGCACTCGGGCTCGCGGGGCGTCGGCAACCGGATCGGCAGCTATTTCATTGCCGAAACGCGGCGTCTGTTCGAGCGGCGCTTCATGGACGGTCACTTGCCCGATAAGAACCTTGCGTTCTTGGTGGAAGGTAAAGATCCCCTTTTCGACGACTATATGCAAGCCGTCGATTGGGCCCAACGTTTCGCCCTTGTCAACCGGGAGCTCATGATGAAGCACACCCTCCGTGTGCTGAAGAAGGCGTTGACCCGGTTTGAGACCGACGAGGTCGCGGTCAACTGTCACCACAATTACGTGGCGCGCGAGAACCATTTCGGCGCCAACGTGTGGGTGACGCGGAAAGGGGCCGTGCGGGCACGTGAAGGTGACCTCGGGATTATCCCGGGCAGCATGGGTGCCAAGTCGTTCATCGTGCGGGGCAAGGGTAACGCGCAATCGTTTCACTCGTGCTCCCACGGGGCCGGCCGGCTCATGTCCCGAACCGAAGCCAAGAACACCTTCACCCTTGCGGACCATCGCAAGGCAACCGAAGGGGTCGAATGCCGCAAGGACGAAGGCGTCATCGACGAGACGCCCGGCGCCTACAAGGACATCGACGCTGTCATGGCCGCACAGGCCGATTTGGTCGACGTGGCGCACACCTTGAAGCAGATCCTCTGCGTCAAGGGCTGAGGAAGGGTCCACCCCGTGATCCGGCGGGGTGGACCTTTGCCTGATCACATTATTTGAGTCGTTGAGATGAAACTTTATCGCCCGGTTGGACTAAAGGAACTTGAGCTGATTGAGGAGGCAGATTTTTCTGCTTTTCCGCCACGCCTGCCCGAGCAACCGATTTTCTATCCTGTACTCAACTTTGACTATGCAGAACAAATTGCGCGTGACTGGAATTCGACAAAGGCAGATACCGGTTATCGCGGCTATGTCACCGAATTCGAGGTGAATGATGACTATGTCTCACAGTTTTCTGTCAAAACCGTTGGAGGCTCACAATACCAGGAACTTTGGGTTCCAGCCGACGAGTTGAATGTTTTCAACCAAAACATAGTTGGCAAGATTGTCGTCGTAGCTTCGTACGCTCAAGGTGAGCGACAAATATAGCTAATTCGTTTCCGATGGACGCCGGTAGCTCAATGGCGAGAGCATCAGACTCTGACTCTGAAGGTTGAAGGTTCGAGTCCTTCCCGACGTGCCAACTTGCGCGCTTAAGCGGGATGGATCGACTAATACGGAGCCAGACGCTTTTGGTGCTCTGCTCGCATAACACCACTTAAAATGCAATTTGCGCTTCAGGCTAGACTAGTTGTCCTCAAAAGAACCATTTAGTGTCGTGGCAATCGGTTTAACGCTTACGGCCTTCTACACATACATCCGCCCGATACTCCGAAAAGAGACATATCCCCATGTCTTTACCTGGTTTATTTGGGGTGCTGGAACGGTCGTCGTATTTTTCGCTCAACTGCAAGATGGAGCGGGCGTTGGTGCCTGGCCGATTGGGATTTCGGGAATCATTACGCTTTCAATTGCCCTGTTGGCATTATCTAAGACTACGGCCACGACGATTGTCACAATGGACTAAATATTTCTCGCGCTTGCCAAGAGCGCGTTGCCGCTATGGTACATCACCCACACGGCGCTTTCTGTGGTGATCGTGTTAACCATTGTAGACTTGCTGGACTTCGGGCCTTCTATTTGTTGTCTTCATCCTGGGACGACGACAAATAATAGGTCGCGCGTAGCCTTTCGATGTGTTCGCTTTTACGCCGACTGCTGCATTTGGTTTATTCCCCGTTCTTTGCCGCAATTTGCCACTACAGGACATCTTCACCGCAAAACTGCCACGCCCACGCCTCTTGCCAAAGCGAACAATGCACACATCGCTATTGGATATGACTATCCAAAACATTTGGAAGCTGTAAACTTGACCAAAATTCCAAACCTCCTGGTTCGACACTCAGTTAATGAACAACACTTCCATATTACGAATCCAAAGTTCCGCGATATTGGCTAGTAAGGGTGAGTTTTTGAATCAAAGCCTGCCTTTTGCGCCGCAATCCACGAGAGCAGAATTCTCTTATGCGACCTAACCCCTTGCCCAAATACAGTTATTCGGAGAATGCCCTACCGTCTAGGGAAGGGTGCAATTCAATCGCTCAATGTACACACTGAGAGCATTCGTGCAAACAAGCACATAGAAAATATGAAACAACTCGTAACTGTTTTGGAATGGTTTCGCGCTTTGCTCAGGAAACTCGCGCAAGTTGAAAGAAAACTCGATACACATCTACAACTTCGCTCAAAATTTTTGGCAGTTGCGACATGCTGGCTAATACTCTTCTTTCCTTTTGGCGTGTTCATACAGAGGTGGTTCGGTTTGTTTGAACAACTTTCGGACTGCGGATAAGTGGATTTCAGCCCCTGTTATGCCGCGACCGGGATTGGTTGCAGCACGTTGAAGTAAGCCTGATCGGGTGTCTGGCGGTCAAGCGATGAATGCGGTCTCTTGGTGTTGTAAAAGACCAAATATTTGCCGAGGGCGGCTCGGGCTTGTGGAACATTGCCATAGGCATGCAGATAGACCTCCTCGTATTTGACCGTGCGCCACAGCCGTTCAACAAAGACATTGTCCCGCCACGCTCCCTTGCCATCCATGCTGATGGCGATTTCAGCATCCTTCAGGATTTGTGTGAAAGCGATGGAGGTAAACTGCGAGCCCTGATCGGTGTTGAAGATGTCCGGCTTACCGTAACGGGCCAGTGCTTCTTCAACGGCTTCAATGCAAAAGTCTGCTTCCAGTGTGATAGAGAGCCGCCAGGACAGGACACGCCGGCTGAACCAGTCAACCACTGCGGCCAGATAAACAAAGCCCCGTGCCATTGGAATGTAGGTGATATCCATCGCCCAGACCTGATTGGGTTGGGTGACCGGCAGCTTACGCAACAGATAGGGATAGATTTTGTGGCCCGGTGCAGGCTTGGACGTGTTCGGGCGGCGATAAATAGCCTCAAGCCCCATACGCTTCATCAGTGTTGTGACGTGCAGGCGGCCAACCTTGTATCCTTCACCAAGCAATAGTCCCTGCAGCATCCTGCTGCCTGCAAAGGGATAGTCGAGATGCAATTCATCAATCCGGCGCATCAGTGCCAGATCACCGACCGATACGGGACGGGGCTGATAATAGACGCTGCCCCGGCTGATCTTGAGCGCCTTGGCCTGACGGCTGAGCGAGAGTTTATGTTTGCGGTCGATCATTTTCTTGCGCTCGGCAATCCCGCCTTGGTGAGCGCATCGCCTAAAAAATCATTCTCAAGCGTCAGCTCCCCAATCTTGGCATGGAGCCTCTTCACATCAACACGGGGTGCAGGCAGCGGTGATTTACCCTCCCGCCCAAAAACACCCGCTGCACCCTTAAGGAGCTGATCTTTCCATTGCTTGATCTGGTTAGGATGAACATCAAACTGCTGAGCGAGTTCTCCCAATGTCTGCTCACCGCGAACGGCCGCAAGGGCCACCTTCGACTTGAACGCAGGTGTATGATTGCGACGTGGTCGTCTTGCCATAGTGGATCTCCTGTTGCCGGCGATCATGCCGCCTACAGGCCAAAATTCCACTTATCTCAACTGTGCAGATTTCCCGAGCCACCTCTCTCCTCAATGCCCGTGTTTGAAAAGTTAGCTGGGGAAATCATTTCGGGTCCTACAGGACACCTATATTTTGTACATTTGCTGCTTCCCCATTCTCCTTTCATATATGACAGTAGATATAAAATTCATAACTCAATTCGCGAATGGAATCAGGCTGCGGGACTTGTTGCTTCGGCAGAGATGAGGAGTGAGAGATATCAGCTTTACTTTGGTCAGATTAGTTGCACGCTTTCAAAACTTCGCCACCTTTTTGAACGTTTGCAGCAAGCAGGAAAGTTTGAGGACACAACAATCATAATACATGGTGATCACGGTTCGCGAATTGTGTCTCGTCATCCAAGCAGTGAAAACAAAAATCAGTTGAGTGCGGAAGAATTGGTCGATGGCTTTTCGACTTTGTTCGCGGTGAAAGTACCCGGGCAAGAACCAGGATATGATTCAGAGATGCATTCAGTTGAAGAAATATTTGAATTTGCCGTTCAAGAGACGGTAACCCTTCCAAAGCCAAGCGCCGATCACTACGTCTATTTGCCGGACGAGAATAACGGCTGGACAAAGATCCAGTTTCCGGCCTTGCCGTTGCACGCCGATTGAGTTTGCTGTCTTAGTTGAGGCTGGTGGCTATATATTCAGATGCAATAATTTGGCCAGTCTCGTTGCCAAAGCGGACAGGCGGTGCAGAAATTCTTGCATTCTTAAAGCGAAAAGCGCACGACTAGAACATGACCAAGCGACGCCAAAGGAGAAGTCATGTCCACCGCCGAAGCTCATACCCCCACAATCATTGAAGAGCTCACATCCATTGTAGGCGCAGAATATGCGCTCACCGGCGAAGCCGACCGGATCTTTTTTTCTCACGACGTCTACCATCGCGCGCCCGAGCTGGCGGAGATCGTGTTGCAACCGGGCACACGCGACGAGCTCGTCGAGATCGTGAGGATTTGTAACGCTCACAAAGCGCCGATGATCGCGCGCGGCGGCGGCGCGTCGTATACGGATGGCTACCTGCCGGTAAAGCCAAGCACGGTGTCGATCGATACCTCCCGGCTCAATCGCATCGTCGAAATCAACGCGGACGACATGTATGTCTCGGTCGAGCCGGGGCTGACCTGGGCCGCGCTTCACGAAGCGCTGGCACAAAAAAATCTGCGCACGCCGTTCTGGGGACCGTTCTCTGGCATCGCCGCAACTGTAGGCGGATCAATCTCACAAAACTCCGTCAATTTCGGATCGGGCCTTTACGGCACGTCGGGTGAATCCGTTCTCGCCATGGAAATTGTCTTGGCCAGCGGTGACGTGCTCAAAACCGGATCGGCGGCAAACGCGAACGGCTCGCCGTTTTATCGCACCTATGGCCCCGACACAGTCGGCCTGTTCACCGGCGACAACGGCGCTCTTGGCATTAAATCACTCATTACGATGCGCCTCATGGCAAAAGAAGCCGCTCACGCCTCGTGCTCGTTCGGCTTTCCTACTTATGACGCTTTTGTCGATGCCAATGTAGAAATCGCCAAACAGGGAATCGTCGCGGATAATTTCGGCATGGATCCACGGCTGCAACGCGGCGCCCTCGACCGCGCCACGACGACCGATGCGTTGTCGGCAGCCTTTGCCGTGTTCAAATCATCCCGCAATCCGATCGAAGGGGCGTTTCAAGTCGCTAAAATCGGATTGGCGGGCCGAGGTTTCTTAAAGAAGCCCAGTTTCCTTGCTCATTTCACCACTGAAGGCGTCGACATGACGGAAGCGAAAGCCAAGCTCGCCCGCGTCCGCAAAATCGCGGCGGCTTACGGCGCCGAAGTGGCCAACACGGTACCCACTATAATAAGAGCGACGCCATTCATGCCTCTGAAGCCCATGGTCGGGCCCAACGGCGAACGTTGGAAGCCAACCCACGGCATTCTTCCCTTTTCGAAGCTCAAAGATTTCGACAAGGCGTTTGATGAGATGCGCGCCTCGTTCAAGCCGCGCATGGATGCCCACAAAGTCTACCTCACCAAATTGTTCATGTTCATCGGTACCAACGCCATGCTCTATGAACCAACGTTCCTGTGGCAAGATAAACTCACGATGTTTCATGAGCGCCTGCTGCCGGAAGATTTTCGCAAGACGCTGCCGACCTATGACGACAATCCGGACGCCCGTCAGCTCGTTGGCGAAATGAAGCAACGCATCATTGACCTTTTTCACGAGCACGGCGCCAGCCATCTGCAGATCGGCAAAGACTATCCTTACCTGAAAGACCGCCAGCCTGAAGCCGTCTCTATGATCAAAGGCATCAAGGCACTCGTCGATCCCAACAATCTCATGAATCCTGGTTCACTGGGCTTGTGAACGCTTCGACTGCCCGCCACGAGTTTTTGTCTAATCGCGCGGCGTTTTGGCCATGAACGCTTGCGAATCAAAAGAGTTTGGCGTTAGCGTCTGGCAGGCAATCACAGCAAGAGACATGGCATGCGTGCGCACTTGACGCGGCTCATAAACCTAATTCGGCAGAACAAAGAAAATGTTATTCTTATGTTCGTGTCTGTTGGTGTT
Organism: Alphaproteobacteria bacterium; assembly: GCA_965248815.1. Taxonomy (GTDB): domain Bacteria; phylum Pseudomonadota; class Alphaproteobacteria; order SMXP01; family SMXP01; genus CBDFKK01. Next base: position 21,884 of record CBDFKK010000004.1, read on the forward strand.
GGGTTGTTCATTTCCGAAATCGCTGCCCGATATGTCCACCAAGCATGGCCATTTGAACAAGAGTGGACGTTAGCGCCGCATCTGACCGCTAAAGACGCCACGTTGCGGTGGCGTTATTCGCAGGGCGATTCAAGAAATAGTCTGGGCCTCAATAACCGGGAAATAGAAGAGAAAAACGGGCAATTTCGCATCCTCTTTCTGGGTGATTCCTTGATTTTCAATGCCCGTACGACGTCAGACATGTTGGTCACGGAAACGATTGAGCAAAACCTCAATCAAGCCGGCGTAAAATCCACTCAAGATATCGAAGTCGTCAATGCGGGCGTGCCTGGATATACAACGTATCAGGAGTACGAATTTCTAAAACTTTACGGCCTCGACATGACGCCTGACATGGTCATCCTCGGATTTGTGTTCAACGATACTTTTTACAAATATCTTCATATTCCCCTGAAAGGAGGGGCGTTGGGAGCCGATCCGGAAGTCGCGCTGAATTATTTTGACAAGTCTAGTTTTCCAGGATTTCTATTTCCGAAAAGCTATCTCGCACACCAAGTTAGCTATCTCTCTCAAAGAGCCATCGAGCAATTTGACGGTCGCCAAAATTTTAGGTTCGCCCGGCGCAAAGACTTCTTCTTGTCTTGGAAGGATTATGGCTGGGGGCCAGTCGACCGGCTCTTGACTTCGATGCGCGATCAACTCGATAGCCTTGACATTATGTTTTTGGTTGTGATTTTTCCGATGAGCGCACAAGTTGATTCGAGAAATCTAGCGACAGACGAGGCCTTCGTCCTGTATCGGCAAAGCCGAATTCGCGAGATTTGCGATCGACTGGGAGTACCATGCTTGGATCTAACCGATTCGATGATAGAAGGAGGCGGACCGCCCCTTTTTGATGACTACTTACATCTCGGCAATCGGGGAAACGACATCTCGTCTCGCGAAATCACAAGCTTCCTGGTTGAAAATTTGGATCCGCAAGGCGGCTCGCTTCAAGATCGCTGAGCTAGATTTAGGCGATCTTTCCCAGCCAAGCTCGAGGCCATCCCAGTGACAGGCCTTCGATTGATCCAATTGACAGAGGCAACATTGCGCGGGAGGGTCGCTGATCGTCCAGCCTATAGTTTGGCGTGCAAGTCGACCAACGTTGGACTCATTTCATTCGAGAAATTATGATTCAAGGCAACACATATTCCGTCCACGGCTTATAGCAACAACGAGTTCCATACCATGACGTCGAAGTCCCCAAAAGGTCGCGTCAACAGGCGGAGCTTTCTGACGGCGGCCGGAACCAGCCTCGCCGCCGGCGCAATGCCTGCGCATGCGCAAACGCGTGACGCCGAATCGCTCGCGTCGAATACCGATCTCGAAAGCGCCCTTGAGTTCACGCTGCCTGACGGCTATTCCGTCGAACAGGCTGCACAGTACTTCGTTGATCGTCCGGGATCGGACTTTATGGTTGATGTGCTGCGCAGCGTCGATATTGACTACATTGCGATCAATGCGGGCTCAAGCTTTCGGGGATTGCAAGAGTCGATTGTCAATTACGGCAACAATCAAAAGCCAGAGTTGCTCACGTGCCTTCATGAAGAACATGCCGTGGCTCTTGCGCACGGCTATGCGAAAGTTTCCGGAAAACCTTTGGCGGTTGCGGTCCACAGCACCGTGGGTTTGCAACATGCCGCTATGGCGATTTACAACGCCTGGGCCGACCGGGTGCCGGTGGTCATCATCGGCGGCAATCATCTAGATGCAGTAACGCGGCGCGCGGGCGTTGAATGGAACCATGCAGCGCAAGACGCGGCCAAACTCGTGCGCGACTTTACCAAATGGGACGACATGCCGATGTCGCTCCAACATTTTTCCGAGTCGTTCGTCCGTGCTGTGAAGATTGCAACAACGGCGCCCATGGGTCCGACGGTCATTATTGCCGACGGCGAACTCCAAGAAGAGTCCATGGGCAATGCATTGCCCGAGATCCCCGCGTTGGCGGTGACGCGGCCACCGCAAGGGGATATGGGCGCCATTGAGGAAGCCGCGCTTCTCCTGGTCGAGGCAGAACATCCGGTCATCCTAGCTGACCGGCTGGTGCGCTCCCGAGAAGGCATGGACGCGCTTATCGAGCTTGCGGAATTGTTGCAAGCGCCAGTGGTAGACCGCGGCGCGCGCATGAATTTCCCGAACACCCATTACCTCAATCAGACGCTGCGCAGCCGGTCGCTCATCCGCGATGCCGACGTCGTGTTGGGATTGGAGCTCGGAGACATGTGGGGCGCGCTCAACCAAGTGGTCGACTTGCCCCATCGCGAGACGCGGCGCGTCGCGAAAGACGATGTCAAAGTCATCAGCATTAGTGTCAACGACCTTTATCTCAAATCCAATTACCAAGATTTCCAACGCTACTACGCGTCCGATCTTTCTATTGCGGGTGACGGCGAAGCAACACTGCCGTCCCTCATAGAAGCGGTAAAGCGCACCCTCACTCCGGACCGGCGCACGGCGATTGCCGCTCGTGAAGCACAGTGGCGCACAGATCATGCAGTGCTGCGTCAAGGTTCCCGCGACCAAGCGCGCTATGGCTGGAACGCTAGCCCGGTCACCACCGCGCGGTTGTGCGCCGAACTGTGGAACCTCATAAAAGAGCGTGACTGGGGAATCGTCTCCCAAACGTTCTTCCAGAGCTTTTGGCCTGAGCGTCTTTGGACTATGTCCGAGCCGTATCATCACATCGGAAATTCAGGTGGTGGCGGCGTCGGCTATGGCGCGCCGGCCGCGGTGGGCGCAGCGCTTGCCCACAAGGAAGCCGGACGGCTCGCCGTCAACATTCAATCGGATGGAGACATGCTCTACGTGCCAGGCGCTTTTTGGACTGCCGCCCACCACAATATCCCGCTCCTTTCAGTCATGCACAATAATCGCGGCTACCATCAAGAAGTCATGCATCTGCAGCGCATTGCGGCGCGGCGCCAGCGCGGAATCGACGGCAGCGCCAAGATCGGCAACACGTTCGAGGATCCGACGATCGACTTTGCCGCCATGGCGAAATCCTTAGGTGTCTGGGCGGCAGGGCCGATTGAAAATCCCAACGAACTTGGCCCTGCACTTACCAAAGCGCTCGACGTGGTTGACCAGGGCGAACCCGCCCTCGTTGATGTCGTTTGCGAACCGAGGTAACGCGGAGATGCGTCCGGTAAAACATCTCATCTTCACATTCACTCTGCTTGCTGCAGGCGGCACGACTGCCGTCGCCCAAGACGAAGCGCGCGCGGCCTATGAAGCCTATGGCTGTTATCAATGTCACGGCTTTGGCGGTCAAGGAGGCGCGGCCGGACCTCAATTGGCACCTGAGCCCCTGCCGTTCGATGCGTTTGCGGAAATCGTGCGGCGTCCGCCTAATCGCATGCCGGCTTACAGTCCCGGCGTGCTGAGCGACGACACGCTGACGCTTATATATGAGTATGTTGAGTCGATTGAACCACCGCCGGCGCTCGACGAAATTCCCCTGTTGCCGGAAAACTGAGTTGCCTTATCCAAATGCGTCATGCCGGACTTGATCCGGCATCCAGGGCTAAGACTCACTCCCTCTCGATTCATGTGGAGCCTACAACATGACGCCCTGGATCGCGTACTCGCGTTGCTCGTGCTTGTCCGGGATGACGCCACTCGCCGATGGCAAAAGAACGCTGGATCCTATCTACTTCCTACCGATCAGGAATGGCCAACCGAAGGGAGAATTTTCGAGCCAAACGTTTTCTTTCGCAAAACCTGCGGCGCGGGCTTCTTCTTTATAGTCGAGATCGCGCAACACAACTTCAAACGTCTCATTGTTGTGATAGGCCTCCCAATCCCAAATGAACGATGAATAAAGATTCTCCACATCGCGATCTTGGGGAATGTCGAGATGTACCATCAGTCCGCCTGGCTTCAACAGCCGATAGCACTCTCTGAGAATATTCGGCATCGCCTTGCGCGACGTCTCATGAAACAGAATATGTGACAAGACGAGATCGAAGGACTGGTCGTCAAAGTTGGTGTGCTCGGCATTTTGTTGCGAAAAATGCGCTGGTTTTCCAAGGGCTTCAGCCCGGGCATGCGCAAATCGCACCATCGGCGCGCCGACATCTAGACCATGGACTTCCGCTTCCGGATACGCATCGACATAGGCAAGCGTGCTATGGCCGACGGAGCAGCCCATATCGAGGATGCGCGCTGGCGCAAACGTTGCCTGCTTTTGATTGAGGTGATCAATCACCATCTGGCCCATAATGTCATTGTACTGACCAAATTTGCCGTCACCGTATACGAAAAGAGCTCGGTCATAGATGGCGCCCGCACTCAAATCGTCGCCTGTCACTTCCGTGTGATATGCCCCCGGTTGCAAATGAATATCGGCTGCCGTGTGATAGGGCGGGATTTCTAAAGCAGGATCGAGCTGAAGTGTGCCTTGTGCCTGATTGTGAAGTCCTTTGAAATTCGCCTTGAGGCGCGGTAGATCGCGTTCCACCGTATCAATAACGGAATCCCATATAAGCTCCTGCGTGCCACGCAATCCTGCACAATAAAGGCGATAAAAGTGATCCTCGTTCATAGCATGACGAATCTCGTGGCGGTCTTTCACGTCACGCCCGTTCTCTTTTTGAAAGTTTGGCCGCACCCGCTTTTCGTAAACCGTTCGCGTGCCCTTCTGGATTTCATCCAAAAGATGAGCCCGAAACGTGCGGCAGAATTCTTGCCGCGCAAACTCGTCATGGTTCGGCGCGGGGCTCATTTTATGAGTGGGCTGTAGCGCGACCATCTGATCTTCCTTCCGGTAGACGAAGTCCGTTTCTGGTGTTGGTACGCGAGTCTATCACATCGGCGGACGTTTCAGCTCACCATGGCATGACCTTGCCGTCGTAATTGGTCATCGTGGCAGCGTTGTCCGGGCTGAGGTTTTCAATGAGCCCGACCAAAGCGCCAACGGCGACTTCAGGTTCAAGTCTTGGGCCGGTGTAACCGGTATCCCGTCAAAATTCCGTGTCGACTATGCCCGGATTGAAAAGACCGATGAGAATGCCCCGATCGCGCAAGTCAGCTGCCAAGGTGCGCCCGACAATATTCGCGCCTGACTTGCTCACTCTATAAAAGTAGTAGCCGCCATAGTCTTCGGTCAAAGCCATGGAGCCAAGCCCGCTGGTGATCGTCACGATCTTCTTTTGGTCGCTGGCGGCCACGCTGCCGGCAAACGCTTGAGACATTTTCAGGGGACCGTAAACGTTTACAGCCATGACTTGGGTGAACGTATCGTAGTCCAATTCTTCCAATGTCTGGTTGGCCACGGGGCCGAATATACCAGCGTTGTTGATAAGTACGTCGATGGGCGTGTCTTTGTATTGAGCAGCCAGCGCCTCGATCTCAGCGTTGTCGGTAACGTCTAGTTCTTCGATCACGATGTTGGGATTTTCGTCCGCCAAAGCACTCAAAGCGTTTGCCGTACCCGGTGTTCGGCAGGTTGCAATCACTGTCCAGCCGTTTGCCGCATATTGCTTCGTGAGCTCGAACCCCATGCCGCGGCTTGACCCGGTGATCAACACGGTCGGCGACCCTTGGGCAAGAGCCATTTGGGGCGTCCAAATTGCCACGAGGCCAACGGCAAACATCAAAGTAGCGAAAAAAATACCGGTCAAGGATCGATGCAGTTTCATCTGTTGCTTCCGTTCGATGTAGATCCCTGTCGTGACGCCAACACGGCGATTCCGCCCCCAACTTCGTTCGGCGCCCATCATAACACGATTGCGCCATAGGCAAGCTCAATGGGCAATCAGAATGGCAAAGAGATCGCGCTGTGCGGGCAAGTGAGTTAGCGTGAGACGCCTCAAATGATCCCGCATTGGGGAGGGAGAACCGACATGATAAAAACCACGTTATCGCTTGTAATTATCTATGTGTTAGCGAGCCTGCCGGCTTGGGCCGAAGCAGAAATTCAACGCCTTAATCCGGAAGGCCTGGGTCAGCCAGAAGGGTATCGACAGGTCGTGACGGCACAAGGCGGCAAGACGGTATACCTTGCAGGTCAAGCGGGCCTGCGCGCCGACGGCACCATGCCAGAAACTCTCGCCGAGCAAGCAGAACTTACATATGAAAACATCGGCGTCGCCTTGGCCGCCGTCGGAGGGTCGGCATCTGATGTCATCCGCATTACGGCTTACATCGTTGGCTTGGGCCAAGGCACCGACCCACTACCGGTGTATCTGGCTCAAGGTAAATTTTTTCCTGCTGACGCAAAGCCAGCCTCGACCATCCTTGGCGTATCGGGACTTGCCCTTCCGGAACTACTGTTCGAAGTGGATGTGATTGCGGTTGTGGACGAGTGATGTGCTTTGTCGTTCGGTTTAATCCGTCTACGGCATAAAACTAATTCTAAGTGGCACCCGACAAATACATTGAGTTTCTTGTACCGCATCTCAGATTTCTAAATCAACACCCATAACAAGAGGTAAGCTCATGTCGACCAACATTGTCCGAGATCCAACCAAGGGATATACGAGGCGCAGTGTCGAGATCCCGGCGGGGTCTCGCATTCTTTATATAAGCGGTCAGACCGCGACGGATGAAAACGGCCACACGCCGCCCGATGCCGAAACACAGGCCGACGTCGTCTACGCCAAAGTTGTCCAAACCTTGGAAGACGCGGGCATGGGCGTAGAGGACCTCGTGAAGACGAATCTATACATGGTCAATCCGGAGGACATCGGTGCCGTTTACAAAGCCGGCCAAAAACACAATCCAGGAGGTACGCAGGCCGGTACACTCGTCTATGTCAAAGCCCTGGCATCGCCGGAGGTGCTCATGGAGCTCGAGGCCGTGGCCGCCAGGGTGGACTGAACCCCAATAAACCCACGAGCTAGACTACCTGCACTGTTGCCATACGGGCACACGTGGCCAGTGTCTCATGATGAAACTCTGCTTTTGGCTCATTTTGGCGCTATTTCGCCTTTCCTACTGGAGAAAGTCCGCCTAAAGTCCCATTCCAAAGAGGCGCAAAAGTTAATAGAATTGCAGTTCGGGAGTGAAGTTCCAACGAGGGGAAAAGCACAAATATGACGATGGTAAAAAGACTCCGATACGCCGTATCGGTGGCCGCTCTTGCTGTGAGCACGACGGTCTTTATGGCCGAAAGTGCCAAAGCCCAAATCGACACGATCATCGTGACGGTTGAACGCCGAGCTGAGTCGCTGCAGACGGTTCCGGTGTCGGTCAGCGCCTTCGGCCGCCAGGAGCTCAAGATTCGACAAATCAACGCGCCGAATGATTTGGAGCGCTACACGCCCAGTCTCAAAATGCGCAACAACATTACCTCGCCGACGAACTTGTCGCCGGCCCTGCGTGGCTCAACTCAGCAAGATGCCTCATTGGCCGTGGCAGAATCTCCCTTTGGGATGTACGTTGACGGCATCTATATGGCTCGCCTCGCCGGCAACAATATTGAACTCGCCGACCTTGAACGAGTGGAAGTCTTAAGAGGGCCGCAGGGAACGCTATATGGGCGAAACACTTTGGCCGGGGCCATCAAATTTATAACGCGCACACCAAGCCCGGACAACGAATGGATCAATGCGGAGGCTGGCTACGGCAACTACGGTCAATACCGCTTTGGCGCGAGCGTCGGGCAGAACATCAACGAAGCTTTCTCTGCTTCGGCTTCGTTCCAGGCGACCGGCGAGGACGGCTACAGTACAAATGTCGCAACCGGAGAAAGCCTCGGTGAGCAGGAAAACTTTGCCGGCCGCCTCAAGCTTCACTATCACGGCTGCGCGTGCATTGATGCCGTTGCGTCGGTCTCGTATTCCGATAGTGAAAATAATGGCTTGGCGTTATTAGAAGGCAATACGCCAACGGTTCCGAGCACCATGCAGTTTGAATTTGACGATGTTAACATCGTATCTGGCAATTACAGAACAAATAGACCGTCTGGTGACAAATTCCCGGTCGTGGAAAACGAGCCAAGGGGCGATACGGAGCAACTCATCGCGTCCCTCGATGTGACTTATGATGTGGGCTGGGACGTGAAGATCAGGTCCATTTCGGGCTACGTCGATACACAAGACTTAATCATTACCGACTTTAGCGGCACCGGTCGGGTCATGTTCGACACTTTTCTGGATACCCGCCAATTCAGCCAAGAGCTGCAAGCACTCGGCTCTTTGTTTGATGAGCGGCTCGATTTTATTGCGGGCTTCTACTTTTTTGACGACAAGGCCGACCAATCGTTCAATTGGTTTGTGGGGGGACCAACTTCTCAATCGTCGTATGTGGCCAAAACAAGGAACTATTCTGGATTCGCGCAATTGGACTTCAACGTCACAGACAATCTGACATTAACGGGAGGCGCACGCTACACCCGGGATAGAAAGCAGTTTGACGGGACCTTTAACTTTGTCGGTGCTCCTGCGATCGCTCCGATTCTCCATGACGTCGTCTTTTCGGCATGGACGCCTAAGTTCGGTATCGATTACAACGTGCCGAACTCGTTCGACTTTGTTGACAGCTTGCTGCTCTATGCCACGGCCAGCAAAGGCTTCAAATCGGGCGGATTTAGCGCCATTTGCATATTTGGTTGCGACGACGCCCGCACGCCATATGGGCCAGAAACCAACTGGACTTATGAAGGTGGCTTCAAGGCGGACATGTTCGACAATCGTTTTCGCGCCAATGTCAACTACTACTACAATGACATCACTGACATTACGTTGAATGCACAGGTGGCCTTGCCTCCGCTTCCTCCTTTATTCTTGCCGAGGAGCTCGTTTCCGGTTGTGAATGCCGGCGATGCGGTGATTAGAGGGGCCGAGATCGAGATGATTGTCTCGCCTATCGAGGGCTTAAACCTTTTCGCCGTCGCGGAAGTCTCGGACGCTAAATTCACGAGGCTTAATCCGACGACTTCGCCAGCAGCCGCGCCCGCCGCCTTTGGCATTGCTGAAGCCGTGCCGCCGTCAGTTCCGCATTGGGCGTTAACCTTAGGCTTCGATTACATTCACACCGGTAGCCTCTTCAATCTCGATGCCGACTATAGCTTTGGCGTAGATTGGTACCACTCGGACCAATACACCTCCGCTGCAAACAATGAAACGATCGTCTCTCCGTTTGACCGCGTAAATGCTTTTGCCGCAGTCGACATTGAAGAACATTGGAGACTGTCGTTTACAATGGAGAACGTCGCAAACACGGCAACTATTCAAACCGGTTCCCGCGGATTTTTAGGAGGCTTCTACATGTGGCCGCCACGGAACTATATGTTCAAACTTTCTTACTCCGGGTAAGGAGCGACTCAGAACAAACGTCTAGGACTTCCTAGTCGTCAAAAATTCGGGACCGCGAGCGAACCTCGCGGTCCCTTTTTTGTCCGGAGCTCATTGACAAGGCCCGGACTTGCGCTGGGCAGTTTTTGGAAATTGATGTAGCTTAGGAGCTCCCGCGTCCACCCAAAGGGACACCTTCCATGACCAAGAAGACTCTTGTGATCTGGCTTGCGGCGCCTATCTCCGGCGCGCTCACGCTCACCGTATGGGGCATGCTGTTTTGGGGTCTGCTCTATGATTACGTTGGCGTGTTTCAAAACCTGCCGCCGGAGATGGAGCAAGCAGCGCAATCTTTTGCAACCGCTGACATCGAAACGGGCACGTATTTCTACCCCTGGCCGCGCAACACGTCGGAGGCGATCGAGGTCTGGCTCGAGAAGCACCGTAGCGGACCCTTCTTTAAGATTAGCTATGTGCAACAAGGCGTCGATCCGCAGACACCTGGGAAAATCCTTGGCGGCGTCGGGCTCTATCTCTTAGTGGCGCTGCTCGCCACGGCCCTGTTGCGCCTGAGCGGCATTGATCCCCGCGCGGTTGCAAAGTCGGCCACGCTCATCTTATTCGGCGGCGCCATGGGCACGCTTCTCATTCAGGTGGGCGACCCCATCTGGTTTCACCTGCCCTGGGACTACGTCCTGGGCAATCTCGTGTTCGAGCTCGTGGCTTGGACCGTCTTGGGCCTCACCGTCGCCTGGGTGCTCAAAACTGTTGCGGCCCGAGACTAATACGCAAATTTTGAGGCACGTGTGACGCCCGTCACATCCGATCTGGGCCCGTATCGGTACAAGGGTCATGAGGCGGCAACATCGCTGTTAACCATTGAGGCCAAACATGTCTCCAGAATTGTTTGTGACCCTTACGACGCTCGCCATATTGGCAACGCGCGTCGCAGGGCGCCTTGCCACCTATGCCCTGATCGCCCTTGTTTTGTTTTTTGTTCTGAGCACAGGGCCCCTGCCCGCATTTGCGACTGCGACGACAGTTTAGTTTTATGAGAGCTTGGGGCGTCGATAAATAACAGCGATGAGGGCAGCCACCAGCGCATAAATCATGACCCCGTGCGCGACCCCCAAGCTTGTCCACTTTAACGCGGTCACCCAAGACGTGACCTGCGCAACGCCATCCATGCGGTCCGGATAGCTGCTGACCAGCCAAATGCCCAACGCGTTTTCCGAATAGTCAGAAAGAAGCGGAATGAGCGGGGCCAAGTTGAGTTTTCGCCGCGCATCGTCCGCAGCAAAGGCACGGCGCAAAGCTACGCTTGTAATGGTGACCAGAAAAGCCGTGTAGGCCAACGCCCAAACGATATCCAGCCCCAGGCGAAACGAAATGTAACGCGCCCGGCCTTCGTCGCCCCACCCTGCCAGTTGCTCATAGAGCTCGTCCGGCGTGTAAAGGAAATGACGATCCGGAGAGCCCCACTCACCGGCATAGTCCATACTTGCCGCGCTCTCTGCCGGCATGATGGTCGATAAGAAATAGCCGTAAACCAAAATCGCCAAAACGATTGTGACGATCGACGACAATCGGTCCAAGAGGCGAGACAGGGTCAGTAGCATTGCGAAGTCCTGGAGCGGATGGGCGGCTTGGCATGGGTTATAGTACAGGACGCGCGCACGTGCGAGCGGCGCACGATATCCAGGAGCCCCGTGGTGGATTTTCAATTCACACCCTTTGACCCGCCCGCCGCGCTGAAACCAATTCTGCGGCAGACATTTTTTGCCAAAGGTCAAATTCACTACCGGTCTGACAAGATATTGCCCAATGGGCTTGTCGTCTTGATCTTCTGCCTTGGTGGGCCCCATCGGCTGGGCAAGTCCGAGGATCCTTCGCAAAACTCGTCTTTCGCTCACAATTGGCTAAGCGGCGTTCAAACGACGCCGCTCTACAACACGCCAAGTAGCGAAACCCATGTCATGGGACTTCTTTTCGAACCGATCGGCTTTCATTCTCTCTTCGGCATCGATATGCGGCACTTGGTCGATCAAACGATGGGTGCGCGTGACGTGCTGCTCCACGAAATCGTTCAAAAAATTAGGCTAACGTTGCCTCAGGCATCGTTAGAGGCAGGCCATGATCAGCTGCACGAGCTTCTGGCAAGCATGCCCAAAAGCTTGCCTCCCGGCTGGCTTCAAAACCTATATGACAAGATCAAAGCAAGTTTGGGAGCGCTGAAGCTCACCGAAGCCTATCAAGAGATCGGCCTGAGCGCCCGACACGTAAGTGACACATTCAAGACTCATGTGGGCGTCAGCCCCAAAGTGCTATGCCGTATTTATCGACTGGAAGCGCTTCTCGAACAGATCGATCCGGCAACGCCCGTGAATTGGTCCACGCTGGCGCACGAATTTGGATTCACCGACCAGGCCCACTTTAACAAAGAGTTCCGCACATTCTCCGGTCTTCAGCCCAAAGAATACTTAGAGCAGCGCCGCCGCGATTTACCCGAGTTGGCAAAGGGCGAAAGCGTTCATTTTGCGCCTCAGCGTTGAGGTCATTTTTTTACAAGACTGGAACGGAGATGTTTTCTATACGAGTGCAATACAGCTAAGCCTATTCGGAGACGTCCCAGAATGATCTTCGCCGTTGACGAAATGATCGATGCGCCCATAGACGAGGTTTGGCGCTATTTGACAGAGCCCGCGTTGATGACACGCTGGATGACCAGTATTGACGACATACGCACGGCGGATAACGAGCCCCTGCACGAAGGGTCCAAAATGCTTTTTTCGGCACGAGGGGCGGATCGCATGTCGGAAGTCACCGCGTTTCGCCCAAACGAGTTGATGACATTGCGCTCGGTACAGGGCCCCGTAACCGCTGTCTATCAATATGCGCTCAAACCAAATGGCAGCGGCACTGATGCTCGCTTGGAAGCCACATGCGACGCCGACGGGATCTTCAAGATCTTTGGCCCCCTTCTTCGATATCTCATCCGAAAGTCGGACGGCGGACAACTTGCAAGTCTCAAGGCTGCGATCGGCGAAAGCACGCGATCCACATAGGGCTTGCACCATTTCGCTTCGCTGGTGAAACCGCGTGTCGGTGGGGCGTTGCGCTCTCCGAAATGCAAGATGCGGTACTTTGTAACAGGCGGTTCTAGCGCCAATGCCTTCGTGCTAGACTTCCGGCCGACCTTCATTTAACGCCGATATCATCCGGCAATTCATCACATTTAGAGAGCTGACTTATGCAAACGAAATTATTTGCGGCCATATTGGGAACGAGCATCATTGCAGCCGGCGCTGCATTAGCAATGGGTGAAAAGTCGCCTCTGGAAGGCGGCCAGGAGCTGCCGAGCCGAAAGATTCCAAACATTCCGCCGTCGGGAGAAGCCTACTACGCGCCCGATAGCACGTACCTGATCGCCCAAACAAAAGATGAGAACGCCATCCCCGGCGAGGACGGACGCATGGGCAGCCTCACTTACACTTTTACCGATGAAGGCGAAGATATTCGCCGGATCAATGACAAGGGCCAAGACGCCTGCTCTTACTTTTTCCCTGATCAGCAGAAACTCGTGTGGACCTCGACACGCGACAATATGGACATGCCCGTGGGCGATTGGGCCGATGAACCGAATTATCCCCGCGGCGCCGAACTATACATTTCCGATCTCGACGGCAACAACGTGCAGCGTTTGACTGACAATGAATATTACGACGCTGAAGTGTCCGTCTCACCCAACGGCGAATGGATCGTGTTCGGCCGTCAAATTGACGGCAAAGATGATTTATGGCGCATGCGGGCAGACGGAACGGGCGAAGAGCAAATTACGTTTACCGATGATTGGCAGGAGGGTGCGCCGTTTTACATGCCCGACAACGAAACCATCATGTTCCGTGCACCGAAGGCGAGCGAGTACGGCATGTTTCCACGACCCATGACCGTCTTTACCATCAAGCATGACGGTACTGACCTCAAACAGCATACATTCAACAATGATATGAATTGGGCGCCCTACCCGACACCGGACGGCCGCCACTATGTCTTTGTCATGATCGTCGATGGCCGCAATTGGGAAATCTTTTTGGGTGATCTCGAAGGCGATGAGCCGCTGCGTCTCACCTACAGTGATGGATTTGACGGACTGCCCTCCGTCTCCCCTGACGGTACCAAATTGGTGTGGACACGCGGCGAAGGAGGCCGGGGCGGCGGATTTTTCACCTACGTGATGGATATCTCTTCGCTGGATGTCGGTCCGGAGAACTACAAGGGGAATTAGTTCTGTAGAGTCTAAGGTCGATTCCATTCGCACAAATGGTAAAGATCGACAGCGCCGGTACGCCCTGCGCATTCAATATGTAGCGTCTAACAGGGCGCCACGACCGCTAAATCTGACTCTCCCTTACCAATTAACGTCTCGTTAACCGCCCCCTGAGGTAGCTTGCGGTCCACTGCGGGGAGGGAACATGACGAATTTGGACATGACCATGCGGCGCGGCGCGGCGCGGCGCGCGCGCTACGAGACAACGCCATTCTGACAAGCTGGCTTTTATTATCGCTGCCATTGCTTTGGGCGGCGATCGCCATTTATCAATTGCCCATCATGTGGGTTGGATGGGCCACATACGCGATCGTGACGGCGATGTGCTTAGAACTTGCCGTCCGGATCCTGGCGTATATCCACGCACGGTGGCGCTTAAGCCGGCGCTCAATTTAGGTGGTCGATGCCAAGGGTTCTTAATGCCTTGGCACGGCGAGATCCTACTGTTCAGTTTTGACTCCAATCTGAAAAAGACCATGCGGCCCGCACCTTTCCAATGTTTCCTGCCCCATTCAAGGGATAGGGAAAAATCCGCATGTCAGGTACGCTGTGCGCCGTAGTAGGATCTGTCACGAACGGATCAAGTCGCGACGATGAACAAAGGCAAGGCTTACGTGAACGAAACCGCTGCAACTTTTCCCCAGGTCAAACACATCTATCAGAATCACACAATGGATTCGACGCGGTGGAACACATTTCCCTACCGCGATGACGACATCATCATATCGACGGCCTACAAAGCTGGCACCACGTGGATGCAAACCATTGTCGGCAACATCATCTTTGCGGGCCGCGACATGCCCGGGCCGATTTTTGGGATGTCGCCCTGGCTCGACATGCGGATGTTTCCATTTGACGATCTCGTTGCCATGCTGAATGCACAGCGCCATCGGCGTTTCATGAAAACACACTTACCGTTGGACGGCTTACCGTACCGAGAAGATATCAAGTACATCTTCGTCGCACGCGATCCGCGCGATGTCTTCATGTCATTGTGGAACCACCACACAAATCATACCGACGAATTTTTTGAAATGTTGAATGCGTTACCTGACCGCGTTGGCGATCCGATGCCTGAAAGGCCAAACGATATTCATGATTATTGGAAGGATTGGATTTCAAGAGGATGGTTCGATTGGGAAAACGACGGCTATCCCTATTGGTCCTTTTTTCATCATGCGCAAACTTGGTGGGAATATCGTCATCTTCCTAATATCTGCTTTGCGCATTTCAACGATCTGCTTAAGGATCTCAATGGCGAATTCCGCAGAATTGCCGCATTCCTCGAAATAGATGTTGCGGAAGATCATTGGCCCTCATTGGTTCACAACGCCACTTTTTCAACCGTCAAGAAAAATCCGGAAACGGTGGTATCCGAGCAGGCGAATATGGTGTTCAAAGATGGCGCTCAAGCCTTTATCTACAAAGGCACCAACGGGCGTTGGAAAGATGTCCTGACCCAGGCCGAATTGGCGCAATACGATGCTGTGAAATCGCGCGCGGTGTCGCCCGATTGTGCAGCGTGGCTTGAAACCGGCGGCCCCGCTTGAATCGAATGAATGAGCCTTCTCCCTGGGTGGTCGAACACGAAACACTCATTCCGGAAGGCGGCGCTGTATTAGATGTCGCTTGCGGTAAAGGACGCCATACAAGGCATTTTCTAAGCCGTGGCCATCTTGTCACTGCCATCGACAAAGATGTTAGTGGGCTGACAGAAATTTCCGGCGCTGAAGGCCTTGAAATCATCGAGGCCGATTTGGAAATTGGCGGGCCCTGGCCCCTTGGCGCGCGGACGTTCGCCGGTGTCATCGTCACCAATTATTTGCATCGCCCACTCCTGCCTGCGCTCGTCGGCGCTGTCGGGCCAGGCGGCGCATTAATCTACGACACGTTTGCCGCAGGCAATGAGGCTTATGGCAAACCGACGCGTTCTGAATTTCTCCTCAAGGAGGGCGAGCTCTTGGAGGCCATAAAAACCAGTTTGGATGTCCGCGCCTATGACCACGGTTTTGTCGATAAGCCGCCATCGATACGCCAGCGGCTTTGTGCCGTAAGACGTTGGAACATCTAAGGCACGACAGTCTCACCCAGGTCTCGGGCGACGCGGAAGCCAACTCGTGCACTTCGCAAAGTCTGCGGCACCCAGTCTCGCTTGGCGGAGCGAACTGCAAACGGCGGCGCCAACCACGCGCCGCCTTTGATAATGCGCTCGGAACAGTCGTCTCCGATCCATGCGGATCCGTCTGTGGGCGCGCTTTCGTAGCCTTTGTTGAAACAGTCCTGGGTCCATTCCCAAGCATTTCCGTACATGTCATAGGTACCGACCAGGCTAGCCGCAAAACGACCGACGGGGGCGGTGAACGTATAGTTATCGCGGCATCCGAACACGTCATCAAGAGACATGGGCATCTTGAGTTCTTGAACCGCGTCGAGATCGCTGACATTGCCGTGAGAGCAGGCATCGGCGCGACCGTCGCCCCAATTACGCGCCGTTTGCGTTCCCGCTCTGGCTACATATTCCCACTCGGCTTCAGAGAGAAGGCGATATGGCTGGCCCGTTCTTTCTGATAGCCATGCCGCATAGGCCGACGCATCACCCCAACTTACGCACACGACGGGATGATACCGACCTTGTTCGAATCCTGGCTCGGACCAAGTGTAGTCCGTCCCGCGGGCTCCCCATTCTCCACTCCGAAAATCCCATGTAACGCACTCGCCTTCAGTGTCATGAGCTGCGTCTGTTGCAAAAGCCGCAAATTGCCAGCGTGCAATTTCGTATTTGCCAACAGCAAATGAATTGACCAGCGTAACTTCATGCCGCGGCCACTCGTTTTCTGCTTCGCTCTGCGGCGTGCGCTCGCGGCGGGGCTCCGATGGGTTCGAGCCCATATAAAAGGACCCCGGCGGAATCCAAATCATTTCTGGACAATCAGCACAGTCAAGAAAATATTCTGGTTCTTGGCCCGCCGCAAACTCTAACTTACTAAAGAACAATATCAACGTCAGCACTAGTGCCGCACGCATACTCAAACTTGATTGCATTACTCGGCGGCGGCCTTTTGTTCTTGAGCCGGCTGAAGGAGCGGAATCGGATCCAACGCCCAACCTTTGCTGTGGCGCCTTGCGGGACACGGTATGGCGTAGGCCACTTTGTCTTTGTTACGATTGATCTCGTCGACATCAATGCGCCAGCCCATGGCTTCCCATTTTTTGAGATGTTCGCGGTAGCGCGCGACTACGTTATCGGCCGGCACAAGGGTCTCCGTCGTGTTGTTATCCGGCGTGACGACAGGCCGGACCTCCTCCAATACGACCCTGTCCTGTTCGGCGACGTAATTGTTGCGCGTCCTAAATCGTTCGTCGTGCTCATCCCCAAGCATGAAGTTTCGCATGGTAATACCGTAACCGCGGCGATGAGTTTCATCGATCGGGGTCTGAAAACCGTATTGGTGCATGACATGATCCGGTGTCGGATGAATGTGCGTCCAAAAGTGCGCAGGCCCGACCATGCCGGAACCGGCTTCGACGATGGCGTTTTCTGTGCGGCCCGAAGCTTGGCGCATTTTACGATCGGTCAAAGGTGGGGAATTGTATGTAGTCATGAATCCAGGACCCCACTCCGTGTCCACGATCTCAAGATCGGGCACGCGGTAGTTTTGGTCGTCACCGCCGGAAAACCCATGGGTCGGATGCACGAACTCGTTGTGTGCTGCATCGAGCGCGTTCTCCGCCGAGCGCTTGTAATCCATGACCGATTCACGCATTTGCGAAACAGCGTGCCAGCCCTCTTGGCCGTACTCGGGAACATCTAGTAATGGCGGGCGCTCTTCTTCCGGAAGATCGCCCAAGAACGCGAAGATGAGGCCGTACTTCTCTTGAACCGGATAGGAATCCACTTTCGCCCGTGTCGGAATTTTAGCACCTGGGCCCATGGAGGGTATGCGCGTGCATTCGCCCGCGCCGTTGAATTGCCAGCCGTGATAGGGGCACTCCACGCAATCGCCTTTGCGCTTGCCGTGGGCCAGCGACCCGCCGCGGTGAACGCAAACATTGCTCAAAACATGCGCTTTGCCCGCACTGTCGCGAAACACGACGAAATCCTGGGTTAGCATTTTGACGTGATAAGGCTCTTCTTGAACGTCTTCGCTGCGCGCGGCCGCATACCAAAAATTGATGTACATGGGGTCTCTCCGGCTCCTAGTGGGCTCAATCCTGACTCGCTTGACTGAAATTTTACGACATTAGTGTTCGATTTTCATCATTAGATTGTGCCCGATTCATCTATTGATTGCATGTTAGCACCCGCGACGTCTAAATTGTATAAAATACAACCAAACACGGTAGAGTTGTGCAATCCAATAGATAAGGAAGATTGAAATGCCAGCCAAACGGATTTTCATCAGTTTTGCAATTGAAGACGAAAACCTTCGGAATTTGTTGAGGGGACAAGGTAGAAACGAAAATACACCCATCGAATTCGTCGATATGTCCGTTAAAGAACCGTGGGACGACAAGTGGAAAACGAGATGTCGCACACGAATAAAAGGATGCGACGGAATGATAGCGATCGTTACTACGAAAACAGCAAGCGCAGACGGACAAATTTGGGAAATCAATTGAGAGGTGGTTCGGTTTGTTTGAACAACTTTCGGACTGCGGATAAGTGGATTTCAGCCCCTGTTATGCCGCGACCGGGATTGGTTGCAGCACGTTGAAGTAAGCCTGATCGGGTGTCTGGCGGTCAAGCGATGAATGCGGTCTCTTGGTGTTGTAAAAGACCAAATATTTGCCGAGGGCGGCTCGGGCTTGTGGAACATTGCCATAGGCATGCAGATAGACCTCCTCGTATTTGACCGTGCGCCACAGCCGTTCAACAAAGACATTGTCCCGCCACGCTCCCTTGCCATCCATGCTGATGGCGATTTCAGCATCCTTCAGGATTTGTGTGAAAGCGATGGAGGTAAACTGCGAGCCCTGATCGGTGTTGAAGATGTCCGGCTTACCGTAACGGGCCAGTGCTTCTTCAACGGCTTCAATGCAAAAGTCTGCTTCCAGTGTGATAGAGAGCCGCCAGGACAGGACACGCCGGCTGAACCAGTCAACCACTGCGGCCAGATAAACAAAGCCCCGTGCCATTGGAATGTAGGTGATATCCATCGCCCAGACCTGATTGGGTTGGGTGACCGGCAGCTTACGCAACAGATAGGGATAGATTTTGTGGCCCGGTGCAGGCTTGGACGTGTTCGGGCGGCGATAAATAGCCTCAAGCCCCATACGCTTCATCAGTGTTGTGACGTGCAGGCGGCCAACCTTGTATCCTTCACCAAGCAATAGTCCCTGCAGCATCCTGCTGCCTGCAAAGGGATAGTCGAGATGCAATTCATCAATCCGGCGCATCAGTGCCAGATCACCGACCGATACGGGACGGGGCTGATAATAGACGCTGCCCCGGCTGATCTTGAGCGCCTTGGCCTGACGGCTGAGCGAGAGTTTATGTTTGCGGTCGATCATTTTCTTGCGCTCGGCAATCCCGCCTTGGTGAGCGCATCGCCTAAAAAATCATTCTCAAGCGTCAGCTCCCCAATCTTGGCATGGAGCCTCTTCACATCAACACGGGGTGCAGGCAGCGGTGATTTACCCTCCCGCCCAAAAACACCCGCTGCACCCTCAAGGAGCTGATCTTTCCATTGCTTGATCTGGTTAGGATGAACATCAAACTGCTGAGCGAGTTCTCCCAATGTCTGCTCACCGCGAACGGCCGCAAGGGCCACCTTCGACTTGAACGCAGGTGTATGATTGCGACGTGGTCGTCTTGCCATAGTGGATCTCCTATTGCCGGCGATCATGCCGCCTACAGGCCAAAATTCCACTTATCTCAACTGTGCAGATTTCCCGAGCCACCTCTATATATCTTTTGCTCGAACAATGACCGGGCACGATAGAGCTCAAGGGTATGAAACAGTTCGTCGTACAGCCGGTTGACTTTTGACCCCGGTTGGACGCCCTCTTGCGTACGGTCGCCAACGCCCTGAACATAGGTCAACATTTTATCCCAAGACCCCTCATATTCAGGTGTTAGTCCAACGAGGATCTGCTTGTGGATATGGGGAGATAGCGGAAACCGCTTGAGCGTTAAATTGGATGTCTCGCGAAGAGCGGTCTTTTGTCCCGTTTCCGTATAGACCGAAATTAGACCCGTGTAGGCGGGCAGGGCACGCGGTTCAAGCGTAATAGCCAGCATGTAGTAGCGGGCCGCGGTTGCAAAATACTGCGAAGTAGACTGAGGCTCCCGGCCAGTTAGATCCGCCAATGCGCCCGCCTCCGCGCTGACGCGACCCATATAGTCCGACTGAATGGCCGCGGCCAGCGGGGCGGCGAATGAATCTGGATGACTTCTGAGCCAAGCGCGGGCCAACCGGTTTACCGCAGGGTCGGTCGTGGCGAACGGGGCAAAGGCGGCGTAAGGCACGCTTTCTTCTACACCGCCGCCCATGAAGGCGAACTGAACTGAGTTCAGGAACTTGTCCAATTCGTCGATCTGGCCCAATGCGATGAGTTCGCGAACCCGTGCATCTGCTGCTTTGGGTTGATTGGCCGCGTCGCTCTCAATTGAGCAGCCGCCGAGAGACCAGCTCAGCAAAATTGCAACTACATATGTCAGTTTACGGATTAACACGGCGGTCTTACTCTGACCTTGTCCCAGCCTTCAAGTTCAAGGCTTTACTCTACGCATCACTAGTTAATTTGGGGGTAATAGGATCGTTGCAATGCAACACAATCAGCAATTTGCCTAAGGCCTCATGGTTAAGTTCAAGAAACCATATTGGAAAACAAAAAATGGGCCGGCGTGAACGCCGGCCCAAACAAATTGCAAAGCTCGCAAGTTTTAGGAACTGAAATACATGTCGAACTCAACCGGATGCGGTGTTTGCTCGAACCGGTAGATCTCTTCCCATTTAAGTTCGATATAGGCGTCAATCTGATCGTCGCTGAAGACACCACCTTTGGTCAGGAAGGCACGGTCGGTGTCAAGGTTCCCAACTGCATCGCGCAGCGACCCACAGACCTGGCCGACATCTGAAATCTCTTCTGGCGGAAGGTCATAGAGATTCTTGTCCATGGGCTCGCCGGGATGGATCTTATTTTCAATGCCGTCAATTCCCGCCATCAACATGGCGGCAAAAGCGAGGTAAGGATTGGCCGTGGCATCGGGAAAGCGCACTTCGACCCGCTTGCCTTTGGGTGAGGGCACCCAAGGGATACGGCAAGAGGCTGAACGGTTGCGCGCCGAATAGGCCAGCAGAACGGGCGCTTCGAAGCCTGGAACCAAGCGTTTATAGCTATTGGTTGTCGGGTTGGTGAAGGCGTTGAGTGCCTTGGCGTGCTTGATGATGCCACCGATATAGAAAAGAGCGGTTTCCGACAGATCGGCATATTCCGAACCGGCGAAAATTGGTGTATCGCCCTTCCAGATCGATTGATGCGTATGCATGCCCGATCCGTTGTCGTTCATGACCGGCTTCGGCATAAACGTCGCTGTCTTGCCGTAGGCTTGGGCGACCATGCTGGTGCAATACTTATATATTTGCATTTTGTCGGCTTGGCGCACCAGCGTATCAAAGCGAATGCCGAGCTCATGCTGCGAGGGCGCAACTTCGTGGTGATGTTTTTCGACCGTAACCCCCATCTCTTTCATGACCGTGAGGATTTCAGAGCGGATATCCTGTGCACTATCCAAGGGCGGCACGGGGAAGTAGCCGCCTTTAGCGACAGGGCGATGGGCAAGGTTGCCGCTCTCATATTCCGTTCCGGTATTGTATGGCCCTTCGAGAGAGTCGATGGAGAATCCGGTCATGTTTTGATCGGTGGAGTATCGGACGTCGTCGAAGATAAAGAACTCTGCTTCTGGTCCGAAAAATGCCGCATCGCCGATCCCTGTTTGCTTCAAATAGGCTTCGGCCTTTTTGGCGGTCGAGCGCGGGTCGCGGCCATAGGGTTCGCCGGTCGTCGGCTCCAAAATATCGCAATCGATAATGAGGGTCGTTTGCGCGGTAAACGGATCGAGCACGGCGCTTTCGCAATCGGGCATCAATGTCATGTCGGACTCGTTGATGGCTTTCCAGCCTGCGATCGACGAACCGTCGAACATCTGACCGTCGGTAAAGAAGTCGTCATCGACAAGGCTGACGTCGAAACTCACGTGCTGCCACTTTCCCCGAGGATCGGTAAATCGGAGATCGACGTACTTGACGTCTTTCTCTTTGATCAACTGCTTTACACTAGTCGTGTCGGCCATTTGTCTCTTCCCTTGATGTTGACACTTTAAATATGCCGCGTCGGCAAATATGCCGCGTCGGCGGCGTGATACTCATGAATCGTGAACGAATTTAGATAGCGTCGCCTCCGGTTTCTCCCGTTCGAATGCGAATGGCTTCATCAATTTGAGTGATGAAAATTTTGCCATCGCCAATGCGCCCAGTGCGGGCCGCTTGTTGAATGGCCTCAACCGCTCGTTCGACGTGATCGTCCGGCACAACGAGCTCGATTTTCAGCTTGGGTAGAAAATCCACCACGTATTCGGCGCCACGATAAAGTTCCGTATGGCCCTTTTGCCGCCCGAAGCCTTTGGCCTCCATGACCGTCATGCCCTGGAGGCCGACGTCTTGGAGCGCTTCCTTGACCTCGTCCAGCTTGAACGGCTTGATGATCGCTTCTATTCGTTTCATGTGTAGACCCAACGACGTGCAGGGTGACCTGCAGGGTTCGTATAGTCCTTAGCAGTTCCCGTGCCAAGCGCCTGGCCGCAATTTTTGAACGTTCAGCGGGATTTTGTTCTCCAATCGCCGGCAGGCGCTCTTGGTCCTGCTCAAAAACTAGTCACGGCGCACAAGTTTTGGGCGGGGCCGCAGGATACGCTTCATCTTGCTGCTGCTCGAGAAGTTTGCCAGGCTGAGCAGTGTTCCGCATTTGTTGGTGCCCAGGACTGGTTGACGCAGCCTCATGAAAGAGCCCAATCAAATCTTCTCTGCTCAAGGCACGACCATTTTCACGGTCATGTCGGCGCTGGCGGTTGAACATGAGGCCATCAATTTGGGCCAAGGTTTTCCTGACGACGAGGGTCCGGAAGATCTGCGCGCCGCCGCCGCGCGCTATGTCATGGAGGGGCCCAATCAATATCCGCCCATGGCGGGCATGCCGGCGCTGCGTCAGGCGGTCGCCACCCACGACCGGCGCTTTTACGGCCTCGACGTCGAATGGAGCACTGAAACCCTAGTGACCTCCGGCGCAACCGAGGCGCTCACGGCTTCTTTTATGGGCTTGTTGAATGCCGGCGACGAGGTGGTACTGATCGAGCCGGTTTATGATTCCTACCGACCGATCATTGAGGCCATGGGAGCGACCGCGCGCGCTGTACGACTGCAGCCCCCGGCTTGGTCGTTGCCCGAAGACGACTTTGCGGCCGCGTTCACTGACAAGACCAAATTGATCGTCATTAACTCGCCCATGAACCCCATCGGCAAAGTTTTTTCGCGCAGCGAACTCGACTTCATTGCAGAACTCGCCCTCCGGCACGATTGTTATGTCGTGTGCGACGAAGTCTACGAGCATTTGGTATTCGACGACCAGGAGCACATTCCGCTCATGACGTTGCCGGAGATGGATGAGCGCTGCGTGCGCATCGCGTCCGCTGGCAAAACCTTTTCGCTGACGGGCTGGAAAGTGGGCTACGTGACCGCGCGGCCGAAACTCCTCACCGCCGTCGCCAAGGCCCATCAGTTCATCACGTTCACCACGCCGCCGGCGCTGCAACTCGCCGTGGCCGACGGGCTCGCCAAAGACGATGCTTATTACAACGAACTCGCCTCTTCGATCGCCCGTGGCCGAGACCGGTTAACGGTCGGCCTGCGGGACATTGGTTTCGACGTGCTGCCCAGTGATGGCACCTACTTTCTCACCACCGACATTCGCTCGCTGGGCTTCAACGGCAACGATCTCGAGTTTTGCAAACACATTACAAAAGAAGCGGGCGTTGCCGCGGTACCCATCAGCGCTTTTTACGGCGACGTGTCGCAAGCGCCGCAACATTTCGCGCGCTTTTGTTTTTGCAAACCCGACGCGCTCCTTGATGAGGCGGTGGGACGGTTGAAATCATTTTTTGAACGATAGACTGACTTTGACTTTGACCTTGGTCGTAGCCGGTTGCACGTGAACGAGCATTCGATTCGCTCTTAGCGGCCATTGAGCCAAAAGTTCGCAAAAAGCCTATTGACAAAGCCCCATCTTAATATAACCTAAAAGTTATGGAACAAATGGGTTATATACATGCGCAACCCAATCTCGACGTTGTTTTTGCGGCGTTAGCTGACCCGACGCGGCGGGCAATACTTTCGAGACTCGCCGATGGTCAGGCTTCAGTCAATGAGATCGCTGCACCATTTGAAATAAGCCAACCGGCGGTCTCGAGGCATCTAAAGGTGTTGGAGCGGGCAGGTTTGATTGAGCGAGACGTTGACGAACAACGCCGCCCGGCGAGATTGAAGGCTGAGAATATGGTGGCAGCCGTCGACTGGCTTGCCGAATTTAGAGCTTTTTGGGGGACGAGCTTTGACCAGCTCGATGACGTCCTTCTGCATATGAAGAAAGCCAAAGCGAAGGAAAAAGGCCATGAGTGAATTACCCGAATACAAACTTGACCGAGAATTCGATGCGCCTCGTGAAATGGTCTGGCGCGCGAGGACATGATCCTGAATTGCTCTCGCGTTGGTATGGCCCCAACATCGAAACAATCATCCACAAGTTTGATGTGGAACCCGGTGGCGCGTGGCTCAACGAGATGAAGATGGGGGACAATTCGGACTTCAGCAAAATGGAATTCCAAGAAGTGGTGCCGCGAGAGAAGCTGGTTTGGCATCACTGTTCTACCGACTCTAACTGGAACGTCATTACCAGCCCTATGATGCCGGATTGGCCGCGGATACTACTGACGACTGTGATATTTGAAGACATCGGCGACAAAACAAATGTGCGCCTCTCTCAGGTCCCCATCGACGCTACAGACGCCGAGATCGCTTGTTTTGCCAAGATGATGGCCGGCATGGATAAGGGTTGGGGCAGCGGTTACGCAATTATGGATGAGATCTTCGCGGAGTTGCAGGCGCAAAATACATAAGGGAAATGCGATGAACGATAAGCCCGCTTTTAGTGTTCATTGGAGTTTCTGGGCAATCGGAGTTGTCGCACTGATCTGGAATGCGATGGGCGCCATTAATTTCATCGTTCAGATGGATCCAGACACCCTCGCTGCCTATCGCGAGTCCGAGCGCGCGATCATCGAAGGACGGCCCGCCTGGGCCACCGCAGCTTTTGCGCTAGCCGTTTTTGGCGGCACACTTGGGTGTATTCTGCTTCTGCTCAGAAAGTCGGCTGCGACCTATTTGTTTGTCGCCTCGCTGCTGGGCGTCATTGTGACAATGATCCATACCCTTGGCATCAATATTGACTTCGGTCTCGGCGAGATCTTGGGGATTATTCTAATGCCGCTGGTCGTAGCGGCATTTCTGATTTGGTATGCAAGGCAGGCCGAGAACAAGGGCTGGATCAGCTAGGAATATCCGCCGTGCCAGTGTCCGATCGTGACACCGACTGACCATTGCTTAGACGAAGTAAGACGCCATGCAGGAATGCGTGAGGTCAATGGATTGCGCGATCATATTGGGCAATGACACAATGGCGAACCGGCGCAAACTCTGGACGCAACCACGAAATGACTTTTCCCAAAGACATCAATTTCCATAGCGACAATGTAGCGGGAGTTGCGGACGACATCATGGACGCGATCGTCGAAGCCAACAGTGGTAACGCGACGTCCTACGGCGCCGACGAGATCACGGCGCGCGCGATGCATTCCATGTCGAAACTTTTCGAACAAGAAGTCTCCTGCCATTTCGTCACGACCGGGATGGCGGCGAACGTGTTGTGCCTGGCCGCCCTTGTCGAGGCGAGTGAAGCAATCTTTTGCCACGAGCAGGCCCACATTCTCTTTGCCGAGGCAGGCGCCCCGCAATTCTTCACGGGCGGTGCAACGCTGATCACTGTGAGCGGTGCGAATGGCAAGATCGACCCTAAAGCGTTGACGGCCGGTATCGAGAAATGCCTATCGGATCCCATCCACTTTCCAAAACCGGGCGTCCTCAGTGTGACGCAAGTCACGGAGGCGGGCACCACTTACACGCTTGATGAGTTGGCAGCGCTCACGGAGATTGCGAAGCGCTTTGGTCTTCGCGTTCACATGGATGGCGCGCGCTTTGAAAACGCGGTGGCGGCGCTGGGCTGTTCACCAGCGGCGCTCACGTGGCGGTTGGGCGTCGATGCGCTTTCTTTCGGCGCGACCAAAAACGGTGCTATGGCGGCGGAGGTTGCAGTCTTGTTTGACCAGGAGCTGGCGCGAGACTTCACGTTCCGACAAAAGCGGGGCGGGCACGTGCTGTCGAAACAGCGCTTCGTCGCCGCGCAGATCGAGGCTTATCTCAAAGACGAAAACTGGCTTGGCTACGCCGCCCATTCCAACGCGACGGCCCAGCAAATTGCTGAGCGGATCAGCGGCGCCGACGGCGTCGCACTGTTATTCCCCGTCGACGGCAATCAAATATTCTTGCGGCTTTCCGATGCGAAAAAGCGGGCGCTTGAGGCGTCGGGCATCATCGTTAGTCTGTGGCCGGATGAACGTGGCGGTGGCGTTCGGTTGGTCACAGCGTTTAATACGCCGCAAGAGCACGTTGACGCGCTTGTTGAAGTGCTCGCCTGAGAGCCACCTTCAGCGGCTGCCCAAAAATAGCGCGACCATATATAGAATTCCCGCGCCCCAAAACGGCAAGCCGAGCTTGAAGGCAAGGTTGGGGGTAGGGTTGAACACAAACACCCACGCGAGCACCAGCCCGACGCCAAAGCCGATCACGGTCCAAATGAGATAGTCCTGATCAAAGGGACTTATGGGATAGAGCGCGAGCCCCAAGCCGAACGCCAGCGTCATGGTGATCGGCAGAATCCATTTTGATTTTTCAATGCCATAGGCTTTTGCGACGGTCACCGTGTCGGTATCCACATCGCTGGGCAGGTCTCGGATATCGGCAACGACGCGCGCGCCCGACATGGCGGCGAGCAACACGATCGCAATCATAATCATAAAGAGGGGGAACGTGCCGGTCGCCGCTGCCGCCAACAAGACATAAAGCGCTTGCAGCAAGCCCAACGTCACCATGCGCCCGATCGGGCCGTCGAACACCCCGCTTGCCAATCCCCAGAAGACGGTGAGCAAAACGAAGGCGGGCAGGAGCGTCAAAGGATGAACCGAAAAGCATAAGAACAATCCCGCCGCCACAAACAGTCCGATCCATCGTTCGGCGGACTTGGCCGACATCATGCCGGTCGAGATCGGGTTGATGGGCCAGGCGCGGGGCCCGTCTTTATCGACTTCCCGATCCGAATAGACGTCGATGGCAAAGCCCGCCATGGCGAGGGACATGCCGCCGAGGGTGATCAGTACGATGTCGCGGGTCGCGAGGTCGACAATCGAAGCCGATACGAATGTGAGCAACGTCACCATGGTGACACGGCCGGGGCGGACTAACTTGCAAAACGCATTGACATGTTGCGCCGAGCGTCCAGGCATCAACCGTGACGAGTAACTCCAAACAAGCGCCGAGATACGGCCGGCCTTGCCGATGGCGGGATAGTCGGTGTGCTCAGGAGCAGTCAAGAGACGGTCCTCGGGCCAGTGCTTTAATCGAAGCAGAAGATGCCATTGTCGACGGCTCACGTTATTCGTCAATAGCGACTCCTCTGATAAAGTCGCACCATGGCGAGCGAACTCCTCACTGTCGATCAGATGTACGAAGCGGACCGGCGCACCATGGCTGATGTCATGCCGGGAATTGAACTCATGGAGAATGCGGGCCGGGGATGCGCCGAGGCGATCGCCGCGCGCTGGGAGCCCGGACACGTTACCGTGCTGTGCGGGCCTGGCAACAATGGCGGTGACGGATTTGTCATCGCGCGCTATTTGAAAGAGAACGGCTGGACGGTCGCGCTGTCGCTGCTGGGTACGGCCGACAAGCTCAAAGGCGATGCGGCGGCTATGGCCGGGCGTTGGAATGGCGCGATTCAACCTCTGTCGCCAGAGAGTTTGAACGACGCGGATCTTGTGGTCGACGCCCTGTTCGGCGCAGGGCTCAGCAAACCGGTGAGCGGTGTTGCAGCGGAGCTTCTCACTGAAACGAATGCGCGCCATATTCCTCTGATGGCGGTGGATGTTCCGAGTGGGCTCGACGGCGACAGCGGCAAGACGTTGGGAGCGGTGCCGCAGGCGGATTTAACTGTTACGTTTTGCCGTAAAAAAGTTGGCCATGTTCTGCTTCCGGGGCAGGCTCTCTGCGGCGACGTTGTGGTGGTCGACATTGGCATTCCCAATTCTGTCATTGAAGAAATTGATCCGTCTGCATACGAAAATGGGCCGGAACTTTGGGACGCTGTGTTTCCGACGCTTGAGCCATCGGGTCACAAATATTCTCGGGGGCACGCGGTCGTCGTGAGTGGGGGAGCCTCGTTTACCGGCGCGGCACGGCTGGCCGCCCGCGGTGCACTGCGCGTCGGTGCCGGTCTTGTCACGGTTGCGAGCCCGCCGAGCGCCGTGTTGGTCAATGCAGCGCAGCTCACCTCTGTCATGGTGCGCGCCTTTGATGGGGCGGAAGGGTTGAAAGAGCTGTTAAGCGATGAACGCAAAAATGCAGTCGTCTTAGGCCCCGGGGCAGGTGTCGGCCAAGAGACTGCAGCGCTCGTCCGCGCGATTTTAATGTCCAAGCGCTCCGCCGTTTTGGATGCGGATGCTTTGACGAGCTTTGAAAACAATCCGGCAGCACTGTTCGATCTTGCGCATGAGCAAACAGTGCTCACGCCCCATGAAGGCGAATTCAATCGGCTCTTCCCTGGTCTCCTCGAAAAGGCCGATCATCGTCTTGCTGCCGCGCGTGAAGCCGCTGAAACGAGTGGTGCCGTAGTTCTTTTGAAAGGGCCGGACAGTGTGATCGCACATCCGGACGGCCGCACGGCCATCAATACAAATGCCCCGCCGACGTTGGCGACCGCTGGTTCTGGCGATGTCCTCGCAGGTTTCATTGCCGGCCTCCAGGCGCAACACCTGCCGGCCTATGAGGCGGCCTCTGCCGCGGCATGGCTCCACGGCGAATGCGCACGCGCTTTCGGCCGCGGCCTCATCGCGGAAGACTTGCCGGAAGTTTTGCCGGAGGTTCTGCAGGAGTTTGACGGCGAATTTGGCGCGTGACACTGACCGTTCGCCAGTCGGCAAGGCTCGAATGTATTTGAGTGATGACCACAACTATCATCGAGTGCCCCGGCTAATCTGCGATCATAGCTTGCTATGAAAAGTGTTGGCGGGTGGGGTAGTCGTGGCTTCGTTTGTTCTTGGCAGCAGCTTCTTTGTTGATTTCAGAAATCTTGACTTTAGTGGCCTCTTAACTGGCGTCGTGACTTCATCTAGTTCGACGGTATTCGTTGTCGATACGGGTGGCGGCCTGATCAGTACGTTCACGGGAACGGGATTCAGCAAATTTAACGCAAATAGCGTCCCACAGGTCGGAACCATAACAGGATGGCTCTTTGAGGTTTCCGGAGATCTCGGTTTTGAAATTACAGACGCAAGTGTACCGATCCAAACCGCACTCGGTTTTCTAAATTCGAATGACACTGACGGATTACTCGGTCAGATTTTCAAAGATGACGACGTCGTGCACGGCGAGGGCGGCGACGATTTCTTGAGAAGTTATAATGGCAATGATCAACTCATAGGAATAGGCGGCAATGACACGCTCGAGGCTGGGGCTGGAGACGATACGCTTATTGGCGGAACAGGGGGAGACTCTCTAGTTGGAGGTAGCGGATTTGACCTTTCAACCTACGAGTTTTCACCAAGTGCGGTAACCGTAGATCTCACCTCTCCTTCATTGAGTACCGGCCAGGCCGCTTTTTGGGCTTCGGCACGGACACCGCAACTGGCGGCAACGGCAATGACACCGTCAACGGCCTCAACGGCACCGATCATATGGATGGCGGTGACGGCAATGATGTGCTCAACGGCGAGCAAGGCAATGACACGCTCGTCGGCGGCGCCGACGCTGACGTTCTAAACGGCGGTACGGAGAACGATCTCTATATTTGGAATGCCGGCGACGGCCGCGACAACATTTTCGATTCCTCCGGCAGTGATACCATCCGCGCCACTAGTACGAGCTTTCAAGGTCTGTCACAGACTTTCGGTCCCGGCAGCGGCATCGAAACCATCGAGCATGGCGCAGGATCGACGTTCAACATTGTCGGTAGCGCGGGCAACGACAATTGGACGTTCACGGATCTTAATCCGACGACGGTCGGTGTCATCAGCGGCGGGGGCGGTAACGACACAATCGACGGCACAACCGGAGGCGATAACCTTCAAGGCAATCTGGGTGCTGATCTTCTGGTTGGCCGCCAGGGTAATGATACGATCTTAGGCGGTGCCGGCGGCGACCTTCTCATCGGCATGGGGCAACACGACTCCATCGAAGGCGGCGGCGGCAACGATCTCATCTTTATGGGCTTCGGCACCGACACCGCCATTGGCGGCACGGGCGCGGACACCATCAACGGCCTCAACGGAACCGATGACATCTCCGGCAACGCGGGCGCCGATGTTCTTAACGGCGAACAAGGCGCTGACACACTCACCGGCGGCAACGGCAATGACTTTTTGACCGGCGGGACCCAATCCGATCTCTTCCGTTTCGATCCCGACGACGGCAATGACACCATCGCCGATTTTCAAAATGGCGTGGATCTCATGGAGATCTCTGGCAGCTTGAGCATCACAGATCTCACCATCGCTCAAGCCGGCGCCAACACCACCATCGACTTCGGAATTGCGGGCACCACCGTCATCACCCTCTCAAACACCCAAGCCTCCGACATCGACGCCGGCGACTTCGTGTTCGTCTAAGCGGCCTATCCTTCACCCGCTGCTGGTGACAGGCAAAGATCGTGTGCTATAGAGGGCGCCGCTCGAGGCGCCCGCGGGCAAACGCGGGCGTGGTGGAATTGGTAGACACGCTAGGTTTAGGTCCTAGTGCCTCACGGCATGGGGGTTCGAGTCCCTCCGCCCGCACCATGGCGCTTCAGGCACACGACGCAACAAGGGATCCTCCGGACCCGCAAGGCAAATTCGATGGAAGTTACCGAAACCCGATCAGACGGTCTGTCACGCGAGTTTCAGATTGTCGTCCCCGCAGGCGATCTTGAAGAACGCTTGACCAAGCATTTGGAGTCCATCCGCGGTCAGGTGCATCTCAAAGGGTTCCGGCCCGGAAAAGTGCCCGTGTCTCATCTAAAAAAGACTTACGGCAAGTCGGTGATGGGCGAGATCATCCAAGAAACCGTTAACGAGTTCAGTACCAAGACGCTGGAAGACCGGGAGTTGCGGCCCGCTCAAACACCCAAGATCGACCTGGAAGGCGAGGTGGAAGAAGTCGTCGAAGGTAAGACGGATCTGACTTTCAAAATGGCGGTCGAGCTGATGCCCGATTTTCAGCCCGTCGATACCGCCAAGTTGAAATTGGAACGACCGGTCGCCGAGGTCACCGATGGCGACTTGCAAGAAGCGCTCGACCAGCTCGCCGAGCAGCAAAAAATATTCAAACCCCGGGCCAAGACCGCGGCCGCCAAAGACGGCGATCAGGTCCAGATCGATTTCGTCGGCACCGTCGATGGCGAGGAATTCGACGGCGGCAAGGCGGAGGATCTTCCCCTAGTTTTGGGCTCCGGCAGTTTCCTACCCGGCTTCGAGGACCAACTTGTTGGTGCGAAAACAGGTGAAGAGCGGGACATAAACGTCGAATTTCCTTCAGAATATACGGCTAAGGAGCTGGCGGGAAAACCGGCTCTATTCAAGGTCGCTGTCAAAGAAGTTGCGGAGCCGGAAAAAGCTAAAATCGATGACGAACTGGCGACCAAATTGAGTCTTGAAAATTTAGCTCAGCTCAAGGAGACCCTAACCGGTCGTATTGAGCAGGACCTAGCACAATTGTCGCGTGAAAGGCTAAAGCGAAACCTCTTGGACGCACTTGATGAGGCTCACACGTTCGAGTTGCCACAAGGGATGGTCGAGCAGGAATTCAACCAGATCTGGGACCAAGTGACGGGCGATCTCGAAAAGGACGGAAAGTCGTTCGAGGACGAGGGGGAAACCGAAGACGAAGCGCGCGAAGAATATCAGTCGATTGCCGAGCGCCGCGTGCGATTAGGTCTCGTACTTGCCGAGATCGGGCGGCTCAACAATATCCAAATTAGCGACGATGAATTGGGCCGTGCGGTCCAGGAGCGCGCGCGCCAGTTCCCCGGACAAGAGCAACAGATTTTCGATTTTTATACCAAGAACCCGCAGGCGCTGACTCAGATTCGGGCACCGCTTTTTGAAGATAAAGTCGTCGATTTCATCACCGAGTTGGCGGAGGTGAAAGATCAGAAAGTGACCCGGGAAGAACTCATGGCTGATCCCGATGAGACGTCGGGCTCCAAGTCCAAAAAGTCGGCAAAGTCGAAGTCCAAAAAAGCGGCCAAAAAGACGACAAAGAAAAGCGCAGCGAAAGGCGCCTCGTCAAAATCCAAAAAGAGCTGACTCTCTAAAAGAGCCGCCGTTCAGGCGCGCCGTGTGGGGTTGATTGTTTTGCCGTAACCCGCCGCAAGCGGCTAGGGAACCCATGCTTGTACAAATTATCCAAATGCCTAATTGTCTAATATCTAATATATGTAAGAAGTGAGTCGCCGATCGTGCGGCGCGTGCCGATCTCCAACCCAAGTAGAAAGCCTGTGCAGACCGACCATGACTGACCCACTTGAAGTCCATATGAATACGCTCGTTCCCATGGTGATCGAACAGACTAACCGGGGCGAACGCGCCTACGATATTTTTTCGAGGCTGCTCAAGGAACGGATTATCTTTGTTTCCGGTCCCGTTAACGATGGGGTTGCTAGTCTCGTAACGGCGCAATTGTTGTTTCTGGAAGCTGAAAACCCAAAAAAAGACATCAGCATGTACATTAATTCGCCTGGTGGAATCGTGACCAGCGGCCTGGCTATGTACGACACCATGCAATACATCCGACCTTCGGTCTCAACACTATGTATTGGCCAAGCCGCGTCGATGGGCTCTTTGCTGCTGGCCGCCGGCGCAAAAGGCATGCGGTTTGCACTACCTAATGCCAGAATCATGGTCCATCAGCCATCTGGGGGCTTCCAGGGTCAGGCGTCCGATATTGCGCGCCACGCTGAGGAAATTGCCTCGCTGAAGCTTAGGCTTAACCAGATTTACGTTAAGCATACGGGTCAAGAACTGGACACGGTTGAGCGCGCATTGGACCGCGACAACTTTATGAATGCTGAAGCTGCGCTCGACTTTGGCATTGTTGACGAGGTGGTGAACGTAAGAAAGCTACCGGAAGATGAGGGTAAACAGGAAACAGAAAGTTCGGATGACCGTTGATTTCGCCCCATGATTTTCCATCAGATTTGGAGATCTTGGGGAGCGAATGGTTAAATTCCGGCAGGTTTCTGGGCTTTAATGAATTCTTGATCCGCGTCCCCCTATCATGCTGGTATAGTTTGAGGGGAAAGGGCATGCCGAAACGGCTTGCTTGGAAGTCAAATGCGCAAGGCCGGACTCAAGCAGGATAGGGCACTGTTGGTCGTACAGGAGCGTTTATGAGCAAAGTTAGTGGCGGCGATTCAAAGAGTACCTTGTATTGCTCTTTTTGCGGCAAAAGCCAGCATGAAGTTCGTAAGCTGATCGCAGGACCGACGGTCTTCATCTGCGATGAGTGCGTTGAGCTCTGCATGGACATTATCCGTGAAGAGAACAAAAGCTCGCTCGTCAAATCCCGGGACGGGGTCCCAACTCCAGACGAAATCAATACGGTTTTGGACGACTATGTCATCGGCCAGGTGTATGCCAAGCGCGTGCTTTCGGTCGCCGTCCACAATCACTACAAACGGCTCAATCACACCGCAAAGGGCAATGACGTTGAGCTCGCTAAGTCGAATATTCTGCTCATCGGTCCCACTGGCTGCGGCAAAACGCTTTTGGCGCAAACGCTGGCGCGAATCCTTGACGTGCCATTCACCATGGCTGATGCAACGACGCTTACCGAAGCGGGCTATGTGGGCGAAGACGTCGAAAACATCATTCTGAAACTCTTGCAATCGGCCGACTATAATGTCGAGCGCGCTCAGCGCGGCATCGTCTATATCGACGAAGTCGATAAAATCAGTCGGAAATCGGACAATCCTTCAATTACGCGGGATGTTTCGGGCGAAGGCGTGCAGCAGGCTTTGTTGAAAATTATGGAAGGCACGGTTGCCAGCGTTCCGCCGCAAGGAGGCCGTAAGCACCCTCAACAGGAATTCCTGCAAGTCGACACAACGAACATATTGTTCATCGTCGGCGGCGCTTTTTCCGGCCTCGAGAAAATTATCACGAATCGCGGTGACTCTTCGTCCATCGGCTTTGGCGCCGAAGTCAGAGATCCGGATGAGAGAAAAGCAGGCGAAATCTTTTCGAAAGTGGAACCCGAGGATCTTCTGAAGTTCGGATTGATCCCCGAATTCGTTGGCCGGCTTCCTGTGATCGCGACTTTGGAAGATTTGGATCAAGACGCGCTGATGAAAATCTTGACCGTTCCCAAGAACGCGTTGGTCAAGCAGTATGAGCGTTTATTCGAAATGGAAAATGTAACTCTGACGTTTTCAGAGGACGCATTGCGTTCCGTTTCGCGGAAAGCGATTAAGCGCAAGACCGGTGCCCGGGGGCTTCGCTCGATCCTTGAAAGTATCTTGCTCGACACCATGTTTGAGCTGCCCTCGCTCGACGGTGTTGAAGAAGTCGTGATCAACAGTGAGGTCGTGGAGGGACGCGCCCGTCCGCTCTACATCTACTCTGAGAGGAAGAACGACGTAGAATCAAGCGCATAAAGCGAAATCTGCGCGTTCGTGATACCTTTGCGGAAAGTTTGATTCGGGACGCAAAGGTGAGATGAGGGGTTGAAGCGGGGGCATTCCGGGGCCACCTATTAGGGGCACTGGATTTTTGCGATCCTAAGTGCTTAGAACAGCACGGCACGTCCCAAAGCCCGCGTCGGCTTTTGTCTCAAGTTCAAGATTGAGTTGACGGACCGCCAAGTTGTTCGCGGAAAAGATTGACCAAGGTGAGGCCATGCAGGACGCAAAAAATCCCAAACCCACTGACGCACCAACGCCTGAGGAACCTCATTTGTTTCCGGTTCTGCCGTTGCGCGACATAGTCGTCTTCCCTCATATGATCGTTCCGCTTTTTGTCGGGCGGCAGAAGTCTGTGCGGGCGCTTGAAGATGTCATGCAAGACGACAAGCAAATATTGCTCGTGGCACAAAAAAATGCGGCCGACGATGATCCGGAAACGGACGATATTTACACCCTTGGCACGATCGCGTCCATCCTTCAACTTTTGAAACTTCCCGATGGGACCGTCAAGGTGCTCGTCGAAGGCGGTACGCGCGCGGAAATCACGTCCTACGCCGAGAATCCCGATTTCTTTCAGGCCCACGCCGTTGTCGTTCCGGACGAAGACGGTGAAAGCAAAGAGATGGAAGCGCTGTCGCGCTCGGTCATTGCCCAGTTCGAGCAATATGTGAAGCTCAACAAGAAAGTGCCGGCCGAAGTCGTTCACTCAGTGACGTCGATCGAAGACCCTTCAAAACTCGCTGACCAGATTGCTGCCAACCTCGCAATCAAGATTCCCGAGAAGCAAGAGCTTCTCGAAATGATCAGCATTTCCGAGCGCCTCGAAAAAGTTTTCTCCTTTATGGAAGGGGAGATCAGCGTTCTTCAGGTCGAGCGTAAAATTCGCAATCGGGTCAAGCGTCAGATGGAAAAGACGCAGCGCGAGTATTATTTGAATGAGCAAATGAAAGCCATTCAAAAGGAACTTGGCGAAAGCGAAGACGGAAAGGACGATCTCGGTGAGCTTGAAGAGCGCATCGAAAAAACCAAATTGTCGAAAGAGGGCCGGACCAAGGCGAAAGCGGAACTCAAGAAACTTCGTCAAATGAGTCCAATGTCGGCAGAAGCCACTGTTGTGCGCAATTATCTCGATTGGATTTTGTCGATCCCGTGGGGTAAGCGCAGCCGGATTAACAAAGACATTAAAAAGGCTGAAGTGATCCTCGATGAAGACCATTATGGTCTCGAAAAAGTCAAAGAGCGGATCCTCGAATATCTCGCTGTTCAACAACGTACCAGCAAGCTTAAAGGTCCGATCTTGTGCTTAGTCGGCCCGCCAGGCGTTGGTAAGACGTCACTCGGTCGCTCAATCGCGCGATCCACGGGCCGCGAATTTGTGCGCATGTCGCTGGGCGGCGTACGCGACGAGGCGGAAGTCCGTGGCCATCGTCGCACCTATATCGGGTCGATGCCCGGTAAAATCATCCAGTCGATGAAGAAAGTGAAGCATACCAATCCATTCTTCCTGCTTGATGAAATCGACAAGCTGGGCGCCGACTTCAGAGGCGATCCCGCTGCCGCGCTGCTTGAAGTGTTGGATCCCGAACAAAATCACACCTTCCAGGATCACTACATGGAAGTAGATTACGACTTGTCCGACGTCATGTTCGTGACGACGGCGAATACGCTCAACATGCATCAAGCACTGCTTGACCGTATGGAGATTATTCGTATTCCGGGATACACGGAAGACGAAAAGGTTGAAATCGCAAAGCGCCATCTAATTCCCAAACAATTGGATAACCACGGTTTAAAAGAGGGCGAATGGAAGATCACAGACGCCGCATTGTTGGACGTCATTCGCTACTACACCCGTGAAGCCGGTGTTCGAAACCTCGAACGCGAAATTGCAAATCTTGCACGCAAGACGGTGCGAAAAATCGTTTCGGGCGAAACAGAGACCCTCGAAATTACGTCTGAAAATCTTGGCGATATGTCCGGCGTACGTAAGTTCCGCTATGGGGAGGTCGACGGTGAAGACCAAGTCGGCGTCGTAACGGGCCTGGCTTGGACCGAAGTAGGCGGCGAACTATTGACGATCGAATCCGTCGTGGTGCCCGGAAAGGGCCGTATGACGCCGACCGGCAAGCTTGGCGACGTCATGAAGGAATCGATTTCTGCGGCAAATTCGTATGTGCATTCGCGCAGCGCCGACTTCGGCATCGAGCCGCCAATGTTCCAAAAGAAAGACATCCATGTGCACGTGCCCGAAGGGGCCACGCCGAAGGACGGTCCTTCTGCTGGCGTTGCCATGGCAACTTCGATTGTGTCCGTTCTCACCGGAACGCCGGTTCGGCGCGACATTGCAATGACCGGCGAAATCACTCTGCGTGGCCGCGTTCTGCCCATCGGTGGATTGAAAGAAAAACTATTAGCAGCGCTGAGAGGCGGAATTAAGACCGTCCTGATTCCCGAAGAAAACGAAAAGGATCTGGCGGACATTCCCGACAACGTCAAAACCAAAATGGCAATCGTTCCCGTTGCGACGGTGGATGACGTGCTCAAGCATGCCCTGGTTCGGCCGTTGACGCCGATCGAGTGGGATACTGACACAGAGGTCAAGGCGGCGGTCGCGGGATCCGTAGAAGATGGGGATCCCGATTCAATGGTGACCCACTAGCGCTTCAAATTGATTCGAAAAGTCGTGGAAAAAGGCGGGAATGGCCTCGGTCTTGCCCGCCTTTTTGCTAAATTGCCCGCTTTTCCCCAGTCAGACGACCCAAATCGCCAGAAAATAGCCTAAAAATCACGGATTTCCGCCATTTTGCTTTGACCGCGCTAGTCGGCGGGTCCATACTTTGCGCTCTGTTAAAGAGATTCTATTGCGTTTTTGCGGTTCAGAGAATTAAGGGGCTCACATGAACAAGAACGACCTGATAGCAAAAGTTGCCGATATGTCTGATTTGTCGAAGGCGGATACGACAAAGGCGGTCGACTGCGTATTTGATGCAATTACAAGTTCTCTCGTCGGAGGGGACGAAGTACGGCTGGTTGGCTTTGGAACGTTTACCGTTTCCAAGCGGGCAGCAAGTACTGGACGTAACCCCCGAACGGGAGAGCCAATGCAAATTCCGGCGTCTATGCAGCCGAAATTCAAAGCCGGCAAAGGCTTAAAAGACGCGGTCAACCACAGATAGTAAGTTTATACATTTAGGCGGAGCGGCCGCTCTTGTAGGGAGCGGCCGCTTGCGTTAGAGATCGCGTCCCACGCTTTGGACGTAATTTACGGCGGGCGGCTAGCTCAGTTGGAAGAGCACCTCGTTTACACCGAGGGAGTCGGCAGTTCGAGTCTGTCGCCGCCCACCACTTTAAGTGCTTGAATACATTCATTTTTTGACTCGGCACCCTTCTTCCGTTGCAAGAGTGATTCGCGATTTCGGGGTGAATTCGGGGTGTAAAAGTTCTCGTTTGGTTTTCTTTTGCAGCTCAAGAATTGTTGCGTCGGTCGCCTCCATTGCACGACGAAGATACTTCGGACCGAACTTTTGATAGCGCGCTGTCATGCGTTGCTCGGGCAGGGGTTCGTCCAGCAAGTCGGCAATCCGCTCGTAGCTGTCGTGGATCGACGGGGCATGGGTGAGCTTGGGCATCTCGTCAGCGTCTTCCTCTGTCTTTCTCAGCACGTAGTTTATGGACGCCTTGATAATAGATAGGTGCCGCGAAATGGTTGCGACACCGTGGCCCATCTTGTCGTGAGACCATTGAATAAACTCAGACTGCCTGGGTTTGGTGAGTGGACTTGCCCCGCTTGAGTGGAGAGCACGGTTTTGGTTTAGGTCATCATTTCATATTGGATCGGGCTTTGATAGTTGCATGCTGAATGTCGTCTGACGGGGTTATAAAAACCGTCAATGTATTGAGCGATTTCTGTTTCAGCCTGGGCGCGCGTTTGGAAGACCGTTCGCCAGACAAGTTCTGATTTGATGGTTTTGAAGAAAGTTTCCACGACGGCATTGTCGTAACAGTTCCCTTTGCCGGACATGGACACAACGGCGCCGATTTTCTTCAGGGCAGCGCGATACTCAATAGAGCAATATTGCGAGCCGCGATCAGAGTGATGGATCAGTCCCGGCGGCGGGCGCCGCAAAGCCACAGCCCGGCGCAGGGCTTCAAGCGCCAAGTCCCGCTTCAACCGATCGCTGACAGCCCAGCCGACAATCCACCGGGAGAATAAGTCCATCACGACAGCGAGATAGAGCCAGCCTTCGGTTGTCCATATATAACTGATATCAACAGCCCATTTTTGATTGGGTTTGTCGGCATTAAAGTCGCCGCCAAGATGGTTGGGCGCGATCGGCCAAGCGTGACAGCTATCAGTCGTGCGCCGGAAACGCCGCTTGCGCCTTGCCTGCAGGCCATTCTCGCGCATCAACCGGGCAACACGACGACGGCCAACTTCAAATCCCTCATCTTGTAAATCGCGTGTCATGCGCGGGCTGCCATAGGTCTCGTTCGACAAGGCGAACGCGTTTCGAATATGGGCGAGCAGGATCATGTCCTCGCGCTGACGGCGGCTCGCCGGGCGATCCTTCCACCCGTAATAACCGCTCTGGCTGACGCCAAGCAGACAGCAGGCGCGCTGAACAGAAACAAACGCCTTGCTCGCGTCGATCAGTTGAAACTTCATCGACTTGGCTCCTTGGTGAACAAGGCGGTCGCTTTTTTTAACAAGTCCCTTTCCTGCCGAAGGATCTCATTCTCACGCCGAAGGCGGGTGTTTTCTTTCTCAAGATCATCGTGCGGGCCGGCGGCCAAATCCTCATCACGAAAGCGCCGCCGCCACGCCGACAGCGTCGATTTGCCGACGCCAAGATCTTTCGCAATCTCATCAATCGTTCGACCGCTCTCATAGCTCAATCGAACGGCCTCTCGCTTAAACTCGTCGCTAAATTCTCGGTTCCTGCCTGTCATGTGCACCTCCGTTTAGCTTAGAAAGTGCTCTCCACTCTTCTGAGGCAAGTCCAAACGACAGCATAACGGCGACGGTCCGGAGCCTGGAATACTGTTTCAAGTGAACTTTCACCGAGATTTGGGAGAGACAGACCAAACGAAGCGGATGCAGAGGTTGTCGTCCATACTCTCTTCGTGGGAAGATGATTTGAAAGATTTTAGGGAATTGGCAAACAAATTCGATTTCCGGAGTTTCGGGTCATGACCTCTGTAGAGCAGATTTCCTCGGTGTGCCGTTGGCGCGCCTGTCCTCAGAATTATCCACCGCCCATGCCGGAACGCGTAACCCAGTCGCTAGACCAAAGCACTGAGCCGGAATGTCCGTCATCAGATAAATTGGAACAGATTTCGGTTTGAGCTAGCGGAGTATATGGCTCATCTGTTGTATCAGTTTAAGCAGCGGCTTTGCTGTGTTGCAAGCGCCGATGCTCGATCGTTTTTCGCTTGATCCTTTCTCTTTGCAATAGAATGGTTTGGCCGCGCCCAAAGTAAACATCTGCGGGCGTGAGGTTTTGCAGACTCTCGTGATAGCGCTGGTGATTGTAGTGACCCACGAACTCATCGATCTGCGCTTCAAGATCGCCAGGCAGATAATAGTTTTCCAGCAAGATGCGGTTCTTGAGCGTTTGATGCCAGCGTTCGATTTTGCCCTGCGTTTGCGGATGATACGGCGCGCCGCGAACATGCCTCATGCCTTGATCATCCATCCAGTCAGCAAGATCGCCGGCAATATAACTTGAACCATTGTCAGATAGCAGACGCGGCTTGTGTGCGACATTTGCCTGATCGCAACCCGATGCCTCCAGAGCCATTTCCAACGTATCAGTGACGTCTTCAGCTCTCATCGTGGTGCAGAGCTTCCACGCAATGATGTAGCGCGAGAAGTCATCAAGAATCGTAGAGAGATAAAACCAGCCCCAGCCGATGACCTTGAGGTAGGTGAAGTCGGTCTGCCACATTTGATTTGGCGCCGTGGTCTTGTCGCGGAACTCATTGGCAGCCTTGATGACCACGAAGGCCGGGCTGGTAATCAGATCAAGAGCTTTGAGCAGGCGGTACACTGAAGCTTCGGATACAAAATAGCTTTGCGTATCAGTGAACCGCACTGCCAACTCGCGCGGGCTC
The DNA here is from genome assembly GCA_965248815.1 of Alphaproteobacteria bacterium. Classification (GTDB taxonomy): domain Bacteria; phylum Pseudomonadota; class Alphaproteobacteria; order SMXP01; family SMXP01; genus CBDFKK01. Next base: position 62,699 of record CBDFKK010000004.1, read on the forward strand.
AGTTCCGGTTCCTGAAGAGCCATATCGACGATCCGCTCTCGAATATCATCGGGGATGCGGTTCCACACGCGTTTTGGCTTGGGAGACCGGTCTTCCAATGCTTGTACGCCACCACGCAAATACCGGTCGTACCATCGGTAAAACGTCGTTGCCGGGATGCCGAGCTTGTCCAGCGTCCGCAGCACCGGGAGATGGGATCGCTCGACTAGGCGGATGATCTCGAGCTTCTCCGATGCGGGGTATCTCATGCGCCGTCTCCCCCATCCCCGATCATGCTTTTTTTAAGCAGCCGGTTCTCCAGCACCTGTTCGGCAAGCGCTTCCTTGAGGTCATGCCTCTCGCGGCGCAGGTCCTTGACCTCGCCCGAGGACGCCTGGCGGGCGGTATCCCCCGAAAGCCGCTTCTTGCCGGCTTCCAGGAACTCCTTCGACCAGCTGTAGTAGAGGCTCTCGGCGATCCCTTCCCGACGGCACAGCTCGGCGATGCTGTCCTCGCCGCGCAGGCCCGAGAGCACAATCCGGATCTTCTCTTCAGCCGAATATTGCTTGCGCGTCTTGCGCCGGATGTCCTTGATCGTGCGCTCAGCAGCGCCCTGATGGCGTTCGCTCTTCTGTCTCATCGTTCACTCCTCAATAGTGACGATGAGCCAAAAAATCTCCCTTACACAAATCCCTCAATCTGTTCCGTGAGCGCTGACGCCGGACAGATCTGCGCAAACTCTCCCTCCATCATTGAACAACGGCCGCTATAAATTGATCGTCATATACACAGGGGATTTTTATGATTCTTGACGCGGTCTCGTGAGCGCGCAGGCCGTGCCTATTCGCCATCGGTTGCTGCGTTGTGGCCTGCAGCAAAACGAGTCGTGACTTTGCTTTTTGGGCATACTTTGTATGCTCGGTGTGTGGGTCCTCAGAGTGGGGTTGACATTCGCATCAGCACGGCTAGATCGGCTGGACGGGTTCTGTTCTCCCGCCTTATTGCTTCCAATTCCAACGCCAATGGCAGGGCCTGCTTCGAGTGGGTAGGCAGGCTCCAAGCGATGCCCAAGGCCACCTCCCGACCGTGTCCGGCCCATCGCATCCGGCTATAGGGCGTCATCAGACCCGGTAGGCCGAGCGCATTCATGGCGCCGTAGGCCACCTCGCTTTCCATCTGGTACTGGGAGCTTGTTCCCAGTTCTCCTATCCCGGCTGGGTGCGTGACCGCATCCGCGTTGTCCCACAGCGTCGTTTGGCCGCCGCCGTCCTGGCCCCACGAGGACATCACCGCCGCCCTGAACCCGCGCTGCTTCTCCCCCGGGTCCCAGCTCGCCTGCACGCCCACTCCCCAGTCCCGGTAGTCGCTTTCATGCACCACCAGCACCCGGCCTTGCAGCGCCACGTCCAGTCCCCTGTTGGCGTCCAGGTACCCGAGACTGAAACCGGTTTCCAGGCCGGCGCCCCGTTCTGCATCGCCCCTGTCGAAACGCCCGCCGGCCTCCGCCTTCAGGCTCAGTGAGCGGCCTGCTGATAGCTCCCTGTCGTGCACCCATTCCAGCATCAAGCGGCCCCGGTGAGCCTCACCGCTCACCTCGGCGATGTCGTCGGCGGCGTCGGTCTCCAGTTGCGCCGTGAAGGCATCGGCTCGCAGGCCCCATTCATTGTTGCCCCGCCGCGACAACACCGTCCTCACTCCCCCGGCGAACATCCGGAAGTCGGCATCGAAGTCGTGGGTCCGGCCCGGCTCTTTGACATCCACTTGTCCCGTTCCCAAGCCGCCTATGCCCCACACGCTCACCCGTTCGTTCGGCTGCCAGTACAGATAAGGATGAAACGTGTTCAGATCACTTTCCAACACCCCATCTACACCATCATCGGCGTAATCCATGGTCCCCCAGCTGCGCATGAACGACAGCCCGGCCAGCACCTGCTTGTTGGCATAGAGGTCCAGACCCACATGCGCGGCGTTGAGGTCGCCGCGATAGTTCATACCGAGCCGCGCCAAGTCCCCGTTGAAGTGCTGCAGATCTCCCTGTCCCCACAACACCGATACCCGGCTCGTCTCCTGCTCACTCTCTCCCAGGGACATCTCGAAGGAGACCCCCGAAAGGCTGAGCTCTTGATCCCTCATCCCTAAGAGGTCCTCCAATCCCAGCGGCGCCTCTCCGACCCCGGAACCCCAGAGTCGATCCTGCCCGTAGACTCTCCCGCCAGGCGCCATACCGGAGCCGGCAGAGGGACCCGGGTCGCTCGGGTCGGAGCGAGCAAAGCTCGCCAAAGACCCCAGCGAGAAACTCCGCAACGAACCCGGCGAGAAACTCCGCCGCCACGATCCCGTTGCTGCACTGGTCTTGGCCGCGTCCGAAGCACTCGGCTCCACCGGGCCTCTCCTAACCGTGCCATCGATGCGCCGGCTGCCTATCCGCTCCGGGTCTCCCGGGCTCACAGCCGCGCCGCTATTGGCGCTCCCCGGCTGCGGTGTTGGCACCGCCTCATCCGATGACCCCAGACGACTCCACTGACGATACCGCTCAAACCGACCCTCAATCGCCGCCTGCGCGCTCGCGGCCGTTGAGCGCGCGATCACCGCCAGCATCGCCTCCAGCGTTTGTGAGAACTGCTCCGCCGTGCGGTGCTGTATGAAGTTCACCGTTGTCTGAGAGATTTCTCCTTCACTCACCCCCTCCGGCAGCCCGCCCAAGCTCAGCACAATCCCCTCGCCAGGATCGTTCACTTCATCGGCCAGCAACTCGACGGAAATCGTCCCCTGACTCCCGCCTTCCTCGAACACCACCGACGCCGGCACTCCCCTATAGTCCTCGTCCGTGGCCCCTCCTATGGACACCACCACCAGCGGTACTTCCACCCGCCGGTCCGCGGCCGGCGACATCTCCATCTCGATGTCGGCCTGCCGGCCTTCCTTCACCTCGTACGCCGCCTGGACAAAGCTCACCGTCAGCTCAACCAGCCCCTTGTCCTCAAGCGTCACCGTCGCCACGGCCGGTTCCCCTGCCATCACGATTTCCGGCAACTCCCCAAAGCCCAGCTCCACCGTCTCGTCGTCCCCGTCCCCATCATGGTTGGCGGCAATCCTCAAGGTCTGTTCCGTTTCGCCGGCCGGGAAGGCGAGCGTGCCGATGCCCGCCTCTCCATCCCAATCTTCCAATCCCTCGACCGTATAGTCGCCGACTTCCGTCTCCTCCGGCCGCGTCACCCGGATCGGGATCGCCAATTCCTCGTCCCCGGCCTGGCTCAGCTTCACCGTCACCGCCACCGTCTCTCCCCCTTCGGTTGCCGTGTAGTCCTCCTCCTGGTAGCTCACCACCAGCTTGGCTTCCACTTCGAAAGGCTCCGCCGCCCGGTTGCCGTTGCCGGACCTGTCCTCGGCCACGTCCCCGGAGACCTCAACCCTCACTTCACCGGTCCCTTCGGGCGTGATCGTCGCCGTGTACTCCTGCGGCGAGATTTTGGTAAATTTTGAAGCCGTTCCATTAGTGACTTGGATGTCTTCAAGCTCAAAACCCTCCACCGGCTCCGAGAAGGTGATCGTCACTTTGAACCCCGCTATTCCCAGCGGCTCCATCGGCCCTTCGATCGTTACCTCCGGCCGCTCCAGATCCGCCTCGAGCACCAGAGGCGCGCCCGCTATATTGCCGTTGCCGGACCTGTCCTCGGCCACGTCCCCGGAGACCTCAACCCTCACTTCACCGGTCCCTTCGGGCGTGATCGTCGCCGTGTACTCCTGCGGCGAGATTTTGGTAAATTTTGAAGCCGTTCCATTAGTGACTTGGATGTCTTCAAGCTCAAAACCCTCCACCGGCTCCGAGAAGGTGATCGTCACTTTGAACCCCGCTATTCCCAGCGGCTCCGTCGGCCCTTCGATCGTTACCTCCGGCCGCTCCAGATCCGCCTCGAGCACCAGAGGCGCGCCCGCTATATTGCCGTTGCCGACCCCGTATTCGCCCACATTCGCCCCAACTTCCACGATCACTTCACCGCTCTTCGAGGGAGTGATCTCTGCCTTATAGGTCGGCGCCGACCCACTGAAGTCGGTCACCGAACCATTCGTCACCGCGATCTCGCTCCGCTCGAAACCCGTCACCGCCTCGCTAAAGATGATCATCACCTCGAACACGCCGCGCACCGGAGCTGACACCTCCGTCTGAATCTCGACCGTCACTACCTTTTCGTTGTCGGCCTCGGTCGCCGTGACCGCATCGCCATAAATTTCGGCATAGTCATCGCCGAAGCTTGTCGCGGTGTGAGAGAAGATCGCGACGTCATCCACCTCAGTCGGCGTCTTCGGCCGCCGTGACCGTCACCGTCTGCTCCGTATTCCAGTTCGAGTTCGTGAAGGGCAACGTAACCGAAGTTATATTCGTATCCGTATCCTTATCCGAGCTCACCGTCAGGTCGGCGTCACTCCTTTGGTCCCGGGTCGCCTCGACCGTGACATCGTTCAGTGGCTTGGTGCCAAGCTTTACCGTGTAGGTCGCCGAGCCGCCTTCCGGCACCGACAGTGTCGTCGGCGAGACGATCACGCCGATCGTGTCGTTGTCATCCTCGGTTGTTCTGACGCCGGGGGCGGGAAGCCCGTCATAGACGGTGCCGGGGCTGCTGGCCACTAAATGCCTAAACAGGGCGATGCCGGGCTCGCCGTCGGCGTCTTCGGCCGCCGTGACCGTCACCGTCTGCTCCGTATTCCAGTTCGAGTTCGTGAAGGTCAGCGTATCCGGGCTCGCCGTCAGATCATCATCGGCCGAGGGCGACCGCCCCACCGTGATCGTGACATCATCCGTCGGCTGGGTAACGAGCACCACCGTGTAGCTCGCCGAGCCGCCTTCGGGCACCGACAGTGCCGTCTCCGAAACCGCCACGCCGGGGGCCTGCGCGAAGGCCAAGTTCGGCCAGGCGAGCCAGGCCAGACAGGCGGCGCCGGCGAATATGCCTGCACCCCACCAGCCGCGACGGCTGCACGTGAAGCGATGGGCTTGATGAACCAGCCCCGCCCGTGGCTTGGGAGCGCGAGAGCCTTCCCTCTGGGCCGCCGAGGCGGACTGGCTCCCTTTGGCATCAGGCCTCCATCGGCTCGATTGGCTGATGGGAGGCGGGTAGGACAGTACGGCGGCGCGAACTTGAGAACTTGATCTGGGCATAGAGGAGGTTCCATTCGACTGCTCAGCACACCATTGTCCGAACTAGCCCGCTTTATTCAGCGCGGCCCAATGTTGTGATGGCGGACATGGCGTAAGTCGTTGGTATTGGGTAGAAAGTCGTTGTCCAGCGTCCTTCTCCCCAGTGTCCGTCATCAGATAAATTGGAACAGATTTTGATTTGAGCTAGCGGAGTATATGGCTCATCTGTTGTATCAGTTTAAGCAGCGGCTTTGCTGTGTTGCAAGCGCCGATGCTCGATCGTTTTTCGCTTGATCCTTTCTCTTTGCAATAGAATGGTTTGGCCGCGCCCAAAGTAAACATCTGCGGGCGTGAGGTTTTGCAGACTCTCGTGATAGCGCTGGTGATTGTAGTGACCCACGAACTCATCGATCTGCGCTTCAAGATCGCCAGGTAGGTAATAGTTTTCCAGCAAGATGCGGTTCTTGAGCGTTTGATGCCAACGCTCGATTTTGCCTTGCGTTTGCGGATGATACGGCGCGCCGCGAACATGCCTCATGCCTTGATCATCCATCCAGTCAGCAAGATCGCCGGCAATATAACTTGAACCATTGTCAGATAGCAGACGCGGCTTGTGTGCGACATTTGCCTGATCGCAACCCGATGCCTCCAGAGCCATTTCCAACGTATCAGTGACGTCTTCAGCTCTCATCGTGGTGCACAGCTTCCACGCAATGATGTAGCGCGAGAAGTCATCAAGAATCGTAGAGAGATAAAACCAGCCCCAGCCGATGACCTTGAGGTAGGTGAAGTCGGTCTGCCACATTTGATTTGGCGCCGTGGTCTTGTCGCGGAACTCATTGGCAGCCTTGATGACCACGAAGGCCGGGCTGGTAATCAGATCAAGAGCTTTGAGCAGGCGATACACTGAAGCTTCGGATACAAAATAGCTTTGCGTATCAGTGAACCGCACTGCCAACTCGCGCGGGCTCAGTTCCGGTTCCTGAAGAGCCATATCGACGATCCGCTCTCGAATATCATCGGGGATGCGGTTCCACACGCGTTTTGGCTTGGGAGACCGGTCTTCCAATGCTTGTACGCCACCACGCAAATACCGGTCGTACCATCGGTAAAACGTCGTTGCCGGGATGCCGAGCTTGTCCAGCGTCCGCAGCACCGGGAGATGGGATCGCTCGACTAGGCGGATGATCTCGAGCTTCTCCGATGCGGGGTATCTCATGCGCCGTCTCCCCCATCCCCGATCATGCTTTTTTTAAGCAGCCGGTTCTCCAGCACCTGTTCGGCAAGCGCTTCCTTGAGGTCATGCCTCTCGCGGCGCAGGTCCTTGACCTCGCCCGAGGACGCCTGGCGGGCGGTATCCCCCGAAAGCCGCTTCTTGCCGGCTTCCAGGAACTCCTTCGACCAGCTGTAGTAGAGGCTCTCGGCGATCCCTTCCCGACGGCACAGCTCGGCGATGCTGTCCTCGCCGCGCAGGCCCGAGAGCACAATCCGGATCTTCTCTTCAGCTGAATATTGCTTGCGCGTCTTGCGCCGGATGTCCCGTACCGCCGTCTCGGCGCCGTCCTTCAAACTCATGGATTTCTGGATCATCTGCGTTCCCTTCGGTCACGACGATGAGCCAGAAATCCTCCGTTACACAATCAACTCCATCTGTCCCACAGGCGCTGATGTCAGACAGTGTCAGGATCGAATCCTCCACTCTTTTGCATCCATAATTATCCGGGAACGGTTTTGGAGTACGGTCTCATGGCACAGACCCTTGGCCCGGGACAGCCGGTTTACGGCTTGAGATGCGCAGACGACCTGCCGACCGCCGGCGTGACCATCGAAAGCATGGCAGCCCAATACATTGAAGAAACAAAACGTGTCCGCCCGCATGGTCCTTATTATTTGTGCGGCAATTGTTATGGAGGCGTTATCGCCTTTGAAATGGCGCAGCAGCTAAAGCGGGCAGGGGAGACGGTCGGTCTGCTCGCCTTGATCGATACTGCTTATCCCGCGTTTGGATTGCGCTTGGTGGGAAGACAATTGAACCTTGCGCGCAATTGGCAATCTTTTCGTTTTCTTTCCCTGCGAGACAATGCCCGCCTTTTTTTGAAACGCTTGCAAAGCTTTGCGAAGTGGTTGAGCCGGGAGGCGACGCGAAAGAGATTGGCTCGAACGCAAGACCTAAGCCTGAGCATTGCGGACGTCAACAGACTAGCGGAAGCACGGTACCGACCAAACACCTATGATGGCCCCGTAGTATTGTATTGTGTCGGCCGCCCTCACAACCATCTTGGTTGGCGTAAAGTGACGGGGCCAAAATTGAAGATTGTAGAGCTGGCGTCGCAGCCGGGTGTGGCAGACGACACGCATCTAGTTTCTGAGCCCTATGTCGGCGAATTGGTCCGTGACATTCGGCAACAATTAAAACGCTAGGCCGCACTAGTCCGCCGCGGTCATTGAGGACGACACTGTCGTGGTGGCGCCATTTCCATCAATTTTAAAACGAACCGTTTCGTCGGCAGACTTGATATGTAAATCCCGTTGCGGGAACGGGATCTCAATGCCGTGTTCGTGGAAAAGATCCCAAACGTTGAGCAAGCATTCGCTAATCAAATTGCCACGGCCGTTCTGAGGATCATCGACCCAAGCTCGTATTTCGAGATCGACCGAACTATCGCCAAACCCGCGAAGCAGACAATTGGGTTCCGGGTGTTCTTTGAAGCGTTCGCACTTGGCCGCGGCTTCTTTACAAAGTTCAATGGCTTTGCGGACATCGGAGTCGTAGGAAATACCGATTGGGATGTGCAGTCTGATTAGGCGGTTGCTGTATGACCAGTTTTCGACGCGATTGACAATGAGATCTTCATTCGGGATTAAATGCTCTGTGCCGTCGCGTGTAATGACTGACACATAGCGCGCATTGAGCTTGTCGATCCATCCAAACGTTTCGCCGACCACGATGTTGTCGCCGGGTTTGACCGACTTATCGAGCAAAAGAAGAATTCCGCTGACAAAGTTCGAAATGATTTTTTGCAGACCAAAGCCGACGCCGATGCCGAGAGCGCCGCTGAAGATGGTCAAAGCCGTCAAGTCGATGCCGGCGCCTGTTAGCGCCAGGAGAACGGCGAAAACAATCAAGGCAATTCGCGATATCTTAGTGATGAGAACCTTGGCCGACAGTGTCAACGAATCTGCGCCCGTCACCTGCTGATCGATAACCCGGGAAATGAAGCTCGCAACCCACAGCAGAACAATGAGGGTAATGGCGCTTTCGAAGACGGCGAGAGCGGAGACGTTTATGCTACCCAGCGAGATGGACAGCGACTCCAAGAATTCTTGCGTGTCGTCCAAAAGCCCGACGATATTGAGCGCAGCCAGGGCCCAAGCTGCGACGGCTACGAGCCGCGACAGGGCAGGGTTACGTACAAGGCGCGTTGCCAACCGAATGACGATCCATGCGGTCAGCAAATTGGTTGTGATGTTGAGAAGACCAGACGGATATTCGACCTGATTGAAAACATAGGCCGTGATCCATTGCAGGATCGCCCAATTGATAGGCAACGTATGGCCGGCAAGGGCCATGCAGAAAGACGTTAGGGTGCGCAGGGCTTTGTTGATGGCACACTTGTTGCCGAGCTTGCGCATCCATCCGGCGGTGGGTTTGGACAAGAAGTAAGAGATCGCAAAGGCCGCGAACACGACAAAGGCCTGAACGCCGGTTTCCAGCGTAAAGACATCTTTGATCAGCCAGACCTCCAGGTCCTCTATCCAGAGAGCGATTTGCTCGATGATCAAGTCGCGATCCATAAAGCGATCCTTTAAGTCCTAAGCGCTTTTAAATCCATTTGAGCCGCCGCAACAGCCATATTTCGAAAAGCGCGATAACGAACATGGAACCGGTAATTAAGGTGAAGCCCATGGATGCTTCGACCCAAGGCATGCCGCCGACATTGATACCGAACAGGCCTGTGAGAAGTGCAGGGGGCAAAAAAATCGCCGAGATAATAGTCAGCACATACATGGTTTGATTCATGCGATCCGCCATTTGGCTCGACAATTCGTCTTGGGTGACGGCAGCACGTTCTCGCGCCGAATCCAGGTCTTCGACAAAACGCGCATTGCGGTCCGCGATTTCGCGCAAGTGCGATCGGTCCAAATCTGTAAGCCAAGATATTTTTTCAGTAGGGAGTCGCAAAAGCGCATCGCGTTGTGGCGACAGATAGCGCCGGAGCTCAATGCATTCCTGCCGAATGGTGCGTAGTTTCGTTCTCAGTTCCGAGCTCTTGGCATCGATCACTTGCTGCTGCAGTTCGTCGACCGCGTCATCGACGCCATCGATGATGACGCTCGTGTGCTCCATAAGAAAGTCGGTCATGTGAACCAGAAAATCGCCCGGCGCCGTTGGACCGTCGCCACGTTCCATTTGGCGCTGAAGCTCTTGGCCGGCCGCCAAGCGCCGGCGGCGTAGTGAGACAATCATGTGGCCGGTGATCCAGAGATGCAGCCCGACCATGTCATGTTTCTCTTCGCCTTCGGTGACGTTGATACCGCGCAAAATGATCAGGAGATTATCGTCGATGCGTTGTACGCGCGGGCGATTGCCTGATGCGGCCAGGAGCGTTTCGGCAACGGCCTCATCGACGCCGCTTTCCTCACGCACCCAGCGCTCGGCTTCTGGGTCAGTGCGATCCAAATGGAGCCACAAGATGCCGTCGTCCGGCGTCCAAGTTTGGACCTGCTCCCAAGTCAATTCCCGGGCGCCGCCTTTGCCGTCCAAAATTGCGCCGTACAAGAGCGCGCCGTCCGCCACGCATGCTCTCCCGAATCATTCAGGCCTCTTGGTCTGAGCTTGCGCAATTTTGAAGGTTGAAGGAAGTTAGTCGTGGGTTACTTCAGACAATTCCGTCAGTTTAAACAGCGTTCCGTTGACCCGATACTCGTGCTGCACCATCAGGCGATCCGGTCCCATGACCCAAACGTCGGCTTGCTTGCCAAAGTGATAATGGTCGGTTTCGAACGTGCCGGCGGGAACGGTAATCGTCTCTTTGCCGACATATTCGAGGGGCGTTGGCGCTTGGGCACAGAGAACGCTGCGTCCAACCATCCCGAGAATGCAGATGTGCCCCGTTTGCTCGCCACCGGCGTCATGATCGTAATAGCCGTAGTGCCAGCCGTCTGCCGAAATAGGGTGGAGCAAAAGGGAAAAGTTTTCCTCCATTTCGACTTGCTCGGTAAAAGGTCCATCCGGTGCATTGACATTCACGTTCACGGTGTTGCCGTTGACGATGTAAGAACCCGTACCGAAGAACTTGCCGTTGCTATAGACATTGGCAAAGGCGTCGAGAGGCCGGAAGTTCTCATCGATCCGCAAGACCAAATTGACTTGTGAGCCTGAACCGGTCCAATCGAGGAATGAACGCAAGGTTCGCGTGCCGTCCGCTTGGGACGTGATCGTCCACTTTTCCGTGCCGCAATAGCTACCGTCTTTGATTTTTTCGCACACACTGGTGCCGTTGATGATCTTGTTGGTGATCACAGTGTCGGATTCAAAGACTTCCTGCGCCGAGAGCGGGCCGGTGAGCAAGAAACTTGCGGCGATACAGGCAAATACGAACTTCAACATCATTTCCTCCAGCTGATTAACTGTCCCAATTCAGATAGATAAGGACGTCGTCTAAGTGGATTCGTCATTCCGGACGCAACTTTTCTCCAAATCTTAGATTTGGTTGAAAAAGTTAGTGATCCGGAATCCAGGGCTATACCGTCTGGCTGTGCCAAATTGCTCTGGATCCCGGATCGCGGGCTTCGCCCTTGTCCGGAATGACGCGAGGGTTTAGTCATTCGTCGTCACTTCGTAGTCGGTGAGCTGATAGCGGGAGTTGCCTTCCACGTAGTCATGTTGAACGACGATACGGTCAGGTCCGGTGAACCACAATTCTGTACTGTCTCCAAACTTATAGCGCTCCGTCTCAAAGGTGCCGGCGGGAACCGTGATCGTCTCGGTCGCGACAAATTCGAGATTGCGCTCTGAAAAGGCGCACATAACGCTGCGCCCCGCCGCACCTAGGGTACATTGTTGGCTTTTCTGTATGCCGCCCTTTTCTTTGTCGTAGTAGGCGTAGTGCCAGCCGTCGGCGGACACGGGATGCAGAAGCAATGAGAATTGTTTCGGGACGTCCACTTCCTCCACAAACACGCCCTCGGGTGTGTTGATGGTTTGTTTGAGTTTGCCGCCTTCGACGGCATAAAAGCCCGAGCCCAAGAATTTGCCCATGCTGTAGACGTTGGAGAAGGCGTCAATGGATTTGAAGTCTTTATCAACACGCATCACCATTGTGATCTGCGAGGCCGTATCAGTTGAGTTGAGAAACGTCCGTATGGTTCGCGTGCCGTCTCCATATACGGTCACCAGCCAACGCTCCGAACCGCACGGTTGGCCATCGTTTAGATTGGTGCAGACGTTCTTTCCGGAATAGGTTTTTTCGACAAGGACCTCGTCCGTCGCTTGTGGTGCTTCGACTTGGGCCCACGCCCCATCGGACATCGCTACGCCAAAGATCCCTGCCATGACCAATTTTGAAATATGCGTAGCCATAAGGCATCTCCCCCTTAACGTTGAAATCTAATCTGATGAAGTCTCTTTCAGCTCGGTCAACTGAAAGCGCGTGCCGCCGCGGTCGTCCTGATGTTCGTGCTGGACGACGATCCGATCGGGGCCGGTGACCCAAACATGGGTGTTACCAAAGAGAAAGTGTTCCGTCTCAAATGTACCGGCCGGGACGGTCAGCATTTCCGATCCTAAATGCTCGTAGGTCTTTTCTTGCATTTCGCAATGTACGCTGCGGCGGATTTCGCCAAGCGTACAAGTATGACCAGCTTGCTTGCCGCCCTTGTCCATATCGTAGTAACCGAAGTGCCAACCGTCGGCGGAAATGGGATGAAGCAGCAGCGAAAAGTTCTCGGGTCGCGCTACCTTTTCAGCAAAGCGCTCATCGGGTGAATTGACAAACATGTCGAGCGTGTCGTCCGTCACGACATAAAATCCTGATCCGCTAAATGAGCCGCCAAGATAGGCCATAGCAAATGCGTCAAGCGGGCTAAACTCTTTATCGACCCGGATGACGGTATTCATTTGTGACGCAGTAATCGACCAATCAAAAAACGTGCGCAAGATACGAGTGCCGTCTGATTGCACGGTCATCGTAAACGTATCGATCCCGCAAGCGCTGCCATCCGCCATATTCTTGCACGCAAGCCCGCCGGTGAGCGTGCGTGTGATAAGTGGCTCATCGGTGAGCGCCGGCTCTTCTGGTTGCGCCTGAGCGGGAGAGCAAAACAAAAAAACCAGCGCACCAAACAAACCAATTTTCGTATTCACGATTTGCTCCAATCGCACGCAGCTATTTGTTCAACTGATCCCCCTCACCCCTCCCCTCTCCCCCTATAAGGGGAGAGGGGAGGGGTGAGGGGGTTATGTAGAAATCACTAGAGTGTTACTGCTCCATCATGCTTTTGCGCTTTTCCATCATTTCTTGCATGGAAATGCCGAGCTGAGGTTCGGCTTCGATGAGTGTCACGAAGGGTGCCGGTGTCTCGGAATTTAGAAATGGCTCCCATCGTTCCGCTGGCGAGGCAACCGTATCGATCCAACGATCCTCAGTGTCGCCGCAAACTTGGACGGTCTTAAAGAAAACTAATTCGCCCGGTGTGTTCGGCAGAGCGACCATGAACTTGAAAAGGCCCAACTGATTGCTGGGTAAATTGCCTTTCCAAACCATTTCGGTGACGGCTTCCATGACCGGACGGCCTTCGCGCATGACGGGTTCGTCAAACTTGGTGAGGACCGCTTCCGTCTCCCAGCCGCACTTTTGTTCCGGCACGGCAAGGCGAATGCCCTCCGGGACTTGCATTCGGATTTCAGTCGTAGCCTCGGCCTCGCAGCCATGAGGCACGATCAAGGTCAACATTTCGTTGTAGCCGGCACGGCCCTCCATATTCTCGATAATAATGTGAGCAGATGCTGATGCCGAAAAGCTGAGTGTTGCGGCCAATGCGATAAGTGCTGCTGAAAGTTTAGCGGTCATGAATATCCTCCCTTGAATTTCGATGAGGACCTTAGCTGCATTGGTCGAAGGACACGACTCAATTCAACTCAGGACAGTTGGGTTTTGATCTCTGCTAGCCAGGCGTCTATGCGCTTTTTGTTCACCCCCTAGGTCGCTGTGGCCGTAAGTGGACCGGCTGTAGACGGCGAGGGTCGACTGCTGATCGTCGAGGGGTAGGAAGCGAACCGTGATGGTGTCTGGAAACCGGAAGATCAAAGAACGCTGCACATAGTCATATTGAAGATTATCATGGTCAGACGCCGCAAGTTTCGTTCGCGGCTGGCGCGCGGTCATCGCGTGCCAAGTGTCCCTAAGCGTGGCGGCTGAAGCATCGTAGGCGGAGGATACCCGATGCGGTGAGGCGTTGGGACAGTAATCCGCCGGGCATAGCAGAAACTGGTTGGGCGAGTCCTTGAGTTTGAGGGTCTGAAAATCCACGGCCAATCCTCCGGGTCCCATCGTGGCTGATTGACAGGAGGCGCACAAGAGAATGAGGGTTGCCGCGAGCACGGACTTGGTGAGTTGCATCATCGAGAACCGTCGTATACGTGTTGCCGTGTGTTCTTAGTTGATACGCGTGAAATAAGGAATAGGTCCAAATGGACGCCAAGAGTTTCGACAAATCCAGACTGCCGAGCCGGCATGTCACGGAAGGGCCCGAACGGGCGCCTCATCGCTCTTACTACTATGCAATGGGTCTCACGGAGGAAGAAATTCACCGGCCGTTCGTCGGTGTGGCGTCCTGTTGGAACGAGGCGGCGCCGTGCAATATCGCCCTGATGCGCCAAGCCCAAGCGGTCAAGAAAGGCGTCAAGGAAACCGGCGGCACGCCGCGTGAATTTTGTACCATCACCGTGACGGACGGCATCGCCATGGGCCATCAAGGCATGAAGTCGTCGCTGGTCTCGCGCGAAGTCATTGCAGATTCCGTCGAACTCACCATGCGCGGGCATTGCTATGACGCGGTCGTGGGCCTGGCCGGCTGCGACAAATCATTGCCTGGTATGATGATGGCCATGCTTCGGCTCAACGTGCCGTCGGTCTTTATGTATGGCGGAACGATTTTGCCCGGCAAGTTTAAGGGTAAGGACGTTACGATAGTCGACGTCTTCGAAGGGGTCGGCGAACATTCCGCCGGCAAGTTTAGTGACGAGGAATTATTCGAACTCGAATGTGTCGCATGTCCCGGCGCGGGCGCGTGTGGCGGTCAGTACACGGCCAATACTATGGCTTGCGTATCTGAAGCTATGGGACTTGCTCTTCCACTCTCGTCGGGGGCGCCTGCGCCTTATGAAAGCCGAGATGAGTATGCAGATGTCAGCGGCCGTGCGGTTATGAACCTCTTGGCACAGAATATACGGCCCCGCGATATCGTGACCCGTGAAGCTTTGGAGAATGCAGCGACGGTTGTTGCGGCGACCGGCGGCTCAACGAATGGCGGCCTCCACTTACCTGCGATCGCTCATGAAGCGGGGATCAAATTCGATCTCATGGACGTCGCGGAAATTTTTAAACGCACACCCTATTTGGCTGATTTAAAGCCAGGCGGAAAATATGTCGCCAAAGATATGTGGGATGCAGGCGGAATGCCCATTTTGATGCGCACGTTGTTGGACGGCGGATATATTCACGGCGAGTGTATGACTGTGTCTGGCAAAACAATTGCGCAAAATTTAGAGGGCGTCGTGTTCAATGCGGATCAAGATGTCATCCGTCCCGTTGACAACCCCCTATCGCCGACCGGGGGCGTGGTCGGATTGACTGGCTCCCTCGCGCCGGAAGGAGCGATTGTAAAAGTCGCCGGTCTCAAAACACATACATTCACCGGGCGTGCCCGTTGCTTCGACAGTGAAGAAGAAGCGTTCGACGCCGTCGGCCGGCGCGATTACCAAGAAGGCGAGGTTCTCGTCATTCGTTACGAAGGTCCCAAAGGCGGGCCCGGCATGCGCGAAATGTTGTCGACCACGGCGGCGATCTATGGCCAAGGCATGGGCGAAAAGGTCGCGCTTATCACGGACGGACGCTTTTCTGGCGCAACGCGCGGGTTTTGTGTTGGTCACGTGGGGCCGGAAGCTGCGATTGGCGGCCCGATCGCGTTGTTAAAGGACGGCGATCCGATCACAATCGATGCTGAAAAGGGGACGATCGATATCGATCTCGGTGCGGACGAGCTGGCCAAGCGCAGAGCCGCATGGAAGCCGCGGGCGACAGATTATCAGTCCGGCACGCTTTGGAAGTACGCCCAAACTGTGGGCCCGGCGCGGGCTGGTGCGGTGACGCACCCGGGCGGCGCGGCGGAAACCCATTGCTACGCGGATATTTGAGACATGTTGTTGAGTTACGCGTGCTTGGTAAGGATGTTGTTTGGAGTAATGTCTGCTTCACAGCTCTAAGCGGTCGGTGTTTCGCAAAACTCCAAGCGTCAGCTTGTCAGTCTTACCAATACACGTGATTGTGAAATGCGCATGCAGGACTTTAAGGTTGTCTAACGGGTTGATCTCACAATAAATGAGGGACATTGTTTGAAGAGAAATTTGAATTGGGGAATTGAATGCGAACTAAAAAGCAAGAATTTGAAGTCACGCGCCGCCCGCTCGTTCAGGCAGCCGGCGTAGGCAGTTTGTTGGCCGGGCTGGGAGTTGGAGTGGCACGCGCCGAGACGACCAGCGCGCCGATGCTCGATTTTGAAAAGGCCAACGAAAATCTGGTCAACAATTTTTGTTGGGATTGGTCGAAGCTCGATATTGAAGCATTAATTCCCTATCTTGCCGAAAATATCGAATACATGATGTTCGAAGGCAGGCCTTTGATCAAAGGCCATGACGAGTTTCGCAAGCAACTCTCCGGCATGTTGTCCAATGCGGCGAATATCAAGTGGGATATTCATCGCTCGCACGCGATGGGGGACACCGTCATTAATGAGCGTACGGATTATTTCAATTTGAAAGACGGCTCAGTCCTACCTGCCTCGCCCTATCATGTGTTGGGTGTCTTCCTGGTCCGCGACGGCAAAATTCAAGTTTGGCGGGACTATGGAGTGCGCGGCGGAGAGACCGGCAACTTCAAATCCGACAATTTCATGTACGAGCCGTCCTAAGGTTTTTCTTGGTAGCCCTAATCGCTTCGTCTGCTCTTAATGCCCACATTGATCTTCGACTATATTGCCGATGGCTGCTATGGTTCATTGTCAGCCAGACCAATATGTCGCGGGTTTTGTCCGCTTCTGGGCCCAAAGGAGCCGCCGCTTCGCAAGCGTTTAGCTTAATCCGCTTTAACCCCAACGCTTTCAATTTTAACGGTCCGGCTAACGCAACGGTGACGCGTTCACGGTATGGTGATCTCACGACGTTGATAGTTACGGAACCCGGTGGGATGACACGAGCCATGACTTACGCGCTCTTAATGGGCGCCTTTACATTCCTTATGCAGTGGGGCGTTGCGGCCGACACCGCCAAAACGATTACTACAGAACACTGGACGCGCATGTTGATAATTTCGAGCGCGTTCACGATCTTCAGTCTGCTGATTTATTATTCAGATATTTTTCGAGCGCGCCTGCGGTCATTGATAAGCTAAGTGGCTGAGTGCTTGCAGCAGCAGTTGGTGCAAACGCGGACTTACTGAGACTGGGATAAAAGAAACCTGTAACCCGCGGCCGCCTGTGCCGGGGGATTGATGGCTATCGTTTCGTAAAGCACGGATACAGCATTACAAAGCGCCACCGCTTGGTCGTCATCGGCAGGCCTACCCGAACCTTTCAAGACGGCCAAGGACGGATCATCGAGTGCCTCAGTCATTTTATCGGTCGCTTCTTTGACGATGGTTCGGCCTCGTTTGGCGTCGAACTCTGGAACTTCGTCCAAAGCTTTTGTGATGGCATTTGCTAGCGATGTTTGTGTCTCCTGATATTTTTTTTCACCTAAGGTTTCAATCAGAGCCTCAAGATCAATTCGTATTCCCCGCGCAGGGCCATAGAGCCACGTAAAGCAGAGATGGGGATCTCGCTCGGCCATGAGCCGGGCCGCACTTGACATCACAAGCATGTAGTCGAGCACGTGCTCGTCCCGAGCACGTGGTATGTACGTCGATTCTGCATATTGGCGGAGTTCGCGCCGGAGGCTGCCGGCTTCCGAGGCAAGTGCTTCTTCACCTCCCACTTTGTATGCCTTTGACAATCGAAAGAGAGCACCATCGGCAATGTCCGGCGTGTCCGCAAAAACGCGTTGCAGAATTGCCGTCTCCTTCAGCGCGTCATAGGCGGGACCGACTTTCCGGTATATGGGCGTGAATTTTATCTTTGTCGGGCTCGATGAGGGCTTGTCGGACTCCGCGACAGTTGATGGTTGCAGTGCCGCTGTCAGACTTTCAGGGCCCAGCGTTTGTCGGATCTCGTCTCCGAAACGCGCCTCGATGTTGGGTCGAATATTTACGATTCCGGCGACAAGTCCAATCGCGGCGAAGCCGAACACCACGTAAATGCGGAGACTGCGCTGACTGAAAATCGCGCCAACCGCGCCGCCTAAGACTGTCCCCAGCAGGCCTGCCATCCCGGCAATGAGAATGCCGCCCCAGTCGAACCCCATCATCCGTTCCCTTACCCGAACTTCGGTGGTAGGAGCATATCAGCGAAATCCTTTATAGAACCAGAACATTAGTGCGGTTGCTCATGGCACTCTTTAGGGTCCTCATCCTTGGCGGTTATGGGGTATTCGGTTCCCGGATCGCGCGGCTGCTGTCGAAGGATGGCCGGCTGCATGTGATCATCGCAGGGCGCCGCGAAGCTCGAGCCAGGGCCCTTGGTCGTGAGCTTGAGCAAGGCAACGCTGTGGCCGAAATCAGCCCACTTGGCCTTGATCGGCGATCAGACCTGCGCGCCGCATTATCAGAACACGACATTGACCTGGTCATAGATGCCTCCGGACCATTTCAAGACCTGGACTATCGCGTCCCTGAAGCTTGCATCGCCAATGGTGTCGACTATTGCGATATCGCCGACGGACGCAAATTCGTTTACGGCTTTGACCAACTCAACGATGCGGCTGGCAGCGCGGGGATCACGGCCATTACGGGCGTCAGCACGACCCCGGCACTTTCCTCGGCCGTTGTCGATCATTTGTCCCAGGGAATGTCTTCCATTGAGCAGATCGCCGTCGGTGTGACACCCGGCAATCGGGCACCGCGAGGACTATCCGTAGTCAAAGCCATACTGAGCTATGCGGGTCAGAAGATTCCGCGTTGGCAGGACTCCGCATGGCATTCGACATTTGGCTGGCAAGACTTGCAGCGGATTGAAGTGGGTCCATTGGGGCGCCGTTGGTTTTCCGCTTGTGATGCACCGGATTTGTCCTTGTTTCCACAGAGATATGCAGGTGTACGGACGGTTACGTTTCACGCTGGTCTTGAATTGAGCGTTTTGCATTTGGGTCTATGGGTGCTTTCAGGACTGGTGCGCTCGCGGATCATCTCCTCATTGAAGCCTGCTGCCCGATCGCTCAAAGCCATGGCCGATTTGTTAAGGCCCTTTGGTAGTGATCGCGGCGGCATGTTTGTCCGCATCACCGGACGGGACGGAAAGGGCGCGTCTATTGAGAAAAAGTGGGCACTAGTCGCTGCTTCCGGCGACGGCCCCTGGGTTCCGGCGCTTGCTGCCGTGATACTCACCGCCAAACTTGCCTCAAATAAGGTTGCGTTTCGCGGCGCAGGACCTTGCGTTGGCCTCATTGACCTTCTTGATTTTGAACAGGCGTTTGAAGATTTCGAGATTGAGACAACAATCGAAACCAATCAACGCCAGAACTGAAAGATCGACTTTTTCCGTTTCCGTGGCCTGCTATGTCCGCCTTGGTCCACAACATCGGAAAAATCCGCTTGAGAGCACATGGAAATGGGAAGACGAGCTTCCATAATGAGATCAAGCACGGCCATGGCTCGAGGCGGCGGGTCGCCGGCCGGGTTTTCACGATAATACCAGATCGCTTTTCCAGATTTTTGTGCGTCATTGAGAGCGTCGCTGATGTCGCTAAGTGCGCTTGATTGCCCGTCTAATAAAATCTCGCCGTCGCTTAAGACGCTGATCTTTAGGTTAGATTGGGTCATCAATTCGCTGCCATGAGATTAAGCTTCAAGGATAGATCTATTGTCTTAATAAGATGTGCGGCGGGTCCTTCCTTTGAGTGTTTGTTCGTCGCTTAGAGGCGGTGGGCCTGCAATTTGGCGGCTGCCACCCGGTTCCAATTTCGGTTAGGATAAACGCCACTTCAGGAGGTGAATTTATGACTGGTCAGCAATTTCGCCACAATATGCTCGTCAGGTCGACGCACGACGAGACCGCGCGCCAATCATTTGTCGAGAATTTTCGTTTGCACCTTGCCGCGAAAGCATTCGCCGGCAATCGGACCATTTACGATCGTCGTGTTGAGCCAATGTTTGTCAAAGAACATGGTCGTAAACCAGCCGACCGCCACGAAATTCGCCGCGTAATGACTGAAGATGCCGATTATCAATTGTGGAGTGCTATGCAGCGCAGCAGTCAGGAAATGATGTGGGATTCGGTGATTGATTCCGTTGAACACGAATTGCCTGACTTGGTCAAAAAGTCAAAATCAAATGGAATAGGCGGAACGCTAACGCTAGATCATTCCCTTGCTGTGCCGAACTACCTCACGGCTCACGATATTCATTTGCAACCGGGCGGGTATCATTCGGAAGTTACCGAAGACGATGTCACAGCCGGCGCCATTTACGACCGATCCTTGTTCATTTACGGCATGGGCTCGCTTGGCGCGGAAAATGATGATCTTGGCCAGACAACACTTTCCTTTTACAAATCAAAATTTTCAGACCACCAACCGGAGCGGATCGTCGAACTCGGTTGCACCATCGGTAATTCGCTAATTCCTTGGGCAAGAGCGTTTCCGAACGCAGAGGCCCATGGATTGGATGTTGCAGCCCCTTGCCTCAGATATGGTCACGCCCGCGCTGAAGCTTTAGGCATCAAAACGCATTTTGGCCAACAAGACGTGGAGCACATGTCATTTGACGACAGCAGCGTCGATATTGTCGTGTCTCACTTTTTCATGCATGAGACTTCGCGCAAGGCCTTGCCGCAAATTTTCTCTGAGTGTTATCGCGTCTTGAAACCAGGGGGCCTGATGTTGCACCTGGACGTCGTCCAAGATCAGGGAATGGCGCCGCTGGACTCATTTTTTGTCGAATGGGAAGTTTACAATAACAATGAGCCCTTTATGGGCGAAATGAGGGATATGGATTTGACGGCTCTGGCACAAGATGCCGGGTTCAGAAATGACAACATCGAGCATGCGTCGCATTCAAGTCAGACCGCCGTACACGCCGATGACGGATATATCAATTTCTTCACTTGGCCTATTTTCACCGCTGTGAAATAGTCCCGTTTCAATTTGGTGGCGAATATTTCGCCGCGCCTGGAATTCATCTATACGAGGAGATTTTGAATGACAGCTTATGTTGTTGCGCACGTGCGCGTTACGAATCCTGCGGCCTTTCAAGAATATGCAAAGGCCGCGGCAAAACCACTCGAAGAGTCTGGAGGCAAATTTGTTGCATTAGGCCAAAATGGTCAGACAGTCTTTGAGGGTGAGCAGTTTAAGGACGGCGCCGTCGTCATTCTCGAATTTGACTCTGTGGAGCAATATTCAAAGTTCTATAATTCAGCGGGCTATCAGGCCGCGATCAAGTTGCGCGAAGGTGCGGGCTCGATCGACTTTGTAGCAATTCCGGCTGTTGAGTAGAAAACTCAAGTCTCGGTCGTGGGATCAGAGGCCGTTTTTGAGCCCGCTTTCGGTCGTGTTCGATACCATAACCATGCGCCGGTAAAAGCTCGGGCTGTGTTGGTCACAACGTCACGGATCGTGGCCACACGCACCGGCGAGAGGAATTGCATCATTTCTGCAAAAAGGCTCAAGCTGAATTGCGCCATGACGACATAAGTCAGCATGAGCCGCAAAGGCTTTTCTCGCCAAGCTGCCGCCATAAAAAAGCCAAGTGGGATAAGGAATAGGAAATTCCGTACGGCATCGCCGATCTTGCCGGGAAATTTGTAGGTTTCCAGAAATTGGCGAAGTTTTAGCGTCCCCGGCCAGGCATATAAATGCACGGCAACAGGTTCTTGATCGGGACTGTCAAAAAAAATGTCGCTACCTTGACCAATCTTCAGTTGTGCAAAAGGAACGGGCCAGGCGCTGTTGTTTGTGGGTCGGCGAAACAGTGCTTGCGCGGCTTCCAACGTTAGAGGCGTATCATAGAATTTCAGGCGGTGAATTGTTCCGCGCCAGGGACGATCACCGGTCACGTCATTGCCGACGCTAACCCGCATAGCAGGTTTCCAAGGTTGCGGATCGCCGCTCCAGCGGACAAGGCCGATCATAATGCCGGACCTAAAAACACGCATGCCATCATCGGTCACGATAATGACGAAGTGCTGGCGTTCGCCTGATCTAAAGGCAGCTTTTAGGCCGGCCGTTCGACCCAAATATTCAACGTGGAGCTGGTCACGTTGTTGAATGACAATCCAGTTTTCTCTATTTGACCCTCGGGAATACGCAACGAGACGGGCCGCACCTCGGTGCCTCGTGTCGGCCGGCGTTACATCGAGCTCGATGGTCAGCCGCCCCCTTTGAAAGGGCGACAATTCAAACAACGGAGGTGACGTTTCCGTTGTCAGCAAGCTCGGCTTTTCGATGGTCAGGCCGGCATAGGGGTCCGCCACAATCTTTGAACGCATGAATAGAGGAGGCGTCGATAACGGTAGAATCGTGGCTGACAGAAAGAGCACGACAAACAACGCCACAAAAAATATTGAATAACGATCAAACCAAGATCGCACTGGCCCGTGGGTCAATATGACGTCCTTCTCGTGATGCCTTGCAAAATAAGGAACTGGAACCCCGCGATTAGTAGTTTGGTGCGGGAGACCAGGGCTTGCTGGCGAGATCCTCGAGCTCGTCCGGCAAGTAGGGTTTGTAGGCGGGCGTAAGATCAAATGGCAATTCTTCCTCGCCCCAAAGATTGACGTGATGGCCATCATGAAATCGAATGACAGCGAGACCGCCTTTGCGTGCGCCAAACGGTCCATGCATGAGATTGGGCGGCCGCCAGAAATAAGCGCCCGCTTCCATGATACCGACATCCGATATGATATCGCCGGTGAGGAGATACATTTCTTCGACGCAGGGGTGATAAAGCTGGCGTTCTTTCCATCCTTTGGGATGGGTGTGGGCGCCCATCTGAAGTAAGAGTGTTTTGTCGCCCGTTTCTTTGTTTTTTCGCAGCGTCTTGTGACTGAGATTGAGAAACTGAACGTCGGGGTCGATGTCCGCTCGTTCCCAATCCATGTCGTGAAGGTTTAGGAATGGAATTGTGTCGTCTTTATGCGGAATATCTTTTTCTGCAAGAGTCGGCTCCGCGCCAAAGAATCCGAGGACTACGGCGCCAGTTTCGGTCGCAAATCCCCGACGCTCGTGACCAGCGGGCAGGTAGCCATAGCAATCTTCGATAAATGTATGACCGTTAAGCGTGAATGTGCCTTCAAGTACGAGCGCCTCGAATGACGCGCCCAAGCGGTCATCGCGGTCGAGGGTCCACCCTTTAGGAAGTCTCAATATGGTGCTGCACGCTCCGCTCTCAGGATCGCGGCTGAGCATTTTAACCGCAACATCAGGCAATGCTTCCGGGAACCGTTTGTTTTCCCAATCCAGCATTTGTGCCTGGATAAACTCGATATGAGGTCGTGGCATATTCAGTCACTTTCGACGGAAAAATTGTTCGGAATACCGGCAAATTCTTTTGGCTAACTTAGTTGCCAATTTTGCAGATCGGAAGGGGTCAAAAAATAGCTCGCGAGGCTTGATGTTTGTCTAAATGTCTAGTACGCATAGACAATAGACAGTTAGAAAGTAATCCTCATGCCACTAGAATCTAAGCTTCTTGGAAAGGCGCGGACCAACTACGAAAGAGTGACCAAGCTCGAGAATGATGTGGAGGCAGCCAAACAAAGTTATCGCGAAGCAATTCGCGCGCTCTATGTGGCAGGTGGATCAGTTCGAGAAATAGCCGACGCACTTAACTTGAGCCATCAACGCATTCACCAGATTGTCAAGGAAGCGGGCAGCAGTTGGCCTTCGCTGCTGGGCATTTTCAACAAGGGCCGCAAGCGGGCAAAACTTAAGTGCAATTTCTGCCACGCGACGCAGGACGAGGTGCCATCATTGATATCCGGGCCTCAGGTCTACATCTGCGGTATTTGCATTGCACTGGCTCGGCGCGTCGTTGAGAACGGTGAGACGGCCACGGAGTCCCAACGACGGCTGGAGCCGATCGAGCGATCAACTCAATCCCGATGCACGTTTTGCGGCAAGCCTTCAAAGAGCGGCGAACCGCTTGTGTCAGGTAAGAGCGCCCGTATCTGCACTCAATGCCTCGATATTTGCGACAACATTTTGGCCGAGCACGGGCTTTAACAGAAATGAGGCTCTAACCGGTCCAATCTTGTCACGATCACCCAAAATGTTTTGCGCATCCGTTTGGGGTCGCTAAGGTCCCTCCTTTGCACCTAGTCGTTGGGGAGTTGACGTGACGGAAAAGACCGAGCCTCTGTCTAAGCTCACTTTGGGGGAGGAGCTTCAGGGGCTGTGGGCCGCCGTCAAAGGGCAACCGCTCAAAGTTTTCTTCATTGCCCTTGCGGGCCTCACCATCATGAATCTGGATCACTCTCTGTTCCTGTTTGTATTGACAGAGGTATCGACAGAATTTGGATGGTCCGAAGTAGAACGCGGCTGGTACATCGCAATTACATTCGTGCTGACAGGTATTGCCATTACGCAATTGGGCGTGCTTGCAGATAAATTCGGCCGAAAGACCGTACTATTTTGGTCGACACTCGTTGGGCCCTTTTTTGTTACCGCGCTTATTTGGGTGCCCGGAACGCTCAGCCTCTTATTCTTTCGTACATTGGGTTTTGCCGTTGGCGGCGTGCAATCGCCTATTGCTGGCACGCTTGTCCTTGAAGAGTCACCACCACGTTATCGCGGATTGACGTCCGGTTTCCTACAAATTGGTTATCCTATCGGCTGGTTTATCGCCTCTCTTCTGGTGCCTCTAATCGCGGTCAATTTTGGTTGGCGCTACATCTTCGCCTTGGCACTACTGGGTTTGCCTTACGCATGGATCATCGCGCGCTATTTGCGCGAACCACCTGCGTGGCATGAGGCTAAAGCCAAAAGGGAAAAAGAGAAAAGTGTTGTGTCTACGGCAGCACTTTTTCAAAAGAAACACATTTATAAGACCGTCTTTTTGTTCTTAGGGCAGCATCTGCAAGTCTTCGCCTATGGGGCAACTCTGCTCCTTACCGCTTACTTTCGTGAAGCCCGTGGATGGGATTTGACAGAGGCCGTTCGCCTTGTTGGTCTATCATATTTAATTGGCGCCTTCGGTTATATGCTGGCCGCAATCGTCGGTGAATTCGTGCTCGGCCGCCGTAATACGTTTGTCGTGTGGTGTTGGCTTGGATGCGGGGCATTTGCCGCGATGATTTGGTGGGCTGAGAGCTGGTTACAAATCGCCGTTTGCTTCAGCCTGATGACGTTTTTCTTTTATGGCTCAACCGCCGTCATCTTCACGTTCATTGCGGAAAATTTTCCCGCCGAACTGCGTGGCACGGCGACGAGCTTTTCAGGCTCCCTTGCCGTCAACTTGGGTGTGGCTTTTGGCCCGCTTGCCCTGTCTTACATGATCGGCGGTGCTGGTTGGGAATGGGGCTTTACGATTTGCGGCATGCTGCCGATGTTCTTGGCTGGAGTCGTGATTCTATTCGTCAAGCCGGTGCCAAGAGAGGCGTTGGCCTAGAGCAACTAGGGTGCTTCAATCTTCCAGCTCACACCAAACCGGGACGTGATCGGAAGGCTTTTCCCGCCCGCGTGGTTCGGAATCGATATCGCAATCCACAAGCCTGTCGGTGGCTTGGGGCGAGAGCAGCAGATGGTCGATGCGGATGCCGTGGTCCTTGGGCCAGGCGCCGGCCTGGTAGTCCCAAAAGCTATAGCGATGAGCTTCGTCGTGATGGGCCCGGAAAGCTTCCGTGAGTCCCAGATTGAGTAGCGTATAAAACTTAGCCCTGGTTTCGGGTTTAAAGAGCGCATCGCCTTCCCATTTTTTGGGATCGTGAACATCGTCCGCAGACGGAATAACATTATAGTCACCGGCGAGCACGAATGACTCTTCATAGGTCAGCAGTTTGGTGGCGTGCTTGATCAGCCGGTCCATCCATTTCAGTTTGTAAGGGTATTTGGGACCGTCTGTCGGGTTGCCGTTGGGCAAATAGATCGAGGCCACACGCACCGGCGCCGTATCGCCGCTCACCACGACTTCGAGATAGCGCGCCTGGTCGTCAGACTTGTCGCCGGGGAGGCCCGGTGACACATCTTCCATGGGCCGCTTCGACAGGATGGCCACACCGTTATAAGTCTTCTGGCCATGAACGGCCACGTTGTAGTCGAGATCTTCGAACGCTTCCGCCGGGAAATTCTCGTCAATGCATTTGATCTCTTGCATGCAAAGAACGTCAGGCTCGGCCTCCTTTAACCATTCCCGAACATTGTCGAGGCGCGCCTTAATAGAGTTGACGTTCCAAGTCGCAATTTTCATGTAAACCTCGTTGCAGGCGGGAAGGAGCGGGCGCGGACAGCGTCGCTCTTCCTACCACAATGATGGTTCAAGTGTCAGATGGAGAACGAGGTGCCGCAACCGCATTGGCTGGTGGCTTGGGGATTGTGGATTTGAAAGGACGCCCCGATCAAATCGTTGACATAGTCGATTTCCGAGCCCTCGAGAAAGCCCAGAGAAATGGAATCAATGACCACGCGAGCGCCGTCCCGTTCCAAAAGCAAGTCGTCGTCTTCCTGAGCTTCGACTAAATCAAATCCGTATTGAAATCCCGAACAGCCGCCGCCCGATACCGAAACCCGTAGCAGCTTTGGCGCCGACTCGTGCTCGACAATTTTGCAAATCTGGACGGCCGCGGATGTGCTCAAGGAGACTGAGCCGGCCGCACCATTTTGGTCTTGAGTATCTTGGGTCACATCTGCCTTTCTAGAGCCGGTGGTTCGGCTTGTACATTTCCATATGTAATGGTCCCTAAATGCTTGTCAAATGATGTAAAGCTTGAGGGCCGTGCAAGAATGTGTCCCCGCGACCGTGCGCGGCAATATTATAGGCCAAAAAGGGCGGAAATGGCCGATTGTCAGACATTGGGAGTCAGGGCGGCTTTTGCGTCAAATCCCGGCGATAGCCGGGGCCGTGATCATCCCGAAACGGAAAGTCCTACGCGCACCGCGTATCAGCGCGATCGTGACCGGATTATTCATTCTACTGCGTTCCGGCGCCTGAAACACAAAACTCAGGTCTTTGTTTACCACGAAGGAGACCATTACCGGACGCGGCTGACCCATTCCTTGGAGGTGGCGCAGATTGCCCGTTCAATTAGCCGGGTCCTCGGCCTCGATGAGGATCTGGCCGAAGCTCTGGCTCTGGCTCACGACCTTGGACATCCACCATTCGGCCATGCGGGAGAAGACGAGCTCGCAGAATGCATGGCGCCCTACGATGGCTTTGACCACAACGCCCAAACGCTGAGAATCGTCACCAAGCTGGAACATCGCTACGCGGAGTTCGACGGCCTTAATCTCACATGGGAGAGCCTTGAGGGCATCGTCAAGCACAATGGGCCGGTCATGACTGCCGATCGATCGGAACCGCTGCCTGCCGCCATGAGAGCCTATAGCAATCTCAATAAGTTAGATCTGGAACTTTATCCTTCGGCCGAAGCGCAGGTCGCAGCGATCTCAGACGACATTGCCTATAACAATCACGATATTGATGACGGTTTGCGTGCCGGATTGTTCCAGGTCGGGGATTTACTGGCGTTACCCTTTGTCGGCGATGTAGTTCAAAGTGTCATAAAACGCTATCCAGATTTGGAATTGAGCCGACTTATTCATGAGTCTGTGCGCCGCCTGATATCTTTGACTGTCGAAGATGTGATCGCCGAAACACGCCGGCGCATTGAGCAAAGCGCTCCGGCCAGCTCTCGCGATGTGCGGGCACTCGACCAAACCCTGGTCGCTTTTTCCGGCGACATGAAACGCCACGATCAAGAGTTAAAGTTATTTCTTAAGAAGGTGATGTACCAGCATTACAAAGTGAACCGAATGCGGAGTCAGGCGCGGCGGATTCTGTCGGATTTATTCAATTTGTTTATTAGGGAGCCCGAGACTTTGCCGCCAGAATGGAATGAGCTATGTGCGGCCCCGGAAAGCCCAAAAACCGCCCGTGTGGTATGCGATTTTATCGCCGGCATGACCGATCGCTTTGCTTTGGAGGAACATCGGCGCTTGTTCACGCTTGATACGCGAATTTAGCGGACAGCCATGGCCGCAAGGCGTTAATATGCCCGTCCATAATCCCGCCTGAGTCCCGGCGGAACGCACAGGCTGCGTCAATTGACTTGCTCCCACAGGTTGATTCTCAGTTCAGGTTGAGGCAGGACAAGCATGCAAAAACTGGAGCCCCGTATTTTGGGTCGCTTATCGGACGACAAGAAACCCTAGGAGCGATGAAAAATGAGTGATGCCGATCGGGGAACCTATGCCCCCCTACCCGAGGAGCCGACCTACGACGTCGATGATCAGCAGGAGGCTTACGGCCGCGGACCATTCTTGCTCGTCGTGGCGATGATTGTTTTGGTTGCCTTCCTTGGCGTCGTTTATGTCGCTTACCAACAGGGCGTGCGGCAGGGACAGCAAATGAACCCACCTTTGATTGTCGCTGAGCCGGGACCGGTCCGTATGGAACCAGCAGATCCAGGCGGCTTTGAGGAACCCTACCAAGACACATTTGTCCTCAACGGGGAAGATACCGAAGGTTTGGTGGAGACCCTGCTGCCTCCACCCGAAGAACCAATTGAGCGTCCCGTGTTGGCTGAGGAGATAGAAACTGCCCAGCTGTCGGACACGCCCGAACCGGAGCTGGAAGTATTGGATATCCAAGAGGCTCCGAGCTTGACTGAATTGGCCGAAGCGGTCGTCGAAGAATCGCTCGTCACGGACGATTCACAAGATTGTTGTGCCATTGCCAGAGGAGGATTTGGCAGCAACCTCAATCGCCGAAGCGGTTATACCTGAGCCGATTGCGCCGTCCCCGCCCGAAGTGTTGCCTGAAACGCCTGTGGTTGAAATTCCTGAGCCAGAGCCGGATCCGATTGTCGATACGATGGCGACCGGATCAACGCCTCAGGCCCCAGTTGTGCCCGAACCGGCACCGGTTGAGGCGCCACCTTCTGAACCGGAAGTTGCCATGGCTTTGCCGCCATCTCAGCCAGAAAGCGTGGGGCTATCGGCGACCTCTGGTAGCTTTGTTGTACAAGTTGCATCGGTCCCCAGCCAGCAGCAGGCTCAAACCAAGCAAGATGATGTGCAGTCCAGTTACGAAGCAATTCTGATCGGCTTGGGCTTCGATATTCAAGAAGCTGCAGTGGCCGGCAAAGGCACGTTTTATCGCGTCCGGATCGGGCCCTTCGATACGCGTCCTCAAGCGGTCGACTTGTGCGAAACTCTTAAGGCTCGCGGACAGGATTGTTACGTTACAACACCCTGATGAGGACAAGCCGAGTTGGCAAATGCGGCGGTGATTTTTGGCTTTGAGGGGCTAGAGCTCACTCAAAGCGAGCACGATTTCTTTCGTGATCTGCGTCCTTGGGGCTATATCGTCTTTGCACGGAATATCGATACGCCGGCGCAGCTGCGCCGGCTTACAGACGATCTCAGAGTCCTCGACGGGCGCGACGACCTTCCAATTCTAGTCGACCAAGAAGGTGGCTCCGTCGCAAGGCTGCGTCCGCCGCAATGGCGCGAAATCCCGACCGCCGCCCGCTTCGGCGAGCTTTATGATCGAGATCAATCCGCAGCTCTCGAAGCCGTTCAATTGAATAGTAGGCTGATAGCTTCTGAACTCTCCGAGGCCGGTATCAACGTGGATTGTTTGCCGGTGCTGGACGTATGCGCATCTGATGGCAATCCATTTTTGAATGAACGAACCTATGGCGCGAATGCGGCGGCAGTTGCTGCCTTGGGGCGCGCAGCGGCGAACGGATTGCTGGAAGGGGGGGTGTTGCCGGTGATGAAGCATATGCCGGGACATGGCCGGGGAACTGCCGACAGTCACTTCGAGTTACCCCGCGTCACTTGTTCGGCCGCCGACTTGAGTGGCCAAGATTTTGCTCCGTTTGCCGCACTCGCGGAACTGCCATTGGCCATGACGGGACATATCGTGTTTGAGGCTTATGACCCTCAGAATGCCGCGACGGTATCAAAGAACGTCATCGAAGAAGTTATTCGCAGACTAATAGGATTTGACGGTTTGTTGATGACCGACGATTTCTCGATGAAGGCCTTAGAAGGGGACTTTGAGGCTCGAACAATTGCAGCCTACGAGGCGGGTTGCGAAGTGATCCTCCACTGCAACGGCGACAGAACGGAAATGGACGCGGTCGCCTCGGCGGTTAGACCTTTGGAAGGAGTAGCCCTCAGACGCGCCGATACGGCATTGTCCCATTTGAATTCTGCCCAAAGCATTTGATTTCGAAGCCGGCCAACAACGCTTGTCCACACTCATGGATGCGCCGCTAATCGCGTAACTGTGCTAGGTAATGGAACTATGACCGAGTCGCGCGACAACGAGCCTGCTGAGGAGCAAGGTCCTGAGGCGCCCATGCCCCAGGGGCCTGCCTTCGCCGACCCCCTCATTGTCGACGTAGACGGCTATGAAGGTCCGCTCGATGTCTTGCTGGTCCTCGCAAAAACGCAAAAAGTCGACCTCAAGAAGATTTCCATATTGGCCTTGGTCGACCAATATATGTCGTTCATCGCGGCCGCGCGGAGCCTCCAGCTCGAGTTGGCTGCCGACTATTTGGTCATGGCGGCGTGGCTCGCCTATCTCAAGTCCCGTCTTTTGTTGCCGCCCCCGGAGGACGAAACCGACGAGCCGACGGGCGAAGAGCTTGCTGCGCGCTTGGCCTTTAGACTGCAGCGTCTGCAAGCCATGCGCGATGCGGCGGCGCGGTTGATGGCCCGTGACCGGTTAGGACGCGACGTCTTTTCCCGTGGGATGCCGGAAGGTATCCGCGTCATTCGAACGCCTGACTACAAGTCAAATATCTATGATCTAATGAAGGCGTATTCCGAACAACGCATTCGTTCTGTAAGCCATGAAGACTTGCGCATTAAAAGAGCGCCGATATTTGCCGTCGAAGAAGCGCGCAAACGCATCGAAAGATTGTTCGGCAAAATCAAGGATTGGAGCACGATCGACTCGCTACTGCCGGAAGGATGGTTGCAGCGTGAAGAGGAACATACAGACAAGACGGCAAAATGGCGATCGGCCAAAGCGAGCACCCTGACTGCGAGTCTTGAATTGGTCAAAGATGGCCACATGGAAATCAAACAGCTTGTACATTTTGGACCCATCTATGTGCGCAAGCGAGAAGCGCAGCACTAAAATGTGAGGAGGCGAAACTTGGATAGGCAGGAAATGGAACCGGCAGGCATAGCAGAAACGCAAGACTCCATCGCCAATGGTGCCTCCCAAGACGAGGCTCTGATGACGAGTAATTCAATGACGATAGACGACCCAGAGACAAGCCAGCATATGAGAATGCTGGAGGCCTTGCTGTTTGCAGCCTCTGAGCCTGTCGATCTGGAAACGCTGTCGCAAAGATTACCCGACGGCATTGACGTAACAGCGCTGCTTGAGGTTTTGAAAGATGAGTATGCCAATCGAGGGGTCAACCTGATTTGCGTGGGTGACAAATGGACATTAAGAACGGCGCCCGATTTGAATTTCCTCATGGAGCGCGAGCGCGTGGAGCCACGGCGATTGTCCCGCGCGGGAATCGAAACCTTGGCGATCATTGCCTATCACCAGCCGGTCACACGCGCCGAGATCGAGGAGATTAGAGGCGTTGCCGTGAGTAAAGGAACGGTTGATCTGCTCATGGAAGTGGGTTGGGTCAGATTGCGCGGTCGCCGGCGCACCCCTGGTCGGCCGGTCACCTATGGAACAACGGACGACTTTTTGAGTCATTTTGGATTGGAGAATGTCAGCGATCTTCCGGGCGTTGATGAGTTGAAGGCGGCCGGGCTATTGGATGCGCGTTTGCCGCCTGGCTTTGAAGTTCCCAGCCCCAAGTCAGGCGAAATCAATCCTGACGAGGACCCCGTCGATCTCGAGCCAGATGACGACAATCCGGAATTTCAGACCGATTTCATGGAAGAGAGTCAGGGCGAAGAGGAGTAGGGAGAACCTAAACTTCGTAAACTTCGAGCAATCGGCGTTGCAAGGGATGACATCGTTAACCTTTCAGCGATTTGACAATCGGTCGAATTAGCGTGGATTCTTCCCTAATTACCCCTTGTATCCTTTGCGGCAGGGGCAGATCTATGGGACGCGCGGCAATCTAGCGCCGTGCCCCCTGATTGCGCGCCTATGCGGAGTTTGACATTATCGTGGGAACGGGCGCATCTAAGCGCAGCAAAGAACGCTGCCGGAGTGAGGACATATGGGCATTAGTGTTTGGCAAATCTTGATCGTCGTTGTGTTGGTCGTACTTTTGTTTGGCCGCGGCAAGATATCCGATTTGATGGGTGATGTAGCAAAAGGCATTACGAGCTTTCGTAAAGGTCTCAAAGAGGGCGATAGCCTGGACGACGATGAAGATCCGAAAACGCTCGACAACGAAACCGGTGAAACCGTCGAAGCCGCAACCAAAGATAAGAGCGCGAGCACTTAGCGTTTGAAAGGAATTGTCTGCAGGAAATTAGCCTATGCCTTGGGATATTGGCAGTTGGGAGTTACTCGTCTTGGCGATGATTGCGATTATTGTCGTCGGGCCGAAGGAATTGCCGGGTATGCTGAGGACGGCTGGCCAATGGATGTCCAAAGCGCGTTCAATGGCACGGCAGTTTCAACGGAGCTTTGATGAGCTGGCCAAGGAAACGGAACTCGACGAATTGCGCAAGGGCGTCAACGAATTGAAATCCGGCGGGCCGATCGGCGAACTAAAAAAAGAGCTGGACCAAACTATCGATCCAATCAAGCGAGAGTTTGGCGACCACGATCCCACCGCGACCAAGGCTTCACCTACAAGCGGACCTTCGACCGCTACCGGTACGGATAAGGCCCCAAGTCCGAAGAATGGCGATGCGAAAATATCGCCAGAAGCGCAAAGTGGTGCAAAGCCCAAGGCTTCCGACACAAGCGCGGGCAAATCAGAAACAAAAACGACCGCTTAAACTTTGTTGCAGAGCTAGGCATTGACTCAAGAAGATATCGACTCGACTAAAGCGCCGTTGCTCGAGCATTTGATGGAGCTCCGCACGCGGCTGATCTATTCAGTCGTCGCTATACTTGTAGCATTCTTATTTTGCTATTATTTCGCCGATGTAATCTATTCTATTTTGGTGCGGCCCTATCAAATTGCCGCCGGCGACGACGGGAAGTTCATCACCACTGCGCCCCAAGAAGCATTTTTCACTTACATACGTTTGGCATTTTTTGGCGCTCTATTCTTGGCGTTCCCAATCATGGCCGGTCAAATCTATATGTTTGTTGCGCCGGGGCTTTATAAGAATGAGCGTAACGCCTTTTGGCCATTCTTGCTTGCGACGCCAATCCTTTTCATTATTGGGGCATCGCTCTTGTATTTCTTTATTTTGCCCTTGGCGATGTCGTTTTTTTTAAGTTTTGAGCAGTTGGGCGGTGACGGTCAAATTCAGATCGAGAATACAAATCGTATGAGTGAGTATCTCAATCTTATTATGGCGCTCATTTTGGGGTTTGGCATCGCCTTCCAAATTCCAGTCGTGATTACACTTTTGGGCCGTGCGGGAATTGTGACCGCAGACACCTTACGTAGTAAGAGAAAGTTTTTTATTGTCGGAGCGTTTTTGGCAGCAATGTTGTTAACACCGCCTGATCCGATTTCTCAGATCGGTCTGGGAATTCCCATCGTGATCCTATTTGAGCTCTCTATTCTTGTCGTCGCATTTCTTGAAAAGAAACGTGCTGACGAGACGGCAGAGAGCGAAACGTAAGAACGAATTGCGCAACCGCTACGCTTTCACCATTCCCAGCTATTGACAAAGAACGCGGCACCGCGGATTTTCAGTCGCGACCGACTCGCAACTTAAAAACCGGTTCGTCATGGATGCACACGGCTCAAAAAAGGCGATTTACGCGGCAGTTGTCGGGAACTCCCTTATTGCGGTCACGAAGTTTATTGCCGCATTCATGACCGGAAGTTCGGCGATGCTGAGCGAGGGCATCCATTCCGTTGTTGATACAGGAAATCAATTCCTGCTGCTTTACGGCATGAAGAAGGCCGCAACGCCCGCCGACGACAAGCATCCTTTCGGCTATGGCATGGAGCTTTACTTTTGGGCTTTCATTGTGGCCATTGTTATTTTCGGTGTTGGGGCCGGCGTTTCGATCTACGAAGGCATTCACAAAGTCATAGATCCCCATGTCATGACCAACCCAACGATCAACTATATCGTTTTGGGCGCCGCGATTGGTTTTGAAGCCTTTTCGTGGATGGTCGCGTTCAAAGAATTTCGCAAGACCAAGGGCAGCCGCGGCTATTTTGAAGCTGTGCGCCTCAGCAAAGATCCGACGTTGTTTACGGTGCTGTTTGAAGATAGCGCGGCCATGTTGGGTCTCATCGTCGCGCTTGTCGGCATTTACTTGGCGCAGGCACTAAGTATTCCGGAATTTGACGGTATCGCGTCCATCGTCATCGGATTAATTTTGGCTGGAACCGCCTTTGTGCTCGCATACGAGTGTAAGGGCCTACTCGTCGGAGAGGCCGCCCACCAAGATGTGATTGATGGTATACAACGAATTATTCGTGCGGCGCCTGGCGTCAAGGGCCGCAACGAATTATTGACCATGCATATGAGTCCAGCAGACGTGTTGGTCAATGTAAGTCTCGACTTTGAAGACACGCTCGATTCATCGGATGTGGAAGACCGCATTTCCGAGATCGAACGTGACATAAAGACAAGATTTCCGATCGTGACGCGGGTTTTTGTCGAAGCGCAAAGCCGGGAAGGCCACGCCTCCAATAAAGCGTTTGAACGGCGCAGCAAATCATAGCTGGAACCGAACAAGCCGCAACCTAGACGGCACACGCAAGGCGGCGTATACAGGCGCGTCAATCTGATCCAAGCATGAGCGGAAATGAACTTTTGTGTGCGCCAGGCACGACGCGCAAAAGAGGCCACGATAACAATGTTCGATATCAAAGCGATCAGGTCAGGTCCCGAAGCGTTTGATGCCGGCTGGGCAAAACGCGGGCTGAAACCCCAAGCAAACAAGATTGTGGAGCTTGACGAGCAGCGGCGCACGGCGATCGCAAAGCTGCAAGAAGCCCAAACCAAGCGAAACGATGCGTCAAAAAAAATAGGCCGGGCCAAAGCGCAAGGAGAAGAAGCGCTCGCGCAGGAACTCATGGACGACGTTGCTTCGCTCAAGGCTCAAATTCAGGAAGGGGAAGACGAGGAACGCCGGTTTCAAAGTCAATTGGATGGTCTATTAAGCAGTCTTCCAAATTTACCCGCGGACGACGTGCCGATTGGCGAAAATGAAGACTCCAACACAGAACTCCGTGTGGTAGGTGAAAAACGAGAATTCAATTTTGTGCCCAAGGAACACACCGACCTTGGTGAAGCATTAGGGCAACTTGACTTTGAGACTGCCGCCAAAGTTTCAGGATCGCGCTTTGTCTATCTTTACGACCAGCTTGCGCGGCTCGAGCGCGCGCTCGGCGCCTTCATGCTGGACATTCACAGGACGGAATTTGGCTACATGGAAGTTGTGCCGCCTTTGTTGGTGAATGACGATGCCATGTTCGGCACGTCACAGCTGCCCAAATTTATTGACGATCAGTTCCACACTGAAGACGGGCACTGGCTCATTCCGACGGCCGAAGTGTCGCTCACGAACATGGTGTGTGAAAGTATTCTGGAAGAAACGGAGTTGCCCAAACGAATTACTGCATGGACGCCATGTTTTCGTTTGGAGGCGGGCGCTGCAGGCAAAGACACAAGAGGCATGATCCGTCAGCATCAATTCTCAAAAGTTGAGTTGGTGAGTATTACGACGGAAGGCGAGTCGGACCAAGAGCATGAGCGCTTGACGTCCTGTGCGGAGGAAATCCTCAAGCGATTGGAGCTGCATTACCGGGTTATGGTCCTGTGCACGGGCGATTTGGGATTCGGATCCCACAAAACATACGATTTAGAAGTCTGGATGCCAGGTCAAGACCGCTACCGTGAGATTTCCAGTTGTTCGAATTTCGGTGACTTTCAAGCCCGGCGTATGATCGCACGTTACCGGCCGGAAGGCGAAAAGGGTACGCGCTTTGTCCATACGCTCAACGGTTCCGGCCTCGCGATTGGCCGAACAATTGTAGCCATTCTTGAAAACTATCAGCAGGCGGACGGATCGATTTCAGTTCCTGAAGCTTTGGTGCCTTATTTGGGCGGCCTCGAGTCGATAACACCAATTGAGTAAGGTTGTATGAGCGATCGCCGCATACTGGTTGCTAACGATGACGGTATTCATGCGGAAGGGCTCGACGTTTTGGAGCGCGTAGCTCGGCAATTGTCGTCGGATGTCTGGATTGTGGCACCGGAAACCGAGCAAAGCGGTGCGTCCCATTCGCTCACCTTGAATGATCCGCTACGGCTTCGCCGCATCGACGAGCGCAAGTTCGCCGTAAGAGGAACACCGAGCGACTGCATCATGATGGCTGTCAGGCATATAATTGCCGATCATCCGCCCAACTTGATCTTGTCCGGGGTCAACCGGGGCAGCAATATGGCCGAAGATGTCACTTATTCAGGGACAATTGCCGCGGCCATGGAGGGGACCGTTTTGGGAATTCCCTCAATTGCACTGTCTCAAGTCTATGGCTTGGAGGGACGAGAGAATATCAAGTGGAGCTGTGCCGAACAGCATGGACAAAATATCATTTCACAGCTGATTCAGGTTGGCTGGCCGGCAGATGTATTGATCAATATTAATTCCCCCGATCGTTTGCCGGATGAAGTTAATGGTGTTCAGGTAACGGCTCAAGGGCGCAGGGATCAGTCAACCGTGGAAATTGAATCCCGGATCGATGTTCGCGGTAACGAATATTATTGGCTCGGCTTAAAGCGGGGACAAAGTAATCCGAACGACGGAACTGATTTACATGCGATTTATAATGGCAGCATTTCCGTTTGCCCGTTGCATCTAGACTTATCCCACGAGGCAAGTCGTGCTGCCTTGACGGATATCTTCACATAAGATCAAGGGGCGCAAAGCGCGGTCACATTGACGCGCGAACCGGCCTTGAAGGCGAGAAGCACCAGTGTCTGAGCACGCGCAAAAAATAAGTCTCATTATGTTACTGCGGCGTCAGGGTATTACGGACAACCGCGTTCTGTCGGCCATTGAGCGTGTCGATCGAGAATTATTTGTTCCAGACTCATTTGCCAACCATGCTTATGACGACAACGCTTTGCCGATCGAATGCGGCCAGACAATTAGTCAACCGTTTATCGTTGCTGCCATGACGCAAGCGCTCGACGTTGATGACCGCTGCAAAGTTTTGGAAGTAGGCACGGGATCGGGATATCAAGCTGCGGTCCTTGCTCACCTGTGCCGGCGGCTCTATACCGTCGAGCGTTATCGCACGTTGCTCCGGCAAGCTGAGCAACGCTTTGAAACGCTTGGATTAACAAATATTACCGCCATGATTGCCGATGGTCAGAATGGCTGGCCTGATCAAGCACCGTTTGACCGGATTATCGTGACCGCCGCAGCGGATGAGATACCAGAAACATTAGTAGAACAACTGAAAATCGGTGGAAAAATGGTGCTTCCTGTTAGTACCGGTCCCGATGTTCAGGAATTGGTAACCATAATTCGCCAAGAAGATAGGGTCGATTCGAAAAGGCTTATGCCTGTTCGTTTCGTGCCGCTGGTAAGCGGCGTGGCAAAAGAGCTTTAACCCTAGTTTCAGTGCGGCGAAAATGATGACATTTGGAATACGGCAGAGCCGAGCGGCCTTGGCAGTTGTTGTTGCCTTGGCCATGGTTTCACTCACAGCGTGTGCGCGTAAAGATGGCGGGGCACCTTTAACTTGGGGTGGCGGCTACATCGCGCCCACGGAAACGAAACTGCAGCCGGTTAGACAGTCCGGAATGCAAGTGGTTCGTGTCCAGCGCGGTGATACGCTGCTCGGCATTGCGCACCGCTACGACATATCGGAGAGGGAGCTGATCCAGGAGAACGGTCTGCTATCCCCCTACAAGCTTATTGCCGGTCAAACTCTAGTTGTTCCGAAATCGCGCTATCACACTGTCACTCGCGGTGATACGATTTACAGTCTGTCACGCGGCTATAATCTAACCGTTGCTGATGTCACATCCCGCAATGATCTGAAACCTCCGTATACGATCAAAGTTGGTCAACGTCTTCTGTTGCCGTCGAAAGCCGGCTCGTGGCCGACGGAACAGATCGAAGGTGAGGCCGTCCGTTCGGAAACACGAGTGGCGGCGGTCGCCGCGCCTGCGAAAAAGTCAGGTCCGGTCAAGAAACCTGAATCTTCCTTTTGGGGTGACATCGCTTTGCCGGAATCGAAGCCGACTAAGCCAAGGCCGGAACTTTTTACAGCCAGTATCCCTAAGCAAACCGCCAGGACCGATGGGTTTCTTTGGCCTGTATCTGGCCGCGTCATTTCCGGCTATGGACCGAAACAGAATGGTTTGCACAATGATGGCATCAACATTGCCGTATCCAAAGGCGCTCCGGTTCGCGCTGCACAATCAGGCGTTGTGACTTACGCCGGCAATGAGCTTAAGGGCTATGGAAATCTTTTGTTGATCAAGCATGCTGATGGCTATGTGACGGCCTATGCCCATAATCAAAAATTGCTCGTGCGCAGAGGCGAAAAAGTTCGCCAAGGCGACGTCATCGCTGAGGCTGGCGCGACGGGTTCGGTGACATCGCCCCAAGTCCATTTTGAAATTCGAAAAGGGCGCAGCGCCATCAATCCGAATAAATATTTGTCGGGCGCCTAAGAAACTACGGGTCGAGTGTCTGGCCAAGCCGACCCGCTAGATCCTGAATATACTGCCAGGCCACACGGCCTGACCGCGCGCCTCGCGTCGCCGACCATTCGATGGCTTCCTTTTCGGCGGCCGTGTAGTCCGCTTTCAACTTGTAATGGTCAACATAGCTGCGGACCATCGCGAGGTAGTCAGTCTGGCTGCAATTGTGAAATCCGAGCCAAAGGCCGAAGCGGTCTGACAACGACACTTTTTCATCTACGGCTTCCGATGGATTGATGGCGGTAGAACGCTCATTTTCCATCATATCCCGGGGCATAAGATGGCGCCTGTTTGACGTTGCATAAAACAATACGTTTGCGGGTCGCCCCTCAATGCCGCCCTCCAAGACAGCTTTCAAAGACTTGTAGCTGGTATCCTCTGGCGCAAAAGACAGATCGTCGCAAAATACGAGGCATTGCCGATCTTGCTGGCGCAAGATGTTCATTAATCTTGGCAATGAGGCGACGTCTTCGCGGTGAATCTCAATGAGCACAAGCTTGCCATCGCCTTCCTCATTAAGTTTGGCGTGGACTGCCTTGACCAATGAGCTCTTTCCGGTACCACGCGCTCCCCACAATAGCGCATTGTTGGCCGGCAACCCGACCGCAAATCTCTTGGTATTGTCGAGCAAGATGTCGCGAACCCTGTCGATGCCTTTAAGCAGCTCAAACGGAATGCGGTTAACTTTTTCGACCGGTTCGAGGTGATCGGGATTGGTTTGCCAGACGAATGCCAACGCACCGGTCAAGTCAGGCACAGAGGACGCGCGACCACCCAGGCGGTCAAGTGCGGCAATCACCCGTTCGAGCAAGACGTGGAGTTGTATTTCGGTTTTCGAGGCCAATATCTACCTCTTGGAAGAATTAGACGCTCGACGCTAGCACGATTCAAACCTCGGTCAACTCATTGCTGAGGGCAAAAAGCGCTCTATTTGCAGTAGTTTACTTTGTTTTGCATTGGGCGGAGACCAACGCTATAGTCCGCCAAATTTAGTCAATTCGGCTAAGGAGACAGACTATTTTCATTTCCACGGCGTATGCGCAATCGGGCAGCGGTGCGGGTCCCGGATTTGATTTTCTCATCCCCATCGTTCTGATTTTTGTCATCATGTGGTTTTTGGTGTTCCGGCCTCAACAACAACGGGTCAAAGAGCACAAGGCGATGGTCGAAGGGGTGCGCCGAGGCGACACCGTGGTGACGTCGGGAGGAATTGTCGGGAAAGTTACCCGCGTATTCGATGACAGCGACGAGATACTTGTGGAGATCGCGGACGGCGTTCGCGTCAAAGTAATTCGCGGCACACTTTCCGATGTACGCAGCAAGACAGAACCCGTGCCGCCCGCAAATGAAAAGTCGAAAAAGGACAGCTCGTAAGGGAATGCCTTTCGGCAAATGTTGCTTGCTTTAATGATCAACGGGCATTCGATAGAGACAATGAAACTATGCTGAAGTTTGAAAGATGGAAGGTTGTCACTATTTCGATCGTGCTGTCGCTCGGCGTGATCTTGTCGTTTCCGAATTTGTTTTCAGAAGAGACATTGGAGTCTTGGCCAGGGTTCGTTCCCAAGGATCAAATCAATCTCGGCCTCGACTTGCAGGGCGGAGTTCATCTGCTCTTGGAGGTGGGTGTTGATACCGTCATCACTGAGCGGCTTGATGGCCTTGTCAGCGAAGTACGTGGCGCGATGCGGGGTGTGCGCGGTGGCCAAGAGCGCATCGGCTACACAAATCTCGGTAAAGTCGGCGACACCGTTACAATTCGAATTACAAATCCCGAACAGGTTCCGGAGGCCTTGCGGCGCATTCGTGATTTGTCGTCACCATTAGCCTCCGCACTCTTGTCAGGTGGACTTCAGGACCTTCAAGTGACCGAAGGAGGAGACCAGAAGATCGAAGTTACTCTGATACCGCAAGCCATTCAGGAATTACGTACTGGTGCGGTAACCCAGTCCATTGAAGTGGTTCGCAGGCGGATCGACGAAATGGGAACGAAAGAGCCGACCATACAAAGGCAGGGCGTGGACCGGATCATCGTTCAAGTTCCCGGCGCGAGCGATCCACAGGAAATCCTTGATGTCCTGAGAACCACGGCCAAAATGAATTTTCATATGGTCGATACATCCGTAACAATTACGGAGGCCATAGCCGGCCGCGTGCCGCCAGGGTCAATTCTGCTGCCCGCCAATGACAACCCGAATGAACAATTTGTGCTGGTCTATCGGCAACCGGCGATAACCGGCGATCGCCTGGTCAATGCAGGTGTAGGAACCGATCCCAATACGAACCAGCCGGTTGTGACATTCCGATTTGACGGCGTCGGTGCGCGGCGCTTTGCTGACATTACGCGTGACAATGTCAACCGACGCTTTGCCATCGTGCTCGATAACGTCGTAATCAGCGCGCCGAATATCTTGGAGCCCATTCTCGGCGGGTCCGGTCAGATCAGCGGCAACTTTACTTTTGATAGTGCCAATATTTTGTCGATCCTGCTCCGCTCAGGTGCTTTGCCGGCCCCGATAACGCCGTTAGAGCAGCGCAGCGTCGGCCCGGACCTGGGTGCCGACTCCATTGCCGCTGGACAAACGGCGGCCATGATCGGTTTTGCTGCTGTCATCGTGTTTATGATGCTGTGTTACAGCCTGTTTGGATTGCTGGCCAATGTCGCGCTGATCTTGAACGTGATTATAATCGTCGGCGCATTGTCGCTTCTCGGCGCGACCCTCACATTGCCTGGCATCGCTGGCATCGTCTTGACCATTGGCATGGCCGTTGACGCCAACGTTCTAATTTTTGAGCGCATTCGCGAAGAGGTGAAAGCAGGCAAAAGCCCAATCAACGCCATTGAGGCAGGGTATTCACGCGCGCTCGGAACAATTCTAGATGCGAACATTACGACCCTGATTGCGGCAATCATTCTGTTTTGGTTGGGATCGGGCCCGGTACGCGGGTTCGCGGTAACGTTGGCCATCGGCATCGTCACGTCCGTGTTTACTGCGTTTACGGTGACGCGCTTATTTGTCGTCACGTGGCTACGCCGCCAGCACAAGCCCGTCTTGCCCATCTGAGGACAAACATTTATGCCCGCGCTGAAACTTGTTCCCGACAAAACGACGATTGGTTTTATTCGTTACCGAACGGTTGCGTTTGTGATTTCCATGATTGCCATTGTTGCGTCGATATTTCTTTTCCTAAGCTTAGGCTTGAACTTTGGCATCGACTTTCGCGGCGGAACACTGATCGAGATTGGCATGCCGGAAGGGGCGGAAGGTGAGCCAATACCGGCCGACATTAGCCTTATCCGCAGTTCCGTTGGCGGACTCGGCTTGGGCGACGTTAAGGTGCAAGAGTTTGGCTCGTCCGGCGATGTGTTAATTGTTATCGAGGCGCAGCAATCACCCGATGAAACGTCAAGTGACGTCGAAAACGCGCAACAGGATGTTGCGGATCTCGTTAAGACGGCCCTGAACGAAGCTATCGGAGAGGGCGTTTCCTACCGGCGTATCGAAGTCGTGGGTCCAAAAGTGAGCGGTGAACTGGTTATTGACGGCACGATTGCGGTCGTCGCGGCCCTTGCTCTCATGTTGTTTTACATTTGGATCCGCTTTGAATGGCAGTTCAGTCTCGGAGCCGTATTGGCACTTGTACATGACGTGGTGCTGACCATCGGCATGTTTTCCATCACACAGTTGGAATTTAACTTGTCGATCATTGCCGCGATCCTCACGATCGTTGGTTATTCGATGAACGATACGGTGGTTGTGTATGACCGCGTGCGCGAGAACTTGCGCAAGTATAAAAAGATGGATCTAAGCGAGCTGCTCGATCTTTCGATCAACAACACGCTATCGCGTACCGTTATGACGTCGGTGACGACGCTGCTTGCGCTTTTCTCACTATATTTCCTGGGCGGGGAAGTGATCCGCGGCTTTACCTTTGCGATGATTTGGGGCGTGTTCGTCGGCACCTATTCGTCTATCTTCATCGCATCGCCGCTTCTTCTCTTGACGGGCGTGAAACGTGAATGGAGCGGCCTCGGCGCAAAGACAAGCCAAGCCTCCACTTAAGGATCAGAGCGACTACAGATCTTTGGAATTCGAGCAGCCAATCTTTCGCAACAGAGTGCCGGTCGAGTCTTACGGTGACGGCGGCTTTCGCTTGGGCGGCCTCCGATTTGAAGGCTCTATTCTTTTGCTTCAACAACGAATGGAACCTTGGGCGGTCGATGGCCTGAACGGTCTGACCGCTGACTCCCTCGTGCCGGTTTTGAGTGAAGCCGCTTCGTTTGACTTACTGCTATTAGGGTGTGGACAGACGATTGGGGCCGTGCCGAAGGATGTGCGCGCAGCGCTGACTGCCGCGGGACTCGGCCTGGAAGTGATGGATACCGGCACCGCCTGCCGGACTTACAACGTGCTCATCGCCGAAGAGCGGCGCGTTGCCGCCGCTTTGATTGCGGTGGACTGAGATAACCAGTTGAATCTGTAGGGCTATTCTTAACCATTTGGGCGCGCCGGTCCGGCTTTCGTGCTATAAATCCGAATCTTTGGATTGAGGGAGGACTTTACGGATGGCTGCGATACTCTCGAACCTCACCAACACGGTCATCGCGGGACTGGTTTTGAGCGTTCTATCGCTCGTGATTTATGCGATGAGTCAGGGCTTTGCCCCTGATCTATTTTGGTTGTTTCTGGCTCGATGGCTGCATGTCTTGAGCGGTGTCATGTGGATTGGCCTGTTGTGGTATTTCAATTTCGTGCAAATCCCCAACATGGGCAAGATTCCTGACGATCAGAAGCCGGCGATCAGTAAAGTTATCGCGCCGGAAGCGTTGTGGTGGTTCCGCTGGGGCGCTATGGCGACACTCATTACCGGTTTGGTGCTCGCATGGCTGAGCAACTATTTGATCGATGCGTTGACCATCGGTTGGTACAACGGATTTGCCGTGCCGAAACACATCGCCATCGGATTGGGCATGTGGCTGGCCACGATTATGTTTATCAACGTCTGGTTCATCATTTGGCCAAACCAAAAAATCGCATTGGGCATCATCGATGCGCCGGCGGAAGCGAAAGCACCCGCCGCACGCACCGCGATGCTGTTTTCGCGAACCAATACGATGCTGTCGTTCCCCATGTTCTTTGGCATGGTGTCGGCGCAGAATCTTTATTAGTCTAAGACATCAGTTTGAGAAGGGGGCCGCTCGGTGAGCGGCCCTTTTCTTTTATAAGCTCTTGGTGATTGGTTGTACGTGTCGCGGAACTCCATTTCTTATTGCGCCGAGCTCACTGAGTCCGGTGACCTCGACCGCTATTGGTCGGCGCTGTTTGCGCCCGCTGACCAGCGCCGGCATTTGTTTGCGCTTTATGCCTTCAATCTCGAAGTGGCCAAGATTCGAGATGTGGTGAGCGAGCCCATGTTGGGAGAAATACGTTTGCAATGGTGGCGGGAGACCATTGACGGCATTTACGAGGGACAAACGCGCCAGCATGAAGTCGCGTTAGCATTGGCTGGGGCGATTGAGGCGCACAACCTGCCTCAGAATGGGTTTCAATCTTATCTTGACGAGCGGCAGGCCGACCTAGAGCCACATCCGTTCGCGTCTGTTTCCCACTTGGAGCGCTTCGCACACACCACCAACTCTTTCCTCCTGGGAGTTGCGGCGAAGATCTTAATGCCTGTGGTCGATCAACTAGCGCTGGAACAAGCAGCAAAGCCGGGCGGGACTGCCCACACAATCTCAAGTATTTTGCGTGCTCTGCCCGTTCAG
This sequence comes from Alphaproteobacteria bacterium, assembly GCA_965248815.1. GTDB lineage: Bacteria > Pseudomonadota > Alphaproteobacteria > SMXP01 > SMXP01 > CBDFKK01. Next base: position 106,916 of record CBDFKK010000004.1, read on the forward strand.
GCGCAGCGGCAGCGGTGTGATATTCCCGACGACCTTGTCGCAAAACATAAAGTGGATCTGGAGGCGCTATACGCCGGGCGGATGCACGTGGGCTTGCGTTCGGCGCTGGATGAATTGATTGAAGTGGCGCGGGAAAATCTCGTGCAAGCGCGCAACGAGATTTCGCCTTTGGGGTCGACTGTCCTGCCCGCGTTCTTGCCGTTATCGCTGGTCGAGGTGCGGCTCAGGCGCCTGGCGCAAACCGGTTTCGATCCTTTTAGGGACGCGGCCGAACTTCAGCCACTGTCCCGTCAATTGCGATTGCTATGGCACATGGTAATCGGCCGGATCTAACTTACTCTGCCGCGGCCTGTGTCCTTGAAGGCTGTTCGGTTATCCACAAAGCTAAGTCGGCCAGAGCGCGTTCGGCCATCACCTTTTTGCGAAGCCGGCCTTTTTCCTTGCCCTTGAAGCGCTTTCCCTCCATCGGCGAAAGAGTAACCGGGGGAAACAATCCGTAATTGATGTTCATGGGTTGAAAGTTTTTCGCGTCCGCGCCGCCGGTAATGTGGGCGATTAAGGCTCCTAGGGCAGTTGTCCCGGGAGGCGGGGCAGACCCCTCAGCCTTTGCGTCGGCTGCTGCGAACCGGCCTGCCAATAAGCCGATGGCCGCGCTTTCCACATAGCCTTCGACGCCGGTGATCTGACCTGCGAAGCGCAAGCGCGGCTGAGTTTTCAGTTTAAGTTGGTTGTCGAGCAGTTTGGGGCTGTTCAAAAATGTATTGCGATGAAGACCCCCGAGTCGCGCGAAGCGAGCATTCTCCAAACCCGGGATCATTTGAAAAATGCGCTTCTGCTCGCCATAGGTGAGTTTGGTTTGGCAGCCGACCATGTTGTAAAGCGAGCCCAACGCATTGTCCTGGCGTAGTTGCAAGATGGCATGGGCCTTGGTTTGTGGATCGTGGGGATTGGTTAGGCCCACAGGTTTCATCGGCCCGTGGCGCAGGGTCTCCGGTCCGCGCTCGGCCATCACTTCGATGGGTAGGCAGCCGTCGAAGTAGGGGGTGATCGCCTCCCACTCTTTGAATTGGATTTTTTCTCCCGCGATCAAATCGCGAATGAAGGTGTCGTATTGGTTCTTGTCGAGAGGGCAATTGATGTAGGCCGCCTTGTCGCCGCCGGGGCCTTCCTTGTCGTAGCGCGATTGGAACCAGGCTTGATCGAAGTCTATGGAGGTTTTGTAAATGATCGGCGCGATGGCATCGAAGAATGCCAGCTCGTCTTCTCCCGTTAATGAAACGATCGCTTCGCTGAGCGCCGGCGAGGTGAGGGGCCCCGTCGCAACAATCACGTTGGTCCAATCGTCCGGCGGCAAGCCGTCCACCTCTTCACGAACAATCGTAATCAGCGGCTCGTCTTCGATGGCCTTTTGGACTGCTGTTGCAAATCCATCGCGGTCGACGGCAAGGGCTGACCCCGCGGGCACTTGATGCGCGTCGGCGGCGGCGAGAATGAGCGACCCGCAGCGGCGCATCTCTTCATGGAGCAGTCCGACCGCATTGCCTTCCCAATTGTCAGAGCGAAACGAATTGGAACAGACGAGCTCGGCCAGCGTTTCCGTTTCATGGGCATCGGTCGTGCAAGCCGGGCGCATTTCATAAAGACGCACGGGTACCCCCGCGCGCGCCGCTTGCCATGCCGCCTCGCAGCCCGCGAGCCCCCCGCCGATGATGTCTACATATTGCCTCATTTGAACGTCATAACATTGATGACTGGGAACGGTATAGGGGTGTGGTACGCGTGGCTAAAAACCCGAACGCTCAATCGACAATGGGCTGGGAACGCCGGAAGCTGCCGGTATTCAAAACCATTTGGCTGGCCTATCGCGAGTTCATCCGAAATTTCTTTGAAGTCGTGCGGATGAGTTGGTTTCCTTTGCTGATCATAAGCGTTTTCATTTCAGCCACGATATTTGGTTTCCGCGGTCAGTTGATGGAAATGAACGAGCAGCAATTTTCCGACGATTCATCGCTGTTTTTCGGGCTGAGTTATCTTGGGGCATGCTTCACGCTAAGCGTCTTGATCATCGGACTGGCGCGAGTGTTCTTAGACGAACCTCGGAGCACCTCTTGGATCTATTTCTCAATCGGATTACCCGAATTACTTCACTTTGTAGCAACTTTTGTGATTTACGGCGCTTTGGGGGTTGGCCTCATCTACATAATACCCCATACCCCTTCGGTTAAATCCGACTTTTTCGTTTTCGTTGTTGTTGCCAATATAATCGTATTTAACGCCGTATTTTTTTCACTTAGCGCTTTGATACCGGGAATAAACGTGCGGGAGCGCCACCTTGGGATTTTGCGGGCTTTGAAAAGAATGTGGGGAAATTATTCCCGTGTCTTGATTGCCAGCAGTTCGTTTCTTGTTACGCTCTATATTCCATTCGCACTGCTCTTCTTCAAACCAATCCTCATTCCTGATTTGTTTTCTTTAACAGAGCCAATAGAGCAAATCATTCGAAAGGTGTTTGGACAGGAAGTTAGTTTGGATCAGTACGCATTTGGAGTGATCTCTATCGGATACTTCTTTTTCCTTTACGCTGTAATGGTATCATTCTTCTCGCAGGTTTATTTGGCTCTAACTCCTAACCATAAGCGGAAGGCCGGGGTCATTTCGGTAGATGAGTAAATTCAAAGTAGCATTTGAGAAGCGCTAGGACAGGTCTCTGGCAACGCGAAATTCGCGCTGGCAGCGTAGCCTTCGTGCACCATTTCAGCTCTTGCACATTCCGTTCGACTCCAATGGATCGCCGGGTCAAGCCCGGCAATGACATGGGGTGTGGCACATCGCGGCATTAAATAATCGCGTCATCCCGGACAAGCGCGAGCGAAGCGCGTGCGCGATCCGGGATCCAGGGCGGTTGGGCGAGGTTGTGCATGTTGGCTCTGGATTCCGGATGCCAAGGCTCGCGTGCCTAAATGCCTAAAGGCATTTAGGGCTCGCCTAAGTTCCGGAATGACGCGGAGTGAGAGGGCAAAGGCCGAGGAGGAAAGTTGCGTCCGGAATGACACGGAAGCGCGCCCGCGAGCTAACGCGTCGACACTTTCGCCGTTTTGCGCTTGGGGCGCGATTTGGCCAGCGCTGCAATTTTCTTTGGCGGCTTCTTCGGTGGAGGTTTTTTGGCGACCGTCTTTTTACGCCGTGAAAATATCTCTTTGAGATATTGCCCCGTGTAGCTTTTGGTTGTGCGTGCCACGTCTTCCGGCGTGCCCGTTGTGACGATCTCGCCCCCGCGGTCGCCGCCTTCGGGGCCCAAATCCAAAATCCAATCGGCTGTTTTAATCACTTCGAGATTGTGCTCGATGACCACGACCGTGTTGCCTTGCTCGACCAAGTGATGAAGGACGTGGAGCAATTTGCGTACGTCTTCGAAGTGTAATCCCGTGGTCGGTTCATCCAAAATGTAAAGCGTGCGCCCGGTCGCGCGTTTCGACAGTTCTTTAGCGAGTTTTACACGCTGGGCTTCGCCGCCGGACAAGGTTGTCGCTTGCTGGCCCACTTTGATGTAGTCGAGCCCTACTTGTTTCAACGTATCGAGTTTTTCGCGGATGGCGGGTACTGCTTTGAAAAACAAAGCTGCTTCCTCGACGGTCATATCCAAGACGTCGGCAATGGACTTGTCGCGGAATTTGATCTCGAGGGTTTCGCGGTTGTAGCGCCGGCCTCGGCAAACGTCGCATTGCACATAGACGTCCGGAAGAAAATGCATTTCGATTTTGATGACGCCGTCGCCCTGGCACGCCTCGCAACGACCGCCCTTGACGTTGAAGGAAAACCGCCCAGGTTTGTAGCCGCGTGCTTTGGCCTCGGGCAAACCAGCAAACCATTCGCGCATGGGAGTGAAGGCGCCGGTATAGGTCGCCGGGTTGGAGCGCGGTGTGCGGCCGATAGGCGATTGATCGATGTCGATCACTTTGTCCAAATGATCGAGGCCTTTAATCTCCTTATGCTCGCCGGGATGAGCGCGCGCACTGTTCAGCTTCCGCGCAACTCCCTTGTACAAAGTTTCGACAATCAATGATGACTTTCCGCCGCCAGACACGCCGGTGACACACGTAAACGTCCCCAGCGGGATCTCGGCGGTTATGTTTTTGAGATTGTGCTGGCTCGCTTTAACGACTCGGAGCATGCGCTTGGCCTGTGCCGGGCGACGAAGCACCGGCACGGGGATTTCCGTTGCGCCCGAAAGGTACTGGCCGGTCAAACTCTTCTTGTTTTTCATGATCGCGGGCGGCGTGCCTTCGGCAACTACATGGCCGCCGTGAACGCCGGCGCCCGGCCCCATATCGATGACATGATCCGCACTCAATATGGCCTCTTCGTCATGCTCGACCACAACCACCGAGTTGCCGAGATCGCGCAAACTTTTGAGCGTTTCCAAGAGCCGTGCGTTATCTCGCTGATGCAAACCGATAGACGGCTCATCTAAAACGTAGAGAACGCCGGTCAGGCCGGAGCCGATTTGCGAGGCAAGACGGATGCGCTGTGACTCGCCGCCGGACAGCGTGCCGGAGTTGCGTGACAGTGTGAGATAATCCAATCCGACATTGTTCAGAAATTGCAGACGTTCGCGAATCTCTTTCAGAATTCGGCCGGCGATTTCATTTTGTTTCTTTTTGAGCTTGGTCGGCAGCCGTTCAAACCAAGCTTGAGCTTCGCGAATGGAAAGATGCGCGACCTCAGCGATATGTTTGCTGTCGAGCTTGACGGCCAGCGCTTCAGGCTTGAGCCGGAACCCGCTGCAATCCTCGCACGGTTCGACTCCCTGATAGCGCTCCATTTCTTCGCGAACCCAGGCGCTGTCGGATTCGCGCCAGCGCCGCTCGATATTGTTGACCACGCCCTCGAATGATTTTTTTGTTTCGTAGCGGCGTAGACCGTCATCATAGATGAACTTCACGGTCTCTTCTGTGCCGAAGAGAATTATATCTTGGAATTCTTCATCTAAGTCAGACCACGGTGCATTCATGGAAAACTTAAATTTGCGCGCGAGGCTCTTGAGCGTTTGCTGATAGTAAGGCGACGTTGTTTTAGACCACGGCGCAATGGCGCCATTGGCTAAGGATTTGGACGCATCGGGAACGACGAGATCCGCATCGAAATAAAGCTGTGTGCCCAGCCCGTCGCATTCGGGACATGCGCCATAAGGATTGTTAAATGAGAACAGGCGCGGTTCGATTTCGTCGATGGTAAATCCCGATACCGGGCAGGCGAATTTTTCCGAAAAAATCAGCCGTTCCGGATCTTTGACTTTCTTTGTGTAGGCCATTTCGGCGACGGCGATACCGTCGGCGAGCCCTAGAGCCGTTTCAAACGAGTCGGCCAGCCGCTGCTCGATACCGTCGCGGATCACAAGGCGGTCCACCACCACATCGATATCGTGTTTGATTTTCTTATTCAGTGTGGGAACGTTTTCAAGATCGTGAAACGCGCCGTCAATCTTGACTCGCTGAAAGCCTTTCTTGAGGAGATCGGCAAATTCCCGGCGGTATTCGCCTTTTCGCCCGCGGATCATAGGCGCCAAAAGATAGAACCGTGTGTCCTTTGACAGGGACATCACGCGGTCGACCATTTGGCTTACGGTCTGGCTTTCGATCGGCAAGCCCGTTGCGGGAGAATAGGGCACGCCGATCCGTGCAAATAAAAGCCGCATATAGTCGTAAATCTCGGTCACTGTGGCGACCGTGGAACGCGGATTGCGCGACGTCGTTTTTTGTTCAATGGAAATGGCGGGGCTCAATCCGTCGATTTGATCGACGTCCGGCTTTTGCATGAGTTCTAGGAATTGCCGTGCATAGGCCGAGAGGCTTTCCACATAGCGCCGCTGGCCTTCGGCGTAAATCGTGTCGAACGCGAGAGACGATTTTCCCGATCCGGAAAGGCCGGTAATTACAACTAACCGATCGCGCGGAATCTCCACATCTATGTTCTGGAGATTATGCTCGCGGGCTCCGCGGACGTGAATGTTTTTGGCGCTCATAGGGGTCAGTGCCGTCTCGATCGGCTCGTTGTGAGAGTGTCTTGTGCTCCGTAAAGAGGTGGTCCCTTGTAAATAGTAGTTTGGAGACAAGTTCAAGACTTCAACCGATACGCACGAATAAACGGTTGAGCAGCCTTTCACGGTTCCCCAGTCAGCACATTTTGGTGTTGATTCCCCACCTGTAATATTATAGAACAGAACAAGAACACGTGTCCAGAAACAAACCGGTGGATAACTCGGCCAAGTCGGTGGCCGCTTCCGGGGCTTTTGGATATGGTCGCACCAACAGCAACAACAGTCATGGAAGGCGGGACGATGGCGGGTAGCATCAATAAGGTCATTTTGGTCGGCAATTTGGGTGCGGACCCGGAAATCAGACAAACCAAAGATGGCCGCCCGATTTGCAATCTCCGCGTGGCGACATCGGAATCCTGGCGCGACAAATCTTCCGGTGAAAAGCGCGAAAAGACCGAATGGCATCGGGTGGTAATTTTCAGCGAAGGCCTGTGCCGGATTGCGGAAAGTTATCTGCGCAAGGGCTCGAAAGTGTATTTGGAAGGCCAATTGCAGACGCGCAAATGGCAAGACCAATCGGGTCAGGATCGCTATTCGACGGAAGTCGTGCTGCAGGGGTTCAATTCGAATTTGACCATGCTGGATTCGCGGGGCGGTGATCGCCAGGCTGGGTCCTTCGACGAGCCTATGGCTGCCGCCGGCGCACCGGTTCAAGATTTTCAAGATTCCCAATTGGATGACGAAATTCCGTTCTAAAGTCGCGGCCTAACTTACGATTTGAAAGGCCGGTCCCGCGGCACGAAATGGTGCTGCGAGGGTGCTGTTTTCCTCTTGTTGACGTTGCTCGCCTGCCCCGAAAATGCTAGGTTTTCTGCGAGTCGTGGCGTCCGTTTTTTCCATAAAATTCAGTGGGTTTAAGACGATTCACATCCGCGGTTTTTCCGCGCTGTCAGCAACCGGTGTGTCAATTTTGAAAGTCCAGTGAAACCGTGTCAGACCCGACCGATATATCGCCGGACGACTCCGAGCGTCCCCGCGACATAAGCCCCGTCGCAATCGAGGACGAGATGCGGACGTCCTATCTCGATTACGCTATGAGCGTGATCGTGAGCCGCGCTCTGCCTGATGTGCGGGACGGTCTGAAACCGGTCCATCGCCGCATCCTCTTTTCGATGTACAAGAGTGGCTACGATTGGAACAAGCCTTATCGCAAATCGGCGCGTGTCGTCGGCGACGTAATAGGCAAATATCACCCCCATGGGGATCAGTCGATTTACGATGCCCTGGTCAGAATGGCGCAGGATTTTTCCTTACGCCTTCCATTGCTTGACGGTCAGGGAAATTTCGGATCCGTAGATGGGGATCCGGCAGCCGCCATGCGCTACTCAGAAGTACGTATGGGTAAGCCTGCTCATGCTTTGTTGGAAGATATCGACAAAGACACGGTCGATTTTCAAAATAACTACGACAGCACCGAAACAGAGCCCGTCGTATTGCCAGCCCGGTTTCCCAACATTTTGGTGAACGGCGCCGGGGGCATCGCCGTGGGCATGGCGACCAATATTCCGCCGCATAATCTCACAGAACTGGTGGATGGTTGTATCGCGATTATGAACGATCCTGCCATGACGATGGATCAGCTGATCGAAATCGTGCAGGGGCCCGATTTTCCAACCGGCGGGCTCATTCTGGGGAAAAGTGGTGTGCGCTCGGCGCTTCATCGTGGGCGTGGCTCGGTCATCATGCGCGGCCGGGTGCATATCGAGGAACTGCGAAAAGACCGCGAAGCCATTGTCGTCACGGAAATTCCGTACCAAGTGAACAAGTCGGCCATGGTCGAAAAGATCGCAGACTTGGTGCGCGAGAAACGTATCGAAGGCATTTCCGATCTTCGAGACGAATCCGACCGCCAAGGCATGCGGGTTGTGATCGAGCTGAAACGTGAAGCCAATTCCGACGTTATTCTCAATCAGCTCTATCGTTTTTCGTCTCTTCAAACGAGTTTCGGCGTCAATATTCTCGCTTTGAATGGCGGCCGGCCAGAGCTGATGAATCTGCGCGACATGCTCGATGCCTTCATCGAGTTCCGTGAAGAGGTCATTACACGACGAACCAAATACGAACTCAACAAGGCGCGCGACCGAGCACATGTTTTGGTAGGCCTTGCCATTGCTGTTGCCAATATTGACGACGTGATCGCGCTCATCAGAAAAGCTCCCGATCCAGCGACGGCCCGCGCCGGACTGCTTGGGCGCAAATGGCCGGCTGCCGATATTTCCCCGCTCATTGAACTCATCGCGGATCCGCGTCACGTAGTGAGCGACGACAGTACTGTGCGCCTTTCGGAAGAGCAGGCACGCGCAATCCTTGAATTGCGCTTGCAACGGTTAACGGCTTTGGGCCGGGACGAAATCGGCGATGAACTAAAAGAGCTTGGCGGAAAGATCGAGGACTTTTTGGATATTTTGCGGTCACGTGCGCGGGTTATGACAATTATCAAGGAAGAGCTTGAGGCCGCTAAGAAAGAATTCAGCACGCCGCGCAGAACGGAAATCATCGAAGCCGACCTGGAAGTCGAAGACGAAGATTTGATCCAAAAAGAAGATATGGTCGTCACTGTTACCCATGCCGGCTATATCAAGCGCGTGCCTCTCAACATTTACCGGCCGCAAAGGCGTGGCGGGAAAGGCCGTGCCGGCATGGCCACGCGGGACGAAGATTTCGTTTCGCGTGTTTTCGTCGCCAATACCCACCAACCGGTTTTGTTTTTCTCGTCCAGCGGCATGGTTTATCGCCTCAAGGTCTGGCGTTTGCCGCAGGCGACCCCGCAAGCGCGCGGTAAGGCGATGGTCAATCTCTTGCCGCTTGATGAGGGCGAAGTCATCACCACAGTCATGCCATTGCCCGAAGACGAAAGCCAATGGTCGAAGCTCGACGTCATGTTTGCGACGACGAGGGGCAACGTCCGGCGTAACAAACTCTCGGATTTCATCCGGATCAACGTGAATGGCAAGATCGCCATGAAGCCGACGGAATCGGAAAAAATTGTCGGCGTTCAAATTTGCTCTGAAAGTGACGACGTTATATTGACCAGTGCGAATGGCCGTTGCATTCGATTTGCCGTATCTGATGTTCGCGTGTTTTCCGGACGGACCTCAACTGGCGTTAGGGGTATCAAACTCGGCAAGGACAAGGATCTCGGCGAGGACGTAGTCATCGCTATGACGATTGTTCGCCATGTTGACGTTACTCCTGCCGAGGCACGCACATATCTAAAGCAAGCTAATGCCATGCGGCGCGCGGCCTCCGGCGAAGACCATGAAGAAGACATTCACGAGAGTGATGATGACGAAGATGGTGGTGAAGAGGCAGCCTTGTCACCAGAGCGATACGCCGAGCTGGGCGCTTACGAACAATTCCTGTTGACAGTTTCTGAGAATGGCTACGGCAAGCGGACGTCCGCTTTTGAATACAGAACGTCAGGCCGGGGCGGCAAGGGCATCATCGCCATGACGGTGACGCGCCGCAACGGCAAGCTGGTGACGTCCTTTCCGATCGAATCGTCTGACCAAATCATGCTGGTGACAGATGCGGGTCAGCTCATCCGCTGTCCCGTCGATGACATCCGCGTGGCCGGTCGCAATACCCAAGGCGTAACTCTGTTTAGAACCTCACAAGATGAACGCGTCGTTTCTGTCGAGCACTTGGGTGATGCAGGGCATGATGACGACACAGCCGAAACCGGCGACGATGACGACTAACCTCCACGAAGAGGTGGCTCGGGAAATCTGCACAGTTGAGATAAGTGGAATTTTGGCCTGTAGGCGGCATGATCGCCGGCAACAGGAGATCCACTATGGCAAGACGACCACGTCGCAATCATACACCTGCGTTCAAGTCGAAGGTGGCCCTTGCGGCCGTTCGCGGTGAGCAGACATTGGGAGAACTCGCTCAGCAGTTTGATGTTCATCCTAACCAGATCAAGCAATGGAAAGATCAGCTCCTTGAGGGTGCAGCGGGTGTTTTTGGGCGGGAGGGTAAATCACCGCTGCCTGCACCCCGTGTTGATGTGAAGAGGCTCCATGCCAAGATTGGGGAGCTGACGCTTGAGAATGATTTTTTAGGCGATGCGCTCACCAAGGCGGGATTGCCGAGCGCAAGAAAATGATCGACCGCAAACATAAACTCTCGCTCAGCCGTCAGGCCAAGGCGCTCAAGATCAGCCGGGGCAGCGTCTATTATCAGCCCCGTCCCGTATCGGTCGGTGATCTGGCACTGATGCGCCGGATTGATGAATTGCATCTCGACTATCCCTTTGCAGGCAGCAGGATGCTGCAGGGACTATTGCTTGGTGAAGGATACAAGGTTGGCCGCCTGCACGTCACAACACTGATGAAGCGTATGGGGCTTGAGGCTATTTATCGCCGCCCGAACACGTCCAAGCCTGCACCGGGCCACAAAATCTATCCCTATCTGTTGCGTAAGCTGCCGGTCACCCAACCCAATCAGGTCTGGGCGATGGATATCACCTACATTCCAATGGCACGGGGCTTTGTTTATCTGGCCGCAGTGGTTGACTGGTTCAGCCGGCGTGTCCTGTCCTGGCGGCTCTCTATCACACTGGAAGCAGACTTTTGCATTGAAGCCGTTGAAGAAGCACTGGCCCGTTACGGTAAGCCGGACATCTTCAACACCGATCAGGGCTCGCAGTTTACCTCCATCGCTTTCACACAAATCCTGAAGGATGCTGAAATCGCCATCAGCATGGATGGCAAGGGAGCGTGGCGGGACAATGTCTTTGTTGAACGGCTGTGGCGCACGGTCAAATACGAGGAGGTCTATCTGCATGCCTATGGCAATGTTCCACAAGCCCGAGCCGCCCTCGGCAAATATTTGGTCTTTTATAACACCAAGAGACCGCATTCATCGCTTGACCGCCAGACACCCGATCAGGCTTACTTCAACGTGCTGCAACCAATCCCGGTCGCGGCATAACAGGGGCTGAAATCCACTTATCCGCAGTCCGAAAGTTGTTCAAACAAACCGAACCACCTCTACGATACGCACTGAGGAGCCACATCGAATGGAACGGGTTGGTCTTTATCCCGGCACTTTCGACCCCATCACCAACGGCCATATTGATATCGTAAAGCGAGCGGTAAAATTGGTTGACAGTCTTGTTATTGGTGTGGCGGTCAATAAGGACAAGGTACCTTTGTTTTCTCTCGAGGAACGCGTGGACATGGTCCAGCATGAACTCAGTCCGTTATCCGGCAAAGGACAGGCGAAAATATCCGTAAAACCGTTTGAAGGGCTTTTGGTCAAGTTTGCGGAAGATGTTGGGGCCCAGATTGTAATCCGTGGCCTGCGCGCAGTATCTGATTTTGAGTACGAATTTCAAATGGTGGGTATGAATTCTCGTCTTAATCCGAATATTGAAACGGTTTTTCTAATGGCTGAGGCGCGCCAGCAAGCTATCGCTGCGCGTTTGGTCAAAGAGATCGCGCGTATGGGCGGCGACGTCTCAAGTTTTACGACGTCCTATGTTGTTGATAAACTTCACAAGAAGTTTGCCGCACCAGGCGGCGGTTGAGTTTTTTGATTGGCGAGTGTGGATAAAGCGATGCGTAAATATTTGTATAGTCTATGTGTGATACTGGCTTCGGCGATCAGCCCATCCTGGGCGAAGGATCTGGATCCCGAAAACACCATCTATTTGGATTTGGCTGGAGGCAGGGTGACCATCGAGATGTTCCCGGCCTTTGCGCCCAATCACGTCGCACGCATCAAAGAACTCACGCGGGCCAGTTATTACGACGGATTAGCCTTCCACCGCGTTATTAATGGATTCATGGCCCAGACGGGGTCGCCCGAAGGTACAGGGATTGGCGGATCCGAGTTGCCCGACCTTGAAGATGAATTCAACATAAAGCCCCATTGGCGCGGCACGGCATCCATGGCAAATACGGGCGAACCGAATTCAGCTAACGCGCAGTTTTTTATCATGCTCAATGATCGTCCGGCGCTCAACGGCAAATACACGGTTTGGGGCCGCGTCGTGTCCGGTATGCAGCACGTCGACCAAATCAAAAAAGGCGACGACGATCAAGACGGTAAAGTTGAGGGTGAGCCGGACGTCGTTGTCCGAATGCAAGTGGCAGCCGACGCGGATACGGCGCCTGCGGAATCAGCGCAATAATAGTTATTAGAAAAGGAACTGGATAAATGGCGGCGGAAAATCAAATTATTATGGATATTGATCATGGGCGGATTGTCATCGAGACGCGTCCCGATTTAGCTCCTAATCATGTGGCACGCATCACGGAGTTGGTCCAAGAAGGGTTTTATGATGGCATTGTCTTTCACCGCGTCATAGAAGGCTTCATGGCGCAAACCGGTGATCCGACCGGCACAGGTACGGGCGGAACCGGCAAGAAATTGGCCGCCGAATTCAGCGAAGAACCGCACATTCGTGGTACCTGTTCGATGGCGCGCGCGCAAGATCCCAATAGTGCCGACAGCCAATTCTTCATTTGCTTCGATGATGCGGGATTCTTAGATCATCAGTACACGGTGTGGGGCAGGGTGGTTGAAGGCATGGAGCACGTCGACAAAATCAAGCGCGGCGAACCCGTTAAAGAACCCGATCGGATCGTCACAATGAAAGTGGCGAGCGATATTACGGACTAGCTTGCGGGCCACCACTGCGCTTCATGCCGCTGCTGCCGTCGCTCCACTTTAGTCATGCGCGTTGATGCCTTTGATTACGAATTACCGGAAGAGCTGATTGCCCTGCGGCCATTAGAGCGGCGCGAGGACGCGCGGTTATTGTGCGTCACTCATTCTGACCTCAAAGATTGCCACATCCGCGACCTACCGGACATTCTCCAGGCCGGCGATCTTGTTGTTGTCAACAACACGAAAGTTATTCCAGCGTTCTTGCGGGCGATGCGACCACCACGGGCGATTGGTGGCAACACACAGCCGGTCGCGATTGATCTCACGTTGCTTCACTGTTGCGGGGGCACAGTCTGGGAGGCGCTGGCAAAACCTGCCAAGCGCTTGCGCCAAAACGATCTGTTGTTTGCGTCGGGCGGACAACGACTTGTAGTTGAAGATTTAAAGGGCGAGGGCAAGATCCTAATTCGATTTGATGGCACGCCAGGCGAGATCGGCGCGCTTTTGGTCGACCACGGTCAAATGCCCTTACCGCCCTACATTTCATCGCGGCGCGCCATCGATGCCAAGGACCGCAACGACTATCAAACGGTCTTTGCCAAAGCCGAAGGCGCTGTCGCAGCGCCGACGGCAGGCTTGCATATGACGCGAGACCTCTTTGCGCAATTTCGGGAGCGCAAAATCGACGTGGCGGAAGTAACGCTACATGTGGGACTAGGAACCTTTCTGCCTGTCAAAGTTGACGAGACCGACAACCATGTCATGCATGCCGAATGGGGCGAGGTATCGCTCAAGGCGGCTGAGGCGATAAACCGGACGCGCCAAAGCGGCGGGCGGGTTCTCGCGGTTGGGACAACCAGCCTTCGGCTTCTCGAAACGGCGGCTCAAGCTGACGGCACCATCGCGCCCTTTGCCGGCGAGACTTCAATATTTATCGTGCCGGGCTATGACTTTAAGACCGCGGACCTATTGCTCACAAATTTTCATTTGCCCCGATCGACCTTGCTGATGATGGTGAGCGCTTTTTCAGGGCAAGATCGCATAAAACATACCTATTGCCATGGGATTGCCGCAAAGTACCGGTTCTATTCTTATGGAGATGCCTGCCTGCTTGAACGGCCGGATCGGCCTTGCGTCTGAACCAAATCTTAATTGGCATAGTTAATCCAATGGGTTAGGGGGGCTGGAGGTGGCGGCAGAAATTTGCCAAGCTAGACGGGGTTCTCGGGGTACAATGAGATCACAAAAGGCGGCCAATAAGACCACCTTCGGCATCGCCGAAAAGGGGAGACCGGCGACGTGACTTCAGAAGTCGTATTGATGAATAACAAGGCAGTAGCGGTCGCTGCCGACAGTGTTGTGACGGTCGCGGTCGATGGGGTGCCGCGCAAGACTTACACCGGCGTGGAAAAACTTTTCGAAGTGTCCGCCGGCCAGCCCGTGGCCATGATGATCTATTCCAATGCTGAGCTGATGGGTTTGCCGTGGAAGACGGTGATCAACGCTTATAAGCAGCACGCAAACAACCCGGTCTTTCAGAGCGTTCAAGAATACGCACAAGATTTTTTCAATTTCATAGACAACAACACAAAGCTTTTTTCTGAAAAACTTCAGCGCGAGCAATACAAACTCATGCTGCGCAGTCTGATTCACACGATCGAAACCCGTGCTGGATCCATCCGAAACAATATTATGAACGATACGCCACAAGCGGCAACACCTGGCGATGAAAACTTAGTTGCCATGGCGATCGGTCAAGTTTACGACCGCGTGACACTCGACGATTGGGATCAACCGCGAAAAGACTTGGATTGTTATCCCCAAGGGTTTGCGGACAAGGTTCGCAAAACCTATGCGCGCGAAGTCAATGAAATAATTGGTGATTTTCTAGAGCGCTACAGTTTGCCAGACGCAGCGGTTCAAAAACTCAAAGAGCTGCCATTCCTCATTGTTACAAAACACTATTTTCCACAAGGCTGGCCGTATTCGGGAATTGTCTTTGCGGGCTACGGCAAGGGCCAAGTCCATCCTGAGCTTTGTTCGTTTGAAGTTTCGAACATTATCGGCAATGTCCTCAAGCGCGGCGATCATATATTCGCCAAGCTCTCAAATGAGGAACCGGTTGTCATACAACCGTTTGCGCAAGACCGGATGATTCGGACGCTGCTGTACGGGATCGATCCATATTTGGAATCTCACATTATCTATAAGACGTTTGAACTCGTGCCCCGGATCATGGATCAGATCCTCGCCGTGATTCCGGACTTGACCGACGAGCAAATGGAAAAGGTCATCGAGGCGCTCAGAGAAGAAGATGTCGGCGACACCATCAACGAATTCTTCGGCTCGATTTTTCAGCATCAGGCCGTCTATCACATGGTGCCGATTTACAGTGCGATCCAAGCGCTTCCGGAACATGAATTAGCCAATACCGCCGAAGCCCTGGTCAATCTTAATTCCTTCCAGCAACAGGTGAGCCTGGAGGTCGAGACCGTGGGCGGCGATATCGACGTGGCATTGCTGACGCCGTCGGAAGGATTTAACTGGATCAAGCATCCAAAACATAAGCAACATCAAGTTGTGGGCTAGTGGCAGCCCGGTCTATACTGGCGAAAATACTTTGAGTGAGTAGAAAACATGCCCAAAAAACTCGATGAGGAGCTAGAGCGCCACCGCAAGCACGAGCAGGACAAAGCCCGGGAATGGCACGGCAAGGCCAATTATACTTCGCCGCGCATGGCAGAAAGTTGGGATCGCCCTGATATCCCTCTGTCGTTTGAGCAACGGCCTGTCGATGGCGCCATGAAAGTCCTGTCAGTTTATCGCAACGAATTGCGCAAAGAGCATGGGGAGCTTTCGGCAGAAGAGTTGTTTGCCGAACGAAAACGAAGTCAGCGTTCGACTTATGCTAGATGGCAAGATCCGCGCGAGTCGCGACTGACCCCGTTTGACGAGGCGTTTCGGATCGATCCCGACGACCGGTCTCAATACGGCCGGAAGAAACCGTCATGGTTTAGACGGCTGTTTGGCCGCCGTTCTCGCTAAGCGCCGGTGCGCGCGTTCTCTGAAATGCGTCGGCGGTGACAGCGGGCTTCACATTTGACATCAAGGCGAGTGACGGCGCAGCCCGAGCGGGTACGCTGGAAACCCCCCATGGCGCCGTCCAAACCCCAGCCTTCATGCCCGTGGGCACTCAAGGCTCGGTCAAAGCCATGATGCCTGATCATGTGCGCGCGACTGGTGCCGACATCCTATTAGGCAACACCTATCACCTGATGTTGCGCCCGGGGGCTGAGCGTCTTGCGCGTCTTGGTGGACTGCATGAATTCATGAAATGGCCTCACGCGATCCTGACGGATTCCGGGGGCTATCAAGTCATGTCCCTTGCCACTTTGCGGCGCATGAGCGAAGACGGCGTCGAATTCCGTTCCCATATTGACGGCGCGGCCCACATGTTAACACCCGAGCGTTGCATGGAAATCCAAAGGCTGATTGGCTCCGACATCGTCATGGTGCTTGATGAGTGCACGCCGTTTCCCGTGGAGAAAGACGCTGCGGCAAAGTCTATGGAACTTTCTATGCGCTGGGCAGAGCGCTGCCGCAATGCGTTTGACGCCGATAAGGGCCAAGCCTTATTCGGTATCGTTCAAGGCAGCATCTTCGATGACTTGAGAGACGAATCGGCGAACCGTCTGACCAAAATCGGATTTGACGGTTATGCCATAGGCGGGCTGGCAGTGGGTGAGGGGCAAGACATGATGTTGTCGGTCCTGGACACAACGTGCCCCGCCTTACCTACCGATCGCCCGCGCTATCTCATGGGTGTAGGCAAGCCGCCTGATATCGTCGCGGCGGTTGCACATGGTGTCGACATGTTCGACTGCGTTTTGCCGACCCGGTCCGGCCGCCACGGTCAGGCGTTCACCCATAACGGTGTGATCAACATTACCAATGCGCGCTTTGCCGAAGACCAAGAGCCTCTCGATGGCGATAGCCCCTGTCCCGCGTCTTCGCAATACAGCCGCGCGTACCTTCATCATTTGTTCAAGGCAGGTGAATATTTAGGGCCGATGCTGCTCACCTGGCACAATCTCAACTATTACCAAGAGCTGATGAGAGACATCCGCGGGGCCATCGCCGCCGGTGAGTTCACCCCTTTCGCCGCGGCGTTTCGCGACGGACAGTCAAACTCCGACCAGGCATCTCGTGCCAGTTGAGCAACTGAGAGGAACCGATTCGGTGATCCGGAGGGGCTTTAGCTGCCTTCAAACCGCGGATCCCGGCGACTATTGACGCCTCGTAGAAGGGCTCTTATGTTTCCGGCTCTCGTGGGCCCGTAGCTCAGTTGGTAGAGCAACTGACTTTTAATCAGTGGGTCACAGGTTCGATTCCTGTCGGGCTCACAAAATTTTCCTTTATATATCAAATGGTTATGAATTTACCGGATTTCATGCGGGCCGCAAATTCATGCTGACTCCGTCCTGACTCCGGGAATAGCTCGTCCGCGCGCGGCAATATATGGTCTGAAATGGCCGTTATTGGCGCCATTTGACCAAATTAACCTGCCTATTAATTGCTTGATAAATTACCGTTTTTGAGCCTCACTTGCGATCGACAGGCACAACAACGGAAAAACGATGCGACAAAAGCTGACCGAGAAAATTGCGCGCGAGGCTGAGCTGCCGCACGAACGCCGGTCCTATTACATTTGGGACACCGACGTTGTCGGCTTCGGGCTCCATGTGACACGGAGCGGCGCGCGGTCCTTTGTGACCCGCTATTATATAAGTGGCCGCGAACGAAAACTCACCATCGGCTCTTATCCCGATTGGTCCGTGATTGCTGCCCGCGCGCAAGCCAAACGCACAAAACGGGAAGCGGACCTTGGCCGCGATCCTTTGGGCATGCGCGAAGAACGCCGCCGGGCACCGACCATGGCCGATCTCGCGGCGCGCTATCTCGAAGACCATGCACGCCACAAGGTTAAACGCGCCTATCAGGATGAGAAGAGCATGTTGCGGCGTCTGGTGCTGCCTAAATTGGGCAGGCTTCGGGTCGATGAGGTCAAGCACGGGGACGTCGACGCTTTGCACAGACGGATTTCCGAACGAACCCCTTACCAGGCCAACCGAACTATGGCCCTGCTGCGCAAGATGTTCAATTTGGCCATCCGCTGGGAATACCGTGCGGACAATCCGGTTACCAGCTTGCAGTTCAATCCCGAGCAACCGCGTCATCGTTATCTTTCGGAAGATGAGCTTGCAAGGTTGACGGCCGTGTTGGCAGATCACCCGAACCGGCGCGGCGCCAATGTCATCCGCATGCTGCTGTTGACCGGAGCCCGGAAGGGCGAAGTACTGAACGCGACCTGGGATCAGTTCGACTTGGAAAAACGCATCTGGACCAAGCCGTCGGCGCACACCAAGCAGCGCCGCGAGCATCGGGTGCCGCTGTCGCAAGCCACAGTCGCGCTTCTCGAAAGCATCCGCGAAAGCCGGCCGCCTTTCTGCCGGTTCGTGTTTCCCGGCGATCGTCCGGGTCAGGCGGTGACTGAAATCAAAACGTTCTGGGACAGCGTGCGCAGGAAAGCCGATTTGCCGGACGTGCGAATGCACGATTTGCGGCACACCTATGCGTCGATCCTGGCAAATTCGGGTCTGTCTCTACCCATCATCGGTGCGCTGCTCGGCCACACCCAACCGCAGACCACGGCGCGCTACAGTCATCTGTCCGATAATCCGCTGCGCGAAGCGACCGAGCGGGTCAGCGCCAAGATCGTTGAATTTCCGGCGCCGGCACCGGGTCAGGCTCGCGACAGTCGTTGATCGATCATTAAAACTCCCGCGCCATCCATTTGACCTCTCCGATGATCTCTGCACCGTCGGGCCAAGGTTGAGTCGGCCAATCGGGCGAATCGTTATCGCTCACCACGGCGGCGAACTGCGGGCCGATCTGGCGAAGGCGGCCAGCGCTATCAACAAGATCGACGAGCAGATCTCCCAACTCCAGGCCGAGAAGCGCGAGATCAAAGCCGGGAAGGTCAAGGCTCACGGCATCAAGATGGCGGACTTCAACACCGTGTTGCGTTGGTGGAAGCTCGAAAACGAGGACCGCGACGAGACCTTGGACAACATCCGGCTGTGCTGCGAGGCGTTAGGGGTAGGAGAGCAGGGCGATCTGTTTCCGACGCCCGACGAAGTCGCTAGCGCAGACGCGACCGTTTAATCGGCCTCGGAAATGATCACGCGGCTCTTCAAGCGCCCGCCGGACTTCGTGATCGGCGATCCGGCTGATCCCTATCTCCGGCGGTGGTTTCTGATCCCGCGCAACCGTTGGTTCAATGTGTATCTGCACCACATTCAGCGAAGCGACGACGAGCGCGCGCTTCACGATCACCCTTGGCACAACGTGTCGATCATACTGACCGGGGAATATATGGAAGTGACCGATTGCGGGCGGCGTGTCTTTCGAGCGGGCAGCGTGATTTTCCGTCGTGCAACCCGTTGTCATCGCCTTGTTGTTCATCGCCCCGTCGGGGCATGGACGTTGTTCATAACCGGCCCCCACATTCGCGAATGGGGCTTTCATTGCCCCAAGGGCTGGGTTCATTGGCGTGACTTCGTTGCCCAAAATCCAGGCGAGATCGGCCGTGGATGCGGGGAGGTTTCGGCATGACCGTCCGCATACTAAAGGGCGACGTCTTCGACCGCTTATCTGATCTGCCGGACGAGAGTGTGCTGTCTGACATCAGCGCCTGTGGGACAGATGGAGTTGATTGTGTAACGGAGGATTTCTGGCTCATCGTCGTGACCGAAGGGAACGCAGATGAGCCAGAAATCCATGAGTTTGAAGGACGGCGCCGAGACGGCGGTACGGGACATCCGGCGCAAGACGCGCAAGCAATATTCAGCTGAAGAGAAGATCCGGATTGTGCTCTCGGGCCTGCGCGGCGAGGACAGCATCGCCGAGCTGTGCCGTCGGGAAGGGATCGCCGAGAGCCTCTACTACAGCTGGTCGAAGGAGTTCCTGGAAGCCGGCAAGAAGCGGCTTTCGGGGGATACCGCCCGCCAGGCGTCCTCGGGCGAGGTCAAGGACCTGCGCCGCGAGAGGCATGACCTCAAGGAAGCGCTTGCCGAACAGGTGCTGGAGAACCGGCTGCTTAAAAAAAGCATGATCGGGGATGGGGGAGACGGCGCATGAGATACCCCGCATCGGAGAAGCTCGAGATCATCCGCCTAGTCGAGCGATCCCATCTCCCGGTGCTGCGGACGCTGGACAAGCTCGGCATCCCGGCAACGACGTTTTACCGATGGTACGACCGGTATTTGCGTGGTGGCGTACAAGCATTGGAAGACCGGTCTCCCAAGCCAAAACGCGTGTGGAACCGCATCCCCGATGATATTCGAGAGCGGATCGTCGATATGGCTCTTCAGGAACCGGAACTGAGCCCGCGCGAGTTGGCAGTGCGGTTCACTGATACGCAAAGCTATTTTGTATCCGAAGCTTCAGTGTATCGCCTGCTCAAAGCTCTTGATCTGATTACCAGCCCGGCCTTCGTGGTCATCAAGGCTGCCAATGAGTTCCGCGACAAGACCACGGCGCCAAATCAAATGTGGCAGACCGACTTCACCTACCTCAAGGTCATCGGCTGGGGCTGGTTTTATCTCTCTACGATTCTTGATGACTTCTCGCGCTACATCATTGCGTGGAAGCTGTGCACCACGATGAGAGCTGAAGACGTCACTGATACGTTGGAAATGGCTCTGGAGGCATCGGGTTGCGATCAGGCAAATGTCGCACACAAGCCGCGTCTGCTATCTGACAATGGTTCAAGTTATATTGCCGGTGATCTCGCTGAATGGATGGATGATCAAGGCATGAGGCATGTTCGCGGCGCGCCGTATCATCCGCAAACGCAAGGCAAAATCGAACGCTGGCATCAAACGCTCAAGAACCGCATCTTGCTGGAAAACTATTACCTACCTGGCGATCTTGAAGCGCAGATCGATGAGTTCGTGGGTCACTACAATCACCAGCGCTATCACGAGAGTCTGCAAAACCTCACGCCCGCAGATGTTTACTTTGGGCGCGGCCAAACCATTCTATTGCAAAGAGAAAGGATCAAGCGAAAAACGATCGAGCATCGGCGCTTGCAACACAGCAAAGCCGCTGCTTAAACTGATACAACAGATGAGCCATATACTCCGCTAGCTCAAACCGAAATCTGTTCCAATTTATCTGATGACGGACACCCAACGCCATCGCAATTTTGCCTTACGATTCCAGCCTGTGGAATTCTAACGAGGGCAACGCGACAGTGCCTAGTCTTCCAACCAAAGATGGCGAGATAGATTTATACCCAACGGATTGTCGATCCAGCCTTTGACGCGCGGATTAATCAATCGGCGATAGTGATAGAAGTAGACCGGTGCGACGGGGTAATCGGCAAGCATGATGCGTTCGGCTGATTGCAACAATTCCAGTCGCCTGGATGAGTCCAATAATTCGTCGGCATCCGCGACCACCTGGTCGTATTTGGCATTTGAATACCTAGACGGATTGAGGGCGATTTCAATATTTCGCGTTTCAAACTGATTGAGAATCGGAATTGGATCGTCAAAGCCCGCATAGAATGCCGTGAAGATCACATCGAAATCACCCTTTTTGCGAAGCAGAAGCATCGCGCCAAATTGCACACCATTAATTTCGGTGTTGACGCCGATTTCCCGCCACATGCCCTGTGCAGCTATGCTCACTTGCTGCTGTTCTTCTTGCACGAAATGCAGTAGCGAAATCGACAGAGGATTCTCAGGCCCATAGCCGGCGTCGGCTAACAGAGCGCGCGCCTGATCGAGCCGCTGGTCCATCGGTGCCTGAATGGAGGCATCGTCCTGGACAGCGTAATCGGAAACCGCGGGCGGAACGATGCTATAGGCCGGAGTCAATCCCGTATTGAGCACGCGATTGACGAGAGCGTCGCGATCGATCGCAAGGGAAAGAGCCTGGCGCACGCGCACATCGTCAAAAGGAGGGCGCGCATTATTGAATGCCAGCACAAACGTTCCTAAGCCGGGCGAGATCTGTACGGCGTCACTCAAATTTTCTTGGAGCCAACCAAGCCGCCCCGGTGGAAAATTCAAAATGACATCGAACTCTCCGGTGCGAAAGCGCCGAACGCTCGCATTCAAGTCCCCTGGCGGGTGAATGTACACGGTCTCAATGTCAACCATGTCACTCTTATAGTAATGGGAATTGCGTTCCATACGGACATGGGAACTCAAGACACGTTCAGTCAGACGATAGGCGCCGCTCGAAACCATGTTCTCCGCACGGGTCCACTTTTGACCGTGTTCGCCAATGACATGGCGCGGCACAGGCATGGCTGTAACGAGGGACACGAGTTTCAGAAAGTATGGCATGGGACGTTCGAGGGTAAACTCGACCGTATTTGCGTCTGGAGCCCTGACCCCCAAATCTTCTAACGGTAATTCGCCCTTATTCACCGCGCGCGCATTTTTGATGTTGTAAAACCGCTGCGCATAAATCGCTGCGGTTTCCGGGTTTTGCAGCCGGCGCATCGAATAGACAAAATCTTCAGAGTTCAAAGTCGCACCGTCCGACCACTTAAGACCATCGCGCAACACAAATGAATGAGTAAGTCCGTCTTCACTTACATTGTGAGATTTTGCCAGGCCGAGCTTTAATCCCCCTTCGGCATCAAACGTCATCAAACCTTCAAACAGATCGTAGTCGACGACCACCGCACCGGCGCCAAGAGTCTTTTGCGGATCCAGGGTGTCAGGCTCAGCTATGGTTGCTCGATGCAGCGCACCTTCTTCGGAGAATGCGGGCAGCGATAGCAGCGACACAGTGCCGATTAAACAGGTCGTGTACGCGTTGACCAATAATCTCAGAACTTTGTTCACGTCGTTTTCTCCATAACACTAGAGTACTCCAACTATAGCGGAGCTACGCAAAATAGACACCATCAGGATAAATCCGATTGCCGCCCGGTGATATCGATGCCCCAATCTGCATCACCTGCACGGTCCCGAGACGGCACCCTGACGGACTTGATACCGACAACCAACGATAAGAATTTTCGATGGCGCTTCTTTCCCGTTGGAACCCGTCCGTTTTCTCTCGGTTTGCAAGGTGCCTTCAAACTGCGGTAGTTCATGAAGCTAACCAAGTCACCCAGCGCTCAACAAACTTAACGCGAACTAAGCGATAGGCAGCTCGTAATATTGGAGAAGAAATCCCATTCCTTACTTCCGACAAGAGAGGTGGCTCGGGAAATCTGCACAGTTGAGATAAGTGGAATTTTGGCCTGTAGGCGGCATGATCGCCGGCAACAGGAGATCCACTATGGCAAGACGACCACGTCGCAATCATACACCTGCGTTCAAGTCGAAGGTGGCCCTTGCGGCCGTTCGCGGTGAGCAGACATTGGGAGAACTCGCTCAGCAGTTTGATGTTCATCCTAACCAGATCAAGCAATGGAAAGATCAGCTCCTTGAGGGTGCAGCGGGTGTTTTTGGGCGGGAGGGTAAATCACCGCTGCCTGCACCCCGTGTTGATGTGAAGAGGCTCCATGCCAAGATTGGGGAGCTGACGCTTGAGAATGATTTTTTAGGCGATGCGCTCACCAAGGCGGGATTGCCGAGCGCAAGAAAATGATCGACCGCAAACATAAACTCTCGCTCAGCCGTCAGGCCAAGGCGCTCAAGATCAGCCGGGGCAGCGTCTATTATCAGCCCCGTCCCGTATCGGTCGGTGATCTGGCACTGATGCGCCGGATTGATGAATTGCATCTCGACTATCCCTTTGCAGGCAGCAGGATGCTGCAGGGACTATTGCTTGGTGAAGGATACAAGGTTGGCCGCCTGCACGTCACAACACTGATGAAGCGTATGGGGCTTGAGGCTATTTATCGCCGCCCGAACACGTCCAAGCCTGCACCGGGCCACAAAATCTATCCCTATCTGTTGCGTAAGCTGCCGGTCACCCAACCCAATCAGGTCTGGGCGATGGATATCACCTACATTCCAATGGCACGGGGCTTTGTTTATCTGGCCGCAGTGGTTGACTGGTTCAGCCGGCGTGTCCTGTCCTGGCGGCTCTCTATCACACTGGAAGCAGACTTTTGCATTGAAGCCGTTGAAGAAGCACTGGCCCGTTACGGTAAGCCGGACATCTTCAACACCGATCAGGGCTCGCAGTTTACCTCCATCGCTTTCACACAAATCCTGAAGGATGCTGAAATCGCCATCAGCATGGATGGCAAGGGAGCGTGGCGGGACAATGTCTTTGTTGAACGGCTGTGGCGCACGGTCAAATACGAGGAGGTCTATCTGCATGCCTATGGCAATGTTCCACAAGCCCGAGCCGCCCTCGGCAAATATTTGGTCTTTTATAACACCAAGAGACCGCATTCATCGCTTGACCGCCAGACACCCGATCAGGCTTACTTCAACGTGCTGCAACCAATCCCGGTCGCGGCATAACAGGGGCTGAAATCCACTTATCCGCAGTCCGAAAGTTGTTCAAACAAACCGAACCACCTCTAAGACTGTCGTTATGTCCGTTTGTGGCTAATTACGGACACAAATGCAGGCTGCATCTAACGTCTGCTTGTGACACATAGCGGACAATCAGGCCTAATCAAAGAACATGATGGCATCGATATTTGAATGACTTAGACAAAGCGTCGGGGCTTGCTATCAATAAGCCCATCGCTAGTCCTTAGGAATGACCTCGACCTTATCGCCGATCGTAATCGTCATTAGATCTTCACCCAGAATTACCGGGCCCTCATAGATATTCGTTGTTCGATCTACATAACTGCCAATGGACACGTCACCGAGTGCGGCGATATGTGTGATGTCTGACATCAGCGCCTGTGGGACAGATGGAGTTGATTGTGTAACGGAGGATTTCTGGCTCATCGTCGTGACCGAAGGGAACGCAGATGAGCCAGAAATCCATGAGTTTGAAGGACGGCGCCGAGACGGCGGTACGGGACATCCGGCGCAAGACGCGCAAGCAATATTCAGCTGAAGAGAAGATCCGGATTGTGCTCTCGGGCCTGCGCGGCGAGGACAGCATCGCCGAGCTGTGCCGTCGGGAAGGGATCGCCGAGAGCCTCTACTACAGCTGGTCGAAGGAGTTCCTGGAAGCCGGCAAGAAGCGGCTTTCGGGGGATACCGCCCGCCAGGCGTCCTCGGGCGAGGTCAAGGACCTGCGCCGCGAGAGGCATGACCTCAAGGAAGCGCTTGCCGAACAGGTGCTGGAGAACCGGCTGCTTAAAAAAAGCATGATCGGGGATGGGGGAGACGGCGCATGAGATACCCCGCATCGGAGAAGCTCGAGATCATCCGCCTAGTCGAGCGATCCCATCTCCCGGTGCTGCGGACGCTGGACAAGCTCGGCATCCCGGCAACGACGTTTTACCGATGGTACGACCGGTATTTGCGTGGTGGCGTACAAGCATTGGAAGACCGGTCTCCCAAGCCAAAACGCGTGTGGAACCGCATCCCCGATGATATTCGAGAGCGGATCGTCGATATGGCTCTTCAGGAACCGGAACTGAGCCCGCGCGAGTTGGCAGTGCGGTTCACTGATACGCAAAGCTATTTTGTATCCGAAGCTTCAGTGTATCGCCTGCTCAAAGCTCTTGATCTGATTACCAGCCCGGCCTTCGTGGTCATCAAGGCTGCCAATGAGTTCCGCGACAAGACCACGGCGCCAAATCAAATGTGGCAGACCGACTTCACCTACCTCAAGGTCATCGGCTGGGGCTGGTTTTATCTCTCTACGATTCTTGATGACTTCTCGCGCTACATCATTGCGTGGAAGCTGTGCACCACGATGAGAGCTGAAGACGTCACTGATACGTTGGAAATGGCTCTGGAGGCATCGGGTTGCGATCAGGCAAATGTCGCACACAAGCCGCGTCTGCTATCTGACAATGGTTCAAGTTATATTGCCGGCGATCTTGCTGACTGGATGGATGATCAAGGCATGAGGCATGTTCGCGGCGCGCCGTATCATCCGCAAACGCAAGGCAAAATCGAGCGTTGGCATCAAACGCTCAAGAACCGCATCTTGCTGGAAAACTATTACCTACCTGGCGATCTTGAAGCGCAGATCGATGAGTTCGTGGGTCACTACAATCACCAGCGCTATCACGAGAGTCTGCAAAACCTCACGCCCGCAGATGTTTACTTTGGGCGCGGCCAAACCATTCTATTGCAAAGAGAAAGGATCAAGCGAAAAACGATCGAGCATCGGCGCTTGCAACACAGCAAAGCCGCTGCTTAAACTGATACAACAGATGAGCCATATACTCCGCTAGCTCAAACCGAAATCTGTTCCAATTTATCTGATGACGGACACTGAATAGCGTTTGCGCGTCCAGCGGCGAATATCCTTGACTGTACGTTCCGCAGCTTCTTGATGGCGCACTGTTTTGTCTCTCATCGTCCACTCCTCTCGTGTGACGATGGGCCAAAAACTCTCCCTTACGCAATTCCCTCAATCTGTCCCATGAGTGCTGACGCCGGACAGTCTCCTGCGTCCGCGTCAGTGAGCAAGGCGAGGTGTTGGGGGAGACGTGAGGCGGACGGAATGACCGTTTTGCGCTCGCAAGCGGTCGACCGGCTCTTTCGAAACCGTCCGCTGAAACGAGGCAAGACGAAGGAGCGGTCGTCGCGGTTAGGTAACCCTGACTTCGCTTTTTAACCACAAGCAGACAACTCACGACCTAACTTGGCCGGATACCCGCCTGTTCTCAATTCAAACGCGCAGTTGCAAGATTTGGTCGCCGCCGTCATTCTGATTTATTCAGAAATGTCGAGGAGATCTACCATGACACAGCATGATGTTGACCGCCGCTTGCTCATGCAAGGTTCGTTTGGCGCATTTGCCGGTCTGGCTGCTTTCGCAACGGATCTGCATGCTCAAGACTCATCAGGTGCCGACGCGGAGGCGTACGCGGAAATCGATGCAATCCTCAAGAAGACAGAAGAACTGTATAATACACAACAGAGTGTCAAAGAGATTTGGGACGAGGAAGATCCAAATCCTTTTTACGTTGCAGAAGAGCTTCGCGAGCCTATTGTTGGCTGGGACGCCCTCAATCACTACATGAATCCAGAAAGACGTGGCATGCTCGACACGTTTCGTTGGGGCTATTCGAACTTGCGCGTCCGGCTGTTGTGCCCGGACATCTCGTTAGCGCTTTTTGATCACTGGTTCGAGATTCTGATTGCCCGGGATGGTCAAGTGCCGCGCGCCGGATTTGATCGTGTGCTCGCGATGTACCGGAAGCGACCTGAGGGTTGGAAGCAGTTTCTGTATGCCCAGTGCCCCTATGGTCCCTACGAGTATGTTCAAGAGCTTCGCGAAAGAGCAGTCCGCCCGGACTTTGAAGAGTTTCGGGCGCGGACCAAGTCAATCAACGATAATTAGTATTGTGACAAATGACAGAAGGAACCTGAGATATGAGACGTCGAGTCTTGCTGGTTGGGATTTTATTGGCCGGGATGTCGGCAAGTGTCGCAACGCATTTGTCCGCGATGGCACAAGACATTGAAACCGTTGGTTCAGCAAACATCGAAGCCGAAGTTAGCGCGATCATTGAGGGCTCAGCAGCCCGATGGACGGCTCAGGAAAGCGAGTCGGTATTGGAATTGTGGCACCAAGATGACTCTCAATTAATGTATTTGGCTGCCGAACGGGACGATTGGTTGATTGGATGGAACGAGGTCAGCGAGTATATCACGCCGTCGGGGCCAAACTCGGCGCTGGAGGCCATGCGCAAACGTGTTTCAAATATTCGAGTAAGACAAATCGCCCCTGATTTGGCCATTGCTACATGGGACATGCATTTGGATATGAAGTTTCGGGGACGTCCTGCAATTGGCAACAATTTACGCCTCACTGCTGTGTTGAGGCAGACGCCGCAAGGTTGGCGCTTCATTCACTATGCCGAAGCACCCATGACCCCGCTGGTGTACATCCAAAAGTTCTACGAGCGCGATGTGGAACCTGAATTCGAAGAAGTATACGAGACGGCGCGTCAGAAAAAGACAGGTCAAGATTCTCAGGACTAGTCGTGACGGTTCAGGCTATTCGACGAGACCGCCAAAAAAGGCGCGCAGGTCGTTTGCAACGATTTTGGGCTCTTCCCATTCGAGAAAGTGGCCTCCTTGTTTAGTCTCGGTCCAATGGTCGACGGGCCCCTGACGTTCGATCCATGCGCGGGGCGTCGGGAACATATCGTTGTCTGCCATGAGATACCCGACCGGGATAGTTCGCTCGCGCCTGCCCAATTGCTCCCGCCGCGCTTCGTAGTAGAGACGCATGGACGAATTGATTGTTTCTGTGAACCAGTAAACCGTCACATTAGTGAGGAATGAGTCGCGCGATACGGCGTCTTCGATGCGCCCGTCATTGTCCGTCCACTTGTGAAACTTTTCACAGATCCATGATGCGAGGCCGGCAGGTGAGTCGTTCAGAGCGACAGCCACGGTTTGCGGCTTGGTGCCGTGAAGCTGCCCATAGGCCATTTCGGTTCGCATCCAGTTTTGCGCGTTGGCGACGAACGCACGCTCCGCGTCAGTCAAGTCTTCAGGGACCGGACCAAATAGAATGGGATTAGTGCCACCAGAGTGGGAGCCAATGATCGCGTCAGGAAATTGCAAAGCAATAGAGCGCGCGACACCGGCGCCAAGATCACCCGAGCGCAGACCATAGCGGTCATACCCCAAGGCGGCAGTCATCAAAGTGTGCATCAAAGCCGCCATGTGGCCCATGCCCACGCCGGGTTCGTCAGGAATGTCTGAAAAGCCATAGCCCGGCAAGGAAGCAACGACGACGTGGAACGCTTGCCCTCCGTTCTCGGGGCTCGTGAGGAGTGGGATGATGTCGAGCATCTGAACGAACGATGATGGCCAGCGATGTAGCATGAGTAACGGAATGGCGTCGTCTGTGTCGCTTCGCTCGTGAATGTAGTGAAGGCCCTGGCCGTCGATCTCGATCCTATAGTTCTCGATCCTATAGTTATTGAATGAATTGAGCCTGGCTTCTTCGGCTCGCCAGTCAAAGTCCGTGGCCCAATAGTCGACGAGTTCACGCAAGTAAGCGGTGTCGGTACCATAGGTCCAAGCTGTACCTTCCATCTGGTCGGGAAATCGCGTCGCTTTGAGCCGCCTTTTGAGGTCCTGAAGTGCTTCATCCGAGACATCGATTGTAAAGCTTTGGGGTTCCCCAGTTTGAGCCGGCACGTGCACACTTTGGGAGAGAAGCGCAATGATCACCAAAAGCGTCGCGGCCACTCGCTCAAAGGGTTTTCTTCGCTGCATAGTTAAATCCTTTGCCGTCACAGGAGAGATTGAATTGGTTGTCCACAATCATATGACGATGGACATCGAAACCGCCTCGGTCGTTCTAAGTTACCACAGCTCAACTTAGTCAGTTAGATCTATGGTCGGCGAGTCCGCAATGTGTTGTAGACTTCAAAACCTTTGGGATATCGAGACAGGAGAATGACGAATGCGGCTCTTAGACATCTGCCTTGCAAGCCTGCTGATGGTCGGCATTGCTGCGGCTGGCGCGCACGAGAATCTCGATGCCAATCTCGCCGCCAATTTCGATGAGCAGCTGACCGCGGAAATCAACACGTTCCTCCAAGACTACGCGAAAGTATATGAACGTAAGGATTTTGAGAAGCGCTTAACGATGTGGGACCGGGACTTTGAGCATCCGATCTACATAGCTGAACAAATAGATCCACCAATCTACGGTTGGGAAGGCATCCGTGCCTATTTCAATCCGAGACCGGGTGTCGATATGCTCGACGGCCTACGCGTTAGATACACGGATGTGCGCGCCAACTACTTGACCCACGACATTGCCCTCGCAACCTACAACTTGCATTTCGACCTCAAGGTCAAAGGGCAAGAGGCGATGTCGAGTTGGGACCGGGTTTTATCCGTGTTCCGTCGATCAGGTGAGGAGTGGAAACTTGTCGTTTATGCGGAAGCACCCATGGCACCATCGACGATGGTACGAAGGATGCTTCAGAACCAGGTTCCCGACGATTTCGATAGCTATCTTGCAGAGCAGGATTAGCCGTCATTCTGACAACAGCCGAATCTTGCTATAGGTGACAGGCAGCGTATTGGTGACCGCAACGGTTGAGTTCGTTCGTTGACAAAAGCGGATATCTGCTTGATGCGCTGTGATCCCGCGAGGGTAGATGTGCGGTGTCCCAGGATCTCTATCCACGCGACAACGAAGAAGAGCCAGCTGACGCTTAGTCTTCGTCAAGGCCAACAAGCATTGCAGCATCTTGAATGAGGCCGGGGTCTTCTTGATCGGCGAGGGCTACGAAGTCGGTCGGCAGGGCATCGCGACTGAATAACTTTTTGCCTGCCATTCGGCGCATCATGTGGCCTGGTCTATCGCCCATCTTCATGAAAGCCTGCCACGACAAGATGACGGTGTATGACATAGTGGCTTTAGCTGACGCAAGCGACGTGTCGGAGATTTCGCGCGCCGTGCCCGCGTAAAGATTGACGTCGGTGGCGTTGAGCACGCGGCCGCCGTCGCTAAGCGGGCCGATCCTTAACGAGGTTTTCTCGCTCAACCAAATATCGTCGTCGTGGACCAGCACCGCGTCGAGTGACGAGGTCAACTCAGCCGGAAACTGGTTGGCGCGCGCTGGCGGGATGGCAAATCCAGCCTCAGTCAGTAGGAGATCGTTCGGCCCGAATTTTCCGTATCCCAATTGGATTTCTTCGTTTGTGTAGGGATTGACGATCGAAGATAGCGGTGCGCCCGTGTCGAGGTCGAAGGGATATGTCAGTTCAAGACTTTTAACCCCGTAGGTGTGCTCGTCGATACGTCTAAAGTGTTCGAACTTGACCGTTTGAAGATCCCAAAGAGCTCGAACCTGTTGATCAAGGACGCCATAAACGCGGCCTTCGAACCACCACACGGTAAGTTCTCTGCGAAGGCTTCCGCGCAATTTGACGAATGCCATCAGCGTGTCGACGAGATCGTTTGCGTCAGACGTGGCTGTATCCGATTGCACTGGCTTGGATGCCAGCGGCATCGCGCCTGCCGCCGCTAGGCTCATTACAAAGGTGCGTCGCTTGAGCATTTCTTACGACTCCGCACCGTCCAACGCGCCGGGCATTTGGTTTGGCGACCGATTTGTTCTCATACGACTCTCCATTTGGTCAATTAGTATGTTTCCAAGACGGCATCTTTCTTCTTCCTTGCCTCTTGATAAAACTCGTCCCAATCATCGCCGACATCCTTTTGGAACAATTCTTCGATATAGACTTTGGGTGTTTTGGGTGACTCAGCGTAGTAAATGAAGCGCCAACCCTCTTCCTTCAGACGAAATACGCCAGCAACTCTTACATCTTCTCCGATGGGTTTGCCGCCAACCATTTTCATTTCGAAATGCAGATCCCAAACGGCAATGGCAAGATCATCAACAATTTTCTTAGCGCGCACATTTGTCGGCTGCATGCGTAATACATCGACCAAAGGACTTGGGCGTTCTGGCACCATATAATTTCTCAATGCCTCCCATCCGATAAACCAATCAAGCTGCTCTTCGGCAAGATAAAATGGAACTTCCTCATCCTGATCCCACAGCGCAAATACCTTCCGCTTATCTTGCGAGTTCCAGCCCTCAGCCATCTCCATGACGACGTCTTCCAACTCAGCATTCACATTGGCGTCGAGCACGGCCGGATCGTAAATCGGCGGCGTATCGTGACCGCCTGCCCATATTGCGCTAATCGCACCAAGCCACGCACAAAAGGCTCCAATAATGGTGGTTTTGATGGCCTGTTTTGACATTTTGCTTTCCTTCTCGCATCTCAATGTTGTTCAAATTGCTTATTGCGAAATGTTATGCACGGGGCCGTCGAACGTCTAGTCATCAAAATGACAACGGACGAAAACTGGGAATAAAATCCGTCCACTGAAACCGGGCAAGACGAAAAAGCAGACGGCCTAACTACATAGGAGGTATTCACTGTGGACATCGATATTATTGTGGAACCCGATCTTACCCCCGCGCAACTACGCGATTTGGGTGTTGCGGCAGAAAGCTACGGTGTGAGAGCTCTGTGGTCGTCCGATTATTACGCCCATTGGGATCCGTTTCTAAGCCTGGCCCCTTTGGCTGAAGCAACGGATCGGTTGCTGATCGGGCCATTGGCCGTCAGCCCTTTCGAGATGCATCCGATGAAGATCGCTAACTCTATTCTCACACTCAACGAAATGAGCGGCGGCAGAGCGGTTATCGCCATTGGTGCAGGTGAAGGGGTAACGGACGCGATCGCGGCACAAAAGCCCAAGCGCATTGTGCGTGCAGTGCGCGAAGCGATCGAAATCGTCTCCTTTGCAGCATCAGGTAAGCTTACGGAAGGCTACCAAGGCGAAATATTCCAAGTCGTCTTTCCGTGTCCCATGACCTGGGTTAAGTCGCCCGCGCCGCCGGTGTACGCAGCCCCCTACGGCCCGCAAATGATGCGAATGGGAGGGCGCTTTGCCGACGGCGTTTTCTTCGGCGACCTACCGATCCCGAAAGTGGATGACGCGATGAACAATGTGCGCGCAGGCCTAGCCAAGCGCGACAAGCCCAAAGAAGATTTTCGCGTCACCAATTTCTTCGGCTGGCACATCAAACAAGACCGCGACGCCGCTTTTCGGGAAGCGCGTCGGGAAATCGTCTTGCGCGGTAAGCATTTGTCCGACGACTACATTGCGCCGTTCGTCGGCGACGAAGAGCGTCAAATCGTCCGCGATAATATGGACGCATTCTGGCAGGCGTGGTTTTCACGATCGGGCGAGATCGAAGGCGTACCTTACGAGATCGTAGATAAGCTGATCGGAGGCATGACTTCCACGGGCGACGTGAGCGATGTGGACCGCGAGATCGAACGTTACCGGGCCTTCGAGAAAGCCGGTCTTACGGAAATCGGCTTGCGGCTTCACGATCAGCCAATGGAGGGTCTTAAAATCATCGGTGAGCACGTGCTACCTGTGTTTCATTGAGCCGGTTCGTCTCATGCGCTTGATAAGGAGTCGAACGGCAAAGACTCCACAAGAGTCTGCTAATCATCAGAGAGCAGATGAAAATAATGCGAAAGCGGAAGTGCCGGTTTGGATGACGGCATTGGGGAATAGAGAAGTCGCGCCAGATAGTTGGTAATGACTTCGCTTCTTAGCCACAAGCATCGGTAATCGGGCTTAGATCGGAATTGGGTCAAGCTCTCTTGATCCTCGCATAAGGCGAGGAATGCTAGAGGGAGATGATCATGACTTATTACGCAGCACTAGATGTATCGCTTCGGTCTGTTGCGATTTGCATTGTTGATGATGACGGGACGGTGGGGCTTGAGCGTGCCGTAGCCTCGGAGTTTGCGGACATCGCCACGTGTTTGCGTGCGTTCGCCCATAAGGTCGACGTTGTCGGCCTTGAGGCTGGTACCTTGACACAGTATCTAACCTACGGACTTCAAGCGGAAGGCTTTGAGGTTGTCTGCATGGAAGCCCGTCTGGTCAGCGCCGCCCTCTCGGCGATGCGCAACAAGACGGACAAAAACGATGCACGCGGCATTGCGCAGATTCTGCGCACCGGCTGGTACGCCTGCGTTCATGTGAAGAGTCTTGGGAGCCACCAAATCCGTGCTCTTCTGTCGAGCCGTAAGGCCGTGCTGAAGAAGTGCATCGATCTAGAGAATGAGATCCGTGGGCTGTTCAAAGTCTTCGGGATCAAGTTACCCGGCAAGCTTGGTCACGGCCCCTTTGATGCGAAGGTCCGCACGCCGATCGAAAGTGATCGCGCACTGGCCCATGTGCTTTTGCCCTTGCTCGACGCGCGGCTCGCTCTATACCGCACCTATCTTGAGCTTGATCGCCGTGTGAAGCTGGCTGCTCGGAACGATGCGGTTTGCCGACGACTGATGACGGCGCCCGGCGTCGGCCCGATCACGGCGATGTCCTTCAAAGCAGCAGTTGACGATCCCACGCGCTTCAGACGATCAAGAACGGTGGGCGCACACTTCGGGTTGACACCGCGGCGCTATCAATCGGGGGAACAAGATAATCCGGGACGCATATCCAAAGCCGGCGATGCCGATGTCCGCTCAGCACTCTACGCAGCAGCCAATGCCATGCTGAACAGAACGACGCGATGGTCATCGCTGAAGGCGTGGGGCATGCGACTGATGTGTACCAGGGGCCGACGCCGCGCACTTGTTGCCGTTGCCCGTAAACTTGCCGTCATCCTCCATCGCATGTGGTGTGACGGCACCGACTTCCGTTGGGACAAGGAGGAGGCTGCCGTGTGATCAAACCACACCACTACCGCCGATCCTGACGGGATCGTCCCTCGCACGGACGCCAAGAATCTTTGGGGTCTGGATGAAGCCGATTATGTCTGCTGCGCCGTAAAAGCGCGCCCATAAGCGAGGCTCTCCAACCACTCCGACCAATGTTTGCAGCGCCGAATGACTTCGGAACACCGACTGCGGAAAGAAGCGTGACCCGTGCAGAGACGAAACGTCAAAGTGACTATATTGGAGCTTGACTCTTATGCCCGATTAAAGAAGGAAATCGACCGCCGTTACCGGCGCAAGCCCGCTTGTTCCGGTGCCAGTTTCTACTTTCGGCCCGGAAGCCCGCCGCCGTTCGATGTGAATAACACCAATTTCCAATTCATCACCGAGACCTTCGAGACCATGTTCGACGTCTATATCGGCACACTCAAGGCAAGGAAATATCAGCCGTACACGGAGTATTTTTGCTTGGAACGCGACATTTCACTTGGAAGAACTAAAGACGGTAAGCAGATTTACTTACCCGCTTCTGAGCGGAAGTATAACACGCAAATTATCGGACTCCCCAACAGCGGCAAGTCCCGATTACTCGCTCACATGATCCAGCTGTTGCCCTCTTAGGATGCCGTGACGGTTGATTTTCGGCCCGACAGGTAGACGTAACTCGCCCAAACAACGATGGTGAAATTTAGAAGAGCCATCATCGCAAATGGTGCTGTCTTGCCGATGGCGTCAAAAATTTCCCCGCCGACAAATGTCGCGACGGCGATGCCTATAGCGCCAATCATGCCAAAGACCCCCAAAATGGTCCCGCGAGATAGAACCGGCGCTTCTTGGCCGACCAAGACATTGGCGGATACTATGATCGTCATGTCGCCGATGGCCAAGGGAATGATGGCGAAAGCGACCAATGGCACGGTGGCGCCAATGTTCACCGTTGTAAACGGATCCCCGACGAGCCACATTCCAAAATATCCAACACCGGCCATCATAAAGGCACCGCCTAAGACAGCGATCGTATTAAACTTGTCCGTGATGTATCCAGAGACATAAGCAAATAGAAGTGCGGTGGTTTGATTGATGACCACGAGGCTGATGCCGTGGGAGAGAGCCTCGCCGGTTGTGAGCCCTGCTTCCAGGCCCATTTGCGTTGCCCATAAAGGTAAAAAGGCGCCGATGATCACAAGATCGCCGCGGCCGACAAAGGCGGCGCCATAAGCGAGGGCCAGTTTCCGATTTTGTAGACCGGCCTTCATTGCGGGCACAATAGACAAAAAGGGATTGGGTTTCGACGTAGCAGGCTCGGATTTCTTATCTTTGAGGCCCAGGAACAGAACAGCGGCGGTCACAAAACAAGCGGCGGATGCCATCCAAAACGTGTATTGGGCGGCGATGACCGGATCGTAACCAGACGCCTCAAGCCTAGCGGGGCTGCGCCCCACGACAAACAGAAGGAATAGGAGGCCCAAGCCAGCGCAGGTATTAAAAATACCGAGCAATTTTCCTCTACTCGCGGGTTGGCTGTAGTCAATGGCTATAGCGGAGAGCATAATAGGAACGCATGCGACGCCCACAGCAAAAATCAAACGAAAAAGTGCCAATTGCAGAACGGAATCGGCCAGTGGGTAGAGAAAATATCCGGTGCCAAGAAAGACAAACCCAGCCACATAAAGCAATCGACGGCCCCGTTGATCGGACAGGGTGCCCATGACAGATATGGAGATTATAACGACCACTTCTTGCAGCGATGCCAGCCGCCCGGTGACAGAACCTTGCTCTCCACTCGGTATGTGCAAGACTTCCGTCAGAAGGTAAGGCTGAATAAAGCCCAAACAAAGCATTAAACCGATTGTTGTGAAGCTGGCATAAATGGCCGTCGCCACATTGCCATACCCAATACCAGGAGCGAGCCAGAGCGGTCCGATATTGAGTCCGGACCGATCAGGTTCTGTTGCGACACCACTTTGTGCAATCGGTTTGGCTGAGCTGGTTTGGTCTGTCATTGCGATTGTGTGTCCCGACTAGTTCCGTCGGAACCAGTAAAACCCGACATGGACATCTGGTCCAACGCCGCGGCAAAACTCTGCATTGTTGTCGCATGTGTTGCCTTCGCAGGTTTTGCAAAGGCGGGTTGTTTTGCTATCGAATTTCTCAAGGGAAGAAAATTCAGGCGCCAGGAAGGCTTCGATTTGCTCTTTGTTTGACCGTCTTGGTCCACCGAACATGCGATCCTGATCCCCGTCGCTATACCAATGCGCCAATAACAAATCGCCATCGGGTTTAAGAAACCCCAGAAGCTTTTGCTTGTATGCCCGTATGCGATCTCTCGATATATTATGTAGCAAGCCTGAATCCAAAACGAGGTCGTATTGTCGATCATGTTCCCATTCGAAGACATCCCCATGAAAGTATTCGACGGAAACATCTTCCTGCTTTGCGAACTGTTTTGACATTTCGACGGCTTCTTCCATGAAATCAAGACCGGTGACGGTCCACCCCAGCTTGGCGAGAGCGACCGTGTCAATACCGGCGCCGCAGCCCAAATCAATAGCGCTTCCCGGCTTTGATCGCGACTCGTGAACCGGCTGAATCATGGGCATCGCATCCGCGTGATGCCAAGCGAGTTCTTCTTTTCCCTTAGCGTCTTTGTAATATCCTTCAAATTTTGCTTTGTCCTCGCTCATCGGGCCTTTTTCCTCTCAAGTGAAAGTTATGTAATGAGTGGCGCGGAAAAAATAATGGCGCGCGCTTATTAACGTGTTGGTCCCTGGGTGTCTTCGACGCGGACAGTTTGCATGACACGGCGGCCAGACAATTTGTCTTTGATCAATTTGTGCAGCGTACAGCGATTGTCCCAAATGGCCAGAGATCCTGGTTCCCAATGAAACCGGCATTGCAATTCCGGCTGCGCGCAATGGGCCTCCAAAAAGGTCATAAGGGCGCGACTTTCTTCCTGAGATAATTCTTTGATCGACCACATGCGCAGGAAGTCGACATACAACGCCTTTTTGCCGGTTTCGGGATGGACGTGAACCAAGGGATGCTCGGCTGCTTCACTGCGCGTCGGGAGCGGCGGCATGGATTCAGGCCCCGAAATGACAGTCTTATGAACGCGATCGCGGTCCGCGGGCGGAAAATACCCGGTCAGGCCTTCGACAAATTTTTGCATGGGCTCAGACAGGGACTCAAAAGCGGCGTAACAATTGACCCAAACGGTGTCGCCGCCCGAATCCGGAATGACGTTGGCCTGCAGAATTGTCGCCATGTTCGGAATCTCTGCATAGGAATGATCAATATGCAGACACTCTGTGCGCGGTACGTAAGGGTTCTTTCCGGTCTCGGGGTTCAAGACATAAGGATCAACACCCTCAGTTGCGCGGCCGAACAACATGCTTTCGTTCTTGAGTTCACCGAAATATTCACCAAATCGTTTGTGCGCTTCAGGGTCGAGAGCTTGATCCCGGAAAAACAGGACCAAATGCTCCAGCCAGGCATGCTTAATTTCGGCGAAAGTTTCTCGGTCCAGCGGTGCTGAAAGATCAACGCCTGTGACTTCTGCGCCTAGACAGCCAGTCAAAGGCCGAACCTGAATGTGTTGGTAGTCGGTCATCTTTCTTCCCTTTCAATTCCGGATCATGAGAGTGAAGCTAGGTTGTTATCGGCCAATTTGGCTTTACGGGTAAAATGCGGCACTTTACCGACTAGTTAGTCAGTGACTTAGATATAGCGTAAGGACCCATTGGTCGGTGCGCTATAGGACGGGAACAGATTTGACAACGAATATCCAGAGCGCGGTCGCTGCGTCGTCGCAAAGACGCAGAAAGACCTGTCGGATTGCCGTGCCTGCATTGTGAAGTTGCTAACGCCGCACAAAGGTAAAGCTATGAACGCAACAAGCCACTTGTTCTTTTCCTCAGCTTTGTGGATTGCACTGGTGATGGCGGGGCCGGCTCATGCTCAGCAATGCACAATTAACGTGGACGCCATAGATCGAGGCGAAAGGACGTCTGTGCTCATTTGCGGCGCCGAATTGTCTTCTGACTATGTTCTCGATGGCCTCTCCGGATCCGGCATCAGCGCATCTTATGAACAATTTCTTGGAAGATGTGATGTCGAGGTCAAGGATCCAGGTTTGTACGTCGTGCTCAATGCTGATCAAACAGCGCAGTCCACGTCCTTAAATATTCGTGATGCAAACTCAGGAGCGACGCTATGCAATGAGATGGCGATTGCCGTTCCAGATCGCACACTTGTTGAATCTACTTCGCTCGAATCCCTTGTTCCAGAAGAGGGTCTCTTTAGGCTCAAGATCAAAGTGAACGAACCTATGGTTTTATCCAGAGCCTGTGAGGTGGGACTGTCCTTTCCCGAGGGCAAAGGGCCTCCACTTACTTTAATCTCTCCCGATGAAGCCGAAAGTCTTCCGGAAGAGTTCGATCAACCTTTGACATGTACTCAATCAACTTTGACGGCACTTGTTCGCACTAAGGGGCAGCAGCGCTATCCAGCCAAAGTGGTTGTCGCCGGCGTCAAAGGTCGCTCTGGCGAGATTTCTGAAGCAGTAAGCTACGTGACGCTGCCCTCCCCACATTGGGCTTCATCCATGCCGCAGGAGGACGCGAAGTATGTAGATGTCGATGGCATTCGCACGCGCTACTTCGAAAAAGGCAAGGGCCCGGCTCTTATTCTCGTTCACGGCGGTCAACCTTCAGCCGCCGGGGCCAATGCTTGGTCTTGGAAGGTAAACTTCGGTGATCTCTCCAAACATTTTCAAGTGTTCGCTTTAGACCGGTTGGGTCAGGGATATACCGACAACCCTAGGACGAAGAAAGATTTCGAAAATTATTACCAAGGCGTTTCCGACCACCTTTACGGATTTATAGTAGCACTTGATCTTGATGACGTTAGTCTCGTTGGTCAATCCCAAGGAGGCTGGCCGGTAACGCGGGTGGCGCTCGATCATCCGGATCAAATCAGCTGTTTAATCAATGTCGATACCACCATTGTCGCCCCGCTCGACGACCCTCAGGGGCGCGGAGTGAAATTTTATATGTATCATGCAGGATTCCTTCATCCAAAAGATGGCGCCACGATTGAAAGTCTTCTCAGGGGAAGTGAGTTCTATTCACATACGTTGAACAATTTGACCGAAGAAAAAGCGCACAGAACTTTGGCAATTTCCCGGTTACCGAAGTTTCTCGAGGCAGCGAAAACGACAAACGAACTAGGCCTGAACCCCCTTCATCCAGACTATCGAGCGCTGAAAAAAGATCTTCTTGCCGATATGGCGAGTGGCCGCCTTGATGTGCCCACGCTCATCGTTTGGGGGCACAATGATCCGGAAGGGTCGTTCGATTCCGGCTTTAATCTATTCAAATTATTGAGCGAAGCCGGGAGTCCTGTGGCGTTTCACGTTTTTGCCAATGCTGGACACCAGCCATTTGTAGAATATCCAAATGAGTTTAACAGACTGGTGGTAAGTTTTTGCGGATCCGCGATCTGAGACAATAAGTCTATAATGGAGCACTGTGTTATGAACATCTATTTATCGCATTCATCAAATAATAGATTCTCAGGGGTTCGAAGATTGCTTTGTCTTCTGACCGTTGCAATTTCCTTTATATCTCTGGAAGCGCGCGCCGAACTTTTGGATCAGGACATGGCAGGTCTAAGCCAAGAACAAAAGCGCCTGGCGACGGAGATGCTCGAATTTGTCGCGTCCATGGAGGAAAAGCTGTGGGGTGTCGTCGAAGAGCTGCATGGCGATGCAGAGCTTGAGGTGAAGGAGGTGGATGACGAAGCCGCCGATTATGTGATCAAGGCGGCGCGGGGCGATGTAATCGCCAAGGCTTTGTTCATGACCAATGTGAACCGCCAAGCCAATCCACCTTATATACCCGACAGTGCGTGGAATCGTTATATCAAGATCGACATCTATCCGGCCACGCCCCTTGTCGGGAAACTCCATATCACCTTGAGTTTTAACATCCACAAAGATGGCGAAACTGGGTTAGGCGGCTGGATGGATACCGTACCGGCCACCTGGAATGACGAAGACCACGACACCATGCGGGATGTCGTCGATGAGATCTTTGCCCGCTATGATGTGGATGTGGCACCTTATCGCGATCTTGTGTGCGTTGGCGATCCGGAGGAAATCGACCGCCGTTACCGGCGCAAGCCCGCTTGTTCCGGTGCCAGTTTCTATTTTCGGCCTGGCCAACCGCCGCCGTTCGAAGTGAATAACACCAATTTCCAATTCATCACCGAGACCTTCGAGACCATGTTCGACGTCTATATCGGCACACTCAAGGCAAGGAAAGATCAGCCGTACACGGAGGAAGACGTGGCCAATCAGGACGCCATGCACAAAAGAGGCCTTGTGGATGGGCTTATGTCCGATCCCGTTGTGCGTGACCTCATTCCCCCTGCCGTGTGGATCCTGTCGAACACACCGCCAAGTGCGAAGTTTTGATCGTTTTCGCATTGATCAATAATCTGATCGGGCTCATTCAAGCTTTCGGGCTGGATCGCCCAACTCGAAGAGGTATCATCGCGCACCGCGTCGAACCGTATAATCCCGACAACTCTTAATGGCCGCTTAGGGTCTTGGCTGTGTAAAAAGGTTTGCCGACTGAGCTGTTTTGAATCCGATTTGACCGAATGCCGCCGTCAGCAGCGTTGTTTTGGTTTTTCGGCCTCTGAGTGGCCCTATGTGCGCGATGTTGGCTTGAGAGCGAGGCTTTGAGAGGATTTCAGTAATTATGAGCTCATGGGTCTAAGCCCTGATTGCCGCCATGAGCGGCCCACGCCGAAGATGTTCATGACCCGCTTGAGATTGTAAGCAAGCACATGCAGCGCCATCTCGGTACGGACCTTTCTGATCGTCTTCATGAGGAAGTGAGTTGAACCCATCCACATCTTGATCGTGCCGAAAGGATGCTCGACAGTTTCACGCCGCTGGCACATCTTTTCCGGATGGGCGTCCAGCCGCGCCTGAACTTCTTCAAGGAGATCTTCGTGTTTCCAACGGGTGACGCGACGTTCTTTGCCTGTGGTGCATTTGTTTTTGATTGAGCAGACCTGGCAAGTGTTGGTCCAGTAGCGGCGTAGCGTTAAGCCCCCTTCCTCGGTGGTGTAACGGTAGGTGAGCCGTTCGCCGGCAGGACAGATGTAAACATCCTCCTCGGCCACATACCGGAAGTCCTGTTTGACGAACATGCCTTTCTTCTTGTTGCCGGAGGTCAGCGGCTTGGGCAGCGTGACCGTGATACCAGCCTCATCACACGCCAATATCTCTTCACTGCTAAAGTAGCCGCGATCGGCAACGGCATCGAGCGCGTCGGTCTTTAAGACAGCCTTTGTTTCCTTGGCCATAGGCGAGAGTTGTGAGCGGTCGTTGCCCACATTGGTGACGTCGTGAGCGACGATCAAATGATGCGTGATGTCCACTGATGCCTGAACATTGTAACCGACAACGCCGGATCCTCTGCCGCTTGTTGCCATCGAACGCGCGTCGGGATCGGTGAGCGAGATCTGCTGATCCGGTGTCTGCAACATGCGGGCATTGAGCACCTCGAGGCGCTGCATCTCCTGTTTCAATCTGGCAATCTTTTGCCTGAGCCGGGCCGTCTTGGTCTTGAGCGCCGGTGTCGGCTCCTGGCGGTCGGCGCTGTCCAATTGGCGTAGATAGCGGGTCACGCTGTCCTCAATCTGAGCCATGCGCCTTTGCATCTTGGCGCGCGTAAAGTTCCGGTCACGGTTGTTCACCGCCTTGAATTTGGAACCGTCGATCGCCACAGAAGCTTTGGCAAGAAGACCGATGTCGCGGCACAGGGCCACAAACTGAGAGCAGACCTTGGAGATCGCCCGCCCATTGTCCTTGCGGAAGTCCGCAATCGTTTTGTGATCGGGCACCAGCCGTCCCGTCAGCCACATCACCTCCACATTGCGCGCCGCTTCGCGCTCAAGCCGCCGGCTCGACTGAACCCGGTTGAGATAGCCGTAAATGTAGAGCTTCAGTAAAACCGATGGATGGTAGGCCGGTCTTCCCGTTGCCTTCGGCAAAACGTGCCCAAAGCCCAGAGGCCCAAGGTCAAGTTCATCAACAAAGACATCGATCACACGGATCGGATTATCTTCATCGACAAAATCTTCAAGCGTCTCGGGAAGAAAACTACTCTGATCCCGATCCGTCCCTTCAACAAACCGCTTCATCAAATCCTCCCGCCAAAAGGATCAGGAGAATCATACTATGCATCCGCGTTTTTACACAGCCTGGGTCAAACTCGGCCGAAATAGACCTTGGGTGTTACGACTATTAATTCGGGCAACCGGCCGCGACCAGGCAAACGTGCGGATTGACTTGAGGCAAAATCATTCGAGGCATAGGATGAAGGCGCGGAACCCATGGAAGAGACCGCAGAGGTGATTGCGTTGTGGCAAGCGCCATGAACAAAGCGGATCCAAATATTTTCCAAGCCGTCTCTGACGACATGGCGCACTGCGCTGTGCCCGTTCGCTCGGACATGATCGAGGCACACGCTCTAGTCTTGACGCGGCTTGCGCAACCGGGGACCTGGTGGACGGGCTCTGAGCGGATCGCCATCGCCGCCGAATCTCGCGCCGCGAATTCTTGTGCGTTTTGTGCGGAGCGCAAACAAGCGCTGAGCCCCTATACGATAAAAGGCACCCACGCGACGCACGAGGGCTCTGGCGGTGTGCTGCCTGAAGCAATCATCGATATTATTCACTTGGCGACGACCGACGCACCGCGCATGACGGCCCGGGCCATCGAGAAATTGTCAGACGACGGATTGAGCGATGCTCACTATGTCGAAGCGCTGGGCATTCTCGTTGCCCTGCGCAGCATGGATCAAACGTGCCGCGGTCTCGGCGTACCGCTGCACGCGCTGCCCAAACCGGTTCCTGGAGAGCCCAGCCGCAATAGGCCCGAGGATGCAGGCGGCGATGAAGCGTTTGTGCCGATGCTGCCGGATCAGAAACCTCTCCCTCCAAACGATGATCTGTGGGGGGAGCGTTCGGGCAACGTCATTCGCGCCATGAGTCTGGTGCCCGACGCGGTTCGCGACCTCCTGACGCTGAGCGATGTGCATTATCTCCCGTCGGCCCAGATCATGGAATTCGACGCGGGCCGCGCCCTTAGCCGTGCGCAAATTGAGCTCCTGGCTGGACGGGTGTCTGCTATCAACGATTGCTTTTACTGAACGTCCTTCCATTCGACGATGCTCAGTTTGAGTGTCAAAAACAAAGGCGGAGAAGTTGATTTAGGCGGTGTCGTGAAAGGCGCCGACGAGGTCGACGATCGTATTCCCTCTGGCAAGACGCTGGCACGCTTTGCGGAGGCAATTGTTCTTGGTA
This sequence comes from Alphaproteobacteria bacterium, assembly GCA_965248815.1. Lineage (GTDB taxonomy): Bacteria > Pseudomonadota > Alphaproteobacteria > SMXP01 > SMXP01 > CBDFKK01. Next base: position 150,383 of record CBDFKK010000004.1, read on the forward strand.
CGGACGCAGATGTGGCCCTTGTTGGCGACGAAGTCATCACAGCAGTTGGTCCTGAAGGTTTTGTGGACGCGGCCGGTGTCATCGGCAATTTCGAACGCATGGTCCGCATCGCGGACGGGACTGGGATTCCCCTCGATGAGATGGGGATGGGTATGAGCTCCGAAATCCGGGAAGAACTTGGACTTAACTCGTTTCCCAGTGCCGTTCATTCCCTGGGGCCGAAGCCCGCCTGACCGGCGCGCTTACGTGCGAACGCTTCTTAGTTCAACCGAGGCTAATCTATTCAGCTGTTCGTCATTTCTGGTCCAACCCGCCGTTTGATGCTAAAATTGACCTTCTGGCGCCGAGAACCTTTCAGGAGATACGGCCATGTCCAGACTTATACTTGTCACTGCTTGCCTTCTGTTATTGGTTTCCACGAGTTGCGGTCTCAGAGAGACGCCCATTCCAAGCGCCGCTCAGAACGCGCCTGCGTCTGCACCTGTACTTATGCTTGCGCAATCGGATTGCTTGTCGTTTTGCACACGGCAATATCAAGCTTGTTCTCAACCATGTGCCGCAACTGACGCAACGTGCAAAGGCTCGTGTCGTGCGCAACGGTCTGACTGCATGAAACAGTGCCGTTGAGCGGTTAAAACCGGTAATCAATTCCGCTTCACCGGATCAGTCATTTTGTTTTCGTTGTGACGACAATACTTCCGGCTTAAAGACCAACTCGTAGCGTTCCCACATTTTTGTGTAGCGCCCGGTGAGTTCCACGTCATCGTCGACGACGTGAAAAATAGTGTTCAAACACTCGTCATTGTCTATGCATTCCAAAGTCAACCTCGCGAGCCCGTCTCTTGAGATGGCCCCCACGACCGTATGGTCTGTGGTCATGCGCGCATTGCCGGACTCTGTCGTCTCAAGAGGTAGAAGTGTCATGTGACGCATTATTGTGTAGGGCACCCCGCTACTCGTGAGGATGGTTTCCGCCTCGTCCTTTGCGACGAGCGAGCCGAGCCGCATTTCTTGCACATTTTCCATTCTGAATAATTCGGCGCTATCGCCGGATCCGGTCGCGCCGTGCAATATGATTTGCCGGACGCCGGTCGCCGCCGCCCACTTTGAAATCAATCTCTGACTTTCAGGATAATACCTAACATCGCCGCCTTGGGGCTGGCCCGAGGCGTCGACAATCGCCCTGTAAGATGCGCCCTTAAACACGCGTTCGACATCCGCGTCGTCAAGCAAATCACCGGTCACGTATGTCAGCTCAAGCCCCGCTAGCCGTTCCCGATTTGACGTTGGGCGCACGAGTACAGTGACATCATCACCGGCCTCAACCAAATCTTTGACGATCTCCGAGCCCAGTTTGCCTGTTCCCCCGAGCACCAAAACCCCGCCATCGGCGGCTTCAGCATCGGCGGCTTCAGCATCGGCGGCTTCAGCAAAGGGACCCCACAATAAAAGGGCGGCAAAAGCGACGCTAAGTTTTTTCAACATGAGGGTACTCCCGAAATCAGCTAAGCCATTTATGCAAGTCTATGCGGTCCAGCTGACACCGATCAAGACGTCCATCCCTTCGCCGTCACTCTTTGGATATACATGGCGTACAATACGGAGACGAGGGCCCCCAAATATGAGAAACAACATGAAAGTAGAGAGATAAAATAATCCTCTTGTTGTCGCTTCAGAGGCGTCTTGCTGTTGTGTTCAGTAGGCTCTACCGCGTCTAAAGTGGAACGCAATCGGTTGGAAAAGGGATCTTCGCCATGACGCCAACGCAATACTTCACCCATGGTCGAGCTTTCACCGGTGGTTGGGAAGATTATGTCGTTCTCGCTGTCATTGCCTTCATGGCGGTGCTTGGCATCTTGCTATACGGCGAGCGGGGCAAGCGCGAGCTCGACCGCTACAGCCCGCGTATGGCGTGGCTCCGCGCTGGTCTTTATTCAAGCGGTGCGCTCGTCTTCAGTTCGACCACCGGCGTCTTTCAAACGGTCGCCAAGTCGCCGCTAGCGACGGCGGCGCAATGGTCGGATCCTGCGTGGATCGCGTTTACGGCCTTTTGTTTTGCTGTGGTCGCTTGGTCTTATGGCTATTGGTGGCCGCGAGGGACGCTGACCCATGGACGCAAACTATACGTTGTACCGACTCTGCTCTTTGGACTGGCGTGGGGAAGTTGCGAAGGACTGCTGTACTTATCGTTCTATTCGGTTCTCGAAGCGTTTCAGTTTCCAAGATTGCTCAACGCCGTTTTGTTTGTTGGCCTCTTGTCGATCTACAATATCAACTACCAACTCGGCTGGTGGAGTATCCACGTCTCACCGCCGCACAACATCAAGGCGACCAACATGGGCAAAGTCATGTTTGCGCATAACCCGTTTCTCATCATAAGCCTTGCTTACCTGCTCACCTACGGCAATGTCGGCATCTATGTCATCCTCAATGCCTGCGCCCTGGCCGCATCGGCGATCGCCATGCGCCTGCCCCCGTTCTGGGCCGATGACGGCGGCAAGGTTTCGTTCGAAACGTCGATGGGGGAATAGGGCAGGGGCGCTCCTGGGCGCAATGCAGCTGTGCTTATCTCGTCTATTCACCGATCGATATCAAGTTCATGAAACCGGAGGACGCCAAAGTCGCTGACATAATTGCGCGGTTGCCATTAAAATCCCGGAGGGGCACATTTAAAAAGTTACGTAGACCCGTTTGGCGCATAATTTCTCTTATGGAAAGTACCATCTGTATACAGAGTATATGGTTAACGCCAACTAAATCGCTGTCTTCCTCAATTGTCTCCTAGGAGACATGTCGGTGTGGGGGCTGGCTTCCCATCCGTGACAGAAGGTTTAAATGAAAAAAATAGCTGTATTTGTAGATGTTCAGAATATCTATTACACCACCAAAGAGGCGTACGGACGCAAGTTTAATTATAAAAGACTGTGGGACCGCATAAACGCCGAAGGTGAGATAGTATTAGCAAATGCTTATGCAATTCAGAGCAACCAGGACGGGCAGATAAAATTTCAGGATGCTCTTAAACATATTGGGTTCAGCGTTAAGCTGAAACCATTCATACAGCGTAGTGATGGATCAGCCAAGGGTGACTGGGATGTGGGGATTGCCATAGATGTCATGGAGGCTGCCAGCAACGTTGATATTATCGTGCTTTTATCCGGAGATGGTGACTTTGATCTATTACTCGAAAAAATAACGAAAGATTATAATGTGCAGGCGCATGTCTATGGCGTCCGATCTCTTACAGCCAAGTCTCTTGTTAACGCTGCAAGTATCTATCATCCTGTTGAAGACGAATTGTTGTTATAGGCAAAATGTAAGTTCTGGTTATGTGATAATGTTTGTTATGAAAAGTCAGTTCCGAACTTGCGCGCAGCACTTTTTGAATGGTTCAGGCGCATAATCTTTATTATGCTATATATTCTGTGTACGGATCTGGTAAACAGGAGAGTGGGGCCGACAATTAGCGCGTTTGTGTTGCTTTCTCTGCAGAGCGCACCACGGTCAGGCCTTTTAAATATTCCGCAGCCGCCAAATGCAATGACCACGCAATTTCATAAGCTTCTGCCGATGAAAACGACAGCGCTTCGCCCTTCTTGAACGATTTGAACTGCTGCTTGATCTCAACGCCGACATGTATCTCTTCACTGAGTTGTCTATTTAGCTCAATTGTCTGTCGTTCGCCTGATTGAATGCCAATGCCAAAAACAGACGCTACCATCCAGCTGAACTTCCTTTTCTCCTTGCCATCTTTTCGGCCATCCCCAGCTCTTACCACGCCATTGCTATGAGCGAAGCAGTTCCTAATATCTTTCAGGCTCGTGATTGCTCTCTTATGGTCACTGGATAACTTTAGATTGAATTGGGAATCCAATTTATCAATTTTGCCATATAGACCGGCATTTTCGAAAGCAACCTGTCGCTCTTTCTCCTCATCAGATAAGGCGTCGTGCAATGATTTGCCCGAAGCCACCGTCTTGCCGTGGAGCAAAAGGAAGAAAAATAGCTCATCAAGGCACAGTGCAAAACTCTCGATACAATCGCGTACCAAATAGCGCTTAATGAAGTGCTTGAAGCCATCCGCCAGGAAGGCCTTATTGTTTGGTTCTGTCATTCCGTAGCTGATACCTGACTCAGTTTTGATCACCCACTCATCGGGGAGCGCTTCCGCATCCAGACTGTCCGTAATGCAGGAGAAATACTTGACGCGGTTAAAGCCTTGATCAAACGGCTTGAAGCATTTTTCTAGGGAAAGACTTATTTTCTCGTTTGGCATCTTTTTCGATTTTCTCGTGCTGAATTGGCCGATTGCTCGGGCTAGCAGGTTTTGTAATTCTAAAAGACAGTTCCGAGTCATGCTGGCTAGGTTCAGATCCCGATTCTCTTCGTTATTCAACGAATTATCGACCAGGCAGATCTCATAAAGAATTGGAGTTGGTCTTTTTGCCGGATCTCGGAACGTCGGCTGCAGATACCACACTGTCTTTGACTTTTGCACATATCATGTTTGTCATTTCCCAATATACGGTTCGATATCCACTCAATTCCCGCTTTTACGATGAGCCAAAATAGAATTCAGCTTTGGATCAAGCACTTACCAGAATTCGGTCATTTCTAATTTGGCTAATGGGTTCATGTTGCCAAAAGCCAAAATTGCCGCCCGCAACAAAAATATCCCGAAATAGCGGCAAATCGGAGGCCGAGCAGTGGCGACGACCAGCCGCCAATATCAACCAGCCCTATGCTCCCGTCCGCTCTTCTTGATCACTCAGCGATATCGAGCTCATGAAACCGGAGAACGCCAAAGTCGCTGACATAATTGCGCACTTTGTTACTTAAACCGACGAAGCCAACGAGCTGCAAAAGATAAATGGCCGGCGCGTCTTCGCGATAGCGGCGCAATATGTCGTGAACGACTTCCTGCCGACGAGCCACATCGAACTCCCGACGGGCCGCATGAATAAGAGCAGTGTCCGCTTCATTGCAATGCCATGGCTGGACCCAGTCACATGAATGTAGTCGGAACGGCCCAAGCGCATCGAGCGTCGGTGAAGTATTCATGGTGATTGCGAAACCCTCGCCTGCCCAGCTACCGTCGTAAACCTTTCGCGCCAGCTGTTGAAGAGTGATCGGTCGGAGCGTCACGCGCACGCCGATCTCGCGCAGATCAGACGCGACTTGTTCGTAGATCGTATCAATGTTGGCGCCTGATCCGAGTGACACTTCGAAGGTCAGATCAAGACCGCTTTCGTAGCCGGCTTCTTTAAGCAATTGACGGGCTTTCTCCGGATTGTACCAATAGGGCTCGAGCTCAGGGTTGAAGCCTGGTGTCTCCGGCGTTACCGGTTGACTTGCGACAACGGTTCTGCCGCCCATCAAGACGTCCCCAATCGCTTGCTTGTTCACGCCGTAGTTGAGAGCTTGCCGGACGCGCCGATCATTGATGGGTCCCTCCAAACCGGTGCGCAACGCGATCACCAAAATGGCTGCCGCGGGAGATTCGCTGAGGCGGCCTCCCAGTGCTTCGATCCAGGGTCGGTCATCGGGCCCCAGCGAAATAGCAATATCGACGGCGCCCGATTGGAGAGCTTGGGCACGCGCCTGTTGCTCTGGTACGGCTATGATTCTCAGTTGATCAAACTTAGGTTTTCGCCAGGCGTATTCAGATGCGGAGAGAGTAAGTGCGGCCGCTTCCCACTGATCAACTTTAAACGGCCCGGTTCCGATCGGATCGATCGCAAACCCTTCAGGTCCAAAGTTGTGCCAATGAAGAGGGGCCGCTATTCGAACGGCAGCAAGGGCGCGCGGCAAAGTTGGAAAGGGTTCTTTGGTTTTGAATTCTACGGTAAGCGGGTCAACGACGTTTACGGACTCAATCAGAGCGACCTCTCTGCCGACAAGACTGGCGGCGCCGTCTTGGTATAAGAGATAGTCGAAGGCATTCACCACAGCATCAGCGTCAAACGTTTCGCCGTTCGAAAATTTAATGTTTGGGCGCAACAAGACGCGCCACGTCATGTCATTCAAAGCGTTCCACTCGACCGCAAGATCCGGTACGACGGCGCCCTTGCCATCAATCGATGTCAGACCGTCAAAAATTGCGGAATACGTGATGATGGCCGGATAGGCAGCCGTCATATAAGGGTTCCCAAGCGCCGAGGGCAGGTTGGAGGCAGCAATTGTGATCGTCTTGTCGGCATGGACCAGTGTGGTCGTCAGCATAAGACCCACACACAGTCCCGCACAGAATTGACTCATTCGAATGAATGACTTGGTCATAAGGAGCCTCCACTTCGATCGGTATCAGACCATAGGCGCGCGATGAGAAAACGTCTAGAAGTGGCCAATTGCCGGATGCGGGCGACATTTGACGCTGCCGGCTGTAGTATTAACGCACGGAATAACTGGATATTCAAAAATGACTCGATGGTTTGGACTATTTTTGGCCACAGCTGTTTGGGCCGCCCCGTCTGCGCTTGCATGGGAAGCGGCGGCTGAATTTTCCGATTGCAGCAAATGCCCCGTGATGGTCGTTGTCCCCGCCGGCACATTCACGATGGGGTCACCAGTGAACGAAGACTTGAGGGCCGCCGACGAAGGACCACAACACAAGGTCGCAATTTCCAACACATTCGCGGTCGGAAAATTTGAAGTTACACGAGGTCAGTATGCGGACTTCATGGCGGAGACGGATCGAGATCCCGGTGATAATTGCTATGTCTGGCGCGACTCGAAATATGTCAGAGACGTTGCGGCAAACTGGTCGAACCCTGGATTTGAGCAGGGCGATCAAGAGCCCGTCGTCTGTATCAGTTGGGAAGATGCGCAAGCCTACGCGGCGTGGCTAAGCAACAAGACCGCCATGACCTATCGCTTATTGACTGAAGCTGAGTGGGAATATGCCGCGCGCGGAGGGAGTACAACCGCGTTTTCGTTTGGCGATACGATCACGACGAGCCAAGTGAATTTCAAGGGAAATGAAGATGGCGACGCGGCAGACGTCTTTCGTGAGAAGACCGTCGAAGTCGGAAGTTTCCTGCCGAACAATTTCGGCCTTTACGATATGCACGGCAATGCCACCGAGTGGATCGAAGACTGTTGGAACGATGCCTACGACGACGGACCTAGTAATGAAGCGGCGCGGCTCAGTGGCGATTGCGATCGGCGCATGTTGCGTGGCGGCTCCTGGCAGGATCTTCCGATGCATGTGCGGGCTGCGGATCGGCTGAGATACAATTTAGGTAGCCGGAATAGTTATATGGGATTTCGTATCGCCAGGACGCTCGACTAGTCCATTCCGGAGGATCACAAACGTGAGCCGGCCACTGGAAAAAAAGTCGAACAACATGGTCGCAAAAAAATTGAGCGGTTTGTAGACTCGCCGCTGATCCTTTCTGCTAGTAAAACTCAACGCTGCCTAGAAGGGCGCTTACTTCTGTGCCGAAAAAAGACTTCGAAATTGATTTTTCGAAGACTACACTTACAAAGTTGTCAGTCTTTCTCAATGTGACTCCATCAAGCGGCAAGAAGACTTCGGACCAATGTTCATCTGTTTTTTCAATTGAGTAAGAATCAATAATCGAAATCCCGTTGATCGTCACCGACATAGATTGGTCAGTCATAGACTCCGGAATGTGAAGTCTAAATTTCAACGTGCCGAATGTTTTTTCCGGCAGAGATATTTTGAACGCAAATTCTCTACCACGAACCCATGCTTCTTGCGCATTGGTTTCATCGACTGATAACTCAAGCCCACGAGTATATGTGACGGCTCGGTCATAGACAAAATTTGGAAACTCAGTCGGTGCCGAATCAATTGTTTGAAAACCTGTAAGCTTCCAGCTTGAGCGATCGCTGGCATTGCCGTTGACTCGATATTCATCATGGGGAATGGCATCGCCCGTCCAGAAATGTTCGATGTCAATACTACGAAATACACGTTCGCGCTTCGCATTGGGCAAGAGGTTGAACGCTGACACGCCTTCAAAGTTACCCGACAAACCAACTAGATCAAGCGTTGTAGGTGCTATATCCAACAAAGAAGTTGGAGGTTCACTAAATTTCAGGGGCGCGTTGTTATTCAGTTCCTTGACTAAGAAGGCTGGACGCGCGACCGCAAAAAGGCCGCGGGAGTAAATGATGTTGTTAGTAACTTCGCCGATCATGTCGTTTGAAGGTGCGTTCGTTCCGTGATCTCCCGATATGACGATCGCCGTTTGATCGTAGATGCCGCTTTGTTTCAATACGTTCAAAAACTGGGCAATTCCAACGAGAACACAATATGTTTGCTGTTTGTAGTTTTCTCGATTGTGGTCTAAGCCGCGGATAAAATTGCACTCTTCATCCCACTGTGGTGGCGTATGGGTGCCGATGTAATGATACCATTTGTATCGCGGCAGGCCGTCTACGATAGAAATGTTGTCTGTCCATTCCCGAATGACCGGATCAGGAAACGGTGCATAGCCGTCAAATGTCGTATCTGAAAAGAGCCAGTTGCCTTGGTTGTAGATTTGCTCCTTGAGAACCATGGGAAGATGTCGGAACAAAGTAAGGTCCGCCAACAGGCGCAAGGAGTACAACAGGCCTTCATTTTCGTAGTCGAAATAGCCCCGCGGTTTTAACTCATTGATGGATTTTATCGCGCAAGTGGCTGCCTTATCATGACAGTAGGCTTTGCCGGCCGGAACATAGTCCATTCTATAGCCAGCATCGTGAAGAACATTCTGGTAAGCGTAGTCATTGAAACTTTTCTTCACTTTCTTGTAGTCATGACCAAGGGAAAGATCGAATGGTCTGCCGTTGTAAATGGTGGGAAGAGCGGCCGCTGTCTTTTGGAAAAGACCCACATGATTGCTGAAGACTGTAAAGCCGGCGAAACGTTCAGCTAAGTCTCGATGTTCAGTGAGAACTTCGCCCACAATATCGCCCTGAAGTCCGTCCGGGAGTAGATGGATGAGGTTTCTAGTTCTGGAGAATTCGAAGACGCCCTCGTCAAAGATGGCGGTGTGTGTTTCAATTGGAATGCTGGGCACTAAAGCGACCGTCGTTGGGGCCAAAAGCACCAAACACGAGGCAATTAAAACTAAGGGCACAGTCGGAGACGGTCGCTTAAGGACGGTCAATAATTTGAAGGATAATGGTATCGCCAAAAAGAACGCGCCGCACTCCGCCCAGAACATCCAGCCGTAGGATCTCAAATTTACTGTCTCACCATCGAATTCCCCATAATAGAATCGATCGTTGACAATATTTCCCTGTATCACGAATACGGCGGCCGTTGCCAGAATGAACAGCGATAATAGGCGATACCAGCGTTCGCTAAAGAGACGCGTCATGGAGTGGCTCACCAGCACACAGATGATCGTGGATGTGGCCAGCACCGCGATGAGCGCCAAAATGGAATAATTTATATCGTCAGGGTTATGTCGGGCAATGAATAGCGGCGTGCCAAAAGCCAAGGGGAACCAGAATGCGAAATGGCAGAGCCAATAACTTTTGTCAGAGTCTATGAAAAAGCGGGCGTTCGCCTTTCGCATATAGGTTTGCAATACGGCTGCGTGCGAAGGAAAATCCAATGAGTGCGTGATCCTACTGCGAAGGCTTTTGACGATGTTGGACAAACGGAACAGGTAAGCCTCGTTGTCGGTCGTTGACAGGTAAACTTAATCCAATCATCAAGTAGTCTCTAGACTAAAGCGCTCAGGGTGTGCAGAGCACAGGGACACCTCAAAAGTTTCACCCATCGCTAGACTGCGATGTTTGGCTTAAAATTCTAGAATTCGCGCACTTAAAGTCCGCCCAGATGAAGGTTGCGCGATCGGCGCCAAGGGCGCCGACCTGCAGCGCCTAATATGCTGAGAGCAGCAGCATTCGTGCTCAAAGCGAGTCAGGTGTATAAGTTATCTTATGGAAGGCTCTGGGTTATCTAAGCTGATGCATAGATCAGTCGTACTAACGGCGATGATCTTCGCTCTGGGCACTGCATTGAGCAATGCCCAAGAGGAAAAGCAAGCTGTTCACACCGTTGTGGAGATCCCTATGTCTGCGCTCGCCATTCACGGTGCACTCATCTCCACTGCCAATTTGGCGGCGCAACGGGAAATTTTTGAAGCCATCTATGGGCTTGTCCCCATTGCCGAGCAGTCCCTCGACGAGGCGGCAGTGAAAGCGTTATGGGGTGTTGTGGGCCGAACCGCCGAGACGGTTCTACTGGAAACTCCAGGCACTGATGTTGGCGTGCGGCTCATCCAATTTAATCCCATCGCCGACATTACCGTGCGCGATCTGACGGTGCCCATGCATGCAAATTTCCTGAGGGTGATCGATTTTTACGCGCCTGATTTTGATGCCGGCCGTGCGCTTGTAGAACAAGCCGGTCTTAAATTGAACGACGGTATCGCCGAGTACAAAGAGGTGGCTCGGGAAATCTGCACAGTTGAGATAAGTGGAATTTTGGCCTGTAGGCGGCATGATCGCCGGCAACAGGAGATCCACTATGGCAAGACGACCACGTCGCAATCATACACCTGCGTTCAAGTCGAAGGTGGCCCTTGCGGCCGTTCGCGGTGAGCAGACATTGGGAGAACTCGCTCAGCAGTTTGATGTTCATCCTAACCAGATCAAGCAATGGAAAGATCAGCTCCTTAAGGGTGCAGCGGGTGTTTTTGGGCGGGAGGGTAAATCACCGCTGCCTGCACCCCGTGTTGATGTGAAGAGGCTCCATGCCAAGATTGGGGAGCTGACGCTTGAGAATGATTTTTTAGGCGATGCGCTCACCAAGGCGGGATTGCCGAGCGCAAGAAAATGATCGACCGCAAACATAAACTCTCGCTCAGCCGTCAGGCCAAGGCGCTCAAGATCAGCCGGGGCAGCGTCTATTATCAGCCCCGTCCCGTATCGGTCGGTGATCTGGCACTGATGCGCCGGATTGATGAATTGCATCTCGACTATCCCTTTGCAGGCAGCAGGATGCTGCAGGGACTATTGCTTGGTGAAGGATACAAGGTTGGCCGCCTGCACGTCACAACACTGATGAAGCGTATGGGGCTTGAGGCTATTTATCGCCGCCCGAACACGTCCAAGCCTGCACCGGGCCACAAAATCTATCCCTATCTGTTGCGTAAGCTGCCGGTCACCCAACCCAATCAGGTCTGGGCGATGGATATCACCTACATTCCAATGGCACGGGGCTTTGTTTATCTGGCCGCAGTGGTTGACTGGTTCAGCCGGCGTGTCCTGTCCTGGCGGCTCTCTATCACACTGGAAGCAGACTTTTGCATTGAAGCCGTTGAAGAAGCACTGGCCCGTTACGGTAAGCCGGACATCTTCAACACCGATCAGGGCTCGCAGTTTACCTCCATCGCTTTCACACAAATCCTGAAGGATGCTGAAATCGCCATCAGCATGGATGGCAAGGGAGCGTGGCGGGACAATGTCTTTGTTGAACGGCTGTGGCGCACGGTCAAATACGAGGAGGTCTATCTGCATGCCTATGGCAATGTTCCACAAGCCCGAGCCGCCCTCGGCAAATATTTGGTCTTTTACAACACCAAGAGACCGCATTCATCGCTTGACCGCCAGACACCCGATCAGGCTTACTTCAACGTGCTGCAACCAATCCCGGTCGCGGCATAACAGGGGCTGAAATCCACTTATCCGCAGTCCGAAAGTTGTTCAAACAAACCGAACCACCTCTATCTTCTACGTCCACCAAACGTCTTACTATAAATCGGTGGAGTGGAACGGCCCAATTGACGACTTGGAAGCCCAAAGAATTGTCGAAACAATCGCGTTACCCGTCGAGGCGGGGTCCTTTAGGGCGGCCGGGCCCATTTTTGCACCCCGGTATCGACAGGCCACGCTCTATTCCTTCATAAACAAAAATGTCGATTCCGGTCCGGCGCGAACGACCGCCTATCGGGATGTGTCGCGTGCATTTGTAAGATTTCTTCGTGACCTAAATCGTAACCGGCCGTTCATCCTGGTTGGCTATGGCCAAGGTGGGCTCCACGTTATCCGTTTGCTACAGGAATATGTAACCGGAAAATACCTTCAAAACAGGATGGTCGCCGCATACGTAATCGACTCTGCTGTCCCATTAGATCTGTTTGATATTTCGCTGAATACACTGCGGCCCTGCGAACATGCCGACGACTTCGAATGTGTCGTGTCATGGAACGAACTTCAATACAACCTAGATCCAGATGAAGTAATATCAAGATCGTTGGTTTGGAATCTTTTCGGAAGGTTGGTCTCGAGCAGAGACCGGCCTCTAAGTTGTACCAATCCTCTCACTTGGACGACGGACGAATTGCCGGCACCAAACCCTCTCAATATCGGCGGCGTAGTTGTGAATGAGAGCGGAGAGTTGAGCAGCCCTGTTCCAGAAGTAACTGGGGCGCAATGCCGAAATGGTGTTCTTTATGTCGATAGACCTCGTGATCCAAGATTTCGGCGTTTTTATTGGCCGACCACAAGGTACCGGGTGAAGGCATTCAATTTGTTCTATCGGAACATTGAAGAAAATGCCGTAAATCGAACTCGACATTGGTACGATTCAAGAGAGGATCTCTCAAAGCGTGTCACGCAAGGAGCTTTGGGCTCAGCTAAAGAGATGGGTCCCCCACTGGCGAATTAATATTCCGGCCATTCCTGTCTACACGGCCATTGGAGTTATCATCATCATCTTCTTCTTGGCAAAGAGCTACAATCGAATTCCAGGTCGCTTCATTGAGAGACGGCATTGATTTTGCGGTCCCGGCTTGTGCCGCGAGGGCCGCCCTATCCAAGGAGTTGGGATGAGTACTGAGCAAATCCGACAATCCCAAAAATCCAGAAGAAGCGCTCACTTCTGCTTGGTTGAAGCGCTCAAACAAATCCGCATATGCTAGAGGATTGATTGCTGCCTCTTTCAATACAGTCAAAGCAAAGTCGTCGGCGAGGCGCTCATAGTCCCGGGTATACGACGTCGTAGCAAACATTGCACCAAGACCGGCAATATCGCTCGAGCTGCCGCCCGCTACAACGTTCATAACTAGAATTACACCCAGTTGGCTCAGCATATTCTCCAGCGGATGGCGAAGCACGACATGGCCCATTTCATGAGCCATGTCCGTCATCAGATAAATTGGAACAGATTTCGGTTTGAGCTAGCGGAGTATATGGCTCATCTGTTGTATCAGTTTAAGCAGCGGCTTTGCTGTGTTGCAAGCGCCGATGCTCGATCGTTTTTCGCTTGATCCTTTCTCTTTGCAATAGAATGGTTTGGCCGCGCCCAAAGTAAACATCTGCGGGCGTGAGGTTTTGCAGACTCTCGTGATAGCGCTGGTGATTGTAGTGACCCACGAACTCATCGATCTGCGCTTCAAGATCGCCAGGTAGGTAATAGTTTTCCAGCAAGATGCGGTTCTTGAGCGTTTGATGCCAACGCTCGATTTTGCCTTGCGTTTGCGGATGATACGGCGCGCCGCGAACATGCCTCATGCCTTGATCATCCATCCAGTCAGCAAGATCGCCGGCAATATAACTTGAACCATTGTCAGATAGCAGACGCGGCTTGTGTGCGACATTTGCCTGATCGCAACCCGATGCCTCCAGAGCCATTTCCAACGTATCAGTGACGTCTTCAGCTCTCATCGTGGTGCACAGCTTCCACGCAATGATGTAGCGCGAGAAGTCATCAAGAATCGTAGAGAGATAAAACCAGCCCCAGCCGATGACCTTGAGGTAGGTGAAGTCGGTCTGCCACATTTGATTTGGCGCCGTGGTCTTGTCGCGGAACTCATTGGCAGCCTTGATGACCACGAAGGCCGGGCTGGTAATCAGATCAAGAGCTTTGAGCAGGCGATACACTGAAGCTTCGGATACAAAATAGCTTTGCGTATCAGTGAACCGCACTGCCAACTCGCGCGGGCTCAGTTCCGGTTCCTGAAGAGCCATATCGACGATCCGCTCTCGAATATCATCGGGGATGCGGTTCCACACGCGTTTTGGCTTGGGAGACCGGTCTTCCAATGCTTGTACGCCACCACGCAAATACCGGTCGTACCATCGGTAAAACGTCGTTGCCGGGATGCCGAGCTTGTCCAGCGTCCGCAGCACCGGGAGATGGGATCGCTCGACTAGGCGGATGATCTCGAGCTTCTCCGATGCGGGGTATCTCATGCGCCGTCTCCCCCATCCCCGATCATGCTTTTTTTAAGCAGCCGGTTCTCCAGCACCTGTTCGGCAAGCGCTTCCTTGAGGTCATGCCTCTCGCGGCGCAGGTCCTTGACCTCGCCCGAGGACGCCTGGCGGGCGGTATCCCCCGAAAGCCGCTTCTTGCCGGCTTCCAGGAACTCCTTCGACCAGCTGTAGTAGAGGCTCTCGGCGATCCCTTCCCGACGGCACAGCTCGGCGATGCTGTCCTCGCCGCGCAGGCCCGAGAGCACAATCCGGATCTTCTCTTCAGCTGAATATTGCTTGCGCGTCTTGCGCCGGATGTCCCGTACCGCCGTCTCGGCGCCGTCCTTCAAACTCATGGATTTCTGGATCATCTGCGTTCCCTTCGGTCACGACGATGAGCCAGAAATCCTCCGTTACACAATCAACTCCATCTGTCCCACAGGCGCTGATGTCAGACACTTGATATCACTCGAGCTGGTGATGATGACTTTTGCGCCGGCGGCTGTCGCAAATTGCAATCCGAATATAGAAACCCCGCCTGTGCCCTCAAGTAATACAATCTGATCCGACTTCAACTGACCACCAGTGAACAGTGCGACCCAAGCCGTAATTGCAGCGCACGGCAAGGTCGCTGCTTCCTCATAGCTCAAATGATCCGGAATCGATATCAATCCGTCTTCGTGACTTACGACCATCTCCGACAGCATGCCGTCGACTTGGCCGCCCCGCGAAGACGACATGCCTTCGATTGTCCGTCTACCTCCTGGCCAATTTGCAAAGAACGTGGCGGCAACGCGGTCGCCGACTTCAAACTGCGTAACGCCGGGACCGACAGCGATGACGTCACCGGCGCCGTCGGACACCGGCACGCGGCCATTATAGTCACCACCGAATCCATACTGTCCGGCCGTCAACAAAAGATCCCGGCGATTGAGCGAGGTTGCGCGCACGCGAACCAAAACTTCGCCGTTGCCGGGCTTTGGTTCCGGTATGGCTTTCATGTTCAGGCGGTATACGCTGCCGTCCTTTTCAAGTTGATATTGGCGCATTGAGTCGGACTCTGCGCCCATCGCAGGGACAGCAATGACTGCACAAGCAACCGACAAGGTCAGTGACGCAATAATCGCTCTGTAGCAAGATACAATGGAAATAGAAGACATATCCGCGTTCCTATATAGTTTACGTGGATGCGCCGAACGGCGTACGATTGATGATGATTTCATCACACTTCTACGACAAACGCACAGCAGAATTGTTGCCTATAGTCCGCTAGTTGCATGGCGTCCACTGATCGCCCATCGTGAAACTAAAGGACTGCCGCAGATTGTTTAGTCTGGCCGACTGCCCAACCATTGATTAGACTTTTGGATAATCGAGGCAACACTCAGGTTATCGCCGGCGACGAGTTTTTTAACCCATAAACCTCGCAGCTGGCGTTAGAAGGTCAAGCGATGATCATCAACAATTGGTATGTCGCGGCGGTTACCGACGAACTAAAAGATGAACCATTTGGGATCCGGATGCTCGGAGTCGACCTCGTGTTGTTTCGGGATGACGGCGGTCACGTCGCCTGTTTGAGTAGTGTCTGTTGTCATCGCGGTGGGTCGCTGTCACGCGGTACCATACGCGAGGGATGTGTAAAGTGCCCCTACCACGGCTGGGAATACAATAAAGCCGGCCACGTGACCAAGATCCCGGCTCTTGGTGACGACGCGAAGATTTCAAAGCGCGCGCGCGTTGATTCGTATCCTGTCCAAGAAAAGTATGGACACATTTGGGTCTTTCTCGGCGACTTACCGGAAGCCGAGCGCCCAGCCTTGCCCGACATCCTTCCTGAATATGAAAATCAAACGGGCTGGCGCATGATGCCCTATGGCAAAGAGTGGCCTGCCAACTGGATGCGCCTTAGCGAAAACTTCGCTGACACCTATCACATCCCGTTTGTTCACAAATTTGGAAAACATCTTGGTGATAGCATTGAAGTCTTTCAAGTCGAGGAAAGACCTTGGGGCGCCCGGGTGGTTCAAGACATCGGGGCGCGGCCGAAGGCGGCTCAAGAAAATCCCGCCATGATCGAAGCTTTGCCGGACAAGCGTAAGGCAACCGAACTCACAGTCGAAATATCACTAATCGGCATGATGCAAAGAAACCATCAAGATTTGGCGCCAGGCATAACACAGCTCTTATGGAATGCATGGGTGCCAATCGATGAGTTCCGCACGCGCCACTTTGGCTTGCACTTTCGTAATTTCAAGACAGAAGCCAAATATGATGACGACATGCTCGCCGCAGTTTACGACGCGCTTGAAGAAGATGTTGCGGCCCTTGAGTATTTGACGCCTGAAGTGTCTCCCCGTACCACGAGCTATGAGCTGTTTACAAAAGCCGATCACTTCGAAGCGACCATCCGGCGAAAGACGATTCAAATCAGCCATCAGCTCGGCGCTATAGATATGAAAAAGTTAGCGGAAGAGCAAAAATACCGCGCGCTTGTGATCCCTTCGCCGGAGCGCCGTCGCGATCCAACTAATTGGCTTCACGCCAGCGTGCCCCTGATGCCAAAGGACGACTCGGACGCTGCTTCCGCAGCAGCGGAATAGGCCAGGCTTTCGCGACGAGCGTTGCGGTTTGATCGGCTCACGTAGACGGTCTGTCCTGGAAAATATCGCCAATCAATCGAAGCCAGGCCATCGAAGCCAAAAAATCGAGGACGACATGACAAATCATGCGATTTCCAGGCGGCAATTGTTACAAACGACAGCAGCGGCTTCGCTTGCGTTTACTATACCGAAAACAGCTCGGGCTCAAACCCAATCAGATGTGATCGTTATTGGCGCGGGCCTTTCAGGACTAAACGCCGCGCTCAATCTCGAACAGCAAGGCCTCGATGTCATTGTGATTGAAGGCCGCGATCGTGTCGGTGGGCGCGTTTACAGTCTTGATAATGTGCCGGGTAGCCCGGAAGCAGGTGCCAACTCAATTGTCGGCGCCTACGCGCGCGTACGCGACGCGGCCAAGCAATTTGACATTTCACTTTCGGATCAAAGGCCGCGAGGGCGACTCAACCGTGAAAGAACTATGGCTTTAGGCGGGAAGGTTGTCACGCCTGACGACTGGAAACAGTCACCGCACAATCCCTTTCCTGAAGACTTGAAATCGACCATGCCTTGGCAATATGTCGGCGGCATTATTGCGCAGAACAATCCACTCACATCGCTAGAAGACTGGTTCGATCCCAAGTTCGCGTCTCATGACATTTCGATGTTTCAGTTCTTGACACAACATGGTGCCAACGAGGCGATGATTGACCTCACTTACAACACCAATATTACCTATGGCACATCCGCCCATGACGTCTCAATGCTGCAAATGTTCGCCAGCAATTATTTCGTCAAGACGCAATTGGAAATCGATGATGGCCGGTTTGTCGGTACCGGCGGCAATATGCGCGTACCAGAAGGAATTGCAAAAAACCTAAAAAGCGAAATCCTATTGAACAAAAAAGTAGTCGGCATTCGTACGGAAGCCGATGGCGTTGATGTTCAGTGTGAAGACGGTAGTCTATACCGCGGCCGCTTTGTCATTTGTTCTATTCCGATACCTGTGCTGCGCGATGTATCGATAGAGCCGGCAATCGAGGGCGTTCAAGCCCAGGCCTTAAATACAGTGGCGTGGGCACCGTGCACACAAACCCACATCGTGGCTAAAAAGCCTTTCTGGGAAGACGACGGCCTGCCTCTGTTTATGTGGACGGACGGCCCGGCGGGCTTTGTCGTGCCCAATCGTGTGCCCGAAGATCCCGAAACCGTCACGAGTCTAACGGCGTGGGGGCGGGGCTTTTTGGCGCGGTATCTAGATCGAAGGGGGCCCGAAGCGGGCGCTGCAGAAGTCATCGAGGCGATCGAAGAAATTCGCCCCGCTGCGAAAGGGCAGCTCGAAGTGCTTCACGTGCATTCGTGGGAACTGGATGAATTTGCAGGGGGCGCCGATTTTCTGTCTTGGAGACCCGGCGAAATTGCCGAGTTTCATGGAGAATTGTGGGCGCCCCATGGGCGTATACATTTCTGCGGCGAACATACCGCGCCGCTCGCGCGGGGCATGGAAGGTGCCATGGAGTCCGGCGAACTAGCGGCCTTCGACGTCCTCGAACGAGTGTGATGAAATCGACGGTTCGCTGCACCAAGGGCAAATTAGCCGAATTCATAAAACTCCAACCAGCTGCCATTTGGCGCCCTTATTGCGATGGCGTTCGCATTGCCTTTCGGTGCAATCGGTATGCGCGCAGGGCCCGCTGCTAGCGCAATGCCCTGTCGTTCAAGATGGGCTGTAAAGCCGTTCAAGTTTTCAACGGGAAATCGCTGCATCAGAATGTCAAGATTAGGCGGCACGGCACGCTCCGAAAAATCATGCCCCTCCAGGCCTTCGAACCAGAGAGTTTCGAGAGCGCCTCCCTGCTCGCTCTCAGGTCGGTAGCCGACCGCATGGGCTGTCAAGTCGCGCGCGATGTTTTTGGGGAGACCGAAAATATTGGCACCCTCTTGAGGGTCATGAGACCATGTCTCGTGAAACCGTTCCGTAAACCCTAACGTCTCCAAAAAGAAGGAATGAGACGGCTCCTGCGCGTCCACAATTTGAGTGGAATTGAAATTTGCGCTGAAACCCGAAAAGTCGGCTTCCTGTTCCGACAAGGGCGGCGCGACCCGTTGAATCATGGCGTGACAAATACCGTCGTCGATGACAACCAAGACATGACGCACCGTGAGCGCGCCGAAATTCCAGGTCACGGGGTCCGCGTAGGCATGATAGCCGAGCGCCTGCAATTCAGTCAGCTTAGTGTCAATGTCCTGAACGAATACGTCAATGTCGAACAGGCCGCCCAGATCCCAGCACTGACCGCTGGCGCGTATTTGCTTCTGGGGCACGTCGTGAAACTTGACCAGGCGCAAAACGCCATCTGCTTTTCCAGGCAAGCCGACGACAAGTTCGTCGATACGAATCTGCGGCGGCAATTTTCAATAGGCCGCCAGGCCGGGCCCCGCAACGCCGCGATGTGTAATGCGCCAGCCGCCAACATCGGTGTAGATGCGCGCAACCTTGTCCAAATCCGTTACGCTGAAAACAGTCTCACGGCAGCCATGCACGACAAAGTCCGACATCATCTAACACCTTGTTTGGATTTAAGCAAAAGCTCAGACCATCCAATATTCCGGGCAGCTTTCGAACGGAAAACAGAATACGCGGCCTAGTCAATTAAGAACCTTACAACAGTTTCACGAATGGCCATCTTTGGGATGGCAACAAGCGGCGATGACGTTCCACCCTCGTTCTGCTTAACTTTGAGCAAATATATAACCGGTGCCTCGATTTGCGCCAGTGACAAGTACAGTTGGGCCGTCGGCCCGCCAGAGCTTTACCTGGATGCAGGACCAACACGGCGAAAGCGGTGCAAAGCAAGATGACGGTCATCATGTGCGGAGCGGTTGTGCTATCCGGTATCCAAGGGCGGTTGCCACAGTCGAAAACAAAAAGCGGCTCCGAAGAACCGCCTTTTAAGTTTCAGATGAAAAAGAATGCTTAGGCCGTCTTGCGCCTGCTCCAACGACTTAACCGTCCAACAACGCCGTCACTTCGTGAGTCAGCCTCTCGTTGGACAGCTTGAGTGCTGCCGATCAGGCAATCGGAATCGTCTTAATGTGGGCTTCAATGGTCTGAATAGCATTGTAGGTTAACGGTAGATTCGCCTTTTCGGCCTGCCAGTGCTGATGAAACAGGGCCACGGTTTCGTGCGCGATGTCGAGAACGAGCTTTTCCGGCACAAGCGCCTTGGCTGCAAGGTGCATAAGTTCGTCTTCCGTAAACCTGTCGAAGCGCCTTGTCCGGCTAACATTCAGCGCTGCCCTGTCATCGGGTAGATACGCAATCGTCGATACGAGATCGTAGGCAGGAGCAAGTCGCGCAGTGCGCCGATCCGGATAAATCATCGACCAATTTTTCAAATGCATATCGGCATTACCGATCAGCATATTGAATGTCAGCCGACGGATAAATTCGGCGCTATCGCTTTGACCGCTTTCCGCGGCAATAACGCTGGCGATATTCCGGTAATTGGCCTTTTCGTACTTGTCTTGCGGATAAACCCCGAAAATTTGTGCAAAGTCTTCGATATGCACGGGCGCGCCGCCCTCTATGCGATCGAACCGTTCGATGGCCAGGGCCTGGCCGTTCAAGGCCCCAATTCCTTTGGGCATGTTTTGGATGGCTGCGACATCGATGAGTTGTACCGCCGGGACGTCGATACCGGCGAGCCGGGCAAGGGTCATCATTGAGTATTCATTTTCAGGGACGCTTTCGAACTGAGCCGACGGCAGCTTGACAATCCATGAGCCGCCAACGCCTTTGGCGGGAATGGTCAGCCCGCCTCTGGATTCTTCGATGGCCGAAAATTTGAGCTGGACGCCCGCCAGAGAAAAGCGCAGCGCGTTGGCGCGGCGATCACCCCCATTGTCTGGTTGGCCGTCATCGTCTTGAACGTAAGGCGGCCATGCTTCGCTTTCGGCGGGCCTGATGGTCACCGCGCCGGGAAGATCCAGACCAAGCGCCCAGAGCAAATAGAACTCGCGTTCGGGTTTGACGCCCGCCTGCCGCGCCAGATAAGTGCGCATGTGCCCTTCGGGTAGCAGGTTGGCAAAGAATGGCAAGACCCTTGTCTGTGTCGGTTTGAAGTCCGCGATCATCTGCCCCAACTTGTCTTTGAAGCCAAGGCTGAGCAATGGGCGGTTGTTATTCGCGATATACTCATCGGTAAATGCAAACAGCGTGCGGTCGCCGCCAACATTTGTCAGAGTTCCAATGGGCGTGCCGTAAAGCAAGACATCGAGGGTGGTAACGTCAGCCATCGTTGTCACTGAAATCATAAGCCGGTCGTGGGGCGTCCGTGAGAGTCTCGATTTTCGAACTATGCACGATGGCATTACGTAACTGTGTAATGCGGGACAAGGAGTCTTGGATCACTTTGAGTGGCTTGCTATTGCTATTGGCTGACTGTAGCGCTTCGCCGATCGCAACCAGAATTTGAATATCGGGCGCAGCAATGTGCATACGTAAAAGCTCTCGAACCCGGCTCTGTAGTTGAGCTAGCTCTTTAATAGCGGGGTATTCACGTGTGAGGGTTTTAATGTCTTCTGTCAGCATACTTAGTGCAATCTGC
>CBDFKK010000005.1:0-237263 GCA_965248815.1 Alphaproteobacteria bacterium
GCCTCATGCCTTGATCATCCATCCAGTCAGCAAGATCGCCGGCAATATAACTTGAACCATTGTCAGATAGCAGACGCGGCTTGTGTGCGACATTTGCCTGATCGCAACCCGATGCCTCCAGAGCCATTTCCAACGTATCAGTGACGTCTTCAGCTCTCATCGTGGTGCACAGCTTCCACGCAATGATGTAGCGCGAGAAGTCATCAAGAATCGTAGAGAGATAAAACCAGCCCCAGCCGATGACCTTGAGGTAGGTGAAGTCGGTCTGCCACATTTGATTTGGCGCCGTGGTCTTGTCGCGGAACTCGTCAGCAGCCTTAATGACAACAAATGCAGGGCTGGTAATCAGATCAAGAGCTTTGAGCAGGCGGTACACTGAAGCTTCGGATACAAAATAGCTTTGCGTATCAGTGAACCGCACTGCCAACTCGCGCGGGCTCAGTTCCGGTTCCTGAAGAGCCATATCGACGATCCGCTCTCGAATATCATCGGGGATGCGGTTCCACACGCGTTTTGGCTTGGGAGACCGGTCTTCCAATGCTTGTACGCCACCACGCAAATACCGGTCGTACCATCGGTAAAACGTCGTTGCCGGGATGCCGAGCTTGTCCAGCGTCCGCAGCACCGGGAGATGGGATCGCTCGACTAGGCGGATGATCTCGAGCTTCTCCGATGCGGGGTATCTCATGCGCCGTCTCCCCCATCCCCGATCATGCTTTTTTTAAGCAGCCGGTTCTCCAGCACCTGTTCGGCAAGCGCTTCCTTGAGGTCATGCCTCTCGCGGCGCAGGTCCTTGACCTCGCCCGAGGACGCCTGGCGGGGCGGTATCCCCCGAAAGCCGCTTCTTGCCGGCTTCCAGGAACTCCTTCGACCAGCTGTAGTAGAGGCTCTCGGCGATCCCTTCCCGACGGCACAGCTCGGCGATGCTGTCCTCGCCGCGCAGGCCCGAGAGCACAATCCGGATCTTCTCTTCAGCTGAATATTGCTTGCGCGTCTTGCGCCGGATGTCCCGTACCGCCGTCTCGGCGCCGTCCTTCAAACTCATGGATTTTCTGGCTCATCTGCGTTCCCTTCGGTCACGACGATGAGCCAGAAATCCTCCGTTACACAATCAACTCCATCTGTCCCACAGGCGCTGATGTCAGACACTGCCTGTCATGTGCACCTCCGTTTAGCTTAGAAAGTGCTCTCCACTCTTCTGAGGCAAGTCCAGCTGGCAGGCGATACGGCGCGGGCCGCTAATACTGGTGAGGTGAAGGACTTACGGCGCGAAGCGCAAGACCTCAAGGAAGTCGTTGCCGAACAAGCGTTGGAACTGCGCCTTCTGAAAAAAAAGCATAATCGGGGATGGGGAGGATATCGAATGAGATATCCTGCATCCGAGAAGGCCGAGATCATCGGACTGGTTGAGCAATCACATCTGCCAGTTAAACGCACGCTGGATACACTCGGCATTCCACGGACAACATTCTATCGCTGGTACGATCAGTATCAAACTGGCGGTGTGGAAGCGCTGGAAGATCGGTCTCCAAAGCCGGGACGGGTATGGAACCGTATTCCCGATGACGTTCGAGACAAGATCGTTGATCTAGCGCTTGAAGAGCCTGAGTTGTCGCCGCGCGAGCTGGCTGTCAGGTTCACCGATACGCAAGGCTACTTCGTATCTGAAGCTTCGGTGTATCGCCTGCTCAAGGCTCTGGATCTGATCACCAGCCCAGCCTTTGTTGTCATCAAGAGCGGCTGACGAGTTTACAGACAAGACCACGGCGCCAAATCAAATGTGGCAGACAGACTTCACCTATCTCAAGGTCATCGGCTGGGGCTGGTTTTACCTGTCGACGATCCTGGATGACTTCTCGCGCTATATCATTGCGTGGAAACTCTGCACCACGATGAGGGTTGAGGACGTTACCGAAACGCTGGAAGCAGCTCTCGCCGAATCCGGGCTCGATCAAGTTAATGTCGTTCACAAGCCGCGCCTGCTGTCCGACAATGGCCCGTCTTATATTGCTGGCGATCTTGCTGACTGGATGGATGATCAAGGCATGAAGCATGTACGCGGTGCGCCTTATCATCCGCAGACGCAAGGCAAAATTGAGCGTTGGCATCAGACGCTCAAGAACCGCATCTTGCTGCAAAACTATTATCTGCCTGGCGACCTGGAAGCGCAGATCGAAGACTTCGTCGGCCACTACAACCACCAGCGATATCACGAGAGCCTGAAGAACCTCACGCCTGCCGACGTCTACTTCGGGCGCGGCCAAACTATTCTATTGCAAAGAGAAAGGATTAAACGAAAAACAATCGAACACCGGCGCTTGCAACACCGCAAAGCCGCTGCTTAAATTGAAACAACAGATGAGCCAAAGACTCAGCTTGCTCAAATCGAAATCTGTTCCAATTTATCTGACGACGGACAAAGAAGCACAACGGGCTCGGTCTTATCGCCCGCTACACTCAATAATGCGCAGGCCAATCGATTAGCTTTTTCATTCAACTGTTCGTATGTCCAGGATTCGCCGTCGGCCGTGACCGCGGAATCGCTTGGATGCAAGCTAACTTGCGTCTCAAACCTTTGGGGGATTGATATGATTGATATCGGATATCTGAAAGCGGACAAATTCGGGATGGTCCGCAAGCTGAATATGTTGATCTTCCCCAATATTCACATTCATTGGGAACTCCGGTGTTGAACGATGCACAGATAGATTAGCACAGACCGCCGATTTCCACGAATTTCACTGAGCGGTCATTGCGCGAAATGCCTGGCACAACGAGTAGCGTATGTTGCACTTCCCTGAGCACCGAGCATAAAGTTAACGACCGCGCCCGACTGAGAAGGAAACGTCAATGGTCTGCACTTTTCGCAACATGCTCTTATGCCTAATTTTTGTGTTCGCAATAATAGCGACGGCCTATGGAAACGCAGAACATGATGATGCTGTAGTCGCACGCTGCACTGGGGCCGCAACAGCGTTTCTTGACGGTCTCTCCAGTGAGCAAAAGGTCAAAGCTGCCGCCGGCTTTGAGGGTGACGCGCGCAAGACGTGGAACTATTTTCCTCTCATTCCAGGCATGGGCGAACGCAATGAGGGTCTTCTTATTGAAGAGATGACCGACGCACAACGTGCTGACGCTCATGGACTCATCGAATGCGCCTTGTCGAGCCAAGGCTATCTCAAAGCCACAGGAATCATGACCCTTGACGACATTACTAATGATTTGTACGGAGCCGATCGCCGCGGACCCATTCCGACCGGATCGGGATATTTTTGGGTCGCCATCTTCGGTGATCCGACTACCGACGAAACCATGGGGCTGGCAAGTGGAAGGGCACCATTTAGGATTGAATTTCACAGTGGCCGACGGCGACTTATCCGTGACGCCTTCCTTCTTTGGAGCGCAACCAGCAGAAGTTCCTGCAGGCCCTTATGCAGGCTATCGCGTGCTCGGGCGCGAAATCGACTTGGCGCTGGAATTGTTGAATTCGATGGATGGGGATCAGCAAATGCGTGCCGTCTTAAGCGAGACTATACCCGACGATATTTTCACCGAACCGGGAGAAGGCGATGCCGTCACGTCGTACGAAGGACTTCCAGCGTCGGACATGACTGAGGAGCAACAACAAGCGCTGTGGCGGTTGATCGAAGAATATGCTGGAGCTTTGGAACGCGACGTGGCGCTTCACGAATTGGAGCGCATCGAAGCCGATGGCCTTGATAAAGTCTACTTCGCATGGATGGGCGCCACAGATAATCCAGAGGTCTTTTATTATCGCGTTCACGGCCCCTCAGTTTTGATCGAATTCGACCACACGGTAAATCGGCGCGCCAATCCGCCGGCTGCGGATCCAACGCACATTCATACAATCCTACGTCATCCCGGCGAAGACTTTGGAGAGGATCTGTTGCGCGCTCATTACGCTAACAGTCCGGATCATCAGGCAGAGTGATCTGGCAAAGCGAACGAGCGTATCAAGTTATGCTGAGTCAGAGATCCCTTTGACCCACTCCGGGTCCGGGCCGACACGCAAGCTCTTAATGCCTTTGTTCTCGCTTTTGAACAGACTGGCGAGAGCTTCAGGCATGTTTTCCAGACCTTCGCTCACGTCTTCGGAATTCTTGAGTAATCCTGCCATATACCAATTGCGCATTTGTGCCTCTGCTTCGGGCCAGCGTTCCAGATAGTCGAAGACCATAAATCCCTGCATACGCGATCGCTGATTAAGCAATTCGGTATAGTTGCTGGGACCCTTTCGGGGCAGCGGCATGTAGTCGATCGATATGTACCCACAAATGGCAATCCGCGCTCCGACTGCTAGATGCAGAAGCACAGCATCTAGAATATCGCCGCCAACATTGTCGAAAAACACATCGACGCCTTCCGGGCAAAGCTTGCCCAGCCGGGTCGACACATCTTCGGTTTTGTAATTGATGGCGTGATCGAATCCGAGCTCTTCCGTAATCCATTGCGCCTTGTCTGCGCTGCCTGTGATGCCGATGGCCCGACAACCTTTAATCTTAGCGATCTGCCCAGCGACCGAGCCTATACCCCCGCCCGCAGCCGAGATGACAACCGTATCCCCCGCCTTGGCCTGACCTACGTCGAGCAAACCGAAATAGGGCGTGAAGCCGTCCGTCCCCAGTATTCCGAGTGTGGTCGACAGGGGTGCGACCGGGTTTTCAACTTTTTGAACGCTCTTGATGCTGTTCAAAAGATCGCGCGGCGGCTGGATGGAATAGTCCTGCCAGCCGAGAGACGAAGTAATGAGATCGCCGGACTTGAAGTCAGGGTGTTTCGACTGGATTACTTCGCCGACGCCGCGCCCGCGCATGACGTCGCCAATCTTGAGGGAGCCAAATGTACTCTTGCCTTGAATCATGTAGCCAAACTGCGCAGGCGATGTTCCCAAGCAAATTGTGCGCACGAGGAATTCGCCGTCCCGAGGTTCTGGTATTTCAGCCTCCTCGAGCGCCAGAAACTCTTCGCTCATGACGTCGCCCCGCTCGGGATGGCGGCGCAAGATCCATTGACGATTTACACTTGATGTCATGGGCAGCGGGCTTTAGTCGACGAGCTCAAGCTCATGGTAATGGATGATTCCGAAATCACTCTTGTAGTTGCGGACATTGGGAGCCAAACCCGTGAAACCCACCATCTGCGCGATATAAAGCGCAGGCGGATCATCGTGGTATCGCTTTAGGAGTTCACGTGTCATCTCCGCCCGGCGCTCCAAGTTTGTTTCACTTAAAGCTTCTCGAATTAAGGGCGTGTCCGCCTCGTTGCAATGCCAGGGCTTGACCCAGAGACACGAGTGAATGCGAAACGGGCGTAAGGCGTCAAACGTGGGCATGGCGTCCATGGTCATAGAAAATGCGTCGCCTTTCCATCCAGCATTGTAAATTTGGCGCACGAGTTGCGGCGCGGTGATACTTATGAGTTTGACGTTGACGCCCACTCCTGCGAGATCAGCGGCAACTTGGTTGTAAATCGTGTCGATATTCGCACCGCCACCGGGAACGACTTCAAAGGTCAAGTCGATCCCGTCTGTGTAACCAGCTTCCGCAAGCAGCGCACGCGCTTTGTCTGGGTCGTAGGGATAGGGTTCAAGGTCTGAATTGTAGCCCAATGTTTCCGGCGTCACGGGTTGACTGGCGATACGCGCATCACCTCCCATTAAGATGTCGACGATGGTCTGTTTATCGACGCCATAGTTCAGCGCCTGACGCACGCGGGAGTCTTTTATGGGCGAGTCTTTCGTCGTGACAAATGACATCACCAAGACAGCACTTGCAAGTGAGCTATAAAATGTACCGCCCTGGCTCTCAATCGCTGCTTGATCATCGGGCGTCACCGAAACGGCGATGTCAATGGCACCAGATAATAGGGCTTGCAAACGGGTTGTCGTCTCTCCCGCAACGATGAGTTCCAATTGATCCACTTTCGGAGGGCGCCATGCGTCCGCAAACGCAGAAAGCTCAATTTTGCCCGGAGACCAATTGTCCACTTTAAACGGACCAGTACCGATGGGGTCCGTTGCAAACCCCGTGGCACCGAGCTCTTTCCAATATTGTGGCGCCGGAACTCGCAAGCCCGCCAATGCGCGAGGCAATATAGGATACGGCCCTTTGGTTGTAAGTTCGAGGGTCAAGTCGTCGATGGCTGTTGCGCTTTGAATGGCGAGCATCTCTTGACCGACGCCAGTAATCTTACCGTCATCGGTTTTCAAATAGTCCAAAGCCGTGATGACCGCCGCCGCATCGAAAACTTCGCCGTTGGAAAATTTGACTCCGTCTCGCAATTCAATCCGCCAAGTCGTGTCATCGAGCGCTTCCCAACCGGTGGCCAGGACCGGTTTGAGGTCACCGTTGCGGTCGATCCGCGTTAAGGTGTCAAAGATGGCGGCGTAAGTCAGGATCGACGGAAATTGTGTCGTCAAAAACGGATTGCCTCCGCCCGGTGGCAGCGTTTGAATGCCTAGACGAATGGTCTTGTCGGCAAATGCAATTCCGCTCGACCCTACGACCACGCAAACAAGAACACAAAGTAGATAGAGCAGCCGTTTCATTGAATGCCTTTCCCGATTGGTCCGCAGTTTACGCACAAACCCATGGGGCCCGCCAGGTTGTGCCGCTCTAGGCCGCCCTATAGACTCGGCGTTCGGCGCCTTCCACATATGGCGTGCAACTAAATAATCTAGGAAAGAAGGCTTGGTCAAAGACAGTACCATTCAGCCACGGCCACGTGTGCCCAAGGGCAATAGGCCCTATGCGCTAGGTGATCCTCACACGGAGCGGGTCTTGTATATGGTCATAGCCGTCGCGACCGAATTGTCGGTGCTCTACGACCGGGTCGATACCCTTGAGCGTGTCGGTGCAGACAAAAAGAACTTCTCGCTCGACGATCTCAATGCCTATGAGCCCGGCAAAAACGTCGCCGCCGAACGCGAAGCCTGGCGCAAAGGCTTTATCGATCGCATGTTTCGCATCCTGCTCGAAGACGCGGGCCTCGAAGCATCGGCTGAGCGCACCGCCCATTATGAAGAGTTCATCAAGTCTCTGGCCGAGTTGGACGGCTGACATGCCGTCCCGCAGTTTGGCCGCGGGATCCAGGCAGGGCGCCAAAGGATTGCATGATCAAGTCCCGCGACAACACAAAAGACGGTTAGCGAGCGCGCAAAATTCCCGCCCTATTGACCCTTTCAATAGGGCAAGCAATCGTCGAAAAATCTATCGCGGGTTGCCGCGGCCTGTGTTGCCTTCTTCGGGACCACCGCGGTCGTCTTCGAAATTGCCCTCGATGTTAGGACTACCTTTTCCCGTATTCCCTCCGATCGGTCGCGGCTCGCTTGGCGGAGGCACATCGTCGAAGGGAATTGTAGCGTTGCATACGCCGTCTTTTCCAACGGCAGCCGTAACAAGCTTCCAATCAGAACCCTTCTTCGCGTGACATTTGCATTCTTCGACAATGGATGCTTCTTCAGCGCCGCAAGAACCGGCATCACCACCGCATGTCTCCCATGTATTTATAAGTTTATTGCAATCCGACATATAGCTCGCCGACGCTGTTGTTATTGGGCTAGCAAATACTAAAATTATGATAGTCCAAAATAAGCTGAGAACGCTTCGTTTCACCGCGATATTCATTCAGATACTCTCCCAAGATAAGAAAATAAAATGTAATAACAGTTGGACCAGAGGTGGTTCGGTTTGTTTGAACAACTTTCGGACTGCGGATAAGTGGATTTCAGCCCCTGTTATGCCGCGACCGGGATTGGTTGCAGCACGTTGAAGTAAGCCTGATCGGGTGTCTGGCGGTCAAGCGATGAATGCGGTCTCTTGGTGTTATAAAAGACCAAATATTTGCCGAGGGCGGCTCGGGCTTGTGGAACATTGCCATAGGCATGCAGATAGACCTCCTCGTATTTGACCGTGCGCCACAGCCGTTCAACAAAGACATTGTCCCGCCACGCTCCCTTGCCATCCATGCTGATGGCGATTTCAGCATCCTTCAGGATTTGTGTGAAAGCGATGGAGGTAAACTGCGAGCCCTGATCGGTGTTGAAGATGTCCGGCTTACCGTGTCCGTCATCAGATAAATTGGAACAGATTTTGATTTGAGCTAGCGGAGTATATGGCTCATCTGTTGTATCAGTTTAAGCAGCGGCTTTGCTGTGTTGCAAGCGCCGATGCTCGATCGTTTTTCGCTTGATCCTTTCTCTTTGCAATAGAATGGTTTGGCCGCGCCCAAAGTAAACATCTGCGGGCGTGAGGTTTTGCAGACTCTCGTGATAGCGCTGGTGATTGTAGTGACCCACGAACTCATCGATCTGCGCTTCAAGATCGCCAGGTAGGTAATAGTTTTCCAGCAAGATGCGGTTCTTGAGCGTTTGATGCCAACGCTCGATTTTGCCTTGCGTTTGCGGATGATACGGCGCGCCGCGAACATGCCTCATGCCTTGATCATCCATCCAGTCAGCAAGATCGCCGGCAATATAACTTGAACCATTGTCAGATAGCAGACGCGGCTTGTGTGCGACATTTGCCTGATCGCAACCCGATGCCTCCAGAGCCATTTCCAACGTATCAGTGACGTCTTCAGCTCTCATCGTGGTGCACAGCTTCCACGCAATGATGTAGCGCGAGAAGTCATCAAGAATCGTAGAGAGATAAAACCAGCCCCAGCCGATGACCTTGAGGTAGGTGAAGTCGGTCTGCCACATTTGATTTGGCGCCGTGGTCTTGTCGCGGAACTCATTGGCAGCCTTGATGACCACGAAGGCCGGGCTGGTAATCAGATCAAGAGCTTTGAGCAGGCGATACACTGAAGCTTCGGATACAAAATAGCTTTGCGTATCAGTGAACCGCACTGCCAACTCGCGCGGGCTCAGTTCCGGTTCCTGAAGAGCCATATCGACGATCCGCTCTCGAATATCATCGGGGATGCGGTTCCACACGCGTTTTGGCTTGGGAGACCGGTCTTCCAATGCTTGTACGCCACCACGCAAATACCGGTCGTACCATCGGTAAAACGTCGTTGCCGGGATGCCGAGCTTGTCCAGCGTCCGCAGCACCGGGAGATGGGATCGCTCGACTAGGCGGATGATCTCGAGCTTCTCCGATGCGGGGTATCTCATGCGCCGTCTCCCCCATCCCCGATCATGCTTTTTTTAAGCAGCCGGTTCTCCAGCACCTGTTCGGCAAGCGCTTCCTTGAGGTCATGCCTCTCGCGGCGCAGGTCCTTGACCTCGCCCGAGGACGCCTGGCGGGCGGTATCCCCCGAAAGCCGCTTCTTGCCGGCTTCCAGGAACTCCTTCGACCAGCTGTAGTAGAGGCTCTCGGCGATCCCTTCCCGACGGCACAGCTCGGCGATGCTGTCCTCGCCGCGCAGGCCCGAGAGCACAATCCGGATCTTCTCTTCAGCTGAATATTGCTTGCGCGTCTTGCGCCGGATGTCCCGTACCGCCGTCTCGGCGCCGTCCTTCAAACTCATGGATTTCTGGCTCATCGTCGTGACCGAAGGGAACGCAGATGATCCAGAAATCCTCCGTTACACAATCAACTCCATCTGTCCCACAGGCGCTGATGTCAGACACGCCGGCTGAACCAGTCAACCACTGCGGCCAGATAAACAAAGCCCCGTGCCATTGGAATGTAGGTGATATCCATCGCCCAGACCTGATTGGGTTGGGTGACCGGCAGCTTACGCAACAGATAGGGATAGATTTTGTGGCCCGGTGCAGGCTTGGACGTGTTCGGGCGGCGATAAATAGCCTCAAGCCCCATACGCTTCATCAGTGTTGTGACGTGCAGGCGGCCAACCTTGTATCCTTCACCAAGCAATAGTCCCTGCAGCATCCTGCTGCCTGCAAAGGGATAGTCGAGATGCAATTCATCAATCCGGCGCATCAGTGCCAGATCACCGACCGATACGGGACGGGGCTGATAATAGACGCTGCCCCGGCTGATCTTGAGCGCCTTGGCCTGACGGCTGAGCGAGAGTTTATGTTTGCGGTCGATCATTTTCTTGCGCTCGGCAATCCCGCCTTGGTGAGCGCATCGCCTAAAAAATCATTCTCAAGCGTCAGCTCCCCAATCTTGGCATGGAGCCTCTTCACATCAACACGGGGTGCAGGCAGCGGTGATTTACCCTCCCGCCCAAAAACACCCGCTGCACCCTCAAGGAGCTGATCTTTCCATTGCTTGATCTGGTTAGGATGAACATCAAACTGCTGAGCGAGTTCTCCCAATGTCTGCTCACCGCGAACGGCCGCAAGGGCCACCTTCGACTTGAACGCAGGTGTATGATTGCGACGTGGTCGTCTTGCCATAGTGGATCTCCTGTTGCCGGCGATCATGCCGCCTACAGGCCAAAATTCCACTTATCTCAACTGTGCAGATTTCCCGAGCCACCTCTACCTATTGCTGCACGCCTAATCCGTCCAAAATATCTTGAATGTTGGGCGGTGGGCCGCTCCCTCCTCCCGTCGTGAACGTTACATTGTCCGGCACTGTAAAATGCTCGTCGCCTACGGGCGTGTCCGTATCGATAGAGATGGCCGTCATGGTGAGCATTCCGCCCGCCGAATTGCGCAGTTCGACCCCGCTCCACAAGCACATTTCGCCACCCATCATACCGACTTCCCAGACTTCGCATTCTTGGCCGGCAATGACATCAGTACCGGTCAATTGGCCGCCCATATTCTGCATCATCATCTGATTTACGTTGTCCATCTGGTCCGGCGACATATCATAGAAATCCCCCATGGGATTAGCGATCTGCGTTGCCGTGTCGTCGGTGAGGTCAATATTAGTGACCGTCTCTGCATTCGTAATCTTGTGCGTCAGGGTAACTTGCGTGATGCCGGCCATCGACATGGTCTGATCATTATATTCAGCCTGTTCAAGCCCCCATTGGCGCCAATAGCGTGTCATGGTCCCGCTTTGCATGCCGGTGACTTCGTATTCGATCTTGCCGGTTTCTGTGGGATAGGGCCCCTCTTGCGCCTCAGCACTTGAAATGAGCACACTTGCGACAAGCGACGCTGAAACGGCTAAAGACAAACGAAGTTCTGACATATTAAATCCTCTCAATTCACAACCCGACCAAAGCTTCGCACGGGCGAGCCAAAGAAGTCCAACATCTGAAACTACACGTTTGCTTGAAGCTGCACGTCAGTGCTTGGCGAGAAACGACATCACGATGTCGGCAAACCTTCTCTTGAGGGCCTTGCCTGCAACGACGTGAGCGCAGTCCTCAAAAAAAACTCCTTCCGCATTAGGAATTCCCTCTTCGATTGGCTTCGTCATTCGTGGGCTCGTCACCTGATCAAGTCCGGCGTGAACGATCAAAGCAGGCGCTTCAATGTCGCCGAGCCGGTCCAACACATCGTGACCTAAACAGGCGTCAATGAACCTGGAATGTGCTTCGAACTTGCCGTTGAGATCTCCCCAGACTCCTGCGGGCCCTAAGAACCGATCGATGTTCTTGTTGAAGTACCCCGGCTCAAAAGACAAGAGCGTCACGGCTTTTTGAAATTCCAGAAAACCGAGATCGCGATGGATCGTGCGAAACAATTCCATCTGACTGCGGAAAAATGTGTCGACGTTTGCCCAACATCCAGTATTGATCAAAGATCGAACGAGATCGGACCGCTTCAGTGCCATCTCTTGAGAGATGCACGCCCCCATCCCCACCAAACCGATAATATGGACATTAGAAAGGCCCAAATGATCCAGCAATGCAATGACATCATCAGCGTAAAGTCGGATCGTCGGTTCAACGGACATGTCGTCGCCCGAGTTACCAATCCCGCGATGGTCGAAAATGATCGCCTGATATTTGTCCGTTAGACCCCAGGGAAGATGCCGCTCTTCACCGTGGCAGAACGTTCCCCAACCAGTCATGACCAGAACGGGATCACCCTCTCCATGAGTTTCGTAATACATGGAATGGTCGTTGAGGGTCTCGATGGGCATTCGGTGGCCTCTAACTATGGAGTTGAATCGGGCTCTTTTTTTCGCTGAATGGATAGCAAGTTATCCAAGAAACTTGGGTTTCGACAACAGCGAAGGTTGGATGGGGTTAAAGGCGGCTTGAGACCTCCTCGCCAGTGATATAACGCAGGCAAATCGAGCAGTAGTACATATATTCCCTTCAAGCATTTGTTTTCACTAGAAAATAGCGATTATATAAATTCGAGCGACTCATCCACAATCCGCTTCGCGGACCAGATTTCAATTTTGATCGCTAGTGCTTAGGTCAGGTTGATTACCTATTCACTCAACAATTGATCTCGCTAGAATAGTCCATCAAGCAAATTCGATTCGGCGTAAAAATGGCGGGACGTAAGGTAAGTAGTCCCTCGTCCCTGCTCTAGAAACAAGATCAATCGGTCCGTTAGGGGGAATAGCTATGCGGTACAAAACTTCTCTTTTGTGCGCCTTTTTGGCGACTACAAGTTTCTCGGCTATCGATGCCGCGAATTCTCCAACATTTGCCCAGGCGAGCAACGTCAATGAAATCTTTGTACGGGTCCGGCAACGCGAGGAATCCGTGGCCGATGTTCCGGGCACGGTCAACGTCATCAGCCAAGACACGATCAAGCGCGCCGGCGTGGAACGTGTCGAAGATTTCATTAATTTAACGCCAGGGCTGAGCCTAGTGGACGCGGCGGAAGCCGGCGACACACAAGTTAACATTCGCGGCATTAACAGCTCGCGCGACGCCGAGCAGAGTTTTGCTTTTATTCTCGACGGCATCTTAATGACCAATACTGCGGCCTTTAACCGCGAACTTCTCGATCTGCAACAGATTGAAGTGTTCAAAGGACCTCAAGGCGCCATCTATGGCCGGAACGCAGCGGCCGGCGCCGTCATCATGACAACACGCAAGCCCGGCGACGAATTCGAGTTCCGCGCCAAAGCCACCTATGGCGAAGGCGACAATTCAAAGTTTGTCGCCGGCACGGTGTCCGGACCGATCATACCGGGCGAATTGTATGCCAGTTTGGGCGGCGATTTTCGGAACCTTGATGGTTTCTACACGAACGATTTTCTCGGCCGCGACGATGCCGTCGACAACTTCAAAGCCCATAACATCCAAGGCCGCTTGTTATGGACGCCAAACGACGACATGTCAGTGGATGCTAAATTCCGATATGGCAAGATCGACGGTTCATCCATCTCGTTCAATGGTGTGTTTGCACTGTCGGATTTTGGTGCCTTCGTTGACCCGACGGCATTTAAAGACGTGAACACTCACGAATTTTCGTTCGAGCCGAATATCGACCCGACCAACAATCAAGAGTCCTTCGAGGCCTCGTTGAAGATGGACTGGGACTTGGGTTTTGCCACAGCCACCGGTTGGTTCTTCGCCAGCGATATCAAAAATGATTTCATGTCCGACGGAACAAGCGGGGCCTTCGGCTTCTTCGCGGCTGAACCGAACTGTGTGGCCAGCGCAGCCGCTTTGGCTGGCTCGCCTCAATTTTTCAATGGCCCGGCCTTCAACTCGGGAATTCCGGTTCCCGCGACTTTGGTGACCGCTGCGGGAATGGCCGGCGGCGCATCGTTTTACGGGCCTTACACACCGACCGCGTGCGACGGCTATCAATATCAAGAGCGCAACCAAGAGGACTTCAGTTTTGAATTTCGTTTGACATCGCCTTCGGATCAGGACATTCGCTGGCAAGTAGGTGCCTACTATCTCACAATCGACCGCACCGTCGGTGTTGCCACCGGAATCGATCCAACATTTCTCGGCGGCACCATCACTGAAAGTTTTGCCGCACCCGAGATTGAAGCCCTTGTGCACGATAATTTTGACAGTTCCGTTTTCGCCTTTTTCGGTTCGGCTGAATGGGACCTTACCGATACCATCGAGTTGGGCGTCGCGCTTCGCTACGACCGGGAAAAGCGGAAGGTCGACAATCTGATCGATCCAACCCGGCGCACCAGTTACATCGACTTTACAATTGTCGGTCCTTTGGCCATTTCCGATCCCAACGGTAACGGTATCCCGTGGGACGATGGCGGCGAATTTTTGAACCCCGGTCTCAATCCGTTTTTCAATCCCAACCTCGCGGCCGATGGGTCCATTCCCAATCAAGAACGCACGTTCGACAAGATACAGCCCAAAATCACCGCCACCTGGGACGTGACGCCGGATATTACCCTTTTCGCCAATTGGGGCATTGGCTTTAAGAGCGGTGGCTTCAACAACCAAGGCAGCCAAGCCACAATTAACGCATTCATCAACACGTTGGTCACCGCTACAACGCTAACTGTCGAGGACTCATTCGAGAAGGAATCCTCAAGCGCCTTCGAGGCTGGCTTCAAAAGCAGCTTGTTGGGCGGGCGTGTGAATATTGAAGGGGCCGGTTACTACACAAGCGTCACCGATATGCAGTTCTTTGAATTTGCGGTCGGTCCGTTTGGTCTTTTGCGGCTGGTTAACAACATCGATGACGTGGACATATTCGGCGGTGAAATCGTTACGACGGCCAATATCACGGACAATCTCACCTTCTATGCCGGCGCCAACTACACCAGCAGCGAGATCAAGGCGAATACTTCGCGGCCAGATACTGTAGGTAATGAATCACCCTATACGCCCAAATACACCATCAATGCGGGCTTTCAATATGTGCAGCCGGTTAACCGCTGGGGCGGCATTAGTGCCGTTTTCCGTCTCGACTTCCAGTATGTCGGTCCGACGTGGTTCCATGTTGTTCAAGAAAATACCAGGACTATCGGCGGAACGTTCGGCACGCTGACGGATTTGGCGGACTTCATGCCGGGCGTCGGTGAAGATCTATTGACGCTCAACCTCGGCACGGCCGACTTCAGCATGACCCGGCGTGACAGCTATCACACGTTGGATTTGAGAGCCGGGTTCGAAGGCGAGAACTTCTCAGTCATGGCGTTTGCCAAGAACGTCACAGACGAAAAGATTTTAGAAGAAGTCATTCCGGCGCCGGAGTTCGGCGGTTCGTTTATCCATCCGGCCGCGCGGCGCTCCGTCGGTGCCGAGTTGCAGGTCTTCTTCTAGAAGAGCATTCATTAAGAGTCATTCGAGCCCGTCGACAATTTTGCCGGCGGGCTCTTTTCTTGACCTAAAGGCGGCCAAGCGCTTCTTGAAGCTTTGACGAAACAGCTTCAGCGTCCGCGCGGCGCTCTCGCTGTTCTTCAACCACCTGTTCCGGCGCGCGCGACATGAATTTCTCATTGCTTAATTTGGCGTCGATCTTTTTGATTTCGCCGGCCACCTTATTGATTTCTTTTTCGAGTCGCTGGCGTTCCTTATCAAGATCCATAATGTCAGCTAAGGGCAAGATAATTGTCGCCTCGTCGACGACAACCTGAACCGAACCTTCTGGGATCTCGTCGGATTCTTTGGCGCTGTCGAGGCGCGCCATACGGCTGATGACATCAAGATGGGTCTTGAGCCGGTCGAGCGTTATCGCTGATGCTCCTTTGAGCAAGAGTGGAATCTTTGCGCCCGCCGGTACGTTCATTTCAGCACGGACCGAGCGCACTTCCGTGACGAGCCGGATCACCCAATCCATTTCCGCATCGGCTGCCTCATCCTTCATGCCGCCGCCATACTCAGGCCAGTCGGCCAGGATGAGGAGGTTCGACTTCGTTTCGCCTTGTTCCGATTGGTGCTGCCACAGTTCTTCGGTCATGAACGGCATGAAGGGGTGCAGCAAGATCAGACCTTGATCTAGCACCCACGCGCACATGGCGCGGGTTTCAGCCTTGGCAGCTTCGTCTGAACCGTTGAGTAACGGTTTGATGAGTTCCAAATACCAGTCGCAGAACACATGCCAAATGAAATGATAGATGGCGCCTGCCGCATCGTTGAACCGATACTCGGCAATTCCGGCCGTAACTGCGTCTCGCGTTTTTTCAACTTCACCGGCAATCCATTGGTTGATGGTTTGTTGAACCGACTTTGGGTCGAATTCGGCAGCGCGGATGCATTCGTTCATTTCGCAGAAGCGGGCCGCATTCCAAAGTTTGGTTCCGAAATTGCGGTAGCCTTCAACCCGCGATGTCGACAACCTAATGTCGCGGCCTTGTGCCGCCATGGCCGCCAACGTGAAGCGCAGCGCGTCCGCGCCATATTCATCGACGAGTACCAGTGGATCGATCACGTTGCCGACGGTCTTGGACATCTTCTTGCCCTTCTCGTCGCGCACGATCGCGTGAATATATGTTGTGTGAAACGGCACTTCCTTCATGAAGTGAAGGCCCATCATCATCATGCGGGCGACCCAGAAGAAGATAATGTCGAACGCGGTTACCAGAACATCAGTCGGATAAAACCGTTTGAGTTCGATCGTCTCATCGGGCCAACCCAGCGTCGAAAAAGGCCATAGCGCCGACGAAAACCACGTGTCCAAAACATCGTCGTCTCTGCGCAGTTCTACTGTCTTGCCATAATGAGATGTGGCGGCCGATTGCGCTTCGTCTTCAGTTTCCGCAACAAAGATATGATCGTCAGGTCCATACCAAGCCGGAATACGGTGACCCCACCACAGCTGGCGCGAAATGCACCAGGGCTGAATGTTGCGCATCCACTCGAAATACGTTCGCTCCCAATTCTTAGGCACGAACTTCATTCTGCCCTGTTCGACGGCCTCGATAGCCGGCGCGGCCAAAGTTTCCGCATCAACGTACCATTGATCCGTCAACCAAGGCTCGATCACCACCTTCGATCGATCCCCATAAGGGACGGTGTGGGTATAGTCTTCAATTTGTTCGACGAGACCCAGCGCCTCCAAATCCTCCACGACTTTTTTGCGCGCCTCAAATCGATCGAGACCGCGATAAGGTTCGGGGACATCGTCCGTTAGACACGCATGCTCGTCCAAGATGTTGAGAACGTCGAGGCCTTGGCGGCGACCCACTTCAAAGTCGTTGAAATCGTGACCTGGTGTAATCTTGACAGCGCCCGATCCTTGCTCCGGATCGGCGTACTCATCGGCCACGATCGGAATGCGCCGACCGACCAATGGTAAGATCGCCTGCTTACCGACCAAT
Organism: Alphaproteobacteria bacterium; assembly: GCA_965248815.1. Lineage (GTDB taxonomy): Bacteria > Pseudomonadota > Alphaproteobacteria > SMXP01 > SMXP01 > CBDFKK01. The sequence continues at coordinate 17,049 of CBDFKK010000005.1, forward strand.
CTCTTATAGCGATCGTCGTCGGGATGAACGGCGATGCCAGTGTCACCCAGCATAGTTTCTGGGCGCGTTGTGGCAACCGTTATAAACCGGCCTTCTTCACCCTCGATGGGATATTTAAAGTGCCAAAGGTGTCCTTGGATTTCGACCTGCTCGACTTCGAGATCGGAAATGGCGGTGATGAGTTTGGGATCCCAATTGACCAGCCGTTTGTCTTTGTAGATCAATCCTTCCCGGTAGAGTTGGACGAAGACTTTCAGAACGGCGCGAGATAGCCCTTCATCCATAGTGAACCGTTCACGATTCCAATCGCATGACGCACCAAGGCGGCGCAATTGTTGAATGATGGTGCCGCCCGACTGTTCTTTCCAAGCCCATACGCGCTCGACAAAAGCGTCGCGGCCCATATCAGGGCGCGTAACGTTGCCTTCTTCGGCGAGCTGGCGCTCGACGACCATTTGCGTCGCAATGCCCGCATGATCCATGCCTGGTTGCCACAAGACATCTTTGCCGCGCATGCGTTCGAAGCGCGCCAGAATATCTTGAAGCGTATTGTTGAGCGCGTGCCCCATATGGAGGCTGCCCGTAACATTGGGCGGCGGAATGACAATACAAAAGGTCTCGGCGTCAGGCCTGCGGCCACACGAAAAAGCGCCCGCCACTTCCCATTGTTGATACAGGCGTGCCTCGACCTCCTGCGGCCGAAAATTTTTGTCCAGCATGGGTGGCCCGGACTCCCCCGCTAGCGTGTGGCGACTATTATAATTAGGGACTCTTTGTGGGGTGCGCGGCACGATCCGTCAAGTCGCACAAGCGGCAAGTTCATCAGATTGAGATTGCTGGGAATTCGGCAGACCCTATCCTAGGCGGCCGCGGCGTGACAGGCGCTCGATTTCCTCTCGGACCAGTTCTTCCACAATGGCGGGCAAGTTTTGATCAAGCCAGCCTTTGAGCATTGGTCTCAGCATCTCCTCGACCAGATGCTCGAGGGTGTTGGCCTTGCCATCGGAGACCTGCACATTTTGGGCAAGGGCTCCAAAGTAGGCAGCCGCCGCGCCGGCCGCTTCATTGCTCAAGAGAGGTTCATCAGGATTACCAGCATCTGTAGCCACGTCTTGCTCATCCACGAGGACCAAATCATCCTCTACTTGTGTTTCAGGTTCTTGTGCAGCTTCGACCATGTCCTCTTCGGCATCCATAGTACTTACGGAACCGTCCTCATTGACTTTTTGCGTGAGTTCTAAGACCTCTTCCGGTTCAGGAGGTAAGGTCTCCTCTTCAGGCGCCTCAACGAACTCTTCGACCTGAGGCTCATATTCAGGTTCAGGCTCCGCTGCTGCAACCGTTGCGTCTTCCACCGGCTCTTCGTCATCTTCGGATATAATTCGACGAATGGAGGCTAGAATTTCCTCCATGGTCGGTTCTTGTTGGGATTCTTGTTCTGCCATCGAACTAACCATCTTTACTCAACGTAAGTGCCAACCAGCCGTAGCCGTTCGACCCTACGCTAGCCGCCGAAAATTTGCCAGCGCCTCGACCACTAAACATTTACGAGAAACTAGTTAATTTTTGGGCAACAGGACGCGCGCCAAATGGCGCACTTGCGTGCGCGAAGACTCTGAAATGAGAGATCAATCGGTCGTGGTGCCGTAGCCAATCATCTTCCAGCGGACCGCCCGATAATTCCTTTCCGGGTCGTAAATTTCCACCGGCAGACCAAGTCCCTGAGCTGTCAGCAAGCCCATGGCCGAAAGCAACCCGTAAGAGGCGACATATTCGTCGCGCTCGGAACGCACCAGCGACACGCGAGAATTGAGAAGTTCTTGTTCGGCGTCAAGCACGTCAAGCGTGGTGCGAGACCCCACTTGGGCCTCCTGCTGGACCCCTTCAAAAGCGATTTCATTTGCCCTGACCTGTTGCTGGTCCGACACGATGCGCGCTCGGGCCGCCAAAAGATTTTCCCATGCATTGGTCGCGTCTTGGATCACACGACGGCGAATTTCTGCAACGCGAATTCGAAACTGGCTAGCCTGATGCTTCGTCTGCCGAATGATCGAGAACTGCCGGCCGCCTTGATAAAGCGGCATGGAAAAAGTGGACAGGAATTGGGTCGACGAGCTTTGGTTGTTGGCGCGATTGGTATCCTCAGAGATCTGGCCCCGGGCTTGAAGCGCGATCGTCGGCAACAGTCCGCCCTTGGCTTGAGCGACGTCAAAGCGAGAGGCTTTTTCAGCTTCCACGGCTGCCAAAAGATCAGGGTTCGTCTCGAGGGCCAAAGCGATGGCCTCCTCCAGCGACCCTGGCAGGTCAGGCAGTGGCGGATCAGAGTCTAATGACCCCGGTGGATTGCCAATCACAGCCTCATATCTGGCGCGGGCTTCTGCGAGGGTGGCTTCGGCATCGGTCAATTGCGATTGTGATAAGCTCAATCGAGCTTCCGATTGGGCCACATCTGTGCGGGTAATTTCACCTACCCGGAAGCGATCTTCCGAGGCCTCCAATTGGCGCCGCAATACCTGCACGTTGTTTTCGTTGAGTTCGACCGTTGCCAAGTCCCGGATTGTATCCGTAAAGGCCGTCACCGCTGCTTGCAAGACGCTTTGCTCCGTTGCGGTGAGAACGCTCACTCCTTCCCGCCGCCGCGCTTTCGCGGCGCGCAGCGCATTGAAGTTTCGAAAGCCTTGAAACAAGGTCTGCTGAGCGGTGATGGAGGCACTGTAACTCTCGGTATAAACGGTCGTGGTAATTGGCGCTGATGGCACGCCGAAAAAGCTTAGCGCCGATTGCCGGCGCGAATTATTGAACTGGTAGCTGGCATCCATCGTCACCGTCGGAACCCAAGCGGATTTAGCTTGAGGCACACCTTCGTCGGTCGCCCGCTGACGAGCGCGATCGGCCAGCAAGGTTGGGTTGGTGTTGTAGGCGGCCGCCAGTGCTTCTTCGAGGGTCTCCGCCCCTGCCGAAGGCACGCTCACCAATAGCCCCGCCGCAACGACTGCCGATCCGGCCCAGCCCTTGGTTTGTTTGCTCATTGTTCTTCAACCCCTAACTTCAATTACCGCTTGTCGCCTGGGTCACAGGCGAAGTCACTAAAGTGATTATGACAGCTCGGTCAATGCCGCAACATCCCCGAGTTAACGTTTTGGTCACTAATTACCTACATCAAATCCCTGATCCAGTCTCCAAAGAGCGGCTGGCAAGTACTTCAAAAAACGAACTCTTCTTGCTTTTCAAATCCTGGCAACACTGGAACAAAGGCGTCAAAAACTATGCGGCTCGAAACTACCGTTTGACCGTTTTCCGCGGTTTTGGTGTAAATCCGGGCGTGGCCGCCATCTTCGGCCAGCACGGCGGCAAGCCGGCCGCCCTCCCGGAGCTGATCTAGCAGCTCTTGGGGTACCAGTTCTGCACCGCCATTGATGAAGATGACGTCATAAGGGCCCTGTTCCACGTAGCCTTTGGCCAACGGGCCAGTAACCACGGCGGCATTGTCCACGCCCATTTCGGTCAAAATCGACGTCGCCAGCTCAGCCAGCATTTCATCACATTCAAGAGCGACAACGGCACCTGCCACTGACGCCAATACGGCTGTCGAGTAGCCAGGACCGCAGGCAACATCAAGAACCAGATCGTCTTCGCTAACGGCTGCAGCCTGCAACAGCTTCGAAAAGCACCGGGGTTCCATCAGGACCCGGCCGCCATCGACATCTATATTGTCGTCCGCATACGCCACGGCCTGTTTGCCCTTAGGGACAAACCGCTCGCGGGGAATGCGTTCCATGGCTTCGTGGATCCGGCGATCCGTGACATCATTGGGACGCACCTGGGACGCTACCATCGTAAGGCGTGCTGCCGCGTAATCCATTGAATCGGACCCTAAGACTATTGAAAATCGCTGCTTCACTTCGCGTTATAGCGAGAGGACGACGGAAAAACAATTCACGTCCAGTGGAGGTAAGCGGGCTTAATTGGACCTGAAACGAGCGCCTCACGATTGTTTGCGCAGCCGGTGAGTGATATAGGCGGGGGCTCGGCTGGGCCCAAAGCAGACGTGGGCCCGCGCAAGTGGGGCCACGTGGCGGAGTGGTTACGCAGCGGACTGCAAATCCGTGTACCCCAGTTCGAATCTGGGCGTGGCCTCCAATTCTTTCAATGCGTTGTGAATTCGGGCTCAACGGGGACCATCGACGTGACCGAGATGTCGACGATGATCGAACTCTTGAACGCTGGGAAAAAAGACGATCCGGCAATTGGGGGGCCTGACCAGCGTTCTATGACATTCGAAGAGCTTCGCGCCCTTACTGTGTCCGTCAACGCGTCGTTGAAAGCCGCGCGCATCGGGCGCAACGATCGCGTGGCCATCGTTTTGCCAAACGGTCCGCAAATGGCCACGGCATTCGTGTCCGTTGCGGCAAGCGCGACAGCAGCACCGTTGAACCCAGCCTACAAGAAAGATGAATTCAGATTTTATCTATCCGATCTCGGCGCCAAAGCCCTATTGGTCATGGATGGGATGGCGTCAGCTGCGCTCGATGTCGCGACGGAATTGAATATTCCGGTTATAACCTTGACCGTCAAAGACAGCGCACCGGCCGGCTGTTTTAAACTTTCCGGACCGGCTGCTAATTCCACATCAGAAACTGCGTTTGCGAAACCTGAAGACATTGCGCTGGTCTTGCACACATCAGGAACGACGTCGCGGCCAAAAATTGTTCCACTTAGCCACATCAATGTGTGCACATCAGCTCGTAATATCGCGGACTCTTTGCAGCTCTCAGCTGAAGATCGATGCCTCAACATCATGCCGTTGTTTCACATTCACGGATTGATTGCGGCCGTTTTAGCAAGCCTCGCGGCCGGTGCAGAAGTCAGTTGCACACCGGGCTTTGACGCCATGAAAGTCTTTCGGTGGTTCGATGGCGTCAAGCCCACTTGGTACACCGCGGTGCCGACCATGCATCAGGCAATTCTTCAGCGTGCAGAACGCAACCCAGACGCGGTGAAAAGATTGAACCTGAGATTTGCCCGTTCGTCGTCGTCTTCGTTGCCGCCTAAAGTCATGAGCGACCTTGAGGAAACTTTTGGCTGCCCCGTCATTGAAGCCTACGGCATGACCGAAGCCGCCCATCAAATGGCGTCAAACCCCTTGCCGCCGCTTGCGCGCAAAGCCGGCTCTGTCGGCCTGGCGGCGGGGCCAGAAATTGCAATTATGGATCTCGCGGGCGAAATTCTGTCGAACGGATCAACGGGCGAAATTGTCATTCGGGGCCGGAACGTCACTGCCGGGTATGAAGCAAACCCCAAAGCCAATGACGAAGCCTACACCAAGGGCTGGTTTCGAACCGGCGATCAAGGGGTAATGGACCACGACGGCTATTTGCGACTGACAGGCCGTCTGAAAGAAATCATCAATCGTGGCGGCGAAAAAATTTCACCGCGCGAAGTCGATGAGGTTCTGCTCGACCATCCAGCCATTGCCCAGGCGGTTACTTTCGCTGTGCCGGATGCCAAATTAGGTGAAGACGTCGGCGCAGCAATTGTTCTCAAGCCGGGTCAGGATATCGGCAAACAAGATGTGAAAGATTTCGTGGCTGAGAGACTGGCGCAATTTAAAGTACCTCGCACCGTTTTGTTTGTTGACGAAATACCGAAAGGCGCGACGGGCAAATTGGTACGAATCGGCCTGCACGAAAAGCTAGGCCTTTAAACGAGACCATTGATGAAGATTTGTATCTACGGAGCAGGCGCTATCGGCGGTTATCTAGCTGTCGGACTTAAGCGTGCCGGTGCCGACGTCACATGTATTGCCCGCGGAGCTCATATGCGCGCCATTCAGGAAAGTGGCCTCAAGCTCCTCATCGATGACGACGAGATAATCGAACATATGCCGTGTACGGAGGACCCGAAAGAGGTTGGGCCGCAAGACTATGTCATCGTCGCATTGAAGGCGCCATCGGCTCATGCGGTCGCGGACACCATGACACCGCTGTTTCACGATAGAACAGCAGTCGTTACGGCCCAGAATGGTTTACCTTGGTGGTACTTCTACAAGAGCGGCGGGCCATTTGAAGACCGCCGGATCACCAGCGTCGATCCAGACGACCGGCAGTGGGAACTGATTGGACCTGAGCGCGCTATTGGTTGTGTTGTCTATCCGGCCACCGAAATCATCGAACCAGGCGTTATTCGGCACACCTATGGCAAACGTTTTTCTTTGGGCGAACCCGACGGATCAAAGTCGACGCGCTTGACTGCGCTCGCTGAGATGATGTCGTCAGCTGGGTTTCAGGCGCGCATTCGCACGACCATCCGCGACGAAATCTGGATCAAATTGTGGGGCAATTTAAGCCTTAATCCCGTAAGCGCGCTTACGGGCGGAACGTTGCGGCAAATCATCGAAGACGAAGGTACGCATAAAGTCGTCCGCTCGATGATGCTCGAAGCCAAAGACATCGCCGAGGCGCTCGGCATAACTTTCAAGGTGAACGTAGACAAGCGCATCGCCGGGGCGCTTGATGTGGGCGATCATAAAACGTCCATGCTGCAGGACTTGGAAAAAGGCCGCACTATGGAGATCGATGCCCTCGTTGGCTCCATTCAAGAGCTGGCCCAGCTTTGCGACATCAACACACCCACGATCGATATGGTTTTGGCGCTAATTAAACTTCGAGGTCGGCTTGCAGGTTGTTATTCTCCTCTGTCGGGCTAAAAAAAGACATTCGCTTACTATTGGGGGGAAACAAAGTAATCATGCGCATGCGGACAATCATGTTTTCGAGCATCGTCCTGCTCGCACTATCGGTCGGTCGCATTTCTGCAGCAGAACACCCCATGGACGGTCTCTCAGCTGATGAAATCAAGCAGGTCGTTCAAATATTGACCGATGCCGGCCACATTGAAGACTCGGCCAAATTCCCGATGATTACTTTGCAGGAGATGCCCAAGGCCGATGTGTTGTCGTGGCGTTCAGGAGATCCCATTCAACGCGTGGCATTTGTCAACGTGCGGCAGGACGCCCGTGTCTACGAGGCCCTCGTCGATATTACCAACGACCGGGTCGAGCGCTGGGAATTCATCGAAGGCGTACAAACCAATATGACGATTGACGAAGTCATTGGGATACTCACGACCGTCAAGAACGATGCAGATTTGGCCGCAGCATTCGCGAAACGCGGGATCGACGATCCGGAAGACGTTACGTGCGGCCCCTTCACTGCCGGATATTTCGGCGATAAAGAACTCAATCGGCGACGCATCTACAAAATCCAGTGTTATGACAAACGCGGCAACCCCACGAGCGGATTCGCGAAACCCATCGAGGGGCTCTACGCAACCATCGACATCGATGCCAAGCAAGTCATCGAGATCATTGACGAAGAGATCATTCCGCTGAGTGATGAGGATCACTCTTATGATGAAGCGTCGATTAAGATGCGGGACGCGCTTGAGCCGATCCTCGTCGGTAGTCCCGGCAACGGCAACGTCACGATGACGGGTAGCCAGGTCGACTGGCAGAATTGGTCGTTTCATTTGCGCTTTGACCGGCGCGTCGGACCGATCCTATCTCTCATCCGCTTCAACGACGAGGGAAGCGAACGTCAAATCGCATATCAGCTGCACGACTCGGAAATGTTTGTGCCCTACATGGATCCGAGCGCCGGCTGGTATTGGCGCTCTTACATGGACATCGGTGAATATGGCTTCGGCTTTTCCTCATCCTCGCTCGACGCCGGGACGGATTGTCCTGAGACGGCACTCTTTATCGATGCGGTCTTACCTGGCGACAGCGGAACCGGCTCCACGCGGAAAAGCGTTGTCTGTATTTTCGAAGTGAATACGGGGCGCCCGCTTTGGCGCCACGATGAGGTTATGAGCCAATCCAAAGAAAGCCGGCCGGAAGTCGACCTGGTCGTGCGCACGATTCCCAGCGTCGGAAATTACGACTACGTCATCGACTACGTTTTTACTCAAAGGGGTAACATTCGCGTTGATGTGGGCGCGACCGGTATCGACGCGGTGAAGGGCGTGCGCAGCCAAAACGTGACAGATGCTAGTGCCACCGAAGATTTGTCTGTTGGTGAACTGGTTGCACCCGGGCTGCTGGCTGTCTATCACGATCACTATCTATCGTTTCGGATTGATCTCGACGTCGACGGCCAAAACAACAGCTTCTTGTTGGGCGAGGTGAAACCCGAACGATTGAAGCGCGGCCAAAAACGAAAAAGCATTTGGCGCCTTCAGTCGGAAACACTCGCAACAGAACGTGCTCTCAACAAATCCAAAGATGGAACTTTTTGGCGCGTGGTCAATGAAAACGTCAGAACCGACCTTGGTCACCATCCGGGCATTCACATCGAAGCCGGCCATCAGGATCTATCACTTCTGTCTCCCGATGATTATCCACAAGCACGAGCTGCCTTTTCTGCCTCCCCGCTTTGGATAACGGCGTACAGGCAAGGTGAGCGCCATGCGGCGGGCCCCTACCCGTTTCAAAGCACGGGGGGTGATGGCTTGCCCGCTTGGATCAAGAACAAAGAGTCGATCGACAATAAAGATGTCGTGGTCTGGTACACGGTGGGCTTTCATCACATAACGCGTGTCGAAGATTGGCCGGTCCTGCCGACCAAATGGCACAGCTTTACGTTGCGGCCGTTCAACTACTTCGATCGAAATCCGGCGGTCGATGTGCCGTCGGCGTTTTCGGATGTCAACTAACCTGCCCGTTCAACACATCGCGACGAGTCGCCGGCAATCTTGAACAAATGCCTTGCATCTCACGGGATCAAGTTAAATCCCGTCAACCAAGACAGCCGTGCCGCTGGCCACCACCATCAGCATGGTGTCGGAAACCGTTTCATAGTCTAGGTCGACCGCAATAACGGCGTTCGCGCCATACTCCTTGGCTTGTTCGGTCATTTCGGCCATGGCGATGTCTTTGGCTTTTCTGAGTTCTGTTTCATACGCAGCCGATCGCCCGCCGACGATATCGCGAATGCCTGCAAACAAATCTCGAAACACATTGGCACCCATGATGGCTTCACCGCTTACGATTCCAAAGTACTGCTTGACCTTATGTCCTTCCAAAAGAGTGGTCGTCGACACCAGCATGATCAAGTCTCCTTATCTGATAAGGGAATGGTCGGCCCATCAATTGAGGCGTTAATTGCTACACGAGACGCGCACAAATACAAAGCGGCCCCGGCAGGGCTGCCCTTAACAGTTCATATAGGGATGGGAACTTATGTGGTCTTGCGCCGATAAGCGAACATGCCCAGGCCAGCAAGCACAAACCCGAGTAGACCCAGCGAGCCTGGCTCCGCAAGATCCGTCACGTCCACGATCGGCGGGTCCACAGGATCTTTGTCATCGTCAACGACCGGAATTACAGGGTCCTTGTCTTCCACTATAGGGGGGAGATCCTTTTCCGGGCCGCCGCCCATCGGTGGAAGATTGTTCGACGGCGGAAGCGGTTTGGTCGGAAGATTGGGTTTAGGGATCGTTGGAATTATCGGAGTGAGAGGTGTCGTAACCGCCGTTGTCACTGGTTCCTGAAAAATAAAACTGTCGCCGAGCACGACGTTGTAGCTGCCCAATCCTGAGGACGTTCCTCCTGATTGGCGTCTATTGACTTTCGTGAAAACATCGCTCGGTGTGTTTATGTCATCTAATGTGAATTGCCCCGGCTTCTTGGGCTTTGGCATGAAAAACAATATACTGGCATCGGCAACAGTCGCTGTTACAAAGCTAGTGGGAGCCGCAATTGCAATTGCCGCACGCATTCTTCTCATACTCATTCTCCTGAACCTACGAGTGTATTTTGCCTCAAAATGGCGAGAAACTCCTAGCTTATAGTTAACGCAGCACGCTTTATTTTGTTTTAAATTGGAACATGGCCCGCAAAAATGGCTCAATTTTGTTAGAATGCGGAACTGTCAGACAAAGCTATGGTTAACAATTCGAAGGAGGCTGTTCGGCAGTCAATACATTCAGACAGCACGAAAGGCGCGAAATCTTGCCCTATTTTCTCAACACCTGCCGAACACTCATCATTACTCTGTATGCTGATGTACTTGCATCGCACGTATTGGCCGCTACGGAGTTGGGCCCGGCAATTGGACCGTTTAGTCATTGGACGGATCGTGAGAAATTGAGCCATGTCGATCACGTCACTTGACCACGTCAATATTACCACGACGGACTTGGACAAGTCTGTCGCCTTTTACGTGGAAATATTGGGATTGAAACTTGGCGAGCGACCGCCGTTTGATTTTCCCGGTGCCTGGCTCTATGCCGGCAGCGCGCCAATCGTCCACCTTGTTGTCGGCAAACCTCAAACGCCGCGTCACACCGGTCCTATTGATCATGTCGCGTTGCGCGGCTACGACTTTTTGGGACTGAAAGAAAGGCTGCGCGATCAGAGTATTGACTATGAGGAACGCGATATTCCCGACTCTGACTTGCATCAGATCTTCGTCTACGATCCTGACGGTGTCAAAGTCGAAATCAATTTTTCAATTGAAAACTAAATCTAGACGAGGTCCATTTTGGCAATTGCCTCGTCCAAGTGGTCATGGAATTCACTTATGATGTACTCAAAACGTCCGATCGTGAGCTGTTCCAGCGCCCCACTTTCAAGTCCCTGCTGCGCCTGCTCGCTCACCCAAAAATCTTCACCCCGAAACACGCCCCTATCGATGAGATCGTAACTGCGCTCCCAATGGGCGCGCTCATCTTCATTTCGCGGCTGGTGAGGCACGAGCATCGTATGGACGGCCTCGGTCTCTCGCGCAGACTTGGGAAACAGTGAGATAACGCTGATGTAATCGGGGTGATAAACCGTGATGACGTTGGGAAATACAAAATGAGTATAACTCAGATCCGTACGGTCACTCCAGGTGTCAGGGCGATCGGCAATCTTGTCTTTGAATTCTGCGCGTGCGACCGCACTTCGCAAATGCGGACCTAGCAGTTCGGTCGCCGCTTGATTGTCAAGAAAGAAGTCTCCAACCGAATCCTTATGCAAGCGCTTCACATGATAGCTTTCGAGAAACGCATTCACGATCAGCTTCCAATTGCACTTGTGAGTTTCAACGGACTCGCGAAAAAGCACATGGCTTTCGAATTTGAATGAACTAAAATCATCAGAAAGGGGTTCGATGTGGCGATTAAAGTTGTCTTCTCTCCCCTTCACGTTGATCCAAATAAAGCCGTCGCGCTCGACCACCGGCACGGACTTCAACCGATAATTTTCGTGTTCAAGACCCGGAAACCCTTCGTCCTCGAGAGGAACAGCAACGAGTGCTCCGTCGAGGCTATAGCTCCAATTGTGATAGGGGCAAAGAATGGTCGGCCGACGCACGCAATCGCCGGCGCCGACCAAGCGGGTCCCGCGGTGACGGCACACATTGTAAAATGCGTTGACGCAACCCTGACCGTTGCGCACCAGGATCAGCGGCAAGCCTAAGCGATCAAATGCTTTCAACTGCTTTGGCTCGGGCAATTGCGAGCTGTGAGCCGCGATTAGGGGCGTTTGCAAAAACAATGTCAGTTCTTGTTTGAACCGTTCGTCGCTCGTGAAGAGTGTTGCGTCGAGCGACCTGATTTTTTTGGCCGAAGGCATCACCCCCTGCCTTATGTTTTCCGCGATGTCGCTCGCTAGCTTGATGTGGTGGCGCGCCATTATCCGCTCCTGGTCGTCATCTTAAAGTATTGTACATTGCTCCCAAAGCAGGCGTGCGAATTAATCGCGAGATAGCTGTGCAAAGTTCAGAACTTGACGCTACGGATTGCAGTACTTCCAATTCGTATTATCGCGGCGTTGGCAACCGTCCCGTTAAAGTTCTCTATTTGTGAGAAGAGCCACAAAAGAACTAATGAATTTCGTATCTCACTTGAATAAATTCTAAGGATCGTTTTTTAAATAGGACCCCGCGGGCGATAGCAATTGAAGGCCTATTCGCGACGGAAATCGGCCCGCGTGTGCGCCCCAGCGGGCCAAATTTCAGGCCCAATTCAGTTAACGCCGCAATTTTGGGATATGCCGTCGGGCAAAAAACCGTACACCGGTGTTTGGTTTGCCGGCTGCGTTGGCGTAGACTATTGCGTCATGTTTATTTGTCAGACTAAGACTAATTCTTAAGAAGGCGAGCCATGTTCATAAATTTTTGGTATCCCGCAGGCCGAAGCACAGACGTGGGCGAAGACCCATATCACGTTAAAATGCTGGGTCAGGATTTTGTCGTCTTTCGAGATGGTCAAGGAAATCCGCATTGTCTGAGCAACGTGTGCGTCCATAGGGGGGGCTCACTCGCTCATGGAAAACGAAAAGGCGACTGCATCGAATGCCCCTATCACGGCTGGCAATTCAACGGCGAAGGGCAATGCACGCGTATTCCATCCATGGGACCGGAAGCAAAGATTCCGTCACGAGCCAAGATTGACGCCTACCCCACGGTCGAAAAGTACGGACTGATATTTGCGTTCCTCGGCGACTTGCCCGAGGAAGATCGCCCGCCACTCATGGACATTCCCGAATATGGCGAAGAGGGATGGCGTGCCACGATCCAAGATTGGATCTTCCCGATTGACTACAAGCGCGGGGTAGAGAATGCCCTCGACCCATCGCACAACGAATTCGTGCACCCAACTCACGGCTTTTCAGGGTCTCGAGATGACTATAGTGGTCAAAACACGCGTGAACCCATGGAATACGCATGGGGTTCGGGCACCTGGGGCAAGCGCATGGCGCCTCCCCTGCCAGATCGGAAAATGCGCGAAGCCTCTGGCCGAACAGAAGACGCCGTTATCGAAGGCGGTACCGGACATCATGGCGCCAATTGCAATTGGACCTATATTCACCCCACATCGGAAATGAGCATTCATCAATACGGATTCAAAGCGCCACTCGACCTAAACAGCACGCACAACTACCTCGTAAATCTACGAAACTTTTTGACGGAACCCGAACAGGACGCGCGCATGATGGAGCGCAATCAATATGTCGCCTTTCAAGATCGTGATGTACTCATGAACTTGCGCCCCGTCATTACACCTCACACCAACACCAAAGAAACATTCGTGACTGGTGACGAAACGATTGCTCGCTACCGAGATTGGGTCAAAAAGTGGCAAGCTCAGGGTTGGCGCATCGACATGGATAAAGTGAACGAGGACGAGGGCAAGGTCGCTTATGCTATTCCGAGTCCGGCACGGCGCCATAGCAAGGGTTGGGCTCTCGATCCGGTTCCTCTTATGTCGGCGGGCGATGTGGCAATGTCGCAAGCGGCGGAATGATTACGCCTCGCGTTTAGTTCAAGTAATGATTTCGCCGATCGTATTGTCGACTAGCACCGGCACGTCGAAATACCGCACGGTCGGCGTGTTACCGTACTTTTCCTCGATGGTTTCGCGAAATCTCGAATCGTATATTTTTTCAGCGGCCTCTTTGCTTTCCCATACATACACGCCGCCGCCCGTTTTTCCATCGAACAAATAATATTTGCGCTTCAAACCTTCGGCTTCCTGAAAAAAGGCCGCGCTTTCGCGAAATCGTGAACGTGCGTCCTCAAGGTTCATTTCGAAAGGAATATTGAATTGAACAAATGCAATAATCATGACAGTGCCTTTGGCTGACCGTACTCTTGTTACCGAATTTGATTTCCCAAACGTGCCCGACGCTTGGGCGTTCGTCCAACTTATCTCAAAATCGCAGGCGAATGTAGCGAACTCATGATAGCCTTTGCCAACTTCAGAGCTTGGCATCGAGAATTGACATAATGTTGATCACAGAGGAGTAAATCATGTCTCACATATTTGCATCGCGCATTGGCATTCTACTGGGTATTAACATCGTCGCCATCACCGCGTTCGTGGCATCCAGCGCCGTTGCAGAGACTGTTTTGGTGACCGGTGCCAATCGAGGCATTGGCCTGGAATTTTCCAAACAATATGCCGCAAAAGGCTGGAACGTCATTGCTACCCATAGACGCGACGAAATGCCGGAGACACTCGCCGCACTCTCCGGTCAGTACCCCGAGTTGCTTTCAGTCGAACAAATGGATGTCACAGACCTAGAGCAGATCCGCTCCGTCGCAGCCAAATACGAAGGGCAGCCGATCGATCTCTTGATCAACAATGCAGGCATTCTGAGCGACTTCACCAACTTTGCGGCACACTCTTTCGGCACGCTTGATCACAGTGAATTCTCTCGTTTCATGGAAACTAATTCCCATGGTGCACTAATGGTCAGCGAAGCGTTTGCGGAGCACGTAAAGGCATCCGAGACGAAAAAAATTGTCGCGATAACTTCACAAATGGGATCAATCGGCATCAACTTTGGCAACGTGCCGAGCTTCTATTGGGATAAAGCGAGTAAGGCAGCCCTCAACGTCTTTATGTTGAACGTTGCCAAAGACCTCAAAAAGCATGGCGTCACCGTCATTCTCTTGTCGCCTGGTCAGGTCGCCGTCGAAAAAGTCGGCGATATGCGCATGCCCAACATGATTGAGCCGTCCGAAAGCATTGCCGGCATGATCAACGTGATCGAAGGACTGGCAGTTGAACAAACCGGCTCTTACATTCGTTACAATGGCGAACCGCAACAGTTCTAAGACTTTATAAAATCTCCCCAATGGGTTAGCCAAAGGGTCATGGGTATTTTGCATGGCGCTTTAACTTGAAACAAACGTTCTAGTTCAAATGCGGCCCGCGATGGCAACTGGTGCAATTGCCCGTCGGGTTCTCCATGATTTCCAATCGAATTCCATCCGGGTCGTGGGCAAAACTGGCGTAAGGTGCGCCTGGTCCAAAACGCGCAGGCTCTCGTTCCCATTCGACGCCCTCTGCCAATAATTTTTCATAGACCGCATCAACGTCGTCGACAAACATTCCCAAGTGGGTGATACCCCCAATGGGCGGCAGACTTTCGCCTTCAACGCGCCACTGTTCCAGCTCCAGCTGCGTCTCCCCGTCTCCGGTCCACAGAAAAGCTAATTTTAGAAATCCCATGTCCTGGGTGCGAATAAGTTGGAAGCCCAGTTTGTTGACATAGAAATCGATGGACTTATCAATGTCCTCAACTCTGACACCGACATGGTAGAGACGCTTACTCCCTTGCTCGACCGCAAATGGTGGATAGTCCATCATGGCGCTGGTAGCTGACTCAGCTTCGCTTTCCTGAGAATTGGCCGCTGGAATCAGGTGTCCCGCCGATGACGGCAGGGATGGCAAAAGCCGCCACGCAAAATCGACGACGAATAGGCCAATAACAACGAACAACAAGATGTTCGTTAGATTCTTATTCTTCATATTAGGTGTCCCTCCTCATACCAATTGCTGCAGCAGCAAATCATACCCATTGCCTACCTGCCGTTGGCACGACAATAGCTCATTGGTTCCAGCATTCCTTCTATAAACAAGTCGCCTACCGCACGGTAATCGTAAAATAATACAATTTGATGGGTCTAGGAAGCGCCGTCTTTGACCTTGCCTTGGAAAACTCCTTTACCAAAAGGCTTCCTAACCCGCGCGTTTCTTAAGAGTTGAATCAAATTTGAATTCAAGTCTGAATGCTTTACTGACTCAACATTAATCATGGTACGGATTTTCTATATATAAGTAAAAGCTTAGCGATTATTCTCATCACACTTAAAGGGAACTAGAAGAACATGCCGCCCAAACAGGCGGTATTGTATGACGAGTGTGACTTCTGTCGGTCTAACCGGCACAAATAGTCTCGACAGTCTGATTGGCGGCACCAAATGGGGTGGCGCGGTCGGCACTGGTCTAACTATCTCTTACAGCTTCTCAGATATGCTGACGGCTTGGGGTTCGTCCTACAGCTCGTCCAATGAATATAATGTCGGCTTTCGTGAATTCACATCGAGCGAAAAAGATGGCGCTACTTTAGCGCTCCAAGCTTGGTCAAACGTTGCAAACATTGCGTTTGAAGAAACATTCAACGACAACGTCAATCCTCTCAACGGCGACATGCGCTTTAGCGTCTGGAACGATCCCGACTCCGATGTTGCAGGCCACGCTTATTTCCCTGGCAGTTACGCCGCGGCTGGCGACGTATGGTTGAACAGCGATTGGTTCAGCGGAAGTGATGATATGTCGCCAGGGTCGTGGCGGTTTGAAACGCTTCTTCACGAAATCGGCCATGCCTTGGGATTAGATCATCCCCATGACGGTCTAGTTGCCGATCCTGAGAATGATTGGCTTGGCGTCTCCGTCATGTCGTATCGAACATTTGAAGGTGCAGACTTCAGTTCGAATTGGTCGTCACGCTCAGCCACCACGCCGATGCTCAACGACATCGCTGCATTGCAACACATTTATGGTGCCAACAACGACTACAACCAAGACGACACGACCTACAGCTGGACGACCGGACAGGAGATTCTCGAAACCCTTTGGGACGGCGGCGGTACCGACACGATCGATTGGTCAAATCAGTCAAGCGAAGCACTCATCAATCTCAACGAGGGCGCGTGGAGCGAGTTAGGCCCCTCGTATACGGTTGGGGATGCGTCGACGCCAGCTACAGAAGAGACGCGGACTTTGGCGGTCGCCTATGGAGCGGTTATTGAAAACGCAATTGGCGGGGTCGGCCAGGATGAGATCATAGGTAATGACGCCGCAAATGTCTTGTCCGGTAAGAACGGCAACGATTCTCTTACCGGTGGTGCCGGGAACGATACGCTTGTCGGCGGCAAAGGTCATGACTCAATGGCGGGTGGAAGTGGATCTGACGTCTTTGAATTCGATTTCAACAGCGGCGAAGACGTTATTGAAGATTTTGCCGCCAACGACAAGTTGAAGATCGACTCCCTCGGCGTGTACGAAACCGCAAACGAAGCTCTAGCCGCCGTTTCATACGAAGGCGGAAATGCCACCGTCAACCTCGGTGGTGGAAACAGCGTTACGCTTACAGGCGTGGCATCCGGAACATTAACTGCTGGCAATTTCATCAGCTTTACTATTGGCAATGATGACGACGATTGGCTCGTTGGCGGCGGCGATGACGAAGTGTTCGACGGCAACTTGGGTGATGACACCCTGTCGGGTGGCGGCGGCGACGATACGATCTCGGGCGGCGCTGGAAACGACAGCCTGCTAGGAAATGGTGGTAACGATTTCCTATTTGGCGGCGACGGAACCGACACGTTAAATGGCGGTTTTGGAGACGATATTGCGCACGGTGGCGCCGGCAACGACACGGTTGTTGGATTTGCGGGCAACGATAAAATTTACGGCGACAATGGCGTCGATATTATTTTTGGTGGCGTCGGCAACGATACGTTGCGCGGCGGAAATCAGCTCGATGTTTTGTTCGGCGGCGACGGCAATGACACTCTCATTGGCGGCGGATTGTTCGACCAATTGTGGGGCGGCGACGGAGACGATTATCTCGACGGCGGTGCTCTCGGCGACTTGCTCGTCGGTAACGGCGGCAACGATACCCTAAATGGCGGCGGTGGCCGCGATGATTTGATGGGAAATGGTGGCGCCGATGACTTGTCCGGCGGCGGAGGCGACGACACGCTCAATGGCGGAATGGGCTGGGATACGATTGCCGGCGGAGACGGCGACGATGTGCTGACTGGTTTAAACGGCAGTGACAAATTCGTCTTCGACTCCGATGACGGCACCAACGTCATTAGCGATTTCGTAGACGGCATCGATATTATCGAGATCGGAGACGGCCTGACTTTCACAGACGTCAGTCTCACACAAGTCGGGAACGATCTGGATCTATCGTTTGGCTCGACCACCGTGCGCCTCCTCGGCGTCTCGGAGAACGATATCGACGCCGGGGACTTCCTGTTTAGCTAAACGGCCGGACTCGCAACCCGCGACGTCAATACAATTCGTGAACACGCTGCCCGCCCGCGCCCCTCCGGGGCCGAAAACATGATCTTGCGTTCAACTTTAGGGCGAGAGATTGCGGCCTCCTGAATATGCCTTGACCACAAATGCTCTACAGGGAATAAAGGTTTGGCGGCCAAACTGAGCAGTTGATGCGGCGGTCCTGACGATCCCCCGTTGACGAGTTGTAACTGTATGCCAAGTCCTCCGACCAGTTTTTATGGGCTGACGGGCGGAAACGCCATCGATGGTTTGCTTGGCTTGATCAAATGGGGCGGATCCGTCGGCACGGGCATCGGACTGACTTACGCATTTCCGGACGGCTCAACGTCCTGGGTTGCGGGTTATGGTTCGGACGACGAACCGAACAACGGCTTTCAATCTCTTAATACCAACGAGGAATCCGTAGCGGCAGCATCTCTGCAAGTCTGGGCCAATGTCGCCAACCTCACGTTCGCCGAAGTTAACAATCACAATCTGAGCCCATTCAACGGCGACATCCGCTTCAGTATTTGGAACGATTCGAGTTCGACCACGGTCGCACATGCCTATTTTCCCAGCCAAAGTTCAGTAGGTGGTGATGTTTGGCTGAATAGCGATTGGTATCGTCCACCGGAAGATCTCGACCCTGGCACATTCCTAAACTTTGTCTTCATGCATGAGATCGGTCACGCCCTAGGATTCGAGCATCCTGAGGAAGGTCCGATCGTGGCGTCGTCACAAAATGATTGGATGGGCGTGACCGTCATGTCCAATCGGACGTTTGAAGGCGGTGCATTGGTCTCAAGCAACGCGACCCGTTATCCCACGACACCAATGATGAACGACATCGCCGCCGTTCAGTATGTCTATGGCGCCAATACCAGCTACAATTCCGGCAATACGACGTATAGCTGGAGTTCCAATCCAAGCCTTTTGGAAACCATCTGGGACGGCGGCGGCACTGACACCATCGATTGGTCCAATCAAACGTCCAATGCGGTCATCGATCTCAACGAAGGCGCTTGGAGCGAGCTGGGTCAATCATATCTCGTAGGTAATGGCGCTCCCAGCATTCCCGAGTCCAGAACCGTCGCAATAGCCTTCGGCGCTGTGATCGAGAACGCCAAAGGTGGCAGCGGCAACGATAAAATTACAGGTAACGCTGTTGCCAACAAGCTGGAAGGCTTGGCCGGTAGTGACACTCTCAACGGGGGAAACGGCAGCGATAGGCTTATCGGTGGTACCGGAAACGATACGCTGGTTGGGGGCGCGAGCAACGATATCTTCGAATTCGGCCAAGGTGAAGGCGACGACGAAGTTCAGGATTTTCTTTCGGGCGATCAGTTGCATGTTACCGACAACATTTTTGCCAGTGCCGCCCAGGCTTTGGCTGCGACGAGCTATGCCGGCGGCAACGCCATAATAGATCTTGGCGGCGGCAATCAGGTGACGTTGATCGGGATTGCGCCCGGCTCGCTGACAGCGAGTGCCTTTACCGATTTCAATATGGGTGACAGCGGCAACAACTCTATTGTCGGTAGCGCGGGAGCCGATTCGCTCTCCGGTTTGGGCGGCAACGACACGCTGGTCGGTCTGGGCGGTGACGATACCCTTTTGGGCGGCTCCGGTTTCGATCTTTTGTTCGGCGACGATGATGCCGACTCGCTCGTCGGCGGCACGTTCCCAGATACGATAAATGGCGGTAGCGGCAACGATACAATTTCCGGAGGCGCCGGCGGCGATCTCATCACAGCCAATGGCGGCAACGACAGTATTGACGGCGGCGGTCCCGATACCATTATTGGCGGCAGCGGTAATGATACGGTCGAAGGCTTCAATGGCAACGACAGCATCGTAGGCGATGGCGGGATTGACATCCTCTATGGTGAGCTGGGCAACGATACGCTCTATGGCGGTGACGACCTCGATGTGTTGTTCGGCGGCGGCGGCAATGACGTGTTGTTTGGTCAAGGGACCAACGACTATATCGAAGGCAATGGCGGCAACGACTCTCTGGTTGGTGGCGACTCAAACGACACGCTTAAAGGCGGCAACGGCAATGACACGGTCGAAGGCAATAGCGGCAACGACACAATTGAGGGCAACGCGGGGGATGACTCGCTGGTCGGCGCCACTGGCGCAGACGTTTTAGTAGGTGACACCGGAAATGACACGCTTTCAGGAGGCGCCGCTGCCGACATTCTGGTCGGCATGGGCCAACACGATTCCATCGACGGCGGTGGGGGTAACGATCTCATCTTCTTAGGTTACGGGACGGATACCGCCTCTGGTGGCAATGGCAACGACTCGATTTGGGGACTCAACGGCACCGACAGCATCGATGGCAACGCCGGCATCGACATTCTGAGAGGCGAACAAGGCAACGATACGCTGAACGGTGGCACCAATCTCGACGTGCTGTTCGGCGGTACGCAGAACGATGTGCTGAACGGCGGATCGGGCATGGATTTCCTGTTTGGAGAGAATGGCAACGATACCCTGACAGGCAATGGTGGCGCCGATCATTTTATTTTCGATGGCGCCGATGGCAGCGACACCATTACCGACTTTGCAAACGGTACGGACTTCATCGAGATTCCGAGCGCCTTTACGTTTGCAAGCGTCACCGAGCAGCAGGTTGGTAGCGACGTCGTCCTGTCATTCGGTAGCACCACCATTACGGTGCTCAATACATCAACCACCGAAATCAATGCCGGCGACTTCCTCTTTTTCTAGCGCAGACACGACGACGAATCGCTGAGTTTCGATTTCCCTTTTCCAACCACCATCGATCTTAAAGCCGATCCGATTCGCTTCACGGCCAACAAGTTGGGGACTTGGAATATTGGCCGTATACGAATCAAACAACGTTTTGCGATGCCTATTCTGCGATTCGACTCAGGCAAATCGATGAATGATCCGATTCGAATCACTTGGGGAAAGAATTTTTCTCAGGAAAGGCGTCTACGGATGAAATAAATACGGCGGGGTTTCAATAATGAGTCAAAAATTATCTATTCCGTTAACCATGTGTTAACCCCCGTAAATCAATCTTTACGTGTCTTCCCTTGAAGACACCCCACCATTTACCCAACGACTGGGGCCACATTTCCCATGTGGCCCCTTTGGCCACATTTCCCATGTGGCCCCTTTTTTTGATTGGACCGCCTCGCCATTGACTAGTCCTTGTCCAAATCGACTTGGACTCTTCCTCGCTTCCGTTTGCCCCACCAAACTTCCAGGCGACGAATGCGAGCGGAGTCGGCGCTGAGAATGAGCAGCCCGAGGGGGACCATCCAAAAGCCGAGAATGGGAAGAAATCCGAGAATGCCCCCCGCGATCAAGAAGACGCCGAGTGCGAAGCGGACAATCCGGCTTCCGGGAAGCCGATAGGTCTTGTTCCCGAAACGGATGACCGCCATGTCCGTCCTTCGATCGCCTCTGGGTTTAACGGAATTAGACCTATGGGCTCACGGTCCTCCAGACAAGACTTAATCAGGGCTGGTTTCATTAACTCGGTTTTGGTATAGGGGCCCAAAGCGGGCGTTCGCGCGCCTAAAGGGTTTCTGATCCCCTGTAGCTCAGTTGGTAGAGCAAGCGGCTGTTAACCGCTTTGTCGCTGGTTCGAGTCCGGCCGGGGGAGCCAATCAAAACAAGGGGTTAGGCCAAAAGGCTTAGCCCCTTGTTCGTTCGGCGTCCCATATAGTTATCGGCGAGCTGGTATTGCAAACCTAACAATCGTTGATGGATGGAGCTTGTGCCCGTCAAAATGGGCAAGCAGGATCGACGAATAGGCGACCAAAGCAGATCAAGTGATGTGATGCGCGTGCTCTTATCGGGCAAAGGCTGAGGTGACGCTGCTACATTCAGAGCGCTGACCGGTGAAGCGGTGCTGTCATCCCAGACGTTAACCGTTTCAGTTGTCCTTGTGGGTGTTCATTTGCATAGAGATTAGCAAGATTTCCCGGTTAAGTTGATATTAAAGCGCCAAAATTCAAACATTTTAGGAGCTAGGAAGCAGTTACTTCTGGCTATATTGAGAGGTGGTTCGGTTTGTTTGAACAACTTTCGGACTGCGGATAAGTGGATTTCAGCCCCTGTTATGCCGCGACCGGGATTGGTTGCAGCACGTTGAAGTAAGCCTGATCGGGTGTCTGGCGGTCAAGCGATGAATGCGGTCTCTTGGTGTTGTAAAAGACCAAATATTTGCCGAGGGCGGCTCGGGCTTGTGGAACATTGCCATAGGCATGCAGATAGACCTCCTCGTATTTGACCGTGCGCCACAGCCGTTCAACAAAGACATTGTCCCGCCACGCTCCCTTGCCATCCATGCTGATGGCGATTTCAGCATCCTTCAGGATTTGTGTGAAAGCGATGGAGGTAAACTGCGAGCCCTGATCGGTGTTGAAGATGTCCGGCTTACCGTAACGGGCCAGTGCTTCTTCAACGGCTTCAATGCAAAAGTCTGCTTCCAGTGTGATAGAGAGCCGCCAGGACAGGACACGCCGGCTGAACCAGTCAACCACTGCGGCCAGATAAACAAAGCCCCGTGCCATTGGAATGTAGGTGATATCCATCGCCCAGACCTGATTGGGTTGGGTGACCGGCAGCTTACGCAACAGATAGGGATAGATTTTGTGGCCCGGTGCAGGCTTGGACGTGTTCGGGCGGCGATAAATAGCCTCAAGCCCCATACGCTTCATCAGTGTTGTGACGTGCAGGCGGCCAACCTTGTATCCTTCACCAAGCAATAGTCCCTGCAGCATCCTGCTGCCTGCAAAGGGATAGTCGAGATGCAATTCATCAATCCGGCGCATCAGTGCCAGATCACCGACCGATACGGGACGGGGCTGATAATAGACGCTGCCCCGGCTGATCTTGAGCGCCTTGGCCTGACGGCTGAGCGAGAGTTTATGTTTGCGGTCGATCATTTTCTTGCGCTCGGCAATCCCGCCTTGGTGAGCGCATCGCCTAAAAAATCATTCTCAAGCGTCAGCTCCCCAATCTTGGCATGGAGCCTCTTCACATCAACACGGGGTGCAGGCAGCGGTGATTTACCCTCCCGCCCAAAAACACCCGCTGCACCCTCAAGGAGCTGATCTTTCCATTGCTTGATCTGGTTAGGATGAACATCAAACTGCTGAGCGAGTTCTCCCAATGTCTGCTCACCGCGAACGGCCGCAAGGGCCACCTTCGACTTGAACGCAGGTGTATGATTGCGACGTGGTCGTCTTGCCATAGTGGATCTCCTGTTGCCGGCGATCATGCCGCCTACAGGCCAAAATTCCACTTATCTCAACTGTGCAGATTTCCCGAGCCACCTCTTAAGAGCGACAGTGCGAGAGCGGTCGCCGAAAGCAGAACTGATTTAGAGTTCATATTCACCTTGAAAAGTTAGTCCCCCTGCCGTGAAACGCAGAGCGAGGAGACGACAACCCGTGCGTTCTAGGTTGTGCGGAGACCATGTCTTGTTGCGCTCTATTGCGGAACTAGTAGATCGAACCATATTCAGATCCAAATTTCACTGAAATTTCGTTAATCTCAGAAAGTGGCTTAGCTAGCGATATCGAGCCAGAAAAACTGCGCCTTCGATCCCAGCTATAGAATCCGTTATTCCTAAATCTTATTGTCAGCTATGGTTTTTGAGCTGCCATCGTAAGCGGTGATAGACATTGTCCGCTTTCAGACTAACCTTCGGCTTTAGTTTGGCAAAGCATACGCAATCAGTGCGTCACCCAAATTGTCTGATATTCGAGATGTGCCGCCTGTGGCGATGACAATGTATTGCCTGCCATCATTCATGTAGGTCATGGGAACGGACGTCCCTTGATGAGGAAGATTGGTTTGCCATAGTTCATCACCGGTCGTGAGGTCGAGGGCGCGAAACTTGTCGTCCATGGTCGCCGCGATAAAGATCAACCCGCCACCGGTAATGATCGGCCCTCCGATGCTGGGTGAGCCCCAGCCGAAGCTCGCCGGTGTTGTCAGGCCAAAGCGTTTTATTTGGCCTAGAGCAATTTCCCACACGAGCTCGCCCGTCGCCATGTCGATTGCCGAGAGCGTGCCCCATGGTGTGGGTGTGCATGGAATGCCAAAGGGCGACATAAAGATTTCGCCGACCGCGGCATAAGGCACGCCTTTAAGCGGACGAGTCATGAAATCTTTGAGTGCAAACTCGTCGTCGGTCTTATCTCCTTTGGGAACTAATTGAAGCCGGGTCGCGAGATTCTCTGCTCGAATGATCAGCAAGTTTGATTTGGGATCGAATGCGGCACCTCCCCAATTGCCTCCGCCCAAAGCCGACGGGAATAACAAAGCCTCGCGCAGGTCGGGCGGTGTATAGAGACCCTCATAGCGCATTTTGTCGAATTCGGCCTGGCACCAGCTTTTGTCAAACATGGTCAACCCGAAAAGATCATCGCGGTCGATGGTCTGCCGAGCAAAGGGTACGGGCTTAGTCGGTACGGGCTGCGTTGGAGCGGCTGCATCTTCGGGAATATTCGTCTCAGGCACGTTCATTTCGTCAATGGGCCAAATCGGCTCACCGGTCTCCCGATCGAAGACGAACAGCCAGCCCATTTTGGTTTGCAGAATGGCGACTTCGCGCGGCGCGCCATCGACACTCATGGTGACGAGTAGGGGATGGCCAACCAGATCATAGTCATACAAATCGTGACGCACGGTCTGATAAGACCAGGCGATCTCACCTGTTCGCCCCTTAATGGCGACAAGGGCGTCGGACAGGGGAATGGGAAATCGACGTGCGCCGCCGTAATAATCCGTAGACGGACTGGTCGTCGGCAGAAAAACTAGTCCTCGCCTCGAATCTACGCTCATGGTCGACCACATATTAGCAGCGCCAGTTTGATCGCGGCGATCCGAAGGGATGGGATTGAATTCCCACTTGAGTTCGCCTGTGCGCACATCAAAGCCGCGGACGAAACCGTCATTGGCATTTTGAATGCCGTCATTGGACGCGCGCGCGCCGACAACCACGTTGCCCACAATTGCTGGCGGCGAGGGCATGGCAAAAAAGCCTTCACCGAATGACTCGAAATCGCGATTGGTAATACGCCCGGGGTGGCCGCGCGCCGCGCCAAAGTCTGCGCAAGCCTGGCCCGTATTCGCATCGATGGCCCAAAGATTGCCGCCGGCGTCACCCTTGAAGATCCGTTTTTGACAGGGGCCATCAGCACTCGGTAGTGACGTTTCCCAAAAGGCGACGCCCCGGCAAGTGCCCATCAAGCGATCGCCGTCGATCAGGGGTGTACCGCTCTCGGGGTCGGGCTCATGGGGATCGAACACCCAAACTTCGTCCCCGGTTGTTGGGTCAAGCGCGAACACGCGGTTAAACGGCGTGCAATAATAAAGCAGGCCGTTGGTCATGATCGGCACCACTTGCAGCGATGTGCCAAAGGGGTTGGGTTTCAAATCACCCGACCTGTGAGTCCACGCGACTTCGAGATCGGCGACATTCTCCGCGGTTACCTGATCGAGCGTCGAATATTGGCTGCCGCCGGGATCGTTGCCGAAGTTCGGCCAGTCATTGGCAGCAGTCTCCTTCTGCGCGAGAACTGAAGATGCGGCAACGGCCGAAATTGCCAAAGAAAAAAACAGTGCCTTCATTTTACCCCCTCACGGATCTCATATTAGTCGATCCAGTCGCGAATAGAGCAATGCGCATGTCCTCGGCATTACTCCTGCGCGAGGTTTGTCACGCTTTTACGATAGGGACGCAAGCTGAGAAAGATAAAACCGATGGCCAAGACGTCCGCCGCGGCGGCAACCACGACCATAGAATATCCCACTGCCATGTCATCGGCGAAAACGTAATCGGTTACAAGGGCCACCGCGAAAGGTCCCGCCCCAACACCGATTAGATTGACAAAAAAGTAGAGCAGCGCCGATGCTTGCCCGCGCATTTGATTGGGTGTCATGTCTTGAATGGCTGACACGGTGGGAGCCGCCGTCATCGCGCCCAAAAAGGCGAAAAAGAAAAAGAAGAACATGACACCGCCCACTGTCGGCATTAACGGACCCAACACATGCGGCACCGGTAAAAGCAGACCGCCCAGCAAGAGAACTCGGACTTTTGCAATCCGGTCGCTGCGGCGCTGCAACCAGTCCGCCAAAGCGCCGCCAAAGACAGCGCCCAGGGTTGCGCCGAACAAGTTGACCGTGCCCATGAGATAGCCAGCCTCGGCTGCCGATAGACCAAAAGTGCGGATCAGAAGCGTCGGAGTCCAGGCGAGGAACCCGGTGGCCGCGGCGACGAGCAAAGTATAGCCGGCGAAAATCGTGGCATAAGTTTGCGAATTGTTCCGAAAGAAGATGACTACTTCGCGCAGCGGATATCCCACGGCCAAATCGCTTTCCGTGCGTGCCGCAAAACGCTCGTCTCGGCGACGGGGTTCCTTCATGCTCATTAAAAGTAACGCCACGGGAATGCCTGCCAAGCCAGCGAAAAAGAAAACCATTTGCCACGGGCGAACGGTTCCGATGAATGGCAAGGCCAGGTCGCCTATTGAGTTTGCAATTTCAATGACCGCGCCCCCGGCAATCAAGCCCAAACCTACGCCTGCCGGGATCCCGGCGACAAAGACGCCCATGGGCAGTGCCAGCTTGTGAGGCGGAAAATAGTCGCTGATCATAGAATAGGCCGACGGGTTCAAGGTCGCTTCGCCCACCCCAACACCCATCCGTGCCAAGAACAGTTGCCAAAAGTTTTTTGCCAGACCGCATGTGGCCGTCAACAGACTCCAAAGTGATAGCCCGATTATGATGATAGTCCGCCGGCTTTTGGCATCCGCCAATCGGGCGATGGGTAGGGCCATGCAGCTGTAAAATATCGCGAAAGCAAATCCATGAAGAAGACTGATGCCGGTGTCGCTGATTCCAAGATCGGCGCGGATCGGTTCGACCAAAAGTGTCAAGATTTGACGATCGATCAACGAGATAATGTTGGCGATGGCCAAGACCATGACCACGTACCAGGCATAGACCGGATTAGGCCACGAGCTCGGAGGTCCGTCGCGGGTTGCGGCCATGGGGATTCCCTTTTCTATGACGGGACACCTTACCTTGAATGCCGGTTCACAAAATTGGGGAAAATGCCGGGCAGCCGGTAGAGGCGAGGAGCTGGATCGCGTCGTTGCGAAGCGGTTCTATGTCCTTTGCGACCGTTCTTCTGATATGATGGGAGTGAGACGTTGGTCAAGCATTCGTGGTCATGTCGGAGGAACATATGGGCTTTATCGATGCGGATACTCATGTCTTGGAGACCGACGCGACGTGGTCATATCTTTCAGACGATCAGGTTCGGTTTCGACCCAACAAGCTTGACACGGACGGCGCTCAAACCGAGTGGCATGGCCTGACCCGTTTTTGGTACATTGAAGGTCAACTCGTGCCCCGGGGCCTCCAGAGATTGCATGTGGAAGGCATACCGGACGATGCCGTGCGCATGCTTGATGATGTGCCAGGCCGTGTGACCTGGATGGACCGCTTGGGCATTGAAACTCAGATCATCATTTCTAGTTTCTTTATCGTGACCGTGTTTGCCAACACGGACGCACAAATCGCGCTCGCCCGCTCCTACAATCGATGGATGGCGGACTGCTGCAAACAGTTTCCCGGGCGTTTGCGTTGGTCGGTCGCCCTGCCACTGCGCGATATCGAAGCGTCCGTCGAAGAGATCCGTTTCGGCGTGGCCAACGGTGCGGCCTCGATTCTGATGCGAGCCCACGAAAACAAACGTCTTCTGTCTGATGAATATTTCTATCCCGTTTACGAAGAGGCAGAAAAATTTAACCTCTCGGTGGGCGTTCACATCGGCAATACATTCGACCCGACCTATACCAAACTCAACGGCGTCATGTTCTCCGTCGCAGCCATGACAGGGGCTTTTGTCAACGTGTTTACAAGCGACCTTGGTAAACGATTTCCTGGATTGCGGTTTGGCTTTTTGGAGGCCGGGGCGGAGTGGTTGCCCTTTGCCATGCGGGCCATCTCCCGCGGAATCGACGGGGCGGCCAGGCGAGACGTGGAACTGGACGAGACACCTCTAGCCGGCACCAACCTTTACATTGCCTGCACTTATGAAGAGAACCTGCCACAGATCCTCAAATTTGCAGGGGAAGATAACTTAGTGCTGGGAACCGATTTCGGTCACTCGGATTTCGGCTTGGACCTTGAAGCCCACCGCGGGCTTCTTGCGCGCACGGACGTCGACCAACGCATCCTCCGCAAAATTGCCGATACCAATGGCCGTCGGCTTTACGGGATTGATCGCGCGATCGAAATCGCGGCGTAACAAGATGTCTAATAGGAGTCCGCTTTCCAGATAAAAGCGGTCGTGGGCAACATCACTTCTAAAGGCAAGAAACGGCCCTTCTGCTTGCCTGAGATAGACCTACTTTTCTTGGGAACAGCAGCAATGTTGGCATTACATAGCATGGATGTTGTTCGAGTTTCAGCAATCGTCTTGGTGTTAGTTGCTAGCTCTAATTATTTTCTTAATACTAGGTTGTTTGGAATATGTAGCCGCTTCTTCCTCCGTCGTCCTGATGTTCATTACCGATTCCCATCAGGGCGGGTAGCACTTTATTGCAAGAAGTGTCAGATGAAGTTGTGACTACTTCAATTTATTTGCTGTATGAGAAGTGGCTCGGGAAATCTGCACAGTTGAGATAAGTGGAATTTTGGCCTGTAGGCGGCATGATCGCCGGCAACAGGAGATCCACTATGGCAAGACGACCACGTCGCAATCATACACCTGCGTTCAAGTCGAAGGTGGCCCTTGCGGCCGTTCGCGGTGAGCAGACATTGGGAGAACTCGCTCAGCAGTTTGATGTTCATCCTAACCAGATCAAGCAATGGAAAGATCAGCTCCTTAAGGGTGCAGCGGGTGTTTTTGGGCGGGAGGGTAAATCACCGCTGCCTGCACCCCGTGTTGATGTGAAGAGGCTCCATGCCAAGATTGGGGAGCTGACGCTTGAGAATGATTTTTTAGGCGATGCGCTCACCAAGGCGGGATTGCCGAGCGCAAGAAAATGATCGACCGCAAACATAAACTCTCGCTCAGCCGTCAGGCCAAGGCGCTCAAGATCAGCCGGGGCAGCGTCTATTATCAGCCCCGTCCCGTATCGGTCGGTGATCTGGCACTGATGCGCCGGATTGATGAATTGCATCTCGACTATCCCTTTGCAGGCAGCAGGATGCTGCAGGGACTATTGCTTGGTGAAGGATACAAGGTTGGCCGCCTGCACGTCACAACACTGATGAAGCGTATGGGGCTTGAGGCTATTTATCGCCGCCCGAACACGTCCAAGCCTGCACCGGGCCACAAAATCTATCCCTATCTGTTGCGTAAGCTGCCGGTCACCCAACCCAATCAGGTCTGGGCGATGGATATCACCTACATTCCAATGGCACGGGGCTTTGTTTATCTGGCCGCAGTGGTTGACTGGTTCAGCCGGCGTGTCCTGTCCTGGCGGCTCTCTATCACACTGGAAGCAGACTTTTGCATTGAAGCCGTTGAAGAAGCACTGGCCCGTTACGGTAAGCCGGACATCTTCAACACCGATCAGGGCTCGCAGTTTACCTCCATCGCTTTCACACAAATCCTGAAGGATGCTGAAATCGCCATCAGCATGGATGGCAAGGGAGCGTGGCGGGACAATGTCTTTGTTGAACGGCTGTGGCGCACGGTCAAATACGAGGAGGTCTATCTGCATGCCTATGGCAATGTTCCACAAGCCCGAGCCGCCCTCGGCAAATATTTGGTCTTTTATAACACCAAGAGACCGCATTCATCGCTTGACCGCCAGACACCCGATCAGGCTTACTTCAACGTGCTGCAACCAATCCCGGTCGCGGCATAACAGGGGCTGAAATCCACTTATCCGCAGTCCGAAAGTTGTTCAAACAAACCGAACCACCTCTGATCACGCCGGTAAGGCCCATAGCGATCATGCCGAGCGTACCGGGTTCTGGTAAATCATGTGCCATACCGATACTTGCCAAAGCCGGAGTCGAGCCAAGTGTTGCGAAAATTGCTACAGCTCCGGTACGATACCAATTCATTGTGATACTCATTTTAAGTTGTTCTCCATCACGTAATTTGTTTGCGATACAATCAATCATCGATTGCCATTGCAAATTATCGACGCAAATTATCGACATTTTGGCCGCTCTAATTGCGCCGTTTTAGTCGCGCGGCGATGATCCCGCCGGCAATACCCATTGCAATCATACCGACAGTGCCCGGCTCCGGCAGACTTTGAATTGGCGCGCAAACTGTGGCGGATGCAGAGGTCACGCTTACAGACGCCATGGCTGCGATAGCGAGCGCAGATTTTACTATTCGTGACGCTCTCGTTGTTTCGGATTTCCCTCCCGACTCTTAATTTGTGTGCAAACTATAGACCAATAGTTGAGTCGTGGATATACGCAAAGAACGTTAATGCCAAACGCTCTTCAACTGCCTCGAGTGAACAGATTTAAGTAATCAGTCTAATGAAAGTGATGGACTGCAATTCGTGACCTATCGTTTGATTGGACGTTTAAGCAGCCGCAAGCATCGAACAACTTCCGGCACCTCTTTTCGCTTTGCGGTTGTAAAAAATTGGTTTTAACAATTGCAGGATAGTCGAGCGCTTAGTCCGGAATCGTCAGCGTGCGACTCTCTTGGGCATAAGGCTCAAAACCCATGCGTTGATAAAGGGGTAGGGCCTTGGGATGATCGAGGGTGCAGGTCTCGATGGTCACTCGGTCGGGCTCTTGGGCCCAGATCAGGCGTATGATGCTCTGCAAGAAGAACGCACCGAACCCCTCACCGATAAATTCGGGTATGAGTCCAAAAAACGAAATATCCGCGCGTGGTCTATTGCGCCAATCGATTTCGCAAAATCCCGCCGGGACGCCGTCGACATAGAGGACAAAAATATCGACCTTGTCATGATGAATAATTGCGATCAGGTCTTCGTCGGACAGGATCTTCCGTGAGACCCACGAATAGGGATCACCTACGGTGTTGTATAGATAACGATAAAAATGAATGGTCGGCTTTTCCGCGCGCAAAATGGCAACCTTATGATGAGGCTGCACCAGACTCGCAATCTTCGGTTCGTGAGTCATGTGCAAAAAGGTGACTGTGGTTTCGACCATTCTATTCATTGAGCTTGTGATGCAGCTCCCGTTGCAAGCGGCAAGTCCGTGCGCGCGCCCCATTCGGCCCATGATGCATCATACATCGCCGCTTGACGGCAGCCCAAGAGCTCAAGGCCCAATTGAAGGATGGCCGCGGTCACGCCGGACCCGCAACTGGTAATGATCGGGCGCGAAAGGTCCACGCCCATGTTCTCGAACTGTGTCCTGAGAGTGTCGCCCCGTTTCATCGTGCCATCCTCATTAAAGAGAGTGGCGTAGTGGACGTTCAAGCTTCCAGGGATCCGTCCGGGCCGCACGCCGGGTCGGGGCTCAGGTTCCGCGCCGGCATAGCGTCCCGGACCTCGCGCATCTACGACTTGCTCATCTTTGGTTTCTAAGTTGGCTGCAACGTCGTCGGTTGAGCGCAACAATAGTGTGTTAACGCGCGCGGTAAAGTGGCGCTCTTGGGGACGGACGTTACCGTCTTCCGTCGTCCGATTTTCGGCCGTCCATTTTGGAAAGCCACCATCCAGCACGGCTATATCCTCGTGCCCCATAATGCGAAACATCCACCAGATCCGAGCGGCGCTGAAAATGCCCGCGCCGTCATAGACCACAATCCGGTTTCCGTCGCCGAGCCCGAGCTTTCTGACCTGAGCTGAAAATTGCGTGGCGTTCGGGAGCATGTGCGGTAGATCACGGCTCTGATCGCTGATGGCATCAATGTCGAAATAGACGGCGCCGGGAATGTGGGCCGCCAAATATTCGGCTTTGGGGTCGCGATGGGCATCGGGGAGGTACCACGAGCCGTCAACGACGCGAACGTCGGGCGCGGCCAAATGCTCGGCAAGCCAGTCCGTGCTAACAAGTGTTTGAGGGTCGCTATCGGGCATAGGGGCTCATCTTTTCTTTGGTTGTTTGTGACTGGATTACCCTAATCAGCGTGTTCGTCCTCTTCAAGACGGTGCTTGCCAGTCTGTGCGCAGCTGCTCCCGGTGGCGAGCGAGCCAATTCAAACAAACAAAGGCGGGCGCGACGTGAATGCGGCCGTCGTCGAGCGCGGCCATGGCATCGTCAAAGCTGACGGCTAAAGCTCGGATGTCCTCGTGCTCTGAGTCGAGCCAGTGAATACCGGATATATTGCTGGCGTCGGTCTGCGCACAGAACATGGTGACGCGTTCTGCAAAGATGCCCGGCGACATGAATATTTCGCCGATCTTAATCGGTTCGCTGAGTTCGCATCCGGATTCTTCCCGCGCTTCCCGTACGGCGACTTGTTCTGGTGTTTCGCCTTTGCCAACTCGCCCCGCGATGCATTCGACCAGCCAGGGCTTGATGCCGCGCGCATAAGACGAAATACGAAACTGCTCCACCAGGATGACACAATCCAAGACGGAGTCGTAAGGCAAGACGACAATGGCATCGCCCGACTCACACAGTTCTCGTCTAACTTGCTCGCTCCAGCTTCCGTCGAAGCGCCGATGGCGCAAATTATAGGCACTGAGTTGTGCAAATCCTTTGTACACGACCTCATGGCTAATCTGTTCGACATCTGCTTTGCCCAGAGAAGTCGGCTCGAAAACTTTCATGGTTAACTAAACCTTATTTGGAAAATGGAGCGGCGCGGCTTGCAGTACCGATCGTCATTGTTTTAAACAACGTAAATTGATTTGCGCCAAACTCCTAGCAGGGTCACTCTTTGACCCCGAAATACGACGCGCGTCTTGTGACTTGAGGCAAGTTACGAGTCGTTAACGAAGTAGGATTTGGGAAAGCTCACGTCGATGGCAAGGGGACGAGGACGACTATCGAGGATAGGCGCGGCGATCCTGGCGCTGGGTCTTGTCGGTGCGGAAGCTCCCGCGCTGAACGACAACTTTGAGTTCAGCGACTTTACAAGTGGCCCTGAAGGCGAGCTCCGATTCCCAAGTTGGGATGCGCAAACCGCAAAAACCCTCATGCAGGGGTCTGCAGAAGCGCCGAAAGCCGCGGGTCTCGGCCGCTTGATATTACCGCAAAACGCATCCGCCGACGCGCCGGTGCCAGCGATGATTATTTTGCACGGCAGCGGTGGCGACTGGACGGGCCGGAGCGTACAGCTCGCCGAACGGCTGGCGGGCATCGGTATCGCGGGCTTTGCAGTTGACACGTTTCGCTCCCGCGGACTCAAAGTCGACGACAACTATTTTATGCGCATGGCGAAAGCCGACATGTACACACAAATGGTCGATGCGTTTCAGGCGCTCAAGGCGTTGCAACGACATCCCGCCATTGATGGCGCGCGCATCGGCGCTACTGGTTTTTCTATGGGCGGCGTGACGACGCTCTATTCCGTGCACAAAATTGTTGCAACGTCGCTCGGCGACGAGACGGCGCGTTTTTCTCTGCACGCGAGTTTTTATGCCGGTTGCTCGCTTGATTTCGAAGAACGCTCGACGACCGGCGCGCCGGTGCTCATCATGATCGGGGACCAAGATGAATCGATCGACGCGTTGGCGTGTGAAAGTCTCACGGAACGGTTAAAGACCAATGGCTCGAAAACTAAGCTTAAAGTCTACAAGGGCGCCGGCCATGGCTGGGACCAGCCTTTCCCGCAAGAGTTCAAGGCCGACGCATTTAACGTTCGCGACTGTGTACCTTTGTGGCGAAAGGACGGCACGATTATCGAAACCACGAGTGGGATGGATATGAATCTGGGTCCCGACGCCATGAAAGAGTGTGTGTCGTTTGGCTACACGATGGGGCGCAACGAAGAGGCGATGGATCGCTCTTGGAAGGATCTTATCGGTTTCTTGAAAAAGACCTGGGGTCTGTCGTAACCAATTAATCCGTATGCTGTGGTTTCGAGCCAGATGCATCGGCCGTGATCGTCATTGCCGGGGCCATCGGGTCCGCGGTTTCGGCTATCGTCTCGGCGGAGGCGAAGGCGCGCCGTACACAGGCAATGAACAGCGGCGTTACCATGAAAAATGTTATGGGTATCCCTGTTGTTTCGGCAATGATGGGTCCGAGCATCGGTGCGACGCCGACCATCACCAAGATCTCACGCTCGTAGGCGCGCCAACCTGTGCGCTGGCCTTCTTGTGCTAAGAGCGCGATAGCGATGGCAAGCACAGTCAGGTCATAGTCGAAAATGTAAGGCGGTAAGAGTACGCTGCCGCTGACCAGAACGGCGGCTTTGACGGACAGCGATGCCGGGCCGCGCCACGCCAAAGCGACGGCGACGGCGACAGCGAGACCGAACACGATTTGCACACTGTAGGCGAGGGCTGTTCCATTGCCGAGCATCATCGCCGTTGCATAAAGGCTCGGCATTTTGGCCCAGGTCAACAGCCCTTCATCCATGACATAACGAGTGGTGGTGAGGTTTTCGACCCCAGCGATCCACATCTCCGTACCGAGCATCGCCGTCGTTAGAGCCCAAAAACCAAGGCAGGCAACAATAGCGTAGCCAAACACACGCCAATAGCCGCCACAAATAAGTGCAATGGGAATAAGCACGCCAAGATGAGGCTTGATGGTCATCAGCGCAATAAGAAGTGCGGCGATCGCGGGGCGCTTTTCAAGACAGAGAAAGATGCCACCCACCAAGGCAGCCAACAAGAATCCCGTTTGTCCGTGTATGAAATTGACGAATGTGCCTCCAAACGCGAGCGTCAGAGCGAGCGTGTAGGGCGAGGGCGCAAGGCGCACCATGGTCCAAACAAATGCAGCGAGGGTCAGACCGGCCCAAACAAAATAGGCAGGGATGTAGGGCAGGAATGCCAGGGGATAGACCAAAACCATAAAGGTCGGGGGATGATGCCAAAGAAAAAGTTCTGAATTTGCCGGCACAGCCAGTTTATGCATTTCGAAGATGGCGCCAGAGTCGTAGGCCAATACGGGCGTACCCACCAACGCAAGCTGGGCCGCGCTCCAAAAGGTGATGAAATCGGTGCCCAAAGGCTTGCCGCGAAGATCGACCCCGTCCGTCGAGGTAAGCCAACTGCCGACACAGACAAGGACATAAAAGCCGATGAAGATCAGCGGATAGACCCGCAGCCGCTCTGCATCGAGCCAATGGCCATTCTCGCTATTTGCAGTCGATGAGTCGTCCATGACCCCGGCCTCTCCCTAGCTTTGCCGAACATCAGAAAACAGCAAAAACCTTAAAAAGGCGCTGAGTTGGCCCCGAACTCTCAAGTGTCAGGATTCTTTACACTTGGTTAACGCGATTTTCGGCCTTAATCCGCCGTTTTCCCCTCTAAGATGTGTAATTTCAACTATAAAGGGAAGAAAAAGTGTCGGGATTCTTTACAACTTGAGATTCCAAGAATAAGCGTTAACCAATTAAGTCATTGAAATACATAAAATGTTTCAGATTGGCACAGTTATTTCTAGTAAGTAGCTGACCGCGCCTGTGTGCGGGGGGATCAAAAAATTTGAGAGTTCTTCGAACAAGGAAGAGTTCTTCGAACAAGGAGAAGGAGAAGGAAGATGAAAAAGATTTTAGCGGGATTAGGCCTTTTGGCCGTGGCTAGCTGGAGCGCGCCAGCTTCAGCGACAATTATGACATTTAATGACTTGGCATCTTACAACGCGGCTGTTGCCGGATTGACCTCAGTTAATGAGGATTTCAGCGTTTCCCAAACGCAAGCTGCGAGCATTACATTCGCGTCGATGGTTACATCCACTCAAGGCGGTAATAGTGCTGGCTTGACCGATCCTGACTGCAACGTCGTCCATACCACGTCTAATGGGCCACACTTCCATGGCCGCGTTGACGGTGGTGCGCCTCCGTCGTCATGCTCTAATCGATTGGATTGGGCATTCCCCATGGCAATTACTGGGGTCGGCTTTGAAGTTACTGGACTCAACAACACGACGATCCAAGTGACAGATGCAGATGAGACAGTGATTGCTTCTACATCCGGCTTCATAGGCTTTGTCAGCACAAGCTCGATTACGGCGCTTAGCTTTGTTGAGGGCAGCAATTCCTCAGACGGATTTAACGTTCGGAATCTGACATTTGCCAAAACGCCAATGAACGCGCCTGAGCCGGGTGCTCTTGCGCTCATCGGCTTCAGTCTTGCCGGTCTCGGGATAGTGCGCCGTCGGCGCAAGACCGCCTAACAATCTTTTTCATCTAAGACCTTTAAAGGCGGTTCTTCGGAGCCGCCTTTTTCATTGGGCGATGGGTTTTCGTCTCAGGTGTCGGGATTTTTTACAATTAGATATCCCCGGACGGACCGTTAGCCAAACAAGTCTTTGAAAAACAACACGTGTCTCGCGTGGGCACAGTTTTTGCAGTTCTTTTGACATCCTCGCCTGTGAGTGGGGTGACGTATGAGTTTGAGACTAATCCTTGTGAAAAAATGGGAACTAATAAAATGAAGCGGCTACAAAGCATAAGCGTTATTGCGGCGGCCTTTCTGGTTATTACAGCTCTTAGCGCCACCAGTACTAAGGCCGCCGTCATTTATGACTGGCAGGGCTCGTGCTTAGGTGGCTGCATGGGAACAGCCACGGGCGTATTGACGCTGGCCAGTGGTTATGTGCCAGGAACGCTCGCGGTCACTTCAGATTTCATTTCATTTTCGTACTCGTCCAGTTCGGGATCCGGATTGCTAGACAATGCTGCGGCCTTCTTTGCAGTTCTGCCGACATTGTCCGGCGCAGCGCCTTCGCTTATCATTGATACGCCGATCTTTAACCTATTCCTCTCAGGACCAGGCGGTGGATGGGCGATGCTTTGTATTGGTGGCTGTGGACCCGACGTTTTTCTAGACTATGGACATCCACACACGTTCACACGGCGACTGCCAGAGCCCGGCACGCTTGCGCTGATTGGCTTCAGTCTGTTGGGCCTTGGCTTCGCAAGGCGACGGCGTCAAACCGCCTAATTCAGTCTCAATATCTATTGCCAATAAAGGCGGCTCCGTGAAGCCGCCTTTTTCTTTGTCCAGCCCACGGGGCGATAGATCGCGGCTTTTGCGAGACAGCCGCTTCATCTGGAATATAGTGTTGAGGGCGTCAATCGCTTCAATACCGTCACCGGAGACAGGCCATGACTCATTCATTTCATAGTAGCAGCAAAATAGATCGGCGCCGTTTCCTCCAATCGAGTGCGGCGGTAAGTACTGTTGCCGCTGTCGGCGGTTGCAGCGACGCGGATGAACTGCCGCCGCCTGAGGGTGTACCCATCGGATCGTTTGGCGCTTCATCGACAGCAGAAGAAGTGACCGCCGGTCTCGATCTCACCGGCAAGACCGCGCTCGTCACCGGCTGCAATTCCGGTTTGGGATATGAGACCATGCGTGTGCTGGCCATACGCGGCGCCCATGTCATCGGTACGGGGCGCACAGAAGAAAAGGCGCGCACGGCCTGCGACAGCGTCGACGGGCAGACAACGCCAATTGTGCTCGAACTATCGGACTTTGCCTCCGTGGCAGCCTGCGTCGATCAAGTTCACGCCCTCGACACGCCGATCGACATGTTGATTTGTAATGCGGGCGTCATGGCCTTGCGAGAGCGTGAATTGGTTTACGGCATTGAAAAACAATTCGTCGTCAATCACCTCGGCCACTTTATTTTGGCAAATGGTCTGATGGACAGAGTCGTGGAAGCGGAGCAGGGGCGCGTCGTTGTCGTCTCGAGTGGATCGTCGACGCGCTCGGCCCCCGAAGAGGGAATCCTGTTCGACAATCTAACTTTGGACGGCGTCTACGATCCGGAAATGGCCTACGGCCATTCCAAACTCGCAAACGTTTTAATGTCCAACGAATTGGCCCGGCGATTTGAGGGAACAAAGGCAACGTCGAACGCGATACGCCCCGGCGTCATCATGACCAATCTCGGGCGGCACCTACCTCAATGGCAGCTCATTGTGGCAGGTACGCTCGGCCGGTTTTTTATGAAAAATCTAGGCGAGGGGGCTGCGACCCAGTGCTACGTTGCCAGCCATCCGGACTTGGCGACGACCAGCGGCTATTTCTTCAACGACTGCAATCCGATCCGCCCCGGCGGCCAAACGGAAAATGCCGAAATGGCAGAGCGGCTTTGGACGGTCTCGACGGACTTGACCGCGGACTATTTAGCCTGAGTCTTGACGAAGGTGGTTGGTTGCAGAAGGGGCACTGGGTCATTGGGGCTGTCTCACTATGACGCTACCTGGCCAGTCGCCATACTCTGCTGTCGTCACCCCGTTGCGGCTGGAGGCTTGGTAACTTGACTGACCGTTGGACACTTGGACTTCGATGGGACCTCCGGACGCGGGAATGATTCCGGCGTGAACGGCGGCCTTACATATGCGCGAATCGTCAGTGTAGGGGCCGATTCCCCAGACGTTGCCGTCACTGGTTCGTGTGGCGGTGCATGAACAAGTGAATCTCTGCCCTGTTCCGCGCAGACTTTGAGCCGTGTCGGGACAAAGAGCGATCGATGCAAAAGAGCTCTGGGCGGTCGAAGTCGATGTGGCCGATGAAGTGTTTGCCGCAACATTTTGTCCGGTGTTTGTTTTCTGGCGGCCATCGCAACCAACACTGTCATCACCTTCGACGGCAGTCGCCGCTTTAACAACACCGCCGAAGTCGGCACCGACGCCAAAACCGGGCGTTATCGTAAAGCCCAGAAAGACATTGTCATAGTCGAACCACAGACCTACCCCAAGCGAGGGACCTTTCTTGAGCGAGGCAGCGCCGACAAAGGCGAGGACTAGATCATCCACTCCAAACTCGATGCCCCATGAGTCTCCGCCGATTTTGTTGTTCTGACAAACCCAGAAACCGACATCGATCCCGCCCGCGGCGGCAAGGCCCGGCCCAAAGTTGTAATCTCCGGTCGCGTAGACATAGGCGGGCCGTTCACCCCTTAGATCGATCGCAGCTCCGGCCCCTCCAGTTGTTCCAACGAATAGAAATTTTCCGCCTGCCGTGGCGCCGATCGAGAGAGTCCGCAACAAATAGCCGTCAGGCATCTGTGTGGGTCCAGCGTCCGCTGGGTTCACAACGCGTGCAACGGCGGTTTCGTCTCCAGAATTCAGGCTCGCACGGACTTGCGGGTCATTGGCGATTTGGGTTGCAAAGTCAACTTTCGACACGACGAATCCGCCGATCTCTTTGAGCTTTTCCCCCGCAATGCGGTGGCGCTCCGCATCGGCACTCGGAACACATCTTCCTTCGAGGAAATTCTCAACAAGACCTTCATCGCAAGAGGGAATGCGCTCCACAATTGTACAGGGTCGCCCGAGCTTTTTTCCGCAGTTCACGGCAACGCACACGCCCTTCGCGAAGTCTTCCTTAAGGTTGGCATTGCAGGACGGAATGCGCTCAACGACGGTGCAAGGTCGCTGGCTCTCATTGCCACAATCCCGACCGGGGACGGCTGCGCGGACACACTGACCCTTGGCAAAATTCTCTACAAGACCGCTGTTGCACGAGGGGACGCGTTCAACGATGGTACATGGGCGCTGGTTTTCTCGCCCGCAGTCCTGCCCCGGTACAGCCTTGCTTAGACACAGACCCTTTCCGAAATCTTCGTACAGGCCGTCATTGCAGGACGGAATGCGTTCAAAGATCGTACAAGGACGTTGGTTCTTCGCGCCGCAATCTGCCGCCTCGGCAGGAGATGATGATCCGAGCAACACGGTCACTGCAATGGCTGCGAAGATCGACGCGATGGGGAGTTTTAACACTATTTCTCTCCTTGCTTATTCAAGTCCGCATAAGGTCGGTTTCTATAGAGAGACTATGCCGAAATGTTTGAATCGCGCATATGGGAAAACACACCATTCGATCTAGGTGGTCATCAACTTCTATGCAGAAAACTTACGCAGGCTGTTGCGAAGGTTTTCCGAAATCACCAGCAGGCGAGGCCAGGCAGCTCTTAAAACCGATGACCGGCCGCAATCAACATATTTTGGTCGAAAAGCATTGCGGGGTAGCGGCTATCTTTTTCTTTGGTGGAGCTTTTCTCTTTAGCCAATTTGCCATGGCAAATGTGCCTGCCCAATTCGACGAATTTAGGGCCCAGATTGAAGCTTCTGTTATCCCAACGTTACCCCACAACGAGCAAGGGATCAGCCGTTTGCGGGCTAAACCCTTGATCTAATTGGCTCCCCGGCCGGACTCGAACCAGCGACCCAGCGGTGACCTACCGTGCAACTTACTTGTAAACTTCAAACGGAATTGGGTTAAGCGGGTAGATAGATTACTCAGGCTGTACCGGAACCGGATGGCCGCTACCCATTGATAAGTCTATGTCCGAATCCGGAGGCAGCGACACCAATTTTCGCTTGATGTCCAAGCGCAATGCACCCTTCAGCGCCTGTTGGGCGACACTAAAGCCCCAGCGCAACGGACCAAGGCTATGACCAAGGCTATGAAGAACGTCTCTTTGGAAATCGAGCAAATCTTCGCGGTCGGATTGTTGATATCCCATTAGACCATTGTAAAAGAGGCTGCCTTCCAAAGCGACCCGCTCTTCAATGAGCTTTTGATTTAGCCAGCGCAGCAAATGCGGCACTTCGTGGCACGCCATTGTGTCATGCCGCCAATAGGGCGCGGAAGACAGATGGTCCGTCTGGGTCACCAATCCGTACTTCTTTCTTTGGTCGGGCTGTAAAACGGGCATAGCGACCATTCGCGTATTGAAGCCGCCGCCGAAAAACAGATCGGGCGGGCTCTCCTTTAGCCGTTCGAATGTTTCCCTGACGCTTTGTTCGGTCTCGCCTGGAAAACTCACGATGAGCGTTACTGCCGTTGTCAATTTGGCTTCACGGCAAAGCTGAAGCGCTTTGACATTACTTTCGACACCGGACCGCTTGTTCATATTGTCCAGGATCGTTTGACTGCCCGACTCATAACCGATGTGAACCAACTTGCATCCCGCTTGTTTCATCAGTGCGGCGGTTCCCGGCTTTGCCAGGTCTCCAGCTCTGGCATAGCAGGTCCACTCGATTGGAGATCCAGCATCAATCAGTAGATTACAAAGCTCGTAAAGCCTCTTTGGCGGAATCGTAAACAGACTATCCATGCAATTGACGACTTTGGCGCCTTGCTTGGAGTAAATCATCCAATCGTCAAAGATCTTTTGTGCTGACTTTGTTCGAAAAACGGTATCTTCAAAAAGGAAAGGAAAGTTGCAAAATGCGCATCTATAAGGGCAACCACGAACCGACTCGTAGTTTACGAGTTCAAACTTTTTGTTGTGATATTTTTCTGCTTGCTTCCAATCCGGCGTCGGTAGCCAATCGAGATTTTTGCTCGTGGGATTGCCACTATAGAGCAGCGTGTTTCCGCAAACCTCGACAACTCTTCCATTCTCAGGAGGCTCAAGGTCCGTGTACCCGCTCTTGATCCAGCGTGCGATTGAGGGAATGAGCATTTCCCCGTACCCAATGGCAACAAGATCTGCGCCCGGAACATTTGTCCATTCACTATGCAAGAGTGAGACAAGCGCGCCACCAACGACAACTTTGTTGTCTTTGCGCTTCATTTGATGGACTAAGGGGGTCAATTCGCTGTTGTCACACATGAGCGTGCTTGACATCAAAACGCAACCACACTCATCTAACAGGCGATCTCTTAACTCGCGATCAGTAAGCGCGGCATATGTCGTTGCCTCGTAGGTCAATCCTTCGTCGATAAGTGCGCCGGCCAAAACAATTTCAGTTAGCTCTGGAGAGCCAACGTAAGAGGGCGACGCATAATAAAGAGGTGGCTCGGGAAATCTGCACAGTTGAGATAAGTGGAATTTTGGCCTGTAGGCGGCATGATCGCCGGCAACAGGAGATCCACTATGGCAAGACGACCACGTCGCAATCATACACCTGCGTTCAAGTCGAAGGTGGCCCTTGCGGCCGTTCGCGGTGAGCAGACATTGGGAGAACTCGCTCAGCAGTTTGATGTTCATCCTAACCAGATCAAGCAATGGAAAGATCAGCTCCTTGAGGGTGCAGCGGGTGTTTTTGGGCGGGAGGGTAAATCACCGCTGCCTGCACCCCGTGTTGATGTGAAGAGGCTCCATGCCAAGATTGGGGAGCTGACGCTTGAGAATGATTTTTTAGGCGATGCGCTCACCAAGGCGGGATTGCCGAGCGCAAGAAAATGATCGACCGCAAACATAAACTCTCGCTCAGCCGTCAGGCCAAGGCGCTCAAGATCAGCCGGGGCAGCGTCTATTATCAGCCCCGTCCCGTATCGGTCGGTGATCTGGCACTGATGCGCCGGATTGATGAATTGCATCTCGACTATCCCTTTGCAGGCAGCAGGATGCTGCAGGGACTATTGCTTGGTGAAGGATACAAGGTTGGCCGCCTGCACGTCACAACACTGATGAAGCGTATGGGGCTTGAGGCTATTTATCGCCGCCCGAACACGTCCAAGCCTGCACCGGGCCACAAAATCTATCCCTATCTGTTGCGTAAGCTGCCGGTCACCCAACCCAATCAGGTCTGGGCGATGGATATCACCTACATTCCAATGGCACGGGGCTTTGTTTATCTGGCCGCAGTGGTTGACTGGTTCAGCCGGCGTGTCCTGTCCTGGCGGCTCTCTATCACACTGGAAGCAGACTTTTGCATTGAAGCCGTTGAAGAAGCACTGGCCCGTTACGGTAAGCCGGACATCTTCAACACCGATCAGGGCTCGCAGTTTACCTCCATCGCTTTCACACAAATCCTGAAGGATGCTGAAATCGCCATCAGCATGGATGGCAAGGGAGCGTGGCGGGACAATGTCTTTGTTGAACGGCTGTGGCGCACGGTCAAATACGAGGAGGTCTATCTGCATGCCTATGGCAATGTTCCACAAGCCCGAGCCGCCCTCGGCAAATATTTGGTCTTTTACAACACCAAGAGACCGCATTCATCGCTTGACCGCCAGACACCCGATCAGGCTTACTTCAACGTGCTGCAACCAATCCCGGTCGCGGCATAACAGGGGCTGAAATCCACTTATCCGCAGTCCGAAAGTTGTTCAAACAAACCGAACCACCTCTAGCTGTGTATACGGACGACATGCGGCGGCTACGGCCGTACGACTCTGGAGCAGGGTTTGCATTTCCTAAATTCGAACTTGAAGACTCTAAACTAATAACGGTACCCTTTGCCTTTCCTAAAGGATTTGCGCGTTTACGCATAGTTCAGGCGTTCTATCAGACATATTGGAATCAAAAGCGATTTCGAAATAGGTATGAACTAAATTCAGCGCTATTAGATCGCTTTCGCGACAATGCGCAAACTCAGAACTTCATTCCAGCAGTTATTTTTCTGCCCGGGAAAAGTGACACTGAAGAAGACAAAGAGAGGCGTGGTTTTGTGAACGACTGGGCTAAACAAAACGGAATTCCATTTGCTGACCTCACCACGCCCATCCATTCGGCCGGAGTAGAGCAGCTTTACATCAAGAAAAACTGGCATTGGAATCCCGAAGGTCACAGAGTTGCTGCGGAAGCTCTTCATCGCTTTGTAAAGCGGGAACTGACATCTGACTAGGAATGTGGCAGGCTAATTCTTGATGTTGTGTAGGAAGCTTTGTGAAATGCTGCAAGGAAACTTGCCAAACTAATTTCCACATCAGGGGACTTTCGTTCCCATGACATACATGAATGACGGCAAGCAATTCCTCATCATCGCCGCTGGCGGCACGTCGCCAATGTTGGACAATCAAGGAGACGCATTGATCGCGTTTGCATTGCCGGACTAAAGCTGGAGTTCATCTGAATGCGGTCGAACCATATCATCGCTTGCGACGGTGGCTCACGATCCGCAGCGAATATTCCTCTAAGACATCACTCTCCCAGTCAAAGCGTCATCACTCCGTTGTAAGCTGCCGTTCTCCATCTCGAATAAGTTAGATGCCGGAGGGCAATCTTTTGCGTGAAAAACATACTCTGTCCGTCGTCAGATAAATTGGAACAGATTTCGATTTGAGCAAGCTGAGTCTTTGGCTCATCTGTTGTTTCAATTTAAGCAGCGGCTTTGCGGTGTTGCAAGCGCCGGTGTTCGATTGTTTTTCGTTTAATCCTTTCTCTTTGCAATAGAATAGTTTGGCCGCGCCCGAAGTAGACGTCGGCAGGCGTGAGGTTCTTCAGGCTCTCGTGATATCGCTGGTGGTTGTAGTGGCCGACGAAGTCTTCGATCTGCGCTTCCAGGTCGCCAGGCATGGACTTGCCTCAGAAGAGTGGAGAGCACTTTCTAAGCTAAACGGAGGTGCACATGACAGGCAGGAACCGAGAATTTAGCGACGAGTTTAAGCGAGAGGCCGTTCGATTGAGCTATGAGAGCGGTCGAACGATTGATGAGATTGCGAAAGATCTTGGCGTCGGCAAATCGACGCTGTCGGCGTGGCGGCGGCGCTTTCGTGATGAGGATTTGGCCGCCGGCCCGCACGATGATCTTGAGAAAGAAAACACCCGCCTTCGGCGTGAGAATGAGATCCTTCGGCAGGAAAGGGACTTGTTAAAAAAAGCGACCGCCTTGTTCACCAAGGAGCCAAGTCGATGAAGTTTCAACTGATCGACGCGAGCAAGGCGTTTGTTTCTGTTCAGCGCGCCTGCTGTCTGCTTGGCGTCAGCCAGAGCGGTTATTACGGGTGGAAGGATCGCCCGGCGAGCCGCCGTCAGCGCGAGGACATGATCCTGCTCGCCCATATTCGAAACGCGTTCGCCTTGTCGAACGAGACCTATGGCAGCCCGCGCATGACACGCGATTTACAAGATGAGGGATTTGAAGTTGGCCGTCGTCGTGTTGCCCGGTTGATGCGCGAGAATGGCCTGCAGGCAAGGCGCAAGCGGCGTTTCCGGCGCACGACTGATAGCTGTCACGCTTGGCCGATCGCGCCCAAC
Organism: Alphaproteobacteria bacterium; assembly: GCA_965248815.1. Taxonomy (GTDB): domain Bacteria; phylum Pseudomonadota; class Alphaproteobacteria; order SMXP01; family SMXP01; genus CBDFKK01. The sequence continues at coordinate 61,869 of CBDFKK010000005.1, forward strand.
CATCTTGGCGGCGACTTTAATGCCGACAAACCCAATCAAAAATGGGCTGTTGATATCAGTTATATATGGACAACCGAAGGCTGGCTCTATCTCGCTGTCGTGATGGACTTATTCTCCCGGTGGATTGTCGGCTGGGCTGTCAGCGATCGGTTGAAGCGGGACTTGGCGCTTGAAGCCCTGCGCCGGGCTGTGGCTTTGCGGCGCCCGCCGCCGGGACTGATCCATCACTCTGATCGCGGCTCGCAATATTGCTCTATTGAGTATCGCGCTGCCCTGAAGAAAATCGGCGCCGTTGTGTCCATGTCCGGCAAAGGGAACTGTTACGACAATGCCGTCGTGGAAACTTTCTTCAAAACCATCAAATCAGAACTTGTCTGGCGAACGGTCTTCCAAACGCGCGCCCAGGCTGAAACAGAAATCGCTCAATACATTGACGGTTTTTATAACCCCGTCAGACGACATTCAGCATGCAACTATCAAAGCCCGATCCAATATGAAATGATGACCTAAACCAAAACCGTGCTCTCCACTCAAGCGGGGCAAGTCCAATGTATGTTCTTCCTGCTCGTGTCACTGCAAGATTTGACTCAAAAATAGTTTCGTGCGCTCGTTTTGCGGATTGTCGAAAAATTCTTGCGGCGTGTTCTGCTCGATGATCTCGCCTTCGTCCATAAAGATGACGCGGTCGGCGACTTGGCGGGCAAATCCCATTTCGTGGGTTACAACCAGCATGGTCATGCCTCCGGTTGCCAAATCGACCATGACTTCAAGCACTTCTTTGATCATTTCGGGATCGAGAGATGAAGTTGGCTCGTCAAACAACATGATCCGGGGCTCCATACAGAGCGAACGGGCAATCGCGGCGCGCTGTTGCTGACCGCCGGAGAGCTGACCCGGATACTTATGAGCCTGCTCAGGAATACGCACCGTTTTCAAATATTTCATGGCGCGTGTGTCGGCTTCATCTTTTGCCAATTTGAGGACCCAGATGGGGGCGAGCGTACAGTTCTCCAGTATCGTCAAATGGGGAAACAGATTGAACTGCTGAAACACCATGCCGGTATCGCGGCGGACGGCGTCAATATTTTTGACGTTGTCGGTCAGCGTGACACCGTCGACTACGATATTGCCCCTCTGATGGTTCTCTAGCCGGTTGATGCAGCGGATGAGCGTCGACTTGCCAGATCCCGATGGTCCGCAAATGACGATGCGCTCACCGCGACGGATCGAGAGATTGATATTCTTTAAAACATGAAAATCATCAAACCATTTGTCAACGCCGGAGAGCTCGATGGCAATGCCCTCGCCGCTTGTGTTCGAGGCGTCGTTCATATCGCTTGCTCCCGCGTCCCGCCCAATCGGGCTTCGAGCGCCATGCTATAGCGCGACATGGCAAAGCAGAAAATCCAAAAGACGATGCCAGTGAAAACATAGACTTCATTGCGCAGTCCCAGCCAGTTGGGATCGGCTAAGGCCGCTTGCGCTGTCCCCAGCAAATCGAACAGGCCGATGATGGCAACCAGGGTCGTATCCTTGAACAAGGAAATGAAGCTGTTGACGATACCTGGAATTACAATGCGCAAGGCTTGCGGCAGTACGATCAAGCCCATCATTTGCCAATAACCAAAGCCGAGCGCCCGAGCCGCTTCATATTGCGCAGCCGGAATAGCCTGCAGGCCGCCTCGCACGACTTCCGCCATGTAGGCAGCTGAAAAGAGCGCCACGACAATGAGCGCGCGCAGGAGATCGTCAAGGTCGACCCCCTCCGGCAGGAAGAGCGGCAACAAGAGCTGGCCCATAAATAGAATGGTGATGAGAGGAACGCCCCGGACAAATTCAATAAAGAGGATGCTGACAAGCCGGACCGCCGGCAGGTCCGACTGGCGGCCGAGCGCTAATAGAATGCCAATCGGTAGGGACGAGGCAATACCGACCACACCGATGATCATGGTCAGCAGCAATCCGCCCCAACGGCTGGTTTCGACGACTTCGAGTCCCAGCCCGCCATAGAGTAGCCAAAAGGCCATCAACGGATAGGACACAGAGCCGATGAGCCAAACGCCCCGTCGGTTCATGCGATCTTTCAGAATGGGTACGAGCGCCGCAGCGAGCAAAGCCGCGACCAGCCAAAGTCGCCACGAGCTGCCATCATAAAATCCGCGCACGAATAATTTGAAACGCGCGGTGATCACGGCCCAGCAGGCGCCCTCCCCGGTGCAAGCACTACGCGACTCGCCGAAGAATGTGGCATCGATCAGCGACCACTGAATAAAAGGCGGCACGACCGAGACAAGGACCAACGCAACTAGAAAGGTCAACGCACCATTGACGGGGGAAGAAAAGAGATTCTTCCGGCTCCAACGAACCGATCGCCAAAGCGCCGTGTCCCGACTGATTGAATATTCGGTACTGGACACGTCAGCGCTCCACCAGGGCCAACTTCTTGTTGTACCAATTGAGGAACAACGAAATCAGGAGGCTGACGACCAAGTAGAATGTCATCGTGATGGCCACCGCTTCAATCGCTTGCCCCGTTTGACTGAGGGTCGTTTCCATTAGGAGCGATGTGATTTCAGGATAACCGATGGCAACGGCGAGGGATGAATTCTTGGTCAAATTCAAATATTGACTGGTCACGGGCGGAATGATGACCCGCAGCGCTTGAGGCAAAACAATCAGCCGCATGATCTGGGCGGGCTTGAGGCCCAATGCGGCGGCGGCCTCCGTTTGGCCGCGGCTGACTGCTTGAATGCCTGCGCGAACGATTTCGCCGATAAAGGCGCCGGTGTAGGCGGTAAGCGCCAGCCATAGAGCAACAAGGGCGGGTTGAATGTGCAAGCCGCCTTGAAAATTAAGGCCGCGAAGAGTTGGCAGATCCCAAGTCCATGGAAATCCTGCTGCCAAGGCCGCTATCAGCGGCAAGCCAAACATGAGCACGACATAGGCCCATCCCAAAGCGCCTCGTTCGCCGGTCCTGTCTCGCTGCCGGCGCGCCCGGCGGCTGAGACCAAAGGCAATCACACAACCCGCGGCAAAGGCGATCGCAACCCACCCCGCGCCCGGTTCGAAAATGGGCTTGGGCAAATAAAAGCCGCGATTGTTAATAAACGCGACGCCCGCAAGGTCCGCGCTTTCGCGCACACGGGGAAGCGACAGCGTGACCCCGTACCAAAACAACATTTGCAACAGGAGTGGAATGTTCCTGACGATTTCCAAGTAGGACGCACTCAGGCGGCTTACCAGCCAATTCGGAGACAGTCTCAAAATGCCCAGCGCAACGCCCAGGAACGTTGCTGCGACAATTCCTAAGGCTGCGACAAGCAGCGTGTTGAGCGCGCCGATCACGACGACGCGGCCAAACGTGTCCGTCAATTCATAGGTGATCAGGGTTTGACTGATGTCGAAACCAGCAGGTTGATCGAGAAACCCAAAACCAGTCGCGATGCCGCGGTTTTCAAGATTGGTAACCGCGTTGGAATAAATTGTCGTCGCAATAAGAGTGAGAGCCGCGAGCAGGGCCGCTTGCACGATAAGACCGCGGATCTTTTCGCTCCGCCAGAGCGTTGAAATCCCTTGCTCTGCGTGTCCCGCCGCCGTCACCGGCGTGCTCGGGGAAACGGTTTAGCGCAGCGGCGGCGCGTACAAGATGCCACCGTCATTCCAAAGCGCATTAAGACCTCGTTCGAGTCCAAGCGGTGTTTCGGCCCCCAAATTGCGGTCGAATATTTCTGCATAGTTGCCAACTTGATTGACAATATTGAATACCCACTCATTGGAAAGTCCTAATTGAGGCCCGAATTCGCCTTCTGTGCCGAGCAGCCGTCTAATTTCCGGATTGGGCGAGGTCTCTCGCAGTTCGGCCGCATTGGCGGACGTCACTTTCAGTTCCTCAGCAAGAATTACGGCGTTTCGCACCCAACGCACAACATCGCCCCATTGATTGTCGCCATGGCGGACAAGCGGCGAAAGCGGCTCTTTTGAAATCGTCTCAGGCAGAATTTGATGATCTTGAGGACTGGGAAATGTCGAGCGCACCGCCGCTAGCCCAGACGCGTCGGTGGTGTGGGCGTCGCATGCGTTGGCCAAATAGTTTTCCCGGGCCTCGTCAGCGGTATTGACCACCACCGATTCAAAGGTCATGCCGTTAGTTCGAAAAAAGTCGGCCAGATTGAGTTCGGTCGTGGTCCCGGTCTCGATGCAGACACGCGCGCCATCAAGCTCCAATACGCTGGACACGCCCAAATCATTGTTCACCAGAAAGGCCTGGCCGTCATAAAACCAGACGCCGACGAATTCAAATCCCAAATTGACGTCACGCGAAAATGTCCAAGTCGTCGTTCGAGACAAGACATCGATTTCGCCGGACTGCAAGGCCGTGAAGCGTTGGGCGGACGTCAACGGGCGAAATTCGACGGCCGTCGCATCGCCAAAAATAGCCGCCGCAACGGACCGGCAAAAATCGACATCGAATCCAATCCAGACGCCGTCGTCATTGGGCACGCCAAAACCGGCAAGACCTGGCTCAATGCCGCAATTAAGTTTTCCTCGTTCCTTGACATCGTCGAGAGTCCCGGCGAAGGCAGCTGGGCCGCAATAAGCGGCAACCAGCGAGAAAAGAGCTGGCAAGAAGACGGCGCAGCGTCGTTTCATAGAAATCCCCCTTGGTCACATTACTGGTACGGCATGATCGGCGGCGCGGCGCCAGAATGGCGATTTGGTGAAGCGAAGGCAAGCCCAGGGCAGGTCAATTGGCGCAGTGTTCAAAAATCGGATTTACCATTATTACTAGAGCTATAACCCATATTCCTAAGACCAACTCTAGACCGTATGGTTGGCCTAGCGAATGTCTTCGTTGGGCACGTCGCGCTCAATCAGGTTAATGGCTATCCCGTCGCCATCAAAAAAGATCATTTCAAGCGATTGCGTCGGGCTGTCTTCTTGAGGAAACAAGACCGTCGGCTGTGACACAATCGTGTAACCCGCCGCAGCGACGGCGTCAAAAATTCGGTAGATATCATTGGTCAAAAACACCAGGGCCACGTCGCCGGTGCGGACTTCGGAAACGGCCTCCGGCGGCGGCTCACCGTTGCCTACATATTCGAAGAGGCCGAGATTGGCGAAGACCAAATCCCCTGATTGTAAGATCGCAACGCGGAGTGATTTGCCTTCAGTTCCCATGATCAAATTGACTGCTTCGCCGTCCAGTGCGCGCTCCACCCGCGGCCTTAAGCCGAGAATATCCCGGTAGAGCTGGAGGGACGCGTCTAGGTCGCGCACAATGATCGAAGCGCGCATCATAGGACTTAAAGAAAAGCCTTCCGGTATCTCCGGCTCTTGTGCATTCGACATGGTCGTCGTCATGGCAATGACTCCCATAAAGGTAACGGCGATCAAAGACTTCCACATTACGCCCATAATGATTCTCCAAAGCGGCGCATAAAATCTCAGGCTATGGGTAGCACGCGGGCGGAGCGAGAGGCACTATAATGTGATACGTCTGTCCCCTTCTGCCGTCCCATACCCTTACGCGATCTAATGACTATCCGTCCCGCCGCCTGCCAAAAAGTTCGAGACCAACTCATGAAGCAAGACACGAAAGTCGTTTCCGCCGGCCGCCATCCGCAGGACAATTTCGGCGTGGTCAATCCGCCGGTCTATCATGCCTCTACAATTCTATTCCCGAGCCTCGAAGTCTTGGAAAACTATCCCAATCTTCGAGTGCGGTACGGGCGCCACGGCACGCCGGGCACGCAAGCGTTCGAGGAGGCCATGGCGGAACTAGAGGGTGCCGACCATTGCGCACTTGCACCTTCAGGCATGGCCGCCATCAGCGCCGCTTTATTGAGTTTTCTCAAGTCCGGCGATCATTTGTTGATGGTCGATACGACTTACGATCCTGCGCGAGTCTTTTGCGATGAGTTTTTGGCGCAGCTCGGAATCGAGACCACCTACTACGATCCTCTGATCGGATCGAAAATTGCCGACCTGATGCGCCCCAACACCCGCGTGGTTTACACCGAGTCTCCGGGATCTATGACGTTCGAGGTCCAAGACATTCGTGCCATCTCGCAAGCGGCCAAGAACTACGAAGACGCCCAACAAAACGTCATTGTGATGATGGACAATACATGGTCGACGTCGCTCTATTTCAAGCCGCTCGAGCATGGCATTGATGTCGCCGTGCAATCCATTAGCAAGTATGTTGGCGGTCATGCGGATGTGATAATGGGAACGATTTGTTGCCGCGATGCGCACTGGCCTGACATCCATCGCGGATGCAAACATCTCGGCCTGTCGGTTGGCCCTGACGATGTCTATCTTGCACAACGAGGCTTGCGCACGTTGAGCGCCCGGCTAAAGCAGCATTCTGCGAACGCCATGCGCCTTGCCGCCTGGTTGAACGAACAACCGGTCGTCAAACGATTGATCTATCCCGCACTACCCGGCAACGCCGGCCATGAACTTTGGAAACGCGACTTCAGCGGTGCGACCAGCCTGTTTGGGATCGTCCTGCAACCGGGATCGCGGGAGCAGGCAAGAGCGATGCTCAACGGTATGACACATTTCGGCTTGGGCGTCTCTTGGGGTGGATATGAGAGCCTCTTGATTCCGCTTAAGCCGCACAGGTACCGTTCGGCGACGCAATGGACTGAGCCCGGCGCCTATTTTCGGATTCACGTGGGCTTGGAAGATCCCGATGATTTGATCGAAGATCTCGATGCCGGATTGCGCAGATTTACCGAAGCAGCACAATAAGACGATGGTCAAGACCAGACAGTTTCAAGGCGCCATGGCGGGGAAGTTTCTTGGCGTCCTAATCGCACTGCAGGCCGTCATTTGGCCATGCGCGACCAAAGCCGACGACTCAAAGCTGACGATTTTTGCGGCGGCCAGCTTGACCTCGGTACTTGCGGACCTCACGCCACTTTTCGAACAAGAGACGAGTTCGGACATTGAAATTGTCGTTGCCGGAACCGGCGCTCTTGCCCGTCAAATCGAAAATGGTGCGCCTGCGGATGTTTTCCTATCGGCCAATGAAGACTGGATGGCCTACCTCGAAAATGCTGGCTCAATAGACGCCGCTTCTCGGCGAGCATTTGCCTCAAATCGCCTGGCCTTGATCGCGCCCACATCTTCGACCTGGTCAATTGAACTTGGTCGGCCAGACCTGAGCAGCGTACTGGACGGCAAGCCATTTGCTCTGGGCAACCCCACAAGTGTCCCGGCAGGCATATATGGCGCTCAGGCATTACGCGCATTGAAACTATACGAGCCGCTGACGCCTTCATTTGCGTTCGCGCCCAATGTGCGTGTGGTTCTGGCGTGGGTCACACGCGGCGATGCCGCTGCCGGACTTGTCTACGTCACCGATACCCTGAACGAGCCCAGCACCCGCGTGGTCACAATTCTTCCTGAGGAAAGTCACGACCCAATTTCCTATTGGGCAGCACACGTCACTCAGAGTGACAATGATCTATCTGGCCCATTCCTAGACTTCCTGATGAACGCGGACGCTCAAACCATTCTCGTGACATCGGGGTTCGCGCTGCCGGAAAGTCGGTCGCTGGACCCGCTGCGCCAATCCCCCTAACCTTTGGCCATGTTGACCCTCTCCCCCCTCGAACAAGAGGCGCTCGCGCTGTCATTCCGTGTTGCCGTTTGGGCCGCTTTGGTGAGCCTGCCGTTGGCGGTCGCCATGGCATGGCTTCTGGCACGCAAAGAGTTTTGGGGCAAACTCATTGTCGATGGATTGGTTCATTTGCCGTTGGTGATTCCGCCAGTCGTCGTCGGCTATGTGCTTTTAGTCGTCTTGGGACGGAATGGCATCATTGGAGGTTGGCTGTACGACACTTTGGGGGTGAGCTTCGCCTTCAATTGGAAAGGCGCGGCCGTTGCCGCCGGTGTCATGGGCTTTCCGCTTTTTGTGCGATCGGTGCGACTTTCAATCGAGGCAATTGATGCAAGGCTGGAAACCGCAGCGCGTACGCTCGGCGCATCAGCCTGGAAAACGTTTCTCACCATTAGCTTGCCACTGATGGCTCCAGGGATCCTGGCGGGACTCGTGCTCTCGTTTGCACGCGCGCTCAGCGAATTCGGCGCAACCATTACGTTCGTTGCCAACATTCCCGGTCAAACCCGAACCCTGCCGATTGCCATTTATTCCGTTTTGCAAACACCAGGAGGCGAAGCGGCAGCGTTGCGCATGGTTATTCTATCAACTGGTCTTGCCATTGTCGCGCTGGCGGCGTCGGAGTTCATGGTGCGACGGATTCGCACCAGAGTGTATGGCCAGACATGACAGGCGCTCCCAACAGCCTTCTTGACGTCAAGTTTGCAAAGTCATTTGGCGACTTTGAACTCGACGTCGCCTTCAAAGCGGGCTCGGGATTGACGGCTTTGTTCGGTCCCTCAGGCGCCGGTAAAACGACTATTGTTAATGTGCTCGCCGGTCTAGAAAAGCCGGATAACGGATTTGTTCGGATAAATGGGGATACGCTCTTCGATAGCGACACCAAAACAAATATCACACCAAACGGACGGCAATTGGGCTACGTGTTTCAAGATGCGCGCCTGTTTCCTCACATGTCGGTGGAGCGAAATCTGCGCTACGGCATGTCGCGAAATAACGGCACCGCCCAGACGACCTCTTGGGACGACGTTATTCGCATTCTGGACTTGTCACATCTACTGAATCGACGGCCGCAAAAGCTGTCCGGCGGCGAACAACAGCGGGTGGCGATCGGCCGTGCCCTTCTCGCCACCCCAAAGCTATTGCTCATGGATGAGCCGCTTTCAAGTCTCGATCCCCTACGCCGTTTAGAAGTCATGCCGTTCATTGAAAAAATGCGCGACGAATTTGGCGTGCCTATTGTTTACGTCACGCATACGGTCGCCGAAATCATACGCCTTGCCGATACGGTCATCGTATTGGACCACGGACGGATCGTTGCCGAAGGATCGGTAGAGGATGTTCTTAGCCGCCTCGATGTCCAAGCTGAATTTCAAGCGACCGGTGACGAACCTCCCCACTTCGGAACCGTTCTCAACGCCGTACTTGAATCCAACCTAAGCGATGATGGATTGAGCCGTCTTGATATTGCCGGCGAGAAAATCTTGGTGCCGCAACTTACAGGCAATCAGGGAGACCGGGTCAGGATCAGAATACGCGCACGCGATGTAGCGCTCGCCCTGGAGGCGCCTCGGAAACTGAGTGTGCTAAATGCCTTCGAAGGGCGTGTGACCGAAGTCATCAAGACCGGCCCCGCTCACGTCGATGTACAATTGGAAACGACCAAAGGTATCAGGATCTGGTCCCGTATAACGCGAAAGTCTCAGCGCGATCTCAACATTACGGTTGATAAGGTGGCCTGGGCCCTCATCAAATCTGTCGCGCTCGAGGCGGGTCTTCCGGCGTTGCCGCAGAACCACACAGGCAAATCATAATGAGCACAACCAGCGTGACATCAACGGTGGCGGGAAAGATTTGGAAATTGGAGACCAAAATGGGGGACAGGGTAAACGCCCATCGGCCTGTCCTCATCCTCGAATCCATGAAAATGGAAATTCCCTTATATTCTCAAGTAGAAGGCGTTGTCGTTGAAGTTCTAGTTGAAGAAGGTGACGAGGTCAGCGAGGGCCAGGTCGTGGCTAAATTGAAGACATAAAAGGGCGAATTTTAGTTTTGAGGCGTGTTTTGCCCCGCTAACCAAGATCTCAAAAAAGTGGCTCGACCGCCGCCCTAATTCGCAGTAAAGGGATGCCTTCCGGCGCGAAATTGGTTTATCCTATGTCGCGGTAGAGTGCCCTAGATAGTTTGGGGAGTGAGTCAGGGCTTTTCTCAATTGGAGGGTTGTATGTATTCCAAGCTTTTACGCCTATTTTCTGTTGCAGCGGTGGTACCGCTGTTGATGTTGGGGGGCTGCGTTTCTACAGCCGAAGTCGATGCCTTAAGGGCCGACGCGGCAAGAGCCCAGCAAACTGCTGATCAAGCTTTGGCAACTGCGCAAGAATGCGCTGCTAAGTGCGAAGCGATCGATAGCCAGTTCCAGGATGATCTGCGCAAGTAAGAGTTCTTGCGAGGGGCATTCCCCAGACTGAAATTTCGACTTTTCTGGCGGTTAGCGCTTACTGCCAAGAGATGTAATTTATCCAAGGGGCTGGGCCAAACGTGTTTTGGTCCAGCCCTTGGTGTTGAAATGATCACAATTAGGTCAAAGTATTGCCCTTTGAGTCGATTACACTGAATGAACCGGTAAGATTGGCAGGCAAACGAAGTAGTGATGGCGTACCGCACAGATGACTAGGAGAGTCCCAACAAGAGCGATTTTGGATCGCCCCCGAAAGCGGCCCGGCGGGCGTCGCCATGGCCGGCATAGAGCCGTGCTATTCGGCTGCACTTCAGCACTTATGGTTCTGAGCGGTACAACGCTCGGACCTGCACAGGTGTCTTTGGTCAAATCGCACGCAGCGGCTGCCGTCGAAATTGAACACGGTTACGCTCAACCGCTGGAAGCGGCTCCGGCGCCAACATCTCTGTTTCTGAACGGTATAGGACGCACAGTTGCGCAGGAGCCTCTGGTTAAACCGCACGCGGCGGCCGCCGTCGAAATTGAGCAAGGTGACGCCGCCGAAGCACTAGAAGCAGCGCCAGCGTCAAAACCTCAACTGGATGCTGTATCAACGCCAGCACCTCAACGAGATGCAGCGGCCTCTTCGTCCCCTCAAATTGAATACCCTGCGATCATCGGCAAACCCGAAGTTCATGTCATGCAGCGTAAAGAGACGTTGATTGGCCTATCGCGGGACCATCAGCTCGGTTTGCTCGAAGTCTTAGCAGTGAACCCCGGGGTCGATCCTTGGGTGCCGGGAGTTGGCACTGTTATTGTGTTACCCAAAGCCCATTTGCGGCCTTCCGGTGAAGCTCAAGGCATTATTGTAAATCTTGCCGAACTCCGGATTTATTATTTCCCCGAAGACGGCTCTGAAGTGTTTACGTCGGCCATCGGCGTGGGACGCGAGGCGTTTACGACGCCCATGGGCGAGACAACCATCGTTCGCAAAAAGGCAGGGCCAACCTGGACGCCCACTGCCGCGACACGCGCAGACGATCCGACACTACCGCCGAGTATAGGGCCGGGCCCCAAGAATCCGCTCGGTGCACACGCTCTTTATCTCGGATGGCCGACTTATCTCATTCACGGCACCAACAAACCGCCGGGAGTGGGACGGCGCGTCAGCCGGGGTTGTATTCGTATGTATCCTGAATCGGTCGAGACTCTGTTCGGACGTGTACCGGTCGGCGCAAAGGTGCGCGTCGTCTCGGAGCCGGTCAAAATGGGCTGGGAAAACGGCGAGCTCTATATCGAAGTTCATCCCACTCACGATCAGTTGGACCAGTTGGAAAAGGAATGGAACTTCGATCCCAATCCTGTGACCAATATGGACCAGACCATTGTGGACGCCGCAGGCCTGGAGGCCTGGCGGCTCGACTGGGGTCTTGTCAGGGCGGCACTGCGAGAGCGGCGCGGTATTCCAATCCAGGTGACCCGGGCGGTTTCAGACGAAATGATGAGATACGTCTCGCCTAGGACAATGTCATATTGAGTTCGATGAAATAACCGTCCGGATCGAATAGACTCACTGACTTCATCCGCTTTATTTTGCCGTTGGCGGCACGGATTTCCCATTCATGCGGTTCTGCATATAGCGGAAAGTCGTTGGCCACCAAGCGCTCATAGACCGTATCGACGTCATCGACATCCATGACGAACACCGTATCCCCGATCCCCACACGCTCTTTGCGCTGAGGCGGCTCTGGCAGGCGTGGCTCCAGGAACTCCAACAGACCGATCATGCCGATGACCGGATCTTGGCATTTGAGAATGACGAGATGGGTTTTCGAGCCGGGCTCGCCTGCCGGCAAGCCGTCTCCCGAAACGATCACTTCGTCGTCGTAGTAGACGGTCATGCCCAGACAATCTTCGTAGAATGCCTGGGACCGCTTCATATCGGACACGACCAAAGTCGTGCGCTTGTTGATAGTTCGCACCATCTACCAGCCCTTTATTCTAATTTGTTGAATTACTATTCTAATTTGTTGAATTACTGGGCTTAATCGCCTTTTCCAAACCACGGCAATTTGAACGACGGCCATTCGAAATCGGGCAGGGAGAGCGCTCCGCCGTCTTGCAGTACCTGAGGCCACTGGGAGTTTGCTTGAGACACCCAATCTCGGCGTTCGACGCGCCAATAGTCTCGCGAATTGCGGCTCTTGTGGAGGTAAAGCTTGTTGTCGACGACGGTCCAAATTTTCGGCTTACCGCCGGACAGCTTGCCTTCGGCCACGCCGAGCGGATCATATCCACCATATTGAGGCATGTAAGAATCCGGCGCGGCCAAGAACTTGTCGAGGTTCTCCTGGCTTGAAAATCGCCATTTGACACCGGACCATTCGACCGAAAGGTCTTCCTGCCCTTTGGTGGCTTTATTGAGCGTGAAATAGGCCACCGGATCGTAGCCGCCGGCGCCAAACTTGCTAAATGAGGATGTATGCACCGGTGCTTTGGCGGCCAATAGTGGTGCCGGTGAAAGGATGACGAATCCAAGTACGGCCATGAAAACGGACATTCGTTGTGAGAGATTCAGCATGGGTCCTACTCGTTGTTGAGTTGGCAAAGCGCGTATGGCGCTTTATCGCCCAGCAACGCCGCCATACGCAACCCCGGTTAGCTGATGCATGTCCCATTTCCAGGTCACCAAATCATCTGGAGAGAACTTATTGAAGTGCGTGTGCCCGCAAGCTCGTGCCAGGAGCTTCATGAGCTCAATTGAAGTGTCGAAAAAACGGGCCAGCTGCTGCGCCGATGTTTCAACAATTAGGCGCGCGCGCAAGTGCTCTTTTTGAGTTGCGATTCCTACCGGGCAATTGTTGGTATGACACGCCCGCATGCCCAAACAGCCAATGGCTTGGAGTGCCGCATTGGATACGGCGACGGCATCGGCGCCCAAAGCCAGCGCTTTGGCGAAGTCAGCCGGAATGCGCAAGCCCCCTGTTATAACCAGCGAAATATCTTTGCGCCCCAAGCGATCAAGATGGAGTCGTGCGCGGGCGAGCGCAGGAATCGTGGGAACCGAAATATTGTTGCGGAATATCAGCGGGGCGGCTCCCGTGCCGCCTCCTCGCCCGTCGAGTATTATATAGTCAACGCCGACTTCGAGAGCAGCATCGATATCTTTTTCGATATGTTGTGCCGACAATTTGTAACCGATAGGGATACCGCCCGTGCGATCCCGCACCTCGTCCGCAAAGTCTTTGATCTGCGCCGTCGATGTCCAGTCAGGGAAACGGGCCGGCGAAATTGCCGCTTCGCCCGGCTTTAGTCCGCGCACGTCGGCAATCTTTTCCGACACTTTGTGGCCCGGTAGATGGCCGCCAGTTCCGGTTTTGGCGCCCTGCCCGCCTTTGAAATGAAAGGCTTGAACGCGGTCGAGCTTGTCCCACGAAAAGCCGAACCGGCCGGAAGCGAGCTCGTAAAAATAATGGCTATTGGCCGCTTGCTCTTCAGGAAGCATGCCGCCCTCGCCGGAACATATTCCGGTGCCGGCAAGTTCCGCGCCCTTTGACAAAGCTGTCTTTGCTTCTTGCGACAAGGCGCCGAAGCTCATGTCAGACACAAACAATGGAATCTTGAGGGCCAGCGGCTTTTGTGCATTGGGGCCGATAGTAACGTTAGTAGCGATCTCGACTTCGTCCAGCTGAGGCGGTGCTTGAAGTTGGGCAGTAACAAACTGAATATCATCCCAGTGCGGTAGTTCGCTACGCGGTACACCCATGGCAACCACCGGCCCATGATGGCCGTCTTTGCTGAGGCCGTTCTTTGCTAGATTTTGAATGTAGTCGACCTTGTCCTCATCTGGCCCGCCGTGAATATCGGCGTAAAGACCTTGATAGGCCTCGCGATCAAAGGGCTGCGGATGTTCGCGTTCCCAGTCGGCAATTTCATCGCCATCAATGAAAACTTTGCGGTCCTTCACCCAGGATGTGAATTTGTGCAGTCGCTCTTCGTTGGAATAGGAACTGACGCCCGTGCGATAACAAAAATCCCAGCCATGCACGCCGCAAACGAGGTTGTTGCCAACGACGCTACCGTCGGCCAGAAGCGCACCGCGATGCAGACAACGGCCATAAAACACCGACACGTCGTTTTCGTACCGCACGATGACGAGATCGACATTTGAAACGAGAGCATAGGCAGGCTTTAGTTCTTCAAGCTCGGACCATTTCGCCACCGCGGTTTCCTGCATTGGAGGCTCCTGCTTCTTTTTGCGGTTAGGATATTGAGATTCAGACGCATCATAATGCTAGATTAATGAGAAGATAGTCCATTGCCAGGAGATATGCGTGCTGTACGGGAACAAAATATGAGGCCGAACCTCATTGCGCCGAACCTCATTGTCAAGTCGTTGGCCCTCACCTTGATCGTGCTGGCGGTGGACCCGGTTCTCGCGAGCGACGACGCAACGGTATTGAGGCGCGGTACGACCACCGACCCCGACACTCTTGACCCTCATCAGTGCCGTGGCAATCCCTGCAGTACAATGATCTATGACTTGTTAGTCGGCCTTGTCACCAATGGGCCAAACGGCGACGCCGCTCCTGGCATGGCAGAGTCGTGGGTAGTGAGCGATGACCAGCTCAGCTATGAATTCACTTTGCGAAGCGGGCTTCAGTGGTCCGACGGAACGCCGCTGACGACAGAGGATTTTGTATACTCCCTTCGCCGCGCTATCGCACCGGCGACGGCATCACCTAATGCGTCGCTTCTCTACGCCATCAAAAACGCGCGCGCAATTAACGGCGGCGCGAAAGAGATTGAAGCTTTGGGCGTAACTGCAATCGATCCGCTCACGCTTGAAATCCGGCTGGAAGAACCCATTCCCTATTTTCTTGAAACGTTGCTCGCCGCAAGCGCCCTACCGGTGCCACAACATCTCATCGAGTCGGGAAAGTCGAGCTGGGCGCGGCCCGGCGTCATGGTATCGAACGGTGCCTACACACTTGCCGAATGGGTCGCGCAAGGTCATATCAAAATCGAAAAGAATAAATTGTTCTATGACGCCGACGCGGTCGAAATCGATAGCGTTTTTTATTACTACACGCTTGACGTCAACACCTCTTTGAAGCGGTTTCGCGTGGGCGAGCTCGACATGATTTATGACTTTCCTCTCAATCGAATCGAGTGGATGCGGACGAATTTGCCGGACGAGTTGCATCTCCATCCTTTGCTCGGCGTCAATTACTATATTTTCAACACGAAGGTTCCGCCGTTCGATGATGTCCGCGTGCGCAAAGCCTTGTCGCTGGCGATCAATCGTGACGTGATCGTGACCAAGATCATGCAGCTTGGAAACCCGCCGGCATACGGAATCGTGCCACCAGAAACTGCCAATAGCGCAGGACCCTTTCTTCCGTCTGATACTGAAATTCCTTATGAGCAACGGCTCCAACAGGCCAAACAACTGCTGACCGACGCCGGTTATGGTGACGCGCGGCCGCTCAAGTTCGAAGTTAGGTACAACACGATCGAGGAAAACACGCGCATCGCCGTTGCTCTCTCAGGCATGTGGCGCGAAATAGGTGTTGAGACTGAGCTCTTAAACAGCGACTTGGTCACCGTTGGTAAAGATTTAAAGACCGGAAATTTTCAATTGGCCCGCTATGCTTGGTTTGCGCCGTACAATGATCCCATGGGCTTTTTGGAAATTTTGGAATCGGGCAAAGCTTCGGTCAATTTTGGTGGTTACGAAAATGAGCGCTTCGATCAGATGCTGGCAGACGCCAACGGGTTGCAGGACATGGAAGCGCGCGCACAGCTCTTAGGTGAAGCAGAACAAACCGTCATGGCCGATTATCCGCTTTTGCCCGTTTACTTTTACATAGGCAAGCGCCTGGTTTCGACCGATATCAAAGGCTGGATTGACAATGCGCGAGGGTCCAACCGAGTTCGCTACCTGACCATCGAACGAGAGTAACGGCAGCATTGCGCGTGCCAAATGCTCCGAGTACCCCAAATCTGCGGCCTATCTGCAACACCAAGCAACTCTCAGTTGTTTGTAGCAAGTCCGGCGGAAAAACGGGATTTCCGGCGGGCGCGTTTCGTGCTTTCATAGGGCATCGTTGAGTGATTTGTGGGGGACGCGTATGGCAAATACGCAACACGTGGCAAAGCTCCGTCAGGGAGTTGACGCGTGGAACAGATGGCGCGAACAAGATTGGAACGTCAAACCGGACTTGTCGGGCTTAGATCTCGCCAATGAAAAAGGTTTAAAGAACACGCCCCTTTGGGACGAGACGACCAAGCGCGTCAGTATTGCGACAGCCAATTTGAGCTGGGCCAATCTGAAGGGCGCGAACCTCAGCGGCGCCAATCTTGAAGAAGTCAATCTTTCCGAAGCTGATCTTTCCGGCGCGACATTGCGCGCCACAAACTTAAGCGGGGCTAATCTTGAGTCCGCATTATTAACCGGTGCCGAACTGGTGGAAGCCCAACTCATTCGGGCAGCCTTGCCTTCGGCGGATTTGTCAGGCGCTGATTTGCGTTCTGCTTCTTTTAGTGGCGCGAACTTACAGCTCGCGAACTTAGCGGAAGCGGATTTGCGTTCGGCGCAACTCAACACCGCAATTCTTGTGGGCGCCAATTTGAAAAAGGCTGATCTTTGGGTCGCAAACCTCAACGGCGCCAATTTAAGCGGCGCCAACTTAGAGGAAGCCAATCTCATTCGGTCCGAATTGCATCATGCCGATCTTTCGGGAGCCGTGCTTTACGGCGCCGATCTGCGCGAAGCTAACTTGGAAGCAGCAAACTTGGATCATGCCGGCGTTATCGGGATCAGATATGAGCGGCGATTTATGCGCGGCAAGTATCACGGCATCCGCGGCGTCGAGACAACCTATAGCGACGCGATCTTTCGTCGCGACGCCCTTGACCAAGACTATATCGACACGCTCACATTGCGCTGGCGACGTTCTCCGATGATTTTGGTGCTTTGGCTATGGAGCCTTATTGACTACGGCCGCGGTTTGTTTCGCGCGCTTTGGATCGCTTTGTTGGCCATTGTCGGTTTTGGATTTGCTTTCGCGATCAATCCCGGAGTCGTTGCGTTTAACGCGGGGGTCGAAAACTGGTTTACGCCCTATTATGGGTCGCTAATCACGTTTACGACGTTAGGATTTGCGGACGCGGTCGTGGCGCAGACATTGGCCGGGCAGCTACTCCTGTCAGCCGAGGTAATCCTCGGTTACTTTACCGTAGCGGTTTTGCTTTCCATTCTCTTGCAAAAACTTGCCCGGCGCAGTTAAGCTGCGCAGTCCATGACGACCCGATTGCGGCCATTTCTCTTAGCCTCATAGAGCGCTTGATCGGCACGATGCAGGGTGTCGTCAAACGTTTCATAGCCCAATTGAAACGCGGCTACGCCTGCACTGAGCGTGAAATTCAATTTACTGTCAGCGACTTCAATCACTGTTTCCGCTGCCAATTGACGCAGCCGCTCCGCCAATTCAAACGCTTCGGATTTCTTCGTTTCCGGAAGCACGACGGCAAACTCTTCGCCACCATAACGACCCAGAATATCTTCTTGGCGCAATACCTGCCGGCACAGAGCAGTGAACTCCGTCAACACGTGATCTCCTACCAAATGACCATAGGTGTCATTGACAGATTTAAATCGATCAATATCAAACATGATCACTGACAAGGGTCGGCAATAACGGCTGGCCCTGTGAATTTCCCTCTCACCAAGCTCCATAAAATGGCGGCGGTTAAGCGCGCCGGTCAGCGAGTCTGTCGAAGCGAGGAGCCGCAACTCCAGTTCATCCATGACGAGAGAAGCGAGGTCTTGCAGCATTGATTTTTGTTCGTCAGTTAGCGATCGGGGCTCACGATCAATAATACATAACGTGCCGAGCTTCTGCCCTGATGGCGCAATGAGCGGCGCACCTGCATAAAAACGGATGTTGGGATCCCCCGTGACCAAGGGGTTGTCCAAGAACAAGGGATCGATGGCGGCATCGGAAATAACATAGACTTTGGAATCTAATATAGCATGCGTGCAAAAGGCCATTTCACGCGGCGTTTCACATGCGCTCAATCCCTGACGCGACTTGAACCACTGACGCTCTTTGTCAACAAGAGAAACGAGTGCAATCGGTACGTTGAATATCGTACATGCAAGACGCGTAATTTTGTCAAAGACTTCGTCTGCAGGCGTATCGAGTATTTCATACGACTCCAGGGCACGAAGACGTTCCAACTCATCTACGGGGATTGGAGCACTAGCCATTGACAGACCTTTTGCCCGTTAAGTGAACAGACCGCAAGCTAGACGGCAATGATTAACAATTTAGAAAGACCAGCGCAGACGCTGCGGAAGAAGACAAATGGATAGCCACAGTTATTGATACATCAAATGTAACGCCACGTGCGTGCGGCTGATTTAGCTGCCGCCAGGAAAGCCCAAATGGAGAAGCGGCCAAATGCGAGCCGCCAATCGAAGTTATAGTCTGTGTGCTTATTATTTAGAGCGATTCAATAACTGACATAATCATGCCGGGCAACGATCCAACGAGCATTAATCCAATCAGCAAGATAGGCAGGGTCCACTGGCGCACTTCGTGTACTTGCGAGTGGTGAACAATTCCATCGTTGTCCCGAATCCAAACATCGTTCAACATGGCAAAAGCCTCCATTTTAACTAAATGGAGGGCACATTGCAAATCGTTCGCCATAATAACCATTAACGAGGCGGTGCATCCGAAACGTCACCGTTTCTAAGGCTTCGCGGACCGGTCGTTCATGATTACCGGTCCATCAGCGGCACAAACGTGTTGATCCAAGAAGAGAATCGGGACAGTTATCTTCCCAGCGCCGCTAAACCCTTAAAATGGTCCAAAGCCTCGGGATTGGCCAGCGCTTCAATATTCTTCACCGGGCGACCGTGGACTATGTTGCGCACGGCGAGCTCGACGATCTTACCTGATTTTGTCCGTGGAATATCTTGCACCTGTAGCACGATTGAAGGCACATGGCGCGGCGTCGCGTTCGCCCGAATAGTGGTTTTAATTTTGGCGATCAAGTTCTCATCGAGTACGAGGTCTCGCCGCAACACGACAAAGAGAACCACGCGCGTATCGCTGTCCCAGTTCTGCCCGACAACGATCGCTTCGACAATCTCGTCCAATTGTTCGACTTGGCGATAAATCTCCGCAGTGCCAATGCGCACACCACCCGGATTGAGCGTCGCGTCGGAGCGACCGTAAATGATGTAGCCGCCATGGTCCGTCTTCTTGATAAGGTCGCCGTGGGCCCAAACGCCGAGAAACTTCTCGAAATAAGCTGCTCGATATCTCAAACCGTCCGGATCGTTCCAAAAGCCGACGGGCATCGACGGAAAAGGCTGCGTACAGACGAGCTCGCCTTTCTCGCTTTCTGTCAGCTTGCCTTCATCGTCAAAGACGCTTACCGCCATGGCGAGGGCCGGCACTTGGATTTCTCCTCGATAAACAGGCGCCAGCGGATTGCCACCGACGAAACATGACAAAATGTCTGTGCCGCCGGCGATGGACGCCAAATGTACGTCGTCCTTGATCGCCTCATACACAAAGTCAAACGACTCCGCCATCAACGGAGATCCCGTAGAACAAATCGTGCGCAAATTTGACAGATCGTGAGTATCCTTAGGACGAAGCTTCGCCTTTTTAATTGCGTCGATCCATTTGGCCGAGACGCCAAGCAGCGTAATTCGTTCTTGAGTCGCGTAATCAAAAAGTACCGTGCCGTCCGGATGAAAGGGGGAGCCGTCATAAAGCATCAGCGTCGCTTTGGAGGCGAGCGCGCTCACCAACCAATTCCACATCATCCAGCCGCATGTTGTGAAGTAGAAGACGCGGTCGCCAGGATTGATATCGCAATGATACCGGTGTTCTTTCAAATGCTGAAGCAACGCGCCGCCATGACTGTGCACAATACATTTTGGAACGCCAGTGGTACCGGAGGAAAACATGATAAAAAGGGGATGGTCGAAGCTGACCCGTTCGAAGTCCAAAGGGGAAGTGTCAAAGGGTGCCAACGCGTCGGCCCACCACTTCGCTTTCGGGATATCACTGAGCGCATCCGTGCCGGCCGTCACAAACGGAACAACGAAGACTTGCTCGAGCGTCGGCAAACTTGCTGCAATGTCGCGCAATTTATCGCGCGTATCACTAAGCTTGCCGTTGTAAAAATATCCGTCGGTGGCAAACAGAACCTTCGGCTCAACCTGACTAAAGCGTTCGAGCGCTCCCTTGGCACCAAAGTCCGGTGAGGCGGAAGAAAACACCACCCCGAGCGACGCGGCGGCGAGCATAGCGATAACGGTTTCCGGAATATTGGGCATGTAGGCGACAACCCTGTCGCCCTTTGCAACGCCTGCTATGACGAGTGCTTGGCGCAGTTGCGCAACTTGGCCACACAAGTCAGCGTAAGTTAGCCGGCGCACGTCGCTTTTCTCGCTACGAAAGACGATGGCTTCGGTGTCTTTCGCGCGCGGCCGTAAGAGATTTTCCGCATAATTGAGCTGCGCTTTCGGAAACCAGCGGGCGCCGGGCATTTGGTCGAAGTCTTCGACAACCACGCTACCGCGCTCGCCGATGACGCCGCATGCGTCCCAAACCAGCGTCCAGAATTCTTCCGGCCGCTCGATCGACCAATTGTGCAGAGCTTCATAGTCGGCAAGTGACAGACCAAACTTGTCGTCGGCCTCTGCCATAAGATGTGTCATATTAGATAGCGCACATTGCGCATCTGAAGGTGCCCAAAGAGGACCTGTCATCAATTATCCTTTTGCTCGTCGCTACGATGACTGTCGACACTTTATCGGGAGCCTGTCAATCGCGTCCTTCCGACGGGAGTTCAAAGCATGGAATCGCAATTTGACGTCACTGTTTTGGGTGCCGGCAATGCTGGAATGGCGGCCAGCAGGCTCGCCAAGGAAGCCGGTCATTCCGTTGCGATTGTCGAGTCATGGGAGGTCGGCGGCACATGCCCCTTGCGCGGCTGTGTGCCCAAAAAGGTGCTGGTCGGCGCGGCACAAGTGATGCATCAAATCGATCTTGCTGCCGATCACCACATTGCCGTCGGGCCTGCGCGCCTCAATTGGGCGCATCTGATGGCGCGCGAGCGCAGCTTTGTCGAAGGCGTGCCCCAAGCTTTTGAGGAAACGCTCAAGCAACGCGATATTGCACTCTTCCGAGGAGCGGCGAAGTTTGTCGACGCGCACAAGATTGCTGTCGGCGACGATATAATCGAAGGCGCAAAGATCGTCATTGCATCGGGTTCAAAGCCGCGGCCCCTGCCCATACCCGGTGCCGAAATGCTCATCACCAGTGAAGACATATTGGAAATGAGTACATTACCCAATTCTCTCATTTTCATTGGCGGCGGCGTTATCGCGCTCGAGTTCGCTCATGTCTTTGCGCGGGCCGGCACGAAAGTCACAATTCTCGAAGCCACCGACAGACTGTTGCCACGCAATGATCCTGACTGCGTCGATCGGGTGTATCAGGAATGCCGGCGCATCGGCATCGACGTGTGCACAGGCGTCAAAATTATTTCTTTGCACCCTGAACGAGACGGCACTTCGTGCGTCTCCTATGAACTGGGCGGTGAAACCATGCGCCTGAAGGCCGACAAGATTGCCAACGGGACGGGCCGCGTTCCGATTGCCGAGGAACTTGACCTAGCCGCAGGGAACATCGAGGCGGATGGACCGCGTATTACCGCCGACGAGTATCTGCGCTCGGTCTCCAATCCGGACGTCTACATTGCCGGCGACGCGCTTTGGTCCTCTGCACAACTGTCACCTCTTGCGACTTATGAAGGTACAATTGTTGGACGCAATATCGCAGAGGGCGATAGGCACACGCCGGACTATCGGGGCATCCCGTCCTGTGTCTTTACCGTTCCCGCCTTCGCTAGCGTCGGACTGACCGAAGACGAAGCAAAACGCCAGGAGCTCAATTTCGATGTCAAGGTCAACGATATGATCGATTGGCGGTCATCTCGAACCCACGCAGAAACCGTGGCCTATTCAAAGACTTTTATCGAACAAGACACGGACACAATATTAGGTGCGCATATCGTCGGCCACGGAGCGGAAGAAATTATCCATCTGATCGGCTTCGCCATGTGCCACAACTTGAAGGCATCTGATCTCAAAGACTTTGTCTATGCCTATCCGACGTTTTCATCGGATCTCAAATTTCTGCTGTGACGAAGAAGGCTGGGCGCCCAAAACGGATCATTCATCAATCCGTCTCAACCAGGGAGATAGCATCGAAGTGGATGAAATTGAATCCCGCCTTATAGTTTTGAACGCGTTCGGTGAGTGCGTCAAACTCTAGACCTTCCCATAGAAAAATGCCGGGTGGATTTTCGTGCTCATAAATCATCACTTGATTCATGGAGGCCGCCAGGGCTTCGATACTGTTAGCGGTGCGTGCACGCTCCAATATGGGCATGAGCGCCGAATCACAAAAGAGCGGCTTGTTTGTACCTGTGAGACCCAAGCACGCGCGGAAACGATAATCCTCGGCCGTATAAATCGGGCGGGCGAGACTGGCGAAGAGTTCGCCCTTGATATCGCCAGAGAACAACATCGTTGTGGTCTGCAACAGTGGGTAGAGGTTAACAGAAGTTTCGACGCCTATCGCTGAAAGATCCGCAGCGATTTGTTGATACACGATTGTTTCGTCGGCCTTGATTGCAGACGCCACTAATCTGAGTGGAAAACCGTTCTCATAACCGGCTTCTTTGAGAAGGGCTTTGGCGCGCTCTGGATCGTATGGATACGGCGTGAGCTCGCTGGCGAATCCCGGCGCAGCCGGAGCGGCCAGTTGTGCGACCGGCTTAGGATATCCTCCCAACAAAATATCAATGATCGGAGTGCGGTTTACGGCATAGTTGAGGGCTCGCCTGACGCGCACGTCTTTGAGCGGCGAATTTGGATACCGTTCAAGGGCAAAGGCGATGAAGTTCAAATTTGCGGTTGGGCGCCTGTGCAACGTGGCGCCAACACTTTGCAGCTCAAATTCGTCACTCGGGCCCATTCCGATTGCAACGTCGAATGTCCCCGACACCAAGGCCTGGCGGCGAACAACTTGATCGGGAATCAAAACAAGTTCAAGCGCCTTCAACTTTGGCGGGCGCCAGGAGTTCTCGTAGGCCACGAAATTGATCGTGGTGAATGACCAATCGACGGATTTGTACGGTCCAGTGCCGATCGGATCTGTTATGAAACCGTCAATGCCTAACGAGGCAAAATGGGCGGGCGCCGGAATTCGCCAATTGGCGGCGCGGAATGGAAACATCGGGTCGGGACGTTTCAGAGTAATTTGAACTTGAAAGTCGCCGATCGCTTCTGCGGCCACCACATCAGTAAGATGCCTGCCGACAGTCGCCGCGCGGCCGTCTTGACTTTGTAAATAATCAAGCGTTGCAACCACAGCATCGGCATTAAAGACTTCTCCGTTAGAAAAGGTAACATCTCGCCGGAGATCAAACGTCCAGTCGATCGCATTCGGCGAAGACCAGCTTGTGGCTAACCAAGGCTCGACATTGCCGAACTCATCAATATTAGTGAGTGCATCAAACAATGCCTGTATAGGAAGGGTCGCCGGATAGGTCTGGTAAGGATTTCCTTGGGTCGTACCCAAAAATGACGCGGCCACACGCAGTGTTTCGTCGCGCTCAGCTGCAGCCGCGTCTTCAGACACTACGATCGCGCACATACACGAGAGGCAACCGGAGAGGAAAAACCTAAGCCCCCTCTTACTCAAGACAAAAAACGCACGCAACATTTTATACATGTTGATCGACCAGTACCGGATTTCCGTCTGGATCGGCAACGACGAAACTTGCCGGGCCACTTGTGGATTCATCAGCCTCACTGACAAATTCAACGCCGTCGGCTTTTAGACGTTTTTGGATATTGCGCACGTCCTCAAACTCTTCGAGCGGGACACCGCCGGGGCCCCAACCTGGATTGAAGGTAAGCGTATTCTTTTCAAACATGCCTTGAAAGAGACCGATCACGCCGTCGCCGTTTGAGAGAATGACCCAGTTTTGGCTTTGATCGCCGCCAACGGCACCGAAGCCCAGTTTTTCGTAAAACGCTTTTGAGGCAGCTAAATCTCTTACGCTGAGGCTCACGGAAAAAACGCCAAGGCTCATGCCTAATCTCCTTACTTCCCAAACTTGATAGACTTCGCTGTCTCGGTCAATTGCGCCGATCCGGACTACAGCATTTCAGTATCACGACAGAAAATAACGATATCGGGACGCCGATCGAAAACTCTCCAACATTGTAACCGGCAAGCGGTGGAAAAAGATTCGGTTGACCGGTTGTCCAAGTCAGCCGGGCCAAAGTTGCTAAGGGCGAAGCGGAAAAAAGAAAATCGCGAAGGCTGGCGGCCCCTGCAGGACTCGAACCTGCAACCCCTGGATTCGAAGTCCAGTACTCTATCCAATTGAGCTAAGGAGCCGTACGAGGCATCTTGCTTAGCCCAAAACGAGCCTCCGCCCAAGTACGTTCGCTGTTCGCATTAATTTTTTTGGAATATATTTGACACCTCAGCGATATGTTGATGCGACCAAATTAGATATTGCGACACAACAAAATCTAGCGGAGAACGGCAGTTACCCTGGATTATTAAACCTAACTGCACCAAAAAAACGACGGACTTAACAGCCGCCATTTAGAAATCCAACATCAAATTTGACGAGATTTAATCTTGAGCAATTTTGGCAAAAGTCAAACCTCGTACCAACTTCACACACTAGGATGGAAAGCGTTCCAAGACCTATGTTCAGAGGTGGTTCGGTTTGTTTGAACAACTTTCGGACTGCGGATAAGTGGATTTCAGCCCCTGTTATGCCGCGACCGGGATTGGTTGCAGCACGTTGAAGTAAGCCTGATCGGGTGTCTGGCGGTCAAGCGATGAATGCGGTCTCTTGGTGTTATAAAAGACCAAATATTTGCCGAGGGCGGCTCGGGCTTGTGGAACATTGCCATAGGCATGCAGATAGACCTCCTCGTATTTGACCGTGCGCCACAGCCGTTCAACAAAGACATTGTCCCGCCACGCTCCCTTGCCATCCATGCTGATGGCGATTTCAGCATCCTTCAGGATTTGTGTGAAAGCGATGGAGGTAAACTGCGAGCCCTGATCGGTGTTGAAGATGTCCGGCTTACCGTAACGGGCCAGTGCTTCTTCAACGGCTTCAATGCAAAAGTCTGCTTCCAGTGTGATAGAGAGCCGCCAGGACAGGACACGCCGGCTGAACCAGTCAACCACTGCGGCCAGATAAACAAAGCCCCGTGCCATTGGAATGTAGGTGATATCCATCGCCCAGACCTGATTGGGTTGGGTGACCGGCAGCTTACGCAACAGATAGGGATAGATTTTGTGGCCCGGTGCAGGCTTGGACGTGTTCGGGCGGCGATAAATAGCCTCAAGCCCCATACGCTTCATCAGTGTTGTGACGTGCAGGCGGCCAACCTTGTATCCTTCACCAAGCAATAGTCCCTGCAGCATCCTGCTGCCTGCAAAGGGATAGTCGAGATGCAATTCATCAATCCGGCGCATCAGTGCCAGATCACCGACCGATACGGGACGGGGCTGATAATAGACGCTGCCCCGGCTGATCTTGAGCGCCTTGGCCTGACGGCTGAGCGAGAGTTTATGTTTGCGGTCGATCATTTTCTTGCGCTCGGCAATCCCGCCTTGGTGAGCGCATCGCCTAAAAAATCATTCTCAAGCGTCAGCTCCCCAATCTTGGCATGGAGCCTCTTCACATCAACACGGGGTGCAGGCAGCGGTGATTTACCCTCCCGCCCAAAAACACCCGCTGCACCCTCAAGGAGCTGATCTTTCCATTGCTTGATCTGGTTAGGATGAACATCAAACTGCTGAGCGAGTTCTCCCAATGTCTGCTCACCGCGAACGGCCGCAAGGGCCACCTTCGACTTGAACGCAGGTGTATGATTGCGACGTGGTCGTCTTGCCATAGTGGATCTCCTATTGCCGGCGATCATGCCGCCTACAGGCCAAAATTCCACTTATCTCAACTGTGCAGATTTCCCGAGCCACCTCTCGCTATTGGCGATTCAAACACCCTACAATTTCCGACGCTATTTCTTCGATAATTGTGAAAGACAAAGAACTACTCGACGTTTACCTTGCCGGAGCAAAACTTGAAGACGTGCTAGACGAAATTGTATGTGCTGGTATCCAGTTCGAAGGCGCAAATGTTGTTTTGCCCAAAAGTCGATATAAATCCCTAATTTCTAGAATTAAGGTTGAGTCCTTTAATTCAACCGGTCTTTATAATTTCCTCACCATGAAAACAGACAGGAAGTTTCTGAAAGCATTCATCGATTTTTGTCCTGAATACATTTCAACCTCCTGTCAATCAGTCCAAATGCACTACGACGCAAACGTTAGGCTATTGGCACGCTTAAACCAATATGATTTGCTACCGGAGCAGCAGCGTAAAGAATTTTTCGCGCTTTCGGAACAACAACTCGACTCATGGGCCGATATCACTCCATTTAAAGATAGCGAGATTGCTGCAATTCTCACATCGGAAGAGCTAGATAAACTAAAGAAAATTGCGCGTGACGAAATGCTCCCTGACTTTGAAAACCGCGTTTTTTCTTGGAGTAGCAACTTTGATCAAAGTACAGATCCACGGGCTCATTTCGAAGAACTTACGGACGCACTTGATTGCTTCGAAGAACTATTCGATTCTGACGGCGAGGCATGTGAGATGATAACAGATGCACGCCAGACAATCGAAAGTGAAATTGCAGAACTGGAAAATTATGCTGATGATTCTGAGGACGAAGACTGGAATGAAAATCTGAGGAATGGCACGGGCACTTCGACTGAAGAAAGATCGATATTCGATGACGTCGATGTATAGAATTTTCATTCAGTTGCGTTGAGAATTGCATTTTTACACAATTTGATATGGCTACCTGTCTTGTTCTTTTCCAGAGAAATATGGGATTTTTGATATTTGGCGGTTTTTCTCAGCCCCCAAAACATGCTTTCATAGAGCGGGGTCTGTTGGGGGCGTTATGGCGAATTCTAGCCACGTGGCAGTGTTGAAAAAGGGTGCCCAGCCCTGGAACGACTGGCGCAAAGCCAATTGGAACATTAAGCCTGACCTGTCTGGGCTTGACTTGACCAATGTCCGCGCCCTCAAAAAGTCCAGCCTTTGGGACGCCAGCGCGCGCCAAGTCAACCTGGCTGACGTGAATTTGGCGGCAGCGGATGTCTCGGATGTCAAATTCAAAAATGTCAATCTATCAGCTGCAATTTTGGTCGACGCCAATCTGGTCAGCGCTGATTTGAGCGGATGTAATCTGACGTCTGCCGACATGAGCGGCGCGGACATGACCCGCAGCAAGCTCGAATCGGCATTATGCGTCGGCGCGCAGCTGCAGGGCGCAGTATTACACAAGGCCGATCTGTGGCTTGCCAATCTCAATGCAGCCAATTTGGCCGGTGCCGATTTGGAGGACGCCGATTTGACCCGGGCAAATCTGCATAAGGCCGATCTAACCGAAGCCAATCTCGCACACGTCAATTTGCATGAAGCTGATTTGCGCGCCAGCAATTTGGATCATGCGGGCGTTGTTGGCATCAAGTATTCTCGCCGCAATATGCGCGGTAAGTATCAAGGCGTGCGCGGCATCGAGTCGACATTTGGAGACGCCATCTTCCGTCGCGATGCACTCGATCAAGATTACTACGACACGCTCGCTTCGCGCTGGCGCAAAACACCTAAGATGTTTGTTCATTGGCTTTGGAGTCAGCTCGACTATGGCCGAAGCTTTGCCCGCATAGGTGCGGCGGGCGCTCTTGTCGTATTTGGGTTTGGATTGGTCTATCAGCTCGATCCCAGTCTCATGGAGATCCATGTCCGGATCGATCCTTGGTTAGCACCTTATTTGAGTTCCTTGTTCGCCGTGACGTCGTTGGGATTGCTTGACTTAGTCAGTGCAAAGAGTAGCACAGGCGAAATTCTTTATGTCGCGCAGATTGCAATTGGCTATGTGACCTATGGTGCCTTGCTGGCCATTCTTTTGCAGAAAATTGCCCGCCGGAGCTAAAGTGTTTTTAGAAGTGAGACGGATGAGCCGAACGGGCCCGGTTTTCCGTCCGAAAACGTGACCAAAAAAACTCTAATGCGTTCGGAACGGTTTGCGCGATCATTCCTGGGCAAGTGGAATGAGCTTACCGTCTTCAACGTCGAGAGAGCGGGCCACCCGGAAGCCGAGCGTCGCGCTTCGCGCATCCGGCGCCATAGACGAGCGGCTCGCGGCGCGCACTTTAATTGGGCTATCTTCGAACATGCCGCCGCGCACCACGCGCTGTTCGCAGACCTCGCCCTCGTCCATCGAAGAATCGTCTTCCGGCGCGCCCTCATAGCTAGCGCGCCAGCAATCCTCGACCCACTCCGACACATTGCCGTGCAGGTCGTATAGGCCGTATGCATTGGGTTCGTAAGATCCGACCGGCATACTTTGGCCTATAAAACCACCTTGACGGCCGCCGTTATAGGAAAAATTGCCATTGTAGTTGGCTTGATCGGGCGTGATGTTGTCGCCCGTGGCAAACGCGGTCGACGCACCGGCGCGGGCGGCAAATTCCCATTCGGCTTCGGCGAGCAAACGATAGGGCTCACCACTTTTTGCACTTAGCCAAGCAGCAAAAGTTTGCGCGTCTTCCCAGCTGACATTGACAAAAGGTCGATCATCCGACGTTGCGGCAACGTCAAAGGTGCAACCGCCCTCGCTCACGCAAAGCCGCCATTGGGCCGCGGTGACTTCGGTCTTCCCGACTGCGAAGGCCCGCCCAAACTGTACGACATGCAACGGTCCCTCGTCATTGCCTCGGCTTACTTCATCTTCCGGCGAACCCATCGTGAACGCGCCCGCATCCACGACAATCAAGGGCGGACAACCATCGCAATCGCGAATCTCTTGGCCCGGTTGATAGGCAGACGGCAGCGGCTGGATTTCCGCATCTCCTGAAAAAGTTGCTGCCTGTGTCGAAGGTGCGAAATCCGAGCTTGCAACAGACCCGAATGCGGCAAGCCCAAACAGGAACAGGATCGGAACGGCAACAATATTCGCTTTGGCATCGGGAGACATGGGAGCGGCAAATCCTTTGGGGGCGGGTTCGCGCCCCTTTTACCGAACTTGGCCCTGCTTCGCCACCGGGAATTGTGGCCCGACTGAGGAAAGTATGCTTTCGAAGAAGTTGCTCCGATCGCTCAAATTTCAAACCGGCTTAGACCCGCCCTTAACTTCTTAATGGCAACCTCTACGTGAGCTGCCGGACCCGCTCAGTTGGAACCGGTGCCACTGTCATGACCAATCAGACGTACACGGAAAGTAACACATGTCCCGGTCGTTGGGTGAACTGAAGCTGCTTATTGTCGACGACAATCCACATTTGCGAGAAATCATCAGCGTCATGCTGCACGCGTTTGGGCTAAAGAATGTCGCAGAGGCGTCTAACGCTGGCGACGCAATTGATTTCCTAACGACGCAAGAGTGCGATCTCGTGATCGCCGATGAAGGAAACGAAGGCTGCCTTGGGCTCGAACTGGCACGCATAGTTCGGGCGTCGGACACGGCAAAGCAAACAGATGTGCCTATATTGCTCAAGACTGACAATACTGGCGACAGCCATTTGGCCGACGCCCGTCAAGCCGGGGTCACTGCGATCCTGGCCAAGCCATTTTGTTCCAAGACCCTCTACAATCATGTCCGCGCGGTTATTGAGCGGCCAGACACTTTTGTCATGATCAAAGGCTATTTCGGCCCCGACCGTCGCTTTGACGAGCGCCGCCGCGGCGACATGACCGATTCCAAGGCGCAAAACCAGGCCGAACACTAGGTCAGCAGATCCTGCTGCTCTTGCTCTCTCTATAGACCCTACCTTTTGGCCCCTCTGTTATCGATGGAGAAGGCAAGTTAAACTATGGCCATAGGCCGGGACGTATCGTTTGACTGGCCCTTGGGGTATTTTCATCGCGCAGAAATGCGACCCGATAAACCTACGTCTTGCCGGCGCAAATTCGCCGTCACATCGGGGAGGACAAAGGCATGGGGAAGTCACGAACTTTGCGGTTTCGTGTCGCAGTGGTTTTGGCAATTGCCTTTTTCTGTGAAGATTCTGCTGTCGCCGCGGAAGCCGAAATTAGAATTACGGCGCTTGTTGGTAGCGATGGTGAGAACAAGCAGATTGAGCTACGAAATGGAGACATTGTCCGTTCGGGAACACGTTTCCGTTTGGTCGTAACTGGATCTCCAGGACAGTCTGTCTTCGGCCATTTTACTAATCACGAAGGACTCATCCGACCATTAAGCAAATCGCCAATATTGCTATCTGGCGGCAAGGCGGTATTGCCCAGGGATGACGCGTGGTATCAGATCGAACGGGATAGCGACGGCCTGGTCAGTTTCTATCTTAATTTCGGCGAAGGCAGCGACGCAGAACTCACTGCATCGACATCACTCTTCTTTATCGCCGGCAACTCTTCGGCTTACGGCATATCCAAACTGCCGGAAGTCAGAGGCATTCAAACTCTTAAACCAAAGCCAGCTTTCTTTCCCGAACAGATTTTGAATGCCAAGGCACGCGCAACCGCCGCACGCACATACTTCGCACAGCTTGACGAAGCTAGCCTTGCAGAAAACTCAATCTCAATGATAGGTGCCAATGACATTTCCATTTTCGAACACGCGGCGACCGGTATTGTTCTCGTCGTTACAGAAGACGGCTTTGGTACAGGCGCGCTCTTGTCAAGCGATGGACTAATTTTGACCAATTTTCACGTCATCGCGGGCAACGAAGAAATCGGAATCGTTTTCAAACCGGAAGCGGGCTTGGACGTTGAATTATCAGATGTCTTGACAGCACAAGTGGAAAAAGTTGATCAAGTTGCAGACTTGGCATTGCTACATGTTCAAAGCCCGCCCAGTCACGCGCGCGTCCTTAAACTCGCGTCGATTGACGAAGCAGAAGTCGGCCTCATCGTGCACAACATTGGCCATCCTGGCGAAAAGCTTTGGACTTACACTAACGCCTTCATCAGTCAAGTGCAGGCGCAATATGAATGGCCTGAACACGTGGCCGATGTTATTCAAACCGGATCCCCAGTCAATCCAGCGAATTTCGGTGGCACGCTCGTAACCGATGACGCCAAGATTATCGGTATCAATAGTTTCAGATTAGGTGATCCAGCCTATCAAGGAACGAACTTCGCGATTTCGGTTAGCGAAATCGAGAGCTTTCTCGAAGCAAAGCAAGACCGTTACATCGAAGGACTAGAACCAGTAGAGCCGACCCAGGTCCTTCAACCCGCTTACGTCATGATCGACACAGACGAAAACGGCATCGATGACGTGGCTGCGATTGATTATGACAGCAACAGCATTCTCGATATGTATGTATACAACGAAAACGACGATGGAATATTGGATTTCATACTCGTCGACCGGAATGAAAACGGCACTCCCGACGGTCGAATGGTCTCACGGGAGGTAGGCGGCTTTGGCGTCGACGTCTGGGAATTCGATGAAGACGAAAACGGCAGCATCGATGTGATTGGCATCGACTACAATCAAGACGGCGAAATCGACCGTTACAGAGAGACCTGAGACGGCACGAGACTTGATGCGGCTTAACACAATCAAAACGCCGCCCTGAGAACACGCAAAAACACGTCGGCCTGTTCCTCTTGCCAGATTTGGCAAAGCATACGACGCTTGAACAATCACAATGGTCACTTGAAAGGTATAGGCAATGCGCTGGCAAGAACTTGATCGACGCTCGGTATTGAAATCGACAGGAGCCGTGGCGCTCGGCAGTTTTTTGCCGCAAACTGCGCGCGCCCAAAACCAAGCAAAAGTAGTGGTCATAGGGGCCGGCATATCCGGTTTGCACACGGCACTGCTTTTGGAAGAGCAAGGCATGGATGTGCAAGTGGTGGAGGGTCGCATGCGCGCGGGCGGCCGCATGCTTTCCTTGGATGACATTCCGGGCATTCCCGAAGCAGGGGCCAACTCGTTTGGCGCCGGCTACGCCCGTTTGCTAGATGCAGCTGACAGATACGGCGCCGCCTATAAGCCCAACGGTCAGTCTTACTTGAATGGCTTGGAAATTGTCGTCGACGACAAGATCGTGCCTACTGCCGACTGGCCCGACCACCCCAAGAATCCCCTGCCCAAAGAACACCGGGAAGATACGCCATGGGGTTATTACGCCCGCTTTATGGGGGAGCACGTGCCGTTCACACAGTCCGATGAATGGCTGGACTCGGAATTCGCCGAACTCGACATTTCATTTGATGACTGGATGCTCAACGAAGGGCTTACATCCGAAATTATTGATATGTGTTGTAATCACAAGTGGGAGTACAACAATTCAACCCACGACGTCTCCGCGCTCGTGGTGATGATGGAGTACCGTTGGGGCCGTTCCATGTTCGCGCCAGGCGGCGTGCGCAGCTCGTTCACCTTCAAAGGCGGCAATCAGCGCATGCCGGAAACCATGGCCGGCCTTCTCAAGCGTGATGTTCACTACGGCAAAGAGGTCGTGGCCATCAAATCGGACACCACTGCAGCGGAAGTCATTTGTGATGACGGCACATCCTACACCGCCGATCGCGTGGTGAGCTCGATTCCTCTGCCGGTGCTCCGCAGGTTGAAAGTCGATCCTTATTTCACAGGCATTCAACGAAAAGCTATTTGGACTGTTCCTCGTCAATTGGTGACACAAGTGCACTTGGTTCCCAAAGCACCGTTTTGGGAAGAGGACGGTTATGCGCCAGGCTTGCATATCGCCGACGCGCCCGTTGGGTTCGTCATGCCCAACTTTGGCGGCGAGGACCCCAACGAGTTGACGAGCATGATGGCGCTCATGACGGGAAGCAAGGCTGAGCGCGCCGACCAGATGGATGAAGAAGATGTCAATGCCATGGTTATCGCGACGATTGAAAAGGTCAGACCGTCCGCTAAAGGCAAACTCGAAGCGGCAGGTTACAAATCCTGGTTCCGTGATCCGTTTGCGTCCGGCGACTGGGTCAATTTTGGTCCCGGTCAAGTCAATCAATTCGCCGGTAAGATGAACGCCCCTCATGAACGAATACATCTGTGCGGCGATGCGACGGCGCTGTCTGCGCGCGGCATGGAAGGCGCATTAGAATCCGCCGAGCGGGTTGCCGTCGAGATCTTCGACGTGATGTAAGTGCGCATCGGAGCAATGTCTCGCCGGCGATCACCAAACCTCTTTGACCGGCGTACTATGCTTAAGGGCGCCGGCTCAATCGCCGCATCATCATTTTTGCCGCAAGGCGCACGTGCGCAAAACCGGTCCAAGGTTCTTGTGATCGGTGCCGGGCTGTCGGGCCTCAATGCCGCTTTGATTCTGGAAGAACTGGGTGTCGACGTCCAATTGATTGAAGGGCGACGACGCGTCGGCGGCCGCGTTTTCTCGTTATACGACGTCCCAGGCGCGCCGGATGCAGGCGGGGCTAGTTTTGGCGGCGGCTATGGCCACGTGCTCGATGCGGCGAACAAGTACGGCGTTCCCGTTCGCAATCTCATGGACCGGATTCAATACATGATGGCCCGTGAGCTCGTGCTCAATGGTAAAATCGTCCCGGGGCAAGACTGGCCAAACCATACACGCAATCCGTTTCCTCAAGAGCAGAAAGAAACACTCCCTTGGAGCTTTTTCCCTGCTTTCTTGAGCGCCAACAATCCCCTCACCTCGCCCGGGGATTGGTACGAGCAGGAAAATGCGGCCCTCGACATATCGGCCCACGATTGGATGATTGCCCAAGGGCAGATCGAAGCTGTCATCGAGGCCTGCAATATTAACTGGGCGTCGGGTCATACGGCTCACGACGTATCGATCTTGCAGATGATGTTCGACGATGCGGTGACAGACAAAGCGCGGGCTGAAACTTACCGCCCGGGCTTCTTTGTCGCCAAAGGCGGCAATCAGCGTGTACCCGACGCGATGGCTGCCGCACTCAAATCTGAAGTCCACTTGGAACGGCAGGTCATAGGACTGCGGACAAATTCTGATGGCGCTGAAGTTCAGTGCTCAGACGGTTCCGTGTATAAAGCCGACCGCGTCATTTGCTCTGTTCCATTTGCGGTGTTGCGACTGCTTAAGGTCGACCCGTTGTTCACCGGCGTTCAAGCCAAAGCCGTGCGCCAGCTCGGCTATCAGTTGGTGACCCAGGTTCACCTTGTGCCGCGATCACCGTTTTGGGAGAGCGATGGTTATGCCAGCGGTCTCTTCACCGACGGGCCCGCTGGGATTATCAATCCCCAATTCGGGGCCGATGATCCCCATGAGCTGACAAGTTTTACCGTCTGGTTGTTCGGGCCCAATGCGGAACGGGTCGACCAGATTGATGAAGACAGTGCCAAGGCGATGATCGTCGCTGAAATTGAACGCATTAGGCCAGCGGCAAAGGGTCAGCTTGAGATCGCCGGCTATAAATCATGGTATCGCGATCCATTTTCCTCAGGCGACTGGTCAGTTTTCAAACCCGGGCAAGTCACGGCGTTTGTAAAGAAAATGGCACAACCCCATGGCCGCATTCACTTTTGCGGCGAGCATACTGGCCTTGAGGCGCGGGGCATGGAAGGGGCGATGGAATCCGGGGAACGGGCAGCGTTCGAGATCTACGAACTCATCTAGCCCGTCAAAAGGGGGCGCCGCGCCCTACTCGCTTTCGCCAAAGGTCGTCAATTGAAAGCGAAGATTACGCACGCGATGCTGATGTTGAACGACAACGCGGTCAGCTCCAGTAATCCATGTGTCCCCGTTCTTGCCGATTTTGAGATGTCGCGTGTCAAAGCTCCCTGCCGGCACGGTGATCGTCTCGTCACCGACATACTCTAAGGGCTCTTCCACCAGGACACAGGAAGCACTGCGACCTTGCGCGGCGGCCAGCACGCACATCGTGACGTTTTGAACGCCGCCGGCCTCGAAGTCGTAAGCACCCAGCATCCAGCCATAGGCCGAGTTGGGATAAAGTAATAAAACGAAATTGTCGGGGACTTGAATTGTGTCACTAAGCGTTTCGTTGGGCGCATTCACGGTCATCGCAAGCTCGTTACCGTTCACAACGAAAAAACCGGATCCGAAAAACTGTCCACCCCGGTACAGATTGGAAAACCCGTCGAGCGGCCGGAAATTCTGATCAACCCGCATGACCGTGCTGTTCTGAAACGTAATCGGCGTCACATAAGAGTAAGCCCTGAGCGTGCGTGTGCCGTCTCCCTGAACCGTCATAATCCAGTCTTCGCTGCCGCACGCACTGCCCTCTTCGAGCGTCGTGCAGGCGTAACGACCGGTGATCGTCCGCTCAATCGGCGGTGGGGTAACCGTTTCGGCGACTTGAGACTGTGCGGGATACGCCGTCGCTATCTGAAATAATAAGACAGAGACGGCCGCCGAAATGTGGAACATCGACCGCACCTAAGGAGACACTTGCGCAATCGTCTGGCGCAATCCCTCCGCGCCGGGATTACTGACAGAGCGCGTCACAAAGATGTCCGTGGGCCGAACCCCTCTGCCGTAATATGCTCTGTTCCGGTCATTGCGAATTTTGACGACGGCGCCTTCGACATTGATGCCGCCGTAAATTCCTTTTGTGCGAGAGAAAGCAATAATATCAGCCGTCTGCGCTTTGGCGCCTGCGCCTACTGGGCCAGCGGCCACACTAACATCGGCACCCAGCTTGAATTCCGATGACAGCAACGCGTCGATCCCGTTTTCCGTCATCACCATCAAGATAATCTCTGATACTTCACCGCCAATTTACAGCCCGAAAGTGACCGAGCCGATTGTATAAAACGCCGGATAGCTCCAATCGCCCAAACGATCGCCCCGCGCCAGGAGAACGCCGTGTCCGCCGGACCCACCAAAAATGAATCCCGCCTTGAGGCTGGTTGGTACGACCAAAATGCCTTTTGCGCCGCCAACATTATCCTTGAACCAGGTTAAGTCGGGATCGTTTGCAAAACGTTCGATTGACTGCGCGGCGTCAACGACAAGGTCCTGCGCCTTTTCGGCTTTGCCCGCAGAAACCGTGCCCGACAAACCCACTTGTGCCGCCACGACAAGCAACAAGCCGAACATCAGTTTTCTCATTACACCTACTCCTGATCGCATCAAATTTGCCGTATTGTCTCAGGTCACCCGATCAAAGTCGAACGTCCGATCTCTAATTGCCGTCTGGAAGTCATCACGATCTGGCGACCCCGGCAGGACTCGAACCTGCAACCCTCTGCTTAGAAGGCTGACCGGTTCCGTTTTCTATCAATTGCTTAGCTGGAAAACGACCACAAAATCCCCACCAAGAATCAATGGGTTACGGGCAATTTGGCAACTGCCGGAACCAGCGATTCGTTCCCTCCCTTTAAGAGCACGGCGCCATGACACTTGTGCTCTCGCTCTTCCCCGGAATTGGCCTTCTCGATCGAGCGTTCGAGGAAGAGGGTTTTTGTGTCGTGCGCGGTCCGGACCTTTTGTGGGGTGGTGACGTGAAAAACTTTCACCCGCCTTCAGAAATCTTTGACGGCGTAATCGGCGGCACACCCTGTCAGCGCTGGTCCTCGTTAGCCGGGGTCATCAAGGCCGCGCACGGGGAAGAGTCACTTGCAGAGGATCTAATACCCGAATTTGAGCGCTGCGTTGCAGAGGCTCAGCCGGACTGGTTCCTCATGGAGAACGTGCGCGGGGCGCCAATTCCACAGGTCGAGGGCTACCAGGTTGATCCAACACTCTTGAACGCGCGCTGGCTGGGCGAAGTGCAAAATCGCCTTCATCGGTTGTCCTTTGGGTCTCAAGACGGTCGCAAGCTTTATTACGAAACCGTCGCCCTTGAGCCTATGGAGTTCGAGCCTCGAGTTTGCACCAACAGCGGTGGCCGGCGGGCCAAACCGGTTCGTGATCCAAAGACCGGGCGTCTCCGAGGCAAGCAAGGCGATGCCGAGTGGCAAAGATTACGCGGCCGCTCGATCGAGCAACTTTGCGCGCTTCAGGGACTACCTCGAGACTTCTTTGCGGAAAGCCCATTCAAGAAACGCCATCAAGCAAAAATGCTCGGCAACGGTGTGCCGCTTGCTATGGGCAGAGCAATCGCCAAAGCCGTAAAGGCGGCAATCTAATGCAAAGGCTCCCCCCAAACCTCCTGCAACATGTCTTGCACTCAGCCGTCATTGGAAAAACCGGTTCAGGCAAGACCTATGCGGCCAAGGGCTTGGTGGAGGGTCTTCTTGAAGCCGGTCAGCGCGTCTGCATCATCGATCCCACAGACGTTTGGTGGGGATTGAAAGCCAGCGCCGACGGTAAGCGCGAAGGCTATCCGATCGCGGTGTTCGGCGGCGATCATGCTCAGCACCTTATGACCTGGCGCGTCGGGGGCCGTGAAATCCTCCGCCCAAAGAGCATTAGCTTCGCGGCGATGGATCAAACAGCCTTTGAATCCTTTTACGACGGAGCGGTTGCGATGATCCTTGAGAGGTTGCTGCCCAATACGGACCGCGCCGACCTCGAAACGCGGGTGCATGAAATCCTCGGCGGGCCGTCTGAACATGGAGAGGCGGCATGACCGTGCACTACTACCAAATTCATTTAGTAGATGAATTACCCCGCATCGGTACGGGGTTGCGGCTCGTGTTAGCCGAAGAAGGCCGGAAGTACGTGCACCTCGTAACACCGCAATTGGTGACGGGCCGTCTGCGGCTCAAAGAGTGGCAACGCATACCAAAACGCGAAATTGAATTGAGCTTGGCCACCCGAAAGCGGCTGCGTCAGATCATGCGCCATTGGCGCAAATACCGTGACCGCACCCGGCTGATTAAACGCGCGGAACAGGCGGTGACCGCTCAATGAGGTTCTGGATTAATCACCCGGCGTGCACTGAGCCCGTCTCATTCAGGCGGTGGCTTGCCTTCAAGGTCGGTAGCTGGATGCAATCGGTCGGCAACCGATTGGAATGGTGGGCGATCGACCCCGAAGACGAAATTCCGTTTTGAGGCAAGAGTGATGCCGATCAAGCCTGAGAACCGCGACCGCTATCCGCCGGACTGGCGGCAGATCAGCGCCCGCATCCGCTTCGAGCGTGCCGGCGCGCGGTGCGAGTGCATGGGAGAGTGCGGACATGTTCATCACGGAGGCCGCTGCGCAGCTCGCCGCGGCAAGCCCCACCCGGTCACCGCATCAATCGTCGTGCTGACGGTCGCTCACCTGGACCACACGCCGGAGAACTACGCCGGTGACAATCTGCGCGCCATGTGCCAGCGCTGCCACTTGGCCTATGACCGGGAACACCATGCGCGGACACGCGAGATGACGCGCCGCTGCGATCAGACGATGGACATGTTCGTCAATGACTGAAGCGCCGAAGGCCGCCCTACAGCAGCTTGACCAGGGCGACGATGATTACCGCCTGTCCTGCCAAGGCACCAAACATCCACTTGAGAA
This sequence comes from Alphaproteobacteria bacterium, assembly GCA_965248815.1. Classification (GTDB taxonomy): domain Bacteria; phylum Pseudomonadota; class Alphaproteobacteria; order SMXP01; family SMXP01; genus CBDFKK01. The sequence goes on from CBDFKK010000005.1 coordinate 100,498, forward strand.
TGTCGGCCTTAAGCTCAGCAATTTCGGTTCTGAGCACAGCAATGTCCGCCCTGGTGGCAACGGTGTCGCGCAAAGCGATATCAAGCGCGTCGGCCTGTGCCCGCGCCTGATCTTCAGGGACGCCGCTCCTGGTCAGCGCATCCACGAAGGCCAGCTTGTCGAAGGTCACTACGCTCATGCCCCGACCATGAAGCCCTTGACGCGGCGAGTCAATTCATGACCGACGCCTGCCCCTGGTGTTCCAAGCCGTTCGAGCCCTTCAAACGCGGCGGGCACACCAAGAAGTTCTGTTCGGCGCGCTGCAAAAATGCTTTCGAAACCGCAGCCCGGAGGTACGCCTACGCCATGGTCAAATACGGACTGCTGTCCGTAGACGAACTAAGGCGCGTTTCCGCGTCGCGCGCGACACGCACAGCGCGGTTCCGGCCCTCGCAGGTAGGGCGGAGTGCCATGAGCACCCGCCTCGACATCACACGCGCTCAGGCGAAAGCGATTGCTGCGGCCGCTCGGCGTCGTGTCTGACATCAGCGCCTGTGGGACAGATGGAGTTGATTGTGTAACGGAGGATTTCTGGCTCATCGTCGTGACCGAAGGGAACGCAGATGAGCCAGAAATCCATGAGTTTGAAGGACGGCGCCGAGACGGCGGTACGGGACATCCGGCGCAAGACGCGCAAGCAATATTCAGCTGAAGAGAAGATCCGGATTGTGCTCTCGGGCCTGCGCGGCGAGGACAGCATCGCCGAGCTGTGCCGTCGGGAAGGGATCGCCGAGAGCCTCTACTACAGCTGGTCGAAGGAGTTCCTGGAAGCCGGCAAGAAGCGGCTTTCGGGGGATACCGCCCGCCAGGCGTCCTCGGGCGAGGTCAAGGACCTGCGCCGCGAGAGGCATGACCTCAAGGAAGCGCTTGCCGAACAGGTGCTGGAGAACCGGCTGCTTAAAAAAAGCATGATCGGGGATGGGGGAGACGGCGCATGAGATACCCCGCATCGGAGAAGCTCGAGATCATCCGCCTAGTCGAGCGATCCCATCTCCCGGTGCTGCGGACGCTGGACAAGCTCGGCATCCCGGCAACGACGTTTTACCGATGGTACGACCGGTATTTGCGTGGTGGCGTACAAGCATTGGAAGACCGGTCTCCCAAGCCAAAACGCGTGTGGAACCGCATCCCCGATGATATTCGAGAGCGGATCGTCGATATGGCTCTTCAGGAACCGGAACTGAGCCCGCGCGAGTTGGCAGTGCGGTTCACTGATACGCAAAGCTATTTTGTATCCGAAGCTTCAGTGTATCGCCTGCTCAAAGCTCTTGATCTGATTACCAGCCCGGCCTTCGTGGTCATCAAGGCTGCCAATGAGTTCCGCGACAAGACCACGGCGCCAAATCAAATGTGGCAGACCGACTTCACCTACCTCAAGGTCATCGGCTGGGGCTGGTTTTATCTCTCTACGATTCTTGATGACTTCTCGCGCTACATCATTGCGTGGAAGCTGTGCACCACGATGAGAGCTGAAGACGTCACTGATACGTTGGAAATGGCTCTGGAGGCATCGGGTTGCGATCAGGCAAATGTCGCACACAAGCCGCGTCTGCTATCTGACAATGGTTCAAGTTATATTGCCGGCGATCTTGCTGACTGGATGGATGATCAAGGCATGAGGCATGTTCGCGGCGCGCCGTATCATCCGCAAACGCAGGGCAAAATCGAACGCTGGCATCAAACGCTCAAGAACCGCATCTTGCTGGAAAACTATTATCTGCCCGGTGACCTAGAAGCGCAGATCGATGAGTTCGTGGGTCACTACAATCACCAGCGCTATCACGAGAGTCTGCAAAACCTCACGCCCGCAGATGTTTACTTTGGGCGCGGCCAAACCATTCTATTGCAAAGAGAAAGGATCAAGCGAAAAACGATCGAGCATCGGCGCTTGCAACACAGCAAAGCCGCTGCTTAAACTGATACAACAGATGAGCCATATACTCCGCTAGCTCAAACCGAAATCTGTTCCAATTTATCTGATGACGGACACCCATAGGGGGTGAGACGGTCCGCTAATGAGACCAAAGGCGCGTGCTTACTCCCATCAAGGCCACGGCCCGTGAGCCGATCTAACAGACCGGATACATATCGGCGACTTCCGAAATCCTGTTCAATCTCACTTGCGATACGCAGCTGGCCCAGCGCCTGACATACCTCTCAAGCCGGGTTGCATGCTCAACGAACCCTCTGGTCCGTGTCCTTGGCAACCGTCAGCTCCTTGGGCGTGAACCGATAACCAAGAAAGTCGAAGCCTTTTTCTATTCTGCCGATGAAGGTCTTGTCAGGGTGTTTTTCCAGACGCAATGACCCAAGCACTTCATTGACGGCCTTTACGGCACGGCGCAGTCTCCAGCGCGTCGGTGCAATCTTTGTTGTATTGAACAATGCAATCTAAGAGGTGTCATCCCGCGGCTTGACCGCGGGAACCATTGGCGTCTTCATGTCGTGCCGACGATAGGAGTTCGCAAGTGTTCTCTCATCATCCTGGATTCCGGATCGTAAGGCTCGCTTACCAAAGACCTTGGAGTCTTTGGGCTCACCTAACGTCCGGAATGACGCGGAAGGATAACGAGAGCCTGAGAAAACTGTCGGCGTCATTCCGGACAAGGTCGAGCGCAGTGAGACCGCGATCCGGAATCCATGGGCATGTCGGCAAGGCACTGGAAGATTGACTTGATCGAAACGGTTAATCCCGAGTGGAACGATTTGGCCGACGAACTTGATTGAGCGGCTGATGGATCCCTGTGTGTAGCGAATGTGGTTTAGTTGGAGTGGGCGGGAGACCGTTGGATCCCAGGTTCTCTTTTGAGAAACCGAACCGCGGCCTGGTTCCCGCCCCGTTTTGATCACCCAACCTGAACAGTTGCACGGGGCTGTTTACATCAGACCCCGCATCACAGGGATAGGCACCATGACTATACATCCTTTGACGATCGGGATCGATATCTCAAAACATACGCTTGATATTTTTGTTTCTGAGAGCCGTCAGCATCTTCGGATTGACAATACACACGATGCGATTGCCGATTGGTTGAGCCGGTTGAAACGCACATCTAGCTTGGTGGTGTTCGAAGCCACTGGCGTTTATGACAAGGCACTTGCGGCCGGTCTTCGGCACTCAGGCTTCGCTTTTACTTGCGTGAACCCGTCACGGGCCCGGGCCTTTGCCAAAGCGGCCGGATATCTTGCTAAGACGGATCGCGTTGACGCGCAGATGTTGGCGGTGATGGGACAGTCCTTGTCTTTGTCTCAATCTAGCGCTGATGATCCCGACAGAGAGCGCCTGCGCACTCTGACCAAACGCAGGGATCAGCTGGTCGATATGCGTGCCCAAGAAAAGATCCGGCGTTCGGAATCGATCATCCCTGAACAGCTCCAATCCTTAGACGATCACATTGTCTGGCTGAGTGGCGAGATCAAAAGCCTTGAGAGAGACATCAAGTCACTCATGCAAACAGCTGCTCAACTTGGGCAAGAGGCGACTTTGTTACGCTCGGTTCCAGGCATTGGCCCCGTTGCCGCCATGACACTTTTAGCCTTGATGCCGGAACTTGGACACATCAAACGCCGTGCTATTGCCGCTTTAGCAGGTCTGGCACCAATCAATCGGGACAGCGGCACCATGAGAGGACAACGGCGTATCTATGGGGGACGACCAAGGGTGCGACGGGCCCTCTATATGGCCGCCCTATCAGCAGCGAGATCTCATCCACGATTCAAAGCTTTCTACGACAAACTCACCGCAGCGGGAAAGCCAGCTAAGGTAGCCCTCACCGCGCTCGCTCGAAAAATCCTGATCATCGCAAACGCTATCCTCAAAACTAGGCAACCATTCAAGGCATAAACACAGTTGCCGCGATCAAGTCGCGCAATGACACTGGTATTAGGATTGCTTGTCGGTCTTCGGCGGTTGGGCGACCCGGATATGAAGTTCGCGCAGTTGGTGCGCGGAAACTTCCGAGGGCGCCGCCATCATCAAGTCTTCCGCCTGCTGATTCATCGGGAACATGGTCACTTCGCGAATGTTAATCTGATCGGCGAGCAACATGACGATGCGGTCGATCCCTAGCGCTAGTCCGCCGTGAGGCGGCGCGCCATATCGGAAGGCGTTAAGCAGCCCGCTAAATTCCTGCTCGACTTGCTCGCGCGGATATCCTGCAATCTCGAACGCCTTGAACATGATTTCAGGCTTATGGTTGCGGATGGCGCCTGACCCCAGCTCATAGCCGTTGCAGACTAGGTCGTACTGCTGGCCGATGACGTCCAACGGATCTTCGTTTTCGAGAGAAGCTAGACCGCCGACAGGCATCGAGAATGGATTGTGGCTGAAGTCGATTTTCTTTTCTTTTTCGTCGAACTCGTAGATCGGATAATCGGTAATCCAACAGAGTTTGAAGACGTCTTTTTCGCAAATCTCTAATTCGTCACCGATACGGGTCCGGGCAGCACCCGCAAGCGCGGCGGCGGCCGCCTCCTTGTCGCACGCAAAGAACAGCGCGTCGCCAGCGCCGATGCCGGCCTTGGCGGCCATGGCTTGTTGGATGTCGGGGGGCACAAACTTCGCTATGGGCCCTTTGCCCGTCAGCGCGCCGCCCTCTTCCTCAAATACGATATAGCCGAGCCCCGGCGCGCCCATGTCTTTGCGCGCCCAGTCGTTGAGCTTGTCGAAGAAGCTTCGAGGTCTTGTCGCGGCGCCCGGTGCATGGATCGCGCGCACCACGCCGCCTTTGTCAATTTGATTGCGGAAGGCGTTAAACGTCACACTCTCATGAGCAAATTGCTCTGTGACATCGGCAAGCTCTATCGGGTTTCGCAGGTCTGGCTTATCGGTGCCATATTTCAGCATTACATCCTTGAATGTAATTTCAGGGAACGGATGAGGCGAGACAGCCTTTCCGGCTGCAAATTCTTCAAACACGTTCGAGACCAACGCGCCGATCGGTTCGAACACGTCGGCCTGTTCAACAAATGATAGTTCGACATCGAGTTGATAAAACTCGCCGGCGCTGCGGTCGGCCCGCGCATCTTCGTCGCGAAAACACGGCGCGATTTGGTAGTAGCGGTCGAAACCTGCCACCATGGTCAATTGCTTGAACAATTGCGGCGCTTGGGGCAACGCGTAAAACTTGCCGGGATGCAAGCGGCTCGGTACCAGAAAATCGCGCGCGCCTTCCGGCGAGGAGGCTGTCAAAATCGGCGTTTGAAAATCGAAAAAGCCGCGCGCCTCGATGCCCTGCCGGATCGAGCGGATAACCTGACTGCGCAGCATAATGTTCTTGTGGATCGTTTCGCGCCGCAGGTCCAAGAACCGATAACGCAGCCTGATGTCTTCGGGATAGTGCGGCTCCCCGAACACCGGTAGCGGCAGATCGTCGGCTTCCGATTGAACCTCGATGTCTTCAATGCGGATTTCGACATCACCCGTCGGCAGACTTGAATTGACGGTCTCTTCAGAGCGCGCGACAACGCGCCCCGAGAGCGTTAGCACGGACTCGTTCCGCACACTCTCCAACGCACTAAAGTGCGGGCTCTCCGGTTCGATGACGCACTGGGTCAAGCCATAATGATCGCGCAAATCGATAAAGAGCAGCCCGCCATGATCCCGCTTGCGATGTAGCCAACCGGACAAGCGCACGGTCTCGCCGACATGCTCGGATCTAAGCTCGGCGCAGGTGTGAGTTCGAAACGGATGCATCACTTTTTCTCGTCAAGTTTGGGGCATAGCGCGCGGCGCAAAAGCGCATGCCTCGGTAGTTTTGTCAAGACTGGCTGGCGACCATAGACCGCGGCCCGTTGACCAATTGCTAATGTGGTCAGCGGCGGTTTCGATGGGCGACAAGGCGCGCGCTTTGCGCTATAGCGAGACACATGCAGATCATCACGACCACCTCCGATCTCCAAAAAGCCTGCCAGGATTTCAGTGACGGCGATTTCGTCACCGTCGACACGGAGTTCATTCGCGACACGACTTATTGGCCGAATCTTTGCCTGCTGCAAGTTGCCGGCCGCGACCATGCCTGCATTATCGATCCGATTGAAGGCAATCTGGACCTGCAGCCGCTTTACGACCTCTTGCAAGACAAGACGGTCACGAAGGTGTTTCACGCCGCCCGCCAAGACATCGAAATTTTTTATCACAACGGGAATGTGATTCCCGAACCTCTCTTCGACACACAGGTTGCCGCGATGGCCTGTGGTTTTGGCGACTCAATTGCCTATGACAGTATTGTCAAACGGCTGACCGGCGTTCATATCGACAAGGCCTCGCGCTATACCAATTGGAGTAAGCGTCCGCTGAGCGAGGATCAACTCAATTACGCCTTGGCAGACGTCACACACATGCGTGAAGTCTACGCCGAGCTAAAACAGCAGTTGCACGATCGAAAGCGCGAACATTGGTTGGAAGAGGAGATGAAAGTTCTCACTGCTCCAGCCACGTACCAACTCGATCCCAAATCAGCTTGGAAGCGATTAAAACTGCGCGACCCGGCGCGAAAAAGATTGGGAGTCTTGATCGAGATCGCCGCCTGGCGAGAAATTCAAGCCCAAGATCAAAATGTACCGCGCAACCGGATCATTAAAGACGATACGATTCATGAAATTGTCGCGCTCTGTCCGAAGTCGGTAGACGATTTAAAGCGCTTGCGCTCAATTTCCAAAGGCCTCGTGAAGTCGAACGGCGCGCAAGTCCTGATTGACGCCGTTAAACGTGGGCTCGATACGCCGCGCAACGCGTTGCCAAAACTTCCCGCGCCACGTAAGCGAGGCCCCCGCAACGGATCCTTGGTTGAACTCCTCAAAGTCTTGCTGAAACTTCAGTGCGAGCGCCATGGCGTCGCGCAAAAACTATTAGCGACTTCAGCCAATTTAGAACACCTCGCGGAGAATGACGACGCGGACGTGCCCGCGCTTCATAGCTGGCGTTACGAAATTTTTGGAGAATTAGCTTTGAAGCTCAAAAGCGGCGAAGTGGGCCTTGCTATCAAGAACGGCAGCGCGACAATCGTGCAGCTTTAAGACTTTGCGTCGTGGCTAGCGTCTACGCGCTTTCGGAAGATTCCATTAGTTGTTTCTATTTAAAAGGATCGCGCTCGTACTAAAACTGACGACCAAGCGAGCGTGAACGTCCACTTTAGAGCGGCAAGCAAACTGAACCAAACTGTTCACAATACGGCTGCTTGTGGCCAACGCCCGACATTGGACGCTCTTGTTGAGCTAGGTTTGTAAGCACCGACATTACAAGAAGAATGTTTAAATTGACGGTAGGGAGGAACGGTAGTCGCCATTTCTTTGATTTGAAATAGGTCTGCGGCCGAATAAAAGGCGATTTGCGGGTGCTGAAGAATATTATGAAAAAATCTAGACAGCAGCTCTATCGAGTCTGGTTGGCGTGTTTAACGATCGTGCTTGGCGTTCTAAATGTGTCTTTGTCGTTTGCGCACGAAGCAGGCAAAGCTTCCGGCCTGAGAGTCGTTATTATCGGCGCTACGGCTAGGTCAGCGAATGAATTAATCCCCCAAGCTCTATGGAGAGGACATGAAGTTGTCGCAGTAGCACGACGGCCCTATCGTGTGCGGCACGCTCCTCATGCGCGCCTGACTATTCTCAAAGGTGACGTTTACAACAAGGAACATATGGCAGCAGCCATTAGAGGCGGCGACAATGAAATTGTTATCTCGGTTTACGGGCCCCGTACCGACCTCAATTCCGTTATTCCCGATACTGATCTCATGTCCCAAGGCACGACGAACATCATTGAAGCGATGAAAGCCAAGGGGACGACGCGTCTTTTTGTTACAAGTTCTATGGGCGTAGTAGAGCTCAAAAAGCTTGGCTACACAGCCGATACGCCGAAGCCGGACGGCCTGACGGAGGAGGCTGGTCTCTGGTTTTACAACATGCGCGGCATTTACATCGACATGGCAAGGATGGAAGACATTGCACTTGCCAGCGGTCTCGATGCGACAGTCTTGCGTCCCGGCCAATTGCTGGTGCAACCGGCTCGAGGCAATCTCAAATACACGGCGGGCGAACCTCCCCGCCGGCGCATCATCACTTATGCTGATTTTGCCGCGTTCATCTTGGAACAAGCAGAGTCCGAAGAACTCATTGGACAAACGGTGGGCGTTTTTAGTGATGAATTGATTGAAATTGGCGGCAACTTCGATGTCGAAAAAGAGGCTAAACTAATGGAAGCGGCAAAGGCAGAGGCCGAAGCGGATCTCGCCGACGAAGCGGCACGGACGGACCAATAGGCCGCTCAGTCCGTCGAGATATACAGAAGGGGTAACTCATACGCCTCGCTCCCTTGTTTGTCGCAGGGCGTATAAAATTCAGAAAAACCGCGCAAAGCAATGAGAAAAATGTAGACCATGACAAATCCGATATTCGACCGGCGCACAGTACTTGGCGGCACGGCCGCCGCCGGCTTGCTATCGTTTGTGCCGCCGGCAGTGGCGGCCACTTCCAGCGAAATTATCGCGACTCGATCTCGCTTACTGCCGTTACTTCGAAAGGCGAGGTATGCCGCCGACAACCGGCTTGTCGTTTGGTGGGCGCGCGTTCCGACTTTTGGAAATATCAACGCACGCTTGACGCCTTTGTTCACGCATGAAGTAGCGAGTTTATACACGACGAAAGATCGAGACGATGGTGGCTTTGAAGCCATCTCGCTCGAAATTGTCTTTACCACAGCTACGGACACAGGCGAACATATAGAAGAGATTTACAATCCGTATACGGAGGAGATTGTTCCTGCGGTCAAGGGCGCCATCGGGCCTACAACCATCATTTACACACCAGATGAAACTATCTTGCCGGCCGCATTGCCCAGTGTCAGGCTCGACAATGAAGCAAGGTTGGGACCGGCTTTGGTCGCCAACGGTCAATTCTGGCTGCGCGACGACGTTACGACGACGGTTTCTTACGATGAGCCGGGAAAAGCCGACTTCTTTGTCAACGACATGGCGATCTATCACGGGCTCATGGCGGAGATCGAAGACCCCGACGTGCCCATGCCGCACGCCACTATTTCGTTCGAGTCGGTCACCAGTTGGCCTGCTTATTTGAACATGGGGGACCGGCCGGGCAGCAGATTGGGTCGCGGCCATGGGCAAAAAGTTGCCTCCGTCGGCGAGATCCCGGAGCGGATACGCACACTGCTCGAGCGCTTTCATCCTGACATCATGGCCAACCCACTGGCGGCGCTCTCCAAGGCGCCCGATCCGTTGTTTCAATAGTGCTCCCAACACATCTGCTGATCAAATTGAAACCGCGAAATGTCACTGCCGTCACACATCAGGTGCTTTACGAGGTATGAGGGAAGCTAAAGACCGCTCCAATGCAGTAGGCTAACCCCTGCGCCCTTCATCAATTGGCGCAGCTCAATGACTGCTTTGGATCAAACTCGGAAGTGTAATCATCTAGAAACAAGCGGCCGCTTGTCGCGGTGAGGCAGTTTTTCTTGACTCTCTCCGGTGGGATAAACTCTGACACTCGAGTGCGATCAATGCGGCAGCGTCCTGTCAGCACGCAACCGTCAATTGAGGCTTCAGCCTCATAAGCTGTGCCAATGCGCCCAACCGCTTTTGAACCGATTCACCATCCAAATTCGATAGACCGCTCGGCAAACTCAAAACCAAATGTTCTCCGTCAGGCACCAGCGTGCATAGGGGGATGGTACCAATCGCGCCTCCGGCAAGTTTCGCGCCCAATCTCAAGGCAGCGCCGACAATAGCAGTGCGGCGCAATTGGTGCTCGTTTAGTTGCAATCCGGTTCCCGGCAGGGCCGGCTTCGCCCCCGCCTCATAACGAAAATACGTGCCCAGTCCGATGAACAATCTTTCAACGTGGGTAACCCCGCCGAACGAGGCAAACATGACTTCGCGGAACGCAATGAGCCCGCGGTGGTCAGGATGAGACCGCCATCCGATTCCGCTCAACAGGCATGTCGCTTCGCGCAAACGGGCCTCGCCCTCGGTTTCGCCTTCTTCCGTTTGGTCGAAAATATTTTGTGTCCAACGAACGAATTCCAATCCTTCTTCTGGATCGCGGCTGAGGCGCGCTGCCATTTCGTGACAAGCTTCGATCAAAGGATCGCGCCGACGCAAAGACGGCGGAAGCGCGCTGTACAAAATGCCTTCCCTTAAGCCGTGGGCAGAAACCACAACTTTTTTGACTTTAGCGAAGGACAAGAGTCGCTCCAGCACGACAGCACCATAGGGCAGCGTTTCCACACGCCGCCGGGACACTTCAGCAATATTCTCTAGTGAGCGCGCGCCAAAGGAACCGATAAGACCAGCGATCTCGCGCGCCTGGCCCCGCGACATTTCATAGTGTTGCAACATCCGGAGCGCATAGTCTGTGCGGGCCATGTGAATTTTGGCGAGCGAGCGCCAAGCGCCGCCCACGGCGTAGAGTCGCTGGCCGCGAAATTGGTCGAGCCAGGGTACCGTTGACATAGCTTCATCAACCTCGCGCCTTGCTTTGCCGATATCGCCGCCGGCGCGATCCATCAAGCGCAGCGCTCCTATCGGCAGGGTGACGCCTTCTTTTACTTCGCCCGCTTTGAGCGCTACGAGTTCCAGGCTTCCCCCACCAAGATCGCCAACAAGGCCCTCGGCCTCTGGCATGCCGCACAACACGCCGTACGCCGTCAGCCGTGCTTCGTCTTTGCCCGACAAGACGCGAATAGGAACGCCGCAGCGCGCACTGGCCTCCTTTACAAATTCGGGCCCGTTTGACGCTTCGCGCACGGCGGCGGTAGCGACGGCTTCAATGCGGCCGACGGACAAGCCATTGCAAATGGCGCGAAACCGTTCGAGCTCTGCAACAGCGCGCGCCACTCCCTCGCCATCCAGGCGCCCTGTTGAAACAATGTTGCGACCTAAACCGGCCAAAACTTTTTCGTTGAATATGGGGATCGGGTTACGAGACGCCCCTTCATAGACGACCAAGCGAACCGAGTTGGAGCCGATATCGATAACCGCGATCGGCGCCGAAGACCGAGTATCTAATTTGCGCAGCGCAGGCTTTGTCGAAGTTTCTTCGATCGACACGTTCATCCTCTCAAAGCCCAATGAGGGGCCCGTTCGCGATCAGTCAAGTTCCGGAGAAATTACTGGCGGCTCGTCCAGCTGGAGGGCCTTTCCTCTGCCGGACAGACTCGGGTTGATCATAAAGTATTTGTGAGCGCTAAAGTCGTCCTTGGTCACCTTACCCTGATAGATGCGGCGATACGAACCATCCGCCTCCATCTGCCAACTTTGGACCACGTCCATGAGATTCGCCACCATGATTTGGTGGAGCACTTGTTCGTGGACCGTCGGGTTGTCGATCGGCACAAGGCATTCGACGCGGCGGTCAAAATTGCGCGGCATCCAATCCGCCGAAGACATGTAAACTTTTGCGTCAGGAGACGGCAACCCATGGCCGTTTCCAAAACAAATAATTCTCGAATGCTCCAAGAAGCGGCCAATAATGCTCTTTACACGAATGTTTTCGGACAATCCGGGTATGCCGGGACGTAGACAGCAAATGCCTCTCACAACAAGTTCAACCGGAACGCCTTTGCAGCTCGCTTCGTAAAGTGCATCGATGATGATCGGATCGACGAGCGAATTGAGCTTCGCCCAAATCGCGGCCGGGCGGCCCGCCTGCGCGTGATCGATCTCTTCCTGAATGTGCTCGAGAAGTCTTTGGCGAAGCTTGAAGGGAGAAATGTACAGGCGCTCGAAAGTTCCGGGTTCGGCATAGCCCGTCAAAAAATTGAACAGCAAGGATGCATCGCGCCCTAACGCAGGATCTGCACTAAAGAGCGACAGGTCCGTGTAAATCTTTGCCGTGACAGGATGATAGTTTCCGGTCCCGTAATGGACGTAAGTCCGCAAATGGCTCAGTTCCCTACGCACCACAATACTGACTTTGGCGTGGGTTTTGAGATCGACAAAACCGAAGACAACCTGAACACCGGCGCGTTCGAGATCTCGCGCCCAACGAATGTTCGCTTCTTCATCAAAGCGGGCTTTCAACTCGACCAAAGCCGTCACAAATTTTCCGGATTCAGCAGCTTGGACCAGCGCCTGCACAATGGGCGAATGCTCACTTGTCCGGTAAAGCGTCTGTTTGATAGCGACGACGTCCGGATCGGCGGCCGCTTGCCTCAAGAATTGGACGACCACGTCGAAGGATTCGTAGGGGTGATGGACCAATATGTCTTTGGCTTGAATCGCGGCGAAGCAATCGCCGCCGTGGTCGCGAATGCGTTCCGGAAAGCGAGGCTCATAAGGTGTAAACTTAAGGTCCAGCTGGCCATCGGGAATCAATTCTTCGGTATGGCCTAAACCCAGCAGACCGTCGACCACGACTACGTCTTCTTTTGCGACCTCAAGGTGATGGGCAATGAAAGCCCGCAAGTCGTCAGGCATGGCGCGCTCGGCCTTCATGCGAATGACGTTGCCGCGCCGGCGCTGCTTTAGAGCCGTTTCGAAAAAGCGCATCAAATCTTCCGCTTCTTCTTCCACCTCTATGTCGCTGTCGCGCAGAATTCGAAATGCGCCCTGGCTGAGAACGTCATAGCCCGGAAACAACCGATCTAAAAACAGGCCAAGGACTGTTTCCAAAGTGACATAGCGTCCGCGTTGAAAGTCAGGGTCGTCTGCATCACTAGGCAGGCAGATGAATCGTTCGATCTGGCTTGGAACAGGCAATAAAGCATTCATGGGCCGGCCGCTCGTGGAGCCGCGCAATTGCAGCGCGAGCGCAAAGCCACGATTTGGAATGAACGGAAACGGGTGCGCCGGGTCTACTGCAAGCGGCGTTATGACGGGGAAAATCTTCTGTTCGAAATAGTCCGAAAGAAACGAATGATCCTTATCGGACAATTCGTTGGTTTCCAGGACAGCAATGCCATGATCGCGAAGTTGACGATTGAGAGTGACCCAACTGCGCTGTTGCACGGCAATGAGTTCGCCTGCCTTATCATTAATCTGTTGCAGCTGCTCGCGCGGCGAGAGGCCGTCTTGGCTTGGTGTCGAAATACCTGCGTTGACTTGGCCGCGCAAACCGGCGACTCGCACCATATAAAACTCATCCAGGTTCGCCGCCGATATCGAAAGAAATCGAAGCCGCTCCAAGATTGGATGGTTGATATTGTCAGCCTCCTCCAACACGCGAGCATTGAAAGCAAGCCAAGAAAGCTCGCGATTGACAAATCGTTGATGAGAGTCCTTCGAAATGTTGAGATCTGGAACCGGCGCCTTTTCATGGCCGTTCGCGTCGCTTGGTGTGAGTGCGGCAACAGGTGTGGCAGCAACTGGGCGCGCTTTTGCAGCCTTGGCCCTGGCCGGCTTAACGGTCTTGCTTGCCTTGGCTTTCGCCGGGTCCAGCTTGCTCCCGTGTTCACTCATTTGGTTGCCTTTGTCTTGCGCAAAACGGCAAGCGTCGCGAGTTTCGAATGTGCTTTTGCAGCACTCAAGCCTTATCCTCGTCCTCAAGCCTGTCCAATATCTCGCCCACGAGTTTTCGGCTGACCTTACGCTTTTGAACCATCGAGTCTTGATCAATCAATTGGACGATGGTGTGCGCCGACTCCAACGATCGTTCCATTCTAGCGATCAGATAATCGGTAATGTCCGCGGACACAACCAGCTGCCGATCATCAAATAGCTTACGCAGAACACCCTTCAAAAGAGTATCGCAAGGCCGTCCCAGCGTGATCGTGGGAATGGTCTGCAAGCGTGACTGGAGATCGGCAAGCCCGATATTCCATCGCCCCGGAGGCGTACGACTAGTCAATAGCAGGTGGGAACCCTCTTGATCCACCAAATTAATAAGGTGAAGTAATGCCTCTTCATTACTGATTTTTTCGCCATTTTCTATGACCAGCGCCCGGCTTTCCAGCAGCTCAGGCAGACGTGCCACGACAAGCTCATTTGCAGACACCAATAGCGCGCCGGAGCATTGACGCCAAACTTGAGCAAGATGCGATTTACCCGCACTCGCTGGCCCGACCAGAGCCATGGTTTGCGCCCGCCAGTCGGGCCACCGATCAACAGCGGCGACCGCATCCTCGTTGCATGGCGCGACCAAAAATTTTTCTCGGTCCAGGGCCTCCCGATGATCCAGACCAAGGATCAATTGCTGGGCCTGAGGCTGACCCGCCGCCGACTGTTCGCGATCAATCTGCGCCATTGCTGCTTTCCCAAAGTGCCACAGATTGAATCCAGCCTTTCATATACAGGGCGCCGGACAGCACCGTCGTGACGGCAACTACATATGACAAAGGTGTGAAAATGACTTCCGCTCCGCTCATTTGATCCTGACTCAATATGGCAAGAACGATTCCCGCAAAGGCAATTTGCGCGACGGTATTGGCTTTGCTGACCATGAGGGGAGAAATGTCGAGCGGGTGATCGATCAAGTATGACAGCACCACGGTGCCGACAATCAGAAGATCCCGGCTCACGATGACGATGACCAGCCAGATTTCAATGTGATCCTGATAGCCCAAAGCAATATAGATGCTAACGAGCAAAGCTTTGTCAGCGAGGGGATCAAGGTAGGCGCCAAGCATCGTTGCCTGGTCAAACCGCTTGGCAATAAAACCGTCGATGCCATCGGAGATTCCGGCCAGAGCAAACAACAGGAACGACCAGCCATAGCTGTTGTCCAGCATCAATACGATGATCACCGGCACGACGAGTAATCGCCCCAACGTGATGACGTTAGGTATGCTCAAGAGTATCGGACTCCCGCGACAAAGCCCCTCGAGGCTGTCTTATCTTATTCTTCAGGTGGGAAATCTTCAGGAACGGTCTCTTCGGCCGCACCGAAAATGTCGATTACTTCCACATCGCCAAATTCGTCTATTTCGCCGTCTTCGAACAAGCCATCACTCAGTTGACCGTCTTCACCTCCCGGTCCCAGCGATTCGCGCAATGCAATGAGGTTTTGCATACCAGACTCGAGCAGATTGAGCTCTTGCTGGGCCATGGCGACACGCAACTGCGCGATCGATCCCACGTAAGTCACGAATAGCTCAGCTCCCGTCAAGGACAAGGCTTCAATCTGAACGTCGCTGACGGTCGGCATTCCGCTTAACCGGTTGCGAATGGCGAGCCATTCTCTCATGTCGTCGAACCGCACCGTCGCCGCGAGCATGTTCTCGACCGCATCGGAGCGAATAATAGTTTGACGCTTCCATGTCTCCTGAAGCCTCAGCAAGATTTGATCAATGCCGAATTCGACCAAGTCCTCAATGGGAAATCCCTGTCGGTTGCGGACGAGGACCTCCACCTGCTTTGGCACGCCGAGTTCCAGTTGCCGGGAGCTGAGGCGCACGGCTCGAATGAGCAGGCTCTGCGCGTCCGCCTCGCCTTGTAGCGTCGCTTGCGCCAAAACCACATCGCCGACCCCGTAACGGCCTGCAAATGGTCCCAAGACGTCCCAATTCTCAGAAACGGCGTCTGCAACGTTGACGCTGACAATGTCTTCAAGCTCACCGAGCGGCGAGAGTAACGGTACCAACTCGTTCGTCAGGCTGCGTTCTTTCCAACCTGCGGCCCACACATTTTCCTCTTCCCAAAGCAAAAGTCCGTTGGCCGTTTCCAAAACCGGCAGCAAGACCGCTTCACGGGCCTGAGTTTCGCTGTAAGGAATCTGATTGACGCGGAGAATATCTCGAATTCTGCGCGCTTCGAAACTATAGGAAACCTCGGCGAGATAACGAGTCGCGCTGGTCTTTTCGTTCGAGACCTGAATACCGGACACAAGACTGACCGACTCGCCTCCGCCAATGCGCGGCAGGATACCCCAATAGTCTTGCGGTGACAGGCGGCGCAACACCTGCGTCAGGGCCTTCGATTTGCCTTGAGCCAAAGCCACCTCACGAGCCTCCGCCGCTGAGCCTCCGGTGGCATCGACCGGCAATCGATCGATGGTAAAGACATCAGCCGCCTCGGCTCGAATGGCAAAAATGATAGCGAAACCAAGGGCTAGCCAGGTAAAACTTAGCTTTGGCATGAGGGGTATAATTCGCAACTGCACAGCTCAAACTCTCATCTTCAAAGGAGTGGCGACTATACACCAGCCGCCCTGCCAAGAAAGCCACAGAACATGGCAGTTTTCCGAAGACATTTGGGCAACTTTGCGTTAGATAGGCGGCCATCCGTCGCCACAGCCTTATCTTCATTCTTCTGGGACTTAGCTGTCGCTTGACCGACGACTCAAAGGGCCTTCGCTATACTTATCGCGACGCCGGTGTCGATATCGACGCAGGCCATGATCTCGTGCGTACGATAAAACCGCTTGCGGCAAAGACCGCGCGCTCGGGCGCGGACGTATCCTTGCTGGGCTTCGGAGGCGTATTCGACCCCAAGGCTGCCGGCTACGACGATCCCCTTCTTGTCGCCGCGACGGACGGCGTCGGCACAAAACTCAAAATTGCTTTTGCGACGGATCAGCATCGCACCGTTGGCATCGATTTGGTGGCTATGTGTGTCAACGACTTGATCGTGCAGGGAGCGGAACCGCTCTTCTTCCTCGACTATTTTGCAACTGCGAAACTAGCACCCGATACTGCGGAAGCTGTCATTGCCGGAATCGCCCGCGGCTGCGAGATTGCCGGCTGCTCGCTGATCGGAGGCGAAACTGCTGAGATGCCGGGCATGTACGCTGATGGCGAATATGACCTGGCGGGCTTTTCGGTCGGCGCCGTGGAACGAGATCAGGTGTTGCCCCATGGACAGGTTGAAGAGGGCGACGTCATTCTCGGTCTCGCATCAAGCGGTGTGCATTCGAATGGGTTTTCACTCATCCGCCATTTAGTCGCCGACAAAGGATTGTCATACGATCAAATTGCGCCATTTGATTCATCAAAGACCATCGGAACCGCTCTTCTCAAACCGACGCGGATCTATGTAAAAAGTCTTGTTGCGGCCATTCGTGCTGGCAAGGTCAAAGCCGTTTCGCATATTACGGGCGGCGGCTTAACGGACAACGTGCCGCGCATTCTCCCGAAAGGTGCTGTTGCTGAGATCGATGTTTCATCGTGGCGGCTTCCGCCGATTTTCTCGTGGCTCGATGAGCTTGGTCAGCTTGGTCAGGACGAGTTACTCAGAACATTCAACAGCGGAATCGGACTGGCCGTCGTCGCCGCGAAGGAAAATGTCCCCCTTCTTAAAAAATCGTTCGAAGAAGCCGGGGAACGCGTCTTTGAAATCGGCCATGTCATATTGTCGCCCGATCCGGACTCGGAGCCTGAAACGCGGTTCATAGGGAAACTAGCTTCTTAAGCGTTGGAATCTATGCGATGGCAAAGTTCAAAATTGGGGTGCTGATTTCAGGACGCGGTAGCAATTTGCAAGCCCTCATCGAGGCAACGGCCCAACCAGACTTTCCCGCCAAGATCGTCCTTGTCATTTCTAATCGCGCCGACGCCAAGGGATTGGACTTGGCAGAGAAGGCCGACATCGAAACCGAAGTGATCAATCACAAGGCCTTTGACAACCGCGACGCATTTGACGAAGCACTGTCCAAGTCACTTTCAAAGGCCGATGTCGATCTTGTCTGTCTCGCGGGATTCATGCTGCTCTTGAAAGACAAATTCGTAGCTGACTGGCACGATAAACTGATCAATATTCATCCGTCCATTTTGCCAGCATTTCGCGGTCTAAATGTCCACGAACGAGTGATCGAAAGCGGTGCGCGCATTACCGGCTGCACGGTCCACTACGTGCGGCCAGCGGTCGACGACGGCCCCATCATTGCGCAAGCCGCCGTAGCTGTCCTGCCGAGCGACACGCCGGACAGTTTAGCTGGCCGAGTTCTTAAGGCCGAACACCGACTTTATCCGATGGCGGTGGCCGCGATCGTAAGCGGCCGCGTGAGACTCGACGGCAACATCGTGCAGTATGACGACACCGTCACAACCGCAGCACCGCTCATAAGCCCGATGCTTCCTTCAAGTTAGGAAAAGTTCGTATTCTGCTGGTGGCGACTGGCACGATCTAGCTTGAGACTAGGGCATTTCCAAATACCATTGACTCTTGAAAATGCCCTGGACTATTTAATTGGTCGCATTTTCGGACGGAAAACCGGACCCACGTTTCCTGAAAACGCTCTAACCGGCGATTTGATCTTCGGTGAAAAAGAAGGCGATTTCATCTCTGGCGGTCTCCGGAGTGTCCGAACCATGCACTGAATTTCGCTCGATGTTTTCGGCAAAGGCTTTTCTTATGGTGCCGGATACCGCTTCGTCCGGATTGGTCGCCCCCATAATCTCGCGATTACGCACAATCGCATTCTCACCTTCGAGCACCTGCACGACCACAGGCCCTGACGTCATAAACGCAACGAGATCGTTATAGAAGGGGCGCTCCTTATGCACAGCGTAAAAGTCTTTGGCTTGTCCCTTTGACAATTGAATGCGCCTTTGAGCGATGACCCTGAGACCCCCTTCTTCCAGCATCGCCACGATCTTGCCGGTAATATTGCGCGCCGTCGCGTCAGGTTTGATAATCGATAAAGTTCGCTCAAGTGCCATTGAAAATCCTCAACAAGTCAAAATCCGGTCGCCTCGCGCGGCGAAATGTCAGGCGTTATAGCCACGCCTGCTCACACTCGCAAGCGGGCATTGGGGGGAACGACAGGTTGTGTCGGCTTAAGCCTTTTGTTCCCATTTACCGTTCGCGGCCTGCTGCCAATATGTGACGTTCATCCCATCGGCCTTTGATTGTTTCCACAATGCACGACACCGGACTAGAGCCTCGTCATCGCGACCATCAAATAGAGTAATGCACCGCCGATAAGATTCCATGTCGCCGCATTCCGCCCCATCGATCAGAAATAAAACATCAGCTCCATTGGGATTGTCTTCACCTGATGACAGAAGAACGGGCTGGTTTTCTGCTGGTCCGTCCTTGTCGCTGCCGTGAGGCAAGAATGACTCCGACCGGTAGGTCCATAGGTAGGAGTTGAAATATTCCAGCCGCTCGTCGCTCGGTATCCTTACCAGCGCACGCCAGCCTTTGTTCAAGGTCTTTGACAAGAGACCCGGTAGCACCTGCTCAACCGCAGCGCGTTCTAAATGGTAAAACCAAATCTCCGTTTCAGCGGGCATATCAGTCTTCGTAATGGTCGGCCACGAGACGATTGAGCAAGCGCACGCCGTATCCAGTGCCGCCCTTAGGCACAGTCGGCTTGCCTTTATCATTCCAAGCCACACCGGCGATATCCAAATGCGCCCAAGGCACGTTTTTGACAAAACGCTTTAGGAATTGTGCCGCTGTGGTTGAGCCACCGTAGCCGCCTCCAATATTCTTCATGTCGGCAATAGGCGAGTTGATCATTTTGTCAAAGTTGGGACCCAATGGCATGCGCCACAGTTGTTCGCCTTCGGCCTTGCCCGCTTTAATGAGGCGATCGGCAAGTTCGTCGTTGTCCGAAAAAAGACCGGCATATTCGTGGGCGAGCGAAACCAGGATTGCTCCGGTCAGTGTCGCAAGATCAATGATGGCGGACGGTTTATATTTTTCTTGCGCGTACCAAAGCACATCGGCCAAGACGAGACGCCCCTCCGCATCAGTATTGATGACCTCTATAGTTTGGCCCGACATAGATTTGACCACATCACCGGGACGTTGGGCCGTACCGCTCGGCATATTTTCGACGAGGCCAATAAGGCCCACCGCGTTGACTTTCGCTTTGCGACCGGCGAGCGCATGCATGAGACCCGTGACCGTTCCGGCACCGCCCATGTCCCACTTCATTTGTTCCATTCCGGATGCCGGCTTGATCGAAATGCCGCCTGAATCGAAGGTTACGCCTTTACCGACAAAGGCTATGGGTTTGCCAGTTTTCTTTGCGGCGCCCTTCCACTGCATGACGACGACGCGAGATTCACGGGCGCTGCCCTGCCCCACGCCAAGCAATGCCCCCATACCCAAACGCTTCAACTGCTTTTCATCCAGCACATCAACCTTGACGCCAAGCTTGCTCAGCTCCTGAGCTCTTTTTGCAAATTCAACCGGGTACAGAACATTGGCAGGTTCTGAGACCAAATCACGCGTGACGAACACGCCAGAGGCGGCCTGTTGCAAAGGACGGTAGTGGCGCCGCGCCGCAGTCGGATTTGCCGTACCGACAATAATTTTTGTGAGGCTGGGTTTTTCAGCGGGCTTTTGTTTCGTCTTGTACAGATCGAACCGGTAGCTTTGGAGCAAAGCACCATAACCAGCGCGTGCCGCAAGTTCCGCATCGTCGAGTTCGGTGTCTATCAACGCGTCGCCAATTATCGTGACTTCCTTTTCGCCACTCCGAAGCAGCGTGCTCACGATGCGTCCTCCTGCAATCTCAGCGCCACGACCGGAGAGTTTTGACGGGTTTCCCACACCAACAAGAAATATATGTGACAGACGCATGCCGGCCGGCGCCAGCAGATGAACCGTCTGACCAGGCTTGCCGGTGAATCTGCTAGATTTCATCGCCCGCGACAGTGCCCCTTTCATGCGCTTGTCGAGCCGCTGGGCCGTATTAGCGAGGCGATCTCCCTCCGGCATCAGCAAAGCTAGGGCAGCGCTTCGGGGTAATGTTGGTTTTGCAAATGAAATGTTCATTATTTTTTCCTGATTGGCGGCACATTTGCGGACTTACACAGAAGTCGTCCGTCTATACTTGATGTTTACTTATGTCACTGAACTTTAGGTCTTGCTATGCTTCTTGCGCCTGGGCCTGGGCGCCCAGCTACCCGCGATTTTCCGCACATTACGGGATGATTCTGTCCTAATACCATGGGCATTTTCTATGCTATCAACTAGTTGAGGCGGAAAATCAAGATTCGAGCACGAGCCGCGCGGGGAATAGCCTGATTAGCCTATGACAATGCTCACGACCTATATCCTGCGCCAGATGATATGGCCGTTGATCGTGTTTACGGCTGGACTTTCGCTGATGTTCTGGCTGGCCGAATCGCTCGATATGTTGGATTTGGTGATCAATCGGAGACAATCGGCGGTCACGTTTCTCTTGATCACTCTGTACGTATTCCCCAGCCTGCTGACGATCATTGTTCCATTTGCCCTGTTCTGCGCCGCCTTGTTCGCCCTCAACCGGTTATCGACGGACAGCGAACTCACGGTAATGCGTTCGGCTGGCGTCAGCAATTGGTCGGTTTCGGCTCCGGTGCTGGCCGTTGCGGCAGGTGCGGCCGTCGTCACGCTGCTGCTCAATTTGTATCTGATGCCGGCTGGCCATCGAGCGATGCGCGAAAAAGTTTATGAGATCCGCGCAGATATAGCGATTGCCATGGTGCAAAACGGCTCGTTTACAAACCCGTCCAAAGGTTTGACCGTTTACAACCGAACCAGCGGGCCTGACGGCGAACTCTACAACCTACTGATCCACGACAACCGCAATAGAGACCGGCCGACAACTTATCTCGCCGAAGTCGGTCAGTTCTTACGGACTGAGCAAGGGCCCCGACTGGTTATGCTTGATGGCAACGTTCAACAGATTGGCGGCGATGGAGAATTGTCCATTCTCTACTTCGACAAATACATTTTCGATCTCGCCGAATTCGCCGGCCCCCAAAGAAAAGTAGGCCTAAGAGACACCACCGAGCGCTATTTGCATGAGTTGCTTTCCCCCGATTTATCGGACCGGTCCAATCGTCGAAAACTCGGATCGCTACTTGCTGAAGGTCATAACAGGTTGGCGTCACCTCTCTACAACTTTGCATTCGTCTTGATCGCGCTTTGTTCAATTCTGTTGGGAGGATTCAATCGACGAAGCAATTGGGGCCGTCTTGGTATCGCAATGGCAATCGGATTGCCTATGAGGCTAATGGGTTTCGGCTTACAAAGTATGGCCGCGACTATCCCCCAGCTGTTGATCTACGAATATGTCTTACCACTCTTTGTCATATTTATTTGTTGCTTTCTTTTGTTTGGCACTCAATTTACTCGCAACATTGTGCTCTCACCACGGCGAGCAAGTGGCGTTGGCCCCGCGCCTATACTGTCGGAGTAGGTTTTGGCATTTTCTTGGACACTTTTCCGATATCTTGGCGTCCAATTTTTTGGTTCGGTCGCCGTAACGTTCTTGGGTTTGTTGGCGCTCGTATCTCTTATTGAAGCTGTGGAACTCTTGCGCAATTATTCCGGCAATGAAGAAGTCGGTTTTTCAGCCATTGCGACAATGGTCTTGTTTAAGATGCCGCGGCTGGCACAGCGAATTTTTCCGTTCGCCTTCTTGCTTGGCGCAATTATTTCTTTCACAAGGCTCACCAAGAACCACGAGCTCGTTGTTGTGCGTGCTGCCGGTGTGTCCGTTTGGCAATTTCTGACCCCGGCCTTGATCGTCAGCACTATCGTGGGCGCGCTTGTTGTGACGGTTCACAGCCCCATTTCGGCGAGCATGTACGCGCGATTCGAACAACTTCAAGAAAGCCACGACCAAGGGAAGAACAGCCTATTGCAGGTTACCCGTGACGGTGTGTGGCTGCGCCAAGGCGACGATCGCAATCAATCGGTCGTGCACGCACTTTCCGTTCAAAACCGAGGGGCACTACTAAGGCAAGTTATCATTTTCATATTCGAAGATGGCAACGAATGGTTGGAGCGCATAGACGCTGAAGTCGCATACCTGAAAAACGGCTACTGGGAGATACACAATGCCCGGCGAACTGTTCGCGACCAGCCGAGTACACCGCTCGAAACTTTTGAACTGCCGACGACACTGACGTATGACCAATTGCAAAATAGTTTTGCGCCGCCGGAAACGATGTCGTTTTGGGATTTACCCCAATTCATTCAAATGGCGGAGGCGGCCGGCTTTTCGGCGCTACGTCATCGCGTGTTCTGGCACACCATCTTAGCAACACCCGTATTGTTTTGCGCAATGGTTTTGATTGCGGCAACGGTTTCGTTCCGCTTAAATCGATTTGGCGGTGTGGGAATGCTACTGATTATCGGCGTGTTGTTCGGCTTTGTACTGTTCTTCGTGACGGACCTTGGCCGCGTGCTAGGTGAATCGGGCAGACTGCCAACTATAATTGCGGCATGGACGCCAGCATTTGTTGCATTGCTACTAGGCCTCGCCTCCTTGTTTCATCTGGAGGACGGCTAGCCAAATGATTGCCCGCCGTTGGTGGATCTCAAAGATTGTCTGGGTGACGTTTGTGTCGGCTCTTTTGCTCGATCCGGCGTGCGTCGGTAGCCCGGCTTGGGCTCAAGTCGATGCAGACGATGGAGCCGGGGAAAGTGCGCTTAAACCCAATCCCTTGGTGGATGGCGGTCTTTTGCTGCAGGCTGATAACGTCATTTATGATACCGTTAATGAAGTCGTAAGCGCGACCGGCGGCGTCGAGATATTCTACGAAGAACGCACGCTGCTCGCCGACGAGATCATTTACGATCAAAAAACCGACAATGTCGTCGCCCGCGGAAACGTCAGCTTGATGGAGCCGTCGGGCGAAGTTTTTTTCGCAAATGAGGCCGTGCTAACTGATCAGCTACGCCAGGGCGTGATTGACGGATTTGGCGCGCTGCTTGATCAAAATGTAACAATTGCAGCGGAAAAGGCTTACCGGAGCGACGACGGTGAGCGCCACGAGCTGACGCGTGCGGTCTACAGCGCCTGCGATGTTTGCGATTCCGAAGGCAACGCTAAAACGCCCTTGTGGCGAATCAAATCCTTTCGCGTCATTCACGACAGGGAAGAGCGCGAAATCATCATGCGCGATGTCTATTTCGAATTATTCGGCATGCCGGTTCTTTATCTGCCTTACTTGTCGCATCCTGATCCAACAGTGAAGCGCAAGACCGGCTTTCTGTCGCCATCATTCGGAAACTCAGATTTGTTGGGAACATTTTTTGAGATCCCCTACTTCATTAATCTTGCGCCGACCTATGACCTGACGCTGTCACCGCTCATTGCGACCAATGAGGGGGGTGTCCTCAAAGGCAATTGGCGCCAGAAGCTCCGCAAAGGAAGCTATTCATTTACCGGTAGCGTCGGTTACGTCGACCAAAGAAATATTCGAAACATTGAAACCGGGTCGAAAACGCTTCGCGGCCACATATTTGGCAATGGCCGGTTTAAACTGGACGAGACCTGGTCGACAGGTTTTGACCTGCAATGGGTCAGCAACGACACGTATTTGCAAAGGTTTGGTCTTCACAACGACAAGGATTTGGAATCCCACATTTTTCTTTTCGGCGCCGACGGACGGAACTACGCGAATATCAATGCATATTATTTCCAAGGCCTTAGAACCAAGGACGTTGCGGGACAGACACCCTTTGTTTTTCCCCTAGTCGATGCGCACTATGTCTATGAGCCGGGAAACTTTGGACGCATCAACTTCGATGTGAACGCCATGATTTTGCAGCGAACGGACGGCGCCGACAGTCGCCGGCTGTCGATGTCGAGTGACTGGCAAAGATCTGTAACTACCGGCAATGGGCAAGTGATTACGCCGTTCGCAAATATGCGCGGCGACATGTATTCCACATCCGATCAAAATCCTGCGCATCTGCCGGGTCTTCCCGATAATAGCGAGGTTATTTTTCGTGGCCTACCAACTGTCGGTATCGATTGGCGCTGGCCCTTCGTGCGAAATGGAAGGAACGTTCAGTTTGTGGTTGAGCCAATCGCACAGGCAATTCTGAGTACCAATGGCGGAAACCCGATTGATATTCCCAACGAGGATAGCCAAAGTTTCGAATTTGATACGACAAATTTATTTTCCATCAATCGATTTCCCGGTCTTGATCGTTGGGAGAATGGCCAACGCGTGAATGTAGGCGTTCGGCTTGCGGCAAAACGAAACAATGGCGGGTCCGCCACAATGATCTTAGGCCGAAGTTTCCGCGTCCAGGATGATTCACCGTTCCCGCTACAATCGGGTCTCAGTGACAGCAATTCCGACTATGTCGGCAGCCTAACCCTGGCACCGAACGGAAACTTTAGCTTGACCCATCGCTTTCGCGCCGACGGTCAGGACTTCTCAATCCGGCGCAATGAAGTAGGAGCACATTTGAAGCTTGGCCGCTTCAACGTCCGCGGCGGCTATTTAAAAACCGATCCACTTGGGACTGGAACCGGAATCGGCGTGCGCGAAGAAGCCATACTCTCCGGCGGCGTCCGTATCAACGAGAATTGGAGACTATCCGGGACGACCCGGAGGGATCTGATCCTCAATGAAGCGCGCAGTTCGTCGGCAAATCTGACTTACCAAAACGAATGCGGGACGTTCACGCTGTCTTGGGTCCGGCGCAATACAACCAATCAGGATATCACGCCTGCCGACGCCATATTGTTCACTTTCACTCTCAAAACGCTGGCCGAAAATGCCACGTTTGGTGGGCAATAGTCCGAGAGTTGATCCCTATCTTTTTTTGAGTATTCTGAGGTTTCTCGCGTCGGTTGAATGCTGGAAGCCTCTCTGCTATGTCGGCTGGCAGCGGTTGAGCAACTAGCCTCAAACATGAGGCCAACTGGTCATCGAGAATTTGAGGTTTAACTGAATTTGTATCGCAGCGGAGAGATCGATTGAGATTTCACTGCTGCAAATTTGAGGACTTGGTTTGAGGCACACTCTGTCACCTGCGACCCGCCACGGTCCAAAGTTCGCGATGGCGGGACTTGTAGCCGCATTAAGTCTGCTGAGCGCGGCGCCCACTTCGTCACAACAAGTGCAGAGCATTGCCGCTGTCGTGAACGATGACGTCATATCAAGTTATGACGTCCAGCAGCGAGTGACCCTAGTTCTGTCTTCTTCGGGCATTCAACCTGATCAGGACATTGTTGAACGGGTCCAGGCACAAGTATTGCGCACACTTATCGACGAAAAATTGCAACTCCAGGAAGCCGAACGGTTTGAGGTTGAGGTTACCGAAGATGAAATTCGTGAGTCGATCAATCGGCTCGCTCAGCAAAATGATATTTCAGCAGAAGCCATTGAAGCGTCATTGAAGCAAAGCGGCATTGGCTTTGACACACTGTTAGCGCAAGTTCGCGCAGAAATCGCTTGGAACAAATTGGTCAGCGGCCTTTTATCGTCACGTGTTAGCGTCGCAAAAGAGGAAGTCGACCAAGTCCTCAATCAACTGAAATTGAGCTCCAATAAGCCACAATTTTTAGTTGCAGAAATTTTTCTCGAAGTCGATAGCCTCGAACAAGAGGAAGAGGTTCGCCAAGGCGGTTTGCAGCTGATACAGCAAATGCAGCAGGGAGTACCCTTTACCTTGGTTGCTCAGCAATTCAGTGCGGCGGCATCTGCGGCTCAAGGTGGCGACATAGGCTGGGTGCAAGAAGGAGAATTATCACCGCAATTGAATGAAGCCTTGCGGCGAATGCAGCCAGGACAAGTTTCTCCCCCAGTACGCACACTTGGCGGCTTTACGATATTGGCACTGCGAGATCGCCGCATACTGGGCGGACCGGATCCAATGCGGTCCACGCTTGATTTGCGTCAAATTGCTGTGCCGGCAAATGCGGAAGCGGACGCGGCAACAATTAATCGGATCCAACAGGACCTGCAAAGGGTTCGCACGTCATTGTCCGGGTGTGAAAATATCGAAAGCGCCGCTGGGCAGGCAAGCAACTCGTCAGTTGCCAACCTTGGCCGGCTCAAAGTCAGTCAGCTTTCGGGAGCGATCGCGCCAATCGTCGCAACGCTGCAACCAGGAGAGGCGACACAGCCATTTCGCACCGACGTCGGCTTTAGTATTTTGGTGGTCTGCGACCGGGAGGATACGGGCGAGGCCGCACAATTGCCCACTAGAGTCGATATCGAGGATAGACTATTCGACCAACAACTTTCGATGCAGGCACGACGCTACCTGCGCGATTTGCGGCGCGACTCCACGATTGAAATTCGATAGCCGTCATGGCCAAAGCGCTGACGTCTTGTCTAGCCCTGACAATGGGCGATCCCTCGGGCATTGGTCCTGAACTCTCATTGAAAGCATGGCTGTCCAGACGATCCCATGATCTTCCTCCCTTTGTTTACATCGGGAATGAGGATCATCTAAAACGTTCGGCCGAGCATCTCGCGCTGGATGCGGCGATCGGAAGGGTTGAGACACCGGCCGACGCATTCGACGCATTTAACAAAAAAGTGCCCGTCATTGACATTGAACTTAAAGCTCCGGTCGAATACGGCAAACCAAACGCTCAGCATGCGACTGCCGTCATCAAGAGCCTCGACCGCGCGATCGCCTACGTGATGAACGGATCCGTTGGCGCGATTGTGACCAACCCCATTCATAAGAAGACGATGTGGGACGGCGGTTTCCGCTTTCCCGGCCACACAGAATATTTGGCCGACAAGGTAAAGAATGGCAATTCGCCGGCAGACGTGGTCATGATGTTGGCGATAAAGGGATTGCGCGTCGTACCGGTCACAATTCATGTACCACTTAAGGACGTCAGCGCCTCGCTTGATGCCAGCTCCCTCGTGCGTATCGGCATGCTGACCAGCCAGGCGCTAACGTGCGACTTTGGCATCGAGCACCCCCGGCTTGGCGTTGCCGGTCTCAACCCCCACGCAGGTGAAGACGCGGCACTCGGAAGCGAAGAACGCGATATCATCGCACCGGCAGTCGAAGAGCTTCGCAAGGCGGGAATCGAAGCAAGCGGGCCTTATCCCGCCGACACGCTTTTCTCGGAGCAATTGCGCACACGCTTTGATGCGATCATCTGCATGTACCACGATCAGGCACTCATTCCACTGAAGGCGATCGACTTTGATCGCGGCATCAATGTCACGTTGGGCCTGCCATTCGTGCGCACCTCGCCAGACCACGGAACCGCACATGATATTGCCGGTCAAGGTCTCGCGAAGCCTGATAGTTTGATCATGGCCCTCAAAACCGCCCATCAAATTGCCGAGCGACGGGCTACGTCGTGAATGACAAGAGCGAGCAGCTCCCGCCGCTGCGTGACATCATCGCTGCCTATGACCTCGGCGCACTTAAACGCTTCGGACAACATTTTTTGCTCGACCTCAATCTCACGGAAAAGATTGCGCGATCGGCCGGTCCGTTCGACAACGCGGCGGTTTGGGAAGTTGGGCCCGGACCGGGGGGGTTGACGCGCGCCCTGCTTTCCCAAGGCGCGGCCAAAGTGATTGCGGTCGAACGCGATCCACGATTTGCGCCCGCTCTGCAACAACTTGGCGAGGCCTATCCTGGTCGCCTTAAGATCATTAACGAAGACGCCTTGGACGTCAGTGAAACGGATCACTTGAGCGCTGCACCGTGCAAAGTCGTCGCCAACCTTCCCTACAACGTGTCAACGGTACTTCTGCTCAAATGGCTTGCGGCCGATCCCTGGCCGCCCTGGTTTGCCAGTCTGACACTCATGTTTCAAAAGGAAGTTGCGGCGCGGCTAGTGGCAGCAGCGTCGGCAAAGGAGTATGGACGCCTGACCGTCGCCGCTCAGTGGCGCTGCGAGGTGTACCGCCTGTTCGACATTCCGGCTCGCGCGTTCACTCCGCCGCCCAAAGTCGACTCATCCGTCGTACAATTGACGCCACGGCCGGACAAGAGCGAGGCGAAGCTTGCCAGGGCGATCGAAACCGTCGCGCGCTCAGCTTTCGGCCAACGCCGCAAAATGCTGCGGACAAGTTTGAGGCCCGTCTTTTCCAACACAGAAGAAACGCTTGAGCGTTGCGGGATTTCCGCCACCCAACGGGCGGAAAATTTGACCATCGACGACTATGAAACATTGGGGAAAGTTCTGATCGGCAATTCATAGGTTGTAGCCCGCGATGCCTGCTCCAAATAAAGTTCTTGACCAAATAACCGGCTACTTAGATAGACGTTTCACAAAGTCTGACAGTCCGATTTGGCGTTTGCGACGCAGACGCTCAGCCGCCAAAATCGCTTCAATTTGATATTGCGCATGGCCAAAATCCTCATTGACGATGATAAAGTCATACTCCGCCCAATGACTAATCTCGTCAGCCGCTTTGGCCATACGCTTTGCAACGACATCGGGCGCATCTTGCGCACGCCGCTCAAGCCGGCTTTGAAGCTCGTCCCACGACGGCGGCAAGACGAAGACTTTGACCAAATCTTCGCGTGCTGCCTGATCGAGCTGCTGCGTCCCCTGCCAATCGATATCGAACAACACGTCCCTGCCTTTTGAAAGGGCGTCTTCGACAGGTGCACGCGGCGTACCATAGCGATGATCGAAGACAACCGCATGCTCTAACAGCTCATCGCGCGCTACCATGTGATCGAATTCTTTAGCCGCGACGAAGTTATAATCCTTGCCATCGATCTCACCAGGACGCGGCGGACGAGTTGTCACCGAAATCGACAGCGTTAATTCTGCGTCGGCTTCTAAGAGCCGGCGCGACAAAGTCGTCTTGCCGGCGCCACTCGGCGATGACAAGACCAGCATCAGTCCACGTCTTTGAATTTCAACGCCGTTCATGAGCAAATGAAATACTTATTCAACATTCTGAACCTGTTCGCGCACTTGATCGATGACCGCCTTCAGATCCAGGCTGATTCTCGTGAGTTCAACGTCGGCTGCCTTGGCGCAGAGCGTGTTTGCTTCCCTGTTGAGTTCCTGCATCAAGAAATCCAGACGGCGCCCTACCGGCTTGTCATCTTGCAACAGCTCTTTCGCCGCCGTCACGTGAGCCGCAAGCCGGTCAATCTCTTCGCGGATATCGGCTTTTGTCATTAATATTGCGGCCTCCTGGGACAAGCGTTCTTCGGATAAAGCCGGTGTGTCCTCCAGAAGTTCGGCCACTTGGGCCTTTAGTCGGGCGCGCAACTTTTCGGGCAGCGCCGCCGCGCTTTGCCGCGCTGCGGATGCAAGGTCATCAATTTCCCCAAGCGCGTCGTTCAAGACTTTGAGAAGCAGTGCGCCCTCTTCGCGCCGGGCGTGAGCGAGCTTGGTGAGCGCTGCATCCAGACTTACAAGCACCGCCTCCACTCTTTTTGACCGGTCTTCGTCCGTTTCCTCGGGTTCAGAGTTCAAGTACTCCCCTTAACGCAAGAACGCCGTCGGCGCTCGGCGGCGCAATATCGTGCTCCTTTGAAATGGTGCCTAAGTACGACATGATTTTGACAAGAGCGTCTTCGTTCAGCCGTACATCGGCCTCTCCGGCCTGGCGCGTAACGTAGAGAGTAACTTGGAAATTGCCACGGCTGAAATGTTTGGAGATACGCCGGCGCAATTCGGGTTCGATGCTATCCATGCCGGTGGGCAGCCGACAACGCATATCAAGACCCTTGCCGTTGACACTCTTGATTTCCCAGTACCACGTATACGGACCGAAATCGGCCTCTTCACGTGCAAATCCGGTCATGCTGGAAATCGACATGGGTTATGCTCGGCGCTGATAACGATAAACAGATGAGCGGCACCGACTGACTCGCCGCGTGAGCTAAACTAACGGGTCAACAAGAGGACAACAAGCCGAGCAATCGCCACTCTTATTGTGCATTCTTTTGCTGGCGCTCAATGCGGCGCCAGGACGCGACGTTGCGCTGATGCTCCCGGTACGATGATGCAAAGACGTGGCCGCCCGTCCCGTCAGCGACGAAATAGAGGTCTTTGGTGTCCGGAGGATTCAGGACGGCGGCGAGCGCATCCCGTCCGGGATTTGCAATCGGCGTGGGCAGCAGCCCGTCAATTTCATAAGTATTATAAGGCGTCACTTTTTTCAGCTCGCTTTGCCGAATGCCTCGCCCCAGAGGTTCGCCGCCCGTCAATCCGTAGATGATTGTCGGATCGGACGCGAGGCGCATGCTTTTCTTTAAGCGGTTGATGAATACCGATGCTACACGCGGCCGCTCTTCGGCGATCCCTGTTTCCTTTTCAACGATCGATGCCAAAATGACCGCCTCATCAGGAGTAGAAATGGGCAACCCTTCTGCACGGCTACTCCAAAGTTCTATCAATACGGACTGATGGCTTCGTTTCATTCGATCAACCAAATCGAGACGCGTTGTGCCACGCGGAAAGAAATATGTTTCCGGAAGCAGGCTGCCTTCGCTGGGCACATCTCCAACGTTGCCCTCAAGATTCTCATCTGACCCAATCAAACGCACAACTTGAGCGCTGGTTAAGCCTTCGGGTATCGTCAGCTTGTAAAGGAGAACTTTGCCTTCTCGAAGGATCTCCAAAATCTGTATCATGCTGGCGCCCGCGGGAATGGCATATTCACCGGCGCGCAATTTGTTTTCGGAGCGGTGCCAAACCACGCCCAAGCGAAAGATCAAAGCGTCGCGAATGAGCCCTTCCGACTCCAATCGCTCAGCAATTTGTACGACTCCCTGTCCGAGCGGCACGTCAAAGGTTGTCGTTTCGGCGCCGCTCAGCGCGGCCGGACCTGGTTCCTCGAATTGCGTGGTTGCGTAATAGAACAATCCACCGGCGACCGCGCCAGCAAGAATCACAAAGCCCAGAAAAATGCCGCCCAGAATAAGAGCAAGGCGAAGCTTCTTACGAGGTTTCTTGGGACTTGGTTGGTTTGGCTGCTGCTCGCTCAAGGCCACAACTCAACGTTAAATTCGTTAGACCTTTAACTTTAACCCGAAAGGGTGATTCATCAATTAGGCGGACCCGTCATCACAAGTGTTGCATTTGTCCCCCCGAACCCGAATGAATTCGACAGCACTGCCTTGATCTCCCGCTCGCGCGGCGCGTTGGGCACCAAATCGATTTCCGATTCGACGGATGGATTGTACAGATTGATGGTCGGCGGCGCAACACCTCTCTGCATCGCAAGAATTGAGAAGATTGCCTCTACCGCTCCGGCGGCGCCAAGCAAGTGACCGATCGATGATTTTGTTGATGACATGGATACGCGGCCAACCGCATTACCGAATAACCGAGCAACGGCGCCGAGTTCGATTTCATCACCCCTAGGCGTCGAAGTGCCGTGCGCGTTGACATAGTCGATGTCGGCAGGTGTCATGTGGGCGCGTTTCAGCGCCGCCACCATGGACCGATAACCTCCGTCCCCATCTTCTGCTGGCGCGGTAATGTGATAAGCGTCGCCGGACATGCCGTAGCCTCTGATTTCCGCATAGATCGTAGCGCCGCGTGCTCTGGCATGTTCAAGCTCTTCCAAGACGACAATGCCAGAGCCTTCGCCCATAACAAATCCGTCCCTGTCTCTGTCGTAGGGACGAGACGCATGCTCCGGGTCATCATTAAATCCCGTCGACAATGCCTTGCAGGCGGCAAACCCGGCAATACCAATGGGACAGACGGCCGCTTCCGCGCCGCCCGCGACCATTACGTCAGCATCATCCAACATGATGAGGCGTGCCGCATCACCGATCGCGTGGGAGCCCGTCGAACAGGCCGTGACTACAGCATGGTTGGGTCCCTTGAAGCCAAACTCAATCGACACATGGCCTGCTACCAGATTAATAAGACGCCCCGTGATGAAGAACGGACTAATCCGTCGAGCACCTTTTTGAAGTAGCGTAATCGTCGCCTCTTCAATTCCTGGCAAGCCCCCAATGCCAGAGCCAATCAAAACGCCGGTTCGGCATTTCTGTTCTTCTGTCTCCGCAATCCAGCCTGAATCGGCAACGGCTTGTTTTGCCGCAGCAACACCATACAAAATGAAATCGTCTACACGCCGGCGGTCTTTGGCCGGCATCCAATCGTCCGCTTTGAAAGATCCGTTGCTGCCATCGCCGGTTGGCACTTCGCAGGCGATCTTGCACGGCATGTCAGAGGTATCGAATTTTTCGATGCGCCCGGCACCCGATTTGCCAGCCACCAGTTGATCCCAGACATGGTCAAGCCCCAACCCCAGAGGGGTGACCAACCCCATACCGGTGACAACAACGCGTCTCATTCAAGAATCCGAGGGTACGGGGCGAAAGGAATTAGTCGGACTTTTCTTTGATGAATTTAACCGCGTCGCCGACCGTTTGAATCGTTTCCGCAGCATCATCAGGGATTTCGATACTGAACTCTTCTTCGAATGCCATTACGAGTTCCACAGTATCCAGGCTGTCGGCGCCAAGGTCATCGATGAAACTGGCGTTGTCTTGAACTTTCTCCGCGTCGATATCCAAATGTTCGATCACGATCTTCTTTACGCGGCTGGCAATATCTTCGCTCATATTTGTGGCCCTTTTCTAGGTAATTGATTGGTCGTTAAACGGCCGCGCTGCGCCCGAGGCTGAGAAAGGCAAACGGCCAATTACCCCAGGTATAAAGCCGATCCTCTCAAGAATTGCGGCTGTACGTAACATACTTTATCGGGAAAGACATCTTTTTTTACCCCCGAAATTTGCCCGGAATCCGCCAAATCTCGGACTTCGAACACCAATGTTGAGTTTAAATCATTGCCATGCCGCCGTTGACGTGAAGCGTCTGACCGGTGATGTAGGACGCCTCCTCGCTGGCCAGAAATACGGCGCTTCCAGCAATTTCAGAACTTTCGCCTAACCGTCCGACGGGAATAGTTTGGAGAAGACGGGATTTTTGATCGTCGGACAGAACATCGGTCATTGGCGTTTCGATCATACCCGGAGCGATACAATTGATGGTGACATTACGGCTGGCCACTTCCTGGGCCAGCGCTTTGCTCATACCAATCATGCCCGCTTTGGCAGCAGCATAGTTGGCTTGCCCGGCATTACCCATCACCCCAACAACCGACGAAATGCCGATAATTCGGCCCCAACGGCGTTTCATCATGCCCCTCAGGGCGCTACGGGCAAGCTGAAAATAGGCCGTCAAATTCACTTCTAGTAGGTCATCCCAATCTTCGTCCTTAAGCCGCAGAAAGATATTGTCACGGGTAATGCCAGCATTGCTCACGACGATATCCAAACTGCCCATGGCTTCTTCGGCGTCTTTTGGTAAGGCTTGAACGGCAGATCGATCGTTAAGATTGCATGGCAGCACGAACGAGCGATCACCAAGTTTGACCGCAAGTTCATCCAGTTTCTCTTTACGGGTTCCCGAGACAGCAACGGCGGCACCTTGGCCATGCAGCGCCGAGGCGATGGCGCTTCCAATCGCGCCAGACGCTCCCGTCACGAGCGCCGATTTTCCCGATAGATCAAACATAATTGGTCTTGCTCCTGCTAGATCGTACATCAATCAGACTGAAAGTTTTCGCGTACCAGTCCAACGAATTTCTACAGAACACCGGCAAGTTGCTCTATGTCACTCGGCGTTTCGACGGGGACGGCTGTGATCTTGCGGTTGATACGTTTGGCAAGACCGCTCAAGACTTTTCCTGAACCTAGCTCAAAGACGGTGTCGACCCGGTGACTGATCATATAGTCGACGGTCTCGCGCCATCGGACCATGCCTGTCACTTGTTCGACCAGCAGTCGGCGTATGGTTTCCGGCTCGTCAACTGCAGCTGCGGTAACGTTTGCGACGAACGGCACGATTGGGGCCTCAATAGTGACGTCGGCCAATGCGTCTCGCATAACGTCGGCCGCCGGCGCCATAAGCGAACAGTGAAACGGGGCACTGACAGGCAATTCAATCGCGCGCTTTGCACCGTTATCTTTAGCGAGGTCAATTGCGGCTGCAACGGCAAGCTTCGAGCCGCTGATCACCACTTGCCCCGGTGCGTTGTCATTGGCTGTGGCACATACACCTACCTTTGCCGCTTCAGCAGCAACGGCTTTGACGTCATCGAAGTTGAGACCAATTACCGCCGCCATGGCGCCCTCGCCCACGGGCACTGCGTCCTGCATAGCAAGCCCTCGCGTCCTTAACAGGCGTGCCGCATCTTCGATGGTCAAAGACCCTGCTGCTGTCAGCGCCGAGTATTCGCCTAGTGAGTGACCGGCAACGAATTGTGCGCTCGCGCTTAAATCCAGATCTAATTCGCTCTCTAAGGCGCGGACCACAGCCAAACTGACGGCCATAAGCGCCGGCTGCGCATTCTCAGTCAGCGTCAGCTCCTCGATGGGACCCTCCCACATTAACCTCGTGAGGCGTTGTCCCAGCGCATCGTCGACTTGTTCAAATACTTCGCGCGCGACCGGCAACGCGTCAGCAAGCTCCTGACCCATAGACACCGCCTGGGACCCCTGACCCGGAAATGTGAATGCGTATGTCATATCAACAGATACCCTCGATAGGGGCTCACAGATACAGGCGCATTCGGCACTGTCAAGGCCAGCACAAGCGGCGGTAAAGTTAGGACACTTGCTTTATCAACCCGCCATGGTGTACATCGCAGCCACCACAAGGATTGTGGTCGCACCTCCAAGTCGCACTATGCGCCACCGGTAGATCGGTCCAAGGAGGCGTCGAACCATCGCTTGATTGGCCGAAGGGGCACAGCCAAGCGCCATAATCCTAGGATGGAAGGAATTGACGTATGCCCCTGTACGAACACGTTTTCATAGCCCGACAAGATATCTCTCCCCAGCAAGTCGAAAGTCTCACCGACCAACTTAAAGGCATTGTTAAAGAGGGCGGCGGTGAAGTTCAAAAGGCCGAATATTGGGGCCTGCGCAGCCTGGCCTATCGCATTAAAAAGAACCGCAAGGGCCATTATGCACTTTTGAACATTGACGCCCCGCATAAGGCCATTTCCGAAATGGAACGGCAGATGCGGATCAATGAAGATGTCCTGCGATTTCTTACATTACGCGTTGATGAACTCGAAGAAGGCGAATCCGCAATGATGAAAAGCCGTGGACGCAGCGACGACCGCCGCCCGCGCGGCGACCGCCCGCACCGGGACAACGACCGGCCCCCACGTCGTCAGGACGCAGAGCCCGCAAAACCAGCCGTAACTGCGGACGCGACTGCCGAAGCGACTGCAGAAAAGGCGCCCTCTGAGGAGGCTGGAGACAAGTCATGAGCGAAAGATCTGCCGGAGGTGGCGGGCGCCGCCCATTTTTTCGACGCCGCAAGACCTGTCCGTTTTCTGGGGCAAACGCGCCCAAGATCGACTACAAGGATATTCGTTTACTGCAGCGCTACATTTCCGAACGGGGTAAAATTGTTCCCAGCAGGATCACAGCAGTCTCGGCAAAAAAGCAGCGTGAATTAGCCCGGGCGATCAAGCGCGCCCGATTTTTGGCGCTGTTGCCGTTTGTTGTCGGTTAGCGGAGAGAGGAGCCGGGTCTGCGGGTAAAGTTAGCGGGCCACCTCAAAGTAATCTCATGCCTTCAGTTTGGACTATAGGCGCGCTAGCTGGTTTGGCGGGCGCACTTTTGTATTTCCCCGTTCTCACGCAATCGCCTTTGTCGGGGATTGCGACTTTTGTGGCGCCCCTGCCCCTCTACCTGGCCGGCCTGTCGGCTGGTGCAATGGCAGCCGCAATAGGCACCGGTGTCGTGTGCCTTGTTTCTGCTGCCCTTACTGGTCTGCCCGGTGTCGTTTCGTATGTCGCACTCATTGGCTTGCCCGCGATGGCAATGTCATCGTTGCTTCTCCTAAATCGCGATACGGCCTTGCCGGCTGGGTCAACTCAAGTGGAATGGTATCCGGCCGGACGGACACTATGCTGGCTGGCTTGCGGCGCTTCGGTTCTGTTTTTGATCGCGGCGTTTGCCGCAATGGGGCAAGAAGGCGGCCTTAGAGCGCAAACCGAGGAACTGTTCCTACCGGCTATGGGCGGCCGGGAACAATTCGTAGCGATGTTGGCAGAACTTCAACCGTCGGCCGATCCAGAAGTGCTAATCGAAATCATGACAGCAACGCTGCCGACGGCACTTGTCATCTATTTGGCCGCCATGGTGGCCGCAAATGCCGGTATTGCGCAGCGGATTCTCGTTCGAACCGGGCGGGCCTTGCGGCCAAGCCCACCGATTAAGTCAATGGATTTGCCGGTGGAGCTGGATATTGCGCTGGCCCTTAGCGTCGCTCTGTCTTTGGCCCCGGGCGAAGCGGGATTCATCGGCGGTTCGTTGGCGGTTATCCTAATGACGCCATATTTCTTATTGGGCCTCATCGTCATTCATGCTATTTCCCTGCGCTGGCCCGGCCGAGCTGCCATTCTGACGCTGCTCTATTGCGCGATGTTGTTTGTCCAGCCCCTATCGTTTCTGATCGCTGCGCTAGGTCTGATGGAACAATGGTATAGCCTGCGGCGCCAATATGGCGGTCTTGGGCCTCGCCAGCCGGGCTCTGATGGAGAGTAAATTATGGAAGTCATTCTTCTTGAGCGGATCGAAAAGCTTGGTCAAATGGGCGACGTCGTTACCGTCAAAAACGGGTACGCCAGAAACTTCTTGCTGCCGCAGAAAAAAGCCCTGCGATCGACCGCGGATAATAAAGACTTATTCGCCGAGCAACGCGTTCAACTCGAAGCGCAAAACATAGAGCGCAAAAAAGAAGCCGAAGGCGTTGCCGGAAAGGTCGACGGGCAATTTTTTGTCGTCCTGCGACAAGCTGGAGAG
This sequence comes from Alphaproteobacteria bacterium, assembly GCA_965248815.1. Taxonomy (GTDB): domain Bacteria; phylum Pseudomonadota; class Alphaproteobacteria; order SMXP01; family SMXP01; genus CBDFKK01. The sequence continues at coordinate 137,910 of CBDFKK010000005.1, forward strand.
GCCGGGCAACTTTATGGCTCGGTCACCAGCCGCGATATTGCAGAATTGATCAGCGCCGGCGGCGTTACTATTGAGCGGCGACAGGTGATATTGGACAATCCTCTTAAAACGACCGGGGTTCATTCGGTACGTGTGAGTCTTCATCCAGAAGTTTCTATAAAGGTCAATCTTAATATTGCGCGCACAGAAGAAGAGGCGGAGCGGCAGGCGCGCGGCGAAACCACAACCGGCGAAGCGACGCCCGAAGAAGTGGCTGCAATTGCTGCTGAAGAGGTTTTTGAAACAGAAGACCTTGCAAAAGCGGCCGAAGCTGAACTCGCTACTGATGATGAGGCCGAAGCGGTGAGCAAAGTCGAGACCAAAGCTGAAGGCGATGACGAAGGCGCCGCAGCTGCCGACGAATAGCCGGTTAAGGGAGTGACCAAAAGTTAGCCCGGCGTCGCTCTCAGGCGTCATACGCGCGGTGTGATTGACCTGTACAACACTTTATTCGCGCGACCCAATATTTCGACACCGCGTATCAAGCGCTGCCGCAAAATCCCCAGGCTGCGGTCTGCCAACTCATTTCTGATGGAATAGCTGATTTATTGTCCCAGGCGACAGCCAACACACGATATTGAGAGCATTGCTTCAATTTCAAACTTACTCCCTCAAACACCAGAGCGGCACAGTCCGGCCACATGATCGATTAATGCGTATCGACGATCGGTTAGACTTGTAGTGTTGAGTTGATTCGCATCGCCGGCTGGAAATCAAAGACAGCGAGAGACACTCGACGACTGGATGTTTTGCGAAACGAGACGACGTCCAAACTTAGAAACCGAGTGCGACAGTTGCGCTGACATGAGTTGCTGACAACGAAGTGATCACGTGAAGTTTGCATGCGAAAAAATTCTTGTGGATAAGTCTTGATCTCGCTTTTACTCCAACTCGGGCGAGGTTAGAACAAGCTATGTCCCCTGATGATGATCCTCCCACTTCCCGCGACGATGAAGTTGCGTCAATGACCGAGACAAGTATGAACTTAGATGAACTTGGTTCGAATGGCGGAACTAATGGCGGATCCGGCAATGGTCTGCCGTCCAGTGGTACAACGTCCACCAATGGCGAAACAAGGACGCAAGGAACGTCATCTCTGCTGAACGATTTGCGCCAACAACCGTGCAACATTGAAGCTGAACAAGCGTTGCTCGGCGCACTCATGTTTGACAACGAAACCTACTACCGCATTTCAGATGTTCTAAAAGCCGAATACTTTTTCGATCCGCTGCACGAGCGCATTTTCCACGCCGTTACGGAACTCATTCGTCGCGGCCAATTGGCAAATCCAATTACGCTCAAAACATATTTCGAGAATGATCCCGCAATGGAACAAGCGGGCGGCACTGCATATCTTGCGAAACTGGCAAGCTTTGCACCAACGATCATCAATGCTCCGGAATACGCACGCACCATTTTCGAGTTGCACCAGCGCCGCGGACTTGTCCATATCGGCGAAGACATGGTCAATACGGCCACGAGCCCGTTGGTTGAAGATGCGCCAAGCCATCAAATTAATGAGGCTGAACAGAAGCTCTATGAACTGGCTGAAAGCGGCCGTTACGACGGCGGGTTCTTTTCCTTCTCGGAAGCCGCCGAAATCGCCGTCGAAATGGCCAATAAAGCCTATCAACGAGACGGCGGGCTATCGGGTGTCGGGACTGGATTTATTGATTTGGATCGGCTCTTGGGCGGTTTACACAGCTCAGACCTCATAATCTTGGCCGGACGGCCTTCCATGGGAAAGACGTCATTGGCCACAAATATCGCGTTCAACGCGGCCAAACGTTATCGCGGGGGCAAAAAGGCGGATGGGAGCCCCGAGACTGTTGAAGGCGCAATCGTCGGCTTTTTTTCCCTTGAAATGTCGGCCGACCAGTTGGCCCTCCGCATTCTGTCCGAGCAATCCAGAATCTCGTCTCACAAATTGCGCAAAGGTGATATCAGCGAGGATGAGTTCCGGCGCTTCGCGACGGCGAACGCCGAATTGATAAATCTGCCGTTACACATCGACGATACGGGCGGCCTTTCAATTGCCGCTCTGGCTGCACGGGCGCGGCGATTGCAGCGGCAAAAAGGTCTCGACTTGATTGTGGTGGACTATCTTCAATTGGTTACGACATCAAGTTCACGACGGAATGACGGCAGGGTCCAAGAAGTCTCGGAAATTACACAGGGTCTCAAAGCTCTGGCGAAGGATCTTGGCGTTCCCGTGGTCGCACTCTCGCAATTGTCTCGTAAGGTCGAAGATAGAGATGACAAGAGACCTCAGCTTTCCGACCTACGTGAATCAGGCGCCATCGAACAAGATGCGGACGTCGTCATGTTCATCTACCGGGAAGAATATTACCTAGAGCGGTTAAAACCGAATGAGAGTGATATCGATAAGTTCACTAAGTGGGACGCCGAGATGGAACGCGTTCATGGTCAAGCTGAGGTTATCATCGGCAAGCAACGCCACGGACCGACCGACACGGTCAAGCTTCAATACGACGGCAACTTCACGCGGTTTGCCAACCTCGCCAGACATGAGCCGCCACAAGATATGCAATTCTAGCAGCGGAAGCCGCGGCGCTTGACCCCGGCAGCGTTGTACCTCCTACTGTCGGCCAATTGGACTTTACCCACGTTAACATTGAGATCGCCGATTTGCCCACGTCCGCTTCCCCCGATGAAAAGTCGATGGTGCATGGCGATGCCCTGCTGACCATCGATCTTGGCCGTTTGGTTTCGAACTACAAAGAGCTGGCGCGCCGCTCGCTGCCAGCAAAAACGTCGGCCGTCGTCAAGGCAGACGCCTATGGGACTGGGATCGCTCGTATTGCACCGGCCTTGGCAAATGCGGGCGTCGACGTGTTTTTTGTCGCTCAAGCACATGAAGGCGAACAATTGAGAAAGCTGCTTTCTTCTTCATTTCCGTCGGCGGAAATCTTTATATTCGGCGGCGTGCGCCAGCAGACGGCCGAACTTATTCGAAAGCACAATTTGATCCCGGTTCTAAATTCGCTGGACCAAGTAGATCTTTGGGCTGCTATGGGTCGCACGGAGACCGCGCTTCCGGCCGCACTTCATGTAGACACAGGCATGAACAGGCTTGGTCTAGATATTTCGGAAGTCAAAGAGCTTCATACAAATCCCGCTCGCCTTGACGGACTTGATCTTAAATTAATTATGAGTCATTTGGCCTGCGCTGATACGCCAGCTCACCCTTTAAATCACAAACAGCTTGTCCGATTTAAGAACGTTTGTAACCTTCTTCCCGATGTGCCGCGCAGTTTGGCAAATTCTGCGGGTATTCTTCTTGGTGCGGAATATCACTTTGATATGACCCGCCCCGGCATCGGCCTATACGGAGGCAATCCTTGTCCGTCGCTGAGCAATCCCGTTGCGTCCATAGTTAAGCTTGAGGCACCCATCCTTCAGCTCCGTCATGTAGAATTGGGAGAGAGTATAGGTTATGGTGCCGCCGCAACCGCCGAGAGACCTACACGCATCGCCGTCATCTCGGTGGGATATGCAGACGGAATGCCCCGCGCGCTGGGCGCCGCCGGCCATTTCTATTTTTCCGGAAAAAGAGTGAAGATTGTCGGCCGCATTTCGATGGACTTGATTGCGGTCGACGTCACGGATATTCCTACCAACGAAATTAACGTCGAAGGGAAGATCGAAATCATTGGGGATCACGCAAAGTTAGAGAGTTTGGCCGAAGAAGCCGGAACGATCTCCTATGAATTGTTGACGGGACTGGGGCGGCGTTACGCCAGACACTACGAAGGCGAAGAGGAAGCGACGGGGGGATGAATATTTTCGCGCATGTCGGGCGAGCAGCACTTCTCTTCCTTGGAGTAGTCGGCAACCTTTCCCGATTCACCGTCAAAAGCGTTTGGCATACGCTGACTCCGCCATTCTTTCTTCGGTTAACGGGCCGACAACTTCTTCGCATCGGTTATTTTTCTTTACCTGTCGTCGGGCTGACGGCGTTTTTTACTGGCGGCGTTCTCGCCTTACAGATTTACATCGGCGGGTCGCGATTTAACGCCGAAGGTATCGTCGCCAATATTGTGGTCCTCGGCATTACGCGCGAGCTTGGTCCCGTTCTTGCGGGCCTCATGGTTGCAGGACGAGTGAGCGCGGCGATCGCTGCTGAAATCGGCACCATGCGCGTGACCGAACAAATCGATGCACTATCCACTCTCTCAACCAATCCGTTCAAATATTTGATGGCCCCACGGATCTTGGCTGCTGTGATCTGCCTGCCTCTTTTGGTTGCTATTGCCGACACGATCGGCGTCTTTGGCGGCTACGTGGTGGGTACACAAAGCCTGGGCTTCAACCCCGCCGTCTATTTGAAAAATACGGTCGATTTTCTCGAAATGGGCGACGTCACGTCCGGTCTTATCAAAGCCGCCGTGTTCGGTTTTATTATCGCGCTTATGGGCTGCTACAACGGCTACTACAGCGAAGGAGGCGCCCAAGGCGTTGGTCGCGCGACAACAAACGCTGTGGTGTCTGCATCAATTTTGATACTTGCGTCGAACTATTTCATGACGTCGATTTTCTTTTCTGAGTAAGTCCGATGAGCCAACATCCAAAAATATCGCTCCGCGGTATCGAGAAAAGTTTTGGACCAAAAGGTGTTTTGCGCGGAATTGATTTGGATGTTCATACCGGATCTTCTCTTGTAGTGATTGGCGGATCGGGCACCGGCAAATCAGTTATGATCAAAACCATCTTGGGTCTTATTAAACCAGACGCGGGATCCATAAAGTTTGACGGCGTTGAAATGACCACATTAGGCGTACGAGACCGCGAGCAGATACTGGGCCGCTGCGGCATGTTGTTTCAAGGCGCTGCACTTTTCGACAGCCTTTCGGTTTGGGAGAATGTTGCGTTCGGCCTAATTCAGGGCCAGCACATGCGAAGGACAGAGGCCAAAGACGTGGCCATCGGCGCGCTCGCCAAAGTGGGTCTCGACTCCGACGTTGCCAAATTGGATCCTGCGGAATTGTCGGGCGGGATGAAAAAGCGCGTCGGTCTTGCCCGCGCCATCGCCACAAATCCCGATGTTATATTCTTCGACGAGCCGACGACGGGTCTCGACCCGATCATGGCAGATATCATCAATAATCTAATTCTCGAGACGGTTAGCGAACTTGGGGCAACGGCGCTGTCCATCACCCACGACATGGCCAGCGCGAGCAAGATCGCCGATACGATTGCCATGATCCATGGTGGCAAAATCATTTGGGCGGGCGCCGCCGGAGATATCGGGCAAAGCGGCAACGAATTTGTCGATCAGTTTATTCATGGCAAAGCGGAAGGGCCGATCAAAATGGAAGTGCGCTCCGTGTGAGCCGACAACAGCGGCGGCGCGCCTCCCTGACTACCTCGGTGCGCGCAGCAAGCTATACTGGACGAATTACGATTCTCACTGCAGGCAGATAGACCGGATTGAATGGCCCGTCCCGCTGAACGATATGTGTGCCAAGACTGCGGCGCGGTTAGCGCCAAGTGGTCGGGCAAATGTGATGCATGCGGCAAGTGGAATACCATGGCGGAAGAGCCGCAACGCGCGGCTCCTCCCGGAAGCATGCAGGCCGCAAAACCTAAGCGTTCCGGATCAAAGAGGCTATGGAGTGGCGCCAGGGGACAGGTCATTGAATTCACGCCGTTGGCCGGGATCGCGAAGAGCGAACCGCGCTGGCTCACCGGTATCGACGAGTTCGACCGGGTATGTGGCGGCGGGCTTGTGCAGTCGTCGGCTCTTTTGGTTGGTGGAGATCCGGGCATCGGCAAGTCGACTTTGCTGTTGCAGATTTGCGCGGCGCTCGGCGAACAGGGGCATGCAACCGTTTACATTTCCGGCGAGGAATCCGTCGAGCAATTACAGTTGCGCGCGCAACGTTTAGGCCTTCAAAAGTCCAACGTGTTGCTCGCTGCCGAAACCAGCCTCAGAGATATTTTGGCAAGTTTGGAAAGCGGCCTGGAAAAATCGCCGCGTCTCTTAGTGATCGACTCGATTCAAACAGTTTGGACTGACACGCTCGATGCCTCCCCAGGAACGGTGAGCCAGGTCCGGGCCTGCGCCCATGAGCTGGTCCGCTTCGCTAAGAAGAGCCAGACTTCGGTCATTATGGTGGGACATGTCACGAAAGATGGGCAGATCGCTGGGCCGCGCGTGGTCGAGCACATGGTCGACTCGGTGCTCTACTTTGAAGGCGAGCGCGGTGACCGGTTTCGCATTCTTCGCGCCGTGAAAAACCGATTTGGGGCTGCCGACGAGATCGGGGTCTTCGATATGAGCGACGCGGGATTGCGCCAAGTCGCGAACCCTTCGGCTCTTTTCCTGGACAATCGGGGACAAAATGTTAGCGGCGCCGCAGTTTTCGCGGGAATCGAAGGCTCGCGGCCGGTATTGGTCGAGGTCCAAGCCTTGGTCGCACAAAGTGCACTAGGCACCCCCCGGCGCGCCGTCGTCGGTTGGGACGCCAGTCGTCTAGCCATGGTTCTCGCCGTGCTCGATTCGCGGTGCGGACTTGGTTTGGCCGCGATGGATGTCTATCTCAATGTAGCCGGCGGCTTGCGGATCAGGGAGCCGGCCGCCGATTTGGCCGTGGCCGCGGCGCTGATATCGTCGCGCGCCGATGTGCCTGTGGCTGCCGAAGCGGTCATTTTTGGAGAAATTAGCCTGTCCGGCGCCATCAGGCCCGTGACCCAAATGGAAAGCCGTCTTAAGGAAGCCGCGAAATTGGGCTTTACACGTGCCATAATCCCGAAGTCCACGGGCCTGACCCCATCCCTCGATATCACCGAGGTTGAAGTTCTGGCGGCGCTGGTGGATACATTGGGGGCGGGGACGAAAGCGGCAGAGGGGTAAGGCCTATCATGCCACTGACCATGGTCGATATCGTCATTTTGGTGATCGTATTGATTTCGGCGTTGATGGCGCTACTCCGTGGCTTTGTCCGGGAAATGCTTACCATCGTTGCCTGGGTCGCAGCTCTCGTAGCTGTGATATTTTTCTTACCATTTGTGCGGCCCGTGGCGCGTGGTATTCTCAATCCTCCCTTGCTTGCAGACATCGTAAGCATTGCAATCATTTTCCTTATCTTTCTAATTCCTGCGCTTTTTTTGACCGGTCGGGCTGGGTCGAGATTTGGCCGCGATGATCCTGGCGTAGTCGATCGCTTGGGAGGATTCGTCTTTGGCGTTGCACGCGGTCTTTTCATTGTTGGTTTTGTCTATTGGTTCACGAGTCAGATCATGGGCCCGGACAATGAGGAAGATTAGCTAGTCAATGCTCGGCTCAGGCCATTTGTCGTTCCCATGGCAAATCTATTTCCGCAAGACATCTGTGCGCTGGCGACAAGTTCACAAAATCGGTCGGAGCCGGAGGCGCGCAGAGAGGAACCTGAGTCAAAGCCATCGACTGAGGACGGCGAATCTGACAAAGGATATGGCCAGACGGATCGGCTCGGTCTGGACCAGCTCATTACGACCACAAATGAAGACTAAGCTGGCGACGCAAGTTTGCCGCGAATTAGAGGTGAGGCTTTAGCCTATATGGACAGCCCAATCGAAAGCTATTTGTCGCCTGACGACGACAAGCTGCACGAGGAATGTGGCGTCTTTGGAATTTTCGGCTATAGCGACGCTTCCGCGGTCGCGGCTCTCGGTCTTCACGCTCTCCAGCATCGCGGACAAGAGGCGGCCGGCATCGTGAGTTTTGACGGCGAACAGTTTCACTCCGAACGCCGTTTGGGATTAGTCGGGGATCACTTTTCTTCCAGCAAACTCATTAGCCGCCTGCCAGGGGCCGCCGCCGTGGGGCACAATCGCTATTCGACGACCGGCGGCACCGTCAACCGGAACATCCAGCCCTTGTTTTCGGACTTGGCAGGAGGCGGCTTTGCCGTCGCCCATAACGGTAACCTCACCAATGCGCTAACCTTGCGCGAAGAACTGGTTGATCGCGGCGCAATTTTTCAAAGCACATCCGACACGGAAGTCATTCTTCATCTTTTGGCGCGCAGTCCGAAGACACGCATTGTTGAGTGCTTGATTGATGCTTTACGCCAGATCGAGGGTGCTTATGGATTGGTCGCGTTGACCAACAAGAAACTCATTGGGGCGCGAGATCCGCTAGGCATTCGGCCGCTGGTCTTGGGCAAACTCGACGAGTCATATGTCTTGTGTTCTGAAACCTGCGCCCTCGACATTATCGGAGCGAAGTTTATTCGCGATGTCGAGCCGGGTGAAATCGTCGTCATCACAAAAGATGGGCTCTCGAGCATGAAGCCCTTCCCTCCCGCGCCTGCCCGACCGTGTATTTTTGAATACATTTATTTTGCAAGACCAGACAGCATCGTAGGTGGCAAAAGCGTTTATGAAGTGCGGAAAAAAATGGGAAGCGAGTTGGCACAAGAATGGCCCGCGGACGCTGATGTTATCATCCCGGTTCCCGACTCCGGCACACCCGCAGCCATTGGATTTGCCTCACAAATCGGCCTACCATTCGAACTTGGCATCATCAGAAACCACTATGTTGGCCGCAGCTTTATCGAACCGACACAGCAAATTCGAGAATTACGCGTCAAACTTAAGCACAATATCAATCAGCCCGTGGTTGACGGTAAAAGGATCGTGCTTGTGGATGACAGCATCGTGCGGGGCACGACATCGAAGAAGATCGTAAAAATGACCCGCGAGGCTGGAGCGCGTGAAGTCCACATGCGTATCGCAAGCCCGCCGATCACCCATCCGTGTTACTACGGTATCGATACGCCGGATCGAAACGAGTTGTTGGCGGCATCTCGCGACCTTGCGGACATGGCGGAGTTTATCGGCGTTGACAGCCTAGGATTCCTGTCAGTCGATGGACTTTACAAAGCAATGGGCGAAGGGAAACGCAATCCACGGATGCCTCAGTACACGGACCATTGCTTTACGGGAGAATACCCAACGCGCTTAAGAGATAAAGAATCGCTGCCCCGCCAACGCCAACTTTCTCTCTTAGCCGAAACCGCTTGATCCCGTCCCCGATTGGGGTCACATCCCATGTCTCAATCCCATCAAAACACAGGACGTTTGGCAGATCGCATTGCGGTCGTAACCGGCGCCTCTCGCGGCATCGGCCGCGCCGTCGCCCTTGCCTTTGCCTGCGAGGGTGCGCACACCATTTTGATCGCGCGCACGGTGGGCGGTCTTGAAGAGCTGGATGACGAAATCACCAAGCTTGGCGGCAGCGCGACGCTGGTGCCTCTCGATATCGCAGACTTTGATGCACTTGATCGATTGGGCGCCCAAATTTTTGAACGCTGGGGCAAGCTTGACGTGCTCGTCGCAAATGCCGGTATTCTCGGATCGCTCACGCCAATCCCTCATATCGAGCCTAGCGAGTGGCAAAGCGTATTGGATATCAATCTAACGGCAAATTGGCGCCTACTGCGATCATTGGATCCTTTGTTGAAAAAGTCGGACGCTGGCCGCGTTATTTTCGTGAGCTCAGGCGTCGCACAAAGTCACAAAGCCTATTGGGCGACTTACGCCATTTCCAAAGCGGCTGTCGAAGCGCTCTCGAACATTTACGCGGCCGAGTGTGCTAGCACGAACGTCAAATCCAATATCATCAATCCAGGCGGCACGCGCACGCACATGCGCGCACAGGCCTTTCCTGGGGAAGATCCTCTCACGCTACCGCATCCCGAAGAGTTGGCACCGCTTTTTGTGGAGCTGGCCGACCCAAGATGCACCTTAACGGGCGAGCGCGTCGATTTTCAGGATTGGAAAGCCCGTCAATAGCTAATCTTTTTCGACGTAAGGATTCTTTCCTTGACGTATCCGCATGCGGATAGGTACGCCTGGAAAATCAAACGCCCTACGAATGCCGTTGACCAAATAGCGTTTGTAGGATTCCGGTAATTGGGACGCACGCGACGCGAAAAGAACAAATGTCGGAGGACGCGTCTTGATTTGCGACATGTACCTCAATCGAATGCGCCGGCCCCTAACCGCAGGCGGGGGATGGCGTTCCTCGATTTCGCCCAGCCATTGATTGAGATCAGGAGTTTTGACCTGCGCCGACCAGTTCTTATGAACTTGTTCAATGGCCGACATAAGGTCCTCAAGCCCACGTCTTTGCAAGGCCGAAAGTCTTACGATTGGCACGCCAGCGATTTGAGGCAGCAACCTGTCCGTGCGCTCTTTCAGATCTGCCCACGCCGCTGCCGTGTCACCAACAAGATCCCATTTATTAAACGCAATAATAATGGCGCGGCCCTCGTCCGCCACAAGGTCCGCGATTTGAAGATCCTGCTTATCGAAAGCCTGTTCCGGCTCCATCAGGAGCACGACGACATCTGCAAACCGGATGGCACGCAATGTATCGCTCACGGAAAGCTTTTCAATTTTGTCGCTGACGCGGGACCGGCGGCGCACGCCTGCCGTATCGAACAATTTGAACGGCCTTCCTTCCCATTCCCAATCAACGCTAATTGAATCCCGCGTCGTGCCGGCGACCGGGCCGGTCAAGACGCGCTCTTTGCCCAACATTTGATTGACCAGTGTCGACTTTCCGACGTTCGGCCGCCCGACGATCGCGAGTTGAATAGGCCGGTCCGGTTTTTCTGGCGCATTCAACTCTGACGTATCTTGATCGTCGGCTTCGAGCTCGCTGACCGAAACAGCGGCGACAAGGGCCCTGTATATATCACTCATTCCTTCGCCGTGTTCAGCGGAAATGGCGACAGGATCTCCCATACCAAGTCTGAATGCGTCGTAGAAACCTTCGTCGCCTCTCACGCTTTCGCATTTGTTGGCCACAAGAACGACGTTCGCTTTGCGGCGGCGCAACTGATCGGCAAAATGTTGATCGTGAGGTGTAATGCCGGCTCGCGCATCAATGAGAAATAGAGACACGTCCGCCTCTTCAATCGCGATATCGGTTTGCTGCTGAATACGCGCCTCTAAATTTTCCCCGGAAGCTTCATCGAAACCCGCAGTGTCGATGACTTTGAAAGTGAGATCGCCGAGCTGCGCTTCACCTTCGCGCCGATCACGCGTGACACCAGGCTGGTCGTGCACCAGCGCCAATCGCTTTCCTACAAGACGATTAAATAATGTGGACTTACCGACGTTGGGCCGTCCTGTAATCGCGACTGTAAAAGTCATCTGTCGGCATCTATGAAGCTGCTCGCGTAGACAAAACTAATTGTAGGCGATCAGCTCAGCTTCATCGGTTAGAAGCAGGACCTTCTGCTCGACCACAATCGGCGGAATATACGAACCCTCGGGCATATCGATCTGGCCGAGTACGTCGCCGGTATATGGCGAAATGGAGACCGCCTTGCCAGCCGAGGATACGACAATCAGTCGATCGCCGGCGAGCACCGGGCCGCTCCACTGAATTGCGTCCTCTTTTTTCTTTTCGTTTTTGAACTGCTGTAGCGGTGTGATCCATCGAATGCCACCGTCACGGCGAGACAAGCACACGACTTCGCCGTCCAAACTCAATACATAAATGAAGTCTCCGGCGACCCATGGCGTTTGAACCCCACCCACATCGCGCGTCCACACGCGTTCGCCGGTTCGCAAATCAATGGCGACCATCCGCCCGCTGTGGCTAATCGCATAAACCCGGCCGCGATCGATAACCGGTCGGCCGGCAATGTCATTCAATGCCGACAATGAGGTTAATCGTCCTGTTCGGATGAGCGTGTCGCTCCAGGCGACCCGGCCGTTTTGTACGCGTAGCGCGAAGACTTCGCCTGACGAATAGGGAGCGACCACGATGTCGCCGTCTACGGCCGGACTGGAACTAATAAACAGTTGTGCAGTTTCAGCAATGCCGCGATGGTTCCACAAGATGCGGCCGTCATCCTCAGCCAATGCAAACAGCTGATTGTCAACTGTCGACACGAAAACCCGCCCACCAGACACGGTCGGCGCAGCATGAATGGCCAGCCCCAGTTCTTGCCGCCACTGTTCGGCGCCTGTTTTGGCATCAAGACAGGCGATGAAACCAAAGCCTGACGAAACAAAGACTCGGTCCTTTGCGTAAGCAACACCTCCGCCCGTTCCTAGCCTCGATTTCACTTTTTTGGGCTTAAGATCAACCTGCCAGATCTGTTTGCCCGTTGTTAAATCAAACGCGGCAACGGAAGAAATGGCGTCCCGCACAAAGACCTTGCCCTCCGCTGCAACGGGCGAGGCGGTCAAACGAACGGCTCCGCTGGTCCCCTTGCCGGCATTCGTACGCCAAACACGATTGATCTCTGCTGGAATTTGCAAATGATGCATGGCGTGACTGGCGTAGCCGCCGGGTTGCGGCCAGGCGTCATTGACGTAGGGCGCGGGCAGAGCCACATCCAACGTAGCAAGCCGGGGATCGGCTTCGAGCTCTTGCTCTAAACTCAAGACCGAGATTCGCTCTCCTTTGAGCGTCACTTTGTCTTTGCCGCTGCCGCCGGCAAACGGATTAAGCGAGTCAAGGCCGCCGCAACCAGCCAAAACGGCCGACAACGAAACGACGGCCATCGTGCGCCGTAAAGATCGTCCCAGCGAATTTTCTGGGTTTCGCTGACTCTTCTCAATGCCAAACATTGCCTCGGTGTCCTTCGACAGTTACTCGCCTGAATCCGCGTCTGGATTATTGCTGGGTGTCTCTTCGCTCGTAGGCTCCGACTCGTTTGTCTCTCCGGTCCCATCAGGCGACACGGTTTCGGCGTCGGTTGTATCGCCTCCTGCAGGAGGACCCAATATGATCAACATCTCTTGTGCACGGCTTCGCAAATTAACCGGCGTCAATGGGTCGAAAGCCAAAAGCTGAAACTCCGATCGGGCTTCTTCTAAACTTCCATCTGCAAAGGCAGACAAGGCAATCGCCTCCCGAGCTGAAAATCTGAATGCGCTTTGCGAGTCAACTAGGCTGGACATCCTTTGGCGAATTTCAGAAAGATTAGCCAGATCCAAAAGCGTCAAAGCAGCTTTGACGCGCGCGAGATCTCTGAGTTCGTCTCCTGCAACGCCCTCAGCAACGATCTGATCGTAAATCTCGACCGCCTTTTCCCGGTTACCGGTTTCAGCAAGGGTCCCGGCTCGACGAAAGAGAGCAAGCACGCGATATCCACCGCCTGCGTCGTTTGCCAATGCTTCAAAAGAGGCGAGCGCATTATCGGTTTCTTCATTCTCGACGAGTTCGACGGCCGCACTATATTTGTCGGATTCCGCGGCTCTCTGGCTTTCCACTGACCAATTCCACAAGGAGTAACCGCCAACAACGCCGACAACTAGGATCGCTCCCGCCAAAATATGTGTGCCATATTTCTGCGCCAGCTCGACCATTTTGTCGCGCCTGACTTCTTCTTCGACCTCACGAAATATGTCGCTCATCGTGTTCCCATGCCATCCTGGATCAATGCGACGCCCGACTATAAGCGCGGCGGCGAGCGGCCGCGCCCCTGAATCGCGGTAAACCTATCCTGTCGTTCAGCTCGAAGCAAACCAACAAGAGCGCTGAATCCGCTGGTTTTTTGGCGCAAGAGTCTAGCTGGCCACTTGCTTGGGGCCTTTTAACCCGTAGACGTGGGAAGATCCTGGAAAGCGGCGCGCGCGTACGTCGCTCGCATAGGATTCAACGGCTGATGCAATCATCTCGTCCATTTGAACGTACTTCTTGACGAACGAGGGCGTGTGTTCCGAAAGGCCGACCATGTCTTCCGTGACCAAAATCTGGCCGTCGCAATGGCTTGACGCCCCAATTCCAATTGTTGGTATCGACACAGACTTGGTGATGCGCTGCGCAAGCGGTTCGGCAACACTTTCGAGCACCACACAAAAGGCACCTGCTTCTTCGACGGCCAATGCATCACTTTCCACTTCCGACCATTCCCGCCGTTGGCGCCCAACAACTCTGTAACCGCCTTTGATATGAATCGACTGGGGCAACAGACCCACATGACCCATGACCGGAATGCCGCGCTCGACCAAAAAGGCGATGGTCTCTTTCATACGTACCCCACCCTCGAGCTTGACGGCGGCACATCCCGTTTCTTGAATAATCCGAACGGCATTGCGGTAAGCAACTTCGGGGCTTTCCTCGTAAGTGCCGAAAGGCATATCAACCGCAACCAGGGCATGCTGGGCGCCGCGCATAACGGCTTGGCCGTGGAGGATCATATGGTCGAGGGTAATGCCGAGAGTCGTTTCCATGCCGTAGACGACCATGGCAACGGAGTCCCCGACCAGTAGCAAGTCTACGTAAGGGTCGAGCAAACGCGCCATAGGCGCGGTATAAGCGGTCAAGCAAACGATCGGCTGACCGGACTTTCGTTCCAGAATTTTTGGCACGGTAAGCCGGTGAATCTTGTCGTGGCTAGACATACGCATCTCCCGCACGCCTTCGGCGCGCATTGCAAAAGTTCAAGATGGGTTATCGAGCCACTTTGCCGGGCGCTCAATTTCGCCCGATCGACAAAGGCACAGGGAGGTTAGCCAAGAATGGCGCACTTGGCAAACCCCCTTAAATAAAGCCCTTTTTGGGACAAGTCAGGCAATCCGTTCCGAATCACACGCCACAATCAGCAGCGGGCATTTCAATCTCTGCTCAGTTCCGCGAGTTTGGCGCGGACCTCGCGCTGTTGAGGGCTAAGCTCCAAAGCGCGACGAAAATCTCTTAAGGCGGCTTCTAAATCTCCTAAAGCCTCGTGAACCAATCCGCGGAAGAAATTGCTTTCCCATAAATCTGGAGCAACGCTGACTGATGCCTCACCGTCTGCAAGTGCTTCGTCTTCGCGTCCCAATTTAGTCAAGACATAACTGCGATACGCCAGGGCAAATGGATCCATATCATTGCCGTCTAAGGCTGCATTGCAATCTGATATGGCCCCTTCATAGTCCTGGATCTCTGTGCGCACCCGGCACCTGACGGACAGGGTATACGGATCGTACGGATCAATATCGATAGCTTGGTCGAGATCGGTGAGCGCCTGGCCGGCTTGTCCAAGGGCACTATAGACCGTCGACCGGTTTGTTAGGTGAAGCGCATCGGTAGGCGAAAGATTAATGGCTTGAGCAAAGTCGGAAAGAGCGCGATCAAATTGATCGAGATCACGGTAAGCCATCGCCCGATTGGAGTATGCAAAGGCGAGATCCTCGTTACCCAAATCGCCCTGCTCGATCGTGTCGGTACACACGGTGATCGCTTGGCTGGATTCGAGGGAGAAAGCAAAACAACCTTCATCCGCTTCCCACAAGCTGTCTTGCGCAAGCGCCGAAGTGATACTAAAGGCCATAACTATGACCGTACTTGACCAAGCCCCCGTCATCGCTACTCACCCAAACACTGAAATGCGGTTCGGTTACTCCAAGCTTAGTCGGCCGCTTTTCGAAAATTTCATCTAATTTCTTACTTGAGGCCTTACGTTTAACTATAAAGGAATCGAATGAAAAACGCGAATGTCAAATTGGCAGTTGTGCTTGGAATGGTGGCCCTCATCAGTGCCATTGCTTTCGTTTCGCAGAGGGATATTTTCCAAGATTCTGCCGTTCAGGTGGCAGAGCCCGGCGAACTGCCGGAAGGCGATGCAGCAAGCGGCAAGCAGATCGCCCAATTCTACTGCGCCGATTGCCACAACGTTGAAAACTCCGGGGCAAGCCCGGAGACCAATGCGCCGCCATTCGGCAAAATGGTTGAACAATGGCCGGTCGAGTATTTGGCCGAGGCCTTGGCCGAAGGCATTGTGGTCAGCACCCACGAGAGCGTCGCCATGCCCGAGTTCGTTCTGGAGCCTGAAGAAATCGACGATCTTTTGGCCTATATGGAAAGCCTGACCTAGGTCGCCGAAGCGGCTACTCCCACTCGATCGTTCCGGGTGGCTTGGACGTCACGTCATAAACAACCCGGTTTATACCCCGCACTTCGTTGATGATGCGCGTCGCGGTCCGGCTTAAGAAGTCGTGATCGAAGGGAAAAGAGTCCGCCGTCATACCGTCGGTCGATGTAACGGCCCTCAGTGCGCAGACGTAATCATAGGTTCGTTCGTCACCCATGACCCCCACGGTCTGCACTGGCAACAATACAGCAAAAGCTTGCCAGATCTCGTCGTACAACCCGGCTTTGTCGATTTCGTCCAAATAGATGACATCGGCTTTGCGTAAGATGTCGAGCTTTTCCGGCGAGACTTCTCCCGGGATACGAATTGCGAGACCCGGGCCCGGAAACGGATGGCGGCGCAGAAACGCCGAAGGCAGTCCCAGCTCTTTGCCAAGTTCGCGCACCTCGTCCTTGAACAATTCGCGCAGCGGCTCAACCAGCTTCAGGTTCATACGTTCGGGCAGACCACCGACATTGTGGTGGGACTTTATTGTGACGCTCGGCCCCCCCGTGAACGACACGCTTTCGATCACGTCCGGATAAAGTGTGCCTTGCGCCAAAAAATCGGCACCGGCGATTTTTTTCGATTCAGCATCGAAGACGTCGATAAACGTGGCGCCGATGATTTTCCGTTTCTGTTCAGGATCGCTCACGCCTTTGAGCTGACCCAAAAACCGCTCTTGCGCTTCAACGTGGATCAGCGGGATGTTGTAGTGATCCTTAAACAGCCCAACGACCTGCTCTGCCTCGTTGGCGCGCAACAACCCTGTATCCACGAACACGCACGTCAACTGATCGCCGATCGCCTCGTGCAAGAGCACGGCAACGACAGAGGAATCGACACCGCCCGACAGGCCGCAAATCACACGGCCTTCACCAACTTGTTGGCGCACCTTCTTTATTTCGGTTTCGCGGAAGGCCGCCATGGTCCAAGCCCCGCCACAACCGGCGATCCGATGTGTAAAGTTTTTCAATAGCGCCGCGCCGCGCGGCGTATGAACGACTTCTGGATGGAACATAACGCCATAGAACTTGCGCTGGTCGTCGGCGATAGCTGCAAAAGGTGCATTTTCGCTGACGCCGATCACGCTAAAGCCTTGTGGCAATTGCGTGACGCGGTCTCCGTGACTCATCCAAACCTGATCGCGATCGTCCGACCGCCACACATCCTGAAAAAGCGGACTCTGCTGCAAGATACTGAGCTCTGCGCGTCCGAATTCACGATGCGTTGTGTTTTCCACTTCACCGCCAAGCTGCTTGACCATCGTTTGCTGGCCATAGCAAATCCCCAACACAGGAATTCCCAATTCAAAGATGCGATCGGGTGCACGCGGGGTGTTTTGCGCCGTGACGCTAGCGGGACCTCCAGACAAAATAATGGCTCTTGGAGCAAAAGCATCCAATACATCGTCGGCTTTTTGGAATGGAACGATCTCGCTGTAGACGCCACTTTCACGAACCCGGCGCGCAATCAGTTGGGTCACCTGAGAGCCAAAATCGATGATCAGGATACGTTCTGTATCAAGATCACCACCGTCTGCGTTTTGCATTGTGGTTTGGTTCAATTCAGTTGTTGGCGCCGACGTCGTCGATTGCTCGTTTCAGAGTCTGATACTCGGTACACGTGGCGCCGCACACCCGCTCGAGGCGCGCAAGCTTTTCGTCCGCTAAATTCAAATTGTCGCCCAGCACGTCGACCTGCCCGCTCCAACTCAAAGCCATGACTTCATTGGGATCGATGTCGAGCGCGATGCCGTAATACTTATAGGCCCTTATTTTATTTCCGACGACGTCGTAGCTCCGGCCGAGATAACTGAATGCAACCGCGTTGCGCGGATTAGCAGTTGCCGCCTGCTCAAACAACCGAATGGCACCAGCAAAATTCTCGCCTTCCAACTCATCGATACCCTTGTCGATCAGCCGCGAGGACGCCTGAGTGGCAGCCTCTGCGCCGGGCGCTGAGCCAAAATCTGTCGTGATCACAAAATTGATCAAAAAAACAGCGGCGACCGAAACGGCCAAAAACACAAAGGAATCTCGCATATTTTTCTCGTTCTTATGCGGTGGCGCCGACCACGGCTGCGGCCCCCATATCCATCCACCAACTTACTTAACGCTCTCTCTCAAGAACCGCAATAAACGTGCCATCCGTTTTCGAGGATTGGGGCGACAAAGCGAGCGTTGCATACGGATTTTGGTGCTTTTTTGGCAAGTCGGATTGGGACAACAGGTCGTCCACTTCGGACCAAATCTGGTTAACGGCGAGCAGATTGAAACCGCGAGCCTGGCCAAGAAAGCTCTCGATTCGGTCCTCATTTTCGCGCTTCAACAAGGAACAAGTCACATAGACGAGCCGGCCACCGGGTTTGACGAGCGGGGCCGCCGCTATTAGCAAGCGAGCCTGGCGCTCGGCGTAGCGGCCGATCATTTCGGGTGTGAGCCGCCATTTGGCGTCGGGGTTGCGGCGCCAGGTCCCGGAACCGCTGCATGGTGCATCAATCAATACGCGGTCAAATTTGTCGGTCCATTCAGCCATGGCTGCGGCGCTTTGATGCGGATCGGCCGCTTCATGCCTCACCTGCAGATTGCGCACGCCGGCGCGCTCCAAGCGCGGCGCCATCTGTTTGAGCCGTGACGCATCCGTATCGTAGGCATAGATTTGCCCCCGATTGTTCATCGCAGCTGCGAGTGCCAATGACTTGCCCCCAGCTCCCGCACAAAAGTCTAGAACTTGGTGGTCTTCCCTAGCGTCCACCATCAACGCCGCAAGCTGTGATCCCTCATCTTGGATCTCGATCAAACCTTGCCGGTAGGCTTCTAGCCCTCTGACATTGATAGACGGTCGTAAGCTATCGCTTGGCGCGATGCGCAAACCTATACGGCTATTTGAAGAGCGGCTGAGACCGACCTGTGACTCCGATAACGCGTCATAGGCACACTCCGGCGTGGATTTAAGCAAATTCACTCTCAGATCGACAGGCGCGCGCAACGCGCTTGTCCGCAATTCTTCATTCAAGTCTGCGTCGGGAGGTAGCGAGATTTCATCAACAAGCCACGCCGGACAATTCAGCGCAACTTCAGACGGAGCGGGCCGCGTCAACTTGTGACACAAACCTTCTTCCTCATCCGACAAAGGAGGCGGCCCATATCCATGACCATCGAAAAGCCCCTGGACATCTTCGAGGGACAATCCCTGGCCATCCATGAGCGCTGCAATCACTAGATGACGAGGATCTTCACTGTGCATCAGCCAGACATATTCGCCGCGGCGACGAACTGTGGAATAGACAAGATCTTTGATCGCCGTTCGATCCTTTGAACCGGCATAGCGATGGGACCGTGACCATTTGTCAAAATAGCGGTCAAGAGGCAGAGGGGACTCGGAAAACCCTTCTAGAATCTCAATGGTCGCTTGGACACGCGCACCCGGCCTCATGGCAAGTACAATCCCAGCTTGACCAAGATCACCGCCATAGATGAACGATGAAGTAATACGATAAATATAATCATTCTAAAGCTTTACGAGGCGTTCTTGTAATCAAATATTGATTTTCCGACGCCTTGGATCACAGACAGGCATCCGAAGTCGCCAACGACGGTTTAGGTATTGGACGGATAGTTCGGCGCTTCACGCGTGATCGACACGTCATGGACGTGGCTTTCTTGAAGCCCGGCGGGCGAGATTTTTGTGAACGACGCGTTTGCTTGGAAGTATTCGATGGTTTTGGATCCCGTATAGCCCATAGCCGCGCGCAGGCCGCCGACCAATTGGTGAATGATGGCATTGAGCGGACCCTTATAGGGAACTTTGCCCTCGATGCCTTCGGGAACCAGCTTCAAAGAGTCCGAAATATCTTGCTGGAAGTAACGATCAGCGGACCCTATGGCCATGGCTGCCACCGAACCCATCCCGCGATAAGACTTGTAGGAGCGACCCTGATAGAGAAACACGTCACCGGGGCTTTCTTCGGTCCCGGCAAAAAGGGAGCCGATCATGACCGAGTCAGCACCTGCCGCTATCGCCTTTGCCAAATCGCCCGAATATTTGATCCCGCCATCGGCGATAACCCGCACGTTTGACTTCTTGGCCTGCTCGACCACCTCGATAATGGCACTTAGTTGAGGAACGCCAACGCCAGCGACGATTCGCGTTGTGCAGATGGAACCAGGACCGATGCCGACTTTGATGGAATCTGCACCCGCGCCGATGAGAGCCTTGGCGCCTTCTGCGGTGGCAACATTGCCGGCCAAAACTTGAGTGTAATTGCTAGCTTTCTTGATCCGCTCGACGGTTTCCAGCACCCGCTGCGAGTGCCCATGAGCGGTGTCGACAACGACCAAATCCACACCCGCGTCGATCAGCGCTTCCGACCGCTCAAAGCCGTCATCACCGACGCTGGTTGCACCCGCGATTCTCAGCCGGCCCTGTTCGTCCTTGCAAGCATTTGGGTAGAGTTCTGCCTTCTCCATGTCCTTTACGGTAATCAAGCCAACGCATCTGAAGTCTTTATCGACAACGACAAGACGTTCGATGCGATGTTGATGGAGCAGGCGTTTGGCCTCCTCGGCGTCGATTGAATCGCGCGCCGTCACCAAATTCTCTTTGGTCATCAGCTCAGAGACAGGCTGGTCCAGGTTTGTGGCAAAGCGCACGTCTCTGTTCGTCAGGATTCCGACCAACTTGCCGCGGCCCTCCGAATCCAGCGGTGAATCTACAACCGGAATTCCAGAAATTTTATGGTGAGTCATGATGTCGAGGGCGTCTCGAAGAGTTTGGTCCGGATGCATGGTGACCGGGTTGATGACCATGCCAGACTCAAATCGCTTGACCAGCCGCACATTGTCGGCCTGCTCTTCCAGCGACATGTTGCGATGGATGACGCCCAAGCCACCCGCCTGGGCCATGGCAATCGCCAAACGCGCCTCAGTCACCGTATCCATAGCTGCAGAAATGATCGGGATGCCAAGCTTGATCGAATTCGTAAGATGCGATTCAGTGTTGACTTGACTGGGCAAGATGTCCGAAGCCGCAGGCCGCAGAAGAACGTCGTCGAATGTCAGGGAGTCACGTATCTCCAAGGCTTTCCTTCCTTCCAGCCGCATGCGGGAAAGCGGCGCCCTGGCACGCGGTGGCGATGTCTAGCACAGCTCTGCGGTCCGATCAAAACTTGAAATGATAGCTCTGCCAAAAAGTCCTACGGGGCGGTCTTTTGAAATCCGCTGGCCACAACGTAAGTTTCTGAGGAATCGGCGCGGCTGGCAGCCGGCTTGGCATGGCGAACGCGCTGAAAGTCGCCTTTCATGAGCTGAATCAAAGTGTGTTCGGTGCCGCCCTTTAAGACCTTCGCCACGAAAGTGCCTCCTGGCGAGAGAATTTCATTCGCAAAGTCGTGCGCGCTTTCGCACAAAGCCATGACGCGCAAATGATCCGTAGATTTGTGGCCCGTTGCCGGGGACGCCATATCGCTGAGAACGACATTTGCCTTGCCGTTCAGCGCAGTTCGAATGCGGTCAGCCGAGTCATCGGCCAAGAAATCACCCCGGAGAAGTGTCGCCCCCGCTAATGATTCAACCGCGTTGATGTCGAGAGCTACGACGCAGCCTGCACTTGCCTTCATATCCGATTGTACGCGCTCGACTGCGACTTGGGTCCATCCGCCCGGAGCGGCGCCCAAATCGACGACACGACAGCCGGGCTTCAGAAACTTGAACTTGTCATCCAGCTCGATCAGCTTGAACGCGGCTCTCGATCGATAACCAGCACGCTTTGCCGCAGCGACATACGGATCATTGAGCTGGCGTTCGAGCCACAGCGTCGACGATAGTTTGCGCTTGCCTGCGGATTTGACGCGTTGCTTTAGTTGCCGCCCGGAGGGCCCGCTTTTGCCGGCTGATCGACTAGTCAGGCCGCGCTTTTTTTGTTCGTCCATAGTGCCTAGAAACCATTCTCTGGTGGTTAGGTTCCGGTCGTTTCATTGCGATGCTCACTTGGAGAAGACGCACGGTTTCTTCTGCGCGAGCGCCGCCGGCGCCGAGAATGGTCCCGGTCTGCCTGGTCCATCAAAGCAAGCAGCATACCCTCGCGAAGTCCCCGATCCGCCACGCGCAGACGTTGGCATGGCCATAGCCGATTAATCGCTTCAAGAATTGCGCAACCTGCCACGACAAGGTCGGCACGGTCGCGCCCGACGCAGGGAACCCCCGTCCGCTCCTTGTAGGACATCGAAGCAAGCCGGTTCGAAATTACCTGGAGTGTCTGCATGTCGATCCAGGTCCCGTCTACTTTGTCGCGATCGTAGCGGCGCAGCCCTAAGTGAATTCCGGCCAATGTAGTAACTGTGCCGGAGGTCCCCAACATATGAATTTTACCCGCGTCGAATGACGGTTTCAGTTCGTCAGCCTCGTCAAACCCTTCCAACTGATCGATAACCTCAAGGATCATGGATTCGTAAACATGTGCAGGTACGTCTTTTCCGCCATGGCGCTCTGCTAAATTAACAACACCGAACGGTAACGACGTCCAAGCGGCGATCGCATTAGCAGCGGACTTCCGGCCTTTGTAATTTCCGCCTTCACGTAGATCGAGCCAGACCAGTTCCGTGCTGCCCCCACCAATATCGAAAATCAGCGCGCCGTCATATGAATCGTCCAAAAGCGACGAACAGCCAGTCACAGCTAGACGTGCTTCCTCGTCGGACGGAATGATGTCCAATGTGAGCCCTGTTTCCTTTTCGACACGCGCAATAAATTCGCTTCCGTTTCCGGCCATGCGGCAGGCTTCAGTCGCAATTGCTCGCGTTCGCGTGACTTGGCGGCGATGAATCTTGGAAGCACAGATCTTGAGCGCTTCGACCGCCCGATCCATGGCGTCCTGGGACAAATATCCCGTATGTTCAACGCCTTCGCCCAGCCGAACTGTCCGCGAAAAGGCATCGATGACGCGGAACCGGTCACGCACCGGCTTAGCGATCAGTAATCGACAATTATTTGTACCTAGATCGATCGCCGCATACACATGACCCCATCGTCCACGTGTATGGCGGTTCCCATAAGGAGAGACTAGCCGTCGCTTATGAGTTCTCCCAGAGCCCTTATCATCCAGCCCCTGGCGATCCCCGGCGTCGCCGTTATTTTTTTGCACCACTTCAAACCTTTTCGACCCTTGCGCTTAAATCAGAGCCATTTCAGTGTTAGTCTACCAGCTTCGGGAAGGGGGTAAAGGAACCAGTCAAAGCGTTGTTAGGAAATGTTTTACGATTCCAACCAATAATTTGACCGGTCTAGTCTCAGGGGAAGTCGGATGGCTGAAACCAAAGTGCGCGAGTTGCGTAGCTATCCAAAAAGCAAAATATCGGTGGTGGGGATTTCATCCACAGACATGCAGGATCTGCTTGAGCGCGTTGCTCCAGCTTCAGCCTCAGCAGCTTTGAGCGCCCTACGCCGCGCCTTTCCTAATGTCCCTCTCCAAGAGCGGGTCCGGGCCTGCGAAGCCTACGCGCAAAATTTTCGGTTCTAGGCAGCCGTCTACTTCTAGTTCTCTTAGCCAGATTTCCCTGAAACCCGCGTCAGCAGCATCTGAACGATGTGGGCGCCTGCGATCACGGCTAAGGGGGCCCGGGCTCAATTTTTCCAAGCCATAATTCTTTACAAGTCAGGGTTGAAAGCATATATCGGACCTATATATAAATATATATCGAACCAATATATACGCCTATAAAGCCGTTCACCTTTGGCGGCCAGGGAGACTAAGACGTTGGACGTACAAACCTTGTGCTTGGGTGTCCTCAATCGCGGAGACGCGACCGGTTACGAAATCCGAAAGATGTTCGAGGACGGCCCCTATCATCATTTCTTGGAGGCAAGCTACGGCTCAATCTATCCCGCTCTGACACGGCTGACTGAACGCCAGCTGTTGTCATTTCGCACCGAAGAGCAGGAAGGTCGCCCCGGCAAAAAAATCTATTCCATAACGGAAATGGGCCGCGCGAAGTTTCAGAAAGCCTTATTGAAGCCCCCGGCGGTCGACAAGTTTCGATCGGAATTTCTGTTCATCATGATGTTCGCGGATCAACTTCCGCTGGAACACGTCAAAGAACTGCTGGATCGTCAAATCGCCGATCTTAAAAGAGATGCTGCCGAAATTGCCGAAATGATGGTTTGCGCCGACACGCCGGGACGGCGTTTTGTCAATGGCTTCGGCCAAGAGGCTATTGCAGCAAGTATCGATTACTTGGAGCGCAATCGGGACTGGTTAGAGTCAGACATCGCGCAGGTTCGTCGCACAGCAGCAGCAGAATTTTTTGAAAGCCCTTCCAAGTCCCGATCGGAACAACCAAATGCAGATATACGAAGTAAAGTAAAGCAAAACAAATGACCGTTAAAAGTTCTTATGTTTGGGCAGCAGTGATGGCCGTGGTCATTGCCGCATGGATCGCGTCCGGCCAATTGGGCGCGGTTTCAGAAGACGGATCTGGTGGTCCCATCGATGACACGGAAAAGGACCTCGTCGTTGTTCGAGGCATTACAAGCGTCGCAGCGCCACACTTTGCCGAACTTGTTGTACGTGGACGAACAGAGGCGTCACGAACCGTTGTCGTTCGGGCTGAAACCGACGGTGCCGTAATTGGCGTTCCAGCTAAGGAAGGCTCGCGAATTGCAGAAGGCGACGTAATCTGCGAGCTGTCCCTCAACGCCCGCGAAGCGGAAAGACAAGAGGCGGAAGCTGTAATGGAACAGCGGCGACTTGAATATAACGCAGCCCGGCAGTTGACGGAGAAGGGTCACCGGTCCGAAACGCAACAAGCCGCCGCCCTCGCCGCCTACAAAGCGTCTCAGGCAACCGTCGAACGGATCAAACTCGAGATCAACCAGACGCAAATTAAAGCGCCGTTCAACGGCGTGCTCGACAATAGAACCGTCGAGATTGGTGACTATGTCCGCCAAGGCGATGCATGTGCGACGCTTGTCGACGAGCAACCATTTCTCGTCGTCGGCCAAGTATCTGAATCGGACGTTTCAAGACTCTCTGTGGGCCGGAAAGGTACCGCCAAGCTCATAACCGGTGAGGAATTTGAGGGCCGAGTACGATTCATAAGTACACGTGCCGACCCTGCAACGCGCACGTTCCGCATTGAGTTGGAACTGCCTAACGAAAATCAATTGCTTCGCGAAGGCATTACCAGTGAAGTTCGTCTACCCATTGAATCGGTCGACGCCCACAAGATCGCCCCCTCAGCCCTGGTCCTCAACGATGCTGGACAAATTGGCGTCCGCATCGTTGATGACAAACAAACGGTTCAATTCAAGCAAGTTCAAGTTCTTGAAGATAATGCGGACGGCGTTTGGTTAGCTGGTCTTCCGAAATCAGTGACCATCATTACGGTAGGGCAAGAATATGTAATCGAAGGACAAGAAGTAAAAGTCATTTTGATTGGTGATGGAGCTCAATCGTGACTTCGATTGTCGATGCAGCTCTTAGCCGTGCGCGGACGGTCCTGACAATACTGGCCGTCGCGATTTTCGCGGGGCTGGTGTCGTATATCAATATACCCAAAGAATCCGATCCAGATATTCCCATCCCCTTCGTGCTCGTGACTGTACCGCACCCTGGAATTTCACCGGAAGATGGGGAACGACTTCTTATCAAGCCAATGGAAAAGCGGTTGCAAACCGTCGAGGGCCTCAAACACCTCAACTCTGGCGCTCGAGAAGGCATGGTCTATCTCGTTCTCGAATTTGATGTCAATTTTGACGTCGACCAAGCACTGATTGACGTTCGCGAACAGGTCGATATTGCCAAAGCAGATCTGCCTGACGATAGCGAAGAACCACAAGTGTCCGAGTTGAATGCCGCACTCTTTCCCGTGCTTGCGGTCGCGCTTTCTGGTGATGTTCCCGAACGAAAGCTATTCGAACTTGCGCGCCAACTTCAAGATGAAATTGAGGCCTTGCCTAATGTACTTGAAGCCCGACTGGCCGGCCATCGCGAAGAATTGCTCGAAGTTATTGTCGAACCGGCAAAGCTTGAAGCCTACCGGGTTACGCAGCAAGAGTTGATTACGGCCGTCACCACAAACAATCGCTTGATTAGCGGGCGCGCTCGACAGTGGTCACGGCCGATTTCAAGTTAAAGTTCCGGGCCTGTTTGAAACAGCGGAAGACGTTTACAGCTTACCCATAAAAGTTTCCGGTGACGGCGTCGTCACGCTCTCGGACCTTGCAGAAATACGCCGAACTTTCAAAGACGCGGACGGCTTTGCGCGATTCAATGGCAAACCGTCGATTGCTCTTGAAGTCGTCAAGCGGATCGGCGCCAACATTATCGAGACGAACCAACAGGTACGCCAGACCGTAATTGCCGAAAGCGAAAATTGGCCCGAGAACGTCAACTACGACTTCACGCTCGATTTGTCGCAAGTCATCAACGAAATGTTGACGCAACTCGAGGCAGCCATTCTTACGGCAATCTGCGTTGTGATGATCATCGTCGTGGCGGCCCTAGGGCTGCGTTCAGGCTTCCTGGTCGGCCTTGCGATTCCAAGTTCCTTTCTATTAGCGTTTTTGAACCTGAATCTGATGGGCTCCACGCTCAACTCCATGGTCATGTTCGGAATGGTGATTTCGGTTGGTGTGCTGGTCGATGCGGCCATCGTAATCGTAGAATACGCAGACCGAAAAATGTCTGAAGGTTTGGTGAGGACCGAGGCCTATGGTCTGGCAGCCAAGCGCATGTTTTGGCCGATCGTCACGTCGACACTCACGACGCTTGCCGCTTTCGTTCCGATGCTGGCGTGGCCGGGCATTGTCGGCAAATTCATGAGTTATTTGCCTATAACATTGATAAACGTCTTGGGCGCTTCAATGCTGGTAGCCCTCATTTTCTTGCCGGTCGTCGGTTCGCTCGTCGGACGAACACAAGCCTCCAATGCGAAAACGCTTAAAGCACTGGCAGCCGGCGAATCCGGCGATCTCAAAACGCTCACCGGAGTTACGGGAGCCTACGTTCGCCTTGTTCAAAAGGCCATTGAACGGCCGCTCACGGTTGTCGGCATCAGTATAAGCGCCGTATTCGGCATCGGCGTCCTGTTTATGGTATCCGATGTCGGAAGCGCATTATTCGTTGAAAGCGACTCTCCGAATATCGCCGTGCTCGTCGGGGCGCGAGGCAATTTGTCAAGTACGGAATCGCGCGATCTCGTTGCCGAAGTCGAAGAAGTCATAAAGGACGTTGATGGCGTCGGTAGCGTTTTCTCCACCACCGGTTCAATCGAATTTTCCGCAGGGCCGCAAACGCCACCGCCCGACGACACGATCGGCCAGATCAATATAGAGCTTCTCAATTGGAAATTTCGCCCACACAGCGACATCGTCGTCGCTGAAATTCGCGAATTGGTCTCAGGTCTCGCGGGCATAAAAGTCGAGGTGCGCTTGATCGAAAACGGCCCGCCGGTTGGCAAAGACGTACAATTGGAACTGCGTTCGGACTTCGGTGATGTCTTGCTGGCCGAGGCAAGCCGCGTGCGACAATATTTTGAGTCTCTTGAAGGTTTGATAGAGCTGGACGACAGTCGACCACTGCCGGGCATTGAATGGGAACTCAAAGTCGATCGTGAACAAGCCGGCCGCTTTGGCGCCGACGTGTCTCAAGTGGGAGCCATGGTGCAGCTTGTGACCAACGGCATATTGCTGAGCGAATACCGTCCTGACGATTCCGAAGATGAAGTAGAGATCCGCGTCCGCTTCCCATACAATCAACGAAGCATCAATCAGCTTGATCAGTTGCGCATACAGACCCGAGAGGGTCTCGTCCCAATCAGCAGTTTCGTCAAGCGCGAACCCAAACCCCAAGTCAACAAAATCGAACGGATCGACGGCAAACGCGTCATTGCTGTTCGCGCCAATACCGCGCCTGGTTACTTGACGTCGCAAAAGGTCGCCGAAATTGAGAATTGGATCGAGACCGAGGGTCTAGACAAGCGCGTAACTTACGACTTTCGCGGTGCAGACGAAGAAAGTGATGCCTCGACAGACTTTCTCGGCGGAGCAATGGCTGCATCTCTATTTTTGATGGCGATCATTCTGCTCACCCAATTTAATAGCTTTTACTATGTTGTGCTGACCTTGACTTCGGTCGTTCTCTCAACGACAGGCGTATTGCTCGGCATCGTAGTCACGGGACAGCTTATCAGCATCATGATGACAGGAACGGGCATCATTGCTCTCGCGGGTATCGTCGTGAATAACAATATCGTGCTTATCGATACTTTTCAGCGCTTAAGACAAAGCGGATACGAATTGTACGACGCCATTCTGCGGACCGCCGCCCAACGTCTACGTCCGGTTCTGTTGACGACAATTACGACAATCTGCGGTTTGCTTCCGATGGCGCTGCAAGTCAATTTAGATTTCTTTGCACGCGAAGTTTCTGCAGGCGGACCAATTGCATCATGGTGGGTGCCCCTTGCAACTGCGGTCATTTACGGACTGTCGTTCTCAACCGTGATCACGCTCGTGCTCACGCCGAGCTTATTGGCGTTGCCGGATCATTTGCGCTCAAGGTGGCAGCATAAAGGCCTAAGCAAGGCGCCGTTTGGCAAGCCTGAAGCGCAAATTGGCGCATCACCAGCAGAATGAATTTGGGGATTTAGTCGATGAATGCGTCGGGCTCTATTTCTTCTTCTTGATCTGCAAATTTGACAGCCCTTATCTTATAACTCCGCATACTGATGGGAATCGAGATCAGATAAGCAATGGCACAGCAGCTGAGCGTGTACCAGGGATAAATAAAGAGAAGCGCGGCAAAAAGGGCCACTAGGAGCAACATAGGCAGAACAAGTTCCCCTTTGATCTTCATGCCTTTACCGGAATAAGTCGGGATTTGACTGACCATCAACAGGGAAATAAAGACGGTGTAAGCGGCAAGCAAAGGCGCCCAGTCCTGCACCGCCTCAAACCCGAGGAAAAAAGGAAAGAACGGAGCGATACAGAGGCCAGCGGCAGCGGGCGATGGGACGCCGACAAAATAGTCGCTCTTCCATGCCGGTCTGTCTGGGTCCTCGGCCGCTACGTTGAAGCGGGCAAGGCGCAGGGCGGCGCAGATGCAAAATGTTAGAACAACAATCCAACCCAGACCTCCCAACGCATTAAGCGACCACAAATAGGCAATTGTCACCGGCACAATGCCGAAATTAGCAAAATCGCTAAGTGAATCGAGCTCCGCTCCGAATTTCGTCGTCCCTTTCAATAACCGGGCGACTCGGCCGTCCAGGCCGTCTAAACCTCCCGCGACCACGATGGCGGCGATGGCCGTTCTAAATTCACCATCGATGGCAAACTTGATGGCGGTGAGACCAGCCGATAGCGCCAACACCGTCAAAATGTTAGGAGCAAGGCTGCGAACGGGGAGCGCTTTTATCCGCCGGCGCGGATTTCTCTTTTGAAGACTCGCCTCTCCTCGTTTGAGTCCTTGTGTCATCGCACCTCCGTTTCCCGAGCCGCCTCAGACGACGAGCGATCGGCAAATATGGTCTCCCCTGCAACACTCGTCTGGCCGACCGCAACAAGGGGCGCAATCCCGGGATCAAGATATACATCAACGCGACTACCAAACCGTATCATACCAAATCGCTCGCCGGCTTTCAGCTCTTGACCTTCCCTGACCTCGCACACGATTCGGCGGGCCACCAAGCCCGCGATCTGAACCACCCCGACCTGCCCAAACTCGCCCGAATCCAGACGAAGACTTTGACGTTCATTGTCTTCGCTAGCCTTGTCGAGCGACGCATTCAGGAACTTTCCAGGACGGTATACCGACTGGCCAATAGTACCCGGCACGGGACATCGATTTACGTGACAATCGAAAACGTTCATGAAAACGCTGATGCGCAATAAATCACGCGTGGCGAATTCAAGTTCAGGCGGCGGCGCAGACGGTCCGACATAGCAAATGACGCCGTCAGCCGGACTGATGACAAGACCGTCCCCCATCGGCGTGTGGCGGTCCGGATCTCTGAAAAAGAAAACGCACCAAATAGTCAGCACAAAGCCAAGCCAGCCAAGTGGTGTCCAAATAACGAAAAGCACGAGCGTCGCCGCAGCAAACGCAACAACGAACTTGACGCCTTCGCGGTGAAGGCGGGGGATAATGACGGCTAGGGAGTCCACGCTAAATTCAAAACCTGCACAAATTGTCGATTTAGACTAACTCGAAGCGGCGGGAACATTCGACTTGAGAAATCTTCTGAAGAAAACGTCACCATAAATCTTTTTCTTCCTCCAGTTCTTTGTCTTCAAGTGAAGGAGTCAATTCTGTGTCGTCCAGTTGGTCAGACTTACGCTTGGGCGACCCGGATGGTTCGCTTGATGTTTCGCGCTGACGCGACCACATGTCGGCATAAATGCCTTGCTTGTCGAGCAGTGCGTTATGAGAGCCGCGCTCAACAATTTTTCCATTTTGTAGAACGAGGATTTCGTCGGCATCGACAACCGTAGACAGGCGATGCGCAATCACGACCGTCGTACGTTCCCTAGAGACATTTCGGAGCGCTGACTGGATCTCGCTTTCCGTTTTACTATCGAGGGCGGACGTCGCCTCATCAAGTAGCAAGATCGGTGGGTTCTTGACAATAGTGCGGGCAATTGAAACGCGCTGTTTTTCGCCGCCGGAGAGTTTGAGGCCACGCTCTCCGACTTTTGTTTCATAGCCGTCTGGCAAAGAGACAATAAAGTCGTGGATTTGAGCTAGCCTTGCTGCGCGTTCGATGCTGTCTTCACCTGCGTCGGGATCACCGTAAGCAATATTGTACCGGATCGTATCGTTGAACAGCACTGTATCTTGAGGGACGATCCCGATCGTGGCGCGTACGCTATCTTGGGTGACTTTTGATATATCCTGCTCGTCAATCAGAACACGGCCAGACTGTACATCGTAGAACCGATAAAGCAATCGGGACACTGTCGATTTGCCAGCACCAGTCGGGCCGACAATGGCGACTGTCTTACCAGGCGGCACCGTGAACGAAACATCGTTCAGGACGCCACGTCTCGGATCATAACTAAAATCGACATGTTCAAATCTTATTTCCGCACCGCTGACATCAAGTGGCGGCGCATTGGGCTCGTCGGTTACTTCAGGAGGTACATCAAGCAAGACAAACATGATCTCCATATCGACCAGCGCTTGCTTTATTTCTCGATAAACAAAACCCAACATATTGAGCGGCATGTAAAGCTGAATCATGAAGCCGTTGACGACGACAAAGTCGCCGATCACCATACGGCCCGCCGCAATATCGAAGCCGGCCATGACCATGAGAGCCACGACACCAGTCGTAAAAATTAGCGATTGACCGGAATTCACAAGGGCAAGTGAAACTTGGGACCGGATCGCTGCGTTTTGATAGGCCTCCATGGCGGTGTCATAGCGCGCCGTTTCATATCGCTCGTTGCCAAAATATTTCACGGTTTCATAGTTGAGCAAACTATCGATCGCCTTGGTGTTCGCTTCCGTATCGCTACGGTTCATTTCCCGCCTAATCTTCACGCGCCATTCGGTGATAGAAAAGGTAAACCACACATACCCAACTACGGTGATGGCGGTAATCAAAGCGTAGCGATAATCGTAGCGAATTGTTAAGTACGCGCTGACCATCGCAAGTTCGACGAACGTCGGAAAAATGCTGAACAGTAAAAACCGCAAAAGGAATTCAATTGACTTAATACCGCGCTCAATAATCCGGCTAAGGCCGCCGGTCTGACGGTCAAGATGAAAGCGCAGCGACAAATTGTGTAAATGTCGGAACATATTTACCGCAATAGTTCGCTGAGCGTTTTGTCCTACCCGGGCAAATAGCGCGTCGCGCAATTGCTGAAAGCCAGGACCCACGACCCGCGCGACGCCCCACAGAACAATCAACGCAACGGGAACCGCAATGAAGGTTGACGCCGATAAATTGTCATTTGCAATTGACGGCAGCGGTTGTCCGCTTGCGGTGGTTCCGCTCAGACGATTAACAGCCGCGCCAAGCAATACGGGCACTGACAGCGAAATGAGCTTGGCAAGTAGTAGTGCAACGAACGCAAATATAATGCGGGCCCTAAAAACGGCATTGTCTTTCGGCCAAAGATAAGGCGCTAGAAACAACAATGTACGGAGCTGTGAGCCAAGGCTGCCTTCAGCGACGCCCGCGGCGTTCCAATCGCCCGAACTCTCGGCTGTGCTCGTCGGTCCTAGATTTTCAATGCGGCGCGACATGGCCCCCGGTGTAAACCGTTATGGACAATAAGGCTAGTCGGTGGGCCATCGAAGGACCAGTCACCGGTTGCAATTTCTAGGTGAGTGCTTATTTCAGTGTGGGCTAATTCGCCATCGCACTTGGCGAAACAGGCGTATCAAAAACCTGGCCGGAATAAATTAAGTCCGGTTCGACAATTTGACTCTTGTTGGCATCGTAAATGACCGTATATAAAATCCCGCGACCATAGAGGCGCCGCGAAATCCTCCACAAACTGTTCCCAGGTTGAACAATTACTTGCCCAGCTGACAATTCAGTAGATTCCGGGGCAGCCCGTTCGAAAGGTATTTCAACACGAGCCGTAGGCTTGCCCGCATCCGTTAATTGATCGATACGCAGCGTATAGCGGCCGGGAGGGATCGCCTGGTCCGGCATCATACGCCAATTGCCGTCAAGATCAGTCCGTGCATCACCGACGCGCCGATTGTCGACATAGGCACGAATGGTCGTACCGGGTTTGGCGCGACCCTGAAGTATAACCGCGCCCGCCTCATCATAATCGACAATGTCAACGCTGAGGTCACCAACCATCACACCATCACCGGGCTGCTGCAAAACCCGACTAGGACTTGCGCCCCCTTGAAGCACGACAAGCGGTTTCAATCCTGGTTGTTCAGGAACTGCCACTACGACGGTTTGGTCCGACGCGACGTTAGTGCCATCCGGCAAGATCATTTCCAATGTTAGTTCTTGATCGCCCTGATCGAGCGGCGCTTCGACGATGATCACCCACTCGCCGCGCTCATCTGCCGTTTCCCTGGCGATTTCTTCTTTGTTAGCAAATAGAATGATTTCGGTGCCGGGCTCTGCACGTCCAGCTACTACCGCCGAGCCGGTTGGTTCAACACGGACGATGTCAAATGTCGGCGGAATAATCCCGGCATTTTCCTGTGCGTCAATGGTACTGTCGATGCTCGCGGACGTCTCCGTTTCCTGCCGCGGTCCATCCTCACGCAGCATCGTGATTAGGAAAAAAGCAAGTACGGCCGTGATAAGTAAACCAACGCCGATGAGGACTACGCGCACTCTGCAGAGTCTCCAATATAGTCTGAAACAAGCTTAGTCATGCTGCCTTGATTAAGCAAATTTTATGCCCAGAGATTGGCACAATGAGTGAATAGAGTTCTAACCAAGAGATTAACGTGAGTGCGAAGTGTGGTGACAACATGACCAAACCTAAAGCGATCTGTGTATTTTGTGGGTCTAATAGCGGGACAGATTCGGCCTACGCGAAAGCGGCCGCCGATTTTGGTCGCATTCTGGCACGCCAACAAATTCGTCTAGTTTACGGCGGTGGGGGCACGGGTCTTATGGGTGAGGTTGCCAAAGCAACCCATCTCGCCGGGGGCAAAATCACCGGAATTGTCCCCGAGGCCATTGCTCAAATTGAACGGCAATATGAGAATTCTGATCGCAAAATCGTGACTAAGGACATGCATGAGCGCAAAGCTCACATGTTCCAGCTCGCCGATGCATTTGTCGTTCTCCCTGGTGGCATTGGAACGCTCGAGGAGGTTGTCGAAGTGCTTTGGTGGGCTTACTTAGATTTTCATGCCAAGCCAATTTTGCTCGCAAACATCAATAATTATTGGCAGCCGTTCTTTGACTTGATTGAACACACAATCGATCAAGGATTCGCACGGCCCGAGTTGCTAAATGGACCGAGCGCTCACGACGCACTCTTAGTCGCGGACAGTGTCGAAGATATCGTACCGACCATTGAGGCCGCCTTGAAGTATCGTTCAGCAAAGCCGCAGCACGAGGATGCATCGGTCCTGATATAAGACGACAGGCTGGACCCCAAAACCGTCAACGCGGTAAAAACAAGAATGCTTTATTGCGCATCGCGAAACCCGTTGGTGATGGGATAACGGCGATCTCGCCCAAAGTTTTTGACTCCGACTTTAACGCCTGGCGGCGCCTGGCGCCTTTTGTATTCAGCAACATAGAGCAAATGCTCGACACGCTTTGCGATGACGGGATCGTGACCTCGCGCGACAACGTCTTCAAATCCCATTTCACCCTCTATAAGACACTGCAAAATGTCATCCAGCTGATCGTAAGGCGGCAGGCTGTCGTCATCGCGTTGATCTTCCCGCAACTCCGCAGACGGCGGTTTATCGATAATTCGTTGCGGGATGACACGGCCTTTTGGACCTAAGGCGCCACTTGGATGGTGCTGATTGCGCCAAGCGGAAATTTCAAACACCTGCGTCTTATAGACGTCCTTAAGAGCATTGTAACCGCCACACATGTCGCCGTAGAGCGTGGCATAACCCACCGACATTTCGGATTTGTTGCCTGTCGTGAGAACCATGCGGCCAAACTTGTTCGATAGCGCCATGATGATGACGGCGCGAATGCGCGATTGAATATTCTCTTCAGTGGCGTCGGATTTCGTGCCTTGAAAAGACGGTGCCAAAATTTTGTCAAAAGCTTTGACCGGCTCTTCAATCGGAATCGTATCGTAGGTCACTCCAAGTGCCCTGGCGCAATCTTCTGCATCATCAAGGCTGTCTTGGCTGGTATAGCGGGACGGCATCATGACGCAGTGAACTTTGTCGGGTCCTAAGGCGTCGACTGCAACTGTGGCGCTCAACGCGCTATCGATTCCTCCGGACAAACCCAAGACCACGCCGGGAAACCGGTTTTTGGTGACATAGTCGGCAAGTCCCAACGTCGTGGCTGCGTAAATCGCTTCGTGGCCCTCCTCCAAAACGGCGCGCTCTCCGTTGGCGCACGACCAACCGTGTTCGCTCCTGGCCCAGTCGGTAACCACAATTGCTTCACGCCACGCAGGTAATTGTACCGCAAGAGATGATTCACTATTGAGCACAAAACTTGCGCCATCAAAAACGAGTTCGTCTTGCCCTCCCATTTGATTGACATAAACAAGGGGGAGTTTGTTTTCCGTCGCACGACTTACCGCATGATTCATGCGTTTTTCAACTTGCGTGACATTGAACGGCGATCCATTGGGCACGACAAGAATTTCCGCCCCTGTTTCACTTAGACATTCGGCGACATCCATCTCCCACATGTCTTCGCAAATCATCAGCCCGAGCCTAACGCCTCTAAAGTTGACTGGGCCAGGCAGTGGGCCTTGATCAAACACGCGGTATTCGTCGAATACGTCGTAGTTCGGCAAGTGCCGCTTGAATCGCATGGTTTCGATCTTGCCGCTGTCTAAAACAGCCGCTGCGTTGTAAAGCTTTTCTCCTTCACGCCACGCAGTTCCGATAATCATTCCGGGCCCGCCATCATTTGTTTCGAGCGCCAGCTGTTCGATCGCTGTTTTTGCTTCGTCTTGGAACGCAGGCTTGAGAACAAGGTCCTCCGGCGGATATCCCATGAGGAAAAGTTCGCTGAAGACGATGAGGTCTGCTCCGCCGTCAGCCACTGTTGTGCGTGCGGCACGGGCTTTGGCTAAGTTGCCGTGTATGTCGCCGACCAGCGGGTTGAGCTGGGCCAAAGCAATTTTCAGCTTATTGGTCATGGGGCTTACTTAATGCCAGATCGACTTTTGGACAACAGAGGTGGTTCGGTTTGTTTGAACAACTTTCGGACTGCGGATAAGTGGATTTCAGCCCCTGTTATGCCGCGACCGGGATTGGTTGCAGCACGTTGAAGTAAGCCTGATCGGGTGTCTGGCGGTCAAGCGATGAATGCGGTCTCTTGGTGTTATAAAAGACCAAATATTTGCCGAGGGCGGCTCGGGCTTGTGGAACATTGCCATAGGCATGCAGATAGACCTCCTCGTATTTGACCGTGCGCCACAGCCGTTCAACAAAGACATTGTCCCGCCACGCTCCCTTGCCATCCATGCTGATGGCGATTTCAGCATCCTTCAGGATTTGTGTGAAAGCGATGGAGGTAAACTGCGAGCCCTGATCGGTGTTGAAGATGTCCGGCTTACCGTAACGGGCCAGTGCTTCTTCAACGGCTTCAATGCAAAAGTCTGCTTCCAGTGTGATAGAGAGCCGCCAGGACAGGACACGCCGGCTGAACCAGTCAACCACTGCGGCCAGATAAACAAAGCCCCGTGCCATTGGAATGTAGGTGATATCCATCGCCCAGACCTGATTGGGTTGGGTGACCGGCAGCTTACGCAACAGATAGGGATAGATTTTGTGGCCCGGTGCAGGCTTGGACGTGTTCGGGCGGCGATAAATAGCCTCAAGCCCCATACGCTTCATCAGTGTTGTGACGTGCAGGCGGCCAACCTTGTATCCTTCACCAAGCAATAGTCCCTGCAGCATCCTGCTGCCTGCAAAGGGATAGTCGAGATGCAATTCATCAATCCGGCGCATCAGTGCCAGATCACCGACCGATACGGGACGGGGCTGATAATAGACGCTGCCCCGGCTGATCTTGAGCGCCTTGGCCTGACGGCTGAGCGAGAGTTTATGTTTGCGGTCGATCATTTTCTTGCGCTCGGCAATCCCGCCTTGGTGAGCGCATCGCCTAAAAAATCATTCTCAAGCGTCAGCTCCCCAATCTTGGCATGGAGCCTCTTCACATCAACACGGGGTGCAGGCAGCGGTGATTTACCCTCCCGCCCAAAAACACCCGCTGCACCCTCAAGGAGCTGATCTTTCCATTGCTTGATCTGGTTAGGATGAACATCAAACTGCTGAGCGAGTTCTCCCAATGTCTGCTCACCGCGAACGGCCGCAAGGGCCACCTTCGACTTGAACGCAGGTGTATGATTGCGACGTGGTCGTCTTGCCATAGTGGATCTCCTGTTGCCGGCGATCATGCCGCCTACAGGCCAAAATTCCACTTATCTCAACTGTGCAGATTTCCCGAGCCACTTCTAACCATGATTGCAAACAGGTCTAGGTGAGCCAGTACACGAGACGGAAATCCGATGCGAATCATCATAGAAAATAATATGTGCGAACTAGCGGAC
Source organism: Alphaproteobacteria bacterium (assembly GCA_965248815.1). GTDB lineage: Bacteria > Pseudomonadota > Alphaproteobacteria > SMXP01 > SMXP01 > CBDFKK01. Next base: position 175,024 of record CBDFKK010000005.1, read on the forward strand.
TATCGCTACAAAGCCGAGACCACGGTCGCACAGATATCGCAAATCTGCTTTTCCGTGAGATATGGGTGCATCGGCAAAGAAAGTATATGGCGGGACAGATATTCGGAATTCGGCAAGCCGCCGTCTGGGCCATATTGCTTGAATGCAGCCATCTCATGGAGTGGCTGGCGATAATAGACCGCTGACGGAATATCGGCGGCCGCCAACGCTGCTTCGACACGATCGCGGTCTTTGAGAACAATCGAATATTGAGCCCAAGCACTGACGCTGTCTTTGGGACGCGCCGGTAATTCCATCGCCGGACCTAAAAGACGATCATAAATTTTAGCGATTTGACGGCGCCGCCGCAGCTCGTCTTCGAAGATTGTCAGCTTAACAAGCAAAACGGCCGCCTGAAGTGAATCCATTCGCGCGTTTGTGCCTAAGCGAATGGATTCTTTGTGCGCCGTATCCGTTCCATGCCAGCGCACAGACCGCCAAATCTTCGCGCGCTCTACAGAATCGGCAAATATTGCGCCCCCGTCTCCGTAACATCCTAAAGTTTTGGCTGGAAAGAAGCTCGTGGCTGTCATGCCAACAATATTACCGACCATCTGGTTGCCAAGCTGCGCTCCGAAGCTTTGAGCAGAGTCGGCTAGGACACCAAGATCATATTCACGGGTAATCTTGCCAATCGCGTCGTAGTCAGCCGGAAGACCAAACAAATCGACTGGTATCACCATCTTTGGACAAAGTTCTCCAAGACGATTGGTTTCATCGATTTTGTAGCGCAAATCGTTCGCGGACATGTTGAACGTATCTGTGTTGACATCCACGAATACCGGCGTGGCCCCCAGCATGATGACGGCGCTTGCGGTCGCGTTGTAAGTAAAGGCTGGAATGAACACGGCGTCGCCTGGTCCGACGCCTTCGGTCAACATAGCAATTTCCAGCGCCTCCGTGCCACTGCCACACAAAACCACGTCGACGGCGCCCGTCAATTCCGACAAAGCGCGTTCAAGTTCTTCAATTTCGGGGCCATCGATATATTGACCGTGATCAAGTACAGCCCGAATTTTGGCTTCAACCTGCGGACGTATTCGTGCCTGCTGAGCTTGCAAGTCGACAAAAGAAATTCTGTCGTCCAGCTCAGCATCGCCGCGGAGGGAAACGACAGTGTTTTGCTGATTCTTTGTTAGCATTCTCGCGCTCAGGGTACTTCAATAAATTAATCTATGCGGCAAGCCGCTCTGTAATCATGCAGGCCGTTTGAAGCGCTTTTCGCGCCTCTTTGGCCGAAATTCGTGGTGGCGATCCATTTCTAACGGACTGAACAAAAGCATTGATCCCGTATGCCAAGGGGTCATTAAATATCTTATGAACTGCGCCATCGCCGTTCATCTCTGGCTTTAGCTCTGCGTGAGTCGAATTTCTTAGCGTACCACTAATAAAATCAACTTCTATCTCTCCGTCCGCATATTCGAGACGAAGTTCGCGCGCCTGTTCTTTGCTAGCCCGGCTCACACGCAAGTCAACCGTGCAGCCGTCCTCCAGTTCAAGTACCGCCGCCACCTCATCATGATGCGAGCCGTAGACCCTCTTGCCCTGGGCGTGAACGCTTACGATTTTTGACGACGTCACCTGGTGCAATAAATCCAAATCGTGAATCATGAGATCGAATACGGCATTAACGTCCGTTGCTCTTCCCGTAAATGGGCCTAAACGACGAGATTCAATATGGCGCGGTTTCAAATCGAGCGGCGGAAGGCCAAAGTTTTCAAAAACAAATCTTTCCTGATGGCCCACTTGTAAGATCAATTGTTTTTCTTCTGCGAGTGAAATTAATTCATCAGCATGGGACAGATCGATGGCGATCGGCTTTTCGGCAAGAACATGAATTCCTTCGCGCAGAAATAATGCAGCGATCTCGTAGTGACAGCTCGCCGGCGTGGTGATGCTCACCGCGTCGACCAACCCGACGAGTTTCTCAGCCGCAAAAAACGAGTCTGCATTAAACTCCTGCGCGGCACGTTCGGCGGCGCTTGGGTCGATATCGGCGACGGCGGTCAATTTGGTGCCGGCAATCTGGGTGTATTTCTGAGCGTGAAATCTGCCAAAGCAGCCACAGCCCACGACCCCGACTCGTACCGTGTCTGTGCGTGATATTTGATTCAACCCTAGTCCCCCGATAAACGCCGTCTTCCGCACACAGCGATCCCCCTCATCGCCACACACAGCACCAATACTTTCGATTCCCTAGTTTGGCACGGACTAAAATGACGCACCATCCCTGAGGTAAGAGGTGGTTCGGTTTGTTTGAACAACTTTCGGACTGCGGATAAGTGGATTTCAGCCCCTGTTATGCCGCGACCGGGATTGGTTGCAGCACGTTGAAGTAAGCCTGATCGGGTGTCTGGCGGTCAAGCGATGAATGCGGTCTCTTGGTGTTGTAAAAGACCAAATATTTGCCGAGGGCGGCTCGGGCTTGTGGAACATTGCCATAGGCATGCAGATAGACCTCCTCGTATTTGACCGTGCGCCACAGCCGTTCAACAAAGACATTGTCCCGCCACGCTCCCTTGCCATCCATGCTGATGGCGATTTCAGCATCCTTCAGGATTTGTGTGAAAGCGATGGAGGTAAACTGCGAGCCCTGATCGGTGTTGAAGATGTCCGGCTTACCGTAACGGGCCAGTGCTTCTTCAACGGCTTCAATGCAAAAGTCTGCTTCCAGTGTGATAGAGAGCCGCCAGGACAGGACACGCCGGCTGAACCAGTCAACCACTGCGGCCAGATAAACAAAGCCCCGTGCCATTGGAATGTAGGTGATATCCATCGCCCAGACCTGATTGGGTTGGGTGACCGGCAGCTTACGCAACAGATAGGGATAGATTTTGTGGCCCGGTGCAGGCTTGGACGTGTTCGGGCGGCGATAAATAGCCTCAAGCCCCATACGCTTCATCAGTGTTGTGACGTGCAGGCGGCCAACCTTGTATCCTTCACCAAGCAATAGTCCCTGCAGCATCCTGCTGCCTGCAAAGGGATAGTCGAGATGCAATTCATCAATCCGGCGCATCAGTGCCAGATCACCGACCGATACGGGACGGGGCTGATAATAGACGCTGCCCCGGCTGATCTTGAGCGCCTTGGCCTGACGGCTGAGCGAGAGTTTATGTTTGCGGTCGATCATTTTCTTGCGCTCGGCAATCCCGCCTTGGTGAGCGCATCGCCTAAAAAATCATTCTCAAGCGTCAGCTCCCCAATCTTGGCATGGAGCCTCTTCACATCAACACGGGGTGCAGGCAGCGGTGATTTACCCTCCCGCCCAAAAACACCCGCTGCACCCTCAAGGAGCTGATCTTTCCATTGCTTGATCTGGTTAGGATGAACATCAAACTGCTGAGCGAGTTCTCCCAATGTCTGCTCACCGCGAACGGCCGCAAGGGCCACCTTCGACTTGAACGCAGGTGTATGATTGCGACGTGGTCGTCTTGCCATAGTGGATCTCCTGTTGCCGGCGATCATGCCGCCTACAGGCCAAAATTCCACTTATCTCAACTGTGCAGATTTCCCGAGCCACTTCTGTATTTGCAAAGTGTCCGGCCTGAATGAGAGCTGTCAAATATGGTACTCCAACTTCGCGACGGAACGCTTTGAACTAATTGATTAAATATAACGCACTTACGCTGCCTAGAATCGATAAAAGCATACAATTATCAAACGCAATGAGTCATGCGAATCCGCCGCCCTTGTTGCGATATTGTTGCTTTGCCCGCCCCGTCCGGGCATTTTACGTCTGACCGCCCCAGCCCACCGGCGAACCAAACACCGTTTCGATTAAAAAATTTATGACGACTGGGTGATCCGGGATCTCCCGAGGGGCCACTCATCAGCAACAGTTGTGCGCTGCTTCAGCTGAAATTTTTCTTCAATTTCAAAGCGTTAGGTGTGGACCACCGCTGCCTGGGTACCGGCCGCGGCCCGCTCTTTCTTGATCCCCTCGGCAACCAAGAATGCCAGCTCAAGCGCCTGGCTCGCGTTTAGCCGCGGATCGCAATGGGTGTGATATCGCGAAGATAGGTCATCCTCCGTGATCGCCTGGGCGCCGCCAATGCATTCCGTGACCTGCTGTCCGGTCATTTCTACATGAACTCCACCCGCATATGTGCCTTCAGCCTGATGAACAGCGAAGAAATTCTGCACCTCCTTCAGAATTCGATCAAAAGGCCTGGTTTTGTACCCACTAGATGCCTTGATGGTGTTGCCGTGCATCGGATCGCACGACCACAGCACATGGCGGCCTTCCGCCTCGACCCGGCGTATCAGATGCGGTAATTGGTCGGCCACTTGATCTGCACCGAACCGGGTAATGAGCGTGAGACGTCCCGGTTCGTTGGCAGGATTCAGGACGTCGATCAGCCGAATGAGCTCCTCCGGTTCCAGGCTGGGCCCGCATTTCATCCCTATTGGATTGTGCACCCCTCGAAGGAATTCTACGTGAGCCCCGTCCAACTGCCTGGTGCGATCTCCGATCCAAAGCATGTGGGCGGACGTGTCGTACCAGTCACCAGTGGTCGAATCGACCCTGGTGAGCGACTGCTCAAATCCCAGCAGCAAAGCTTCGTGGCTGGTATAGAAGTCCGTAGATTGAATTTGAGGTGAATTATCCGTGTTAATCCCGCACGCCCTCATAAAATCCAAGGCTTCTGAAATCCGGTCGGCGATATCTCGATAGCGCTCTCCCTCCGGGCTGTCCGAAACAAAACCCATATTCCACCGGTGAACATACTCGAGACCCGCATAACCTCCGTGCGTGAAGGCACGCAGCAAATTCAGCGTCGAGGCCGCTTGGCTGTACGCCTGGAGCAATCGCTCGGGATCCGGTTTGCGTCCGACCGGCTCAAATTCGATCGAATTGACTATATCGCCTCGGTAGCTCGGTAATTCCTGATCTCCTTGCTTTTCCATTGGCGCGGAGCGCGGTTTGGCGAATTGTCCAGCAATTCGGCCTACCTTCACAACCGGGACCGCAGCCGCATAGGTCAGCACCACGGCCATCTGCAATAGAACCCGCAACGTGTCGCGAATATTGTCGGGGCTGAATTCAGCAAAACTTTCCGCGCAATCACCTCCCTGGACTAAAAAGGCCTTCCCCAGGGCGACGTCACCCAAATGCTTGCGCAAGTTGCGGGCTTCACCAGCAAACACCAAAGGAGGGAATCTCGACAGCTTTTCTTTAACGGATTGGACGAGAGCTTCATCCGGATAATCCGGAACCTGCCGGACCGGCTTCGACTGCCAACTCGTAGGACTCCATTTCTTGGCCATAGCTACTTACGCTCCAAATCTGTCATCCCATTATAGCAGTTCGCTGCCGCCCAAGGGTTAAGCCGGGGTATATAGGGCTAGAGTCAGCGTTTGCCAAGCGCCCTGCGGCCCAAGGGCGCCTTCGCCTAGTCCGCCGCAGCTACTGGTTCTCGCATCGTGACGAGCTCTTCGGAGGCGGTCGGATGCACCGCGAAAGTCGCGTCGAACTGGGCTTTCGTGGCCCCCATCGTGACTGGAATTGCTGCCAACTGGATCATTTCGCCAGAATCTGGACCAATCAGGTGAACGCCTGCCACGCGGTCCGTTGCCGCGTCCACTACAAGCTTCATGTACGTTTTTTCGGTTTTTCCCGTCAGCGTGTGTTTGAGCGGCGTGAAGCTCGTCTTGAAGATCTCGATTGGGCCAAGCTCGTCCCGTGCCTCTGCTTCGGTCAAGCCCACCGTCCCCAATTCCGGCTGGCTAAATACAGCAGTCGGAATGCACCGGTGATGCATCGGTGTTGGCGTATGGTCGAATACCGTGGCCGCAAATGAAGCACCTTCACGAATAGCTACGGGGGTCAGCTGCGCGCGGTTTGTGACATCACCTACGGCATAGATGTTCGGCACAGACGTACGCGAAAATTCGTCAACTTTGATAGCACCCTGGCTGTCAAGTTCGACGCCCAATTGTTCAAGGCCAAGACCGGCTACATTTGGATTGCGGCCAATGGCAAACATGACGGCGCCGGTGTCGATAGTTCGTCCGTCTGAAAGCGTGACAGCTAGAGATGTGGCACCATCTTCAGCCTGGGTCTTTTTGACCTCGGTCATGATATTTTCGGTGATGATCGTCACACCCTTGCGCTCCATCTCATGATGAAGCGCTGGACCCAAGTCTTCGTCGAAGCCGCGCAAGATTTCATTTCCGCGATAGAGCAAGGTGGTCTCAACGCCCAGACCGTTAAATATCCCAGCGAACTCGACCGCGATGTAACCGCCGCCTGCAATGAGTATGCTCTTGGGTAATTCCTTCAAATGAAACGCTTCATTTGACGTAATCGTAAGTTCGACACCGGGCAATTTCTCGTCGCGAGCGGGCCATGCACCGGTTGCGATAAGAATCGTCTTTGCAGTTAGCTTCTTGCCGGAAGTTTCCAATTGAATAGTATTTGGGCCGGCAACGACCGCGCGCTCTTCAAAAATTTCTACGCCGACTTTGTTCAAGTTTCGAATGTAGATTTGATTGAGACGATCGATTTCCTTGTCTTTATTGACGACAAGAGTCTGCCAAGAGAATTTTGTATCACCAACCTCCCAGCCGTAGGCTGCAGCATCTTCAAAATCCTCTTGGAAATGGCTGGCGTAAACGAAGAGCTTCTTTGGAATGCAGCCTCTGATAACGCAGGTGCCGCCAACTCGGTATTCCTCTGCAATGCCGACCTTGGCGCCGTATTGAGCTGCCATGCGGCTCGCGCGCACGCCTCCAGAGCCTGCACCAATTGTAAAAAGATCATAGTCGTATTGCGCCATCGCATGCGCCTTTATTCGTGGCTGCAAAAGTGTAGCCAGGTGAATTGCTTAGAGTGATCTACTACGACCGCGCTTCTATAATTTCGACACGGTCTTCGCGGCCGACAATAACGCTCGACGCCATGTCGATGAAAAGACCATGCTCAACAACGCCAGGAACGGTACTAAGGCGCACTGCCAATTTTTTGGGGTCAATCAAACTGGAACATGTGCAATCCAGTATGTAATTGCCGCCGTCGCTAATGAATGGATCACCGCTCGCATGTTTGCGCAAGGAAAGGTCCTGGCTTGAGCATCCTTCATCGATCAGCACTCGTCTTATTTTCGCGGTTGTTACTGAAGTTCCAAACTGCACGATTTCAATCGGCAAAGGAAACCCACCCAGGAATTCGGCAAGTTTGCTTTGGTCGATAATCACAATCATGCGGTCGGAAGCTGCTGCTACAATTTTTTCGCGAAGCAATGCGCCGCCACCGCCTTTTATCAGGCACAAATTAGGATCGACCTCATCGGCGCCATCGACAGTGACGTCAATGCCTCGGACATCATCGATATCGACGACCGTGATACCGCATTCCTTGGCCAGCTCAGCGGTTTGACTTGACGTGGGCACGGCTGACACCGATAGACCGTCGGCGACGCGACTCCCCAGACCTCTAATAAAATGGTCGGCGGTCGAGCCGGTTCCCATGCCGACCACCATGCCATCCTCGATGAAACCCAACGCTCGTTCCGCTGCTTTTAGTTTTTGTTCGTCCGCGCTCATTGAATTCCACCCAAGCAAATATATTTAAGTTCCATGAAATCTTCGATTCCGTGCCGCGAGCCTTCTCGTCCGATACCGGATTCTTTTACGCCGCCAAACGGTGCCACTTCTGTGGAAATAATTCCCGTATTGATGCCAACAATGCCGTACTCCAATTGCTCCGCTACGCGCCAGATGCGTCCAATATCGCGTGCGTAGAAGTACGAAGCGAGTCCAAATTCCGTATCGTTTGCCATTGCGACGACATCTTCGTCCCGGGAAAATCGGAAGAGCGGCGCAAGCGGACCAAACGTCTCGTCGCGCGCAACCAACATGTCTTGGGTTACGCCCGACAAAATCGTGGGCTCGAAGAAGGTACCCCCCAAAGCATGCCGACCTCCTCCAATCATGACGTCGGCGCCCTTGGCCGAAGCGTCGGCTATATGTTCTTCGACTTTGGTAACTGCCGCGACATCAATAAGCGGGCCCTGTTCGACACCATCCTCCATGCCATCGCCAACTTTTAAAGCGGCAACAGCCGTCGCCAGCTTATCCGCAAAGGCATCGTAAACTTTGTCCTGAACATAGATTCGATTGGCGCAAACGCATGTCTGTCCGGTATTCCGAAATTTTGAAGCGATGGCGCCTTCAATCGCGGCGTCGAGATCGGCATCATCAAACACGATAAACGGTGCATTTCCGCCAAGCTCCATTGAAACTTTTTTTACCGTGGCTGCGGATTGCGCGATGAGTACTTTTCCCACCTCCGTCGATCCAGTAAATGTCAGCTTGCGGACGATGGGATTGGCTGTCAGCTCGCCGCCTATCTCACTGGCAGAGCCCGTAATGACATTTACGACGCCTTTGGGAATTCCGGCGCGCTCAGCAAGCACTGCCAATGCCAGCGCAGACAAAGGCGTTTGGCTGGCCGGTTTGATCACGACCGTGCAACCCGCTGCAAGCGCGGGGGCAACTTTGCGCGTGATCATTGCTGCCGGAAAATTCCAAGGAGTAATAGCGGCTACGACGCCGATGGGCTGTTTGATCACTACGATCCGCTTGTCAGCTTGATGTTGAGGAATGGTCTCCCCGTAAGTCCGCTTGGCCTCTTCTGCAAACCATTCGACGAAGGCAGCGGCATAGGCAACTTCGCCGCGGGCTTCCGTAATAGATTTGCCCTGCTCGGCCGTCATGATGCGGGCCAAATCTTCCTGATGCTCCATCATCAAGTCGAACCAACGACGCATCGTGTTGGCGCGCTCCTTGGCGAGCATGTCACGCCATGGCATCCATGCCTCATTTGCAGCTGCGATGGCCCGGGCCGTTTCCGCCGCACCTAACTTGGGCACTGTAGTGAGCGCCCGGCCTGTCGATGGATTCGTGACGTCGAGTTCGGCGCCGCTATCGGCATCAATCCACTTGCCATCGACATAGCACCGACTTCGCAACAGTTCTGAATCTGACAACTGCATGATTGCTCCCTTCACGCGCAAGAATTTGCTTAAGGGCCGACACGAAAACGCGTCAGCGCTCGTGTTATCTGCTCTTAAGAGATGAGGCAAGGGCAACTAAGACACGGCGTGAATCAGCGCATGTGGGAACACATACCTAGCCAAAACCGGCGCATGCCCGCCCTCAAAGAGACCGCACAGACGATACAGTCACTCGACGGTAACAGACTTTGCAAGATTGCGCGGCTGGTCTACGTCCGTACCCTTGGCAACGGCAGTGTGATAGGCCAGAAGCTGAACCGGAACAGCGCTCATAATAGGGGCCACAAAGGGGTCAGTTCGCGGAATTTCGATCGTCGCCCAGGTATCCTTGCCGGCCAAGTCAATGCCTTTGGCATCGGAAATGAGAATGACCCGTCCTGCACGTGCGATCACTTCTTTCATGTTCGAAACGGTTTTTTCAAACATGCTGTCATGTGGAGCAATTACGACGACCGGCATGTCCTCATCGATCAGCGCGATGGGACCATGTTTGAGCTCACCGGCCGCATATCCCTCGGCATGAATATATGAGATTTCTTTCAACTTAAGCGCGCCTTCAAGAGCTATAGGATAAAGGGCGCCCCGGCCCAAATATAAGATGTCGGTCGCGCGCGATAGATCATGCGCCAAGGCACTGATCTCTGCTTCCTGTTGGAGGAGCTCCGCCATATGACGCGGCAATTCAATCAATTGATGTACAAGTTCGGCTTCTTGTTTTTGGCTGATTTGACCGCGCGCCTTGGCCGTGGCGATTGCCAGACATGCCAGAACGATCAACTGGCAAGTAAACGCCTTGGTCGAGGCAACGCCGATTTCAGGACCCGCATGGATCGGAAATAAGAAGTCAGACTCGCGGGCAATCGACGACTGATCGACATTTACGATCGAAGCGATGTGCTGTTGCTGTTCACGACAATAACGCAGGGCGGCGAGCGTATCCGCCGTCTCCCCCGACTGAGAAACAAAGACAGCAAGGCCATGTGGCGGCAATGCTGCCTCACGATATCTAAACTCCGACGCGATATCGACTTCGACCAGAATACGAGCCAGCTGCTCGAACCAATATTTGGCCACCATCGTTGAATAGTAGGCCGTACCGCACGCCACCATGGTCAGGCGCGGCAGTTTCTTGAATTGTAATTTCGATTCAGGCAATACGACACTTAGTTTTAAGGGGTCGATATAAGTTCCCAACGTGTGAGCAATAACCTCCGGCTGTTCAAAAATCTCTTTAGCCATGAAATGTTTATGACCGCCCTTATCGACCAACGCCGTAGCAGCCGGCGCAACTTGTTCCTGTCTTTCGACTATTTGGCCGCCATGATTGCGGATGGTAAAGCCTGACCGCCTAATTTCTGCCCAATCCCCATCCTCAAGATAGGTGACGCGGTTTGTAAACGGAGCCAGCGCGAACGCATCGGAACCGATATACATTTCGCCGTCTCCGCTTCCAACGGCCAGCGGCGAGCCTTGTCGCGCCGCAATCATCAGGTCTTCTTGGCCCTTAAAAATGATGCCCAAGGCAAATGCGCCCTCAAGCCGCGCAACCGCGTCAGCCGCCGCTTGCGCTGGATTCTTGTTCTTTGACAGGTTGTCCGTAATCAAGTGAACAATGACTTCGGAATCTGTATGTGTAGCAAATATGTGACCGACGGCCTGAAGTTGTTCGCGAAGCTGTCTAAAATTCTCAATAATTCCATTGTGAACCACCGCCACTTGATCCGTAGCATGAGGATGCGCGTTATTTTCAGTTGGCGCGCCGTGGGTCGCCCATCGTGTATGCCCAATTCCGGTTGTACCGGCTAAAGGGTCGTTGCCAAGTCGCTCTTCCAGCTGCGCAAGTTTGCCCTTTGCGCGACGGCGATCAATTGATCCATCGACAATGGTTGCAATGCCCGACGAATCGTAACCGCGATATTCCAGCCGCTTTAGGGCATCTAGGATTTTGCCCGAAACAGGTTCGTTGCCCAATATGCCAACAATACCACACATACTATTTAATCCGTATACTGTCTAAGATTTGGATTTCTTATTATGATTTCTATCTCTAAATCTTGCGGCCCATCCGTCGACCTGCTTTTGTGGCACCCTTTCCAAGGCTAACGCATCACCTTTGACGTCGCTTGTTATTACGCTCCCTGATCCCGTATAGGCGCCATCCCCAATTTTAACAGGGGCAACCAGTGAATTGTTGGATCCGATGAACGCTCCTTTGCCAATATAGGTTTCATGTTTGCTAAAACCGTCGTAATTGCACGTAATCGTGCCGGCCCCGATATTGGCACGGGCACCCACGATTGCATCCCCAATATAGGTCAAATGATTGACTTTGGCGCCCTGTTCCACGACAGATTTCTTGATTTCGACAAAGTTCCCAATGTGTGCCTTTTCGCCAATCTCAGCGCCCGGACGCAACCGCGCAAACGGGCCGATCACCGCGCCGCCGGCCACTGACGCTTTTTCGAGGTGACAGAAGGCTTTTATTGTAGCGTCATCCCCAACTTTAACTCCTGGACCGAACACGACGTTAGGTCCAACGATGACGTCCCGACCGAGCTGCGTATCAAAACTAAAGTAGACTGTTTGCGGATCGATCAAGGTCGTACCGTTGGCCATAGCAGCTTGCCGGGCTCGGTCTTGAAAAACTGCCTCAGCGCGAGCAAGTTCGCTGCGCGAATTGACACCGAGCACTTCGGTTTCACTGCATTCAAGCGCGACGCATCTGATCCCCCTGTGTTTGGCTAAGCCTACGACATCGGTCAGATAATACTCGCCTTTGGCGTTGTCATTGCCAAGTTCATTCAAAAGCTCGAACAAAAGAGCGCTATCAACGGCCATGACGCCTGAATTGCAATAGTCGATTTGGAGCTGATCCGGACTGGCATCTCGCGCCTCAACAATCGAGTCGAGGTCACCGCTATTGTCGAGCACGAGACGGCCGTATGCGCCGGGATTAGCTGCATGAAATCCCAAAACGGCGACGGCTGCATTACTTCGCCGGGCATCTAACATACGTTCAAACGTGCCGCTCTCAATCAGCGGTGTATCAGCATAAACGACCAGCACGTCGCCGCTAAAGTCTGACAGAATGCTTGCAGCTATCTTGACGGCATGACCCGTTCCCAGACGTTCCGTCTGCTCAATTGTGCGCACAATTTTCGAGGAGGTTTCAGCGGTTTTTGTAAGGACGTCCATGTCTGGGCCGACAACAACAACAATCCGGGCCGGATCTAGTTTCTCGGTAACCGACAGGACATGTTCGATCATCGGACGGTTGCCGAGATTGTGCATGACCTTCGGCAAGCCACTCTTCATACGAGTACCCTGACCGGCAGCCAAAATTACAATGGCAATGTCTTGTCTATTAGACTGTCCCATAGCGATATTTCAATAATGTTCCAGTCTAAATTTCGCAATCACTTTGAAGCAAAAAGAATAGTTGATGGCATACCCATAAATTCTCAGGACGACAATCAAGCAACCTAAGCATCATACAACCTAATTCAAACCCTTATAAAAATCGTCAAAAATGAAACCTTTGGCTAAATCCCAGTGGGCCACAGCCTAATCTTGACATTTCCTTAACAAATTTCGACTGGGCTAGAATGTGTGCCTCACAGCATAGAAGTGCAGGACTGCTGCTGCCGCTTGAATTATCAGCTTGCTCTGTGCGACTCTTGTAGTGTGTGAGCATCGATGTTCGCCCACGCCATCCACTGGGTTTGCTGAACGACAATCCTATATTTGAGGCTTAACCACTATGAGACGTTTGGGGCGAACTGATGACGGTTCCTGCTCAACCGGCAATGAATGCCCGCATTCCAGAGAGTGAACTTGCTAGGCCCGGATCATACAATCATTTTCGACCTCGATGGCACCCTTGTAGACACGGCGCCTGACCTTTGCCGTGCACTCAATCATGTCCTGGAAAAACACAAGCGTCCAACCGTCGATGAGGAGACCGTCAGAGCCTATGTGGGGCGAGGCGCATTGAAGCTCATCGAGCGTGGAATTTCGGACAATGGTAAGCTTCCTGATCGTGCTTTACTCAAGAGACTCGAAGCGGACTTTCTTGTTTACTATCAGGCCAATATCGCTCGTCAAAGTAGACCGTTTCCTGGCGCGATCAGGGCTCTCACCACTTTTGCTGATCGCGGTGCACTTCTCGGCGTTTGCACCAACAAGCGTGAAGCGCTTTCAAGGCAATTACTGCAGGAACTTGACCTGCTGCGGTTCTTTCCGGCGATCCTAGGAGCAGACACGCTTGATGTGCGCAAGCCCAACCCGAAGCACATCCTGGAAACTATCAAACGACTAGGCGGCGATCCGAACAAATCCGTTATGGTCGGGGACAGCGAGACAGATGTGGAAGCCGCTCGAAACGCAGGCGTACCAATTATCGTTGTGAGTTTCGGCTATACTTCCCAAAACCCCGGCAGGCTAGGTGGAGACCGGCTAATCGATCATTTTGACGAGTTGGAGTCAGCCGTCGAGGAGCTTCTATAGGGCCCTAAATTGATGGAAGGCTAAACTTCAAAAGATAGACGTGTGCTTGACACGTAACTAGTGAGGCGGTGTTAGTCTTAGAAGGTTCAGTTACTAAAGGGCGCGTAGCTCAGCGGGAGAGCGTTCGGTTCACATCCGAGAGGTCGTAGGTTCAAACCCTACCGCGCCCACCATTCACTCAGCGGCATCTTTCGGACCGGAGTCAACCAAAAATGAATCCAATATGGCTTGGCGTCTATGCTCACGGTTGTGGGTCGGACGGTTGTCGTCATCTCGCCGGTCCGGGCCAACATATTTTGACGACTCAACCGTAATACCGGATTTGCCGAATGCCGCTTTGATGCTGGCATAGAGCGCCTTCGCGTCAAAATTGACGGTAAGAAGTGTCGTCGCGCCCGAGCCTATTGCTTCACTAACAACATCATTGCTGTTTTCTAAGGTCACCAAGATTATGGGTACAGCTTTTTTGGGACTTTCTTCAATCTCGCGAATTTTCTTTGTCAGATCCAAGCCGTCTAACTTGTCGCCGCCAAAATCCGAAATAATTAGATCTACACGATTGAGTTTGAATGTTCCGAACGCCATCTCGAGCTCAGAAGCTTCGACGATCGTATTTACTCCCAGTCCACTAAGCTTTTGGCGAATGAGGCCGCGCATTTGCTTGCTCTCATGAGCAACAAAAACTGTTAAGTCTTCTATGTTCTTTGCCACTTGAGCCTCACAAGTAAATCAACTTGGCAGGACGCAGATCCAGCTTTTGCCGCCTTTGACTGGTGGTGGTCATATGTCATCCACTCGTTCCCGTGCGAAAATAGCCAATAAGTCGTTTTAGACCGCGCTTTTCGACTCCGTCATAAGACTGATCACTTCGCGCACGGCGATTGGGACCGAAATAGTCTTTTGTGCGAACCAATGGAACCGCCTCAAGCTGTATCTCCTTGATCTGCGAAACTAAGTCTTGAGCTGTAAAGGGCCTAATCAAAACAGCATTCACCCCCGCGTCGATGACATTTGCGACGCGATCCTTGTCAGCATCAGTCGTCATGAGGATGACCGGAATTTCTGGATTAATAATTTTCGTGGACGCTCTCACGCGTTCGGAAAACTCAATGCCGTCAATGGTTTTGGCTTGATCAGAAACAATGACAACATCCAATACTTGATTTTCAAGGTATTCGAACGCGCCGACAGCGTGAGCCGTTTGAACGATTTCCGTCGCGCCTATGCTGATCAGCATAGAGTGAACGATGCTGCGAACATGCTGATTGTCATCGACAAGAAGGACAGTCGTCGGCTGATTTAGCAACATAAGAATTCTCTTTGTCCTCTGCCGCGACCTTTTGTGGGCGCGCCCCATAGTGACAGCGACTGCCCTCTTTTATTATTCAACGGCAAATCGCAGACCGCCGCAGCGCCGGTGTCAAGCGACTGAGGAGGTGTATGTTCCCATGACAGTATGCTGGGGTATCGTTAATTCTGCGTTGAGGAATGAGCGCCGCCGAAATCTTAAAGAAGTCTAAAAGGCACTCATGGTCCCAACAGAAACGCAGGTCTGTTGACTACAACGGTCAATTTTTTTGCCATTGTTTGCGGACTTGCTCGAGGAGCCTGGTTTTCGGTGAGCGGTCGGCTGTGTCGCCAGGGGTAGAAGATGGATAACGATAGTAGATCTCAAAGTTTAGGATCTGAGCAGGCCAAGGCTCGCTATACGTATATGCTTCAAGGGTTTTGATGCGGCCGCCTTTGACTTGGACTTGGAAGCCGGCAATTGCCTTCGAGCCATTGATGTCAGCGCAACCGTCAGACAAAAAGAACAATGATTTTCCGTCGGCGGTTGGCAAATCCTGCGGCACTTCAAAATTGGCCATCAACCCAACACCGCTGAACATCCGCTTTTTGACTGAGCTTGCCTCATATTGAGCCCTCAAGGCATCCAAAACGGGATCATTCCCAGCTAGCAACAATTGCATAACCGCCGCTTCAAAATTGAGGTAAGCGTCATCTACTGACATCGAACGACAAGTCTCCTATGGATGGGTATTGCAAAGCTCCCGATGATCCCCTGGATATAGCCAACGGGTCCTGTTTGCGCAATTTTCTTTGGACTGCGGCGGGAAGAAGTGGGTCAAAGCGGGCTTGTGACAGGTCAATCTTGCGGCAAAAACAACTGGGATCCAAAAACGGTAAAGGCCCCGGTTGCGCTGGGCTGGGGGAGAACCGGGGCCTTCGTGGAGGTATGTGCCGTTAGACCCGAGGCACGATTTGACTATACGGCTTTGGCTTAAGTGCATCTTAAAGGGTCACCACAACCATAGCGTGAAGACACGGAGGGTCAGTCACCGCATCATTAGCATTTTAGTTTGTCCGCTTTGCGGGCCCGCGCAAATGGGGCATGATCCTTGCTGCCAACAAAACAAACCAAGAATAAGAGCAGCCCCGCGAATAGCCCATGTTTCGAGTCATCCGATCAACGCTGCAATTCGCAACAATCTTGAGCGTGAGTGCAGGATTGCTGGTCGGCGGGCTCGGCTTCGCGCGCGCGGCACCTGAGCCGCTAACGGTCGCGATTTATGCCCTGCCCCCGGGAGACGGCAATCCTTATCTGAATACGAATTTCCCCGGCATACTTGTTTGGCCCGCACTATTCGACGCACTGACCAGCCACAACGAGAAGGGAGAGCTCATTCCGGCGCTGGCCGAGAGCTGGCATTTCGAAGATCCTTACACTTGGGTGTTCGAACTCCGCCGCGATGTCGAATTCTCCAACGGCGAAAAATTCAACGCGCAAACTGTCGTCGATGTCATTGCTTATTTGGTAGAGCCTGAGTCGGCACGTTACATGACGACGCGCCAAGTTCGCGGTATTCAATCGGTCAGTGGGCGGGACGAATATACCGTGGTGTTCAAAACCAATTCGCCGGACCGCGGATTCCCTGGACGTTTGGCGGGCATTCAAATGGTTCCAATACAATATTTTCATCAAGTAGGCGAAGACGTGTTTGCCCAGCACCCGATCGGCACCGGGCCTTACAAAGTCGAGCAATGGGAGAGCAATCGGGTCGTCCTCAAGGCCAACCGGAATTCGTGGCGCGCGCCAAAAGTCGACGACCTCATCCTTCTCGAAATGCCCGAAGCAATGGCAAGAATTCAAGGCCTTCTCTCCGGCTCGATAGATGTCGCTATCGGTCTTTCACCGGATGAAATTACAAGTGTCGAGCAAGCCGGTGGCCGGGTGCACACGCGCAACGCAGGCGGCACGTCCGTGATCTCGTTCATTACGGAAAAGGAGTCACCGCTCCAAGACCCGCGCGTGCGAATGGCGGTGAATTTAGCGGTCGATCGTCAAGGCATTGTTGACATTCTAATGGCAGGCAAAACCGTCGTCGTCGGTCAGCCTGCCGTGCGCACGGCATTTGGCTACGACCCAGCGCTGACGCCCTATCCCTACGAGCCTTACAAAGCAAAGATGATGCTAATTGAAGCCGGCTACCCCGACGGCTTCGAAATGATAACGGATGTCGTGCCCGGCGGCTCGGCAAACGTTGAAGCTATTTACCAAAAGATTGCGTCGGATCTTGCGCGGGTCGGCGTTCGCATGACGCTGCATCAAATTCCCTTACCAAAATTAGTCGAAGGCATAAATCAGGGAAACTTTAAGGGCATTGCCTTTTGGATGAACTACAGCACCTTGCCGACATTGAATACGCTGGAGCCTATGGAACTTCATACCTGCCTCTGGCACAAGCCATGGCATTGCGATGAAAACGTGACTGACTTGGTGCGCCAAGCGAAGGAAGAGTTTGACCCACAGAAGCAAAGAGCGTTGATCGGTCAAGTGCTGCGCGCTTTGCATGAAGATCCACCCGCGATATGGCTGTTTGAATCCGTCGGCTTCGATGGTGTTGGACCGCGCGTCAGCGATTATGAGGCCTATCTCGGCACTATTCGCTACGACCGGTTGGAGCTCATCGAGCAAGAACTCGCCGCCACGCCGCTCAAATCAACTTTGGACTAACAGAACCTGCGGCGTTGATTGACCCGCATTCCTCGTTAAGCTGACGGCCCTAACAAAGCAGGGGGAACTGTGCATGTCATTCAGCCGGCGTGAGCTTTTGAAGGCGGGCGCCGTCGCTACGGGGCTTGCCACTCTCCCGCAATCCGTGCGCGCGCAAGAGACAAGCGATGTAATCGTGATCGGAGCGGGGCTATCCGGTTTGACGGCTGCATGGATCCTGACGGAAGCCGGCTACAAGGTCACGGTGCTTGAAGCGGCCAACCGGATCGGGGGCCGGGTCTTTACCGCAGATCACGTCGAGACGAAACCCGAACTGGGTGCGAGCCAAGTCGGTCCGTCTTACGCGCGTGTTTTAGACGCTATTGACCGGCTCGGCATAGAGATGGCCACGGAAGACCGTGACATCATGCCGTTCAGCAATCATCTGTTCGGTGAGCTCATCCGCAGTGATCAATGGGCATCCTCACCCCTCAACAAGACGGTGGGCGACGAGCGAGAATTAGCGCCGGTGATGTTTGCGAGTTCCTATCTTGGCAAGCTCAATCCTCTTAAGAATGCAGAAGACTGGCTCGATCCGGAGTTCGCCAAGTACGACATTCCTTTGGGCGAGCTTTTGCAGCGTGAAAAAGTTTCACCGGCGGGCATGCACTTGGCCGATCTGTCAGTCTACAGCAAAGACTTGTGGAGCGCGTCGCTTCTCACCCAATGGCAGGAGATGACAAGGGGACAATTAGAGGCGCAATTCTCTCATGAACCCGTGCCTGGCGAAGACGAATTTAAGCCGAACGTGCCGCGCAATATCGTGGGAGGCACGTCGCGGCTTGTGGAAGCAATGGCCGCACAGTTGGGCGAACCCGTTCGCATCGGCATGGCTGCTATATCGCTCGAGATGGACGAGCAAGGCGTCGAAGTCCGCTGTCTCGACGGATCGCGCTTTCGCGGACGCTTTGCTGTCTCCGCGATTCCGTTCACGATGCTTCGTCTTCTAAATTTTTCGCCGGCGCTCACCGGCGCGCACAACGAAGCGGTTCGAACATTGCCCTATGCTCACACGACCCGGGCATTTTGCCGGGTCAAAGAACCGTTTTGGGATACGGACGGGTTCGAGCCCTCACTGTTTAGCGACAGCGCCGTGCGCATGTTCTGGGTGCTCGACAATCACAAAGGCTCGGGCGAGTACCGCGCTGTCATCGTCCTCGTCGGCGCTGCAGCGGTGAGCATCGACATGCTGCCCGCTGAAGATGTGCCAAACTTTTTGTTGAGCGAGCTCGCACGCTTAAGACCAGCGAGCAAAGGCAAAGTCGAGATCCTCACCTGGCACTCCTGGGAACGCACGCGCCTCATTCGCGGCTGCCGCCACATGTTCGCACCGGGCCAGGTGACCAAGTTCGCCAAAGAGATGATCGAGCCGTTCGAGCGTTTGAATTTCGCCGGTGAGCACACCCGCCGCTCCGACTACGGCATGGAGTCCGCCATGGAAACCGGCGAACGCGCCGCCGTCGAGGTGTTGGGGCGTTTGGGTTAAGCCTCACGCCAGCGCTTGTTGCAAATCGCCGATCGGCATGTCGACCATCTTGCGCACGAGGGCGTTTATCTTTGCGGCGTTTTGTTTATTGGGGCGGGCACGCTTGTATCCAAAGGATCGCTCAAATCGAGTTGACTCGCGCTCTAACTCACCAAAGTCGAACGCCAATAATTCTTTGCGGGCATTGTCCAAGATGGGATGGGCGCTTTGCGCCGCCGCAACAAAATCGCTGAGATCCGAAACGAATTTCTTCGCGTGGGTTCGATAACTTTCAAAATATTGCAGTGATCCAGGCGGCAAGAAGAACGCGTTGCGTTCGTAGTATCGGGTAATGGATTCGAGTTGCTGATCCATTCGCTCGTCTAAGCGCCCCTCAAACAAACTGCGATTTTCGATCACGTCGCCAAGGGCATCGGCGAGCACTGCGACACAGCGCGCATGGCGTTCTACAACGCCTTCGGCAATTCGCAACCGAGATGCGCGCCAACGTTTGTTGTCACGCCAGTTGCGATATGATTCCAACGCAACGGAAATGAGGATCACACTAAAGATGAGGCTGACGAGCTCGCTGCCCAAGCTCTGAAAGAATTCGGCCTTAAGCCCAAACGGACCCTCCGGATCAAAAAACATCTCTTCCATAATGGCTCCCCTTCCCAACAAGTTGGAATAAGCCTAACTGGATCAAGCTCTTGTGTCTTTTGATCTAAGAGTCGAATAAGGCAGTGAGAAGGCGCAAATGCGCGCGATCTACGGCGAAGCGAACAGCTCTAATCGATCTTTTGATAGATCTCGCTGCCTTTTTCTTTGAACTCCTGGGACTTTTGTTCCATGCCCGCTTGGATGTCACTTTGTGAAAGTTCTGTGACATCGTTTTGCGCGCGCGCATGGTCGCGCACTTCTTGGCTGATTTTCATGGAGCAAAATTTCGGCCCGCACATGGAACAAAAGTGGGCCACTTTTGCGCCGTCGGCGGGAAGCGTTTGATCGTGAAAATCTTCCGCCGTTTCCGGATCGAGGGACAAGTTGAATTGATCGCGCCAGCGGAAATCGAACCGCGCCCGCGATAAGGCATTGTCTCTCTCTTGAGCGAGCGGATGGCCTTTAGCGAGATCGGCCGCTTGGGCTGCAATCTTGTAAGCGATGACGCCGGCCTTGACGTCGTCGCGATCGGGTAAGCCCAAATGCTCCTTGGGTGTCACGTAACACAGCATGGCCGTGCCGAACCAACCGATCATCGCGGCGCCGATGGCGCTCGTAATGTGGTCGTAGCCGGGGGCGATGTCCGTCGTAAGGGGCCCGAGCGTATAGAACGGCGCTTCGTTGCAAGCTTCGAGCTGCTTGTCCATGTTCTCTTTGATCTTGTGCATGGGCACGTGACCAGGCCCCTCGATCATGACTTGAACATTGTGGCGGTCAGAAATACGGCCCAATTCGCCAAGCGTCTCAAGCTCGGCAAATTGCGCAGCATCATTGGCATCCGCGATCGACCCCGGACGCAGTCCATCGCCCAACGAGAAGCTGACGTCATACGCCGCCATGAGCTCGCAAATCTCTTCGAAGTTTGTGTAGAGGAAACTCTCGGTGTGATGTGCCAAACACCATTTGGCCATAATCGACCCGCCTCGGGACACGATCCCCGTTACGCGATCCGCCGTCAACGGAATGTGCGCGAGGCGTACGCCAGCATGAACCGTAAAGTAATCGACGCCCTGTTCACATTGTTCGATCAATGTATCGCGATAGACGTCCCAAGTGAGCTCTTCGGCAATGCCGTCAACTTTTTCGAGCGCTTGATAAATCGGCACAGTTCCAATTGGCACCGGTGAATTGCGAATGATCCACTCGCGCGTGGTGTGAATGTTGTGCCCGGTCGACAAATCCATCGCCGTGTCCGCACCCCAACGGATCGACCAAACGAGCTTGTCGACCTCTTCAGCCACGGACGACGTGACGATCGAGTTGCCGATGTTGGCGTTGATCTTAACAAGAAAGTTGCGGCCGATGATCATCGGTTCGGCTTCGGGATGATTGATATTGGCCGGGATGATGGCACGGCCGCGAGCAACTTCGTCACGAACAAATTCCGGCGTGACGTAATCGGGAATTACGGCACCGAAGGGCTCGCCGTCTCGCGCCGAACCGTTCGCGCCGTTCGACCCATTGCCACCATTCGCCGCTCTTTCACGGCCCAAGTTTTCCCGAATGGCGATGTATTCCATTTCTGGCGTGATATTACCGGCACGGGCATATTCCAGCTGAGTGACCCTTTTGCCCGGCTTGGCACGCAAGGGCCGACGTCCGGTCAAATCGAATTGCGGAACGCCTTGGTCTTGACCAGGTTTTAAGCCGTCATCTTCGGGCTTGATCGTTCGACCCTCGTAAGGCTCGACATCGCCCCGTTCCAATATCCAAGCGCGCCGGAGCGCCGGCAGGCCCTCTCCAATATCAATCTGCAACTTCGGATCAGTGTAAGGGCCCGACGTGTCGTAGACCCGCACAGGGGGCTCATTCGCGCTTTCCGATAGATCGATTTCGCGCATGGCGACCTTTACTTCGCCGTGCTGCTTACCTGATACATAAATTTTGCGTGATGCCGGCAAGGGGCCGGTCGTGACGGTTTCTTCAGTCATCGGAAGTGAGACGACAGCCGCTTTCGACATCTTCTATCTCCTGCGCATCTCGCCAATTTTGGCGTGTTACGATCAGTTGGGCTGCAAACGGAAGACGGGGAGCGACTAACAATGTGACCCCTTCCCTCCGCCGGCATAACCCGGATCAGGTTCAACGGGTGTCTGCGTTGCGATGGCCACATTGACCGCGCCGGCAGGTTCTCAGCCCCCTAGCAGGGCACCCCTGGGAAAGGTCACACTCACGCCGCCGTGGCGTGGAGTCAAGAAAAACAGGAAGGTCTTCGCAACTAGCTAGGTTCGCCGGGCTTTTGCGCTTGGAAAAGATGGACGATGAGTTTGCCGCTGTTCAGAGCATCCAAACGGTCGGCCCATTTGGCAGCTTCATCACCGATCAGCCTCATTACACGGCTGCGGTGTTCAGAACCGGCGCGGCCTTCTTGGAGTGACGCTAAAACTTTGCGCCACCGGGTCCAGCCCCGCTCGATCATCGGCAGGTAGTCACCGTTGAGGTCACGATCAGCCGTAAGGGTGAACCCCGCATCTGCTATTGCTTGTTTGTATTGATCTACTGTCCAAAGTCGCGCTTGACCCCAAACCCCATCAAATGAGGAAGCCAGTATTTCCAGATCGGCATCTGTCGCAGGCAAAACATAATCAATAAATAACAACGATCCGTTCGGCTTTAAGGCGCCAGCGATCTGTTTGAGTAATTGTTCCTTGTTCTCAACGAAGCAAAACTCTTCCAAAGAGAACGCGGCATTGTATTTATCTTGGGCAAATTGCGCTGCTTCGGGATTGTAGGGCGCAATCTGTATTTTTTCAGCAAGACCACTCGCGGCACATTGACGATTTGCTTCGTCAATGGCTTTTTCGCGCGATTCATAACCGCTGACCCAAACATCAGTCTCCCGAACGATGTCGCGCGCGGGACCCGCAAGGCCAATGCCAAGAATTGCCAAGTTGTGCTCGCTGGTCAGCGCAAGGTCTTTGACTAAGCTTGCCGAGTACTCGGCCGTTCCCGGCCCGAGATAACCTTCTCCCCACAGACCTTGAGCAACCGCAAGCGCCATTGCAAGCTCAGTGCTATCGGCTTCGTCAAAGCCGAAATGCGACCCATCAGCATTGGCACCCGGAAGAGGCTCATAATCCTCCCCGTTCCACCACGCCGAAAATTTTCGTTTGAAGTCTTTAGGCGCAATCTTTTCGATTGGTTGTTTCAGAGGTGGCTCGGGAAATCTGCACAGTTGAGATAAGTGGAATTTTGGCCTGTAGGCGGCATGATCGCCGGCAACAGGAGATCCACTATGGCAAGACGACCACGTCGCAATCATACACCTGCGTTCAAGTCGAAGGTGGCCCTTGCGGCCGTTCGCGGTGAGCAGACATTGGGAGAACTCGCTCAGCAGTTTGATGTTCATCCTAACCAGATCAAGCAATGGAAAGATCAGCTCCTTGAGGGTGCAGCGGGTGTTTTTGGGCGGGAGGGTAAATCACCGCTGCCTGCACCCCGTGTTGATGTGAAGAGGCTCCATGCCAAGATTGGGGAGCTGACGCTTGAGAATGATTTTTTAGGCGATGCGCTCACCAAGGCGGGATTGCCGAGCGCAAGAAAATGATCGACCGCAAACATAAACTCTCGCTCAGCCGTCAGGCCAAGGCGCTCAAGATCAGCCGGGGCAGCGTCTATTATCAGCCCCGTCCCGTATCGGTCGGTGATCTGGCACTGATGCGCCGGATTGATGAATTGCATCTCGACTATCCCTTTGCAGGCAGCAGGATGCTGCAGGGACTATTGCTTGGTGAAGGATACAAGGTTGGCCGCCTGCACGTCACAACACTGATGAAGCGTATGGGGCTTGAGGCTATTTATCGCCGCCCGAACACGTCCAAGCCTGCACCGGGCCACAAAATCTATCCCTATCTGTTGCGTAAGCTGCCGGTCACCCAACCCAATCAGGTCTGGGCGATGGATATCACCTACATTCCAATGGCACGGGGCTTTGTTTATCTGGCCGCAGTGGTTGACTGGTTCAGCCGGCGTGTCCTGTCCTGGCGGCTCTCTATCACACTGGAAGCAGACTTTTGCATTGAAGCCGTTGAAGAAGCACTGGCCCGTTACGGTAAGCCGGACATCTTCAACACCGATCAGGGCTCGCAGTTTACCTCCATCGCTTTCACACAAATCCTGAAGGATGCTGAAATCGCCATCAGCATGGATGGCAAGGGAGCGTGGCGGGACAATGTCTTTGTTGAACGGCTGTGGCGCACGGTCAAATACGAGGAGGTCTATCTGCATGCCTATGGCAATGTTCCACAAGCCCGAGCCGCCCTCGGCAAATATTTGGTCTTTTATAACACCAAGAGACCGCATTCATCGCTTGACCGCCAGACACCCGATCAGGCTTACTTCAACGTGCTGCAACCAATCCCGGTCGCGGCATAACAGGGGCTGAAATCCACTTATCCGCAGTCCGAAAGTTGTTCAAACAAACCGAACCACCTCTATTCAGTGCACTGACCACTTCTCACACCGAATTCGTTCGAAAGTTTTCGAAACGCCTTTCGTTCTCAAGTTAATTAACGGAATGTAACCAAGAATCCGTTAATTTCGGCTTAAGCGAGACTCTTGACGCGCGCTCGCGGAAAGCTCCTCACCTGAGGGCATATTTGCATTGGTATCGACAAGCCAAGCGCGAACATCCGCCCAAACGGTTTCCGCCTGCAAATCCCTCAATAACATGTGATATCCGTTTTCGTAGAGTACGGCGCGTGTCTGTCCGTTAAGCCGCCCCAACACATTCTCAACAGGCTTGCGCGGAATGATTTGGTCGTTTTCGCCGTAGAGCAAAAGAGTTGGGACTTCGATGCGATCCGCCGTGCTATAGCCCTCTTCCATCAAGGTTACGAGACCGTAAATCGCATCGGTTCGCGTTTTCTTGATAAAGAACTCGTCATTGAAGTTGTCACGCAACATCTCGATATTGTCTGATGGGACGATATCAAGACTACCTCCCGTCAGCGTGCCGCCTGGAAATGTATGCGCCGCAATCCAGAGCGACATCCGATAAAATGGATTGAGACTCGACCAGCCCCAGACTGCTGGCGACACGACAATAAGACCATCTACGTCCGGTGCGTCGTCCCGCGCCAGTGTGGCGAGCGCAACCGACGCGCCCATGCTGACGCCCATAAGATAGACAGGCACATCAGGGTGACGGACGCGAACAAGCCGAATGAATGCTTGCGCATCGCCAACGAGCAAGTCCGTACCAGCCCATATCCCACGATTTGGTGAGCGTCCAAAACCGCGCTGATCGATGGCATACGTGGTAACGCCTCGTTCAGCCAGCCAAGTTCCCGGCATGGAAAAAGTTTTAGAATAATCGTTCATACCGTGGAGGCCCACTACGACCGCAACCGGTTCGTCCGCGGCCCAAACTTGAAGCCCGAGACGTTGATCGTCAGACGTGACAAAGGCGTTCGCTTCAAGGCGCGCTTCAGTCGAAGCTTCGCCCGGTTCTTGTGTCTGCGGCGTCGCGCACGCAGTCAAACCGATCACAATGCAAGAAACAATTGCCAACTTACTCATACAACTTCACGCTCTTGTTGTTCAATCAATCGACCAACGCGTATTTGCAACTCCGGAAGGACGTCTTCTTCAAACCAAGAATTCTTCTTGATCCAGGCGTTGTTGCGCCAAGAAGGATGTGGCAATGGCAAATAGTGAGGCAGATACTCGCGCCATGCTGCCACTGTTTCCGTGAGTGATTTCTTTGCCCTGTCTTTGAGATGCCACCTTTGGGCGTAGCCACCGACCAAAAGTGTGAAGCTTACATTTTCGAGCTGCTCGAATATTCGGCCGCGCCAGTGGGGCGCACATTCTTTGCGGGGTGGCAGGTCCCCTCCTTTTGCGTCCAAGCCTGGAAAACAAAATCCCATGGGGACAATTGCAATCTGCTCGACATCGTAAAAAGTTTCACGGGACACACCCATCCAAGTCCGCAATCTTTCGCCGCTCGGATCGTTGAACGGGATTCCCGTCTTATGGACCCGCGTGCCGGGCGCCTGGCCGATGACGCAAATGCGTGCGGATCGGGACAAGCGCACAACAGGCCTCGGCTCATGGGGCAGATCGGCCGCGCAAACGCGGCATGCATCTATCTCACGAAGAAGTAATTTCAAAGACTCTGCCATACGCTTTGCCCTATTTGCCTTCTCCAATATAGAGCGGCTCTTTGGGATCATACGTGTGCAAGCGGGGTTTCTCGATATCTAGTTTTGTACTGAGATCAAGAATGCGGTCATGAATTTGCTCAAGCGCAACAAAGGCGCTTTTTTCCATGTCACGATAGTTTTTCATCAGCTCATCGAGACTATAGTAAGCCGGACGGCGACCCTTTGGATCGGCCCGTTCCATTTGCTCCAAGTGATCAATGCCTTCGGACCAGACCGAGTAGTAACGAAAAACCGCTTGAACCGTATCAACTCCAAGAATTGCCAAACGGTCGATCACGTGCTCCATCAATACTGGCTTGCTCAAGCGATGTGCCGCGTGAGAGAAAAACTCTTCATGGAGAGTGATCGGATCGTTTGATTGGTTGACCTTCAGTGCCGTTTCAAGTTTCTCGCGTCGCTCGCGCGCGGCCACATATCGGTTACTGATTTCAGGCTCGATCACAAGCGCAAGACCTAAGGCAGTCGTCCGGCGCTCTCGCTCTTCTCGTTCCGCAAGCTTTATATGTTCAGCAAGGTCTTTCTCTTCCGATTGCGCCCGGTTGTAACGGAGCGTGACGACGATGCCGTAAAAACCAAGCAGACCTGCAAGACCGGCCTGATAGTCATTTACAATTCGTTCGGCCGACGGCGACAGCGCCGCCGCGATCAGCATGAAGAGCAAAATGAGTATCGGCGGTGCTAGCCATTTCCAAAGATTCATTTTGATGTTCAATTCGCTCCAATGGTTTCGCCGACAAAGGGTGCCACTTCACTGCCCTAAGGAGCAATGCCACATTTTGGCCGCGATGCTGAACGTTGCCCGCTAACCCAGTTCATCTCGGGTTCAGGCGAATTTTGACACCCTCAAACAACAAATAGGCAGATAGCGCCCTGTGGGCCCTGCGTACCACCTGTTTGGTTTACCTCATCGCCGGGCTGGCATCCCAGTCCCGCGTACCAGCCGGTCCGGCGCATGAGAGGCGGTCTTCTTCGGAAGGCCGCCTATTATTTTGCGTGTCCGCCAAACTCTCAAACCGAATCACCGCTTGCTTGACCCTTCGTGCGGGTTGCGCGACAAATGCGGTCGCAGTTTCAAGCTCCCGCGGCGTGCCGCAGGGGGCTTTCACTTTGACCAGGCAAGACAGCCAAACTTGTGGGAGCACTTTCATGACCATCCGATTCGACGATAAGGTTGCGATCGTCACAGGGGCCGGCGGCGGCCTTGGGCGCTGTCATGCTCTCGCCCTTGCAGAACGTGGTGCGAAAGTTGTCGTCAATGATTTAGGTGGCGCCCTCGATGGCTCCGGCGGCTCATCGTCGGCTGCCAAAGCTGTCGTGAAAGAAATTGTCGATGTCGGTGGCCAAGCGATCGCGAATGGCTCCAGCGTCACGGACGTTACAGGCGTCCAAAAACTCGTCGACGACACGCTCGATGCTTTCGGCAAGATCGACATCCTGATGAACAATGCCGGCATTTTGCGGGACAAGAGCTTCGGCAAAATGGAGCTCGATGACTTTGCCGCTGTTGTCGATGTTCATCTCATGGGCACGGTCAAACCCACGAAAGCCGTTTGGCCCCATATGAAAGAACAACAATATGGGCGCATCCTTGTGACCACATCGTCCAGCGGTCTATTCGGAAACTTCGGCCAATCGAATTACGGCGCCGCTAAGTTGGCCCTGGTTGGCCTCATGAACACGCTCCGCTTGGAAGGCACGAAAGATAATATTCGCATCAATGCACTCGCCCCTGTTGCGGCAACGCGCATGACCGAAGACCTTATGCCAAAAGAAATGTTAGATTTGCTGAGGCCTGAATATGTTTCGCCCGGTGCTTTAGTTTTGGTAAGCGAAGAAGCACCGTCTGGCGAAATATTATGTGCAGGCGCGGGTTCATTTGCCAAAGCTCAAATGATAGAGACCGGCGGCGTATTTCTGGGCCATGAAAACCTGACGCCCGAGATGGTCAAGGACGCGTGGGACGATATCGGAAGCTTTGTGAAAGCAGCTCCGCAATCGCAAGCGCTCGATCAATCCCAAAAACTCGTCGGCCTCGCCCTGGCTGCCGCAGGAAATACATCTAACTAAAACGCAAATATCCCGGCTACGCCCAATCCCTCCTGTTTGTCTATTGCACCAGCCGGTGTTTCAATAGTCGCGCCATGACAGAAGGATTCGGACTATGTTTCCCGAAATACTGACCGTGCCGCTCGATGTTTGGGTCAACGATTTAGTCTCCTGGCTATTGCAAAACTATGGGGACTACTTTCAAGCCGTAGCCGATGGACTTCTTGTACCGCTTGTGCGGCTAGATTGGCTGCTACGCAATACGCCGTGGTTCATTGTTGTTGGCATTCTCGGGATGGCCACCTATGCGGGAAGCCGCCGACTACCTTTGACTGCAGGCGTAATAGTGGCTTTGCTGCTAATCGGAATTCTGGGAATGTGGGATCTGGCCATGCAGACCCTGGCAATCATGATCATATCAATCGTGCTATCGCTGATTGTCGGAATTCCCTTTGGCATTCTGTTGTCATTCTCGGATCGGGTTCGGTCTATCGTCTTGCCAGTTTTGGATGTCATGCAGACGCTTCCCGTCTTTGTCCATTTGATTCCTGCAATATTGTTCTTCGGACTCGGCAAGGTTCCCGCAATCATCGCCACAGTAATTTACGCATCACCGCCTGTAATCCGTCTCACAGATTTGGGTCTCCGTCTCGTTGACAAAGAAATAGTCGAAGCGTCAAACGCTTTCGGCGCCAGCTGGCACCAGCGGCTCCTCGGTGTCCAGCTGCCGTTGGCATTGCCCAACATCATGCAAGGAATCAATCAAACGACTATGTTGGCGCTATCGATGGTTGTCATTGCATCAATGGTTGGCGTGCGGGGACTCGGAGAAGAAGTTCTGTTAGGCATACAACGGCTCGATGTCGGTCGAGGCATGGTTGCCGGTATCTCAATCGTTGCGCTTGCAGTGGCATTGGATCGAATGACCCAATCATTCAGCAGGTCTGGCAATCTCGAAGGCGGATCTGTAACAGCGGCATGAGCCACATTCATCTTGGGGAAGTTACGAAGATATTTCGGCCGCCGAGCACGCGGCGCGATGAAACGGCTCGTGCTTTTGAACTGCTCAATGCCGGTGCCGGCAAACTTGAAATCCTAAAGCAAACCCGACATACGCTGGGCGTCAAAGACATCACCCTCGACATTGAAAAAAGCTCATGCTTCGCCGTGATGGGGTTGTCCGGCTGCGGCAAGTCCACACTCGTGCGACTGATGAACCGATTGATCGATCCAGATTACGGTACAATCAATGTCGACGGTGTCAGCGTTCGATCATTGGACGCCGACGGCCTGCGCAACTTTCGCAGGCATAAAATATCCATGGTGTTTCAAAGCTTCGGATTGTTCCCACACAAGACGGTAGCCGAAAACGTCGGCTATGGTTTGGCCATTCAAGGCTTGGATCAAACAGAACGCAAGAAGCGGTCAAAATCATGGATCGAGTCCGTAGGACTTGACGGATATGAAAATTCAAAACCACACGAATTGTCCGGCGGTATGCGCCAACGAGTCGGCCTCGCTCGCGCCCTCGCCACGGATCCAGATATTCTCTTGATGGACGAACCGTTCAGCGCGCTCGATCCGCTCATCCGCAAAGAAATGCAATCACTATTGCTCGAATTGCAAAGCCGTCTGCACAAGACGATCGTCTTTATCACGCACGACCTCGACGAAGCGCTCCGGCTCGGAGATATGGTGGCCATCATGAAGGAAGGCGAAGTCGTGCAAGTGGGTCAGGCCGAAGACATTGTTCTAGAACCGTCCGACGACTATGTGCGGGACTTTGTCAGGGACGTAAATCGCGGCCGAATTCTTACTGCAGAGCGGATCATGAAACCGGCAGGTCCTGAAGCGATCCAAGAAAATCGCCCTAAGATCCAGTCAACTATGCTGCTTGATGACATCATCGCCCTCGCGCTCCAACACGATACGCCGCTCTTAGTCGTTGGAGGCTCCGGAAACGTTCTCGGTCAGATCACAAAAGAAGATGCGGCGGCAGCCTTTAAACTTAACTCGTAGACCACTTTCAGAACGGCGCGGCGCCAACTGCAGCCGCAAGTAGAACCCGCCGAACATTGTCGTCCGTATGTCTACGAGTTTATTTTTTTATTAACCCTACTTCCGAAATCCTTTTTAACGTGTTCGGCGCACTATGTAGCCAGGACAGAGCAGTCGCTCTGCGCATAACTTCGAACGCTCATAACTTACTAAATGTCTTTTCGCGATACATCTCTCGACGAAGGCTATCCCGCCGCGCCATCTGCAGATCAGCAGCTCGCCGCCGTGAAGCATGCAGAGCTAAAGCTATACTCCGACAACCGCATGGGCGTAGATCTTTTGGCGCCGATCTTGACGGCTGTTCTCGCCGTACTTTTCATGGAGTGGATCCCTTGGCCCCAGACCATCTTATGGGCGGTTATCACCATAGCCTTGTATGGCTGGCATACAGCGATTTGCCGTCAATTCTTATCGGCAAAGCCAAGCTTAGAAGACTGGCCTGACTGGTCGCGAAGAATAACCGCAACTCACGCGGCCCATTTGTCGGCGTTTTCAATGATCGGTCTATTCTTTTGGGTGCCGGATGCCGAGATCAATCCGATCTTTATTTTGGGCGTGCTGGGAGGCGCAACTGGTCTGATTATCGCTCAATGCAGCTGCCACTTGCCCTTATTTGTCAGCAGTCTGCTTCCTATGGGGCTAATCATGGTCGTTCGGCCTCTGTTGGAACGCGATGTGTTCTTTGTCGGCGTCGGTCTCTTCATGGCAATTTATCTAGGCTATGCCTACGCCATGGCGCGCCGCATGAACGAAACAGCGACCACCATGTTGAAATTGCGTGAAGACAAAGAAGGCCTTATCACAAAGCTCAACGCAGCAAAGAAACAATCGGTCGTCGCCAGATCTCAAGCCGAAACGGCAAACCAAGCCAAGTCTGCATTCTTGGCTCGCATGAGTCACGAGCTGCGCACACCGCTCAATGCAATTCTTGGCTTTTCTGAAATACTGTCCAAGGAATTATTAGGTCCGCTTGGACACAACGCGTACCGCGAGTACAGCACCAACATTGAAAAAAGTGGTCAACACCTCCTTGGCTTGATCAATGATATTTTAGATATCTCCCGGATCGAGGCCGGCCGATTCGAACTCGCTGAAGAAATGGTTGACGTTACATCTGTTGTAGATGAATGCGTCCGAACCATGACGCTAGGCGCGCGCGAGGCGCAGATCGATTTGATTTCCAAACTTCCTCTCGATCTTCCCTATCTGTGGGCGGACGAGCGCGCCCTACGGCAGATCATCTATAATCTCATTTCCAATGCTCTCAAATTTACGCCAATAGAAGGGCAAGTTTTGGTGCAAGCCGAGGTCAGAGAGATGGGAGACATGATCGTCAGCGTGACAGACACCGGGCCTGGCATTGCGGCTGACGATATTCCTAAAGCACTCGAGACGTTTGGCCAGCTTGATACTAAGGAGCATGCGGCCAAAGTGGGTACCGGTCTTGGCTTGCCGATTGTCAAAGGCCTAGCTGAGCTCCACGGCGCCGAATTTGAAATTGCCAGCGAAGTGGGCCTGGGTACAACGATTTCGGTGACCTTGCCTAAAACACGTGTCATGGCGAACAGAATTGATATGGGCCCCCGACCAGGTTTCGAACCTGCCGCCGGGGTTGCCTGAGGTGGCCGCCAAGTCAAATTTCCCCTCGCTCCCAATCAATATTCCGTATCAAAACGAAACAAGTTAGGGGAACATTGTTAACGGCCGGGCGTTTCAGCCAGGCGGACCATCGACCTTCCGTGTTACCCTTGACCAAGAAGAAATAGAGCCGTCGCCGAAAGCACTTGGCCACCGGGTCAAAAAGGCTAAGGCGAATATTCGAGCGACGGACCGGGTGCAAAGCACAAATTGGAAGTCAAATCAGGCCGACGATTATGTCCACGGTTCTTCGAAGTTCTCTGGCAGCTGCTTGGCTCCTCATAGCGCTTGCCCTGCCGGCGCGAGCCGAGCCGCTTAACGAGATTTGGCGCGGTCTCACCGCCTATCGGTCCGAGAACTACGCCCTTGCGCTTGACTATTTCAATGCCGCCTTTGTTATCAAGTCTCTGTCCTATCAGCATCGCCAAATCGTGTCTTACAACCGTGGCTTAACACGCTTCAAACTTGGCGACTACGCGGGCGCAATTGAAGACTTCAATCGAACCTTAAAACTAAATGCGAGGCATCCTCGTGCCTTCGCGGGACGCGGGGCCGCCTTCGCCGCCACCGGAGAATTCTACCGTGCCCTTCAGGACTACAACCGTGCACTTAAGTTCGATCCCGACTTTGCTTTGGCTCATTTTTATCGCGCCAATGTTCAAGGGAGACTGGGAAACAGGAAAGACGCCATCGACAATTTCGAACGCGCGCTGGCCCTCGAGCCTGACTTGCAAGCCGCGCGTCAAGGACTGGATCAATTAGGCTCTTTGACCCAACAATAAACAGAATTAGTATTCTCTATTATGACTCACTCCGCAAAGGGAAGTGACGTCCCATGACCGACAAGACACTCCATGACAACGGCCAAGAGACTGGCTCCTCAGCAGACTTGGGCACGGCAGAGGACTCGTCCAAGGAACACGTAGAGCCAAGCGTTGCGGCTCAGCGGGCGCAAGCCGTTAAGGCTGAAGCATTGAATTGGTGGCACGACATCGTGCGTGCCTTCGTTTACTTGACGCGTGTCTACGTGCCGCCTGATCATTTGAAAGACACGAATCCCATCGTCACATCGATGCGGGCGTTTCCAGTCATCGGAGCAATCGTCGGTTTTATGGGAGGACTTGTCTTCGTTGCCGCGATGGCAATCGATCTCATACCTTTGATAGCAGCAACTTTGTCAGTTGCCTTCATGATTGGAGTATGCGGCGCATATCATGAGGTGGGTTTTACGGCATCTTTGGCGGCGCTGTCAGCGTCTTCTAGCATTGAGCAAAGGATACAAGCGCTCCGCACACGATCGATCGATACATACGGCGTAATTGCTTTGGTCTTGGTAATGCTTTTCAAAGTCGCCGCACTCACTCAAATCGGCCAATCGTCCGGAGCAGCGGCGGCATTGGGTTTGCTAGTTGCAGCTGGAGCAATGTCCCGCGCGGCCGTTGTGGGGACGGCTCATTGGCTTGCTCCCATTGATCAGCCAGCCGAACATTTCCGCGCGTCCGATCGACAGGTCATAGATGCTCTGCTTGTGGCGCTCATTTTGGCCACTCTTAGCCTCTTGTGGAGCTTCAGCAGTGTCGTCGCAGGCGGCATTGGTGCAGCGCTGGCTGCGCTGTGGGTCGGGCGAGTTGCATTGCGATCTTTGGGCGGACAATCAGAAGAGATTCAAAGCGCCGTACAAATCACGTCGGAAGCCGCATTTCTGCTTGTCACGGCGGCCATTCTTTCTTGATGCCAAGAAATGCCGGCCTGCCGGTATAGTCAATTTTGCTAAAGTCTGTCGCACTGATGCGGCGACCCTTTCCCATTACCGCCCGCAACGAAGGGCTTGCAGCGCCCCCGCAACACCCGACGCGTCATGATTTATCAAGAACTTATCGCCTACGATGGTGCCCTGGAGGTCCCATGGGTCGCAATACTCTTACTTATATGGGGTTCATCACGCTCGCCTGCGTCGTCCTGTTTCTCTTTGCGGGGGAAGCGATCTTTGGCGTGAGCGTGTCGGGCAGCAGCTTCTTTAACAATGTCTACAGTACGGCGTTGCTCAGCATGGTGGCGATGGGTGTTCTTATCGGTTATCGGCCGGGAGCGAACATTGCCCTAAAACAGACTTTGGCATGGTCGGGCATTCCTGTTGTCGCTCTAGTTCTATTTAATTATCCGCCAAGTCTAATCGGGCTCGGCCTCAGCAGTGCTGAGAACGCGGCTGGATCTTCGTCATCTAGTTCTGCACGAGCTCAACCGGTTCAGTCCAACGGGCGCTCGGGCGTAGTGATTATCCGAGCCGGTCAAGGAGGGCACTATTTTGCGTCTGCGAGTATTAGCGGACACCACGTCGAGTTCCTTATCGACACTGGCGCCACGCTGGTCAGCTTGAGCGCTCTTGACGCGCAACGAATTGGATTCGATTTCAACGATCTGTCGTTCGATCTAGTGAGCCGAACGGCAAACGGAACAGCGATGAAGGCATATGTCCAGCTGCCGGAAGTCACTGTCGGCGACATCACCGTGAGAGATGTTCCGGCTGCCGTTTCGCGCGAAGGCCTGGATCAATCGCTTTTAGGAATGTCGTTTCTCAGCGAACTCAGCGGCTTTGAGCTGGACGGCGACACACTCGTCATGCGCCGCTGAGCAGCCTGTCCCAATTGTTCAACCTTTGCGCTAATTTTCGCCACTGCCCAATCAAAGTTGATGTAACAGGGCCATTTGCGACAGGGTCGACCTTCCGCTAGCTTTACGTGGTCATTACGAATTCATGGCCTATGGAGCGACGACCATGCCATCCAGAATTTGGATTTGGCTTGCGCCTCTAGTTCTGATTTTTGTCCTCGCAATCGTTTTGCTCGATTCTGCGTTCCCCGGCGCGTTGACCGATCAAAACAGCCAAATGAGATTGGTGTACAGCATCGGACTTCTGGCGCTGGTTGGGAGCAGTGTGGTGCTGGGCTGGCGAAATCAGCCCGTTTTAGCGCTGCAACACGCCGTCATTTGGGGCGGCATCTTTGTTGGTATATTGGTTGTATACGCCTATCGCGACGAGCTTGGCCAAGTCGCAGCGCGAGTCGGCATTGAAGTCGTTCCTTCAAGGCCCGTGTCGCTTGCAACAGGCGAAGTCAGCATTCGCTCTGGCGTTGACGGTCACTTCCTCGTTTTTGCGGATGTCGAGCAAGTCCCCGTGCAGTTTCTTGTCGACACCGGCGCATCCCTCGTCGTGCTGACGATGTCGGACGCCAACCGGCTTGGCATAAGTGCCGACACGCTCTCATTCTCCTTACCGCTCAACACAGCGAACGGTCAAACTTTCGGCGCACAGGTAACGTTGCAAGAAATTTCGATCGGCGATGTGACGGTTAAGAATGTGGGCGCGGCCGTGATGGCAGATGGTCTCGACACGTCTTTGCTTGGCATGTCGTTTTTAAGGCGCCTTTCGAGCTACGAGGTCAATCAAACCGAACTAGTATTGCGTCAATAGGCCCTGAGAATGTCGAGTGCCTTTGCGTTGGACCGAGCCTGCATCGCCGTGCTAAACGACGCTCCATACATGCGGCATCTGCACGAATTATCAATATTGGTTATGCAGACTGACGCCACGTGAATTCAATGATTAGTGGGGGCAAGCCGGGCCATGTTGCCAAAGCCGCAGGCAGACCTGACGCCAAACTCCATAGAATTCGAGACCGTACCGTTGGTCAAACCGACGGGGTTTCGCGAATATGACGCGCGCTGGCTGTATCCTGAAGAGTTCAATTTGCTCGGCGCTCAGGCGTTGGGATTGGGACTAGGAACGCTTATTAGGGAATCCGGTGTCCCGCAGCGTGTGGTCGTTGGACACGACTATCGCTCTTACAGCGTCTCCATCAAGCAAGCCTTGACGGTCGGTCTAATGACTGCCGGCTGCGAAGTCCACGATATCGGCTTGGCGTTGTCTCCCGTCGCTTATTTCGCTCAGTTCGAGCTTGACGTTCCCTGCGTGGCCATGGTTACGGCCAGCCACAACGAGAACGGGTGGACGGGCGTCAAAATGGGCATGCAGCGCCCACTTACGTTTGGGCCCGACGAAATGACTCGGCTCAAAGACATTGTGCTCAACGGCGAAGGCAAGGCAGAAAGCGGAGGATCGTACGTGTACATTGACGACATGGCTACGCGCTACATGTCGGATTTGACCAACCGAGCGACTCTTTCAAACAAGATCCGCGTCGTTGCGGCGTGCGGAAATGGAACGGCAGGAGCTTTTGTGCCCAAAGTGCTGGAAGGAATCGGCGCCGAAGTCATACCTTTGGACTGCGAGCTTGATCATAGTTTTCCTAACTACAATCCAAATCCCGAAGACATGAAAATGCTGCACGCCCTACGCGACGCCGTCTTGACAAATAAGGCCGATGTCGGCCTCGCATTCGACGGAGACGGCGATAGATGCGGTGTTGTTGACAATTCAGGCGAAGAAATATTCGCAGATAAAGTGGGCGTTTTGCTCGCCCGTGACTTATCGGTTCAGCATCCCAATTCTCAGTTTGTTGTAGACGTTAAGTCGACAGGACTATTCGTGACCGATCCAGTCTTGCTCAAACGAGGCGCCAAAACGGAATATTGGAAGACCGGTCATTCCTATATCAAGCGGCGAGCAAACGAAATCAACGCCCTCGTCGGTTTCGAAAAGAGTGGCCATTATTTCTTCAACCCACCCATCGGACGTGGCTATGACGATGGTCTCGTCTCGGCAATTGCCATATTGGATATGCTCGATCGCAACACGGGCAATTCGATGGCAGAATTGCACGAGGCGTTGCCGAAAACGTGGGGCTCGCCGACCATGTCGCCCCATTGCCCAGACGACAAGAAATACGGTGTGGTCGACGACATAACAGCCGTCTACAAGAAGTTGGCCAAGGACGGCGAGACATTGATCGGTCAACCGATTAGAGATGTAGTGACGGTCAACGGCGTGCGTGTATCTGTTGATGACGGGACATGGGGTTTGGTGAGAGCGTCGTCCAACAAACCTGGATTGGTCGTCGTCGTCGAAAGCCCCACATCAGAAGCAAATATGCGTGCCATGTTTGCGGACATCGATAACAGACTAGCCCAATTTCCCGACGTCGGTGAGTACGATCAGAAACTCCCCTAACGCGCGCCCATCCTGGTGCACGCGTCAGCACTAACGTCCGTAGAGTGCGAAGTCTATCACCGAGATAATGCGGTCTCTTTGATCGCCGAGATTTCCCACGATCGGCCCAAGAACTTTACTCGGCACGCTCGTGATTTCCGTCGGCAGAAGAATGAGCCGCCGCCCTTGTATTTCGAAAATCGGATTGAGCCGACCGATGGGGCGATGATTTGGCGGAATGTTCTCCAGTGGAACAACAACGCGGGGCGCCAATTCCGACAGGAGTTCCGACTGAATGTCGACGACGAAAGGAATTTCCGACAGCGTCGTAGGGAACTCGTTGTAGTAGACATCAAATTGGCTCATCGGTATGCCGTCATTCCCTCAGCGAAAACGCCGCGGCGCTTGACTCGTTCGATATATTGGCGAACGCCGTCATCGTTTTCACGCCGCCACACGTCGCCACTATTCTCCTCAATGGCTGCGCCAAGCGCTGCAGTGATTGTCGTCGCCAGATCGATGCCGCAGCGGTCGGCTTCATCGAGCAAATCGCGAATGATATCGAGATTGAAGACCTTGGCCTGCGCCGCTAAGGCCGCGCGCGCTATGGATGTGCGATCCTCCGCCGGCCCACCATCAAAAAATAACCTATTGATTTAACTTGTTTTTTCGAGATTTTCCCGCACCTGGAACTGAGGTGCGGGGAATATTGTTCTCTATTTGATCCGCAACGATCCTGGATGTCCGCACACCAAGGCGCGTCCGGTCGGCGCCGCGCGTGTAAGCTTCCGCTTGTCCGATGGTGCTCCAACCGTACTGCGCCATGAGTTCATGTGCTGCCGCGCCACCATTGGCGGCCAGCGTCGCTGACAGTTTACGCAGTCCATGAGCGCTCTTTTTGAGTCCCGCTTCGCGGCAACGAGCTCTGAACCAATTTCCAAAACTTTCTGTAGTGAACGGCTTGCCGTGTTCGCTGACGATGAAGGCCATGTCGCCCGTTGACGATATGGCGATCAACTCCATCAGCCATGCCGGAAACTCCAATGTCACGACAGCGCCGGTCTTTGCCGTCCGTATACTGAACAAGTTGCCCCGCAAGTGCTGACAGCCCGCACGCACGATGTCGGAACGGCGCAAGCCCGTGAGCAAAAGCAGTTCAAGCGCGAGCCGCGCCTTGGTGCCTATTTCATGACGCGCCCGAAACGCTGTCACATCGTTGGCTGTCCAAGCCGGGAACCCGTCGCTCTTGTAGCGGACACGCTCGACGTCTTGCGCGGGGTTGCTCGAAACATGTCCGTTGCGCACCGCCCATGCGAACAGTACGCGCATGGCCTTCAGAAAGTTGTTGGCATAAGCCGGTCTATCTGCGCGCTTGTCGATAGCGCGCTGAACATCTGCCCGCGTTATTGCCGCGAAGGGCGCATTGTTTGAACGAGAAATCATGGCCTGAAAAATCAAGCCATATTGCTTACGAGTCGCTGCCGCCAACTGCCGCCATGCGGCGCTTTCCATGTAGCGTGCAACCAGCCATTTGAGTGAATGTGACGGCACGCGCTCGCGCTTGGGCGGCGGCACGTTGCCGGTCAATGCGGCTTGGTAAGCATCGTCGAACTGGGGCGTGCCGAAGGCGTCGGGCAACCTGATGCGCCTTCCCTTGCCGCGCCGGAAGTAGATGACCCAACGGCCATGACGGGTTTTCTCTTGATAGACGAAAGGAGGGAACTTGCGGCGCATGGCCTCCATCAAAGATCGATCCCGCGCGGCATGTCAACGGATTTCAGCTTGCCGGTCTTCGTCTTGGCGGGCCACGCATCTTCCGGAATCACCCGGTAGATCGTGCCGTCACGCTCGATCTCGAATACGCAGCCCATCGCCTTTGCGGCGGCAGCGATCGCTTTCGCCTGAGCACGTGTGATATCAAGGCGGGCGCTCATCGCACCCTCCCTACCTGCGAGGGCCGGGATCGCGCTGTGCGTGTCGCGCGCGACGCGGAAACGCGCCTTAGTTCGTCTACGGACAGCAGTCCGTATCTGACCATGGCGTAGGCGTACTTCCTGGCTGCGGTTTCGAAAGCATTTTTGCAGCGCGCCGAACAGAACTTCTTGGTGTGCCCGCCGCGTTTGAAGGGCTCGAACGGCTTGGAACACCAGGGGCAGGCGTCGATCATGACAGACCCGCCCTGGATTCGATTGCCCACAGCAGAAGCGCGATGGCATCGGCCTCGTTGTCGTCGACAGGTGCGAAGCCCTTAGCTTTGACCGCTTCAATCACCGCCTGCTTAGACGCATTGCCCTTGCTGGTGACATGACGCTTGATGGTGCCCACCGGCACGCCCCGATAGGGAATGTCGTGGTGCTCGCACCAGGCGGTGACATGCGCCAGAAAGCCGCCGTACATGTGCGCGGCATTGGTGCCCGCATGACGGCGGACTTCTTCGAAATAAACTTCATCGATGACGCCGACCGTATTCTTCATCTCGGTCAGCCAGCGCTTGAAACGCAGAAAGCGCATACCGCCCCCTTCGAACCGGGTGGGACGAAATGAGATTGTGCCGCTGGTCTGGATGGCGAACGGGCCGTTGAGCGCCCAGCCGGTCACGGTGCCGAGATCAAGCGCGAGTATGGTGTTGCATACGGATCGTTTTCGTTGTGGTAGGCCGTCACTCACGCTGTCCTCATACGGATACTCATTACGTGAACTTTTCATCGGGCAGACCTCAAAACGGAATCCCGTCTTCGGGGTTGATCGCCCACCATTCCCATCGCCTGCCGACCGATTGCATCCAGCTACCGACCTTGAAGGCAAGCCACCGCCTGAATGAGACGGGCTCAGTGCACGCCGGGTGATTAATCCAGAACCTCATTGAGCGGTCACCGCCTGTTCCGCGCGTTTAATCAGCCGGGTGCGGTCACGGTATTTGCGCCAATGGCGCATGATCTGACGCAGCCGCTTTCGGGTGGCCAAGCTCAATTCAATTTCGCGCTTTGGTATGCGTTGCCACTCTTTGAGCCGCAGACGGCCCGTCACCAATTGCGGTGTTACGAGGTGCACGTACTTCCGGCCTTCTTCGGCTAACACGAGCCGCAACCCCGTACCGATGCGGGGTAATTCATCTACTAAATGAATTTGGTAGTAGTGCACGGTCATGCCGCCTCTCCATGTTCAGACGGCCCGCCGAGGATTTCATGCACCCGCGTTTCGAGGTCGGCGCGGTCCGTATTGGGCAGCAACCTCTCAAGGATCATCGCAACCGCTCCGTCGTAAAAGGATTCAAAGGCTGTTTGATCCATCGCCGCGAAGCTAATGCTCTTTGGGCGGAGGATTTCACGGCTCCCGACCCGCCAGGTCATGTGGTGCCCGAGCGCGATCTTGAGGGCGTCCAACAAATCGTCCTTGGTGGCGAACTTCGACTGCGTCTGAAACACAACGTCGAGCAGCGCGAAAAACTTTCGGTGATGACCCGGATTCCGTGGGCGGGTCCATGTGACGCGCAACGTCGTGCCTTTCGGCACGGCGTCCAGCGCCTCGAACCCGATCATGTCCACCGGCGTAAGCTTGCCGTCGCGCGCTTCCATAAGGCATTCAATCACGTGCTCATTCCCCAAAAAGCTGACGGGCAGCCGCCGCCCGCACCCTATGCGCCTCGTCGGCCGTATCGAAACATCCCAAGTGCCGCGCCTTCCCGCCATATTGAACTCGTGCCCGGAAGCGCCCGTTTGGCAGCCGGCGAACTCCGGGGTATCCGGTAGCGTTCTGTAAGTGGCGTCGATTGGCGTTGTTTTGTGACCGCGTCACTTCCCGAAGGTTCTCCCATGCGTTGTTGCTGCCATCACCATCGCGATGGTCAACTTCACTTGGCCAGGTTCCGGTCATCCAAAACCATGCCAGCCGATGCGCATAGTAAGGTCGGAGATTTATGACGATGACCCGATACGACGTGTGCCGTCTTTCTTTCGCGCCACCCGCTCGTTTACCTGACCAGCGGGCGTTCCATGATGGCGCTCTGTCGTCCCTACATTGCCAAGTGAATTCCCCCGTGATGGGGTCATAGTTGAGCATGCGCCGGAGTTCGATTTGGGTTAAATCGCTCATCGCCTTACCCCGCCGCCAGGATGTCAGGCTCGGGCTCGCCCTGGACAACTTCGCCAGAGAGCGCGGTGTCAGTCAGAGACAACGCCTTGCGCCGATCATCCGCCAGCGTGAGCAGACGGTCATGCCAGCGCGCGAACCTTTCGTCTTTCTCAGCTTCATGGCGGAGGTTCTTGAGCGGTGTTTCGTTTGCGTCCATCCAGGCGTCGATCTCTTGGGAAGATTGTGCCGCGTTAAGCGCCGCCGCGAGCTTCAGGGTCCACGACACCCAATCCGCCCCCCCTCGATCCGGCAACTCAGGCACCGGGATGGGTGACGGTTGTAAAAGCTCCCCCGTCTCGGGATCGGCCGGCGGCTGCGCCTCAATTACTTTGGGAGCGCCGCGCGTCGGTGTTACGTCACGAGGCTGGGCCTTCCCCTTGTCGGGGATCGTCTCGATTTCCGACTCGTCGAGAAAGCCGAGCCCGCAGATGGATAGCGTCGCTCGGCGTTTGGCCTTGGTCTCAGCCTTCATCATCGCATTGCAGAGTGCGTCGCCCTTGAGATTAGCGATCGCCACCGCGCCCTTGGCAATGTCGGTGCGGCCATCCCTGTTCTTCACCTTGGCGGTGACCATGAACACCCCGTCCCGCTCGCTCTCGGTCATGGCCTCGACCGACACGCCGTGGATCGTGCGGAGCTGATCGGTGCAGGTACGCAGCGCGTAAAGCGTGAGCTTGCCGTTCAGATTGATGTACTCGAACGGCTTGGTCAGCGGATTGAGCCCTACCGACTTGCAGACGATCATGTAGTAGTTGCTGCGCTCTGCCGGAGTGAGCTTCGACAGGTCGCCCTTGATGATAACCTGCTCCATGATTTCGGCGCCGTTCGATTTAGGCTCTGCCGCCGCCACTTCCGTTGCTGTTTCAGACATCCTTCAATTCTCCTATCCTGAGCGCGCCGTTGCGGGAGCGCTTGACTTCAATTCCGTGTCCAACGGTGCGGGCCGCGTCATCGGGCACCAGCGCCTTGAGTTCCTTTGTCGCCACGTTGAACGTCTTTGCGGCATCCTGGTTCGCCAGCCAATCGGCGGCGAACGACGCCCAAGCGTTCGGCTTCGACATATCGACCTCGCGCGTGGCAATCTTCGGCGCTTCAATAGCGGGCATGGCAACCGGCGGCTGTAATTTTTCGACGCATTCCCAAAAGGCGTCGGCCCGGCGCAGAAGCTCCGCGAGGTATTCCGCATCCAGCGGCACGTCTTCGAGGCGCGGTTTCTTGGCGCCT
Organism: Alphaproteobacteria bacterium; assembly: GCA_965248815.1. Lineage (GTDB taxonomy): Bacteria > Pseudomonadota > Alphaproteobacteria > SMXP01 > SMXP01 > CBDFKK01. Next base: position 217,196 of record CBDFKK010000005.1, read on the forward strand.
TCGATGATTGAGAAGACCGCGAGCGTGCAGCCGGTCACGTACATCTGCCAATGGATCTGCGGCATGTAGCGGGTGATCACGGCGTTCAGCGGCTCGAAGCCGCCGACGTGCTTGGCTTCGATCACGGCGGGACCGTCGGGATGGTTCGCATCCCAGCCGTCCAGCGTGCAAGCTGCCCATGGGCGCTCTTGCGATGTCACAACCTCGCCGCGGCGTGTTGGGACATGCCCCGTCTTTCGTCCGTACCACTCCAGATTAAGCGCTTCGGTCGCGTTGCCGAGTTGCACCGGCCACACGCCCGACAGATCGGGCGGCTCATATGAAGGATCGCCGGTGCATTCACGCCATAAGTCGTACAGCGCCGCATCGTCACCGTTCATCAGCACGCCGACACGGGACGCTGTCAGCTTGCCCTCGCGGGCTTTTAGTTGTTCAGCCGTCAACGCCATCGTGAACCTCGTGTCATCGTTCGCCACCAGCGCCATTGCTGACGGATCGGACGGATGAGTTTGTGGATAAGACGGCGCATCAGGACGGCTCCCGCACATCCGGTGGCGATTCTCCTGGCCACGACTCGTCCTGTTCGATCTTCTCCCGGAAGATCGCGATTGCCCGCCTCAGATGGCGAATTCTCTTCTGGTGATCCGTAATCATGAGTTCCGCATCTTCGGCGGCTTTCCGCCATTTCTTGGCGCTTTGCGAAAGATGTAAATTAGCATGTAACTTTGTTTTTGCTTTTTTTGGCCTAGACATGTAAATCACCGTATAAATCATGACTGACCAAAGCTACGAACAGGTCCTGGAAGCTGCACGAGCGGAACTCGAAACGTTGCTGAACGAAGAGGCAGAGTTCGAGGATCGCCTTCGAGAGATTCGAGAGCGCAGCGAAAAGCTGCGTAAGACGGTCCTGAGTTTGAGTCATCTCGTTGGAGAAGACGTGGAAGAAGAGTCGCTTGGCATCACAGATGCCATCCGTAAGGTCCTTGAGGGGAAAAGGAAATATGTCTTTGCTCCAGCAAATGTCCGGAGCAAGCTTCAACAGGAGGGATTTCCGCTCAACAAGTACAGGAATGCGTTGGCCGTCATTCACACGACGCTTAAGAGGCTGGAAGAACAAGGGGAGGTTGCCCCGGTCGAGCATAAAGGCAGAACGTTCTATAAGTGGATAGACCGCGATCCTCTCGACAGACTCGACGAAGAAATACCGTTTTGAGGTAGGGTTCAGCGGCGGGTTGCCTGAGTGGCTAAAAGGACCCGGCTTATAACCGGGCAGTCCCCTGGGGCTCGTGGGTTCGAATCCCACACCCGCCGCCAAACCTGTAGCCAGCCGCGCAGGCGGTCCAGCCACAGCCATCATAGCATCTGCCTTGTGTGACAACAAACTAGCAGTCGACATCACGCAGGCTCCGAATCGCAGGGCCGAAGGCACTCGACATCAGCCAGCCCTAAATCGGCGGTAGCCTGACGGCAGCGCTGCTCGATCACCGGATGGCCCGGCCATTTGGATTGGCTGAGTACGTAGGCACGCGCCGTGGACAGCGACAGTCCGCCCAGTTGATCCCTCAACGAGAGTGACGATTGCCAATAGGCGAGTGCGAGGGTTTCGAGGTCGGCGCTCATATCCGCCCCGTCAGTTGCGGCGAGCTCAACCAACGCTCATGCTCGCGCTCGGTCTCGATGTCCTCGTCGCGCTCGGCGGACCAGGCATCAACGGTGTCGCGGTCGTGGCGTATGACCGTGCCGTCAGCGCGGCGCTCGATGACCTCGATCACATCCCACTCGGCCTGGTACTCGCCTTCATCCGAGACCCAGGTCAGCAGGTCTTCGTAGGAGGTGAAATAGCGGCACTCATCGTGCGCGTCGCGCACCGAAATCCAGTAAGCGATGGGCTCAATCATGGTCCCTCCAAGGTGTGGTGTTGGAGAGAATATTGCATACCATGCAATATTAAGTCAATGATGAAATTGCATGTGGTGCAATTATTTTGTCCGCTGCTATACTCCCCATGGTAAGCGGGACCGCCGAAACATGGCGTCAGAAGGGCCTTATGAGTGCCTTGAGGCGGCCGGGACCGTCGGATCGGAGGGAGGCTGGTCTCGCTAATAGAAGCGGGATGCGAGTCGCCTGAGCCACTCTGTCATAGCGCCTTCTCGCATTCGTGATTTGTTAATTTGACAAGCTTATCTTAACTATCATAATGATAGGTCATGATGCGGAAGAAGACAGCTTCGAACATTCATGACTTTCGCCCGAAGCCGGGCGAGCTCGAAAAGACGATCCGAATGCTAGCCGGTAGGGAGGTCAGCCCGGCTTTCGGCGATCATGCATTGGATCGAATGGAGGAAAGGGGAATAACCAATCTGGACGTACTTCGTATCCTGCGTAGCGGGATGATTTGGGGGGGCATCGAACCCGGCAAAGCCGTTGGAGAATGGAAATGCAAAGTGGTCGCGAAGTTACGAGGAAACCGAGACGCGGGCGTGGTTGCCGTGGTGATCAACCGCGCCAAGCTATTCGTCAAAACCGTGGAATGGGAGGACCTATGAACAAGGATCATTTCCATCTGGTAGGCGAAGAGCTGAAATCCGAGCCATACCTTTACCGAGGCGCCGGACTGGACGGCATCTATCTCCTGAACGGATATCAATTTGAGGAGCATGACGGAGAGCGACATGTCTCCATTACCAATTTGGAGGGTTTGCACAGGGCCATCGGGCGCCATTTGGTCCTGCACCGAAAGGGCCTGTTGCCCAAAGAAATCCGTTTTTTGCGCGATGCTATGGATCTATCCCAGGCCCAGCTAGCAGAGAAACTGGGTAATTCTCCCCAGTCCGTGGCGCGCTGGGAAAAGGGCGAGTACGAAGTTCCAGGTCCGGAGGAAAAGCTGCTGCGCGCAATGTTTCTGGCATTTGTGTTGACACCCAGCGAATTAAAGGAGCTGCAAGATGCTCTTCAGAAGGATCTGTCCGAGCTGGACAAGATGGACCAAATGCACCGGCCGCAGGCGCAGTTTGCCTTCTCTAATGAATGGACAGAAGACAACGCTGACAGGGCTTTAGCTTGTGGCTAAGCATCATGCCCTGTGCCGGTACCATGGTTGCGTTAGGGTGCGACCCCATCGTCATGGGTCGCCAGAGTTAGTTAGGACCGACCGATCCTCTACTCATCGTCGGCAACAGGGCGTTCTCGGCGCATTCGATCGTCGACCAGTTTGAAGAAGCGAGGCAGAACATCGCCGAGAATCCAGTGCTGGCCCATGCCTGGGCGCCGGTGCTGCGATCGTTCGGACCCGCATTGCTTCAAGAAGCCAGGAAGTCGATTTCTTACGGGCAGAGCCTCGTGAGGAATTGGTTGCAAACGTACATGTTCTCGGACCGGTCCGATGATCGGATAGCGCTGGTTTAAAGGTTTGAGGTATCTGCGATCGCCGTCGATTACGAGTTGCTTGAAAGTCAAAGCCTTCGCGCAAACCACACGACTCTGCCGATGATGTTCACTTCGTCGGCAGTTCGCTCGTATTCATCGTGAAACTTGTTGTCGGACTTGACCTTGAGTATAGGCGGGTCGCTGTTCGGGACATGCTCTATGCGCTTAACCACCACTCCGAAGCCGTCCCACAATGCAAAAACACCTGCTGGGCTAGGGAGCTTGTAGGCCGTATCCACCATGACTCGGTCGCCAGCCCTCAAGGTTGGCTCCATCGAATCGCCCTGGACCTCGACAATTCGAGCATTGTCACTGTTCACCCGTAACTCGGAGCCCAAATATTCCGCTGGTAGCGACCATGTGCCGCGCACATCGTCCGCGGCGACCAAACCACCGTTGCCGTCTGGAACATATGTAACGGCAGCCACCCCTCCGCCACCCATTCCGGCGCGCACATCGATTTCGGGGATGTCTTTTGCCTCGGACAGTGGCGGCGGCGGTATCTCGCCCGAAAGCAGGTCGCTCGGCGCACACCCCAGCGCCTTGCCGAGCCTGTTCATCCATTCGGCCGTCATTCGCCGCTCTCCTGACTGGAGCCGCGCGATCTGACTGGGAGTCGAACCCACGGCATCTGCGAGTTGCCGCAGGGTCAGTTTGCGGGCGAGCCGAATTGCTTTGAGGTTTTCTCCGGGGGTCACGGCAAAATTATTGCCGATCAGTGTGTGCGCCAATCTTGACCCTCACAACCTAAGCGAACGCCCAAACCAGAAAAACGATAACGATAGCCCCTACAATGACATAGCTAACTAGAGGCATATCATTGTCATAATCATCATAGTGATCGTCATAATCATAGTCATACTGCCTCGGCTTCCGCTTTTTTCTAGGAGGCTTTGGTGCGCCGCCTGGAATTTCAATGCCGTTGTCCATCATGTAGAACAAAGCAGCGATCTCCATCGTCATTCTTACATCCTCAACCGCGTCGTGTTTGGCGGTCGCTCGACCTTTAACCCCCATCACTTCGGCCGCATTGTCCAGGTTGCTGCCCTTGCGTAATCCGTGATTGAAGTCTTGGAATCGGTGCATCGTGCAAAAACCTTTGTTTCCCGCAAGCGTTTTCACACCGGCCCGTTTGAACTCGGCATTTAGAAATCTTTTATCGAACGATGCGTTGTGGGCAATGATCGGGCGATCACCAATGAAGTCCCGCAGCTGTTGTGCAACTTCCGCGAAGGTGCCTTTATCCACCACAGCCCTATTGGTTATGCCGTGCACGCGGGATGCCCCGGCCGGGATTCTGACCTCCGGGTTTACTATCGCATCCATCGTGTCGAAATGCAGACCACTTGAATCGTCTTTTAGGTCCGCGAAGCGACCGCGTGCCATCGCAACTGTAATAACCCGGTCGTTTGCTGGGTCCAAGCCCGTGGTCTCTACATCGACCACAACTGCCTCATCGAAACCCTGAAAGACTGTCACCGTGCCGTCCCCCGTTCCTTAGGCCAAATTTCTCTCAGCCACCAAAATCCATCACGAGCTGACGCACCACGCCGCAGACGACCGCTTCTCCGGTGATCTCGATGATCGGATAGCGCTGGTTCAGCGGCTTCAAATATCGACGGTCGCCGTCGATCACCAGTTGCTTGAACGTAGCTTCCTGACTTTCTTCGAGCTTCATGACCACATAGGAACCATTGCGGGCATCCTGGTTAGGCTCCACACAGATTATAGAGCCATCGGGGAAACTGTCGCCGTCGGACGCCTGCATACTGTCGCCCTTGATCTTCAGCGCATAGGCACGATTCGAGTATCGCCGTGTGACCGGCACAAGCCGCTCGTAATCGCCGGGCTCATAAGGATCCTGCACTTCGGCCCATGCGCCTGCCTGAACCCATGAGATCAGCGGTAGATAGTGGATTGTCTCAGGCCCGGGAGAGACGTTTGATCCGCCACCGCCGTCGAGCAACAAGTCAGCCGGCTTGCATCCCAATGCTGGGGCGATGCGGTCCATCCACTTTTGTGTCAATTGGCGGTGTCCTTGTTCCAGACGGCTGATCTGTGTGGTCGTGGTGCCGACCAACGCCGCAACATCTCCCTGGGACATGCTGGCAAGTTTCCGCAACTCCTTGATCCGGTTGGGTGCGTCAGTCATCTCGGGGCTCGGTGGAGATAGAAGATCATAAGGTTGTGCCCCAAACAGCTCAGCCAATGCCTCAAGTGCGGTTTGACTATATGGGATCAGCCCGCGCTCCAAACGGCTGAGGTTCGGCGTGGACATGCCGATACCGCTTGCGACTTGTTCTTGGCTGAGACCTCGGTGTATCCGCCACTCTCTGATGAACGTCTTTCTGCGCATCAAGCGATCATGTTGCATTGAATACAAGTCCGCCACATCATCGGGTGCAAATTTTTGGTTGTGTAAAATTGCATGGTGTGCAATATATGAATGATGAAGCTGAACACGTATCTATCTGAGCGCGGCATCAGCTATTCAGCATTCGCGGCGGAAATAGGTCGAGCCGTGTCAACCGTTAGCCGCCTTGCTCGGGATGAAACGCGCCCTGATTGGGCAACTATGCGCCGCATCGTTGCGGCCACTGATGGTGCTGTCGGTCCCGAAGATTTCCTGAATTTGGAGCCGTTGGAGCCGGAGGACGCAGCGTGATGGTGACGCGGCGCCAGCTGTTCGGCCTGCTCGCGGCGGCGCCGGTGGCGGTGGTAACGGCCCGCGAGGCAAAGGCGCAGGAGGCAGTAGACTTCGCCCACAACGTCATTCGCCATTTCAGGGCGCTCAGGTTCGACAGTGCGGATAACCCGTTCGGGTTGGCTAATGGAACCAATCCGGTTGGGAAGTCTTCGTTTCTGTTCCATCGATCATCGTGATGAGAAAGTTCAGAGCTTTGTCGCAGGCTGCCGAGCACTCGACAGGAATGTCGGGCGACGCTGCCAATGCCTTTTCAAGCCTCAGACGGACTTGCTCGCTCTCCAGCACACCGGCTTTGGCGAGGGCATCCGTCAGAGCGGTAAATGCGGTCGCCAAAGCAAGTAGTGCGCCGATTGTTTCTTGGGTCATCGGAGGCTCCTTTCGTGATTGATCGTGTGATTCGCACCGCCGATCCTATCGCCGGGGGAGCCTCCGCCCCAATGCGGTGGGGGATTGTGTGATGGTTCCGAATGTCGTGGATATTGCGCCTGAGTCGTGCGGCGTCTCCATGCCCGAGTCGGGCCTCATTACCCATGACATCGCTGCCGAGTGCTTCCTCGACGCCTTCCGCCGCCGCGTCGGACGGGGGGCGGGCAAGGTCCCGGTTGCTGACGTGGCTGACGCCATCGACGTTCAGGCGCGCACGGTCAAGTCTTGGCGGGATACCACCGCGATGCCTCATTGGGCGCTAATGTTGCGGCTGTGCTGCTACTTCGGCCCAACATTCACAAGCGAGCTATTGGCGCCAGCAGGACTTGGCGGCGTCGAGCGCGTCGCGATTGCCCATCCTGACCCGCAGGGCACAGCAACCGATCTCGTTCAGGTAGCGAGTGATCTTCTGGAACGTCTACGTGACGGCAAATTCTGTCATGTCGATCGTGCCGAGACCGGGCCGAGGCTGCTTGAACTTTCTCGTGAATTGGAATCTCAGGCGAGGGCCCTGGGCGCGCGATGACACCCCAATTGACATCACCGCTCGCGATGAAACTTGCCATCGGCTGCTTGTGCTTGGAGATCAACAAGCTCAAGGGCGAAGAGCCGGAGGCGTTGTCATGAAGACCATCAGTGTCAGCAACGAAGGCGTGACGCCCCTGCTCATCCACCGCTTCACGGACGAGGCGCAGATAAGTGCCCCCAGCGGCACGCGGTTCAGCATCGCCACCGATTCCGAGAGCCCACATGAACAAGCGGAACAGTCGCTGTACTGCGATGAGAATGGAGTCAGCGGCATCCCGCAACCCAACATGGCAAGGCAAGGCATGGAAGAATTTGTCCCGCTTTCGGGGCGGTTTCAGAATCCCGCCCCCGTCCGAGGCGGCCGGTGCGCAGCCCCCACTTGTCCGCACCGGGAAATTCGGACACCCCCCGTTGACTGCCGGGACCGGTTGCGGTCCCGGCCTTTTTTGTGAAAGGACAAAGCGAAATGACAATCAACGGCAACGACGATCCGGGTATCGGACACAACGGCGGCGAACTGCGGGCCGATCTGGCGAAGGCGGCCACCGATATCAACAAGATCGACGAGCAGATCTCCCAACTCCAGGCCGAGAAGCGCGAGATCAAAGCCGAGAAGGTCAAGACTCACGGCGTAAAGATGGCTGATTTCAACACCGTGTTGCGTTGGTGGAAGCTCGAAAACGAGGACCGCGACGAGACGCTCGACAACATCCGTCTGTGCTGCGAGGCGCTGGGCATTGGGGGTCAGGGCGATCTGTTTCCGACTCCCTCTGAAGTAGCCGAGGTGACGGAAGCTCGCGCAACCGCTTGATCGGCCTCGGGAATGACCATCCGCATCACCGTTGCCGGACCGCCCGTGCCCAAGGGCCGGCCGCGCTTCGACGCCGTCAACGGCCGTGCCATGGCCTTCACGCCGGCGAAGACGCGCAAATACGAAACACATGTGCGTCTGGCCGCGCAACAAGCCATGGAGGGCCGCGCGCCGCTCGACGGGCCGGTGACTGTCAGCATGGTCGCTTGGTTGCCGATCCCGACGTCCTGGTCCAAGAAGCGGCAGCGGATGGCGGAACGGGGCGCGATCGCGCCGACCAAGCGGCCGGACGTCGAAAATATCCTGAAGTCGGCGCTCGATGCCTGCAACGGCATCGTCTTCCGCGACGATTCCCAAGCCGTAGACGTGCGCGCGGTCAAGGCATATGCCGCCAAACCCCGGCTCGACATCCGGGTCTCACCAGCGTTGACGGAGGCCGCATGACTATGTTGCGTCATCCGTGGTCGAAGTTTTTTTGGTCCGATTGGGAATCGGACGAGGCGCTCATGAGGCGCTCATAGAGTGACAAGAGTTCCCTTGCGTCGTCGGTTCAGTGACGGCGGGGCGCAAGGAAAGGCCGCTACCGTGGGGCGAGAGCAAAGTGGCAAGGGCAGTCCGAAAGGTGGAAGCCCGCTCTCCGGCCAGGGCACTGGTCGTAAGTAGTCACCGACTGCGCAGGCGTGCCCGCCAATGCGCAGGCCCGAAGCGACGGGATGGCTCCGATCGTGGAAGGGAGGACCGGCCTCTTTATGAGGGGCTGGTCGTCCTATGCCCATCGCTCAGGGATTCACCGATCATGGAAGGACTAGAAGGTAAGTGAAGGAAGAAAGGATTAGCTGAATGAGACAGATATTCGGTGAGATTCAAAAGCGCGATGACGAAAAGATCATCGCGGGGTGTGTCAATTCGTTTGGACGATGCACAACAGCTTTACAAAATTGTCGATCGGATGCGGGCCGATTTGGCGAACGCTTAACGTAAGGAAGTCAAGCATGAGCATTGCCGCCATACAAGCCGTATGGGACCGGTCCCAATCGACGGGCACTGCCCGTGTGGTTCTGCTCGCCATCGCCGACCATGCCGATGAGCACATGACGGCCTATCCGTCGCTGACGCGGCTGGCACACTACGCCAACGTCCATCGGCGCTCCGCGATCCGTGCAATCCAGAGCCTGGTCGAGTTGGGTGAACTGGTCAGGGTCGATCGTGGCAAACAGGGTGTCACGGTCTATCGGATGGCGCTTCCCGGCGTACCAACTAGTGACGATTCCGTCACCAGTACTAGTGACGCACGTGTCACCAGTGACGCCAGTGTCACTGGTGACAATTCCGTCACCCAACTAGTGACAAATCCGGCACCAACTAGTGACACCGGTGTCACCCAACTAGTGACGCCAGTGTCACCCGAACCGTCAATGAACCATCAGGAACCGTCAGTGAACCGTCAGGGGACGCGCGCGCGCGCGCGACGGCCCGACCGGCCGCACCGACAGTCACGTGACCAACCCCAACAGACGAGGAACACGACTTGCGCCAGATTGGAGAGTTAATGCCGAACTTGGAGATTGGACCCGCCGGCAATTCGGCTGGCCGGAGGAACGTATCACCGCCGTTGCCGAGCAATTCCGGGATTACTGGATCGCCCAGCCGGGACAGAGAGGCGTCAAGCTCGATTGGGACGCCACCTGGCGCAACTGGTGCCGCCGCGAGGAAGGGCCGATCGGCAAAACCGCCGGAGCACCGGCCAAACGCACCCAGCGTGACCGGTTCGAAGCCGTCGTTGCCGGAGCCTCTGCGGCGCTTGACCACGGACTATTACCGCCCGACACATAACGTCATCGAGCTGGGCCCGTATCCGCCTCGGGGTTGGCTGCCGCCCCCACGCCTTCCGCCGCAAGTAGCGGCGGCGATCCCCAGCGCCATCGCAGCGCTCGAACAGTCTTTGGTGCCCGCCGAGCACAATCAAATCATCGTCATGCTGACCGAGCTTGCGGCGGTGCTGCGCTTGGAGGATGCCGCGAATTGGGAATTGAGGTTTCGCGTCTACGCCGAGGATCTGGCCGACGTACCGCCGGATATATTGACTGACGCGTGCCGGCAATGGCGGCGGCAAGAAAAGTTTTGGCCGGTGGCCTCGGAACTGATCGCGCTGACCGACCCGCCCTTGAAACGCCGTCAAGCCGTGCTCGACCGGCTGCTCACGCTTCAGCGTGTGGCGGAGTGTCCCGCGCCGGACGGAATGGTCACGCGCGAATGGCTCAAGCGGATCGCCGCATGAAACTAAGCCGCCTTGCGTTTTCGCTCCCGGTTTATGGTGAGCTTGGCCGTGAGGCCGATACGGGCGGCAGTCATTTGATGTCTCCGGCTAGTACGATACTCGCGCTTGATCTCGACCACGTCGTGCCGGATGTGTCACGAGCTGAAATCGTTGAACGAACTGAAGCGTCGTCGCGGCGCGACAATAGACGGAGAGCTGGTATGACTGACTGTCAAATAGGAGTTTTGTGTTTGATTGTGATGAACCTCGCGGCTGGGTTTGGCCTTTGCGTGTTGGACTACCGTAACCGCAAGCTGCAACGTGACTTGATGCTCTCAATGACAAGGAAATTATACGGCCCGGCCGACGCCCTGCTCGAGCGAGAGGACGGATGACTGACAAAATCAACGATGTTCTTCGCAAGGCGCGCAAAATGCACCCCGATCTATTTGAGCGGACCGAGCTGGTTGCACGTATCATCGACCTGAGTGCGTTTGCTGAGGGCTGGGTGACGGATGATAAGAAGTCTCAAAGGCTCATGGATTTGCGCTTGAAATACCAACAGGTCGTCGCGATGCGCAAGGCTCACGACGTGCTGACCTTTCTCGGGGTCAACACCCGAGTCGACTGGCGCAAGTTGTTGGAAAGGTGCTGAATGACCGCAACTGACAAAGAAGAATTCCCGAGCTACGGCGCTTACCGTTATGACACGACCGTCAGGCTTTACTGCCCGCTGGATACCGAAGTTACGGCGCTGGAGTGTGTCGACGACATATGCGACTTTTTCCGCGATCATCTCAGGTCCATTTTCGACAACGCCAAGGCGCCGCAAATCATCGACGACGACGCGCTGTTTGTGACGCTCACGGTTAAGCAGGTTGACGGCCAGCGAGATGACTGACCGGGCAGAGCTTCCAAACCAAGGCCGCTTTGGAAAGTGAAAATGTTGCAGTGAGGTAGACCCTACCGGCAAGGGGGGGGTCGAAAGTAAAAATGTTGCGGTGCGGTAGACCGTATGCCCCAGTGCCGGCTTGCAAGTAAACGATTTTGGACAACGATGACAAGGAATGACTGTGGTCTTGGATGGGTCTAAAATCCGCCGTCAGCGTTCGACCGGCCGTTATCAGAACGCGCGCAGGCAGTTTCTAATTATGAATCCTCTGTGTACTGAGTGTGCCAAGCTGGGTTTTACGGTTGCGGCCACGGAGCTCGATCACATCGTTCCGGTGTCACGCGAGCCCGAGCGCTTTTGGGACACGAGCAATTGGCAGGCTTTGTGCCGCATGTGCCACGAGTTGAAAACGTTAGACGAGAACCGCCCGCGCACCGAGACGCCCGAGCGCCGGGCCTGGCGCCAAAGACTTGACGAGTTCGACCGGAAAGCGGAACGCCATGCCGGCGAATAGATTGACCGAGATCGTCCGCTGGCTTGGGGGCATGAGGATCACCGAGGGACCGCTCCTTGGCCAGAAATTCCGTGTGCTGCCTTTTCAAAAGAAATTCATCAAAGGTTTGCTCGCCGTTGACGAGGCGGCGCTGTCGATGGCGCGCGGCAACGGCAAGACGACCCTTGCGGCGGCTCTGGCCGCTTGCGCCATGGCTGGTCCGATGGCGGTGCTCCGTGCACAAACGATCATCGTGGCGTCGAGCTTGGGCCAGGCGCGCATTGCGTTCAATCACGCGCGCTGGTTTCTGGAACCGGTTATCAGCGACGACGTCAAGCGCTGGCGGCTGATTGAGAACAGTCACGAATGCCGTCTTGAGGACCGCATGACGGGAGCGAGCCTGCGAGCCATTGGCAGTGATCCCAAGCGCGCGCACGGGCTCGCCCCGCTCTTGGTGATTGCCGACGAGCCGGCCCAATGGGAGGCGAACCACGGGCCGCGCATGTATGCCGCGTTGATGACCGCGCTCGGCAAGCAGCCGGAGGCAAAGCTGGTGGCGATCGGCACGCGGGCCGACGACCCGCACCATTGGTTCGCGCACTTGCTCAAGGGCGGCCCCGGCGTCTACGCCCAGTGTCATGCGGCTGACGAAAAGTCCGACGACTTCGATTGGAAACAGGTCAAGAAGGCCAATCCGGCGCTTGCTCATATGCCGGTGTTGAAAGACGTTCTTGCCCGCGAAATGGAAAAGGCCCGCGCCGGCGGGCCCTATCTCGCGGCGTGGCGGGCGCTTCGTCTCAACAAGGGCACGCCGGACACGGGCGAGCGCGAGGTCATCGTAACGGTCGAGAACTGGGAAGCCTGTACGGTCAAGGTGCCGCCGCTGCGGCAAGGACCCGTGACGGTGGGCTTCGACCTCGGCGGCTCCGCGTCCATGACGGCGTGCGTGTTCTACTGGCCCGAGACTGGGCGGCTCGAATCCTACGGCGCGTTCCCGGCCGATCCGTCGCTCAGCGAGCGCGGCCGGGCCGACATGGTGGGCGACCGTTACCTGACGATGCGCGAGCGGGGTGAGATACGGACGTATCCCGGCAAAGTCACGCCGGTCGGGCGGTTTCTGACCGATATGGCGGGGCTGATCGACGGCGAACAGGTGATCTCGGCCGTGGCGGACCGCTATCGGCGGTCGGAGGCGGAGCAGGCGCTCAATGAGGCCGACATCCGCTGGCCGATGGAATGGCGCGCGACCGGTGCGGGCAAGGACGGCTCGGCCGACATCCGGGCGTTCCAGGCTGAGGTGCTAGAGGCGCATTCGCGGACCGCTCCGTCGCTGCTGATGGAATCGGCAATCGCCGAATGCTCGATCACGCGCGACACTAACGGAAATCCTCGATTGGACAAGTCGCGCTCTCGTGGCCGGATTGATGCGCTACAGGCGGCCGTGCTCGCGGTGGGCGCGGGCCGGCGGTGGCGGTTGCCGCCGGAGCACATACAGGCGCGCTCGCTCGCGGATATCACCATGGGAGAGTTGACGGCTTGATCAGAACACACGATCACGCTCGCGCTCGATGGTGCTCAGCGCCGTGGCCGCCGCGCGCGCCTTGTCGTCGTCAGTGCCAGCTGCTTTGAAAGCATCGTAAACTTCGGAAATCATGGTGGTCATCGGTCTGTCTCTTTCCGCTGTTGATATCCTTAATATCGGGTGCCTAATTAAAGGGTGAAGGGAAAACGCGCTTTTTCTGACATATTTTGCTAAGGTGTTGCCATGCAAGCCCTCGTTACACTGGACCAGACCCCGCCACCTGGGCTGTTCCGGCGGCTTATCGACGCGGTCCGGCCGCCGACGGTGCACGCTTCGGGCGCATCGGGGCAATCCGGCCGCTTGCTGGTGCCGGCGGACACGACTTGGTCCCAGATTCTGGACTATGCGTCTGGTGCCGGGGAGACATGGCCCTTTGATTTCTATGGTGTGGGGTTACCGCTTTCGCGCAATGTCGCGGTTTCCTATGCCACTCTGAACCGCTGTGTGACGCTGATCTCGGCCGGTGTCGCGCAGCTCGTTTGCAACGGCAAGCTCCGCGTCGTGGACCGCGAGGGCCGCACGGTGAAGTCGCGCCGCGCCCGTCGCGTCCTCGAGATCCTTGCGAGCTCGCCGGATGGCGGCGTAACGCCGTCATTCCAGTTTGTGGAGGACGCGGTCGCCGATTATGTGCTGGACGGCAATGCGCTGCTGGTGCCGGACCTCAGCGCCGACGGCACGCTGATGCGGCTTCGGCGGATGTCGGCGCTCCATGCAGAGATCATCTATGCGCGCACGGGCGACGCGGCCTACCGGCTGGAGCCGGCGGATGGACCGGTCTATGAGGAACTTAAGGCGGCGCGAGACGTGGTGCACGTGCGTTGGCCGCGCCTGCGCCGTCACAGCCGGGGCGCCACAACGCGCGAGAGTTTCGCGCTTGCGCCCGTGGTGGCCTTGAGGCCGGCGCTCGATATCGGCATCCAGGGCGACCGCTACATCCGCGAGTGGTTCTCCCGCGGGTCCAAGAGTAAGCTTCATTTCGACCTCGGGCGCAATCCTGGTGAACAAGCGCACACGCCCGATCAACTCAAGCAATTGAAAGACTGGGTCATCCGACAGGTCGGCACTGGGCGCCCTGTCGTCACCGAGGATATGGAATCGGCGCGGCTCGACGATACGCCGCAGGACGCCGAGGCTAGGGAATTGCGGGAGTTCCAGGTGCAGGAGATCGGCCGGTACTACGGCATCCCAGCGCCGCTGCTCGGTATGAACGTGACGCAGTGGGGCCAGGGTATTGAACAACTCATGAAAATGTGGTGGCGAGTGGGACTGCGCGACCATGTGGCGCGGTTCCTGGCGCCATTCTCGACACGGTTGTTGGCCGCCGGCAATCGGCTGGAGGTTGATCCCACAGAGTTTCTGCGCGGTGATTATGACGCGACGGCGACACTGGTGATGGCGCTTCAAGGCGACGCCCAACGCCCGCCGGTGGCCACGCGCGAGGAGCTCAGAAACATCGCAGGTTTGACCCGCGAGCCCGACGGCGAGTTCGTGGAGGTCGAGCCGCCGGAGCCGGCGCCGGCAGCGGAACCGGAGCCGGAGGACGATACCGAATGACCAAGCACACGCCGGGGCCTTGGGAGCAACGGTTCAATATTCCTGCACTCATGCTGCTATTGCTTGGTCTGACGGCATGTGCGACGGCGGTCACTTCCGTCTCCGAGGATCATGTAACGATTAGCTATGACATGATTCTCGATAGCGACGAGAAGCTTATGGCCTTGGCACTGAAGGAATGCCGCCGCTACGGGAAGGTGGCACGCTTTGAAAGCAAGACCGCAGGGGAAGGCCTCGGCGGCGGGTACGCACACTATTCTTGTGTTCTGTCGGAAAGCAATTGAGGCTTGAAGGGGGGCCGAATGACCAAGCACACGCCGAAACGAGGGTTTGAGCGCCGAACCGCTAAAAATCGCCGCCACAGAAGCCCGCACAGGCGCGTGGGCACCCCTCGATGTATCTTTTATTCCACCTAGAAAATTACCGGCGCTCAGCGGGCGCGTCTGGAATCGATGGCCGTTACAATGGGCAATGCGGAAGACCGGTCATTGAATGGGTCGTCGATGCCCCACCGGTGCAGCCACAAGAGCAATTCGAGCAAAGCCGCCGTTTGTTTGGCTACACCTTGGCTGCCGTCTTCCCAGCGGTAGATGGTCCGGGGCGACGCCATCCCTAACCGCCTGGCCAGTTTAGCCGCGCTTAACCCCAACTCGGTTCGCGCGGCACGCACGTCATGTGGTGACATTTAGCCAGATTTTCACAACATCTGGAATGCGTCAACATTCCGCCCCATGAAACTCGATGCTTTGCAAAAGCGTGCACTGGCCATGCTGGGCATCCCGGCAGGCGTGGTGGAGCGCTGGGACGGCTCCGGGCTTGTGAACCAAGCGGCGGCCGACGGCGAAGTCCTCGTCTACGGCCCCATCGTCGATGGGCTCGAGGCCGCCTGGATCAGCGAATTCTTAGGCGACGTGGTCATGAGCAATGCCATGTTCCGCGAGCGCCTCAATGCCATCGAGGGCGACGTTCTGGTCCGCATCGATTCACCGGGCGGCGACGTCTGGTCGGCAAGCGGGATCATGACTGCCATTACCGAGCGCCGAAACGCCGGCGATAACGTCGACGTCGTCATCGATGGTCTGGCGGCAAGTGCGGCAAGCCTGGTCATGCTGGCCGGCGGCACGGTCCGTGTCGCCCCCATGGCGAGCATTATGATTCACCAAGCCTCTGGCCTGATGTCCGGCACGGCCGAAGAGTTCCGCGAGATGGCCGATTTCCTGGGCCGCATCGATGCCCAAGCCGCCGAACTTTATGCCCAGCGCATGGACAAGAGCGAAGCGGAAGTCATGGCCGATTTGCAAAACGTGACCTGGTTCACGGGCCCGGAAGCGGTTGAGGCCGGGCTCGCCGACGAGGTGATTTCACTTGAATCCCGAAAGACCAACAACGCGGCCGACATGTTCGCCCGCCGCAATTTGAGATTGGCCGCGCTCACCGGCGCGGCTGCTTGAGGAGGCCCCCATGCGATTTGATCCCCAAAGATTGGCCGAGCTCGTGGCCGAAGAGTCGCGGCTCACCCGCGAACGCCAAGAGCTCAGCATCCGTCTCAACGAGATGAAAGAGACGGATGAGTGGAACGAGGCGAAGAAAGACGAATATCAACGCCTCTCGCTCGATCATATGCGGCTTGAATCGTCGCTACGGACGGCGATCGAAGCGCGCTCCAGTTATGAGCTGCGCGAGCCCAACCGGGCGCGCCGGCGTGCCAATTCCCCCTTGTCGCGCTGGATGCGCGACGGCGCCGCCGGCCTGGAAAGCCCCGAGCGCGACGCCATGCTCAGCGAAATCCGCGACGCTGGACTCCCCAACGGCGGCGGCGAGACCTTCGTCGTCACGGCTGCCACGGCGTCCGATGCCGCCAGCGGAGAGGAAGCGATGGAGGAGACCGTCGTTCCCCGCGTCATCGACAGACTCCTGCAGTACGGCGGCGTCGACCGTATGTGCCAGCGCTTCTCCACCGCCACCGGCAACGACTACCGGATTCCCCAGATGGACGCCACCGCACAGAAGGGCGAGATCTTGGACGCGCAAAACACCGAGACGGCGGATCAGGACATCCCGAACATCGGGGTGGTGAACTTCGGCGTGAAGACCTATTCGACGAAATCTATGCTCGTCACCCGCGAGATGCTCCAGGACTCGATCATCGACATCGAATCCTACGTCCAGCGCCAGGCGGTTCGCCGCATCGGACGCATATCGAACGAGGCATTTACCAAAACACAACCCGGGACCGGGCTGCCGATCGGCGTCGTGAGCTCCGCCAAGGACGGCCTGACGGCGGCCTCCGCAATCGCCGTGACTTGGACTGAGCTGACGGAGTTGATCTACAAGATCGACCCCGCCTATCGCGAAGGCGAGGAGACGGGCGAAGGCGGATTCATGGCCGAGGGCGGTCGGCTCGGCTACATGATCTCCGACGACTTTGAGCGCCTTATCCGGGTGCTGGTGGACAGCGACAGCCGCCCGCTTTGGGTGCCGTCCACAAGGGAAGGCGTGCCCAACATGCTTAACGGCCACGGGTACGAAAAGAATTACGACATGGACTCCGTGGCTACCGGCAACGTTCCGTGTCTGTACGGCCATTTTGGCTATTACGGGATCCGCACGGTAGCGTCGCTCGAGCTGTTCCGCTTCCAGGACTCGCGGACCATGCAGCGCAACACGGTCGAGTTTCTCGGATTCGCGAGACGCGACGCGAGGCCGATGGGCGCGCTTGTGAGCGACGAGTGCGAAGCCTACGCCAAGCTGACGATGGCCTAAGCCCATGCAAGTTGAATTGAAGACACCGATGGCCGACGCGCTGGGCCGGTCTTACCGGCCGGGGGGGCGTTACGAGATGGCTGACGAGGAAGCCGAACGCCTCATTGGCGCGGGCTTTGCTTCAGCGGTGCCGAGCGATGCGGGCATGGTTGTCGATCTTCTTGCCAAGCTCGGCGGCGGGCTGGTGGTGACCAAAACCACTGACCTGGGGCTTGTCGCCGCGGCAAAAAAAAGACGGCTTGTCATCAAAAGGGTTCGCGGCGTACCGGAGGAAGCGGCGGATGGCGGCGACGGCTCTTGACATCGTTTCACTCGATGCAATCAAAACAGAACTTCGCCTCGGCGGCGACACGGAAGACGAGCGCACCGCCTATGAGGATCACGACGACCTTCTGACGGCGCAAATCGAGGCCGCCGTTTCGTTCGTCTCTCGGCACATCACCGCATCTCTCATCGACCGCACCAAAACCGTCTGGTGTCCGCCGGCGTTGGACACAAATCCTCTCTACCTCCAGCAGCGTTACGTTAAAACACTCGACAGCGTCGCTTATTGGACGCCAGCGGGCGCGCTGCGTGAGGACCCGGACGGCGTGATTGAAATCGCCGGTCTTGGGCGCCATGAATACGGTACAAACGATAATCTGTACACGATCTATCCGCCTACGGACGGGTGGCCTGACGCGCTGGAAAATTCACTGTACAAGATACAATTGACGCGCGGACTCGACCTCACCGACGCGAGCCCGGCACTCAAACAAGCTATCATCCTCTGTGTACGACAATTTTACGACGGCTACCGTGAAATCCGACCCACTGAGGCTTTCTATGCGCTCATTGCGCCGTGGAGGCGGTATGACTGAAACGTTTCTCCGTGAGGTTTTGCTGATCGTCGGCGTGATCTCAGCGCTGTTTGGATTTCACCGCCTTTACATTCGCCCGTCCGTGGAGCGCACGGCTCGCACGGACGAGCGCTTGCGGGCACTGGAGCAATGGCGCGGCGATCACGCCAGTCAGGACAACGCCGTTTTGGAACAGCTCGGCGGAATTAGCGAGGATCTGCACTCTATCGACAAGCGCCTCGCCGTGCTCGAGGAACGTTCAAAGAAATGGGGAAATAACTGATGGGCCCTACAACTGATTTGACGACACATAAGGAACGTGCGCGCGTATACGGAGTCGGTTAGATGGAAGGCGACCGGAAAATCACGCTCCGGGAACCAGGGCCGGTCACGCACAATAACTACGGCGAGGAAATTCCGGGCACGCCCGTGTCACACACCGTCTACGCCATCCGTCGCGACCGGGGCGGCTCGGAAGGGCTGCAGGCCGATACGCAAGTGGGCAATTGGAACACACGCTTCGAGATCCGCCGGGAAAGCCGCATCAGCGCCATGATTCAGAACTGGAAAAATTGGCAAATTGAAGATGAGTACGAGCGCGAGTACGACATCGAGGCGGTCTCCGAAACGCCCATCGGACGCAATCGCTGGTTTTGGATTTATGCGGTGGCACGGTCATGACGGTAAAGCCCTACAAAGAACTTTTTGCCGACCTCAAGCGGGACGAGGGGTTTGAGTCCAAACCCTACCGGGACACCGAGGGAAAACTGACCATCGGCTACGGGACGCTGATCGAGGACGGTATCACTGAGGAAGAGGCGGAATTGTTGCTGGAGCACCGTATGAACCGGTTTCAAGAGGAGCTTAGGAACGCCATGCCTATGTCGCGGTTGGATTGGGCGGACATGCCCGGCTCCGTCCGGCGTGCGGTCTACAACATGGCCTACAACATGGGCGTGCCGCGCCTTCTCAGGTTCACGAAGATGTGGGCGGCCCTGAAGGAAGAGGATTTCGAGACGGCGGCCTGTGAGGTGCTCGACAGCGAATATGGCCGGAAATTAACGGCTCGTGCGAACCGCGTGGCCGACATGATTAGGAGCGGCGCCAGATGATCCCCATTGTAAGCCTGTTGGGCGTCGGCAAGACACTGATCGACCGGCTGGTGCCGGACAAAAACGCGCGCGCGCAAGCGATAGAAGCACTCGACCGCATGCAGGCGAGCGGCGAGCTTGGCTTATTGGCGGGCCAACTTGAGATCAATCGCGTGGAGGCCGCTCACAAGTCGATCTTCGTCGCCGGCTGGCGCCCTGCGGTGGGCTGGGTCTGTGGCCTGGCTATGGCCAACAACTATATCCTCGTGCCGTACCTGGGCGCCCTGTTTCCCGCCATTCAGCCGCTTGATCTTACGGTCATGATGCCGGTGCTAATGGTGTTGCTCGGCGCGCGCACCGTTGAGAAAGTTAAACATGTGGCAAGGGAAAAATGACGCGCCACAATCCCATGCAGCATTTTCACGAGATTGCCTGCGAAGTGCTCGGCACCAACAACTGTTTTCCGGTGGTGCAAACAGGCGACCCGCTGACCTTCCCGTCGGTGGTCTATCGAGGCGTCGGCGAGGAAACGCTTGACACATTGTTGAGCGGTGGTCACCGGACGGCAAGCGCGCTGCGCTTCGAGGTCCGCACGACCGGCGCGGGCGCGTATGGCCATGCCGTCAGCCTGGCGCAACGGATTATCGAAGCTCTGCGGCGCGGCGGCCGTCTCACCCAGCAGCTGAGCCAAGTGGATGA
>CBDFKK010000006.1:0-367168 GCA_965248815.1 Alphaproteobacteria bacterium
GCTCAAAGCTCTTGATCTGATTACCAGCCCTGCATTTGTTGTCATTAAGGCTGCTGACGAGTTCCGCGACAAGACCACGGCGCCAAATCAAATGTGGCAGACCGACTTCACCTACCTCAAGGTCATCGGCTGGGGCTGGTTTTATCTCTCTACGATTCTTGATGACTTCTCGCGCTACATCATTGCGTGGAAGCTGTGCACCACGATGAGAGCTGAAGACGTCACTGATACGTTGGAAATGGCTCTGGAGGCATCGGGTTGCGATCAGGCAAATGTCGCACACAAGCCGCGTCTGCTATCTGACAATGGTTCAAGTTATATTGCCGGCGATCTTGCTGACTGGATGGATGATCAAGGCATGAGGCATGTTCGCGGCGCGCCGTATCATCCGCAAACGCAAGGCAAAATCGAGCGTTGGCATCAAACGCTCAAGAACCGCATCTTGCTGGAAAACTATTATCTGCCCGGTGACCTAGAAGCGCAGATCGATGAGTTCGTGGGTCACTACAATCACCAGCGCTATCACGAGAGTCTGCAAAACCTCACGCCCGCAGATGTTTACTTTGGGCGCGGCCAAACCATTCTATTGCAAAGAGAAAGGATCAAGCGAAAAACGATCGAGCATCGGCGCTTGCAACACAGCAAAGCCGCTGCTTAAACTGATACAACAGATGAGCCATATACTCCGCTAGCTCAAACCGAAATCTGTTCCAATTTATCTGATGACGGACACCCAACTTCGCCCAACGCTCGCGCGAGCGCTTCGACCGTAGATGCCTGTAAGACAATGTCGACGGAGAGTGAATTGCCAGTCTTTTCCTCCAACAAAAGAAAGAGCTCGGTGATTTGGAGAGAGTCTCCTCCAAGGTCGTATAAATCATCGTTGCGGCCGACCCGATCGATATTCAGCACTTTCTCAAAGCACGACGCAACGAGCCACTCCACTTCGCTACTAGGTGCTTCATAGGGGTGGTCGTTCGCGCGGCCAGAAACTCAAGACAATTATGGCCGTCCATGCGCCCCAGATCACCCGATCGGTACTGTCGGTGGGATGAATCATCGAGATCTACTTCGAATGCTGCTTCGGTTAAGTCGGGCCGCTGCCAATAGCCTTGCGCGACGTAGCGGCTGCGAACGACAATTTCGCCGATTTCGCCCGTCGGCACCGGCCGGCGGTCCTTGCCAAGAACCATGACTTCCATGTCATCGACTGCAAACCCGATCGGCACGCTTGAGCCCGGCAAGCTCGTTTTCGATGTCAAAAAGAATTGCCGCGTCAGGCCCGTCTCCGTGGCGCCCAAGCCGTTCACCATCACACAACGATCATCGAAGCGTTCCTGATACGCCGCGACATGGCGCACGCGGCAGGGGTCGCCTTCTAGGCGGATCAGTCGCAAGCTTGGAAATCGTTCGCCTGTCGCCATCAAGTGTTCGAAGATCGATGGGACCGAATGATAAATCGTTATCCGTTGCTCCTTGATCCAACTGGCCAGACGGTCGATCCCGTTTTTACGCAGATCGAAAAGGTGAACCTGCCCTCCGTTCAATAGACCGGCGAACAATGTCGAGACGGTTCCGCTAAAGGAAAAAGACTGAATCAACGACAAACGATCGCAACGCCCGATTTTCAAGCTGTTAGTATAGCGCAACACGTTGTGCAGCACATTTCGATGACTATCGACGACACCCTTTGCGCGTCCGGTGGACCCAGACGTGTAGTAGATGTAACAGGGTTGATCAGGGTCAATCGAAGGCGGCGAAACTGGTTCGGAAGTGTCAACTGGACATCGATCAACGCATAGTACTTTCGTCGCTGCACCAGCTAGCTCATCTGCCAAATCGAAATGCTCTGCGTCGGTCAGAATTATGGACGGCTTGCACTCGGCACTGGTCCCGCGAAGCCTGTCGACCGCAAATGAAGGATCCAACGCCACATAGATCTTGCCGGCTTTAAGTGTGGCTAGAATAGCTTGAACGGTTGTGAGTCCCTGATCCAAAAGAAGCACTGTCCGGCGTCAGCACTCATGGGACAGATTGAGGGAATTGCGTAAGGGAGAGTTTTTGGCCCATCGTCACACGAGAGGAGTGGACGATGAGAGACAAAACAGTGCGCCATCAAGAAGCTGCGGAACGTACAGTCAAGGATATTCGCCGCCGGACGCGCAAACGCTATTCAGCTGAAGAGAAGATACGGATTGTGCTTGCCGGACTTCGCGGCGAAGACAGCATTGCCGAGCTTTGCCGTCAGGAAGGCATCGCTCAGGGCATGTATTACACCTGGTCGAAGGAGTTTTGGACTTGCCTCAGAAGAGTGGAGAGCACTTTCTAAGCTAAACGGAGGTGCACATGACAGGCAGGAACCGAGAATTTAGCGACGAGTTTAAGCGAGAGGCCGTTCGATTGAGCTATGAGAGCGGTCGAACGATTGATGAGATTGCGAAAGATCTTGGCGTCGGCAAATCGACGCTGTCGGCGTGGCGGCGGCGCTTTCGTGATGAGGATTTGGCCGCCGGCCCGCACGATGATCTTGAGAAAGAAAACACCCGCCTTCGGCGTGAGAATGAGATCCTTCGGCAGGAAAGGGACTTGTTAAAAAAAGCGACCGCCTTGTTCACCAAGGAGCCAAGTCGATGAAGTTTCAACTGATCGACGCGAGCAAGGCGTTTGTTTCTGTTCAGCGCGCCTGCTGTCTGCTTGGCGTCAGCCAGAGCGGTTATTACGGGTGGAAGGATCGCCCGGCGAGCCGCCGTCAGCGCGAGGACATGATCCTGCTCGCCCATATTCGAAACGCGTTCGCCTTGTCGAACGAGACCTATGGCAGCCCGCGCATGACACGCGATTTACAAGATGAGGGATTTGAAGTTGGCCGTCGTCGTGTTGCCCGGTTGATGCGCGAGAATGGCCTGCAGGCAAGGCGCAAGCGGCGTTTCCGGCGCACGACTGATAGCTGTCACGCTTGGCCGATCGCGCCCAACCATCTTGGCGGCGACTTTAATGCCGACAAACCCAATCAAAAATGGGCTGTTGATATCAGTTATATATGGACAACCGAAGGCTGGCTCTATCTCGCTGTCGTGATGGACTTATTCTCCCGGTGGATTGTCGGCTGGGCTGTCAGCGATCGGTTGAAGCGGGACTTGGCGCTTGAAGCCCTGCGCCGGGCTGTGGCTTTGCGGCGCCCGCCGCCGGGACTGATCCATCACTCTGATCGCGGCTCGCAATATTGCTCTATTGAGTATCGCGCTGCCCTGAAGAAAATCGGCGCCGTTGTGTCCATGTCCGGCAAAGGGAACTGTTACGACAATGCCGTCGTGGAAACTTTCTTCAAAACCATCAAATCAGAACTTGTCTGGCGAACGGTCTTCCAAACGCGCGCCCAGGCTGAAACAGAAATCGCTCAATACATTGACGGTTTTTATAACCCCGTCAGACGACATTCAGCATGCAACTATCAAAGCCCGATCCAATATGAAATGATGACCTAAACCAAAACCGTGCTCTCCCACTCAAGCGGGGCAAGTCCACGCAAAGCTATTTTGTATCCGAAGCTTCAGTGTATCGCCTGCTCAAAGCTCTTGATCTGATTACCAGCCCGGCCTTCGTGGTCATCAAGGCTGCCAATGAGTTCCGCGACAAGACCACGGCGCCAAATCAAATGTGGCAGACCGACTTCACCTACCTCAAGGTCATCGGCTGGGGCTGGTTTTATCTCTCTACGATTCTTGATGACTTCTCGCGCTACATCATTGCGTGGAAACTCTGCACCACGATGAGGGTTGAGGACGTTACCGAAACGCTGGAAGCAGCTCTCGCCGAATCCGGGCTCGATCAAGTTAATGTCGTTCACAAGCCGCGCCTGCTGTCCGACAATGGCCCGTCTTATATTGCTGGCGATCTTGCTGACTGGATGGATGATCAAGGCATGAAGCATGTACGCGGTGCGCCTTATCATCCGCAGACGCAAGGCAAAATTGAGCGTTGGCATCAGACGCTCAAGAACCGCATCTTGCTGCAAAACTATTATCTGCCTGGCGACCTGGAAGCGCAGATCGAAGACTTCGTCGGCCACTACAACCACCAGCGATATCACGAGAGCCTGAAGAACCTCACGCCTGCCGACGTCTACTTCGGGCGCGGCCAAACTATTCTATTGCAAAGAGAAAGGATTAAACGAAAAACAATCGAACACCGGCGCTTGCAACACCGCAAAGCCGCTGCTTAAATTGAAACAACAGATGAGCCAAAGACTCAGCTTGCTCAAATCGAAATCTGTTCCAATTTATCTGACGACGGACACTGATTGTACTGGCCATCTGGGCGTCGATATCTGGCCTCTATCTCAAATTCATCGGCAAACGTCTGCCTTGGATGAAGGAGTAACCAATGATTGGCAAGCTCATTTCCGGTGCCGTCAAGGGCGTGGTCGGCGTGGCTGGCAGTGCCTTTGAGAAGCATGCCGACAACAAGACGAAGCGCAAAGAGTTTGAACACGACCTGGCAATGGCCATTATCGGCAACGAGTCTGGCGTAACAGACGGTCTCATGGCCATCGGTTTGGCCGAGGCAAATGGCACGTCCTATCAACGCAATTGGCGCCCGACGCTGATGTACAGCGCAACCTTTTTAATTTTGTGGATGGCCGTTGCCGGGCCGTTGATTCAGGTGTTCACCGGTATGGATCTGGTGACGCCAACGCGTGACTCGTTTGCGACTGTGCCCGAGGAACTCTGGTGGGTGCTGGGCGTGGGCCTGGGCGTGTTCGGAGCCGGGCGGTCTCTTGAAAAGGGCGTCAAGCATTGGAAGAACGGGGGATCGTGATGTGTCTTATCGAGTGTTGATGCCGTTAATCGTGGATAAGGCCGATCACTTGCTAGGGCTCGACGTTGAGCGGGTCGCCGTCGTAGACGTTGACCACTTTTGCGGGAACGCGCAGCTCGGAGGCAGGGGCCGGAGCAACAGCCACCAGAGTGAGGAAAGCGGCCAGCCGTACAAACGATTTGCGCATTAGGGCGACACGCAGTTGAAATTTTGTTTTGGCATGGTCGTATTACCATCTTCAACATTCGAGAAATAGTAGTACGCGCCATCACCATCAGGCTGGATTACAAAGGCGTATTCCCCTCCCGCGAAATCCCACCGTCTATCGATTCCGGCGCGGGCACTTCGTGCGGCTGCCGGTCCCGGACATTGCGCGCCCGCATCGAAAGCGGGGACGTCCCGACCCGGACTTGTGCAGGTCTTAAAAGTCCGCCGCGAGGCGCGTGTACCAGAAAGCGCCGTTATAGTCCCAAGGGGTGCTTTCCGGGTGGAGGTTGCCCTGGCCCAGCGTCTCTCCCAAAGGGGCGCTCGGAACCTTGTCAAAGAGGTTCTGCACGCCGACGCTCAACCGGTAGCGGTCGAACTCGTAACCGAGCTCGGCGTCGGCTACCCATCCGCCGTCGAAGGCGTCAAGGTAATCCTCGCCGGTATTTGACTTGCAGTTATTGTTCTGAAACCGGCAGGCTTTCCAGTCGCCGTAATAGCTGAGCCGCAGCATCGCGCTCCACGGCCCCATCCGGTGCCGCCCCGTTACCACCACGCGTTGCTCGGGATTCATGTCCTCGATCTCCACCTGACGCCTTCGTGTCAGCAGGCTCACGGTCACGGGCTCGTCGAGCACCGGTTTACCGGGAAACGAAGTGATTTGCCGGGACGGCGAGAAGTCTTGAAGCTTTGTCTTTGTCCAATTCCAGGCTACGTTGAGGTCGGAATTGGATTGCCCGCCCCAGTCGCGCGACCATTTGAGCACCGCATCGAGGCCGCGGGTGCGGGTGTTGAAGTCGTTAGCGAAAAATTTGATCTCCTTGAGATTGCCCGCACCCTGGAAAACGTCCTGCTGTTCGATGAGACGCGAGATCTCATCGGTGAGCGAAATGTTTCCGGTTAGTGCGATGCGGTTTTCAATGTCGATGTCGAAATAATCTAACGTTAGATTGATTTCATCGCTCAACCGGATCACGAGGCCGGTCGAGAAGCTCACGGCCTCCTCCTCGGTGAGCTCTTCGCCGCCCAATGCCATCGCGACGGGATCCGTCGGCGGCAGCTGCCCTATTTCGATCAAACCGCCTTCACCGGAGAAGGTGGTCGCTAAAACCCGCAGATTTGTTTGTCCGGGCGACGGGGCCCGAAACCCGGTACTGACCGTTGAACGCAGTGCGACCCGGTCCGTAACGCGCCACAGCACGGAGAGCTTGCCCTTGATGTTGCCGCCGAAATCGTCATAGAAGTCCTCGTAGCGCCCCGCCATGCCTAACAACAGCGCGTCCGTCACATCCGCCTCCAAGTCTACGTAGAACGCGTAGTTCGGGCGGTTCCATTTACCGGCGAATTTTGGATTGAGGCCCTGATATCCGTTGGAGCCGACGCTGAAACCCTGCGCCGCAAAGGGGCCCACCTGGTACGACGCCAAGTCGCCGGCCCTGGTCTCGAAGGTCTCCTCGCGCCATTCCGCCCCCCAGGCAATGTTGAGAGGGGAAGCAAGAAAGTCCAAATCGAGCAGGTACGAGAAATCGGCATTAACCCCGATTTCCGACTGTACATAGTCCCGCGGCCGGAAAGTCGTCGGCGTTTGCGGCCCCAGCGAGGCGTTGACGGTGTTGCGCATAAAGAACGCGACGTCGCTCCGCGCGGCACCGACGCTCACATCGAAACGCACCCCGCCCGCAATCTCGCCGCGGACGCCCCCGGTCACGCTCCAGTCGCTGATCTCCGCCCCGAAGCGCGGCGTGAAGCCGCCGGGGAAACGTTCATTGAACAGGAAGCAGTTGGGGTGCGCCCCAATGAAACTCTGCACGGTGTTGAAGTCGGCGTTCAACGGCGGCACGTCGGCGCAATCGTTCGTGCCGTCGCCGGGGACGAGATCGGCGAACGCCCGTTGATCGCCGTCACGAAACACGCCGCTTCGTGCGCTGCTCGTGCCCGGTGCACGGAAGAAAAAACCGCCTTCGGTCGTGCGCTCCGCCCAGCCGCCGAAGGCGTAGGCGTGGGCCCGGTCGCCGAGGTCGATACCGGCGTTGACGAACGTGCTCCACGCGTCGTCGATCTCGGGGCTGCCCCAGATCTGCGCCGGGTCGGCGACGGGATAGCCCAACGATGTCAGTTCCGCGGCATCGGCGCGGCTGCCGCTGCGTACCGTCGGCGTGACGTCGCTGTACTCCAGACTGACGTTCAAAAAGCCGTTGTCGGTGAGTGGCAGGCCGGCGTTGCCCGCGAACTGCCAGGTATCCCCGTCGCCCTCGAAATAACCCGCGCGCCTCAGTTCCACCGAGACGCCGTCGCTGGCATCGCGCAGCCGCAGGTTCATCACCCCTGCGATGGCATCGGAGCCGTACTGGGCCGAAGCCCCGTCGCGCAGTAATTCGATCTGCTCCATGGCGACGGCGGGAATCACATTCAGGTCGGTTCCTTGCGAACCGGTATTGAGTGAGCTGCCGAGCAAGGCGATGACGCCGGAGCGATGGCGGCGCTTACCGTTAACCAAAACCAGCGTGTTGTCCGGCGGCAACCCCCTGAGCGTGAACGGCCGGACCAACGTCGCCTCGTCATCGATGCCGTGGCGCTGCACGTTGTAGGACGGAGACAGGGTACGCAGAATCTCGTTCATGTCGATGGGCGCCTGGGAGCGTAACTCGTCCGACCTGAACACATCGACCGGCGCGGCCGACTCCAGCACCGAGCGAGGCGCACGCCGCGAGCCCACCACGACAATGACGTCGATGGATTTGTCCGGCAGCGGCGAAGCGGCCGCATCGCTTTCTGTTTGTGCAGAGGCGGGACGGGGCCAGATCAAACCCACCGATAAAACCACCACGCTGAAATGACGCGTCCACATGTTCCGCATGTCAAGCTGCTTCACGCTCAGGCATTAATCCGCCCTTGCCGCCACCAACACCTGATGCAGCGCCTTGCGCCCGCACCAGCGAGACACGGCCCGCAAGCACCCGGGCGTCTATTATGTGAACGGCGAACAGGAACACGGTCATGCCACCTTCAAAAGGC
The DNA here is from genome assembly GCA_965248815.1 of Alphaproteobacteria bacterium. Lineage (GTDB taxonomy): Bacteria > Pseudomonadota > Alphaproteobacteria > SMXP01 > SMXP01 > CBDFKK01. The sequence goes on from CBDFKK010000006.1 coordinate 8,038, forward strand.
CTAAAGCGCTCTTTTACCACAGAGATAAGGTCTATTGCCACTGGAAACCTGTCTGACATCAGCGCCTGTGGGACAGATGGAGTTGATTGTGTAACGGAGGATTTCTGGCTCATCGTCGTGACCGAAGGGAACGCAGATGAGCCAGAAATCCATGAGTTTGAAGGACGGCGCCGAGACGGCGGTACGGGACATCCGGCGCAAGACGCGCAAGCAATATTCGGCTGAAGAGAAGATCCGGATTGTGCTCTCGGGCCTGCGCGGCGAGGACAGCATCGCCGAGCTGTGCCGTCGGGAAGGGATCGCCGAGAGCCTCTACTACAGCTGGTCGAAGGAGTTCCTGGAAGCCGGCAAGAAGCGGCTTTCGGGGGATACCGCCCGCCAGGCGTCCTCGGGCGAGGTCAAGGACCTGCGCCGCGAGAGGCATGACCTCAAGGAAGCGCTTGCCGAACAGGTGCTGGAGAACTGGACTTGCCTCAGAAGAGTGGAGAGCACTTTCTAAGCTAAACGGAGGTGCACATGACAGGCAGGAACCGAGAATTTAGCGACGAGTTTAAGCGAGAGGCCGTTCGATTGAGCTATGAGAGCGGTCGAACGATTGATGAGATTGCGAAAGATCTTGGCGTCGGCAAATCGACGCTGTCGGCGTGGCGGCGGCGCTTTCGTGATGAGGATTTGGCCGCCGGCCCGCACGATGATCTTGAGAAAGAAAACACCCGCCTTCGGCGTGAGAATGAGATCCTTCGGCAGGAAAGGGACTTGTTAAAAAAAGCGACCGCCTTGTTCACCAAGGAGCCAAGTCGATGAAGTTTCAACTGATCGACGCGAGCAAGGCGTTTGTTTCTGTTCAGCGCGCCTGCTGTCTGCTTGGCGTCAGCCAGAGCGGTTATTACGGGTGGAAGGATCGCCCGGCGAGCCGCCGTCAGCGCGAGGACATGATCCTGCTCGCCCATATTCGAAACGCGTTCGCCTTGTCGAACGAGACCTATGGCAGCCCGCGCATGACACGCGATTTACAAGATGAGGGATTTGAAGTTGGCCGTCGTCGTGTTGCCCGGTTGATGCGCGAGAATGGCCTGCAGGCAAGGCGCAAGCGGCGTTTCCGGCGCACGACTGATAGCTGTCACGCTTGGCCGATCGCGCCCAACCATCTTGGCGGCGACTTTAATGCCGACAAACCCAATCAAAAATGGGCTGTTGATATCAGTTATATATGGACAACCGAAGGCTGGCTCTATCTCGCTGTCGTGATGGACTTATTTTCCCGGTGGATTGTCGGCTGGGCTGTCAGCGATCGGTTGAAGCGGGACTTGGCGCTTGAAGCCCTGCGCCGGGCTGTGGCTTTGCGGCGCCCGCCGCCGGGACTGATCCATCACTCTGATCGCGGCTCGCAATATTGCTCTATTGAGTATCGCGCTGCCCTGAAGAAAATCGGCGCCGTTGTGTCCATGTCCGGCAAAGGGAACTGTTACGACAATGCCGTCGTGGAAACTTTCTTCAAAACCATCAAATCAGAACTTGTCTGGCGAACGGTCTTCCAAACGCGCGCCCAGGCTGAAACAGAAATCGCTCAATACATTGACGGTTTTTATAACCCCGTCAGACGACATTCAGCATGCAACTATCAAAGCCCGATCCAATATGAAATGATGACCTAAACCAAAACCGTGCTCTCCACTCAAGCGGGGCAAGTCCAATCCCCAGCGTCCGCAGCACCGGGAGATGGGATCGCTCGACTAGGCGGATGATCTCGAGCTTCTCCGATGCGGGGTATCTCATGCGCCGTCTCCCCCATCCCCGATCATGCTTTTTTTAAGCAGCCGGTTCTCCAGCACCTGTTCGGCAAGCGCTTCCTTGAGGTCATGCCTCTCGCGGCGCAGGTCCTTGACCTCGCCCGAGGACGCCTGGCGGGCGGTATCCCCCGAAAGCCGCTTCTTGCCGGCTTCCAGGAACTCCTTCGACCAGCTGTAGTAGAGGCTCTCGGCGATCCCTTCCCGACGGCACAGCTCGGCGATGCTGTCCTCGCCGCGCAGGCCCGAGAGCACAATCCGGATCTTCTCTTCAGCTGAATATTGCTTGCGCGTCTTGCGCCGGATGTCCCGTACCGCCGTCTCGGCGCCGTCCTTCAAACTCATGGATTTCTGGATCATCTGCGTTCCCTTCGGTCACGACGATGAGCCAGAAATCCTCCGTTACGCAATCAACTCCATCTGTCCCACAGGCGCTGATGTCAGACACAACCAGGATTTAGACTCTCAGGTTGTCCATCATCTTTTGGTTGAGAGGAGACGAGTAATTTTTGCAACTATAAAGATTCGATTACCAACAACATTTTGGGTATGATGCCTCCGACACACAACAAGTCGGACGTTTATAAGCCCCCGACTTGTTGGTCCGCATGGTTTCGAGGCTGATGCGGAAAGCTATGCACCGTGAGATTGGGATATCTTGCGGGGGGGTTTCAGGTCAATCGGCCTCATTTCAACTACAGGAGACCCCAATGGGTAAGGCTATTGCAGATATTCTTCAGTCCAAGAAAGCACTAACCGCGATCGTGGCCGCGATAGTTGCAGCCGGCGCAAAGATCGGTTGGGGTGTTTCGACAGAGGCACTCACCCTAATTTTGGCGCCTTTGATGGCCTACATTGTCGCGCAAGGAATCGCCGACCTCGGCAAGGAACTTGCTAAAATAGAGAGTTCAAATACCGCACATAAACCCAACGGCAACAACGTAGAGAGCTAAGGCTTGTATCCACTGTCTGACATCAGCGCCTGTGGGACAGATGGAGTTGATTGCGTAACGGAGGATTTCTGGCTCATCGTCGTGACCGAAGGGAACGCAGATGATCCAGAAATCCATGAGTTTTGTCCGTCATCAGATAAATTGGAACAGATTTTAATTTGAGCTAGCGGAGTATATGGCTCATCTGTTGTATCAGTTTAAGCAGCGGCTTTGCTGTGTTGCAAGCGCCGATGCTCGATCGTTTTTCGCTTGATCCTTTCTCTTTGCAATAGAATGGTTTGGCCGCGCCCAAAGTAAACATCTGCGGGCGTGAGGTTTTGCAGACTCTCGTGATAGCGCTGGTGATTGTAGTGACCCACGAACTCATCGATCTGCGCTTCAAGATCGCCAGGTAGGTAATAGTTTTCCAGCAAGATGCGGTTCCACACGCGTTTTGGCTTGGGAGACCGGTCTTCCAATGCTTGTACGCCACCACGCAAATACGCGGTCGTACCATCGGTAAAACGTCGTTGCCGGGATGCCGAGCTTGTCCAGCGTCCGCAGCACCGGGAGATGGGATCGCTCGGACTAGGCGGATGATCTCGAGCTTCTCCGATGCGGGGTATCTCATGCGCCGTCTCCCCCCATCCCCGATCATGCTTTTTTTAAGCAGCCGGTTCTCCAGCACCTGTTCGGCAAGCGCTTCCTTGAGGTCATGCCTCTCGCGGCGCAGGTCCTTGACCTCGCCCGAGGACGCCTGGCGGGCGGTATCCCCCGAAAGCCGCTTCTTGCCGGCTTCCAGGAACTCCTTCGACCAGCTGTAGTAGAGGCTCTCGGCGATCCCTTCCCGACGGCACAGCTCGGCGATGCTGTCCTCGCCGCGCAGGCCCGAGAGCACAATCCGGATCTTCTCTTCAGCTGAATATTGCTTGCGCGTCTTGCGCCGGATGTCCCGTACCGCCGTCTCGGCGCCGTCCTTCAAACTCATGGATTTCTGGCTCATCTGCGTTCCCTTCTGGTCACGACGATGAGCCAGAAATCCTCCGTTACACAATCAACTCCATCTGTCCCACAGGCGCTGATGTCAGACACCCCAAGTTCTTGCAGTTCATACTTCTGCTTCTCAGCGTCCCATGCTTTGAGATTAGCCATTTCTGTTTTAAGCGCGCTTACCTGATCAATCAGGCTCGCATGCGCCGTATTTGCAGCGATCGCGCTGCTTTGGGCTTCCATGATAGCTCTTTGGAATTCGATGACCTTGGCCTGGAAGGCCCTGGCGTCGCGCAAATCTACCATCGTCTTTGCGATATTGAAGGCCGTTTGAAGGCTCGTGAGCGCGGTGTCCCACTCGGTGACGCCAACCATAATCAACCTCCTTTTCTGATGCGGTAAGGGTGCCATGACATGAGCAATGTTCCTTCTTTAGTTGGATACGGAAAGTCTTGGCAATGGGAATTGAAATTTTTGTTTTGAGCAGTTGGGTACGAGTTGAGTAGTGATTGGCGGGCGCCGTCTCCTCTTTGCGCTCTCCATTTTTTTAGTCTTGATGCATAACAAATGAGGCAGAAATCATGAACGACAAAGCGGCGAAATCGAACGGCTGCGATTCTGAGACGGTGAAGTCCATTGCTAAGCGCTATCACGCATTACTTGACGAGATGGAAACTAATCGTGGCGAATACATGTCGGACGTCAAGGAACTACTTCGGGAAGCGAAAGAAGACTACGGCATTCCGAAAAAGCTGATGCGCATGGTCGTGAGCGAGCAGCGGCAGGAGTTGAAGCGGATCAAGAACCGCAAGAATCTTGAAGAGAGCGAGCGGTCAGAGCTCGATATTCTCGAGAGTTCGTTGGGCGATTTCATCGAAACGGATCTCGGACAAGCGGCCTTAGCGAACGCGGCTTAGGCATTACCGATCGAGGCACGGCCGGCGCACACGGCCGAAGAAATCGGTAAATGGTTAGGCGCGGCAAGCTAGGCCTCAGCTCTTCCAGAGGATATACCGCATCTCCGCTGGATGCCGCGCCGACCGCTCAGAGGCACATTATGCGGCAACGTCGTCGAGCTCCTTTTTCAGAAGATCAATTGCAGATCAGCATCATGAAGGCGCTCGCCTGGATGTTGCCGGACGACTGCGTGCCGATTCACGTGCCCAATCAGGGCAAACGCAGCGGCCGATACGGCAACAGGCTGAAGGCCATGGGGATGCTTAAGGGCTGTCCCGATCTGGTGTTCTGCTATCATGGCCGGTTTCTGGCGATTGAACTCAAAAAAGATTTGGACAGCGAGATTTCCGAGGACCAACGGCTTGCACACAACAAGCTGCGCGTTGCCGGCGCCAAGGTAGGGACGGCGCGGACGCTGCCGGAGGTTTTGGACCTGCTGGATAAGTGGGGAGTCAAGCTGGTGGCGAGGTTGATCGCATGAGTTACACGCTTTCGATCGACGATTGTCTGCGCGTTGTGTCGATGGCGTTTCGGCTCAAGCCGCATGTCGTCGTGAGCAATTCTCGCATGAGGTCAATTGTCCGGGCCCGGTTTGCAGTGTGCCTATTGGCGCATGAGCTGGCGGACAAGTCTTATCCACAAATCGGTAAGGCGTTGAAGCGTAACCACTCGACCATTCTTCATGCGGTGCGAGAGGCGCGCAAGTTGACCGATCCGGAGCATGAAAAGTTTGATGCGGAATTTGCTGGGCGTGTTGCCGAGTCGCGCACGGTGCTCGAGACGGCGAAGCGGCGCCGGGAAGCGGGGGTGAGAGGTGCGTTGCGATGAGCGGCGGCTTTTTTCAGGTCCATCGATCGATCTTCGATCACGAGGCATTTTCCCGCGAGCCTTTCACTGAACGCGAGGCGTTTATTTGGCTGGTCGGGGAGGCGGCATTTAAGGATCACGAGCGGGTGATCAGTGGCAAGAGGATTTATGTCAAGCGTGGAGAGCTTGCACATTCCTATCGATGGCTTGCTGAGCGATTCAAGTGGTCGTTGGGCAAGCTTCAGCGATACACCAAGCGCCTAAAATCGATACACATGGTGGGTACACGAACCGATACAGGGATTCTCGTCATAAGTATTTGTAACTACGACAGATATCAGAGTGAGCTTGATGCGGTCGATACAGTTACCGATACACTTGGCGATACACCCGACCCCCCAAAACCGATACAGAACGAGAAGAATGGTTTTCTAGAAGAATTAGAAAATCCCCCCCCTATGGTCCCCCCCCTTCCCGAAAACGGGCAGAAAACCAAACAAAAAACCCAGTTGCCAAGCAACTTTCCGGGTACTGAGGATCTGGAAAAAGCTCAGAAACTCTGGGCAAAGCGGGGCATCGAGGGGATTGACGCCAAGCAGGAAGCCGACAAATTCAGCGCTCACCACGCCGCCAGGGCCAGCAAATTCGTGTCGTGGTCTGCGGCCTGGCGCACTTGGTATCTGAACGCGGCCGAGTTCCGGTCCAAGTCATCACCATCGAGCGGCGGCGCCAGCAAGCAAGCTTATCTAGCTGCGGCCGCAAAACTGGAGAGCAAAGGTGTCCACTAACGAACAAATCTACGATGCGTTTCTGTCGCCCATGACGGCGCTGTATCGCAAGCCGTACGGCACTGACGACGAGGCGGCAACGCTGGCTTATTACACCAAGTATTTGAGCCGGTTCACTGTTGAAGAGCTGGAAGCTGGATTTGACTCGCTTGTGGAGAATCGCAAGGAGACTGCGAAGGACTGGCCGGCGATCGGCGAAGTGATGGCGGCCTGTGGGCGCGGGCGCGGTGAGCTAAAGGTCAAATCCGGGACGCGCCGTGTCAACAAGTTCGGCTTTGACTTTGAAGACGAGCGCCGGCGCCAAAAGTTGGCGAACGATTTGCTGAATACGGACCAGGCGCGCGATTGGTTTCGGGAAGGGATTGCCGAATATGTGTGGGGCCACTTTTACCAGACCGAAGCTTACCCGACCGAGCAGGATATTGGCCGGTTTCGCGGCAAGCGCGCTGAGCAATTGGAGTGGGAAGCGAAATTCGTAGAGACGAGCGCATTCAATCAACACCAAGTCGAGAGCTTTGCGGTTGGGCGGATTAAGCGAGAGCAACGCGCCTTATCGGGTGGGCAATACAGGCCCATCGACGGCGGGGATTTTGTGCCAACAGGAGCCATTTGATGAAGACAATCAAGCGTTTCTGGTTCTGGCTCATTGGGAGGTTAGGCCGCCCGGATGAGCCAACGATTAAGCGCAAGTATGACAAGAGCAGGGGCCGTGATGTTGACAACGCGGTCCAGGAAGTGTTAGCCGCGAACGGCTTTCCGCTCAACGCCATCACGCTTGACGAAGCGCTAGAAATAGCGACCGGCGTTGCAGACGACCTAAAACCCGACCCGGTACCGCACGAGTTGCAAGCCTTTATCGACCATATTCAGCGCGAGCAGCGCCCCGACTCCTAAGCATTGCAAGGCACCACGAAAAAGGCCCGGAATAACGCACCGGGCCTCAGTTCGTCGGGGATATGGTGGGTTGTCTTCAGGGGAAGACGACTCATAGATAACTCAGTCCACGGATGAGTGCAACGGATATCTAGCCGGCGGCGCGCTTGGCGGGAAAGACTTCTACGGGCGCCCAGCGTTCGGCCTCGGCCTCGCGTGCTGCGTCGAACAGATCAATCGCATTCTGGGCAGTCGTCCACAGCTCTGGCGTCGTGCACAAAGCCTTACCCAAACGATAAGCGGTGATGGCATTAATCCGTGCATGTCCGTTGACGATGTTGCTCATATGCTTTCGCGTGATGTGGATCGCCTCGGCGAGTGCGCCGATCGTGATGTCGCGCGGATCCATATAGAATTCCTTGAGCAACTCCCCTGGCGGGGTCGGGCGACGATTTCTCGGTCTCATTAGTGATAATCCTCCAAATCTAGGTCTATGACATCTGGCGCGTCCCAACCGAAGACTAAACGCCAATTTCCGGTCACGCTCATGGCGAAAGTACCGCGGCGGTCGCCGGTCAATTTGTGGAACCCACTGACGCCGACCAGATCGTTTGGATGGCCGATGGCATCTAGTAAGTCCATGAGTTTAATGCACTTTTTGTGCATGTTTGGGCGCACGCGCTTCGACCGTCCATCGTGGAACAACTCCGACAGGCCTCGATGTCTGAAATTCCGTATCGCCATGTCTTGAATATAGTGTAACTAATCTGGTTATGCAACCCTTTTGGTTATATTTCCACAAAGTATTCGCCGCGGGGGTTAACAAACGCTATAGGTAGGAAAGCGGACTTCAAGAGATGATGGAGATTGCCAGATGGCACTGAATTACGGGCGCTACAAGCACCGAGGTAAAGAGCAGGAGCCGGCAGAGCCCAGGAAGCCCAACGTGGCTACAAAGGCTCGCGCGGTGGGCCCGGCGCAAATTGAAATGGGCAGGAGAGAAGCAGAAGCCCCGGCTTTTGGCCGAGGCTCGTAGCGTGGGGACGGCTGTGGAGCCACCGACCATCGCCATGGTTCGGTAAGCGGGTTCGATTCCCGTCGCCCGCTCAAGTCGTATCAAGCCTTAGGCTTTTCGTCCATGGGCTTGTTGAAGCCGGCGACCACCCATTTGCCAGTTTTCCAAACCACTGCTGAACCCACGAAAAATAGCATCCAGGTAAACCCCCAAGCAGCGAAAAGTTCAGAATCCGTCGCATTTCTTGGCATGCTGTCGACGGCAATTATTAGGGCAATGGGGGGCCCAGGCTAAAGAGGCAACTATCCACAGCCGAAACATGCCGGTTTTGATGTTTTTGGCCATGATTATCGGGATTTAAGCTTTTCGGCCAGCCACAATGTTCCTAAACCCGGAGCTAGCGTGATTAAAATAGTCAAATAATTCAGTATGTTAAAAGGGCTCAGAATTTCCAACAGTTCTGCCAGACCCTCGAGAAACGTGTTTGCCGTCGCGGCGGACGGTTTTGACTAGACAGTGGCGTCTTGACTGGATGAAGCGTTACCACGGGGCGCGGCCATTGCGCAAGGGTAGTCCGAAAGCTAGGAGCCCGGCCGCCGGGAGGAGGCAAGCTCTCCCATTAAGTAGCCACCAATCTGAGCGGCTATTAGACCGCATTAATTGCGGCGACATCTCCGAGGATGAGTTTAGGCAGATTGGTGAGACGGCACCTGAGCTTCTGGAGCTCTTGCCTGTGCAGTTCTAAGCGCCGTTTTCCGCCATTTGGCACTGGATGACGTCATCACCTGAAATAGCGTCATCCACGTCATCCACGCAGAAAACCGCCATTCTTGGTCAGAATGTGGATAAGTGCCCCTATATATGTGGATAAGTGCCCCTATATATAATGTGTGTGGATAAGTCAGACAGCCAAAAGAGATGAAAATCATCCGATCAGAGCGAGCCAGAAACAGGGAACCCCATGACGCCTGATCGAGCCAACGAACGGGAGGCCCAAGGATTCGAAGCGTCTAGAAGGCGGCAGCGATGCAATCCACGGCGTCGTCGGCCGCGGACTGCTGCACCCTAATGTAGTGCTCGCGGGTCATACGACTCCCCGGAGCGTGCCCCAAGATTTGCTGCAACGTTGACTCCGCGATGTCGAGCTCGGCCGCACGTGACGCGAACAACCGGCGCATTGTCTTCGGTGTCACGTAAGGCTCTTTAGCGCCCCTGTAATGAGCGATCGCTTGCGTGGTCAAATGTGCCTTCGGAAACACAAAAGGCGAATCCTTGGCGTACACACGCGCCGTCCCTGATCATCTGTGTGATGACTTTCGGAATCTTGACGGTTCGCACGCGCTGCTGCGTCTTCACTCTGAAATCTTCGCGCCTTCCAATGTGGGACTTGGCTGCCGTCGATGTCGTCCCATTGCATGCGCCGCACCTCGGCCCATGACAGGCCGGTGTAAAGTGAAAACTTCAACGGCATGAGGTGCTCGATCGGCAACTTATTCAAGAATTTAATCACGTCGTCGTAGTCGGGGATGGGCTCGAAGCGTTTGATCTCGCGCGCGCGCTTCCACTGCGGCATCTGATTGAGTTTTCCTTGCTCGACTGCGAACTTGAGCATCATGCGCAGGATGGTGAGCCGTGCATTGATCGAGCTTGGCTTGATACCGGCAGCCAGCTCGTTCTCTTTGTACTTATCCACACGCTGACGCTGAATGATCATGAGCAGGTCATCGCCGAAATAGCCGCACAAGTGGCGCGTGGGCGTACTGATACCTGCGCAAGGTCTCGTCTGCGATGTCGCCGGCCGCGTGAGCGCTCTGCCGATCTTCGAGCCAAAGCGTGGTGAGTTCCGAAAACCTCATGACTTATCCACAATGTTAGAAGAAACAACGGCACAGTATTCAGCCATCCACTGTGGTTATAGACATTGGGTTAGTCCGTGTCAAGATCATTGTGGATAACTCCATCGTTTTTATCCGCACACAGATGGCAAAGCCAATCGACTGCGTCGTCTCGCGTGGTAAGGTGACGCATGGACGGAACCTATCGCAGCCAAAAAGACATCGAGCGGATGCGCCTATGGAGTCTTAGGCGCGACGACTACGATAAGCAGGCACATGAACGTGCCGTTAAACTTGCAGAAGCTGGGTTCAAACCCTACCTCCACATCGACCTGAACCAAGCGGTTCGTTATCTGCGGATCATGGAAGTGGACAAAGGTGCAAGGCTCTACACCATCGTGCGCGGGCGCTTCAAAAGCCAAGTATCAACCAAATTAGGGGGAATACTCAACGCCTTGGATACTGTTGAGCTCGCCATGATTTCAAGAAGAAACGCGCCGTTAGTTCACACGGCTATTCGCAGGACGCTCAAGCGCTCCAAACGCGCCCACATTGTGCTCATGCATGTTGACGAAGCAAAAACACTAGCCAATTGGCTCAACCAAAAACAAATCAGTGGATAACTTCTGCACAATGCATCGTCCGTATGCGGATGTACGCAAAAATGGAGGGCGCACAATACCGCCAAATTTCAAAGGACACTTGACAAGCAACCTACTGGGAAGGGAAATGGTACAAAGACTTAAGGCCCAGCGAGACCAAAACCTCGCACGCGCAGACAAACAACGTGCTTATCAACACGGCACCCATGCAGAAACTCACAGCAAAACAAAAGACGTTCGTTCAAGCCTTCGTTCGTTCAGGTGCCAACGCTGCCGCCGCAGCTAGAGCCGCTTTCGATGTCTCCAAACACAAAGCATCGTCAGTGGGCTGGGTCGAAAGGCACAAGCCTCACGTCGCCGCTGCAATCGTAGAAGAAACTCAACGATTTCTCTCAACCGTCACTCCCAAAGCCGTTCACGCTCTGGTGGGCATCATGGAACGCGACGATCTGCCGCCAAACGTCAGGCTGTCCGCCATCGATAAAGCCCTCAAATACGCTCCCCAATTCGGTGCCGTCATCACCCATAACGACCCAAGCGCCGAAAGGATGGCAGAAGGCCTCTCCAAACTCGCCCAAATACAAGCCGCCGCAGAAAAACGCATCGAAGCCCAACGTCTCCAAGACCAGCGCAACGGTAACAACGCCCAAGTCATCGAACACATGCCCATTGCCGAGCAAACAGCACACGCCACGCATGACAACCCAGATGCATTGAATGATGACGCATCAGACGAACACCAGAAGCAAGCTTTACTCGATGGTTCGAGTTCCAATGGGGATCGGTCGCTTGTTCCCGCTTTAGCGGAAGAAGAAAGAGCCAAGACAGTGCCGATCAGGAAGCCAAACAGGACGTTTGAGAACCTGCGCGGCCACAAACCCGCATGAACCAGCCAATAACGAGCGATGGTTATTACGTAGTAACTTACGTTCCAGTAGGGGTAGGGGGGGGTCGGAACTCAGGGACCCGATGTCGCCGATCGGTTTACCCGACGCAAGGGGGAGCGAGTTGAGCATTTGAGATTTCATTTTGGTTTTTGAGTTTGCTGCAGAAAATATTTTTGGGGTTTTGGGATGGCTGCTGATGTTTCTGATTTGGAAGCGAATTCTGGTCTTGCGGCTATGCAACAGCTTCATTCGGTTATAGCGCATGTGGTTTTCTGATGAGCGCTGAGCTGGACCTTTTGACGGGCGATCACGAGCCGAAGGAGTTGGATCCACGGCTGCGGTGTTTGGAGCACGTCGGGCGGATTTTGATGCACGAGCTCGGGCGCCATGGGATTCAGGCGGCGATTTCTGACATAGGCCGCAAGGGGATTTTGCTGGCGCTGGACGACGGGCCACGTCGCTACGCGGTTCATGTCGACGAGCCGGAATTGTTTATTGCGGTTGGGAAGATCATGCGCTTGGCGGACGCGATCGCGGGACAGTCCGTGCCTGTTATGGGCGCTGACGAGGTGGACCTGTGATGGCTGACGTCAAGGTCACGGAACTGAGGGAGAAGAGGAAGGAAGATCCGGTATGGGAAGTGCCGGTGCAGCCGCAGAAGATTGCGCAGCTCAAGGCATGGCCGTCGTGTGGGTGTGCGGACAAAGCGCGATTTGTGTTTCTGGACAAGCTATTGAGCACCGATATGGATTGGTCATACGAGTTTGACCGTCGTGGCCGGGAGGTTGGGCATAACCCAAATTATTTGATTGGGCACATAGGGTGCCGTAGTTGCGGTCGGGAATGGAAAATGCGTTGGGAGTTAGGCGACAATTTTGTTGAATTTACGGAGGTCGAGAAAGATGCAGACGTATCGGCATAAAGAGGTCACGGTTGAGGCCGTGCAGTTGTTTGAAACGGTGAAGTGATGAACGACACAAGTCCGAAAATTGAATTGCTCGCTGCCGCAGCACACATGGCAAATCGGGCCTATTGCACCGGGCTGGGCGATTTTAGCCAATTGCCGTGGTCAGAGGCAGCGGATTGGCAGAAAGAAAGTTGCCACAATGGTGTCGCGGGCGTGTTGAATGGCAACGGTCCCGAAGAAAGCCATAAAAGTTGGTTGGCGCATAAAGAAAAAGAAGGCTGGACATATGGCCCAGAAAAGGATGCCGAGAAAAAAACGCATCCATGCTTTGTGCCTTATGATGAGCTGCCGGACGAACAGAAAGCTAAAGATGCGCTTTTTGTTGCAACGGTGCGCTCAGTGGCAGCGGTTTATGAGGATTGTGGATAACGTTTCACGTGAAAACTGAAAAACCCCGGCACCAATGGGGGGCAGCCGGGGTCTCAATTCACTTTAACGCTTAGAGGGGGGACTCCATAAGCAACGTCGTAAAGCACACTAATTGTGGATTTGCGGCTTGTCAATGGTCAGTACCGGAACGAATACGGTCAACAGTCTTCCGGGTGGGGAAGAAGCGCGCTCCGAGGCGTTCGTTGCGTACATTGTCAAAGAATATTGGGACGATCCCTACGGCTATGGCTGCGACATTCTGCACAACAAGCCTGAAGTGTGGATGCAGGATGTCAGCAAATCGCTTGCAGAGAATAAGCGAACCAGCGTGCAATCCGGCCACGGTATCGGCAAAACGCGGTTTTGTGCGAGCGGCATTCACTGGTTCTTAGCGACAAGGCCAAATCCGCAGATTGTGGCCACGGCTGGCACGGAAAACCAGCTTCAGACAAAACTCTGGCGCGAATTAAACAAAGTCAATCGGCAGGCGCAGAATGCCGTCTGGTTTGACTGGCACGCAACGACTTTCAAAGCTGTTACCAATCCCCTGGCGGTGGCGAACGCAATCCCCTGGACCGAGCACAACGCGGAAGCCTTCCAAGGCACGCACGAACAACACGTGCTGGGCGTCTTCGACGAGGCAAGCGCCATTCCCGCGTCGATCTGGGAAGCCTTCGAGGGCGCCATGTCAACCAAAGGGGCCAAATGGCTCTCTGCGGGCAATCCCAATTATAACCACGGCGTATTCTTCGAGGCCTGCAATGCGCGCCTGAAATGGCGCCGGCACGGCGACGAAGACCGCGGCAAATGGAAGGCATTCACCGTAGCCTCATGGGACTCCACCCAGTGTGACGCCCAGTATGTGCGCGACATGGGCGAAACCTACGGCGAGGACTCGGACGTTTACCGGATTCGCGTCAAAGGCCTGCCGCCGCGCCAATCAGCCGACCAATTTATTTCATCCGAACACGTCGACGCCGCTGCATCACGCATCCTCAAACCCTCAGAAATCAATTTGCGATGGCCGTTGGTCTTGGGCGTCGACGTGGCCCGCCAAGGTCACGACAAGACCGTGATTGCGCCGCGCATGGGCCGGATTGTCCCAGATCGCGTGCAGTTCTTTGAACAGCAAAGGCTGACGGACACCGCCGAAGCCGTTGCCCGGGAAGTGCGCCACTGGCGCGAAAAGGAAAATCGGCAAGTTCGCGCAATCTTTGTAGAAGGCGGCGGCTCGATCGGCTGGGGCGTTATCGAACCACTTGAAGAAATTCACAACCTTTCTGAGATCGTCGTGGATGTGAATCCAGGCGCCAGCGCACTCGACAAAGACTTCGCGGTCAACAAACGCTGTGAAATGTGGGGCCAGATGAAAGATTGGTTTGGCCAAGACGTGCAAATTCCCAATCACGAATTGCTGATTGAAGAATTAACGGCGGTCAAGCAAAAGCCTGACAACAGCTATCGAATTCGTCTGGAGAGCAAAGACGAGATGCGTGGAAAAACGCGCCTTGGTCGTTCGCCGGACTTCGCGGATGCCTTGGCGCTGACATTCGCTGCAGTGTCTGACATCAGCGCCTGTGGGACAGATGGAGTTGATTGTGTAACGGAGGATTTCTGGCTCATCGTCGTGACCGAAGGGAACGCAGATGATCCAGAAATCCATGAGTTTGAAGGACGGCGCCGAGACGGCGGTACGGGACATCCGGCGCAAGACGCGCAAGCAATATTCAGCTGAAGAGAAGATCCGGATTGTGCTCTCGGGCCTGCGCGGCGAGGACAGCATCGCCGAGCTGTGCCGTCGGGAAGGGATCGCCGAGAGCCTCTACTACAGCTGGTCGAAGGAGTTCCTGGAAGCCGGCAAGAAGCGGCTTTCGGGGGATACCGCCCGCCAGGCGTCCTCGGGCGAGGTCAAGGACCTGCGCCGCGAGAGGCATGACCTCAAGGAAGCGCTTGCCGAACAGGTGCTGGAGAACCGGCTGCTTAAAAAAAGCATGATCGGGGATGGGGGAGACGGCGCATGAGATACCCCGCATCGGAGAAGCTCGAGATCATCCGCCTAGTCGAGCGATCCCATCTCCCGGTGCTGCGGACGCTGGACAAGCTCGGCATCCCGGCAACGACGTTTTACCGATGGTACGACCGGTATTTGCGTGGTGGCGTACAAGCATTGGAAGACCGGTCTCCCAAGCCAAAACGCGTGTGGAACCGCATCCCCGATGATATTCGAGAGCGGATCGTCGATATGGCTCTTCAGGAACCGGAACTGAGCCCGCGCGAGTTGGCAGTGCGGTTCACTGATACGCAAAGCTATTTTGTATCCGAAGCTTCAGTGTATCGCCTGCTCAAAGCTCTTGATCTGATTACCAGCCCGGCCTTCGTGGTCATCAAGGCTGCCAATGAGTTCCGCGACAAGACCACGGCGCCAAATCAAATGTGGCAGACCGACTTCACCTACCTCAAGGTCATCGGCTGGGGCTGGTTTTATCTCTCTACGATTCTTGATGACTTCTCGCGCTACATCATTGCGTGGAAGCTGTGCACCACGATGAGAGCTGAAGACGTCACTGATACGTTGGAAATGGCTCTGGAGGCATCGGGTTGCGATCAGGCAAATGTCGCACACAAGCCGCGTCTGCTATCTGACAATGGTTCAAGTTATATTGCCGGCGATCTTGCTGACTGGATGGATGATCAAGGCATGAGGCATGTTCGCGGCGCGCCGTATCATCCGCAAACGCAAGGCAAAATCGAGCGTTGGCATCAAACGCTCAAGAACCGCATCTTGCTGGAAAACTATTACCTACCTGGCGATCTTGAAGCGCAGATCGATGAGTTCGTGGGTCACTACAATCACCAGCGCTATCACGAGAGTCTGCAAAACCTCACGCCCGCAGATGTTTACTTTGGGCGCGGCCAAACCATTCTATTGCAAAGAGAAAGGATCAAGCGAAAAACGATCGAGCATCGGCGCTTGCAACACAGCAAAGCCGCTGCTTAAACTGATACAACAGATGAGCCATATACTCCGCTAGCTCAAATCAAAATCTGTTCCAATTTATCTGATGACGGACAGTAAATGTAAGAGCACTAACAGTGAGTGAGGTAAAGAAAGCAACAATGTTAAATGGGTTAGTTTGCCGACGCGAAATTTGGTTAGATAATACGAAGATAATTTGAGCAAAAAGTATAAAGGAGCCAAAATAGTGCGTGTAGAGTAGGCAAGCGTTTGTAATCGTATAGCCGACGTAATGCCGCGGTTTTGGTTTTCTTGTGATGGACAAGAAAAAGTAGAATGAGAGCAGACTAAATGTGCCAAGCGGCGCATACATGCGCGCTTCCTGAGAATAAAATATTTGGAATGGGGCGACAGCAACTAGTGCTGCCGCCCAAAGACCCACTTTGCCACTAAAGGACTGTCGACCGATCACATAAATTAGGCAAGCTGAAATAACTCCAAAACCCGCGGAAAGGCTTCGTGCTGCAAATGGGGAATCCCCAAAGATTGACATCCAGAAGTGAAGCAGAATGTAGTACAAGGGAGGGTGTGGATCTTGCGAGGCAATAATGGCCGGAATTGCCCAAAGCGACTCGCGAGCCCGCGTAATTGAAAATGCTTCATCATTCCATATTTCGTCGATGTCGATCCTGTACATCCGCAATGCAAGCGCGAGAGCAAGAATGAGACCCAGGATCAAGTACTCACCTTGTTTCTTGTGATTCAATTTTGGAAATTTCATAGCTGCCCTACGACCTAGTCGTTCACCGTCCGATTGTTGAGGTCATGGAGTGCGCAGAGCTAACAAGGGACGGCCATCCGGCGAGGGTCCGTTGAGCGGCCCCGCAAGCGTTTTCGAACGCCGGGCCTGCCGGGTGCTTGGGCAACACCGTTCCAGCCAATGGCGCAAGCCGAGACGCGCCGACGACGAACGCCTTGTCGAGGCGGATCGCCATCTCGGGCGAGGTACCGCCGCACTGTCCGTTCCGATAACAACGCCGTCCTTGCATCGAATCCCGACGACTATTGTCAAGGGTCACTCCTGGAAGACGCTGTTGATGCTCATATCTGGGTATTCGCGATATATGGCGGCCACAAGATCGGGGAAGGACACGGAGCGAACGAACTCGACCAACCGTACGACGTAGTCCTGTGCTGCTTTGTCGAAAATCTTCTCAAGATATTGATCTCCAAGACCTTGTCCTTGTCCGGTTAATCGATATTCACGTGGACGATGCCATGGCGTGTCCATGATCTCGGCATTACCCTGCTCCTTTAGATCCTCCAGCACCTTGTACACGTCCTTATCGAAAGGGCCGTAGTCGTATGGAACAAAGTCGAAGCACTTGCCACCAACATCGTCGCTCAAGTTCTCGTCAATAAGGAAAAGTAGCTTTTGCACCTGCACCGGCGAAAACGCGCCACGTTTTGCCGGTGAAAGAGCTGCAAGTATTAAATGTTCGCGTTGCATAACGACCATCCTATTTTATCGCGAATCATTGAATCACAGGAACGCCGCGCCGAGAAGCCCGATCCTTAGCCTACCCCCCAATTAAATCCCCAGCGGGCTCCGCACTGCCTGTTCCAACACGAGCGCCAATCGGGACAGGCTTAAATGGCCAACTTCGGAAAGGCACTTGTTGACAGCTTTCTTCCAAATCTCAAGGTTCTGAGCGGCACCAATAATCTGGATTAGACGTGCCGATTAGTTCTCTTCCTCAATCTCTTTCTCAGCTTTGGCCTGCTTGATTTCATCGGCTACGCTGCATTTTTTCTGGATTGCAACCATCTGCAAGGCCTCATATTCGCCTTTCAGGCGACCGAGCTCTTCCTTATTATCGTCGCCCATCAGGAAGAAAAGTGCCGGCCAAAAGACCACGACCCCCACAGTGGTCGCTACAGTGTCCTTCGTCCTTTCGGAGCGCTGGACGCCCGAGATCTGGTCGACTCGGTAGCTAACTCTAAACACTTCCTCACGAATTTGGTCACAATCAAGGTTTTGATACAGCATCGGCGATATGTAAGTAGCCGAGATTTTGTCTGGATTTTTCGCGCACCCAAAAATAAGTGATGAAAACAACAAGGACGCAACGAGCAAATGTTTCTGCGATATGGCCATTGGGTGCTATCTCCCTGGAGGAGCGTGGCCCATAGCACAATTTGTCGCTTAGTTGTACTCAGTTGGTGTTTGACGTTCGTTCCCAACCCGTTCAAAGCCCCTCAACTTATCCGAGAATTTGCTGCCTCTAAGTTGATTCCTACTAGCTGGTGGAAAGAATGTTGGAATTATTTTCTACATTTCTCTTGACCTTCCCCAACTTGGAATTAACTTCCCTATCAGATGCGGAGAGGCCTTGTGACAATTGACCCAACCGAAGTCTATGACGCGCCGGAATGGTCGAAGGTCGCATACTCGCCAACGACCTGCCCTGGCACCCGGAGCACTGCCTTGAACTCGCCCGGGCGGCGTTTTCCCCCGACCACAAGCGAGTAAAGGTAGAGCCGAAGACGCTGCGGCAGCGGTAGGGCGAGATCCAAATCGAGAGGCTTTGTGGTTAGATCGCCGTGCACGACGACATGACCAGATAGAGCGTCGAGAAACGCGCGGTGCAGGCGCACTGTGACTGCGTTCATTCTGCTCGCTCTCGTTAGCCTCGCGTCGTCGCTACTTGTCTGCCCCCGCCTATCCACACGACTTCGACGGAACGGGAGTTGGCGCGGGTGGTCTTGATGTTCGCCAAGGGAGTGAAGGGTAGCCAGTCTGCTCCTTCGTTTTCGCATACGATCACCTGCCCCAGTCGCGTCCTGCACCAATCCCCCAGCATCCCAAAGTCAACATCTTCGGGGCCGTGGTAGTAATGCGTGGACTTGCCTCAGAAGAGTGGAGAGCACTTTCTAAGCTAAACGGAGGTGCACATGACAGGCAGGAACCGAGAATTTAGCGACGAGTTTAAGCGAGAGGCCGTTCGATTGAGCTATGAGAGCGGTCGAACGATTGATGAGATTGCGAAAGATCTTGGCGTCGGCAAATCGACGCTGTCGGCGTGGCGGCGGCGCTTTCGTGATGAGGATTTGGCCGCCGGCCCGCACGATGATCTTGAGAAAGAAAACACCCGCCTTCGGCGTGAGAATGAGATCCTTCGGCAGGAAAGGGACTTGTTAAAAAAAGCGACCGCCTTGTTCACCAAGGAGCCAAGTCGATGAAGTTTCAACTGATCGACGCGAGCAAGGCGTTTGTTTCTGTTCAGCGCGCCTGCTGTCTGCTTGGCGTCAGCCAGAGCGGTTATTACGGGTGGAAGGATCGCCCGGCGAGCCGCCGTCAGCGCGAGGACATGATCCTGCTCGCCCATATTCGAAACGCGTTCGCCTTGTCGAACGAGACCTATGGCAGCCCGCGCATGACACGCGATTTACAAGATGAGGGATTTGAAGTTGGCCGTCGTCGTGTTGCCCGGTTGATGCGCGAGAATGGCCTGCAGGCAAGGCGCAAGCGGCGTTTCCGGCGCACGACTGATAGCTGTCACGCTTGGCCGATCGCGCCCAACCATCTTGGCGGCGACTTTAATGCCGACAAACCCAATCAAAAATGGGCTGTTGATATCAGTTATATATGGACAACCGAAGGCTGGCTCTATCTCGCTGTCGTGATGGACTTATTCTCCCGGTGGATTGTCGGCTGGGCTGTCAGCGATCGGTTGAAGCGGGACTTGGCGCTTGAAGCCCTGCGCCGGGCTGTGGCTTTGCGGCGCCCGCCGCCGGGACTGATCCATCACTCTGATCGCGGCTCGCAATATTGCTCTATTGAGTATCGCGCTGCCCTGAAGAAAATCGGCGCCGTTGTGTCCATGTCCGGCAAAGGGAACTGTTACGACAATGCCGTCGTGGAAACTTTCTTCAAAACCATCAAATCAGAACTTGTCTGGCGAACGGTCTTCCAAACGCGCGCCCAGGCTGAAACAGAAATCGCTCAATACATTGACGGTTTTTATAACCCCGTCAGACGACATTCAGCATGCAACTATCAAAGCCCGATCCGCTACGCCAACTTCCATTGCCGGGGTAACTTTTAGCGTCGTGTGGATACGAACGAAGTTGTAGTAGGTCGCGAACAGCGCAACCGAGTGCGCATGGTTCTCCACCTTCTTTGAGAATGCATTTTGCATTACGTTCAACCTTTTTCTGTTGAAACGTGGTGCAAAAGGCATTCTATTTTTAGGTATGACAAAGGAACGCGTCCTCCAAATTCGCATCACAGATGATGAGAAAGCAGGATTTACGGCTGCCGCCGAGTTAGCTGGCATCCCGTTATCGTCTTGGGTTCGAGAACGACTCCGACTTGCCGCTATCCGAGATTTGGAAAGCGCAGGCCAGAAGATTCCATTTGTGAAACAGATACCCATAGGACATTCAGATGTCTGACACACAGAGCCAAATCGCCTTCGAGCAATCGGGCCTTGGCAGCATACTTCTGTCTGACATCAGCGCCTGTGGGACAGATGGAGTTGATTGTGTAACGGAGGATTTCTGGCTCATCGTCGTGACCGAAGGGAACGCAGATGAGCCAGAAATCCATGAGTTTGAAGGACGGCGCCGAGACGGCGGTACGGGACATCCGGCGCAAGACGCGCAAGCAATATTCAGCTGAAGAGAAGATCCGGATTGTGCTCTCGGGCCTGCGCGGCGAGGACAGCATCGCCGAGCTGTGCCGTCGGGAAGGGATCGCCGAGAGCCTCTACTACAGCTGGTCGAAGGAGTTCCTGGAAGCCGGCAAGAAGCGGCTTTCGGGGGATACCGCCCGCCAGGCGTCCTCGGGCGAGGTCAAGGACCTGCGCCGCGAGAGGCATGACCTCAAGGAAGCGCTTGCCGAACAGGTGCTGGAGAACCGGCTGCTTAAAAAAAGCATGATCGGGGATGGGGGAGACGGCGCATGAGATACCCCGCATCGGAGAAGCTCGAGATCATCCGCCTAGTCGAGCGATCCCATCTCCCGGTGCTGCGGACGCTGGACAAGCTCGGCATCCCGGCAACGACGTTTTACCGATGGTACGACCGGTATTTGCGTGGTGGCGTACAAGCATTGGAAGACCGGTCTCCCAAGCCAAAACGCGTGTGGAACCGCATCCCCGATGATATTCGAGAGCGGATCGTCGATATGGCTCTTCAGGAACCGGAACTGAGCCCGCGCGAGTTGGCAGTGCGGTTCACTGATACGCAAAGCTATTTTGTATCCGAAGCTTCAGTGTATCGCCTGCTCAAAGCTCTTGATCTGATTACCAGCCCGGCCTTCGTGGTCATCAAGGCTGCCAATGAGTTCCGCGACAAGACCACGGCGCCAAACCAGATGTGGCAGACGGACTTCACCTATTTGAAGGTGATTGGTTGGGGCTGGTTTTACCTGTCGACGATTCTTGATGACTTCTCGCGCTACATCATTGCGTGGAAGCTCTGCACCACGATGAGAGCTGAAGACGTCACTGATACGTTGGAAATGGCTCTGGAGGCATCGGGTTGCGATCAGGCAAATGTCGCACACAAGCCGCGTCTGCTATCTGACAATGGTTCAAGTTATATTGCCGGCGATCTTGCTGACTGGATGGATGATCAAGGCATGAAGCATGTACGCGGTGCGCCTTATCATCCGCAGACGCAAGGCAAAATTGAGCGTTGGCATCAGACGCTCAAGAACCGCATCTTGCTGCAAAACTATTACCTACCTGGCGATCTTGAAGCGCAGATCGATGAGTTCGTGGGTCACTACAATCACCAGCACTATCACGAGAGTCTGCAAAACCTCACGCCCGCAGATGTTTACTTTGGGCGCGGCCAAACCATTCTATTGCAAAGAGAAAGGATCAAGCGAAAAACGATCGAGCATCGGCGCTTGCAACACAGCAAAGCCGCTGCTTAAACTGATACAATAGATGAGCCAGATACTCAGAGGTGGTTCGGTTTGTTTGAACAACTTTCGGACTGCGGATAAGTGGATTTCAGCCCCTGTTATGCCGCGACCGGGATTGGTTGCAGCACGTTGAAGTAAGCCTGATCGGGTGTCTGGCGGTCAAGCGATGAATGCGGTCTCTTGGTGTTATAAAAGACCAAATATTTGCCGAGGGCGGCTCGGGCTTGTGGAACATTGCCATAGGCATGCAGATAGACCTCCTCGTATTTGACCGTGCGCCACAGCCGTTCAACAAAGACATTGTCCCGCCACGCTCCCTTGCCATCCATGCTGATGGCGATTTCAGCATCCTTCAGGATTTGTGTGAAAGCGATGGAGGTAAACTGCGAGCCCTGATCGGTGTTGAAGATGTCCGGCTTACCGTAACGGGCCAGTGCTTCTTCAACGGCTTCAATGCAAAAGTCTGCTTCCAGTGTGATAGAGAGCCGCCAGGACAGGACACGCCGGCTGAACCAGTCAACCACTGCGGCCAGATAAACAAAGCCCCGTGCCATTGGAATGTAGGTGATATCCATCGCCCAGACCTGATTGGGTTGGGTGACCGGCAGCTTACGCAACAGATAGGGATAGATTTTGTGGCCCGGTGCAGGCTTGGACGTGTTCGGGCGGCGATAAATAGCCTCAAGCCCCATACGCTTCATCAGTGTTGTGACGTGCAGGCGGCCAACCTTGTATCCTTCACCAAGCAATAGTCCCTGCAGCATCCTGCTGCCTGCAAAGGGATAGTCGAGATGCAATTCATCAATCCGGCGCATCAGTGCCAGATCACCGACCGATACGGGACGGGGCTGATAATAGACGCTGCCCCGGCTGATCTTGAGCGCCTTGGCCTGACGGCTGAGCGAGAGTTTATGTTTGCGGTCGATCATTTTCTTGCGCTCGGCAATCCCGCCTTGGTGAGCGCATCGCCTAAAAAATCATTCTCAAGCGTCAGCTCCCCAATCTTGGCATGGAGCCTCTTCACATCAACACGGGGTGCAGGCAGCGGTGATTTACCCTCCCGCCCAAAAACACCCGCTGCACCCTCAAGGAGCTGATCTTTCCATTGCTTGATCTGGTTAGGATGAACATCAAACTGCTGAGCGAGTTCTCCCAATGTCTGCTCACCGCGAACGGCCGCAAGGGCCACCTTCGACTTGAACGCAGGTGTATGATTGCGACGTGGTCGTCTTGCCATAGTGGATCTCCTGTTGCCGGCGATCATGCCGCCTACAGGCCAAAATTCCACTTATCTCAACTGTGCAGATTTCCCGAGCCACCTCTCTCCGCTAGCTCAAATCAAAATCTGTTCCAATTTATCTGATGACGGACAGGGCTTCGGTAATCATGAAAAAGATATTTCTATTTTTGTGTTTGTCTCTGGCATTCACTGCTTGTGATTCAGAATTTGTGCCACCTACTTTTCATTATAAAGCTGAATTTGATCCAACCAAAGTGAATGCTGTTGAAACCTTCGTGAAAGAAATTTCGAAGAAATGGGAACTAAGGGTATTTGAAAAAGATAGGAACAGTATGAAACGCCTGACGCAAGGCTATGAGGCTTTTTATATCGCTCTTTATCTAAATGATAATGCTATTTTTGACATAACCAACGTTGGTGTTGGTACACGGCTTGAAATGGGGTTATTTGATTATGGAGATATACCTGTCAGCGAACTAAAAAAGTTAGGGGATGAAGTCAGAAACGGTCTCAAGGAGCAGCTACAGATTGAGTTTGAAGTTGTGACGAAACCCCGATGACGCAGCCAGGTTTTATGTAACCATGAGACTGCTTTCGATGGAAGGCCAATTTGGCGGGAGCTTCCAAGGAGATAATGTGAGCGTTGGACTTGACATCGATATCAGAGAAGCAGGCGGGCCTGTGCTCGACACCGGCGCCTATAGTCTTAATGCCCAGGCCCTCCCGATATAAATCCGGTTACAAATCGCGCCACCGCTGCGCAGCCATCTTTCGCGATTCCAGCCGAATTTTTTCGCACGCCTCTAGTCTGTCCTCATACGAATACTCATCACACGAACTTTCTAAGTCGCGTCGGCCACTCAATATGCGTGCCGTCAGTCATTCGGATGCTTGGCCTTCAGGTGTTCCATGAACCCGATGCGATCCACCTTCTTGCCGCAGTAAGGACAAGTCGGACGCTTGCGGTTTTTTGGACTTATAATCGGTTCCGGGCGCATGGGACGGTGGTAAAGTCGATTACGAGGCATCGGGCAGAACTCAAAAGTGTTCAGGCTCCTCTTGCGTGTAGCGCGGTGGCTCCAGTCCATAGTAATGCACGGGCTCGGGTCGGGTTCGCTCGCCCATCGCGCGAGCGACTTTCTCAGTCGTCGGCGTGATGCAGTAGACGGACGATGGCGAGTAGTACTGCGTAGTCACGGGTCCGTCTTCCGTGTGCGCGTCAAGGCGGAAGAATGATGCCCCAGCCAACTCCTGTTCGGTGACGAAACCTGCCAAACGACGATGGCCCATCAATTCGAGAGTGGCCCACTCTTCAAATCTCTCGTTCTCGTGGTCAGTCATCTAAATCTTCCGTTTGTTAAAGGTGATTAATCCAGAACCTCATTGAGCGGTCACCGCCTGTTCCGCGCGTTTAATCAGCCGGGTGCGGTCACGGTATTTGCGCCAATGGCGCATGATCTGACGCAGCCGCTTTCGGGTGGCCAAGCTCAATTCAATTTCGCGTTTTGGTATGCGTTGCCACTCTTTGAGCCGCAGACGGCCCGTCACCAATTGCGGTGTTACGAGGTGCACGTACTTCCGGCCTTCTTCGGCTAACACGAGCCGCAACCCCGTACCGATGCGGGGTAATTCATCTACTAAATGAATTTGGTAGTAGTGCACGGTCATGCCGCCTCTCCATGTTCAGACGGCCCGTCGAGGATTTCACGGCCCCCGACGCGCCAGGTCATGAGGTGCCCGAGCGCGATCTTGAGGGCGTCCAACAAACCGTCCTTGGTGGCGAACTTCGACTGCGTCTGAAACACAACGTCGAGCAGCGCGAAAAACTTTCGGTGATGACCCGGATTCCGACGCTCAAGGAACTCCAGCAATCGCTGAGCCCGCGCGTAGTCTTCGTCTGACATGCCCCGGCCTTCTTCCAGGCAGAAGAAATTGGCCAGGTGACTTCGGAACGTCTTCCTAAGGTTGGTCATTTTTCACACCCTTTGAGGGTTGGGTGGGGGCGTGAAGGGGGGAACGACTCAGGAACGTGACTGGTAAAGAATTGGGACAACCGCACCCGTATGTTCACGTCACGTTGCGGGTTTTCTCGTCTCAACCGGTAAATCGGGATTTTAAGAGGGCGCTTGAAAACCGCAGGAAAGCTGCTAGTTTCCACGGTGGAGAGGTGGCCGAGTGGTTGATGGCGTTCCCCTGCTAAGGGATTTTTCATCTTATCTAACCCTCTGTATGCAAATCATTTTTCAAGCCGTGCGATTCTGACTGGTAAAGTTCTGGTCAAGTTGTCCGAAGTCCCAACCGTATCTCGCAAGCTCTGCGCCCATGCCCCTTGGCGCCAAATGCTCGTAGCGCGAAACCATCGAATCTGATCGCCATCCCCCCAAATGCTTCAACCGGCGCACGTCCAACGTGGCGCTGTAGAACCACGTCGCCCAGGTATGTCTAAGCGTGTGAGGCGTGCAGTCTTCGATAGCGGCCCGTTGACAGGCACTCGCGAAGGCATGTCTAATCTGTCCGCCCTGGTTGAAGCGCTCGCTGTAGGACTCATTTTGGGGCGTGAGGAAGATTCTATCGGCGCGCTGGGGATGCACAGCGAGAGTCGCGACAACACGGCTTGGCAATTCGATCTTGCGCGGATATCCCGACTTGGTTTGCCAAATATGCGCCTCGCCTTTGATTAGATCGATGTCATCCCATTTCAGGCGCAGAAGTTCCGACATGCGCAATTCCGTGCCCAGCAATGTCACGATCATCGGATTCAAGTGCTCGCCGGCGGCGTCATGCAGACTTTCGGCCTCATAGGGTTCAAGCCAGCGCAATTTGCCTCGTGCTTGTTTGGGCCGCTTGATCGGAAAATAGTTGAACAGCCGGTTGCGGGATGCGCGAGACAGAACGGCGGCGACGGGCGTATAGAATTGACGGTTTATGGTGCTTGGGGAAGCGTTCGGGTAGCACTCAGCCGCCTTATTATCGATCATGTCCTGATCAATCTCATGAAGCTTCACATAGGCAAAGACTTCCAAAACCGGCCCCATAAAGCGGGCTTCCCCGCCAGCCTTGACATAGCTTAGGGCCACTTCTGCGAATGTCGCAACGGCTTGGGAACCATAGATACTACGTTGCTCGATTTCGTATTCGAGGTGGATGCGTTCGGCTTCCGCCGCGGCTTTGCGCACAAGGCCCGTGCTTCGCTTAATACGCTCGCCTCGGTGCGTGCCCGTGATGTACCAGTATTTTGAACCTTCTCTTTTGACGAGCTTGAGCGGCATGAGCTGATCTCCAACAAGTGGTAGAATTGAGCGCCTGTAAAGAATCGAGTCTTACCAATTTTCGTGAACTCGGCATCTGTTTTTCGCAAGTAGTCCGAAAGCTGACGGACGTTCATGCCTATCATTTCGGCGGCCTTCTCAAACGAAATCAATTCAATGCCAAACGCGCTAGCCATCCTCACCCCCAACCCTCGACATTGCCGGTTTGATGAGATCGACTTGAGCGATGGCGCCGGCTGCGACTGCCTCGTCAATAAATTGCTGGTTGTTGCGAAGCCACTTGTCGCGGTCCATGGGCTGACAACGGTACTCGCGACGACATGCTTTGCAGGTGTCCGCGAACCCCGTAGCCTTTGCGGCGTTTCTGTAAAACTCCGTCGTCGGCTTGAAGACCTTGCATTTTGTGCACTTGAGTTCACGCATCGGAAAGCTTCTCATGCTGAGCAAGTTCCATGTCTGCATTCCCGGCAATGCCTTTGAGTTCTTCGAGACCATTGCCAAGCGCTTTGTATTGTGCAGATGTTCGCTCGCCAGCCTTGTGCTCCTTGGTGATCCTTTGCCACCAAATTTTCAGCATCGCGCTTCCATGCATTGCCGCGTCGCGACCTTCTGCGGATAGCGCATTCAAAACATCATCGACTGGGGAGCCCATTGCACACCACGCGGCAATAGCTGCCCCCGTTCTCTCGCCTATCTGGCTATTAGGGAAGGCGTCACGCAAATCTTGCGGACATTTTTTTAGTTTAGGAACGCCTGGGCTCGACGGGTCGAGGGCAACACTGACCGTCATCTCGAAAATGAAATTTTTCTCAGCGATCGGGACTACGCCTTGCGACACGATTTGAGTTTTGCCGTTGACTTTAACCTGCTCCATTTTCTCCTGCGCACGAAGGCAGAAGACGATGTGCATGTTGGCCTGCAAAAGGCGGTTCATGAGCTTTTGGTGCTCTTGCTTCGGCTTCTTCCAGCAAAAGAGACCGGACTTACCGAGTCGAGTTTCAGTCTCCTCGGCCATCTCCAGGCAGCCGCCAACGCCGTTCCACTCGTGACTCATGGAGTCAATAACGACTGCCTTGTATCCGGCTTTTTCAAATTCCGTGAGCGCCTCCAGGTAGCGAGCTGGTGTGAATGGAGTGTCGAGGTCGATAACATCAAACTTGGTCACCGTGTCGGCGTAAAAGTGGCTGCGCCTGTTCTCCGTATCGATAAAGCCGATCTTGCCAGCCTCTCCGACCATACCCCGCGCGATCTTCAACGCCGAATACGTCTTGCCGGCGCCAGACTCGCCCCATAGCCCAATGAGCCCATAGGTATTTTCACGCACTGCCTCTTTGATTTGTAAGGTCATGCCACCGCCCACAACGGAAAGTCTCGATTTTCGAGATAGGTGATCGGCTCATCGTCCCACCACGGCTCGTCGCGGCCGTATTTTTGGACGCACATGGCATAGTACCGCGTGAGCTGGTGGTACATGTCGGCACCCTTATCCCAAATGACGGATGATTCGCCGTTGATGGTGGGCTCCAAAACACGAGCACGCACGTGCGGCACGTCAGTCCCGGCGAAGACGAACACACAGCGATGCTGCTTTGACTTCTTGAATGCGCCTATGTCGAAGTGCCCAGGCGCATCGTGGAATTGGTCGTGCTCAAACTTCTTGGCGTTCTCGATGCCGTCCGAATACATGGCCGCCGACAAGTGATAGTCGCGGTTGGCTATGATCCATGGGAACATGTGCGCGACATCGCGGTCTGTTGAATTACTGAACGTTTTCAGCTCCAAGAACCAGTCGTTGTGCCTAAGCCGGTCAATACGGGCCTTCTTGCGTAGATTGTACTTTTCGTCATGCCAGAAGATTGAAACCTCGGGCGCACCCTCTCGAAAGAATTGGCTGACGTGGGGATGGCCGCAAATCAGCTCCTTGGACTTGAGCATCTTCGCGCCGGCCTCAGCGCTAATCTCTATGCGGTCGCCAAGCGTGGCTTTGTGTTCGGCCTCAATCTCCGGCCACAAGACAGTCTCGCTGTCGACTTCTCGAATGGCTTCAACGGCACTCGCCAACGAGCGGCCCGCGCCAATCTCCAGCTTTTCACAGTGTTTCCGGAGTTCGGCCATGCTCACTAAAGCCCCCTCGGGAACGGCCGGCTTAATCACATAGTGCTTGCTGAACGCGTCCCATCCTTCGAGATATAGCAAATGACGCGCGTCTCCGATCTTGAGTGCTTCGGTGGGCCCCTTGTCTTCTTTGTAGGTTGCCGATAACGGGGACTTCTTCAAATTCTTGAAGTCGCTCGATCGAACATAGTCCGTGTCCGCATCGTAATCCTCTTTGGACAAACCAAAATATATGCCGGGCTCAATCATCCATCTTCCTCACCGCATCAAGAGCGTTCAGCCATAGGCGCTCCGCAAGCCCGTAGCGCTCGTCTCGGCTTTGCGTAAAGTTGAGGTTTGCAATCATCTCCGCGACGGCCGCAACGTTCGTCTCAAGAAACGCCGCCATGATTTTCTCAGGCGGCACGCCTTCAGCCACCTTCTGCGCAATCCAGTTTCGTTGCTGATACCAAAACTGGTCGGCCAGATTTTGGCTCAAGTCTTTTTGCTCTACGCTCATTGCGGCAGGCCCTCCGCAAATTTAATCAGCCCAAAGAAACAGAGGCAGAAAAATAGTCCGCACAGAAACAGAAAGGCGAAGACGTCAGCGGTCTTCACGGCATTTGCCTTAGCTGGCTCGCCACGGCCTTGATTTCGTTCTGCTCGGCTTTGTGGCCGTCGAGCGTCGCCAGCGCGACCTCATAGAACTTGGCAATGGTCTCGAATAACTCAGCGGCCTGATCGGCTAAATCCCGAGGGTCTTGCTGCTTTAGGATGTCAATGGAATTGCTGATTAGCGTCAGCTCGCGTTCTGTCTGGGTCATTCTTGCCTCCGCATTTGAGAGGCGAATCTAACCAAATCGGTAATTACTGTCAACCGTTGCGGTAAAAATTGCGGTAGGAAAAAATATCAAAAAAGTGCATTTTACCCCCTGGGGTTGATTCGCATTGCGGTCGCACTTCTAAAATGGCAACTTAAAGGGAGTCGCGTCGGACGAGTAATCGCAATTATTGTGGACAAGTCAGGCGGCGAAAATGATTCGACCAGGTTGGAGCTTTTGGTGGATTACTCTCTCAATTGCCCCTTGGGCGTTGGTTGTTCTGATGGTGTTGCTTCTTCTGGGGGTGTAGGACCTTTTGAAAAGCCTTCAAAAATCCATTTGACCGTTTTTCCCAAGCCGAGTGTAGCGAGAGGGCCGGCAAACAGAGACAAAATAAGAAATGCCGTGGCCTCTTGATCATTGGGGAAAGTATCCCACACGGCGATAAATCCGATGCAGATAAAGGGAATCCATAAGTAAAGGGAATCCATAAGACTGAGAACAAAACCCAAAGTCGTCGCATACCCTCCTGAAAGTGGATTCTCATTCAACGGCACTCTGGCTGATCGTAGAAGCCCCGGGAGAACTGAGGGGCGTCTTTGGCATGGCCAGCACAAACCTGGAGAGCGGCTAGATCGCGGGCGCCAACGAAACAGGCCGCGACCAATCGATCAAAAGAACGGGCTTTTTGGCGCCTCCAACATGACACTGATTTGGATCCAATAAGGTCAACAAGATTGTCCTTTGATTGCTGGCCGCCAGCTGCATCGAGCTCTGGGGCGTCTATTCCCCATAAGCGGATGCTCTCGACGCCAATTCGGATGGAATCGCCGTCCGTGACTGTGGCTCTGCCGGCAACTGGAGAGATCAAACCGACATTATCGGCTTCTGGCGGCACTTCGCAGGCCGATAATAGCAGCAAAACAGTGCCTATACACGTCTTCCAAGCCATATGACCCTGCCCACAATATCAAGCTGCTCGCCGCGCAAATCTGCAAATGTCGGGTATTCGGGATTATCGCTGCGGATAGTCAGGAGATTAGTGATGGGGTGCAGGCTCAGCCGTTTGACCTGCACGGCGTCTTCATAGCGTACGACGTAGATGCCATCCCGGCGGGGCCGACTCTGGGTGCAGTCTACAAGAACGTGGTCCTCGTCGCGGAGCATTGGCTCCATTGAATCCCCATGTACGGTGATAACCCCGAGCTCACCGGCCTCGGCAATTGTCACGGAACGCAGCCAATCCGCCTTAAATGCCAGAAATCCGGTGATATGTTCCTCATCAACTATGGTGCCATTTCCGGCGCTCGCCTCCGCGCTGTATGTCGGAACATAGACCGATGGAAGGTTGGGGGAATCCAATGGTTCCTCGGCCGCAATCTGCGCAACTGATGATTGTAGTTCGTTGGCAAGCTTACGCAATACTGGAAGGGTAAGCTTATGATCATGTTTTTCGTACCGTGAAATGGATACGCCAGTGGTCCCAATCTTCTTACCCAACTCTTCTTGGGTGAGCTTTCGGGCTTCTCTTATTTCTCTCAATTGATTCATGTGCAAATCCTACCGTTTCGGTACTAAAAGTCACTTACCGAATAGGTTGACATTGCCTACCAAATCGGTATTTTTAGACGCATGAAGTTGCGCGACTGGAGAGACATTCGAGGATTCAGCCAATTCCAGGCGGGGAACCTGATTGGCGTATCTGGCGTCACTGTCAGTCGTTATGAGGGGGGTAGGGTCCCGGAACCCGAAGTCCTAAAGCGAATTATTCGAATTACCGGCGGGCTAGTTCAGCCCAATGACTGGTTTTCAGAAACAATTGAGGCGGAAGAAGATCCTAACAAGGTGCCTCAATCGGCGTGAGGTTGGCTCCGAAGTAGTGGGGCCGCATCTGATTGGATTTAATCACTGGAGCGTGGAAGGCGCAATGACGGCTAAGAGATTTTTTCGAAACGAACGTCTAACTATGCGGATTTCGGGATGCGGACTTTGTTGAACCGTGCATCGGCCTGGGCTGCATTTGAGTTTTTGAAGGATAGAAATATGAGACGCCTGGTAGCAATCTGGACATACGGCATGCTCGGGTTCGGGGCATTGCATGGCTGGCTTCATTCTGTAAGCGACTATGCCATCCCCAAGTTCTTGCAGTTCATACTTCTGCTTCTCAGCGTCCCATGCTTTGAGATTAGCCATTTCTGTTTTAAGCGCGCTTACCTGATCAATCAGGCTCGCATGCGCCGTATTTGCAGCGATCGCGTTGCTTTGGGCTTCCATGATAGCTCTTTGGAATTCGATGACCTTGGCCTGGAAGGCCCTGGCGTCGCGCAAATCTACCATCGTCTTTGCGATATTGAAGGCCGTTTGAAGGCTCGTGAGCGCGGTGTCCCACTCGGTGACGCCAACCATAATCAACCTCCTTTTCTGATGCGGTAAGGGTGCCATGACATGAGCAATGTTCCTTCTTTAGTTGGATACGGAAAGTCTTGGCAATCGGAATTGAAATTTTTGTTTTGAGCAGTTGGGTACGAGTTGAGTAGCAACTGGCGGGCGCCGTCTCCTCTGTGCGCTCTCCATTTTTTTAGTCTTGATGCATAACAAATGAGGCAGAAATCATGAACGACAAAACGGCGAAGTCGAACGGCTACGATCCTGAGACGGTGAAGTCCATTGCTAAGCGCTATCACGCATTACTTGACGAGATGGAAACTAATCGTGGCGAATACATGTCGGACGTCAAGGAACTACTTCGGGAAGCGAAAGAAGACTACGGCATTCCGAAAAAGCTGATGCGCATGGTCGTGAGCGAGCAGCGGCAGGAGTTGAAGCGGATCAAGAACCGCAAGAATCTTGAAGAGAGCGAGCGGTCAGAGCTCGATATTCTCGAGAGTTCGTTGGGCGATTTCATCGGCACCGAGCTTGGCCAAGCAGCCGTCGCAAACGCGGCTTAGGCATTACCGATCGAGGCACGGCCGGCGCACACGGCCGAAGAAATCGGTAAATGGTTAGGCGCGGCAAGCTAGGCCTCAGCTCTTCCAGAGGATATACCGCATCTCCGCTGGATGCCGCGCCGACCGCTCAGAGGCACATTATGCGGCAACGTCGACGCGCTCCGTTTTCTGAAGATCAACTTCAAACCGACATCATGAAGGCGCTCGCCTGGATGTTGCCGAACGACTGCGTGCCGATTCACGTGCCCAATCAGGGCAAACGCAGCGGCCGATACGGCAACAGGCTGAAGGCCATGGGGATGCTTAAGGGCTGTCCCGATCTGGTGTTCTGCTATCATGGCCGTTTTCTGGCGATTGAACTCAAAAAAGATTTGGACAGCGAGATTTCCGAGGACCAACGGCTTGCACACAACAAGCTGCGCGTTGCCGGCGCCAAGGTAGGGACGGCGCGGACGCTGCCGGAGCTTTTGGACCTGCTGGACAAGTGGGGAGTCAAGCTGGTGGCGAGGTTGATCGCATGAGCACGATGCTCGGTGAGTCCAAATATGAGCGGATTAAGAACGACGCCTATATGACGCCGCCATGGTGTGTTCACGAGCTGGTAGCGCTTGAAGAGTTCACGAATGATATTTTGGATCCGTGCTGTGGAACGAACAACATTGTAGATGCTCTGAATTCAGTCGGTTATATGGCGAGGGGGCAGGATCTGTACGACTACGGACAGGGAAAGGTCCAAACCGGCATCGACTTCCTTGCGCGGACTGGTGATCTTTACTGCGATATCATCACGAATCCCCCTTACAGTCAGGCCGTGCCTTTCATTGAGCAGGCGCTAAAGCTAACCCGCAGGAATGAACGCAAAGTGGCAATGCTGCTGCGCAACGAGTTCGACTCGGGGCACACGCGGCGAACTCTATTTGCCGAGCATGCCGCCTTTCGTAAAAAAATCGTACTAACCAAGCGGCCGAAGTGGTCGAAAGACGACAAAGCCTCGCCTCGCCATAACTTCTCTTGGTTCATATGGGACTGGAAACGGTCCCCGCTTGGCCTTGGCGTTCAACTCGAGTACGCGCCATGAGCTACACGCTTTCGATCGACGATTGTCTGCGCGTTGTGTCGATGGCGTTTCGGCTCAAGCCGCATGTGGTTGTGAGCAATTCTCGCATGAGGTCAATTGCCCGGGCACGGTTTGCGACATGCCTTTTGGCGCATGAGCTGGCGGACAAGTCTTATCCACAAATCGGTAAGGCGTTGAAGCGTAACCACTCGACCATTCTTCATGCGGTGCGAGAGGCGCGCAAGTTGACCGATCCGGAGCATGAAAAGTTTGATGCGGAATTTGCTGGGCGTGTTGCCGAGTCGCGCACGGTGCTCGAGACGGCGAAGCGGCGCCGGGAAGCGGGGGTGAGAGGTGCGTTGCGATGAGCGGCGGCTTTTTTCAGGTCCATCGATCGATCTTCGATCACGAGGCATTTTCCCGCGAGCCTTTCACTGAACGCGAGGCGTTTATTTGGCTGGTCGGGGAGGCGGCATTTAAGGATCACGAGCGGGTGATCAGTGGCAAGAGGATTTATGTCAAGCGTGGAGAGCTTGCACATTCCTATCGATGGCTTGCTGAGCGATTCAAGTGGTCGTTGGGCAAGCTTCAGCGATACACCAAGCGCCTAAAATCGATACACATGGTGGGTACACGAACCGATACAGGGATTCTCGTCATAAGTATTTGTAACTACGACAGATATCAGAGTGAGCTTGATGCGGTCGATACAGTTACCGATACACTTGGCGATACACCCGACCCCCCAAAACCGATACAGAACGAGAAGAATGGTTTTCTAGAAGAATTAGAAAATCCCCCCCCTATGGTCCCCCCCCTTCCCGAAAACGGGCAGAAAACCAAACAAAAAACCCAGTTGCCAAGCAACTTTCCGGGTACTGAGGATCTGGAAAAAGCTCAGAAACTCTGGGCAAAGCGGGGCATCGAGGGGATTGACGCCAAGCAGGAAGCCGACAAATTCAGCGCTCACCACGCCGCCAGGGCCAGCAAATTCGTGTCGTGGTCTGCGGCCTGGCGCACTTGGTATCTGAACGCGGCCGAGTTCCGGTCCAAGTCATCACCATCGAGCGGCGGCGCCAGCAAGCAAGCTTATCTAGCTGCGGCCGCAAAACTGGAGAGCAAAGGTGTCCACTAACGAACAAATCTACGATGCGTTTCTGTCGCCCATGACGGCGCTGTATCGCAAGCCGTACGGCACTGACGACGAGGCGGCAACGCTGGCTTATTACACCAAGTATTTGAGCCGGTTCACTGTTGAAGAGCTGGAAGCTGGATTTGACTCGCTTGTGGAGAATCGCAAGGAGACTGCGAAGGACTGGCCGGCGATCGGCGAAGTGATGGCGGCCTGTGGGCGCGGGCGCGGTGAGCTAAAGGTCAAATCCGGGACGCGCCGTGTCAACAAGTTCGGCTTTGACTTTGAAGACGAGCGCCGGCGCCAAAAGTTGGCGAACGATTTGCTGAATACGGACCAGGCGCGCGATTGGTTTCGGGAAGGGATTGCCGAATATGTGTGGGGCCACTTTTACCAGACCGAAGCTTACCCGACCGAGCAGGATATTGGCCGGTTTCGCGGCAAGCGCGCTGAGCAATTGGAGTGGGAAGCGAAATTCGTAGAGACGAGCGCATTCAATCAACACCAAGTCGAGAGCTTTGCGGTTGGGCGGATTAAGCGAGAGCAACGCGCCTTATCGGGTGGGCAATACAGGCCCATCGACGGCGGGGATTTTGTGCCAACAGGAGCCATTTGATGAAGACAATCAAGCGTTTCTGGTTCTGGCTCATTGGGAGGTTAGGCCGCCCGGATGAGCCAACGATTAAGCGCAAGTATGACAAGAGCAGGGGCCGTGATGTTGACAACGCGGTCCAGGAAGTGTTAGCCGCGAACGGCTTTCCGCTCAACGCCATCACGCTTGACGAAGCGCTAGAAATAGCGACCGGCGTTGCAGACGACCTAAAACCCGACCCGGTACCGCACGAGTTGCAAGCCTTTATCGACCATATTCAGCGCGAGCAGCGCCCCGACTCCTAAGCATTGCAAGGCACCACGAAAAAGGCCCGGAATAACGCACCGGGCCTCAGTTCGTCGGGGATATGGTGGGTTGTCTTCAGGGGAAGACGACTCATAGATAACTCAGTCCACGGATGAGTGCAACGGATATCTAGCCGGCGGCGCGCTTGGCGGGAAAGACTTCTACGGGCGCCCAGCGTTCGGCCTCGGCCTCGCGTGCTGCGTCGAACAGATCAATCGCATTCTGGGCAGTCGTCCACAGCTCTGGCGTCGTGCACAAAGCCTTACCCAAACGATAAGCGGTGATGGCATTAATCCGTGCATGTCCGTTGACGATGTTGCTCATATGCTTTCGCGTGATGTGGATCGCCTCGGCGAGTGCGCCGATCGTGATGTCGCGCGGATCCATATAGAATTCCTTGAGCAACTCCCCTGGCGGGGTCGGGCGACGATTTCTCGGTCTCATTAGTGATAATCCTCCAAATCTAGGTCTATGACATCTGGCGCGTCCCAACCGAAGACTAAACGCCAATTTCCGGTCACGCTCATGGCGAAAGTACCGCGGCGGTCGCCGGTCAATTTGTGGAACCCACTGACGCCGACCAGATCGTTTGGATGGCCGATGGCATCTAGTAAGTCCATGAGTTTAATGCACTTTTTGTGCATGTTTGGGCGCACGCGCTTCGACCGTCCATCGTGGAACAACTCCGACAGGCCTCGATGTCTGAAATTCCGTATCGCCATGTCTTGAATATAGTGTAACTAATCTGGTTATGCAACCCTTTTGGTTATATTTCCACAAAGTATTCGCCGCGGGGGTTAACAAACGCTATAGGTAGGAAAGCGGACTTCAAGAGATGATGGAGATTGCCAGATGGCACTGAATTACGGGCGCTACAAGCACCGAGGTAAAGAGCAGGAGCCGGCAGAGCCCAGGAAGCCCAACGTGGCTACAAAGGCTCGCGCGGTGGGCCCGGCGCAAATTGAAATGGGCAGGAGAGAAGCAGAAGCCCCGGCTTTTGGCCGAGGCTCGTAGCGTGGGGACGGCTGTGGAGCCACCGACCATCGCCATGGTTCGGTAAGCGGGTTCGATTCCCGTCGCCCGCTCAAGTCGTATCAAGCCTTAGGCTTTTCGTCCATGGGCTTGTTGAAGCCGGCGACCACCCATTTGCCAGTTTTCCAAACCACTGCTGAACCCACGAAAAATAGCATCCAGGTAAACCCCCAAGCAGCGAAAAGTTCAGAATCCGTCGCATTTCTTGGCATGCTGTCGACGGCAATTATTAGGGCAATGGGGGGCCCAGGCTAAAGAGGCAACTATCCACAGCCGAAACATGCCGGTTTTGATGTTTTTGGCCATGATTATCGGGATTTAAGCTTTTCGGCCAGCCACAATGTTCCTAAACCCGGAGCTAGCGTGATTAAAATAGTCAAATAATTCAGTATGTTAAAAGGGCTCAGAATTTCCAACAGTTCTGCCAGACCCTCGAGAAACGTGTTTGCCGTCGCGGCGGACGGTTTTGACTAGACAGTGGCGTCTTGACTGGATGAAGCGTTACCACGGGGCGCGGCCATTGCGCAAGGGTAGTCCGAAAGCTAGGAGCCCGGCCGCCGGGAGGAGGCAAGCTCTCCCATTAAGTAGCCACCAATCTGAGCGGCTATTAGACCGCATTAATTGCGGCGACATCTCCGAGGATGAGTTTAGGCAGATTGGTGAGACGGCACCTGAGCTTCTGGAGCTCTTGCCTGTGCAGTTCTAAGCGCCGTTTTCCGCCATTTGGCACTGGATGACGTCATCACCTGAAATAGCGTCATCCACGTCATCCACGCAGAAAACCGCCATTCTTGGTCAGAATGTGGATAAGTGCCCCTATATATGTGGATAAGTGCCCCTATATATAATGTGTGTGGATAAGTCAGACAGCCAAAAGAGATGAAAATCATCCGATCAGAGCGAGCCAGAAACAGGGAACCCCATGACGCCTGATCGAGCCAACGAACGGGAGGCCCAAGGATTCGAAGCGTCTAGAAGGCGGCAGCGATGCAATCCACGGCGTCGTCGGCCGCGGACTGCTGCACCCTAATGTAGTGCTCGCGGGTCATACGACTCCCCGGAGCGTGCCCCAAGATTTGCTGCAACGTTGACTCCGCGATGTCGAGCTCGGCCGCACGTGACGCGAACAACCGGCGCATTGTCTTCGGTGTCACGTAAGGCTCTTTAGCGCCCCTGTAATGAGCGATCGCTTGCGTGGTCAAATGTGCCTTCGGAAACACAAAAGGCGAATCCTTGGCGTACACACGCGCCGTCCTGATCATCTGTGTGATGACTTTCGGAATCTTGACGGTTCGCACGCGCTGCTGCGTCTTCACTCTGAAATCTTCGCGCCTTCCAATGTGGACTTGGCTGCCGTCGATGTCGTCCCATTGCATGCGCCGCACCTCGGCCCATGACAGGCCGGTGTAAAGTGAAAACTTCAACGGCATGAGGTGCTCGATCGGCAACTTATTCAAGAATTTAATCACGTCGTCGTAGTCGGGGATGGGCTCGAAGCGTTTGATCTCGCGCGCGCGCTTCCACTGCGGCATCTGATTGAGTTTTCCTTGCTCGACTGCGAACTTGAGCATCATGCGCAGGATGGTGAGCCGTGCATTGATCGAGCTTGGCTTGATACCGGCAGCCAGCTCGTTCTCTTTGTACTTATCCACACGCTGACGCTGAATGATCATGAGCAGGTCATCGCCGAAATAGCCGCACAAGTGGCGCGTGGCGTACTGATACCTGCGCAAGGTCTCGTCTGCGATGTCGCCGGCCGCGTGAGCGCTCTGCCGATCTTCGAGCCAAAGCGTGGTGAGTTCCGAAAACCTCATGACTTATCCACAATGTTAGAAGAAACAACGGCACAGTATTCAGCCATCCACTGTGGTTATAGACATTGGGTTAGTCCGTGTCAAGATCATTGTGGATAACTCCATCGTTTTTATCCGCACACAGATGGCAAAGCCAATCGACTGCGTCGTCTCGCGTGGTAAGGTGACGCATGGACGGAACCTATCGCAGCCAAAAAGACATCGAGCGGATGCGCCTATGGAGTCTTAGGCGCGACGACTACGATAAGCAGGCACATGAACGTGCCGTTAAACTTGCAGAAGCTGGGTTCAAACCCTACCTCCACATCGACCTGAACCAAGCGGTTCGTTATCTGCGGATCATGGAAGTGGACAAAGGTGCAAGGCTCTACACCATCGTGCGCGGGCGCTTCAAAAGCCAAGTATCAACCAAATTAGGGGGAATACTCAACGCCTTGGATACTGTTGAGCTCGCCATGATTTCAAGAAGAAACGCGCCGTTAGTTCACACGGCTATTCGCAGGACGCTCAAGCGCTCCAAACGCGCCCACATTGTGCTCATGCATGTTGACGAAGCAAAAACACTAGCCAATTGGCTCAACCAAAAACAAATCAGTGGATAACTTCTGCACAATGCATCGTCCGTATGCGGATGTACGCAAAAATGGAGGGCGCACAATACCGCCAAATTTCAAAGGACACTTGACAAGCAACCTACTGGGAAGGGAAATGGTACAAAGACTTAAGGCCCAGCGAGACCAAAACCTCGCACGCGCAGACAAACAACGTGCTTATCAACACGGCACCCATGCAGAAACTCACAGCAAAACAAAAGACGTTCGTTCAAGCCTTCGTTCGTTCAGGTGCCAACGCTGCCGCCGCAGCTAGAGCCGCTTTCGATGTCTCCAAACACAAAGCATCGTCAGTGGGCTGGGTCGAAAGGCACAAGCCTCACGTCGCCGCTGCAATCGTAGAAGAAACTCAACGATTTCTCTCAACCGTCACTCCCAAAGCCGTTCACGCTCTGGTGGGCATCATGGAACGCGACGATCTGCCGCCAAACGTTAGGCTGTCCGCCATCGATAAAGCCCTCAAATACGCTCCCCAATTCGGTGCCGTCATCACCCATAACGACCCAAGCGCCGAAAGGATGGCAGAAGGCCTCTCCAAACTCGCCCAAATACAAGCCGCCGCAGAAAAACGCATCGAAGCCCAACGTCTCCAAGACCAGCGCAACGGTAACAACGCCCAAGTCATCGAACACATGCCCATTGCCGAGCAAACAGCACACGCCACGCATGACAACCCAGATGCATTGAATGATGACGCATCAGACGAACACCAGAAGCAAGCTTTACTCGATGGTTCGAGTTCCAATGGGGATCGGTCGCTTGTTCCCGCTTTAGCGGAAGAAGAAAGAGCCAAGACAGTGCCGATCAGGAAGCCAAACAGGACGTTTGAGAACCTGCGCGGCCACAAACCCGCATGAACCAGCCAATAACGAGCGATGGTTATTACGTAGTAACTTACGTTCCAGTAGGGGTAGGGGGGGGTCGGAACTCAGGGACCCGATGTCGCCGATCGGTTTACCCGACGCAAGGGGGAGCGAGTTGAGCATTTGAGATTTCATTTTGGTTTTTGAGTTTGCTGCAGAAAATATTTTTGGGGTTTTGGGATGGCTGCTGATGTTTCTGATTTGGAAGCGAATTCTGGTCTTGCGGCTATGCAACAGCTTCATTCGGTTATAGCGCATGTGGTTTTCTGATGAGCGCTGAGCTGGACCTTTTGACGGGCGATCACGAGCCGAAGGAGTTGGATCCACGGCTGCGGTGTTTGGAGCACGTCGGGCGGATTTTGATGCACGAGCTCGGGCGCCATGGGATTCAGGCGGCGATTTCTGACATAGGCCGCAAGGGGATTTTGCTGGCGCTGGACGACGGGCCACGTCGCTACGCGGTTCATGTCGACGAGCCGGAATTGTTTATTGCGGTTGGGAAGATCATGCGCTTGGCGGACGCGATCGCGGGACAGTCCGTGCCTGTTATGGGCGCTGACGAGGTGGACCTGTGATGGCTGACGTCAAGGTCACGGAACTGAGGGAGAAGAGGAAGGAAGATCCGGTATGGGAAGTGCCGGTGCAGCCGCAGAAGATTGCGCAGCTCAAGGCATGGCCGTCGTGTGGGTGTGCGGACAAAGCGCGATTTGTGTTTCTGGACAAGCTATTGAGCACCGATATGGATTGGTCATACGAGTTTGACCGTCGTGGCCGGGAGGTTGGGCATAACCCAAATTATTTGATTGGGCACATAGGGTGCCGTAGTTGCGGTCGGGAATGGAAAATGCGTTGGGAGTTAGGCGACAATTTTGTTGAATTTACGGAGGTCGAGAAAGATGCAGACGTATCGGCATAAAGAGGTCACGGTTGAGGCCGTGCAGTTGTTTGAAACGGTGAAGTGATGAACGACACAAGTCCGAAAATTGAATTGCTCGCTGCCGCAGCACACATGGCAAATCGGGCCTATTGCACCGGGCTGGGCGATTTTAGCCAATTGCCGTGGTCAGAGGCAGCGGATTGGCAGAAAGAAAGTTGCCACAATGGTGTCGCGGGCGTGTTGAATGGCAACGGTCCCGAAGAAAGCCATAAAAGTTGGTTGGCGCATAAAGAAAAAGAAGGCTGGACATATGGCCCAGAAAAGGATGCCGAGAAAAAAACGCATCCATGCTTTGTGCCTTATGATGAGCTGCCGGACGAACAGAAAGCTAAAGATGCGCTTTTTGTTGCAACGGTGCGCTCAGTGGCAGCGGTTTATGAGGATTGTGGATAACGTTTCACGTGAAAACTGAAAAACCCCGGCACCAATGGGGGGCAGCCGGGGTCTCAATTCACTTTAACGCTTAGAGGGGGGACTCCATAAGCAACGTCGTAAAGCACACTAATTGTGGATTTGCGGCTTGTCAATGGTCAGTACCGGAACGAATACGGTCAACAGTCTTCCGGGTGGGGAAGAAGCGCGCTCCGAGGCGTTCGTTGCGTACATTGTCAAAGAATATTGGGACGATCCCTACGGCTATGGCTGCGACATTCTGCACAACAAGCCTGAAGTGTGGATGCAGGATGTCAGCAAATCGCTTGCAGAGAATAAGCGAACCAGCGTGCAATCCGGCCACGGTATCGGCAAAACGCGGTTTTGTGCGAGCGGCATTCACTGGTTCTTAGCGACAAGGCCAAATCCGCAGATTGTGGCCACGGCTGGCACGGAAAACCAGCTTCAGACAAAACTCTGGCGCGAATTAAACAAAGTCAATCGGCAGGCGCAGAATGCCGTCTGGTTTGACTGGCACGCAACGACTTTCAAAGCTGTTACCAATCCCCTGGCGGTGGCGAACGCAATCCCCTGGACCGAGCACAACGCGGAAGCCTTCCAAGGCACGCACGAACAACACGTGCTGGGCGTCTTCGACGAGGCAAGCGCCATTCCCGCGTCGATCTGGGAAGCCTTCGAGGGCGCCATGTCAACCAAAGGGGCCAAATGGCTCTCTGCGGGCAATCCCAATTATAACCACGGCGTATTCTTCGAGGCCTGCAATGCGCGCCTGAAATGGCGCCGGCACGGCGACGAAGACCGCGGCAAATGGAAGGCATTCACCGTAGCCTCATGGGACTCCACCCAGTGTGACGCCCAGTATGTGCGCGACATGGGCGAAACCTACGGCGAGGACTCGGACGTTTACCGGATTCGCGTCAAAGGCCTGCCGCCGCGCCAATCAGCCGACCAATTTATTTCATCCGAACACGTCGACGCCGCTGCATCACGCATCCTCAAACCCTCAGAAATCAATTTGCGATGGCCGTTGGTCTTGGGCGTCGACGTGGCCCGCCAAGGTCACGACAAGACCGTGATTGCGCCGCGCATGGGCCGGATTGTCCCAGATCGCGTGCAGTTCTTTGAACAGCAAAGGCTGACGGACACCGCCGAAGCCGTTGCCCGGGAAGTGCGCCACTGGCGCGAAAAGGAAAATCGGCAAGTTCGCGCAATCTTTGTAGAAGGCGGCGGCTCGATCGGCTGGGGCGTTATCGAACCACTTGAAGAAATTCACAACCTTTCTGAGATCGTCGTGGATGTGAATCCAGGCGCCAGCGCACTCGACAAAGACTTCGCGGTCAACAAACGCTGTGAAATGTGGGGCCAGATGAAAGATTGGTTTGGCCAAGACGTGCAAATTCCCAATCACGAATTGCTGATTGAAGAATTAACGGCGGTCAAGCAAAAGCCTGACAACAGCTATCGAATTCGTCTGGAGAGCAAAGACGAGATGCGTGGAAAAACGCGCCTTGGTCGTTCGCCGGACTTCGCGGATGCCTTGGCGCTGACATTCGCTGCAGAAGTCGATTTAGAAGCAGGCACCAAACGAAGCGATATCTGGGACCAACAACCTAGCGAAATGCCGGGCGAACTAGAGTGGATGAACGTATGAGTAATGCAGTCCCCAAGACATACCCGCCCGTTGAAGGCGAAAAGGTCTTAACGGCGGTCGGCACATATAAGTTGGAAGACGCTGAGCTGCTTCAGCGGATCAACCTTTGGTACAAGACCTGCGTGACGCACGAGCGCGAGTCGCGCAAGCAAATGGAAGAAGATCATGCATTCGTCGCCGGGCACCAATGGGCTCAAAGCAATCTCGACGAATTCCGGGCGAACAAGAAACCGGCGCTGACGCTTAATCACTGTCTGCCAAGCGTGAATGCGCTCTGCGGCGAAGAACGCCTTAACCGTCAAGACATCAAGTATTACGGCCGCGAAGAGTCGGACAATGAGGCGGCACATGCTTTTTCAGAAGTGGTGCGCTGGATCTCCGACGAATGTGATGGCGACTACGAAAAATCAGCCGCGTTTCGTGACTCCGGCACCGGAGGGCTGGGCTGGCTGGAAGTCTATGTCGATTATATCGAAGATCCGGAAGGGCAGGTCGGCTATCGCCAAGTGCCATGGGATGAATTGTACAAAGATCCCCTCTGCCGAAAACCAAACCTAAAAGATTGCCGGTTCCTCGTGCGCGAGAAATGGTTGCCGTTCGACGACATCGACGCCGAGTGGCCGGAAAAGTCCGACGCGCTGATGGGCCAAAAAGACGACATGCTGTCGGCCAGTGGTGCGGGCATGGCAACGGAAACAACGCCCCGCGGTGACGGTTTCAAAGGCGATGGCGACCAGCCCTACCGGCCAACCGAGGACACTTGGCGCGTGCTCGAGGTGCATTGGTGGGAGCTCGTTGACGGCGCGATCGCGCTGAACCCCGAAACCGAGCAAATGGAAGAACTCACCAAGCGTGAGCTCGACGTGCTGCTTGCTGAGCAAAAGAAAGACAAGGCGGACTTTACGCGCGCGCTCAGCCAAGCCACGGTCGATCCGCTGAGCGGCGAAATGGTTCCAAGCTCGCCTCAGGACGAAATGATCCTAAACGGCGGCGAGCCCAAAGAGCTGCAATATGTCGAGCGCAAAGTGAAATGCTACTACCATGCGTTCGCCTGCGGCCAGGTTCTGCTGGAGAAAAACAAAAATCGCGTGCGCGCAAAAATGTTCAAGTACATTCCCGTCTGCGGTGTGTGGGACGAAGAAGATGATTGTTGGTACGGAATCATCCGTAACCTCAAAGATCCCCAACGGATGTACAATGTCGGATCGAGCACGGTGCTGTCATGGGTCCAACGTGCACCGCAAAATGGCTGGATCGGTCCCAAAGGATCATTTGCCGACAAGGACAAGTGGCACAACCGCTCAAGTCATCCAGGTTTTATTGGCGAGTACAATCGGCGCGGCGGCGACAAGCCGGAGATGATCCGGCCGCCGGCACTTCCCCGTCACATGATCGACTTGCCCGCCGTGAATCTGGAAGCCATCCGGCAAATCGGCGGCGTCAATTGGGAAATGCAGGGCCAAGGCCAACGGCAAGAAGCCGGCGTCGTGCTCGAGCTGCGGCGCAAGCAGGCCATGACGGTTATTCAGACGTATTTCGACAATCTGCGGTTAGCCAATCGCTTACTTGGTCGATTGCTCGCGGCCTACACCCAGGAATACATCAGCGACAATCGCAAGGTGCGTATCTTAGGTCCGTCCGGCCCTAAATACGTGGTCGCCATGCGCGACTTCAAATTCATGAAGTTCGACGCAGTTGTCGAAGACTCCAACGATTCGGCTACGGATCAATTGGCAACCATGTACATTTTGCAAACCGCCTTGCCGAGCCTTGTGAAGGCCGGCATTCCAGTACCGCCCGTTATCGTTGACGTGCTCCCCATCCAGCCCAAGATCAAGAAGGATTGGAAGGCTTGGATTGAGGCTCAAAGCGGCGGGGCGCCGGACGGGCAAGGCGCTCCCGGTACTTCCACCGCCTTGCCGGGCGGCGGTGGGGGAGCGCCACAACTTCAAGCTAGCTAACCAGAGAGGGCCGCAATGGCAGGTAAGAACGACGAAGCGACCAAAACAGAGTACGAGAATTTCACCGACGAGTTTTTCAACGAAGGCTTGACCGATGAAGAAATCGAAGCGGCACGCCAAGAAGCACTCGAAGCCGAGTCCACAGGGGAGGTCGATGAGGCTGGGGAGGCCAAAGCTGCCGAAGAAGCAGCTAAAGCTGAAAGCAAAATTGAGAGCAAAGCACATGAACAAGCCGAGGAAGAAGGCGAGGAAGACAAAGCGGCCGCCGCTGAGCAGGCCAAAGAGCGTGATGCCGAGCTAGAAGAATGGCGCGCCAAAAACAAAGAGAAATCGCGTGAGGATTTGGAAGATCTTGCGTTCAATCAATCCAAGCGTG
Organism: Alphaproteobacteria bacterium; assembly: GCA_965248815.1. Lineage (GTDB taxonomy): Bacteria > Pseudomonadota > Alphaproteobacteria > SMXP01 > SMXP01 > CBDFKK01. Next base: position 52,838 of record CBDFKK010000006.1, read on the forward strand.
CCAGCGCCGAAAAACACAAAGGCCGCGAGAAATCCGCCGAGGCAGAAGCGGCCGCCGCCGCCGCAACCAAGCGCGCCGAAGACGCCGAAACCGCATACCAAAAACTGATTGATCGGATCGAAGAACGCCGGGCTGCGTCAGTCAAAGAAGCGCAGGACAAAGCGGCCGCGCGCAAGGAAGCCCTGCCGGAAGATCCCGATCGGGTGAACCAGGATCTGATCGACGAAAACGCGCAACGGGCTATTAGCGAAGCCGAAGCAGAAGCGGCCGCCGCACGGCGCCAGGCAAGCGATGCCAAGCTTTACGAGCTAATCCCCGATTGGGACCGCAAGGCGCCAGTTATCAATGAAACGCTGCAACAAGTTTACGGTTTCACCAGCGACGAAACCAAAAACTGGGGTTTCAAGGAGCAGCAATTGTCCCATGACGCGCACTTGGGCGTGGCCATAATGGCCGCCGGCTATATCGACACACTCGGTAGACCACAAATGGATAACCTCTGCGAGCTTGTGGATAACTATCGTGCAGCGCAAAACGGTGCGGCAAACGGGGCAGAAAGCGGGGCTGTGGAAAACTCTGCAAACGCTCCGTCTGCGGAGGAAAAAGCCGCAGAAAACCAACGCAAGATCGAAGCGGCCAAAAATGCTCAGAATGCTGACAAATCGCTCAGCAATCTGCGTGGCTCCGGCCCGGCAGAACCGAAGAAACACCTGCACGAACGGGTGCAACAGGCTGTGGATGAAATGAGCGACGAGGAATTTGCCGCATTCCTCAAAGACAAAGAAGGCAATAAGGCTTTACGGGAGCATCAGCAATGAGCAAACCCGTAGACGAGCAAGGGAGCGAGGCAGGGCCCGACACGGACCTAGGTGAAAAGCCAGCGAAAAAGCGTGCTAAAAACACGGTGACATCAAGGCCCAAAGGCGTGCCAGCACTCCATATTTTTGGAGGCGAAGCGACGATTAAGCAAATGCCCGTCAGCAAGCTTGTAAACCAGCCGCATGAAAGCTGGGCAGCCCGCGCGGAACGCTTTGAAAGCATGAGAAATAAGCGCGATCTGTTTCGTGTTGTTCGTGAAATCGAAGCTGCTTCGCTTCCCTTGCCGCCGTCCATCGTTGCGAAGTTGCCGATCGTGCAGGCGCGCGGTGCACATCCGCCGTACATCATCGCCGGTTCGGATTTAATTATGTCGGCAGATAAATTGCACGTCGATTCGCTTTATGTTATCCAGGCTAAGAAGGAATCGGCGCATGAAGTCGTCAAGCGGCAAGTTAGCCTTCAATCGAAGCTCAAAGCCGGCAATGTTGACGACGACGATTACGCAGAAATGAACTTTTTGCACAGCGCCTATTCTTAATAACGCGGCCCAGCGCGTCATCACTGGAACCGATTGGACCCCGTTAGAAGTCCAAATAACGCGGCCCAGCGCGTCATCACTGGAACCGGGTGGACCCCGTTAGAAGTCCAAATAACGCGGCCCAGCGCGTCATCACTGGAACCGGGTGGACCCCGTTAGAAGTCCAAATAACGCGGCCCAGCGCGTCATCACTGGAACCGGGTGGACCCCGTTAGAAGTCCAAAGCGCAACTCAGTGCGTTATCTGAGGTGGCTTTAACTGTCTAACGGAAGGCAACCCCCGAAATGTCTACAACTACATTCGGGACCGCGGATGCACTTACCCAAAAAATTTGGGGGCGCATCGCCTTCGTGGATTCGGTCAAGTCAACGCTCTTTGGCAAGCTTATGGGCAAAAAGGCGTCCTCGATCATTCAGATTAAGGACGAACTTACGAAAACAGCCGGCGACCGCATTAGGTTCCGACTGCGTTCATTGCCTCAAGGCCAAGGCGTTGAGGGTGCCGAGACCCTGGAAGGCAACGAAGAAGGTCTCGACTATCAGTACAAAGACCTCCAGATAGACCAAAAGCGTCACGCGTCGAAAACCGATCTCGGTATGACGCAGCAACGCACCAATTGGGACGTCCGGGAGGATCTCAAGGACCAGGAAGCGGAATGGTGGGAGGAATATTTTGACCTCACCATGATCGAATATCTGACCGGCGATACGACGGGCGGATTGACGAAACATGGCGGTCGTACTTCCTTCGGCGGTAACAGCCTGCTCGCGCCGACAACCGATCGCATCATTTATGGCGGCAACGCCACGGCTAAGGCGGACGTCGATGCGACGGACACATTCGATCTTCAATTGATCGATAAGGCGATCGAGAAGGCGAAAACTGCTTCGCCAACCTTCAAGAAAGCGTCGTTCGACGGCAAGAAATGCTACGTGCTCATTCTGCACCCCTGGCAAGTGACGTCGATGCGGACCAATACCAGCACAGGCCAATGGTTCGATATCCAGAAGGCCGCAATGACTGGCGGAAAGATTGCCGATAACCCGATCTGGTCTGAAGCGCTGGGCATGTATAGCGACACGCTCATCATCGAGAACACGCGCATTAAGTCCTTCACCGATTACGGTGCAGGTTCAAACGTTTCTGCTGCGCGCGCGCTCTTTATGGGAGCACAAGCTGGTATGTGCGGGTTCGGCCGGAAGACCGCTGGTCCATCCAAAATGCAGTGGACAGAAAAGACGTTCGACTACGGCGACAAGGCCGGGGTCGGGACTTGCATCATCTGGGGAATCCAGAAGATCCAGTTCGCCGTCGATTCAGCCTCTGCCGTTAGCGACTACTGCACGATCGCGATTGATACCGCGGCCGCGGCAGCGTCGTAGGGAGGACAAAGCATGGCTGAAATTACATCCATACAACTTCGCACAACGGAAGTTCCTCTTGTTGAAGGCGGTTGCCTGTTCAGCATGAAGCACTCGTTCCCGGTCGACGCAACATTGGCAGAGGACGCCGACACCGTAACGGTGTTCGAGTTGCCGGCAGACGTTCGGATCGTCGGTGCGCTGTTTCATATTGCAGGCACCCTAGGCACGTCATGCGTGGCAACGCTTCGCCACAATGACGGGGTTACTCCGGTTGTGCTGACAGCGGCTTCGACTGCCGCCCAGGACAACACGTTGCGCGGTGTTAACAAAGGTATTGACGCCTCCGCAGGCGACAAGATCGACATTCTCATTGGAGGTGCGGACATTGCGGCCGCAACTTCGATGGAAGTCGATGTCATCTGCATGCGGCGTTAAGCCACGACTCGGAATGGGGGCTGGTGCGTATCTCCGGTCCCCTTTTCCCAGAGGCATATATGGTTACACGTGCAGAACTCCGCACACGGATAGAGAAATCCACGTGGCGTGAGGTGAGCGCCGACGACATGGATCAAACGACCGTGGATGAATACATTCAAGCCGCGATCGATGAGATCGTGATGCAGCGCAAGTGGAAGTGGCGCCAGACGTTCAATGACTTCACAACGTCCGCAGCAACGTATGCTCTGCCTACGGACCATGGCTCGACGCGTAGTCTTATCTACTTTGCCGGAAATGATCCGTACCCGTTGTTTAAAGAGCCGTTTGCACGGCTCAGCCGTATGTGGGACCGCTTGGAAACGGGCGACCCGGTCAATTACGCAGAACACAACGACCTAATTTACTTCGGTCCGCAGTTGGCGCGCAGCTACGACTTCAAACTGATCTACAACCGCGACTTCACGCTGGCCGACGACAGCGACAGCAATTACATCACCGATAATCTGACGCGGCCTTTGCTGGCCAAGATCAATGAGTACCTAGGCGCGGGCATTCTGCACGAAGATGGCTTGGTGACGCGGAGCGAAAGGCTCTACGCCAAATTGATCATGCCGTACGAAACGGAAGACGACGAACAGGACGAAGACAACATTAGCTCCGAAGTGCAGCCGGATAGCTATTTTTACGAACGCGCTTTCAACGGCACGTCATGGAATGAGGTCAACTAATGCCAAAACATCTTAATGCGCAGAATGATGATTGGTTCTATCCGGCCAAGAATGCGGCCGCTATTACGCCGACCGGCTCGCAGCCCATTGCTTGCTTTGGTGGCACGTACACGGCGGCGGATTGCAACGCCGGGACAAACTTAGGATCTGGCGGCAACTTCACAATGAACGGCTCTGTAATAGACGCGCCGCTATAGACGAATAGATGACGATCATGGCTGACTCACGCCTTCAAGACATGGTGCAGGAATCAACTCCTGCTGGCGCCGACAAGCGGATGACATATCGGCAGGGGACCGACCCGAAATGGGTGGCGCACCGCCAGCGACAACGAAACGAATTATCTCCACGCACTTTGGAGAGTTTTAGGGACCGGGAGTGATCGGCGATGGCTGACACCACAACGACAAACTATAGTTTCACCAAGCCCGAAGTCGGCGCATCGAACGATACGTGGGGCGGCAAGCTCAATACAAATTGGGATGACTTGGACACTCTGATTGCGTCCATTGAAGCCAACAATTGGGTGACGGCCGCGCGCATCGCGGCTAATGCCGTGGGCAGTTCCGAAATCGCGGCTAATGCCGTGGGCAGTTCCGAAATCGCGGCAAACGCTGTGAGGTCGTCGGAACTGGCCGCAAACTCGGTGATTGCGGCGGCCATTGCATCGGGAGCGGTTGGTCAATCGGAAATTGCTAGCGGCGCCGTGCATCAGGCCGAGCTCAATACGGCAGTGCAGATCAGGGGCTTTGGTGTCTCCGGTGGTGCCGCGTTCATCACAGACGCGGGATCGTATGCTTTTCTTCCGGTGCCCCATTGGCATGAGGCATCAGCAACATACGATGTAATGAATTATGGAAGCAGCCCGTTGGTTTTGCCGGAACACCCAATAGACCCTATTGTAGCTAGTGGCCCTCGAACAGCTGGTTCTGGACACATAAGATTTAATACTCGGTACGTCCAATCATCGCCGCCCTACGATCTCGGTGATGGTGACGTTTGCGGCTTCATTTATGCCGAAGTCGATCGGCATGGCGCCATTCTCTCTTACTCAATTTGTGAAGATCCTCCTTGGGCCTACAACGGACCAACCAAATGTCGTGCGGACTACGTGAGCAAAGATGGGCGCAAATTTGTGAAGGATCGCGCTTGTTGCTTTGCGGATGTGACAGCCGGGCGAATTAGCATGAAGGAGTATCTATTCGAAAATCCGATTGAGTTGATTGAAATTACACAAGAGCGCAAGCAGCAGGATATGAATCTTGTTCCGTCTCCGCTCGTTCACAAGAAGAAAACCAACCGCCGCAGCATTGTCCTGTTGGACCCCATGGCGCCGTTGACAGACCGCATTGTCCAAGGTGCCTGTAAGGAAGGGGATACCGACCTCGCGGATGCCTTTGATCGCGGAATGATCAAGGTCGACAACATGGGACTAAATCGGTGCGGCCCGTCTGGAATTACACAGGTCAATTACTCGTTGCAATAATGCCCTTAAGTAAACCGCTCAGATTGCCTGTTGGCGTGAGAAAGAACTCAACCGAGTATTCAACACAAGGTTGGGTTGACGGGAATTTTATGCGCTTCAAGGACGGCTGGCCGGAAACGATTGGCGGCTGGAAGCACTTGGAAGGCTCCAGTATTGACGGCATTTGCCGGTCGATTTGGTTCGGGCGTGACGACTCGCTCAACGCTTATGTCGTCTACGGCACCGAGAACGGCCTGTATGGCGTTCGCAGTGGCACAGAGAAAGACATCACGCCAGCCGGGTTCTCCGCAGGCGGACAGCGCATCATCTTGGGAACGGGTTATGGCGTCGGCACCTATGGCACGGGTGACTATGGGGTTGACCGCTCGGCCTATGCGACGATCGGGCAGCAAGTCGCGCTGGTGTGGTCGATGTATACGAGTTGGGGCGATGATGAGCTGATCGTATGCCCGACTCTCGGCAGCATCTATTCCTGGGGTTTCGACTTCAACACGCCAACTGTTGTAGCGGTTGTTGCCAATGCGCCGACTGGAAATCTTGGCGTGATGGTGACCGCAGAGCAGCACGTCGTAGCCCTGGGGGCGTCGAACGACTTTCTTAAAATCAAATGGGCGAGCCAGGGCAACAAGACCCTATGGACACCGGCGGCGACGAATACGGCAGGTGAGTGGAATCTTGCGGAAGGAAATATCATTCGCTCTTGGCGCAAGGCGCAGGATGGGCTCTATCTCGTCTGGACGGATAGCGTTCTGTATACGATGCAATATGTCGGCTATCCCGACGTTTACGTATTCCGTGACCTGGTGAGCAACACAGGCTGCATTAGTCAAATGGCTGTGGCCGATGTCGGCGGCACGATATATTGGATGGGCGAGACGAATTTCTGGATGTGGCGCGGCGGTCGTCCGCGGGCAATGATTTGCCCACTGGAGCGTGACATCTTTGACGGTATCGACGGCGTCAATAAGCGCAAGGTCTGTGCTGGTATCAACAAAGAGTTTCATGAAATCTGGTGGTTCTATCCTGCGGACGGTCAAGAGGAACCGGACAAGCTAGTTATCTACAATTACGAAGACGGGTCTTGGTCTGGTCCATATGACATGGCGCGCACGGCAATGACTATAGACGCCGAATTGAATATGCCTCTGGCAGCTTCGGCTGTGACTAACAAGATTTACGAGCACGAGAACGGCGAGGATGAAGACGGCACACCGATGACGACGGCCTATATCAAAGCGCCGCCCATGGAAGAAAAGAATGGCGAACGGACGCTGCGCGCGAGCGAGATCATTCCTGACTTTATGGCGACCAATGGCTGTCAGATTGAGCTTGAGGGTAAGCTTTATCCAAAGGGTGCCGCGCGTACTTATGGGCCGTTCACCTTTGGCAACTCCACGACACGTAAGCCGTTCAAAGCGAATGCTCGTCAATTTGCGATCACGCACCGCAGTCACCCAAGCGGCGGGTTTTTCCGTGTGCAGGACACGCGATTTAGATACGGACTTGGAGGGGAACGCTAATGTTTCTGCCCAATGCCCCGCAGCGCTATGACCCCAATGATTTGCAAGACGTCTTCAATGAACTGATGCGCGAGGACAAGCGCAATCAGAAAATTGATCAAGACATCGTTGTGCTTGGCGCCGGAGCGAGTATACAGGCGCGGCGCATTGTTTTGGTGAGCGCGGACGGCACGCAGTACAAGCTGCAAGTCAGCAATGCAGGCGTATTATCGGCGGTGGCGATATGACACGCGATTTGACAATTGAGCACATTCAGCCGGAGCGCGTTCGCAGCATTTGGTACGTCATTAAGCCCATGCTTGAAAGCGTGCTTAAGCGCGTGCCGATCGACGCGATCTTGGAGGATATCTATCACCAGATCATGACCAAGCACGTGCATTTGTTCATCTCAAAGCATGGTGGATGGATCTCTGGGGTCTACGTGTTTGAGTTTTTCGAAATGTACGGCAAGAGCAACATGCGGGTTTGGCTGGCATACCACGACCGGAAAATCGATGGCCGCACGATTGCCGATTTCTGGCCCTGTGTTGTTGGAATTGCGAAGGAAAACAATTGCCATCGCATTGTCGCTGAGAGCCCCCGCGCATTCAACAAAGTGGTTCCCGAATTATTACCGCGGCAAACGCTGTTCGTGGCTGACTTGGGAGGTTAGTGCCATGTCCGGACTATTCGGTGGCGGCGAGCAGAAAACAACTACTGAAGTCAAATTGCCCGAGCACATCGAGCGGGGCAGCCGAGAGATCTTCAACCGCGCACAAGACTTGGTTTACAACACGCCCTATCAAGTCTACGAAGGTCCACGCACGGCCGCTCCGGTGGGCAATCAATCGCTAGCATGGGATCTGTTCGCGCGAAACGCAACGGCCGCAGCCCCGTCCTATATCAATCCCGCAATCCAGCGCGGCACGGAATTCATGGACAATCCCGGTCAGGACATCGGGGCCTTTATGAATCCGTATGAAGATCAAGTCGTGCAGAAAGTAATCGCGGACATGAGCCGGGTGCGGGATATCGATGCGCAAAAGCTTGCGAGTGCCAAAGCATTGGGCGGGGCTTATGGCGGCGCACGCCATGGCGTGCAAGAGGCAGAGCAAACCCGCGACTATTACGACCGTCTCGGCGCCAATCTGTCAAACTTACGTCGTCACGGCTATCTGGATGCGTTCGGCATGGCGTCCGAAAGTCAAGGCCGCAGGCTAGATGCGGCTCGGACGGGCACGGACTATTACCGCACGACACAAGATCAGAACCGGGCCGATGCGGAGAGTCTGGCGACGGCTGGGGCCCAGGAACGGGCTATTGAGCAACAGAGGCTCGATCGCGCGGCGGCTGATTGGGAGAAACTTTACAACATGCCGTTTGACCGGATCAATTTCCTGACCAACACACTTGCGGGCATCCCATACGGCCAAACCGAAAAATCCACGACAAAACTTCCTGGTGATATCGCCGGCGGCATTGCCAAGCTCCTGATGAGCGCTGCCGCATTTTGAGGGAATTAGTCGTTATGCCGATAAGAACCATCCCGCCAGCAAACGGTATGCCGGTTTGGCAGGCACCAACGCCGGAGCCAGAATTGCCGCGGCGCAAGAAAATCATGGATGCGCTGGCCGGCATTGCATTGGCGTTCAGCCCCGATGCTGGCGTTGAGGATGTCGTGGCGGCTCAAGGCAACAGTGCCAGCCAGCGCCGTGAACGGATGAAGACGGCCCGCGAGAGGAAACTTGAAGAATACAACATGCGGCTAGCGGCTTGGAAAAATCAGAATGATCAAGCCAACGAGCAAAGGCGCATTCGCATAGCGCAATTGAATGCGGACACGTCTCGTATCGCCGCGAATGCGAATGCGAACCGGCCAATTATGGGTGGCCCCGGATCAGTTCCATACAGTGCGCAAGGAGACCCCCTGGGAGACCAGGTTCCGTTTAAACCTCCAACACTAACTGGGCTGAACTTTAAGGATTTGAATGCGGCATACGAGGAAGCTGCCAAACGGTATTCGGTTAAGCCCGATGACTTTAAAGTCAACATGAAGCCGGAAAAGCAGGCGTTATTTGAACGTGTCTACCAGCAAGTTTTGCAAAATACGCGCTCCGAAGTAGACGCATTAAATCAAGCGTTGTCTGCGATCGGCCTTGATCCGCTGGACCCGAGCAAAACGCCGTTTGCTGGGCAAGAGGAATTTGGGCTTGGTTCGTTGGGTGCTTTTTGGCCCGGAACTCAGACAGAAGACTATCCGCAGTTATCCGACATCCCGAATCGCACACAAGTCGCTGCGCCCGATCGCGTCCCGCCCGGTTCGGCAGGTGGGCCAGACATTGCGGCACAATTGGGACTCACTCCAGAGGAAGTCAATTCCATGCCGGAAAACGTGAGGCTTGAAATCCCAACCGGTAGCGGCGTCATGTACATCAAGGAGAACGGGGTTTTGCGACCTCTGTAATTGAATGGTTGACTGGCGCATTGCTCCAGAGGAAGAAGCGGCACCTCCTCCGCCTAAATGGCGCGTTGTTCCAGAGGGCGAGCCAGCACCCGACGTTGCGCCTGCCTTACCAGCGCGACCCAGCCTAGGCGAACGGGCAGGCGCTCATTTCCAGCGTCAATTCTGGGGCGTTGACACACCGACCTATGGCCTCGGAAGCGAGCTTGCTATTAAGACGGCGGCGGGCGGAATGGAGCAGGCAACCGCCGAAGATTATCGTGCGCAGCAAAAGGCTTTTAACCAAGATCTCAATGAGCGGCAGCAACGGCTTTTGAGCATCGTCAAAGATCCAGCAAAGCGTGCGGAGCTTCAACAGCGTTGGTCTCAAAATCGAAGAATTCGAGATGAGTTTGTTGAGCGACAAGCGCAAAAGGTTGAAGAAACCGGCCAGCAAAAGGCCACGGCGTCCGGAGAAAAACAGCAACGGATTCGTGAGCGCTTTGCGGCGTTGCCGGATGCGGAGGGTTTCCTTGAGAAAGGCGCGGTGGTTGCCGGTCATGTGGGCGCACTTCTAGCCCAACCTGAAAACTACATCCCGATCGGTTCTGGTGGTGCCACGGTGGCAAGACGCTTTGGCCGTGGAGCCTTGGCTGGCGGCGGTATTACGGCAGCGACCGAGCCAATCATTCAAGAAAGTGCCATGCAGCGTGGCGTACAGGATGAAGCTGACCTGGGCGCAGCCGCAATCAATATCGGCGCAAGCGGCGTTTTAGGAGGTGCATTGAATGTATTGCCGGGTGCTGGTCGCGCGATTGCTCGAAATGTTAGGCGTGTTCTGGCGAGACGCCGCAACGCACCCGAGGCAAGTATTTCAGATGCGGAAGTGGCTTCAGCCATACAGCAACCAGACGAAGAACTCAGCGCGCTTATTCAGCGCGAACGCCAGACGCCGGAGGCCTCAGCCGAAAGAGTTAGTGCTCAGCCCACGGAGCGTGCGCCCGCCGTAGCAGATGAAGTCCCAATAAACACCGAAAGACTTGGTACGGAAGGGGAGCCTCCGTTAAGGGAACCCGTTGAGGGTGCGGAGGCTGCTGCCAGGGCAGCGCCGGAAGCCGAATTGACGTTAACCCCGAAGATGGCGAAGAAGCGCCGGGCGGTGCAGGGCGACGTGCTCGAATGGGGTGGAGTCCGTTATCGGATATCTGAGCTGCACGGTCGCAAGGGTCCGGTCGTGATGGAAGACGTTCGCGCCGGTGTCGAGCAGGTCTTTGAATCTCCTGCGCAATTTAAGAAAGAAACCGGTTATCAGCTCAACACGCGCAAGCTTGATGACATGGATCGTCGGCTCAAAGAGTTCGGCGATGAGAAGCAATATCCATCCCTGTCGGAACGCATTGCAAGCAATGGCGGGATACGGCGGATTGATGCGTACTCGGCATTGGGCGAAGGCGTTGTGCGCGGCTATGCCGAAGCGCCGGGGATGCGGCGAGTGTTTCAGAAGTCGGGACGGCCGGCGGACCAAATGCGTGAGGTCTTGGAGGCAGACGGCTATCTGCCTGAGAACTCGACGCTGAACGACATGTTTGAGTTGGTCGACCAGGATTTGGGTGCACGTGCAGCCGGTACGGAAAGCCGGGTCTATTTGCCGGGCGATCGGGAGCAGGTTGCCGAGATCCGGGCTGTAAAACAACAAGCCGCAGAGCGGCTAGAGCAAGCCCGCCTGCCGGTCTCAAGAGCGCGCGTCAATCAGCCGTCATTCGATCAGCAACAGGCTCGCATTCGGGAAGGCGCCACCAAAGCAGGTGACGTTCGAACCTGGGAAGCGCGAATGAACGAAGCGCTCGAGCAGGCCAGCATTGATGAGGAAGCGCGCGTACTTCAGGAAATGGACGACGCTTGGGAAGCCGAGTATGATGAACTTGCCCGCGAATTTGGCGAGCGAGAGCCCGGCAGTCTTGAAACCGTAGACGACGAGGTAGGCGATGCCACAAGATCCGCTCAGGAGTCTGGATCCACGGAATTGGGCAGAGAAGGCGCAGCGCGCGCGCGCGCTTCTGGCACAACCGAACCTGCCGCCGTCCGCGGAGGCGAAAGCGAGATCCCTGCTGGCCAAGGCCGAAGTGATGCAACGGCTGCTCGAGGAGAAGGGACCGCTCAAGAACGTGGTCTAAGCGAGCTGCAACAAACTGCCGACCAAATCAGCGAACAAATTGGTGACATGGCGCCCGAAGATCGGGACGTGGTTGCCGATGCCTTGGAGTTGGGCAGGGAGCAGCTAGACCGACTTGATCAAGCCCCGCCCGGTGGCCGCGTGCCGGGAGCGCCCGACGAATCCCCACGAGAATTCTTAAGCGGCGTCAAGGAAAAGGTGGGCGGTGCGCGGGTCGTCAAAAGCTTCGTGTTCTCCATGGACGGTCATTTGCGATCGGCCGGGCGAACCTTTGCCAAGCGTTACAATGCACCGCGCATCAAAGAAATTACCGGCAAGATTGCCGATGTCTTCTACGACATGAACGGCATCGACTATTGGACGCGCTATCGCACGCGCATGCACTCGGCGTGGAACCGTGCCACTGACATCTTGGCGCCGCTCAAAACATCTCAGCGAAGATCCCGCACGGGCGTTTCAAAGGGTGAGATTCCCGAAGAAGTGAGCAAACGGGTATGGAAACTCGCGCAGGGACGGGCTGTGGATAACGCGACGGATGCGGAGCGCGCCGTGGCGGCCAAGGTCCAAGCCTGGTTTCAAGAGCAATGGGAATACCGGCGCGCGGCGGGAGAAGACGTTGGCCGCGTAGTCAATGAAAACGGCGAAAATGTGTACGTGCCGGCGATGCTTGATGAAGCCAAGGTGCGCGAAGCCCGCGAGCTTTTTCTAGAGCAAGCCAAGATCGCCTATCGCCGCGTGGTCGAGGACGACGAGACCGCGGAGAAATCGGCGCAAGCACTTTTGGACGGTCTTCTCGAAGACGAGTATGTGCCGGGTCTGGTGCCAGGCGAATTCAATCCCATGGCCGTGTCCGGTTCGTTCAAGCGCGAGCGGGTTTTCACCGAGCAAATGCGCCGTGATTTGGAAGACTTCTACATCACTGACATCGAAGAACTTATGCACAAGTACAACATGAGCGCGTCGAAGGCCGCCGAACAGACGCGCTCCAATGCTGTGCTTAAGCCGTTGCTTGAAGAACTGGATGACGAACTGGTTACGCTACAACGGTCCGGAACCAAGACGGCCTACCCGCTGAAGGAAACGATCTTGAACATCATAGAGCGAAATTTCCAGAATCCGCGCGTGATGAGCGACGAACGATTATTCACAACCTTTGCCAGCCAGTACACCTACGTTGCCTCGATGGGCAAAACGCTCATTACGTCAGGGCCGGAGCCGTTATTGCTGCCGGTGCAACTTGGGACGTCGCGGCACAGCGTTAAGGCGATGCTCAAATCCTATACGGACGTGATCCGGCTCGCGCGATCGGACCTCAAGGGCACGACCTATGAGGAAAAAGCCTGGGCCGAATGGACGGGGGCAATCACCGATCCGCTCAACGACACGCTAATGAGCAACCGGCTGAACCTCGACGCCTGGGGTACCAAGGCGGCCGAGCTTGGCAATCGGTTCTTCCACGGCATTTACCTTGCGCAATTCACGCGCAACCAGCGAATTTGGGCAACCCATGCCGGTCGATTCGAGATCGCGCGACAGGTTGCACGCCTGGCAAAAGGCGGACGTAAGGGGCAGAACGCCGCACGCGAACTCCGCGAGCTCGGCTTTACCGATGTCGACAGGCTCAAGGGTTTTCTCGATGAGCATGATGGCGTGCCGTCCCTTGACGTCATGAAGACAACGACCGATCCGATTGCCGAGGAATATCGTCTAGCCCTCAACAAGGTTTCATCGCTTGTCGTGATGGAGCCGACGCGAGCACAAAAGCCGCTGAAGGCATCGCAAAACCCAATGTTCGGCCTGATCTACTCATTGCAGTCTTACTCCATGTCGTTCTTGCGCAACGTCACATATCGGCAAGCCAGAAAGACATGGCGCGGCTTGAAGGAAGGGGACTTTGCCGCCGCAGCGAACCTCGCGTTCTGGCTGCCGATGTACATTGCCGGCATCGCCGGTCTTGAGAGCGCGCGCGGCCAACTCTACGGCAAGGAATACCGGGACAAGCGCGCAGAGGAATCGTGGGCACGCTTCATGGCGCGCGTAGTCGATCGCGGTGCGCTCCTGGGACCGTACATCAGCACCGCACAAAACGCGGTCATCGGTTCGCGCTATGAACGCGATCTGCTGGAATCGTTTGCGGGGCCATTTTATGGACGCATCGCCGACGGCGGCATGAAAGGCGCTGCGCAATTGTGGAGCCGGAACTCGCCAAACACGAACAGCGCAGAACGACGAGCGGCTTACGGTGTCTATGACACGGTCATTGGACCAGCACTAAATGGCAGCGTGGCTATGGCGCCGGTTCCCAATATTGTGAAGGCGCCATATTTCATGTGGGGCCAAGATCAAGTGCGCGAAGCATTTGTCGACAGCACGGCCGGCAAGAAAGAGAATTAACGTGGGCAGCATTAAAGGTATGGGTACGGAACAACAGGCAGCATCGAGTTTATATATGTCAGATAGTGAAGCATTGCGCCAGTTGACGGGCGATGTCGCAAAGGCTCTTTCGACGATTGAACAGGTGGACAAGAACGTTCGTGAGCAGAGCAGGCGGATTGAAACACATCGACTAGAGAACCGGGAAGCGCACAATACGATCCACAAGCGGCTCGACAAGATCGAAAAGACCGTCACGGAGCATAGGACCGCGGTTCGGATTTTCCGATGGATGCTCGCTGGATTGGGAGGTATTCTGGCATTGCTCGGTGCACAGATTAATTTCGGTAAGGACTGATGGCTGTATCGGAAATTTCGCCTGACTCAATCCTTCCACGTCGAGGGATGCGCGTTGAGGGAATGGGCTGGACGATAGAACCGAACTGGCAATACGAGTTGATGGAATATCTCTTCGTTTTCAGTGTGTTAATGGTCATTGTCTTCTTCATCTACTCAAAATATTACAGGGCAAAGGGATGACCCTCCGTACAGAGACAAATCAGATAGTGGTTCATTGCGCTGTGACGAAACCTAGCATGGACATTGGCCTTGAGGAGATCGACAAATGGCACAGGGCGCGAGGGTTCGTTATGATCGGTTATCACTTTGTAATTCGGCGCGGCGGTCTTGTTGAGCGTGGGCGGCCGCTCATGGTCAAGGGCGCTCACGCCAAGGGGCAAAACTCAGACTCGATCGGGATTTGTCTCGCCGGCGGGATCGATGAAGCCGGAGATCCCGAACTGAACTTTACCGATGAGCAATATGAATCGCTCTACGCCCTTGAGGCGCACCTGTTGAACATGTTTCCCAATGCGGTCATCTGCGGACACTGTGACCTGGATCCATCGGGCAAGCCGCATTGCCCAGGGTTCGACGCAAGCGCTCTGTTTGAGCAAAGAAAGGCGGCGTAAGATGATCCCAAATCCTATTAACGTTCTCGAAGTTCTGATTGTACTGGCCATCTGGGCGTCGATATCTGGCCTCTATCTCAAATTCATCGGCAAACGTCTGCCTTGGATGAAGGAGTAACCAATGATTGGCAAGCTCATTTCCGGTGCCGTCAAGGCCGTGGTCGGCGTGGCTGGCAGTGCCTTTGAGAAGCATGCCGACAACAAGACGAAGCGCAAAGAGTTTGAACACGACCTGGCAATGGCCATTATCGGCAACGAGTCTGGCGTAACAGACGGTCTCATGGCCATCGGTTTGGCCGAGACAAATGGCACGTCCTATCAACGCAATTGGCGCCCGACGCTGATGTACAGCGCAACCTTTTTAATTTTGTGGATGGCCGTTGCCGGGCCGTTGATTCAGGTGTTCACCGGTATGGATCTGGTGACGCCAACGCGTGACTCGTTTGCGACTGTGCCCGAGGAACTCTGGTGGGTGCTGGGCGTGGGCCTGGGCGTGTTCGGAGCCGGGCGGTCCCTTGAGAAGGGTGTCAAGCATTGGAAGAACGGGGGATCGTGAAGTGTCTTATCCCCGCCGGCACTGTCTCACCCCTGGTCGCCCAATCCTTGTTCGCTTTTCTACCTCAGTGACAGGCTTCCCTGTTGTCTTATCGACGCGGGGTGGAGCAGCCCGGTAGCTCGTCAGGTTCATAACCTGAAGGTCGCAGGTTCAAATCCTGCCCCCGCAACCAACAAAAAAGCCCGGTAAACCAGATTCCCGAAAACTCGGTTTGAGATCAACTATGTTTCGTTTATCAGCCGGATAGTGTCTCAGTTTGAAATCTTCTTATAGGTCGCTGGCCTATTGGGTTTTGAGGCGCTCGAGTCGTGCTGAGGAAGCAGGAACGAATCGACGGGTTCAAGGCATCCCCACATTCCTTGATAGTCACCCCATACTGCTCGACTAGATCCTTCGTGGTCATCGTGGCAGCGGCTCCGTGCCACGGCTGAGGATTCCCAGATAGGCGTCATACACGAATAGGCGACAGCGCTGTTTGCCGGTGATTTCGCGAACAATGCCGAGGCGCTCCATATGCTGGATCGACTTGCTCACTGTCGGCGCAGAGACTCCGAGCCGTTGGGCCGCATCCCGAATAGCGATGATGGGCTTCTGCTGCATGAGCTGGTGAACGCGAAGTGCTGATGCCGCCGGCCGACCGAGGTGCTCGATCCGACAGCGGTCGTCGTCAAACACCTTCATGATCTCTTGCGCCGCGTCGGCCGCCTGTGTCGACGTCTCGGCAACCCCCGCGAGGAAAAACTCAAGCCAAGTCTCCCAGTCACCCTGCTCGCGGACCTGCTGAAGCAGGTCATAGTACAGACGGCGGTGCGCCTTGAAGTAGAGGCTGAGGTAAAGGGTGGGCTCTTCCAAGAATCCCTGGGCACAAAGCAAGAAGGTGATCAAGAGCCGTCCGAGACGGCCGTTGCCGTCGACGAACGGATGGATGGTCTCAATCTGTCCCATGAGTGCTGACGCCGGACAGTGATTTGTCAAACAAATACAGACTAACAGAATCAAAGTCCAAATTAGTCTTTTGCGTTGAACACTCTTTCATGAGATTACTTGCCAACCGGCCTGGGTCTCTATCTCGACGAATGATTAGCCATATCCGTTGGTTTATTGCGGCAAAGTGAAGCGAGTAATTCCGTGCTTCTTTGCTTTTTTTCGCCTGACCCTGTGAAAGTGGGGATTCGCCGAGACCTGATGTTACTTTCCGTAAGATAGTAAAAGAATGCACTGCACATGCCTGGACAGATCGCAAGGTCGTTAGGTTTTGCGCTGTTCTCTATATACTCGGCAATCTCACCCCATTGATGAAACTGTCGGAAATGACCTTTCCTCTGGTCCCCATAGTAGCCCCCCAATTTCCAGCTTACGCTTACAAATATGAGTAGCCAAATCGAGTAGACTAGGACTTTCTGATATTCCAATTTAGCAAGGGCGACGCCGAACAAAAGATAAAGGGCCATGGACGACCCAATCAAGTAGCGCTGATGAACAATAGGCGTCCAGATTATCGAAATGCTGAATGCGAGCAAAATCGGAAGCAAAAGCCAGAGTAAAAGCAAAACGACGAGCAGACGTTGGTTCGCCGTGAAAGATAGAGCTCCATGTTTAAATGTGATGTTTGTATTCAAATTAATAGCTAGATTGTCAATTGATCGGCTGCAAGAAACTACAATGAAAACTACTAAGATAACGCCGAGAACTGCCAAGTTAGATGACGATCCAGAGAACATCACAAGAATGTCAACTATTGTCGCAAAAGTTGGTTGCTCCAGATGAAAACCTTGAGCAACAAGTCTTGAGCGTTCGATAAATGTGGAAAGCCAAGGGGTAAATGTAAGAGCACTAACAGTGAGTGAGGTAAAGAAAGCAACAATGTTAAATGGGTTAGTTTGCCGACGCGAAATTTGGTTAGATAATACGAAGATAATTTGAGCAAAAAGTATAAAGGAGCCAAAATAGTGCGTGTAGAGTAGGCAAGCGTTTGTAATCGTATAGCCGACGTAATGCCGCGGTTTTGGTTTTCTTGTGATGGACAAGAAAAAGTAGAATGAGAGCAGACTAAATGTGCCAAGCGGCGCATACATGCGCGCTTCCTGAGAATAAAATATTTGGAATGGGGCGACAGCAACTAGTGCTGCCGCCCAAAGACCCGCTTTGCCACTAAAGGACTGTCGACCGATCACATAAATTAGGCAAGCTGAAATAACTCCAAAACCCGCGGAAAGGCTTCGTGCTGCAAATGGGGAATCCCCAAAGATTGACATCCAGAAGTGAAGCAGAATGTAGTACAAGGGAGGGTGTGGATCTTGCGAGGCAATAATGGCCGGAATTGCCCAAAGCGACTCGCGAGCCCGCGTAATTGAAAATGCTTCATCATTCCATATTTCGTCGATGTCGATCCTGTACATCCGCAATGCAAGCGCGAGAGTAAGAATGAGACCCAGGATCAAGTACTCACCTTGTTTCTTGTGATTCAATTTTGGAAATTTCATAGCTGCCCTACGACCTAGTCGTTCACCGTCCGATTGTTGAGGTCATGGAGTGCGCAGAGCTAACAAGGGACGGCCATCCGGCGAGGGTCCGTTGAGCGGCCCCGCAAGCGTTTTCGAACGCCGGGCCTGCCGGGTGCTTGGGCAACACCGTTCCAGCCAATGGCGCAAGCCGAGACGCGCCGACGACGAACGCCTTGTCGAGGCGGATCGCCATCTCGGGCGAGGTACCGCCGCACTGTCCGTTCCGATAACAACGCCGTCCTTGCATCGAATCCCGACGACTATTGTCAAGGGTCACTCCTGGAAGACGCTGTTGATGCTCATATCTGGGTATTCGCGATATATGGCGGCCACAAGATCGGGGAAGGACACGGAGCGAACGAACTCGACCAACCGTACGACGTAGTCCTGTGCTGCTTTGTCGAAAATCTTCTCAAGATATTGATCTCCAAGACCTTGTCCTTGTCCGGTTAATCGATATTCACGTGGACGATGCCATGGCGTGTCCATGATCTCGGCATTACCCTGCTCCTTTAGATCCTCCAGCACCTTGTACACGTCCTTATCGAAAGGGCCGTAGTCGTATGGAACAAAGTCGAAGCACTTGCCACCAACATCGTCGCTCAAGTTCTCTTCAATAAGGAAAAGTAGCTTTTGCACCTGCACCGGCGAAAACGCGCCACGTTTTGCCGGAGATAGGGCTGCTAGTACTAAATGTTCGCGTTGCATAACGACCACCCTATTTTGCCGCGACTCATTGAATCACAGGAACGCCGCGCCGGACACTCCTTTCCGCAGTCCCGTCCATACATGCCGCCGAAACTTTATACGACTTCCCGTCATCGGAGCGGCAGGCACCGCGTCAACTCTGAACGAGTTTCATTCTTACTAGTTGACTTAGTCATCCAGTTCATCGTCGGAAGGTTGGTCATTGAAGAAATCGAACTGCGGGTTTTCCGGAGGTAGTGGTAGGTCCCAAGAATGGACGGTTTGTATGGTCATGACGAAACCCCGATGACGCAGCCAGGTTTTATGTAACCATTAGACTGCTTTCGATGGAAGGCCAATTTGGCGGGAGCTTCCACATAGCGGGAGCCAGATTGGCCGGGCGGATTGTTTCTGGGGCCGGCGGTCTGTACCCCAACGATGAATGCGGGCGGATTGTGTTGTAGTGACGTCGCCAGTTTTCGATGATGATTTTGGCTTCCAGCAAATTGTTGAACAGCTCAATCTTCAAGCACTCGTCCTGCAGTCGCCCGTTGAATGATTCATTGTATCCATTCTCCCAAGGGCTGGCGGGTTCAATAAAGAGCGTCTTTGTGCCGACCTTGGCGATCCACTCTCTGACCGCTGTAGCGGTAAATTCGCTGCCATTGTCACTCCTGATATGATCGGGAACGCCGTGGCGGACCATCAACTCGCCGAGGACCGCGAGAACGTCCTGGCTGTTCAGCCGCCGGTTCACTTCGATTGCCAGACATTCGCGCGAGAACTCGTCGATCACAGTCAGCATGCGAAACTTGCGACCGTCGCGTGTCCGATCCTGCACGAAATCATACGCCCACACATGATTGCGATATTGCGGACGCAGCCGAATACACGACCCGTCGTTGAGCCATAGTCTTCCTCGTTTCGGTTGTTTCTGCGGTACTTTCAGGCCTTCACGCCGCCATATCCGGGCGACGCGTTTATGATTGACACGCCAGCCGTCAGCGCGAAGCAGCGCCGTGATCCGCTTATAGCCGTAGCGCCCATATCGCACCGCCAGGTCGATGATTGCCGACGTCAAAGCGTCTTCGTCGTCGGCGCGTCTCGGCTTGCGCCATTGGCTGGAACGGTGTTGCCCAAGCACCCGGCAGGCCCGGCGTTCGGAAACGCCGAGCTTTGTGACAGCGCGCTCAACACAATCGCGTCTGCGCGAGGGCGTTAGAAGTTTCCCGCTGCAGCTTCCTTCAAGATCGCCTTGTCGAGTTCAGCGTCTGCAAGAAGCCGTTTCAGCCGTGCGTTTTCTTTCTCCAGATCCTTCAGACGTTTGGCCTGATCGATCTTCATCCCGCCATACTCTTTGCGCCAGCGATAGTATGTGATCTTCGTCACGCCCAGACGGCGAATAACTTCACCAGAATTGACGCCTTCCGCAAGCAAGACCTCAGCCTCGCGCAACTTCGATATGATTTCTTCAGGCTTGTAACGCTTTCCTGACATCGCAATCCTCCTTCGATCCAGCCATTTTACTATCTCAATGTGGCTGCGTTCAAAGGGGTCGGGTCAGTCAGCCGCCGCGCATGCTTCGCGAGTGCCATATCATCGGAGCAGACTGTTGTAGCACGTCGAACCCGCGCGATTGCGACTATCTGTCGGTCGAACTTCACCTTTTGCCAAGATGCTTCTGCGACTCCGCCTCGTTTGTCGCCCTCACCGCGGGCTTTTTGCTCTATCAGCGCGGCCTCAACTGCAGCCATCTGGTCAAACGACGCAATTTCGAAGACTGCAGAGTTACTTAGAATACGCATGTACTCTGCAGCCGCTTCACCAGCACCAACGAGAAGTTCTGCAAGCGCAGGCGTCGGCACAATAATTCGTCGCCCCTCATCCGAGAGCGTTTGAACAAAGTGTTTTAAGCGGTCCTGATATCGATCAACCTCTCTTCCCGTGGAAGGATCAATTGGAGGGTCGGATGGCTCCGCATGCAGCAAGCGGATCAGGTTCATGGCGTCGAACACAACTGACATCACCGACCCTCGCCAGTCTGCACGTCCACCATTTCGGAAATAGGATCATCAGAGCGCGCCCAATCACTTTGTTCATGCGCTTTACGGAGTTGGTCGACGGCGTCGACTAGGGGTACCGGATCGAGCACCTCATAGTCTTCAATTCGGAAAACCTTGAGTTCCCACTCGCCGTCGGCGTTACGAAACCACCGACCAATTCCTGAAACTCGAACGGTGTCAACGAAAAGATGTTGAGCGAGGCGCCTTGCCATATCCCTGGATGCTCGGCACACAAATGATTGCTCGCCGTCAAGCATGGTAACTGATACAGGGTCGCGCTTGCCGCCTAGCGCAATTATTACTCCTGTTAGTTTGTCAGTTTGATTGAACGGCCCGAACAATTGTGGCGGGCGTCTATCTCGTCCGGGAAACTGCAGTATGGGGGTATCAGTCTCCGACAAATCACCAGTCGAATTGTCTTTAGCCAATCGCTCATCAATGTTTCGGTATGCTTTTCTGGCCTCTACTGGTCCGCCACCATGGCGAACTGCTTGAACTCGCTCTTTGACTTTTGGTTGAGCTGGACCGTCGACAGTCTGCACCAATACCAAACTGCCTTCATCAACGTGCATGAAATGGACGCTGTCGTGCTCACCTAGCAGCACGGATAAGTCCGCAAGGTATTCGGCCAACCGTGCCATTGGCAGCCTCTCGCGCGTGTAGCCATCAATGCGAAACCGGTATTCGTGCGTACCCATGTTCAGCCTAACCTGTGCCGCGCAGAGTCAATAATCTTCAGGCCATTGAATCACAGGGAAGCCTCGCAGGAAAGCCCGATCCTTAGCCTACCCCCCAATTAAATCCCCAGCGGGCTCCGCACTGCCTGTTCCAACACGAGCGCCAATCGGGACAGGCTTAAATGGCCAACTTCGGAAAGGCACTTGTTGACAGCTTTCTTCCAAATCTCAAGGTTCTGAGCGGCACCAATAATCTGGATTAGACGTGCCGATTAGTTCTCTTCCTCAATCTCTTTCTCAGCTTTGGCCTGCTTGATTTCATCGGCTACGCTGCATTTTTTCTGGATTGCAACCGTCTCCAAGGCCGGTTGCAGCAAAAGGCGTGTGTGTTAATCTATATTGCAAAAGTTTCGAGCCCAAGTAGCAACTTTTACAGAAGCTCCGATATGTTTTGTTCCCGCCGCTCCACGCCCCCGATAATTCTGTCTGCCATCCTGTTGGCGGTTGCTTCCTTCGCTATCACGGCTGAAACGCGGGCCGATGGGCTGACCGGCTGGTATGCCGCCATCAGCGGCGGCCCGACACTATTCACCGATTCGGACGTCAAGCATTCGACCCGTGACAACTTTAGTAATGCCGTGGATAACAGTGTCGAAACGGATTTCGATACCGGCTTCAACATCCTCGGCGCGGTGGGCCACTATCTCGGGCCGGTCCGGATCGAAGGCGAGGCCGGCTTGCGCAAGGCGGATGTCGACTCCGTATCCTTCAAAAACATTACGGTTGCTAGCACTCTGGTCGGCGCACCCACTCTGAACAAGATCAACGACGCCGTCCGGGCGTCGGGCGACGTGACGGTCCTGAGTGCCATGGTCAATGGCTGGTACGATCTCGAGTTCGGCGGCAAGTGGTTGCCCTACATCGGCGGTGGGGTTGGCGTGGCCCGCGTCGACGTGGATTTGAGGACATCGGGGCAAGCTGCGCTATTCGGCCCGACCCTGCCTCCTGTGGACTTATCCGACTTCGTCAGGGGAGACGACACGGTCTTCGCCTATCAGGCTGGCGCCGGGCTTGGATACCGGATCAGCGATGCCACGACCGTCGTTGTCGGATACCGGTATTTCGGCACGGTTGATGTGAAGTTCAAAAACGATGGTGACAAGACGAAGATCGAAACAGGCTCCCATAACGTGGAGGGCGGCTTGCGCTTTCGGTTCTGACGCCAGGGCCCGCCCTCATGGCGGCGATGGGGGGGGGTCACTTTGCGGTGCCGCAGGTCCTCGACGCACCCAAGGTGCCTTTGAGCAAGACCTGACCGGCCTGCCATCCAGGGCGATTTTCGTTGTGAACTCAGAGCGTTAGGATCTCTCGTGACCGCCCCCGCGCGGCCCGACGAGCCGATCCGGGAAACAAAGAGCTAATACTCAGGGAAAATTCGCCACACCAATCGTCGCAACCCTACCGTTATGTGGGGCGCCGGTTCGATGAAGAGACGAACCTCTACTATTACCGGGCCCGCTATTACTCAACCTCCCTCGGCCGCTTCCTGCAAACCGACCCCATCGGATATGAGGACCAAATGAACCTCTATTCATACACTTATAATGACCCACTGAATTTTGTCGACCCGACGGGCACATGTGGTGCGGATCACCCAAACGTCGCCGTCTGCGTCTACGCGATCCCGGGCTTAGGTGGGGATGGCTCTGGCTCAAATCCTGAGCTGAAAACAATCACTGAAGAGAACGGCGGAGTATACGAGGATGTCGGCGCGGAAAAAGCTGCCGAAAGTATTGCGGCATATAAAGAGGCAAATCCAGACGCAAAAGTAGTTATTCTTGGGTATAGCCGTGGAGGAAATAAGGCGGTTCAGACCGCGAATAATCTCGGCGAAAGCGGTGTCCAAGTTGATCAGCTTATTACTTTCGATCCTCACAAGGTTGCAGGCTCCCAACTCAATTTGACTGGCACAAATGTAAAGTCGGCCATCAATTTTTATCAGAATAACCCCAGCACGAGAAAACTCGGGCTGCCGCTGGGCCTAAACCCTTATCGTGGAAAACCCGTTGCTGGGGTACCCACTGGCGACGGCCCGGTTCAAGTAGGTGCCAACCCACTGAATATCGACTTGACGGGACGGCAAGCTCCATTTGAAAACCAATTCCAACACGTTCCGCTAATTCGACAAATTAAGCGCGACAGAGGATTGAATGCGATTCTAGGCGGAGCTTTAAAGTGATGAGATTCATTAAATCAGTCTTGGCCGTCGCGATTATGATTTTCCTATCCGGATGCGTCGGCGATCGAGAGCCTTTGTCTTTCCAAGGGCGTCTCTCATTCGCTGACGGCGAACCAGCACCCCCCGGATACGTTCTTTACTTGGAAGAACAGCGTTCGAACGGTTTGTTTTCAATGGTTGGAATTTTTACGATAGAAGCAATAAAACCCGAGAGTGACGGAACGTTTAGCTACAATGGCTTTGTTTGCCAACATCTCGTGCTGGCTGCGACATTTGCTGGCAGTGTAAGTGCGTCTCGTGATGATCGGATATGGTCACAGCCGATCGAAATAGTTGCCGACGCGGAAGAAACGGAATTCGTTCGCTCACAAAATTGGCTCAATGGTTCGGCAGGAGGAACGGAAAATGACCAAATCGAACAATTCAAGTCGCGGATCCTCAAAGCTGGAGATGTTTCGGCCGTGCCGTGTCGTGAATAAATTCTATGGAGATCGAGCGCTGTTTCCCTTAGGAAAGAGGTGGCTCGGGAAATCTGCACAGTTGAGATAAGTGGAATTTTGGCCTGTAGGCGGCATGATCGCCGGCAACAGGAGATCCACTATGGCAAGACGACCACGTCGCAATCATACACCTGCGTTCAAGTCGAAGGTGGCCCTTGCGGCCGTTCGCGGTGAGCAGACATTGGGAGAACTCGCTCAGCAGTTTGATGTTCATCCTAACCAGATCAAGCAATGGAAAGATCAGCTCCTTAAGGGTGCAGCGGGTGTTTTTGGGCGGGAGGGTAAATCACCGCTGCCTGCACCCCGTGTTGATGTGAAGAGGCTCCATGCCAAGATTGGGGAGCTGACGCTTGAGAATGATTTTTTAGGCGATGCGCTCACCAAGGCGGGATTGCCGAGCGCAAGAAAATGATCGACCGCAAACATAAACTCTCGCTCAGCCGTCAGGCCAAGGCGCTCAAGATCAGCCGGGGCAGCGTCTATTATCAGCCCCGTCCCGTATCGGTCGGTGATGACGAAACCCCGATGACGCAGCCAGGTTTTATGTAACCATGAGACTGCTTTCGATGGAAGGCCAATTTGGCGGGAGCTTCCAAGGAGATAATGTGAGCGTTGGACTTGACATCGATATCAGAGAAGCAGGCGGGCCTGTGCTCGACACCGGCGCCTATAGTCTTAATGCCCAGGCCCTCCCGATATAAATCCGGTTACAAATCGCGCCACCGCTGCGCAGCCATCTTTCGCGATTCCAGCCGAATTTTTTCGCACGCCTCTAGTCAGTTTGATGGACAAGGAACTTTGATGGATTCAATTAGCATTGCAGCGAGCGCGCTCGCTGGTGTTATCGCGGGCTTAACGGTTACGGTCATTCTGTGGGTTGCGAACTGCATTCACCGGTGGACAGCTAGACGTCAGGCCATCAAGCACCTTCGGCGCTTGTTCACAAAAGGAAAAGAAGGCGTGATACAGGCGGAAGAACGACAACTTGAATCTACAGTCAAAAGAATTCCTGAAAATACAGTTCGTGCTGCACGGTACAACATAATGTTGAAGGAATTAGAAGTCGCTCTGGACAAGTGGTCCACATCTCTATCGTATGATCAAAGGCAAGAGATCATTGAAGCTTTGGATTGGTACAATTTGCGAACTTTTCGCGTCGAAGAAGGTTTACCTGGAGACATAAAACTTCAGAAAATGCCCGATGGCGTATGGATCGGGGATTTGCCATTGGAAAAGGCTCAGGAAAAATTCCATAACCTTAGATCCATAAAGTGGTTGAAATTAAACTACGAATAGTCAATACCCTCTCAGAACACCTTGGATGGGGGGTACGCCGCTCACCGCCGTCGAGGCGGCCTCCCCATAGCCCGACAGCACAATCCGGATCGCTCCGAACGGCAATGCCGGCGAGCGACAGCTCGCCGAGAACGTCATTCGCATCGCCATGCACCCGGCCAATCAGGTGGTCGCGTTCTCGAAGCTCGCCGAGTCCGATGTCACTGTCGCCGCCATCCCGCGCGCTTCGGCGTCACCGAGCGACTGGTCGAACAGGCGGCTCTGGCGGCAGCGGGGGCGGTACGAGGGCCTCGGTTGTTTCACCTGCTACTGTGGTCGCGACACGCTTGCCCAAGCGTGTTTCTGCGTGTTGCAGAGGCATGTTGCGAAACGATCCTTTCTTTGGAGTTCTCATAACGAAAGGAAATTCAACATTTCTTTCTTTGCGGCGAGTGTAACGAAAGGCTCAAGGCGGGCAAAGCGCTATCGATAGCGGGAACGCCAGCCATGGGCCCTTGTAGCTCAACGCCAGAAAGCCTTCCCTCTCGCCGCGCAGGCCCGAGAGCACAATCCGTATCTTCTCTTCAGCTGAATATTGCTTGCGCGTCTTGCGCCGGATGTCCCGTACCGCCGTCTCGGCGCCGTCCTTCAAACTCATCGATTTCCGGATCATCTTCGTTCCCTTCGGTCACGACGATGAGCCAGAAATCCTCCGTTACGCAATCAACTCCATCTGTCCCACAGGCGCTGATGTCAGACATTCCATGGAACCAGAACGATCCAAGATGATGTGGATCAGGTGTATAGACATAGCTTTCTCCTCCTTGGGTATGGTCATTGCTTCGCCCCTTTGATTGAGGGGGTAGGGGGGCGTGAAGGGGGGAACGACTCAGGAACGTGACTGGTAAAGAATTGGGACAACCGCACCCGTATGTTCACGTCACGTTGCGGGTTTTCTCGTCTCAACCGGTAAATCGGGATTTTAAGAGGGCGCTTGAAAACCGCAGGAAAGCTGCTAGTTTCCGCGGTGGAGAGGTGGCCGAGTGGTTGATGGCGCTCCCCTGCTAAGGGAGTAAGGGTGGAAGCCCTTCGTGGGTTCGAATCCCATCCTCTCCGCCAGTCTTGCGGCCGCGGATCTCTCCAATTTTCAGCGATATATATAGTGTGAAGCCAATGCGCGATGATTGGCGGAAGCTTCATACTGGCTTGAGGTTAAACTCTTAGAAACATACCTCCAACAGCACGGGCTGAAGGTGCGCCGGCTTACTGTTGTGGTTAGGGGCTTCCTTTGAAGCTGACGCGATACATGGTTCGCTTGCCTTCAAAGTTATCGTTGACGACGCGGTGGAGCGTGCATCGATTGTCCCACAGGGCGAGAGAACCGGGGCGCCAATGGAAGCGACGTTGAAACTCAAGTTTTGTTACATGCTGCGATAGCATGCCAAGCAAGGCCTGACTTTCATCTGCCACCTGGAAGCATTATCTGGCCTATTTGCCATGATTGGTTCGCTTTCGTTATGGCGCTCAACTGTTTCAGCTCATCTAGTTCTCAGTTTGCTCCCCGCACATTGCACCTTGGTCACCCTAATTCGTTGCGTAGAACTTCGGCAGCTTCGCACATCGATTTTAGCTTTCCGAATGCCGCGCTTCTCTTCATATATTTGAAGCCGCAATCAGGCGCCAAAATCACCCGCTCTTTCTCTATATGAGGTAAGGCGCGGCGCACCCGATCGGCAAGTTCGTCGCGCGTTTCCACATCGTTGGTCGACAAATCCAACACCCCAAGAAGAATCTCTTTGGTTGGAAGGGATTCCAAGACCTTGCAATCCAATTTGGATTGTCCGGTTTCGATTGAAATTTGATCGATGTCTGTATTGGCAAGCTCGGGAAGGAATGAATATCCCTCGGGCCTTTCATGTATCAACTGAGCGTATCCGAAACAAATATGCAGACATGTCGTACCGTCAACACCATCAAGCGCGCGGTTGACGGCCTCGACCCCGTAGTCGCGTGCAGCATCAGAACGGGCCTGCATATAGGGTTCATCCATTTGGACAATGTCGGCACCTGCTTCAAAAAGGTCTTTCATTTCTGCATTGATCGCATCGGCATAGGCCAGGGCAGCATCACGCGGCTTGTCATAGAAGTCATCTTGCGCCTGCTGGGAAGCGGTAAACGGGCCCGGCACCGTTATTTTGATTTTTCGATCTGTTATTGACCTCAAAAACTTCACGTCTTCGACGCAAACCGGGCCGGTCCTTTTAATGGGACCTGCGATCCGCGGCACGGGAACCGGCGTACCGCTGCGATCCAGCGCCTCTCCTGGATGGTCAATATCAATACCTTCAAGCGCGTTGGCGAAGTGATTGGAATAACTTTCACGACGGACTTCGCCGTCGGTCACGATGTCCAAACCCGCCCGCTCTTGATCACGAACCGCCAATTCGACGGCATCATTCTGAGCTGCTTGTAAGAATTCGGGCTCAATGCGCCACAGCTCTTTCATTCTTGTGCGCGGCGGATACTGACCTGCTAGCTTTTTGCGATCGATCAGCCATTCGGGCTGAACGTAGCTTCCTACAATGGTGCAGGGAAATAATTTTTCCATCATCGCTAGAATCTCCAGAGGATAGGCGAGCCTGCACGGGCAGGACCTGCCATGCAAATATTCATCAACTACGAAGCCGTGGAGTGGCGTTTTCGTGACAAGACATTAGCTGCTTTTGATGTCACTGCATTATCATAATGCAGCTTCATGACTAAGGAGACACTGCGATGAAACGCAAGTCATTCTCTTCTATATTCGTGCTTGGCCAGTTCTCGATTTTGATTTGCTTGGTACTGATCGCCCCGGCTCAGGCGCAGGACGCCTACGATGAAGAGACGCTGGCAATAGCCCAAGCGTTGATCCCGCCGTTTCTCAAGATTCCGCCCATTGAAACCGAGCAGATCGGCGAGGGACTCTATTCCTTTCGTTGGGGGGCCTATCGCAATATCTTTTTGGTCACGGACGATGGCGTCATCGCGACGGATCCGATGGGCGCGGACTCCGCAGGAATCCTGCGCGCGGAGATCGCCAAGATCACCGACAAGCCTGTAAAATATTTGGTCTATTCCCAGTCTCATTGGGATCACGTCACGGGCGGAAAGATTTTTAAAGACGAAGGGGCGCAAATCATTGCGCACGAAAGGTGTGCCACCAATATTGCGGCGCGGCCTCACCCGGACTTGATTGCGCCTGATATCACATTTTCCGACACCTACAGTGTCGAGCTCGGGGGACGCAGCCTTGATCTCTACTATTTTGGCCCGGCAGATGATGATTGCGGCATCGTAATCGTTCCCAGCACTGAGCCGATGCTCTATATCACCGATACAACAAACCCGGCGCCGTCCGCTTACACCATTCCTTGGAATCCTCAACTTCCCGACTTACACCCCCACAACATCATTCCGTTTTTCAAATCTCTTGAGGCTTTGGGAGAGGAAAGGGGGCTCACACAATTCATCGGCGGTCATGTAGCTATCGCGATCGAAGACGGCAAGCCCGCGGCCTATCCCATCTTGGGTCCCTATTCTCAAATTGGCGAGAAACGAGATTTGTGGGAGCGCATCTTTGCCGCCGTCAAGCAAGAGTTTGACAAGGGTACGTCGGTCGAGGATCTACCGAACGTCATCGACCAAGAGCAATTCTCATTTGTCGAGAATTATACCAAGGACGGCATGTGGCTTGTGACACGCCGGATTGCCGAATATTACGAGGCAGGGCGGTAAGGATGAACACGATGAAAAACACTGTAACAGTTGTGATTGCCGGAATATTCGTGTTCGGCCTGTCATTTATCGGCGCGGGTCAGTGGCAAGTGGCGCACGCCGATGATCTTGTCATCGAGCCCCTGGCAGATGGTCTTCATGCGTTTCGCGCAGGGGACGTGCGCAGTTTCTTCATGATCGGCGATGATGGGGTTCTCGTTGTCGATCCCATTTCGGCAGACGTAGCCAGCGCTTTGCGCGGTAAAATCTATGAGCTCACCGATAAGGCTGTGACTCACGTGGTCTACTCACACTCTTTGAATCAACGGTCACCGGGGGGCCAGGTTTTCAAAGACGAAGGCGCGAGCTTCGTTGCCCATGAGCAATGCGAGGCCCATTTCAAAGAAACGCCACACCCTCAAGTCGTGATGCCGGATGACGTGTTCTCGGACACGACCACGGTCTCACTCGGTAACCGCAGTCTTGATCTCTACGATTTGGGACCGCATTACGATTGCAGCATTGTCATGATCACGCGGCCCGATAACTACATGTTTGTTGTAGGTACGGTCGCGCCGCCCGGGGCAACCGTGCCTACTAACCCAAGTACGTCGAACGTCCTCATTTACAATTTGATTCCCTTTCTTGAAGCGCTTCAGGCTCTGGCAAACCAAGAGGGTGTTGAAACCATGATCGCCGATAGGGTCATGTTCCCTGGGATGAGCGGCGGCGAAGCGACGTTGACCGATCCGACAGGCTCGGCTTCTGTCGTTAGCGAACAACTGACTTTTTGGCGCACCTTGTTCGACGCTGCGATCGACGCACGCGCCCAAGGCATTGGCGGGTCGGTGGTGGGCCGCTTCATCGACCACACCCCCTACGAGGACATGCCGGGTTACGACAAACGAAAGTTAGAGTGGATTACGCGGCGGGTTCAATCGGCGCTCGTGACGGGAAAATAAGAGTGCGGCAAAAGGAACACAGCTAAATGCGCATAGACCTCATTTTAGAATCAAACAACTCGCCGGACCGGATTGCGGAGCTTGGCAAACTTGCTGAGGACAATGGCATCGGCGGCATTTGGATTTCGGGCATGCTGGACGGGCGGGATCCATTCTCTGTTTTCACCAAATTAGCGCTCTCGACAGAGCGCATTCGAATGGGTCCCATCGCCGTTAGCCCGTTCGAGTTACACCCCTTGATGATGGCGAAATCTCTACTGACTCTAAACGAGTATTCGAATGGGCGTGCGC
Source organism: Alphaproteobacteria bacterium (assembly GCA_965248815.1). Lineage (GTDB taxonomy): Bacteria > Pseudomonadota > Alphaproteobacteria > SMXP01 > SMXP01 > CBDFKK01. The sequence goes on from CBDFKK010000006.1 coordinate 83,174, forward strand.
ACATGGTGGTTGGAGGTGGCGGCGGCACGGCTCATGCCATGAATATGCAACCCAAGCGCCGCGTGCGCGCCGTTCGGGAGTGTTTAGAAATCTTGGACCTTGCGGCCAAAGCTGAGCCCATGATTTATGAAGGCGAGGTCTTTCAAATCCGACGGTACAATCCGTTTTGGGCGAAGAGCGCCGCGCCGACGATCTACATAGGCGCCAATCGGGAACAGATGATCAAGATGGGCGCTACTAACGCTCGGCAGATGATGCTGAGCGATAAAATCATCCAACAGGTGTTGGAAACCAAGGCTCTTGTCAATGAAGCACGCAAAAGTGCTGACTTGCCCGTTGAGCCCTACGGTATGACAAATTTCTGGGCTTGGCACGTCAAGAAAAACAAGGAAGATGCCGTGAAAGAAGCGCGACAATGGCTATCGTTGCGAGGCGTTTTACTACGCAAGAATCACGAGTACTTTATGAATAAAGAAGACTGCGATTATGTCGACGAACATCGTGAAGTTTTCTTTCAAGCGACGCGCGACAAAACGCATGTCATTGACGGCGTACCCGAGCGCATTCTGGACAACTTAGTTGAAAATCTGACGTCTACGGCTTCAATCGATGAGCTCGACAAGGAGATCGATCGTCTCAAGGCCTTTGAAAAAGCCGGCCAGACTGAGATCGCCCTGCGTATCTACGAGGAGCCGGAAGAGACGATTAGGATTCTCGGCGAGCATGTTGTCCCTGCGCTCACATAGCCGCCAAATACGAAAACAACCGGCGGAAAGAATGAGGAACTCAAATGTCCGATCGGCAGAAAGACATGAAAGCCTTCTTGCTGAATATGTGGAGCGCTGGAACGATCAGGACGAATGCTCATCGCCCATTGAGATGTAGAATACCGACGACGCGCCCTGCTATCGTGCAATGGAAAAGCCGGGTGTTTTCACAATGTGGGAAGGAGTAAAACGTTATTGGTCGCCTGAACGTACGCGAGAGCTTGTTGTCGCTCTGTGGTATGAATTCAAGAACATACGCCCAAAGTTGGTCGCTCCTGACGTGGCGTTTGTATTTTTCAACGCTGAATGGGATATTAAGGCACTCATGGATTCGGCGGCCAACGACTTATTTGTAAGTCACAGATTCATCGACGCTAACCCGCGCTTGTCGCAGATGAGGCACCTTTCCGCGAATTTCCAAATTCTTGTCTGACATGAGTTCGGACGTCCTCAAACTCCTGCCCAATCATCTGGCTGAGGCGCTCGACTTTTTCAGCGTTATTACGGTCCGCTGCCTGATCGATTTGCTGGCAAAGTTTTGCAAGCCGGACGACGCCAACATTGCCGCTGGATGATTGAAGGCTGTGGCATGCGTGCGATACTTGCTCCATATCTTTGCTGTCTACAGCGGAACGCAGCGCGTTCAAAATGTCTGGTGTGCCCGCGAGGTAGAGTTCAAGTATTCGATTCACCAATTGGCTATTCTTAGTTCCGCGAACAGTTTCAAGTCGGGTCAGAACAGTCGCATCGATCACAGGTAATTCTGCGTATTCAGCCGCATCAATACTATCTTGCGTAGATTGATCGCTCTCGGTTGGCGTGCTGTCTGGATTGCCTTGCTAGCGGACTAGGGTGCGGCCTAGATCCACCAAAGAAAACGGTTTAGCTAAGTGATCATCCATACCGGCGTCAAAGCAGGTTTTGTCGTCGCCCGCCATGGCATGAGCGGTTAAAGCTACAATCGGTAGGCGGTTTCCGTCAACACTCGTGTGGTTTTCTTTTCTGATTGCCTTGGTGGCTTCATAACCATCCATGACGGGCATGCTACAGTCCATCAATACAAGGTCGAATTGTTGGTGACGCAAGGCTTCGACAGCTAGAGCGCCGTTTTCGACGATGAATACATCGCAGCCAAGTCTCGCCAACGCCTCGCGGGCGACCTCCTGATTTACGAGATTGTCCTCCGCGACCAAGACCCGGGTTGACTGAAGAGCTTTTTCGAGCTCCGCAAGATCGTGCTCATCATTCAAAGCTTGGCCACCTTTCAAATTAGATTTCACGCGCGCTTCCTCAGAGAGACAAGACTGATCTCGTAAGCGAATATCGAACGCAAAAGTGGTCCCCTTACCGAGTTCGCTCGATACGGTGACTTCGCCTCCCATGGTTTCAACAAGTTGCTTGACAATCGCAAGGCCAAGGCCTGTTCCGCCATACAGTCGCGTCATTGATTGATCGGCCTGTGAGAAGGCTTGGAAGATCGTATCGATTTTTTCGGCGCTAATGCCGATGCCGGTGTCCGTAATTCGAAATACTAAATTTTGATGTTCGCTAGCTTTAGCATCCACATCGATTTCGACGGTTCCCGTATCAGTAAATTTGATCGCATTGCTGACGAGATTGCTGAGAATTTGCTGCAACCTTGCCGGATCACCAGTCACATAATCAGGCACGGCCGGACGGAGATGCGCAATCAACGATATTCCTTTCTTGTTGGCCGCTTCGGTAAATAGATTGACGACATGTTCCACGATTTCGTGAGGACTGAAATCAATTTCTTCAAGATCGAGTTTTCCGGCCTCAATTTTTGAGTAGTCGAGAATGTCGTTAATAATGCTAAGAAGTGAATTTCCGGAATCGTGAATAGTTTTGACTAATTTGTGCTGCCGGTTTGGTAAGTCTGATCTAAGGAGTAGCTCGGACATGCCAAGGACGCCGTTCATCGGCGTGCGGATCTCGTGGCTCATAGCTGCCAAGAATTGAGACTTTGCCACATTTGCAGCTTCAGCCTCTTCTTTGGCGACCGTGACTTCCCCGATTGCAGACTCTAAATTTTCATTTGTGCGCTTCAACTGAGTCGTGCGCATGTCCACTTCTTCTTCGAGTTGGTCGCGATGATGTGCCAGCTCCTTATCCCTTTTCTCGATTTCGGCAAGCATGGCGTTAAAGCTTTCCGTAAGCTTGCCCAACTCATCATCGTTGGTCTCTTTTACACGTTCGCCATAGTTTTTCTTTTCTCGAATTGCATTCATCACCCCTGTCAGCTTTTCAATCGGCCTGGTTACGAACGGCTGAAGTCGCATCATAAGTATCATGGCGATGGCGAGAGCTATGGAAGCGACAATGCCGCCGGCGAGGATACCGTCCCAAAACTGGGCGACAAGAGGCGCTGTCGATGACGTCAAAACCAAAAGGCCGACTTCCTCGCCATCGAGAATGATGGGCGCCGCGGTCCAAATGTGGTTTCCCGTTATAACCGATTTCTTTGCCCTAAAGACCGATAGAAAGTCGGTTACTTGGTGTTGTGGCTCCGTATTTTGTGCTTGGTAGCGACTAAATATGTTGCCTTCCTTATCGACAATATCCGCCGAGACGACATCGGATACAGATTTGAGCGAGCTCAGGATTTCAGCGGCAGCTTCGCCATCTCTAAATAGGACTGCCGCTGCACTGTTTGTGGCCACCACGCTTGCTAGCGTCTCGAGTTCCGCAACTTTGAAGTCCCTCAACGTCTCATTTTCGCGATAGATAAGGCCGGCTGTCACTGTAAATATCCCAACTAGGATCGTGACACCCAAGATAGTGTGAAACTTTTCTTGAATTGACAGCCGGTCGAGAGCGTTTGAAATCTTGTCAAATTGGCGCATTACCTAATTTCCTCGGCAAGCGCTAAAAGCTTTGAGCTGATCGTGAGGTCTAAGTCATTTGCCAGAGAGCGGTTGATGACAAAACCAATTTTTTTGTTCACAGGCCTGAATTCGATAACGCCACCCGACGAAGCAAATTCAGCTGAGTCGCTGACCGTCAATGCATGCAAGTTGCTCAGTGCTTCGAGAGCCGTGGATCGGTCTTCCTCATCGTTGAGAGCGAGGAAAGCGATGTGGCATTGATCTTGATCACCAATAGCTGCCAGGCGCGATACGTTTATGCTGCGACCCTTAATTTCTTTTGCGGCAAGGGCCGTTAACACGTCACCAAAAGGGTTTTGCCCAACGACACATAGTTCGATCGGTGCCTCTTTGCTATTAAACCGATCATCCGGCCATTCAACGAACTTTGCGAAATTAAAGAGAAAAGCGGCCTTTACGAGGTATTCCTTGCTCCCTTGTTGCGCATTCACTTGGGCAACCGTCAGCAACGCGGTGCTGAGCACGATGACCGATATGAATATTTTTTGCGCTTTGAACATCTGAAATTGTCGTTTGGTGAGCTTTGCTTTATTCACTTTGATGTTTGGACTAAAGGTTTATTCGGACGGCTCCGTAGACGCTGCGCTCGATAGTTGTGCCGGTGCCGCTAAGTAGCCCGCCGATAAATTCTGTTCTTTGATTATCTGCGAGGTTTTGACCGACGACAGAGAGCTCTGTCCGTCGTCAGAATTATTGTCATCTCCAAAAATGATTCAGCTGACTGGCGAACTCAGGAATCGGTATGAGAACAGGATTATCATTTTTGATTGCCCCCCACTATTGATCGGAGACGATACGTTGACTTTTTTGCAGCACGTGGAGGCAAGTGTGCTGGTCTTTCGCGAAGGCAAAACTCGAAAAAACGAAATTAAGCAGTGCAGGGATTTACTTAGTAAGCACAATGTCTTAGGGACGGTCTTAAACAACTCGTCTGAAGCTACTAAACACGCCTATCGCTACGGGAGGTAACCTCGCGGCCCTTTTTTAAGCTGCCCCTATAACTGGTCAGCGGCTCTTTAAGGTCTAATAGGCGTTCCGGTGATACCAGCCCTTGACGAGTGTGATGCAAAGGATTTTGAAGTCCAGCCACGGCGTCCAATTCTCGATATAATAAATGTCATGCTCGATACGAGCTTGCATCATGCGCAGTTCCGGCGTTTCGCCACGCCATCCATTGACTTGAGCCCACCCGGTAATTCCCGGCCTCACCTTGTGGCGCGCATAGTAACGATTGATAACCTTCGAATACTCCGTGTCGTGCTCGACGGCATGGGGACGAGGCCCGACGAGGGACATGCGCCCCCTCAGCACATCAAACAATTGCGGCAATTCATCGAGGCTGGTTCGCCTTAGAAACCAACCAAGACGTGTCACTCGCTCGTCTTGAGGTTTGGCCTGCGCGGCATGATCCCTCTCTGACGGGGTGTGGTGCATTGTGCGGAACTTGTGAATCCAGAAAACTTCATTGTTAAAGCCACACCTTTTTTGTCGGAAGAATACCGGTCCTGGGCTCTCAATTTTGATCGCCATGGCAACTGCGGCCAACAAGGGACCCGAAAACAACAAGAAGAGTGAGGCGAGGAATTTGTCCTGAAAGATCTTGAGAATTGCGCTCCAGTCGGAAATCGGAGTTGGTAATACCTTGAAAAGAGATACACCTTCCAAATTGCCGTGGCTGATCGTGCGAACGCGGTACGCGATGAGATCGGGTCCTAGCAAAATATTCACCGGCAGGTGAGAAAGGCGATTGATTATCTCGCTTAGTCGCTCGTGGGCGGTCCAGGGCAACGTGATGATGACGTCGGTTACTTTCCCGTCGCGAACCCATTTCTCGAGATCCGAGGTATTCCCCAATACCGGTTGACCGAACGCCAGCTCTCCGATGCGCTCGACTCGGTCATCAAATATTCCAAGCACTCGATGCCAGGTCTTATCTGATGCCATTAAGCGCTCAAGAAGCTGTTGTGCCTGCTCGGAAGCACCGAGCAACGCGACGCGTCGGCGAAGCTTAAGTCCCACCGACCAATGCTTCAAAACATAAATAAACGCTCCATGAGCGATAAAAACGAGGCCGGCAGACAATGAAAAAGTTGAGAACACCCAAATACGTGAGAAATGCTCAGAAATCTTGAGACCAAAAGCCAAGCCCATAAATAATAGAAAGACGATTGCGAGGACACCCAAGAGACGTCCGAGGCCCGCCGGCCACGCTGTCAATGTATCAAAGTCATAAGATCCGAATTTGCGGGCGAGAGATGCATACATTCCCAAAATGATCGTGAGTGCTCCGGCATACTCGATCGCATTGCCAAAACCCCAGCCAATGTACGTGAAGTAGACGATGAAACCGCTCACAGCGATTAACAACGAATCCATTGCTTGTACGATGCCAAGTGCGAACCGCTCCGTACTGGTAAGTCGTATTCGCGACCGGACTGACAACTGAGCGTTAGGCGCTTCAACACCGACATCGGCCGGCTCGCTTTGTTCAGTGCGCGCCGTGCTCAATCCAGATTCTGCGAAGCCACGTGCAGAGTTTGACTGTTTCAGTGACTCAAATGCAGACAGAGAACTTTGAGAGGGTACGCGCCGATTACTCGACAAGGCCTCTCCGACCTCTTTCATGATGGTTACGCCGCCTTACCATCGATTCAATTACGATGACTCTGTCTAACATAAAAGAATCCGTATGCAACCGCCTGAGGATTCACACTGTGTTCAAACAATCCTGATCGTAAAATGTCTTGACGTGACGATTAATCACTGCGCGTCGATGGCGTTAACAATCTGTTAACAATTCGAGCAAAGCAGAAAAGTGAAACCTTAGAGGCACTATTAGGTGTGATATGATGATGAAAGTTCCGAAACTGAAACTAAAACGGAATCACGTTTGAAAATTGATTCGGCGTTTGGACAAATCAACGAAGAGAGGTGGTTCGGTTTGTTTGAACAACTTTCGGACTGCGGATAAGTGGATTTCAGCCCCTGTTATGCCGCGACCGGGATTGGTTGCAGCACGTTGAAGTAAGCCTGATCGGGTGTCTGGCGGTCAAGCGATGAATGCGGTCTCTTGGTGTTGTAAAAGACCAAATATTTGCCGAGGGCGGCTCGGGCTTGTGGAACATTGCCATAGGCATGCAGATAGACCTCCTCGTATTTGACCGTGCGCCACAGCCGTTCAACAAAGACATTGTCCCGCCACGCTCCCTTGCCATCCATGCTGATGGCGATTTCAGCATCCTTCAGGATTTGTGTGAAAGCGATGGAGGTAAACTGCGAGCCCTGATCGGTGTTGAAGATGTCCGGCTTACCGTAACGGGCCAGTGCTTCTTCAACGGCTTCAATGCAAAAGTCTGCTTCCAGTGTGATAGAGAGCCGCCAGGACAGGACACGCCGGCTGAACCAGTCAACCACTGCGGCCAGATAAACAAAGCCCCGTGCCATTGGAATGTAGGTGATATCCATCGCCCAGACCTGATTGGGTTGGGTGACCGGCAGCTTACGCAACAGATAGGGATAGATTTTGTGGCCCGGTGCAGGCTTGGACGTGTTCGGGCGGCGATAAATAGCCTCAAGCCCCATACGCTTCATCAGTGTTGTGACGTGCAGGCGGCCAACCTTGTATCCTTCACCAAGCAATAGTCCCTGCAGCATCCTGCTGCCTGCAAAGGGATAGTCGAGATGCAATTCATCAATCCGGCGCATCAGTGCCAGATCACCGACCGATACGGGACGGGGCTGATAATAGACGCTGCCCCGGCTGATCTTGAGCGCCTTGGCCTGACGGCTGAGCGAGAGTTTATGTTTGCGGTCGATCATTTTCTTGCGCTCGGCAATCCCGCCTTGGTGAGCGCATCGCCTAAAAAATCATTCTCAAGCGTCAGCTCCCCAATCTTGGCATGGAGCCTCTTCACATCAACACGGGGTGCAGGCAGCGGTGATTTACCCTCCCGCCCAAAAACACCCGCTGCACCCTCAAGGAGCTGATCTTTCCATTGCTTGATCTGGTTAGGATGAACATCAAACTGCTGAGCGAGTTCTCCCAATGTCTGCTCACCGCGAACGGCCGCAAGGGCCACCTTCGACTTGAACGCAGGTGTATGATTGCGACGTGGTCGTCTTGCCATAGTGGATCTCCTGTTGCCGGCGATCATGCCGCCTACAGGCCAAAATTCCACTTATCTCAACTGTGCAGATTTCCCGAGCCACCTCTATTGAATTTTTTGAAGTGGCTTAAGCCTAACGGATCCCTAATTCTGCAGATACCTGATCGTGACTCGGTATATGGTTTCATTATGCGAATGACGCCCTATTGGATGCACGTTTTTTACAAGCGCAATATTATGGGCGTCCCCAAGGCCGGTAAACCTGGTCACGGGCCATATCCGACGTGTCACGACGAAATCATAGCGCGCCGGGCGCTTTACGATTTTGCATCACGGCATAACCTAAGTATTCGGGCTGAATATGGCTTTGGAAATTTACCGGCTATGCAGCGCCTCTTTACTAGATTTGTGAATGCCCTCTCGCTCGGGAAGCTCGCACATGAACATACAAATCTTATGTTCATCTTCGAACGCATAGATGACGCCGTGAGTGCCGACGTTACGAGTGATAATGCTCGTGTCGCATGATTTAGGTGCTTCCCGATTCTGAAGTTTCATCCGATTCCGTCACAATCGTTGGCCCGGTCCAGACGTCAAACCTGCCAAGTTCTTCGTGGCAACAGGTGACAAAGGCGTGTAGGGTCGCGCCGCGCCGCGGTGCGGCATGCGAGAACAGCCATGGCCCCAAGAATTTTCATAGACGGTGACGCCGGCACAGCCGGCTTGCAAATCCGGGCGCGTCTTGACGGCCGCCAGGATCTGGACGTCATTGCGCTGCTCGATGCGGACCGCAAGGACCGGGCTAAACGCGCTGAAATGTTGAATGCCGCTGACTTGGTCATTTTGTGTCTGCCCGATGACGCGGCACGGGAAGCTATTGCTCTTATCGACAGTGCCGACGTTCGCGTTATTGATGCAAGCACGGCTCATCGCGTGGATCCGGCATGGGTATTCGGCTTTCCCGAGATGGCGGAAGGTCAGTCCGCGAAAATCGCGTCATCTAAGCGGGTCAGCAATCCGGGTTGCTATTCCACAGGCGCCATTGCGCTTTTGCGGCCGCTCGTTGCCAAGGGCATCTTGGCGCCCGATCGCAGTATCAATATTCATGCCGTGTCCGGCTATTCAGGAGGCGGCCGCAAGCTGATCGAGAGTTTTGAAAAGAAAGGGGCTATGGATCCCATTGCGAGTGCTTATTACCTTTACGGTCTTTCATTGAAGCACAAGCATGTACCGGAGATCATGGTCGATAGTCTTTTGACAAAGACGCCTCTCTTCGTGCCGAGCGTGGGCCGCTTCCGTCAAGGCATGATCGTGCAAGTGCCACTTCATGTTGGTGATCTTTCGGGCGTCGCCGATACCGATGAGATTCACGCCATCTACAATGACTGGTATGCCGAGCAAACTTATGTCGAAGTCGCGCCGCGACAGAGTCAATCGATTGATCGGCTTGATCCAGAAGAGCTCAACGGCACGAACATGCTCAGACTTCACGTCTTCGGCGAACCTGAAGCGGGCCTTGTTTTGCTCGCCGCTCAGCTTGACAATTTAGGCAAGGGTGCGGCCGGCGCGGCGGTGCAAAATCTTAATCTCATGCTTGGCCTCGACAAGCATGCAGGCCTTCGAGAAAAGTTTTCAGCCTAGTTTGATCTGTTTACGATCATGACTGTGTAATGCTCGTATCGATACGGGCGCACAGGAGTTGATGAAACGCTTTCGGTTTGAGCGTGTCGGCGCGCCGGGACGTGGTATCGGTCATGTAGTCGCGCACCACGAAGGGCTTCAGATCGTAACGTCGGACCACACCGTCTTGGGCATTTGGCGCATCCGCCCAGGATCACGCCATCAATTGGGCAAGCTCGCGGTTTTCGGCAACGGAGTTCGCGTTTTGAAGAATGAGGTCGGAGCCCGCGACTTCAACGCGTGAGCGAATACGGCCGCCCAGTTGTCCTTCGCGCTTGAGGGCGCGGTGGTTGGCAAAGTTGACAGACCCGGACTCGTCGGTCCAAGGCGCGACCCGCACGCGTGCCACGGAGCTGTGCTTGTCTTGGCGCAGCCGGTGGTGACCTGATTCCAATTTCAAATATCCGTAGGGATAATGGCCGCGAACCGCGATCATGACGGGTTCATCGCCGCCGACGGGCTCGCGAATAATTTCGACCTTTAGATCACGCCACAGCGCCCACTTTATATACATCTCAACGACGAGTTCGCGCGCGCTCGCCGTCGAGCCGAGCGGGGCGATTTCAATGAGCGCGTCCCATTCGCCCTCGCGTCCCATAATCACCAGCTCCCGATGGGCCGTCTCAAGGCGATTGCCGTGACGGACCGCATCGCCGGCGAGGCGTTCGAAATCGCGCCGCGTCCCAGCGCTGACGAGACCCTCTTCCAGATTGTCTGCGTCTTCACGCAAACGATCGAGCCGCGATACAATCTCCAGAAGCTGGGCGTGGTTCGACATGATCCGGCCTGCTTCCTCGGTGTCTTGCCAGAATGTGTGATCGCGCCTGAGCTCGTCGATTCGCTCAATTTCCGCGAATATCGAGTCTTCTTCGACGGCAATAGACATGGCGTTGCACGAGTCGCGGGCATCGGCGATCAGCGCGGCAATCTCGTCGCGGGTATAGCGGCGTCCGTCGGCTGATTTAACGGGCTCACGATCCCGCCTGAGCGCTCGGCTTTCCGCTGTATCGACAATGCCGACACGAATACGGCCATCGCGCAGACTGGCCTTTAATATGCTCGCCGGTTCGACGTTGCGCTCCATCAAAAGTGTTGCGATGGGTACGATAATCAATCTTTGAATTTCGCGCTTGAGCGCCCGCGCGCCGTAGCGCGCATCGAAGCCTTGATCCACGACATGATCGATCACATCGTCGGGAATATCGATCGCTAAATTTCGATCGACAATGCCTTCGCGATTGAGAATTTCTTTGAGCTCGATGCGTGCAATGCGGGTCACTTGATCCCGCGTTAGCGCATGGAACGGCACCACATGTTGAAAGCGGTTGAGGAACTCCGGCCGAAATGCTGCCTCCAGTGCCTCCTGCATCCGGTTGCGCGCTTCAGATTCTCGATCAGCCCCGAAACCGATGCTGGGCCGCTCGGCTTCCCGTGCGCCGATATTTGAGGTCGCAATGATGATCGTATTTCTAAAATTGACCGGTTGACCTGTGGGCGGTGTCAGGCGGCCTTCATCCAAAACCTGAAGCAGGAGGTCCCAAATATTGTGGTGCGCTTTTTCCAATTCATCGAGCAGCACAACCTGAAACGGATGGGCACGCACCGGATCGACGAGGCGCCCGGGCTTGTTTGAATCGTTGGGATCGCCAACCAGCATTTCGAAGGCGTGATAGTCCTTAAATTCGGACAAGTCGAAGCGGAGCAGACGGCGCTGACTACCAAATAGGAAAGTTGCAAGCGCGCGTGCGAGTTCCGTCTTGCCAACGCCCGTTGGTCCCACAAACAAAAAAGTTCCGATCGGCCGAGCACGATCTTGTAGCCCAGCCTTGAACAGGGCGATGGTTTCTACGACCGCGTCAATGGCCTGCTCCTGACCGACCAAGCGCTCGCGAAACCATTCGCGAATTTCGTTGGCAGGTTTGGTCTCGTGGGGCGAAACAACGAACAGCGGCAGGCCCGAATAAAGCGAAAACACCCTCTCGATAAAGCGGGGCGTGATCGGTTCGTCGCCTTCTTCCTGGGCGTGATAATCGCGGACCTGGGAGAGCAGGCGCAGCGCCGGTCCCGGCCCGGGGGAGGCGGCTTGAAAGTCTGCGCAGAGCTTCATGGCGCGTCCCCGCGCGGCGGCGTCGAGATCAAGGCCCTTGCGTTCCGCTTCGGTGGCTACGATCTCCGCGATTTGGTCTGTCGCCAGGGGCGAGACGGTAATGTTGTCGAACAGCGTCGTGAATTGCGGGGTTGCCTGTAGGGCGTCTAGCATTTCCGGCGTCAGCTCGCCGACCAATTGTACCTCGCCGTCTTGGAGGTACGGGCGTATGGCGTCTAGCAGAGTATTGTGGCTTTTAGCCGTGCGCCCGGCGCTGGACAAGTTCCAAATATCGTTTAGAAACAAGACAGTCTTAGACGTCTTTGCAGCATTCATAATGCGCGCAACTTTGGTTTCCCATTCGCCTAAATATTTCGTTCCAGCCAAAAATTGAGCGATGCTGAACTCGCGAATACGGCCGTGATTCCGATCGTGCAGCTCTGCAGCGACGCCGTGAACCACAGCAGTTTTACCCACGCCCGTGGGCCCGACGAGCAGCACCGACCGCTTGCGGCCAAGTGACTCTATAACCCGCGCAATTTCGGCATCGCGATAGCGCGTTGCTCCCTGGGATTTCTTGCCAAGGACGCGGCCTTCTTTAATGGCGTTTTTGTAGGCGTCTTCGGTGTGACTCATGAGAATATCAGCCAATGGGGTTCGCTATTAGAATAACCCAGGCCTTGTCGGAACCCAATGAGCCATTGATGGCGCCTTAGCCTCTACTATGCCCACGATAGCTTGCTCGGCTAAACTCACCGCTGAGACATGCGGCCCTTTACTCCAGCTGTCGTCAGTACATTGGCAGTCTTGAGGTATTCCCAGACAGGAAAGCGCGATGAAACTAAAGATACCGCCTCCGATTGTCGGACTCATCTTTGCCGCTCTCATGTGGGCCGTTGACAGCCTTTTTCCTACCATCGCGATTGACTTCCCTGGCCAGCGCGTCTTGTCGGCGCTTTTTGTCGGGTTCGGCTTTGCCATCGCTTTCGCGGCTTTTTTCTCATTCAGGAAAGCTGGCACGACGGTTGATCCACTTGCTCCGGAGAAGGCAACTCAAATTGTGCGCGGCGGCGTATTCCGCTTGAGCCGCAATCCTATGTATCTAGGGTTGGCGTTGCTTTTGGTGGCCTGCGCCATCTGGATGGGAAATATCTTCAATGTCGTGACGTTCTTTCTGTTCGTCGCTTATTTGACGGTGTTTCAAATCAGACCGGAAGAACAAGCACTCACTGAACTCTTCGGTTCCGATTATGAGTCCTACCGTGAGGAAGTGCGGCGCTGGATCTGACAGGGTCATGCAGAACGATTGGGGAATAGATCCAGGTCAAACCGCGAATGCTCACACCGTCCTATCGCGATAGGGCGTTCAAAAGTGCGTGTGGAGAGGTGGCTCGGGAAATCTGCACAGTTGAGATAAGTGGAATTTTGGCCTGTAGGCGGCATGATCGCCGGCAACAGGAGATCCACTATGGCAAGACGACCACGTCGCAATCATACACCTGCGTTCAAGTCGAAGGTGGCCCTTGCGGCCGTTCGCGGTGAGCAGACATTGGGAGAACTCGCTCAGCAGTTTGATGTTCATCCTAACCAGATCAAGCAATGGAAAGATCAGCTCCTTGAGGGTGCAGCGGGTGTTTTTGGGCGGGAGGGTAAATCACCGCTGCCTGCACCCCGTGTTGATGTGAAGAGGCTCCATGCCAAGATTGGGGAGCTGACGCTTGAGAATGATTTTTTAGGCGATGCGCTCACCAAGGCGGGATTGCCGAGCGCAAGAAAATGATCGACCGCAAACATAAACTCTCGCTCAGCCGTCAGGCCAAGGCGCTCAAGATCAGCCGGGGCAGCGTCTATTATCAGCCCCGTCCCGTATCGGTCGGTGATCTGGCACTGATGCGCCGGATTGATGAATTGCATCTCGACTATCCCTTTGCAGGCAGCAGGATGCTGCAGGGACTATTGCTTGGTGAAGGATACAAGGTTGGCCGCCTGCACGTCACAACACTGATGAAGCGTATGGGGCTTGAGGCTATTTATCGCCGCCCGAACACGTCCAAGCCTGCACCGGGCCACAAAATCTATCCCTATCTGTTGCGTAAGCTGCCGGTCACCCAACCCAATCAGGTCTGGGCGATGGATATCACCTACATTCCAATGGCACGGGGCTTTGTTTATCTGGCCGCAGTGGTTGACTGGTTCAGCCGGCGTGTCCTGTCCTGGCGGCTCTCTATCACACTGGAAGCAGACTTTTGCATTGAAGCCGTTGAAGAAGCACTGGCCCGTTACGGTAAGCCGGACATCTTCAACACCGATCAGGGCTCGCAGTTTACCTCCATCGCTTTCACACAAATCCTGAAGGATGCTGAAATCGCCATCAGCATGGATGGCAAGGGAGCGTGGCGGGACAATGTCTTTGTTGAACGGCTGTGGCGCACGGTCAAATACGAGGAGGTCTATCTGCATGCCTATGGCAATGTTCCACAAGCCCGAGCCGCCCTCGGCAAATATTTGGTCTTTTATAACACCAAGAGACCGCATTCATCGCTTGACCGCCAGACACCCGATCAGGCTTACTTCAACGTGCTGCAACCAATCCCGGTCGCGGCATAACAGGGGCTGAAATCCACTTATCCGCAGTCCGAAAGTTGTTCAAACAAACCGAACCACCTCTTGGTGCAGGCTGGTCTGCGATCTCTCAACTAAATGCCATTGAACTTTCAATAACGACTCATCAGACTCTTGATCAAGATACGTAGCCTTCCATGACAAAGTAGCGAAATAGCGACGGGGTAAACTTCTTATCGTGACAACGCGGGGTCAATTATGGGCACTTTTCTAGATGGAATTTCTTGGATTTGGGTGGCGGTTGCATTTTTGACGCCGCTGCTGTTCGGCTTTGTGTGTGGAACGCTATTTCGATTTATAATTCGCATGTTCGGATTGAAGTCGCGGCGTTGGCGGACGTTGATCGCTCTTTTTTCTATACCGGCCGTATACCTCTTTGTCGGCGCGGGCTTGGCATTCTTTTCCGAACAATCCAAGGAAATCATCTTGGGCGTGGCGCTACTTCACATCTTATATGCCTTGTATCATCTGTCCGGCGCCATCCGGCAGGGTGCGGGAGCGTTCGTGGCGGGTATCGTCGGAGCTGCAGGTGGACTCATTGTGTCGGCACTTGGATATTTCGCCGCCTACAGCTTGGTTGGCCAAATCAATACGGCGCGCTTCTCGAGCGGCATACCGGTTGAACTGTCGGCGGACCCCGTGATTGGCATTTTTCAAACCGTCAACGGCTGGTATGTCGGAGAGGTCGTTCCCTTCGTGAATGGCCTCTTGGTTGCGGCAAGCCCGACGCTTAGTTCGGCGTCCGCCTACCTTCCTGACATTATGGTCGGAGTCGTCTCGAGTTTGATTGCGAGCCTACTTTTGTCTCGGCGCGGGGAACGCCCTTGGCAGCCTAGGGCTTCGCCGACGATCGGTCCGGGCTAGATAATTTATTTGGAGTCGCCAGGCGGCGGGCTAGAGTAGCGCGTTGTTCTTCAACGCCGTTAATTGGCCAAGCCAAAGGGACTTGCAGTGGGTCTTTCCGTCATTGGCACCGGCTTTGGCCGGACAGGCACGTTGTCCTTGAAGCAAGCCCTCGAGACATTGGGCGTCGGGCGCTGCTATCACATGATGGAAGTGATCCAGAACCCGGCGCACATCCCAATATGGAGCGATGCCGCGGACGGTACGGCGATCGATTGGGAAGCCCTTTACGACGGATACAGCGCCACGGTGGATTATCCCTCGACGCGATTTTGGCGCGAGCTGACGACCGCCTATCCCAATGCCAAAGTTATTCATACCGTGCGCGATCCCGCGCGCTGGTATGACAGCGCGATCAACACGATTTTTCAGCATATGAATTCACCACCGCCTGAAGTCTCTCTTCTGGCGTCACTGGTGGCAATGGCGCGCAAAGTCGTTTTCGAGCAGACATTCGACGGCAGGATAGACGACCGGGACTATGCCATTGAGGTTTTTGAGCGGCATACGGAGGACGTAAAGCACGTGATTGATGTCGAGCGCTTGCTTATTTTCGAAGTGGCTGAAGGTTGGGAACCGCTTTGTACGTTTCTAGATTTACCTGTGCCCAGCGAGCCGTTTCCGCGGGCCAACGAACGCGAAGAGTTTCAAAAGAGATTTGTAGACGACGTCAGTTAGGGGCGTCGTCGTCAGGACGGGAAGAGAGACAATTATGACCGGAGTGAAACATGCCATTTTTAACCGTGCCGCTCTTGCGATCGGATGCGTTGTGGGGACGGCCTCTATGAGCGCGGCCAAGGACTTAGAACCGGCCGAACCGGAAAGCGTTGGGTTGCTAACGCAGTCCATTGACAAATTGGCCGCCGACATGCGCGCCCTTGTTGACAACGGCAAGCGTTCCGGCATCGTCTCGGCCGTCGCTCGCAAAGGCAAGCTCGTCCATCTTCAGGCCTACGGCAAGCGAGACTTGGAAGAAGATTTGCCCATGGAGGAAGACACGCTCTTTCGGCTTTATTCCATGTCGCGGGCGATCACCGCGGTCGGGCTTTTGTCGCTTTACGAAGATGGCAAATACCAATTGGACGACCCGGTATCCAAATACGTTCCGGAATTCGCCACGACGCCGGTTCTCATCAAGCGGGATGAGACGGCGACTGTCGCGCAAACTACACCACTGACAATCTATCATCTGTTCACCTACACGGCCGGCTTCGGCTATCCGTTCAGCTATCCGCAATCTATAGGCGTGTCGTTCGACAGCGTCTTAGGCGTTGATGACACGCTAGCGACCGGCATTCGCAATCTTGCAGGCTTTCCGCTGATGGATCAGCCAGGGGCCCGCTGGTATTACGGTTTCTCCGGCGATGCCTTGGGCCGTGTTGCAGAAGTGGCGGCGGGCCAACCCTACGATGAGATTCTGAAAGAACGGGTTTTCGATCCGTTGGGTATGACGGATACCGGGTTCTATGTTGCGGACGACCAATGGGACCGTTTGGCGGAAGCCTATCGTCCCAATGAAGACGGCGTTTTGACGAACACCACGGCGACATTGCCGGTGATCAATTCGTACAAAGAAGGCAAACAAATGTTTTCCGGTGGCGGCGGTCTGGTCGGCACGGCCATGGACTATCTCCGCTTTGGGCAAATGCTTTTGAATAAGGGCGAGCTTGACGGCGTGCGCGTGCTGAAACCTGAAACCGTCGAATTGATGACCCGAAATCATCTGACCGACGAACAAGGTCCGCTGAATTGGTATGCTGCGGGCAGAGGCACGCCTGACGACCCATGGTGGAATCAAGATGGTTATGGCTGGGGCCTGTCAATCGGCGTGCGTCTCGATGAAGGCCCCCACGGCGTGCCCGGCGGAAAAGGTGAAGTGCGTTGGGACGGGCTTGCTAATACAACGTTCTTTGTCGATCCGGAAAACGAGATCGTCGCCGTCGCCATGGCGCAATATTTAGCGCCTGACCAAATCGATCTCGAACTTGTCTTGCGGCGCAATCTTTACGGTGCGCTGACGGAGGATTAGTCGCCCAGCTCGACTTCGTCGTCATAGACGTGATCGGGTAGGGGCAGACCGTCGAGTTCGCGGGGTCCAAGCGGGCCGTCCGGTTCAATACCTTGCAGGCGTAAGACGTCCATAAGTTGTCGCGCGTGTTGCGCTGCATGCCAGGCTGTTCGCTCCAGCACGTTTTCCATAGGCTGCTTCCCGTAATACGTGGAAACTCTTTCCGGCAACGCCGTTTGAGCTTTTTGCCACCAATCGCCAAAATCATGCCGCACACTGTCTCCGAAAGCAGCGATGTCGGCGCCGCTTGCTAAGTCTTTCGGCGTGCGTCGTTCGAAATGTTCGTAAGTTAATTCGCCGTCTTGTGCTGCATCGAGGAAAGCTTGAGCGATCATGAAAATATGGTAGGCGAGATCGCCGTAGGTGCGGTCGCGGCCGGGCAATTTGGTTGCCAATGTTTTGAGCGGCAATTGCCGTCCATAGCGCTGCGCTGCGGCAAGCACGAGATCGAGCTTTTGGACCAGCACGGGCGGCGCAAGGCGCACGTGTGTTAACTCGACGCCGACAAAGGCCGCAAGATCGTCCAGATCTTGCGCCATCACATAGTCTGCACCCCGCGCTACAACCGGCACGGTCTTCAGCCCCATTTGGGCGAGCTCGTCCATGGTGCCCGCGGCCTCGCGCACATTTATCGAGTCGAACGCAATGCCGTTTGAGGTCAAAAACTCCTTGGCGCGCAAGCAACTTGAACATCCTGGCTGCCAATAGACTTTGAATTGAGTGCTCATGGCCGAAAGGGCCTCATACGGGCGGCATTGCTTTATCAGCTTATCTTTCACTTTCTGATGTGGCAAAGAGCCATTCGTCATCCGGGCCGATTTATCTCCCTCAATGAGAGCTGCTGCGTCACAATAGGCGGCGACGCAGAAATTCATAACGAGGGAGAGAGTCAAATGGACGATCGAAACGAAGACGAAAAAGTGAATCGGCGGGACGCGTTGGGTACCGGCGCAGGTCTTGCGGGATTGGCGGCTTTGGCGGCAATGGACTTGGGTGATGCGGAAGCCGCGGAAGATAACGCTGAGCTGGTCGCGGAAATCGAAGAAGTGCTCAAGCAAACCGAAGCGCGCTGGAATAGCGGCAGCCGCGATACGCTCAAAGAAATGTGGGACGCGGACGATCCGGAGCCCTGGTACGTGCCGGAAGAATATCGTGAACCGTTTATGTCGTGGGCCGAGATCGATGAATATTGGAATCCCAAGACAAGTGGGCTCGAGTACTTCCAATGGGGGTTTTCGAACGTTCGTGCCAAGCGCCTTGCGCCGGACATTGCGCTCGCGATGTTCGATCACTTTTATGAACTAAAAGTCAAAGGGGACAAGCAAGTGCCGTGGGGCGGCTTTGACCGATGTCTAGCTATCTTCCGCAAGAAGCCCGAAGGTTGGCGGCATATTCTTTATGCTCAATGTCCTTTGGGGGCCGAAACCTATATGCGCGCTTTGCGTGAGCAAATGGTCAAGCCTGGCTTTGATGCGTGGAAAGCCCGGGTCGAGGAGGGCTAGGTCACTCCCGTAAGAAATCCAAGGCGGCCGAGACGAGGGCGTCCGTTTCTTCCGGTCTCTCTCTTGTTTGACCGTTGGGAGCGATCTTCGACGCTTCGTCAGCCCAGGCGTAGAGGGGATCTCGTTCTGCGCTGAACACCAACGTGGGCGCGTTCAGCAATGCTAAGCGCTCAGCGACCGGATAGGCGATTGCCGCAAGGCAGGGTTGCTCATAAATATCGCGCTGTTTGAATGTATCAAACAGGCGGGCTTGGCGCAGCTCCGGGTCGAGGGTTTGGTCACGCCAACGAATGGCGTCGCGCGACAGCTCGTACCAGGGAAATGATTGTTCCGCGTTGCGCAACATGTGCCAGGCGCGGACAAGGTGCCCGCCCTCCCAGGTCGGCTCGAGGGATGGACAATAACGTCCAATCATTGCGGCACGCTCGCTGTTACCCAATAAAAAGCCACCGTCGAGAATGATTTTGCCGATCCTGTCCGGCGCGCTTAGCGCCAGTTCGATGGCAAACGGCATGGCGGTGCCTGGGGCGTAAATATCGATTCGATCCATATCCAACGCGGCCAATGCTTCTTTGAGTGCGGCCACGTAATCGATGACGGTCGGTTTCTTAAGAGAGAGCCGATCGGACTCGCCGGTGCCCGGCAGATCGAAGGTAATCGCGTAGCGCTTGCGCCCAAACGCTTCAACAAGGGGCATCATGTGACTGTGAGCGCCCGGAACATCGTGAAGGACCAAGAGCGGCGGCTTGTCGGCATCACCTTCTTTGCACACAGCCATTTGACCGTGGCTGAGGTCGAGATAGGAGCGCTTCAATCCGGACGGAAAAACGCCGCCGGAACTGTCGCGCCGCTCGCCGGTCCATTCAGCTTCATCCCGGTGTCTTTCGAAAATCTCTTTGATCCGCGCCTTCCACACGTCGTCATCGGCGGGTAAGCGCTCGACGCTGCAGCAGTCGGGCAGCTCGGGTAGATTGTCCAACTGGCTCAAAAGAACGTCATCGGCGCGGCAAATGATGTTCGTGGGCACTTTCATCGCTTCAAGCAACTTGGCAGGCCGGAGGCGAAAGGCAGCGCTATAACCGATATGAAATTTGGGCCCGGCGTAGAACAAGTCCATGAGATGAGTTTGAATCTCGTCGGGCTCGCGGAAGTCCAAATCGAGGCGTGTTTGCCGTGTCCGGATGTGCCAGGGAAAATGGCGAAACTGATCGCTCATTTTCGACCAGCACTTAGTCAAATGCGTGCCATCGTCCTCGACCTCGTAGCTCTTCATATAGCCTTTCAAAAACTCGTCATCGTTTTCAGAGATCACGGAGATTCCGTCGAGCAGAATGCACGTCATCAAATCAGAATGTCGCGTAGCAAGCTCAATGGCGATCTTGGCGCTGGTATGGGTGCCGTAAGCGGAACATTGCGCGATGCCGAGCGCGCGCATGGTCTGGGCAATGGCGTCGGCTGTATCGGCGATGACCAATGGATCGTTGGGCAAGGCGTCGGACAGACCGAAGCCGGGGGAGTCGAATTCGAATACGGTGAACCGGTCGCTTAACCACTCGATTAAGGGAATCAGGAGGACCGACGAGCGCGGTGAGTCGTGCAAGAGAACGAGAGGCGGCCCGGAACCGGCAGTCCGGTAATGCATGTGGCGGTCTTCAACGCGCACATAGCCCTTCTTAATCACTGAGTGGCCGTCTGAAGTCGTGGTCATAAGACTCTTATTTCATTGGGAAAAGTGGTGGGACGGGCGTTATGGCCGGAGCCCGATTAGAGCCTCGAACCAGGCCGAGGGCAATGCTAGAAATTCACACGGGCCTACCCCAGTTCAACTATTGATTAGGCATGACCGCAGCTAAAACCATCGTCATAACCGGAAGCACGCGCGGCATTGGTTATGGTCTGGCGCAAGAATTTGCCCGCCGGGGCCACAACGTCGTCGTCAGCGGCCGGGCTCAAGACGATTGTGACCAAGCGGTGCAATCGATTGGCACCGGCAATCCTAGCGCAACTTTGCTCGGTGTTGCATGCGATGTGCGGTCCGCCGGACAGATACAAAATCTATGGACTGCAAGCGCGGCGGCGCTCGGTTCGATCGACATTTGGATCAACAATGCGGGGCTTGCCCATGAGACCCACCGTCTTTGGGAGCAGCCGGCGGAACGCGTGGAAGCGGTCATTATGACCAATCTCACCGGCCTCATGTTGGCATGCCAAGTCGCCATCAAAGGCATGATTGCGCAAGGCGGCGGTCAAATTTACAATCTTACGGGCTTTGGCCGCACGGGTATGAAGCGCGCAGGCATGACTCTATACGGCACGTCAAAGCGCGGCGTCGACTATGCAACAAAGTCGTTGGCTTTAGAGCTGAAGGGAACGCCGGTGCAGATTTCGCAGATCAACCCCGGCATGGTGATCACCGACATGACCCGAGAGGGTTACACCAGCACTACGGAAAATCAGGCCCAGATTGCGCGCATCTACAACATATTGGGCGAGACGCCGGAAGCCACAGCGCGCGTCGTGGTCGATAAAGTGCTTGCAAACACTAAGAACGGTGCACTCATCTTGCGAGATTCGAGACTCAAGAAGTTAAGCCGCTGGCTGATGGCGCCACTCCGCAAGCGAGACGTGTTTCAAGTCCCGCCTGAGTGACCTTAAGAGCCGGCGAGGGCCTTTTCCACGGCGAGCCCGATCCATTCAATATATTTAGGATGCTCGGTCATGCCTTTTTCCGCAAAGACGTAGTCGAGGCCGCGTAGATCCGTGCGGATGTGAGCTTGCAAACCATGGGATGAACTAACCAACGGGACTACGATCGGCGTTTGCCCTTTACGCTCGGCGGTCTGCACCCAACGGCGCAATTGGCGCACATTGGTTTCGCGAACGGCGGGAATCGCATCGTCCATCAAATTGATCATTTTCACTTCGGCAAACTCGTTCTTTGCACTAATCCGATCCACATGAGCCTGGACGATTGCTAAATCGAGCTCATTATCGTCAAGCTCTTCCGGCCCGTGGCCGACAATGATGACGACTTCGTTGGCCGGGTCTTGGCTCACTTCTTTGACGTGGTCATAGAGGATGTCGGTAATCAACGGGTGCTCGGCATAGTGATCCGTAATGATTATTTCGACTTCCGGCTCCGCTAAGGGGGGCACGGTCAAATATGTGGATTCGTCTCGCATATTGAAAATGTATTTCCATTGACGGGTGAGACTGTTGTACTCCGTTGGCCCGGCCACGGGCACGGCAACAATCTTGCGTACGCCCCGTGCCTTGAGGTCCGCAACGGCCGCCTGTATATGCGCCGACGTCATCATGGCCATGCCGTAGCCAATGGCAGTCGGGCGCTGTTGGGCTAGAGGCTCGACCGAGCCTTTCAACATTTTGTCGCTGTTTTCGCCGACACCGTGAGCCAAAATCAAAACGCCGATATCGCCCTGCATATCGAGGTCACTGACATACCAGGCATAGTTGGGTCCCATGGTCGACATATTGAGTTCGACTTCCGGCTGACTCAGAACTCTGTAAAGCGCGATTTTCTCGCGCAGCGCAGCCAAGGTTTCATCGTCGAGCCGATGGCGCACTTGATAGCTCTCAAGACGCTTTCCTTCGGCATCCATCTGCGGGATGGCGTTGTGGTCGTGTTGGGAGTGATCCTGTGCGAGGCCGGTTGAAGCAACAGCGCTCACCGCGAGACAGACGAGTGCGCCTTTCAAGGTCAGTTTGTGCTGAGTCATCGTTCGATCCTTCTTTCTTACTAAGCGGCTGCAGGAGCCTCATTCGAAAGCTTGCCATCGCTAATGTGGACAATGCGATCGGCGCTTTCCAGCATGCTCATGTCATGGGTGACCATGGCGGTTGCTATATCATGCTCGTGACACGCCTGCGCGAGTAGCTCGACGGTTTTCTGACCCCGATTGTGATCCAGCATCGACGTTGGCTCATCGACTAGGAGCACTTTCGGGTCTGACATGAGCGCACGCGCGATGCCGATCCGTTGACGCTCGCCGCCCGACAAATGTTCCGGCCGCCGCGACTTACAATGTGAGACGCCCACTTCATCGAGCAGTTTGAGCGCCCGCTCATGGTCTTTTCCATTAGGTCTGCGGCCCTGGACATGCACCGTCAGCATCAATTGATTGAGGGCCGTCAGCGATGGTACCAAATTCGATTGCTGAAAAACAAAGCCGATGTCTTTGCGGCGCACTTCCGACAATTCAGATCGGGAAAGCTTTGATATATCCGTGCCGTCGATGAGAATTTGCCCGCTCGTGGGTGTGCGTAAGCCACCGCAAACGGCGAGCAGGCTCGACTTGCCCGCGCCGGACGGGCCCACGATCGCGACGAGTTCGCCGGGGTCGATTTCCAACGAAACATCATCAAGAACTTTTAATTTCTGGTCACCGTCGCCCAGCACAAGGGTCGTGTTTATAATTTGCATGCTCATTGGGCACGGCCCATGGCGATGATTGGATCAACAGAGGTAATCACCCGCACTGACAAGATGGCGCCGACTAAACTAGTCACGATAAACAAGCTCAATGAAATGATATAAGTGGAAATAGGCATGCTGTAGGGAACACCGGAATCGGCAAATTGTGCGCCGACCCAAATGGCAAATGCCGATCCCAACTGGGCTGCCGATAGCACGACGATGAGAACCTGAAACAGCATTTCCTTAAGGACATAGCGATTGGATCCGCCCAGCGCCTTAATCAATCCAATTTCATTTGTGCGTTGGATGGTCCAGTTGCTGAAAAAAGCGCCAATCACGACGGCGGCAATGAGATAGAGAAAGAACTGAATGAGCTGCGTCGACTCTTTTTCTTCTTCGTAGCCTGTTTGAGCCGGGTAAGACTCCTCTTTGGAGAGGGTCACTGTGCCGAGCTCCAGGTCGATGGCTTCGATGTCAACGCCTTCTTCAACCTGTAACGTGATGGCGGTGGCAAAATCAAAAACCACGTCGGGCAAGACCTCGCCGGGTGCCGCTCCACCGGGAGGCCCGTAGGAGGCCTCTTGCCATATTCGGAGGGGCGTAAATACAAGCGGGGTATGGCCCATCGTATGACGAGGGCCTATACCGACAATTTCGAATTCCGTCAGCGCGCGGTCGAGAGTAAAGGTATCGCCGATCGCGAACCCTTCCTCCGCCATGGTCTCGGAAATAATGACGCCGTTGTCCAACCGGCCGAGTTGTTCGCCCTCGATGATCTGCGGTTCGAGATAGCTGCCGGGTTCGATGCCCCAAAGCAAGATCTCTTCCGTATTGTCATCGCCGCCGCGCGCCGTGTAGAAGGAATAGCCAACCGGCGCGACACCTTTCACACCCTCTTGCTCTTTCCAACCCTCCCACATGATCCGCTCGACCATGCTCGTGCGGTATTTGGGCTTGTCTTCGTATTCAAAAGCCACGTGGCTGACGGGCAAGTACATCACGCCAGACACATTGCCCAGAATGAGACCTTCGGATAGCCCAGCAAGCAGCGTACTTAAAAATGCCACTAGGGCCACGACAAGGCCGATCAAAGTGAACCGGCCTTTGGCGTAAAGAAGATCGTTCAGTGCAAGGAACATTAGCTTATTTTTCTTTCTCTGCGCTACGCGTGCTGATGGGGCGGGGCAGGGGCGTCTTCAGGGCGTTCGATGTGAACCTCGATGGCTACGCCTTCCGGCGCCGTCGCTTCGAGCCTTTCGAAGAGTTCTTTCTCTCGTCCAATCGAGTCCGCAGTCACCATGCTATTGCTCCGAAACTGTTCAGGTGTGATGTGTTCAGCCATGAGATAGCGGATTGAATGCTTAAGCTTCGACACTTGCTCCTTGAAGCAGATGCAGTAATCGCGGGCCGCCGTTTCAAACGCGGCTTGGCCCATTGGCCCTTTGTCGCGAAACGCCGCAAGTGACGCGACGAGTTTGGCCACTTCCGTGCGACCTTTGTCGAACGACTTCTGGACTTCGTTCAGTAGCTTCCACGATTCGACGTCGTCTTTGGGCACCACCGGTTTTAAGAGATCTAGATGGGCCTGATCTTGGGCATAGAAGCGACCCATGATGAACTCGATATAGTCGACGCAGGCGCCATAGAATTCCGCAAACGAAGGGTCTTGCGCAGATGCGTTTTCAAGACTGTGATCCAATGCCTTGTGAACCGCAACCATATGGCCACGTTCAAGTGACACTTGTTGAAGTGTTTCATCCATGATCGTCACTCTCTTGGTTGTCGGACGTTGTGCCTATTTTTGCAGCTGGCGAATTTCCTCAAGTGTTTCAGGGGGTGCCTTCCACATGGGCGCGTGCTCCTCGACAAATTCACGGATCGTCTCGGGGAGAGCGTCGTAGGCCTCGTAGCGATGGAAATAGGCGTTCATCGAAACGCGTCCCTCCGGCGTGCCGGGCGGGGTCGGGAAGTCGCCGTGCCAGATACAGTCATATTGAATCTGACCGTTGTGGGTCCGCTCGATCCAATTGTAGGTTTCCCAAGTGTGTGTGTTGCCTTGGAAGGGCAGCGCGTATTGGACCGGCGTTGTGTACACAGTCATGCCGTCGAATTTTTGAATTTCACTATTTTGACCGTTGCTCAATTTTGTCAGATTTTCGCCGGCGCCTTGTTCGGTATCAAAAATGATATAGCCATTCTCCAGGTGAATTTTGAAATACTGGTACGGGAATTCTTTCATCCACATGGGACTACCGTCCGGAAGCGTCATGATCTCGCCGGTCTGCGGATCTCTGGAAAGCGTAAATTTACGCGCTAAGAGTTGGGCTTCGGGTTTGTCCGGGTCCGGACGGTATAGCCGGCCTGTGTCGTAGCCTTCGAGGCGCGTCACCATTTTCTCGCCGGGAAACGTGGTCATGCCGCCCCAGCCGTACCAGTAGACAGGCTCGCCCGTGCCAAAACGCAAATCGACGTAGCGTTCGAAGTCATCGCGGGTGAACCCGCCTGCCATTAACCTTCCCTTGTCCATCATCATTCTCCCAAATTGTGTGTGATTTATTTACTCAGCCGCCGCAGATAGTTGTCCACTCCCTGATAACAAGGGAACGGGATCAAGCGCCCAGCCTTTGCTCCGCCGTCGCGCCGGGCTCGGGATGGCGTAGGCAACCTTATTTTTGTTTTCGTTTACTTCATTGACATCGATGCGCCATCCGAGTGTTTCCCAGTCTTTAATTCGCTCACGATAACGCGCGACAGGTCTATCGGCCGGCACGAAGGTTTCTTTGTTGTTTGTATTTGGCGTTAACACGGGCCGCAAGGGTTCGAGTACGGTGCCGTCTTCTTCAACTACAATGCGATTAGGGCCTTCAGCCATAGGATCTTTATCGGGCTCCAACATGAAGTTCCGCATATTGATGAAATAGATGCGCGTGTGGCTCTCGTCGAGAGGAGTTTCATAAAAATATTGATGAATTTTCATGTCCGCCGCACTGGGTTGGATGTAAGTTCGAATGTTCGACACGCCGTGGTGACCGGTATAGACCTTGCTCGTCCCGGGTTCGGTGAGGCCGCCGGCTTTTGCAAGTTCTATGGTTTCTTCGGACTGTAACCCTTGACCGGGTGGGTAAGCCCAATAGCCCGTTTCCCAATCCGTTTCGATCAAATCGAGATCGGGCACCGCGAAATTCTCGTCATCCTGCGTGAAGATTTGAAAGGTGTGCACGAATTCGTTGTGGGCCAGATCGATGCCGTTTTCCACCGAGCGTTTGTAATCGAAGTTCCAGTCGAACTTGAGAAATGTGGAGCGCCAGCCCTCTTGCCCCCACTCCGGTATGTCCATCAGAGGCGGACGGTCAGCCTCATCAAGATCACCCAAATAGGCGAAAATGAGTCCATATCTTTCGAGCGTCGGATAAGCGTCGACCTTGGCGCGGCCGGGAATTTTGGCATCGGGCCCCATAGAAGGAATGCGCGTGCATGCGCCGGCGCCATCAAACTGCCAGCCGTGATAAGGACATTCAACGCAGTCGCCTTTGCGTTTGCCATGTGCAAGCGAGCCGCCGCGATGGACGCAGACATTGCTCAAGCAGTTGACAGTCCCTGATTGATCGCGAAATAGGACAAAGTCTTGACCCAGCATGCGTGCTTGAACGGGCGTGTCACCAATATTCTGGCTTTCTTCGGCAACGTACCAGAAGTTGATGAACATCTGCGGGCCTCATTGCTTTTCTGATTGGTGGGCGCCGGATTGGAATGACATGTGATTATAGCGTCATACTGAAGCGTGGGCCAGAGAACGATAGTTCGTGCCAGGTGCGCATATGGACGGTGAGTTCCAAGAGGATACTTGCGAGTCCACGGCGAAAGATCCCTTGCTTCTGCCCGTCAAAAGCTGATCTAGTTTGCCGTCACGCATCGGCCGGAGGAGAGATGAAGAAACTGAAGTTGACGATCGGGGCAGCCGTTTGCATGATTTTGGCAGTGCTACTCGGCGGCGGTGCGACGGTGCAAGCACAAGAAGACGAAGATCTCTTGCTGCTCACCAGCCAATTCGGCGAGCTGTGTACCATGTGTGAAGCGTATGTGAGATGTGAAGCGGTAACGGGAGAGCAAGTTCAATCATCAAACGATGCGGCATTTACACTCTACTATTTTCAGACAAAAGACTTTTGGGGACAGATCGCTACGATTTGGGATTGGTTCGTGCATTTGATCGATCCTGTTCAATCGCAAAACCGGCCCATGACTGTTTTTGAAAAAGGGGAGGCCGATAAGCAAACGAAATTGTTGACCACCGCGTTTCTCAGTCTCGAGGAGGCAAAGATCGAAGTGCCCGGTGCGTGGATCGATCGCCATGATGGGGCGTGGTATTGGGAAGGGGGAACGCTAAAGGGGCAGTGCACCCGCGTACCTATTGGCGACGCCATGGCATTGACTCGCGAGATGGAACCATGGGACGAGATTTCTCGGCCAGCGGCCGGCGCATCTTGATGCTAAGCTTAGCAAATGATGAGGAGATGTCATGAGCGCGTCTGACTTAGCGTCTTCGTCAGGTGACTTCAGCTGGGGATTGGGATCACTCAAGCAGCGGCCCTTACGCTACGTCGGAATTACGCTTCACATTATTTTGCGTTATATGTTCGGCGCCTTTTGGCTGATGGCTGCGATCAATAAATTCGTCGGCAATTGGTTGTTCACAGACTATCTGAAACAGGTTTTTCTTCAGAGGTTGACGGAGCTCAATCCGGAATCGTTTCCCGCGCTTTATTTGACGAAATTCGCGCTGCCGATTTATCCGGTGATTGCGTGGATCGTTGTCTGGGGTGAACTGGTTGTTGCGATTGGACTTCTACTCGGTCTTGCCGTACGCGCCTCGGCATTTCTGTCGTTCTTTATCTTGTTCAATTTGGCGATCGGCGGCTATTACGACGCCTCACTCATTCCATTCTTTTTGTTGTCATTTCTTTTTATGGCGTATCCGTCCGGCCGCTGGCTAGGGATTGATCGCCGGCTTCACCGCAAAAATCCGTCGTCTCCTTGGTATTAAATCGCTGTGCGTTGCGCAGTTGGAGGAAGCACTGACATGAAACGATCAAACGCAATTGTATTTGCCGGAGCCATATTGTTCTTGGTGGGGTCCTTCATGAATGCCGGTGCGCAGGAGGAGTCCACGCCGCCGATCCAGCAAGTGCTCATTCAAAATGTCAGTGTCTGGGACGGGACAAGCGATGCAGCCGTGCCGGGACAAGATGTCTTGGTGGAAGGCAACCTTATCAAGTCCATTGGTCAAGGGCTCTCTGCTGGCGACACGGCCGATGTCATAGATGGCGGTGGCTTCACTGTGATACCGGGCATTATCGATGCTCATACGCATCTTGCATCGCCGATTAGCCCCGACGATGTTGCGAGTGAAGACCCTGCTTATGTCGCTGCATTGTCGCTCGAGGTTTCAGAGATGCTGCTCATGCGCGGCTGGACGACCATGCGCGACGTTGGCGGTCCGTCGCAAGGCCTGGCACGTGCTATTGACGAAGGACATGCGATCGGCCCGCGTATCTATCCGTCGGCCATGTTTATAACCCAGACCAGCGGCCACGGTGATTCACGGAAACTGATGGATCCCCATCCGAATATGGGCGGCAATTTTGATGCTTTCGCGGCGCGTTACGATCTGATAGCCGACGGACCGGCCGAGGTGCGGCGTGCGGTGCGCGAGTCGCTTCGCCAGGGAGCGGTGCAAATCAAGGTCATGGCCGGCGGCGGCATCAGCTCGGATTATGATCCTTTCTCTTTGCAATAGAATGGTTTGGCCGCGCCCAAAGTAAACATCTGCGGGCGTGAGGTTTTGCAGACTCTCGTGATAGCGCTGGTGATTGTAGTGACCCACGAACTCATCGATCTGCGCTTCAAGATCGCCAGGTAGGTAATAGTTTTCCAGCAAGATGCGGTTCTTGAGCGTTTGATGCCAACGCTCGATTTTGCCTTGCGTTTGCGGATGATACGGCGCGCCGCGAACATGCCTCATGCCTTGATCATCCATCCAGTCAGCAAGATCGCCGGCAATATAACTTGAACCATTGTCAGATAGCAGACGCGGCTTGTGTGCGACATTTGCCTGATCGCAACCCGATGCCTCCAGAGCCATTTCCAACGTATCAGTGACGTCTTCAGCTCTCATCGTGGTGCAGAGCTTCCACGCAATGATGTAGCGCGAGAAGTCATCAAGAATCGTAGAGAGATAAAACCAGCCCCAGCCGATGACCTTGAGGTAGGTGAAGTCGGTCTGCCACATCTGGTTTGGCGCCGTGGTCTTGTCGCGGAACTCATTGGCAGCCTTGATGACCACGAAGGCCGGGCTGGTAATCAGATCAAGAGCTTTGAGCAGGCGGTACACTGAAGCTTCGGATACAAAATAGCTTTGCGTATCAGTGAACCGCACTGCCAACTCGCGCGGGCTCAGTTCCGGTTCCTGAAGAGCCATATCGACGATCCGCTCTCGAATATCATCGGGGATGCGGTTCCACACGCGTTTTGGCTTGGGAGACCGGTCTTCCAATGCTTGTACGCCACCACGCAAATACCGGTCGTACCATCGGTAAAACGTCGTTGCCGGGATGCCGAGCTTGTCCAGCGTCCGCAGCACCGGGAGATGGGATCGCTCGACTAGGCGGATGATCTCGAGCTTCTCCGATGCGGGGTATCTCATGCGCCGTCTCCCCCATCCCCGATCATGCTTTTTTTAAGCAGCCGGTTCTCCAGCACCTGTTCGGCAAGCGCTTCCTTGAGGTCATGCCTCTCGCGGCGCAGGTCCTTGACCTCGCCCGAGGACGCCTGGCGGGCGGTATCCCCCGAAAGCCGCTTCTTGCCGGCTTCCAGGAACTCCTTCGACCAGCTGTAGTAGAGGCTCTCGGCGATCCCTTCCCGACGGCACAGCTCGGCGATGCTGTCCTCGCCGCGCAGGCCCGAGAGCACAATCCGGATCTTCTCTTCAGCTGAATATTGCTTGCGCGTCTTGCGCCGGATGTCCCGTACCGCCGTCTCGGCGCCGTCCTTCAAACTCATGGATTTCTGGCTCATCTGCGTTCCCTTCGGTCACGACGATGAGCCAGAAATCCTCCGTTACGCAATCAACTCCATCTGTCCCACAGGCGCTGATGTCAGACAACATGTATATAAGAACACGCTTATGCCATAGCCATAGATTTGGAGCGGCAGATCGAGGTGCGGCGCTTTCGCCGTGAAGTCACCCGTCCAATCGGGTTATGATGTATTCCAAGCACCCCGTACCACTCCAACCCAGGAGGATCGGCCATGTCACAGTCCCATGTCACATTGGTAACGGGGGGAACACGCGGGATCGGGAGGGCCATCAGCATTGCGCTTCGCGATGCAGGCTATCAGGTGGCAGCCAATTACTGCAGCAACGACGGTGCGGCAAACGATTTTTGCGCTGAGACCGGCATCGCCTGTTACAAGTTCGATGTTTGCGACTTTGACGCCTGCGCCGCAGGCGTTGCCCAAATTACCTCCGAAGTCGGACCCATAGATATATTGGTCAACAATGCGGGCATCACCCGCGACGCGACCCTCCACAAAATGTCTCAAGAGTCATGGGAGAATGTTATCGAGACCAATTTAGGCTCGTGTTTCAACCTGTCACGCGCTGTCATCGAATACATGCGAGATAGCGGCTTCGGTCGCATTGTTAATATCGGATCCATCAACGGCCAAGCTGGACAATACGGCCAGGTGAATTACGCTGCCGCCAAGTCGGGCATTCACGGCTTTACCAAAGCGCTCGCCCAAGAAGGCGCAGGTAAAGGCATCACCGTCAATGCGATTGCGCCAGGCTATGTCGACACCGACATGGTGCGCGCGGTTCCCGAAAACGTGCTCAACAAAATCATTTCACGCATTCCGGTCGGGCGTTTGGGCAAAGCTGAAGACATCGCCCGCGGCGTGCTCTTTCTCATCTCCGACGAGGCCGACTTCATCACCGGTTCAACCCTCTCCATCAACGGCGGCCAGCATATGTACTAAGAGTCGCGTGTCGCCGATTTCATCATCGGATTACCTCTATGAAAACCAGTATCGATCACATTCTAACCACTCACGTGGGCAGTCTTCCGCGCACGCCAAAACTTTTGGAAATGCTCTACGCGCGCCACCAAAATGAGGACTTCGACGACCGGTCGTTTGCCACTGAGACCACGCAGGCGGTCAAAGAAATCGTCAAAGGCCAAGTGGAAGCCGGCATCGATGTGGTCAGCGACGGCGAGATGGCCAAGATTTCCTATGCGCAATATGTCAAGCATCGCCTTGCGGGGCTCGGCGATCAAAAGAGCGAGCCCGGTCGCGGCAAGGGGCCGCCGGGCGATTTCTCACTTCCGCTCGATTTTGCCGATCATCCGGACTGGATGGCCGGCACGAGAGGCGCCAGTCCGGCCATGGTCGTCGCGCCCGTATGCACGTCTGCCATATCCTACGAGGATCGCGAACCTTTGGAGACCGACCTCGACAATTTCAAAGCGGCCGTTGAAGACGCGCAGCCGTTGGACGGTTTCATGAATGCCGCATCGCCCGGCATCATCTCTCAATTCTGTCCCGATCATCACTATGGTGATCAAGCGACATATATCGAAGCGTTGGGTGAAGCCATGCAAACTGAGTATGAAGCCATCGTCGATGCGGGCTTTAACGTGCAGCTTGATTGCCCTGATTTGGCTGCCAATCGCCACATGGTATTTACGGACATGAGCGATGAAGAGTTTCTCAAGGGCGCCGAGCACCGGGTCGAAGTTCTCAATCACGCGACCCGCAACATTGCGCCAGAAAAGATGCGCATGCACATTTGTTGGGGCAATTATGCCGGTCCCCACGATCACGATTTTCCAGTAGCGAAACTGACGGGCGTGTTGTCGCGCGCGCGGCCTCAGGCGCTCTTGTTTGAAGGCGCGAACCCAGCGCACGCACACGAATGGGAAGACTGGGCCGCGGCTGAAATTCCCGATGACAAGATCCTTGTGCCCGGCGTGATCGACTCGGTATCCAATTTTGTCGAGCATCCGCGATTGGTAGAACAACACATCTGCCGCTATGCCGACATCGTCGGGCGCGAGCGTGTTATCGCTGGCACTGACTGTGGCTTTAATACGTTCGCAAGTGAACCTCAGGTCTATCCGAGCGTCATGTGGTCGAAGTTTCGCTCGCTTGCCGAAGGAGCCCAGCGCGCCAGCGACAAACTTTGGGGGAAGGCTTAGACGGCCGCCAACCTCCTACAATTTGCCCAAAATGGACGATCCGACGTAGGCTCGCGCGCTTTGTCAAACCGGGCTGGGAAGACACGGGTGAATCAGCGGCTTTTGATCGTCATCATTGGTGTGTTGAATATGGCGAGCCCGTTTGCGCTCCATATCTTTCCGCCTGCGGCTCCGTTCGTGCGCCGGGAATTGGATCTTACGGTTTCGGAGGCCCAATGGTCGGTCACCGCGTTCGCGGCGTTTCTAGCCATCGCAATGATTGTGTTCGGGCCCCTGGCGGATCGCTACGACCGAAAGCGGTTGGTGCTCGCCGGAAGTGCTCTGTTTAGCGCGGGCTGTATCATTGCGGCGCTGGCGCCTAATGTGATTGTCTTAGTTGTTGGACGATCGCTTCAAGCGGTGGGTGCAGCGTCGGCCTCGGTTGTGGCCCGTTCCATTGCCGCCACTGTCTTTGACAGAAGCGACTTCACGCGTGTCTTTAGTTACATCAATATGATCATCGTGATTGCGCCCATGTTTGCGCCGCTCATCGCGGGGTTCATGATAGACGGTCTGGGTTGGCGTAGTTTGATGTGGCTGCTCTTGGGTGTGGGCGTGGTGATGATCGTGTCGGCGCAATACGCTCTCAAGGGTTCTGCTCCCAACGGCGACAAAGAAGCGGCGCCAGCAATGGGCTCATTGTTCTCCGGTTTCGGCGTCCTGTTTCGCAAACCGATGGTCGTCCATTACTTCTTCATATTGTTTGTTGCCCAAGGTGGCATTTTTGCCTTTTTGTCGGCGGCGCCCTACATCATGGTAGAGACGCTGGGGCGCCCGGCGAGCGAGTACGGGCTTTATTTCGTCTTTATATCAGTTGGCTTTTTGCTGGGCAGCTTTGCTGCTGCCCGATTTAGCTCAACACTAGGTGCAGACCGGATCATATTGTTCGCGGTCTCACTTTATGGGATAGGGGCGCTGTTGCTTTTTTTTGTTGTTGCCCAGGGCTGGTGGCATCCGATGGTGTTGTTCGGCGTGGCGTCGGTCTTTACGACGGGCAATGGTGCGATCCAACCAGCCGCGATGGCGGGCACCATGGCCGAAGCAATTGGCCATGAAGGCGCTGCGTCGAGCCTAACCGGCTTCGGTCTCGTGATGTCCGGCGCTATCGGCCTTCAAGTCATGGGCTACTTGCAAGGGGAGACGCCTATTCCCGTGAGCTATGTAATTATCGCGTGTGCGATCATCTGCGTCACATTGATGTTAAATTTGCAACGATTGCGCTCACAGGAGCATGCCCATGCAGAAACATGAATGTCCCACTCACCTCTTGAATTGCTAATCGTTGAACATGTCAAAGGGAGTCATAGCTGCGGGAAATAAAGAAACCGCGAAAGCCGCTGCCGAAGTTTTTAATGACGGTGGCACGGCATTCGATGCGGTCATCGCAGGGCTGTTCACGTCATTTGTATCAGAACCGGTATTGTCGTCGCCAGCCGGTGGCGGCTTTTTGCTGGCGGCCCGGGCGCGCGGCGCGCCCATGATCTTCGACTTCTTTGTGCAAACGCCTGGGGCGAAAAAACCTTCGAGTGACTTAGATTTTCATCCCGCCGATGCGACTTTTAGTGCAGCAACGCAGGAATTTCATGTCGGGCTCGGTTCCGTCGCAAGCCCGGGCATGATGGCGGGCTTGTTCGACGCGCACGAGACTTTGGCGTCGATGCCAATCGATCAATTGGCGGCGCCCGCCGTCTCGCTTGCAAAAGAGGGGCATGCAATCGATCCGTTGCAATCCGATATCTTGGAGGTTGTCAAACCCATCATGCTGGCGACAGAGGGCGCGCGCGCAATCTACGAAAGCCCAACCAAACAGGGCAGTCCGCTGCAGCACGGCGAAATTTTTCGGCCTTCGGCTTTGGCCGATACGCTGGACGTGCTCACAAAGGAAGGGCCGCGCCTTTTTTACGAGGGTGAAATTGCCCAGGCAATCGAGGAGATGATGGAAGAGGGTGGATCGCTTACTCGCGCTGATCTCAAAGCATACGAAGTCAAACATCGAAAAGCGCTATCGCAGTCTTTGCGCGATGTCGGTTTCTATACGAACCCGGTGCCGTCGTCCGGGGGCACGCTAATCGCCCTGTCATTGTCTCTGCTTGATCAGCTACGAACGGAGAGTCATAAGCCCGGTTCTCCGGACTGGTGCCTCTTGCTCGCCAATGTGATGGAATCGATCAACGGCGTCCGCCGCAGTTCCGGATTTGCTGAAGCTGCAAGCCAAGAGATCGCCGAAGCCCTGTTGGGAGATCCCACGCTGGAGCAGCTTGAAAAAGAAGTGCGAGGGCGCGCTTTTCAGGTCGGCGGCACGACGCATATAAGCGCTGCGGACGCCGACGGAAATTTGTGCGCAGCCACGGTCTCGAACGGGGAAGGCTGCGGTCACATTGTTCCCGGCACCGGCATTATGCTGAACAACATGTTGGGGGAGGAAGATCTCAACCCCAACGGATTCTTTGAATGGACGCCGGACACGCGCATTTCATCCATGATGGCACCGAGTCTCATCAAGTGGCCGGGCGGGCGCAGCGCCGTGTTAGGGAGCGGCGGCTCCAATCGCATTCGCACGGCGCTTTCTCAGGTCATCGCCAACCAAGTATTCTTTGACCTTGAACCTGAAGCAGCGGTCGATGCGGCTCGGATTCACTTTGAGCGCGGTCAACTCGAGATCGAAAGCGGTCTTAGCGAAGCGGCGCTATCTGCCCTCAAGGGTCGTTATCGGGAACGCAACGAATGGCCAGGGACAGACTTTTTCTTCGGCGGTGTACACGTGGCGGAATGGGGCCCGAAAGGCCCTCGGGGCGCCGGGGATCCACGCCGCGGAGGCGTGGTCATGATTGTGTGACTGCGGCGCCGATTGAGCCCCCCGCGTGGTAAAATTTGCCATGGGAAGGAGAGCGATATGAAATTCTTGAATTCCGCGATAGCAATACTTGCTTTGATGTCTTGGGTGACAATCGGCGAGGCGGCCGATCATGTGGATGTCTTCACGCTGAGCGATACGGAACGCGAAAAACTCTCAGACGAGCAAGAAGCCTTTGCGGTTCGCATAATGGAATTCCTCCGCGCCATGGATGAAAAGCATATCGGTCGCGCCATGGCGTTAAACGGGAGCGAGGATATCGAGCGGCGTGATTTTGTTTATGATTTCGCCGATTATGAAACGCGCGTGACGCGCGGACCTGTGGTCGAAAAAATCGGCCGCATGATGGGGCGCACCAAACGACCAAACTCTGATTTACAGAAGGAAACAAACTTCAGCCGGTTCTTCGGTATCGACGTTCATCCCAAGTCACCCAAAGTTGGCATGTTGCACGCGACGCTTGTCTTTCAGTTCGTCTCTGATGGCACCAGTCACATTGGCGGTTGGGTCGACGCGCTGCAGCCAGGCGAGGCCATGTCGAAAGACGATATTGCCCTCTTGAAGCAAACGCTGGATGCCGATTTGCTCGAACACGATGTGGACGGAACAGGGTTTCGGGAGAGGGTCTGCGGCAAGCTGTATATCAGTTTGGAAAAAGGGAAATACGATCGGCGCGGTGCGTGCGCGGGCGCCAGCTATTACGGACCCGATATGATGCCCATCAATGAAAAGAATCTAACCTTCATCATCGATGCCTATGACAGTTTCTTCAGCGCCTATATGGATATCATCGAGGCGCGTAAGGATGAGCCGATCACAGACGAAGATATCGCCGCGCAAGAGGCGATGCGGAAAAATTGGTTTGAAGATCAGACGTTTGCCGATCCCTATGCCGCGCAGCAAATCACGCCTTATGAAGTGTGGTCATTTACGTTCTTACCGCCGGCTGTGAAGTTTTGATACTAGTGCTCTGACTCCACAACACCCCTAGGCGTCATCCCGGACAAGCACGAGCAGAGCGAGTGCGCGATCCCGGATCCATGGGCCTGACGGTAATTGCTCGTTTCACCAACTAAGTAGTGCCTGCTGGCATGCAGTTGGATTCCGGATCGTAAGCCTCGCTTGCCAAAACGCTAAAGACGTTTTGGGCTCGCCTAACGTCCGGAATGACGCAGAAAAAGAGAAGTAATTACTAACGGTAATCTTTGCCGGTGCGTTGCAGCTCCCGAATTTCGTCCACATCTTTCGGCGGCTCGCGCCACAGATCCATGCCGGGCTCTTCTTCAATGATTGTGCGGATGGAATCCGGCAAAGCGTCGTAGTCGTCGTACCGGTAAAGCCAACTATGCATGGTGCTGAAACCTTCGGGCATCCATGAGAAGTTGGGCGTGTATTTGCCCCAGACGATCTGATGGCGCGGTTCGGCGCTGCCTTCCGGCATGATCAGAAAATCATATTTTTCCCAGGCCTGGACGACCGGTGAATTTATGGGCACCGGCGTGGTAATGACGGTGAGGTCGCCCATGCGGCGAATTTCATTGCCGCCGGTACCGATTGTGGTTTTGAGTTTTTCGAGCGTGCCCGACTCGATTTCGTAGCGCAGATCGTCGCCTTCGAGGGTCCACTTAAAGTATTGATAGTCGTAGGCGATGAATCGCATTTTGCCTGCCTCATCGCGCATCAACTCGCCTGTATCCGGGTCGCGAAAGACGGAAAACTTGCGCGTGATCATATAGGCCTCAGGTTCATCCGGATTGGGCCGATAGAGCTTGCCGAGATCCACGCCTTCAAGCCGGGCCAAAGGTTTGCCGTCCGGGTAACTGTTGATCACGCCCATGCCATACCAATAGACCGTTTCGCCGGTCCCGATCCGCGCTTCTATGAACTCTTCGAACGAGTCGCGATCGAAACCGCTCCTCATCACAGGCGGTATTTGGCGTTCCGGTGCGCCGCTACCTTCTGCTTGTTCGTCCAATCCAACGGCAGCTACGTTGGTTTCCGACTGATCGGCTTGCAACGCACCGGGTAAGACGAACATAAGAACTACAGCCATTGATGTTGTCGTCAATATTTGCTTGATCATTATTCTTCTCCGGAAAAATTTCATTTGCAGGTCACTCGGCCGCGGCTTTTTGCGCTGCTTGGGCAGGCATGAGAGGAACGGCGTCAAGCACCCAATTGCCTGAGGTGCGTCGCGCCGGACCGGGAATGGCGAAAGCCACGTCGCCCTTCCTGGCACACAATTCAGGCAGATTAATGCGCCAGCCCCTTTGTTCCCAACTCTTAAGGTAGCCGCGGAAACGCGTAATTCGTTTGTCCGTCGGCGTCATGACTTCTTTTGTATTGGTGGATGGCGTGCGGATGGGATCAAGGTCGGAAAGAAGTTCGATGTCTTGATTTGCAATCACCATGCAGCGCTCAACGACGTTGGCATCCATCTCCGGTTCGAGCATGCAATTACGCATGTTGACAAAAAAGATGCGCGTGTTGGCCTCATCGACTGGGGCCTCGAACAAATATTGATGAAACCAACTCGCCTCAGTGAAATGAAGGAGGGTATAAAGCATGTTGGGACCGTGGTGCCCGCCTTTGCCTTCGGTCACACCTTCTCCCTTCCGGATATTAGGCATGGTGTCGTCTTTGAATTCTGACGATTTCATGGAACCGGCCGACCAGCAGCCCCAAGTCTCGTCGAACACCGGCGTGTCGGGTACATGATAATCGGGGTTCTCTCCCGAAAACCCATGGGTGGGATGAACGAATTCGTTGTGCGCCGGGTCGACGCCGTTTTCCATGGAGCGCTCGTAATAGACCGGGGCGCCATAGACGATGGGTTTGCTGGCGCGCCAGCCCTCTTGGCCATATTCCTCAATCTCATAAAGCGGCGGACGCTCGGCTTCAGGCAAATCCCCAAGGAAGGCAAAGACAATTCCGTATTTTTCTTGTACCGGGTAGGCGTCGACTTTTGCCCGCGCCGGCGGTTTGGCGTCGTAGCCAAGTGAGGGAACCGTGACGCAATTGCCGTCGCCGTCATAGCGCCAACCGTGATAGGGGCAGATCACGCAATCGTCCTTGACCCAACCTTTGCCGAGTGAACCGCCGCGATGGACGCAGGTGTCACTGAGAACATGGGCGCTTCCGCTTGAATCGCGAAAGGCAACGACTTTTACGCCCAAAACTTGGGTGCGAAACGGCGCATCTGTTTTGACGTCATCCGTTGTGCCGATCGGATACCAAAAATTGATGTACATGGCTTGGTCTCCCGCCGCGGGGCTCTCAAGACAGTATAGGCCGGTAAGCCGTGGATTTCACGCTCCCAATATTATTCAAATTAGTTGTTGACCGATCGGTTCCTAATCATTATGTTCTCCAAATCGAAGCAACTTAAAGCGAAAAGCCACGAGCCATGGGACGCCCCCGGGAATTTGAAATCGACGACGCGCTCGATGCTGCCATGGAGGCGTTTTGGACCCATGGTTACGAGGCGACCTCGCTGTCCGATCTCATTGAAGCGACCGGTTTGCAGAAGGGCAGTCTATACAAGGCCTTTGGCGACAAACATTCGCTCTTTATGCAATCGCTCGACTATTACGTAAAAATGATTATGGAGCGCCAGAGGGAAGCCCTGCAAAGCGGCAAAACGCCCAAGCAAGCGCTGACCGCTTGGTTTGAAGCGATTGTAGAATTTGCCGTGAGCGAAGGAGGGCAACTGCGCGGCTGCTTCGCCATGAACACCCTCGTCGAATTAGGACCCCATGACGAAGTGGTGTGCAATCGGTTGTTGGAACACCAAATGGGGTTTTTAAAACTCATCAGTACACACATCAAAGCCGGCCAGGATCAGGGCATGTTCAGAACCGACGTCCCTGCGGACAGACTTGCTCAGACGATTTTCACATTCGTCCTTGGCATGGTGTCGGGCCTGAAAGGTGCATTTAAGCCGGATGATGCGCGGCGTTTAAGCTCGACCATGATGAAACTTCTCGAATAAAAAATTTGCCTAGTAGTTGACCGATTGGTTCCGAATTAGACACGTTTGTGACGAAACAGATCGAGATGAAAATCAAAGGAAAAGATCATGCCTAACATCTCAAATTCCGTAGACCGCTTTGCCGAACGTTTTGTTGACCTGATTATCCGTTTGCGTTGGCTTGTGCTCTTAGCGGCTTTCGCGTTTGCCGGCTTTGTTGTTCAATACGCGCAAACCATCGAAGTCGCGAATAACTACCGTGTCTTCTTTTCGTCTGAGAATCCGGAATTGACCGCCTTTGAGACTTTTCAGGCGACTTATACAAAGAACGACAACTTCCTTTTTGTCATCGTACCGAAAGATGGCGAAGTCTTTACCAATGAGACGCTCGCCATGGTTGAGGAGCTGACGGAAGAGGGTTGGCAAATCCCGTTCGCTCTGCGTGTCGATTCCATAACGAACTTTCAATACACCTATGCCGAACAAGACGATTTGATCGTTGAGGATTTGATTGAGGGCGCCGCCGACTTGACAGCCAGCGAGCTTATTGCCAAGCGCGCGATCGCGCTTGCTGAGCCTTTGCTGCGCAATCAGCTGATAAACGAAGCCGCCAATGCGACCGCCGTCAACGTGGTTCTGCAGTACCCCGAAAAAAATCTCGATGAAGTTCCCGTGGCAGCGGCCGCCGCACGCGACCTTAGGGCGAGAATAGAAGCGGCCAATCCCAACGTCGACGTGGTGATCTCCGGCGTATCCATGTTGAACAACGCCTTTGCCGAGACCAGCGTGACCGATTTGGCGCTCCTCATGCCCATCATGTTCGCACTGATCGTCGTTATGACGATTTTCGTTCTGCGCTCAGTGAGTGCAACCGTCGCGACGATGCTGGTGGTTATTCTGTCGATCATGGTTGCCATGGGGTTCACCGGCTATTGGGGTATCGATATCACGCCCATCGCCGGCTCGGCGCCGATCATCATACTGACCCTCGCGCTTGCGGACTCGATTCATATCCTGATCACCATGCGCGAACGAATGACCGAGGGGATGGCGAAGCGCGAAGCCATCGTCGAATCCATGCGGGTCAATTTCTTGGCGATCGCGATCACGTCACTGACGACCGCCGTTGGTTTCTTGACGCTTAATTTTTCCGATGCGCCGCCATTCCAACATTTGGGTACGATTTCAGCTGTTGGCATTGCTGCCGCGTGGCTGTTTTCGATCACAGTCTTGCCGGCCGCTTTGGCAGCATTGCCAGTGAACCTCGCACGCAAGCAAAACAAGCAGACAGGCGTCAAGGTGATCGGGCGGATCGCGGATTTCGTGATCGCGCACTATGTGCTTGTTTTGGTCACCGTCGGTCTTGGCACCTTTATCGTGATCGCCCAAATTCCGCGTATTGAATTCAGCGATGAATTTGCCAAATATTTCGATACTCGCAATGAATTCCGGCGGGATACGGATGTGGCGTCTGAATATTTCGGGATCTATCCGGTTGAATTCTCCGTGGGTGCCTCGGAGCCTGGCGGCATCAGCGAGCCGGAGTTTCTGGAAGCCTTAGACAAGTTTAGTGAGTGGCTGCCGGCTTATCCCCACGTCACACACGTCTTCTCGCTGACCGACATTATGAAGCGTTTGAACAAAAACCTTCACGAAGACGATCCGTCTTTCTACCGTATTCCTCAAGACCGGGAATTATCAGCGCAATATTTGCTGCTGTACGAGCTGTCGTTGCCTTACGGCTTGGACCTCAACGATCGGATCAATATCGACAAGTCAGCGACGCGGGTTACCGCAACTCTGGCCAACATATCCACCAAAGAGTTACGTCAGTTCTTGGCCGATTCGGTGGCTTGGCTAGAAGAAAACGTGCCGTCGCATATGGTTGCCAAGCCTACAAGTGCCCAAGTTATGTTTTCTTATATTGCCGAACGCAACGTAGAGAGCATGGTCAACGGCACGATCCTGGCGGTCATTCTTATTGCATTGATCATGATTGTGGCGCTCCGCAGCGTGCCTTTGGGCTTGCTCAGTTTGGTGCCCAATGGTCTGCCCATTTTGGCAACGTTCGGAACCTGGGCTGTTTTGGTCGGAACGGTAGGCTTCTCCGTTGCAGCCATTGCGTCAATTTCTCTCGGCATCATTGTCGATGACACAGTGCACTTTCTAACTAAATTCGTGCGCGCACGGCGCGAACAAGGATTGGAGTGCGCGGATGCCATCAAATACGCCTTTGAAAATGTCGGCGTCGCGATTTTCGTCAACACGGTTATTCTAAGCGTTGGCTTTCTCGTGCTCACGGCCTCCACATTCAAGATCATTGTCGATATGGGATTACTGACCGCCATAGCGATCGGCTTTGCCTTGATCTTGGATTTCTTATTCTTACCCGCCCTGTTGATGGCGATTTCAAAAATCTCAGAAAGATTCTCGAAAGGAGACGATCATGTTGACGCACTTGCAGTCCCTGCAGAATAAAGTTTCATTCGCTATTGCTTTTTGGATTGGTGCCGTTGCGCTCACGCCCTTGGCCCTGGCTGAGGGACCACCGGAAAGTGATCCCAAGGCATTTGAAATTGCAGCCCGTTCGGATCGTTCCGACAACGGTTTTGGCGACAGTGAAGTCGAAATGCAGATGATCTTGCGCAATGCCGCAGGTCAGGAGTCGACCCGCACGTTGCGGCTCTCGACATTGGAAAAAGAGACGGAAGACGTCGGCGATAAGAGCTTGATTGTCTTTGACACGCCCCGCGATGTCGAAGGCACGGCGCTGTTGTCTCACGCGCAAATCTTGGAGCCAGACAATCAATGGCTTTATCTGCCGGCTTTGAAGCGCGTAAAGCGTATTTCTTCGGCTAACAAGTCTGGACCGTTTGTCGGCTCAGAATTTGCCTTTGAGGATTTCACCTCTCAAGAGCTTAACAAATACTCGTACACCTATGTGGGCGAAGAGGAAGTGGATGGGCTTAGTCACGATATTGTCGAGCGCCATCCACTTTACGAAAACTCCGGCTACACAAGGCAAGTTTCTTGGGTCGATCAGGACGTTTTTCAAACCCGCAAAGTGGACTTTTACGACCGCAAAGGGGACCTGTTAAAAACCCTCCTCTTCGAAGACTACCGCGAATATGACGGTGGAGTGTGGCGGGCCCATACGATGAAAATGACCAATCATCAAACCGGCAAAACCACCGATCTCATTTATTCCGATTACGCCTTCAATTCCGGGCTCAATGAGCGCGACTTTGTCAAAGGCGTGCTTGAACGGATACGATAAAGAACGATGGGGGGGCTTTCCGCGATACGTTTGGCTGCGGCTTTGCTGATCTTGATCAGCGGGGCCGCCCGCGCGGGCGAACTGGAGTTTTCTGGTTCGGTCGGCCTAGAA
The DNA here is from genome assembly GCA_965248815.1 of Alphaproteobacteria bacterium. Taxonomy (GTDB): domain Bacteria; phylum Pseudomonadota; class Alphaproteobacteria; order SMXP01; family SMXP01; genus CBDFKK01. The sequence continues at coordinate 125,757 of CBDFKK010000006.1, forward strand.
GCCCGCAAATTCTTTGAAGACCCCCAATTCACCGGCCAATTCGAGCATTTTCAGTTCTCAGGTATTCTAGAGCCGGAGCTCAGGTGGGAAAGCGACGACCGCGCGCACCAATTGGTCGTGGCCCCGTTTGTTCGTGTCGATTCTCAAGATGACGAGCACACGCATTTCGATTTGCGCGAAGCCTATTGGCGCTATACGGCCGACCAATGGGAGCTGCTGATCGGCGCAACAAAAGTCTTTTGGGGCGTCACCGAGTCCCGGCACTTGGTCAACATCGTCAATCAGTCCGATACCCTTGAAGACATCGACGAAGAGGACAAGCTCGGCCAGCCCATGGCCAAGGTGACGCTCTTTACTGATTGGGGCGACATCAGCGTCTTTGCGCTGCCTTATTTTCGCGAACGGACGTTTGTGGGACCCGATAGCCGCTTGCGCACGCCGCTCGCGGTTGATGCCGAGGCAGCGCTCTATGAATCGAGCCTGCGCCGTCACTATCCTGATTTTGCCGTGCGATATTCAAATTATTTTGGCGACTGGGATGTGGGTCTGTCGGTCTTTCACGGCACCAGCCGTGAACCGACCATCGGGGGCGTGACGCCCGAAGGCCTGTTCATTCCGTTTTACAACATCATCACCCAAGTTGGCGCCGATGTTCAGTACACCACGGGTCCGTGGCTGTGGAAATTTGAAGGCATTGTGCGCGAAGGGCAGGGGCGCACATTCGTCGCCACCGCCGTCGGCTTCGAATACACGCTCTATCAGATTTTCGAAAGCAATATGGATTTGGGGCTGTTGATGGAATATCTGGGCGACACCCGCGACTCTATGGCGCCGGTCACGCTGTTCGACAATGATTTATTCATGGGCTCGCGGCTCGCGCTTAACGATGCGCAGGACACGTCCGCGCTGGTCGGTGCCGTCGTCGACCTTAACAATGGCTCGACCAGCTTCCGCATCGAAGCCGAGCGCCGCATCGGCGACAGTTTGAAACTTGAAGTCGAAGGCCAAATCTTCGCCCACGCCGCTACATTCGATCCGCTCCAAGCTTTCCGAAAAGATAGCTTTGCGACTTTGCGACTATCGTATTTTTACTGAATTTCGACACAGCTGAAAGAGTTGGGCGCTGCATTTAGTTCTTTAGGCCGTCTAGAAACGCGAGCACCGCTTCGCCAGTACCGTGATCATAAAGATCATTGTGACCGGCATTGGCAAGGGCAACGAATTTCTTCGGTTCATTGGCCAATTCGAAAAGCTCTTGTCCGAAGCGAAACGGAATCACATTGTCTTGCCGACCATGGATGACAAGAAGTGGCGCTGCGACTTTGGAAATAAATTGGTCGGATTCGAATTTGTCCTTCATCAAAAGCCGAACCGGAAATATTGGATAGACGCTTTTGGCGACCGCCCAAGCAGACGTGAAAGGCGCCTCAAGAATGACGGCGAGGATGTCTGCTTTGGCAGCAAGCTGTACAGCGACGCCCGTGCCCAAGGACTCGCCATAGAGGACGACGCGTTCCAGAGAGACATCTTTATCTTTCAGAAATTCCAGAGACAATTCGGCATCTTGGACCAGCGCGGCTTCACTTGGGCTCCCTGTGGAGCCGCTATAGCCTCTGTAGGTCATGGCAAGTAGGCCGTAGCCCACATCCGTAAACAAGCGGTACCGGTCCGCCCGATAAGCCATGCCGCCACCGTTGCCGTGAAAGTGGACGATGACCGGGCGATTGTTTCCAGGTGCGCGCCACCACGCATAGACGGTTTCTCCGTCGATGGTCGCGAGCGCGAACTCCTCGGCCGTGTAACCCGCGGCCTCTGGCGGGATTTGCCGCGCGTCGGGAAAGTACTGAAGCGAACGCTGGAACGTGTAAAGTAAACTCAGTGCTGCGACATACAATCCAGCAATAACCGCAAAGCCTATAATCATGCGCCGAACCGGCAAGTGTGCCATGTGTCGTCCAACCTCTGAGTATTCTTATGGTAGCTGAGTTTGAGTCGGCTCACTCCAAATACCTTCAATTTTCTTTCCGATCCTATCCAACACGGAATCTGACATGACCACCGACGGAATCAAAGAGCCGCCGCGCATGCTGACGGGCACCATCGGCTACCTTGGGCCGGGGCTCATCATCAGTGCGTCACTCGTCGGGGCGGGCGAACTGGTGGCGACGACCAAACTCGGCGCCGAAGTCGGCTTTACGCTTCTTTGGCTCATTCTGGTTGGCTGCATCATCAAAGTCTTCGTTCAAATTGAAATGGCGCGCTACGCTATCGGGACCGGGGAGACCACGCTCACCGCGTTTAATCGCATACCGGGACCGCTTTCACTTCTGGGCAATCAGCGGATTGCACAATTGCCTTTGTTTCGCGCGAACTGGGTGGTCGCTATTTGGCTCATTGCTTTGGCTCTGACCTACGCCGCGTTCGGCGGCATCATGGGCGGTGTGGTTCAAGCCGCCGCCATTGGCTTTGACGTTCCCCAGCAAGGGGCCGCGTTTGTCATTACTATTTTCACAATCGTGATTTTAGTCTTCGGTCAGTACAAAGGGATTGAACTCACAGCGACAACTTTGGTGGTTGGATTTACATTTATCACGCTGGCCACAGCTGCTGCTTTGTCAGCGACACCTTTTGCGCCTTCCGCGGCCGATGTCGTTGAAGGGCTCAAGTTTCGCTTTCCCGAGGGCGGTGCCGCCTTGGCAACGGCGCTGGCAACGTTCGGCCTGATCGGCGTCACCTCCGGCGAGATTGTCGGCTACCCTTATTGGTGTGTGGAAAAAGGATATGCGCGCTTCACAGGACCGCGTACGTCGGACGAGGCGTGGATCGCGCGCGCAAACGGCTGGGTGCGCGTTATGAAGGTCGATTCCCTGCTTGCGCTTGTCATCTACACGGTGGCGACGATTGCGTTTTACTTTATTGGGGCGGCGGTTTTAAACCCGCAAGGTCTCAATCCCGACGGCATGGAATTGATCAGTACATTGATCGCAGCGTATACGCCCGTTTTTGGTGATATCGCCAAGTGGTTGCTTGTGGTTGGTGCGGTGGCGGTTCTCTATTCCACGTACTTTGTCGCCATGGCTGTGAGTACGCGTACGCTCACGGATTTCTCAAGCATCATTGGCCTTGTGGATCGTAATGATCCGGCCCAAATGCAGCGTTCTGTGACGCGCTTTGCCGTCCTCTTGCCGCTGTTCGTTTTGGCGATCTATTGGACGGGAATCAATCCCGTGCGCTTGATCATTATTGGCGGCATTGCGCAGGCTCTGTTCCTACCGATCGCAAGTTTGGCGGTTCTGTATCTGCGCTATCGCGTAACGCCTGCCGAATTGCGTCCTGGTCCTCTTTGGGACGCGGCGCTCCTGGCTTCAAGCGCGACTTTCGTTGCGGTGGGGTTGTTTAGCTTTTTCCGGTTCTTTGCTTAGACCAAAGCTCCGCTGTGACATGATTGAAACAAGTTTCTGATCTTCCGGACATTTGCTGGAAACAGTCCGCCGCCATTGTCGGTCTTAAGATGAACGGCCCCCAATGGAGACTTGAATGACCAGCAGCCTTAATACCGATACGCAGAGATGGCATTTTCAACAGCAGCCACGAAAGGACGCGCGCCTGTCAATCACGACGCGGGCTGCCACTGACAGAGTCCAAGTGGTCAACGTCGCGGGCGAGCTCGACTCGAAGACCGTTGGCCCGGCGATCGACGAATTCGTAAATATCATCCGGCGCGGGCCCTACCGGCTGGTATTCAACGTGGAAGGCCTGCAAGTCATTACCCGCGCGGGACTTCGTGCTTTCATTGTGGCGTCGAGATATGCCCGTAGCCTACGCGGCAATGTCGCTATTTGCAGTCCGGATTGCATTGTCGAACGCCACCTCACCCGGTCGGGATTCAAATCATTGCTCTCGATTTACGACAACGAGGTTCAGGCCGTCGCCGATCTTCATTGGACGGCACGTTAAGTTGCGTGTGCAATTTTGGAGGGCGCACTTGAAATCTTAACTGCGGCCAATCGCCCCCTAGCGCCCCGTGCCGCAACTCACTTAAAGAAGGATCAGCTTATGACTAAATGCTTCTTAGCTCTTCTTGCCATCGTCGGTCTATCCGTGAGCGGTGTGTCGATCAATATGGCTTCTGCCGAAAGTGAGACCATGAATGTTCCGGAAGTTGAATGGGAAACCACGCTCAACTTCTTTCAATTTGACGCTGACAAATTCGTTGGTCAGAGGTTTACGGCCAAATGCCCTGCTAGTTCTGTAAATCAGTTCTACGAGGGCGTCTTCGGCACGGATGTCTATCCCAGCAACAACTCGATCTGCGTTGCCGCACTCCATGCACGACAAGTCGATAAAGAAGGCGGCGTAGTCACCGTCCAACTCAATCCTGGACAAGACAGCTACATGGGTAGTTTCCGCAATGATGTCGAAACTGCAGACCTGCCTGGCACACCGCGCAGTATGGTATTTGTTGACGAGTCAACGTCGGATGAAAACAACGAAATTCACCTTTCCTATATACCAGTCATCGATTGGGACACGAAATTCACGGCGACTGGATTTGCACACAAACAAATGATCGGCCAAGTATTTACGTTCAAGTGTCCTTCGGCCCCAGCCAATTTTCGGTCCAGACGTGTGATCGGAACCGATTCATACGCGTTCAGCAGCATGATTTGCCGCGGCGCCGTGCATGCGGGAAGCATCACCATGGATGGCGGATTCGTTTCGGTGCAGATGGGTTCCGGCAACACCAAGCTTGTTGGAAGTATCCGCAATGGTATCGAAACCAGTGACGGTCCAAGCGGCATACGCACCGTAGCCTTCGTTGAAAGCTCGGTCCCGAACTAGGGGATTGATCCTGACCTGACGCGGTTTCAGCCGCGATCTATAGTCTTGGCTCGGAGCGCCTGTCGCCGCTGCGGCAGGCGTTTTGAGCCGCCCCCATATTGTCTCTGCTTTTGCCTCTAACGGATCCACGGCAACGTCAGTGCCTTTGCATTATTTTTCGTCTGCTGTTTGGCTATTATCAGCCATCAGAGCGTGTTAGTTTTGTCCGATGGAGGACCGTGGCCTCTGAGTCCGTCATTCCCAATGACGTGACGCTGTGGATCAATGTGAACCAGCCATAACTCGACCGAAAACGCTGCTGGACCTGTTCGGCCGGCATCGCGACAAAGCATGAATTCCGTCTTAGCGCACGTTTACAGACGTGATTCAAATAAGCGGGTAAAAGACGGATGGATATATTGGTAACTGGTGCCACTGGATTCATGGGCTCTGCGATCACGAGAAAATTGCTAGACCGCGGCGACAATGTGCGCGTTTTGGTTCGATCCTCCAGCAATTTGAAGAACCTTCGCGGGCTCAATGTCGAGCATGCAACCGGCGATTTATGCGACCCCTGCTCCGTTCATCTTGCAGTGAAAGGTGCAGAGCAAGTCTATCATGTGGCCGCCGACTATCGCCTCTGAGTACGCGATGCGCGCGATCTCTATCAGCTTTGTAAGTCCAATTCGCGGCACTCGAAATGTATTGGACGCTGCCGCCGAACACGGCGTCCAGCGCATTGTGCATACCAGCAGCGTTTGCACCTTGGGCCTAACCGATAGCGTTCACCCCAATGATGAGAAAACCCCTGTTGTTTTTGGTGACATGATTGGCGCGTACAAGAAGTCCAAGTTTCGCGCCGAGCAAATCGCCGTTCAATTGGCGGCCCGCGGCGCGCCGATCGTCATCGTCAATCCCTCAACACCGATCGGGCCGCGCGACATCAAACCCACGCCCACCGGACGCGTAATTTTGGAGGCCGCGAAGGGGCGCATGCCGGCATATGTCAATACCGGCCTCAACATTGTCCACGTTGATGACGTCGCGAACGGTCATCTTCTGGCCGCCGACCGAGGCCAGTTCGGTGAGCGCTATATTCTCGGCGGACAAAATTTGTCACTGAAGGTCATTCTCCATGCCATCGCCGTCTTGACGGGTCATTGGCCGCCGCTCACTAGGCTACCGCGTCGCGCGCTTTTTCCCTATCGCGCATCTGATTGAGTACGCAGCGCGGCTAACCGGCGGTGGAGAACCTCTTTTGACCGTCGACGGTCTTAAGCTTGCTAAGAAGAAAATGTTTTTTTCCTCTCGTAAGGCCGAACACGAACTTGGCTATCGTGCGGGCCCCGCGCTGTATGCCTTGTGCGACGCCATTGAAGGATTCGGCGTACCGCTCGCGAAGGAATGGATTGAACCTCGGAGTCGGCCTCATGAGTCTTTGGCCGGCAGGTTAGCCGGGATGGCCCAGTGAGCAGCGATTTAGCAGGCGCATGCATTGTTGGCAGCGGCCGCTGTGGTTCGACTTTGCTGTCGAATATTATTCGGGAACACCCAAACATTTTGAGTCTTTCCGAATTTTTTATGGAGATGGCCAGTCACGCCTTTGCCTATGGCACGATTGGTGGCCGCGCCTTTTGGCGCCTTTTGTCGCGGCCGAGATTATCCGTTCAGAAATCAATCAATCCGCGACGATGTCCCAACTGTCCGTCGTCAGATAAATTGGAACAGATTTCGATTTGAGCAAGCTGAGTCTTTGGCTCATCTGTTGTTTCAATTTAAGCAGCGGCTTTGCGGTGTTGCAAGCGCCGGTGTTCGATTGTTTTTCGTTTAATCCTTTCTCTTTGCAATAGAATAGTTTGGCCGCGCCCGAAGTAGACGTCGGCAGGCGTGAGGTTCTTCAGGCTCTCGTGATATCGCTGGTGGTTGTAGTGGCCGACGAAGTCTTCGATCTGCGCTTCCAGGTCGCCAGGCAGATAATAGTTTTGCAGCAAGATGCGGTTCTTGAGCGTCTGATGCCAACGCTCAATTTTGCCTTGCGTCTGCGGATGATAAGGCGCACCGCGTACATGCTTCATGCCTTGATCATCCATCCAGTCAGCAAGATCGCCAGCAATATAAGACGGGCCATTGTCGGACAGCAGGCGCGGCTTGTGAACGACATTAACTTGATCGAGCCCGGATTCGGCGAGAGCTGCTTCCAGCGTTTCGGTAACGTCCTCAACCCTCATCGTGGTGCAGAGTTTCCACGCAATGATATAGCGCGAGAAGTCATCCAGGATCGTCGACAGGTAAAACCAGCCCCAGCCGATGACCTTGAGATAGGTGAAGTCTGTCTGCCACATTTGATTTGGCGCCGTGGTCTTGTCTGTAAACTCGTCAGCCGCCTTGATGACAACAAAGGCTGGGCTGGTGATCAGATCCAGAGCCTTGAGCAGGCGATACACCGAAGCTTCAGATACGAAGTAGCCTTGCGTATCGGTGAACCTGACAGCCAGCTCGCGCGGCGACAACTCAGGCTCTTCAAGCGCTAGATCAACGATCTTGTCTCGAACGTCATCGGGAATACGGTTCCATACCCGTCCCGGCTTTGGAGACCGATCTTCCAGCGCTTCCACACCGCCAGTTTGATACTGATCGTACCAGCGATAGAATGTTGTCCGTGGAATGCCGAGTGTATCCAGCGTGCGTTTAACTGGCAGATGTGATTGCTCAACCAGTCCGATGATCTCGGCCTTCTCGGATGCAGGATATCTCATTCGATATCCTCCCCATCCCCGATTATGCTTTTTTTCAGAAGGCGCAGTTCCAACGCTTGTTCGGCAACGACTTCCTTGAGGTCTTGCGCTTCGCGCCGTAAGTCCTTCACCTCACCAGTATTAGCGGCCCGCGCCGTATCGCCTGCCAGCCGCTTCTTGCCAGCTTCAAGAAACTCCTTCGACCAGGTGTAATACATGCCCTGAGCGATGCCTTCCTGACGGCAAAGCTCGGCAATGCTGTCTTCGCCGCGAAGTCCGGCAAGCACAATCCGTATCTTCTCTTCAGCTGAATAGCGTTTGCGCGTCCAGCGGCGAATATCCTTGACTGTACGTTCCGCAGCTTCTTGATGGCGCACTGTTTTGTCTCTCATCGTCCACTCCTCTCGTGTGACGATGGGCCAAAAACTCTCCCTTACGCAATTCCCTCAATCTGTCCCATGAGTGCTGACGCCGGACAGAACCAAATCAGCAGATTGGTGACGGAAATTTCGTTCCATAGTGCGGATAGAAGCAATATGCCACCCACCGTGTTGACTGCAGCCAACACGGGGATCTGACGCATTAAAAAATCAATCTGCTCCGCGCGCAGGACGGCGGCGAATTCCGATTGATCTGCGTCGATAATTTCCGCATTCATGATATCGGCGGAGGACACTGACGAGTTAGGCCTTAATCAATTGTAAATATGCCGATCTTGCCGACCCAGTATCGCAAGTGAGTATTGAGAAAGGTTAACTGTAATATGCCCAGTCAGGACGCTGCGTGTATTACGAAGCGAGCAAATAGCCTGAGGTTTGGCCTATTCAGACAACGACAAATAGCGCGTCAAATTAATATCGACGGGATTGTCGATCCAGCCTTCTACTTTGGGATGGATGAGGCGACGAGACGCCTCGAAGTAGAGCGGGGCGATGGGGTGGTCCTGTATGACGAGGCGCTCGGCCTCTTGCAACAAGATCATGCGTTGTTCCGGATCGAGTTGCCGGTCGGCGCGCGCGACCAACTCGTCATAGTTCGGATTCGAATAGCGCGACGGATTGCTATTGGCGCGGATGTAGCGACTCTCCTGTGCGCTTAGAAATGGAATGGGGTCGTCATAGCCCGCAAACAGCGCGGTATAGAGAACGTCAAAATCGCCGGTCTGTCTTTGTTTAAAGAGCGCGCGAAGATCTACCGCAGATAATGTGACTTCGACGCCAACATCTTTCCACATCTCCTGAATTGCAACGGCGATCTTTTGCGTGTCTTGGCCAATGTAGTAAGAAAGCGTCAGCGCGAGTGGCTCGTCAGATGTGAATCCGGCTTCACTAAGCAAATGTTCTGCTTCATGTCGCCGATCTGAGAAATTTCTCAACAACCCTTCGTCCGGTTGCGATTGGTAGTTGGAAACGGCCGTGGGCACGAGACTGTTGGCGACGGTCACCCCATTGTCGAGCAGCCGGTTAATGATTATCTCGCGGTCTATGGCGAGCGAAAGTGCGCGGCGAATTCGCACATCGTCAAAGGGGGCGCGCTTAGTGTTGAAGGCGAAACCGAACGTTGCGATTTCTGAGGAAACATGAAGCATGTGTGCCATGTTCTCTCTAATCCAGCCCATGCGTTCCGGGGGAAAATTAAGAACGATATCAAGTTCGCCGGCGCGAAACCGTTTGAAGGCTGTCCCCGAATTTTCGGCCGGGTGCAAATAAACACTGTCAATTTGGACCGTATCGTTCGCGTAGTAATTCGGATTGCGGTCAAGCCGAATATGAGACTGAGGCACGCGCTCGCTCAGCATGTAGGCCCCGTTGGTCACCATATTGCCAGGACGGGCCCATTCTCTGCCATGTCGTTCTATAGTGTGTCGAGGAACGGGCATGCTTTGAATGAGTGACAAGAGTTTCGGAAAATAGGGTACGGGTCGTTCCAGCGTGAATTCAATAATTCGCTTATCGATCGCACGCACGCCCAAATCTTCGACCGGCCGCTCTCCAATATTGACGGCGCGGCCGTTGGCAATGATGTGAAAGGTAGGCGCGCTAAACGCGGCTGTATCGCGATTGAGCAGCCGCCGAAACGAATAAACTATGTCGTCTGCAGTGAGGGGCGCGGCGTCCGACCATTTGAGGTCATCTCTCAATTGAAATGTATAGACGAGGCCATCTTCGCTCATGGAATAGGACTGTGCGATGCCGGGGATCACCTTTCCCTCCGGATCGAGAGTCATAAGCCCCTCAAATAGATCGTAGGTAATAATAATGACGGCGGCGCCGAGCGTTTTCTGAGGATCTAAAGAGTCTGGGTCACCGACCGTGCCGCGATGAAGTATGCCCCCAGCGCGAGTTGCGTCTGTACAAGCGAATAATGCAATAAGCGTAATGCAACAGGAGACAGCAAGCTGAGATCTGAGAAAACTCATTTTACTCCCAGAGGATCAAAACTACTTACGACGGAATTTGCGCAATCCTGCTGTATGATTTCCCAGCCCATGCCGAAGGCCATGCTGTCCTCCAGGCACTTTTCGTACGCGGCAACCTGTTCCGGCGACCAATCGGGCGAGATCATGGGATCCGGTTCCGTCGACGGCGGAGCAATTTTCGTTTTGTCCGTGTCGGTACAAGCGGTCACAAAGACAATCATAGAAAAAAGAAAAATGATATGTCTTGTCATCTGGCCTCCCCGGGATTTGGTCTTCTATTCACCGTGTCGCTGCATTGCTGTTGAATGACTTCCCAGGCCACCGCTTGCATGATGCTTTCTTCAAGGCACTTTTCGTAAGCCGCCTTTTCTTCCGCCGTCCAATTGGGATTTGCCATTGGGTCAAGCCGCGGCGGGGGTTCCAACGCTGTTTTGCTTTGGTTCATGCAGCTCGTCGCGACGAACAGAATAAGTGCAATCGAAAATAGTTGCCGCATAGACTCGCTCCTCGAAACATATGAACCGTCGGGCGCATTCTCTCTACGGCGGCGTCACAGTGCCGTTGGTGACGGCGTTGTCGTAACTTGCCTTGAGCAAAGCAGCGACGTCCTTGCGCGATGTAATGCTTTCATTGAGATACTTGTTGGGCGGAATGAACTGTGCGGAAAAATAAACGTCGCGATAAATATCGTGACGCTGGCTCAAAATGCGATTGTAGCCATCGCAATCGGCTCTGGCGGTACGCAGCGCTTGAATATCGATGGTTGCGTGGGGCAGGGCGGTTTCGCCGGGCCCGCCCGATTCGCCAAGCAGGAGACCGTCAAAGTTATAAATCTTTGAGCCGCCCATATTGAAATTGCCGGGGATTGTGCCGCCCACAGCACCGCCCGCGTTGGCGGACATGAAGTACATCATGTTTTCGGCGGCACGCACCTGTTTGGCCGACTCCCAGCCCCACATATTGATCGCGCCGCTGTCGCTGGTTGGGTGAAGTATGACTTCCGCGCCGCGTATCATGAATGTGCGCGCGGCCTCTGGATACAGAACTTCGGCACAAGGCATCATCGAGATGTTGCCGATCTCCGTCTTTGCAACGGGAAACGTGCCCTCGATTCCGTACTTGTCGAGGTAACGGTCCATCAAGTCATGGGGCGAGACCGCGTGGAGCGTATTGATGCGACGATACTTCAAAATAATGTCGCCAGAAGGATCGATCAAATACGAACAATTGAAATAGTTCCCAGGCCAATCCTCGTCGTATTCATAGGAATTTGCACCAATAAAAATGCGAAGTTTCTGCGCCAGCTTTTGTAGGCGCTCCGTTTCCGGCCCCGGTATTTTGAAGCAAGCCTTGTCTATCCACTCCTGTGCGCTTTCCATGACCGGGAAGCCTTGCAAGGCAAACTCGGGGAACAGCAGCAATTGATGTTTGGTGTTCGGGCGCGCTTGTCCGCCGCCGGTGACTCCGATCGAGAGTTGTTCCCAACGGTCAATGCTCTTGTGAACAATTTCAAGGGCCTCGTCGCGGTTTGAAGCATGGTTCACCGTGTAATTCAGAACCTGCATACATGTTGCCGTCCAAGGCTCGATCATGTCCCGTCTCCTCTCTTGCGTTCGATAGCGTCGAAATGAATGAAGTCGTATCCTACTTTGTAGCTTTTAACGCTGGCCGCTGTGGCGTCAAAGTCTAGCCCTTCCCATAAGAATATGCCCGGCGGATTGGCGTGTTCGTGAATCAAGACTTTGTTGAGTGCAGATGCCATGGCATCAAGGCTGCCAGCCGCGCGCGCCTGCTCAACGACCGGTAATATCTCTCGGTCACAGAAATACGGCTGATTAGGTCCGGTGAGGCCGAGACACGACCGGTAACGGTAGTCGCCCAGCGGATCGAGGATGCGAGCAGGGTTCGTAAAGACTTCACCGCGCATTTTGCCGTCGAACAACATCAGCGTCATTTGCATAACCGGCGCGAGCTGAATAGAGAGATCGACATTGATGGCTGCCAAGTCGGCCGCAATTTGCTGGTAAACGGTTGCGTCGTCCGAGCCGAGCGCTGAGCCTGCCATGGTGAGTGCAAAGCCGTCTTGATAGCCCGCCTCGCCAAGCAATTCCTTGGCCCGTTCCGGGTTATATGGGTAGGGCATAAGACTTGACTCGTAGCCGGGCGCGCTGGGCGCGGCAAGTTGCGAGATCGGTTTTGGAAATCCCCCTAGCAACACTTCTATTATTTGAGTCCGGTTGATTGCGTAGTTCAGCGCCTGCCGCACGCGTGCGTCTTTGAGCGGTGAATCCGGGTAGGTCTCCAGGGCAAAAGCAAGAAACGTCATGTTGCTTTGGGGGCGCGTATGCAACGTCCCGCCGTTGCGCTCGATTTCTGCCGCGTCGTTGGGACCAAGGCCGATGGCGATATCGATGGCACCAACGGCGAGCGACTGATTGCGGGCGGTTTGTTCAGGGATGTGAATGAGTTCGAGACCGGAGACTTTAGGCGCGCGCCATGAGTCTTCGAATGCAACAAAGCGCACTTTATTGGTTGTCCATTCAATTACCTTGAACGGTCCGGTGCCGACCGGATCGGCCGAGAAAGGTATGATGCCCAGCGCTTTGAAATGCGCCGGCGCTGGAATGCGCCACATCGAAGCTTTTAGCGGGAATAGTGGATCCGGCTGACCCAATGTCACTTTGACGGCAAATTCGTCGACCGCAATCGCCGAGACCATAGACGCAAGGGTGCTACCGACGGTTTCGGTTTGGCCCTCCGGGCTTTGTATATGGTCAAGTGTGGCGACGACGGCAGCAGCGTTGAATACCTCTCCGTTGGAAAATGTCACATCGTCTCTGAGTTCAAATGTCCACGTCGTTGCGTCGTCTGACGACCAGCTGAGCGCGAGCCAGGGCTGCACCTGACCCTTGTCGTCAACTGTCGTGAGCGCATCGAAAATAGGTTGCAAAGGCAATGTCGTGGGCAGCCCCAGCCCCTGAAAGGGGTGTCCCTTGCCCGGTGTTAGAACAGGCAAGCCGACCTTGACCACCGTGTCTTCAGCAATCGAATATCTCGTTGAACAAACAAGAAGACTGAGCGATACCACGATCGCCACAACGATGTTTACGCACCGTGTCGGTTTCAACGTCAAGGGAAGGGAAGTGCCCTCAGCAAAATTGCGAGGGAGCAAGTCTAAGTGCGCCGCCAATTGAGTTGCCTCGTTTTTTAGAAATAACACTAAATGCGTGGCGTTCAGTCTCAGTCGAGTTTGTCTTTTATCTCGTCCAGAGTATCGAGCAAGAGCTCGACAAACGACTCAAATCCCTCGTTGATAAAGGTGGTGGGAACTTCGATTCCAAAGGCCGAGTCCAGATACCCGCTAACCGCCGCGTGGATGACGACAGCGGCGACGGCCAAAAACGAAAACTTTACGATAAGTCCGAGAAATGACCCGAACAACTCAAACAACGCACTAATCATGTCAATATCCTAGCGCAAATTCACCGTTTCGAAAGAAGTTAGTCATTGAGCTAAGCCGCTATTGAACAGCGTAGATTGCTGAAATTTGTGCGTGTATGGAAAAAGGTCCTGTTTTTAGAGACTTAAGACACACAGGCTCGATGTGGAGGAACCAAGATAGAACTCCCATTTTCGATCACTTGCCGAACGCCAAACGAGGAAACGGGTTGCCAATCGCCCACGAGCGGCCTATATCAAGAATTATCAGCATTCGAAGACCAGGCGTATCCATGCTTACGTCACGCCGACCAAGCGACCATACTCCCGATTTTTGACTGAGCTGAAGACCATCTAAATATTGGATGGACGATATCGTTATCTAAAGAGGACTAAACTAATGACTGAAGGAACCGTGAAATGGTTCAACGCCGTCAAAGGTTATGGATTTATCCAACCCGATGATGGATCAAAAGATGCCTTTGTTCATATCTCAAGCGTTGAACGGGCTGGACTATCAAGCTTGCAAGAAGGGCAACGTGTTTCTTATGAGCTGGTACCTGGCAAGAACGGCAAAAGCTCAGCAGAGAATCTGAAAGTCGTCGACTAAATAGAGCCAAAACTATTTTAAGGGCCCGTGTTTCGCGGGCCCTTTTTATATGGGACTTTTCTAATTTCGTTTCGGCATGACTTCGCTCATGGGCGGCGACTCCATCCCTTCATCCGCAACTGCCACGACTTCACCAACATGTTCGTTGGCGTCTAACTCGTCCATAATAAAAGTGGCGAGATCGGCGCGCGAAATAGCGACGCCTTGAGGCAACGAGCCGTCATTGGTTTTGAGATAGTCGTTCTTGGGTGGGCGTTCATGCAGCATCGGCGCGCGCAAGACGGTCGCATCGACGCCGCCATCTAAGACAATCCCTTCCATCTTGCGCATGTCGCCATAATATTTGCGGCGCAAGAACAAGTATATTTTGCGCCTTAAGCCAGGTCGTTTGACATTGCGGGCCGCGCCGAAAGAAGAGATGGCAATCAAGCGTTTGATGCCATTGGCCTTCATACCGGCCAATACATTGGAATGACCCGTCGTGTTGATATCGATTCTCTTGTCGGACAAATCGGTTTTGCCAATCGTGGTCACAACGGCATCAGCACCGGCGAGGCCTTGTATAATGGAGTCGCGGTCGAAGGCGTCCGCTTTTCTGACATCCAAACGCGCATCGGTGCGCTCGATTTTTTGGGGACTGCGCGCCACGGCAATGACCTCGTGCCCTCGCTCTAGTGCACGCTCCATTAAATGAGCGCCGGTTTGACCGGATGCACCGACAATTGCAATCTTCATATTTTTCTGAGCTCGCCTATCGAGGGAAATCGAACGACCAAACCGTATGGTCAAGGTTGTGAATATGTCAACGCAGCCGCAGTTTCGCGTGTCTGGAAATTGACTTTCGTGTGCGATCTGCGGACAGTTGCGCTAGTTCAACACTCCGGGAGAAGACGTGCGAACATAGTAGTGTGTACTGAGTAAAGGAGATCCTCATGATCGACAGAATGCGATCAGTTGTGGTCCGTCAAAAGATTGCGTGTGCCCTGGCTACTCTTATTTTCACTTCACTTGTATTTGCGAATTCAGCGACCGCTCAAAATGATCAAACGCTGTCCGTTATCGGCTATACGGAAACAGAAACTTTGATCTTTATGGATGCGCTTGCGTTCGGGCTCAGCCAACCGGGCGCGACTCAGACGACGCAAGTGCCGATTAACGGGCTGCGCGCCCATGATTGGTATACGGTGACGGTGGCACGTCAATCTTCGCAAATCTGTCCCCCCGCTCAGATCAGTTTCGACGGCGGCCACGTGTGGCAAGTGGCCAACGAGATACTGGCCGGCCCCACGGCGCCGAATGTTGTCGCCGAAGCCGTTAGTGCGGAGATCCAATCCCGCTACGCCTGCAGCGCAAAGGCAAATGTGCGTCAAATCTATGATAGCGCGGTGAGACAGTACTAAACCTAGGTGGTAATTGTCGAAGGAAAACTAGAATGGGCCGGCGAAGCTCTCTTTGCGTTTCGCCAGGAACCGACAAGTGTATTATTAGGAAGTTCAAAAACGAGCGGCTATAAATAAGTTTTTGATCAGGGAAATCATAAATGAGCGACTACAAAGATGTGTTCCTCAAATCTTCTGAGGCTTATCAGGCGCGCGATATAGACAAGGCCTTGAGTTTTGTTTCCGACGATTACACATATTACCGCATCACTGAAGACGGCCCAAAAGTATTAGCAACCGGCAAAGAAGAAGTGCGGCGTAACTTAGGCGCAATATTCAACAACCCGTCTTACAAAAAAGGCAAAGCTGTCTACACCGAATCATTCGGGCATATGGTAATTGCGCTTGAAAAGGACACGTTTGAAAATGACGGGAAGGAGATTACCGTCTCAAATTTCGGCGTCTATGAATATAAAGACGGCAAATTGTTCCGCGCCTGGACTTTCCCGGTCGATGAGTCCGAAGTGAAAGTGGAGTTGTAAGGGCAGCCTAGCGCGCGTCACGCATCGACGCGGTATTTTGCCAGCATCTTTTCGTCGTAGATATAGCCGTAGCCCGGGCCTTCAGGGAGTGTATAAAGCCCATCCTTGATTTCAGTCTGATTGGTGATCATTTCATAAAACCATCGGTCCATGTCTGGCATGTAGACTTCAACACCATGCTTTTCACCATGAGGCGTCGCCGCCATAAGGTGATTGGCCATTTGGGGTTGTTGGTGAACCGACATTTCAACGCCGAAGGCAGATGCGAGGCCATAGACTTTGCGCCATGCGGTCGGCCCGCCGGCATAGCCCGCATCGTAGTTGCAAACATCGATCGCGTCTTCGGTCATGAGATAGCGCGCGCCTTCGATTGTGAGTTCCGATTGGCCGGCGCACACAGGTATACCGGTCGCTGAGCGCACGCGCGCAATCTCGCGCCGTGTTCTGCATGGCTCTTCGATCCAGCGCAAATCGAGATCTTCGACGTAACGGCAAAATTCGATAGCGTCATCTACATTCCAGCGCAAATTTGCGTCGGCTTGGATTAAGAAGTCGGGGCCCAGCGCATCGCGAACAATACGCACCCATTCGGCATCTTCACGGGGGTTAAAAGGCGGCCGACCGGGCTTGAGCTTAACGCCTGCAAAACCCATGTCGCGAACTTTTTCCATATGCTTGGCGAATTTGAGCGGTTCGTAGTCGGCGCCGGGATGACGGTACCGATTATCGAAGGAAATAGTCGGAAGTTTGTTCGTGTACGCGCCCCAAAGTTTGTAAAGCGGTGCGTCGTACGCTTTGCCGACCAGGTCCCACAATGCGGTATCAATTGCCGCTTGTGCGCGCGTGAACTGCGCCATGTAGCTGTTGCCGACGCCGCGTGCAAACTGGCCGTCGAGCAAGTCCCAAGTTTTTTGCCAGCAGCGTTCAACCTGTAAGGCATCCATACCAATTAGGAGGGGTGTCAGGCCGTCGCGGACGATTTCCATGACACGATCGAAACTATGCCAGAAGAACGTGTAGGCCTCGCCAGTGACGCCTTGGTCCGTATGAATGCGTACAAACATGCGCGGAAATTGCGCTGCTTGGTCGGAACCGTCGTGAAACCAAAAGGCTTCGATCGAGCTAATCTTGAGAGGACCGATCCCGCTGTAGCGTGCATCCGAGGTCGCGGCATCTAGGGCCTGTGCAGCATCGGGCAGCAGCGCAAGCGACAATCCTGCCGCACCTACCGCAAAGACTCCGCGACGATTGATCGAACCGGCAGAGTCGCTGCCCTTGGCGATCGATGTGTCGTGCGTACGCTGGGTTTTAAGGTCCGTCATGAGGTCCTCCCTTAGAGGTCAACTTGTCGGTGAAGTTGTTCATGCTAGCTGCCTGGTAACTATGGGCCCAGAGCGGACCGCGACAAAGAGTAAGTTGTTGCGTCCGCCACAGGGAAGACCGCCATATTTAACGTCGACACAATGACTTAGGCGATTTGTTCTCGTGGCCCGAATATCGACAAGGTGATCACGTCTCAATTTGGACAGACGCTCTCAATCGCCTATCGGCAACTTTGGGTCTACCGTAAACTACAAATCATCGGCCCACCGGGTAGCGTTCCGGCCCCCTTGTGCACTCCGGAGAAAGGATGCCGAGCGATGCGCCATCTCATCCTGTTCCTATTAGTGACATGTTTTGGTATCACGCAGCTGAATGCACAGTCGGCTTCTGGGGGCCCACCTTGGCCAGCGTTTGAAACGGAAGAAATCGCCGACGGCCTTTATGGCTTTCGCATTGGCGCACGCCGCAGCTTATTCTTAGTCGGCGATGAAGGTGTCATCGTCACGGACACGGTCAACGATGAATCTGCGAGAATATTCCGAGACGAAATCGCCAAGGTCACGGACAAGCCGGTAAAATATGTCGTCTATTCGAGCAGCCTTTGGGGCCGCATCAGAGGCGCTCAACTCTTCAAAGACGAGGGCGCGGAAATCGTGGCGCACGAATTATGCGCTGAAGAATTGGAAGTGACGCCGCATCCGGACGTGTTGCCGCCC
The DNA here is from genome assembly GCA_965248815.1 of Alphaproteobacteria bacterium. Taxonomy (GTDB): domain Bacteria; phylum Pseudomonadota; class Alphaproteobacteria; order SMXP01; family SMXP01; genus CBDFKK01. The sequence continues at coordinate 143,740 of CBDFKK010000006.1, forward strand.
GACATCACCTTCACTGACGCTTATAGTGTGTCAGTCGGTGGCGACGTATCTTTGGATCTGATCTATTTCGGACCTAATTACGGTACGTGCTCGCCTATTATGGTCGCTCACCCGGCAAACATGTTGTACTTAGTGAATGTCGTGAACCCGCCTTACCCGCAGGTGCCGTGGGACCCGACCATTCCCAATTTCCACCTGTACAATCTCATTCCGTATTTTAGATCTGTCGAAGCGTTGGCAGACCTAGAAGGCATTGAGACGGTGATCGGGGCGTACATGTCGGTGGAGCGCAGTGGCGACGGAAAACCATATCTTCTGCCCGCGACGGGACCAGTTAGTGTGGTCGCCGAGCAGCGCTTGTTTTGGGAGAAATTGTTTGCCGCAGTTGAGGCGAAAGTCGAAGCCGGGACTGGACCGCTGCAAATGGCCGAGAAAATAGATATGAGCCAATTTGCTGACTATTACAGTTTTAACGAGGAAAAGATGTCGGTCATCATGCAGCGGGTCTACTCACTGTTCCGCCTTGGGCGATGAATCAGGTGAATCGCGACGTATGATGCTCAATTAAACGAGTCAGCCCATGGGATACACACAGCTCAAGAGACTGTTGGTTGCAGCGGCTCTGGCGATCGTTTTCTTGCAGATGGCTCCACCAGGGCACGCACAAAAATACGGCGCGGACGTGACTTATTCCACCGAAGAAATTGGTGAGGGTCTTTACACGTTTCTCCATGGCGGCCACCGGAACATTTTTTTGGTCACCGATGAGGGTGTGATCGCAACCGATCCGTTGATGGTGGAGGCGGCTGCGATTCTGCGCGATGAAATAGCCAAGGTGACGGACCAACCCGTTAGATATGTGGCCTACTCTCATTCGCATTGGGATCACGCCGCGGGAGGAAAAATCTTCAAAGATGAGGGGGCCCAATTCGTGGCTCAAGAGAAATGTCTGGAAAACATGAAGCTTACGCCTCATCGAGATGTCGTCCCGCCTGACATCACGTTTTCGGACACTTACAAAATTGAATTGGGCGACAGTGCGCTAGAGCTTTTCTATTTCGGTCCCAGCCATGACAATTGTCTTGTGGTCATGATCGCGCGGCCGGCCAATCTATTGTTTGTTGTGGATATCGCAAGCCCGCCGACCGGTTGGTACATGGAATGGGATGCGACCATGGCCGATACCCATTTGTATAATTTGGTGCCCGTGCTCAAAGCCATTGAAGATTTAGCCGAGCTTGAAGGCATTAAAAACTTCGTCGGCGGTCACTTGTCGCTCGGGTTTGACGAGGCCGGAGAGCCATTCGCTCATTCCGCAGTGGGGCCGGTATCAGCCATTCGCGAAAAGCGGGAATTTTGGGAAGCGATCATGGGTCCGGTGCGCATGGCAATGAACAACGGCATGCTGTTAGAGGATGTGCCGAATGAGATCGACCGAAGTCCCTTTGCGGACCGGATCGAAGGCTATAACGACGAACAAATGTCGATCTTATTGAGGCGCGTCGGTGCTTACGTCGAGTCGGGCAGATAACGCGCGGGACGAACGAGTCGAAATCGAGGACCAAATCATGCGCATATTGATTGCTGTATTAACATTTCTTGTATTCGCCGTTGGCACCGCGCAAGCGCAAGACTGGATTGCCTACGGCGGAGACCGGGGCGCGTCAAAATACTCAGCGCTCGAGCAAATCAATCGCGGAAATGTGGAAGAGCTGGAGCTCGCCTGGAGTTATCGCACCGGCGACGGAGAGGGACCCATGGCCCCCTTCGGGGGATCATATGGTTTCGGTGCGACGCCGATCTTGCTTCCTGAGGAAGCGGGCGGCGCACTCGTCATTTGCAGCCCGTTCGATAAGATCATTGCGCTTGACCCCGCCACCGGCGAAGAGCGTTGGTCCTATGACCCGGAAGTGAAACGCGGCGTGCCCGGCATTCAATATAAGTGCCGCGGCGTTGCTCAGTGGCACGATGAATTGGCGGGTCCCAATGACACTTGCGCGTGGCGTATTTTTCTAGTTGCCATGGATCAACGCATAATCGTGTTGGATGCAAGTACGGGCAAGCTGTGCGAGGGATTTGGCAACGGGGGCATGGTCGATCTGGTTCCTCACATTGATGCGACCCCCCCGGCGACCGATACAAAGGGCATTCATACCTATATGCCGCCGGCGATTGTAAGCGATACGGTTATTTTTGGCTCTTCGGTCGGATCTAAGTTCCGCCGCGCCGATGCGCCAAGCGGTGCGGTCCACGGCTTCGATGCGCGCACAGGTGAGCGCAAGTGGTCGTTCGACCCGGTACCGCGCAACGAAGGCGACCCCGAGGCCGTGAGCTGGACGCCTGATGCTTTGATTACAACGGGCGGCGCCAATGTTTGGACTTTGATGTCGGTGGACGTGGAGCGCGACCTCGTATTTTTGCCGACGTCAAGTCCGTCACCCAATTATTACGGCGGCACGCGGCCCGGAGACAATCGCTATTCGATTTCACTGGTGGCTCTAAAAGGCTCGACCGGTGAAATGGTTTGGAACTATCAGATCATCCACCACGACGTATGGGATTGGGATTTGGCGTCCCAGCCCATGTTGGTTGACATCACACGTGACGGCGAAGTTATCCCCGCAGTGGCGCAGCTGACCAAGCACGGCTTCGTCTTCGTGTTTCATCGCGAAACCGGCGAGCCGCTATTTGAAATTGAAGAGCGGCCGGTGCCGACGGACGGTGTGCCGGGGGATGTGCTGTCGCCCACCCAGCCGTTTCCCACCGCGCCGCCGCCGCTCGTCAAACAAGGGATCACACCGGACGATGCCTGGGGCTTTACATATTACGACCGTGCGGCGTGCCGCCAAATCATCGAGCGCTATCGTCATGGTGAGATCTTCACGCCGCCGACGACCTACGGCACTATAATTATGCCGGGTATGGTGAACAATTACGGCGCTGGTGCCTTTGACCCGGGGCGCAACTTACTGGTGACCAATCCACAACAGTTTCCACAATTCATTCGGCTTTGGCCCAAAGAAGACGTGGATCCAGAAGACGCAAATTCGAGGCTAGCCGGCATCCCAGGCGGGCCGCCGGGTCCCATTGACGGTACGCCTTATGCTATCGAGCGGGGGACACCTCAGGTTTTTTCGCCGTTCGGTGCTCCGTGTACGGAGCCGCCGTGGTTTTCGTTGACGGCCGTCGACTTGGCGGAGGGGACGATCAAATGGACCGTGCCATTGGGCACCATCGATACCTTGGCGCCGTTTCCGATGTCATTGAAGTTCGGCGCGCCCGGCATGGGCGGGCCCATTATCACGGCCGGCGGACTCATTTTCATCGGTGCGACGGCGGACGAAAGGTTTCGCGCCTTCGATATCGAGACCGGTGAGGAGCTATGGACCGTGAACGTGCCCACGGCGGCCATGGCAACGCCCATGACCTACGAGGCGGACGGGCGCCAGTTCGTCGTCATCGCGGCCGGCGGCCATCACGCCTATTACCGCCAGAAAGTCAGCGACCATCTTTTGGCCTTCGCCTTGCCGGAGTCATAGGCGCCAGAGATCTCTTGTGACATTATGGCCGTCGAGAAGACAGGCGGGCCGGCGTAAGCCGTCCCGTTTTCACTGTCGATTAAAGGAGCACATCCATGTCCGTTGCCGCCGAAAAGAAACCCAATATCCAAATGACTGGCCCGTTCGATTCATTGCGTGATTTCGTTTATGCGCTCGAAGCTCGTGGCCGGATCGTGCGGATCAAGGAAATCGATCAAGATCAATATCACGCGACTGGATTGATGTACCGACTGTTCGACAAGTTCGGTGCGCGCGGCACGCCCGGGCTCATTTACGAGCGTATCAAGACCGACGGCGAATGGCGCGATGGGCCCATGCTCGCAAATCTCTACTCGACTTGGGAGAACGAAGCCTTGCCCTTCGGCGTCGAAGAGTTTTCCGACGACCCGGAAAAAATGCGTCAGCTCGTCATGGACAAAGTGAAGACGCGGCTGGACGACAACGGCAATTGGCAGCGGATCGAGCCGGTCACGGTGGACGGCAAAGGGGCGCCGTGCAAAGAAGTGATCGTCGGCGAGGCGGACGTGGATATTCTACAATATCCTTGGTTCAAAAATAATCCGGCCGACGCCGGACGCTACGTCAATACGACATCGATCATCATGGATGATCCGGAGCTTGGCCGGAACATGGGCACCTATCGCTGCATGGTCAAAGAGCACAACAAGCTCGGTCTTAACCCGGAACCGGGCCAACACGGTTGGCGCATTCTCATGGCGCAAAAGCGGCGCGGCGCAAAGGTTGCGCACGTTGCCGTTTGTCTCGGCGTTGATCCGTTGTTGTGGTGCACGAGCTGCACCAAGCTAGCGGGCCCCGGCGAAGACGAATTGGCGCTCGCAGGCGGTTTGCGCGGCAAGCCCGTCGAACTCGTCAAGTGCGAGACCAGCGATCTTTTGGTGCCGACCCACGCCGAAATGATTATTGAAGGCGAAGTGCCGCTTGATCAAATGGAGCCCGAAGGCCCGTACGGTGAAATGTACGGCTATCTCGGCCCGCGCAAAGAAGAAAACTTCTTTATCAATATCAAGTGCATTACCCACCGGCGCGATCCCTGGTTTCAAAATTCCTTCACGGGACTGACCAATGATTTGCCGCAAACACCGTTGATGGCGGCAAGCTTCGGGCGGTTTAAACGGCTTATTCCCAGCTTGGTGGCCATTGGCTCAATGCGGGGCGCGAGCGGTATCACCGTGCTCAGCATCGACAAAAAATTTGCAGGCGAAGGGATTATGGCCGGGCAATATGTCGCCGCCAACGCCTCGACCAAAATCGTCATCGTGGTCGACAAAGACGTTAACGTCGTGGACGAGCACGAGATCTTGTCCGCCATTGGATCGCGCTGGCAGCCGGCCTCGAGCGCGATCACCAATCAGACGCGCATTTCGATGCCCGACCCGAGCCTGGCCACACGTGGCCTCACCAGCAAAATCGTCATCGACGCCACGCGACAATTCCCAGAAGAGAATGGCCCGCCGTCCTGGCCGCCGGTCTCGCGCGATCTTCTGACGGAAGGCGTGCCGAACCTGTTCGACGAGGTCGACGCCAAATTCGATGAGTTCATTCCGAGTGATTGGAAAGGGTGATTGGTCGCAGTGGCGTCTAAGAGACTTGCCACTCGATACTTAGAAGGCGATTTCGTATCAACTTGGAGCGAAGCGAGATCGTACGGTGATCTGGACGGAGATCATCGAGAAGAAGTTTCGGAACTCGCTGAAGAGACGATGAAGCGGGTCGCCCGAAATGCGGACTTGCTTGCCGAACGACTTAGGAACGTAGGCTGGACGGCGTTGTCGGGACAATTGCGCACTTATCCAACAACTTCCGACCGCGAAATCATTAGAAGAATTGAAGAATTTATGGAAGGCCCGTTGCCGCCTTCACTTGATGCTTTTTGGGCAGTAGTTGGAGGTATCGACTTCGTTTGGGATTACAAGTCCGAAGTTAAGCGGCCTGACTTGGGCATTGATTTTAGAATTGATGAATTGGATCCGCTTGGCGTGGATGCGGCAAGTCAAGTCTCATATATGTTGGAAATGTGGAAGGAGTATCAAGATGAACCAGACTATGATTCTGAGTGGGCGCTTCGTTTAGATTTGGCGCCAGATCATTGGCACAAGGGCAATTATAGCGGAGGAAACCCATATGGTTGCAAGCTGCCTTTCCTTGGTGCTGATCCGATTTTCGATGATCTGCGAAATCAGTTGCCCTTCGTCGATTATCTGCGGCTCAGTTTTGATTGGGCGGGGTTTCCCGGACTCAAATTTCAATCTAAAAACGCACGCATCATAAAATTTGTTGAAGAATACGGCCGCGAGCTTGAGCCATTTTGAAAGATCGCTCGTTATCTGGGCATCTAAAATTTTGTTATTAGTTCGCACACAAAGTGTCATCCCGCGACTTGATCGCGGCAACTGTGTTTATGCCTTGAATGGTTGCCTAGTTTTGAGGATAGCGTTTGCGATGATCAGGATTTTTCGAGCGAGCGCGGTGAGGGCTACCTTAGCTGGCTTTCCCGCTGCGGTGAGTTTGTCGTAGAAAGCTTTGAATCGTGGATGAGATCTCGCTGCTGATAGGGCGGCCATATAGAGGGCCCGTCGCACCCTTGGTCGTCCCCCATAGATACGCCGTTGTCCTCTCATGGTGCCGCTGTCCCGATTGATTGGTGCCAGACCTGCTAAAGCGGCAATAGCACGGCGTTTGATGTGTCCAAGTTCCGGCATCAAGGCTAAAAGTGTCATGGCGGCAACGGGGCCAATGCCTGGAACCGAGCGTAACAAAGTCGCCTCTTGCCCAAGTTGAGCAGCTGTTTGCATGAGTGACTTGATGTCTCTCTCAAGGCTTTTGATCTCGCCACTCAGCCAGACAATGTGATCGTCTAAGGATTGGAGCTGTTCAGGGATGATCGATTCCGAACGCCGGATCTTTTCTTGGGCACGCATATCGACCAGCTGATCCCTGCGTTTGGTCAGAGTGCGCAGGCGCTCTCTGTCGGGATCATCAGCGCTAGATTGAGACAAAGACAAGGACTGTCCCATCACCGCCAACATCTGCGCGTCAACGCGATCCGTCTTAGCAAGATATCCGGCCGCTTTGGCAAAGGCCCGGGCCCGTGACGGGTTCACGCAAGTAAAAGCGAAGCCTGAGTGCCGAAGACCGGCCGCAAGTGCCTTGTCATAAACGCCAGTGGCTTCGAACACCACCAAGCTAGATGTGCGTTTCAACCGGCTCAACCAATCGGCAATCGCATCGTGTGTATTGTCAATCCGAAGATGCTGACGGCTCTCAGAAACAAAAATATCAAGCGTATGTTTTGAGATATCGATCCCGATCGTCAAAGGATGTATAGTCATGGTGCCTATCCCTGTGATGCGGGGTCTGATGTAAACAGCCCCGTGCAACTGTTCAGGTTGGGTGATCAAAACGGGGCGGGAACCAGGCCGCGGTTCGGTTTCTCAAAAGAGAACCTGGGATCCAACGGTCTCCCGCCCACTCCAACTAAACCACATTCGCTACACACAGGGATCCATTGGCATTTGCACGTAATCACGACGATAGAGGACTGTGTGCGGACTCTCATCATCATGGATCCTGGCTTTCGCCGGGATGACACGAGAGGTGTTAGTCGGCGTTTGACTCTTTCTGCGCGTCCAAATTCTGCACTACTGGTGCGCCTGCGGGCTTGCGCTCCGCGCCGTGCCCATGGGCCTCGGGCACATGAACAAAGAACGCATAGACGGCCATGATCGAGAGCATCACGACGCTCGTCCAGATTGGTACCGTGGGCCCGATCGAATAGAGCGATGTTCCCACCAGCGGACCAATGATGACACCCATGGTTGTTGCGGACGAAACGAAGCCTGCCGCGGCCCCTTGCTCGTAGGGTTTGACGCTCAAGCTGGCACCGCCGCTGAAGCCCGGTCCCGCCATGCTGAAGCCAAAGCCAAACAAGGCATACGCCACAAAGACGGCGAGTACGCTTGAAGCAAAACCGAGAATGACCAGCCCCGCAATGACCGACGGCAAACATGCCCGCATCAAAATGATCTGACGAATATGGAGTCTTTGAAGCACAATCGTTTGCATCACAACTGCAATGACCGCTTGGCACAGGCTAGCGATGCTCAACAGGTAAACAATCTCTTTCGTATCGGTGATGCCGATCCGGTCGGCCATGTAAAACGCCGTGATGAATTGCAGTGAGGTAAAGGCCAAGAAGAAAGCCAACCACATCACCATGAACGGCAAGAGGCGCCGATCATTCCACTTGAGTTTGATGTGGTCGCCTGTGTCGTGGCGTTCCGGTTCGCGCAAATGATAGAACGTGATCACTGCCGCCACCACGGCAATGACCGCAGCGAAATACATCGGCAACAGTATGGCGAAGATCGCAAGCGCGCCGCCGAGCGCGGGGCCGATGATGAGACCTAAACTATTGGCGCCGCCGATGAGCGCCATGCCTTGTGCTCTCGTTCGCCGGTCCGTGATGTCAGCGATATAGCCCGATGACGCCGAATAAATCGCCGGAGTCGTAATCGCGAAGACGCTTCGAGATATGAACAGCAAGAAAACTACGCCCCACACGGACGTCCAACCCCAAAGTCCTACCTGCATGGCGAAGGCCATCAGCAAATAGCCGAGCCCGCAACCGGCAATGCCAAAGATGAATACCGGCCGTCGCCCCCAGGTGTCGCTTTTGCGGCCCCAGTAGGGCGCGGTGAAGATCATGGCGAGATTGGCGACTGTAAATGCCGCGCCGTATTGGATCTCGCTCATGCCGATTTCGCGGGCGAGCGGCGCGATGATGATGAACATCAGGGACTGGCCCATGCCCATGATTGCCATGCCCATAAAAAGTAGGGTCTTGTCGATCGTGCGCGCGGGCGCGGCCACGTCTTCGGCTGGGGCGGCAGTGTCTGTCATGCTCTCTCTTTGGTGGGTGGTCTGTTGCTGGCATCCCCGAGGCGCCCGTCTACCACCTTAGACGTCAAGCTACCAGCCCGTGGACCACGCGGCAGGAGCGCTCATCGCCGCTGACCCTTATGCGGCCGCCCGCGAATCGGCGGTGGTGAAGTCGCCTGATCTGACGGAGATTCGGGCCTCACCCCTGATGTACACCCGATCGGACATGTCTACGAAAGGATCAAGCCATGGCGACGAAGCCCATCAAATTCGGCGCGCCGGTGCCCCAAGTTTTCTTTAAAGGCCCGCCCGATATGGAGGTCGTGCGCAAGAGTGTTCAGCGCGCCGAGGAACTCGGCTTTGAAAGTCTGTGGACCCAGGATCAGGTTGCGGGATATGTGCCTTTGCTCGAGTGTTTGAGTTTGCTGTGTTACGTGGCGGCCATTACCACAAAAGCGCGGCTCGGCATTTCGGTGATCGTATCGCCAGTACGCAGCCCTGTGCAGCTGGCCAAAAATATCAGCACGCTTGATCATTTGAGTGGCGGACGCGTGGTGGTTGGTTTGGGCATCGGGCCGCCGCCGGCAACCAATGCCTATTTTTATAATCCGTTCGGGGTCGAGCCCCATGACCGGTTGAAGCGCTTCAATGAAGGCCTCGACATTATGAAAGCGCTGTGGACGGAGCACCGGGTTCATATCGACGGTCAGTTTTACAAACTCGAAGACACCGCCATGGAGCCCAAGCCCATTCAAAAACCCTATCCGCCGCTCTGGATTGGCGGGCGCCATCCCAATGCGCTGAGACGGTCGGTCAAAAAAGGCGACGGCTATATGGGATCAGGACCGACGTCGACCATAGACTTTGTCGGTCATGTCAAATTAGTGAAACAATTTTGCGAGGAAGGGGGCCGGGACCCGGACACGTTCCCGATCGCAAAGCGCTGTTTCTTCGCCGTTGACGACAACGAGGCGCGCGCCAAGGAGCGACTGGACGATTGGTTTGCCCATCGCTATCCCTGGATCTTGGAACACAGGCCAAACATGGTTGAAGAGATCTGCGTTTGGGGCACACCGGAGCGCTGCGTCGAAGGCATCAACGCTATTGTCGCGGGCGGCGCGGAACTCGTCGTGCCCAATCCGTTATGGGATTATTCCGAACAAATGGAACGCATAGCCGAAGAAATTATCCCTCACGTGTCCGCACCTTGACTCGAATGAAATTGCAAACGCAATGACGGCGGCAACCTCAAGTCGACAAAACGTCCAGCTTACGGGTCCCTATGACTCTATTCGCGATTATGTGGCTGCCCTCGAGGCTCGGGGACGGCTCGTACGCATTAAGGAAATGGACCAGGATAAATACGAAGCCTCGGGTTTTGCCTGCCGTCTGGTCGACAAATTCGGCATCAATGCCGCGCCTGCCTTCCTCATGGAGCGGGTGAAAATCGAGGGCGAATGGATCGAAGGCCCCGTGCTCGGCAATGTCTATGGCGGCTGGGATATGGAGGCCATGGGTCTTGGGGTGCCTGACGTCACGGACGATATCCCAAAAATGTACCAGGCCGCCTTCGACAAGCTCATTGACATGGCCGACTCAAACGGCCATTGGCCGCGGCTCAAACCCATCGAAGTCAATCATAACGGCGCTCCGTGTAAAGAGGTCATTGCACAAGGAGACGACGTCGACATCTTGCAATATCCCTTTATCAAGGGGAATCCGGCGGACGGCGGACGCTACATTAATAGCGGCTCGGTCATTATCGAGGACCCGGAGCTTGGGCGGAATATCGGGACGTACCGTTGCCAAATAAAAGAAGCTAAAAAGATCGCCGTTAATCCAGAGCCGGGCCAGCATGGCTGGAGCCTTCTGATGGCAGCGAAAGAGAGGGGCGAACGCACCGTGAAGGCGGCTGTCGTCTTAAGTGCAGACCCGATCACATGGACTATGAGCAGCTCCAAAATCGCGCGTCTTGGCGAGGACGAATATGAGCTTGCTGGCGGTCTCCGCGGCAAACCGGTGGAGCTCGTCAAATGTGAGACCAGCGACATTATGGTTCCGGCGACGGCCGAGATGATCATCGAAGGCGAAATTCCCCTCGATCAGCAAGAGGAGGAGGGCCCCCACGCGGAAATGTTCGGCTATTTAGGATTGAAGCGCGACAAAAATTTCTTCATGAACATTCACACCATCACCCATCGCCATCAACCTTGGCTGATTAACAATTTTATGATCGGCATGCGCGGTTTTTACACTTCGCCGGCATCCGCTCACGCCTTTATGAACTACAAGAAATCCATCCCGAACCTAGTCGGGTTCCATTCATTCGACGAAGTGCGCGGCTTTACAGCGGCGAGCATCAAGAAACGTCACGCGGGTGACGGCGTGGCGGCCGGTCAAGTGATCGGTTCAACAAGCCGGTTTTCAAAAGTGACAATTATTGTTGATGACGATGTCGACGTTCTCAATTTGCGCCGCGTCATGCATGCGGTTGGGTCACGGTGGCAGCCACATCCCGCCAGCCAATACATTCGTCAAGCCCACGGACCGCTGCTCGATCCGAGCCCTGCTATACGGGGGATCACAAGTAAATTTATTATCGATGCCACGCGGCAATTGCCGGAAGAGGGTGGGCCACCGTCGTGGCCGCCGGTCTCGCGCCAATTGTTCGAGGACAATTGCGGTGCTGCGTTCGATTTGGTGGACGCGAATTGGGACGATTATTGGCGGGACTTCAATAACTGAAAAATCGGCTGTAGTCGTCAAGAAACGTCTAACAAGATTTCCGACAGTTCATTGGGCGAAATCACCATGGCGTCATGGCCCGACGCGATCTGGACATAAGTCCAGTCATCGGGATCGGCTTCAATGCGCTTTTCCATGGCGTCGTCACCGGGGCGGAACGGCGGATCGGTGCAGCGGATGAATGTTTTGGGCAAGCCGGCCCCACCACCATTGGGCAGACTGATGGGCTCCAGGAAGGTTTCGGTCATGTGTTCTGTCACGCGCCGGTCGACCCAATCGATCTTGTCGGTATCGGATTCCGGAATGCCAAAAGACTTGGCCGGAATGTTCGGCATCAAATAGCCGTTGATGGCCATGGCGCGAAAACCGCCTGCGCGTTCTTCTTCGATCGTCGGCTCGCCGTCATAGGGCATCGTGCCATCCAAGAGGACAAGATGGCGAATCTTGTCTTTGACGCGATCTGCCACGCCGGTGACGATGCGCGCGCCGTAGCTATGGCCGACAATAATAACGTCGTCGAGCTCCTCGTATTCGATGACATTTACGATGTCCGTTATGTGTGTATTGAGATCGATGTCGGGATGACGCAAATGCACACGCTCGCCAAGCCCCGTCATGGTCGGCGTGAAGACTTCATGACCGGCGTTACGCAGAAGCGTGCGAACGTCCCGCCAGCACCAGCCGCCGTGTCCTGCGCCGTGAACTAAAACGTAGGTTTTCTTATCAGGCGCCGAGCTCGCCGCCTTGACCAGCGCAGGGGCCAGAGCAACCGTGGCGGCCGACCCGAGATATAAAACGTCGCGGCGATTGGGCATGATGTTTCCCCCGTAAGAAAAGTATCAATTGGTAGTCCTTATAAAGTCTAATGTTTTCTCGGCCAAAAGCTGAGGCTGGTCTTCGATAACGAAGAAACTTGCATCTGGGATCGCCTCATGAGGCTGGCCCTGGGCGCCGGGAATACGTTCGATAAACTCATTGGGTTTGGGTCCACGTTTCACCATCGCCTCACTAAAAAGCGTGAGCACGGGCTTGTCATACGCTTCAAGTTTTTTCCAAGCCTCTCTGTTTGGGCCTGACGCTTCGTGAAAGGGAGAGGCTGGAATAAGTCGAGGCAGATGCCGGGGCCCGGCTTTATAAGTTTCGTCTGGGTACGGTGCGTCGCACGCTTCGGCCGTCGGACTTTGCAAATCCTTCGACGTCATGCCATCGACCATTTTGCCGATGGGAAATTCCGGCTGGCGGTAGACGTAGCGCCGCCAGCCTAGCGTCCACAGGCTTGCCGTCAACTTGTCACCGCGAGGGAGTGTCGTATTGCTGAGGATGAGTCGGTCGAACATGTCCCGGTGATCGACGGCAACGCGCAACCCGAACATGCCGCCCCAATCGAAAAAAAATCCGGTGGCGTTTTTGAGGCCGGTGCGCTTGCAGAAATCCGCGATCCAATCCACGTGTTTTTGATAGGTGTAATCAGTGTCCTGCGGCAGCTTGTCGGAGCGGCCAAAGCCGATGAAATCCGGCGCCAAAACGCGATAGCCGGCCTTCACAAAGATCGGGATCATTTTGCGGTAGGCGTAAGACCACGTCGCCTGCCCATGCAGACAGAGGATCACAGGCGCACCTTTGTCACCCTCGTCGAGATAGTGCATGCGCATGGTGCCGTCGCCATGAGGCATTTGCATATAGTGAGGCTCAAACGGAAAGTCCGGCAGGTTTTGAAAACGGTCTTCCGGTGTGCGTAAAAAACCGGAAGGAGGCTCAGTCATGAGACGCCGTGTCCTGACTACGCAGCTTGAGGCGGAGAGAAATCTGCAACAACTTTAGCCGCATCCGCTTCAACGGCGGTGCCCTCGAAGAAGTTCGAATTCTGGCTCGCTAAGAGCTTGACGGGATTCGTGAACACGAAATCACGAAAATCATTGGCGCTCATAATTCCGTCCTCGACAAGTTCATAGGCCTCGACAAGGATTTGGCTCATGTCGGTCACGTCCCAATGGCCAAAGTCAGAAGAAAAAACAGCATTGAGTTTGGCGCCAAAAGGCAGGGCGTCAGACTTAAAACCCGTATAGTTCATCCGGTCGTCGGCTTCGCAGCCGTAGTAAAAATTGGGTACAAGACGATCGTGAAGATCCTGCATATTTTCTATGCCGGTCGCCGAAAAATCATCAATGTCGGTCTCTGGGTTTCTGAGCAAGCCTGCGCTGATATTTTGACCGGCGAAAACTTCGCCGCCGTAACGCTCCATGAGTTCGTCGAACGCTTCGAGATCGAGCCGTTCGGGATTGAATTGTTGGACGGCTTGTTTATTGCGTTTTTCCCAACGTTCGACGAGGTCGCAGATTAAACATGCTGCCCAAGCGACGCCGCATTCCAAGAACGCGAAGTTCAACGTCGGAAAGCGATGGGTCACACCGCCGAAAAATAGGGACTTGGCGAAAGCGTGAGCGGCGTCGGCAAAATGCCCTGTTTGGTTATACATGTAATTGCTGATGGAGCGCCGCATACCAATCCCTTGGGCGACCGCGTGGGCGGTGACCGGTACTTTGAGATCAACACATTTCTGCCAAACCGGGTCATAGTCGTAGAGACTGTCGAGCGCCAACGTATCGACCCAAAACGCGTAGCGCCCGAGATCGGGATCGAGTTCGATTACCGGGTCAAGAGGGCGGCGCACCAAATTTGCAAACATCGGCACTTTGAGTCCCAACTCGGTCATTGTGAAATCGAGTTCCGCGATGGCTTCTTCCGGAGTGTGACAGGGAATAACCGCAGCGGGGGTCAATCGGTCTTCGGTCCCCGCAAAAATATCGGCGACCATCATATTTTGAGCGCGGCAAGCCGCTTTGCGCACGTCTTCCTGCGGCAAATCGGGAAGTAAGAACCCCACCGTCGGATAGACCACGGAATAGTCGATTCCCATCTCGGGCAATCGTTCTCGCATGAGCTTGGGCAGCATTGCTGTTGCCCGGTCGGTCGTGTTTTCGCTTGGCGCCGCCCAAAAGGCCGGTCGCGTCACGCCATAGCGCCGGCGTTCGTTCCAATCGATCTTATGCCAGTTGCGATTTTGCTTTGTGAAGCTTGCCCACATGCGGTCGGACATGTCGGGTCCGCCAACTTGCTTCAAATATTCGAAAAAGACCGGAAAAAACTCGACCATATGGCCATCGACGTCGACAACAGGATGATCGAGACGTTCGTGCAAGTCCCGTGAGCGGGTCGACGTAGATTGGTGCACTATTCTACTGCCATTCAAGTTCGCTTGGTAAGTCGGCAAAGGCATTCTGCCAATCGTCCGATGGCGCTGTGTCGCTATTGGCTATAGTCACGATCTTGTTGGCAGCGTCAGGATGGCACGCGGCCGCAATAATGACTTTTGCCATGTCGGCGCGCGAAATCGTCATGCCGTCTTCATAATTGTCGCGGTGGATGAGCTGAATTGATTTTGTGCCGCCTGATTCATCTGTGATAACGCTTGGCGCGATGATCACATAGTCGAGACCCGAGGCGACCAATTCTTTTTCTGCTTCACCCTTCCACACCAACACATTGCCGCCGATATAATTGAGCCAATGGCTCTCTTCGCCAGAGTGGGCTGACGTAATAATTATGAATCGCTCAACGCCGGCCGCTTTGGCCGCGGCGATGAGGTTCTTGGTGCCTTCATAGTCAACCAATTCGGACCGGTTGGACCCGATCGGCATCATGGTCGCGACTGCCGAGATGACGATATCGACATCCTCCATCGCGGCGGTAAGTGTTTCGGGCTTGGTGACGTCAGCTTCTACCCAATTGTAGGGCACGCCATGTTCTTCTGCGGCGCCGGCTTTTTCACGCGTCATAGCACGAACTTTGACGCCAAGGTCCGTCAATTGCCGCAAGATTTCGCTGCCGTTGTTGCCGGTTGCACCGGCCAGAAGAATAGTTTTGGGATTCAAAGTTTTGAGAATCGGATCAGTTTGGTCATCCGCTGCCGCCGATCCGATTAGAAAGGCATATGACACGAAAAGTACAAATAGACGTCTCATAGGTCTTACTCTCCCACCAACTCAACCGTAGATTTCTTATTCGCCGCTTTGGCTTTTTCGGCAGTTTTCATCGTTTGCATCACGCGCCACGGTGTGATCGGCATTTCTTTCACCGGATGACCGATCGCGTCTGCCACGGCATTGGCAATCGCTTGAAGGGTACACACGATCGGGCCTTCTCCCACCTCCTTAGCGCCAAACGGACCGAAAGGGTCAATTGACTCGACGATGATATGGTCAACTTCCGGCACTTCGTAAGAGCGGGGCATTTTATATTCAAGCCGGGACGGATTGAGAATTTGTCCCCCATCCATTTCACACTCTTCATAGAGTACTTGGCTCATGCCGCTGAAAATTTGACCGTCCATTTGACCTTGCACGACCCGCGGATTGAGCGCCCGGCCCACATCGTGAGCCGCTGTCATATGAAGCAGTTTGACAATGCCCGTGTCGGGTTCCACTTCGACTTCGGCAATTTGTGCGCCGAACGAATAAGCCATGGCGCCTGATTTGCGCGGCGAGGTAAAAAAGCCGCGGCCCATGAGAGGCCGGCCTTCACCTTCACCCATAGTCTTTTTGATGAGATCTGCAAACGCAATGGATTGAGACGGCTCGTCTTTGCCGTAGACACTCTTGTCGCGGAAGACGAGATCTTCTGCCTCGACGCCGAGTGCTTCCGCTGCCACCTTCTCCAACTGTTCGCGGACATCTTTACAAGCATTCATAACGGCATTGCCGGTGACAAATGTGCCGCGCTGCGAGAACGCACCAATATCGAAGGGGGCGACGTCGGTGTCGCCGGAGATGACTTGAATGTCGGTGGGATTAATTCCCAAAACTTCCGCGGCAATAATCGCCATGGCGGTATGGGAGCTTTGGCCCATGTCAGGCAGGCCGGTAAAGAGCGACGCGCTGCCATCGTCCATGACTTTGATAAACGCCGCTGAGGTGTCTTTTCCAAGCGGTCCGCGGGCACCGCCTGAAGCCATGGCACCAATGCCGATGCCGATGCCGCGATAGGGCTTAGATTTTCCGCGCTTATTGCGCCAGTCGCTTTTCGCAGCAGCTTTTTCAATGCACTCTTTCAAGCCACAGCTGGCGTAGTGAATGTCAGTGACGGTTGTATGTCCGGTCTCTACGGCATTCTTCAATAGAAACTCGACCGGATCGATTCCCATATCTCGTGCAATTAGATCGACATGCTGGCCGAAGGCAAACTGCATTTGCGCCAGGCCCCCGCCATGGTGGAAATAGTAGGGCATGTTGTTAGTGTAGACGAGCTGGCCCTGATAGCGCGAGTGCTCCAACGGAAAGAGCATATGCAGGTATTTAGACGTCAGCATGGTGACGAGCGCTTGGGCTTCCATAAACGCGCCGCAATCGAACAGAAAATCTGCTTCGATCACTTTGATCTTGCCGTCTTTGTCGACGCCGCTGCGCAAATGGTAATGATTTTTGCCGCCGGCACGGCACATGATAAATTCTTCATCGCCCGACGCGGTAATCTTTACCGGCCGGCTCGCCTTTTGAGACAGAACGGCGGCGACAAAGTGATGAGGCCGCGCGCCGGTTCGACCAGTAAAAGCGCCGCCTGTGTTGAGGCACATCACGCGGACATTGCCATCGTTCAAGCCAAACGTCGTGGCAAACGATTTTTGAAACATCAAAGCGGATTGGGAAGGCGTCCAAATCGTAAGTTTTCCTGCTTGCGAATAATCTGCAACGACCGAATGAAACTCGGCAAAGCAATTGTGTGAAGGATTGCTTTCGAAATCGTCTTCGCGAATGTGATAGGCCTCATCGAACAGCCGGTCCGGCTCGCCGTGGACTTCTTCTGTGAGAAGGGCGAGGTTGTCATCCGTACCCGGATGAAGAACGGGTGCTTGCGGCCAGGTCGCTTTGTTTAGTGCATGAACCGCGGGCAGGGGTTCATATTCAATTTCAATGAGCGCGGCCGCTTCTGCAGCGGTGGCGTCATCGACGGCGGCAACGGCGGCAACGTCTTCACCGATATAGCGCGCGACGCCGTTAGCAAGAATGCCCTGATACTTACCGATCGAAAGCCCTTTGCAATCCTCATACGTCACGACGGCGCGTACACCAGGGACCTTAAGGGCTTCGGAATAATCGATGTTCTTGATGCGGGCATGAGCGTGGGGACTGCGTACGATTTTGCCGGCTAGCATGCCCGGTAAGAAAACGTCATCGGTAAAAACGGAACGGCCGCTGACTTTCTCAGCACCGTCGAGACGCGGCTGGTCCTTGCCGACGGCATTGAAGATATTTGGTCTATAAGTCATCGACTTTGTCCTCGCCCATAAACTCGCCAACGTTGCGGATGGCATGTTTGACTTTGATATGGCCGGTGCAGCGGCAAATGACACCAGCCAGAGCTTCGTTAATCGCCTCGTCATCCGGGTTTGGATTTAGATCGATCAATGCTTTTGCTGTCATGAGAAGACCCGGCGTGCAAAACCCGCATTGCACAGCTCCATATTCCAAAAACGATTTTTGTATCGGGTGCAGTTCGCCGTCGGCCTCGATCCCTTCGATGGTTGTGATTTCCCGGCCGTCAAAGTCGACGGCCAAAGCCAGACATGAAAGAAGAGCTTCTCCCTCGTCGCTGATGATCGTACACACGCCGCAACTGCCACTGACACAGCCTTTCTTCGTCCCGATGAGACCGAGGTCTTCGCGGATGACATCTTGGAGCGTTTGGCGGGGCGAGACCGCCAAGTCGTGCGGATCGCCGTTGACGGTCAGCTTGATGAGTACCTTAGACATGCACTAATCCTCTCGCAATTTATCGAGCGCGCGGGTCACTAATGCCTTGATGAGTTCGCGCTTGTAGGCGACTTTTGTGAATAGATTGGTTAAAAGTCCGACGTCTTCCAAAGCTTCTTCCGCTGCAGATTCGATGGCGTCGTCTGATAGTCCGGAATGAATGATTGATGCTGCAGCGCCTTTAAGAACCATGGGTGCCGGTGCCAGTGAGCTGATTACAAGCGTCAAGGCGGAAACTTTATCTCCGTTTCTTGCGATTCGTCCCGCAATCGTACCAACTGCAAAATCAAGCCCTTCGCGTGGGGCGATTTTGACATAAGCCGTTTTGTCGGCGCACGGGGGCACGACAATTGACGTCAAAATCTCATCAGGTTCGCGAATAGTGTGGATTAGTCCGTCGTAGCGATAAAAATTTGTGAGTGGAACATCGCGGCTCGAGCCGGCCTTCGCTAGCGTCACGTGAGCATCGAGGCACATAAGAACGGGCGCTGTATCTGAACTATTGATGGCCACACAATCGGGCGAGCTTTTGATGACGTGACAAATATCGCCGTCAGTTTTGAAGCAGGTAGCACGGGTGTCGCGCCACGTTGTGTCTTGATTGGTGTACCAACACCTTGTGTCGAGACACAAATTGCCGCCAAGCGTAGCCATGTTACGTACATGCCAAGACGCCACAGAGCGGATCGCTTGCGCTAGGGTAGGTAAATTATCAACAATCAATGGATGGTTGACCAAGTCGGTCAAGCGGCACGCCGATCCTATTCGCAGCGTGCCATCGTCGTCTTGGGTGACGCTCGTGAGCTCGGGCAGGGATTTGATATTGATGACGGTTTTCGGCTCAAAGAAACCCAGCTTCATGTTGAATAGGACATCCGTCCCGCCGGCTAGTATTTGGACCGGACCGTCTGAGTCACGAAGGGCGACGAGGCCTTCTTCGAGCGTTGACGGTTTGATGTAGTCATAGGGAGGAAGCTGCATGGCTGGTCCCGATAATTAATTACAAAGGTTTAAGTGTAGCGCGGGCCCTCCCTCCCGCACAAAGACGGACCGCATCCTAGCGAAAGCAGCTACCAATGTAAGAGGGGCCACGGTTTGTTTTCAGTCAGGAGACGTTGGGCTCCGCCAAGCGGCCTAATTTGGCCTTTTTTCCCGCTTTGCCAAGTAGAGATATGGCTTTCTACCATGGGGAGACTTCGCCGTTGTGGCGAAACATGAGGCCTGTTTTTTCGAGGGTGAAGCCGTCTATCACGGTGATCATGCCGGCGATAGCTACTTCTGGCGCCATTTTGGGTACGTTGACACCTGCGGCTTGATCCGTATCAACCAGACCCGGATCCAAAATGCCCACGATAACACCGCGGCCCTTAAGCGCCCTGGCTGCCACTCGCATCGCCATATTGACGCCTGCCTTGCTGATCCGATACGGGCCAACGATCGGCGGGAAGCGCTCAGCCCCGCTAAGCGTGCCCATACCACTTGTCAAAGTCATGATCTTTTTTTGATCGCTGGCCGCGACATGATCCGCGAATGCCTCTGCCATTTTGAGCGGGCCCGTAGTGTTCGTATGGATGATCTGATCGAACACTTCGTAGTCGATTTCGCCAAATGTTTGAGGGCCTCGACCCGGGTTAATGCCAGCGTTGTTCAACAACACGTCGATGGCACGGCCTTCATATCTGGCTGCCAAAGATTCAATAGCTTCGTGATCTGTGACGTCCAGCTGCTCTATTGTGATGTTCGAATATTGTACCGCTAGGTTTTGAAGTGCATCGGCTGTCTCGGGCGTTCGGCAAGTAGCAATGACGGTCCAGCCTTTATCCGCATACTGACGGGCAAATTCAAATCCAATACCCCGGCTCGAGCCGGTGATGAGCACGGTCAGCGCGGCGTCTTGCGCGCGCGCGCCGTCGTTTTGAACCAGGCCGGCCAATATGAGTACTGCAATCGTCAGCGCGATACGCATGTCATTCAAGCTCCGTAATAATGGAAAGCGATGGATTTAATCAGTCAATAGTTTTGTCAAAGTATAGGTCACACCTCAGCTTCAAGCCAGGTCGATAGATGGCCGCTGATTGGTGGGAGCCAAACTCTGGGGCTCACAATGGAGAGGTCAAATAGAGTCTTGAGAGGTGGTTCGGTTTGTTTGAACAACTTTCGGACTGCGGATAAGTGGATTTCAGCCCCTGTTATGCCGCGACCGGGATTGGTTGCAGCACGTTGAAGTAAGCCTGATCGGGTGTCTGGCGGTCAAGCGATGAATGCGGTCTCTTGGTGTTGTAAAAGACCAAATATTTGCCGAGGGCGGCTCGGGCTTGTGGAACATTGCCATAGGCATGCAGATAGACCTCCTCGTATTTGACCGTGCGCCACAGCCGTTCAACAAAGACATTGTCCCGCCACGCTCCCTTGCCATCCATGCTGATGGCGATTTCAGCATCCTTCAGGATTTGTGTGAAAGCGATGGAGGTAAACTGCGAGCCCTGATCGGTGTTGAAGATGTCCGGCTTACCGTAACGGGCCAGTGCTTCTTCAACGGCTTCAATGCAAAAGTCTGCTTCCAGTGTGATAGAGAGCCGCCAGGACAGGACACGCCGGCTGAACCAGTCAACCACTGCGGCCAGATAAACAAAGCCCCGTGCCATTGGAATGTAGGTGATATCCATCGCCCAGACCTGATTGGGTTGGGTGACCGGCAGCTTACGCAACAGATAGGGATAGATTTTGTGGCCCGGTGCAGGCTTGGACGTGTTCGGGCGGCGATAAATAGCCTCAAGCCCCATACGCTTCATCAGTGTTGTGACGTGCAGGCGGCCAACCTTGTATCCTTCACCAAGCAATAGTCCCTGCAGCATCCTGCTGCCTGCAAAGGGATAGTCGAGATGCAATTCATCAATCCGGCGCATCAGTGCCAGATCACCGACCGATACGGGACGGGGCTGATAATAGACGCTGCCCCGGCTGATCTTGAGCGCCTTGGCCTGACGGCTGAGCGAGAGTTTATGTTTGCGGTCGATCATTTTCTTGCGCTCGGCAATCCCGCCTTGGTGAGCGCATCGCCTAAAAAATCATTCTCAAGCGTCAGCTCCCCAATCTTGGCATGGAGCCTCTTCACATCAACACGGGGTGCAGGCAGCGGTGATTTACCCTCCCGCCCAAAAACACCCGCTGCACCCTCAAGGAGCTGATCTTTCCATTGCTTGATCTGGTTAGGATGAACATCAAACTGCTGAGCGAGTTCTCCCAATGTCTGCTCACCGCGAACGGCCGCAAGGGCCACCTTCGACTTGAACGCAGGTGTATGATTGCGACGTGGTCGTCTTGCCATAGTGGATCTCCTGTTGCCGGCGATCATGCCGCCTACAGGCCAAAATTCCACTTATCTCAACTGTGCAGATTTCCCGAGCCACCTCTTTAGCATCAATTTATTGGTCAGGGGTGCCAGGAAACTTTGAGATTGAGAGAAAATTTCAGGTTATGAAGGGAGACAAGAGATGGGTCTATTAGATGAGATACTTGGCGCGCAAGGCGGTGCATTAGTAAAGGGATTAGCTCAACAATTCGGTGTTGAGTCGGGCCAGGCCCAAGATGCGGTGCGCCATATGCTGCCCGCTCTGCAAAGAGGCCTGCAGCAAAATACGACCAAACCGGGTGGTCTTGAAGCGCTACTCGGCGCTCTCCAATCGGGTTCACACACCCGCTATCTCGAGGACACCAACTTACAGGCAGATCAATCGGCGGTTGATGAGGGTAATGGCATATTGGGCCACATCTTAGGGAGCAAAGACGTCAGTCGTCGGGTTGCAGAGCATGCTTCCAAAGAGACAGGAGTTGGCGGTGACATTCTGAAAAAGATGTTGCCACTTGTCGCAACAATTGCGATGGGCGCACTCAGCAAGCAAACGCAAAACGATGCCGTTCAGAATGCGATGAGCGCTCAACGAAATACAGGTGGTTCAGTGGCAACCGCAGCCCTTTCAGGATTGACGTCATTATTTGAGGTCGACGGCGACGCTTCTGCGGCCGATCAATTGCTCGGCATTGCAAGTAAATTCTTGGGACGATGACCGTATAACGCTGTTGGCGGTACTCGTCGAAGACGGATAACTGGAACCGGCCGACATTTCTCGGGAAAGACTTTTTTGAACGACTTGATGCCGTTGGCGCAGGGCCTTACCGCTGCTGCATAGATTAGTGCGCTGCGCTGCTTGAGGCCGTCTCGGCCTCGGGCAGCCACCGCCGCAACACGGCATCAAGGCTCGCTTTGTCAAACGGCTTGGGCAAATAATCATCCATGCCAGCTTCGAGGCAACGTTGCCGGTCTTCATCGAGCGCGTGGGCTGTCAATGCGATGATTGGGACTTTGCGCGTCGCATTGGCCTGGCGCTCCGCCAGCCGAATTAATGTGGTTGCCCGATACCCATCCATTTCCGGCATTTGGCAATCCATGAATATTAGGTCGAAGTCAAACTGCGCGTGCAGGTCCACCGCCTCGGCGCCGTTGGTAACGCATACGACCTTGCAGCCAAGCTCGAGCAGGCTCGCACGCGCGACTTCTTGATTGACCGGATTGTCTTCGGCGAGGAGTACATGAGCGTCTGTCGCGTGAGTCCACTCCGAGTGCGCCGTTTTCGCATCCGCAATGGCAAGTCCGGCTGAAGACGTCGCAGCAGAGACCGCGAATTCCACTTCAAACGAGAACGTTGAGCCTTGGCCGGGCTCGCTTTGAACCGTGATTGTGCCGCCCATCAATTCGACGAGCTGGCGCGCAATCGACAGGCCGAGACCTGTTCCACCAAAGCGCCGTGAGGTTGAACCATCGGCTTGCTCGAACGCGCCGAACAAGCGCTCTTGGATTGCAGGCTCGATGCCAATGCCCGTATCCGCGACCTCGAATGCGAGCGAGACGCGATTGGGCGGTGTTGAACGAGACGTGACAAGGATGTTGATGGTTCCAGCATCGGTGTATTTGACGGCGTTGTTAATCAGATTCCCTAGCACCTGACGCAGGCGGTTTGGGTCGCCGGTCACGATATTGGGAATACCGGGATCAATGTACGTGGTGATGGAGAGTGACTTGGTCTCAGCGTTCGCGGTATAAAGCGCGGTCGTCGCCTCGACTAGATGCCTTACCTCGAAATCGACTTTCTCTAGAAAAAGTTTTCCGGCTTCGATTTTGGAGAAGTCGAGGATGTCATTGATTACTGTAAGCAACAGCTGACCAGAGCCGCGAACAATTTCAACGTGGCGAGACTGTCGCTCGTCAAGTTCAGTGTTAGACAGCAGCCCAGTCATTCCCAAGATCCCGTTAAGCGGCGTGCGGATCTCATGGCTCATATTCGCCAGGAATTGTGACTTCGCCTGGTTTGCAGCTTCAGCCTCCTCTTTGGCTTGCAAGAGGTCGTTAGCTGCTTTTTGCTGTTCGGTGACGTCGAGCGTAAGAACGTAGTAGCCCTCGACGTTGGCCGATTGATCAAACTGCGGAATGATGTCGGAGCGAAAGTGCCTGAGACCGACGTTCGGGAGCTCTGCGTCAAACTCGACAGTTGATGACTCTCCTGCGAATGCTCGCTCGGTCGTCCAGTGAAACTCCCGATAGGCTTCTTCTCCATTAACCTCAAGGACGGTGTTTCCAATCAGCTCTTGGGCCGGGCGACTGAACCAGTCCTCCATCTTTTTATTGACGAAGCGATAACGCTCCTCGAGATCCACATATACGACAACTGCTGGAATGTGATCCGCGATCAAGCGGAGCCGGCGCTCGATTGCTCGGCTTTCGGTCACATCAAGGGTCAGCAGGAAGAAGCCTTCAATCTCACCGGCGTCGGTGACATCGGGGACGCAGTGCGCCTCTAGGATTCGTGACCCGCCGGCGCGCGCGGCGATCTCAAATTCGATTTTGCATTCCACGCCGGCTCGCGCGGCCGAAAGCGCGGGCTTGATGCGGGCATAGGCATCGGGACCTGTGACGTCGGCAACGGTTCGCCCGACAAGTTCATCCTCACGTTGCCCCGACCACGCCGCCATGGTCTGATTGACAAAGCGATATCGTTCATTTCGATCGATGTATGCAATGATCGCAGGGACGTTGTCGGTGATCCGACGCAATAAGGTTGCAGGCGTGTTCATGTGGATTGCGAATCCGCAAGACGTTCGACGAGCTTAGGGTCGC
The DNA here is from genome assembly GCA_965248815.1 of Alphaproteobacteria bacterium. Classification (GTDB taxonomy): domain Bacteria; phylum Pseudomonadota; class Alphaproteobacteria; order SMXP01; family SMXP01; genus CBDFKK01. The sequence goes on from CBDFKK010000006.1 coordinate 167,922, forward strand.
CGCACCGGTCCAGAGCCGGGAAGTCTGCTGCACTTGGAGCAACCACAGACCAGCTTGCTGTCATTATTTGTCCCCTCGCGAAGGCCGGTGACAGATCTGCTGCCCCACGGCGCGCGATGTCGTCGTCTGCGCTAGACGTCAAATTTGATAGCACCCGGCGCCTTAGGAACGGTTAACCACCAAGTCCATGTAAGGTATTTGTTAACGTTTCGACCCCCTCGCAGGGGATTGTGGCCGCATCTGCACAAGGGCGGATGCCCCGGTTCGAATTGATGGAATTGCAAGCAGATATTGCGGCCGGAAGCCTAAGAACCCCAGAATTTTGCCAAAAACCCTGTTCAGGTGCGGTTCATGTTCAAACCGGTCCAATGGTGCCATGCGGGCGAACCGGTCGGCGCGTGGTTTGCGTATCATGGACGCGCGCAGGACCGGCAAGCCGGAATAGTGCGGGACCAGACGCCGTATGGCCCCCGCGGGTGGACAATGCGTGGTTTGAAACTGTCATGTGGTGCAGCGCTGTGCTGACGCACAAAAGCGCAGACTTTGTTTGCGGCATGCGCGCAAAATTGTGAGTAGACATCGCGTCGCCACGCGCGTTTCGTTGCCGGAAATTCGAAATTGTTTAGTTGGGTTTTGAGTCTGGAGTGAGCGCACCCCCGGCGCTGCAATTGAAACCAGAAAGAGGCGGCTCAATATGCTGATCCGAGATATTTTGCTCCGAACAATTTTGTTTGTTGTTCCTCTCAGCACAGTCGCATTTGCGGCTCAGTACGATCTAGATCCAAATTGGCCCAAACTTATTCAAAACGAACAGGGCTCGCTGATCGTCCACCAGCCGCGGATCGATTCACTGAACGGCAACGATATTAGAGGTCAGGCTGCGGTGGCCGTCGCTATCGCTGACGAGGATGACCCAACTTTCGGTTCAGTCTGGTTTCGTGCGGAAGCGAGTATCGATGAAAGTGCTGGATCGGCATTTGTCGACAACGTCGTCATCGAGGATATGTCGTTTCCGGATGAAGGCAGCCGCGATCTGGCTGAACGCATTATCACGAAGGCCATCACCGGAACTCAAGCGCGCGTTTCGCTCAATCAGCTGAATTCAAGCATGCGATTGGCCGAGCTCCAGGATCGCATCTCTGATGCGTCCTCAGTCCGCACCGACCCCCCAGACATCTATGTTGAAACGCAGCCGACTTTGTTGGTCTTGACCGAAGGCGAACCGCGCTTGGTCCAAGAAGCCTCGGGCGGGTTGATGCGTGTCGTCAATACGCCGTTCGATCTTTTCCTTCATCCACAGACAAGTACTTACTATGTGCGAACAGGAGAGAACTGGTTCGAGGCCGAAACATTAAGTGGAGTCTGGACACCTTCTCTTAATCCTCCACAAGCCATTACCAGCTTGCCCCAACGCCTAACGGAACAGGCCGCTCCCGAAGGCGCGCCGGCGATCGAACTTGCTTCCATTTCAAATGTCATAGTGAGCACAGTGCCCGCGGCGATGATTCAGATGGACGGCCAAATGGAGCTCAGTCCAATTGCGGGGACGGATCTGCTGTTCTTGAGAAACTCTGAATCGGATGTGTTTTTCAATATTACGAACCAAACTTACTATTACCTTTTTGCTGGACGATGGTTTTCGAGCAAGCGGCTTGAATCTTTAGCGACGTGGGGCTTTGTCGAACCGTCAGAGTTGCCAACTTCGTTTGCAAATATCCCACAGGAAGTTCCTCAGGCGCAGATTTTGGCCAGCGTGCCGGGAACGCCCGAGTCGCAGCAGGCCGTCATCGAAGCGACAGTGCCGCAAACGGCGCAAGTTGATCGTACCCAAGCGAGCATCGACGTTAATTATGCGGGCAGCCCTGAGTTTGCTCCGATCTCAGGTACGAGTCTTCAGTACGCCGTCAACACGTCTTTTTCGGTTATCAAAGGCAACGGTGCATACTACGCATGTCACGACGGTGTTTGGTTCGTCTCGTCATCGCCAAATGGTCCATGGACGGTCGCAACCTACGTTCCAGATGAGATCTACAATATTCCCAAGACCCATCCGCTACATAATGTGACGTACGTGTACGTTTATGACCACACGCCTCGCTATGTTTATACCGGGTATCTTCCCGGCTACACGGGATCCCATATCTATCGCAACACTGTGTTTTACGGGACCGGGTGGGGCTACTACCCGTACTATTCACATCTGTACTATCCCTATTACTCCTATTCCAGTTATTACGGGTACCCGCTGATTCCCGGCTTTTCGCTGTTCTTCGGAATTCTCGCCGGGAGCTACTACCATCACCACTATTACGACCACTATTGGTACGACTACGGCTTTAACTCTTATCGCTACAGGGGAAGGGGAAAGAATTATCTGAACAACAAACGGTGGCGGCGGGGCCGCAATATTTACCGTCGCAATGTTTACAATCGCTGGGGCAATGGCCGGATCGCAGATCGGCCAAATCGAAATCGCATCTCTCGGCGCTTACAGGATCGCCGCAACTTTGGTCGCCGCAACAATCAAAATGTAGCAACCCAAGGAGGCCGTGGAGGTCGCAATGGCAACGCCCGAGGTAATCGAGGCGGTCAGGGCCAACAGGCGTTGCGCAACCAACGGACGAACAACCGCGCCCTCAATAATCAGGCACGAGGAAATCGCGCACTTAATAACGGTGCTCGAAATAATCGCGGGCGAAACTTGCGCGGTAGAAATGGCGGTGCTGCGAACAACAGGGCGTTGACGGAGCAGCTTCAAAACAACGCAACACAGAACAGCGCGGCGCGGAATAACCGTGGTCGAAATGTACGCGTTATGAATAATCGAGGCCAGGGCAATGCCGCGCGGACAGGCCGCGGCCGCAATACCGGATCGATCAACAATCGCGGCACCAACGCGCCCAATTTCAACAACCTGACACCGCAGCAACGCGAAGCGGCTGAGCGCGCGCTCCGCAATAACACGCCCAATCGATCGCTCCAAGGCAATCGTGGCCGAAATACTACGGCGCCCAACAATGCAGGACAGAACAATCGGGCGCGTACGAACCGCGGGCGAAATGGACGCGCGACGAACACGGCTCCAAATACAAGAAACCTTTCTCCCGAAAACCGCGCATTGATTGATCAGATGCGTAATAGGGAGTTGCAAAACGGTACTGCTCGCAACAATCGGGCGCGCACCAATAGATCTGAGGGCAGTCGGTCGCAAGGAAATCGAGCTCAGCCCAATCGGGGACAAACGACCCGTTCAAACCGACAGAATAACCGTCAACGCAATGCCGCGCCCCAACGGCAACAACAACGGCAAGCTGCGCCTCAACGTCAACAACAAAGACAGTCTGCTCCACGCCGGCAAGAGCGCAGCAGTCAGCGGTCAGAGCGTCGTGACTCCGGTTCGAGTAATTCTAATCGGGGTCGGAACAGCAATGGAGGAGGGCGTGGACGCCGAGGACGTTAGAAGAGGTCCGGCTGTGCCAAAGCAATGCTACTGATCGTCAGGCAGCGGGATGCGCGAAAACCGCTCAGTAATGGTCTCGGGTGCAAAGCGCTTGAGCCAGAGCGCTTCGATCGGTCGGCCTTTGCCGACAACAATTTCTTCTTGCTTGTCGATGAGACCGTCGAGCACCGTCTGTGCACAGTCGAGGGGCGTGATCCCTTGATCTTGTCCGTAATCGAAGTCTCCGAACGGCGATCCGTCTGCAGTTAGCGCTTTGTAAGACACATCGCTGGTGACTCCTGCAATCACCAGTAAAGAGACATCTATATTATATTTCACAAGCTCAATGCGCAGCGTATCGAAATAACCGTGGAGTGCGTGCTTTGCTGCACAATAGGCTGAACGCAAAGGTACGCCAAATTTTCCTGCAACCGAAGAGGTGACCACGAGCGTTCCTTCTTTACGTTCGATCATTTGGGGCAAGACAAGTTTGGTCAGCGCAATGGGAGCAAAGTAATCGAGTTCCATAATCTGTCGATCGACATCAAGGATTGTGTCTTTGGTTAAGGACCGCTGGCCGACACCGGCATTGTTCACCAAAATATCCACGCGGCCAAAGTCAGCAAGAACCTGCTTTGCTGCTTCGTCTCGAGCATCTGAATCGACGATGTCAAACGGCACCGTATGGACGCGGCCGGGCCCTTCAGTGCAGGCATCCTTGACCCGTTCAAGTTCGTTCGTGCGACGCCCGGAGATTATGATGTTCGCCCCTTCGCTATGAAATTTGAGGGCGAGTCCTTCGCCGATGCCGGAAGAGGCACCAGTGATCCAAACGACGCGGTCCTGGAAGCGCATGGGTTGCTCCTTTTTGGGGCGTTAAGACGCATTTAAGCATCTCAAAGTTGATAGGGAAGGTAAAGCTCTCTATGGTGAGGGCGATGCAGGCTGGAATGCAATCGCGAGTTGGGGAAATCGAATGAAAAAAGAAGCGCGGATAAGGCCTTTTTGGTACACGGATGTTTGGGTGTTCCCCAAGCTAATCACGATCATTACTACATTTGACAAGCAGGGCAGGCTCAACGCCGGGCCCTATTCACATATCATGCAATACGACGTGATGAAAACGAACCCGCGCATGATCATCGGCTTCCGTCAGGAATCTCATACGTTCCAAAATATTTGCGACACGGGCGAATTCGTCATCAATTGTCCGTCCGCCGACTATCTTGACGACATGATGGAAACGGCCCGCTTCTATCCGGAAGGCGTGAACGAGCTTGAGAACACGAGATTTACGACGATCCCCTCGAAGAAAGTTAAACCGCCGTCGCTAGCCGAGTGTCCTCAGATAATGGAATGCACGGTTGACGAGGTCGTCAAGCTAAGAAAGAGCAGCGGCATCATCATCGGAAATATTGAAGCTCTTGTCTTCGATGAGGAGCTTATCGATATGGAGCGCGAAGAACGATTGAAAGCGATGAATTTGCCGATTGGGCTCGGCGACGCCCATCGCAAGTATTATTATCATACGACCGCCGAGCACATTACGATGCATGAGCTTGAAGAGCCGCCGGGAGGCCAGCGGGGCGGCGAAATTGTCATGACGATGAAATGGGACAAAGGCGCGATGCAGGCGCTGATGAAAATTCCCGTTGGCGTGCGCGATACCGTGGTGAAAAACGTCGAAGAGTTTGCAGTTGAATCTGGCGAAGTCGCGGTCACTCTAGACGTTATGACGGCTTCTGCCAAAGAATCGGGTATGGACGAAGATTTCTTCGGCCGGTTCGGTGGTGAGAAAGAAAGTTTGGTTAAGGCGGACTAGTCTGACAGACACACAATCGAACGATGTCTCAGAATGCGCCGACCTAAAAGCGGACGTTAACTACGACCGCACCCACAATCAGAGTCCGGGTCAGAATTCTGTTAGCTTTGGGCCTCACATAGGGCCTAAGGCTGACTGCCCGGAACTCTGCGCTTTGTTCCCGACACAGTCCAGAACTGCGGCTTATTTTGCGGAGGGCATAGGCCTTGCATTTCGCCCGATTGAATGCCTGTGATGCCGTTGTCCCATTGAACCGCGAATACAATCCAGGGTTAACGACAATGCCAGAAGCAGGAACGAACAATTTCAACTGGGTGAAGCGGAGTCTCTTCATGGCGAAATTCGATGAAACTGCATTGAGCATGCTCGAGTGTCTGATTTACGCGGGGCGTTGGGGTCAGCTGGTACGCAATCGCGGCCTGAATTCTCCGGGCGATCCACAACTCGAATTGCTGATCACAGATCAGGCGACCATGGAACAAGTCATTGTTGATCTCGAGCAAGCGCTAACGGCGACCAAGGTTAGACTTAGTGAAATCAAAGAGCTGAATACAATGCGCGTAAATAACGATGGCACGCAGACAGAGCGGCCGACTTTGAATTAATCAGTATCAACCGAATTTGGTCATTTCAGAAGCGCTTGGACGACTGGGTCGCTGCGATCGCCGCGGGGTTCTGAGTTGTGTCCAGATCCTGCATTCGCAAATGAGCCGCTACCAGTATTGGGCGCGTTTGCTATTTCGCGGATCAGCTTTGACAATATTGCAGCGCGAAAATCTTCAAAGCTTTCCGCCGGCACGCTAAAAGCCCCGGGCCCCCCAATCACACGATCATCGAAGTAGAGATTAAGCTTCATGTCCTTAGGGGTGCCCATAGGGCCCCAAGGTTGTGGCCGATCGTTCAGAATGGGGAGGCCATTTATCGTTATCCCTTTGCTGATAGCTTCTTCGCGCGCCAATGCCAATGGGCGGCCGCGATTGTTTGGGCCGTCTCCAGATATGTCGATCACTTTGCGCATTCCAGCAAACCCGTTATTCGCAAACAGGTCTGCGGAAAAATCGATGGCATGACTGATTGAAGTCCGAAAGCCGCGCGCGAGGGGCTGGCTGTTCAAGGCAGCAGCAAAAGCGGCCGCGCTCGCTTCGTCCGAAACAACATGCCAACCTACCAACTGGTCTTGCAAATAGGCGTCCGCCCATTCGACATATGTCACCGCGATCTTTCCATTGAAGGTCGATTGAATGGCTTCGATTACGGACGGGTGGGTAATGGCTGCGATGTAACCTTCCCGTTGGGTTTGAGCTTCGAAATTGTCGACGCTACCCGATATGTCCACGGCCAGGACCAATTCCAGGTCCACTTCTTCTCCGGGTTCCGCCGGGTCCGAGAAGTCTTGGGCGATCGTCGCGCCGACTTCGTAAAACACAAAGAGTACTGAGAAAAAGAAAGCACGACAAAAGGCATGTCTCATGAACTTGGCCAATCAATTGATAAAAGCCCCCATCCAACAGGGTAACCTAATCGCTCGGCGGGACGACAGCAAACCCCTTTGCTTTTCTGCGCCGCGCTGGTTGATCATCAAGTGTCGAGTGCAAAAAATGTGAAATCATGGCGCGAACAACGTGACTGGTGTGATGTGAGGGGACCTCTCAGACGCTCGATCATTTTCGGTGCGGTTTGTGCTCCTCGTTTGGACAGGCGTCTTTGTTATTCCATCATTGTACGGAGTACCAGCAAGGCGCTTGTGTTCACGCTTCTTTTTCAGCCGTCCAATTTCACGCAGATCGGGGCGAATTGTACGCAGATCGTTGACATACCCCCAAGTCTCGTTCCAAGAGCTGAAATGCTCAACCGGGGAGGACCTTGGACATGCAAGTGGTGGTAGCTTTGATTTGATCTGCCTCCCTCATAAGGCGAATTCCGCTTCAACTACTCGCAGGGCTTGGTGTCAGGATTCTTTACAAATTTAAGATGTCTAGAATTGCCGGAAAATGGCTTTATCGCAAGGAGTGGGCGCTGAATTCCGCTATTTTTGCTGAACCAAAACTGTCGGATTTTTTTACACTTCGCGGACTGTCATTGAATGACTGGTCCGTAAGCCATTGTTAAATCAGTTTAAAACATAGTTGGCACACTTTTTGCATTGATTCGCGTTAACCATCAGAGGTGGTCAAGAAACGCGGGTAATTGTAAGGCTTTAGGGTCTACGAGGTTTAGACCAAGACCACCCACTTAACCCGAAGGAAGACCAAGGAAGGGGTTAGCTGCAGGGATGGCAAGTCGAGAATCCGTAGCCTTTTATGGCGTTATGTTTGGAATGCTGGTTGGGACAACCATCGGAGTGCTGGCAACGCTGATTGTCATGCAGTAGCACTTCCAATTTGGATTTTTTGGTACTTCAGCTCTTGTTCGGCGCGGGGTGGCGCTGCACGCTGTCCGACTCTTGCTTAGTCCTCACCGTCCCAATAGCCCAATTGATTGCGCGCGTAGATTCCGCCGACGCTGCTTGGACCCTTTGGTCCGAATGGGAATTTTTCTTCCAAGACTCCAAGCTTGTCCGAGTCGGGATAATGGACGACGTCCGGCGTGTTCATAGTCGATATGCATAGATAGACGAGGTCGGCTGCGCCGTCATTGACCAGGACATGGGGCGTTGCAGAACCCCGCGGGATCATAACAAATTCGCCGGGGCCGAGCTGTATGTCTTCGTCGCCGACAGACAATGTGCCGTGGCCTTCCATTACGAAAAGTGCCTCATCGTTGGCCAAATGGGCGTGACTTGGAAACGCCCGCTTGCCGGGGGAGACTTTGAAAAGCGCGCACCCTATACCGGTTTCATTATCCATGCCGGTTAGCGACTTGCGGCCATGATGAAATTTTTCACCGTGAGACATGTCACGCCAGTCTTGGTCTTTCGTGCTGATTTTCTCGATCATAATGGCCATCCTCACTTTTGACGCTACGGATCCTCTACGATCTTCCAATCGGGAGGCGGCGTTTACTTTAGAAGGACCAGCAGTAAGCTAAAAAGTAGAAAGCCCGCATTTTGAAGTGCGGGCTTGGCCTTGACTGAGAGGCGGCCGAACATTGTTCGCACGATAAGTGGCCGCGCAGAAGTGACCCTGTGCCGTTCTACGACTGCTCCAAGCAATTAAAGCCTTATGAGCGGCGCAAGCGTGACACGCCCGACAATGGTCCCGGCACGACGACGCGCAAATTGTCTTAGCGCTCCCCACGTGCCGAATTAACTACTTCATCGCCATCAAGTGCGGAGGCCAATCGGCTATTGGTTTGCCCGTTGCCTTTGCTGCGCGGGCGGGATTTCGATTTGTCGGCAGTTAGCGGGTCCTCGACATGCTGACAATTTCCGTCGAGATAGGCTCCCGGCTCGACCGTCAACGTGCTGTGAAACACGTCACCTTCAACGTGGGCGCTGCGCATGAGCTGGACCTTGCGGCCGCGGATATTGCCCGAAATCCGGCCGTGGATTGTGACCTCATTGGCAATAATATCGCCACTAATATGGGCTTTTTCGCCGATCGTCAGGGATCCACTGCGAATGTTGCCTTCGATTTTTCCATCGATTTGCATGTCACCGTTGGAATCCAAGCAGCCTTCGATTTGAAGGTCCGTGCTGAGTATTGAGGGTGCCGCCCGAGCACTTTTCTTGTTGGGTTGAGCGGACTGCTTACTATTCGCGGCTTCGACTGAGACCGCGTCTTTACGCCTAGAGAACATTTTGACCTACCTTGAAGACTTTACCGTCCCGACCACTTCGTGGGTTTCGATCAAATCGTAAACGTCGGGGCACCCACCTTGCCCGCGTCTACTATGTGAATAGTAGACATTTATTTGTTGCTTCGCCAGTCGTCTGGGCGAAATCCCTAATAAAATGAGTCGACTTTTCTGATTTTTTTTAACGGCTCAGTCGCCGCGAGGCCGGAATTGACTTACCGGGTTGATATACGGACTTCCATGCAACCCGGTGCACCGGCGTTCATTAGTCGTGCGGCTGCTCTAGGCCGGGCCCATGGCCATAAAAGCGCAGTAATAGCCTCCTGATTCGTCCAGAGGCTGAGCCGCAAATCGAAATCGGTCGGGATAAATCCTCAAATCCTGCGTTCGATGGTCGGGATGGGCGCAATCTAGGACCACAGTCGGCAAGTCACGGACCCCGCGCACAGGTGGAAACGGTTCCTCGAATGTCACCGTGTATTCACGGTTTCTGCCCTTCTTCTTCTCTTGATGGGTGTCGACGGTCCAGCCGCGGCCCGACCAGACATGGCCCTTATTATCCTCGTCATAGGCGTTCTTGATGTAAATCGTGCCGCGGATGATACGTAGCGGCTCCTCGGACATCATGACGCGGCGAGTCGGAAATCCCGCACCGGGCCCTGCTGCACTTTGCGGCTCAGAAAGTTCGAAAGGCGTTTCGTTGATGACAAATGCTGCCCCACCTTCTCCTAGAATATAAGGCTGCAGATTTGCTTGAGAGCCGGCATAGAGCCAATAGCCGACCCCTGCGAGCACCAGAGTTGTCAAAAAGGCATAGGCGCGCAAGAAGGATCCCCACTTGCGTGAATCGACTTCGCCGCGATAGCTGCTGGGTGTGTATTCCGCTTCCCGACGGCCCAATCTCCGGATGCCGCCGAACACGACGATGACGATAATCAGTCCGAAGGCTGCAAAGAGTAGGATCGAATAGACCGACGACATAATTCGAGCTCCGCCAAGGGGTTCGGCCTTACGGCCGCAATTTTGTTTTTTCCGATCCTACAATGGACGTGCTACCCGTGTTGAGGGCAATGCGCGTTTGCCTTAACTCTAATTCTCCGTCCACTCATCTGGGCGCGTCAACTCAAACCCGTTTAACGTTGCGATAATTCTCGGTCCTTGAGGCTCAGTGAGCTCACAGGCACCACTGTTTCTTCGCCAAGTGGTGTAAGGAACAAGGCGCGCTCGGTTTGACGACGCTCCGTCAATTGTTCGCTTGCGGAGAGCCCTCCGCCCTCATTGATCTTATTCCACATCATGAAGGCATCGCCGGCGGCAACCCGGTCGCCGTCATTCAACTGGCGAAGCACGGTGGAATCGGTAAAGGCGAAAATGCCGATATTGTAGGCGAGGGAAACCATGCCACTGAGCTCGTTCTCATTTATCGGAACGGTCACCAGTGCCTTAATGGCGTCCTCGATTTCCACGAGATCCTGTTTGAGAAGCGCTTCGGCGGTTTCTTCCGTGATGGTCATGCCCATATACACGTCTTCGGCGTGGCCATAGCCAATATAGGTGCCACCGTCGGGTCCCACATAGGCTTCAAGACGAAGCCCCTCATAGGCTTTGATGACATCAATGCCGGCCTGATTGGTCCGCAATCCCCCGGACGCTCCATCGTCTACGTCCGGTTCAATGATGTCAGCTAAGGGCTCATCACCAATGTCTTCGTCGAGACTGGCCGTGTCTTGATCGCCGGCCAAGTCGCTTTCATCTGCCAAGTCAATATCGTCAGCCAAGTCAATATCGTCAGCAAAGTCGCCATCGTCGGTCGCATCGGCTACGTTATCAATGTCGGCGACCGCTTCGTCTAACTCATCGCTGAGGTCTTGGGCAACGTCTACCGCGTCATCAAGATCTTCATCCACGGGTGCCATCGCCAGATCAGCATCGTCATCGATCGCGGCGTCCTCTTCCGCCGTGACGTCTTCGTCCAATCCAGCGCTTTCGTCGATTGGATCAGCTTCCATGGCGGCTGATTCAGCGTCGGCGGTTGCAGTTTCTTCGTTGGTTGGCTCCGTGTCCTCGACGATATCACCAGGCGTGAGCGGCATTGGATCCGTGCTGGCCGTATCGTCTCGCATACCCACGGTGGCACATCCAGTAGCGACGCCTATGCCGACAAATCCGAAGACTATTAAAAGCTTTTGAATTTTCGTCACGTTTAGTCTCCCCCTTACTAAGCGGACGGCTCCCATTGCCAGAGGATCAAGTGATCGCTCGTTCCGCTTAGGTTTACCTTTTGCGTGGGACGCTTCCAAGACAGCCACCAGCAACTATCGAGTGATGGAATTGACCGCCGACGCCCCACAGACACCCCCAAATTGTTGGATTAACTATAGCAGATATTGGCCATCCACCAACAAACGGCGCTAAGCATTTCCGCAAAACTAGGACACCGGCATAGTACATTTTCCCCGTGGAATTAGACTATTTTTGAATAATGAAACTGTAGGGAATATAACGGTTTAATGCATAATAATGAGGTTTGACATCAAGTCATTCTCAACTTGCGCAGTGGCGCTTGTTTGGGCTATAGCGTGCCTTAATTGCACCAGGCCAAATCAATGACAGAGCAGTCGATTCCTTCCGCCACGATTGCTAAGCGCTTATTGCAGTCGATTGCTGCGCGACCCAGGCTTCTGCGCGTTTTGCGCCATATCGCGTTTGCAGTCGCTGGCAGCGCCACTATCCAATCGGTATTCGAAGCCTCGTCGGACATGACATCGACCGACAGCATGAGTTTGGGGGCCGCCTACGGAGGCCTCTTCTTTCTGGCAGCAACTTTGCTCGTTGGCCCAGTTTATGTTCTGACCGGGCGGCAAATTCCCGTCTCAAGCATGCTGCGTCGCGATCTTGGTATTTGGGCGGCCGTCTACGGGCTGCTTCATGTCTATGTTGGGCTGTTGATTTACTTTGACCGCACGATGTGGCCGTACTTCGTCTACACGGCCGATGAGGCTCATACATTTCCTTTGCGTTTGGATCTGTTTGGCATAGCCAACTATGTGGGTCTTTTGGCCGCTTTAGTTTTGGTTGCGCTTTTGGGTTTGTCGAACAATTGGTCGCTGCGAAAATTGGGGCCGGCAATTTGGAAAAAAGGCCAACGTTGGGCCTATGCGGGCGCCGTCCTAATTGCGGCACATGGCATTCTCTATCAAGTATATGAAGCGCGGACGTTAGGGTTTGTTGTTTTGCAGGCCGTGGTCATCGCTATTGTCATTGGGTTGCAGTTGTGGGGTGCGTCGCGCTGGCGTGGTCCTCAATGACGACGGCAAGTCCTCTAATTCGGCCTGGTCTCTTCGCTGATCTGCCAGCCCTCACGGCGCTGTACAATCGTTACATTGAAACCACGCCCATTACGTTCGATCTCGAGCCGTTTACGGAAAGCCAGCGCGAGCCATGGTTCCGACAATTTGCAGTTCAAGGTCGGTATCGATTGCTGGTCGCGGCTGAAGACGGCGAGCCCGTGGGCTATGCATCCTCCACACCGTTCAAAGCAAGAGGCGCCTATGCGACGTCGGTCGAATGTACGGTTTACTTATCGCCTCAAGCGTGCGGCAAAGGATTGGGACGCCGACTCTATAGACAACTTTTTGAGGCGCTTGCCGATGAAGATATTCATCGGGCCTATGGCCTCGTTACGCTGCCGAATCCAAAGTCAGAACGGCTTCACGAAAGTTTAAATTTCCGCGCAGTCGGACTGTTTAGCGAAGTCGGCCGCAAGTTCGACCGCTATTGGGACGTCAAATTGTATGAGCGCAGCCTTTAGCGAACGTCACTCTTGCGAGCGCGCCTGTCGATGAGCAATGCCAGGACTTTCTAACCTGAAGAAGATGTCGTGCTTCCGCCCGCTAGCTTGTCGCATGTGCCCGACGGCAGATTTACGAATTCAGCGCCGTCACCATCGCTGGCTGATTGACCCGCACAACTGTGTCCTGGACCTGCGCAATCATTCTTGCCAGCCAAGGCAACACCGTAGCACTTCTCCATACCGTCAGCCGCCGTCATATCCCCGGCCAGTTCCATGGGTGCGTCTTCCGCTTCGGAAGTTTGTTGTTCACCGCTGTCGCAACCCGCTAGAAATGTTAGAGCCGCAGCCATCGCGCTTGCTGCAACGAGTTTCGAAGTCAAATTGGATCGCGTGCTCATGTAAGCCTCCGTTGTGAGGGAACGCGCTGCGCCGATTCCGAATAGAATCGGACGTATGTTAATCGCGTCGCAAGCGTTGGGCCAGTCACCAATATTTGACGGCCGATACAAACCCAAGCAAGCCATCTTTCCCCTGGGACCATATTGGTCATTGCAATTTGCCGCACTATACTCCGGAGGTCTTCGGTGGCCTTTGACCGGGCAAGTAATTTTGGACAGTGAGTTGACGAGTGCGTAAGAGTAGTGACAAATGCGATCAACGGACGGAGGCGGCGGTTTGCAAAAACTCTTTATTGCCGGTGGGTTGCTCCTACTTCTTTCAGCATGCGGTTCAACGGGTCAATTGGCCGGTTTAGGGGGCGGAAACGATTTCGCAACCCCCCAGCAGCATTTGGATGGCGGACGTTTTGATGCGGCTATTGCCGGATATACCTCTCTCATCAAGTCCGGTCGCTTGAGCGATGCAGAGCTTGAAGTCGCGTATATCAACCGCGGCAGTGCTCGACACAGCAAGCAGACCTATGACGAAGCTATTCAGGATTTTACGAGAGCCATTACGTTAAACGAGCGAAGTGTGGCGGCTCACCATAATCGAGCCGTTTGCTATCAAAAAACGGGGCGGTATGAAGAGGCCATAGCGGGTTATGGCCAGGCTATTGCCATTGATCCGAATTTCGACCACGCATATGCCAAGCGCTGTGAGCTGTATGCCATGGCGTGGCGTTACGATGATGCCATCGCTGATTGCAGCAGCTCATCGAGATTGGCACCCAGTAATGCGAACCGCATTCATTCACTGGGTCGCCTCTACTTAGCATCCGGTCAACGTGGGGCTGCCCTTCGCGAATATAGGCGAGCACTCGCAGTCGACCCCGGGCTTCTAATTGCCCGTGAAGATTTGATCCGATTAGAGGGTGATGGCTTTTCTACCGGTTCGATAAATGAGTCGCCTCGATCAGGCGCGAATATGACGCCCCCGAATGAGGCTGCGGGCAATGCTGCCGTTCCCTAGCTGGAAACGGCAGGGACGGAAGTCGATTAGGAGTTGTGTTATGTATCAGTCTCGTCAATTGAACCGTCGCGCAGTTGCGCTAGGATTAAGCGCGGCTTTATTAGGAACAAGTGGAGCTTCTGCTCAAGGATGGCTCAGCAAGGGCAAGGGCCTATTTAAGAAACTTGGCGGCGGTAGTTCGAACGACTTCACGCTAGGTGAAGCCGCTACTGGGCTCAAAGATACACTGCGCGTCGCAAGTGATCGTGTCGTCTCGCGCGTTGGCGTGTCGGACGGTTATCTCCTCGATGATATCATCCATATTCCATTGCCCAAATCTCTAGAGACAACGAGGAAAGTGTTAGCGCCGATCGGCGCGTCGGGAATGTTGGATGACTTAGAAGTCCAGCTCAATCGAGGCGCCGAAACTGCCGCGCCTTTCGCGCGAGACATTTTTTGGGATTCGATAACGGCCATGACGATCGACGATGCGATCGGCATCATCAAAGGGCCTAATGATTCAGCGACGCGTTATTTCGAGCAAAAGATGACGCCCCAATTGACTGAAACCTTTCATCCGATTGTCGAGGAAAGTCTCGACCAATCGGGCGCCATTAAGTCATTTGATCGGGTAACCGACAGCTACGACCAGGTGCCGTTCGCGCCGTCGCTCGGTGCGTCGGCGAAGGGTTCGCTAATCGATCATGGTGTGCAGTTTGCTTTGGGCGGTATCTTTCATTACCTGGGCAGCGAGGAGGCAAAGATCCGCCAAAATCCATTGGGAACAATGGAATCAATCGTGAAGATCTTTGGCTGATAGCATAGATCAGCTTCGGCTATTGAGGATCAGTTTGAATCTAGAAGGGTGAGGGTGTCATGCGTTGGCGGACGAAGAGGCGTAGCCGAAACGTCGAAGACCGACGAGGCAGCGGATCTGGCATGCCGGGCCGGCTGCGAATTCCCGGCGGGCTGGGTCGGGGCAATGTGCGCATGGGTCGTGGCGCCGGCATGGGCGGCCTCGGCATCATCGCCTTTATTGTGATCGCGCTTCTATTGGGTGTTGATCCCAGCTTCTTGTTTGAAGGGGTCCCGTTGGAGGGGCCGACGCCGTCGTCTCAACAGCCGATTCAAGTCTCGCGCTCTCCCCAAGAAGAAGAGCTTAAGGAATTTGTTTCAGTCGTTTTGGCTGATACAGAGGACACGTGGCGTGAATTATTCCGTCAAATGAATGGCACTTACAGCGAGCCGACGTTGGTTTTGTTTTCCGGTTCGGTTAGTTCCGCCTGCGGTTTTGCACAAGCGGCCGTCGGGCCTTTTTATTGCCCAGGTGATCAAAAGGTCTACATCGACCTTAGCTTTTACGAAGATCTCAAGACTAGATTCCGGGCGCCAGGAGATTTCGCGCAAGCCTACGTTATTGCTCACGAGATCGGGCATCATGTTCAAACACTTTTGGGCGTGTCAGCAGATGTGCAACGCCGGCGCCGGCAGTTGAGCCAAAGCCAGGCAAATGCATTGTCGGTTAGACAAGAATTGCAAGCCGATTGTTTTGCTGGCGTTTGGGCCTATCATGCGAAAGTTTCGCGCAACATGCTTGAAGCCGGAGACATTGAAGAAGGCTTGAACGCTGCAAGCGCCATTGGCGATGACCGCCTGCAGCGCCAATCGCGCGGTTATGTATCTCCAGAATCATTCACCCATGGGACGTCGGCGCAGCGCGTAAGTTGGTTTAAGCGGGGCTTCGAAAACGGCAGGCTTGATCTTTGTAATACATTTGAGTCGGCGACGCTTTGAGTGAAGGGCTTCCTCAGATTGGTACTCTTGCTGCTACACTCAATTCCGTGCTTTGATTGACATCTAATCGGCAAAGCGCGAGGCATTCCTGAAAGAATAGACAGATTGGGCGCCGTGGCGAAGTGCTTTGCGGGAGATTTGGATTCTTGGTGGTTTTAAAGGGAGAACAGAATGGCGTTGCTTAAAGTAATTGAAATTATGGGGGACTCCTCGAAATCGTTCGACGATGCAATTGAAACGGCGGTCTCCGACGCAAGCGCGACGGTCAAGGGTATACGCACGGCCTGGGTCAAAGATCAAAGCGTGACGATCAAAAAGGGCAAAATCTCAGGCTACCGCGTCAACCTAAAAATCAGCTTCGAAGTCGAGCGGTAGGCACAGCTCGACGCGCAACGCGATCGGTCAAATTCGATAAGTGCACTAAGCGGAAATTAGATCTTAGGTCTGGCTCACCAAGGATATTCCTTGTTGTCGTGGGACATGAATTTCCCGGCCATCTCGAGGTCATGTTGATCGATCATGTCGATCACCATCGTAGCGCTTTGATCAGGTGTGAGAAGGGGAAAGCTCGCGCCGGCCCGTTTGAGAGCGAGCGCCATCATATCGGTATCGACGGCGCCGGGCGATATCAACGCGACAATGATGCCTCGAGATTTCATGTCCATGGCGAGCGAATGCATGGCCATGTTTAGCGCCGACTTGCTCATATTGTAGAACACGATTGAGCCACCTCGCGACGTGCTAATCGAGCCTTGGCCGCTTGTTATGGCCACGATCTTTTTCTGATCGCTCTGCTCGACATTGCTGATAAAAGCCTGGGCGACCTTCATGGGTCCAGCTACGTTCACGTCCATGATTTGGTGGAACGTGTCGAAATTGTACTCGCCAAAATTCTGTTCGTTTGGTTCGCCCAATATGGCCGCATTGTTGAGAAGCACATCAATGGGCTGGCCTTTGAGCTTGTCGGCGAGAGCGGCGATCTGTTCGTCATTGGTGACGTCGAGCTGCTCGATGGAAAGGTTGGGGTGCTCCGCCTGAATGGCCTTGAGGTCATCAGCCGCGTCAGGCTTGCGCGCCGTTGCGATCACTGTCCAGCTTCGCTCTGCGTAGATTCGCGCAATGCGAAGGCCGATCCCTCTGTTCGAGCCGGTGATGAGCACCGTGCCCGTTTGACCGTCTTGGGCGAGTGCTTGGCTGGTTCCAAGGGCTTGGGCCGTAGCTCCTACAGCTGCGGTCGCCATAACTTGGCGGCGGGTCAATTTCGAAGAAGCTTTTTTGGTCCGATCGTGTGTCATGGTCTTTTCCTCTCAGGTCGCTGGTGCCGCATGATAGCTGCCCATTTAAAACCATTATCCCCAAATTCGTTCATCTCGCCAGGGGTTGTGTTTCTTGATGAATTCACATCCGCTCTGAGGGCAGCTGACTGCGACCCGCCGCGCTACCGTTCAGGTGAAAATTTGATCTTTGTACGGATGAAAAGATCGATTTATTAAAGTTGCTGCGGCTCTTGCGCCCTGCAAATGGTCGAATTGTTCGAGGCGGAGTGGCTTGGATCGCGGAAAGCCGCGAAACCTTGATCTGGATTGTTAGCAATTTGGTAGGGCAAAAAGGTTAACGTCTATGCGTAAAGTCGCGCGCATTATAGGGCGACCACTCGCATTTTAGGCAGGAATTTGTTTCCATGCTTGCAAGATTAACAGCAACTCCTGCGCGTGAGCGCTGGATTTTGTCCGGCGCAATTCTCGCTATTTGCTTGATCGGGACGGTAAGCGTCGCGACATTTCTCCAAGATCAGCGCGACTACTATATTGAGAGATCCGTCGATGGCGAACTCGACACTGTTAGCGGCGCTGTTCAAACGAGCATTCTGCGCCGAGTTGCTTTGATTGAGAACAGCTTCGATAGCTGGAATCGCGGCGCTGAAATGGGCGATGATGATTGGGTCGCCCAAACGAGCAATATTTTTCAGCGCTATGACGACATCTACGCGCTCAGCTTAGTCGACAAATCTGGCAATGTCGCTAAATCCATTGTTAGGATGCCCGGACTCGAGCTCGAAAATTTTGACTTTAAGTCAATCGCTCAAATGCCGCCGGACAGTTTAGTCGAAGAGCGCATAAGTGAGGTCCAGTCAACTTTTTCATTCAATTCGATCGGTGGTACGAACGCGAGAAACTTTCTCTATATCGTCACTCCACATGATGCAGGTGCAACGGTAGCAACAATCAGTATTGAAGCGTTGATTGTGCCCTTCATATCCTCAAAACTGGAAATATTCTCCTATACGATTGCCGACGGTCCGCAAATAGTCTTCAACCACGAGATAGAGTTGGCGGACTCTTCAGCTGATTTTACGACTTCCGCTCAAATTCAATTGCCGAGTTCGGCCTGGATCGTCGAACTTGCTCCAAGTGCTGCTTATCTTTCCACTATTCCAGCCGATATGACGGTCGGCGTAGTGGTTCTTGGTCTTCTCTTATCGCTTGTCTTGATCGCGCTGGTTGATCTTGCTGGGCGCAAGCGTGATACGGAACGTGTTCTAGCCAAAAGCGAAACCCACTTGGAAGCGACGATTTCATATTTTCCCGGGGGCATGGCCGTATTCGACAAAGATCTCAATATGATCGTCGCTAACGATCAATACTTTTCTTTTGTTGGCTTGGAAGTCGGTGACTTTAAACCTGGAGCAACGCTTGAGGCCATGATCAGGGCCGGGGCGAAAGCCGGCGCATACGGTCCTGGTGACATTGACGCGATCGTAAACCGCCAAGTAGATCTGGCCCGTGAAATCAGTTATAGCCCGACCGGCAACCCCCGGTCTTGGGAGGCTACTAAACCCGATGGGCTGGTGTTCACATGCGTAACGTACTCGCTTCCAACGGGCGGCGTTGCCGTGAGCTATCAAGACGTCACACAGCAGCGCCAAGTCCAGGCCCGAATTAAGCAAAGCAGTGACTTGCTATTGGCAACAGTAAAGAGTTTTCCAGGCGGCATTTGCGTATTTGACAGCGATTTCAGAATTGCAGCAGCAAATGACGAGTTCTTTCAAATTACGAATTTGCCCGCTTCACGTTTTCCGATCAGCACGCACTATGAAGATATTGTGCGCTATGCCGTCATCGGGAGCGGAATACCTGATGACAAAATTGAAGAAACTATCCGCGCACGTGTGAACAAGCTTACAACGATTAAAGAGAGCACACTTGAGCGCCGCGTCTCGAATGATCGCGTTGCAGAAATTCGTTACGCGCGACTGGCTAACGGAGGATTGGTGGTAATTTACATCGATATCACCAAACGCAAAGCTCATGAAGCCGAGATCGAACAGGCGCGCGCCGAGCTAAGTAAGCGCATCGAAGAACTCGAAGCGTCGAAACGCGTTATTGAAAAACAGTCCGCAGAACAGAGAATACTCAACGAAGAAGTTTCTGCCGCGCGGGATGCAGCAAATGCCGCTAGTCATGCCAAGAGTGAATTTCTTGCCGCTACGAGTCATGAAATCCGCACGCCTCTTAACGGTGTGCTGGGCATGGCAGGTGTGCTCATGGACTCCAGCTTGGACGCGCAACAAAAGGAATATGTGTCGATCATTAAGGACTCCGGCGAGGTCCTTCTAGACGTCCTAAACGACATTATAGACCTCTCGAAGATTGAAGCCGGCAGGGTCGATATTGAGCCGGTAAAGTTCTATCTGGAGAACTTGTTGAAAACGGTCAGTCGGCTTTGGGAGCCGCTGGCGAACGACAAAGGTCTCGATTTTTCCATTAATGTGGCCGGCGATGTCGACGCGGCCTTTGTCGGCGACCCGAAACGATTGCGCCAAGTCTTGTCAAACTTGCTGGGTAATGCGCTTAAATTTACTGAAAGCGGCGGGATTACTATTGACGTCGCTCAAGAGCTTCTTCTTGGCGATCAAGTTGAGCTCCGCATTACCGTGTCGGACACCGGGATCGGTATTGCTCCGAACAAGCAACCGTCCATCTTTGAAGCCTTTACGCAGGCCGATAGTTCAATTACGCGGCAATTCGGAGGAACCGGATTGGGCCTGACCATTTGCAAGCGGTTGGGCGAACTAATGGGCGGCGAAATCGGGTTAAAGAGCATCGCGGGAGAAGGCTCCCAATTCTGGTTTACAATCAAATGTGAGTCAGCCCATGTCGGCGGCATTATCGCGTCGGAAGAAGCCGAAGAAAGAGCCACGCCAAAAACTAGTGAGCCGTCCGGCCGGTTGCGCGTACTGGCGGCCGAAGACCATGCCGTCAATCAGGCCGTCATCCGATCGATCCTTACAAGCGTCGACGTCGACGTGACGATTGTGGACAATGGCATTGAAGCGGTCAGCGCGGTTATGCGCGCACCGTTTGACGTCATTCTTATGGACATTCAAATGCCGGCAATGGATGGGGTCACAGCGACAAAACGGATCCGGAGCTTGCCCGGAGAAGCCGCATGTATTCCAATAATTGCGCTCACGGCTCACGCCATGAAAGGGCATCGAGAAAAATTCCTATCTGAAGGATTTAACGACTATATCGCCAAGCCAGTTACGCCAGCCGACCTCATCGGTACCGTCGTGAGATGGTCTGGCGAACGTGAGCGTTTGAGCCACAATGAAAGTGAGCAGTATGATTTGGAGCAGAGCTCTGTAGGCAGTGGCCACAGGCAAGCCGGTTAGAGCGGCGCCGCTCAAGAGGCGCTCGTACCGCCCACGTTATTCGTATTTTTTATTGCCCTAGATAAGTTCGACTTCCTGGCTTCGCTGCTCTGGACCAGAATATTGAACTGAAGAAACTTGACGCCTGTCGGGGCCGAAATATTCGGGCGTTCGAATGAAAGCCCTTGGGTGCATCACGACATCTTCAATGCGTTTCCACAGGCCAACCGGGCGTATTGGCTTGACCAGCAATTCATTGATTCCGGCGCTCATCGCTAGGCTTACAACCTGTTTGGTTGCGTCCGCTGTCATCATAATTATGGGGACGAACTGATTAGGGCTATCTGGGTGGTGCCGCAGGAATTTCGCAAATTCAATGCCGTCGATTGGCCGCATGCGGTAGTCGGCAATGATGAGGTCGGGCCGAGCACTCGAGTACTTGTCGAGGGCTTTCTGTACGGAAGTAGCGGAAATAATATTTCTTGCGCCAAACGCGTAGAGTATTTCGCGTATGATGTGGCACATATGGTCGTGATTGTCCACGATCATGAATGAGACGTCTTTAAGCGATCCGGCCCTTTGAACCTGCTTAGAATTTGAGTAATCTGGACAAGAAGCTACCTATTGCCACTTGACACTGCGGCACAACCGTAAACATGCCGTGAAAAAATGGTCTAATCTTGATTACATTTGATGGCGGTGAATGTGCTTTTGCGACGTCTTTAGACAAGCAGAATTAAGAGTGCACCGGCTGTCAAAAAGCGTGGGAGATTCAAACGCGGTCACACTGGGTATGCACAAAAATCGGTTTGCCATTATCTCTCAGCCTCGCTCTGGCAGCACACTGATCCGCAAGGCGCTGAACGGCCATCATCAAGTCTGTTGCCAAGGTGTACTCTTCGCTTTGACGGCCGTCACCGGCTATGAGCTTGGCCAATTCGCCGAGTCGGGCCTGGCATTGCGAGAAAAAGTGAGGCGGGTTCGGGACAGTGAATCCTATGACACCTTTATGGAGTGTCACGTCTATCCCGAAGACAATGAAATAGGGGCGATCGGCTTTAAGAATATTGATCGCCATTTCGCTCTTGAGAAAATAGGTAGCTTTTTATTTGATTTCCTCGATGAACACCGCGACATAAAGCTAATATTCTTGCACCGTCAGGATCAACTCGCCCAGTTCGTTTCGCATGGCATTAAGACCGGGCGGTTGGATCCAAACGAGAAGGGTTTCTTGCCGCCGCAGGACTTTGAAGACCATTTGAAAACGGCGCGATCGCTCAAGGAGCAAATTTGGTCGGCCTTTCCGCAACATTCGCAATGCCATTTGTCGTTCGAGCATTTAATGCAAGATCCCGAATGTGCGATTTACTATCTTTGCGGTTTCTTGGGTGTAGATTTTGCGCCGCTTGTAATCGACAGGAGGCCTTCCTCTATTGCTGAACAAGCTGACTTTCTGGCCAACCTCCCACGCTTGCGTCAAATATGGGCCGACGCTCGGCCAGGCTTGGCGGGATTATTTAAACCTGAAATTCCAGAGGGATTGCGCGTCGCGCGCAAATTTTCGTGGTCCGCGCGAGCCAGCTATTGGGCAGGCCGTCTCAATATCTAACAGTCTATGTTGTGATCTTAGTATCAAGCTTTTGTCGAACGCACAGTGCACGTGGTGTTTGGCCGATTTGGGCTATTTGTGCGGCCAAACTGCAAAACTTTGCAACCAACATGTGGTCACACGATTCGGGCCGGTCTGTTAACCAATTATTAAGGATCACTTAAGGTCCGATTCCTAGCGTCATGTCGTGCCCCCCTCTCAGGGCACAACCCCCGATACAGGCCCCGGTCCCCACCAACCCCCCATCAAGACCGGGGCCACTTTTTTGAAATCAATTTCAAATAACTTTGCGTGTGTACGAACGCGCCGCACATTTATTTCCGGTTGGCTTGATTTCAATTTTAGATTCTTTTGCTCTTCTTGAACGTCGGCTATAGCGTCTCTAATTGGCGTTCAAATGGGGATCAGCGTCCAACACCACCCCCCAAACCTGTTCCACCAGAAATGTAATTGCTTATGCGCGCATTGCTTCTGGCAATCTTTGTTAGCTCCATCCCGGGCACGATCATCTTGCCCATGATGCCAAGCCTTGGCGAACGGTACGGCATCGGCGGCTTTGAGTTGGGGCTGCTGTTCGGCGTGTATCCGTTCATGAGTTTTGTCGCGTCGCCGGTTTTGGGCCGCCTAAGCGATCGGCCGGGCCGGCGGCCAATATTGTTACTGTCTCTAGCGGGCGCCGCCGCTGCATTTGTTGCTTTTGGATTGGCCGCTTCGTTTTGGTCCCTCCTGATGGCACGAGCCCTTCAAGGCGTGGCGGGCAGCACGCGCGGTCTGGGCTTTGCGATCATCGGTGATTTGACAAAAGCCGACGATCGGTCTGCTGGAATGGGCTATGTCAGCGCGGCTATGGCCACTGCGTTTACGGTGGGCCCGCTGTTGGGCGGGTTGTTCATGGGGGAAAATCCTGGACCGCTCCTAACGGACCTGCGCGAGTTGGTCGGTGCCTCATCCTTAGGCTTTGATCATCGATTACCCTCACTCATTGGGGCCGTGCTCAACGTCTTGGGCTTTTTTGTCATTTTGTTCGGATTTAAAGAGACCTATGTCCCACCGGTCAAAGAAGACATGCAAGCCACCGAAAAAGACGAGCAGCACCGCAAGCTCGCGAAACTGTTGCTTAGTGTAGGCGTTTTGTTACTGATTTCTCAGTTCCTTTTTTCCGGATTCATCCAAGGAACGATTCAATTCTCGATGGCGCTATGGGCTGACGTCATTTTGAATTGGACTGCGCAACAGATTGCATACTCGCTGGCGGTAATCGGAATTGCTTGGATGATCGCAAGTCTATTTTTTATTCGCCCGGCGACACGGCGCTTCGGCGACGAACGAACGGTCGTAATCGGCACTGCAATAGATGGCTTGGGTGTGGGGCTGTTCTTATTGAATGTTGCATATTGGCCGTTGGCTCTAACGGGTCTATTTATCTCGACGTTCGGGAGCGCAATGTGGAGCACGACGCTCATTGGAATTTTGTCAAAAAAAGCAAGTGATGCCCATCAGGGGTCAATTTTGGGTGTTGCGAATTCTGCAGGTTTGATCGGGCGGGTAATCGGACCCGCGGTTGCGGGACTCATAGTTGAGCGCTTTAATCCGGCGGCGCCATTCATAGTCAACTTCGTGTTGGTATTGATCATCGGCGCATACGCGATGCGCCTAGCGGCCGAAGCGGCGGTTCGGCGTCCCGCTGCGAAGTGAGGGCGTCGTGCCCGATCTCAAGTGGCGGCTTCTCGTGACTGGGTCGGTGGCTTAGACGCACCTTCAATATCAAAGCGAGACAAGAGATCGCGCTTCGTAAACAAAGCTGAGACAAACCTTCCAAAGAGTTTCGTTTTGGTCATCCACGCAATGTGACTGCCGTGCCGATCGTCATTTTGAAGAATTTGATCGACGGTCCATGGCGTCGTCGTTTCGACATAGTCGCCCATTATATTTATCGGGCGAAATACCTTTTTGAGTTGTTCTGAGGGCATTGTTGCCGATGCTTGTTGCATCTGCTCGAGCATGCCTTCCGTGACATTCATACCGGGACTGATGGTGCTAACACGGATAGGTGTGCCTTTTGTTTCATTTACAAGACTCTCTGCGAAATAATGCATGGCGCGTTTGGTCGTACCGTAGCCAATCATGCCGGGAATGACGGCGCCGTCGTGGCCGGCACCCATTGTCATGTAGATGTGACCGCCGCTCGTCTGCCCTTTCATGCCGTTCATTGCGATCTGAGCTGCTTTCATGCCGCCGATGACGTTGGCGTCGATCATAGCTTTGATTTCTTTAGGCTTGAGGGTCAGCAACGTAACGCCGCTGCGCGCGTATCCCGCGTTGTTGATCCATATATCGATGTGGCCAAATTTCTGGACGGCATGGTCCCACAGCGCTTGTAGCTGGATCTCATCTGCCACATCGCAGACCTGACCGAAGAGCTTGGCCCCGTCCGTCACATCAGCATTGAGCTCGGAAAGCGCCTGATCAATGGACTGCTGCGAGCGACCGCAAATCGCTACATTGTGACCTCGTTTGAGAAATTCGCGGGCATATCCCTTGCCGATTCCTTTACTGCTGCCGGTAATGACGACGTTCTTCATGGAATCCTCGCAGTTTCTTTTATAGATGCAGCGTTGCCTTGCGCTTCGCCCAATCGTTCGCGCAAGAATGACAGCGTTCTGAAATCGGCCAAGGCGGCGCACTCTTTGTCATAGGCTGCCGTGGTGATATTGGCAAATGCATGATCAGCATCGTAGTGGTGAACTGTGCAGTCCTTGTCAGCGTGGCTCATATTTTGTGAGAACGCGGAAACCATCTTGCTATTTATTAAACGGTCTTTGTTGCCGAAATGGCCAAGGACCGGTCCGGCGAGCGATGAGAGTTGCTCCGGCGATTTGGCTACATTTCCGTAGTAGACAATCGTCGCGTCGACTGGCGTAGCAATCGACGTGTTAAGGGACCATGCCCCCCCAAAGCACCAACCGATAGTGGCGACTTTTCCGGTGCCATGGGAATGTGACCGGAGCCAACGCACCCATGATACGGCGGTATCAAGAGCGTGGTCTCTGTTGAGAAGCATCATGCGCATGAGCGCGGGCGCAGTCCCTGTTATGACTTTGCCTTTATAGAGATCGGCTGCGAGAGTTACGAAACCTTGCTGGGCATAATGGAGCGCGAGCGCTTTGTATTCTTTTGTGAGACCTTTGAATGCGTGAAATAGCAAAATAGCCGGGGCGGGCGTTCTTGCTGGGAGGGCGAGGGCCCCCGACACCGTGCGCCCCGCCTGTGTTTTCAAATTAACAGACTCAGTTTGAATGCCTGTCGTCCTCCCGGTCGTCTCGTCCATTCAACTGGTTCCGCACGTTTACATTTAGCTCAATTGTTCAATTTCTTTTTGCAGAGCGGCAATTCGATTGGTATCGGACGGATGAGTTGACATGAGTTCCGGTGGCTTTTGCTTGTTCTGGTTCATCATAATTTGCCAAAAGCGCACGGCCTGATTGGGATCGTAACCGGCTGAGTTCATGTAACGCAGACCGACCCGGTCGGCTTCGTATTCGTGTTTCCGCGCGTAGGGCAAAATGATGCCGAACGTCGCGCCTGCGCCCAGCAGCCCCGCAATTTGCGGTCCGAGAGTCATGTCACCCGCATCAAGGGCCACCGAAGCTGTTTGAAGTGCAACATTGGTGGCCGCCGCCTGACTATATCGCTCTTGACCGTGCTTAGCGGCGACGTGGCCGACTTCGTGTCCCAGCACTGTGGCCAACTGTGAATCGTTTTCCATCAATTTCAAAATGCCGGTATACACGCCCACCTTTTCGCCGGGCATGGCGAAAGCGTTGACTTGATCGTTGTCGAAGACAACGAATTCCCACGGCTTGCCACCGAGACCCGCAGCGTTCATCATCTGCTGTCCGATACGCTTTACGCGATTGTTATGGGACCGATTGTTGCTGATCTTTTCCTTCTGTTTGATTTGGTCCCATGAGGCGAGAGCGAGCTGGCTTACTTGAGATTCGCTGACGAGGATGAGCTGTGAGCGACCGGTGACCGGATTTTGCACGCAACCTGAAAAGGCGACGATATAACCGGCTGATAACCCGGCAACCAATTGACGCCGGTTCAAAACGATCGTGCGATTGGCGTGACCGCTCATAATAACCCCCTTTACATTTCTTGATCATTTGCAGCTTTGCCGGAAAGTGCCCAACGGCCCTAGGGTCCGGGATCTCATTCCCATCTTAATAGGTGTTGTCCAGAGTCTCCAGCAAAGAGGGGCTGCTAACGTGCCGTCCGAGCGGCGCGATGTTTGGAGTTTTGGGCAGTCTGAGGTTGGCTCAGAGGTCGGCATTGAGGCGCATCAGACCCGCGCGAGCGTCGCTAAGCGCCGGATCGACTTGCAGGGCCTGGCGATATCTCTCTATGGCTTTGTCCGGTTTGCCGGCGCGCTCGAGAACTGTTCCCATGAATTCAAACATTCGTGCATTTTGAGGAGACAGCCCCAATGCTCGCGCACAATCGTCCAAAGCGTTCTCGATTCGATCGACCTCCGCGTTGCAGCGGCAGCGGAGGAACCATCCATAGGGGCTGTCAGGGCGTTGCCAAATGAACTCGTCCAACGCCAAGGTGGCAATCCTAATTTGGCCCCAACGCATATAGGCGTTTGCTCGGTTAAAGTAAGCAATGCCAGTATTAGGACCTGCGGACTTGCTTATTCCAAAATCGCTGATGTTTCCCGTATAGTCGCCGCGGGCTTCGAGGGCAATGACGCGGTCATAGTCTTCTATCGCTTCAAATACGTACCCGCTCAACAAATACGCTGTGCCGCGATTGTTGAGAGCCATTTTGTTGTCCGGACTAACGAGGATGACCGCCGAATTGTCGACGATCGCGAGATCGAGTTCGCCCAGATTCAAATACGCCGCAGCCCGGCCTGTCAGTGCCGAAACAAAGCCCGGCTTGAGTTCGAGCGCGTTGGTATAGTCATCGACCGCATCTTGATATCGTTCCAATTTCATGAGGGCAGCGCCGCGGTTTGCCAATGTGGTGGCTGCGGCATCACGAGGTAAGCTTGACGCGGCAAGCGCCCGGCTAAAGCCTTCAACGGCGTGTTGATAGTCGGCAAGTGCATAATCGTTCAATCCCTGTTGCACGTCCTGTCGCGCATCGGCAAGCAGGGGTCCATCCGTAAAAAGGACGATCATGATGCCTAGAATATAGATCGCCGATGGGTGACGCGCCCTTGCAGACAAGGTTCAGTACTTTCTTGCGTTAGAGGAAAGGTCGATCATATCGGAGCCAATGAGCGCTGCGGCTAGAAAACAGCAATCTGTTAACGCACAATGTCCCGAGAATTCGCCAATTACGTGACGACCCGCGATCAACGCGGGGGCTATTGCGCGGCGATGAAATCCATGACTTTGGCGGCCAAATACTGACCCAACCGGGGGTCGTCGTTCGGTGGCGACCACATCGTCCAGGTGCCGGTATATTGATCTTGAACCGGGCCTGTATCGTCTGGCGGGCCGAGAGCTGGGTCATATCCCAGATGACCATAAGCGGAGACATCGAAGGCTACGGAGGGGTCGCGATCGCCCATGGCCTGATCGATCGGCGTTTGGCGCAACGGTGGATAAGGTTGGTTGGTGTTCTTGCAGCCTCCCATTTCAAAGCAGCATGGCTCTGTCAGTTCCGGATCGTCCGCATCGAGGACCTTGCATTCGGTTCTGACCCACGAACCCCAATAGTCCGCGAACGGATGGCCGACGCCAGGATAGGTTTCGAAGTCGAGCTCGTCGATATGCATCCAAGTCTTATAGCCAATCTCTTTAGCCATCTGATTGGGTACTTCGACGAGGTTCAAGACCGAATTCGTAACAATCTGCGGAAAAATCACGACGATGTGCTTGACCCCGCGGTCCTTGAGATATTCAAGGCCATCCCAATAACGAAAGCCGTCAAGGCCCGTCGGCATTTCCTTGTCGGTTTCGTAAAGATAATTGCGGCCCAAACTTTCGGCACGCATTTCGCGAGAGCGTTCTTTGTTATTTGTCACACGACCACCGAGTTCGATATTCGGATTGGGAACCTTTATACCCATCCAAGTGCTAATGATGTTTTCGCGATCTAGTTCCGGGTGGCGCTTGAGCAATTCTTCGCGAATATTTCCATTGAGGATTAGCGTGTCATTGACCTTTGGGTCGAAGAACTCATTGCCATCGCTAATGGTGTGATTGATCATCACGACCGCCGTGTCGGCATCGGCGACATCGGGAGAGAACTCACTGTCGACGCCGTCGACCATGAGCACGGCCAAAGCGGGATCATCCGAGACCGGATTAGGCCGGCCCTCCAAGGGGACACGGACATCCGAGTTCGGAGCTCCGAGGGACCGCGTCCAGCCTTCGGGATCGACCGGGTGCGATTCTTCCATCAGGCCGGTCGGATCGTTGACCCAATAGGTTTTGATGGCGGTGCTGTTCGCTTTGTTGTAGTCGCTCACAGCTAATTTGATCTTCTCGAAGGTCTCGTAAGTTTTGACAAAGCGAACACCGGACGTGGTGGAGTCGACGACAATGATCTCTTCCGCACCTTGAGCTAGAAGCCGCTCAGCCGGGCCATCGACGTTGTAGCGTTCCGGATCGCAACCGGGCCATTTAAAATCGGGACCGACGCCGCCGTCAGTTTCGCTGCCGCAATAGGTAAGGTCGCTGCCGCCTTCGACTTGGGCGTTATACATGGAGCGCGGATAGGGGTAGTGCATGGTATCCCCGTGGCCGGCGATCCAGCTTGTCCAGTCGGTTATGAAGTCGATGTCCTGGTCAGCGCCCAGACGCTCAAGCTCCGACGTCAGATTCTTGAATTGAGCTTGCGTTGTGCTGCGCGCCGGATCTATGCCGCCGACGCGCTTGTTTTCAAACGCATACTTGAGCGATTGACTGCTGACATTGGCGTAGCGTTGCTCGTCGCCGAAATTGGCCACGGTGGGCCAGGCTTCAGGATTCCAAATAACGCGCTTGTAAATTGAATTATTGTGATCGTAAGAAAAAATCTGAATCGAACTTTCCCACAATTGCTTGACGCCAGTCTCTGCCGACCCGCCGTGGACGGCATAGATGACACCGATCTTCTTGGCGTGTGCCGGGGCGGTTAGTCCTGCTATTGCGATGCACAGCGTGACGATGGAAGCGACAACAAGCTTGAAACTAAATGTCATAGTGGTTTTCCCGAATTAATCTACAACCGTCTGGGCAGAGACTTCAGTCGCCAAAAAACAACGATATCAATGGTTAGCCACTGGCTTAGCGTACCGTAGTGTTTCGGCCAATGAGGTCAGGAGACAAATGAATCTGCGTCCAAGGATCGGATAGCTCTTACTCGGCAGCTTCTACCATGGAACCGCGCCGGTCCCCCTTCAAGGGCACGGAATTGTAAACCCAATTATTGGGATCGGCCCTTCGTGCTGGCGAAGGGATCACCCCGATGAGATCGTCATCGTCCCTTAGGGCCCTTGTATCGATACGCCACCCCTTCGCGACATAGTCACGGACGCGTTTGCGAAAAGCAGCAATATGGGAATCGGACTCGACAAACAGTTCTCCGCCTGCACGCAAGGGTGGCAGTTGGGGTCTGACTTGGCTGATGACCGCATTGTCTTCTTCGAAGACTTGAATGTTGCGTGTGACCGCATCGGCGTCATGCTCGGATTCGGTGAAGAAATTGCGGCCGTGTAGCCAAAGCGCGAGCGTTTGGTGGTCATCGAGCGGCAGATATGCGGAAAAAACGAAGTGATGCACGCCAGGCTTAGGACGCAAATCATTACGCAGCACGAGACCGCCCCACCAGAGTTGCAGTTGATTGACGGTATCGTCGGGAGCATCTTTGATTTGACTGCGCCACGTCCCTTCTTCATTTAGGCCGCGAAACGTATGTGCTGATATTGTCCGTTGATTGTTAACGTCAACTGCAAAAGGTTGGACAACAGGACTTTGCTCATTACCGAAGGCGCTGTGCACAAGAAAGGGATGTGAAGGGTCAAGCGAGTTGTCTAGCGCCCTTATCCAATTGCACGTAAATAGAAACTGCCCTCTTGTAAATCGGTAATCCTTGCTGCCTTGCTCAGCCGCAACCCATTCAGGAAAATAGTCATCGCCGGGCAGGGCGGGGCGTTCATCCTCCGGCAAGTCACCTAAGAAAACAAAAACGAAACCCCATTTCTCTTCGACTGGATAGGAATCGACGCGGGCGCGTTTGGGCGGCGCCACGTCAGGCCCCGCCGAGGGGATGAGTGTGCATTGACCCGTGCCGTCAAAGCGCCAGCCGTGATAGGGACACTCCACGGTGCCATTCACGGTCTTGCCCCGGCACAGCGAGCCTCCGCGATGGATGCACGTGTCACTGAGGCAGTGAGCTTCGCCTTCGGCGTCACGAAACAGAACGAAATCCTGGCCGAGCATACGTACCGGCATGGGCTCTGATGTCAAATTTTCTGACTCTAACGGTGCGTACCAATTATTGATCAACATGATCGCCTCGCTCTAATGTCTCGCCTCGGATTTCGTTGAGTATGCCACAAAAAGTATTGGAATTCTTGCTGATCTGAGATGTTGTGCTACCGAATGGCGTAGATCCGGTACGACACAGAGCCTTCACTCATTCGGCCGACGCCAACAAATATCGAGGAATTCATCCACGCATATTGCTCCGCGCTGGTCTCGAAGCGGGGCGTCGTGCGTATGTAATATTGGTCTGCGGGCACGTCTTCACCTGCCAACAAATCCTCCATGATTTTGGGTGACGCGGCGATATATCCAACATAATTCATGTAGATGATGTCGCCCTCGTCGGTTTCCAGAGTCAGGCGTACATCAAGGTCATATACCCCATCAGGTCGCACGATGAGCCAATCGGCACCGTCCAGAACCTTTCCTTTGAGGTCTGGTCCCTCAAAGCTGCCGCCCGTCACTGGATAGATGGCGCGCTGACCGCGGGGCGTGTCGCCAACGTTGGCCGGATCGCCGGCTTCGATTTTGATCTCCATAAAAAATTCGGATTGCAGCTCCTGCGTCAGAGAGGGCGATGACACAAGCAGGAGTCCCAGTCCGGCCACTATCCCAAGTCGACCGAATTCTACCAGCCGTCCAAAAATATCTAGCTTCATTGTTTTATGGGCTCCTCAGATGTCAGGATTTGCAAATTTACCGCTCATTCAGATTTGCAATTGCAATTTATGGCGGAAACGCGTTCTGCCTACTCCGAGTCTAACGCTCCTGGTTTTCTGACTCACTTTTCGATTCGGTTTTCGTGATTCGACTGAGACGGCATTAATTAATCTGTATACGGATAATAATTTATAATGACAAAATAATTTCTATACGAATTATCTGTATAAAGATAATCAATGTACAGATAGTACGTATAGGGATTAAAATATCTGTTGTCATGCCAAATCTTGACCCAAGATAGGAAGGCTTCTTATGCGCTTTCCTGTCGCGGCGAAGATGGCGTTTGTCAGAGCAGGGGCGATCGGCGGTGTGCCTGCCTCGCCAGCACCGCCGGGCCCACCCGTTCCCGGCATCAAGTGCATTTGGACGTCCGGAATGTCAATCATGTGGAGGATCGGGTAGTCGTGAAAGTTGCTTTGTTCGACGCGGCCACCGGCTATTGTGATTTGTCCTTGGAGCGCGGCGGTGAGGCCCATGATCATGCCGCCTTCGACCTGGGCGTCGACGCCATTTGGGTTAATAAGCGTTCCCCCTTCAAAGGCGCAGACAATGCGGTGAAGGATAAGCTCGCCTTTATCAATGCTGAGCTCGACCATTTGCCCGCTATAGCTGCCGAAGCATTCCTGGACGACGATCCCGCGGGCGCGGCCTTCGGGTATGGCGCCGCCCCAATCTGATTTGTCGGCCATGTAATCGATGAACGCGATGGCGCGTGGATTGTCTGCAAGCATGCGGCGCCGCCAGGCGAGGGGGTCTTCGCCAACCCTGTGTGCAATCTCGTCGACCATGCTTTCTCGAAAGAATGAATTGTGACTGAACGATACGGAGCGCCAATTGCCGATCGGTATGGTCGACTCTTTCTGGATGTATTGCATACGCACGTGGGGAGTGGCGTAAGGGTAATCGCGTAAGCCCGTCGTGTCTTCGCGGGCACTGATCAGCCGCGCGTCAATGGCGATCATCTCGCCATCATCATCGAGCCCAACGTCATATGTAAATGCCACAGCTGGGCGAAAATAGCCTGCGCGCATATCTTCTTCCCGGGAGAGAATGGCTTTTACGGGCTTGGCAATGTGCTTGGCGATTAAGGCGGCCTTCTCATCGATACTTATGTTGTAATTCTTGACGCCAAAACTGCCACCGATGGGATGGCAATGCACACGCACGGTTTCAATGGGCACGCCCAGGACATTGGAAACTTGTTCCGCGGTTCGCGTTTGACCCTGGGTTGAGGCCCAAACATCTACGCTATCGTCGTTGATGCGCACGGTCGCGTTTCTTGGTTCCATGCCCGCATGAGACAGCATCGGGACGGTGTAGGTACCGGTTAGCCGTTGGGCCGCTCCGTTCAGGGCGGCAACGGCATCGCCTTTTTCGAGCAAGACTTTTCCGTCATCGGACGTGCTTTGGAGAAGATCTTCAAAGATCATCTCTGTGGTGAGGCGTTCGTCTAATCCGCCTTCGAATTGAACGTCGAGCGCTTCAAGCGCCTTTTGTGCCCGCCAAAACGAGTTGGCGACGACGGCGATCCCGTTAGGAATCTCGACGATCTTTTCGACGCCGGTCATCTCAGCAATCGCGCTTTCGTCAAAACTTGCCACTTCGCCGCCGAAGACCGGGCTGGTTAGGACCGAGGCATAGACCATGCCTGGCACCTGCACGTCCATGCTGTAGGTCAACGCGCCTTCGGTTTTGGGCGGCGTATCGAACCGTTTGAGAGGCTGCCCAATTAAGCGAAAATCGGACGCATCTTTGAGCGAGGGATTTTGAAGAGGTGTCAATTTCGAGGCTGCGGCGGCAAGTTCGCCGTAGGAAATGGTTCGACCGGTGGCGTTATGCGTGACGGCACTGTCCCGGGCACTGCACTCTGTTGTATTGACGCCCCAGCGCCGCGCTGCCGCCTCAATGAGCATTTCTCGGGCGGTCGCTCCCGCCTGGCGCAATGGTAGATACCAGCTTCTTACGCTGAGGCTTCCGAATACGCCTTGTAGTGGAAAAGGTGGGATGTCGTAGTCGTGGGAAAACGGTGCGTCCACGACTCTAAAATCTTCCCAATCTGCTTCCAGCTCGTCGGCAATAATTTGAGCCAGCGCCATATGGATTCCTTGACCCATCTCGACGGCGGGGCTGGTAAACGTAATCAACCCGTCTGGCTCGATACGCAGCCAGATATTGAGGGCGCTGGCGCTGGGTTCGGCCGGCGCCTCCAGCTCGCACCCGATCAGAAGGCCGCCCATGGCGACGACACCGGTTTGCACAAAAACCCGACGGGAGAAAAGGGGCGTTTTGACGTTCAAGGACTGATCTTGATCCGGCAAGTCGGCGTCTCCCCATGCTGTGGACTGAGGAGGTAAAGCTACTCGATAATGGAGGGAGCGGCCAGCAAGATGCCCGCGCACACTTGGTGGGAGGACAGAGAATGACAGACTTTATTATCGATCCGATGGGTAACTGGATGAGCCGGCGTCAAGCGCTGGGTCGCGTCGCCTTTGGTGCAGCGGGGGCCACTGGTCTTTCCATGCCATTTGCATCAACGCGCGCGCACGCGGCATCCCACGCGGCGGTTGATCTCGATACACCCAAGGGATTCATAGAAGCGCTACTCAAGCTTCAATCCGACACGTCGGGCGCTGAAACGTTTGGAGCGTTTCCAGGTCAGGTGTGGGCGTGGATTCCCGGGGAAGGTAACTATCACGTTTTCAATTCGTACGGCGTCGGTGCTAGCCATGTAGAATGGCGCGAAGATGAAAACGCATGGCGCTACTATCATCGCGAGGCGCTGCTTTATCTCGATCCCAAAACAAATGAAGTGCTCGACAGTTGGTATAATCCGTTTACGGAGCGACGGGTCGAGGTCTTGCCCATTCTTAACGATCATGTGAACCGCTACTACGAAATGGAGAATAGCTTCTTGCCGTTCCCATGGCCGTACGAAATTCACGGCGATGATCTGGTTACGCAAATCAGTGTGTTTCGTATTGAGGAAAATGTTATGTCGCGGGAGGACTATCCGCTTCATGCTCAAGCCAATACTTACCAAACAACAGAGCTGTGGGGTTTCATAGGTCGGTTGAGCGAAGTCATGAATCCCGACCTGACGGCAGCGGGCTGCGTGACATCGTGGTGCCGCATCGGGCCATGGTTGCCGTTTATGGAAATGGGCAACAGGCCGGGGCAAATGGTTTATCATAGCCATTCGTACAAATTTCCTGACGGTCCTGCGGAATTGCCCAAGCCGGTGTTCGACTGGTTCGACAAGAACGAGCCAAAGTATTTCGAGTCGCCGCAAGTTTGGAATGACCCTGCCGAGCGCGCCCAAAGCGACAATTCCTGGGGCTATTCCAAAAAATTCATTGACGACCAGCGCAAGAAAGGCTTGAAGCAAGGCCAAACCCCGTTTCAATGGACGAAGACCTAAAGACTGAGGCCTACATGGTTCGAGACGCGCCCCTGAAATAAGTTCAGGGTCGCCCTCACCATGAGGATTTACGCAGCAAAGCCTCTAGCCTCATTCTGAGGAGGCGCGAAGCGCCGTCTCGAGGTATGTAGGTCAGATATGGCAGCTTGGAGTGATGAGCGATTACTTCAGAATTAAAGAGGAACTTATGAGTACTAGGACTTTCAAAACTACAGTTGTTGCATTGCTCTTGAGCGTTGTGGGTTTTTCGGTCAATGCCGAAACGGTGCTTATCACGGGTGCCAACCGCGGCATCGGGCTCGAGTTTGCTAAACAATATGCCGCGAAAGGCTGGCGCGTGATCGCCACGCACCGGCGGGACGAAACGCCTGAAACGCTGGCGACGCTCTCGGACAGCTATCCGGGAATGATCGACGTCGAACGTATGGATGTTGGTGATCTTGCCATGATCGATGAGGTCGCCGAAAAATATCAAGGCCAGCCCATCGACATTTTGCTCAACAATGCCGGAATTGTCGGCGCGATTGATCTGCAAAAGGAGCAAATGTTCGGAACATTGGATCATTCGCTGTTCGATACGTTCATGCGCACGAACGTTCGCGGTCCTCTCAAGATCAATGAAGCGTTTCTTGAGAACGTCAAAGCGAGTGATCAAAAACGAATGATCATCGTTTCATCCATGGCCGGATCTTTCGGCGGCGGCGCAGCGTCATGGCCGGGCAGCATCTACTACAAGACAAGTAAAGCGGCACTGAACATGGCGATGGCGAACGTTGCCACAGCAACCAAAGAAGATGGGATCATCCTTGTGTGCCTCAATCCGGGTAGTGTCCAAGTGGAAAAACTCAAAGACTACGATTTCCCCGGCATGATTCAGCCCGAGGAGAGCATCGACAATATGATCGTTCTGATTGAAGGACTGACGCTCGAACAATCCGGGTCCTTTTTTCAGCACTCGGGCGAGCCGCTGCCTTGGTAATGAGCTACGCGGTTTCCCTGTCGCAATGACGGATCTTGCGCTCTACGTCGATCTCGACGGGGTGCTTGCAGACTTTGTCCAGGGCGCGGCCGATCTCGGCTTCGACGCGGGACTGTTCAATCGGCCAACAGCGCAACTGTCAGAGGCCGGCAAGAAAGAACAGGTCGGGTTTTACGACGCTATCGCCTATTCGAATTTTTATGCCGATCTGCCATTGATGCATGATGCGCTGGAGCTTTGGCGTGCCGTCTTGCCGTATGAACCCCGGATCTTGACGGGATTACCCACGTTCCGTCATCGAGAAGATGCGCGGGCCGCCTTTGAACATGCAGCTGATGGCAAGCGGGCTTGGTGTGCCCGTATTCTTGGTCTGTCCGAGGAGCTGGTGATTTGTACCAGATCGCGCGACAAGAAAAACTATGTCGACAAGCCAGGCAAGGCTCAAAGCATCTTAATCGACGATCGCAAGCGCAATATTCGCGAATGGCGCGACGCCGGCGGCAAGGGAATTCTTCATATATCTTCGGCCGATAGCCTGAAGCAACTAGCGGAGATCATCTCGCAGTGAATTTTCGAGAGAAGCAGTTGGCAGGGCATTGGGGAATTGTGTTCGCCGCGTTGGTCTTCGCGTTTCCGGCGATGGCTGACGATTGGCGGGCCTATGGTGGTGACGACGGCGGCTCGCACTATTCGGCTCATACACAAATCAACAAAGATAATGTCGGCGACCTTGAGCTGGCCTGGACGTATCAAACTGGCGAGTTGGAAGAGCGGCCCGAGCGCAAACAAGCATCTAGCTTGCACTCAACGCCGATCTTGCTCCCGGACGAGGCAGGCGGAACGCTGGTTTTTTGCACGGCCTTCAATAAGATCGTGTCCCTCCATCCGGTTACCGGCGAAGAGCAATGGGCCTTTGACCCGGAGGTCATCGATTTTTCTCCCTTTGCCGGGCGCTACAACTGCCGCGGCATTGCATATTGGGAGGATACAGCCGCACAGCAGGGTCAGGCTTGTAAGCATCGTCTCTTCATGGGCACGAGCGATTTGCGTGTATAGCTATCGACGCGACAAAGGGCGCGCCTTGCGAAGGTTTTGCAGACAACGGGGAGTTCGATGCCGAAGCAAATTTTCGCGCCGGCGTCGAGGACTACGTGCAAGGCAACGCGCAATTTTCGTCGTCGCCCGCTGTGGTGAGCGATACGATCATCATGGGATCGTCCAACAACCGCCGCAGTCGAAATATCAATAGTCCTAAAGGAACAATCCATGCATTTGACGCGCGCACTGGCGCGCTCAAATGGACGTTCGATCCCGTGCCGTTCAGTCCAGATGATCCGGAACATGAAAATTGGACCCAAGAGGCGCTTGCCGTCACTAGTGGGGCCAATGCCTGGAGCATGTTGTCGGTCGATACCGAGCGTGATCTTGTCTTTTTACCGACCGGGAGTGCATCGCCGGATCATTTCGGCGGCCATCGCCCGGGCGATAATCGTTACTCGGACTCGGTCGTCGCGCTCAGAGGTTCGACCGGCGAACTCGTCTGGCACTATCAGACCGTACATCATGACGTGTGGGATTGGGATCTACCGGCCCAGCCCATGCTCGTGGACATCGCACGAGACGGGCAGCTCATCCCAGCCGTTGTTCAATTGACCAAGATGGGTTTGGTCTTTGTCCTTCATCGCGAAACGGGCGAGCCGCTGTTTGACATCGAGGAGCGGCTAGTGTCGACAGAGGGGGTGCCGGGCGAGGTGCTCTCGCCGACCCAGCCGTTTCCGGTCAAGCCGCCGCCTTTGATCGAACAAAACATTACGCCCGACGATGCGTGGGGTTTGACTCTATGGGACCGCGGGCAATGCCGCGATCTCATTGCCAGCTTTAACTATGGGCCGGTTTATACGCCGCCGACGGTCAGGGGCACCGCTGCCATTCCGGGCATCTCAGTGACCAATTGGGGTGGAGGCGCCTATGACGCGGCGACCAACACATTGATCACGACGGCATCGCGCATTCCTTTCGTCTTTCGTCTCGTGCCGAAAGCTGATTTGGAAGGACAACCGGCGCCCGATCCACGCGACATTACGGCAGCGCGCCCGATTAACGGCGCAGACTATGCTCTGGCGCGGTATCCGCTCTTGGGCCCGCTCATGACACCCTGTACGGCGCCGCCCTGGTCGAGCCTCGTCGCTGTCGATCTAGGCGAAGGCACGATTAAATGGTCTCGGGGCTTTGGTACCATTGAAAAACTGGCGCCGTTCCCTTTGACGTTTAACTGGGGCACACCGACATCGGGCGGTCCGATCGCGACGGCGGGCGGCGTCATTTTCATTGGCGCTACGGCGGACGAAATGTTCCGCGCATTTGATATTTCGACCGGCGAAGAATTGTGGTCGGTCCGAACACCGACGGCGTCCATGGCGACGCCCATGACATACGAAGCCGGCGGCAAGCAGTTCGTGGTGGTCGCATCGGGCGGCCACATATTTACCTACCCGCAAAAGATCGGCGACTGGCTCTTGGCTTACGCTTTACCGTAAAGACTTAGTCGAAGTCGTAATCTTCGATGTCGTAGGGTTCTTTAACAATCCAATCTCGCACCAATTCGGGGATATCGTCTTCCGAAAATTTTTGTTGTTCCGCCTTGTTGCCAGCAAACGCCGCAAGGTCACCAAGTTCATCGCCTTCGAGATCCACTTGATAGCTGAGCTCGACCGCTTGAAATTCGATCATGGCAAAAGCGCCACGCCACATGCGCGCGACAAAGTCGAGCACGTCCACTTGTGCTTGGTCTTCGTAGGCGTCAAGCGCCGGGCCTAGCCTGCCGCCCACATCGTTGATTGAGTGACATAAGACGCATCTTTTTTCTGTAAACAGCACACGGCCCCGCGCGGCATCAATATCCGGCACAACGGCAGTCATTTCACTTTTATCCGCTGCCACTGAGTTCGTTGCCGTCATGAAAGGGGCGCCTACGAGAGTGAAAGCCACGGCCGCCGCAACCGTCAAAGACTTGATTTTAAACATGTGATGAACCCTAAAATTTCGTATGAGCGTTGACGCGAACGCCATCATCTTGTCACAGGCTAGTCATAAAGGTGGGATGTTACATTGTCTTAGATCAATGGACTTTGACCTTCCGCGACCCCCAGCCGGTGCAGCGGCGATTTCGCCTGGAAACATCGCATATGCAGACTTAACGTTTTGGACGACTTACCTTGTTGAATTGACTTGTCCGGAGCGATCGCCATGACACGACACGTATCGAGAGGGCTATATTTTGTCGCGAGCATAGCGTTGCTTGTGTCCGGCGCGTCGGCAGAGGATACGGACGCCTATAAGTTTCAGCAGGGACCGCTTGAGATTGCAGACGCCGAGATTTCTCTCGACATGCCATCTGCCGATCGCACGCTGCAAATGCGGCTGGTCTATCCGAAAGTGGAAGGGATCTATCCGGTCATCGTCTTTTCCCATGGCGGCGCGCCGTTTGAGTATTTGGCGTCTTATTCCCACATCACTGACCATTGGGCGTCTCACGGCTATGTCGTCGTAAGGCCGGTTCATCTTGATGCGCTGGCCACAAACGCCGATATCGGTGAGCTGCGCCGTCAAGCTGCGGAAGGCATCGATCCGGTGACCGAGGCACGCATTGAGGACGTCTCGTTCATTGTCGATTCGCTCGATGAGATCCAGTCGGCGGTACCGGACCTTGCAGGCAAACCTGACCCCGAACGATTGATCATAGCCGGCCACTCTCGCGGCTCTGCAATCGCGTTGCGCATTATGGGTGTTGAAATGATCAACCCCAATACGGGCCAATCGTTCGGCACGGATGATGACCGGTTCGACGCCGTCATCTTTTTGAGCGAGCCCGGCAACGCCGTGTTCATGCCGTATCAGCCTTGGCGCGCCATTGAAGACAAGCCCTCGCTTGTGGTCACGGGCAGCAACGACTTTGGCAGTATTGCCGGCCGGCCCATCGGCATTCGCTATCAAGTGGTTTCGAAAGGATTGTCAGGGACCGACAAGCGTCATCTCCTTTACATTCAAGATCTCGATCAGCGCTGGGGCGGGTTGATTAGGGGCGAAGACGAATTCGGCAAGGGCGCCGACTATGATGCCCTCGATATCATTCGCGGCACGACAACGGCATTTCTCGATGCCTACATCAAGTCGGACGGCGATGCCGAAGACTTCCTCGACAGCCGCGAAGTCGAAGTGTTGTCAAAGGGAAGGGCCGCCCTTTCGAATTAGGGCGCACCACTAGAATGATATTTCAATTTACCTAAAATTTATTGCTAGGCCTCAAAGACGACCTCCCACGGCGTCACGAGCAGCGGCATGTCGTCGGTGACGCTGCGACCATGTTCGCTGAGCGATTTATTCCAATGTTCGCTATGCATGGGTTTCCATACGTCGACGTCGCGCATGCGCGGCCCCTCGATCGTAAGGTGTTGTGGTCCAATGTCGCCGTACTTCACTGGTTTGACGTTGGTGAGGCGAACAACAAGGGTCGGCGTCCCGTCGAAGGCGAGCAGCACCTTGGCATCGCCGACCTTCGGCGTGTCTTGTCCTGCAGCTTCAAGCAGCCACGGAACGGCAAAGGAGCCGTTCTTTTCACCGGCCTTCACGAGATTGAGTATCGCGCCGATGGTATCCTCGTTGCCGCCGATCCGAAGCAATTCGTAGTCGTCGCTGAGATCGGGGACCGCCTCTTTGGCATTGGTCCAAAAGGCGTCCAAATCTTCGTCGCTTGGTTTGGCCAATCCATCAGTAATTGTTTCAGCTTTGCTCACGGGAGCCTCCTTGCGGTTTCTGTGCGTCCGGGCGAGATGTGAAGTTACATCAAAACAAACTATTTGTACGCCGTGCGCTCTCAATCTTCATCCGGCTTTCCCCGGCGCAGCTTCTTGATCGCGCCGCGGCGCGTCTTGTTATCAAGACGCCGCCGTTTGGCGGCAAGGCTCGGGCACGTTGGCCTGCGCGGGGCAGGGCGCTCGGTGGCGCGTTTTAAAAGATCGACCAGCCGGGCAAGAGCATCGTCGCGGTTTTGATCCTGGCTGCGAAAGCGGGCGGCGGTAATCACAATCACGCCCTGTTTGGTCAGACGCCGTCCGGCCAGACGCTCGGCGCGCGCGCACGTCTTCGGGCAGCGACGGCGAGCCGCGCACATCGAACCGAAGTTGTACGGCGCTCGATACTTTGTTGACGTTTTGCCCTCCGGGGCCCGAGGCGCGAATGAACGTCTCCTCGATCTCTTCAGGCGCAATGCTGATCTCTTTCGTAATCTCAATCATAGGTCTTAACTCATAGGCGCAGCGGCGTGACGGGCAGCCTCAATCACCGCTCGCTGTAAACGATATGCCGCGCTAAGCTGCCCCTACATAGGCAACCTCGGCCCGGTTTGCAAAGGCGTCGCCATGCTAAGAAAACAGAATTTCAAGATCGAGGAAATCTACGTCCCGGCAAAACGGCGCAAGACGCTAAACCCTGAAACCGTCGATGAGATTGCCGCCGACATGCTGGAGCAAGGCCAGACGACGCCGATCATGGTGCGTCCCGGCAAAGACCGTTTCGTATTGGTCGAGGGACTTCATCGGCTCGAAGCCTGCAAGGCATTGGGCGAGGAGACTATCGTCGGTGTCATCGTTCAGGCGCGCCATTAACCTACCTGAATATTTTTTTGAAGGTCCGGGTTCTGCGCGATTCGCGGTTTA
Organism: Alphaproteobacteria bacterium; assembly: GCA_965248815.1. Taxonomy (GTDB): domain Bacteria; phylum Pseudomonadota; class Alphaproteobacteria; order SMXP01; family SMXP01; genus CBDFKK01. The sequence goes on from CBDFKK010000006.1 coordinate 209,474, forward strand.
ACCTGTCGTTTCCTTTCGGCGCGCTCCGCGCTAAGCTCTAAGAATCAAGTCAACAACAGAAAGGAGGTGGTCCAATGTCTAGTGAGATATTTGTGCTGTTAAATCGGCAATGGCGCATGAGTGAGGTGTTGGAGCAGTCTTCGACATCACACTGAGCGACCAGCTCTTTCTATAGGCTGCTGATAACAGCTAGTCTCACGGGGGCCGCGAAAGCAGCCCTCTTTTTGTTTGCGTCTTCCAGATACCGCAAGCTGGATTCGAAAAGGGCCGACATGGAACTATTGGAGCGACTGTCTATGGCACTATGATGGGGCGCTCTATCAGATCGCGGGAGGCAGGGTCGTGGATTCGAATCAAGGCGATTATTCAAACGCAAAGGATTTGTTAAACGCTGGAGTAGCATTGCTCTTTGTCGTCGTTGTCCTCATTGCGTCAACCTTGTGGTTGCGCGCCGACGACGCGTCTTGGCCGGACGTGCCGGCGGACATGGAAGCCGTGCGCGAGCACCTGAATAAGTATCAAGATCCTTTAGCGGCGATCCGCGACTGCTACTTTTCGACTCTGGGCTGCGTGATCTATCCTGACGGCAATATGGGATTGCACTTTGTGAACATGGCGCTCATGGGAACTAGGCTCGATCCAATGTCGCCTCAGATTCTTCTGTACGAACCTGTTGATGGTAAGTTGCGCCTAACCGGCGCGGAATGGTTCGTACCGCTTTCTACAGGGGTCGAAGAGCGACCAGAGCTCTTCGGGCAAGAGTTCGAAGGGCCCATGGAAGGGCACTTCCCGGTTTTGCCTTTAGAGTTGCACCATTACGATCTCCATGTCTGGCTTTACAAAAAAAAATCCCAAAGGCTTGTTTTACCATTCGAATCCGAACGTGAATTGCGACGGCGCCTGGAGCTATCCCGTCGACATCGACGTCGCCAAGCATGTTAAGCATGACTAATTAGTGACTGCTTGATGATTTGTTATTGTCATTGATAGTCAGTTCCATCTGGGTCCTGGTTTTGCTAGCCACAGCCCGCGAGGCGACTTAGCATCTATTTTTACGATTCTTGCGGTGTGACTGCGGACCCGTCTTGTTGATTACGCGAACTAAATATTTGGAACTTTCACTGGTCTTGTTATCGCTGGGGATGGCGCTAACCGTTACCGAAGTAGGATTGCGTTATTTAACGCCATTTCCGATAACACCTCTCTCCAATACGATTGAGCACGAACTCCTTGAGTACACGCTTGATCCTGCTTTGCCCGACGTCGATGAATGGGGCTTTCGCAACGTAGTCACGACGCCTGAAGAGGCCGACCTCATTACGATCGGTGATTCCCATACATATGGACGGCGCGTTCGCATTGAGCAAAATTTTCCTTCCCATCTTGCGAAAAAGACCAATCGCAAAATTTACAATTTTGGTGTCGGTAGTTACGGAATTTACCACTATAAGATTCTTCTCGACCGAGCCATCGAATTGAATGCCAAGGATGTCGTTCTCGGGTTCTATATTCGAAATGACCTGGGGCGGAATTGTGAAATTCTAAGCCGCTCTTATTGGCGCCGTCTCGCGGAAGAGGCCGAGCTCACTCTGCCGAAGTGCGACTTACCGGTCTCTTTGCCGCCTGACTCGAATAGGACTTTAGGTTTGCGGTTTTCAATTTTCTTTTCCAATATTTGGAAAACCATCAAGTTCACGGCAACCTATAACGCGGTAGCAACACTTGTTTGGGATCCCCTTTGGCGAACGCTATGGACCCCTAAATGGAACCCAGAAGAGTACTTTGCGCTTGATGCCAATCATGTTCTCAGCAAGAACCTTGTATCTCAGAATAAGTATTCAATGTCACTGGTCGACAAAAGTACGGCGCTGAATCTTGAAAACAGCAAGTTAATTCTTAAAGAGGCCCAAAAAAAATTCGACCAGAATTCAGTACGATTTCTTGTTCTCCTTATCCCGTCTAAGTCCCTTGCGTATGTGACCTGGGCGCGGCGGAAGGGCGTATTGATCCCGCCGGATCTCAATGAACTCGTAGCACTTGAATCAACTCTTGTGGAGACCTACAAAGATTTCTTCGAATCAAATGGGATCGCTTATGCGGACGCTTTAGACCACGTGGTCGCTGCGATCGAGCGAAGTGATAAGGACGGAGATACGGTATACGTCGCTGACGAATACCATCCTTCGTCTTTGGGATACGAAGCCTATGCAGACGCGGCGCTGGAGGGACTAAGGCAGTTGGATGCCGATTGAGAGCAGGAACTAATAGTGCGTACCTAAAAACACGGCTGTTCTCATTGACCGGGTTTCTCGAAAAACATTAAATGTTGTTGCGGCAGCACGTCTTTCGTTTCAACCCATTGAAGCCCGATCGCGGCCATTTCTTTTTTTGACTGAGCTTCCGACATTTTGTGCAGCTCTTTGATCGGCACATCCGGATCTTCTTTACGGTACTCGACAAGCGCGATACGGCCGCCGGGTTTCAAGGCACGGGCCATGGCTTCGCCCATTTCCCGCGGGTGGGAGAATTCGTGATAGGCGTCAACGATAAGAATGAGGTCGACCGTCTCTGCCGGCAATTTGGGATCGTCGATTGCGCCGAGAATGGTTTCAATGTTGGCCCAGCCGTTCGCTCTGCGGGACGAGATGATGTCGAGCATTTCTTGTTGGATATCAACGGCCAAAACCTTGCCGTCGGGCACGAGCGGGCTCATGAGGAACGAAAAGTATCCCGTCCCCGCGCCGATGTCGGCTGCCACGTCGCTGGGTTTAAGTCCTAAATTCTCAACCAGCAAATCCGTGCGCTCTTCGGCTTCGCGGCCGTCGCGTTCGAGCCAGCCCGCGCCGAGATGTCCCATGACGTGGGAAATCTCGCGGCCCATATAAATCTTGCCGATGCCGTCGCGGCTTGGACTCGCGGTTTCATACCAAGACGCGGCGTCGTCGGTCCACGCAGGCACGACAAGAGCTGGGAGAATCAGCAAGGCGATAACGAAACGCATGCCCATGAAGCACCCCTCGTTATTTAGGCCATTTCAACCAAGTATTAGACAGTCCCAACGAGTGCTGTTCACTCCCACGGCATTCCTATTGATGCCGCCTTAGAATTAATTGGCTTTGTCCGCATAGTCCGGATCAGCAGCCAAGTCGGCGTCGACCTCCGCTTTCTTGGCTTTCAAGTTTTTGACGGCGGTCTCGAAGTCGGTGCCGGGCACTTCCGACATCAACGTGTCGCTATAGATGCTCACTGTCTCGAACAAATACTCGTCTGATTGGACTTGATCGAGAATCCAAGCCGCAAAGTCGGCGTACATAATGACGCGGCCGCTCGGAATTTCTTCTTCGCTAATGGTGGCGATTTGCGTGCCCCGGGGCGGTTCGATCAAAAGCTGACCGGGCCGCAAGATGATGTAGTCGAGACCGCTCTCGCGCGTGATCTCTTCCATCAGCCCCATATCGTTGTAGGGCCCGCGCAGATTGTAAGCCCACAAGCCGCTATTGGCAGAAATGTTGTCGGGCATGGGAGTGTCGGGTTTGTAGCCTAGGCGCCAAACGCGCGGCGCTGCCATGGAGCCGGTGACAAAAAGGCGTTTATTGCCCTTGGCTTTCATGGCCGCGATGATGTTGGTCGTGCCCTGAGACATGAGATCTGTTTCAGGCATTTCTATGGTTGGATCCACACGCGGTCCGTACACCGAGATGACGATTTCCTCGCCCGTCAATATCGCTTCAATTGACGCTTGGTCGTAAACGTCGCTTTTGACGACGGTGAGGCGGGGGTGAGACTTGTAGCGCACCCGTTGCGGTCGGCGGGCAAGGGCTATCACTTCATGTCCACGCCACAAGGCTTGAGGGATGAGTTCGTCGGCGGTGCGTGCGGTAGATCCGATCACAACGATCTTGAGTCCGGACGCTTCCGTGCCGTCATGGGCGCGGGCGTCAGAAGCCACAAAGATGACGGCCAATCCAATTGCGATAGTTGCGAGCATCGCAAAGGAGCGGCGGAATAATTTGGACGGTGAAATTTTTGTCTTCAACATTGACCTGGTCCTCTCCAATAGAATTACTGACTTCGAACGGGATTCTTATTCGGCGGCGTCTTTAGGTCGCGGAAAAATGCCTTCGTCGGTCATGCGGTCCATGACGCCCTTATAGAGCTTCCGCAATTCGCGCCGGTCCCCCATGGGGTCCTTGAATTGGTTGGGCGGCATGATGGTCTTTCGATATTCAGTATAGAGCTCGGTTCTAAGCTGCGCGATCACGTTCATCGGCGATGAGGAATGGCGGTATGAGCGCAATTGCTCCACATCGATCATGCCGCGTCCCTTGTGGCTCTCGCCTACGGTTCGGACTTCTTCGATGATGGTTCCTTTGTAGTCTACCATGAGGGTGCCGCCGGCGTTGGTCGATTCAAGAAAGCCCCTTCTGGATACCCAGCCGCCAGCATTTGTCGAAATGAGATAGCAATTGTTTTCGAGCGCGCGCGCCTGCTTGCATGCCGTCCAGCCCGGGAAGTCAGCGGAGTCGTTCGTCGAGTGAATCAGGATTTCGGCACCTTTGAGTGCAAACATGCGGGAGACTTCCGGGAACGTAATCTCGCGACACGGGAACATAGCAATGTTTCCGATATCCGTACGTGCCACCGGGAATAGAGAGTCCCATCCCTCGGCTTCCACGTATTCGTCGAGAAAATCGTGAGGAGAGGGGGTGAGCGTACTGTGCAGTCGCCGGTATTTCAAAATGACGTCGCCCTTTGGGTCGATTAAAAACGAACAATTGAAATAACGATCGGGCCAGTTTGGGTGGCGCTCATAGACGTTGGCGCCGATATAGATGTCCATATCGCGCGCTGCTTGGAAAAGGGGCTCGAGTTCGGGACCTGGAACTTCCACACAGCCTAAATCGTACCAATCCGAAGTCGGACGCTTTGCCCACACCGGCGCCAAAGTCAGAAACATTTCGGGAAACGTCACTAATTTGACGACGCCCATATAGTCGTTGGCGCCTTTGCGCATCAGCGACACCGCGGCGTCCATGTTTTCTTTGATGATGGCGCGCCCTTCTTCATACGATTCTACGTCTTCTCTAATCGGACGGACGATGGTCTGGCAGGCAACGGCGCTAAAGCGAGGATACATATATCTCTCCCATGGTGATTGGCTTAGACGCCAAAAATGCGGGTTAAATTGGGCCTATATAAGGCCTTGAAGGGTGAGACTAACCGGTTTCCCCGCTTGTTGCGATGGCTGGCGCTCGCCTCTTTATTCAATATTCAATTGGTGGATGGTGTGATCTCCCGAGTCCTCAAGACCTTCCTATGTGCAATAGTACGCGTCGAGAAACTTTTGATTGATCCGAGCAAATCATGCGAACTTTACTGGCCCTTGGACTGATTGCCGTGTTTTTAGCACCCGTTGCGGGTCATTCCGCGAGCCAAAAGCAAACCGATCCTGCGGATGCAACGCTCGAGTTAGTCCAAGAATGGATCGGCGGGACCTACGACAACAGCGCGCAAACTGAGGCAGATATTGCGAGCAATGTTCCCGAAGACGAAAGATTTACAGCACTCCATCAATACGTCGTGCCTGTTGAGCTCGAAGCTTTTGAAGGTCTGAACTACTTTTCGCAATTATCCAATGACGGCACGACGGACACACTTCTCGGTATTGGAATTTATCAGTTTCTCACCGATGAAGAGTCCGGACAGGTCGTCATGCGCTATCATGTGTTTAACGACGCTGAGCCTTACTCAAACGCTCATCTCGATCTGTCTAAACTAGACGGCGTGACCCGCGAGGACCTTCACAATAATGAGGGATGCAAGTTCTTTTTGTTACCGAACGAAGATGGGACACAAATCGACGGCGTCATGGAAGAAGATACATGCTATCCCATCAGCCGCGCTACGGGTACGAAGATCAAGCACGAGGACGTTTTCATCGTGAGGCCAGGCGAGCTTTGGAACGATGCCAAATATTTCGACCTTGACGGCAACTTGCTGTTCGGCAACAAGACCGATGACTACCAAAAGCAGGTGCGTATCGAAGACTAATTGATCATAAGGTTGAGAGGGGTGAAGTATGTCGTACATTAGAAATATTGTGCTTCTAGTGGCTGCGTCGATTGTGTTGATCGCCTGTGATCAAGAGTCCGACGAGATTGGTCTAGACGAATCGCCTCCCGAAGCGGACGTCGGCGGCGATACGGGCGAGGAGTCTGGGGTCGTTCCGCCGGCCGAGCCGGTTGCAAACGATGAAGCCGAAGAATTTGGCGAGCCGGCCGGCGACTTTGCTGTTATTGAGCAGGCGTGCCGCGCTTTACCGAACGCAAGTGACGCGCTTTGCAGTTGCGTGCAGGACCAAGCACGCGAGTTGAGCGCCGATGAGCTCGGGCTTGCCGCCGCTCAATATGCGGGCGACGAAGCAAAGTCTGCGACCCATCGCGAGAAGCTCGATGTTATGGGTCTATCGCGCGGCGGCGGATTCCTAATGACCGCGCCTTATTCCTGTTAGGGTTAAGCCTCAAACATCACTCAGCGTCATGCCCGGACGTGATTCGGGCATCCAGTAATGCGCTCTCGTTAGTCTATCGGGGTTGCCATGGATTGCCGGGTCAAGCCCCGGCAATGACAGCTCATAGTTTTCTTGCAAACGGTGCTTTGATCGCGCTAACGGCCCATCATGCCGGACGCCGTTGAGACAATCGTCGCCAAAATAATCCGGGTCGCGATGACAAAGGCCAGAAAAACGATTTGGCGTTGATCGATTAGGAATTCAATCCAGACATTGTACGTCGGATCAAGCCCGGTTCCAGTAATTTGATCTTCTACAGACCCGGCGACGTTGAGCAACGTCTGCAAGACGCCCGGAAATTGAACGGCGACGAAGGCCAAAGCCACCGCGCCCAGGACCACCGAAAAGAAAATCGTAAACGTTGCGCTTAGTATGCTTCCCACTTTGTCCCCCAATAATTCGAAACTCGTTCACCTGATTGAGGCCGCAGTCTAACAGGAAAGCCGTGCGTCCGTCTCGATTTGGAATACATGGAGGAATTTCCCAGAAAAACCGCGTTTTTGCGAGTGAGACGCAATTAGTGGCCGCGCACAACTCAATTTCAAGTTCCGTCATATTCCCTGAATTTCGGCCGGCGCATGGTCCACCAAAACTTGATGGTGGAGGAAGGCCAAAGTAACACCACCTCGCCGTTGTCGTTTTGATACCAGCTGCGGCAGCCGGCTTGCCATACGGTCTTTTTCATCGAGCGCTGAAGCTTGGCGTTATAGCGCCGCGCGGCCTTTTCCCTTGGCTCCAAAGTATTCAACTTGTCACGTTTCATTCTTTGGAGGCATTGCAAGATATAGTGGGCCTGCGCTTCGACCATAAAAATGGACGAGCTATGCCCTAGCGCTGTGTTCGGACCAAACAGGATGAAAAAATTGGGAAAGCCGGGTACGGCCACGCCGCGATGAGCTTCGGCGCGGCTGCGCCAAACTTCGTCAAGGCTTTGTCCATCTCGGCCCGTCACGGACATCGGCGCAAAAAAACGTGAGGCCTGAAAGCCCGTTGCAAAAATGATCGTGTCGAACGCGCGCGTGCGACCGCCTTGAGTCACGATGCCTTCGGGAACGATGTGTTCGATCGGCGTCGTGACAAGTTCTACATTGTCCCGCAACAAGGTGGGAAAGAAGTCGTCGGAAATGAGAATGCGCTTGCATCCAGGTGGATAGTTGGGCGTTAGCGCCTTTCTCAACTTCGGGTCGGGAATTTGGCTATCCAAATGATCGAGGCAGACTTGCCGCGCCCGCCCGTTTGCCCATCGATAATTCTTGAATACAGGAAAGACCGACTCCATTGACCAATAGAGCGACCAGCGGTGCAGCCGGGTTAGCAATGGCAGCCTGTGAAACCAACGCTTGCGCCGCTCGGAGTAAGCCCGGTCGGGGCGAGACTTGACCCAATTGGGCGTGCGTTGAAACACGCTAAGTTGATCAGCAAGAGGAGCGATCTCCGGAATAATTTGTACAGCGCTGGCCGCACTGCCGATGACGGCGACCTTATGCCCTTTGAGGTTGCGACTGTGACTCCACGCGGAGCTATGAAAACTGGTTCCGCGAAAGGATTTCAGGCCTGGAACATCTGGCAATTTGGGATTGTGCAGCAGCCCGACAGCCGTGATGATTATTTGGGCTGTGATCTTGATGCCTTTCGCTAATTGCAAAGACCAACGGCCGTCTTCGAATTCAGCGCTCTCGATTTCCGAATTGAACAGAATGTGCTTTTTAAGATCGTATTTTTCGACACAATGTTCGAAGTAGCTCTGAATTTCATGGCCTGGAGAATAGAGGCGGCTCCAATCTGGATTGAGTTCGAAAGAATAGGAATAAAAATGGGAGGGTACGTCGCAGGTCAGACCAGGATACGTGTTGTCGCGCCACGTGCCGCCGATCCGGTCGGCTTTTTCAAAAATTCTAAAATTCTCAAAGCCGGCTTGCTTTAGCTGAATGGCCATGCAGATGCCGGACATGCCAGCGCCGATTATGGCGATATCCATCGGTGTGTCAGTTCCAGGAGATGTCACTGTTGAACTTCCGCGAGCTCTTGTTCGACGGCCCGTGAGCGCGCCATGCTGTACGCGGTATTCATGATTATCCTTCGGTTTTTTGATACAGGGCTTCACGCCGCAAGCTCAAACCCTGTTCAAGGACCTTTCCTCGGAGTTGTTTGAATATTGAGCATGCGGCCGACATCGTAAAGCGTCGAATGCAGGAGCTGATGTTGCTCGCCGAAGCGCACGACGACGAGATCTGCTTGGGGCACGAGATAAACCACTTGTCCCCCTTGGCCCATAAAATAGGTGAAACCGCCTTGGAGGCCTTCGCCGGACCGGTCGAGCATGTCGTGCCGGACATGTAAGCCGTAAACACCAGTGCTTCGTTCTTTGTCGCTGAATACCGCTCCCATGAGTTCGTTCCACATCTTTTGCGGCAGAAACGGCGTCGCCGATGCTCCATTGTGCATTAGAAAATATCCAATATGCGCCCAATCCTCTGCGGTCGCATAAAGGCAGCAGTAAGCGGTTGTCGGGCCGCTCGGTCCATGGCGTCGCCATTGCGCTTCGCCGCCGCCGGCCGGCAGCCAGATTTTTTCCTCGACCAGGGATGAGAGATCTTGGCCATACACGGATTCAAGGACGGCACCGAGCAGCGCCGTATTGATGTTTTGATAGCTGAAGGTGCCGCGCCGGGCCGCGTCGGATGTGAGCTTGCTCCTCACGGCGTTCAAATCTCCGACATGAAGACGGGCCATGGGGCCGAAGGGATTGGCAATGCTCGCTTCCAAATCTTTTTCCTGAATGCCAGACGCCTGTTTCGTGCCTTCAGTTTCGAACATGATGCCGCTTTTCATTTCGAGAAGATCGCGCAGTGTGACATGGGCAAGGGAAGGTTCAGCGAGGTCGGTGAGAATATCCGTTAGCGGAATTTCTAATGATGTTAAGCGTCCTTCTGCGACCGCTTTCAACACCAGGACGCCGACCAAACTTTTGACCATCGAGAAGGAATTAAATCGCGTCTCCCGGGTCACGCCAACATTATAGGAAGAAAGTTCTATTTGTCCCTGGCGCAGGACGAGAAGGGCGAAACCGCCGGACTCGTCAAAAAGCTGAGCCAATTGAGGGCTTAGCGCACTAACAGGCGCAACGTTTGAAAATGCCTTGGTCGCTCGGCCCTTCGCGAGGACAAAAAAGTCGCCGCGCGCGGGAAGAGTGGCGCTCGGATAGCCCTCCGAGAGCAATTGCGGCACATGGCTCCACGGCAGCAGGACACCAGTAATTGCGGCAACGCCAATGAGACACAAGAAGAACCACTTCATGGAGCGCAAGCGTCAAACCTCAAGAGACTCGATATAGTCCTTGAGCGCTTGCCAAGCTTGGGTGCGCGCACTTTTTGTGGCGCTCTCGCCTGCGGCCAGTTGTTCCAACTCATCTTCTTGACTGTCGAGCATTCGTAAGTAACGGCTTTGGATTCCGCTGTTTGCAGGCAAAGCCTTGATGTTTTCGCGGATGCGTTCTTGGCCGCTGAAGATATCGTTGCGTTGCTTTTCGATATCCGCAAGCCGCCTATCCTGGGCATCGAGCGCGGCGCGCAGTTGGGACAGCCTCGAAAAAGCCTGCCGGGTGGCGTCATCTAGGCGCTTGTTATTCGCATAGGCGAACAGCGTGCGGTAGTCGACGTTGATGAGCGTAATCGTTTCTTGCTCGGGCCATTGGACAACGACATTGAGCGTCTTCGTTTCTCCCGCCCTCAGTTGCTGCCGAATTCGAAAGGCGTTGGCTGTCTTGGCGACGTCGGCGTTCGCCGGGCGGACCAGCACTCCGTCATCTTGAGGGTGATCCAACAGGAGTATGCGATCTTCCTCCTCCGGTGCCTTAATTGTGTAGACAGTGGTCGCCTCGCTAACCGTCGTGCTTACCAATACCCCATTGACGATTTTTGCCGTCGTCACCTGCTCCTTATTCTCATGGTCGCTGGTCACTTGAATCTTTTCATCGAGCGCGTAGGCAATGACCCGCTCTTCGCCTTTTGGCAAAACACTGAGACGGCCGTCGCCGAGATAGGCCGTGCGTTCTAGACCCCGCTCGTCGACTATTTCGTTAAGCGTCAACACGCCCGGCGGCAGGCCGGTTTCGCTGTCATTCAAGAGTTTGACGGCTGCCATCGGATTGAGACTCGCGCTGTCCTCAACAAAGAGCGACACGCGCTCCGCCGGGATAGTGCGGTCGATAGTAGGCACGACGAGCGACTCGCCATCGCTTACGTTTACGAGCTCGGGTAAGCGAAACACGACTTGTGTCGCCGCCTCGTCCGAGACGGCTGCTCGTCCTGGCGATGAGAGCGCCATGACGGCCAAGGGAACATCTTGAAGAGATTCTTCGCGCCGAGCATTGGGCGCGAGGGCACCACTGTCTCCGCGCAATGCCGCTTGGAATCCCGTGTCTTCCATGCTTCCCACTTGCTTCAAATCACGCTCAGTAATTTCGCCGGTGTCCGGATCAGGCAGCACGCGGCCCAGCACTTCTACGGGCACTTCGGGGCGATCGACGTAATAGGTCGCGTAAAGTGCCTGGCGGAAGGTAACCGGATTGCCCGACAAGATCGTAAGCTCAACGTCGTGCCAATTCTGTCCGCTGGTGTTTTCCAAAACCGCCCAACCTTGCAACCGCGCCGGCAAATTCTCTTCTTTTTCGGTGATGGGCGGAAGGATCAAACGATAAGACGACTTCCACAGGGGCACTTCCACGACATAGCCGATGGTTAGCGTGCGGACGCCTTCGCCCAAGGACTCAATAACAAGCGTGCGTTTGTTTTGGGCGCTGCGCTCAGACACCCGGATGAGGGCGTCTTTAATCTGCGCATCCAACGTAGAATCGACAAAAGAAATGTTGTCGGCGTCTTCAAGAATGAATTGTTGAAGTCCGCCGGCTGTCATCAGAGCTACGCGGTGCTGCGATTCAACATTGCCGTCTTCATCCCGCCTATTTTCGACCACGACACTGGCAATCCGCCCTGTCATGCTGCGCGGCCCGGAAACAGAGATCTCGGCCCCTTTGAGGGACTCCAGAACCCGGCCGAGAGAGACCAGCGCATCTGGGCCGAAGGGCAGGTCGCGAAAGATCTCTTCCAAGGGTGCTTGGCTCGGCAAACGGATGGTGCCGACGCCGCCCGCGTTGTCGTATATGATGACTGTCCGGCGTCAGCACTCATGGGACAGATTGAGGGAATTGCGTAAGGGAGAGTTTTTGGCCCATCGTCACACGAGAGGAGTGGACGATGAGAGACAAAACAGTGCGCCATCAAGAAGCTGCGGAACGTACAGTCAAGGATATTCGCCGCTGGACGCGCAAACGCTATTCAGCTGAAGAGAAGATACGGATTGTGCTTGCCGGACTTCGCGGCGAAGACAGCATTGCCGAGCTTTGCCGTCAGGAAGGCATCGCTCAGGGCATGTATTACACCTGGTCGAAGGAGTTTCTTGAAGCTGGCAAGAAGCGGCTGGCAGGCGATACGGCGCGGGCCGCTAATACTGGTGAGGTGAAGGACTTACGGCGCGAAGCGCAAGACCTCAAGGAAGTCGTTGCCGAACAAGCGTTGGAACTGCGCCTTCTGAAAAAAAGCATAATCGGGGATGGGGAGGATATCGAATGAGATATCCTGCATCCGAGAAGGCCGAGATCATCGGACTGGTTGAGCAATCACATCTGCCAGTTAAACGCACGCTGGATACACTCGGCATTCCACGGACAACATTCTATCGCTGGTACGATCAGTATCAAACTGGCGGTGTGGAAGCGCTGGAAGATCGGTCTCCAAAGCCGGGACGGGTATGGAACCGTATTCCCGATGACGTTCGAGACAAGATCGTTGATCTAGCGCTTGAAGAGCCTGAGTTGTCGCCGCGCGAGCTGGCTGTCAGGTTCACCGATACGCAAGGCTACTTCGTATCTGAAGCTTCGGTGTATCGCCTGCTCAAGGCTCTGGATCTGATCACCAGCCCAGCCTTTGTTGTCATCAAGGCGGCTGACGAGTTTACAGACAAGACCACGGCGCCAAATCAAATGTGGCAGACAGACTTCACCTATCTCAAGGTCATCGGCTGGGGCTGGTTTTACCTGTCGACGATCCTGGATGACTTCTCGCGCTATATCATTGCGTGGAAACTCTGCACCACGATGAGGGTTGAGGACGTTACCGAAACGCTGGAAGCAGCTCTCGCCGAATCCGGGCTCGATCAAGTTAATGTCGTTCACAAGCCGCGCCTGCTGTCCGACAATGGCCCGTCTTATATTGCTGGCGATCTTGCTGACTGGATGGATGATCAAGGCATGAAGCATGTACGCGGTGCGCCTTATCATCCGCAGACGCAAGGCAAAATTGAGCGTTGGCATCAGACGCTCAAGAACCGCATCTTGCTGCAAAACTATTATCTGCCTGGCGACCTGGAAGCGCAGATCGAAGACTTCGTCGGCCACTACAACCACCAGCGATATCACGAGAGCCTGAAGAACCTCACGCCTGCCGACGTCTACTTCGGGCGCGGCCAAACTATTCTATTGCAAAGAGAAAGGATTAAACGAAAAACAATCGAACACCGGCGCTTGCAACACCGCAAAGCCGCTGCTTAAATTGAAACAACAGATGAGCCAAAGACTCAGCTTGCTCAAATCGAAATCTGTTCCAATTTATCTGATGACGGACATATGATGACACTTTTCAAAACGTCATCAACTTGGTCGAGCCGCACAGCGAGTTCCAAGCTTTCGTCGTTGGTCACGGTCGCTTCGAATTCGAAATAGCCGACACCGCCCGTCGACATCATGACGCGCTTGAGGGTGAGCGCGGCGGAGCTGGCCGCCGTCATTTGAGGATCGCCCATGCCCATGACGAGCAGTACGGCAAACATTGCAATTAAGGGACGAGAGCGGGGGAGTCTCGCGGTCATGACGCACATTTCCTTCAAATGTCGAGATTTGGGCTCACTTGAGCTTGAGATTGGGACAAGAGTATGGCGCGATTTTAGCCCGCGTCCGTGGCGTACATCTTTTTCATGTCTTTCACGGACAGGCGGATCAGTTTCTCAAGCACTTTGCGATCCACGTCTTCTAGTCTGTTGATATAAAGGCACGATCTGCCGGTTTTGTATTTGCCGAGTTTGCTCATCAGGTCGCCGTACCTGCTAAAGCCCGGCATGATGTAGACTGAGAGCGCCGCTTTGCGCGGCGAAAATCCGGTGACGAAAGAGTCTCCTTCGTGGCCGCTATCGTACTTGTAGTGATAGTGCCCAAAACCGATAAGGCTGGGGCCCCACATGCGGGGTTTCCAGCCGGTAATCCGGCGCATCAGTTCGAGGACGGCTTTTCCATCTTCCCGTCTCTTGTCGTGGGCAACTGACTTGAGAAACGCGGTAACGCTTTGCTTGGTTGGCTTTGTCTTGTTTTCCGCCATGGGGCTGGGATCCATTTGCTGGGGGCAACACGCCATGATCGCATAACGGTGGCGCCGCGATCTACTGCCAAGCCTTCCTCAATTGTTCCCTTGCGCAGATCCAGCGGCTGCTCAAAAATGACCACCAGTAGGGGTTGCGTGGGGGTAAGCCAATGAATAAGCCAAAAATTTGGTCGAGACTATTTCGTCGCCGACTACAAACTCGGCCGAGTTTCGGGGTGGATACAAGCGTCTATCGCAGCGGGTTAGCAGCGGACTATTTCGGCGCGACTGAAGTTAGCTTTCAAAATATCGCGGCAGAGAGCATTCAGCAGCATTGGCGCGGCAACGGCATTTCCGACCAAATCGCGGAAGCTTCCAAGCTCGCCAAGGAGGCGAGCGTTTGGGTCAAAGTGAAGCTGGCGTCCAGCTTCCAAGAACGATTGGAAGCCGCGTGTCCGGAAGTCGCGTTTGATTTGGAAAAGAAAGTCGAATTCCTCAACGCGTTTGGCGGCGAAATACTCAATCTTCTTGAATACCTCATTGCCAGTGAAGACGAGCTGGCAAACCTTGCCGCAAGTTCAGATGATGACGCCGAGGCGATCTTTGTCGCTTTTGCAAAGGGGTTAGTGGAACGATTGAACCCCATGTATGAAATCTATCATGACCAGCAGCACTTCCTGCAGCTGACCGACTATCAAAAATACAAGGATGATCTGAAGCCTTTGGAAGTGGGAGATCGTCGTTCCATCGAGGCGTTCTATGTCAAATTCGAAACTGCCGTGAACACGATCAGCCGCGTTCTCGAAGCGAACATTCCGAATATTTTTGCCAAAGGCGGGTCCCTAGACGATTTGCTGGGCCGGGTCATTCAAATGTTTCAATCGCTGGCGTCCGTCTATGCCCAATCAGAAGAAATGCTGAGTTGATCTTTCGATCGGGTTGCTAAAGCGATTGCTTGCAAAAATCGTTTCTTTGTAAACGGTTCCCCTCCCTCCCTGATCCATATCAGGAGCGCTGAAAAGCTTTGTCGCTGCGACTGCGATGCCTCCGTTCTTCGTGTTGGAGGTGTATAAGGGATCTTCTTTTGTGTCATTGCGATCGAAGTGGAGCGGTGCTTGAAACTGCGTTTGATCAGTGCAAACGAGGTCGTGGAGTTACTGTCCATGGCCAAGTGCATCGAAGTTATGTCGGACGCCATGAAGGCGGCTTCAACCGGTGGAGTTATAAGTCCAACGCGTTTGATGGCGCCGTTGATCGACGAGACCGGCGCACTCGCGCTCATGCCGGGCTCATCAGTTGATCCGGCTGTCTACGGCGCCAAGCTCATAAGCATTCACGGCGACAATCCCTCCCGTGGCTTGCCGGCCATTCAAGGCTTCATCGTGTTGTTTGATCACGAGACGGGAGTGCCGTTCGCGCTTGTTGAAGGGAGTTCCCTTACTGCCCTTCGAACTGCGGCCGCTTCGGGACTTGCGACCAAGCTTCTGGCGCGGGAAGACGCAAAGTCCCACGGCATTTTTGGTGCCGGCGTTCAAGGGGCAGCGCATATCGATGCGATCAACATGGCGCGACCCGACATCCACGAAATTCTCGTGTGGGGGCGGTCACCAGAAAACGTGAAAACGTTTGTTGCAGAACAATCCACTCGGACAGGGCTCACAATCCGCGCCGCCGCGCCGCAAGAGGCCGGGGCGTGCGACGTGGTTTCGACGACAACTGCCTCACGGACACCGATCCTCAAAGGCGCGTGGCTGCAACCCTGTGCTCATATCAATTTAGTGGGTGCGTACACGCCCGAAACGCGGGAGGCCGACACCGATGCGATGGTGCGCTCGAAGATCTATGTGGATCTTATGACAAGCGCCATGGCGGAGGCAGGGGACATCCTCATTCCTCTGGCCGAGAGGGCGATCACTAAGAGCAACATTGTTGGTGAGATCGGCCAAGTCGTCGCGGGTGAGCGCGCCGGACGAGAGACCGCACACGAGATCACGCTTTACAAATCCCTCGGCATCGTGGCTCAGGACTTGTTCGCGGCGCATGCCGTCTATAAAGAGGCGCTAAGGTTGAATGTTGGTTCGACCGTGGAGCTCTGAAATAGAGACTGGAATAAAGCGTGGCTTGTATCCTTCGAGACACGTTCCCAAAACTTCGGTTTCGGGATCACCCTCAGCATGAGGAGATATTTTTTGCAGAGATTATCCTCATGGTGAGGGCGTGCGCAGCGCGCGTCTCGAACCATGTAGGCCGATCACTCCCCCGCGAGGGTCGCGTCGACTTCGTCCTGCTGCAGGCGGAACATCTTCGCATACCAGCCACCTTGGGTCATAAGCTGGGCGTGGGTACCGCTTTCGGCAATGCGCCCCTCAAGCATAACGAGAATTTCGTCGCTATCGACGATGGTCGAAAGCCGATGGGCAATGGTGAGCGTGGTTCGGCCGTCGCAGAGTTTCTTAAGTGCGGTCATAACGCCCAATTCCGTCTCGACGTCGAGACTGGAGGTCGCTTCGTCGAGAAGAACGATAGGCGCGTCTTTCAAGATCGCGCGGGCAATTGCAACACGCTGGCGCTGGCCGCCAGACAATTTGCTGCCCCGTTCCCCCGCCGGTGTGTCGTAGCCCTCCGGGATTGACGCAATCCAATCGGCCAGGCCTGCTTGGCGCGCGGCCTGTTCGATCTCTGGCTCGCTCGCGTCAAAGCGCCCCATACGGATGTTTTCTCTAATCGTTTCGTTAAAGATGAAACTCCGCTGAGACACCACGGCAAACTGTCTTTGCAGGTCAGCTAAGGGAAACTCTGTAAGCGCATGATTTCCTATGGAAATATGGCCCGACTGTGGGTCCCATTGCCGCAGCAACAAATTGACCACAGTCGATTTGCCCGTACCGCTCGGCCCCACGAGGGCCACATGTTTGCCGGCATTGAGATCAAGCGTGAACCCATCGAAGACTTTCTTTTCCCGGCTCCAGGCTGCGTCTTCAGAATCATACTCAAACGAGACGTCATCGAAGTGGATTGAAGGTTCCGCCGCTGAAGTGATGCTCGCATCGGCGCGTTCCGCTACGGCAGGTGGCTGGTCCATCATAGAAAAGAGCTGCCGGGCGGCGATGAGTGATACACGGAAGTCGGTGTAATTGTTGGCAAGACCAACGGACGTGTAAAACCCGACCACTGACACAGCGATGATCGCGGGTAAGTCCGTCAACGCGGAAATCGTACCGTCCATTGAAAGTTCGATGCCCCACCAGGCGGCAGCGAGAATGCCGACCGTGACGAATATTTCTGCAAGCCCTCTTTGAATAGCGTCGGCACCGTAGAGTTGGTCTTGACCCTTTTGCATCGTGGCGCCGATGTTCCAAAGTTGCTGTGCACGCTTTTTCTCGTAGCCAAAGGCCACCGTGTCGCGCACGCCTTGAATGCTATCGGCGACGAAAGCGTTGACCTCGCCTAATTGCTCGCGGTAACGAATGCCGTCGCCACCCAAGCGGGCGACGAGCCAGGGCAACAAGAAGGTAACTGCGGCGTAGAAGGGCAATAGGACCCAAACGAACGAAGGCTCGACGGTCCAGCACCAAATCAAAATGATGGTCGGCACGAGAATTGCCGCGACGGCGGGCGCAATCGTATGGGCATAAAACGGTTCGATCCGCTCGCAATCGGTCATCACGCGGCTCACCGCATCACCCGACTGAAGTTTTGCTGTGCGCGCGGGCGCGAGGGGCAGCATGGCGTAATAAAAGCTGTCGCGAAACGCCGCCAGGATCCGAAAGGCAACGTAGTGGCCGGTGTAATTCTCTACATAGGACAGGAGACCAACGATGGTGCCGACAATGGCGATCCACATGACCTGGGTCCAGATGACGTCCCAATTGACCACGCCTGGCTCATAGGCCTCGACATAGATGCCGACACTGGCCGCGGCGATGCCGAGGAGGGCGGCTTGCGAGACAAGTTTTGCCACCCGCGCGGTCAATGAAATGAACATGATGGTGTTGAACGGCGTCATGAACGTGAGCAATCGCCGAATGATTTGAACGTTGCTGGCCTTTGGGAGGGGCCCGGAAACAGCGTCAATGGTTGCCATGGTTTGCTCCACCTATTCCGCGGCCGCGAGACCGCGGCTTTCGATTTCTTGTTTGGTGCGGATCATGCTTGCGTAGATGCCGCCGTGCGCTAGCAACTCTTCTTTTGTTCCGCTTTCAGCCAGGCGGCCATGATCCAGTACGACAATGCGGTCGGCTTGCTCGATCGTGCTGAGCCGATGAGCGATCAGCAGAACCGTTTTGTTGGCAGTCAACCGTTCAAGCGCGCGATTGAGCAGCGTTTCCGTTTCGACGTCAATTTGCGACGTGGGCTCGTCGAGCACGACGATCGGTGCGTCTTTTAGAAGGGCGCGAGCGATCGCCAGCCGTTGCGCCTGTCCGCCGCTGAGCGCCATGCCTTGATCGCCGACCTTGGTGTCGAGACCGGCCGGGGTCGAAACAACAAAGTCGTAAAGCTCTGCGCCTTTTAGTGCCGTAAAGAGCTCTTCGTCTGTTGCGTTTTCCTTGGCGATGCGCAGATTGTCGGCGATTGTGCCATAAAACAAAAACGGGTCTTGCGGCACCAGCGCGATTTGTTCGCGGATCCATTCAAGCGACAAATCTTCTTCAGGCACGCCGCCAAACAAAATTTGCCCTGAATCAGGATCGAGGGTGCGGAGCAACAAATTCGTCACGGTTGTCTTGCCCGAACCACTGCGCCCAATGAGCGCGACTGTCTCCTTAGGCGCCAGTGTCATATTGAGATTGCTAATGGCCGGACTGTCGGTGCCGGGATAAGTAAATGTGACATCCCTAAGTTCGATGTTGACAGCATCGCCGGGCAGGGCACTGGCATGGGCGTCATCGGTGCTGGTTACAGGCGGCTTTTCATCTAAGAATTTTGTGACTTCGTGGGCGACTTCGCGGCCCAAGGCACCGGCAAAGAAAAACTCGCCGACGAGCAAGAGCGTCCGGCTGAATTCCAGACTAATAAGAACGACGGCAACCACCTCGCCAGGTGTCATAAAGCCGTAGGAATAGCGATAGAGCGATACGCCCATCGCAACCGCGGTTGAGAACAGAGCAAAACCGAGTTCCAAGAAAACGAACTGTGATTGTGCAACAAGAAGCAAACGCATGGTTGTTTTGCGCTGAATCTCATTGTCGGCTTGCATTTGCTCGCCGCGGCGCCGGTCTTGGTTGAACATTTTGAGGGTCGACATGCCTTGAATGGAATCAAGGTACTGAGCGCTATTTCGGTTTTTGACGTCTTCGTTCTTGGCGCTGATACGCCTAAAGCCGCGCGCCGAGGAGCCGACAAATAACGGCGTCAAGGGAACGCCTGCAAGCATCCACAGTCCGACGACCCAGTCGATCCAAAAGATGGCGGCGCTTAGAAAGAGAGGGATCGCAATGGCCACCCAAATTTGCACGAAGTATACGCTAAAGTAATAATCGAGATACTCGACGCCTTCGGTCGCGGTGTTGGCAATTTCACCGGTGCGCCGTTTGCCAAGGATGCCGGGACCGAGTTTGACGACTTGTTTATAAATCTGATCGCGGACGTTGAGTTTGGCTTCACTCGAGGCTCGGAATTGGCCGGTACGAAAGACCCATGCCAGCGCCGCCTTTAGAAGGACAAGTCCGGCCAGGATCCAAAACCATTGCCTTAGTAGATTGTCTCCTTGCCACGCTGCATCGATGGTGAGTCCGAGCACGTAATAAAGAAAGATGGTCGTGGGAATTGTTGCGATGCCTGCCGCCAAGCCTACTTTGACCCATTTCATGGTGCCCGGCGTTACCAGCCTGTCGTCTACACCCAGCATGCGTTTGCTCCGTTTGCTCAAGTCCAAACCATTTGTCCGCCCCCACAAGGGCGTGCGAGCAAGAACCCTAGTCCTTGAACCCGTGTTCAAGGTCAAGTCCCCATAATTTCAGGGAAAAGCTTGCTCTTGATCAGCCTCTTTGTTCCACGAGATGGTCTTCGCTTGACCTTAAACCCGCCTTTAAGGGTGATGGTTGGTGCGCCTTGCCACCAAGAAGAGCGAAGGACCTACATGGATCCGTCGGATCAGCTACAGCGCGAGACGCCAAAGCAGCACAGGTTAACGAGCGTAAACTGGGCGATGGTCGTTTGACGGACGAAGAGCACAAGTTAGGCCCCATCCGGCTGGCGCCGGGCGTGCTGCCGAGGCATGTCTTGGCCTATTTGTTTGCGGCATTCATCAGTATCGGGATGTTTACCTATCTCGTTGCGTTGACGCCCTACGTGTTGCGCGTGAATTTGGGCCTGCCGGAAGGCGACTTCGGCCGCGCCTCAGGCGATTTGCAATTTTGGCAAGAGATTGCGCTTCTCTCCGTGATCGGTTGGGCGGGCGCTTTGTCAGACCGGATCGGGCGCCGCGCGGTCTATATCGGCGGATTTGCAATCCTGGCCGTTGCCTATGCCAGCTACGGTTTTGCAAGTACTTATCCGCAATTAGCCGTGCTTCGACTTATCTACGCCATTGGCGTTGCCGCGACGACGACAAATCTATCTGCCGTCATGGCCGATTACGCCCATGAAGACTCGCGCGGCAAGTTGACGGGGATTGCCTTCCTCCTCAATGGACTAGGCTCCGTCATCTTCTTTGTCGGCTTAACGCAACTGCCGGAAGTTTTTGTCGGAGAGGGCGCATCGGAGCTTTGGGCGGGGCGCTATGCCTATCTGACCGTCTCAGGCATCGCGCTCTTCGGCGCTGTGGTCATGTTGGGATTGAAGCCGGGCAAGCCAGCCGGAACTGAGGTGCGTACGCCTGTCATTCAGCTCATGACGGAGGGATTGTTGGCTGCGCGCAATCTGCGGATTGTGTTGTCATATATGAGCGCGTTCACGGCGCGGGCCGACATGTCGATTATCACGATCTTCATGACGCTGTGGGTCGTGCAAGCGGCCTCAGACAATGGCGCTTCCACGGCTGAAGCGACGGCTCAGGCTGGTATGATTGTTGGTCTTGCGCAAATCGCCGCTATTATTTGGGCACCTATTTACGGGGTCATCGGAGATCGAATCGATCGACTGACACTTTTGGTCATCGGCTTTGCCATTGCCACATTCGGCTATGGATGGGTTGCACTGACGAGCGATATTTTGAGCCTGATGGCTATTCCGGGGCTCTTGTGCTTGGGCATGGGGCTCTCAAGTGCACAATTGGGATCGACGGTCTTGCTCGCTCAAGAAGCACCGGTTCGATTGCGCGGTTCGGCCTTCGGGATGCAGAGTCTCTGTGGTGCCATCGGCATTCTCGCGCTCTCATTGGCCGGCGGCCGATTGTATGACGCGTTCGGCCCGCAAGCACCCTTTGTCGCCGTGGCCGTTGCGAATGCAATCGTTTTCATTCTTGCGGCTCTGTACCGATTCATCGAACTCCGTAGTCCCGAGATCAAAACCGTAATCTAAGTGCGCGGATCTAGTCGTCAGAGCCCCGCGCCCGGCTTTGCAATATCATCCCGAATTCCATTAGGATCGCGCTCGAGTGAAACAAAAGAGTGAGCAAAATGTCTTACTTTATGCTTGCCTTAGCAACAGCGGATTTCGTCCTATTTATTTGGGCATTTCAACGCTGGACAAAAACGCCGGGGAACATTGCTCTTCTCTTATCGTTGGCAATCATATTGCCGGTGGGCTTGGATGCATTGCTAGTCGGAGCCGGACGATGGATGGGGGCGGGACCCGAACTCGAGTACATCACGCGCATACGCTTTACGTTGTTCATCGTCGTGATGCCCCTTCTAATCTTGATTAGCGTTCTTTTGCTGCGTTATGCCGATATTGCTTGGACGCGACGGGGGGAGATATTACCCCTGGTGACCATCGGCGTTATTGCTGCCTCGATATTTGGGGCGAACGGTGCATGGGAAAAAGACTTTTATCCGTCCTGTGTATTCGATGTTGTGCGATACGTCATGCTTGTTCCGGAAGGCCAAGCCTGCGCGTCGTCGGTCGCCGGTCAGGGTCAATTTTCACTGCCGATTATTGTTCCTTTGTCGTCAGTTGCCGTTCTAATCACAGGTGGACTTTTGTTATGGAAGCATCGCTGGCCATGGCTTTTGATCACGCAAATCATGCTTATGGTCGCCGTCGCGATCCCGCCGTCTGCTACCACGATATTCGTTTCCTATCCATTTGATGCCATGCTCTCAGCTGCCTTGGCCATTAGCGCCATTCGTTTTTTTCCCAACGCCCCCCAAGCCGCTAAGGTAGAGTAGATGGACAAGTTGACACGCATGCAAGCGATCGTCTCGTTTTGATCGCCCTACCACAAACTGACGCGAAGTCTTTAAAGGAGAGGGGAACAGATGGCGGTGGATTTTAATAATCCCGAGGAACGGCTTACAGCATTGATCAAACTGAGGGGCGATCTCGCCGGCGCGGCGGCCCTATGGTGGTACAAAGGCAATCAATATGCCGTTGTCGATCGCGAGCCGACGCTCTTATGGCAAGTCGAGGGTGTGCAATTGGGAAAATATGACAAACAGGACGACGGGTCGTACGATCATATTTTTCAAGACATCATGTTTTACATCGATCCGGAGACGGATGAAGTCTTCAAGGATTACGAAAATCCGTTTACCGGCGAAATGAATACCGCGCCCGTGATGCGCGTCGGGCCATTCACAAGTAACGTGGGGCTCGAGAAGCAGACGGTCAAATTGCCGGAAGGCATGCCGCCAGACTCGCTGGTTGTTGATTGGCGCTATGAGCCTGTCACAATCCAGGGCGATGATCTGTTCATGCGCGAGCGGGGCATGACCAAGATCGCGAATTTTGAAAAGGACTCGGGCAAGCCTGGTCAGTCGACTAAGGACTTTTTCGTAGTGAATGACTTCTTCACTCTGGTGGGCAGTGTGAATGAGGTGACCGATCCCGATCGAATGAGCGTGTCGGCACGGACCAATTATCAAAGCATCAACGAATGGACGCCGTGGCTTAAAATGGGCGACGCGCAAGGTGCCGTCTTCGGGCGCGGGAATTCGACCAAGCTCAATGACTACGAAGAGCTGCCTGAACGATTGCGTCGGCTCATTGAAGCGGAAGATTCCGATTTCTTTTCAGGTTCTGAGCTGGCGCTGTGGGACAAAGCCTACACACCGCTTAATCAATAGGGCGCGCGATAATGGATCAGAACAAATCAAACAAGGCCTTTACGCGCCGCAAACTTTTGACCGGGGTCGCCGCCGGCTCCGCGATGGCGGTGGGGACATTTACATTCGTCGCGAGCACATATGGTGAGACGGTCAGAAGTGTGCCCGCTGGCGGCATCACGCCGCCGCGGGTTTCATTAGGGCCGGCACTGTCATATCCCGCGCCGTCTGAAGTTGCTCTCTACTTGCCGTCTCTCAGCGGTTGAGCCCTCACGGCAGTTGTTTGAACGTTGCGGCCAAGCAAGACATGACGCCTTGGCTGTGGTGGGCTAAAGTCGTGGCGGTTTCATCAACAGGGGGAATGAGTGCGCCATGAAACACGCCTTCTTGCGGCTACTTATCATTTGTTTCGCCGGATTGATCGGAACGCCCGTCTTTGCAGACGGCATCTTGGTCTTTGGTGGAACGGGCAAACTCGGCTTCAGAATTGTTGAGCAATTGATCCGCGCGGGGGAGACGGACGTTACGGTTTTTGCACGGCCGACCTCGGACCTAGCCCGGCTGGAGGGGTTGGATGTGAGCTATGTGGTGGGCGATGCCACCGATGATGCGGACGTAGAAGCCGCGCTGAAGTCGGCGAACTTCCGTATCGTGATCAACGCGATGTCCAATCCTCGCTCGACCGGCAATTTCACTTTTTTTCAAGACACGATGAAGACCATCGTTAAGTGGTCCAAAGAAACGAACGTCGGTCGGATCATCCTGCATAGTTCGACCGGGGCGGGGGACAGCAAGATCATTCTCCGCGCAGATGTGCCTGAAGCCACACGAATTCGTTTCTTAGACAAAGAAATCGCCGAGAACGAGCTTGTGGCATCAGGCTTGGACTACACGATTCTGCGCAACTACTCGATCATACCTGAGCCCACAGTGCCAACTGATGAAGCGTTCTTAACCGAGGACCACACGGTCGGCGGGCGCATTGGTCGCGCGGACATTGCAAAGCTGACTCTCTATTGCCTCGACAGTTATCTTTGCAAGAACAAGACGCTTCACGTCAGTTCTCCGGTCGAATTTACGCCGGAGTAATTTATCTATTGGAGCAGGGCACGTGGTAAATCTCGCGCCGCTTTTCGGCGTCATTTGCTTCGTCGTAGGTCTCTGGACCTCGGCGCAAGCACAGCAGTCCAAAGATTATATGGCGCCGGCAAGCGACAATCCGGGCCTTGTAGGCGGGCTGCGCGGTATTACACTCATCGTCGATGATCTTGATGCGGTGAGTACGCTTTATGGTGACGGGTTTGGTCTTGTCCGAGAAGGACCGGTGACCGCTACGGCGATTGAAATTGACGCTCAACGTGCCTTATGGGGTTTGCCAGACGATTTCGAATGGGCGCTTTATCTTTTCCGCCGCCCAAGCGTGCCCGAAGCAGCGGTGCTGCGTGTGCTTGTTGTCGACGAAAGCGTGCCGGCGATGCGCAACAGCTGGGACCGTCAAGAACCGGGCCCCTACGGAATTGGTTTTGCAACCGCCGACACGTTTGCGCTTGACGAAAAAGTGCGCGCACTTGGGTTTGACCGCACGACTCCGGAGGTCTCCGACTACACGGCTGAGCGGCCGGACGGCACTGACTACCGCATTCACGAAGCCAGCTGGTATGGCCCTGGCTTTATTCGAGCCATCGCGGTGTCGCGCAAAGACGGCATGGCGCCTGTTGGACCGATGGAGCCGGCAACCGGCATGGGCGGACCGTCATACTCGTCGCAGATCTTAGTGGACTTGGCACCCATGTTGGCGTTCTTTAAAAATGTTTTGGACTTTGAAGTCCGTTCGCTACGTGACTGGTCGGTATTTGATCCGCCGTTTCGCTTTGCCATGGTGCATCCCAAAGGCCCTGTTCAGGGCCATGTTGCCTTTGTCGAATACGAAGAAGAGCACACATTCTCTGCGACCGGCGTTGCGCCGGCACCGCCCCATAAAGGTATGGCGATCTGGTCGTTCCCGACCGAGGATTTGGATCAGGTTCTCAAGACGGCGAGAGTGGAGAATAGTGAAGTTCTATCAGACCCGGTCCTTACAAACCTTGCTTCATTCGGATGTGTCCGTGCAGCATCCATATATTCACCGACGGGCTTTCTAATCGAGCTTTACGAGCGCGCGCCGTCAGAAGTGTGCAACTGAGAATTTGAAACTGGCCGCTCACACTTTGTCCCACTGCTGAAGTGTTGGCATCCGAAGAGATAACTGGGTTTGCACCTGGCACAAAGGCATTGCCAACGGAGGAAAAGGCGGCGCTCGCCTTGCACGGTATGGCGGAATAGCGTGCGCACGGTCTCAATAGTGCGGCGCTGAGAGGGCGACGCTGCACTCCTGCACCTTGATCCGGGTCAATGCGCTCTTATCTATATGACAGGAAGGTTCCTACCTCTGAACGAGGGGGTGCTGGATATGGGCAACGTGCTAGGCAAGCGCGTTACAGATGGAGCAGGTAATGACAGATGAAACCCAAGAGCCGTCAATCAAGAAGAACATGAAAGAGCGCAGCACGTGGATGCGCGGTCTTTACATGTTGTTGTTTTTGTTTATCTACGGCATCGCTGAATTGTTAGTCGTTGCTGTGGTGCTGTTTCAATTCATATCAATGGTCGTCGTGCGCAAGACTAATGAGCGATTGCTTCAGTTCGGAAGTGAACTCAGCACCTTCATATACAAAATCATGTTGTTCTTAACCTACAACAGCGAACACAAGCCGTTTCCGTTCGACCGATGGCCGAGTGAGACCGGCGCTGTAACGATTGTAGACGAAACGGGCTGAATTCAAGTTGCCGATATTATCGTATCCAGCTGTCGTGTTGGCTTAAGCCTGATTTGGCGATTATTACCGCTTCGATCTATACTGAAGTCTAAGGGGCTTGAAGCGTGTGGCAATTTAAGGCGATTGCCAAGTAGGGGACAGTAATGAGCAGCATTTTTGGAAACGGTAAACTTCATCGTTCACCAACTTCGATAAAGAAATCCTCAAATAAATACGTAAACCGGCGTGAAGCGATACTCTTTGGCTCGGCCACAATGGTTGTGGGCTTAGAGAGTTGTGCGGCCAGGGGTGCTGCGCCAGAATCCGAACCGTCTAGCGAAGTTCCCCAGGCAAAACCGGACGTGCCACCAACAAGCAGCTCACAACCTGACAGCAGTACTACGTCCGGCGTTTTGTCCATTCACGACGATCCGACGATTGGTTTGAACTTTCCAAAGGGCCGGACGCGCAAAGTGAACCCTGGGGACAATTTGAACAGACGGAATTTTACGGACCAAATGCAGCCCTGGGATACATATTTATTCAAGGCTGGGGCTGGATATAATCGCACTGAAATTCAAAACAAACTGCCCGTCATTTACCAGGCTGAAAACTGGCGACCGGGCATGCCAGAGTCCGAAATGGTTTTGTTTGAGGGGTTGGTCGGCGGCAAAGGCGTATTCGTTTCTGAGGACACAGGACAGGCAGGGTAGCGGCCTTGAAGCCCCTAATGCGTGGACGGTTTTTCGCGGCTTCAAATTCAAAAACTTGATTCTAAAAGGGTCAAGCAGCAACTTCAGCGCGTGTCGAGTCGGCAAGGGAAACTTCCTCATGGAGGATTGTGTTATCGAAGAAGTGCGCCAAGGAATCTTGTGTCAGCTTTATTCCGGAAGTTGGCGGAATCCCATCCAACAAGACGGCAAGGATGGAAAAGATATCGTCATTAGGCGTAGCAAGTTTCTCGATTGCGGATTCGGAGGATTGGCCCACGGCGTCTATGTGCGGGCACGTCATCTGTATGTTGACGAGTGTATTTTTGACTTTGACGCGACGAGAGCGACTCAAAAAGCGGCTGGGCACGACATCAAACAAACCGGATCTATTCTGACGGTAAAGAATTCCATCGTAGGGGGTGTAAATGGCTCACAGTCGGCTGCGATTGATGTTTCGGGCTCGGGCGGTGCTGTCTACATTGCAAACACGACGGTAAAACTCGGGCGCTATGCGTCAAATCGTGACCTGCACACTTATCGCAATAAGAGGTTTGGCGATAATTGGGCGCCGGACCATTTCATCTGCAGAGATAACATTTACGAGAATTGGTTTGACGACCCAAATCGCGCCATACCACGTGTCAACTGGGCGCGCGTCGATCAAGGTAGCGATCTAGCCCAATATTTCGACGTTGCGGGATGCCGCTTTGACAACAAGTCGACAAATGCAGATTTCCGAGCAGGTATGATCCCGGTCTGGGATTCAGGAAACACGACGTCGGGCAACGTTACCCACGTCTAGTGTCCCTGTCTTACAGGCGGCTCGAGGACTAAAACGTATAAGCAACGGCAAAGCCGCCGAACCAAACATAGTCAGATCCCCGGATACTGACAATCGGACTGCGTCCGGCGTCGCCGATCATATGGCGAAAAGCGAATGTGCCGTTGATATTCCAATGCTTCGTTAGAAGATAGCGGCTGTTGATTCGCAAGCCGATATCTTTGAAGCCGGACGTGGCGTCGAAAACGGCCAGGCCGGACGCCGCAGCACCTGCCGGCGTGATGTCATAATACGCCGACATGAAATTATTGGATGCATAGGTCGCAAAGGGTCCCAATTGGAGGACGAGATTCTTGGTCACCAGACCGCGATAAAGGATACCCACGCGAATGGTATAGCCGTCATGATGACCGGTGACGTCGTGAAGAATACTCCCTTCAAACGTCAGAGCATCGAGGTCGTTGCCACCAACTGGAAAAGGCAAATTGAAGGCTAGAAAGCCGCCAAGTTCGATCGCGCGCTTGACCTCTGGCAGAAGCGCAATTACCGGATCATCGGCGTTTGGACCCCGTGTGAAGCGAAAGCCCATCGCTGGCCCCGCCTCGATGAAACGCGACGGCACAATATCAGCGCGCAGGCCCGTGCCGTCTGTTCCGATGAACATGCGTGTTCCCCATCGAGCGCGCGCAACAATGAAGGGCACAGGCCGGAATTCTTCGGCGCCTTCATACTGTTGAGTGACGCCGGCGCCCAATCCAAGGGTAATAATTGGGCCACTTTTCTCCTCTTCTTGAGTGAAGAGAGTTGAGTTGCAAAGAAGAGCCCCAACGACAAGAACAACTTGACGCAACAAGTGCCTAATCCTTCCCTTGATCCCACCGCCGACTACGAGCAGGCGCATGATGCAACAGCTGCCAGTTCGATGCAATTTATATGACGAAGTCAAAGATGATGGGTATCAAGAGGCAAATTGAGGCGCGAAAGCGGCAAACCTTTAATCTCTAAACCTTGAGTTGGGCCGGAAAGTGGCCAACTTCGTCGAGCCAGTCCTTTAGCGCGCGTGCGATTGTCTCCCGATCGAGCCGCCGCACGAATAGGTCTGGAGGAGGGAGATAGAGGCCGGCCAGATGCTCTCCACTTGTCTGACATTCGGCAACTGCTGTCGTGAGGAATTTGAACGTCCATACATTGAATGCATACTCACTCGCGTCAGATAGTGTGACGGCCACGTTGCAAAAGTCGTTGTCTGCTTCTTCGTCAGTTAGCGGCGTGGCGTAGGACTCAAACTCTAACCAGATGCTGTCAATGTGGATTTCGCTCATGCACGATTCCTCGCACTGCCCCGTTTCAACTCCATTCGTTGAAATGAAGGATCGTTTCGACTGGCGGCCGCCTAGCAGGCTTAAAATCAACGCCGATCGTATAGGCAACCGGCAAGAGCGCGACTTGGGAATAGTCGTCCGGTATGCCGAGCAATTCCGCGACTTCGGCTTCATGGATGAGATGAAACGTCGTTATCGCCGAGCCCAGGCCACGGCTGCGCAGGGCCAGCGAAAAACTCCAAACCGCGGGAAAGATCGAACCGTAGACCGAGGCGAGATGCACCTTGGGTGCTTTTTCCGGTATGGCGTTGATGCAAGGAATGACGTGGACGGGAACGTCTTGCAAAATTTCGGATAGATAGAGAGCCGAGTCATAGACACGGCGCGTCTGTTGATCGCCTTCAGGCGTATCGTCCTTCCACTTTCCCAGATAATCCAGCGAGGCCTTCCGATAGATTTCGCCGAGTGCTTTGCGCTTCGCGCCATCGTCCACAATCATCCAACGCCAGTTTTGTGACTTGCTCCCGGTCGGTGCTTGCTGTGAAAGGCGAACGCAGTCTTTTATGACTTCTCGCTCCACAGGGCGCGTGAGGTCCAAGCGTTTTCGTACCGCGCGCGTCGTCGTTAGCAATTGGTCTACGATGTCTAGGTCGAAAGGGGTGGTCATTTTTTACGCTCCTATGAGAGTCAGACGTGAAATCATCAAGGCATTTGGTTCAAATCATCTTAGTCATCGAGATCTTGTTCCCCTGTTGCCCTGCCTATTCCCAGCCAAGGTGCTCATAGAGCTGGACGTTCTCCGGCATATCCACATGGGTGGCCAAGCGCATCTCGCGATAGCCCTGTTTTAGCGCTTCGGCTTGTGCAAGGTGGACTTGCCTCAGAAGAGTGGAGAGCACTTTCTAAGCTAAACGGAGGTGCACATGACAGGCAGGAACCGAGAATTTAGCGACGAGTTTAAGCGAGAGGCCGTTCGATTGAGCTATGAGAGCGGTCGAACGATTGATGAGATTGCGAAAGATCTTGGCGTCGGCAAATCGACGCTGTCGGCGTGGCGGCGGCGCTTTCGTGATGAGGATTTGGCCGCCGGCCCGCACGATGATCTTGAGAAAGAAAACACCCGCCTTCGGCGTGAGAATGAGATCCTTCGGCAGGAAAGGGACTTGTTAAAAAAAGCGACCGCCTTGTTCACCAAGGAGCCAAGTCGATGAAGTTTCAACTGATCGACGCGAGCAAGGCGTTTGTTTCTGTTCAGCGCGCCTGCTGTCTGCTTGGCGTCAGCCAGAGCGGTTATTACGGGTGGAAGGATCGCCCGGCGAGCCGCCGTCAGCGCGAGGACATGATCCTGCTCGCCCATATTCGAAACGCGTTCGCCTTGTCGAACGAGACCTATGGCAGCCCGCGCATGACACGCGATTTACAAGATGAGGGATTTGAAGTTGGCCGTCGTCGTGTTGCCCGGTTGATGCGCGAGAATGGCCTGCAGGCAAGGCGCAAGCGGCGTTTCCGGCGCACGACTGATAGCTGTCACCTAGAACGAGTACGAGGCCGCCAATAATATCATTTCCGTTTTCTGCGACCCAAACTTGATGTCTGGCGATTTCTCCCGCGCAGTCTGCGGACACGGGCGGCAGGTCATTGATGCGATCCGCATAGTGCGCATAGGCCGCATCGATGCAGGCGGCTAAAGCGTCGGCATCACGGGGTTCGGCTTTGCGCATGGTCCAGGTTGCCAACTTTGGGATCCTTGTCGTTCATGCCGCTATTCACCAAGGCACGGGCTCTCCATCCCAGCGGTGCATGACGCAGATTTCTCCAAGGGTAGGGCCGTCGCTCAGTTCAAACCTAGCGGTAAAATTCGCGTAAGTCGCTCGCGTTTTGCGAGTCAAAAAGAGCGTCTGAATTTGAGTCCTAAACGTCCTCGTCGGATTTGGCGCCAAACGAGCTCAAAGCTTTCTGCATCTAAATCTCTTCCTGAACAATCTTGTTCACACATTCGAACGCCTTGCCTTGAATTTGACGAATGTGTTCCGTCGAAAGTCCAAGTTCGTTTCCCAACTGTTTGAGCATTTTTGGGTCATTCCGAATGAGCCGTTGCGAAAATACTTTGCGCTGACGATCGTCAAGATGACATGCCGCACGGCCTAGTAGGCCGTTATCAATCCGTGAAACAAAGTCTCGTTGATATTGCGTTGTGGCCATTTTGCTGATCCTCCGGTCCACTAATCAATTTCAAAGTTCTGCGAAAGAATGTTCCGCACTTTATGGTTAGCAAATGGTTACTCCATGACAGATTAACGCAGCGTGAACGCGATACTACCGAAACGTTAAATTTTCTAGGCCGTCCAAACTCACCAGGGCACCGTCTCGCCATCCCAGCGGTGCATAACGTTGATGTCGTCAATGGTGAGCCCGTCGATGACATCGATCATGGAGCCGATGGCTGTGCGCGGGGCCAGCAGATTCATCTTGATTTGAATCTTGTAATTGTCCGGCACGGACTCGGGATCTTCCGCATTCATATAGTCTTCGGTGTCTACTGTTCCCGGTGCAATGACGGCAACGATGACGCCGCGATCCTTCACCGCTTCGCCAAACGTGCGCATGAGCATATTCATGCCCGCTTTGCTCGCCCGATAGATTGGTGACACGGGACGGCCCAGATTTGTGATCGAACTGCCAGTGGAGCTCATAGCCGCGATCGTCTTTTGATTGCTGGCGGCGACGTGGTCGAGAAACGCTTCGGAGACATAGAGCTGCGCGATGATATTGACTTTCATGATCTCCTCGGCCCAGTCGTAATCCACTTTACCGAATTGATTGGGACCGAAACTCCATGTGTTTATAGCGCCGTTGAGATTGAGGACATCGATCGGCGTGTCTTTCAATTTTTTCGCCAGCGCATCCACTTCGGCGTAGTCGGTCACGTCGAGCTCTTCAATCGAGATATTTGAATATTTTTCGGCAAGCTCTTTAAGCTGATCGGCTTTAGCGGGCGTGCGACAAGTCGCGATGACGTTCCAACCTCGTTCCGCATAGTCATTGGCAAAGGTGAGACCGTGTCCCTGGTTGGCACCTGTGATTAGGACCGTGCGGGTGTCCTGGGCATGAGCCGGCGACATACCAATTGCGACGAAGCAGGCCGCAATCAACGTGAACGCAATCCAATTTGCGGTATACGAATTTCGCTGTAAAAAACCCAATGTAGTCATTGTTAATTCACTCCTTATCCAAACGAATATGAATCTCAAACCGGCTGGTTATCACCATGGAAGGCTTTCGCTATCCCATTTGTGAAACGTTCCGATGTCGTCGACCGTCAGTCTGTCAATAAGATCGATCATCTCGCCGATGGCGCGGCGCGGCGCCAAACCACCGACTGAGATCATGCGCTGGTAGTTCGCCGGAACGGTCGAGGGATCTTCGGCATTCAAATAATCCTCTGTGTCCACCGTTCCCGGCGCGATCACCAAGACAATGACGCCGCGGTCTTTGACCGCTTCGCCATAAGTGCGCATCAGCATATTGAGGCCTGCCTTGCTCGCCCGATAGGACGGGGCAAGGGCGGAGCGCACCCGGCCGATCGATCCGCCAACGGCGCTCATCGCTGCGATCTTTTTCTGATCGCTTGCCGCAACGTGTTCAAGAAACGCTTCGGCCACATAAAGCTGGCCGATGACGTTGACTTTCATCACCTCCTCGAACCAGTCGTAATCCATTTCGCCGAATTTATTCGGGCCGAAGCGAAACGTGTTAATCGCTCCATTTAAGTTGAGAACATCGATAGGCGTGTCTTTATATCTGTCGGCGAGCGCATCCACTTCTACATAATCTGTGACGTCAAGCTCCTCGACAGTGACATTCGGATATTGTGCGGCGAGGGCCTGCAATCGATCAGCTTTTGAGGGATCGCGGCACGTCGCAATCACGGTCCAGCCGCGTTCCGCATAGTCGTTCACAAAAGCAAGCCCGTGGCCCTTGCTTGATCCGGTGATGAGAACCGTCGGCGAGCCTTGTGCGTGGGCCGGAAGAGGCATAATGGCGAAGATAACGCTTGTAGCCAAAATCAACCATAGCCCACGAAACGATTGCACAGTGCGTCTATCGGCTTCTAAATAGTGTTGCGTCATTCCAAATCCTATCAAAGCAAAAGCCATGATCGCGAACCCGGCCTGTTCTTACCAGGGCACAGGGTTGCCATCCCATTTGTGAAACGTCCCGATGTCGTCGACTTTGAGCCGGTCGATCAGATCGATCATCTCACCGATGGCATGGCGCGGCGCCAAACCGCCAGCCGCAATCATGCGTTGATAGTTCTCAGGGACGGCTGAGGGATCTTCGGCGTTCAAATAATCTTCCGTATCCACGGTTCCCGGCGCAATGACTAGGACAACGACGCCGCGGTCTTTGACCGCTTCGCCATAAGTGCGCATCAACATATTGAGTCCCGCCTTGCTAGCGCGATAAGACGGGGCAAGGGCGGACTGGGCCCGACCGATGGACCCCCCCGACTGAACTCATCGCTGCGATCTTCTTTTGGTCACTTGCCGCGACATGTTCGAGAAACGCTTCGGCGACATAGAGCTGACCGATGACGTTGACTTTGAGGATCTCCTCGAACCACGAGTAATCCATTGCGCCGAATTTATTCGGACTGAGGCGGAAGGTATTAATGGCGCCGTTTAAATTGAGAACATCGATCGGGGTGTCTTTGTATTTGGCAGCGAGAGCATCGACTTCTAAATAATCTGTGACGTCAAGCTCCTCGACAGTGACGTTCGAATATTGCGCGGCGAGGGACTGCAATCGATCAGCTTGTGAGGGATTGCGGCAGGTCGCAATGACAGTCCAGCCGCGATCCGCATAGTCGTTCACAAAGGCCAGGCCGTGCCCTTTGCTCGATCCCGTGACCAAAACCGTCGGGTCGTTGTTCTGAGCATGTGCAGTCATGGCCGTCATGTTAATCGGGGCAACCAGCGTCGACAAAATGACCAGATAGAACGCAATGGCTGAAGTTGGGGTCCTGTCGCTGGAAAGGAGCCTTTGCAAGTTCATCGTCATCTTATACCTCCAGGCCAAGCATAGGGCATGGGTGCGCCGCTTGGGCAAGACGTGTTTTTTCATTGATCGTGCGGTGGCTTTTCGCGAGGATCTCAACCGAAATGACAACAAAGTCAGTGATTTGGAAGGGGAACCGATGAGATTTACCGTTTATCCGATATTGGCCGCCGCTATGGTGGCGGTCTTGTCGACCGCGAGCTGGGCCATGTCCCGGTCTCCGGAAGCTCAAGAAAAAGTCTTGGTGGTGGGTGCCACTGGCGAGACCGGTTCTGAAGTTGTGAAAATTCTCAAACGTGACGGCGTTGGTGTAGTCGCGTTCGCGCGTGAGACGTCCGACCGCACGCTGATGGATGAATTGGGCGTTGAAGTTGCGATCGGCGATGCGTTTGACAAATCCAGTATCGACGCGGTCGTGGCCGGCGGTGGCTTCACATCTGTCGTGAGTACATTGGGAAGCGGCTTTCGGGATGCCAAACGCGTCGACTTTGAGGGCAACAAAAATCTGGTAGATGCTGCGAAAGAGGCAGGCGTCGAACGTTTCGTCCTGGTTACGATGGTTGGTATTGGAGAAACGGTCGCGGCTGTTCCGGAAAATGTCCAGAAGATGTTTGCGGAACCGGTCAAACTGAAGACCCAGGCCGAAAATTATCTAAAAGAGAGCGGTCTCGACTACACCATCCTTCGTCCAGGGGGACTGCTATCAGAGCCTGCTACCGGTAACGGTTTTCTTACCCAAGATCCCACGGTTATGGGCATTATTCACCGCGCCGATCTTGCGCAATTAGTCGTCGAGGCCCTCAACGATGACTCTCAAATCGGTCAAACTTATTCCACGTTCGATGCAAATAATTTGGGTGTACCGGATAACGAATTTATTCGGACAGGGATCCCGCCCGACGAGCGTGAGTAATCCGCTGGAACCGTTTCCGTACCGGCCAGGTGACAAGTTGCCAGGCATGCCAGGTCAAAAGACTAGCTGTGGCGATCCATAGGATCGTTAAGAATAGGTCTTGAGCTGTGAAGTCGCTAAGGCTTGCGGCGGCAGTCTGGCGTACTACGATTGCAACATCGCGTGCTATTGGCCAGCTCAAGGCAATGACGCCAGCCAACAGGAGATTGAAGGTGAGGGCGTAAAGCCCCCGGCTCCTGCCACGGAGATAGCCAAAAACACAGAAGCTCAACACCACGCCCAGCACGAGGGCAGCCGCTGCGACGAATAACGGTACGTCCCCTAACAAGCCGGTGAAGGCATAAAGAGCCAACAACATAAGTGCGATGGCGTACGCCGCGGCCGCATTACCCAACATGAAAAAACACGACTGAATTTATCCCTAAGGCCATGCTAACCGGGGCTACATAGAAACTCTAGGTTCGTCATGAACTTATTTTGATCGGTTCAGCCTGAATCCGAAGGAGACTCGCTGTATTTCGGCCGTGACTGGCATTTCAGTGGTGGATCGTCATACCCTTGAATTCGGACTTTTTTGGCAACGCCCTCAGGGCAGCCTTATAGGGACCTTTAGCGATGCTCATAATTCAAACGCCGTGGACCCCAGCGACCTCAAATACACTTTCTGATCTTATCGCTGGGGCGCTTCATCCCTTGGTCGAGCCTGGGCCACACTTGGTGGTGCTTCCCCACGGGGACGGGGACGAACATGATGCCCGTGCTGAAGGCGAAGTGACCGCTTTGTTGGCCAGGCTCGCCAAAGACAACAATGTGTATATCGGGGCGTCTGCTTATGTGAGGCCAGAAGGCGATGCAAATGTCCGCACCTTCGGGTTCCTCTTGGGGCCGGATGGCCAAGTGTTGCTACGGACCCCGAAAGTCATGCCGGATATCGGGGAGGGCTTTACAGACACGGCTGCTGAGACATTCCAGCCTGCGGCGCACGGCGTGGCGCGCACGCCGCTCGGTCAAATCGGCATTTTATGCGGCGAAGATATCCTATCGCCTCATTTGGTTCGCACCCAGGTGTTGCGCGGCGCCGAAATCATTCTCAACCCGTCGCGGGAGCGCAGCGACGATTTGCTCAACTCGCGTCTGCTCGCGCGCACCGCCCGGGCCTATGAAAATCTCGCCTATGTCGCTCTCGCGTCGGCGGACAGGGTCACCATCAAAGGCACGCCGCTCGCTCTGCCCTCCGTCTCGGGTCTTTACCCATATGCCGGCGCACCGTTAGTGGTGCAGGGGAGTGAAACGGTGTTGAACGCCGACTGCGACATTGAGGGTCTGCGGCGGCGGCGAGAACAAACGTTTATCAATTTTCCAGCCATCGTACGCATGAATCTCTATGCGCCTGGCTATGCAAAGGAAGCCTCGAGCCCTCAGGGCTCTCCGTCAACGCGGGATGGCTGGATTGCAGAGGCAAAGGCGCGAGTAGAAGCGCAAAGCGTGAGCGCCCGGCCTGATGCATGGGACAGCTATAGCGTTTTGCTTTGTCAACATGTGGTGCACCAATCCAAATCTCCCGATGATCTCGCCGGCAACCATCAAAAGAATCTCGATGACGGCTTTGAACTGGCCAATAGCTATGGCACCCGTGCGCCGGGATTAAAGCTCATTGTGTTTCCCGAATTTTATTTGACGGGACCGGTCAGTCCGCTTGGACACAACTTGGGACACGTCGCCGACAAGCTTGGCGTCACCTTTCCCGGCCCGGTCATGGACCAGGTTGCGACTTTCGCCAGGGAAAGCAATTCTTATGTTGCCGGCGGCGTCTTCGAATTCGATCCCGACTGGCCTGAGCGATTTTTCAATACGGCTTTCATTTACGACGATCAGGGCACGCTCATTCACCGCTACCGCAAGATTCATTGCGCCGACACGCTCGGCTTCTTGCCGGTCACGACGCCGGGCAGCGTTTACGATCAATATTTGGACAAGTATGGCTACGAACATTTGTTTCCTGTGGCCGACACGGCAATTGGCAAGCTCGCGACTGTCATTTGTTTCGACAATAACTTCCCCGAAACCCATCGCGCCCTTACACGGCGCGGAGCGGAGGTGATTATTCATCCGACCTCCGAGCCCCATGGCGGACATCGAGCCGGCTGGGATGCGGCACGGCGCATGCGCGCGTTTGAAAATACGGCTTACGTTCTGACTTGCGGTCACGGCGGGGAATATTTCTTGGCTGGTCGCGGCGTGCCAAGCGCCCGGGCGCGGGGCTATTCCAAGATCGTCAACTTTGACGGCTCAATTCAGGCTGAAGCTGACACCGCCGGACAAGTGCCTTTGAGCGGCACCGTCGATCTGCGCAGACTTCGCAGGGCGCGTGCCGACATTAAAGCGAATATCAGGTTATGGGACGACGCGGTCGTCTACGCGGAAGAGTATGCAAAACCCAACCGCGGTTTGCGCAACAATATCTGGCCCGACGATCCCCACGGCAATCCCTATTACCAGGGCGCGGAGATTAAGAAGGTCCTTCAAGCCTATGTGAACGAAGGCATTTTTGTAGCGCCGGAGGGTGGGGGAGAGGCGCAGCCTGCAAAAGCCGCGGAGTAAATCCGCGCTGGATCTTTAGTTCACGTAGGACTTCAATGCAGCTCGATTCCAAAAGACTTTCAGAACCAATTTTCCAAGTAGACAGATGGCCGAGGGGAAAGCCGTTCTATTGGTTGTCCGTCACCATGTATTTGCTGTTTTTGTTGACGATTATTGGATTATTTCTGACATTTGACTATGCCTTCGCCATTGCGTTCTTGATCGCTGGTTACGCCGGGCACGTATTGGCCATCTTCTATCCGAGCAAAAGATGGAGCTGGAGCAAGTTCAAACGAGTGCGTAAACCTGAATCTCTTGGTTCTTTCATGTGGTTTAGTTTCCTCTACGGGGCAGGTCTAGTTTTCCTTGTAACCATAGGGTGCAACGAGCCGAACCAGTGCCAACCGGCCGCGAAAATCCAACTCTGGATTGATGCAGTTACTTAGTGCAGATCAGCAATGCCATCAGTACCGGTTTTCGATTGCCTGTTCGACTGATCGCAGTAGCAGATTTAGGACCGCGGTGCACAATCTAGTTGTCTCTGCCGTTACGCGCATGGATTACCGGATCATCTTGCTCGCTTGTCGCTCGCACGCGTCCGGCAATGACAGTTCGAGAAAACTACCGAAAGGGGAAACGTCCGAAGTTATTGCGTCGTACTTGCAACAACCCGTTCAGACTGGGGCTTGTACTTAGCTATTGAGGTCTGAATACTCGGAAGAGATTGGATCAAGAAATACAAAAGCCATGGACATTGAGATTGTTCTGGACTCGAATTTGACACCCGGACAAGTCGCAGAGATTGCCGTTGTTGCCGAAAAAGGAGGCATACGGACCTTATGGCATGGCAATTTCGCAGGGACATGGGATCCGTTCGTGACCCTAGTGACCGCGGCCGAGGCTACCAGCAAGATCATGCTGGGTGCGCTGGCGGTCAGTCCCTACGAAATGCATCCGCTAAAAATCGTTAGTTCGCTCTTGAGCCTGAATGAAATCGCGAACGGCCGTGCCATCGTCGGCATTGGCGGAGGGGGTGCTGTGTTGGTCACGACTCAGAATCCGGGCGCGCACATAGATTACCGTAAACTGCGCGTTGTGCGCGGCGTCCGCGAGGCCATTGAGATCGTGAAAGCTGCGTCGTCGGGGGGGTTGATGAAGGCTTACGAAGGCGAACTATTCAAAGTTACGCGACCTTTAGATATGAGTTGGGTCAAGGCGGCGCCTGCGAAAGTGTTTGCCTGCTCCCAAGGGCCGCAAATGACGCGCATGGGTGCGCGGTTTGCCGACGGCATGCAGTTTGGCGACGTGACGATGCACAGGGTGCCCGAAATCATGGACAACATTGAAGCGGGAATGGCGAAGCGGAAGCAGCCCGTAGAAGATTTCCGCATCGGCAATTATTGGGCCTGGCACATCAAGCCAGACCGGGAGAAATCCATGTTCGAGGCGCGGCGCTCGCTCGTCTGGCGCGCCGAGCTGGTGCCCCCTTTTCACGGACTGAGCGACATCTTGAACGAAGAGGACGCTCAGCTGGTCAAGGACAACTTTCACAACTTCGCTAAGGCCTACTATACCGGCTCGGACAAGATCGAGGGCGTTCCCGACGCGCTGGTCGATTATCTGGTAGCGGCCGTAACTTCTTCCGGCGATTACGGCGACATCGATCATGAAGTGGAGCGCTTGAACGAATTGAAAACTGCCGGGTTTACAGATCTAGCGCTAAAGATCTTCGATGATCCCATGAACAGCGTGAAGCTGATATGCAAACGCGTCGTGCCCAAATTCACTTAACTTTCCAAATGGGCTTGATCGGGCAGATCAAGAATGTGCGGGAACGCTATGCGGGCGAATAGAGTTTCGCTGTGCCGCGGGGCAGGGGATTTGCCTGGCCCGCTAGGACCATGGAATGGTGGTCAGGTAATTTGTCCCGCTGCATAACTTTGTGGCCTACATTCTTCGAGACAAAACACTCGCATCGCTCGTGATTGCCTCAGGATAAGGATTAAGCTTGGCATGAATCCTCATGGTGAGGGCGACCCTGAACTTGTTTCAGGGGAGCGTCTCGAACCATGTAGGCCCAAGCAGCGCGTGGCGACATCAAACTAGGCGTCGGCCGCGCACTCACCGGCCTTGCAGCGCTCGATTTCATCCATATCCGCCGGCGGCGCTTTCCATAGTGGCGCGTATTCTTCGACGAAAGCGCGGATCGTCCCGGGCAACGTCTCAAAGGCGTCATAGCGATGGAAGTAAGCGTGCATGGTGCCGCGTCCTGGGGGAAAGCCTGGAGGCAAGGGAAAGTCGCCGGCCCAAACGCCATCATAAACAATCTTGTCGCCGAGACGCCTTTCGATCCAATGATAAGTTTCCCACACCGGCTGCTCGCCGTTCCAGTCAATTGAGTACTGAGCGGGCGTTGTGAAAACACTCATGTCTTCAAAGTGTTGCACTTCGGTGTTCTGGCCGCCTGTGACCTCGCCGTAAGCGTCGCCTACGCCTTGCTCCGCGTACGAACTGAGTCGGCCGTCCTCGAGTCGTGTACGGATGTGTTGGTAGGTATAATCGCTCAGCCACATGGGCGAGCCGTCGGGCAATTGAATCGCCTCTCCCGTCTGCGGATTGCGAAATACCATCAGCTTGCGGTTGAGCAAATGTACTTCCGGTTCGTCGGGGTTTGGGCGGTAAAGCCGGCCAACTTCATAGCCCTCTGTGCGGGCAAACATCTGGCCGCCCGGCACCGTCGTAAAGCCGCCCCAACCGTACCAAAACACGGGACCCCCAGTGCCATAGCGGCAATCGACGTAACGTTCAAAGTCGTCGCGGGAAAATCCGCCCGCGCTCAAACGGCCGTCGGGATGCCCCGTGCCGACGGTCTGCGTACCGCCGCGGTCCATAGCGGACGCCGGGTTTGCCGCAAGCGTGGCCATTGCCAATGGCAGTCCTTGTAGCAGCGTTCTTCGTTCCATGATGTGGTCTCCCCTTTAAGAATTTAATTGGGCGAGAGTGTAAGCAAATTTGCCAGGGTGTGAAGCGGACTTGTTCTGCCTAACCGAATTTAGGTCCGCTGGAGTATGATAATATTTCTGGACGGAGATCCCGGTGGGAGAAGAAGAAATGACAAACAGAACTATTGATCGCCGCTCGGCCTTGGCGCTCGCAGGAATGGCAGCCGGATCAGCGGCTATGGGAACCACTTCAGCCGAGGCTGCGACTCGGGCGCTCGATTTAGAGGACCCCCGCGACTTATTGGAAGCCATGGTCAAAGTCCGCAACGACACGTCTGGCGAACCGGCGATGACTTGGTCTGCGGGCCATGTGTGGAGCCACATCGATGGGCGCAAGAGTGAAATTCTTTTACGGGCAGAGGTGATCTCCGTGACCCGGGCACTGAAGCGCGACTGGGGATATGTCTGGATCAGCAAAGAAGCTGTCTTCTTTGAAGACCCGGAGACGGAGGAAGTGATCGATACCTGGCGCAATCCATTTTTGGGCCGCGAGGTGAAGGTTTTTCAACTCCGCAACGACACTGTGAACTACGAATACCGTCATGACGATCCAAGCCCTTGGGCCAGCCAATACATCGAGAATGCGGGGGACGTCTTGTTCTACAACGATCTCTTCTTCATGGCACCGTCGCCCATGAGCCCGGATGATTATCCTCAATATGTCGGTAGCGACTACTATCAGGGCGCGGGCATTTACAACTATGCCGTCAAACGGACTGACCTCGACAATACGGAGATCACATCCGCGCCTGCGACGTCATCATGGACTTCCGTGCGCCAATGGATGCCGTGGATGGAAATGGGAAGTTGGGCCGGCGGCCTGGTCGTCACCACACGCGGCAAGAAATTGTTGAACGGTGCCGATGATCTGCCGGCGAAATTCCGCAGTTACCTGGAAGACAAGGACCCTGGCTTTTTGGAGGTCTCTTCAGAACCGGTGATCGGAAAGAATCGCTTCTTTTATGAACATTTCAAAGAATATGTAGACGGGCAGGGCGGCTCATAAGTTATGAGTCACGAAGGCATTGCTTGCGGGGCAGCTCACGGAAACCAATGCTGCCCTTATAATTCTGATCGAGGCGGCGGAGGCGTCAACATATGAGCAAACCTGCGCAAGGCGTTGTGGCGGTGGTTGGCGGCCTTGTCTTCTTCGTCGCAATGGTTGTTTTTGCCATCACGTTGGCCCAGTACAATGCCAACAGCACACCGAGCTTGCCTTGGTTTCCCCTTGTGGTTTGGAGCGTTTTGTTTGTCGTTGTTTTTGGGATCAACGCGAAATGGGACATTGGGCTGGCGATTCCCGCAGGCAAGCCGTGGGGACGCATTGCCTCCTTTGCAATCCTATCGATGATTGCTAGCCACTGCCTGCTCGTTTTGGAGGGTGCCTTTCATGGCATAACCCGTGAATTTGAGGCGGCTCCTCCCGGTGTCAGTCCGTTTTTTGCTTTTATTTATTGGATTGGCATCGTCGTCGCCATGTCGACGGCATCGGAAACCGGATTTCGGGGAATAATGCAAAGCAAGCTAACGCCGCTCTTCGGACTATGGCCGGCAATTCTGATCGCCACGATCGTAAACCTGTTGGCCCATCGATGGGATGGGCTGGCCGAACGCGCTATCGGCGTATTTGCGGTTCTGATTGCATGGGGCTATTTGCGACATCTAAGCGGGTCGTTGACACCCACCATCCTGGCGCACATTGCCACCATTTTAGTTTGGGACATTATTCTTTGGACCTGTGGTCCATGGGATCATGGTGCCATGGGCGCGGCCTCATTGGCGGTGACAGCAATCATCGGTTTAGCGACGGCGGCGGCTTCTATCTATTTGGCTCGGCAAATCGAAGCAAAATCATAGGCATGGTCGTCTTGGCGGCTGATTGACGGCAATTAATGCCAAACGACACGTCTTTGTCGAACACGAGCTTACTCTGATAGCACCTTGTGCGGATTGATTAATCGGGATTGGCTAATTGCCACTGACAAGTAGGGTCATTGACTTTTGAGGGAAATGATTTATGTAGCACCCATACGTATTGCATTCGTTTGGTGCAGCCTGAATGACCGGTTCGCCGATTAGCTTAGTTATTCTCCTGACAATGTAGACGTTGTTACGGCAACGCCTTCGCATGGTGCGAGGCGGGGCAAAATCTCCCCTGTTAGAGGACTTAACTATGACAACTGGAACCGTAAAATTTTTTAATGCAGCTAAAGGGTTTGGATTTATCGAGCCGGAAGACGGCTCTAAAGATGCCTTCGTGCATATTTCCGCAGTCGAACGCGCTGGACTTTCATCGCTCAACGAAGGCGACAAGGTCTCCTATGAGCTTCAGCCCGGCAAGAACGGCAAATCATCTGCCGAAAATTTGTCACTTGTTGACTAAGCTAGTTGCGTTTTGCCCCCAGATCTATCTGGGGGCAACACCGCTTTTAAGCGGCGCGGCGTTTACAATCGTTGCATTGTGACAAGGGAGCGACGGATCGACCCGTGGCAGGCCCCTGTGCAGCGTATAAGACAATTGAACAACCTCATAAAATGAAGCGTTCGGCTGCCGTCGGTTTGGTAATCCAACGTAGTGCAGAAGCTGTTTGCGATAAGCGATGGACTGTTTCGTCTGCGGTGTAACGAAGTCGATCAAGGGAATTAGACTATGTCAGATGACGCTCGGGCGAGAGCCAAACTGCAATTTGAAGCAATCCAGAAGAAGAAACCCAAGCAGGCTCTCACTGAGCAAGAAGAGGA
Source organism: Alphaproteobacteria bacterium (assembly GCA_965248815.1). Classification (GTDB taxonomy): domain Bacteria; phylum Pseudomonadota; class Alphaproteobacteria; order SMXP01; family SMXP01; genus CBDFKK01. The sequence continues at coordinate 252,506 of CBDFKK010000006.1, forward strand.
ACGAGTAAGAAGAGCAGAACATGCGGCGCGCTTGCGTGCCCTTCGCATGGCCAAAGAAGCAGAGGACAAAAAAGCAGAAAACCTCGAGGACTCTTCGAGATTGCCCGTCGCTCACCGTAGCTCGCCTTAGCAGCGCTTCATCGCAATTTCAGCCCACACTCAATCACTACTCCGCAACTGCGCGCAGATTTTGTCCGGAGTCTAGCAGCGGTACAGTATCGAGCACCCAATTGCCTGCCTCTCGGCGGCCGGGGCTGGGGATCGCTAAGGCCACGTCGCCTTGTTTGTCGCGCAGCGCTTTCATATCGATGCGCCAACCGCGGCTTTCCCAATCCTTGAGGCATTCGCGAAAACGCACTACCGCATGATCGCTGGGGAGTAAGAGCTCCCTGGTATTCGATTCCGGTGTGCGCACGGGATCGAGCTTTTCCAAAATATTGATGTCTTCATGGACGACGTCGAGCGTGATTTTTTCAACCTGTGCATCCATTGCGTCTTCAAGTAGCCAGTTGCGAATATTTAGAAAGAATATCCGGGTGTGATTTTCGTCTACGGGCTGTTCAAAAAAGTATTGATGAAAGGCCGTATGCTCACCAGTATCGGCCCGCGTGAAGTGAATCCATGTGACAAGCTGGTTGGGACCCTGATGCCATGAGCCTGCGGCAGGTTCGGGCCTCCCGGTGCGCTTGCTTCCGAGTGCGGTGTCGTCAACTGTCTTGCCGCCAAATGACATGAAGAATTTTGAACCCCATGGTATTTCCGTGACGGGAATCTGTTTGCGCTGGTTTTCCGGCGACAACATGGGCGAGCCCTGTAGCGGATGTACAAACTCGTTGTGAATGGGGTCGAGTCCGTTTTCGATGGAGCGTTCGAAATAGCAACCGACGTCGACGATGTAGAGTTCGCTTTTCCAACCTTCTTGGTCGTATTCCTCGACTTCGTAAATGGGCGGACGTTCTTCTTCGGGTAGGTCGCCCAGAAAAGCAAACACAATGCCGTAGCGTTCCTGAACCGGATAACTGTCAATTTTGGCACGTGCCGGCGGCGTGTCATCGCCGAGGGAGGGAATCTTTTTGACCTTGCCGTCGCCGCCATATTGCCATCCGTGATAGGGGCAAACCGCGCAACCATCCTTGATCGAGCCTTCAGTCAAATTACCGCCACGATGGACACAGGTGTTGCTCAGTACGCGGGCGTCTCCCGCCTCATCGCGGAAGGCGATAAGGGGCAAACCGAAAATTTTCACCGGAAATGGCTTGTCGCCAGTGATCTCTTCGCTTTTGCCAATGGGATACCAGAAATTGATATACATGGGTCGTGCTCCCTTCGAGTCTCACCAAAAAGAATATAGCGCTTCGCGGCCATGATCCAGATCAACGCACTCGGCCGAGCTGAGGTCGTCAGTCCCCTGTATGCATCGAGGGGAACTTTTCTTGGCGCTCGCAACTGATGGATATGCCCCTGGTGTCCAGCTCGATCTCATCGGTTTTGGGCTCTTCGTCCGTGTGAGCCAGCGGCTGGCCTTCTATGTCTTCGGTCACCATAAGGCGTGAAATGTCGTCGAGGCCGGAGCCCCTCTCGGTGGGATACAGGGCACGCAATAACATCGCGTTTAGGCCTTGTCCGTCCGTAGATTTGACGTCTATAGGATGGCCGCGGTCGTGGGCATCGACTGTTCTTGTGCCGTCTGCGTCCTTGATCGTGCAGGCGTAAGGCCGAGCGCGGTAAAGCCGATTGTGAACCCGGTCCTCGCGCCCCAGGAACAACATGCCCGCCATCCAATTGTTGTCGTAAATCCAAATTTCTTCCGGCGTGGTCACCCATTCAGCGTCTGCCTTAAATTCTTCGTCCGTATTTGTTGAAATGAAGGCGCAGGTGCCGGGGCCATATTTTTGCCGGTCCGGCGTCTTGCCTTGCAGCACACCGAAAATTTGTGTGCCGTCGCGCCGAAACAGCCAATCGCAATTGTAAGCCGCGGGATCCATCATCTGGACTTCGCCCCAAAGATCAGGCCGGTCATGAAGATTTTCGAAAAGATCGGCATCTAGAATCGGACGGCCAATAATGTTCACCGCGCCCAGCTCTTCGTCGATGTCGGCTTTGTAGAGGACTTGGGAACGCGGAATAATGTCGCCGTTGCGTCCAGTTATGTTGATCTGGCCGTAAAACACAACGTCGCCGATATGAGGCGCATCAATCCGCTCAAAGATACGATGCCAGTGTTCGTGGTCTCCTTCCTCGGGAACGGCCACTGTATTCTCATAGTAAATCAAGGGAAACGAATCCCAGGAGCCGGGAATCCATGCGATGAGATCGGTCATGACCTCTTCGAGTTCAGCGCGGCTTTGCTCATAGCCGGGCCCGGCATGGGCAGATCCAAGGTTGCACACGAGACACGCAACGGCCACGAGGATTCTTTTCACTTGCTCGCTCTCTCCTGATTGTCTTTGAAAAGGTGCTCTTAAATTACTCCGCTGCGGCCTTGTGTGCACGCTGTACTGGAAGAAGCGGGACCGGATCGAGTGCCCAGCCTTTGCTAGCACGGCGCGCCGGGCTCGGAATGGCATAAGCCACTTTATCTTTATTGCGCTCGACTTCGTCGCTGTCGATGCGCCAGCCGCGGCCTTCCCAGTCTTTGAGGAGCCCCCGATAGCGCGCGATGACCTTTTCGGCGGGCACGAAGGTCTCCGACGTGTTGGTCTCCGGCGTGATGACCGGCCGTAGACGAGTGAGAACGGCGTTGTCTTGATCGCCGACATATCTATTGCGCTCCCTCATGCGCGCATCATGTTCCTCTTCGAGCAAAAAGTTTCTCATGTTGACCAGAAAACTACGTGCATGGGTTTGGTCGATGGGCGTCGTGAACCCGTGTTGATGGATGAAGACATCATCGGTGGGGTGAATAAACGTCCAGACATTGGTGGGGCCATAACTGCCGGAGCTCACCGTGACAATGGCGTTTTCCGACCGGCCTGATGCTGCTTTCATTTTGCGGTCAGTGAGGGGCGGAGCAACATAAGTTGTTTCGAAGCCGACGCCCCAGTCCGCTTCGATGACCTCTAATTCCGGAACATGGTATTTGTCCTGGCTACCCGAAAAACCGTGCGTGGGATGAACGAATTCATTATGGGCGGGATCGAGGCCGTTTTCGGTCGAACGCTTGTAGTCAATATTCGACTCGCCTGTTTGCACCGTCGCGCGCCATCCTTCACGGCCGTACTCTTCAATCTCCATAATTGGCGGGCGCTCTTCTTCCGGTAGGTCACCAAGAAATGCGAAAATGAGCCCGTAGCGTTCCTCGGTGGGGTAGGCATCGATTTTCGCCCGCGACGGAATTTTGGCATCAGGCCCCATGGAGGGAATGCGCGTGCAGGCGCCGTCGCCATTGAATTGCCAACCGTGATAGGGGCATTCTACACAATCGCCTTTGCGTTTGCCGTGGGCGAGGGAGCCGCCGCGATGAACGCACACATTACTAAGGCAATGGGCTTTGCCTGCGTTGTCGCGAAAGAGTACAAAATCTTGCTCGAGCATGCGCACGTGAGCCGGCTCGTCATTCAAATTTTCGCTTTGTTCGGCGGCGTACCAAAAATTAATAAACATGGAGCTTCTCCCACTGGCCTCTTGCATTATTGCGTCATCTTATGTGCGATGGTGAATTATACGCGCAGACGGCGGAAATTTCATGCGCTCAATGTAGGCCGCGCGCCTAGTGAAATCGGGTGACGGAGGTCACGGGTGGACGTCGAGGCATTAACAATAATTGGCGCCGGTATGGGCGGATTGACCGCCGCTCTTGCGCTTCAGCGCGTCGGTTTCAAGGTCTCTCTGTATGAACAGGCGCCGGCACTCGCAGAAGTCGGCGCAGGCTTTACCGTGGGCCCCAACGCTATGCGCGGTTTGGATTATGTGGACTTGGGATCGTCCGTGCGCGCAGCGGCGTCTATCGTCAACGAAAACGCGGTGAGACATTGGCGAACCAATGACGTGATCGACAATTCGCGGCTGGGCTACGAGGCAAAAGAGAGAGCAGGTTCCGGAAACCTTTACTATCACATTCACCGCGTCGACATGCATGACATTCTTGCTGACGCAGTCCGCACCAACGATTCCGACTGCATCATTCTCGGTCATGAATTCACGGTTCTCGAGCAATTGGACTCTGAAGTTATTGTACGGTTCAAGAACGGCGTCCAAATCACCACGGAACTATTAATCGGTAGTGATGGGGCTCAGTCGTCCGTGCGGCAACACGCATTCTCCGACGCGCCGCCACAATTCGGCGGCTCCGTTGCTTACCGCGGCCTTGTTCCCATCAAGGATCTTGACCCGGCGATCGTGAGGTCTGGAGCGCAGCTCAGCATTGGTCCTCAGCAAATGTTTATGCGCTATCCGATCCGCAAAGGGACGCTGTTGAATTACGTCGGCAACGTGGCAACAGATGAATGGAAGGAGGAGGGGTGGAATAGGCCGTCCGATATTTCAGAAGTCATGCGTTACTTCGAAGACTGGCATGACGAAGTGACTAGCATTATTCGTGCGACGCCTGAAGGTGCGGGAATCAAATGGGCGATCGTTCATCGGCCACCTTTGTCCTCTTGGGTCAACGGCCGCGTGACGCTTGTGGGCGATGTGGCGCATCCGCTTTCACCATTCCTCGGCTCCGGCGCGGCGCTGGCCATGGAGGACGGCGTTGTGCTTGGTCGTTGCTTTGAAGCAGCGGATTCTGTTGAAGAAGCTCTCGCACTGTATGATCGCGCGCGCATCGAAAGGGCCACGTGGATACAGCTCGAATCCCAGCGCCAAGCCGACCGGTTTATGGAAGTCGATCCGGATCAATTTGATGCAACGACAACCGCCGACATCCACGAACGAATTCGGGAGTACGATCCCGCTACGGTTCCCCTAATTTGAAAGATGGTAGAAGGCTTATCTCTTTAAACTAGAGGTGGCTCGGGAAATCTGCACAGTTGAGATAAGTGGAATTTTGGCCTGTAGGCGGCATGATCGCCGGCAACAGGAGATCCACTATGGCAAGACGACCACGTCGCAATCATACACCTGCGTTCAAGTCGAAGGTGGCCCTTGCGGCCGTTCGCGGTGAGCAGACATTGGGAGAACTCGCTCAGCAGTTTGATGTTCATCCTAACCAGATCAAGCAATGGAAAGATCAGCTCCTTGAGGGTGCAGCGGGTGTTTTTGGGCGGGAGGGTAAATCACCGCTGCCTGCACCCCGTGTTGATGTGAAGAGGCTCCATGCCAAGATTGGGGAGCTGACGCTTGAGAATGATTTTTTAGGCGATGCGCTCACCAAGGCGGGATTGCCGAGCGCAAGAAAATGATCGACCGCAAACATAAACTCTCGCTCAGCCGTCAGGCCAAGGCGCTCAAGATCAGCCGGGGCAGCGTCTATTATCAGCCCCGTCCCGTATCGGTCGGTGATCTGGCACTGATGCGCCGGATTGATGAATTGCATCTCGACTATCCCTTTGCAGGCAGCAGGATGCTGCAGGGACTATTGCTTGGTGAAGGATACAAGGTTGGCCGCCTGCACGTCACAACACTGATGAAGCGTATGGGGCTTGAGGCTATTTATCGCCGCCCGAACACGTCCAAGCCTGCACCGGGCCACAAAATCTATCCCTATCTGTTGCGTAAGCTGCCGGTCACCCAACCCAATCAGGTCTGGGCGATGGATATCACCTACATTCCAATGGCACGGGGCTTTGTTTATCTGGCCGCAGTGGTTGACTGGTTCAGCCGGCGTGTCCTGTCCTGGCGGCTCTCTATCACACTGGAAGCAGACTTTTGCATTGAAGCCGTTGAAGAAGCACTGGCCCGTTACGGTAAGCCGGACATCTTCAACACCGATCAGGGCTCGCAGTTTACCTCCATCGCTTTCACACAAATCCTGAAGGATGCTGAAATCGCCATCAGCATGGATGGCAAGGGAGCGTGGCGGGACAATGTCTTTGTTGAACGGCTGTGGCGCACGGTCAAATACGAGGAGGTCTATCTGCATGCCTATGGCAATGTTCCACAAGCCCGAGCCGCCCTCGGCAAATATTTGGTCTTTTATAACACCAAGAGACCGCATTCATCGCTTGACCGCCAGACACCCGATCAGGCTTACTTCAACGTGCTGCAACCAATCCCGGTCGCGGCATAACAGGGGCTGAAATCCACTTATCCGCAGTCCGAAAGTTGTTCAAACAAACCGAACCACCTCTCAACTTCGTCAATGCGGAAATTAGCGATGTTGTACGTTCCGTATTGGGCGACTCGCTCAATCGGCAGTTTGTCATTGATCCACAAGTCCAAGGAACAGTGACGTTTCAATCGAGCAATCCCATAGCTGAAGAGGCGGTATTGCCTGCGCTAGAAACTATTCTAAGCGTTCATAATGTCGCCCTGGTCAACAACAACGGCGTTTTCAATGTCTTACCTACAACAGAAGCGCGGCGATCCGGCGCGCAACTTCGATTTAACAATAGAGCTGGAGTCGGTGAACCGGGCTTTGCGCTACAAATCGTGCCACTTAAATTTGTGACTGCGCAGGAAATGCGTGACCTGTTGGAGCCGCTAGCGCCGCCCGAAAGCATTGTGCGCGTTGACCAAAATCGGAATTTTCTGATTCTGGCAGGAACTAAAAACGAGATTGATACGCTCGTCAACACAATTGATGTCTTTGACGTGGATATGTTGGAGGGGATGTCGTTTGCGCTGTTTCGCGTTGAGCAGGTGGAAGTTAATACGCTCGCGCAGGAAATTCAGGACATCTTTCGGTCTGCAAATGCGCCGATTGCGGAACTTGTCGAACTGATGCCGATACCGCGATTGAGTTCTATACTCGTGGTTTCTCCTCAGCCTGACTATCTGAGACAGGTTCAGCAGTGGATTACGCGGCTTGATCGCCGTGAAGTGGGCGCGGGCCGTAAGATTTACTTTTACGAATTGCAGAACGCCAAGGCTGAAGATATTGCTGAAACATTGAACTCAGTGTTGGGCTTCGAGTCGACTAACACTGCAGAGGACACAGCCGCGCCACTAGTTGATGCAAATGGTGAACAAAGATTTAGTCAGAGCGACACGAGCCTACTTGGTGGTGGTGAAGCGCGTGTCGTTGCAGAGCCACAAAGAAACGCCTTAATTATTCTAGCAAATGCGGCCGAATATGACTTGATCGAATCTGTCATACTTCAAATGGACTCGGCACCTGAGCAAGTGTTTATCGAAGGAATTGTAGCAGAAGTCGTTCTGACAGATGCACTCAAATACGGCGTGCAGTGGGCTTTTAATGATGGGAATAATAGTTGGACGTTGAGTGATATCGCCAGTGGCGCGGTTGCGTCACAGTTCCCTGGTTTTGCCTATGCTTATGTGGTGCCAGACAAACAAATTGCATTGAATGCATTGTCTTCCATCACTGATGTCAACATTATTTCCTCTCCTAAGATTATGACGCTCAATAATGAGACGGCCGTTCTTCAGGTCGGTGACCAAGTTCCCGTTGCCACTCAATCGGCCGTGAGCGTGGTAGATCCAGGTGCGCCAATCGTAAATTCATTGCAGTTTCGAGATACTGGGGTCATCCTCGAAGTCACGCCCCGCATCAACAAAAGCGGCGTTGTGATCATTGAGATTACGCAAGAGGTCAGCAGCGTAGCTGAGACGACAACGTCTGGCATCGATTCTCCTACGATACAGCAAGCCAAAATTACCAGTACAATTGCAGTGCAGGATGGGCAAACAATCGCCATTGGTGGTGTCATTCGCGAAACGCAAAGTAAGAGCAAGAGCGGAGTTCCCGGTCTTTCAAGAGTTCCGATTCTCGGTATTCCTTTCAGATCTACGGACAAAAATGCGAGAAGATCGGAGCTGTTGATTTTTCTTACGCCGCGTATCGTTCGGAATATGGACGATGTTCAAGCGCTGAACGACTATTTGCGTACAGAGATGCCAAATATCGCGAACATGCGTGAGGAAATGTCCTATGTGAACAGGCTTCGCGATACTTCGATGAAGTTAAAGGGCATGTCGCGATGACACAGAGGCAGTCGGAGCGCGGGCTTGCCCTTATTTCTGTTCTATGGGCTCTCACATTGCTCTCGCTCATTGCATTGACCGTGATAAGCGCAGCACGAACAGAAGTGAAAATTGCGGCGTATCTACTAGAAGAAGCAAAGGCGGAGGCTATCGCCGACGGCGTTGCGAACAAGGCGATTTATGAGCTCCTCCGGCCGCCAATGGAACGCGATTGGTCTCCGGACGGCCAGACACGTCCATTTGTATTTGGAGAGGCTCATACAACTGTCGTCATTCGGGATGAGCTTGAAAAGATTGACATCAACAATGCGGACGAAAATGTGTTGAGAGCCTTGTTTATGACGACGGGTATCGAAGAAGAAGAAGCGCAAGAGCTAGCGGATGCGATTGGCGATTGGCGAGATCCGGACGATCTTGCACGCCTAAACGGAGCGGAGGCTAGAGATTACCGCGTCGCTGGTCTGGAATACGAACCCAGCAATGCCGCGTTTGAGACGGTTGATGAAGTTCAACTAGTGTTAGGAATGAGCGAAGATTTGTTCGAATGCATCGAGCCTGCATTGACTGTCTATTCGGGGCGCAGCGGCATTTCATCCACCGCTCGAAATGCTCTTGTCATAAAAACGGTGCGTCGTTTGGCTGGCGACGAAGGAGAATACAAGCCACCAGCAGTTCCTTCGCGCAAGGCAAGTCTAATGTCGCTAGACGGCCGCGCATTTGAAATTTTGGTCAAGGTCCCGATGGAGCAAGCAGCCGCTTTTCGTCGACGTGTAGTCGTGCGTATTACGGGCGATCGCCAAGATCCATACTGGGTCTATGCCTGGGAACGATGGGATGAAACGTCACAAGAAGAAAACTGCCAATTGAGTTAAATGAACACCGCAGCGGTACTTCCCATCATTGCTAGTCCCATAATTGGAAGCTTCTTGACGGTCCTAGCAACTCGACTGCCTACAGGTGAGAGCTGGGCAATTTCAAGATCCAAGTGCCGCTCCTGCGGCCACCAACTTGGCATTGCGGATTTGGTGCCGATCTTCAGTTGGCTCGTCAGAAATGGCACCTGCCGATACTGCCATGCTTCGATCAGTGCCGTTTACCCAGCGATTGAAATATGCGCGGTCGGCATCGCGCTTTGGTCCGTCTGGATCTTCGATGGTTGGCTGGTCTGGGCGTCGTGCGGTCTGGGTTGGACGCTATTGACGTTAGCGGTCATCGATTTTCGAGAATTTTTGCTTCCCGATGCTCTGACGTTGCCGTTAATACCAGTGGGGTTGTTGGTTGCGTATTTCTTGGATCCATTATTGATATTGCATCATGTGATTGGCGCCGCAGGAGGTTATCTGTTTTTGGTAATCGTTGAATTTGCCTACAAGTCCCTCCGCAAAAGAGAGGGCCTTGGCAGAGGTGATGCAAAATTATTTGCTGCTGCGGGCGCATGGCTGGGTTGGGAAGCGCTGCCGACTGTTCTTTTTCTCGCCGCCGCATCAGCATTGATCTATGTGCTTTTCAACAGTTTCAAAACCGCCAAAGCAATATCATCAGGTACTAAACTCTCTTTTGGGCCCTTTTTGGCTTTGGGAACTTGGATCTTGTGGATATTTGGCTAGTACATATTTTGGTTTTGCCGTGCGACAAGATTTCAAAAAATTTTAATATCAGAATTTGGAGGTCCCGTGCATGGGGTAAACCTGTCGGCGCCGACGGGACCCTCAAAGCCGACCCCCCCCGGGGGTGCCTTTCTGCTAACAACTTTGCTAACAAACTCGGTGAGACGCACCCCCATTAGGCAGCACGAAAGTCACGACTTGGCCCTGTAAAACCGGACCTAACAGCACGAGTTGAAACTACGCAATATCAGGAGAAATGGGCTGGGCGGAATTTCAAGACCAGTGCCTTCAACCACTCGGCCACCCATCCGCAATGGCCTTATGTCGGTCGTAAGACGATAAAAAGTCAAGATTGGAAATAGGCGCCTCAGCCGGCTATGTGAACATGCGGTTTGCCAGCGGCTAACTTATCCCCCCGATTTCAAATGAATTGCGGCGGTCACGGCCTCTCAAGCCATTGTGAAAACGAGTGACTTTCACTTGCCGTCCACCTCGGCAAGAGTTGGCCCATCAAGGCGCCGGTCAATTGGCGTCCCTAAACGCGCTACTTGGAGGAAATTTATGTCAGTAAAAGCCAAATCTACGTCTGCCTTAATCGCTGCTGGTGCCATGGCCGCGGCCCTTTCGTTTGCCTCAACGGCAAGCGTTGCCCAAGACGAGGAAGCCATGGAGAAATGCTATGGTGTTGCCCTTTCGGGCAAGAATGACTGTGCGGCAGGGCCCGGCACGAGCTGCGCCGGCACGTCGACCATCGATTTTCAGGGCAATGCCTGGTCTCTCGTACCAACCGGCACATGCGCCACGATCGAGCGGCCAGACGGCACGGCCGGCAGTCTAGAGCCGACCGGCGATATCCCTGCATAAGCAGGATTTGACGAAGGCAAATGAAATCGGCGCCGCGACTTGCGCCAATTTCACTTCGATCAGGCTCATCTCATAAGAGCGACAATTGCCCTTGGGCCCGATACCGGAGATTGAGTTCCGGGGTCGGGCTTTTTCTTTTGCCACCGCGTGAATGCCGGAAGGTGGGCCATTCGACTGGAAAAAAGGCAAATCTGCAGTCTTGTTTGAATTTTGTTAAGCAGCTCTTATTAACTAGATGTCAACATTCAGAATCAGGGCACAAAGAGCCCCAACACACGCTTGCAGTCTCATTTAAGGACAGTCTAAACTCAGGCTGCCTTTTCCCACCCTTCCTTTTGTATTTGAAAAGGTTTGTAGCGTGTTGCGTGAATTCCAGTTGGGCGTCAGCTCGCTGATCCGGCGAGTACGAGCTTTGCTTCGGTTCTCTTTTGGGGCGGTTGCCGCCACGATTGTGTTGTGTCTGGTCGTCGTCTCTTGCGCGCCGAAGGTAATTCAGGCGCCACCGGTCACCGTTGGCACCTACAAAGTCGGAAAACCCTATTTTATCAAGGGGGTACGCTACGTCCCTCGCGAAGATCCAAATTACAACAAAACCGGAATCGCCTCCTGGTACGGCAAACAATTCCATGGCCGCAAGACCGCGAATGGCGAAGTCTACGACATGGATGCGTTGACGGCAGCGCATCCGACCTTGCCGCTGCCGACCAAAGTTCGCGTCACAAATCTCGAAAACGGCAAGAGTTTGGTTCTCAGGGTCAATGACCGCGGACCTTTTGCCAATGGGCGCATCATTGATGTTTCCAGGCGATCTGCCCAACTCCTAGGATTTGAACGGCAAGGGACGGCTAAAGTCCGGGTGGAATATATGAGTTTGGCGCCACGGGAGACCTTTGTCGCCAGCAAGCCGACGACTCCCGAAAGCGAACGCCGAGCTGTAGCGGCCAGGCCGACCAAGGAAGTCCAAACCGCTTCCCTCGAGCCGCCGACAGGCGCGTCAGCGCCAGCCTTGGGTCGGCCTTCAACAACCGTTTCGGATGCCGATGCTAAATTCCTGCCCATCGTCATGCCGTCAACGGAGAGCATGGTTGAAAAGGTAGCCGTTCCGTCGACAACAGATATTTTTATTCAGGCGGGCGTATTCCTTGATCCGCTCAATGCCAATCGTATGCGCACCCAGCTTTCGTCTTTAGGGCCTGTCAACGTTCGGGCCGATATGATTGACGAACAGCAGTACTATCGTGTGCGCTTGGGTCCAATTATCAGCGTAAAAGACGCTGACATAAAATTGGCCCAATTGATCGCTATGGGTCACACTGAAGCGCATATAACCATTGAATGAGCGGGGCTTTGGTCCCGTTCGGTTTAAGCCGTCTAGGATGACGTCGGATGCGACGCTTATCTGCCTTTATCGTTTGCCTTGCTTTGACGCCCTTGTTTTCGGTTCCTGACGCTTGGTCAGCAGCACTTGAAAGTCGGGCCGACTATGCCGTCCTGATGGACGCCGACAGCGGCATTGTCTTATTCGAAAAAGAAGCCGACAAAGCCATGGCACCGGCATCAATGTCAAAGCTCATGACCCTGGCAATGCTGTTCGACAAGCTCAAGTCAGGCAGCTTGACCCTCGAGGACAAATTCTATGTCAGCGAGAAAGCATGGAAGATGGGCGGGAGCAAGATGTGGACGCAGGTGGATACGGAAATCAGAATTGAAGACCTGATCCGCGGCATCATCGTCCAATCGGGCAACGATGCCTGCATCGTCGTTGCCGAGGGGATCAGCGGCACCGAGGAAGCGTTTGCCCGCGACATGACGAGTTTTGGCCGCGACATTGGATTAAAGAATTCCACGTTCGCGAATTCATCCGGCTGGCCCGATCCTGATCATCGGATGTCGGCGATGGATTTGGCAGTGTTGACGCGGCACATCGTTCGGGAATATCCGGATCATTACGGCTACTTTGCCGAAAAGGAATTCACCTGGAGCGGCATTACGCAACCCAACCGCAATCCGCTGCTGTACGCAGACCTGGGCGCCGACGGCTTAAAGACCGGGCGGACCGATGAATCGGGCCATGGGCTCGTGTCGTCGGCCGTTCAAGACGGTCGCCGCCTTATTCTAGTCGTCAATGGACTTGGCTCAGAAAGCGATAGATCAACCGAGTCACAACGATTGCTGCGCGTTGGTTTTCGCGATTTCGATAACTATCCCCTGTTTCAAGGGGGCGATGTCGTCGGCGAAGCGGAAGTCTGGCAGGGAGCTAACGGTACGGTGGGCCTGCGGATTGAAGATCCTTTAACGGTCATTCTTCGTTCGGTAGACCGCCGCGAGATGAAGGTGACCATCAATTATAGCGGTCTAATTCCAGCCCCGATTGCTGAGGGACAAGAGATCGCCGAGCTGCGAGTGACGACGCCGGGTGGAGTTGACCTAGTACGACCCCTTTATGCGGCCGTAGACGTCGGAACCATGGGCGTATTTGGCAAACTGACCGCTGCTGCCATCCACCTCGTCACCGAGCGGTTATCCACCAGTCGCGTTGATTCTCCCTGAAGTTCCCCGCTACAAAGGCGCATGTCGCCGGACTCGAAATCAATGCACAGCGGTCGCTTCATCACCTTCGAAGGCGGAGAAGGGGCGGGCAAGAGCACGCAAGTTCAAGCCCTGGCCAAGCAGCTACGCACGCACGGTCTCAATGTTGTCGAGACCAGAGAGCCGGGGGGTGTCGCCAGCGGCGAACTTATTAGAGATTTGCTGGTGACCGGAGCTACGGATCGCTGGTCGCCATTGAGCGAAGCCTTACTCAATTACGCCGCACGCCAAGAGCATTTGGAAGAGTTGATCAGGCCTGCTCTCGACCAACATCAATGGATTATCAGCGATCGTTTTGCCGATTCTACGGTGGCTTACCAGGGCAGCGCGGAAGGCGTCGACCCAAGTGTACTTAAAGCACTTTATGAACTCGTCGTAGGAAACACCGGCCCTGATTTGACATTTATTCTTGATATTCCAGTTGAGGAGGGACTCAAGCGGGCTGAGGCGCGGGGCACAGGAGGGACACGTTATGAACAAATGGGCGTGGCATTTCACGAGCGCATTCGCCAAGCGTTTCTTCTGATTGCGCAGCGAGAGCCAATTCGTTGTGTCGTAGTTGACGGAACTTTAGATGCAGAGGCTGTGAGTGCCGAAGTGTGGTCGGCGGTAGAGGGGCGATGGGGCGGCGAACTCGGTGAGGCTGCCCCATGAGCACGGAGCCCGTCGATAGCGATCGCTTAGGCGATTTTCCCCATCCGCGTGAAACCCATGAATTGCTCGGTCATGAAACGGCAGAAGCCGCCTTTGTCGACTGTTGGCAGTCTGGCCGCACGCCTCATGCCTGGTTGATCGGAGGTCCGCACGGAATAGGCAAAGCAACATTTGCTTATAGAATTGCGCGAGCACTTTTGAACCAGGGATCCGACGCATCTCTGGGGGCAAGCCTGGATGTTGACAAGACCAGTGCGGCAGCGAGGCGGATCGAACAACAAAGTCATGCCAACTTATTGGTCTTGCGCCGCCCGTGGGACCCTGTTCGCAAGAAGGTCAAAACCGTGTTGACCGTTGACGAAGTGCGCCGGATTGCAGGTTTTTTCGGGATGTCTGCGGGTGAGGGGGGATGGCGCATATGCATTGTCGATACCGCCGATGATATGAATGCCGCCGCAGCAAACGCGCTTCTCAAGACCCTCGAGGAACCTCCTGAAAAATCGTTGCTTTTGGTTTTATCGAATGTTCCGGGAAGACTGCTAGCGACGCTGAGATCGCGCTGCCGCCGGCTCGCCCTATCGCCGCTGAGCAACACCGACATGACGAGCTTGCTGACAAAACATGCCCCTGATCTATCCGCTGCCGACCAGGAAACGCTAATTGAATTATCCATGGGCAGCATCGGCCGGGCGCTGCTTCTGGCTCAAGAGAACGGCTTGGTCGCCCATCGCCAGTTGATGTCAGTTTTGGGAACCCTGCCGGGCCTCGACGACCAGGCGCTTTCCGATCTGTCATCGACCGTCGCACGCCGTGGTTCGGAACAAATCTATCACCTGACGATGGATTTCTTAGCTGAGCATGTGAGGCGCCAAATCGCTAAAACCGCGCTTGAAGACGACGCCGGCATAGGGCATCAGGGCGACGAGCTGTGCAGCTACATGACAGGGGGAAATCTTGATCGCTGGATTGGCGTATGGGAAAACTTGCGCCGGCTCCAAAACATGACCGATGCGCTCAATCTCGATCGCAAACAAACGCTGACCCAAGCCTTCTTCCGCATTCAAGAAGTCTGCGCCAGTGGACGCGCGGCTGAAAGGTAGCGATCCGACATGCTTGTAGACAGCCATTGCCATTTGGACTTTCCTGATTTTGCGGACGAGCTGGATGACGTGCTGGAGCGCGCGCGGGACGCAAATGTCGAAACCTTGGTGACGATCTGCACCGAAGTGACCAAGTTCGATCCCGTGCGCGCCATCGCCGAGCGCTATGATCACATCTATTGCTCGGTCGGCATTCATCCCCACAATGCCGCGACGGAGCCCGAGATACGGCCGGAGCATCTGATCAAGATGGCAGACCATCCAAAAGTAATCGGCATCGGCGAAACCGGCCTTGACTATCACTACGACTTAAGCCCCCGCGACCGTCAGCGCCCGAATTTTCGGACTCACATGGAGGCCGCGCGCGAGACCGGACTGCCGCTGATCGTCCATAGCCGGGAAGCCGAACAAGACACCGCCAGCATGCTGGCCGAGGAGATGGGGAAGGGGACCTTCACCGGCGTCATGCATTGCTTTAGTTCAAAGGCAGAATTGGCCAAAGCCGCGCTCGAATTGGGGATGTATATTTCACTTTCAGGCATCGTCACGTTCAAGAATGCCCATGATCTTCGGGCCATCGCAAAAGAGGTCCCCGACGATCGATTGCTGGTAGAAACCGACGCGCCTTACTTGGCGCCGGTGCCGAAGCGGGGCAGGCGCAATGAGCCGTCCTTTGTTGCCCATACGGCAGAACGAGTTGCGGAAATTCGAGGCGTAACGTTGGAAAGCCTTGCAGCCACGACGACCGACAACTTCTATCGTCTGTTTTCTAAAGCCACGCGCCCAGCCAAGGTCGCCGCCTCATGAAGCTGACGATTTTGGGCTGTGGCTCCTCCGGTGGTGTGCCGCGGATCGGTGACGTTTGGGGGGACGCAAACCCCAAGGAACCCAAAAATAGGCGCCGTCGCTGCTCGATCTTGGTTCAACAAGAAACCAAGGCCGGCTCGACAAATGTTTTGGTCGATACCTCTCCCGATTTGCGTGAGCAATTACTTGATGCCAAATGCGGCGAACTTCATGGCGTGCTTTACACCCACGAACATGCTGATCAACTCCACGGCATTGACGACTTGCGCATGGTCGCCATCAACATGCGTGCGCGGATAGATGTTTACGCCGACGAGCGGACGGCAGAAGTGATGCTTGAACGCTTTGGCTATTGCTTTGAGCAACCAGAGGGCAGTCCCTATCCGCCGATTATGAACCTGCGAAAAATGGTGCCGCCCGGTGAAACACTAAGCGTGGATGGACCCGGCGGGCCTGTTAGCGCTGTGCCGTTTCTCCAAGAACATGGCCACATCGACTCTTTGGGCTTCCGATTTGGGTCTCTCGCTTATACTGCCGATGCGGTAGGTCTTCCGCAAGAAAGCTTTGCCACGCTAGAAGGTGTCGAGTTTTGGATCGTCGATGTCCTGCGATATACGCCGCATCCCTCCCATGCGCACCTCGATATGGCGCTCGAATGGCTGAGCCGAGTCAAACCCAAACGAGGTATACTGACGAATTTACATATCGATATGGACTATCAAACGCTCAAGAAAGAATTACCGCCGGGCGTCGAGCCTGCCTATGACGGCATGGTGATTGAGTTTTAAGGCGGTCATTTCAAAGGAAAATCCCATGATCGAAATCTTACGCCGCGTTGTCACTGGGCACAACGACGCGGGACGGTCCGTCATCATCAAGAATGGCGCGCCGGAAAACATCATCGAAATTGGCGGCAACGGACTTGGCGAATTGTGGGAGGAGGCGTTTCCACCAAATCTCGACGGCAACGAGGATAGGGCGCCGAACACGCTCACCTTGGAGCCGGCAAAGGGAGCGATTAAGTTTCGTTACTTTATGGTGCCACCGCAAAAGAAGGATTTATCGACCGACGAGCGCGCTGCTATGGAAGACCAAGCCGCTCAAGCTTTTGCCCTTGTGGGCGCAGCCCATGCCCGCGTCGATACCAGCCGTCACCCCAGCATGCACAAAACTGAGTCGTTGGATTTCATTGCCGTGCTGCGCGGCAGCGTGACATTGCTGCTCGACGAGGGCGACGTTGAACTCATGCAAGGTGACACGGTGATCCAGCGCGCCACCAACCATGCCTGGGCAAACTACGGAACCGAACCGGCGCTTATGTTGGCCGTTTTGATTAACCGGGAGTAACTCCCGCGGTTGGGCGCGCATGTGGACGAATGAACAGCCAAGAAAGCGCTTGGGGATATATGAAGTACATTGTCATTGCCGGGCTTGACCCGGCAATCTACCGGCACCCTTTGCTGGATTTGATTGAGCCTTTTGGATGCCCGGATCAAGTCCGGGCATGACAGAATGAGCATGAAGCGAAATGCCTGAGCTTGAATGGGAACGAGACCGTTTCGTTATCAGCATGGATCCGTCACGGATCGATCGGGACTTTGTCATTGGATTCTTCCACACGAGCTATTGGGCAAATGATTTGCCGCGCGCGCAGCTTCATGCCTCGTTCGACAATGCCGTGTTGTTCGGCGTCTATGACGATGTCGGCCGTCAAATCGGCTTTGCGCGTATCGTCACGGACTTTGCGCGCTTTGCTTGGGTCACCGACGTCTTTATTGACGAAGCCTCGCGCGGCCAGCGTCTTGGCCATTGGCTTATGGAAACGATGATGAGCTGCGATCTGTTCAAGACCGTGCGCTTGTGGATGCTTGGCACCAATGACGCCCAGGGCTTTTACAAGGACTTCGGCTTTGAAGAGGTCGGCACCGTGGACGGCAACACCATAATGTGTCTGCGACGGATGCCGATCCGTCCCGATTTTCTTGGAGAAATGGCCTAAACCGCCACGATTTGGTGAATTGCGGCTGCCTGATCGGATGCCCAGAAGCCCGTATTCTAATAATCCATATTTTCCATAATATTTATTATGCGCCAAATTGATGTAGCAGCAATTTAGTAATGTCTCACTCCGGCAAGTTAGAAACGTCCCTCTTGGGACCTTTCTACTTTTAGAGTATTTTCGTTTGCTTCCTGAAGATAAGCGGCCACCTTTGGCACTCTCGCCGTTCGGCCGAGTTTGTGTGCCAACTTCGACAACGACTTATGGCGTAAGAAGTCAGCTACGAAGAACCACCTTTAAACGGCTCCAACGAACGCTTCAATGACACATTTAGAAATAGAATCCAAAATGCCGAGTGGTTATCTGCGACCAAACAAGCTCAAGCTGCAATCAAATCTAACTCAAACAACACAACCACATTCGACCTCAATTGGCCCTCAACAAGCACCCGCCCCGCCCCTTAGTTCAAGCTAGCCCATCACTAGGGGCTTTACATGATCGAGTTGGCAGTTGAGATTAATTGCAGGTTTAGCTTTCAATTGGCTATCCCAAATTGAAGCCGGTTAAAGAGGCGACATTGCAGAATTTTCAAAAATTCCTCAGAACAATCTTTGGGGATATGAAAAAAGTTGGCTCAGGAGTCGCGTTGCGAAAGTTCTTAGGGAATGAGATGTTGCACCGCGCAATATGGATATGCTCTGCACTCTTTCTCACGTCTGTTGGCGCTCTTCTTTACGGAATGAAAGCCGAGCGAGAACAATTATTCCCGCATTCGTTAATGCAAACGTCAGCTGATCTATACGAAAATTTCCAGGTTACAGGTTCTCCCTTTGAACCGGCATTACAGATGGCTGAGGAAGGGCTTGAGGAGAATGGAATTCCAGCGATTCCCAGCAATGAATATGCAATGCCCGGGATCAATTTCGTAACCGGAAAACTCGGAGACAGACTAGCGATCCGGGTTATCGACATGCAAGGAGAGGTTTTGCACGAGTGGCCCATATATTGGTCTGAGCTTTGGCCAAATCCCTATCATTTGTCGAAGGACGAGCTACCTTCAACAGACCTCCATACAAATATCCATGGTGCCATATTGCCTGAAAACGGTGACGTTGTATTCAATTTCGAACATCTGGGTTTAGTCCGGTTAGATATCTGCGCAGACGTAGTGTCCGGCGCCAACAGATTCTAGATCGATCACGGCCCTGCTCGAGATCATGGCGCGGCTACGGAATCCAGAGGACGGCTGTCCATGGGATGTGGAACAGACGTTCGAGACTATCGCCCCCTACACCCTCGAAGAAGCCTATGAAGTCGCCGATGCCATTACGCACGGCGATATGGATGGTTTGCGGAGCGAGCTCGGCGACCTTCTCCTCCAAGTCGTGTTTCACGCTCAAATGGCGCGTGAGGGAGGCTTTTTTGACTTCGATGACGTGGTTGAGGCGATTTGCACCAAGATGGTGCGCCGCCCCCCCATGTCTTTGCGGATGCCGACGGCAATACGGCGGAAGCAGTCAGAGGCCGCTGGGAAGCCATCAAGGACGAGGAACGCCGGGAAAAGAATGGCGCGGCAAGCGCGCTCGACGACGTGCCACTCGCCCTGCCCGCGCTGAGCCGCGCGCTGAAACTCCAAAAGCGCGCCGCCCGGGTCGGCTTTGATTGGCCCAAGACATCCATGGTGCTCGACAAGATCAAGGAAGAATTGCTTGAACTGTCGGAAGAAATCGCCGCCAGCAATGACCCTGACCGGGTTGAAGAAGAGTTGGGCGATCTGCTTTTTGTCTATGCGAACTTAGCCCGGCACCTGAAGGTCGATCCTGAGGCGGCTTTGCGCGGCGCTAACGACAAGTTTATCCGCCGCTTCAAGCGCATCGAGGAACTACTTGCAGCCAAAGGGAAAACACCCGAGGACTCGACCCTCGAAGAGATAGACGTCCTGTGGGATCAGGCCAAGGCTGAGGAAAAGACGTAGGAGCAAAGTCGCCGTCCTCGCTTGTGTCATTGCCGGGCTTGACCCGGCAATCCATGTAGTATTTCAGCGCCCTATGGATGCCCGGATCAAGTCCGGGCATGACAGCCGTTGGTTGCATTCGATCTGGATCCTCAAAAGCCAACGCCGGCAAACGTGAGTCGCGCAACGACGTCATAATTGGTAAGTAACTTCCCTTGCCAGAAGAAACTTCTCAGTTGGGGGTGGGTCACCTTGGTATCACTAGAAAAAACGGACCAGCTCGCACGCAGCGAACTGGTCGATCCCGGCTTGCGTCGAAAATCTTTGGCCGATTGGGTGCATGTTCTCGCCTTTGCCGCCATCAGCTGGCCCTGGTTTTTGTTGAGTTATTTCGGCGGAACAAGCGACAAGCGCACCGCCCTTCTCGCACACTTGAGGCTGACGGATGACGCCCTTCCGCGACTCGGCGGCTGGAAAGTGGACGTCGGATTTCTAAATCTAATTGCCGACTATATTTTCAAAATCAAACCACAGACCGTCGTCGAATTCGGAGCAGGTACGTCAACGTTCGTGACCGCTCAATCGATGAAGCTAGCGGGGGCTGGGCGCCTGATCAGCTTCGACGAACATATGAACTTCGTCGTCTCGACGCGGACTTGGCTGAACAATCACGGGCTTAACGCCGAACTTCATCAAGCGCCCCTATCGCAAGTTTTCTCCGATTGGCCAGCGCGCTGGTACGATCACTCGCCCCTTCCTGAACGCATAGACATGCTGATCCTCGACGGCCCGCCTTGGTCGGTTCACCCCTTCGTGCGCGGCGCCGCCGATAGCCTGTTCGACCGCATTCCCGTTGGCGGCGTCGTGCTGCTCGACGATGCCGCCCGCCCGGGCGAGCCCATTGTGGCGCAACGTTGGAAAAAGCGCTGGCCGGATTTTGAGTTTCAATTTGTCAGAAGCGGAACCAAGGGCACGCTGGTCGGCAGCCGGACCAGGGATCCGGACCGCTCGACTGATTAGAAGCGGCTAAGCGTTTTGATCAACCGGCCAGGCGCCGAACTGTTTGGCAAAGCGGCCGATGTCTGGCGCGGTCATGCGCAAAGTCAGGCGCAAGCTGCCGTCGTTCTGGGTTTCCTTCTCCAAGACTTCACCGTGGCTATGAAGCCAAGCAAGCGGGGCGCCCTCCTCCGGCCCTAACTCGAACTCAACGACTTGCCGCGACGCATTAAAGAGATCAGTTAGACAAGTGATGAGATCATCGATCCCCTCACCTGTCGTTGCGGAAATCAGCAACGACTTGGTGACTTCAAGCATTTCGGCGTCAGTGGCGTTGTTATTGGCCCGGTGAGCACCATTGACAAACTGCATCCGCGTATTGTCATCGAGTAGGTCCGCCTTGTTCAGCACTTCAACAAAAGGCCGCGTATCGTTGTCGCCGATGCCAAGCTCGCGCAGAATGTCCATGACGTCCTGACACTGGGCCTCGCTGTCGGGATCCGAGGCATCGCGGACGTGGATGATGATGTCGGCCTCGAGCACTTCTTCCAGAGTGGCTCGGAACGCAGCGACCAACTGGGTCGGCAAATCCGCAATGAACCCAACTGTGTCGGACAGGATGATCTTCATGCCGCTCGGCAGCTCGACGAGCCTCATGGTCGGGTCGAGGGTAGCGAACAGCAAATCCTCAGCCAAAACATTGGCTTGAGTCACCTTGTTAAACAAAGTCGACTTTCCAGCATTGGTGTAACCGACGAGCGCAACGATCGGATAGGGAACACGTTTTCGCGCCCGGCGCTGTAGTGTGCGGGTCTTGATCACAGAGACCAATTCTCGCTTGAGCTTGGTGATTTTTTCCGCCAGCACGCGCCTGTCGGCTTCAATCTGGGTCTCCCCCGGACCGCCTAGAAACCCGACACCGCCGCGTTGGCGCTCCAAGTGGGTCCACGAGCGTACAAGACGCGTTCTTTGATAGGTCAGGTGAGCGAGATCCACTTGCAAGCGCCCTTCTCTGGTTTGCGCCCGCTCCCCAAAGATCTCCAATATGAGCCCAGTCCGGTCGAGCACTTTGGCCTGCCAGGCGCGCTCCAAATTGCGCTGCTGAATGGGGCTGAGCGGACCGTCGACGATGATCAATTCGGCATCTTGTCTAGCAATTTCGCGCTTCAGCTCATCGACTTTGCCGCTGCCGAACAGTGTCGATGGCCGCGCCATTGCAACACGCACCACCATTGAATTCCTGATATTGAGATCTATCGCCGCAGCCAGGCCGCACGCCTCTTGGAGTATTCGTTCAGGCGCTCGCGATGCGCACGAGCGCTCCAACGCAGACGATCTTGCCTCCGGCAGCACCGGGTGAAGGACAAGCGCCCTCGTGCGGGTGTCTGCGGAACTCGTGCCTATTCCCAAATTGCCGAACCTGAAACGCTGAACAAAACTAGTCCTGCTGTGCCTCCGCCGCCTCTGTCTCTGGCTCGAACAATTGAACCGGCGCCGACGGCATCACAGTCGATATGGCGTGCTTATAGACCAATTGCGACTGTCCATCACGGCGTAACAACACGCAAAAATTGTCAAACCAAGTGATGGCGCCTTGCAACTTCACGCCATTGACCAGAAATATGGTTACCGGGATCTTTCCCTTCCGCACCGCATTGAGGAAGGTATCCTGAAGATTTTGTTTTTTATCTGATGACACGCGCTTATCTCGCTTTTCTTTATGTGGCCGCCCTTACGCATTCACTTCACCAAATTTTCACACAAAGCGGTGAATCGCTTGTAACCAATACACGTATTAGATGACACGCAGGCAGCGCCCCGCAAGTGGTGCGAGAGCGATTTTTGTTCAACAAGGCGCTAAATAGGCCGCTTTTGACCAAGTTCAGCGATTCGCTGGGCTTCTTGGACATAATCGGCCCGTAAACCGAGAGCTATGCTGCCGGGCTCGCCATTGCCGATCCACTGGTCGTCGACCTTGACCACGGGGGTCACGAAAGCCGTTGCCGCGGTCATGAATGCCTCCCGCGCCTGTTTGGCTTCTTCGACTGTGAAGGCGCGTTCGATAACTTTGATGCCCTTTTGGTCGGCAAACTCCATTATGACCCGGCGCGTGATCCCGCTTAGAATTCGGTGATCAATGTGGCGGGTGACCAGGTTTCCATTGGCATCTACGATCCAGGCGTTGGTCGAGCTGCCCTCGGTGATGCGTCGGTTTTCGTCCACCAGCCATGCTTCATAGGCGCCTTCCTCTCGCGCTTGTTGTTTGGCCAGCACGTTGGGCAGCAGGGCAACCGACTTGATATCGCAGCGTTCCCATCGGATATCCGGCATGGTGGATACCATAACGCCGGCCGCAGCCCGCGCCTCCAATTCTTCGAGCGCGTGGGCTTTGACCGTGACGATTAGGCTGGCTGGCACCGACACTGACGGAAAGGCATGGTCGCGCCGCGCCCTGCCCCGGGTCACTTGAAAATATAAAATGCCATGAGCCAAGCGGTTGCGGGCAACGACCTCGCGAAGAATGAGCTGCAGCGATTTGCGTGAGACAGGCGGCGCAATTTCGAGTTCCCCTAAGGAGCGCTCGAGGCGGTCCAGATGCGCCGCCTCGTCGAGCAATATGCTCTCGTAAATGCCGCAGACCTCATAGACCCCGTCGGCGAATTGAAACCCGCGATCCTCAATATGCACGGCAGCTTCGTCATGCGGAACGTACTGACCATTGACATAGGCGATACGCGACATGGGATGCGGACTTTCAGCTCTGTCTTCGATCTGATGTCATACTTAGGTTTGCCAATATGACCGGTCAAGAATGGGAAGCAAAATCAGGATTTCCACGCGCCCCATTATCATTGCAATAGAAAGTGCGATTTTAACTGCCGACGGCATGTCCATATAGCTTGCCTCGTGTGCCGTCGCAAACCCCAGTAGAGGTCCCATATTGCTCAACGCTGCGCTCGCCACAGCCAGTGACGTCAAATAATCGAAGTCAAAGAGGGAAACAAATAATGCGGTCAAAGCAAGGACGACGATAAATGAAACAAAATAAATCCAAAGACTCTTGAATTCGGCAGATGCCACGGCGCCGTCACCATAGTGCACGCGCGTTACGCTGTGAGGATGAGCCAGCCGCGTCAATTCCGCCAGACTGTGACGGAACAGCAAAACAGCGCGCACGATTTTAAAGCCTCCTGCCGTTGACAGTGCCGATCCACCTAACAACGCAACAATCATCAAAAAGGCCGGCGGAACCGTATCAAGCAAGGTACCGTCTCCAATAGCAAAGCCGGACGTAGTCATAAAAGACGCTGTATAGAAGAATGCCGTAAAGCCATTTGGCGGCGGGCCGCTTCGCCACAAGATAACAATGATCATGACGAGAACGAGAAAGCCCAAACCGAAAAAATAGCCAACTTCGGGTTCTTGCCTATATTGCCGCGCGCGCAGTTTCCACACTTCGGCATGAAGCGCAAAATTCAGAGCACCGATGATCATGAATATTGCGACAACGAAAGTCGCCCAGTTGCCGAACACACTGAGCGTGCCGTCCCTTGTGACGTAACCGCCAGTGGCGATCGTCGAAAGCGCAAGACAAAACGCATCGAACAGCGGAACCGTTATGCCCAAACTAACAAAACAAAGCAGAGTCAGGACCACGTAAGTGGTAATCAGCGCGCGCGCCACAGGTGCCAGCCGCTGCAGCAGCGACCCCGTATCAGCAGCGCCGACCACGGGGCGAAAGACTGGAAGACCACCGAAGCTCACCGTCGACAGAACGGCGACCGCCATCAAGATTGACGTAAAGCCGCCGAGCCATTGAAGCAACGAGCGCCAAATCAAAATTGATCGGGGCAATGCTTCGACGGACCCGACCAGGGTCGCGCCCGTTGTTGTCAGTCCCGATACGGCTTCGAAATAAGCGTCCGGCGACGAATTTAAGGTGTCGCCGAGCAAATAGGGCAACGCCCCGAATACAGGCAAGAGAAACCAGACCAGCAGCACAACCAAAACCGCTTCGCGCAGGGTCGATTTTTGCGCTGATCCGCGAAGCCCAAGCACAAGCGTGCCAGCAAAAAATCCGGTCACGCCGACGGAAACGCCAAACGCGGCAGCTTGAGTGGTTTCCTCATTTGATAACGCCGTCAGAATCGGGACCAACATCAGTATGGCGATTGCTCCGAGCACAACACCAAAGATATAAAGCGCGTTTGTGTAGGACATGAAAATGTTTGCAGTGGTTGAGGGGTGCACTTTCGCGCGTACGGGGCTTTAGAAATATTCGAGGCTAACGCGGAACATCTGTTCGACTTTGCGCACCATGTCGCGCAATACGAAAATTACGACCCGGTCACCTATTTCGATCTTGGTATCGCCGCTCGGCCGAATAAATTCACCTTCGCGTACGACCGCGCCGACAATAATGCCGTCGGGAAGATGGGACTCGCGCAGCGGCTTGCCAACTAGCGGCGAGGTTTCCAAGGCTTCCGCTTCAATTACTTCCGCCGCGCCCTCGCGAATGGAATGTAAGCTTTTGATCCGACCCCGGCGCACGTGCTGCAAAATGGTCGATACGGTCGTCGCCCGCGGATCGATAAACGTGTCGATACCAAGGGTCTCCAAAAGAGGCCCGTAGTTCTGATTGTTGATCAAGCACATGGTGCGCGAAGCTCCTGCCCGCTTGGCTAGGACTGAGGCCAAAATGTTCGTCTCATCGTCATTTGTTAAAGCAACGACAGCTTCGGTTTCTTGGACGCCGGCCTCTCTCAATAGATCTTGGTCTAAGCCGTCACCATGGAGCACGACTGTGCGTTCCAGTTCATCGGCGACATTTTCTGCGCGGGTCTTGTGCTGCTCTATAACCTTGACCTTAACTGCCGCTTCCTTTTCTAACTGTTGGGCTACATAAAGACCGATGTTGCCGCCGCCAATCAGAATGATGCGGCGCGCCTCGCGCTCTTCACGTCCGAATATGTCGAGTGTGCGCCGGACATGTTCTGCATTGGCGATGAAGTAGACGTCATCACCGTACAGCATCTGATCTGTGCGTTTGGGAACGAAAACATGGTTCTCTCGAGCAATCCCTACGACAACGGCATTCAAGTCCGGAAACAATTCCGTAAGCTGACTAAGCGGCGTATTGACGATGGGACACTCTTCATTGAGGTGTACGCCTACTACTTTGACTAATTCGTCCGCAAAATTCACGGTTTCGAAGGCGCCGGGATTGGCGAGCGTCTGAAGGACTTTCGTGCCGACCTCGAGCTCCGGTGAAATAATCACATCGATGGGCATGTGATCGCGGCT
The DNA here is from genome assembly GCA_965248815.1 of Alphaproteobacteria bacterium. Lineage (GTDB taxonomy): Bacteria > Pseudomonadota > Alphaproteobacteria > SMXP01 > SMXP01 > CBDFKK01. The sequence goes on from CBDFKK010000006.1 coordinate 278,426, forward strand.
AAATAGGTCGCGCCACACCGGATCCAAATAGCTCTGGGCCCTGACCCGCGCAATCTTCAAGGGCACGCTGAAACTGGAATGGGCAATCTGCGCCGCCACCATATTGACTTCATCTGAGAATGTAACGGCAATGAGCATGTCGGCATCACTCGCCCCTGCCCGATCGAGAACGTCCGGGTGTGACCCGTGGCCGACAATGGATTTGACATCAAGCGCTTGGCCGATTTGAGCTATCAACCCGGCGGATTGATCAATAACAGTGACCGAATTTTGTTCTTGGGACAGTTGGCGGGCAATACCAAAACCAACCTGACCCGCGCCGCATATGATGACTTTCATGAAACTCGCCCTAATGAAAAATGGCCAAGGCCTCGATTGGCGCTAGGACTGGAACGAAAAGCGACTTGCACTACGCCGCGCCTCACGTCGAGACGCACTCAACTCACGCGACTAAGCAACCTAAGCGACCTAAGCGACGACCTGGGACGATCTCGAACTGGGACTGACGCCGAGCGACTTCAATTTACGGTGGAGCGCGGAACGCTCCATGCCAATGAATTCCGCCGTACGGGATATGTTGCCGCTAAACCGATTAATTTGCGCAATGAGATATTCGCGTTCAAACATCTCCCTTGCCTCGCGTAAAGGTAGCGAAATTATTCGTTCGTTGGAATTTCCGGACGTTACAGACGGGGCAGACGCGCCCACGTCCGAGGGGAGCATTTCCGCCGTTACAATTTCGCTTTCATCTTCACGTGATAGAATCAGAAGCCGCTCAACATTATTCCGTAATTCGCGGACGTTTCCGGGCCAATTATGCGCCTGCAAGGCTGCGATGGCATCTTCGCCAATCTTACGATTTGGCAAACCAGCCGATCTTGCCAGTCTTCTCATGAGATGATGAACCAGTTCGGGAATGTCTTCACGGCGCTCGGACAATGAGGGCACCGCAATGGGGACTACATTTAAACGATGATAGAGGTCTTCGCGCAAGCGGCCCGCTCTAATCTCTTCACCAAGATCTTTGCTCGACGATGACACCACCCGGACATCGACTTGCACTTTGGGACCGGTACCAACTCGCTCAAATCGTTGTTCAACTAAAACGCGCAAAATCTTACTTTGAGTCTCCAACGGCATTTCTGAAATTTCATCGAGGTAGAGCGTTCCCCCGTGTGCCTGCTCGAACAGTCCAACTTTTCTTTGACCGGAAGACTCGGGCTCAATCCCAAAGAGTTCAACTTCCATGCGTTCCGGCGCCATCGCCGCAGCGTTGATCGCAACGAAAGCATTATTGGTGCGCCCGGAGTGTGTGTGTAGCAAGCGGGCGACAAGTTCTTTTCCTGATCCGCCCGGCCCCGTGATCAGCACCCGGCTACCGGTCGGCGCGACGCGTTCGATGACTTGGCGCAACTGAGAAATTGCCGGCGACGATCCAACCAGCTCGGTCTCTTCACCGTACCGGCCTTTGAGTTCCGTGATCTCTCGTTTCATGCGGTAGGCTTCGACAGCTCGCTCAACGGTAAGAATTAAATGATCGGCCTTGAATGGCTTCTCGATGAAATCGTAGGCCCCTTTCTTCATGGCCGACACTGCCGTCTCGATATTGCCGTGGCCACTGATCATGATCGTCGGCAGATCGGGATGGTCCGTTTTAATCTTGTCTAATATTTCGAGGCCGTCCAATGGGCTGCCCTGCAGCCAGATGTCCAAAATCAATAGCGAGGGACGCCTGTTTTCAATGGCGCGCAGTGCACTCGTACTGTCACCGGCGACGCGGGTCTGATAGTTTTCGTCTTGCAGAATTCCTGCAATCAGTTCCCGGATGTCCTCTTCGTCGTCAACGATCAGGATATCGTGACCTACATGTAACCCGATTCTTTTTTTCATCCTTTCAATTCACCCTACCCGTTGAACTCACCGTTTCTGAATAAATGTCCTGCGCAGACGCTTGACCCGAAGCCTTGGACTCCCCATCGTTTGATGTGCGCTGCAATTTTGTCTTAGGGAAAGTCAGAGCAACCCGTGCGCCGCCCGTTTCTGGAGCGTCGTCAAGGGATAACTCACCTCCATGGTCTTCCATAATTTTCTTGACGATCGCGAGACCCAAGCCGGTGCCCTTTACACGCGTCGTGATGTAGGGCTCCGTGAGCTTATGGCGCTCGTCCTTAGGCAGACCGCAGCCATTATCGTCAACGACAATCGCGAATTGATCTTCACTTTCCGACAACATCACATCAATTTTGCCTGCGAATAAATCCTCTTCGGACTCAACTTCTAGTTTTTCAGCTTTTGACCCAATCGCCTCAGCAGCATTCTTCAAAAGGTTGGTTAGGGCCTGGCCGATGAGCCGACCGTCACAGAGTTCATGTATGGGTCCCTCGGGCAATGAAATTTGATAGTCAATTTTTGGGTTTGCAATACGCTGAGGAAACACAGCCCGCTTGACCAAATCGATCAGCTCTTCTTCCCTCATGACCGGCGCCGGCATTCGCGCAAACGAAGAAAACTCATCAACCATGCGCCCGATATCTTTGACCTGCCGTACGATCGTATCGGTGCATTGCTCGAAAACACTGGGATCGCTGGCGATCTCATGAATGTATTTGCGGCGCAGCCGCTCCGCCGAAAGTTGAATAGGCGTCAACGGATTCTTGATTTCGTGCGCAATGCGCCTTGCTACATCCGCCCAGGCGGCAGTTCTTTGTGCAGACACAAGTTTTGTAATGTCATCAAAAGTAATGACCAGATCATGACTGTCGCCGCTTCCGTGGTCTTCCGTGACCTGAACGTTGAAGTGGCGGATTTGGCCTTTCACGCGAAGATCGATATCGGCTTGCGCGAAACCAAACCCTTTCGGCGTTCGTGCCTGCTCAATGAGCGCAGTGACATCGGGAATAAGTTCGCCAATTTCATGGCCTATCAGCGAGTCGTGAGGCAGGGCCAGCAAATTGGAAGCAGAGAGATTGGCAATTGAGATCCGGCCTTGAGCATCGACGCCAAGCACGCCGGCGCTAACCCCAGCCAAAACCGCTTCAGTAAAGCGGCGGCGTTCGTCGAGTTGCTCGTTGGCCTCCATGAGTTCGGCGCGTTGACTTTGCAGCTGACCGGTCATTCGATTGAAAGTGCGACTTAACGTGCTGATTTCGTCGTTTGATCCATCAATCGCAACGCGTGCGGTCAAGTCACCATCGCTGACTTTTTCGGCCGCCGTAACCAGACGACCCACCGGCGATACTAAATTATTGGCGGCCCTCAAGCCCAGCCAAATGGCACCCAAAAGTACCATGAGGGCGATCACGACAAATGTGAGAATAAAAACCAGCTCAATAATAGAGCGGTTGCCCTCCATCTGCTCATAACCGGCGATGAATTCCTTCATTTGGCCAAAATGTTCGTAAACGCTTGGACCAAGAATACGCCCCACGACCAAGTATGCGCCGTCATAGTCGGGAAGCTTTATAACGCCGCGCAATTGGTTGTTGGCAGCTTCGGAAAACACAGCCGGTTGATCGCCGGCGACATTCATAACTTCGGGCCGCGGAATCGTGAAGGCCGGAACTTCTCCAATTTCCCCGCGCGCAAGCAGCGTTCCCGCTTCGTTTACAACGTAAGCAGACGAAAGGCGTCGCGCGCGAATTTGGAACGCAAGGAATTGTTCAAACCGGATCGGACTCTCTTTAAACAAGCGTGTATTATTGTTGACGTCATTGCCATGAACACGAGGTCTTGACCCAAGACGCGGGTTTGCTCGTCGACATAGAACCTTGCCATGGTCGCAGAATTTTGAATGGCACGGGCGACCGGCCCTCCCAATAGAGAGTTAAGACTTGTCGTAAAAGTGACCGCCGAAAAACTTGCGACCGCAATGGTCGGAACCAAAGCCATGACGCTCAGTAATGTCACCATTCGTACATGCAACTTCGAGGCTGCACCGCTTTGCCGCCGCGATGTCAGCAGCCGCCCCAAACGCCAAGCGATGATCGGCGCAATCGCAAGCGCGATCGCCAAATCAACCACAAGAAACGTCAAAAGATTAGCTCGCGAAATCTCAAATGGATCAGAGCGGCTCAGGGCAAAGTATGTGAATGCGAGGGTGACTGTGCCGATCAAAATGACGATAACCGAGAACCAGCCAACGCGACTCAGAGGACTGAGCGGTCCTAGCGAATGTTTCAAAAATTGGGCGAACGACGAAGAGTAACTTGTCTGCGACCGCGGCCCGCCCGGCAGGGGCGAAAAGCCTCGGGGCTTGGTGCGTTCAAATTCGTTTAGCGTTGTCGCCATAGTGATGCGGCGGCGAGACTGATCGTCCGGTCTTGCCGTAACCGCTCCCCCAATTCTTTTTGCCTGGTTCGACGTGACCCAAAGCTGCAACAGCGTGGTGCACAGGTGTAACAGTCGGATTCATTTCTACGCCTTATACGCATAACTCGGACAGCCTTCGGATTCTTTTGGGCCGGTCTTGCGACCTTGTGAACCAAGCATTGGCCATAGAGTGCGCGGAATGTGCGGTGGAATCAACAATTATGTTGCAGTTTTACATCACTCGATGCCACGGACGACTTCGATGTCTAATTCCCTGATTTTCTTGCGCAGAGTGTTGCGATTTAGCCCCAAGATTTGAGAAGCCCTCAGCTGGTTACCCTTTGTGGCCGCAAGGCATTTTGAAATTAGCGGTTTTTCAACGTCGCGAACGACGCGGCCGAGCAGCCCGGGCGCAGGCAATACGTCTGGGGCTCCGCCAAATAATTTGGTTAAGTGCCGATCAACAGCTTCATCGAGACTTCCATTTGACTCAGGCGATCGATCGATCGATGGATCGAGCAGCCTGTCATCAGCAAGTTCAAGGTCCACGACGGCCGCTGAAAACACGTCATCGGCGTAAAGTGCCACTAAGCGCCGGACAAAGTTCTCAAGCTCTCTCACGTTGCCCGGCCAGGCATGTTGCTTCAAACGTTCAAGAGCGTCTCTGTCAAAGACTTTGAGAGACGTGTTATCGGAGTCGGCCAGCCTCAAAAAATGGCCAACTAAATCCGGAATGTCTTCGACACGGTCTCTGAGCGGCGGCACTCTTAGAGGTACGACATTGAGCCGGTAAAATAGATCCTCCCTGAATTTTCCTTGTTCGATGAGTTTGTTGAGGTTCCGATTGGTCGCCGCGACAATTCGCACATCGGTTTTGACGGACTTGCGCCCTCCGACCGGCATGTATTCGCCGTCTTGCAAAACCCGCAGCAGACGCGTCTGCGCCTCGGCCGGCATGTCACCGATTTCATCCAAAAACAGTGTGCCGCCGTTGGCCTGCGCAAATCGTCCCATAGAGGTCGCGGTCGCGCCTGTGAACGCTCCCTTTTCATGTTCGAACAATTCGCTTTCGATGAGCTCTCTCGGAATGGCAGCCATGTTAATCGCGATGAACGGTCCATGCCGGCGCTTGCCATAGTCATGAAGTGCGCGGGCGACCAGCTCCTTGCCTGTGCCTGACTCGCCCGAAATCATGACCGTGAGATCCGTCGGCATCAGGCGGGCGAGTACACGATAAATCTCTTGCATCGGTTGGGAACGCCCAATCAAAGGTAGCGTTTCTCCGTCAACGGAGGGATCTGATATTGTGTCGTCAGCTAAAACCTTTTTTGTCGGTCTAAGAGCGCGGCGAACCACAGCGCTGAGTTCACCCAAGTCGAAAGGCTTGGATAAGTATTCGTAGGCGCCGCGCTCGGTGGCCGTAATGGCCGTTAGAATTGTATTCTGAGCACTCATGACCACGACCGGAAGATCGGGACGGTTTTGCTTAATCCGTGGCAGAAGATCAAAGCCGCTTTCGTCCGGCATGACGACATCGGTAATCACCAGGTCTCCGTCGCCCGCACTCACCCATTTCCAGAGCGTCGCCGCTTCGCCGGTTGCCTGAACCCGGTAGCCTTCACGGCCCAATGCGCGTTCAAGCACAGTGCGAATGGAACCATCATCATCGGCTAAAAGGATTGTTTCCCTGGTCATCGAAACCTGTCCACCATTTGTCTTTGTTGAGTTACAAACTTGCCGCATTCAGGGGCAGCAACGTCCGAAAGACTGTCGTGCCCGGCGCAGACTGACAATCTATGACGCCGCCATGGTCGCCGACAATTTTTGCGACCAGCGCCAGACCGAGTCCCGTTCCGCTCGGTTTGGACGTCACGAACGGATCGAATAGATGCGGCATCATATGGGTCGGCACGCCTTTACCGTTGTCGGCAACGCTGATTTCGAGCGGCAAGTGAATCTTGTTTCGGCTTCCCGGAAGGGACATACGCATGCCCGGCCGATACGACGTCGTTAGTTTGATCTCGCCTTGTTCTTCTGGGACTGCGTCCGCGGCATTCGTCAGCAGATTCAAAAAGACTTGAATTAATTGATCCCTATTGCCCACCACTTCGGGAAGCGACGGGTCATATTCTTCTTTGATGAGAATGTCTTTGGCAAAACTTGTTTTTGCCACGCGCCGCACATGGTCGAGCACCGCATGAATGTTTAAACGTGCGCCATCTTCAAGGCGCATGTCCGAAAACGTTTCCATGCGCTCGACCAGCTTGCAAATACGGTCCGCCTCGTCGCGAATGAGAGTTGTCAGCGCGACATCTTCTTTGGCTGCATTGGCTTCTAACAACTGAGCTGCACCTCGAATACTGGCTAGAGGATTTTTTACCTCATGGGCCAGAATAGAAGCCATTCCCGTCACCGAGCGCCCCGCATCAAGATGTGTTTGTTGACGCGTGAATTTTTCCGCCACACCCCGCTCTTGCAGCATGACGATCGTTTGATCGGGCCGGCCAGATAGTGGGGCTACCACCGCATCGATGGCGCGGGTACCAAGACGGCGCGGCGCAATTTCCAAGTCATATTCATGGACCGAGGCGCGCGTTGATTGAACTTGGCGCACGAGCGCCATGAGCGGACTGTCGAATGGAACAATGTCGCTTAATTTTTGACGCATTAGCAGCGCGGCACTGAGCTCGAAAAACTGTTCAGCTGCCGTGTTGGCAAACGATATGTGGCTAAGCGCATCAATCACCAAAAGTGGTTGAGGGAGCGACGTTAAAATTGCCGCTCCACTTGGCGCTATAACGGAAGCGGTTGCTAAATCCGACGGATGTTCGGGTCTTGCCATTATGCCGCGACGCTCAAGTCAGGCGAAAGATAAAGTTTTTCTAGTGAAGCAATGACCTCTTCCGGCTGTTTAAGCCGGCAAATTCGGCTGCGCTCAAATGCCGTATCAAGCGTTCCAAAAATCCTTTTGCGGTCGCGACATCGATACAGGCTGCGATATGTTTGCGTGCTGTGCGGACACCCAAAGGAGTGCCGTAGAGTTCAATGGTCTCCCAATATTGAGTCACCAGTGACTCGAGCTGGCGCACTAAGGACGGCGAACGAGGCATCGTTTTCTTTTGTAGGAAATGTTCGATCTGACACAACAGCCACGGCCTGCCGAGCGCAGCCCGCCCGACCATGACGCCGTCCGCTCCCGACTCTCGTAAAATGCTCGCCGCCTCTTCGCCAGTGGTGACATCGCCGTTGGCAATCACCGGTATGGAAACCGCATCTTTGACGTCGCGAATGAACCGCCAATCGGCACGGCCGTCATAGAACTGACAGCGCGTGCGGCCGTGAACCGTGAACATTTGAATGCCGGCGCTTTCCGCCCGACGCGCAAGTTCGGGCGCGTTGCGGGACGCATCATCCCAGCCGGTGCGCATTTTCAAGGTGACCGGCACTGTGACGGCTTCGACCGTCGCCTCGATCAAGGTCATGGCATGATCTAGATCGCGCATGAGAGCTGAGCCCGAGAGGCCTCCCGTCACACGCTTGGAGGGACAGCCCATGTTGATGTCGATGATTTGGGCGCCTTCGCCTTCGGCAATGATGGCGGCCTCGGCCATCCACTTGGCTTCGCGCCCGGCGATCTGCATCGCGCAAGGCTCGACGTCAAGATCCTGACGTACACGGCGTAGCACATCCGCTCGCTCCCGGACCAAGGCATCGCTGGCGATCATCTCCGAGACCACGAGCCCCACGCCGAAGCAGCGCACTTGGCGTCGGAACGGTAAATCCGTCACGCCCGACATGGGGGCTAGCACCACCGGGCTGTTTATCGTTATATGTCCAACAGATATGACCATTTATTGAGCATTCGCATGAGCTGCCTAATAATTAGTCATTCTAGGCCGAGCACACCTGATGCGCAATATGCTGCACTGCGAAAGCCAATTTTTCAATCTCAACCATTTCGTTAGACCCCATCTCTGCGCCATGTGATAAGGGCTGAAATCGACCATTCATGAGCACAATCTTGTCTAGATCCAACGATGCCCCGCCTCGAACTGTTGTGGCCCTGCTTGTAGCGGCGGGAAAAGGCATCCGCGCCGGTGGCGGCCTGCCAAAGCAATATCGCAAGCTCGGCAATTGGGCAGTCATGCACCATACGGTCGGCCGTTTTTTCGCCTGCCCCGCAATCACTCATCTCCGGGTCGTCTACAACGACGACCATGAAGCCCTCTATAAAGAGGCGCTTGCCGATCTGCTTGGCGATCCGCGGCTGCTTGTGCCGGTGACGGGTGGCGCCGAGCGCCAGGATTCGGTGAGGCTGGGATTAGAAAGCTTGCACGACCTCGAGCCGGACGTGGTTTTGATTCACGATGCAGTCCGCCCGTACGTCACACCGGAGTTAATTACTGAAGTTATCGAGACGGCTTTGGACCAGGGCGGTGCCATCCCCGCTTTACCAGTGGTCGATACGCTCAAGCGCGCCGGCGCCGACAACAAGATCGCCGAGACCGTCGATCGCAGGGGGCTGTGGCGGGCACAGACCCCGCAAGGCTTTCGCTATGACGCAATCCTCGCCGCCCACCGCGACGCCAAGGGCCAAGTGCTGACCGATGACGCGGCGGTTGCAGAATTTGCCGGCCTGACGATCGCCCTGGTGAACGGAGATCCGGCTAATATCAAATTCACCACCCAAGATGATTTCATCGCAGCGGATCAACCTCAAATGCAACGCGCCGACATAGCTTCATCACGGACGGATATTCGAGTCGGCAGCGGCTTCGACGTCCACCGGTTCGGCCCCGGGGATCACGTCACGTTGTGCGGCGTTGACATTCCGCATGACAAGGGCCTTGCCGGTCACTCCGACGCCGATGCGGGGCTTCATGCGCTCACCGATGCCCTGTTAGGCACGATCGGCGCGGGGGACATCGGCGATCATTTTCCGCCTACGGATGAACAATGGAAAGGCGCGCCTTCCGATCTCTTCTTGAATCATGCGCAGGAGCTCGTGAAACAAGCCGGCGGCACCCTTCTCAATCTCGATGTCACCCTCATTTGCGAACGGCCAAAGATCAAGCCTCATCGGGAAGCCATGCGCGCGCGCGTTGCAGAAATTACCGGCATCGACGTGTCGCGCGTCAGCGTCAAAGCGACCACGACTGAAATGCTCGGCTTTACCGGACGCGGCGAAGGCATTGCAGCGCAGGCGACGGCAACCGTTCGGATCGATCGCAGCTAGCTCATGGCGCTTTTCGCCCCCCTGCCCCCAACCCTCCCGTTTCATCACCTGGCCGTCGTCATCGGCACATGGTTTTGGTTCGGCCGCTTGCGGCCGGCACCGGGCACATGGGGGTCGCTGGCCGCCTTGCCGTTTGCCTGGGCGCTGCTCACCTATGGCGGTCGTTTCGTTTTGCTTGGCGCCGCGCTCGCAGTCTTCATCTTGGGTGTCTGGGCCGCTCGCGTTTTCGCCGCCCACGGCGACAACGACGATCCTCAATCGATCGTGGTTGACGAGGTGGTTGGGCAATGGATTGCACTTTTGGCCGCTCCAGTTAGCATCGTCGGCTTCGCGATCGCCTTTTTTGCCTTCCGGGCCTATGACATTCTCAAGCCATGGCCGGTCAGCACTGTCGATCGGAACATGAAGAACCCGTGGGGCGTGATGTTGGACGACGTGCTCGCCGGAATCTACGCCCTCATTGTCGTCTTTCTCGTCGATTACTGGATCTTGAGCCGAGTAAATGTTTGACAAGTCTCTCCTTCAAATGGCCGAGTTGCTTTTGGATGACGCCCGCAAGGCCGGATTCAAAATCGCCACGGCGGAATCCTGCACCGGCGGCTTGATCGCGGCCTGTCTTACCGAAGTGGCCGGATCGTCTGACGTGATCGAGCGCGGCTTTGTGACTTATTCCAACGAAGCCAAAAGCGAATTGCTTGGTGTTCCCATGGCATTGATCGAGGAACACGGCGCAGTCAGCGAGCCGGTAGCACGCGCCATGGCCGAAGGCGCATTGAACAACTCGCTGGCAGATATTGCCGTGTCGGTCACCGGTGTGGCTGGACCCGGCGGCGGAACGGACGCAAAGCCCGTCGGCCTTGTTCATTTCGCCAGCGCCCGCCGTAATGAAGCCATTTTTCACCAAGAGCATCGCTTCGGCGATATCGGGCGCGGCGAAGTGCGCCTCAAAAGCGTACAAGTAGGTTTGGATTTATTGCGCCAAAGAATCTAGGGGACAGATCCATGGATCGACGCACGCTGCTGAAACTCTTGCCGCTCATTTTGGTTGTCGCGTGTTCCGACGAAGAAGAAACCGCTGAACCAACCAATGACGCCGTTGATGACGTGACCGCCGGCACTGTCGGCTACAACAGTTGGGACGGTCTCGACAGCGCCACCGAAAATGGACAAGTGGTGGGTGCATGGTCCCAAGAGGAATGGGAAGAGCTTTGGCGCATGGCCGGGCAAGAACCGCTGGACGCGATCGACCCGGCGATTCAAATGGGCGTCGGCATTTATTTGGGTACGCGGCGCACGAGTGGTTACGCCGTACTGATCGATGGCGTCTCTCTCGACGGTGACGCCATTAAAATCGATTGGACCGAGCGCTCGCCCGGTATCGACGAATTCGTCACTCAGGCTTTCACAAGCCCATGGGCCGTTCTCTTGATCGACGCACGCGCCAACAATATCGATGCACCCGTCCCCGCGTCGATGGATTAGGCGGCCGTCCCATAAACCGCATCGGCGCGGGCGACGAAGGCGTTGACCATGCGCCGCACGGCTTCGTGAAACACGGCGCTCGCCAGCATTTGCAGCGCCCGGCTTTGAAATTCGAAATCAATAAAGAAATCAATGGTGCACGTACCGTCTTCGTTTTGCTCGAAGATCCAACGGTTATTGAGATGGCGGAACGGCCCATCGAGATAATCAATGTCAATGCGGCGCGCACTGCGATCCGTATTGACCCGGCTGGTAAACGTCTCTTGAAAAACCTTAATGGCAACGCTGACGTCCGCCATCATGACTTCCGTACCGCCCTCTTCTTTTTGTGATTTAATGTGCGCGCCCACGCACCAAGGCAGAAACTCCGGATACTGATCGACGGAAGCCACCAGATCGAGCATTTGATCGGCGGAGTGGCGCACCCGTTTGCGTTCTTGGTGGATCGGCATCGGCGTCAGGCGCTTGCGTGCGCCAGCTTTTCCTGCCGTGCGGCGCGCAATTTGGCGAAATCGTCGCCCGCTAAATAAGACGAGCGCGTCAGCGGCGTCGCGGAGACCATGAGAAAACCTTTGGCGTATGCCATTTTTTCGTATGTTTTGAATTCATCCGGCGTGACGAAACGGTCAATGGCGGCATGTTTGCGCGTCGGCTGGAGATATTGCCCGATGGTCAAAAAGTCGACGTCGGCCGCACGCAAATCGTCCATCACCTGAAAGACTTCGTCGCGGTTCTCGCCAAGACCCACCATAAGGCCTGACTTGGTGAATTGCTCCGGATCGCGCTCCTTGACTTTTTCAAGTAAGCGCAAGGAATTGTAATAGCGCGCACCGGGACGAATGGAGAGATAAAGCCGCGGCACGGTTTCTAAATTGTGATTGAAGACGTCGGGCTTGGCATCAATCACCACTTCCGCAGCGCCGTCTTTGCGCAAAAAGTCAGGTGTCAACACTTCGATGGTCGTCGTCGGCGTTTTCGCACGAATGGCTGTTATGACTTGTGCGAAATGTTCGGCGCCGCCATCGGCTAAATCGTCACGATCGACGCTTGTAATCACCACATGTTCGAGCTCTAGCTTGGCGACCGCATTGGCAACATTGTCGGGCTCTTGCGTATCGAGTGCATTTGGCAGCCCTGTTTTGACATAACAAAAAGCGCACGCGCGCGTACACGTATCGCCCATGATCATCATGGTGGCGTGCTTCTTCGACCAGCACGTCCCGATATTGGGGCACGCCGCTTCTTCGCAGACGGTGACGAGATTATTCTCGCGGACGATCTTCTTGGTTTCGTTATAAACAGGCGAGCCCGGCGCTTTAACGCGCAACCAATCGGGTTTTTTCAGTATGGGAGCGTCTTGGTTCTTTTGCTTTTCAGGATGGCGCAAAGCTGCTGCAGAATTTTCCTCCGCCGCGTGTTTACCGCTCACACTGTCCAGAACCGTCGCCATGGCGCCACCTTAAAGCCTACTTTCTAAGAAAAGTATACCCGGCCCTCAAATGGCGGCATCGACCGTCTGCAAGGCGCGTGACGGCGGGTCGCCTCTGACAATCGAGACAGTCAACGCCCCGACGCCCAAAACGAGCGCAAGCAAGACCACGACTAGGCCGATAAACGGGATGAAGCTCACCAACGCAAAGCCGACGAGCCCGGCGCCGTAATAGAATATGCGGCGCAATTTGGAAAGCTCTTGATCCGACCGGTTAAGCAGCCAGTTGGACACTCCAAACCCGGCGATGAAATAGCCAATGATCAGCATGGCTGGATAGGTCAAGAACGTAATGATGCCCAAGGGAATTCCGATCACCGTCATGAAGAAAAAGATACCCGCAAACGGCAGCAAGATGAGCATGGCCAGGCCGGCAAATAGACACGACCATGTACTGTGGCGATAATTAGCGATGGTTTTTTCCATAAAGGGCGAGAAAACTAAAAACAAAATGATGCCGCTGACGAAAGATCCAAGCGCCGCGATGACGGCAAAGTCCGCATTTGACTGTCCCTCTTCGGAACCAAAGAAACCGCCGGCACCATCCGATTGCTGAAACGAGAGCTCGCCGTTGATGACCGCGCCATCTTCAACAGTCGGCGCTGTCTCGCCGTCGAAGTCGACATTTCCCTTGATGGTGGCGTCCCTCAGTATACGAAGATCGCTGCCTTGTGCGTCGACGTTGCCATCGATGGTGCCGCTGATCGTGATGGATTATGCGGCGACTTCGAGATCGCCGGCGAGTTCGCCGTCTACGATGACGTTGGCACCGGCCAAGCTCGCGACGTCGCTGACTTTGGCGCTGTCAAGCACAAGCACGTTGGCACCGGCGGCGCGCAATTCACCGCCGACATCCGCGCCAATGGTGATATTGGCTCCAGCGAGAGTCGCTCCATTGCCAGCTCTACCATAGAGTTCGAGATTGCCGCCTGCGGCCCAAATTTCATTGTCGATTTGGGCATCGATTGAGACGTTAGCGCCTGCTGCTGCAATGTTCTCTTCCGCCGATCCCTTTATGCTGACGTCGCCGTCGTATGTTCCCGTAACGTCAACCACGGCGCCCGCGGCGTTGTAATCGCCATCGTCGTCTTGTGATTGTGCCAACACTTCAAAAGAGAAAATATAAAGAAACGCAAGGACGGCCGAAATGTTGCCCAGTCGTGTCATCATGACCAGCTCTCCCGTTCAGGCCCCAAGACTCAAGAGATAGTAACATGCGCGTGAACTTCAAGACTGACCAGCGTCAATTTGACGTGTCATCCCGCGACTTGATCGCGGGATCTATTAGAGATGCACCATTCCCCTTCGTCTGTCATCTTGCCTTGAGGAACCGCCAATGGATTCCGAATCACTATCTTTCCTGACCAAATCACAGATTTGGAGAAAAGTTGCGTCCGGCATGACGCAATTGAAAATGAATTAGATATGCAGCGCCTTGCCGTAAGCGTCGAGCACGGCTTCATGCATGGACTCGCTGATGGTCGGATGGGGGAAGATGGTTTGCATCAGCTCGGCCTCGGTCGTCTCCAAGGTCTTGGCAATGGTGTAACCTTGGATGAGTTCGGTGACTTCCGCGCCGATCATGTGGGCGCCAAGCAGCTCGCCGGTCTTGGCATCGAATACGGTTTTCACCAAACCTTCCGGTTCACCCAGCGCGATCGCTTTGCCGTTACCAATAAACGGAAAGCGCCCGACTTTGACTTCATGGCCTGCGTCTTTGGCAGCGGCTTCGGTCAGGCCGACGCTTGCCACTTGGGGCCAGCAATAAGTGCAGCCCGGAACATTCTTTGTGTTGAGCGGATGAACGTCATTGAGTCCGGCGATCTTCTCGACACACACGACGCCTTCGTGCATGGCCTTGTGCGCGAGCCATGGCGGGCCCACAAGATCGCCGATTGCGTAAACGCCGGGCACGCCGGTCTCGCCCCATTCGTTGATCACAACGTGGGCTTTCTCGACTTTGACGCCCGCTTCTTCCAACCCGAGATTTTCCGTGTTGCCGACAATTCCGATAGCAAGAATGGCGCGCTCGGCATTGACGGTTTCGGTCTTGCCGGAACCGTTCTTGACCGTGGCTGTAACGCCGCTCTTGTTCTTTTCGAGCTTTTCGACGGTTGCTTTGGTCTTAAGCGTCATGCCCTGCTTTTTGAATGCCTTTTCGGCAAACTTGGAAATCTCATCGTCTTCGACCGGCAAAATCCGGTCAAGCACTTCGACCACGGTGGTTTCTGCGCCAAGGGTGTTGAAGAAGCTCGCAAACTCCATACCAATCGCGCCGGATCCGATCACCAAGAGCGACTTTGGCATGGTCTCGGGCACCATGGCTTCCTTGTAAGTCCAAACGAGCTTGCCGTCAGGTTCCATACCCGGCAGCGTACGGGCGCGGGCGCCGGTCGCCAAAATAATATTCTTGGCACTGACCTCTTGAGACTTTCCGTCTCTTGTGACAGAGACTTTGCCCGGCCCGGCGAGCTTACCGTCGCCATCGAGGACGGTGATCTTGTTTTTCTTGAACAGAAATTTGACACCGTTGGAGAGTTGATCGGCAACGTCGCGCGAGCGTTTGACGACCTTCTTAATGTCGTAACTCACGTCTTTCGCGGACAGGCCAAATTCATCGAGATGTTTCAGCGTGTTGAAGATCTCCGATGCGCGCAGCAAGGCCTTGGTCGGAATGCAGCCCCAGTTGAGACAGATGCCGCCCAGATGTTCCCGCTCGACCACGGCGGTTTTCATGCCGAGTTGCGCTGCACGAATGGCCGCAACATAGCCGCCCGGCCCGGAGCCGATGATGACGAGATCGAAGCTATTTGCCGTCATCAAACGTTCTCTTGCCGGTCAAGTAAATAATTCTAGACATTTTCAATTAGACACTTTTCGAACTTCAGCTTTGAGCCAGCGATAATTCTTGACGCTCAAATGCTGTCACCGCCTCGTCCAGGGCCTCTTGAATCTGCTGATAGACCAATGGCCGAGCGTTCGCGTTACGGATGGACCAAGTCTTATCGAATTCTATTGGAGCCTCTATCGAAGCGCTTTTTTCTACTCCAGACTGTGCAAACTGCACTTCATATCTTGTTGGGCAAGACACGCCGGTAAGAATTCCAAATGTTGTAACGCACCTAAAATCAAAACTAACTAAAGATAGGTCTTCAACATTCTCATAGGTATTCAAAAGGCGTGCAAACTCCGTAAGAAAGTAGTCACCGCAAGGAATAATGTTGTCATACCAATCACACAAAAGGCCAGAAAACGTGTCGGCATTTACGCGCTGATATCCTGTGCCTTGCAAAATAACAGCCACCGCACTATTTGCTGGCAGCGGCTCGTATGTACTGGCACATCCAAAAGAAATTGCCGTTATAAATGTAACGAGAAAAAAAGCTCTTGCTACTCGCATCAATCTCATGATTTCCCCCACTTTATAGGTTGCTAGCACTACAATAGATCATCCAATCAATGCATTTGCGAAGATATTTTCGGCTCTAGTTATCCCGGATGTTGGGCCATTTTCGAGTCATTCCCCTGCCGTGACCTATCGCGCGTCATAGCAACATCGTCACGGGATCTTCGATATATCCCTTGAAGACTTGCAGCCACCGGGCACCGAGGGCGCCGTCGACGACGCGGTGATCGCACGACATGGTGCATGACATGACGGTCGCGATGCTGAGCGCGCCGTCTTTAACTACCGGGCGCTGCTCGCCTTGCCCGACGGCCAAAATCGCACCGTGGGGCGGATTGATCACGGCACTGAATTCTTTCACGCCGAACATGCCGAGATTTGAAATCGAGAACGTGCCCCCTTGATATTCTTCCGGCATGAGTTTTTTCTCTTTGGCGCGCCCGGCCTTGTCTTTCATCTCCTCGGAGATCTCTTGCAGACCCTTGGTCTCGGCTTTCCAAATAATAGGCGTAATCAGGCCGCCTTCGAGCGCCACCGCCACAGCGATGTCTGCGTGATGATGCAGGAGAATCTTATCGCCTGCGAAGCTGGCGTTGGCGCCAGGCACTTTCTTAAGCGCTAAGGCGGACGCCCGCAAAACGAAATCGTTGACGCTGATCTTGAAAGCGCCCTCGCCCTCCGGTGACCGGCTATTGAGTTCCTTGCGCAGTGCTAACAACTTGTCGATGTCGCAATCGATGGTCAGCGGAAAGTGCGGCACAGTTTGCTTGGATTCCGTCATGCGCCGGGCAACGACCTTACGCATGGCGTTCATGGGGAGCTCATCGTAGCTGCCTTCCGGTATGCCCAAGTCGTTCGGCGAAGTTGAAGGTGCGCCGAAGGGAATAACTTGCGCCGTCGCGGCGGCCGCGCCCGGCAAGCCCACGGCGCCTCCTGACGCCGCCTCAATGTCACGTTTTATAATGCGGCCATGGGGACCGGATCCTTTGATCGCTGCCAAATCGAGGCCGGTCTGCGCGGCCAGTCGACGTGCCAACGGGCTCGCTTTGACCCGGTCTCCGGAGATTGCCACGACCGGAGCCGATGTCTGAGGTGCCGGTGCCGGCGATGAGGTTGCGGGTTCTGGGGTGGGTGTCGATGCTTTTGGTTCGGCTTTCTGTTTTGGCGGAGCTGGTGCCGGCGCTGCAGGGACGGCACCCTCAAGCACGCTCGCGTCTTCGCCTTCTTCTAAAATGAAGGCAATCGTCTCGTTAACTTTGACGCCCTCGGTGCCCTCAGCCACAAGCAATTTTCCGATTGTGCCCTCGTCGATGGTTTCGACTTCCATTGTCGCCTTGTCGGTTTCGATTTCCGCAATCAGGTCGCCGGATGATACGGCGTCGCCTTCCTTCACCAGCCATTTGGAAAGATTGCCCTCTTCCATGGTGGGCGACAGGGCGGGCATCAATATTGGAATGGGCATCAGTTGCTCCCTTGGTCTTAGGCAAGCGGCTCCAAAGAGCCGGCATTTTGTTCCCAGTGCTGACCGTCAAAAGGTCGGATCGAGACATCATCGAATGCTTCGCGGTCGAGGCATCTAAAATTCACGCTGATCCCGTCCGGATGTGAGCGCGGCACATAGAAAGATTTCACGCCGCAAGTCTTGCAGAACAAATGGTCCGCAACGCCGGTATTGAAGCGGTAGGACGTCAGATTGTCTTCGCCCTGCAAAACACGAAAGCGGGACTTGGCTACGATCAAGTGAAGATATCCCGACATTGCACAGATTGAACAATTGCAGTCGTCCACGGTCACTGAATCAGGCGCTTCAACTTCAATCGTCACTGCGCCGCAATGACATCCGCCCTTCTTCCAGCCTACCAACGTTTGATCGGCATTTGCCATATCCGCGCCCATTTAGTCGCCCAATTCGTACAGTAAGATCATGTAGCCGTCATAGTCATAAAACGCCTGTTCGGTGAATGACACTCCTTCCGGCGTCAGGTCTGAATGCGGCCGTACGGTTTCCAGTCCCAAGGCTTTAATCGCCGAGATCACCGCTTTGATATCCTTGACCCTAATGGCGGTGGCCGTACGGTAAGGCAATGCAACAGGCTCCAACTCCATACCGTTAACTTCGGTTAGCCCGAAAGTTCGAATTTGCTCATCGCCGCCAGACAAGGTCGCAAATCTGAGCTTGGCGCTCTTGGGAAGTTTAAATATCGGATAAGAATAAGAATCCGGTGCGCCTTCGGAAATCGTGTCAACTCTGAAGCCCAAAATATCGCTATAGATCTTGAGGGACCGATCAATATCCGCGACCACAAGATTGACGCGTTTAAACCGTGCATCATCGATTCCGGATTGGGAAAACCCAGCGCTTACGGCAACAAAAAACGCGCAGACGACTAAAACAACTCCGCTCAATCTCACTCCACAAGACGACATCGTGCACTTCCTCATTTGCCCTAGATAGTTTCTGGAACCGTAATGGAACTGGCAAACCGTCGCTTCGCTCGCCGCGGCGCTAGACGTAGCACACGTCTTTGACGGCTTTGACGACTTTCTCCGCATTGGGCAAGCTGAGTGCTTCCAAATTCGCCGCATAGGGCATTGGCACATCTTCTTGGGTGACGCGCATCACCGGCGCGTCCAAATCGTCGAACGCCTCGGCCATTACTCGCGCTGCCACTTCGGCGCCAACACCGCTTTGGGCCCATCCTTCTTCGACGGTCACTAATCGATTGGTTTTACGCACGGAGCTCATGATCGTATCGCTGTCTAATGGTCTGAGCGTGCGCAAATCAATTACTTCGGCATTGATTCCATCGCCAGCCAGCGTCTCGGCCGCTTCGAGTGCCCATTCGACCGCACGACTATGCGCGGAAATGGTCACATCCGTCCCGGCACGGACGATCTTGGCCTTGCCGATAGGAACGAGATAGTCCTCGAGAACCGGTACGTCGAATTTATGGCCGTATAGAATTTCGTTCTCGAGGAAAATGATTGGATTGGGATCGCGGATCGCAGATTTCAAAAGTCCTTTGGCATCTGCTGCGCTGTAGGGCGCGACTACTTTGAGTCCAGGCACGTGTGAGTACCACGACGAATAATCCTGGCTGTGTTGGGCGGCAACGCGCGCCGCCGCACCATTGGGACCGCGGAACACCATGGCGGCGGTCATCTGACCGCCCGACATATAGCGGGTTTTCGCGGCTGAATTGATCAGTTGATCCATGGCCTGCATGGCGAAGTTAAACGTCATGAATTCGACGATCGGTTTGAGGCCGCTAAATGCAGCACCGACCCCAAGTCCGGTAAAACCATGCTCCGTAATCGGCGTGTCGATCACGCGGCGTTCTCCGAATTCTTCAAGGAGACCCTGGCTCACCTTGTAGGCGCCTTGATACTCGGCCACTTCTTCGCCCATCAGGAAAACATTTTCATCGCGGCGCATCTCCTCAGCCATGGCATCGCGCAAAGCTTCTCGCACCGTGATGTTCTGCATTTGCGTGCCTTCCGGCACATCGATTTCGGGCCCTATTGCGGTGGCCATGGCCTGGGCTGGCACCGAAACTTTTGTCTCTTCAACAACGGGAGCCGGCGATACTGCGACAGGAGCTACGGAAACTTCGGCGCCGTTTACAGAGTCGGCGTCCTCGCCTTCTTCCAAGATGACGGCGATGGGAACATTGACCCGCACCCCTTCGCTGCCTTCTGCGACGAGCAACTTGCCGATCACGCCTTCGTCGACGGCCTCCACTTCCATGGTCGCCTTGTCAGTTTCGATTTCCGCAATGATGTCGCCTGACGATACTTGGTCGCCTTCCTTGACCAGCCATTTGGCGAGGGTCCCCTCCTCCATGGTGGGCGAAAGCGCAGGCATAAGAATGTCAATCGACATGCGGTCTCCGTTCGCGTCCGTTATGAGGCCAAGACGTTTGTGTACAGCTCTGCCGGATCCGGTTCGGGACTGGCCTGCGCAAACTCGGCAGCTTCCTTGACCAGCTCTTTGATTTCACGATCGATCGCTTTGAGCTCATCTTCATTGACGGTGCCGTCAGCCAACAGTTTCTCTTTGTACGTATTGATGGGGTCCTGCTGTGAGCGCACGTCTTCGACTTCTTCACGGCTTCTGTATTTTGCCGGGTCGGACATGGAATGTCCGCGATAGCGATAAGTTTTCATTTCTAGAATGATCGGCCCTTTGCCGTCGCGGCACCATTGAACGGCTTTGACTCCCGCTTCACGCACAGAGAGCACATCCATGCCATCTATTTCCTCGCCGGGAATACGGAAGCTGGCACCCCGTTTATGGAGATAAGTTTCCGACGACGAGCGTTTCACGCTCGTCCCCATGGCGTATTGGTTGTTTTCGATGACGTAGACCACGGGCAGGCACCAAAGCTCAGCCATATTGAAACTTTCGTAAACCTGGCCTTGGTTGGCCGCGCCGTCGCCGAAGTAACACAACGAAACGCGGTCATTTCCTTTGTAACGATTGGCAAACGCGAGACCCGTGCCGATTGGCACTTGTGCCCCAACAATGCCGTGGCCACCGTAGAAATTCTTGTCCTTGCTGAACATGTGCATCGAGCCGCCCTTGCCTTTGGAGTAGCCTCCAATGCGGCCCGTGAGCTCGGCCATAACGCCTTTGGGATCCATGCCGCATGCGAGCATGTGCCCATGATCGCGATAGGCTGTGACGACTTGATCGCCCTCTTCGATGACCGATTGCATACCGACAACGACAGCCTCTTGGCCAATATACAAATGACAAAAGCCGCCGATGAGACCCATGCCGTACATTTGGCCCGCGCGCTCTTCGAAGCGGCGGATGAGCATCATGTCGCGATAGAATTTTATGAGTTGATCTTTGCTGGGGAGATGAGCTTCAGGCTTGCCGGTGCCCAACGACTTTTTGCGCGACTTGCCAGGTCGCGGCGTTCCTGCGCCGTTACTTCCATTTGCTTTGGAGGCCGTCATACAGAAATCCTTCCCGATCGCACCTCACCCATCTTGCCGTTTTGATTTATCGCTGGCGGCTTAGGGATCAAGGGGGAAGCGCCGACCGGCCCATCCTATACGCGAAATGGTGAATAGAATCATCGAATTGTTGAGAATTCCGCAGTTCAAACACTCGCAGAATCTTGAAACCGGTCATCGTCCGATTGGGATCAATTGTTGCGCTATTCGGCAGGCAATCGATCAAAAATTACCAGATCGTTGCGCCGGGCATATCCAAGCTGGGCCCGAGCCCGCTCGTCCAACAAATCCACGTCGAGGCTTTCCGGCCGCAAAAGTGTAATGCGTCGCTTCAATACCTTGCTCTCATCTTGCATCTCGGCGAGATCAAATTCGAGATGCTCGATCTCCTTGTTCAGCCGCAACATCGTGATCAGCCCGTGGTCGCTGTAAAGACCATGGTAGCCGAGATAGACGACGAAACACGCACAGAAAAGTGGGACAATGCTCGCAGCAAAGTTTTGTCTTAATCGCTGAATGTAAAGCATGAAGTCCTCTGCCCGAACACGTGTGCGCCAGCGCGGCGCCTCCACAACAATTCACAGGCGATCCAATACCTTGAGCGGTTAAGAAAAGGTTACGACTTAGTATTGTGTGAAATTCATTTGGCGCTAAACACTCCGCCGGTCTTGTCAACTTGAAGTCTTTAAAGCGATTTAGGAGAAGATGGCGAGTTAACAAACGCGCGAACCAAAAAGGGGATCGTCCGAACTGAAAGGGCTCAACGGCGCAGTATTGAGCGACCTGCATAGCGCCCCGTCGATCCCAACGATTCCTCGATGCGGATTAGTTGATTGTATTTGGCAAGACGATCCGAACGCGCCAAGGACCCAGCTTTGATTTGGCCGCAATTGGTGGCAACGGCAACGTCGGAGATCGTTGAGTCTTCGGTCTCGCCCGATCGGTGCGACATGACGCATGTCATGCCCGCTTTGTGCGCCCGCTCAACTGCCGCCAAAGCCTCGGTCAGCGTTCCGATCTGGTTGACTTTGACCAGCAAAGAGTTAGCTGCATTTTGTTCGATCCCTTGCTCCAAGCGTTTTTCGTTGGTGACAAACAAGTCGTCGCCGACCAACTGAACTTTGTCGCCCAGCGCTTTGGTCAAAGCGACCCAGCCTGACCAATCATCCTCCGCCATGCCGTCTTCAATTGAGATGATGGGATAACGCGTGGCCAAGTCTTGCCAATAGGCAACCAGACCGTCGCTGTCTAACTTTTTACCCTCGCCATCAAGATGATAGACGCCATCCTTGAAGAATTCCGTCGAGGCAGGATCAAGTGCGAGATAGATTTCCTCGCCGGGCCTGTATCCGGCCGCCTCAATGGCCTTCATGATAAAACTAAGCGCTTCGTCTGCCGACCCCAGCCCCGGGGCAAAGCCTCCTTCGTCGCCGACATTCGTATTATGGCTCGCGTCGCTTAGCGCCTTCTTCAAGGCATGAAAGACTTCCGAACCCATACGCACGGCTTCCGCCATGGTAGCGGCCGCAACCGGCATGATCATGAATTCTTGGATATCGATGGGATTATCGGCGTGGGCGCCGCCATTGACGATATTCATCATGGGAACTGGCAACACATGAGCGTCAGTGCCACCAATATACCGGTAAAGCGCCAGATCGGACGCGTCCGCCGCCGCCTTGGCGACTGCAAGAGAGACTCCCAAAATGGCATTGGCGCCCAAGCGGCTCTTATTCTCCGTGCCGTCAAGCTCGATCATGGTTTGATCGATATGGCGCTGCTCTTCGGCGTCGAAGCCCGAAATCGTGTCAAAGATCTCCGTGTTGACCGCTTCAACGGCTTTGCGAACACCTTTGCCGCCGTAACACTTGCCACCATCCCGCCGCTCGGCGGCCTCGTGAGCGCCGGTTGACGCTCCCGATGGCACGGCGGCGCGGCCAAACGAGCCGTCTTCCAGAATGACGTCGACCTCGACAGTCGGATTTCCCCGGCTGTCCAAAATCTCCCGGCCGATAATGTCGATAATCGCGGTCATAAACCTTGGGCCAACGCTTAATGCGGAATGATCACAGAGAACGTTATGATTTTCCGTTAAATCACTCTAGAAATTGCAAAATTTGCAAAGTCGCGGTCGTAACTCGCGTGACAACCAGCTGACGTAGCCGTCCTGGGACTAGTCTTCTTGAGGCGGCAAAACCTGACGCCCCCGATAGGTGCCGGTCTTGGGTTCGATATGATGGGGCCTATGCAATTCGCCCGAGTCCTTGTCTTCGACAAATGTCGCGCGCTTCAGCCGATCATGAGCTCGCCGCATGTCCCGCTTGGACCGCGTCACTTTATTTCTTGGGACGGCCATGATGAAACCTCTAGTCTTAATCTGATCTAAGGGCCGATTCCGG
The DNA here is from genome assembly GCA_965248815.1 of Alphaproteobacteria bacterium. Lineage (GTDB taxonomy): Bacteria > Pseudomonadota > Alphaproteobacteria > SMXP01 > SMXP01 > CBDFKK01. The sequence goes on from CBDFKK010000006.1 coordinate 301,711, forward strand.
CCTTGCTACGACCGGGGTCATACAGGAATTGGGGCCGACACTCAAGCAGACTAGAGCGTTTTCAGGAAAGTGGACCCGCGTCAAAGAGACTTTGCCACGCGATCCAGCGCGACAAGCGAGGCCAGCAACGATTCCATCTCGTCCAGCGGAACCATATTGGGTCCATCGGATGGCGCTTTTTCTGGATCCCGGTGAGTTTCCATGAAGACCGCCGCAACACCGACTGCAACGGCCGCGCGCGCCAGCACCGGGATAAATTCCCGCTGACCGCCGCTTGCACCGCCGAGGCCGCCGGGCTGTTGCACCGAATGCGTGGCATCGAAGACGACCGGCGCGCCAATGTCCGCCAGGATCGGCAACGAGCGCATGTCCGAAACCAACGTGTTGTAGCCGAAGCTCGCGCCGCGCTCGGTCACCAGAACATTCGGGTTTCCGGCGCCGACCACTTTGTCGATCACATTCTTCATGTCCCAGGGAGCCAGAAACTGACCCTTCTTGACGTTCACCACCGCGCCGGTCGCGGCGGCGGCGGTTAATAGGTCGGTTTGTCGGCACAGGAATGCTGGTATTTGAATGACATCAACGACCTCCGCAACAAGTTGACACTGTTCCGGCGTATGGACATCCGTGAGGACCGGTATGTTGAGCTCTTTCTTGATGGCTTCAAATACAGGCAAAGCCGCGTCAAGACCTACACCCCGCGCACCGGAGGCACTCGTGCGGTTGGCCTTGTCAAACGACGTTTTGTAAACGAATCCGATGCCAAGGCCGGCGGTCAGTTCTTTCAGAGCGCCCGCCATATCCATCGCATGATCATGACTTTCCATGGCGCACGGACCGGCGATCAAAGCCAGCGGCCGATGATTGGCTAGCTCAACATCGGAAACCTTTATGACCGAATTAGGATCCATGACCGCCCACTTTAATCGAAGTTATTGAGTTTGAAGGTTAGTCAGATAAAGCAAGCCCTTAAAGCTAAATCTGAATTCTTTACACGAGCCGCGATTGCGTCACCGCGGCCTCGACGAAAGAGGCAAACAGCGGATGTGGCTCAAACGGCTTTGACTTCAGTTCGGGATGGAACTGGACACCCATAAACCAGGGGTGATCGACGATCTCGACAATCTCGGGCAACAACCCGTCCGGCGAGGTGCCGGAAAAGCGAACCCCGTGCTGCTCCAGGCTGCCCCGGTATTTCATATTGACTTCGTACCGGTGGCGATGGCGCTCGCTGATTTCCGTCGCGCCGTAGATCTCAGCAGCGCGGCTGCCGGGGGCTAGGTTTGCATCATAGGCGCCAAGTCGCATGGTCCCACCTAGATCGCCATCACTCTGGCGCTTTTCCGATCCTTCCTGAGTCATCCATTCGGTCATCAGACCGACCACCGGCTCTGATGTCGGCGCAAATTCGGTTGAACCGGCCCCCGATTTTCCAAGGACGTTGCGAACCGCCTCGATCACCGCCATTTGCATGCCAAAGCATATTCCGAAGTAAGGCAGATCCCGGCACCTGGCGAAATTGGCAGCGGCGATTTTGCCTTCAGCGCCGCGTTCACCGAATCCGCCCGGCACCAGAATGCCGTGGACATTTTCGAGCCGCTGGACGGCGCCTTCCTGCTCGAATATTTCCGATTCAATCCATTGGGTTGTCACGCGCACATTGTTGGCGATACCACCGTGCACCAACGCTTCTTCTAAGGATTTATAGGCATCTTTGAGCCCGGTGTATTTGCCGACGACGGCGATGGTGACTTCGCCCTCCGGGTGATTGATGCGCTGACTAATATCATCCCATTGGCTGAGATCGGGGGATGGCGCATCGGCAATGCCAAACGAGTCGAGGACAACCTGGTCAAACCCCTCCGCGTGATACGCCAGCGGGACTTCGTAAATGCTGCTCACATCGAGAGCCTGAATCACGCCGTCAGGCCGAACATTGCAGAACAGAGCGATTTTCTCCCGCTCAGATTGCGGGATCGGCCGGTCGGACCGGCAAAGAAGCAGATCGGGCTGTATGCCGATCGATCGCAATTCCTTCACAGAGTGTTGGGTCGGTTTGGTTTTAAGTTCTCCTGCACTGCCGATAAACGGTACGAGCGTTAGGTGAATGTAGGTGGCATTGCCGCGGGGCAATTCGTTGCCGAGTTGCCGAATGGCTTCAAAGAACGGGAGCCCCTCAATGTCGCCAACCGTTCCCCCGATCTCGCACAAAACAAAATCCACGTCGTTGGTACCGGAAAGGACGAAGTTCTTAATTTCGTCCGTGACGTGTGGAATCACTTGAACGGTCGTGCCCAAGTAGTCACCGCGGCGCTCCTTTTTCAAAATGTTTCGATAAATACGCCCAGTGGTGACATTGTCTGATTGCAATGCCGGCACGCCGGTAAAACGCTCATAGTGCCCTAAGTCGAGATCGGTCTCCGCGCCATCGTCGGTGACGTAGACTTCACCGTGCTGAAACGGACTCATGGTTCCCGGATCGACATTGAGATACGGATCGAGCTTGCGTAATCGCACACTATAGCCGCGCGCTTGAAGCAACGCGCCCAAAGCGGCCGAAGCAATGCCTTTTCCGAGGGAGGAAACCACGCCGCCGGTGATGAAAATAAACCGCGCCATGGACGGTCAAACTAGATCACTTTTGCGCCGGCAAAAAGACCTAATGCTCATTTTTCTGAAAGAAATGATGACCTGTCCACAAAGTACTGGGTCACGTTTAAACTATTCACGAGGAACGTCAGGCCCCGCGGGCACTTCTGCCGGTTCGCTCGGCGCAGGCGTCGTCGGAGTAGGAGCAAACGTCGCCGGATCGTCGCTGCCGATCACCGAGCTTCCGCCCCCTCCACCGCCGGCCGTCATGGTCAACAATATGCTGGTGATGAAGAAACAAACTGCCAAAACAGCGGTCGTGCGCGTGAGCACATTTGCTGCGCCACGCCCAGACATGAAACCACCCATGCCGCCTCCGCCTCCGCCGATGCCGAGGGCACCTCCTTCGGAGCGCTGGAGCAGCACGCTCCCGACCAGTGCCAAGGCAATCAGCAAGTGAATTACGAGCAAAAACGCAGTCATACTATCTCCCGAAGACCAGAACGGGCTCTTTTACTCCAGAGATATGGTGAAAGGCTAGTGGAATAACCAGAGGGCGCCAAAGATGGCTACGATGCCTGACGCAGATTTCGCTTCGCAACCGTGGACGCGATCTGAGAACCGATATCTGCCTCACTCGACCCGGGACTTAGCGCCATCTGAAGAGCCGTCCCAAGTTTTGTCAGCAGGGCCAAATCCTTCGGATCTGGGCTTTTTGCCGCTGCGACACTGGCTGATAACGATTCAGCTACCGTGACCAGCGAGTGAGCCAGCTCTGTGGCATCTGCAAAAGGTGAATCGCCGACCCGCCTGTCCAGATCCTTAGTCACCTCAAGCAATAGTGTCACTTCATCGGTTAATTGTTGTGCTTCGCCTGGCACGTCGCCGTCACGATGCACGGCTTCCGCGATGACAGAGGCTGCTATTGAAATATGAATGGCCTGGCGCTGAAGTTTTTCGGCCAAAATGGCTTTTTGCGTTAAGTCGATCGCGGCGGCCGTCTCAACATCAGAGACCGGTTCATTGTTGACTTTCGTTTTGAGTGAATTGGGAACGTCGACGAGATTATCTTGTTCATCTCCGCGCGCCTCTTTGCGGCGATCAGGCCCAACATAGTTGCTTGTAATTACAAAGCGTTTGCGGGAGTCGATATGGGTCAGAATGCGGGCCGAAAACTCCTGTGTCGAAAACGGCCGACGCACAAGGTCATCGGCGCCAGCATCGATGATAGTCTTGGCATCTTCATCGTTAAGCTTCCAGCCTGACGTGACGAAAACGACAAACGGGTTCGGCCCCAAGTCTCCATGGCGTACATCGCTTACAAATGTGCTGACATCTTTGACATTGCTGTCAATCTCCGCGACGACGAGATCGATAACTTCGGATTCAATTGTTTCGCGCAATTCCTTAAGGCTCGTGGCGTAGGAAAAATGACGAAAGCCGATCGTATAGAGAATGCTGCGCGTGATGCGCAGATTTGCAGTAACCGGATCGAATATTGCGACCGTAGCCGCTTCAAATCTGCGTTCCTCAGAATTGTGTGGTTCGCTCATATCACTCAGCACGTTTGTCATTGCTGAGCCCATCGGCTCAAGAGGCTCGCATACTAGGAAGCGTTCTCTTGAGTTATCATTGATAGATGAAGTCAAATTTAATTAAACTTTCAATGACCTTACATTCCCGCTTTTACGATTTGCCAGAAGTCTTGCGCTTTCAAACTGGCGCCGCCTACTAGTGCGCCATCGACGTCAGCAATCGAGAGGATTTCGCGCGCATTTTGCGGCTTTACCGAACCGCCATAGAGAACGCGAACTTTATTACCGTCATCACCAAGTGATTTGATCAATTTATCGCGAATGAAGCGGTGGACTTCGTTCACATCGTTAAGGGTCGGCGTTCGCCCGGTTCCAATCGCCCAAACCGGTTCGTAGGCAATAACCGTGTTCTTAGAATTTGCCGATCCGGGCAGCGACCCTTTGAGTTGACGGCCGATGACACGAAGAGTCTTGCTTTGAAGCCGCTCGCTTTCCGTCTCGCCCACACAAATGATGGCACGCAGATTCTGTTCAATCACCGCTTCGGCCTTTGCTTTGACCTCATCATCGGATTCTCCGTGATCAGTTCTGCGTTCGGAGTGACCGGCAATAATCCACTTAGCACCAGCCTCCTTCAGCATCGCCGCGCTCAAATCCCCGGTATGCGCACCACCTGGCTGGGCGTGACAATCTTGCGCTCCCAAAGCCAAAGGCGTCCCCACCGTCAAAGGCTTGAACGAATGCAAAAGGGTGGCGGGTGGACATATAATGACGTCAGCCGGGCATCGTTTAGCTTTGCCCAGCCGCGCGATCAACGAATTGATTTCGCGTTTCGACTGCGCAAGGCCATTCATTTTCCAATTGCCGGCGATGACGGGCCTGCGTTTGATCGATTTTAACGTGGTCATAGACCGCTTCTCCTGCAATCCTTGCGGGGGCCATAACAAATTGCCGGGATTTTGGCCAGAGGGCCCGCTTGCTCGGCTCGCGCCGCCCCACTATCATCCGCCGCCAAATAGGTTGTCACGAGTTAACCAAAGGGATTCCGACTCCATGCTCAGCAGATTAAAGGACGCGGCCAAATCATGGGTCGCAGGTATCTTTATCGGCTTGCTTGTTCTCAGCTTTGCCGTTTGGGGCATCGGGGACATATTTTTGGGTACCACCAATGAAAATGTCGCCGAGATTGGAGGGACACCGATTACAGCGGTAGACTTCGAACGACAGTTTCGATCACAGGTTCAGGAATTGTCGTCTCAGACCGATGGTATATTCGACACACTACAAGCGCGTCGTTTGGGTTTAGACCAGCAAGTCTTGGCCAATATGATTCAAACCACAGCTCTTGGTGTTGCGGGACAAGATTTGGGGCTCACCGTTTCCGATAAGGCGCTCGAGAAATCAATTAAGTCCAACCAAGCTTTCTCCGGAGCCATTGGCACATTCTCACAGCAGACTTATGACGAACTGCTTATTCAGAATGGTCTTACCCGCCAATCATATGAAATCGCATTGCGCCAAGACCTCGCTCGCGCTCAGCTCGTGGACACCATTACAGCAGGCCCTGTTGCCTCGCGGCGAATGGCTGAGGCGATCTTCACTTACCGAACCGAACGTCGGGTGATCGACTATTTGGTCATTCCGCCAGAAACCGCCGGCCAATTGGCAGAACCGACGCGAACCGAATTGGAGGAATATCACACAGGTAACGCGGCGCGATTTACCGCACCCGAATACCGGAGCTTTACTTACATTTTGACTGAATCAGCTGATTTTCGTGACAAGGTTGAGGTCTCAGAAGACGATATTAAGGCCCAGTACGATTTCGATAAATCACGTTTCACCGTGCCCGAAAGACGCGCGGTTGAAGTGATTTATTTCGATAACGAGGAAGCTTTAATTCAAGCACAAAAGGATATGGCTGATGGTCTGTCGTTCGAAGGACTCATCGCGAGCCGCAATCTGAGCCTGGACGAGATCACCCGCGAAAACGTCACCCAAGCCGAAATGATCGATGAACCTGTGGCTGCAATCGCATTTCAATTGGAGAATGGTCAAATTAGTGACGCCATCCAAGGCGTCGTCAATTGGGCTTTGGCACGCGTGAAAAACATTGCTCCTGGCCGTGTACAACCTTACGAGGAAGCGCGTGAGGTCCTGCGCGACGAACTGATCGGAGGTCTTGCGACCAACTCATTATTTGAATTTTCAGCCGAAATCGAGGATGCGCTTGCCGGTGGTGCAACCCTGGAAGAAGCGGCGACGGCACTCGGCATTAATGCCGTTTCAGTAAAATCTGTCAGCCGCGCTGGTTTTGACAAAGACGAGCGAGAACCTGGCCAACTGCCCGATGATGATGCGGCTTTGGATTCGATTTTGACCGAAGTGTTTCGCAGCGATATCGGATTTGAAGGTGATCTTTTACCAATTGAACAAGACGGTTACTTCGTCGTCCGCATTGACGATGTCACGTCCTCGGCGACCAAACCCTTCGACACGGTTGTTGAAGAAGTCAGAACCACTCTACTTGGCGTGAAGCGGCAGGAAAAATTGGATGAGTTTTCCAAGAAAATTGCGGAACGGGCGACCGGCGGTACACCGTTTGAGACTTTGGCTAACGAAATCGGACGAACGATTTTGTCGACCGCACCTAACATTGGACGCTCCGACAATGACGAAACACTATCTACACAATTTATTTCAGATGCATTTGCAGCCGAGATTGGTGCTTTCATCAGCGGGCCGACGGCTTTTGGAGAGAGTTGGGTCGTGGCGACGCCGCGAGAGTCCATTACGCAAAGCTTGGCCTCAAATGCCGCAGATATTGATTCCCTTCATGAACAATTAGGGCAAGCCACCATTCAAGACTTAGGCGATCAATACGTAGCCGCACTTCAAGACAAATTTGGAGTGGAAACCTACCCTGATGTTATTGATTCGACCCTGGGCGGCTCCATTGATTGAGACATAAGCAATGACACTCCGCCCCGATTATGAGGCGTTTGCACAAAAATTCGAAAAGAACGAACCTCAGGTCGTTTGGACAAAGGTCGTAGCGGACTTGGAAACGCCGGTCTCCGCGATGCTCAAGCTGGCGGACGGCGAACCCAATAGTTTTCTCCTTGAATCTGTTGAAGGTGGTTCCGTACGCGGAAGATATTCCGTGATTGGATTGCGCCCAGATTTGATCTGGCGTGCGCACGGCAATGAATCTGAGATCAACCGCAACGCGCTTGCAGATCCAGGGACTTTCATAAAATGTGAATTGGACACCCTAGCCTCGTTAAGAGCCTTGCTAAAGGAGTCCTTGATTGACCAAGACCCTGAATTGCCGCCCATGGCTGCCGGAGTGTTCGGGTATTTGGGTTACGATATGGTGCGTCTCATGGAAGACCTGCCAAATGTCAATCCGGATTCGCTCGGATTGCCTGACGGCATTCTTCTTCGCCCGACCATCATGGCCATTTTTGACGCCGTCAAAGACGAACTGATTGTGGTGACGCCGGTCTGGCCCGGTGCGCAATCCGCCCGGGCGACATTCGACGAAGCATGTGAGCGAATTCAAAACGTCGTTAAGGCACTCGAAAAAAAGTTGCCTCGCCCGGCTACAACGGGGGATCAGATCCAACTACCCGAGCCAGTTTCAAATACAAAGCAAACTGAATATTACGCCATGGTCGAACGCGCGAAGGAGTACATTGCTGCCGGCGATGTCTTTCAAGTTGTTCCTAGCCAGCGCTTTCGTGTTCCGTTTGAGTTGCCGCCCTTTTCACTCTATCGATCGCTGCGCAGGCTGAATCCATCTCCTTTCTTGTTTTATTTCGACTTCGATGACTTCTCCGTTGTGGGATCCAGTCCTGAAATTCTTGTAAGGGTTCGCGACGGTCGCGTGACGATCCGGCCGATTGCTGGAACGCGGCCGCGCGGCGCAACTCCGGATGAAGATCGAGCTTTGGCTAAAGATCTTCTGGCCGACCCTAAAGAGCGCGCCGAGCATTTAATGCTGCTGGATCTAGGCCGCAATGATGTAGGGCGTGTTGCAGAAGTTGGATCCGTCGAGGTCACCGAACAATTCGAACTCGAATATTATAGTCACGTCATGCACATCATTTCGAATGTTGAAGGAAAGCTGAAGTCCAACCACGACGCGATATCAGCTCTAATCGCGGGATTTCCAGCGGGCACCGTTTCCGGTGCGCCTAAAGTGCGAGCCATGGAAATTATAGATGAATTGGAAAAGGAAAAACGGGGCGTATATGCAGGTTGCGTTGGCTATTTTTCATCAAGCGGCGACATGGACACATGCATTGCGCTGCGCACGGCAGTTGTAAAAGACGGACAAATGTATGTTCAGGCCGGTGGCGGCGTTGTTGCGGATAGTGATCCTGAATTTGAATATCAAGAGACTGTCAACAAGGCCAAAGCGCTTATGAATGCCGCAACGGAAGCTGTGCGTTTTGCAACACGCCGCAAACCCTAAAATCAAAGGTCTAGTCTTGAGCGGCCAGCCTGATTTGTTCAGCTTGGCGCTTCTTGATAACTGCCGTTAGCGGCGCAACCGCAAACCCACGGCGCTCTGCCGTCTCAAGCCAGAGCTCCAGTATATCAAGGGTGATATCATGGGGATGTGCGATAGCGATTGCGGTTCCCTCGACTTGTGCAATTTCTTCGAGCTTTTGAACCTGAGCAAGAATCCCTAGCGTATTCAACTCATGATCTAAAAAGATGTCGCGTGAAGCATAAATCGCGCCCGATTGGCGTGCCGCAATATGTCCCGCCGATAGTGCACTCGTGCGCGAGTCCAAGAACAAAAGACCATCTGCCTTTAAGCGATCCATCACTCCGATCATCGCAGCCGCATTCTTCGTAAAACGGCTGCCCATGTAATTGTTGATCCCGACATAGCCAGGAAATTGGTCCAAGGACCAATCAAGTCGGTCATGAAGTTCATCGGTCGTCGGGTCCAGGCGCAGCGCATTGGGGCCAGGGTCTAACGGACCGTCCGGTTCCATCGGGACATGCACAAGAAGCTCAAATCCACTGAGACGTGCGCGGCGCGCAATGTCCTTCGCATTTTGAACGTAGGGCAAAATCGACAACGTTAGGGGAGCAGTCAGGCTGATCAGTCGATCCACTTTGCCGGACGAGTTGCCAACATCATCAATGACAATGGCAATCATCGGACGATCGAGGGCAGCGGCGTACGGAGCACCAAAGTCAAGCCAGGCGGTTTCACTCTTATCGGATTTGCCGGGGTCAATGTGCGAACGACGGCCTTTTGAACCAGGGAGGTCGGTCGCTGCGCTTCGTTGACCAGAGCAAACGCAAACGAGGCACGCAACGCCGCAACGCGAGGAACAAACGGCAGGCCGCCGGTTTTTTCGCCAAGAGAGACTGGCGCCGTAAAGGATGAACGCGGTTTGTTGAGACCGCTTCTTGCCGCCTCTACCAAAGAGACTTGCGCAAAGCTCAAGAGTTGTTCGGTTGGTCCGCCCTGCTCTTCGGTGACATAGACCGTCGACGAATCAAGTGGACCTGTTATCAGTCCCAAGAGACTTCCCAATACGAAGCCAACACATAAAGTTCCCAGGCAATAGAACGCAAAGCGCTTCTGTACGCGGTCCTTATGGGCCTTTTCAGTCTCAATATTCTTCGCATTCCCGAATATTCTTCGCATTCCCGACAAAAGTTACAGGAACGGGAGAACCTTCCTCGTGATGTTCCATGCGCCTGGCCGACATATTGCCAAGTGAGCTTGGGAAAGACGGCACTCTGTACACCGACTCGCCCTGCGCCTTGGTCCCAATTTCGGCGGTATTCTGAGGGATTCAGGGTTACGGAATCGTTAAGAATTGGTGAATAACTCAACGGACGCTTGGCAAATAGAAGCGTCATGCTCTAGTTTGCGCAGCCGCGGTGCTAAGAGTATCCCTATGATTTTGTTGATCGATAACTACGATAGCTTTACCTACAACCTGGTCCATTTCTTGGGCGAGCTTGGCGCTGAGTGCTCCGTCTATCGAAACGACAAAATCGAGGTCGACGAGGCTCTATCTTTGAAGGCGGACGCGATCGTGATTTCTCCCGGTCCGTGTACGCCTAACGAGGCCGGGATTTCTGTAGACCTTGTAAGGGCTGCAAGCGGGCGCATGCCCCTATTGGGCGTTTGCTTAGGCCATCAAGCAATCGGCCAGGCCTATGGCGCAAAGGTCGTCCGCGCTAACAAACTGATGCATGGCAAGCTCAGCCGCATCACTCATACGGGATCGGGGGTCTTTGCAAAACTCCCAGAAGCGTTCGAAGCTACTAGATATCATTCTTTGGTCTTAGAAGCCGACAGTTTGCCGACGTGCTTTGACGTTACCGCCAAGACCGAAGACGGTACGATTATGGCCATTGAACACAAGGAACATGAAGTTCACGGCGTGCAATTTCATCCGGAGAGCATTGCCTCCGAGCATGGCCATCGCCTTCTAAAGAATTTCCTTGTGCGGGCAAAAATCTGCGATAGCTAAATCATGGACGACTTCAAAAAGCTTATCGCCCTTGCTGCCGACGGCACTGATCTAACGAGAGAGCAATCCTCGCAGGCATTCGAATACATGATGACGGGCGCCGCGACGCCGAGCCAAATTGGCGGCTTTCTTATGGCTTTGCGCGTCAAAGGAGAAACGGTCGACGAAATCACCGGCGGCGTGCAAGTCATGAGAGAAAAGGCGATGACTGTAGCGGCGCCAAAGGGTGCGCTTGATACATGCGGCACGGGAGGCGATGCGTCCGGTACACTGAACATCTCCACGGCGGCCGCCTTTGTCGTCGCCGGATGCGGCGTGCCGATCGCAAAACACGGTAACAAAGCGCAATCCTCGCTTTCAGGATCGGCAGATGTCTTGGTCAAGCTCGGGGTCAAGCTCGATATCGGCGCTGAGGCAATCTCCCGCTGCATTAGCGACGCGGGCCTGGGCTTCATGATGGCGCCGTTTCACCACTCGGCCATGAAACATGTCGGTCCTATTCGCGCTGAACTTGGCACCCGCACGATCTTCAATCTGATGGGCCCATTGGCCAACCCAGCCGGCGCGCGACGACAGCTCATCGGCGTATTTGCTAAACGCTGGCTGAAGCCTCTTGCAGAAGTACTTCACAGTCTGGGGTCGACCCGCGTCTGGGTCGTGCATGGCTCCGATGGTCTTGATGAAATAACAACGACAGGACCGTCATCGGTCGCTTCATTGGACGCTGGCAAAATTGAAATGTTTGAGGTCTCTCCGGAGGAAGCTGGTTTACAACGCGCCTCCCTCGATACACTCAAAGGAGCTGACGCTGACTACAATGCCCAAAAGCTTCGCGCGCTCTTGGAAGGAGAGACCGGCCCCTATCGCGATATCGTTTTGCTGAACAGCGCAGCAGCGCTCATTGTCGCTGGTAAAGTCAGCACTCTGGCTGCTGGCGTTGACATGGCAGCTGCCGCTCTCGACCAAAGTCACGCGCTCGACGTGCTGACCAAGCTCGTTGAAATCTCGAACGGATAGCGACAATGCCAACGATATTGGACGAGATTTCGGCATACAAGTTGAAAGAGATTAAGGCGAACAAGGCTGCCCACTCTCTTTCAGAAATGGAGTCAAGCGCTCGATCCGCTTCGGCGCCGCGCGGCTTCCATCAAGCACTCATGTCGGCCAAGAAAACCCGCGGATATGGGTTGATCTGCGAAATTAAAAAGGCAAGCCCGTCCAAGGGCCTCATTCGGTCCGATTTTGATCCGCCGTCACTCGCGCGCGCCTATGAGGCAGGCGGTGCAACATGCCTGTCGGTCCTGACAGATACCCCGAGCTTTCAGGGGCGAGATAGCTATTTGACAGAAGCGCGCGATGCAGTTGCCCTGCCCGTTCTCAGAAAAGACTTCATGTTCGACCCCTATCAGGTTGTCGAAGCAAGAGCTTTAGAGGCGGACTGCATCTTGATTATTATGGTCGCCGTTTCGGAAACCCAAGCCGCAGAGCTCCACGATTGCGCCCAGGAATGGGAGATGGACGTGCTATTGGAAGTCCACAGCCCCGAAGAATTGGAGCGGGCCCTTAGATTATCAAGCCCCCTCATCGGGATAAATAATCGCAATCTCAATACGTTTGAGACTAAACTTGAAGTGTCGCAGCAATTGGCACCCCTGGTTCCGGGTGATCGGATGGCGATCTCCGAGAGCGGCCTTTCGACCGCTGAAGATATCGAGCAGCTATTGAATGTCGGAATTGCAGCATTTCTGATCGGGGAAAGTCTTATGCGAATGCCGGATGTGGAAGCGGCCACGAGAAACCTCTTGGCAGCGCTGCCAAATTAAATGGGATGATTGAACCATCGTGTCGAAGCTAAGCCACATCGATCCATCCGGCCGGGCTACCATGGTCGATGTCACCAGCAAGAGCGAATCAGAGCGAGTGGCCGTTGCAGCGGGATCCATCCGCATGAAACCCGAAACCCTAAAACTCGTCATGCAAGCCGGACTCAAGAAAGGCGATGTGATTGGCGTGTCACGTTTGGCCGGAATAATGGCCGCCAAGAAAACACCCGAGTTAATCCCCCTATGTCACCCCCTCTCCCTTTCGGGAATCGAAGTCGAATTGGAACCCGATCTTGATCGTAGCGCGATCAACATTCGCGCTACCGTCAAAGTGACTGGCAAAACCGGTGTCGAAATGGAAGCGCTGACGGCAGTCTCGGTTGCGGCGCTTACGGTTTACGACATGGCGAAGGCCGTCGACAGAGATATGGAAATCGACTCCATACGATTGGTTGAAAAGAGCGGCGGCAAGTCGGGCAGCTACTCGCGTGAGTCTGACGGTCATTCTAAATCGACCAAGAGCAAGTAAGACACTGCGATGATCTCCGTCGACGAAGCTCTAGAACGCATACTGACGAATATCGATCAGTTGCCGTCCGAAACAGTCAGCTTGCCGGCGGGACCTGGGCGCGTGCTGGCCCGAGACCATATGGCACGCCGCAGTCAGCCGCCGTGCGATGTCTCAGCAATGGATGGTTATGCGGTGCGTGCGGCAGATGTTGCCAAAGCGTCGACAATTCTCAAGCTCGTCGGCGAGTCGGCCGCAGGCTCGACGTATGGGAGAAAGCTCGGCGTCGGCGAAACAGTTCGTATCTTCACAGGCGCAGCTGTTCCTACAGGTGCCGACGCTGTCGTAATTCAAGAAGACGTGAATGCGCTCGACAATCGCCGGATTGAGTTTCAGGAGAGGGCTGAACGCGGCCGTCACATTCGCCGCAAGGGTATCGACTTCTTGGATGGCGATGCGGGACTACGCCAGGGCCAAATGCTCACGGCCCGTGATCTGGGGCTTGCGGCATCAATGGATCTGCCCTGGCTGGAGGTTACGCGCAAACCCAAAATAGCCATTTTGGCGACGGGCGATGAGTTAACATTTCCGGGCGACTTGTCATCTCCCAATCAAATCATTTCATCGAGTCCTTATGCCCTTGGTGCTTATATTGATCAGTGGGGCGGTGGCGCCACCCAGCTGGGGATCGCCCGCGACAACGAGCAGAGTTTAAAGCGAGCCGCAGAAAGTGCGCGGGGAACTGATCTGCTTGTCACCATTGGTGGAGCTTCCGTTGGCGATCATGATTTGGTACGCGATGTTCTTCGCGACATGGGTATGAAACTCGAATTTTGGAGAGTGGCTATGCGTCCCGGAAAGCCCATGATGTTTGGTGACATCAACGGCGTTCCGCTTTTAGGTTTACCCGGCAACCCAGTTTCATGTTTGGTTTGTGCGCTTTTATTTTTGAAACCGATTGTCGCGAGTATGTTGGGTCAAGCCAGAGTCAAACTATCTGACTTGCTAGAACCGGCCAGGCTTGGAAAAGATTTACCGGCGAATGGCAAACGCCAAGACTATATGCGCGCGACACTTGAGCGCGCCACCGACGGTGATCTCGTCGCAACGCCGTTCGACCTTCAAGATAGCTCGGTCATGTCCCTCATGGCCGCCGCAAGCTGCCTCATCGTCCGCCCGCCTTTCGCAAGTGAGGCCCGACAGGGAGACTCGGTCGACTTTTTGCGGTTATAGGCAAGTCTCAAAACGAATCATCTCATGGCAAAGTGTTAACCTTTAGGGTAAACTTCGCCTTGACGGCAGATGAGAACTAAACTAGAACAGATTTCAAATGTTAGCACTTTGTTCTAGAAGATCGGGAGCGGCTGGATGCTGACGCGCAAACAACATGAATTGTTGATGTTTATTCACGAGCGCATCCGGGAATCCGGCGTGTCGCCGTCGTTTGACGAAATGAAGGATGCCCTGGGCCTCAAGTCTAAATCCGGCATTCACCGCTTGATTACAGCCCTTGAAGAGCGAGGATTTATCAAACGCCTTGCCCATCGGGCCCGAGCGCTGGAAATTATACGCCTGCCTGACGATACGCTCGCCGGCCGCGGCTCTATGGTACGCGATCGGCCGAAAGGCTTTTCACCCAGCGTCATCGAAGGCTCACGTGGTAAGCAAGTCGAAGTACCCGTCGCCAACGGCAACGACGATCACGCAGTCGACGTGCCGATGCTAGGGCGGATTGCCGCCGGTACCCCAATTGAGGCATTACAGAACAACACCCACAATGTCAGTGTTCCCATGGAGATGATGGCAACGGGGGATCATTACGCCTTGGAAGTTCAAGGCGATTCAATGATTCAAGCGGGCATTTTGGATGGCGATGTGGTTGTCATTCAGCGCAGTGACACGGCCACCAATGGCGATATCGTTGTCGCTTTGGTTGACAGCAATGAAGCCACGCTGAAACGCCTGAGAAAGCGCGGCGAGACAGTCGCGCTGGAGGCCGCAAATCCGGCGTACGAAACACGTATTTTTGGGCCTGACCGGGTGCAAGTTCAAGGGCGCTTAGTGGGACTGCTTCGGCGTTACTAGCGCACGGCAGTGATTGACGCTCGAGGGGCCTGGGCTTGCTGATTTTGGATTTGCCTGGCGTCCTTGCTCTCAGCACTCCTGAGCAGTTTCAAACTTTCCCGAAACGATGACCATGGTCTGCTTCCGCGCCGGTCTGCAGCACTTACCACCCGTGGACCACCCTGCTCAAACCAAACCGCATGTGCTCCTTCTTGCTGTAAATCATAACGGTCGATGACTATTGCATAACGGCGGCACGATCGTTCTTGGGACTTAGGAATAGGCACGCTGGCAACAATGAAATCAGCACGCTGACAATCTTCGGCAAAGGCACGGGGGTCTGTAACAAAGGCAACGATGGGCCGGCCAGGATCGACCGTGATGCATCCGAGCACATCGCATCTGTAGAGGCGCGATCGGGCATCGGACTGATCATGATCCGGTAAAAGCCCTTCGCCTTGAAGCCATCGTGAAACGGCGAAGCGCGCTTTGCGATCTGACAACGCAAGAAGGTCTCCCGTCGATGAGCGAACCGCGAGATTCGAACCGTCACGATCGACGAGCATGTAGGGTCGCTCATAGCTGACGGCACTGCCGATGCCAACCAAAATCAAGCCCACTCCTGCATAGCGCCAACTCTGTCGCCACAGCGCAAGCCACAGGCCGCCCATCAATATCAATAACAAGGCATATTGCGGCCATGCCGGTGCTGCCATTTCGGAGCCGGACCAAGTGGATACGGCTTCGGAGACCGAGATAACGAGCTCGATGCCCCATGCCATGGGTACTAGGGCCAATTGTTCAAGTCCGAGCGGGACTGTCCGTCATCAGATAAATTGGAACAGATTTTGATTTGAGCTAGCGGAGTATATGGCTCATCTGTTGTATCAGTTTAAGCAGCGGCTTTGCTGTGTTGCAAGCGCCGATGCTCGATCGTTTTTCGCTTGATCCTTTCTCTTTGCAATAGAATGGTTTGGCCGCGCCCAAAGTAAACATCTGCGGGCGTGAGGTTTTGCAGACTCTCGTGATAGCGCTGGTGATTGTAGTGACCCACGAACTCATCGATCTGCGCTTCAAGATCGCCAGGTAGGTAATAGTTTTCCAGCAAGATGCGGTTCTTGAGCGTTTGATGCCAACGCTCGATTTTGCCTTGCGTTTGCGGATGATACGGCGCGCCGCGAACATGCCTCATGCCTTGATCATCCATCCAGTCAGCAAGATCGCCGGCAATATAACTTGAACCATTGTCAGATAGCAGACGCGGCTTGTGTGCGACATTTGCCTGATCGCAACCCGATGCCTCCAGAGCCATTTCCAACGTATCAGTGACGTCTTCAGCTCTCATCGTGGTGCACAGCTTCCACGCAATGATGTAGCGCGAGAAGTCATCAAGAATCGTAGAGAGATAAAACCAGCCCCAGCCGATGACCTTGAGGTAGGTGAAGTCGGTCTGCCACATTTGATTTGGCGCCGTGGTCTTGTCGCGGAACTCATTGGCAGCCTTGATGACCACGAAGGCCGGGCTGGTAATCAGATCAAGAGCTTTGAGCAGGCGATACACTGAAGCTTCGGATACAAAATAGCTTTGCGTATCAGTGAACCGCACTGCCAACTCGCGCGGGCTCAGTTCCGGTTCCTGAAGAGCCATATCGACGATCCGCTCTCGAATATCATCGGGGATGCGGTTCCACACGCGTTTTGGCTTGGGAGACCGGTCTTCCAATGCTTGTACGCCACCACGCAAATACCGGTCGTACCATCGGTAAAACGTCGTTGCCGGGATGCCGAGCTTGTCCAGCGTCCGCAGCACCGGGAGATGGGATCGCTCGACTAGGCGGATGATCTCGAGCTTCTCCGATGCGGGGTATCTCATGCGCCGTCTCCCCCATCCCCGATCATGCTTTTTTTAAGCAGCCGGTTCTCCAGCACCTGTTCGGCAAGCGCTTCCTTGAGGTCATGCCTCTCGCGGCGCAGGTCCTTGACCTCGCCCGAGGACGCCTGGCGGGCGGTATCCCCCGAAAGCCGCTTCTTGCCGGCTTCCAGGAACTCCTTCGACCAGCTGTAGTAGAGGCTCTCGGCGATCCCTTCCCGACGGCACAGCTCGGCGATGCTGTCCTCGCCGCGCAGGCCCGAGAGCACAATCCGGATCTTCTCTTCAGCTGAATATTGCTTGCGCGTCTTGCGCCGGATGTCCCGTACCGCCGTCTCGGCGCCGTCCTTCAAACTCATGGATTTCTGGATCATCTGCGTTCCCTTCGGTCACGACGATGAGCCAGAAATCCTCCGTTACACAATCAACTCCATCTGTCCCACAGGCGCTGATGTCAGACAGTTCAAGTCCGAGCGGGACGAGCAAAAGCGCAAGCACGCCCATCGGCATGATCAAAAAGCCGACGAGAGGCACAGCTACTAAATTCGCCACGATTCCTAACGTTGCAACTCTATTGAAGTGAAAGGCGGCGAACGGCGCGATCATGATCTCCGCGATTGCGGTCGTTGCAGCAAGACCAAACAAATACGCCACGAATAACCGCCAAGGCGAAAACCCACGAGCCCAAGCCCAGCTTTCGCGATTGTTCGTCAAATAACGATCACGGCGCCATTCGTAAGTGGCAACCAGGCCAATCACAGCGGCAAAAGACATTTGAAAGCTGACGTGCAATAGGCTTTCAGGTGTCGACAACAAGACGAACGTGGCAGCTATTGCCACATTTCGCATTGAAACGGCGGGCCGGTCGACCATGATCGCCACAAACATGATCGAGATCATGATAAAGGCCCGCTGTGTTGATATCGACGCACCCGACACAAAGAGATAAAAAAGTGCGCCGATGAGGCCGGCCATCGCTGCCCATTTCTTTATCGGATAGTTTAGGGTAATGGGCTGAATCAGCGCTAGGCCAGCCCTCACCGCCACAAAGATCAAGCCGCCGACCAGTGTCATTGTCCGTCATCAGATAAATTGGAACAGATTTCGGTTTGAGCTAGCGGAGTATATGGCTCATCTGTTGTATCAGTTTAAGCAGCGGCTTTGCTGTGTTGCAAGCGCCGATGCTCGATCGTTTTTCGCTTGATCCTTTCTCTTTGCAATAGAATGGTTTGGCCGCGCCCAAAGTAAACATCTGCGGGCGTGAGGTTTTGCAGACTCTCGTGATAGCGCTGGTGATTGTAGTGACCCACGAACTCATCGATCTGCGCTTCAAGATCGCCAGGTAGGTAATAGTTTTCCAGCAAGATGCGGTTCTTGAGCGTTTGATGCCAACGCTCGATTTTGCCTTGCGTTTGCGGATGATACGGCGCGCCGCGAACATGCCTCATGCCTTGATCATCCATCCAGTCAGCAAGATCGCCGGCAATATAACTTGAACCATTGTCAGATAGCAGACGCGGCTTGTGTGCGACATTTGCCTGATCGCAACCCGATGCCTCCAGAGCCATTTCCAACGTATCAGTGACGTCTTCAGCTCTCATCGTGGTGCACAGCTTCCACGCAATGATGTAGCGCGAGAAGTCATCAAGAATCGTAGAGAGATAAAACCAGCCCCAGCCGATGACCTTGAGGTAGGTGAAGTCGGTCTGCCACATTTGATTTGGCGCCGTGGTCTTGTCGCGGAACTCATTGGCAGCCTTGATGACCACGAAGGCCGGGCTGGTAATCAGATCAAGAGCTTTGAGCAGGCGGTACACTGAAGCTTCGGATACAAAATAGCTTTGCGTATCAGTGAACCGCACTGCCAACTCGCGCGGGCTCAGTTCCGGTTCCTGAAGAGCCATATCGACGATCCGCTCTCGAATATCATCGGGGATGCGGTTCCACACGCGTTTTGGCTTGGGAGACCGGTCTTCCAATGCTTGTACGCCACCACGCAAATACCGGTCGTACCATCGGTAAAACGTCGTTGCCGGGATGCCGAGCTTGTCCAGCGTCCGCAGCACCGGGAGATGGGATCGCTCGACTAGGCGGATGATCTCGAGCTTCTCCGATGCGGGGTATCTCATGCGCCGTCTCCCCCATCCCCGATCATGCTTTTTTTAAGCAGCCGGTTCTCCAGCACCTGTTCGGCAAGCGCTTCCTTGAGGTCATGCCTCTCGCGGCGCAGGTCCTTGACCTCGCCCGAGGACGCCTGGCGGGCGGTATCCCCCGAAAGCCGCTTCTTGCCGGCTTCCAGGAACTCCTTCGACCAGCTGTAGTAGAGGCTCTCGGCGATCCCTTCCCGACGGCACAGCTCGGCGATGCTGTCCTCGCCGCGCAGGCCCGAGAGCACAATCCGGATCTTCTCTTCAGCTGAATATTGCTTGCGCGTCTTGCGCCGGATGTCCCGTACCGCCGTCTCGGCGCCGTCCTTCAAACTCATGGATTTCTGGATCATCTGCGTTCCCTTCGGTCACGACGATGAGCCAGAAATCCTCCGTTACACAATCAACTCCATCTGTCCCACAGGCGCTGATGTCAGACAAGTGTCATGTGAAGGCCCGAAATGGCCAATAAATGCGCGAGCCCTGATGCCCGCAGAGAGTTAACTACGGCATCGGGAATGGCTTCGCGATCGCCGGTCAATAGCGCGGCTGCGATCGCACCCTCTGAACCGGGCAAGGACGAGCGAATGTGTTCTGCAATGGCTTGACGAAAACCTCGAAGAGCGCCTGCAGCTCGAGAGAGCAAACCGTTGGATCGAGACATGGGGCTCGTGTCGGGTGTGCTGACTGAATAACCCACCGCCCCGATGCGCTCGAACCAGGCACGCCGCGCAAAATCAAAACCGTCAGGCGAAACCGGCCCCGGAGGAGGCATCAGCATGACCCGCACCTGAAAGCCCATCGCGGGTGTTATTTCCGCTAACCGTTGGTGCACCGACACCCTCACGCGCACCGGTAGGTCTTGGTCTGCAAGGTTTCCGATCCGGTTCGGCGCAATGACAAGGCGCCAATCGCCTTCCGGCTGGCGCGCCGCACTCTCAATCCAGCCTTCGAGCGACACTGGTCCAATCTCTCGCTGCAGCACCGGAGCCGCAACGTTTAAAGTACGCAATTGGCTTACAACAAAGCCGAGTGTAATGGTGAAAACAAAAATGCTGGCGACAAATGCCGCATAACCAAGTTCAGGTGATCGCTCTTCCCAGCGACGCCGCATGACAGTGATCGCAGCAACCGCAAAGGCGACAAGACCAACAGATGTGAGACCGGCCGAAAGTTGAGGCTCATACGTCAGGGAAAAGTAGCCGGCAATCCCGAGACCTAGAGCCACCGGTATCCACATCAACCAGCGATCACGATCCGCCCAAAAGCAGGCGCGTACGAAGCGTCCGGCGCGACGCAGGCCTTCCATCCACAAATCGAGTGCGCCCGCAAGACTTCGGCGACATTGCCTCCAATCGGACAAGAACGCCCAACCGCGACCCAGCATAAGTTTTCTACCCAACGGCGGCGCGGTGCCTTAGCCTTCGACATATCAATGTGCTAAAACATCGGCGCATTTCGGGGAGTCCCCCGTTCTTTGTCCTTCATCATAGCCCCGAGACCGTGCATGTTGCCAGCATCCGCACCGATAACGCGTTTTGCGCCCTCACCCACCGGTATGCTGCATATTGGATCGGCTCGAACGGCACTCTTCAATTGGCTCTTTGCCCGCCGCTATAGCGGCCGCTACCTCCTGCGCATCGAGGATACGGATCGAAAGCGATCTACTGATGCGGCCAAGTCCGCCATCTTGAATGGCCTCACTTGGCTGGGTCTCGATTGGGATGGGGATGAGATTTATCAATCGGAACGCTCCGATCGACATATCGAGGTTGCACAGAGCTTGCTCGATCAAGGCAGGGCCTATCCCTGCTACTGCACTCCCGACGAACTAGAAGCGATGCGCCAGCGCGCGCGCGCGGAACAGCGACCGGCAGTCTATGACGGCACATGGCGTGACCGAGATCCTTCCGAAGCTCCTTCCGATATCAAGCCCGTCCTGCGTTTTCGCGCAAATCATGACGGCGAGACAATCATTCACGATCAAGTCCAAGGCGACGTTTCCGTCAGCAATAGTCAAATCGACGACTTGATTATGTTAAGAAGCGATGGGACACCAACCTACATACTGTCGGTCGTGGTCGACGATCATGACATGGAAGTGACCCACGTTATTCGAGGCGACGATCATCTCACCAACGCCTTTCGCCAAAAGCAGATTTATGAAGCTCTCAGTTGGCAGCCCCCTGAATTTGCACACATCCCGCTGATACATGGGCCTGACGGCGCCAAACTGTCCAAGCGCCACGGCGCCCTCGCCGTTGAAGCCTATCGTGACATGGGCTATTTGCCGGCCGCCTTGCGCAACTATTTGTTGCGTCTGGGCTGGTCGCACGGTGATGACGAAATCATCTCAACTGGACAAGCTCTTGAATGGTTCGATCTCGACGCGATCGGGAAATCTCCGGCTAGGTTCGACTTCGACAAACTCGATCATTTGAACGCTCACTATATGCGTGACACGCCAAACCAAGATCTGGCCGCGCTGGTCTCAGGAATTCTGAAGCAGCAAGGAATAAAGCTAGACCACAAGGCTGAGAGTCGTTTGGTCAATTTAATGCCACAACTCAAAGAGCGTGCTAAAACCCTGCTAGACATTGCAAATAGCTGCACATTCTTAATTGCGAAGAGACCTTTGGATTTAACAGAAAATGCCAAAAAACTGTTAGAAAATGAAACGAAGGAGATGCTTTTTACCCTATGGCAAGATTTAGATGCGTCCGATCTTTGGTCGGCCGAGGCATTGGAAGCCCGCATTCGGGAATTTGCCGATAAAAAAGGGATGAAATTTGGCAAGGTAGCGCAGCCGCTGCGCGCTGCACTAACCGGTGGTCAACAGTCCCCTGGCATTTTCGATGTTATGGCTGCTCTCGGCCGTGAGGAATCACTGGGCCGCATTGCCGACCATGCAACGACACCGAACTAAGCATTTTTGCAGGCGGCCTCAGCCGGCTCGATACATAACAATTTTGGAGCGACAAACATATGGTAGTTAAGGCGAAAGAGCTTGACGGTGGCGCGAAATTAGAATTTGGAGACAAGCAGATTGCGCTTCCGGTATTTCAGGGCAGTCTTGGTCCTGACGTTGTTGACGTGCGCAATCTGTATACAGAAACAGGCGCTTTCACTTACGACCCTGGATTTACGTCCACTGCCAGCTGCGAATCCTCCATTACGTTTATCGACGGCGAAAAGGGTGTCTTGCTTTACCGTGGATATCCCATTGATGAACTTGCCGAACAAGGCAGCTTTCTCGAAACTTGTTTTTTGCTGTTGTACGGCGAGCTTCCCAACAAAAAGCAAATGGATGAGTTCGACAAAGCCATCACCTATCACACCATGGTGCATGAGCAACTCACGAATTTCTTTAGAGGCTTTCGAAGAGACGCGCACCCCATGGCCATTATGGTTGGCGTGGTCGGGGCTCTTTCCGCTTTCTATCACGATTCAACGGACATTTCCGATCCGCACCAACGAATGATTGCAAGCCGGCGCATGATTGCAAAAATGCCGACCATTGCTGCAATGGCCTTCAAATACTCCATCGGCCAGCCGTTCATCTATCCACGCAACAATTTGGACTATGCAGAAAACTTTTTGAATATGTGCTTTGGCGTGCCTGCCGAAGACTACAAACCGAGTCGGACATTGGCCCGCGCGATGGATCGCATATTCATCTTGCATGCCGACCATGAACAAAATGCTTCGACATCGACGGTTCGGCTCGCGGGTTCATCGGGCGCTAATCCGTTTGCTTGTGTTGCCGCAGGTATTGCATGCCTTTGGGGTCCAGCCCATGGCGGCGCCAATGAGGCCGCCCTCAATATGTTGAGCGAAATCGGTACGGTCGATCGCATTCCCGAATATGTGCAACGGGCTAAAGATAAAGACGACCCCTTCCGCCTCATGGGCTTTGGTCATCGCGTTTACAAAAACTACGATCCGCGCGCGCGCGTCATGCAGCAGACTTGCCATGAAGTTTTAGATGAGTTGGGTATAGAGGACGATCCGCTTTTGGAAGTCGCTATGGAGCTCGAAAAAATCGCCTTAAATGACGAGTATTTTGTTGAAAAGAAATTGTATCCCAATATCGATTTCTATTCAGGCATCACGCTCAAAGCGTTGGGCTTTCCAACCACCATGTTCACCGTGCTCTTTGCCTTAGCACGAACCGTCGGCTGGATTGCGCAATGGGAAGAGATGATCGAAGACCCCAATCAGCGCATCGGGCGTCCAAGGCAGATTTATACAGGCGAAGGCAAACGCAGTTACGTGCCGCTATCCACAAGATAAGTCGTTAACGCCGGCTAAGTTTGGTGCTGACGGTCTTTAGGTGGCCCTATTAACTTATGCCTACAATTTCAAGCACTGTCTTTGCTGCACGAATACTGGGTTTTTCGCCTTCAACCGTTAGTTCATCAACGACCGTTTCAAGCAGCGCAATCTGTGTCGCGCGGGCCTTTCTGTCCTGGAGCAATTTCTCCAGTGCATCGGCCATGAGTTCGGGTTGACAGTACTCTTGCAAGAATTCCGGCACGACTTCGCGCCCCAATATCAAATTGGCAAGAGTAATAAAGCGTACCAAAATCAAGTGACGGTAAATCATGGCACCGAGCCGCCCGATCTTGTAACCGACAATCATCGGCACTCGTGCAATCGCAAGTTCAAGCGCGACGGTACCCGATGTAGCCAGCGCCACGGTGCTCGCATCGAATGCTGCAAATCTCTCTTCCTCGCCTGTGACAATCGATGTCCGCCACGGCCATTCCTTTATGGCCTCGGCAACTTTGTCGTGAACGTTTGGCACGGTTGGGATAACGACGCTGAAAGACACTTGTCGATCTGCTAACACATCAAGGGTTTGACGGAACAGTGGCAACATATATTTGATTTCGCCGCGACGGCTTCCCGGTAATACGCAAATTAGAGTTTCGTCTTCAGGAATGTCATTCTGACGTCGAAACGTGCGACCGCTTCCGGCGACGGGATTGCGTTCAGTTACCGGGTGACCAATATAAGTGGCCGGCAACGATGCCTTTTCATAATATGCGGGTTCGAATGGCAGCAATGTCATGACGTGATCGTAAGCGCGCGCCAATTTGAAAATTCTGTTAGGCCGGCTTCCCCAAATTTGGGGTGACACAAATTTGATAATGGGGTTCCTAAAATTTTTGTTCTTAAGTCTCTGGGCCAACCATTGATTGAATTCTCCGCTATCGATCAACACAATCGCGTCTGGAATGGTTTCAAGCGCATGGTCTGCAATTTGACGAATTCGTTTCAAGTTGTTTGGGATCGTGCGAAGAACTTGTGAAACCCCAATCAATGCAATCTGATCAAAATCGAAAAGGCTATTGAGGCCCTGACGTGCCATGATCGGACCGCCGACGCCGGAAAAAGTAATTTCACCATCGAACAATTGCTTTAAGGCAACCATCAATTGCCCGCCAAGAGCATCCCCCGAAGGTTCACCCGCAACCAGCAAAACTTTGAGCCTATTGTTACTGGTAAGGCCTGAAGACGGTTGCAAATCTATTGAATTGGTCACTTTGTCGTTCTGTCGTACGGAAATCCGAAAACGAACATGCCATAATCGTCTGCAGCACGCCCAACGGCGTCTCGATCAATGACCAGCACTCCGCCCGCGGCACAAGCAATGCCAGCCAATCCGGCCTCTGCCGCTTTTTTTACAGTCCTGACGCCGATTACAGGCAGGTCAACACGCCGCTCTTGTTCGGGTTTTGGCATTTTTACGAAGACACCGCTGCGTTTCTCAGTGCTGCGGCTCTGGTCGCGTGAAAACCCCGCGCATCTTTCAAGCATGGCATCTGTGCCTTCCACGGCCTCTACGGCTAACACGTGCTGATGTCTCACAACTGCACCTTGGCCGATATCCAGTTGCCCTATCTGCTGAACGACTTCAACTGCATATCGGATATCTTCAGAGTGTTCATCGGCCGGACGAATCTGACCCAAAGCACCTTCCTCCATAATGAGCTCGCTCAACACGTCGTTGATGCCGACAATTCTAAATCCTTCTTCTTCGAAAGCATCGACAACAAGCTTCATGATTGCGTCATCGCCACGCCGAAATATCTTTAAGATTTTTGCGACCAGAGTTGCGCCCGCACGGTCTACTTTTAAATTTTTAAAATTTGGGCGATGCACGCGGCCCGCCATAACGACATCGACACAATCTTCAGCTTGAAGAACTTTGTAGGTGTTTCCCATGGTGCCAAGCTGTGTCCAGCCATGCTCGAAAGATGTAATGTCCGCGTCCAATACAAGTCCTTCTATGCCGACTACAAAGTATGGCTTCTTGGCCGAGCGATAGGATTCCGCAATGAGCAACGGCAATCGCCCCTGTCCAGCAATAATGCCGAGTTTCGAAACCTTCGTTTCCTCGCCCGTGAAGGCAGTCGTGTCGCTCAATTGTCGGCATCCTGACTAGGCGGCAGGACGATCGATCGATTTGAGGCGCCTCGAATGAATTCTACGATCTCCATGACTTCGTGATTGCTGGCGAACTGTAGAGCAACATCCTGGATCCGCTCTTGGAACATACCTTCTTGTGCAAAGAGTAGGCGGTAGGCATTGCGCAGATCATGAATCTTGTCGCGCGAAAGACCTCGCCGCTTCATACCAACGATATTGAGACCGACGAGGCGAGAAAAACCATGAACCGAACCGTAAGGGATAACGTCCGCTGTAACGGCAGACATACCGCCAATAAAAGCAAAATTGCCAATTCTGCTATGCTGCTGAACGGCCGACAGACCTCCCAGCATGACATGATTGCCCACTGTTACGTGTCCTCCCAAAGTGGCGTTGTTGGCAAATATCGCGTTGTCCCCAACGACACAATCGTGAGCGATATGGCTTCCAACCATAAAGTATCCGTTATTACCGACGATGGTCTCGTTATTGTCCAAAGCGGTACCGGGATTCATTGTCACATGTTCTCGAATAACATTGCTTTCGCCGATGACGAGCCTGGTTTTTTCTCCTTCATATTTCAAATGTTGAGGCGGATGTCCCAGCGAAGCAAAAGGATAAATCACACATCCCTTGCCGATGTGTGTATTGCCCGATACGACAACATGGGAGACTAGGCGAACGCCATCTTCCATTTTGACATCCGGCCCAACGACACAATACGGGCCAACGTCCACATCCTGCCCGAGCTGCGCACCGTCCTCGATAATGGCTGTCGGATGGACGCTTCTCATAATTGCCTCTGTTGTTCATTTCGGTCGACGGCCATTGCCGCATAGTCTGCTTCCACAGCGACTTGGCCGTTAACCAGCGCTTTGCCTCGGAATTTGCGGACCGGACCGTGAGATCTAACCAGCTCGATCGGAATTCTAAGTGTGTCGCCCGGCACGACGGGTCTGCGAAAACGAGCTCTGTCGATCGACATAAAGAAAGCAAGCTTGTCTTCCATAGTCTCCGGTTCGGAAAATACCGACAATGCGATTGCTGTTTGCGCCATCGCCTCGATTATGAGAACGCCTGGCATTACTGGACGTTCGGGAAAGTGGCCTTGAAAAAATGGTTCGTTAATCGTCACATTCTTAATGCCAGTTGCCGATTTACCCGCCCGCAAATCCTCTATTCGATCGATCATTAAGAACGGATATCGATGCGGCAAAAGCTGCATCAACCGCTCGATGTCTGCGCTTTCAACAATTTCTTCTCTTAAGTCGCTTACCATTTCATCAGACATCGAACTATTCTCTGGTTCTTGAATGAACAATCTTGTTAGCTTTTGCGCTTCGGCTTCTTGGCCAAACGTCTCAGTGTGGCTACCTCTCGCCGCCATTCTGCAATTGGCCTGGCTGGAAAACCACCATAGGCGAAACCTCCTGACAGATCGTTTGTCACACCGGATCTGGCGGCCACTTGAGCACCTTCACCAATCTTCACATGATCAGCCACACCAACTTTTCCGCCCAACACAACATGATCTTCTAACACGACGCTGCCAGATAGGCCCACTTGGGAGACAAGGATACAATTCCGACCAATTCTGCAATTGTGCCCAATCTGAACCAGATTATCTATTTTTGTCCCTGCGCCGATCACCGTGTCATCCGCCGCTCCACGATCGATGGTCGAGTTGGCCCCTATTTCAACATCGTCTTGAATGATAACTCGTCCCACTTGAGGGATTTTGACATGTCCGGCTGAACTCGAAGCGTAGCCAAATCCATCTTGGCCAATTTGGGAGCCGTTGTGAATTCTTACATTGTCGCCAATCAGGCAATAGCAAAGGGAAACGTTGTGTCCGACATAGCTGTTCGCACCAACTCTGACCCCCGATGCCAAGACGGAGTTAGCGCCGACAAAGCAATCGTCTCCAATCTCAACGTCGTCTTCAATCGTCGCGCCGGCCGACACGACGCAGCGGTTTCCAAGGCGTGCTCCGGCAGCGATATTGGCTTGATTGCTGATGACGGGGGACGCCGGCGGCCCGGTTAGAACGCGCGAAGCTACCAAGGCATATGCTTTTTCGGGATCAGCTGTCCTCAACACGCACATGGACTTTGGTGCGCCGTTGGCATGCGCGGCTTTAATAAAGCAGGCGCCAGCTCGTGATGAAACAAGATCCTTTAGATATTTTTCCTCACTAACGAAGCTAATATCTGCCCCGGTAGCAAGATGAAGCGGCGCCGCACCAAAGATTAATTGCTGAGGATCCGCGCCCGACGGCAAATCTGCTTCCGTAAGCTCGGCAATTGCCTCAAGCGTCAGCGGCGTTGTCTTGGGATAGAACCGATGATCCAACATTTCGCCGCCAGACTATGCTCAACGCGCCTCGTTAAGCAACGAAACTGTTGGCTCATGACCCATGTCACTTAGCGCTGGACGAGCGCGGCCTTTTATTCTGCGGTGGTTTGTGTGACCTCGCCGCTATCTGAGACCTCAAGCTTCACCCGCTCAAGCTTAACTTCCTTCAGCTTTTCATTGAGCCGCTTCAGCGCAACGGGAGTGACGTCGATATCTGGGATTGCGAACATCACGTTTGAGCGGTCGACTAAAATTGTCGCTGATCGCTCAGTTATGATGTCTCCGAGGATAGGCTCGAGGGCCTTGCCAATTTCAGCTTGAGCGTTAGCTAAGGATGCCTGAAATTCCCTATTCTTGATCTGCTGAGTGACCTCGAAATCCCGTTGCTTTATTTGCAATTTCTCAGCTCGCTCCTGCAAAACTTCAGGAGCCAGCAAAGATTGCTGGGAGATCAATTGCTCTTCTTCTTTTTTAAGTTCGTCAAATTCGCCCTGGAGTTCCTTGGCAATCGTTTCCTGAAGTCCCTTGGCCTGTTCGGCAATATTCTTACCGGCATCAGATTCACCAAGCAGCTGTGCCCGGTCGATAACCAGAATGATAGGTATCGTCACCTGGGCTTCGGCCCTGGGGATGAATGAGCCGATCCCAGCCCCTGCAACTGCAATGGTAGAAAGTCCAATGATGGCGGCAGTGATACGCACTGCTTTGAGTTGCCAAATACTTGTCATGTTTAAAACCTCGTGCCGGCGCTGAATCTAAAGCTCTCTGTTTTGTCGTAGTCCTCTTTAAGAAAAGCGTGACCAAAGTCAAGTCGTACCGGTCCAAAAGGCGAATCCCAGAAGATACTTACGCCTGCTGAGCCTCTGAGACCCAGATCATCGACAATGCCCGGCGCCAAATCAGCATCATCCAATTGTCCTAAAGTTCCAAAATCGGCAAAGAGCGCCGCCTTGATGCCGAATTCTTCTGGCAAGCCCAGAGGAAAAGTCAATTCGACGGTGCTTATGCCGTATAATTTGCCGCCCAAAGCGTCGTCAGTAAGCAAGTCCCTGGGGCCAATGCCCGAGACTTCAAAGCCTCTAAAACTTCCACCACCCTTGTAGAACCGGTCATTAAGGCGGACATCTTTTCCTCCCCAGCCCTGAATGTAACCCCCGGTGACCGTCAGGCTCGCAACTACACCTTCGAACAGACCGTAATAGAGGCCGCCGCCGACTTCGCTGCGGATATAGCGCACGCTGCCACCGACGCCGGCAAAGTCCTGCGAGAATGTCGCTTCCCAGCCCCTCGTCGGTTCGATGGGGTCGTTTCGCTTGTCGATCGTGTAGGTATAACCGATCACTGACGTCGTCTGCTTGCCACGCTGATCGCACACCCTTATCGAAATAATTCCCGACGTACACAGAAAATCAGATACTTCAATGTCGTCCTGTCTGAACGTGTAGCGCAGTCCTAGACTTGAATATTCCGTCAGCGGAAATCCGGTCCGAAGACCAATGCCGCGGCTTTGCGTTTTAAAGCCGGATTCTTGTTCGAAATCCGTTCTGACCTGAAAAATATCGAAGCCCGCAGCGAGCTGACGGTCCAAAAAGTAGGGTTCCGTAAAGCGGAGATCGATTTGCTGCCGCCTGCCGCTAACGGTTAGCCGAAGGCGCAGAAACTGTCCGCGTCCTAACAAATTCCGTTCGGTAATGCTAAAGTCGGCAATGAAGTTATCTGTCGATGAAAAACCCGCACCAATCGAAAGTTCACCGGTCGATTGTTCTTGGAGTTGAACGTTGATGACGGTCTTGTCTCCCGCCGTTCCGGGTTCCTCAGTGACCTCGACTTCACTGAAATAGTTCAAACCTCTAACGCGAATGCGTGATCGCTCAATCAAGATCTTGTTATACGCATCCCCTTCGACCAAACGAAATTCCCGGCGAACAACGCGGTCAAGCGTACGTACGTTGCCATTGATATTGATCCGCTCAACATAGACGCGCGGGCCTTCCGCCATCTGAAACAAAATATCGATGACAAGTGCGTCTCGATCCCGGCGCAAGCGAGGTTTGACATCGACGAAGGCATAACCAGCCGCGCCTGCCGCAAACGTTAGCGACTCGACGATTTCATCAATTTGATCTGCGTTGTAGGTATCACCCTCTTCGAACGACACCAACCTTAGAAGCGCATCCGAGTTCAGGGCTTCCAATTCTGTTTCTATGTCCACCGTGCCAAATTTGTATCGCTCTCCCTCTTCGACAGCGATTGTAATAATAAAGTCTTCACGGTCGCGCGTCAGCTCGGCAACGGCGGAGATTACCCTAAAGTCGGCATAGCCTTTTGACAGATAAAATTGGCGTAGTTGTTCCCGGTCAAATGCCAAGCGGTCCGGGTCATAGTTGTCATTCGTCTCAAGCAGATTCCACCATTTCGATTCTGCAGTCGCCACGACGTCTTTCAAATCGCCATCGTCAAACCGTTCATTGCCAATAATATTGATTTTGCGAACGCCAGTAACAGGTCCCTCGCTGATCTCAAAAACCAAATCGACGCGATTTTGAGGCAGCTGAATAACTTTCGGATTGACGGTCGCCGCAAATCGGCCTTTGCGGCGATACATCTCAATAATTTTTTGAACGTCAGTCTGAACTTTTGCGCGCGTGTAAACGATGCGCGGCTTCAATTGAATTTCTTCGACAATGTCGTCGTCATCGAGGGCCTTGTTATTTTCAAATGCGATGCGATTGATAATTGGGTTTTCGACGATGGCGACGATAAGGTCGAAATCGCGGCGCAGGATAGCGACATCGGCAAATAGTCCGGTCGCAAATAGCGTCTTTAGCGATAAATCAATTGTAAGAGGATCGAAATCATCTCCGGGCTCAATCACCAAATAGGAAACGACTGTAGCCGCCTCGATGCGCTGATTTCCTTCCACCAGAATCCGGCTGATCCTTCCACCAGCAGCAAAGTCACTTTGGGCCCAGCTGCTAGATGTCCATGAAAATAAGACCAGTAAGCCTGCAATGGTGAGATGGAGCACATTTCTGCTGAAGCTCATCATTGATTGGATACGCCCCTCTAATATTACCTAGCTTACGGCCTACAAAAGAATCCCCATGAGGCCGTTAAAAATAGGAAGGTGAACAAGATCATTCCATGTTGCAAAGATCATTAGACAAAGGACAAGCGCAAGACCGACTCGAAAGCCGAATTCTTGTGCCCGTTCGTTGAGGGGTTTTCCAGCGACGGCTTCGTAGCCGTAATAAAGGAGGTGGCCTCCGTCTAACATTGGGATCGGAAACAAATTAATCAGTCCAATGCTAACCGATAAAATCGCGCAAAGTTGAATGAGCGCCGAGAGCCCGACACTTGCAACCTGACCCGAATACTGAGCGATGCGCAACGGACCACCCAATTGGTCCGTATCTTCTTTGCCCGCGATAATTCGACCGATGTAGACAAACGTCCGCTCTATGACCAACCAAGTTTCTTCCGCGCCCATCCATAGCGCGACAAAAGGGTTGTATCTGACGCGCTCAACTTCTTCTTGAATTTTGCGGCTGACCCCCAACAGGCCAACACGGTGCACATTGCCGAATTGATCGGTAATCTCGCCGCGCTTTGGAGTGACTTCAAATGTAAGTAACTCCGGTCCGCGACGAACGATTATTTCGAGTGCCGTATCAGCACTCAAACTTACGATACGTTGTAGATCCGAGAATGAGTCAATCCGAGTGCCGTCGATTTCTTCAACAATGTCGCCGACTTGAATACCCGCCTCTTCCGCAGCACTCCCCGGCTGAATATCATCAACCTCTGCCGTCAAGACTTGTTCACCAATAACGGAGAACAAAAAGGTAAAAATGAAAATTGCCAAGACGAAGTTAGCGATCGGTCCCGCAGCAACTATGAGAGCCCTTTGGTATAACGGTTTAAAATGAAAACACCCGGCGCGCTCTTCATCCGTCATTGACGATTTTTGTTGAGCCAAAGTTTCCCGGTCAGGCGTGCTCGCTGAATTTTCATCGCCAAAAAATTTGACGTAGCCCCCTAAGGGTAGCCAACTGATCCGCCAGCGCGTTCCCGATCGATCAAACCATCCGAATATCTCTCGACCAAATCCGATGGAAAAAACGTCGATTCGTGTTTTGAAAATCCGCGCAACCCCGAAGTGACCGAGCTCGTGAAAGAACACCACGATTGTTAGAACGGCAACAAATGGCACGAGGTAGGAAAAGAATGACCATACGTAGCCAAAGTAAATAGAAAAATCCATGAGGCGCTCACATTCTCCCTGACGCACTAGACCGTTCGCTGACACGGAATTCCGCTTCAGCTCGCGCTCGTGCGTCTAAATCAGTCACATCTTCAAAGCTGTTGAGATGTGGCCCCCCCTGCCCCCGAGATAGCTCTTCAACGGTGCGCTCGACGATTGCAACGATATCGAGAAAGCCGATGCGTCGATCGAGAAATCCTCGAACTGCCACTTCATTTGCGGCGTTGAGAATAGTAGGCGCGCCTCCTCCGCTTTGCAAGCATTGACGGGCCAGAGAAATGGCGGGAAATCGCTGATTATCTGGTGATTCAAAGGTCAGAGTCCCGACCTCGCCGAGGTTCAATCGCGGTGAGGGAGCAGGTATTCTTTCCGGCCACGCCAAAGTGCTGGCAATCGGTGTGCGCATGTCGGGTGTCCCAAGTTGGGCCAATACGGAACCGTCTATGTATCGCACTAAACTGTGCACAATAGATTGAGGATGAACCAACACCTCGATTCTCTCGTGATCGACGGGAAATAGGTGCGCGGCTTCAATCAATTCTAGGCCCTTGTTCATCATGGTTGCAGAATCGACAGATATTTTTGCACCCATGGACCAGTTCGGATGAGCGACGGCCTGCTCCGGCGTCGCCGATTTCATGTCTTCGAGTTCGGCGGTTCGAAACGGTCCACCGGATGCAGTCAGAATTAAACCTTCGACGGTTTCGGAGTGCTCATAATCGAAGACTTGAAAAATTGCGTTGTGCTCCGAATCGACCGGGAGCAGCGTTGCGCCGGTCTCACCGACGGCTTTCATAAACAAAGGTCCCGCACAAACCAGACACTCTTTGTTTGCCAGCGCCACAGCTGCTCCTCGTTGCACAGCCTTAAGCGTGGGCGGCAAGCCCGCTGCACCGACAATGGCAGCCATCACCCAATCGGCAGGCCGATCCGCCGCTTCAACAAGCGCGCCGCGGCCAGCGGCCGACTCAACGCCGGTTCCATCAAGGCCTTCCTTGAGACGATCAAACAGGCTCGCATCTCCAATCACGGCGGTCTTGGGCCTGAACTCTCGTGCCTGCTCGATCAATAACTCTACGTTCTTTTGTGCCGTAAGCGCTTGAATGGGAAAAGCGTCCTGACCGACCGCCTGTCTGGCGCGTGAAATAAGATCGAGGGTGTTGCAGCCAACCGATCCTGTCGATCCCAAAACCGTAATCGTGCGGCTTGTCAGGGCTGGTCCGGGCCATTGATCGATTGTCGAATTGCTTCGAGAGATAATGTCCATGGTTTCAGGCCCGACGAAGATATCAAAATCGACCACTACTGCGTAGTTGCTAGCATTATCAGGCTTACGGCTAAGACTGCAAATATGAGCCCGTCAAGCCGATCAAGGACACCCCCATGGCCCGGTATAAAACCGCTCGTGTCTTTGGCGTTGAAGTGGCGCTTAGCAGCCGACTCAGCAATGTCCCCAATTTGGCCCAAGAGCCCAAGAAATGCTCCTATAACCGCGAACAAAAGAATGGGTGTCGCGCCCCAAAAAAATGCCGCACCACCGGCAAACACAGATGCCCAAAAGATGGCACCAACAAGCCCGGCCCAAGTCTTCGATGGCGACAGCTTAGGCGCAAGTTTCGGCCCTCCAATTGTGCGACCAAATAGATAGGCCCCGGTATCGGTCGCCCAAACCACAAACAACAATGAAATCGCCACCTCAAGCCCAAATTCAGGGTGCCCTCGGATCCACATAAAACCTAAACATGGCAAGGTCGTATAAACGATTCCTAAGAAAGTCCAATAAGCGTTTCCGTGCTTCGATAAAGACCATAAGGACACCAGAAAAGCCATTGCGAGCGCAAATACCACGCCGAGCCAGGGTGCTGAGACGGCAAAAATGAAAATCGAAATGACGCTGATGCCCGCGTGGACAATAAAATAGCTCCGAACGACATCGCCAAAAACCAAGCGATTCCATTCGAAGGCCATTAAGACAACTAGGACGGCAACCATCGCCGCGAGCAAATAACCACCTAGCCAAGTGATCAGAACGGTTATCGGCACTAAAACGAGAGCCGATAGCCAACGAAGCCCCAAGGACGCCCGCGTGCGTGGCTGAGCCAATGTCTGTTTGGTCGGCACGTCTTGCCGACTTGAATCGCTCGTCACGTTACCCTTTTTAATGTTCTTTGCCGCACTTTAGCACCTTGACCGCTTATCTCTTTTGGCCGTGCCCCGAAACGGCGTTCGCGTTTCTGATATTCCTCGATGGCCTCTTGCAAGTCTTGGCCTGTAAAGTCCGGCCAGAATTTATCGATGAATACCAATTCGGAATATGCAGACTGCCAAGTTAAGAAGTTACTGAGCCGCATCTCGCCGCTCGTTCGTATGACTAGATCAGGATCCGGCAAGTCTGTGGTGTAGAGGAATTTATCAAAGGTTTGCGCATCAATATCGGACGGCTCGAGTTGACCCGATTGAACGGCTTGAGACATGCGCATGGCGGCGGTTGCAATTTCATCCCGCCCGCCATAGTTGAACGCCAGAACAAGCGTAAACCGGTCATTGTCTCGAGACCGCGTCTCCGCGTCGTCAATAAGGGCTACCAGATCGTTCGCAAGATTTTCGCGCTCGCCGATTACTCTCACGCGAATGCCATTATCGACTAATTCATTCAGGTCCTGCCGAATATAGAGCCTCAAAAGGCCCATGAGATCATTGACTTCTTTTTGCGGGCGATTCCAGTTTTCCGAAGAGAATCCGTAGAGGGTTAGATAGTCCAACCCCAAATCTTCAATTGATCGCACAAGCTGCCGCACCGCCTCAACTCCTTGGCGATGTCCTGCCTTACGCGGTACGCCGTGAGCTTTAGCCCAACGGCCATTTCCATCCATGATGATGGCGATATGCCGTGGCGTCCCAAACTTTTCCATCGTGACTGTTCTAGCCGCTCAAATTGTTGTGGGCTTCGCCGTGCTTTGCTAAGGGCAAAACACGCCTAGACCTGCATGATCTCGGCTTCTTTGGTCGTAAATATTTCATCGACCTTTTTGATATGATCATCTGTCATTGTCTGAATTTCATCG
This sequence comes from Alphaproteobacteria bacterium, assembly GCA_965248815.1. Lineage (GTDB taxonomy): Bacteria > Pseudomonadota > Alphaproteobacteria > SMXP01 > SMXP01 > CBDFKK01. The sequence continues at coordinate 336,881 of CBDFKK010000006.1, forward strand.
GACCAAACCTTATGTTCGTCCTTGCCCATGTGGCCATCTTTTTCTAATCGTTTAAGTTGTTCCATCCCGTCGCGACGCACATTTCTGACTGCGACGCGCGCTTGCTCAGCATATTTGCTGGCAACTTTGGACAGTTCTAGCCGCCGCTCTTCATTGAGCTCTGGAATGGGAACGCGGATTAGTTGGCCATCTACAATGGGGTTGATACCCAATCCGGCATTTTGAATCGCTTTTTCGACTGCGCTCACCAGGCCCTTGTCCCAGACTTGAACCGTTAGCAAGCGCGATTCAGGAACTCCAATAGTTCCAACTTGGTTCATAGGCATCTGGCTGCCATATGCGTCGACAACTATGGGCTCTAACAGGTTTGCCGACGCCCGGCCGGTTCTCAAACCAGCTAACTCGGCATGCAGTGCCTTCAAAGCACCGTCCATACGCCGGGTAATGTCGTCAATATCGAGCTCGCTTGATTCGGACATTTTCTAGCTCCAGTTACATGAGAGGTACTGGTTATAAGTCCTTTTAATGACAAATCATTCTTTAATCAAAGTTGATCGCCCGTTGCCTTTGAGGACGCGAACAAACTCCCCTTTTTCTTTGATATCAAACACAACAATCGGAACGTTGTTCTCCCTAGCAACACTGATTGCCGAAGCGTCCATCACTTTAAGATCTCGCGACAAAACCTCCAAATATGACAACTTGTCATAGCGGACGGCAGACTTGTGCAGCTTGGGGTCCGCCGAATAAACCCCGTCTACTTGAGTGCCCTTGATAAGCGCGTCGCATCCCATCTCGGCCGAGCGCAGCGCGGCCGCTGTGTCGGTCGTGAAAAAGGGATTGCCGGTTCCGGCCGCAAAGATCACGGCACGACCCTTTTCCATATGGCGTACCGCACGTCGCCGAATAAACGGCTCGCAGACGCTCGACATAGGGATGGCGGATTGGACTCGGGTCTGAACGCCCAAGCCCTCCAGAGCGTTCTGCATGGCTAGAGCGTTCATCACGGTTGCCAGCATACCCATATAGTCTGCGCTTGCGCGATCCATGCCCCGCGCTGCTCCGGACAGACCGCGAAAAATATTACCGCCTCCGATGACCATGCAGACTTCAACGCCTTCGTTGACGGCATCGCGGACCTCGCCAGCAATGCGGTTGACCGTCGCAAGGTCAATTCCAAACGATTCATCGCCCATGAGCGCTTCGCCCGAAATCTTCAAAAGAACGCGGGAATATGCGAGCACGCCGTCGGATGCTGTGGTTTTTGTCGCTAGCTTCGACACAATTGATCAGGCCTTCTAACTGATGTCGTTATGACTTGAGCAGCGAACTTGAGTCGTTCTTGAAGCTCAGAAAAACGTCGCCGATAAAGCCACTAATTGCCCGCCATTGCGGCAACTTCTTCGGCAAAATCTTCAGCATCACCCTTCTCAATACCTTCGCCCAATTGGAGACGCTGAAAATTCTTGATCGCTACGGACGATCCAAGTTCCTGGCCCAGGTTTTTGATCAAGTCACTAATTTTTGTTTCATTGTCGATGACGAAGGTTTGAGACAGAAGAACCTTTTCCTCAAAAAACTTGCGCAAACGGCCGTTCACCATGTTTTCGATAATGTTTTCAGGTTTGCCGGATTCACGCGCTTGTTCAGTCAGCACCGCCTTTTCTTTGGCCACGACATCGGCGTTCAACTCATCTTCAGAAACCGACAAAGGGTCGGTCGAGGCAATGTGCATCGCGAGTTGCCGGCCGACTTCTCCCAATCGGGCAGGCTCCCCACCCGACTCGAGGCCAACCAGCACTGCGATTTTGCCCATATTGTCGGCGACTTTGTTGTGTACGTAAGACACAACGGCGCCTTCATTGACATCGATGGCAGCACATCTTCGGAGCGAGATGTTTTCGCCAATCTTAGCGATCATGTTCGTAATATGCGCTTCCACCGGAACATCCGCGCCTGGAAACGGCATGGCATTGAGTCTTTCCAGATCACCGCCGGCTTCGAGTGCAAGCTTGGCCAACGTTCCCGCTAGCCCCTGAAACGTCTCGTTGTGCGCCACAAAATCCGTTTCGGAATTGACTTCGACGACCGCCGCCCGCCTTGGTGGATTGGCATCTTCAAGCGCGACCGCGACCAAACCCTCAGCAGCTAAGCGGCCAGATTTTTTTTCCGCCTTTGCAATGCCCTTCGTGCGCAGCCAATCAACGGCCGCGTCCATATCGCCGCCGTTCTCAGCGAGCGCAGCCTTACAATCCATCATGCCGGCGCCTGTTTTTTCCCTCAGCGCCTTAACTTGTGATGCGGAGATATTTGACATCTTTTGTGCCCTATCAAATGGTTGTCGGCAGCAAAGTCATCGGCGGCCGCCAATGGTCTAACCTTAGGCGGAAGCTTTCTCAGCGTGGGCTGCAGTATCACCGCCTTCTTCGGCAGGTGCCGCTGGGCCAGAATCTTCAACTGGTTTATCCTCGCTTTGCTCCGGAGCTTCAGCCGCGCCGCCTTCTGCTGCCTGCAAATCGGGCAAGATTTCTTCAGTGACGACCTCAGCGGCTCCAACATCGACACCAGAGGCCGATTGGCTGGCAGAAATTCCGTCAAGGACAGCACGCGCGACTAAATCGCAATAGAGCGTGATCGCACGCGCCGCATCGTCGTTGCCCGGAATGGGATAAGTGATGCCGACAGGATCGGAATTCGTATCGATGATCCCAATCACCGGAATACCAAGCTTGATCCCTTCCTTGATGGCGATTGATTCCTTGTTGGTGTCAATCACGAACATGATATCGGGAATGCCGCCCATTTCTTTGATGCCGCCGAGAGCGCGATCGAGCTTGTCTTTTTCTCGCGTCAGCCTAAGAAGCTCTTTCTTAGTCAGACCCGTATTGTCTTCTGAAAGATTCTGCTCCAATTGACGAAGCCGCGCGATCGAGTTGGAAATTGTCTTCCAATTTGTCAGCGTGCCCCCTAACCAGCGGTGATTAATGTAGTACTGAGCGCAGCGTTTCGCCGCCTCTGATAACGTGCCGGTCGCTTGCCTCTTTGTTCCCACAAACAGGACACGTCCCCCGCCGGCTACGATGTCGCGCACGGCCAAGAGTGCCTGATGCAACAGGGGCACGGTCTTTGATAGATCGATGATATGAATATTGTTTCGAACACCGAAAATGTATGACTCCATTTTCGGGTTCCAGCGGTGGGTCTGATGACCAAAATGCACACCAGCTTCAAGAAGCTGGCGCATGGAATAATCCGGTAACGCCATAATTCTATCCTTCTCCGGTTCAACCTCCACGAAGCTCGTTACGCCGCGGCGTAACACCGGAACGACCACGGACCCTCATTCGTCTTCAAAACGAAAGGGGCCAGATGGCCGAAGCCCCGTGTGCGGAATGCGGGGGTTATAGGCAGTTAAGGGGTCTGATGCAAGGCTTGGCGGATCTCACGGGATATTGCGGAACGGACCCCTTATATCTCCTTGACGTCTACAACCCCGCCGATTGCCATCAATGCCCCCTTGAGCCCCGGTCCCACGGGGATTTGTCCCTGCAATTTGAGTTCAACTTCCTGGGCACCGGAATTCACCAACAGAACGATGTTCATATCTCCGGCCGCCGACAAGCCTCGGCCGTTGCGCTCAGGGTCAACCGATTGGAGCGTTTGTTTGATCAACGCGAGCGTATCAGGCTCATTAATGAAAACCCGTAACCCATTAAAAGCCTTTGATAAAACGTCCTCTAACGAGCGCACGGCCTTGGTCGTCAATCTTAAATCGTCTCCCTCCCATTCGGCCGTGGCAGTGACGACGATCGAACGACCCGGCTCGAGCAAGTCGCCACTCTGGATCAAGACGTCGGAAAAAACCGTAACCTCGTATCCACCGGTTAGGTCCGAAAGCGCAACATAAGCAAATTGCCGGTCGTTGCGCTGAGATCGTCGATTTTGCCGTTTTAGGACCGTTCCAGCCAAATTCACAATGCTGGACTGCCGATCAGTACGGGCCAAGAGTTCCCCAATCGGCACGATGCTTCGTCCGCGAAGCACATCGCGATAATCGTCAAGCGGATGTCCGGAGAGATAGAAACCGACGGCCAGCAATTCCTGTTCAAGACGTTCGAATGCCGTCCACTCATCAACTGCTGGTAATGCAAGTCTACTCAGCTCCTGAGGGTCTTCGCCGAACAAATTGGACTGGGAGCTGGCCCGTTCTTCGGCCGCATGAGTTGCCTGGCTCAAGAGACTGTCAGCGCCGGAAGTGACCTGGGCGCGATTGGGCCACAATCTATCGAAGGCTCCGGCGCGGGCAAGATTTTCAATCGCACGCTTGTTGACGGAACGCGGATCGACCCGCCTTGCGAAATCGGCCAAGTCCTCAAAGGGACCGCATCCCTGTCTGGTCTCAACCAATTTACGCATGGCCTGGTCACCGACATTCTTGACCGCAGAAAGGGCGTAAATGATCTTGTCGTCGACCACAGCAAAATCAGAGTCGGACATGTTAATATCAGGCGGCAAAATTTGAATGCCCAGCTTTTCGGCGTCTTGCTTAAAGATACTGAGTTTGTCCGTATTGCCTTTGTCCAAAGTCATAGAGGCCGCGAAAAACTCGATAGGGAAATTGGCTTTGATATAGGCGGTTTGAAAAGCCACCAATGCGTAGCCGGCTGAATGGCTTTTGTTGAAACCGTAGCCAGCAAACTTCGCAACCAATTCGAAAATATAGTCTGCCTGACGTTTCTCAACACCGTTCGCCACCGCACCCTCAATGAAACGGCTTTTCTGCTTCGCCATTTCATCTTTTTTCTTCTTACCCATAGCGCGACGCAACAAGTCTGCCTCGCCGAGAGAATAGCCTGACAGCACTTGTGCAATTTGCATCACCTGTTCTTGATAGATGATGACGCCATAGGTATCGGCAACGATCGGCTCCACGGTCTCATGTAGGAATTCAGGTTTTTCCCGTTCGTGTTTGCAGGCCAAGTATTTGGGAATGTTTTTCATGGGTCCCGGGCGAAACAGCGCGACCAAGGCTACCAAGTCCTCAAAGTTACTCGGTTGGGCTTGGCGAAGCAGGTCACGCATGCCGCTTCCTTCAAATTGGAAAACCCCGATAGAATCGCCGCGCGCCAACATCTCATATGTTTTCACGTCATCTAGCGGCAAACGGTCAATATCAACGTCGATACCGCGCGCTGCAATCAACTTGCGCGCACGATCCAGTACTGTGAGCGTCTTAAGGCCGAGAAAATCGAATTTCACAAGACCCGCGAATTCAACCCAATTGAGATTGAACTGAGTGACTGGCATATCCGACCGCGGATCGAAATAAATTGGGACTAATTCCTGCAACGGGCGATCGCCAATCACGACCCCAGCCGCGTGTGTCGACGCGTGGCGGTAAAGGCCCTCTAACTTAAGAGCGATCTCCATGAGGCGTGAAACGGTTTCATCAGAGCGCATCTTTTGTTGCAACTCTGGTTCACCCTCGATGGCTTGGGAAAGCGAAACCGGATTGGCAGGATTATTGGGAATGAGTTTCGAAATGCCGTCGACCTGCATGTAAGGCATTTGCAAAACCCGGCCGACGTCGCGCACGACGGCGCGCGCCTGAAGTTTACCGAACGTAATAATCTGTGCGACCCGATCGCTGCCGTACTTGTCTTGAACATAGCGGATGACTTCATCGCGCCGCTCTTGGCAAAAGTCGATGTCAAAGTCCGGCATCGAAACGCGTTCAGGATTTAGAAAGCGTTCAAACAGCAGCCCAAACTTGAGCGGATCAAGGTCCGTAACTGTCAATGCCCAGGCGACAACAGACCCCGCCCCGGAACCTCGGCCTGGGCCTACGGGAATGCCTTCGAGTTTCGCCCATTTGATGAAGTCCGCCACGATCAAGAAGTATCCGGCGAAATCCATTTTCGTTATGACATCGAGCTCAAAGTTCAGTTGCTTCCAATAGGTCTCCTCGTCGGACGAGAGCTCTACTTGCTCAAGCCGGGCTCGAAGTCCACTTTCGGCTTGCTCGCGAAGTTCTTCCGACTCTGTCATGTCGGACTCAGATTGATAGTTCGGCAGAATGGGTGCGCGCTGCTCCGGCATATAGGCGCACCGCTGCGCAATCTCGAATGTGTTGTCGATTGCTTCGGGCACGTCCGCAAATAGGGCCACCATTTCGGCCGGCGACTTTATGTAATGTTCTGGCGTCAAGTGGCGGCGATCTTCTTGCGCTACGTAGGCCCCTTGCGAAATGCAAAGTAAAACATCATGGGCCTCTGCGAGATCTCGTGACGTAAAGTAAGGTTCGTTTGTAGCGACGAGCGGCAGATCAAAGTCATAGGCCATCTCCACCAAATCATGGCCGATCTGCTCGGTACGGCTATGTTCGTGCCGCTGCAATTCGACATAAAGACTTCTCGGAAAGAGGCTCGCCAATCGATCTAAGATTTGTTTGGCCTGACCCCGCTGCGATCCAGCAAGCGCGCGATCAATAGGTCCATCGCGCCCGCCGGTCAGCGCAATGAGTCCGGCGGCGTGAACTCCTAGATCTTCGAGCGTCACATGAGGGCCCGGTGACTCGGCCGAGTTTTCGAATGCCTTGCTCGAAAGTTTCATGAGGTTCAAATAGCCGGCCTCATTTTGGGCCAATAGCGCGATCACCGGATAGGGCGGCTGCTGATGAAAGCGCGCACTAGGCTCGCTGCGCGCGTCCTCAACCAAAGCCCCTTCTATGTCGATCGCCAAGCTGCAGCCGACAATGGGCTGTACGCCCTCGTCCGCCAGAGTTTTTGAAAATTCCAAGGCGCCAAATAGATTATTGGTGTCAGTAATGGCCAGCGCAGGCATATTCATTTGCCGGCAAATCTCGGGGAGTTGCGCAATATGGATTGCGCCTTCCGACAAGGAATAAGCGGTATGCAGTCGCAAATGAATGAACGGACTAAAGCCGGATGATGGTTGCGCCATTCTTGTCCTGAGTGGGCGCGAAGCGCCTATTTCTTGCTTGAAGATCCCAACCGAATCCCACGACCATGATGCGTCAAGGAAGAAGCCAAGTCATCTCATCGAGGTCAGCGGCCTGTTAATTTGACCGCGAGGCGCTCCTGTCAGGGAAGCAAAGCGATCCTCGTCGATGTGGAGGCCTCGGCGACGGCCAGCCAAATGAATAGAGACCACATGAAAGCTCCAATGGCCAAAACCGCCAGACTATCTTCCAAAATCGGTTTCATTTGTTCACCTCCTGTTCTTACGGAGGCCATGTTCTATTTTTGTTCCAAAGCTGTCAAGCGAGAACCGGTAGGACGTTAATCTCTAAAAGAATGGCTGAAATCGCGGAATAAATGAACAGTCACGCTTCGATGAGCTGGCCATCTTGAAGATGAACCAAGCGGTCGAAGAGATTGGCGAGCTCGATATTGTGTGTGGCCACAATCGCCGCCAAGCCTTCTTCACGAACCAGATGAAGCAAGCTGTCGAACACCGCTTCAGCGGTATGAGGATCAAGATTGCCAGTTGGCTCATCTGCCAAAAGAACTTTTGGACGGTTGGCCAACGCTCTTGCAATCGCCACTCGCTGCTGCTCGCCGCCCGACAATTGCATCGGTTGATGTTCCAAGCGGCCCGAAAGGCCCATTTCGGAAAGCAACCGCTCGGCCTCGTCTTTTGAACGGCCGCGGCGCTTACCGCCGATCAACTGGGGCATCGTAACATTTTCTATCGCCGTGAACTCGGGAAGTAGATGATGGAATTGATAGACAAAGCCTAAGTCTTCGCGCCGAATCTTCGTACGCTGACTATCGCTGAGCGAGACACAATCTCTGCCCTGAAGCAGAACGTGACCGCCGTTCGGGCGTTCCAAGAGACCCGCGACATGAAGCAAAGTTGATTTGCCAGACCCCGAAGGCCCCAGCAATCCAATGGCCTCTCCCTCGTCGACCGACAGGCTCGCACCGCGCAAGACTTCAAGGAATGTTTCGCCCTGAGGATATGCACGCACGATGTCGCGCAATTCCAGAACTGGTCCCTTCCCCCTTGCCATGTTTCCCCTACAACTTATTCATATCTAAGCGCTTCAACCGGATCTAAGCGTGCCGCACGCCAAGACGGATAAAGCGTCGCAAAAAACGAAAGGCCAAGAGCCATCAGCACAATGACAGCAACTTCACTTGGCACCATTTCGGCCGGCATCGTCGCCAAGAAATAGACCTCAGGTGAAAAGAGCTCTGTGCCCGACAGGCGCGACAGTCCTTGACGCAGCGGCTCGATATACCTGCAAAACAAAACACCAATAACAAAGCCAATCAGCGTCCCCACAACGCCGATTGCCGAGCCGGTAATGAAGAAGACCCGCATTATGGCGCCCTGGGTCGCCCCCATACTTCGCAATATTGCAATGTCATGCCCCTTATCTTTGACCAGCATGATCAATCCCGAAATAATATTCAAAGCTGCAACAAGAATGATCAGAGTCAGAATGAGAAACATAACGTTACGTTCGACAGCTAGCGCACTGACGAACGTCGAATTGGTCTGTTTCCAATCAAGAATTCGCACTTGCTGGTCGACATCTCTTTGTAACAGGGCGCGGTAATTCTCAACATTGTCCGGTTCGTCTACCATTACCTCGAGTGCGGTTGCCGCATCTTCGGCATTGAAATAAAGCTGCGCCTCGTCGAACGGCATGAAGACAAAACTTGCATCATATTCGGACATGCCGATCTCGAAGATGGCAACAACGGGGTAAGACTTAACTCGCGGCGTCACGCCGAACGGCGTGACCGCGCCGCGGGCCGAAATCAACGTCATCCCGTCGCCTAATCCGATGCCCAGGTTTTGCGCCAAACGACTACCGATGGCGATCCCAGTCGCCTCATCGAAACCATCAAGTGTCCCCAATAAAATTTTATCCGATATGACGTCGAATTCTTTGAGATCCTGTTCTCTCAAACCTCGAACTAAGACACCCGAGGTATAACTATTATAGGAAGCCATGACTTGGCCTTGGACGATCGGCGCAACACGTTCGATACCCTCGAATGATCTGACGAGTTCGGCCGTTTGGTCAAAGTCGTAAAGCCGCCCGTCTCTTATGCCGTAGATCATGATGTGACCGTTGACGCCGAGCACCCGGTCCATGAGTTCGATACGGAAACCGTTCATGACGGCCATGACGATAATGAGAGTGGCAACGCCAAGCGCGATGCCGACAAGTGAGAACCCGGTGATGACCGAAATAAAACTTTCGCGGCGGCGCGCGCGCAAATAGCGGCCCGCCAACATCCATTCAAACGGCGCAAACGGCAGGGTCAAGAGACACGTCCTTCAGATACAAGTTTGTTGACGGCAGCCTCCGCCGATAATTCTTCCCGGTCTCCGGTTGCTCTGTTTTTCACTTCTACCACGCCGTTCTTTACACCTTTGGGACCCACGATCAACTGCAATGGCAATCCAATCAGATCCATATTGCTAAACTTTGAACCGGCCCGTTCATCCGTATCATCATACAACACTTCTAGATTTGCTGCGTTAAGTTGTTCGTACACTGTCTTGCATACACCGTCAGTTTGAGCATCCCCGGCCTTCAAATTGATCAGCCCCACGTCAAATGGAGCAACGGATTGTGGCCAAATGATGCCGGCATCGTCATGGCTTGCTTCGATAATTCCGCCCACGAGGCGGGAAACGCCGATGCCATAGGAGCCCATTTCGACGGCGATATTCTCCCCTTGGGGCCCGGTCACAACGGCGCCCATAGGTTCTGAATATTTGGTTCCAAAATTAAAAATATGACCAACCTCTATGCCGCGCGCGCTGAGGCGGCGATCCGCAGGCACCTCGTTTTCAAATCGTTCGGAATCATGTTTTTCGTCAGTCGCTGCATAAAGACGGGTGCGCTCTTCAATCAGCGAGGTGAGATCGCTTGCATAGTCAATGTCGTCGCCTGGCGCAGCCACTTCAATGAGATCCTTATGACAGAACACTTCGCTTTCACCTGTTTCCGCCAGGATCACGAACTCATGACTCATATCACCGCCAATGGGACCTGCGTCGGCCGCCATGGGCACCGCCTTTAACCCCATGCGATCAAACGTGCGCAAGTAGGCAATGAACATTTGATTGTAAGAATGACGTGCGCTCTCTTTATCCAAATCAAATGAATATGCGTCTTTCATGAGAAATTCGCGCCCACGCATAACGCCAAAACGAGGTCTGATCTCATCGCGGAATTTCCATTGAATGTGATAGAGGTTTTTAGGCAGATCCTTGTACGAACGAACCGTACCCCTAAAAATATCGGTGATCAGTTCCTCGTTGGTCGGTCCGTACAGCAGTTCCCGATCATGGCGATCGCTAATGCGAAGCATCTCCTGGCCGTAGTCGTCGTAGCGGTTACTTTCCCTCCAAAGGTCAGCAGGCTGTATGGTCGGCATCAAGAGCTCCACGGCACCGGCGCGATTTTGCTCTTGCCTGACGATATTTTCGATTTTTTGTAAGACGCGAAGGCCCAGAGGCAGCCAGGAATAAATCCCCGCGGCGGACTGCCTGATCATGGCTGCGCGCAGCATGAGCCGGTGCGACACGATCTGTGCTTCAGAAGGCGTTTCCTTCAATGTTGGCAAGAAGAAGCGCGATAACTTCATCCAATCCTCAGTCCTGAAATTTGCGGCCGGCCAAAACCCTGAATGGGCCGCCCTCCTCTGGAGAGCGTCAATTGTTTTAGGAGAACCGGCCTCTCAAGGCAAACAGGCCTTAAGGCTAAAGTCAAAGCGATTGGCAAAAGGCGATGAGTGCCGTTTGTTCCTCCAAGACCAGGGCATTATCATTCAAACTGACAATGCCACTATCGAGGTCCACTGAAACTTGTCCGACCGAGCCCTCTGGTTCCAGGAGCGCGTCATCTCGAAGTTTGATCAACAGATTGAAAGTGACTTCGTTCGGAAAATTGAACTCGCTATACCCCCCGTCCAAGTCTGCCGGTGAAACCGGCTGGCCTCCAGCCCCGATTCCCGGCTTGTAGGTCACGTCGGCGCGCGGCCAATGTTGCGACAAGAGTCGGCAATCATTTTCGGAAATCACGAACAGCTTTGGCTTTGCTTGAGGAGATGGGACTTGGCCCAAAACAAGGGACACAGAGCCCACCAAGAACGACGCGAACAAAACCAATGTTGCAAAAAGCATACGGCACATACCAACACACTAGCTGCCGGGTCTTTCACAATCGTTATCGGTTCGCCTTACATTGTTCAGACGTAGCGTCACAGCCTGCCCATTAACCTGCTGGCTCTAATGGTATTATTCCGCTGCCGATGGCCACGTAGATAACGCCCCACACGAAGATCGTAATGATCGTCGTAATGATTGCCTTGCGAACCAACAGGGGCTGCGACGGAGCGCCAGGCTCGGTTCCCGGCTCGACATCGCCGTCGTCACTTTGGGTTCTGACGCCCCAAGGCAGAACCATGAAGAAGATCAGCCACCAAACTATTAGAAACACAACAAGGCCGCCGACAATGTTCACGTCACTTCGCCTTGTTCTCTAGACCTCTTCTTCTCTAGACCTCTTCTTCTCTAGACCTCTTCTTCTCTAGACCTCTTCGAGCTCGACTAAGGTTCCGCACAGGTCTTTTGGATGAAGAAAAATAACCGGCTTACCGTGTGCGCCAATTTTTGGTTCCCCGTCGCCGAGGATTCGCAACCCGTCTTCGATAAGCGAGTCACGCGCAGCCAATATGTCTTCCACTTCAAGGCAAATATGATGAATGCCACCGGCATTGTTCTTTTCAAGAAACCGAGTGATCGGCGACTGATCCCCAAGCGGCTCTAGCAGTTCTATTTTGGTATTCGGCAGCTCAACAAAAACCGTCGTAACGCCATGCTCAGGAACAGACACAGGATCGGATACCTTTGCCCCGAGCACGTCTCGATAGAGTTGGGATGCCGCTTTTAAATCCGGTACTGCGATCGCCACATGGTTCAACTGACCAATCATAACTTCTCCCAATATTCCGTAGACAGCCCGCCATCAGTTGCCGCCCATAGATTTCAATTTCAAACCCTAATAATTGACACGTCGACAACCGGCTTCTTGCCGTAGCGTCGAACGACAAACTTGCGGGCGGCGCGTCCTACTAGTTGCTCAATCGCTTCGTCTTTGTCTCGCTGTTTCTTGGTCAGTTTGTCTACGACATCCTCGACGCACTGTCCGATACCTTCCGCGAAACTTTCGTCTTCATCTAACCGGGATTCTGGAAGTCCTTGAATTTTTATTTCCGGCTCGGCCAAAATCTTTCCAAGCTGATCAAGCGCCAAAGCGATTCCCACATAACCCACGAAAGAAATTTTGCGGCGCTCTTTGAGATGGCTTTCATCCTCATCAACGATGACATGACCGTCCACATATAGGCGGCCGTTAGGTACTTGTTCAATTATGCGGCTATCCCCTGGGGCAATCCGGATCATCGTTCCGTTTCGAGCCGCAATAGCCTTAGGTACCTGAAGCTCCCGCGCTAATTCAGCGTGTTCAAGTAAATGCCGCGCTTCACCGTGAACGGGAATAGCTATTTCTGGACGCACCCATTGATACATCATCGTGAGTTCATCGCGGCACGGATGGCCGGAGACATGCACGAAATGATCGCGCTCGGTAATGATCCGCACACCCATTTCTGCAAGTTTATTCTGAAGCTCATAGATCGAAATCTCGTTTCCGGGAATGATCCGCGACGAAAAGATGACTGTATCGCCGCGTTCAAGCATGATATGGGCAAGACCTCCACTGACGATGCGGCCAAGGGCGGCGCGCTGCTCGCCTTGGCTTCCCGTACACAAATAAAGGACTTTGCTGGAAGGCAAATAACCGGCGTCCTCCTCAGCGACCATGGGCGGAAAATCCTGCAACAAGTCCACGGACCGCGCCGCTTCCACCATGCGATGCATGGAACGCCCGACGAGGCACAAATGCCGGTCATGAGCCGCAGCGACACGCGCGACCGTCTCTAACCGGGCGACATTGGAAGCAAAGCAAGTGACCACCACCCGCCCTTTGAGCTCGCCTACTAGTTCAAGCAAACTAGCGCGCACATCCGCTTCAGAGCCCGCTACGCCAGGCACAAAGACGTTGGTCGAATCGCAGACCATGGCCACTACGCCGTCTTGTCCGAGATTTCGCAAATAGTCTTCGTCGGCGACGTCGCCGATTAAAGGTTCAGGATCGATCTTCCAATCCCCCGTATGCAGCACACAGCCCAATGGCGTGCGCACCGCGAGTGCATTCGGTTCAGGAATGGAATGCGTCAGGGTGACCAGTTCAATATCGAAAGGGCCCAATCCGAGCCGGCCTCCTAAGGGAACGATTGTGATTTTTGCTTCGTCCTGCAGCCCGTGCTCATCCAATTTGTTGCGCACCAAAGCTGCCGTAAACGGGGTCGCGTAAATGGGGCACTTAAGCAACGGCCAAATATGAGCGACCGCGCCGATATGGTCTTCATGTCCGTGTGTGAGTATCAGTCCCAAAAGCTGATCTTTGAGTCGCAAAACATATTGAGGGTCAGCCATGATCAGCTCGACACCCGGAGTTTTTTCGTTGCCGAACGTGACCCCAAGATCGACCATGATCCATTTGCGGCGATTCGCGGGACCATAGCCGTACAGGTTCAAATTCATGCCGATTTCGCCGGCTCCACCGAGAGGCAGGAACACGAGTTCATCGTCTTTGTCGGGTGCCGCAGATTGTGGCATGAGCAATTTATTGCGCGACCTTTGTTGCAGCGTCTTTGTTGCGCTTGTAGATCTCCAAAAGCCCTGAGATGGTCAAGTCCTGTTCGATATGGTCAATGACCGATGTCGCGTTTTTGAACAACCCTGCAAGTCCACCGGTCGCAATCACCGTGCACGGCTTGTCGACTTCCGCTTTAATCCTTGCCACAAGCCCTTCGATCAAGCTCACGTAACCCCAGTAAATCCCCGACCGCATGGCCTGTACGGTATCTTTACCGACAACAGCCTGGGTCGGTTCGATCGAGATAGCAGGCAATTGTGCAGCAGCCATGTGCAATGCTTCCGCGGACAAATTTATACCGGGTGCAATCACGCCGCCCTCATATGCGCCATCCTCGGCAATCACATCCAATGTCGTTGCCGTTCCAAAATCAATCACAATGAGCGGCCCCCGATATTGAATATGTGCCCCAACCGCGTTGACGAGCCGATCGGCGCCGACGGCCGCCGGATCGTATACTCTAATTTCAAGTCCCAGCGAAAGCTCCGGCGATCCAACGATAAGAGGAGAGAGTTTAAACCATTTTTGGCAAAACTCCGCTAAGTGCGATAAGGCGTGGGGAACGACGGACGCAATAATGACAACATCGATCGTGGCATGGTCAATTCCGCCCACGGCCAAGAGCTGGTTTAACGCGGCCACATACTCGTCGGCCGTCCGCTCACTATTTGTCGCAAGCCTCCATTGACCTTTGAGGCGATCTCCGTCGAATACGGCGAAAAGCGTATTTGTATTGCCCGCGTCAATCGCCAGCAGCATTACAAATTTTTCCTTTCACCCTTGTGGCCCGAAGAAGACTTCGCCGGCTGCAATTTTTCGCATCTCGCCATCGGGCAAAATGAGCTGCAGCTCGCCGATTTCGGAGATGGTATCAAATACGCCGCTCAGCGTCTCATTGGGCAATCTGACGTCGATCGCCTGGCCGAGCCCTGCGGCTTTCGATAGCCACGCTTCCCGTATGGGATCAAATCCATCCCTCGCCCATTGACCATAGACCTCGTCGAAACACCGCATAAGTTGCTCCAGTGCCGCACCTGATTTGGGAGATTTCACAAACTTTGCCAACGATGTCGCTGGAAATTCCGTATCAGTCGGATACGAAATCAAATTGACACCAATTCCAATGGCCAGAGAGCTAGTGTCCGTCGAAGCGCGGATCGACTCCAAAAGAATGCCGGAAACTTTTCGCCCTTCTAATAAGACATCGTTGGGCCATTTCAAAGATACGGCCGATGCTTCGACGTGGCTTCTTATGAGTGACCCCGCGGCAAGCGAAGCCACGAATGATAATTGAGCGGCAGTTGTCAAGTCATGCTCAAGCGGGCGCAACAAAGTACAAAACAAGTTTCCAGAAAGCGATACCCACTCCCGTCCTCTGCGACCCCTTCCTGCTGTTTGGCGTTTTGCCCAAATCCACGTCGGTCCGATCACGCCATCGCGCGCCAGGCGACGCGCTTCTTCATTGGTACTGTCAATTTCATCATAGGCGCGCAACTCGTAGCCGGACGGGATATCAAGCCCGTGACCGAGAGGCGCACCTTTATATGAAGAGGGATGAGGCAACACTATTCGTTATGCCAACCAGCCAAAAAGCGAATAAGACATAGAACAGGGTGAAAATGGTCGAAACAACTAAAACCGTATTCAATTCACTGGGAATGGGTTGGGTGAAAGGGACAGCGGGCTCATCGAAGTACATGATTTTCACGATGCGAACATAGTAATAAGCACCGACGACACTCGCCAAAACCCCAATGATCGCCAAGGCATATAGGCCCGAATTCACCGCCGCAATGAATACATAAAGCTTGGCGAAGAACCCCGCCATGGGCGGAATGCCCGCGAGAGAAAACATTAGAACAAGAAGAGCCGCCGCCATCATCGGCTGGTTCTTCCAAAGACCCGCCAATTCCTCAATGTCTTCCACCATTCCCTCTTTGCGGCGCATGGACAGGATGCAGGCAAACACGCCAAGGGTCATGGCCAGATAGATAGTTAGATAGATGAGGACACCACGGACACCCTCTTCGGTCCCCGCCGCCAAACCCACGAGGGCATAGCCCATATGCCCGATGGAAGAATAGGCCATCAGCCGTTTGATGTTGCGCTGACCGATGGCAGCGAAAGCACCTACCACCATACTCAAGGCCGATATCGCGATAATAATCTGCTGCCATTGGGGAGACATGCCGACCTCGGCGTCTGAAAATGGCCAAATGAGGACACGCACAAAGAGCGCCATGGCGGCGATTTTGGGGGCCGCCGAAAACAATGCGGTAACTGGCGTCGGTGCACCTTCGTAGACATCCGGCGTCCACATGTGAAAGGGAACCGCGGACACCTTGAACGCTAACCCCGCGCACAGAAAAACCAAGCCAAACGTGAGACCGACTGAAAGCTCTCCGCTCCCTAAGACAGATCGTAAGACTTCAAAATTCGTCGTGCCGGTAAACCCATAAATGAGCGAACAACCGTAAAGCAAAAGCCCCGACGACAGCGCGCCCAATACAAAATATTTCAATCCCGCTTCAGTCGAGCGAAGACTGTCGCGATTGAACGCTGCCAAAACATAGAGCGCTAGGCTTTGTAACTCGATGCCCATATAGAGGGTAATGAGGTCGTTGGCCGAAACCATCGTGCTCATGCCCAATGAAGCGAGCAGAACGAGAATAGGATATTCGAAGCGCTCTATTTTTTCGTCACGCAAAAACCCGAGAGACATTACAATTGCGACGGCGGAGCCGATAAAAATCAGTGCCTTAACGAAACGGCCATAGGAATCCACGACAAAACTATCGCCAAACGCGAGAAGCCGCGCCGGCTCGGGCAAGACCACGAATATTCCCGCAACCGCCAGCACAGCAACGCAGGCCCATGCGATCCATCGCGTCCAGCTATCGCCGCCAAAGACGCCGATCATAAGCAGACTCAAGGCACCGACTGCCAAAATGCACTCGGGGATAGCGAGCACTAAGCTCGTCCAGAATGTCTCCTGAGTCGAAACGGCAAAACTTTGCATCTTGGCTTCTTATACCGTCCTAGTTTGACGTCACTGAAATGCTCTCATTGGCCTGCAGCGCCGTCGTATAGCTTGAGATCAGATTTTCAACAGAAGCGTTGGTCATATCGAAAACGGAAGCGGGATAAAACCCTAAGAAGAGCGTGGCAATGACCAAGGGCAGCAATATGGCGACCTCACGAGGCGTCAGGTCCGCGATGCTTTTCAAAGTCTCTTTTTCCAAATTCCCGAAGATCACACGCCGGTAAAGCCACAAGGCATAGCCTGCGCTTAAAATTATTCCCGTTGTGGCAAAAAATGCCGCCCACGTATTGACCTGATACACACCAACGAGAGAGGTGATTTCACCAATGAACCCGCTGGTACCCGGCAGCCCGACATTTCCCAGCGTAAACAACATGAAAATCGCAGCATAGATCGGCATGCGGTGCACGAGACCACCATAGGCCATGATTTCGCGCGTATGCATGCGGTCGTAAATAACACCTACACACAGAAACAGTGCACCTGAAATAACGCCGTGGCTGAGCATCTGAAAGATGCCGCCTTGAATGCCCTGAATGTTCGCCGAGAATATACCGAGTGTGACGAATCCCATATGAGCGACGGAGGAATAAGCGATTAGCTTTTTGATGTCCTCTTGCATCAGGGCCACCAGAGAAGTGTAAATAATGGCGATCACACTGAGAGCAAAGACAAGGGGCGCAAAGATATCCGACGCCACGGGAAACATCGGCAATGAAAAACGCAAGAACCCGTAACCACCCATTTTGAGCAAAATGCCCGCCAGAATGACAGACCCCGCCGTCGGCGCTTCGACATGAGCATCCGGCAGCCACGTATGCACCGGCCACATCGGAAGCTTAACAGCGAAGGACGCAAAGAACGCAAGCCATAGCCAGGTTTGCACTTCCGGCGCAAAATGGTGTTCGAGCAAAGTGGGAATATCGGTAGTCCCGGCGATCACATACATCGCGATTAACGCAATGAGCATCAAAACCGAACCAAGCAACGTAAAGAGAAAGAATTTGAACGAGGCGTAGACCCGATTGCTGCAGCCCCATATCCCGATGATGATAAACATCGGAATGAGACCACCCTCGAAAAAGAGATAAAAGAGAACCAAGTCGAGCGCACAAAAGACGCCAATCATTAGCGTTTCCAATACCAAAAACGCAATCATGTATTCTTTAACGTTCGACTTAATCGCCTCCCAGCTGGCCAATATGCAGAGCGGGGTCAGGAACGTCGTCAAGATCACAAACAGGATCGAAATCCCGTCAACACCCATGTGATAATTGATATTACTGTCGAGCCAGGGGCGGTTGACGACAAATTGAAATCCGGCAACCGATGGATCGAATGCGAACAGGACCCACAACGAAACGAGAAATACAACCGTCGTGGTCCACAACGCGACGTAACGAGCATTCCGGTCGACGATTTTTTCGTCGCCGCTGATAGTGGCGATGAAAAGCGCACCGATCAGCGGAACAAACGTGATGATACCGAGCCAATCCCAATTCATTGGATCACTCCGATGGCCCGAGCGTAATAGAAGGTTATGAGCAGCGCGATGCCGATCAACATTGCAAAGGCATAGTGATAGACAAATCCAGTCTGTAGCTTCACGACGCGCCTTGTCGTTTCCAGCACTGCCTTCGCAACTCCATCAGGACCAAATCCGTCGATCACCCAGCCGTCACCTTGTTTCCAAAGGAAATACCCCAACCGTTTGGCAGGCCGGACGAAAACAAAATCGTACAACTCGTCGAAATACCACTTGTTGAGAAGGAACTGATAAAGGAAGCCATCATCCCTGATGAACCGCGCTGGCAATTCTGGTGAGCGCACATACCACAACCAAGCCCATCCAAGACCGAGGACGGTCATGACGAGCGGCGCCCAGAAGACCCAGGTATCATGTAGTTCGTTCTTGAGATCGAGCGCAGAGACTTCCGCAACATTTAAGATTGACGCGCCCCAAAACGTTTCCCGCTCTGGTCCGATAAAACCGCTATAAAACAAGACGCCAGCGAAGACGGCGCCGATCGCGAGCAAGACGAGCGGGATCATCATGACCGGAGGCGATTCATGAACCTGGCCCATGACCTCCATAGGCGCCCGCGATTTTCCAAAGAAGGTCATGAAGAGCAGCCGCCAAGAGTAGAACGATGTCATGGCCGCCGCAGTCAAGCCAAACCAAAAAGCAAACGTGCCGACAGGAGTGTGAACCGCATAAGCGACTTCGATAATGGCATCTTTCGAAACGAAGCCGGAGAAACCGATGATCGAGTGAGGCCAGCCGATGCCAGTAATCGAGATTGTCGCCAACAACATCACTACAAATGTCCATGGCAAATGCCTATAAAGCCCGCCCATGTTGCGCATGTCCTGCTCGTCGCTCAGCGTGTGAATGACAGACCCTGCGCCCAAAAACAGTAGTGCCTTGAAGAAGGCGTGCGTAAACAGGTGAAACATCGCGGCCTGATAGGCGCCGACGCCGGCAGCAAAGAACATGTACCCTAACTGACTACAGGTTGAGTATGCGACGACCCGCTTGATGTCATTCTGAACCAGGCCGATGCTCGCCGCGAATAAGGCCGTCACGGCACCGACAACGGTCACAACCGCAAGTGCTACAGGCGCATACTCGAACAAATAAGAACAACGGCAGATCAGAAAAACGCCAGCGGTTACCATGGTTGCCGCATGTATAAGAGCCGACACAGGCGTCGGGCCCTCCATGGCATCGGGCAACCACGTATGGAGAAGAAACTGCGCCGACTTGCCCATAGCGCCCAGGAATAGGAGTAAGCAAATCGTAGTCAAGATGTCGACGTTAAGGCCTAAAAATTCAAAACTCTGGCCGGCCATCTCCGGCGCCATTTCAAAAACCGTATCGAAGTCGACGGACCCGAATACTAAGTAAATCGCCATGATGCCCAGAGCAAAGCCGAAGTCACCCACGCGATTCACGATGAAAGCTTTTATGGCGGCAGCATTGGCCGATGGCTTTGTGTACCAAAAGCCAATCAGCAGATAGGACGCGAGCCCCACCCCTTCCCAACCGAAGAACAACTGCATGAAATTGTCGGCGGTCACCAGCATTAACATGGCGAATGTGAACAGCGACAGATATGCAAAAAAGCGCGATCGATGCGGGTCGTGGCTCATATAACCGATGGAATAGATATGAACGAGCGACGACACAACATTGACGACGACGAGCATCACCACCGTAAGTGTGTCGATGCGAAGCGCCCAATCGGCTTCGAATGAGCCCACATCGAACCATCGAAAGATTGTGACGGGCTCGTCCGGCGCCAGGCCCAAAACTGCAACGCGATAGAAAGCGACGCATGACAATAATGCCGCAATGACCATAAACGAGCAGGTCACGACCTCGGAGCCACGATGCGTAAGCCAGCGGCCAAACAGGCCCGCAAGCAAGGCGCCCACCGCAGGCAGGAAAACGATCATTTGATAAAGCATTAGAGTGCCGCTTCCCTAGCCCTTCATCAGATTGATGTTTTCAACATCAATGTTGCCGCGATTGCGGAAATAAACCACCAAAATGGCGAGCCCCACGGCCGCCTCGGCCGCCGCCACTGTTAAGACGAATAACGCAAAGACCTGACCTACGAGATCTCCGAGGTGCGACGAGAAGGCGACCAAATTGATATTGACCGCCAGAAGCATCAGCTCAATCGACATTAAAATGATGATGACGTTCTTGCGATTGAGAAAAATGCCAAAGATACCGAGGGTAAAAAGCATCGCCGCAACAGTCAGGTAGTGGCCGAGGCCAATGATCATGCGCGACTCCCTAAATCCCTTGCCCAGGTTTGACCTGAACAAGTTCAACGCCATCTTCCCGCCGCCGCCCGACTTGATCGGCGATTACCTGCCTGCGCACGCCTTCGCGGGTTCGAAGCGTGAGCACGATGGCGCCAATCATTGCAATCAGGAGCACGATTCCCGATGCCTGAAAAAGAAAGATGTAGTTGGTATATATAATGTCGCCGAGAGCGCCCGTGTTGGTTTGTTGGGCAACCGGCGGCGCGGGAAATGCAGCCACAGATGCTACTTCTGGCGCGATACTCGTGACGCTCAAAACCAGCATCAGTTCCAACAACACGACGAGACCGATAAGCGCGCCTACCGGTAAGTACTGCAGAAATCCTTGTCGGAGCTCAACAAAATCGATGTCGAGCATCATCACCACAAAGAGAAACAACACGGCAACGGCCCCGACATAGACGATGACGAGGATCAAAGCCAAAAACTCAGCACCAAGCAGAACAAATAGGCCGGCCGCATTGAAGAAAGCAAGAATGAGAAACAATACCGAGTGAACTGGATTGCGCGCAGCGATCACCATGAAGCCGGCCGCTACAATGACCGCCGCAAAGATGTAAAAGGCAATAGCTTGCAAAATCATAGTTACGTTTCTTTATCTAACGTGTCCGTTAAGTCCGGCTCTCATGAATTCCTCAAACACTTTCATTATCAGTTCACACGTTGGCATTTCGCACATAGAATTTTGATATCTCATTGTAACGTACTGATATCGATATATATTCTTGGATTTTGGACTTCAGTTTTCATATACTCAAATGTTCAAATTCTTTAACGGTACGGCGCATCTAGCTCTAAGTTCTTTGCAATCTCTCTCTCCCAACGATCGCCATTGGCGAGCAACCGATCCTTGTCATAGAGCAGTTCTTCTCGCGTTTCGGTGGCGAATTCGAAGTTGGGGCCCTCAACGATGGCATCGACCGGGCAGGCCTCTTGGCAGAAACCGCAATAGATGCATTTGACCATGTCAATGTCGTATCGCGTCGTCCGACGGCTGCCGTCATCTCGCGGTTCAGCTTCGATGGTGATGGCCTGTGCTGGACAGATGGCTTCGCAGAGCTTGCAGGCGATGCAACGCTCTTCGCCATTCGGATACCGCCTGAGTGCATGTTCACCGCGGAATCGAGGGCTGAGATCGCCTTTTTCAAACGGATAATTCACGGTTGCTTTGGGCTTAAAGAAATAGCGCATGGCAACGCGGAAGCCGCTGATAAAGTCCATCAGCATGGCGGCCCGAGCAACACTTGCGATCCGTGACATCAGTCGTCAGCCTTTAGTACGAATATCATCATTCTGGAACGCTGCAGTCATTGACCGCGCAAATGGGGAAGGTATCAGGAAATGCGACGACAAGACCTGCGCTCAAGGCGACCCAAACGAGAGACAGCGGCAAGAAAACCTTCCAACCGAGTCGCATAAGCTGATCGTATCGATAGCGCGGTACCATCGCTTTCGCCATGGCAAACAAAAAGAAAAAGAAACAAACCTTCAGGGCGAACCAAATGACGCCGGGAACGGCGTAGAGAAATTCCAATCTCGGAAAGACCGGAAGCCAGCCACCAAAGAACAAAATGGTCAACATGGAACACATCAAAACGATGTTGAGATACTCGCCAATCATAAAGAGCAGGTACGGCGTCGACGAATATTCGACTTGATATCCGGCGACCAATTCGGACTCGGCTTCGGGCAAGTCGAACGGTGGCCGATTGGTTTCCGCCAGGGCCGAGACAAAAAAGACGACAAACATTGGAAACAGCCAGCTGACCGCAAAGCCAAGTAGTGGCCAATCTTTTTGTGCCATCACCACTTCTGAAAGATTTAATGAACCGACGTGGACGAGAACCGCAACGATGACAAAACCGATGGAAACCTCATAGGACACCATCTGTGCTGCGGATCGCAGACCCCCCAAAAATGGATATTTCGAATTCGACGCCCATCCGCCCATAATGATGCCATACACACCGAGGGAAGAAATCGCAAAGATATAAAGAATGCCGACGTTAATATCGGCGATTACCCAGCCTTCTGCCACAGGCACAACTGCCCACGCGCCCATTGCAAGAATAAAAGTAACGAGCGGCGCAATAATAAAGACCGCCTTATTGGCGCCTGCGGGGATAACGATTTCTTTGAAAATAAATTTGAAAAAGTCGGCAAACGACTGTAGCAATCCAAAAGGCCCGACCACATTTGGGCCTCGCCGCAATTGCACGGCAGCCCATATCTTACGGTCGGCGAGCAAAATGAAAGCCAAAGATACGAGAAGCACGATCATCATGATGAGAATCTGGATGAGCCACGCCACCGGGTAGCCCCAGAAATTTCCCAAGAGTTCTATAAAGAACTGTTCCATGACGCTCGGTGTTCCTAGCCCGCTTTCGCCGGCGCGTCTTCGCTTCGCCGCGCCCAATACATCGTGCTGCACTCGGCCATGATTTTTGAGGCTCGCGCAATTGGATTTGTGAGGTAAAAATCTGTAAGGGGAAGCTCGAAAGGAGCATCGAGCAACTGACCTGGCACGCCGATCTTTTGGGGATCAAATGACGCGGCGCTGCCGCCGCCGGGCGCGAAATCAATAGACCCCAGCACGGGCGTCTGTGATCTCATCACAATCCGCAATTGATCGAGATTGTCATAGTCCAATGTCTGGCCGAGTGCACCGGAAAGGGCACGCACTATTGCCCAATCATCGCGAGCATCCCCCGGCGGATAGGCGGCGCGATTTCCGAGCTGTGCGCGGCCTTCCGTATTCACCCAAGTCGCATGTTTTTCTGTATAAGCCGCGCCCGGCAAAATGATGTCGGCGCGGTGTGCGCCCTGATCGCCGTGACTGCCTTGATACACAACAAATGCACCGCCCATATTTTCAGCAGCAATCTCGTCGGCGCCGAGTAGATATATAATGTCGATGTCTCCGGAACGGGCTCCAGCGACTATGTTTTCTACATCGCGGCCGCCCTCCTCGGGTACAAAACCGAGGTCAAGTCCGGCGACCCGCGCGGCGGCGGTATGCAATACGTTGAATCCATTCCACCCATCGTCATTGCCGGAAGGCGCAACGATCATACCCGTTTTCTGAGCGATTTCGGCAGCGGCGGCCAAAACGGCCGCTCCGTCAGCGCGCGCCAGCGCTCCCATACCGAGGATGAGCATGGGCTGCTTGGCATTGCCCAAAGCTTGAGCAAAAGAATGAGCGCCGCCCGCAATTTCTTTCAGAGTCTGCGGTCCGGCCCCAATCCAATCGACGTCATAGGAGAGATCAACGCGCGGTCCGATGCCGGCAATCTTTACACCGCGGCCTAAATAGTTTTTTCGGATGCGAGCATTGATAAGCGGCGCTTCCCAACGCGGGTTCGTACCGATTAGAAGTATGGCGTCGGCGTCTTCAACGCCAGCGATCGTCGTGTTGAAGAGGTAGCCTTCTCGGGGACCGGGTCCAATTTTTGCGCTATCCTGGCGACAGTCCAGATGGGGACTACCGATCTTACCCATCAGATCTTTGAGCGCATACATCGACTCCGCGCATGCTTGATCGCCTGCGATGGCGGCTATTCGATCAGGCACACTTTGTCTCACACGCATAGCGATCGTTTCAAACGCCTCTTGCCAAGATACCGGCAAAAGCTTGCCGCTTTTTCGGACATAGGGCGTGTCCAGCCGCTGGCTCCGCAGACCATCCCAAATGAAGCGAGTTCTGTCTGAAATCCATTCCTCGTTGATGTCTTCATGAACCCGTGGCAGTACACGCATGACTTCGCGGCCACGGGCATCGACTCGAATGTTGGAACCAACGGCATCCATCGCATCAATGGTCTCCGTCTTGCGCAATTCCCATGGACGTGCCGTAAACGCATAAGGCTTAGACGTCAGTGCACCAACAGGGCAAATATCAATTACGTTTCCGGAAAGCTCAGATGTCATTGATTCTTCGAGGTACGTCGTAATCTCCATGTCTTCGCCGCGTCCAATTGCACCAAGCTCCTCGACGCCGGTAATCTCCGCAGCAAAGCGAACGCACCTGGTACACTGGATGCACCGCGTCATAATCGTCTTGATTAGCGGGCCCATATACTTTTCATCAACCGCACGTTTGTTTTCGTCGTATCGGCTGCCGTCCGTACCGTAAGCCATGGCTTGATCTTGTAGATCGCATTCCCCGCCTTGGTCACAAATCGGGCAATCGAGCGGGTGATTGATGAGGAGAAATTCCATCACCCCTTCCCTCGCCTTCTTTACGAGCTTCGACTTGGTCAAAACAACCATGCCGTCAGCGGCAGTCATCGCGCACGAGGCGATTGGCTTCGGCGACTTTTCAAGTTCTACCAAACACATGCGGCAATTGCCCGCGATCGAAAGCCGCTCGTGATAGCAAAAGCGTGGAATTTCAGCGCCAGCTTCTTCACAAGCCTGCAGAACCGTTGTTCCCGGTACGACTTCGACGTCAATGCCATCAATGGTTAGTTTGGGCATAGTTTCTATTCCGCCGCCGCGCTGACCGGTATTGGCCGGTCGTTACGGTAAGTCTCAATGCGTTCTTCAATTTCGTGGCGAAAATGCCGGATCAATCCTTGCACGGGCCAAGCTGCCGCGTCGCCAAGCGCGCAAATTGTGTGCCCTTCGACTTGGTTGGCCACGTCTAACAAAGTATCGATTTCAGAGGTCTTTGCTTCCCCCCGCACCATCCGTTCAAGAACACGCCACATCCAACCTGTTCCTTCACGGCACGGCGTGCACTGGCCGCACGACTCGTGTTTATAAAAATAAGAGATACGAGCAATCGCCTTTACGATATCGGTCGATTTATCCATCACAATAACAGCTGCAGTTCCCAAACCTGATTTCACTTCCTTAAGGGCGTCAAAATCCATCAGCACGGTATCGCATATATCTTTCGGCAAGAGCGGTACCGATGAACCGCCAGGTATGACGGCCTTTAGATTATCCCAACCGCCCGGCACGCCGCCCGCGTGAGTTTCAATCAAAGTGCGTAAGGGAATGCTCATCTCTTCTTCGACATTGCACGGACTATTCACGTGTCCGGAAATACAAAAAATTTTTGTTCCGGTATTGTTGGGACGGCCGAAGCTGGCAAACCAATCGGCACCGCGCCGAATGATGGTTGGGGCAACGGCAATGCTCTCAACGTTATTTACAGTAGTCGGCGCGCCGTAAAGACCAACATTGGCCGGGAATGGCGGCTTCAGTCGGGGCTGGCCTTTCTTGCCTTCGAGGCTTTCGAGCAACGCCGTTTCTTCTCCACAGATATAGGCGCCAGCGCCATGGTGCACGTAGACGTCAAAATCCCAGCCACTGTTGCAGGCGTTCTTACCCACAAGACCGGCGGCGTAAGCCTCATCGATGGCCGCCTGCAGCCGCTCGCGCTCTCGTATGTACTCGCCTCTGATATATATGTAGCAAGCGTGGGCGCGCATGGCGTAACTCGCCACCAAACAGCCCTCGACCAGCAGATGCGGATCGTGTCGCATGATGTCACGGTCCTTGCACGTTCCCGGCTCGGACTCGTCGGCGTTGACGACCAAATAGTGTGGCCGGCCGTCGGATTCCCTGGGCATGAAAGACCATTTGAGGCCCGTGGGAAAGCCGGCGCCGCCGCGACCGCGCAAACCGGATTCTTTGATCTGCTCGATAATCCAGTCTTGGCCCATCGCGATTAAATCGGCGGTGCCATTCCAAGCTCCGCGGCTGCGAGCCGCCTCCAAACGCCAGTCCTGGAGGCCGTAGAGATTAGTAAAAATGCGATCCTTGTCTTCGAGCATCAGTCTTGCCTCTGCTCGGAAACTTTGCCGCCGCGATCTTTGAAATTCACCGGTGCGGCAGCAACTTGCGGGTCATAGATCGATTGTTCCGTCAGCGTCGTCGATCCGCTCTGGGGCTCAGATGATGTTCGCGACCTTGCGGAACCCGGTTTTGGCATATGCCCTCTGCGGATTTCATCCAGCAGTGAAAGAAGACTTTTGCCATCCAAGTCCTCATAGAAATCGTCGTTAATTTGCACCATCGGTGCATTCACGCAGGCGCCAAGGCATTCAACTTCGGTCCAAGTAAACAGCCCGTCCTCTGACGTCGACCCTATCGGACCGATTTGTTCGTTGCAGACCTTCTTAAGATCGTCGGCGCCACGGAGCCAGCAAGGCGTAGTTCCGCAGAGCTGAACGTGGAAACGGCCGATCGGTTTCAAATTGAACATGGTGTAAAACGTGGCGACCTCGTAAACTCGGATGTAGGGCATGCCGAGCATGTCGGCAATAACGCGCATGGCAGGTTCACTCACCCAACTACTGTTTTGCCGCTGCGCTTGCCACAACAAAGGAATTACGGCGCTTCGCTCTTTGCCCTGCGGATATTTTGCAATTTCCTTTTTTGCCCACTCCAGATTATCAGTTGTGAATTCGAAGTTCTCGGGCTGGTCGGGAGATAGACGTCGCGCACTCATCTATCAATTTCTCCAAACACGATGTCCAATGACCCGATGATCGCCGATACGTCCGCTAACATGTGTCCTTTGCACATGTCGTCCATAGCTTGCAAATGAGGAAATCCGGGTGCGCGAATTTTGCAGCGATAGGGCTTATTTGATCCGTCCGAAACCAAATAGACCCCGAATTCGCCCTTCGGCGCTTCCACGGCCGCATACACTTCGCCTTCCGGCACATGAAACCCTTCAGTATACAGCTTAAAATGATGGATGAGGGCTTCCATTGAATTTTTCATTTCGGACCGGCGCGGCGGTGCAACCTTTCCGTCGGTAGATAGCACGGGACCTTCGGGCATCTTTTCAATGCATTGCTTCATAATCGAAATGCTTTGCTGCATTTCTTCCATGCGTACCAAATAGCGATCGTAGCAATCCCCATGTTTACCGATGGGAATATCGAATTCGAGATCGTTGTAGCATTCATAAGGTTGAGAGCGACGCAGATCCCACGCCACACCCGAACCGCGCACCATCACGCCGGAGAAACCCCAAGCGAATGCCTCCTCGACGCTGACCACGCCAATATCGACATTGCGCTGTTTGAAAATCCGGTTGTCCGTCACAAGCTGTTCGATGTCGCCCATAACTTTAGGGAAGGTCTCACAAAACTCTAAAATGTCTTCCGCAAGGCCCGCAGGCATGTCTTGATGAACACCTCCTGGGCGAAAAAAGGCTGCATGAAGACGCGAGCCGGAAATGCGCTCGTAGAAAATCATGAGCTTTTCGCGTTCTTCGAACCCCCATAATGGCGGCGTTAGCGCGCCCACATCCATGGCTTGCGTGGTCACATTCAAAATATGAGACAAGATCCGGCCGATCTCTGAAAACAGAACGCGGATATATTGTGCGCGTGGCGGTACCTCCAGGTCCAATAATTTTTCGATCGCGAGCGCAAAGGCATGCTCCTGATTCATCGGCGCTACATAATCAAGCCGGTCGAAATACGGGACGGCCTGCAAATAGGTCTTGTGTTCGATGAGCTTCTCGGTGCCCCGATGGAGCAAACCAATATGGGGGTCGACACGTTCGACAACCTCCCCGTCGAGCTCCAACACGAGTCTCAATACACCATGGGCCGCAGGATGTTGCGGGCCGAAATTAAGACTGATATTGCGGATTTGAGATTCGGCCATTGCGCTCACGCACCCTCTTCTTTTTTAGGGTCCGCCTCGGCCTTTTCGTCACCCGGTAGAATGTATTCGGCGCCCTCCCAGGGGCTCATGAAGTCAAAGCTG
Organism: Alphaproteobacteria bacterium; assembly: GCA_965248815.1. GTDB lineage: Bacteria > Pseudomonadota > Alphaproteobacteria > SMXP01 > SMXP01 > CBDFKK01. Next base: position 365,272 of record CBDFKK010000006.1, read on the forward strand.
CGAAACTCTTGGGTCAATGAAACCGGCTCGTAAACAACGCGCTTTTCTTCCTCGTCGTAGCGCACTTCCAAATGGCCAGTGAGTGGAAAGTCTTTTCTGAGGGGGTGGCCCTGAAAGCCATAATCGGTCAGCAGTCGGCGTAAGTCTGGATGGTCAGAAAATAGAATGCCGTAGAGGTCAAATGCTTCCCGCTCAAACCAATTTGCTGCAGGAAATACTTCAACGGAGCTTGGAACCGGCGTTTCTTCGTCGGTCGATAGTTTAATTCGAATACGCTGGTTCTGGTGCAAACTTAGAAGGTGGTAGACCACTTCAAACCGTTGGGCCCGGTTCGGATAGTCAACGCCGCAAATGTCGATGAGAACTGCAAACCGGCATGTCGGATCGTCTCGCAAGAAGCTCAGCACAGTCTTGATCTGATCCGGCCGGACCAACAGCGTCAGCTCGCCGTACTCAACTCTAACCTCGAGGATTTCTTGGTCGAGTGAAGAGGCGATGTGCTCTCCCAAATCTGTAAGTGCCTCTTCGTCCATGCCTTGTCCAGACCGGTTCGTTTACCGGGTGATATTGCCGTCGCGGCGGATTTTCTTCTGTAAAAGCAGAATGCCGTAAACCAGCGCTTCCGCAGTTGGCGGACAACCGGGAACGTAAACATCCACAGGCACAATTCGATCGCATCCTCGTACGACGGAATAAGAATAATGATAGTAGCCGCCGCCGTTGGCGCACGATCCCATGGAAATCACATAACGCGGCTCGGGCATTTGGTCATAGACCTTACGCATGGCCGGCGCCATTTTGTTGGTGAGTGTGCCCGCCACAATCATGACATCAGATTGTCGGGGTGAGGCGCGGGGCGCAAAGCCGAACCGCTCGACATCATAACGCGGCATCGAAGCCTGCATCATTTCTACCGCGCAACACGCCAAGCCAAAAGTCATCCACATCAAAGAGCCCGTGCGCGCCCAAGTAACCAAATCGTCTGCTTGCGCGACGAGGAATCCTTTGTCGGCCAATTCGTCCGATAGGGTCTCGACGAAAGGATCGTCCGGGATGTTTGAGGGCGGCATTACTAGGCCTGCGGGCTTTGTCACTCCCATTCCAATGCCCCCTTCTTCCACTCATAGACAAAACCCACGGTCAGAACGCCCAAAAACACCATGATCGACCAATAGCCAAACCAACCGATGTTTTTCAGCGAAATAACCATGGGAAAAAGAAAGGCAACTTCCAGGTCAAAAATGATGAAGAGAATGGCAACCAAATAGAACCGCACATCGAATTTCATGCGCGCATCGTCAAACGCATTAAAGCCGCACTCGTAGGCAGAAACCTTCTCCGGATCGGGATTCGAAGGCGCGATCAGCCACGCGGCTAGGAGGAAGCCGATGCCAAGGGCGGCCGCCAAAGCAAAGAACAAGATGATCGGCAGGTATTCGAGGAGATATGGCTGCCACTCGACCAGTGTTTCATTCATCTCTGGGCCCCGATACGGCCGGACGCTTGTCGCTAAGTCGTGGCCGCCTTGAGAATCAACGCTCTAAAAGTCGCCGCAAACCTATGCCGGAGGGCACCGTGTTGCAACGCAAAAGCGACCGTTTCCCGACTCTGATTAGAACTATTCTCAGGACCGAGACGTTTCAAGGAGCAGTGACGCTATTTGAGATCGTCCTGGGCAAAAAGGGCTGCGGCAATTCGCCTTACCGATTGCTGAGGACCGATCCATTAGCTACTGTTTTTCTTCGACTTTCCCAGGTCCATAGCGCGTAAATTGGACCGAGTGGAAGATTTGGAGGGGTCATGAGCATCGTAATCAAACAACTCATCTTGGTCGTCATCCTGTGGCTCATCAATGCCGCATCGGAAATGCGCAAGGTTGGCCCGCCTACGGCGGTGA
>CBDFKK010000007.1:0-372500 GCA_965248815.1 Alphaproteobacteria bacterium
ATCGTCCGCGATGCCTATAGGCGCCGGCACAATGGTATCGATAGCGCCAGTGTCGCGATCAACTTTGAATAAAGTACCACTGGACATACTGCCGACAATGAGCTCGCCATCCGCATTGAAATCGAGTCCGTTGGATCCCCACAGCGGCGGAGCAGGTACGAGAACTTCGACTTTGTAGTCGGCAGCAAACGTACAGCTAGAAAATGCAAGACCCGCAAAGAGGCCGGTCGCTACCGCACTAAGCCTCACGGTATTCATGGTGTTTCTACTCATGGTGCGGCTACCGCGGGTCGTGATGATTGGCGATCTTGTCGCCCACGTTGCCCATGATCATGCGTTTCATGAAAGGATTGCCCAACAGACTCGCCGGATACCGTGGAGCAACGGCGCTGACTTCGTCGAGTACGTTGCGTTGATCATCCGTCAAGTCAAAATCGCAGGCGCCGAGATTGCCTTTGAGCTGATCAAGGTTGCGCGCGCCGACAATGGGGACCACACGGCCGGATGGATGCTGCATCATCCATTTGAGCGCCACTTGCGCTGTGGTCTGTCCAACTTCACGGGCGATGGCGCTCGCTTTTTCGGCCACAGCGAGTTTTTCTTCAGTAACGCCCCCGGGCCATTTTCCATCCTCGATGCGCGAGCCCTTGCGTGCGTTTTCGTCGGCGTCGCGGTCGTACTTGCCCGTCAATAAACCGCCGGCCAACGGACTCCATGGCGTGATCGACATATCTTGGGTATTAGCAAGCGCGAAAAAATCGGATTCGATTGATCGTTCGACCAAATTGTAGTGCAGTTGCATTGCAGAGAATGGCGTCCATCCACGCTCTTCGGCAATGGCATTGGCATAAGAAATGACCCAAGCGGGCGTGTTCGACGCGCCAATGTGCAGAACCTTGCCGGCGCGCACTTGGTCATCGAGCGAGCGCATGACGTCGGCGACGGGCGTCGTAAAATCCCAATGGTGAATCCAATAAAGATCTACGTAGTCGGTGTTCAAACGCTTCAGACTGTGCTCGAGTGCCTGTACCATATGTTTCTTATGGTTGCCGCCACCGTTCGGGTCATCTGCCGCCATGTTGCTCGTAAACTTTGTCGCCAACACGATGCGATCGCGATCGCGATCGCTGCCGATAAAATCGCCCAACATGTTTTCGCTGACGCCATAGCCGTACAAGTCGGCCGTGTCGATGAAATTTCCACCCGCCTCGACAAACGTATCGTACATCTTCTGGCACTCGTCTTTCGGTGCCCCGAAACCTGTCTCTTCACCAAACGTCATCGCGCCAAAGCAAATCTCGGAAACGCGCATGCCGCTCCGGCCTAGCAATTTGTATTTCATGTCGTTCCCCTTAAGGAATTGATCCAGTGTTGGCTGTCAGCGTAGCTGTGACAAATGGAGCCAGCAACGGCTTTCGCACCCGTGTGCGGCGGTCGGCCAACGGGGATTAGTGCACCAGAACCGTAGCGCCGACGGCCTCGAGGGCTTGCTTAATCGAATTGGCTTCGCCCGGGGCAACCAAGCCACCAATCTGACGCGGCGCGGCGTCAACCAAATCGCGCGCCTCGTGGGGCATCATTCCCGTGACGGTCCGAAGTGCACGTACGACCCCTGACGGATTTTCGCCTGCAGCCGCCAACACGACACTGACTGACGGTTCGCCGAACGAGTTGTCGTTTAATTCAGCTTCTAATTTGCTCTGTTGCATTGGAGCTAACGGTCCCGGCGCAACAAAGCGAATGACAATAGCTGCCAACATCAAGAGTAATTGCGCGGCGCCTATTATAACAAACGGCGCATAGGGCGCCCAAACGTCAAACAATGTTCCGCCGACCGATGCGGCAAAGATTATACCTATATTTCCGAACAGGCCGTTCATTCCGAACACGGACCCGCGTTCTTTGTTGTTCGACTCCTGCCCTAAGAGCGCCAGTGATGCCATCATGGCGCTCGCCATGCCCGCCCCCAACAGAACGAACGCGGGGAACATGCGTAGGTCGAATGGTGAAGTAATCAGACCCATGGAAAGATAACCAAAACCGGCAATGGCTAGCGCCATGATCATCGAAGTAACGCGGCTGACACGATCCATGATGAAACCGAAAACGATTGACCAAATCATGCCGGAAGACTGGATGATGGCGAACGACAATCCAGCAAGGCGCAGGGCCTCCGCGGCATCCATATTTTGCGCAGACTCGGCGGCTACGTTCGCCCACAACGAAAAGAACAGGCCGGCAATAATCACATCACTCCGTGCCGTAAAAGCTGAGGCGTAAGACAGAGCGATGCGGGGGTTCTTGGCAGCCTTAAGGCCACTGGTAATCAATTGGCTTAACGGCGGTCGGTCCTCCCGGCGCGCCGGTGTACCGCCCTTAAGTCCGAATTGAAAAAAGAACAGGGAGAGGAAGCATAAAGACGCGGCTGACCCAAACGCCAAACGCCCAGCAACAATGGGATCGAAGCCCTGCTCGGTCAGAATAAACGGGAGCTGGGCAACGAGATTAGCAACGCCAATGATTCCAAAAGCGTTAAAAAAGGAACTTATGCCAATCGTCTTGCCGCGGGAATCATCACGCGGATAGTCATTGACGATGGTGGCGGTCATCGCGGCCGCAGCGGCAACACCTGTTCCAAAGAAAATACGAAAGACATAAAGATGTATCGCGGTCGTCGCAAAGGGATAAAGCGCGTAAGCAATTCCAATGAGCGCAATGCCGATCATGATGACGGGACGCCGGCCGATACGATCGGACAGGATTCCAAAGGGATAAATCAACAAGACGCCGATAATTTCTGTAAACAGCGACAGGAGGCCACTGAGTTTGCCGCGCTCCTCTGCTGGAATCTGCAGATGAACTTCGAGGATGTAGGGCTGTGCGAAGTTGATGGTGGCGAAAACGCCGATGCAAATGAACGACGCGTACATGTAGGTCCAGAAATTCATCGGCGAAATGCCGTCGGCGAGATTAACCGGTCCGACGCGGCGAAACTCTGGTGCTTCAGCAACTGCCATACTTGACTCTCAATGAGACCTTATTGCCGTGCGCACTGTCACACATCTGTTGCGCTGCACAGCTCATCGGCCTGCTAGTGATCTACTAAATGTCGACGCGGACGCGCCGTCACGACGTTTCGAAGACTTCGAGGGCAACCCGTTCGCCCGATTCCATCGCCCCTTCCATACCACGGTCAACCAGGCCTGTATGTTCGCCGCAGAAAAGGACCCGCTCATGAGGCTTGATCATTTCCAATAAGTATTTGTGGATTTGACCCGGAGCCCAAATCAAATAGTCACCGCCGCTAAAGGGATCGAGCTCCCACGATTTGATCGCCACAGCTTCAATTTTACCTTTGGCCGCCGGTCGCGCCTCCTCGATCGATCTAACCACGGCTTTTTTAGCATCCTTCTCAGACATGCGATCTAAATAGCGCGCGACATAACCGCGGCCCCAGCAGGTAAAGCTAGTGATTTCATCAGGCGAGTCATCAAAGCGATTGGGGAACACATTCCCGGCCGGCCCATCGCTCCACATGGTCGCTGGCAAACCGTCATCTTCCCAAAAGCATTTTTTGGGAACGAGATGCACTTGCGTCATGGGCATGTACTTCACGCTCCTGACCGCTTCGGCCTGAACACCCGTGAGGATTGGATCCATTTTGACAAAGTTTAATACGGGGAACGGGATGGAGCAGATGACGTGTTTGGCCCGATACACGCTACCGTCATAGCAATGGACTTCGACCGCTTCGCCCTCACTGCGAATGCCCTCAACTCGTTTTTCGAAATGGATCTCACCTTTCAGGCCTCCTGCCATGCCTTCCGGGATCCGTTGATTACCGCCGCGGGCGACCAATTGCACCGGTTCCACCTCCCGCTGATGTATCGTGAACTTGTCGACGAAATACTGCATGAGGATCGACGTTTCGTACGCAGACAAGCCGTAGCTGACATTGGTGTTGTAAGTGAGATCGATCACCTCATCGCTAATCCCTTGCGCCTTCATAAAGTCGTAGATTGACGTGTCGACTTCTGCGAATTCAGGTTCAATCCAATCGGATGACGTCGTGAGCGGATTGTTTGCGGAGACCAACGGATTGAAAAACGCCCACGGCATCGTTTCCTTTTGGCCTTCGGGAAACGGATTGCGCGGATGTGTCGGCCAGTCCTCCGGCGAGACGATCTTGCGGTCCATAATCATGGTGCGTCCAGCCATGTCGATCATGGCGCGGGGAATGTAATCGAAGAGTTCGACGCCATAAGTTTCCGCCGCGTCGCGCATGCGCGCATAACCGCCGCCCATGCCGTTGCCGCCGGCTTCCGCCTGACCCGGCACATTGGGCAACGTGAAAAGCCGTCCCCCAATTCGGTTGCGCGCCTCGAGCACGGTGACTGAATATCCCTCACTCTCTAACTGCAAAGCAGCATTGAGGCCCGATAGACCGGCCCCGATCACCACAATGTCGGATTGATTTTGCGCCCGCGCGCCGATGGGCGTTATCATGGCCGCCGAAAGCGCCATCGCTCCTTGCATGACTGAACGGCGGCTCACCTTATGGCGCGTCATTCCCGTGCTCCCTTTTGAAAATCCCCAACGACCGGACGGAACGCGCCCACATGATGCAAGGCCACATGGACCTGAAACCGGCCTTAAGGCTCTTGTTGCGGGCACCTTATCACGCTTTGTTCCGGTCAAAGCCACGCCTCTTAATGGCCAGCGGGGCATGAAATTTTCGAGTAGACTGGAAGCGATCCAAATCCTCAATTGGAACCAGCTAACTCATGCTGAAGCTGCGCTATCCGCTCATCGCCATTGCCGTCTTTGGCTCCCTTTGGGGCGCGCTGATCTGGCAAGTGTTTCCGACGGCATGGGCAGTATGGTCGGCCGCATCAAGCGGCCAAGACGGATCTGTCGCCTTGGTAAGAAAAATAAACATCGGCGAAATTCAGCAGTCCTTAATCCAAAATCGTAACTGCGATGCGGCGACAAAACTTTTTTATTTGGCCCATCTAGCCAACGAAGCCGAAGCCGCAATACTTGGTACACAAATAGAAAATTCTGAAGTTTGTGAGTTACTACCGCTTCAAGAGGACGAGCGAGTTAGATACATTCTGAATTACACATCGCCCGTACCTTGGGAGCCTGCCCTTCAAGAACTAATTGCGAAAGAGGATTGCGACGCCGCTGCCAAACTAGCCGAGAACGTTTTTGAGGCTAATGATCTTCGGATCGTTCATTATCAATCTGGAGACTACGAAGATCAATCTTGCCAGAGTGAGCTTTCCGCAACTTTCACGGGCGAAAATTTAAATGAATCATACGAACGCTACTCAATAGAAAAGCCCTTTGGTCCGAGAAACTTTCACCTTGAACTGTTAATTCTCCAAAATAAGCTAGCTGGCATAGAGGAGGAACATTCAACGCCAACCAAAATCGATCATTTCGCCGGCGAAATTCAACATAGATGGTTGAGTGCCTCATGCTTTAGAGACCCTCATGCTGAACACCCCGTCGACTACGAACGAATTGCAGGCGCTCTTAGTCATACAAAGCAAGATTTTGAAACCGTTGCCCTTTTTGAGAAATGGATTGCAACTTGCAAATTTGATGCGCTCAATTTTGCATATCGCTTTCGCGACGGTGATGGCTTACCGCAAAGTATCGAAAATTACTTCTACTGGGGACAGTTCTTCTCACTGGAACCTTATCGCAAAGAAATAAAGTTAGAGGCCCTTCTTCATGATTTAAACTCAACCGGAGAAGTTAGAAATTTAGACGATCTGATAAATGGCGTACCTGGTCTCAAACGACAATCATTTCCAGAGTTCGTCACTTTCGATAGTAGCGAAGAGTTTCCAGAATTTACCGAACAGCAATTTGAAACTTACAATGCTCTTCAGACTTTCAGCTCTTTTTACCGGCTAGCGACAAGCGAAGACTTCGCACCAGCCCAACTGAAACTCGCGGAGTTTTACGCAACCGGCAAATGGGTCGAACAATCGGACACTGAAGCCTACGCGATGCTTGTACAGGCGGAACGAAACGGCGCTGAAACCGCTGAACTGCGGGCAATCCTTGAGTCGCGGCTTTCAGATGACCAACGAAGTGAAATTGAGAGTAAAGTAGACGAAACAGAACAAGACGAAATGGTGGAAACGGGAGACTGACTATGAAAATTCTACTGCATACGATCGTCTTCGCTTTTGTAGCAGCACTGCTGAGCGTCGCGCCAAGCGCCTTGGCCCAGGAAGATCATTCCGGTCATGACATGGGCAACATGTCGGCGGAACAAATCCAGGAACTACGTGACGTCGTACCGTCATTAGCGGATCGCACCGACGAAGAGATCCGCTTCATGATGACCATTATGCCGCTAAATTATGAGCGCTATGTCAGCGACGAAAATCAGCGTGGGCCGGTGGGCGTGGTTGTTGCCGTTCACGGTTTCGGCGAAGAGGGCGATGAAATATTCGCGCAGTCTTTGGTTGACGTGTCGAAAAATTGGCCGACCTCGGTCGGCTTCGGCATGGCCATGATGACGTCCGCACAATTTCAAACGGCGGTCGACAATCTCACCGCCGCCGGTGCGGAAACCATCGTCGTGGTTCCCGCCACGCAAACCGAGCACGACACCGGTATCCGTCAGTACAAATACATTTTCGGCGCGAGGGAAGAGCCCTCTTACACAACAGTGCCGCAAGTCGAGACCGATGCTGAAATCATCGTCACGCCACCCGTCAGTCAGCACCCGATCATTTCGGAGCTGTTGCTCGACCATGCGCGCGAGATCAGCACCAACGAAGTTAATGAAGAGGTCATTATCTTAGGGCACAGACCCTCAGGCGACGAGGACAACGCCAAAGAACTTGAAGAAATGGCGACCCATGCGGTCTGGATGAAAGAAAACAGTTACTTCGCCGACGTTCACCGGATCAACCTCCAAGACGACGCCTTAAAAGCAATCAGAGAAGCCAACGTCGCCAAACTCAGAGACATGGCGCAAACGGCCATCGATGGCGGCAAAGACGTTATCGTTGTCGGCTATCTTCTCGGCAGCGCCGGCATTCAACCCAAGATCGAAAAGGATCTTGCGGGCATTCCGGTGAAATTCAACGACAAAGGCATGTCGGCTCATCCGCTCTTCGCCAAATGGGTGGAAACAATGGTGCGTGACGCGCTGGGTGAAAGCTAAGCCGCGTCCAACACATCTTGAAGGGGGGAGTCTGGCGATGACTGTAGGCAGAGCTTTATGCCTGTTGTTGGCGAGCGTTGCGTTTTTTGTCAATACGTGGCCTGGGCACGCCCAAAGCGGTGCACCCTTTACGCCTTATGCTGTTGAGCGGATCGCTGAGGACCTTTACACGTTTCGCTGGGGCGCCTACCGCAGTTTGTTCGTTGTATCGGACGATGGAGTCATTGTTACCGATCCGATGAACCCGGAAGCGGCCCGTGTCTACCGGGAGGAAATCGCCAGGCTCACCGATCAGCCTGTCAAATATGTTGTCTACTCCCATTCCCATTGGGACCGCGCCGCCGGCGCGCAAATCTTTAAAGACGAAGGAGCTGAAATCGTCGCTCAGGAGCGCTGCGTCGATGATTTCGCTTTGAGGCCCCACGCCGACATCGTCGAGCCAGACATCACATTTTCCGATTCATATGAAGTCAGCGTCGGCGAGCGTAGCCTGGCGCTTCATTACTTTGGGCCGGTAGTCGGCAATTGTTTCATTGTCATGCAACCCAAACCTTCATCGCATCTCTTCATCGTCGATCTTGTGCAGCCGCCGACGGGTTGGGAGATGCCGTGGAACGCAGCCCTGCCCGATCATCACATCTACAATATCGTGCCGTTCCTTAATGCTGTCGAAGAGCTTGCGGCCAACGAACAAATCGACACGCTGATCGGTGGTTTCATTGCCATGAAGGAAGATGCAAGCGGCAAGCAGGTTTTGCTACCGCCGACCGGGCCTATTTCAGTTGTCACGGAACGGCGCGAATTTTTTGAGCAACTCATGGGCGACGTCAAAGCACAACTAGAAGCCGCCGTCTGGTCCGAGTTCGTGCCCGGCAAGATCGATTTGGCGCCTTACGAGTCATTGGAGCGCTACGAGGAAGGCCAATTCAAGATTTTGGTCTGGCGGATCGCCCACTATTATTATTCGGGCCGGTAGGAGGCAGATTATGAAGAAGCGAATGCCTTTCTCCCGTGTACTAAGCGCTCTCGCGGTTTCGATTATTGCGATGTCGATCAACGCTTCATCAGCGCAAGACCTCGGCTATATCAAGGCGGAAGAGTTTCCCTTCGAGCCGTCATTCAACATGTTTCGCGGGGCGACGGAAGTCGAACCGGTCGGCGAGGATGTCTATACATTCAGATGGGGCGCGGCGCGCACCATGTTCATGGTGACGGACGACGGCGTGATCGTGACCGACCCGCTCAACGTGAAAGCGGCCAAAACGCTGCGCGAAGAAATCGCAAAGCTGACCGACCAGCCGGTCAAATATATGGTCTACACCCACTCTCACTTGGACCGCGCTGCCGGCGGACAGATCTTCAAAGACGAAGGCGCCCATGTCATCGCACAGGAAAATTGTGTAGAAAACTTAAGGGCGACGCCCTATCCCGGCGTCGTGCTACCCGACATTACGTTTTCCGATCACTACGAGCTGGAACTCGGCGGGCGCACACTCGAACTCTTTTACTTCGGGCCGAGTCACGACAATTGCCTTATCACCATGTGGCCCCGTCACGAAAAGGCACTTTATCTAACCAACCTGGTACAACCGCCGACGGGCCGCATTCAACCGTGGGAACCCATGGGCGCGGATCTCTATTTTCACAACATCGTGCCTTATCTCACATCCGTCGAAGACTTGGCGGCGCGCGAAGGAATCGACCAGGTCATCGGCGGTTGGATTTCGGTCGGTATTGACGAAAACCGCAAACCGTTTTTGCAGCCGCCCATCGGGACGATCAATGCGGTGACCGAAGTCCGTGAATTCTGGGAGACACTTTTCGCGGCGGTTGAAGCGGAGCTGGCCAAGGGAACATTCTCAACGCAAGTCCCGGAAAAAATAGACCTGACCCCCTTCGAGGATCTTCTGCGCTACCGCGAAGATCACTTTAAAGTTTTGGTGCGGCGCGTTGCCGTATTCCAAACAACAGGGTGGTGATTTGATGTCTAAAGTCCAAAGAGTTTTGGCTTGGTCCGTCTTGGCGGCGATCATGCTCATCGGAATGACACCGAGTTGTGCGCGGGCGCAAGGCTTTCTCCAAGGCATCCCCAACGCGGAAACCGAAGAAATCGGCGACGGGCTCTACGCGTTTCGCTATCAAGCCTATCGCAACATTTTCATTGTCTCCGATGACGGCGTCATCGCCACCGATCCTATTAACGCGCAAGCGGCAGAAGCCTATCGCGCGGCCATTGCGGAAGTTACCGACCAGCCCGTGAAATATGTCGCCTATTCCCATTCCCATTGGGATCATGTGTCCGGCGGTCAGATATTCAAAGATGAAGGGGCTGAGTTCATTGCTCACGAAAAGTGTGCGGCCAACATCGCCTCGTCGCCCAACGCGAACGTCGTGGCGCCCGACACGACGTTCGACAACGAATACACCGTAAGTGTCGGCGACCGGTCACTCGACCTTTATTACTTCGGTCCGAGCCACGACACATGCCTCATCGTGATGGTGGCTCGCCCTGCCAACATTCTATTCACCGTCGATGTCGTCAGCCCACCGTCGGGCTGGTACATGCCATTCGATCCGATGGCCCCGGATTTTCACTTTTACAATGTCGTCGACTTCTTCACGTCTATCGAAGACCTTGCAGCACGGGACGGAATAACAAAGATGGTGGGAGGCCACTTGGTTCCGGACAAGGATGAAAACGGCAAGTCGATCCTTCATCCCGCCGTCGGACCGATCACAGCCGTGACCGAGCGACGCGAATTTTGGCAGTCGGTTATGACCGCCGTAAAGAAGGAAATGGATGCGGGCACCGTTTCCCTCATCGTCCACAACAAAATTGACTTGGAACCATTTAAGAGCCTGCGCGGCTACAATGAGCGCAATATGAAAATTCTGTTGCAGCGTGTTGCGTCGTATTACACGACGGGCCACTAAGATCGCAAAGAAGTGAGCCCAATACGGTCGAGGTGGCGATAAAGTGTTACGTGTTGAATTTGTTTCGCGTAGGACTTCGAGACTATGACATCCAATCAAAGCGAAATCTCTGCATTGCAGGCCGCGCTCGTCGAGCGCGCCCGGTTCCGACTTATTGCGGTTCTTATCCTAATCTTGCTATCCGTTGCTGGCCAACTTACTGCCACAGCACAAAGTCCCCTCGATATCGAATATAAATTTACTGACAATTTGGACTTAGACATCAATGGCAGCCTCGTACCGTCGACAATGTTCCAATCGGTCAGAGGTTTGCCATCGATCCTGATTCTCTCCGATGATCTGGACGCGCCCTTGTTGCTCGATCTCACCGAACAGACGGCCAGAAAGGCCGACGCAGAAAAGTTGAGCGGCGAACCGAGAACGGGTCTTGTCCTCGCAGACGGCGCGACTGTTGACGACTATGGCGCCTTTGACCTTTCAGAGGATATTGTGAAACTCACTGTTGGCGGCAAAGAGATCACGATTAAGCAGAGACCATTCCTACTGGGCCTTCAAGAAGCACAAGATCTCAAGGCGTACAGCCTACGCTATGTATACGGTTCCGAGGACTTTGAACTCGACGCCGGCATACTCGACACACTCCGCCAAACACAAGACGAAGTCCGCGTGCGCATTTACTTTGGCTCCTGGTGCCCTCATTGCCAACAACACGTGCCGGCACTCGTGCGGCTTGCGGACGAGCTCAAAGGTTCAGCGATCGACTTCGAGTTTTATGGTCTACCGCCAGGCTTCGGCGAAGAGCCTGAAGCAGCGGCCAATGATATCGGCGCCGTCCCGACCGGCGTCGTATATATTAGCGGCCAAGAGAGCGGTCGCATGTCGTCAGGATGGGAACATCCGGAAGGCGTGTTGCTGGATATCATCGACGGTTCAAGCTGAAATCGGCAACGTGTGTCTTTCGAGGCAGCAGAGCACTCAAAAGATTATTGCAACATCATTTTTTCGAATTCGGCGAAATCGAGGAGTAGATCTCCATTGAGATCGCTCCCGCTTATCATTTCGTCGATTTCAGCGTTTGTAATGACATCGCCCAGATTGCCGACGGCCTCTACGAACTCTGCCCGTCCAATATATCCGTCGTCATCAGCATCGAAATTGCCGAACGCACGTTGAAGTTCTTGACTGTACTGGTCCGGCTCGCTGCCCTTCAACATCATGGTCACGAATTCGCCAAAATCGATCAGTTGATCGGAATTTAGATCTGAATTGCCAATCATTTCGAATATCTCGTCATCCGTGCGGGGTTTGCCTAGAGCCTTCATAATAGACATGAGTTCATAGGCGGAGATTCCACCGCTGTTATCAACGTCGAACACTCGAAACGAATTTTCGTGCTGCGCCAATTGTTCGGCCGACAGGGCAAGGGCTTGCGAACCAAGAGTGAGATATAAAGGCAAAATCACGCCTAAGATGAGAATTTTTTTCACGAGCTCTCTTGCAATTTTCCATGAGATTTCGGTTCTTGGGACACATTGCAAGAAGCGTGCGCATCGTATTGCAGCGGCACTCCAAGGCAGTGCAAGAAGACGAATCAAAAAAATGAACCGCAACTTGTCGCAATTTGAAACAATGGCGTTTTAGAAAAATTGGCGATTTCCCGGCATCAGCCGACAAGACACCGCTTAGTCGAGACTGCGTGCCACGCGAAAACCTAGATAGTTACGGCTGATTTCGTCGAGATAACGCAGCCGTTCGGCAGAACGCAAAAGCCTGTCAGAGCTGAACCACGATCCGCCTCGCAGCAGCCGCATATCGCATTCGCCCGTCGTCCATGCAGAGCCGTCGGTCGGCGCGCCGTCATATGAGCCATTCCAGCAGTCATCGACCCACTCGAAGACGTTGCCGTGCATGTCATGCAAACCAAAGCCGTTGGGCGGAAACGATCCGACCGGCACCGTTCCCTCCGAATTGAAGTTGGCTTGGGTCTCCGAAATCGTGTCGCCAACAAAATAGGCAGTCGCCGAGCCAGCCCGCGCCGCATATTCCCATTCTGCTTCACTCAACAGACGATAGTCCTTGCCTGTTTCCTGACACAGCCATGAGACATAAGTTTGAGTCTGACGCCAGTCGACGTTGATGACGGGTCGGGTACCCCCGCCCCAGCCCTCGTCGTCCGGCACGGTTTCGCAGCCGCCATTTGCAACGGCCGCGTTCCATTCATCAAATGTGATTTGGTATTTACCGACCGCAAATGGCCGCGCAATAGTGACGTCGTGTTGAGGACCTTCGTCCTCGTCACGTCCCGCTTCGCCTTGGGGTGACCCCATAGTGAAAGAACCCGCCGGAAGCACAACCATAGCCGGGCAGGACGGGCCGTCCGTAAACTCGTGGCCGACGTCGAATGTGTTGTCTTGCACGAAATAATCTCCACCGAAATAAAAGGGAGTACAATCAGTCCGCGAACGGCAACACGTCGATGTCATAACTGTGCGTCAACGAGCGGTCGAGTTTGGGATCGACAAGTTCAAACTCAAATCGAGCCGCCGGGCGCACGCCGCCATTGGCGCTAAGAGTGCCGCAATACATCAAGGTTGTTTCGCCAAAACTATGCCCGGCCGTCTCGAGCTTCGCCAATAGATCCTCCGGCGCCAACATGGAAATGACAGGCCCCTCCTGATAAAGCACGCGCTCGCCTCCGATTGTCGCGTATGAGCGCAAGATGAGATCGTCCCAATGGTCAGCTACTTCAGCATATAGCCAAAACGCTGACGCAATCGGCTTGTCACACATTTGTTTAGAGACGGAAACCTTGTAGGCTTCGACTTCGCGGTCGGTATGATCGGACCCCACGCCGACACAAAGTTGCCCATCGATTTTTGTAAGTATGAATTCGACTTCTCCACTTGATGCATCGCCCAGTGCTTGGATCGAGCTGGCCGTGGTCACGCGCGCCGCAGAAACAGGATAGAACACGGGTGTTGAAGGGGGCCGCGCTACGCCCAGTTCTTCTAATTCTGCAATGTGGTGCTCGAGCGCTGCACGATCTCGCGTGGTCCATCCGGCAATGACGGCCCGGTCAATAACGAGCTCAAGCCGGCGCGTTTCGGTTCGGACCGTGAGATCAACGGGAATGCGGTTGGAATTTGACATCGTCCTCTTTTTTCAGTTGTGAACCGGGGCGCCAACACCCGCGCTAATCGTCTTCCTTCCATCGTTTGACCATGCCGATATCAATATCAAACAGATCGAGGGCGCGCCCAACGGAATGATCGACAATGTCGTCCAAGGTTTTCGGACGGGTGTAAAACGCCGGGACCGGCGGCATGACGATGGCACCCATCTCGCTCACGGCCGTCATGCTGCGCATGTGGCCTAGATGCAGCGGCGTTTCACGCAGCAATAAAACCAAGCGGCGGCGTTCCTTGAGCACCACGTCAGCAGCGCGGGTCAGCAAGTCCGACGTCGAGCCGTGGGCGATGTCCGACAACGTGCGGATTGAGCAAGGGGCAATCACCATGCCCTTCGTTTTAAATGAGCCGCTCGAAATGGAAGCACCGATGTCGCCGACAGAATGGACGACGTCTGCCAACTCTTGGATCTCTTTGAGTTCCCGATCCATTTCGTAACTGAGCGTGAGCGCTGCTGGTTTGCTCATCACTAAGTGAACTTCAATTTCTGTGGGCTTGAGGCGTTCCAACATCCGCACGCCGTAAATGATTCCAGAGGCGCCCGAAATCCCGACGATGAGCCGTTCCTTGTCTGCCATCCCCAAAGTGCTCCAAATTCTATTGCAAGCGGGCGCTGGCCGCGCCACTTCAGGTTATAGCGCCCCGCTCTAAAACTGTCCCAAGTTTAATGCAGTCCTTTCAGCGACTTCCGCTAAATGGTTGAGCCGCCGTCGACAGCAAATTCAGCACCGGTAACGAAGCTAGCCTCGTCAGACGCCAAGAACAGTACCGCATTTGCGATCTCCTTGGGCCGCCCGAGCCGGCCAAGGGGGTGGGAAGATTTGAGCATTTCTAAATAGGCATCCATTTCCAGGGCGTGGGGCTTGTTACGTCGCACCATTTTGCTGTCGATCGCGCCGGGAAGAACCACATTACATCTGATGCCATAGCCGTTGTGCCCGCAATGGGCCGCCACAGTCTTCGTCAACAATTGAACAGCTGCCTTGCTGGCACCATAGGCGAGATTATCGACTTGAGGCCGCTCACCAAGCCCAGAAGAAAAATTCACAATTGATCCGCCGCCGGATTGCTTCATGGCGGCAATGCCATACTTGCAACCTAGAAACACGCTGGTCGCATTCATTTCTATAATACGGTTCCAACTTTCGAGCGTGGCCTCTTCGATGTTTCCCGGATCAACAATCGCCGCGCTATTGACCAAAATGTCGACACGCTCGAATCGCTCAACAACCCGGTTAAGCACGTCAACCCAATCGTCTTCGCTGGTGACGTCGAGGGGAAAGAAGTGAGCGTCGCCGCCGCATTTCGTCACCATCTTTTCAGCGTTGACGGCGTCGACGTCAGCGATGATGACGGTGGCGCCCTCTTGACAAAACCGCTCGGCGATGGCGCCGCCAATCTCTCCAGCACCGCCCGTAATCACTGCGACCTTGTCTTCAAGACGGCCCATGTTGGTCATATTCTTTCAACGCAATCTTCGCTGCGAGTTGCTTTTGCTTCTTGGCCTGTATAGTTCGAGACACTTAAGACAAAACCTGATCAATACATACGCTGAGGCAGAAGCTCTTCGGCAAACGCCCCGATGTCGGTTGGGTCACCCCGATTGGACATGATCGCCTTCTTGCGGAAGAAGCGCATGATAGCACCCGGGCCCATGCGCGTGCCGCCCAATCCCGATTGGTTGAAAGACGTCTTTTCGGCATCGCGTATGATTGTGCCCGTTAAAGCCGTATCCATGACGCTGACGGCGCCGGCATTGATCTGTGATGCGATTTCTTGCGCTTTTTCTTCGGTGCCCGCGATAGCAGCGCCCGAAAGTCCAAACGTCGTATCGTTAGCAAGCTCAATTGCTTCCTCGACCGTATTGAATGCCATGACCGGGATGACCGGCCCGAATGTTTCTTCGGTCATGACGGCCATCGAATGATCGACTTTGGTGAGCACGGTGGGGCGCACCCATTTTCCGCCGCCATGAGACTCGGATTTCCCGCCGGTATGGATCACTGCACCTTTTGCGACGGCATCATCAAGTTGCGCGTCAATAATGTCGGCCTGTTTGCCGAAGATGAGCGGCCCAATATGACCCTTGCGCATGTCCGGATAAGAAAGATCAACCGCGTCAGCCTTTTCGACCAACCGGTCGACAAACGCGTCGTGAATGGATTCGTCTACGTAAACCCGCTCAATTGAGTAGCACAGCTGACCAGTCGCAAAGACACTGCCACGTAAAGTCGCTGTCGTGGCGCGCTCGATGTCCGCATCCTTCGTGACAATGACAGGATCCTTGCCACCTAATTCCAAGAAAACCGGAATGAATCGGCGGGCGGCAGCTTCAGCAACCTTGCGGCCGGTTGCCACGCTACCCGTGAACACGACGATGTCGACATTCTCAATAATCGCCTGTCCGGCTTCGCCATCGCCTTGCACATAGCTGAGAACTGCATCCAGCTCGGGAACTTGCGCGATCGTTTCCGCAACCGGATCAACAAAGCGCGGCGTGACTTCGCTGGGCTTGATGATCGCCGCACAGCCCGCGATCAGCGCCTGCACCGCATCGATCATTGAAAGAACAAACGGCACGTTCCAAGGGCTGATTACTCCCAGCAAAGGAAACGGTTTGAATTGAGAGCGAAACTGAACGTTGGGATCGATACTGGATTGGCCCGACAAGGGATTGAGCAATTGCGGCGCGGCATTGCACCACTCCCGGATGCTACCCACAACCGCCAAGGGCGATTCTACCGACATGCGATGGCGCCCGGTATCAAGCGCAAGAGCGCCCGATACAGCCGCGCTGTTTTTTTCCAAAGCGTCGGCCCACTGGCGCATGACATCGATCCGATATGCCATCGGCGCTTCTTCCCATTTCTTTTGGGCCTCGCGCAGCTTGCGGCATTCGTCGACAACCGCATCTATCGTCGGCGCCGTGAACTCGTAGTCAATTTCGCCCGTGCGCGGATTGCGGACGTCGATAGTTCGGGTCATTCGTTCGCGTCTCCAAAAATCCGGTCTGGTCGAGCAGTCTCCCTGCCGCCCAATGCTACAGTTATAATCAATGTATAGATTATATATCGGCTGTCTTGCGGGCGCAGTAAACCCAATATTGCATATTGCCCATACCCGCATCCGCAAGCGTCTCTTGGACGTCTTTTTCGTTGAAGCCGGCTACCACCGCAGGCTCAATCATGTCCATGTCGAACAACAATGTGCCCCAAAACGGCTCGTTATTGTGAAATGTGTCCCAGTCACCAATAAACTGCTCGAAGGGTGTCTTTTCAGTGAGATGCCGCCTCACGTCGACATGCATCGCAACGCCGCCCGGCCTCAACAGCCGATAGCACTCCTTCATGATATTGAAAACGGCCTGCCGAGACGTTTCGTGAAATAAAATGTGCGAGACGATGAGATCAAATGTTCCGTCTTCAAAGTCCATCAGTACCGCATTTTGCTGCGAAAAGTGCACGGGCTTTTCCAACGCTTCCGCTCGCGCATGGGCATAGCGCAAACAAGGCGCGGAGACATCAATGCCGATGACCTCAGCATCCGGAAATGCATCAACATAGGGAATTGTGTTGTTGCCGGTGGCGCATCCTAAATCCAATATCCTAGTCGGATTTAGATCTGGAAAATTTTGTCGAACGAAGCAATTGCCCGTTACGCCGCGCAAGTCGTTGAGTGGCCCCCGCAATCCGCGCCCGAAAATATAAGTTCCGATTTCGTAGCGAGCGCCCAAGTAAACGTCGTTCACCGTCAATTCACGCAAATAACCACCGGGCACGCAGTGTGTATCTACGGTTGTCAGATATTGCGGCAACTCGATATTGGAATTGAGTTTGAGCGTGCCGTACTTCGGAGCGGCCGCATGTTTTTTGAAGTTCGCAATGAGCGTCGGCAGCTGCCGCTCCACGCATGCTCCTGTGGAGTCGACGTAGAGCTCTTGTTGCGTGCGCGAAAGCGCGCTCCACATTTGATAGAAGGGCTGCTCTGTCATGACAGAAGCAACGTCATTGCGCGTCATGGGCTCGTGGCCCTTTTCTTTTTCAAATTGAGGCGACGCAGTCTGCTCATAGGTGGTCCGATTCCCAGCGCCCAAGTCGCGCATCAAGACCGTTTTTAGTGTCACTAAAAAAGCGTGGCGGGATTTTTCGTCCCGAGACTGGCGGGGCAGCATGTCATGATGAGTGAGAGCTTTCATGACGTAAAGCTTTTCATGAGACGTTCCATTTGCGCCTAGACGCACTCTTATTCGGCGGCCTGCGCCGTCGCTTCTTTTGCCGGCTTAAGAGGCACGGTCTTGTGAATCCAATTGTTCGGATCTTCGCGGCGCGCCGGCGAAGGAATGACCAGCGCTTGGTTCTTGCTCATCTCCTCGAATTTTTCGCGGTCGATTTCCCAACCCTTATCCGCCAAACTCCAGACTTTCTTTCTGAACGCGACTTCCATGCCATCGGTCTCGGTGAGAAATTCATCAGACAATTGTGGCGGCGTGAATACGGGTTTGATTTTTTCAATGATACTGAGATCTTCTTGAATTGCCTCCTGGAGACCCTTCATTCGCTCTGCATCGTTCTCGGCTTCCATGAGGTAGTTGCGCGCTTGCCATCCAATGGCTTGCGTGTTGAACGCGTCGATCGGCGTGCGCGCCGTGAAGTTGATTTGGCTCATGCCTGGCCGAAATGTCGGCTTAATCCGATGGCAGACGCCGACCACGCTGAATTCCAGCTCGACGCGTGTATCTTTGCGTTCTTTACCGATCAACTCTGCCATTTCACCGGTTTTCACAGCTGTTTTTGGAGCTGGCTTTACCCGGTCCACACGAGCACCCCACTCAGTTGGTTCAATGGGAACCACTTCAAGTTCGGGCGTCTGGCGCGAACCGAATGCGCGGTGAACGAAATTGGTATGCGCCGTATCGAGAGAATTTTCCTCCATGCGCATCCAATTGCATTTCGCCTCAAATTTGTACGGAACGAGGCGCCAATTCTCGGCGTCATCGAATTCGGGAAACAGATCAGGCAGCGGCGGACGCTCCGCCTCCGGCAGGTCACCCAAAAACGCCCAGACCCAACCATAGCGCTCATTGGTCGGATAGGAGTCCACGCGGGCACGTTTCGGTATTTTCGCGTCCACGCCAAACGCGGGAATCTTGACGCACGCCCCGTCGGAGCGAAATTCCCAGCCGTGATACGGGCAAGCAACTCGTTCGCCATTCATGATGCCGCATGACAGGCTGCCGCCGCGATGACAACAAGTATCGCTTAGGCACACAACACCGGCATCAGCTGCGCGAAATAGAACAAAGTCGAGGCCCAACATGCGAACGGCCAAGGGTTCGTTGGATTTGACATCCTCCGACGCCGCAGCGACGTACCAATTGTTGATCAGCATGATTGACGTCTCCTTGAGGGTCGACGATGCCACCCCGACTACTCGCGCGAAAGACCGGGGTGTCAGCTTCTGCCCGTGATAGCATAGAAAACATTGGCAATTCGCCGCCGTCTGCCGCCACTATCTGAGCTCAATAGTCCGCATTCAAAATTGGTTATAAGTATATGATAAATATCTCGTCCCCGTCGAGGCCCCTACTTTCCAGAGAATTCTAGTGCCAAGGACTTGTTCCCTTAACCCGATACGCCTAGCAGCTCTTGCCGGTGCGCTCGCGGTTCTATTGGCTTCCAGCGCCGATGCCATGACTCTCCGGCGTGGCAGCTTCAGCGAGCCGCGTTCCTTAGACCCTCACAAAGTGACAGGAAATACGGGATCGATCATTGTTTACGACATGTTCGAAGGTTTGCTGACGACCGAGCCCGGAGGCGACATTGTGGGCGGGCTCGCTCAAGACTGGTCCGTCAGCGAAGATGGACTCATCTACACATTCAAATTGAAATCTGATCTTAAATGGTCTGACGGCACAGCGCTGACGAGCGCTGACGTAGTCTATTCCTATCAGCGCCTCGTTGACCCCAAGACTGCATCACCCCTCGTGTCGGTAGCCGGTCCTATCGTCAATGCCCGAGCTGTAATACGGGGGGCGGCACCGCCGTCGGCGCTTGGTGTGTCGGCGCAAGACGAACAAACCGTCGAGATCAAGCTGACCCGCGCAACGCCTTATTATCCGCAAATGTTGTTGGCGTTCGCGAATTCAATTGTACCCGGGCACATTATCGATACACACGATCAGGCATGGACCAAAGCGGAGAATATTGTCACGAGCGGCGCTTACATTCTCAACGAATGGCTGAGCAACACACATGTAAAAGTCGTCAAGAATGAAAACCACTACGCCTCTGCCGATACTGCCATTGATGAAGTCATTTACTACCCAATCGAGAACGGAGCGACATCACTCAAGAGATACCGCGCCGGTGAACTAGACGTCACATTGAATTTTCCACCTTCGCAAATCGAATGGCTTCGTGAAAATTATTCCGCTGATCTCCACATTTTTCCCACGCTCGCGCTTGGCTACATTTTGATTAATCACAAGGTGCCGCCGTTTAATAATGTTCGCATTCGAAGAGCGCTAAGCATTGCCATTGATCGCGAAATCGTTGTGGAGCGTTTGCTCAACGACGGTTCGCTGCCGGCCTACAATATCGTTCCCTCAGCAATGCCCGCCTATGGCAATCATCCAACCTCGTTTAAGAATGTGGACTTTGAGCAGCGCGTGGCACAAGCCAAACAACTCATGGAACGGGCCGGCTACACGCCCGAAAATCCGCTCAAAGCGTCGTTTAAAGTCGGCATATCAGAAGAAAGCAAACGCTTGGCGATCGCCTATCAGGGCTTTTGGCGCCGAATTGGACTCGCCGTCGAGATACAGGAGTTCGATACAGGCAGCCTCGTCCGTGCGACACGCATCGGCGACTTTGAGCTTATGCGATATTCCTATTTCGCGCCGTACGCCGATCCGATGAGTTTTCTAAATTTGCTTCGATCCAACAGTTCCTCGAACTTTTCGGGATATTTCAATCCTACCTTCGACAGCTTGATCAACAAGGCCAACGACCTTGCCGATCCCATGGCACGCATTGAAAAACTAAAAGAAGCCGAACAACTCGTTATGGACGATTTTGCGCTCATTCCCACCGTCTTCAAGCCGCAAAGGCATTTGGTCAGTGACCGCGTCAAAGGCTGGCGGGACAATCCTCGCAATATCTATTTCGCACGTTTTCTAAGTGTGGTCGGCGAACCCAAATAGGCGGAGATATCAAACATGAACAATCAATCCGCGGATCAAATGGTGCGGCACGACGGGACTTATCCAACCGTTGAATTGAGACAAGACGCTATCAATGTCGCCGTGGTGCAAACCCGTGTCCATGGAGTCAACGGCGATAACCCGGAACCGGATCGGCGCGCCAATTTAGATTACATGATCGAGTGCATCGATGCAGCTCAGGGATACGGCGGACGCAATGATTTGCTGTGCTTTCATGAGTTTCCGATCACCGGTTTCAGCATCTGGAACCGCGAGCAGCATTACAATGTGGCCATCGAAGTGCCCGGCCCCGAAATCGAAGAAGTCGGCAAGAAAGCCAAGGAATACAATTGCTACATTGTCTTTGGCACTTATGCCAAAGATCCCGATTGGCCGGGTCACATATTGCATCTAATGGTGCTGATGGGACCTGATGGAAAAGTCGCGGCCAAACATTGGAAGCAGCGCAATGTACGCGGCATGCGCCCTGGCTCCGAGCAATACACGACGTCCGTTTACGACGTGTACGACCGCTTTGTCGAAATGTACGGACTGGATGCCGTTATTCCTGTTGTCCAAACCGACATCGGCAACATCGCCATGTCAGCTGTTCAGTTCGAGCCCGAACTGTTTCGCTGCCTGGCGGTTAAAGGCGCTGAAATTATCGCGCGCGTCGCGACCGGGGGCTTCGAGTACGACGACATGAAGCTCACGTCCTATCACAACAGTCTCTACACCCTGATTTGCAACAACTCGGTTTCGACCGGCAGCCGCAACCGCGGATTTTTTGAAGAAACGGCCTATGGCGGGCCCGGGCGATCCGCCATCTTCGGCCCCCGCGGCGTCGAGCTTGCCAAAGCCGGGGCATTTGAAACGCGGCGCATGGTGCGCGTACCGATAAGAGAGTTTCGCGAGAAACACCACATTCCCGACGTACACATGAAACTCTATAAACCGGTGCTCGACCAATATCGGGAACGCTACGATCCGAATATGTATTTGGACTACATTCCCACCAGCAACCAAGACGCCTACCGCTATTTCAAAGAAAACGCACGCTGGGTGCACTATTGGTAGTAGCAGGGAGCCGCTCGGATGAGCGTTTCAATGAATTGGTTGGTCGATGACTCACTTCATGCGGACGCGGGCCTAAGTCTGGCACGCATGACCGTTGAGCGGGACTTTACGACCGAGGCACATCGGCATTCGAACTGCACCGAAGTCATTCATCTGCTGACGGGAAAGATTGACCAGCGATGTGGCGATGATTGGGTGCCGATGTGTGCAGGCGAAACGATCTTCATTCCAAAAGGTGTCACACACCAGACACGCAACACGGGTGATGAGGCGGCCATTGCCATCATTGCATATTCAGCCGGCTTCCGAATTTACGAGGCCGTCAAGGACTTGATTTAGAAGTCAGTTTTCGGTCAACAGGTACAAATAGAGCAAATGAGGTAGTGATATGAAGTCCACACTAAAGCGAATTGCATTAGGCGCCATGACAGCTTCTTTGATCGGAGGTCCGGCGTTGGCAGACGATTTATGTGCAACGTCTGACCAACGGCAGGCGGTCGAAGAGTTTCTCGCAGACAAAACGCCCATGATGCCGATCATGGCGGCCCGCGAGCTTAAACTTCCCGAAGCAATTGTCGCTAGTGCGTACCCGGATGACTACGTCGCATCAGCCAGCGCTGAGGCATTCGATGATATTTGGACCGCAATGACCAAGCTCGATAAAGTCACGGTGCTCATTACAAAGGGGCCGCATGTTTACGAGGTCTCAAGCGGTATTGGTGCGGGTACGCGTTCGGATACCACTCCGTTCTTCAACTTGGATCATGACAACGCATTTAGTGGGCATCTGATGCCGGAAATGCTGTCATCGATCTCCGCGGTCGCCGTTCCCGGTGAGGAAGGAAAAGTCGGCCGAGGTATCTTCTTTTACATGCCGAACGGTGAACCGGCTTTCGGCACTTTGATTTCCGGCAACGGGCCCAGCCCGTCAGCCGACGAGATCGCCAAATTTGACGGTATTATGGCCATGATCAAGGCGCGCCCATCAGCCTGCACAAATTGACTGAATTGCCAGCAATGAAGATTCTTCTAGTCATCATAACCTTGATAGCGGCGTTGGGGCTCACGACCGGTTTCGCCCAAAACGATCAAGACTCTTATGACCCGGACGAACGACGTGCGTGGGTTGAAGAAGTTGAAAGACAAGACTTTCACTTCTGGCGGCGATTTCTCTTGACTAAACGTTCGGGTATCGATCGCGGCAATGAGTGGTTCATTCCGAGCGAACTTGTTGCCGGCGGCTTTAGTCCATTCTTTCCGACTGCGAAAGACGGCGAGCGAACAATCGGAGCGGACGCTCTAGAAACCGCATCGGAATACGCGTTTGAGCGCAACTCCCAAGCGTTCTACGTCTTGCACAAGGGCAAAGTTCAATATTCCAAATTTGCCGACGGGGCCTACGATGAAAGCATTATTAGCGCGCGATCATTTGCAAAGACAGTCGTCAGCTTTCTCTTAGGGATCGCCCTGGCCGACAATGACATTGTCCGGCGTCAGCACTCATGGGACAGATTGAGGGAATTGCGTAAGGGAGAGTTTTTGGCCCATCGTCACACGAGAGGAGTGGACGATGAGAGACAAAACAGTGCGCCATCAAGAAGCTGCGGAACGTACAGTCAAGGATATTCGCCGCTGGACGCGCAAACGCTATTCAGCTGAAGAGAAGATACGGATTGTGCTTGCCGGACTTCGCGGCGAAGACAGCATTGCCGAGCTTTGCCGTCAGGAAGGCATCGCTCAGGGCATGTATTACACCTGGTCGAAGGAGTTTCTTGAAGCTGGCAAGAAGCGGCTGGCAGGCGATACGGCGCGGGCCGCTAATACTGGTGAGGTGAAGGACTTACGGCGCGAAGCGCAAGACCTCAAGGAAGTCGTTGCCGAACAAGCGTTGGAACTGCGCCTTCTGAAAAAAAGCATAATCGGGGATGGGGAGGATATCGAATGAGATATCCTGCATCCGAGAAGGCCGAGATCATCGGACTGGTTGAGCAATCACATCTGCCAGTTAAACGCACGCTGGATACACTCGGCATTCCACGGACAACATTCTATCGCTGGTACGATCAGTATCAAACTGGCGGTGTGGAAGCGCTGGAAGATCGGTCTCCAAAGCCGGGACGGGTATGGAACCGTATTCCCGATGACGTTCGAGACAAGATCGTTGATCTAGCGCTTGAAGAGCCTGAGTTGTCGCCGCGCGAGCTGGCTGTCAGGTTCACCGATACGCAAGGCTACTTCGTATCTGAAGCTTCGGTGTATCGCCTGCTCAAGGCTCTGGATCTGATCACCAGCCCAGCCTTTGTTGTCATCAAGGCGGCTGACGAGTTTACAGACAAGACCACGGCGCCAAATCAAATGTGGCAGACAGACTTCACCTACCTCAAGGTCATCGGCTGGGGCTGGTTTTATCTCTCTACGATTCTTGATGACTTCTCGCGCTACATCATTGCGTGGAAACTCTGCACCACGATGAGGGTTGAGGACGTTACCGAAACGCTGGAAGCAGCTCTCGCCGAATCCGGGCTCGATCAAGTTAATGTCGTTCACAAGCCGCGCCTGCTGTCCGACAATGGCCCGTCTTATATTGCTGGCGATCTTGCTGACTGGATGGATGATCAAGGCATGAAGCATGTACGCGGTGCGCCTTATCATCCGCAGACGCAAGGCAAAATTGAGCGTTGGCATCAGACGCTCAAGAACCGCATCTTGCTGCAAAACTATTATCTGCCTGGCGACCTGGAAGCGCAGATCGAAGACTTCGTCGGCCACTACAACCACCAGCGATATCACGAGAGCCTGAAGAACCTCACGCCTGCCGACGTCTACTTCGGGCGCGGCCAAACTATTCTATTGCAAAGAGAAAGGATTAAACGAAAAACAATCGAACACCGGCGCTTGCAACACCGCAAAGCCGCTGCTTAAATTGAAACAACAGATGAGCCAAAGACTCAGCTTGCTCAAATCGAAATCTGTTCCAATTTATCTGACGACGGACAGCCAATAATATTCGTCGGGATCGTCTTCAATTCGATAACCGATTAATACTCCCAGAGAGGGGTGCTTGATACAAATGCCTTCACCCAGAAAAATTCGATTGAGCGATTTGAAAACGCTAAGACGTATACCCTTTTCAGTTGGAAGAAATTTATCAAGAAATTTTATCCAAAGGGATTGGAAGAAACGAGCGCCAAACGGCCAACTATAAAGTGCGAAGAAAAGTGCGGCTAATCCCAGTGCAACAAGAACTAGCGCGTACAGCCCCAACGCTATCCCAAGCATGGCGAGGGCTATAGCAAGACAGGTGTCTAAAAGTTTGAATCTGGTAAGCGACCTAACAAGGATCCATGACAAACCAATGCAATATACAAATGCCAAAGCAACATTTTGCCCTTGTTCGTAGTAGATAACTGCTGACAGGAAGGTAAGCGAGAGCGCGAGCTTCAGATTACGTATTATATCGCTCTTGCCCTCGTCCTCTTCGAAAGAGTCAAGAGGATTATGCGATTGACCTGCCGGCACCGATCCAATTCCTATATGTCGCAAAACCTATCAGGAGTAATGTACGTTGATTGTCCGCTGAGTACCATTTCAGTCGCTAATAGACGCATGGCGTAATGGTTGTTCATGGCCCAAAGCGACGATTACTTATGAACCTTGTGCGCGTTGCATTCAAACGGTCCCAATCCATCGATCTGCCCATACCCGTTGTCTGGAAGATCTACCGCAGCCCATTGTAAGTCTGGCCTTTCATAAAACCGTGTACCTTCTTGAACGTAGGCACCGTGCCGGTCTTCGGGAACTAAGAGCCAGTCGGAAGGAATGGGATCGCCAACGTCTACTGTCGGAGGTTCGGGTAGCGGCGGATACTTACCGGTTACTTCTGCATGCCTCCACTCCAGTACATTTGGGCTTCCGTCTCCGCGACGAGATACAAACAGGTAGCCATCTTGAAGATGAAAACTATCTCCGTTAGGGGCGATATCCACGGACTGGCCCGTTCGGTCTAGTGGAAAACGCAAATACCCCCAGACGTTCTCACATCTAATAACATTTTCTTCTCTTTCTTCTTCAGCAAGAAGACCAGACGGCAAAGATTCCAGAAGTATGACCGTGCAGACCCAAACAGTGGTTTTTGAGAAGCGCATCTTCACTTCGGATTTTTGTTTTCGGTAAGGGCCATTATGCATCGATTGGTAGCCAGCCGGTATGAGCGGACTACGGCTGCTTTTGGCTATTTTCAGCCGTAATGCAAGCCCGAATTCCGCGACCGCAATTGCACTACAAGCAGACATTGCTGCGGTATTATGAATCCCGCTTATGAGTTTGTGACTCAATAAGGCCGCTTGAGATATTGCCCGCTTGCGTCACCGACAATTGATCCGTTGTCGTAGACGAGCTGGCCACGCAAAAGAGTCGACGTCACTTTGGCGGAGAGCTCAATTCCCTCAAAGGGCGTGTAGCCTTGCTGAGACTCTGAGTCTTCGGCTTTGATCGTCCAAGTTTCATTGGAATCGACCAGCGCCAGATCCGCGTCAAGGCCAATCTCAATGTCGCCCTTCTGATTGAGACCGAAACGCCGCGCCGGATTGAAGCTCGTAACCTCGGCCATATGATTGTACGACATGCCGCGACGCGTTCCCTCGGTCACCAGCGCCGCCAAAAGATATTCCGTACCGCCAAAACCCGATTTGGCAAGCCAGATATTTTCCGGATCGTCGGCACTGACCTTGAATTCGTTCTTGCAGCACGCATGGTCGCTGCACACCCAATCGAGCTTGCGATCAAGAAGTTGCTCCCACAAATATTCCACGTCTTCGCGCGGCCTGATGGGCGGATTGACCTTGGCGTGTTTTCCGCTCGGCGAGTCGATGTCGAGCACCAAATGACCGATGGTGACCTCGCGCCTGAAATTGATGTGCGGAAACGCGTCCGCCATTTTGAGGGCCGCTTCCACCGGCTTGCGCCCCGACAAGTGCAACAGATTGATATTGGGCAATTCCGTTTCGTGAGCCAAATAGGACGCAATAAAAATGGCAAGACCCTCTGAATGGGGCGGGCGCGCGGCGCTATAGGCTGGTAACCCTTCGAGCTTGCCTTCTTTCTCGACCATTTTTGTGTAGGCCTCCATGATCTCGGCCGTCTCGCAGTGAAGACTGAGGCTGATTTGGTGGGCTTTATCAGGATATTGCTGCATGGCGTCTTGGATGCCACGCATGACAAATTCAAAATGGGCAAAGTCATAACGCTCATCTTCATCTATCATGAGAAAATCGTGCTGCGACGACGAGCGGCCGTGTAGTCCGAAGCCCCCGTAAAACATAAATATCTTGAAGGACGTCACACCATGCTTGTCGATCAGCATGGGAATCTCTGAAATGTGCGTCCGGTCCATAGGTGCCAAATGATAGGCATAGTCCACATGGAATTGGCCTTGCGAAAGCTCAAGAACTTCCGGAAAGAAATCGGAATAAGGTCCGCCCTTGTTGAGATAATATTGCCCCGTTCGCATGTAATTGAGGCTCGAAGTAACGCCGCCTTGGGCCGCGGCGCGGCTTTCGGTCACCGCGTCATCGCGCAGCGGCGAATAGATGCCGCAATGCATATGAGGGTCGACCAGACCAGGAAAAGCGAGACAATTTTTGCCGTCGACGACCTTCGCCGCGCTGTCCGCCGCGATTTCAGGGCTAAGCTTGGCGAACTTGCCACCTTTGATTCCGATATCGAGCAAGTCGACCGATGTCTTGGTCGGCCGCACTACACGTACATTCTTGACGACAACGTCGAATTCCTTGCTGGCTGCCATGTTCTTTCCTGTGCACCCCTATTGTCGGCACAGTGATGTGCCTCTTTTTTTCAGATTAGCCCTGGACCGGACCGGGCCGATGTAAGACCAATTTGGGAGATTTCACAAGGTAGAGAACGACGCACCATCCACGAGGCGCCGCCCGGTATCAACGGCGGAACTCCGGACCAAGTTAGACAAAGGTTGGTTAGGCGCGGCGCTGCACTTCGCCGTCTTCTTCGGCTTCGGGGGCGTCCTTTTCCACCACCTCGGCTTCGATAACCTCGAGATTGGGAGATTGCCGGGTCGGAGCCGGGGTCGCGGATTGAGGTTTCTTGCGCGATGCATTCACCAATGCACGTATCACCCGCACGACATAGCCGAAGACCAGTTTGGACCAGTTCTTCGACGTCACGAGTTCGGTCTCATATAAAGTGGCAAACGTCGAACGAACGCCGCGCGCACCGACCTGTCCGAAGGCCTCGAGGCGCTGGGCCGTCAATAACCAGAATGGACTGATCATCAGACTGAGCGCGATGACAGAGAGCGCGATTTGGTAACCCTCGCCGCTGATAGCCCCGCCGTGCAGCCCGGCGGCAGCAATTACGAATGAGAATTCTCCGATTTGGGCCATGACCACGCCGGCCAGGAACGAACGCTCCCAAGGCTGGCCGAGCGCGTTCAAAATGAGGATATTGGCCAACGTCTTTGCGATCGTGACGAAGAAGACAAGCGACAGGACGGTAGCTAAGTTCGCCAGAATGAACCGCACGTCGACCAATAGACCGATCGACAAAAAGAAGACCATCAGCAATATGCTTTGAATGGGCTGCAGCGTGCTGATTGCAGCCTTTCTGTCTGTGGAGCTGCCCACGATCAATCCGGCAATAAACGCTCCGTACGACGCGGACAGACCTACAAGACCGGCAATGGTCGCCAAAATGAAACAGAAAACCAGCATCGCCAAGGGTCCGATGTCATGGTCGACGCGAATGCGGTCGCGGAACGGTAAAACAAATTTCTCGTTACGGCTGAGGTACCACACCAAACCAGCCAACAAGGCAACGCCCACGCCGACCTTCAAGAACAGCATCAAGGTCAGCGGATTTTCCGAACCTAGCGATCCCGCGATGATCAGCATCGGCACGAGCAAGAGATCTTGGGCGATCAGCACGCCGATCGTAATCCGTCCAACTTCAGTTCGCAGCTCGCCAATGTCCTCGAGGATCTTGATTCCGATAGCAGTACTCGACAGCGCCAAGACAAATCCGAGCACGACGGCTTGCTGAAAGGGCCAGTTGAGGAGATAGCCAATGCCGAACGTAAGACCTACCGCCACAGCTGCTTGCAACAGGGCGCAAAGGAGCACCGTGCCGAGCACGGTTTTGAAGGCGCGCAGGCTCACCTCCATACCGATCAAAAACAGCAAGACTAGAACGCCCAATTCGGCGAAAAGCCCAATTGACTCCGAATTCGAGACCAGAGCAAAACCGCCCGGCCCCAAGACGATCCCAGCCAAGATGAAGCCTACGCTCGCCGGAACGCGGAAGCTCTGCAATCCTAGGCCACAAAGAAGGGCAATTGTCGTGAGAAGGGTTATCGAAGTGAGATCGAAGGTTTGTTCCATGGACACTCGAACTTTCTGGAAGAATCCAGATCCAACCAAAGAAGTGTTAACTCGTTGTTACGACTTTGCAGCTTCGGTCCGGATCTTTTTGCGCGCCGGAAGCGCACACCAGCGGCGGCTCGATCTAAAATAAGCGATTCCGATGGCAAAAATGGGGCCTATGACCGACAAATCTGGCCTCACGCCGTGAATTTGTCGTCTTTTTGCCGGGTCCGAAAATCGCCTACCCGGCCTGATGGCTCCCGGGCGCAAAAGCGAATAGCCTAAGCCCAGGCTCGGAAATTTCCGCTTTCAGGCCAAACCCGCGGTCAGCGTTCCACGAAAGGGCGCCGGTTGGAAATAGAAAAGACATATTTAATTATATATATTTCCAAGCGGGAAAAAAAATCAGCCGCGGTTGGCCCAAATCTGGCAAGTATGATTGCCGAATGGGCAAATTCGGTAACGGATGGTTGTGGCGCAAGCTACAGCGATGAACGCCTCATAAGGCCACTTTAACGGGGGACTACCAATATCCATGAATGCCGCCACTCACGAAGATATAGGCCGCAAGCACGAAGTAAAGGGATCGTCCGATCGAAGCTTCGGCATTGTATTTGCTGTGATCTTCTTAATCATCGGCTGCCTGCCTCTGCTCAGCAGCGGGGCGCCTCGGATTTGGTCCCTTGTAATAAGCGTGCTGCTCTTGACGTTAGCGCTGATCTATCCAAAGAGCTTGACTGTGCTCAACAAGCTTTGGCAAAGATTTGGTCTCCTGCTCAATAAGATTGTGACGCCAATAGTAATGGGGCTGATGTTCTATCTAATTTTTACACCGTTTGGATTGGTCATGCGTCTCGCGGGTAAAGATCTACTAAGCCTGCGACTAGATTCACAGGCCAAGAGCTACTGGATCGAACGCGATCCGGCCAGCCCGCCGCCTGAAACAATGAACCTGCAGTTTTAATGGGGATTGCTAATGTCTTTTATTTCTGAATTATGGCATTTCATGCGCGTGCGCAAAAAGTTTTGGCTATTGCCCATAATCTTGGTGATGTTCCTGTTCGGCGGACTCATCGTTTTGGGTGAAGGGTCGGCCGTCGCACCCTTCATCTACACAATATTCTAGGCAGCGTATGATCATTCTCGGAATTTCGGCGCTGTACCACGATTCAGCGGCCGCGCTGCTCAAGGACGGGCATATTATTGCCGCCGCTCAGGAAGAGCGCTTTACTCGCAAGAAACACGATTCGAGCTTTCCAGCCAAAGCGATCGAATACTGTTTGCAGGCTGCCAAGTGTGACTTAGAGGCGGTGGACCATGTGGTCTTTTACGATAAGCCGTTTTTGAAGTTTGAAAGATTGCTCGAAACTTATTTGGCTTTTGCGCCAAAAGGATTTCGCTCGTTTACGATGGCGATCTCCTTGTGGCTGAAAGAAAAGCTCTTTCAAAAACGATTGCTTACAAAAGCGCTGCAAGAATTTTCACCCGAATTCGATGTGGAAAAAAAGCTCCTATTCGCTGAACATCATCAGAGCCACGCTGCAAGCGCATTTTATCCGTCTCCGTTTCAGGACGCGGCAATTCTCACGATGGACGGCGTTGGAGAATGGACCACGACGTCAATTGGCATCGGGTCCGGCAACCGGCTGGAGATAGTCAAGGAAATTCACTTCCCCCATTCTCTTGGTCTCTTGTATTCAGCCTTTACGTACTACACAGGCTTTAGAGTGAATTCCGGTGAATACAAAGTGATGGGCTTGGCTCCCTACGGCGAGCCTAAGTACGCCGACCTGATATTCGAACACTTGATTGACGTTAAAGACGACGGATCGTTTCGTCTTAACCACGACTACTTCAACTATTGCACGGGCCTCACGATGACAAACAGCAAGTTTGACGAGCTGTTTGGCGGACCTCCAAGAACAGCGGAACAGCTGCTTGAACAAAGGCATATGGATCTTGCCGCGTCAGTCCAAGCGGTGACCGAAGAAGTTGTCATTCGCATGTGCCGCTCAATTGCCAAAGAGGCGGGACAAAAAAATCTTTGTCTGGCCGGCGGCGTGGCATTGAACTGCGTGGCCAACGGAAAGCTCCTTCGGGAAGGAATTTTCGACGACATTTGGATTCAGCCTGCCGCCGGAGACGCCGGAGGCTCAATGGGCGCTGCCCTCACCGCCTACTATTGGCACCTTGGCAACGAACGGCGCCTTCCTAACGCAATGGACTCCATGCGCGGCAGTTATTTAGGACCGAGCTATGAAGACAGCGAAGTCGAGGAAGAACTGAGCAAAGCTGGCGCACGCTATTCCAAACTCGACGACGTAGGCCTCGTTGATAATGTTGCCGAAGGACTGAAGGATGGCCTCGCGGTCGGCTGGTTCCAAGGTCGCATGGAGTTTGGACCTCGTGCGCTCGGCGGTCGGTCCATACTCGGAGATCCGCGATCCTCATCTATGCAAAAGACGCTCAATCTTAAAGTTAAGTACAGGGAAAGCTTTCGACCATTTGCACCATCTTGTCTTGCAGAAGATGTCAGCGATTGGTTTGAGATTGATGACATCAGCCCTTACATGTTGCTGGTCGCAAACGTCAGAGAAGAGCATCAGCGAGAAATGACGGACAAGGAGAAGGCGCTTTTCGAAATCGAAAAACTGAATGTCCCCCGCTCGGATATTCCCGCCGTAACGCATGTGGATTATTCTGCGCGGATTTAAACCGTCCACAAGGAAACGAATCCAAAGTATTACGCCTTGATTCATCGCTTTAAGGAAAAAACCGGTTGCCCGATAGTGGTGAACACTTCTTTTAACGTCCGCGGTGAACCAATCGTATGTTCTCCGACCGATGCTTTCCATTGTTTCATGGGAACCGAATTGGATCTTCTGGCCGTCGGAAATTGCTTACTCCGAAAAGAAGACCAAGATCCCGCGTTGGTCAGAGATTACAAAGACCAATTCGAACTTGATTGACCGCCGATCATTCGCGCGCCGCTCTCGCTGCATAAATCAAAAGGTGACGCAAGTCCAACGGTCGGTTCGCTCGTTAAACCCCGGCGCAATTTTCTCCCTAATTCCAAGTCCTTAGCCTATTATAGCGCAGACCTCGCTGTTAAAATTCGGGTTACGAGAAACCTACGGACTTCAAATAGAGCGGAGCTGCGCCAGTGGATAACGGAACGATTATCGTTGTCACCATAGTGATTTATCAAGTTGCCCTCATTGGTCTTGGCATCTGGTCTCAGCGGCGCACCCACGATAATCAAGACTTCTTTTTAGGAGGCCGTCAGCTCGGCCCCGTTGTCGCATCCATTAGCTATGCCGCAAGCGCCTCGTCAGCTTGGACTCTGATTGGCTTCACCGGCATCGTCTACGTAATGGGGCTATCATCAGTTTGGTTCTTGCCCGGCATTATACTTGGACACGTCATCTCTTGGACGTGGCTCGCCCCGCGATTGATGACGGACTCAAAAACGAAAAACCTACTGACGGTGACAGACGTGCTTGCCGATGGGGTCGACGGCGGAATGCGGCAAGCCATCGTCGCTGTCGCCTCAGTCTTTATCGTGTTCAGTTTTACGCTTTACATCGCCGCTCAGTTTCACGCAGCCGGCAGCACTTTTGCCAACTATTTCGACCTCTCTTTTGAACAGAGCGTATTAATGGGTGGAATCATCGTGCTGGTGTATACCCTCTTGGGCGGATTTTGGGCGGTTAGTTTGACCGACACGATGCAGGGCCTGTTGATTGGCGTGGTTGCCGTCGCACTGCCCATTGCCGCGCTCTTCGCAGTCGGCGGCTTCAGTGGCCTTGCTGACGGGCTTTCGGCCACACTTTCCCCCGGACAGCTTTCACTAACAGGCGAGAACGCATCGCTTATGGCGGTCGGCTTTGTTCTCGGGACATTTGGTCTTGGTCTCGGCGGTATAGGTCAACCACAAATGCTATCTCGCTTCATGGCCCTTCGAGACGACAAAGCTCTTCGACAAGGACGCGTAATCGCTTTGACTTGGTTTGCCTTCGTCTTCGGAGGCATGTTCATTGTCGGGCTTTCGGGTCACGTTTTGGCAAACGATGTCGGTGATCCGGAAAGCTTGTTTTTTCTGCTAACAGATGAACTGTTTCCGCCCGTCTTGGCCGGCATCGTCACCGCAGCAGTGCTATCTGCTATCATGTCAACAGCTGACAGCCAACTTCTTGTGGCTGCGTCGGCAATTTCTCATGACCTTGGCATGTCCCGCCGTTTTGCAATCGATCCGCTTGCCGTATCACGTATCGTGATAACGGTTCTTTGTTTTGCGGCCATTTGGATTACGCTCGAAGCACCATCCAACGTTTTTGACCGCGTTACCTTTGCTTGGTCATCCTTGGGTGCTGCGTTCGGTCCCATCGTCGTCGCACGCGCGTTTCGACTAGGACCTACACCTTCAGCCGTTCTCGCGGCGATGATCGGCGGATTCTTTCTCACCGTCCTTTTCAATTGGTTTCCTATTCAGCCCGCAGGATTTTTCGAAAGAATCGTTCCCATGACCCTCGCTGCGGCAATTGTAGGTATTGGGGCAGTGGTCGCTGCTTATCGGCGGAAGCGGCGCATCAATCAAAAGCAGAGTCTAGGCCAAGTGAGCTAAAAGACGCGGAAGCCCTGGGCATGCCGCTTTTCAACGGCAGATCAGATGAGGGATAATTGTAAGCTGCTTAGTCTGAGACTTTGTTTCGCCGCCAAAATCGGCCTGATCGTTTTTCCGACTTTGCCTCTTCCATAGTCGGCATCCGTTTGCGCCGCCCGTGGAGCGTTTGTTGAGCGTAATATTCCGGGTAGGAACCATAACTGTGCCCAAGATCCGTTTCTTCCGCCTTATTGAGGACACAGACAATGTCGTCGATCGGCACCACCGAGAGATGCGAAAGAGCTTCTTCGATGCGCTAGCGTGGCGACACGCCAGATCCAATAACGAAAACGATTTGGCCAATATGCATCGCCAAAGCGGTTGTTTCGCTACTGGCGAGCACGGGAGGCGAATCCACGATGACTATGCGGTCTGGTTCTGCGATTGCCAAATCGTAAAGCATGTCACTCAAGCGGCTACTGGCGAATAGTTCGGTTGCATCTTCCCGCGTGTCGCCAGAAGGCAATATCGCCAAGCTCGGGACATTCGTCCGCATGAGGACGTCCGACAATCGCGTGCCCGGCCCCGCCAGCACATCCAAATAACCTTCCTTGGCCGTAATTCCCAATTGACGCCTCATGCCCTGGCGGATCACATCACCGTCCATCAATACGACTTTGACTTCACGCTCAGCTGCAATGCTCAGCGCCAAGTTGATTGATGTAAAGGTCTTGCCTTCGCCAGGCGTGGCGCTGGTCACCATCACTATATTTGACGTATCGGGTTGGTCGGGATTGAGAAAGGCGTTGGCTAATAGAGGGCGTTTGACGACGCGAAACTGTTCCTTAGTCTTATTCCTCTTGCTGAGTGGTGTAATATAGCCAGACTTCTGAAGTTTCTTCAGATTGAGTTTTTCGAATTTCGAAGCGTCTTGTGCAGTCCAAACGACTTCGTCGTATTCAATATGCCGATCCCCATCTAAGCGATCGCCAAGCATCGACTTGACAAGCCGAGGCGGACGGGCAGACGACGCCATCGGTTTGGCTCGAGTTTCTTCCTGTTTTTTTCTTCTGCGAAATCGTCTCATTCAATCAAACTCGACAACGTCCGAAAGCAAATGTTTCAGTTAAGTCAATCACTGAAGGGTCAAATAGATTAGACCTTCTTCGCCCACTGAAAACGGGCTGTAGCTAAGAAATAGGAATAGCCCAAGAAAAAGCACAACGAAGCATCCTGAAACGACAAGGAATCCCAAACTGGACATGCTTCTTTTCATACCGTCACGGAAGTTTTCAACACGCGTAATCGTACCGACCACCGGAACTCTCAGCACGGCCTCGATATGTTCCGGATCATAAAACTTTTGCTCCAACTGAAAACGCAAGAAAGCAGCTGATCCGCCGATACCAACGGCCCCCAATAAGACGGCCGCTAAGAGCAAAGGCCGGTCAGGGCCAGAAGGTGTCGCCGGCGCTTCTGGAGGTTCTACGACCCTGAATTGAACGGCGTCGGTCTCCGAATCCAATGCCTGAGAAATTCGCGCGGCTTCACGGCGGGCCAAAAGCTGTTCGTAGTTCGACCTGATGACTTGATGCTGGCGTGTCATGTCGGCCAATTCCGCGTCCAGTTCAGGCGCAATTTCGGCATATTCCGTTAGGAGATCGAAATCTCGTTTGGCTTGAGACAATCGCCGCTGCGCCTGCACTATGGGATTTGAACTAGCAGGTGCGCTACCTTCTTGCTGGGTTGGTGCCAGAGAGCCCGCGCCTTGAGAATATTGTTGTGACAGAACTTCCAGCTGACGGCGCGCCGCAATGACGTCTGGGTGGCTTTCGGTGTATTGCAACAGCAATGTCGACAACTGCGCTTGCAAGTCACCGATATTGCGGGCGCGCAACTGATCACGGCGGGTAATCGCGTCGGAAATCTCAAACTGGTTATCCTCCATCCGCTTTTGGGCGTCCGCCATACGCGTCGAAAAATTGGTAGCTCCAAGAACCGATCCATACTTTGCCCTAAAGGCAGCCAAACGGCGCTCAGACTCGGTTAACTTTTTTTCGTACTCGTCAACTTGCTGTTCAATGAACGACCTCGCGGACTGCATGGCATCTTGATTTTGCCCCAAATTGTTCTCTACGAAGACCGCAAGCAACCCCTGAACGACTCGTTTGGCAAGTTCGGGATCTCTGTCGCGAAATCTAATTCGAAATGAGCCAGGGCCCTAAGAGACAACACTGACCCGAGACCGAATGGATTGAATTAACCCTTCCATTTCGGCTTCGGTGTTGACCAAGAAATCAAGATCGGCAGCTCGCGCTACCTGGCGCAGGTTGGGATTGTTGAGCAATGTCTCTCGAACGACTTGGGTTTGCCTGCCGCTCTCACCTTCAATGGCAAGCCCCTTCAACAGAGGACCCAGCATCGTGTTCGTATCGACATAGATAACTGCGGTAGATTCGTAATTATTTGGCAAAACAAAAACATTGACGGCACCGACGACAGCCAAGACCCAGCATATGGCCATGCCGAACCATCTACGCCGCCACAAGCCTTTGAGATAAAGGCGCACCGTATAAAGCGGCAAATTCATAAAAGTGCTTTGCATGGTAATTATCGGAATACCATTCGTCTTTTTTTGCGTTCACCGTGAAGTGTTGGATTCCAACAGACAACGAGGTCTAAATCCACGCTTCGACGAGCGACACGTTCAAAAAGAAGGTAGGTATCCCCCCACCAACTGTTCTACAAACATTCTTCTGGAACCAAGTGAGCGTTATCAAACTCTGCTTTGGTCCCGCATCCCAACGACTATCTTTAATTTACAATCGCAACTGATCGACGCCGACCAATTTGCTGATTGGCTCCCCGCAACTCTCAACCGTCATATACAAGCCAACTTGGCTATTTAGCTTAACAGAATTCTCTTCGGCCGTAACCAACGCGGCGCACCCCGCATCGTCGTGGCTACAACTGTCTCATGTCTTTTTCACAGCCCACTCAATAGGCTCTGTCAAATTAGCATAGAGGCCCGCAAAACGTGTATGATCCAATAGATCTCAATTTATAGTAGAGAATAGTATAGCTTGATCGTCCCAGATTTGTACAGTGACCGGCAGGTAACACTAGTGCCTAAAGCACTACGAATACCCACAATATTCCACCCAATGACCGGTTTTGAGGCGCCAGACTTCCATTGCGGCGCAATCAGGTGTCTCCAAGCGGTTACAGTATGGGTGGACAAGTCCCATCGCGCCGTCATGACCGGCATCAATTAGGGTTGCCAAAACGGCAATTTGCCGCTCCAGACCGACAATTCGTTGGCCCCGCGCGCAACGATCGATGCTCGGCATACCTCTTGCAGTTTCCCCTGCAAACTTAACTGATCCGACCGAGTGTCGGAGGCAGGGGAAAAGTCGATGCTGAAAAATTACTTCACGTTTTCCGATATGAGCCTCAGCCTGGCGCGGACCTTAGGACGTTGCGTTAGCTATGTTCGGCCGAGTAGCAAAGCTTTGAACTTCAATACGTTTAACGTTCAAGCATTTGCCGGGTCGCGGACCGGTAACGTCGCGATGATCTTCGGGATTTGCCTGTTGCCGATCATGCTTTCGGCGGGAATCGCAGTGGACTTATCGCGGGCTCTCATCGTGCGTGAGCGTCTGGCGCAAGCGCTCGATGCCACGGCACTCGCCGTCGGCCGGGATCCCGGTCTGACCACCGCGGAGCGACAACAGATGGCGACTGACTATTTCAATGCCAATTATCCGGCAGCCGAACTTGGCGTGCCCGGAAGCCTGAATATTACGACAGGTGACACCACAGTTTACATTCAAGCCTCAGCAGACATATCGACAACGCTTCTTGCGATATTTGGTTATCAGTCACTCATGGTCAATGCTGAAACGGAAGTGACCCGAGATCCTTCCGGCATTGAATTGGTTATGGTCCTGGACAATACGGGCTCCATGTCAGGATCAAAGATCGATGCCTTAAAAACGGCGGCCACGGATCTTGTAGACATTTTATTCGGCAGCGAAGCAACATCCAATACAATCAAGATTGGGCTCGTGCCTTTTTCAGCTGCCGTCAATATCGGCACGGATGCTTTGGCAAATGGTTGGATGGATGACACTGCACTATCAACCCTTGCCGGCCACGCGTTTCAACCTGGCGTCAACGTATTCGATCTTTACAATCAAATACCAAACCGAGATTGGGACGGTTGCGTCGAGACGCGGTTGCCGCCCTACGATACG
Source organism: Alphaproteobacteria bacterium (assembly GCA_965248815.1). Classification (GTDB taxonomy): domain Bacteria; phylum Pseudomonadota; class Alphaproteobacteria; order SMXP01; family SMXP01; genus CBDFKK01. The sequence continues at coordinate 37,846 of CBDFKK010000007.1, forward strand.
ACCGATGACGCTCCAAATATCGGCACTCCCGATACGCTGTGGCTCCCTTATTTCGCCCCCGATGAGCCCGACACAGGCGGCTACTCCAATGATTATCTGCCAGACGTCACGACTGGCACGAACGATGAGCGTCAGCGCTATGTGCCGAAGTACAACGGGGCCTCGGCATCGGGCGACGGACCTCTTCGAGGTTGCACGATTGATGAATTGACACCAATGACAAATGTCAAACAAGACCTAGTTGATGCCATCGATGATATGTGAGCAAGTGGCTATACGCACATCCCGGTTGGCATGGTTTGGGGTTGGCGTGTCATTTCACCGACCGAGCCGTTCACGGAAGGCGTGGCCTATGACGATGACACCTGGCAAAAGGTCATTATCGTCCTGACTGACGGCGCAAACACAATCGATGACGAAAGTACTCATAACGGTTCGAATTATTCCGCGTATGGCTACTTGAATGAAGGCCGTCTCGGCACAACGAGCTCCACAGCATTCGTCAATTAAATCGACGATAATCTCACGACCGTTTGTGATGCGGTAAAGGCGGAAGAAGTTCTTGTGTACTCCATTACGTTTCAGGTCAGCTCATCATCAATTCAAGACCTAATGAAGGGACGTGCAACGTCAGACAGCCACTATTATGACTCGCCGTCCAACGCAGAATTGCAAGCCGTATTTCAGGCCATTGCCTTCGACTTGTCGACGCTACGGCTAAGTCAATAAGAAGCTGGCGTTGACCGACTAACAGATTGGGCGTTCAATAAATGACCAAAGCAAATCTTAGATTGCTCCCTCGTTGGTATCGGCGTTTCATGGAGTCGCGGGACGGCGGAGCCGCCGTGGAGTTTGCGATCGTAGCCGCGCCGTTCTTTGCTCTTCTACTAGGCATCATTGAAGTTTCGCTGATCTATTTTGGATCATTGACACTTGAGAACGCCATGCTGGAAGCCGCACGGGAAATCCGAACCGGGCAACTTCAGACCTCTGGCGGAACGGAAAGCGATTTCAAAACCGCGCTGTGTGCGCACACCAGCACCCTTGTCGGGTGCAATGGCAGTCTTCATGTCGACGTGCGTGTGTTTCAGCAGTTTGGCAATACGAACTTTCCCAATCCGATAGACAACGGCGAAATTGCCACAAACTTCCAATTCGACCCGGGTGGTGCCGGCGACGTCGTGCTGGTCAGGGCATTCTATATTTGGGATGTAAAATCACTGCTGATGGGGCAGTTGCTGGAAAATATGAATAATGGAAGACGTTTGCTGTCAGCAAGTGCGGCGTTTAGGAACGAGCCCTTCAATGGCAGCTAAAGAGAAAAATAGAACCGTGCATAACAACGCATGTTGCAAACTGTGGCGAGATAGAAGAGGCGTCTCAGCCGTAGAATTTGCTTTGATCGCGCCTTTCATGATTCTGCTTTTGGTTGGCACCGTGGAGCTTGGCGACGTCATGATGGCTGATCGCAAAGTTACTACCGTCACAAACACGTCCGCCGACCTCGTCGCTCAAGCGGTTCAAATAACCGACGGCCAAATTGCCGACGTGTTCGCAGCGTCAAGCGCCATTATGAATCCGTACGACCCAAGCAGCCTACAAATTACCTTAACGTCGGTAAACATCGATGGTTCTACTACTCTCGTGGGCTGGAGCGATGGATTCAATGCGGCTGCCTATGCGCCGGGATCAGCTTTTACTTTGCCCCTCGGACTAGGCAACGATGGCGATAGCGTTATTGTCGGCGAAGTTACGTATACGCATACTAGCGCCGTCGGCACTTTGCTCGGCGGATCAAAAACCTTCAATGACACATTCTATTCGCGGCCACGCCGCACATTACGCGTCATCCGCCTACTCTAATCAGAGACATGCGTAGCCGAAGACAGTGCGCGAAACTGCTAAAGAATCTTAAATTAACCCGAACTGGCGAAGTTTGCTCCATGCCTGCCGGTTGTTCTTGTCGAGCGTTAGGATTTTACGATAATCTTGAATCGCCAATTGCCGATCTCCAAGAAACTCGTAGACAAATGCTCGATTTAGATAGGCAGCCGCATTCTCTGGATCAACTTTGATCGCGGATTCAAAGTCCTCAAACGCCTGAAAATATCTACCCAGCATTGCGTTGACACCGCCCCGATGTATGAAAGCCAAAGCGCTGGTCGTATCGTATTCAATCGCTTTGCCATACTCGCCAAGGGCTAATTCGTACTGTTCGAGGTTGGTCATAACGGTACCGCGATTCACGTACGCCACTGCATTTCGCGGGTCCAGGGCAATAGCCTGATCATATTCGGCCAGCGCCTGCTCGGTGTCGCCTTTTGCTGCGTAGACTACGCCGCGATTGTTATATATCTCCGGATTATTAGGACTAAATGCTAGCGCCGCATCGTAATCAGCCAGCGCGCGATCAAAATCTCTTTGCTGACGATAGATCAAGCCTCGCTGGATCAAAAGCTGTGCAATTTTCTCGTCAGACAATTTGCCGGAATTTATGACTTCACTATATAGACGAATTGCTGTTTCGTTATCATCTCTAAGAAGAGCTTGTTCAGCGTCCAGCAATTTGTCCTCGTCGGGCGTGCTAAATGCGAATTCGTTCCATTGAAGAAGCAAAAACGTGCCGCCGGCAAAGAACCACAAAACAAAAAATGTTCTTTGCGCCAGAGAAATAAAGTCCGCCGGTTTGACCGGTATGGATTTCGTTGAAAACACCCCTATGCCCCTCGGAACTATACTCAGGCAAGACCAACTGCATTCTAGCAGCAAACTATGATAAGAAAAGATCGCGCTCCTTTGCGCGATGCTCAGTTAGATGCCAGTCTTCTACAAGCTGGCCATTTCGATTCACCTTATTCCAAAGTAGGAAGCCGTCTGCAGCGGCGCTGCGATTTCCGGCATTAAGCTCCCGCATGACCGTTGAGTTTGCAAATGCCCCGGTTCCAATATTGTAAGCCAGCAAGACCATGGCACTGAGTTCGTTTTCACTTACATCGACGCGAAGCTCGCTTTTAATGTGTTGCTCAATTGCCCGCAGATCATCGCGCAAAAGATGCTCGGCTTCCGCCTCACTGATCGTCATTCCCGGCGTCACGCCGGCCGCATGACCGTATCCGATGAGAAGCGTACCTGCAGGTCCGTTGTAAGATTCAAGGCGCAGACCTTCCCGCTGCTTGATAAGATCAATGCCAGCCTGATTGGTTCGTAGCTCTATGCCAGCGTTCGCCCGATTGAATGGCTGTGAAAGGGGTGTCGTTGGCACTGCCGCCTCGGCCGTTTTCAAAATCGGGCTCGATTCGATCGGCAAAGGATCGTCTTGCCTGTTTGGCAGATTGGAACTTGACGACTGTTCAGTGAATGACAGCGTAAGCCCGTAGAAAACGACGGCTCCAAATAGCCATATATTGGCCAATATAAGATTTGCTCTGGCCATCACCCAACTCCCAACGCAACAAAATTGACGAACTAGTATCCTAGATTTCGGCCAATGATACAATTTAGGCGAGGCGTCTTTCGCCTTATCGTTGATTCATACAAAGCAGACTTCGCATTATTGTTGTATAATCTGTCATTGTTGATTTTTTGCCAACATTGCGCCTTTTCAAATTGCTCATTTACCATTTCGGAGATGGCGAGGCACGCAACGCCATGAAATTTGAGCTTGGTGGCGCGTGCGAGAGCGCTATGAATTGGCGACCTTTGACAGAATCGTTACTTGCTCCGTACAAAGAGAAAATGAACGCAACAACGGCTTGCGAATGCAACGAATTTCTATCTCATGACGGCGTCACAGCGCGACCAGCTTTAGCACAATCCAGCGACCGCAATCCTCAATCGCAATGTCGCGGAAGCGATCCGGACCGGAAAGTCCTGCGATATCTTCCACCAAATGGCAAAAGAACATTCTAATTTTGATTGGTCCGCAGGTTGCGGTGGATACAAAGGCTTGTAATACTTTCGCCCCCAACAAGGAAAGACGAAACCATGTCACTGTCGACCCCATCTCCCAGCGCAGATCTCAAAGCGGCTTGGGACAAATTAGTCGAAGATCGCGGACAGCTCCCGCTTCGCATGGCGGCTGATATTATCGGCACGACTGAAGCACAGCTCCTAGAGGCGCGGTCCGGTGAGAGTATCAAGCGGCTCACGAGTGACTTCGGAGAGATCCTTAAGGAAGCTCAGGGTCTCGGCCAGCTGATGACACTCGTTCGCAACGACTACTTCGTCACTATGCCGGTCGGTAAATTTGAATCATTGAATATTGAAGGGCCACATGGCCGCGCTACTGGCGGGCCCATCAATATTGATTTTGATTTAACAGGCTGGGGATCGGCCTTTTCGATCGTCGAAGAGTCGCACGGCTCGCTACGACGCAATATTCAGTTTTTGGACAAGTCTGGCGACGCGGTCGTCAAAATCGTCCTTTGGTCCAAAGGCAGCGACGATGAGTTTGATCGGTTGATAGAAAGATTTGAAGATCACTCGCCAAAGCCTCTCACTATAAGAGGATCGGCTGACGCTGGATGGATGTCCTTTGCAGAACCGGAAAATGCCGTTTCAATTTCCAACAACCTGTCCGCGAAAATACAGGCCCTATTCCAGGTTTGTGTCGATGAAGAAGTCGACATAGAGCTGCGTGTCCCGACGCGCGCATCTGCCGAGACCTATCGCGGGCCGATACGCGATGTGGAGCCGCGCGATGAGGAAGGCAATTGGATCGACTTTCGCTATCCCCACTTCACATCCCATTTCTTTGTTGGCCAAGTCTCACACGGCTTGGCCTATGACGAAGACGACACAAATAATCACGTCCTTACGGTCGTCGACAAAGATAATCGGGTCGCCTGCACCGCTAAACTTCCCAAAGGCACCAATCCTGCGATCGATAAAGCCTGGTCGGAAGCAATTTCCACTAACTAAGCGTCCGCGTGCGATTTTCGATTGGGTACTTATCGCTTGCGATTATCGCTTCGCGATGTCTCTTGGACCTTGAGAACGACGATGCCAACTTATGAAAATTGACGTCATACTAGATGCCCGCGCTGATGCCGACGAAATTTCACGGTTGGGGTCCCTTGCGGAACAAAATGGTCTCGGCGCGGTTTGGACGTCGAGCCTTCTAGACTCCCGCGATCCGTTCACGAACATGTCGGTGTTGGCCCGTAGCTCATCGCAGATTCGCATGGGGCCGATCGCCGTCAATCCGTTTGACATGCACCCGGTTAGGATTGCGACGTCGCTTCTGACCCTCAATGAGTTGTGCGGTGGCCGTGCGCAAATTGTCATCGGTGGCGGTGGAGAAGCTCTGGAAGCGGTCAGCATCAAACCCGAGCGGCGCGTCAGAGCCGTCCGCGAATGTGTCGAAATCCTTAAACGATCTTCTTCTGAAGTTCCGCTCACCTATGAAGGTGAGCTCTATCGGGTCAAAGGATATCATCCCCGCTGGGCCAAGGCTGCAGCACCAAATGTCTATATCGGTGCCAATATGGAAATGATGCTGACCATGGCGGCAAAAACCGCCGACGGCATTTTCTTGAGCGATCTAACACCTGAACTCATTCCCGACGCCGCGACATTTATTGCCGACCGACAAGCCAAAGCAGGCGGCGCTCGCCAAGACTTCATGCTGAACAACTTCTTTGCTTGGCACGTTTACGACGACAAAGACAAAGCCGTCCGCGAGGCGCGCCAGTGGCTGCCTTTGAGGGGCCTATTTCGGCGATGGGTCGTTTCGAAGTTTCTGGATGACGCGGACTACGACGTTATCGAGTCCCACAAGAGCGACTTTTTTAATGCCCTTGCCGCCCAATCATCCGACATCGAAGGCGTGCCCGAACGAATTTTGACGGCTTTGGTCGATAACCTCACCTTGACGGGCAGCACCAGCGAGATCGACTCCATCGTCGAACGACTAAAGGCATTCAAGACGGCAGGGCTCACGTCGCTTTCATTGCGGCTTTATCAGGATGCGGCCGCATCCATTTCCCTCATCGGCGAAAAGGTCGCCCCTGCACTGCGCTAATTGACTGTTTGACCCACCCCATCTTCAAAGCCTATATGGGGCCGATCTCTAAGTCCCCAATGCTTCAACGACTCTAACGTGATTACCATGCCCAACAAATCCCCCACGCTTGCAATTCTAGGCGGCACTGGCGCCCTTGGGTCGGGCCTCGCCAAGCGCTGGGTACGCGCCGGATATTCAGTGATCATTGGATCGAGATCGGCCGAAAAGGCGGAGCTAAGCGCTAAGGAGCTCAAGGAAGAAATTCCACAGAGCGACATCGCCGGCATGGATCTGACCGGCGCAGCGGTTGCCGCCGATATCGTCGTCTTGACCGTACCTTATGCCAATCAACAGCAGACGCTGGACGTGGTTCGCGCAAATCTGACAGGCAAAATCCTAGTCGATGCCACGGTACCTTTGCGCCCTCCCAAAGTAGGCACAGTACAATTGCCCGAACTGGGATCAGCGGCACAAGAGTCTCAGGCCTATTTAGGAGACGATGTCACCGTCGTTTCCGCGTTTCACAATATCGGCGCAGACCATCTGCAGGCAGATCATGTGATTGACTGCGACGTGTTGGTCGCCGGCAATAAAGCCGAAGCGCGCGAGACCGTCATCGGTCTGGTCGAGGCGGCCGGGCTCAAAGCTTGGCACGCGGGGCCACTTGCGAATTCGGCTGCTGCCGAAGCGCTGACCTCCGTGTTGATCACGATCAACCGACGCTACAAAATCGGAAATTCCGGCATTCGGATCACGTCAGGCGAAGACGATGCGCAACAGGCCGACGGGCCGCCAAGCGAATTCAAAGCGATCGGGCTGCGCAACTTCCCATTCGTATCGTCCGCCGACAATCTTTCGGACCTTATTATTAACGCCTTGAACAACAACAACCAGGCGCTGCGCGCAGGCGACATCATGGTGATCGCCCAAAAGATCGTCTCAAAGGCTGAAGACCGCACGGTTCTCCTATCGAGCGTCACGCCATCGGATCAGGCGGTCGAGCTCGCCACCGCCGCCGATAAGGACCCGCGGCTGGTCGAACTCATATTGTCGGAAAGTGATGAAGTGGTTCGCCACAAGCCCGGAGTCATCATTGTCGCTCACAAGCTCGGGTTTGTGTTGGCCAACGCGGGCATCGATCAATCCAACGTCGAGCAGCCGGACGACGATACAGCCGTACTGTTACTACCAAAGGATCCAAACAAATCGGCGAGCGAACTTCGCTCTACGCTGCGAGATAAGACCGGCGTAGATGTGGGCGTCATTATTAGTGACAGTTTGGGTCGCGCCTGGCGCATGGGTACGGTTGGCCACGCCATCGGCACGTCGGGCATCAAAGCATTGACGGATCTCAAAGGCGACAATGACTTGTTCGACGAAGAAATGCGCGTGACTGAAGTCGGCACCGCCGACGAAATTGCTGCCGCTGCCTCCCTCATCATGGGCCAAACCAACCAGGCCATGCCAGTAGTTGTCGTACGGGGACTAGATTTCGCGAGCGCCGACGAGGACATGGGACGGTTGCTTCGGTCCAAAGACGAAGATCTATTTCGGTAATGGCAACCCGAAACGCCAAGCGCGTGCTCGCCCTGTGCGGCGGGGTCGGCGGCGCAAAACTAGCCCTCGGTCTATCGAAACTTCTCGCCGGCGACCAACTTACAATTGTCGTCAACACCGGCGACGATTTTGAGCATTTGGGCCTCCACATTTCGCCCGATATCGATACCGTGACTTACACGTTGGCGGGTCTGAGCGATCAAGATAAGGGCTGGGGACGCGCAAACGAGTCGTGGTCGTTCATGCAGGCCTTGCGAGAATTGGGCGGCGAAGATTGGTTCAGTCTCGGCGACAAGGATCTCGCCCTGCACACTGAGAGAACACGGCGCTTGAAAGCAGGTCAGTCTCTGAGCGAGGTTACCGCTGATGTCAATCTCCGCCTTGGAGTCGCGGCCACGATTGCTCCGATGTCGGATGATCTTGTAGGAACGATTGTCAAAACGGACGTGGGCAGGCTTGCATTTCAACATTACTTTGTGCGGGACAAATGCGCGCCCAAAGTGCTTGCGGTTGAATTTTCGGGTGCGGACAGCGCCCGCCCATCAACCGCCTTTCGCGACGCATTGAAAGGCGGCGCCACGGACGCCATTGTCTTTTGTCCGTCGAATCCCTATCTCAGCATTGACCCGATCTTGGCGATCAACGGTGCACGCGACTTGCTCCAGACCCGGACGGCGCCGGCGATTGCAGTATCGCCGATCGTAGGCGGGCAAGCAGTGAAAGGCCCGACGGCCAAAATCATGATTGAGCTTGGCCTTGATGTAAGCGCGCTTTCTATCGCCAAGCACTACGGAACGCTGATTGACGGCTATATAATTGACCACGCCGACGAGGAGGAGATGGCAAATCTCAAGAACCTAGGCTTGGCCGTCCGCTGTGCGCCCACGGTGATGCGATCACTCGAAGATCGCGTGGAATTGGCGCGCCATGTGTTAGATTTCTCAGATGAGCTAAAACAAAGTCGAGAGTCCGGCTGAATGCACGTCCTTGTCCCCGCTAAGAACACCAGTATTTCAAAATCAAGGTTGGCGATCCTTTTGTCGCCTGAGGAACGCGTCGCGTTGACTTTGGCCATGCTGCGGGACGTCTTGACTGCATTGAATAAAGTTCGCGCAGTGAACACCATTCACCTCGTCACAGACGATCCCGTCATTAAGCGGATCGGCCAAGAGTTTGGCGCTGATATTATTGAAGACACCCATATGGGCGACCTAAATGCGGCACTCAACCAGGCGCGAGACAGGTTGCATAACATTTGCGCTGAAAGTTGCATGGTGCTTGCGGCCGACCTACCGCTTGTGACGAACCGCGATCTCGAAACGTTGTTTGAACAACACCAATACGCCCCAAGCGTTACGATTGCACCCGCACGCGACGACGGTGGAACAAATGCACTTGTTATGTCGCCGATCGATTTACTCGATTTCGAATTTGGACCGTCGAGCTTTGACCGTCATTGCAAGCAAGCGCGTCTCAAAGGATGTGAACCAAGTATCGTCCGAAACGCCGGTCTCGAATTTGATATTGACCGGCCGCAAGATCTCAATCGACTCATTTCCATCACGCGTGGTTCGAATACGGCCGCATTGATTTCAGAATTGGGTGAACCTCTTTCCATGCGTCACCAAACCTTGGGCCGTGCCTCGTGACGGACCACCAAAAACTACTTAGCGCCTGCCTTAACGATCAAGACTTGACGGTTGCCGAATTATCTGACCTCGGCGACCGGGCCCCATTGGAAGAACTGATCGAGGCCGCTGATAAGCTCTGCCGCCGGGGCCATGGCCGTCTCATCAGCTATTCGCGCAAGGTATTCATTCCGCTCACGCATCTCTGCCGCGACGTCTGTCACTACTGCACGTTTGCCCATCCGCCGCGCAAGGGCGAAGCGGCCTACATGACACCGGAGCAAGTTCTGGCGCGCGCGCAGCAAGGCGCCGACGCAGGCTGCAAAGAAGCATTATTCACCCTTGGCGATAAGCCAGAGCTGCGCTATCGCGCGGCCCGGGACGGATTGGCCGAACTCGGATTCAACTCGACGCTCGCCTACCTCAAAGCCATGGCCGCCATGGTCCATGAAAAAACGGGTCTCATCCCCCATCTCAATCCTGGTGTATTAACAGCAGAGGACTATGCGGAGCTGCGACCGGTAGCAGCGTCCATGGGGCTCATGCTCGAATCCGTTTCCCCGCGCCTCAGCGAACGGGGCGGGCCGCACTTCGGTTCCCCGGACAAAGATCCTGCGCGTCGTCTCAAAACGCTGCAACTGGCTGGAGAAGCGCGCGTGCCATTTACGTCTGGCATTTTGATCGGCATTGGCGAGACCAAGCGCGAGCGCGTTGAAAGCCTGGTCGCGCTTCGCGATCTTCATCGTGCCCATGGACACTTGCAAGAGATCATCATTCAAAATTTCCGGGCCAAGCCTGAAACCAAAATGGCTGACGCGCCTGAGCCGGATTTCGATGACCTGCGCTGGACCGTCGCGATGGCGCGGCTTGTCTTCGGCGCACAGATGAACATACAAGCGCCGCCCAACCTTAGTAGCGATAGTGACATTGAGGGGCTTGCCGGTGCAGGCATCAATGATTGGGGCGGCGTATCTCCAGTCACACCCGATTATGTGAATCCGGAAGCCCCCTGGCCCGAGATCGAACAGCTTGCTGCAAAAACCGCAAGCGCGGGCAAGATACTAGTCGAGCGCCTTACGGTGTATCCAAATTACATTCACGACCGCAACGAATGGATTGATGACGGCCTAATAAAGACGGTACTTTCCTATTGCGACGCCGACGGCTTGGCGCGGACCGACAACTGGGCACCCGGCGAGGACATAGATCCACCCGCACCTAATATCATCGCAACGACACTTTCACCGAATTTAGATGATATCCTCAATCGTGCCGCCGGCGGTGAGGATCTAAGCGAACGTGATATCGTCTTACTGTTTGAAGCGCGCGGCTCAGCAATTGATGATATTTGCGAGGCCGCTGACGATTTGCGTAGAGAGCAAAACGGCGACGTTGTGAGCTATGTCGTCAACCGCAACATCAATTACACCAATGTCTGCACCTACCGCTGTCAGTTCTGCGCCTTTTCAAAAGGCAAGATGAGCGAAAACTTGCGCGGACGCCCGTACGTGTTAGACCTCGATGAAGTCGTTCGCCGCTCGGAAGAAGCCTGGGCCCGCGGCGGCACCGAAGTCTGTCTACAAGGGGGCATTCACCCCTCCTACACGGGCAACACATACCTAGAGATTTGCCGCGCCATAAAGAGCGCTCTGCCCGACATGCATATCCATGCGTTCTCGCCCTTGGAAGTCTGGCAAGGGGCGCACACTTTGGAACTTCCGCTCGCGACCTACCTTGAAAAACTCATGGAGGCCGGGCTCGGCACATTGCCGGGAACTGCGGCTGAGATTTTAGACGACGAGATCCGGCAAATCATATGCGCGGACAAAATCACTACTGACCAGTGGCTCGAAGTGATCGAAACTGCACACAAAGTGGGCTTTCATACGACGTCCACCATCATGTTTGGTCACATAGACCGGCCGATCAATTGGGCGCGGCATTTGATGCACCTTCGAAACTTACAAAAGCGGACTGGTGGCCTTACCGAGTTCGTGCCGCTACCGTTCGTACACATGGAAGCCCCGCTCTATTTGAAAGGACGCGCGAGGCCAGGGCCTACGTTCCGGGAAGTGCTCTTAATTCACGCGATCGCCCGGCTCGCTTTGCACCCTCACGTCACAAACATTCAAGCGTCGTGGGTAAAACTAGGGCCGGAGGGCGTCAAACGGTGCCTCGAATCCGGCGTCAACGATTTGGGCGGCACGCTGATGAATGAGTCCATTACCCGCGCTGCCGGTTCAACGCACGGTCAGGAATTGCCGCCTCTAGAAATGGAGACGATTATTCGCTCTGCCGACCGGACACCGCGTCAGCGCACGACACTTTACGCCGACGCGCCGTCCGATCAGCGTGATCTGTCGTTTGACGCTGCCCCCATCGCCCCTGTTGTCAACCGGCCCGCCAAAGAGTTCGAGCGGGCATAGACAAACAACGCTTAAGAGGAAAGTACCACGATGAACGATGTGACCGCTGTCGAAAATGACGAAACACAAGGCGATGAAGAAGAGATCAGAGCCTTTCTCAATGATTATTCAAATGCCTGGAATAGCCAAGACTTCAGGCAACTCAAGGAGCTTTGGGATATCGATGATCCCATGCCGTTTTACAAAGCCATGGAAGTCGAGCGCCCGGTCATCGGTTGGGACAATTTGAATTTATATATTGATCCCAAGCCCGGCGTGAAGTTCCTTGACGGCATTTTGACTAAGTACACCAACATTTCCATCAAACTCATCGCACCTGATGTGGCGCTTGCGATGTTCGATTTGGAATGGGATCTAAAAGCGCGTGGGCCATCGAAGCCCAAGGGTTGGCGCATGTCGGCCTATGTTGAAGCGTGCATGTCGCCGGGCAAATATGTGCAAAAACTCTTTCAAGACCAGACTCGGCCTCACTTTTACGATTTCCTCAAAGAAAACTCGGATTACGACCCCGGCGCGCCGCCAAAGAGCGCCGAGGAAAAGTTTTGGTCGGTATAAACTCTGCCTACTCCTCTTTCGTCTCTGCAGAATGAATAAAGCCGATAAAGTCGCGGCTGCCAAAAAAGCCGACCGCCCAAGCCTCGTCCAAATCGGCCAGCGGATCCGCCGCAACGATCTCTGCCTGTGACATGCCGTCTTCGATCATGGGCCTAATCCGCGACAAAGCTTCCGCCACCATGTCGCGCAACGCCATCATTTTCGTCTCGTCCGCCAGGGGCCCGTGTCCTGGAACAACGATAGTATCGGGCCCGGCAATCTCGATGCCGCGATTAAGCGCCTCGATGACGCCCTGGGGCGTGCCGCCAGTGCCCACATCGAAATACGGATAACCGCGGTTGATGAACGTGTCGCCCATGTGAAGAACGTCAGCTTCGCGAAAATAGAATAACGCGTCGCCGTCGGTATGGGCGTTGGGCGCGTGGACGATATCGATCGTGTCACCATTGAAATGGAACGTCGAACTTTCGCTGAAAGTGATGACGGGCAATGCGATCTCGGGCTGCGGACCCACGGTTCCGTTAAAGACGGGGTTATAATATTTCTGACTCATCCGAATTCGGACATTGTCGTGAGCCACGATGGGCACGCCCATATTGCCGAAATTCTCGTTCCCACCTGTATGGTCACCGTGCCAATGGGTATTCATGACGTAAGTTACAGGCTTGTCGGTCAGGTCCGCGACCGCAGCCACGATTCGCTCGGTCATGGGCGCGAATTGATTATCAATGACTATGACCCCGTCGTCACCCACGGATACCGCCACGTTGCCGGCTGGCTCCATCTCCATCATGTAGAGACCGCCGCGTAGTTCCGTGACTTCTAAAGCACCGGCTTCACGCCGTTCTTGCGCGATACCGCCTGCGGCAAACGATGTGGCAAAGGCAAATAACAAACCGATCGCGGACTAGTTCTTGGTCATCTGACATCTCCATTTAGTGCCGCAATAACAACCCATTACGCCATAATTGAGGAAAAATGCGGGAATTCCGGCCGTCACTAGAACAAAGGCTGCCAGCCGTTTGGCGTGAGGTTGATGCTAGAGTATACTTCATTCTAGTCAGTATTGAGATGGCGCTTCGGGCTGTTGTGCGCCATGTGAGCGGATCCGCTGCCATCGACCAGGTGGCGCCATTAGGAGAAAAATCCATGACCTCGCGATTGATATCGAAATTCTCGGCCATCTTGTTTTCGGGATTCTTGGCCAGCATTGCAGTGGCTCAAAGTGCCGACACGGAATCGGCTGAAGGCGTGAGCCATCAAAGCCCAGTTTTCGAGGGCCGCGAAGAGGAACTCGCCAAAGCCATGAAGGTTATTAAAAGGACGTTCGAGGCGACACGGCCTTACACCCATGAGATCAATGATGCGCTGGTAAAGGCAACCATGACGGCTCTGCAATTCGCCAAAAATGAAGGCAAACTAGAAGAGTACGTTCAGCATGATGTTCAAACGCTGCGGCCGATCCTTGAGCGCCGCGCAAAGGAAATCCAAGAAACCGGCAATCTTGAGATCGCGCTCGATTCGCTAACTCACACGGGGTGCTTTTATCAATTGGTCGTCAACGGTTATGACAGAGAGCCCGGCAAAATAACTTGGACGTCGCCCTATAAGCGCGTTCTTGAGGCCTCAACTCGACTTGGGCAGCACGATATGACCGAACAAGAAATCCACGAGGTGTGGACCAAGCCGCGCTTTGAGCGCTACGGAGACATCTTGGGCGTCAAACTCGACGTATCCGATTGGAGTGAAGACGGCGTTCTTACGGTGACCATCGTTCCAGAAAGCTCATAGAAATTTATATCCGCATGGATTGGAAGGGGCGGTTGCCAAACCGCCCCTTTTTCATTTAGGCGTTGGGGATGAGGGTAAAGGAAATTGATTCGTGTCGACACTGGCGTCTAGCTGGAACGTTATTCGCGTGCGGAGCTTTCTGGGCGCTTGTCACCGGGTGCAGCGTCGTCAAAGAGCTTGGCAGTGATGACACCTGCGAAGCACCATCAGAGGTGGATGGTGAACAGTCTTGCGGGCCGGGCGACGTTAGCCTGACGGATTTCGGACTCTTCGACTTCGAAATAACCGTCTGCTCGATCGAAGACTTGAAGGCAGCCATCGACAGCGCCCAACCCGGTACCAGGATCGAGATCGCGCCAGGAAACTATGCTACACGTCTGACGTTCACCGCCGAGAACTCAGGTACTCCTGAAAAACCCATTCTTGTTACGTCCCGCGACGGGCTCGGCAGTGTGATCATCGACGGAGCCGGCGCCACAATTACCATAAAGCTTGCAGGCGCCAGTCACATCAAGCTCAGCGGCTTGGAGATCACCGGCGGCGGCTATCACGGCGTATTTCTCGACAAAGGTAGTCAAGAGATTACGATCGAAGGCAATCGCATCTACGATAACATCGCGACAGCGCCCCTAAACAGCCATGCAGAAGTCAAAGGCTCGTCAACCAAAGGCGTGCGTCCTGCCAAAGTCGTTATTCGCGATAACGAGATTTTTCACACGATTCACCCCCCAGGCGGTAACTTCCAGGGTATTGACTGCAATCGCTGCGACGACTTTCACATCGTCGGTAATTACATCCACGACATCAATGCACCGACGGAACAGTCGTATTCGTATTTTGACCGCGGCTCTTGTATTCAAATGAAAAGCGGGTCGAGCAATACCATCATTGAGCGTAACGTTATTGAAGCGTGTAACATCGGCATTGTTTACGGCGGCGAAGGATTAGAATCGCCGGAACACATCGGCGGTATCGTGCGCAATAACATTATTATCGATAGCGTGGAAATGGCCATCGCAGTCGTCAACGTCGACGGCGGTAAAATCTACAACAACACGTTGTTTAACAATGGCGAGTCGATCCGAGTGGCCCGAGACATTCGATTTTCTCCGAGTGTCGCTAACGTCGACGCCCAGAATAATATTCTCGATCATCCCATCCGAGAAGAAGACGGCCTTTCGATTTCAAAACAAAATAACTTTGTTGTTGGTAAGAATTCCCAGATATTCGTATCAGCCGCAAAAGGAGATTTTCGGCTCGCTCCCAAGGCAAAAGATCTAATCGATCACGGTGCCGACCTAAGCGGCCATATGGTCGATGACCACGCCGGAAAGCCAAGGCCGAAGGGTAGCGGCTTTGATATTGGAGCACATGAGGCGCCGGGCGATTAACGTGAAGACGGCTGCAAATGCGGGATGACGTTTTGCGCGAAATCCTCCATTTGATCTAGATAATCGCCGATGGGATTAAGAATCAATAGTTCTGCACCACCGGAAATCACATCGGCAAGGCCGTCAACGCACTGTTGCGCCGTCCCCCACACGCAGATTTCCTCGACCATGTTCGGCCGATTTTTCAGAATCCAGCCGTAACGCTTGGCGAACCAATCGTCCAGTGACGCTTTGGCTTTGTGTTCATCCTCGTCGATTGCAACATAAACCCGGCGCGAAATCGGAAACGTCGCAGGGTCTCTGTTTTCCTCCTCAAGATACTGGTGGACTAAGGCCACATGTTCTTTGTAGTCCGAGATCGTTGTCGGTCCCGCGGAAGTATAACCGTCGCCCAACCGCACGGCACGGCGCAAAGCATTCGGGTGCTGACCGCCAATCCATACGGGCGGATGGGGTTTTTGAATGGGCTTGGGCTCCATGGACGCATTGAGAAGCGTAAAGAATTCGCCGCGGTGCTCAAATTTCGGCTCCGTCCAAAGCGCTTTCATGACGGCGAGCCCTTCGTTGAAGCGTCGCACCCGCTCGCGCGGCTGCACGCCCATCGTCACGTAGAAATCTTCACTCTGGAGTGGCGGCCCCAGTCCGATCCCAACAATCAAGCGGCCATTGCTCATCTGGTCGAGACCGCCGAGCTGCTTGGCGAGTGTCACCGGATTACGTACCGGAAAGACAATCACGGATACTCCAAGTTTCACTCGCGTGCTCATCGCCGCCGCGTAGCAAAGTAAAGTCACGGATTCGAAGACCGGTACAAAGCCATGGATTTGGTCTTGCACCCAGAGGCTATGAAAACCCAACTCCTCCGCCTTCTTGACGCTCTTGCGGACGAGGTCCATGTCGGCCTTGCCTCCAAGAAAGACTTGGGGAACTGGCATACCGAACTCCACTTTTTTGCTGGTCATTCGTATCTCCCACGTTCTAACTCTCGTAAGGGTAACCGAAATCGGGACCGACCCCGCAAATCAACACAAAACTGGCCGCTGCGTGAAAAGCAAAGTTAACGAAGCGTCACCGGGCGGCCCTGTTGCAAACAAACATTTAACCAAGTCGCTTTCATTAGTCCTATTCGTCCCGAAATTAGACGACACGCGGTAAACACAAACAATTTGTCAAAGTTCTCCGACAAAGATTGTAGTTTCTTAATTCTGTCGTCTTACCGTAACAACTCGACGCGCCACCAGCGTCGGCGCTCCGCAGTGCAATCGTGTTACGCGTGAGAGACGTTTGGATGAGCCTGGAAAACTGGTTCCTGACTGACGACACAATCGTTGGATCAGCCATCGATTATTCTTACAATTGGTGGCTCGTTCTCCTATCCTATCTCGTCGCGATATTTGCGTCATATACTTCCTTTCATTTGATCGCGCGCGTGCGCACGGCAAAAAACAATTGGTCAAAGACCGGCTGGCTAGTGACCGGTGCGTCCAGTATGGGCTGTGGAATTTGGTCGATGCACTTCATCGCCATGCTCGCGGTCGATATGCCGATGAGGGTCCACTACGACTTGACCATTACCGGTTTGTCGGTCGTCTTTGCACTTGTCGCCAGCTACTTTGCGTACTGGTTTGTCAATAGCAACTCCAGCAGCGCACTGCGTCTCACCGCAGGCGGTTTGGTTCTCGGATCGGGCGTCGGCGGTATGCACTATGCGGGCATGGCGGCGATGACCATGCCGGCACAGATTCTGTACGATCCGTCACTCTTCGCAATGTCGATCGTCGCCGCGGTGAGCCTATCAGCTCTAGCATTGCGGCTGCTGTCGCGAAGTTTTGTGTTGAGAGAAGCGACAAGCAAACAACGCCGGCTTGTTAGTGCGCTCGTGATGGGAACAGCTATTACATTAATGCACTACACGGGTATGGCTGCGACTCACTTTGTACCCGTAGACTGGCCAGTCGCAATTGGGGCCCAAATCAATGCGTCTTGGTTGGGTTTGGCAATCGCCATAGTCGCTCTTGGTCTCCTTTCCCTTTCTCTTGTTGCCTCGATGTTTGAGCAGGTCAGGCAAGGGGAAGAACGCCTGCGTTCGATCGTGAATACGATGACGGATGCGCTCTTCACGGTTGACAGCGCAGGCCGGATACAAACATCAAACGCAGCGGCTCAGGCTCTTTTTGGCTTCTCAACCGTCGAACTTGATCAGCTAAAAATTGATTGCATCGTCGGCTTCTCAGAGTCGCAAAAAGATGTTCTTGGTCATATAAACAAAGTGTTGGCTCAGGGGGAGTTGGGGCTACAAGAGAAAGTTGAGTTCGAAGGCTGTAGAAAAGACACATCCAAATTTGATGGTGAAGCGTCGATCACAAAAATCGAACAAGACGCAGAGACACTCTATACCTTCATTGTTCGAGACATTTCAGATTGGAAGAAGTCCGACCAGAAGTTGCGCAACTCCAAAGAAGCCTCAGATCTGCTGGGCAGGATTGCTGTTGCCGTGAACGAGGGCAAGACGATTGATGATGGGCTTCAAGCCTGTTTGAAAGAAGTCTGTACTTACTTGAATTGGCCCATAGGTCACGTGTATCTCTTGGACGAAGAGAAAAACGAACTCGTCTCCGCTAATATTTGGCACATCGACGCGTCGCGCAATCTTGATGCATTTAAAGACGTCACAGAACGTACCAATTTCAAAGCTGGACAAGGGCTGCCCGGGCGTGTTTTGGCAAGCAGAGGGCCGGCTTGGATCAAGAATGTTTCCGAGGACAATAATTCTCCCCGCGCACATATGACTGAAGAGATCGGCGTCAAGGCGGGCGTCGCGTTGCCGCTTGTGATTGGCAGGAAAATCAACGCTGTTTTGGAGTTTTATTCCGACACGGAGCAAGACACAGACGACATCACTATGGATCTCATGTCTCAAATCGGATTCGTCTTAGGCCGGGTTGTTGAGCGTAGGCAAGTTGGCGAACAGCTGAGCAACTCGGAGACCAAACTTAAGAAAAGTAGAGATTTACTGAAGGCGACCATTGACAATTTTCCTGGCGGTATCAGCGTACTCGATGCCGATTTGAATTTCGTCGCAATGAACGAACTATTCTACGACTTGTTGGATCTGGACGCAGACAAATTCCCCGTCGGTTGCACCTATCAGGACGTCGTGAGGTATCTTGCGAAAAGCGGCTGGTATGGTGAAGGAAACGAAGACGAAATCCTGCGTCAGCGCCTTGCAAATATTGAAACCTTCGAGGCGGAGAAATTTGAACGCACGATTGATAGTGGCCGGACGATCGAAATCCGTAGCCTTCCTCTGCCAACGGGTGGATTGGTTCGAATCTATATTGACGTCAGCGAACACAAACAGGCCGAAGAGGTTTTACGGCTGGCCAAAGAAGAAGCCGAACTTGCCAGCCGGGTGAAAACAGACTTCCTTGCCAATATGAGTCATGAGCTGCGTACGCCGCTCAACGCCATTATTGGCTTTTCGGATATCATTCAAAACGCCTTGCTCGGTCCGGTCGGCAGCCCCAGGTATCGCGAGTACGCGCAGGACATCAACGACTCAGGAAATCACCTCCTCGCCATCATAAATGACATTCTAGACATTTCGAAAATCGAAGCGGGCGAGTTGGACCTCTTTGAAGAAGAAATTTGTTTGCATAGCCTTGTGTCCTCGACGTTAACGCTAGTGAAAGGGCGCGCCAACGTTGGTGGCGTAAAACTAGAAACCAGCGTCAGCGAAACCGTGCCGCTGCTTGTTGCCGACGAACGCAAGATAAAGCAGATATTGCTCAATCTCCTTTCCAATGCGATCAAATTTACGCCCGAAGGTGGCGCCGTCTCAACACGTGCTTGGCATACGGTCGGGAGCGGATTTGTCATTCAAGTCGCAGATACCGGCATCGGCATTTCGCCGGAAAATATTCACAAGGCTCTGTCACCCTTTGGACAAATCGATTCAAGCATCAGCCGCGAATACAACGGAACCGGGCTTGGTCTGCCCTTGACTAAATCATTGGTTGAAATGCATGGAGGCTCGCTCGATCTGCAAAGCGCAGTGGGTGCCGGAACAACAGTGACCGTTAGACTTCCGGCTTACCGCAGCTCCGCCCGAGCTGTGAAAGCCTAGACGGCGCGCCTAGTCGCGATAATTCTTGGCCGGATCGCCGTGAGATTGTAGGAACCGTTCCTTGCCACCATCCAAGACCGCGGCGGTCATAATGCCACTGTGATAAGCACATGTATCGACGCCGACCCGGTTGCTCATTATTTCGGGCTTTTCACTCGGCGAATGACCATGTACGACTTTTACCGTCGATCCGGCGTAGCTATAAGGGTCCTCATTGCGTAAGAACGGACCTCTTATCCACCTCAATGTGTGCACGTCCTGATCTTCCAACTTCACTTTGGGATCGACCCCCGCATGGGCAAAAAAGAATCCCTCTTCGACATGATAGGATCCAAGACCGGCAATCCATTCCTGATGCTCCGTGGAAACATCTCCCCCATAGCTTTCTAAAGTTTCATCACCGCCATTCCAGAGCCAGGACTTTGTATCTTCTCCGGCATAATATTGTTCCATCAGGTCTTCGTGATTGCCCTTGAGGTAGATCTCGGAGAATCCATTTTTCTTCAAAGGCTCATTCATCAGTAAGCTGACGACACCTTTTGATTCATCTCCGCGATCTATATAGTCGCCCAGAAATACAATTGATTTAGACCACGCCTTGTAGTGATCGGCTGCATCGCGCTCAATAAGTTCAATGAGCTTGGACAGCTGATCATACATTCCGTGTATGTCGCCCACGGCGTATGTAACATGTTTAGGCATGCAGCAAATATTTTTCGTTCAAAGATTTGCAAGTCATTTGCGGTTCCTAGGTCGCCGGAGACATGCTTTCCCAAAACAAAAGCGCAAGGTCGTGCGCGCACGCATCGAATCACTTCGCGATGTCTTATACTATGCGGTGAGGTAGCAATTCGTTAACAATCAGCCACAGACGATTTAGATCGTACCGTGAACATTGGCAAAAATCTGCGCTATTGCCAAACAAACGACTCCATATGCAAACGCAAATGTGAAGTCGTTGGGAATTTTCTCCCGATCAAGTCGCGCCGAAGACCCAAGCATATGCTTTTAACTTCAGGCGGTTGTGCGGCATAAGTTTTTCGCCCGCCGACGATTTCGTGGAGCAAATGAATAATCGACAAAATGTCTTCGCGCCGCTCGACCGCCGCGCTGCGCCCCCACGAATGAAAATCTATGATCTTCACGTCGAAAAAAATACCTCGCCGCTTCACCATGATGTTTGAAGGATGAAGATCACCATGAAACTCTTTTCGAGCGTGGATTCTCTCTAACCCGCAGCAGATATTGTAAACTAAATGAAGCGCTTCGAAGGGCGGCATGCGGCGTCCGCGAAACGAGTTGACAAGTTCCTCAAGTAACACACCCTCAACATATTCGCTGACAAGACACGTGATCGGCACGCGCCGCACGGTGATGGTCTCAACATGATGATATTGGATGACAATGTCACAGTCGCGCAGGCGCTCGAGCTTGCGGGCGTAGTTAGTAGCTGCCTTGTCGTTTTTGTTGGCACCGGGAAAGAAGAGCTTTGCCGCGCGCGGAAACCCGGTACGCGTCTCCTTTACTTTGTAAACTTCGCCTTCGCTACCGCTGCCGAGGAATTTTTCGGTGGCATATTTGCGCGCGATGATCCGGCCAGGCGGAAAATCAAAGCTCGTAATCTGGGGCCGGGCTTTGTTCATTTGAGTTCAAGAAACGGTTTGTGGCGCGGCGTGTAACGGGCGCCTGCCCAATGATTTCGTCGGCCCGTTACATTGCGCAAAATGGATGCTTTGTCGACTCAAAATTAGGCGCCATGGCCAGACACGCCGCAGCACTTAACAGTGCCGATAAGTGCTGCGCTAGCGGATAAAGCCCAAACTCTCCAGCTTGACGATCAACCGATGAGCGGCAAGGTCGGGCGAAAGCTGCTCTGTATCAATCGAGATCTCAGGATTCTCCGGCACATCATAGGGATCGCTAATACCGGTAAATTTCTTAATTACGCCGGCGCGCGCCTTGGCGTACAGCCCTTTGCGATCACGCTGCTCGCATACGTCAAGGGGCGTGGCCACATAGGTTTCAATAAAGCCGCCGAAAGGCTGTATGGTTTCCCTGACTTTGCGCCTGGTCGTCGCATAAGGAGCAATGGGTGCACAAATGGCAATGCCGCCGTTCTTCGTGATCTCGCTGGCCACATATCCGATACGCAAAATATTGAGATCGCGATGCTCTTTGGAAAAGCCCAATTCGCTCGACAAGTTCTTGCGGACCATATCACCGTCCAGGAGCGTGACTTGACGTCCGCCGATTTCCATCAGCTTGGCCATGAGCGCATTGGCGATCGTTGATTTTCCTGATCCCGACAGGCCTGTGAAGAACACCGTAAAGCCTTGTTTGTGACGGGCCGGATGAGTCTTGCGCAATTCCTGAATAACGGTCGGAAATGAAAACCATTCCGGAATTTCCAAACCCTCTTGGAGTCGGCGGCGCATTTCAGTTCCCGAAATCTCGCGAACTGTCTCATCGGGTTTGGTTTCATCCATCGGCACGTATTGCGCCCGTTCTTCGACATAGGCCATGACCTTAAACGGCACCATGGCAATTCCCAGCTCATCTTCGTATTTGACCATGAGCTCCTGAGCATCATATGGACCGTAAAAGTCCTTCCCATCTTTGTCTTTACCCGGCCCCGCATGATCGCGGCCGACAATGAAATGCGTGCAGCCGTAATTCTTGCGAATAAGCGCATGCCACAGCGCTTCGCGCGGACCTCCCATGCGCATGGCCAACGGCAAGAGGCTCAAAGCTGTCGTTTGCTCTGGATACTGATGAAGCACATTCTCGTAGCAGCGAACGCGGGTGAAATGATCGACATCGCCCGGTTTTGTCATTCCGACGACCGGGTGGATCAAAAGATTCGCTTCCGCTTCGCGCGCGGCCCTAAACGTCAGCTCTTGATGCGCGCGGTGCATTGGATTGCGGGTTTGAAAGGCGACGACTTTGCGCCATCCCAGCTTTTCGAATCGGTCACGCAGCTCCTGCGGGCTATCTCGCAAATGCTTGAAATCGTAGTGAACAGGCGCCTCGATACCTTTCAGGGCGCCGCCCAAATAGACTGGACTGGCATGATTCAGCAAATAATTTACGCCCGGATGTGTATCGTCGGTCGTGCCGAAGACGCCTTGGGCCTCGGCCATTTTGTCAGGCGTCCAGCTCGCTTCCACCTTAAGCGTGGCAATGAGGACACCTTCACGATCTCTAAGCGCGATGTTTTCGCCGATATCCAGCGAAGATGAAAACTCTTCCGAAACGTCCAGCATGATGGGCATTGGCCATAACACGCCGCTGCTCAGTCGCATGTCTGAAACAACGCCGTCATAGTCCGCTTGCTTTAAAAAGCCATCGAGGGGTGAGAATGCGCCATTGAGCAGAAGTTCCAGATCGCAGATTTGGCGTTCGGTCAAATCCCAGGACTTGTAGTCGAGCGCATTCTTCTTCTCGGCTTCAGCCTCTTCTGGCGACAAATAAAGGTTTTTGAGCTCGCCGCCGTGTGGCTCTTTGAAAGCCCCCATAAATTATTCTCCAAACAATGTCGGCCTGCGCCGATCGCGAACCGTCGCGCGAAGCGATAGGTCAGTTCCAAGGCGGGCGCAAGCCGTTTTTCCCCGATAACAGTGTGAACCGCGATCCACCTACCAAAGAAAGGTAAAC
The DNA here is from genome assembly GCA_965248815.1 of Alphaproteobacteria bacterium. Classification (GTDB taxonomy): domain Bacteria; phylum Pseudomonadota; class Alphaproteobacteria; order SMXP01; family SMXP01; genus CBDFKK01. The sequence continues at coordinate 60,978 of CBDFKK010000007.1, forward strand.
AAAGCCCATGTGGCAGGGGGTCGCGCATTAGAATATCTGAGGTTCGCCACGAACTGGCCTACATGCTTCGAGACGCTCGCTGAGCTCGCCCTCCGTTGAACAACGGTGGGCTCGTCTCGAACCATGTATGCCCGCGAGATAGTAATAGGTACCAAGAGACGGGAGATTTGGCCTAAAGGGAAGCCTAGCCGTCGTCTTCGGTCACGGGCGCTTCTTCGGTCGGCACGTCCATGGGCGCGGTCATGTCAGCAGCGCCGTCCTGCTGGCCCCGACTTCCCCGGTGGCGCATAAATCCGCGCCGCGAGCCACGGTCGAACTTATAGCGGCCCCGCGCAGCAAATGCTTCACCATCTGGCTTCTTCACTTCAATGAGAGTACCAGTGACGGAAATACAGCCGCGATGATTAAGTACGTGGGAGGATGTCTCTCCATCGATCGAAGTCTCGACGACAACCGCATTGCGCTTCTCATCCCGGCGGAAACTGCGATTGCACACGGTAACGCCGCGGACCGATCCGCCGGCATCGACGATGACCGCATCGCTTTGTTCGCTGATTGCCCAAGAGTTCCAACTGCTACCCGCAAATCGGCTCATCATGATACCGCGAAACGAAAGCCCAACAGCGGCAAGTGCGATCACAATCGCCAAACCCGCCAATATGAAATTTACAATCTTCATCGAATTGCCCTTCCTCTTTCTCGTCTGTAGACAGACGAACGTAACTAAGCCGCATCACGGCGCGTGGATAAGATCCTGAAACCAGAATGTTAACCGACCGTCATCTTATCAATGACATGGATCAAATCCCATTGGGCCGGCCCGAGCGGCCAATCCACAGTTAGCTGATTCGCGCCGTCTAAGCCATGGATGCAAAAGGCAAAAGACGCTGACACGCGGTCAAGTCACGCGAAATTGAGTATGGGCTCACGCAGCTGGTTGAAATCCAAGAGGCAGTCCCGCGTCAGGGACAAAGCCATACATTTCCTCATCTGGAACCGCATCGGTCACGATCTTGCGCACTGTGAGCAACTTGTCGAGATCGATACCGGTCTTCAGGCCCATTGCTTCCAACATAAAGACCAAGTCTTCGGTGACGATATTACCGCTAGCGCCCGGCGCAAATGGACAGCCGCCGATACCGCCGAGCGAACTATCAATTGTTGTAAGGCCCTCTTCGATCGCTGCCAAAACATTGGCAAGACCAAGGCCGCGCGTATTGTGCAAATGAATTCCGGTGATCGCGTCTGCACCAACGGCGGCGCGCACTGCGCGGATCATGTCTTTGACTTGTTTCGGATTGGCGTAACCGGTCGTATCGGACAAGCCGACTTCATCGCAGCCTGCTTCCATCAATTGCTCGGCAATCTGGACGACCTTCGATTGCGGGACTTCGCCTTCAAGGGTACAGCCGAACGCCGTCGACAACCCGCCTTCGAACTTCGGGCGCTCGGTCTCTGGCAAACTCTTGATCAGGGCAACGATGCCGCGCACTTCATCGAGCATTTGGGCATGATCGCGGCGCACATTACTAAGGCTGTGAGTTTCGCTAACGGACAGAGGAATGGTGATTTTGTGAACGCCGGTTTTGACGGCATTCTCCGCGCCCTTAAGATTGGGTACCAGCACCGCCACGGTGAGGCCATTGATGGTCAGCGCGTGCTTGACGACTTCGGCCGTATCTGCGAGCTGGGGCAAAAGCTTGGGCGGCACGAACGAACCGACCTCGATCTCCGGCACGCCGGCCGCCGCTTCCGCTGTGATCCACGCCTTCTTGGCCGTGGTCGGCATAATCGAGTCGATGCTTTGCAGACCGTCCCGCGGGCCGACTTCGCTGATCTCAATGTCAATGGCGCTCATAAGCCTTTACCATGATCTGTGAATGGATTAAGTGAAACTCGGCTTGTGCCCCTGCCTATCTCATGGGTTTTACCCCATCGAGCCACGCGACGGAAGCGGGGCCCGCCTCTTCTCTAACTAAGGACGAAAACCGGCATGTCAACTAGCTCAGATCTTCCTTTGTCGGGCATTAAGGTCGTTGAATTTACCCACATGGTGATGGGCCCCACCGTCGGCGTGATCTTGGCCGATCTCGGCGCGGACGTGATCAAGGTCGAGCCCTTGAAAGGCGACAACACGCGCCGTCTCATGGGCTCGGGCTCCGGCTACTTCCCGATGTATAACCGCAACAAGAAGAGCGTCTGTCTCGATCTCAAGGCGCCTGAGGGCAACAAGATCGCACGGGCGCTGATCGACAAGGCCGATGTCGTGATCGAAAACTTCCGGCCAGGTGCCATGGACAAACTGGGATTCGGCTATACCGAACTATCCAAGGATAATTCGCGCCTGATCTATTGCTCCGCTAAAGGCTTCTTGGCAGGCCCTTACGAAAAGCGCACCGCCCTCGACGAAGTCTGTCAAATGATGGGAGGTCTTGCGTATATGACCGGCCCGCCGGGCAAGCCGCTGCGCGCGGGCGCCTCGGTCATCGATGTCACCGGCGGCATGTTCTCGGTCATTGGCATTTTGGCCGCGCTTGAAGAGCGCCACCGCACGGGCAAAGGCCAGCAAGTCAAAAGTTCGCTGTTCGAAACCACGGTCTACCTCGTCGGTCAGCACATGGCGCAATACGCCGTGACGGGAAAGCCGGCGAGCCCCATGCCCGTTCGCGTCTCAGCCTGGGCCATTTACGATGTGTTCGAGACCAAGGACGACTCACAAGTTTTTGTTGGCGTCGTCAGCGACACGCAATGGAAAAAGTTTTGCGAGTTCTTCGATCTGCCGGAATTCGGCAACGACGAGACCATGGCCGCGAACAATGACCGGGTTCAAAAGCGTGACGTCATCCTTCCCAAGATCCAAGAGATGTTTAAACAACTGACCCGCGCCGAACTGCTCGCCAAGCTCGAAGAGATCGGCCTGCCCTTCGCGCCGATCATGCGGCCCGAAGATTTGCTCGACGATCCTCATTTGAAAGCATCGGGCGGGTTATTGGATCTGACCATTCCGGGCGGTGACACGGCCAAGCTTCCTGCCCTACCCTTGGAGATGGACGGCCACCGCTTTGGCGTGCGCCAAGACCTACCTAAAGAAGCCGAACACACCAAAGAGACGCTCAGCGATCTCGGTTATTCGGACGCGGAAATTCAGAAGCTGGTCGACGACTGCATTGCACGGATTGAGTAACAAGAAAACCATGCTCCTTAGATGAAGCACGTCTTCTGGGTCATTGAGAACAAGTTGGCCGGCCGTCCCGGCCCCGATCTCGAGCCCTGGGATATTGGCGAACTCTTCGACGCCGGAATACGAGCCGTATTGTCAGTCAACCCAGGGATCTCAGTCGCTAGGGACGAACTGAACCAACGTGGTATCTCATACCGCTGCGTCTCCTTGACATCAGATGCTCCACCATTGCCTGGCGATGTAGACATCTGTCTTGATCGTCTTCCGGAGGCTCTGTCCTTTGTCGAATCGCAAATCGGGAACAACAGACCCGCCTTAGTGCATTGCCGTTCGGGCAAAGATCGCACCGGTCTGTTCATGGCGTACTACCTGCTCAAAAAGCATGACCTGTCGCCTGATGAAGCCATCGATAAAGTCAAGCGCTGCCGGCCGATTGCGCTGTCGGCAGACGGATGGAACGATTTCGCTTTGAACGTCTTGCGCAGCTGCTGACGGCAAAAAACACCGGCAATCCATCACAACCAAGAACGCTAGGCTTGAAACGTATATTCCTGGTAAGTGAAACGTTCTTCGTATCCTAACCGACGATAGATTTTATTCGACGTGGGATTAGTATTGTTTGCAAAAAGACAACACCACTTCTTACCGCTATTCAAAATATGCTGACTTAGATTAGCCACGCATGCTGATGCATATCCCTTTTCTCTTTCAGGGTCGGGCGTATATACCAAGCCGACACGAGCGCTGGTCTCGGTCATAGGCGCATAAGCTGCAATCGAGACAGGAGAGCCATCTATTTCCCACACAAATATTTCGCCATCTCTAATTCTCTTTAGTGTCGCTTCTCGATTCCGTCTTTGCTCGTGTTCGCCAAGGCCTGCGTCCTTGGAAAACTGAACGAGCCAATCGGTCAACCAAACTGCATCAATTTTGTTGGCCGCACGAAATTTCCCCTGAGTTTTTTCGGGCATCAAGACTTTCTTTAAAGCATAGAAAGTCAATTCCGTTCTAGCCTCTACTTTTTGCCCTGTCGTTTTTTCCCATTTGCCAGCAAATGCAGCGCTCATTTCTTGAGGGCCGACAACTCCAGGAACGCTAGTTTCGTTTTGTAGAATGTCTCCTATGATTAGAGAGCAGGCCGATTTGTTTCCTTTGGATATGACCAGGTTAAAAGGAGGGGTCTGTAACGCCGCCAATACCGGCCGATTTTCGTCTTTAACTGCCACCATATAGGCGTCTTTGTAATAGCCTTTTCGAATACGACTTAGCAGTCCAATCATGACATTGTTTGCCATCTCCAAGTCATCGGAAGATGACAGGAAATCGTAAACCTCAGAGGCAAAACTGTTCACATTTGAATAGGACTGTTTTCTCATACTAATTCAATATCATAATGCCGCACGACAAGACGAGAGCTCTTACGAATATGGCAAATTGCGATCCCACAGAGCAATTCACTAATCGCGTTGACAATTACGTCAAGTACCGGCCGTCCTATCCGCCACAAGTGCTCGACACGTTGCAAACCCACTGCAGCCTCAACGCGGAGTCAATCGTGGCCGACGTGGGATCGGGCACGGGCATATTCACAACATTGCTCCTTGAGCGCGGCTATAAAGTCTTCGCCGTCGAGCCGAACGAAAATATGCGTGCGGCGTCCGAGAAAGACCTCTCGGGCAATCCTCTATTTCACAGCACTACCGGCAAAGCGGAAGATACCGGACTTGATGCGAATTCGATTGACCTGATCACCGCAGCCCAAGCTTTTCATTGGTTCAATCGCGACAAAGCCAAGCGCGAGTTTACCCGCGTTCTAAAGCCGGACGGTTGGCTCGCCATGATCTGGAACGTCAGAACGACCGGTCAACAATTTCAAAAGGCCTATGAAAACGTCCTCGTGCAGAGCGCCCCAGAATACAAAAAGCCAATGCAAAATTATCGCGCCGGAGGCCTCACTAATGAATTTTTCGGCGAGGAGGGCGCCGGGCGATTCACATTTGCGTATCAGCAAAAGTTCGATTTCGACGGACTTGTCGGCATTACGAATTCCGCGTCTTATGTGCCTACCATAGAAGATCCCGCGCTTAATGAACTCATGTCGAAGCTCAAAGCGATCTTCGACGAGCACGCCATCGATGGACAAATCGCCCTGGACTACGAAACCCGGCTTTATGTCGGCCGATTGAAAGCGTCGTAGCTGCGCTTACAAGACGTCTTCAAGTCCTGGTCAAATTCTTTATTTATCTTCCCTCCCGGCGCATAGTGCCGCCAAGTCGCAACATGTTTAATTGGGAGAGACAAGATGATTGGGTATGTCACGTTGGGCTGTAACGATTTCGACAAGGCGTCGGCGTTTTACGACGCGCTCCTCGGTGAGGTCGGCGCCAGGCGGTTTATGGATCACGAGACGTTTATCGCCTGGTCTGTCTCACCAGGCGAGCCGATGCTGTCCATCATCAAACCCGCAGACGGCAATCCTGCCACGGTCGGAAACGGCGTGATGATCGCGCTCGCGTGTGACTCTAAGGATATGGTCGATCGGCTCCACAACAAGGCGATGGAATTGGGTGCCCAGGACGAAGGCGCGGTTGGTCTGCGCGGTGCCGGTTTCTATACCGGCTATTTTCGGGATCCTGACGGTAACAAGCTGAATTGCTATTACATCGTGCAGCAGTAACGCCATTCGATTGCTTCGCAGCACAATTTAGACTTTGAACCATGTTCATTCCCGAAAAATTCTCCGAGCACGACGGCGAGCGCATTCGAACTCTCATGCGCGATAATTCGTTCGCGTTGCTGGTCTCGAGCATGGACGGTAAGCCGTTCGTCGGCCACCTGCCGTTTCTGATTAGAGAATCCGACGGCCGCATTGATCAGATCATCGGCCATATGGCCAACGGCAATCCGCAAATTGAGAGCGTGCGCGAAGGCCAAGACCTTCTGGCGGTCTTTCAAGGACCTCATGGTTACGTCTCGCCATCTTGGTATGAAGGACCCGGCGTGCCGACTTGGAACTACGCCACGGTTCACTTGTACGGCGCGGGTGAAATTATTACGTCGAGCGATGAGGTCCACGCCATGCTGGAAAACCTCACGGACCACCATGAAACCGCGAACGGCACACAATGGACCATGGAAAGCGTCAGCGATGGGTTTGTTGAGCGTATGATGACGGGCATCACGGCATTTCGGCTTGATGTTCATGACGTGCAAGCCAAGTTTAAACTCAGCCAAAACAAGAGCCCGCGGGATCAACAGCATGTCATCGAGCAGTTGCGCCTCCGGGGCGACCCGGCATCAATAGCTTTGGCTGATTTGATGGATGACGACTGAGGCATGAAGCCCACTGCACCGAAACTGCTGGATCAAATCTTAACCGAGACCAAGCAGCTCGGCTTTGAGCTAGTCTCCGACGCCCAGACCGGCGCCTTCCTCCGCGCGCTCGCGGCAAGCAAGCCAGGAGGCAAGCTGTTGGAAATCGGAACCGGGACCGGTCACGCAACCGCCTGGCTGCTCGACGGTATGGACGCGTCCGCGCGGCTGTTCACAATCGATATCAATTCCGAAACCAGCGCCGTAGCACAAAACATCCTTGGCGACGACCATCGACTCGAAATGATTGTCGACGACGCGGCGGCGTGGATGGTCAGGCAAACCGCTGGGTCATTTGATCTCATCTTTGCCGATGCCATCCCCGGCAAAATTGAAAAATTGGAATTGGCTTGGAACCTACTGGCCCCGGGCGGGTTCTATTTCGTCGACGACCTCTTGCCGCAACCAACTTGGCCTCCAGGCCACGGCAAAGCAGTAGAACAACTCTTTGCGAATTTGGAGAGCATCAGCGATTGCACCCTCGTCAACATGAATTGGTCGACGGGCCTATGCGTCGCCATACGCGCTGATAGATGAAATTCAGCAGCTCTGCATGTTCATCAATCCCACGGTCAAGCCGCAGAACGACAAGTTCTCTTTAACACGCGCCTTGAAATGCACACCCCCTTACCGGTCCGTCGCTTTGCACCGGACACCCTCTCCCCCTAACGGGGGGAGAGGGAGACGAGGCGGCAATGCCGTCGAGTGGGGTGAGGGGGTGGTTACAGCCGGGGCAAGAGGTGCGTCGAATTGGGATGACAGAAGAACTACTCAAAGTTCAGCGATGGCCGCTTCCACGTCGGCGATTGATTTCACATGCACGGCCTGCATGCCGACGGCTCTGGCGCTGGCGACATTTTCAAGCAAATCGTCAAAGAATAAGATTTGGCTGGGATCTGTCTGCGTTTCTTTAGCGACGTGTCGAAAAGATTCAGCTTCAGGTTTCCGCATTCCCATATCACATGACGCAAATATGCGCTGAAACGAGTCAAACAAATCTGTAAATCGTGCTTCCAAAACGCGCATGTGTGAAAAGTTGGTATTGGTAAAAGTAAAGAGCGAATGCGTTGTCCCGGCTTGCTTCAAGAGTGAGCCAATACCCGGCATCTCGCCGACATGAACTGAATTCCAACCCTCGGCAAACTGTTCATCCGTGATTTCAATTGCTAGTTGGCGACGCAACGCCTGATAATAGTGCGCTTCATGAATTTCACCGCGTTCATGGCGCATATAGGCATCATCGACTTCATAACGCGAGGAAATGGTCTCGATCTGCTCACCGGCGTGATCGGCCCAGCACTGAAACGCGCGATTGAAGTCAACATCGATCACAACGCCGCCAAAGTCAAAGAGAAGCGCTTCGATATCCATATAAGTGGACACGCTAGCTGTGTGCCTCAACGTAAACCCACGACCGTTCACTGCGGTCGCTTTTCTGAAAAGCCGCGATCGCTTGCTTGTGCTGGAGCGTCATGTCGATCATGTCGAGACCCTCGAGCAGCATGTGCTTGTTGGCGGGCTCCAGGTCGAACATGTGGGTCGTGCTATCCGGCGCGGTCACTTTACTGTTTGGCAAATCGATGTGAATTTTATTCGCCTGCGGATCGCCTTCAACCTGGGCAGCCAGCGCCTTGACGACTTCGTCCTCGAGCACAATCGGCACGATGCCGTTGCGCACGCAATTGTTGTAAAAAATGGCACCGAAGCTGGGAGCGATGACGGCACGAATACCAAATTCGGCAAGCGCCCACACGGCGTGCTCGCGCGACGAACCGCAGCCGAAATTGATCCCCGACAAGAGGATGCTGGCGCTTGCATAGGCGGGCTGGTTCAAAACAAAGTCGGGATTGAGCTCGCGGCCGCCTTGCTCGGTATAGCGCCAGCCCGCAAACAATCCTTCGCTCAATCCTTCTTTGGAAACTCGTTTCATTTCCCGCGAGGGAATAATCGCATCGGTGTCGACATTAATACGCAGGATCGGTGCAGCGACGCCGGTATGTTCGATGAACTTTTCCATGGGTTCACAAATACTTTCGCGGATCGGTGATTTTGCCGTCGATGGCAGACGCCGCCACCATGGCAGGACTCGCCAAATGTGAGCGCGTCTCCGGCCCTTGGCGGCTTTCGAAATTGCGGTTGGTGCTGGTCACGACGCGCTCCTGAAAGCCCATGGCTTCGCCGCCAGCGTAAAAACACATCGAACAACCGGACTCGCGCCACTCGAAGCCGGCATCCTTGAACACTTGGTCAAGGCCTTCTTTTTCTGCTTCGACTTTCACCACCGACGAGCCCGGCACGATAATGGCCTTGACGCCGTCTGCGACTTTGCGACCTTTCAAAATTTTGGCGGCGAGGCGCAAGTCGCTGATCCGGCTATTGGTACACGAACCAATGAACGCCGCATCGATTTTCAAATCTTGCAAAGGCGTCCCGGGTTTCAAATCCATGTATTTGAGGGCGCGTTCCATGCTTGTGCGCGCGTTTTCATCGACTGCGTCATTGGGATCGGGCACGACAGCGTCTACGGGCACCGCATGCTGCGGGCTCGTGCCCCAGGTGACTGTCGGGCTGATGTCACTGGCGTTAATGTGCAGCTCTTTGTCGAACTCAGCGTCGGCGTCAGACTTTAACGTCTTCCAATAAGCGACCGCTTGATCCCACGCCGCACCTTTGGGCGCGAACGGTCTCCCCTTTACATAGTCAATCGTCTTGTCGTCAGGCGCGATGGTGCCGCTAAAAGCAGAAAACTCGACCGCCATATTGCACAAAGTAAAACGCGCCTCGACAGCAAGGTCCTCGATGGCCGAGCCGGCGAATTCGATGGCGTAGCCGCTTCCGCCGGCAGCTGAATATTTTGCAATCAAATGAAGGATCATATCTTTGGCGTAAGTAGCCGGTCCCAGCTTACCGTCAAAGGTGACGCGCATGGTCTTCGGCTTTTTAAGCTTCAGCGTTTTGGTCACCAGCGCATGTTCGGCTTCGGTTGAACCGATGCCCCAGGCGAGCGCGCCTAAACCTCCCAGCGTGCAGGTGTGACTATCGGGACAGATGAGTGTGACGCCGGGCAGTGCGATGCCTTGCTCGGGCGAGACCACGTGGACGATGCCTTGGCGCGGATCGCCCAAATCGAAAAAGTGAATGCCTGCTGCGTTGGCGGCCTCGCGCGTGGTTTGAATAAAGGCCTTGCCGCCTTCCATGATCGTGTCGTCGCTGCGCCCAGGCAAAGTGTCAACAATATGATCGAGGGTGCAAAACACGTGCTCCGGATTAAGGATTTTTCGTCCTTTTGCCTCGATGGATTTTAGAGCAATGCTGCCGGTCCGCTCGTGCAAGAAAATCCGGTCGATATAGATAAGGTCGGTCCCGTCATCGAGGCTTTTTACGAGATGGGCTTGCCACAGCTTTTCGAACAGAGATTGGGCCATCGGACCATATTTTCTGAGATTTAGGCGAGATACGGCCTACTCCCGGCTAACGCCTCTAAGCGCGCGGATACTAGGCACTTACGCCGAGGCTTCCAAGACCGATTTCGCACTTGCGGAATCGAAAAGCTGGCCACCGTCCGCGGCGAATACGGCAATAAATCATCGCAATTGCGAAACGCTCATGTGGCCCTTAGGTATAAAGATTGCAAGGAATGGGGAAACGCCTTAGATAAGCCCAGCCTTTCAAATGGGTGAGCGGTGCAGTCCTTGAGTTTTCTACAGGGACATGATTTTCTTATCGATCTCGCGAAAACCGGCGGCTCCAGCTGCCGATTAAAGATGTTAGGGGTGTCGGTGTCGGAACCAAAAACAACCAATAAAAAGCTACTCAAATGGGTTGATGACGTAACTACGCTTTGCGCGCCCGACACTATTCATTGGTGTGACGGATCAGACGAAGAGTACAAGTTTCTGTGCGACCAGCTCGTCAGCGCAGGCACGCTGATCAAACTCAACGAAGAAAAAAGACCTGGATCGTTCCTGGCGCGCTCCGACCCGCGCGACGTGGCGCGCGTTGAAGACCGGACTTTCATCTGCTCAGAAAAAAAAGAAGACGCAGGGCCGACAAACAATTGGCGCGACCCGGAAGACATGAAAGCCGAGCTCAGAACCCTGTTTGAGGGATCGATGCGCGGGCGGACCATGTATGTCATCCCCTTCAGCATGGGCCCGCTCGGTTCTGACATCGCGCAAATCGGCATCCAAATCAGCGACTCGCCCTATGTAGCCGTCAGTATGCGGACGATGACACGCATGGGCAGCGGTGCCCTTGAAGCGCTCGGAGACAGCGACTTTGTGCCGTGCCTCCACTCGGTCGGCGCACCGCTTGAAGCAGGCGAAAAAGACAGTTCTTGGCCCTGCAATCCGGAAAACCGCTACATCGTGCATTTTCCGGAAGAACGCTCCATTTGGTCATTTGGCAGCGGCTACGGTGGCAACGCGCTGCTCGGCAAAAAATGTTTCGCGCTTAGGATCGCGTCCACCATGGCGCAACGCGAAGGCTGGTTGGCCGAACATATGCTGATCTTGGGATTGGAATCTCCTGAAGGCGAACGCACCTATGTGGCCGCTGCATTTCCGAGTGCGTGCGGCAAAACCAATCTCGCAATGATCATACCACCACAAGGATTTGAAGGCTGGAAGGCGTGGACCGTCGGCGACGACATTGCCTGGATCAAACCCGGCAAAGACGGGCGGCTCTATGCAATTAATCCGGAAGCCGGCTTCTTCGGCGTCGCGCCCGGCACCTCCATGAAATCCAATCCTGCCGCTATGCGCTCCCTCGCCACCAATACGATCTTCACAAATGTCGCCATGACAGAAGACGGCGACGTCTGGTGGGAAGGCATGTCCGACGTTCCGCCCGCGCGGTTGACAGACTGGCGCGGCGATCCGTGGACGCCGGGCTGCGGGCGCCCGGCAGCGCATCCCAATGCGCGCTTCACAACACCCATTCAACAATGCCCGAGCATCGATCCCGGTTGGGATGACCCTGAGGGCGTTCCCATTAGCGCCTTTATCTTCGGCGGCCGCTTAAGCAAGACGTTTCCGCTGGTATTTGAATCCTTTGATTGGCACCACGGGGTTTACCTCGCTGCGACTATGGGATCGGAAGCCACCGCAGCCGCCGACAATCAAGCCGCCATCCGGCGCGATCCCATGGCCATGCTCCCCTTCTGCGGCTACAACATGGGCGACTATTGGAACCATTGGCTGAAATTTGGTGAACAGTTGACCAATCCGCCGAAGATTTACCGCGTCAATTGGTTCCGCAAAGATCCGGACGGTAAATTCTTATGGCCAGGCTTCGGTGAAAACATGCGGGTCATGCAATGGGTCGTCGAACGCATTCATAAGCGGGCCGGCGGAACAAAGAGCCCGTTCGGCCTGACGCCGAGCTATGACGATATCAATTGGCAAGGATTGGACTTCGGCACGGAGACTTTTCAATCCTTGATGTCAATCGACAGCGCGGAAGCCAAAGCCGAAGTGGAAGACCAGCGCGCGTTCTTTGACCGGCTTGAAGGCAAACTGCCGGCAGAAATGGAGCAGCAGCGCCACGCTCTGCTCGACCGGCTCGCCGGCGCGCCCTCCAAGTGGCAACCTCGACCTTCGGCGCGAGGCGCAGGCGCCCAGGCGACCGGGCAACGCTAGGCCCAGCTGGACCAGCCGCGGAGGCCGATTTCTGACCACATTGGCGGCAACGTTCTGAACGTCTATCATGTCGATGTCGTCCGCAGACGGCATCTATGCAGCCCGACCAAGTTCTAAAGCTTTCCTTAAAGTGGGCTTTGAAATCATTTAATAAGTAATAAGTAGTGTGGGGGACGAACCAACGGAAAGAGAAGCCGAACCTTGTCTCAAATGCGCCCACGCAATTGCAAAATCGTCGCGACCCTTGGGCCAGCGAGCGACCCGCCGGAACGACTCAAAGCGCTCTTTCAAGCTGGGGCCGATGCGTTCCGAATAAATTTCAGTCACGGAATTCAAGACGACCATAGACGCCGGATTGATGCCATCCGCGACGTTGAGCGAGATGTCGGGCGGCCTATTCCTGTCATCGCTGATCTGCAAGGCCCTAAGATTAGAGTCGGCACTTTCGAAGACGGCAGCGTCAAACTGCGATATGGCGAAACCGTCACGTTGAAAGCATCCGATGCACCGGCAACGTCCGGCGCCATATGTCTTCCGCACCCTGAACTTTTGGAGGCTGTAGAGCCGGGTGACACGCTTAAGCTCGATGATGGGCGCCTCGAACTTTCCATCGTCGAGACTAATGGCCTGGAAGCCGAAGCCAAAGTTATTGTTGGCGGCATCTTGAGCGACAATAAGGGCGTGAATGTCCCTTCACGCGCTCTTCCCATTTCCGCTTTGACCGACAAAGACCGCGACGACCTGGCTTTTGCTTTGGAAGCCAAAGTCGATTTTGTCGCGCTCAGTTTCGTGCAAAGCCCGAAGGACGTTATCGACGCGCGCAAGCTTATCCAATCCGAAGCAAACATTTTGGTGAAAATCGAAAAGCCCTCTGCCATCGACTCTTTGGACAATATTGTCGCCCTATCCGATGCGGTCATGGTTGCGCGCGGCGACCTCGGCGTTGAGTTGCCGCCGGAGCAAGTGCCGATCGTGCAGCGGCGAGTCATTCGCAAATGCCGCGGCGCCGGTAAGCCAGTGATCGTGGCAACCCACATGCTGGAATCCATGATCGAGGCGCCAACGCCCACGCGGGCTGAAGCGTCAGACGTAGCCACCGCCGTCTATCAGGGAACCGACGCGGTGATGCTGAGCGCCGAGTCCGCCGTCGGACGCCATCCAGCGACCGCCGTGGCCATCATGGACCGAATCATTCAGGCCGTCGAAACCGACCCGGACCATTGGGCATTTCTGGCGCGGGACGACAACCTTCCCGAACCCACATCGGAAGATGCAATCAGCTTGTCTGCACGGCAGGTCGTTGATCTTCTAAAGTGCAAAGCGATCTTGGCGTTTACCAATACCGGCTCGACAGCGCTGCGCATGTCGCGCGAACGGCCCCAGACAAAAGTCTTTGGCTTGACCCCTAATCACAAAGTGGCGCGCCAGCTGGCGCTCGCATGGGGCATTCACAGTGTGATCACCGATGACATTACGAGCTTTAGTGAGATGGTGAACCGCGCTGAAGTAGTCGCGACCGAGGAAGGCCACATCCAAGCGAGCCAATTGATTGTGGTCACAGCCGGCATCCCCTTCGGCCGGCCGGGAACCACTAACATGCTGAAGATCATTCGCGTCGGCGACAAGTAAAATCAGAAAGGGCGCCCCGATGGAGCGCCCTTACCCATCAATTGTTGTTAGCTTTCTACAGCTTCGCTCTCAGTTTGCGGGCCGCCTTGGCGTAGCTCATGCCTTTGGGCAGATCGAATTTCTTTAAGTGCTGCTCGGGAACGATATCTGTGCAATTCCACAGAATCCCGAAGACATGGCCGATGCGCCGCACTTGGCGATCGATTTCCACTTTGGGCTCCGGCTCGCCCTCTTTTCGATTCAAGAGCGCGGTCATCGACTGTTCAAAAATCCGCCGTAGATAGCGGGGCGCATGACCGCCGACCAAGGGGCTATAGGTGACATAGCCCACGCGGATGACCTGAGCGGAGCGGTCAATTGTAGTTTTGGCCCAGTTGAGGCGGCGGCGCGCACGAGCAATACGGTGATGCAACAACCTTACTTTTTCGGCGTTGTACGTACCAACATAGACCGCCGGAAGCCGCAATCCCTTTGGCCCCGTCGTAAGATCGATTTGCGGTACCTTGAATTGCATACGATCACCGCAACCCATCTTAAGCGACAGAGCTTTAACGCCGTTATCAATGAGGTTGATGTTGTCCATGCGTGCAGCCTTTGCAGCGCAATCGATTTCACTTTTCAGCTTTTTGTAAGTGCTGGCTTTGGGCGGACCCATCACCATCCAGCTGGGGTCTTCGGTATGACCGTTTGCGTATTTGGCAACAGAACCAATCCTATCGAGATGCTCTTCGATGGCCTGAATGCTATCGAGTGTGGTCTCCATGGCATCGAGCGCCTTGTCGGGCGACAGAGAAGGCCGTTTCACTTTGGTACGATCAGTGGCCGAGACCAGTCCTAAAACGCGTGCGACGGGAGAGACAACCAAAACACCATGCGACGCTGGCGGTGCCGGCCGATGTCCGTTCGTCTCGGATTGGCCGTTTGGTTTCTGCCCTTTTGGCTTGTCGTCGCTAGCGTGAACGTAGCCGTAGGCCTCGCCCCTAAGATTTTTGCCCAGAGTTTCAGCGGTCTTTGCCAATAAAGTCATGGTCCTGCTTTCATTCTTGTCTGGTTTTGGACCACATGCTGCAAAGACCGTTCCAATCTCCGGCGGACTGTCGGCTTGGTTAACGCGGAAGGTTGATTGCTGAGGAGACCGAGACTAGAGGCGGACCGGGAAGTCCCATTGGGCGTCTACCAAGGTATTTCAACGCCATCGAAATTTAGAAATTGCCCCGCCTGATCCGCGCTTAGACCGTCGATAATTTCAATCATGCCGCGTACGGCGACATCGACGGGCGTGATTTCTATAATGCCCTGACGGGCCAACGCCACCACATGGCGTAAGTCTTCAGGCCCCGGGTCATCCGGATCGAGGTCAAGAAGACCACGCGTATCGGCCAGGCCAGGATTGAGCAAGCCTACTTTGATACCGCGGTCAGCCAGGTCAAATGAGAGGTTGTGCATCAACGAATGAAGCGCGGCTTTGCTCGATCGATAGGAATAAAGGTTAGCGGGCGGGCGGTGCATGGCGATGGAGCCCGCTGCGCTGCCCAACGTCACCATCTTCTTGTCCGTACTTGCCGCAACATGATCGACGAATGCCTCACACATCTTGATCGGACCCAAAGCGTTGGCGAGAAAGGATTGCACAAATACCTCATAGTCGATAGCGCCGAACGCTTGTTCAGGTGTCGGCGCTAAGAGAGCAGCGTTGTTTAACAGAATGTCGATCGGTGTCCCTTCGTACTGTTCCGCAAGCGCATCCGCGCTTGCCGGAACTGAGACATCGAGCGCATCGACGGTCACGTTGTCCCGTGCCGCACTCAAAGCATTCAAATCATCCGCCTTGTACGGCGTTCGACAGGTGGCGATGACGCGGGAGCCGCGCTTGGCAAACTGCTTGGCAAATTCAAGCCCGATACCGCGGTTGGCGCCGGTAATCAGAACGGTTGAGGCGTGGTCAGACATTTACATTTCCTCTTGAGGGGGCCCGACAGGATTGCCCAGGGACCACAGAGTTGTCACTATGAAATTGCGCTTATCCAGACATAGGAGTTGAAGGTCATGTCTCAAGCTCTTTCCCGATCCGACCAGATTCAAATGATCGGGCCCTTCGACTCGTTGCGCGACTACATGACCGCGTTGGAAGCGCGCGGCCGGGTCATTCGCATAAAGGAAATGGATCAAGACAAGTTTGAAGCGACCGCCTTCGCCTATCGGCTGATCCAGCGTCACGGTTATTATGACGCACCGGCGTTTTTGATCGAGCGCATAAAGATCAACAACCAATGGATGGAAGGGCCCATCATCGGGAACCTCTACGGCGCCTGGGATACCGAGGCCCTGGCCTACGGCGTCGAAGACATTACGCTCGATCAAAACGACATGTTTCGAGCAACCCGCGAAAAAGTCGTGAGCCTCGCCGACTCGAGCGGCAAGTGGCCGCGGACCAAACCGAATGCTACGAACGAACAAGATGCGCCGTGCAAACAAGTGCGCCTAACCGGGGCCGACGTCGATCTCTATCAGTTCCCCTGGCTGCAAACGAGCCCCGGCGATGCGGGCCAATACATCAACGCAGGCGCGATCATTGTCGAAGATCCAGAACTCGGCAGGAACATGGGCGTCCATCGCTGCCAGGTAAAAGCCAAAGACCGGATCGGCGTCAATTTCGAAATCGGCCAACACGGCTGGAACGTCATGATGGCGGCCAAACGCCGCGGCAAAACATCGGTGCCTGCAGCCGTATGTCTCGGCGTCGATCCCATTTCATTTGCGCTCAGCTGTTCAAAAGTTGCAGGCCTCGACGAAGACGAACTCGAATTCGTAGGAGGTTTTAAAGGTTCGCCGGTCGATCTCGTCAAATGCGAAACCAGCAATCTCATGGTGCCTGCAACCGCGGAAATGATTGTCGAAGGCGAGATCCCATTGGACATGGAAGAGGAAGGACCGTTCGCGGAAATTTACGGCTATGTCGGTCTCAAAAAACCGCAAAACTTTTATATGAAGGTCAAAGCCATTACGCATCGGCACAATCCGTGGTTTATCAATGCCTTTGCCGGTGTGAACAAGCTGGCGCACAGCATGCCGACCGAAGCCGGCGACTATCTCAAATACAAAAAGTCGATTTCAAGTTTTGTCGACATTTATGTGCCTAAAGACTTGATGGGCATTTCTATTCTGAGCATTAACAAGCGCTTTCCCGGCGAGGGCATTCAGGCCGGCATGCAAGTGGCCACCGGGCGCTTTTTGTCGAAAGTCGTCATTGTGGTTGACAAAGATGTGAATGTATTGGACATGCAACAAGTACTCCATGCGGTCGGCTCTCGTTGGCAGCCCAATCCCGCCAGCATGATCATTCCACAAGTGCCGGGCATGCCGCTCGATCCGAGCTGCCCCGAACGCGGCAAGACCAGCAAAATGATTATCGATGCGACGTGCCAGCTGCCCCAAGAAGGCGGCCCCCCGTCGTGGCCGCCGATCTCGCGCGTGCTGATCGAGCAGGACTTCCCCGAGGCGTTCGACCTCGTCGACGGCAAATGGGACGAGTATTTTTCCGGGAGTTAGATTCGCGGGAAAAGCGCTTGCTAGCGAGACTTCAATTAGAATGTGCGCCGCAACTCAGATGGATTCCGGATCGCAAGTCTCGCAGCCAAAAACCATATGGTTTTTGGGCTCGCCTAACGTCCGGAATCCATCTGACTCGCGGCCTATTTACCAATTATGTTCTCGTCTCGGAGAGCGAAGGCTCTGACATAGAGACAACTTCTTAGTGCGGGCGTTCAGTGTCGGCAATGGCGACGCGATGCATGAGGCGATGCGCGGGAGAAAAGTCGTTGATGCCTTTGTGCACCGTGCAGCGATTGTCCCAAAAAGCGACCGAGTGATTTTGCCATTTAAAGCGAACCTGGAATTCCGGCTCCTTGATGTGGTCATAGACGTAATTCAAAATTGCCGTGCTTTCGGTTGGATTTAGGTCCTTGATATGCGACGTCATCAACGGATTGACAAAAATGCTTTTCTTGCCGGTTTCGGGGTGGGTGCGCACCAAAGGGTGCTCCACTGGCGGCGTGCGTTTGTGAAAACTTGTATAAGCTTCCGGTCCTCGCTCGCGCAGGACCCCCGGCCCCATCGTGGCGACTAAGTCGTGCACGGCCGTTAAGCTCGAAAGAAACGTTTTCATGGGCTCGGAGAGCGCTCCGTATGCCGCTTGCATATTTGCCCAAACCGTGTCGCCGCCAGCTTCGGGAACATCAAGCGCGTAAAGAACCGAACATTTCGAAGGAATCTCCGTGAACGTATCATCGGCATGCCACGTAACGTCGTTACCGATCTGCGAATACTTGTCATACTCCTGTACTTTGACGTGAGGATCACTTTCGAGAGTCGGCACGAACCCCGCTTTCTGAAACTCGCCGAAGTGATGGGCAAAGGCCTTATGCTGATCCGGCGTCAATTCTTGATCGCGGAAAAACAAAACCAAGTGCTCGAGCCAAGCAGTGCGAATTTCTTTGATCGTCGCTTCATCTAATGGTTGGGAGAGGTCAACGCCAGTAACTTCCGCGCCTAGAGTGCCACCGAGAGGCCGAAGCTCGATTTGTTGATAGGACATGGGGTTGCTCCTCAAATCAGAATAAATTGCATCTATTAGGGCCAAACTGCAGGCCGCTCTTTCATTTGTCAATTTTATTGATTTTATCTAAGTGATTAGTTTATTTTATGTCTTATGAACTTGAAACAATTGCGTTATTTCGCGGGCGTGGTCGAACACGGCAGTTTTCGCAAGGCTTCCGACGCGCTCAATATTTCTCAACCTGCGTTAAGCCTATCGATTAAAGGTCTCGAAAAGGACCTCGGCTTTCAGCTTTTGGACCGGGGGCCGACTCGAGTGACACCGACCGCCTACGGCCGATCTTTGTTCACCCGCGCCAAACAGATTGAGAGCGATCTCGAGCGTGTACTCGATGAGCTCAGCGAACTCAGCGGCATGGCAACCGGTCGTGTCACGGTCGGGTTTTCTCCCTACGCGTCCAATCATGCCTTTGGTCGCCTCATCGGCCAATTCATGGAAGACTTTCTCGGCATCGAGCTGCGCGCGCTTACCGGCGTCTATGATCTCTTTGTCGAAGATCTCAAGCAAACCGACCTCGAACTCTTTGTTTCCGAGATTAAGGCGCCGCCCAGCGACCCAGCCGTGGTTCATGACGTGCTCTATGAATTTCCCTACATCATTGTCGGGGGAACCAATCATCCTCTGGTCAACAAGAAGAATGTTAAGCTCAAGGACCTTGTGAACTATCGTTGGCTTTATGGAACCAATTGGATATCGAACATCGCCAATTGGCGCGAAGCATTCGACAACGAAAGGCTCGAACCACCTGAGCCGTATATTGCCGGCGGCACAAGTGAACTGTATGAAGGTCTTTTGGAGCGGACGGATATGCTCGCTGTAGTCCCGCTTCCCATTGTGCGTCCGATTTTGGAACGCGGCGCTATCAAACAAATTCAGGTACCCCGCGCCAAGTGGTATAGCCCGATCGCCGCGGTCTATCGCAACGACCGCACTCTTTCCCCTGCGGCAAAATTGCTCCTGGAGCGGATCAAAGAAAACATGAAAGACTCTTGAGCAGGGCTTCAGCTAAATTGGTGACAGAACATTCGGGAGGGGAAAATCAATCATGAATAGAATTGCAGCACTAAGCTTCTTTATCGCATTGGGGATCGGCCAAGCGGCCGCCGAAGAAACCATGTCCCGCGAATCCACCATGCAACCCTTCGCGCCCGGCGATGTGTTTCTGGGCGCCACGGTTTTAAATAACCCCGACGACGATCACGCCGGTTGGGGACGGATCATTCAATACGACTCGGATCTCAACGAAAAAGGCGTGCTCTGGACTGAAGGCACGACGCATTTAATCACTGGGTTATCGTTCGCACCAGACGGTATGCTGTGGGCCTTCGATCCCTGGCAGTGGCTAATCCTTCAAGTGAGTCCCGAGGGCAAGCAATTGCCCAACCAACAGTTCGATACGCGCGCCTTTGCGCGAGCGCATTTTGACAGCGATACGGTTTACCTCATCGAAAATCTCAAAGGCGCCAACCAGCCCGAGCCGCTAACCACAAGATTCAAGCCGATGCCGGGCGAAACCGAGAAGTTGGGCGACGGCGGCATTTATGCTTATTCGCCTGACGGCACGCTGAAGCATGCAATGCAGCCAGACATACACGGCGGCATGAGCGGCAGCATGGCTGTCACCCATTCGGTCATGTCCGATGACGGCAAGACCATCATCTACGTTTCCGAAACCGGGCCGCGCCTCATGGCATATGACATCAAAGCCGATAAACAACTGCCGGATCTCAAGAGCGCCCCCGATAATACCGGCGTCATGTTTTTCGATCTCGGCAAAAAGCCCGACGGTACCCTGCTCGTCACAATGGGTAACCGTGTTGATGCACTCACTCAACAAGGTGAGGAGGTCGGCACGTGGCCTCTAGAAGGCTTTGGCTGGTCGATCATCGCGCCCGCCCACGACGGGCGTTACGCCTTCGTCGCCAATTGGTTTACCGGCGAGGTTGTAAAGCTCGATATGGAAAGTGGCGAGGTGACCGCGCGCAACAAAGTCGGCGAAAAAACTGTGGCGGGCATGGTAGAATACTGGCCGGAACAATAGCGACAACCGAAACAAAAAAACGCGCTCACCCAGATCGAGTGAGCGCGCCTAACTTTGAGATTAGTCCTGTCGGCTATTCGTCCGCAACTAACGCCGCAAATCCACCGTCCCGCCAATTGTCGGCGGGGGCATCTTCATCGTTGAACAGCTCGAGCGTTTTCCTATTGGCGTCAGGATCCGTGAGCGCCGCGATCATAACCGTCGCACAATCCGCGCGATGTATTACGCCGGTGGTGTCATCGCCCTGATCGAACAGCAGTCCGACGGTCCCGGGTTCGTTCTTCGTACCTTCCAGCACACTGGCGCGGACAATGGTGTAGCCCAGCCCGCTGGCGCGCAGATGATCCTCGCCTTTCAATTTCCAAACCAAAACATTGTTGAACATTTTGTTCAGTGGGTTTTCCGGGTCGTCAGCGGTCGCGCCTTGGGATGACATCAAGGCGAAATGCTTTACATCGGCCGCTACGGCTGCATCTACAAGATTTCTTACGCCGCCATAGTCGACAAATTCAGGCGCGTTGGGCCCGTTCGCATCCGGAGGACCGGCGCCGATCGTACTAATGACATAGTCAACGCCTTCCATTGCCGCCGTAACTGTCGCCGGATCTTTGGCATCGCCTTGCACCCATTCATAGTCGCCGGGCACGTTTTCTTTTGCGCGCTCGACATTGCGGGTCATACCGCGGGCTGTATATCCCTGTGCCTGCAATTGCGCCATGACATAGCGACCGGTTTTCCCAGACGCACCAGCAACCAGAACGGTGCCTTTACCCTCAGTAGCGTCTCGCTCTCCCATGGCGGTAGCCGGAGCCATCGCAAACAGCGACATAGCAAAAAGGGCCGTCGCCAAAACACTGATCAAACGCTTCATGTGAAGATTCCCTTCAGTTCAACAAAAAATGTGGTCTATTCGTCGGCAGCAAGCGCAGCAAAGGCGCCGTCCCAATTGCCGGCTGTCGTATCGGCATCACTAAACAGCTCAAAAGTCTTCCCGCTCGCATCGGAATCGCTAAGCGCCGCGATCATGACCGTGGCGACATCGGCGCGATGGACCAATCCTTGGCCGTCGTCACCCTGATCGAATGTGAGGCCCCGCGTACCGGGCTCGTACTTGGCACCCTCGAGACCGCCGGGGCGTACGACCGTGTAGTTCAAGCCGCTGGCGCGCAGATGATCTTCACCCTTCAGCTTCCAGACAAGAACCATGTTGAACATCTTGTTCAATGGGAATTCGGGGTCGTCGATCGTGGCCCCTTGAGAGGACATCAAAACGAAGTGCTTCACGTCTGCCACAACAGCCGCGTCCACGAGGCTTTTGACGCCGCCAAAATCGACAAATTCAGGAGAGTTTGGACCTTTCGGTTCTTGCGTGCCGATGGTGGAGATGACGTAATCGGCTCCGTCCATGGCCGCGGCCAATGACGCCGGATCGGTGACATCACCCTGCACCCACTCATAGTCTCCGGATACCTTTTCTTTCGCCTGCTCGATATTGCGAGTCATACCGCGCGGCGTATAGCCCTGAGCTTGCAGTTGCTCCATCACAAATCGGCCGGTCTTACCTGAGGCGCCGGCCACCAGAACTGTGCCTTTACTCTCAGAAGAGTGGGCACCAGCCAAGGCTTCGGCACTTGCGAAAGCAAATGAAGCGGCCAGTATTGTCAAAGCCAACACACGTACAACTTTTTTCATTCTTGGTTCCCCATAAATATTCGTCTGAACTGTCTGCCTTCATAAATGAGCGCAGCCGACCGTGCAACCAGCACATCTACAAGAAGGGCAAGCTGTGTTAGAACCGCGCTTAACCGCTGGATCAAAAAGAATTGAACAAGAGGAAATCAATGCCAGACCTATCTCGGCGTCATCTGCTCATGAGCGGAGGAGCCCTAGCCGCTTCATTGCCACTGTCCGGATTTGCCGCAGACATAAAGAGAACGCTGGATTTCTCGAAACCTGAAGACAATCTCATCGGCATGATCAAGATGCGCGGCAGCCTGGAGGCCGAAGACGTGCCCTACTGGTATCGCGGCACCATGTACGGCGTTCAGCCTGGCAAGACGCCCATTCCCTTGGTCGATTTCGAAGGTTCGGAGATCGATTATTATGAGCGCCAACCGGACGGCTCGTTTTTCGCTTGGGCTAAGACCGTTAGCTTCTTCCGGGACACCAAGACCGACGAGCTTCTCGAGACGTTCGAAAACCCGATCACCGGCGAGACCAATGATGTCAAACCCAACACGATCAACATCGGAAATGCCCATTACATTTATTCCGTCAACGGATTGAAGATCTCTATTGATCCGCGCCCGCTCGGAACGGAGCCAATCATTCAGAACTATTTGAAATGGGCGGAACTCGGCGATCAAGTTTGGTTGGAAATGAGCCGGCCTTACCCCGACGGCGTGCCCATGGCCGAACATCAAATGACGTCGGGCTCGCTCAGCGAACTCCACGATCCTGACAGCCCCAAGGTGTACACCAGTGGTGCGCCAAGCTTTATCTCGCCCTGGCCCGCATGGATGAATATGGGCGAGCAGCCGGGGCATGTGATTTGGGTCGGCCCCAGCCGTAAGGTCGATAGCATCGAAGACTATCCGCGCCGCCTGATCGATCTTGTCGAAAAACATCATCCGGATCGGCTCACCGCAAAACCGGCGTAGGCGATCGACGACGATTGAACATGAACAACAAGAACAAGATTAAGTACCTTCTCCAAATGCTGTCGTCGCTGACGGTATTGGCCATTGCGCTCGGCGTACTATATTTCGTGACGTATACGCCGGCGCAGCTGCCCCCATCGAACGAACTCATAGAGGTGACGCCCGCGCGCATGGCCCGCGGCGAATACCTCGTGCAAAACGTATTGCTATGTGTCAACTGTCACTCGGACCGTGACTGGACGATCGACGGCGCGCCCGCCAAACCGCCCTTTGGCAAAGGGCGCGAATGTTTGGGCCGCGATGATATTCCTGGCCTGAACGATACGCGGGAGTTCCCGGGTATCGTCTGCTTTCGCAACATAACGCCGCACAAAGAGACGGGCATCGGCGAGTGGACCGACGGCGAAATCTTGCGCGCCATGCGTGAGGGGATCGCCAAAGATGGGCGCGCGTTGTTCCCCACCATGCCGTCGTTCATTTATCGCAACATGAGCGATGAAGACGCGCACGCCGTTGTCGCCTATATCAAAAGTTTCAATCCTATCGACAACAAACTGCCCGATAGTGAAATCAATTTCCCGGTGAGTTTATTCATCAACCGCATGCCGCAACCCCTCGACGATCCAGTTCCCGCGGTTGATCCTTCAAATAGCGTTCAAACTGGAAAGTATCTATCGATCATCGCCCGCTGCCAATTCTGTCACACGCCGACCGAAGGCCAAGTGGGCCGGCCTATTCCGGGTATGGAGTATGCGGGTGGTGTCGAATTCAATGGACCCGGCGGGCCCCAAATTTCATCTAATTTGACGCCTGACGAAACCGGCTTGGGCGATCTGACCCGCGCCGACTTCATTGAGATGTTCAAACAATATGAAGATCCTCGCGCCGTTGAGCGCCAGGAAAACACGCTGATGTCCTGGTCGTCATACGCAGGCATGACCGACAGCGACTTGGGAGCTCTCTACGATTTCTTCCAATCCCTCGATCCGGTAGACCATCGCTTCGAATGATCAAGGCGCGGGCGGGCCTTAGCTAATCGGAGACAGATTGGCGGCCTGGGTCTAGTATCGGTCCAAATTATACCAAGGAGAAACCCATGATATTGCCCTGGCAAGCGACCTGCATGCAGATCATCACCCGCATCGTCAATAAAGCGACGACTCGTGACGAAGCGATGGCCATTGTCAATCAAAGTCTTGACCGCTGGAGCGAGCTGATCAGCGCGGCGGCGCGGGGCGGTGATTTAAAAAAAGTATTTCTGTTTCCTGAATTCGCGCTCACGGGTTTTCCGCTTTGGGAATCGGCAGACGAATGGATCGAAAAGGCGTGTATTGAAATTCCTGGGCCCATTACCGAGCGGCTACAAGAGCAGGCGCAAAAGAACCGCGTTTTCATCGGCGCCAATTCCTACGAGCGCGACCCGGAATGGCCCGGCCGCTATTTCAATTGCTCCTATCTCATAGATCCGTCCGGCGAAGTGATTCTAAAATACCGCCGTATTAATACCGTGCATACCGGTTCGCCCCACGACTTTATGGATAAGTATCTCGACAAATACGGTATCGAAGGCACTTTCCCCGTCGCCAACACTGAACTCGGCAAGATCGCCATGATGCCCTGCGGTGAGATCATGTACCCCGAAGCCGCCCGCATGTTCATGTTCCGCGGCGCCGAGGTCTTGCTTCATCCGACGAGCGACCATGGCGCCAGCGACCACAATGCATGGGAGTCGGCAAAGAAAGTGCGCGCGTCGGAAAATATGATGTACCTCGTCTCGACCAATACCGGCGGCACCATCGGCGCGCCCTATGGCGAAGGCACGACGGCCGGTCATTCGAAGATCATCGATTACAATGGACAAGTGATGGCAACGACAGGCGCGCCTGGTGAATCCACAGTCGCCTCAGCCCCGATCGACGTGGAAGGATTGCGCCGCGTGCGCCAAAGCCCCGGTGCGCTCAACCGGTTGTTGCGCCAGCGCGTCGACATTTATCGGCCGCTTTACAATGCGACGACGCTTTATCCGCCCAATCAGTTCGCCGACAAGCCCATGGATTCAAAGGAGCGAATCATGGAAATCCAGCGCCAAGCACTGAACAACTTAGCCGCCAACGGCATCATCTCGTTGCCGGACGACGCGAAACCCAAGGCTGCGGAGTAGCCGCAGCGGCGAGCCTAGTCGCGAAGGCTGATTTCGTGAAAGTTGATGGTGTCTTGCACCGGCGCATAGCCGCGAACGCGAGGGCTGAGCCCTTCGAACTCCGGGCGCTGCCACAAGAATATGCCCGGTGGGTTTTGCCGTTCGTGTGCAAGCACGTCGCGATACAATTTTGGGCAACAATGGAATCTGTCTGAGACCGCGCCTCGATCGCCATCGGATTGAGATCTTCGTCGCAATGATAAGGCGCACGACTGGCGGCGAGCCCTAAACATGTACGAAAGCGGTAAGTAATGAGCGGGTCGTGGCCGCGCACGAAGAGGCCAAAGGCGTCAGCATCGAGCGCCCCACCATAGAGTGCCGACAACAAGCTCATCATTGGCTTCGTCTGAATCTCGACACGCACGCCGACTTCGGCAAGATCAGATGCGATTTGCTGCAAGATCGCCCCGTCGTTGCCGCCGCGCAAGGTCGTCGCCAACTCCATGTCGAAGCCGTTCGGGTAGCCCGCCTCCGTCAAAAGCACCTTGGCTTTCTCTGGATCATGCGGAAAGGCCTCAATATCGGGATTGAATCCGAAGGCACCGGGAAACGCGAGCTGGCCGGAGGGTTCCGTGCTTCCCGCCAGCATGACCTCAATGATGAGCCGTCGATTGACCGCATAGTTGAGCGCTTGGCGCACGCGCACATCTTTGACCGGTGATTCACCGCGCACCGTTAAAAATGGAATGAATGAGACATTAGGCGTAAGACGGCCAACAAAAGTTCCACCAAACGCTTCGACGGCAGTTTTGTCTTCCGGGGCAATCGCCGTAGCGATATCGATTGCGCCGGATATCAGCGCCTGAATGCGCGCGCTTTGCTCCGGGAGCTGAATGATTTCCAAAGCGTCAACTTTGGGTGGCCGCCAGGAATTTTCATGGGCCACAAGCGTAATGCTCGTCTCACCCCATTCCGTCACCTGAAACGGACCCGTACCGACGGGGTCAAGTGCGAAGGCATCGGGGCCAAGTTCAACCCAATGCCCGGGCGCCGCGATGCGCCAGTCCGTGGCATGCAATGGAAAAATGGCATGTGGCACGCTCAATCGGACTTCGACAGTTAACTCATCCAGGGCAATCGCCTCTTCGAGTTGGTAGAGCGTGCCGCCGATTGTATCAGCGCGCGCCCGCCCGCTTGTTAAATAGTTGGCCGATGCCACAACGGCAGCGGCGTTGAACGGCTCGCCGTTTGAAAACGTCACATTCGGCCGCAATTCGAAGATCCAGGTTTGCGCATCTTTCGTTGACCACGCAACAGCAAGGGACGAGACAATTTCGCCGTCTTCATTGATCGTCGTTAATGTATCGAAAATGGCATGCATGGGCATCACCGCTTGCATGGTCAGCACATTGTAAGGATTGCCTTTGGTTGACGTTAGGACCGACGGCGCAATGCGTAACGTTTGATCCTGAGCATACGCCAAACCGGCCATAAGCATGACCGTCTGAAATACGAACGCGGCCGCCAAGACCTGGCAAGTGGTGCAGTTGAACTTCATAGCCGCCTAGTCTTTCAAAGAGATTTCGTGGAGGTTGATGGTGTCTTGCACCGGGGCGTAACCCTGGACGCGGGGACCGAGCCCATCAAATTCGGGACCTTGCCAAAGGAAAATTCCCGGCGGGTCGTCGCGCTCATAGGCCAAAACTTCGCCGTAGAGGCGACGTGCCAGAACAGGGTCTGTCTGGGCGCGGGCCTCTGTCGCCAGCAGTTTTAAAGTTTCATCGCAATGGTAAGGCGCGCGATCTGTGGCAAGCCCGAGGCACGTGCGAAAACGGTAAGCGATGAGCGGATCGTGGCCGCGCATGAAGAGACCAAACGCATCGACATCGAGGGCGCCTGTGAAGAGATCGAGCAACTGCCGTCCGGGCGGCTTCGCCGTCAGAGTCACGCGTACGCCGATCTTCGCAAGATCAGAGGCGATCTGCTGGTAATAGACAGAATCGTTGCCGCCGCGGGGCGTAAACACCACATCCATGGCAAAGCCGTTGTCGTAACCCGCTTCAGCTAGAAGTACCTTTGCCTTGTCCGGATCATACGGATAGGCCTCAATTTCTTCGTTGAAGCCAAAGGCACCAGGAAAAGCGAGCTGCCCCACGGGCTGTGTGTAGCCGCCCAAAATCACTTGCGTAATCGCTTGGCGATTGACCGCATAGTTGAGCGCCTGGCGAACGCGCACATCTTTGACCGGTGAGTCGCCGCGCACCGTAAGAAAGGCGACGAACGGCACGTTGGGCGTCAATCGCCCAACGAATGTGCCGCCCATGGCCTCAATCGTGGCCTCGTCCTCAGGTGCAATCGCGATTGCAACGTCGATTGCACCAGAAAGCAACGCCTGCACACGAGCGCTTTGCTCAGGCAGCTGAATGATTTCGACGGCGTCCATCAACGGCGGCCGCCAAGATGAAGGATTGGCCACAAGGCTAATTTGCGTTTCGCCCCACTCGGTCACCTGAAAAGGACCCGTTCCAACCGGCGCAAACCCAAACGCATCCGGTCCAAGCTCTAGCCATCTTTCCGGTGCTGGAATGCGCCAAACTGAGGCATGTAAGGGAAAGATGGCGTCGCGCACACTGAGTCGTACTTCGACTGTCATGTCGTCGAGCGCCTGCACAGCTTCGATTTGATAAAGGTTACTGCCTATGGTTTCAGTACGACCGAGATCACTCAGCATATGGTTCGCCGACGTAACGACCGCAGACGCATCAAACGGCTCACCGTTTGAAAAAGCTACGCCGGGTCGAAGCTTAAAGATCCAAGTCTTGGCATCATCGCTCGACCATTCGACAGCTAGCGACGGAACGACATCGCCGTTGCGATCAATCACGGTGAGTGTGTCGAAAACCGCATGCAACGGAATGACCGCCGGCATCGTGATGGCTTGATAGGGATTACCCTTGCTGAACGACAATAGCGTGGTACCAACGCGGAGCGTTTTGTCTTGGGCGTAGACTTGAGGCGTCCAAAAAACAAAACAACATGCGTAGACTAACAATGAGGCGCGTGCGCACATAACCAGCATCACCACGGTAGCGTCGTTCCGTCATAGTCAAAAAAGATGCCTGACGTTTCGAGCGACAAATCGTCAATGACTGCGCGCATTGCCGTGATGGCGTCTGGAGTGCGCTGCATGGTATAAACGCCTGACTTGACCGCATCAGCAAGCGGACGCAATTCATTGGGGACTTCCTCGTCCTTCATATCAAGCAGTCCCATGGAGTCCACCACCCCGGGCGCCAAAATGCCGACACTAACGCCGCGGTCGGCAACGCCGAACGAAATATTGCGCATTATACTGTTGAGGGCCGCCTTGGCCGCGCGGTATGCGATCAGTTGTGAATCCTTGATGCTGCCAGTCGAGCCGCTGAGACTTGTAATCGCGACAATCTTCTTGTGCTCGCTTAAGGCAACGTTGTTGATAAAGGCTTCGGAAACGCGCAAGGCGCCAAGCGCGTTAATGTCAAACAGGTCTTGAGCTTGATCGTAGTCCATCGTGCCAAGGGACTGTGTGGGCAAGTTACCGCCGTAGCCTGCGTTGTTGAGCAGCAGGTCGATGGGCTCTCCCTCATACTTTAATGCTAGCGCGGTAATTTCGCCGGGATCCGTAATATCCAATTCTTCGATAGAGATCAGGGGGTACTCAGCTGCCAAGTTCTTCAAGTCGTCGGCGTCGCCAGGTGTTCGGCAGGTCGCAATGACATGCCAGTCGTCCGCCGCATATTGTTTAACGAACTCGAACCCGATGCCGCGATTTGACCCTGTAATGAGTACGGTCGGTGCACCTAGCTCTTGCGCGGCCGCAATCGGAGATATCACAAGCCCGATAAGAGCAATTAGAAATGCCGAGAACGCGCACGGCCCTCGTCTTGTAATTGTCATGCAACTCTCCCCACCTGCCGCGATAAGCAATCGCTCAATCGAGCGGCACCGCAGTTTTCTTTCTCACCGTACGCAGCGCAAAGCTTGATTTCAGACGATCGACTCCAGGCAACCGTGTCAAAAATTCACGATGCAATGTTTCGTATTCTGCCGCATCACGCACAATGACGCGAACAAGATAATCCGCATCACCGGTCATGAGATAACATTCCATAACTTCCGGCCGTGAAACCACGTCACGCTCAAAGGCCTCAAGGTCATGGCTTTCCTGGCTTCGAAGCGTAATCTGTACGAATACACTTTGTGGCCGGCCCGACGCTTTTTGACTGAGGATAGCGACATAGTCTTCAACCACGCCTCTGTCCTCGAGCATGCGGACGCGGCGCAGGCACGCGGACGGCGACAGCCCCACCCGTTCGGCCAAATCGGCATTGCTGATCCGGCCATTAATCTGCAGCTCGCCAAGAATCGCACGATCAACCGTATTAATTTCTTGAGTTCGCATAATATTCATATAATTGCCAAAAATATTAAATAGTATTTCAATAATGTGATCAAATATCGCATTTTTGCAAGCCTATTCAACGCCCGATTTGGCATTCTTATATCTATGAGAGGCGCAAAACCGGGAGGCAGTCATGATTATCGGGGTTCCTAAAGAAATAAAAGCTGAGGAATATCGCGTTGGACTGACGCCGGGCAGCGTTCGCGAACTAGTCCATCACGGTCATGAGGTCTTAGTGGAATCGGACGCCGGTCTCGGCATCGGCGCGGAGGATCAAGATTACAAAGCCGCCGGCGCCGAAATCGTAACATTGGCAAAAGACGTATTTGCCCGCGCCGAACTGATCATAAAAGTCAAAGAACCACAGCTCAATGAATGCGCGATGCTGCGTTCCGGCCAAACGCTGTTTACCTATTTGCATTTAGCGGCGGATGCCGCTCAAGCCGATGCGCTCATTGAGTCGGGTGAGACGGCCATTGCCTATGAAACTGTGACTGACGACGAAGGCGGCCTCCCCCTCCTCACCCCAATGAGCGAAGTGGCGGGCCGCATGTCAGTGCAAGCAGGCGCACACTATTTGGAAAAGGCTCAAGGCGGCGCCGGCGTTTTGATCGGCGGGGTACCTGGTGTCGCGCCAGGTAGCGTTGTCATCATTGGGGGCGGTGCATCCGGTACGGAAGCCGCCAAAATGGCCCTCGGCCTTGGCGGCGACGTCACAATTATTGACATTTCGGATCACCGCTTGCGCGAGCTCGACGACCTATTTGAAGGACGCGTTCGCACAATATTTTCAAACAAGGGCGCCATCGAAGAGTATGTCGTCGACGCCGATCTCGTCATTGGCGCCGTTCTTGTTGCGGGCGCCGCCGCGCCCAAACTTGTTAGCCGCGCCATGATCAAGAAGATGCGCAATGGTTCGGTATTGGTCGATATTGCCATAGATCAAGGCGGATGTTTTGAGACCAGCAAACCCACTTCACATGACGAACCCACATTTATTGAAGAAGGCATCGTCCACTATTGCGTGACCAACATGCCCGGCGCTGTCGCCAAAACATCGACCTATGCGCTCAACAATGCCACGCTGCCGTTTGTGTTAAAACTCGCCGATCTAGGAACAGAGCAAGCACTCGCTCATGATCCTCACTTGGCACGCGGACTTAATGTGCGCAACGGCGAGATCACTTATGAAGCGGTAGCGAAGGCACTCAACAAGAAGTACACGCCCTACCGGCTTGCCAACGTTGCTTGAGCGACACGTTTATGCTTTGGCCGGACAGCCGGCCTAGGGCGACCTGAATTCTCCATTGCGCGCGTCAACCGTGCCAACGGGCGGCGCCTCATCCAATTGACTTACGGGGATGACCTCACGCATGCATTTGGCGAAACCTCGCAAACACACTTCGTGTTTGCCCAGGGGCCCTTTTCTATAGCTGCGTGATGCCATGCCTTCTTGGACCCGCTCGATCAAATCCTTATCCTCAATGTTGACTTCGCGATTGATGCGGTAATTGAGATAGCGCGCGATGTTCATTTCGCGGCTGTCGTCGGGCAAGCCATAAGCGCCGTAGCGAATGATCGTCTCGGACGCAGAGACGGGAAGAAACTGCATGAACTCAACAAGATAGGGATAAAGATTAAAGGCCAGGTTTGGCCAAACCATAAAATAGAGGTGGCTCGGGAAATCTGCACAGTTGAGATAAGTGGAATTTTGGCCTGTAGGCGGCATGATCGCCGGCAACAGGAGATCCACTATGGCAAGACGACCACGTCGCAATCATACACCTGCGTTCAAGTCGAAGGTGGCCCTTGCGGCCGTTCGCGGTGAGCAGACATTGGGAGAACTCGCTCAGCAGTTTGATGTTCATCCTAACCAGATCAAGCAATGGAAAGATCAGCTCCTTGAGGGTGCAGCGGGTGTTTTTGGGCGGGAGGGTAAATCACCGCTGCCTGCACCCCGTGTTGATGTGAAGAGGCTCCATGCCAAGATTGGGGAGCTGACGCTTGAGAATGATTTTTTAGGCGATGCGCTCACCAAGGCGGGATTGCCGAGCGCAAGAAAATGATCGACCGCAAACATAAACTCTCGCTCAGCCGTCAGGCCAAGGCGCTCAAGATCAGCCGGGGCAGCGTCTATTATCAGCCCCGTCCCGTATCGGTCGGTGATCTGGCACTGATGCGCCGGATTGATGAATTGCATCTCGACTATCCCTTTGCAGGCAGCAGGATGCTGCAGGGACTATTGCTTGGTGAAGGATACAAGGTTGGCCGCCTGCACGTCACAACACTGATGAAGCGTATGGGGCTTGAGGCTATTTATCGCCGCCCGAACACGTCCAAGCCTGCACCGGGCCACAAAATCTATCCCTATCTGTTGCGTAAGCTGCCGGTCACCCAACCCAATCAGGTCTGGGCGATGGATATCACCTACATTCCAATGGCACGGGGCTTTGTTTATCTGGCCGCAGTGGTTGACTGGTTCAGCCGGCGTGTCCTGTCCTGGCGGCTCTCTATCACACTGGAAGCAGACTTTTGCATTGAAGCCGTTGAAGAAGCACTGGCCCGTTACGGTAAGCCGGACATCTTCAACACCGATCAGGGCTCGCAGTTTACCTCCATCGCTTTCACACAAATCCTGAAGGATGCTGAAATCGCCATCAGCATGGATGGCAAGGGAGCGTGGCGGGACAATGTCTTTGTTGAACGGCTGTGGCGCACGGTCAAATACGAGGAGGTCTATCTGCATGCCTATGGCAATGTTCCACAAGCCCGAGCCGCCCTCGGCAAATATTTGGTCTTTTACAACACCAAGAGACCGCATTCATCGCTTGACCGCCAGACACCCGATCAGGCTTACTTCAACGTGCTGCAACCAATCCCGGTCGCGGCATAACAGGGGCTGAAATCCACTTATCCGCAGTCCGAAAGTTGTTCAAACAAACCGAACCACCTCTAAATAGAGCCAAAGTTTGCGATGGTTCTTGGGCAGATAGTCAACTTTGGGCACATATTTGCTGTAGGTGCGCGCCGATAGACTTGCCCGGCCAAAATGGTCCGCTTCGCCCGAGAGGCGAAATACGATGCCGCGATCTTCAAGCGTGTACGTCTTGCCAATGAGGCTGTTAAGCCCGGGATGGGCGGCTCTCACGTGAAGCGCGTCGATGTAGTTGTCGACACCGTTCTTCCAATTGACGTCGCGCATATGTTGATTGACCCGGCCGAGCGGCTTGAGCTCTTCAATTCTATAGAGAGCTAGTTCGTCCTGAACGGGCGCCATAAATTCCGAGATAGACGTCCGTCCGGCTTCTAAACGCACGCAAACGAACCCCATGAAGATGTCGAATTCGAGAGGCTCAAGATTGTTCGCGCCGAAGTCGATGCGCTCATACTCATCGCGCTCGGGAACGCCGACAAGCTTGCCGTCTAATCCATAAGACCAGGCGTGATAGGGGCATGTGATGCGGCCGGGGCAGTGGCCCTTGTCACCGTCGAGCAGGCGCGCTGCACGATGCCGGCAAACATTGTAAAACGCGCGAACCTCGCGGTCCTTGCCCCTGACGACAAATAAAGTCTCGTCCATGACTTTCATAGTGTGATAGTCGCCGGGTTCGGGAATGTCGGACACATGGCAAACGAGATGCCACGCTTGCGCAAATATGTGTTTGCGCTCCAATTTGAAGAACTCGGGGTTCGAGTAAATCCAAGCGGGCAAGCTGTAGTCCGATTGATCGGCAACGACACGCAATTCGCCAGCTGCGTCCCCCGACAGTTCTACTTTTGATTTGGCAGTTCGTTTCGACACCATAATTATTCCGCCGCGATCGGCATTACATTCTCGCGCGTTTCAGCCAAAAGCTCTTCGTTGCGTCTGTTCATTTGGCCAGGGGTTGGTGGTTGGTCAAGCCATACGAGAGGCAATGTCTTTCTCAACCAATCTTGAAATCCTTTCACAGCCACTTCTTTGTCGGAGAGAATGCCCTTGCTGTAGCCGCTTGATTCAAGACCCCCTTGCACAGATGTCGTGAGCCAATTGTCTTCGTTTTGCACGCGCGTATTCACGCGTGTGCTGAGATAGAGCGACGCTTTCGTCTCGCGGCTCGGATTTGGCAGGATATAAGATTTAGAATCCAATCGCAGCCGTCCTGGCGCCACTGGTACGATCTGAAAGACGTCGATTGAGTCCGGGAAGAGATCGAAATATACCGTTGGAAATAGGCCAAAATAATTCCAGCGGCGTTGCAGATCTTTCGGCAGATGTGTGTAAGTCGGCAGCAACTTATGATAGTGACGGCCACTCCAGTCCCGAGGTGGCTTGCTCTTCATTTTATGACTCAGCCTAAGTACACCCTGATCTGAAACCTCGCGATCGTAGTCTTGCTCCATTAAGGCGAAGAGACCTTCATGACCGATTGGGAAATGATAGTCCTCGCAATAATTATCGACGGCATTTTTCCAGTCAACACCGTGTTCCTCATTCCAATCTTCGCTGGCTGCGACCATCTCGGCCAACCTGTAATGCGAAATCTCTTCCTCATACGGAGCGAATCTTTCTGCGACGCTTGTCCCGCCCGGCCTAAACCTTACAAAAACGAAACCCATCCATACCTCAAGCTCGATCGACTTCAACCCGAATCGGTCCTTTGGAATTTTTCCGGAAAAACCATCTGCAGCGGCCGCAGCCTTAAGGCTTCCATCCAAATAATAATTCCATCCGTGATAGGGACATTGAATGGAAGATTTGCAATTGCCACTGGCGCCAGTGACGACCGCATGTGCCCTGTGGGAGCAGACATTATAAAATGCTCTGAGTTCGCAATCCTTGCCGCGTATCACGAAGGCCCGCTCACCAAGTAGATCAAAGGTCGAATAGTCGCCGATTTCGGAAACATCGGTTTCATGACACACGACATGCCAGGCCGGCATGATGACGTGCTCTTTTTCCAGTTCGAAATATTCGTCGTTGTTGTAAATCCATGACGGTAATGTGTAGGTGAGGCCCGTGTCATCGGTCGGCGCGGCAACAACATGAGAGTCCGACCGCCTCGGCGCCGGCCGCTTGAATCGCCATGGCATCACGCTCGCCAAATAAGACCGGCAACGCCGCTTGGCGCTGTCCCGGTCAAAGGCATCGCCCGTGAACAGGATCTCCTGCCACAGGCCATCAATCAGCCCCAAAAAACCGCAGGTCAACGCCTCAACATCGAGCTCGTCCTCACGGCTTGCCGCTTTGATAACGTCATTGAAAAGACCGTGCACCGCTTTGTGATATTTGACGTCGCGCTCATCGCAAATTGCGAGGTAGTCCGAGCGGGACCCCGCCTCGGCTAAGAAACCATACCAAACAGCCGCTTTGCGCGGCTCTGACAATTGAGGATCGAAACTCTTATCAATAATGCCGAGCAAGGCGTCACCTGCATCATCGGCAGTGCGCGCTAAAACCGCATCCATCTCGGATTCAAATTCTTCCGCGACTTGACGTAGCGCTTCTAACAAGAGCGCTTCTTTGGTCGAAAAGTGAAAGTTGACCGACCCGGCGGTCAGACCTGCCAAGGCCGCCACTTTGGCAAGCGTAAGATGAGGCAAGCCATCGTTTGCGATCACCGTCAGCGTGGCATCGATAAGCTCACCGCGGCGAAACGCCTGGGCCTTTGATCCGTTCTTCGCGTTGCGCCGACCTTGAGCCATGGCTGCAAATGACCCTAAAAACCACAATTACTGGCTCATTCTATGCCTAACTTCGTAGCCATTCAATGGTCATTCAGAAAACTGAATAGTAATATAAGGAAATTGTAGGCGGCGCTAGCGCTGAAAAACAACCGTTTTGCTGCCGTTCAAAAAGACCTTGTGCTCCAAGTGATATTTGACCGCCCGGGCGAGCGTGATGGATTCGACATCACGGCCGATCGTGACCATTTCTTCCGGATCATGGGCATGATCGACCCGCTCGACCGTTTGCTCAATGATCGGTCCCTCGTCCAATTCGGGCGTGACATAATGTGCCGTCGCGCCGATCAGTTTTACGCCACGCTCGTAGGCCTGATGATACGGTCCGGCGCCCTTAAAACTCGGCAAGAACGAGTGATGAATATTGATCGCGCGGCCTTGAAGGCTTGCGCAAAGTTCATCCGATAAGACTTGCATGTAACGCGCGAGGACAATCAAGTCGGCCCGCGTGTCGTTGATGATCTCAAGTAAGCGTACTTCCGCTTGTGACTTGGTCTCCTTGGTGACCGGCACATGAAAGTATGGAATTTTGTGCCATTCGACGAGGCTTGCTAAATCCATATGGTTCGACACGACCGCCGGCACCTGCATTTTTAACGCGCCGGTTCGATAGCGAAACAAGAGATCATTCAAACAGTGATCGAAGCGCGACACCATTATGAGCACTCGCGGCAGGATATTGGTATCATGCAATTCCCACTGCATGTCGAATGTTTTAGAAATCGAGTCGAACCCCGCCGCAAACGATGTGCGTGAGAATCCGTCTTTTTGAGGCGTAACCACGGTGCGCATAAAAAATTGGTTCAATTGACGATCGCCGTAGTGTGATGACTCCTCAATAAAACAGTCCAACTCATGCAAGTAAGAAGCGACGGCCGCGACGATGCCGGTTGCATCTGGACACGTAATTGTCAGTATGAATCGTGCGTCTTGATCCGACACTTTAATCTCCATTGCTCCGCATGGCATCAGCCTGTTGACGCACGCTTTGGCGCTCACTACGCATCATGACTATGCCGGCAATGACTACGCCCAAAGTGAC
The DNA here is from genome assembly GCA_965248815.1 of Alphaproteobacteria bacterium. Lineage (GTDB taxonomy): Bacteria > Pseudomonadota > Alphaproteobacteria > SMXP01 > SMXP01 > CBDFKK01. The sequence goes on from CBDFKK010000007.1 coordinate 97,462, forward strand.
AATGCCGATAATGATTGTCGCCAAGGCGTTGATGTCTGGACTTACACCCAACTTTACGCGGGAAAAAATGTACATGGGCAACGTCGTGGCGCCAGGGCCCGAGACAAAACTCGAAATAACCAGATCGTCGAGCGACAAGGTGAATGCCAACAGCCAACCGGCTAGCAGGCCTGGCGCCAAAATTGGAATCGTAATATCGACGAGTACGCGAAACGGCCGCCCACCCAGATCCATAGCGGCTTCTTCTAATGATTCATCGACACCCGACAGCCGTGCCTGAATAACGACGGCAACATAAGCAACTGAAAACGTAATGTGTGCGATGGTTACCGTTGTCACGCCGCGCTCACCAGGCCAGCCAATGAAATCGCCAAGCGAGATAAAAAGAAGCAATAAAGAAAGACCTGTAATCACCTCGGGCATAACCAGTGGCGCCGTGATCATTCCTGTCAGCAAAAACCGCCCGCGAAATCGGCCAAAGCGTTGGAGCGCGAGCCCCGCGAACATGCCAAGAATGGTCGCGATGCTGGCGCTAACAGCGGCAATCCGAAGACTCAAAAAAAGTGACTCGATCGCTTGCCGGTTTTGCAATAACTCTCCGTACCATCGTAATGAGAATCCCGTCCAAACGGTTGCAAGCCGCGATTCATTGAACGAATAAGCAATGAGAGTGAATATAGGAATATAGAGAAACGCAAAGCCAAAGCTCAGCGCCGTCAACAAGAACAGCGATTGATTTCGCGAACCGGCTCTCATTAGCCCGATTGCTCCTGGCGTTGAAAATGCTCAAACAACATGAAGGGCACCACAAGCAGCGCCAGCAAAACAATGGCAACTGCCGACGCAAGTGGCCAATCGCGATTGAAAAAGAATTCATCATAAAGAACACGCCCGATCATCAGACTATCGGGGCCGCCTAAGAGAACGGGAATGACATATTCCCCGGTTGCCGGAATAAAAACGAGCAGACACCCAGCAAAAATCCCGGGGCGCGACAACGGCAACGTGATATCCCAAAACACTTGGCGAGGACGCGAGCCCAAATCGGCCGCCGCTTCAGGCAGGTCGCGGTTGAGCCGCTCAAGATTTGCGTAAAGCGGCAAAATCATGAACGGCAAATAGGAATAGACAATGCCGAAGTAGACCGCCAATTCGGTATAGAGCAGCTCGAGCGGCTGATCGATTAAGCCGAGCGCGATCAACGTATTGTTGATGATGCCGTATGTATTGAGCAACCCCATCCAGGCATATACACGCAATAGAAACGACGTCCAAAAGGGAAGAATAACCAGCAATAGAAGTAAATTGCGGATGCTGGGGTTTGCTTTGGCAATGGCATAGGCCATCGGATAACCAACCAGCAAACACAGAAATGTCGATACAATCGAAATTCTAAGTGAATTCAAATAGGTAAGAACGTACAAATTATCCTGATAAAGAAATCGAAAATTTTCAAGCGTTACAAAGATGAAGTGTTCGGCATCGTCGGCAAAATTAAACAGTGGCGTATAGGGCGGCCGGGCGACGAGGGGGTCGGAAAAACTAATTTTAAGGACGATCAAGAACGGCGCCAAAAAGAATAAGAGCAGCCAGGCATAGGGCAGGATGATCAAAATCTGTTGCCAGTAGCGATTGGCCAGCTCGCCGATTGGACCTAGTTTAATGAGGGAATTTCCGGATTCCGAACGACCGATGACCAAACCCTTTGAGGTCATTCGACAAGCACCAGAAGGCTTGCCTGGTCCCAAGACAAGAACACCTCTTCATCCCAATCCCAGGTGCGTTTGGCCGAGCGGACGCGATTTTGCGCGCTGACTTGGATGATCTTTCCGGTTTCAATTTCAACTCTGAAAATTGACAGTTTTCCAAAGTAACCCTGATCGTGAATGATCCCCTTTAAGCTCGCCAGGTTCGGATCGCTTGGCCGGTCCTTAGAAACAAAGACTTTCTCCGGCCTCAACGCAACGATTACCGGCGTCCCGTTTTCAAGATCAGAGTTGTGGGGCACTTCAACGCTGATCGCCAATTCCGCTGACTGAATTTTGAGCGATGATCCGGTATTGGCAATAACCTTGCCTTCGAACAAGTTAATCGTTCCGATGAAATCGGCGACAAATCGGTTAGACGGATTCTCGTAAACGTCCCGCGGCGTACCGATTTGCTCAAAGCGGCCTTCGTTCATGACAGCTACTTGCGTGGAAAGCGTCATCGCTTCTTCTTGGTCATGGGTGACGACTACAAACGTCACACCTAGGTCGTCTTGGATATTGGCAAGCTCAAATTGTGTTTGTTCACGTAGCTTCTTGTCGAGCGCTGCGAGCGGCTCATCTAGCAACAAGACTTTTGGCTGTTTAGCCAAGGCGCGCGCAAGGGCCACCCGCTGTTGCTGCCCGCCGGACAATTGATGAGGTTTGCGGTGGCGAAAATCCGAAAGTTGTACCAGCTTCAACAATTCGTCGACGCGTTCAGTCATCGCCCCTTTCGACATGTTGTCTCGTTTCAAACCATAGGCGACATTGTTCCAAACGTTCATGTGAGGAAACAATGCGTACGATTGAAACATCATATTGACCGGGCGCGCATAAGGCGGCAGCGCGGTCATGTCTTGCCCATCAATGACAATACGGCCGCTGGTCGGCACTTCGAATCCAGCCATGATTCGCAGCAACGTAGTCTTGCCGCATCCGGAACCGCCAAGAATGGAAAAAAGCTCGCCTTTATTAATCGTGAGGTCGACATTGTCGACAGCGCAGAAGTCGCCGAAATACTTGCTGACACCTTCTATTTGAATAAAAGGTGTTTCGGCGCTTTCAGAGGCGACCGGCTTAGGTCTTTCGCTGGCGGACGACTTTTGATCCACGTATCACACTTGCGCTTTGCTTTTGATGAATTGGAAAAGAAACATACAGAACATAAGAATGAGTGATTAGATTCCAGTCTTGAAACGCGCCCACAGGCGGGTTCTACGCCGCTCGAGCTTCGGTTCCAAGGCTCTCTTGACGAACATTGTTTTAAGACTTTGGGGAGGGGGATAAATGGCCGGATCGGAAAGCACTTCCGGCCTCACATAGGGTTCCGAAGCTTTGTTTCCATTTGCATAAAAGATGAAATTCGAAATCGAAGCGATTACTTTAGGACGCATTAGGTAATTCAAAAACATATGCGCATTTTCGGGATGAGATGCGTCTGTCGGAATGACTAGGCCATCGATCCAAGCCGGTGATCCTTCTACTGGTATCGAATAACTCAAGCGCAAATCGACACCGGCTTCTCGTGCACGTTCTTGGGCTTGGGCGTAGTCGCCAGACCAGCTCATAGCCACGCAGACTTCCTTTGCAGGCAAATCCTGGATCATGCGCGTCGAGCTAAAATATCGAATGTAGGGCCGAATCGACCGGAGCATTTCTTCAACGTCGGCGAGCTCTTGCGGGTCGGCGCTGTTTTCGTCATATCCCATATAGATCATTGCCATCGGGATGACGTCAGTCGGCGAATCCAAGAACGTAACGCCACAATCAGCAATTCTTGAAATGATATCCGGATCAAAGACAAGCGCCGAACTGTTGAGCGGCCCGTCAGGAATGCGTTCTTGCACCAAATCTACATTGTACGCAAACCCAGTCGTGCCCCACATATACGGCACCATGATTTTGTTGCCGCTATCGTAGAGCGCGAGCGAATCGAGAACGGCAGGATCAAGATTGCTCCACAGTGTCAATTTCGATCGGTCAAGGGGCAAGAACAAACCTATTGGCGCGATGCGTGAAGCAAAAAATGCATCGTGCAAAATGACATCGTAGCCGGTATTGCCAGCGAGCAATTTCGCGTCGACGACTTCGCTCGAGTCGTAAAGGTCGTAATTGATTTTGATGCCGTACTCGGCCTCAAATTCGGCGATTACTTCTTCGGTCACATAGTCGGACCAATTATAGACATTTAGTATTTTTTCTTCGTCTTGCGCAGAGGCAGAACTTAAGACAGCAAGGAACGCGAGCGCCATCACTCCAATCCGGCAATGAGCGATCATGCATCTTGTCACCATCGTGTCCTCACAAGCTGTCGATGCCGTATTTTGTCATACGCCGGCCGATAATGAGACGTTGAATTTCACTGGTCCCCTCCCAAATGCGGTCGACCCGCAGCTCACGATAATAGCGTTCCGCCACATTTTCCCTCATATAGCCTCGGCCGCCAAAAATTTGGAGCGCCCGGTCTGCAACCCTACCCGCCATTTCCGAGGCGTAAAGTTTGGCCATAGAGCACCGGGAATGGAGGATTTTGACGTCTTCGCCTCGATCGTGGGCATCGGCAGCCTCATAGGTTATCAGGCGGGCCGCCCAAAGTTCAGTCGCCGAATCCGCCAGTGTGAACTGCACCCACTCCTTCTCGAGCAGGGGCTGTCCGTCAATGATACGCTCCTTTGCGAAAGCTGTTGCCTCTTCGATCAACCGCGCGGCAGCCCCACAACAGCGCGCCGCAATCATCAAACGCTCGCGGCGAAACCAACTATATGAGAACGCCATATTGTCACCGGGTTGACCAATACGATTTTCAGCGGGAACCATAACGTCTGTAAACCGATATATGGGGTGGTGAGAGGCGTAGGTGTGGCTAAACAAGGGCGTGCGCACCAGCTCAAGGCCCGGACTGTTGACATCGACAAAGAACAAAGCCTGCTCGATTTCCCGGTCTCCATCCATAATCCGCGCCTGCGTAATAAAATAGTCGGCAGAATTAGCATCCGTGACAAACCATTTTTCACCGTTGATACGGTAACCGCGCTCATCGCTGTGGGCTGTTGCCCGTATGCCTGCCGCGTCGGATCCTGGTCCTTCTTCTGTAATGGCATATGCGGTGTGTTTTTCACCGCGCATGAGCGGCAAGATATACGACTCGATTTGTGCGTCGGTACAGGCTTCGAACATCCAATGTTCGGGCTCGGCAAAGCACCAAGACAACGCATTGGTGACGCCGCCCAAAATTTCCCACGCGGCAACTTGCTGCGTTTGACTAAACGCAAGACCACCATACATTTTAGGCACATCCATAGAGGACAAACCCAGCTCTAGCGCCGTTTTAGAGTGGGCCGCGCGCAGCTTTTCCGGCAGCTCTCCCTGGTTCAATTCGGCCGTGACTTCGTGCAATATCAACCCCTTCGCAAAGTCCCGCACCTTTTGCAGCCATTGCTCATCAACCTGGCGGCCGACCTGGGGAATGCTCGTAATCATCGGTATGCCTCGGCGTCTTCGGCGGAAAAGTGTGCAGGAAAGAACTGCGCAAGAAAACCAAAACAAATTTTGCGCGCTTGGCGGCGATTGATTTGTTTAGGCGCCATCAACATATCGAGCCACAATCCTTCGGAAAGAGCCGTTAGGCCGACAGCGATACTGCGAGCATCCAAGCTTTGACTCTCTCCATCACGGACAAGTTCTTCAATCGGGTAAATTAGTACCCCTTCGTACTCTTCGTCATGCTCTTCGCAGATCTTTGTGTAAGTCGGACGTGATTTGGCTTCTCCTTGAAATGCAAACCAAACGGCAAGTTTTCGAGGAGCGCACACCTGAGGATCAAAGTCGAGGGCGACGAGCGCGGCGAGTTTTTCCCCTGGGCTGTCGCCGGCCTGTTCGATGGCATGACCCCAAGCTTGTCGGAAATCGTCGCGCAGAAAGCGCAGGGTTTCGATCAGCAAATTTTCTTTATTGGTAAAATGAAGATTGACAATGCCTTGGCTGAGGCCCGCGGTTTGCGAAACATGCGCGAGCGTCGTATCGGCAAATCCCCGCTTGGCGATTGAGTCGATTGTGGCTTCAATCAATTGCTGCCGGCGCCGCTCTTTTGCCGCTTTGCGCCGCCCACCGGCAGCCGTCTCATGAACCTGACTCGAAGCCATCCTACTCTTTGATTCCATTGCCTAATTTCGTCAACCGATGGAAAAAGACTATTACATTATATAGACTTATACCACAAAAATGAATGAATGATCATTCAAATTTTACTGGACAGTTGGCTTTAGCGGGTGCGACACTCGGTCAACCGGAAGGAGGAGGCACGCTGAACACGTGCCATAAACCCATGACCCGTCAACTCGAACGAAGCCATCGACATTTTGAAAAAGCCTCAAAAAAGCTGCCCCTGGGAGTTGCCTCGAACTTCCGCTTTTGGGGCCCCGACAAGACCATCTACATCGACCACGCAAAGGGCGGGCGCATTTGGGATCTCGATGGCAATGAATATGTCGACTATCGACTCGGCTATGGGCCTAGCATTTTGGGCTATGGCGACGAACGGGTAGATGAAGCCGCAAGAGAAGGTATGAAGATCGGCGGCGTATTTGGTCTATCGACTGAGCGCGAACTCACGGTTGCCGAGCGCATTTCATCAATGGTGCAGTCGGCCGAAATGATCCGCTATTCCAATTCAGGAACTGAAGCGGTTATGGCGGCTTTGCGATTAGCGCGCGCCTACAGCGGAAAAGATTCTTACATTGTGATTGAAGGCGGCTATCACGGCGTCTTCGACGCGGTGCTTTGGAGCACGGACATAGAAGAATGGGAGCCTGGCGAGGGCAGTCCTCTACTCTTACCTGATAGCGACGGCGTTCCAATGCGCCTCAAACAAATGATCCATCCGGTTCCCCTGAACGATGTTGAAGCCTTAGAAGGCGTACTCAAGACTCATGGCGACGACATTGGCGCGCTGTTGATTGAACCGATCATGGGCAATTGCTGCAGCATTACCGCGAGCGTCGCCTATATGCGGAAAGTTCGCGCGCTGTGCGACAACTATAAAGTCGTGCTCATCATCGACGAAGTAAAGACAGGTTTTCGGGTTGCGCGCGGCGGCGTACAAGAGCTTACAGGCGTTCATGCAGATCTTTGTACTTTCGCCAAGGCCGTTGCTAACGGTTACCCGATTTCCGTTCTCGCTGGCAAAAAAGAAATCATGCAAAAAATTGGCGAAGGCGTCCTCCATGGCGGCACCTATACTGCTCATTCGGTAACCTTGGCCGCTGCAGAAAAGACCCTTGAGTTACTTGATGAAACGGATGCGCTCGCCACAATCGAGTCGTACGGCCGCCAGATACAAGATGGAATCAGCGAGATATTGAATCGCCGCAGCATTGCGCACTCGTTCACCGGCCACCCGTCCATGGCCGGATTGTTTTTCAGTGAAGACGCGCCGACTAACTATCGTGACTGGAAAAATGCCGATTACACGCTCTACGATACGATCGCGCCGGAGCTTCATGAGCGCGGCGTCCTTTGCGAACCTGATTCCCGCGAGCCCTGGTTCATTTGCGAAGCCCATGACGACCTTTGTTTATCTCAGACGATTGAGGCATTCGAGGGCGCCTTGAGCGCCGCCCTGGATCAACTCTCGCCCCAACGGCAAACCGCATCTTCCAACAATACCCATTGAGCAACTGAATGACATCTTATGACGCTATTGTCATTGGAGCCGGACACAACGGCTTGACCAACGCGGCCTTTCTCGCCAAGGCGGGATTGAAGACTTTGGTCGTGGAAAAAAACCCCTACATTGGAGGCGCAACGGTCAGCCGCGAACTGCACGAAGGATGGATCTATTCCAACTGTTCCTATGTTTGCAGTTTATTACGGCCCGAAATTTATCGTGCGCTCAACCTTGCCAAACATGGGCTGCAAGTCGTGCCCTATGGCGGCAGCGCGACATTGATGCAAAACGGTGATTTTTTAGGTAACTACTGGGACCACGAAGTCCACCACCGCGAATTGGTGCGCCATTCCCCACGCGATGCGGACGCCTACGACCGGTTCAACGCCGATATCTTACGCTATTGCCGGTTTATCAAACCGTTTTTGATGCGCACGCCGCCGGACCCGACGTCGTTCAAACCGCGAGACTTGTCCGAGCTCTTCTATCTCGGACGAAAACTCTATGACCTCGGCGAAGATCAGCTTTACGAGTTCATTCGTTTCTTCACTATGAGCATCGCGGACTTCTTAGACGAGTACTTCGAATCCGACGTCATCAAAGCGGCGCTCGCTGGTCCGGGCACGATCGGCACGGCGCTTGGTCCATGTTCGCCGGGCTCCGCTTATGTTCTCTTGCACCACGCCATGGGTGACATTGACGGCAACGTGGGCGCCTGGGGATTTGCCCGCGGTGGCATGGGCTCGATTTCAAAAGCCATGGCCGGTGCATTCCAAGAGCATGGCGGCGAAATCCGTACCGAAGCGCCGGTTCAGCAAATCACCGTTCGCAATGGAAGCGTGACCGGCGTCGCGCTTGAGAGCGGCGAAGAGATCAACGCAAATCTCGTGGTCTCGAACCTCGATGCCAAGCGTACATTCCTCAACGTTATGGACCCTAAAGACTTACCCGACGATGTCGTCGAACTAGCCAAGAATTTCAAAATCCGCGGCTCGTCCGGCAAACTGAATATCGCGCTCGACGACATGCCGGATTTTCCAGCGCTTGGCAAAAACAATCCCCTGACCAAAGGCGATTTGCACTGTATCGATAGTGTCGAGCGCATCGAACGCGCTTACGACGATTGGAAAAACGGCACCTGGTCGAAAGATCCCTATATCGACATGCTCATTCCGACCCAAGTGGACACGACCATGGCGCCGCCCGGCAAACATTACATGACTGTTTTTGTGCAATATTGCCCGCCGAAACTGGCCGACGGCGATTGGACCGACGACAAGCGCGACGCTTTTGGGGAAACCGTCATGAGTCAAATTGCCGACTACAGTCCAAACTTTCGCGATATTATTCTGCACGCAGAAGTGCGCACGCCGCGCGAGCTTGAAAACGAAGTGGGCCTGACCGAAGGCAACATCTTCCAAGGTGAACTCACTCTCGATCAGTTGCTGTTCAACCGGCCGTTTCCCGGTTACGCGCAATATCGCGGTCCGGTGAAAGGCATGTATATGTGCGGCTCGTCCAATCACCCCGGCGGTGGCGTGATGGCTGCGCCGGGAGCCAACGCCGCACGCGAAATACTGCTCGATTTGAAACGCAAGACCACTGTGCCGGAGGACTTTGGCATTGACTGAGACTTACGACGCCCTTGTCATTGGCGCGGGACACAACGGATTGGTCTGCGCATCATATTTGGGCAAAGCTGGCAAAAAAGTTCTTGTCGTCGAAGCGGCCAACCAGGTTGGCGGCGCATCGGTTACGCGTGAATTTGCCGACGGCTTCAAAGTGTCGCCCTGCGCGCACATTCTGAACATGCTCAATCCGACAATCGCTACCGAGTTGAATCTACAGGCCCACGGCCTTGAATATGCCGCAACGTCGCTCGACACGATAGCTCTGTCGCAAGACGGCCAACACGTGACTTTGGGCGGGGATTATATCTCAGGTGATGAGATCTCCGATAAAGACGTCCAAGCGTACAGCAAATTCAAGGGCCGCATGAAGGCTCATACCAAAACCCTTGCCCCGCTGCTCATGAAACGCCCGCCGCGACTTGTCAACGGTGACTTTGCCGACACGGTGACATTGGCCAAACTTGGATGGGATGTACGTTTCGGGCTTGGCAAAGACAGTATGCGGGATTTTCTGCGCGTCGTCGGTATCAATATTTTTGATGTTTTGGAAGAAGTATTCGAGAGCAATCTCATCAAAGGCACAATTGCTTTCGATGCCGTTCTTGGTACGCAAATGGGGCCACGCTCGCCCAACAGCGTGCTCTCTTATCTTTATCGATTGATTGGAGAGCTAAACGGCAATTCATCGGGCCTCGCGCTGCCGAAGGGCGGCATGGGCGCCGTCACAGCCGCGCTGGCCCGCGTTGCCCAAGCAAATAGCACGCAAATCCGCACCGGCGCAAAAGTTGCTAAACTTGTGATCAACGACGGTCGCGTGGCCGGTGCTGAATTGGAGGGCGGTGAAACGGTTTTGGCCTCAACAGTCATCTCCAATGCTGATCCAAAAACAACATTGCTAAAGCTCGCGGGCGCGCCAAACCTGGAAGCCTATTTCGCACACCGCGTCAATAACATTCGCATGAACGGCACGGCGGCCAAATTGCATCTGGCTCTGAATGGGCTTCCCTCGTTTAAGGGATTGGGCGAAGCGCAAATGGGTCAGCGCTTGGTTATCGCTCCCAACATGGCATCTGTCGAACGGGCGTTCGATCACTCTAAGTACGGTGAATTCTCCAGCGAACCGGCAATAGAAATAGTAATGCCGACCGTGCATGATGCATCGCTTGCGCCAGCAGGAAGTCATGTGATGAGCGCCATCGTGCAGTACGCGCCTTATAAATTGAAGCGAGGCTGGGAAAACAACAAAGCCAAGTTCTTAGACGTGGTGCTCGATACGATTTCGGTTCACGCGCCCGATCTACGCAGCAGAATCGAACATGTGGAACTCCTCACGCCGGTCGACATTGAACAGGAGTTCGGCATGACCGGCGGTCATTGGCATCATGGTGAACTTTCCATCGATCAGCTCTTGATGATGCGGCCCGTCTATGGCGCGGCTCAGTACAAGACGCCCCTTGATGGACTCTATCTGTGTAGCGCCGGCGCACATCCAGGTGGCGGTGTCATGGGCGCGGCGGGACACAACGCGGCGAAAGCAGTGATCGCGGAAAGCAAAGCAGCATGAACGTCGTGGACAAAAATCACTTCCGCGAAATTGTCAAACGTTCGCCATTTCATTCGCGCATCGAACTGCTTTGTTACGTCAACGATTGGTCTAGATGGAAAGCGTACACGACGGTTAACACCTACGAAGACGTGGAGCTTGAATATTTTGCCATTCGCAGCACATGCTCGGTCTTCGACTTGTCTCCCATGAGCAAGTACCGCATTCGCGGAACGGACGCTCTGGCATTTCTCAATCGCCTGATGACGCGAAACGTCAGCAAGCTCAAGCCGGGGCGCGTTGGCTATTCGGTTTGGTGCAACGACCGCGGCAAAGTGATCGACGACGGGACTATTTTCCATTTGAAAGACGGCGAATACCGCCTGTGCGCACAAGAGCGCCAATTGGATTGGTTGATGCTGTCGGCATTGGGTTTTGACGTTGAAATCTTTGAGGAAACTGATGATATCGCTGGACTTTCATTTCAAGGGCCCACGACGTGCGCCGTGCTCAAGACAATGGAGCTCACGGGCATCGAGAATCTAAAGCCTTTTGGAATCCAGACCTTCCCCTTTGAGGGAGGCGAGCTCATGGTCTCGCGAACCGGCTTCACGGGCGATTTGGGTTACGAGTTGTGGATCGATCCTTCACGCGCCGAAGCGCTGTGGGATACCTTGTTCGACGCCGGTCAAAACTTCGGTATTCGGCCCGTTGGCGGCAACGCCCTCGAAATGGCGCGCGTCGAAGCGGGCTTTATCCAAGCCGGTGTCGATTTCATGCCGGCCAATGAAACCGTCCGAGCCGGCCATGACCGTTCGCCGTTTGAAATCGGATTGGATTGGTTGGTTGATTTCAAAAAGCCAATCTTCACAGGCCGAAAGGCGCTCCTCGAAGAAAAGCAAAAGGGCTCTCGTTATTCCCTCGTAAAACTCGACATCGAAGGCAATAAACCTGCGAAGGATTCATTTATCTACACCAACCGAGGTAAGAAGCAGGTCGGAAAGGTAACCTCGGCACTCTGGTCACCTTCATGCAAAGCCAACATTGCGCTGGCCTCCCTCGACTCGAAATACGCCTCCGGGTCGCACAATCTTTGGGCAGAGATCTATTATCAGCGTGAATTGACATGGCATAAAAAATTGGCGCAGTGCACAATCGTCGATAAACCGTTTTGGGATCCTCCACGGCGGCGCGCGACCCCGCCCGCCGACTATTGAGATCATGGCCCACCGGCTGGATCCACTCCTACGCCCGAAAAGCATGGCCGTCGTGGGCGCCACCGCGCGCGAAGGATCTGTCGGCAATCGAGTCATTCAAAATCTGTTGAAGGGCAATTATTCTGGCGAGCTTTACGCCGTCAATCCGCGCTATGAGCAAATTGAAGGCGTACCTTGTTTTACGTCGCTAAGTGACTTACCGGGCAAAGTTGATCACGTCGTATTCGCATTGTCCGATGCACGTCTCGAAGATGCCTTCGACGAAACCATCAAACTGGGCATCAAAGCCGTCACTATATATTCAACCCTTGTCTTAGCTGACGATTCGAACCCACCGCTCAAGACTCGCATTCAAAAAAAAGCCCGCGGCGCCAAAGTAATGATCTGCGGCGGCAATGGAATGGGCTTTTACAATTTTGACGATGGCATTTGGAATTGCGGGTTTTCGACACGGAACCACCGCGCGCCGGGCGACGTCACATTCATCAGCCAATCCGGCTCGGGTATGGCCGGAATTATCGATGTCGAAGGGCGTATAGACTTCAATCTCGCCGTTTCGACCGGTCAGGAATTGACCGTAACTATGTCCGACTATTTAGACTTTGCCCTCGACATGCCGACGACCAAAGTTGTCGGCCTGTTCATGGAAACCGTGCGCGATGTCCCCGCCATGACTGCCGCCCTGGAAAAAGCGGAAGCGCGGCGCATTCCGGTCATCGCCATCAAAGTAGGTCGTACGGAACTCGCCGCGCGGCTCACCGTATCCCATTCGGGCGCCATCGCCGGCAACGACGATGCGTACAATGCCTACTTCGATCGTCATGGCGTCATGCGCGTCAGCGATATGGACGAATTAGCCACCGTCCTGATCATGTTTGCACAACCGCACGATGTCGGGCCCGGCGGTCTTGTCTCCATGCATGATTCCGGCGGCGAGCGCCAGCTTGTTATAGACCTAGCGGACGAACATGGGGCAACCCTTACGAAGCTGAACGCTGCCAGCGTCGCGGAACTAAAAGAAACTCTTGAGCCCGAATTACCGGCGGTCAATCCGCTCGACTCGTGGAGCAAAGGCGGCGAGGACTTTGACAGCCGCGCCGCAGGCTATCTTACAACCATGATGAATGATCCCGGCGCCGCCATCGGTGCGGTCATTCAAGACCGCAATGCGGAAAGTTCCGTCGCCCCTGAATACATCGAGTATTTGCGCATGGCACACCGTGCCACAGGCAAGCCAGCATTTCTCGTCGCGGGCCGACAAGGCACGGGAACAGATCCGTTGGCCGTGAACGCCACGCGGGACGGATTTCCGGTACTTGACGGCGTCAGTCCATTTCTAAAGGGCATCAAACTGCTTTTTGATCATCGGGACTTTACCCGGCGCACGCCCACAACGCTTCCGTCGATTGATCAGGGCATTCTTGGTAAGTGGAAATCCCGCCTCAGGAAAGGCGACCCACTCGCAGAGGCAGACGGCGCCGAACTCTTGAAAGACTTTGGGATCGAGGCCCTGTCTTATAGACCAGCAAATTCTGCAGCCCACGCGACCGATGCCGCTAAAGACCTCGGATTTCCTGTCACCCTCAAGACGGCAAAAAAAGGGCTGGCGCACAAGTCTGATCAAGGCGGCGTGAAATTGAATATCAAAGACGCAGACGATCTCGCGCAAGCTTATACAGACATGTCAAAACGCCTCGGGCCTGATGTCTATGTGACACCGATGGTGACAGATCCCGGCGTCGAAATGATTTTAGGCATGATTGCGGACGAACAGTTTGGTCCCCTTGTTGTATTGGGCTTTGGCGGCATTCATGCCGAGACCTTCAAAGACGTGGTTAGCCTCCTGCCCCCCTTTGGCGCAAAGGATGTTATGGAAAAGTTGGGAACTCTTCGCCTCGCCCCCCTACTTGCGGGCAGCCGCGGCAATCCTCCTGTTAAAGCGGCTTCTTTCGCTGACGCGGCCGCAAGATTCTCCGTACTGGCGCACACTCTCGGTGATAGTCTGCAGGAAATTGATGTCAATCCGATATTGGTGACAGCGACTGGATGCATCGCTTTGGACGCGTTAGTCGTAACTCGCGGCGGGAATGAAAGGAAAGTCTGATGAATATCGAAGCTCTTCAAGGGGCTGACAAAGCCAAATGGACTGCGATCGCTGATCAAGCCATAGCACGCGCGGAAACTGGCCTCTTCATCGACGGCGACTATGTCGATGCGACAGAGGGCGGACGATTTGAGTCCATCAATCCCGCGAATGGCGAAATCATAGCAGAGATGTCCAAAGCGACTTCCAAAGATGTTGACCGCGCCGTTGCTGCTGCCAAAAATTCTTACAAGTCGGGATCTTGGTCCCGCATGGCGCCCCGCGATCGCATGGACATCATGTATCGCTTTGCCGCGCTTGTCGAAGAGAATGCGGATGAATTGTCGGTTCTCGACACCATGGACATGGGCAAACCCATTTCTGAAGTATTGAACGACGATTTGCCGGCAGTCGTTAGCTGCATTCGATTTATGGGTGAGGGCATCGACAAGATCGAAGGCCGCGTATCGAATACGGAAGACGATGTCGTGCACTTTGTCATGCGCGAACCGTACGGCGTCGTCGGTGCCATTTCACCTTGGAACTATCCAATGGTGATGGCGACTTGGAAATTCGCCCCCGCGCTGGCTGCCGGCAATTCAGTCGTACTAAAACCTGCAGAACAGGCGCCGCTTAGCTGTTTGCGTCTCGCCCAACTCTTTGTCGAAGCCGGCGGACCGTCCGGCGTGTTTAATGTGGTCAACGGCATGGGCGAAGTCGCGGGCAAGGCACTCGCGCTTCACAACGATGTCTCAAAGGTTTCGTTCACGGGCTCAACTGCAGTCGGCAAACTCATTCTTCAATATGCCGGTCAATCTAATATGAAAAAGGTTGCACTGGAATGCGGCGGCAAGTCGCCGCAAATTTTCATGGCCGACATCGACGATATGGATGCAGCTGTTGCCGCGGCCTATGACGGCATCTATGGAAATATGGGTCAGGTCTGCAACGCAGGCTCGCGGCTCTTTGTCGACCGAAAAATCTTGGATGAGTTTATTGCGCGATTTATCGCAGACGGCCGTGAAGCCTATGTGCCCGGTGACCCGCTCGACCCAGCAACCAACTTGGGGCCGCTTGTGACCAAAGAAGCACAAACTCGTGTCTTGGGTTATGTCGACAAAGGAAAATCGGAAGGTGCCAAGCTTGAGTTCGGCGGCGATGTGCCGGCAGACTTCGGCGGCGGCGCCTTTGTGACGCCTACACTTTTCACAGGCGTGACCCCCGGCATGACGATCGCACGCGAGGAAATTTTTGGACCCGTCGCGGGTGTTATCCCATTCGACACGGCCGACGAAGCCATCGCACTCGCCAACGACACGATTTATGGTCTGGCCGCCGGAATATGGACGAGCAACATCAACACCGCATTACGCATGACCAAAGAAATCGAAGCAGGAATCGTTTGGGTCAATACATTTAATGACGGTGACATGACCCAACCTTTTGGCGGTTACAAGCAATCCGGCAACGCTAAGGACAATTGTATGGAAAGCCTTGAGAGCTACACCCAAGAAAAGTCAGCTTGGATTCGTATTGATCAATAACGCGACGGTGCAGGAATGAAATTCGATACTCTTCTCTATGAGACGCGAGGAACGGCAGCGCTGATCACGCTGAACCGTCCCGAAAAGCTCAACGCCATTAACGGTCCGATGGTGAAAGACCTTGGCCGAGCGCTCGACGAGGCAGAGGCAGATGATCAAGTCCGCACCATTATTGTGAACGGCGCGGGTCGCGCGTTTTCGGCCGGCTTCGATCTCGGTGGCACCGGCGAACCGGTCGCGCTGCGCCAAGAATTGATCGACGACTTCGACATTATTATGCGCTTTTGGGATTCGGCCAAACCGACGATTGCCGCTGTACACACCTATTGTTTGGGCAGCGCTATGGAACTTGCTGTTGCGTGCGATATTACGATCTCAGCCGAGGACTGCCGCTTTGGCGCGCCAGAAGTCCAGTTCGGCAGCGGGATCGTCGCGTTGATCCTGCCATGGCTCATCGGGCCCAAACTGTCCAAAGAATTCCTGCTGACAGGTGACGATGAAATCGATGCGCAACGCGCGTTGGAGACGGGCCTCGTGAACAAAGTGGTTCCGGCCGAAGCACTGTTAGAGGAAGCGCTGAAGTATGCGGCGCGATTGGCTACAAATGATCAACTTGCGGTCGCGCTCACCAAACAAGCGATAAACCGCAGCTTAGACATTATGGGTATGAGGCAAGCTCTATTACAGGCGCTCGAGCTTGACGTGATTGTTGAGTCAACGGAAACGCCGGAGTCCAAAGCCTTTGGCAATATTCTTCAAACAGAGGGTCCCAAAGCTGCGATCGCTTGGCGCAGAAAACAACTTGAATCGATATGAACGGTTCTCAATTGCCAAGCAAAGTGAGAGTCTTTCTTAACACGGCGCTAGTTCATTTCAGCGATTCGACGTTTTCAGAAAAATCAATCACACTCGCATTCCGAGAGGCCAGTTGATTAACAATGGGATATTTGCGTTTTTCTAAGCCTTTGTTTTAACGCCGTTTTTCCCATAAGTCTTTGAATAAACGTGAATATTTACTGACATCTGAAACATTCCAATACAACCGACAGACAGTTATTTTCATCCTGAAGACGGAGTCAGGACGGAGTCAGTGTTAACTAAAATCGTCAAGCTCGAAAGAAGGAAAAAATGACCGAAAAAATTAGGCGCGGCCACCCCCTGAACCGGCCCCGGAGATTGAAATGTATATTGGACCGATAGACGTGGGAGATATCGCCTCCGTCATTGAAGCTCACTAGAGGCGTGCGAACAACCTCAGTCAGAATTGCGAACGAGGGTTGCGCAGCGGTGTTGACTAGTCCATGTCTGTATTCGAAAACACTGGCCCCTGACACATCATTATATGACCTATCCGCCGGGAACGGGTTACGGCTGCGCGATTAAACCCTACGACAACGCCATGATCGAGAGCTTTATGAAGACGCTCAGGGTCGAGGGCGTCTATCTTATGGCCTTCGAGAGTGCGGAGACCAGAGGCGCGCGAAAATATTTCGCCGAAATTGCGAAAAACGGCTGCGCGAGGAGGTTGACGCCGATTTTTGCTCTTCTAACCGCCCGACGCGGCCGCCCCGCACTTCTCACCAACCTCGGCCTGTGGCTCGGGGAGCGATTCTCAATCTATGTGGAGACGATTTGGGAGGTGGGTAACGACTGCGTGAGGATGGGGTGGACCGGTGAATGCCGGAACGTTTCCCTAAAGCCTTGTCCTATGTGAAGACGGGAACATGCGGCATCACTATATTCCACAATGGCTATTGCGGAACTTCCGGGATTCCAGTGGAAAGATCCACGGCTTCGTGAAGTCGAACCCGGCCCCTGGTGTGTTTGCCACCACCCCGAAGAACCTGATGGTCGAGAAAGATCTCTATGCGCTGCTTGGCGAATCCGGGCCGCCAGACAAGCGGTAGAGGAATGGTTTTCAGGACACGAAGCCCAAGCAAAAGCCGTCGCGGACAAAATCATAACGGCGGCACGAAACAACGCGCCGCCCCGGCTCACGCTCGAGGAAATATCAATTTTGCATCATCTTCACTACAGGACGTGGGTGCGTACACCCGATAACGCGGCGGAGAAAGACGAGCACATGGAACCATTCGATAACGATGCATTCCTTGAGTGGTATGGAAAAGAACGCAATCTGGCTGCCCATGAAATGGCCATCGCTCGAGAGTTTCTTCACGATCCGCGTCACGAGAAGGTGTCGAAGCACAACTCCCATGTCATGGCAGTCGCTGGCCCACCCACGCCCTGTGTAATCGAAGATCTTGAAGCTCACGGCATCAGAATTGCCCGTATCTCAAAACCCAATAAGAGCTTCGTCATCGGTAGTTATGCCCTTGCGCTCGCGAGGTATCGTGGGGCGAGCCACGTGTGGCTTCCGATCTCGTATGATGTCGCCGTGGAGCCGTATGGTCCTACTGGAACCGAAACACTGGTGGAATTGACACGGGGCGACGACATCAGGGCCATCAACGAAGCATCCTTTCGACAAAGCAGCATCGTTGCCGCGCGTTCCGAACGGCTTCTACGCTCTCTTGCCAACGGGCCCGGGTACGCCTGGTGAGAGAGTTGGCATTCGCCCGCGTTTCACCAAAGGCGTGCGAAAAAATTCGGCTGGAATCGCGAAAGATGGTTGCGCAGCGGTATTGACATAGTCAAACGGCCGTTGGATTTTTCCGGCGGGTTCCCGAGTTAAGCAACCGATTGTCTCGTTCTTGTACTTTGGTCAGTTGCCCGGTAAAGCTTTCCACCAAGCTAATCACCTGGAAGCGGGCGCTGGCAAATCCATCGTATCCGAGCGTATAGATTAGTTTAAAGATCGTCGATTACCTCAAGACGATCACCGGCGCCAGCTCTTCACGATGAGCAAGTATTCCAGGGATAGCGCCACCTACAAGGTCCACGAAGTCCTGGGAATCAGGATATGAGCGCGGCGTGGATTAAGGGGAAATGTTGCGCGGGGAGACGGTGCTGTCCCGGTTCATGCGGATAAGGCCGCCACCACTCGGTGGAATAAAAAAACTTGACCATGTTAATTTTCCGAACCACAATGGTGGTCTGAAAAATTAACATGGACGGCTGTGATGGTCACCACGAAAATCCTCTCAGATCCGGTTGACTGCCATAGCCGCATTGCCGAGCTTGGTCTTGATTACGACAAACTTATCGATGTTGCATTAGTGGCTGCCGGAGCTTCCCGAGACAGCACCAAACATGATCCGCCCAATGCGCCCGGAATCTTCGCATACATATATGGAACTCGTGCGCTCAGGGATAATTTTGTTGGGGATGCTTGGGTGGCGGATCGCACTGATTCAGTAGAATCGATATTCAGCGAACGCCGCAAACTGCGGGTGGTCTATCAGAACGTAGATTGCGCCGCTATCGACGATCGAAATCCAAAGCCTCGTTCAACGAAAGGCGTTGGCTCCGAACGCACCTGCGAACTAAATCAACTTAGCTTATTTCCAGAAGCCCCGAAAACTCCACCTGAAGGAGCCAAGGCCTATTACCTTATGGTTGCTGTGGCCGACTCCTCAATTACCGCCGAACTTTCATTGCCGGTCGTAAGGAACGGGTCGTTCGAAAGACTGATCGAACGAATTTACCTAATCCGTGAGGGCGAACTGGAAGACATCGACATAGGAGACGAGCCTGACGACGAGGGTATTGAGACGCCTGACATCAACGTGACCCGAAAAAAATAGGGTCGAACTATGTTCAACCACAATCGGCTAAGCCTCGCTCGAAAACGGCGCCGGCTTACAGGGAAAAGACTCGCTGAACTCGTTGGAGTCACAGCAGTAACCATTTCGCGTCTTGAAAATGGGAGTCATGAACCAGAGCCGGAAACACTGGCACGTCTAGCTCGCGCACTGAATTATCCAATCGAGTTTTTTGAGGGCGATGACTTAGATGAACTGGTCCAGTGTGCAGCAAGTTTTCGCAGTCTAAAATCAATGAGCGCGAAAGAGCGGGACGCGTCGTTGGCAGCCGGGTCTCTCGCATTCTTACTAAATGATTGGGTTGGTGAGCGATTCAATTTACCGGAACCAAATTTACTGGATTTGAACTACGAGATTGATCCTGAGACCGCCGCTCGCACTGTTCGGGAGCGATGGAATTTAGGTGAAAAACCAATTCCGGACATGATCAGGTTGCTAGAATCAAGGGGCGTCCGGGTCTTTTCACTTTCTGAGAATTCCACTTCTGTGGATGCATTCTCATGTTGGCGCGATGACACGCCATTCATGTTTCTCAACAACATGAAAACCGCGGAACATGCTCGCTTCGATGCAGGACATGAGCTGGGTCATCTTATACTTCACAAGCACGGGGGCCCTAAACAGGCGCGATCAGCTGAATTTGAAGCGAACAGATTTGCATCGGCATTCTTGATGCCAGCGGGCGATGTTCAGGCCCGCCTGCCATCCGTCATGTCGATGAGCCAGATTATTCAGGCAAAGTTCCGTTGGCGCGTTTCTGCGATGGCATTGGCCTACCGAACACACCAGATGGGGATAGTCTCGGATTGGCGGTATCGATCCTTCTGCATTGAGTTGGGACGCCGTGGTTACTGTGATGGCGAGCCCGGTGGAATTGAGCATGAGCAATCTGTGATATGGCGGAAAGTTCTATCTCAGCTTTGGAGAGAGCGGATAACCAAGACCGATATTGCCGCTGACCTTCACCTACCAATCGAAGAATTGGAAGGTCTCGTATTTGGTTTGAATTGCCCAAAAGGCCCGCAGCTCCAGCAATCCAATGATGAAAGCGAGTTTGGGCTTCGGCTTGTTAAATGAAACCAGAGGCATGCGAAAAAATTTCGCCGGAATTGCGAAAGATGACTGTGCAGGGCCGTTACCCAGTCAGTGCCTGTACTCACGCCACCTGCCCCCGACACATTCATATGCATCGGGATATATAGCGGGGATGGGCGGCCCGCACCTTGTCAGGTCTAGGGCTGGAGCCCCTGAGCGCTGATGGCGTAATCGCCCGTATCGAGAATAGCCCCCGTTCCTTCCCGGATGTCAATTTGAAGCGTCACGGATACTAATTCGTTGAGTCCGGCGCCGACGGTCCATGTGCGCGAGGTCGTCAGCGCGAGCCAAGTGTTGAGCGCAGCGCCTGCGACGTTCGATGCAACGCCGGACACCAGCTGAGCACGTATTTGATACGAGCCGGGCGCTTCACTCGCGGGCCGGACCCAGTCCGTGCCGGCATTGATTTGGCTGTAGCTGCCAGCGGCGCCTTCATCCACCGTGCCGTCGGAATTGAATCTCACGCTTGCCAAGCCAAAGAATTCGTTGACGTCCGTAATCGTGGCGCCCGACACGGTGACGGTCGCCCGCGACCATATTTTAGTCGACCCGATCCAGACGGTGTTTATGGCCGTCGTACCGATGACGATATCGCGGATTTCTTGACCGCCGAGTAAATGGCCATGGGGCTTAAGTCCTGAAGTAGATGGTGCTGGTGTTGCTGCCGGTGGCCGACGTGCTGATCTTGTAGCCTCCGGTCACATCGTTCAACGCAGCCTCAAGCGCCGCCAGCGTTACCGCTCTTGATGTATCCGTGCCTGTAATCGCTTCGGCATTGGTTGCCAGCTCAACGGCGCCCTTAATAGTGGCCGAAGCCACCGGCAGTCGCGCCGACGCCAGCCGGCCTCCCGTTCCTAGTTGCGGAATAGTACCAGATGTCGTGCCCACATTTTTGAGCGCGGCCGTGCCGAAAAGATTATTACTCGAACTCGACTTGAACCGATTGAGTATTGTTTGCAGCTTGCTCCATGACCCGGTTGCGCTGCCCGCGAGATTCGCCAACTCGGTTATGAGTGTATCGAGCCCTAAGTTTGCCGCCATCGGTGTTTAGCCTCCAACATATGATGAGAATGATTGTAAAGGTAATCGACACACCAACTTTGCCCATTGAATGTGAGCATACAGCGCGTGTGATCTAACGGCCGCTCCGGCTCCGGAACCATCTTCGCAATCTGTATACTGATGGTGCAAATACCGTCGGATATCGACACGGTCGCACTTCCGCCGTTCCACGACAAGGTTGCTTCCGTCGCTGTGCTGTCGTGAACGGGAATACTGATCGCCGTCCCGTGCAGCGAGCGTATACATCTCATTGTAGGCGCCTTACCTGCGGCGAGAACCGCGTGAGCGCTGCCCCCCGCCAGCGTTTCAGGTGAACGCGGAAGGCGATATATCGTACAGCGTTAATGGTGGTGTTGCCGCTAATCGTCACTTGCGTCATGGCGGACCGATCGTTCGTCAGTCCGTAATAGGCATAGAAATCATGCCCGGTCTCGGTGGTAACGTCCGGATTGGGCGCCTCATACGTTTCGATATTGCATATGACATCGACGTTGCTTTGTTCGCCGAGATCGATCACCTCGGTTTCGTAATACGTCGAATTGGCATCGGACATGCTTACGTTGTAACCTTCGACTTGCCCGAACGGCCAGCCTTCTGAGCCGTCCAATTGATCCTTGGTCAGATCGTCGCGAGCGTCATAATCGGGCACCAGGCGGTATGCGTTATCGTGATCCCACAAGTAGAGATTGTTGAGCGTGCCCGTCCACAGCGGCCATTGTTGCGGGCTGATTGTCTCGATCGCCGGAATGACGATTCGCTTGTAACCGATTTCCGTGATCGGGCCGTAATTGCCAACATGATTGAAGAGCCGGCAAAACAAGCGATAGCGCCCCGTCGAAGGTACAATTATATTTGCCACAAGCGGCTGATTGCCCGCGATCGGTGCGACCAATGCCACATCGGCGCGAGCTGCCGCAAGCCACCCGCTTTCGGTTATGGCTGCGAGATTTCCCGTTCCGGTGATTTCACCGCGCGTGTATCGGACCTCAATGCCGGCCACGTCGCGATGTGTGATAGCGTTCGCGACCAAATGCAGAGATACGCCGTATTGTTCCGACGCGATGATAATCGGCGCGGGCATGGGTACATCCGCCCATCCGAAAGTAATCGTCGTTTCTGTCGCCGCCGATGCAAAGTCCGCACGGTTTATGTTGTAAGCGCTGATGACATAAGTTCCGGGGCTGTCGACAGTGAAACGCTGTGTCGTACCGCTTATGCTCGATTCAACCACCTGATCATCGCTTTGATCGCTGCTCTTTATGTAAATTCGCGTGACATGAGGCGTGTCGTCCCAGCTGACGTCGATATGCCAAACGGCCCTGCCGTCACGGGAAATGAGAAAGCTGGAAGCCGCCGTGAGATTCGTAGGAGCCGATACGACGCGGATTGACGGAATGGAAACCGGCGTACCCTTAAGTCCGGGCAAGACAAGCGTGTCGTCGTAAATCCCGTCCGGCTGATATATCACATCGAAGGTGACGGACCAATCCGGCTCGACGGTTGCCGACACAACAAGGACTTGAAGTTCATCGAGCTTTCGCGCCGCATCCGTGACCGTCATCCAGTCGCCGGGGACGACGCTGAGATAATATCCAATATCGTTTGCACGGCGCACCCGGTATTTGTACGTCGCATAGGCGCGCGCCCTCCGCAATTGTATAGCGAGCAGCCTGCCCGCAGCCATGGGATCAGCCACGAATGCGCGTTCGCCCAAATCCTTTGAACGCTTTTCTCCGTCTCTCGTGATCGCCGCGTCATCCTTCAACTCCGGCAATCCGAATTTCAACCAGTCATGCTCTCTCGATTGAGACAGCGCGACGGTCGCGGCATTAACGCGCTCTTCCAAGGACGGTGCAGGCGACGCACCCATAAATTGCATTATGTCGTCATCGGTGATCGTTTTCGTGACGACGCGGTCCATGCCGGGCCGGAAATGCAGAATGCCGTCCTGATCGACAACATGACCCTGCCAGGCATAATCGAACTCACGCTCCAGAGCTAACGGATCGTCGCCGGCCCTAACAACACCGTTAATGCTGTAGCGTTTGCTGGTACTTGGATAATCTCCATATCCGGCAGGTAGATTTAAAGAGATATCCTGATCGCATAGCGTATAGGCTGACATGACGCTCGCATTGTTGATTGCCGCCGCCGGTCTTCCGCGCCGCACCGTTTCCCACCAATAACGCAAAGCGGCTGCGTTTTCCGTCCAGACGGCTGTCGTCTGGCCCGGCCATGTGATCTTGATGCCCTTCACAAGAAAATTGAGTGCGGGGAATCTGTCCCAAAACCTGTCCTCGTACCGGTCATAATGCGGCTGAAATAATTGGGCGTGCACAAACGATTTGCCCGTTAACTTGTGTTCCGCCGTCCATTCGATGCCTGAGATCGACCGCAACGATGCTCCTTGAGTTCCATCGCCCGCGAAACATTCATGAATTGTTATTTTGCCACTGTATTCACTTCCCACTACCGGCGCGATGGCGGTGCCCCATGCCGGGTTTGAATTCGGCGTCCTTGTGATTCTCACCTCTTCGCCGTCGATCCATATCTTTTCGATGCTATCGCAAGCGCCTTCCGAGAAAACGATCACGAGGTTTAATTGATGGCCTCCGGTTATCTTGCGTTCTTTGTAAAAGACCAGAAGGCCGCCGACACGGGCGCGGCCTACCATCCATTCGGCGGGCTGCACTTCGGATGTGACGAGAGAGGTGGTTTCGGGCTGGCTGGTCCCCACCTTCGGCGGCTTCGGCGCCAGAAGCAGAGATAAGCCCGATAAAGCAGCGCCGAGAAGGGCGGAACTAACAAGGGCCGTAGTAGTGACCGCAGCAATACCACCGGCCGCGATAGTGGCACTCGCTGCGCCTGCGGCAGCACCCAATCCGATCGCTGCTACAACCGGTGGCATCTAAAAATCATCTTGATCTTGTAATCGTCGCGCACCGGCAGCAATCCGGACGGCTGCCATTGATAGATTTCGCAATTGTCCGCAACGAACGCCATTAGTTCCCCGCGCTCGGACGTTTTCCACGATCCATGACCTAAGTTTATGTCGCCGCTCAGGATGACCACATCGCCGGGCTCAGCAGGCGGGTCACACTCCGCAATACCGGACACCTTCGACATAATCGACTGATGGGCGTTTGGGATGGACCCGTATTTTTCTATGGCCGTGGCCATAGCCGCCGCTTCGGTCAGGTCATGCGCAGATTTGTAAGTCTCAAGCGGGATCGACAGCATGGCGCATGCCGTCGTCAGGCAATCGCGCTCGCCCCATTTGTACACGCCTTGTGCTTTGTTAAGGATGGTCGTTGCGCGGCGCTCTGTTACTGCGGCCATGTGCCTTTGATTCCGGCGGACAGAGACGCCATGTGTTCAAAGCCCTCGTCGTCCGGATAAGCTGCTTTTTGATGTTCGTGAGACCAATAGAGGGGGTTGCCGCGATCGGCGTCGCCTGCATAAGTCTCGACTTCGATTGTATAGACGTCATTCGGTCCTATCTTCGGCGCCGACAATTTACCTATGACGCGGCGCACTTTGGTCCATGTTTGGCCGTGATCCTCGCTGACCACCCAATCGATCTGCACTTGAAGTGGGCCGGGATCTTGCAGCGCTTCGGCATATGCTTGATCCGTGGTCAGACGAAAAAACGCAGACAATCTTTTGTTGGGCGCGCCGAGCGATTTTTCGCTTTGGCTTATCTCGATGAAGCTCGCCCCTTCCCACGTCTCGCCGTCGTAAGTGACGGAGCCGTCGCCCGACCAATAACGATCGCCGGTACTCGGGAAGTAGCAAAACCAGACCGCCAATGGATCGGCCATTATTCAAAAGCCTCTTTCCAAGCGAAAGACCACGGCCCCCAAAAATCCCGATCGCGCCGCGTCGGCACGGACGACACATCAAACGCGCGCGCGAACGTTAGCCGCGTCCTCTATCGTCTCGCCGACCTCTAACGGTATCTGCGGATCTAAAGTTAATTGAGTGCCGTTGGCCGTGGTCTTGCGCACGACATACCGCCGGTTGCCGACCGCGAGCCAATCGCCAACGGCTGCCGATAAATCAGCGCTGATATTGTGACTTATCGTGCCGTCGGTCGCGTTGACGACGCTGGATACGGTCGCCGTCGCGTCATCCGCGATTGTCGGACGATACAAGGGAAGATCGAACCAATTCGCCTGGCCGTCGAGGCTTGCAAAAAACGCCTCCATAGCAGCGGCAAGAGAGTCTTCATACGGATCAATCTTTGCGAAGGTGACATTTCCGCGCCATGTCGCATAAGCGCGGTTGATCACAAAAACGCTCGACGCCAGATTTTGAAGTCCGACTTGCGACGGGCGCCAAGCTGAAATCGTGACTTGCATAATTTTTGCATCGGTCAGCAGGGTAACCTGCGCCATGTCAGCGGCGAATTTGCATGCTGAACGCCGAATGACGGCGTGTATCATTCACTATGCCGGCGCGCACGGATTCTTCAAACTGCGGATACGCGCGTACAAGTGCACGCTCTACTGCCGCCTCATTGTCGCTTTCGATCACCGGCGCGAAATTAACGACGGTATTTCCGCCCAGCAGACGCTCGGTCTCGCGGTTTGAATATACTCTGGCAGGCTGATTGAAGTGGACGAGCTCCTTCCCTGCCTCGCCGACCCACGCAAGCCCCGGATCGGCAAAACCGCCGCTTTGAAATGTCGGGGCTCGTCTTTGCGCCGTTACCTTCAGTTTCTGGATGGCGCTCGAAGGGTTAATCAGACCTTCAAAATAACTGCCTAATGCGGTTCCGATTGTGTTTACAAAAAGCTTGCTGAAAAGGCTCTGCACAAGCTGCCGGCCGAGATTGCGGGCCGCATCGCCTATACGTTTGAAATCGAATATCGCCGCTTCGGCAATACGCCCGAAGCCGTCACCGATAGCATTGGCCGCGCTATCAAAGGTATCTTCCATATCGCTTGCAACATCGTCTGCGACATCCCCTAAATTCTCAATGTCGATGACAGGTATGTCCGGGATATCGCCAATATTGACGCCGTCCGCACCCGCTACCGGATTGACCAATTGTTTGAAATCGGTAACGAGACGACCGAAGGCCGTCTTAAGCGCCGTTCTCGAATTGGCGATCTGTTCGTCCGTGAGACCGAACGCGCGCAACAGCGAATCCGAAAAATCCAAGGAATCGACAAACACATTCATGTCTTCGATGCCTTCATTGAAAGTTGTTTTCGCTATTTCTATGGCCTCCGAAAACGCGCCGGTAAATTCTTTGCTAAACGCTTCAAGTGGATCTTCCAGCTTTATGCCGGCGAGGATAGCTGCCCCGATGGCTTTTGCGCCTCTGACGACAACGCTTTTCACAGTTTCAAATGCCGTCTCGAATACAGTGGCAAGGAGAAACGGAAGGGCTGCCAAATGACTGACAAAAGCGCTCACGAAGTCGACTGACCCAACAATCGCCACGTCTTTAAGAGAGCCGCCGAATTTTTTTATTTCATCGCGCAAGTAACCAATAAACTTGGCAACCTGTATCAGCCCCTCAATGAGAATAAGCGGGGTGAAAGCCCGAAGGATGCCGATTGCACCTCGCAAAATAATTGCGAAGCCACGCATCGCTGTTGCCGCTGCCGTCATGCCCACCGCAAACGTTGTCCGCGCCGCAATTCCGGTTGCTTTCATGGACACACTCAACAAATTCACTCGTCCCCGCATGGCCGCAATGCTTGCTATTGGTGCGCGCAAAAATGCCGCTATGCGGGTTCCCGTTTGCCGCGCCGCGCCCTGCAACAAGAGAAACCTGATCTGCAATGTTTCGACGCCTGAACGCAACGCCGCAAGCGCCCGCACCGGTGCCGCATAAAATTTCGAAAACGATCGAACAGTTGTGGCCACGGCGGCCCCGACAGACGTGAATGCCAAAGCCACACGGCCCAGACTGACAATGATACCCAGCGCCGCCTTGACAATGCCGGTACGCGATAGCGCAAAGACCGCAACGAACGTACCGATATGGACGATGCGGTCGGCAAAGCGTCCTATATTGTCGGTCACTCTGTTGACGGCATTTGCCATGTTATCCAGAGTTTGGCGCAACCCGTCGCCTATGCCCGTCGTTTGAGTGAATGCAATACCAAAGCCCTCGGCGGCCGATATCAACCGCAAGAAGGATCCGCGCAGCGTCGCGTCTTGAATTTTCTGCAATTCTTCCGCACGGCCGGCCGCATTGCGCAAGGCTTCACTCAATTCTTTAAGCTGCGGGATGTTTCTGGACAACACTTGAAAGATGCCCGCTGCGCGTTGTTCGAATAATTCCGCTGCCGTGCCGACATCGATGTTGGCCGCGGCCAAAGTTTGAAGCACCGGCACGAGACCGCGCGCTTCAACCGATAGATCGTCAACGCTAATTCCCAAAGACTCGAAAATCTCGGTAGCTTTGGTGCTTGGAGCTTCAAGTCTCAAAATTAGATTTCTGAGACCGGTTCCCGCC
The DNA here is from genome assembly GCA_965248815.1 of Alphaproteobacteria bacterium. Lineage (GTDB taxonomy): Bacteria > Pseudomonadota > Alphaproteobacteria > SMXP01 > SMXP01 > CBDFKK01. The sequence continues at coordinate 125,250 of CBDFKK010000007.1, forward strand.
CTGGTTGCCTGAATACCCGCGTTTGATAAAACACCGACCGCTGCCGACAACGTTTCAACATCGACACTTGCCGCATTCGCAATGGGCGCCACAAGGTTGAATGCATCGGCAAGTTGAACGATATCCGTGTTCGCCGCCGTCGTTGTTGCGGTTAATACGTCGACGAATTTGGCTGTATCGGCTGCTTGGGCGCCGTAAGCGGCCATCGCATTTGTCACGATGTCACCGGCCTGTCCGACATCGATCAACGTCGCCTGCGCCAGCCGCAAGGTTGCAGGCAACGCCTGCATGACTTCGTTAACTTCAAGACCTGCGCGGGCAAGGAACAATTGGCCTTCGGCTGCCTGCGTTGCCGAAAAACGTGTGTCGCGCCCGAGATTGAGTGCCTGTTGACGAAGTGCCGCAAATTCTTCGCTGGTTGCGCTGGCAACACCGCGAACTGTTGCCATCGTCTCACCGAATTGCGCAAAGGATCTAATTGCCGCACCGCCCGCAGCAATCGCTATAAGACCAAACCCCCTGGCAAGCCCTCTCGCTTCACGATTGAACCGGCGAACATCGCGCCGCAATGCTCTGACTGCCTGTTGTTGGCGGCGCAGGGATTGACTGACGGCTTTCGAGCCGGTGAGAAACTGAGCCGTGCGCGCTATGAAATCGACCCGCGCACCGCCGATTCGGACTTCACCTGCCATCTTTTAACGACTCCAAATAAGCAGCCTTAACGGCTTGGACTTTTGCAATACGTTTCTTCCGCTCTTGTTCGGCTTGGAGCTTTTCACGTTCTTCAGAAGGCATAAGCCAGGGCGCGATGTCATATTTGGTGACGCTGCCCTTCCTGAAAAACGATTCGAGCTGCGCCCATATGGCCGCCATGATGTGTTGTAAGTAAAAATCGCCAGGCGGGAACCGGTCCAAATGCAACGCCCACCCTTGCAGTTCGGCGGGCGTCATTTCATCGATTTCCGGGAGTGATTTTCCGAGCACCCTGGCGGTCAGGTAGGGAGGTCGGCTTCGCCCTCCCGAAGTGCCTTCGCAGCCGCCACGTCAAGGCCGTACAGCGACAAAGCGGCCATTACCAGTTCGCCCCGGTCGCCGCCGGTAGCCAACACAAGCCTTGCCGCGTCATCATCGCTCAGACCAGCGATGCAACCACTGACGGCACTTGCGGCAAGCGTTAAAGAAATGCTGCCGACATTCTCATCGCTTTCTTTAAGTTTGGCGGCAGCCCCGTATCCATTTCTTATAGATTCAGCGTGCGCCTTATCGGGGACGGACAATTCAAGATCAACGCTTTCATCTTCTCCAATGATAACGCGCACCACCGTCTTAGTGGCGATGATTTTCTTGATCAGCGCAGCTTGACCGGTATTGCTCACACCGGCCTTGGCACGCTCGATATCCTGCTCTGTGACGTTTGCCATCAGTTCACCACCTTCCAATGTGCAAGCAAGTTGCGCGGCGTGATTTCAAGATTGGTGTTCATCACACCTTCCGCAGGTATGTTAAAATTACCCATCGACCGGACGTTGCCGAGGAAAGGATCGCCTAATTGCAGGCGCGGGATAATGATTTTCCAGCTTATCGTCGCCGTGACAGCCGCCGCCGGTGCCGGCGATACTGTTAGAACACCGGTCGAGCTGATCGCACTGATCGTGTAACGCTTGCCGCCGACCAGCAAGGCAAGTCCTATCTCATACTGGTTCGACGTAAAATCCGGTTTGTCGCCGGCAAAGGTGACAATGCCGGTGGTCGCCGCAATCGCCGCCGTGTTACCCGCACCCGACGCGGTGTGCTGTTCGATCTCCTTAGTCCGGATACGGAAGGTCAACGGAGTGCGATTAGCATACGCATCGTGAAGCGTGTCCCACACAGGAAGATTCGGCACATACGAAAGTACAGAGATTGAAATCGACGAGACACGCGGGGCACCGGTTATCTTGCCGATTGCCGTCAATGTCGGGATGTCGCTTTCAGGCGCCTCGCCGCCGCTTCCCGCGATATCTCCAATCCAAGGGATATCGGAAAACGTAGTCCCATCCTTGCTGACTTCGACCGTCGAGCCTTCAGACGGAATTAGGGTAATGCCCATTTATGAACTCCTTTCATGTATCAGCGGCTAAAAGATTAATTTGACGTGTTGTTAGCCGGCCGGTCGTAATTCTCACTTGCAGGCTTACGAATGCCTGCTACATGGCCGCACCGGCCGCTTGGAGCTGCTGACTCGTTGTGTTGATCAGTGCCGGTTCCAAAAACGGTCTCGCGCGGGCTCCCGGATAGCCAGGACCGGGCATTCGGCCGACTTCGATGATGTACGCTTGGCGGGCACCTGGCCCGCCGGCCACCACTTGCGCGGCACTGCCGGGAACGCGGCGCTCGCCACGCGACGTGTGGATCTTGGACGCTTGGCGGCGTGCGCGGATGGATTTCCGCAGCGCGCCGGTTTTATCCGTAAACGCAGCTGTCCCGCGTGCATGGTTCCGAACGACGCGCGCGGCGGCCAACATGCCCTCGCCATAGACATGCGTGCCCAAAAGACCAGGCAACGCCTCAACGGCTCGGGCCGTTTCTTCCAGCCCGACGAAATCGATCTGCAATTCCATTCACGTCACCAGGAGAGTGCGAATACGCCGATAGATACCGAGATCCGGGTCGCTTTCATCGATCAGCGAAAGGTCCGACGAAAGCCGATGTTCGTCCCGTATCCGCTCGACCAATTGCCGCGTCAGACTTCTCACGTTCTCTGCATCCGTGTCCCGCACATCAACCCTGATGGCGAGCGCCGTTTGATAAGGGCCTCTGTCGATCGTCGATATCGTGCGATGACCGATCACGTAGTAGACGATGGCCGGATAGCGAAAGACGAGATTACGGTTGTCATCTTCGACGGACCTCTGTTCGCCCAGCCAACAGTTGCCGAGACCAACCAAATCGCAACCGATGGAATACACGAGCTCTTCGGGCGATTGCCGGTTAACGCCCACGTTTCCACTCACGCATCACGATTTTGCCACACAGTAAATCCACCAAGCCTGATTGCGCCCGAACGGCACTTCCGATACCGCTTCGATGTCGAACAAGCGCCCGTCTTCGCCGATTACGGTCCAAGTATGATTCAAACTCTTAAGCCCCGGCTTACGCACCTCGTATCTTCTTTTCCATTCGCCGACTTGCGTATCCGCCTGTAACCCCTCGCTGCCGCCCCGGTCGCGCCGGTGGGCCCATACCGGATGTTCAATCGGCTTGCCTTTCACACGCTGCCCGGTTCGCGTGTTGGTTGTCTCAGGCCCAGGTTCCAAAAGCACAATACGGCGGTCGAGTTTTCCGGCTCGCATCGGTTACACCCGAACAATCCGGTACGGCGCGAGCAAATGCCGTGCGCCCAACGGCAACTCGGCTGCCGGCATGCCGTCACGCACATCCTCGCGGTGCGCATAGTGGCGGCCGACGATCAGTTGGATAGCCTGGCGAATGTCCTCGGGCACCGTTCCCGCGTCGTTGCCATAGCCCGCCGTGAACCGGACCGTGACCGCATTAATCACGGCGCGCGTTACCGGCCAGACGTCGCCGAATGCCGGTGCGATCCTGCCCGGCTTGCGCCTGTTGTCGACGCGGTATCGGCTCGGGGCCAGCGTCCGTTCTTGGCCGTCAGAGGCCAGATATTTGATGCTCTCGACCGATTGCATCGGCGGGCGCGGTACTTCGATTATTCCCATTGGGAAACAATCGAGATCCATGACCCAAACCTGTGTGATAAGAGCGCGGCCCATATAGCTTTCGGCTTCCCGCCGCGCCGCCGCGATCTGACGGTCGATCATTCCATCGTGTTCGTCATGCTCGACGCCCAAATGAACTTTCGCGTCGGCCCGCTCCAACGGCTCTGTAATCGGAGCCTCTTCCTGTGTCAGCGCGTAGCGGAGTTGCATCACGCCCGCTACTCCGCCAGCGGCTTCCGGGCACCCCGGCGCTTCGGCGCGGTCGTTTGTTCAGGCGGTGCGACGGTTGCGGTCTCGGCTTCGGCCTTCACGGCCTCGGCGAACCCGCCGTCGAGCAACGCCGTCGCGGGCTCGTTGTCGACTTCGATTTCCTGACCGGGTGACGCCACCAGCGTCGGTCCGGCGAGCTGCGTCAGCATTTTGATACGCATCATGTTCGTCACCTCATTGTGTTAACCGTTTGACAAGTGTTGAAAGCGCACCGGGCCTGGGCGGTTGCTTGTCCTGGCTACGCTTGTGAACTGAAAGCCCGAGCACTGCGAGCGCTACTGACCAGATCGTGCTGAGCGAGCCGACCGCCGTGATGACCGCCGGCGCCTGCTCGGGCGTCATGACGATCGCGTAAACAATGGCCGCGACCGTCAACGTCCAGGCCAATGTGAGCGCATAACCCATCGTCGGGCGCCAACGCCGTACATAGGGATCGCTGCTCGCCGTTTCCTGCCGGATCGTCTCGTTGATAGCAACCAGCCGCTTGGTCTCGCTTTCGTACATCGCCGCCGCATGCGCGTTGATGGCGGACTGGTACGCAAGCATCTGTTCGGGATTGGCCTTAAGCGCCGTAAGCGCGGCATCATCGGAGCCCGCGCCGGTGATCGCGCGCGCGGTCCTTGAAACCGCCTTTGCCGCCTTGGCGGCGGTCGAGTCATCGTCACTGTTGAACAAACTTAAGATTACAGGCGCGGCCTGCGCCAACCCGAGCAAAGCTCCGATCATGGGTTAGTCCTCCAACTCGAAATGCCAAAGATCGTCGAAATGGTTGTCTTTCACCTGCCAGTCGCCGGACCAATCGCCGCCCCATATGAGGCGCAGACCGTTCGCTCGACCGAGACCCATGACCAGGCCGGCGAACAGTGTCGCGCGTTCCCGGTCTCCCCAGTCGATCGGATAGGGCGCCGCGTCGACGGCCCGCGACGGCATGCTGTTGTGTTTACCGTTCGGCCATCGCAATTGGCTCTTGCCCGTGCGAAACATCTCGTTCTGCCGGGCCTCGTCGCGGTGGCCTTCGACAATGGTGCAATCGACGTGTTCGATGACGTTGTTGAACAAATCCTGAAGGCGCGGATCGCACGTCGCCAGACGCTCCGCCGAGCTGTGCGAAAAGCGATAAGTCATGGCGCGATTATTCCACCCAAGGACAATTGAAGTGCCAGGCCGACAATGCCGAGAACGATTGTCCACAAAAGCTTGGTGTTTCGCGACATGGCGGTTTCGAGGCGCGCAAAACGTTCACCGAAAGCTTCGTACCGCCGAGCGCACTCGAGTTCATGAGCGTGCAGGCGCTCAAGTGTTGGATCGCTCATGGAGCGCCTACGACGAGCTTACCGCCACGGACGCCGCCACCGTCGAACCCTGAGATGTGGGCTTCTTGCGCGGTCCATATTGGATTGCGATCACGCCGTCGATTACCGCATTTGCCGTTCCACGGCTGACGACGCAGCGGACATAGCGTTCTGTGGGATTTTTCACGTCGAGGATCAGCAACTGGTTGTCATCGTCATCTTCCATATCGCCGACCTTCGTGCCGTCCAGGTCCGTGTACGTACCTGCCGAAGCCGTCGCCTGTTGCGCCTTGATCGATGTCACTTGATCGTCGGTCAGCTCGCCGAAGGCTGCGATGAACAAGACGCCCTCGTAATTCTGCATATCGACGGCCGTGCTGTTCTGAGCCGTGACCCCCGCCGCCTTGGCATCCATGACGCGGGCAATCCCGGTGTTTTGCAATAGTGATTGCATTTTCAATGTCTCCTGTAAGGTGTTGGTTCTACCCGCTGCCGGGCGGCTCGAAATGATCAGCCGAGCTTCACGCGCACGAACGCTTCTTCAAGAACCGGCATTCCGTCGGTCGCTGCCCGCGCAATGATCCCGATCTGATTAGTCTCGGCGTAGAGCTCCACAAGCCGCTGCATCTGGATTTGAATGTCATCGGCAATCCAGTAGTAGGAAAAGTCGCCCAAGATCCCGACATAAAGACCGGTCGTGAACGTGTGGGGCACGAACTCCGACTCAAGGTAGGGCAAGTTCAACAGCGTATCGGGCTCGCCGACGCGAACCGACTGCTGCCAGATATAGCGGTTATCGCCATCCTTGATTTTGCTGATCTGTTTGATGGCGTCGCGGTGGAACATCCAGCGCGCGTTTCGCCGGTGTCCTGCCTTGAGCTTGAATTTTGCGTTCTGGAGACCGTCGAAAGTGACCGCCGTCGCATCGTTGTCCGTGCTCACATCGCGTGACGTACTGATGCCGTCGTCGGACGCGACAAACACGCCAAGCGGTCGATTGGCGCCATGACCGACCAGAAACGCTTTTTCCTGCGTGACGGCAAACTTGTAAGCCAACCGCTCGCGAACGATGTTCTCCACCGGCAACACGGAACGGCGCAGCAGATCGTTCGAGACCTTGATGCGCTTGGCAACCGGGTGCGGATGCAGCTCGCGCTTGCCGAACTTCAAGGAATCGTCCTCTCTGCCGGTAGCCAACTCCGTCGTCCAGTCGGCATCGTCGGGATCGGCGTCGAGCGACGGTGCGCCCAGGCTTGACGCGCCGGAAACCGATTGCACCGTGGCCAATTGCCGGATGTAGACCATGTCGTCGATGTTCTTGATCAACGTAGTGACGAAGCGTTCCGGCGCCACCAGAAACCCGCCTTCGGTGTCGATGCCGGCGGACAGATCGCGGAATTCCTGAAAGCTCTCCGGGTCCACCTGCATAGCGCCGCCGGCGCCGCCGCGAAGCCATGACCGGAAACCGTCAAACGCAAGCGTCGCCTGGTCGCGGGTTTCGCGCGCGGGATCCTTGTTGCCCCGGTCTTCCGGCACATCCTTTGCGGCAATGGCGCGTTCCTGCTCCCGCAACTGTTCTTCGCGCTTTATTTGATCGCCGAGCTTTCCAACCTCCGCCATCATCGCGTCGTATTTCGCGGAGTCTTCATCCGAGAGATCGCGCTTCTCAGCCTCCGCTGCGTCCAGCATGACGCGCGCGTCGGCGACCACCTTGGCCCGCTTCTCCAAAAGTTCGTTGAGTGTCATAACCAACCTCATGTTTCGGGTGCAGAAGCGCGCTCGCGGCACCGGCACCCGGTACGGTGGCCGCCAAATAAAAAAGCCGGCACTGTGCCGGCTGCGATTACTTGTTGAGCGTTTGCCCTAAACAGTCATCAGATCGAGACGGCGCCGGGCTAAGTTGCGCCGCCACGGTTCAGGCGGTTCGAGAGTTTCGCGATACTCCGTAAGCGAACGTTTTGCTACCGTGACGTCGGTCCGTGAATAAGCCGGGAAAGTCACCGGCGAGACATCGAACAGGCGCACGGCCTTGAGCGTGCGCACCAGGTCGCCATCCTGAATGTTCCATTCGTCCGTGATCGTCCGAAACCCGATCGACATGCCGGTAATATCGCCACGCTCGATCGATGTGACGATATCCTGAGCGAATGCGGTGTCAGGCGGTTCAATCCGCACCGACAAGCCGGTATCATCTTCAGCGAGCTTCAGCGTGCCGGCGCGGTTGCGGCCGAGCACATAGTCATCGCGGTGATTGAACAGCGCGCGAATATCGTCCTCACCGATGGTCGCCGCGAAGGCGCCCGGATCGCTCCGCTCACGAAACCCGCCGAGATCGTCACTCAAACTGTCGAACACCGCTGCGTGACCTGTGATCACCGGCATTTCACCCTCAGCTCTGGCCGCACGCATTTCAACGCCGCACAAAGCGCGGCGTTCAAGATCATTGTTCATCTTCGTCATCCTCCGGTTTAGGCCCCGGTTCGTTCGCGGGTTTGGATTCGCCGGACGAAGTGCCCGCTTCCATCAACGCGGCCATGGGCTGCATGTTTACCGGGCTCACATAAACGTCGCCCTCGGGTCCGATGGGGTTTTCGCCGATGCGCTCTCGCACATCGTTGGGCGAGTACCAGCCCCACTGGATGCCTCTGGCGTGGGCTTCGCTCTGGACCTTTACATCGCCGCGCAGCAACTCGCTGAAATCGAACATCGAGGCAAGTTGGGCCCGCCCTTGGGGCGTCATCAAATCCCGCTTTATCGCGTCCTCGATGCGCCGCGCCAGCGGCACCAAAGTATCCGTCACCCAGGCCCGGTTTTGTTGCTCGACATTGTTCAGCGTCGATTTTTCGAGAATGCCGATCTTGTACGGCGGTACACGGAACAGACGTGCAATTTCAAGATCGGTGAAGCCGCGCGTTTGGAGATATTGCGCGTCCTCATTGGTCATGCCGATATTGTTGAACTTCGTCTTTTGCTCCAGGATCGCAACCCGGTGCCGGTTGGGACCGCCATAGGTCGCCTGCCAATCCGCCTTGAGGCGCGCGTAAGCCTCATCGCTCAACACGCCCTCCGATTCGAGAACGCCGATCGGCCGGGCGTCGTTTGCGAACAACCGGGCGCCATAGTCACGGCCGGCAAGCGCCATGCCGAAAGTCTCGCGGTGGATCGCGATTGGTGTCGCGCCCATCAGTCCGTCGCCCTGCAAAGGCCCCCGGGAGTGGAACACTTCACCGGCAAGCAGAATCTCGCGCGGCCCCTCTTCCGGCTGATACTCGTAAGCAGGCCGCCGGTCCCTCGTCCAGAACGGCCGCACATGATCCGGATGCATGGGCTCAAGCGCTATGGTCTGCCCGGCGCCGTTACGATCAACCCGCGAATAATGGTTGCCGCGAAGCTGCAAGTACTCGACCACCATTTCCCAAAAGTCAAAGGCGGTCTGCCATTCATTCGGCGCGTGCAAAAGGACGCCGTACAGAGGGTGCGCGGTCGCTTCCTCGCTGCGACGGCGGCCCGCGTCATCGCGTATGACAAGCTTGAGCAGACACGGCAGCGAGGCAATCGTCTCCGCCGTGTTACGCACGCACGCGAACACCGCCGAGGCTTGCAATGCCGTCCGCACCGTCACGGCTTGACCCGAAGCACTTGGTTGGCCCGCACCCGACCACTCGGCGATCACCGGATCGCGCGGCGGGCCGCTCGGTCCCTTGGCCGCACGGACCTCGCCTCCGAACAGGACGACCATCGCGTCCGCAAAGCGGCTCATCCGATCACCCGCAGGCCGCGCGACTGATAAACGCTTGGCGGCGGCACCAGTGAATCCGCATGACACGCCGCACCGATCGCTTCGACCAACGCGACTGCCCCGTCGATCCGGCCGGACGACTTTCGTTTATCGAACCGTCTGTCCGCAGGCTCGATCGAACTGGGCACACAGTTGGCGCTCGCAACGCACCAATTCATAATCGGGTTTTCGTGAACCTTTAGCCGTTCTTCGATCAACGCCGCCTCCGTCTCTTCGATCGATCCCGGCATCCAGAGCCCGGTGCTTTGTGCTTTGTAAAAACCCTGGCCGTGCTCAACCAGCGGCAGGGTCGCGCCCTGCTTGTCGAGCACGGCTGTCAGAAGCTCAATTTTCGCCCGGTCATAGGCAATGGCCTTGACATCAAAACGGGCACACACTTCGTCAAGCAAATATGCCGCGTGTTCGTAATCGATCACCTTGCCGGGCGGTGCGAACAGATAGCCTTCGTCGCGCCATTGCTGATAGCGCGGCGTCATGTTGTCGCGTTCCTGAAGCTCCAGCAGCCGGTCTCCCGGCATCCAGAAAAACGGAAACACGTCCCAGCTTCGGTGTCCGGTTTCGAACGCCAACACCAGCGCCGTGAGATCGCTCGATATCGAAAGATCAAGGCCGCCGTAACAAGGCAGCCCCTCGTAATCCGACAGGTCCAACGTTGCCTGCGCCGGAAACCAAATCTCCGGCGGTAACCAGCCCTCGGATGACTCCGTCCATTCACAATAATTGAGACGCCTCACCACGTACTGCTTCGACGGAATGCCCCGCGCCGTCTTTACCTGCTCGCGCAAATAATCGTAGCCGGGCACTCCCGGCAGGCTCGGGTTTGCCTTGATCCAGCAGCTTTCGTCCTTGAACGGATCATCGCCGTCATCGAGCGCGCAAACGTAACCGAAAAAACTATCGTCTTCGAGCGTGCCCGCCGCGACCTTGCAGGCGTAATCGTGGTACTCCCTACAGACCGTCTCGCGGTCCGACCCGCTGTTGGTGATCATGAACGTCAACGGCTGCCGGCGATGCTTCACGCCGGCGTCAAGAAACTCGACCGTCGCGTTGGTCGGGTGCTCGTGAATCTCATCGAGCAATGCACAGTGCGGCTTCGGTCCCGACTTGCCGCGCCCCTGGCGCTCCGATGAAATCGGCTGGAACCACGACTGCGTGCGATCGTAGTCGATCTTGGTCTTTTTCTTCTCTCCGTGCACCGTCAGCCGCGAACTCAGCTCGGGCGACTGTTCAACCATCGCAACGGCGTCGCGAAACAAGATTTCGGCCTGAGCCTGGTTGTAGGCTGCCGAATAGACCTCTGCCCGGATCTCACCATCGGCGCAGAGCATCAGAATACCGACGCCGCCCGCCATCGGCGATTTGCCGCAACCCTTGCCCGCCTCGATGTAAACCCGGCGGAAACGCCTGGTGCCGTCGGCACGTTTCCAGCCGAACACCGACCCGATCACAAAGCACTGCCAGGGCAACAGTTCGAATGGCTTGCCTTCAAATTCGCCGCTGTTGAGCCGCAGCACGTCGAAGAAAAACCCGATACTGCGCTTTGCCGCCGCGATATCCCACTTTAGCCCGCGCCCTTTGCCCTCCTTGCAATCGCGCAGATGCCGCGCGCATGCCGCCCGGACATGAGGCCCGGCGACGATCGGCTTGCGCTTGCGCAAGACCGCCCGCGCATAAGCCCTGACCGGGTCATTAGTCGAAGTAGCCGGCGGCTTCGGACTGTTCCTGCGCGGCACCGTAACCCTTTCTCACAGAAGGCGCCTGCGCCCGCGCCAGGCTGACCAGATTTAGCCCCATGTCCGACGCCGCTTTCATCATGGTCTCGCGCGCCTTGTTGCGGATCGCCAGCCACGGATTTTGAATCGGAAAATCGGACGGCGATTTAATAATCTTGCCAGTTCGTTCTAGATGCTCGTCTGCCTCGCGCCAGTCGGCAAACGCCTCGGCATAAATAGCAAGTTCCGTGCAGAACAAATCCGACCACTGATCAAGACGCTTGAGCAACCGGGCCACGCGGCAATATTCCTCGCGCGCGGTCCCGCGAAGATATTCGGGAACGATAAAACCTTGGCTGTGAACCAGCGTTATGTGCCCGGTCTTGGGCTTACGTCCGCGCATCATTTACCTCTGCAAGCGCTTGGAAACCGTCCATCGACCCCCCCCTGGTTAATTTCGTTTTTGATTCAAGAACTCTACGACGTCCGATCTACGCTCAACACGCTTTAGTTTTGACTCCCCCTATCCCCCCGGTTGGCAGGGTGACGCGGATCGCTCGGCCAACCGTTCGGTCCTACCGCATTGCTGTAGCCGCGCACCTCCTCGCGCTGCTTGGCCGAAGCGTGGTGGTTGTCACAAAGCGGCTGCCAATTGTCACGGTCCCAAAACAACGAGCGATTACCTTGATGCGGCACGATATGGTCGACAACCGTCGCTTGCGTAAGACGGCCTTGCGCTTCACACATCGCGCACAACGGATGGCGGGCAAGGAATGCTTTGCGTGCCTTGCGCCAACGGCGGTCGTAGCCGCGCGTGGCTGCTGACTTGCGGCGGTCGGATCGGAGCACTTGTCCCATTGGATGTCTGCCTTTGCCTATCGAATCAACGAGAAACAGAATTCAGAATAGTGTTGGCTGCTTGACGTCATCCAACCGCACAACTCCGTTGATCAACCAGGTGTCGGGGTACTGAGAATGAGTGCCCATAGCGAGGAGCATACCCTTCGGGTACTCCTCGCCGAATACTTGGGTTACGCGGGACAGCGCGTGGTCCTCACCATATTTTTTTGCCCAGCGATAGTAGGTTGCTTCGATCTCCCAGTCCTGGCAGGTGCCTTCTCTCTCGCCATCATCAGTACGATAACTATACTTGAAGCGGTAGGGGCAAGGTTTGTACGGAATGATCGGCTTGGTGTTGAAGAGGTCTGGCTGAGCCCTGAGCGCGTCGAACTTCTTTGTTTCCTTTTGAATATCTTCTGCACTCTTTTTCTCAGCTTTGAAACTGAGGATCTTCACCTTGAGCAAGGCGAGGCTTCTTCCCTCCTCTCGCTCTTTGTCTAGACTCGTCACAATCGAGTTCGCTAAAAAGCTTTCTCTTTCGGCCTTTTTCAGCGTCCCGACTATTTCCAAGCTAACTAGAGGCGTGCGAGAAAATTTCGCTGGAATCGCGAAAGATGGTTGCGCAGCGGTGTTGACATAGTCAAACGGCCGCTTGATTCTTCCCCCTATACCTCAAAAATGCGCAGCCGTCTTTCGCATTTCTTCTCTCCATCTTCCGCATTCCTCTAGTCTGTCCGCCGGAGAGCGCTATCGTCCGGACCGCCCGGCCTCGGCGTATCTCGAAGCCTACACGGCAGCCGTCCCTCACCCGATGAGTAAAGCGGGCCTCGACCTCAACGTTGACGGGGACAAACTGCAGGCGCCTCGTAATCCAAATTCAGGAGCCTGAAATAATTCTGGCCGAGCGCGATATCCCGGAACGCGTCATCGTCAAGGTAGTGCAAAATCCGGCTAGTGGCTTCAAGCTCCGCGCGGTATATCTCGAAGCTTTTGTTGCGGGAGGCGACAAAGTCTGTTCCGGGCAGAATTTTCTCGGAATAAGAATTCAGGAACGGGACATAGCGGGCCCTTAATTCGGGGTCAGAAAAGACATTGTCGTCGATCACGCGCCAGGAAATGTCCAGCATCAGTTTGGGGTAGCGGTCCAGTAAGGATTGGAGTATTGCGATGTGCTCGTCCGCATCGATGGTGACGAGTTCTCGCGACAGGCCAAGGTGCATCCAAACGATTTTGTTGTCCGGATATAGACGCAGCACCTCCTCAATCCATGGCAGGTAACGGGCCGGCTGCTCGTCGCTTCCCAGGTCCGAGTGAATGGACATGGGCATGGCGCGTTGGCGCAACACGCTCATGAACGGCGCCCATCCGGCGATCTTCTCCAGGGGAACGGCCCGGCGGGCGTTGCCGAATAGCGCCTGTTTGACCAGGTTGACCTCACCCATCCACTTGAACACACCCGGAAACTCCTCGTCCAACAATCGCATGCTGTCGAGCACGGTTTCGGGCCGGGACAGGTCGGGAAAGGTCATCGACAATGTCATGTGAACCGAGCCTGAACCCTTGGTGATGTAGTTGACGGCGTTGACGAAGTCGTTCTTCAGAGTGGGCCTTACCGGGGTACCCAGGCAGTCGAGATAATAGGTGCACGACGAGGATACCGGCAGCATCTGGCCGATGCCGTAAACGTTGGCAAAGCGAACACCGGTTCGTTCGAGATATTGTACGACCTCCTCGAACGGCAGGGCGGGACCCCCGAACGGACGAAAGTGCAAGTGTGTATCCACCACCGCCGTCTGGGGTTGAATTTCCCGGTCATAGCATGGGGCGCGGTCCGTGCCGTCGGGTTCCGAGGCTACCTTCGCCCCAAAGACGGCAAAGCCGAAAATGGCGCTGGCGCCCAATATTACGAACGTTGCTCCATGTCGCATGACGTTTCAAATCTCCGCTAGGTCGGACCCGGCATCGAGGAGGGCCCCGATGACAGCCAGGTTCTCGTTCCTGACAGCCGCCCAATGCAAGGGTGTGAGACCAATGGCATCCCGTGCCTTGGGATCTGCACCAGCATCCAGGCTCGCGGTCACCTCCTCAAGGGCCGCCGTCTGGAAATATTGAACCGTGTTCCACGCCTCGCAATTGGGCTCAGCCAGTGCCGGGGTTGCCGGCAGGACCAAACTCAAAACACCAAGGATACGGGTGAATGTCATAACGGCTCCCCGATCGTTTCATTCAGCGCCAATGAGTCTAGCACCTTTCGCGATTCCTTAAACAACGCCCCGAAAACAACGCCCCGAACCGCCTCGCTCGTCACGACGGGGCAGCCCGGGAGCGTTAGCATCGCCGTAGCGTCGAGGCCTCTAGTGTCGAACGCGGACTCGCCGGCGGCGATCAGCGGCGCGGCGGGCGCACTCATGGTCGAGGAGACTAGAGGAATGCGAAAGATGGGGGGTAAGAAATGCGAAAGATAGCAGCGCATTTTTGGGTGGTCGGGGAAAAATCCAACGCGCGTTTGACCATGTCAACACCGCTGCTCAGCCATCTTTCGCATTTCTGGCCAAATTTATTCGCATGCCTCTAGTCTATCCTGATCCACACGTCGGCTTTCGATGCGGAGATCATCGTTAGGGCGCCTCCATTTGAATTTGACATGATCCCACCGGCCAAACTTCTGCCCTTGATTAAGCGTTCGGAATGAGATCGGGTATAGACGGAGCCAATCACCTTCTAGATTGATGCCGGCACAGCAAACGGTTTCGCCGTGCTGCTGCCCGACCTGAGGCGCGGCCTTGATGATCACAATAGCTTCGGTTTCACCCGAACGCGTAAGCTCGTTCATTTTCAAAACTGTTGTCGCCCGCCTCCCCGGCAAGGCCACGCTGTACGCCTAAGTGACGTATCTGAAATGCCTCTCGATTTGCCATTTCCTCCGCCACGATAGCGCGATGGCAGACGGAATGATCGCGCTCAAAGCACAGCAAACAAGCGCGCGCACCTGAGATTATATCGATCGCTTTTTCCAGCGCCTCCTGAGCTTCTCTACCTTCCAGATGTGTGCGAAAAATGCGCTCGAAGGCGTGCATATCTCCACGCCTCGCGGCTTCGCGACCCGGTTTCGGATCGCCAAGGTCACGGAGATGTGTGTACCTGACTCCAGCGCCCTCTAACGTCTCAGCAAGTGCCCGCTTAGAAAAACCACGCTTTCGCGATACGGGAACATCACGAATATCGAGAAGCACTTGTACATCGGCCAACTTCAGGGTCGCGACGAAATCTTCAATCGTCGAACCTTCATAACCGATTGCTAATCTGTAGGTCGCAGGTTCGAATCCCTTCCGGTGTGCCAATATTTCCTTTATATATCAAATGGTTATGAATTTACCGGATTTCATGCGGGCCGCAAATTCATGCTGACTCCGTCCTGACTCCGGGAATAGCTCGTCCGCGCGCGGCAATATATGGTCTGAAATGGCCGTTATTGGCGCCATTTGACCAAATTAACCTGCCTATTAATTGCTTGATAAATTACCGTTTTTGAGCCTCACTTGCGATCGACAGGCACAACAACGGAAAAACGATGCGACAAAAGCTGACCGAGAAAATTGCGCGCGAGGCTGAGCTGCCGCACGAACGCCGGTCCTATTACATTTGGGACACCGACGTTGTCGGCTTCGGGCTCCATGTGACACGGAGCGGCGCGCGGTCCTTTGTGACCCGCTATTATATAAGTGGCCGCGAACGAAAACTCACCATCGGCTCTTATCCCGATTGGTCCGTGATTGCTGCCCGCGCGCAAGCCAAACGCACAAAACGGGAAGCGGACCTTGGCCGCGATCCTTTGGGCATGCGCGAAGAACGCCGCCGGGCACCGACCATGGCCGATCTCGCGGCGCGCTATCTCGAAGACCATGCACGCCACAAGGTTAAACGCGCCTATCAGGATGAGAAGAGCATGTTGCGGCGTCTGGTGCTGCCTAAATTGGGCAGGCTTCGGGTCGATGAGGTCAAGCACGGGGACGTCGACGCTTTGCACAGACGGATTTCCGAACGAACCCCTTACCAGGCCAACCGAACTATGGCCCTGCTGCGCAAGATGTTCAATTTGGCCATCCGCTGGGAATACCGTGCGGACAATCCGGTTACCAGCTTGCAGTTCAATCCCGAGCAACCGCGTCATCGTTATCTTTCGGAAGATGAGCTTGCAAGGTTGACGGCCGTGTTGGCAGATCACCCGAACCGGCGCGGCGCCAATGTCATCCGCATGCTGCTGTTGACCGGAGCCCGGAAGGGCGAAGTACTGAACGCGACCTGGGATCAGTTCGACTTGGAAAAACGCATCTGGACCAAGCCGTCGGCGCACACCAAGCAGCGCCGCGAGCATCGGGTGCCGCTGTCGCAAGCCACAGTCGCGCTTCTCGAAAGCATCCGCGAAAGCCGGCCGCCTTTCTGCCGGTTCGTGTTTCCCGGCGATCGTCCGGGTCAGGCGGTGACTGAAATCAAAACGTTCTGGGACAGCGTGCGCAGGAAAGCCGATTTGCCGGACGTGCGAATGCACGATTTGCGGCACACCTATGCGTCGATCCTGGCAAATTCGGGTCTGTCTCTACCCATCATCGGTGCGCTGCTCGGCCACACCCAACCGCAGACCACGGCGCGCTACAGTCATCTGTCCGATAATCCGCTGCGCGAAGCGACCGAGCGGGTCAGCGCGAAGGTCGTTGATTTTCCGGCGCCGGCACCGGGTCAGGTTCGTGATAGACGCTGATTGTTACTTACGGTTTGAGACCGCTGTCCCTGCAAGCGAATAGGTGATTTTTTTGAGAACAATATTCGTCAACGCATGTGTAGCTGATTCTAACCGGCACACGATCATGTATAGCACACCCGTCACGCGCCTTTCTTAGTACGTCACTATCTTCCGTCAACAAATCAGACCGAACAATGACTTTGTCTTCTTCAAGGTCTGCAATAACAGCTGGTGTGGCCACACACGCAGCGAGTAATCCTCCCAAGAAAGTCAAAATAATAATTTTTTTCATCAATATCTCCCCTTAAGCAATTTGATGTATCAAGTCCGATCATGGAAACTCCCGCACCAAACGTCCTAAAAATTTCCAGAGATTTTTAGCCGGATTCCCAAAGCTTAGCGGTGACGCCGAATGTCCCGGATAAAAAATCTGTAAACTGTATTCTTAAAAACTCGGTTTTAGGTCAACTATCTTTCGTCATAACCTGTCTTTGCGCCACGCCGGATTAATGACCAGACTATTTCGGCGATTCCGAACAAACAACGATATTGACGCCACAATTTTCACCCCACTCTCCGCCTGTGATTTCTTTAATAATAGCATAGGCTTCTCCGCCAGATTCCATGTGCGCCACGATATCAGCGCCTAAGTGTTGTCCCAAATAGCCAATCTGTGCGATTTTTTTAAACCCGAAGGAGCGGCGCTCATGGTAAACGGCGACAGCACAGCTATCATGTTTGTTTTCCGTATCGTGCAACAATATAAGCAAGTCTCCGGGCTTGCATTTGCCGATTAAATGTTGCCGGTCTGAGCCGTCATCATTCTCAAAAGTTACCCCAACAACTTTTGTATTAATTTCTCTGGTCATGGAAACTCCCGCGCCATCCACTTTACCTCTCCGATGATCTCTGCACCGTCGGGCCAAGGTTGAGTCGGCCAATCGGGCGAATCGTTATCGCTCACCAACAGCCAGTCATCGCCGCCGTCGTGGGCCAGGCGTTTGACGATCATGCCGTCCTCGGTGCGCAGCACAAAGAGGTGGCCGGACAGCCGGCGGCGGCGGTGGCGGTCAACCAGGATTTTGCACCCGGCCGGCAGCGTGGGCTCCATGGAATCGTTGTGTACGGAAATCACGACGGCCTGCGTCGGATCGATCGCGTGCTTGTCCAGCCAATCGCGGCGGAAATATACCGAGTTCGTAACCGGTGTTTCATCGAGATTGTAAGCGCCGCCGCCGGCGGCCGCCGCAAGCTCCAGCATCTGGACGGGCCGGGCGCCGGGAATGTCACGTATGCCGTTGGGGACGGCTTCCGTGAAATTTCTGGCGATCCTATTGCCAAGAGGGGATCTAGTGTCGCCTCTTAGCAGCCAAATCGGATCAATGCCAAAAGCACGTGCGTACCGCTCGACCGTATCCATTTTGATGCCTCTGTGACCATTCTCATGACAAGAATAAGTCCCGATTGACCAACCAAACGCCTGCGCGGCGGTGGCGGCGCTCGTAAACCCAGCTTCACGGCGAGATGATCTAAGGCGCTCGTTGATTGTCATGCATAATGCATAGCAAATTTTTCTATGCATTTTGCATTGACTTTGCGAGAAAATGAATCTATGCAAAACGCATGGATTGTGCTGAGGGATCAAAAATCATTGCACACGTGCGGACTGAAATGGGCTTCACGCAGCAACAAATGGCAGACGCTTTAGGCGTCCATCAAACAACGATTATGCGCTGGGAGCGCGGCGACCAACCGGTTCGTGAGGTGTTCGTCCGTGCAGCTCTTGCCCTTCATAAACAATTAAGTGAACGCGAGGAAGTAGCGTAATGGGTTCGTCACGGGCCAACGGCGGCGATCAAAGCCCGCTCGCGGGTGCGTATGTGACACCGGATGTGTTGGCCGAACAGCTCGGTATTAGCATGCGGACGCTTTACCGCTGGCACGCTGAGCGGCGAGGTCCGCCGCGTGTCAAGTTGGGCAATATGATTTTGTACCGCGTGACGGCGGTTCATGAGTGGCTGGCCGAGCATGAAGGTTATGACCGATGACGGCCGCATCGTTCTCCGAAACCGCCAAGCCGCTGGTGCTCGTTAACGATAGCGCCGAGTTCACCGAATGGCTTAGTAACGCTCAACCCGGCGACCGGGCCATGTATTACATCGACTTTTTGTGCAGGGACCGGGTTCTAGCTCCCAACTTGGATCATTTCGCTGAGACGGTCATGCGAGCCTGCGAACAGGGCCTCGTGCACTTGGCTCAACGCCGCCTCGATCTCAAAATGTACAGCTACTATGCAATCAAATCTCACCCGTCCGCAAAAGAGCGGCAGCGTAAATCTCCCCATTCAGAACTACTGGAGACGACGTGATGCACAATCGCGTGCACCTGAAAGATATTCGCACTATGCCGGTGGGCGACATTGCCGCGTTGCCGGTCGAACAGTTGACATTATTGCAGGAGGAGGCCGAAGCGGCGTTTAAGGACGCCAAGACCGTTAGAGACTGGGTAGACGGCGCCATTGCTCTGCGTTTCGGTGAGCAGGCGCAAACCGCGCGGCAACGGGCCGGGAAGGACAGCGGCGCTGTCCGGTTGACCGAAAACGGCGTGATTATCGTTGCCGACCTGCCGAAGCGTGTCGATGGGGATCAAGGCAAACTCGCAGCCGTGGTTCAGCGCATCCAAGCCACAGGCGATAACTCGGCAGAATATGTCGACACCGTTTTCAAGGTGCCCGAGCACAAATATAACGCCTGGCCGAACGCCATTCAGTCGGTCTTCAAGGACGCCCGCACGGTGCGTGTCGGTAAGCCCAACTTCAAATTGACTTTGGCGAACGGGGAGGGTGCGCAATGAGCGGCCTACCGATTATTTCGGCCGGCGAGCGTCTTGCCGAGCAACGCGGTATCAAGGGCTCGATCTTCGGCAAGTCCGGCATCGGCAAGACGTCGCTGCTTTGGACGTTGGAGCCGGCCGCTACGTTGTTTTTTGATCTCGAAGTGGGCGACCTCGCTATCGAGGGTTGGCCGGGCGATACCATCCGGCCGCGCACCTGGTCCGAATGCCGCGACTTTGCCGTGTTTATTGGCGGGCCTAACCCAGCGTTGCGTAATGATCATGCTTACAGTCAAGCCCATTTCGACGCCGTCAGTGAGCGCTTCGGCGACCCGAAGAAGCTCGACAAATACCAAACGGTATTTATCGATTCGATCACCGTCGCCGGACGCCTTTGTTTTCAATGGTGCAAGGGACAGCCGCAGGCGTTCTCCGATCGCAATGGCAAGCCCGACATGCGCGGCGCCTACGGCCTGCATGGCCAGGAGATGATCGCCTGGCTGACGCACTTGCAGCACACGCGCAACAAGAACATTTGGTTTGTCGGCATCCTCGACGAAAAGCTGGACGATCTTAACCGTCCTGTTTTCACTCCGCAGATCGAAGGCTCCAAGACTGGCAACGAGCTGCCCGGCATCGTCGATGAAGTCATTGTCATGGCCGAGATTCGTGACGGCGAGGGCGACCCTTACCGGGCGTTTGTCTGCCAGACTCTGAATCCGTTCGGCTATCCCGCGAAGGATCGCAGCGGACGCCTCGATCAGATTGAAGAGCCTCATTTGGGCCGGTTGATGGCGAAGATCGCCGAGCCCGTCAAACCAGCGAGCGAGAGACTTGAGTTTGGACGCCCGGCCTCTCAGCCCGCCGATACCCCTGTCACGCAAAAAGATCGAGGAGCAACCAAAACATGAACGAAGCCTGGAGTGATTTCAACAATGCGGACGCGCAGACTTCCTTTGAGGTAATTCCAAAGGGAACCATTGCGCCCGTCCGCATGATCATCAAGCCCGGCGGTTATGACGATCAGGTGCAAGGCTGGACCGGCGGTTATGCGACCTCTAACCCAAGTACCGGCTCGGTTTATTTGAATTGTGAATTTGTCATCGTTGAAGGCCCGCACGTACGGCGCAAAGTGTGGAGCTTGATCGGCCTTTTCAGCTCCAAGGGCCCCGAATGGGGAAATATGGGCCGTTCATTCATCCGCGGGATATTAAATTCCGCACGCGGACTATCCGACAAAGACAACTCACCGCAAGCGCAGGCCGCGCGGCGCATCAGCGGATTTGCCGATCTGGACGGAATCGCGTTTCTCGCCAAGATCGATGTCGGCAAAGACCTTCATGATAATCCGAAAAACGAGATTCGGTTTGCCGTCACACCGAACCATAAGGATTGGCAAGCTTATCAGGACGGCGGCGGCACATGGAAGCCGGGCGGCGCGCCGGTAAACACGGCCCCGGCTGGCGCTCAATCCGTCAACGCTGCGGCACCGGAAGCCGGCGCTCAACAAACAACAGGTACAAACCGTCCCGCTTGGGCGCAATAGGACAACAGCGCCATGCTGCTTCGTCCCCGGCAAAAGACTTTTGTTGAACGCAGCGTGCGCGCGCTCGGCGAGCACGGCAACACGCTCGGCGTTGCGCCGACCGGATCAGGCAAGACGGTGATGTTCTCGGGCGTCGTCGGCGAAATGCTGGCGGCCACCGACTCCAAAGCCTGCGTGCTCGCTCACCGCGATGAGCTGACGGCACAAAACGTTCTCAAATTCGCGCAGGTAAACCCCGAGCTTACTACCTCGATTGTCGATTCCCGCACCAAGTCATGGCGCGGACGCACGACTTTCGCGATGGTTCCGACGCTTGCACGCAAGAACAATCTCGACGTGATGCCGGTGCTTGACCTTCTGGTCGTCGACGAGGCCCATCATGCGGCGGCCGACAGCTATCGGCGGATCATCGACCGCGTGCACGAACGTAATGCCGAAGTCTGCATTTTCGGCGTCACCGTAACGCCGAACCGGGGTGATCGTAAAGGCTTGTGGCCGATCTTTTCCAACGTCGCTGATCAGATCCTGTTGGGCGAGCTAATAGGATCGGGCCACCTTGTGCCGCCGCGCACGTTCGTCATCGACATCGGCACACAGGAAGCGCTCAAAAACGTCCGTAAGACCACCGATGACTTCGACATGAAGGCGGTTGACGCCATCATGAACAAGAAGCCGATTACCGAAGCGGTCATCAAGCACTGGCAGGACAAAGCCAGTGGACGGCAGACCGTCGTGTTCTGCTCCACCGTCAATCACGCGCGCAACGTATGTGATGCCTTCGCCGCCGCCGGCGTATCGGTTGACATGGTTTGGGGCGAGATGGGCGAGGCGCAACGGCGCGGCGCGCTCCGTGCTTACCGCAACGGAACGATCTAGGTCATGATCAACGTCGCGGTATTGACCGAAGGTTGGGATCACCCGCCGACCAGTTGTGTCGTGTTGCAGCGGCCGTCTTCCTACAAATCGACCATGATCCAGATGGTCGGCCGGGGCTTGCGCACTATCAACCCGGACGAGTTTCCCGGAGTCGTCAAGACCGATTGCATCGTTCTCGACTTCGGAACTTCAAGCCTTTTACACGGTTGTCTTGAACAAGACATCGATCTTGATGGAAAGATGGGCGGCGGTGAAGCGCTGACGAAAAATTGTCCCGAGTGTGAAGCTGTGGTGCCTGCCGCGACGCGCGAATGCCCGATCTGCGGCTATCAGTGGCCGCCGGTGAGCGAGAACGCCGCCGCCGGAAGAAGCTCGCTGCTTGCCGACTTCGCAATGTCGGAAATCGATCTTTTGAAACGGTCGAGCTTCCGCTGGTGCGATCTGTTCGGCGATGACGCTGCTCCGGTTGCCAACGGCTTTAATGCTTGGGGCGGGGTTTTCTTTCTCGAAGGGCGCTGGCACGCGCTTGGCGGCGCCAAACAACAGAAACCGCGCTTTCTGAGCATTGGCGAGCGCACGGTTTGTCTCGCGGCGGCCGACGATTGGCTCAACGAAAACGAGACGGACGAAACCGCTCACAAGACTAAGGGCTGGTTGAACCAGCTGGCAACGGAAAAGCAGCTGCAATACCTTCCGGCTCAGCACCAACATGATTACGGCATGACCCGTTACCAGGCGTCGGCGCTGCTCACATTCTTTTTCAACAAGACGGCGATCCGGCGGCTGGTCATGAGTGCAGCGAACGATCAGCAGGAGGCTGCATGACCGAAGCGTTCCCCCTTCATTGGCCCGAGGGCTGGCCGCGCACGGATTGGCGCAAGCACAAGTGGTCCTTGCCGGGCGGCCGTTCCTCCCAAGGTTGGAACAGCGTCGTGAAGCGGCTGCGCACCGAGGTCAACCGGATCGGCGGCATCAACGTCGTGATCTCGACAAACCAGCCAATCCGGCGCGACGGGGAACCTCACGCTACCAGCCGCCGGATCGACGACCCCGGTGCTGCGGTCTATTTCACCCGCGACAATCGCCAGCTCGTGATGGCTCAGGACGCATACGAGCTCCTACTCGACAACCTTCGCTCTTTAGCTCTGGCCATTGAGGGCTTGCGTCAGATGGAGCGTCACGGTGGAGCGCGCCTTCGCAGGATTCGAGGCACTGCCGCCGCCAAACGGTGACGCGCGGCATTGGACCGAAGTGCTGGGCGTTGGTCGTTCCGCGTCACAGGACGACATCGAGCGGTCTTATCGGCACCGGGCGCTCAACCTGCATCCCGACCTCGGCGGTTCGTCAGAGGCGATGGCCGAGTTGAACGCCGCCGTAGTTCAAGCACGGAATGCCGGACCGATCCACGGTGAGAGGTCATGAGCGATGCCAGAATCAATCGACGACTTCATCGACCTTCGGCGCTGGCTCTATTCCAACATGCAATGTTGCGCCGTCTGTTGGCGCCCGGCCCGCGGCTTCGGCTGGTTCGACATGATGGCTTCGGGCAATCGGTTCCGTCCGCCGCGCAAATTCTGTTCCATAGCTTGTCAAAATTTTTGGTGCCGCTTGGTGAAAGAAAACTTGAGCATGATTGACCTCAGCGAACAGGAACAAGCTGCGATCCGCGCTGCCATAAAACCCGCCGCCGAGATCATGGAGGAAATCGGCTGGCAGACCCGGCTTATTGATCTTACGGAAGCGCAAGTGCTGGCGCTGATCAAAGGTGCGGTCGGTGGTTTTCAAGACGCCATGCACACCAATTGCGTAGCCATCGCCAAAGCAACAGGAACCGCTCCCTGATGCCTGATTACAATCATTCCGCCACTATTGCCGAGCGCATCAATAAGTTAATCGATGACGCGCTCGAAGCCGAAAGAGCTGCTCAGCCGGCGCGTGAGTATCTAGGCGGTTCGCGTCTCGGCGTCGCCTGCGAACGCGCGCTTCAATACGAGTATGCCCAAGCGCCCAAAGACGACGGCGCCGACTTCAACGGCCAAACGCTTCGCATCTTCGCCGCAGGTCATGTGTTCGAAGATCTCGCAGTGGGGTGGCTGCGCGGCGCCGGTTTCAATCTCTACATCACTCGAGGCAACCGGGCGGACGGTGAGCAGTTTGGGTTTTCCGCCGCCGATGGACGCATCGGCGGTCATGTAGACGGTATTTTCACCGCTGGTCCCGAAGGCGTGCTGCCAGGATATCCGGCGTTGTGGGAATGTAAATCACTCAACGCCAAATCGTGGAGGGACACGGCGAAACGCGGCGTCACGATCTCGAAGCCCATCTACGCCGCTCAGATCGCCGTCTATCAAGCGTACATGGAATCGAGCATACCGGGTATTTCAGCCAATCCCGCGCTGTTCACCGCCATCAACAAAGACACCGCCGAGCTGCATCACGAGCTCGTGCCGTTCGACAGCGCGCTTGCGCAACTCATGAGCGACAAGGCGGTACGTATTATTAAGGCAACCGAGGCGGGCGACCTGCTGCCGCGCATCGCTCAATCCGCCGATTTCTATGAGTGCCGTTTCTGCGCTTGGTCCGACCGCTGTTGGAGGACTGAACCGTGACCGAATTAAGCGGCCTTGTCCTCGATCACCAGAGTCCGCCCGAGGGCTTTCAGGGCGGTTTCGACCTGGCCGATGTGAGAGCGATGATCCGGGTTCACGAGCTTGCGGACGGCGCCTTCCGAAATGCCGAGCCGGGACGCCAGGGCGACCTTGGTAACGCCTATAAAGGTGCGACTAGATGAGCGACGACGTGATCGACATGCAACGCTGGCGCGACTTCAACGATGCGGCACCCCAGCGCTTCGATGACGCTTATCCATGGGACGCCGCCGAGAGTACCGATGAAATCAAGTCGCGCATGCTCATCAACATTCGCAGCGTGCTGTCCTATCTGTTGCCGGGCGGCGTCTTCCAGCGCGGGAAATTCCTGGTCGGCGACGTTCACGGCAACCGAGGCGACAGTTTATCGGTCCAGCTCACCGGACCTAAGGCCGGTATGTGGCACGACTTCGCGACCAAGGAAGGCGGCGACATCATCGGGCTTTGGGCGGCGGTCACGGGCCGTGACACAG
Organism: Alphaproteobacteria bacterium; assembly: GCA_965248815.1. Classification (GTDB taxonomy): domain Bacteria; phylum Pseudomonadota; class Alphaproteobacteria; order SMXP01; family SMXP01; genus CBDFKK01. Next base: position 149,992 of record CBDFKK010000007.1, read on the forward strand.
GCACTGACTTTCCGTCCATCATGGACGACATTCGCGCGTGGCTGGACGGCCGCAGCCGGACCCTGCATGACGACCGGGCGGAGAAAGCGCAAAAGCAATCGCCGCCGATCGATGAGCTGGGGCCCGTCACCGACAAGTGGGACTATCTCGACGAAGACGGACAATTGATCGCCTGCGTCTACCGCTACGATCCGCCGGGCGGTAAGCAATTCCGGCCCTGGGACGTTGCAGCGCGCAAGATGAAGGCGCCCGAACCGCGCCCACTTTATAACCTGATAACCTGCCCGGCATAAAGACGGCTTCGGAAGTCATCCTGGTCGAAGGCGAGAAATCCGCCGCCGCGCTGATCGAGCAGGGTCTTTGCGCTACCACCGCCATGAACGGCGCGTCGGCGCCGGTCGACAAGACTGACTGGTCGCCTCTCTCCGGCAAACAAATACTGGTCTGGCCCGATAACGATAAAGCGGGCCGGCAGCACGCTAAGGCCGCGTCTCAAGCAGCGCTCGCGGTGGGCGTTGCGTCGGTTGCTGTACTCAGCCCCCCACAGCATAAACCCGACAAATGGGACGCGGCCGACGCTGTATCGGAGGGCACGAACATCTCCGAGTTTGTTGCTACCGCCGAGCGCCGGACGGTACGGCCGGAGAAGACGTCGCTGGATTTCTCCGATTGGCATGCAACCCGTTATGCCGGAGAGCCGCCCGAGCAACGCTTTCTGGTCGACGGCTCAATTCCAATGAGCGTGGTTTCGATCCTCGCCGCGATGGGCGACACCGGCAAAGGCATGATAACGCTGGACCTCGCGCTCTCAGTCGCTACCGGCAAGCCGCGCTCGGTTTCGGTCAGCCCGGAACCTATGGCCTTGGGCGGCGCGGTTCGCGAGTTCGGTACGGCGATCGTGCTGACCGCCGAAGACGACGAAGGCGAAGTGCACCGCCGTCTCGATCGTATTGACCCTGATCAATTGCGTCTCAAAGAGCCCAAGCAGCTTATCATCGTACCGCTGCCCAATGCCCGGGCCCCGATTCCCTTAGTGGCTTTGGGTCGAAACGGCCCGGAAGCGACACCGCATTTTCAAAACCTTCGCGATGAGATCGGCCGGATCACCGATCTCAAGCTCATCGTGCTCGATCCGTTGTCCTCGTTTATTCACGCCGACGTGAACGCCGATCCGGCTGCCGGCACTTTCGTTACCGGCTTGCTGGCATCGCTCGCGACCGAGACCGGTGCTGCCGTCATCGTCGCTCATCATATGCGCAAACCCCAGGGCAACCGGCCCATCAACAGCGTCGAGCAGGCCCGCGACGCGGTGCGCGGCACCAGCGCCATCGTCGACGGCGTGCGTCTGGTTTATGCGCTGTGGCCAGCGTCGGAAGACCATCAGAACTACGTCTTCAAGGCGCTCCAGGAACGTTACATCCGCAACACCGTGTTCCAAGGCGCCGTAGTGAAAGCTAACGGCCCGGCCGATCGGACTATTCGAACTTACTTTCGCGCGTCCACTGGTTTGTTGACCGATGTGACGGCGCTTCTCCGCGAAAGCTATCTATCCGAACAAGATCTTACCAAGGCTTTAGTTATCGCTATCGCCCGAGCAGCGGAAAGCGGCCATCCGTTTACCCACACCGGCGGTCCTGGAGTCTACCAGCAACGCCACCGCCTACCGTCAATATTTCACGACATGAGCCGCAAACGCCTTCATGACATGGTCCAGGACTTGCTCAACGAGCACCCGCCGTTGCTGGTAAAGGGCATGGCCACCGGATCGAAAGAAGACAAATGGTTGGACGTGCCGACCGGCCCATTCGCTCAGGGCGTCGGTGAATTCGTTCTTGGCGCGGAGGCGTCTGAATGAATGTCGGCCTACTACAACGAGAACGATCCGTATGCGGCGCAATGGCTGCGCAACCTGATTGCGGCCGGGCATATTGCAAATCGCGGCGAAGTTTATCGAAGCATTCATCGACGTCAAACAGGAGACGATGTGAGGAGGAAAAATGTCAGCTTCGATAGCGCCCGATAGGACGTGCCGGTTTTGCGAGCATGGCGATATGCGAAAAATGCAGTGTCGGCGGAATCCACCGGTCGTTAATCCGAACGGCGGCGGGGGTTTATTTCCGACTATCGGACCCGACGATTGGTGTGGCGAATTTTCCCTGAGTATTAGCTCTTTGTTTCCCGTATCGGCTCGTCGGGCCGCGCGGGAAGTGCTGAAAAAGGCATGAGAGAAATGACGGAAAAATCTGACGCAGACCGCCAGGAGTGCGGCCAACTCCAATTGATGAACTTACCCGAGGATACGTCACGTGTTGCCAGGCGTGGTCATGCCGGGCAACCCGGGAACGGGCCAACCGGAGAGACTTGCAAGAGCTGTGCGCATATCAGCCGTCAAAAGTATTCCAGAACATACATCAAATGCGGCCTCACGCGCTGGACGCGCGGATCGGCGACCGACATTCGTGCTGGTGATCGCGGCGAAGTTCATTAAAGCATTCATCAACCTGAAACAGGAGGAAGCAACATGACGAATACCAACGGCAACGACGATCCGGGTATCGGACACAACGGCGGCGAACTGCGGGCCGATTTGGCGAAGGCCGCCACCGCTATCAACAAGATCGACGAGCAGATCTCCCAACTCCAGGCCGAGAAGCGCGAGATCAAAGTCGAGAAGGTCAAGACTCACGGCATCAAGATGGCGGACTTCAACACCGTGTTGCGTTGGTGGAAGCTCGAAAACGAGGACCGCGACGAGACTTTGGACAACATCCGTATGTGCTGCGAGGCGCTGGGGATCGGCGGGCAGGGCGACCTGTTTCCGACGCCCGACGAAGTCGCTGGCGCAGACGCGACCGTTTAATCGGCCTCGGAAATGATCACGCGGCTCTTCAAGCGCCCGCCGGACTTCGTGATCGGCGATCCACATGATCCGTACTTGCGCCGCTGGTTTCTGATCCCGCGCAACCGTTGGTTCAATGTGTATCTGCACCACATTCAGCGAAGCGACGACGAGCGCGCGCTTCACGATCACCCTTGGCACAACGTATCGATCATCCTGACCGGGGAATATATGGAAGTGAGCGAATACGGACGGCGGGTCTTTCGAGCGGGCAGCGTGATTTTCCGTCGTGCAACCCGTTGTCATCGCCTTGTTGTTCATCGCCCCGTTGCGGCATGGACGTTGTTCATAACCGGCCCCCACATTCGTGAATGGGGATTTCATTGCCCGAAGGGCTGGGTCCATTGGCGTGACTTCGTTGCCGAAAATCCGGGCGAGATCGGCCGTGGATGCGAGGAAGTGTCGGCATGACCGTCCGCATACTGAAGGGCGACGTATTCGACCGCCTGTCCGATCTGCCGGACGGGAGTGTGCATTGCGTTGTGACGAGTCCTCCGTATTGGGGACTTCGAAATTACGGCGTCGAGGGCGCGATCGGCCTCGAGGCGACGTTCGATCAGCATCTTGACGTGTTGGTCCGTGTGTTCCGCGAAGTGCGCCGCGTGCTGCGCAAGGACGGCACGCTTTGGCTCAACTACGGTGATGCTTATTCGACAACTCAAAACGGTAGATCCGCCTCTCTCACAAAGGCGATGAAGGTTGACGACCGCATATTCCGCGATAAGCCTTTTTCGACTGCCCGACGAATGCTCACGAGAAAGTGTTCCTGATGGCCAAGCGCGCGCGCAATCGGATCAAGGCCGATGCACCGCTGATCACGGAGGTCATCTGATGTTTCGTTTCCAGCGTTTCCAGCTGTTGCTTTCCAAAATCGTAAAGACGTTTCCAAACACCAAGGAAACCAATGTTTTCAATGCTTTCCGCGTTTCCACCTCCCCCCTATAGGGGGAGGTGTGTGTTTGGGAACACACACACCTCCCACTACTCATTCGAAGGGGCATTACCAATTTTCGTTGCCAACATTGTCCGTTGCCAAAGGCGGCGGGCTGACCCGATCGAGAGGAGGCCAACATGATCGATCAACTGACCCTGCCGAAAACACCACCGCCCGAGAGCGTGCCCAAGTTGCAACCCGGCGACAATGCGGACTATTGCGGTTCGATACTCGCGCTCGATCTGGGCACCGTGACCGGCTGGGCGCTCAGCGGCCCGGACGGCACCCGGACCAGCGGCGTCATGTCGTTCCGTCCCGACCGCTTCGAAGGGGGCGGCATGCGCTTTCTGCGTTTCAAGCGCTGGCTCACCGAAACCAAGAACGCGGTCGGCGGCATCGATGCGGTTTACTTCGAGGAGGTCCGCCGTCATGCGGGCACCAACGCCGCCCACATCTACGGCGGTTTTTTGGGACACGTCACCGCCTGGTGCGAGCACCACGGCATTCCGTATCAGGGCGTGCCGGTGGGCACCATCAAGCGCCACGTGACCGGCAAGGGCAACGCGACCTAAGCAGGCGGTGATTGAAGCCGTCAAAGCCAAGGGCTTTGCACCTGTCGACGACAACGAGGCCGATGCCATCGCGCTCATGCTGTGGGCAACCGCGTCCAAAGGAGGCCCGCCATGATCAGCACCTGCCCCTGGTGTTCCACACGGCTGTCCGTCCACGAACTAAAGCCCGTTTCCCCGTCGCGCGCGACACCCTCAGCGCGATCCCGGCCTTCGGGGTAAGGGAGGGTGCCATGAGCGCCCGCATCGACATCAGGCGCGCCCAGGTCAAGGCCATTGCCGTCGGGCATTTGCAAACTCTGAACCGGTGAGGTGGCCCGCAACCGTGATTAAGCGCAGGAAACAAACGCCCAAGGGTAAGGTCCGGGTGTCGCGCCCGCATCGCGTGATCGTGTCCATACCCGGCGGGCGCAAGGCCGAGCTGGTGCGCGAAGCTGATCCCGGCGGCCGTCCCGTCATTCACGGCCGGACCATCGATACCCTGACCCGGATGCTGAAGGCCGGCACCATCACGGCGGCCATGCACGATGCGGCCCGCGACTTCCAAGCGCACTTCGCCATTGCCGCTTACGATACGACGCCGTTCCGGTCCATGGTCCGCGTATCGGTAAGCCGCAACACGAGCGATCTCACCGACAATCAAGTCGCTGCGCGACAGCGTGTGTTCCAAGCGCTTCAAGCGTTGGGCGGCATCGGAAGTCCCGGCGGAGTTGTGTTTGGTACGTCATCGGTGTCGGGCACAGCTTGCGCGAATGGGCGATGCGTCAAGGCTGGAACGGGCGGCCGATGCACACGAATGAAGCGACCGGCGTGTTAATTTCGGCCCTTGGAGTGCTGTCCGAGCATTACGGATTAAACCGGTCTTAAAGCATTCAAGTTAAAGAAAAATCGATTTATAGGGTTGACAAGTGTTCTTCATAAGGTGCAAAAATTAGTCAGCATCGAATCGGTGCGTCTGCAACAGATCCCGTCCGGCTTGGCCGCGGCGGGTTTTTTGATTCCGGTTGGAAAACAGATGTTGTCCGCTCAAAGACCGATGAAACGCGGCATTAACCTTTTCTTGTCAAGACATGGTTAGAAATCGACAGGGGGAGGGAAAGTATCTATGAGCACTATTCTGACAATCAGCCGGTGGCGATAGGTATGATTTATTACGGGTTGCACGACCTACTTTGGACGAGGGAAAAATGTATAAGCGTGTATTTTGGGTTTTGAGTTGCGCGTTAGTTGGCAGTGTCCACCTCTCTTCCCCCATTCAAGCGAAAGCTGACATCGTGTTCCGCAACGGTGTCATCTATACGGTTGATGAGACCCGTAGTTGGGCGAGCGCCGTAGCGATTAACAATGGCAAGTTCATTTATGTCGGATCGTCAGCCGGGGTCGATCAACACATCGGCAAGTCCACGACAGTGGTCGACCTCGGGGGTAAAATGGTTTTGCCGGGGATTCACGACCCCCATGTCCACCCCGCAAGCGGCGGTCTTTCGCTCACGAAATGTCCGCTTTATGACTCGCCGTCAAAAGATGAAACCCTCAACACCATCGCCGTTTGCGCGGGACACAATAAAGACACCACATGGCTCCTCGGGCAGGGCTGGTGGATGGACGCCTTTGGCGGCATTTCAATGCCGACAAAGGAACTTTTGGACTCCGTTGTTTTGGATCGTCCCGCCGCTTTCATGTCGGGCGACCTTCATACTCTGTGGGTGAATTCCAAGGCGCTCGAAATTGCGGGCATTACCCGCGAAACGCCCGACCCCAACAACGGCCGCATTGACCGCGACCCACAGACCGGCGAGCCGAGCGGAACACTCCAGGAAGACCCGGCTTTCGATCTCGTCCTCAAACATGTCGATCGTTATTCCGATGAGGATTTAGTCGCAGGACTTCGCCAAGGGCAGATTCATCTCAACAGCCTTGGCATCACCGCCATTCAAGATGCCAAAATCCGGCTTGTAGGCAACAGCGACTATCACTCGCTCAAGGCTTATCTAACGCTCGACAAAGCCGGCGGCCTGACCATGCGCACTATTGGAAACCTGTTTTGGGAAACGGGCATCGAAGTAGAAGAACAAATTGAAGCGATGAAAGCCGCCCGGGCCACACGAACAGGCAAGAAGTTCAGGGCGACTACGGTCAAGATTTGGGTCGACGGCATTATCGAGACGGAAACCGCCGCACTCATGGAGCCCTATGTCAACAAACCGGAATTTCGTGGACGGCTCAAAATGACCGCGAACGAACTAACGGACATTGTCACCAAGCTCGACCGTGAAAAATTTCAAATACATATTCACGCCATCGGTGACCGAGCGATCAAGGCATCACTTATCGCGTTTGCCGCGGCCCGCGAAGCCAATGGTGTGCGCGATTCACGGCACCATATTTCCCATATTCAATTGATGGATCCCATCGACATTCCCCGGTTTCGCGAGCTTGATGTCGTTGCCAACTTTCAGCCGCTTTGGTCCTATGCGGATACCTGGATTGAAAAGCTCACCGTACCGCGTCTTGGTAGGGGGCGTCTGCGCTGGATGTATCCCATCGGCTCGATCGTGCGCGACGGGGCGAAAGTTGTCTTTAGCAGCGACTGGTCGGTAAGCAGCGCCAATCCGTTTGAAGGTATGGAAGTCGCGATCACGCGTATGAGCCCCTACGAGGCGACGAAAGTTTTCAATGCCGAGGAACGCATAGTCCTCCATGACGCGATCGCCAGTTACACCATCAACGGCGCCTTTGTGAATTTCTTGGATGACAAAACAGGCTCTATCGAAGTCGGAAAACTCGCCGACATGATTGTAATTGATCGCAATTTGTTTGAAGTGCCGGCGCGCGAGATCTCGGACACAGAAGTCTTGCTCACACTCTTGGAAGGCGTACCTGTCCACGGGCGATTGAACGACGTCCAAACCGCCTCAGCGGAATAAGACAATGTCGACAATCGAAAATATCACCATAAGGCGCGCAGCAGTAGATGATGTCGACCTCATTGCGCCACTCTTTGACGCTTATCGGCAATTCTATGAGCAGCAGCCAGATTTAGACTTGGCACGCCGCTTCATCAAAGAACGGCTGCAAAAAGATGAGTCGATCATTTTTTTGGCGACCGCTGAGCGCGACGACAAAGTGATCGGCGTTGGTTTTACGCAGCTCTATCCCACATTTTGCTCAGTCGAAGCGAAAAACATTTGGGTGCTCTACGACCTGTACGTTGTTCCCGATGTCAGGCGCTCAGGCATTGGGCGCAAGTTGATGAACGAAGCGCGAGAAATGGCGAAAAAAACCGGTGCCGTGAGAATTGGGCTCAGCACGGCTGTCACCAACAAACAAGCCCAAGCGCTTTACGAACAGCTCGGCTACGAGCGTGAAGACGAGTTTTACGAATATTTTCTAACGCTTTAGCTGACGAGATCTTGAACCGCGCGGTGGGCTTGGTCAATTGCCACGTTGGCGTATGCGTCGGCGCCGGCATCCGAATTGGCAATTGCGATATTGCCGAATGTTTTTCGCCCGATCTCATGGGGTGCTTTGCCTTCCGGCCATTGGGGGTCAAATAGCGCATTGTAGTCGTATGCATAGCCGTGTGCCCAGCGGTTCACGGTAATGGCCTCTATGTCACGTGCAGGATCGAAGCCGGTTGTGGATAACATGCCAGCTAAATGTGTACGAATCTCTCTCTCGAATTGCTCGAAAGTCGTCTCCAGGAGATCGTAACGCGCGGCGCGGAATTGGTCGCGCAGCGCCAGCCCTTCATTCGGGCGCGTCGGCACGTAAGTCATATGAAGCATCATGGGCTCGGACGGATCGCTGCTAAAGCGATACGACCCGAGGCTTACTGGAAAATCCAAGGAGAGGGCGCTGTGCCATCGGCCCGGTGACTGCACAAATTGAAGACCAAGGTCAACAAAGGGTTGCCAACTGTTGATCAACACATGGCTATACACAAGCGGCATTTTGACGTTGTAGGCCAGCCCCACTTTTTGTTCTTGAGGCAGTTCCGGGCACATATACGGAATGAGAGAGTTGTAACAGGCAAGCACACACTGTTTGGCGCGCACGCGATGGGCCTGACCGTCCCGCATATACATAATGTCGAGAGCGCCCTTGCCGGGCGCGGTTTCGTGCCTCACTTGTACGACCGTACTGTTGAGACGCAACCGCACCGACGACGTTACTTCGTCAAGCCGGGAATAGTCGAAGCGCGCGATGACGATGTCTTCCATCGTGCTGCCCGGAGCGACGCCCGGAATGAGCTTTCTGACGAGCAGACGCGCCACCGACGCGTTGCCGTCCGGAAAATGAAAGATGTAGGGCTCACTATCCTCGTCGGGTTCGGCGGAAAAGATTGAAAGTTCTTCATTGGCCATGGCACCGATCTCTTTTTCGACACCCAACCCCTGGAACCCGGGCATTTCAAACATGGCTGCATCAAGCGCCGTAACAGCATCCGTGCCATAACCCCAATAACCGTGCGTTCGCTTCTGAAACAGGCTGATGCCTTCTTCTGTTACGCCGATGAATTTGCGCAGGTAGTCGTTATAGGACATGGACAGAAGCTTCTCGATCTTCTGCCTCGCCGAGAATTGGCCGAGATAGTCCTCTTTGCTCACATAAACCTTCCATAAAGATCGCTTAGTCTCTTCGGATAATGGTGTTTGATCGATCCAGTCAAAACTGGACTCAGGATTGCCTAGCCGATCAAATGGGCTCGCCTGAAGTACCGTGACAACCTTGTCAACTCCATACGTCTCGCGATCGAAGTAGAGACCGAGGCCGAGGAAATCATAAAGCTCCTGGTCGTAAGCGCTATAAAACTTGTCGACATCAACCGCGAGGTCTTTCAAGAGCCGCTTGGTCACTTTGCTGTATCTACCGGGATTCTCGAATGACTGGCTGCCGCCATAGCCGATGATCGTGCGACCGCCTACTTGAAATTCGTTGCGCCGTGCATGACCGCCGAAGTCGTCGTGGTTTTCAAGAATCAGAATGCGCGCGTCTGAACCCGCCTGCTGCTGATAAAATCGCGCGGCGGCCAGCCCGCTGATGCCGCCACCGACAACGATAAGGTCATAATTGTCATCTGTTTGATCTGCAGGCCACGAAAATTCTTCCCCATCAAGGGAAGCAGAATGCGCCGTTTCAAATGAACCATCATGGCTGCCGCGCATGCCGGTGAGCGACGGCGGATAATAGTCCGCCGCCTCACTCGCATTCTGAGCCAACAGATGTTTGGGCGCAGCGGCCGCCGCAGCTGTCAGTGCGACGCCGCCTAGAAATTCGCGCCGCGCAATCGGGCATCCCATGCCCAGAGTCTTGTCAGATGACGCCATAGCGCACCCCTCATCCAAGCCTGTCACGCAATGAATAGTATAACATACCCGCCACAAGTCCCGGCCATCTGAGAAGTGTGCCACCTGGAAAAGCGGGAACATGCAAATTGGCCATGACGTCAAATCGTTCGGCGGTTCCGGAAATTGCCTCCGCGATCAACTTGCCTGCGAAGGTAGCAAGCGCAATACCGTGACCCGAATATCCTTGTGCAAAAAAAACGTTGGGGTGCAAACGCCCGAAATGAGGGACGCGATTGAGCGTGATCGCTAGCGTCCCGCCCCAAGCATAGTCAATGCGGAGATCTTCTAGCTGCGGAAATACGCGCAACATATATTTGCGCGCAAAGCTCTTGATATCGGATGGAAATCGCCGAGAGTAAGTTTCACCGCCACCAAATAGAAACCGCCGATCCGCTGCAAACCGAAAATAATCAACAACAAACTTTGTATCGGCAACGGAGATATCATCCCGAACAATTGAATTTTTCCGCTCCTCGTCTAAGGGTTCGGTGACCAACATAAAATTATTGATCGGCATGATCTTGCCGGCTACACGCGACTCCAATCGTTCAAGATAGCCATTGCAGGCAAGTACGACAAAGCGCGCCGTCACCGACCCATTCTCTGTGCGAACGATTGCCGGCGCTCTGCGATCATACGAGATGACTCGTGAGTTTTCGAAGATGCGTGCGCCAATTGCATCTGCCGCGCGCCCCAGCCCAAGGGCATAGTTGAGCGGATGGAGATGACCGGAACATGTCTCGAGTGTCCCGCCGTGATAAATATCCGTACCTAAAAGTTCGCCGACGTCCTGCCGTGTCAGAAAGGCGCGCTCATTGTATCCATAATCTCGATTGAGTTTCTCGACATAGCGCTGCTCCCACTCTGCATGGGAAGGTTTGTAGGCTGCATAGAGAATTCCCGGCTTGTAATCGCAAGGAATATTGTGTTGCTCGATGAGACCCTTGGCGACAGACTTTGCTTCTTCGGCCAAATCCCACATGACATGTGCAATGTCATGGCCGAGCATCTCCTCAAGGTCATCTTGATCCTTGCGCTGACCGCTGCCCAGTTGCCCGCCATTGCGGCCCGAGGCGCCCCAGCCGACTTTATTAGCTTCAAGTAGAACGACATCGTATCCACGTTCGGCCAAATGATAAGCTGATGACAAACCCGTGTAGCCGCCCCCGATGACGCAGACATCACAAGATATATCGCCCGCCAATGCAGGGTGTTGGGGCACATCGATAGCCGTCGCCGCGTAGTAAGAGTCAACATGATCCATGGAAAGGCTCAAACTTGCGCCAGCCTGTCGGCAGTCAAGTCAAGACAGCTGCGTGCAAGGGCGACGAGCTCGTCGACTTGGGCTCTTGTGATGATCAGGGGTGGGCTCAATATCATAGTGTCGCGCACAGCGCGCATCACAAGTCCGCTGTCAAAACAGAAGTCGCGGCAGATGTCGCCGGTTTTGCCCTCATCGGGAAAGCGTGTCCTGGTTTCTTTATTTTCGACAATCTCGATGGCGCCAAGGAACCCAACGCCGCGCACTTCGCCGACGAGCGCGTGATCGTAAAGCGTCGCCAATTGCGATTGAAAATAGTCTGTGACGGCCCGGCCGGTCGGGCCGACCAAATCGAGTTCTTCCATAACTTCAATATTTTTCAGAGCTACCGCTGCCGCCACGGGATGCCCGGAATAGGTAAAGCCGTGGGACAATTCTTCTGGTGCTCCCTTTATTGCATCGCCCAGACGCGGACCCAGCGCCACTGCGGAAATCGGCTGGTAACCGCTCGACAGACCTTTGGCCATGGTGATGACGTCAGGCTCAATATTATATGTGTGCGAGCCGAACCAATTGCCCGTGCGGCCAAAGCCGCAGATCACTTCATCCGCCCACAAAAGCACGTCGTACTTCTTGCAAATCTTTTGGACTTCCGGCCAATAGCTGTCTGGCGGGGTCATCATACCACCCGCCCCCATAACAGGTTCCGCAATAAAGGCCGCGATCGTGTCTGCGCCGAGTTCAAGGATCTTCTCCTCCAAAGCGCGCGCCGCAACCAACCCAAATTCATCTGGCGAGAGATCGCCCCCCAAGCCATACCAATAGGGCGCAGGTCCGACATAATCGAAACCCGGCAGCGGCAAATCGAATTGCGGATGCATATGAGGTAGGCCTGACAGACTTGCGGCCGTCATGGTTACGCCGTGATAGCTCATCTCCCGGCTAAGGATCGTTTTCTTTTTCAGCTTGCCTTGTAAATTCCAATAGTAGCGAATGAATTTCACTGCTGAGTCATTGGCTTCGGAACCGGAGTTGGCAAAGAACAGCGTGTCGAGCCCATCGGGTATGACCCCAGCCACTTTTTCAGCAAGCTCAATCACATAGGGATGCGTTGTCTGAAAAAAAGTATTGTAATAAGGAAGATCACGCAGCGCCTGGTGGCCCGCCTCGGCTAAATCTTCATTGCCATAGCCGAGCTGACAGCACCATAGTCCCGCCATGCCATCAAGCAATTTGCGTCCCTCAGAGTCCCACAGATAGATACCCTCGCCGTGCGTAATGACTCGAACGCCCTTGTCGGCGAGTTTTTGATGTTCGGTAAACGGGTGCACATGATGGCGCGCATCCAACGCCTGCCAATGCGCGGTTTGATTGGACGGCGGCTTGGTATCGTTCTTTGTATCCATATAGTCGGCCTGCAGTTACGAGTGATCAGCGACTAAACGCTATGGGTCAAATAGTCTGTTTCCCAAGGGCTCAGCACGCTCAAGAAGTCCGTGTGCTCGTCTTCCTTAATGTCGATAAAGAGCTCAATCAGGGGTTCGCCGAAGACGGCGCGCAGGGGTTCACTTGATCTGAAATTCTCTAATGCCTCGAGATAATGAATGGGCAAACGATACGTATCCAATTCATAAGCGTTGCCCGTAAGCGGATCGCTCGGCGTCAGCCCTTCAACCATCCCCAAATAGCCACACGCAAGCGACGCCGCAATGGCGAGATAGGGATTGACGTCAGCACCTGAAACGCGGTTTTCAACGCGGCGGTTTGCTTTGGCAGCATCGGGAACACGCAGACCCACTGTCCTATTCTCCCGGCCCCAATGGGTATTGACCGGTGAACTCATACGGCCTGCCAGCCGGCGATAGGAATTGAAATAGGGCGCCAGCATCGGCATGACCGCCGGCAAATATTTCTGGAGCCCCGCAATGTGATTGAGGAACAAATCTGAATCCGTCCCATCCTCATTGGCAAACACATTTTCACGGGTCGTGATATCGATCACGCTCTGATGCACGTGCATCGAGCTGCCATAGAGCTGCGGATAAGGTTTGGCCATAAAAGTCGCGTAGTGACCGTGGCGCAACGCTGCTTTGCGAATTATTCGCTTAAAGAAAAATGCCTGGTCCGCAACATCGAGGGGATTGTCGTGCATCAAATTGATTTCGAATTGCGCTGGCCCCGCCTCGTGAACCAATGCATCGATATGGACGTTCTGCGCCTCACAGTAATCATAGACGTCGTCAAACATGGGGCCGAATTCGTCTACACCGTCAATGCTGAAAGCGGCCGACGAGGACTCGCGGCGGCCGGAATCGCCTTTGGGCGGCACGTGGCGCCTGGCCTTGTCGTCCGTTTTTTCCAACAAGTAAAATTCAAATTCCGGCGCCACAATCGGACGCCATCCTTTTTCGGAATATAGTTTGAGAACGTTGCGCAAGACCTGACGAGGCGCAAAACTGAGTGGCTCCCCGTTGGGATCAAAGGCATCGCAAATAACGGAAGCCGTCGGCTCGTCCTGCCAAGGCGCGATACAAATTGTCGACGCGTCGGGGATGAGCAAGATGTCGCGCTCGGTAAAGTCGATAAAACGGTTGTAAACAAATTCGCCCGTAATAGTCAGAGCAAAAACGGTTTCAGGCAGGCGTAGCCCGCCCGACCGGATCCCGCTTAGAAACTTGCCCGGCGGCATCGACTTACCGCGGCCACGGCCCGAAATGTCCATGATCATGCATTCGATATCTTCGATGCGATGATCCTCGAGCCATTTTTCTATTTGAGCTAATTCGCTGCGCTTCAACACGATTGAGTCTCAATTCATTAAAGTTTGTTTGGGACGCGTTCCGCTTTTACAGCCCCGCGAACAGCGTCCCCAAATGAGCCAAGAATCGCCCGGCAATCCGGCGTTTCCTCCGGCTTCCATTCTGGGTGCCACTGTACACCCAAAAGATAAGATTTCGCTGATGGCAAGGAAACAGCCTCTATCGTGCCGTCTTGCGCGATTGCCTCAACTTTAAGACCGTCGGCCAGACGGTCGATCCCTTGATGGTGAAGCGAGTTCACCTGAACGGAGGACTGGCCGTTAAGGATTTGTTGCAACATGCCGCCAGGAGTGAGATCGACGGCATGAACTTTGTCATACATAACGTCGAGAGACTCGGAGTTGGGTTCGCGATGATCAAACCGTCCTTCGATCTCGTGCAAACGTTGATGCAAAGTTCCGCCCAAAGCCACATTCAGTTCTTGGATACCCCGGCAAATGAACAAAGTAGGAATGCCGGCTTCGATCGCAGTCCTGATCAACGGTAATGTCGTGTCATCGCGCTGCTGATCGAGCAACATGTCCGAACGCCAATCGTCAACGCCGTAGTGCGGCGGATAGACATTGGACAGCGCGCCTGTAAATAACAGCCCGTCTGCCCACGATAGAATTTCCTCTGCCGATAACGGCGTGGCGGTTGCCGGAACAAGTAAAGGCGTGACACCAGCGTGATCGCGCACGGCATCAATGTACTTTTCCCCTGCCACGTGATGGATTTGCTTACCCACCATTTTGGTATCGCAAGGGATTGCTACGAGGGGCTTGTTTGGTTTGGGGCTCATTGACGAGCTCTCATCTCATAAAACTCTAGCGCTCATATCACGCGATTAATCGACCGTCTTGAGCACATCGGCAACCGTTTCAAAAATGAAATCTACCTGCTCCCTCTCAATGATCAGCGGCGGTGAGAATGCAAGCGTATCACCGGTCGTACGGATCAAAAGACCTCGATCGAAACACTGCTGGAACATTTCTGTTGCCCGTTTTGTCGGTGCCCCGGCTCGCGGCTCGAGTTCAATTCCCGCAACCAGTCCGATATTGCGGATATCGATCACGTGCGGCAGCCCTTTGAGGCTATGTACGACGTCTTCCAAATACGCGCCCATTTCAGCCGCGCGTTCGAACAACCCCTCTTCGCGGTAGACTTGAAGGGTTGCAATACCGGCGGCCGCGGCCAGCGGATGGCCTGAATAGGTGTAACCGTGAAAAAGTTCTATGGCAGGTTCCGGTCCGTTCATGAAGGCGTCGTAAATTTCTGTACTGACGATACAGCCGCCGCACGGTACCGCCGCATTGGTCATACCTTTAGCGCATGTGATCATATCGGGCTTCACGTCAAAGCGCTCCGCCGCGAATGATGCACCGATGCGGCCGAAGCCGGTGATCACTTCATCGAAGATCAAAAGAATGCCGTGGCGATCGCAAATTTCACGCAACCGCTGGAGATAGCCGATCGGAGGGACTAAAACGCCGGTGGAACCTGCGATCGGCTCGACAATCACCGCGGCAATCGTCGAAGCATCATGAAGCGCGACGAGATCTTCCAAACCGTCTGCCAAATGGGCTCCCCACTGCGGCTCGCCTCTAGAAAAGGCATTATTTTCTAAATTGTGCGTATGGGTCAGATGATCGACGCCGACCAAGAGCGCGCCGTAATACATTCGGTTCTTGACCATGCCGCCGACGGAAATGCCTCCGAAGCCGACGCCGTGATAAGCACGTTCCCTGCCGATGAGGCGCGTGCGTGCACCGTCGCCTTTCATGCGGTGATAGGCCAGCGCAATTTTGAGCGCAGTATCGACAGCCTCCGAACCGGAATTGGTAAAAAACACGTGGTCCAGACCATCCGGTGCCATGGCAACCAACTGCGAGGCAAACTCGAAGGGCTTGGGATGCCCGAAGTTGAACGAGCTCGCATAGTCAAGTTCATTCAGCTGGTTTGTGATCGCTTCCGTAATTTTGGGATGTTTATGACCGGCATTGACGCACCACAGGCCGGCGATGGCGTCGAGCACCTGCCGGCCGTCGGCAGATGTGTAGTACATGCCTTCAGCCGCCGTCACCATGTTGGGTTTGGCTTTGTAGGCCCGGTTGGCCGTAAACGGCATCCAGTACTCTTCGAGACTGTTTGGTACGTTTGACATGGGCAGCGCTCAAGTTGATTAAAGGCCTCTGGATTTGCCGGATAATATACCATAACTGTTTGTTTTTGTTATATTTAATCCCCCGTTTTGTGGTCCCGGCTAAGCCTTTGTTTTTGCTGATGCGCGCGTTATCTTTGTTTAATATACTTAACATCGCAAACAGGAGAGGCAGCCATGACCGAAGTCGGCCCCATTTTGAGGCGTGCGCGGGAGTCCCGAGGCCTCAGCCAACGGGCATTAGCGCGCCGGGCTGGCGTGAGTAACGCCACCATTTCTCTGATTGAAAAAGGCGACACGGACCCCTCCGTAGGCCTGCTCAAAAAAATCTTGGAGGGTTTGTCGATTTCCATTTCGGAGTTCTTTTCCTCGGGCTTCGAAACCAAGACTCATTATTTTTTTACACCAACCCAATTTATTGAGATCGGTTCGGGCCCAATTTCGTTCCGGCAAATTGCCCCGGACTTAGGCGGGCGCTCTCTTCAAATTATGCATGAGCGTTACGAGCCGGGCGCCGACACAGGGCCATCGCTCCTCACCCATGACGGAGAAGAAGGCGGACTGGTCATCAAAGGACATGTGGAAGTTCAAGTCGCCGATCAAAAGCGCGTGCTCGGGCCGGGAGACGCTTATCAGTTTCCGAGCACCCTGCCCCATCGCTTTCGCAACGTTAGCGACGAGCCCAGCGAACTCATCTCCGCTTGCACACCGCCGACGTTTTAGGATGCTTCTACTTCAGTGGCGTCGAGCTGTTCTCGTAAGAAGTCGATCAAGAATTGCGGCTCGTTGCGCGCCAGAGATAGGCTCGATCTAATCCACAATAACACAATTAGCGCCATTAGAATTGGCACCGCAAGAAAGACTAAGTCCAACAAAAGATAGCCCTTCGAAACACTGATGCCGTCAGTCGATAAGCTTGAGACTGTCACAATCGACGAACTTATTACAAAATAGATTATTCCAGCGAACCAAGAAATAAGCACAGCCTTGACTAGTAGGTCTTTTCTAAATTGACAGGCAAGTTGTGTGTTACCTGACTGCTGATGAATATTACAAACAAGTATCGGTTGCATAGAATTTCGTTTGCGATTTCGTTTTCGCAATCGAAAAGAGGAGTGTCGGATACTTCCCACAACAGTATGCCTGTCTAACGTCACCCAACCACTACCGACTGAAACCTTTAGTCGTTTGATGCACTCTTGCTTTGAGTGCGGCGAGACGAGCTCGATGGGTGGATGATTTTCCAGTCCCAATAATCGCAAGATCATTGCCACGGATCCGTCCTTGCCCAAACGCAACCTTCACGTCGCCGACATTTTAGTACGGGCTATTCTTGCTCGCATCGAGTTTTTCGCGCAAAAAGTCAATCAGGAATTTTGGCTCGTTGCGTCCCGGATACAGGCCGAACCTGATGAGGGCGTAGACAAATATCAGCCGAGTTATGGGATTGAACAAGAGCCAGGCCTGACCGGCTAACCCGTCGGCTCCTTCAGATATTTGCTGCGGAATATCTGTGAACAGAAACACGATTCCAAAAACGACAGCAGCAACTACCCAAACTCCTAAAAAAATGCCGACGATCGGATGAAACCCAAACCGGCAGCGCAAGAGCGTGTCGCCCGGTCGCTGTTCCAGTTCACAAATCAAATTTGGCTGAAACGAATTGCGGTAGCGAATGCGTTTCCGCAAGCGAAAGAAAGATTCGCTGACGGGTCCGACGACGGCTTGTTGGGTCATCAACGCCCAATCGCCGCCCACCACCTCTTTCAAACGTCTGATGCACTCTTCTTTCGTTTGCGGTGATGTGAAGTCGACCGGTGGGTGACTTTCCAATCCCAACTGACGCCAAATATTTGTCATTTGAACGACATCTTTCGCAAAGGGCCGGTAGCTATCAGCCCGCGGACATCAAATCACATCCAATACTTCAGTGGCCACGCGCTCGGCCGATTCTAAAGCGCCTTCCATACCGTTGGCCGACAGCGCCGTGACATTGCCGCCGATATGAAGCCGACCGTGAACCGCACTCATCTCGCCGACAAACTGCGTCACCTGACCTGGACCGAAAGTCGGCGAATCCCCCGAAGCAAACGGATCCCGGAACCAAGATTTAAATCCTGCGGCTTCGAGTTTGCCTTTTGCCGCTGGTCTAATTTTCTCGATGGCGGCGATCACCATGGCTTTGACGCTGTCTTCATCCATTTGGTCGGCGCGTTCGGCCTCGTTGCCGAACATCAAGGCCGCCAAACTCGTCACTTCATTGGGGTCGTCCCCGCCAAAATTGGGCATGACATAGCTGACACCCGCGTCGGCGACGTGCAGGCCGGGACTAAAGCCATCGTCTTCCCAAAACGGCGACTTGGGAACAAGATGCACTTGCGTCACATTCTTGCGGGGCAGCAGCCAAATCGCCTTTCGCTGCATGCCGGCAAAATAGGGATCCACTTTGATTTTTCGTAAGACCGGAAACGGCATAGAACTCACCACGCGGTCGGCGCGATAGAATGTGCCGTCGGCGCACGTAACATCTGCCCCGTCGTTCCCTGAACGTATGGCGATGACTTCTTTTCCAAAGTGTATTTCGTTTTTCAATTTGGACGCCATCGTCTCAGGCAGGCGCATGTTCCCGCCTTTGAACACATAACTGCGCACGCCGTCGCGTTTTTGGAACATCTGGCGGCCCCACAAGAAGCTGAACATGACCGCGAGGGTCGAGACCTCGTGGGTGGAGTTGTTGTACTCCCACTTGTGATTGCAAATCATGTCGATGACTTCGGTCGACGAACCTTCCTTCAACATCCAATCGTCAAAAGCGATGTCGAGATCGGCAAAGGCGGGATCGAGCCAATCGGCTGCTTGCGGCAGGGTTACATGATCTTTCATAAACCTCGTGTAATAGCCCCAAGGCGTGTCCGTCTTAAAGTCTTTTGGCAAAGGATTTTTTTGATGATCGGGCCACTCCGCAAGCGGTACGATTTTGTCGTCAACGACGATTTCGAGATTGCGCAAATAGGACTGACCATTCGGTTTCATTTCCGCGCCATAACGCTCCGCAGCATCGATGACGCGCGCATAACCTGAACCCAAAGAGTTGGCGCCGGCTTCCGGCGTGCCCGGAACATTATCAAGAGTGAACACGCGGCCCCCGACTCGGCGACGGCCCTCAATAATCTGAACGTCGACGCCCTGTTCCTCCAACAGCAATGTGGTCTGAAGTCCGGTTAACCCCGCGCCGATAACAAGGACCTGTGTTCTGTTTTGCGCGCGCGCCGTTGTCGGTGTGAACGCCGTCAAGGCAGACATGCCCACGCCTTGTAGAAGCGATCTCCGATTCAGTTTGATGCCAGACATGAGCGCACTCCCTAAAATCTGATTAGTCCCAAACATTTGCTTCATCGTCGAACTTTTCCCGTTCGACCGGAACAAGACAAAAGCGCTGGCCGGTGGGCGCTTCCATGACAAGCCAATCTCTTATGGCCTCAATTCTCTTGGCCCCAAGTTTTTCGAGCCGCTCGGCTTCCGCGGCAATGTCATCGGTTTCGATATCGAGATGAACGCGGCTTGGATGACTTACCCTTTGAACTTCGATGTGTGGATCGTTCGGCCCGGTTTGCAATGACACATAGTCCTTGTCTTCCGGCAGCAATGTCGGCAACCGGTCACAGCCAAGCGCCCGGCTCCAAAAGTCCGCCGCGGTTTCAAGATCGTCTGTTTCGCAATCAATTATAATGCCGGCAAATCGGCTTTTGTGCATGGCGGGTGCTCCAATTGCAAAATTCAAAGTCTAGCGGCGCAAGCGTCGGCCATAGCCGTCAAGCGGCTCGTCGATTTTAAGCCTACGCAAGGCATGCCAAAACGTTGCCGCGTTGCTGGACAAGACGGGTTTTCCTAATTCCCGTTCCAGAGGCTCAATGACGTCTAGCGTATTGAGATCAGTGCAACAGATCAAAAGCGTATCCGCATCGGGCCGGTCGACGGATACAGCATGGTCATAAACGTCTTGCGGTTTCACCCGCGAAATTTTTTGAATTTTTTCGAGTGAGGTATTGAGATTCAACCCCTTCATCGAAACGACGTCAAATCCTTGGCCCTCTAAATAGGTCTTTTCGTGCTCGTTGGTCTCAGCCGTATAGGGCGTGGCCATGGCGAGGCGCTTTGCGCCTACTTGTTTCAAAGCTGCAACAAGAGCACCTGCCGTCGAAATGGAGGGCACACTGCTGGCGCATTCCATAGTACCGATCAAGCGATCTGCTGGGCACGCCATCGAATCCGCCGTGCAGCCGAAGATGTTGAGATCGACCTTGCACGCTGCCAGTTGCGATACGGCAAATGCAACATCATTGAGCATCGGCCCGAAATCTTCTTCCCCCGGATCGGCATGCAGAGGCGCGCGGGTGAAGTGTACGCTGACGCCGTCCGGTGCCATGCGATTAAACTCGGCCTCATTGACCGTGTTGCTGACTGGCACGATAACGCCGATCTTGGCGCGCGCGCCGATGGGCTGAGCTGACGCTAGATCAACCATGAAAGTCCGCTCACGTAGCCCGCGGATCGCTCCATACCCAGCCATATTGGGTGTTGCTGGGATCCGCGCCTTCGAAAAGATATTCGGCTTTGAGTTTGCTCAAACCGTCATCGGGAAATGCATGGCGCGCCGCGTTGACATCGACGTCGAAAATTTTCGCGGCATTGAGGCCCAAGATTTTTTCTTTGTCTTCATCACTGAGCGGCGCGTAACCGAATTCGGCCTGCATCTCCTCTGGAATTTGAAATCGGCGCAACGCTTCAATCTGCCACTGAGGCGATCCCCACCAAATTGAATCTGTACCCCATATAACGTGATCGATGCCGAATGATTTGATCACTTGCCCTAAGAGATGGGCGCAAATCTTCGGATGGGTAATAACAGTGTGGCCGAACGTGGTGCCCAGTTCCATATAGACATTAGTCATGGAGGGATTGGCGTCGCGATCGCGTACCAGATCCGTGGTCCATTCGAGATAGCCGTCCTCGCCGATATAGTCATCAGGATTTTCCGGCAGCTCGTAGTTCGCCGCCTTAAAGCCTGAGTGATAGACCACAAAATTGAGATCAGGGTGATCGAGGGCGGCCTTTTTGATGTCGCGCGGATGGGTATAGTCCACATTCGATCCTGGCAGCGGCAGGCCCTTGTGTACGCAATGATTCTTAATGCCAAGCTCGCGCGATTTTTCATAAAGCGGATAGACTTTCTCTTCGTCATCCATGGTCCAAGGATATTCGCCTTGGATTTCCATGACGCCTGTGTAGCTTTTCCAAGCGTCGATTTTAAGCTCTTTGACCTGGCGCTCCATCTCTTCCAAAACGTTCGTCATGTAGGGCGCGAAAAAGCCGTGGCTCATCATGCGTTGCGAACCGGCAAGCTCATTGAGCGCGTCGCGCGCGCCGACCATTTCATCGGCGCTGAGAACGCCCATGATTTCCGACGGCACACCGCTAATGAGCGCGATCGAGGTGTCACTGTCGAAAAAAACTTCCTTGGTGTAATTCTGAAATTGCAAATCACCCTTTTGAGGTTCGACGCCTTCCAATTCCTTGTTGAACGCCGCCGAAAGCGTCCGGAAGAATAGAGGCTCTTGAGCGTTGACCCCCACATGGTGCGTTTGCACATCAAAGACGAATTGGTTCTTCGGCCACATTTCCTTGTAGGCGTCAAAGTCGACCGTCTCGGCAGCATTCACCGTGAAATAGTCGCCGAAGACATCATTCATAGCCATGAACGCCGCCGCCATGCCGCCTGTTGTAGTTAGAAACTGCCGACGGGACAGGCCGAGCTTCTTGCCGCAATCATCGGCCAACGCATTGATGCGATGCTCGACCCGCTTTTGATTACGGGTTTGGGGAAGCGGAAAATATTCTTCGTTGGAGATGACTTGCGTCGGCAGCGGTGTCGAGCGCCCCAACTTTCGGTCTTTTCTATATTTTGGTATCCACATCTTCCCCTCCATCGATTTGGGCCGCACGAGTCAGCCAACTCCGGGCAAAAGTATGGCGTGCCGATGCCACAGGCGCCAGCCACAAATTCACGTTGATCGCATATTGACGCGCGATTAGGCGCCCCATTTGGGCAAGGCGAAGTCTGCCGTAGGGATGGTCGTGGTTTTCGCTTCGGTGAAAAAGTGCAAGCAATCTTCGCCGCTGTCGCGGCCAACGCCGGAACTTTTATACCCACCAAACGGCGCGCGCAGCTCACGCGTGATCGGCGTGTTCACCCAAATTGTCCCGGCGCGTAACTCTTGAGAAGCCTTCATCACGGTCGACACGTCTTGGGACCAAACATAAGCTACCAATCCGAACTCCGTGGCGTTGGCTATGCTGATCGCCTCTTCGAGATCGTCATATTTCAAAAACGTGGCAAACGGTCCGAAAATTTCTTCCTGGCATACGCGCGTGTCATTGCCGGAGGCGAGCACGGCGGTCGGCTCGACATAGTAGCCGCGCTTGTGTTGCGCTGAGCGTTTGCCGCCGGTGAGCAATTCTGCACCCTCGCCGGTCGCAATATCGACATAGGACAAGACTTTGTTCATGTGGCCTTCAAAGCAGAGCGGTCCGATTTGCGTCGCCGGATCCATGGGATCGCCGACAACAATGTTGGGACAACGCGCGACAAACTTGTCAATAAATTCGTCAGCGATCGACCGCTCAACCAGAATGCGCGAGCCGGCCAAACATTGCTGGCCGTTGCCGCCGTAAATACTCAAAAGCGATCCATCAAGCGCCCGCTCGAGATCCGCATTGGCACATACAATATTGGCAGATTTGCCACCGAGTTCGAGGGCAACGGGTTTTAAACCTTCGCCCGCGCGCGACATGATGGCCCGGCCGGTGCGCGTGCCGCCGGTAAACGACACCACATCGACGCCCGGATGCGCGACCAATGCATCGCCGGTGACATGGCCGCGGCCGTTTACGAGATTGACCACGCCTTTGGGCAAATCAGTTTCACTCAAGAGCTCGACAAACCGCCTGAGAGACAGTGGTGTGTATTCCGAGGGCTTAATTACACAGGTATTGCCGAACGCAATACAGGACGCGATTTTCATGGAACAAAGACCGAGGGGCACATTCCAAGGACCGATCAGCGCGCCGACGCCGATCGGCTCGCGTGTGACGTACGACATGTATGGTTTGGTTTGATCATAAGCGTCGCCTTGGGCCTGGCTTGCCACCTCAGCGAAATATTCAAAATTCCAGCCCGTGCGCGGAATCATCATGCCGCCGACGCTGGCCATGGGCAGACCGGAATCAAGAACTTCAAGAAAAGAAAGCTCGGCGGTATTCGCCAAGACAACATCGCGAATTTGCAGCATGATCTTCTTACGCTGCGTCACATCCATTTGCGGCCAAGGCCCGGTATCAAATGCGGCCCGCGCGGCGGCTACCGCCGCGTCGACTTGCACTTGGTCGGCTTCGCATAAGACGGTCAACACGTCTTCGCTTGCGGGATTGATCGACGGTATTTCGTGAGCCCCCGCCGCGGCTTCAACAGATTCGCCATTGATGTGGCTGGTCACGCGTGCCGGAATCGCAAACGGCAGCTCGTCGGTCTCGATCGCTGTCATGGCCATGACTGGTGACTCCAAAATCTAGTGTTGACTATGGGACGGACGTCAATTCGGGCTTTTTGTTAAACTAACCCAAGGTTCAACCTAGCGGAAGATGTCTTGGAAATTGCTTCAAATAGGGCCAAGATCGATCCAATGAAAACATGAGAAGAGTTCCGATACATGATCAATAACCAAATATGTGTGGAGCCCATTACAGGATCGCTGGGTGCGGAAATCTCGGGCGTCGATCTGTCGAGACCTTTGGGCGATGCCACCATCCGCGAAATTAACCAAGCCTTGCTTGACTACGCGGTCATTTTTTTTCGCGATCAAGAAATCACACCTGATCAACATAAAACGTTTGGCCGCCATTTCGGCGAACTACACGTTCATCCTTACATCCCTCATCTCGACGGGCATCCGGAAATCATCGTGCTCAATAGCGGGCGAAAAGGTGACCCATCCAAAAGTGGGGAAAAAAGTCAGTCCAATGCCTGGCATACGGATTTGACCTACACGGCCACACCGCCAAAAGGGTCGATTTTGCATGGTCTTGAAATTCCTGAAGCGGGCGGCGACACAATGTTTTCGAATTTGTACGCCGCTTATGACGCCCTTTCCGATCACATGAAAAGATTTCTGAGCGATCTAACGGCAGTACACGATCTCAAAGTGACATTTCCACGGCGCAGCCACAGCAAGGACGGCATGTTGGATCAATTGCAGCGGGTTCATAAAACGACGCCGCCGGTTGAACACCCGGTGATCAGCGTTCACCCGGAGAACGGGCGCAAGATACTCTTTATCAACCGCCACTTCACGTCTCACTTCAAGGAACTAAACAGCAATGAAAGCGATGCCTTGCTTGAGCTCCTTAACAATCATATCTACAAGCCCGAGTTTCAATGCCGCTTTCGCTGGCGTAAGAATTCAATTGCGTTTTGGGACAATCGCTGCACGCAGCATTACGCCGTTGTGGATTACTCGACACCACGCCTTATGCATCGCGTGACGATTTGCGGTGATCCGCCGGTGCGGGCGACGGCTTGACTGTCCGCAGGACCTTGAATCTTGAAATCCCTTGTCTATGACAATCTTCCCCTCGATCGAATTTTTTCGGGCGTTCCAGCGGCCGAAGCCGTCGCCCAAGAAGTAGAGCGCTTGGCGAAGCTTCGCGTTTATGTCCTGAGCTCTGGCACGTTGAACCGTAAAACCGATGTCACAAAGACCATTGCATCAGCATTGGGAGACAAATGCGTCGGCATCTTCGATTCAATCGGTGCCCATGGCCCGCGCGAAGACATTATCAATTTCGCCCAAGCCTTAAGAGAAACGAACGCTGATTTGATCGTGACAGTTGGCGGCGGCTCGGTCATTGATGGCGCCAAAGTCGCTCAATTTTGTTTGGCACGCGATATTCACACCCCGGATGAGTTTTCCAATCATCCGTTGCGCGTTACCAACGCCGCCACGGAAGTTGAGCTGACCACTTCATCTATCCGGCAGATCGTGGTTCCGACAACTTTATCGGCAGGAGAGTTCACTAATTTAGGCGGCGGCCTTAACAGACAGACCAAAACCAAAGAAGGCGTATTTGGTACAAACTTTTGCGCCCAATCAATTATTTTCGATCCTGCGGTGACGGTGCATACGCCGGAATGGCTGTGGCTATCGACCGGCTTGCGCGCCGTCGATCATTGCGTTGAAGGCTATTGCGCTGGTGACTGTTATCCTTACGTGGAAGGCCAATTGCTTCATGCCTTGCGGCTTTTTTCCCGTTCCCTTCGGCGCACCAGGCTAGCGCCCGACGATTTAGAGGCGCGGGCCCTCAGCCAGCAAGCCGAGTGGCTTACGTCGTCATGTTTACTCCGTGTCAGTTTCGGTGCCAGTCATGCATTGAGTTACGGCCTGGGAGGAATTGCCGAAGTACCGCACGGCTACACATCATGCGTCTTGCTTCCCGCTGTCCTGTGCTGGAGCGAAAAGGTCGACGGCAAGCGTCAAGCAGCGATCGTCGCCGCCCTCGGCGCGTCGGACATGTCCGCTTCGGACGCAGTACTTTCCCTAGTCAAAGACTTGGGATTACCTCACAGGATTCGCGATGCCGGAGTCGACGAATCCCAGCTTCCCGCTATTGCCAACTATGCGATCAAAAACCCTTGGATGAAGTACACGCCGCGCCCAGTCACCACTACAGAAGAAGCGATGGAAATTCTCCAAATGGCCTGGTGAGTCCATGGAGCAAATGTAGCCGCCCATGGATTCCGGACTGAAAGCCTTACAGCCAAAACGCCTGCGCGTTTTGGGCTCGGCTAACATCCGGAATGACGCGGAGAGAAACAACAGACGTTGTACCACCCTTTGGCATCATTCCGGACGCAACTTTCCTCCGAAATTTAATTCGGTTAGGAAAGCTAGTGATCCGGAATCCATGGGCCGTTCGGCATAGCGTGGGCGCCCACACTAATTCGTATACTAGATTTCTTCAATCAGCTGCATGAGCGCGCCACTGCCGGGATTGCGCACGATCATGGCGGGCCGCGTGCCGACAAAAGGAATGTCGAGCGATACAAGTTCTGAAAATCTTTCGGCGTTGAGACGGACGCATGTTGCGTTCGCGTCCTCTATGTCGGGGACATAAAAACTTTGCGCCACATAACCGATGTTGGGTGGCACCGCCAGGGGCACGCGATTGGGCGCTTCATAGTTTAAGGGATGGGACAGAGCGACCTTGCCGTAGGGGTGATTGCCTTTGACAAAGATCGCCCGTGTCCGCGCGTCTGTCGGGCGATTTAGAAAATGATTGGTCTCGGGCTTGTCCAGCACCGCATCGATGATCACCTCCATGCCGCATACTTGCTGGTAAAACGCCAAAGCGCTCTCTGCATCAATAATACTATGAGAGGTCGTGGCCACGGAGCTAAAGCCGGTGCGTGTTTGGGGTAGCGCATCACTCTCGCCTTTCAAACTCCCGATCGTGGTTTGAGAATTCCCCGTAAGTTGCACCAGATTGATCGCCAAGCCATCAGGTCCATCGAACAAAACTTCAATCGGTTGGCCGGAGCTCCCATCAACTTCATAGCCAACCGGCTCGGACCAAAACTCATAGCCTTTGGCTTGTAGACCTTTCGTTGCCGCATGAATGTCATCGACGTAGAAATTGAGATTCCAAAGACCACGATAGGCACGGTCCCCTTGTTGTTTGACCCACGCGCGATCCGGGGCGTCAAACTCGAGCAGCATGATCGTGCCAACCGGCGAACCCGCCGCAGACAAGAAAACGGTTTCCGCTTTTGATCCTGGCGGCACCTGCCAATGATGTTCAAAATCGGCACCGGCCCAGATCTTGGTGGACGTCGCGTCGAGGCCGATCACGTCCCGATAGAAGCCGAGCGCCTCGTCCAGCGACGATACGCTCAGGATCGCCATGGCCAAGGGACTACCGGAATTGCTCATCGATTGGCCTCAGACAAGTGATAGTTAGAATCTGGGTTCAAATACGAGAAGGCCCTCCGCTCAGCGAAGGGCCAACTCCAGATTCAAAATCGCGATACCTAAACCTTCTTCGTACGCATTTCGGCGATGGAAATTTCCGGATGCCAAGTCATCTCACCGCCTGGGCCCCAACGCTCCGTTTGAATATCGAGCATGTAAGGCTTGCCCTCCCGCGTCGCATTGATCCCGCGCTGAATGGCGTTGCGCAAATCATCGGGATCTTCCGCAACTTCGCCGTCAATGCCGAAGGCCTTGGCCATATGGACGAAGTTGACGTCCGGGTCGCCGAGATATGTAACCAAGTCTTGCTTGGCCTTACCCTGGTTGCCGCCCCAACCGAACGCGCGGTTCATGTTGTAGCCGTGGTTGTTGTAAATGACCTGCAAGACCGGCGCGTCGTATCGGGCCAAGCTCCAAAGATTGTTTTGGAACATGAAGGCGCCGTCACCGCACATGGAAACGACTTGCCGATCCGGCTGGGCGAGCTTGGCGCCTAAAGCAACGCCCGATCCCCAACCCAAAACTTCGCCCGGCGTTGGGCCCAACATCATCTTTTTGTCGTCGGCGAAATCCATCCAATCAGGCGCGCCCAATAGAGGTTCGCCAACAATAATGGCGTTGTCGTCGAGCAGTTCGTTCAAGTCGCTCGACACGCGGGCAGTCGTCATGGGTGCCTGGTCCCACGTACGTTGCGCACCCGTGATCCGCTTCTCTCGCGCCTGATCCGTTGTTGCCTTGATGCGCGCAAACCGCTCGGTTTGAATCGAGGCAATTCGATCCTTGGTAGCAACCGCTTTAATAGCGTCGATCAAATCCTCGATCGCGGCGCGCGCATCCGAGACAATGCTCACCTCGGTCGGATGATGAATCGCGAGCATCTTCGGTTCCATCGAAATTTGCACATATTTGGCATTCTTCGGCGGCGGTCCCGTCAATATATAATTGCTTCTCTCAGGAATTTGGGCGCCGAGCGCGATAAACAGATCGCAGTCCCGCATGTAACCGATGAAAGGCGTATGCCGGCCAAGGTAAAGTGGATGAGTACTTGGAAAATCTGCGTAAGGACTCCAGCCGGTTGTCACGGGAATCGCCAACAGATCTGCCAGTTCAACTAATTGCTGGGTTGCCTTGGACTTGGTGACTTCAAGCCCAACCATGATTAAGGGATTCTCAGCCTGAATGAGCAGCTCGGCCAATTCGGTGATCGCCGCAGGGTCCGCACGAACACTTGACGCAACTTCGAATTTGCTTTGCGGCAGGATCCTCGCCGTTACTTCTTCTTTGTAGAGATCTTCGTTGTGTTGCAGGAAGACCGGACCGCCAGGAGCTGTTTGCGCAATCTGAATGGCGCGCCGGGCGAATTCCGGCACCCGCTCGGAATCATACATGCGATAGCTCCACTTCATCAGTGGGTCCATCATTTCTTGCCAATCGATGAGCTCGATATTGCCGCGTCGCTCGGACGTTTCGCCGCTTTCGCGTGCCGTCATGACGAGCAGCGAGGAGCGATTGGCCATGGCGTTGTGAACATTGCCGGCCGCGTTGCCGAGACCGGGTTTGGGAATCATCACCGCGCCGACTTCACCGCCGGAGGCCATGTGATAGCCCTCGGCCATGGCGACGCACTGGCCTTCGTTGGTCGCCAGGAAGTTTTTGAATTGGGGCCGCGTGACCACAGAATCGAAAAACTTTCCGATACCGGCACCGCAACCGTGAAACAGGTGGGTGATATTGGCCTCCAGCATGGTTTCACAAAGAAGGTCTGCGCCGTTGCCGGTAACCTCACGCCCGCCTTGGGCGTCGCGAACAGGGGCGCCCGCCGTCGCGTCAGCC
Organism: Alphaproteobacteria bacterium; assembly: GCA_965248815.1. GTDB lineage: Bacteria > Pseudomonadota > Alphaproteobacteria > SMXP01 > SMXP01 > CBDFKK01. The sequence continues at coordinate 178,879 of CBDFKK010000007.1, forward strand.
GGTGTAGCTTCTTGAGCTTTTGCTTCCGACATATTGCTCAGAAGAGCTTCGGCGGAGGCCGCCGTCACGCCCAATGCTGCCACTTCTTTCATAAAGCCGCGGCGCGAAAGCTTGTCGTCCATATATTGCTTGACGAGATCTCTCATTTTTCTCTCCTTTTCCGTTGCCCCGACTGTCTCATATTTCCGCGGGGAGCGGTCACAGTTTCGCTTTCGATGTTCGAAATTCGATCAGCAGAATTCCCTTCGATCTCACTCATTCCGCTACGCGTGGGGCCTTAAATACTCAATTTGTTCCGTGCGGAATTTCCTCATGAGCCTCGTGGCAATACCGGCCTCAATGATGACCACGGCAAGCGTGATGACAAACAACCATGGCCCGCCGGAATCTGGCACCATCAAAGGCCAATCATAGGCGCCGTGAAGCAGAATGGGAACTACGAGACCGAGCACCAAATAGACGTGGCGGCGAGGCTCGGAATGGACATAAAGCGCAATAAAATAGCCCATGATCGCGCCATCTAGACAATGAAAGGGAACGGCCGTGAGCGCTCTCGCAATTGCGACCTCCATCCCTCCATCAAGGACATAGAGAACGTTTTCGAATGCGGCAAATCCCAACGAAGCGGCCGCGCCGTAGACGAGGCCGTCCATCGGCTCATCAAAGTGGGTATGGCGGGCACAGTAAAAAAGAGAACAGCAAACTTTCCCAGCTCCTCTGGAATGGCTGCTTGAAAAAAGGCACGCCGCCCTCCGGCTAGCCAAGGGTTACTTCCAGCCGGGATAATCAAATCCAGAACCAAACCAAACGGCACAATGATGATAAGGCTGGCTATGCCAAGGAAGAACGTGGTCCAGACAATTTCAGTCGGCTCCGGAAAGCGATCGAGCTTCCAAAACAGCCACATCAAAAAGAGGGCAGGAATAATGGCCGCCAATAGAGAGAAGATAAGCAATATGAAGCTCTAGGCTTTGGGTCGCCGAAAATTCAATTCGCGACGAAGAATAAAGCCTCAAACGTTTAGTTCGTGGCCTCGTCGTCGTCGGACGTTATCAGATAGGCAAAAATGTCCGTGACTTCCTCGTCGGTGAACAGGCCGGTGAAGTCCGGCATGTAGGGATTACCGCCGGTGAGCAAAAGTTCCAAATCTGCGAGCTCGCCTTCAAATGCTTCCAGTCCGGCCTTTTCGGCCCCATGGCACCGTTCGCAAAACTCGTTGTAAAGATGCGAGCCGTTCTCGGCCTGATCCGCTGCGGCCACTTCCGTAACCCCAATGCTCTGGGGGCCCGGAGGCGCGGAGAGCCAAATACCCGCTGCTAACACACCTGCAAGAACGACCAAGCCAAGAACCTTATTCATCAGCAAATCCTCGACGCATACCCAACAATAAGGCGGACTTCCGCCCTTTTTGTAATTCCTATAGGCCCTTATACCTTTTTCGTGCGCATCGCCGCAACGGAAGTTTCGGGGTGCCAAGTGAACTCCCCGCCGGGGCCCCAGCGTTCGGCCTCGACATCGAGGAGATAGGGCTTGCCATTCCTGGTGGCTTCAATGGCTCTTTCGATGGCGGGGCGAAGCTCATCGGGATTTTTCACTTTTTCCGCGCCCACGCCATAGCCTTGAGCAATGAGTGAGAAGTCCACATCCGGATCGCCCAGATAGTTGAGCAAGTCTTGTTTGGCTCTGGCCTGGTTGCCGTTCCACGTAAACGCGCGCGTTATGTTGTAGGCATGATTGTTGTAGATGACGGTGATAACGGGCACCTGATGGCGAGACATACCCCAAAGGCTGTGCTGGAACATGAACGATCCATCGCCGGTTAACGCCACGACTTGCCGGTCCGGCTGCGCCAACTTGGCACCGATGGCTGCCCCCGTCGCCCATCCGAGAATGGCAGGGCCGGCAACGCCGATCCGTTCCTTCCTGCCGCCTTTGCCGAAGTCCATCCAATCTTCAAATCCGATCAGCGGTTCGTTGAGAATGATCGCATCGTCTTCCAACAGATCATTGAGATCACTGGTTATCCGCGCATAAGTCATGGGCGCTTGATCCCACTTCTTCTGCGCCCCCGTGATCCTCTTTTGCCGCTGTTCGTCCGTAAATGTTTTTATCGTTTCAAATCTCGCCACTCTTATGGTGTCGAGACGATCCTTGGTTGCGACGCTATTTACCGCATCGATCAAATCCGTCACCGACTCCTTGACGTCGCCGACCACGCTCATATCGGTTGGCTCACTCAGTGAAAGAAGGTTTGGCTCAAGCGAGAAATGGACAACCTTGGCGGTCTTGGGCGGCGGCCCCCGATGAACGTAACTGCCGTTCTCGGGCATTTGCGAACCGATACTGAGGTAAAGATCGGCGTCTCTGTTTTGTGGCAAGAATGGCGTGTAGCGGCCCAATGAAAGCGGATGCTGATTGGGAAAATCCGTCAGACCTGTCAAACCTTCGCTGACCGGCAGGGCTAAAAGCTCCGCCAATTCGACCATTTCGTCATAGGCCCCGGACTTCGTAATTTCGTGGCCGACGGTCACTAACGGCCGTTCGGACTCGACGAGCATTTCAGCCACTTTGGTAATGGCATCCGGATCCGGCTTCATCGCAGAGGCCACTTTAAATTTCTCGTGGGGAATGATTTTGGTCGTGGCCTCTTGCTTGTAGAGGTCTTCATTCATTTGGAGAAAAACGGGTCCGCCGGGCGGTGTTTGCGCCACCTTAATGGCACGACGCGCAAACTCATTGACCCGATCCGAGTCATACATGCGATAGCTCCATTTCATAAATGGATCCATCATTTCTTCCCAATCGACTTGTTCGAGATCGCCTTGCCGGTCTGAAATGTCGCCCGCTTCTCGCGCGGTGATGACCAGCAAAGACGACCGGTTGCATAGCGCGTTGTAAACGTTGCCGGCGGCGTTACCGAGACCGGCTTTGGGAATGATGACAACACCGAGGTCACCGCCGGATGCAATGTGATAGCCCTCGGCCATGGCAACGCACTGACCCTCATTCGTTGCCAGATAATTTTTCAGTTCGGGGTGCATGACAATCGAATCAAAGAAACGGTTCGTGCCTGCACCAGCACCGTTGAAGACATATTTCACACCGGCCTCAAGAAGCGTCTCCATGAGGATGTCCGACCCACTGCCTGTGACTTCCCGCGCGCCGCCTTCAGTTGCCGCTTCTTGCGCATTGGCCTCGGAGACGAGACTGAACAAGGCTTGCGCCGATGACAGCGAAACGCCGAGCGCAGATAGCTCTTGCATAAATCCACGGCGTGAGATTTGGTTATCGAGAAGTTGCTTGACCAGAGTTCTCATGGTTCGCTCTCCAAAAAGGTGTGGCGTGTGCGCCGCCAGGCGCCTTGCTCGCTAGACGTCGATCGAATACCGCATGCCGAATCTATCATCACGACAGCCGCCGGTCATCACCTGTACGGTCAGAGATTGCAAAGCCGAGTGCTAATCTGTTGAGTTTGAATGGAGTGGCCGCTAAGCGGCCTCAAGAATAGCGATGTCGTCGGCACGCTGAAAATTGCTGCCGAAGCGATTGCCGAGGAAGTCGGAAAGACTGGCTTGCTCTTGTTTGACAAAGCCCGCTTGGGGCAGCTTGCCCTCGCGCAATAAGTCAATCATGGCACACGCGCCCGACGCCGTTGTGATCTTAATCGCACTCCACATGCGGCCATCGATCTCGCGGCTGTAAATTTTCTTTGCATAGGTCTCTTGCACAAGCTGACCTTGCTTTTCGCCTGTCACCGTCACGAAAATCAAAACAACGTCTTGAAGCGTTATTGGCAAGGCGTGTTCAAAAATATTTTTCATGAGATCGCGCCGCTGCCCAAGACGCAAATCGCGCACAAGCAACTTAATAATGTCGCGATGACCGGGATAGCGAACCGTGCGGTAATTCAAATTTTCGACTTGGCCACCGAGCGTGTCGCACAGTGTGCCGAGACCGCCCGAGGTGTTAAACGCCTCGTACGTAATCCCGTCGAGGGAGAAAGCTTCAACCTCGGCGAGCGCCGGCACTTCGCGTAATTCGCCGTCAACGATCGCTTCGCACAGATTGCAATATTCATTGATGAGGCCGTCCGTGCTCCAAGTAAGATTGTATTTTAGCGCGTTGGTCGGATATTTGGGCAAGGCGCCCACGCGCATTTGAACGTCGCGCAACGTGTCGAAGCGTTTGGCCAAGTCATAAGCAACGATAGAGACGAACCCGGGGGCAAGCCCGCATTGCGGGACAAACGCCGTTTGTGCGTCTTGTGCCAACGCTTTAACTTCGCGCGTCGACTCGACGTCTTCCGTCAAATCGAAATAGTGAACACCGGCACCTTTGGCAAGTGCAGCAATAGCGGGGTTAAGCATGTAAGGCGCCGCGCTCAAGACAATATCGTGTTTTTGCAGTGCCTGCGACAACGCGGCCTTATCTTCGGCATCGACGCAAAGGGCAGAGACTTCTTTAGATGCGGCTCGATTGAGATTCTTCGCATCGGAATCCAGCATGCTCACTTGATAGTCGCCGCTGCTTGAAAGCAATTCTGCGCACATAGCGCCAATTTTGCCCGCACCGACGATTAACACTTTGGTCATATCCTGCTCCGGTCACCCCTGACGTTGAATCCAAGTGTAATCGGGCAATGCTTAAAGCCCGGTATCATCTATTTGCGCATAGAAATCTGCCGAAACAGAGGACATATTTAGGCAATTTGATGGAGCGGTACCCGTCCGTGGATGCGGCAAGGCTCGCGCCATCAAGACGAATTGAAAAAATGGAGTCTCGGCGCGCTTATTCCGCGGCGGCTTTTTGCTCTTGAGCTACAGGCATGCGCGGAACCTCATCGAGGACCCAATTGCCCGACGTACGCCGTTCGGGACATGGCACCGCAACAGCGACATCACCGCGGGCGGCGCGCAGCGCATTTAAATCAATGCGCCAGCCTTTATCATCCCAAATTTTTTTCCAATCCCGATAGGCCACGACTGCTTTGTCGGACGGCGTCAAAACTTCCTTGATGTTGCTCTCCGGCGTGCGCACCGGATCTAATTCCGTCAACAGGTCTATGTCCTGATGAGCCACGACCATATTGCGCTCATGAATGCGCTTGTCATATTCGGGCTCCAGTAGGCAATTGCGCATATTCACGAAAAAGATCTTCGTGCGGTTTTCATCAATGGGCGCTTCATAAGCATACTGATGAAACCAGTTCGTATAGGTGATGTGGATCTTGGTCACCATCATGTTGGGACCGTGAGTGCCTGTGCCCGCCACCGTCTTACCGGCCGTTGCGCGCACCTTGTCCATCGTCTTGTCTTTGTACTCGGACGAATCCATGACGCATTCGAACCAGGGGCCCAGTGGCAAATCCACAATGTCGAACTCGGCAACCCGATAATCCGCGTTCTCTCCGGAATAGCCGTGGGTCGGGTGGACAAATTCATTGTGCGCCGGATCGAGCCCGTTTTCGATGGAGCGCTCATAATAATAGTCGACGTCGAAGACCACGAGCTCATTCGCGCGCCAACCTTCCTGGTCGTATTCCTCAATCTCGTAAAGCGAGGGACGTTCCTCTTCAGGAAGATCGCCAAGAAACGCAAACACGATGCCGTATTTTTCCTGGACCGGATAAGAATCGACCTTGGCCCGCGCAGGCGGCTTGCCGTCGTAGCCGATCGAAGGAACGGCCGAGCATTTGCCGTCGCCCTCATAACGCCAGCCGTGATAGGGGCACACGACGCAGCCGTCTTTGACCCAGCCCTTGCTAAGAGACCCGCCGCGATGCACGCACGTGTCGCTCAAGACGCGAGCAGCACCTTCGCCATCGCGAAACGCTACATATTTGAGGCCGAATATTTCGGCGCGAAAGGGTTCGTCTGCTGAGATTTCATCGGTCTTGGCGATGGGGTACCAAAAGTTGATGTACATGCGCGTGGTCCTTTGCGGCGGAGGCTTGAGTCTCTGTAGTTATTTACGATGGGGCATTGAGCTGGATCAAGTTTCATGGACGATCTGACCTCGGGGCAGCCGGTCCAATGCCGCCCAAACAAACCAAATTCCGCCAAAAATCCAATCTGGCGACACGCTGCAGCGTTAACGCCGGTCAGGCTAGGAAAGAGCCTTCATGTGACCGGGGTCACATCTCCGGTGCGAGAGCGACCTTAAGCTCTTCTTATAGACCGGGATCGTCCGGCATCAGAAGGGACAGACCAATGACTGCACAGCCCATCCAATCAATTCTGACCAAAAGCCTCATCACCATATTGATGATCGGAATGACCGCAGCTTCGATGAACATCTCTACGGCATCGGCACGGCAGTACGACGTCTACGGCGCCATTGCCTATTCGCGCACCACCGGCGCCCACGGGTTTTCCTACAACTACACCACTCGATCCGTCGCCCAGGGCCAAGCACTGCGCCAGTGTGAATCCCGATCGGGCCGCGGCGACTGCCGGGTTCAAATCTGGTTCCGCAACGCCTGTGGTGTCGTCGCGGTTGGCCGCAATGGCGCATTCGGCTCAGGTTGGGGATCCGACGTCGGCCGTGCCCAGCAATACGCCGCGCAAACCTGCCAGAATTATGGCGGAACACAGTGCCGCGTGGTCCGTTGGGCCTGCACCGACCATTAAGCTCAACCAACTATTGGTTTCAACGCATGTACGCGTATCCTTCCCAGGTTCAATGAGTTGACCCTCTAGGGGATCTCAATCAGACTTGATTGAGATCCCCTAGAGGGTCAACTCATTGAACCTGGGAAGGATGTTTTGATGATGTTAGGTCTTTCATTTTTGAAGAATTCGCTCGTTCTCGGGTTCGTTTTGACTGCATTCGTCGCGACGTCGCCAGTCGCATTCGGCGCGGACATCATCCCAGAAGAGCAAGAGCGGCTTAATCGCTTACCTGAAGACCAGCGCGCCAAGGCGATGCGCATGATCGATTTCAATGCGCGCATGGACGAGAAGTATTTTGGTTGGGCGGAGGAACTCAACGGCGAGACAGAATACGACAATAGAATTATCGAAACTGACTATTCGCACTACGATCTGAAAGTAACGCACGGTCCAGTCGTGGAAAAGATCGGCCGCATGCAATCGTCGGGCAGACAATCCAATCCAGGCCGCGGCGACGGCGTACTTGTCTGGGGCCGCTTTTATGCCATCGACATTCACCCCAAAACACCTTTGGTCGGCATGTTGCACGCGACCATGGTCTATCAATTCTTTGAGGACGGCAGCATGGGTGTTGGCGGCTTCTTAGGCGTCATGCCCGGAACGAAAGTCGAAGAGGACCTTGCGGGCCTTGCCAAAGTGACGGAAGACCATTTCGCCAAATATGGGCAGAGCGATCAGCTCCCGATGTACCGGCAGTTTTTGTGCAAAGGCACCGAGGAAACGCGCGAAGAGTTTCGCCGTCAGGCCGCTTGCAAGGGCGCGAGCTTCTATGGACCACCGGTCTATCGCGATGATATCGAGAAGAGCTACATTTTTGTCGAGGAGTTCTTCGAAAAGTTTGTCGACGCCTATATGGAAACTATTATAAAGCGCGCCGACGATCCGTTCACTGAAGAAGATGTTGCCGAACAGGATGCCATGCGCGTCCGGTGGCTAATCGATCAAGTGTTTTCCGATCCGTTTGCCAGCAAAATCGTGCCTTGGGACGCCTGGGCATTTCAAAACATGCCGCCGGTGCTGAAGTTTTAGTCGGGACCTAAAACCCGTCGAAATACTCGTCCCACTTCTTGTCGATGCGCGCGAAGGATTCAGGCGCGCCCTCTTCCAAGAGCGTACGCGAATAAGGCGGCCAGCTTTCAGGCCCGCCCTCGCCCGGCAATTGGCGCGTGGCATCGATCACCATTTTGCTCGATAGGCCGCGACTGGGCAGGCTGGGATCGGGCGCCCGTTGCAAGGTTTGCGGAATATAAAGATGCGCGCTCGGTTGCCAGCGGGCGCCGATGGCGTGGAGGATCGAGAGCGGATCGAGGATGTTGATGTCCTTGTCGACTACGATCACAGTCTTGCTGCCGAACGGCGTCGCCGTAATTGTCTGGCCCACTTGAATGCCTTCGCCTGGCGCACGCTTGTCGATAGACACGACCGCAAAACCGAACGCCCCGGGCATGAGATAATAGCCGGTCAGGTTAGGCAAGAGCGCTTTGTAGCGAAAATACTCGGCCGCCAATTGCGGGCTCATGGGCATGTCATTGGTGACGCCCGTAAACGAGTTCATGATCCATGGCTGATGGCGATGGGTGATCGCCGTGATGTTCATGAAAAAATTCTTCGGCTCTTGGGGGCCCATATAACCGTACATCTCCGCATACGGACCTTCTTCTTCAAATTGATCGAGCGGAATTTCCCCTTCAATAATCATCTCGGCAGTTGCGGGCACCAGATAGTCCACCGTTTCGCATTTGACGAGCTGGACCGGCTTGCCCCGCAGGCCCCCAGCGATCGGCAATTCGCTTTCGCCGAGACCCGCCATGCGATTGCTGCTGACGGCGAATGTGATTGGGTCCGAGCCCAGCGCAATGGCACATTGGGCGACTTTCTCGCCGCGCCGCCGCTTGGCATTCAAAATGAGCCAGCCGTGCTGGCCCGGGGACGGATTAACCGCGATCTTTTTCTTGTCTTTGATCTGACAACGATAGGTGCCCATGTTCGGGCCGATCTCGTCGTCATGAAGAAACACCGAGCCCATATTCAGATAGCGACCCGCGTCCGCCGGATTGTTCTTGAGAAACGCATATTGAAGTATGTCGATGTCGTCGCCGGTGTGGATGACTTCTTTGCAAGGCGCCGCAGAGGCGTCGACTTCTTTGGGTTCTTCGGTCAGCCATTTCCCGTTACCGTGCCGGCGCGCGCCAATGGCATCGATGACAGTCTTGTAGAGCAATTGCTCGTCCTCGGAGTCCGTCTCGATTCCGAAGGTCATCGCTTCGTCGGCCCAACTGCCGTACGGATTACAAATAAGTGGGCCGTCGCGCCATTCGCCGTCGATCTTCACGCGCTCGATCAAAAGTGCCGGTGCCCGGTCTTTACCGAGCCGGTCGATCATGCGGTAAGCCAGCGCCGTCACCTCATAATAATCTTGATCCACTTCCGGGATGCGCAATAGCCGGCCTTTCGCTTCCAGCGCGTAGATGTAATCGCGCATGGAGTCGTAGGGGCCAAGTTGAGGATGGTTTTCGGTCGGCTGAGAGGACACGGGGCGCACTCCTGTCGATGGTTTTGGCTTGTGGTCGCTCTATATACGGCGGGCAAACCGAAAGGACCATATTTGACCGCCCGTGGTCACCACGCAGATGGCGATGTTTCAGCTGCCACAAATAAACTCAAAGCTCTCGCAGACCACCGGCAAGTCCTCACGCCATTCAATGCCCCACGCCTTACACTGGCTTTGATAGTAGGCACGATGAACTCTGCGCCAATGTGCGAGGCTCAAATCGCCTTCGCCTTCTGAGGTGGCAAACACCTTGCCCACTTGACTGAATAGCACCACATCAACCTTGGTCAGACGCACTAGGCAGCGCGGCACGAGACCGCTGCCGAGGATGATCCAATCGTCGCCGACTGTGCGGCGCGAGACGTCACTTTGTTCGAAATCGATTTCCAGATGCGCCGTTGCCTTCTTCTGACCGGAAATGATCAGGCCAATCAGCTCGTCCATTTCAGGCGCCAGCACCGGATCGGCAAGCGTGGTCGCGTGAACGGTGGCAGCCCTTAGCTTGCCTGCAAGTTTAACCTCATTTCGATAGCTACGGATGAGATCGGTGTCGGCTTTGATCAAAAGGACTGGCCTTCTTATTTCAGTATTCGGATAAACCAAATTGAATCTGCGCCATTGGCTGCCAACACGATACACTCAATCAACTGAATTCCATTCCAGGGGGAAGATTATGATCAAGTCACCACACATTCTAAGCCGCCGCGCCGCACTCGGCGCCGTTGCCGGCGCCGCAGCAACAGGCCTTGCAGCGCCCGCCTTTGCCGGCAGCCACGGCTCGACACTCGACCTATCAAATGACGACGATCTGTTGACAGCTCTTGCCAAAATGCGCGGCAGCACCGACGGGCGGCTCTCCATGGGCTGGGTGATCGGCACGCGCTACGCGGTGGTCAACAGTTTGGCGACGCCCATGTGGGGAATTTTGGCGGGCACTTTCAGCCGCTATCAAAAAATCTCCGATGACACATATGAAGTGAAAAGCATAGAGGTCGCCTATTTCACAGATCTTGAGACCGGCAAACTCAAAGAGACTTGGGACAATCCGTTTACGGATACGACTGTCGAACTCGCGCGCACGCGCATGGGACCGTCCACGTTCACCATGACCAAACAGAAGCTCACGATCCCAAGCCCGTCGGGAGAAGCTTCCGGCATGGAAATCGAGCACGAGTTCATGACTCCGGTCGTCGTCGGCGACGACGTCTGGATCACCGAAGAGATCCAAGTCGATGGCCCGCCCATGGGACCAGGCGGAAGCAAATTCGCCTACAACGAAATGACCACCTACCACAGCACTATGTCGGAGCTCGCCAAGGACGGCGGCGCCGTTGCCACGTCCGTTCAATACCAAAGCCTTGTGAGCTTCCGGCCCTGGATGGCGTTCGGCGACATTGTCGGCCACACGACAGGGCGCGGTGGCGGCCGCCACATTTCTAAAGTCGAAGACTTCCCCAAATATTATGTCGAGCTGACGGAAAAATATAACGCCGACGTTTTGGACGATCCCATCGCCGTTTTGGAAGGGTGAGATTTCTCTCTGTGTCATTCCCGGGCCCGTTCAATGTAGGCTGAGAGACGCAAAGCGTTAACGCCTGCACGGGATTTGCACAAAATCTCCGCGATATCTCCGCACTTCCGCCATCAGGTTTGCAAGCCGGACGCCTATCAAGGGCGCCATGGAAATTGCACCGGGACATCAACTCAAAAACTTGCCATTCGCCACCATCGTGTTTGGCATGGCGGCTGCCGTTCTGGCTTTCGAGCCGATCCGCTGGCTCATCAACACCTGGCGCGATCCATCTTACGACTCTCAAGGCTTCATCGTTTTTTGCGTCTGTCTCGGGCTCTTTGTGTGGAGTTTTTCAAGCCCGCGGCGGACACATGCGCCGGATCGTGCGCAGGTCGCGGTTCTACTCCTTGCCGCGACCGCGCTGATCCGGCTGTTGGGTCAAGTCTTGGCGGTCAACATCATTGGCGCCATTGCGCTCGTCGTTGACGTCTACGCCATTGCTCTTCTTTTCGGCCTGCCCGACCGGCGCCGTGTTGTGTCGCCCGGCTGGCTCGCTCTTTGCTTTGCGTTTGCGCTGCCCATCGAGCGCATCGTCCAGCGGGTCGCCGGATACGGCCTGCAACACATTTCCGCCGACGGCGCCTGCCTTGTGCTCGGCAGCTTCTTCGACAACGTCGCCTGCAACGGCATCCGCATTCTTCTTAACAACCAAGATGTGCTCATCGACCTGCCCTGCTCGGGCGCACGGTCCATCGTGTTCTTGCTCCTCTTTTACGCCGCCACTATGGCGGTGAGCCGGCCTCCCTTTGCACTCAGCGTTGCTGGTTTGGTCATCACCCTCGGCGTCAGCGTCATGATCAACGTCCTGCGCATTTCGACACTTGCAATAGGGATCGCCTTTCCTGATGCCGTTGGTGTCGACGTCATGGCAGCGCCCTGGCACGACCTCATTGGGCTCACCGCGCTTGCGCTCGGATGTATCCCCATCATTTTCTGGGCACGCTTCGTCGGCGCCAAGTCAACCCAACCGTTGACGCCGGCACGCCGATCTACATTCCTTGGCAAAGTAACGGACTTTCGCATCCGGCCTCTTTGGTCCGCATTCGGTTTGCTGGCTGTTGCACTCACTATCGTCAACTTGCCGAAAACACCGGTCGATATTTCACAAAAAAATATTCCGGTTGCGCTGCCCGCCTCGATCGATGGCCGAGCTGCCCGGCCAATCGCATTGTCGTCTTACGAGACGCTCTATTTCACCGAATATGGCGGAACCGCGAAAAAGGCCGCTTACGGACAACACAGTCTGTTGGTTGTCCGAACGTCTGCGCCGCTCCGTCATTTACACAATCCGGAAATTTGCCTGCGCGGTCTTGGCTTTGACGTCGCCTACCAAGGAATTTTCTACGACCCCTTGCCCACGTCCATCTACAAAGCCACGAGTCCTGATGGACAAAGTTATCGCGTCGCCGTGACGTTTACGTCGGACCAAGGCGACGTTTCCACCAACATTTCCGAAGTCGTCTGGCGCTGGCTCAATGACCGATCGACAGTATGGTCGGGCATTCAGCGCATTTCACCTTGGGACATGAATGCCGCCGAACTTAACGATTGGGATCGGGCCATCGCGTCCATCCTCGATATCAATCCCGAACTTCATCTCACCGCTACCAACCTCAAGGGAGAGGACCATGTCTAAAATCTGGTTTCTTGCATTCTGTATTTGCTTGACCATCGGCGGCACGAAAGTTTTCGCCGCCGCCGAAGATGAGCTCGGCGGCACCGTGACCGCGACCGTCGACGGCCAGCGCATTTACTTTCCGGCGCTAAAGACCGAAATCGACGCCAACATTCAAGGCGGCGTCGCCACGGTCAGGGTCATTCAGACCTTCGACAATCCGACTGACCGGCCGTTGCAGGCGACATATCTGTTTCCCATGAACAAGGACTCCGCCGTCTACGCCATGACCATGGAAGTCGGCGACGAGATCATCCAAGCGGAAATTCAAAAGAAAGAGGAGGCCGAACAAACTTTCCAAAAAGCAAAGAGCGAGGGTAAAGCGGCGGCCCTCCTCACTCAATTTCGGCCGAACATGTTCACGCAAAAAATAGCCAACCTCATGCCCGGCCTGCCGGTCAAAGTCACCCTCGATTATGTCCAAACCGTCCCCAAGGTCGACGATGCCTATGAGCTCGTCGTCCCCCTCGTGGTAGGTCCGCGTTACCAGCCCCTTGGCGCGGGCCTACCCCCCGCGGAGCTGGGACCTGAACTTGCGGCCGCGCAAGACGTGCGCAGCGACACGACATTCGGCCAATGGGAAGTCGAACAGCTGCCCGCCTATCCCGACGTCACTGGTCTCACTCTGCCCAAGACCATCGAAAAGGAACGGGTTTCGATTCGCGTCGCGCTCAACGCGGGCGTCGATATTGAACGGGCCGTGAGCGCGACTCATGCGATCAATGTTAAGGGCGGCGATACGGCCAAGACAGTCTCTCTCGGCAAAGGGGAAGTGCTCGACAATGCTGACTTCGTCCTGCGCTACACGCTGGCGGGCGAAGACACCAAAGCTGGACTTCTCACTCACAGAGATGAACGCGGCGGTTTTTTCAATTTCATGATCGAACCCCCCGTGCTGCCCAAGACCGAGGACGTGACGCCCCGCGAGATCGTTTTCGTCTTGGACACGTCGGGCTCCATGAGCGGTGAGCCGGTCGCGGCCAGCAAGCTCTTCATGAAGCATGCGCTCAAGAACCTGCGCAAGACCGATTACTTCCGAATCATTCGCTTCGGCAACAATGCGACCGAGTTCACCTCCGGTCCCGTACCAGCGAGCCTTGCCAATCTTCGGGTAGGCCAATCGTACGTTGACTCGCTTCGAGCCGGAGGCGGCACAGAAATTCCCAGTGCCATTCGTCAGGCATTCGCCATTCGCGAAGCCCCCGGCACCATGCGCATTGTCGTCTTTCTGACCGATGGTTACATCGGCAACGAGTCCGAAGTCCTCGAGATGATCGCCGATGAGATTAACAATTCACGGATCTATGCTCTCGGCGTCGGCACGTCGGTCAACCGTTACTTACTCGACGAAATGGGACGTATGGGCCGCGGCTTTGCCCGCTATATCGATCCGACGGAAAACACCGAAGACGTTGCCATTGAGCTTGCCGCCAAAATCGAGACGCCGGTGCTCACCGACATCGATGTGGATTGGGGCACGCTCGACGTGAGCGGTGTGACTCCATTTCAAATTCCGGATCTGTTCGCCGGTGGCTCTATCCGCCTTCAGGGCCAATTTGACGGCAGCGGCACCCACACCGTATTCGTCAACGGACTCGTGAATGGCGCAAAAGCCTCTCTGCCTGTCGAGATAAAATTGCCAAACAAGAACTCCGGCGAGTCGAGCGAAGCCATCCCGCTGATTTGGGCGCGAGCTCAAATCGGCGAGCACATGCGGCTCATCAACACGCCAGACTATTTGCGCCACACCAATCTCGACGACACCGAGCTTAAAGAAAAGGTCACACAAATCGGACTCGACTATTCATTGTCAACAAGGTGGACGTCCTTTGTCGCGGTGTCGAAAAAAGTCGTCAACCAAAAGCCTGAAGACTCCATAGACGCAGAAGTCCCGCTTGCCATGGTCAAAGGCGTCGGGCCTGAAGCCTACGGACTGCAGGGCACGTACGTCGCGCAAAACTTCGCGGGCGGCGCCACGCCAGAGCCTGAAGTCTGGGCCATATTGGTCGTGCTGATGTTCGCCAGCCTCTTTGCACTGCGAAGACGACGGACTGCATAAGTGTATGCGCGCCCTAGCCAACATTCACCGGGCCGCTCAACAAGAATTGAGGGGGAAGGCAGTCACCTGCCTTCTCCTCATCATTCTCGCTGATTTTCTTTTTTACGATCATACGCTCGGGTGGACCGGCGCTCTCTTCGGCCTGGGCCTCGTGCTCGTAGTTCTGGGGCATAACAGCCGGATTATCCAGGCACCGAGCGCCGCGATCACTTTGCCGCTCATGCTGGGGCTCATTAGCGCTCTCATCGAAAGCCCCGACATACTCCCCATCACATTTTTTGCATTGGGTATCGCCTTCCTCGGCATTTCAAGGAACTACACCCGGCTTACGAACGGCCTTACCTGGACAAAGCGCGTACTCAGCTTTGTCTTACTCACAGTCTTTCGTATCTTCAGCGACGTAGAAGCGGCGCGCAGATACGGAAAGCGCAGGCCCAACCACGATCGCACGACGGTTGCTTTCAGAAATTGGTTATTGCCATTTGTCCTGTCGCTCGTCTTCATTGTCTTATTCGCTGTCGCCAATCCCGTCATCGACGACTGGATTGACCAAATCGATTGGCGCGAACTGAGGGAACTCTTCTCGATTAAACGCATTGCCTTTTGGTTCGCGACTATGATTTTCTGTTGGGCAGTAATTAGGCCACGGCTGAGGCTGCCGTTGCGACCCGACGTCGAAGAAAAGCTCGACCGGTCTCCTGCCTTCTATGAAGACTTCATTCGTGCCGGCGCCGTTTATCGCGCGCTTTTCGTCTTCAATGCTTTGTTCCTCGTGCAAACGGGACTCGACGTCACCTACCTCTATGGCCTGTCTGAATTGCCCGATGGCATGACCTTTGCGGAATATGCTCATCGCGGCGCTTATCCGCTCATTGCAACCGCACTTTTGGCGGCGCTCTTTGTGCTTGTTGCCTTGCGCCCCGGCAGCGTGACGGAACGCATTCCGTTCATTCGCATGCTTGTTTATGTTTGGATCGCCCAAAACGTTTTTCTGGTTTTGTCGTCGGTTTGGCGTCTTTCGCTTTATGTCGAGGAATATTCGCTCACCTATCTGCGAGTCGCCGCCTTCATTTGGATGGTCTGTGTCGCTGCAGGCCTCGTTTGGATCAAATTGCGTCTCGTCTATGCCAAGTCCGGCGAGTTGCTGATCAATGTCAATCTGATCACGGTCGCGAGCATTCTCTATATCTGCTGTTTCCTCAAATTCGGCGGATTCATTGCGGACTACAACGTTGCGCACAGCCGCGAGATCAGCGGCACCGGCCAGCCCCTCGATCTTGGTTATCTGAGACAAATCGGTGTCGATGCATTACCCGCAGTTCAGACCTTTCTCGATCAAAGGGAAGACGTCACAACTAAGTCCATGACGGCGGCCCAATACGAGGCTCGTTGGATCAATGAAGTGAACAATGGGGTCACAGATTGGCGAGCTTGGACTTATCGGCTCTATAGGCTGTCCGGTCACATCGATCGCAGCGCACCAATCCGAAATCGCCTTGCAGAGGGCGGTAACGGTTGGATGGTCGAACCGCGACAAGAATGACTCTTTGTTGTTTCAGGCCTCCGAGGTGTCCTAATGAATGAGTACTGTTATGATCTGCGCGAGCGGCGATTTGAGGCACTTCGCATGGCAAAAAAAATTCTGGTCGTGGACGACGACCCCCATATCCGCGACGTCGTCAAATTCGCATTGGACAAGGCCGGGTATGTCCCATTTGAAGCAAAAAACGGCAACGAAGCGGTCGCCGCTGTGTCGCGACACGGGCCCGATCTTATGGTTCTCGATATCAACATGCCGGAGATGGATGGCATCGAAGTCTGCAAGCTGATTCGGAAATCCTCCGATTTACCGATCCTATTCCTCTCTTCGCGGGACGATGAAATCGATCGCATTCTGGGACTGGAGATCGGCGGCGATGATTACGTGACCAAGCCGTTTAGCCCGCGTGAGCTGGTCGCCCGGATCAATGTCATCCTAAGGCGGAGCATTGCAAATGCTCAGGTTCCCGAAGCAGACGAGCCGCTGTCTCATGGCTTGCTCACGCTCGATCCGGAAAAACACCTGGTGGCGTGGAATGGGCACGGGGTCGAACTCACCGCAACTACATTTCACATTTTGCAAACGCTAATCAAAAATCCGGAACGGGTGTTTAACCGCAACAATATTATGGACTAGGCCTATGAGGCCAACATCCATGTCAGCGACCGGACTATCGACAGCCACATTCGGCACATCCGTCACAAATTTGCGGAAACAGGCTGCGACTCGGTCATTCAAACAGTCCACGGCATTGGTTACAAGTTAGGGCCATGCAAGTAACCGCGCGACCGGTCAGAGCGACCTTTCGGCTCGGCACGATCCTCTTGATCGTGAACCTGACTATTCTTGTGCTTCCCCTAGGTAGCATTCTGTTTTTTCGCATTTACGAAAACGCACTCGTTCAGCAAACCGAATCCGAACTGATTTCCCAAGCCGCGTTCATTTCGCCAATTTACCAGCGCGAAGTTCAAAATGCGCTTGTGTCAGGCCAAATCTATGGTTTGCCACTAACGCTGCCAGAGCCAGAAAACGATGACGACTACTATCGGCCTATTCCTGCAGAGCTCGACCTCTCTCAAGACCAATTGTTGCCGCCGAGACCCGACGGTGTTGTGCCCCAAAGCCCTGCGGATGCTTTGGCGCTTCAAACCGGAAAGAATCTCTCGACCGTATTGACCGAAGCACAGCGAACCGCCCTGTCGGGCATTCGGATCCTCGACTACAACGGCATAACGGTCGCCGGCGGCAATGAAATTGGCCTCTCGTTTGCCCACATTCCGGAAGTCAAAACAGCCCTTGAGGGCGCGAACGCAAGCGTGCTCAGGCAACGCATTTCAGATGAGCCCCGCCCGCCGATTGCCTCCATTAGCCGCGGCACCGATATTCGCGTCTTCATTGCTGTTCCGATTATTTACGATAGTCACCTTTGGGGTGTCGTCTATTTATCGCGCACGCCCCAAAACATATTGAAGCATCTCTATGCCGATCGGGGCAAAGTGGCATTGATCGGATTTTCGCTGCTCGCGGTTACATTACTCCTCGCCTTTTTTACCTCGCGCACGATTGCAAAGCCGATCAATGAATTGATTGCCAAGACCCAAGCCGCAGCTGAAGGCAACGGTGCGGGCGTGGAACCTTTAGCTTCCCCCGTAACCAAAGAAGTCGATCTATTGTCTCAAAGTTTCTCGACCATGGCGCGTTCCTTAAACGAGCGCTCCGACTATATCCGGCAATTTGCAACTCACGTGTCACACGAATTCAAGACGCCCCTCACGTCCATTCAAGGGGCTGCCGAACTGTTACTCGACCACGAAGAAATGACGGATGAGGAGAGAAAAAAGTTTCTAACCAATATCATCAATGATTCCGACCGGCTGGAATCTTTGGTTAAGCGGCTTCTTGAATTGGCGCGAGCGGACAATATTGCGCCGTCTGCGGAAGTCAGTCATCTAAAGAGCGTTTTGGACAGGCTGAGTCGGCGCTACGGACCCCAAGGACTGGCCATCAATGACAAATCCAGCGGCGCTCACGCGCTTATCATTTCACAAGACTGTCTGGAAGATATTCTATCGAACTTGTTCGACAACTCCTTGCAACATGGAGCAACTGAGGCCAGCGTTTCGGTCACGCCGGGTTACGACCGCTCGACGATCGTAGTGTCGGACAACGGAAACGGAATTTCCGATGCCAACAAAGAAAAAATCTTTTCACCTTTCTTTACAACGCGAAGGGAGCAAGGCGGAACGGGGTTGGGACTGGGGATCGTCAAATCTCTGGTCGAAGCACACGACGGCTCAATCGCTCTGAGCCAAAACACAAATGGCGCGGCATTCGCGATCAATCTCCCCGCTGCGGCCGGGACATAAGAATCCCCACAGCCCTCATGCTGCGCGCGAGGCTTTTTTGCGTTCATGCTCTTTGAGCAATTTCTTTCGAATGCGGATTGATTCCGGCGTGACTTCGATAAGTTCGTCGTCATCAATGAATTCGAGAGCGTATTCCAATGTCAAATCGATCGGCGGTGTCAAAACAATATTTTCATCAGTCCCCATGGCCCGAATGTTCGTCAGTTGCTTGGCCTTGAGAGGATTGACGACAAGATCGTTATCGCGCGCATGGATGCCGATGACCATGCCCATATAGACCTCTGTACCGGCAGTGATGAACATTCGTCCGCGCTCTTGCAAGTTGAACAAAGCGAAGCCGAGGGACTTTCCCGTCGTCATTGAAACCAATACGCCATTGTTGCGTCCGCCAAGCGCGGCAGCGACGCGCCGGCCGTAATGATCGAAGGCGTGATACATGAGACCGGTGCCCGAGGTCGTGGTCAAAAACTCCGAGCGAAAGCCGATGAGCCCGCGGCTCGGAATGATGTAGTCGAGCCGCATGCGGCCCTGACCATCGGACACCATGTCGCGTAAATCGCCGCGCCGCTCGCCAAGTTTTTCCATGACGGCGCCCTGATGGTCATCTTCGACATCGACGGTCAGCACTTCCCACGGCTCACAATCTTGGCCATCGATGTTTTTGAGAATGACTTCGGGACGAGAGATCGCAAGTTCATAGCCTTCCCGGCGCATGGTCTCAATCAAGACGGACAGATGAAGTTCGCCCCGGCCGGACACGCGGAACTTGTCCGGATCTTCCGTCGGCTCGACACGCAGCGCCACATTGTGCAGAAGCTCTTGATCGAGGCGATCGCGCAAATTACGGCTGGTGACATATTTGCCTTCACGGCCGGCGAAGGGCGAATCGTTGACTTGAAACGTCATGGTGATGGTCGGTTCGTCGACGACAAGCGGCGGTAAGGCCTCGATCGAGTCCGGATCGCACAGCGTGTCTGAGATGTGCAAGCCGTCGATGCCCGTAAACGCAATGATCTGTCCAGCTTCGGTCTCCTGCTGCTCAATCTTTTCGAGCCCATGAAAACCCAAGATTTGAAGCAGACGGCCCGATCGCGTCGCCCCATTGCGATCGACAACGGCAACATTGCTATTGCGTTTGGCGCGGCCGCGCTGGACCCGGCCAATCCCGATGACGCCGACATAGCTCGAATAATCGAGCGCGCTCACCTGAAGCTGAAACGGCCCGTCTAAATCGACATCTGGCGCGGGAACGTGTGAGACAATCGTCTCAAAGAGTGCCGTCATGTCTTGGCGCGACTCGTCCAAGTTCAAACTCGCCCAACCCTCAGTCGCCGACGCATAGACAACTGGAAAATCCAATTGCTCATCACTCGCGCTCAGCTTATCGAACAATTCGAATGTTTGGTCCACAACCCAGTCAGGCCGCGCGGCTTGCCGGTCCACTTTGTTGACGACAACGATGGGACACAATCCCCGGGCGAGCGCCTTACTGGTCACAAAGCGGGTTTGAGGCATCGGTCCTTCCACCGCATCGACCAGCAGCAACACTGAATCGACCATCGACAGCACACGCTCGACTTCGCCGCCGAAGTCGGCGTGGCCCGGCGTGTCCACAATATTGATGCGCCAGTCGTTCCAGTTGATCGACGTATTCTTGGACAGGATTGTGATGCCGCGTTCGCGCTCTAAGTCGTTTGAATCCATGACACGTTCTTGCGTGTCGCCGAACGCTTTTAAAGTTCCGGACTGACGCAGAAGCTGGTCGACCAAGGTCGTCTTGCCATGATCAACATGGGCGATGATCGCGATGTTACGCAGTCCGCTGATCATATCGGGCATACTGTGCTCTATCCGGCGCTTGAGAAGCAGAGGCTATATCAGCGCGACCATGCCCATGGCCACCTTTATTTTTCCCTAAAGGCCGGGACCACCCGCTCCCCCAAGAGTTTGATGGATTCGTCCGGCTCCCCATGAAGCTTCAGAGCAATCTCATCGAGCCCCGCCGCCTCAAAGGCTTTTAACTCGTCGATCACACGGTCCACATCGTCAAAATCCCCAGTGAATGTGAGATTGTCAACCAAGGCATCGACAATAGCGTCCGGCACGCCCTCGATGACGTCGGTCTTGTTGAGAAACGCATGGAGAAATGCACCCCACTTGGATTCGACAAATTCACTTTCTTCTGTCGTCAAGAAAGAAGACGTATAGCGCTGTTGAAGCAGCCCGCGCCAAACCAATTCTTGCTTGGCTTCCCGCCGCGCCTCGTCTTTGTTCCTTCGAACGTGCCACGCCATGAAATTGTTGATGTAAATATCTTCACGTGGTTTTGACACGGACGTCATGCCATCCCAAATAGGTTCCAATTGCTGGTCCATACGCTCGACCGTGACATCGGACCACATGATGCCGTCGGCAACGCGGCCTGCCATTTTCAGCATCTGCGGTTCGCTCGCGGCCACATAAATAAGCGGCGGGCGAGCCTTGGCCCAATTGGGATGATAGTTGCCCGTACGATACATCTCGCCGTCATAGTTGAGAGGTGCTCCGGACGATGCACTCTTTAAAATTTCGACGCATTCGCGGACCGCTCTCACTCGCCTATGAGGTTTGATCCCCATCGCACGCGCGCCGGATTGCCCAAGCCCGCCAATCAGGATCGCCGCGCGGCCGTTGCACAGTTCATTCAATGTAAGTAAGGCGTCAGAAATTTTGAGCGGCTGCATCTCGTATGGACTAAGCGGCATCAGGCCGATGCCGATTGACTTGGACTCCCGTGCGAGCCCCGCAAGGGTGATGAACGGATCGCGAGCGCCCGCAAAGCTCGATCCCCACAATCGGTGAAGTCCGTTTCGCTCCGCGAGCAAGCCCAATTCCGCAACTTCATCAAAGGTCGCGCCGGCATTTAAAATGATATCGATCTTCACAAGTCAGCTCCGTTCCGCAAAGTGACTTCTACTGAACTTTAGAGGTGGTTCGGTTTGTTTGAACAACTTTCGGACTGCGGATAAGTGGATTTCAGCCCCTGTTATGCCGCGACCGGGATTGGTTGCAGCACGTTGAAGTAAGCCTGATCGGGTGTCTGGCGGTCAAGCGATGAATGCGGTCTCTTGGTGTTGTAAAAGACCAAATATTTGCCGAGGGCGGCTCGGGCTTGTGGAACATTGCCATAGGCATGCAGATAGACCTCCTCGTATTTGACCGTGCGCCACAGCCGTTCAACAAAGACATTGTCCCGCCACGCTCCCTTGCCATCCATGCTGATGGCGATTTCAGCATCCTTCAGGATTTGTGTGAAAGCGATGGAGGTAAACTGCGAGCCCTGATCGGTGTTGAAGATGTCCGGCTTACCGTAACGGGCCAGTGCTTCTTCAACGGCTTCAATGCAAAAGTCTGCTTCCAGTGTGATAGAGAGCCGCCAGGACAGGACACGCCGGCTGAACCAGTCAACCACTGCGGCCAGATAAACAAAGCCCCGTGCCATTGGAATGTAGGTGATATCCATCGCCCAGACCTGATTGGGTTGGGTGACCGGCAGCTTACGCAACAGATAGGGATAGATTTTGTGGCCCGGTGCAGGCTTGGACGTGTTCGGGCGGCGATAAATAGCCTCAAGCCCCATACGCTTCATCAGTGTTGTGACGTGCAGGCGGCCAACCTTGTATCCTTCACCAAGCAATAGTCCCTGCAGCATCCTGCTGCCTGCAAAGGGATAGTCGAGATGCAATTCATCAATCCGGCGCATCAGTGCCAGATCACCGACCGATACGGGACGGGGCTGATAATAGACGCTGCCCCGGCTGATCTTGAGCGCCTTGGCCTGACGGCTGAGCGAGAGTTTATGTTTGCGGTCGATCATTTTCTTGCGCTCGGCAATCCCGCCTTGGTGAGCGCATCGCCTAAAAAATCATTCTCAAGCGTCAGCTCCCCAATCTTGGCATGGAGCCTCTTCACATCAACACGGGGTGCAGGCAGCGGTGATTTACCCTCCCGCCCAAAAACACCCGCTGCACCCTCAAGGAGCTGATCTTTCCATTGCTTGATCTGGTTAGGATGAACATCAAACTGCTGAGCGAGTTCTCCCAATGTCTGCTCACCGCGAACGGCCGCAAGGGCCACCTTCGACTTGAACGCAGGTGTATGATTGCGACGTGGTCGTCTTGCCATAGTGGATCTCCTGTTGCCGGCGATCATGCCGCCTACAGGCCAAAATTCCACTTATCTCAACTGTGCAGATTTCCCGAGCCACCTCTTATGTAAGCAATAGCAAATCAAAAATTGAATCTTTTGACTGGGAGACGGCCAAGGCAAGTGAGACGGTTCGAGAATATCTTTGGTTCAAAGAACAGTACCCAGGGTCGGAGAGAATTATAGAGGCCGACCGGAACATCGCAGAACTTCGCCGCAATGAAAGTTTCTGGTTATCTGCCCGAAATGAGGCATCAATAGAGCGCATTGATCAGTTCTTGGCGGATTTTCCTGGCCACAAAAACGAAAAGGAAGCGATCAAGTTTAAGACAGGGCAAGATTTTCGTGTTTTGAGTGCAAACGGCCAAATTGAATCCACGTTTGGTGGATGCGGTATTAAGGCTGTTTGTGGCCAATTCAAGAATCTAACCGATGCGCCAATTCGCATCTTGTTTCCCGCGGGCACAATATTCTGGCCTGATGATCCCGATGCGCAACAGATGAGCCTTGTATCATCTCAAACGGTCATTATTAAGCCTGGTGCGACGAAATCTCATTCACTGGCGGCAGCATGCGCAAACATAAACAAGGACATCCCAATATACAGCATTAATTTTACACCTGCGGCACCATCCCAAGACGAGAGGGTCATTCGATTTAGCCAATTACTTAACAACAGTGGTGCCAGCTGGAACGTTCGCCAAGCCCTATCATGGATCTTCTATAACGGAGCCAGTGACTATGCCATTCAAGATACGCTGCGTGACGGTTTGACGGGAGGAAGTATTATTTCCAAAGAAGAAATTGCGAAGGCGACGGAACTGCTTCGCGAAGCGGGTCTCATTTAGTTTAATGCTTAGACGGGGCAATGTTTTGGACGAGGAAAGACTTCAGGCCGCAGTCCAAGTCTTAATCGACCGTCATGGCAGCGATGCCCATTTGTATGTGGCGCAGTTGGCAGATGAGTGTCTCGAAAACGGCGATATGACAGAACATGTCATGTGGACGTTGATCGCAAAAGCGCTTGCGGAAATTGAGTCTGAACTTATTGACGCCACTGTTCATTAGTTGCGATTACAGTCATCCCGGCCCGTGGGAAAGCTGACTAGTTCAGTTGGCTGCCCGTTGGTACGCCAACGTACCAGTTTTTGCTTCGATCCCAATTCACAGCATTCGCTATGCACCTTTGATCCGATCATTCTCAATTGAAGAGAACTTGGCCTTCGCTACGCGCAAATACGTGTTGAGCCCGGCTGTCATCCGGAGATTTGGGAAGATGTACGGATCAGACTGTCAATTCTCAAGGGTCAAGACAGCTCACAAAGGGTCCGGGGAGGGTAGTCGGAGACTGGAACAATGCTGGGTGCAGTATAGAGCGCTTCGCTCACTCAGCTGCAGCCGAAGACACAATCGCGTCTTCGAAATCGATCATTGGTACGGTGTCATGGACCCAGTTGCCGGAGTCTTGCCCACGTCCGGGAGATGGTATGACAAAAACCTTATACTTGCGTTCTGCTTCAAGCGTGCGGCTATCAATAGCGCCCAGTTTAATTCTGAGTTCTTGAGTTTTGCGCCGAAACAGCGTTTCCATGCCGTCGGTTTCGAGGACGAGTTCGTTGGCGTTAGTGCGAGGTGTGACCACAGGAGACAGGTAAGTTACCGTATCGAAATCTTCCTGAGCGACATGGTCGCTCGAGACATATCTTTCTTCATCATATTTGGGATCTTTGTCGACATTGCGTAGGCGCAAACCGAACAGCCGAGTGTGATCTTCATCGATGGGAGTCCAAGCATGCCAGGCAAGGCTTGTCACCCCGGGCGCCACGTCCATGCGATTCTTCTGCATCATGCCAATTAGGGAAAATTCGAGTGTCACCAATGTAGCGTCCGGGTCATCGCTTGCTATCTGAATGCTCTCTGCCCCCCATTCTCTTTCCTCAATAGGATAGATTTTCATTTTGCGAGGGAGATATTTTCCAAAATCATGCACGTAGGGCAAGTGAGACGAATCGACCAAGTTCTCACCCAATCGCATCCAGTTGACATCCCAATCATTCTGCACACGCAAAATGCGCCAGGTTTCAGTGTCTTCGTATTCAGGAAGAATATGCGGGACATCCAAACGTTCCGCTTCGGATTTATCGCCCAGAAAAACCCAGATATAGCCGTATCTTTCCTGAACGGGGTATGAATCAACGCGGGCTCGCTTTGGAATCTTACTATCGTCACCAAGCGCCGGAATTTTGGTTACGCAGCCAGACTTGTCGTACTGCCAGCCGTGGTAAGGGCAGCTCAAACATCCATCGCTTAGAACACCGCGTGATAAAGATCCGCCGCGATGACAACACGTATTACTTAAACATGCGATGTTATCGTCCTCATCGCGGAATAAGACCAGATCGACGCCTAGCATCCTCACCTTCATCGGCTCGTCTTTAAGATTGTCCGCATCTGCGGCGACATACCAATTATTGATGATCATGGTTCGACCTTTCCGACGTACTTGATGGGATTTGTCCTTACTGCTCCGCAAAAATATGTACGCAATCTGTCGCTACATAATCTGCTGTCCGTCATCAGATAAATTGGAACAGATTTTGATTTGAGCTAGCGGAGTATATGGCTCATCTGTTGTATCAGTTTAAGCAGCGGCTTTGCTGTGTTGCAAGCGCCGATGCTCGATCGTTTTTCGCTTGATCCTTTCTCTTTGCAATAGAATGGTTTGGCCGCGCCCAAAGTAAACATCTGCGGGCGTGAGGTTTTGCAGACTCTCGTGATAGCGCTGGTGATTGTAGTGACCCACGAACTCATCGATCTGCGCTTCAAGATCGCCAGGTAGGTAATAGTTTTCCAGCAAGATGCGGTTCTTGAGCGTTTGATGCCAACGCTCGATTTTGCCTTGCGTTTGCGGATGATACGGCGCGCCGCGAACATGCCTCATGCCTTGATCATCCATCCAGTCAGCAAGATCGCCGGCAATATAACTTGAACCATTGTCAGATAGCAGACGCGGCTTGTGTGCGACATTTGCCTGATCGCAACCCGATGCCTCCAGAGCCATTTCCAACGTATCAGTGACGTCTTCAGCTCTCATCGTGGTGCACAGCTTCCACGCAATGATGTAGCGCGAGAAGTCATCAAGAATCGTAGAGAGATAAAACCAGCCCCAGCCGATGACCTTGAGGTAGGTGAAGTCGGTCTGCCACATTTGATTTGGCGCCGTGGTCTTGTCGCGGAACTCATTGGCAGCCTTGATGACCACGAAGGCCGGGCTGGTAATCAGATCAAGAGCTTTGAGCAGGCGGTACACTGAAGCTTCGGATACAAAATAGCTTTGCGTATCAGTGAACCGCACTGCCAACTCGCGCGGGCTCAGTTCCGGTTCCTGAAGAGCCATATCGACGATCCGCTCTCGAATATCATCGGGGATGCGGTTCCACACGCGTTTTGGCTTGGGAGACCGGTCTTCCAATGCTTGTACGCCACCACGCAAATACCGGTCGTACCATCGGTAAAACGTCGTTGCCGGGATGCCGAGCTTGTCCAGCGTCCGCAGCACCGGGAGATGGGATCGCTCGACTAGGCGGATGATCTCGAGCTTCTCCGATGCGGGGTATCTCATGCGCCGTCTCCCCCATCCCCGATCATGCTTTTTTTAAGCAGCCGGTTCTCCAGCACCTGTTCGGCAAGCGCTTCCTTGAGGTCATGCCTCTCGCGGCGCAGGTCCTTGACCTCGCCCGAGGACGCCTGGCGGGCGGTATCCCCCGAAAGCCGCTTCTTGCCGGCTTCCAGGAACTCCTTCGACCAGCTGTAGTAGAGGCTCTCGGCGATCCCTTCCCGACGGCACAGCTCGGCAATGCTGTCCTCGCCGCGCAGGCCCGAGAGCACAATCCGGATCTTCTCTTCAGCTGAATAGCGTTTGCGCGTCCAGCGGCGAATATCCTTGACTGTACGTTCCGCAGCTTCTTGATGGCGCACTGTTTTGTCTCTCATCGTCCACTCCTCTCGTGTGACGATGGGCCAAAAACTCTCCCTTACGCAATTCCCTCAATCTGTCCCATGAGTGCTGACGCCGGACAAGGGCAGTTACTTGATGCATGCACAGAATATCGTCGCCGGGGAACCCTACGCACAAACAAACTATGTCTATAACCCCGACGTGTCACTTATCGGTCCTCGATTCTTTCCACCCGTTTGGCCAGCGTTTCTCGCGATACCTTATAGCCTTCATGGATATGACGTTGAAACCTTAAAGCTCTATATGATTGTTATCTTTGGCGGAATTCTTGTTCTTACGTTTGTGTTGGCGCACAACCGATTGAACGCGTGGGCGGCCATTTTGCCAGTCACGGGAATAGCGATAAGTCCAGCCTTTTGGGATTTCAAAGAAAATCTGGGCAGCGAATTCTTTTTCACGTTGATCGTCCTTGTAACACTCATCGTTATTGAACGCGTGTTCGAACTCGAACGAGGACAACGTAAATTGTTGGCCTGGGGGACCGTATCGGGCTTACTTATCGCTCTCAGCAGCGGTACGCGAGCCATTGGTGTGATATTGCTGCCCGCTTTGATTTTTCACGATCTCGTAAAATATCGCCGCGTACAACTCGTTACACTTTGGATAATGGCAATTGCCGGATTAGGTCTTGGCCTTCTGCTGCTAACCGGCAATTTCTTTGCTGCCTACCAAAATCTGTCATTTGCAACAGCTGATGGAAGCAAAGTTAGCTTAGGTATAGCCTTCAACCTAAAGAATTTTTCTGATTATTTTAGGTCACTCACGGCTCTATGGTATATAGGGCCCGCATCTCCTATTGCACGCATACTGAGTATAGTTGTATTAGCCGCCGCAGCCTTAGGCTTCATACGCAGTGTGCTTGAGCGCTTTTCATACATGGATGCGTTCATATTGGGCTATTCCGGCGCGATCATTTTCTTGCCCTTCGATCCGAACCCTAGGCTTCTCTTACCGATCATGCCGCTCGTTGCTATCTACGCGACTTGCGGATTTACACATGGCTTAGGCCATATGCTCGAGCCTTATAGACATTGGGGACTTATTGTTGTTTGCACCTGCTTTATCGTATCGGCTGCAGACAGCCATAGAAATTTCTCATATGCGGGTTTTAGCGAAGGACCTTTGTCGTCCAATGCCCAGCTAATGATCAAACGTCTTAGGGCGTTGTCTTCGGGGAGCAGCGTCGTCACCTTCAGAAAGCCGCGACTACTCGCAGCCTTTGTAGAGCGGCCCGTTGTATCGTTCGCTTTCGAACATGCCTTCAATAATAATGATCGCAAGTTCTTGCTTCCGAATTTTGAAAGGGACCTAAAGTTGTTTGCTGTCGAGTTCTTAGTCCTCGATAACGAGTCAAACCGCGGCTTGCGGGCAGCCGTCAGGGATTGCCCGTCATTGTTCGAACGAAAAGCGCGCTATGGTCCGTACGAAATCTATCACATTGATAGGGGAGCCACATGCGCCGTGAATTGAGCGCTTGAGATCGTGACAATAGTATCCGTTCTGTCAATTGAAGGGGCTAGACTTGGGCCGTCGTCTCTGCACCATGGGCAGGCTTATTGATTGTAGGCTTGATGCTCACCGCATACATTTCTCGATTGCTGATCAGCCATGCGAGTCCCCCTATAGCGCCAATTGTTAAACGAAACGCGCCGAAAAGAAGTGAAAGCGCAAGTGCATCTTCTGCCGCCACGCCGGAAAATCCAAGTACAAAAATAAAGGCGGCTTCACGAACGCCCCAACTTGCAAGTGAAATCGGGATCATGGCGACCAAGAGTGAAATAGGCACCAATGCAAAACAGTCGATGAAAGAAAGACCGATTCCAAGTGTTTTGGCCAACGAAAAAACAATCACAATTCGCATTACGTGGACCAGAGTTGAGGCCAGCAGGATCTTTGCCCGTTGACTGCTGATAGTGAGCACTGCCCACAATTTGTTGGAGAGTCGGGCGATTGGACCGAACGGCTGCAAGACAAGCCAAGCAGGAAAGTAGGAGTGTACTTTTCCGAACAACAAGGCGCCGCTCAATCCTGCAATGCTGAAAATCAATATAAACAAAAGCAAGGATTGATCAGCCGAACCAAGCGCTAGAGCAAGGGCGTGGGGTATCCCTAAAGCGATAATAAACGGAAGCGTTGCAAACGAGCAAAGACGGTCGATCACCACAGATGAAATGGCAATGTCGGTGGGAACGCCGTAGCGACGCATTTGAGTCGCTCGAAACGCATCAAAGCCGATAAAGGAAGGCGCGAGATTGATAAAGAACATGCCTACAAGCATATAAAGCGATGCCGTGCGGATCTTGATGTGATGACCCATGGCGCCGATAACTGACTGCCATCGCATGCCGTCCAACATCAAGAACGGTACAGCCAATAGCAAGCAAGCGAGGAGGGCAGGCAGGCTCGCTCTGTCGAAGATTGGGATCGTAGCCGCTAGATCCACTTCTTGTGCAATTAGCCAAAATATGAAAACGGTGGTCAACGTCTTTAGGATAATCGTCACAATTTTTTTAGCTGTTACAGTGCCGTTCATCCGTAATCGTTCCTAAATACCAACCACTAAAGGTGAGTGCCGTGCTTGACGAAGTGTCAAAATCCGCTTCCAAGGCGTTTCGCAAGGCGCGGAGTTGTTTTGATATCAATTTACTATTTTCGGAACCAAGGCGAATCGTTCACAATTTTGTCATCGTCATTGGGGTAGAGATGTAAATTCCAATATGCCTAAAGTCATTGGTAATACATAAACAAATCCTTAATTGATTTACTAAATCGTTGAGTGCAATAAGAACCGACTAGATGTTAAGTAGAAGAACTATCTCAATGATTGCATGCCTTGACATGCGCCAATGACAGTCCATCAATTTCGCAATTCAAAATTGGCGACGCGAATTCTAATGATCGAATTGGATTCCGTGAGTTGGCCCTTTGTCCGAGCAAACTTAGGGTCTCTTCCAAATTTTCGCCGACTATTGAAAGAGGGGGCGCTTGTTGAGACAGATGGCCCTGCTGAAATCACAAGCGCGAGCGTCTGGCCGACATTTGCAAGTGGCAAGCAACTAGGACACCACGGACACTATTTTCCATTTCAGTGGCACGCCGAAAAGATGTCCTTCTTCCGGACCAACAAAAAGATCTGGGCGAATAGCATCGACTATGAACCTTTTTGGTATGACCTGGCGCGCAACGGCATCAAATGCGTGATTTTAGACGCGACCCAAGTAATGGAGCATTCCAATTCGCCCTGCTTGGAGATTATTAATTGGTCTGCACAGAGCTGCGGTCAAGCTTTTGCCTCAGATCCTCTAGTCCTCAAGGAATTGCGCCGCCGGTTCGGTCATCGACCGATCGGAAAGGAAGTTCCTGTTCCAAAGACGCGGCATATGGCTGAGGCCGTGCGCAATCGATCTATCCGAGCAATAGAAAAGAAGGCGGATGCCATAATTTGACTTGCCACTTCGCAAGACTGGCAATTTTTCATGGGATCGATCCAAGAGGCCCATCGGGCCGGCCACAATTTATGGCCAAGTGAGGCTGATTTTGCGTCCGACGAGTCGCCGGATGCGATGTTAGATATCTACCGAACCTTGGATCGACAAATTGAACGCATACTGAAGGCCGTCGAGAAAAAAAATACGGCAGTACTCTTTTTCTCTTTGAACGGCATGGCGGCTAATCGGGCACAAAATCATTTCTTGCCCCAAATCATGAATCGCCTAAACGCGCTCTATGTTTCCGGTCAGGCCGCTGTTGATAACAAATATGAGAGACGCGGTATTGTGGCAAGACTGCGCGATAGCGTGCCGCCAAAACTGCAATATGCGGCCGTGGAATTGCTTGGAGAGCAAGTGCAGGACTGGGTCGTGAACCGAGAGAATGTTGGCGGACGCGATTGGTCCGCCACGCCCGCATTTCCAGTCTGTATGGGCGGCGAAGGCATGATCCGTCTCAACATTAAGGGGCGAGAACGCGACGGTTATTTGGACGACAGCGATGGCGCCCGGCGTCAATACATTGAGTGGCTAAGGGACCGCTTGATGGCAATTAAAGTCCGAACAACCGACGAACCGCTGATCATTGAATTCAATTTAATGCACGAAACATTTTTCGGACCCCGCAGCGAGTTCTTGCCGGATATCTCGCTTCAATGGGGACCTGATCAACCTGCCGAAGAGATTTACTCCGAAGACATCGGCGTCATCCAAGCGGAACTTCGTACGGGCCGTGGCGGCAATCATACAGGTGAGAGTTTCGCAATCTTGGCCGGAGAAGTGTCGCCCAACGCATCTTTGTCATGTTTGCGAAACATCGCCGACTATAAAGACTTTATCCGGCATTTCTTCACCAATGAAACTACGCATCAGAATGCTGCCGCTGAATGACGCAATGTAACGGCGGCGGCTGTTAGCTGAAATCAAGACACCTTCGCGGAAGCCATTCATGCGCGGTGAGCAATTGCGATTCTTTTTTGCGCTGCCGCTGTGATCGTCTAAGCTGCAATGAATTTGTTGGTCCCCAATTTGGAGAACTTGTCATGCACGCAGCCTCACCATGGCTTCACGAACCGCGGCCAGACGAAAAATTGCCTCGGGATCAGTTGGAACTTCGCATTCGGGAATTTGTGAATTCGGTCAACACCTGCGTTTTGGCAACCATCAGCAAGAAGGGCACGCCAATTGCCAGCCCTATCGAATACTATGCAGACGGACTTGACCTCTACATGTTACCCGATGCCGGCTCACCAAAGTTGTTGGCCATGCAACGCGATCCGAATGTCTCATTAGCCGTGCACAAAAATCACAATGGCTGGGCGAGTGCGAGGGGTGCCCAGTATTTTGGCAAGGCTACGGTTCTCGAGCCCAAGTCTCCCGGCTGGGAGCACGGCATGGAAATATTTCATTGGCGCATTTGGGCCGAACAATTAGGTTGGGATCTAAGCAAGCCGCCGGAATCGGCACTGGTGAAAGTGTCCCCTGATCGGATTTTATACGTCGACACATGGCTATGGGCCATGGGCTTTGACGCCCGGCAAAAGTGGCTGCGCGACGGATAAAAGATCGATTGCTGGCCATGATCAGAAGTCAAAGTATTCTCGTTGCTGCCGTGGTGACCGTTATGATGGCTTCAATTGTTCAATCCACCGAAAACGAGATTGTCGATCTGAGCGGCGAATGGGTGTTTGACATTCTTACGTCACCCAATGGCCCGGGCACGCGCGATGTGCTGATCCGGCAAGAAGGAAAACGCGTCTTCGGATTTGCGGAAAGTGAAATGGCGTCCGGCGGATTCGTGGGTACGTTCGACGGCACCAATGTCAAATTCACCGTCGTTCTCAAGTTTGGAAATTTACCGGTCGCCGGCGATTACGTTGCTGTGGTTAAAGGCGACACGATGACAGGGACGATCGACTACGGCGACTATGGAACGGCGACGTTTGAAGGTCGCCGCGGACGCTGCGAGGATGATGGAGACGCTGACTCGAAAGAGATCGTAGGTCTAGTTGATGATGCGGACTCAGAGTAGATCCATGTCGAAGGTGTATTCGGCACCAATGTAAACGGCGTACTTGTTCCGGAAGTCGTTGAGATTTCCGCAGGCGCATTTCAAATGGGCAGTACCGCTAAAGGATCGTGGGGGGATACTCAAGTTGTTCACGCCGTCGAACTTTCGAGCTTTCGCATGGGGCGCTTTCCTGTGACCAACGCACAATTTGCAGCCTTTTGTGAAACCACCGATTGCACGCCGCCCCTCAATCCGCGCGGCTGGACAAATTACTTCGTACGATATCCCAATCACCCGGTCGTCAATGTGACTTGGGAGGAGGCCGATGCGTACGCCAAATGGTTGAGCGACGTGACCGGTCAATCGTTTCGCCTGCCCACGGAAGCGGAGTGGGAATATGCGGCTTTAGGCGGTGAAGAGGGGCGTTTATATTCCTGGGGCAATGCGTGGAACACGAATGGCGGCAATACGCTGAGTTGGCATGCCGGCGAAGAACTAAAAGACGATTGGAAGGTTTGGTGGGACTCAGGCGGCGAAAAGAAGTCGGAATCTCAGGTTATGACCACCCGAGTGGGAAGTTTTCCGCCTAATACGTGGGAACTTTACGACATAACCGGCAACGTCTGGGAATGGACGGGCGATTGGTACCAAGAGGATTATTATCAAATTTCGCCCCGCAAAAACCCCATGGGGCCGGCTTCGGGCAGGGAGCGGGTTCTTCGCGGTGGCTCCTGGTACAACAAACCTCTGACGTCACGGATTGCTGTGTGCGACCGCTACGCGCCCGAGCTCAGGCTGAGCTATAACGGCTTCCGTGTTGTTGAGGCTGACGTCAGTCCCTAAGACTGTTCTAGAAGCCGCTTGGCGTCTTCCATCATCTCTTTGGTGGATCTGCACGGCCGGCCGGCGGCGGTCTCGAAGTCGGACGTGACGTCCAGCGCGCCGACTCGCATGGCTTGAAAACATCCCGTAAGCATCCGAGCCACGTCTTCGCCGCGGGCCGAGATTCGCGGGTCTTTCATGAAGCGCGCGACATTTTCTTCGTCGCTCATTGCGCTGTATTTGACGTTGAGGCCGAAGACGTCACTGGCGAGCGCGACCAATTCCTCTTGGCTTCTCGAGTCACCGACGAGGTTGTAGATCTGCCCATCTAATTGGTCATTCGTAGCCAATGCGGCAGTGGCGGCAGCCAACTCGTCAATCGTGATGTAGCCGCAGCGGCCCTCGCCACCATTGTTCATATAGACACCTGACTCGTTGGCGGCGATGATGTGGTTGACATCAAGCTCAATGTACAGGCCGTTGCGAGCCACGATCCAGCTCAGCCCGGAATCGTGGAGATCCTGTTCTGCTTGCCGGTTCACCTGTTGGGTTTTCCAAAACCAAGTGTCTTTTTCCAAACCGTTGCCGATGACGCTAGTGTAAACCACTTTGGCGACGCCCGCCTGCTTTGCCGCTTCGATGACATTGCGATGCATAGGCACCCGATCGGTGCCGACCACAACGGGCGCTGAGATCATGACGACGCTATCGATGCCCTGAAAAGCTGCCGTCATTTCCTCAATTGAATTGTAGTCACCCCGCCGCGTTTCGATCTGCGGTACATCAATTTTGTCGGGCGAGCGGGCGATACCCACAACGTTTCCAGGTCCAAGCTTGTCGCTCAAGGCTTTGAGCGTGGCGCGTCCGAGGCGTCCGGTGGCAGCTGTGACAGCGACTTTCATGTTTCTTTGTGATCCTTCGACAAAAGGCGGTCCCCGTCGCCCTTAAAGCGAGGCCGCGCTGCATAACGTACCCCCAGTGAAGGCGGGAGTCACGACACCTTGCATTTTCAAGATGCGAGCTTGCCAGGCCCGGACCATGGTCAAGGCATCATTTTTCGTGGTCCCTCGCGAAAAAGATGGATAAATTTGGCATCGTCAGCGATAGCCGCTGTGTTGGTGGGGTATCAGTTCCCGTTAGCATACTTCAAGTCGATTCGTGCTGCGCGCGCCACGCGGTTCAAATCTCAACATCGTCGCGCAAACAACCCCGGCGCAAATGAGGTGACTAATGGCCGAAAAGAGCACGGAACAACTCCGCTACGGTGCCATCGCAATGCAACTGAAATGCGTAGGTGTGCACAATTATAAGGAAAGGGACGCCTCCCGCGCGCAAATTCTCACCAACGTAAAAAGGGCTGCGGACTTCGCCATTGCCAGCGCTCACTTTATGAAGTTCTTCAACGGCATCCAATGCCGCTTGGTCTTATTGCCGGAATTCGTGCTCACAGGATTTCCCATGGGCGATTCGATTCCCCTGTGGAAAGAGAAGGCCTGCCTTGCGCCCGACGGACCTGAATTCGACATTCTCAGTAAAGCGGCGCAAGACGCTAATATCTATATCGCCGGCAATGCCTATGAAGATGATCCCAATTTCCCGGAACTCTACTTTCAAACCTGTTTCATTATCGCGCCCAACGGCGACATCATTCTGCGCTATCGGCGGTTGACATCGACGTTCGAGCCCACCCCCTACGACGTGTGGGACAAATATTTGGATATTTATGGTTTGGATGGCGTATTCCCGGTCGCCAAGACAGAAATCGGCGATCTGTGCATGGTGGCGTCCGAAGAGATCCAATGGCCGGAAATGACCCGTTGCCATGTCATGCGCGGCGCGGAAATCCTGCTCCATCCAACATCGGAAACCGGCACGCCCCGTGCCCATGGCCGCGACCTGTGCAAGCAAACCAGAGCGGTCGAAAATATGATGTATGTGCTTTCCGCCAACACCTCGAGCTTGGAAGATATTCCGTTGCCGGCCTATAGCTGCAGCGGCATGTCTAAAGTGATCGACTTTCTGGGAAACATTATGACTGAGGCGGGCCATGGCGGGGAGAGTCATGCGGCGCGGGCCACGATCGATCTTGGCGCTTTGAGAGAGGCCCGGCGCAACGCCTGCATGATCAACTTTTTGTCACGTCAGCCTTTCGAGGCTTATGCGGAGAGCTATGCCAATACGACGTTTTTGCCACCCAATGACCTGATGGAAGACGGCCAGGTCAAAGCTCCTCCGGGCCGTGAATTTTTCGAACAGCGGCAAAATCGCACAATCGAGCGCCTTTCGGATCTCGGCCTTATATAGTGCGAGTCGCGAAAGAGGTCCGGTGGCGTCTACGTGCAGCCTCTATATAATATGTGTTCGGCGGGTCGGGGGACGGCACGCTCTCAGGGAGACTAATTTATGAACACCATTGATGTTTCTCGTCGCAGCTTCTTGGCCGGCGCGGGGGCGGTTGCCGCCGGTGCGTTGACGTTGAGATACGGTAGTGTCTCCGCTTTGGCACAAGAGGCGGCAGCTCCCGAGTATCGCGGCTTTGAAGATGTCATGCGGCAAAAGTGGACGTGGGACAAAGTCGTCCACAGCTCCCACGGCACGAATTGCACCGGAAGCTGTGCGTTCAACGTGTTTGTGAAAAATGGAATCGCTTGGCGCGAGGAGCAGCAGGCCGAATACGGCTCGTCTGGCGACGTGCCCGATTATGGGCCGCGCGGCTGTCAAAAAGGATTGCGCCACTCAAAATATATGTACGGACCCCAGCGGGTTCTCTATCCCATGAAACGCGCGGGCGAACGCGGCGAAGGCAAATGGGAGCGCGTGACCTGGGAGCAGGCCCTCGACGAAATCGCCGATAAATTTATCGACGTCGCGGTAGAAGACGGCCCTGAAGCCATTTCTTACGACCTTGGTACCCAGATGGTCGTCAAGCGCTCGTGCATTGCAGGCACTTTGCGCTTTTCCGCAATTACCGGCGTTGCGGTGCCGGAAAGTTTCGCAGGGGTGGGCGATCAGCCCCTCGGCATCTATATGACTTTCGGCCTCAACACGTGGGGCGACACCATGGCGGCGATTTACAAGTCGCGCGCCTGTCTCATTTGGATGTCGAACCCAGCGATTACGCGCATACCCGACGCGCATTTCTTCTGGGAAGCCCGCTACAACGGCACCAAGGTAACGGCCATCTCTCCTGAATTCACTGCCACAGCGATGCACGCTAACCGCTGGCTCAATCCCAAGCCCGGAACTGACTCGGCTTTAGCTATGGCGATGGTGCAAACGGTTTTGGAAGACAAGACGTACGACGTCGAATACATCCGTGAACAGACGGATTTACCGTTCCTCGTGCGCACGGATGACAATCGGTTCCTCAGAGCCACTGACATGGAAGCGGACGGCGGAGATACCGTCTTTTATATGTGGGACGAGACGACGGGCGCGGCCGTCAAGGCACCGGCCACCGGTGGGACCGAAGGCGGCAGCCTCGCGCTTGGAGATATCGTACCGGCGCTCGAAGGCACGTGGACCGTCGAAACGGCAAACGGCCCCGTTGAAGTCACGACCGTCTTTGAAATGACCAAGAAGAAGGCGGCGGAATATACACCTGAGCTCGCACAAGAAATTACCGGCGTTAATCCGGAAGTGGTGCGGACAGTTGCGCGTGAATTTGCGGCCGCCAAGCCTGCGATGATCTTCTCCGGCTACGCTTCATCAAAGTGGCTTCATGGCGATTTGCTGCAGCGTGCCATGTTGCTACTGCTTTCACTGACCGGCAATATCGGGCCGGAGGGCAGCGGCCTGCAAGTGACAAACCTTGCCAAGAAAGACGGCATCCTTGCTTACGTCGCCAAGGACATTCCGCCAGCGATGCGGTTGGTTTCGGGCGAAATGTTCGACTACGAGCAATGCAAAATGAATGAACTCAATCGCCAAATTTATGGCGATGAATTTGCCGACGAATTGGAAGAACATTACACGGAAGCGGGTGTACGAGGCTATATTCCTAATCACGCACCGGTACCGTGGCGTATGGGTTTCTTTGCGGGATGCAATCCGGTCAATTGGCGCGCGTCTGGCAATCGCTGGCGTGCGGAAGGCTTTGACAAGCTCGAAACCATCGTTGCCATGACGCCCGATATGAGCGCGACGGCACATAATTCCGATTACGTCCTGCCGATCGCGAGCCATTACGAGCGTCAAGACATGCTGCAGGAACCGCGCACACCTTATCTCCAGGTGATCGATGCCGCCGTTGCGCCGCTGGGCGAATCCCTGGATGACTGGACCATCCTCAAGCGCTTGTGCGAGACGATCGGTCGGCGCGCCACCGAGCGCGGCATCGCACCTATAGAGGATAACTTTATGGGTAACCCGTTGCAGCGGGACTATTCAAAGGCCGGCGAGCACTTCACGTTAAACGGCACGATCAATGAAACCAAAGACGTTGTGCAGTTGCTGATCGATGCCACGTCGGGGATACCCAAGATGTCGTTCGACGAACTGGCGGCGAAGGGCCTCGTGCGGGTCAACGATTCAGAAACGACCCAGTTTGGCGAAGGCTCGCCTTACAATTATGAGTTGACGGCGAGTGTCTATAACAAAGTGCCTTATCAAACATTGACCGCGCGTCAGCAATATTATTTCGATCACGAATGGTTCATCAAATTCGGCGAGGCGCTGCCCACATACCGCCCGCCCATGAAGATCGAAGGCTATCCCTTGCAAATGATGATGGGTCATGCGCGCCACGGCATTCACAGCATGTGGCGCGACGATTCATTGCTGGTGAGTTTGCAGCGCGGCGAGCCCGATATTTTTATCAATCCCGACGACGCGGCGGCGCGTGGTGTCAAAGACGGCGATCAAATTAAGGTATTCAACCCGCTAGGCGACTTTATCGTACAGGCACATGTCAGCGCCGGCGTGCAGCCCGGCATGATGTTCATGTTCCACGGCTGGGATCCCATGATGTTCAAAAATCAAAAGAATTTCAGCGCGGTGATTTCAACAGGCGGGTTAATCAAGCCGACTAATATCGTCGGCGATTACGGTCATTTGAGTTATCGCCCGCTGTTCTTTACGCCGAACCAAACGTTCAAAGACTTTACCTGCAACTTCGAAAAGTATGTCGAAGAGCCGGACGATCAAGCGCTTTAAACAGGTGCTCACATGAGCAGTAAACTTGAACTGAGTTAATTTTGGAGGAGCACCTATGGCACGACAGATCGCTATGGTTATCGATTTGAATAAATGCATTGGCTGTCAGGCCTGCACGGCGGCGTGTAAGTCGCTGTGGTCTGACGAAGAAGGCCAAGAATATATGCTGTGGAACAATGTCGAGACCAAGCCGGGCCGGGGATACCCCAAAAACTGGGAAGCCAAAGGCGGCGGCTGGAAGAACGACAGGGTGCGCTATGGCCGAACCCCGCGCAAGGAAGACCACGGCGAAGAACGCCCGCTCAATCATACGTCCGTTTATTTTGAAGGAACCGAAGACCGGCTGCAATTGTCGGAACCTATGGAATACGGCGCCAACTGGGACGAGGACACGAGCTCGGGCACCTATCCCAACAATTATCACTTCTACCTCCCAAGACTGTGCAACCATTGTACCAAGCCATCTTGTCTTGAGGCTTGTCCCGTTCAAGCGATCTACAAGCGCGAAGAAGACGGCATTGTCCTCGTTGACCAGGAAAAATGCCGGGGTAACCGTCAATGCAACCGGGCCTGCCCGTACGGCAAAGTCTATTTCAACTATGTCACCCGCAAGTCCGAGAAATGCATCTTCTGCTTTCCAAGAGTTGAGCAGGGGGTGGCGCCGGCCTGTGCCCGCCAATGCCCCGGAAGACTCCGGTTTGTCGGCTATCTTGACGATGTCGGTGGTCCCATCGACAAGCTGGTAAACGAATGGAAAGTGGCCCTGCCGCTCCATCCGGAATACGGCACCGAGCCCAATGTCTTCTATGTCCCGCCGATCCTGCCGGATGCCTTTGACGAAA
Organism: Alphaproteobacteria bacterium; assembly: GCA_965248815.1. Lineage (GTDB taxonomy): Bacteria > Pseudomonadota > Alphaproteobacteria > SMXP01 > SMXP01 > CBDFKK01. The sequence continues at coordinate 217,834 of CBDFKK010000007.1, forward strand.
ACGGCAATTTCAGCACCGACCCGCGGGTCCCGATCGCCTACATCAGAGAACTCTTTGGCGATGCGGCCGATGTCGCACTTCAAACCATTCAAACTGAAATGGAAAAGCGCCAGCAAGGCGAACCTTCGGAGCTAATGGATCTTCTCATCGCCAAGGATTGGAAATCCCTCTTCGCCATTCCCGAAGTTGAAGGCAATCCCTATAAGGATATTTAACGCGATTAGCCCGGAGGGGCTTCTTCGACGCCTAAGAGAACTTTGCCGTAGGCGAGGGCATTCAGATCCCAAACCGTGGTGATGTGGACAGACGCCGCCTGAACATCGGCATGGGCGAGCTGCACCAAATTGTCGTGGTACAGTCCACCGGCGCCCATGGTTTCGACCAAACGCGCGACCGCCCGTTTGCACAATGTGGCGACATAGGCCGAATTGCGCTTGAGGCGCGCCACGGTCTCGGAGGTAAGTCCCGCACCATCGGCCGCCGCCTTGCGCATCAGCGCCACGTCGTTGTCAAAAAGTTGCCGAGCGCTGTCGATTTCAGCAGACGCTTCCGATGTTCTGAGTTGCAGGGTCGCGTTTTCCGCGATGCGCTTTTGGCGCACGATGTCGTCTCGCGTGCCCATATGTCTGCAGAACTCTTCGAGCGCGCCTTCCGCCATGCCCAAAGCGGGCGCTGAGACGCTGTAGTTGAAGGGGCCAAACATAGGTAACCGGTATGCCGAGCTATAGTCACGCGATCCCGGCGTCTCCACTTTGTTGATGTCTCCAAACGCAATGGCCCGATGCGCGGGAACGAAGACATCATTGAGCTCCATGTTGTTCGTCCCGGTGCCGCTGAGCCCCGGCGAATGCCAGACGTCGAGAATCTTGTAATCGGATTTTGGCACAACAAGAAAAGCGCGCTGAGGCGGGCCTTCCGGTTGCGCCAAAGGCGGCGTCCCAATCAGCGCCCAGTCGACCAGGTCGATCCCGCTGGCGTAATAGACTGTGCCAGTGACTTTGTAACCACCCTCGACCGGCGCAATTTCACCTTCGCCAAAACGAAACGCCGAGGCGACAACCGCATCTGGCGTCTCGCCCCAAACGTCATCTTGGGCTTGGCTGTCGAACTTCGCCATCATCCAGGCATGAACCCCCATGACTGACGCGACCCAACCGGTGGAGCCGCAAACTTTGGCGAGTTCCGCAGCAACATTCATTGACGTGCCGAACGGTAGTTCAAAGCCACCGAAGCGAGCTGGCTGGCAGGCTTTCTGGAATTGGTTTTTTTTCAGTGCTGCGGCGATGTCATCGGGAATGCGGCGATGCTCGCGCGTTCGAAGCCGGTTTTCAGCAAGCAAGGGACCAAGCGCCCGCGCTTTTGCAATGAGATCATCTTCCGTAACGGACGTTCCGCCTGTTGCTGCGCTCATTCGTTACTCGTCGTCGGACAATTGGGGCTTCGGAAAAAGCCCGCTTTTCGTCATGCTCTCCATCGTTTCGGCATAAAGATTTCTGAGCTGCGAGTCATCTTTCAAAGCCGTGGGAAATTGATTGGGCGGCGTGATGGTCTGGTGATAGCCCTGATAGAGCTCGGTTCGAAGTTGCGGAAGATAATTCAATGTGTTGCGCGAATGACGGTGCGCGCGCAGTTGGTCGATATCGATCAGGCCGCGGCATTTCATGCTTTCGCCTGCATGAACCTGCTGCTGAAAGATATTGCCCATATAATCGACCATGATCGATCCACCGGCGTTGGTCGACTCGAGATAGCCGCGCGGGGACACCCATCCGCCGCAATTGGTCGAAATCAGATAGGTATTGTTCTCAAGCGCGCGCGCCTGTTTGCAGGCGGTCCATCCCGGAAAATCGTCTGAATCGTTCGTCGGGTGGATCAGGACCTCGGCGCCTTTGAGCGCAAACATGCGGGCGACTTCTGGCTTGACGATTTCCATGCAGGGGAACATGGCGATGCGTCCGAGTTCCGTGTCGGCAACGGGGAACAACGCGTCCCAGCCCTCCTCCTCGACGAACTCGTCGAGAAAATCGTGCGGCGACGACGAGACGGAACTGTGCAGCCGCTTGTATTTCAGAATCACCTCGCCGTTGGGATCGACCAAGAACGAACAGTTAAAAAACCGCCCCGGCCATTTGGGGTCGCGTTCATAACAATTGGCGGCAACGTGAACTTTATAGTCGCGGGCGAATTCGAACAGCGGCTCCAGTTCCGGTCCCGGCACTTCAACGCAGCCGATATCGTAGAATTCGGACGACCTTCGGTTTCGCCAGCCGACCGGCGCCAGCGTCAAAAACATTTCCGGCAAGCACACAAGTTTGACATTGCCGAGATGATTGCCGACGCCGCGCCCCATAAGCGTGATGGCCGCGTCCATATTCGCTTTGATGATCTCAAGGCCTTCCTCGCGCGTCCTAACGTCTTCCCGAATAGGATGAACGATGGTTTGGCAGGCAAGGGCGTAATAGCGAGCTTTCATGGCGGTCTCCTGACGTCACCTAGAGTCTTTGGCTGAACGGCGAGCTTTGTAAGCGTCCCTTTGACGCGCTTGGGCTAAACAAAACTGTCTTTATCGAGGACGCCGGTGTTGGGCGGAACAAACGTGCCGTCTTCCAACAATTTCTTAATAACTTTGCGGCCTTCCATGACATTGGCCATGTCGCTGGGCGGCGGCTCGCTCGCCCACATTTCTTGGGGCCACATGGGCTTGCGGGCATATTGGCGGGCATGAACACCCGTTTGCAATTGTGCCAGGAAGTTCATTTGCATTTGTGAGCGCTTGTTACGTAGCTGTTCGATTTCGATATCGGCTTGCAGGATTGCTTCCCCTGTGGTTTGCGCAATGTTAATCACGCGGCCTGTGAAATCGATGAATTGAGATCGGCCGCGCATGCGCTCGCTCGGATAGTCGCTGTCGAGAAAACTTCCCTGATTGCAGGAAATAACGTAGGCCAGGTTTTCATAAGCTCGGGCCCGTTTGCCGATTTCCCATCCGCCCTCATCTTCGAGCAAGAAGGGTGCGCGACCTTCGGACGTCGGATGAAGAATTAGCTCTGCGCCGTTGAGTGCTAAACAGCGAGCCATCTCCGGAAAATTGATGTCATAGCAGACAAGACAGCCTAAGCGGCCGATCGGCGTGTCGACCACCGGAAACAATTGGTCTTCGCCATATCGGTCGACATATTCTTCCAAGACGTCGCCGGGCTTGGTCTTGCCGGTTGGGTCGTAGTGCTTGTGGTACTTGAGCACGACTTCGCCCTCAGGGCTGCAAATAAAGGCCGTGTTCCAATAGCGATCGGGCCAGTCGTCCATCTCTTCCCACACCATGCCCGCGATATAGGCCTTGACGTTCCTGGCGAGTGTGCACAGCTGTTCGATCTCGGGCCCTGGAATCCGTACACAGATTTTTTTGCGTGCGTTCACGTCGCGCCCAACGCCACCGGCCCCGGTCATGAAGAATTCTGGCAAGACATAGAGCTTTGATGGATTCCATTGCGCGACCCGCTCTATGATATCGGTCACGCGACTTAGATTTTTTTGGATGTTTTCCGTGTTGAGTTCACCGGAGCGATCGGGAAAGGCGGGCCGGATGTTGCACTGTACGGCTGCTGCTGTGTAAATGGGCACCATGATCAAATTCCTTCATGACGGTGGAGCATTGCGCGCTAGCCTCGGCATGGGGGCAGCGCGAGGACATGGCTCACTATAGCTGACCCGCGCGGGACGCCTCAAAGCTAAACTGAAACCGCGCTAAGTGGCGGACAAGGGGCTGTTGCTCCTGGTGTGTGGTACCACCAACATAACGAGTGTCATCCCGGACAAACGCGAGCGTTCAGCAAGCGTGCCGATCCGGGATCCAGAAGCCAGCTTCTAATTGCAAAGTCAAAGATAAAGCTGCAGATTTTGGCGCAACTCAGTTGGATTTCGGATCACGAACTTTCCTTTCCAAAACCTGATCCCGGCCTTCGCCGGGACAAGCTTGGGGGAAACTTGTGTCCGAAATGATAGAGTTGGTGTATGTGCCAACTCTTAGAAATTCACGTCACCGATCGCGAAATTCTTCACATGGGGTAGGAATGTTTCGCGAATGACTTGGACGTGCGTATCATGTTTTTCGTAAGCGTCTCTGGCGTCCTGATCGTCGAAATCGCCGATTAAGACATACTCGTAGGGAGCCATATCACCGACAGGCACCAGGTTCTTTTCGAGAATCATTGAATTTACCGTCGGCAGATCTTTTAAGGTGCGCAGCGTCGCAACGACCTCTTTGCGCTTGGCATCATCGAGGTCGTCGTTGAGATTAAACAGCACGGTATGGCGATGCATAGGAGGGCTCTTTTTAAAGTGAGATCCGGCAGGAGCAGACTATAGGAAGCCAAGGGCTTTGCCGTCAAATGGAGTCGGCGCAGAAATCTCACGACTTCGCGCCGAAATTCGAACACAATATTTGTCGGGTTCTGATGTTTTTTGAAGGGTGACAATAATGGTGAGGCAGTTAGTGCTCCTCGTAACAGCTTTGGTCTTGATGGTGGGTGCAAGTCAAGCTCAAGCCGAAAGTCACGTGGCTGCCGGCGAAGAGGGCGTCAAATTGCGCGGCATTGGCTGGGTCCTCTTGCGCTCTCATGATCCCAAAAAGCTCGCGGAGTTCTATTACGCGCTGGGCTTTAAAGAATGGGCAAGCTCGGAACGCATTATTGGATTGCATGCTGGAGGAGGCGCCGCGTTCGAAATCGGCTATTTGGACGAGGGCTCGCCTGCTAATCCGTCCCGCACGACACGTACTCAAGTCTCTGCCGCGGCAATCCTTGGTGTGAACGATGCGGATCTTGTTGCGGAACGGGCGCGTGAAGCCGGCGCCATGTTTATTGAATCGCGCCACACGCCTGAGACGCGGATGTATTATATCGCCGACCCGGATGGCAATGTGATTGGTTTCGCCGAAGACGGTCCCATGTGGGGCGAAGTTGGTGAACTCGAGCGGTTGGGGATCGAGCCGGTCAATCCGGAGCAATAGATTTCTTAGCTTTGCCGCCTGCGGCCATCTCGAAAATTTAGTTGAAGGGTAATCGACAATGAAAAACGGCTTAGTTGGATTTTTGACAGTTGTCGCGGCGATTGCGTTTGGACCGCTGCAACCGGCTCAAGCGCAATGGGATCAGGATTGGACTCAAGGCGAACTCAAGACGCATTTGCGCGGCGTCGCCATTGTGCTCATTCGATCCCACGACCGTGACAAACTAGCGGATTTTTATCGCGCGCTCGGGTTTCGCGATTGGGCAAGTTCGGAACGCATCATTGGGCTACACGCGGGCGGCGGGGAAGTGCTCGAGATTGGTCATCTGGAAGAAGGCGCGCCCGCCAATCCGCCGCGCACTTCGCGCACACAGGCCACGGCCCTCGCCGTGTTCGGGACTCATGAATTAGAAAACGTTCTGAAGGCCGCTGAAGCCAACGGCGCGACCTTCATCGAAGCCTGGCCCGAGGAGGGCGAGGCCGAGATGTATTACATCGGTGATCCCGACGGCAACGTCATGGGCTTCATGGCGAGCGGGCCGATGTTCGGCGACGAAATGGAACGCGGCGGTGATAATTAGTCCAACGGGCAATCTTCCTCAATGACCTCCATCAATAATGCCCGAGACGTCGTCCCTGCCAACCGCGACGCGCGCAACTATGAACTGCGTTTGCATGAACAATTGGGCTGGGCCGTTGGTTCGATGGGCACAGGCGTCATGATTGGTGCGCTGACCAGCTACGGCATGTTCTACATGACGACTTTCTTGGGCGTGTCTGCTGCTTTGGCCGGTAGTCTAATCACCTTGTCGAAATTCTATGATCTCATATCGGACCCCATTATAGGAGCGATCAGTGATCGGACCGAAACCAAATGGGGCCGGCGTCGGCCGTATCTGCTTGTGGGTGCGATCGCGTGCCCCTTATGCATCATTGTTTTTTATCAATTGCCGGCGCTCGAAAACGAAACGGCGACGATTGCGCTGATCTTATTCGTACTGTTGGTCTACGCGACGGCGTTTACGTCGTTCAATGTCCCGTATTTTGCTATGCCGGCGGAAATGACATCGAATTATCACGAACGCACGACGATCATGTCGCAGAGGATTTTCTTTTCGACCATGGCTGTCATGCCTTTGGCAATCCTCGGGCCCTACATCATAGAGTGGTTTGGCGGCGGCATTCCCGGCTATAGGGGCTTGAGCTGGGTGCTTGCGATCTTTGCATTCATCGGCATGTTCGGCGCGTTTATTTTGACTAAGAATGTTGCCTTTACGAAAAAATCGGAACGGCAAGTTTATAAAATTGGCAACCAAGTTCGACTGATTTGGAACAATAAGCCGTTTCGAACTTTCATCTTTGCAAAGTCTTTTATTTTTATCGGATCAACATCTGCCCAAGGAACCCTTCTATATTTGGGAACTTATGTTTTGGACCGGGGCGCGATGGTGTTTCGGGATTTCGGCATTGGTTACACGATTGGCGTTGTGGCTTCACTGTCGCTCTGGAAATATCTAATTACCAATGTCTTAGGCAAACGTGACACGTTCATGATTGCCGCCATCGGGCTCGGACTGACGTTGTTGTCATGGTGGTTTGCTACTGCAAGCGAGCCGATGGCAATTTTTTATCTTCGCGTCATATTGCTCGGCGTGTTTTCAGCCGGCGGTCTCATTTCCGGCTCGGCCATGCTGCCCGATATGATGGAATATGACCGGCGCCGCTCTGGCTTGAGCCAGGAAGGGCTATATGCGGCGTCGTTTAGTTTGATCGAGAAGGTCGCTTATACGGTTGGCCCAATCACGGTTGGATTTCTCCTTGCATCCGCAGACTTTGTTGAAACGGAAAAAGGCCAGATTGTGGAACAGCCGAAATCAGCCGTCACGGCCATCCGCGTCGCCGCCGCTCTCATTCCAGGCGTGCTTTCGATCATCGGTGGTTTGCTCATCCGCTTTTACGATCTTGATGAAGAAAAACTAAAAGCGACCCAAGCAGACCATCCCGCATCGTCTTGATCACGCTTCGGCGTAGGTCCAAACCTGTTTCGGTTTCTCATCGCCACAACTTCCCAAAACGTCTTGCGGCGTGTCGCTGCGGGTAATTTGGATCGATTGGCTTTCACCGGACGCGACATTTTCGAACATGACTTGGTACGGGCCGTCGCCCTCTGTTCCCGCCCACTGAATTTCTTTTATTGATGAGCTGCCTGCCCGGCTGCGTGCGAGATGCTCAGCGACTTGCTCGTAGGGCTCGAAACAGGTGCGGCCGCGTAGATTGTCTAACACGAGAGCGCCCGCATTTGTCGCTTCGACTAAGGCGCCGACGGCGTGGCGTGAGACGCGGCCATAGGTTGCCCCGTTCGGCAAAGTCAAAATATTGCCGGCAAACCGGTGCCCGCCAATGTGTGTGGTTTTCCATGCCGCGCTGCCGACCTCCCGTGCCAGCATGAGATAGAGCGGCGTGCCGTAAACGGCGCAGCATTGATCGCGCCTGCCATTGGTGCAGACAAAATAGGCCGGCTCGGTTTGTCTCTCAACCGGAGCGCCGTCCGACAGAAATTCTGCCAGGTTGAGATCCTCCAAATCGTCGTAGTGCACAAAAGAATTTTTAAAGAGTTTTGGGGAGTCGTGGTCGTTCACACCCACGAAGAATGTAAGGCTATCGCCGCGGTATTTGCGGTCTTGGGCAATGAATTGAAGCCGCGCCTTGAGCCCGTGATCACGCTCCAGTTTTTCAATTTCGCTCGCAAGCCGTGCCTTCACACTGCCTGGCAAATTGTTGTCTTTGGTCGCTTTGGCGCGCCACGGCCGGTTGTATTCCAGCATGAGCCAGACGTCGACTTTGTCCGCCGTGCCGGTGAGCGGCTCTTCTGCCGCTGCTTGTGAGCAGGTCACCATATTGAGGAGGCAGTCTTCCAATCAGTTCAGCTATTCAGCGCGGCATTACCGCGAACGCGCGAACATAACCTGCATCGCACCGATGTGCCATGCACCCCTTATGCTTAACGAAATACGTGCACTTCGACGCATCGCTTGCGCAAAACGTTTACCGTGCCGTTGTATTATAATGTGCAGTCGGGCACTCTAATCCCGGCAGGCGCTAAGAGTAAGGTTAGTCCATGGGTATTTCAGTTTCCAGGCGCAGCATCATCAGCGGCATCGCTGCTACCGCAGCATTTGTAGGCAGTTTGGGCCCCCGGGGTGCCTTGGCATCCAACCAAATTGGCTGGCCTGTCCGGGAGAAAAAACTATCATTTCAGTCCATTCATACCGGTGAAAGGGTTTCGGCGACCTTTTGGTTCGACGGTCAGTTCGTGCCCGAGGGATTGGCCGAAATTGATCATGTGTTGAGGGATTGGCGCACCGACGACAAGCGCGCCATGGATCCGGTGCTGCTCGAAGATCTCTTCGACCTCACGCAGATTCTGGAAAATCCGGGTACGCTGGAAGTGATCTCAGGTTACCGTTCGCCCAAGACCAATGAGATGCTTGCCTCGCGCAGTGATGGCGTCGCCAAGCAAAGCTATCACATGAAAGCCCAAGCCATCGATATCGGGCTTCCCCAACTCGGGACTGCCAAACTCTACGAAGCGGCGAAGTCCATGAACCGCGGCGGCGTCGGTCTTTACACGTCCAGCGGATTTGTTCACATGGATACCGGCCCCGTCCGGCACTGGTAGACCAACGGTCTTCTTTGCGCGACAGCGTAGAATTTCAGCCAAGAAATTGACATGAAATCCCTGATCATGCTCTACGGGGCACATGGATCTGTGGATTCCCATCACGCTTGCCGCCGCCTTCTTTCAAAATCTGCGCTCGGCCTTACAAAAACAACTGACGGAATCGCTTAGCACCTGGGGGGTGACGTCGGCCCGGTTTTTCTTCGCAGCACCGCTCGCGGTTTTGTTTGCAACCGCCTTGCTGAATTTCTCCAGCGATGAAACGCCGCTGCCGAACGGACCGTTTCTGCTTTACGGTGCGATCGGCGGCACCGCTCAGATTCTTGGGACGGGGTTGTTAATCCAGCTCTTTTCCTATCGAAATTTCGCAATCGGAACGGCCTTCACAAAGACCGAAGCGATTCAAACCGCGCTTTTCGGACTGGTCGTCCTGGGCGATACGCTGACGACGGCGTCAGCTGTCGCAATCATCATAAGCGTCATAGGTGTCGTCCTGATTTCGACCCCAAGACCGGGAACGGGAAGCATCTTTAACCGCGCAACACTGACGGGTCTTGCATCCGGAGCCTTTTTCGGAATTTCAGCAGTGGCTTACCGCGGCGCTTCCCTGTCTCTCGACGGCGGGAACTACTTGTCACGTGCTTCGCTCACCCTTGCCTGCGTTACCGTGTTTCAGTCTATTCTTATTGCCGTCTGGTTGCGACTTCGTGAACCAGGAGAAGTGACGCGTGTATTTAACCTCTTGGCGCAAGACGAGCCTTGTCGGCTTGGTTGGTATGCTGGCGTCTTTGGGCTGGTTTACGGCTATGACTCTAGAAAACGCGGCCTACGTGCGCGCCGTCGGTCAAATCGAAATCCTCTTTACCCTCGCGGCCTCTTACTTCTTTTTCAAGGAAGTCTTGAGCTTGCGCGAATTCTCCGGCGTGCTGTTGGTGGTCGCGGGAATTTTGATGCTTTTGCTGACTGTGTGAGGAGCTTTTTGGACCGTGCCGCTCAATATCCACGGCGCTGTCCCGGTGACCGGCAGCATCCGCAACAACTGAAACAATTTCTTCCTTTGGTCGAAATCGAACAAAAGCCGACTTGCGCTATTATCCTTACCGATGAAGCTTGGAAACCTGGGAGGGTATAATTAATGCAAGTCCAATGGGAACAAGTTCTGTATGACTAATGAAGAGAGACGAAAGCGGCGATCAATGTCGATTGTAAGATTCTATCCAATAAGCGTGCTGTTCATTAGTGTTCTCCTGAACGTTTTTGTTTTCGGGGTAAGTCCATCAGTTGTGGCTTTACCCTCCGCCGCGTGTATTTCTTCTTTGGTGATTGCCGCTGTTCTCCTGGTCATCAACCATACCTGGTTGATGACGACGACCGAGTTGACGCGTGTTCGCTTCAAAATGTACGCAACGCCGGAAGAGTGGGCGGCAAGTGGGATCAGTCAAAAGGATGTGCCGGATGAAGGTTTGCGTGAACTTGAACGACGGCATAACAGTCACCGCAATACAACTGAGAACGCAATCTATTTCGCCCTACTGGCATTCATTTTTGTCTTAGTTTCGCCGACTAACCTTGCTGCGCAAGTTTGGATCATTGGTTTCGCTGTCGCTCGTCTGGGTTATACCAGAGGTGGCTCGGGAAATCTGCACAGTTGAGATAAGTGGAATTTTGGCCTGTAGGCGGCATGATCGCCGGCAACAGGAGATCCACTATGGCAAGACGACCACGTCGCAATCATACACCTGCGTTCAAGTCGAAGGTGGCCCTTGCGGCCGTTCGCGGTGAGCAGACATTGGGAGAACTCGCTCAGCAGTTTGATGTTCATCCTAACCAGATCAAGCAATGGAAAGATCAGCTCCTTGAGGGTGCAGCGGGTGTTTTTGGGCGGGAGGGTAAATCACCGCTGCCTGCACCCCGTGTTGATGTGAAGAGGCTCCATGCCAAGATTGGGGAGCTGACGCTTGAGAATGATTTTTTAGGCGATGCGCTCACCAAGGCGGGATTGCCGAGCGCAAGAAAATGATCGACCGCAAACATAAACTCTCGCTCAGCCGTCAGGCCAAGGCGCTCAAGATCAGCCGGGGCAGCGTCTATTATCAGCCCCGTCCCGTATCGGTCGGTGATCTGGCACTGATGCGCCGGATTGATGAATTGCATCTCGACTATCCCTTTGCAGGCAGCAGGATGCTGCAGGGACTATTGCTTGGTGAAGGATACAAGGTTGGCCGCCTGCACGTCACAACACTGATGAAGCGTATGGGGCTTGAGGCTATTTATCGCCGCCCGAACACGTCCAAGCCTGCACCGGGCCACAAAATCTATCCCTATCTGTTGCGTAAGCTGCCGGTCACCCAACCCAATCAGGTCTGGGCGATGGATATCACCTACATTCCAATGGCACGGGGCTTTGTTTATCTGGCCGCAGTGGTTGACTGGTTCAGCCGGCGTGTCCTGTCCTGGCGGCTCTCTATCACACTGGAAGCAGACTTTTGCATTGAAGCCGTTGAAGAAGCACTGGCCCGTTACGGTAAGCCGGACATCTTCAACACCGATCAGGGCTCGCAGTTTACCTCCATCGCTTTCACACAAATCCTGAAGGATGCTGAAATCGCCATCAGCATGGATGGCAAGGGAGCGTGGCGGGACAATGTCTTTGTTGAACGGCTGTGGCGCACGGTCAAATACGAGGAGGTCTATCTGCATGCCTATGGCAATGTTCCACAAGCCCGAGCCGCCCTCGGCAAATATTTGGTCTTTTATAACACCAAGAGACCGCATTCATCGCTTGACCGCCAGACACCCGATCAGGCTTACTTCAACGTGCTGCAACCAATCCCGGTCGCGGCATAACAGGGGCTGAAATCCACTTATCCGCAGTCCGAAAGTTGTTCAAACAAACCGAACCACCTCTGCTGTACGCGCAAACTGCAGAATTATCTGGTTAAGCATTCGTCAGTTGTTGTATCCCATTTGCCCAAGTTGATGACTTTCCTTCGAGTTCAAGATATTGGTTGTGCAGATGGGTTCTTTAGTATCGCATGTACCAAACGCGGGGACGAGGTTATTGGTCTCGATCTTGAGCAAGATACGGCGGACTGTGCCAGCTGGGCTGTTGATAAACTGGGGCTCCAAAGCGTTCAGTCTCATTGCCTGAGTGCATCCGATTTGGACCAATTATTTGGCGACTTTGATATGACGCTCATGCTAGCCCTGCTTTACCACCTTCGCGATCCCTTGAGTGGTGTTTGGCTAACCCAAATGCACTCATACTTGTGTTACGTTTTTGATGTCAATTAGTGTATATTGCGCGTTGCACGGAGTTGAAAAATCCGGGCTGCGCTGCACTCACCCGCATTTCTCTCGACCATTTTGCAGGAATAGATCTGGTTCGTCCGCAGCCACTCCCACATGTCAGTGACTGAAACCATATGAAAACCGATAAGACGTACTGGTTGTGTCATCTTTCGCTGTGGCTTCCACTGCTGTTTGCGACGCCGTTGTTCGTTGCCCTGAACAACCGTGAAGACGTCCACCTGTCCATCATGGCGCTCGTTGGCTTGCTAGTACTGGCTACGAGCGTCGTCGTATCGATTAGTGCATTGCTCGCTGGTCTCGCAGGGGAACGGTGGAATCGGCTTTTGTCGCTATTATTATTGGCAGTGGCCTCGGTTCTCGTGGTTTAGGGAAACGTTGTCACCGATCGATTCTATTACGGCCAGTTCGACGGGGCGGAAGTAAATTGGAGAACCTACGGCTGGCAATTCTGGGCCGAGCTCGGGGCATTTACTTTGGCAATACCGCTAGCTTTTGTGGTGCTTTTACAAAGCAATGCGCCATCTTTCTATTTGCCCCTTACGTTAGTGGGCTCATGCCTCCTTATACTAGCCCCTGCGCTTTTTTCCGGAAACGTGAGCGAGCCGGTCGAGAGCAGCACCGGCATGGAGTTTGACGACCGCGTATTCGAGTTTTCTAATGAAAGAAATCTAATCCATCTACTTCCCGACGGCTTTCAAGCTGACCTGGTGCGCGAAGTGTTCGAGGCGGATCCAAACCTTGCCGAAGACTTTGCTGGCTTTACACTTTTTAATGATCACGTGGGCCTTTTTCACGCAACGGCGCCCACGGTCCCCACAATCTTCAATGGCAAACCATTTGATCCGTCGCGCGGTCACAAGTACGGGCAGGTCATCAATGACATTGCGACTCATGCGTACCAAAATTACCTGGATGAAGCGGGCTACCGCATGGATTTCATCTCGATCGTCGCGCCATATTGCAGCAAAAAAGCGGCAACTTGCGTGGTGCGGCCCTTCAATGACTTGAAACCACGCGGTTACTTTCAATATGAAAATGACAGCCCGAAATATTCATTGCGGTTAATTGCCGACCTGACGCTGTTCCGGCACTTGCCCATGTACCTTAAGGAAAATGTCTACAACGACGGCAATTGGTTTCTTTCCGACACAAGCCTTGACGAAACTTCACCGTTCCCGGACCCGGTCATCCGGGAATGGACCGATAACATCAAGGTTGTCGACGGGCTGCCTCGTTATAAGTGGTATCATTACATTGGTACGCACGAGCCGCCGCAATGGGATACGGAATGCAGCTTTAATCGGAATCTCGAACGCACCCGTGAAAGCTATAAACAGCAAACGTACTGCGTACTAACCGGAATTGCGCAATTCCTCAACAAGCTGAAAGACGAAGACATTTACGATCGAACAGCCGTCGTCATTTCCGGTGATCATGGGCTTTATACACCATCTTACGATCTTAACGGTGATATCAGGAATGACATCATCTATTCACGGCGCTTTTTGAGCATCGCTCGTCCCGCGTTCATGGTGAAGGAACTCGATAACAACAAGCCTTTGAAATATAACGACCATCCGACTTCGATGATCGACGTCGCCCTGACGGCGCTAGATCTCGTCGACCTATCCGGTAATTTCGAGGGCGTTTCGGCATTCAGCCTCGGTCCAGACATAAAACGAGAGCGACAATTTCTCCTCATAAATAAGAAACTCTTCTGGAGCGGTGATGCCATTCCGTACGATGAGTACCGTATTGATGGCCCTTCCGCCAATATGGCAAGCTGGAAACTCACTGACATTCAGAACGGCGCCGTCGCACCAACTGGCTATCCGGACATGTCCGCTGCTTCAGCGGCTAGATTCACGAGAGGCCTTGCCTGGAGCCGCAAAGATCCCGGCAACACAAGTCCACGGATCCGGGGAACAGAGTTTGCGTTTTTGATTTCCAAACCGGACAAGGTATTCGATGCGCTGAAGTTGCGCGTACAAATTCCGAAATCTATAAAGAAGCAATCCGTATCGTTAAACGTAAACGGGCAAGCCATTGTTGAAGCACATCCGGTAAGTATGGCCGATTCCTTATGGACCAACATAAAGCTGCCAGTGGATCAATCTGCCTTTCGTTTGAAAAACAACTTCGTGAGCGTTGTGTTCGACAAAATGAAGCTGAGAGCTGATGGTGAGAATAAAGACAGCGGCTGGTTGGCCAGTATTGAGTTTCTCTAGCTCCTTGTGCCCACCGCGACCCGTACTCGATCGAACGCTACGCGCACGCGATCTTCTTTCAATCTTGACCCTCTCACCCTCGAAATAATTTCATACCGAAGACCTGCTGACCTAATTCAGGCGGTAACCCACTTGCGGAATAGCTTCAGGACCGGCTCGATTCAAATGCTCACTGTCGATTTTGATGCGGCCACACTCCAACAATTCGTAGATATCCATGTCACCGGGATTGCAGAAACTGGCGAGTCGCTCCGTAAGCTTGCTCATAGGATCTAACAGTACGATATGCCGGTCGTTCCTGGATTTAGCGAGCTGCAGATAGGATGGAATTAGATTCATATCGCGCTGCTTGCGTTCCTGTGTGATCTCAATGAACTCTGGTTCGTTTTCCCACAGATATTCCTCCAACGAAACCTCACCGGCCTTTGCATGGGCCATGGTCCATTTTCGGTCTTTCACAAATTTGCGGCCATCTTTGGTGACGAGGTCCGCACGGCACCTGGTTGGCCCGTCGTAAGCCCAGGGCGGATCTTCGGACACCGACCAGGCGAGAGGTGTCCCGGTGTTGTCCACCGTCGCATAGACAAAACCAGCGACTTCGCCATCCCCCAAATCATAGGGAGGCGAAGACTGAATGTAGCGCCAATTATATTTGACACCTGTCGCACTTCCTGAGATTTTGCTTTCAGCTGAGCTATATAAATTATTGCCAGTTGTAGTGTCCGGCGTCAGCACTCATGGGACAGATTGAGGGAATTGCGTAAGGGAGAGTTTTTGGCCCATCGTCACACGAGAGGAGTGGACGATGAGAGACAAAACAGTGCGCCATCAAGAAGCTGCGGAACGTACAGTCAAGGATATTCGCCGCTGGACGCGCAAACGCTATTCAGCTGAAGAGAAGATACGGATTGTGCTTGCCGGACTTCGCGGCGAAGACAGCATTGCCGAGCTTTGCCGTCAGGAAGGCATCGCTCAGGGCATGTATTACACCTGGTCGAAGGAGTTTCTTGAAGCTGGCAAGAAGCGGCTGGCAGGCGATACGGCGCGGGCCGCTAATACTGGTGAGATGAAGGACTTACGGCGCGAAGCGCAAGACCTCAAGGAAGTCGTTGCCGAACAAGCGTTGGAACTGCGCCTTCTGAAAAAAAGCATGATCGGGGATGGGGAGGATATCGAATGAGATATCCTGCATCCGAGAAGGCCGAGATCATCGGACTGGTTGAGCAATCACATCTGCCAGTTAAACGCACGCTGGATACACTCGGCATTCCACGGACAACATTCTATCGCTGGTACGATCAGTATCAAACTGGCGGTGTGGAAGCGCTGGAAGATCGGTCTCCAAAGCCGGGACGGGTATGGAACCGTATTCCCGATGACGTTCGAGACAAGATCGTTGATCTAGCGCTTGAAGAGCCTGAGTTGTCGCCGCGCGAGCTGGCTGTCAGGTTCACCGATACGCAAGGCTACTTCGTATCTGAAGCTTCGGTGTATCGCCTGCTCAAGGCTCTGGATCTGATCACCAGCCCAGCCTTTGTTGTCATCAAGGCGGCTGACGAGTTTACAGACAAGACCACGGCGCCAAATCAAATGTGGCAGACAGACTTCACCTATCTCAAGGTCATCGGCTGGGGCTGGTTTTACCTGTCGACGATCCTGGATGACTTCTCGCGCTATATCATTGCGTGGAAACTCTGCACCACGATGAGGGTTGAGGACGTTACCGAAACGCTGGAAGCAGCTCTCGCCGAATCCGGGCTCGATCAAGTTAATGTCGTTCACAAGCCGCGCCTGCTGTCCGACAATGGCCCGTCTTATATTGCTGGCGATCTTGCTGACTGGATGGATGATCAAGGCATGAAGCATGTACGCGGTGCGCCTTATCATCCGCAGACGCAAGGCAAAATTGAGCGTTGGCATCAGACGCTCAAGAACCGCATCTTGCTGCAAAACTATTATCTGCCTGGCGACCTGGAAGCGCAGATCGAAGACTTCGTCGGCCACTACAACCACCAGCGATATCACGAGAGCCTGAAGAACCTCACGCCTGCCGACGTCTACTTCGGGCGCGGCCAAACTATTCTATTGCAAAGAGAAAGGATTAAACGAAAAACAATCGAACACCGGCGCTTGCAACACCGCAAAGCCGCTGCTTAAATTGAAACAACAGATGAGCCAAAGACTCAGCTTGCTCAAATCGAAATCTGTTCCAATTTATCTGACGACGGACACTGCCCTGATCATCGCTCTCCCAAATCATTCCTTCTCGAAGGGTCAGGGTGTAGAAAACCAATGCCGCAAAGATAACAATCAGCAATACCACATAAGGACTGCCGAATGTCGAACGTAGTGACCAACGGTTCGGGACTCGAAGCGTAATAATGGGTGGTCCTATTTTCTGCGCGACCTCGTGACTACGCGCAACGATTCAGCTAGACGATATCGTCGCAGATGACGCAACTCATTGTCGAGGTCAATTCAATTTTCGACAAGCATCGGCGCGACTTTCTGCAAATGGCTCACAATCAACTAGACTGTCGAGCCAGAGTACGTCCATGTGCGCAATTAATTCGAACTCACCTGCGAACGGGAACGATGCGGTTCGGCACATTGAAATGATATGCGCTACGGGGAAATGACATGCGCTACGGGAAAATGACATGCGCTACGGGGAAATGACATGCGCTAAGGGGAAATGATAGGCGCTGCGGGATCAAATCGCTGAGGCGTCGTTGCTACGAATTAATGTCCCTACACACCGACACGACCTGTCTAACAGATGGAGCCCAACACAATATTCCTTAGTGTAGGACCGATCGCCTTTCTTTGGCGATTGTGTTTTTGGCTAGGACGGGCGCATAATTGCCCGCAAAACCTTACTCCTTTCAGTATTGTGGCGCGGTCGCCGCGCAGTGCTTCTTCCAGGTATAGACTGGGATCTCTCCCTTGACCCTCTTACAGGAACTCACGTGTGACATCATCTGAATCGCTCCCCAGCAGCGCCCCAAGCGAAGCCTATCCTCCGGCATCCGTCGCCTGGTATGTCGTCGGCCTATTGACCTTTGCCAACCTCTTCGCCTTTTTAGACAGACTAATTCTGGCTTTGCTGATCACACCCATCAAGGCCGATTTGAGTTTGACCGATACACAAATCAGCCTCCTCCTGGGTTTGGCTTTTGCTCTTCTTTATTCACTTCTCGGAATACCTGTCGGACGTCTGGCGGATCGCTTCAATCGTCGCACCATACTTGCGGCAGGTATGGCGATTTGGTGCTTGGCGACGGCGGGGTGCGGACTAGCCCGCAACTTCGTAACGTTGTTTATCGGGCGACTAGGAATTGGCGTCGGTCAATCGGTGCTGAGCCCTTGCGCCTTATCACTTATTGCAGATCATTTTCCGCGGGAATCGCGCGCGCGCGCGGTTAGCATTTACAGCACCGGAATCGGCTTGGGCGCCGGCCTGTCTTTTATTCTGGGAGGGCAACTGGTCGGCTTTGTTACGGAAGCTGACCCGTTCGTATTGCCATTCTTCGGTGAGCTCGCAGCTTGGCAAACGGTTTTCATGATTGTCGGTTTGCCAGGCCTTATTGTCGTAGCCCTCCTCATGACCGTCTCCGAACCGACGCGCAAAGAAAAAATCGCCAGCACGAGTGGCGGTGATGCACCTGAAGTCATTCCCATTCCGCAAGTCATCAAATATATGGGCGATCGCTGGCAGGCGTTCGCCACATTGTTCTGCGGCATGGCAGCCGTCGTTATTCTCGGCTACGTTTTTTTGTCGTGGACGCCGGCAATGCTCGGTCGGGTTTTTGAGTGGTCTCCCGCTGATATTGGTCTCGGCTACGGTCTCGTCCTTTTCTTTTCCGGCCCCTTGGGCGTTATAGCCGGCGGCTGGATCGCGGACTACCTTTACAATAAAGGTAACAAGGATGCGCATCTGCTGACGGTGTTGATTGGCTTAGCCTTGTTCAACTTGCCTTTTGGCACTATTGCCCCTCTTGTCTCCAATCCGTATGGCGTATTGGCGTTCATGTTCCTCGCCACCCTCGGCGCAGGCATCTCTACAACGGGGGGCGCAGCCGCTATGACCATTATTGTACCCAACCAAATGCGCGGACAATTGACGGCGGTCTACTATTTCGTCATCGGTTTGGCAGGCCCAACCGTCGGAGCGACGCTGCCCGCCCTTATTACCGACTTTGTGTTTGCCGACGAGATGGCCCTACCATACTCAATGGCGATTGCGACCGCCGTCATCGGTATTCTTGGAACGATTGTTTTGTTGGTCGGACGAAAGGCCTACAATCAAGTAGCCATTGACGCAGAGCAGGCGCAAACCCAACAGTGAGGAGCTTTAATATGAATCTCCCGATCGGATTTGTGCTCTCTGGATTTATGGTCGTTGGTGCAATCTCGACATCGGTTGCGCAAGAATGGAAACGCGAGGAACTCGAGACGGAGCTGCGCGGTATCGGTACGGTAATTCTTCGCTCGCACAATCCAGAAGAGTTGGCCGCCTATTACCGAACGCTCGGTTTTAAAGATTGGCGTCGCAGCGAGCGCATCATCGGTTTTCACGTCGGCGGCGGCGAAGGTCTTGAAATTGGCTACCTTGACGAAGGTATTGAACCCGCGCCGAGCCGCTCGTCGCGCACGCAAATCCAAGGACCTGTCCCAGTCTTTGGCACCCATGACATCGAAGGCGTCCTGGCCAACGCCGAGGCGAACGGTGCGCTCTTTATCGAACCGGTCGGCCCCGGCGATCGCATCGACCTCTATTACATTGCCGACCCGGAAGGAAATGTCTTCGGCTTTCAAGAACGCGCGCCCATGTTCGGCGACGACATGGAAATTGACGAAGGCGAGCCCTCTTGGCAGACGAACAATTGACGACCGGTCCCTAGCGGGCGCGGCCAAAACAGATTAATATTGAGCGCAGAATTCCGATTGCGACGATCGAGAAGGGAGAAGTGCTTTGTCCGAATCCAAAACGCCATTCACCCGCGGTATGAGCGGCCCTCGCCCAGCCTTGCCGACACGCGCGGATGAGGCGTATCTCGACTTCGTCTCGGATGCGCGCCATTACTTAATGCATAAGCCGTTTGGCCGCATCCTTAAGGCAGGTCAAGAACATTTAGCTGAAACCGAGCAAAGTACCGGGCGCAGGCCGAACAGCATCGAAGCGCTCCGCGACGTATTGACTGAAATGCCGGAATTAGCAGTTTTCTTGCGTGCCAAGAGGTCGCTGCAGGAATTCAAGTCCTCACGCTTTCTCGAGTCGTTTGAGCCTTACATGGAGGCGTTTGAGCAAGAGCTGGACGCCGCCGATCGTGCCGGGCCCGGGTCGGTCAAATGGGATCCTGATTTTGTCTATCCCGACTACGCGAAGGTCGACATCCATATCATGCCCGGCGGTTATACGGGATCTAGCGTTGCCGGATTGCTCTACGATCAAGGCACGCGCGTTTTTTTTGACGAGGCAGCGGACAAAGACGATCTGCATATTAACCTCGCCGAAAAAACGGCAACGCCTGCCGACGGTAACGTGAACCGCATACTTGATCTGGGCTGTTCCGTCGGCCAGCTCAGTTGCTCACTAAAACAGCGGTTTACTGAGGCCGAAGTCTGGGGCATCGATATAGGCGCGCCCATGGTGCGCTATGCTCACTGGCGCGCGATGCAGCATGATGTCGACGTTCACTTCGCACAAATGGCCAGTGAAGCCCTCTCCTTTCCGGACGAACATTTTGATTTGGTTACCGCCCACATTTTATTTCACGAAATTCCCGTCGAAATAATTCGTCAAACCCTCGAACAAGTTTTTCGCGTCCTCAGGAAAGGTGGCACCTTTGTCATGTTCGACTTTGCAACCGCTACAGACAAAGATCCAAGTTATACGGGCTTCATGGGTCAGATGGACGCCATCGACAACGGCGAGCCGTATGCCTTGGGCTTTGCACGCTGCGGCGTGGAAGACATCATCGAACAAGTTGGTTTTCAATTGCGCTCGCGGGACCCCAAGACCTTGCATGCGGAAGGCCGCGTCTGCGACAAGCCCCTGTCATGAGATCTATGAATGAGCGGTGCAATGACTCCCGTCAATCCGAACGGATGTGCAGCCAATGACTGATACACAATCAATTGCAGCGACAACCGAACAAGAAAACGAGGCGATCGCGCGACAATTCGTTCAGGCCTGGTCCGACATGGATGTCGATGCCATTTGCTCAATGCTTGCCGAAGACATCGTGTACATGATTTACGAAGGTGGCCCGGTTGAAACCGGCATAGAAGCCATTCGAGAACGCCTAACCGTGTTCATGAAGAGATGGAAAAAAGTTGAGTTTCAGATCGGCCGATTGAACGTCATTGGCCCGCTCGTCATTCACGAAAGAATTGAGGATTATCGCGGCGCGGACGGTCATCCGGACTGGCATTTTGAGGTGGCCGCCATGCTGGTCATTAAGGACGGCAAGATCTCGATATGGCGAGACTATGGATCACCGGGCGGACACCAGTCTTCTCCTATGCCAGAAAATTAGTCCTTCTCAATCAAGCGACAAAATCTATTCGCGGGAGGCGAGATCAATGAGCACAGCGTATCCGTGGGTGGAACGCCCCTGGCCAGAAAAAGAACTTCCAAAAGACGAATTGCAAGAGCGCATTCTGCAATTGCTCGGTCTTAAGAATATCGGCGTGCTCGCCACCGTCGCCAAAGACGGCTCGCCCATTGCGAGCCCGATCGAATATCACGCGGACGGCTTGGACCTTTACGTCACGCCCGATGCGGGCACGCCCAAATATAACGCCATCAAGCGCGATCCGCGCGTCTCCATCGCTATCGATCTGGGCTATCACGGCTGGCAAAGCGTGCGCAGCGCGCAGTATTTCGGCCGCGCCGAGATGTTAGAGCCTCACACGCCGGGCTGGGACCGGGGTATGAAAATCTTCAAGTGGCGCCAATCCGCCGAAGAGCTCGGCCACGACTTGAGCGCGCCGCCCGAGCGCGCGCTTACAAAAATTATCCCCGATCGAATTCTTTACATGGAGACCTGGCTTTGGAAGCAGGGCTATAGCTGGAAGCAATGGTGGCGCCGGGAGGAGTAACGGAGAACGGGTCATGACATATGATACTTTGGCCAACCGGACCGATCCGTGTTTTTCGAAATTCACGGCCGCACCTATCACGGGCTGCATCGGGGCCGAAATCGAAGGCGTTGATCTGTCCAAGCCGCTCGACGAGGACACGATCAAAGAAATTCACGACGCGTGGGTCCACTATCAAGTCCTGTTCTTTCGCAACCAGGACATAACGCCAAAGCAACAACTGAGGTTTGCGACCTACTTTGGGGAGCCGCAGGCTCCGGGGTCTATTCCTACGTTGGCCGACATTCCCGAAGTCAAAAGTCAAGAAATGAAACGCCCTGACTTTATCGGCGGCGTAGACCTGCTGCATACGGACAATGCGAACGATGAAGTTCCGCTCAAAGGCTCAGTGCTCTATGCGGTCGATATGCCGTCTGCCGGAGGCGACACCATATGGGTCAATCTCGAGGCGGCCTATATGGCGCTTTCCGAACCCATGAAAACTATGCTCGAAGGCCGCACCGCCGTTTATGACATGGCGGCCAAGGTTGACAATATCATGCCGGCCTTTTCCGATTACGAGTCAAAGCAAAGAATTTACAAAGACAGCCCGCCCATGAACCACCCAGTTGTCCGAACACATCCAGTGTCGGGACGCAAAAGCTTGTTCGTCAATGAGCAATTGGTGACAAGCATCAATGATCTTACTTCCGAGGAAAGTGACGTCATTTTGCGCTTCTTGTTCAGCCATTTGAAAAAGCCGCAATTCCAGTGCCGGTTTCGCTGGACGAATGGAACCGTGGCTTTTTGGGACAACCGCTCGACACAGCACATGATCGTGACGGATTTCTTCCCCGCTTATCGCTTAAATCACCGGGTCGGTATCAACGACACCCAACGGCCCGTATAACAAATCGACCAGACTACTCCGACACGCGGCCGCCGAACTTTCGATTTTCGAAAATTACAAGGACGCGAATGCCGTCGGTGATGGTTTTCCAGTGGCAAACACTTATGCGTCACTTAGCGCAGAGTCGTCAGGCTCCACAATTTCACCATCATCAAGGTTTTGCTCTATCGAAGGTTGAAGTGCTGGCTCGGAGGCCTCCATAAAGTATAGCGCTCCTCCCAACACGATCATGATAACGACGGATACTTGCGCGAAAAGCCAAGACGACCGATCGATAACCGACAACACACCCCGATAGGCCAAGCGCACAACCAACCAGCGCACGAGGCGAAAAATGAGAACCGGCAAACCAGCAACAAGCCATGGCATGGCATTTCCCCCTTTGGCGTCACTTACCGTCGCCCATGATATTCCGACCGGATCAAATGGCCAATTGCAATTATTGGCAATTGTTTGAGCCCGGCGCTGGACGCTGGACGCCTGGCATGGGTATATGCGATTGGCGCTCTGAGGTTCACTTATGCTAGAAGCAGCCACGAACAATATGAATACATTGGATGTGCAAAATGATTGATCGACGTGCGTTTATCTATGGAACCTCCTCACTGGCGATGGCATCTGGCATGACATTTCCTAGTCTGGCGGCAAACTACGGCCACATCGGCAAAGAGCCCCCTGTTAGCATATTTACCGGCGAGTCCACTTCGGAAGACGTCACTGCCGGAATGGATTTGACCGGCAAGACCGCCGTCATCACAGGTGCAAATTCGGGCCTTGGATTTGAAACCATGCGTGTGCTTGCCATGCGCGGCGCGCACGTCATTGGAACGGGGCGGACAAGTGAAAAAGCTGAGACAGCGGCAGCCAGCGTCGAAGGCAATGTCACCCCAGTTGTAGTGGAACTCACAGATCTAGATTCAATTGCAGCGTGCACGGATGAGATAAAGGCCCTGGGCAAACCCATCGACATGGTCATTTGCAACGCGGGCATCATGGCATTGCCAGAACGGGAACTCGTGCGGGGAGTCGAAAAACAATTTGCGGTCAACCACATTGGGCATTTCGTTTTTGCGAACCGTTTGGTCGATACAGTCAAAGCCGCACCACAGGGCCGCTTCGTCATCGTCTCAAGCGAAGGCTACAAGTCAGCACCGGAAGACGGCATTCAGTTCGACAATTTGACATGGGACGTCGGCTACGAGCCATGGACCGCCTACGGCCATTCAAAACTGGCCAACCAGCTGTTTGCCCAAGAGCTGGGCCGGCGGCTACAGGGCTCGACGGCGACCGCTAATTCCATTCACCCCGGCGTCATCGCAACCAACCTGGCACGCCACATGATGTCTGACATTGCCGTGTGGTTCGCCTCGGTCTTTGGGGGCTGGTTTATCGATGATTTCAAGTCCACACCGGAAGGCGCGGCCACGCAGTGTTATGTAGCAACGGCGCCAGGCCTCAAGGGCGTTAGTGGCGTCTACTTCGCCGATTGCAATCCCCGTGAGCCCGAAACGCCTCACATGCTGAACCAAGACATGGCAGCGCGGCTCTGGGATGTCTCGGTGGAACTGTCGGATGGGCTGGTAAGCTAAGGGCAGACGCTTAAGCCCTCAGTCCACCAACGACAAATGCCTCGTGGGGTTGAAGCCCAAGGGATTATCGATCCAACCTTTGACGCGCGGGCTCACGAGGCGCCGCTCGGTCAAATGATAAAGCGGCGCGGCCGGATGATCGGCAAGCATCACGCGTTCGGCTTGTTCTAAAAGCGCCCGCCGGCGATCAGGATCAAGATGTTGATCTCCCTCCAAGACAAGAGCGTCATATTCGGGATTGGAATAACGGGCCGGATTGTTGGCCGTCCGGATGAAACGGCTTTCGAATTGATTGAGGAACCCAATCGGATCGTCGAAGGCCGCATATTGCAACGAGATCGTAACTTGGAAGTCGCCGGTCTTGCGCTGCCTAATATAATCGCGGAATTCGACGGTTAGTATTTCGGTCTCAACACCAATACTGCTCCACATGTCTTGAAGTGCAATAGCGGTTTTTTGCTGTTCGCCCTGGCTGAAGACGGACAGCGCGATCTTGGCCGGCTGCCCGGCGGTGTCGAAGCCCGCCTTAGCGAGAAGGCGGCGCGCTTCTGCCAAGCGCTCGTCGAGCGGTAACTTCAATGAAGCATCGGCCTGACCGTCATAGTTCGAGATTTGAGGCGGGACAATCCCGTACGCCTCTTGCATCTCCGTATTGAGCACACGGTCGACAAGAGTTTCCCGATCAACGGCGAGGGAAAGCGCCTTTCTTACGCGCACATCGTCAAACGGCTTTACAGTGTTATTAAACGCCAGAAAGACACTTGCGAGCCGGGGTGTCAGATGAAGAGAGTCGGGCATATTTTGCCGCACCCACGCGATCTGATTGGGCGGAAAGCTCAAGGCTACTTGAATTTCGCCTGCGCGAAACCGCTTAAAGCTTGTTGAATGATCGGAGGTGGGATAATAGCGGACTGCATCGATCCTTACGTCATCCGCGCCGTGGTAAAAGGGATTCTTCTCGACTTCGATAAAATCATTGGGCAAGCGACGCGCTAGCCGGTACGCCCCGTTCGACACCATCGTTTGCGGCCTGGTCCATTGAGCCCCGTATTCCTCTATGGCGTCACGCGGCATCGGGGCGCCCCCACTGGTACTGAGCATTTTCGGAAAGTACGGCGTCGGTACGGCCAATGTGAACTGAACCGTATTTTCATCAATGGCTTGAACGCCAAGCTCGTCAACTGAAACATTGCCTTCATAAAACGCACGAGCGTTCTTTATGAAGAAGTACATCGGCGCATAGATTGAGCCCGTCTCAGGCGTAAACAATCTTCGGAAGGTGTAAACAAAATGCTCCGCATTTATGGGCGTGCCGTCGGACCATTTAAGATTTTCACGCAATTCAAATGTATAAGTGCGGCCATCTTCACTCATTGTTTTGGATTGCGCGGCCCCCATAATAAGGCTGCCGTCGGCATCAAAGGTCATGAGCCCTTCGAAGAGATCGAGTCCTAGGACAACGGTCGTCGCCCCGAACGTCTTCTGAGGATCAAGCGTATCTGGTTCACCGGCGGTGCTTCGGTGCAACGTAGATTCTGCCTTTGCCATTGGTGTCGCAGCAAGTGTGAGACCAATGGCGACGGTCAGTCCAATTGCCAAGAGTGTCTTCGACTTCGTGACGGCGGTCATTCGGCCGCCGCCTTCCTTTCTTCCACCGCAGGTACAAGCGGAATAGGATCGAGGACCCAGTTACCGGAGGAGCGCCGCGCTGGCGACGGAATGGCAAAGGCAACATCGCCGCGTTTGGCGTTCAGTTCCTTTATGTCGATGCGCCAGCCTTTGTGTTCCCAGTTGTTCATAATCTCACGAAAACGCAGGATGGCGCGATCAGCCGGCGTCATGACTTCCTTTGTATTGGTGGGAGGCGTGCGTGCCGGCTCCATTTCGCCAAGCACTTCGCGGTCCTGTTCACCGATCGCCATATTGCGCACATGAATACGTTCATCGTTTTCCGGATCAAGCAAGCAGTTACGCATGTTGATAAAGAAGCCGCGCGTGCGGTTTCCGTCAATTGGGGCACTGAAGCCATATTGGTGAAACCATTTGGTATCGGTCATGTGGATTTGCGTTGTGAGGCAATTGGGCCCGTGGAGAAAAGTGGACGCAATCGTGGTACCTGACGACTTGCGAATCTTCTGCATTGTGCCGTCCTTGTAACCGGACGAATCCATTTCGAGGACAAAGCCGCAGCCATAGTCGCGATCTTCCACCTCATAGTCTTTGACGCGATAGTCGCCCTTCTCGCCGGAATAGCCGTGAGTTGGATGTACAAATTCGTTATGTGCAGGATCGAGCGCATTCTCCATGCTGCGCTCGTAGTAAATCTCATTTTCCCTGACAACGAGTTGATTGTTGCGCCAACCCTCCTGGCCGTATTCGGGGACTGGATGCAGCGGAGGACGCTCCGCCTCTGGCAAATCGCCCATGAACGCAAACACGATGCCGTACTTTTCTTGGACCGGATATGAATCCACTTTGGCGCGGGCTGGTGGCTTAGCGTCATAGCCGAGCGACGGCACCGTTGTGCACATCCCGTCGCCGCCGTAGCGCCAGCCATGATAGGGGCACACAACTGAGCCGTCCTTGACCCAACCCTTGCCCAATGAGCCGCCGCGGTGGACACACGTATCACTCAAAACATGGGCGGCTCCCGCACTATCGCGAAACGTCACCAACTTGACGCCTAAGAGTTCGACGCGGTTGGGTTCGTCTGATTTGACGTCATCACTTGCTGCGATGGGATACCAAAAGTTGATGTACATGAGACTGCCTCCTTGCCAGGGCGCGGACACGCAGGTTCGCTCGATGAGAAGTATAGCCGCTTGACAGTGCCGGTGCACGCCACAGCAGACCCGCAGAAGGAGACGTCTTCGTCAAGCGGTCAGCTTAAATCCACTTGCTGAACAGCAATAACCCGATTTCCTAGGGAACCACCCGCTTACAGGGCTACGTTGCCGGTCTATAGGACGCGCGGGACAAAGCCCAGCGGTTGCACCCAAGTCGTCAAAATGTAGTACACAATTCCCGCAAGAATTGCGGCACTGGGTACGGTGATAAGCCAAGCGGCAATTATGGAAAATAGCTGTTGGCGCCGGACAAGAAGGCGTTTCTTTTCCCGCGGTTGCGGGGGACCGTCAGGCGTCACTTGTACCGGCTTGTTGGCCAGCATTTCCCGAAACAGGCCGATACCGAAAATTGCGCCGACGGCCGTGTGAGTCGAGCTGACGGGGAGTCCCATTACTGAGGCAATAATCACAGTGATGGCCGCGGCCAAAGCGACGCAAAAGGCCCTCACCTGATCCATCCGAGTGAGCTTTTCGCCCACCACGCGAATGAGCCGAGGCCCGTAGAAGAACAATCCATAGGCAATACCAAAGCCGCCGATGCCGACCACCCACGACGGAACTGCCACTTTACTCGCAACGGCATCACCACCACTCACGCTTACGATTGCGGCAAGGGGACCGATGGCATTTGCTACATCGTTGGCACCGTGAGCAAAGGCAAGCAATGCAGTACCGCAGATCAAAGGGACATCGAACAATTTGCTGACCTGTTTGCGGCGATTGACCAAACCGACGGCAGCGCGCGCGACCAGAGGCCGAACCACGAACGGCGTGATCATCAGAAAAGTCAATGAAATTAGAGTGACCGAGAGAGAGGAAGGCGCCCAAACGCGCTTGAATCCTTTGACCAGCAAAAAAGCCGAAAACGCCGCCGCCATGACGGCCACGAAGAACGGGACAAAGCGAACGGCGGCTTCGATTTTATTCTCTTTGCGGAAAATCGTCATTTGCACAAGTTGATAGATTAGCGCCGCGATCGCCCCCCCCATAACAGGAGACACGACCCAACTTGCCGCGATCTTGCCCATTGTGAACCAATTGACGATTTCAAATCCTGCGGCGGCAATTCCGGCCCCCATGACGCCGCCAACGATGGCATGGGTCGTGGAGACCGGCGCGCCCACAATGGTAGCAACATTGATCCATAGCGCCGCCGCAAATAGCGCCGATAACATGGCAAAAATGAAGTCCGCCTGGTCGCTAATGAGAGCCGGATCGATGATGCCCTTCGAAATCGTAGAGATGACATTGCCACCGGCAATGTATGCGCCAGCAACGTTGAAGACCGCTGCAATCAGCAAGGCGCCAAACATGGTCAAGGTGCGCGACGCGACTGCCGGCCCCATCGTGTTTGCAACGTCGTTGGCTCCAATATTGAGGGCCATATAGCCGCCGACGACGGCGGCAGTAACAATCAAGAGGTTGTCTGAAAATCCGCCGTAGAAAATCGACGCAAACACCCCAACGGCAATGAGAAAAACAACGCCAAATCCCAACGGAATAAAGCCGTGCCACTGGTCCTTTGCCGCATCCTGCAGCCGAACAATTTTCTTAAGGTCTTTATCGAGGGCGGCTTTTGCCATTCGTTCTTCTTTCGCGTCGCGATCGACTTGCCGCGCGTGACCCTTGAGACATCCCTCGTCAATTGAGATTGGCGGGGAGAATTGTGATTGGAAAGACCCGAGATTCCCTAGTGCAAACCGAGGCCCTTATACGTGGATCAGCGGGCATCAACAACGGCCAAAGAGTCGCCACTGAATTGCTTGGGTTAGATCGTCAGCGCCGCGTCTTGCAATAGCAAGTCAGGCCCGAATCACTCACCGGCCTGATTCGATATAGGACGCAACACGGCGGAGCAAAATCCACATTTCTTTGGGCTGAAAGCCGCGCCGAATTTTTTCGATAAATTCGTCTTGAAAGCGTTGATTCGCGAGTAGCCGATCAGGCACGTCTTGTGCCGCGGTGCCCGCTTCCATTTCATCGCGGACGAAGCCGAATAGCATTTCCCAAAATTCGCGCTTTTCACCAATCGCGACAGACGGGCCGGTCGAGCCCATCATGATCATGTTGCCCTCGTCGTCGTAGCCGGTCGACAAATGGCCGCTGACAATCGTCTCGATGCCCTCCTCGGCCATCATGTCTTCGACGGCTTTCAGGTAGGGAATGATGTTGGAAAGATGTGTATCGGAAACCGTCGGGTTGTATTCCATGAACCAGCCCGTGGGCGCGCTACCGATATCGACAACGAAAAGCATGTTCGCCGGCTTAGCCACCATGACCACCATGCAATTGTCATGACTGGGCCCGTACCAGTAGAGATCGAGTGAATGTTTGCCGAGTTCGATAGAGTAGCTGTCTGTGAATGTTATGTCCGGCGGCACCATGTCGGGATGAGGTGTTTCGGCAATGTTCTCGGCGCACTTTTCTTGCGCGACAAACTCGGCGCCTTCATCTTTGAGAATTTGACCACCCGACGCGTGATCCCAATGGGAATGGGAATAAGCAACATATTTCACCGGCTGATCTGTGATCTTGGCGATCTCCGCGCGTAACGCTTCAGCTTCCTTTGGCCCGAGCGGATCCGTCGCAATGACGCCTTCGTCCGTTACCATAAAGATGTTGCGGTAGGGGCCGTAGCGAAACGCATAAAGCCCATTGCCGAGATCTTCGACTTCAGTGAGTGTGAAGCCAGGAAGGGTTTGGCCTCCGTGAGCACCGGCGTGCGATTGCGTATTACCGGCGATCAGTAAGGAGGCGGCAAAAACGATTCCCACATACAATCTTTTCATTTCCGTCTCCGTCAACGTCCAATGCGATAAAGAGAATAGACACGGCGCGTCATGATTTCGATGGCACGTGGGTCGTAACCGGCGAACTGATCGAATGCCGTCATATCCAGTTGTTTACCAATCGCGGCGGCGGGCGTTCCCTTTTGGGCCTCCGCTGTCACCGCACCTAAGAGTGTTTCCCAAAACCCTCGTTGCGCGGCGATAAGCGAGACCGGCGCCGTCGCCGGAGCCACTGCACCGTCCTCTCCCTGCCAAGCCGTTCCTCCCGCCACGTGGGTCGCCCCTTCCTGTGCGGCGATCTCTTCGGCCCGCTCAAAGACCGGAATGATCCGGTAAATGTAGTAATTCGCGATTGTCGGGTCTGCCGGCAACGCCGCTTGCGGCGGAGTGACCAGATCGGGCAGCAAAATCACCTTCGCGTTGCGCGCGACGATTGCCGTATAGCAATCGCCATAAGAGCGGCCGAGTCCGTAGAGAGCGAGCGTTTGATTACCGACCGTAATTTCGTAGGTATCCTCGAACGTAATGTCCGGCGGGACTACGTCTGGATTTGGTGTCGCGTCAAACTCTTCTGCACATACTTCGTGGGCCACTACTTCCGCACCGTCATCTTTGAAGACCTGCCCGCCTTCACTGCGATGAAACAGGGAATTGGAATAGGCAACATATTTGACGGGTTGCGCCGTCACATTGGCGATTTCTTGTTTCATCGCCTTGGCAGCCTCGACGCTCAACGGGTCGACAACAATAACGCCTGTCGCACTCACTAAGAAATAGCTGCGCCTTTGGCCATAACGAAACGCATAAAGCCCATCGCCCAACACTTCGGTTTCTGCCGCAACGTCGGATGACTTTTCATCCTGGGCGTAGCCCGGAAGGGCAGATGAAAAGAAGAAAACTGCCCCAAAGGCAAACGTGAGGGCTGATTTAAGAATTGGCTGCATGACGGACCTGCGC
Organism: Alphaproteobacteria bacterium; assembly: GCA_965248815.1. GTDB lineage: Bacteria > Pseudomonadota > Alphaproteobacteria > SMXP01 > SMXP01 > CBDFKK01. Next base: position 248,237 of record CBDFKK010000007.1, read on the forward strand.
ACGGTGGAACTAAGATGCAGGCAGTCTATGCGATAGATCTCGTTTTGCATAAGGCGGCGATGGGCGCGCAGCCGTTACTTGGTTGCAGGCTCAGTTTTGCCGCAGGGCGGCTGGGTCACGCGGTCAAACACTTGCCATTAGCGGGGCGCCCACCCCGGCCGGGCGAACAGCCTCATCCAGAGTTCGCGCCACGTCTGGGCATTCTTTAGGTCACGGAAAAACTGCGGCAACTCGGAGAACCACACGGTCAACGGATTGACGCTGTCGAAGTCTCGCTTTAGGCCGTAACGCGGCGTCTCTTCTTCAACTTGAATGGTGCCGAACACGCGGTCCCAAATAATGAATATGCCGCCATAATTGGTATCTAAATATTTATCGTCACAGCCATGATGTACGCGGTGATGAGACGGTGTGTTCAAAAACCACTCCAGCGGTCCCAGCTTTCCGATCAACTCTGTATGCAACCAGGTCTGATAAGCGAGCACGACAAGATTGCCGAAGATCACGAGCTCGGGCGGAAAGCCCATAAGAACCATCGGAAAGAACGCAAAGATCGACCACACGCCTTCAAAGGGCCCGAAGCGCACGCCCGTGGTGATGTTCATATAGCGCGATGAGTGATGGACGGCGTGATGAATCCACAACATGCGGATCTCGTGGGCCAAACGATGTTCCCAATAGTAGAAGCAGTCGGCGGCCAAAACGCCGAGCACAATGGTCGTTGCCGTGAGCGGCATCGCCCAGGTGATGAAACTTTCGCTCACTACAACGTAGACGCCGTAGGCGCCGGTAAGAAGGAGAACCTCAACCAAGATAAACGGAACTTGAGTCGAAATATTGGCGAACATGTCGGCAAACGTGCGCAAGCGCACGCGCCCTCTAAAGAGTCCGGCGACAATCTCGATTCCTAAAATGGCGACGCCGATCAAGAAGAACGCTTCGTCGATCTCAGTTCCCAGTTGCTCCAATATGTCAAACGTCATGGGATCCTCCTAAACCTGAAGTGAGCGTGCGCCAGGCAAGCTCTGCCGCCTGTGCCGGCGTCGCGTCTCCCGCGCGCACAAGTTCCCAGCCCGCATAAACCAAATAGTCGTAGGCGTGAGCGATCCATTCGGTCGGTACCTCTTTGCCGAACAGGCCTTCCCCTTTAGCGCCTGCAATGGCCTCAACAAGAGATTTTTCCTGTTCTTTGTAATGCGCAACAACGTCCGGATCGTGGTCTACGGCTTCGCGGGCCAAAAACGAATGACGATCCGCAAGCGGAATAATTACTTTGATTGAAATCCGAAGAGCTTCCCCATAGCTTGGCGCGTCGGTGACGGCTTGATCCACGGCCTCGTCGAGTTCGCGAAGCGCCGTCAGCGCCAGGGCAATCATCAAATCGTCACGGCCTTTGAAATGCCGGTGGAGCGTCGCCCGCCCGACACCGGCACGTTCGGCCACGTCAGACAGTGATGCGGCAGGATCCCGGCTGAACACCTGGAAGGCCGCCTCGATCAGGGCATCACGTGTCTGGGGGCGTATCTGTGTCATGAGACATATATGTATCATTCGGGACATGTCTGTCAAGACATGTCACCCTTCTTATTTGTGAACCGGATGCGGATTTACGGCCCCGCCGGTGCGATGCTAGGTCTTGGTGCATCGGGAAGAGCCGCGAGGGCGGCATTTGAGAGGGATAATCCATGAAAAAGTCGATTGCGTTTGCATTTGGAGCAGCAGCCCTGTGGACCGCGGGGACGGCCGAAGCCGGAGTCCGGTGCGACGTCGTGACCCTCAATGAGGCGGGAGTGCAGACCGGCGCCGCGGCGAAATGCGCTGCGCTTCTCAAATCCATAAATATGGGCCTTACCGACAACGATGGCGGCCCTGAAGGCAATTTAATTTTTCGTCCCAACGACGGTCCCAACGGCACCGTTTACATGTTCGATGATGACGGCATGGGAATGAGTATCGACGGAACAGCTGGCGGCGCCCATATGAGCGGTGGGCCAGCAATGCCGACGATGCCAGGCATGACCGACGATCAGCGGCGCATGATTGAGCAATTGATGAATAATCCCAACGCCGCTCGGAATATGCCTGGCGGGATGCCCGGCGGCAGGCCTGGGGGTATGCCTAGCGAGCTATCCGGGGGTCAACAACAACGCGTCACCGTCGCGCGCGCGATTGATCTCGATCCCAAACTCATTTTGGCTGACGAACCCTACGGCAAGGGCTATCGGGTGACCGATGCAAACGACGTGCTGACCCATATTGTGTGGACCGTCCCCGTAAGCACGTATAGCGGCGGCGAAGAATTGGCCGGCGCGTTTCAGGCGCTTGGGGATTTCATGGCATTGGACGGCGTTCCCACCTCCATTGGTAGCGACTTTTTTATGTTCAACCTAACAAAGTTTAACGGTGAGCTCCTTATCGGCGCCGACGAATATGAAGACGGTCGCATTATCGACAGCTACCGCCTGCGTAACATTCGCGAAGACACGGTCGACCAAAGCGAGTTCGACGTGGCGGAGTAGACTTAAAACTGAAAACGCGTTCAACCGCACGTTCCACTATCTAAGTGTTGCCCGAAGCACTACACTCAAAGCTTCTCAATAGCATTTGGACAACCTCGCGCACTTTAGTGGAGGGGAACATGTCTTTCTTGGTCAAGCGATCAACGCTCCAGCGCACGATAGTGTTTGGGTGCGTGGGCTTCATCGCGGCACTCGCGGGATGTGCCCCCGGCTCTATTCCAAATATTTCTCCGCCTCAGATTGCCGATACGGCGGATTATACAATCGACAATGTGCGAATTTTTGCGCCGCCGGCCGGCGATCTCGGCAACGGCACCGTCCAAGTTATCGTTGAATTCACGCTGAACGCGGACACCGGAAGTGTCTCGCCCATCGTTTGGGTTTGGGAACACGATGTCGGCGACAACTTCCCGCCTCAACCGGGAAGCTCAGGGGACCTGGGCAATGACAATCCCCACGAGGGCGGAATTTCCCTTACCGCATCCGGCCAAGACACCTTGCAGACCTCGTTTACGTTCACCTGCGGGGGGAGCGATGGCGATGAAGTGATCGGCCCCAACGGCGGGGGAACCGGCGAAGGCGATTGAGATAGTTTTCCCCCGCAAGTGAGATGGGACGATGCAGAAATCGTTGCCGCCGCCGCCCGGCAGAATGCGGATGGCACCGGCGTTGTTTCGTCTAAGTCAGAGTGGCGGTGGTCCCGTCAAATCGACATGTCATGCGCGGAAGACCCGGCAAACTCGGGCCAATTTCATATTCAGCATAGTCCGGTCAATCCGTAGGCGTCGTTTTACGGCGCGATCAAACAAAGAACACATCCGTCGGATGTTCCGCTGTCCAACAATTCGTTTAAGCACTATTATTGGTCAATCTTGTCTGACATCAGCGCCTGTGGGACAGATGGAGTTGATTGTGTAACGGAGGATTTCTGGCTCATCGTCGTGACCGAAGGGAACGCAGATGATCCAGAAATCCATGAGTTTGAAGGACGGCGCCGAGACGGCGGTACGGGACATCCGGCGCAAGACGCGCAAGCAATATTCAGCTGAAGAGAAGATCCGGATTGTGCTCTCGGGCCTGCGCGGCGAGGACAGCATCGCCGAGCTGTGCCGTCGGGAAGGGATCGCCGAGAGCCTCTACTACAGCTGGTCGAAGGAGTTCCTGGAAGCCGGCAAGAAGCGGCTTTCGGGGGATACCGCCCGCCAGGCGTCCTCGGGCGAGGTCAAGGACCTGCGCCGCGAGAGGCATGACCTCAAGGAAGCGCTTGCCGAACAGGTGCTGGAGAACCGGCTGCTTAAAAAAAGCATGATCGGGGATGGGGGAGACGGCGCATGAGATACCCCGCATCGGAGAAGCTCGAGATCATCCGCCTAGTCGAGCGATCCCATCTCCCGGTGCTGCGGACGCTGGACAAGCTCGGCATCCCGGCAACGACGTTTTACCGATGGTACGACCGGTATTTGCGTGGTGGCGTACAAGCATTGGAAGACCGGTCTCCCAAGCCAAAACGCGTGTGGAACCGCATCCCCGATGATATTCGAGAGCGGATCGTCGATATGGCTCTTCAGGAACCGGAACTGAGCCCGCGCGAGTTGGCAGTGCGGTTCACTGATACGCAAAGCTATTTTGTATCCGAAGCTTCAGTGTATCGCCTGCTCAAAGCTCTTGATCTGATTACCAGCCCGGCCTTCGTGGTCATCAAGGCTGCCAATGAGTTCCGCGACAAGACCACGGCGCCAAATCAAATGTGGCAGACCGACTTCACCTACCTCAAGGTCATCGGCTGGGGCTGGTTTTATCTCTCTACGATTCTTGATGACTTCTCGCGCTACATCATTGCGTGGAAGCTGTGCACCACGATGAGAGCTGAAGACGTCACTGATACGTTGGAAATGGCTCTGGAGGCATCGGGTTGCGATCAGGCAAATGTCGCACACAAGCCGCGTCTGCTATCTGACAATGGTTCAAGTTATATTGCCGGCGATCTTGCTGACTGGATGGATGATCAAGGCATGAGGCATGTTCGCGGCGCGCCGTATCATCCGCAAACGCAAGGCAAAATCGAGCGTTGGCATCAAACGCTCAAGAACCGCATCTTGCTGGAAAACTATTATCTGCCCGGTGACCTAGAAGCGCAGATCGATGAGTTCGTGGGTCACTACAATCACCAGCGCTATCACGAGAGTCTGCAAAACCTCACGCCCGCAGATGTTTACTTTGGGCGCGGCCAAACCATTCTATTGCAAAGAGAAAGGATCAAGCGAAAAACGATCGAGCATCGGCGCTTGCAACACAGCAAAGCCGCTGCTTAAACTGATACAACAGATGAGCCATATACTCCGCTAGCTCAAATCAAAATCTGTTCCAATTTATCTGATGACGGACTATTCGATCGGGACACAGTCCCTCGGCAAAACACAGGAATGCCTTCGCGCTTGCGCAACAGTTCGGCTGTGAGCACATAGCCGTCGACAACAACGCCGATCGCGCCCTGCTCTCTAAGGCCATTGGCCATGCTGGCGCCCAGCGCCGCGGCGCGCGGATCGCCGCCCGCATCGATCACGACGACGTCGCCCTGCTTGACGTATTTGCCGGCAACCATGGCCATCAACACATCGTCGGTCTGTTCCGGTCGTACCGTTAACGCGGGCCTGCAAATGCGCCAGTCGCGATCGAGGGCTTGGATCTCCGGGCTCATCACATAACGTGGCCCCACGCGCACCCCGACCAGACAATAATAAAGATCTTTTGCCTGGTCGATTAACGCCGGGTCCGGCCGTTCGAAATCCGCATTGATTTCGTACATGTCGGTTCTCTTAATCGCGTTTCAAGAAACGGCTTGTCACTCCGGCCTATCCATTCGCATCAGCAAGACTCGATGACCGTCGTGATCGGTAAAGACGATTTCCGTGCGGTCCGGGGTTTGCAGATCGTAGACGCCTTTGATGGCGAACCCTTCCGCTTCAAGCAGCGCCACCATCTCATCGATGTCGCGCTGAATTTCGATAATCCAAACCGTCGGGAAGATGCCTTCCGGCTTCCGCAGATCGACACCTTTGGCTTCGGTGATACCGATATTGCCGAATTCGCCGTTAACGCTGCTCAAAAACGCAATGCGCGTTTCAGCATCCATAGGAATGTCAAAGATATTGTTCATGAGCTCGCTCGCCGGCATCATAACAGCCACCTTGAAACCGAGAATATCGCGATAGAGGCGCAGGGCGCGGTCCATGTCGGCGACGACAAAGTTGGGCCGATGAAAAAAGGGATCGACCTCTGCCAAAGCATTGAGCGGCGGCGGATTTTCTGTGTGGGCGCCGGGATATGCCGCCGACGGCGCGACAAGAATTGTCAGTGCAGCAATGACGAAACGAAGTGATGCAGTCATGTCCCTCTCCTTTTGTCTATTGGCAATAAGCCTAGCGGAGCTGGTACGCTTCGGGCAATCGGCCAGGCCGCCTAAACCGGCAGGCACACTTCGAAGACAACGGAGAAAAGCCAAAATTTTACCGGGTAGGCGACCGCACCTCAGATGGATTCCGGACAACTAACTTTCCTGACCGAATTGGAAATTCGGAAGAAAGTTGTTTCCGGAATGACGCAGAGGATGTGGCACGATTGGGCTGAATTAATGGCGTCATTCCGGATGCTAGCCGAACCAAAACGCAAATGCGTCTTGAATGAGAGGCTTGCAGTCCGGAATCCATGGGCCTAACTGCATCCATGTTCATTTCCAAATACAAATAATTAGCGGTGGGCTCGTCTCGAACCATATAGGCCCCGCCGCTCAAATCTGAAAGACGAACTGCTAGCTATAGCTTGCGAAAACGCTCGTGCCGTCTTTGCCGAACAAGATAACGTCATAGGCCTCGGTAAAGCCGTCGGGCTGTTCCATACCCGGCGAACCAAGGGGCATGCCTGCGACGGCCAAACCGATGGCAGCAGGACGCTCATCTAGAAGTCGTTTGATATCAGCAATAAGCACGTGGCCTTCGATGACATAGCCGTCAATGAGAGCCGTGTGGCACGAGACCAATTCCGGCGGCAGTTGATTTTCAATTTTGATCGGCGAGACGTCGTCTTGTTTGATCTCTTCGACCGAGAAGCCGGCAGCGCGAACGTGATCGGCCCACACGCCGCAACAGCCGCAGGTCGGCGTTTTGTAAACCACCATGTCCTTTGTCGTCGCGCACGCGGGCAGCGCCAAGAGCGCTGATCCCGCAATACCCGTTAAGGCGTGTCTTCGTGTAATCACCATCGCGTTAGAATTTCACGAGGGGCGGCAAGAAGGCGCGGCCCCAGACTTCATAAGGCACGACCCCGCCCGACGAATAGGGATCGCCGAAGAATTGATCTTCCGCCCAATTGCGCCGCATGGCTTCCTGCAAGGCGATATCTTCATCCGTGTAAGATGCGTCCTTGCGGGCCTCGAGCGTATCCAAATACGCCGTGATGAAGGCCTCATAGATTTCAGTCATAAAGACAAAGTTTTCTTCCGTGACTTCCATCATGGGGAAACCAAAGAAACTCGCACCCACGCAAGCAAGCTTGCGATGGAATTCAGGCTTTACGGCGTCTTCCGCCATGTTGCACACCCGCTCGCGGAACGGGGCCGGATCGTGGCCGTGCTTTGCAAACACGACGTCGAGGGCATTCTTAATGTAATCGAGATCTTCCTGCTGCGCACCGCCTTTAAGTAGGTTCAGCGTGCCGCCAAGTGTGCTCATCCCATCAGGATAATATTGCAAGACGATGGCCGAATGAACATGACCCATGAGCGGCGACTTGGCGTGTACGTCAATGCCGTAGTAACGGCCGAACGTCGTCGGGCGTTGTATGTCCGACGTCGGCTCATAGACGCGGCTGGTCATGCGGCCGATCTTCTCTACGACGTCGCCCCGCGCCACGCGCGTATAATAATCCGCGTAGCCTTCTTCTCTGGTTTCTTTTTCATCTGATGTGTGTCCGCCGTTGATCTCCCCTGCCCGGCTGAAAAACTTCTCGTCCATGTCATCCAGAAACTCAAGAAAGCGCCCGGCAAAGGCCTGCTGCTCTGCGTTGAGCCCTTCGACCCCATCATTGGGCTCGGCCCACGCGGGCGCGGCGAACAAAATGCCGACAATTGTCCAACCTAATACACGTCGTGGAAGCTTGCGTTCGATCATGTTGTCCTCCTTTGAATTCCCAAACACGATAGCACGTCTGGCCATTTATGTTTCGGCTATCGTTCCGTCAGGCCGTGTGTTCTTAGCCAATCCCTCGCGGCCTGCTCAATTTCTGCCATCGCTTCGTCCGAATTCTGGTTACGGACCACATCGACCATCTGTTGTGCACTCTCACTCCCCAGATAAGAGCCAATATGATACCAAATCGCCGCCTGATAGATGTCTTCTGCCATATGTTCGCCATTCAAGTACATTGCGGCAATATTTTTAGCCGCGTCCGCTTCACCAAATTCGGCCGCTCTTAGATAGTAATTGTATGCTTGCTCGTAATCTTGTCCGACGCCGTCTCCCGTCGCGTACATTACTGCAAGACTTGTAAGACCACGTGGCAGGTTTTGGTCCGCGGCCTTGCGAAACCAGTGGACCGCTTGTTCACCGCTTTGCTCAACCATTTCACCTCTCACATAGTACATGCCCATTTCCCACTGAGCGGCGGCGTGGTCCTGGTTGGCAGCTTTTTCATACCAGGAAAAGGCCTCCTGTTCGTTCGCTTCTACTCCTTCGCCATGGCGGAGAAATTTTGCGTGATCGAATTGGGCTTTGTCAAAACCCAATTGGGCAGCCGCCTTAATAAACTGTGCGCCCACTTTGCGATCCACCGTTGTTGCTTGGCCGTACCATTTCATAAGACCTAAATAGTAAAGCGCGATCGGATTACTCGTGTTTGCATCAGCCGCTTTCAAAAAGTATTCAGACGCTTTTTCGTAGTCTTTCTCGACGATCTCTGTTCCCAAGTAGTATCGGACACCTAGATTTGTCCAAGCGCCTTGATCGCCAAGCTGCGCGGCCTTTTGAAACAGCTCCCAAGATTTTTGTAGATCTCTTGTGTCGTCTTCGGCAATGTCATAGACGATTGCAAGATAGGTGAGTGCTTCGCCATGATCTTGGTCCGCAGCAAGGTGGAGCCATCGCCTGGCTTCTGCCTCATCGGTTTCCACGCTGTATCCCAAAAGATAAGCCTGCCCGACATAGTATTGGGCTTCAGCCACTCCTTGTTCAGCCAAGGGCATCAATACTTTCAGGGCCGCCTCGTGCTCACCACGATCAAATTGTTCCACCGCGGCTGACCAGGGTTGCTCATCCTGTGCCCCTGCAAACGATGTGAACCACAAGGCGACAAGTGCAAGTCCAAGCGTTGGAACAATTTGCTTTCGCTTCAGAAAATACGTCATGATCCCATCAGCTATCGCGGAACATTGCAATCATACCACTTGCGATCCTTTGTATCCATTACGCCTAACAACAGCTCGCAAAGTGTTAATTCAGCGGAGAGACCGAATGAAGACCTTGGCTATCGCTGCCGCAGCCTTGTTTTCCATTTCGACTGCGGCCTGGGCTGATGTATATGACATTCTCGATAATGCTGTCGAAGCACAGCGCGACGGCAAATACGAAGTGGCAATTGAGAGCTACAACTTGGCAATCGAGTCCAATGAACTTGCCAGATCAAATTTATCGACAGCTTACCGTAATCGCGGCACTTGTTACCGCGCACTTGAAAATCTAGAACGGGCAATTCAGGACTATGACCAAGCCATTCTATTGAACCCAAAGAGTTATCTAGCATTTCGTGGACGAAGCAGTGCTTATCAAGATCTTGGCGAACTGACAAAAGCTCTTGATGACATTTCTACGTCCCTCTCTTTATCGCCGCCAAAAGTGACATGGGATATTTTGCGCCGCGCGGCCATCTACATCGACGCCGGGCAATTCGAATTGGCGTTGGATGACATCGAATGGGCGTTTCAATTCGATGAGGATGGTCCAGGCACAGGTCCCGGCATGGCCGCACACTTTCATCTAGGGCAAGCTTTGTATAAATTAGGCCGATATGAAGAAGCTGTGGATGCGTTTACAAATGGCATCCCAAAGCAACCTGACTTTCAAGCCGTATATTTCCAGAGAGCAAAGTCTCATGACAAATTGGGCAATGATACGGCGGCCAAGAATGATCTCGAGACATATGCACGCATCAGCAAAAAGAACTTTGGTCCGGACGCACTCCAGAAACTTACAGACGGCGAAGTGTTGGATTTTTTGAAACGCTACGACATTCAATACTGAGGCGCGCGCGCTCTAACCCAGCCGCTTAAATCGCCTCGTCTAGTTCCATGTCTTCGTATTTTTCGAAGTTGCAAGTGAAATCCTTTTGGGTCTCGTTGGGCACCCAGGCGATGGGGTTAAAACTCAAGTGACCGTAATTGCCGACCATATGGGTCGGCTTGATCAGGCCCGCGGTCGCCGTCACCTGATTGAAGTTCTTCTTACCCCGGAACATCATGGGATCCCAGCCATGATACATGAAAATCATGCCGGGCTGCATGCCGGAGCTGACATGGGCCTGGGCGATAAAATCACCAAGGGAATTAAAGACTTTAATGAGGTCGCCGTCCGCAACGCCGCGCTCGCCGGCATCGACAGGGCTGACATAGACGTCGGGTTCGCCGCGCTGGAGGCTGAGCATCAGCGGATCGTCGCGCCACATAGAGTGAATGCCGTGGCGCGCGTGGCCCATGATCATGCGTAAGGGATAACCTTCAAGCTCTAACGGGTCGCGGTGCCCCGGCAAATCTTCACCGAATTTCAGGAACCAATCGTGATCGATATAATATTGCTGGCGGCGCGTCAGGGTCTTGTATGGCGTCTTCTTGTTGTAATGGCTCCAAAGTTCGGAATTGTAACAAGACTTCTCGCCGTAAATGACGCCGTCGGAATCGTCGAGCCGCACCATTCCCTTCTCCGCCAATTCGTCAAACGGAATTTTGGGCAAGCCCACGGAATTGTCGATAATGAATTGCAGCATATCTTTAGTCGTCTTGAGCGTGCCGTCCAGCGTGTAGAGCTCATGTGCACGCTTGAGATCTCGTGGAATTGTCTGACCGAAAAACACGTCTTCGATGGGCTCGATGTTGCGCGCAGTCGCCCGCTCGCTGATCGCTTTGGTGACCCGCTCCCACACAGTCCAATCGTCGATACATTCGCCGAGGGGCGGGACGGCCGCATCGAGGGTTTGCATGTACGGTGTACGCGGCTCGAGCACGATGTCTTGGCGCTCATAATGATGTGCGACGGGAAGCACATAATCCGACAAGTGCGAGGTGATGCCCATGTCCGTCGCAACCGAGACAATCGTCTCGATTTTGTCGAAGGCCTCCGCGCGCCACTTCTTGCCGGACGCACGCCAGTTGGCCGCGTTCTCGCCGGTAAAGAGCGCCATCTTCCACGGCACCCGCGCGTGGCGCGGCATCCAGCCGTTATTGATCGACTCTTCATAGTGCCCGTCGATTTCGTCCGCAAGCTCTTGGCTAAAGTGCTCGGCGTTGAGCTCTTTCATTTTGCCGTGCTCGTAATCCCACATGGCGCCGGAGACGACGCGCAAGACCGGGCCGACACCGGCAGCGGCATACGCCATAATCCCGTCTTCTTTGGCGAGATTGGTGATCTGAAAGCCGCCACCTTTGGGGCCAGTGTTACCCGTGAGCCCCAACATCAAAAGCGCTGCGCGTTGAAACAGATCGCCATGGAGCCATTTGCACGAGGAGTAGCCGGAGAAAATCATCGCGGGCTTAGCCGCTGCCCACTCACGGGCGACGGTGCGCACATTTTCCGGCGCGACACCGGTGATCGCTTGCGTCTTCTCAGGTGTGTACTCCTGGCAATGCACTTTTAGTTTTTCGAAAACCGTGGTGACTTCGACGGGCCCATCTTTGGTTTCAATGGTCCACGTGCCTTCAAGCGCGGGGACGAGATTGCCCAATTCCAACGCGCCTTCCGGCGGCGGCGGCATGCCCGGGGCTTCGAAAAGAACAAGTTCGGTGCCCGTCGCCGGCGCGGGAACTACCGCCCCGCTCGTCTCGTCCCAGACATAGAACAGATTGTCCGGCACTTCCGCGCCGCCGCCATCGGCCATATCGCTGCCACGCAGAAACTTCTGGTTGTCGGTGCGCACAAGATACGGCAAATCCGTCTGTTCACGGACATACTCGGCGTCGTAGGACTTGTCCGTCAGAATCGTTTCGACCATGGACATGGCGAGCGCCGCATCGGTGCCGGGCTTGGGGTTAAGCCAGCGATTGGCGTGCATCGCGGTCGGTGTAAATTCGGGCGAAATCGCCGTCACTTTGGTACCGTTGTAACGCGCTTCCCAAAAAAAGTGCGCGTCGGGAATGCGGGTCACCGCGGGATTGACCATCCAGACGAGACAGGCGCGGGACTTGTAAACCGCGGCCATGGAATCGCCAATCACGTTGACGCCGAACGTGGCTTGCACGCCGATGGGATCGTCGCCAACGCCGGCGAAGGATTCCGGCATGGCAATACCGGTGATGGCGCCAAGGCGCGCAACCGACGCGAAGCCCGAGCGCTTGACCACCATTTGGGTGCCGAGCCCGCAGGAAATTGAATCGACACCGGTCTCGACCGCGTGATCGATGAACTTATCGGCGATCTCAGTTGTCGCCTGCTCCCACGTGATGCGTTCCCACTTGCCCTCGCCTCGTTCTCCCACACGCTTCATGGGATAAAGAATGCGCTGGGGCCCATACATATATTTTGCGTGGCGCAATCCCTTTTGACAGCCCCGCGGGCCATAGTCGGGCACATCGGGATCGCTCGCGCCATATTGCGCTTGCTGTTCCTCGCGCCACACGATGCCGTTCTTGACATAAACGTTGAACGCACAATTGCCCGTGCAGTTGGTCCCATGGGTGGAATGAGCGACGCTGTCCCAGGTCCACTTTTGCCGCATGACGTCTTCAAATGACCGGTATTCTTCCGTCTCGGCTTCCGCCTCTTGCGCTTTGGCGTAACGCAGCGAGCCTAGATTGGCGATTGCGGCAGCACTCAGTCCGCCCAAGATGTGGCGGCGAGACAGTTCGGGCATATGGGGACCTCTCATGGACAACTCACGTCAAGAACAAACGAAGCACGGGGTACAAGTATAACCGGATGCCGGACAAGCGCTATATCATGCCGGCCTTGTCCAAGCGCTCGATCACTTGCTGCTGCCGTCTTTTATAGTAATCGTGACCCTCCGGCACTTCGATTTGACCGTCCTTAATGAAACTATTGCCGGGATGATAATCGATACCGGCAAGCCCCGCCTGATAGACGTCGGTCATCTGGCGCGACAGAATGTTGGCCATTCCGGACCGGCGCCGGTGACGCCTGAGCGCATCAATTTCTATGATTGCGTTGGCCCAGATGCTTTCGCCCGCCTGGCCCGCCTCGCACAATACGTTGCCTTGATAGTCGATAATTTTCGACATGCCGCAACATGTGAATTCGGGCACGACGATGCCTTCGATATTGGCGGTGTTGGCGGACACAACATAGGCCATATTCTCAAATGCGCGCGTACGCTTGGCCAAGTCGCGCCCCGGCACGACGGGGCTGCCAGGCTCGCTCGTCGGGTGAATAATGATTTCAGCGCCGCGATAAACATGGCAACGCGTGAGCTCCGGCCAAAGAATTTCCTCCGACGCGATACAGGCAAGATTGCCAATCTCCGTTTTCGCAACCGGGAACACGCCGTCAATACCATAGACATCGAGATATTTTTCCCAGATATCGTGGGGGCACGGCTCAATTGAAGATGTCATGCGGCGGTAGCGCAGAATGACATTGCCGTTGGGGGCGATGATGAAACACGTCTGGAAGTAAAGTTCAGGAAAGTGCGGATCGGTTTCATAGATATTTCCGGCAAGATAGATTTTGGCTTCTTGCGCCGCCTTGCCAAGGGCTTCAAACTCCGGACCATTCGGATCGACGGCCGCGCGCTCGCGCCACTCGGCAATGGTTTCGCCGAGAGGAAAGCCCGTCAGTACGAACTCAGGCAACACAACTAGTTTCGTCTCCGCACCGGTAAAGAATGTATTGAACCGCGCACTGCCAATAATCTGTTGTGAGGCTTTGGTGACATTGGCCATGACCGCGGCCCGCGCGGTGTCCACAGTTTTGTGTTCATTGATGCCTTTACATTTCAATTGCATTGCAATCGCGGAATAACTGTCGACGCTTTCCGGTTCGCTCATGGAGCCTTCTCCCTCGGGTGATATTTCGATGGTTAGTGAATTGACCGACGTGATTGAGCCAACTCTATCGGCTCACTGGCGCCTGGGCATGACACCCCACGGCGCTTGTCTGATAGGCGGATGGTGATCAATGATCAAGCCAACTGACGCGTCTCCAACAACTGACTACCAAACGCCTTGGATATAGAGTGATGCACTAGGTGGTCTCCTTTACTAGACCAAAGGAGACGACTTCAATCTGATCTAGAGATAAGACCGAGAACCAATTAACCTATCAGCGAACAAATCAATTCAGCGGAGGCTCAATTAACTCATGTTCCTCAATTCTTGGCACGCCGCGGCAAAAAGCGACGAAGTCAAAGAGACGCCGGTACATGTCCGCGTGCTCGGTCAGGACTTTGTGCTTTTTCGCAACCAATCGGGCGAGGCTCATTGCTTGAGCAATGTCTGCGTCCATCGCGGTGGCTCGCTGGCCCACGGCAAAGTCAAAGGTGATTGCGTCGAATGCCCCTATCATGGCTGGCAGTTCAACGGTGGCGGGGCCTGCACGCGCATTCCGTCCATGGGGCCGGACGCCAAAATTCCGTCACGAGCCAAAGTGGATTCCTATCCCGTCGACGAGCGATACGGCTTGATATTTTGCTTTCTAGGTGAAGCGCCCGAAGCGGAACGCACGCCCATTCTCGATATCCCCGAGTGGGATCATGACGATTGGCGCACGGTGTTTCTTGTCTACGATTGGCAAACAAATATTGACCGCGCCGTAGAGAACTCACTCGACTTGCTTCACGTGGAGTTCGTGCACGATTCACTGCAAATGAAAGAAACCTTCGACATGGAGGGCCGTGTCGAATCTCGCATAATCGAATACGAACATGGCGCGACATTTCGAGTGACGAAGCCGAGCGGCTATCTCGTCGAACACGGCTATCACGGAGCGACCCATCATTGGACTTACGTGTGGATTCCCATGGGGCCCAAATTGGGCAAGCTTAATTTCTACTCCTATATGACGCCCATCGATGAACATACCGTTCGGCGTTACTTGTTTCATGCGCGCGACTTTGCCCTCGATCCCTCTGCTGACGAAGGAATTCTCGCTCAAACCGGCGTGTTCGAACAGGAAGACAGACAAGTTGTCGAAAACATTCGGCCGGTCATGGCGCCGACAGATCAAACCCACGAGATCATGCTCGTCGACGACCAAATTGTCGTTCACTACAGAGAGCGGCAAGGCGAATGGGAAGCCAAAGGTTGGCGCATTGACGTCGATCGCGTGCGCGAAAATGAAAACAAAGTCGCTTACGCCATTCCGAGCCCCGAGCGCCGCAAAAGCAAAGGTTGGGCCCTCGATCCAATCCCAACGCTCGACCCTGCGAGCCGCACCGCGTCTCGGGCGGCCGAATAACCTGACGGACAATCAATATGAACTGGTATTCGATCTCTCTCAGAGCGCTCTCTGTGTTGGCCGTTCTGACGGCTGCAATTTCTTGTTCAGCATCTTCAGAATCTGAAGTCGACGTTGAAAGCGGGCAATTGCGCGGCGCACTCATCGACGACGTATTTGCATTCAAAGGTATTCCCTTTGCCGCACCGCCCGTCGGAGAACTGCGCTGGAAGCCCCCGCAACCGGCCGCACCTTGGGACGGGATCCGGTCCGCCGACGCGTACGGCCCCACATGCGCACAGCGTGATGCCTCGTCCTTGTGGTTTGATCTCGGTGAAATTAGCGAAGACTGCTTGATGCTCAATGTCTGGACAAAAACGACAGACAAGAGCGCTAAGCTCCCTGTCATGGTCTCCATTCATGGCGGCGGCTTCTTACAAGGGTCCGGCAACATCGCCCGCCAAGATGGTTTAGAAACGGCCAAGCAAGACGTGGTCTTTGTCACGGTCAACTACCGTTTGGCGATGTTCGGCTTCCTCACCCATCCGGCTTTAGAAGAAGCAAACCCGGATCACACCCAAGGCAATTACGGTTTGCAGGACATACAAGCCGCCCTTGAATGGGTGCAACGAAATATTTCGGCATTCGGCGGCGATCCCGGCAATGTCACAATCTTTGGGACGTCCGCTGGGGCCGACGCGGTCAACACCTTAATGGTGATGCCCGGCGCCGATGGCTTGTTCCACCGCGCCATAAGTGAAAGTGGGTCTACCGGCCTCGCGCCTGTTTCCTACATCGATCGCCGCGCCGGATTCACGCCGTCATCGGACGATGTCGGCAAAGCATTCATCAAAAAGACAGGTGCGGCAGACGCCGTCGATGTTGCCGAGGCGCTTTACGCGCTCAGCATGGAAGATCTGATTGATGCCATGAGCGAAATGGACCGCTTTACGCCCGTGGTCGACGGCGAAGTGATTCCGGGCCAGCTCGGCGTCCTGTTCGCCGAAGGCAAGCAGCACCGCGTTCCCTACATAACTGGTGCAAACTCCTATGAGGCGGCGCTTGGTTATCAAGTCGGCGGTGACGCCTTTTCGCCGGCAATGTTCGCCAAGCTCATTCCCGCCGACGAAAAGTCTCGTCTCTATTCCGGATTGGGCAGTCCGGCTCTCGAAGACGAGGTCTTTAAGGACATGATCGTTATGGCGGCCTCGCGCTACCTCGCCACCCAGATGCGGCAGTCGGGCGCGCCAGTCTACAGTTATTATCTGAGCTATGTGGCGGAGGACAGACGAGACACACAGCCAGGCGCCGCGCACGGTGACGACGTTGCGTTTGTCCTGCAAACCCTTGAAGCGGAAAAAAACTTGAGTGCAATTTCGGAAAAAGACCGCGACGTCAGCAAACTCATGAGCGCGTACTGGGTTCAGTTTGCGAAAACCGGAAATCCCAACAGGGAGGGCTTGCCTGAGTGGCCTGCATTCGAAGTGGATACAGCGCAAGTCCTCGACATCGGCGACGATGTTGTCGTGCGGGATGGTCTATTCTCTGAACGCATGGCGTATCACATTGGGCGCAGCTTGAGCATGCTGGAGCGCGTTTCGAATTAGCCGTATGGCAATTTTACGCTCTTTAATCGTGAAAGGCAGGCCGCTCTTCGATGAAGGGCTCGCGCCAATCGGGAAACGTGTCTGCGAAGACCTGGTTTGACGCACGCGCATAGAAGGCGAGCACTTTGGCGGTGCCACCTGACCACAAATCGAATTCCGGATCGGCATAGTCTTTGAAGAACGCATCGAGCCGCGTTTCCAATTGCGCCGCTGCACCTGCGTGAGCCGGATCATCGATGAGATTTTTTGTTTCGCCCGGATCTTCCTTCATGTCATAGAGCTCGCGCGGGCCATCGGCAAACCGCTTGGTGTATTTCCAATCGTTGGTTTGAATGACGCGCGTGGTCAAATAATCGAAGAAGACTTCATTTTCCCAGTTGATGTCCTCGCCCCTGAGCACCGGCGCGAAACTAAAGCCGGGCGAATTCGCGATCTCCTTGTCGCCATGGTCTAGATAATCGAGCAGCGTCGGGAGTAGATCAAATTGATCAATCATAATGTCGCGCCGCTTGCCTTTGGCAATCTCCCCCGGATGCCGAAAAATCAGCGGCACCTGCATATTGGCGTTGTAAGCGGGAGGTGGCGTGCCCCACGACGTGTTGCCCCAAAGACCAAGCTGGCCATAGGCCGATCCTTGATCCGATAAAAAGACCACCAGCGTATTCTCTTCGAGTCCTAGGCGCTCAAGCTCGGCGAGCACACGACCCATGCCGTCATCGACCATGGTCGTTTCCGCTGCCACATTGATCATGGCATTGCGATTGTTGAGCGCGTCAATGGCGGCCCAGCCCCACATACCCCCAACAACGCCCGGCATCTCAAACGTGCCTTCCTTAGCCCACTGACGAAGGTACGGGTGCAGAGGTTCCTGCGGCATAGTGAGCGAGCGGTCTAGATAGCGTTCGGCGAAGCGATTGGTCGGTGGTTCATTCACCGTCGGGGGCAACATGTAGGGACCATTATAAGAGAGCATAAGAAAGAAGGGATTATCCTCGTCCTGTTCGCCCAGGAAATCGATCGCGCGGCGCGTCCAAAAGTCCGTCAGATGCTCGTCTGTATCGGCGACATTATATGTTTGACCATTGTCGTAAATCTTGGCGTCGACAAAGCTCGACGTGTGCCCGCCTTGAAACGTCACCCACGACTGAAATCCCGCTTGGGGCGTGTCACTTACGCCCAAATGCCACTTGCCGACAAGACCTGTTTGATAACCGGCGTCGGCAAGCGTTTGCGGAAGCGTGCGAAACTCTTCGACGCCCGACCATCCATCAATAGTGATCCGTTGAAGTCCGTTGTGAATGCCGTGGCGCGACGGCGGGAGGCCCGTCATCAGGGTCGCGCGCGACGGTGAACAAACTCCGCTTGTCGCATAGGCGCGCTCAAACACCATACCCTCTCGTGCCAAACGATCCGTGTGCGGCGTATCTATCTCATCGTTGCCGTAAGGGCCCAAAAGGCTGGCAGACTGATTGTCACTCATAATGAGTAACAGATTGACCGGTTCGGCGGCCAATGCGGCACCAAGCCCATTCAACAAGCCCGTGCTCAACAAAATGACGCCATAGAAGTCTTTCGACATCTCGCGCTTTTCTCCCGCGGATAGTGTGCGTCGCTCTACCTAACCTCAACTCTTCAAATACGAAGCGACGGCGTCGGCCCACGCCTCCGGCTGTTCATCGACATAGTCATGGGTGCCGCCTTCGAGTTCCACATAGTCGAAATCGGGCCGCAACTCTTTGGCCCGCTGCGCCAAGAAATAAATGCCGTCCCCGGTATTCGTCAAAATGAGATTAGGATGTGTCTGCTTTTTGAATGACTCGATGAGGTCATAAGAAAAGACGGCTTCGTGCGCGTACCAATACACGTCGGCCTGCAGGAGCGCATGGACGACTTGACGGTTCATGGCATCGAGGTCGGTCCACCCCGGAGTTGCGCCCGTTCGGCTGTTCCATAAATCGACCAAGTGACTACCGTCGGGTTTGACTTTCCACTCTTTTTCTCGCGCCAGATTGTTGTCAATGAAATGTTGTGCTTCTTCTTTGGTGAACGGGACCGGACCATTGTGAATGACCTTTGCGACACGGTCCGGATACGCAAGCGTCGCCTCGTTGACGACAACAGATCCCGTATGGTGGCCCAAAAGATTTGCGGACTTGAGATTGAAATGATCGAGCAGCGGCGGAAGGGCGGTCGCATAATCAGCCATAGTCGGCGGCGTGGCGGGCGCATCCGACATGCCGAAGCCCGGCATGTCGACACCGATTGCTTTGATGCCGCGTTCAGCCAAGAGCGGATATCCTTTTTGAAATTGCACCGATGACGTTACCGACTGATGCCACAGGACCAGGGGAATGCCCTCGCCTGCGACTTGAAAATGGAGTTGGCCGAACGGCCCGTCCGCATAGCCTCGTTTAACAGTCATGTGATCTCCTTGCGCTCCCGAATGGCGGCGCTTTGTGGCAGACGAATTTCATTCATTCAATCTTCGCTCAAGCTATCACGAAAATCAGCAAAGTCGGGTGACACGATCTTTTGCCGGAGCGCACGAATATAAGTATCCGGCCCGAGTGGACATTGCGCATAGAGAATGTGGCGCCAGCCTTCCGGCTTTTTACGAAACAGTGCCAATACGCGGTCGAAGCCCGCTGTCGGCGGTTGACGACCGCCAGCGATCTGAATTTCGTATTCGTGATTGAAAATCGCAAGCGTCAACTCAGGCGTCAGAGCCTTGACCCGCACATTCGAAAATCCCCAGCGGAACGCCTCCAACACCTTTCGGCCTGGGTTCCAGTATTTTTCGATTTGCTGCCATGAGAAAAACGGTTCGGGAATTTCTTCCGGCACATACCATGGCTCCGGATCATCCCGATCCCATACCTCGACCAGGCGGTGAAACTCCTGACTGTTCCAAATGGCTGCCGTCTGTTCCAGCACTGACTCGATTTCCGCAGTCAAAGCGGCTGTATCAGCCTGCTGTGCCTCGGCCGCAATCGGTGCAGCAACAGCTAACCCGGCAACGCCGGCAATTAAGGCAGCATCCTCAATTACCGTGCGACGGTCTGGTTGGTCGTTGGACTTTGATGACATGACACTCCCCTTTGCTGTCTTGCCGCGAGATTGCTTGCTGCCATCATAGGGCCGTGGGCGTTCAATTCAACGTTTCCAATGTCAAACTAAACTTTGCGCAAAAAAGAAGGCCGCCTTGCGGCGGCCCAAAGTGATACCGGTGAGGTATTGAAAATGAGGGTCAATCGCTGTGCATAGCAATTTAACTCAATGAGGTAATGGTGTTCGCAGCCGGGCGTTAAGAAGTGACCCGGACGACGCGCAACGTGCGCCGCGGTTGCATATAGAACGTGTCGGTCAATTCTTTTGGTCCACCGAGGAACTGGCCGATGACGCTGTTGTAGGTGTAGGTAACTTCGCCAACGATGACACTGTCACCAGTACTGCCAAGACCTGCAGGCAACGTAAAAGCTGAGCCGGGCGCGTATGGGTTTGTATTGTAGGCATCACCCCAACCCACTTCCGTCGTCGTGTCTTCGATATTGACGGACGTCACTTTGCGATCCGCCATCATGACATCGGAAAGTTCGACGGTGCCCAAAAGCAGCGTAATCATCACAGGTGCAATCATTGCAAATTCGACCGCCGAGACGCCGGCCTTATCACGCGCAAATAAATTGAGTTTCTTTTTCACTGTTTCGTCCTCCGCCTTATGTCGTCGGCGGTTGATTGCCGAACGGCTCGTTTCGGAATGCGGCGCTGGCCGAAAGAAGGCGTCGGTTGTCGTTCATGTTGGACAAAACAGCACCCAGAAGTGGCGTTTTGACATCCCAGACATAGAAGGCGCGCACGAGGACGACATCTCCGTCCACGCCCGGATTAAACTGAAACGTAGTTGAAACTTCACCGCCGCTCAGGGGATCTTCAAAATTCGTATTGCCGAAATCGTCAAACGTTCGAACATCGACATAGAGCCCACTTGAGCAATCTAAGAGCGGCTCAGCATAGTCGCAAATCACGGTTTCAAAATCGGCCTGGCTCCCCGCCAGCGATTTGAAGCTGACCGGTCCGTACTTGCCGAGCGGCCTCCATCATGCCGTTCTCGAGACTCACATTACCAAAGTAAATGAGCGAAACCTCGATGATGCCAAACATGAGCGCGAAGAAGGGCGTTGCAACGATGGCAAACTCAGCAGCTGCGGCTCCATCATCGGACTTACGAAATCGATTTAAGAGTGAATTGAGTTTCATTTTAATTACTCCTCTAAGCGCTTCCAGATATTTGTGATCAGGGAGCGTCTAACTATCTTTGATTACATGCTGAGACGAAGATTACTGAGGTCCATGGCGATCGCTTGGAACGTCGCTTCAAGATCCTCCTCGGACGGCGAGTCGAAATAAAGAGCCGGCTCGGTCGCGCAACCTTCCATCAAGTCGATAATTTCCTGGTTCGTCACTTGGAAAGTGATCGTGTAGACGCGGACATCTTCATCTTTGATGAAGCCACAAAGCTCTGCCAAATTATCATTGAGTTTGTTGACGAACTGGGGTTCAGCAGGCGGTGACTGGATGCGCCCCTCATGCAAAAATCCATACGCTGAGTAAGTGGATTTGTTGTGGTTGCCCTCGGTGTCGATCGTATTGGCACCATCGGTCATGATAATCATAGCTTTCTGCCAGTCTTCGTCGTCATACTCGACGCCTTCGGTATACGGCTCAGTCGGCGAAAGCACACGCCAGCCCCAAACCGCGCCGATCGGTATGTGGGTATAGCCGTTCGCGCCCATGGCATCGATGGCATCGAGCAACGGCTGCTTCGTGTCGGTGAGGGGGGTAATCGGCGGCACGGTGCATCCCCGCAATGGACCGTCACCACCAGCAACAGGAGAACCATCATATTTACCCACAAAGCGCTGACGTTGATCGGGTGAGCCTTTAATTTGATCATCCAAATAGCTGTTAGAGTAGTTTGGGTTATCCGGCTCATCGGGAGCAAAATAGGGCAGCCATAATGTATCCGGCATACCGGCGTTGGGCGCATCATCGTTTCTGTCATAGGGGGGAAGTCGCGTCTCGATACAGCCGTCCCAATCTTCACCGGGAATTTGGTCATAAAGGTCAAGGACATTGACGCCAGGCTGGAAGGCATGACCAGCAAGTGTCGAGGCTCCCGTGTCGTCGATCCAATCGTTGGCTAGGGCATCTGTTCCAACATTGACGGACGCCGCAAACGGCACGATGCTAATTTTGAGAAGATCGGACTGCTCCAGCGGGCCAAACAGAATTTCGACCAGGTCCTCTGAAGCTGCTTTCAAAGCATCAATCTTCGAGCCGGACATGGAGCCGGTATTGTCCAAGACCAGGACGACTTCGACGCCTTTGGATTCGAGGGTCACCTCCGTATCGGCGTTCACGCTGAGCGTTTCATAATTGAAGATCGCCATTAGTGTCGTCGGCACGTCGGCCGACGCGGTCATGTAGATCGTATTTTCTCCCGCAGTCACCGTAATGGCACCCGGAACGCCGAGCTCTGCTGCTGGATAGTTGGCAGCAAAATAATCGTCTGCCATATCTTGTTGCATTTGCTGGGTGAGACCGTTGTTGCCACCGACGGCAAGGGCGGCCGCATCAAGCGCGTGACCCAGCCGCTCGCGAACGATGAGGGCGCGCGACAAATCGATAGCAACGCCCGCTGACATCACAATTGGCACAAAGCAAACCGCGAATAGGGCGGCGACGTTGCCGCTTTTTGACCGGGCAAATTTGCTCAAACGTTGATTAAAATTCAATTTGTTAGAGAGCAATTTGCGCTTGGTGTTTGAAAACTCAAACATTCTATTGACCTTTTCCGTGACCCCGATCAGATTTGGATCTTGGGAGTGAGCGCCGCTGCTTCTTTTGAGTATCGAGCCTTTAGGCTCTGCGCGCCGGTCTCCTCACGTTCACACTTTCCCTTGGAAACTTAGTCTCACCGATTTTGGGGGGCGTAGCCGCCGCAGGCTCACCTCTATTGAGGCGGCCCGCAGCGCCTAGCCAATCTGCAGCGCTTAGAGAGCGCCAGCTATTGTCGTGAACGTGGTATTCAGGTTCGTACCGGCGGTCTGCACGGTCACAATAATGACAACCGCAATACCGGCAGCGATCAGACCATACTCAATGGCCGTGGCACCTGACTCGTCTTTCAAGAACTTAGAAACCAACTTAATCATCTCTGGAACTCCTACCTGTTAACTCTTTCCCGCCGGCCTGTTTACCGTCGGCTCCAGCCCAACTCCCTTGGACGCGTGGAAATTAGGCGAAACGAATTAAAAAACTCTTAAAATTAGAAATAAAACGAGCCTTTTTATTAACAATGTAAATAATATTGGTTAATAGTTAAGTATACTTTTAGTATAATTTGAATATTAATCCTAATAAGTCTTGGAATTCCGGGGCCACGCCCATCGGCACGACTTGCCGCTTCTGAAACCAAAAGAAAAACCGGCCCCCAAGGAGACCGGTCTAATAGTCGTCGATGAAGCCGCCGGTTTTTAGGCCATAGGCAATTTACAACTTACTGGGGATCAATTTGACGGCGTTAGGACGTCACCCGAACAACCCTGAGGGCGCGGCGCGGCTGCATATAGAAGATGTCGGTAATCTCTTTCGGCCCGCCAAGAAACTAACCGATGACACTATTATGAGTGTACTTCACCTCACCGACCACGACGCTACCGCCCGGCAAACCCAAACCCACGGGCAGTGTGTAGGCGGAGCCCGGCGCATAAGCATTCGTATTGTACGCATCGCTCCAGCCCACTTCTGTGGTGCTGGTTTCAATATTGACTGAAGTCACTCGGACTTCAACGCCCGTTGCGTTGTAAGGATTCATGATGGCAGTCGCGGCGGTAAAAATATCGTCGATTTCACTATTGTCGATTTTTGTATCGCCTGGGCGACCAAGTCAGCCGTCGTGCTGGCGACGCTCGTTGCCTTTCGGTCCGCGATCATGACGTCGGACAGTTCGACCGAGCCCAAGAGCAGGGTAATCATCACGGGCGCGATGAGGGCGAATTCAACCGCGGAAACTCCCCGCGCGTCGCGCCAGAACTGAGATAATCTCAACATGACATACTCCTCGCGCAAACAAGCCCTACGGCAGAATGCTTTGAAATGGTTCGTTACGGAACGCCGCACTCGTCGACAAAAGGCGCCGGCCGCCATTCATATTGGCCATGATGTCGCCAATAATCGGTGTGGTGACGTTCCAAATATAGAACGCGCGAACTAATACGACATCGCCCGCTACACCGGGATTAAATAGAAATCCTCCGGAGATCTCGCCGCCGACAAGTGGATCCGGGAAATCCGCATCATCAAATTCCTGGAACGTGCGAACGTCAATATATAATTCGCCCGTACAATCAAGCAATGCGCCGGCCGACTCGCAAATCTTAGTCTTAAAATCGTCGACCGAACCGCCGCTCACTTGCAATTGGCCCGTCCGAACCATGCGTGCGGCTTCTTGCATGCCATTCTCCAAGGCCACCGAACCGAAATAGATCAGCGAAACCTCTAAGATGGCAAAGAGAAGGGCGAAGAAGGGCGTCGCCACGATCGCGAACTCGAGCGCCGCGGCACCCTCTTCAGACTTCACAAAGCACTTTCGGACTAAATTAAACTTCATCGCTTTCATCCTTGCACCCGTCGCAATCCGGTCCCACTACAGGCTCAGCCGGAGATTACTCAGATCCTTGGCAATTGCTTGGAACGTGGCCTGCAAATCCTCATTGGTCGGCGAGTCGAAATACAGTTCCGATTCCGAAGCGCAATCCTCCATTATGGCCTTGATGTCAGGATCAGAAAGCTGGAACGTTATCGTGTAGACGCGAATTTCCGTTGCTTTAACTGAATCGCAGACTGTCGTCAGATTGGTGTCAATTTCATCGACAAAAGCCGACGAACTCGTGGGGCCCAGCCGACCTTCGTTGAGAAAGCCATAGGCGGAATAGTTAGACGTATTGTGCGTGCTTTCCGTGTCGACCGTATTTACACCGTCGGTCAGAAGGATGATCGCCTTGTTCCAGTCTTCGTCGTCATATTCAACGCCTTCGGTATAGGGCGTCGTCGGCGAGAGAACGCGCCAGCCCCAAACCATGCCCACTGGGATATGGGTGTAACCACTGGCGCCCATGTCATCGATGGCGTCCAGGAGATCCTCTTTAACATTGGTCAGAGGCGTAATCGGGGTCACGGTACATTCGCGAAGAGGACCCTTGCTGCTACCGGATGCGCTAGAACCGTCATACTTCGCATCGTTGCGCTGGCGAGCATCGTGGTTGCCGGCGCCGCCCATCTCGTCGTTCAGATATTTATTATCATATCCAGAACCGATGTCAGGATGATCCGGTGAGAAGAACGGCAGCCATAGCGTTTCGGGATTGCCCGGGGTCGGGCCATCATCCGTCGTGTCAAATGGCAGAATGCGCGTTTCGATGCACCCGTTCCACGACCTGTTGGGAATTTGGTCATAGAGGTCGAGGACATTGACACCAGCACTGAACTGGTGACCGGCTAATGTGGATTGTGCATCTTCGTCAATCCAGCCGTCGGTCAGCGCTTCGGTTCCCACGTTGACACCGGCGGCAAACGGCACCATGCCGACTTTTAGCAATTCTGGTGATTCCTGCGGTCCGAATAAGATTTCTACAAGGTCCGTTGCAGCATCTCGTAGAGCAACGATCTTCGAGCCGGACATGGACCCCGTGTTATCCAGAACCATGACCACTTCCAGACCTTTGGACTCTTTTGTCACTTCGGTCTCAGAGTTGACTGTCAACAATGCAAGGCCAAAGATATTCATAAGGGTTGTGGGCACGTCTGCCGAAGCCGACATGTAAACTGTGTCCTCACCAGTCGTAATGGTGATGTTGCCGGGAACGCCTAGTTCCACCGCCGGATAGTTAGCGTCGAAATAGTCATCGGCGAGCTGTTGCTGATCTTGCTCCGTGAGGCCGGGGGTGCCACCGACCGCCAATGCGGCGGCGTCAAGGGCCTGCCCAAGACGTTCCCGCACGATCAATGCACGTGACAAATCAACCGCCACGCCGGCTGCCATCAGGATCGGGAACATCGTGACGCCGAAAATCACAGCCACGTTTCCGATCTTGGACCGGGCAAAGCGTTTGATCGCCTCACCCATAGAAGGAGCGGCGATAAAAGACGCATTCGTACGCTGCATGAGTCGCGCTGCAAATTGAGTCAACATAGGTGTCACCTGCACTTGCATTTTCCACCAACCAACGTTGGCAAACGGGCGACAGGGAAGATTCGACTAACTAAATCGTTCGATACCGAGCTAAATTCCAGCTAGAACAGCGTTGAATGAATTGTTCACGCTGGTGCCAGTGTTGTTAACCGCCGCTACTATGACGATGGCAATTCCTCCGGCGACCAGTGCGTATTCAATAGCCGTGGCTCCGGATTCGTCTCTCAGAAATTGAAGGACGCATTTGCGCATGATATCTCTCCCCGCGTGCTTCACTTCAGGAAACTGTGGTTGCTCGTATCAACCGACCCTTCCCTATCCAAAATCTCGGCCCAAGCCAGCGGCCGAGGAAATGGACTATAGGTGAGCCCTCTAAATCGCCCGTAAAAATAATAAAGCGAAGTTTATGAAACTAATAGCGAAACACCGACGCGTTTCCGGTCTTTTTTGAACTTCGACTGTTCGTACCCAGAGTATTGATTGACTACAAATTGCTTACAATTTTATGATGCCGTAATTTGACAGCGATCAAGATGCTTGAATTACCAAACGCACCCCAAAATATAGCGAGGCTCCCTTCATGACAGATATCGATAAAACCCGGGAACAGATCGGAAATGAGCGGCGCCATATGGCCGCTTCGCAACGGGCATTTGGGCAAGCGGTCCGGCAAGCCGCGGAGGGCGAGCGTCCTTATGCAGAATTCTATGGAGCTTGTGTCGATTTCCTTGAATTCATCATGGAGCGCTTCCATGCCCAGGACCAATCTCATATGGACACGATCATGCCACTGCGCGACACGTTCAGCAAAGAAGACCAAACACTGCTGGACGACCTCAATGAAACATTCGTCCGCAGCCGGTCAGAGATCGATGCCCTTGTGGCTGCTATGAAACAATTTAAAAAGGACGGGGCGACCGGGCAATCCGCCTTTGAGGCTGCGGGCCGAAAATATGCGGAGTATTACAGCACGATCCTATCGAAGCGACGGCACTCGATAAGACATCTTGTCGATCCGAACTACACGCCCGAGCAATATCAAGAGCACAGTTACATTACCGACGACACGATCCGCAAAGAAAAAGAGTTATATCGCCGCGTCGAGGAGACCGTACCAGACGACGTCAAGCTGGAAGTGATAGTCCGTCCGGATTAGTCCACACCGATGATCAACGCCGGCACATAAGTAATCAATACGACGACGACCAAGAGCACCAATAAAAACGGCAGGGCCGCCAAGTAAATCTTGATGAGGGGCCGGTCGAACCTAAAGGCGGCAAGAAAGAGGTTCATGCCGACGGGCGGCGTCAGATAGCCGAGCTCCAGATTGACCAGGAAGATCATTCCCAAATGCAAGGGATTGATTCCGAAGACTTGGCTGATCGGAACGATCAGGGGCACGACGACGATGATGGCCGAATAGATGTCCATCAAGCTGCCGACTACCAGCAAGAAGACGTTTAAAGCCAATAGAAAGACTATTTTGGATTCTACGTTGGCTTCGACCCAGGCCGCGGCCTGCATCGGGATCATGGCATCGACCAAGTAATTGGTCAGCCCCATGGCGACCCCTAAAATGACAAATACGCCGCCGATGAGCGTGACGCTTTGCAGAACGACACCAGGAAGCTCCCCAGTCAAATGGAGGTCCCGGTGAATCACGACTTGCATGACAAGGGCGTACGCCACGGTGATCGCCGCTGCTTCGACCAATGTTGTGATGCCACCGAAAATGAACACCAGCGCCACGACGGGCAGCATGATTTCCCATTTAGCCTGCCAGATCGCCCGAATGGCCTCACCAACGCTAAACGGCGTGCGCGGCGCATTCGTTCGAAAACCCACGATCAGCCCGTAAAGACTGACCGCTGAAACCATCAATATGCCGGGGACAATACCGGCGACGAACATATCGTTGATCGGAACCTTGGCGATCACTGCATAGAGAATGACAGCAAGACTGGGAGGAAATAACAGTCCGATTGAGCCGGTTGAGGTCAAAAGGCCAATTGAAAAGCGTTCCGAGAATCCGTTCTGCATCAAAACCGGCAGCAGCAAAGCGCCGAGCGCCAAGATCGTCACGCCAGATGCGCCCGTGAAAGTAGAGAAGAAGGCACAAACGAGTGTGGTCGCAATGATCAGACCGCCAGGCATCCAGCCAAAAAGCGCGCGGAACAGCCGTACGAGCCGTTCGCTTGACCGCCCTTCCGCAAGCAAATAACCCGTGAGCGTAAAAAGCGGAATGGCGGGAATCGTTGGCGACACGACAATGCGATAGGTCTCTACCGGAATAGCAGCAACGGAAACATCCTCGGCAAAAAACAATATGAGCGCCGCACCGCCTAGGGCGATGAAGATCGGCGCGCCCAATAGTGCCGCCGCGATGAGGCCAATAATGGCCGGCCAAACCAATTCACCGGGAAGCGGACTTAAATACAATCCAAGAACTGCCGCTAGTGGAATTCCAAGTGCTGCTACGATACGAGCTGCCGGTGCGCCCGCCTGCAGAACGAAACGCGCGGCCATAACAGCAAACGAGATTGGCAAGATAAGTTCGACGGCCCAAACTGGCAGCCAGTTGCCGAGATAGAGCGGTGTCTCCGTTTCAGTCCGAATGAACTGAATGGACGCCCAGCATAGCCCTGTCGTTACCGCTGTCGAAAACAGTCCCGCAATAGCCTTGGCGGGCGCTTCTAATTTTTTGGGAACAATAATAATTCCCGACGACAAATTGATATGGCGATCTTGTTTTGACGCAATCATGGCGCCCAGAAAGGCGACCCACAGCGTCAAGTGCTGGACATAGCCGGATGTGCCAGGAATTCCCGTGTTAAAAAATGTTCGCAAGCAGAGCTCCGTCACAGGGAGCAACGCCATTAAGAGGAGTGCGGTCGCACCGAGCCCGTCCTCAGACTTTTCCAGAAAGGTTCTCAATCGCTGCAATGCGGACGCCTCGGTTCAGCTATTGCGGCTGGCTTCGATATTCGGCTCTCAACGCCTCGACTTTAGCCAGCATCTCCGCCGGTACCGACGTACCGATGAATACGGAATAAGCTTCCCGCGCGCGCTCTTCCCACAGGGCCTGCGTTTCCGCGGGCACCTGATGCACCTGTAGCCCGAATTTTTCCATGGCTTCTACGGCTTCGGCATCGAGTTTAGGAACGGCCTCTCTCACGCGCGCGCCAGCATCTTTGGCGGCGTCCAGCAAAGCGGGCCTAATGTCCTCAGGAATTTTCTGCCACGTTTTGTTGGATATAACCATAGCGCCGACCAGGGGCGCCCACTTCAAATCGGTCATGTTCTTGGCTTCGCCATACCATTGAAACGACAAGGCAGCCAATGGGGTCGTCGGAAACGCATTGATCATGCCGGATTGCAGGCTGGTGAGAATTTCCGTCGACGACAGAGGAATTGGCTGATAGCCCGCATCCTTCCAAGCCTCAACGTATGTAGTATCACCTGCCCATGTAAACAGTTTCATCGGCTTCAAGTCGTCGGGGTGAATGATCGGCTGCTGACTAAAAAAATGTACCCACCCGGCGTCGGCCCATGTCAAAACCTTGAATCCCTTAGCATCCAATAGAGCGTTGAGATCGCCGCTCATACCTTCACGGATATAATTGAGCTCCTCATAGGAACTGACCATCATCGGTAGCTGTAGTGATTGGACCTCTGGCGAAATTCGCGAAAGTCCCTCGCCGGTCAAAGCAGCGGCATGGAGCTGCCCGATCCTCATTTTGCGAACCATGTCGGGATCGTCACCAGCAACACCGCCTGGATAAATGCGAAGTTCCACGGAACCATTCGACGCGGTCCGCCACGCTTCGCCCATATCGCGAATAATTTCATACCAAGGCGACCCTTCGGGGGCCAGCGTACCAAACTTGATGCTCTGCGCGGAAACGCTGTTAGACGTTCCAATCAATAACATTACGGTCGTCAACGCGGCCAACAACTTCATCTTAGTCGCTCCCTAAGTCTGTCTCAAAAAACAGATCTGAGATTCTGGTATCGAGCCATTGTGCCCGCTGTTGTGCGATCGTGTTGACTAGACGGATTTCCGGTATGAGGTCGGGATCAACTGCCAATGCCGACTTGATCAAGTCGCGAAACTCGCCAACGTTCTGCTCGGGGATCGTCACTGCTTCAGCAAGTGCCACGTAAACACCAGCACGTTGGCCTTCAGAAAGTTCAAGAGCCTTTTCATAGTTCATTCGTGCTGCTTGAGCGGAGCCACCGGGGCGCGTTCCTTCGTATGTAATCAAAAATTCGTAGGCCGCTCCGGAATCATATGCTTCATCGAGATCGAGAATACGCGTCACCAAAGCGCCAGCAAGCGGCAACTCCGCAATCAATCCAACATCGCCCTTCTTCGCACTCAACGCACCAGCCCAGGCCGCGCCTGCCCAGTAAAGAAAAGGAACGTCGTCTTCCGTCGTCTCGCTTAACACCGCTTCGGTTTCGGTGAATATCCGTTGCTCAAATTCTTCATGTTCAACGGCGAGGCCGCGGAGCGCATAGTTCCTGGCACGGACATAGAGGTTGGTCGCGCGAGCACGCAATTGACGCGCCCTAGATAGGTCGGACGTATCGATCCTGTCGGCATCTTGTTGCAACAAATAAGCATAGGCTGCAAAACCTTGCGCCGCCGCCAAAAGCAACCCTGTGTTTTCCGGTGATACTTCGAGTAGCCCTTCATATGTTTTGAGACCGAACGGCAAAGCCTCGCGGATTAATTCGGGATCATTGTCTGACGTGTACACGCCACCTCCGTTCGACAACGCATCGCCCAAATAGTTTACGGCCGTGCGTTCAATGGAACATGCGGTGACTAATAGACCGACAGAGATGAGAACAACATGTCCTCTCATTGCGCTTCCTTGTCTTACAAACGATCTTCAACTTGAGATTGCGGCCCGATCGATATCAAAGGTCGCTCATTCGAAGAGTTCGACCTCCTATTGGACAAAAATAGCGGACAGGTGTGTCTAAGTGTTTACCGCATTTGATCCTCTGGGCCGCGACTCTCCCCGATAAGCGTGGCGAGATTATGATGTCGCTAGGCTGGTAGCAAATCTTCGCGAAACGTTCTCAGTTTGTGTTCCGCGCCTCGCCAAACGCCGCGCCTTCAGGGGCAACAGGGGCCTCACGAGCTTCTCTCACCTATTCGCCGCCCTGCTAGTGAATTGCCCATAAGGCCAGATTTTTGACATTATTTGAGGGTGCGCGACGGATTTCGGCCTGGCGGCAGGCGCCAGAAATTATTAGCATGTCCACGTGGGAGTGGTACTTCGGGGCTGTAGAATGAGTATGGATCGACGCAAGCTCATGCGCGCAAGCGCCGCGCTTGCAATTTCAAGAGTTCTCTCGACGAGCAGTCCGGCTGAATCTGAAGAATTCAGGCCAGTCCTCAGGCAGGGCGAACCGCCACTGGGTGAATTCGTTTCCGATGATGAGTTGCCCAACTACACCGTCGATGTCGAGGCCTCTCAGGAGAGACGGCAACTCGTTCTCAGCGAAAGTGGCCGGACTATCGATACGATCGGCCCCACGGGCGCAATCATAAATATTCCGGATGCGGACTTTAGCGAAGTCGGAATAGATGGCTATTTCGAAGATGATGCCCCATTTAATTCAGGAGGCCGAATTATCCTTCGGGGGATAAGTAAGTCCCTTCGCCCAAAATTCCATCATATCTCCTTAGAGCATCGAAGACGATTTGATGCACCAGTAAGCTTGGAGATTGAGAACGTAGACTTTTCGCGCAAATCGGGTGTAGCGCCGACCGTTGATGTGAAATTCTTTCGTTATGTCAGTCTTGACAATGTCAACATTCGCGGAGGTCGATACGGACTCTATATTCCTGTTGGGCCGACCATTTTAAAATTAAATGAAGTTGACGTTTCACGGACCAATACCGGGGACAGCCAAGCGCATCTTTGCGCCATCAACTATATTGAAAAAGCGACCATTGAAAACTCGGTGTTCACTTCGCCGCAGGCTGAAGCACATTGCATAAAGTGTTTCGCCGCCGAGTTTTCAATTCGAGACAGTATATTTGCGCACTATTGGGATGGTGATGATCTTCAACAGGGTCTCCATGGCCGTCTTCCGCTTATCGACTCAGGCGCATGGTGCCAAACTACCCTTGTGGGAAATCAGTTTTACCGGCGCGGTCGCGACGCAGCCCCGGATTTCATCAGCTTGCGGAATTGGGTCAAATTGAAAGGCAGTCTTAAATTTGCCCCATACTGGGGTGTCGACGTTGTCGACTACCACGAAGTCGACAATACGGACGAAGACAATCCGCATCTCTTCCGTCATCTGATCGCTTCCAACACGTTTTATAATGGTATTTCGCCAGACAGCAAAGAAAGCGACGAAGAAGCGCCGCAACGCGCGGCATATGGAATTCGTAACAATGGGACCTGTCCGACTTATGCAAAAGGCCTAGAAAGCTATTTGTGTCCGTCATCAGATAAATTGGAACAGATTTTGATTTGAGCTAGCGGAGTATATGGCTCATCTATTGTATCAGTTTAAGCAGCGGCTTTGCTGTGTTGCAAGCGCCGATGCTCGATCGTTTTTCGCTTGATCCTTTCTCTTTGCAATAGAATGGTTTGGCCGCGCCCAAAGTAAACATCTGCGGGCGTGAGGTTTTGCAGACTCTCGTGATAGCGCTGGTGATTGTAGTGACCCACGAACTCATCGATCTGCGCTTCAAGATCGCCAGGTAGGTAATAGTTTTCCAGCAAGATGCGGTTCTTGAGCGTTTGATGCCAACGCTCGATTTTGCCTTGCGTTTGCGGATGATACGGCGCGCCGCGAACATGCCTCATGCCTTGATCATCCATCCAGTCAGCAAGATCGCCGGCAATATAACTTGAACCATTGTCAGATAGCAGACGCGGCTTGTGTGCGACATTTGCCTGATCGCAACCCGATGCCTCCAGAGCCATTTCCAACGTATCAGTGACGTCTTCAGCTCTCATCGTGGTGCACAGCTTCCACGCAATGATGTAGCGCGAGAAGTCATCAAGAATCGTAGAGAGATAAAACCAGCCCCAGCCGATGACCTTGAGGTAGGTGAAGTCGGTCTGCCACATTTGATTTGGCGCCGTGGTCTTGTCGCGGAACTCATTGGCAGCCTTGATGACCACGAAGGCCGGGCTGGTAATCAGATCAAGAGCTTTGAGCAGGCGATACACTGAAGCTTCGGATACAAAATAGCTTTGCGTATCAGTGAACCGCACTGCCAACTCGCGCGGGCTCAGTTCCGGTTCCTGAAGAGCCATATCGACGATCCGCTCTCGAATATCATCGGGGATGCGGTTCCACACGCGTTTTGGCTTGGGAGACCGGTCTTCCAATGCTTGTACGCCACCACGCAAATACCGGTCGTACCATCGGTAAAACGTCGTTGCCGGGATGCCGAGCTTGTCCAGCGTCCGCAGCACCGGGAGATGGGATCGCTCGACTAGGCGGATGATCTCGAGCTTCTCCGATGCGGGGTATCTCATGCGCCGTCTCCCCCATCCCCGATCATGCTTTTTTTAAGCAGCCGGTTCTCCAGCACCTGTTCGGCAAGCGCTTCCTTGAGGTCATGCCTCTCGCGGCGCAGGTCCTTGACCTCGCCCGAGGACGCCTGGCGGGCGGTATCCCCCGAAAGCCGCTTCTTGCCGGCTTCCAGGAACTCCTTCGACCAGCTGTAGTAGAGGCTCTCGGCGATCCCTTCCCGACGGCACAGCTCGGCGATGCTGTCCTCGCCGCGCAGGCCCGAGAGCACAATCCGGATCTTCTCTTCAGCTGAATATTGCTTGCGCGTCTTGCGCCGGATGTCCTTGATCGTGCGCTCAGCAGCGCCCTGATGGCGTTCGCTCTTCTGTCTCATCGTTCACTCCTCAATAGTGACGATGAGCCAAAAAATCTCCCTTACACAAATCCCTCAATCTGTTCCGTGAGCGCTGACGCCGGACAAACATCCTTCGCAGGCTCAGGCGAATCAAAGGCGCGTTAGGGCGAAAGAATCTCGACGTCTTGAACGCCAATGAAATCGATTGCGCGAAGGATCTCGCGGAAAAACGCGCTGCCATGAACGCGGTTTTCGCAGAGCTCAACAAGGAAATTGAGAAAGAAGAAGTCTTCCAACTGCACGAAGCAAATTTTGACACCGTGGGCACACCTACGTTTGGTACGCCTTTCTGCACGCAGGGCGAAAAAGACAACGCGCTTGTCGCGATCTCGCGGGAACGGGCCAATGCCGGCTTCAACATAAACCAGGCCGATCAAGTGATTTGGTCCATCGAAGCCGCGCAAAAAACGGCGAAGTCCGACAAAGGCAAACAAGTGCTCGCGACCAAGCTGACAGCAGCGAAAGCCGACCGTACCGCAAGGACGAAAGAACTCGACAAACTGGACGCGCTCTATGAAGCCGCCAAGAAGCTGCCTGTAGAAGATTGCACCAATGGTGCTGGCAATGCTCTTGGCATGCCCACGATCGGACTGTCTGCGCATCGGGATTTAGGCACCAAAGTCTATGCGCCCAATCTCAAGAAATACGAGTTACCGACGCTTAAAGCCTGCTACGACAACGAAACTGAGCGCCAACGTGCTGCCTGGGAAGCACAAAAAGCCGGTGGCAATGCGCTCCACAATTACCATGAATGGAATAAGCGCCGGCGAAGTATAGAAGACGCCATATTCAAGGGCGAAGGCAATCAAGCGGCCCTCAAGGCGGCGCAACAGGAATCCATCATCGAAGCCAAGAAGTGGGACGACAAAAACAAGAAAGCCGATGAGCTTGCTAAGGAGGCCGATCAAAAGCCCCTGTGCCCCAAGAGCCAAGACAATCGCACGTCAATGAATGCCCCGTCGAACAATCAGAAATTGCTCGAGAGTTTGCAAAGAATGACGGGCAATTCCCCTTGGGAACAAGACTTGGGCGTCATCGTTCCGCCCGTCTACACTGGCGATCATGATGCGTCCGCTGCCGCTGCGCGGGGCAATCGGAGTGCAAGGCATAACATGCGCCGCGCCGGTGCATTGCAAAACCAGCGCAACACGGGCCGCGGAATGCCGAACAACACGTCATCCAACGGCCAAAACAGCAACCCCGCACCGCGGACGCTCAACATTCCCGCCGGGAGCAACGGAACCATCGGCTCGACCAAGCCGAAAACTGAAACGATCCCCAACGGCTCAGCTCCGGCGGCAAGCCAGCAGCCTACAAACACGGCCGGCACTCAAAACATGGCCTGGCCAGGTTCGAAGGCAACGCAAAACGCCGGCGCCAAAGTCGAAGTGCAGCCAACTCAGAACAATCGACCAATAAATTACAATGTCGGAAATTCCAACCTGACAACTCAGCGTGCTGGCACAAATGTCGAAGTCCAGCACGAGACATCCGGTCAGACGAACAATAATCAGGAGACTTGGGTTCAAGTGAAGCCGCCGGTGCTGGTCATCCCTGCATCGCCGCAAAACTAAGGGAATTCAAGACGCCTTGCGCTGAAGGCCCTGACCAAACCAAACGAGACCAGCGCAAGTCTACCCACGGCCCATCCGAAGTGCCTCCTCGGATGGGCCGATCTCGTTAATAGTCGGATCCCAAGCTACTGAAGAGTTAATTCGTCAAACAATGCGACGGTCAGCATTTCAATTTCGGCCCATTGGTGCAATTCAGTTTGGCCGTATCTAATTTCGTACCGCAAGCCGTTGTGGTCAAATCTATGGAAGCAGGATCCACTCATTTTGCATGCAACCACAGACATGATTTCACCGGCTTGGCTGCGACGCACGCAGACTCTCGTTTGCCCAAAGCGAACTGGAGTACAGCTTAACTCATACTGATTGAGCCTTGCGGGATTTGTCTTCAACCAACTCTCATGCATGACTTTGAATGGTTGAAAATTCTCTGATACCAGCATTCTCCTACGTCGACCGCCGGGGCTGATGGTAGCAAATGGTCCAAGACCGGCCGCATCAAAACTAAAGCCATTTGGCTGCATGCGCGGCATCAATTCCCAGCGCATGGAGAACGCCCGGTCTGCGAAAGTGAAGCGGATCGATTCCGATCCCAACGGTTTCGCAAGAATATACTGTCAGAAAACCGAGTGGGACAATCAGCGAGATACATGCGACCACGTTGGCATTTTGTCGGCTCCAAGCGCGAATACTAAGAGCGGCAAGGCCAACAATTGTCATTATCGGAACGCCATACTCTGCCGCATTTCTTACGATCTCGTTGCGAGTATGCAGTGGATTGGGCTCACGATGCACCGAAAACATCGGCTCTCCAGTGAACACAAGAACAGGCATCAGCCAAAGAATAGGGAGCAGCCAAACAAGAACTAGCGCCAGGTCTGAAAGACCAAAGGGTGCGATCAATGCCGCGCGGTGGACCAGAAAGTGGTAAGTCATTCCACCCAGAATCGCGGCGAACGGAATAAGGAATGCGCCCCAAGCGATGAGGTCGCCATAAATGCGAAGTGGGCTAACCAGGACAGAAGTCGAATCTGGTCTTCCTCCAATCACGCTTGCCACAATTAGGTAGTGACAGGCCAGAACAAGTAAAAACATTCCCAATACGTAGCGCCATCGCTTTGCAACTCCAATGGTTACCGCCAGGCGGTGAATTGGAACGCCGAAAAGCGAAGTGATGATCATGGCAGCGGCGCCCACCATATAGAGCAGCTGGAGCATGAATAATTGTGAACTGAATCCAGTAAAGCCGACTTCCACCAAACCAAATATTGATAGGGCGAATATACCGCCGGTCGTGGCGGCAAGTCCGGCGCAACTGGCAATATAAATGTCTGTTAGAAACGGCGTGCGATCGCTCGGCAACGGACCTCACTCCCTCAAGTAAGAAATCTTCTGTCGTATTCGATTGTCACCAAAACGGATTTGATCTTCGTAGGCGAATCCGCTTGTTAGAATATGAAGAATATAACACGCTAGGTTACGTCTCTCTTACTTAGAAAATTTGGAGTTTACTTGGCCAAAGCGGCAAAGATATGCCACAAAATTGGTATTTCAACCTGATTGGGCCAGCCCCTTCCTCACTTCCCGGATTTTCGGTACACTGAGTAGTCTTGTTCAGTGTGTGAATTCGACCTCACTTTTTTTAGGAGCGCGCATCATGACAGGGGAACAAGTGAAACAGGCGGCGATTGGTATCATAGGCGGGCTCGCTTACTTCTTGATGGTACTCTCCGCTTGCATTTATTTGTCGGTCTTGAATACGCAGTATGCGCCGAATTTTCCTTGGTATCCGATTCCCGTGCTGATCATCACGATCGGCTCAATCTTCCTCGTTAATCAACGTTGGGACATCGGGCTCACGCTGCCGCCGGACCGTCCGTGGGGTAAAATCTACGGCTTTGCGTTGGCGATTACGCTGGCGGGCTTTGCCCTTTCCGCACTGCAGGGCTCATACAACGGCATGGTCCGGGGCACCGAAGGCGGACCAGGTACGACCAGTCCGGCACTTGAGATTGCAGACGCCTTTACGGTTGCGATTGCTGTCGCGGCCATTGCCGAGATCGGTTATCGCGGCATCATGTTTCCCTGGGTGCAAAAAGCCTTTGGCCTTTGGCCGGCCGTTTTGATTGTCGGCTTCATTAATACGGTGGCTCACCGCTGGGAAGATTACTCACCGCGCTGGATCGGGCTCTTTGTATTGCTCGCCGGCTGGAGTTATCTACGCCACATCAGCGGCTCGGTCGTGCCGCCGCTCGTGACACATGTCGTAATGAACTTCGTGATCGCTATTGGATTTTGGTTCTGGGGGCCGTGGGATCAAGGCGCGATGAGCGCGTCTTGGCTCACGGTATTTGCGGTTCTAGCGGTGGCGTCCCTCGGCGCATCGGTCTATTTGGCACGCAGCGTCAATGAGCCACCGACCCTTTCGGCGCCATTGGCGAGTAGGCGGACCTAGTCCTAGTAAGGCAAGAGTTCGGCTGAACTTACGGCGGTCGTTTGTTTTGCAACTGAACGCGCGGCCACCCATTTGACTTCGCGTTTCATGCAGGCGGTGCCCCTCCATTCTTCATCGGGTCCGTCTGCATTGTCGAACAAATGCGTATAAGAGCGGCAATAAATCGGATTGAGTCGTTCGGATCCAGAATTCATAGCTTGTGTCATATCACCAGATTTTGGTTCGGCTCGATCAAGTGGATCGATGAGCGAACCGTAGACATAACCAAGGACGCTTCCTTCTCGTTCCACCAGATACCAGCCGCCTTGCTTGTCATGTCCAAGGACATTGACCTCCATACCCACCGGAAGCGTATCTACGCGCCCTGCCGTTTTGGACGGAGCTAACCTGACGTTAGCCTTTTGGTTCACTCGATAGACGCCGCCCTCTTTGTAAAGAGGCATGGTCGTATCAAGGCCGAGGGATGTCGGATAAAACGCGCCTTCGTCCGACAGGCCGGTGATCAAAGCCGAGCCTGGCACTACGACACCCCATCTGCCCGTTTCCGGATTTTCCCAACGCACCGGTGTCATATCTACGCCATTGAGCGCGTCCTCAATGGCCGATGACGCGTCAAAACGTTCGTTAATCGTGAGGTCGGTAACAACCGTGTGGTTCGACACAAGTGTACCAGCCCAAGACTGCTGGAATGTGTCGCATCCGGACAGCAGAATGCTCGGCGCCGCAACAGCGACGGCGAAAGCTGCTCTAAAAGGTCTGCAATTGAGGTCGAATTTTAACATTTGTCATCATTCCTTGTTCCGATTCCGGAATTGCATACCGCGTGCCAAAAGGTGCTTGGTAAACGGCACAGGCGGCGCGTCCTTGCCGGCCACCCAATCGGAACAAGTGTGACGACGGTCACATCATGGGCTTCATCCGCGCCCTATCCTAACCCCTGCGATGAACTGGCAAGGGGTCCACCCTCCGCCACAACATGAGGACAGACCATGACAT
The DNA here is from genome assembly GCA_965248815.1 of Alphaproteobacteria bacterium. GTDB lineage: Bacteria > Pseudomonadota > Alphaproteobacteria > SMXP01 > SMXP01 > CBDFKK01. Next base: position 287,194 of record CBDFKK010000007.1, read on the forward strand.
CAATAACAAGACTCACAAACGTGGACTTCGGATTTGCAGCGAAAGCCGCCATGCTCGCCCTTGCCTTGACTTTAACAACACTACCTCAAGCGGCCTCTGCCGATACCATCATTCGGCACGGCGTCGAGTTCAACAGACAATGGTACGAAGCCAACGTGGACAGCTACGATTACACGCCCCTCGATGGCGCAGAACAACATTACGACAACGTAGTCGGACTTGAACGCGTGGTTTATGCCTTCACCATCAAGACGTCTTATTGCAAGCCGCCGCACCAGCCGCAAAAAAGCAAAGATCGCCGGATGTTGGATGAATTCGCAAAAATCTTACGCAAGCGCCAGTCAGAACAGGAAGCTTTGGTTCCGATCGCCGCTATGGTGCGAGGCTCCGAGCACGCTGCGAAGTATCGTGTCAAAGCTAACTATGTGCTGGTGGACTCGATCAGACAATATTTTGGAGAAATCGCCGACATGATTAACGCGAAGCGCGAAGCGTTGGACAAGGCGCCGGAAGTGGATTGCAGCAATAATCGAGCCATCAAGTTGAAGGGCTCCAGGGATATGATTCTGTTGAAACTGTACGAAGCTCGGCAAACAAATCCACACAATCAACGCCGCGAAGTTGCCTTGCCAAATCAAAATGGTGCAGGCCTGGACTCCCTCAATCGGGCAAACTCAGGAAGTCAAAACGCACGGCCATTGCCGAACAACCAAAATGGGGGGAACGGCCGGCAACCCAACAACGGTTCAAGCCCCTCAAACCAAGGAAACAATGGTTCTTTGAAGCGTGAGACTGGCGATGCCACAGGCGTCTTCTCTACACCATCACGCACGGAGACACCCATCTCCCGCGAAACCGGTGACAATACAGGCGTCTTCAATCAATCACTTGGCGTGGCTGCGCCGGTGACGGTCAATACGCCAGTCATGCGGGAGACCGGAGATGCCACGGGCGTCTTTTCGCCGGGCAGTCAGCGCCAGCCCGTGCAACCCACGTCGCAATCATTGTCATTTCCAACGACAAGAGCTGGCGCGTTCACAACGCGCGTTGGCTCGTCGGTGGAAATCGCGGGCGAACGGGAACCGATGAGTGAACCCAATTACTAGGACCTATTTCAACTGACCAAGCGGGCGTCGTAATGGCGCCCGTTTTCTTTTAGACTTCAGCCGGTTCGACTATCACAAGCGAGAAGAGGCGTACATGATCACAGACTGCCGCGGGCTGGAACTCACCGTTGCCAATGCCGATGCCGCGCAAAGTTTCGACAACACCCTCGCCGACTACATGCATTTCGGTTTAGCCGCCGGCGGTCATCTAAAGAAAGCACTTGGCGCCGATCCCGATTTTCTTATGGCCAACATTCTTCGTGGCTATTTTTTCAAGTTGTTTTCATTGCCGGCGCTCGAGCGCAAGGCGGCGCAAATCTCAGAACAGATCCAGTCTCTCGCGAACGGAGCAACGCCGCGCGAGCAGGGTCATGCCGCCGCTCTTGGCGCCTGGGTCGCTTCCGATATGCACACGACGGCGCAGCGCTGGGAAGAGATTTTGCGCGACCATCCGCGTGACTTGCTCGCGATCAAGCTCGCTCATTTCATGCATTTTTACTTAGGTCACCCTCAAGAGCTACGGGCCTCGACCGCTCGCGTGCTGCCCGCATGGGACGGCGCCGTGCCTGGCTATAGTTACTTGCTTGGCATGCATGCCTTCGGCCTCGAAGAGGCCGGCGACTATGAAGAGGCCGAAGCCACCGGCCGGCGCGCCGTCGAAATCGAACCGCAAGATCCCTGGGCGATACACGCGGTCACCCATGTCATGGAAATGCAGGACCGCCGGCGCGACGGTATCGCCTGGGTCTCAGACCTCGAGACTCATTGGTCGACATGCAATAATTTCCGTTTCCATCTTTGGTGGCATCGATCTCTCATGCATTTGGAGCTCGAGGAGTTCAACACCGTGCTCGAACTCTATGATCGCGAAATGCGCGCGGAACCAACGGAAGAATATCTCGACATCACCAATGCCACATCGATGCTGTGGCGGCTGGAAGAGCGCGGCGTTGACGTCGGTGACCGCTGGGAAGAATTGGCGCAGTGCTCCGAGACACGCATCAACGACCATCTTCTCATCTTTGCCGACGCACACTTTTATATGGCGCTGGCCGCCGCCGGTAAGGCTGACGCCGCGAGCCAAATGCTCGCATCCATGGCAGCGATGCCGGAGTCAAGCGAGATCACCGAGGCCCACGTGGGGCGAGAGGTCGGCGTGCCGCTGTGCCGCGCCATCGATGCCTGGTATGCCGGCGACTATGCGGCCGCGGTCGATCACCTCGTACCGATCCGAAGTGCGATATCCAAAATCGGAGGCAGCCATGCCCAAAAGGATGTATTCCACCAGATCCTCATTTCCTCGGCGCTAAAGGCTGAGCGCTTCGATCTAGCCCGTGATGTCCTCATCAAGCGCACACAATCAAAACCGGGGAATGGCTGGACGTGGAAAAGACTGGCGCAAGCGCTCGCTGAGCTCGGCGATGAGCCCGGCGCCGCCGACGCGCACAACAAAGCTAAATCCATTCTCACCGCCTAACGAGTCAAACAGTGAATATATGAACTTCGACCTCAGCCCCGAACAGACCAAGCTGCAAGCTCTTGCCCGTGAATTGGCGCAAGGGGAAATCGCCGGCCGCGCCGCCGCAATCGACCAGTCCGAACAATATCCCTGGGACAATGTGAAAGCGCTCGCCGACGCAGGCTTCATGGGCCTGACAATTTCCGAAGCCTATGGCGGTAAAGGCGCAAGTTTTTTCGATGCGGCTTTGGTCATCGACGAGATCGCACAGGTTTGCGGCGTCACAGCAAGGATCGCCGTCGAAGCCAATATGGGTGCGATCTTCGCGATCATGCAGTACGGCACCGACGAGCACAAGAAACGCGCGGCGGATCTCGTGCTCGGCGGCGACAAACCTGCGATTTGTATTACTGAGCCGGGTGCCGGCAGCGCGGCCAACGAGATGACCACCCGCGCTGACAGACGCGGCGATGTCTACATTGTTAATGGAAAGAAACACTGGATCACCGGCAGTGGCGTGTCGCGTTTGCACCTGGTCTTTGCCCGTGTGTTCAACGAGGCGGGCGAAGAACAAGGCATTGCCGGCTTCATCGCCATCAGAGACGAGACGCCTGGATTGGTCATCGGTGAGCGGGAACCGACCATGGGTCTAAGCGGCCTTCCTGAAACGGAAGTGTTGTTTGGAGATATGGAAGTTCCTGAGACCATGATGGTGGTGCCACCCAGTGGCTTGCGCCGCGGCTTTGCCGACCTCATGAACGCTTACAACTCACAGCGCGTGGGCGCCGCCACTGTTGCGCTTGGCATCGCCGACGGCGCATATCGGCTGGCGCTCGACTATACAAAGGAGCGCGAGCAGTTCGGCCGGCCAATTGCGGAATTCCAAGGGCTTCAATGGATGCTGTCCGACATGAGCACATCAATTGACGCTGGGCGGCTCTTGATCCAACGCGCAGCTTTGAGTGCGGCACCCTTTCCCAATCTCGAGCTTGCGGCAAAAGCTAAAATCTTTGCCTCCGAAATGGCGATCAAAGTGACCAACGATGCGCTGCAACTGTTCGTCGCCCCGGGCTACTCCCGCAAGCTGCCCCTTGAGCGCATGGCGCGGGACGCCCGCATGTTCACCATTGGGGGCGGTACGGCTCAGATTCTGCGCACTGTTGTCGCGTCACGGCTGCTCGACCGCAAGCTGCCCCAGACCAGGGACGGCTATGTCAAAGCAACGCACAAGACTTAAGCGGATGCCGGTTCGATGACGGTGGTTTGATTGACTTCGTAGAAGTACCCGTCGGGGTCGAACAAAGAGATACTTACCATCGTTTTGGTTTCGCCCTTGGCGCCGGTCACCTGACGCTCTTTCGGTTCAGAAAAGATCTGTGTTCCCTTCTCTTTGGCCCGCTGATAGACACCGCGCGCATCATCAGAAACGATGACAAAAATTGGAACACCCGGCTTGACTTCCGTCGGAATGGGTTCGTCTTTAAAGCGCGGAGGATTGTCCCAACTTAAAAGACCGATCATGCCGATCACCGGATCCTCGCATTGCATGATGATAAGCCGCGTTTCGTCGCCCTTCTCGCCCGCCGCCAAAAACTGACCTGAGAGCGTAAACGGCTGGTCGAACCAGCGGGTCATGCCGAAAACACTTTCGTACCAATTGGCCGAGGTATTGGCATCGCGAACAATTAGAGTCGCTCGCTTAAGAATGTTTTCCATGACCAGTTCCTCCCGCCCAGAATAACACTTTTCTATTCGGCTTCGTCCATCGGCAAATCAGAAAAGCCCGACATCCAATCACCCGGCGTCAACGCTTCATCGTTGACAAGCGTAATCGTCTTGTTGAACGCGTCTTGATTTCCGATGGATGCAACGATGACGTCGGCGACATCGGCCCGCGCAATCATGCCGCTTTCATATTGAGTACGAGGCGCCATGCGCACGCCGAGCGCACCTGCAGGTTCATCCGTAAGGCCACCTGGCGCGAGAATGGTGTACGTGAGGCCGCTCGCGCGCAAATGCGCCTCCGCTTTCGCTTTCCAGGGATAGGGCGCAATCGACAGCGTATGCAAAAAATCATCGAAGCCCGCCGATCCCCCCGTCACAACCAAAAATTGTTTGACGACGGCTGCCTTTGCCGCATCGATCAGTGCGCGATTTCCTTTAAAATCTACCGCCTCAAAGCCGTTTGCGCCAATCGGCCAACGCGCGCCAATCGCGGAAATCACGATCGTCGCGCCTTCCATAACTGGTCCCAATGTCTCCGGCTTTGTCACATCGGCCGCGACACCTTCAATATTGTCGGCAAGGCTCGCGGCCCGCTCGGCGCTGCGTGACATGGCGCGCACCGTGTAGCCCTTTTCCAAGAGCGACTCGACCACATGCCGGCCGGTTTGGCCCGTGGCACCGGCAACCAAAACAAGATCTTCCGCAGTGGCAGCGCTTGACATTGCGAGTGACAGTACAAGACTCAAAATCAGAAAATGTCGATTCATCGATAGCCTCATCAAACTGCTAACCAAAAAGAACAAACTCGCCACTTTTCGAAACGGCGAATATCATTTCCAATTGAAAGTGAGCTTGCGCCGAAACAGAAAGTGCCGCCAAGATTGACGACACTTCCAATGACGTTATTTGCGCGGTGAACTTTTTTTACTTTGCTTGCTTACGAAGTAATCTAAACGTTTAACTCCCCACAATTGACAAAGTACGAAGCTTCACCAGCGAATTCTCGCCCTCTTTTTCATTCCAAGCTATATAGATTGTCTGGCCATCCGTTGCGATCGTCGGCAACATCGAAGTGGCGGAGTTCTCATCGCTCACTTGAACGACATCACTCCATTCCGTATCTCCCGGAGCGCGATGCACCATGTAAATGCGGGGCTTCCGTTCACCCTCTTCTATATTTTCCCAGACACCCCAAAGACGACCACTGGCGTCTGCCACGATTTGCGTATGCAGGATCGTGTGTGCGGGTGTTTTAGTGACAAGCTCGCGGGGCGCAAAGCTTTGACCGCCATCGGTCGATGAGGTGTAATATATTCCCTCATCAACGAGGTCCTTCTTTCCGGCAGTAAACCACAAGACATGCAGGTCGCCAGCTTGATCTGAAGTCATAGACGGACCTGCATATGGACAGAACTTGGCCACCCAACCATCATCGCTAATATATTCCGGTTTTGAAAATGTCTTACCGGCGTCGCTAGAGCGGATCACGACGTTGTCGCGTAGATAGTCGTCAGCGACTTGCCGGTATGACACGACAATCGTTTCCCCGCCGTCGAGAAACGCGATGTTTGGCGCGCAGCATCCGCACACCCGAATGTCGCTAATCGGATAGTTCTTGCCGAACGTCTTTCCCCCATCCTCGGAGACAGCCATGAACAATTGCGAACTGTTCTCTGCAAATTCGCGTCGCACTTGCGGGCCCATTTTCATGATGGAGTCCGGAATCGTAAGATCTCGCATCTTGATGTGCTTGCGCCGCTCAGCGGCAGACACGGGCTCTCCCATGCCCAAATAAGTACGATTTCGCCCGTCGATCCAAGTGGCGTAGATATTGCCGTTAGGTGCAGCTGCAACATGAGAGAAGGCGTGAGCGACCGGCGGGTCGACGTTGGGATCATCATTCAATCGCGCCGATGGTTGGAACGCACCGTCTTTCGATGCGCTTGCAAAACGCACGTCGGTCGTCTTGAATTCCGGCAGAGCAACCTGCCATAGGGCTGCGACGTTACCGTCCTCACCAATGGTAAACTTCAGGCGATTATCTCCACCCGACCAGTGCACTTCACCATCTTGATCATTGATCCGACGTATCTCACCGGTATTACCGTGGCTATTTAGAGAGGCCATGAAAGCATTGCGCCCTCGACGGGTCCCCTCTGCACTCTCGGTCCAACTCAAAAGAACTTGACCATCCGATGACGCCTTAAGATAAGGATTTGACGAAACCCCGATGACCTTGAGGTAGGTGAAGTCGGTCTGCCACATCTGGTTTGGCGCCGTGGTCTTGTCGCGGAACTCATTGGCAGCCTTGATGACCACGAAGGCCGGGCTGGTAATCAGATCAAGAGCTTTGAGCAGGCGATACACTGAAGCTTCGGATACAAAATAGCTTTGCGTATCAGTGAACTGCACTGCCAACTCGCGCGGGCTCAGTTCCGGTTCCTGAAGAGCCATATCGACGATCCGCTCTCGAATATCATCGGGGATGCGGTTCCACACGCGTTTTGGCTTGGGAGACCGGTCTTCCAATGCTTGTACGCCACCACGCAAATACCGGTCGTACCATCGGTAAAACGTCGTTGCCGGGATGCCGAGCTTGTCCAGCGTCCGCAGCACCGGGAGATGGGATCGCTCGACTAGGCGGATGATCTCGAGCTTCTCCGATGCGGGGTATCTCATGCGCCGTCTCCCCCATCCCCGATCATGCTTTTTTTAAGCAGCCGGTTCTCCAGCACCTGTTCGGCAAGCGCTTCCTTGAGGTCATGCCTCTCGCGGCGCAGGTCCTTGACCTCGCCCGAGGACGCCTGGCGGGCGGTATCCCCCGAAAGCCGCTTCTTGCCGGCTTCCAGGAACTCCTTCGACCAGCTGTAGTAGAGGCTCTCGGCGATCCCTTCCCGACGGCACAGCTCGGCGATGCTGTCCTCGCCGCGCAGGCCCGAGAGCACAATCCGGATCTTCTCTTCAGCTGAATATTGCTTGCGCGTCTTGCGCCGGATGTCCCGTACCGCCGTCTCGGCGCCGTCCTTCAAACTCATGGATTTCTGGCTCATCTGCGTTCCCTTCGGTCACGACGATGAGCCAGAAATCCTCCGTTACACAATCAACTCCATCTGTCCCACAGGCGCTGATGTCAGACATCGCACACAAGCCGCGTCTGCTATCTGACAATGGTTCAAGTTATATTGCCGGCGATCTTGCTGACTGGATGGATGATCAAGGCATGAGGTATGTTCGCGGCGCGCCGTATCAGCCGGAAACATTGGTCGACATCATGAACGATCTGCTCACCGACGTGTCGAACATCATCGAGGCCCATGACGGCTATGTCGACAAATTCGTCGGCGATGCGGTTATGGCCGTGTGGAACGCGCCGGTGATTATCTATGAGCCTGAACGCGCCGCAGCCAATGCTGCCCTTGCTTGCCGCAAAGCCTTGGACAATCGCGCCCATGATCCGGTTCTTGCAAAACTCGGCTTCAAGAAACTCAATATGTGCTTCGGCCTCAACGCTGGAGAGGCGATTGCGGGAAACGTGGGATCGGAGCAACGCTTCAACTATACCGTAATCGGCGATGCGGTAAATCTTGCAGCGCGTCTTGAGTCGGCCAACAAGACCTATGGGACATCGATCCTAGCAGGCGAAGACCTGGCCGATCAGTTGGGCGACAACATGGCAATGCGGTGCGTCGACACGGTGGCCGTCGTCGGCAAATCCACGCCTGTACGGGTTTATGAAATTCTCGGTCTTCGGGCCGATCTGTCGGAAGGAGAGCTGGCGGAGCTCGAAAACTTTGAAGCCGGCCGGCAAGCCTATTTGGAACGAGACTTTGCCTCCGCCCTTGCTCAGTTCAATAAACTACCCAAAAGCGATCGCACGGCTCAGCTTTATTGCGAACGTGCACGGCTATTCCAAAACACTCCACCACCGGGCGATTGGGACGGTACGACCATCCTTTCGACAAAATAGGCGGCAGAGGGTAAAATGATTTTCCAAGATACGAACGTAGACTTGGTTTAAGTTGGACCACTATGAATAATCAAACACAACACGACATGCTCGTCACACCCACTCACGATGAAGCGGCGCGGCAAGATTTCGTTGTCTCGTATCGAAAGCATTTGGCCAGCAACGTCGCTCCGTACGGGGCGCTTTTTTACAATCAATTGGACAAAGATTCCTACATTAAGAAGCACGGACATGAACCGTGCGACCGCAGCGAGATGCGCGAGGTCATGACACAAAACCAACCCTACCAATTCTTCAGTGCCATGCAGCGCAATGCTCAAGAGATGGTTTGGGACAGTGTTATCGACTCGGTCGAGCGTGAATTGCCCGACCTCAAGTCAAAGGCTGCCAGATTGTCGAATACGAACGCAGGTAGCCTCACGTTGGATTCTTCGGTTGAAGCGCCGCGCTACCTTACTGGCTACGATATTCACCTACAGCCCGGCGGTTATCACACGACCTACGGCGAAAGCGATGTGGCCGCCGGCGCGCTTTACGAACGCGCCATCTATATTTATTCGATGGGTCAATTGGGCCCGGATAATGACTATTTAGGCCGATCACTTGTCGATTTCTATCGAGACCGGTTCCCTGACAAGACGCCTTTACGCATTTTGGATATGGGGTGCACGACCGGCAACAGCGCGACCGCATGGGCGCGCGAATACCCGGACGCGGAAATTTATGGCATTGATGTCGGAGAGGCGCTGCTGCGCTACGGCCACGCGCGAGCAGAGGCACTCGGGTACCGCGTCCATTTTAGCCAGCAGAACGCGGAAGCGACAGGCTTCGAAGACGAGTCATTCGATATCGTCATGTCGCACTTCATGATGCATGAGACGTCGACGCCGGCCGTTGAGCACATTTATGCGGAGAGCTATCGCCTTCTAAAACCAGGCGGCGTCATGATGCACCAAGACAATCCCCGTTTTAAGGATCTGCCACCCCTCAATGGATTTTTGGCTGCCTGGGAGGTCTACAACAACAACGAAAGCTTTGGCGGCACGTACCGCGATATGGATTTAGTTCCCGTCGCCTGCAAAGCCGGCTTTGACCCCAGTCGCGTACGGCAAGATGCGCTTACCTATTACAAGGCCATGAGCCACTCGAATTACAATACGTCATACGATAAGTGGCCGGTCTTGGTCGGCGAGAAATAGCCAGATCAAACAACCTAGATCTTAATGCTGATCGCTTTGGTCTTGAGATAGGGATCAAGACCTTCCTTGCCGAACTCGCGACCCCAACCCGATTGCTTGTTACCGCCAAACGGCGTCTCGGGGCTGACAGCGGCGTGAATGTTCACACCCACTTGTCCTGAGTCGACCTTCTTGGCCATGCGCAAAGCCGTTGATACGTCACTCGTCCAGACGCTGCCCGACAGGCCATAGTCGGTGTCGTTGACGCGATCGGCGAGTGCCTCAATGTCGTCATCGAACTTTTGTACCGCAAGGACCGGGCCGAACACTTCTTCCCGGACGATTTTCATGTCCGGTGTGGTATTCGCGACAATGGTCGGTTCAATAAAGTGCCCGCGCTCACCTGTCGCGTTGCCGCCGCAGACGACTTCGCCGCCTTCTTGCCGGCCCGTCTCGACAAAGCCCAAGACTTTTTGGCGTTGCTGATCGGTGATCAAGGGACCAATCAAGCTGTCGGGCTCAAAGCCGTCACCCACTTTCATCGCCTGTGCGACGTTGCCCACGCCTTCGACAAACTGATCGTGAATTTTTTCATGCACGAAAAGCCGCGTGCCCGCCATGCAATTTTGCCCACTCAAGAAGAAGCAAGCCCGCGCGGCCGACGGAATGGCCTCTTCTAAATTGGCATCCGGAAAGACGACAAAGGGTGACTTTCCGCCAAGCTCAAGCGTAACTTTCTTGAGATTACCGGCAGCGGCGCGCACAATCGACTTGCCGACCGCGGTCGACCCTGTAAATGCGATCTTGTCAACGCCATTGTGATTGGCCAGCGCGCTGCCAACGTCTTCGCCATAACCCTGCACCATATTAATAGTGCCGCGCGGAAAACCGACTTGCTCCGCAAGCTGAACAAATCGCTCTGCAACCAGGGGCGTTAATTCCGCGGGCTTCAGCACGACCGTGCAGCCCGCCGCCAACGCCGGCGCCAATTTGAGCGTGATCATCGCCGACGGCGCGTTCCAGGGAATGATCGCGCCGGCGACCCCGACCGGTTCGCGCAGCGTCATCACCAAATAATCTTCCTCGCCTTGGCGGGTTGGTGACGCAGGAATGGTGCTGCCTTCGATCTTGGTCGGCCATCCGGCGTAGTAACGGAAGAATGGAACGACCACGCCTTTTACGGTCCACAACGCAATTTGATAGGGCATGCCGTTCTCGAGCGTCTCGATTTGCGCTAGCTCTTCGGCGTTCTCATCGAGAATGTCGGCATAGCGATTGAGCATATTGCTGCGCTCGACCGGACCAACTTTGGACCAGGCCCCCTTAAAGGCGGCGCGCGCGGCGGCAACCGCACTGTCAATGTCGTCTTTGGAACCCGCTTGCACGCCAGCGATGATCGCTTCGGTTGACGGATTTTCGACCTCAATCTGCCCGCCGGACGAGGAGTCTCGCCATTCACCATTGATGAATTGATTGTGAGTTTGCTTGAGGAATTCGTTGACCGTCGTACTGACGTCTATCTTCGCTTGCGCCGACATAGCTCATCTACCCTATGCTTTTTTGATGTTTCTAAGGTCATACATATACGTGCTAGGCCCGGGCGACAACCCGCCGCCATGTCCGCAATTGAGCCGGCACCTCAGCGCGCAACCGCCAAGCGCGAACGCCCGTAGACCAAGACCGAAGCAACGGCGACCACCACGGGCAAGATGATCAGCAAGTTGAGCACCTGCCAGCCAAAGGCGATGAAAAGTGCGCCCGAACTAAGCGAAGTTGCCGACGTCGTTACAAAAATCAAAAAGTCGTTGAGCCCTTGCACTTTCGCTTTTTCTTCCGGTCTGTACCATTCGGTGAGCAGAGTGGTGCTTCCCGTGAACATGAAATTCCATCCCACGCCCAGGAGCAAGAGCGCGCCCCAAAAATGCATCGGCGCAATGCCTGAAAGGTTTACGCCGGCACAGGCGACGATAAGCAACCCTCCGATAACGATGATCGGAAAAACGCCGAAGCGATGGATCAGCGAGCCGGTAAAAAATGACGGGGCAAACATGCCGATCAGATGGCCTTGAATAACAAAGGCCGCTCTCTCCAGGGGGAAACCGACGGACACCATGGCAAGGGGCGTCGGGATCATGATCAGGATCATAGCGCCGTACCCGACCATGGCGCACAAGATCGCGATGAGCAGGCCGGGCTGCAATAAAAGCTCGCCGAAGGGACGCCCTGATGATTTCTGTTCGATGTCTCGCTGGTGCGCGATCTTCAAATATTGAAGCAGGGCAAGAGACAAGAGTGCCAAACAAACGACGCCAATATACCCGCCCGCAAAGGGACTGCCGTCGACCAGACCCTGAGTGCGCTTAGCAATTTCGGGGCCGATGACGGCGGATGCCAAACCGCCGGCGAGCACCCATGAAATCGCCCGGCTCTTATATTCTTCGGACGCCGTATCTGCGGCAGCCAAACGATAATAGCCGGCAAATCCAGCGTAGGATCCGAGCAGCAACGAGCCCGCGCAGAACAGATAAAAGTTCGAGTCGTATACGGCTATTCCGGATGTAATACCGGCTATCAAACCAACAACGGACCCAACCGAAAACCCGACGCGCCGCCCGAACCGGCCCATAAAAAGCGATGCCGGCACCGTCGTTATGAGCATTCCGACAAATTGCAGCGACATGGGCACGGTCGCCAACGTTGGCGTCGGTGCGATAGAGGCCCCGATCAACGGCGAGACAACGGCGGACACCGCTAAGCAGCTCACAGCCAAAGCCTGGCAGACCGACAAAATCGCGATGTTTTCGAATGACGTACGCTGGTCCATGCAGCCCCTATTCAGCAAGACGCAGCAAAAGATAGGCTACATCCACTTGCGGCGCCACCACGTGAGGAACCCGCTGACCACGAGGGCAATCGCCAAAACGGAAACCAAATCGTTGATCCATTTCCATTGCTCGTGAAAGATCACGCCAACATGAATGTCGGCAATAAACAGAAATGCCGACGTTCCTTTGAGCGGCGGGATTTGAAACTCCGTTAACTGAAGGTCTCGCGGATCGTTTCCCGAATAAAGCCCACGGCTGGCCTTGGCATACCATTGCTCCCCCACCCGCGCCACATCGGTCAACGCAAAGGTCGGTCCCGAGATCGTTTCCCACGCGCCGCCGTCTCGACGCACGGCATTCGTCGTTGCAAAAGCAAAGACGTGATCGCCCCGGCGCCTTAGTTTGACCACTCCAGGCTCGCCGCCGGCTCGCTCCAAGGCCTCGTCCAATGCAGACTCATAAGTCCAAGACCGGCCGGCATCTTGTGTATTGAGAACGCCCAGCCGCGTCGAAATCGTCAGCCGGTTGGGTTCGCCGGCATAGCCGACGACGGATTCAATCTCTTCGTCGAAATTGACATATTGATAGGCGATTGGAAGTGACCCCCGCGCCAAGGGGATTTCGCTGCCCCATTCATTGAATCCGATGACATGATTGAGAAACAGGCCCGTGATGCTGAAATACAGAATGGGAATGGCTGCCAGCAATCCGATCACCGGCCCATGAGCCCGAAACAACCAGCGCAAAAGCTGATTGCGTCCCTTCACGCCATTCTTCGGTTTGCGCCCGCGCCACAGACGCGGCAAAGCCCAAAACGACATGCCCGTGAGCGATAGGATGGCAATCGCGACACCACCATAGTCGTTGATGAGCATACCGTAGGGCTGAGGCAGCAAACCCTTGCCGATGTGAATGTCAAAGATAAAACGAAAAAGGGAAACGTGACTCTTGAGCTGAGCAATTTGCGCGTCGCTAAAATCATACCAAGTGACATCGTTCGCATTTGTTGTGCTGACACGAAATACCCGCGACTTGTGATCAACACCGAGAAGCTCGTTCGCTTCCGCACCGGGGTTGACCCAGCTCACATGGATGTCGCGCAAGGCAAAGGGACGCGCGGCCGTATCGCCGGGCTCGAAAGACCAAATGCCTGCGTCCGTCGCGAGCCACAATTGCGCCCAGCCTTTTGTTTCGTCCGGCAAGACGCCGGTGACCTGGGGTATGCCGCTGAGCCCCTCAAACGCTATTTTTTGCCAGGTCGCGCCGAAGTCTAAAGTTTGCCACAGGCCCCGTTCCGAGGCGCCGATCCAATGTTGGGGATCGTTCGGATCAACTTCCACGTGGCGCATAATGGTGCCGCGCACGAGGCGGTTGATCCGCGCCGATGTAATCGTCTCCGGCACCGTGACTTGATTGACCCAGCGCCACTCATGGTGATCGAGGATGACGCCTGTCAGCCCCAGAACCGAAAGCCAGGTCAGCGCCAGCAAGCCTGCCCATTTGTGAATGACGCGCACCGTGCGAAACGAATAGAGCCGCTTGCGGGCTGGAACGATCGTGATGTCAGATGTTGGGTTATCGACGGTCATGGCCGGGTGCTCGTCCGCGCGCGTGAAATGTACTTTGGCAACCGCATCACTATACAAAAAAGGCCCGGCCAATGGCCGGGCCTTAATGTCGTTCTTGATAACCGACTTAGAAGTTAGCCGTCACGCTTCCGCCGATTTGACGGCCGCGACGCAGATTGCCGAAATATGCGCGCTGAATGCTACTGGCGCCGCCACCCTGAACCGGGTTGCTGACGTTAAAATCGCGGTAGCGCACGACTTCCGTCGGGCTGTCTTCGTCGAGCAGGTTCTTGCCCCAAAGGGTGAGCGCCCAGTTCTCGGTGCGAATGCCAATATTCGCATTGAGCAGGGTCGCCTCGCCGAACTCGGCCAAATTCAACACTTGAGAGAAGCGCGGGCTATTGTAGGAAACGTTGACGCCCGCGAACCAATCGACTTCGGTACCGGCGAATTCACTCACTGCATCCAACGGTTGGGTGAAATCGAGCCCGGCAAAGAACTGGTGCATTGAAGATCTCGGAATCGTTTGACCTTCAATTGAGCCAGCCAACGATATAATGCCATCGATTTCAAATCCAGCAAAGGAACCGTCTGCAAGGCCATTGTCGCCAAGGTCGTTCAACAAGCCCAAATTCGCGTCCGTACCGCTGGTGAACTTCGAGTCGATGTACGAATAGTTCGTCGTGAATGTCAGGCCTTCGATCGCATTCGGTGAAACGCTTGCTTCAAACTCGACACCCTTGACCGTGGCATCTCCGGCATTTGTCGTTGCTGAATCCAACATGCCCATGAATTCAATGTTTGTGGTCAGCTGATAGCCTTTGAGCTTGTTATAAAAGAACGCAGCGTTGGCAACAATTTGGCCGTCGGCAAACGTATTCTTGCTACCAACTTCATACGACCAAAGCTTTTCTTCTGCAAACGACGGGAAGCCTGCAGCAATAATACTCGGGCTGACATTGAGACCGCCAGGTTTGGTGCCGCGGGACACATTGAAATAAAGAATGCTCGCTTCCCCGACATCCCAAGCTTCCGAGATATCTGCCGTTAAAGTAAAGCGCGGCAAAAACGCCGTAAACGTATCTTCCGTTACCGTTACCGTATCGTCGGTCGGATCCGTCAAGTCGCCACGATCAAACGCGGTGCCCTTGACCTTTTCTTCTTGATAGCGACCCTCGAAGCTCGCCGTCAGCCAATCCGTAGCATCAATCTCGAATCGGCCGAATATCGACCAGTTTGTGATTTCCGTTGTATTGATCGCGGTATTGCCGAGCCCTATGGGAATTCGACCCACCTCAATGCAGGCGGGGGAAATGCAAGGGGAGACATTTGTTAGCGGATTGGAGGTGTCCACCGCCGCAAGATTTGCAGCAGCCAATGCATTTTGCGCCATGTTGAATGCATTAGTATCACGATTATTGGTATTGACCTCCTCCTGGTCATAATAATAGCCGCCAAACATGGCATTCCAACGGTCGCCCGGGTCGTACTCAAAACGCAGCTCTTGGGAGAACTGTTCGATCTCTTCTATAGCGTCCTGTGTCAAATCGAATTGCAAAACGCCACTTAGGGAGATCGGGCCCGCTAAGGGAACCTGGAAAATTGCACCACTCGGCGTTTGGAACGAGGTCGGTATGTAATCGACATCAAGTTTGAATGTTCGGTCGATGTCTTGATAACCGGTGGTTGAGACAACTGTTAAATTGTCAGTAGCGTTCCAGTTGATTGAAAGACTTCCGTCGATCCGCTCTTGAGTATATCCAATATCATCGGGATTGGTTGCTCCCAGTTGAAACACGTCATTCATATTGACGAGCTGTGGACCCACTTCGCCTTGGAAGTAAGCGCCGCCAAAGACGTTGTTGAACGATCCCGGCTGCAAAAAGTTTGGTCCTGGGCTGTCATCATCCTCTGAATAGACAATGCGGCCTGAGATTTCTAAATTGTCGGTCGGCGTCAGAACAAACGTACCGGCAATCGAGTGTGATTGCTCATCGCCCATTGTTCGGCCATCAAACTGATTAACGTGCTCGCCGCCATATTCGTAATACCGCCCATACAGACCGGCGCTAAAAATATCCTCGATAACAGGACCGCTAATGCCAAATGTAGCTTCGTATTGATCATGCGACGCCGCTTCGAGTTTCATATTGACTTCCGGCTCATCACCCGGCTTTTTGGTAATGACATTGATCGCGCCAGCATAAGTATTACGTCCGTACAAGGCGCTCTGCGGACCACGAACAATTTCGATCCGTTCAATTTCGGATAAATCGATGGACGACAGTGATCCGTCGAAGTACACGCCATTGATAAAGAACGATACGCCGGACTCGCCGAGGATGTTCGCCTGACCGCGAATGACCGGGCGCTCAAAGTCTCTCTGGGCGGTGTTTGTAAACTGAAAACCGGGCACGAAGTTCGACAGGTCATTGACATTACTGATATTGAGCCGCTGCAGCTGCTGGCCCGAATAGGCAGTCACTGCGATAGGAATATCTTGGATGTTCTCTGCGCGCTTTCTCGCGGTCACTATAATTGTGTCTGCTTGAGCATTTGCCGGTGTGATTTCCACCACCGGCATGGCCATCAGCGCGGCAAGACTCGCGGTGGTCAATAATTTGGATCCATGTCTCATGGCTGATCCCCCTTCTAAGTGAGCAGCAGCCCTGCATCGCCCGGCGGGCCGCTGTGCGATATTTTTTTACTTTATTTGGTCAGGTCTTGTTTAAGACCCTGAAAAGCCCCTTACAAGCCCAGAAAATACGCCTAATCGCCTCAATTTCCAACAATTCTTAGCTTCGCGATAGAGATTCTAACAGATGTGGCTGATATATCACTGCCGGCGCGAGCCGGTTGCGACTGTCGAAACGAAATATCCCGGAAATCAAGCGTTAATGGCGTTGGATCGCTGCCTCCACCGCGCCCGACACGGCCAAAAGCTCCCGGTCCTGGAACCGTGGCGCAACGAGTTGAATGCCGACTGGTAGTCCGTTCGGGCCTTTATATCCGGGCAGGGTCAGGCACGGCACGTGTAGCGCCGTCCACATCCGGTTGAATGTGGCTTCACCTGTCGAGTCGAGGCCCAAAGGCGCCACACCCGGCACCGCGGGAGTGAGCCAGGCATCAAAGCCCTGAAACGCATGATCGAACTGCGGGCGGCATGAGCCAATCAAGTCGTAGGCGGCGATCATGTCGGCGGACGAGATCCCGCGCACATTCTCTGCTTCATCGCGGATTTCCGGATGGAGCTGATCGAAATGGTTTTGGTATTCGGGGGCAAATGCAACCCGGCCTTCGCCGTGCATGATCGTATCTTGCGCCTCTGTGAGACGGCCGAACGCAGAAGGCCCCTCAACGTCTCGAAGTGTGGCGCCGGCCTGGTCCAGACGCGTCGCTGCTTCGGCTAATGCTTGTTGAGACTCGACCGCAGCATCCTCCCACATTGGTGTGCGATAGACGCCAATGGTCAGATCGGAGATTGAGTAGTCTTTTGATTTATCCGTATGCGGAACACCGAGGGCATCGGCAACCAATTCTAAATCATCGACACTGCGGGCCATCCAGCCCACCGTGTCGAGGCTTGGCGCATACGGTCTTGCGCCTTCGGTTTTGACCAGACCGAATGTGGGCTTGAAGCCATAGACACCGCAGAATGACGCCGGCCGAATAACCGAACCGCCGGTCTGGGTTCCCGTTGCAATGGGCACCATTCCCTCGCTCACTGCCGCGCCCGAGCCGCAAGATGATCCGCCGGGGGTGCGTTCAAGATCATGAGGGTTTCGCGTTTTGGGAATGTGCCCGAGCGCAGCAAATTCGACAGTCGTGAGCTTGCCCAAAATAACGGCGCCGGCATTGCGCAAAAGAGCGACGCTTGCCGCATCTAAAGCCGGCCGGTGACCTTTATAGATCGGCGAATTGTATTGGGTAGGCATGTCGGCAGTGGCGAATACATCTTTGATCCCGACCGGCACACCGTGAAGCGGACCGGCGGGCTCACTGCGATCGCGCTGCTGCGCTTGCGAGAGCGCGAGGTCGGAATCGACAAAGGCCCAGGCGCCAATAGCGCCGTCGCGCTCTTCGATCCGTTCCAAGCACGATTTGACAAGTTCTTCGCTCTTGAGATCGCCTTGTGCAATGAGCCGCCGCGCCTCGCTTGCCGTTAGATCGCAATAGTTAGGTGCAATGGCCATAGTCTCACACTTGTTGAATTGGCGTCGGTTGGTTGGTTGCCGGCAGCGCCCTGAGCTTGAAGTGGACACCATTTCGCCCCTATCCTCGCCCCTCGCAAAAAGGCATCCGGCTCACGGCAAGCAAACACTCAAAATCCTTTTCACTCTCACGGCGGAATCTGAAACTTGACTCAAGACAGCGCGGGCGCAGTGTCGGCCAATTCTAGCAGCACAACGCAAGCTGGAACTATGGCCTGGTACTCTATTTTCATCCTGACCGTCGCTTATACTTTTTCCTTTATTGATCGTTCAATCCTATCTCTGCTCGTGGGGCCCATACGCACCGATCTGCAAATCAGCGATACCGAATTCAGCCTCTTACATGGCATTGCATTCGCCATTTTTTATACCTTAATGGGAGTGCCGATCGCGCGGCTCGCGGATTCGCGAAACCGGCGCAACATCATAGCGGTCGGCGTGTTCCTTTGGAGCTTGATGACAGCCTTTTGCGGCTTGGCACGCTCGTTTTCGCAGCTCTTTCTAGCTCGCGTCGGCGTTGGCGTCGGCGAAGCTGCGCTGTCGCCTGCCGCCTATTCAATGATCGCCGACTCGTTCCCGCGCGAAAAACTGGGCATGGCGCTCGGCATTTATTCCACCGGCGTTTTTATCGGAACGGGCCTCGCATTCGTGATCGGCGGTATGGTCATTGAAGCGGTTTCGAGTTCTGGGGCCGTCGACCTGCCATTGCTAGGAGCCATTCAGCCCTGGCAAGTCACGTTCCTCGTTGTCGGATTGCCCGGCCTCGTTGTGGCGGCTTTTGTCATGACATTGAGAGAGCCGAAGCGAAAAAGCCGACTCCAAAGCGACTCGTCCCAAGGGTTACCGCTCAGCGTTGTGTGGCAATTTGTGCGAACACGCGCCTTCGCATTTCTCGCACACTTTTTTGGCTTTTCTATGCTTGCGCTTCTTTTCAATGGCGTGATCTCCTGGGCGCCGGAATATTTCATTCGTACGTTCGACATGGCGCGCGGCGAAATCGGCCTGCGGTTGGGCCTTATAGTCGGGGTTTTCGGTTCCCTCGGTATCGTCAGCGGCGGTTTGCTGTCGGACTACTTAACCAAACGGGGGTATGCAGATGGACCGCTTCGGGCGGGTCTTACCGGTGGCTTAGCATTAACCCCCATCGCAATCGTGATGACGCTGGTATCTAGTTCGACGGCATCGCTCCTCTTGTTTTGTCCCTTCATGTTTTTTGCAAGTTTTCCATTCGGCCCAGCGGCGACGGCGCTGCAACTTGTCTCGCCCAATGAGATGCGCGCTCAAATATCAGCGCTCTATCTTTTTGTAATTAATTTGGCGGGAATTGGATTCGGCCCGACGGCGACCGCGTTGATTACTGATTATGTCTTTCAAGACGATATGATGCTGCGCTACTCCATGTCGCTGTTGGCGGCGATTAGCGGAACGCTCGGCTGCATCATATTGTGGTTGGGGCTCAAGCCATTTCGCGAAAGTGCTGCGCGAGCCGACGGTGGCCCGATCACATGAACTCAAAACCTGATGTCAATTTTCGCGTCATTGCTGCGGGCAAAACACATATAGTTGCGGCCGCACGATTAAGAACGGGAGTGTTGGGTTCGCAATGACAATGCGCGTCGCAGTGGGTTGCGTCGTCGCTGGTTTGATGCTTGTCGGCGTCTGGTTTTGGCGATCGGCTGCGGACCAGCAGAGGATTGCACAATTGAGCGAGAGAGTTTGCACACCGCCCGTTTCAAGAACTTCAGCCAACGCGGACGCCGAAGGCATGGTTTGGGTTTCTGGCGGATCATTCACCATGGGCGACGATGAGACCTATGCTGACGAAAGCCCCGCGCGACATGTTCGGGTCGATGGGTTTTGGATCGACGCCCACGAAGTAACGAATGCTCAATTCGCCGAATTTGTTGACGCCACCAGTTATGTCACCGTTGCCGAACGCCAACCCTCTTCCGCTGACTTTCCGAACGCGCCGCTCGAGTTGTTGAAACCGGGGTCGGCTGTCTTTCAACTCCCGGACCGGCTAACGTCCGCAGACATTCTTCAGTGGTGGCTCTATGTGCCTGGTGCGGACTGGCGTCATCCTGCTGGTCCAGCAAGTTCGCTGGACGGGCTTGAAAGTCACCCCGTTGTACATGTCGCTTTTGAAGACGCGATTGCCTTTGCCGCCTGGGCGGGTCGCGATTTACCGACGGAAGCCCAATGGGAATTCGCAGCGAGGGGCGGCGCGTCGTCCGATTATCCGTGGGGGGAACAACTTGCACCCAATGGCACACATATGGCCAATACCTGGCAAGGAACATTTCCGATTCAAAACGGCGCGAACGACGGCTTTGCAGGGCGCGCACCGGTTCAATGTTTTCCTCCCAACGGCTATGGCCTTTTCGACATGATCGGCAATATTTGGGAATGGACGGCAGATCTGTACGCTCCGTCCCACGATCCCACCGCGACCGACAATCCGACTGGTCCGACCGAGGACAACTCTTACGACCCTGCCAATCCCGGCATACCCGTCCGCGTCATCAAAGGCGGATCATTTCTCTGCGCGCCTAACTACTGCATGCGTTACAGGCCGGCCGCACGCCACGCCCAAGACACAGGGCTGGGGACTGACCACATCGGCTTTCGCACTGTGCTCAACGCGCCGGGACCCGGCCAGCAGTGACTGGACGGTCTGCCCTGGCAGACCCGCTCTACAAGAGGTTCCCTTTGCGCGGAAAGTGGATCAAGATAGAGACAGAACAATAACCCTCAACGGGTTTCTAAGACCCCGCATTCACAAGCAAACAATAATTGGAGGTTGACCATGCCGCTGCGCATCGGAGACGAAGTACCTGATTTCACTGCTGAGACGACGGAAGGCACCATCAATTTCCATGACTGGATTGGCGATGGCTGGGCCATTCTTTTCTCACATCCGAAAGATTTCACGCCGGTTTGCACAACAGAATTGGGCTATATGGCAAAACTCAAGCCTGAGTTCGACAAGCGCAACTGCAAGGTCATCGGCCTGAGTATCGATCCGGTGAGCGATCACACATCTTGGCTCAACGACATTGAAGAAACCCAGGGCCACGCGGTTAACTATCCACTGATAGGCGACAGCGACCTTAAAGTCGCCAAGCTTTATGACATGATTCATCCAGGAGCGAGCGGAGAGAAAGCACGCACCGCCGCAGACAACGCAACAGTGCGCACCGTGTTTGTCGTCGGCCCCGACAAAAAGCTCAAACTCAACCTGACTTATCCCATGAGCACGGGCCGTAATTTCGACGAAGTGCTGCGTGTGTTGGACTCGATCCAATTAACCGCGAAACACAAAGTGGCAACGCCGGTCAATTGGCAACAGGGCGATGACGTGATCATTGTGCCGGCGGTCTCCGACGAACAAGCCAAGGAGAAGTTTCCTAATGGCTGGAAAGCGCCCAAACCCTATTTGCGAATAGTCCCCCAGCCAGACTGAGGAACCGCATCAACGTCGTTAAAGAGGCGCCACAGGGCGCCTCTTTTTTTCCTTCTCCCCCTGACATGGCCTAAGACCAGGCGTGTCGAGCCGCCTGCCCTGCTTCGGCACTTCCTTGTGCCGGGCCCTGAGAAATAAAGCCTTGAAACCGATATGGGTTTCCGGGTAATCGAAGGCCGGTTGCGTCATTTTGTCCACGCCGCCGAGAGGCGGAGATTGTTAAATTAGAATCAGTCGCAACAGACTCGTCTGAGGGGCCATTATGAACCGATTCGATTGGGCACAGATTCCAGCAGCCATTGTCGGAGCCGTCATCCTGGTCTTTGTGGCCAACGGATTTGGCTACATGTTCTACGAGACGGATAATCTCACGATACCGGTCTACGAAATCGAAGGCGTTTCCCCCTTCGCCGACGTCGATTTGGCGAATTGGCAGCGCGATTGGCCGGCAGCGTTGGCGAGCTCCGACGACCGGGAAAAGCTGGCCGCTTTTATGAAAACTTTGAATGACAGTCCCGATAAGATTGTCGTTGCGACCGCCAGCACCGGCGGAGGTAGCTCCGGCCCGAAAGTCGTAATTCCATTGGCGAATCTCTTGGCGAGCGCCGATTTGGCGGCGGGTGAAAAGCAGGCCCGCAAATGTCTGACTTGCCACGAACTCGAAAAGGGTGGTGATAACGACCAAGGCCCAGCCCTTTGGGGCATCATCGGGTCTCAACGCGCATCGGTGGCTGACTTTAACTACACCGCGGCGATGAAAGAATTCGGCGGCGAGTGGACGCTTGATTCGATTTACGACTACTTGGTCAATCCTCGGAAATACATCCCCGGCACCAACATGTCGTTTGCCGGGATCCGTAAAGACGAGCCCCGCGCCAACTTAGTCGCCTATCTCAGAAGCTTGAGCGACAATCCCGTGCCGCTGTCGGACCCAGTAGAAATGCCCGAGGTCACTGACGCCACGGACGCGCAATAGCCGAAGCTCAAATCTGACGTCACGATCCAAGCCTGGGCCTTCGTGCTTAAGGACGTCGCGAGCGATTGTTCGTTCGTTTGGCTCGCCTTGATCACATGAGTCTTGTTCAACCGGAAGAACGCTAGCCGCCCAGCGGTAGAGCTTCTTTTTAACCTTAAGAAAACTCTGGCGGCTGTCTTGCATGCTCTGGGTTTTAATGCTCAATTCGCCGCAGTGACAAATTGTCCCAAACAAGGAGACAGCATGGTTGAGAAGACTCGAGTCCAAGCCACACTCAAAGAAGCAACGGCTGTATTCAACGCCGAAGCCGAGTTGCGTGACGTCATCGACGAGTTGGAAAGCGCCGGCTTTGACCATGCCGAGATTTCCGTTTTGCCGCCTCGAGAAATCGTTGAGCGCAAAATGGGCCAAGAGCTTCATTCAACGAAAGACGCCCTATCCCATCCTGACGCTCCGCGCACAGTACCGCTCGACATTGGATCTATGGGTGCCGCCCAAGGTGCATTGATCGGATTGCCCCTCTACGTCGGAGCCGTTGCATCCATGATCGGTGTTGCCTCCGGAGGCGCGGCCGTGGGCGCGATCGCGACTGCCGGTGCAATCGGCGGCGCAATTGGCGGACTTATTGGCTTCTCACTCGCGATCTGGTTCCGTACCAGACATTCCCGCCGGATTAACGATCAGATACAGCGCGGCGGCCTGCTCTTGTGGGTCCACATCCGCGACCAACTGCACGAAGATCGAGCCAAAGAGATTTTGACACGGCATCCGGCGCAAGATATGCGCGTTCAAGAAGTTGCTGCCTAACGCGAAACCCAATACTAGCGCAAAGATTTAGGGCCCTCAGTGAGGGCCCATTTTTTTCTGCTCAAAGTCTAGTGGTGCAATTCGGTGAGCGGCGGCACGGTAAATCCGAAACTCAAGATCCGTGTCCAAACCGTATAGTCCGATTCAAAGGCCATGATGCCGACGAAAACCGCGATCGCGATCGGGGGCACAAGGATGGCGTAAATGAGTGCCAAACGCTCCCACATCATGTGCATGAAAACAGCCACGATGAGCCCCGCCTTCAGGAACATAAAGAACAGAACCAGGCTCCATTTCAAATAGTCGTACTCGATGTAGTCGCACAAATAGGACAGCGTGCTAATGAGAAACAGCAATCCCCAGATCTTAAAATAGACGCCAAGCGGATGCTGTTGGCCTACGGTTGCTTCGCCTGCTGACATGGTCGCCTCACCAAAGATAGAAAAACGCGAAAATAAATACCCAAACTAGGTCAACAAAGTGCCAATAGAGGCCAGCAATTTCGACAACTTCGTAATTGCCTTTCTTTTCGTAATCACCTCGCCTGACCTTAAATGCAATAGTTGTAAGATAAATCACGCCAGCAGACACGTGGAGACCGTGGAATCCCGTGATCATAAAGAAAGACGAGCCGAATTGCGGTGCCCCCCACGGATTTGCCCAGGGCCGCACACCTTCCGTGATTAGCTTCGTCCATTCAAAAGCTTGCATGCCAACGAACGCGGCACCAAAGAATGCTGTGGCAATCATCAGCCAAAATGTCTTCTTGCGATCGCGCCGATAGCCGTAATTCACCGCGAGCGCCATGGTGCCGCTCGACGTAATCAGGTCGAACGTCATGATGGCAATGAGAATCAGTGGGATCGATTGACCAAACATTTCGAGAGCAAACACTTCACTGGCATTCGGCCATTCCGCCGTGGTGCTTGAGCGCACGGTCATATAGCCAATCAAAAAGCAGCTAAAAATGAACGTGTCACTGAGGAGGAAGATCCACATCATGGCCTTGCCCCAGTGAACCCCCTTGAAGACTTCCTGGTCGGTCGCCCAGTCGTCGATAAAGCCGTCGACACCTGGCTTTAGCGCGTCTGCCGCCCCTGCACTTGCTAATTGTTGCTCTGCCATAAACCTTGTCCGCCCGCGCTCAATATGAAGTTCAAGACCGCCCTAAGTCGTCAGCATCAGTCCAAACATGACGATCCAAACCAAAAGCAAGAAATGCCAATATTCGGCACACAGCTCCACATTCAATTCAACTGTACCGATCTCAACGCCGTTCCAAACTTTTCCAGCGGTCACGGCCCAGGCCGCTAGCCCGCCCAAAATATGCAAGGCATGAAGGCCGGTGATGACATAGAAGAACGCGTTGGCCGGATTGTTTGACGCAAAATAGCCAAGTTCGCCCAGCTGCTGCCATGCCATCATTTGGCCAATGACAAAGGCAAATGTGAAAAGGCCGCCGACAATCAACGCCAGCTTCAGACTGCCTGAGTCCTTGCTGGATACGACATTCCAAGCCCACTGAAGCGAGATGCTCGCCATGACAAGCAAACCTGTGTTGATCCACAGCAGGGTCGGCTCGGCCAGGGGCACCCAATCAGCATATTCCCTGCGCATGTGATAGGCCGCGAACAGCAAGGTAAATAGAATCGTGACCACGCCCATGAACAGCCAAACAAACATTTTCAATGGCGGCGTGCCGTCAACGCTTGGATCTTCGAGATCGTCGATATGACCCTGATCTGTCAGCCAGGGTTTTTGCATTAGTCTGCGAAAAAAATTCACCGTTCTATTCTCTGCTCAAACTTAATGCTTCGCGTCCCAGCGACCTTGGTGGTCGCTGTTGGGATCGTGGGGCACGGTTTGCGGTACGAAATCTTCCTCTACACCTGGCACGCTGTAGTCGTAAGCCCAACGATGAACTTGAGGAAGCTTCGCGCCCCAATTGCCGTGAATAGGCGGTGTGTCCGGCGTTTGCCATTCGAGCGTGCACGAGCCCCAAGGGTTGCCGCCCGCTTTCTTGCCGTTGAACAAGCTGCCGATCATATTGATGAAGAACAGAATTTGACTGACGGCGACAATTATGGCCGCAACTGAGATCTGTGTGTTCAACATGTCAGCCGAGTCAGGCATGAAGGCCGTATTGTCATAGTTGTAATACCGCCGTGGCACGCCAAGGAAACCGAGGTAATGCATTGGCAAGTAGATGGCGTAGGTTCCCAGAAACGTCAGCCAAAAGTGCGCCTTGCCCAGACCTTCGTTGTACATCCGGCCGGTGATTTTGGGATACCAATGATAGATTGCGGCAAACACAACCAAGATCGGAGACACGCCCATCACCATGTGGAAGTGGCCGACCACGAAGTAGGTATCCGACAGCGGCACGTCGACGCTCACGTTTCCGAGGAACAAGCCCGTAATGCCGCCATGGATGAACGTGAAGACAAAGCCGATGGCAAACAACATCGGCACGGTGAGTTGTATATTGCCGCGCCACAAGGTCAGGACCCAATTGTAAACTTTAAGCGCTGTTGGCACCGCGATGATCAAAGTCGTCGTGGCGAAGAAGTATCCGAACGTCGGATTCATGCCGCTGACATACATGTGGTGCGCCCAAACGACAAAGCTCAAGGCACCGATCGCCACAATGGCCCAAACCATCATGCGATAGCCGAAGATATTTTTCCGCGCGTGAGTGCTGATGACATCGGAGACAAGACCAAAGGCCGGCAACGCCACGATGTAAACTTCAGGATGACCGAAAAACCAGAACAGATGCTGGAACAAGATCGGGCTGCCGCCGTTGTAGACGCCATTGGGGCCTTCCATCATTTCGCCGCTTCCGCCGACTATCGCGGGCATGAAGAAGCTGGTTCCCAAGACGCTGTCGAACGTCATCATGATGGCGCTGACCAAGAGTGCCGGAAATGCCAGTAGGCCCAGAATCGTTGCGGTAAGGATGCCCCAAATCGAGAGAGGCATGCGCATGAGCGTCATGCCTTTGGTGCGCGCTTGGAAGACGGTCGTCACATAATTCAGGCCGCCCATAGTGAAGGCAATAATGAATATGCCGAGGGAACCCAGCATGAGGAGGATGCCCCAGCCCGCCCCTGGCGTGGTGTCGAGAATCGCTTGAGGCGGGTATAGCGTCCAGCCGGCACCTGTTGGACCGCCAGGCACGAAGAAACTCGCCATCAATACAATGACGGACAACAAATAAACCCAGTAGCTGAGCATGTTGACGAAGGGAAAGACCATATCCCGCGCACCAAGCTGCAACGGAATAAGATAATTTCCAAAACCGCCTAAGAAGAACGCCGTCAAAAGATAGATCACCATGATCATGCCATGCATAGTGACAGCCTGATAATATCCTTCGCGCGAGATAACACCGAGCTCAGGGAAGCCGAGCTGAAGCCGCATAATCACCGAAAGGACAAGTGCGACGAGACCTACGGCAATGGCCGTTACCCCGTACTGGATGGCAATAACTTTATGGTCCTGGCTCCAAACGTACTTCCCAATCCAGGTTTTTGGATGATGAAGGTCTTGGGTATCGTCGGCTAACGTGGTGTAGGCCATAACAGTTCCTCAGCGCAATTCGCGTGGTCTACTTATTGAGATAATTCGGCAGCTGTAATTGTTGGTTCACCCGTGCCCGCCGCAGCAAAAAAATCTGCGCCGGTCAGTTGCTCCCCCAGCCATTCGTCGAAGGCCTCGCTTTCGTCGATCACGACATAGCCCCTCATTTCCGAGTGGCCCGTGCCGCAATATTCCGCGCAAAGAACTTCGTAGGTGCCCGTCTTTGTCGGCGTAAACCAGAGGTAGCTCACAAGGCCGGGGATCATATCCATTTTTGCCCTGAACTGAGGGACATAGAAGTCGTGAAGAACGTCTTTGGAGCGCAGTAAAACTTTGTAAGGCTGATCAATCTGAAGGTGGACCTCGTTGTCCTGCACGACAATGTCATCCTGGCCGTAGGGATCGTCTGGATTGAGGCCGAAGGTATTGTCGACGTTGAAAAAGCGGGCGTCCGTTGTGCCGAGGACACCGTCCGGTCCGGGAAAACGGTAAGACCAGTCCCAAGTCTGAGCGATCACTTCAACGACTTCGGCATCTTCAGGCACGGTGATGTAGTCGAGCCAGGCAATCAGCCCTGGTGCAAGCATCCCGACCACACCAATCGATGTGACGACGGTCAGGACGACCTCTAGAGTAGTATTTTCAGGCTCGTACTCGGCCCGGCGGTCCTTGTCGTATCGGTATTTCCAAACCGCATAGGCCATAAACAGGTTGAGCGCGACAAAGACGACTCCGGTGATCCAAAACGTAATAATCAGCGCCTCATCGAGGTTTCCCCAATTCGAGGCAAGAGGCGTAAACCACCATGGGCTATATATATGGAATAGGATCGTTCCTATCACCAACAAGACTAAGACGACGGCAAATAGCATTCTTAAGTTATCCCTAGCGTCGAACGCGTTGGATTGGGCTCCGACAAAGCGGATTTCACCCGCTGATTGTTCTCATTACCTTGAACGTGGCGGGAAGTCTCGCCCTTTCTTAACGGCGCCAATGCTTGGCGCTCGATCGGATAACGGGGGATGGGGAAACCGTCTTGAAGGCCCAGAACTCCATCCCCTAAATCTACTGCGCACACTGCATACGACTCGCAAATACAGGGAAAGAAGTTTACAGAATAACGGGTTAGGGAGCACTTGCGTCAAGCTGTCACAGGGATAAGGCGGGAAGTCCAGTATTTGCGAAGTGGGCTGCGATGAAGCACCGGCATAAGCCGGGCCTAGGCGGATTTGCGGTCGAAGACGGATCGGCTATCCTAAGATTATGAAAACGCTGGTTTTTATCTTGATTTCCGTGTTCGTGTCGGCGTTGCCGGCGTGTGCGGCGGGAACCGTATTATGGCTGGGCGGTATCACGGCAGAGGATCGCACTAAGTGGCAAGGGGCTAATTTTAGCGTCGTCGAGCTCGCGTGCGGTGAATCGGATACCGGCTGCATCGAACAAGCCATTCGCAAACAAGCCGACAAACCGGTCTATCTGTTCGGGCGGTCACCGCATACAGCAGCCGTCTTGGGTCTTTATCAGAACGAGATCACCACAGCCGATCTTGAGGGCATCGTCCTGCTTCGATCCCAAGCGGGCGAACCGCCAAAGTTTGCCCCGTATGACGAAGCTCCAGAGCTCGTGATATTCGTCGAACAATCGGACCCCAGGCCGTCGATCGTTTCGACACGAAAACTTGCCGCCTCGTTGCGCGATAAGGGCGTGGACGCAACGTTCTTGTTTGCGAATGACGGAATGTTGCGAGGCATGTCATTGCATCAAATAACCTTTGACATTTTGATGCATCTGACTGGCAACTCTCCGTTCACTGAACAATTCGCACAGCTCATCGATCTAGAACGGCAGTGGCAAACGCCCCTCTTTAACAACGATGATTTCTATACGAAGCCCGAATACATAAAGACCCAAGACCCGCCACCAATCTTCAAGGAATTGATTAACGCGCACTACCAATTCGAGCTTCATCGCGCCAAACAGTTGGAGATGTCCACCTTTCAGACTTTCGATCTATTGGCATATCGGGACGAAATTGCACCCGGCGCACAGTACGTCACGTTTCGCAACAGAAGGGGGCAAATATATTATCTGGATCTAGAAGTTTATGCAGACTATGGCCCGGTAGTCGTGACTGGGATCGACGACGTCACTAACCTATTTCGTCTTGCTTGGTTTTACCGGACTAAGGCGATGTACAGCTGGAAGCCGGATGTCCAGAACATATCAGTCCGGCCGCTGGGTCCCGTTCTCTTTTTTGAGAAAGAAGCAGACATACCCGGAGACCTCGTTATTCCCCTGCTCGTGCGTTCCGCGCTGACACTTGAAGGCATCGAATTCTGGTCAGAGAATCCGCTTGCATCTATCGCGGCCTATCCGCCGGAAGTCCAAAAAACAATTACGACGGCAAACAAATGCGTTTATTGCCATCAAATTGAGAAACTCAATGCCCGCCATCATCATCTGGACGCCAAGACCGGCGAGCCACAGGGGGGATTTGGCTTACCGCTTGTCGACTATCCGGACGAAGTGATCCAATCGTTTCTTTACGATCAAGAAAAAACCGCAAAAAAGATCGGCATGACACCCAATCCTCTGGGCGAAGATGTGGTGCAAATTTTTGACGACTGGTTGGCGGCGCTCCCACAACCACCGTCGATTGACGAGAACCTCTCCGACGAAAACTGATCGACCGTGCCTTTAAGGCAAATCTCTTGCGACGCGAAAGCCGAAAATTCTTGTGCTCAAATTTACGGGATCACGGCCGCGAAATGTTGGCCGTTGGCGGCTAACGATCGTGCTCCAGCTGCCGCCCTTTGCGACGCGTCTGTCGCAGCCATAGGTCGTTTGGGCCGAGCCGTCATTGGGTTGATCAAGGTACGTCATGACGTAACAATCTTCGACCCATTCCCATACGTTACCGATCATGTCGTAGAGACCGAATGGGTTCGACGCGAGCGTTCCAACCTCGGCAAGTTCGCCAATGCCGTCGTTACAGTCCGCCGGTTTGTAGGCGCCAAAAAAATCTGGCAGCGTCGCCGACTGATCGTAAAGATTGGCATACTGACAAGCGCCGTCGGCAGTTTCGCCCCATGTGAACAGCGTATGGGGACGGCCCGCGCGGGCCGAATATTCCCATTCCGCTTCGCTGAGCAGGCGGTAGGATAGACCGGTTGTCTCGGCAAGCCAGGCGGCATATGCGCTCGCATTAGTCCACATCACACAGGCAACCGGTTCATTAGGCAACGACGGACGGCCGTAGCCCGGATCACGCCATGTCACGCCGTCCCGCGTCTTTAGCCCGTCTTCTCCGACGGTGTTGCAGACGTTTGGCGTCTCATGGCCTGTCGCGTCGATAAAGGCAGCGAATTGTGAATTCGTCACTTCATAGCGGCCGACGGCAAACGCGTAGTCGATTTCCACTTCGTGCACTGGCCCTTCATAACGCGCCTCCTCGCCACCATCCCAACCCATGAGGAACTTGCCCGGCGGCACAACGACCATCTCAGGACAATCATCACAATCCTGAAATACCGCCCCCGGCTCGCGGGATTCGTTCATTTGTGCTTGAGCGCCATCGAGCAGCGCTGACGCAACTATCAATCCGGCACAAATCAACAAATTGAGCCGCATGGCCGGCGAGGCAAATTTGGCCGTGTAGAAACATGCAACTGAGAATGCCAACAAGCGTCTCCTTATGAATACCTTTATAGTCAGCAAGGTCGTTCCGGTTGGGTGCTCAGACCAAATTTGACTAGCGATCGCTGACGATCAAGTTACCTAAGCTACCCGGCAAACCCAAAGCAAATGGAATTCACATCAGGTCTCGAGCGACACGAAACCCAAATATCCGCGTGGTGTAGTCTTCCAGATCCCGGCCCCTAAACGTCGGCCGCTGGCGGCTGAGCATTGTACTCCAGCTGCCGCCACGCACACCGTGCCGGTCGCAGCCATAAGTCGTTTGAGCCAAGCCATCATTTGGTTTCTCGAAATAATTCATCACATAGCAATCTTCGACCCACTCCCAGACATTGCCGATCATGTCGTGGAGCCCGAACGGATTAGGCGCCAACATTCCGATTTCAGCCAACTCAACACTGCCATCGTCACAGTCAGCCGGATCCCAAGGACGAAACAGATTTGTTGCCGTCGCCGACTGATCGTAAAGATTTGCATACCGACAAGCGTCGTCTCCCGTTTCGCCCCAGGTAAACAAAGTATGCGGCCGCCCCGCACGCGCGGCATATTCCCATTCCGCTTCGCTTAGCAGACGGTATGGCTGACCGGTCGACTCGGCTAGCCAAGCCACAAAGGCCCTAGCGTCTGTCCACGTCACACATGCGACGGGTTCGTTAGGCAGCGACGGCCGGCCATAGCCGGGATCGCGCCACGTTACACCTGCCCGCTCTTTGCTGCCATCTTCACCCCAAGTTATACAGGCGTCGCGGGTCTCATGGTCTGTAGCATCAATAAATTCCGCAAATTGAGCATTGGTGACCTCAAACCGGCCAACGGCGAAGGCGTCCTCGATTGTCACCTGGTGAACGGGACCCTCATAGCGTGCTTCCTCGCCGCCTTCCCAGCCCATGAGAAACTCTCCGGGGGGCACCACAACCATTTCCGGGCAGGTTTCACATTCTTTGAAGACATCTCCCGGTTGCCTGTTCTGGCTCTCTTGCGCAGACAAAGATGAGGCTCCTAAGACAAACAGTCCAATGACCATACCGTTCCGGACAAACTGCCGGGCCAGGCATAGAGATGGGATGTGTAAGGCCGGACGCAGAGCGAAACTCTTCAAAACCCTTCTCCTTCTGCTAATCTTCGAAGTGTATCAATCGCTTGCTTTTTTGTCTCCCGACTGAGCGTAAGATTGTTCACCTGACGTTCGCGTCACATTCCGGTACAACACGTGGTATCTAGATCGATACGCTGAATTCGAGAGGATGTCTTATGTCACAAGCAACCACCGGTCATATTGTCGATAACGTCAGCCGGCGGACGGTCGTCAAAGCAGCGTTGGGGGTTACGGGCGGATTGATTCTGGGACTTCCCGCCGGATGCAGCCCGGCTGAAACACCGCTGAACACGGATCCCGTTCAACTCAACACTTACGTGCTGATCAACGAAGCCGGCGATGTTGTGATCTACACCCCGACCGCCGAAATGGGTCAAGGCAATTACACCGCGCTCACCAAGATCATCGCCGACGAATTGGAAGCGGATTGGGACAGAGTGAGTGTCCGGCTATCCCACGCTGATGACGCATTTGCCAATCCGCAGTCAGGACGACAACGAACAGCCAACAGCGAAGCCGTCGTCGGCTACTATCAGTTGCTGCGCGAAGTTGGAGCGAGCGCCCGCGATATGCTGATCAGAGCCGCCGCCGCCGATTGGGGTGTTGATCCTAGTGAATGCACGGCCAGCAACAGTAAAATTATCCATGGGCCTTCCGACCGAAGCGTCGATTTTGGCGGCGTGGTAACTGCGGCAGCTAAACTGGAGCCGCCGGAAGCGCCGCCACTCAAATCTCCCGATCAATTCAAACTCATCGGCAAATCGACGCCGCGCAAAGACACGCCTCTGAAAGTGGACGGCTCTGCAGAGTATGGAATTGACGTGCAACAACCAGACATGCTGGTCGCGGCCATCAAACATGTTCCGGTTTTCGGTGCTTCGGTGACATCACACAACGGCGATGAAATTATGAACTCGCCTGGCGTGCACGCCGTTGTGGAAGTGAGCAGCTTAAAAACACCGAATGCAGCCGTAGCCGTCGTTGCAGATACATTTTGGCAAGCGAAGACCGCCGCCGATCAACTCGTCCTCGAATGGGACGACCCGGACGCGGGTCGTGTCTCGAGTGAGAGCGTCGCACAGCAACTTAGTGCCGCGCTCGACGACGACGACAATGTTACGATGTTTCCCAATGCCGACTTTTCGCAAATGCCTCCAAAGATTTCGATGCCCGATCCGGAGGCGGCGAACGTCGCCATTGCAAATGCGGACCTGCAATTAGACGCCACTTATGAAGTTCCTTTTCTGGCACATGCCTGCATGGAGCCGCTTTGCAGCACAGCATTGGTCACGGATGAGCGTTGCGAAATTTGGACGCCGCACCAGCAGCCCGACAAAGCAATGTTGCTCGCCGAGGAAATCACGGGGCTCTCGAAAGAGAATATTCGCCTCAACCGAACGTTTCTCGGCGGCGGGTTTGGTCGAAAATGGGTGCTCGACTTTTTTGGCCAATCAGTTGAAATCGCCAAGGCTGTCAAAGGCCGTCCGGTCAAACTTATCTGGACGCGCGAAGAAGATATCAAGCACTGCCACTTCCGCCCGGCCTATGCTGCGCGAACGCGAGCCGGCATGACCGCATCGGGCGAGATCCAAGCCATGCATAGCCGCATTGCCGGTCAGTCACTTTGGCGGTTTTACGATCGGGCGTTTATTCCGGGTATGGGCGATCCGACCGTGCCCTCCCTGTTAATTTACGATGCCTACGACAAAGGCCAACAATGGATCGATTGGGCGGAAACGACATCGCCTGTTCCCATCGGATACTGGCGCGGCGTGACCCTGTCGCAAAATGCATTCTTTGCGGAGTCCGCGATCGACGAACTGGCTCATTTAGCGGGCCAGGATCCTTACGAATTCCGGCGCGGCCTTTTGAATTCGGATCGCTATCGCGCGGTCTTGGATCTGGCCGCCGAGAAGTCAAATTGGTCCGAGCCGCTCGGCCCCGGGCGCGGGCGCGGCATCGCCATGTCATATGCCGCGGGCGCCTGCTGCGTCCAAGTCGTCGAAGTTACTGTTGATGAAAAAGATGTCAAAGTCGACCGCGTCGTTGCCGCCTTCGACTGCGGAATGCAAGTCGATCCGGCCGCGATCGTG
Organism: Alphaproteobacteria bacterium; assembly: GCA_965248815.1. Classification (GTDB taxonomy): domain Bacteria; phylum Pseudomonadota; class Alphaproteobacteria; order SMXP01; family SMXP01; genus CBDFKK01. The sequence goes on from CBDFKK010000007.1 coordinate 320,946, forward strand.
GCCCAAATTGAAAGCGGCGTTATATTTGGCGTGAACGCTGCCTTAACCGGACAAGTAACCATTGAAGACGGCGAAGTGATCGAAAGTAACTTCCACGATCACCCACTGATGTCACTCGAAGGCCTGCCTGATATCGAAGTGCATCTCTTGCCGAGCGACAATGCACCGGCCGGTGTCGGCGAAGCTGGCGTTCCTGCCGCGCTTCCGGCAGTCACCAATGCGATATTCGCGGCAACCGGGGATCGCATTCGCAAACTACCGGTCGTCGCTCACGACTATAATGTATCGATCTGAGTTGAGGGGACAATCACCAATGCAATATCAATCTTGCCGTGCCGTCCTTGCGCGCGGTTACATTCTGGCGCTTCCGCTACTGCTAGTGCTTTCGGCATGCGAGACATTTGAACAAAGCGCAATGCAGCCTGGCCAAACATTTCAAGATTGTGCCGACTGTCCGGACATGGTCGTAGTTCCGCCCGGCGACTTCGTCATGGGCCGGGACGGCGGTGTCAACGAAGAGCGCTATGAAGGACCCGTGCACCAAGTCTCCATCGGCTATTCGTACGCTGTCGGACGCCTCGAGATCACAAATGCGCAGTACGGGCAATTCATCGAAAAGAGCGGCCATGTTTCTGCCGCCGACTGTTGGTCCTGGACCGGCGAAACTTGGGCCCCACAACCAGGCTCATCGTGGAAAGATCTTGGCTACGGTGGGCCGCCAAAGGACAATGAACCCGTCGCCTGTGTCGATTGGGACGACGCCAAAGCTTACGTCGCCTGGCTTGCGGCCAAAACGGGCAAACCCTATCGCCTTTTGACCGAGGCCGAATGGGAATACGCCGCCCGCGCTGGACGCCCTGAGACATTATACGCATGGGGCGAAGACGAAACCGACGGTTGCCGGGAGGCAAACTTTTATGATGAGGCGGGCGCAACCTCGGACGTACCGCGTCCCGCCGGCAATGTCGCTTGCAACGATGGTTTTGTTGGAGCCGCGCCCGTGGGCTCCCTCGCCCCTAACCCATTCGGTATCCATGACATGACCGGCAATGTTTGGGAGTGGGTGGAAGACTGCTACGCCATGCCCTACCCGGCTGAACCCACAGATGGCAGCGCTCAGCTTGACGAGGGTTGCGACCGGCGCAGCGTGCGCGGCGGCGCCTGGAGTTCGGCTATCACTTGGCAAGTGCCGACATTCCGCGGCCGCGATCCCGTCGATCGTATTTCCCATATATTCGGATTTCGCGTCGCCCGCGACTTATAGAGAGTTTGCGTAAGAGGCGGCTACGACCTGAGTTGCTTGCTCGCGAGCGCGGCGCCTTGTGCCAGTGACTTGAGCTTGGCCCACGCGATGGAAGGGTGCGTCCCGCTGCCGCCGACGAAGGTGGCAAAACCGCAATCGGTTCCCGCCAGCACACGCTCGCGACCGACGACATTGGCATAGCTCAAGAGACGCTGCGCGATAAGTTCGGGATGTTCAATAAAGTTGTTGGTCGACTCGATGACGCCGGGAATGAGAATCTTGTCGTCGGGAATGTTTGCGTCTTGCCATGCCTGCCATTCATGAGCATGGCGCGGATTAGCTGCTTCGAAAGCAAGACCCTGCGGTTTCGCCTTAAAGAGAAATGGCATGAGGTCCACGATCGGCGTGTCATGATTGTGGGGCCCGTCATAATTGCTGAAGCACAAATGTAGGCGCAATCGATCCGCAGGCACATCGCGCAACGCATGATTAAGCGCCTCGATGTGCATCTCGCGATGGCTGCCATTTGGAAACGCGGTCAGATAGGCCCAGCCATTGTAAGTAAGATCAGGGCAATCCAATTGGAGTAGAAATCCAGCGTCTACAATAGCGTCGTATTCCGTCTTCATGGCGTCGGCGATGGCGAATAGATAGGCCTCATGCGACTCATAGTGTTCGTTGTAATGATAGCCCGCGATGCAGCCGGGAGACGCTGCAGGCAAAAAACCCTCGGTCGCGTCTGTCTTATTGAGCGCCCGTTCAAAGTTTACGACGTCATTCTTGAGCGCGTCATAACCGATATAACTGACGGGTCCAACACAGGGCGCAAATTGCGGCATGCTGATCGCGCCAAGCTCAATTTGCGATTTCAGGAAGTCCGGAAAATCCACCATGTCTTGGGGCGAGCGGCGCTTCACGACACGATCTGATCGCGGTTCGAATCCGGTCAGGCGCTCGCGGATATAGATGGCAAATCCCGCTTTGCTTTGTTCGCCGTCGCTCATGACATCGACGCCAGCCTCCCGCTGGCGGCGGCAGACATCTTCCACCGCTTCGCCTGCGAGAGCATTCAATATTGACGGGTCGGCCGGCTTGTTCTCTTTCAGTGATACAGCCAATGCGTCAGCTAGCTTTTCGTAACGCGGAAGGCTGCCGACGTGCGTCGTGAGGATACGCTCCGTGCTGGTTTTCAACGTCCGTGTCCCGTCACTCGTAACGGTATTCGTTGGGCCGGGCCGCTTTATCAGGGTCTTTCATCCAGATCTGTCGCGGACCGAAACCCTCTTTGCGAAGCCACTGCTCTGTATAGACGATCCGGTCCGGTTCAAATTTGAGCAAGCGGTGTTGCGGCACCTGGTCCATTGGCCGGCCGATTTGCGCCGACGAAGACTGCCAGCGGTAAATCTCCATGGCGTGATCCAACTCCGGCGATCCGGGTTCAAGGAATTGCCCCGTGCCAAAGAGCTGCGCGCCGCGCACGCTTGCCCATCCCGTATTTTCCACATGAACGGCAAAACAAATGCGGGGATCGCGCTCCAGAGCTTTGACTTTTGGGCTGCCCGGTTGCGGATACATGTAGCACGTCGTGCCTTCGGCATAATATTCGATGGGGCTGCCGATCGGTCCATTCTTTCCGATGGTGCACAAAACGCCCATCCATTGAATGGCGAGCAAATGCTCGATGCGGGCTGTCAGCTCGTCGCGGGGAAGCTGTTTGGATGGCCATTCCTTTTCGCGCAACCAGGGATGTGCAGTCATATTATGCTGTCCTTCAGAAGTAAAAATGAACGGATTGGGCAAAAAGCCTAAACCATAATGACACGATCCGTAGACGGATTAAGAAGTTCCGCCCCGTCTTTCGTGATGAGAACTAAGTCTTCGAGGTGAACCGTGCCGCCGAGGCCGTCCATCAACACCGGACAGTCGACAGATAACACCATATTTTCAACAAGCTCCAAATTGTCTTTAACGAGAAACGGCACACCCTCCTTCACGGGTTCATCTGTATGAAACAACCCGACCGAATGGGGCGTAAAGGTCACGTGAAAATCTCCGTAGCCCGCCTTGCTAAGCGCGTCCCGCCCGATTTGTCGTATTTCGTTGTAGCGCAGGCCGGGTCTTAGTTTTTCACGCACCGCATCCCAGCCCAGCGCGCTTGCTTCCGTCGCGCGTTTCAACATCGCCGGCGGCTCTCCAATGAAAATCGTGCGCGCGAAGTCGCCATGGTAGTGCATCATCTGGCTGACACAGTCGATAGAAAATCCCGTCCCCTCTTCAAAAGTCGAATTGAAGGGTTCGGCAGATACGCTATCAATCACCATGAAGACACCCGCATGGCCGCGAGCCGCGGCCTCGGCGTAGAATTTTGCTCTCAGCTCATGAAACGTCATCCCGGCATGAACCGAGTGCGCGGCCGCCAATGCCGCATCGGCATTTTGAACCGCCACTTTGCGCATCATGGCAACTTCCGTAGGCGAGCGTCCAAGCCGGATACGGCGCAGCACGTTCTCCGCCGGAACAAATGTCGCGTTGACGCCTGCAGCTTTCAAAGTTTCGGAGATCCATGGATCATCGACCGCAATTCGGCCCCGCGTCAAACCGAAATCTCGCACGGCCTTGAGCAAACCCCACTCCGGGCCGGCCGCAACGCCGTGGGCTGCAGCGGCTGCGTCGCGAATAGACGCGCGATTGCGCTGCCGATCGGTCACGAGTGATTCGTCAGCAACACGGAACATTCCGGCCGGTATCGCTTTCGGTTCATTTTCAAATCGATTGTCCGCGCCCAAATAGGCATCGATATCGTCAATGGCCCCATAAGGATAAACATCGTAAGGCGCTTCGATGCCCCAATTCGAATAAACGTAAAAGTGCAAAAATTGTTGAATAACCAATCCTGGTTTTCGTTTCGGATCGGCCGAAAGCAATCCAAAACACGTGTTCGGCATACCCATGCGCCCGCCCGACGGGAAAAAATTGCACATATGATAAACATGATGATCGTGGGTCACGATCAAGCCGTCGAGCTCTTGTTCAGCAAGCACGTCCCACGCACGCGGTAGATTCATAAGCGGTGCTTGACGTAATAACTCGAAAGCGCCTTCATCCAATGCGCCTTGCGATTGAGCACCGATCGCGGGAGACGCCGCACACGCGGCCGTCACGCCGGCCGCACTTGAAAGAAACGTACGCCGATCCATTGTGGCTTACCCTTTTTTAAAACGCAGGAAATTGCCAAGTAAAGTAGTCTACTCCAGGACGCAAATTGGCCAAAGGACTAAGCCCCTACTCGTCACATATTGGTTCCAATTCCAAGCAGTTTGCTGCCCTGCCCGTGAACAATTTTCGCCTCCATGCTGCTATACTGGTTGAGGGACAGGGGAAACGATTTATGGATCAGTCAACCGTCGGCGAACGGCGCAGCGCATTCTTGGCGTTCATGGCCGTCTTGGCGAACGTTTATTTAGTGGCCTTTGCGGCGGACGCCGGACTATCGCTCATTGAAGAATTGTTCCGCGCAGCAACCGGCAGCCAAGCACTCCTGGAGGCTCGCATCATTCTCGCCACCATGGTTGTGCTCGGCGCCTTAATTATGGTGGCGGTCGTACTGTTCGTACCACATTTGCCCAAACTTGTATTTCTGCCACTGATTGCCTTCGCTTTGTGGGCCGGCGTCGGCGTACCGCCGCTCTTCCCGGCTGAAGGCGACACGATCACCCTTATTTTGCTCGTCGCTCTACAAGTTGCACTTGCGCTCGCGGCATTTGTTATCAACAAACACCGGACTGGCACGTGGTTCATAGCAGCATCACGACTGCCACACCTCAGGCATCTCGGACTACGCACCGCATTCGCCGTAATGATCCTTTTCTTACTCCTTCCCATAACCATTGCCGGCCTGACGTTGGCAGGAACCGCTTCTTATCTCGAGCAGGAGACAAATGGTTTTGTCGATTTCACGACTTCGGAAATAAAGCTTAGCGAGCGCATCTATCAAAGAGAGGACAAACGCGTCGTGCTTGTCGGCATGATGCATTTCGGTGAAAGCGATTTTTACGACACATTGTTTGCTGAATTCCCTGCAGACGCCCTCATACTCGCAGAAGGCGTGACAGACCGAGAAAATCGCCTTTCCAGCAACTTGTCCTACCAGCGCCTCGCTCGCGTGTTGGGGCTCGAGCAACAGCCCGTCTTGGAGCCCACACCTGCATTGAACGATTTCGAAAGCCAGGTCGATGAGGGCACAGAGAACGCGCCCGAAGAAGCCATTGATGAAGCCGCCTCCGCGCAGCCTGACAGCATTAGAATCGCCGAAGTGCGCCCGGATGTCCTCTACGCAGATGCCGACTTGGCGGACTTTTCCGAGTCTACCATCGCATTCCTCAATGAAACGGCGACTATCTACGATAGCCCGTCGGCAGCGGACGCAATCGATCGAATTTTGAAATTGAGCGAGCAATATTCCGAAGAGGAAATTGAACAAGTCTATGAAGACATTATCTACAAGCGAAATGATCGCCTGATAATTGCGCTCGATGAAAATCTAACACGCTACGATACGATCATAATCCCCTGGGGCGCGATGCATATGCCCGACCTTGAAACCGCACTCCAAGATCGCGAGTTTTCTCAAGTGTCCGAGCGGGACATTCCTTTGATCCGGTATGAGACTATTATAAATAGTCTGCGCGGCAGGTTTTGAAGTTTTCCGCTAGCGTCCAAGTATTCAACTTGTTTGGCCGATGAGCCTACATGGTTCAAGACAAGCATAACTCAAACCGGATCGTAGTAGTGAACTTCAAACAAGATGCAACCGGTATCCGACTTGAAGGGCCCGTGCGGTGTTGCCGGCGGACGGCAAGCGTACGTATTAGGTTGGAAGGCAACTCCGCCCTCTCCTTTCTCATCATTACCGACGATTAAATCACCGGTCAAAAGATAAACTTCCTCCCAATAGTCGTGCACAAACGGTACGATCGACAAGGCGCCTGGCAAGAACCGCAACAGGCGCGTGCGCGTACCGCGCTTGTTGGTTTCATCTAACGCACCGGAAAGAATTTTTTGCTCGATGCCATCGGGATATCCCTCAGGCACATGCCAGCCTTCGTCCATGTCGAGGGCGAAGAATTCTGTGTGATCTTTGTTGACGGGCATGTTTACGCCACCTGTTCAAAAAACATTAAGAGGACTTGGCTAATCTGATCATAGGCGTTGTCGGCTTCCACGAGGGTTTCTTCGTGTGACAGAGCGTGCTCGGCAATGCCGGCCGCAAGATTTGTAATAAGCGACAGGACGACAACTTTCATGCCGCAATGAACGGCAACCAGGCATTCAGGCACGGTTGACATGCCGACCGCATCGGCGCCGAGTTTGGCGAACATTCTGACTTCGGCGGGGGTTTCAAAATTGGGACCTGAAGTTTGCACATAAACGCCCGACGTAATGTCAATGCCGGCCCCCTCAGCCGCCTTGCGAAGCCGCGCACGCAGACCCGCATCATAGGCTTCCGTCATGTCGAAAAAGCGCTCTCCGACATCGTCGTCGTTGGGCCCGATCAGCGGGTTGTGGCCGGACATATTAATGTGATCGTCAATGATCATCAGTGTGCCGGCCGTTAGATCGGGGCGCAGCCCGCCGGCGGCATTGGTGATGATCAGCGTCTCAACGCCGAGCTGGCGCAGCGTTCGAATGGGAATAGCCAAATCTTGCGCCTGATAGCCTTCGTAAAGATGCATCCGCCCTTGCATGCAGACAAGCGGCGTCGCTTTACAAGTTCCGATCAGGAGCCGGCCGTGATGACCGACGACGGTCGAAATAGGAAACCCGGGAATGTCGCCATAGTCTATGACGGCATCTTGGCTTATATGCTCACCGAAGCGGCCGAGACCACTGCCCAAGATAAGAGCCGTCGAAGGAAACGCGCCGCCATATTGTGACTGGATGGCCTCAACGCTGCGCGTCACTTCAGCTGACTTAATTCCGATCCGGTCTGCCATATCGAACCTTGTGTGGTTTCGTTGATGAGAAATAAGCAAACAGGAACTTGGTGCTAAGCGAGATTGGCCTTGGTCACATTTGAAAAGATTGATCTCAGATCCTTTTCAACATGCTCCTCGGTGATGTGCAATGCCCCTTCGCATTCATTCAAATGCGCGAGCATAATGTCAATGGCGGTTTTTTCGTTGCCTCCTTCAATTGCTTGGACGATACGTTCGTGGGGTCCGTCGGTACAAATGCTGTTGGCGCTGTTGCCATATAACCCAATGATCAACGAGGTCTGAGCAATTAAGTCTTCCAAGAAATTTGTCAGCACTTGATTGCCGGCGATGCGGGCAAGCACTAAATGAAACTCTCCCGACAATCGAATCCAGCGAACGCGTTCTCCGTGACGTGAGGCTTCCGCTTCGACGTCCACGTGACGGCGCAATAGAGCGAGATCTTTCGTAGTGGCCGAGCGCACGCAAGTGCGAACCACAGCGTCTTCGACGACGCGGCGCGCTTCGAAGACTTGGCGCGCCTGATCGACAGTGGGGCTTGCGATAAATGCGCCGCGGTGAGGCCGCATTTCGACGACGTTGTCGTGGGTCAAACGATTAAGCGCACGACGAACAACCGGTCGGCTTACAGCAAAGATGTTGCTTAGGAGTTCTTCGCCGAGCTTGGTTCCCGGCGCGAGGCGCTGTTCGAGAATGGCGTGCAGGATTTCCTGATATACCCAGTCGCTAGGATCTTGATCCTTGTCCGTTGATTGTTGCGGTCGGGGTTCGAGTACTAAATCTGTGGACATGACTACCTAACAACTTACGCGTCTTAAGTCAGACATGGGACCATCCAAAGTCGGCTGGGAATCATATGCGTTGCTCGCACTACCGAAACCGCTGGCCAGCCTAAGAGCATGACAGACCTGATATTTGTTACAATCCAGGCGATTATTGTTAACAAAAAAGTTGGTTCTGATCACCTAGACCCGATACAGTCAGCATAAATCTTACCGGGCGTCTTATGCAAACAGACGGCATTTGGCGACAAAATTTAGCCAATCCGCCCGAAAAACCAAGAATTTAGGGCCCAGCAAAGGATCGCTGTCATCGGACCGGTCCGGAGTAAATCAAACGTGCGAGCCATCATTGCCGTATTGGATTCATTGGGCGTGGGCGCCACCGCCGACGCCGATCGCTTTGGCGATGTCGGGGCCAACACGTTTGGCCATATCGCGCTTGCCTGTGCAAACGGCCAGGCGGACAATGTGGGCGGCCGACAAGGGCCGCTGCAAGTTCCCCATTTGCTGTCGTGGGGATTGGGCTTGGCTGCGCAAAGTGTGAGCGCCGAACATCTCCCGTTCGTGCCGCCGCCGTCCACCAGAGCCAAATACGGTGTTGCTGCAGAATTGAGTTTCGGCAAAGACACACCAAGCGGACATTGGGAGATGGCTGGTCTTCCGGTCGAATTTGACTGGGGCTATTTCCCCAAAACCGAACCGTGCTTTCCGTCTGAGTTGACGGACGAGCTCGTAAAGCAGGGAGAGCTTCCAGGCTTGCTCGGTAATCGACATGCATCCGGCACGGTCATTCTCGATGAGTTGGGCGAAGAACACATTAAGAGCGGCAAGCCGATTATCTACACGTCGGCCGACTCCGTTGTGCAAATCGCCGCGCATGAAACCCATTTCGGGTTGAAACGGCTTTATGAACTCTGCCGCATCGCTAGAACATTGGCAGATAATTACAATGTCGGCCGTGTGATTGCGCGGCCATTTGTCGGTGAAGAGCGCGGCGCATTTGAACGCACGGGCAATCGCAAAGATATCGCCACGCCGCCCCACGGGCCAACGCTACTTGATCATTGTGCAGATGCAGGCGGCGAAGTCATCGCCATTGGAAAAGTCAGCGACATTTTTGCCGGTAAGGGCATCACGCAGTCCATCAAAGCTCATAGCAATGCCGAGATCTTCAACCAGCTTATTGCGCAAATCATTAGCGCACCGGACAGGTCAATTATCTTTGCCAACTTCGTCGACTTCGATACTTTGTATGGTCATCGCCGCAATACGATTGGCTATGCCTCGGCCTTGGAAGCGTTCGACCGCCGTCTTCCGGATTTGGAAGACCATCTTGAGGCAGACGACATTGTCATCCTAACGGCCGATCATGGCTGCGATCCAACATGGCAAGGCAGCGACCATACAAGGGAACATGTTCCCGTCCTCGCATTCGGTTCAAAGGTGGAGCCCGGTTCAATTGGCGTTCGAAAGACGTTCGCGGATATTGGGCAGAGTTTAGCGAAGCATTTAGACCTGCCACCAATGCAGGCCGGTACATCCTTTCTCTAATTTTATCGGGACATGAGAGACAAGTTGTGAGTCAAAGCAACGTCACCAACATCAAGGGCCGCGGGGCTGCCCCGGGTGAGAAGACCGAGGCACGCCGCAACGCGGGCGTTGCGTTTCAACCCAATTGGGTGAATGAAATCCGTATCAACCGGTCGGCCGTCGAGCGGCGCACATCAACACTCGTCGCGCGTCGCACCGTCAAAAAAGAATGGCAAGCAGCTTGGTTGTTAAAAGCGATCTCATGCATGGATTTGACGACGTTATCTGGCGACGACACGGAGGAGCGCGTGCGCCGTTTGTGCGCCAAGGCGCGCCAACCCGTGCGGCCGGATCTTTTGCACGCGCTCGGCGTTGACCATCTAGGGATTACGACGGGAGCCGTTTGTGTTTATCACGCCATGGTCCCCGCCGCTGTTGACGCGCTTAAAGGATCTGGCATTCCGGTCGCCACCGTGTCGACCGGCTTTCCGGCGGGCTTGTCACCCTTTGAAACGCGGCTACAGGAAATTAAGGCCTCTGTCGATGCGGGCGCCGACGAAATCGATATCGTGATCAGCCGCCGACACGCATTGAGCGCTGACTGGGCGGCGCTCTACAACGAAGTTTGTGCATTCCGTGAGGCGTGTGGACCTGCGCACTTGAAGACAATACTTGCAACTGGCGAACTCGGATCAATTGGCAAAGTCGCTAAGGCCTCTATGGTGTGCATGATGGCCGGGGCCGATTTCATAAAGACGTCGACCGGCATGGAAGCTGTCAATGCCACGCTGCCCGTCAGTCTTGTCATGATGCGGATGATTCGCGAGTTTCACGACCGTACTGGCGAGATGGTCGGATTCAAACCCGCCGGCGGTATCGGCACGGCAAAAATCGCGCTTCAATTTCTCATGCTGGTCAAAGAAGAATTGGGCGATGCGTGGCTCGATCCCAAGCTTTTCCGCTTCGGCGCGTCTCGTCTATTGGGAGACATTGAGCGCCAGCTCGAGCATTTCGTCACCGGGCGTTATTCCGCTTCTTATCGCCATCCGATAGGTTGAGGTCCATGAGCAAGGTTGCGGAAATTTACCAAAGCATGTCGTACGGTCCGGCGCCGGAAGAGGCGGGCTATGTGCGCGACTGGATTGCGGCGAAGTCTGGGCCTTTTGGTTTCTTTATTAATGGCGCTCTGGTTAAGCCCATAACGTCGAAACACACGATCGAGAGTCGCAATCCGGCCAGCGGTGAGCCCTTGGCAACGCTAAGCGTTGCTGGCTCCGATGACGTCGATGCGGCGGTCAAAGCTGCCGAAAAAGCATTCAAATCTTGGTCGCAAACGCCAGGCCATCAGCGCGCCCGCGTGCTTTACGCCATTGCGCGGCTGGTGCAAAAGAACAGCAGATTTTTGGCAGTCTTGGAAACGCTCGATAACGGCAAGCCCATTCGCGAAACCCGCGATATCGACATTCCTCTTGTCGCACGGCATTTCTATTACCACGCGGGCTGGGCTCAATTGCTTGATCAAGAGCTGCCGGACCACGAACCGCTCGGCGTCATCGGCCAGATCATTCCGTGGAACTTTCCGCTGCTCATGGTGGCATGGAAAGTAGCCCCGGCGCTGGCCGCTGGAAATTGCGTGGTCTTGAAACCGGCGGAATATACCAGCCTTAGCGCGCTCTACTTTGCCGAACTTTGCGAGGAGGCAGGTCTGCCGCCCGGCGTTTTGAACATTATCACCGGTGCCGGCGAGACCGGCACGTTGCTGGTCGATCACCCCAAAATTGCCAAAATCGCGTTTACGGGCTCGACGGAAGTTGGCCGGATCATCCGTGAACGGACGGCGGGAACAGGCAAGAAGCTCACGCTCGAACTTGGCGGCAAGTCGCCGTATTTGGTCTTCGAAGATGCCGATCTCGACAGTGCGGTCGAAGGACTGGTCGATGCCATTTGGTTCAATCAAGGCCAAGTGTGCTGCGCCGGTTCGCGCCTTCTCATCGAGGAAGGAATCTACGATCGTATTTTGGAAAAAGTAAAAGCAAGGCTTGCGAAGTTTCGCTTGGGTGATCCCTTGGACAAAACGGTCGACATGGGCGCCATCGTCGATCCCATTCAACGCGAGCGTATCGACACGCTTGTCGCTCAGGCCGTGGACGAGGGCGCGGAGATTTGGCAACCCTCGATTCCCTGCCCCGACATCGGATGTTTCTACTTGCCGACCTTGCTGACCGGCGTCTCACCAAGCAATTCGGCGGTTCGTGAAGAAATATTTGGGCCGGTCCTCACGGCCATGACGTTTCGCACGCTGAAAGAGGCGGTCGAGCTCGCCAACAATACGCGCTATGGTCTATCGGCAAGCGTTTGGTCGGAAAATATCAATCGCGCACTCGACGTGGCCGCACAATTGAAAGCCGGCGTTGTTTGGGTCAACTCGACAAATCAATTCGATGCAGCCTGCGGCTTTGGCGGCTATCGCGAATCCGGTTTCGGGCGCGAAGGCGGTGTTGAAGGCATGTTTGAGTATCTCAAGCCTTCCGAGGATTGGCTTGCCAAACCGGCCAATACCAAAGCCGGTCAAAGAGCAAAAGCTAAAGCGAAGACGACGGACGCGATCGACCGGACGCCCAAGCATTATATCGGCGGCAAACAGAAGCGCGCCGATGGCGGCAACACGCGCTTGGTCCTGAGCCATGATGGCAGTGCCATCGGCCGGGTCGCCGACGGCAATCGCAAAGATATTCGGGACGCGGTTGAAGCCGCCGTCAAAGCGGAGAGCTGGGCCGCGGCAACAGCTCATAACCGGGCACAGATACTTTACTATATAGGGGAGAATTTGAGCGCTTGGGCCGATGAGTTTGCAGGCCGGATTGCCGACTTTACCGGCGTATCGGCGGCCGAAGCGAAGACGGAAGTCGACGCCACAATTTCGCGCCTTTTCAGCTATGGCGCCTGGGCCGACAAATATGACGGTCTCGTCCACACACCGCCCGTCCGCAATGTGTCGTTGGCCGTCAACGAACCTATCGGCGTGTTGGGTCTCGTCTGTCCGGACACAATGCCTTTGCTATCGTTCGTTTCCCTCGTCGCGCCGGCAGTGGCGATGGGCAATCGCTGCGTCGTTGTTCCGTCAGAGCGCAGTCCTTTGCTCGCGACGGACTTTTATCAAGTGTTGGAGACATCGGACGTGCCCGGCGGTGTTATCAATATCATCACGGGCGCGCGCGAACCGCTTACCGACGTATTGGCCAAACACGATTCCGTTGAAGGCCTTTGGTATTTCGGCTCAGCCAAGGGCAGCCGTGCAGTTGAGCATGCATCGGCCGCCAATCTAAAGCGAACCTGGGTCAATCACGGTCGCGAACGGGATTGGTTGTCAACACGAATAGGAGAGGGCCGGCGATTTTTGCGCGAGGCCTGCCAAGTCAAAAACATCTGGCTGCCGTATCAAGACTAATAGGCAGGTAACGAAGGGGCGCGCATTTTGGATTTTGAGACCATTGCCAAATTTCTTGGCGTTCCGACCATATTTCTGATCGCCTTCCTGCTGTCGGAAAGAAAGATGTCCATACGGCCACGCGTTGTTCTGGCGGCCTTCGCGGTTCAGGCCAGCATTGCCATTTTTGTTCTTGCTGTGCCCATTGGGCAAACGGTATTGCTCGCCGTCTCGCAAGGTGTGCAGGGCATCATCGATAACGCGCTCACCGGAATTAGATTCTTGTTCGGCGATCTCGCGAGCGACAAGTTCGGCGCGCCTATCTTCGCGGTTACGGTTCTACCCGTGATCATTTTCGTCTCGTCGTTGATGGCGGCGCTCTACCACTTGCGCATCATGCAATATGTCGTGCTGATCATCGGCGGCTTCTTCCGTTTGATCATCGGCACCAGCCGCGTCGAATCCATGTGCGCGGCAGCTAACATTTTTGTCGGTCCCATTGAAGCGCCCCTCGTCGTGCGTCCATACTTGAGCAAACTGAGCCGAGCCCGGCTCTTTGCCGTCATGGCGACGGGCTTGTCCTCGGTCGCGGGCGCGATTCTTTTGGGATATGCAAGCCTGGGCGTGCGCATCGATTACCTCGTCGCGGCAGCCTTCATGTCCGCGCCGGGCGGTTTGCTCATGGCAAAGATGTTGGTGCCTGAAACGGCCGAGGAAGCGGAAAAGGAAAAAGACGAGGTATCTCTCGACATCCGCTCGTTCGACGCCGACCACCGGCCCGTTAACGTCATTGAGGCGGCAGCCGACGGTGCAGCGGCCGGTCTTCAAGTTGCCGCCCATGTGGGCGCGATGTTGATCGCCTTTATTGCCCTCGTTTCGCTGCTCAACAGTTTTGTGTCTTTTGCAGGAAGCCTTGTCGGGTTCCCCGAGCTCACGGTTGAGACAATATTGGGAACTCTCTTTTCGCCGCTCATGCTGCTCCTAGGGATCCCCTGGGAAGATGCAATCGCGGCAGGCAATCTGATTGGACAAAAAACAGTATTGAACGAGTTCATTGCCTTCGTGCAGTTCATTGAAATCAAGGAGACCCTGACCGAACACACACAAGCGGTCATTACATTTGCGCTCTGCGGTTTTGCCAATCTCAACGCCCTGGCAATTATCTTCGGCGGGCTGGGCGGTTTGATTCCGGAACGCAAGTCGGAAATTGCTCAGCTGGGCCTCAAAGCCATATTGGCGGGCGCTTTGTCCAACCTTATGAGCGCGGCGCTCGCCAGCACGATTTTGTCTTTGATGGAGCCCGCGGCTACGACCGCTGACTTGAGTTTGATGGCCCCGTTTCATTAGCGATTTGACAAGACGTGGCCTTTTAAACTGAGAGAGGTCTGAGAGGTAGAAGTGACCAAGGTTTCACTCAACGATAAAAATTTAGCCGGCGTGCCAGCGAGAAACCTGACGCCCTGCGCTAATGCACAAGCCGCATTTGATCGCCTGGCAGAGCTTTATGATCAAGCCATCGAGAGCTTGAAAGAAAGCTTCGACTTATATGCCGATGGGCATGGCAGCTCCAACGAAGACGTCGCCGTTTATCCTTATTTGTGCGCCGATATCAAAACAGCGGTACCGTCTCGCTCAGGCGGGCTCGCGTTCGGCAAAGTGACATCCGCCGGACTTTACGGCACAACCATCACCGCGCCGCGCCTGTTTAAGAGTTATTTGATTGAGCAAATCGAATTGCTGCTGAGCTCACATGACACAGATCTCTATGTCGGGCAAAGCGAAACGCCGATACCGATATCCTTTGCGCTCGAACGTGCCGAGCAGGATTTAACTCACGAGCTCCGGCAACAGCTTCCGGATCATTTCAACCTGCCAAATCTGGCAGCGACGAACGATCGCATCGTCGATGGATTGCACAAAAACAGGCGGGACGAACCAACGCCCCTGTCCCTTTTTTCCGCTGAGCGCGTCGACTATTCGCTTCATAGGCTGCGCCACTACACAGCGACTGATCCGGAACACTTTCAAAGGTTTGTTCTATTCACAAACTATCAAAGATATGTCGATGAGTTCATAGCCTTTGCGCGAGATGAAGTGAAAGCAAACCGCTACGACAAGTTCGTTGAACCGGGCGATCGTATTACGACGAAAGACCTTGAGCCGACTGAGCCGATCCTGGCAAAGATGCCGCAAATGCCTGCCTATCATTTGGTGCGGGAAGGCCGTTCAGGACTGACGCTGGTCAATATCGGAATCGGACCTTCTAACGCCAAGACCGCAACCGATCACTTGGCTGTCTTGCGCCCCCACGTTTGGCTGATGGTCGGCCATTGCGGAGGCTTGCGAAATACTCAGCGGCTCGGCGACTACGTTCTGGCGCACGCCTATCTGCGCGACGATCACGTTCTGGACGATGCCTTACCAATTGAAATTCCATTGCCGACGATTGCCGAGGTTCAGTTGGCCCTTGCTAAAGCCGTGCGCGAGACGATGAAACTCGAAGGCGCAGAGCTCAAGAGCAAACTACGTACCGGCACGGTGGTCACGACCGACGATCGAAATTGGGAATTGCGCTATGAGGAGCTGGCATTGCGCTTTGACCAATCCCGCGCCATCGCTATCGACATGGAATCAGCAACCATCGCGGCTAACGGATATCGCTTTCGCGTACCCTATGGCACGCTATTGTGTGTGTCAGACCGGCCACTTCACGGCGAAATTAAACTGCCCGGCATGGCCAATGCGTTTTACGACGAAAGCATCGGGCAACATTTACAGATCGGCATAAAAGCTTTGGAATTGCTTCGCGAAGAAGCTCACGCCGGTACGCTTCATTCGCGCAAACTTAGAAGCTTTGCAGAGCCTGCATTCCGCTAGAGCGTCAGATATTTTCTTCGGAAAGCCACTTTTCGGTGATAGGATGCTCGTAAGCATCAAACGCGTCCAAGAGCTTGACCGGATCATTTTCCACAATCAGCATGCCGCGGTGGATTGGCATCAAAAAACTTTCGTCGCGAATCTTGTCTAAAAAGGCGATGAGCTCATCAAAAAAGCCGTCAATATTGAGAAGCGCGCACGGCTTGGCGTGAACGCCCAGCTGGCCCCAGGTCCATGCTTCAAAGAGTTCCTCCAACGTCCCAATCCCGCCCGGCATTGCGACAAAGGCGTCTGAGAGCGAGGCCATCATCGCTTTGCGCTCATGCATCGAATTGACGATGCGCAAATCGTCCAGGCTTTCGTGTCCCACTTCGCGCTCGAACAATGTTTGCGGAATGACGCCAATGACTTCGCCGTCGGCCTCCCGCGCGGCATCCGCAAGCACGCCCATGAGGCCGACCGATCCGCCCCCATAGACGATGCCGATGCCACGCTCAGCCAATAGTCGGCCGAGGCTCTCGGCAGCCAGACGGTAGGAGCCGTTGAGCCCGTGGTTGGAACCGCAATAAACGCAAATCCGCATCTACTGTACCGCGCTAATTCTTGTTGAACCTATGGAGCCTGCATGGCCCTGCAAAACTGCTCCAACTTGTGCCGGTCTAGCCTGCCATCCGTGCGAAGACCGGAACACACGTCTACGCCAAACGGGCGGACTTTGTCTATGGCACCGGCGACGTTGCCGGGTGTAAGTCCACCGGCGAGAAAGACGGGGCGCTGTACGGCTTCAACGATGTCGCGGCTGATCTCCCAATTGTGCGTTCGCCCCGTACCGCCCAATACTTTGACGGTAAGATTGGGATTTCCCGAATCAAGCAGAATGGCATCAACATGAGGCGCGCACGCCTGAGCTTCGCCCTGCGCCGTTTCGTCTTGGACGTGAATGACCTGAACAATTTTTACATTAGGCAGAGCGCGCCTGATTGCCGAATAGACCTGCGCGTCCACGGCATCAACCAATTGAACCGTGTTCGTGCCGCACATTCGAATATGGTCGACAACATCGTCCGCATCGGTCCGACTGGTCAGCAAGAAAGTCGCGATGCCCGGTGGCATGCGCACAGCAATGTCCCGTGCGGTCTCGTCGTCAATCACGCCGGGTCCGCTGGGCATTTCCGTAACCAGACCTAGCGCAGACGCGCCAGCCGCAAGTGCGGTTTCAGCCTCTTTGACCGAAGCAATACAACAAACTTTCAAACGAACCATATGGCGTGCCGCATTAAGCTTGGTGACTAATGATGGGATGCCGCATACGTATCGATCTCCGTTACGTGAGAAGCGATCGACTGCTCACCCAAAAACGATCCCAAGAAACTATTCTTTGCCAATGTGACAAGACGATCGCGCCCCAAATCCAGCGCGTCCGCGACAGCATAATAATTGTCA
The DNA here is from genome assembly GCA_965248815.1 of Alphaproteobacteria bacterium. Classification (GTDB taxonomy): domain Bacteria; phylum Pseudomonadota; class Alphaproteobacteria; order SMXP01; family SMXP01; genus CBDFKK01. Next base: position 338,241 of record CBDFKK010000007.1, read on the forward strand.
TTCAAATAGCCTCCGAAATAGGCTGGATCGTCGGAGTTGATTGTCGCGCGTAGGTCAAGCTCAATCATGCGGCGCAGTGGGTGGCTTGCCATGTCGTCGACGACGCAGAGTTTTAAGTTAGACAGTGGGCACACAGTTAACGCCATTTGCTCTTTAGCTAGTCGGTCGACAAGTGCAGGATCTTCTAGCGACTTATTTCCGTGATCGAGACGGTCAATCTTGAGCCCATCAAGTGCCTCCCAAATATAATCGGGCGGACCCTCTTCGCCCGCATGGGCCACCGCGCGCAGGCCCCGCGCCTTAGCTGCCTTAAAGACCCACTCAAACTTCGACGGCGGGTGACCGAGTTCAGAGGAATCAAGTCCCACCGCTTCAATCCTGTCGAGATAGGGATCGGCCGCGTTCAGAGTCTCGATTGCAGCATCTTCCGAAAGATGTCGCAGAAAACACATAATCAACTTTGAGGTTAGCCCCAACTCATCTTCGGCCTGCGCAAGCGCCCCATGAATTCCGTCAATCACGACCTTGAACGGTAGCCCTCGATCCGTATGACTCTGAGGATCGAAAAAGACTTCAACATGGCGCGCACTATCTGAGTGAACGCGACGAAGATAGGCAAAAGTCAGGTCAAAGAAGTCTTGCTCTTTCTGCAAAACGTCGGCGCCGGCATAATAAATGTCCAAGAAGTCTTGCAAGTTCGAAAAGTCGTAAGCGGCGCGTATCTCGTCCACAGTCTTGAATGGAATGTTCACGCGGTTTCGCGTAGCCAGCTCAAACATGAGCTCTGGCTCCAAACTTCCCTCAAGATGAAGATGGAGCTCAGCCTTCGGAAGACCCTCGATAAAGGACCGTACATCTTCCATGGATCATCGCCTTTGCAAAAGAGGCCCGGCGCTAACGCCGGGCCCCCTTAATCGTTGCGGTTGGCAGCTAAGCGCTGCCGTTGGCCTAGAGGCGGAACGATGCCTCTACGCCCCAAATACTTGGCTCGTTAACGAACCCGACTTGGTTGTTAAAGTCGATGCCGCCGGTGAGCGACAGGTCGTTTGTAATGTTGCGGCCAAAGGCGGCAACTTCGTATTTGCCGTCATTCCAGGTGTAGCCGGCGCGAACGCCCCCTTCGAGCAGGAAGTTGTCTTGGAATTCCACCGACTCATAGAGGAAGAAATTGACGCGCGTGCGCAGCGCCCAGTCAGTGTAGATGAACAATTCGCCGCCCATGACCGGAATACCGTAGCGTACCGTCCAGTTGGCGATCCAGCGCGGCGATTGCGGTAATAGGTTGCCGTCGATGCTTACGATGGACAACATGCCTGGAATTCCCGGTGGGATAAACGGCGGCAAAGCTGTTGGATCGGCAACCATCACGAATGGATCCGTAATTGTACATCTCTGCGATCCACAACCAGCGACCGTCAAACTAGGATCATCGATCTTAGTGAAGTTGTAGCTTGTACCAGCCGTAACGACGAGATTGTCCATAGGCTCGAATTCCATGTCGAGCTCGAAGCCATAACCCTTCGTCTTGTCGGCATTGAGCAACGTGTTGAAATTGCCACCACCGCCAACAGCCGTCAGCTGCTGATCGTTGATGTGATAGTAGAAGCCACCAAGATTGATCCGGCCTCGACCATCGAACACAGTTGCTTTCACACCGCCTTCGAACGATAAGATTGTTTCAGTATTGCCAACGCTGATGGAATCATTGGGGTCATTGCCCGTTACGGGATCGATGGCAAAAAACGCGATCCGGCCCTGAATGCTCGGAGCACGGAAGCCGCGCGCGACGCGGGCATAGAGGTTTGTGTTATCATCAAGGGCATATGTCACGGCAGCATCCCAAGAGATCACTGAGTCATCGGTCGAGACCGGCATCGGCGTAAACGGCCCACCAAACAACAGGAAGCCTGGCCGTATATCCATAGGCCGGGTGGCCGAGAGGTCTTTAGACTCATCGGTAAAGCGCACGCCGCCGCGGACATCTAATCGGTCCGTTACTTCGATATCAACAGAACCAAAGACCGCCCAAGAGTTCGTCTTTTGATTTTGAAATGCTGAAGCCACGGGGGTCAGAACACCTGCGGGGCCATTGTCCCCGAAATCGAATGTTTCGATATCGACCTTCTCATGGAAGTAGAAGAAGCCCAACTGCCAATCGATACGTCCCCAATCGTTCGACGACACCCGGATCTCTTGAGTGATTTGATCGAGGTTCGGAATGTTGTCTTGTGTATCGGCCCGGAACGGTATAACGCCCGGTCCGATCGGCATGGCTGGAAGCATGAGGACATTTTGTAAGAAATCAGCTTCCAAGAAATCGCCTGTGCCGCCGTCAATGTCGCCGCGGGTGAAAATCTCTACGTTCTCATAACCGGTGATGGACGTGACCGTTACGCTGCCCAAGTCCCAGTTCATATTGAGACTGCCGCCAACATTGTTGACTTCTTGAAAATTTGGACTGTCATTGAAAACTTGGTCACGACGGAAGGGAAAAGTCGTGCCAGTGGCCAAGGTCAGTGGATCGTCGAAGATCGTCAGACTGTCTGCAACGCCGTCATCATCACCGGTTGCGATATTCGCTCTGAAAACGCGGGCCGTGCCTTTAAGCTGCCGGCCATGGACGTTCAACAAGGCGTTGAACTGTTCGTTCGGTTCCCAAAGCAGTTGACCGCATTGAAACGGCCATAGCTAATTTGGGCGTAAGCATCGGCATCTTGAGACGGCTTGGCGGAATCGAACTTGACGATCCCGGCCGGAGTGTTGCGCCCAAAGAGCGTGCCCTGCGGCCCACGCAGAACCTCGACCCGGTCAAGGTCAAAAATGGGAAAGCCCTTAAGAATTGGACTTTCGAGGATCACGTCGTCATAGACGAGAGAGACCGGTTGTGAGGAGTTGAGGTCGAAGTCCGTGTTGCCGAGACCGCGAATGTAAAACCGTGGGAACGTTCGGCCAAATGACGACTCGATTTGCAAGCTCGGCACACGCGCCGACAGGAATCGAATGTCGAGGCCACCCGATCCGAGGACCTGAAGTTTTTCACCGCTTACTGTTGCAACCGAGACCGGAATGTTTTGCAGATTCTCCGGACGTTTTGTGGCGGTCACGACAATGACGTTTAATTGCGCCTCGGCTATAGTTGGCACCGCGGTAATCGCAAAGACGGCGAGCGCACCAACGCAGCCCTTCAAAGCCTTCATTGTGATGGATTTTGCAAACTGCATCGCATATCCCCCCTTTTGGACAAACGCTTGAGTGTTGGCGGTTAGCGGCCAAATTTGTTGATTTATGATTGTCTCCGCAGTGGCCGGAGTTTGTTACAATTTCCGACCATTTTGTACGCAACTATGGTTATACAAATCAAATAGCCAGTCAATTAACCCTGTTATCGCATGGGGTCGAGAGAGGCAGATTAGTTGGATTTTGGCCGATTCTATGGTGGGATTCTAGACACACTACCGACAAAAAGGAAATTCAACTTCGGACTACGACTTTCTATCTAGAGTTGCATATCTAGAGCACCACCCTCCGGAATCGCAAACTGCTAAGCTTTGGCACCATTGCGCGCGGCCCAAGCCTCGATTTCACCCAAAATGCGGTTTTTTACGTCAGACCCGCAGAATGCAGATTGCATGGCATTGCGGCTGAATTGGATGAGATCGATGGCGCTCAAGCTGTGGGCCGCAGCCACATCATCGTATTCCGTTCGAATCGTGTCGCCGAAAAACGCAGGGTCGTCGGTGCTGAGCGAGACGTTGAGACCGGCCCGTAGATAGTCCTTCACCGGATGGTCGGCAATAGAAGCAAAGACGTTCATGCACACGTTCGAGCTGGGGCAAAGCTCCAAGGCCAGTCCGCGCGCTGCGAGCTCCTCGACCAATGCTGGATCCTCCCGCGAGCGTACGCCGTGACCTATGCGGTCAACGTCGAGATCGTTAATCACGGCGCGAACGCTTTCCGGCCCCATGAGCTCACCGGCATGAGCCGTGACTTTCAAGTCGGCTCCTCGAGCGATGTCGAATACAGGAGCAAAATCTCGCGGATGGCCCGCGTTTTCTTCACCTGCCATGCCGAACCCTACGACGCTAGGGTGTTGAAACTCTTCCGGCAATCGGGCGATTTTTTCCGCATGGTCGACTCCGTAGTGCCGCACGAAAGTCAAGATGATGCGTCCCACGGCGCCGGTTTCTTTTTCTATATCGTCGAACGCGGTGCTAATTGATTCGATCAAGGTCGGATAGGAAATACCATGACGCTCTGCATGCGCCGGTGAAACAAACACTTCGCCGTAGCGCAGGCCGCACGCAGCGGCTTCGGTATAGTATGCGTACGTGATGTCGTAATAGTCCTTGGGGGTTCGAATTGCCCCGCTCGTCGCGTCATAAGCGTGCAAAAACGTAGCGAAATCGTTCCACACGTATCGCCCTTCTGAATCAATGACGTCAGACAAATCCGTGCCATGGCGGGCGGCAAGTTCTTGCGCAAGCAGCGGCTTGACCGTTCCCTCCAAATGGCAGTGCAGCTCAACGAGCGGCATAGGATCGGAATGTGAACTCTGTATTTCCGACATATTCAACTTTGCAATCGGATGTTTGTGCCCGGAGCGCGAGTAACATAAAGTCCGGCTGACGAAAATTTTCTCATGGTCGATTGACGCCGCACGTTTACATTTGATGACGGACGTTTCAAGGCACCCGCTCAATAATAATTTCCAATGGATGGACCGACCCACTCACGAGTTGCGGCGTCTGTCCAAAACACAAGTTGAACAATTCAATGCTGTGGGATTCTTTGTTCTAAAGGATGTCGTTGCCGTCGATCTTTTGAATGCCCTTATTTCCGAGATTGATGAAATTGAAGCGGAGTTGCCACCGACGACGATCATACTGGAAGACAAGTCGTCTTTTACCTATCAACAAGATGAACTCACGTTTGTGCGTAATCTTGTCGTGGCATCGCCTTTGATAAGAAATTTTATTGCCAGCGAACTGTTTCAAGGCCTCAGTCACGATCTGATCGGTGACGATGTCCGGCTTTATTGGGATCAAGCGGTTTACAAAAAACCGGGCAAGGGCGATCAGTTTCCTTGGCATCAAGATACCGGCTACACGTTTACGGTGCCCCAGAACTACCTAACGTGCTGGATTGCACTGACGGACGCCGGCATTGATGACGGCTGTCCGTGGGTCATTCCAGGGTTGCATCGCCGCGGCGCGCTTGCCCACGGCTCGACCGAACGGGGCCTCGAGATTTGCGGCATCGAATTATGCGAGGAGGCGAAAAAGTCAGAAGCCATACCGGTTCAGGCTGGCGACATGGTCGTCTTCTCGTCTTTGACGCCGCATAAGACCGGACCCAATGTGACGGAGCGGATTCGAAAGGCGCTTATTGTTCAATATATGAGAGACGGCATGAAACGCATTTCCGCCGACGGAGCCGAGCTAGAGCTGACGGATCCGGTGCTCAATATGGTCATTCTAAAGGACGGACGCGCAGGTGATCACTGAGTATTCCACAGACAAATTCGTCACGAAAAATCACGCGCGCGAATAGGCCAATTCACCGGCGACATACGTGCGTCGCACGACCCGATCATCACCAAGAATACTGAGCGCGAAAAGTTTTTCCTCCAAAGTTCGGCACACACCGAGCCGTTTGGTTATGAGCGGCGTTGCAGCCATATCCAAGACAAGAAAGTCGGCTTCCTTTCCAACATCAAGATTTCCAACCTTGTCATCGATGTGGAGCGTCTTTGCGCTGCCCAGCGTTGCTAAATAAAAAGACTGAAGTACATCCAAATTTTGGCCGCGAAGTTGGCAGACTTTGTAAGCCTCGTTCATAGTTTGCAAAAGAGAAAAGCTTGTTCCGCCGCCGACATCAGTGCCAAGGCCGACTTTTATCCCGTGCTTCTGAGCCGCTGCAAAGTCGAACAAACCGCTCCCCAGAAAAAGATTGGACGTCGGGCAGAACGCAATGCCGGCGCCTGCACGCCCCAGGCGCGTCCATTCGTCATTCGACAGATGAATTCCATGGGCAAAGACCGACCGGTCTCCCATGAGGCCGTGCTTGTCATAAACATCGACATAATCGTCGGCATCGGGAAATAGTTCTTTGACCAGCTGTACTTCATCTTGATTTTCGGAAAGATGGCTGTGGAGAAGAACGTCCGGCCTTTCTTTTAACAATTCGCCTGCGCTCTGCAATTGTTCTTCCGAACACGCTGGCGCAAAGCGCGGCGTAATTGCGTAACCGAGCCGCCCCTTGTTATGCCATGTGTCGATGAGCACCTTACTGTCTTCGTAGCCAGTCTCGGCAGTATCGCGTAGAGACGCGGGCGCAAGACGATCCATCAAAACCTTGCCGGAAATAATGCGCATATTTCGCGCAAGCGCTTTTTCAAACAAAGCTTCGACCGAGACTTTGTGGACCGTGGCAAAGACGAGCGCCGACGTCGTGCCGTTGCGTAAGAGTTCGTCGAGAAAATTGTCGGCCTGGGTCAATGCATGCGGCTTGTCGCTAAATGCCGCTTCTGATGGAAACGTATAGGTTTCCAACCAGTCCATAAGCTGTTTCCCTGGTGCCGCAATGATTTCAATCTGTAGATAGTGAATATGCGCATCGATAAAGCCGGGAACGATCATAGCAGTCGAAAATTTGACTATCGATGCAGCGGGCACTTGTGACTCGAGATCCCGCCGCGACCCGATCGATCTAATCAATCCGTCTTCAACAATAAGAAGGCCGTCTTCGAAATAGGCCTGGGCAGTATCGGCACCCATCTGTGATGGGTCCCCGATTAAATGAAAGATTGGGACGGCGTAAGCTCGGACCGCCATGACTATGGACCTCCTGTGGCAGAACTAGAGTGCGCCAAGCGCCTTATCGTCGAGTTCTAACGTGATATCGAATTTGATTTCATCGCAATTGTTTCCGAGGCCGTCCCGGTCAATCACAAGAAATTCTTCTTCCAGCGATAAATTGAGTAACGGGTGATGCCATGTCCCGGCATTGTCGGGTGATGCCATGTCCCGGCATTGTAATGCACGCCCTGCTGCCCATTTGTCACGAATGCGCAAATCAAGTCAGGCGTCAGGCCATCATCTCCAAAGTCTCCAACCACGGCGACTAACCGTTGGCGCGCAAGAGGCACAAAGCTTTGGCTACCAAGGGGGTGGCGTTCAAATAGGCTCAGCCTAACCGGTCGCTCGCAAGGCCCGGTACGAAAGATGCTGATGATCGGTATGCCGCCGTCAGTGGCGGCGTCGATTTCGGCCACGCGATGGTAACGCATTGCGCGTCCGTCGTTGATTTCATTCCCAGAGCGGTTACCGATTTCAATAACAGACCCAAAAGCACCAAACGCCTCTTGGCTGATGGGTTCGATGGGTAAGGTCAAAGCCATTGTTGGGCCATTGGTTTTAAGCAAGTGTTCCAAACAGCCGAAACCGGCTTACGCCACCATCTGGAAAAATGTTTAACTGAACATGACTGATGGCGCCAATGGACTGAATTTTATTTTTGAACGCGTGCTCGCAATCCATATTGAGCGGCTGACGTGGCAACAGTTCGGACCACGTGGCTGATTGAACTTCGAGATCAAGGTCCGTATCTGTCGGCACCAAGGCGCCTTCTACCGAGCAATATTCAGGATAATTTCCCTTGAAGTGCGTCGTGTCGACGACAATTTGATCGATCACGCCCCGATGACCCAAAGCAAACACGGCCCAGTCGTAGCCGGAGTCTCTGCGCCGCCGTGTCTCCCAACCGTCTCCCATATTGAGAGAGAGACCGGGCGCGATAACATTGCTGATCGAACCGAAATGCTCGTCGTTGCAGCCGATAGCGCGGCCGCCGTTTTCGATGGCGATAAGATCGATGCTTTCGCCGGGATTGACCACCGACCAATCACGCTCCACCGTGCCATACAACCGCAAGCGCGCGACGCCGCCGTCAGGATAAATATTGAGACGCACGTGTGTGCAAGACATCGGCGCATCAAACTCAATTAAATGTCGATGGTCGCCGGACAAAGGAGATTTGGGCACAATCTCGGCCCACTCGATCGCGTCGTCAGGCATGGATTGACTGCAAGTACAAATATCGAGGGAAGCTTCCGGCGGAAAATTTCCTGTAAAATGCCTCGTGTCGATATCGACAGCTCGAATTAGGCCCTTATGACCGAGATGCACGATGCAATAATCGTAACCGCCGCCTCGCCGTCGCCGGCTCTCCCAGCCATCCATCCATTTACCGTGGTCGTCGAATTTCCCGGCAATGAAAATTGGATCTTCCGGACCAATCAGACGTTCTTTGGGCGCAAAAAATTCATCGCTGGCAAACACAACATCAGCGCCGAGCCGCGGCTGCGCTAAATTGATCCAGCGTTTCTCAATCTCATTGGAAGTCATTTTTTAGATGAACACCTGTGTTCACGCGCTGAGCACGTTATGCCGAAAGCGCGATCAAACGCCTGTAAGCAATCTTGTGAATTTCTTGAAGCGCCTTTGCAAATTCGGCTTCCAGATCATTGTTCAATCGTTCGCGAAAGGCACTCAGAATTTCGTGCCGGTCCTTGCCTTTAATTGCCAGCACGAACGGAAACCCGAATTTTTCTTTGTAGGCTGTGTTGAGCGCCTGAAAGGCTTGCAGCTCCTCAGCTGAACAATTATCGAGTCCGGCTCCTGACTGTTCCGATTGAGAGGCACTTGACAATATGCGCGCACCGTTCGCGCCTACGGCAAGGGCGGGGTGCGCTCGAATGAGGTTCAATTGTTTATGCCGCGGAGCGTGATCGACGACTTTCTTCAGCACTTTGTGCATTGACACGGCCGTGTCGAGATCATCAGCCGCGCCGAATTCCAACGCGCTTTCAGCAATCCATGGGGATGCCTCATATATGCCGCCATAAATCGACAAATAGTCGGCCTTAGATAGTGTGCTGGGTTTTCGCTTCAGCCCGCCGTCGTCGTTTGGGTTTGTGCTTGAAGAGTCGTTCATCAGGTTAGCCTGCGGTCTCTGCCGAATACGGATGTTTGGCGCGCCAATGCCGTGCGATGTCAATACGTCGGCAAATCCATACATCCTTGTGCTCTTTGACATAGGCCAAAAAGCGATCCAGCGCGCCGATCCGGCCCGGCCGCCCAATGAGGCGGCAGTGCAATCCGACCGACATCATTTTGGGGGCGTCTGCTCCCTCGGCATAGAGCGCGTCAAACGTATCTTTGAGATAAGCGAAAAAGTCGGAACCCGTATTAAAGCCTTGCGGTGTCGCAAAGCGCATGTCGTTGGCATCGAGCGTATACGGAACAATGAGATGGGGCGTGCCTTCCACGGTCGTCCAAAACGGCAGGTCATCGCTGTAGTCGTCGGCGTCATAAAGAAAGCCGCCCTCTTTGGCAACGAGGCGGCGCGTATTGGGGCTCGTGCGTCCGGTGTACCAGCCCAACGGACGCGCACCCGTCAAGCGTTCGATCGCCGCTATTGATTTGGCGATGTGCTCGCGCTCCGTCGTCTCATCGACATCTTGATAGTTGATCCAACGATAGCCATGAGAGCAAATCTCATGGCCTGAATTCGCGAACGCCTCGGCAACCGGCGGGTTGCGCTCCAGCGCCGCGGCCACGGCAAACACCGTTACCGGAACATCGTGTTTTTTGAATAGGCGGAGTAGGCGCCAAACGCCTGCGCGACTGCCATACTCATAAAGTGACTCCATACTCATATGGCGCGCGCCGATCACCTCCGGCGCGTTGACGATCTCCGACAGAAATGTTTCGGCCCCCTCGTCGCCATGAAGAACGCTGTTTTCTCCCCCTTCTTCATAGTTCAAGACCAATTGCAGAGCGAGCCGGGCACCCCCCGGCCATTGAGGATCTGGCGCGTCGGATCCATAGCCGACCAGGTCTCTGGGATAGTCGGGAGACATCATCAAGGCCACATCAGCTCCGCCGAGTCGGCGCCGATTGGGAAGTTGCCGAATAAATTGTCATGGTCATTAACAATATTGTACACAACCGAAGCCCTTATTGTTGACAATTTATGTTACAAGTCTGCGGTAAACTAATACGTAAACTGCCGAAGACTTAACCAAAACCACGGAGACCCCAATGGGGCGGCTGACCACACATGTATTAGACACAGCCAACGGCGGACCCGGGCGCGGCATTAAGATCAAGTTGTTTCGCGTTAACGGTGAGAACCGCATTGCGCTTGGCGAGGCAACGACCAATGAAGACGGAAGATGTCCCGCACCATTGCTCGAAGCGACCGACATGACTGAGGGCACATACATTCTGGAGTTTTACGCCGGCGACTACTTTCGCAACCAGGGTCTCAAACTGACCGATCCAGCATTTTTGGACATTGTCGTCATCCACTTTGGCATTGCGGATCCTGACTCCAACTATCACGTCCCGCTTCTCATTTCGCCTTACGGCTACAGTACGTATCGCGGCAGCTGAGGGCCTTTAGCGATGTCCGATTCCATTCGCTTTGTCCTCGACGGTGAAATTCAGACCATCAGCGATGCCGATCCGACCCTGACTGTATTGAACTATCTGCGCTACACGCTGCGGCGCACTGGCACGAAAGAAGGTTGCGCGGAAGGTGATTGCGGGGCGTGCACAATTGTGTTGGGCGAATTGGACGGCGAACGCGTCACCTATCGCGCGGTCGATGCGTGTATTCTTTTTTTGCCGGTGCTCGACGGTAAGGAACTCGTCACGGTCGAGAGTCTTTCCGAACCCGGCAGCCAACAACATCCCGCTCAGCAAGCCTTGGTCGATTCCCATGGCTCCCAATGCGGCTTTTGCACGCCGGGTTTTGTTATGTCGCTCTACGCGTTGTACCAGAAAGACGAGCGGCCAAGCCGGCAAACCGTCAAAGATGCGCTGGCGGGCAATCTTTGCCGGTGCACTGGCTACGGTCCGATCATAACTGCCGCTGAGCGCATGCTTGACATCGAAAAACCAACGCGAGCCGCTGTTGATCAAAACACAGTCGAACTTCTAAAAAACATCCAGAGAAATTCAACGCTATCGCTGAGCTACGCATGCGCAACAACGCAAACCAACAAAGAATATTTCGCGCCGATATCACTCGATGACTTGGCCCAATTAGCAGAAACCCATCCGCGTGCAACGTTTTTGGCGGGCGGCACCGACGTGGGCTTGTGGGTTACGAAGCAAGACCTTGTCTTGCAAACACTTATATACGTCGGCGATGTACCCGAGCTGAAGCAAATGCGAATGAATGACCGTGTGTTCGAGATTGGCGCGGGCGTCACATATGCTGACGCGGCCGAAACGATTGGCAATCTTTATCCTGACTTCGGCGAACTTATCCGCCGCTTTGGCGGACTTCAAATTCGCAACGTGGGGACGATCGGCGGCAACATCGCCAACGGTTCACCCATCGGCGACGGTTTGCCGGCCCTCATCGCGGCGGGGGCAAGGCTCGTTCTCCGCAAGGGATCAAAGCAGCGTGAATTGCCGTTGGAAGATTATTTTCTCGCCTATGGCAAACAAGATCGCCAAGCCGGCGAATTCGTCGAACGCGTCTTGCTGCCACTGCCGGAAGAGATGCAAGTGTTTCGCGCCTACAAGATCTCCAAACGCTTTGATGAAGATATTTCCGCGGTCTGTGCCGCCTTTAGCTTCGAATTATACGAAGGTACCGTGCGCAGCGTGCGCATCTGTTACGGCGGCATGGCGGCAACACCAAAGCGCGCTTCGTCGTGTGAGCAAGTGTTGGAAGGACACGCTTGGACGGAGGAAACAGTTATAGCAGGCATGGCAGCCCTCGAAACCGACTTTGCACCCCTATCGGACATGCGGGCATCCGCATCCTATCGCATGACGATTGCCCAGAACCTTCTCTACAAAGCCTTTCTCGAAACAACAGGCGGCGCATCGCGGCTACGCCTCGCGGGTGAGGAAGAAATCGCCCATGCCTAACCTTGCCCCCTTTGCCGCAAAGTCGGATATCGCCGGAAGCGTTCACACACCGCATCTCCATGACAGCGCGAGGAAACACGTCGCGGGCAGCGCCACCTACATCGATGACATCGTTGAGCCGTCCGGACTTTTGCACGTTTACGTCGCCATGAGCTCCAAGGCGCATGCCAAAATCACGTCCCTTGATCTCTCGCAAGTTCAGACAGCACAAGGCGTCATCGCCGTGCTCAGCGCCGAAGATATTCCAGGCCAAAACGATGCAAGCCCTGTCGTAGGCGACGATCCGGTGTTCGCTCAAGACAAAGTAGAGTGCGCCGGTCAGTCTCTGTTTGCCGTTGCGGCGGACTCGATCGAACAAGCAAAACGTGCTGCCAAGTTAGCAATCGTTGACTACGAAGAACTGCCCGCCATTTTGACTATCGCCGACGCTCGCGCCGCCAAGAGTTTCATTGAACCTGAACAAGTTATGCGGCTCGGCAATTCAGCCAAAGCGCTCGCGAGTGCCCCCCATCGACGCAAAGGGCACATCGATGTCGGTGGCCAGGACCATTTTTATTTGGAAGGCCAGATTGCGTTCGCGTCACCTCAAGAAGACCGAGACGTCCATGTCTATTCGTCGACCCAGCACCCCTCCGAAGTGCAACACATTGTTGTGCGTGTTTTAGGTGTACCGAACAATGCCGTCACCGTCGAACTGCGCCGCATGGGCGGGGGCTTCGGCGGCAAAGAATCGCAACCAGGATTGATCGCAGCTATTGCTGCTCTGGCAGCCGCCAAGACCGGCCGGCCGGCCAAGCTGCGCCTTGATCGCGACGATGACATGATCATGACCGGTAAGCGCCACGATTTCGAAATCGACTATGACGTGGGCTTCGACGAGACGGGCCGCATACAGGGCATCGAACTGACATTTGCGTCGCGCTGCGGCTATTCCACCGACTTGTCGCCCGCCGTCAATGACCGGGCCATGTTCCACGCCGACAACGCCTACTTCCTCGGCGACGTCAACATTACGTCTCATCGATGCAAGACCAACACGGTGTCCAATACAGCGTTTCGCGGCTTCGGCGGCCCCCAAGGCATGATGGGCATCGAGCGCATCATGGACGTGATTGCGCAAGCGCTGAACAAAGATCCACTAGATGTCCGCAAGCGAAATCTCTACGGCACAAGCGATCGCAATGTCACGCCTTACCATCAAACAGTGTCAGACAACGTGGCCGACGACATCGTCGCGGCGCTCGAACTTAAGGCCGATTACGTAGAAAGACGAAAAGCCGTACGGGCGTTCAATCAAAAGAGCGCGCATTTCAAAAAGGGCATTGCGCTGACGCCCATGAAATTCGGCATTTCGTTCACGGCCAAACATTTGAATCAAGCGGGCGCGCTTGTTCACATCTATTCTGACGGCAGCGTCCATTTGAACCACGGCGGCACGGAGATGGGACAAGGGCTGTTCGTCAAAGTCGCGCAGGTTGTCGCCGAAGAATTTCAAATCGATATCGACCGGATCAAAATCACATCGACGACGACCGGCAAAGTGCCGAACACGTCCGCGACTGCTGCCTCCTCAGGTTCGGATATGAACGGCATGGCGGCACAAGCCGCCGCACAAACGATCAAAACGCGCCTCACCAAATTTGCCGCAGAGCATTTCGGTTCTTCCGAAGATCACATTCAATTTCGCGACAACAACATCTATGTTGGCAACGAGGTGGTCGGGTTCGACGAACTCGTCAAACTCGCCTACATGAACCGCATCTCACTATCGTCGACGGGATTCTACAAAACGCCGAACATTCACTATGATCGCGCCAAGCATCAAGGTCGGCCGTTCTATTATTTTTCATATGGCGCCGCGGTGTCCGAAGTGATCATCGATACGCTGACCGGTGAAAACAAAGTGTTGCGTGTGGACATCCTTGAAGATGTCGGCAAGTCGCTCAATCCGGCGATGGATCTGGGTCAAATCGAGGGCGGATTCATTCAAGGCATGGGATGGTTGACCACGGAAGAAGTGGTCTTCGACGCGCAAGGCCACCTTCAAACCCACGCGCCATCTACTTATAAAATACCTGCGTGCGGCGACCGCCCGGACGATTTCAACATTGAGATCTGGCAGGGCGGGGAAAATCGCGAACCCACGATTTACCGCTCTAAGGCCGTGGGCGAGCCGCCGCTCATGCTCGCCATATCAGTTTTTTCGGCATTGACCGATGCAGTCGCAAGTGTCGAAGACTACAACATCATGCCCACCCTCAATGCGCCGGCAACGCCGGAACAGATCCTCACGTGCGTTGAAGACGTTCGCCGCCAGGTAGCCGAACAAAAGGACTCATAGACATTCATGGACTTCAATTTTTCTGAATGGCTGAACCTCGCGTTGCGCTGGCTCTATTTGATCGCCGGCATTACTTGGATCGGATCGTCATTTTACTTTGTCTGGCTCGATAGCCATTTGCGTCCGCCGGGCAAACCTAAAGACGGCGTCGGCGGCGAGCTGTGGGCAGTTCACGGCGGCGGGTTTTATCACAATCAAAAATATTTAATCGCGCCAGCGGAAATGCCCGACGACCTCCATTGGTTTAAGTGGGAGGCCTACACGACGTGGATCAGCGGCTTCTTTTTGCTCTGCGTCATCTATTATTTTGGCGCCGATCTCTTTTTGATCGACCGAGACAAAGCGGACTTGGCTGAGTGGCAGGCCTCTCTCATTGGCATCGCCTTCCTGACGGTGGGTTGGCTCGCTTATCATGGTCTCTGCAATACGCCGCTTGGCCGGAACAACAAGGCCTTCGCCATAGTCTGGTTTGGGCTTTTGACAATCGCCGCGTTCGCGCTCAGTCAAATCTTTAGTGGCCGCGGCGCGTTCATTCACATGGGCGCGCTCATTGGCACGGTGATGGCAGCCAACGTTTTCTTTGTCATCATTCCCAATCAAAAGAAAACCGTGGCGGCAATGATCGCCGGACAAAAGCCGGACTCCCTGCTCGGCGAGCGGGCCAAGCAACGTTCGGTCCATAACAGCTATATGACCATGCCGGTGCTGTTTTCCATGATCAGCATTCACTACCCCATGACCTTTGGCCATCCCTACAATTGGGCAGTACTTGCGGGGCTTGGCGTGGTCGGCTGGACGATCAGACACTTTTATATTCAGCGCCACACAGGCAACACGAATTATTGGACGGCGGCCCTCGCCTGTATTGGATTCTTAGCGGTCCTGGCTTTTGCTTCAATCAGCAGCAATCGCTCCCGCGCCGCTTTGCAAGAGGGTCAAGTCGCATCGTTCGAGAATGTGCGCAAGATCGTCGACAAGCATTGCATCGCTTGCCATGCGGTCGAACCCACCAACGAGGACTTTGCCGAAGTGCCACCTGAGATCAGCTTCGAAAAAGATCAAGACATTCAAACGTTCGCACCGCTCATCTACGAGCAAGTGGTGGAATACGACATCATGCCGCTCTTCATATCCGACGACGTGGAACTAATGACACGGCAAGAGCGTGCCCTCGTCGGCACCTGGATCAATAATGGCGCGAAGATTGAGTGAACCTGCACTGTTGATTGGTTTTGGAAGATGACAAAGTTTCAGCGACAAGGTTTTCGCACAGTGACACCGCGCATCTTCACCGACGATGTTGGTGGATTGGTTGGTTTCCTTAAGACCGTATTTGATGCCTCCGGCGATCAACGGGCAGGCTTTCCAGCAGAAATGAAGATTGGAGATTCTATTGTAATGGTGAGTGAAGATAGTGAACGCGAGAGAGCGCCAGCATTTCTCTACGTCTATGTTCAGAGCACCGAAGACACTTACCGAAACGCAATGAGTGCCGGAGCGGAATCAATCGAGGAGCCAAAAAACACGCCATACGGAGATCGGCGCGCAATAGTGCGAGATCCATGGGGTAACACGTGGCAGATCGCGACTTGCCTAGCCGATTGATCATGAGTAGGTGCGAAGATCGAATAGACTTAGACAAAAATTCTCTGCTGAAGCGGACATAAATCAAATGGCGCAGAAATAGGCTCACTATTACAATTGATACCGCGTCGATGGATCTCGACATGGTCTGCGAATTCATTCAGAAAAGTTATTGGGGCCAAGGTCGAACTCAGGATCAAATTCTAAAGTCGTTTGAAAATTCGATTTGTTTTGGCGCGTTTAAGGACGGCAGACACGTTGGCTTTTCGCGCGTCGTATCTGATCGCGTCTTCTTTGCTTATATATTTGATCTATTCGTTGTCGAAGAATTTCGCGGCCAAGGAATAGCGAAGGCGCTTACACAAGCCATATTAGATCATGACCAATTGCGTGAAGTTAGCGGTTTCATGCTCTCTACACGAGAGGCACACGGCCTATATGAGCCGTTCGGCTTCAAAGTGATGGCTGATTCTTCTCGCTTGATGGTCCGCGGCAAGGCGAAAGAGTAACCTCAGGCGCTGCGTTTGCCGTTATCGAGCGCGACTTTCTCGCGGGGAAACGGCTTGTTCTTGAGGATCTCTTCCGCCGTCAGGCCGTCGAGCTCGTGGGGGAAGACGAGCCACTTTTCCGTTTCATAGATATAGAAGTCCGGCGTGCGGTCGGTCTTGTTCTTTTCCGGCTTGTAATAGACCGTGGCCACGCGAATGTCTTCCGGCGTGTTGCGCCGGCAGCGCTCGCTCAACTCATCGATAATTGCTTTTCACGCTGCGCCCAGAATCGAACACGTCGTCCACGATGAGCAATTGATCATGGGAATTCAGCGTATCGACCAAATATTCAAGCCCGGAGACTTTTACATGGTCGTCTTGCTTGTTCATAGCAATGTAAGACGACGTCCGCACGGCAATGTGGTCGTTGTGTACACCGTAATATTCCAGGATTTCTTGAACGGAAATGCCGATGGGCGTACCGCCGCGCCAAACGCCAACAATGTAAGAGGGCTTATAACCGCTTTCGAGAATGCGCAGACCAAGTTCGAATGAATCCTTCAAGAGATCTTCCGCAGAGATAAATATCTTTTCCACATCTGTCATTCAGGCAGACCTCTAACCTCTCGCTCGCTTGGTATGGGAGCTGCGATACTAGTCATTTCTCGCCGGTTCACAAGGTTTTGAAGCGACGGCGCTATTGGCCTATTGGGACGCAAGCCAGGCGTCGGCTTGAGACCGCGCCTCTTGCTTTTCGTCGTCACTCATATACCCGGCGTTGACCTCGCTCAGAAAGCTTGTTTCTTCAGGCCGCTGTGAATTTGAAATGTAATGCCACTTTTGCGCTTCGACGCGGTCAACTGCCACACCCTGTCCGAGTTGCGAGACAAGACCATAGTCGGCAACGCCCGCCGGATTTCCAAGCTCGGCCGCTTGCTTGATCCATTTGGCACCTTCCACATGATCCATGGGCGTTCCTACACCGGACATGTATGCCGCCCCCACATAAAAGAAGCCGCGCGTATTACCCTTGTCGGCTTGCGATTTGAATTCGGCAAATAGTTCTTCATCGTTTTTGGGTTCGGTTTCCGCTGATTGAAATGATTCGAGCAGAACAACGTCGGCACCGGGACCGGCGAGCTCTTCCGCCCTCGCCTGCCATTCGGCAGCTTTGGCATCATCTTGTGGCAATCCCAGGCCGCGCTTATACCCAAGTGCGATATACTTGATGGCATGTGGATGACCGCCGTCCGCCGCCTTCATATAGAGCTCCATTGCTTTTTCATAAGAGTGGGGCACGCCGCGGCCGCTGAAATACATAGAGCCCAGCGCCTTAGTTGCGTTCACGTGGCCGTTGTCGGATGCCCGCTGCCACCAATAGGCACATAGCGCATCATTGCGCGCAACCCCGATGCCGATTTCGTACATGCCGCCCAATACCATTTGAGCTTGTGGATTGTCATTTTCCGCCGCTTGCAAAATATCAAGAAGATCGCCCGCATGAACGCGAGGTGCCGGCATCAAAACTACTGCAAGAAGAAGAGCTACCATTGCGCGCATATCGAATGTCCCTCCGGATTGAATGTGGCTCAGAGAACTAAGCAATTATATGTGTTAATTCAAAGATAGCACATTTGAATGGTCCGAAGTGAAAACGGATCAGGCGGCCAATCGGCGAACAAAGCGTTAGAGTCTAGCGCCCAAATTCCGTAAGGTCCCCCTTCCAGCTACGAAACAATCCCGGACGTTTTCATGAGCCAGTCAGCCCAATCGAGCGGCGGTTATCCCAGTACCGGATACGCCTGGTACACTGTCGCCGTCTTGACGATCGCTTATGTGTTTTCATGGGTCGACCGGTATATTCTGAGCCTCCTCATCGAACCGATAAAGGCCGATCTCGGACTTTCCGACACCCAAATAGGATTGCTCTTAGGATTCGCCTTTGCCTTGTTCTATGCAACGATGGGTATTCCCCTCGGCTGGCTTGCAGACCGCAAACGGCGAACCTGGATCGTCGCGGCCGGCATTACGATTTGGTCTTTAGCAACAGCACTTTCAGGCTTAGCGCGCAGCTTTGGTCAGCTCTTTGCGGCTCGTCTCACCATTGGTGGCGGTGAAGCAACGCTCAGTCCCTGCGCACTGTCATTAATTTCGGATAGTTTTCCAAAAGCCCGGCGCGCGCGTGCCATTTCCTTTTATTTGATGGCTTTGTCCCTAGGTGGCGGGATTGCCAATTTGGTTGGGGGTCAAGTCATTGCATGGTCGAAGTCAGCGCCGGTGATCGATTTACCTCTTGTAGGTATCGTCGAGCCCTGGCAATTCACATTCATTATTGTCGGCCTGCCCGGCTTGCTCGTTGCGGTATTAATGTTTTTCTTGCGCGAGCCGAGCCGAAAGGAGCGCTCCATTCAACAAGGGAATGCGTCCATTTCCTATGCGGCGAAATATATGGTCGAGCACCGAAGCGCTTATATCGCCGTGTTGGCCATTGCGTCCGTCATGACCATCATGGCTTACAGCCATAGTTGGACGCCGCCTTTATTTGAGCGCACGTGGGGTTGGGACAATGTGAAGTGGGCCCGTTACAACGGATTGGCCCTTCTCGCCATCGGGCCGGCCACAGTGCTCAGCACCGGTTGGCTCATTGACCGCCTTTACGCTAAAAGCCGCAATGACGCACCCATGATGTTAATGATCGTGGGAACTCTCATTTTGGTGCCAACTGGAATTTTGTTTCCGATCATGGCCGAAGCCGAAACCGCCTTTGCGTTGTACTGCGTCAACTTGGTCGGCATCGCTTCCGTCACGGCCGCCTCCCCGACAGCGTTGCTCAACGTGACCCCCGGAGAGATTAGAGGCCAAGCGACGGCTGTTTATTATATGGCCATCAGCATGACCGGTCTCTTGTTAGGCCCTTCGGGTGTCGCTTTTATTACCGATACGATATTTGCCGATGAATCGATGATCGACGTTTCGATCGCCGCGGTCGCCGCCATCATAGGACTACCGCTCTTGATCGCGCTGCCATTCCTCCGCAAAAGTTACCTGCGCGAGTCACAAGTTGTTGCCGATTTGCAGGCGGCCCAGGCAATGCCTGAACCGGCCGCATCTTCTTAGTACGCGTGTTACGTTTTTCGATTCTAGTCATCACCGGTGAGCCGCGGGTCTTGGATATCGCGCGATTTGACGTCATCTAAGAACTCATCGAAATCGTCCCCAACCAATTTCTCCGCCATCGCTTTTACATAAGTGTCGGGACCCAACGGGCATTGGGCATACAGCGATTGACGCCAGCCGTCGGCGCGTTTGTTGTAAATCGAAAGCACGCGATCAAAGCCATGGCGTGGAATGCCGATCAGGCCCGGCGCTTTGATCTTGATTTCAAACCAGTGATCATAAAGCGCAAGAGCAACGCCCGGCGCCAGCTCTTTAACAAATAGTTTTGAATATCCCCAACGAAAGGCATCGAGACCCTTTTTGGGGGGAAAGATATACCGGTCGAGCGTTTCCCAGCCAATCATCACATCGTAGAGCTCTTCGGCGACATATATGGGCGTCGGATCTTCGCGATCCCAGATCTCTGTCGGCAGCCGCCACCATTCTTGTGCCAGCCAGATTTCTTCGGTGCGTTTGAGCACCGCATCAATCTCAGCGAACAACGCTGGATCGGAGGGCGGATATTCAGGCTTCGCCATTCCCCTTACATCTGACGTGTGATTGCCCGCTGCAGCTTTTGTCGTCATCGCCGTCCCCGCAGCGAACATGCCGCCCACAAGATAGGCCAGCATTCGGCGATCTATGTCATTCTTGAAGCCGTCGGTCATTGTTCTATTCTCCCTTATGGGCTGAGCGTAGTGTGTCACGATGTTGAATTAAAGAGCAGACCGCAACCTGCAATCACAAGATGGAGTGCCGAGAATGACGCGTCCGATTGAACACCAGAACATCTTCGGGACATTTGCGCGAGCCGTTGGCGTATGTGTCATCGCGGTAGCTCTGCTTGAGATGATTTCACTGCAATCGTTGCGGGCACAAGATGAGCCGCCGACGGTTTTGATCACAGGCGCCAACGCGAGCCACGGATTGGCCTTTGCCAATGACTATGCGGAGCTCGGCTGGAGCGTTATTGCAACCTGCCGCAATCCGGACAAAGCAGACAGACTGAAGGCGTTAGCAGAAAAGTATCCGAACATCGTGATCGAAGAACTCGATATTGTTGACTATGACGAAGTGGATCAGTTGGCGGAAAAATATCGTGATACGCCGATCGATGTGCTTTTGCTCAATGGAGCTATCAACGTGTTCCGGACCCGCCCCAACAATTTTGGCAGCATTGACTATGAGTGGTTCGAGGAAATCTTGAAGGTCAACATCGTCGGCCAGCTGCGCGTCTCCGAAGCTTTCCTGCCTCATGTCGAAGCCAGCAGCCAAAAGAAAATCATTGCTATGACTTCGACCGGCGGCTCAATCGCCAATGTGAAAGTGTCAGGAGCCGTCGGCTATCGCACAAGTAAGGCCGGGCTTAACATGGCCATGCGCTTGCTGTCGAACGAGCTGAAAGATCGCGGCGTCATCGTCAGCATCATGGCGCCGGGCACGGTTGATAGTGAGGACTGTCTGACATCAGCGCCTGTGGGACAGATGGAGTTGATTGTGTAACGAAGGATTTCTGGCTCATCGTCGTGACCGAAGGGAACGCAGATGAGCCAGAAATCCATGAGTTTGAAGGACGGCGCCGAGACGGCGGTACGGGACATCCGGCGCAAGACGCGCAAGCAATATTCAGCTGAAGAGAAGATCCGGATTGTGCTCTCGGGCCTGCGCGGCGAGGACAGCATCGCCGAGCTGTGCCGTCGGGAAGGGATCGCCGAGAGCCTCTACTACAGCTGGTCGAAGGAGTTCCTGGAAGCCGGCAAGAAGCGGCTTTCGGGGGATACCGCCCGCCAGGCGTCCTCGGGCGAGGTCAAGGACCTGCGCCGCGAGAGGCATGACCTCAAGGAAGCGCTTGCCGAACAGGTGCTGGAGAACCGGCTGCTTAAAAAAAGCATGATCGGGGATGGGGGAGACGGCGCATGAGATACCCCGCATCGGAGAAGCTCGAGATCATCCGCCTAGTCGAGCGATCCCATCTCCCGGTGCTGCGGACGCTGGACAAGCTCGGCATCCCGGCAACGACGTTTTACCGATGGTACGACCGGTATTTGCGTGGTGGCGTACAAGCATTGGAAGACCGGTCTCCCAAGCCAAAACGCGTGTGGAACCGCATCCCCGATGATATTCGAGAGCGGATCGTCGATATGGCTCTTCAGGAACCGGAACTGAGCCCGCGCGAGTTGGCAGTGCGGTTCACTGATACGCAAAGCTATTTTGTATCCGAAGCTTCAGTGTATCGCCTGCTCAAAGCTCTTGATCTGATTACCAGCCCGGCCTTCGTGGTCATCAAGGCTGCCAATGAGTTCCGCGACAAGACCACGGCGCCAAATCAAATGTGGCAGACCGACTTCACCTACCTCAAGGTCATCGGCTGGGGCTGGTTTTATCTCTCTACGATTCTTGATGACTTCTCGCGCTACATCATTGCGTGGAAGCTGTGCACCACGATGAGAGCTGAAGACGTCACTGATACGTTGGAAATGGCTCTGGAGGCATCGGGTTGCGATCAGGCAAATGTCGCACACAAGCCGCGTCTGCTATCTGACAATGGTTCAAGTTATATTGCCGGCGATCTTGCTGACTGGATGGATGATCAAGGCATGAGGCATGTTCGCGGCGCGCCGTATCATCCGCAAACGCAAGGCAAAATCGAGCGTTGGCATCAAACGCTCAAGAACCGCATCTTGCTGGAAAACTATTACCTACCTGGCGATCTTGAAGCGCAGATCGATGAGTTCGTGGGTCACTACAATCACCAGCGCTATCACGAGAGTCTGCAAAACCTCACGCCCGCAGATGTTTACTTTGGGCGCGGCCAAACCATTCTATTGCAAAGAGAAAGGATCAAGCGAAAAACGATCGAGCATCGGCGCTTGCAACACAGCAAAGCCGCTGCTTAAACTGATACAACAGATGAGCCATATACTCCGCTAGCTCAAACCGAAATCTGTTCCAATTTATCTGATGACGGACAGTGAGGACTATATGAATGCGGAGGATCCCACGAGCGTGCCCGAAAACTATCAGCGGATGATCAAGGCCGGCGTGTTGGCACCGCGCACGGCCATCAACGATATGATTGCCTTGATTGAACGCTTAACCATGGACGACACCGGGGTCTACTACGAGTGGACCGGCGAAGTTCTGCCTTGGTAAGAGACCGAATGCACTAAAACACTTTGCGCAAAACTGGTCTTTTGCTTGATTGCATAAGAAGAGAATTCTAACGAGTGTCATATGCTGCGTCTTACTATGCTCTATCGCGATGCGCCGGACGCGCGATTCGATTTTGACTATTACGTCAATACGCACATGGTCGACTTTAAGCGCCGTATGGGCCCCTTCGGTCTGGCGTCCTTCGAAGTTCAAAACTGTATAAGCACCATGCGGGGAGATGCCCCGGACTATCTCTGCATTACTCATTTAGATTTTGAAGACCGAGAGCAAATGAATGCGGGCTTTGCTAAGCACGGTTCGGAGATGAAGGCCGACTTCGACAACTACACCAACGTTGATCCCGAGATTACGGTGTGCGAAATCGCGGGCCGCGGCTAAACTAAACCGCTTCGATAAGTTCCAGCCATTCGCCGGCCGGACCTTCAATGATGCCTGTACGTCTGTCGTTATAGGGAGCGCCAGCAATGGCTTGAGGCTCCGCTCGAAATCCAACAGGCACGTCATCCAAACGATCAACTTCAAAACTCACCATGGACAAGCCGCCCGGGATGCAATTTTTTGCGCGTGGGCGCGCTTTGAATTGCGATGGAAATTCGTCAAGCTCAAGAATTGAACGTTCGTCTTCGACCTGAGCAACGGAAATGGGAAACTCCGTATCGGGCGAGGCGCCGCTTGCCCGCGCCGCAAGGGTACCGCGAAAGGACACCGGATCGTCAACTTGCAGCCCCAAAACATCTGAATAAAACCGCACCAACTCGTCAATTGAAGGCCCACCCATTGCAACATTGAAAGGCCGATCGACAAGACACGTTGCGCCCTTTAAGCCATAGCGACTGCCGCCCGGAAGAATGCGCGTGAAATAAGCGAGCTCTCCAGCTGGGCCGGTGGTTTGCACGACGCGCGGCGCCTTTGCTGTCGGCACAAGATCCGCCGGACCGTAGATTACGTCGAACGGCGACCCTTTCAGTCTCGCCGCCAGCGCATCAGGGTCCTCGGTCAGGAATTCCGTGACATTCCATCCCCAGCTCAATGTTGGTAGATAGCCAGGACGGGGTCCGGTTTCGACAAATCGAACGAACGTCGGACTGCCGCTGTTCGGCTGCAGCAAGCAGTAGTCTCGACCGGCTTCGGCAGGCGCACCCCAAGCGGCACACAAGGTGTCAGTGAGTGCGCCGCACTCGACCAACCTGTAACCCAAACAGTCCTCCCAACTAGATTGGGACGCCTTGAGGTCTTCGACGCAATACGTGACGGCGGAAACGCTGTTGAGAAGTTTCATGGATGCCATCGCTCAACTGCCAACACAAGATATGTTTGACTTAAAAAACTCATTGTAGAGGGGGGCGCAGCGCGCGCGTGCCGGCCGCATCCTCGTAGGTTTGGCCTACCCTGAGTACCGTCGTTTCCGCAAACGCATTGCCGGTGATCTGCATACTGATCGGTAAACCTTCATTGGATAAGCCGCACGGCATGACGAGACACGGCAAGCCCGTCAAGTTAAAAGGCTCAGTATTGCGCAATAGGGCTCCAAAGACGCCGTCCTCTTCGCCATTGATGTCGATCGTCTCTTGCCCCAGTCGAGGCGCTGCGATCGGTACACTCGGTGTGATCAAAACGTCAAAGCTTTCGAATGCGTTCTGAAAGCTCTGACCAAGCAACGTGCGATAGCGTTGAGCATGCAAATAATCTTTCGCCAAAAGAAAATTCCCGAGCTCAAGAAAGCCAAGCACTTGGTCCGAATATTTCGACGGATTCTGCGTAATGTCTTCTTCATGATAGGCCGTGGCTTCGGCCAAATAGATCGCAAGGGCGGCACCGGCGGCATTTTCGATATACGGAATTTCAACTTCGCTGACGCGCGCGCCTAAGTTTTCAAGTTCATCAACGGCCTTCAGGACGCAGTCTCGTATTTCTTTTTGGGCACGGTCGTAAAAATAGGCCCTGGGCACACCGATGCGCAGACCCCTCACACCGGCCTTTAAATCGGACAGATAATCAGCCGGCGCGCGGTTTGCGCTTGCCCCATCATTGGGATCGTGTCGTGCAATGGGTTGTAGCATCAGCGCCGCATCTTCGACGGTGCGCGCCAACGGACCGACAGTATCCATGCTCCAGCACAAAGGAAAAACGCCCTGCCGGCTAACTAAGCCATAAGTGGGCTTTAGGCCCACAACGCCGCAACACGCCGAGGGAATGCGAATAGAACCGCCGGTGTCCGAGCCCGTTGCAGCAAAGCAAAGACCCGCCGAAACTGCCGCCCCCGAACCGCTACTGGAGCCCCCGCTGATATGATCCGTATTCCACGGATTCTTCACCGGACCGAACAAAGAAACTTCACCGGTCGGGCCGTAAGCGAATTCATGAGTATTCGTCTTACCGAGAACGATGGCGCCGGCTTCTTGGTAGCAATCAACCGAAAAAGCATTGTAGTCGGGCGTCAAGTCACTATGTAACTCGCTCCCGGCGGTGGTCCGTACGCCTTTGGTCAGAAACAAATCTTTATGGCCAATCGGAATACCGTGAAGTTTGCCGCGGTAAACGCCCTTGGCGATCTCCGCTTCCGCCTCACGCGCGGCGTTCAGCGCGTCGGCTTCGGCAAGTGTCACAAAAGCGTTCAGTTTTGGATTCAAAGCATCGATGCGCGCAAAACTTGCTTGCGCCAACTCGACTGGTGACACTTCTTTTTTTTCGACTAATCCGGCGGCGTCCGCGATGGACAGAGACGAGAGATCAGTCATCACGTCTATTTCTTTTTGATCGTAAAGGATAAAAAACCATCGCCGGCTCCACTTCTTTTAGCGAAAGACTTCTAAGCTTTGCGATTTCCACAAGCAGCGACTCATAGGCCGGGGCAAGTGCATTCGCTTTGTCCTCGGAAATAGGCATGTCGGCGACTTCAGCCCCGATGCCTGCGAGCGTTTGTGCTGTTATTGCTGCCCGTTTCTTTGAAGCCATGGTCAGCGCTCCTCGTTTATTGATCCGCACGCGATCGGGCCCCAGGTCCGGTACGTGAATTCCAGTGTCAGACGCCTGCGCTCCAACGGTTAAGTCATAAACTTCAATCAGCGCAACACTTGGATAAGAGACTAGATGATGCGGTTTGCTATCGCGATACATAAATATAGTTTCGGCCGCCTCTTTGCCTTGTTCTACTTGTGCTGCCGATTGCGGCGACTACACTGACAACGCAGATCGCGGCCGGCCAGCCGCATGAAAATTCAAGGAGAGGACGCTTTTGGACTATCAGCTAAAACAAGCCGGCAGAGCGTCCATCGACTTTTTGGTCGATCTCAGAAAGCGATTCATGGCTGCCGAGGCTCAGATTGACGAATACGCGACACGGGAAGGTGTGAAAACTGATCGTCCTGCCTCACAACTTGGCATTGAAGGGCCGCGCATTGCGGCCGTGCTTGAACAAAATGCGGCTTTCGAACCATTGAAAGCGCTGCACGGGTGGCAAATCAAGGAACACGGAAAGATCGCGCAAAAGGCTTTTGATGAAATCGGTGATGATGTCATTCCTAAGCTCCGCGAGCTTGAACACGGGCCGACGAGACTTCAAAGAAACGCCGAATTGCAAGTTCCCGCCTATTGGGACGGAATCGAATTTCACGGCACTACGGGCGGCTGGGACGGCCATGATTTTCAGGGCTTTGTCCATGCGGAGCTCGTGTTTCATCATGTTCTGAAACGCACGCGCAAAGGATCACTCGCCAAAGAAAGACTGGCCGCTGCGCAGGCTGCAAGCAAACCTGCCTATGATCGAATTCTTGAATTTGGTTGTAGCAGCGGGATCTATACCCAAGCTCTTGAGGAGACTTTTCCGTCCGCTGAGATCTGGGCGTGCGATCTCAGCATGCGCCAATTGGAACAAGCGCAGCGGCGAGCCAACGAAAATGACTGGTCTTGGACGCTATTCCATGCCGCCGCCGAGAACACAGGTCTTGACGACAATTCCTTTGATCTCGTGACATCTTACGCCGTGTTTCATGAAATACCCGCAGCGGATGCCGAAACCGTCTTGGCCGAATGCCGTCGGTTGCTTAAGCCTGGCGGCGAGATTCTCATGGCTGACGTACAACCCTATTCGATCATGACAGCGTATGAGGCATGGAAGTCCGATTTATGGAACGACAAGTTGGGCGATGATCCGTATTGGACGGACTACGCCACGCGCGATTTTGAGGAGATGGCACGCCGCGCAGGTTTTGTGGATGCCAAGTGGCGAGGATTGGGCGAAATGCAATACCCCTTTGTCTTGACCGCGCGAAAACCCGAAATTTCCTGACACCTAAAACAAACCAACAAGAGACAAGCGCATGGCAAGCAGCGAAAATTCAGGAGACGCCGACATCGATGCCCTGACAATCGCTTTGGTATCCGTCACCAAGGAATTGTGGATCTCCAAAGAGCGCAATTTTATCTTGGAGCGGCTCCTTCTCGACAAAGGCGTCATCAAAGCCAACGAAATCGACACCTATGAACCGGGAGGCCAATTCGGCGAACAATTGGGCGCCATGAGACAAGATCTCATCGACGGTGTCGTCTCAACCCTCGTCCACAAGAACGTGAAATAAGTCAGTGCAATGCTCACGCTCCCCATTCACATCCTTGAACGGCGCAGGCCCCGACTAAATGGCGTAGTGGTGTTGGCATGACCGGGGAGGCCGGCGAAACTTCAATCAGCATTCTCGGCGTCATCCTGGTCAAGAACGAAGAGAGGTTTATCGCCTGGTCGCTGATGAGTATCGTTGCATTCTGCGACCGGATCCTCGTGCTCGACAACCAATCGACCGATCGTACACGGACGATCGTCGACGCGATCGCCGCGCGCCATCCGCACATCGAGGTCACGACGGTCGAAGACGCCTATGACACGCATCGGTTCGTTGAGGGTTACGCCGGCTCCAATACCTGGGTGCTCGGCGCCGACGGTGACGAAATCTACGACACGGCCGGGCTCGCGCGGCTGAGGACGCGGCTGCTCGCGGGTGCATACGACGACTATTGGCGCCTCAGTGGCCATTGCCTTCATGTTCTCGGTGCAGATCTCGACCGCGGCGAAGCATTCGGGTTCGCACCACCGGCCGCGCCGGCTTTAGGGAAGCTGTTCAATTTCGCAGCCATCGAGAGCTGGCGGCAAGGGAGACACCAGCGCCTCCACGGCAAGAACGTTGTCTTCCGCGAGCCGTTCGACCGAAACGCTGTCGCTCGGCTTTATCAAACTGAGCCTTGGGAAGGCTCCGATCTGCGTTTGCTTCATCTTTGCTTTCTTCCCCGGTCGTCGCTCGACGACGGCCGCACGACGCGTCCCAACCCCTCCGAAAAGTTAAAGGCGGCCTCTCTGCTCCGGCGCGCGCGGCGCGCGGTTGTCGGACTGATCGATCCTGCCTACGATCGAAAGAAGAACTACAAGCTATCCAACTATGCAAAGGGCGAAGTCGTCCACCGAACGATCAGTGCGTTCGGGGTTCCCGACGCGTTTTGCGCCTTCGATTCTGAGTGCGATGCGGCGATGGAGACGATCGCACGGTTCACCGAGGACCGGCGCTCACACTATTAACACGGTTTTAAAAGAGGGGCCTTATTCTAAGGAATTGGGTTGGTTGCGGGGGTAGGATATGAACCTACGACCTTCAGGTTATGACGATCTCGGTGCGCGCGAAGGGGCGCCGGCCGAGCCGTGGATGCTGTTTGGCATGGATGCGACGCTTGTGCTCTCGGAGAGTTGGGCCTGCCATGCCATAATCATCGGCGTCGGTCTAATCTCCGCGGCTCTCTCTATGGCTGAGCCATTTTAGAGTGGGGCTGAAACAGTATGAGTTCATCGATGGATCCTGATATTTCGCAGTCACAAATACCTGACGCTACTTTATCGGGCCAGCGGACAGCGTATTTAGATCAAGCGTCTTTTCAGCTCTTTGGATCTTATCCGGATAAAGAAAAGCTGCTTGAACAGACTCACAACGCTTTTCTCGAGGGGATCGAACACCTCGCCGGCACGCCCTGCCGCTCGGCCTGTGAACGCGACACCATGGGCTTCGATGAAGAGTTCTATGTCCAAGATCTGCTTATTGTGCGAATCCACTACCCCCACGATGCGCCGCGCCAGAACGCGGAGGACGCCAAGCGGCTCTCGATGCGCGACCAAGTGCGCTACGGACTGGCGGAGACATGGGACCAACTTTCCACCATGTATAAATCTGGCAGCATCTTCAAACGACCAGGCGAAGTCCTCACGTATTTTCGAAAGCGGACTGAGGCGAATGCGAAGCTGCCAATGGCCTATCGGTGCCATGCCCCCCACCTAGATAGCTGGCTTGGGCAACCTTTCGACTCTCTGAGTGTCTGGCTGGCCATTACAGGCGTCGAGCGCGACAACTCGATGTGTTTGTACCCCGAGACTGTGGGCGCGCACATTCCGATGGGCGCAACGAGATATCTAGATCGCGTGTTCCCGCTTCCGAAGCCGACGCGTCCCGATCTGTCTGATGGCGACTTGTTTGTATTTAGCACTGACATCCTCCACAGCAGTGTCCTCAACGCGACGGACAAAACGCGGATTGCGTTTACAACGCGCATCGATCCCGGCAACCCGATTTTTGACCGGGATGGCCTGTGGTTCATCGACAACTGGTATTCGGGAAAGGCGTTGCTCGACGGGCGCCGCGAACACCGGAGGATTCGCGGCGACGAGAACTCATTGCCGCGTCGACAGGGAAAAGATTGGAGCCTGAAGTCCGTCTCCGTCGAGATTGCGAAGGTTTTTGAGCCCGGTATTGCGACCCCGGTGGCACCATCGGACACTCTTGGTGACGGTGAGAAGATCGCGGTTCAGTTCAAGAACGAGCGGATCGTCATCTTGCGAAACGGAAGTGAGCTGCGCGCATTATCAGCGACTTGCCCCCACCAAGGGTATCGGTTGGACCTCGGGTACCACGATCGCAATGTACTCACCTGCCCGGGCCACGGCCTCGAGTTCGATGCAGCGACAGGACGATCGAAGCTCGATTGCTTCGCGTTGAAACGGTTCGAAGCGTACGACAGCGACGGTATGATCGTGCTGAAGTAGCCAAGCGGACAAGCCGCGCCTACATGGCGGCCCGCTCGCAATCATCAAGTCGTGTCTCCTGGCGGCCTAGATCCGTCCGGAGTCGAGCTGCCCAGGCATGAGACGGCTGGATGTTCCCCGCGAGATTTATCTCCGCGATGGACTCGCGCTCCGCCGCTCTATACCTTTCACGCAACGCTCCCCAATCAAATCCAGAAAGGAACGGGAAATGGTGGCTTCTTTGACTGACATTCAATTGACGACCATCGACGGCAACGCAGCAACCCTCGGCGATTACAGCGGCAAAGTTTGTTTGGTCGTCAATGTCGCGTCCAAGTGCGGGCTGACGCCGCAATATGAAGGGTTGGAAGCGCTACATCGCCGCTTGCAAAGCAAGAACTTTACGGTGCTCGGGTTTCCGGCCAACGATTTCGGCGGGCAAGAGCCGGGCACACACGATGAGATCAAAGACTTCTGCTCGACAAACTACGACGTGACGTTTCCGCTGTTTGCGAAAAACAATGTCAGCGGCGACGACAAGCAGCCGCTTTACGCTGCGCTCACTGAAGCCGCACCGACGACGACCAACTCAGACAAAGAGATGCGCGATAAGCTCGCCGGCTTTGGCATGACTCCCAATCCTGCGCCCGAGATTTTATGGAACTTTGAAAAGTTTGTCGTCGGCAAAGACGGCAACGTGGTCGCCCGCTTCTCGCCCGACGTGAAGCCGGACGATCCGGCACTCGGCGCTGCGATTGAAGGGGCGCTGGGGGGTTAGTTCGTCAGACCTGCTTTGCGGCGTTCAGACATCAAAACAACCAAAAGAAAACGGCCCCGAGTTGGGGTCGTTGTCTTGTTTCTCGCGTTGGTTGCGGGGGTAGGATTTGAACCTACGACCTTCAGGTTATGAGCCTGACGAGCTACCGGGCTGCTCCACCCCGCGTCACCGACGACTGCGGTCAAAGACCGCGCCTCAAAGAGGGGGTGGAGACGTAGCAAGGGGGGCGGATTGCGTCAAGGAAAACCGCGACTTTCTAAAGCAATTCGGGTTGCGTGGCCGCGCCTGAGACCGCCTAATAGCGCCGGTCATTTGAGGATTCGAAACGGCGCGCGCGATGCAAACGATTATCTGCATGAAATGGGGCACGCGGTATGGGGCCACTTACGTCAACCGGCTCCATTCCATGGTGATGCGCCACACGGCGCGGCCGACGCGGCTTGTCTGTTTTACGGACGACGGCTCGGGGCTCCATGGCGATATTGATACCCACCCTTTGCCGCCAATCACGTTGCCTGAAAAATGGAAGTGGCTGCCGTGGCGCAAGATCTCGCTGTGGCAGGCGCCTCTCGCCGATCTCAAAGGGGACGTGTTGTTTCTCGATCTCGATGTCGTGGTGACCGGCGGGCTTGACGATTTCTTCGACGTTGCGCCCGGCACATATTGCGTCGCCGAAAATTGGACGCAAATAGGCCAGAACATCGGCAATACGTCCGTCTATCGCTTTCCGGTCGGCAAATACACTTATATCTACGAGCGCTTGATGGCCGATCCGGAGACTTACCTCGGCACCTATCGCGCAAGCCAGCAATACATTTCAGGGGAAATCGAGGGCCAAATCTTTTGGCCTACCGACTGGTGTGTGAGCTTCAAACACAACTTGATCCCGTCCTGGCCGCTCAACTTTTTTCAAACGCCAAAGCTACCAACGTCTGCAAAAGTCGTGTGCTTTACCGGCAAGCCCGATCCAGATGAGGCCGTCGTGGGTGAATGGCCCCGCAAGCGCCTCACCCAAGCTCTTTACAAACATGTGCGGCCCACGCCGTGGATTTCAGAACATTGGCGCTAATTCGCTCGCGGACATGTGTATGCGCGCGACCAAATCAAACAAACAGTTTGATCGTGTCACGTTCCAAATTTTCGATGTGAAAAAAGATCATCGTTGGGAAGGAGGCTCGTGTCCGGCATCTGTTTTTAGCAGGTCTGGCAGCGACCTACTCTCCCGTGTCTTAAGACAAAGTACCATCGGCGCTGAGGAGTTTAACGAACCAGTTCGGAATGGGATGGTGTGCAGGCTCCTCGCAATAACCACCAGACCGGCAAAAAACAGAAACCGGAGACCCGCTATCAAAAATTGACAAGTCAATCCCTGACAAACGGATCCCGAGCCTTACAATTCTTAGGTCTTTCTTGAATCTTAAGTCTTTCTTGAACTCATACCTTGCGGCAGAAATTCAGTTCACTGAATTTCTGATGTTTTTCTGTGCATGGGCAATGACGAAAGTGTGTCAAGCCTATCGAGCAATTAGTACCGGTTAGCTACACGCGTTACCGCGCTTCCACATCCGGCCTATCAACGTGGTGGTCTTCCACGGCTCTCAGGGAGAAATAGTTTCGAGGTAGGTTTCCCGCTTAGATGCTTTCAGCGGTTATCCTGTCCGTACATAGCTACCCAGCTGTGCCGCTGGCGCGACAACTGGTCCACCAGAGGTACGTCCACCCCGGTCCTCTCGTACTAGGGGCAGCTCCTCTCAATTCTCCTACACCCACGGTAGATAGGGACCGAACTGTCTCACGACGTTCTAAACCCAGCTCACGTACCACTTTAATCGGCGAACAGCCGAACCCTTGGGACCTGCTTCAGCCCCAGGATGTGATGAGCCGACATCGAGGTGCCAAACAACCCCGTCGATATGGACTCTTGGGGGTCATCAGCCTGTTATCCCCGGCGTACCTTTTATCCGTTGAGCGATGGCCCTTCCACGCAGAACCACCGGATCACTATGACCGACTTTCGTCTCTGCTCGGCCCGTCGGCCTCGCAGTCAGGCAGGCTTATGCCATTGCACTCAACAGCTGATTTCCGACCAGCCTGAGCCTACCATCGCGCGCCTCCGTTACTCTTTAGGAGGCGACCGCCCCAGTCAAACTACCCACCACGCAGGGTCCCGGACCCGGATTCACGGGTCGCGGTTAGACGCCAGAAAAGATAAGGGTGGTATTTCAAGGGTGGCTCCACGAAAGCTGACGCCTCCGCTTCAAAGCCTACCACCTATCCTACACATGCCGTTACCGACGCCACTGCGAAGCTATAGTAAAGGTGCACGGGGTCTTTCCGTCTAGCCGCGGGAACTCCGCATCTTCACGGAGATTTCAATTTCGCTGAGTCTGTGCTGGAGACAGTGGGGAAGTCGTTACGCCATTCGTGCAGGTCGGAACTTACCCGACAAGGAATTTCGCTACCTTAGGACCGTTATAGTTACGGCCGCCGTTTACCGGCGCTTCGGTTCGGAGCTTGCACCCCTCCCCTTAACGTTCCGGCACCGGGCAGGCGTCAGACCCTATACGTCGTCTTGCGACTTCGCAGAGCCCTGTGTTTTTAGTAAACAGTCGCCACCCCCTGCTTTGTGCCCCCTGCCAATGGTTGCCCACCGACAGGGCCCCCTTCTCCCGAAGTTACGGGGGTAATTTGCCGAGTTCCTTCAGCACAGTTCTCTCAAGCGCCTTGGTATACTCTACCAGTCCACCTGTGTCGGTTTGGGGTACGGTCTCATGTGGAGGCTATTTCCAGGAACTCCTTCGCTGCACAGGCAATCCAATAAGCCCATACAACACACAGAATTCGTCACCATCCACTGGCCCAGGAATATTAACCTGGTTCCCATCGACTACGCCTTTCGGCCTTGCCTTAGGGGCCGGCTAACCCTGCGCAGATTAGCTTTACGCAGGAACCCTTGGACTTTCGGCGAGAGTGTCTCTCACACTCTTTATCGCTACTCATGTCAGCATGCTCACTTCCGATACCTCCAGGCCACCTCGCGATGACCCTTCATCAGCATACGGAACGCTCCGCTACCGCGTGTCAAAGACACGCCCGCAGCTTCGGTGTATGGCTTAAGCCCCGTTACATTTTCGGCGCAAGAATCCTTATTTAGACCAGTGAGCTGTTACGCTTTCTTTAAAGGATGGCTGCTTCTAAGCCAACCTCCTGGTTGTTTTGGGATTCTCACATCCTTTCCCACTTAGCCATAACTTAGGGACCTTAGCTGGCGGTCAGGGCTGTTTCCCTTTCGACCACGAACCTTAGCACCCGTGGTCTGTCTGCTGCGCTGTACTCTTTGGTATTCGGAGTTTGGTTAGGTTTGGTAAGGTGTTGGACCCCCCTAGCCCATCCAGTGCTCTACCCCCAAAGGTAATCACGCAACGCACTACCTAAATAGTTTTCGCGGAGAACCAGCTATCTCCAGGTTTGTTTGGCCTTTCACCCCTAGCCACAAGTCATCCCCCCATTTTTCAACATAGGTGGGTTCGGTCCTCCAGTGCGTGTTACCGCACCTTCAACCTGCTCATAGCTAGATCACCTGGCTTCGGGTCTAATCCATCGAACTAAGTCGCCCAGTTAAGACTCGCTTTCGCTGCGCCTACACCTATCGGTTTAAGCTTGCTCGGCAGATTAAGTCGCTGACCCATTATGCAAAAGGTACGCTGTCACCCCGTCACCAAATCAATCATCAGCAT
>CBDFKK010000007.1:375000-748246 GCA_965248815.1 Alphaproteobacteria bacterium
TGGATCGAAGCCTTGGTGAGCTTTTACCTCACCAACAAGCTAATCCAACGCGGGCTCATCTAAAGGCGATAAATCATTCCCCTTTCGGGCTTATACGGTGTTAGCTCAAGTTTCCCGGAGTTATTCCGTTCCTCTAGGTAGATTCCCACGTGTTACTCACCCGTCTGCCACTTTCCACCCGAGCAAGCTCGGGCTTCTCGTTCGACTTGCATGTGTTAGGCCTGCCGCCAGCGTTCGTCCTGAGCCAGAATCAAACTCTCAAGTTTAAGTATCCTGGCTAGTCTTTACTAATTGACGAGTCTTAATATTGACGAGTCCCACACATCTACCATTTGGCATATGCCATTTAGCAAATGCGTGGCTTTAGCGTGACTAACTAGTATCCTTGTCACCAAGAATACCGCCACCCACGCTTCTCTTCCTCTATCCACAATGTCAAAGAGCATCTGCGCGCGACTACTTCGCCTCGCGAGACAACGACAACCGGCCAGCAGGACCTTTGCCCTACCGGCTGAATCGGCGGAGGTGCTGTATACGCCCCCTCTCCATTAAGAGTCAAAGGGAAAGTTGGCGAATTTTGAGCCCCAAATACCTACCCGTGGTTGACTTTTTTGGATCGGGCCGCGAAAAGCACGCTCAGCCATTAACCATAAAGTATAACAGATTATTGACCATATTCTAAGCCCGCTAAGGCTTGCAGCTGCCCGTTAAGCCCTTTTAAGACCTTTGGCCCAGAGTATGGAGCCCCTGACTTCAAGAGTTTCCCGTCCGGACTAGGCTTCACTGAGGCAAGGAGACGCACTTCATGACAAAACCGACCATTGGCTTGGCCTTGGGCGGAGGCGTTGCGCGCGGTTGGGCGCATATCGGTGTAATCCGGGCCATGCAAAAGGCTGGAATTCGGCCGGATATTATCGCGGGCACGTCGATCGGGGCCCTGGTCGGCGCCGCCTATCTCACGGAAAATTTAGATTTTTTGGAAGAATGGGCCCGGGGTCTCAACAAGCGAAGGCTCCTAGGTTACTTGGATTTGACTTGGAGTGGCGGGGGATTTCTGGGTGGTGCGCGCCTCAGCAAATTGTTGGACAAATATTTTGGTGACATCAACGTTGAGGACTTGGACCGAAAATTCGTCGCCGTCACAGCTGAACTCGCAACCGCACATGAAATCTGGATCCAACACGGCAACCTCGTCGAGGCCATCAAGGCCTCGTATGCCCTACCCGGCGTTTTTAGTCCGATCAATGTTGACGGGCGCTGGTTGATCGACGGAGCGCTCGTCAACCCAGTGCCGGTTTCTGTCTGCCGCGCTATGGGCGCGCGCCTAGTGATTGCCGTTGGTTTGCAGACCGATGCGTTCGGCAAAGGCGCGCTGGACGAGAGCGCTTTGTTTTCCGATGGCGAAAATGAAAATGGTGAAAGTTCGCCGAGCCTCACGGAAACATTGAAAACGAGTCCTCAACGCATGTTCATGCGCCAGCTTTTCGGTTCAACTCCAAAAGCACCTGGCCTCGGCACCGTCATGCTCGCTGCCTTGAACATTGTTATGGACCGGCTTGGACGCTCACGCATGGCCGGCGACCCGCCCGACGTTCTTATTGCCCCCCGGGTCGGTCATATCAGCTTGATTGATTTTGACCGGGCCGCCGAAGCGATCGCCATCGGCGAAGAGGCATTTGCGGAAGCCTTGCCGCGCATTAAAGAAGCGATGGGGATATTGAGCTAGTCAACTTATAGACAATGTCTCTTGTTATTATCGACCTCTCAAACAAGCCCCGCAGCCTGCGTTAACTCTGCTTGTGCTGCAACGTGCCCCGCCATTTGCAATAAAGCAAAGGGAATTGGCACGACCGTGCTGTACAAGTGCTCTCGCATTGCGCTCCGCCGTTAAGCTAAACAATCCGTTTACGGAGTGACTCTCATCGTGACTTCTTAAAGCCTTCTTAGAGGTATCAGCTACATACTTTATTGTTATTTGGCGAAATCGATCAAAGGCGCTCGTTGCCGCAATGATTACTGGATTTTCAGCTGTCGCTCTCTATCAATCCTTGGACCAGATCGTTCCAAGGCGCGAGGAGATCTACGCGAAAAACAAGCTCTTTCAAAAGGACCTTAAATATTTCAAAGAACAAGTCAAAAAAATCGAAACTACAGACGAGTTCTTTGAAGACTACAAACTTCTCAAGATTGCACTTACTGCCTACGGTCTTGAATCCGAAATTGACAAACTCGGATACATCAAAAAAATTCTGACAAGCAATCCATTCGACAATGAAAGTCTTGTCAACCGCGTCGCCGACAATCGTTACCGTGACATGGCAAGCGATCTTCTACTCTCTTCGGGCATCGGCGTTCTGAGAAGTGATGCCCTTGCGGATAAGATCAGCGAACAATTAATTTCGGTCGGCGTTGAAAAAGAGCTCGATGAACAGACACCAGGCATTCGCGCGGGCATTCAATTCAAAGCGGCGGCGGACGCCGGGCAAATTACCGGCCCGTTCAATATTCTGTCCAACTCGGTTCTTAGAGAAGTGGCCATCGGCGCCAGTGGATTACCGCAACAGATCGTATTCGCTGAGATCGAAACACAGGGCCGCACGCTTGAAAGGTTTTTTGACTTTAACCGGTTTGACAATCCGAACTATGTCGACAATGTCATAAAGCGATATCTCGTCAGCGCTGACGTTCAGAATTCAAATTCTTCAAATCCCGCAGCTTCAATTCTGGGGTTGTTCGGTAATTCATCGGGCAGGAGTGGCTTTGATCTAAGCTCGATCAATCTACTCGTCTAGAGCGTCGAACTCGCCTAACCCGTTGCGATGTATTCGCGCAAAGCCTCGGCTTCCATCACGGTCTCGGCGATGCGCCATTTCACGACGTCCCCGATCGAAATAATGCCGCGAAGCTTTCCGTCTTCCACGACCGGCAAATGCCGGATTCGGCGCTCGGTCATG
Source organism: Alphaproteobacteria bacterium (assembly GCA_965248815.1). Lineage (GTDB taxonomy): Bacteria > Pseudomonadota > Alphaproteobacteria > SMXP01 > SMXP01 > CBDFKK01. The sequence continues at coordinate 377,955 of CBDFKK010000007.1, forward strand.
AGCTCCATGAGCGCATCAACCGTGTCTTGCAATCGGCACGTGACCACCTCGGCTGTCATGAACTCGCTGACTGGTCTCGAGAGAGCTGATGAGCCCTGGCGCGCAATCGCTTGCACCAAGTCGCGCTCTGACAATACGCCGCATACGGTTCCGGCTTGGTCGACAACCACTGCAGCACCAATTCTCTTATCTGAAAGAAGTCGCGCTGTTTCAGATAGCTGGTTGGCGCGCTCGATCGTGTAGACGGCCGTTCCTTTTGTCTTCAAAATGTGTTCAACAATCATGGCAGGTCTCCCTGTCTTAATTGAATCCGGCTCAATTGGTTCGTCATTATGGCCGCTGACGCATGGCAGCTGACCTTGGAGCCAGCGGTACCGGACTCGAACAGGCTGCCCCTAATAATAATGGGCAAACGCTGATTAGAATCATGCCTGGAACACATGTTCGAAGCAAGTGCACGGCGCAAAAAATGACACCCGAAGTGTGCCAAAGTGATGCCATAATTCGACCACACAACCCTGTACAGTTAACCATATCGACAGCCACCCGGTAGCTCATGCGCAATCCCATTTACTTGCGGCAACTCAAAAGAGACCTTGATCATTGGATTAAGGCCGGTCTTGTGGATGCGGACTGTGCCGACGACATTCTCGATTCGGCTGGACAAGGGGGAGCGAAGCGCTCGCTGTCGGTTGTCTTGGCGATGCTTGGTGTGATCCTGCTCGGCTTTGCAGCTATGTCTTTTGTCGCTGCAAACTTCTGGGGCATTCAGAAAATCGTGCAATTGGGCATGCTATTCGGCGCCATGTGGCTCGCCTACGGCGCGGGCTGGTACCTGACAAGGATTGGACACGGCGCCGTCGGACAAGCGGCCGTTCTCTTGGGCGTGGCTTTATTTGGCGTCAACATAATGCTCATTGCTCAGATTTATCATATAAGCGCTCACTATCCCGACGGCGTTATGATGTGGGCGCTGGGCAGTTTGCTGGTGGCAATTTTGATTCCATCGCGCGCCGTTCTAGGGGCTGCCTTGATCATTGCCAGCATTTGGACTTGGCTCGAGGCAGTTGAGTTCGACGTTACCTTTCATTGGCCGTTCTTGTTGTTCGTGGGTGTCAGTTATATTGCGACTCACCTAATGCGATGGCGGCCAGGTTTCCACTTAACGTTTCTTGCGCTCATTTTTTGGCTGACCTTGAACACGGTCGAAATCGCGGACGATCTGGGTTGGGAAATCGGAGAAGTCGGCGCGCTTTATTCAATCCTGTGGTTGGCAGTTTGGTGCGCAGGTGCGCTCTTGTCGTCGACTTCCTACCTTTATGCCGAAGCGCTTGAGCGCTATGGCGTATTCCTCTTTTTTGTCGCCTTTTTCACGCTCCACATCATCGACGCCGATGACTTCTTAGGCGGTGATCCAACATGGACCACCGCCATGGCGTTGCTTGCCGTCGCGACGTTTATCCTTGCGGGTCTCGCATGGACTCGTGGCCAATTCGGCTTGATCGATGTCGGCGGCACCCTTGGCGCTCTCGTTGCCGTCATTGCATTTCCTTACCTTCTAGAGTTGGGAGGCGTGTTTACCGAATGGCTCTATCGTGGCCTGTTCTTGATTATTGCTGTGTGGATTTTAGGCTACGGCACTCGACATGACGATCGCTTCATCATCAACATGTCATTCGTTGCCTTTGGCGCGGAAGCAATTTTCATTTACCTCGAAACGTTTAGTACGCTGTTGAACCAATCGCTCTTCTTTGCAGTGGGAGGCGTATTGTTGATCACAATGAGCGTGGCTCTAGATCGGCTACGCCGGCGCGTCATCAGCGGTACCGAAGCGGAGGTTTCCTCATGATGCTCGTTGCACGATTTGTTGCAGTCGCGCTGATTCAGACGGCGGTCCTCGGGTCCATGATCTATGAGCGAGCCACGATACTGCGCACGGGGACAGCAATCATGCTGAAGACCGAACCGATTGATCCACGCGATTTGTTCCGCGGTGATTATGTGATTTTGAATTACGAAATTAGTCAGCTCCCAACAGAAAAACTGGAAGGAGACAACGAATTTGAGCGCCTTCAGCCGATATATGTTGCGTTGGAAGAACGGGGTCAATTTTGGTCGGCGACAGGAATTTACAATGGTTGGCCGACCATCATCGGCGATCAAGTTATCATTAAAGGGACGGTCGATTGGACTAATGATATTCACGAAGATTGTCCACTTGAAAATCTCGACTGTGACTATTACGCCCAGCCGCTGATTTCTACGGAAGTCAACGTCAGTTATGGCCTAGATAGCTACTTTGTTCCCGAAGGGTCCGGAAAAGAAATTGAGGATGCAGTTAGAGAAGATTCAGAGATCGAGCGCGTCGCCGTTGAAGTAGCCGTTGACGACGAAGGGACCGCCGCCATCAAAGGCCTCTATTTAGATGACGAGCTCTTCTACGAGGAATCTTTGTTTTAGCGGACGCGAAAAGCACGCGTCATTTGCGGACGAAAAATCCGAACAGCAGCAACCCCGCAAAGAAGCCGCCGAGATGGGCCTGCCAGGCAATGGCTCCAACGTCTCCTGTAAAATCCAACATGCCCGTCAAGCCGATCAGCATGTTCAGTGCGACGAAAATGATGGCGAAGATCGCGACACGCGGATTTGAAATATCCGACAAGCCGTCGGGGCGCACTTGATAGAGAGGTGGCGGTACGAAGATAAAGCGTATGGCGCCGCCCATCAGGCCTGAAATCGCGCCTGAAGCTCCTATTAATCGAAAAGTCGGCTCGGAAAACGACAATAAATGCGCGACAGCTCCCGCGACGCCGCACACCAGAAAAAACAAAATAAACCTTGTGCGGCCACTTGTCGTCGGACCCAATCTTCGCGCTACAGCTGTGCCAAAAGCCATCATCCATAAAAGGTTGAAGCTCAAATGCATGATGTCCGCATGAAGAAAAATGTGGCTGACAAAGGGAACCAACTGAACTGCCACACCCAAGACTAAATCGGCCGATAGGCCGTCCGCGCCTACCAGGTTCAGAACGCGAATTGGAACAAAGCCCAAAAAAGAAATAATCCGACCGTCTACGCTCGCCGGCAAAATGAGCCAAATCGCCACCCGCAGCACGTGCACAAGAACCATGGCTACAACGAGCCAAGTGACAACAGGCGGCAAATTGAAAACCGGCGGGGACCTGGATCCGAAGTAGCTGAACTTCGGGCCCTGTTCATAGTTCATTTTTGATCTTTCTCCACCCATAGCCAAACTTCGTGGTTAAGGGCTCCGAGTGCAAGGGCCCGCCAACTGAATCCGAAGACTTAGTAGATTAACCACTGAATTGCGCCCGAATTGGGGACAAATTCTCAAATTCAGCCGGCACTACTGTGGCGGCCGGGAGCTCAGTTGCGTCCCGCCGGTCGCTTCTATCTCAGAATCAAACTGCGCAGATTCGCAGGGTTGCCGGCTAGAGCCAATTCGGCACGGATTTCAGCGCCATTTGTGGCACGGAATCTGCTCCAAGCCTCAATATACCGCCGATAATCGGGAAGACTTGCGTCGACCTGAAACAAACAGTTGCTGGGGCAACTGAACAAAAAACAATAATTCGGCAGTAGGGAAATTGGACGCTGAACATGAGAAACCCGAAAACGCGGGCGCTATATCACTACTGGAATGGCCTACGCCAGGGCCGAGACGTGCCTTGCCGCAACGATATCGAACCGAGGCAAATTAAGAATTTGTTGCCGGACATCTTCATTCTCGAGCACTTCGACAACGATCACTTGGTCTTTCGCCTCGCTGGCACCCGACTTTGCGAGTTCTACGGCCGGGAATTTCGTGCGCACAACTTTCTCTCTCTGTGGCGAGAAAGTGACCGATTCACCATGCAAAAAACTGATGAGTGAGGTCCTCGAGCAGAAAGCGCCAGGTGTCGCGACCTGCTGCGCGGAAACTCTGGATCACTTGTCAATCGACATCGAGATTCTCGCGCTGCCGCTGCTGGACTATTACGGAAACGTCACAAGGATTATTGGCTCCGTCCAGATGCTCTCTGAGCCTGACATTTTGGGCTACAGGAAAATTGTATCCCAGCGGATTTCAAGCGCGCAGCTCTTTGGCGGTTCGGACGCCAACATAGATGAAGATTTTGATCGGAACCGGCCACCGCGCGTCGAGAAGGCTCATCTTCGCTTGGTTAGCACCAGATCGGACAATTAGAAGAAGCCCGAAAAGCGGTTTTCTAGAAAACCAGCGCACTTTGTCGCCCGTTTAGGCAATCCTGGCTCTCTCTTTGGCCGATTCCAAGGCATTATTGCGAGGTCATAAGAACGGATTTTTCACGTTTTTCTTATAGCGTGTGCCATTCGTGAACAAACTTGGGCCGATCATATGAGTAACTCCGGGGACCAATCCGACACGCCGGAAGAGTCCGAAGAGGGACTGTCCCGCAATGAAGAGGATCGTCCTCTGTGGCGCGAACAGCGGCGCCATCGTCGTGTCTCTCTCGATATCAGCATTCGCTTTCTTATGCCCGATCGGTCTGAACATGTCGGCCACGTTCTAGACATTTCGGGTAGCGGCATCGCAATCGGCTCCGATGTCAAAGCCTCATCTGGAGACAACTTAATTATCTATGTCGACGAAGTGGGAAGATTTGAAGGCAAAGTCAAACGCGTGTTCGACGGAGGATTTGCTGTTGAGTTTCGAACCTCGTGGATAAAAATCGAGAGGACGGTCGAGCAGTTAACGTGGCATTTGAATAAGCAGCACTTCGACGACCTGACGAATGATCGCCAGTTTCCGCGTGAAACGATGACTAAAAATGCCATCTTGCGTCGCGCCGACGGCACACTTATCGCTTGCAAAGTGACTGACATGTCGGTCGGTGGCTTTGCGATTGAAATTGCCGAGCGCCCTCCTATCGGAGAAATCATCGAAATCGGCAAAATGGAAGGACGCGTCGTGCGTCACGAAGGATCAGGCGTCGCGATCGAGCTGATCGACGTAAAAGAACGAAAGCGCGGTCTAGCCGACAGCTTGTTTTAAGTCTCACATACGGTTTTCAAGTCAGTTTTGTAGCGCCGCCACTTGTCGACGTAATGTTGCGCCGACAAAGATATGTGCGCGGTCTCTTCTGGCTTGACTTGTCGCACGATCTTTCCGGGTGATCCCAGCACCAGTGAATTGTCGGGGATCTCTTTGCCCTCAGCGATCAGTGAATTGGCGCCGACGATGCAATTCGTTCCGATCTTTGCGCCATTCAAGATGATGCTTCCGATCCCAATCAAAGAGCGCGGCGCGATGATGCAGCCGTGAAGCATGACCATGTGGCCGATCGTGACTTCGTCACCAATGGTCAGCGGAAATCCGGGATCGGTATGTAAAACGCTGCCGTCTTGGACGTTGGATCGCTCGCCGATAGAAATGGGTTCGTTGTCACCGCGCAGGACCGCGCCGAACCAGACGCTGGCCTCAGCGGCCAGCCGCACGCGCCCCATAACATCGGCCGTGGGCGCAACCCAAGCCTCGCCATTGTCGGGCAATTCGGGACTCACTTCAGAGATTGAATATAGTGTCATCGGCCAGCCTCGGGCTTATCGAGCACGTGGCCTGCAGATATGCCGGAGCGGTTCTAAAATGTCCAATGACAAACAAAGAGGCGCGGGACTTGTCCCGCGCCTTTTGGGCGATGGGCTGGGGAGGAGGGAGGAAAGACCATCGCCGAAGTTTAGAATTTCTTATGCGTAGAGCGACAAGGTCTGAGCCAAAATCACAAAACCGACCACCGTGCATACGACGTAGGAAATATATGACGTCAGACGCGGATGAGAGCGTGGATTTGTGAAAATCGCCCGGGCAGCTTCACTTAGAGGCATTCCATCGCGAAGCGAGAATTGGTAACCCGTGTAAGCAGTCACCAAGAGCATGGCGCCAAAGAATGCGTTGGATGGACCGATATAGCCGGCCACATAGCCTGTCGCGAGCGCCGCCGTAGCGGCAATCGCAAAAATGTTCGTAATAAATAGTCTCATGATCCTAATCTTTGTTCGACTTGATGAGTTCACTTGCGGTTCGCTAAGGGCCGCCGCTTCATGAGTTAGATAGGGGCGTTTCTTCTGGGATTCAATGATTGATGGCCCCTTGCAATTGAGGTATGCGCGCAGTGCATAGCCAAAAACCGGCATGAATCTGACAGACTCTTTTCTGATAGGATTTGATTAGTGAAATGAGGCCATGCTTTGGTAAGGCCGCCGGGATAGACATCTTAGATTCCCGGGAGATTTGGGGCTTACGCGTAACGACAATGGCTAGGCGACGAAAAAAGCGAATGGTGACAGAAGAATTCAGCATTGAGGCCAAACAGGACTCCAGTTGGACCCTGCCGTTTACAATCATCGGTGTCACACTGTTGTTGAGTTTTGGCTTTCTCTACTACTACTTCGGCCCGACCTTGAGCGAACTCACAGGTGACACTCAAGATCCGTCCGCAAGCGACGAGCTCATCAGAATGACGATAGGCGATGTCAACTTTCAAGTCCCGACCAGCTACACGCGGTTTCCCCGGGCGCGGCGCGGCGGTGAACGAGAGAGCGTTTCGCTTTATGCTCTCTTACCCAATCTCGAATCCTTCTCGGCGGAGAAGCGCGACATATTCGAGGCTAATAATCCCGATTCGCCTGTTATCTATTTCGATGTTGCAGTCCATCGCTCGACATTGGAGGAGGCTGACCGGCTTAATCGCGTCTACTTGGATAATGTTGACGGCGCCGGACGCGTCGGTCCTTACGGCCTAACGGCCTACGAATTTTCCGAGGCCAGTGGATACAAGGATGAAGACTTGTTCGTCTACAATGAAAGCGGTGCCGTACCGGTTGTCATTCGGTGTTTCTGTGAGACAGAAGTCATTCCGAGTCCTCACTGCCGGCGCGATATGCGGCTGACCGAAACACTTTCTCTGAGTTATCGATTCAAGCGCCCTTGGCTCGCGCAATGGCGCGATATAAATGACAAGGTACAAGAATTTGTTTTGTCGCTGTCGCTGCCGACCGCTAGTTGAGCGGGCGCGAGCTTCGCGGGTCGCCGGTCAGTCGCCGGACAGCCCGGCCACAACAGGCAAATCTATTTCCAAAATTGCCATTTGAAAGGCATAGGAGATTTCGTCGTCTTCGTCGTCCTTGAAGATCACACCGATGAATTCATCGGCGATATAAACTTCGACGGAATCGTCCTTTTGCGGCCGGTCACGAATGGTGATCGTATCCAGGCGGAACGTATCCCTGAGATATTTCTGAAGCCGCGAAATTTCCGATCTATCCACTATACGCTCCAATTATCCTGTTTTGCGCGAATCCCCCAACGCCCCTCAGATCGTCTTACGCGACGCGCGGTGAAGTCAAGCACCGCCCGATGACATTTTATTTAGTTGCAATAGTTGCGCGGGACTCTAGCCACGTCCGCGATAAGGCGGCACGCCTTGGTCTGGTATCCAAACGGCGTCCGGCGGAGACCCCGTTTGATAAAAAACATCAATGGGGATCCCGCCTCGCGGAAACCAGTAGCCACCAATTCGCAACCAACGAGGATTGATTTCTTTGACCAGCCGCTCCGCGATCGCCACTGTCGTGGCTTCATGGAATGCTCCGTGGTTTCTGAATGATCCGAGATAGAGTTTCAGCGACTTGCTTTCTACGAGATAAGCATCGGGAATGTAGTCAATTATAAGATGGGCAAAGTCCGGTTGACCTGTGATCGGACACAGGCACGTGAATTCCGGACAGGTAAAGCGTGTGACGTAGTCGGTGCCCTGGCTTGAATTAGGAACTCGTTCAATAATCGCCTCATCAGGCGATGCGGGCAAATCGACCTTGTTGCCGAGTTGAAGAAGCTTCGCATCTGAAGCCGGGTTGCTCATGAAATAATGCCGTCGTTCTGCAAGCGCCCGCCAGCATCAAGCGGACGGGGGATCGGCGGACTCGCCGTTGACGTACCAGGCGTCCATTTTATCCCAATAGAACGCGACGTGGTCCTTAATGCCGGCGACCTCGACCAGTGGATCTTCGTAAGACCATACAGCGTTTTCTGTCGAACGTCCGTCCACCCGAACGGTCCAATACGATGCCTCGCCCTTGAACGGGCAATAAGTGTGGTGGTCGGTTCGCTCGAGATAGCCCATCTGGACCGACTCTCGGAGAAAATAGTAGACCGGGTCATGCCGCGATTCATGCAGGACTAGGACTCGGTCGCTCTCCGCGACAGTCTTGCCCTTAAACACCGCCGTAATCCGCTCCCGTCCGATTTCGACGTGAATCTTGTGATCAGGATGCGAGGCATACCAGGACTCGCTTTCAGAACCGGAAACCGTCAATCCCATAGCCACTCTCTCCTTAAACCTATTGTTCCTTCAGACTGGGCCGGGCCATTCACGTCAACTCGGCCTTACCATTTATGGTTATCGGAAAAATTCGAACGAAAAGGTATACCCATTGCATACCGTTCTTTAGTATAAAGGACCTTCCGAGGGGTTGGAACAAAGAGAGTCTTGGTAGTGATTGGTTTGGGGCTGAAAGCGGGCATTGGCCTGCTCTGCGGGGTAATTTTATTTGGATCCGTCGGCTGGACCGCGGATCTATATCAGCCTAGCAGCAGATCAATTGGAGTTACGAAACGCACCTCACCGCGCATGGACGCGGAGCTGCAACAGCACGGATTGCGGCTGGGCGACCCAATTTTCATTAGGATTTTCAAAGAATCCGCTGAATTGGAAGTCTGGATACAAGGCCCTGACCGGCTTTTCAAACTCTTTAAGACCTACGATATTTGCCGGTATTCAGGGGGCCTTGGGCCGAAACAGCGCGAAGGCGACGGCCAGTCTCCCGAAGGCTTTTACACGGTCGCCCGCGAACAACTCAATCCGCGCAGCGCCTATCATCTCAGCTTCGATCTCGGATATCCGAATTTCTACGATCAAGCGCGAAGCCGCAACGGCAGTCTTCTCATGATCCACGGCTCTTGTGTGTCCGTCGGCTGCTATGCCATGACGGATGGGGGAATCGAGGAAATTTATACGCTCGCCCAAGCAGCTCTCGATCACAGCCAGGCATTCTTTCGCGTACATGCCTTTCCATTTCGCATGACCGACGCCAACATGAAACGGCACAGTGGTTCACAGTGGGCCAAGTTCTGGCGGAATATGAAACCCGGTTACGATCACTTCGAACGGACCAAGCGCCCTCCCAATGTCGGTTTCGTGCAGAACCAATACGACATAAACGATACGAATTAGTCCTGCCCCATTAACCAAAACTAGAAAAGTCGTGAGATTGAGCCGTGTTTGGCATCGTGGCACGGCATTTGAAACCAGTGTTTCAGGTTTGGCTCATACTTAGCTGCCCGAACCAAATTGACGCGGACAAAAGGGTTAATGTAATGCCTGCGAAAAAGCGTAACGCTGTCGAGTTCAAGGATCGCCGCCAGACACAGCGGATTCCCGTTTCCCGAGGTGGACGACTGGTTGGCCCGTTTTCAGACCTAGCCTGCACATTCCAGGAGATATCGGAAACTGGCGCCAAGGTGGAGGCTCCGTGCAAGCCTCAGGTCGGTGATGACGTCGCCGTCGAACTGCCGCGCGTTGGTTATGCCCGGGGCAAAGTTGTCCGTATGGACGACGGCGCAATTTACATCGCCTTTGACCGCTCAGATCCGGCACGAAACCGGATCGCCAAGCGGATCGACCGCCTGAGCGCTTAAGTACCCAAACGAATTCTGGATAATTCCTTGAGATGCAACTCGTTTGTGTCTTCTGCAAAGCCGCAACCTACATGGTTCGAGACGGTCCCCTTCGCGGGTCGCCCTCGCTATGAGGATCAAAGATGTAGCGCCCCTATCTCATCCTAAGGGCGTTGCCCAAAATACTTTTTGGGACCGTGTCTCGGCGGATGCAGGCCGATCAAGTAAGGCCGTTAGTTTTCGGTTAAAAAGAGTAGCGGCCACCCATAAGAAAATGTTGTTGAAGGGGAACGACGAATGTCTTGATGATAACCGCTACTCCAGCGCCTGGCGCGAGGGATGGGAGCTACTCCAGGCGCATTCTGTTAATCCAAGTGCCACGTTCCATTGGGATGGAAGGCCTCGAACACAAAAGCAAACGTAACGTCGTGAACGGCGTCTTCTAGGCCGCCTTCTCCCTTTTGCTGCACGATCACGTTGCCGACGTCGCGCCCACGCGCGATGTCCTGCGTATCGAGCGCCGAGTTCTGGCCTGCTTTCCAAGTCATAATATGACTACTCGTTTCGATCGTGCCCGCCTCGCGCAGCCGTTCGAGCGGCCAGGCCTCCTGTCCGATGACGACGACGCGCGCCATCGCCTCGATTCCTTCAGGTAACGGACCGCGATAGGCAAATGGATTGCGCGCAGTGTCATACTCGACATAAGGGTTGCCGCCGTACGACGCGAGTGACCGAAAACGGGGCGACAAGACTTGGCCGTCGGGGTGGCGTACCAAGAACCGCTCCCAAGATTCCAAACGAGAGGCCACAACTTTGAGCTGGGTGCCCGTACGCACACCGACGATCGCTTAACCGGTGAATTGCTGCCACCAGCTTTCGGTGGAACGGTCGTACATAACCAAATCGGAATTTCGGAGATTCCCCGTCGTGCCGAATTCGACGACATCGCCGTCGACAGTTCGTTCGAAAACGATGGCCGCATTACACAATGGACAATATGTAACGGCAACCGGCACGCCGCCGCCGACGTCATTGACAATTTCGTGGCGCATTAGAACCCGCAAGGGATAGGCGCGCGCGTCCCCATTGATCGACAAGCTGATGACAGGCTCGATGGTGCCGAGGGCCGTCACCGTTTGCGCCGGTGCAAAATGCGGGCGATCAATTGACGGAATGCCGTCCTTGGACGGCCCGCCCGACTTAATATCGTTGAGGTCGACGGAATGTTTCGTGAAGTCCGTCAGCGGCCATGCGCGTTCCCATTGTCTCATCATGGCATCCGCCGGCGCCATCATGAATCCAATTAGGACTCCGGCGGCACCCGCGCATAGGAAGAGGATTATCTTATTGATACGCGATGAAGAGATGCGAGGCATTCGAACGTCACTGTTTCATTTTAGATGTTAAGATCGCCTGCATTGAGCTTCTAAACTTCCGGGGTCACTTGCGAGTCACATCGAGGTGAGGCCGTTCACAAGGGAGTGAGACCCTGAACCGCGACTATCCCGACCGTCCGTTTGTCGGCGTTGGCGCCGTCATTTGGAAAAACAACAAAGTCTTACTTGTTCGCCGCGGTAAGGCGCCGCGTTTTGATGAGTGGAGTATTCCCGGCGGCGCGCAACTTGTCGGCGAAACTTTGGAAGCCGCAATTCAGCGCGAAGTCAAAGAAGAAACTGACCTGTCCGTCACAATTGACGGTTTGATCGATGTCGTCGACGGAATAATTCCTGACCAAGACGGAAACGTGAAAAATCACTATACGCTTGTTGACTATTCAGTCACTTGGACAGCCGGCGACGCAAGGGCGCTCGATGATGTTGCCGAAGTGCGCTGGGTCAGCCTTGACGAACTCGGTGACTACGATTTGTGGGAAGAGACCGAACGCGTCATCCGACTGAGCGCCGCAACCTGAGGCGGCATATTGAAAAAGCAAGGTCCGATGCCAGTTCGAAGTCGGTAAACTATTTTCGATGGTTGTTAGCCATGCATCGCCGCAGCAACCTCTTCAACCTCAAGTCCGGATTTGATTCTAGGCAGTAAGAGAAACAAACCGGCCGCGGCCAAAAACGGTATTGCGACAAATGTGCTGAACATCATGTTCCAGCCGAGCCAGTCTTCTGCAGCAATGGTTGTAATGATCGGAAATACAATGACACCGGCATCAATGCCGCTTGAAGCGCAGACCGTCGACGCAGTTGCACGAATTTGAGTGGGAAAGCTTTCGTTGATCAATGTCCCAAACACCGAGAGCACGCCCAAAATAAAGAAACTCATGAGAACATAGAACAGCATGATCGTATAATAGCCGTCAGCCCACCAGACCAGACCCAATAGGGACGCTGTTCCGAAAATCATGCCGCCGGCAAACGTATCGCGCCGCGGTAGCAGAAATTCACCGACCACCGAGGCCAAGACGAATCCGGAAATTGAGACCCACCAGCCGACGGCGATCACAGTGCTCGCTTCAACCGGCGTAAGACCTTTAACCGTTTCAAAATAGGGTTTACAAAAATATACGGATCCCGCAATGCCGCCTCCGAGCATGAAGGCGGCCGCAGTACAAATGATCGCATTGCGCCGGTACTTGCCGCTATAGAGCTCGCGAATACGATCAAGGATGTTGTTTCTCTTGGTTAGATCGACAGACGGACCTCGTTGCTCTTCAAAACGCCGACTTTCGCTCAACATGCGCCACAAAATAAGACCGGGAGGAATGATCAACAGGGCGGAAGCAAATCCCCAACGCCAACCATAAGGATCGATGGCATAAACGGCGATGAAACCCGCCATGCCGGCACCGATTGGCGAGCCCACTTGCAATAACCCCGTTAGAATTCCGCGAAATCGTGCGGGCGAGGCTTCTGTCACGATTGTTGTTTTGATCGGCGACATGGAACTCCAAAAGCCATGAGAAAGTCCGCGCAAGATCGTCATGACAAATAAAGACGGTGAGAAGCTTTGCAGAGCGATAAATAGTCCTGTTCCAATAATCGTGACGCCGAACATGCGCTTGCGCCCGATCACATCGGCGAGTGATCCGCAGATTATTGAAACGACTATGCCAATCACGGCGGATGCACTAATGACAACGCCCAATGCTTTCTGCGTGACATCGAAGTCGGCAGCAATGGAGGAATTGACGTAGAAGTAAAGACCCTCGGCGATCCGCACCAGCGTGTAACCGCCGAGGCAAATCAAAAAGAATTTGAGGGGGTGGCCTTTGAGCTGACTCCAATCCGTCGCCGGAGAGGCATTGGCTGAGGCACTCGATCGGTCGTCGCGCTCGCTGCTTGTCGTCATTTCCAGTTCCCGCGGACTCAGTTCAGACCAATCGTGTATCGAACATACAGCCTAAGTGCCAAACTGCCCGCTGGACAAGCTAACGCGAGCGTTATTTGTTCCTGCAATTGCGTCACGCGACAAAAGTGTGTCAACTAATGCCTGATAAACGATTTGAACCGTAGACTGCCGAGGAGGAGCCGCAGCCCATGGGCGCTCAAACTGACATTCGCCGTCATTTTCGCCCGGATCACAATGAAGTTTCGCGGCAAGCTTTTGTTTCCGCATTGCGCAAATTCGTCATGGTCGATATGCGCGAGCCGATGCGTACGCTCTATGACCACAAAGTGGCGCCCGAATTTAAATCGGAGCACGGTCATTCGCCTGAAAGCGGATCACAAGTCCGCTCCCTAATGAAACATCAACCTTACTATCAGGTCTGGAGCACGGCGCGCTTCAACGCTCAGGTCATGACCTGGGACTGTGTCATGGATGCGGTCGAACGCGCGCTGCCCGATATGATCGAAACCGCAAAGACGGCGAGCCGGGACTCTCAGGCCGGCGGAACGCTTCACCTCGATCCTGACTTAGAGATACCGGCCTACGTGTCGAAGATGGACATCCATCTTATGCCGGGAAACTACCATACCGAATTTACGGACGATGATGTGGCTCAAGGCGCCATTTACACAATGGGAACGGATGTCTTTAGCGACGCGCTGAGATATCGGCGCGGCAAGGTCGGGGCTGTGGCGCAGTCGATCGCGCATTATCTCAAGCTGAATTATCCGGAACTCAAACCTCAGAAAATTCTGGACCTCGGTTGCTCCGCCGGCAAAAATCTATTCCCCTACAATAGCGTATTTCCCGACGCCCTGTTGTTTGGCGTAGATGTGGCAGCACCGCTGCTGCGCTTTGGTCATGCAGTCGCCGAAGCTGACGGTGTACCCGTTCATTTTTCGCAACAGAATGCCGAACACCTCAACTTCGAAAACAACAGTTTCGACGTGATTACGTCGAGCTTCCTGTTTCACGAGCTTCCCGTGAATATCACCAAGCAAGTGCTAAGCGAGGCTCTGCGTGTGCTTAAACCGGGCGGCGTTTTGGTGCACATGGAATTGCCGCCCCATTCCGAAGCTGACGCCTACTACAATTTCTATTTGGATTGGGATAACTACTATAATAATGAGCCCTATTATAAAGCGTTCAGAAGTCAAAATCTGAAGTCACTATGTCGCGAAGCGGGGTTCGCCGAAAATGGATTGATCCATCATCTCATTCCGAATTATTCCACCTTTGGCCGCGAGGCGTTTGAGGCCTTCGTCCGGAGTGAAGTCCCCTCCCCGGCTCATGGCAATGGCGCGAGTTGGTTTATTTTTGGCGCACAAAAATAGAGTCCCATAGCGGCCGCGGCTTGACGCATCAAAGCAATTCTCCGGTGGCACGATAGACCCCGCGATTCATAGTCAAAAGCAATCCGTTAACCGTAAGCACGGCGGCTCGCGCTTGTGCCGTGGCATGGCCAACCAGCCCGGTATTGCCTGACATTTGCCTGAAATCATGTTCAAATGGCGAAGCTCTGCTTTGACCCCTTCAGGAGATGGGCCTCGTGTTTACAAATATTTGGTACGTCGCTGCCCGCAGCGAAGATCTTCATGAAAAGCCTCTTAAGGTCCGAATGCTGGGCTGCGACTTCGTACTTTATCGGGAGCCAACCGGCAAAGCGGTGTGTCTTAGCAATGTCTGCCCCCACCGCGGTGCTAGTTTGGCCACAGGCAAATGCAAGGAAGACGGCTCGATTGCATGCCCCTATCACGCCTGGCAGTTTAACGGCGAGGGCCAATGCACGAAGATCGCATCGCGCCGGGATGAAGACCCACAGCAAGTGGCGCCCGGTGTCAAGATCGACGCTTATCCGGTGCAGGAAAAATACGGTTTCATTTGGACGTTTCTTGGCGACGAGCCTGAGAGTGCGGCGCCAATCATCGACATGCCCGAATTCAACGATGACAGCTTCCGTTCGACGACCCACAGTGAGATCTGGGAAACAAATTATCATTGGGCCAAATTTTCAAATTTGGATTTGGTGCATTTGTCTGTCGTGCACGGCATCGAGTTTCAAAACCAAGACAACCCGTTCGCACCGCCGCCATTCGAATTGACCGAAGTGGACGATGGCTTCAATCTCGTTCACTACCCCACTGGGGGAATTCGCAAAGGCGGGACATGGGAAAAACTCCGCGAAGACGACAAGCCCAAGCAAGTCGAGTCGCGGATGAAGTTTCGTGTCTCGGGCATCACGCTCAACGGCAAAGTCGAAATCGGCGGCGTTGGCAGCGGCATGCACAATGTATTTTATGAATTCTCAACGCCCATCGACGATCAGGCAACGGCAATGAATTACATCTTCTTCCGCAACTTCATGATGGAGCCGGAGATCGACAAGGAACATCTGAAGCGCAATCTCATGAACGTGCATCAAGATAAGGCCATCGCCGAGGCACAACAGCCGAGAATTGCGCCTGTCGGACCCGACCCCAACGGTCTTTATACATATGACGAGGATTCAGAAATTCAGCTTTACTGGAACTTGATGGCCAAATTACGCGAGCGCGGCTGGCAAATTGACCGCAAAGCATGGGCCGAAGCGCTGCAAGACGGACGCTATCGCGCGATCCCGTCGCCGGTGCGCAAACAGGACCCACATGGCTGGGTTCATGAAGAAGTGCCGCGTTTTGCTAAGGGAGCGACGTTCGCGGTCGCAGCCGAATAGATAAGCGGCATTGTGCTAGATTTCGGTGTGTTTGCGTTCGGCCAAACTCAGAAACGTAGCTCACGCCTAATATCATCTTGCCTAGGGAATAGACCCGAAACAGGTTAGATTGTGAGTCGGACGCTTTGGGGGCAGGCTGGCGCTATAATAATCAATGCGCATTTTCTAGCATCGTAGTTCCCTTTATCCCCCAAACAAAGGAAAACAGCATAATGCGCAAGCTGCGAATCGGCGTTGTCGATGTGGTCGGTAATGCCCCTGCACGCGATATCTATGCGCGCGTGATGCGAGCGAACTTGGCTGGCATAATGCCGCAAGTGACTGCGGTTTGGTGCGAAGAAGAAGGGCACGACGTCTTCGTCGCCTATTATTCCGGCTTGCAGAATTTGGTCGACGACTTGCCCGATGACCTCGACGTTGTTTTCTTTGGCGCATTTACCTCCGCCGCTCAAACGGTCTACGCCTTGAGCGCCATGTACCGATCGAAGGGCACACTAACCGTCCTGGGTGGCCCCCACGCGCGAAGCTATCCGGAGGATGCACAAAAGTACTTCGACTACGTCCTCGGGTTCACCGATAAAACGGTTATTCGTGACGTCTTGCAAGATGCTGAGCCGCACAGGCCGATGGGTGTCTACCTGTCCGCATTCGCTCAGCCTACTGAATTACCGGGCGTACGCCAGCGCTGGAAACATATTGAACGCCTGCTCGAGGCGGCGCCCTGGATCAAGATCGTTTCAATGATCGGAAGCATGGGGTGCCCTTATAGTTGTAGCTTCTGCGTCGATTCCGTTATCCCCTATCAGCCGCTGGACTTCGATGTCATGAAGGAAGACCTCAGCTTTCTTTTGACGAAGTTCAAGCGCCCGATGGTCGGCTGGCACGATCCCAATTTCGGTGTCCGATTCAACGATTATCTCGACGCCATCGAAGAAGCCGTTCCGCCGGGTAGCATCGATTTTATTGCCGAGAGCACGCTCTCTCTTTTGAAGGAGGACAATGTCAAACGGCTTAAGACAAACGGGTTTAAGGCGATCTTGCCGGGCATCGAGTCCTGGTACGACATGGGCAACCAGTCAAAGACTGGTAATAAAAAGGGCCAAGCAAAAGTCGAGGTCGTGGCCGATCAAGTCAATATGATTTTGAGGCACTTGCCCTATTTTCAAGGCAACTTCGTCATTGGCCTCGATTGCGACGAAGGCTCTGAGCCCTTCGATCTGACCAAGCGCTATCTAGATCTGGCTCCCGGAACGTTTCCGGCTTTCTCCATGCTCACCGCATTCGGAAGCAGCGCGCCGCTGAACCTTGAATACCAGCGCGAAGGACGGTTGGTCGCCTTTCCGTTCCATCTTTTGAATAACAGCGCCGCGATGAACGTTCGGCCCAAGAATTATCAATGGCCCGGGTTTTACGATTTGATGATCGATTTGTACCAGCACGCTCATTCCAAACGAGCGATCTTCAATCGCATGAAAGCCACCTCCGCGGTTGTTCCAAAAATGATGAATGTTTTTCGCAGCGTATCGTACGAGGGTTGGGGCCGACTTAAATATTTCCAAGAAGTTCGCCACCGCCTCGACGAAGACCGCCCGTTTCGCAAATTCTTTGAAGGTGAAACGGACGTTCTACCGTCTTTCTATGTCGATCGCATTAAGAGGGATATGGGGGACCTCTGGGACTGGCTTCCCGATGGCGCCATGGACCACGACAATTACGCGTATCTCAATGCACAAACCGCCGATGCGCAGCCGGCAGCTTAGATTGCCGCCCACATCGTCTGCTCAACGGGTTGATTGGAAGAGCATTCGTTGAGAGTAAAGCCGCGTGTTGCCTTGAGTGGGAATCGAACCCGACGCAACCCAATCCACGGGACTGGGCAGTCTTGCCACTGAACGACCAGGGCATAATTCGCCGCGCGCAGCGATTGAGCATAGCCGTTACATTTTGTGACATATCTGACAAATCAGCACTACATCTATTCGCCATTCTTGGCCCTTCTGAGCCCTAACTATGGTGGCTGGCTGCGGCAAATCCAGCATGTAAACAACAGGCTTCGCGTCGCTTACGGATGCGGCGGAACTAGTGATAGATTTCATTCCTGTGAGCCATGTCATGGGGTCCTGCAAATTTGAATGTGACACGACACAAGAACCGCGGGCGCAGATGAGGCAGTCTATGAGCAGCGATCTCGCAAGGAACACATCCGACCAACTTTTGCACCTTTCGACTGCCGACTCGGAACAAACTCAATGAAAATCAATGTAAAATGGCTGTCCCTTGTCGCGCTGGCCCTTATTGGGATCACATTCTTATACGTCTGGCAGAGTGATGCCGTTGGACCTGCACAGGCCAAACTTGAATCTGTTCGTGTCAGCCGCGAAACGTTGAGCCGCGAAGTGATTTCGACAGGAGTTATTCGTCCGGTCGTTGGCGCAGAAATCAATGTCGGCTCCCGTGTCTCAGGCATTGTACAAAACTTGCCCGTTAGGGTTGGCGCTACCGTTGCTGCGGGCGATTTGCTAGCCGAGTTGGACCCGACCCCATTCGAGGCCTTGGTCGCCCAAGCCCGGGCGGAAGTAGCGCTAAGAAGAGCCGAGTTGGCTTTGGCAGAAAGCAATTTCAAACGTAAGCAAGGCCTATCCGCACAGGGCTACAGCCCAGAGGCCGATTTGCAAACCGCAAAACGCGATTTGGATGTAGGACGGGCGCAACTGGAACTGAGCGAAGCCCGCTTGCAGTCCGCTGAAATAGACCTTGGCTATACCCGAATCACCGCACCGATTCGAGGTGTGATCGCGGATGTGACCACTCGGGAAGGAGAGACCGTGGCAGCCAACTTTGCCGCACCGACGTTCGTAACGATTGTCGATCTCGGACGCCTGGAAGTGCAGGCCTATGTTGACGAGACTGATATTGGTCGGGTGTTTATCGGGCAAACAGCCACATTCAGCGTTGATACCTACCCGGACGCGGAATTCGAAGCGACCGTTAGAGCCATAAATCCCAAAGCTGAGCTTCAAGGTAGCGTCGTAAACTACGTGGTTATTCTTGCGTTTGAGGAGCAGCAGGATCGCATCCTTCGCCCGGAAATGACGGCCCATGTCCGATTGAAAATAGAAGAACGCAAAGACGTCATTGCGACCCGGCGCCGCGCTTTAAGCCGGAAGAATGGGCGTCAAATTGTCATGGTCGAGCGCGACGGGACTTGGAAAGAACAAATCGTAAAAGTCGGTTGGCGGACAGACGAATGGGTGGAAATCCTAGACGGTCTTGCCGAAGGAGAAAGCGTACAAATTAATCCAAACTGAGGAGTCTCATATGATTCATATGGAGGGAATCTGTAAGTCCTACGATCGGCCTGACGAAGGCCCGCTCGAAGTGCTGAAAGATGTCAATATCGATATTCAAAAAGGCGAGTATGTCGCGATTGTCGGTCCGTCAGGATCGGGAAAATCTACGCTGATGAACATACTCGGTCTGCTCGATCGTCCCGACGAAGGAAAATATAGACTGGGTGACGAACAAATTCTGGGCCTGTCGCCTGCCAGACTCGCCAAACTTCGCAATAAGAAGATTGGCTTCGTATTTCAACAGTTTCATCTTTTGCCGCGCACAAACGCTAGAGAAAACGTCGAGATACCCTTGATATATTCGGATGCGGACGATCCGGAGCAAAAAGCGGTAGATGCTTTGTGCAGCGTCGGTCTCGAAGATCGTCTCAAACACTTCCCAGAAGAGCTCTCCGGCGGCCAACAACAGCGGGTTGCCATTGCGCGCGCATTGGTAACCGATCCTGAATTGATACTAGCGGATGAACCAACGGGAAATTTGGATAAGGCAACAGGTGAGGACCTAATGGACTTGTTTCAGACCCTCAATGAGGGGGGCCGCACGATTGTAGTGATTACTCACGACGAGGATCTGGCAAGTCGCGCGAGCCGTGTAGTTCGTATCGATGATGGCCGGCTTAGTGAAGTCAAAAATACGCCTCAACGTTCAGAGATGGGAGACGTCGCATGAATAGGAAACTTCTCTTCACTGGTAGCACGCGGATGATGGCCCGCTACAAAATGCGGACTTTCTTCATGTCCATCGGCATCGTTGTTGGTGTCGCTGCGCTGGTGTCCATGCGTTCCATGGGTTCCGGTGCTGAAGAGGCGATGATGGCCAATGCCAATCGTACTCTTGGGACAGGCAGCATTGTCGTAAATTCCGGTGGTGGACACGCGGGCCCGAGAGCGGGTGGCCCCATTACAACCCTCAAAATTGACGACTTCGCGGCACTAGAATCGCAAATAAGCGAAGTCGTCGCGTGGGCTCCTCTTCAGATGCTGCCCGCGCAGGACATCAAATACAGCGGCCAAAGCCGCCAAATGAATGTTTTCGGACATTCTGAAAACGCCGAATTGGTATGGCAGCGCGGCGTCATGGAGGGCGAGTACTTTACCCAGGATGATGTGGGTTCAGCTTCTCGCGTCGCTGTTATCGGTCCCGACGCTGCCGACGCGCTCTTTGCCAACGAAGACCCGATCGGCAAACAAATCCGAGTCGGCGGCGTGCCTCTTCGTATTAAAGGCATTCTCGAACCGCAAGGCATTGATACCCACGGGTCGAATCGTGATGACGAAATCCACGTCCCCGTCACGACACTCTTGCGGCGTTTGATGAATATCGACTACGTGATGGCCTGTCCGTCATCAGATAAATTGGAACAGATTTCGGTTTGAGCTAGCGGAGTATATGGCTCATCTGTTGTATCAGTTTAAGCAGCGGCTTTGCTGTGTTGCAAGCGCCGATGCTCGATCGTTTTTCGCTTGATCCTTTCTCTTTGCAATAGAATGGTTTGGCCGCGCCCAAAGTAAACATCTGCGGGCGTGAGGTTTTGCAGACTCTCGTGATAGCGCTGGTGATTGTAGTGACCCACGAACTCATCGATCTGCGCTTCAAGATCGCCAGGTAGGTAATAGTTTTCCAGCAAGATGCGGTTCTTGAGCGTTTGATGCCAACGCTCGATTTTGCCTTGCGTTTGCGGATGATACGGCGCGCCGCGAACATGCCTCATGCCTTGATCATCCATCCAGTCAGCAAGATCGCCGGCAATATAACTTGAACCATTGTCAGATAGCAGACGCGGCTTGTGTGCGACATTTGCCTGATCGCAACCCGATGCCTCCAGAGCCATTTCCAACGTATCAGTGACGTCTTCAGCTCTCATCGTGGTGCACAGCTTCCACGCAATGATGTAGCGCGAGAAGTCATCAAGAATCGTAGAGAGATAAAACCAGCCCCAGCCGATGACCTTGAGGTAGGTGAAGTCGGTCTGCCACATTTGATTTGGCGCCGTGGTCTTGTCGCGGAACTCATTGGCAGCCTTGATGACCACGAAGGCCGGGCTGGTAATCAGATCAAGAGCTTTGAGCAGGCGATACACTGAAGCTTCGGATACAAAATAGCTTTGCGTATCAGTGAACCGCACTGCCAACTCGCGCGGGCTCAGTTCCGGTTCCTGAAGAGCCATATCGACGATCCGCTCTCGAATATCATCGGGGATGCGGTTCCACACGCGTTTTGGCTTGGGAGACCGGTCTTCCAATGCTTGTACGCCACCACGCAAATACCGGTCGTACCATCGGTAAAACGTCGTTGCCGGGATGCCGAGCTTGTCCAGCGTCCGCAGCACCGGGAGATGGGATCGCTCGACTAGGCGGATGATCTCGAGCTTCTCCGATGCGGGGTATCTCATGCGCCGTCTCCCCCATCCCCGATCATGCTTTTTTTAAGCAGCCGGTTCTCCAGCACCTGTTCGGCAAGCGCTTCCTTGAGGTCATGCCTCTCGCGGCGCAGGTCCTTGACCTCGCCCGAGGACGCCTGGCGGGCGGTATCCCCCGAAAGCCGCTTCTTGCCGGCTTCCAGGAACTCCTTCGACCAGCTGTAGTAGAGGCTCTCGGCGATCCCTTCCCGACGGCACAGCTCGGCGATGCTGTCCTCGCCGCGCAGGCCCGAGAGCACAATCCGGATCTTCTCTTCAGCTGAATATTGCTTGCGCGTCTTGCGCCGGATGTCCCGTACCGCCGTCTCGGCGCCGTCCTTCAAACTCATGGATTTCTGGATCATCTGCGTTCCCTTCGGTCACGACGATGAGCCAGAAATCCTCCGTTACACAATCAACTCCATCTGTCCCACAGGCGCTGATGTCAGACATGCCAGCGCGGCAGCCCTGGTCTTTGGCGAGCTCTTTTTTCCCGTCGGAGACGATCCCATCACCGGCACGCTTCTGGCGTTTTCAACGTTCACGGCAGGGTTCTTTGCCCGTCCCATCGGCGGAATCATCGCCGGCCACTACGGCGACAAGTTCGGCCGAAAGCCCATGCTCGTGCTGACGCTGACCGTGATGGGCGTGACCACGATGCTGATCGGGTTTCTACCGACCTATGCGCAAATCGGAATTGCCGCACCGATTCTCTTGACGATCCTGCGTCTCATACAAGGCCTCGCCTATGGCGGCGAATGGGGCGGCGCGGTTTTGATGGTTGTAGAATACGCTCCGGAAAACAGGCGCGGCTTTTGGGGCAGTATCCCTCAAGCCGCCGCGCCTTGTGGGTTTCTAATCGCAACGGCGATGCTCACACTGTCGATCAACATAAGCGGCGATCAGTTTCTGGTTTGGGGCTGGCGCATTCCCTTCATCGTTAGCATTTTGCCGGTCTTTGTCGGGCTTTACATCCGGATCAAGATCAGTGAGACCCCGGTCTTCCAGAAGATCATGGAACGGAGCGCCAGCGAACAGACACCGCTCAGTCGCGCGATCAAAGCTTATGGCAAACAAATATTGCTAGCCGCGGGCGCTTTCGTTTTAGTCAGCGGTCCCTTCTACATCATTGTGTCGTTCATGCTGTCTTACGGCACGATGATTTTGGGCGTCGATCGTAACGTGATGCTCAACGGCGTGCTGATCGCCTCAGCGATTCAAATCTTTGCCTGCATTGGCTTCGGTGCGCTGTCTGATGTCGTCGGTCGTCGTCCGGTTCTCTTCGGCGGCGGCATCTTCATGTTGGTATACGCCTATCCAATGTTTTGGATCGTGAACACGGCCAATCCGACTTACATTTGGATGGCGCTCAGTCTTGGCCTATTCGCCTTCGGCGCCCTTTATGGACCGATCGCCGCCTACTTCGCCGAACTGTTTGAAGCGAACGTGCGCTACACGGCGGCATCACTTGGCTATCAAGTTGGGCAGATTTTCGGCGGGGGCTTCGCGCCCTTTGTCTCGACGGCGTTGCTCGCCGCGACGGCCGGCGCCTACTGGCCGGTGCCGCTCTACATGATGGTGCTTACCGTCATCGGATTGCTGAGCATATGGGGATTGTCCGAGACAAACCGGCCGGAACGGGAAGCGGCAAACTAAGAGAAAAAGGCCAGTTAGACCCGTCAGCTTGCAGATCTCACTCGGTTGTCCGTCGTGGCTATCAATTTTGGCTGCAACTGGCCAGAAGTTTCCACTACACGCAACCGTCAGCGTTAACTCCATTTAAACTTTTGTTAAGTGTGAAGAAAATATTCACCCCCTTGCGTCATTACGGAGCGGCATTGAAGTTGTGGTTCCACCATCGTTGGTTGCACCGTTGGGTTGAGTTATGGCTCGAATCGAAGCGCTCGATAAATTGACGGTCTTGTTGGCCTTTGAGGAAAAAGGCAAACAAGTTCTGATGCGCCGAATCTTACGTGGTCTTGGGATTAGCGCTGTTGTTACAGCGAGTACACAGGACGCAGCCTTCGATTCAATCAGGTTTAATCGATTCGATATGATTCTTTCCGATCATAGAGGAGCGAATATTGATGGGGAAATGTTTCTGCGCGTCATACGCACAAACGATGTGTCCAACAAAAAAGTACCATTCATATTTGTTGTTCAGGAAACTGACGAAGCGGCTACTGACGCTGCACTAGCAGTAGGCGCAACAGCCATAATTCAGCTACCAGTCGATGCGAAGGCTATTTACTCGATGATCCGTGCTGTCTTGGACAAGGATCCCGAAATTGTTTACAGCACAATCTACGTTGGCCCGGATCGACGACATATGGAAAACCGCTCGACGCACGTGGTGGATCTAAGGAAGGAAGCTGGCCCCGATTTGGTCAAGCACACGATGTCAGGTCAGAAGTTGCCTTAGTTGGCTAACGTCACACGCAGCCCTCTATGTCCTACCATGTCGACGGCTGCTATGCGCTCGAGATCAGACAAATTTTCGACGGGAGCTTCGCGCCCCTCTTCTCGATAGCACTGCTCGTAAAAACAACCAGAATAAGTTGCAGCTACGCAGCTTAAGACGGAACAAAGCAGTCTTCCCGTGCGTCTTACATAAGTGAAGCTAGAGCGACTGAGATTGTTTCAAGTCACACGAATAACGATCTTGCCGATCTTCTTGCCACTCTCCATATGGTCGATGACATCGTAAATCTCGTCCCAATCAAAAACACGATCGATAATCGGCTCGATCCCGTGTCTGACTATGGCTCGAATGAGGTCAACAAACATGCGCCGGCTACCGACGATAATGCCGTGAATGTTGACGCTCTTGAGAATCAGGTTCGGCAATCTGTCGGCAGTGACTGGCGCTTGCTGGTTTAGATTGTGAACAACCGGGTTTGCGCCGACATACATAAGTCGACCGTTGGAGGAAGCCGCAAGCAAACAATTTTCCAGCTCACCAATGCCGACATTATTCACGATGACGTCCGCCCCTTCTCCATCGGTGAGGTCTAAAACCTCCACCGGCCAATCCGGGTTTTCGCGGTAGTTGACGGTATGGTCTGCACCAAGAGCTTTGATGACTTTAAGCTTTTCGTCGCTTGATGAAGTCACGATAACGCGGGCCCCGCGCATCTTGGCCAATTGCATGGCGAGCATAGACACGCCGCCCGTGCCGAGCGTTAGGACCGTATCGCTTTCCTTGGCCGCCCCCGCTTCAATGACGGCGTTCCATGCGGTGAGACCGGCACTTTGCAGGGTGCTTGCCTGCTCAAAGCTCATGGGGTCAGGCAATTTGATTAGAGCCGCGGACGGCACGACAACTTGCTCTGCCAAAAATCCGTCAATAGTGGCAGAGTAGTCTTTCTCCGCCATCGACGCGTGCCAGTCTCCATCAAACCATTGCCAATAATGGGTCATGGTGACTCGGTCGCCCACCACGACAGCATCGACGCCGGGTCCGACTGCAATGATCTCTCCGGCATTGTCACTCAGCGGAACGCGCGTGAACGGCATCTGCTACTTTCCGAGATGCCCACTGATAATGGTCAAATCGCGGGCGTTGATCCCCGTCGCCCGCACGCGCATGACCGCCTCGCCAGGACCGGGAACAGGTTCGGGTCGCTCAACCGCATGCAAGCTGGTGCCTTTGGTGTAGTCACCGATTTCGTAGACTTTCATGGGCGTTCCCTCCCGATTTGCCGGCAAGCGCACATAAAAATCACGCTCTAACCCTCGAGGCGGCGGAACGACAATACAGTTGCTATTTGCTATCAATCAACGTCGCCAATCGGCACCCAGTTATCGAGCTGCCGGCCATTGGCCGTCTGCCGAACTCGTCTTGGTCGCCGCTCGCAAGTATTTAAAATTTGGTCTTCAATATCTCGTCAGTTCTTTCAAGGGAGACATCACCATGGCCAAATTTATGGATAATTTGCCGAAGGGATTTAATCCCGGGCCGCTCGATCTCGAAAAACCGTTAGACAATCAAGTCGCCCTGTTAAAGGTTCAGGCCGACCTGTCGGGTGCTCAAACCGTCGGCAGTTTTGCAGGCAAGACATGGGCCTGGATTCCCGGCGAGAAGAACCTCGAGCTCTTCGGCACATTCGGCGTCGGCGCCAGCCGCCTCGAATTCCACGAAGAAGAAAATGGCTGGCGCTACTATCACCGCGAATTGCTCTACTACACAGATCTCGAAACCGGGGATGTCCTTGAGACCTGGTACAATCCGATGACGCAGCAAGAAGTCGAAGTGCTTCACATTCTCAATGATCCCGTTCACCGGTTTTACCCGCTGTCCGGCGGCCGCTTCGCGCCTCCCTATCCCTACGAGATCAGTGGCGACAATTTAGTCTGGCAGATCGACGTCTTCCGCGCGGAAGAAAATCCCATGCCCCGCGCAGAATACCCGCTCCATTCTCAGCAGGATGTTTATCAGTCTGCGGAGCTTTGGGGTATTATTGCGCGCTTAAGCGAAGTCAACGATCCCGAAGTCACGAAAGCGAGCGGACACACCTCATGGGCCCGCATTGCCATGTGGCTGCCCTTTATGGAAATGGGCAACCAGCCCGGACACTTGGTTTACCATAGCCAGACAAGGGGCTTGAGAAGTGTCTCCGAAATTCCCAAAAACATTCTCGACCATATTGAGAAAAATCATCCTCAATATTTGGAAGCACCGACGGAGTGGTCTGGAGGGCGGCAGGAGAATTCCTGGACCATCTCAAAACAAGTAATCGACGAGCGAAGGGCCGAGGGCCGAAATGTCGGGCAAAGTGTTTTCGGAGTGTCTAAAAACTAAAATCGTCAATGTCGAACAAGATGCTGTCGCCCCAAGAACCGACAGGCCCAATTGTCGAGGCGTTTGACTTGAGGTTTAATCTGTCGTCTTTAGCGCCAGCGTCAGATGCCCGTTATTAGAAAAGCGGATGTCGTGATTTGTCCTGCGCCGTCACCGCATTAGAAAAATCTCTCGCGGCAATCAGCTGTTAAGCGGACGATAACAAATAATGCTCACCAAGACGCCGTCATTGTCATAGAACATAGTTTCGGTATAAATGCCTGCTTTCATATACTCGGAGTCGTCGGGTTTGATGTACTCGCGGGGCTCAAGCAGAAAGTCATGTCCGGCGTGTTTAAGCCTGGGAAAGATGTCGTCAAGACTGTCGGCAGAAACCACTAGCGCGGTTTGTCCCCAGAGAATTCGATCGGTTGGGGGGCGGGGCAATTCGTCGGGAATAGGATCCTGTATGGCATATAGACCGACGAGTCCGTTATCGGAGTTGTTACTTTGCAAATGGACGATGCGCATAGACACGCCTTGCGGATAACCAATCATCTCACCCATAGCACTGCCTTCAACCACTTTGTCTTCGGCCACGTCAAAGCCGAGGATATCGCGGTACAAAGAGAGCGAGGTTTCAATATCTCGACAGAAGATCGTCATTCGTTTTATTGGGCTAACGGCGTTTATGAGTAACAAACCTTGAAGATAATAGTTGCAGGCGGGCGTATCTTTGGTCGATTGCAAGCTTCTTTGACAAAATCTTGAATTGCAATTGTTTCTTGGCGGCAGCGCAACTAATAAGTAGCAAGCGGATCAGATTGAACAACGCAGCGCATAGAAATTATACGAACTGACGTGTTCATGCGCGCGCGGGACTATTGGTTCTGTCTTGCAGCTTTAGTGGTCTGCTCCAACATGGTTCACTCCTCCGAACCATTGACAGGTGTGATCACAAGTCACGTTCCGCAGGGCATCGAATTTATGTCTACATGAATTAGGCGGCCAAAAGTTCTTTGACTGCATCGCCGCAACCACGAGTATTAAGTACAGATCCATTTATAAGTGAAGTGCGACGATGTCATAGAGAGGTGGTTCGGTTTGTTTGAACAACTTTCGGACTGCGGATAAGTGGATTTCAGCCCCTGTTATGCCGCGACCGGGATTGGTTGCAGCACGTTGAAGTAAGCCTGATCGGGTGTCTGGCGGTCAAGCGATGAATGCGGTCTCTTGGTGTTGTAAAAGACCAAATATTTGCCGAGGGCGGCTCGGGCTTGTGGAACATTGCCATAGGCATGC
Organism: Alphaproteobacteria bacterium; assembly: GCA_965248815.1. Classification (GTDB taxonomy): domain Bacteria; phylum Pseudomonadota; class Alphaproteobacteria; order SMXP01; family SMXP01; genus CBDFKK01. The sequence continues at coordinate 405,553 of CBDFKK010000007.1, forward strand.
AGATAGACCTCCTCGTATTTGACCGTGCGCCACAGCCGTTCAACAAAGACATTGTCCCGCCACGCTCCCTTGCCATCCATGCTGATGGCGATTTCAGCATCCTTCAGGATTTGTGTGAAAGCGATGGAGGTAAACTGCGAGCCCTGATCGGTGTTGAAGATGTCCGGCTTACCGTAACGGGCCAGTGCTTCTTCAACGGCTTCAATGCAAAAGTCTGCTTCCAGTGTGATAGAGAGCCGCCAGGACAGGACACGCCGGCTGAACCAGTCAACCACTGCGGCCAGATAAACAAAGCCCCGTGCCATTGGAATGTAGGTGATATCCATCGCCCAGACCTGATTGGGTTGGGTGACCGGCAGCTTACGCAACAGATAGGGATAGATTTTGTGGCCCGGTGCAGGCTTGGACGTGTTCGGGCGGCGATAAATAGCCTCAAGCCCCATACGCTTCATCAGTGTTGTGACGTGCAGGCGGCCAACCTTGTATCCTTCACCAAGCAATAGTCCCTGCAGCATCCTGCTGCCTGCAAAGGGATAGTCGAGATGCAATTCATCAATCCGGCGCATCAGTGCCAGATCACCGACCGATACGGGACGGGGCTGATAATAGACGCTGCCCCGGCTGATCTTGAGCGCCTTGGCCTGACGGCTGAGCGAGAGTTTATGTTTGCGGTCGATCATTTTCTTGCGCTCGGCAATCCCGCCTTGGTGAGCGCATCGCCTAAAAAATCATTCTCAAGCGTCAGCTCCCCAATCTTGGCATGGAGCCTCTTCACATCAACACGGGGTGCAGGCAGCGGTGATTTACCCTCCCGCCCAAAAACACCCGCTGCACCCTCAAGGAGCTGATCTTTCCATTGCTTGATCTGGTTAGGATGAACATCAAACTGCTGAGCGAGTTCTCCCAATGTCTGCTCACCGCGAACGGCCGCAAGGGCCACCTTCGACTTGAACGCAGGTGTATGATTGCGACGTGGTCGTCTTGCCATAGTGGATCTCCTGTTGCCGGCGATCATGCCGCCTACAGGCCAAAATTCCACTTATCTCAACTGTGCAGATTTCCCGAGCCACCTCTAGCAGGGTGAAATATCGCGTGTCCTAACATCACTATCGACCTTGATTTGATGAATCCGAGGGCCCAATTCATAAACTTTTTGAGTCAAATTATCGGCAAGCTTTTTGCTATTACCCATACGTTTCAAGCAATTAAACTGTGGCGGTTAGGAGCCTCGTCAGTATGATAATGCGTCCTATGATTCGGATGGCCTGAGCCTTCGATCGTTGATCAGCGGCGAATTTAATGGGACGTTTACACCAATGGAAGAGCAAGAAAATGCATTGTAATCGGCTGAAATAGACAAGTACCTAATTGAGCATTTCGTGAAGGATAGTCTACTCAAAGAAAAACTCGGCTCGATTCCGGAGCGAGGTTATATCGTTGCGTCTTATCCACGGTCGGGATCGCTTTGGATCAGAAGTCTGCTATTTGATTATGAGACGTTGACTGCAGGTCGAGGAGTCAATCCGGAGCAGGCTGCTGGTAGGGCGCAATACTCGCCCCGTCTCGAACTTCCTAATTTTACGCACTTATTGTCAGAGGGTAGTCAGGAATTCAGCCGGCAAGTAATTACCACTCATTTTGTATTTGATTCCTGGAAAACGATTGCACCGGACAAATCAATTCTCATGGTATTTCGGGAACCGGCGGACTCTTTCGTGTCAGCATACAGAAAACGTACCGTACCCCACTTTGTTAGTATGCGACTCTCGCCGCAAGCATGGGCCGAACAGCGCAAGCGCATATTAGACCAAGGCATTGATCAATTCTCTTTGTCATTATGCGATGAGTGGACTAAGCATTCAAAAAGTTTTCTAAACGCATTCAGTGACGGCTACCGCATTAAATTTGTCTCCTATGAAAGTATGAAGGATAGGACCGCTCTTTTTCTTGGCAGCATTGTTGAGTTCTTTAATTATCGCTTATCCGCACGTTACGTAGAGGCCGCAATTGAAAACCGGCAAATTGAGCGCGTGAAGACCTCGATGAACACGCCAAATTGGAACGCGGAAATCGGTTCGGGCCAAGTAGGCGCAAGTAGAGAGTGCCTCAAGTCGACGACAATATCTTCAATTAAAGCGAAGACAGGCGATGTCCTAAGACAGCTGCGCGCATTCGAAGTCAGGTAAGGCTTGGCCACGCCTTTTTTAGAATCTGCAGCAATATTTCCTGCATATGCCATCTCTGCCAGATGGATCCTCAAAGGCTATGTGCAAATCACGGGTCTAGTGACAATCGAGCGCATATCGACCAATCGAGTATGCCGTGCAGCTGTCACTCGGGCCCGGGGCACTGAAGTTCCAGGCGTTGTTCGCAAGGGTGCCGTCGGGGAATGGCGTACGTCGCTGAGCAAGACCGAAGAACAAGAAACGTGGGGCATTGCAGGTGATATGTTGACCGAGTTTGGTTATGAACAAGACGGTAAAGTGAAGGCGGATTTCCCGGCCGTCTGATTTAATTGCCGTTTGGCGTTATTCCAAACTCATTAGTTCAGGCTTTGCCATGACATTACAAAAAGCTACAGAAGTTCATGAGCTAAGCGGATCTGAAGGCTTGCTTGCCACCCATGTTGCCGCATGTGATGAGCGCTATCGGCGTCTAGAAGAGAAAATTGACGGCCATACGAACCGGCTTGAGCGGCTCGAATCTTTACTGATCAAAGGTGGAGCAGCGATCATTGGCCTCTTGGCCATCGTCGTCATCGAAATCCTCGTGGGCGCCCTCATCGCATACGTGTAGATTTCCACACCAAATTGCCTGCCTAATTGATATCACAACCTTAGTAAATACGGCCGTCAAGCGGATCGTGCCGTCGCGCATACGGCGGGCAAAAACGGCGGTTTGAACGGTCCGTCTGTCAGTATTGGAAGAATGAAAGCTCATCGGTCAACAATTTTGGCGTTTCTACGGGAGGCAGGAGAGAGCGAGATCGAACTCGTCGTTGTTACGGATGACGGAATTGAGCTGACGCTTCCGGTCAGCGCGCGAATGGCCCTCAATTGGATTGAACAGTTGGCGGCAGCGTTGAGAACAAAGCAGCGCTGAAGACTCACATCATAGTTGAGCCGAAACGTCGCCGCGCAGCCCGCCAATCAGTTTGGAGGTTCGAAACGCAAGTGAATTTGCCCGGGCGAGAGCCCAAACAATAGTAAGGAGTATTCAGATGGAACAGTTTGCAGAATCAATTGCACAAGTTTGGCAAATCGTTGATACGACGACACGCGGCTATTTTGAAGAACTAATCATCGTCGCAACTTTGGCATTCGAACGTGTGCGCCGAACCTTTAGCGCCCTTGTCGTTGGGATTGCCGCTGCCGTCGCAAGGGCTCTCGAAGAGCTTTCCGATATCGTGGAAGATTTTGATTTTGATTTCGACGATGATGACGACAACGGTGACGATCCTGATCCAGGTGAAGAATCGCCAAGACCAGCCCCTTTGCATGAGGTATCAGCCGTCGGCAAGGATGCCGCCTAACTTTCGTGAGAACGTCAACAAAACATCGATCGACCGACATGAGTCGAACTTAATTTTGGCCTCAACGTAAGGAGGCCAAACTATGACATTCGACCTTTGGATAATGACAAGCATCACTTTGTTGTATTGCTCGGCATTGGTGTTTCAATTGGCGCGATCTTCAAATTTGGTAGGGCAATTCTGTAATTTCTGACTGCTTAGCCCTTGGCGCCTACGTCAGGCCAAGCAGTTGGATCGGCCGAATTATCGGACGTCACAAGATGCAGGAATATTGGCCGCTCTCGTAGTGGCTTCTTCCTGTTGAGCAATGCGACGCAACCTGAATTCTTCCTTCCTCCACGCCCGCGTGGCGCTCCCTTCTCCCCCAATTTCACATCGCACTACCCTCGCTCGAGGGCCTAACCCGTAAACGACCTCCCTTCTATTTGTTGCGATATTCCGATCGACTTCCGTCTGCCAGTCAGCTTCCTCCAGGAGGCTGACTGGCAAACTGCCGGCTTGTCTGCCAAGTCCCTTCCCCCAGTTTTCCGCCTAATCCCCTCATTCCAAATTCTTCCCTTAAACCAAATCTACCATTCTCTAAAGTCATCCATTCGAACGAATTGCTGTGTTGGCTCTGCGCCGTTAAAGTTTTGGTGATCCAAAAAAGACAAGTGGCTTTGTTTTTCAGCCTTTTGCCGATAAGAGGATCAGACCAATGCTTTCGAACGCTTGATATGTTCCGCGCAAAGTTTTTGTCAATTTTCAGGATGAGTCGGAGAAACAACTCATATGAGCAAGCGAGATGACCAAGAAGAGTTATTGAGCATCAAAAGTTTGGCAACAGGCCTAACCGCCGAACTTCTTTATCGTAAATGCTCGGCCGGCAGCTTTAAGTTCAACAGCACTGAAGAGCTCGACGATGTCGAAGGGCTGAATGGGCAAAAACGTGCTCTTGATGCAATTCACTTTGGAAGTCGAATCAACAAACACGGTTTCAATCTTTTTGTTTTGGGGCCTCCGGGATCAGGCAAACACATGTCAGTTTCGGATTACTTAGAGAAAAAGGCGGCAGCCGAAGAGACACCACCGGATTGGGTGTATGTCAATAATTTCGATATGTCCCACAAGCCAGTCGCAATTTTGTTGCCGACCGGGGAAGGCGTCCGACTCAGAAAAACTATGTCGCGTCTCATCGATGACATGCAGGCTGCAATTCCCGCGATTTTTGAAAGTGACGAATACCAGGCCAGGCGTCGAAACATTGAAGATGCGTTTCGCGAAACACAGGAGGCAGCTTTCAATAAACTTAAGGAACGGGCAAACGCAAAAAACATTACCGTTATGAAAACGCCGGCGGGCTTTGCGATGGCGCCTATGCGTAACGATAAAGTTATCGAACCGGAAATATTTAATCAACTAGAAGCCGACGTTCGTAAGAAAATCGAAGAAACAATTGAAGGTTTGCAAAAGGAACTTGAAGATATCCTTCAAGATATTCCGCGTTGGGACAAAGATCGACGCGGCCAACTGAAAGAGCTTAATCAGCAATTAGCTGAAGTCGCGGTGGCCCAGGGCATGGTTGAGCTTGAGCGTGAATTCGGCCAATTGCCGAGCGTGGCCGACTATATCGAATCGGTGCGACGCGATTTAATTGACAATGTAACACTATTCATAGGGCCCCCGAAGCCCAATGCACCAGGACCAATTCAACTGCTCGTGCCCGAAGAGCCCTCGCGGGAAGACCACTTCTCTAGATACGAGGTCAACGTGCTTGTTTCTCATGCTGATGGAGCAAGCGAATCGAAGGGGGCTCCGGTTATATATGAAGACCATCCCACCATGAGCAACCTCGTAGGCCGCGTGGAGCTCTTGCCACAACTTGGAACATTGGTAACAGATTTCAATTTCATAAAATCTGGCGTGCTTCACCGTGCCAATGGTGGTTACTTGTTGTTGGACGCTAGAAGGCTTCTGACGCAGCCGGTAGCTTGGGAGGCGCTAAAGCGTTCACTGCAAAGTCATAAAATAAAGATTGAGTCGCCGAGTGAATTTTCCAATTTGGTAAACACTGTGTCATTGGAATCTGATCCGATTCCGTTGAATATCAAGGTGATCCTTTTTGGCGACAGAAACCTCTACTACACGCTCTGCGCCCATGATCCGGATTTTGATGATTTGTTCAAGGTCGCAGCTGACTTCGATGAGACAATTGAACGCAATGACGGTGCGAATCAATTGTTCGCGCGACTTATGAGCACGCTTTGCCGGCAAAGCGCTACACGTCATCTGACAACAGATGGTGTTGCAAGAATGATTGAGCATGCGTCGCGGATCGCGGATGATGCGGAAAAGCTCTCAATGCGGACGGGGCCTCTGTCGGATGTTTTAAATGAGGCGGATTATTGGGCCAAAGAGGCAGAGCGTGGAACCATTTGCGCGGCAGATGTTGATCGAGCAATTATGGAACAGCAGGCGCGGCTTGATCGCATGCGCGAACTATCCCATGAGGCAATCGCACGAGATATTATTCTGATCGACACGCAGGGTGAAGAAATTGGCCAGATTAACGGCTTGAGCGTTGTTAGCTTAGGGAACTTCGCTTTTGGTCGACCGACGCGGATTACGGCCAACACTCGCATGGGATCTGGGCGGGTGATAGATATTGAGCGTGAGGTAAAATTGGGCGGCCCTCTGCATTCCAAGGGCATTCTCATCTTGTCCGGATATATATCAAATAACTTTGCGCTCAACGTACCGTTGGCGCTCCGTGCAAGTTTAGTGTTTGAGCAATCATATGGCGGAGTTGACGGAGACAGTGCGTCCAGTGCCGAACTCTATGCGCTGCTGTCGGCAATTAGCGGCATTCCGATCAAGCAATGTTTTGCCGTGACAGGGTCCGTGAATCAAAAAGGGGAAGTTCAAGCGATAGGCGGCGTCAATGAAAAAATAGAAGGGTACTACGACGTTTGCCGCGAGCGCGGTTTTACGGGAGAGCAAGGAGTGCTCATACCAACTGCAAACTCAAAGAATTTGATGTTACGCCAGGACGTCGTAGACTCATGTGAAAAGAAAGACTTCCATATCTTTCCAGTCACAACGATCAATGAGGGAATAGAAATACTTACTGGAATCCAAGCCGGCGCGCGTGGCATTGACGGCGAATTTCCTCGAGGCACTGTGAACCATAGAGTTGAGAAGAAACTCATTGAGTTTGCGAAAGCCCGCAAGGCCTTTGGTGTGGAGTCAATCGATCAAATCGGTGAATCTGAGGGTTCAGTATAGCGATGGTCCAGGCAAATCGTTTTGAACGAGTGGTTGTTGCAATCGATGCTGCAGCACCAAATATTTCAGCCCTCGAAATCGCCGCGCAATTTGCTGACGCTATGAGCAGTGAACTGATTGGTCTATTCGTCGAGAGTAGTGATTTATTGAATCTTGCAGCCTTGCCGTTCACTCGAGAGATAACAATTCAGTCTGCCTTACAACGAAAACTCTCTACTAAAGAAATTGAGCGAGATTTCAAAAGGGCCGCGGCTACCGCTCAGCAGACACTAGCAAAGCTAGCAGACGAGCGAAATCTGCGATGGCAATTTGATGTCGTTCGAGGGCACATGACACCAGAGCTCATCTCAGCTGCGAAGTCATGCGATCTTCTAATTTTGAGCGAACAACTTAGATCCTTTGAAGAAAAAAGGGCCGACATTGGAATTCGCATTGTTTTTGAGGATGTTCCTTGCAATGCAACACTTGTCGTCGGGCCAAAGCCGAGTGTCGGCGGCGGGCCTATTTTGGCAATTGTTCAACCTGGACCAGCAACGGAACAACTGGTCGATTTGGCTGCCACAATTGCGACTGATAACAATCAGGCAGTCCATATTGTATCGCTGTCGGCTGATGCGAAAGAGTTAGAGGCGCTTAGAACAGTGGTTGACAATCTTGAGTTGTCGCTGTCGGACGTTATGCTCAAGTCTGTTGACGGCTTTAACACGGCTGAGATCAGCGCTATAGCAAATGCAATCGGTGCAAGCGTAATCGTTATGTGTGCAGACAGGGACGAAGTTTCGGCTCAGGCCCGCATCGCTGCGATAGAGAAACTAACTTCCGCTTCTATCCTTATTGTACGGCCCTAATGTAAGTCGCTACGCGCCCTATGCGGTATGAAATTTTTTTCGACTAGTCGTCAGGCATTTGTTCACCTAGATGCCTTCATAACATCCGATGTCATAAATTCCTGTTTCTGCGCGGAGCGGCGTGATTTTTTTCGAATATTCGTCCGACTCGACAAATCCCTGCAGCGTTTCCAGATTTGGCCACTTTGAAATTACCATAACCGTTCCATTCAAGTAGCCTCCCTCGTAGACTTTATCAGCAGCACTTCGAACGACATATTTTCCACCGCGCTTCAGCAACAATTCTTCAGATTCAGCTATATACCTATTGAGATTTTCATTTGGATTTGTAATTTTACAAACGGCGACGAGGTAGGCAGCCATATTTGGTATTCCTATATTTTGAAAACTCTGTGGTGTTTGACGGACAAAACTGAAATATTTCGTCGCTTATTCCAGATGACTTTCACAGATCGCCCACCTGGACTAGGCGTCGGTGTCCTTGGACACTGTTTTTAGGCCCATTTAAACCCGGTTCGCCACAGCTATGACCTTGAAGACTCCAACGTGTGGTCATACATGACCGATCGTACAGCACAAACCACGGTCCATTGTCTGCAGGTACCAGACAATGTTGGTATGCACTTGGTCATAACTCAAACGGTTTTTTGAAACTTCGGAAGCTTTTGCCCTGCTAATGCGTAGTCGGCAATAGGTCGGGATTTGTCAAGTGATACTAGATACACGCTATTTGAAGCAAGCGATGGAGCCGATTTCGATATTTGTTTTTCGGCCGATTGGCTGCTTCCTTACTGATGGCGGCAGTCAGTATGCTGGCAACGTGGCCTTTTTTACTTTTCTCGCTCTATTTCCATTCATGATCTTCTTAACAACGATAGCGGCGTTCTTTGAGGATACTAAAGCGGCACAACGGTTCATTGATTACCTACTTGAGACTGTTCCGCCGTTTGTAGCGCAGGCACTTGAACCCATAATTGGAGATGTGACAGCTCAGGCTAGTGGTTCGATTCTCACACTGAGTATTTTGGGTACGCTTTGGATTTCAGCAAGCGCAATCGAAGCTCTGCGGGCAGGCCTAAACCGTGCATACCGGGTCAGCCGACCCAGAAGTTTTATTTTTCACCGATTGCAAGGCATGATGTTCGTGATATTAGGCTCTGCTTCAATTTTGCTTGCAATGACATTACTTATTTTAGTTCCAGCTGCATTGTCGTATTTGCCGCTGGAGGAAGTCTCGCGCAATCAAATTGAAGCATTGCTACCACTCGGAAGGTACGTAGCCGTACCAACTATCATGATCATCACAGGTGTAATATTTTACCGGTTTCTACCAAATGCAGATCATGGTTGGCGAAATGTGCTGCCTGGAGCCGCATTGTCTTTTCTTATTTGGCTATTTCTTGTTGAGCTTTTCTCTGCTTACGTAAGAAATTTTGATAGTTTTAGCGTTATCTACGGCGGGCTTGGCGGAATTATTGCCATCCTAATGTTTCTGTATCTGACGGCTGGTGCCTTTCTACTGGGAGCAGAATTCAACGTTGTTCTTGAAGAGTATTTTGGCGGTACTCGCTACGTGCGTCATGCGCGCGGAAGCCATGATGAGTAGAGGAAAATTGTTCATGTGGATCAAGACTTATATTGATACCAACTGGTTTTTTTTGAGTGTTGTTTTTTGTGCCGGAGTTGTCGTCTGGGTCGACAAAACAGCAATAGCTGCTCAGCTTGACATCAACGACCCTGCGGATGCTCTAAAGATTTCTCGCAAGATCACTTGTGGCAGTCTGGAGGACGAAAAGCCCCGCTATGCTGTATGGGAAGGTCAAGGCTACAGCCGTCTAGTTGGAGAGCGTGATCGGCTGTTATTTAAAGTCGTCGGCGCGAATACAAGACAATGCCGCACCGTGACAGATCCCAATAGAGGAGAAGGGTATAGAAGCGTATCCCGCGAAGTGATGTTCTATCTCGATCCTGAATCCGGAGAAGTCCTGCGAACTTGGACAAACCCTTGGACAGGCGCCGAGGTGAACGTTATCCACGTTGCGAATGATCCGGTGAATATGCGGGAGCCCCGGTTCGCATATTCAATAGAAGGAGTGCCGACTAGAGTAGAAGGCAAAGTCGTAGGTTCGCTATTCTTGACCACCAGCGAAGTGCCGCTTTTCTATGACAATCCGCTCGGAGGTGCCTACCAGCAAAACGTTGGAGGTAAGTACCAGGCAATTGAGTTATTCAACGACTATTTGGATGCACAGCAACTGTTTGATTCCGAAAATTCCGCTTCACCGCGACTTTACCTATCATGGTCTCGAGTGTCTCAATGGCTTCCTTGGATGGAAATGGTCGGTCGAGAAGGCTATATGATTTTTCACACGAGGGGCTATTCTCTTGAGAATGTGGATGAAATGCAGCCGGTTCTACGTGCTGAAATTGATTTGAATTATTCTGAATATTTAGTGCCACCTCCGATCGATGACAATCGACCAAACGAAACAAGTTGGACTTTCTTTAAAAAGGAACTTGATGCGAGGGCGGCTGAGCAACGGCAAGAATAGCTGTAATTTAAGTTTGCGGTCAGGTAATCTTAAAAAAGGAAAGGGACGGCCTTAAGGCCGTCCCAAAAGTTTGGCTTCCCCCGCTGCCTTTTGTTAGACAGTCTTGCGCTTGTAAGGAGCAGGAGACGAACCAAGGGTCTTGCCGTCCTGCTCATGGTTGTTGACCAAAGCAAATCTCGTGCCTGCAAGATTAATTTATACATTTCAAAGAGTTATGAGATTGAACCTGTTACATCGAACGAACGGTGTAAAGAAATCTGACAAATCGCTGGTGAAAATGCCCCGAAATGGCCCGGATGTCGGACCTGAGGTGATTCCAAAATCGTGAATAAACACCATGCGGTTGTAGTCACTTCGATAGGTTGGGCTATACAGGAACTGTGCTGCTAAGGGTTTATCTTTTGACGACACATCTTATCAGATGAACTGACTACCAATAGTCAAATCGGGAAATTGCTATGTCGAATAACACAGCGGTCATTTTTGGGGCGACGAGCGAGGCCGGCGTTGAACTAGCGCGGTTGCTCAGTAATGACGGTTACAAAGTAATTTGCATGGTACGAGATGTCAGTAATACGACTCCGCTTGAGGCGCTTGGGGTTGAGATGCGATCCGCTGACGCGCGTCACTCAGATCAAGTGGCGACAGCATTGGCAGGAGTCGGCGCCGAAAGTATTTTTGTCAGTTTTATAGGCGGGCGCGATGACTCTGATCGCGTCGACGACTCGATTGGTAATATTAATGCCATCGATACGGCAAAAACGGAGCAAGCTTTACGCTTCATTCTTATTACGTCCGTTGGCTGCGGGGATACAATGGAAGTGATCTCCGAAGAAGTTCGTCCAGAATATACATACATCTTGGGCGAAAAAGACAAGGCCGAGAAGTATCTGCGCGGATGCGGCCTTCCTTGGACAATTCTAAGGCCGGGCGGCCTGTCCATTCCGAAGCCCTTAGGTCATCCAATCTTGGTCGAAGATCATATGGTCATGGGCAATATACATCGTCTGGATTTAGCTCGCATCGTGCACGATGTAATCAAAAGCGACGCAACAATTGGCAAAGTTTATACAACGATTGATTCTACTGATTGTCGCCACGTAAAGGGCGGTGATATTGTTCCCGTCACAATATAATTGATGATCCGATTACCTGTCTGATTCGCTGCTTTTTAGCCGCTCCAAAGTTCATTAATCACTGCTGATTTGATGGCCCGACCCGCCAAAGGCTAATGCGTCTTGGCCAGGCACGCCGTTGCCTTGAATTGGGCCTATCCGCTGAAATCGTCCGATTTGACTCCTAAGCATAGACGAAATGGTAATCATCTTCAGCCATAACAGATGTTCAAAAATGAGAATTGAAGAGGTTGGCTGTGTTGCAGCAACTTTGGCTCAGTGGCATTTTATCGTTGGCCGTTGTTTGCGCCGCATGTACGGAACAAACCGAGCGGGCGGTCGAGACATTGATTCTCAGAGGTGGTTCGGTTTGTTTGAACAACTTTCGGACTGCGGATAAGTGGATTTCAGCCCCTGTTATGCCGCGACCGGGATTGGTTGCAGCACGTTGAAGTAAGCCTGATCGGGTGTCTGGCGGTCAAGCGATGAATGCGGTCTCTTGGTGTTGTAAAAGACCAAATATTTGCCGAGGGCGGCTCGGGCTTGTGGAACATTGCCATAGGCATGCAGATAGACCTCCTCGTATTTGACCGTGCGCCACAGCCGTTCAACAAAGACATTGTCCCGCCACGCTCCCTTGCCATCCATGCTGATGGCGATTTCAGCATCCTTCAGGATTTGTGTGAAAGCGATGGAGGTAAACTGCGAGCCCTGATCGGTGTTGAAGATGTCCGGCTTACCGTAACGGGCCAGTGCTTCTTCAACGGCTTCAATGCAAAAGTCTGCTTCCAGTGTGATAGAGAGCCGCCAGGACAGGACACGCCGGCTGAACCAGTCAACCACTGCGGCCAGATAAACAAAGCCCCGTGCCATTGGAATGTAGGTGATATCCATCGCCCAGACCTGATTGGGTTGGGTGACCGGCAGCTTACGCAACAGATAGGGATAGATTTTGTGGCCCGGTGCAGGCTTGGACGTGTTCGGGCGGCGATAAATAGCCTCAAGCCCCATACGCTTCATCAGTGTTGTGACGTGCAGGCGGCCAACCTTGTATCCTTCACCAAGCAATAGTCCCTGCAGCATCCTGCTGCCTGCAAAGGGATAGTCGAGATGCAATTCATCAATCCGGCGCATCAGTGCCAGATCACCGACCGATACGGGACGGGGCTGATAATAGACGCTGCCCCGGCTGATCTTGAGCGCCTTGGCCTGACGGCTGAGCGAGAGTTTATGTTTGCGGTCGATCATTTTCTTGCGCTCGGCAATCCCGCCTTGGTGAGCGCATCGCCTAAAAAATCATTCTCAAGCGTCAGCTCCCCAATCTTGGCATGGAGCCTCTTCACATCAACACGGGGTGCAGGCAGCGGTGATTTACCCTCCCGCCCAAAAACACCCGCTGCACCCTCAAGGAGCTGATCTTTCCATTGCTTGATCTGGTTAGGATGAACATCAAACTGCTGAGCGAGTTCTCCCAATGTCTGCTCACCGCGAACGGCCGCAAGGGCCACCTTCGACTTGAACGCAGGTGTATGATTGCGACGTGGTCGTCTTGCCATAGTGGATCTCCTATTGCCGGCGATCATGCCGCCTACAGGCCAAAATTCCACTTATCTCAACTGTGCAGATTTCCCGAGCCACCTCTCTCGACGAGGCGGAGCTTCAACTTCTTTCTGAGTTGGATGAGCCGTTTAAATATTTTTTCAAAAATTCATATTTGCCGATCGACTATGAATGGGATGGGCTTCTTGATGAATCCTATTTGGCGACAATCCAAGAAGTAAAATTTAAGACGAGGGCGGATCTTGAGGGCGGCTTAGAGCAATTTATTCTGCATCAGTTTCCTGCTGAGTCCTCTGCAGATCTGCTTGTGAAAGACCTCCATACTCGAACAGAGGGTGCATGCAACTCCAAGGCGCTAAAGCTTTACTCAGCGACAGAAGAAGATTGGCGCTGTACTTATCGTATCCGCCTACCTTATCCGCAAAAGGGTCGACCGAATCCCGCTACACTTTCGGGCGATGAACAGGCCTATTGGCTTGAGGTGGTAAAAAGCGCGGGTCTACAAGATTTAACACAATTGTCTGCTTTTTTGGATGGGCCCAATTTTGAGTTGGACCTGTTCGAAATCGTTATCTCCGTAGCAAGTGACGATGAAGACTTGATTGAGTCGATTGAAGTTGCAGTCGGCGAAAGTGGTTCCGACCAGATCGCAGCCGCGGCCTTAACAGCCGACAAGTAGTTTATAGAGTCTATAGTGAATTTTGCTCGCGGCTCTTCCGCCGATCGGCTATGAGTCCTCTTAGTGATGCTTGATCGATCTAGGAGGATGTCATGAAGCTCAGTCAAATGGTTCGTACCGCAATAATCGTCTCGGATTTGGAGCGCTCGAATAATTTCTACGAAAATATTCTTGGTCTTCATGAAGTCTATTTTGAGGGGGCTCTTGATCATCCGGCGGGGGCGCAGCTGCTGGCCATGCCAGAAGGAACCAAGATTCGAGCAAAGATCTTAAAAGCACCGGGGCCTGCATTTGGTATGGTCGGTTTGTTTGAGCTCACCGATCCGGAACCATCTCCCGTTAGACGAAATGATGAGACTTCGAACGTCGGAGAAATGTGTCAAGTTTACTATTGTGACGACGTTGGGGAGGTGTATGAGAAATTGGTTGAGGGCGGGCATACTATCGTTTGTCCCCCGACTTTTCTCAAGGTCGGCAATCGCACGGGTCAACGTGAAATGGTCTTCCGCGATCCTGATGGTGCGATGATTAATCTGATAGAATGGGATTTTGAATCCGGCCGTGATCCGCTTGAGGAGCTTTAGAGATTGAATCTACAGGTTTTGAATTGCGATTTGAGGAATCGCTAGTGTGTAAAGCGATCTATGGACTCTAACGTTGTTCTTTTGACGGGATTTGAACCCTGGGGCAAATTCAAGCTCAATCCTTCTAAAGACTATGTTCGCACCAAACCCATGTTCGACGGCTGGCATACGGATTACTGTGGACTTGCCCCGCTTGAGTGGAGAGCACGGTTTTGGTTTAGGTCATCATTTCATATTGGATCGGGCTTTGATAGTTGCATGCTGAATGTCGTCTGACGGGGTTATAAAAACCGTCAATGTATTGAGCGATTTCTGTTTCAGCCTGGGCGCGCGTTTGGAAGACCGTTCGCCAGACAAGTTCTGATTTGATGGTTTTGAAGAAAGTTTCCACGACGGCATTGTCGTAACAGTTCCCTTTGCCGGACATGGACACAACGGCGCCGATTTTCTTCAGGGCAGCGCGATACTCAATAGAGCAATATTGCGAGCCGCGATCAGAGTGATGGATCAGTCCCGGCGGCGGGCGCCGCAAAGCCACAGCCCGGCGCAGGGCTTCAAGCGCCAAGTCCCGCTTCAACCGATCGCTGACAGCCCAGCCGACAATCCACCGGGAGAATAAGTCCATCACGACAGCGAGATAGAGCCAGCCTTCGGTTGTCCATATATAACTGATATCAACAGCCCATTTTTGATTGGGTTTGTCGGCATTAAAGTCGCCGCCAAGATGGTTGGGCGCGATCGGCCAAGCGTGACAGCTATCAGTCGTGCGCCGGAAACGCCGCTTGCGCCTTGCCTGCAGGCCATTCTCGCGCATCAACCGGGCAACACGACGACGGCCAACTTCAAATCCCTCATCTTGTAAATCGCGTGTCATGCGCGGGCTGCCATAGGTCTCGTTCGACAAGGCGAACGCGTTTCGAATATGGGCGAGCAGGATCATGTCCTCGCGCTGACGGCGGCTCGCCGGGCGATCCTTCCACCCGTAATAACCGCTCTGGCTGACGCCAAGCAGACAGCAGGCGCGCTGAACAGAAACAAACGCCTTGCTCGCGTCGATCAGTTGAAACTTCATCGACTTGGCTCCTTGGTGAACAAGGCGGTCGCTTTTTTTAACAAGTCCCTTTCCTGCCGAAGGATCTCATTCTCACGCCGAAGGCGGGTGTTTTCTTTCTCAAGATCATCGTGCGGGCCGGCGGCCAAATCCTCATCACGAAAGCGCCGCCGCCACGCCGACAGCGTCGATTTGCCGACGCCAAGATCTTTCGCAATCTCATCAATCGTTCGACCGCTCTCATAGCTCAATCGAACGGCCTCTCGCTTAAACTCGTCGCTAAATTCTCGGTTCCTGCCTGTCATGTGCACCTCCGTTTAGCTTAGAAAGTGCTCTCCACTCTTCTGAGGCAAGTCCACTGTGTATTGCCTGTGTCTTCAGGTTGCTTTCGCGATTTCGAACGAGCAATCAATATTCATAATCCAGCGGTCGTCATATCGCTTGGACTAGCCGCTGATCGGTCAGAAATTGAAGTGGAGGCGCAAGCAAGACGTAGCGAGAGGTTTGGGCCTGGACCTAGTACGATCGCATCTGAGCTTGCACCTTCATCTTGCAAACTATCAAACGATGCAGGGGATTTCTTTTGCAACGATTTGTTCTATTACGGACTTCTACGCTGCCAAAAAGAAGAGCGCCGAATGTCATTCGTTCACATGCCACCGAACGCCAACTTCTCCGACGTAACTGAGACTATTCGTAAGATTCTTGCGGCGTGCTGAGGAAGAAAGACCCAGTGAATTTATTAACGGGTAAAGGTAGAGATCATTTTTCTCCGACAACGGTGGGCCACGTGACTATTTTAGCTTGATAGTTATTGAATTTTGGCGGATGGATGTGACGAAACCCCGATGACGCAGCCAGGTTTTATGTAACCATTAGACTGCTTTCGATGGAAGGCCAATTTGGCGGGAGCTTCCACATAGCGGGAGCCAGATAGGCCGGGCGGATTGTTTCTGGGGCCGGCGGTCTGTACCCCAACGATGAATGCGGGCGGATTGTGTTGTAGTGACGTCGCCAGTTTTCGATGATGATTTTGGCTTCCAGCAAATTGTTGAACAGCTCAATCTTCAAGCACTCGTCCTGCAGTCGCCCGTTGAATGATTCATTGTATCCATTCTCCCAAGGGCTGGCGGGTTCAATAAAGAGCGTCTTTGTGCCGACCTTGGCGATCCACTCTCTGACCGCTGTAGCGGTAAATTCGCTGCCATTGTCACTCCTGATATGATCGGGAACGCCGTGGCGGACCATCAACTCGCCGAGGACCGCGAGAACGTCCTGGCTGTTCAGCCGCCGGTTCACTTCGATTGCCAGACATTCGCGCGAGAACTCGTCGATCACAGTCAGCATGCGAAACTTGCGACCGTCGCGTGTCCGATCCTGCACGAAATCATACGCCCACACATGATTGCGATATTGCGGACGCAGCCGAATACACGACCCGTCGTTGAGCCATAGTCTTCCTCGTTTCGGTTGTTTCTGCGGTACTTTCAGGCCTTCACGCCGCCATATCCGGGCGACGCGTTTATGATTGACACGCCAGCCGTCAGCGCGAAGCAGCGCCGTGATCCGCTTATAGCCGTAGCGCCCATATCGCACCGCCAGGTCGATGATTGCCGACGTCAAAGCGTCTTCGTCGTCGGCGCGTCTCGGCTTGCGCCATTGGCTGGAACGGTGTTGCCCAAGCACCCGGCAGGCCCGGCGTTCGGAAACGCCGAGCTTTGTGACAGCGCGCTCAACACAATCGCGTCTGCGCGAGGGCGTTAGAAGTTTCCCGCTGCAGCTTCCTTCAAGATCGCCTTGTCGAGTTCAGCGTCTGCAAGAAGCCGTTTCAGCCGTGCGTTTTCTTTCTCCAGATCCTTCAGACGTTTGGCCTGATCGATCTTCATCCCGCCATACTCTTTGCGCCAGCGATAGTATGTGATCTTCGTCACGCCCAGACGGCGAATAACTTCACCAGAATTGACGCCTTCCGCAAGCAAGACCTCAGCCTCGCGCAACTTCGATATGATTTCTTCAGGCTTGTAACGCTTTCCTGACATCGCAATCCTCCTTCGATTCAGCCATTTTACTATCTCAATGTGGCTGCGTTCAAAGGGGTCGGGTCAGATGAACTTGACTTGATCTATGACTGTTCGTTCCTTTGAAAATCCAGTTTTCTTGGCTTCGGCCAATACATCCATCGTGCGATATGTTCCGCCGAACGTTTCATTGTTGTTATAGACTTCCCATGCGTTGAGAAAACTGTCGATGGGCGACATTTCATCAAGGCGGGGCAGATCCATATGAAGCATGACGCATCCTGGTTTCAGCAGTCGGCGGCTTTCAGAAAAAATTCTTGCAACCGCGGCCGTTGACGTTTCGTGCATCATAATGTGAGATACGATGACGTCGAAACTCTCATCAGCAAAATTCGTAGTCTCAGCGTTCTGCTGACTGAAATGTACCGGCGTTCTAATCACCTCTGCACGGGCGTGGGCGTAGCGCAATAAGCCTTCGCCGACGTCAATGGCATACACTTCGGCACCAGGAAAAGCTTCCTTCCAGGCCGCGGCGCTATTGCCAGCGGAGCATCCCATCTCGAGTATTTTGCGTGGTGACTTGTTGGGATATTTTTCTGTGAAGTGTTGAATGAGTGACTTGGCCAAATAGTCAAGTTTGGGGCCCATGTAGCCCATGTAGCCATGTAGCCATGTAGCCCATGGAGTAAAGATATGTTGATCGCTCATAGAGCGATCCGGCAGAAATATCGCCTTTGCAGGCATTAGCCGTGTAGCTGCCCGGCTGGAGGTGGATGTCATATACCGTGAGATAATCTGGCGGCTGAAAACTATCATCGAGTGTTAGGCTACCACCGCTTTTGCCCGACAGTTTTTGGGCACGATCAATCAAACTAGGAAGATCCCTTTCGATCGAGTCGATAATGCCGTCAAAAGACATTTCTTGGCAGTTGCGCTGCATGGCACTGTAGAATTGGTAAGTCGGATCGTGCCGCAACGCCTGAGCTACATCGTTGTGGGACTGAGGCGCACGCCTGTATTCTTGAAAATACTTCGGCTTCGCGACGACTTCATAGGCTGGCCTGTTCCCGGGTGTTACCCGAGTGGCGATATGTTTGCGGAAGTCATGAGTGAAAAGTTGTCGAGACTCTTCGTCGTGAAGCGGCTTCACCATCATGGCGTGAGACTCTTGCGGCTTCATAGATAGTCCAATCTTTCATTTCGATACGTGAGTGTACTGAATTCAATCGCTACAGCCCTACAGCATAAATAGCTCGTGCCATATTCCTTAATGACGACTTTTTAGTCCTTGTACGCTGCTGTGGGCAACCGATAATCTAATCTACTTGCAAACAACCAGGTTCTCGAGCAGGAAATACTATGGCCGACGAACAGATTACGTTGCTGCGACTATTAGAAAAATGGTGGATTGCGTTAAAGCAACGACTAAAAAATTGGTGGACTCTTGACGAAGAGGCCGAAACGTCGAGCGCCGACAATCCGCTTACACCACTATCCGATGCTCAGCGTCGCGACACGACACCACTTCTCACTCTAGCTTTCGGATGGGGGTTCTTGATTACAGGCCTACTGGTTGGCGGTGGTCTGGGTCATGACGAAACCCCGATGACGCAGCCAGGTTTTATGTAACCATTAGACTGCTTTCGATGGAAGGCCAATTTGGCGGGAGCTTCCACATAGCGGGAGCCAGATAGGCCGGGCGGATTGTTTCTGGGGCCGGCGGTCTGTACCCCAACGATGAATGCGGGCGGATTGTGTTGTAGTGACGTCGCCAGTTTTCGATGATGATTTTGGCTTCCAGCAAATTGTTGAACAGCTCAATCTTCAAGCACTCGTCCTGCAGTCGCCCGTTGAATGATTCATTGTATCCATTCTCCCAAGGGCTGGCGGGTTCAATAAAGAGCGTCTTTGTGCCGACCTTGGCGATCCACTCTCTGACCGCTGTAGCGGTAAATTCGCTGCCATTGTCACTCCTGATATGATCGGGAACGCCGTGGCGGACCATCAACTCGCCGAGGACCGCGAGAACGTCCTGGCTGTTCAGCCGCCGGTTCACTTCGATTGCCAGACATTCGCGCGAGAACTCGTCGATCACAGTCAGCATGCGAAACTTGCGACCGTCGCGTGTCCGATCCTGCACGAAATCATACGCCCACACATGATTGCGATATTGCGGACGCAGCCGAATACACGACCCGTCGTTGAGCCATAGTCTTCCTCGTTTCGGTTGTTTCTGCGGTACTTTCAGGCCTTCACGCTGCCATATCCGGGCGACGCGTTTATGATTGACACGCCAGCCGTCAGCGCGAAGCAGCGCCGTGATCCGCTTATAGCCGTAGCGCCCATATCGCACCGCCAGGTCGATGATTGCCGACGTCAAAGCGTCTTCGTCGTCGGCGCGTCTCGGCTTGCGCCATTGGCTGGAACGGTGTTGCCCAAGCACCCGGCAGGCCCGGCGTTCGGAAACGCCGAGCTTTGTGACAGCGCGCTCAACACAATCGCGTCTGCGCGAGGGCGTTAGAAGTTTCCCGCTGCAGCTTCCTTCAAGATCGCCTTGTCGAGTTCAGCGTCTGCAAGAAGCCGTTTCAGCCGTGCGTTTTCTTTCTCCAGATCCTTCAGACGTTTGGCCTGATCGATCTTCATCCCGCCATACTCTTTGCGCCAGCGATAGTATGTGATCTTCGTCACGCCCAGACGGCGAATAACTTCACCAGAATTGACGCCTTCCGCAAGCAAGACCTCAGCCTCGCGCAACTTCGATATGATTTCTTCAGGCTTGTAACGCTTTCCTGACATCGCAATCCTCCTTCGATTCAGCCATTTTACTATCTCAATGTGGCTGCGTTCAAAGGGGTCGGGTCAGTGGGCGCCTATCTACCGGTATTATTTATAGCTCTGCTAACTATCGGGTGGCAGGGAATCGTTGTGGGTGCCTTCGGATTCGCTTGGGCTCAGTCATATGATAGCGCAACTTTTTATGCGGTCGCGATCTTTGCCGGTGTGCTCTACACGGTGACAACTTATTTTGGCGTCAAAGGACTAGAAATCGTCAGCGTGCCCGCCGTCGCCATTCTGGTCATGGTTGGGGTTTATGCTGGATATTCAAATGTGTCCAACGCTGGCGGTTGGACCGCGTTTCTTGGATTGTCGCGGGAGAAGGCGGCGCAAGATCCCATAACAATGGTTCAGGCCATCAATTTGGTGGTTGGGTCGTGGATCGTCGGTGCCATTGTCATGGCCGAATATACGCGCTTTGCTAAAAAGGCCTGGGTTGCAATTGCGATCCCCTTCATCGTCTTGATTATTTCTCAGTGGTTCCTGCAAATCGTGGGTTCTATGGGAGGAATTGTGGCCGGAACCTATGACTTCACAACTTACTTATTGCAGCAAGGCTTTATCATTGGAGGTTTTGGTCTTATCGGTATGAGCCTCGCGTTATGGACTACTGGTGACGCAAATCTTTATCTCCCCGTTATCCAGACTTCCAGCGTTTTCAAGCGACCGCGGCATGCCATGACGCTCATCTGCGGGGTCCTAGGGACGATACTGGGATTAGGCATGTATGCACGCTTTCTCGATTGGATAGATCTACTGGCAAATATTACGCCTCCTCTTATTGGGCCCGTCATTATGGAATATTACGTGGTAAGCCGAATGCGTCTTACTCAAGCGCAACTTGACCATCTGCCTGTATGGAATCCTGCCGCGTTTGTCGCCTACATCGTTGGTGCCGTGAGCACTTTTTTTGCACCAAATTGGATCATGGCGTCACTTTTGGGTCTGATCGTCTCAATGCTGGCGTATCTCATTGCCTACTACGGAGGCCTTGCCATGGGCTTTGAACGCAAATACGCCGCCTCTCTTGAGGCAGGTGACGCGAAGCCCCCCGCTGAGTGAATGCGCGAGTGTGGCTACCAAAACGTCCTACGCCTTCCCCATCTGAGACAGCTCGCACCGCCTCCCGGGCGAGGGCACCATTGAGGTGCACGGCGGCAGAATTGGGTGCTAGTATGGCTCGCGATAAGAAAATGAGTGCTCAAGGGAGACTTAATCATGAGCAAATCCGCACAAGGAAACTACGCGGGCGTCTGGGATAATCGTATTGGATTCGGTAAAAAGCCTGCCGTTATCGTTATCGATTTCCTAAAAGGATATACGACGGAAGGCGCTCCGCTTTATGCGCCAGGAGTGGTCAAGGCCGTGGCTCAGACCCCCGACCTTCTTGACATAGCGCGATCCAAGAAAGTTCCCATTATCCATACCCAAGTTCGCTATACACCACCAGACTATGCCGACGGTGGCGTATGGACCAAGAAAGCGCCAGTTCTTAAAGATCTTGTGGAAGGAAATCCGAGCGCCGAATTCTGTGATGAAGTCATTCCACAAAAAGGCGAGGTTGTTATCACGAAACAATACGCCAGCGCCTTTTTCGGCACGTCTCTTGTTGCCACTCTCAACGCGATGAATATTGATACTTTGATTATCACCGGCTGCACGACTTCAGGCTGCATTCGTGCAACTGCGGTTGACGCTCTTCAACATGGACTGCGAACAATGGTCGTCCGCGAGTGTGTTGGTGATCGGCATGATGATCCCCATGAAGCCAATCTCTTCGATATTGATGCCAAGTACGGTGACGTTGTGTCGAAGGAAGAAACGATTGAATATCTAAAAAAACAATAATTCGCCGCGCTCCGGCGGCCTCTCAAATAACCAATCTTCAAGAAACACCTAAGTCAGGGAGAGCAGAACTATGGCCGAACTTACACAGAGCCCGCATTACGACTATGTACCCATCATAGATCGCGAACCTCTCAAGTTACCAAATGGCGCTAGGGTAGCGGTCACGCCTTACATCAATATTGAGCATTTCCCTCATGATATCCCAGGGACAGCTATCATACCTGGAACGGCCGGGTTTAATCCCGATCCCCTGAACTATGGTTGGCGCGACTATGGCAACCGGGTCGGCCTCTGGCGCATGATGGACTTAATGGACAATCTGGGTATGAAGGGGACCGTTTGTTTGAACTCCGAGATCATTCGCGAATACCCGCGTATAGTTGAGGAAGGTGAAAAACGCAATTGGGCATGGATTGGGCATGGGATCAACAACGCACCGGCAAACTTTCTCAGCAATATTGAGATCGAAAAAGAGAAAGAAATTGTAGGCGGCGTACTTGACGCGATGGAAAAGGCGCTAGGGCGAAAGACAAAGGGATGGCTAAGCCCGTTCCTCACTCACACAAACAACACGCCAAATGTGCTTGCGGAATTTGGTGTTCAATATTTGTGCGATTATACAGCGGACGATCATCCGTTTCCGTTTAAGACTAAGACAGGTAGCCTGATCGCAGTACCGTATACGGTCGACCTCAATGACATACCGGCGTTTATGAATGTTGGCGTTAGCTCTGAAGCCTTCGGCGACATGATTATCGACCAATTTGACGTGTTATATGAAGAAGGTGCGACAAATGCTCGGATCATGCCGATCTGTCTCCATACGTTCTTTGTTGGTCAACCAAACAAGTTCAAGCATTTGAAGCGGGCATTTGAGCACATCGCTAAGCATGACGATGTTTGGCTAACCACGGGCGACGATGTGAACGATTGGTACAGAGAACAATACATGTAGTAGAACTCTGACATTCGACTAGTCCAGGCGGCCCCACCTAGGGGCCGCTTTTGTATTGGCACAAATTTGTGAAATTGTATGATGGCGCGTCTTCTTTTCAAATATTCAGGGTAATGGCAAACTAGTGCCATGATCTCGATCGTCATTCCTATTCTCAATGAAGCAAGAAATATTTCACGGCTAATATTGGAGCTTAGCCGGGAGAGCGAGCCGCACGAGATCATTGTTGTTGACGGTGGAAGTACGGACGATTCAATTAAGCAGGTATATGATTTGGGAATAACGGTCATGCCAGCTTCGGGCGGCCGAGGCGGACAAATTGCAGCGGGAATTGCTTCGACGGCTGGCGATATTGTCCTAATGCTCCACGCCGATAGCTATTTTCCTATAGGTGGCCTTTCTGAAATCAGAAAGACGCTTGAAGACAATCCATCTGAGCTAGGAGGAAATTTTCGGCTTGTATTCGAAGGCGAATCGGCATTCAGCGATTGGATAACACGCTTCTAAGAGGTGGTTCGGTTTGTGACCCGACCCCTTTGAACGCAGCCACATTGAGATAGTAAAATGGCTGAATCGAAGGAGGATTGCGATGTCAGGAAAGCGTTACAAGCCTGAAGAAATCATATCGAAGTTGCGCGAGGCTGAGGTCTTGCTTGCGGAAGGCGTCAATTCTGGTGAAGTTATTCGCCGTCTGGGCGTGACGAAGATCACATACTATCGCTGGCGCAAAGAGTATGGCGGGATGAAGATCGATCAGGCCAAACGTCTGAAGGATCTGGAGAAAGAAAACGCACGGCTGAAACGGCTTCTTGCAGACGCTGAACTCGACAAGGCGATCTTGAAGGAAGCTGCAGCGGGAAACTTCTAACGCCCTCGCGCAGACGCGATTGTGTTGAGCGCGCTGTCACAAAGCTCGGCGTTTCCGAACGCCGGGCCTGCCGGGTGCTTGGGCAACACCGTTCCAGCCAATGGCGCAAGCCGAGACGCGCCGACGACGAAGACGCTTTGACGTCGGCAATCATCGACCTGGCGGTGCGATATGGGCGCTACGGCTATAAGCGGATCACGGCGCTGCTTCGCGCTGACGGCTGGCGTGTCAATCATAAACGCGTCGCCCGGATATGGCGGCGTGAAGGCCTGAAAGTACCGCAGAAACAACCGAAACGAGGAAGACTATGGCTCAACGACGGGTCGTGTATTCGGCTGCGTCCGCAATATCGCAATCATGTGTGGGCGTATGATTTCGTGCAGGATCGGACACGCGACGGTCGCAAGTTTCGCATGCTGACTGTGATCGACGAGTTCTCGCGCGAATGTCTGGCAATCGAAGTGAACCGGCGGCTGAACAGCCAGGACGTTCTCGCGGTCCTCGGCGAGTTGATGGTCCGCCACGGCGTTCCCGATCATATCAGGAGTGACAATGGCAGCGAATTTACCGCTACAGCGGTCAGAGAGTGGATCGCCAAGGTCGGCACAAAGACGCTCTTTATTGAACCCGCCAGCCCTTGGGAGAATGGATACAATGAATCATTCAACGGGCGACTGCAGGACGAGTGCTTGAAGATTGAGCTGTTCAACAATTTGCTGGAAGCCAAAATCATCATCGAAAACTGGCGACGTCACTACAACACAATCCGCCCGCATTCATCGTTGGGGTACAGACCGCCGGCCCCAGAAACAATCCGCCCGGCCTATCTGGCTCCCGCTATGTGGAAGCTCCCGCCAAATTGGCCTTCCATCGAAAGCAGTCTAATGGTTACATAAAACCTGGCTGCGTCATCGGGGTTTCGTCAATGCCGCGACCGGGATTGGTTGCAGCACGTTGAAGTAAGCCTGATCGGGTGTCTGGCGGTCAAGCGATGAATGCGGTCTCTTGGTGTTATAAAAGACCAAATATTTGCCGAGGGCGGCTCGGGCTTGTGGAACATTGCCATAGGCATGCAGATAGACCTCCTCGTATTTGACCGTGCGCCACAGCCGTTCAACAAAGACATTGTCCCGCCACGCTCCCTTGCCATCCATGCTGATGGCGATTTCAGCATCCTTCAGGATTTGTGTGAAAGCGATGGAGGTAAACTGCGAGCCCTGATCGGTGTTGAAGATGTCCGGCTTACCGTAACGGGCCAGTGCTTCTTCAACGGCTTCAATGCAAAAGTCTGCTTCCAGTGTGATAGAGAGCCGCCAGGACAGGACACGCCGGCTGAACCAGTCAACCACTGCGGCCAGATAAACAAAGCCCCGTGCCATTGGAATGTAGGTGATATCCATCGCCCAGACCTGATTGGGTTGGGTGACCGGCAGCTTACGCAACAGATAGGGATAGATTTTGTGGCCCGGTGCAGGCTTGGACGTGTTCGGGCGGCGATAAATAGCCTCAAGCCCCATACGCTTCATCAGTGTTGTGACGTGCAGGCGGCCAACCTTGTATCCTTCACCAAGCAATAGTCCCTGCAGCATCCTGCTGCCTGCAAAGGGATAGTCGAGATGCAATTCATCAATCTGGCGCATCAGTGCCAGATCACCGACCGATACGGGACGGGGCTGATAATAGACGCTGCCCTGGCTGATCTTGAGCGCCTTGGCCTGACGGCTGAGCGAGAGTTTATGTTTGCGGTCGATCATTTTCTTGCGCTCGGCAATCCCGCCTTGGTGAGCGCATCGCCTAAAAAATCATTCTCAAGCGTCAGCTCCCCAATCTTGGCATGGAGCCTCTTCACATCAACACGGGGTGCAGGCAGCGGTGATTTACCCTCCCGCCCAAAAACACCCGCTGCACCCTCAAGGAGCTGATCTTTCCATTGCTTGATCTGGTTAGGATGAACATCAAACTGCTGAGCGAGTTCTCCCAATGTCTGCTCACCGCGAACGGCCGCAAGGGCCACCTTCGACTTGAACGCAGGTGTATGATTGCGACGTGGTCGTCTTGCCATAGTGGATCTCCTGTTGCCGGCGATCATGCCGCCTACAGGCCAAAATTCCACTTATCTCAACTGTGCAGATTTCCCGAGCCACCTCTCTATGCCTTTATTCGGCGCTTTGGCTTTTACTATGGAGATTCCGGAATTTTCGTACGTCGATCGACTTACGACAAAATAGGCGGAATTCGAGAGCTTTCGCTCATGGAGGATTTTGATTTTGTTAGGCGTCTTGAAGCAATGGGTCATACCGTTTGCATAGAAAATCCTGCGCTTGTTACTTCAATTCGGCGTTTTCGAGGCCGGCGACGAATCTGGATTGTTTTAGGCTGGCTGTATATTCATTTGCTCTATTACGTCGGAGCTTCGCCTCGATGGATGGCAAATTTTTATGACAGCGAAAGGAAAAATGAACGCAATGGCGCGCCAATTATGAGGTCTATTAATACTCGTCGATCATAGTTTGTGATTGCATTTAGAGTATTTTTGCCGATTAGTTCACAGACGATTGCCATTGGAAATTTTCGACGTCTTCAGCAGTTCCTTTAAATGGTCCGAAATCTTCGAGTTTTAGTGCAGCAGCGGCCGCTGCAAATTGGCCTGATTCCTTAGCATCTGCGCCGCTCAGTCTCTTAAATAGGAATGCCGCTAGATAAGTGTCGCCGCAGCCGGTCGGATCCACAATTATTCGCGGCCTATATGCCGAAATTCTATTAGCGATTCCGTTTTCCCACACCAACGAACCCGCACCTGCGACCGTAACTATCACTTGACGCGGACCGTAAGCCGCTAATGCTTTAGCTGCGGATAGCAAATCCGTCTCCTTCGTCAAAATTAGAGCTTCATGATGGTCGACCTTTAGCACGGACACCAAGGGCAAGTAGTCTCCTTTGTCTTTCCAGTCGTCCAAGTGGACTTCATGCTCTTTGATCCGACGTACAAAGCCCTGAGCGTCCAGAATTACGTCGCCCATTTTTGCAAGCTCTTCAATGAAGCTGAGAGTCATGTCTTCCGCCGTCAAAGGTCCAGCGTAGAAGAGATCGGCGGTCATGCCTTGAATATCACCAACTTCGAAGGGGTCAGCAATATGTTTCACGAACTGCTTGCGTGTATCCCAAGACTCTGCGATGTAGTGGTTTTCGAAGGCTGTAGTAGCGTTGCATTCGATGAATTTTGTTGAAATTCCTTTTTCGAAAAGAGGGCCACACAATATTGTCTCATCTGCCTTCGCCATTTTCGTGAGGACAGAAACAGTCATGCCTAGACTTGCTGCGGTAATGCCAGCGTATATCGGTACGCCGCCTGCAAGTTGGCGATTTTGCGGCCCATGACGCACTACATCTTTGGTGATATGTCCGATAATGCACAGACGTGTCATGTCTCTCTCCTAAGAAACATTCGCCAATTGGATTATTATATTCAATTTTTCAGGATAGACAGTTAGACGATGAACCAGGGCTAAGTCAGCGCCGGCTCGCAGCTTAATCGAAGAGGCTGGAAACTGATTCCGAATGGCTTATTCGTCTTATGGCTTCTCCAATAAGCGGTGCAATAGTCACCTGACGAATATTCGAAGCGTCATTCACGGCTTTTGTTGCTTCAATTGAATCAGTAATAACTAATTCCTTAAGTGCTGAATTTGATACCCGTCCAACGGCCCCATTGGATAGCACGCCATGAGTGACATACGCGTATACTTCTCCGGCGCCCTTCTCTAGTAGCGCCTGAGCTGCATTGCAAAGTGTGCCGGCAGAATCGACAATGTCGTCAAAGAGGATACAGCTTCTCCCTTCGACGTCTCCGATAATGTTCATAACTTCGGACTCACCCGCACGTTCACGCCTCTTATCTACAATTGCGAGATCGGCTTCGAGCCGTTTCGCCAATGACCGCGCTCGGGTAACGCCTCCCACATCAGGCGACACAATCATGATTTCGCTGTTTCCTCTAAATTTGTCGCGAATATCTCGTTCGATCACTGGCGCTGCATAGAGGTTGTCCGTTGGCATGTCGAAGAAACCTTGGATTTGGCCCGCGTGTAAATCCAAAGTAATAACCCGATTTGTGCCCGCCTTTGTAATGAGGTTGGCAACCAGTTTTGCTGATATGGGAGTACGCGCTGCGGTTTTTCGATCCTGCCTAGCATAGCCAAAATATGGGACAACTGCCGTGATACGCTGGGCGGATCCTCTGTAGAGCGCGTCAATACAAATCAGCAACTCCATGAGATTGTCATTTGCCGGATACGATGTCGATTGTACGACGTAGCAATCCTCACCCCGGACGTTCTCATGGATCTCGACAAAAATCTCTTTGTCCGAAAAACGTCTAACAGAGGCATTTGTCAATGGAAGTTGAAGATACTTGGCGATCGCTTCGGCCAGAGGAATGTTGCTATTCCCGGCGACAAGTTTCATGACCCCACCTCCGTATCGCACTGCTTCGCAAGCAGTTCAGGCTCTTGACCGGAAAATGTCGAAATGAACCTGTACCCAAAAATTTTCTGCCAGAGTACTCCGGAGCTGGCTAGCGGATTTCTAACAGGGCGACTAGCAGGTGTAAACATGGAAACTTTAAGGAGTAGACCTTGCTAAAGCAGGCTCGTTTTCAAGCCAGGGTCAGTCTTCAGGCGCGGCCTCCAGCGGATCTACCTGAAGAAGTACGGACATTAGACCATCCGCGGCCGCCGCGGCGGCTTCATATGCGATTTTCCCCCACTCGCCATCAAGGCTGCCATGAGGAATAATATTTTCTTGGTTAACGCTGCCTAATATCTGTCCGTCGGGCAGCGCTATATCCCAAACCAGCGAAATTGCGTCTGCAACGTCATCAATGGCTTCGATATTTACTCTTCCAGCGATTACATAACTCGAATTGCTGGGAAGTGTATCCACGGCGATAGGAATCGAAATTCCCTCAGCGCTCAACAGATCGTTCAAGGCGTCAGTTAATGCGTCTGATCCATCGCCGGGAGCGCCCACTACTCTTTTGACGTACAAATGATACGGACTGCCAAAGTTCAGTTGTGCCACCGCGGCTACCTGGGAAACGGATTGCGATTGTCCGCGATCAAGTAATGCAGCAACTAGAAAATCAGCAGTTTCATCGACAACTTGATTTAAGTCGGAGTTGGCATAAAGCAACCAAGGGTCATCGGCAGTAGGCTCAAAAGCTTTTGTCTCTACAACAATTCTGTCAAAGACGATACCGTCAGGACCAGCTAGTTGCCAGCTTACTCGAATATAGGATCCACCTAGTTCGTCGCGGTAGGTTGACGCAACGCCTTGAAGAAGGTTGGCCTTTCTGCTTGCACCTCGAGTTACCGCAACTAAATCACGATCTTGTGCCGCCAACGCGATCCGTTCCGCTAATTGCACGTTGGCAGGTGGTGGTGCATTTGTGATTGGCGCGATCATTACGCCTGCATCGGTAAGGATACTTTCGACAATTTTCTTGTTCTGATCGTCCCTTTCAAAAGGTTGTGGAAGATTTCCGCAAGTAGCCAAGAACAAGGCCGAAAAACCGAGCATCATTGGAATCAGATAATGATCGCGTAATCTAGGCTTCATTGAGTACGATAGCCGATAAATTTCGACCATAGTCTTCCTCGCCGCGATGTGTTGCGCGCCGGTATGAGTAAAATTCATCTTCACTCTCATAAGAACACATATCCAAAGTATCAATTCGTGTCACTGCGGCTTCGTGCAATCTTGCAGTGACAAATCCTTTTAAATCGAATTGCCAAAATTTTTCTTTCTTTCCAACTTCGCTAGGTACAAAAAACCGTTCGGTTGAATCATCGCTTCTCAGAAAGCGCAGTCTGAAGTCGGATCCGACCTGATAGTTTTTCTGAGATATGCACGGGCCGATCGCTGCGGAGATAGTGTGACGAGTGCCGCCAAGTGTTTCCATGGACTTGACTGTTGCTTCAAGTATGCCTGAGAGTGCTCCTTTCCAGCCCGCATGAGCAATTCCGATGATGCGGTTCGTGTGGTCGCAAAAGAGAACAGGCGCGCAGTCGGCTGTAAGAATACCCAATGTCATCCCGGGAAGATTGGTGACCATGCCGTCGGCTCTTGGAGCAGCCGTTTTTTTCCATGCGTTCCTTACCACTACGGCTACGGAAGAGTGCACCTGATAGGTTGTCAGTAGACCACTACTCGTAAAACCAAGGGCTTCAGCAGCCAGAGCGCGATTTACGTCGACATTGCTTTCTAAGTCGCTCGATCCATAGCCACAATTTAAAGACTTGTACTGTCCGTTCGAGACGCCACCCTTTCGTGTAAAAAAAGCATGATTCACGCCATCGATGGTGCGCAAGTCATGAGATTCAAGCTTCGAAGTAGATTTTTGTGGCGCCTGTATCATACTAAGCCGACTCCCTAGGCGGAGATTATGTTTATTTCTACAAAAACAAGAATTGAGTCGACGTTGATTTCAAAATCCTGCAGGTGAAGGAAGACCCCTTGATGAAACAGCCAAGACCTTAAAGATTGATCCCATTTGAGCAGGTGAAACCAGTCGTTCAAGGTCGCTCTCGACTATTGTAAACTGACGGGTGTTTCCCGCGCCGGAAAGCGTCCGCGCACGCATTTCGATGCCCATCTTTGTCAGAAATCTTCCCTGGCTCACCGGGCCGTAAACAGTGACATCACCGCTGCTGGCTGCCGCGGTAAGAGCTTCAAAGTCAACGTGTGCTGTAAGATCGCCTTCGCCTTGCGAAGATAGTGCGTCAACATAGTGGTGATGACGCATCGCTTGCAGTGTATCCCCCAAATTTGATTTCGTATGACCGTAATCGATAAAAAGGCCACGGCCTGTTCTCTTGGCCAACATTGCGGTCAATTTTTTCATATAGGAATTGCGATCCGGCGAAATTTCTGCAATTTGTCCTGTCATGTCGGAATCTCGAATATATTTCTGCAATGTAGCCTCAGTTACGATCCGATCCAATATCACAAAACTCAACTCTCCTTGCTCATCGAAGCCCACACCTCTTTCGCGCCATCCCTGTTCGGTCATAACGAACTGTCTAACAGGAAGACAGTCGAAAAATTCATTGGCAATTATGATCAAGGGGTATTCGGGTAGCACAGGTAAATCTTGATGCCATGAGACATCGGAATTTTCGCCAAGAGCCATTCTCTGCTTGTTTTGGAGATGAGGATTCACTTCTATGAGATGAATTTTTGCGGCCATTCCAAAGTCTGGGCGGATTTTTGCTGCGCGCAATAGGTCGGCCATTAAGGTCCCTCGTCCTGGGCCGAGCTCGACAAGAGAGAATTTGTTGGGTCTGCCGAGGGCTTCCCAAGTCTCGACACACCATATGCCCAAAAGCTCGCCAAAAAGCTGACTGATTTCGGGTGCCGTAATGAAGTCACCCTTAGAGCCGATCGGATCACCTGAACGGTAATAACCAAATTGTGGATGACCGAGAGCCAAGTTCATGTACTCGGCCACTGTAATTGGTCCGCTCGATGCAATATGGGAGGCGACAAAATTTTCGGAATTCGTTTTCAATTTTACGTCGTCTTATACTTTCCCTGGTAGTCCTACGATCACTTCTTTCGGTCTCGTGTTTTTGTCGAGAAGGAAGGGAGTTGTCCGGCCCTATCTGCAGAATGCCAAATCAACAATATTCCTCCCAACACCATAGGCGTAGATAGAATCATTCCCATTGTTAGAAAGTCGCCTGCAAGATAACCGATATGAGAATCAGGCTCCCGAAAGAACTCAACGACAATTCTGGCGAAGCCATAGCCTGCCAAAAATAGTCCGATATTTGTGCCCGGGCGGTTCAAAACGCCTATGCGATGTGTAGCAAAACGCAAGACAAAAAAGAGAAACAAACCTTCGAGAGTTGCTTCGTAAAGTTGACTGGGATGACGAGGTTCAGGACCACCATTCGGAAAAATTACTCCCCAAGGGACCGTTGTCTCTCTGCCCCACAGTTCGCTATTTATGAAATTTGCAATGCGGCCGAAAAATAGTCCAATTGGTGCGGCTGAGGCGACCAAATCGCCTATGCGAACAACGTCAAGCCCTCGCTTACGGCAAAATGCATAACCCGCTACGATCACTCCAATGAAGCCACCGTGAAACGACATTCCGCCTTTCCACACGGCAAATATGTCTAAGGGATCCTCCAAAATAATACTCGACTGATAGAAAAGAACATAACCTAGTCGACCGCCAACTATGACGCCTAAAGTAATCCAGACAAGAAGGTCATCGATATCGATCGCAGCGGCGGGGGGCTGCAACTTTGATCTAGAATCGGTGCTAGATTTTTTCCATAAAGAGTCAGACCTGAGGAGATGTACAATATACCGCCATCCCAATACCAGGCCTGCTATGTAGGAAAGCGCGTACCACCGAATAGCCAACGGTCCAATTTCAACCGATCCAATTGAAAATGGCCCAAATTCGATGATCGATGGATCCAGTTGCGGAAAATAAATGGCCAAGAACTGCATCAGTTGGCTCTCCTTCGGTACTTGACTCGTTTAGCCCAATCTTGAGGTCTGTGGCAAATTGACCGACGCGCAAATCCATGTCGACGAAAGCATGCTACAATTTGTGCTACCGAAGGTTAACCGGTTGAAACTTTTGAGATATATCTGAAAGGGGCTTGTGAAATGCAAGGGCAAAGCCGAGTGTTGGACGATTTGGCGAAGTTTTTGACTAATGCCGCTGGCGCTGCTCAGGGGGTCAAGCAGGAAATTGAGACACTGGTCCGCCATCAGGCTGAGCGCTTCATTTCGGATCTTGACCTTGTGACCCGAGATGAATTTGAGGTTTTACGCACAATGGCGCTCCAACTTGCCAAGGACCACGAGAAACTAAGCAGCCAAGTGCTTTCTCTCGAACAGACCATCGCAAAATTGACATCTTCAAAGACGATGGATGGGAGACCCAAGCGCAGCTAAGGTGCGGCTTATTTTGACAAGGTTAAACGTGGAATTTGGATTGATTTTGATCATTTTTCATGGCGCGGCACATTGTGAATGAAAGGAAATATCTATGTTTCTTGGGCTGCGATTGTCACCCACAACTAGACTTCGTGATATGGCTCTTTCATAAATTAGAAATGGTGACATAAAGTGCTAGAAAATTTAGACATATCGCGTAATTCTCATCCATTGGATTTACTTGAACAGGTAGCAATTGAACAAAATTGGGCGTTTGACCGCGTTGCCGAAAATGAAACTGACCTTGTTCTAAGCGGTACTTGGGGCGATTGTCCTATTACTGTGAATTGGCAGAGCGAGTTAGAACTCATTCATCTCGTTGCTGAATTCGATCTAAAGGCGCCTGACGTAAAGCGATCTTCAATACTTGAGTTATTAGCCCTGATTAATCAGCAGATCTTTCTTGGACATTTCGATATTTGGTCTCACGAAGGAATTGTTGTTTTTCGCTACGGTTTACTTTTGAATGGCGGCGCAAAAGTCACCAAGTGTCAGTGTCAAGAGCTCGTTGCGATGGCGGTGAGAGCCTGCGATCGATTTTATCCGGCATTTCAATACGTGATGTGGGCCGGTAAGAGCCCCGACGTAGCACTTTCAATGGCGATTTTTGAAACCCGTGGGCAAGCCTAAATGAGCGGGGAATCAAGCGGATTGAGTTTGTTGCTCGTCGGTGCCGGCAAGATGGGCATGGCACTCCTGTCGGGTTGGATTAGAAACGGCGTTGTGTCACCTCGTAACATTAGTATTTTAGAGCCTACACCGTCTTCCAAATTACAGGATATTGTGAATGAGCATAAATTGGTTCTAAATCCGTCAGTTACGTCGCTATCGGCGCGAGGGCTCTCGGCTGTGATCCTGGCAACTAAACCTCAAAACATGACTGAAGTTCTCACATATTTGAAGCCAATAGCGGACCCCAATACTCTATTTTTGTCGATCGCTGCTGGAAAAACGGTGGCAAGTATTCGACGCGAATTGGGAAAGTCGACCAGCCTGATTAGGGCTATGCCCAATCTACCGGCGGCGGTTGGCAGCGGTATTACTGCAATATTTGCAGACAGCCAAACGTTGAAAACGCACAAAGAGCTGGGCGCAAAATTGATGGCATCTGTTGGCGAGATCGTATTTGTGGAAGAAGAAATGCATATGAATGCCGTAACTGCCGTCTCGGGAAGCGGACCGGCCTATGTTTTCTACTTAGTCGAATGCCTTGCGAAAGCTGGTGAGCAGGCAGGGCTACCTGCAATGCTCGCTTTGCAGCTTGCTCGAGCCACGGTCTGTGGTGCAGGTAAACTTGTAGAGGAATCAAATGAAGATCCGTCAAAATTGCGCGAGAGTGTGACAAGCAAGGGTGGAACAACTGTTGCTGCATTAGATATACTCATGAGTACAAAAGGGCTTGAACCTTTGTTGACTCAAGCAGTGGCTGCGGCAGCAAAGAGAGCCAAGGAACTTGAAATTTGAGCCCTAGAGGCAACGCCCGCGCAAATGACAAGATCGTAGACGCAGCCTTACAACTTGCCGCAGAGCGGGGCTGGCGTAACGTCGGTCTAGGTGACGTTGCCGTGCGGGCGGAAATTCCATTTGCTGAATTATATGATGCCACACCGTCTAAACGAGCTATCGAGGAGGTGTTCAGTCGGCGTATTGACAAAGAAATGCTTGCAAAAGTTGAAGATTTCGATCCGGCACAGATCATACGGGATCGGATTTTCGATGTCATGATGCAGCGATTCGAAGCATTGGAACCTTATCGCCAAGGGACAAAGGCGATTTTTCGTGAACTGACCAAGGATCCGATTGCCTTAATCCAACGTCGCTCCTCCATTTTGCGATCGATGGCTGCCATCCTAGAAGCATCTAATATTGATTCTGACGACCTCACGGGCAGCGTGAGGGCGCACGCATTAGCGGTCATTTGGTTGTGCACGTTTCAGATTTGGCAAGATGATGACACTGATCTGTCTAAGACCATGGCACAACTTGATAGACAGCTTAGACGAACTGAAAGCTATGTTCATACTCTTAAGAGAGCCTTCGGTAATGTGAATTCGAACATTCGTACTGCTGAATGAATTTTGCTGTCTGGGCTTTTGCCTTCGATGCGTCCGGTCTCCAAATTGAAATCTACACGGGAAGCTTAAGAAGCGCTCTGAGTCCGTTCCACGGACTGCGCAATAGTTCTATTTCGCCTCCATGTCCGCGCGCAATGTCTTGTGCAATTGCGAGTCCTAGGCCGACGCCGCCAGCGTCAAGATTGCGAGCTTCATCCAATCTGTTGAACGGCTTAAAGGCGTCTTCAATTTTATCTGCCGGTATGCCGGGTCCGTCATCATCAATTTTTATTCGAACTAATCCTTCGCGCCGTTCGGCATAAATGGAGACTTTTGATCCATACTGAGTTGCATTGTCTACTAGATTTGAGATGCAACGTTTGATCGCATTTCGTCGCACGGAGACGCGGAGGTCGCCTGTACATTGCAATCCGATCTCATTGCCGCCAGGTCGAACTTGTTCAACGACATCGTCCAAGAGTAATTCAATGTTGGTAAGAGTGGGTGCCTCACTTCCCTGGCCGCGAGCAAAAGCAAGATATTCTTCAAGCATATGCTCCATATCGAGTAGATCTCTTTTTAGAGCCTCCAATTCTTGTGTCTCTTGCATCATTGCGGCTTGCAATTTCATACGCGTAATCGGTGTTTTTAAATCGTGACTTACACCTGCTAGCAGTAGAGTGCGTTGTTCAATCTGTCGCTTTATTCGATCTCGCATTTCGAGAAATGCCTCAGCGGCTCGGCGTACTTCCATGGCGCCGTGAGGTTTAAAGTCTTCTACGTCACGACCCATTCCTAAACTTGAAGCCGCAGATGCAAGTTGCTGAATAGGCCGCACTTGATTTCTTAGAAATATAATGGCGACGGAAAGAATGACGAGAGATGTGCCGATCATCCATAGGACAAAAATTAGGCCGCTAGAGGCGAATATTTGGTCCCGTTGTGCAAGAACACGAAGCACGTCTTCACCAAGTTGAACTCGAATATCAACATATTGGGGATATTCCGTCGTATCGAACCAATAAGGCTTGTCGAGCAATTTTTTGTCGAGTTCTTGACTGAGAGTTCTATCCAGTACTGAAAAAAACGAAGGTGAAAACCTTGACGGAAGCTTCGTATTCTCCATTACTGCAATGTTAAGATTGGTCGTTCGCAGAGCTAAATCTGCAAGTTGTTCAATACTTCGAATACCTGGAAATGTTTCATGTGTTTCTATGATCATTGAGATGTCGCCGGCGACGCCTTCTGAAAGGCGCCGAGAAACTGTATCCCAATGACGTTCGAAGAAAATATAGGTGATGACGCCCTGCGTAATAACAACAGGCGCTACAATAATTATGAGCGACCTCGCAAAAAGTCTTCTCGGTATTAGTTGTCTAAGTCTCTTAGCAACCCATTTGAATGGATTTGAAATGCCAATTGATCGTTCTATTTGATCATCTAATAATTCTGTACCGTCCGCGTTTTCTTGGGCGGAGTAAGTACCAAAATTTCGACTTTCGCGAACAGTTGCCATTGTCAATCGGGTACCAACATATAGCCAACGCCGCGTACTGTTTGTAGATACAACGGCAATTTGGAATCTTGCTCAATCTTTCGCCGTAACCGGGTAATTTGCACATCGACTGAGCGCTCAAGAGCTGCGCTGGTCAATTCACTTAATTCCAGGCGCGACAAGGGCCTTCCTGGATTTGATGCAAGTAGTCTCAGAATAATAACTTCTGATGACGTCAATCTAACTGGCTGTTCGCCGCGCCATAGCTCCCCGCGTTCTGCGTCAAATCTACAATTGCCCAAACTAACTTCCCCATAAAGTTGTAATTGAGGCTTTGTGCGGCGCATAATTGTCGCGATACGAAGCAATAATTCCCGCGGCTCAAATGGTTTCGGAAGATAGTCATCAACACCAAGCTCGAGACCTTCAATTCTATCAGCCGCCTCACCTCGTGCTGTCAGCATCAAGATAGGAATATCAGAATTGAAACGGATGGATTTTGCGAATTCCAGACCATTTTCACCGGGCATCATGATGTCGAGTACAATCAAATCGAATGACACGCTTTCTAACTGCTTTCGAGCTTTTGCTGCATCTTTCGCAGTCGTCACTCGATATCCGTTCTCTATCAAGTATCGACTCAAGAGTTCGCGCAAACGCGTGTCGTCATCGACAACCAGAATATGAGGCGAAACGGCACTAAGCGCTTCAATTTGATAACTCATTTTTCTTCATACTTGTTTGAGCGGTAGTGCGCTTGATCAACCACTAGAAAATAAGAGATAGCGGAGCCAACACTAATTGCGCTCAATAGAGTCGATTATTCTGTCGCGCTCGTTGTCGTTGATTAGCCCTGCCAATACCTTACGATATCCCGCAACGGCTTCCGGACCCGCTTCTCGATAGGCGCGAGCAACCCGCAATTTTTGAGGTGCCGATAATTCACGTTCGAGGTTTGTGCCCTCATCGGTCAAGAATAGGAGACGCTGCCTGCGATCCTGAGATCCCTTGCGCTGTTCGATAAAGCCGTCTTCAACAAGTTGCTTTAGAACTCTTCCGAGACTTTGCTTTGTGATACGCAAGATTTTTAGTAGCTCAGCAACGGATATCCCTGGATTTCGTCCAACAAAATGAATGACCCGATGATGAGCTCGTCCAAAGCCATAACCATTCAAAATATCGTCCCGGATCGCTTGTAAAGTCCCGATAAGCAAAAAAAAGTAATTCGATTCCAGCACGGAGCTCGCTTTCGCGAAGATAGAGAGGATTTGTGCCAGTTTTGGGTTCTTTGAGTTTTACGTCAGGCATATTGCCGTATTTTAGTCATAATGTTACAAATCTCAAGTCTTATTCGAAACGAAAGTATCATCATTTTGTGTTCCATGAACGAGCTGGCAGAGTATTTGGTTGGGTGCCATGTCGCTTCTGACATACGACGATAGGGACGGCTTTATTTGGTTTAACGGTCGCCTTGTGCCGTGGCGAGAAGCCAAACTGCATGTCCTGTCGCACGGGCTGCACTATGCCAGCTGTGTGTTCGAGGGCGAACGATCCTACGGTGGTAAGATCTTCAAGCTTAGAGAGCACACAGAACGCCTTATCGAATCTGCGCGTCTTCTCGGCTTCGGATTGCCGTATTCAGCGAGCGAAATAGACAAGGCTTGTGAAGAAGTAGTTGGTACTGCTGGGCTAAAAGAAGCTTACGTAAGACCAGTTGCATGGCGCGGTAGCGAGATGATGGGTGTTTCTGCACAACAGACTAGTATTCAAATGGCAATCGCCGTTTGGGAATGGCCTTCATACTTCGATCCGGAAGAGCGGCTCAAAGGGATTCGACTGGATATAGCGTCTTGGCGGCGACCGTCTCCAGAAACTACACCTTGTCGGGCCAAGGCCGCCGGCCTATACATGATTTGCACGCTTTCCAAGCATGAAGCCGAAGCCAAGGGATATGCCGACGCCCTCATGTACGACTATCGCGGTAACGTTGCTGAAGCTACTGGCGCAAATATATTCTTTATCAGCGATGGTGTATTGCACACGCCGCATGCAGATTGCTTCTTAGATGGAATTACGCGGCGTAGCGTAATAAAGTTGGCGCGGATGCGTGGCTTCGAAGTCGTGGAACGAGCAATCCTTCCGGGCGAATTAAATGATTTCGCTGAGTGCTTCATTACGGGCACGGCGGCAGAAGTAACTCCAGTATCTGAAATAGGGCCGCATCGGTTCGTGCCGGGCTCAATAACTAGGACGTTGATGGAAGACTACGAAAACCTCGTCAACGGCAGGGAGCTATTCGGTCAGAAAGAAACTGCGTTGGCTTGACTCAAAGCGAGTGATGCTTTTCAAAACAAGATTTGCTTAAGTCCATCTGTCTGCGGCGTCATCATCTTCAGATCTCGCCTGAACCCAGTTTTCACCGTTTGAAGTTTCTTCTAACTTCCAGAACGGCGCTTTGGTCTTAAGCCAATCCATAAGGAATTGTGCTGATTCAAATGCGTCCAGACGATGCCGGGAAGCAGTCAAGACAAGAACTATTTGATCGCCTGGTTTAAGCCGGCCATATCGATGAATTATAAAAGTTTCTTCCAGTGACCAACGCTCGCGAGCTTCAAGTTCAATTGCAACGATCTCTTTTTGCGTCATTCCCTCATAGTGCTCTAAAGTCATAGCGTCGATCTCTTTCGTCTGCTCATCGCCGCCATGACTTTCACTGATGCTGCGCACACGGCCGACAAATGCCACAATTGCTCCTGCACCTGGCAAACCATCGGAAAATTTTTGGTACTCAATTCCAAGGTCGAAGTCCTGCTTCTGGACACGAATCATACCCTTAGCCGCCTGTAACGGGTGGAAACAGAGCAATCTCATCATCCTGCGTCAGAGGATGATTGAGCTTTGCGTACTCTTGATTTACGGCAACGCGAATTATCTTACGATCCTGAAATACCGCATTGAATTCGGGGCTGCGCATTGCGAGCCAGTCAAGAAGATTGTCAACATTTGTTACTGATGACGGCGGTGATACAATTTCTTCGCTGATACCAAGCCTTTGGCGCAGCCAGGCAAAATACAATAATTTCATTTTGGGATCACCTTGTTACGATTGTCTCGTTCCGTCCACTGCGTGTCTTATGCCTGCTCGAAAATAGTCGTAACCGGTGTACAGAGTCAGTAGTGCTGCGCCCCACAGACCAGCCTCACCAATAGTTGTATTCAATTCAAAAACCTTGTTTCCAGCTGGACCCGCAAGTAGAAATCCTAAAGCAAACATTTGTAGGGTTGTTTTCCATTTCGCTAAGACACTTACTGGAACGCTTACCTTGGCTGTTGCGAGAAATTCGCGCAGTCCTGACACGAGGATCTCTCGGCACAAAATAACGATAGCCGGAATTAATGTAATTCCGGATATGGTCTCCCACGCTACTAAAAGGATCAATGCCACTGCCACCAGCAACTTGTCAGCGATCGGGTCAAGCATTTGACCAAGCCTCGACTGCTGTGCCCACGCACGTGCCAAATAACCGTCAAAAAAGTCGGTCGCGCCTGCTACGGCAAAGATTGCCAAAGCAGTCCAGCGCGCGAGATCACCCTCCAAGAAAAAAGTACCGACCATGACGGCGACGAGTAGTATTCGCCCGTAAGTCAGCAGATTGGGCAGGCTTGTGGCGTCTGCGGCTCGGCCTGATTGGGTGTCTCTAATGGTCATTCTGAAAATAGTCGTAAATTCGCTTGGCCAATGCTTGGCTTACTCCATCAACAGCTTCTAGATCCGCCAAACCAGCCTGCCTTATGGCTTTGGCTGATCCAAAATGGTGCAAAAGGGCACGCTTTCTTTTTGCACCAACGCCTGGCACTTCATCCAGCGGTGATGCACCAATGTCCTTTTTGCGACGATTGCGATGACTTCCAATCGCAAATCGATGTGCCTCATCTCTTATGCGTTGCAAATAATAAAGGACTGCGCTTTTCGGTTCCAGTGTGAATGGCGTCCGTCCGACCATGAAGAATCGCTCACGCCCTGCGTTGCGTTCGGGCCCTTTTGCTATGGCGACAAGGTTAACGTCCTCTATGCCCAGATCTTCAAATACACTCTGCGCGGCAGACAGTTGACCTGCTCCTCCATCAATCAAGACCAGATCGGGCCAAGAAGGACTTGAATCTTCGGCGTGGCCTACAGCATCCCCGACATTGGCACTTTCACGTAGCAACTTCGAAAAGCGTCGCGTAAGTACTTCTCGCATCATGCCATAGTCGTCGCCTGGCGCAATCGCAGCTCCTTTTATATTGAACTTCCGGTATTCGTTCTTGATGAATCCCTCAGGTCCGCTAACAATCATAGCTCCTACTGGTTTATCGCCGTGTATATGACTATTGTCATATACCTCGATGCGAAGCGGGGCGCGGTCTAGGCCAAATTCGCTTGCAACAGCTTCTAACAGTCGCCTTTGCGATTCAGACTCAGCCAAGCGCCTCGAAATTGCTTCACTTGCATTAGTCAGTGCGTGGGCCACCAATTCCCGTTTCTCGCCTCTTTTCGGGAGTAGAACGGCTACTCTTCGATCAGCCCTTACACTAAGGGCGTTCTGCAACAAGTGTTGATTGGGTATGTTTTCACTGAGCAGTATAGTGGTAGGCGGTTGTCGGCTGTCGTAGAACTGAGCGAGAAACGAATCAAGCACTTCGCTGGTCTCAAGTGTTTTATGATGGCGAGGAAAGTAGGCGCGATTGCCCCAATTTTGCCCTGCCCTAAAGAAAAAAACTTGAATACAAATTTGTCCACCATCTCGAGCGGCTGCAAAAACATCGGCTTCGTTAACCTTTCCAGGGTTTATTCCCTGATGGGCCTGGATCGAAGTAATGGCCTTTATTCGATCCCGATATGAGGCCGCACTTTCAAAGTCAAGGGCACTACTCGCGTCTTCCATTGCCTCTGAAAGAAGTCTTTGTGTTCGTTGACTTTTCCCTGCCAAAAATTGCGTTGTTTCTGCTACAAGCTTTCTGTACTCGTCACGAGATATTCGATCTACGCATGGCGCGCTGCACCTCTTGATTTGGAACAGCAAGCAGGGCCTTGTGCGACTGTCAAATACACTATCGGAACAGGAACGCAGCAAGAAAGCACGCTGCAACGTATTGAGCGTCCGGTTGACGGCACCCGCAGACGCGAACGGGCCAAAATACCGGCCGTTGCGATTACGTGCGCCACGATGTTTAAGCACTTGTGGATAGTCGTGATCTTTTGTCACCAGGATATATGGAAAAGACTTGTCGTCTCTCATTAAGACGTTGTAGCGCGGCTTCAGCCTTTTTATGAGATTAGCTTCAAGCAGGAGCGCCTCTGTCTCGGTGCTCGTTATAATAACTTCCAAGTCGTTCGTTGCCGCAATCATCCTCGAAATGCGATTAGTATGACCTGCCAGCTTCGTATAAGCCGCCACACGTTTTTTTAAGTTTCGAGCTTTGCCAACATACAAGACAGAACCATTCACATCGATCATTCGATATACGCCCGAACTTGTGGGCAGGCGATCAATGTATGACTTAATAAGATCAGCGCCCATCAAGTCAGCAGGCTTGATGTCCCTAGTCGTATCAGTTTTGCTGTCTTTTAGACTTGTCATGAGTAGGGGATGTTATCTCGCACTGTCCGTCGTCAGATAAATTGGAACAGATTTCGATTTGAGCAAGCTGAGTCTTTGGCTCATCTGTTGTTTCAATTTAAGCAGCGGCTTTGCGGTGTTGCAAGCGCCGGTGTTCGATTGTTTTTCGTTTAATCCTTTCTCTTTGCAATAGAATAGTTTGGCCGCGCCCGAAGTAGACGTCGGCAGGCGTGAGGTTCTTCAGGCTCTCGTGATATCGCTGGTGGTTGTAGTGGCCGACGAAGTCTTCGATCTGCGCTTCCAGGTCGCCAGGCAGATAATAGTTTTGCAGCAAGATGCGGTTCTTGAGCGTCTGATGCCAACGCTCAATTTTGCCTTGCGTCTGCGGATGATAAGGCGCACCGCGTACATGCTTCATGCCTTGATCATCCATCCAGTCAGCAAGATCGCCAGCAATATAAGACGGGCCATTGTCGGACAGCAGGCGCGGCTTGTGAACGACATTAACTTGATCGAGCCCGGATTCGGCGAGAGCTGCTTCCAGCGTTTCGGTAACGTCCTCAACCCTCATCGTGGTGCAGAGTTTCCACGCAATGATATAGCGCGAGAAGTCATCCAGGATCGTCGACAGGTAAAACCAGCCCCAGCCGATGACCTTGAGATAGGTGAAGTCTGTCTGCCACATTTGATTTGGCGCCGTGGTCTTGTCTGTAAACTCGTCAGCCGCCTTGATGACAACAAAGGCTGGGCTGGTGATCAGATCCAGAGCCTTGAGCAGGCGATACACCGAAGCTTCAGATACGAAGTAGCCTTGCGTATCGGTGAACCTGACAGCCAGCTCGCGCGGCGACAACTCAGGCTCTTCAAGCGCTAGATCAACGATCTTGTCTCGAACGTCATCGGGAATACGGTTCCATACCCGTCCCGGCTTTGGAGACCGATCTTCCAGCGCTTCCACACCGCCAGTTTGATACTGATCGTACCAGCGATAGAATGTTGTCCGTGGAATGCCGAGTGTATCCAGCGTGCGTTTAACTGGCAGATGTGATTGCTCAACCAGTCCGATGATCTCGGCCTTCTCGGATGCAGGATATCTCATTCGATATCCTGACGAAACCCCGATGACGCAGCCAGGTTTTATGTAACCATTAGACTGCTTTCGATGGAAGGCCAATTTGGCGGGAGCTTCCACATAGCGGGAGCCAGATAGGCCGGGCGGATTGTTTCTGGGGCCGGCGGTCTGTACCCCAACGATGAATGCGGGCGGATTGTGTTGTAGTGACGTCGCCAGTTTTCGATGATGATTTTGGCTTCCAGCAAATTGTTGAACAGCTCAATCTTCAAGCACTCGTCCTGCAGTCGCCCGTTGAATGATTCATTGTATCCATTCTCCCAAGGGCTGGCGGGTTCAATAAAGAGCGTCTTTGTGCCGACCTTGGCGATCCACTCTCTGACCGCTGTAGCGGTAAATTCGCTGCCATTGTCACTCCTGATATGATCGGGAACGCCGTGGCGGACCATCAACTCGCCGAGGACCGCGAGAACGTCCTGGCTGTTCAGCCGCCGGTTCACTTCGATTGCCAGACATTCGCGCGAGAACTCGTCGATCACAGTCAGCATGCGAAACTTGCGACCGTCGCGTGTCCGATCCTGCACGAAATCATACGCCCACACATGATTGCGATATTGCGGACGCAGCCGAATACACGACCCGTCGTTGAGCCATAGTCTTCCTCGTTTCGGTTGTTTCTGCGGTACTTTCAGGCCTTCACGCCGCCATATCCGGGCGACGCGTTTATGATTGACACGCCAGCCGTCAGCGCGAAGCAGCGCCGTGATCCGCTTATAGCCGTAGCGCCCATATCGCACCGCCAGGTCGATGATTGCCGACGTCAAAGCGTCTTCGTCGTCGGCGCGTCTCGGCTTGCGCCATTGGCTGGAACGGTGTTGCCCAAGCACCCGGCAGGCCCGGCGTTCGGAAACGCCGAGCTTTGTGACAGCGCGCTCAACACAATCGCGTCTGCGCGAGGGCGTTAGAAGTTTCCCGCTGCAGCTTCCTTCAAGATCGCCTTGTCGAGTTCAGCGTCTGCAAGAAGCCGTTTCAGCCGTGCGTTTTCTTTCTCCAGATCCTTCAGACGTTTGGCCTGATCGATCTTCATCCCGCCATACTCTTTGCGCCAGCGATAGTATGTGATCTTCGTCACGCCCAGACGGCGAATAACTTCACCAGAATTGACGCCTTCCGCAAGCAAGACCTCAGCCTCGCGCAACTTCGATATGATTTCTTCAGGCTTGTAACGCTTTCCTGACATCGCAATCCTCCTTCGATTCAGCCATTTTACTATCTCAATGTGGCTGCGTTCAAAGGGGTCGGGTCACCCGATCATGCTTTTTTTCAGAAGGCGCAGTTCCAACGCTTGTTCGGCAACGACTTCCTTGAGGTCTTGCGCTTCGCGCCGTAAGTCCTTCACCTCACCAGTATTAGCGGCCCGCGCCGTATCGCCTGCCAGCCGCTTCTTGCCAGCTTCAAGAAACTCCTTCGACCAGGTGTAATACATGCCCTTGTCTGACATCAGCGCCTGTGGGACAGATGGAGTTGATTGTGTAACGGAGGATTTCTGGCTCATCTGCGTTCCCTTCGGTCACGACGATGAGCCAGAAATCCATGAGTTTGAAGGACGGCGCCGAGACGGCGGTACGGGACATCCGGCGCAAGACGCGCAAGCAATATTCAGCTGAAGAGAAGATCCGGATTGTGCTCTCGGGCCTGCGCGGCGAGGACAGCATCGCCGAGCTGTGCCGTCGGGAAGGGATCGCCGAGAGCCTCTACTACAGCTGGTCGAAGGAGTTCCTGGAAGCCGGCAAGAAGCGGCTTTCGGGGGATACCGCCCGCCAGGCGTCCTCGGGCGAGGTCAAGGACCTGCGCCGCGAGAGGCATGACCTCAAGGAAGCGCTTGCCGAACAGGTGCTGGAGAACCGGCTGCTTAAAAAAAGCATGATCGGGGATGGGGGAGACGGCGCATGAGATACCCCGCATCGGAGAAGCTCGAGATCATCCGCCTAGTCGAGCGATCCCA
Organism: Alphaproteobacteria bacterium; assembly: GCA_965248815.1. GTDB lineage: Bacteria > Pseudomonadota > Alphaproteobacteria > SMXP01 > SMXP01 > CBDFKK01. Next base: position 450,509 of record CBDFKK010000007.1, read on the forward strand.
TCTCCCGGTGCTGCGGACGCTGGACAAGCTCGGCATCCCGGCAACGACGTTTTACCGATGGTACGACCGGTATTTGCGTGGTGGCGTACAAGCATTGGAAGACCGGTCTCCCAAGCCAAAACGCGTGTGGAACCGCATCCCCGATGATATTCGAGAGCGGATCGTCGATATGGCTCTTCAGGAACCGGAACTGAGCCCGCGCGAGTTGGCAGTGCGGTTCACTGATACGCAAAGCTATTTTGTATCCGAAGCTTCAGTGTATCGCCTGCTCAAAGCTCTTGATCTGATTACCAGCCCGGCCTTCGTGGTCATCAAGGCTGCCAATGAGTTCCGCGACAAGACCACGGCGCCAAATCAAATGTGGCAGACCGACTTCACCTACCTCAAGGTCATCGGCTGGGGCTGGTTTTATCTCTCTACGATTCTTGATGACTTCTCGCGCTACATCATTGCGTGGAAGCTGTGCACCACGATGAGAGCTGAAGACGTCACTGATACGTTGGAAATGGCTCTGGAGGCATCGGGTTGCGATCAGGCAAATGTCGCACACAAGCCGCGTCTGCTATCTGACAATGGTTCAAGTTATATTGCCGGCGATCTTGCTGACTGGATGGATGATCAAGGCATGAGGCATGTTCGCGGCGCGCCGTATCATCCGCAAACGCAAGGCAAAATCGAGCGTTGGCATCAAACGCTCAAGAACCGCATCTTGCTGGAAAACTATTACCTACCTGGCGATCTTGAAGCGCAGATCGATGAGTTCGTGGGTCACTACAATCACCAGCGCTATCACGAGAGTCTGCAAAACCTCACGCCCGCAGATGTTTACTTTGGGCGCGGCCAAACCATTCTATTGCAAAGAGAAAGGATCAAGCGAAAAACGATCGAGCATCGGCGCTTGCAACACAGCAAAGCCGCTGCTTAAACTGATACAACAGATGAGCCATATACTCCGCTAGCTCAAACCGAAATCTGTTCCAATTTATCTGATGACGGACAATGGGGCTCGCGTCAATGTAAAGTTTGCAATAATAAAGAACAGGTAGCACATAAAAAACAGTAATCCCCAAAATCTGCCTACTTTGCCTTTTGTAAATGCAAATGGAACGATGGCTAATGATGCCGCTGTCATGATCCAAAGATCTACGCTCAAAAAGATGGTCGGAACAGGAATATCGGCGATCATAGCTGAGACGCCCATTACGGCTGAAATATTGAAAAAATTACTGCCGATAATGTTGCCAAGTGCGACGGCAGAATGCCGATGAATTGCTGCTGCGATGGCTGTTGCTAGTTCAGGAAGTGAAGTACCAAAAGCAATTAAGCTTAATGCGACGATAGAATCTGGAACCCCAACGACTCGCGCAACCTCTTGCGCGCCATCAATCAAAAAATTACTTGCTAAAGGAAGCCCAATTAAGCCAATCAGTAGGGAAATGAATATCATCGATCGCGATTTGGGCATCCCTCCCATACCGTCCAATTCAGCAAATTCGTCGATTAGGGGATCCCCCACCTTTCCATTTGCAACGGAAAAGCCGGCATAAGCAACAAACGCAAGAGCCAAAAAAACAAAGACTGCGCCTTGCCAAAACACCAATGCACCTTGGTGGCACCACCAAACAAATAGTGCTGTTACTCCGATCATGAAGAGGGTGTTACGCCGGATCGTTGGCTGATCAGCAGTGATGGGATAGAACATTGCTGGCAGCCCAAGGACCAATAGCACATTTGCAATATTGCTTCCGACGACATTTCCCAATGCGATATCTGTTTTATTGTTGAGGGCAGCTTGGACGCTTACAACAAGTTCGGGCGCTGAGGTGCCAAAGGCTACAACGGTTAGACCAATGGCTAAGGGCGGTACGCGCAGCTTGAGCGCCAATGCGATAGACCCGCGAATGACCAGATCTGCGCTGACCAGTAGGGCGCCCAAGCTCAGAATCAATGTAAAGGCGAGCGAGAGCATCTATACAAGAACACTTTCCGATTCATCCAGGACAGTCCGGTCGGACAAGCAATTGGTCCCATTGGACAGACGGGCAAGCCGCAAAATCTATTGGCCCCCAAAGTCATACGTCTTATATAGGTAACGATGGTAAGAGGAAAAGCCGACTTTTCGAATTTTTTGGACGAATAGGGAACTTTAGGGCGTGACTGACTCAAACAGTCTGATAGGAGGTCGCAGTTCCCGACTTCGGTGATCGGTGAATTTTTTCGGAACTTAGGCGCGCAGTGCTGGCGAAAAACGTAGGCCGGGCACCAAAAGTTAGACGCAGTGCCATGACTACTGGAGAGGACATACATGACGATGCGAAGAAATTATGCGACTTGGCGCAGTTGCGGTTAAGGTCGTGCAAATCTTCGTGGTAGCAACCGGTGCAGAAAACTAATATAGGCCAAGCAGAGCGGCTCGAAAGTCATGAGAGAACTGGACACGATTCAAGATGCAGAATAACCAACGCCGTTTCGGATGGCTTCGAAGTCTAGACATTCCAGGACTAGTCGGATGTGTGGTCCTTATTCTTCTGACTTATTCCATTTTTTGGTACTACACGGAGACGATTAAAGGAACTTTCGACCCATCAATTTTAGAAATAGGATCTGTGCGATCGTCTGACTGATAGTTTTCAATTGCGGTTTCTTGGTTTAAGTCAGACAACCCTCATTCAGCTCTTAAGGTCTAATGCGGCACTGACGTAGGGAACCTAATAACAACAAATTGACCTACAGCCAAAGGCGGCCATATCTAGAGAGGTGGTTCGGTTTGTTTGAACAACTTTCGGACTGCGGATAAGTGGATTTCAGCCCCTGTTATGCCGCGACCGGGATTGGTTGCAGCACGTTGAAGTAAGCCTGATCGGGTGTCTGGCGGTCAAGCGATGAATGCGGTCTCTTGGTGTTGTAAAAGACCAAATATTTGCCGAGGGCGGCTCGGGCTTGTGGAACATTGCCATAGGCATGCAGATAGACCTCCTCGTATTTGACCGTGCGCCACAGCCGTTCAACAAAGACATTGTCCCGCCACGCTCCCTTGCCATCCATGCTGATGGCGATTTCAGCATCCTTCAGGATTTGTGTGAAAGCGATGGAGGTAAACTGCGAGCCCTGATCGGTGTTGAAGATGTCCGGCTTACCGTAACGGGCCAGTGCTTCTTCAACGGCTTCAATGCAAAAGTCTGCTTCCAGTGTGATAGAGAGCCGCCAGGACAGGACACGCCGGCTGAACCAGTCAACCACTGCGGCCAGATAAACAAAGCCCCGTGCCATTGGAATGTAGGTGATATCCATCGCCCAGACCTGATTGGGTTGGGTGACCGGCAGCTTACGCAACAGATAGGGATAGATTTTGTGGCCCGGTGCAGGCTTGGACGTGTTCGGGCGGCGATAAATAGCCTCAAGCCCCATACGCTTCATCAGTGTTGTGACGTGCAGGCGGCCAACCTTGTATCCTTCACCAAGCAATAGTCCCTGCAGCATCCTGCTGCCTGCAAAGGGATAGTCGAGATGCAATTCATCAATCCGGCGCATCAGTGCCAGATCACCGACCGATACGGGACGGGGCTGATAATAGACGCTGCCCCGGCTGATCTTGAGCGCCTTGGCCTGACGGCTGAGCGAGAGTTTATGTTTGCGGTCGATCATTTTCTTGCGCTCGGCAATCCCGCCTTGGTGAGCGCATCGCCTAAAAAATCATTCTCAAGCGTCAGCTCCCCAATCTTGGCATGGAGCCTCTTCACATCAACACGGGGTGCAGGCAGCGGTGATTTACCCTCCCGCCCAAAAACACCCGCTGCACCCTCAAGGAGCTGATCTTTCCATTGCTTGATCTGGTTAGGATGAACATCAAACTGCTGAGCGAGTTCTCCCAATGTCTGCTCACCGCGAACGGCCGCAAGGGCCACCTTCGACTTGAACGCAGGTGTATGATTGCGACGTGGTCGTCTTGCCATAGTGGATCTCCTATTGCCGGCGATCATGCCGCCTACAGGCCAAAATTCCACTTATCTCAACTGTGCAGATTTCCCGAGCCACCTCTCTAGACTGTCCGGCGTCAGCACTCATGGGACAGATTGAGGGAATTGCGTAAGGGAGAGTTTTTGGCCCATCGTCACACGAGAGGAGTGGACGATGAGAGACAAAACAGTGCGCCATCAAGAAGCTGCGGAACGTACAGTCAAGGATATTCGCCGCTGGACGCGCAAACGCTATTCAGCTGAAGAGAAGATACGGATTGTGCTTGCCGGACTTCGCGGCGAAGACAGCATTGCCGAGCTTTGCCGTCAGGAAGGCATCGCTCAGGGCATGTATTACACCTGGTCGAAGGAGTTTCTTGAAGCTGGCAAGAAGCGGCTGGCAGGCGATACGGCGCGGGCCGCTAATACTGGTGAGGTGAAGGACTTACGGCGCGAAGCGCAAGACCTCAAGGAAGTCGTTGCCGAACAAGCGTTGGAACTGCGCCTTCTGAAAAAAAGCATAATCGGGGATGGGGAGGATATCGAATGAGATATCCTGCATCCGAGAAGGCCGAGATCATCGGACTGGTTGAGCAATCACATCTGCCAGTTAAACGCACGCTGGATACACTCGGCATTCCACGGACAACATTCTATCGCTGGTACGATCAGTATCAAACTGGCGGTGTGGAAGCGCTGGAAGATCGGTCTCCAAAGCCGGGACGGGTATGGAACCGTATTCCCGATGACGTTCGAGACAAGATCGTTGATCTAGCGCTTGAAGAGCCTGAGTTGTCGCCGCGCGAGCTGGCTGTCAGGTTCACCGATACGCAAGGCTACTTCGTATCTGAAGCTTCGGTGTATCGCCTGCTCAAGGCTCTGGATCTGATCACCAGCCCAGCCTTTGTTGTCATCAAGGCGGCTGACGAGTTTACAGACAAGACCACGGCGCCAAATCAAATGTGGCAGACAGACTTCACCTATCTCAAGGTCATCGGCTGGGGCTGGTTTTACCTGTCGACGATCCTGGATGACTTCTCGCGCTATATCATTGCGTGGAAACTCTGCACCACGATGAGGGTTGAGGACGTTACCGAAACGCTGGAAGCAGCTCTCGCCGAATCCGGGCTCGATCAAGTTAATGTCGTTCACAAGCCGCGCCTGCTGTCCGACAATGGCCCGTCTTATATTGCTGGCGATCTTGCTGACTGGATGGATGATCAAGGCATGAAGCATGTACGCGGTGCGCCTTATCATCCGCAGACGCAAGGCAAAATTGAGCGTTGGCATCAGACGCTCAAGAACCGCATCTTGCTGCAAAACTATTATCTGCCTGGCGACCTGGAAGCGCAGATCGAAGACTTCGTCGGCCACTACAACCACCAGCGATATCACGAGAGCCTGAAGAACCTCACGCCTGCCGACGTCTACTTCGGGCGCGGCCAAACTATTCTATTGCAAAGAGAAAGGATTAAACGAAAAACAATCGAACACCGGCGCTTGCAACACCGCAAAGCCGCTGCTTAAATTGAAACAACAGATGAGCCAAAGACTCAGCTTGCTCAAATCGAAATCTGTTCCAATTTATCTGACGACGGACAATCTAGACAACAACGTGTTGGCGTCAGATCTGTATATACGAAAAAATTGAGCGGAGTGGTGACGGCCTACTCAGCCTGGAGGTTAACCGCCTTTGGGCCGCGTTTGTCCGTTTCAACTTCAAACGTGACTTTTTGTCCTTCATTAAGGGTGCGTAAGCCGGCGCCCTCAACAGCAGATATGTGAACAAATACATCTTTGGATCCATCATCGGGCGTAATGAAACCATAACCTTTTGTGGCGTTAAACCATTTAACGGTACCGGTGGTCATGAGCTTGTCGTCCTAGTAGCTAAGAAATATTTAGCGCAAACTATTTGCAGTCTCACGCACGGAAACGCGCAAGAATTGTGACTCACGCCAAGATAGAAAATATAGTATCTCGCATTCTCCGCGTGCACTCGTCGCGGCGAGAAGCTTAGGCGCAATAGCCGCGAAATTTCAAGAGAAATTGGGCGTCTAAATTGTCGACAATATGCAGCTAATTCGCAGACTATATATTAGTGATACGGGTTAACTTATTCTGCATTTTTGTTTTTTTGGATAAAAGGACTTTGTAATCAGTATGAAGAATAAAATGCAACCCAAGAGCCGCGTCGCAGCAAGGTCGCGGTTTGGCACCTATTGCCTCGATAAATGAAATGACTGAAGGCTTACGCTTGCCTTGAGTGTTGGTGGGCGTAGCGGCCATCGGTCTATGCCGCGCAGGGTTTATTGAAGAGCGTCTGTCAACACCAACAAAAACTTCCTAACGCTATAGATGCCAGTTCTTAGAACTTTGCGCTTATCAGCGTCTGCGTGCGTTTTCGCATCCACGTGTGGCCGGCATCTCGGCGTTATTTTCTGGACCTTCTTTGTCTCTTTTGGCGCAATTTATTACCGATACGCGAAATTTTCTTACTTGACTGACTTGTTCGGGAACTTGGATTCGATTGGTCCATAGCAGCGGCAATGGCTGACTGCCTCGCAAACGGATCGTCTGCCAATGCTAACTCCGCTTCTTGTAGGCGTCTTATTTCATCTCGAATACGCGCTGCCTCCTCAAATTCCAAATTTCCGGCAGATTCGCGCATCTTTTTTTCGAGCTCAGCTATATGTGCTTGCAAGTTGTGACCTAAGAGTTCGCCAGCTTCTTCTGCAAATCCAGTCTCGATAGTGACATGGTCCTTTTCATACACTGAATTGAGCATTTCACCGATTCTCTTTTTAATTGATTCCGGCGTGATATTGTTTTCAGTGTTGTACGTTTTCTGTTTGGCTCGTCGGCGGTATGTTTCGGCGATTGCACGATTCATCGAGCCCGTCCGTTCGTCCGCGTAAAGAATCACTTTGCCCTCAACATTTCGAGCTGCTCGACCAATTGTCTGAACAAGCGATGTCTCCGACCTTAAAAATCCTTCTTTGTCAGCATCTAGGATAGCAACTAGTGCGCATTCTGGAATATCTAGGCCTTCTCGTAACAAATTGATGCCAATCAATACGTCAAACGTGCCAAGTCGCAAATCTCGAATAATGTCGATGCGTTCGAGAGTATCGATGTCAGAGTGAAGATAACGCACTCGAATTCCCTGTTCGTGCATGTATTCGGTTAGATCTTCGGCCATCCTTTTTGTGAGTGTGGTAACCAAAACGCGGTAGCCATTAGCGGCGGTGACTCGCGCCTCTGCGATGAGGTCGTCTACCTGTTCGCTTGCTGGACGAATGTGTACTTCTGGATCTATGAGACCGGTCGGTCGAATGATCTGTTCCACAAATACGCCGCCTGTTCGTTCCAACTCCCATTGACCAGGCGTCGCCGAAACGTAGATGGTCTGGGGTCTCATTACGTCCCACTCTTCGAACTTCAGCGGCCGATTGTCCATGCAAGAAGGCAACCGAAAACCGAATTCTGCGAGTGTTGATTTGCGGCGAAAATCTCCCCGATACATTGCGCCAAGCTGAGGGATTGTGACGTGGCTTTCATCGACAAAGACGATCGCGTTGTCTGGCAGGTATTCAAACAGAGTCGGAGGTGGCTCTCCTGGTTTACGGCCTGTGAGATAGCGGGAATAATTCTCAATTCCGGCACATGAACCTGTAGCTTCAATCATTTCAAGATCAAAGACCGTTCGCTGTTCCAGACGTTGCGCTTCTAGTAACTTACCTGTCGCGTTCTGCTGTACAAGAACTTGGTTGAGCTCCCGCTTGATTCCTTTTGTGGCTTGCTGAAGCGTAGGTCGCGGGGTGACATAGTGGCTATTTGCGTAAACCTTTATTTGCTTGAGTTCATCAGTTTTCTTGCCGGTCAGTGAGTCAAATTCAACGATACTTTCAACTACATCGCCAAAGAAAGATATGCGCCAAGCCCTGTCTTCATAGTGCACTGGAAAAATCTCAACGACATCACCGCGTGCGCGAAATGTCCCCCTTTGAAATGCGTGGTCGTTTCTCCGATATTGTAGTGATACAAGATCGGCCAAAAGGGCGTTTCGTTCCTTTCGGTTGCCGGCCTTAATCGTGAACGTCATTCCCGTATAGGCTTCTACCGACCCAATTCCATAAATGCATGACACGCTTGCAACGATTATGACGTCATCTCGTTCCAATATGGCGCGTGTCGCAGAATGCCTCATTCGATCAATTTGTTCATTAATTGACGATTCTTTTTCGATGTATGTATCCGTACGCGGAACATAAGCTTCGGGCTGATAATAGTCGTAGTAAGAGACGAAATATTCCACGGCGTTGTTCGGAAAGAACTCTTTCATTTCGCCGTATAATTGCGCGCCCAATGTCTTGTTTGGCGCTAATATGAGGGCAGGCCGTTGTTCAGCCTCAATAATCTTTGCCATTGTGAAAGTCTTGCCGGAGCCAGTAACGCCCAGCAAGACTTGATTTTCTTCCGAACGTCTAAGTCCCTCCGCCAGTTCGATTATGGCCTGCGGCTGGTCCCCGGCGGGCTTGTATTCCGAAACCAAATGGAAGGCGATGCCGCCTTCGCTTTTCTCAGGTTTTGCGGGTCGATGCGGCATAAATGGCACCGGCGATTCAATGACAAAACCTGCCTGTGGCGCTTCTGCGAACTCGGAGTTGGGCTTTTTCGAGGGAGCCATAATAGTTCTATATATGACTCGGGCCTATCAGGAATGCTAGTGCCGTAGTAGAATGGACTTAGGAATTGCTAATGGGGCGAAACCGGAAGTCGATATGATTCAGCTCAAATTCATAGTTGGAATTCTAACAATCGTCGTCGTGGCATTGGTCGGAGTTGATATCTACTACGACTCCAATTGCAAGAAAATCAATGCATTGTCATACGACTGTCCGGCGTCAGCACTCATGGGACAGATTGAGGGAATTGCGTAAGGGAGAGTTTTTGGCCCATCGTCATACGAGAGTGTCCGTCATCAGATAAATTGGAACAGATTTCGGTTTGAGCTAGCGGAGTATATGGCTCATCTGTTGTATCAGTTTAAGCAGCGGCTTTGCTGTGTTGCAAGCGCCGATGCTCGATCGTTTTTCGCTTGATCCTTTCTCTTTGCAATAGAATGGTTTGGCCGCGCCCAAAGTAAACATCTGCGGGCGTGAGGTTTTGCAGACTCTCGTGATAGCGCTGGTGATTGTAGTGACCCACGAACTCATCGATCTGCGCTTCAAGATCGCCAGGTAGGTAATAGTTTTCCAGCAAGATGCGGTTCTTGAGCGTTTGATGCCAACGCTCGATTTTGCCTTGCGTTTGCGGATGATACGGCGCGCCGCGAACATGCCTCATGCCTTGATCATCCATCCAGTCAGCAAGATCGCCGGCAATATAACTTGAACCATTGTCAGATAGCAGACGCGGCTTGTGTGCGACATTTGCCTGATCGCAACCCGATGCCTCCAGAGCCATTTCCAACGTATCAGTGACGTCTTCAGCTCTCATCGTGGTGCACAGCTTCCACGCAATGATGTAGCGCGAGAAGTCATCAAGAATCGTAGAGAGATAAAACCAGCCCCAGCCGATGACCTTGAGGTAGGTGAAGTCGGTCTGCCACATCTGGTTTGGCGCCGTGGTCTTGTCGCGGAACTCATTGGCAGCCTTGATGACCACGAAGGCCGGGCTGGTAATCAGATCAAGAGCTTTGAGCAGGCGATACACTGAAGCTTCGGATACAAAATAGCTTTGCGTATCAGTGAACCGCACTGCCAACTCGCGCGGGCTCAGTTCCGGTTCCTGAAGAGCCATATCGACGATCCGCTCTCGAATATCATCGGGGATGCGGTTCCACACGCGTTTTGGCTTGGGAGACCGGTCTTCCAATGCTTGTACGCCACCACGCAAATACCGGTCGTACCATCGGTAAAACGTCGTTGCCGGGATGCCGAGCTTGTCCAGCGTCCGCAGCACCGGGAGATGGGATCGCTCGACTAGGCGGATGATCTCGAGCTTCTCCGATGCGGGGTATCTCATGCGCCGTCTCCCCCATCCCCGATCATGCTTTTTTTAAGCAGCCGGTTCTCCAGCACCTGTTCGGCAAGCGCTTCCTTGAGGTCATGCCTCTCGCGGCGCAGGTCCTTGACCTCGCCCGAGGACGCCTGGCGGGCGGTATCCCCCGAAAGCCGCTTCTTGCCGGCTTCCAGGAACTCCTTCGACCAGCTGTAGTAGAGGCTCTCGGCGATCCCTTCCCGACGGCACAGCTCGGCGATGCTGTCCTCGCCGCGCAGGCCCGAGAGCACAATCCGGATCTTCTCTTCAGCTGAATATTGCTTGCGCGTCTTGCGCCGGATGTCCCGTACCGCCGTCTCGGCGCCGTCCTTCAAACTCATGGATTTCTGGCTCATCTGCGTTCCCTTCGGTCACGACGATGAGCCAGAAATCCTCCGTTACACAATCAACTCCATCTGTCCCACAGGCGCTGATGTCAGACATTCTATTGCAAAGAGAAAGGATTAAACGAAAAACAATCGAACACCGGCGCTTGCAACACCGCAAAGCCGCTGCTTAAATTGAAACAACAGATGAGCCAAAGACTCAGCTTGCTCAAATCGAAATCTGTTCCAAAGAGGTGGTTCGGTTTGTTTGAACAACTTTCGGACTGCGGATAAGTGGATTTCAGCCCCTGTTATGCCGCGACCGGGATTGGTTGCAGCACGTTGAAGTAAGCCTGATCGGGTGTCTGGCGGTCAAGCGATGAATGCGGTCTCTTGGTGTTGTAAAAGACCAAATATTTGCCGAGGGCGGCTCGGGCTTGTGGAACATTGCCATAGGCATGCAGATAGACCTCCTCGTATTTGACCGTGCGCCACAGCCGTTCAACAAAGACATTGTCCCGCCACGCTCCCTTGCCATCCATGCTGATGGCGATTTCAGCATCCTTCAGGATTTGTGTGAAAGCGATGGAGGTAAACTGCGAGCCCTGATCGGTGTTGAAGATGTCCGGCTTACCGTAACGGGCCAGTGCTTCTTCAACGGCTTCAATGCAAAAGTCTGCTTCCAGTGTGATAGAGAGCCGCCAGGACAGGACACGCCGGCTGAACCAGTCAACCACTGCGGCCAGATAAACAAAGCCCCGTGCCATTGGAATGTAGGTGATATCCATCGCCCAGACCTGATTGGGTTGGGTGACCGGCAGCTTACGCAACAGATAGGGATAGATTTTGTGGCCCGGTGCAGGCTTGGACGTGTTCGGGCGGCGATAAATAGCCTCAAGCCCCATACGCTTCATCAGTGTTGTGACGTGCAGGCGGCCAACCTTGTATCCTTCACCAAGCAATAGTCCCTGCAGCATCCTGCTGCCTGCAAAGGGATAGTCGAGATGCAATTCATCAATCCGGCGCATCAGTGCCAGATCACCGACCGATACGGGACGGGGCTGATAATAGACGCTGCCCTGGCTGATCTTGAGCGCCTTGGCCTGACGGCTGAGCGAGAGTTTATGTTTGCGGTCGATCATTTTCTTGCGCTCGGCAATCCCGCCTTGGTGAGCGCATCGCCTAAAAAATCATTCTCAAGCGTCAGCTCCCCAATCTTGGCATGGAGCCTCTTCACATCAACACGGGGTGCAGGCAGCGGTGATTTACCCTCCCGCCCAAAAACACCCGCTGCACCCTCAAGGAGCTGATCTTTCCATTGCTTGATCTGGTTAGGATGAACATCAAACTGCTGAGCGAGTTCTCCCAATGTCTGCTCACCGCGAACGGCCGCAAGGGCCACCTTCGACTTGAACGCAGGTGTATGATTGCGACGTGGTCGTCTTGCCATAGTGGATCTCCTGTTGCCGGCGATCATGCCGCCTACAGGCCAAAATTCCACTTATCTCAACTGTGCAGATTTCCCGAGCCACCTCTGATAGCAGAGTGCTTGTACGCCTGCGAATTTTCATAACCGCGCTGGCTTGTTCAAAAATAGGCCAGAGATAGCAAACTGAAAACAGCGAAATAAATAGAACAACCATCGGAACCAGACCGATAATTTCAAAAACAAACTTCAAGATCCAAAGACTCGCCAAAGCGCTTAGTGGCCAAATACACAGCAGCAACAACTTTGCCCAGTGTGTGTTGATATACATAAGCTACCCCATATTGCCGGTCAGTATCGCCTACACATTTCGAGAGGAGGAGCTTTCATTCGGCCAAAGGCCGAATTTGTAGTTGCTCGCCTAACAAATAGTGGCTTGTTTCGGCGGTCGGCCTTCACGCCATGCGGCGCAGAATTGCCTTATTGCTTTGCATGATCCCCCCAGGATCTTCAGCTTCAAGAGCTTAGCAGGAACACTCTAGCTTCTACTTAATGGAGCGTCCAGCTCATCCACGTATGCTTGAGCGTCCCTTACGCCGATTCGGAGTAAGTCATCAAGTGCGACTACCTCTAGGGCAGCCAGGGATCTTTTAGTCGGCGGAAAAAAATGCAAAAATTCGAAATCTCATCTCGAAATCGCACTATTGTTGAACAAAATAGCAGGATTTGGGTGAAAATTCTGAAATTTTGCTTCATATGATCTATTTGTAACAGTTGAAACAAATTTGGATTTGCGTGCCCACGAAAGGCTCATCGCCGGCGTTTTGTTTAAGACCTGTATTGTATAAACCTCGCGACCAAAGGGGCGTCGTCCATTGTGCATTGGTCGGAGGACGTGACCGTTTGATTGGCTGAAAGCTTACTGTGGCATTTTCTCAAAGATCCTGACCGACAACTAATAGTGATTGCGAAGCGATGCTTGCGGGACTAGGTTCCCGCGCGATATCTACCAACTCCGTGGACGATGCCATGAGTCGGCATCGGATTTAGAGGAACAAGATCATGGGCGAGCGCTCCATTCTTGCTAAGTCGCTATCACGTATCAAACCATCGCCGACTATGGCTGTGACTCAAAAGGCGCGTGAATTGAAGGCAACTGGGGTTGATGTGATTGGTCTTGGCGCGGGGGAGCCAGACTTTGATACACCCGACAACATTAAGTTGGCCGCTATTGAGGCCATCCACCGAGGAGAAACGAAATATACAAATGTGGATGGCACGCCAGAGCTAAAGGAAGCTATCTGCGGCAAGTTTCGCAGGGAAAACGATCTGGAATATGATTCGGAGCAGGTAAGTGTGGCTCCAGGTGGCAAAGCCATCATTTACAACACCATGATGGCCACGCTCGACCCGGGCGACGAAGTTATAGTTCCGCGGCCTTATTGGGTGTCCTATCCCGATATCGTTCGTCTCGGCGGTGGAACGCTTGTATTTGCTAGTGCGACACTAGAGGATGGATTTCGCTTGCAGCCGAAAGCGCTCGAGCGGGCGATTACGCCGAAGACGAAGTGGCTGATCTTTAACTCGCCTTCAAATCCCTCCGGGGCGGCTTATAGCCGCGAGCAACTTCAGGCGCTCACCGACGTGCTTGTGCGCTACCCACACGTTTGGGTGCTCAGCGATGATATGTACGAGCATTTGGTTTATGACGACTTTGAATTCATCACTCCAGCCCAAATTGAACCTGCTCTATTCGGCCGAACACTGACAATGAATGGTGTTTCAAAAGCCTATGCAATGACGGGCTGGCGTATTGGCTACGCCGCTGGACCCCAAACTCTTATTAAAGCCATGGCCAAAGTGCAATCCCAGTCGACGTCAAATCCTTCGTCGATCAGTCAGTGTGCAGCAGTCGAAGCACTCAATGGTCCACAGGATTTTATCACCGAACGCGCAGTTGTATTCAAGGAACGACGAGACCTAATTGTATCTTTGCTAAATGACGCAGAAGGACTCGAGTGTCCTACGCCAGAGGGAGCCTTTTACGTTTACCCCAGTTGTGCGGGCGCGATTGGCAAGAAATCTCCAAGTGGCGCGGTGATCGAGAGTGATGGGGACTTTGCCTCGGAACTATTGGAAGCTGAGGCGGTGGCCGTTGTACACGGAGAAGCGTTTGGCCTTTCGCCTTTCTTTCGTATTTCCTATGCGACCTCCACAGAAGCTCTGCTCGAGGCTGGAAAACGCATTCAACGCTTCTGTTCAACGTTGAGGTGATCCCGAGGCAGAATCAAGTTGGTTGCCGGTCCAACCAGCCCAATATCGGACGTGAAGGCCTGGCGGTGTTTCATTGAGTAGTTTTGCCCAGCAGCTCTGGGGTGTTAGAGTGCAAATTGGTATGATTGAGTTGCGATGATCTCTTAGGTAATAAGAGTAGTATTGGGGAAGCGCCTTGGATATTTGCTTTGTCCGTCCTTCAAGTATCACGACTCTTGAGGGTATCGGCGATGACGCGGAGCCTCCGCTGGGCATAGCGTAGAGGTGGTTCGGTTTGTTTGAACAACTTTCGGACTGCGGATAAGTGGATTTCAGCCCCTGTTATGCCGCGACCGGGATTGGTTGCAGCACGTTGAAGTAAGCCTGATCGGGTGTCTGGCGGTCAAGCGATGAATGCGGTCTCTTGGTGTTGTAAAAGACCAAATATTTGCCGAGGGCGGCTCGGGCTTGTGGAACATTGCCATAGGCATGCAGATAGACCTCCTCGTATTTGACCGTGCGCCACAGCCGTTCAACAAAGACATTGTCCCGCCACGCTCCCTTGCCATCCATGCTGATGGCGATTTCAGCATCCTTCAGGATTTGTGTGAAAGCGATGGAGGTAAACTGCGAGCCCTGATCGGTGTTGAAGATGTCCGGCTTACCGTAACGGGCCAGTGCTTCTTCAACGGCTTCAATGCAAAAGTCTGCTTCCAGTGTGATAGAGAGCCGCCAGGACAGGACACGCCGGCTGAACCAGTCAACCACTGCGGCCAGATAAACAAAGCCCCGTGCCATTGGAATGTAGGTGATATCCATCGCCCAGACCTGATTGGGTTGGGTGACCGGCAGCTTACGCAACAGATAGGGATAGATTTTGTGGCCCGGTGCAGGCTTGGACGTGTTCGGGCGGCGATAAATAGCCTCAAGCCCCATACGCTTCATCAGTGTTGTGACGTGCAGGCGGCCAACCTTGTATCCTTCACCAAGCAATAGTCCCTGCAGCATCCTGCTGCCTGCAAAGGGATAGTCGAGATGCAATTCATCAATCCGGCGCATCAGTGCCAGATCACCGACCGATACGGGACGGGGCTGATAATAGACGCTGCCCCGGCTGATCTTGAGCGCCTTGGCCTGACGGCTGAGCGAGAGTTTATGTTTGCGGTCGATCATTTTCTTGCGCTCGGCAATCCCGCCTTGGTGAGCGCATCGCCTAAAAAATCATTCTCAAGCGTCAGCTCCCCAATCTTGGCATGGAGCCTCTTCACATCAACACGGGGTGCAGGCAGCGGTGATTTACCCTCCCGCCCAAAAACACCCGCTGCACCCTCAAGGAGCTGATCTTTCCATTGCTTGATCTGGTTAGGATGAACATCAAACTGCTGAGCGAGTTCTCCCAATGTCTGCTCACCGCGAACGGCCGCAAGGGCCACCTTCGACTTGAACGCAGGTGTATGATTGCGACGTGGTCGTCTTGCCATAGTGGATCTCCTGTTGCCGGCGATCATGCCGCCTACAGGCCAAAATTCCACTTATCTCAACTGTGCAGATTTCCCGAGCCACCTCTTGTTTGCTATACCCCAACTCGTCGGTGGTCACAGACGGGTCGCCGACGCTCCCCTAAGTCCATATTGCATGATTAATGGTCAAAGTGCAGATCGAGAATCGACCGATCCAATTCGTGCGCGTAAATTAGAATAATTCTAAACAGATTCAGTATATTAGAATTGTTCTAATTTGTGGTTAGTTCGACGCTATTCGTTTGATCTCGTGCTTTGGGGCCTGAGACCTCGCCTATTCAAGACATGGAGACCAAGCTGATGGAAATAAATATTAGAATTCCTGAAGCACAGCGGAAACAAATTGTATATTGGCCGTCCCATCTGTTGGCAGATACCTATACCCTCTATTTGAAGACCCACAATTATCGTTGGAACGTTACGGGGCTGTTGTTTAATACCCTGCACCTCATGTTTGAGCAGCAATACACTGAATTGCCACTAGCAGTAGATGCAGTTGCAGAACGTATCCGTGCCCTCGGCGTTGCGGATCCAAGAAGTTATCGGGCCTACGGAAAATCGACCAATATTGAGGAGGAAGAGTTTGTGCTCGAAGCAGAGACATGATCGCCGACCTAGTTAAGGGTAACGAGCCTGTATTACGGACCGCAAAGTCTATTTTTTCCTATTGGCGAGGAAGCCCCCGACGAACCCGACCTCGGATCTCTTGGTCCAGCGCATACAGGTTAGCGAAAAGATGGTCTGAATGCTCCAAATTTTGATCATTTAGCGATTGGTCCGAATGCATGACTTCTATTTAATGTTTGTCAAATCTGATTGAATTGTATGTGAGTTTATTGCTGCATATTTGTTGGGAGTTCAACCGCCAGAGCCGTTTGAATGGCTTTGCTTAAGATAACCGTCTGCCAGACGCAAAAAAGGGATCCAACATGTTGATAAAAAGGCGCCGATCTTGGGAAATCTCCGAGCGCGAAACGACCCCAGAGAACCAATTTCTGAATCGCCGCAAGTTAATCAAGGGTGCTGGTTCAATTGCTGCAGTAGGTGCTGTTTCGCTGTTGGCGTCATGCGAAGAGAATTCGTCCAATGCTATGTCATCCAAGGATCCAACAGATGGTTCAATTCTGCCGGATCCAACAGCAGATCTGTATCCCGTCAAACGAAATGAATCATTCGAACTCGATCGTTCACTAACTGAGGAATCAATCGCGTCCAAATACAACAATTTCTATGAATTTGGTTCCTTCAAAAGCGTGTATAAGGCGGCTCAGAAACTACCTTTGCGGCCCTGGGAGGTCACATTTGACGGGCTGGTAGAAGAGGAGATGACAGTTTCAGTAGACGATCTCATTCGTCGAATGCCTTTAGAAGAGCGCTTGTATAGACATCGCTGTGTTGAAGCGTGGTCCATGGCTGTCCCTTGGTCCGGATTTCGCCTTAAGGCTCTTGTCGATTTTGCGAAGCCTCTTTCTGGAGCCAAGTATGTTCGCATGGAAACTTTTTTTGATCCCGAAATATCCCCAGGTCAACGAAATTCGCCGTGGTATCCATGGCCTTATGTGGAAGGACTCACAATTGAAGAGGCAACAAATGATCTCGCTTTTATTGTAACCGGTGTTTACGGCAAACCAATGTTGAAGCAGTTTGGCTCGCCCTTGCGTCTCGCTGTCCCGTGGAAATATGGATTCAAGTCGGTGAAATCTATTGTAAGATTCTCATTTACAGATCAGCGCCCAAAGACCTTTTGGGAAACGTTCGGCCCAACTGAGTATGGTTTTTGGGCCAATGTAAATCCGAGAGTGGATCATCCCCGTTGGTCGCAGGCTACAGAAGAAGTTCTGGGAACTGGAGAGCGAGTTCCTACGTTGTTATTCAATGGCTATGAGGAACAAGTGGCTGATCTTTACAAGGGACTTGAGACAGAAAAGCTCTATATGTAGTCGGGGCATGAGCGCATCGATCTCTAGCTACAAAAGAATTCGGCGGTGATTGATTGGTTCTAGGAAGCGGACTAGTTTTAGATCGCATGATGCACCCGCTAAAGTTTTCAGAATTAATGCGAAACGAGAGGTTCCGATTTTCAATCGCCTTAATCAGCTGCTGATTCCCGAATGACATTGTCATATGACTCTTTTGAGGCGTTTCTTTTGATATCCTCAACTTCTTCGGTCATCAGGTAGTAAATACGGTCCAAGAATTCCTGTCGCAATATCTCTCGTTTTTCATCACGTTCGGGAGATGGTTCAAAATTGTCAATTTCCTTGTCGGACAGTAGTCCCTTTTTCTCTGCAATGGCTTCCAAGGTATCCAGGCGTTCACGCATCACCCATATTTCGTTCGCCATAGATAATATCATCGAGAGAAGTTTGTCATTGATCGGATCGTCAAAAAATTGAGGCCTATAACCCCGAGCAGTTTTTCTAACGTGAACACCCTCCGCCATGTAATTCATCTGCCCCTAT
This sequence comes from Alphaproteobacteria bacterium, assembly GCA_965248815.1. Classification (GTDB taxonomy): domain Bacteria; phylum Pseudomonadota; class Alphaproteobacteria; order SMXP01; family SMXP01; genus CBDFKK01. Next base: position 468,497 of record CBDFKK010000007.1, read on the forward strand.
TTCTGTCCGACTAACAAATAAAACCCGAGCACCACCTTTGATCTATCCGCGACCTGTCCAGGCTTTGCCTTGGGAGGAGGTGGTCCCATGGCTTCCATTTGCATATGTACTTTGTTTCGCTCAAAGCCCGCCTCAATTGCCAATGCTTCTAAGTCTAACTCTCGCATAGTGCTCCAGAACGGCTCGTTGTTGTTATAGACTTCATTGTCAAAGATTAGTTGACGATAAAGATCCATGCCGGCGTATTGGCCGGCGTCCGCATGAACCATCAAGCCCCCTGGTTTCAGAAGGCGATACGACTCCTTCAAAGCGTTTGGCAAGCCTTTGCGCGACATTTCGTGAAACATGATGTGAGACACAATGAGGTCAAATGATTCATCTTCGAAATTCGTGTGTTCGGCATTCTGTAAACTGAAGTGTACCGCCTTATTCAAAGACTCGGCTCGTGCGTGGCCGTAACGCAAGAGCGCCGGCCCAACATCGATTCCGTTTATTTCGGCATCCGGGTATGCGTCGCAATATGGAAGTGTGCAATTGCCAATTGCGCATCCCATGTCAAGGATGCGTGTCGGTTCAATCTCTGGCCGTTCTCTTTTTAAGTATCCAATGACGACCTGGCCGAGCCCCTCACCCAATCGTCCGCCTCGGCCGCCACCGTAGAGGTATGAGCCCTTGTCGTATATTGCGCCTGCGGCGATGTCACTTTCACCAAGATTTTCGCAATATCCGCCGGGCATGCAATGTATATCAACCGCTGAGACGTACCGAGGAGGATTGAATTTGGGATCAATAGCCAGAGTGCCCTTTGTCGGTCCTTTTTGCTTTCCTCTTTCAATCAACTCATCTAGCTGCCGATCAACCGGATATGTGACGGAGGCCCACATGAGTTCCTGCGCGACGCGCTGTGATGCCACATACATTTGGTAATAAGATTCGCGCTGCATTGCTTCGCGGAGTTCACGCCGATCTGAAAATGAACGATTATGTTTCGATTCGAAACGGGGCTTTACGCGATGATCGTATATGGCGCGCGTACCGCTAGAGAGCTTCAACATCCTCTCACGCATTGTGCGCTGGAATGACTGCCTTGCCTTATCGTCGTGTGACCAACGCGGTGTAACAGCATGTTCGGCTTGCTTCGGTGGTACCAACATCGTTCATTTCCTAAGGGGTGAGGATTCGTTTGAAAGAGAATTTCTATCGGCTGACGCGATAGAGTGTAATTTGATCACTTCCACGTCAAGATGATGGTGGTCACCTGGAGGACGCTCATTGACGCAGTTGCTAATTTCGCTTCGTCCCCACGGCGCAATGGTGAGGCCAGGTCATAATCATAATTCCGCTCCGGCTGGCTAGCTCAAATCCGGTACGCCACTCTTGCCTGTCTTTTTCGTTCAACGCGCCCGTTAAGACCATTTGCAAGAGAAATTCAACCGAGCCCTGAGGGTTGTCGAATGGCGTCAAGTCGGGAAACTTTTTGACATTTGTGAGGCCGGATCGCTGAAAACGCTCATAGAGACTCGCACTGGCACAGCCGTCTCCTTCGTCCCATTCGCCCGGATGTTCGATCTTGTCTTTGAGGTCTTGCGCAATGGGAACATTAATCCATTTCGGAATGTCGAGCGCTCTAACAATGACTCCGACGCGTCCGCCGGGTTTAATTACGCGAAGCATTTCCGAAACCATTCGATCAGCATTTACCTCTTCCATAACAGTCATGGAAATGGCGACGTCAAATTCGCCGTCTGAGAAGTTGAGTTCTTCCGCATTTCCTTGCTGAAATTCAATGTGGTCATCGAGACTTTCATGCTGCGCTAGTCGCTGTGCTTCACGAATAAGGTAGGCATTCAGATCTACAGCGGTGATTGAGCGCTGTTCGGCGGTTCGGGCAAGCCAGCGGTCGATAACCCCTGTTCCACATCCTATGTCTAAAATCCGTTCGCCTTTCTTAACGCCGATCTCATTCATCATATTGGAGACCAGTCTCAAATAACCCGGAGCGCGTCCGCGATCCTCGAGAGGAGGAATCACACCTAATTCTGAACCGCCTAGAACAATCGTTGTGAAGTGCTCTTGTAAGAATGGTAACAAAGGGTCCCATTGAGACGGCGTCAATGCCAAAGGAAGCAATACGAGCGGCGGCCCGGAACCCGAGATGGTAAAAGAAATGTTTGCAATCTCGCCTTCACCCGTCGGTGATCGGGGCTCCGGAACTACATCGGACGAACGCTCGATGAAACGCAACATCAACGGAGCTAGAATTTTCTTCCGTTCGAGTGTGACATTGCTCCAAACTAGACTTTTGTATCCTTCTAGAGCGACGTGTTCCACGTCGGGCATTTGCTTTGCGTTGGCGATATTTCGTTGATCCGTTGGAGACGTGTCACCGGTAACCACTAACAACCGGCCGCCGATTTCGGCAAAAGTCTTTCGGTCAAGTGACTCGGGACATATCATTGTTAGGGATGCAATCGTTTCGCTATAGCCGCCGATCAAACCGACGATGTCGCTTGGTACGCGGGCAGCAAAATGAGCTTTTCCAATGCCTAGATACTGTAGTAGTTCTAATATTCGTTCATGTCTGGGCGCGCTTTTAGTCGATTTCGCTTTGCTGTTTGACACGGGTCTAGAACTCCGTTTCGCTGATCTCTCGTATCAAAAAATCGCGGAATACAATTATTCGCTTGGAATTGCGAAGCTCCGTCGGATAAACGAAGTACGTATCATAAGTTAGCCCGTCGAAATTCGGCAGTATTCGCATTATGGCATTATTTTTTTCAACCAAGTAGTCCGGCAAGGCACCAATTCCTAATCCGCTTTCCACCGCTTGCAGAACACCGTAGATGCTATTTACCGAAAGTATCGCCTTGCGAGGATCGCTGGGGTCGCGACCAAGTTTCTCTAGCCAATTGACGGGCTCACGGTTGGGCAAGTCTGTGTGCCTGCCATATGTGATGATCTTGTGGCTGTCCAATTCTCTGGACACCTGGGGCGTTCCATGTCGGCGCAAGTAGTGAGGGGAAGCATACAAGTGATGGTGAACCGTAAATAGTTTTCGTTGAACCAAGTCTTGTTGAACAGGAGCCCTCAATCTTAATGCGATGTCGGCCTCGCGCATGCCCAGATCCAATTCTCTGTCACTGAGCACCAGATCAATACTGACTTGTGGATACGCTTCAATGAAGTCCTTCATGCGAGGTGTAAGCCAAGTAGAACCTAGCCCGACGGGCGCTGTAACAGTTAAAGCGCCTGAAGGCTGTTCTTTGCTATCGCGAATATGAGCTTCAGTAATGGCTAGTTTTCCCACCATTTCGCGAGCTGTCCGGAATAGCGTTTCTCCTTGTTCAGTCAGAATTAGTCCACGCGCATGTCTGTGAAAGAGTGGCACTTTGAAGTCTTCTTCGAGCGCGCTGATTTGCCGACTCACAGCCGATTGACTGAGACCCAAATTCTCACCTGCACGTGTAAAGCTGCCGGCTTCCGCAACAGCATGAAAAATGCGAATCTTGTCCCAGTCCATTCAATATTGATTTTCGTAAACAGTTGATCGCGAGAGATTTATTCTGCCGCGTTACTAACTGTGCTGTATTCAGATAAATATTTTTCGGCTTCCAAGGCTGCCATGCACCCAAGTCCAGCAGCCGTAACTGCCTGTCGATAGATTTCGTCCGTCACGTCGCCCGCGGCAAAGACACCAGGTATGGATGTTGCGGTGGCATCGGGAAGCGTATCGATGTAGCCACGGTCATTCATATCCAATTGTCCAACAAACAGCTCAGTTGACGGCGCATGTCCTATTGCAATGAAAACACCGTCAACTGCGTACTCAATGCTGTCTCCGGATTGGACATTCTTTAAACGAACCCGGGCGACGCCAGGCGGATTGTCACTCCCGCTAATTTCTTCCAACGCGCTATTCCAAACTACTTCAATCTTATCGTTGTCAAAGAGACGTTTTTGGAGAATTTTTTCTGCACGCAATTCGTTGCGCCTATGTACCAATTTCACTCTTTTCGCAAATTTGGTCAAAAATAGCGCTTCTTCCACAGCAGTGTTTCCACCACCAACAACCACCACATTTTTGCCACGATAAAAAAATCCGTCACACGTTGCGCATGCTGAAACGCCGTATCCTTTGAATTTTTCTTCGGATGGTAGGCCGAGCCATTTCGCTTGAGCGCCTGTCGCAATTATGAGCGCATCGGTAGTGTAGACCTTGCCTGAATCACTGTTCAGACTGAAGGGGCGCCGTTTTAGGTCCACTTCGACAATCGTGTCGCTTACGATTTCAGTGCCAACTTGATCGGCCTGCGCTTGCATTTGCTCCATGAGCCACGGGCCTTGAATGACATCTGCAAATCCAGGGTAGTTCTCAACATCTGTCGTAATTGTCAATTGGCCGCCAGGTTGTATGCCCTGTATGAGGACAGGATTCAGCATCGCGCGCGCGGCATAGATCGCTGCCGTATAGCCGGCGGGCCCAGATCCTAGAATTAGCAATCTCGAATGTTGATTTGACGACATGTTCTATTCCGCTTGAAATGAATGTCCTTTATTTAGTGTCTTTAATTGCGTTGTGCTAGGTCCGAACTTCCTTCGATCATTTCTCGAATGAGTTGGCCAACGCGTTCTATCTCTCTAAGCGGCTCATATGACCATGAGTTCAGTTGACCGTTATATTCTCTAATTGCGCCATATTCTTCGAGATCTCTACGAAATCTACGAGATGCTGCATACCCGCCTGTCAGGGGAATAAAGTGAATGGGTTTTCCTGTTGCTGCCGCTTGAGAAATCTCGATCTCTGAATCGATGGTAATTACAATGTGATCGGCCAAAGCGAGACAGCCTACGAATGGATTATTTCCCGAGCCGTCCCAAACGAAAACTGGTATCTCAGCAAGTCTCTCAGCTAAATATTTATTGCGATCCCTACTATCATAGATTGAGGTGGCAACGACTAAGCCACTTCCGTGTTTCCTCGCTTGAGCTGCTAGCAAAGCGCAAATTTCCTCAAGCTGTACTTTCGGCAATTTATACTCCCTGTGGTCACCGCCGATCCAAACCGCCACGAGTGGGCGCGGCAAGTGAGCTAGTTTGGTAACTAGATTTGTTCCCTCAGTGTCGAGGATCTCAGGGGTTACGCCATGGGAAACGCCTAATATGGGCTCGACGTTTGGGCCCGCAAGCATTTCGTGTCGGGGAACTACGATTAGATCGAATTCATCCAAGTGGCCGCGCGGATGATGGGCACCAATTACCAAAGTCCTGCCATTGCACTGGTGCTTGATTGCGAGAGCGTATGGCGCGCTGGGCAAGTCATTTGAAATAATGAGGTCCGGCCAAGGCGGTTCGATTGGGCTGATCCGAGACGTCGAGGCCAACAGATCATTCATCGCGTCTTGTGTTGGCCTTGCCCGATTAGGAACCCATCGCCAGGCCGTTCGATTATGGACGTGCCTGACCTCGAACGGTAATCCGATCGCCCTTGCAAGCGCCACATTGCCGTCTTCTACTGCCCCCGACTTATCAGCGAGAATCCAGCAGATCTTATCTTTATGCCTTTTTCCAGCCATTTCCTGACATAAACTTGCTCGCTTGGGCAATTTAATTTCAATATTGCTCAACTTCCTGTCTAATACACCAAAATCAGCCATGGATGAACTTCATGCAAAGTGTCAAACTCGACGAGACGGATTTGCGGATCTTAAAGGAGCTGCAAGCGGACGGACGCATAACTAATATTGAATTGTCAAAAAGAGTAGGCATTTCAGCTCCACCCTGTCTTCGGCGCGTTCGTGCTCTCGAAAAAGCGGGATTGATCAAGGGCTATCACGCCGTGATCGACAGTCGGGCGCTTGGTTTCGAAGTCACCGTCTTCGCTATGGTCGGCCTGCATAGTCAAGCTGAGGCGGACCTTCAATCATTTGAGACGCTCGTGAAGAGTTGGCCGGAAGTTCGCGAGTGTCACATGTTAAATGGCGAGATTGACTTTATTCTCAAAATCGTTGCCAGTGATTTGTCGACTTTTCAGTCGTTTCTAACAGAAAAACTAACTTCGGCACCCAACGTAGATAGCGTGAAAACGTCGTTGACGATTCGAACTTCGAAGTTATTGCCTGGCGTTCCCATTTCCGGCCTCTATCGATAAATGTCGGTTAAACGAACTCAACCTTGAGAACTTCATACGAACGACCGCCCCCGGGGGTCGCAACTTCTACGGTATCACCCACCGATTTACCTATGAGCGCCCTCGATATGGGCGATGACACAGAAATCCTTCCCTCTTTGACTTCCGCTTCGAAGTCTCCGACGATTTGGTAGCGTGCTTCTTCTTCTGTGTCTTCGTCGACGACCGTTACGGTGGCGCCGAATTTGACTGTATCTCCCGACAGCTTAATGACATCAATCACCTGAGCGCGACTCAGCATGTCTTCTAATTCCAATACGCGACCCTCGATAAAGCCCTGCTGTTCTTTGGCAGCGTGATATTCCGCATTCTCGGATAAATCGCCATGTTCGCGGGCAACTGAAATGGCTCGAATATTAGCCGGTCGTTCAACCGTCTTGAGATTTTTAATTTCTGCGTCGAGTTTCGCGTACCCGGCCGCCGTCATTGGGATCTTTTGCATAGCTGTCTGTATGCCTCAGAGTATTGGCTTATCCAGCCTCTTTGTCTTCACGTTAGTCCGCCGCATGCGTCCGTGCGAACACGCGGCTGCATTGCAAATTGTACCTAACTGTAGGATTGGATTGGGGCGACTTCAAGGGTACCACTTAGGCTAATCTCGATTGCTCGTACTGCGGCGCGGGCACCTGAAATAGTCGTGTAGTAAGGGATGTTGAGCATCAGTGCCGATCGCCTTAGAGTAAAAGAATCTGCCTGAGACTGCATGCCTGCAGTGGTGTTGAATACCAGGTGGACATCGCCATTCTTCATTGCGTCAACAATGTGCGGTCGTCCTTCAAGTACTTTGTTTATTCGTTTTGCTTGAATGCCTTTCTCTTTTAGTAGTCTCGCTGTACCGCCAGTGGCCAGTATTTCAAAACCTAACTGCTCTAGTTGCTCTGCGGCTGGTATGATCAGCTGCTTATCTTGGTCCTTTACTGAAATGAAGACAGTTCCTTTGGTCGGAACCGCAGTGCCACCTGCGATCTGGCTCTTGGCGAACGCCTTTTCAAATGATCGGTCCAGTCCCATCACCTCGCCTGTCGATCGCATCTCGGGACCAAGCACCGTATCGACGCCGGGAAACCGCGCAAATGGAAATACGGCTTCTTTCACTGCGACATAGTCAATGTCTGGTTGCACAAGATTGAATTTTGACAGTTGTTCTCCGGCCATGACGCGTGCGGCAATTTTTGCGACGGGATATCCGATTGTTTTCGCTACAAAGGGTACGGTTCGGCTTGCGCGCGGGTTGACCTCTAGTACATAAATGTCAGAACCCTGAATCGCGTACTGGACATTCATCAGGCCTACGACCCCGAGTGCTTTGGCCAAAAGTTTAGTTTGATCTTCAAGCCTATCGATGGTCTCGGCAGACAATGAGTACGGTGGAATTGAGCAGGCGCTATCGCCTGAGTGAATGCCGGCTTCTTCGATGTGTTCCATAATGCCGGCAATAAAGACGTCTGTCTGGTCCGCGATTGCGTCGACGTCGACCTCAATTGCACCTTGCAAGTACGCGTCAATGAGAACGGGACTTACTCCAGACACAACAACGGCTTCGTCTATATATCTTTTTAACTGTGAATCGTCGTGAACGATTTCCATGGCACGCCCGCCCAGCACATAGGACGGACGAATGACTATGGGATAGCCGACTTGATTTGCGGCGCGCATAGCTTCATCAGCCGACGTGGCAATCGCGTTTTTGGGCTGAAGCAAATTTTCCCTTTGCAATAGTTTCTTAAATCGCTCGCGATCTTCCGCTAGATCAATGGCGTCGGGAGAGGTGCCTAATATAGTTACACTGTTTGCCTCTAGGTCATGGGCGAGCTTCAAAGGCGTCTGACCCCCCAACTGAACAATCACCCCAAGTAGTTTGCCTTTGGATTGTTCGACACGAATGAGTTCCAGCACATCCTCTTTCGTAAGCGGTTCGAAATAAAGGCGATCAGAAGTGTCATAATCCGTAGACACGGTCTCCGGATTGCAATTGACCATGATGCTTTCATAACCAGCTTCGGCCATTGCAAAAGCGGCATGGCAACAGCAATAGTCGAATTCGATGCCTTGACCAATCCTGTTTGGTCCACCTCCCAATATTATTACCTTGGTTCGATCAGTTGGTTGAGCTTCGCAGTCCGCCGTGCCGTCCATCGAATTTGATTCATAAGTCGAATACATATAGGGCGTTCGAGCCTCGAACTCAGCCGCGCAAGAGTCAACGCGTTTGAAGACCGGGTGTAGGCCAAGGTTTTGTCTTCGAACCGTAACCGATTGCTCGTCCGTTTTGGTGAGTTCGGCAAGACGGGCATCCGAAAATCCCATGGCCTTAATTTTTCGAAACTCATTGGCGTCTTTCGGAAGCCCTAGCTCTGCTATGTTTTGCTCACAGCGTACAATCTCTTCGATTTGTCTGAGAAACCACGGCTCATAGCGGCACACCTCATGGATCCGGTCAACGTCAAATCCCATACGAATCGCTTGTGCGATAACGAGAATGCGATCCGGAGATGGCTGAGCCAAGGCGGCTTGAATGGCGTTCTTGTCGTCTCCTTCGTTAAGCCCGGGAATAACAACTTCACTGAGGCCGGTCAGGCCTGTTTCCATGCTTCGCAAAGCCTTTTGCAAGGATTCCGCGAACGTCCGACCGATCGCCATCACTTCTCCAACCGACTTCATTGAAGTAGTCAGAAGTGGTTGCGCCCCAGGAAATTTTTCAAAAGCAAAGCGCGGGATCTTTGTCACGACATAGTCGATTGTAGGTTCAAAAGATGTCGGCGTTACCCCCGTAATTTCGTTGTCAAGTTCGTCAAGAGTGTATCCAACTGCCAACCTTGCAGCCACTTTTGCAATCGGAAAGCCCGTCGCTTTTGAGGCAAGTGCAGACGACCGAGAAACTCTTGGGTTCATTTCAATGATGATAAGTCGGCCGTCACTGGGGTTGACGGCAAACTGAACATTCGAACCGCCGGTTTCAACACCGATCTCACGCAGCACTGCAATTGAGGCATTGCGCATGATTTGGAATTCTTTATCCGTTAGAGTGAGGGCCGGTGCCACTGTTATTGAGTCGCCAGTGTGAACTCCCATTGGATTGATGTTTTCTATGGAACAAATAATAATGGCGTTGTCGGCTTTGTCGCGGACGACCTCCATCTCATATTCTTTCCACCCAAGTACGGACTCTTCAATGAGGACCTCTGTGGCAGGTGACATATCCAACCCGCGCTCGACCACCTCAAAAAACTCTTGTCTGTTGTAAGCTATTCCCCCACCGGTACCGCCCAAGGTAAAGGAAGGCCTAATAATTGCAGGAAGCCCAACAAAATCGAGGGCCTCTTCGGCGTTAGCTAGGGTATTTGCAATTTTGGAGCGGGGAGATTCCAATCCGATGCGGGTCATTGCGTCGCGAAAAAGCTTGCGATCCTCGGCAGTCGCAATCGCTTCAGCCTTCGCGCCGATCATTTCGACGCCATATTTTTCCAAGATTCCTTTGTCGTGTAATGCAATCGCCGTATTGAGTGCTGTTTGACCACCCATCGTCGGCAATAGGGCGTCAGGTCGTTCTCGCTCGATAATTTTGGTTACGAACTCTTCGGTAATTGGCTCCAAATAAGTGGCATCTGCAATTTCCGGATCCGTCATAATTGTGGCCGGATTGGAATTGACCAAAACTATGCGATAGCCCTCAGCTTTGAGTACCTTGCAAGCCTGAGTTCCGGAGTAATCAAACTCGCAGGCCTGGCCAATCACAATTGGTCCCGCGCCGATAATCAGAATGCTCTTTATGTCAGTTCGTTTTGGCACTTTGTGATTAGGCCTCTAAAACTTGTGATTAGGCCTCTAAAACTTCTAGCCAAATTTTTTGTTATCTCGATTGCAAATTCGAAAATTGTTTCTTCATTTGCGATCCATGAGTTCCGCAAATCGTTCGAACAAATAAAAGCTATCTTGGGGTCCAGGAGAAGCTTCGGGATGATACTGAACCGAAAAGATCGATTCGTCTTCGACAGTGATGCCGCAATTGGTGCCGTCAAACAAAGAGACATGAGTCTCCCGCACATTAGAGGGCAACGTATCCCGATCAACCGTGAAGCCGTGATTCATTGATACAATCTCAACTTTGTTTGTCGTCAAATCTTTCACGGGGTGGTTAGCGCCATGATGGCCTTGATGCATCTTTTTCGTTTGCGCTCCTAGCGCGCGAGCCAGCATTTGATGACCTAAGCAAATTCCAAAAATCGGTATTTTGTTTTTGATTAGTTCTTTGATCACAGGGACGGCATATTGGCCCGTTGCTGCGGGGTCGCCCGGTCCATTTGACAAGAAAATACCGTCCGGTTTGTGCGACAAGATGTCTTTATGGTCGGCCGTCGCCGGCACCACGGTTACTTTGCAATCAATGCTCGCAAAGCATCTTAGAATGTTCTTTTTGACACCATAGTCGATGGCCACGATGTGCCTTTTTGAAGTTGCGAGTTGTCCATATCCTGTCTGCCACGCCCATCTCGCTTCAACTGAACTATAAGTTTGCTGACAGGTCACTTCTTTTGCGAGATCCATTCCCTCCAGACCTGGCCAGGCTTCCGCTTCGGTACGCGCCTTTTCAATGTCGATATCACCCGAGCTGCAATGAACAATTACGCCCTTAGGCATCCCGCCTTCGCGGATCAGCCTCGTCAGCGCACGGGTGTCAATACCACTCAGCCCAACTATATTCCGGCTCGTCAGCCAACTGTTCAGATGATCTTGCGATCTATAACTGGCCGGTTCAGTAATTGCAGTTCGGAAAATGCATCCTCTGACGCCCGAGCTGGCTGCCGGACTTGAGGTCTCGACATCTTCGTCATTCGTGCCCACATTACCTATGTGCGGAAACGTGAAATTAATGATCTGGCCGGCGTAGGATGGATCGGTGAGGACTTCTTGGTAGCCCGTCATGGCAGTATTGAAACAAACCTCTCCGACGGCGTATCCCTCATCGCCAACGCCCTGACCGCGAAAAATGGTCCCGTCGCTCAGCACAAGAGCTCCGGTGGCCGGGGACTTGGTCATTATTCGCTCATTTTGTGGGTTTGCCGCGTGAGCAGCACTAACTGTGCGGTGCACAAATTTGCAGGACCATAAGCAATAGGCTTTCCGGCGTCAAGTTGGCTGAATTATTGGTTTCTTTATAAATTTCAACGGTTTAGCTGATGCGAACTTGATTGCGTGGGGTCTGAGGTTTGGATTATGTTAACGACCGATCGCGCAAAGGAGGTGCACTCAACATGCGTGACAAACTCGCCAGCACGCTCAGAGAAGCCGTTAAGGCCAGAGATGACATAAGGGTCTCGACGCTGCGGCTGATTCTGGCTGCTATCAAAGATCGTGATATTGCTGCCCGGTCCGAGGATCGGCGCGATGGCGTGAGCGACGAAGAAATCCTTCAAATACTGAGCAAGATGATCAAGCAGCGGCTAGAATCTTCAAAGATTTATGAAGAGGCTGGCCGCTTGGATTTATCCGAGCGAGAACGTCAAGAAATCGAGGTAATTAGCGAATTTCTTCCTAGGCAATTGGATGCCGAGGAGATTCGTTCGGCCTGCACGAATGTAGTTAGCGAAATGGGCGCGTCTGGTTTAAAGGACATGGGCAAATGTATGGGTGCCTTGAAGGAGCGATACGCTGGCCAAATGGACTTTGGGAAGGCAAGTAGCTTTGTGAAAGAACTATTGAGCCAAGGAGCCAATTGATTGAGTTTTCCAAAGGCCTTTCTTGAAGATCTGAAATCGAGGTTCCGCCCTTCAGAAATTGTTGGGCGTACCGTGAAGTTGAAACGCCAGGGCCGCGAGTACAAGGGTCTGAGTCCCTTTACTAACGAGAAAACACCATCTTTCACTGTAAACGATGAGAAGGGCTTTTTTCACTGTTTTTCTAGCGGCGAGCACGGCGACATATTCTCATTCTTGATGAAAACGCAGCGGCTGTCTTTTTACGAATCCGTCAAGCAATTAGCCGAAGAGGCAAATGTTCCTTTACCGCGTCAAACAGACGACGACTTCCGGCAAGACCAGCAAAAGGCCTCTCTTCTTGATGTCATGGAACTGGCGGCAGGTTTTTATCGGAATGAACTCCATCGTCGGCCTGGAGCAAGGGCATTGTCATATTTAACAGGGCGAGGCCTCGAATCTCAAACAATCGATCAATTTGGAATAGGGTATGCGCCTGCTGCTGGCGCAACCTTGCATGATTATTTGGCCCAAAAGTCAATTGAATTAGAACTCATGGTCAAAGCCGGGCTGGTGGGCCAGCCGGACGACGGACGATCTCCTTACGATCGTTTTCGAGACCGCATCATATTTCCCATCGAAGATGGCCAGGGGCGGACCATTGCGTTTGGCGGGCGGACCCTCGATCCAAATCAATCAGCGAAATACTTAAACTCACCTGAGACGCCATTGTTTCATAAAGGCTCCATCCTCTATAATTTTAGACAAGCCCGTCAGGCTTGCTTTCGTTCGGAAGGCTCCGAAAACTCCGGGCTAGTGGTCGTTGAAGGCTACATGGATGTAATTGCGTTGGTAGAGGCGGGCGTCCAAGGGGCCGTCGCGCCTCTCGGCACGGCGCTTACAGCAATTCAGTTGGAACTTCTGTGGCGCGTATCTCCGGAGCCGATACTTTGCTTCGACGGCGACTCTGCTGGCATAGCAGCAGCCTACCGCGTGGTAGATCGTGCGCTGCCTTTGTTGAAGCCGGGCTATTCATTGCGTTTGGCGCTTCTGCCAGAGGGACAAGACCCAGACGACATAGTGCGGCGTGGAAGTGCGAGTTCTTTGATATCAATCTTAAACGAGGCACGTCCTCTATCTGATATGGTTTGGCAAAGAGAACTCAGCGTTGGGCCGTTGGACACGCCGGAACGGCGCGCAGGATTTGAGCAACGTCTGAGAGACATTTTGGGCACGATTAGAGAACCCAGAATTCAGGCTCACTACAAGGCCGACTTTCGCGAGAGGCTTGGCGCAACTTTTAGGCGTAAACCCACAGGCAGTCAAAATAGGCCAGAATTCCGTGGAAAAGCTAAGCCTTGGTTCTCAAGTCGGCGAGAGCTTGATACCCGAGGCATCCCAAGAAATACAGAAATTAGCGCCGAATTGAGGCGCAGTGCCTTAGTAAGGAGCCGATCATCTGAAATCCAAAGGCGAGAAAGCTTAATTGTGTTAACTATGGTGAATCACCCGGAATTGCTGGAACATCACCATGAAGGATTTGCGGATGTTAATCTCCTTAACCCGAAACTTGACAGGTTGCGCAATGAAATCATAAGGGTAGCGGCTTCGAGCGGGTCCCTTGACAGGAACGGTCTATACGACCACCTATCTCATACAGAACTGGTGGGGGTTTTGAGCCAACTTCAGGGCGATAATTTGTTGAGACAACATCCGTTTGCTAGTCCAGAAGCAGATTTCAGTGACGCAGAGCGGGGATGGAACCATTTGTTGATGCTTCACCAACGCACCTATGCGTTGCAGGCTGAATTGGACGATGCTGAATCTGCGTTAGCAAATGAAACCACTGAGGAAAATTTGGCCCGCTTCGTGGCGGTAAAATCCGAATTACTTGCGATGGAAAGCGAGCCATTTAATTTTGATGAAGGCAGTGAACAGTCGGGTTTGACGGTGGTAGGCGTAACTGAAGACTAATTGTCGCGGATAAATTAATCCGTTTGGAAGTCTTTCACTACGAATTCCCTAAGAGATTCATTTAGAGTGAAAAATATCTGATTGGAAACAAAGCCGCCTAGTTCAGCGGCGTTAATGAGTAAAGGCGATAGGCGAGATGGCAACGACCACAGAGAGTGTACCTAAAACTAAAGCACGTGCCAATCCTAAGGCAACGTCAGACGAGTCCGAAACTGAAGTATCGGAAACGCCGGACCGCCCCGTATTGGATATGTCGGATACGGCCGTCAAAAAAATGATCAAGAAGGCCCGTGAACGGGGCTATGTGACTTACGATGAGCTCAACGCCGTTCTGCCCTCTGATGAAGTGAGCTCTGAACAAATAGAAGATACAATGTCCATGCTTTCAGAGATGGGCATTACGGTTGTTGAAAGCGAAGATTCAGAAGAGATTGCTTCTGAAAATAAGGCTGTAGCAACGAAAGACGAAGCTCCAGCGCCTGCGACTACGGAGACCACTACCGCAGCCGTCGACCGAACTGACGATCCAGTGCGAATGTATTTGCGTGAAATGGGCAGCGTAGAACTTTTGTCCCGTGAAGGCGAAATCGCAATTGCTAAGCGCATCGAAGCTGGCCGAGATACGATGATCAATGGCCTATACGAGAGCGCACTTACGTTTGAGGCAATCCTTGTTTGGCGTGACGAATTGAATGAAGGTCGCATTCTTCTTCGAGACATTATTGATCTTGATACGACATTCGGCGGCGGTCCAGAAAATCAGCCTGATAATTCTGGACTTACTCCGGAAGAAAGAGATCAAAAAGTTCAAGAGCAGGCGGCAGCAAAAGCAAATGGTGCGTCTAACGAGGGCGGCGAGAAATCCGAAGACGAAGAGTCAGACGACGATTATGACGATGGCGAAAACAGCATGTCATTAGCTGCCATGGAGGCTGAACTAAAGCCTCAGATAATGGAAACTTTTGATTCAATTTCGGCTGATTATAAGAAGTTTCGTCGTTTGCAAGACATTCAAATTGCCCAAACTTTGGAAAGCAATGCGCTAAGCGCTAGTCAAGAGCGTCGATACAAGAAACTCAAGGCGTCAATCATCGAGCGAGTTAAGAGCCTTCGCCTCAATAATGCACGTATCGAGCAATTAGTTGACCAGTTATACGATATTAATAGGCGGCTAATGCGCCTGGAAGGAAAACTCATTCGGCTAGGCGAGTCCCACGGCATCCGGCGCGAGGATTATCTGAAACAATATCTCAGCAATGAGCTTGATCCGAATTGGATGCGTCGAGTCAGCCGATTAACGGGTGCGGGCTGGAAATCCTTTTGCAAAACGGAGCGTGATACGATTAAAAACGTTCGCGGTGATGTCGCGCGTATTAGCACTGACACAGGGCTATTGATTAGTGATTACCGTCGAATTGTTCAAACAGTCCAAAAAGGTGAACGTGAAGCGCGCCAAGCCAAAAAGGAAATGGTCGAAGCTAATCTGCGACTGGTGATTTCTATTGCTAAAAAATATACCAATCGCGGCTTGCAATTCTTGGATCTGATCCAGGAAGGCAATATTGGCCTTATGAAGGCGGTGGACAAGTTCGAGTATCGACGCGGCTACAAGTTTTCAACGTATGCCACTTGGTGGATTAGACAGGCTATTACGCGGTCTATCGCTGACCAGGCGCGGACTATTCGTATACCAGTCCATATGATTGAGACAATCAACAAGCTTGTCCGCACGTCGCGTCAAATGCTTCATGAAATTGGCCGCGAGCCTACGCCTGAAGAACTAGCTGAAAAGTTGGCGATGCCACTTGAGAAGGTGCGCAAAGTACTAAAGATCGCCAAAGAGCCAATATCGCTTGAAACTCCCATTGGTGATGAGGAAGACAGTCATCTCGGTGATTTCATCGAGGATAAGAATGCCATTCTGCCAATTGACGCCGCAATTCAGTCGAATCTGCGTGAGACAACAACACGCGTTCTGGCAAGTTTGACGCCTCGTGAAGAGCGCGTTTTGCGTATGCGCTTTGGTATCGGAATGAACACAGATCACACGCTTGAAGAAGTGGGTCAGCAGTTTTCGGTGACGCGCGAACGCATTCGTCAAATTGAGGCGAAGGCTCTACGCAAACTCAAGCACCCAAGTCGGTCGCGCAAGCTTCGCAGCTTCCTCGACAACTAGTTTCGGTCTCTCATTGGATTCCGAAGGTCACATTGACCTGCACGGACACTGTCTCCTCGCCGGAGGCGATGGGGACAGCTGACATTGCTTCCGCGCGTGCCATGAACGGGCGCGGAATATTTGCCCCCATTTCTTGAATAGTAAGTACTTGACCGAGTTCTACACCTGCAGTTTCGGCGTAGAGTTCGGCCTTTTCTCTCGCATCTTCGATGGCTTTAACGCGAGCCTGATTCTCAAGATCTTTGGGTTCGGAAAAGCCAAATTGAATGCCGTTTACGCTGTTCGCTCCAACGGAGACAAATTTGTCTAACGCTTCACCGAGAGTGGATAGCTCTCTAATAGTCACGCTCACTGTGTTGGAGACCTGATAGCCTATTATTTTTGCAGGAGTTAGGCGGTTGTCGGCGCTTGCATACCGGGGTGACACAGAAAAATTCGCCGTCTGTATGTCTTTCGCGTCGATTCCGGAAGACTTCATACCTTCTAGAATGGCCTCCATTTTTTTGGAATTGCCGGCGAGCGCTTCTGCCGCAGTGTCGCCCATCGTGGTCACACCGGCATAAATGCTTGCCTTGTCAGGTTCTGCGGCAACCTCACCGACTCCTGTAACGGCGACCGACCGAGTGAGTGCAGCTTCGGCCGCAAATGCAGTTGTGGGCCAAGAGAGGCTAAATGCGCCTACCATAATTAGAGTGCTAGCGACTAGAAGAGGTTGAAGTGAAACTTTCTTCATTATGTTCTCGCTTCCATGAGTCTTCAATTGTCCCGCATATTTGGACACTTTTGCGGACGAGTTAGGCAATAGTACGACGAAATCTAGGCGGCTGCGATGCTTCCATGGCCGGCAGAGAAGACTTGAGCGATTTAAACGTCTGCTATAGGAAGGAGCACCCCGGGCCCGTAGCTCAGTTGGTTAGAGCCGGCCGCTCATAACGGTCTGGTCGTTGGTTCGAGTCCAACCGGGCCCACCACTTAAAAATAACCTATTGATTTAATTTGTTTTTTCGAGATTTTCCCGCACCTGGAACTGAGGTGCGGGGAATATTGTTCTCTATTTGATCCGCAACGATCCTGGATGTCCGCACACCAAGGCGCGTCCGGTCCGCGCCGCGCGTATAGGCTTCAGCTTGACCGATCGTGCTCCAACCGTACTGCGCCATGAGTTCATGAGAGGCCGCGCCACCATTGGCGGCCAACGTCGCTGACAGTTTACGCAGTCCATGAGCGCTCTTTTTGAGTCCCGCTTCGCGGCAACGAACTCTGAACCAATTTCCAAAACTTTCTGTAGTGAACGGCTTGCCGTGTTCGCTGACGATGAAGGCCATGTCGCCCGTTGACGATACGGCGATCAACTCCATCAGCCATGCCGGAAACTCCAGTGTCACGACAGCGCCGGTCTTTGCCGTCCGTATACTGAACAAGTTGCCCCGCAAGTGCTGACAGCCCGCACGCACGATGTCGGAACGTCGCAAGCCCGTGAGCAAGAGAAGTTCGAGCGCGAGCCGCGCCTTGGTGCCTATTTCATGACGCGCCCGGAATGCCGTCACATCGTCGGTTGTCCATGCCGGGAACCCATCGCTCTTATAGCGGACACGCTCGACGTCTTGCGCGGGGTTGTTCTCAACATGGCCGTTGCGCACCGCCCATGCGAACAGTCCGCGCATGGCTTTCAGAAAGTTGTTGGCATAAGCCGGTCTATCTGCGCGCTTGTCGATAGCGCGCTGAACATCTGCCCGCGTTATTGCCGCGAAGGGCGCATTGTCCGACCGTTGAATCGCGTCGCGAAAGATCAATCCCCGCTTCTTACGTGTCGCCGTCGCCAACTGCCGCCATGCGGCGCTTTCCATGTAGCGTGCAACCAACCATTTGAGTGAGCGTGACGGCGTGCGCTCGCGCCTGGGCGGCGGCACGTTGCCGGTCAATGCGGCTTGGTACGCATCATCGAACTGGGGCGTGCCGAAGGCGTCGGGCAACCTGATGCGCCGGCCCTTGCCGCGCCGGAAGTAGATGACCCAACGGCCATGACGGGTTTTCTCTTGATAGACGAAAGGAGGGAACTTGCGGCGCATGGCCTCCATCAAAGATCGATCCCGCGCGGCATGTCAACGGATTTCAGCTTGTCGGTCTTCGTCTTGGCGGGCCATACATCTTCCGGGATCACCCGGTAGATCGTGCCGTCACGCTCGATCTCGAATACGCAGCCCATCGCCTTTGCGGCCGCAGCAATCGCTTTCGCCTGAGCGCGTGTGATGTCGAGGCGGGCGCTCATGGCACTCGCCCTACCTGCGAGGGCCGGGATCGCGCTGTGCGTGTCGCGCGCGACGCGGAAACGCGCCTTAGTTCGTCTACGGACAGCAGTCCGTATTTGACCATGGCGTAGGCGTACCTCCGGGTTGCGGTTTCGAAAGCATTTTTACAGCGCGCCGAACAGAACTTCTTGGTGTGCCCGCCGCGTTTGAAGGGCTCGAACGGCTTGGAACACCAGGGGCAGGCGTCGATCATGACAGACCCGCCCCGGACTCGATTGCCCACAGCATCAGCGCGATGGCATCGGCCTCGTTGTCGTCGGCAGGCGCGAAGTCGCGTGAACGCACGGCATCAATCACGGCTTGTTTGGATGCGTTGCCCTTGCCAGTGACATGACGCTTGATGGTGCCGACCGGCACGCCCTGATAGGGAATGCCGTGGTGCTCGCACCACGTACTAACGTGCGCCAGAAAGCCGCCGTAGATGTGCGCGGCATTGGTGCCCGCATGACTGCGGACTTCTTCGAAATAAACCTCATCGATGTTTCCGGCCGTATTCTTGATCTCCGTGAGCCAGCGCTTGAAACGCAAAAAGCGCATACCGCCGCCTTCGAAGCGGTCAGGACGGAACGAGACGGTGCCGCTGGTCCGGGCGCCGTCCGGGCCGCTGAGCGCCCAGCCGGTCACGGTGCCGAGATCGAGCGCGAGGATGGTGTTGCATACGGATCGTTTTCGTTGTGGTAGGCCTTCAGTCACGCTGTCCTCATACGGATACTCATTACGTGAACTTTTCATCGGGCAGACCTCAAAACGGAATCCCGTCTTCGGGGTTGATCGCCCACCATTCCCATCGCCTGCCGACCGATTGCATCCAGCTACCAACCTTGAAGGCAAGCCACCGCCTGAATGAGACGGGCTCAGTGCACGCCGGGTGATTAATCCAGAACCTCATTGAGCGGTCACCGCCTGTTCCGCGCGTTTAATCAGCCGGGTGCGGTCACGGTATTTGCGCCAATGGCGCATGATCTGACGCAGCCGCTTTCGGGTGGCCAAGCTCAATTCAATTTCGCGCTTTGGTATGCGTTGCCACTCTTTGAGCCGCAGACGGCCCGTCACCAATTGCGGTGTTACGAGGTGCACGTACTTCCGGCCTTCTTCGGCTAACACGAGCCGCAACCCCGTACCGATGCGGGGTAATTCATCTACTAAATGAATTTGGTAGTAGTGCACGGTCATGCCGCCTCTCCATGTTCAGACGGCCCGCCGAGGATTTCATGCACCCGCGTTTCGAGGTCGGCGCGGTCCGTATTGGGCAGCAACCTCTCAAGGATCATCGCAACCGCTCCGTCGTAAAAGGATTCAAAGGCTGTTTGATCCATCGCCGCGAAGCTAATGCTCTTTGGGCGGAGGATTTCACGGCTCCCGACCCGCCAGGTCATGTGGTGCCCGAGCGCGATCTTGAGGGCGTCCAACAAATCGTCCTTGGTGGCGAACTTCGACTGCGTCTGAAACACAACGTCGAGCAGCGCGAAAAACTTTCGGTGATGACCCGGATTCCGTGGGCGGGTCCATGTGACGCGCAGCGTCGTGCCTTTCGGCACGGCGTCCAGCGCCTCGAACCCGATCATGTCCACGGGGGAAAGCTTACCGTCGCGCGCTTCCATAAGGCAGTCAACCGGCATCGTGCCTTACCCCGCCGCCAGGATGTCAGGCTCGGGCTCGCCCTGGACAACTTCGCCGGAGAGCGCGGTGTCAGTCAGAGACAACGCCTTGCGCCGATCATCCGCCAGCGTGAGCAGACGGTCATGCCAGCGCGCGAACCTTTCGTCTTTCTCAGCTTCATGGCGGAGGTTCTTGAGCGGTGTTTCGTTTGCGTCCATCCAGGCGTCGATCTCTTGGGAAGATTGTGCCGCGTTAAGCGCCGCCGCGAGCTTCAGGGTCCACGACACCCAATCCGCCCCCCCTCGATCCGGCAACTCAGGCACCGGGATGGGTGACGGTTGTAAAAGCTCCCCCGTCTCGGGATCGGCCGGCGGCTGCGCCTCAATTACTTTGGGAGCGCCGCGCGTCGGTGTTACGTCACGAGGCTGGGCCTTCCCCTTGTCGGGGATCGTCTCGATTTCCGACTCGTCGAGAAAGCCGAGCCCGCAGATGGATAGCGTCGCTCGGCGTTTGGCCTTGGTCTCAGCCTTCATCATCGCATTGCAGAGTGCGTCGCCCTTGAGATTAGCGATCGCCACCGCGCCCTTGGCAATGTCGGTGCGGCCATCCCTGTTCTTCACCTTGGCGGTGACCATGAACACCCCGTCCCGCTCGCTCTCGGTCATGGCCTCGACCGACACGCCGTGGATCGTGCGGAGCTGATCGGTGCAGGTACGCAGCGCGTAAAGCGTGAGCTTGCCGTTCAGATTGATGTACTCGAACGGCTTGGTCAGCGGATTGAGCCCTACCGACTTGCAGACGATCATGTAGTAGTTGCTGCGCTCTGCCGGAGTGAGCTTCGACAGGTCGCCCTTGATGATAACCTGCTCCATGATTTCGGCGCCGTTCGATTTAGGCTCTGCCGCCGCCACTTCCGTTGCTGTTTCAGACATCCTTCAATTCTCCTATCCTGAGCGCGCCGTTGCGGGAGCGCTTGACTTCAATTCCGTGTCCAACGGTGCGGGCCGCGTCATCGGGCACCAGCGCCTTGAGTTCCTTTGTCGCCACGTTGAACGTCTTTGCGGCATCCTGGTTCGCCAGCCAATCGGCGGCGAACGACGCCCAAGCGTTCGGCTTCGACATATCGACCTCGCGCGTGGCAATCTTCGGCGCTTCAATAGCGGGCATGGCAACCGGCGGCTGTAATTTTTCGACGCATTCCCAAAAGGCGTCGGCCCGGCGCAGAAGCTCCGCGAGGTATTCCGCATCCAGCGGCACGTCTTCGAGGCGCGGTTTCTTGGCGCCTTCGATGATTGAGAAGACCGCGAGCGTGCAGCCGGTCACGTACATCTGCCAATGGATCTGCGGCATGTAGCGGGCGATCACGGCGTTCAGCGGCTCGAAGCCGCCGACGTGCTTGGCTTCGATCACGGCGGGACCGTCGGGATGGTTCGCATCCCAGCCGTCCAGCGTGCAAGCTGCCCATGGGCGCTCTTGCGATGTCACAACCTCGCCGCGGCGTGTTGGGACATGCCCCGTCTTTCGTCCGTACCACTCCAGATTAAGCGCTTCGGTCGCGTTGCCGAGTTGCACCGGCCACACGCCCGACAGATCGGGCGGCTCATATGAAGGATCGCCGGTGCATTCACGCCATAAGTCGTACAGCGCCGCATCGTCACCATTCATCAGCACGCCGACACGGGACGCTGTCAGCTTGCCCTCGCGGGCTTTTAGTTGTTCAGCCGTCAACGCCATCGGGCGCCTCGTGTCATCGTTTGCCACCAGCGCCATTGCTGGATAAACGGGCGGAGCAATTTGCGGACCAGGCGGCGCATCACGCAGGCTCCGAATCGCAGGGCCGAAGGCACTCGACATCAGCCAGCCCTAAATCGGCGGTAGCCTGACGGCAGCGCTGCTCGATCACCGGATGGCCCGGCCATTTGGATTGGCTGAGTACGTAGGCACGCGCCGTGGACAGCGACAGTCCGCCCAGTTGATCCCTCAACGAGAGTGACGATTGCCAATAGGCGAGTGCGAGGGTTTCGAGGTCGGCGCTCATATCCGCCCCGTCAGTTGCGGCGAGCTCAACCAACGCTCATGCTCGCGCTCGGTTTCAATGTCTTTGTCCCGCTCGGCGCACCAGGCATCCACGGTGTCGCGGTCGTGGCGTATGACCGTGCCGTCAGCGCGGCGTTCGATGACCTCGATCACATCCCATTCGGCCTGGTACTCGCCTTCATCCGAGACCCAGGTCAGCAAGTCTTCGTAGGAGGTGAAATAGCGGCACTCATCGTGCGCGTCGTGCACCGAAATCCAGTAAGCGATGGGCTCAATCATGGTCCCTCCAAGGTGTGGCGCTGGAGAGAATATTGCCATAATGGGAAATATTGTCAACTAAAAAATTCCCGTAGTAGCAATTTTATGCATAATACTCTACACGCCAGCAAATCAGGACTCAGGGCAGCCTTATGAATGGTCTGAGACGGGCGGGACGGATGGAGGGTAGGGAAGATGGTGGAGGCGCTGATACTGCAGTTTTCCGGACGAAATCGACGCCCGCCACAATTGTTCGGGCCGTTCAATCAAACTGACAAACTAACAGGCGTAATAATTGCGCTAGGCGGCAAGCGCGACCCTGTCATATTGGAAGCATGACAGAGAAGCGGCCCAAGCGCCCGCGCGATCCGGCTCAATTAGCAAAGCTGGTCGTCGATATCGCGACGGGCGAGGTTGATGATTGCAGCGAGCCTAAAGCGGCCAAGCAACAACGGCCAACTCAGCCAAAGTCCTCTGACGATCCAAAATCGTTGCGGTCGTCCAATCGTCCAAACCGGAAACCTGGCTAGTCAGCGAATACGGCGATTTCGTATATGCAGTCTTTTTTGTTGGAAAGTCTGCGCTTTTTAGGTCGGAATTTTCGCTCGCACGCATCAACACCTGATTCCCAAGACAGTTGGTGTACATAGCCTTTTGCACCACGTTTCAACAGAAAAAGGTTGAACGTAATGCAAAATGCATTCTCAAAGAAGGTGGAGAACCATGCGCACTCGGTTGCGCTGTTCGCGACCTACTACAACTTCGTTCGTATCCACACGACGCTGAAAGTTACCCCGGCAATGGAAGTTGGCGTAGCGGATCGGCTTTGGGAGATTGATGATATCGTGGCACTGCTAGAGGCTGAGGAAGCGAAGAAGCCTCATAAGCGCGGACCTTATAACACTAATTCAAACTGACCCACTACCGACTGCGGAAAGGAGTTTCCGGCGCGGCGTTCCTGTGATTCAATGAGCGTCGCTGTGGGCGGCGGAATTGCCGACCAGAGATTGGCCTACGAAAGCTTAGTCAGCATGGCGATGAAAAAGAGCGATCCACTTCTTGGCGGTTTTTACACCATGAAAGAAGCCGCGCGGCTTCTTCGGATCGATAATCGGCAGCGGATTTATCTATGGCTCCGACCTCTAGAGGGTGAAAACAAGCCCGGTCGAGGAGCGGTCATTGAACGCGATTATCAGCCGTTGCAAAACATGCACGAACTTAGCTTTTGGGATTTAATCGAGGTTCGATTTGTTCATCATTTTCGTCGGCAAGGTCTTAGTCTTCAATATCTGCGCAGAGTAGCGGAGATCGCGCGTCGAAAGTTTAAGGTGCAACATCCTTTTGCGCTGTCCAATGCCGAATATGTGACCGATCGTAAGAAGATTTTTGAATTGGTTGCCGCAGAACAAGGCGAACGAGTTCAGGAACTGCTCACCGGCCAATACGAAATGTACGCGGCGATTGAAACGGCTTTAGCCAAGGGCGTGGCATTTGATCCGCATGTCTGACATCAGCGCCTGTGGGACAGATGGAGTTGATTGTGTAACGAAGGATTTCTGGCTCATCGTCGTGACCGAAGGGAACGCAGATGAGCCAGAAATCCATGAGTTTGAAGGACGGCGCCGAGACGGCGGTACGGGACATCCGGCGCAAGACGCGCAAGCAATATTCAGCTGAAGAGAAGATCCGGATTGTGCTCTCGGGCCTGCGCGGCGAGGACAGCATCGCCGAGCTGTGCCGTCGGGAAGGGATCGCCGAGAGCCTCTACTACAGCTGGTCGAAGGAGTTCCTGGAAGCCGGCAAGAAGCGGCTTTCGGGGGATACCGCCCGCCAGGCGTCCTCGGGCGAGGTCAAGGACCTGCGCCGCGAGAGGCATGACCTCAAGGAAGCGCTTGCCGAACAGGTGCTGGAGAACCGGCTGCTTAAAAAAAGCATGATCGGGGATGGGGGAGACGGCGCATGAGATACCCCGCATCGGAGAAGCTCGAGATCATCCGCCTAGTCGAGCGATCCCATCTCCCGGTGCTGCGGACGCTGGACAAGCTCGGCATCCCGGCAACGACGTTTTACCGATGGTACGACCGGTATTTGCGTGGTGGCGTACAAGCATTGGAAGACCGGTCTCCCAAGCCAAAACGCGTGTGGAACCGCATCCCCGATGATATTCGAGAGCGGATCGTCGATATGGCTCTTCAGGAACCGGAACTGAGCCCGCGCGAGTTGGCAGTGCGGTTCACTGATACGCAAAGCTATTTTGTATCCGAAGCTTCAGTGTATCGCCTGCTCAAAGCTCTTGATCTGATTACCAGCCCGGCCTTCGTGGTCATCAAGGCTGCCAATGAGTTCCGCGACAAGACCACGGCGCCAAATCAAATGTGGCAGACCGACTTCACCTACCTCAAGGTCATCGGCTGGGGCTGGTTTTATCTCTCTACGATTCTTGATGACTTCTCGCGCTACATCATTGCGTGGAAGCTGTGCACCACGATGAGAGCTGAAGACGTCACTGATACGTTGGAAATGGCTCTGGAGGCATCGGGTTGCGATCAGGCAAATGTCGCACACAAGCCGCGTCTGCTATCTGACAATGGTTCAAGTTATATTGCCGGCGATCTTGCTGACTGGATGGATGATCAAGGCATGAGGCATGTTCGCGGCGCGCCGTATCATCCGCAAACGCAAGGCAAAATCGAGCGTTGGCATCAAACGCTCAAGAACCGCATCTTGCTGGAAAACTATTACCTACCTGGCGATCTTGAAGCGCAGATCGATGAGTTCGTGGGTCACTACAATCACCAGCGCTATCACGAGAGTCTGCAAAACCTCACGCCCGCAGATGTTTACTTTGGGCGCGGCCAAACCATTCTATTGCAAAGAGAAAGGATCAAGCGAAAAACGATCGAGCATCGGCGCTTGCAACACAGCAAAGCCGCTGCTTAAACTGATACAACAGATGAGCCATATACTCCGCTAGCTCAAACCGAAATCTGTTCCAATTTATCTGATGACGGACATCGAAATCCATCACCAGTTGCCGAACCACGCCGCAAACGACGGCCTCTCCGGTGATCTCAATGATCGGATAGCGCTGGTTTAGAGGCTTCAAATATCGACGGTCGCCGTCGATCACCAGTTGCTTGAAAGTCAAAGCCTTCGTGCAAACCACACGACTCTGCCGATGATGTTCACTTCGTCGGCAGTTCGCTCGTATTCATCGTGAAACTTGTTGTCGGACTTGACCTTGAGTATAGGCGGGTCGCTGTTCGGGACATGCTCTATGCGCTTAACCACCACTCCGAAGCCGTCCCACAATGCAAAAACACCTGCTGGGCTAGGGAGCTTGTAGGCCGTATCCACCATGACTCGGTCGCCAGCCCTCAAGGTTGGCTCCATCGAATCGCCCTGGACCTCGACAATTCGAGCATTGTCACTGTTCACCCGTAACTCGGAGCCCAAATATTCCGCTGGTAGCGACCATGTGCCGCGCACATCGTCCGCGGCGACCAAACCACCGTTGCCGTCTGGAACATAGGTAACGGCGGCCACCCCTCCGCCACCCATTCCGGCTCGCACATCGATTTCGGGGATGGCTTTTGCGTCGGGCAGCGGCGGCGGTATCTCGCCCGAAAGCAGGTCGCTCGGCGCACATCCCAGCGCCTTGCCGAGCCTGTTCATCCATTCGGCTGTCATTCGCCGCTCTCCTGACTGGAGCCGCGCGATCTGACTGGGAGTCGAACCCACGGCATCTGCGAGTTGCCGCAGGGTCAGTTTGCGGGCGAGCCGAATTGCTTTGAGGTTTTCTCCCGGGGTCACGGCAAAATTATTGCCGATTTGGGAACAACTATCCATTCCCGTTGCGGCAACTTTCTGTTGACAAAAATTCCCAAACGGGCAACCATGTCAGAATGAAACTTTCTGAATATCTCAAGAAGGAACGTGTGACCCTTGAAGAATTTGGGGCGCGTCTCGGGGTGTCCGCATCGACGGTGCATCGATACGCCACGGGCGCCCGCGTGCCAAAGCAGGGCCTGATGTCCCTCATCTTTCATGTGACCGCCGGGCAGGTGACGCCAAACGACTTCTTCAATCTTTCACGAGCTCCCGAGTCGGACGATGCAGCGTGATGGTGACGCGGCGGTCTAGTGAACACGGAAGGATGCAAATCCTCGACAACCCGTTCAGAGACGCTACTCAGGCTTCTCACGATCCTGATCCTGGCCAAGGGGGTCGGTAGATGGATCGTCAGATTGCGGATGCGCTAGAAGCTTGGTTAGAGCGTCGGCTAGAGCGTCATGCCCTTGAGACCAAAGCTCGGCTGCGCTCTTCTCTAATCGTAGCTTGCTTTCGACAAAGCCTGCTTCGCCAGCGTTGTCGAACGCCTCAAAAAGCACATTGCGATCCTCATCAGACAGAACCCCCTTTGAGTGGAGCGCGACGATGAGTGCTCCGAGGACGTACGTATGGGGTATGAGGACATCGCCTTTCCGCGTGTCCTCGGCCACTACGCTCTTGAGCATTTCCTTCCAGTCATCCACCATGGAGGCAACTTCGTTGATTGATCGTGTGATTCGCACCGCCGATCCTATCGCCGGGGGAGCCTCCGCCCCAATGCGGGGATACGCGGCATGATGAATTTCGAAGTCAAGACGATGCTGTCGGAGGGGCAGTACAAGGCCATGCTCGAAGTTATGGAAGCAACCGGCATGACCCAGGCTGGTTTCATCAGGCATCTGATCCTCCGCGAAGTTGCACGTTCGGAGGACTATGTTGCGCAGATTTCAGCCATCACAGAAAGAGCCAAAAATGGCCGGAAACGGTGATTATTGGCCCCAAAACCGCCCTGTTTCGGGACGGTTTCAGAATCCCGCCCCGTCCGAGGCGGCCGGTGCGCAGCCCCCCCCCGTATGCGCACCGGGAAATTCGGACACCCACCGTTGACTGCCGGGACCGGTTGCGGTCCCGGCCTTTTTTGTGAAAGGACAAAGCGAAGTGACAATCAACGGCGATCATGATCCGGGCAGCGGACACAACGGCGGCGAACTGCGGGCCGATCTGGCGAAGGCGGCCACCGCTATCAACAGGATCGATGAACGGATCTCCCAACTCCAGGCCGAGAAGCGCGAGATCAAAGCCGAGAAGGTCAAGGCTCACGGCATCAAGATGGCGGACCGCCCGTGCCCAAGGGCCGGCCGCGCTTCGGCGCCGTCAACGGCCGTGCCATGGCCTTCACGCCGGCGAAGACGCGCAAGTACGAGACACATGTGCGTCTGGCCGCGCAACAAGCCATGGAGGGCCGCGCGCCGCTCGACGGGCCGGTGACTGTCAGCATGGTCGCTTGGTTGCCGATCCCGACGTCCTGGTCCAAGAAGCGGCAGCGGATGGCGGAACGGGGCGCGATCGCGCCGACCAAGCGGCCGGACGTCGAAAATATCCTGAAGTCGGCGCTCGATGCCTGCAACGGCATTGTCTTCCGCGACGATTCCCAAGCCGTAGACGTGCGCGCGGTCAAGGCATATGCCGCCAAACCCCGGCTCGACATCCGGGTCTCACCGGCGTTGACGGAGGCCGCATGAATATGGTGCGTCATCCGTGGTCGAAGTTTTTTTGGTCCGATTGGGAATCGGACGAGGCGCTGCGGCAGTGCTCGCTTGCGGCGCAAGGATTGTGGATGCGGCTGTTATGCATCTGCGCGAAAGGCACACCCACCGGCTATCTCACCATTGCAGGACGATCGCTTGACACCACGGCCATTGCCAAAGTTGCGAATGCGCCCCTGGCGGAAGTGGAGACCCTGATGGAAGAGCTAGAGGCATGGGATGTCTTCTCCCGCGACAGCAAGGGCCGCATCTACAACCGTCGTATCGTGCGCGACGAAAAACGGGCACGAAAAGCGCGTCAAAACGGCGCCAAAGGGGGCAATCCGGCCCTATCCGTAAGTATCGGAAAACAAAAGGAAAAACCGCCGTGGGATAACCCGCTGCTTAACCTGGGGGATAAAACCCAGAAGCCAGAGGCCAGAAGCCAGAGTAAAGAAAAAGACGACGCTATCGCGTCGTCCAAAAAGAAAGTTCGCTCCGATGAGCGAAAACCACCAGGGAAAGGAACACGACTTGCGCCAGATTGGAGAGTTACTGCCGAACTTGGAGATTGGACCCGCCGCAAATTCGGCTGGGAACAAGAGCGGATCGCCAACGTTGCCGAGCAATTCTGGGATTACTGGATCGCCCAGCCGGGACAGAGAGGCGTCAAGCTCGATTGGGACGCCACCTGGCGCAACTGGTGCCGCCGCGAGGAAGGGCCGATCGGCAAAACCGCCGGAGCACCGGCCAAACGCACCCAGCGTGACCGGTTCGAAGCCGTCGTTGCCGGAGCCTCTGCGGCGCTTGACCACGGACTATTACCGCCCGACACATAACGTCATCGAGCTGGGCCCGTATCCGCCTCGGGGTTGGCTGCCGCCCCCACGCCTTCCGCCGCAAGTAGCGGCGGCGATCCCCAGCGCCATCGCAGCGCTCGAACAGTCTTTGGTGCCCGCCGAGCACAATCAAATCATCGTCATGCTGACCGAGCTTGCGGCGGTGCTGCGCTTGGAGGATGCCGCGAATTGGGAATTGAGGTTTCGCGTCTACGCCGAGGATCTGGCCGACGTGCCGCCGGATATATTGACTGACGCGTGCCGGCAATGGCGGCGGCAAGAAAAGTTTTGGCCGGTGGCCTCGGAACTGATCGCGCTGACCGACCCGCCCTTGAAACGCCGTCAAGCCGTGCTCGACCGCATGGTTGAGTACGCGATGATCAATGAAGCGACGTCATTGCAGCGTGTTGCGCAGGAACTGAAACTGAAACAGTACAAGTTCGAATTTACGGCTGTCCCCATCTTGCTGTCACTGGCGACAGAGATCGCACTGAAGGCATGGCAGCTCCGCGAAGGCAAGAAAGAGCCTTACCATACTCATGACTTGCTGGAATTGTTCGAAAGTTTGAAACCGAGCACCCGAGAAATGCTGGAAGAAAGGATGCGGAAATTGAGCCCACCCGCAGTATTGTGCCTAACAAAGCACCCCCTTCGCGACGTTTTGTGTTCTCACAAAGACGCCTTTGTACGCTGGAGGTACAGTTACGAAACTTACAGCGGCGACGGCGCCTGGTTTGGGACCGGCGAAATTGACAGAGCGATCACCGCCATAGTTGAAGCTTACCACAACAAGCCGGGCCAATGAGCCCAACGCTCGGACTGCGCGAAGATGGCCGTCAGACCCGGACATAGCAGGGTTTCCAAACCAAGGCCGCACCCGGAAGGGGGGGGTCGAAAGTAAAAATGTTGCGGTGCGGTAGACCGTATGCCCCAGTGCCGGCTTGCAAGTAAACGATTTTGGACAACGATGACAAGGAATGACTGTGGTCTTGGATGGGTCTAAAATCCGCCGTCAGCGTTCGACCGGCCGTTATCAGAACGCGCGCAGGCAGTTTCTAATTATGAATCCTCTGTGTACTGAGTGTGCCAAGCTGGGTTTTACGGTTGCGGCCACGGAGCTCGATCACATCGTTCCGGTGTCACGCGAGCCCGAGCGCTTTTGGGACACGAGCAATTGGCAGGCTTTGTGCCGCATGTGCCACGAGTTGAAAACGTTAGACGAGAACCGCCCGCGCACCGAGACGCCCGAGCGCCGGGCCTGGCGCCAAAGACTTGACGAGTTCGACCGGAAAGCGGAACGCCATGCCGGCGAATAGATTGACCGAGATCGTCCGCTGGCTTGGGGGCATGAGGATCACCGAGGGACCGCTCCTTGGCCAGAAATTCCGTGTGCTGCCTTTTCAAAAGAAATTCATCAAAGGTTTGCTCGCCGTTGACGAGGCGGCGCTGTCGATGGCGCGCGGCAACGGCAAGACGACCCTTGCGGCGGCTCTGGCCGCTTGCGCCATGGCTGGTCCGATGGCGGTGCTCCGTGCACAAACGATCATCGTGGCGTCGAGCTTGGGCCAGGCGCGCATTGCGTTCAATCACGCGCGCTGGTTTCTGGAACCGGTTATCAGCGACGACGTCAAGCGCTGGCGGCTGATTGAGAACAGTCACGAATGCCGTCTTGAGGACCGCATGACGGGAGCGAGCCTGCGAGCCATTGGCAGTGATCCCAAGCGCGCGCACGGGCTCGCCCCGCTCTTGGTGATTGCCGACGAGCCGGCCCAATGGGAGGCGAACCACGGGCCGCGCATGTATGCCGCGTTGATGACCGCGCTCGGCAAGCAGCCGGAGGCAAAGCTGGTGGCGATCGGCACGCGGGCCGACGACCCGCACCATTGGTTCGCGCACTTGCTCAAGGGCGGCCCCGGCGTCTACGCCCAGTGTCATGCGGCTGACGAAAAGTCCGACGACTTCGATTGGAAACAGGTCAAGAAGGCCAATCCGGCGCTTGCTCATATGCCGGTGTTGAAAGACGTTCTTGCCCGCGAAATGGAAAAGGCCCGCGCCGGCGGGCCCTATCTCGCGGCGTGGCGGGCGCTTCGTCTCAACAAGGGCACGCCGGACACGGGCGAGCGCGAGGTCATCGTAACGGTCGAGAACTGGGAAGCCTGTACGGTCAAGGTGCCGCCGCTGCGGCAAGGACCCGTGACGGTGGGCTTCGACCTCGGCGGCTCCGCGTCCATGACGGCGTGCGTGTTCTACTGGCCCGAGACTGGGCGGCTCGAATCCTACGGCGCGTTCCCGGCCGATCCGTCGCTCAGCGAGCGCGGCCGGGCCGACATGGTGGGCGACCGTTACCTGACGATGCGCGAGCGGGGTGAGATACGGACGTATCCCGGCAAAGTCACGCCGGTCGGGCGGTTTCTGACCGATATGGCGGGGCTGATCGACGGCGAACAGGTGATCTCGGCCGTGGCGGACCGCTATCGGCGGTCGGAGGCGGAGCAGGCGCTCAATGAGGCCGACATCCGCTGGCCGATGGAATGGCGCGCGACCGGTGCGGGCAAGGACGGCTCGGCCGACATCCGGGCGTTCCAGGCTGAGGTGCTAGAGGCGCATTCGCGGACCGCTCCGTCGCTGCTGATGGAATCGGCAATCGCCGAATGCTCGATCACGCGCGACACTAACGGAAATCCTCGATTGGACAAGTCGCGCTCTCGTGGCCGGATTGATGCGCTACAGGCGGCCGTGCTCGCGGTGGGCGCGGGCCGGCGGTGGCGGTTGCCGCCGGAGCACATACAGGCGCGCTCGCTCGCGGATATCACCATGGGAGAGTTGACGGCTTGATCAGAACACACGATCACGCTCGCGCTCGATCTCGGCCATGCGCTTGCCGCACAGGTCACGGATCTGCTCGACGCGGTGCTGGGGCACCGGAGCGCGGCCCTGTAGCCATGAGCGGACATATCGCGGCGAGATGCCGAGCGCTTTAGCGAGCGCTGTCTGCCACCGCTCGCCGTAAAGTGCTTCGCCGATCTTGTGGAGGTCGTACTGGGTCAAACGAATGCCTCAAGGAGCAACGCCAGAGAGAACGCCAGGTTAACGCCGACCATCCACTTAATGAGCCTCACTTCCGATTTCAGGTCGGTGACATCGGTGCTCAGCGCCGTGGTCGCCGCGCGCGCCTTGTCGTCGTCAGTGCCAGCTGATTTCAAAGCATCGTAGACTTCGGAAATCATGGTGGTCATCGGTCTGTCTCTTTCCGCTGTTGATATCCTTAATATAGGGTATCCTAATTGAAGGTTCAAGGGGAAACGCGCTTTTTCTGACATATTTTGCTAAGGTGTTGCCATGCAAGCCCTCGTTACACTGGACCAGACCCCGCCACCTGGGCTGTTCCGGCGGCTTATCGACTCGGTCCGGCCGCCGACGGTGCACGCTTCGGGCGCATCGGGGCAATCCGGCCGCTTGCTGGTGCCGGCGGACACGACTTGGTCCCAGATTCTGGACTATGCGTCTGGTGCCGGGGAGACATGGCCCTTTGATTTCTATGGTGTGGGGTTACCGCTTTCGCGCAATGTCGCGGTTTCCTATGCCACTCTGAACCGCTGTGTGACGCTGATCTCGGCCGGTGTCGCGCAGCTCGTTTGCAACGGCAAGCTCCGCGTCGTGGACCGCGAGGGCCGCACGGTGAAGTCGGGCCGCGCCCGTCGCGTCCTCGAGATCCTTGCGAGCTCGCCGGATGGCGGCGTAACGCCGTCATTCCAGTTTGTGGAGGACGCGGTCGCCGATTATGTGCTGGACGGCAATGCGCTGCTGGTGCCGGACCTCAGCGCCGACGGCACGCTGATGCGGCTTCGGCGGATGTCGGCGCTCCATGCAGAGATCATCTATGCGCGCACGGGCGACGCGGCCTACCGGCTGGAGCCGGCGGATGGACCGGTCTATGAGGAACTTAAGGCGGCGCGAGACGTGGTGCACGTGCGTTGGCCGCGCCTGCGCCGTCACAGCCAGGGCGCCACAACGCGCGAGAGTTTCGCGCTTGCGCCCGTGGTGGCCTTGAGGCCGGCGCTCGATATCGGCATCCAGGGCGACCGCTACATCCGCGAGTGGTTCTCCCGCGGGTCCAAGAGTAAGCTTCATTTCGACCTCGGGCGCAATCCCGGTGAACAAGCGCACACGCCCGATCAACTCAAGCAATTTGTCTGACATCAGCGCCTGTGGGACAGATGGAGTTGATTGTGTAACGGAGGATTTCTGGCTCATCGTCGTGACCGAAGGGAACGCAGATGATCCAGAAATCCATGAGTTTGAAGGACGGCGCCGAGACGGCGGTACGGGACATCCGGCGCAAGACGCGCAAGCAATATTCAGCTGAAGAGAAGATCCGGATTGTGCTCTCGGGCCTGCGCGGCGAGGACAGCATCGCCATTGGCCTGCCCCCTTCTAAAGATCCAAATGCAGTCAAACTCTCATCCTACACTTGGATCAGCTTGGAGCGGGCAGGTCAGATGCACCCCAACCTAAACTTCCAGCAACTCTAGGACTTCACTTTTCCGGGAAATTGATCGAAGATAATAGGAACCCCTCTTCACCGTTATATTAATGAGGGGCTTGACAGTAATGAGGAGCTTAGCTGCTTGTTTTGACCACGTTTAAGGGCCAGAGGAGATCTTCATATGACTAGACTTTTGACTAGACTTTTTGCCATGCCGTCTTATCTCGGCCTGGTTTGGTGTGGTGTACTAATTGGAGGATCTTTTGTAGCGGCGCCGGCAAAATTCACTGCACCGTCGCTTACGACACCGGTCGCTCTGGAGGTCGGCCGGGCCCAGTTCCACGCCCTCGGGATAACGGAAGGCGTCATCGCCGTTGCACTGGTTTTAGCGCTTCTCTTGTTGCGCCCGAAAATCTGGTGGCTCTTCGTTATTCCCGTTGGTGCCCTCTGTGTCCAATGGCTCTTCGTCATGCCGCCCCTGGATGCACGCACGCTCGCAATCATCGGAGGTGCCGACCCGGGTCCCAGTTCACTCCACTACGTGTACATCGGTCTCGAGATTATAAAAGTCGGAAGCCTCATCGCGGCAGCAGTTATTGCCGTTGGTACCGATAAACTCAAAGCATCTGTGTCCGAACCAGCCGATTAGCGCAAAATAGACATTCTTTTGTCTGACATCAGCGCTTGTGGGACAGATGGAGTTGATTGCGTAACGGAGGATTTCTGGCTCATCGTCGTGACCGAAGGGAACGCAGATGAGCCAGAAATCCATGAGTTTGAAGGACGGCGCCGAGACGGCGGTACGGGACATCCGGCGCAAGACGCGCAAGCAATATTCAGCTGAAGAGAAGATCCGGATTGTGCTCTCGGGCCTGCGCGGCGAGGACAGCATCGCCGAGCTGTGCCGTCGGGAAGGGATCGCCGAGAGCCTCTACTACAGCTGGTCGAAGGAGTTCCTGGAAGCCGGCAAGAAGCGGCTTTCGGGGGATACCGCCCGCCAGGCGTCCTCGGGCGAGGTCAAGGACCTGCGCAGTCATCTTTCGCAATTCCGGCGAAATTTTTTCGCGCGCCTCTAGTCTCCTGTGATCGCCGAAGTTGCCGCGCTCGACCCGGTCAAGCGGCCTATGAATTCACGGCCGCTATGGCAGCAGAAACGGACATCCCGGCTGCTGTCCAGCCCCATAGTTATGCAGCTTCAGTCGCTTTCGTCTTACGCTTCTTGGCAGTTACTTTCCTTTTGACTTTGGTCTTAGGGGTAGCTTTAGGCTTAAAGGTCACTTTCACTTCTTGGCCCAATAAATCAATAAAACTGATTAGCCGGGAAATGCTAAAGTGCTGAAGGTGACCACCCTTAAGTTTGGAAACATCGCCCTGACTGATGCCTAGTAGTGCTGCTGCTTGAGTTTGATTGAGCTTTCTCTTCTTAATGAGATTTGAAATTTGCACCGCGAGTTTTACCCGCACAGCATCTTCCTGTGAGGTCGGTAAGTCCAAGGCGGTGAAAACACTGCCTTTGGTCACTGTGTGTTCAATTTTATTCCCCATCATCAATCCTCCAATAGCTCCTTTGCGTCTTTCAAGCGTTGCCGAATAAGGTCCAAATCCTGCTGCGGGGTGGCTACCCCACGCTTCGACTTCTTTTGAAAGACATGCAAAACCACAATTACGTCGGCAATCTTTGCGGTGTAAACGGCCCGGTATGTGTTCTTGTCGTGATTTGCGACAATCTCAACGGGGCCGCCCTTAATGCCTTTCAAGGGCTTCACGCTGTCATGAGTGAGGCCATTCTGTGCGAAGCCGAGAGCAAAACCAAAGTGACGCTGAACGGGTTGCGGAAGGGCCGTTAAATCCCGGTAGGTGCTGCCAATCCAGAAAATCTTTTTTTCCTGCTCCATATATTTATTATGGTAGTAGTGGAATACTTTTGCAACAAAAATATGGTAGGCGTGGAATATTCCACCACGGAATAAATGACCCCCCTGTCCAGCCCCATTGTCATGGGCCATTTGGTGTCAAGGTTTGAGCTATTGTCAAAAGTTGGTGACGCAGGTTTCAGGCGGCGCGTTCGGTTAGCTTTTCTCCGTCCTTGAATTTGACGCCTTGAATGATGTCGGCGATCTGGTGCGAGCCGTCCAGGCGGCGCAACTCTCAGGCGCTGCGCTCAACACTTGGCTTGCACTTACAACCTCGCGTGAATGGACTGTCTCGGCCGAATTAGGCCAATCGATATTCGTGACGCTTCGAATTAGCATTCGGGAAGGAACCGGGCCTATTCTCGATACAGGCGATTACATCCTCAACGCCGAGGCACTGACTGGGTAACGGCCCTGCGCAGTCATCTTTCGCAATTCCGGCGAAATTTTTTCGCATGCCTCTGGTGACCTGTCAGTCGAGCCATGCGTCGATGATCCACGAAAAGGTGAAATACCAGGAAGAGGCTGTCAGCAGGAAACACGCCCAATTCGAGAATAGATCACTGCTCTTTCGCTCAAGGAGAAAACTAAGATTGAACCTTATTTTCAAGAGTCGACCAGTTTGCCCAGCCGTTGAGGCGTCATCCTCAATCGCTGCATCTGCCGCGTTGTGAAGGTATCGCAAGACGTACCAGTAGATCTGGGTCAGGATTGCTGCTGTACTGATGACGATCACGCCCCAATCTCCGTGAGGTTTCACCCCGAACACGCTCAGGTCGCGCGGGTCGGCACCGGCCAAGCCGGCCACAACCAACACGCTTGCGAGCGCCAGGAGATTCCGACGATAGGCTTTGGACCCGTCTGCCTCCTGGAGCAATATGACGCCATTCCCGCGGAACCCTTCCCGAACAGGCGGGTGTACACGTGTCAGTCCAAGCGACAGGAACAAGCATCTGCGAATCATTGTGCCTATGTCGTTCATCAGAGAGCCCTGAATATGCCTGTGAAAAGGGGAACGGGCAATGGTTGGGCAGTCGAAACCCAACGGCCGTTTGACTATGTCAACACCGCTGCACAGCCATCTTTCGCGATTCTGACTGAGGTTGTTCGCACGCCTCTCGTCAAGCAGAAATTGTTAGACAAATCGCCCGCTGGGAGCAGGGCAAGCGTACGCCAACCGGCAGCTATTTGGCCAAACTTGAGGAATTTCTTCGGGTCATAGAAGGCCCCCCGTAAACTGGCTATATTTCCCGTAAGCCGAGTCCCCAGCCAGAGCCAGCGTTAGACTTTACTTGAAGACATGACAGTTCTTCCCGACCAGTTGCACAACATTTCCTTTGCCTTCGAAGGTCTCGATAACAACGAGATAAAGCGATTCCTCGAAAAGAGCCAAATGGCCGAAAGAAAGCCTCACGAATATCTTTTTCGGGAAACTGATTCGCCGTCATTTGTCTTCCTTATCCTATGTGGAGAATGGTTGACCGAGCGCAGTTTACCGAACGGCGGCCGGGAAGTGGGCGCATTCACGTCTGTAGGCGAGTTTGTCGGTTTTGGTGACGTCGATGTTTATTCTTATGGCTTTAAAGCGCTGACACACGGTCGCGCTCATCAATTTGCCGAAGGCGACTTTTGGCAATTCGTGAAAACGAACCCGTCTGTCCAACGCAGGCTCGACGAAAGGCGAAACCAGAAAATAAAAGACTGGGCTGAACGCGCAGTTGTCCTCAGCAAAATGAAGGCTCATGAACGCCTCTGCGTCTGCCTAGTGAAGATCGCACGTTTGCAGCGAACGGACATGACGGAAGCGCAGCTCAACATGACTCGGCAGGATATTGCGGACTATCTAGGTCTTACATCGGACACGGTTTCGCGCGGATTCAAGAAACTCGAAGACGGCGGACTAATTCGCAGGGATAAGTCGGGGCGGCATATCAGCTTCTTGCAGCCGAACACAATCGAGAAGTTGGCTGAAGCCATTTAACTTCGGTGTTTCCTCGGGCCCTCTTGTCAGGGCCTGACCACATGAAAACTAAGTGTGGGCCGACATTTGTCGGTCGGCAGCGCGAGTGTTCTCCTTAATCTTACCACCGTTTTCGCAGTTGCGGCGAAGTCGGCACGCTTGGGCGCGCCTGTCCGTCATCAGATAAATTGGAACAGATTTCGGTTTGAGCTAGCGGAGTATATGGCTCATCTGTTGTATCAGTTTAAGCAGCGGCTTTGCTGTGTTGCAAGCGCCGATGCTCGATCGTTTTTCGCTTGATCCTTTCTCTTTGCAATAGAATGGTTTGGCCGCGCCCAAAGTAAACATCTGCGGGCGTGAGGTTTTGCAGACTCTCGTGATAGCGCTGGTGATTGTAGTGACCCACGAACTCATCGATCTGCGCTTCTAGGTCACCGGGCAGATAATAGTTTTCCAGCAAGATGCGGTTCTTGAGCGTTTGATGCCAGCGTTCGATTTTGCCCTGCGTTTGCGGATGATACGGCGCGCCGCGAACATGCCTCATGCCTTGATCATCCATCCAGTCAGCAAGATCGCCGGCAATATAACTTGAACCATTGTCAGATAGCAGACGCGGCTTGTGTGCGACATTTGCCTGATCGCAACCCGATGCCTCCAGAGCCATTTCCAACGTATCAGTGACGTCTTCAGCTCTCATCGTGGTGCACAGCTTCCACGCAATGATGTAGCGCGAGAA
Organism: Alphaproteobacteria bacterium; assembly: GCA_965248815.1. GTDB lineage: Bacteria > Pseudomonadota > Alphaproteobacteria > SMXP01 > SMXP01 > CBDFKK01. The sequence goes on from CBDFKK010000007.1 coordinate 506,240, forward strand.
GTCATCAAGAATCGTAGAGAGATAAAACCAGCCCCAGCCGATGACCTTGAGGTAGGTGAAGTCGGTCTGCCACATTTGATTTGGCGCCGTGGTCTTGTCGCGGAACTCATTGGCAGCCTTGATGACCACGAAGGCCGGGCTGGTAATCAGATCAAGAGCTTTGAGCAGGCGATACACTGAAGCTTCGGATACAAAATAGCTTTGCGTATCAGTGAACCGCACTGCCAACTCGCGCGGGCTCAGTTCCGGTTCCTGAAGAGCCATATCGACGATCCGCTCTCGAATATCATCGGGGATGCGGTTCCACACGCGTTTTGGCTTGGGAGACCGGTCTTCCAATGCTTGTACGCCACCACGCAAATACCGGTCGTACCATCGGTAAAACGTCGTTGCCGGGATGCCGAGCTTGTCCAGCGTCCGCAGCACCGGGAGATGGGATCGCTCGACTAGGCGGATGATCTCGAGCTTCTCCGATGCGGGGTATCTCATGCGCCGTCTCCCCCATCCCCGATCATGCTTTTTTTAAGCAGCCGGTTCTCCAGCACCTGTTCGGCAAGCGCTTCCTTGAGGTCATGCCTCTCGCGGCGCAGGTCCTTGACCTCGCCCGAGGACGCCTGGCGGGCGGTATCCCCCGAAAGCCGCTTCTTGCCGGCTTCCAGGAACTCCTTCGACCAGCTGTAGTAGAGGCTCTCGGCGATCCCTTCCCGACGGCACAGCTCGGCGATGCTGTCCTCGCCGCGCAGGCCCGAGAGCACAATCCGGATCTTCTCTTCAGCTGAATATTGCTTGCGCGTCTTGCGCCGGATGTCCCGTACCGCCGTCTCGGCGCCGTCCTTCAAACTCATGGATTTCTGGCTCATCTGCGTTCCCTTCGGTCACGACGATGAGCCAGAAATCCTCCGTTACACAATCAACTCCATCTGTCCCACAGGCGCTGATGTCAGACAGGCGCGCCTAATCGGACTCAGGCCGTAGGAGTCGTCCACAAGGCGCGAATGAAATGAACGATCAAATCGGATCTCAGACAAAGCCTAATCCCAGCGGACTTCGCCTGGCATGGCTTTGGCTCGTACCCGGGGTGACTAGGCTCCATTGCTACTCTTTGTTTTTTGCGGGCTTTACGACGATCGGTCTCGTCGCCTTCATCACTGTTGGCACGAACTATATTCTCAACACGAATCTCGCGATTCCTGTCGCCGATCACGGAAGGATAAATGGTGATCTGCATTTCTTGACGGAGATTGTGCAGATCTTACTTTTCAGTGTCGTAGGCGTAGCGGTCGATCGGATTGGCCGCCGACCGGTGTTTGCCTTGGGTCTGGTTGGCTTAGGTCTTGGGTACTTCTTCTATCCCTTGGCTGGCTCCTTAGCCGATCTGACCGTTTATCGGATGTTGTATGCAATCGGATTGGCCGCGTCCGTCGGTGTGCTCGGTACGGTCATCGCCGACTACCCGCAAGAGATATCGCGAGCCAAATTTGCCGCGACCATCGGCGTTGCAAGCGGTATCGGCGTCCTCGCAATTTCCGCAGGGTTTAGCGGTGTGCCGGCGCTTTTTGTCAACGCGGGGGCCGAGCCACTAGCGGCAGGACGCTATACTCACTGGCTTCTCGTTCTCATTGCCCTCGTCACAGCACTTGTCGCGTGGTGGGGACTGAAACCGGGCACACCCGCACACAAAGACGAACGCCCCGGCATCAAACAGTTGGTCAAAGCCGGCTTTTGGGAAGCGCGAAATCCACGCATTGCACTCGCCTATGCGTCGGCCTTTGTCGGCCGCGGTGATCTCGCCATCGTCGGCGCTTTTGTCGTGACCTGGGGCACCGTCGCCGGGATCAACTCGGGACTCGAACCCAACCAAGCGGTGGCGCGCGGCGGTTTGCTCTTTGGCATCACTCAAATGGGAGGCTTGTTGTCGACTCCCGTCCTGGGGCTCATCCTAGACATTGTCAATCGCGTCACCGGCGTTGCGATCTGTATGGGGTTGGCGGCGGTCGGTTTTTCGGCCCTCCTGCTAGTCGATGATCCGTTGTCCTCCGGTGCCATTCCGTTTTTCATGTTGCTCGGCGTGGGCCAGAATAGTGCTTTTGCCGCAGCGAACATTCTCATAGGCCAGGAAGCCCCCAAAGCGATACGCGGCGCCGTCATTGGCATGTACAACATGATCGGGGCGTTCGGCATTTTGGTGGCCTCGGCGGTCGGCGGCCGGCTATTTGATTCCGTTTCGCCAAATGCGCCCTTCGTGATGATTGGATGCATGAATGCGATGATCTTTAGCGCGGCGGTTTTGATCCGCCTAAAATCGCCAGGATTTGTGCCGAACATGATTGGAAACAAGCTGCGGGCACTCATCAGGGACGCCTGAGGGCCGTAACCGTGGCCTCGCAGGGCCCTCACCCGCCTCAACGGTATTGCAATTTATTCAGCGAGAGTTTGCTGATCCTGGGTGGCGGGGATAAGAGGCACCGGGTCGTGTACCCAGTTGCCCTCCTCCCGACGTGCGGGACTGGGGACAGCCAACGCTGCATCACCTTGTTGGTCGCGTAAAGCCTTGATGTTAATGCGCCAGCCGCACCTTTCCCACTGTTTGAGGCAATCGCGGTAGCGCAGCACCGCATGATCACTTGGCAGCAAAAGCTCCTTGTTATTGGATTGTGGCGTGCGCACAGGATCGAGCTTTTCAAGGACGTTGATGTCCTCTTGGATGATTTTGAGATTGAGCTCTTTTACCAGTTCGTCCTTATCGTCTTCGAGCAGCCAATTGCGCAAATTCAAAAGGAATACGCGCGTACGATTCTCGTCGATTGGCAGTAGAAACGAGTAATTGCAGAAGGTTGCGGTTGCGCCAGTGTGGCCCCGCGTGAAGCGAATCCAACCGCCAAGCTGGTTGGGGCCTTTGTGCCATGAACTAGCGGCAGAGTCTGGCTCGCCGGAGCGATACGCCTTGAGTGCCGTGTTGTCGCTCTTTTTTCCGCCAAAAGGCATGATGAACTTAGTGCCCCAGGGAATTTCCGTGACCGGTGTTCTTATGCGTTGATTCTCCGCCGACACCACAGGTGACCCTTGAAGCGGATGCACAAACTCATTGTGAATGGAATCAAGGCCGTTCTCGACGACACGTTCGAAATAACAGTTAACGTCGAAAACGTAGAGCTCACTCTTCCAGCCCTCAGCTCCGTACTGTTCGATATCAATGATGGGCGGTCGCTCATTTTCCGGTAGCTCTCCCAGAAAGGCGAAGACGATGCCATAGCTTTCCTGCGTCGGATAAGAGTCGACTTTAGCGCGTGCTGGAGGCGGATCATCGCCCAGTGAAGGAATTCTTTTGACCTTGCCGTCGCCAGCATACTGCCAGCCGTGATAAGGGCAAACAGTGCGGCCGTTCTCGATCGAGCCCACGCTCAAGTTACCGCCGCGATGGACGCATGTATTGCTGAGAACGTGCGCCCTGCCTCCATTATCACGGAAGGTAGCGAAAGGCAGACCGAAAATCTGGACAGCAGAGGGCCTGTCGCCAGAGATGTCTTCGCTTTTGGCAATCGGGTACCAAAAATTAATATACATGAGAAGTACTCGTATTAATCGAATTAGTCCGGGGACTGACTGAAGTCATTCAGCTTCAATGCCAAGTCGGAAAGATCCGTTAGTGGCCCTACCACGAAAAAAATAATTGAGTGCCGACATATGTCGGCACTTAGTCTGATACTGCCAACTATTTTCTTCTCAAATCCCGACAATTCCTGGGCGCAATATGGCCGCCTGACTGAAGTTTCGCAGAGTAATGAAATGTCTATTCGACCTAGGAGGCGGTCTATGAAAACGTTTCTTGGCTCTTTCACTCTGACACTATTGACGTTGGTCGCACGGGCGGTGTTTGCTGGAGAGCTCGATGTTATTCTTGAAAACACGGTGCTCTTACGCCTGAATGCAGCTGATCAAGAGTTCGTATCGAACCTCGATTACTTGCCCAACGGTACGATCCTCGATAACGGCGACTACGTTTTGACCGCGCGAGCTTTAACGCTTTCATAAAGGTGGCAGGCCCCAAAAGATCCAGCGCGGCCAAGTCGGTCGACGCAGTGTTTTTTCTTTTTCTGAGGTGCGGGCGGGAGTTTGAAAAGCCTAATGATTTCAATGGGTGCCTAAAACCCCGCACCTTGTGCTAAGTGGTTGTCCTTACGGGATTATTTCACTTCAACCGGGCCCACCATTCATCTTCACCGCAAGATGCCATTCTGGCGTCACCCCAATTTTGAGCGAGGGTCTATAGTAGTGGCGTAAATGGATGACGGTTTGATCATGGAGATTGAGCGATGAAACTTGGTCTTAGTCTGTCCTATGCGGGCAAGAAAATTAGGTTGCCAGATCATCTCATCAGCGAAGCTGAAACGTTGGGTTTTGACGCGGTCTGGGTCGCTGAGGTTTACGGCTCGGACGCCGTCAGCATTGCTGCCTGGATCTTGTCACGGACAACTAAAATCCGAGTGGGAACATCAATTATGCAGATTCCGGCGCGGACGCCGGCTTGTACTGCTGGAACGGCGATGAGTCTTGCCCAACTTTCCGGCGGACGTTTCATCTTAGGGCTTGGGGCGTCCGGCCCACAAGTCGTCGAAGGTTGGCACGGTGTAGCGTACAAGAAGCCCGTAACGCGCACTCGTGAATACATTCGAATTATTCGCAAAATCATGGCGCGCGAGGAGCCGGTGACGTTTGACGGCCAGTGCTATCAATTGCCGTTCTCGGGTGAGGGAACATCGGGACTAGGCAAACCGCTGAAAAGTCTGCTGGCGGCTGACACGTCTATTCCAATCTACACAGCTTCGTTTACGCCAGCCGGTCTGGTCGCCGCGGGCGAAGTTGCTGACGGCGTCTTCCCCATTTGGCTCAATCCTGAACGCACGGATCTCATTGTTCCACATGTAGAGAAGGGACTGGCGAAGAGCGGCCGATCGTTTGATAACTTTGACATAGCGCCCAATGTGCCTGTCGCGCTCGGGAATGATCTGGATATCTGTCGAGCGCCGATCAAAGAATTTTTGGGTCTCTACATCGGAGGCATGGGAGCGCGAGAAAAGAATTTCTACAACGACTATGCATGCAGGCTTGGCTATGAAGATGAAGCAGGGAAAATCCAGGACCTTTACCTGTCAGGTCACAAACGAGATGCAGTTGCACTTGTGCCAGACAAGTTGATTGATGAAATCGCACTTGTTGGGCCTAGGGAACGGATCGCAGAGCGCGCAGAGCGTTGGAAAGATGCCGCCGAGAAAGGCCATATCGGATCCCTCTTGCTCAATACTCAACAGCCAGAGGCGCTGTCTGTTCTAGCTGAAATCTTTCTCTAAGACTTCGGCTGGATGGATTGACCTTAGGGTTCATTAACGCGAGACTCTGTCCAAGCTGCGCTTTCTGCGGGGCAGTTAAGTAGGACGAAGAAGAATGTCACGGGAAGTCACTCACGAAATGCTTGCAACCGCGCACGCCGATGATCGCGCGCGCCAGCGCTGGGTTCTGGCGCTCAAAGGTCATATTGGTGGCAAGATTCGGCCAGCAAATTGGCCCCTCTATGAACAAAAGATCTTGCCTCAGATCGAAGCTGAGCTTGGTCGGCCGCCAACTGATACCGATGAAATTCGCACGGAAATGAATAAAGAGTCGATTTACCTAACATGGGGCGCCTTGTTGCGCGCCTCTCAAGATCAAATGTGGTCATGTATGGAACACATGATTGATGACGATGAAGAGCGTCTGCGAACGGCCTATCTAAAGCTGTCTCAATCCAACGACAAAAAGGGATCTCAAGATGTTGATCCCGGTTTCAAAGTGCCGTCCGACGTCACTCTCGCCAATATTCACGGGCAGCCTGGAGGCTACGGCCTTGATCGCGATGCCGATGACATCAAGTCGGGTGCTCTCTATGAGCTCGGCGGAAATTTGTACTCCCAAGGGCAAGGCATCAGCATAAAGGAGAGCAAGGGCTATCGAGTCGCAAAGTTTATTCGCAAGACTTATCCCGAATTCGAGCCGAAACGAATTCTTGAGTTAGGGTGCTCCGCAGGCGGACAAACAATTGTCTATGTAATTGAATTTCCAGACGCTGATATGCATGCTCTGGATGCCGGCCCTGGCCATATTCGATATGCCCACGCGCGCGCTGAATCAATGGGATTGGCTATACATTTTCACGTCATGGATGCCGCGCATACTCGCTTCCCTGATGGGCACTTTGATATGATTGTTTCACACAATCTATTCCATGAAGTTTCTACTCGGGCAGCGCCATCAATATTGGTAGAGGCCCATCGGCTTCTGGCGCCGGGCGGGATACTGATCAATCAAGATTTGCCGGTTCGGGCAAATGACTTGAAATTATTCGACCAATTCATGGTTGAATATGAAAAAGACTACAATGATGAACCCTTCTTCATTGATTACATGGAAATGGATTTTAATAGCGCCCTGAAGCAAGCTGGATTTGATGAAAGAGATGTGTTTGAGACTCATCTCAAACTTCAGCAACGACCAGGAGTATCCGGTCCCGGAAGCTGGTACATTTTTGGCGCTCTGAAATCGCCGGTCTGATGGATTGAGCCGATGGATTCCTTCGGCTTCACAATCATTGCATTAGCCCTTGTCAGCTTTGCATTGCTTTCCAAACGCCTTGAGACAACAAGCTTTACGCCACCAATGGTCTTCGTGGTTTTTGGTTTTGTTGTTGGCACTCAGGGGTTGGGGCTCATTGACTTTCAAATTGATCGCGAAGGTATCCATCTCTTGGCGGAACTTACTCTTGTCCTAATTCTATTCACTGACGCCTCGCGCATCGATTTGCGCATTTTGATACGCGATCACTCAATTCCCATAAGATTGCTCACGATTGGCCTGCCGCTAACCATCGGATTTGGCATTCTGGCGGCGTATCCTTTGTTTCCTGCTTTCAGCTTCTGGGAACTTGCCCTACTTGCCGCGATTTTGGCACCGACTGATGCTGCGCTTGGACAAGCCGTGGTGTCGAGTCCGAAGATACCTTTGAGGATAAGTCAAGCGTTAAACGTTGAAAGCGGTCTTAATGATGGAATGACCTTTCCACTTGTATTGTTGTTTGCGGCATGTGCGAGTGCGATGTCGTTCGCTGGCGGGGAGCAAAGCTTGGTTGGTTTATTTGTCGTGCCTGTTGTAGTTGCCGTACTAGCCGGTTGGGCCGTGGGCTTCGTAGGGGGTAAATTGGTTGACAAAGCGACCGTCACCGGCTGGATGACCACTGCATTTCAAGGAATTAGCGCCCTTGGGCTTGCCATAATTGCTTTTGCTTTGTCCGAGTCTTTGTCTGGCAATGGTTTCATTGCGGCGTTTGTCGCAGGACTGACTATCGGCAACACGGTTCGCGGGATGTGCCGTTTTCTTTTCGAATTTGCCGAAGCTGAAGGTCAGTTGCTCGTTTTGATGACATTCATGATCTTTGGCGCAGCGATGGCGCCCGAGGCAATCAGTAATTTTGATTGGCGATTTGTCGCTTATGCCGTCTTGTCACTAACGGCCGTCCGTATGATTCCAACAACTCTCAGTCTTATTGGAATCAAATTTAACGTTCGGACAATCGTATTCCTGGGTTGGTTTGGCCCGAGAGGATTGGCTTCGATTCTGTTCGTATTGGTGGTTTTGAGCGAGTCAGAAATTGCGCAAGCATCGACGATCATGTCGGTGACAATAATTACAGTATTACTGAGCACTTTTCTCCACGGCTTCAGTGCGGCACCCGGTGCCAAATGGTATGCGCGCCACGCCGAAATGAGAGCGGATCGTCAGACTTGCGCTGAACATGAAAGCGTCGAACCTTTACCAACGCGATTTGGCATGCCCGGCGCCGGTGGGGACGAAAAGGCCGATTCTTAACTCTTCCTTGCTCAGTGTCGGGCTATAGGGTAGGAAACCGCCCTGAATTCCGTCATGTGTGAAATATTATGAGCAAGGGAACCAAGACTTTCCGCCCAAAACCGCGCTTGCCCAAGGGTCTGCGTGACGAAAGTGGTGCTCAGATCACCGATCAGCGGCAAATGATCGACACAATCCAAGCTGTCTTTGAGGGATACGGCTTTGACCCCTTAGATACGCCGGCGATGGAATATGCCGACGCCATTGGAAAGTTTCTTCCCGATGACGATCGTCCCAATGAGGGCGTTTTCAGCTTTCAGGATGACGACGAACAATGGCTGTCTCTGCGTTATGACTTAACGGCTCCTTTGGCGCGATACGTTGCCGCGAATTACGACGGTCTACCTAAACCGTTTCGGAGGTATCAATGGGGACCTGTGTGGCGAAATGAAAAGCCGGGGCTAGGTCGTTTTCGTCAATTCTTACAAGTTGACGCTGACACGGTTGGCACAAACAGCATGGCTGCTGATGCCGAGCTGATCGTCATGATGGCGGAATGTATGGAGAAACTGGGTATACCACGTGGCAGTTATGTCGTTCGTGTCAACAACCGAAAGGTCTTAGATGGCGTTCTTGAGACCATCGGCATTTCGCCCGATGACACGGAGTTTGAAAGTCAGCGGCTCACTATTCTCCGTGCGATTGACAAACTGGATCGCCTTGGGCCCGAGGGAGTTGAGCTGTTACTTCGAAAAGGGCGCAAAGACGAGTCAGGGGATTTCACAAAAGGAGCCGGCCTTAGTACAAAACAGATAGACACTGTCATGGCTTTCACGTCGGCTGGAGGTAGTGACAGATCCGATGTTTGCGCCAAACTTCGCCAAGCAGTCGGTAAAAGTGAAGCGGGTAATTTAGGCGTTGACGAGTTAGCAGAAATCGATCGTCTTCTCATCGCCGAAGATCTATCGAGCGATCGCGTCGTATTCGATCCGAGCGTGGTGAGGGGACTTGGCTACTACACAGGCCCAGTTTTCGAAGTTGAACTCACATTTGAGGTTGAAGGTGAAGACGGCAGTCCGGTCAGCTTTGGTTCCGTTGGCAGCGGAGGCCGCTACGACGATCTCGTCAAGATGTTCAAGGGCGTCGAAGTCCCCGCCACGGGTTGTAGTTTTGGTGTAAGCAGGCTCTATGCAGCTCTTCAGCAACTCGGCAAGATCTCAAATAAGAATGCGCTGGGTCCTGTTGTCGTGCTCGTCCTCGAGCGCGAGCGTCTGACCGACTACCAGTCGCTTGTACGTGAATTGCGACAAGCCAACGTCCGCGCCGAAATGTATCTCGGCACGAGCGGCATGCGCGCCCAACTGAAATACGCCGACAAGCGGCGTTGCCCGGTCGCGGTAATTGAAGGGGAAGATGAACGCGCTCAGGGCCAGATCACGCTCAAGGATTTGATTTTGGGTGCCGAGAAGGCCACAGAAATTTCTGACAATGAGGAATGGCGAACGGGCAAGGCGGCTCAATTGACAATTTCGCGAGGAGAATTGGTTGAAGGTGTTAAGACAATTATAGCTCGATATTCAGAGCTTGCAGACTAGGGGAGGGAGCCGTGCCACTCGAAACTGCTCCTGAATACGACGCCGATCAACTTGATGCCCTCGATCGTCAAGCCAGTCTCATAAAATCTGTATTTCACGACAACGGCTATAAGTCTGTTGAACCTCCCGTGCTTCAGCCGGCAGATATATTTCTCAACCGCTCTGGTGAAGACATTCGTCGACGCATGTATGTATTCACGGATCCCGGCGGCCAAGAAGTATGTTTGCGTCCCGATCTAACAATTCCTACCTGTCGTATGTATTTGTCGAGAAGTCCAACAGTGAAATCTGTTTCGCGATTCTGTTACAACGGGACGGCATTTCGTTTTCAGCCAGAGGGCGGTTCAAAGCCAACCGAATTTCTTCAGGCAGGCGTGGAATCCATTGGCATGCGTGACAAAGAACGTGCCGACGCCGATGTCATGAGCGTGGCTGTCAATTCGTGCGAGAAAGCAGGCCTTGAGAATTATGATCTGCGCATAGGGGATGTCGGTCTATTCTTTGAGTTAATCAATGAACTTGATATTCCTGAACTCTGGCGAGCCCGATTGAAGCGTTACATCTGGCAACCCAATGAGTTTCAATCCTTGCTTAAGAGATTATCCGCGAATAGCGACAACGATCGCGGAGGTCCGGGAAGCGGGTTGCTAAATGCCCTAAGCAATCTCGATGAGGATGAGGCCCGGGCAGCGCTTTCCGATGTTCTTGAATTGGCGCAAATTGAAACGGTTGGCGGCCGCACCATTGACGAGATAACTGAAAGGCTGCTCAATCAAGCCGCAGAATTTAGGGCGGATGCTTTGCCTCAAGAGATAGTCAAACTCGTTAATGACTATCTAAGGATAGCAGGCCGACCAAAATTGGCGCTGGCAAAAATTCGCGCGCTAACGAAGAAGGCCAAAGTGAACATTGGCTCCTCACTCAGAACATTTGAAAAACGCCTCGAATACATTTCGGACTGCGGCATCAAGCCCAGTAATTTGCAATTTGACGCCGATTTCGGGCGCAACATGGAATACTATACTGGTTTCGTCTTTGAGTTGACGGTTCCTGCTTTGGCCGAAAATGCACAAATTGCGGGCGGAGGGCGATACGATACGTTGCTTCGAGATTTGGGCGCCCCAAGAGATGTGCCGGCGGTCGGTTGTATGATTCGAACCGAACGATTGCTTGCAGCTACGAGGCAAGGCGGAAAGCAATGAACGGCGAGCTCATCGTTGCCATGCCCTCGAAGGGCCGCATTATGGATGCCAGCTATGCCTTCTTTGATAAAGCTGGATTGAGCATTCAAAGGCTGACTCAAGCGCGCGAGTATGTGGGCAAAATCAATGGTGTTCCAAACGTCGATGTTTGGTTCATGTCACCCGCTGAAATTGCGGCAAACCTGGAAGGTGGCGCAATCCATTTGGGCGTAACAGGAGAAGATCTGTTGCGTGAGACAGCTGTTGCATTGGAAGCATCAGTTGCACTAATTAAGCCATTAGGGTTTGGCCAAGCAAATGTTGTAGTTGCTGTGCCAAGTTCTTGGATCGACGTAAGTACAATGGCTGATCTCGAAGATGTTTGCATGGATTTTAGACTTCGCCATCACCGACCCTTGAGAGTAGCGACAAAATATCTGTCTCTAACAAGACAGTTTTTTGCCCAGCACGGATTGAGCGACTATCGTATCGTCGAAAGCTCTGGAGCCACCGAAGGTGCACCAGCATCCGGCATTGCCGAAATTGTAGTCGACATCACAAGTACGGGCACGACGCTTGCAGCAAATAACCTGAAAGTCTTGGCAGACGGAAAGATACTGAAATCTGAGGTGCAGTTGGCTGCGTCATTGAAGGCGCCATGGTCTAAGAAAGCCATGGCCGCTCTTGGCCACATATTAGATATGGTGGAGGCAAAGGACCGTGCATCCTCGACCTATGTCGTTCGCTTTCAGAATTCAAAACGCATCGCCAAAGTGACGAAAGATATTTCGAAGACGTTTGGATGCCTCGTGTCGAAGGTTCCTCCACCGGACGGCGAAGTCCAATGCCCTGAAGAAAATCTCTATGAAGTCGTGCGTCGGCTGCAGGCAGCCGGATCGACAGGCATAGTTGTGCGGGCAGCAGAATACGCTTTTCTTGAATCCAATCCTCTGCTCGAGCAATTCACGAAGCGACTGCGCAATAGTTAACGCGCGAAGCCAAGTCGGCTGTTAGCCGTTTGCGTGATTACCCGTTCATTCAGCTACAACAGAAAGTATTTTTTGGCGACGGAATCTCTGGTCCGGCCCGTTGAGTCATGTGTACGTAGGCCGATAGTCGGACAAACACTGAGAAAAGGATCGAAAACAATGGTTAAATTTGGAACTGGAATTGTGCTCGCGTCGCTACTCATGGCCAGCGCCGCATCTGCCGATGCTTATGTCACTACAAAACTGGTCAGCCTTCCAGTCCCCGGCAAAATCGTCGTGCAGAAAGTTGTATATGCCCGGCCCTATCGGCCGGCTTTGGTCAGGCCTGTTGTTGCTAGGCCGATTCTTTTTGTCAAACGAGGTCCGGTCGTCGTGGTTCGTTTTGATTGACGAACCATCAACGTGCACAAATAAAAAGGGCCACCCTAGGGCGGCCCTTTATTCGAAAGTGTAAGTTCGGTCTACATCATGCCGCCCATGTCAGGCATTGGCGGAGCGCCGGCGCCCTTATCTTTTTCAGGGGCATCCGCGACCATGGCTTCTGTTGTGATCAACAATCCGGCAACCGATGCAGCGTCTTGTAGGGCTGTTCGCACAACTTTTGTCGGATCAATGATGCCCTTCGCGACCATATCGACAAACTTCTCGTTTTGCGCATCGAAGCCTTGTGTATTGTTTTTGGCTTCTAAGAGCTTGCCAACGATGACAGACCCTTCTTCACCCGCGTTTTCGACGATTTGTCGGAGTGGTGCTTGAAGAGCCCGCCGGATTATCGCAACACCCGCGTCCTGATCGGCATTCTCGCCTTCGATTTTAGCAATGGCTTTTGTCGCGTAAAGCAAAGCTACGCCACCGCCTGGCACGATGCCTTCTTCTACAGCTGCTCGGGTTGCGTTGAGCGCATCATCAACGCGGTCTTTGCGCTCCTTCACCTCAACTTCCGTCGCGCCGCCGACCTTGATCACCGCAACACCGCCGGCCAGTTTGGCCAACCGCTCCTGCAATTTTTCGCGATCATAATCGGAGGTTGTCTCTTCGATTTGGGCCCGGATTTGGCCGACCCGTCCTTGGATGTCACTTTTTTTGCCAGATCCGTCCACGATCGTCGAATCATCTTTGGTGATGCGGATTTTTTTGGCCGTACCCAGCATTTCCAAAGTGACATTTTCCAACTTAATGCCAAGGTCTTCTGAAATCACTTGACCTCCAGTCAAGATGGCAATGTCCTCAAGCATGGCCTTGCGGCGATCGCCAAACCCTGGGGCCTTAACGGCGGCGACTTTCAAACCGCCGCGCAATTTATTGACCACCAAAGTGGCCAAAGCTTCGCCTTCTACATCTTCGGCAATGATCAAGAGCGGGCGTCCGGCTTGGACGACGGATTCTAAGACTGGCAACATTGCTTGAAGGTTAGAAAGTTTCTTTTCATGTAGAAGAATGTAGGGATCTTCGAGTTCTGCCAACATTTTGTCGGAATTGGTGATGAAGTACGGAGAGAGGTAACCGCGATCGAATTGCATGCCTTCAACGACATCGAGTTCGCTCGCCAGACTCTTGGCTTCTTCAACGGTAATCACACCTTCATTGCCGACTTTCTCCATTGCCTTCGCGATCATGTCACCGACATCAGATTCGCCGTTTGCGGCAATTGAGCCGACCTGGGCAATTTCACCGCTCGACTTAATTTTCTTAGAGCGTTTTTCTAAATCCGTGACGACCGTATCAACCGCGATATCAATACCACGTCTGAGATCCATCGGATTCATTCCGGCTGCAACAGCTTTGGAGCCTTCCTGGACGATAGATTGCGCAAGGAGCGTTGCAGTCGTGGTACCGTCACCCGCTTCGTCGTTGGTCTTGCTGGCGACTTCGCGCACCATCTGGGCGCCCATGTTTTGAAACTTGTCCTCAAGCTCGATTTCTTTGGCGACCGTTACACCGTCTTTGGTTGTTCGTGGAGCACCAAAAGATTTTTCAATAACGACATTGCGGCCTTTTGGACCGAGTGTCACTTTGACCGCATCCGCGAGAATGTCGACGCCTTCGAGCAGTTTCTCCCGGGCGTTGCGGCCGAATTTTACTTCTTTTGCAGACATAGGTTTAATTTCTCCTGACTAGAAATAGCCCTCGCAAGCGAAGGCAATCTAATTTCGCGCATCAAAAATTGCCGTCCTAAGTGTTAGGCGGCCTTTCTTGCTTTCTTAGTGTTCTCGATGATTCCGAGGATGTCGGATTCCTTCATGATCAATAATTCTTCGCCATCGACCGTGACCTCGGTCCCGGACCACTTGCCAAACAGAATCCTGTCACCTGCTTTGACGTCTAGTGGTGTGACCGTTCCGTCTTCGGCTTTAGCGCCTGACCCTGCGGAAACAACTTCGCCTTCCTGGGGCTTTTCCTTGGCCGTGTCAGGTATAATGATCCCGCCAGGGGTTTTTTCGTCTTCTTCAATTCGCCGCACCAAAACACGGTCATGTAGAGGACGGAATTTCATACGCATATCTCCTCATTCGTAGTCGGACTAGTTTATGGTTAAAAGTCAGTAGGTTAGCTGCTTAGTTTCAATACCATGCAACTTAGCACTCACCTAATGCGAGTGCTAACAATGGCGCAGAGATAGGCGGGGGAGGCCCCTGTGTCAAGTTCGGGTGCCGTACTTTGACAACTCGCAGGTACAAGAGCGTTAAACGGGTCTCCAGGCCAAAAACGATTACTCAGATGCGATATATGGTAGTTCGCCTTCCGAAAAGCGATAAATATTGTGGTCATCGCAAGATTGAGAGCTGAATGATTTTTGACGGTCCACGAGAGGAAATAACCGGCTTGCGCAGTCGAATTCGCGCTGCCCACAAGATGGACGAGGCGAGCTGTGTTACACAACGCCTTAAAGCGATAGATGCGTCTCAAGCGGCCAAAACCCGGATACAGAGAAAGGCACGCTCTTTCGTGCAAAAGATGCGGCAGAGCGGAACTCAGCATGCGCTCGATGCCTTTATGCGCCAGTACGATCTGGCGAGCAACGAGGGCATTGTATTGATGTGTTTAGCGGAAGCTCTCCTCCGTATTCCAGATGCCCATACGGCAGATTTGCTGATCAAGGACAAGATTGGCGGAGCCGAATGGGCAAAACATTTCGGCCAATCTGAGTCCTTCCTTGTCAATGCGTCGACTTGGGCATTGATGCTAACGGGCCGAGTTTTGGACATTGACTCTGAAGCAGAAGGACTGGCCTGGCGATCGGTGTTGGGCAAATTGGTCTCTCGTGCAAGTGAGCCCGTTGTACGAACTGCGCTTACACAATCTATGCGATTGATGGGAGAACATTTTGTAGTCGGGCGCACGATGCCAGAAGCCATTGAACATGCGCGAGACTACGAAGAAAGAGGATATTTTTTTTCGTACGACATGTTGGGCGAAGCCGCCATGACGCGAGAAGATGCTGAGCGCTACTTCGAGTCATATGCTGACGCTATAAATCAGCTGGCTACTAGAGCTAAGTCATTGAGCATTTTTGACGCCCCTGGGATCTCAATAAAACTTTCGTCGCTGCATCCGCGCTACAACTTCGCACAAGAGCATCGGGTAAAAAGTGAACTACTCCCTGATGTCGTCGAGTTGGCAAAAATGGCGCAGAAAGCGGGAGTAGGAATATGCATTGACGCCGAAGAAGCAGATCGGCTTGATTTGTCTTTGGATCTCATTGAAGCGATGTGTTTCACCCCTGAATTGAAGGGCTGGGACGGTTTGGGGTTCGCAGTACAGGCTTATCAAAAGCGCGCAATGCCACTGATTGCGTGGCTCATTAATCTGTCCACTCGTAGCAAGAACCGATTGATGATACGTCTCGTCAAAGGGGCTTATTGGGATACGGAAATCAAAAGCGCGCAAGTAGAAGGTCTTAGCGACTATCCAGTTTTTACACGCAAAGCCTCGACGGATGTATCTTACTTGTCTTGCGCTCAGCGCATGTTGAAGGATCCGAAGGCCATTTATTCATGCTTCGCAACGCATAATGCTCATACGTTAGCAGCGGTCATGGAGTATGCATCCGGTCAACAAGAGTTTGAGTTTCAGCGCCTATTTGGCATGGGTAACGAACTTTACGATCAAATTGTAGAACCGGGTGGCGCTTACCGCTGCCGCATATATGCGCCAGTCGGCGGCCATGAGCAGCTCTTGCCATATCTTATGCGGCGCCTGCTCGAAAACGGTGCAAATACAAGTTTCGTCAATCGAATTGCAGATGATGACCTTTCTGTCGAGAAGGTCATTAAGGATCCAGCGGCACGAATTCGCGCTTTTAAGTCCATTCGGCATCCAGACATTCCACTACCTAGAGATTTATTCGGATCACAACGCGTTAATAGCAAAGGCCTGGATCTCGCAGATCTCGACGAACTACTACCACTGCGCAATCAAGTCTTGGCGTCAGCGGAAACGCAGTGGAAAAGTGCTCCTATTGTTTCCGGCGTATTCATCGACGGAGCGCCTCGCGAAGTATGTGGACCGTTTGATTCAAGGCATCAAATTGGAACGGTTGTTGAGGCTAGTCCTGCAACGGCTAGACACGCTCTTTCGCTAGCATCTGGTGCAAATAGCGAGTGGGATGCTTGCGACGTACGAGAGCGAGCGGCGCTGCTCCGCAAGGCTGCACAACTCTTCGAAGACCATTTTGCCGATTTTACTTACTTACTCATAAGCGAGGCTGGAAAAACTTTGGCGGATGCCAACGGCGAAGTTCGCGAAGCCGTAGATTTTCTAAGGTACTATGCGAAATTGGGAACCGACACCTTGGGGCCAATGACGTTGCCTGGTCCCACGGGAGAACGAAACACCTTGTTTGCACATGGACGGGGCGTTTTTCTTTGTATTAGTCCATGGAATTTCCCACTTGCGATATTTACCGGGCAAATTGCAGCTGCCCTGGTTACGGGCAATGGCGTGCTTGCTAAACCAGCCGAGCAAACGCCGTTGATTGCCGCATTTGCAATCAAACTTTTGCATCAAGCCGGGATTCCTGTCGACGTGCTTCACTTGCTACCCGGCGATGGGCCGTCGATCGGAGCCGCTCTCCTCAGTGATGCGCGAATTGCTGGCGTTTGCTTCACGGGATCCACAGAGACGGCGCACATCATCTCGCGTCAGCTGGCGGAACGAGATGGGCCCATAGCATCCTTTATAGCGGAGACCGGCGGGCAAAATGCGATGATCGTGGATTCATCTGCACTGCCGGAACAGGCCGTTACCGATGTATTGTCGTCGGCATTTCAAAGCACCGGCCAGCGGTGCTCGGCACTTCGCGTTCTATTTCTTCAGAGAGAAGTGGCCGAAACAATTTCAGCGATGGTCGCGGGTGCTATGGGAGAGCTCGCTCTCGGCAATCCAGCGTACTTATCAACCGATATTGGTCCCGTTATCGATCAGGAGGCTTTGGATAATCTACAACGGCATCACCAGCGAATGAAGCGTTCTCAGCACGTCATTTATCAATGTAAGATCACCAAGGATTGCCGCAGTGGATTTTTTTCCCCGCCTACGGCTTATCGGATCAAGTCAATTGACGTTTTGAAAGGTGAAGTATTTGGTCCGTGCCTCCATGTTATTGAGTACGAGGCTGACGAACTGGATAATGTTATTGACGCCATCAATGGAACCAGCTTTGGGCTGACACTTGCGATCCACAGCCGCATCAATTCTGCTGTGCGTTACATTCGCGATCGCGTCCGAGTTGGGAATACGTACATCAATCGAAACCAGATCGGCGCGGTCGTCGGATCTCAGCCATTTGGCGGCGAAGGGTTGTCGGGCACCGGACCGAAAGCGGGCGGACCTCACTATTTAAGCCGATTCACGGTGGAGCGTTCTGTCTCTACTAACCTGACGGCTGTCGGCGGTAATGCCGACTTGATGAGTCTAGGATCTTGATTGACCGCCGTTTCTATCGATCGACCAGCCCTGATATCGGCGCAAATTGAGACACAATTTCATTGTGCGGTTCTGCAAAACGCGCTCATTGGCGGCACGACGATTGACCGACGATACTTCCAAAAGTCATGTAGGCTGGGCCTCAGGGTGCAAATTATCTTTGATGCCAAAGTCTACTTACAAGCCAAAAAGGTTAGGACTTTTCAACGGGAGACGGACATGAGCTTCACCAAATGGTCGAACAGAATTGTCGGAATTGGAATGCGCTTAGTGCTTACAATTCTCATTGCGATTTCCGTCACGGAGCTCGCTCGGGCAGAACAAGAGTCACTTTTTACGAGTGACTACGCCGGACTAAACGAAGAGCAATCAACCTATGCAGCGCGGGCCCTCGAATTCCTTTCACGGATGGAGGAAATGTATTTTGGCCGCATCGACAAGATGAACGGAGGCAGCGAGATTGAAACGCGTGCAAAGAGCACGGAATACTCAGATCATAACGCCAAAGCAGCACGCGGTCCCGTGATTCAGAAAGGAGGACGAGCGTATAATATTACGAAAAAACCGACGCGGGACTTTCAAAGGCAAACGGCCTGGAGTCGATTTTATTCCGTCGATATGCATGCAAAGACACCGCTGGTCGGCATGATTCATGCGGCATTCGTCATTCAATTCTACTCGGATGGAAAAAGTTCCATTGGCGGATTTCTCGATGTTTTGCCCGGAGCGACACCTGAGGAAGATCTGCTTTATATGAAAGAAGCAATGGACGCGGTGTATGAGAAGTACGGAGTCGATCCGAAACCACATCGCGAATTAAGTTGCAAAGGCGACGACGAGGCGGCGGCGGCCACGGACAGACGGTACCGCCGGAAGGTCGCGTGTATTGGAGGCAGCTTTTACGTGCAACCCATGCTCACTGTTACGGAAGAGAACTTTAATTTTGTAACAGAAGCATATGAGGCACTTCTCGATTCGTATCTAACGCTTGCAGAAAAGCGCGCGGATGATCCGTTTACGGATGAAGATATTGCAGCACAAGATGCAATGCGCCTCAATTGGTTTGAAGACCGCATGTATTCAGATCCCTTCACGACGGAAGTAGTTCCATATGAAATTTGGTCGCTCCATAGCTTGCCCCCCGAGGTTAAATTCTAAAAGGAGGTATCTCTATGTCGGTTGCCGAAATTAGCCGAGACAATGTCCAACTAACCGGACCTTACGATTCTTTAAGGGACTACCTCGCAGCTTTAGAGGCAACAGGCCGCTTAGTACGTATCAAGGAGATGGACCAAGACCAGTATGAAGCGACCGGCTTTGCCTATCGTTTGGAAGACAAGTTTGGTCCGGACCGCGCACCTGCTTTTCTCATCGAGCGTGTCAAGATAGAGGGGGAGTGGCGAGAAGGACCCATTATCGGCAATCCCTTCGGCTCGTGGACAGCCGAGGCTATGGGCTTTGGCATTGAAAATGTCACCGACGATCAAGAAAAAATGTATCGGGCTGTTCTTGAAAAGCTCGAAGCTCAAGCTGATCCTGCGGGACAATGGAAGAAGATTCCACCGCTTGAGGTTGAGTCGCATAGCGCGCCGTGCAAAGAGGTCGTTTTAACAGGCGACGACGTTGATCTCTTTAAGTTTCCGTGGCTCAAAGGTAATCCGGCGGATGGTGGCCGTTACGTCAACAGCGGTTCCGTAGTGCTCTATGACAAAGACTTTGGTCACAATGTCGGCACCTATCGCTGCCAAGTCAAAGGCCCTACTAAACTTGGGATCAATCCCGAACCGGGCCAGCACGGTTGGCGAATCCTAATGATGAAAAAGAACCGCGGCGAAAAAGTCGCAAACGTTTCGATAGCATTGGGGTCTGACCCTATCATTTGGTCGATGAGTGCTTGCAAAGCTGCGGCACCAGGTGAAAACGAGCTTGAGCTGGCTGGCGGACTAAAGGGTAAGCCGATTGATGTTGTTAAGTCTGAAAACAGCGACCTCATGGTACCGGCTCAGGCAGAAATGATTATCGAAGGCGAAATACCTTTAGACGAGCAGGAGCCCGAGGGCCCGTTTGCAGAGATGTGGGGTTACCTAGGACTACAGAAGCCGGCAAACTTTTTCGTCAACGTGAAAACCATTACGCACCGCCATAATCCTTGGATTATCAACAATTTCATGGTGCTGATGCGGGGTTTCTTTACCGGCCCGATGGAAGCTAATGCAAATATGCGTTTTAGGAAAATGGTGCCTAATCTTGTTGGTATCCATAATCCGGCAGGTCTGCCAGGCATTACTGTCATCGGAATTAAGAAACGATTTCCAGGAGAGGGGATCGGAGCAGCCCTGCCCATCGCACAGAGATTCAATATTGCTAAAGCGATTTTCGTCGTTGATCACGACGTCAACATATATAGCCTTCGCGATGTTTTACACGCCGTGGGATCTCGGTGGCAGCCGCACCCTGCTAGTCTCATCATCCCTCAGATGTCAGGAATGGTTGTTGATCCCAGTACGAAGCAGGAAGGCCTGACGAGCAAGATCATTATTGACGCAACGCGCCAATTGCCTTCCGAAGGCGGGCCTGAATCTTGGCCGCCCGTCTCACGATCGCTCTTAGAAGAAGGCGCGCCTGAAGTATTCGATTTGGTCGATAGTAAATGGGATGAATACTTCGCGGGGCTACAGACCTGACAGTGAAATGTCGCCATACACTCTATTCCAGATAGGTCCTCCAGCGACCGACTAGCTATTTCCGAAAACATCCAATTCGCGGTAAGGTGCTGATTCGATAGTACGAATCATGGAGGGCGGACCATGTTCGATATAAACAGAACGATTGAGCTCATCAAAGGGGGGCTTCTCGATCCCGAAGCGACCTGGCAGGCTTACCTTGCTGAAAGCCGTAATTGGCAGGAAACAGCAGCGCTTCTTACGGGCCCGCTGATCGTTTTTACGGCAATAGCAAGTTGGGTAATTAGATTGATATTTGGTGGGGGGATGGCACTAGGTGGTGCTACCACGATCGGAGCGCTGATTGTCACGACTGTTTTTTCTTTGCTCGGATTTGTTCTATTTGCATTTGTACTTGCGTATTTATCAGGTGTTTTTGATGGCAAGAGAGGTGGTTCGGTTTGTTTGAACAACTTTCGGACTGCGGATAAGTGGATTTCAGCCCCTGTTATGCCGCGACCGGGATTGGTTGCAGCACGTTGAAGTAAGCCTGATCGGGTGTCTGGCGGTCAAGCGATGAATGCGGTCTCTTGGTGTTGTAAAAGACCAAATATTTGCCGAGGGCGGCTCGGGCTTGTGGAACATTGCCATAGGCATGCAAATAGACCTCCTCGTATTTGACCGTGCGCCACAGCCGTTCAACAAAGACATTGTCCCGCCACGCTCCCTTGCCATCCATGCTGATGGCGATTTCAGCATCCTTCAGGATTTGTGTGAAAGCGATGGAGGTAAACTGCGAGCCCTGATCGGTGTTGAAGATGTCCGGCTTACCGTAACGGGCCAGTGCTTCTTCAACGGCTTCAATGCAAAAGTCTGCTTCCAGTGTGATAGAGAGCCGCCAGGACAGGACACGCCGGCTGAACCAGTCAACCACTGCGGCCAGATAAACAAAGCCCCGTGCCATTGGAATGTAGGTGATATCCATCGCCCAGACCTGATTGGGTTGGGTGACCGGCAGCTTACGCAACAGATAGGGATAGATTTTGTGGCCCGGTGCAGGCTTGGACGTGTTCGGGCGGCGATAAATAGCCTCAAGCCCCATACGCTTCATCAGTGTTGTGACGTGCAGGCGGCCAACCTTGTATCCTTCACCAAGCAATAGTCCCTGCAGCATCCTGCTGCCTGCAAAGGGATAGTCGAGATGCAATTCATCAATCCGGCGCATCAGTGCCAGATCACCGACCGATACGGGACGGGGCTGATAATAGACGCTGCCCCGGCTGATCTTGAGCGCCTTGGCCTGACGGCTGAGCGAGAGTTTATGTTTGCGGTCGATCATTTTCTTGCGCTCGGCAATCCCGCCTTGGTGAGCGCATCGCCTAAAAAATCATTCTCAAGCGTCAGCTCCCCAATCTTGGCATGGAGCCTCTTCACATCAACACGGGGTGCAGGCAGCGGTGATTTACCCTCCCGCCCAAAAACACCCGCTGCACCCTCAAGGAGCTGATCTTTCCATTGCTTGATCTGGTTAGGATGAACATCAAACTGCTGAGCGAGTTCTCCCAATGTCTGCTCACCGCGAACGGCCGCAAGGGCCACCTTCGACTTGAACGCAGGTGTATGATTGCGACGTGGTCGTCTTGCCATAGTGGATCTCCTGTTGCCGGCGATCATGCCGCCTACAGGCCAAAATTCCACTTATCTCAACTGTGCAGATTTCCCGAGCCACCTCTTTCGATCGTACTTGGATTCTTCATCACCTCAATGTTCGGTGTGGGCCTAATCGCGACTCAGGCAAATTAGCCGCAAATTCAAGCGCTACTTAGCTTCGCGCGCAAAGCTCTCGACAAGTCTGTTGAATTCGCCCGGATATTCCTTGCTTGGCAAATGGCCGGCATTTTCAAAAGTGTGAAGCTGCACATTGTTGGAATGGGTGCTCATTAGCTCATAGAGTTTTACACCGGATCCATAGGATCCTTCGGGATCATTGCGCCCCCATATAATTAACGTTGGGACTTTGAGTTTTCCTTCTTCAATATCGTTTAGAAGGGTGGTTTTCAAAACACGATAGGTTGGATGCGCGGGATTCATCCGCTTTTGGACTAGTTGTGCGCGCGCGTCCTCCATTTTGGGCAATTTTGCAAGCTTTAGAAGGCGCGCGATTTGTGTTGCAGTTATGTTATTGCCAGTGAATGAGTACATATTAAGTTCACGCAGTACGCTCTCCGCCGTTTCGCCCTCGGGCGGATGGATAAACCGGGAGAGATAGCCATAAAAATTGACACTACCGCGTTCGCGGTCAGCCGGCGCCGCAGTAGCGCTGTCAACGATCGTGAGGCTTTTGACGAGCTCGGGATGATCAAGCGCGATGCGGGTAACAGGCCAGCCGCCCTGCGAGTGGCCAACTAAATGAATGCTCTTAAGATCTAGTGCCTCGATAAGTCCAAACACGTGATCAACAACGGTCTGATAATAATTCCCGTATGCCGCGTCTGATTTGGGATTGTCCGTATAGCCCTGACCGATGCGATCCAATGCGATTACGCGAAAGCTCTTGGAAAGGGCATCGAAGTTCGGCATCCATGACCAAGCGGCAAAGCCCGCCGAACCGGCCTGTCCACCGTGGACAAGGAGCATGGGGTCGCCGCTTCCTTTTTCAAAATAACGTGTCCTAATCCCATCGATGTCAACATACTTCGAGGTGTCCGATGCCATAGAATTCGCCCAGACGGGAGGTGGCAGTGAAACATTCGCGACTGCTTCAACAGCGGCGTTACGACCCATGATATTGCGAATGATGACTTTGCCAGGAAGTCGTTGCTCGCCGTCTGCCTGGACGATTGCCTTCAGTTCATTCTGACTTGACGTAAAGGCAGCGCTAAGGGTTTTTGAAAGGGCTTCATGTTCTGCAAAGTCATCCGAACTGACAATTTTGAAGTTTGGCCAAGGGCCCCGGGGAAAGACAAGATCGTCAGTACCCACGTTGGAAAGATTCAAATCATTTTTTGATCTAATCTCAAGCAAATAGAATTGTTGGTCGGCAAGCCCGATGTCATTCAGTAATGCGTCAGAAAGCAATTCACGTTCGGGGACTTCAATGGACAGTGAAGCAACTATTTGGGCATTGTCGCCCATTACGTCTAGTGTAGCCGAAACAGCGCGGGGCCCCGCCGACAATTTCAAATGAAGGCCAGGGGCGCCGTCCTCGAAGCTGCAACGAGCCAAATATTGTTGATAGGAAATTTCAATATCTGCGCTATCCAAGCCAACGATTCGATAATCCGGATCGAGTTCGCTCGCGCAGATGACTAAGCGCGCGGTCTCACCTCGGTCTAAGCTTAACGACTTTGTTTCACCTGCCATTGTCAGATCCTCGTTTGGATGTAACTTTGCGGTGCTACCGGCCACCGAATGTGCGCGTCGTCTATAAATTCGATCCTAATCATACACCGGACGCAAAAAACCGCGGCCTTATTGAGACCGCGGCTTCATCTGACGGTTCTTGGGTTTAGCTTATTCAGCTGCTGCTTTTTGCGCCTTCCGTGCCGGCTTCAGCGGGACGGGATCCAGGACCCAGTTGCCTGCTGTGCGGCGCTCGGGGCTGGGGATGGCATATGCAACGTCACCTCGCTTTTCGCTCAACGCATTTTGATCAATTTGCCAGCCGTTCGCTTCCCACTCTCTCAGCCATTCGCGATAGCGCACGACGACTTTGTCGGCGGGCATCATGATTTCTTTGGTATTTGTATCGGGCGTTCGAATTGGATTGAGCTCTGACAAGACTGCAATGTCCTGATGCGCGATTGCTAGATTTGCTTGTTTGACGCCATCATCGTACTCCGGTTCGAGCAACATATTTCTCATGTTGACGAAATAAATTCGCGTGGTATTTCCGTCGATGGGCGCCTCAAAGAAATATTGGTGCAGCCATTTACCCGGTGCAAAATGGACGAGTGTAATAAGCGTATTGGGTCCGTACGTGCCGGTTATCGCAGTGGTTTGACTGTCAAAGTCTCTTATTTTCTTTCCGATTTCATCCTTTTTCCCCGAAGATTCCATAACGAGTGTCAATCCACAGCCTAACGGCCATTCTTCGGTTTCAAAGTCTTTCACGTAATAGTCGTCTCGCTTACCGGCAAAGCCTTGCGTCGGATGGACGAATTCGTTGTGAGCTGGATCGACGCCATTTTCCATTGATCGCTCATAGTAATAATTGACGTCGAGCACGATGAGCTCATGGGCGCGCCACTCCTCCTCACCCCATTCGGGAATGTCGTAAAGTGCCGGGCGTCCTTCTTCTGGAAGATCGCCGAGAAACGCGAAAACAATCCCGTATTTCTCTTGAACCGGATAGCTGTCGACCTTGGCGCGCGCCGGAGGCTTGGCGTCGTAGCCGAGCGAAGGTACGGTTACGCACTTTCCATCTCCCTCGTAACGCCAGCCGTGATAGGGACAGACCACACAGCCGTCTTTGACCCAACCCTTGCTAAGTGCGCCGCCCCGATGAACACAGGTATCGCTCAAGACATGCGCCTTGCCCTGCTGGTCACGGAACGCGACAAATTTTAGACCGAAGAGCTGAGAGCGATAAGGTTGCTCCGAGCTGATCTCCTCGGACTTCCCGATCGGATACCAAAAATTGATGTACATGCGTCCCTCCGATGATTCTAGCCTCTGTCGGACTTATGATTTTGAATTTGCTTCGGTCATTATACACTTAAACGTCCGAGGCGGATCAAACTGGAGTGACATGGCAAGGGTTCATGACGCCGCAATTATTGGCTGATTTCCGCAATTCAGCGGGCACATTGAGTTAGCGGTAATTTTCGCCGGACGCCTGCAGCTCCTGAATTTCTTCGCGATTCATAGGCGGATTTCGCCACAGATCCATGCCAGGTTCATTCTCGATGATATCGCGAATCGACTGAGGCAGATCTTCGTAGTTGTCATAGCGGTAAAGCCAGCTCGTCATGGTATTGAATCCACCGCCCATAAAAGAGAAATTTGGGCCGTATCTTCCCCAGACATATTGATAACGCGGCTCCACATCATTTTCGTCTTGAATGAGAAGATCATACTTCTCCCACCAGTTGCCGACAGGACTTTCGACAAACACGGGTGTCGTGATGACTGTGAGGCCACCCATCTTTCGTATTTCGTTTCCCCTGCCTTCCGTAACCGTAAAGACTTGTTCGCCAGAGCCTTGTTCAACATCGTACATCAAATAATCGCCTTCAAGCCGCCAAGTAAAGTTCTGATAGTTGAACCCGATAAATCGGACTTTGTCCTCTTCGTCGCGTAGAAGCTCATTTGTATCAGGATCGCGAAATACAACGAACTTGCGCGTATACATTTGCGCGCTCGCTTTATTTGGATCCGGCCGGTGTAGTTTTCCAAGATCAACGCCTTCTACACGGGCTAAAATCTTGCCGTCGGGAAAACTATTGACCACGCCAACGCCATACCAATAAATCGGATCGCCGTCACCAATTCGCACATCGACTAAAGTTTCAAAATCTTCACGCGTAAATCCGCTACGGGTGACGGCAGGCGTTGGAATTGAGCCGCTCGACATTGTGCTTAACTCCATTTTTGTGGTCGATGTGGTTGTCGGATCTGTTTGATCCATATCGCCTGATACAAGAGTGCAAGCTGTTGTCAGGGACAACGACAGAATTGCCGTCAAACAGGTTTTGATCAGGCTCGCGCCTTTCATGGCATTCCTCCACAATTCTGAATTCTTGGCGCATAGTCTAGTCCACATTATCGGATTTCGAGTCAGTGATCATCAAAGCACCGTGTTGTGGATGTTCAAACCCTGTATGATCTCCCAATCCGCTTGAACAAAGCCGAGCTGATCTTGCCAGGCTTGGTTGGGGGCGTCATGTTCATTCGGTTTTGCCAAGGACGTATGGCTCATGCCAATTGATGTTAACCAAGTCCTGATTGTTGGTGCGGGTCCCGTAGGCCTCATGTGCGCTCATTTGCTGGCCCGAGCGAATATTCCGGTTCAGGTCTTTGAAAAAAATAAAAGGCTGGAGGATGATCCGAGAGCAGCCACCACCCATCCCGCCACGCTGGAGCTCCTATCGCAAGCCGGTATCGAGGAGGAGGCTGAACGCGTTGGTTTGGTCGCCCCTCTCTTCCAATTTTGGGATCGTTCATCCGGCGATCTTGTTGCTGAATTCGACCATTCGCTTCTCAAAAACGAAACAGAGTTTCCCTATGTGGTGCAATGCGAGCAATTCAAACTTGCTCGTATTCTGTACGACCGAATACGGCCTCTTGAACACGTTCAGGTTCACTTCGGAGCGGAAGCCGTCGGACTCGAGATGACGAGAGACAAAGTCATCTTGACGACCAAAAATGCACACGAGCAGGAATCAACAACTGGCAACTATCTCGTTGGCGCCGACGGTGGTCGCAGCTTTGTTCGGAAAGCCTTGCGAATACCATTTGAAGGATTTACCTGGGAGGAGCGCTTTCTCGTTCTGACGACGCCGTTCGACTTTGAAGCGGAACTCGGCTGCACTTACCGCAGTTACTTTGCTGATCCGGAAGAATGGTGCAATTGCTTCAAAGTTGCGGGCGATGGCCCGCCTGGCCTATGGCGTACTGTCTTTCCAGCAAGTTTGGATGAACCAGAGGACAGCTTGTTAAATGACGCATCGGTTCAAGCTCGGTTGCAAAATTTTTTTCCAAAGTCGGACGACTTTGAAATTGTCCATCGTAATCTTTACCAGGTCCATCAACGCGTGGCGCAATCGTTTCGAAAGGGACGGGCGCTTCTTGCCGGCGACGCCGCGCATGTTAACAATCCCATCGGCGGTATGGGTTTAAATGGGGGCTTGCAGGACGCTTCCAACCTTGCTGAAAAGCTTATTGAAGTCTGGCATGACCGTGCGCCAGAGAGCTGCTTGGACCTGTACGATCTACAGCGGCGCACCGTTACGAACGAGTATGTTCAGCGGCAGACGATCGAAAATAAGAAACGGTTGGAAGCGAGCGAGCCTAAATCGCGCCAGCGCTTTCTAGATGAGCTGCGGGCGACCGCGGCAGATCCTGCACTCGCCAAAGCGTTCTTGAAGCGCACGGCCATGATTGATAGTCAGCGCAGAGCATCCTCGATCGCCGTAGCGGATTGAACGACAGTCGAATGGGGTATTGAGTTTGAAGTTCCGACCGATTGTCGGACACAGATCTGTTTGGCTGGGCCGGTGGTCCAAGTTGGGTCTAGAGTGATCACAGTCCTGATGCCGCCGTATAATTTTCTGACCGGAGTTAAAGCATGAACGTGGTTGAACCAAATCTCAAAAACGCACAACTGACGGGACCTTATGACTCTCTGCGTGATTTTATCATCGCCTTGGAAGCACGAGGCCGGCTTCTACGAATTAAAGAGATGGATCAAGATCAATACGAGGCGACAGGCCTTGCTTATCGCTTGGTCGACAAATTTGGTGTCAATGCGGCCCCGGCATTTCTCATTGAGCGCGTGAAAGTTGACGGCGAATGGCTCGAAGGACCCGTAGTTGCCAACATCTTTGGCGGCTTAGATACCGAGGCGATGGCATTTGGCATCGAGAATGTTACGGATGATCATCGTGAAATGTATCGCGCGACGATCGATAAACTTGTCAATTTTGCCGATAGCAATGGTCAGTGGAAGCGCATTAAACCGATAGTCGTTGATGGTCCAAAAATTCCGTGTAAAGAGGTTATAAACACGGGCGACGATATCGATATACGACAATATCCATGGTTAAAATGTAATCCCGCCGACGGCGGAAGATATATCAACAGTGGAGCTGTGATTTTTGAAGACCCGGAACTCGGTCGAAATGTCGGTACATACCGGTGTCAGGTCAAAGGAAAGACTAAAATTACTGTAAACCCTGAAGTGGGTCAGCATGGCTGGAGTTTTCTCATGGCCGCGAAGAAGCGCGGCGAGCAATCGGTTAAGGCAGCCATTGTGGTCGGTTGCGATCCAATTACGTGGACGATGAGCTGTTCCAAAGTTACGCCTTTAGGTGAGGACGAGTACGAGTTGTCAGGTGGGCTCAAAGGGAAACCAGAGGAATTGGTAAAATGTGAAACCAGTGACATTTTGGTGCCGGCCAATGCCGAAATGATCATTGAAGGGGAGATTCCCCTAAACGAATCGGATGTCGATGGCCCGCACGCTGAAATGTATGGCTATTTGGGGCAAAAACGAGAGACAAACTTTTTTGTCAACATTCAAACCATCACCCATCGAGAAAAACCCTGGATCTTTAACAACCACACCGGTGTCATGAGGGGATTTTGCACAGCGCTAATGGATGCATACGGGTATCTCGCGGGTAGGAGATCAGTGCACAATTTAGTCGCCGTTCATCATTTTGATGGCGCGCCGGGACTCTACGTCGCCAGCATAAACAAAAGATTCGCAGGCGACGGAATTGCAGCGGGCCAGCAGCTGGCCGCGAGCAACCCGGTTTGTAAAATCATGATCGTGGTTGATAACGACGTCGATGTCCTGAACAAGGATCAGGTAATTCACGCTATGGCTACTCGATGGCAGCCGCACCCGGCTACATTGGTCGTGCGACAGGCACGTGGGACCTTCTTGGAGCCCAGTACACGTCTTCCAAGGGTGACCAGCAACGTTATTATCGACGCCACCAAACAATTGCCCGAAGAGGGCGGGCCCGACAAGTACCCGGACGTGTCACGCGTTCTCCTGGAAGAGGCAGCACCGGACGTCTTTGATATGATCGACAATAAGTGGTCGGAGTATTTGGGGAATTTCAAACATTAGGCGTCGGTAGGGCCAACCAGATATTGGGCACGTCAAAAAATGAAAATCGCAATTCCCGATCTCATTTCGAATTCATATTTTCCGGCTATCGCTGCGGTCGAGCTCGGCCTGTTCGAGGAAGAGGGTCTCGATGTTACGCTTGAACTTATCTATCCCGTAAGCAAAGCCTATGCAGCGTTGCGCGATGGCGAGTTAACATTCGTTGCCGGCGCAGCCCATGCAGTGCCGAAAGCTTTTCCTGAATGGCAAGGAGCACGGCTGCTTGGTGCACTAGCACAGCACATGTATTGGTTCCTCGTGCTACGATCTGACTTGGGCGCCTCACGCGGTGACGTTGATGCGACGAAGGGTTTGAGGATTGGCGCGGCGCCTGACGTTGATCTTGGCATCAAACGGTTGCTAGTCGATGCGGGTCTCGATCTTGAAAGGGACAATATCGAAATTGGACCTGTGCCCGGCGCAGGTGAAGCGGGCGTCTCGTTTGGAGTTCAGGCTGCTAAAGCATTGGAAGAAGGCAAACTAGACGGATTTTGGGCGAACGGCATGGGCGCAGAAACGGCGGTGCAAAGGGGTGTAGGAACCGTAGTACTCGACGTTAGGCGCGGCGACGGACCTGCATCTGCGCGTCATTACACATTTCCGGCTCTCGTGGCAACAGAGTTAACGTTAAAGAACGAGCCTGAGGTGGCGCGTGCAGGTCTTCGTGCTCTTATCAAGGCGCAATTAGCTCTAAGGGATGATGTATCTCGCGCAACATCGGTCGCCAAAAATGTCTTTCCTGAGTATGAAGCAGGCTTAATTGCAAGCGTGGTTGAGCGAGATCTTCCCTACTACGTCCCTAAAATTTCCGAAGATACAGTGGAACATTTGATACGATTTGAACGTGATATGAATCTCATTTCGAAAGCGGTTTCTTATAACCAAGTTGTTGCACGTGAAGTTCATGAGCTTTGGGTTTGACTTATTGTTGATTGATATCAAAAGGCTTTTGCCATCATGATATCTATAGGTGCAATTCAAAATACAATATTATAGCGCGGGAGATTAGTGCGCATGTTTATCAATTTTTGGTACGTTGCTGAAGAAAGTAAAAACGTATCCGAAGCGCCTGTTTATTCCCGTCTGCTGGGACAGGATTTTGTAGTCTTTCGCGATACCGATGGTACAGCTCATGTCTTGAGCAATGTTTGCGTCCATCGAGGCGGTTCTCTGTCGAATGGGAAGATTAAGGGCGACTGTGTCGAGTGTCCTTACCACGGCTGGCAGTTTGACGGTTCGGGTCAATGTACACGTGTGCCGTCCTTGGGACCCGATGCCAAAATTCCCTCGCGTGCAAAAATAGATTCCTATCCAACGGAGGAACGCTATGGACTCGTCTTTGCGTTTCTTGGGGACCTTCCGGAAGAAGAGCGCCCGCCGATTATGGATGTGCTGGAGTGGGAGCAGGACGGCTGGCGTCCTACCTTCCTCATCTTTGATTGGGACTTCGACTACAAGAGATCACTCGACAACGCCCTAGATCCATCTCACAACGAGTTTGTACACACAACACATATAGACACCAGCAGCGGTCAGAATTTTGCTGTTCCCGATCTTGAGCTCATCGAAAAGGACTGGGGTCCGGCATTCGACATCGAAATGCCTTCACCTCCGCTTCACGAAGAAAAAATGCGTGAAGTCTCGGGCCGAGATAAGCCGGCGCCTATGCACATTCGTGCAGGTACGCACGGTGTTTCAAGTTTTTGGACATATATCGAGCCCAATCCGCGATTTATGCGGCGCCAATATTTTTATGAAACGCCGATTGAAGAGGGACAGACGCGCATGTATTCCATTGACATGCGTAGCGGCATGCTGGACCCGCAAGACGATGCGCGTATGATTCAAATGGATACTTTAGTAGCTGAGCAAGACGCTGCTGTATTGCGAAATATTCGCCCCGTCGTTACCCCTCGCACAAACAACAAGGAAACTTTTGTTCCGTCAGATAGGCACGTTGCCCGATATCGGGAATTACTAAGCGAGTGGGAATCTCTCGGGTGGCGCATTGATTTGGGCGAAGTCAGGCGAACCAGTGGGAGTGTTGCTTACGCCATTCCGTCGCCAGCTCGCCGTCAGTCAAGAGGTTGGGCGCTGGATCCAATACCACTTCTTCCAGGCAAAAAATCTCGCATCTCAAGGGCGGCTGAATAATCTAGCTACTGGTACGGCTTCAGGTGCCGGCGCTACATTGCGCATCATGTCTTTGGCATTGGTGATTTGGCGACGTAGCTCAAGCGGCCTGTCAATGTTCGGCAAGTCGATCTCGCCGATGCCGGTTTCATGAACCGTAATACGTCCGTACCCCAATATTTGGCCGAGGATACTCTGGCGAAGTTTGACCTCTTCGATTCTATTAAGGCTAACCTCTTCTGTCTTCCGAGAGATCCACCCGGTTTTGTATACGAATCGCCTGTTTGTGACGGCTATTTCTGTAGTCCACTTGCGAACGAGCATCAAGACGAACATCCATACCCCGACGAGAATTATGCCGAGAACAATAAGCCACAAGAAAGCCGTCAGCGTGTAAGTCCAATGAAATTTGGCTGAGAAGAGGATTTCCTCGTCGCTTCCCAGTGTTTTCCGAACGTAACTCACAACCTAATACCTCACCCGTTCCCCCAATATAGCCGATCCGTTGAAAGTCAGCTTCCCGTTCAATATAGCAACAAATGCCAGGATTTGCGCGGCCATTTTTGTTTGAGTTGACTATCCGCGTCGCTCGTCAGGGTTGCCACATTGCGTAACGATGCGTGTTTGGCTAAAAGGACGCGCCGCTTCGGGCGCTTTAGAACTTACTTATTTCTGGAATGCGGGAATTTCAATGGCAACGTACCAATACATTTATCAAATGGACCATGTCTCCAAAACATTTTCGGGTGGTAAACAGATTATAAAAGATATCCATTTGAGTTTCTTTCCCGATGCCAAAATTGGTGTTGTCGGCGTAAATGGTGCCGGTAAATCTACACTCCTAAGAATTATGGCCGGCGTCGACAAAGAATACTCAGGGGACGCACGATTGGCCGAAGTTGCAACCGTTGGCTACCTACCTCAGGAACCAGAACTCGACCCAACTAAGGATGTGCTGGGCAACGTGATGGAGGGTGTTGCGGCAATTAGGGCATTGCTTGATCGGTTTGAAGAAGTATCCGCCAAGTTTGCAGAGCCTTTGGATGATGATCAAATGGCTGAGACAATTGCCGAGCAGGCTGAAATACAAGAAAAGATTGATGTATTTGATGCATGGGATCTTGATTCAAGAATTGAGATGGCCATGGATGCAATGCGGTGTCCGCCAGCTGATGGCGATGTTTCCAAGCTGTCGGGCGGAGAAAAGCGTCGTGTCGCCCTTTGTCGATTGTTACTAGAGCGGCCGGATCTTCTTCTTCTTGACGAACCGACCAATCACCTAGACGCCGAATCCGTAGCGTGGCTTGAGCACTATCTGCGTAACTATCCAGGGGCCGTGATATTGGTCACGCACGATCGATACTTTCTCGATAATGTAACGGGATGGATCTTGGAACTTGATCGAGGTGAAGGTGTACCGTGGCAGGGCAACTATTCATCGTGGTTGAACCAAAAGAAGCAGCGGCTTGATCAAGAGGGCAAGGAAGATGCTGGTCGAAAGCGTTCGCTCGCCCGCGAATTAGAGTGGGTCAACGCCTCACCTCGTGCGCGTCAAGCAAAAAGTAAGGCGCGCATTCAAGCCTACGAGCAACTGTTAGCTGAAGCTGGCAAAGAACAAACTCAGGCCGCCCAGATATCGATTCCCCCGGGCCCTCGATTGGGTAGCTTGGTCATTGAGGCAGAGTGCCTGTCAAAAGGATTCGAAGATCGCCTTCTCGTCGAAGACCTTTCGTTCAAGCTACCGCCCGGCGGCATCGTCGGCATTATCGGACCCAATGGCGCTGGCAAAACTACTCTTTTTCGAATGTTGACAGGCGAAGAACAATCCGATGGAGGCGAACTAAGGATCGGTGAGACCGTATCAATGGCTTACGTAGACCAGTCGCGTGACGATTTAAGGGCGGACGGTACCGTTTGGGAAGAAATATCCGATGGTGTCGATGTGATTGAGCTTGGCAATAGGTCAATGAACAGTCGGGCTTATGTTGGACAATTCAACTTTAAGGGCGGCGATCAACAGAAAAAGGTGGGTCAGCTATCTGGAGGAGAACGAAATCGTGTTCATCTCGCAAAACTAT
The DNA here is from genome assembly GCA_965248815.1 of Alphaproteobacteria bacterium. GTDB lineage: Bacteria > Pseudomonadota > Alphaproteobacteria > SMXP01 > SMXP01 > CBDFKK01. Next base: position 539,518 of record CBDFKK010000007.1, read on the forward strand.
TGAAATCCGGTGCCAATGTTTTGCTTCTAGACGAGCCCACCAACGACCTAGACGTTGAAACATTAAGAGCTCTAGAAGAAGGCCTGTCTGACTTTGCCGGCTGCGCACTCATAATTTCACACGACCGTTGGTTTCTGGATCGAATAGCGACACACATCTTGGCGTTTGAAGGCGGTAGCCACGTCGAATGGTTTGAAGGGAACTATCAGGACTACGAGGCCGATAGAAAAAGGCGACTTGGCGACGATGCCCTTGTGCCTCACCGCATAAAGTTCAAGAAATTCAGCAGAAGCTAGCGAATTTGAGTTGGCGCTGAACCTGCGCTCAGACCTTCACCTGAAGTTACTCTGTCCCGCAATCGATCGAGCAAGGCCGTGATTTGTCCGCCGTTGTTAGAGATCACGGACGTGAATTGTGAACGCTGTTCGATTGCTAGCCACACGCCGAATAATTCCATGTCGCGGATAATGTAGTTTCCGTCTTCTTTTCCAAGACGCCAATTTAGGGGCGCAGGTTGTTGAGCGGAGCCCATACGCAAGACGCTGGTAACGACAACATCGTTTTCACCGCGCTTGATCGATCCAGTGACTTCCAATCGCTGACCATCATAAAATCCAAGCCGTGATTCATAGAAGTTAACCGTGTACTGACGAAACAGGGAAAGAAAGTCTTCCAGTTGATCTGAAGAGGCCGTGCGCCGATAACGGCCTAGCGTGAAATAGCCGATTGCCGGAATGTCTGTGTTTTCAAGGACCAAACCGGAAAATTCTTGCTTGCGCGCGACTAAGGGAACCGCTTCATTGTCCAGGATCTCAACTGCTTCATCAGCTAAACCCTGAACAAATGCCTCTGCATTGGAATCTTCGCTATCCTGCTTTAGCCATCTTTGTGTTGGCGCCGGAGTCTGAGACAGAATGAATGCACATGCCGAAAGCGACGTGTACATCAACCGCCTTCGAGTCGGACTAGACTGTCTTTTGCTCTCCATCGAAGCGTCCTAGCTTGTTTGTACGATTGGCACTTTAATCGTCAATAGTGTCAAAATTTCGAAACTTGCTGTTTCGCTGGCGGTTACTCGAATTCGTCGAAATCAGGCAAATCCTCGAATTCCGGTTCCCCGTCGCGAATGGCAAAATTTCGGGTCTGGCGATAAAGGTTTCTTACCGCCGCATAGTAGTCCAACGATGTTTCCTCTAGCTGCTGTACCGTTTCAAGCGTGCGTTCCCGTGTATCGATATTGTCCATGACAAACCGCCCAGCTTGAAGACCTTGGGCCCAGTTTGTATTAACCCAAAACAGAGGGTTCATCACAATATCGACAGCGAAACCGGCGACATCGCGAGGTGGATAAGGTCCTAATACTGGAACAAACAAATAGGGTCCCTCGCCAACGCCCCATACAGCCAAAGTTTGTCCAAAATCTTCTTGGTGTCGCGGTAGGCCAAACTCCTGGGCAGGGTCATATAATCCGCCAATGCCTAGTGTCGAGTTAATGACAAGTCGACCGAGTGCGACCCCCGCCTTTCCAAAGTCGGCCTGAAACAAGTCATTTCCAAATGTAATGGGTTCACGAAGATTACGCACAACATTTCGGATGGCCGTTCTAACTTCCGGTTTCAAGCCCCTGCGATAACCTCGGGCCAGAGGTTGGCCGATATTGCGATCGAGCGTGAGCCCAAGAGCGAAGAATTTGCGGTTCGCCCCCTCCCACGGGTCATTGACGCGGTCTATTTCCAGTTGAGATTGAGGTCCTGCATTTGTTAATGATGGCGGTTTGGTTGCGCACCCGGACAAGAATACCAACCCGATCAATAGCGGCAAGCAAACAACCGTGTGAAGGATTGGCAGCTGACGTAGGCGGGTTCGAAGCCTGGTTTCCGCCGCGTGCATACTTCTAAACGCCATGCAGTCAAATCACCTAATTCAGAACTGTCCCAAATTGGGACCTCCAATATGCCGCGAAATCGCCTTTATTGCGCTGATACCGTTCAGGCAGGATTATGTTGAACGAATGTTTATGCCGCGAGAGCTAGCAAATCAAAGCCGGACCGGCAATAATCGCCTCGATCTCCCGATAATACTAGCTCAATTGAGGCAAAAAGGCTTGGTTCAATCAGCCAATTGGGCCCAACTCTTGCCTAAATGCTTTTATTAAGATAATTACATAAAGATATCTTTATATTGCCACAACCTGTTGGTTGTAGATTTGCTAACTACGGCAGAGATATCAGATTTTTGGCGGTATCGCCTTGTGGAGCGATGAGACATGCAGTCGACAGATAACATGATTGCGAGCTTGCGCGCGGCCGGCGAGCCGACTCGTTTAAGACTGTTGCGTGTCCTTTCTGCAACCGAACTGACCGTGACCGAGCTAACTCAAATCATGGGTCAGAGCCAGCCACGAGTAAGCCGGCATCTCAAACTCTTGACAGAGGCCGGTTTAGTCGAGCGGATCAGAGAGGGCACGTGGGCGTTCTTTCGATTGGCTGACGGTCAGCAATCGATTGATGCCCCCGCCAGCCAAAAAACTGAAAGCGCGACCTTGGCAAAGCAAATCATTGATCGCGTAGACGACAGAGACCCAATAGTTGCGCGAGATCTAGAACGTTTGGCGTCAATCAAGCACGCGCGTCAGCTTCTTGCTGCCGACTATTTCAATGATAATGCTGAAGAATGGGGAAGAATACGCGCTTTGCATTTGCCGGAAGAAGATGTTGAAGCCGCGATGTTAGAGCTGCTGGAGGACGTCCTGATCGCAGACGCAATCGATTTGGGAACGGGGACAGGGAGAATATTGGAGGTCCTAAGCAAGAGGATCGATAGGGGAGTTGGAATCGACTTCAGCCGCGAAATGCTGGCCGTTGCTCGAGCAAACTTAGAGGCGGCTGACGTTCATAACTGCCATGTTCGTCAAGGTGATATATTTTCGCTTCCCTTTCCGAATGAATGTGCGGATCTCGTTACTGTACATCAGGTCCTTCACTTTTTGCACGAACCGGCGTCTGCGGTAACAGAGGCAGCACGTCTACTGCGCAAAGATGGCCGGCTACTTATCGCCGATTTTGCACCACACGAGTTGGAATTTTTGCGCGAAGAACATGCTCATCGCCGATTGGGATTTGCGGATAAGGAAGTTAGATCATGGTGCCGTTCAGCGGGTCTTGAGCTCGAAACCGTCCGGGAGCTGGCTCCCAAGAGGGGGGCGTCGGACGAAACTCTTACGGTCAAGCTGTGGCTAGCGTTACCCAAACTCGGCTCAAAGTACGCGGCCAAGCTAGAGGCGGCCCAATGACCGATCGCTTTATTGGTACCGCCGACGAGATTGAAATCTCATTTGAGTTTTTTCCTCCAAAAACTGAGGTGATGGAAAAGACTTTGTGGGCGTCAATCGGAATACTTGAACCTCTTGGCCCTGAATTTGTTTCGGTCACCTATGGTGCTGGCGGATCGACGCGCGAACGCACGCACAATACAGTTCGGCGGATTCAGGCGGAGACAAATCTCGATGCCGCTGCCCATCTCACCTGCGTCTCCGCTACTCGGGATGATGTTGATGAAATCGTTCGGTCGTACTGGGATGCAGGCGTTCGGCATATCGTGGCCCTTCGCGGCGACCCACCGGAGGGTGTGGGTGCAAAATATGAACCCCATCCTGGTGGCTATGCGAATTCCGCCGATCTAGCAGCCGGCATAAAGAAAATTGCTGATTTCGAGATTTCTGTCGGTACCTATCCGGAAAAGCACCCCGAATCTCAGTCTCTTGAAGCAGATATCGACTTGTTAAAGGCCAAGGTTGACGCCGGAGCTTCGCGTGCAATCACACAATTTGTTTTTGACAGCGAAATAATCGCTCGTTTTAGAGACAAAGTCCGCAGCGCGGGGCTAGACGTTCCTATCGTTCCTGGCATTTTCCCGATCAATAGTTTCGCGGGCGCCCAGCGATTTGCAGCAAGCGCCGGTGCTTCCGTTCCAAAGTGGCTAGTTGATCAATTCTCCGGTCTAGATGACGAACCGGATAAGAGAAAAGTGGTGGCTGTAAGAGTTGCTAGCGAGCAATGCCAAAAACTTTGCGCTTATGGATTTAGCCAATTTCATTTCTACACATTGAATAGGGCAGATCTAACTTTGGAAGTTTGCCGTCAGCTTGGCGTCAAAACTGACACTATCCGAGCGGGGACAGGAAATTCGGATGACAGAGCTTTGACAACTTAAGGAAAGAAGAATGTCTACTCGCGATGAACGTCTCGCAAAATTAGAAATTGAAGCAAACGGACGTATTCTTTTGCTTGATGGGGCAATGGGGACGATGCTGCAGTCTTTGGACTTTGACGAGGCAGATTTTCGAGGTGAGCGGTTTGTGAGCCACAACAAGGATTTGCGGGGCAATAACGATCTTTTGTCACTAACTCAGCCTCGATCCATCAAAGAAATTCACAAAGCATATTTTGAGGCAGGTGCGGATCTCGTCGAAACCAATACGTTTAACTCAAATTCGATATCTCAATCCGATTATTCGCTCGAAGCTCACGTTGCAGAATTAAATGAGCAAAGCGCGCGCCTTGCGAGGGAGGCAGCAGACGAAGTCGAAACGCACGAGCCAAATCGGCCCTGCTACGTCGTTGGCGTGCTAGGACCTACCAATCGCACGGCGTCCATTTCTCCAAGTGTCAACGACCCTGGCTTTCGCAATACGACTTTTGATGCACTGACGGAAACGTACATTGAAGCAACCTTGGCTTTGGTAGAAGGCGGCTCCGACATCATTATGGTCGAAACTATTTTTGATACTCTGAACGGAAAAGCCGCGCTCATGGCGATAGAGATTGCCTATGAGCAGCAAGGATTTCGATTGCCGATTATGATATCGGGAACGATTACAGATCGGTCGGGGCGTACGCTTTCGGGACAGACACCTGAAGCATTTTGGTATTCGGTCCAACATGTCGAACCATTCAGTGTTGGACTCAACTGCGCGTTGGGCGCTGCCGATCTCAGGCCCTACATTGAAGAATTATCAGGCATCGCTAACACGCGTGTCAGTGCTCACCCGAACGCAGGTTTGCCCAATGAATTCGGAGAATATGATGAGACGCCAAAAGTGATGGGGGAATTTCTTGAGGAATTTGCTCAGTCAGGCCTGGTCAATATTGTAGGTGGATGCTGCGGAACAACGCCCGACCACATTCGCGAGTTTCGTCGCCGGTTGGATGGCATCGCGCCTCGAAAAATCCCAATTGTATCGCCGAAGCTCCGACTTTCAGGACTAGAACCTTTTGTAGCATCGGCATGATTCCAACATTCATAAACATCGGCGAGCGCACAAATGTCACGGGCTCGGCAAAATTTAAGAAGTTAATCCTAGACGATGACTTTGATGCTGCGCTTGAGGTTGCATTGCAGCAAGTTGAGAATGGCGCTCAGATCATTGATATAAATATGGATGAAGCGATGCTGGACTCAGAAGCCGCGATGACGCGATTTCTGAACCTCATCGCTTCGGAACCGGCAATTGCGCGCGTCCCCATTATGATCGACTCATCCAAATGGACGGTCATTGAAGCGGGTTTGAAGTGCGTTCAAGGAAAATCAATCGTCAATTCCATCAGCCTCAAGGAAGGTGAGGAACCGTTCTTCGAACAGGCGCAGAAACTAAAACGCTATGGCGCTGCGGTTGTCGTGATGGCATTTGATGAAAAAGGTCAAGCCGATAGTGCAGATCGAAAACTCGAAATCTGTGAAAGGTCTTACAAAATATTGACCGAACAAGTAGGCCTGCCACCGCAAGATTTGATTTTCGATCCCAATGTTTTTGCAGTGGCGACCGGTATTGAGGAGCACAACGATTACGGTGTCGCGTTTATCGAGGCGACCCGCAAAATAAAGGAATGCCTTCCCCACGCACGCGTCTCCGGCGGAGTTTCCAATATTTCTTTTTCCTTCCGTGGCAATAATCCCGTCAGGGAGGCTATGCATTCAGTGTTTCTTTATCATGCCATTCAAGCCGGCATGGATATGGGTATCGTCAATGCTGGCCAGCTGGCCGTCTATGACGATATTCCCCTTGATCTCAGAGAAGCAGTTGAAGACGTCATCCTCAACCGTCGCGACGACGCGACGGATCGGCTTCTTGAAGTAGCTGAAAAATATAAGGGGCAGGGCGGAAGAAAGACTGAAAAAAACCTGAAATGGAGAGAGAGCGACGTTGCCGATCGTCTCAGTAATTCCCTGGTTCATGGCATAACTGACTTTATCATTGAAGATACCGAAGAGGCGCGATTACAGTTTGACCGGCCTTTGCATGTGATAGAAGGGCCCTTAATGGACGGGATGAACGTCGTCGGCGATTTGTTTGGCGCAGGCAAGATGTTTCTTCCGCAAGTCGTAAAAAGTGCCCGCGTTATGAAACAGGCGGTTGCTCATCTTCAGCCATATCTAGAAGCCGAAAAGAAAGAGTTAGGCCTTGTCGATCAACCAAGCGCTGGAAAAATCGTCATGGCGACGGTTAAAGGCGACGTACATGACATCGGCAAGAATATTGTTGGCGTGGTGCTCCAATGCAATAATTATGACGTGATTGATCTCGGCGTCATGGTGCCGGCAACGCAAATCTTACAAACCGCAAAAGAAGAAAACGCCGATATTATCGGTTTGAGCGGTCTCATTACACCAAGTTTGGATGAGATGTGTCACGTGGCGGCAGAACTCGAGAGAGAAGGGTTCGAACAGCCATTGCTCATTGGCGGCGCAACAACCAGCAAGGTACACACCGCTGTTAAGATCAATCCAAATTACTCACGTAGTCAAACAATATATGTGACAGACGCATCGCGCGCCGTCGGTGTTGTATCCAAACTTATGTCGTCGGATTCGTGCGAAGATTTCATGAAAGATGTTCGCAGCGAATATGTTGAGATGGCCAAACGGCATGCGGCAGGACGAAAGTCGGCAAATCGTCAGACGATTGAGAAGGCGCGAAAAAATAAATTTTTTGTAGACTGGACGAGTTATACACCACCAAAGCCAAAAATTTCAGGCGTCAAAGTATTTGCTCCGTACGACATTAGCGAGTTAGTCAACTACATCGACTGGTCGCCTTTTTTTCAAACTTGGGAGCTGAGCGGAAAATATCCGGACATACTGGATGACAAGATCGTTGGAGAGTCTGCACGAGAACTCTTTAGCGACGCGCAAGAGATGCTGCAGCTTTTATTGGACGAGAAATGGTTGACTGCTACCGGCGTCATTGGGCTTTGGCCGGCCAATGCCGTTGGAGACGACATCGTAATTTTCACTGATGAACACCGTCTGGACGTGCGCGCTCACATTCATACATTGCGCCAGCAAATGAAAAAGAAAGAGGAGCGGGCAAATTTTGCGCTTTCAGACTTTGTTGCGCCGAAGAGCACCGGCCTTGCCGACTATGTCGGCGCGTTTGTTGTTACCACAGGACTAGGAGAAGAGGATGTCGTCGCGCGCTTCAAGAAGGCTCACGATGACTATTCGGCAATTCTGTTCAAGGCCCTTGCAGATCGCTTGGCCGAAGCTTTTGCGGAGCGTATGCATCAGCGTGTCCGACAGGAGATTTGGGGTTACGCGGCAAATGAGAGGCATTCCAACAAGGATTTGATTGCCGAAACCTATTTAGGCATTCGTCCCGCACCGGGCTATCCGGCGTGCCCTGATCACACGGAAAAGCAAATCATTTGGGACCTTTTGAACGCTGAAGCCGCTACCGGCGTGCGCCTGACGGAGAGCTTTGCGATGTGGCCAGGCGCTTCCGTCAGCGGTCTCTACTTTTCGCATCCTGAAAGTCAGTATTTCGGAGTCGGAAAAATTGGACGGGATCAAGTGGAAGATTATGCGCGCAGAAAATCTATGCCGCCTGACCTGGCCGAACGATGGCTCAGCCCAAATCTAAACTATGACCCGAAAAAGGAAGTGGCTTAGCCTCGGCTCGCGTCCTTACCAAGCCCAACTTTCGCCGCGCCCATTACCGATAATTCGATGGCAAATTAGATGGCGCCGAGAACAACGGCTCCCAAAAATAGGAATACAGCACTGCACACGATGCCCGTCGTGACAAATCGGATATCCATAGCGCGCAACCTTCTTCTGTCCCGGTTGCCGTGAGTCTGCCCTGATTGAAGAGGGTTCGAAAGACAAATTTGATGTTGCACTGCAACTGCGTAATGCAATGCAACATCGAAAATTTTGGCATATATCCGGGATAAATCGTAAATTTCGCCCCCCCTTGGACGGAACCTAATCTAGTTTCGACCACCACTCAGGGAACGCAAAGTCGGCCCGATGAACAAATTGCAGAGTTGGCGAAGAATTCAGGTCATGCCAATGACTTCGACCAGAGGCTACTCCGGAATCTGTTGAGAACTTGGGCCGACGACATCAACTGCTGGGATTAAGCTGATGAGCTTTCAAAGCGCTTTTCCTTTTTTTCCAATACGAACCCAATATTGTTTACTCGACCTTTCAGAGGTGGAACAAACACCGTGATTCTTGGAAGCGTCGGACTGAGCCCCTTTGGCTAAATTATGGACGCATAAGACGTCGCTTGTGAGATGTCTGACCGCGCAATTCGCTATACGATTTACATGGAAATGTATCACGGCGGCTATTATGAGGTCAGGCCGGTACCAGGATTTGAAGTTGAACCGATTGTTCAATATTAGATGACGTCAATGAGTATTAGACGACTGTGAATGTCCGACCGACAAACATTCCGTCCACTAAGCCGGACATAAGAAAGGATGAAGGAATGACTGACCTGAGGGAGAAGGTAGCCAACGAACGTCGCCGCCTAAAACAAGTGCGTCAAGCTCTATCGGCGGCAATTCAAGAAGGTGCCGGCGAAGACCCGGCGTTCGTTCCGTACTACATTGCGATTGCAAACTACATAGAAGCTTCTATGGGGCGCCTTCATATCCAAGATGTGCGTATGGGCGAGATGCTTCGCGAAAGGGTCCCTGCTGAAAAGCAAGCGGCATTGTCGGAATTGGACCGGCGACTTGGCGGTAATCAGCAACATCTTAAAACGTTTCTCTCGGCGAGGGATGCACTTGATAGTGATGGTGTGTCAGCAATCGGAATATTTGAGGCGGCCAGCCAGGCGTATACGGATTACATCAAGTCGCAAATGGGCCACCATGGGGGAAGCACGGACTTAGCGGGCGAATATCTGACGCAAGAAGATTGGGATTTCATGGCCCACACCAGCGACGAAGCGATGGCAAACGAACAGGACCTTTTCGATAAGGTATTTGCCATTCAACCCGACTCGGTAAAAGGCAAGATTGCGAGCTAAGATCGCATCAATCGCTATAGGGCGTCACTGCTTTCCGTAACCCCCGCCTCCCGGCGTCTCGATTATAATGCAGTCGCCGGGCGTGACCTTCGTTGTATCGGAACCCTCAAGAATTTCCGTCTTGCCGTCTGCACGTCGAAGGATGTTGACTCCGCAGTGGCCAGGTTTGCCGCCCGAAATGCCGAAAGGCTCGGTGATGCGCCTGGTCGACAGTATCGACACATCCATTACATCCCTAAATGTGAGCCGGCGAACGCTTCCGTTGCCACCCTTGTGAAGCCCGGCACCGCCTGACCCATGTCGTATCTCGAAACTATCGAGCACGATCGGAAATCGCCACTCCAAGACTTCCGGATCGGTCAACCGCGAATTTGTCATATGCGTATGGACTGCATCCGTGCCATCGAACGTTGCGCCCGCGCCGCTTCCGCCACATATAGTTTCGTAATATTGATACGTCTTATTGCCAAACGTCAGATTGTTCATAGTGCCTTGCGCCGCGGCCATAACTCCGAGTGCGCCAAATAAGGCGTCGGTCAAGTGTTGGCTGGTTTCGACGTTTCCGGCCACCACAGCAGCAGGATAATTTGGGCTCAACATGGAGCCCGCCGGGATGTTGATGTTGAGCGGTTTCAAGCAGCCATCGTTCAGCGGAATATCGTCGTCGACCAAGCAACGAAAAACATAGAGCACGGCGGCGCGCGCGACAGCAGCCGGCGCATTGAAGTTATCGGTCAATTGTGTGCTTGTACCGGCAAAATCAATGTTTGCGGACCTCGATTTCTTATCGACGCTTATCGCAACCTTGATCTTTGCTCTGTTGTCCAGGGAAAGTTCGAAGTCAGAGTCTGACAAAACGCTGACAACGCGTCGTACACACTCCTCTGCGTTGTCTTGAACATGACCCATATAGGCTTTTACTACATCGAGCCCATAGTTAGCCACCATTGCTCTTAGTTCTTGAATTCCTTTTTCGCAGGCTGCGACTTGCGCCCTTAGGTCCGAAATGTTTTGCGCAACATTGCGGGTGGGATACCGTGCTGTTGTTAAAAGTTCGATCAGTTCTTTTTCACGAAATCTTCCCTTGTCGACAAGTTTAAAGTTGTCAATTAGCACGCCTTCCTCATCAACAGTCTTCGAGGTGGGCGGCATTGAGCCGGGAGATATGCCGCCGATGTCGGCGTGATGTCCACGCACGCCCGTGTAGAACAATATTCTGTTTTCAACTTGATCAAAAACTGGGGCTATTACCGTCACATCGGGAAGATGTGTGCCGCCATTGTAAGGCGCGTTCAATACAAACACGTCACTTCGATTAATGTTGCCTAGGTTTTGTTCAACGATGGTCTTGACGCTTACACTCATGGAGCCCAGATGGACCGGCATGTGAGGTGCGTTTGCGACGAGGCCCCCGTGCTCATCAAATATGGCGCAGGAGAAGTCAAGCCGTTCCTTAATGTTTACCGAAGACGCCGTTTTTTCCAACGTGTAACCCATTTGTTCTGCAATACTCATGAACAGCTTGTTGAATATCTCAAGCATGACCGGGTCGACGTCGGTTCCAATGGCGTGTGCGCGTTTTTTATCTTCAGCACGTGTCAGAAGTATGTTATTCGCTTCCGTCATTTTGGCCTGCCAACCGAGTTCGACAACAATGGTCGTGTGCGGTTCGATAATGAGGGCTGGTCCTGAAATTTGGTCGTCTGCGCATAGATTGGACCGCAGGTAAATCGGCGCCTCACACCAGCCGTCTTCGAGATAAACCGATGTCATTCGACTGACTGGTATGTTCGTTTCGCCAGATCTCGGTTGAAGGCGGTCTTGCTCTGCGGGTGGCATCGTAAGCCCGATTCCTTCCGTCGAAATCGCTTCAATGATCAGATCTTTATCGTCGCTGAAGAAGCCGAATCTATTTCGGTGTGCATCTCGAAAACGACTTTGAACGTCAGAAAGATGCCCATTGTCTATGACTAAGGCCGTATCAGTTCCCTCATACTTGATATGAAGGCATGATCGAGTATTGACATTGGACGTTTCAATGTCTTGGTCTTCCAACTCGGTCCTAACGTCAGATTCGAGCTCTCTGAATAAGGGCTGAAGGCCCGACAAATTCCCTTTGGTCAACTCCTGTTCGATGGTTTTCTCGCGATGTGCTCGAATGCTAGCTAGACCCATTCCGAATGCCGATAAAAGACTGGCGAACTTATGAATCAAAATGCTGCGCATGTTTAATGCATCGGCCACCAAGCAAGCATGTTGGGCACCGGCGCCGCCAAAGCACGACAGAACATAGTCCGTGACGTCGTATCCCCTACTTACCGAAATCTTCTTGATGGCCTGCGCCATGCTTTCGACGGCAATGGCAATGAAGCCATGGGCGATCTGTTCGGGAGTTCGCGTGCTATCGATCTGCAGGGCAATAGCTTGAAATGCCGTCGCAACGGTATCGCCATCGAGAGGCATAGTTCCGTCCGGGCCGAAAACAGAAGGAAAGAAATCGGGCAAAATCTTTCCGACCATGATGTTGGCGTCGGTCACGGTGAGAGAACCGCCCTGGCGATAGGCTACGGGTCCCGGAACGGCTCCGGCCGAGTCCGGCCCCACGCGCATACGGGCGCCGTCGTATTTGAGAATGGAGCCGCCCCCGGCTGCGACAGTGTTGATAAGCATCATTGGCGCGCGCATTCGTACTCCTGCGACTTCGGTTTCATATGCTCTTTCAAACTCGCCGCCATAATGTGAGACGTCTGTCGACGTACCTCCCATGTCAAAACCGATAACTTTTTCGAATCCGGCCTGCTTACTGGTTTCAACCATGCCAACGACCCCGCCGGCTGGTCCCGACAAGATTGCGTCTTTGCCCTGAAACAATGACGCATCCGTAAGGCCGCCGTTGGACTGCATAAACATGAGGCGCGGCGGATCTTGACTTCCGGTCAGCTCTTGGCTTACTCGATCTATGTATTTTCGGAGAATGGGCGACAAGTAAGCATCTACGACGGTTGTGTCCCCTCTGCTGACAAACTTCATAAGCGGACTGACCGTATGACTCGCAGAGATTTGTTCGAACCCGAGTTCGCGAGCTATGGCCGCAACTTGAGATTCGTGCTTATGAAAGCGGTATCCGTGCATGAAACAGATAGCCACCGCGGAATATCCCTGTTTGCGAGCTTCCGTTAGTTTCTGGCGAACATCTTCTACGTTTAAGGGTGTCAAGATTTCGCCGTGCGCACTGATCCTCTCGTCAACTTCGATGGCGCGCTCATACAACATTTCGGGCAATTCAATATGCAGCGCGAAAATATGCGGACGGCTTTGATAGCCAATGCGAAGAGCGTCCTTGAAGCCTCTTGTGGTCACGAAGACTGTACGCTGGCCCTTACGTTCGAGTAGAGCATTTGTGGCGACCGTCGTACCCATCTTGACGTCTGCAATTTTCGAAGTTGGTAATTCCTCGCTGGTCGGGATTCCCATCGCGCTGCGTATTCCTTCAAGGGCTGCGTCGGCGTAAGCGCTAGGGTTTTCGGAGAGCAGTTTATTGGTGGACAGTTGGCCATTCGGATTTTGCGCGACAATATCCGTAAATGTGCCGCCCCGATCGATCCAGAAATGCCATTTTTTGTTGTTGGTCATTGCGTAATCAGTCAAGGGTCCATAGATAGAGTTCAGTGCGCTGGTCCAAAAGGAGCGCCGTGACTCAGCCAAGATTGGTCTATAAGCGTTAGCATATGTCGATTTGGGGAAAATTAGCAGGCGCTGCCGCAGGACTTGCGATTGGCGGGCCTTTGGGAGCTCTGCTTGGAGGTTTGGCCGGGCACTATGCAATCGACAAGCGAACGGAAGAGCCGGGCACAGATACCCGAGCGGCCCGTGGGCAAATCGCGTTCACCATCGGCGTCATCGCACTCAGCGCAAAAATGGCGAAAGCCGACGGCGTCGTGACCCGCGACGAGGTGGACGCATTCAAGCAGATTTTTCACATCCCTGCTGGAGAGCTCCAAAACGTCCGCCGTGTATTTAATTTAGCGCGCAAAGATGTGTCTGGATATGACGGCTACGCGAAGCAAATCGCTTCTATGTTCCGCGATAACCCGGGCGTCCTAGAGGATCTGTTCGATGGCCTATTTCACATCGCCAAAGCAGATGGTGTCATTCATCCCAAAGAAGTTGAATATCTCGAAAATGTCGGAGAGATATTCGGTTTTTCCCCAGGAGAATTTGATCGTATTCGCGCCAGTCATTTGGGACCTGAAAAATCAGATCCGTATCTTGTTCTGGGCGTGGATCGCAGCATCTCCGATGAGGATCTGAAGAAAGCTTACAAGCGCATGGTGCGCGAAAATCATCCGGATGCCCTGGTTGGCCGCGGCGTTCCCGAGGAGTTTGTCGATCTGGCCAATGACAAGTTGGCGGCCATCAATGAGGCTTATGATCGAATCGCCAAAGAACGAGGTCTCAATTGAGCCCTTTTTTGCTCTTAAATTCCGGCGAAGACGAGCTATATAATGGCGAAGACGAGCTATATAATAGAGAAACCAATCATGGGCGTTTGAAATATGCGCAAAGATCCATTTGAATCCGGCCGTTTTCCGTTTGAAGACACTATTCGCAGCCGTTATTCCGTCTTCCGTACTAGGGAACGACATGGACTGGCAACGCTGTTGGACCTGGCATGGCTGATTATTGTCTTGAGCCTCATCATCTTCGCTCTAATTATTGTGTTGGGCGGGCTCATTATGGCGATGTTTGCGGCCCCCTTTGTCATCGTGGCGTTGGCAATTGCGCGATGGCTTTCACCGCCTCGGCGGCGCATTCCTCACGGCACGATTATCGATGTCGAAGTTGATCGGCGATAGCACCTGCTTAACAGAAGTACTTCATCCTTTCATCGTTGTTTAGTAAGGCCTTCAGCTCCGGATCGATTCGTGCGTTTGCATGTTCTGACCCAGCGGGCACGATTTGCAATTCAGACCCTGCCAGCAAAGATAGATCAATAAGCCGTGAATCGTGCCGTTGCCCGGTTTTCTTTCTTCACTCCATGCGTAGACTAACCGCCTTTTTCATATTGCGGAGGAACAAATGAACCGACTACTTGCATTAGCTGCAATTGCGCCAACCGCCTTAATTGGCATCAACAATCAGGCCAGTGCAGACGTGATCGACGCAGCAATCGACAATACTTTGACGGTTATGATGGAAGGCATAGAGACGCATTTTTACTTTAACGAGAACGGTTCTGTTTCGCTGGCCAACGCAAATGGCGATTCGGACGATGGCACCTGGTCCCGAAATGGCGATGAACTTTGTATTACTTGGGAGGCGATGGACAACGGTAAAGCGCAGTGTGCTGCTCTATCGCAAGAGAGCCCTGCGATCTGCGACGCATTCACCCTAGCCTCACCCGACGGTGGATCCCAAGAAGCGACGCTGCAAGAAGGCAAACTACCCTTTTAGAGGGATGCATTAGTCAGGCGAACCAATCCGGAACGCTTTTCCTCAACTATTTGTGAATACAGGTGACTTCCCTTGGGGGCACCTCTTGATCAGAGTCCGAGGGATCGTCATGATCACCCGGCTCACCGGAATATACGCGTTAAATGGAGGAGTTCTATGACCACCAAAGGGAAAACAACTTCCGCTCTAATCGCCGCCGGCGCAATGGCTGCGGCTTTGTCGTTTGCATCATCGTCGGTCTTAGCTGCGTCCCATGCGACAGAAGAAGCTGCAGCTCCCGAGCAAGAAAAATGCTACGGCGTTGCCAAAGCAGGCAGCAATGACTGCGCCGCAGGTCCTGGCACATCATGTGCCGGCACGTCGACCACCGATGCACAAGGCAATGCTTGGCTTTACGTACCGGCAGGCACTTGTGAGAAACTTGTCAATGGCAGCTTGGAAGAACAAGACGCCTAAAGAGGCCTTGTTGGCCTTATGACAAAGGCCGAAGAACAAATATCGTTTGCTGAAAGCCCGATCCCCGTACGTGCAGGGATCGGGCTTAAGGCACAACATTGTCACGAAATTGTTGAAACTAAGCCGGACATCGGCTGGTTCGAAGTTCATCCCGAAAATTACATGGGCGCCGGTGGCCCGCCTCATAAGTATCTTTCGGCCATACGCCAAGACTATCCGCTGTCGCTACACAGTGTTGGAGTATCCCTCGGTTCGGCCGAATCTCCCTCAACTAAACATTTGGAAAATCTGGCTCGTCTCGTCGAGCGTTATCAACCTGCCCTCGTATCCGATCATGTATCTTGGAGCACCTTGGACGGTGCCTATTACAACGATCTTCTGCCGGTGCCCTATACGAAGGAAAGTTTAGAAAACCTGGTTGCCAACATTTCGACCGTACAAGAGTTTCTCAAGCGCCAAATTCTCGTGGAAAATCCGTCAACTTATTTGGCTTACTTGGATTCTGAAATGTCCGAGGTAGATTTTCTTCTTGAAGCTACCGCAAGGGCCGGATGTGGGCTCTTGCTCGACGTCAACAATGTTTATGTCAGCGCGCACAATCAAGGATTTGATGCCGCCGAATATTTGAAGAAAGTTCCGTCACGAATCGTTGGCGAAATTCATTTGGCAGGTCACGCGATTCGAAAGATTGGAAGTGAGACAATTTTGATCGACGATCACGGCAGCCGCGTCGTCGACGATGTTTGGTCGCTTTTTGAGGCGACAAGAGCGCGAATGCCAAACGTGCCCGTCTTGATCGAATGGGACACGCGCATACCGGAATTATCAACTTTGATTGAGGAGGCCAGAACGGCAGATCGCCTAGCGGGGAGTTTTGACAATAAGGAGGTAACCCATGCCGCGCTTGCGTGAAAGCCAGGAGCAATTTGCTGGAGTGATTATGGGCGGAGACAATACGGCAGTGCGCTTGCAATTGGCTCAATCAGAAATACCACGTGTTGATCGGCTCGCCATCTATCTTAACAATGTTTACTATAGCTTGACCGAAGCTCTGGCCGATACGTTTCCTGTTATCAAACGACTTGTAGGTGACGAGTTCTTTCGCTTTGCAGCGCGACAGTTTATTGAAACCTATCCCCCAAATGCACCGATTCTTGCTTCTTATGGTGTGAACTTTGGCGAGTTTTTAAGAAGCCTTGAGCCGGCCGCATCGTTGCTGTATTTGCCCGACGTTGCACAATTAGAATTCGCGTGGCTTCAGTCCTACCATGAACGCGACGCCGACCCTGTAAGCGTGAATCAGCTGCAGTCGATTCCGGCCGATCAATATGCGGAGCTCCGGCTTCAATTTCACCCGTCTCGTCGGTTCGTTCGATCTGATTTTCCAATTGCAAAAATTTGGGAAGTTAACCAGCAAGACGAAGATGGAGATGAGGTTGTGAATCTAGCTTCCGGGCCAAATCATATTCTCGTTATCCGTCCCCGAATGGAAGTTGAAGTTCGAACTATGAATGCGGCTGCATTTGAATTTCTCAAGAGTTTGGATGCAGGCAATACTTTGACCCAGGCACTCGATGCGGCGGTTCAGAAAGACGAAACGTTCAACCTGCAAGCGACGCTGCAGCAACTCATTAGGGGCGAAACATTTACAGATGTCAGTTGTGAGTGAATCTTGCGAGCGCATTCTCGAGTTGACCAAACGAAAATAGCGAATTTAACGAATGACATTTTTGTGGAACAAGTGACCGAAAGAGGGCTGGTTCAATGAATGCAATTTCTGCAGTTTATGGAAGGCTATTGAATGTATTGGATCTGCTTCCTTATTGGTTCGTTGCCCTGGCGGCGAGGTTTTACGTTTCTTACGCATTCTTTAATTCAGCGCTTACCAAGATCGTCGGTTGGAATCCATTTGATTTGCAAGCCTCGGCAATATTTTTGTTTAAGCAGGAGTACAAACTTCATATCTTCGGCGCGGAATACGCAATGCCGTATCCCGAGCTAATGGCTCGCCTGTCAGCAATAGGCGAGTTCTTCCTACCCATCCTTGTCATGCTGGGTTTGTTCTCACGGTTTGGTGCACTTGGTCTTTTGGTTATGACAGGTGTGATTCAGTTGGTCTATCCAAACGCCTGGGCGCTCGTTCATTTGCCTTGGGCAATCGCACTGGTTCTAATCATCGCCAAGGGTCCAGGACTCATTTCGTTAGATTATATTTTAGGAATTGATCGAAGAGTTTAACTGCAGGCCAGATTTGAAGTCTCTGAGTCATCCCGAAACGTTCAATGCAAAGAATAGAGCAGTTGTTAAGCTAACGGCGAGCAAAGCAATGCCAATTAAGAGTGGCTTGCGCGAACGATAGGGCACATCCAGGCGCAAGGCGCCGGAACCAAGTTTTGCTTTTTTGAAACTAGGCCGTTGTTTGGCTTTTTTGTAATAGGCGGCGACGTGAGGGCGCGGGCTATTCTTCCAAAGCCGTTTGAGCCCCAACGACTCGAGCCGAGCGAGAAATGCTGTCCACACGACGTCTGCCAAAGAATAGTCAGGTCCTGCAAGCCAAGTATCGCGCTGAACGCCTTGCTCCAGTAGATCGAGAACTTGACCCAACAAATCTTGGTTCTTCTCTAGCGCCTCAGCGTTTCCGAGAATTGCCTGCCAGTCTTCTATTTCCGCAAGCTTAGCTTTGTATACTTCATTGAGATCGTCATGTTTGGCGGAGAGCTTGCGTATTTTTGGTTTTCTCCTCTCAAGTGCTCGCGTTACAGTTCGCGCAGCTTTCGGCGCCAGCATGTCGTATGCTAAGTCCCTCTCCGGGAATTTTTGCTGCACGTCGATCCAGCGCTCCATGAGTTCTCGGGACCGATCGTCTTGGGGTACGAGAAACGGACCTGGAAAGTTGTTATTGGCGTACAGGCAAATCGTCACGCATTCGTTTAGCGCCATACCTTTGTGAACAAGCGTAGGAACAACGCCCCCTGCGTTGAGGCGTAAATATTTTGGACTCAAATGTCGCGCACCACGCCCAATATCAACAAACCGACTTCGCCAAGTAACTCCCTTTTCGACGAGACCCAGCTTTACAATTTGCGAGCTAAACGAATGCGGATGATGGTATAAGGTCGGCTTCCGCATGGCCTATTTTTTCTTTTTGTCCCCACGTCAATTTAGTTTAGCGCCAGTCGGATGTTTCGCCAACACAATGGCTAAAACATGCTTAATGGAATTGGCTGCGAACGGACATTTGCATGGCGCCCTCTCACTTTTTGTTGATGGTTATCGTTAATTTAGTGTGGGCGTTGACGCTAATTGTCACCAAGATCGGTGTCGAAAGCCTACCGCCGATCTTATTTTTTGCGATCTTTTTTACTGGCATCAAGATCGCGAAAGATGTGTCGGCGATAGCATTGGCCGGCCAAATGGCGGTTCCTTTTGCCACCTTGCTCTCTGTTTTTGTGTTGGGCGAGCGTATCGGCTGGCGCAGAATTTTTGGAATCGTAGTGGCCGTCGTCGGAATTCTAACCTTGGGATTCGATGAGCGAGTTCTGACCTATATTGACGGTCTTTTGTATGGCGTTGTCGGAGCCATGATTGGATCCATTTCTCTAATTCTTATGAGGCAACTAAACAATGTGGGGGTTTTTGAGCTTCAGGGCTGGATTGCTCTGTTCTCTTGGCCGGTGCTTTTTATTTTGTCTTTATTAATCGAAGGCAATTCCTGGCGCCACGCGCAAGACGCAAGCCTCGTTGCCTGGGATCCATAGCATTTACAGCCATTTTTTCTACACTTGTAGCTCACGCAGGCCTCTACTATCTGCTGCAGCGTTACGAAGTCAACGTAGTCTCTCCTCTCATCCTTATGACACCTGTCATGACCGCCTTACTTGGTTCACTATTTCTTGGTGATATTCTGACGACCCAAATGATTGCGGGCGGATTGATCGCCCTGTGTGGCATAGCTCTCGTGTCTGTACGCGAGCGCCAATTTATCAGTGAAGGCCGCTAGCGGGATGAATCTCGTTCGGTCCAGGCCGCGGACAATATGAAAAAAATAAAATCGCCAAACTTTGACGAGCGTGGCGCTGCACCCATTGATATCTTGCTTCTACATTACACAGGCATGGAAACTGCTGAAGCCGCGCTCAGTCGGCTGTGCGATGCTGAGGCCAAGGTGAGTGCGCACTACTTCATTGATGAGGCGGGTGACATTACGCAGTTGGTACCGGAGGACATGCGTGCGTGGCACGCGGGCCAGTCATTTTGGAGCGGAGAAAGAGACATAAATGCCCGTTCGATTGGTGTGGAATTGGTCAATCCCGGACATGAATTTGGATATCAAGACTTTCCTCAACCGCAGATAGAAGCTTTGATCGAATTGGCTAAGGATGTGCTTACGAGACACGATATTCCGTTTTTTCGTGTCTTGGGGCATTCGGATGTCGCTCCTGCACGCAAAACAGATCCTGGGGAGAGATTTCCATGGGCAAAACTTGCCAGACACAATATCGGCTTGTGGAACGAAGAAATCGACATACAGGTGGCTGCTATTGATTTCGCCGAACGGGTGGATCGTGGATTTGAGGTCGATAGCGCAGATGAAACGGCATTTCTCGAAAGTCTCTCAACGCTGGGTTACGGCCTTCCAGAGGCGCAGAATCCGGATCTTACGACCGCTAAGCTGATTGAGGCATTTCAGCGCCACTTTAATCCCATTGCGATTAATACGGCCGCGCAAGGAAAAGCCGATCCCGCAACTACAATAATTGCTGAGAGTTTGGCGACAGACCTTGAATTCTGGATCAATTTGCGAAGCTCTTGATACTTGGCCGCATCATCGTCAAGTTTAGCCGGTCAGACGGTCGGATGGCCGCTCCGCTTCGTGCGGAGAGGAAAGTCCGGGCTCCACGGAAATGCGATGCCGGGTAACGCCCGGCGGGGGTGACCCCAGGGAAAGTGCCACAGAAAGCAAACCGCCTGATCGAGTTTCGGCGGCAACGCCGAAACAATGTGAAGGCAAGGGTGAAAGGGTGCGGTAAGAGCGCACCGCGTTTCCGGTAACGGGAACGGCACGGCAAACCCCATCGGGAGCAAGACCAAATAGGGGCGGCTTTGGGCGTGTTTTCGGCCCGCCGCCTGGGTAGGTCGCGTGAGGCGGCCGGCAACGGCAGTCCCAGATGAATGGCCATCGTTGCGGCTAGATGGCGACATCTTAGTGGCGATACAGAACCCGGCTTACAGACCGTCTGACCTTTTTAAATTTTGTGTGGCATTGTTACTTCGAATGCCTCCCAAGCACTTAACCTTGCTTAGAACATTAAGCGAACGATTTGAGAACATAGTCAGTCTTAAGAAAACATTTACTTTGGGAGCCATAGTATTCGGGGGACGAGCTTAGATTTGTTCTTATTTTGTTTTAACCCAACTCGGAATTGTGAATGAGGTAGCCAAAAATAGCACAATTCTCTTAATTTTCGAGAATTCCAATTTGACTTCCCATACGATCCCATGCTAACCCAGATCATCCCAAGGGCGGACGATTACTTCGCGACTTTGACTTTTATGAACTGGCAAGTGCGGCAGATGCCGCTCGCCCAGACGGGACAATTTTGCCCCAACTCCTTTGGGGAAAAATTGATGTTCGGACGGCTGAGATGTTTTGGGGCACGTTTACAAATAAAGTTGATGCCAAGGGACGGGTATCTGTTCCAGCAGTGTATCGCCAAGAGTTGGACCAGGAAGAGTTTAAAGGACTCTTCTGTTTTCCATCCTTAGCCGGCCCTTCTATCGAAGCGGCCGGACCAAGATACTTTTACAGTCTTCTCGATCTCATTCGGCAACGAAATCCCTTTGACGAGCTTCGGCTCGCATACGAGGAGTCCATCATCGGTGATGCGATGCAGTTGGCTTTCGATTCAGAGGGCCGCGTGACCGTGACGGGCATCTTCTCCAAACACGCCGATATCGACGACTTCGTAACCTTTGTGGGAACCGGCGATCGCTTCATGATGTGGAATCCGATCGTCTATGAAAACCACCATTTCAATCAACGCCAACTCGCCACCGAGAGGCGCGAAATGCTTCACGACTTTCGTCGTCCAGGCCCGCCTACTGAGGAAGGTTCGGACACATGACGGGGGCTGCTCAACACTCACCTGTGATGTTGAAAGAGGTTTTGGATCTCGTGTCTCCCAAAGACGCTGCTTGCTATGTTGACGGAACATTTGGAGCTGGCGGGTATTCCCATGCAATTCTGACTGCGGCAGACTGTCAAGTTCATGCCTTTGATCAAGATCCGGCTGCTATCACCGGCGGTAAGTCATTGCTGAAGACTTTTCGTCGCCGCCTGACGCTTCACCATGACCGCTTTAGCAATATGGACGCTGTGCTCAATGGGCAAGGCATCCCATTGGTTGACGGGATCGCACTGGATATTGGTGTTTCTTCGGTGCAGTTGAACGAAGGCAAGCGAGGCTTTTCGTTTCTTCAGGATGGTCCGCTGGATATGCGGATGAGTAGCGAAGGGCAAACGGCAACTGACCTCTTAAATGACATCGACGAACAAAGTCTGGCCAGGCTCATTAGAATATATGGCGAGGAGCGCCAGGCCGGTCGCATCGCCAAGGCAATCGTTGCGGCACGTGCAGACTTAGCTATTCGTTCGACACATCAATTGGCGTCCATCATAGAAGGTGCCGTTGGAAAAAACCCGCGGGCAAAAATTCATCCGGCAACCCGCAGCTTTCAGGCGCTGCGCATTTACCTGAACAACGAGCTTGAAGAGTTGGCCAAGGGGTTGGCCGCAGCAGAAAGACTACTCAAGCCTGCCGGTCGTCTTGTGGTCATCGCTTTTCATTCACTCGAGGATCGCATTGTCAAAAGGTTCTTCACGGAGAGATTTGGAACGGTCGCCGGTGTTTCTCGACACAGCGCGCCCGTCGACGATGCAAGAACGTCCGAACCGTCATTTCGTCGATTGTTTCGACGTGTGATGCGACCGAGCGAGAGCGAAGTGAGCGCCAATCCGCGTGCACGTTCGGCAAAGTTGAGAGCCGGAGAGAGGACCACCGCTTCGTCGTGGCCTTTGGATCTGGACAGCGTTGGCGTGCCGAAAGGAGTTTGACAATGATACGTGTATTAAATATTGCCGCACTAGCGATCACTGTTTCCGTCTCCTTCGGGCTCTACAAGCTCAAATACAACACGTCTGTTGCTGAGGACACACTTCGACAACTTCAGTTGGATATCGAAGTTGAAGAGCAAGCTCTGCGTGTTCTCCGCGCAGAATGGAGTCATCTAAATCGGGCTGATCGCATCCAGGCCCTAACGGACAAGTATTTAAATCTCAAACCTGTGGACCCTGAACAAATTGCGCGCGTCAATGACATTCCAATGGCGCCCATGATTGCCAATGACGTTAATCGAACGGCTTCGCGAATGGGCGGCCCATTAATAACGACATTTGAGGATTCTGAAATGAGTAAAATACCTGATGTCAGACCCACACCAAAACCCAAGGACACATCCAGAGGAGGCGAAGTCAATGGCTAGGCGGAAGCCATTGAACTCTGGTTCGGGCGTCCATGTGCCCGATGGAATGGGTGGCTATCTCGGAAACAAGAGTATCGGGATGGCCACCCGTATCCAGATCGCTGACTTTCAATTGCAAGCTATGGCAGATACGCGCCGTCGTATGTGTCTTGCAACGGCGGCGTTCTTTCTGGCCTTTGCCGTGTTGAGCGTCCGGCTCATTGGCGTGACATTGAATACGCCTGAGAACGCCAGAGACAATTCAGTTGGCGCACCTCTAATTGCACATTCCCGGGCAGATCTTGTCGACCGCAATGGAGAAATTCTTGCGACAAATCTATTGTCGTCATCGCTGTATGCCGATCTCAAAGAAATATGGAATCCGGAACAGACAGCAAGAGAACTCAAGCGTGTTATTCCTGAGCTTGACGAACCGAGGGTGTTAAGACAACTAAAGTCGAACAAGAGATTTGTGCAATTGTCGCAACACCTGACGCCGAAGCAGAAGCAGGCAGTATTCGCATTGGGGTTGCCCGGCATTGAATATCCGCGTCAAGAAAGACGTTTTTACCCGCGTGGGACTGATGCTGCCCACGTCATGGGCTACGTTGATACTGACAATGTCGGTATTTCCGGTGTCGAGTTGTCTCTCAATGACGAAATCAATGCCGCCGGAAACGATGGGCACCCAGTTGCCTTGTCATTGGACATGCGCATTCAGCACGTTCTGCAAAGTGAACTTGCGGCCGCCATGGACAAATTTAGTGCCGCAGGAGCAGCGGGAGTCGTTTTGGATGTCAACACCGGGGAAGTTATTGCGCTTTCCTCGCTTCCAGATTTTGATCCAAATGATCCAACAGCCACTCCCAAAGGACACTTATTCAATCAAGTAACAAAAGGCATCTATGAGATGGGTTCCGTCTTTAAGATGTTTACGGTGGCGATGGCATTGGACTCCGGTGCCGTAACGCTGACCGATGGTTATGATACATCTCGGCCGCTACGCATAGCACGTCATACAATCAATGACTTTCATGGTGAAAACCGCTGGCTGACAGTGCCGGAAATTTTCGTCTATTCGTCCAACATTGGCTCCGCGAAAATCGCGCGCGACGTCGGTATTTCGTATCACCAAGACTTCTTGCGAAAGTTGGGATTATTTGACAGGTCGCCCATCGAATTGACTGAGGTAGGTACTCCAAGAGTTTCCGACGTTTGGAGAGAAATTCGAGCGGCTACGATTTCGTATGGTCACGGCATCGCCATTTCGCCGTTGCAACTAGCAACTGCAGCAGCAGCATTGGTCAATGGCGGCGTGATGATTGATCCAACGATCCTCCAGCGCAACCAGGATAACCAGCCAGTCGTGCAGCAAGTCATTTCCCCGGTGACAAGCCGCCAAATGCGGTCGTTGCTGAGAATGGTTGTGACTGACGGGACGGGCAGCAAAGCTGATGTCTTTGGCTATGATGTAGGCGGGAAAAGCGGGACGGCAGAGAAGAGCCGGGCGGGGGGATATAGCAGGAATTCATTGCTGACGTCATTTGTTGCCACATTTCCGGCCCAAGATCCGCAATATGTTGTGCTGATCATGATGGATGAACCGCACGGGACAGAGGACACATATGGATTTGCGACAGCTGGTTGGACGGCTGCGCCTGTGGCCGGCAACGTAATTAGGCGGAGCGGGCCGATTATGGCAATGGCGCCCGTCAACGTCGGCGTCGACGATCTTCAGCAAGCAATGCTCAGCGTCCCTTAAGTCATTTGAATGGAACCATGCGATTGTCCGCACTAATTGGAGATACTCTGGAATATCCTGCGGAATCCGATGCGGAAATCGAAGGTCTGACGGCGGATAGTCGTGCCGTCATGCCTGGCTTCTTGTTTGCTGCACTGCACGGGTCAGCCCTCGACGGCCACAACTTCATTCCGCAGGCAATTGAAAACGGAGCAGCCGCGCTTCTCGTTCAAAGCACGATCGACCTAGAAAAGTTCATTCCCAAGTCGAGCGCTTTAGGCATTCCTGTTATCCGTGATTCAAATCCGCGCCGGCGACTTAGTTTATTAGCCGCCAAGTTTTATCAAATCCAGCCCAGCATCGTTGCGGCTGTCACCGGAACTAACGGCAAGACTTCGGTCGCAAATTTCGTATATCAGATTTGGTTGCGACTGGGCTTTCATGCTGCCGCTATAGGGACCCTGGGCGTAATCGCAGGCGGACGTCACGAATCTTCATCGTTGACGACGCCCGACCCGGTTAAAATCCATCAGAAACTCAAAGAACTTGCAGACGATGGCATTGATCATCTTGCTATTGAGGCATCGAGTCACGGCTTAGACCAATACCGGCTTGATGGAATCGAATTAGCTGCTGCGGCATTTACAAACTTGAGCCAGGATCATCTCGATTATCACGAGGACCTTGGTCACTACTTCCAATCAAAACTCCGTCTTTTTCAGGAATTGTTGCCCGCGGCTGGAACCGGTGTGGTGAATGTGGACGATGAAAATGCACCAGCAATTCTGAAAGTATTGGCCACTCGAGGACAACGGATTATTGAGGTTGGCCGGAATGCAACTGCCGACGACGAAAACATTAGGCTGCTATCCCAGCATCCGACGGCTGATGGGCATCATTTGCGTGTGGCATTTGGGAGCAAAAAGTTTGACATCGAGTTGCCGTTGGTCGGGGAGTTTCAAGCCTCCAATGCGCTCATTGCGGCGGGCCTTGTTATCGCGTGTGGCGCTGATGCGGCCAGAGTGTTCGCCGCATTGAGTTCGCTTGAAGGTGTTCCCGGTCGCTTGCAGCGGATCGGGATAAGCCGCGAAGGCGCCCCGGTCTTTGTTGACTATGCTCACACTCCAGACGCGCTTAGAACGGTATTGTCGGCTGTTCGACCTCACACATCAGGTAAATTGCACGTGGTCTTCGGAGCTGGTGGAGATCGCGATCGCGCCAAGCGGCCATTAATGGGTCAGCGCGCGCACGAAAATGCAGATCAGATTATTGTAACCGATGACAATCCACGTTCGGAGGATGCCTCTGCAATTCGAGGGGAAATTATGGCATCCACACCGGGCGCGACCGAAATCGGCGATCGTGCAACGGCGATTGAACAAGCCATTTTGCGGTTGCACAAAGGCGATGTGCTCATCGTCGCTGGGAAGGGTCACGAGACCGGCCAAATCGTGGGATCGAAAGCCATTCCATTTAGCGACGAAAATGAAGTGAGACGTGTCCTAATCGCTCAAGGGGGTGTGTGCTAGTGCCACAGCCACTTTGGAGCGCGATTGAGGCCAAAGATGCCACGGCTGGTTCGCTTTTAGGGTCGAAAGAATGGTCCGCAAGTGGCGTATCGATCGACAGCCGAACAATCGAAAGCGGAGATTTATTTGTGGCGTTGCAAGGTCCCAACCGCGACGCACATGAATTTGTGTCGGCTGCTTTCAAGCGCGGAGCTGCCGCAGCTGTCGTATCGTCGGGCTTGTCCAAGATTGACAAAACACGATCTTACTTGCGCGTCGACGATACATTTAATGCCTTAAACGATCTTGCTGTAGCGGCGCGCACGCGCTGCTCGGGCAAGCGGATTGCGGTCACTGGCAGTGTAGGTAAGACCGGGACCAAAGAAATGCTCAAATTGGTTTTGGGCGCTCAGGCTAAAACACACGCCTCAGCTGCGTCTTACAACAATCTTTGGGGCGTGCCTTTGACATTAGCGAGAATGCCAAACGATACAGAATTCGGAATATTCGAAATTGGGATGAATCATGCGGGTGAAATCAGTCCCCTTACGCGGCTTGTGTCTCCCCATGTGGCAATTATTACGACCGTTGAGCCGGTTCACTTGGAGTTCTTCGAGTCCGTCGAAGATATCGCAGACGCAAAGGCTGAAATTTTTGAAGGCCTGGTTGCGCCCGGTGTGGCAGTTCTAGCTGCAGAATCGCAGCACCTTCAAAGATTGACCGAGAGTGCAAAGAATTGCGGCGTCGAAACTTTGCTCATATTTGGCCAATCGGAGAATGCAGACATTCGGCTAAAGAGCGTAGTTCCAACGGCTACTGGCAGCGCGGTAGAGGCGAATGTGTGCGGTCAAGAAGTTTCATATCGGCTACTAGTTGTTGGCCGACATTGGGTCATGAATAGTTTGGCGGTTCTGGCCGCCGTACACGCGGTCGGTGCTGATGTTGTGCAAGCCACCCGATCTCTTGTCGGTATGCACGAGCCGAAGGGGCGCGGCCAAAGCCATCATGTCGAAATGAATGGTGGATACATTTGTGTTGTCGACGAAAGTTACAATGCAAATCCGGCTTCTATGAGAGCCGCCATTGAAGCGCTTCGGCATCGCGAAGTGAAGCATGGAGGCCGCCGGATAGTCGTTTTAGGCGATATGTTGGAGCTGGGAGAGCAGGGTTCAGAGCTTCACGCCTCATTGAATCAATGCATAAGAGATGCCGAGGTGGACCTAGTCTTTCTGTCGGGGCCACTCATGAAGAATCTCTGGGCCGAATTAGACACCGCTGTCAGGGGTGAATACACGGCCACTTCTGTGGAACTTATCGCGCCCATATTGTCGAACGTTCATGCTGGCGATACCTTAATGGTCAAAGGATCCCTCGGCAGCAAAATGGGTCTCATCGTAGAGGCGATTATTGCACAAGACAGTGTTGGGCAGCGCCCGGACGACAGTGCGAAAGTAGGGGGATTATCGTAATGCTCTACAGCTTGTTGGTCCCGCTTAGCGATGAGATTCCAATCTTCAATGTGATCCGCTACATCACGTTTCGAAGCGGTGCGGCCACATTGACCGCGATGTTTGTCTGTTTCTTCTTTGGCCCCTGGATAATTCGATGGTTGAAATCGAAGCAAGGTGCAGGTCAGCCTATTCGGGAAGACGGTCCTGAAACCCACATTGTGGCGAAGCAAGGTACGCCGACGATGGGCGGCGTAATGATCTTGTTGGGCATTTTTCTGGCCACCCTATTGTGGGGAAACTTGTCAAATCAATATGTATGGGTCGTTCTTCTGGTCACGATGAGCTTTGGTTTTGTCGGATTCATTGACGACTTTGCAAAAGTGACAAAAGGCTCAAGCTCAGGCGTGCCCGGAAGACTAAGGTTGGCGATTGAGTTTGTCTTGGCAGGTTTTGCGACTCTGTGGATCATGAGCGTGTCTGGAGCGGAAGAAGGCATGCTTGGAAAACAGGCAGCTCAACTTGCGTTGCCATTTTTGAAGGACGTCTCGATTTATCTCGGCTGGTTCTTTGTCGTATTTGCGGCGTTTGTCATCGTCGGTGCTTCGAATGCTGTCAACTTGACTGATGGATTGGATGGCCTCGCCATTGTGCCGGTCATGATTGCCGCCGCGAGTTTCGGCATCATCTGCTACATCATCGGCAACGCTATATTTTCCGAATATCTCCAAATTACTTTTGTTTCCGGCTCTGCGGAACTTTCCGTTTTTTGCGGTGCGCTTGTCGGCGCAGGCCTTGGATTTCTTTGGTTCAATGCTCCACCAGCCATGGTCTTCATGGGAGATACTGGTTCTCTTTCACTGGGAGGTGCGCTGGGGGCTATCAGCGTTGCGGTGAAGCACGAAATCGTATTGGCAATCGTCGGTGGAATATTTGTGCTCGAAGCCGTTTCGGTCATGGTGCAGGTAGCTTCATTCAAAATGACCGGCAGGCGTGTCTTTCGAATGGCGCCGATCCACCATCATTACGAAAAACTCGGTTGGGCTGAACCCACCATTGTTATTCGTTTTTGGATTATCGCAGTAATTCTTGCCCTAGTCGGCTTATCGACGCTCAAGTTAAGGTAACAATGATACCTGCGCTATCATTCGCGGATAAGGACGTTGCCCTGTTTGGTCTTGGTCGCAGCGGGCGCTCGGCGGCGAGCGCTTTGATCGCCGGAGGGGCCCGAGTGCATGCCTGGGACGATAGTGAAAATGCGCGTGTTGCCGCGAGCAATAACGAAATTGAACTTAGCGATCTTTACAAAGCCGATTGGTCCGTCTTTTCTGCTCTTGTGCTAAGCCCGGGTATTCCGCTTACTCACCCAAAACCACACAGCATTGTCAAGAAAGCGCAGGCCGCCGGAATTGAAATCATTGGCGACGTTGAGCTATTTGCGCGAGAAATTGTAAAATTCAAAGACAAAGGGGGCCGCTACCAGGTCCTTGCCGTGACCGGCACGAACGGTAAATCAACGACGACCGCGTTGATTGAACATCTATTTTCCTGTTGCGGAGTTGATGCCTACGCTGCGGGAAATATCGGAACGCCGATTCTCGATTTGCCTCAGCCGAAGAGCGGGACGACCTATGTTATTGAAATGTCATCATTTCAAATCGATTTGACGCCGTCACTACGTCCCGATGTTGCCGTCCTTATCAATATCTCTGAAGATCATTTGGACAGACACGGCGACATGCAGAAGTACATCGCTGCAAAGAAAGAGATTTTTGATGGCTCGGGTGAAGAGGCAATCGCTGTCGTTGGTGTTGATGATCCGTATACGCAAGAAATATGTACAACTATATCTTCGCGCGAAAACCGTACCGTAATCCCGATCTCTGTGGGGAAGGCGCTTGGTCGCGGCGTATATGTAATTGAAGGTGTCCTGTATGACGGCGTCGTGCGACCTAGTTCCGAGGTAATTGATCTGAAACAAGCTGATGCGCTTCTCGGCGGGCACAATTGGCAAAACGCTGCGGCCGCCTTTGCAGCCACGCGCGATTTCGTTAGAGACCGAAAACGGCTGGGAAACGCTCTTCTTTCGTTTCCTGGTCTTGCGCATCGGCTTGAGGAGATTGCCACGAGCGGCAATGTCAAATTCATAAACGATTCTAAAGCGACAAACGCGGAGGCGACCGCTAATGCACTCGCGGCGTTTGACCAAATTTATTGGATCTTGGGCGGCATACCCAAGGAAGGAGGCATTGATAAACTTCGCGCCTATTTCCCCCGCGTCAAGAAAGCGTATTTGATTGGTGAAGCTGCGAACGCGTTTTCAGAAACGCTCAGCGACCAGGTTTCGCATCTGAAGTGCGACACGCTGGACGTTGCCGTTAAGGCGGCTTCAAAAGATGCGATGAGCGCAAGCAGTGAGACGGGCACGGTCTTACTGTCTCCGGCGTGCGCTTCTTTCGATCAATTTAGAAACTTTGAAGCAAGGGGAGACGCCTTTCGCGATCTTGTGAACAAGCTTGAAGGAATCCAATCGGCAGAGACGTCCTCGGATGGAGAGAACGCACATGACCGGTCTTAATCGGACAGATCGATCTATCATGGCGCAGTGGTGGTGGACTATTGATCGTTGGTCAGCAGTTGCTGTCGTGTGTTTGATTTCAATCGGGGCTGTGTTGTCTTTGGCAGCAAGTCCGGCGATTGCACTCAAATACGACTACCCGACATTTCACTATGTCAATCGAACCCTGATTTATTTGGTGCCTTCACTGCTATTGATGTTCGCCGTGTCGCTCATGACACCGAAGCAGGTGCGCCGTTTGGCCGCCATAATATTTGTCGTCGGAATAATATTGATGATTTTGACGCTCTTAGTTGGCGATGAAATTAAGGGCTCGCGTCGTTGGATAAAAATTGGAGCATTTTCGCTGCAAGCTTCGGAATTCGTGAAACCCGCCTTTGTCGTTTTGGCTGCTTGGCTGTTTGCAGAAAACAACAGAAATCCAAATATTCCAGGAAATCTGATTGGCGCGTTACTCTTCATTGTCTTTGCATATCTTTTGTTTTGCCAGCCGGATTTTGGCCAAATTCTCTTGTTGGCGTCAGTTTGGACCACAATGTTCTTCATGGCGGGGATGCCACTTGCTTGGATCGCTACCATGGGTGCTTCAGCTTCAGTCGGCCTATATGCCGCGTATTCTTATCTTCCTCATGTGGCCAGCCGCATTGATAGATATCTTAATCCGGCCGCTGGCGATACTTATCAAATCGACAAGGCCCTGGAAGCTTTTAGGGCAGGCGGTTTTCTCGGCCGTGGTCCAGGTGAAGGCACTGTTAAGAATTACATTCCAGATGCTCACACCGATTTCATTTTTGCTGTTGCCGCAGAAGAATTTGGACTAATTGCCTGCCTTATTATCGTCGGAATATTCTGCTTTGTCGTAGCGCGAAGTTTGATACGTGCGATGTCCGCCGATGATCACTTTGTCCAGTTGGCCGGTGGAGGCCTGGTCACAATATTTGGTTTGCAGGCCTTTGTAAATATGGGAGTGAGTTTGAGTTTGTTGCCGGCGAAAGGCATGACGCTACCTTTCGTTTCCTATGGAGGTTCATCTCTGCTCGCCATGGCGTTGGGCATAGGCATGCTGCTCGCTCTGACCCGTCGTTGGACTATTAGCTCATTGTCTGTGCAGGTGATGGCATGATGCAGACCGTCGGAAGCGGCTCGTCAACAATTGTCATTACCTCAGGTGGTACGGGAGGTCATCTCTTTTCAGCCCAAGCGCTGGCAGACGAATTGGTTGAACGGAATCATCAAATCGTATTGATTACTGACGAACGCGGACTCAAATGGCGTAATCAGTTTCGGCGAGCCAGCTTGCACAAAACAATGTCAGGCACGACTGAGCGGCGCGGCGTCCTCAGGCGCTTGCGTGCTGTGTTTCGGCTTGCCGTTGGCACAATTCAGGCTTGGTTTTTGCTAGGAAAATATCGACCGAGGGTCGTCATTGGATTTGGCGGGTATCCAACATTGCCCACCATGTTTGCAGCCATTATGCGAAGTCCCCTCACGTGTTTACACGAGCAAAACGGTGTCATGGGCCGGGCTAATCGACTAATTGCGTCTCGCGTCGATGCCATCGCACTCTCTCTTGCAGACCCTACTGGTCTGGGTGACGCTCATAAGCACAAATCGGAAGTCACTGGCAATCCGGTGCGGCAGACCGTCATTGATGTGAGGGATGTTGCCTATCCGGCTATTGACAGTGACAGTCAGATTCATTTGCTCATTTTTGGTGGGAGCCAAGGTGCGCACATATTCAGTTCGCTTATTCCCGAGGCCATTTCACAGCTTTCGGAATCCTTGCAACGCCGCTTGGTAATTACTCAACAATGCCGCGGTGAGGATGAAGCCGCTATCAAGGCCGCATTTACAAAACTGGGCATGGCCGTCGAGGTTTCGTCATTTTTTGATGATCTTCCCCGCCGCATTGCCAATTCCCATTTGGTCATCAGCCGCTCGGGCGCTTCGACCGTGTCGGAATTGGCAGTGATAGGGAGGCCGGCACTCTTAGTGCCGCTTGCGAGCGCCTTGGATGGTGATCAGGCCGCTAATGCTACTCACTTTACTAAGGCATCGGCGGGCTGGATCTGTGACGAATGCGAACTTACGGCGACGTCACTAGCCGAAACGCTGACAAAACTATTCTCTTCACCTCAAACGTTGGTGGATGCTGCAGCCTCGGCGCGCGCGCTCGGCCGGCCAAATGCCGTCGGCTCGCTTGCGGACTTGATCGAACGGTTGGCTGCAAGTTCTTCGGTCAGAAGAACGGTAATGGAGACCGCCTAATGCCGACATTACCTTTCCGAATAGGTATAACGCATTTTGTCGGCATCGGTGGCATCGGCATGAGCGGTATTGCCGAGGTCATGCATATATTCGGCTATCCGATTCAGGGCAGCGACATAAGCGATAATGCAAACGTTCGCCGTCTTAAAGGCTTGGGCATTCCAGTTTCAATTGGCCATCAATCCGAGAATATCGGTAACGCTGAAGTCGTTGTGATGTCTTCGGCCGTGAAAGATGACAATCCCGAAGTTGTCGAGGCGCGTTCGCAGTTGATCCCAATTTTGGGCCGCGCGGAAATGCTGGCTGAGCTCATGCGTCTGAAGTGGTGCCTCGCCGTTGCAGGTACGCACGGCAAGACCACAACGACCTCCATAATTGCTGCGATGCTCGATCTTGCGGGGTTGGATCCGACGGTTATCAATGGAGGCATCATCAACGCTTATGGTTCCAATGCCCGTTTGGGTAAAGGCGATTGGATGGTCGTTGAGGCCGATGAGTCTGACGGCACCTTTGTCAATCTGCCCGCGACCATCGGAGTTTGCACAAACTTAGACCCAGAACATCTCGACCACTACGGCGATTTCGAAACGCTCAAGCAGGCCTTTCAGACATTCATGGCACAAGTCCCGTTTTACGGTTTTGTAGTTGCCTGTTTAGATGATCCAGACGTGCAAACGATAGTTGGAAAGATTACTGATCGGAAAATCATAACCTACGGGCTTAATCCGCAAGCGGACGTTCGAGCGTCGGAAATTTCAGTCAAAGATGATAGATCTCACTTTAACGTATCAATTAGCCAGCGTGCGCGAGGCAATGAGCGCGTTATCAAGAACTGTGAATTACCCATGTTGGGCGAGCATAATGTACGCAATGCGTTGGCCGCTATGGCCGTCGGCAATGAGATGGGTATATCCGATAGCACCGTGAAGTCGGCTCTCGCGTGGTTTGCTGGGGTTAAGCGACGATTTACTTGTACCGGTATTTGGCAGGGCGTGACAATTATTGATGACTACGGACATCATCCGACTGAAATTGCCGCTGTCCTCAAAGCGGCACGCGCCGCGACGAAGGGTAAGATCTTTGCTGTAGTTCAACCCCACCGTTATTCGCGTCTCCGAGATCTATTTGAAGAATTCTGCACCTGCTTCAATGATGCCGACACGGTCATAGTCTCTGACGTTTATGCGGCTGGTGAGGAACCGATTGACGGAATGGATCGAGACTCTCTCATACATGGTCTGCGTCAACATGGTCATAGGCATGTTATTGCGCTCAATGGACCGGAGATGCTTGCAGATATCGTGAAAGAGACGGCGAAGCCCAACGACTATGTAGTTTGCTTAGGTGCCGGAACGATTACAACTTGGGCAAACAGCTTGCCTGTCGAGTTGGCGGAACTTGCTGCCAAAGAAGGAAAAGCGTCTTGATGACTGCGCACGACCATCGGTCAGATATCATGGCGCGCTTGCCGGCGGTGCGTGGCCGATTGCAAGAACATGTTGCAATGTCAAAACTTACTTGGTTTCGTGTCGGCGGCGAGGCCGAGATCTTGTTTTCTCCGGCCGATCCCCAAGATCTTTCCGATTTTCTTGCACAACTTCCGACTGAGATTCCGGTCACGGTCGTGGGCATCGGATCCAATCTGCTTGTACGCGATGGGGGCATTGAAGGCGTCGTTATTAGACTGGGTAGCGGATTTAATGAGGTTGAAGCGGTTGAAGGATACAAGGTGCGAGCAGGTGCTGCAGCGCCCGACGTTTTTGTGGCTAAGCGAGCGCTTCGATCGTCTCTGACGGGGCTTGAATTCATGCGCGGTATTCCCGGCAGTGTCGGCGGCGCTCTACGAATGAATGCAGGTGCCTATGGCACCGAAATCAAAGATGTATTGATCGAGTCGACCGCCTTCGATCGGCGGGGTCGCACCCATAAATTACCCCTTGATCAAATGGGCTTGTCATATCGGCATTCGCAAGTCCCGCAAGACTTCATTCTTGTTGAAGCATTCTTTCAGGCCCGGCCAGGAAATCCCGATGAGATCGACGCGATGATGAATCAAGTAACTTCGGCGCGAGAATCGACCCAGCCGATTCGCAGTCGCACAGGCGGCAGTACGTTTAAGAATCCAGATCCCGACATGTCAGAAGGGCGTAGCGCTTGGCAGCTCATCGACCAGGCCGGCTGTCGAGGATTGATCGTTGGAGACGCCCAAGTTTCGGAGCAACACTGCAACTTTCTAATCAATCGAGGCAAGGCGACGGCGGCGGATTTAGAAAAACTTGGCGAAACGGTGCGTTCAGAGGTTGAAAAAAGTACGGGAATCACGCTTGAATGGGAGATTCGGCGAATCGGTCGGCCGCTGAACGGGAGGGCGGCTCGCCATGGCTGAATCGAGTACCGGACGTCACGTCGCCGTCCTCATGGGCGGCTGGTCGGCAGAGAGGGATGTGAGTCTCGTGACGGGCCGGGAATGTGCAAAAGCATTAGTGCAAAAAGGTTATCGCGTGACGGAGATCGATGTCACACGCGACCTCGCCCGGATTCTGGCGGAACTAAAACCGGACGTTGCATTCAATGCGCTTCATGGCCCTTGGGGGGAGGACGGAAAAATACAAGGCGTATTGGAACTACTGGAAATTCCCTATACGCATTCGGGAGTGCTTGCTTCGGCGCTCGCGATGGATAAGCCGCGTGCAATTTCCGTTTTTGGCGCTGCCAAATTGCCGTGTGAGAAGAGTCTAGTGGTCGACCGCCACGAAGCCGCGCGTGCCCACCAATTGGACCCACCTTACGTAATAAAGCCGATCGCTGATGGCTCCAGTTTTGGCGTACACATTGTGCCCAAAGGTGCCAATAGGCCGCCGGCCGAATTGGTCTCAGATGACTGGTCATATGGTGAGGACGTCATGGTCGAGAAATATGTGCCCGGCCGGGAGCTCACGGTGGTGGTACTGGGAGACCGCGCACTTGGTGTAACCGAAATTATTTCGGAGACAGAATTCTATGACTACGAGGCGAAATATGCAGATGGTGGTTCAAGGCACGAATTGCCCGCAAAAATCTCTGAAGACGCAACAGAGCGGGCAAAAGATTTTGCCCTCAAAGCTCATGATGTATTGGGTTGCCGCGGCGTAACCCGCAGCGATTTTAGATATGACGATACAAAAGGTGAGCCCGGTCGCTTGGTGCTTCTGGAAATCAACACCCAGCCGGGCATGACTCCTACTTCACTTGTTCCAGAGCAGGCCGCCTATGCCAGTTATTCCTTTGGTGATTTGGTGAGTTGGATTGTGGAGGATGCGTCATGCGATCGATAGGAAAACAAACGGTAAGACGCCGCCGTAGCCGTAAACGAATGAGATTTAGCGGCTTGAGCCAGCCGTTTAGAAGAAAGAAGCCCTACAAGACATCTCCCAAGTCTTTTCTGAAATGGTGGCATGACAAGAAACGATCTATTCGTTACGCAAGGCAGCAATTCAAACCTTACGCAATTGTCACGGCGGCTTGCGCATCGCTCCTTGTCGTTGCGATCCTTTGGGCTAGCGGCGTATTTGGTCAATTCAAAGAAGTTTTGTCTGAGTCCTCGGGGGATCTGTTCGTTCAGGTTGGCTTTTCGGTTCAGCATGTCAGCGTGACAGGCCGAAACTACACTTCCAAAGAAGGTCTACATGAGGCCCTGAGCGTTTCACGGGGCGACTCGCTCTTCGATGTTGATATCATTGGCGCACGTCGCCGTATAGAAGCTCTCGATTGGGTCGATAAGGCCCGCGTCATGCGATTCTGGCCTGGATCTTTGCAAATCGAGATTGTTGAGCGACGTCCGGCTGCAATCTGGCAACTGAACGGGGAGCTTGCGCTGGTTGATCGAGACGGCGAAATCATTTCATCAGACCATCTTGACGATTTTGCAAATCTGCCTCATGTCGTCGGCAAAGGGGCGGCTCAAGAAGCGACTGGTCTTATAGATCTTTTGGACCGCTATCCAGTTATTCGCTCGCGCGTTCGGGCAGCGGTGCGAGTTTCAGGCCGCCGTTGGAACCTTAGACTGGATAACGGTATGGACGTTAAGCTCC
Source organism: Alphaproteobacteria bacterium (assembly GCA_965248815.1). Lineage (GTDB taxonomy): Bacteria > Pseudomonadota > Alphaproteobacteria > SMXP01 > SMXP01 > CBDFKK01. The sequence goes on from CBDFKK010000007.1 coordinate 575,881, forward strand.
CGGACTACCAAGAAGATGAAGCATTGCGACGCCTGCTAATTCTAGACGATAGGCATCGTCTACTTGCTCGAGACATTGCGGCAATCGATTTGAGAATGCCGGATCGCATGTTTATCAGTTTGAGATCTAATGAGGTGGTGCGTCTCAACGTGCCAGGTTTGGATACATAATGTTGGCCATTGACAATCGACGCGGACTCAAGGATCGCGTCACTACCAGTCCAAGAAGTGATGTTGTAACGGCGTTGGATGTCGGCACTACGAAAGTGAGCTGCTTTATTGCTAAGGTAGAAGTCGATAATCCTCGAGAACGGCTGCCAGTTCGCGTCGTCGGCATCGGTCATCAGCTCTCGCTCGGCATGCGCAAAGGCGCTGTTACCGATATGGATCAGATGGAAGATGCTATTCGTGCGGCTGTTGAAGCTGCAGAACGAATGGCGGGGACGACTATTCGGCGGGTAGTCGTTAATCTGACTGCGGGTCACCCTGCGAGCCAGACGATTAGCGTTGGCGCTTCCGTTGCAGGTCGCCCGATTCGCGACGACGATCTAAAGAGATTGCTGCGTTATGGCCGAAAGCAATGCCAACCCGAAGATCGTACTATTGTCCATGCGATACCGACCTCATATTCGATTGATGGAAATCACGGCATTCAAGATCCGAGAGGCATGTTTGGTGAGCGGCTCGGGGTATTGTTGCATGTAGTTTCGGCTGCCACAGCACCGCTGCAGAATCTTGCACTTTCAGTTCAGCGCTGCCATCTCGATGTATCTCATTTCGTGGCATCGCCCTATGCGAGCGGATTGTCCTGTCTTGTCGATGACGAAAAAGACTTGGGAGTCATTTGCGTTGATATGGGTGGTGGAACGACTTCTATGAGCGTCTTTGCAGAAGGCACTTGCTTGCATACTGACGTCGTGAGTCTAGGGGGTATTCAAGTAACAAATGATATTGCACGCGGTCTTTCAACTCCCGTCGCGAGCGCCGAAAGGATTAAGACCCTCTACGGTAGCGCGCTCGCGGGGCCGACCGATGACCGAGAAATGATTGATGTGCCGCTCGTCGGAGAGGAAGGCAATTCTACTAATCGAGTGCCGCGTTCTTTATTGATTGGCGTCATTCAACCCCGCCTAGAAGAGATTTTCGAGCTGGTGCGTGATCGTCTAGCCGATAGCGGGCTTGAAAATGCAATCGGCAAGAGGTTGGTCCTCACTGGAGGAGGCAGTCAGTTGACGGGCGTAAGAGAGCTAGCCGCGCGAATTTTTGAAAAAAATGTTCGGCTCGGTCGCCCGCTAAAGCTCCTTGGATTGGCAGATGCGGCGGGCGGCCCTGCATTCTCGACCTGCGCTGGACTTTTGAATTACGCAGCGTCGTCACCTGCCGAAGCATTAAGAACTGAGCCCGAAGTCGAGTCACCTACCGCGATTCGGGACGGTCAGATAGCAAAAATTGGACGGTGGCTCAAAATGAATTTCTAGACGAACGGCTAAAGAATCGGAGAAGAATAAACAACTGGGTTCGGTGTGGTTATCAGAGTGCGGCTGAAAAAAATTGGAGGCAACCATGACAATAAATCTTAGCGTTCCGGAGCTGAATGAACTTAGGCCCCGAATCACCGTATTTGGGATTGGCGGTGCCGGCGGCAATGCCGTCGCGAATATGATCAAAGCAAACCTAGGCGGTGTGGAATTCGTTGTCGCCAATACCGATGCGCAGGCTTTAGCACAGTCATCCTGTGATCGGCGGATACAGATGGGTGCCTCAATTACAGAGGGCCTAGGTGCCGGATCCAGGCCCGAGATTGGGCAGGCTGCAGCAGAAGAATCGTTGGCCGAAATTATGGATCACCTTTCTGGCTGCCACATGGTTTTCATAACTGCTGGTATGGGCGGTGGAACCGGCACAGGCGCTGCGCCTGTCATTGCGCGTTTTGCAAAAGACCAGGGTATTCTTACAGTCGGTGTCGTTACCAAGCCTTTTCAATTTGAAGGTGCCAGAAGGATGCGCACCGCCGAAGCTGGGATTGAAGAGTTTCAAAAATACGCCGACACGCTGCTTATCATTCCAAATCAAAACTTGTTCCGCGTTGCAAATGAGCACACGACTTTTGCGGACGCCTTTTCTATGGCCGACGAGGTGCTGCACTGCGGTGTCAGGGGAATTACTGATTTGATGGTCATGCCTGGCCTTATTAATCTTGACTTTGCCGATGTAAGAGCTGTGATGAATGAGATGGGTAAAGCGATGATGGGGACTGGCGAAGCAGAAGGCGAAAAACGTGCGCTCGAGTCTGCGGAAGCAGCGATTTCGAATCCGTTGCTCGACGACGTATCCATGCAAGGCGCAAGAGGTGTTCTCATCAATATTTCCGGAGGGCCGGATCTGGGACTGTACGAAGTAGATGAGGCCGCCAATCGCATTCGATCTGAAGTTGATCCGGAAGCGAACATTATTGTGGGTTCAACTTTCGACGAAAATCTTGAAGGACGTTTGCGTGTTTCGGTAGTTGCGACCGGAATCGATGTTGAAGAAAACGTCGTACCCCTACCGGAAACAGCGACAGTTGCCTCTTTTGGCGGTGGCGGTTCGCTTGCCGTTGCCCGGGCCCCCACATCAACACCAAGCGTCGTTACAATGACCGAGACCATTCGCGAAGAATTCGAGGTCAAGCGACAGGCCGAAACAAAGGCGGTAACACAAAGCGAAGTGAAGCCGGCTGTCATTGCTCCACAGTTGCAACCCGTCAAAACGGCAGTGCAAGCTGAAACGTCAGTCGATGTCAGCGTTCCTCAAACCGATCCTGTAAGATCTGGACTTCGGGCGGGTCTCGGTATCGATCCAGGTCCGGAACTGGAACCTGCAACAGCAGCAATGCCGGCTGAACAAGATTCAGTCGTTGAATCACAGCAGCGAGAACTCCATCCGACAGTAAAACGTAAGTCCAGTTTGAGCGTTTTCGATCGGATGATGGCTGGGGTCAAGTCCGCGCGCCTGGCCAACCGACCCGCTCAAGATGTTCGAGGAGCACCGCCGTTGCAAAGCTTGAATAAACCGCTGCCACCTTTGGAAAGGGGGCAAGCGCCGGATTCAACTGGTACCGCGCCGGCAGTTCCTCAAAAGCCAAAAGAGCAGCTCTTTTCTGTTTCCGAAGAAGAAGAGCAGCTTGAAATCCCTGCCTTTCTTCGACGACAAGCAAACTAATTAGCGTTCAGCAGCCTTGCCTTTCAGCAAGGCTGCCTCGTTCACACTACTGTGATTAGCCAGTTCCGTAATGCCTCGACGCAACGTTGAAGCAAATGCAGGGGAGTTGGTGCCCCTAACAAACATTTAATGGCGGAGAGAAACATACGGTAATAAAGATTTATTTGGTTTGACCTAATCTGCGCTGTTAGAAGAGAATAACAGTGTTGTGTTTGTAGTGAGTAAGGGGGTGTGAGAGGTGAGACGAGGGGACGCCATTGTGGCCGAAGAAAGCCGCCTGTTCTCCAGAATCAAGTCAATGTACGTGACTTATGAGTCGGCCTTGTCTCCTTTTCTGGGGGTTTAAATTTCATGTTGCCAGTTGTGCCACAAACAACGCTCAAGCATCAAGTTTCATGTACGGGTGTAGGTCTCCATTGCGGCGCGAAAATTCTTATGTGCCTCAGGCCTGGAGCGCCTTCTACAGGAATCGTATTCAAACGAATTGACGTTCCGCGTGGATCGCAAATCATTAAGGCGCAGCACGATGCAGTCAGCGATACCCTTCTCGGCACAACTATTAGCAATTCTTCAGGGGTTGGCATCTCTACAATCGAGCATTTGATGGCAGCATTGGCTGGTAGCGGTGTCGATAATGTGTTGGTTGAACTTGACGGTCCAGAAGTGCCTATCATGGATGGGAGCGCCGCGCCCTTTGTGTTTTTGATTGAATGTGCTGGCATTCTGGAATTGGAAGCCCCTCGCAAAGCAATTCGCATTCTAAGCGACATTTCTGTTGGTGATGAACGTCAGTCAGCTACTCTATCGCCCGGAGCTGGCTTTAGCGCTGACGTTGAAATTAACTACGACAATCCGACAATTTTCCGCCAGCGTTATGAATTTAAATTTTCACCAGCCTCTTTTAAAGTTGAGCTTTGCCGAGCGCGTACCTTCGGCTTTCTTCAAGACGTTGAACGATTGCGCAAGTGTGGACGAGCTCGAGGCGGTTCCTTAGACAATGCCGTCGTTATCGATGGCGATATGATTCTTAATCAAGGAGGATTGCGCTATCCCGATGAATTCGTCCGTCACAAATTATTAGACATCATTGGGGATTTATATTTGGTAGGCGCCCCAATTGTCGGCCGCTTCATGGCTGTCCGGCCAGGCCACGCTCTAAACCTGCAGCTCGTAAGCGAATTGCACAACAAAAGAGAGGCATGGGAGTTCACAACGATTCCAGCTGATACTACTGAATCCGAAGTTTCATCTTATATAGATGCGGCTGACGGATTGACTGCACAACTGGCCTAGGCATTGCGGCTCATTCAATCACAGCCATTGAAAGTCTTGGCAGTGATTTTGCATTGGTTACTGTAGACATGCGGCAGAGCAGTCCGGCCGGCTTTGATCTAAATTATTGATTTCATTGAATTTTTCAGAGCTGTTAGGGGCTATGGCCCTCATGCAATCTTTGCTTTACAAAGTAAGCATAGGGGCTGCATGCTTGACGTCCCGGCTGAAGTTCCGTCTTTCCGGCGAGAAAGCACGGTATCGTATCGAATGGAAAAATCGATGGTAAATGCAAATTCAAGCGAGCCGCAAACGTTAGTGCGAGACTTGGTGAAAAAAAGTGCTCGTGCTTGTGCCGCATTCATTTGTGTCTTTGCACTTTCTGCCTGTTCTGGTGACGACGAGCAATTAGAGTATGTCGAGCGGCCAGTCGAAACGATATACAATATTGCGCTGGATAAACTGTCGGAAAAAAATTATCGCGATGCGGCGTTATATTTTGATGAAGTAGAGCGTCAGCATCCTTATTCGGTATGGGCTCGACGCGCCATGCTCATGTCGTCTTATTCATACTACCAGTTCAACAAGTATGATGAGGCAATTCTGGCAGCAGAGCGGTTTATCGGATTGCATCCAGGCAACCGTGATGCGCCCTACGCGTACTACCTGATTGCCATTTCGTATTACGAGCAAATTTCCGATGTTGGACGTGATCAGGAGATGACCGAAAAGGCGCTGAAATCATTGCAAGAAGTTGTCCGTCGCTACCCGCAAAGCGAATATGCGCGAGATGCTCGCCTTAAGATCGATATGACGGTTGATCACTTAGCCGGCAAGGAAATGGATATCGGCCGTTACTATCTCGAGCGCGGCCAATACGTTGCTGCCATCAATAGGTTCCGCAATGTGATTGAGACCTATCAAACCACGAGCCATGTGCCGGAAGCGTTGCACAGGCTAACCGAATCATATTTGTCGATGGGTATAGCTGGGGAGGCTCAGTCATCGGCCGCCGTCCTTGGCTACAACTTCCCGGGCAGCGAGTGGTATGAAAATAGTTATGCGCTGTTGACGGACCAAAATTTGGAACCGGTCACCAACGACAAGTCTTGGATTGCTCGAGCACTCGGTGGCGTCGGTGGCGCCGTGGATTGGGTGTTCTAACTTAGGTCTAGCCTCATTTAACTCGACGCGTCGGATTGAAGCTTCATATGCTGGTCGGTCTGTCAATCCGCGACATCGTCCTCATCAAAAAATTGGAATTGGAATTTGGCCCGGGTCTCTGGGCGCTTACGGGCGAAACAGGGGCGGGTAAATCAATCCTTTTGGACGCGCTTGGGCTGGCCCTAGGGGCGCGGGCCGATCGAGGTCTAGTGCGACAGGGGCAGGCCCAGGCGGTGGCCGCGGCCGAGTTCGACATTGAAGACAATCATCCTGTTTGGACTCTGTTGGAAGAGCACGGCCTCGGCGCGGGCCCGCAGCTCATTCTCCGCCGCATTCAGGCAAGCGATGGGCGCAGCCGCGCATTCATAAATGATCAACCCGTAGGGGTTGCAACACTCAAAGAAGTCGGAGAGTTATTGGTCGAGGTTCACGGGCAACAGGACGACCGGCTATTGCTGAATACAGCGCTTCATCGAGAGCTTTTGGATGTATTTGGCGCGGTCGAAGTGCTCGCGAAGAAGACCGCCTTGGCATTCGGGCAATTGACCACAGCCCGCGCCACGCTACAAGAAGAGACCGACCGGCTTTCTTCAATGCAGTCAGATGTAAGTTATTTGAATCATGCCATCGAAGAGATCGATCGACTGTCTCCCAGCGTTGATGAGGAGAAGACTTTGGCCGACGAACGCCGCGTCATGATGAATTCTGAAAAGATCAGCGGCGCGCTTGGCGACGCATTGAGTTCGTTGGCCGATGATGGCGGAAGTTCGGGCCGGCTAAGCGCCGCCATTAAGCAGCTGGAAAGAGAAACCAACACGGCCCAAGATCAAATGGCACCCATTGTCTCCGCTTTGGACCGCGCTTTGGTGGAAACGCAAGATGCCACCGACGTCGTTCAAAAGGCATTGGTGCAGTTCAGATTTGATCAGAACCGACTTGATGTTTTGGAAGAGAGGCTGTTTGCGCTTCGCGCTCTAGCCCGCAAGCACGACGTTTCAGTTGCCGAATTGGGCAGTATACGGGACCGGCTCGCAAGTCAATTGGACGATGCTGAAAATGCTCAAGACAGGCTTGAAGCTCTCCAAGCTGACGTAGGAAAATGCCGGGACGTTTTTACGTCTTTGGCGACCAAACTCAGCGCAAAACGCCAGTCTGCAGCCGGACAATTGGACAAGGCGGTCGCCAAAGAGCTCAAACCTCTCAAGCTGGATAGCGGAATATTTCGAACCAAGTTTGAATCATTGCCCGAAGAGAAGGCGGGACCGAGCGGCCGTGATCGCATTAGTTTTGAAGTTTCGACCAATCCCGGTGCGCCGATGGGGCCGCTTACTCAAATTGCATCGGGCGGAGAATTGTCCCGCTTTGTTTTGGCATTGAAAGTAGCCATTGCGCGCAAGGGCGAGGCGACAACTCTCATATTCGATGAAGTCGACCGCGGCGTTGGCGGGGCGGTCGCAGACGCCGTAGGCGAACGATTGCAGCGCATTGCCCAAGACGGACAAGTTTTGGTCGTTACGCATTCGCCTCAAGTGGCAGCGCGGGCCTCAAATCATTTTCGTATCAACAAAAAGTCTGGGGCCAAGAGTAAAGCAGTGACGAATGTAACGCTTTTGGATCGAAAAGCACGACAGGAAGAAATTGCGAGAATGCTGTCCGCTGCAACAATAACGGGGGAAGCACGCGCCGCGGCAAAAAGCTTGTTGTCGACTTCCGAACAGACCAAAAAGACGGGCACGGCGGGCTAATGGCCGGAAACAAGGGTGCGCGAAGCACGCCGGGCGTGAACATTGAAAAGCTAACGAAAGCGCAAGCCAAGATCGAGCTCGGACGCCTGGCGCAAGAGATCGCAGAACACGATCGTGCCTACCATCAAGACGACCAGCCGAAAATCTCTGACGCCGACTACGATTTATTGAGGCAGCGTAATGAAGCCATTGAAGGTCGATTTCCGGGTCTCGTTCGCGCCGACAGCCCAAGCCAGAAGGTCGGTTCCGCCCCTGCAGAGAAGTTTGAAAAAGTTATCCATGCAAGGCCAATGCTGTCTCTCGGAAACGCTTTTGACGAAGCGGATGTCGAAGACTTTCGTCAAAGAATCGGCAGATTTCTAAATTTGAAGAATGAAGTCATTGCGATTACAGCGGAGCCCAAGATTGATGGACTCTCTGCGTCGCTTCGCTATGAAAAAGGCGACTTTGTGCTAGGGGCCACGCGCGGCGACGGCCAAGTCGGCGAAAACATCACCCAAAATCTGATGACCGTTAAGGACGTGCCGCGCAAGCTAAAGCCGAAGAACGTTCCCGATATTATAGAAGTCAGAGGTGAAGTCTTCATGAGTCATGAGGACTTCACCTCCCTGAATGTGCGCCAAGAGAAAGAAGGAAAACCTCCCTTTGCCAATCCGCGTAACGCCGCCGCTGGGTCACTACGCCAGCTAGATCCTTCAATCACTGCGCAACGCCCTTTACGGTTCTTTGCGTATGCCTGGGGCGAAATGAGAGCTGTTCCCGGTGACACGCAAATGGCGATTATCGATCAGTTTCGAAAGTGGGGCTTCCAAACAAATCCTATGATTCGGCGATGTGAAACTGTCGATGAGCTTTTGGAGGCTTACAAGGACATTGAAGCCCAGCGCACAACTCTTGGATACGATATTGACGGTGTTGTCTACAAAGTTGATCGGCTTGATTGGCAGGAGCGATTGGGATTTGTGTCCAGGGCGCCCCGATGGGCAATAGCTCACAAGTTTCCTGCAGAGCAAGCCACGACTATCCTTAATGATATCGAAATACAAGTGGGACGTACCGGTTCGCTGACCCCCGTTGCTAAACTCGAGCCCGTGACCGTAGGCGGCGTCGTGGTTTCAAACGCCACTCTTCACAACGAAGATGAGATCGAACGAAAAGGCGTCAGAGTAGGTGATACGGTCGTTGTTCAGCGAGCTGGAGACGTGATTCCACAAGTGGTTGGCGTCATTACCGAAAAACGTCATAAGAAGTCCAAACAATTCAAGTTCCCCGAAAAGTGTCCCGTCTGTGACTCCCATGCGGTTCGGGAAATCAATCCGAAGACAGGCAAACTGGACGCGGTTCGTCGATGTACCGGCGGGCTTATTTGCTCGGCCCAGGCGGTCGAGCGTTTGAAGCATTTTGTTTCACGCAATGCATTCGACATTGAAGGTTTGGGTGAAAAGCAAATCGAAGCGTTTTGGACTGAGGAACTTATAAAAGGACCGGCTGATATTTTCCGGCTCGAAGAGCGGGATAAAAGGAGCAAACACAATCTTGCCGAACGAGAAGGTTGGGGCGAAACTTCGGTCCGAAATTTATTCGCGGCTATTGACGAAAGGCGAGTCATCGATCTTGATCGCTTCCTCTTTGCATTGGGTATCCGCCATATTGGAGAATCTACAGCACGGCTTTTGGCAAAGAATTATGGATCCATTGATTCTGTCGTGGAAGCCTTGACCAAAGCCAATGATCGCGCGAGTGACGCATATTCCGAATTGGTGTCGATTGATGGAATTGGCGAAGTCGTCGCAGAGGCGATCGTCGAGTTTTTCGGCGAAGCCCACAACAGAAAGATGTTGAGCGCTCTGCTCAAAGTCGTCGAAGTCAATTCATTCGAAGCGCCAACCGGCGATAGTCCGGTGGCGGGCAAGACCGTGGTATTTACGGGCACTCTAGAAAAGATGACGAGGAATGAGGCCAAGGCGCGTGCGGAATCGCTTGGCGCCAAAGTATCGGGTTCAGTGTCGAAAAAGACGGACATCGTCGTGGTCGGGCCCGGCGCCGGGTCGAAGAGAACGAAGGCCGAGGATTTAGGTCTGACGATCTTGGACGAAGATGGCTGGCTCGAGCTAATAGCGGACTAACCAACTCTATAGCGGCTCAGTTGCCCCTTTGAGCCAGGCCGCCGTTTCGGACTCGACGATAGGTGTCAATTCAGCACGAACACGCGCGTGATAGTCGTTTAACCAATTGACTTCGTCATCGCGAAGCAGCGACCGATCAACAAGGCGTCGGTCGATCGGTGCGAGCGTGATCGTTTCAAAGCCATGCATGGCACGCTCGCCTCCTTCAATCGGGGTGGCTGCAGTGACGATTACCAGATTTTCGATGCGAATGCCGTACTCATCGGCGCGGTAATATCCGGGCTCGTTTGAAAGAATCATGCCCTCTCGGAGTGCGATTTTTGTCGCGAGCCGTGAAATGCTTTGAGGGCCCTCGTGAACGCCTAAGTATGATCCTACGCCGTGTCCGGTTCCATGATCATAGTCAAGGCCTGCTGACCAGAGTGCCTGGCGGGCTAGAATGTCCAAAGTCGCGCCTGTTGTGCCGGGGGGAAAGCGCGATTGCGCAATGGCGATGTGCCCCTTAAGCACGCGCGTGAAATTGCGCCGCATATCGTCGGTGGGCTTACCGATGGCAATTGTACGCGTTACATCAGTCGTACCGTCCATATATTGCGCGCCGGAATCGACCAGCAGTAATTCGCCGCTTCTTATGGTCCTGTTTGTAGCGTCTGAAACTTTGTAGTGGATGATAGCGCCGTTGGGTCCGGAGCCCATGATCGTCGGAAAACTCAAGTCTTCCAAAACGCCTGATTGCTTTCTAAAGCTCTCTAATTTCTCGACTGCTCCAATCTCATCGATCATTTCCGTTCCGGCCTTGGCCGATAGCCAGGCGAGAAACTTCGTGAGAGCCGCACCGTCCCGCCTGTGTGCTTTCCGTGTTCCATTTAATTCTGTCTCATTCTTGATCGCTTTGGGAAGAACGCAGGGATCTCGATCATGAACGATTTTGGCGCCGGCTCGTTTAAGGTGATTTTCGATCCATACCGATATTGCGGCCGGATCAATTTGTACGGTCGAACTTGATTGTCCCAAGTTTTGCAGTGAAGACACCAGTTCATCAGCCCGGCGGATTGAAACGTTGTTGCCGAGATGGGTCGGCAGTTCACTTGTTACTTTTTTTGGCTCGACAAACAAATCGACGTCACCATTATCACTTAGGATTATGTCGCAAAGGGGCAGAGGCGAGTGTTCGACGTCTTGACCGCGAATATTTAGTAGCCAGGCGATCGATGGGGGAGAGGTGATGATCGTTGCTTTGACGTTGGCCTTTTGAAGGGCTTTGGCCAGCTCCCTCCGCTTTTCGCTGCTCGGTTTGCCACTAAAGCGGATATCGTGGGGTACTACGTCATTTAGTGGTTCGGCAGGCTGATCGAGCCAAATGGCATCTATCGGATTGTTATCGCAAGCCCTCAATTCGACACCGACTTTGTCGCAAGCTTTCTTTAAATGCTTGATCCCATCGACTGTATGTAATTTGGGATCAAAACCCAGCTTGGTTCCCAAAGTGAGCGATTGTTCGATCCACTTTGGCGGCGGGCATTCAACAAGGTGGCAGGTGTCAAATAGATCCAGATCAACTTGTTTCTTGACCTGAAGCGTATAGCGCCCATCGACAAAAATGACCGCTAGATCCTGAAGCACGATCGCGGCTCCCGCTGATCCGGTAAACCCCGTAAGCCATGCCAGGCGTTCAGCGTAGGGAGGCAAATACTCGTTTTGATGCTCGTCGGCATGAGGAACAATAAATCCGTCAAGGCCGCGCGCCTCAAGTTCAATACGAAGCGCCGCCAGACGAGGGCCCGATTGCGTGGGGTCTGATGTTTCGCTGAAGGTCTGTAACATTACTGCTAGCTATTCATCCTATCGAATTTTGCAACACACCAATGGCGCGGCCGACGGGACCCATGCGCGTGGTGCAGGGCTGATCTGCCATTTCTCTATCTACACGCTTTCGTTCAACAGTGCCATATAAGGGCTCAAGGCAGTCGCAATGATTAAGAAACTGAACTGCCAGTATGAGGTCTAAAGATGAGTGTGTTATTGCAATCAATGTCGCCACTAGAAGTCTTGCTTGGTGTGGTCCGGCGACTTGTTGACTCGGTCAGCGCCCTCAGCCGCATTGCTAACGTTAAGAGCAGGGTTGCGGCCGGCGAACGAGCCGATGTCCGGAAAGCGGCAAGCATTGAAATTAAGGGAGGCGCAAATGGCAAGCCTCGCGTTCTCGAGGCTCGAAGGCTCCGACTTGAGCGTCGTCAAATGAGAACCTTACTCATTTAGCGGACAAAAGTTAGCGTCGCCCAACCATCCACTATATGTGTGTTCAAGAGCGTCATCTGCTGATGCAGATAGGCGCTTTTGACCCGTGGAGCTTGCCGTTCCAATAGGCCGGAAAGCACCGCGACACCATAGTGCGTGAGATGGCGAGTAAGGGTAGGTGCGAGCGCGGTCAGTGGTCGCGCCAACAAATTCGCTAATATGAGATCGAACCGCTCGTGCACAAGCAAGCGGTGATGGAAGCCATTTGCGCAGACGGCCGTAATCCAGGGATGAACGCCATTCAATCTGGCGTTGTCCCGCGTGGTCTGGGTTGCAATTGGATCGAAGTCAGAGGCGATAACCGGCGTGCGCCAAATACTTGAGCAGGCAAGGGCAAGCACACCCGTTCCACACCCCAAATCGAGCGTGCGCCTAATCCGTCTTGTTTTGGCAAGGTAATCAACGGCCAGTAAACAGCCGTGTGTCGATCCATGATGTCCGGTACCGAATGCTTGAGCGGCTTCGATTGCGAGCGGCGTGGTGTCCAGCGGAGCTTCGTGGATCCCTGAAACCTGCGAGACAAAAAATCGACCGGCTCGTATGGGCCTAAAGTCTCTCTGTGTCTTGGCGACCCAATTCTCCGGCTCTATTTGGCGGACCTCAAACTGAACATCTGTGAGATGTGGTGCGAGCAGTCGGACGATGTCCCGTCGACGCGGCTTCTTATTGTAAAGGCCGTCAACCCGCCATAGGGCTACCGACCTTGTTTCAAATGCTGAAATGGATAGCGCTTCCGGCTCGTCGGCCTTTTCAAGGCGATTCACTATGACTTCGACGCAGGCTTGGGGCGCCCGTACTCGAAGTGACCATAGAAGATGCTCATTCACCTTGAGACCCTCAATGGCGCTCAACAAATGAAGCTATGACTTTCTTGCGACCCGCCTTTTCAAACTCAATCGTAAGTTTGTTGCCGTCGATATTCTTGATACTTCCATAGCCGAACTTTTGATGAAAAACCCGCTCGCCCAAATCGAACTCAGAAGCTGTAGGGTCATTGGTGGCGACGAGCTCAGCTGAACCTTCAATCAGGGGTGCGGGATTGCGGCGCTTGGATTGTTGGGCGCGGCGCCAGCCAGGACTTTGGTAGCCGCTTTCAAATGCTGTGCTGCCTCCGCCGAACTGAACGGTGATGGGTCCAGCGTCCTCTGCAAACACCGATGCGGTGGGCACGGCACTTCCGTAAAGGCCGGTTTCAGCGATCACTTCGACATGATCAGCAGGGAGTTCGTCGATAAATCGGGACGGCAGAGCTGATGACCACTGATTGTATATGCGCCGGTTTGCGACAAATGAAATCTTCGAGATTTCCTTAGCCCGCGTGATTCCCACATAGGCCAATCGTCTTTCTTCTTCCAGACCCTTAATGCCGTTCTCGTCTAGGGAACGCTGATGAGGAAACAAGCCTTCTTCCCATCCTGGCAAATACACGATCGGAAACTCCAAACCCTTGGCGCTGTGAAGCGTCATCAGACTGACCTTGTCGTCGCTGTCGGATTGATCATTCGTCATGACCAAAGAGACATGTTCGAGAAACCCGGCCAGGTTTTCGAATTGCTCCATGGAACGTACCAGTTCCTTCAAGTTGTCTAGCCGGCCCGGCGCGTCAGCAGATTTGTCGTTTTGAAGCATTTCGACATACCCGCATTCTTCTAAAATCGTTTCCGCTAAATCTGTGTGGGGTAAGGATTTGCTCTCACTCGCCCAGCGGTCAATCATTTGCATAAGGGCGGCAAGGGCGCGACGCGCGCGGGGTATCTCATCGGTTTCTACAAGCTGGCGCGCTGCGCGCGTCAGTGAGCACGAATTTGCCCTTGCGACGTTATGAAGGGTCTGTACTGCAGCTTGACCCAGGCCCCGTTTTGGCTTGTTTATGATGCGCTCAAATGCAAGATCGTCGTCGGGTTGCGCAACGACTCGCAGGTAAGCCAAGGCATCTCTGATCTCCGCCCGTTCATAGAATCTCGGACCGCCAACTACGCGGTAGGGAACGCTGAGGGTCAGAAAGCGATCTTCAAACTCACGCATTTGAAAGCTGGCCCGCACCAGGATGGAGATATCACTGAGATTTCTTCCATTGCGATGGTACGCTTCAATTTCCTCTCCAATGACGCGGGCTTCTTCTTCTCCATCCCAGACGCCGCGCACGCCGACCTTTTCTCCCTCTTTGACATCTGTCCAAAGAGTTTTGCCCAAACGCCCTTCGTTGGTAGAGATGAGGCCTGAAGCAGCGGCCAAAATATGCGGCGTCGATCTATAGTTACGCTCGAGCCTTACTACTTGGGCGCCCGGAAAATCCTTTTCAAAGCGTAGAATATTGTCGACTTCCGCACCGCGCCAACCGTAAATCGACTGGTCATCGTCGCCCACGCAGCAAATATTCTTGTGTTCTTGTGCCAACAATCGTAGCCACAAATACTGCGCAACGTTGGTGTCCTGATACTCATCGACCAGGACATGCTTGAATCGTTTTTGAAAATTCGAGAGAACGTCGGGGTTATTTTGAAATAAGGCGATGCATTCCAACAGCAAATCCCCAAAGTCGGCCGCATTGAGTACTTTCAATCGTTCTTGATAGACACGATAGAGTTCAACGCCTTTCCCATTCGCAAATGAATAACTCTCCCCTTCCGGAACTTTGTTGGGCGTGAAGCCTCGGTTTTTCCAATTGTCGATGAGACTTGCCAAGTGACGGGCATTCCATCGCTTTTCATCGATTTCCGCAGCGATGATGAGCTGCTTAAGAAGTCTGATCTGGTCGTCGGTGTCGAGAATTGTAAAATTGTTCTTCAAGCCGACGAGTTCTGCATGCCGTCTCAATATTTTCGCCCCGATCGAGTGAAACGTGCCGAGCCACTGCATGCCTTCAACGACTCCACCGATCAGGCCGCCGATGCGATCGTGCATTTCCCGAGCCGCCTTATTGGTAAAAGTAACTGCCAAGATTTGGCCTGGCCAGGCGAGCCCGTTTTGAAGGAGAAAGGCCAAACGGGTCGTAAGCACACGTGTCTTGCCTGTGCCGGCGCCCGCAAGCACGAGTACCGGCCCGTCCGTCGTCTGTACGGCCTTCAATTGTTCGTCATTGAGGACAGCAAGATAGGGCGGGGTCTCCGCTGAGGCTTTAGCGCGGACATAATCGTCCGATTGACCGGATTGCTCGGTTAGATTAACCAAGGATTGTACTTTCCTGATGATTCTGAGCGAGCATGGTAGCACGCGGCGGGGTGCCCTCAATGGGGCTCGATGGTCTATACGTGGCTTTCCACGTGCGCTTGTACAAGGGCGCGATTATATACCGCGAGTGAATCGGAGCGCAGCACAATTCCAACGATCTTGTTGTCATGCTCCGATTGAGTCACCGGGATCACGTCGGTTTCGAACTTATCCATGAGTTCAAAAATCGTTGTAAGTCGATCGGCTGGTGTTAGCCGGGGCCCGTCACCCGTGTACTCTTCCGCCCGGACTTCGGTATCACTCATGACATCGCTTACGCGAATGGTCTCAAGTAGCGCATGGTGAGGGCCCTCTTGCAATTTGTAGCCGCGCATTTCGATTTGCCAGTGAAAGAAACTGCGCCCCAATACGGATTGGGTGAGGACTGTTGCGATGGATATGGAAACGAGAAGAGCGATGGCGGCTTCGTACTCGCGCACGAGTTCAAATACAATGAGGGCAGTGGATATAGGCGCCCCCAAAATGGCCGCGGAGACAGCACCCATACCAACGATCGAATAAAAGTTCGCACTGGTTGAAAGCTCCGGAAACAACGTAATGGCAATACTGCCAAATGCGGCGCCTGTCATCGCGCCGAGATATAAGGCAGGGCTAAAAACACCCCCGCCGAAGCGGCACGCCAACGTAACAGACGTGGCTGCGATCTTCGCGGCGATCAACGCCACAAGTAGTGAAAGCGGGAAAATCCCTTTTAGTGCGGCGTCAGTCGCTTCGTAACCGACGCCCAGTATCTGTGGAAACCAAATTGCGAGGGTGCCGATCATGACACCGCCAACCATCGGCCGAATCCAAATGGGCGCTCTCAGCTTAGATGACATGCCGTCGGCCACACGCGCCGCCATTGCTGCCGATTTCATGAATAGAATGGCGACGACTCCTGCGACCAATCCCAGTATGGCAAAGGCTGGTAACTGCAAATAAGATCCAAAGTCCATTTGGGGCACGATGAATGCAGGAAACTCGCCCGTGTGAATCCGCGTTACGACCGTTGCTGCAACGCTGGCGATGACGATCGGGGCGAAAACGCTGAGTGCGTAGTGCCCCAAAACCACTTCCAGTGCGAACAACACACCTGCGATCGGTGCATTGAAGGAAGCTGATACGGCGGCAGCGGCTCCACATGCTAAAAACATTTTTGCGGCCGGAGCGGGGTAACCTAAGCTGCGCGCGATTAATGAGGCGATGGATGCACCCAAATGAACCGCTGGTCCTTCACGGCCTGCGCTCGCACCTACGCCCAGAGATATGCCTGAAATAAGAGCGCTAGACAGCCCTGTACGCAGAGAGACACGCCCATCATGAATGCCCCGCGCTTCAATGACATCGGCAACACCGTGGGCGCGATCGTCGGGCAAATAACTCAATCGCTTAAGAAGCAGCAACAGAGGTGGCTCGGGAAATCTGCACAGTTGAGATAAGTGGAATTTTGGCCTGTAGGCGGCATGATCGCCGGCAACAGGAGATCCACTATGGCAAGACGACCACGTCGCAATCATACACCTGCGTTCAAGTCGAAGGTGGCCCTTGCGGCCGTTCGCGGTGAGCAGACATTGGGAGAACTCGCTCAGCAGTTTGATGTTCATCCTAACCAGATCAAGCAATGGAAAGATCAGCTCCTTGAGGGTGCAGCGGGTGTTTTTGGGCGGGAGGGTAAATCACCGCTGCCTGCACCCCGTGTTGATGTGAAGAGGCTCCATGCCAAGATTGGGGAGCTGACGCTTGAGAATGATTTTTTAGGCGATGCGCTCACCAAGGCGGGATTGCCGAGCGCAAGAAAATGATCGACCGCAAACATAAACTCTCGCTCAGCCGTCAGGCCAAGGCGCTCAAGATCAGCCGGGGCAGCGTCTATTATCAGCCCCGTCCCGTATCGGTCGGTGATCTGGCACTGATGCGCCGGATTGATGAATTGCATCTCGACTATCCCTTTGCAGGCAGCAGGATGCTGCAGGGACTATTGCTTGGTGAAGGATACAAGGTTGGCCGCCTGCACGTCACAACACTGATGAAGCGTATGGGGCTTGAGGCTATTTATCGCCGCCCGAACACGTCCAAGCCTGCACCGGGCCACAAAATCTATCCCTATCTGTTGCGTAAGCTGCCGGTCACCCAACCCAATCAGGTCTGGGCGATGGATATCACCTACATTCCAATGGCACGGGGCTTTGTTTATCTGGCCGCAGTGGTTGACTGGTTCAGCCGGCGTGTCCTGTCCTGGCGGCTCTCTATCACACTGGAAGCAGACTTTTGCATTGAAGCCGTTGAAGAAGCACTGGCCCGTTACGGTAAGCCGGACATCTTCAACACCGATCAGGGCTCGCAGTTTACCTCCATCGCTTTCACACAAATCCTGAAGGATGCTGAAATCGCCATCAGCATGGATGGCAAGGGAGCGTGGCGGGACAATGTCTTTGTTGAACGGCTGTGGCGCACGGTCAAATACGAGGAGGTCTATCTGCATGCCTATGGCAATGTTCCACAAGCCCGAGCCGCCCTCGGCAAATATTTGGTCTTTTATAACACCAAGAGACCGCATTCATCGCTTGACCGCCAGACACCCGATCAGGCTTACTTCAACGTGCTGCAACCAATCCCGGTCGCGGCATAACAGGGGCTGAAATCCACTTATCCGCAGTCCGAAAGTTGTTCAAACAAACCGAACCACCTCTAACAGCAATCCGATGATCAAGCCGCCGAAAGTTGGCAACAATAGCAACTGCCACCAGGGCAAAGTCTGCGCCGTCGAGTAGAGTTGTTGGTAAGGTGTTCCGAATGCGGCCCATTGAGTGCCCGCAATCAACATCCGAAAACCGATGGTTGCGTATCCTACGACAAGTCCAATAGAAAGAGCGATGGTCCAAAGAACCGGCTGCCACATCTTGCCGAAGACTTGTCGGCTCCGCCTAATGAATGCGCGGGCCGAATCTGCCTCATCGGTTTGGTTGAGCATAGTGACCGGTCAAATCGAAGAAAGACTGCGACATTGCAATATCGCGAGAGACTCATACTGTGAAATAATAGGATCCTCTGCCTATTTGGCAATGACGCAAAATATTGATCAAAATAAGCAGTAATTCGCACTATGGAACGTTCTGAAATAAAACTTAACGACCTCGAGAAGGCGATCGATATGCTTATCGATCGATTTGGCGAGCGGGTTTCCACCAATCTCGAGGTTCGGGGCCAGCATGGCCGCGATGAGTCGTTTCATAAAGAAAAAGCTCCTGACGCGGTTTTTTTTTGCGTCTTCTACTGAACAAGTCAGCGAAGCCGTTAAAGTTTGTGCGCGCTTTGGTGTCCCAATCATACCTTTTGGAGCCGGAACATCTTTAGAGGGTCACGTTGCCGCTGAACAAGGAGGAATCTGTTTCGACTTGTCGGGTATGGACGCGATTGTTTCGGTCAACCAAAGCGATTTGGATTGTGTTGTTGAGGCCGGCGTGACGCGGCAACGGCTCAACAGCTATTTACGTGATACGGGATTGTTCTTTCCCGTGGATCCGGGCGCAGAAGCCACGTTGGGTGGCATGTGCGCAACCGGTGCTTCGGGCACCAATTCGGTACGCTATGGCACAATCCGCGAAAACGTGTTGGGTTTGACATGTGTATTAGCAAACGGCGCCATTGTGCGAACTGGCGGCCGCGCGCGCAAATCGTCCGCCGGCTATGATTTAACCCGCCTCATGTTGGGTTCCGAGGGAACGCTCGGGCTCGTCACCGAAATCAATCTCAGGCTATATGGGATTCCCGAGGCAATTTCCGTTGCGACATGTGCGTTTGAGAGCCTTGAAACTGCAGTCAATGTCGTCATTGCGACGATACAGCTGGGAATCCCCGTGGCAAGAATCGAACTTTTGGACGAGGTTCAAATAGGGGCGTGCAACACTTATTCAAAATTGTCGTTGCCGGAATTGCCGACGCTCTTTCTTGAGTTTCACGGAAGCAAGGCAGGTGTCGCAGAGCATGCTGAACAGTTTGGGGAGATTGCTGGTGAGTACGGAGGTGCGCAGTTTCACTGGGCAACAAAAGAAGAAGAGAGAAAGAGGTTGTGGAAAGCACGACATGATGTGCTCTATGCGGCCCTGAGCCTAAAGTCCGGGGCCAAAGGTCTCATTACAGATGTATGTGTACCGATTTCCAATTTGGCGGCGTGCATTCTCGAAACCAAGAATGATATTGCAGAATTGAATTTGTTGGCGCCCCTCGTAGGCCATGTCGGTGATGGTAATTTTCATTTGGTTATTCTTATTGATCCCGACGAGCTTTCTGAATTGGCCATTGCGGAAGAACTAAACGAAAGGTTAATCACGCGCGCGCTCGATATGGGTGGAACTTGTACAGGCGAACATGGAATTGGTTTGGGTAAAATTAGGCATCTGGAAAGGGAACATGGTTCGGCGCTTGGGGTCATGCGTGCGGTCAAGAATGCTCTCGATCCTCAGGGGCTTATGAATCCGGGCAAAGTGTTTCGTATCATCGCTTAGCGACGTCTCGCAGCCGTTGTCGATAGACCCGTCAACAATTGATTCACTATCTACAGTCGTCGATTGAAATTTTTCGGCACCTTCTTTTTTTGTTTGGGTAAAGCCTTCCTTAACGGCGCGACTTGATAATTGCTCGTCACCTGTTTCGGAAGAGCTCCTACATGCCCAAAAAGTCGACTAAACCGACCACGTCTTCTGCAAAAAAAGAGAACAAAGTTAGCAAGCCAACATCGGTCGAGCGTTTCGACCAATGGCGCCGCCGCGCAGGCCGGCTGCATGCTGATGCCGTCATGCGTATGATGAACGATCCGATTGCGCGAATGGCTTTATATGGCGCATTTGCGCACACGGAATATTTGGCGCGCTGTTGTTTGACCCATCCTGATGCCGCCATTAAGGCATTGACAGGTGAGTCCTCAAAGATCTTGTCGGAAGTCGCGAGAGATCTGCGCGCGCTCGATCGGGTGACGGGCCCGACGACGGCGCTATCACAAGGCATTAGGCCGCTCAAAGAACGAGCAATCGTTGCGATCGGACTTGCTGATCTCAGTCAAAATTGGACGTATGAACAAGTCGGAGCGAGCCTCAGTGATTTGGCCGAGCGAACACTTGATGCCGGCTTGAGTTGGCTCACCCGTCTGGCTTACCGCCATGGCGAGTTTACGTCGCCAGAAGAGTTGGCGCCGGTACCGCTTCCAGGTCTCTTCGTCTTGGGTGGCGGCGACTTGGCTGCCGACGAACCCTCTTATTGTGGCCCCTTAGAAATATTGGTGGCCTACGATCAAGACGTGCTGGCAAAATCGAAAGTCGGCGCCACCGAAAGAGTGTTTGGACGAATTGCCGGAGAGCTTGGAGATGCGTTTAGGACATTGAACAAAGAAGGTTCAATTTTTGAGGTCATTCACATCGGTCAATCTTGGCCGAGCCATGAAGCGCGTACTGGCCAAGGTGGGTTGGTTCTTTCAGTTGAAGAAATTTATGAAGACCTGAAAGAGGGGGCCTCTCCTGCTCAACGTGCGTGGATCGCCGGCGCCCGTGTCGTTGCCGGGGATCGTAAAGCCGGTGGTGACATACTCGAAAAGATGTCGAGTAAGATTTGGAAAAAAGGATTCACAGCCGACGAGATCGGCGAAGTTGTCAAATTAGACAAGCGAGGTACTAAAGGCAATGACAAGGTAGGCCCGCGTTCCGATCTCGACGCTCATGCAAGATTGGTTCAAACTTGCCGCTTGGCTCTCGGCCAAAACCATGCTGACTTCCGACAGGGTCATGCTCGATCCGTATTTTCAGCGGCAGGAAAAATTGGCGCACTTGATAAATTAACGACAGAACGACTTGGATCCAATCACGATTTTTATTCCGTTGCGCGCAATCGATTGCACCTCATTCGGGGTCACGCAAGCTCAGTGCAACCAATCAAAGATGAAGCGAACGCACGTGCCGCGCTTTGTGGATATTCAGAAGCACCGCTCTTTGAAGCTGTATTGCAAGGTACCGTCTCGGAGGCAGAGCAACACTGGCTGAACATTGTTGCTGAGCCTGCAGAACTCGGCTTCGACATCTTGGGCAATGCCGCTGCAAGCGACAACCGCGAGGATGGCGAGGCGAAAGACGTCGGCAAGCTCGAAGATATCGGTTTTTCTGACGGTCAAGGTATCGCGTCAATTGTCGATAATTGGGTGCATGGCGTCGTTGAACGCACGGCATCAGAGCCTCGCCAGCGCCTTTCACAAATGGCGCCCGGCTTGCTGACCGAGTTTGCTGGCACACAGAATCCTGACTTGGCCATTGTCGCATTCGATCTATTTTTGTCATTGCTTCCATCGGAGGAACATCCATTCGACCGTCTTCGCGAGGACAACAGGTTGTCTGAAACTGTGGTTGATTTTTTTGGCAACACGCCGCGCTTTGCGCGCGTTCTCATCAAGAATGCTGAGCTTGCCAAAGACGTATTTAATTCAGAAGCCGAGATCACGCAATCGCCCGAAGAATGGCTCGAAAAGTTTCCGCCGCCGCGGCGTCATGGTAAAGACGAACAAGTTCTGGGCGCATTGTCGGAGTGGCTTTGGGAATGCCGAGCGCGCTTGTGTCTCTCGTGGTTGCGTGGTGATTTGGATCTGAACGCTACGGGCAGTATTCTTTGCGGCCTGACTGAGGCGGCGGTCAATATTGTCTATGAAATTTGCATGGATGAATTGGTGGCGGCTGACAAGACAGTTGGTCGTGGTCTGTCAGTGATCGCAATGGGAGAGTTTGGCGATGGCTATCTCTCGTCAAGTTCGCCCCTTGATCTAGCATTCGTTTACGACCCCGATAGCGGTGATGGAGCGTCGTCGGACGGCGTGCGGCTCTATACTGATGCGGCCACTCGCATTACCGAATATCTAACAGAATTGCGTCCAGTCGGCGGCGTCGGCGACTTGCCTCTTTTCGAAATCGATACAAGATGCCGGCCGGGTGGAACGTCGGGCGAGATCGCATCTTCGCTCGGTGTCTATCAAACCTATTATGTTGGCGAGGCGGACGCGCGCGAGCAACTGGGCCTTGCGCGAGCCCGCGTTATCAACGGGCCAAACTCACTCAAGGCACGCATCGAAGACATGATTGCCGAGTTGCTGACCCGACCGCGCCACGGCGACCAGATCTACAAGGATGCCGACAAGGCGCGCGAGCGGGACATGCGCCTAAATCGCACTGATACCATTTGGGACGTCAAAAATATTCGCGGCGGCCAGGTCGATCTGGACATGGTCGTCCAATGTTTGCAAATGCGCCATGGAGCGGAACATCCTTACGTCCTGACAACAGATGCGCATGAGGCGTTGGCAGCTCTAACCCGCGCAGGGTGCCTCGACCCAGGCGCAGCACAGGAACTTGGCGAATCCCTCTCACACTGGGAGCGGCTTCAAGCGGTGAAGGCTTTCACTGGCGTTGCCGACCCCGCTACCGACCGTCCCAACACGCGATTGGCCAAAGTTTTGGCGCGCGCTGTCGGTGTCTCCGACTTTACCTCCATCGAGCTTCTGATCCGCGGGCATGCGGAACGGACCTTGGCTCATTACAATCACTTTGTTTTAGGCTATGCGCCCGAAATGGCGTCGCGCCGTGCCGCGGCTGGCCAATAGGATCTCTCCTATCGTCTAATCGGAGCTCAGGTGTGCTTGTGCGCACCGGCTTCGGTTTCATCCAGGAAATCAAGAATGGCCTGCCGATTGCCGTCGAGCTCCGGCGCCGCGCCGCGCCGTTCGGGATCGTCAAATTCGTCAAATTTGATCGGATTGCCCGCTACCGTGATCTCCCCAACATCGAGGTCGTGTGCCGACACAACCATATTACGGGCGTTGATTTGAGGATCGTTGAGCACTTGCTCAATATTGTTTATGGGCCCGCAGGGCACGCCGGCCGCCTCTAAGGTATCGATCCAATAGACCGTTGGCTTGGTCAATAGGATCGATTCCAGATCTGACTTTAGCGGGGTTGCATTTTGGCACCTCAGATCGTTGGTCAAATAGCGCTCCTCGGTCGCTAAGCTGGCCGCGCCGATTGCCGATGCAAGTTTTTCGAACAGCGCATCGTTTCCTGCAGCAACGATTAAGTAGCTGTCTTCTGTTTCATAGGCTTCGAACGGGGCGATGGATGGATGCCGGGCGCCGAGAGGACCGGGAACCGTTCCTGTTGCGACATAACGTGCGATGGCGTTTTCCAACAAAGCCACTTGGCAATCGAGCATCGCGACATCGACCTTTTGTCCGCGAGAGGATTGTTGTCTGTGAAAAAGCGCTGAACAGATTCCGACCGTCGTAAAGAGACCCGCAGCCAAGTCTCCGATCGAAGTTCCAACGCGGACCGGACGACCGCCCGCATCGCCCGTGAGGCTCATGATGCCGCCCATGGCTTGCACGACAAGATCATAGGCCGGCTTGGCGGCGTAAGGACCAGTATGGCCAAATCCGCTTGCGGCGGCATAAATTAGCGACGGATGTTTCTTTTTTAGTTGGTCCCAACCAAAGCCCAATTTTTCCATGGTCCCAGCGCGAAAATTCTCAACCAGCACATCCGAACGCTTTAAGAGACGTTCAAAGATTTTTCTGTCTTGCTTGACTTTCAGATTGAGGGCAATGGATTGCTTGCCACGATTGAGAGACATGAAATAGGCGGACTTGCCTTTAACAAACGGACCTATTTTCCGGGAATCATCGCCGATTTTCGGCAGTTCAACTTTTATGACACGTGCACCTAGATCGCTCAAAATCATTGTGCAGTAAGGGCCAGCGAGCACGCGCGTCAAATCAAGAACGAGGATGCCTTTCAAGGGCCCCGAAGCTGAGACGTCTTCGTCAGACGACGATTTATCCATTGAATTAGACCGTCTCAGGCCCGCCGTCTTTGGGACCATCTCTCGGTTGTGGCAGGGAAAGTACGCCAACGGTCGAGCTCTTGCTCTGGTCTTCTAACTGCCGGACCTGTTCCTCGTGAGGATCGTGCGCATTTGGCTCGATTTTTGCGGGAAAGACGGCGGGAGCCGACTGTCTAAGTTCGCGCTTGCGCTCTCGACGGTACCTATTGAGGTTAATGACTTCGCCCATATGCCTATCAACCCTATTTCAACGTGGTACGGATGGCTCCCAACCCACCATATATCCTCCACTCCAAAAGCTTTTTCTTATTATAATGAGCTGTTGCCCCATGAACATGCGAGCCCAAAACAGCATGCGATGTCGAGTATAGAGTAACAGGTGATTCTTGGATCGAGCCATCGCCATATTCGTTTTCTTTTTAGTCTTTGGTGTCGGGGCTGTACTCGTTACACCGAGTTTTGTTGATTGGAATCAGTATCGCGACGAGATTGAAAGCTATGCCGAATATCTGACCGGTCGTGACGTCACGATCGACGGTGATATTGAATTTGTATTGCTACCCTATCCGGCTCTCACGATGGCAAATTTTGCCGTTGCAAATCTTGATGAAGCTTCCGATAGCAAAATGATTAGCCTCCAGAGGCTTGAACTAAGAGCCGCGCTTCGGCCTCTGATCATGGGTGATATTCAGATTACGGACCTTCGGATGGTCAAGCCTCAAATTGCTCTAGAGGTTTTGGCCGGCAATACAACGAATTGGCGCCTTGATCCAAGTGATGAAGCCGAGGCTCCTGTTCGTCGGGAATGGCCCTGGTGGCTTTCGGCCATGGTCAACGCGCTTAGATTTGATGTCGTCACCATCGAAGACGGAACCTTGACCTATTCCGATCCTAGCAGGGGCATGCGGGAGTTGGTCGGCGGTCTCAACGGAACGTTTTCCGCAGAGACCATCAACGGACCGTTCCGCGCAGACGGAACCGCCATTCTCCGCGGTGTCGAATTGCAATTTGATTGGTTGATAGGAGATACGTCGGTCTTGCGAGCGGTGCCGGCGCGGGTCAATGCAACTTTTGCATCGAGTAAGGCGGCTATCGGTTTCAAGGGGTTTTTGGAGGAAGCATCGTTATTTGGCACCATTAGCGGTGATTTGACGTTTTCGGTGCCCGATGCCGGGCAGGGTCTCAATGAACTGTTCACCCTCATTCGGGGTGGCCCGGTAGCGGCGCCAAAAGGCGCGGCCGCGCAGGTGCTCGCGCAAGACCTGACCATGGAAACAAAGTTAAAGATTTCGGGGCCAGATGTCAGCGCGCAAGACCTGGTCGTGGGTCTTGGCGGGATGCGTGCAAAGGGCACAATCGGTATTCAACTGGGAAGGGTGCCCAAATTCCAAGCCGTCTTGAGTGCCCGCAGCATAAATTTGGACGCCCTGCTGGAAGAAAAGCCAGAACAACAGCGTGTTGTCAATCTTGATAAGGCCGCGCAATCGATTGAATCCGAATTGGAAGGATTCATATTGCCGACAAATTTGGTGGGAACCATCAATTTGCAGGTCGACGGCATTATATACCGTGCCGGTGTCATTCAAGACTTTGCAATTGAGGGAATTGCCAAGGACGGAAAGATCGAAGTGCGTCAGGCGACCGGCCGTCTTCCAGGTAAGGCCTCCTTAACCGGCAGCGGGACCTGGTCCCCGGCAAAGGGAGGGACAGATTTCACCGGTAACATTGCCGCAGAAGTAGACAATCCGAGAGCCATGTTGAATTGGCTCGGCTATGACGTGGCGAATGTCGACTCGAATTTTCTCTCGCAAATGCAAGTCACTAGTGAGGTCGAGAGTTCACCAGATGATTTTCGACTACAAAACGCCGTCATGACATTGGACGGCGAAACGCTAAAGGGCGACTACGCCTTCACCGTTGGCACACCCGACCAATATGATTTGAGTCTTTCTGCTCCAACCCTCGACATGGATGCATACGTTTCTCTTATGCCAGCCAATGGGCCATGGGCAGCGTGGCGGTCACCGCCTTGGCAAGACGATGACGCAGAGGCTGACGAATATAATACCAGCGTCGTTCTGAAAGCTGCCCAACTGTCCTGGAACGGGCGTGGTTTCACTGATGTGGACGTTGATGTTTCTCGTATTGATGGGCGATTAGTGATTAATCGATTTATGGTTGGCGACACGGACGGTGTCAAAATTAACCTGACCGGTGAATTCACCAGTTTTTTCCCACAGCCAAACTTTTTGCTTTCTGGCAATTTGGAAAGTGACTCCCTTAAATCATTGTTGGAATTGTTCGAGCTTGACGTTGCGGCCGCTTACGCGTCCGGCAACCGCTCAGTTGTAAGCATTGAGGGTGCGCTGACGCCAAACGATGGTCAGGTTGAGATCAATGCTGGAGTTCGTGGTTCAAACGGAGGTTCTGTTGCCCTCGACGGCGTTCTCCGGAAGGGCGCCGAGAATTACGAGCTCGTCGTTAACAGCAACGCGTCCGACGGCAGTCGTATTGCCATTTCCGGCATAACGAAAACGGCTGAGTCTATTTCCGACTTTTCAGCGAAAGGGCGCGTGGCGGCAGATGATTTGGCGGAATTAGCGCAAGCCTACGGTTTCCAAATCGAAACCAAAAGTGAAGCGCCGGTTGATTTGACGGCACAAATCGATGTTGCCGAGGACCGCTTTCAACTCACCGGACTTAAAGGCTTCGTTGGTGACGCGACCATCGATGCTCAGGGGGTCGCAGAACTTCTAGATGACAAGACCAAATTCGAAGGGCACGTGCAGCTCGCAAACCTCGATTTTGACATGTTCAAACAGGGACGCACTACGATTCTATTGTCGACAGACGTCCAGAGCGAAGAAGACCTCATGACTCTCGAGGAGCAGATATTCGGATCCGAACAGTTCGACGAAAATGCAAGCTACGAGTGGATCGAAAGGCTTGAGGGAACACTCGCCATTTCCGTGGAGAATATTTCGCGAGGCAAAATTGATTTCAAGTCCGCAAACGGCACGCTGAATGCGAATTCAGGCGTGTTTGTGATGCCGGATCTAACGGCAGAAGTGTTCGGAGGCACTTTAGCTGGCCAAGTCAGCTATTCTGCCGGAGAACTGCTGCCTGAACTCGAGGCGAATTTAACCGCCAAAAATGCGCAGCTGGCGCCCATGCTTGCGGCCATACTCGGAATTGATTCGGCAATCTCGCCACTCGACGGTGTTGCAGATCTGGCCATACAAGTCAGCGCTTTAGGGCGGCGATCTGCACCATACTTATCTTCAATGAATGGTGCGCTCACAATTGCCGCAGCCGACGGACACCTCAATGGTTTCGATGTCGTCGCCTTTCGCGATCGTCTCAATCAATCAACAAGCTTGGATGATTATGGACGAGCCGTGCGAGAAACGATGACCTCAGGTACGACGGCATTTGAAAGCCTTTATGGCGAATTGACCATTAATGAGGGAAAGCTCATAGCGGTATCGAAAGAGGAGCCATTCTTAGCAATCTTCTCGCCCACCAGAATTACCGACGAAATGGGTGTGGGGACATTGACAGTTCTCGGTGAGATGGATTTAACAGTCGGTATCATGAATGGCGAGGGAATCGTCGCTCTGGAGAGTGAAGACGAAGCGCCTCCTTTAAAGATTAGGCTCACCGGTCCTTTTAAAGAACCGAGCCGCCAAATTGAATCGGCCGCTTTGGGAGCCTTTTATGTCGACGACTTTGCAGCACGCTCTAACAGTGCAGAAAAGACCGAGGCCGACCGTCAGATCGACGTCTTTCGTGCTGCAATCGAGCGGCTAGACGTCCAAAGTCAAGACTGAGACTCGCTCTTATAGTATTCCAGAACAAATAAGCGGACTGCACTTGAAAGCCCGTTAGGCGGTGTCGACAGCAGTCGATTCTTGTCAATATACCCCACCAAGTCATTGAGCGACACGCTCCGTTCAATCGCAATGTCTCTCAGGGCCTCCAGGAAGGGTTGCTCGAGTGAGATGCTCGTGCGATGGCCTGCAACCGTAACAGAAGTCTTAATTTGCCCCGTCATCTTTCAAAATAATTGGATCGCAAGACTATGGCTTGGGTCCGATCATATTTTCGGGCCGTACAATATCGTCGAATTCTTTCTCTGTGACGAAACCTAAGCCCACAGCTTCTTCTTTCAGCGTCGTACCGTTCTGATGGGCCACTTTCGCGACCTTTGCGGCGTTATCGTAACCAATTTTTGGAACCAATGCCGTGACCAACATGAGAGACCGCTGCATAAGTTCGTCGATGCGGTCACGGTTGGCCTCAATTCCCACGACGCAATTGTCTGCAAAGCTGCGGCAGCCATCAGCAATCAATTCTATGGACTGCAGTAGATTGTAAATCATGACCGGTTTGAAGACATTGAGTTCCATATGGCCTTGGCTACCTGCGATGGTAACGGTGGTATGATTGCCGATCACTTGGCTGCAGACCATGGTGAGTGCTTCACACTGAGTCGGATTGACTTTTCCGGGCATGATTGACGAACCCGGTTCATTTTCTGGAAGTATCAGCTCGCCCAGTCCGGAGCGTGGTCCTGAACCCAATAGCCTTATGTCGTTGGCGATCTTAAAAAGACTGCTGGCCAGCGTGTTCAAAGCGCCTGAGGCTTCGACCACGGCGTCGTGTCCGGCAAGTGCTTCAAACTTATTAGGTGCAGTTTCAAAATTTAGTCCCGTTATCGAGCTTACATGGTCGGCGAATTTCTCAGCGAAATCGGGTTTTGCGTTCAGACCTGTCCCTACTGCCGTTCCTCCTTGCGCCAAGAAATGCAATCGCACTGAAGCATCTTTTACGCGGGCAATGCCGTTCTCGATCATAGCGGCATAGCCGGAGAATTCTTGCCCCAGTGTAATCGGGGTCGCGTCCTGTAGATGGGTGCGCCCGATCTTAATGATTTCCTTCCATGCCTCTGACTTTGCGCACAGCGCCTTGTGGAGATGCTCGAGGGAAGACAGCAAATGATGCTCAATTCGTTCGACAGCGCTTATATGCATGGCTGTTGGAAAAGTGTCGTTTGAAGATTGACTGCGATTACAATGGTCGTTCGGATGAACTGGCTTCTTAGATCCCATTTCCCCGCCAAGCATCTCAATCGCGCGGTTTGCGATAACTTCATTGGCATTCATGTTGGACTGCGTGCCCGAGCCCGTCTGCCAAACGACGAGAGGAAAATTGTCGTTCAGCTTACCGTCAATAACTTCTTGTGCCGCAGCTGCAATCAACTGGCCGAGCTTCGGCTCAATATTGTCTAAATCTATGTTTGTTAGTGCCGCCGCTCTTTTGACAATACCGAGTGCCCTGATCAAGGCCGGAGGCATGATTTCTCGACCGATTCTGAAGTTTTCGAGGGACCGTTGAGTTTGAGCACCCCAATATTTGTCGCCTGGCACATCGATGGCGCCAAATGAATCCGTTTCGGTGCGAGTCGAAGTCATGTTGTGTTTCTCTTTGGATAAGTGAGTAGCACTGCGGATCTGGGCCGCTTAGATCAACTAGTTAGACTTTCGAATGGAACGATTGCAGTTGCGCTTCACTTCTTTCGAAACGCTTCAAAGCTAACAACATCAGCACTTTCCTTTGGCGTATCATCCGCTGTTTCATCGTCCTTGCCAGAGTCGGCAGGCCGACCCTCCTGTCGTTTTGCATTATCGGGGCGCTCAAATGCTTCGACAGGCTCCACCGGCGCCTGCTGCAACTCAAACGGCAGAACGAAGTTAACACTCGGATCAACAAAATTGATGATGGAGTCAATCGGAATTCTCAGGTGCTCCCGAATGTTGTTGAATGATAAATCAACTTCGAATGCATCTTGCTCGACTTTCAAGTTCCAGAATCGATGTTGAACTACAATTGTGAGTTCTTGTGAATGTTGTTCACGAACTCTATCGGGAATCTCGACGCCTTCGTCGGAAGTTCGAAACGTAATATAGAAATGATGATCGCCCGGCAAACCCGTCTCCGCGGCTTGTTTAAGAGCTTGCCGAACAACGCCGCGGAGCGCCTGCAGCACCATGACGTCGTAGTGCATATAGTCCGTACCCATGAATTATTCCTATTTCGCTGATATTCGTGGATACACTAGTCACCCAATGATCCAAGTCAACTTAACACCGGTTGGACAATTGCGGTTAAACCGTGATTCTTATCGCTGATCGAAGGCTTTTGGATTTGGGAGCTAACGGTGTGCAGTAACAAGCCATGTGCTTGTCTCGAGAACGGGTCCAAAAGGCCCATAGTGGTCACGAAATGCGTTAGCAACGGCCCGCTGAATTTTCTTGAGTGTCCGGGGATTGTCGGTTGGCGCACCCGGCGTCGGGGAAATGCCCAAGAGGAAATCGGCCGTTGGCATCGGCCCTCCGGAATCCGGGATCGTAATTCCGATAATTTGTTGGGTTAAGCGGATATCTATGAAACCGGATTCGCTAAGTATATTTTCGACATAGTCGCGGTCTGCGAAGGCAAACGGACCAGGTGCGCGAGGATCTGCCTCTTCGACCGCTTCCAAAAACGGGCTTGCGGCAAGCGCCGGCACGGCAAAGAACTGACTCTTTTTCATGTCCTGCCAACAAACGAATGCTAGCCGTCCACCGGGCTTGAGCGCTCGGCGAATATTGCGAAATGCTTTCATGGGATCTGGAAAAAACATGACCCCAAATCTAGAAAAGGCGAGGTCGAATGAACGCTTTTTGAACTTACGGCGCGCAACATCCGATCTCTTGAATTTGATGGAAGCACCGTTTGAGACGCTGGCTGCGCGGCTGCTTGCCCTCGACAGCATGGCTTTTGAAATGTCTATCCCCGTGACCGATCCCAGAGATCCGATCCGTTGGGCAATTTCAATGGTCGTTGCGCCGCAACCACATCCGATGTCGAGTACGGTTTCTCCGGGCTTTATCGCCGCGGCCGCAAGAACGGACTGGCCTAAGGGTTGGATCATTTGATCGATATTATCTTGATGGCGAACCCAGGCAGCGCCTACTTCGCCATTCCAAAACTCGATCTGGTCTACGGATGCAGTCATGAGCCTCGATAATTGGTTCTAAAGAATACTATCACAGCCGCTCGAATCATTTGAACCGAGCGTCATGGTGGACGTGGCGAATGAGCTGTAGTGGATAGGCGAAGGCAGTGCCACCGCGAAATGGCCAATTGACCGCAATCTAGTCTTCTTGAATGTCAGCCAGGCTTTTGGACAGCCTATGGGCAAGCATTGTTGCTTCGTTTTTGAATAGATCGGTTGCCCAGTTGAGATGTTCGTCTGCATTGTCGACCAAATGCGTAATTTCGTTGACTTCAACGTCTTCGGCAAAGGCGAATCGCAGGGCGGGAAGGTCAAGACCCCGTCGTCCTGCGGTGAGATTTGCATGACTGATCGTCAAGTCAGCCCGGTGTTCAAGATCGAGATTGAAATTGAGCACACTTTTTCCGCCGTCGATTAGGTTGACATCTTCATAGGTTGCATTGGTGGCCGCGAAATCTATTTCATTTCTTAAGCGGTCATATTCTTTAGCGCATATGGCGCGCTTGGCTTTGTCGCCAGTTGTTTTTGCGGTCTCAACGACTTTCCGCAACTGGTGCACAAGTTTTCGAATTTCGGATATGCCCCGCATTGCCGCTTCGATCGAGCCGATCGCTTTAAGACCAACAAGTTTTTGTTCTTTGAATTCGAATGCGCCCGGCGGTTTTGCATGTCGCAATGCGCGATCGACCGAATTGGCCATCTCTATTTTTTTTCGAGTGCCGGGAAGGACCGGAGATTTTCGGACGACCGAATTCCACAGCTGACGCAGACGCGACATCTCTTCTTCGGTGTCATCGGAAATTCGAGAAGCTGGCTTTGGCATATATCGACTGAAGACCTGCGAAAGAATGAATCATCCGCTTTTTCCAATTAGGAAAGCGTTAAACTTTGAGCCAAGTGCTAATGGTTGGTTAACCTACCGTCTGTCGTTGCTCTGTTTTCCGCAGTAGAGCACGACCGCG
Source organism: Alphaproteobacteria bacterium (assembly GCA_965248815.1). GTDB lineage: Bacteria > Pseudomonadota > Alphaproteobacteria > SMXP01 > SMXP01 > CBDFKK01. Next base: position 607,780 of record CBDFKK010000007.1, read on the forward strand.
TAAATATTGAGTGATGATTCAAGCGGTAACCCGATCTTGCCGGCTGACCAAAATCCCAACTTGGTTTACAACACCTTTCCAGGATTCATGATGTTGTCGGGATCAAGTGCTTCTTTGACGGTTTTCATGAGCGCCATTTCAACCGGGGTTTTGTAGTTGAGGATTTCGTCACGTTTTGCGACGCCGAGACCATGTTCCGCGCTAATTGAGCCTCCGAGTTGGTGGGCAATATCGTGTACGCGCTTGGCAACGGCATCGCGGGATGCAAGATATGTCGCTGCATGCATGTCGATGGGCTGGGTTAGGTTGAAGTGGAGATTGCCGTCACCAAGATGGCCAAAAGGGACGGGTCTGATGTCGGGTATAAAATTCGTAACTGCCTCAATCGCTCGGCTCATGAATTCGGGAATAGCGGAGACGGGGACACTGATATCGTGCTTCAGGCTAGCGCCTTCCTTTGTTTGGGCTTCCGGAAGAGATTCCCGCAATGCCCAGAGCGCTCGCCTTTGACGATGGCTACTGGCCAAAGTCGCATCCGCAATGAGGGAATTTGAATGCGCCTCCTCCAGAATTCGTTCCATTTGCAAACGAAGCTCCCCCTTGCTTTGACTCGACGAAGCTTCGAACAGCACGTACCACTCGTGCCGATCGGAAATGGGATCATTTGCCGTGGGCAAGTGCTTGAGCACCAAATCCAATCCTTGGCGCGAGACTAGTTCAAACGCGGATATGACTTCGCCGCCGGATTGTCGAGCCATATCGAGCAACTCAAGCGCGGCATCCAGGCGATCAAGAGCGACGAAGGCGGTGACAATTTCTTGGGGGCGGGGAAACAGTTTGCACGTCGCGGCTGTTATCACACCAAGAGTCCCCTCGGCGCCGATATAGAGCTGCTTCAGGTCGTAGCCCGTATTGTCCTTGCGCAAGCCTTTGAGGCCATTCCATATTTCACCCTGAGGTGTCACCACTTCAAGTCCCAGCACAAGATCGCGCATATTGCCGTAACGTAATACGCCGTTGCCCCCCGCATTGGTCGAAAGCACACCGCCCAGCTGACAGGACCCTTCCGAAGCGAGCGAAAGGGGAAACAGCCGCCCCGCATCGTCTGCTTCCTCTTGCAAGGTCGCAAGTATGCAACCGGCTTCGACCGTCACTGTGTTGTTGGTGGCGTCCAGTTCCCGAATGCGATTGAGTTTGCTCGAACAGAGAACGATTTCGTTGCCCGTCGGGATTTGGCCGCCGACTAATCCTGTATTGCCTCCTTGAGGGACAATCGCAACGCGATGTGCTGCGCAGACTTTGATAACCGCGGCAACCTCATCTGTTGTTTTTGGCAAGACCACTAATGGGGTTTGGCCGTGCCATCGTCCACGCGGCTCTTCTAGGTGAGGTGCGATCTCCGACGGCTCCGATTTCCAGCCCTTGGGGCCGACAATATCGCGCAGCCGATCCAGCACTTCGGGTAATGGGGCATCGTGTTCGCTTGCCATGATGGCTAATTTAGCCTCTGGTGTGGCTGCGGCAAGTGCACTGCGGAACGGGGGAGTCAGTTACGCGCGGCCGCTGCGCGCCGCAAGCGGTCATTTATGGCCTCACCCAATCCTTCTTCCGGTATCGGCATAACGGCAATGCCATCGCAATCGGCCTCATCCAGGTCGCGCAGAAATGCAAAAAAGTTGGCGGCAGCTTCTTTGAGATCGGAGCGCGGGCTCAAATTCTTTGTGGCGATGGGATTGCCATTGAGCTGCGTCCCGAATGCCAGAAGCGCTTCGTGATCTTCGACCTGTGTAACATTGAGCCGCAAGTTATGCCGGGGAGCATAGTGGCTGGTCAGCTGTCCCGGGGAGGAAGGTTGAGACGACACTGGTTCCTCGTTCATTGGCCCGGTAATCGCTTCAAGAGCGTGCCGAGGAATTGACCCTGCGCGCAGGAGCGTCACCGAGGACCCATCGATACGCAGAACCGTCGACTCGAGACCGTGAGAGCAGGGTCCGCCGTCTAAGATCATGGCCACCGCTGATCCAAGATCCACTGCCACATGGTCTGCTCTGGTAGGACTAATGCTGCCGGAGCGATTGGCACTGGGGGCGGCCAAAGGGACACCAGCTTCCTTAATGAGCTCGCGAGCAACATTGTGCGCAGGCAGTCGCAGCGCGACGCTTTCGAGGCCCGCGCTCACAAGTTGCGAAAGGGGACAGGGCTCCCGACGGCGAACCACGAAGGTCAAAGGTCCCGGCCAAAACTGTTGGCATAACTCCTTAGTTAACTCATCGAAGTCCCCGTATTCAAAAGCATATTCTGCCTCGTGTACGTGAACGATCAGGGGGTTGAACCGGGGTCGGCCTTTGGCTTCAAAAATTGTTGCCACGGAGAGATCGTTGGTAGCGTCGGCACCAAGGCCGTATACGGTCTCGGTCGGGAAAGCCACAAGCGCACCTTGTCGGATCAATTGTGCTCCGTGGGCTATGGCATCAGATGTAGCTTTTGTGGGTTTCTTGATCGTCATAACAGTCTGAATTCATGCCTTCTGGCTTTTGCCACTTCATACACCGCGTCGGGAACGGCGCGCTTAGTTCGGGCTTTAAAGTCATCACGTCAAGCGCTATGCCTTGGGCTTGTAAATAATTGGACGAAACTGAGGACTTCAAATGAACTATACCGCGCCCACACGCGATATGAGATTCATCCTGGAAGACATTGTAAACATTGGACAACTTAGAGAAACGCGGATTTTTGAAGATCTTTCGGCCGACCTGATCGACGCGGTTCTAACAGAGGCTGGACGGCTAGCGGCTGAGGTCATCGCGCCGACCAATCGCGCAGGCGACGAGCACGGCTCGCGCTTGATGGAGGATGGCGTGAAAGCGGCACCTGGGTTCGCTAAAGCCTATGCCAAATTCGTCGAGGGGGGTTGGGGCTCGATCGCCTGCGATCCCGGCTACGGAGGTCAAGGATTGCCCTATACGCTGTCCATGGTCTGTCAGGAAATGATCCATTCGGCAAACTTGGCGTTTGGGCTTTGTCCTTTGCTCACCAGCGGTGCCGTCGAGGCGGTTGCGGCACACGGAACGCCGGAGATCAAAGAAACGTATCTCCCGAAAATGATTTCGGGAGAATGGACCGGGACCATGAACTTGACTGAGTCCAACGCCGGTTCGGATCTTGGGCTTTTGCGGGCGAAAGCGGAACCTCAGGGTGACGGCAGCTATCTCATAAGAGGCACCAAGATCTTCATCACGTGGGGCGATCACGACATCGCTGAGAACATCATTCACTTGGTGCTCGCCCGTCTGCCCGATGCACCCGAAGGTACACGCGGTATTTCATTGTTTCTGGTCCCCAAATATTTGGTCAACGAAGACGGTTCGTTGGGCGCGCGCAATGACGTCAAACCGATCGGCCTGGAACACAAGCTTGGCATCCACGGCAGTCCAACTTGCATCATGGCGTTCGGGGAAGAGGAAGGCGCGATCGGTTATCTCATCGGAACCGAGAACAAAGGCCTCGCCTGCATGTTCACTATGATGAATGCAGAACGCCTAAGCGTCGGTTTGCAAGGCGCCGGCATGATCGAGCGCGCCTACCAGCAAGCATTGGCCTATGCCCAAGGGCGCAAACAGGGCAAACCGTGGTCCAAGCGCCACGAAACTACGGACTCGGTCGCCATCATCGAGCATCCGGATGTGCGCCGTATGCTGCTCACCATGAAGGCTCATGCCGAGGCGTGCCGGGCGATTTGCTATGCCAACGCCATGGCCATCGACCTGGCTCGTCATGCCCCGGATTCTGACGCGCGGCAGAAAGCAAAGTCGCGCGAGGAATTGCTGACGCCTATCTCAAAGGCCTTTTCGACCGACATGGGCGTCGAAATGACCTCCATCGGCGTTCAAATTCACGGCGGCATGGGGTTTGTCGAAGAGACCGGCGCGGCGCAGCATTTTCGCGACGTGCGCATCACGCCGATCTACGAGGGTACCAATGGGATCCAAGCCATCGATCTAGCCACCAGAAAGCTCTCGATGGGCGGCGGCGCAGCGGTTCGGGAATTCATTGCCGAGGCCGGGCAATGCGCCGACGATCTTGTCGCCAGCAGTGACAATCAACTGGGCGTCATCGGATCTCGTCTCAAAGACGGCGTTGATGCGCTCAACCGCGCCAGCGATTGGATGTTGAGTCACATTAAAGATCGCCCAGAAGAGTGTTTGGCGGGAGCAACACCATACCTTCGCCTCTTCGGCACGGTGGCCGGAGGCCATTATCTCGGCCTCGGCGCGCTGGCCGCACAAAAACATATTGAAGTTGGCAGCAGTGAATCCGCGTTTTACAGTTCGAAAATTTCCATCGCTAAATTTTATGCCGAGAACGTATTACCGTTGTCAGAAGGATATGTGGCGCCGGTAACGAGCGGCGTCGACGCTCTCTACGAGCTCTCGCCGGATCAATTAGCGGGCTGACCAATAGAGTACTGGCGGCTGCCAACTAGGGAGATCATGAACATGGGTGTCTATGAAAGCCTAAGCCAGGAAGCGCCTTCGCTAAAGGGGCTGCACCTTTACCAATTCGGCCCATCTAATTGTTCCCAACGTGTGCGATTGGCGCTTGAGGAAAAAGGGCTGGAGTGGACGGCCCATACGCTGAATGCAGCTAAGAACGAACATCTGCATCCGGATTATCAAGCCATCAACCCAAAGCGCGTTGTTCCCACGCTTGTCCACGACGGCACGGTCGTGATCGATTCAAATGACATATTGATCTATCTCGACGAAAAGTTTCCCGAGCCGTCGCTACTGCCTACCGACAAGGCGTCTCGTGCGGATTTAGACCAGTTGCTGGCTGACTCGTCTGCATTTCAAATGGTGATCAAAACTTTGAGTCACGGATTGCTGTTTCGCAAAATGCGGCGAATTTCTGACGAAGATTTCGCTTATTTTAGCGATGTTGATCTCGAACCGGAGCGTATCGCGTTTTACCAAGACTATATGGCGGATGCAGAGGCGTGGGCCGCTCGAATGGATGAGGCGCAAGAACAGATGCATCGCGCTTTGCGCAAGCTTGACGCGATCTTGGCAAAGCGTGAATGGCTCAACGGAAGTGCCTTTGGGCTTGCCGATATTTCTTGGATTGCAAATGTTTATCGGCTCATGATGGCAAAACTTCCCGTGAACCAATACGCCCATGTTGAGGCCTGGGCTGACCGGATTATTGATCGTCCCACATTTGATAAGGCTGTCGCGTCCTATAAGGCATAGCGCTCGTACCTAAGGCACAAACAGTGACTGAACCAGTGACGCACCGCGGCCTGATCTATCCTTTTGATGGGAAACCTGAGCCTGGCGCGTTTAGCAATGTTGCAGATGGAATTTTCTGGCTTCGCATGCCACTGCCGTTTGCTCTCAATCACATAAACCTTTGGCTGCTGGATGACGGTGACGGTTGGACGATTGTCGATACGGGCATTAGTAGCGACCTTTCCCGCGAACATTGGCAAACTGTTTTCGATTCACACTTGCAAGGCAAACCCGTTAGCCGCGTTATTTGCACCCACATGCATCCCGATCATGTTGGGCTTGCCGGATGGTTGACGCGCAAGTGGGACGTCGCCCTTTGGATGTCGCGCACGGAATATCTCATGTGCCGCAACCTCGTTGCTGATACGGGACGCGTTGCCCCGCCGGAAGCTATTCGCTTTTATCGCGCTGCAGGTTATCCCGAACTGGCACTTGATGCTTACAAACAGCGTTTTGGCCAATTCGGGTCATCAGTGAGCCATATGCCCGACAGTTATCACCGCCTGTCCGATGGCGATGAACTAACGATAGGATCAAATTCGTGGAACGTCGTCGTCGGCCGCGGCCATTCGCCTGAACATGCATGTCTCTATTGTGCTGACTTGAACTTGCTCATCTCCGGCGATCAAGTTCTGCCGCGAATTTCATCCAACGTCAGTCTGTTTCCGACGGAACCCCTGGTGGATCCGCTCACTGAATGGCTCGAGTCTTGCGCCCATATTCGCAGCGTGCTGCCGGAAGAAACGCTGGTATTGCCATCCCATAATGAACCTTTTGTCGGGTTACATGAGCGGCTTCAAGGCCTCATTGATGGTCATGACCGCCAGCTTTCAAATTTGCATAAGGCGGTCGCGGAACCAAAGCGTGCCGTTGATGTCATTCCGACTTTGTTTAAACGCAAGCTCGACCCCGTCTCTTACTACTTTGCTACGGGCGAAGCGCTGGCGCATTTGAGATGCTTGATTAACCGGGACGAGATTGTCGTCGAGCGTGATAGCGATGGCGTCGATTGGTATCGGCGGCTGTGACATATGGTGATTGCAGCAAAGGAATAATCCATCCGCAATGACGACAGCTTTAGTTACTCATCTGGCATGTCTCGAGCACGACATGCACCCCGGCCATCCGGAAAGCCCGGACCGCTTGCGTGCCATTTTTGCTAAGCTCGAGGGGAACGCGTTTCAAGACCTTATCCGTGAGGAAGCACCATTGGCGACGAGCGACCTCATCGCTTTGGCGCATCCGCTTGCCCACGTTGAAACAATACTCGGCCAAATGCCAGATGAAGGACGCTATCAATTCGATCCGGATACGGGAGCTTCTCCTGGGACCCGCGAGGCCGTACTCCGAGCGGCAGGTGCGGTCCCCGCAGCGATCGACAAAGTAATGGCCGGCGAAATTCAAAATGCATTCTGTGCCGTGCGCCCGCCGGGCCATCACGCAGAGCCAGAGCGCGTCATGGGATTCTGTTTTTTCAACAATATCGCGATTGGCGCTTTTCATGCCCGGGCACACCACGGGCTCGGACGCATCGCCGTCGTTGACTTCGACGTGCACCATGGCAACGGGACGCAAGCAATGTTTTGGCATGATCCGGAGCTGTTTTATGGCTCCACCCATCAAGCGCCTTTTTATCCGGGGACTGGCTGGGCCGACGAGCGCGGGCAAGGAAATATTGTCAATGTGCCGCTGGCGGCGAACTCAGGGTCGAAAGAGTTCCGCGCAGGGATTGGCGACCAAATTCTACCAGTGCTTGAAAGCTTCAACCCGGAACTGCTTTTGATCTCTGCCGGCTTCGACGCCCATGCGCGTGACCCATTGGCTGAATTGCAATTGACCGAAGACGACTTCGCATGGGTTACCGATGTGCTGTGCAGTTTGGCTCAGGAAGTGTGCGACGGCCGTGTGGTTTCCGTGCTCGAAGGCGGCTATAACCTGGATGCGTTGGCCGCAAGCGTAGCGGTGCATGTGAGCAGCCTCATGCGCGCTTAGATCGAGTGGATTCTTTCGATGGATGCCTCCGTGCGTAGTAGCGTCATTCCCGGCAAGATCATAACCGTTCGCCATGGTTTACCCAGCCTGTCGCGCGAGTGTTCCCTGACGCCGGCTGAATATGAACGCTGGTGGGCGCAATATGATGAGAGTGGATTGGCCGACGGCGAGCGGCCTTCGGATCAGCTCCTTGAGGTGGCGCGTTCCGCCAACCAGATTATTGCCAGCACACTACTGCGCGCGCAAGAAACGGCGGGTTGGATCGCGAACGGGCGGGCTGTCGATATCCACGAGATCTTTATCGAAGCACCCCTCCCCAAACCGCCTCTGCCGTTTCTCAGACTGGGACCCGACAACTGGGGATGGATTTCTCGCTCCTTTTGGTTTCTCGGCTATTCGCCGAACCAAGAGGGCCACATTGAAGCCATGTCGCGCGCATCTGCGGCCGCCGACCAATTGATCGAAGCGGCGCACGGCGGCGATGTTGTTATGTGTGGACACGGTTATTTCAATTGGATGATCAACGTAGCGTTGCGGTGTAAAGGATGGCAGCGAACTCATAACGGCGGGAGTTCATATTGGGCGCACCGTGAATATGTTCGCCGTTGATTCTGCTGATCGAACGACGATTGCTTGTTTTACAAGGAGACATTATGGCGAAAGCGAGCCGGCCGAAAATTCCCGCTGACATTGCAAAGCTCAACTTTGAGGATGCGCTTGACGAATTGGAAGGCATTGTTGGCAAGTTGGAAAGCGGCGACGTCGACCTGGAAGAGTCGATTGCGATCTACGAACGCGGCACCTTCCTTAAGGCACATTGCGAAGCAAAGCTTGCCGCGGCCAAATCTAAAGTCGATAAAATTGCATTGTCTGCAGACGGATCGGTCGGCACTGAGCCCGCCGACATAGCATGAGCTGTATCGCGGTGAGTTCTGTGTTCCCAATTTGAAACGCAGATCAACCGTTTGGGGATCATGCTTTCGTCCGTTCCGCCGAGCGAAAACCACAAACGCCAATCGCAGTTGAATAGTCATTTTCATCTAATTTTTAACGGTATTCCGGCACTTTTCAGATGTTAAGTGTGCCCGTCGGGCGACAGCTGAGCCGCAATCCGCGCAAAATTTGTGCAAAGCTTGGGGTCATTTCGGGGTGGGGGTTCCCAATTGAACACTGATCGGGCAGAAATAACGCTTCAAAGTGAATCAGTTGGGGGTAACGCAGGCTAACGCCTCGGCTGGAGGAGGATCATCGTGCCGGGACAGAGTAAGACGCCGCTGCTCGATCGAGTGCGCGTACCAGAAGACTTGAAAGATTTTGACCGCAAGCAGTTGCGCCAAGTGGCTGACGAATTGCGACAGGAGACCATTGACTCTGTCTCTGTGACCGGCGGTCATTTGGGCGCCGGCCTCGGTGTTGTTAAGCTGACCGTTGCCATCCATCATTTGTTTGATACGCCCAAGGACCGTCTCATTTGGGATGTCGGACATCAGTGCTATCCTCACAAGATCATCACCGGCCGGCGCGACCGCATGCGCACTATTCGCCAAGGCGGCGGCTTATCCGGTTTTACAAAAAGATCCGAAAGCGAATACGACCCCTTTGGTGCGGCACATGCCTCGACGTCGATTTCAGCCGGCCTCGGCATGGCCGTCGCCCGCGACCTTGCGGGCGACGACAACAATGTCATTGCCGTCATTGGTGACGGCTCCATGAGTGCGGGCATGGCATATGAAGCCATGAACAATGCGGGTGCCATGGACAGTCGGCTCATTGTCATCCTGAATGACAACGACATGTCAATCGCGCCGCCTGTGGGCGCCATGAGTGCTTATCTCGCGCGTCTCATTTCCAGCGGCACCTATACGGGGCTCAGAAGCGTCGCCAAACATTTGGCGCACAAATTCCCGCGCACCATTGAAGAATGGGCGCGCCGCGCCGAGGAATATGCCCGAGGCATGGCGACCGGCGGGACCATGTTCGAAGAATTGGGTTTTTACTATGTCGGGCCCATCGATGGTCATAATCTTGATCATTTGATCCCCATACTGAAGAATGCGCGGGACATGAAAGAGGGCCCCGTACTTGTCCATTGCATAACCCAAAAGGGTAAGGGTTATGAGCCCGCCGAAAAGGCCGCCGACAAATATCACGGCGTCGCAAAATTCGATGTGGTCACGGGCGCACAAAAGAAGGGCACGTCCAACGCGCCGAGCTATACCGGCGTGTTTGCCAAAAGCCTGATCCGCGAAGCCCAGGACGATGATAAGATTGTGGCCATCACTGCGGCGATGCCGTCGGGCACGGGCCTGGACAAATTCGGCGATGCGTTTCCCGATCGCACATTCGACGTCGGTATTGCTGAGCAACACGCCGTGACGTTTGCCGCCGGTCTGGCGTCCGAAGGCTACAAACCTTTTGCCGCGATCTATTCGACATTCCTGCAGCGCGGCTACGATCAAGTCGTCCATGATGTCGCGATCCAAAGTCTGCCAGTGCGCTTTGCCATGGACCGGGCGGGGCTCGTCGGCGCCGATGGTCAAACTCATGCGGGCTCGTTCGACACGACTTATCTCGCCACATTGCCGGGCATGGTCGTCATGGCGGCAGGCAACGAGGCGGAGCTCTTCCACATGGTGGCGACAGCTGCCGCGATTGACGACCGGCCGAGCTCGTTCCGCTATCCCCGCGGCGAAGGCGTGGGCGTTGAGTTGCCGGAAAAAGGTGAAGTGCTCCCACTTGGTAAGGGCCGGATCGTACGTGAAGGTACCAAAATCGCAATTTTGAACTTCGGCGCGCATCTCGCCGAGTCACTCAAGGCGGCAGACGAATTGGGCGCCCATGGCCTGTCAACCACAGTGGCCGACGCGCGCTTCTGTAAGCCCCTCGATGAAGATTTGGTGCGAAGGCTCGCGCGCGAGCACGAAGTGCTCATTACGATCGAAGAAGGCGCTATCGGCGGCTTTGCCGCTCATGTCCTCCAATTCATGGCCCATGACGGGCTCTTGGAGTCCGGCGTCAAAGTGCGGCCCATGGTCATGAAAGACATTTTTGTCGATCAGGACGCAATCGACAAAATGTACGAAGCCTCGGGCCTTAGCCGTGCCGACATCGTGCGCACGGCGTTCGAAGCCTTGGGTCTCGACGATGCCGTCCTCGCCGAAGCCGCGCCTATAAGGGCTTAGTTCGCAAATACAGAATTGCGACTAAATGGCGCGCGCGAGTGGCCTGCTGTGAATGAGCCGTGTTGGCGATATGCTATTTCGAGTTAGCCGATACTTGCCGGTCAGCTTTCGAGTAAACTACTTTCATGCCGCTAGCGATCGAGACCTTTAACAACCGGACGGGGGGCAATCCGTTCTTTAAGGCCATCGGGTATCCGCTCGTAGCAGAACACGTGCGCAGCTGGATTGCAGAAGTAGCGGCGGCCAATAGCGTTGCGGTCATCGATCCTCATGGACATTTGAGCGATATTGCGGCGCTATACGATCTCTCTGGTTGGAGTGTAGGCGAATTCTACGTTCAGCGGATGGAGGATCTCGGGCGCGAAGCATTTGGTCATGAAGCTAAGCCGCTGACAGACCTTTTGTATTCCAAGGCGGCTTGCGCCGTCGTCGCGGCGTACGACTCTGCGCACTTGCTGAATCAGATCGGTGCGCTCATTCCTGATACGGCAAGAGTTGTGACTCTCGACGACGTACGTTTGCCCGACGACATGCTCACCAACAAGCGCCATTATTTGGATCCGCTCAACTTTGCGACCAACTACGTCTTCTTTCGCGACACGGACGATCTTCACACGACCATGCGCTCGGCCAATTACTGGTACGGCTATGGTGCGGCAAAGTCCGAAGTCTGGTGCCGTTTGTTGGACGAAGATGGTGCGGTAATGGCTGACTGGCGTGACGGGCTTCCAGAAAATGGCGGCAGCTACAAGATCGACAGTGGTGACGTGCGCCGGCGATTCAATCTTGGGCCGTTTACGGGATCGCTGTTTGTTCACGCCATCGGCACGGCCGCGCACGACATTATGAAATACGCTCTCGACGTTTATGGCGACAGCGCAAGTGCGGTGTCGTGCACCCACGATGCCAACAGTTGGCCCGGCGACTACTACGCCGGCCTGCCTGCGCCCGACGAGGGCGACCGCGTGACGCTCTGGGTGCAGAACAGTCATCCGGCGCCGATCCGCGCGGGCGAAGTTGGGCTCAATCTCATGGGGTCTGACGACATTGCGTGGTACGATGAAGAGATCCCTCCGTTCGCTACCCGCGCGCTTGATGTGAGCCGACTGTTACCGAAAGCCAAATGGCCTGACCAAATCGAAATCCAAGCTGGGAAGTATTTTGTTCGACCGCGCTACGAAGTTTTGACGGACGAAGGTGACCGGCGCATCGCTCATGCCAATGTTGAACGAACGGACCTGGAGCCCGATCCGAACATCGCAAAGCTTGGTGCGGCTATGGGCAAGGGCTTCATTCTGCCTGCACCGATCTTGCCGGTCGATCAATGGCAGTCGATCGTCCTACCGACGCCCATGGCGCGCAGCCAGAATAAGTTGCCACTTGAACTCCTAGTTTACGACTCAGATGGCGAAGCCAAGTTCACGAAGAAATTGGGCGTGCTTGCCCGCGGCGACAGCGCGGCTATCGACGTCTCGTCCTTGCTTGAAGAAAGTAGCGTTACGTTGCCAACCGGTTACGGGCATTTCGAACTTACCTACGACTTTGAGGCGGGTACCGCAGCAGATGGCTGGCTGCATGGACTGTTTCGCTATCAACGCACCGATAGCATTCATGGAGCCGAAACAAGTTTCGGATCTCACATTTATAACGTGCCAGTGACCTACAAAAACGAGCCGCAGAGTTATGCCGGACGCGCACCAGGTCTCAGCACAAGGCTGTTTTTGAGATTGGGCGAGATGCCTGACGACACGCTTTGTCATCTCATCTATCCGTCATCCGCGCTATGGCATCCCCAGTCGAGAACGAGTCTCATCTTGCACAATGCTGAGAGCGGACAAGTTGCAATCCAAGAGATTTCAATTCCCAGAAGCGGTTCGCGTCTTTGGCGCTATAGCGAGATGTTTGATGCGGATACCCGTTCAAGGGCGGGCGAGGGCGCCTATATCATCGTGCGTGACGCCACCTGCCGGTTATTCGGCTACCATGGAATTCTCGCGGAAAATGGCGGCTTCAGCTTTGACCACATGTTTGGATTCTAGGTCGTATCGCGCTTTGTCGCTGGCCCGCCGCTATGGGAAGCTGCGGGAATGTTCTATAATTCGAATCTTCATCTTTACTGCGACGCTTAAGGATCACTAACCATGGCTGAAATTAATTCGGATCGCCCCACTTACGCATCGGACTTCATCAAGTCCGACACGGACGACGCGGTCTTTTTGGGAAATGTCCTTTTCGACAACTTGATGACGTCTATGATCGCGTTAGGCTCAGAGGTTTGGGCCAATCGCCGTCGCATGAAGATCATCGAGGTGCTGCTCGAAAAGAAAGGCTCGGTGACGGCGGAAATGATTGAGGCCTATATGCCGACCGAAGAGGAAGAGGCGGCATGGCAGGTGGAGCGCGATCAATTCATTCAAGCTACGTTCGGCGCGCTCACCCGTGCCGGCAGCGATTTGACGCTGACGTCCGACTGGCCCGAGCAGTCATAAGGTAGACCGGAAGGGATCATATTCATGCTAAATCGTCGATCACTTTTCGGCGCCAGCGCCGCTGCCTTATCGACCTTGGCGGCCGCCTTTACGCCTCGCAAAGCTGCGGCAGCGCAGTCATCATTCGACCTAGAAGCCCGGGGCACTAAGGGGCGCTTTGAACGATTGCCGACGCTTCGCCTTGAAAGTCAGCAGGATTTCTTTACTGGATTTCGCAAATGGGTAAATAGAGATTTCACGCGCGCCGCCCAGGAGCGCTTTGAAGTGCTTCTCGAGGAAAAAGGAATCGATCCGACTGAAGATTTGCCACTGAAAAAGATCCGCAAACTTGTCAAAAACGATCCCGTCATCGGCAGCCAAGCACGGGCTTGGATCAGCGGACAGCAACTCACTTGGAAAAGTATCCAAGATGATTGTTACGCCAATGCGGACGCCTACCTGGCGGAGATGGAAGCGGCCGAAGAGGCAGGGCCGGGAACAATAGAACTCAATCCGGACTTAGACATTCCGGATTATACCAAGCACGAAATTCATATTCAGCCTGGCGGCTATGTTGGGGAACCCTTTGCGGGGCATATCTACCATCACGGCGTCAATGCGTTTTACCAAGGGGGCAATCAGCAAGATGAATTACATGCCAGCCTAGCTGCCAGCGTGCCCACACCGGCCGACGGCAGCCTTACGCGCATCCTCGATTTGGGCTGCGGTATCGGTCGACTGTCCAATGCTATGAAAGAGCGTTTTCCCGAGGCGGAAGTTTGGGGGATTGATGTCGGCGCTCCCATGCTGCGCTACGGTCATATGCGGTCCGTCGATCTTGGCATTGACTGCAAATTCTCTCAGCGGCTCGCCGAGGACACAAAATTTCCAGACAATCATTTCGATATTATCGTCTCATATATCGTGTTTCATGAAGTGACCGCCGCAGCTGCCGATCAGATAATCGCAGAAACTCATCGTATCTTGCGACCTGGTGGCGTGTTCTATCCGATCGATTTTAGAAGCGGAAAACAGGCTGGCGAGCGGACGGCCTACCAGGAATTTCGATCCTGGTGGGATCACCGATGGAACAACGAAGTCTGGCGTCTTGAATATGGCGGCCGCGACTTTGGCGATGCAATCGCGAGCGCCGGCTTTATTGTTGACGAAAGTCGTGATCCCGCACGCGCAGGACTAGGCTCGATCGTCGCGGTCAAGCCGGCCTAGTTTAGGTGCGTTCTAGGATCTCGATGGCAACGCGCTCGCCGGATTCCATTGCCCCTTCCATGCCTATGTCGATGGTTGAGGTATGCTGGCCGCAGAAATGAATGCGTTCGTGGGGCTCCCATAGTTTGCCATAATAGTCAGTGACGTCGCCCGGTCCCCACACCATATAATCGGCGCCGAGGGCAAATTCGTCGAGCTGCCACGAATGGTAGTGGGGTGCTTCGATATTGCCTTTAGCGGCCGGCCGTACATCTTCAATCGCATTCAAGACCGCGGCCTTGGCGCCTTCAGGACCTAAGCTATCGAGATATAGGCATTGGTCGTCACGTACGAACGCCGTAATGCTTGTGACCTCTTCAAGGGTCTCACCTAATCGAAACGGCACAACAAATCCTGCGGGTCCGTCGGTCCACATCATCAAAGGTATGCCGTCCTCTTCCCAAAACGGCTTATTGGGCACCAGATGCACCTGGCTGCAGCGGGCGTAAGTTGCGGTGTGGACGGCACGTTGCTGCACTCCGGTCAAAACCGGATCGAAGCGCAACAGCCGCAACACCGTCAGCGGTAAAGTGCAAATGACGTGGGGCGCCCGATACCGGGTACTGTCGGTGCAGACGACATCGGCACCGTCGGCTTCGGAACGAATGCCCGATACTTTCTTGCCGAACAAAATGTCACTTTTGAGATTGGCCGCTATGCCCTCCGGGACCCGAATATTGCCTCCCTTGCCTGTGTCATTCACCGGGCCGTCGGCTTGCTGTGTCTTGATCCATAAGTCACGCTGAAGAAAGGGTAGAAGTGAGACGTCATGCGCCGATCCGCCATGGCTGAAATTCGTATTGATGGCGAGTTCGATCACAGCATCGCTCGCTCCTTGCTGACGCAAAAAGTCGTAAAGCGAAATGTCGTATTCAGCGAATTTCGGATCGGCCCAATCGTCCAGCGCCTCTAAAGGATTCATGGCTGAAATCGTTGGGCCGCGATACTGCCATGGCATCGTTTCCTTCATATCATCTGGGAATGGATTGCGAGGCGAGTTTGGCCATTCCTCTGGTGAAATCACTTTCCCGTCGAGAACGAGCGCTTGGTCTCTCATATACTTCATGCGCTCCACGTTGCTTTCGAGTTCGACCCCGAACCGTTCCGCTGCGCTGCGCAAGCGTGGGTAAGCACCAGCGATGGCATTGGCGCCGCCTTCTGGGCTGCCAGGAACTGTGTCGACGGAAAACACCCGCCCGCCGACGCGTTGGCGGCCCTCCAGAATAATGACGTTGAATCCCTGGTCCTCCAGGTTAAGCGCGGCATTGAGGCCGGAAAGTCCGGCGCCGATTACGATGACGTCGGCGTCTGTCTGTGCACGTGCAGCTCGTGGCGTGGCAAAAGCTAGAGACGCAGCAGCCGTGGTTTGCAGAAGTTGTCGCCTTGAAATGTTTTCAATGGTCATATTGCGCCCTCTCGCCTATTCGGCCGGTTTTGGTCTTGGCTCTTCTTGACGAGTTTAGCGGCTTCGAGGTTGGAGCCATAGCTTGAGCTGATGGGATTTGAAGAGATTTGGAAGGTTCCTCACAGTGGGCAAAGAAGCGAAGCTGAGGAAACGGATGAGCTTCAACTTGCCGTTGCGAGAACGGGTAGCGGTTCCTAAACTCCATTCAACGTGTGGCCGCTGCGACGAATGAAAGGAACAACCATGTTGAAAAGACTTATCGGCAACGGAATGGGGCTCATCCTCATAGCTATTCTAATTGTTCCCGCATTGTCCGTTCGCGCGCAGACAGATGGCGCGGCACCAACTGTGCTGATCACGGGGTCCAACCGGGGTCTTGGATTTCACTTTGCGCAGCAATTCGCGCAAGCGGGCTGGAACGTGATTGCGACCGCGCGCAACCCTGATAAGGCTCAAGACCTAAAGGGGGTAGCTGCGGAGTATCCAAACCTCGTGATCGAAGAGTTGGACATTACAGATGAAGCCGAAATTGCTGCGCTTGCAGAAAAATATAGCGGCAAGCCGATAGATGTATTCCTCAACAATGCTGCACGCCTCGGCGAGATTAGCCGTCAAAATTTCGGCTCGATCGACTACGGCCTGTTTAGCGAAATCTTGGAAACAAATGTCATTGGTACGATCAGAGTCACAGAGGCATTTATCGAAAACGTTGCTATCAGCGATCAGAAAAAAATTATTGTCATGGGAAGTGGCACCGGCTCAAACGAAATCGGGCACCAGACAAACAATTTTTATGCCTACCGCTCTAGCAAAGCCGCGCTGCATTTTGCATCAGCGCACATGGCTGCCGACTTGAAGGACCGGGGCATCGCCGTCGTCCTCCTCGAACCCGGCTTCGCCGATTCCCGCGGCATTATGACTATGAAGATCGAAGACGCGCCAGACCAGGAAACGCGCGAATTGGTAGAGCGCATTCAAGGCTCAGGCGCTCAAATGCTCGACCCCGCCGTGTCGGTGGCGGGCATGATCCAAGTGATCGCAGATGTCGACCTAGAGAAATCTGGCCAGTTCTTGCTCCATGATGGGTCGAATGTTCCATTTTAGACCCCAAAGCTGGCCGATCTTAGCCTGTGAAAATCTACAGTTTGCACGAAGGAGCAAAGAAAAATGCGAGTTCGATTCCTATCCGTAATTTGCGTCGCCGCGATAACGGCGACGGTTTTAATGTCGGCGCCGATAGCACAAGCGCAAGAGAGTGAAGCCGCCCCAACTGTCCTCATCACAGGTTCGAATAGGGGGCTAGGCTTTCACTTTGCCAAACAATTTGCTGAAGCTGGGTGGAATGTCATCGCGACAACCCGCCATCCCGATACGGCCGACGCTCTTAAGGAGTTGAGTGCTGAGCATCCTAACGTATCAATCGAGGATCTCGACATCACGGACGATGCTGATATTGAGGCGCTCGCCGGAAAATATCGCGGTCAACCCATTGATATTTTATTGAACAATGCAGCCCGCCTCGGTGAACTCAGCAAGCAGAATTTCGGATCGATCGACTACGAGCTCTTTCGAGAGATATTTGAAGTAAATGTCATTGGCACAATGAAGGTGACGGAAGCGTTAATTGAAAATGTTGCGGCCAGCGATCAAAAGAAAATTGTAAATATGGGCAGTGCGGCTGGTTCGATTGAGCGCGGTCATCAGTCTGGAAATCTGTATGCGTATCGCTCAACTAAAGCTGCATTGCATTTCGCGACGCGTCACGTTGCTTTTGAAATGAAGGATCGTGGAATCATCACGGTCATCATGGAGCCGGGCTTCACGGATTCAAAAGGCCTTTTAACCATGAAGCTCGAAGACGCGCCTGACCAAGAGACGCGGGAGATGGCCGAGCGACTCCAATCGAGGAACGCGCAAATGACGGATCCAGCTGATTCCGTCGCGGCAATGATCAAAATTATTGCTGATATCACAATCGACAATGCGGGCGATTTTCTTCTTTTCGATGGTTCGACGATACCGTACTGACGATTCGCCGCGCGCCACCTCGTTTTGATCAAGCGGGGTGCCGATATCGGGAATCACGGTGCCGACGGCCGGACTAAGATCCTCTGCGTGTGCCGGCCTATCGCTTAATAAGACTGCCGCCGTAAAAAGCGACAGTACGGTAAAGACATTCAATTTCAGCAAGTGTTTCACATTTTCCTCCCACGTCCTGTTCTACGAGCCAACTCTGATAGGCTGTAAAATCTTCACGAACGCTAGCGCCGCTGGACGGGCAACAAAGGCGTTTTACACGCCTATCACGGCCAATCGCAGAGATGTGACCAGAGTTTGTCCTCATCTTTTTCTCGTCACAGTTAGGTCCCAATGACCGCAAGGTTGATTGGTATCTAAGTTGCATTAAAACCACCGCAGATTCGAAAAATGTGGAGCCATGGTGTGGTCATGAATGGGGAAAAATCGAATACACTCGAAGTCGTCTTCTCGCTTTTGGAGGACTACGAACGGCAATTGGACTGTGCGGTCGAACGCGGCGAGATTGACGTCTGCAAGAAATGGGAACTCATTAGGCGCAAGCGAGAGGATCTACTCATAGAAGAGTCGGAAGCCAGGCCTCAATACCGGCCGGAACGCTGCAACAGCTAGCGCTGGACCAATTAATCCATTCCCGTATTTAGATTTTGGTATTGCCGGATGGAATTCGAAAGCTTTAGTTAGCGGAGGCGGATTTAACGGCGTTTCGTAATTCGTCGATTTCCTCCAACGTTGCAGGGGGTTTTAGCCACAGGGGTGCTTCGTTGCGTACGATCTCCGTAATCTGATCCGGCATGTCGTCGAAGCTGGAATAGCGCCACGCCACCGCGCGCGACATGATCGGTCCTGGTCCGTAAGCCACCCAAACGTGTTGATAGCGCTCTTGCTCGTTCAAGTCCCTATTAGGCTGAATATAAAAATCAGAATTTTCGAATTTCCCTGGACCGCGTTCAATGAAGACCGGGTAGTTGAACCAAATTACTTCGCCTATGCGCTTGACAGAGTATCGGTCGCGCGAGGCAGCAAGATGCGACACGCGTTCCCCGCTCCGCGATTCGACACTGTAAATGATATCGTCGTCCACGAGCTCATAAGTTTTGACTTGATACTCGTAGGCGATCGGTTCCATATCGAGACGCTCTCCGGTATCCGGATCGAACCAGAAAAATATTTTGCGCGACAAGTGAGTCGCCTTCGCCGGATTATCAGGATCGCGCAAAAGATGTCCTGTATCGAAGCCAATCATTTTGGAGGTTGTTGTGCCGTCGGGAAATGATTTCAACTGGCCTTCGGCATACCAATATTTGGGCGACGTGCCGTCACCTACTCGCATGTCGAGCCAAGCGTCGAACAACTCTTGGGTAAAACCTTCAGCCCTGGCCGATAGCGGTAAGATCAGAGCGATTAAAGTCAACAATCTAATGGCGGCTCGCATGAATCCCTCCGTAGTTGACATGCCATATCGGCATCGTATCAGAATGCTCGCGCCGGTCACGCCAAGAACAAAGTGATCAATGGGATTCACTTCATGCCGCTTTTTCGAACATCTGGACAGGAAATTTACTTCGACGTCGCGGGAGAGGGTCGGCCAATCATATTGCTACATGCCTTTCTGACTTCAGCTGAAATGTGGACGGCGCAAGTGGAAGTGCTCTCACATCAATATCGAGTGATAACACTCGATTGGCCGGGCCACGGCCGTTCGGCGCCGGCGGCTCCTTTTACGCTCGATGGTCTTACTAATCATGTCGTTGCTTTGCTTGATCATCTCAAGATTGATCGCGCCGTCTGGGCCGGCGTTTCCATGGGTGGCATGGTAGCAATTCGAGGTGCGCTGAACTACGCCAATCGCGTCTCGGGATTGATGCTTATGAGTACTCATGCGGGGCAGGAGACGCTCTACAACAAGATTCAGTATCGCGCTCTTGAAATAGTGGTCCGCCCATTTGGAATGAATCCTTTCTTGCCGGCCATCATGCCTCTTATGTTTGGTGCAACTGCCAGAAGAACCAATAAAAGATTGGTCGATACTTGGCGCGAATATGTGGCTGGACTCCATGTACCATCTATGGTCCATGCGTTGGATGCGTTGATGGTGCGTGAGCCGCTGATCCACTGTCTTTCAAATGTTGTTGCGCCGACGCTGGTTCTTGTCGGTGATGAAGACAAAACTTTGCCTCCTCCGTACAGCGAAGATATCTCTGCTCGAATTCCTGGCGCGAAGCTGATTGAAATTCCCGCCGCTGGCCATCTGGCCGCCCTTGAACGCCCTGAGTTGGTCAATCCGCAAATTTTGCAATTTCTCAGTAGCATCGAGTGACTTTCAACACCTCCGTGAGCACCTTCAATTGTGGCGCTTGAAAGTGGGTGTTAGATTCGATCGTGCTCAACAGCCAATTCCAAAACTGAGTTTGATGTCATTGATTTCAAAAAAACGGGTAGACGTTTTGTTGGTAGAGCGTGAGCTAGTGCAGAGCCGGGCGCGTGCGCAGGCCGAAATCGTAGCCGGCCGCGTTTGGTGTGATGGTAAACAGGTCATCAAGGCAAATACTAAACTGTCCGTTGACGCGCGCTTAGAACTCAAGGGGAATGAGGTTCAATGGGTCTCTCGCGCAGCCGTGAAGCTTGAGCATGCGCTCAATCACTTTTCCATTGATCTCACGGAAAAGGTCGTGCTTGATGTTGGTTCGTCAACGGGTGGATTTACGCAGGTGGCTCTCGCTTATGGTGCTGCCAGAGTCTACGCCGTTGATGTCGGTCATGATCAACTGCATAAAAGTTTAAAGGCCAATCAACGGGTCACGCATCTTGAAGGTGTCAATGCGCGCTATCTCACTGCGCAAAAAATTTCTGAAGCGATTGACGTTGTCGTTTGCGATGTGAGTTTTATCGGCCTGGAGAAACTCTTGTCAGAGCCCATAAAGCTGACGAAAGATAAGGCCATGTTGGTCGCGCTCATTAAGCCTCAATTCGAAGCGGGACCCGGGCAAGTCGACAGAAGCGGTGTGATCAATGATGATGAACTTCAACAAAATATCTGCGCGCGCGTGCGGGCCTGGATTGATGTCCAGCCCGCGTGGGGCACTCTGGGAACCATTGAAAGCCCCATTCGAGGATCAAACGGAAATCGGGAATTTTTAGTTGCAGCGCAAAAGGACACAAAAGCCGCGCCGGTATAAGCCGAAACAGGGCTCACGAGCCACCCCAGCGCAGGATCTGACCGTCAAAATCGAAAAGATCGGTCACCGAGGCGACGGTGTGGCCGAGACGGACGAGGGGCCGGTCTATGTCCCCTTCACTGTTGCCGGAGATGTTGCGCGCATCCGGTTTCGAGACGGACGAGGCGAGCTGCGCGGTATCCTTGAGGCGGGTGCGTCGCGGAGAAAACCCGCATGCAGACATTTTGGCCAATGCGGCGGCTGCGCTCTGCAACACGTGGACGTTGATGTTTATTTGGACTGGAAACGCCGCAATGTCATTGACGCTTTGACTCAACGCGGAATCATGACGTCAGTGGTCAATCCAATCGTTGCGATTCCACCAGGGGACCGGCGACGGGCAGGTCTTACGGCAATGCGACGCGCAGGCGTTGTGACAGTTGGCTACAACATTGGTGCCTCCCATGACGTAATCGATCTTGTCGAATGTCCACTTATCGATTCGAAAATCTCGAAGGAGATTTCGGGTTTGCGCGCCTTAGTGCGCGAAGTGCTGAAGCATGACGGTCGGCTGTCGATGACTGTCACAACGACACTCAACGGATTGGACGTGGCAATCCAGGCAAGGCAGATCGAGAGTTGGGACCTGTCGTGGGAAGCGCGAAAGGGCATCAGCGATGTTGCGGCACGCCTGGATTTGGCAAGGCTTTCGATTAACGAAGAGATCTTGATTTTGCGCAAACGGCCCGCACTGCGCTTGTCAGGTTGCGAAGTTGTGCCTCCTCCCGGTGCTTTTTTGCAAGCTAGTCCAAATGCCGAAGCTATCCTGACTCAGCTGGTGCTCGACGGCGTCGGTCGAGCGAAACGAGTCGCGGACCTTTTTGCCGGGTGCGGCACATTTTCTCTCGCGTTAGCGCGGCAGGCCCGCGTCCTCGCTGTTGATAATGAAAGCGCTATGCTGGAGGCCTTAGACGCGGCAGCGTCGAAAACGGCGGGACTGAAAGCGGTTGAAACGGACGCCAGGAATCTCTTTGACAGACCGCTAGTCGCTTCGGAGCTTGCATCTTTTGACGCCGTCGTATTCGATCCTCCACGCGCCGGTGCACGCGCTCAGGCAGAAGTGCTGGCCCGAAGCAGCGTCAAACAAATCGTCGCCGTCTCCTGCAATCCGGCAACATTTGCCCGTGATGCACGACTTCTCATTGATGGCGGCTATTCTTTGACGTCTGTCACGCCAGTTGATCAATTCGTTTGGTCGCCCCATATTGAGTTGATAGGCGTTTTGGCAAAGAAATAAAATTCACATGGCGTCAAGCCCAAGCGCGCTCGATCGGTTGACTTATAGCCTTGGCCAAGGGACACGCTTTGCCTGGTATTTTGGTCACTACCTCGCCGCACAGAGACTGAGCGCTGACGCCACAAAACAACAAACAACAAAGCCTCAGGTGACCTCAGGCCGCCGAACGCAAAAAAATCCTTATTGGAGCGAGTTGCGTGCACTTTTCCAACAGGATTGGAACAATATAGGGCGGGGTTATTATGCAACGC
The DNA here is from genome assembly GCA_965248815.1 of Alphaproteobacteria bacterium. Taxonomy (GTDB): domain Bacteria; phylum Pseudomonadota; class Alphaproteobacteria; order SMXP01; family SMXP01; genus CBDFKK01. The sequence continues at coordinate 630,124 of CBDFKK010000007.1, forward strand.
CCCACGATTCAATCGCCGATCCGATGACCATGATTGATCAAAGCCGACGATTTTTCCAAGACCTGACCGACAAAACAGCGCCGCGTCGAACGAAAGATGCAGAGCAAGTGATGACGTCCACGCGTCGCAATTTTTATCCTCGCTACTATTTGCAAAACTTTCATTACCAAACTGACGGTTATCTATCCGAAAAGTCAGCAAAGCTATATGACTTCCAAGTCGAAACTTTGTTTGCGGGTGCTGCGGATGCGATGCGGCGTCAAGCGCTAGTACCTCTCTATCACATTCTAAAGGGAAAGGATCAGCGTCAGACAAATTTACTTGATGTCGCTTGTGGGACAGGAAGTTTTCTTGCGTTTGTGAAGGACAACTATCCAAGGCTTAAGGTGACAGGTCTTGATCTTTCACCGGACTATCTACGGGAAGCAGAAACTTCGCTCAAAGCGTGGCGCGACGTGGAATTGCAGAAAGCAAATGCTGAGCACATGCCATTCGACGACGAAAGCTTCGATGTCGTCACATGTATTTATCTTTATCACGAGCTGCCGCCTAATGTGCGTTTGATCGTTGCAAATGAAATGGCGCGCGTGCTCAAACCGGGAGGTAGTTTAATATTTCTTGATTCAATTCAATACGGCGATCAGGATGGCTTAGATCGAATACTCGAACTCTTTCCGGAACGATTTCACGAACCCTATTACTCCACCTATGCTAAGACTGACTTGAGAAAATTATTTGCTGCCGCGGGCTTGAAGTTCGACTCCGCACGGCTCGCCTTCTTGTCCAAAGTATTGGCTTTCCGAAAACAAATTTCAGATTAAGTGATATCCTAGGTGCCGCTTTGTCCGCGATGGCGAAGAAAATGGTCAGCAAGCACGCAAGCCATCATGGCTTCTCCGACGGGAACGGCCCGAATGCCGACGCAAGGATCGTGCCGACCCTTCGTGACAATCTCAGTCTCTTCACCGTTTCGGTTGATCGTTTCGCGCGGCGTCAAGATGGATGACGTCGGCTTCACAACGAACCGCGCGACAACTTCTTGGCCAGAAGATATTCCGCCCAAGATGCCACCCGCATGATTTGATTTGAAAACCGCCTTGCCATCTTCGATGCGCATTTCGTCGGCATTTTCTTCGCCGGAAAATGCGGCCGTTGCAAATCCCGACCCGATTTCGACGCCTTTAGCAGCATTGATGCTCATCATGGCCGCTGCGAGATCGCTATCAAGTTTGCCATAGATAGGCGCGCCCCAACCGGCCGGGACACCTCCTGCCACAATCTCGACAACTGCACCGACTGACGATCCCTTTTTTCGAATACCGTCAAGATATTTTTCCCAATCCGCGGCAGCCTTTGCGTCTGGGCACCAAAATGCATTCTGTTCAACTTGAGTCCAATCCCACCGCTCGCGGTCGATACTAATTTCACCGATCTGCACAAGCGCGCCGCGAATTGAGACAGAGTCACCCAATATCTTGCGTGCAATCGCACCAGCTGCGACGCGGCACGCCGTCTCTCGTGCTGACTGACGGCCCCCGCCGCGATAGTCGCGCAGGCCATATTTTACGTCATAGGTATAGTCGGCGTGCCCCGGTCGGTATTTGTCTTTGATGTCACTGTAGTCTTTGGACCGTTGATCCACGTTCTCGATGACCAAGCTAATAGGTGTGCCACTTGTTATTTGACCGCTGGTGTCATCATCTTCAAAGACGCCGGACAAGATTCGCACTCTATCAGGTTCTTGCCGTTGCGACGTGAAGCGGCTTTGGCCGGGCCTACGCCTGTCTAACCAAAACTGAATGTCGCTTTCTGTCAAAGCGATGCCGGAAGGCGTGCCGTCGACAACGCAGCCGATCGCTGGTCCATGAGATTCGCCCCATGTGGTGACCCGGAACATATGACCAAAGGTATTGTGTGACATCGGCGGACCAGAATTGAAGTTTACGTCTCTTGGTCTATGTACGCCTCAGGCAAGCGGGCCGTCAAATGGCGCGCGTCGGCGGCCGTATCTGGAGCTTCGCTGTACAGCTAAAGCGCAATGGTGGGCTGGCACTTATTGCGGAATAATCGTGTGACCGGATTCGCGCAGTAACGCAATCACGCTATCTGTGCCGACCAAATGACCCGCCCCAACTGCAATGAAATGACTATGGCGACTGCCCAACATATCTTCGATTTGTACGACCCATGCTTCGTTTCTGTCGCGAACGAGTACGTCATAGAATTCCGGCATTTTCATCATTCCGGTATGAAACAATTCGCCCATAAGCGCTTCATCGCCTTTGAGCCATGCCTCAAGATAGGTGTCAAATTGCTCTGGTGTGTTCTCGATTTGATTGAGCGTCGAGCGTAGCAATTGGCGCTGCACGTCTAGAGATTGATCGGCAAAAAAACGAAGCTGCTGTTCCTGTGTCTCGAAAAAACCGAGTTCTTTTCCTGTATCTCGGGCGGACATGAGTAATGATTTTTCGACGCCAGTTTCGGCTGAATATCCAGCTGCTTGTGCAAAATGCTGCGTTAAGACCATGCTTGCCATCCAAGGCCGCATTCGTTCCACGAGGGGAGTCGCCAGTCCGAAAGTCATGGCAAGCGATTCGACCCGCGCAAAGTCGGCCCCCTCCAAATGAGAGCTCAGGCTTTCATTGGGACCATAAATACCGAATTTTCTAATTAAGTTGATGGCGTGCGCATCACCACTTGCTCCGATCGGCGCTTCAAGAACCAAGATCTCGGACGAGCGAAACGCGTTGTCCACCTCGTTGGTCTGCCACGTCGTGTCTGGTGGCAATAGGTGGAATGATCCAAAAAGCCAAACGTCAGCTGCAGCACCCTTGATTTTCCAAAGCGCGGGGTTTGCTTCTATCGGTTCGGCTGCTTTTACCGATATACCGGTTAAAAATAGGACTAGAAATAGTGAACATGGCAGCCACAATTGCTGTAGACGCGAGCCTGCGGCCGAGAATGACTTCATCTATATATCCCCGTTACTTGCGTCAGATCAGCCGACGATCTGAGCCCCCACCGGACATGCTAGATCCAGTTTACTAACGGGATATGAAGGAATGAGTGGACCAGACGTTTCGAATTGTGCCTTACGGGGCAAAGTTTGGCCGTCTGTCGCCAATGTAGCCGCAATAGCTGGGATTTTGTTTAGTCAACGCTCATATCTGGCGCGTCGACGGCTTTCATGCCAACCACGTTGTAGCCACCGTCGACATGGTGAATTTCACCGGTCACGCCGCTTGCCATATCGCTGACAAGGTACAAAGCCGCTTTGGCGACTTCGTCTTGCGTGATATTGCGCCGCAACGGTGAATTGTATTCGTTCCACTTGAGAATATATCGAAAATCGCCAATCCCAGCGGCGGCGAGAGTCTTAATCGGCCCAGCCGATATTCCATTTACTCGAATTTTGCGCTTGCCGAGATCTTCGGCGAGATAGCGAACGCTGGCTTCTAGCGCCGCCTTGGCCACGCCCATGACATTGTAGTGCGGCATGACGCGTTCGGCACCCAAATATGTGAGCGTCAGGAGGCTCCCACCGTCGATCATCAATTTCTCTGCACGCTGAGCAATTGCTGTAAACGAGTAACAGGAAATATTCATGCTTGTCGCAAAATTCTCGTAAGACGTTTCCACATAGCGCCCCTTGAGTTCGGCCTTGTCTGCAAAAGCGATCGCATGAATGACAAAATCTAGTTTTCCCCAATGTTCCCCCAATACACTAAACGTGGAATCGATCGTGGCGGGCTGCGACACGTCGCATGGCAGTACCAACGGGCTACCTATCGACTCGGCTAGTGGTAATACTCGCTTCTTTAAGGCATCTCCTTGATAAGTGAGGGCGATCTGCGCACCATGTTCAGCAAACGTTTTTGCAATGGCCCACGCAATAGACCTTTCATTTGCCACTCCCATGACTAGGCCTTTTTGTCCGGCAAGCAGCTTTCCGGATTCGTTCATGACGAAAAATTCCCATATTTTAGGTGCGCAGTCGCGCATCCTACACAATAGGCTACGGCTCAGGAAGCATTTGAGCAGCTGGGAGTCAGAGTATAACTATTTGGATTTTTTGTTCGGTGAGAATGAGGAATAGAATTTATCGCGGACATCAAAGCTGTTCTTAGCGGCCCAGCGCTTGATAGATTTCTCGAAATTTTGATCGGACTTGTCCGGCAGAAAAATTTTAAGGCTTACGTATTGGTCGCCGCGCATGACCTTTCCGGACTTGTCTCTCTTGCCACGAATGACTGAACCTTTGCCACGCAGTCTGAACACTGCATCAGCATTTGAACCTGGCCGGAGGCTGAGTGCGACTGTCCCGTCCACCGACGGAATCTTGATTTTGGCGCCGAGCACAACTTCGGAAATTGTTACGGGTAATTCCAAATGCACGTTGGATCCGTGCCTTTTGAAGTAGTCGTGCGGCTTGACCGTTATGTTGATGACGGCGTCGCTGGGCTGACCGCCGTTTTCACCTTCGGAGCCCTGGCCTTTCAGCCGGATTTGTTGGCCATCCTCGACACCGCCCGGAATTTTGACATCGAGACGCCTGCCACCCGATAATTTGATGCGTTTTTTCGTCCCAGTCGCGGCTTCTTCAAAACTGATTCTGAGTTCGTAGCTGGAATCTTCACCGAGACGACCAAAAGCACGTTTCCCGGCTGACTTGATACCGCTGATCCAGTCGGAGAATAAATCGTCGGAATCGGCCGGCTTTTCTCCTTCGGGGTGGTCGTCGACCATTCCGTTTTTCGATGCATCACCCTTGGCTCGGCCACGCGGATGGTTGGAGGAATCAAAGCCCCATCTTTCGCCTTCCATTGAATTCGGTGACCAACGGTCGGTTTCCGCCGGACTACTCTCCTGGCGAATGACATCATAGGCTTCGCAGACCGCCCTGAATTTATCCAGAGTTGCCAGATCGCCGGGATCCTTGTCGGGGTGATATTTCTTCGCAAGCCTTCGGTATGCGGATTTTACTTCCGCATCACTTGCCCCTCGATTTAACCCCAAAACTTGGTAGGGATCTCTCATGTCCCCTTCGATTCCATAGATATGCATTGATTCCGGTCGAGAGGGTTCTTTAAACCCCTTGTTGTTGCCCACGTTGGAAGCTAATCCTGCAAAGATACCAAAGCGTTAAAAGATGGCTCTCTGGGGACAAAAAGACTCCGCAAAACCTGCCGGCAAGTCCTGACGGAAAGTTAAAAACGCGCGATAGGCCAGCTGGCTCCGGTCCTCCGCAGGCCGGCAGCGGTTCTCACAAGGCCTTTGGAAACAAATACTTCGGGTGCTTGTGCCGGCCTTTGTCACGCCCCTGCGGTGCACCTATGATGGGTTCAAGTTAAGGAACGGCGTATGGATGACTCTGATACCAATATTCGCGATCAGGACCGGTCGGATTCACTGTTTTCCGAACAAGATCCAATCGAGTTGTTTTGCGATTGGCTTGCTGATGCTGAGGCGAGTGAGCCCCTAAATCCGGGCGCCATGTCATTGGCAACTGTCGATGAGCACGGCAATCCGAATGTTAGAATGGTTTTATTGAAGACGGCTGATCACGAGGGGTTTGTATTTTACTCCAATACTGAAAGCCAAAAAGCAATTGAGCTCAAGACTACGTCAAAAGCGGCCTTGTGCTTTTACTGGAAGAGCTTGCGGCGTCAGGTTCGCCTGCAAGGGTCCGTCGCGCCGGTGTCGAACGCAGAAGCCGATGCCTACTTTGCCACTCGGCCGAAAGACGCGCAAATTGGCGCTTGGGCATCCAAGCAATCCCGTGTTCTGGCCGGTAGATTTGAATTGGAAGCTGAAGTTGCTAAATACGCAGCAAAGTATGCCTTCAAGCCGGTCGACCGCCCACCCTTCTGGTCAGGATATCGGCTGCGCCCCACTATCATTGAATTTTGGCACGAGCGTAAATTTCGGCTGCACGATAGAAGAATATTTTCGCGTCCCGATATTGATCTGCCGAAATGGACGGTCGAGCGTCTTTATCCCTAAGCATGAACAATGACTGAAATAACAAAAAATTCGGTAGCGACGCCAGGCCAGGTTTCGGCAGACGAATCTGCACGTCTGATGCGCATGGCTACCTACGCTGCCGTTGCCATCGCCGGCACGCTTTTGCTGATCAAAGGTGCTGCCTGGTTGATTACCGGTTCGGTCTCGCTCTTGGGATCATTGATGGATAGCTGTCTTGATGTGTTTGCTTCCACAATTAATCTAGTTGCGGTGCGTCATTCGCTGATGCCACGCGATCATGAACATCGTTTCGGACATGGCAAAGCAGAGGCGCTCGCAGGACTTGCTCAAGCAGCCGTCATATCCGTTTCGGCGATCTACCTTCTTTATGAATGCTACGACCGATTTATTGATCCAAAAGTTGTTGAGCAAACTGGATTGGGTATTGCAGCGATCGTTGTTTCGATTGTCCTAACGCTTGGGTTGGTCCAATTTCAAAGAAGAGTTGTTGCAAAGTCTGGATCGCTCGCCATTTCAGCCGATCAACTTCACTACAAGAGCGATTTGCTTATGAACTTAGGGGTCATTTTGGCACTGGTCCTATCAGGATTTGTCAGACTACCTTTGGCCGATTCGTTCATGGGTGCCGCGATAGCCCTTTATATTTTGACAGCATCGTGGCGCATTATGGCTCAATCATTTGATCATCTGATGGATCGAGAGTTACCAAATGAAATACGAAATCAAATTAAGCGCGCTGTTTTAAAGCATCCAAAAGTACTTGATGTGCACGATTTGCGGACACGTTCCTCCGGAACATCTGATTTCATCCAACTTCATCTAGAGCTCGATCCGCGTATTACGTTGATTGAAGCTCATCGGATTTCCGACGAGGTCGAGGCGGGATTGATGAAGGAATTTCCGCGTGCGCAAATTATTATTCACCAAGATCCAGCGGGTCACGAGGAAATACCAGCACTTGATAAGAGGTGACAGCGCAGTTTGCCGAAAAATATATCACGTCGAGTTTTGCAATCGGGCAGGGTCGTTCTTGAATAATTTCTCTACGGATGAAAGACGAACCCTATAGCTCAGTTGACTTATTTATCTCGAACTTAGGTTGCGAATAGAATTCGAGCTTTTTAGAATGATTTGGCGACCGTTGTTTGGAAAAAGAGACGGGAAATCAAAAATGCAAGGTCTGATGCAAGATTGGCCACTCGTTGTCACCTCAATTCTCGATCACGCAGCGAAAGCTCACGCTGAACAAGAAATCGTAACTCGCACGATCGAAGGCCCAATTCACCGATACACCTATTCAGGTTTGTACAAAAGGTCGCGCCGGCTAGCCAAAGCGTTGACAAAAATGGGCATCAAGCTGGGCGACCGGATTGCCACGCTTGCATGGAATTCCCATCGGCATATTGAGGCGTGGTACGCCATCATGGGTGTTGGCGCCATTTGCCATACAGTCAATCCTAGATTGTTTTCGGAACACCTCATTTACATTATCAATCATGCTGAAGACCGATACATTTTCGTCGATCTAACCTTCGTACCGATTTTGGAAGGATTGCAACACAAGCTCGACCATGTCGAGGGCTACGTCATTATGACGGATCGCGACCACATGCCCGACACCAAACTCAAAAATGTGATCTGCTACGAAGATTTATTTGAGCAAACAGATGACGACTTTGAGTGGATAGAGGTCGACGAAAGAACGGCCTGCGGACTTTGCTATACGTCCGGTACAACGGGCAATCCGAAGGGTGTATTATATTCTCATCGGTCAAATGTCATTCACGCTCTCGCAGCCAACTCGGGTGACGGTCTCGCGCTCAAGGCGGCCGACACGATCCTTCCCATCGTTCCTATGTTCCATGCCAATGCCTGGGGGCTTACATTCGCGGCACCTGCGTCGGGCACGAAATTGGTCATGCCCGGGATGAAAATGGACGGCGAAAGTGTGTACGAACTCTTGGAAGAGGAACAAGTCACTTGCACGGCGGCTGTACCGACGGTCTGGTTAATGCTGCTGAACTATCTGGAAGAGAACCAAAAGACACTGTCGACATTGGAACGAGTCGTTATCGGCGGCTCGGCATGCCCACAAATGATGATTGAGAAGTTTGAAAATAATTATGGCGTCGATGTCTATCACGCGTGGGGTATGACGGAGATGAGTCCGGTCGGAACGGTTTGTACGCTTAAAAGCGCTATGAAGGACTGGTCCTCGGAAAAACGAATTCAACAGAAATTAAAGCAAGGTCGGCCGCAATATACAGTTGAAATGAAAATTGTCGATGACAACGGCAGCGAGCTTGCACATGACGGTGTCGCCTTTGGTCATTTACTCGTGCGTGGTCCGGCAATTGCCAACGCTTACTTTAAGGGTGAGGGGGGCGACATTCTTGATGATGATGGATGGTTTGATACCGGCGATGTTGCGAATATTGACGAATATGGCTTCATGCAAATCACGGATCGGTCCAAGGACGTGATCAAATCCGGCGGGGAGTGGATTTCTTCCATCGAAGTGGAAAATATTGCAATCGGACATCCAGACGTCGCGGAAGCTGCCGTCATCGGAATTTCTCATCCCAAATGGAACGAACGGCCTCTCCTCATTGTGTTGCCGAAAACCGGCCAAACTATCGCAAGAGAGGATATGCTCGACTATATGAAGGGCAAAGTCGCCAAATGGTGGATGCCTGACGACGTCGTTTTGGTTGAGGAGATCCCGCACACAGCCACCGGTAAAATCCAAAAGATGGCTTTGCGCGAGCAATTCAAAGACTATACATTGCCCACGGCCTCAGCGGCCGAATAGGGCGACTAAGCGTGGGGTAACACTATGGCATCATCAGAAAACGGATCTAACGGCCGCAGTTGGTCGTCGATCTTTGCACGGACAGCTTTCCTGCTTGCAATTGCCGGTATTTTGATTTTGGGCCTGGCTGCATTTGGCGCAAGATTTGGATTATGGAACTACCAACCAGGTTTGATGGGAATGTTAGCGGCCTTGGTCGCTTCATTGCTGGGGTTGGTTGTCGGTCTTCTCACGCTCTTGACTTGCCTCGTTACGGGTCGGCGGAGGGCAATTCGATCATCATCGCTCGCCATTATCATCGCACTAGTGGTTCTGGCCCTTCCTATTCTGTTTGTAGGCAATCCATTTGCCTTTCCGGGTATTCATGACATCACTACAGACACTGAAAATCCTCCCGAATATGTTGATGTCTTGCCGCACAGAGTTGATGCCAATAGCGTTATATATGAAGAAAAGACAATGACACCGCGCGGTGGTGCTGAGACCGACGCAATACACTATAGGGACGTGCAGGCGGAAGCTTACCCTGACATTCAGCCGCGCGTGATGGATGAGGCGCCAGCTGAAGCCTTCGGTAGAGCCTTGGCGGCGGCCGAAGCCCAGGGATGGGAAATTATTGCGGCCGTGCCGAATGAGGGGCGTATCGAAGCGACCGCCACAACATTCTGGTTTGGCTTTAAAGACGACGTTGTTATCAGGCTTGCGCCAGAGGGCGAAGGTACAAAGCTCGACATCCGGTCCACATCACGCGTCGGTCAAGGAGATGTTGGCGCGAATGCCAAGCGAATTCGTGCGTATTTAGCCTCTTTGTAAGTTCAATTTAATACAATTGCATTAGGCATAGTTCGTCAAAGTCTGCGCTCCTCTCAACTCCATCTGTCCCACAGGCGCTGATGTCAGACATAGTATCATCCTTTATTTAACGTATCAGTTAATTAAAAGGATCGCTTATCATGAGTGAAGCCGCAACAGCTGAAAGCCAGACACCCTCGGTTCCCGAAATCGAGATCATTCAGACTTTCAATGCGCCGCGAGAGGCCGTATTCGCCGCCTGGACGGAGCCCACGGAGCTGATCAAATGGTGGGGCCCCAAAGGCATGCATGTCCCGGAATGCCGGCTGGACCTCAAAGAGGACGGCAGCTGGCGCACGGTCATGCGCTCCAACGAGGGCAACGAACACATAGTTTCGGGGGTCTATAAGGAAATCTCGCCGCCCCATCGCTTGTCATTCACCTGGGCCTGGGAAACCGACGGGGAGAGGGGCCATGAGACTCTGGTCACCATTGATTTTGTCGAAGAAGGCACGACCACCAAAATGATTTTTAGCCAAGCGTTCTTCGCCGAAGTCGAACAGCGCAACATGCACATTGTGGGTTGGGCGAGTTCCTTCGGCTGTCTTACGGAAGCCATCTCCCGCGGCGACATCGGCTGACGAAACTTAACTTGAAGAACGGTAGACCGCTTCGAGCGTGGCGTCTCCCTCGCTCACCACTCGTCCCATAGCAATCATATGAATTAGATGCGCATAGACCGAGAGCGCCGCGGCGGGATGGAGCCGCGTATCGATGCCGGCATACATGGTCGTTACCATGTCTTTGATGGTCCCGATGCCTCGCGCCAGGCAAGCGGTGATTTGCGCCTCCCGCTCTTCGCGATGGGCAATGAAAGCTTCCACAAATGGTCTAGGATCGCGCACCGGCGGCCCATGAGTAGGCCAAAAGATTTCGTCATCGCGCGTGAGTAATAGTTTGAGGCTGTTCAGATAGGCTGTCATGTCGCCATCGGGCGGTCCGATCACGCTGGTCGACCAGCCCATGACATGATCGCCGGTAAACAGAGCCCGCTCGTCGCGCAAGCCAAAGCACATGTGATTGGACGTGTGTCCTGGCGTATAGACGCAGTCGATGATCCAGCCGTTGCCTTCGATCATATCGCCGTGGCGCACGGTCACGTCCGGTTTAAAGTCTTGGTCGCCGCCTTCTTCGATCACGACGCCGGTCTCCAGCTTGCCTTGGCCATGGGGCCCGTAACCGTAAGTCATTGCACCGGTCGCCGCCTTAAGAGGTGCCGCTGCGGGGGAGTGATCGAGATGGGTGTGGGTGATCAGAATGTGACTGACGGTCTCGCCCTTGAGAGCCGTCATGAGTGCATCCACATGCCCGTCAACAAGCGGCCCGGGATCGATCACCGCGACTTGGCCCTTTCCGATGATGTACGTGCCAGTGCCTGTGTACGTAAACGGGCTTGGATTGCGTGCGACGATGCGTCTAATGAGCGGAGAGACCTGATCGATGGCTCCATAGTCGAAATCGATGTCGCGAACGAAGGGAATCTCTACGGACATGTGCTCAACTTAAGAACTTTTGCGCGCAATCCCAACTCTTTCTAGTAGAGTTGCAGTCGACTCGGCGGTCCTTGGCTCCAAATTCCGGAATGCACGCTATGAAGAAAAAGAATGAGCTTCACGCCCTTGACCTTTCCCCGTTGCCGCGCACGGAATTACCGGAAGCGGTGCAGGAATATTTTGCCAAGTGCGATGAGAAATTAGGCTTCGTGCCCAACGTGCTCCTGTCTTACGCTTTTGACGCCGGAAAGCTGCAAAACTTCATGTACATGCATGACGAGCTGATGCTGGCGGACTCAGGCCTCAGCAAACTCGAGCGCGAAATGATCGCGGTCGTCGTCTCGTCTGAAAACCATTGCTACTATTGTTTGACCGCCCACGGCGCCACGGTGCGCAACCGCTTCGGCGATCCGAAGCTGGGCGAGCAAATGATCATGAACTATCGCGCTGCGGACTTGACCCCCAAGCAACGCGTCATGCTTGACTTTGCCTACAAGCTCACCGTCGCGCCTGAACAGATCGAAGAAGAGGACCGCCAAGAGATGCGGGACGCGGGCTGGAGCGAGCGCGACATTTGGGACATCGCCGCCGTCGCTAGTTTTTTCAACATGTCGAACCGCATGGCGTCCGCCATCGATATGCGCCCCAACGACGGCTACCATTCCATGGCGCGCTGATCGGTTTTAAGCGAGTGCCGCCTGGGCTGCGGCCACGGCGACGCCTTTTTCGATGGGCGCTTGCATGGCGCTAAGAGTGCCTTCGAGGGCTGTCAGGCACAGCAGCACATTATTTACGGTCGCGCTCTGGCCCATTAAGCCCACGCGCCAGACCTTGCCGGCGAGACTGCCGAGCCCGGCGCCGATTTCGAGATTGTAGTCGGCGAGGAGTGTGCGCCGCACTTCGGCTTCATCGACTCCGTCAGGAATAGAGACCGCGTTGAGCTGGGGCAGGCGGTAAGCCTCCTCAACGAGCAACCCGACGCCCATGGCTTCCAGACCGGCCTTGAGGGCGTTGTGCATCCGTGAATGCCGCGCCCAAGACCTCTCAATGCCTTCCTCGTAGAGCAACACGAGCGCCTCATGCAATCCATAAAGCGCGTTAACCGGCGCCGTGTGGTGATAGACCCGGCCGCCGTCGCCTTCCCAATAGCCGAGCTGAAGCGATAGATCGAGAAACCAGCTTTGAACTTTTGTCTTGCGCGCCTTGACCGCCTCGACCGCGCGGTCGCTGAACGTCACCGGCGACAAGCCGGGTGGGCACGACAGGCACTTTTGAGTGCCCGTGTAGGCCGCATCGACGCCCCAGGCGTCGACTTCGACGGGAATGCCGCCGACACTGGTGACACAATCCATAATGGCGAGGCAATCGTGCGTGCGTGCCAATTTGCACAGCGCTTCGCCGTCCGAACGCACGCCGGTCGAGGTCTCGGCATGTACAAAAGCAATCGCCTTCGCGCCTGGATTGTCTTTGAGCGCCGCTTCTGCTGCATCCACATCAACTGGAGTTCCCCAATTGCTCTGTACCATGACGGCCGTCGCGCCGCAGCGCTCGACATTTTCTTTCATGCGGCCACCGAACACGCCGTTCTCGCACAGGATCACGGTGTCGCCCGGTTCGAGCAAATTCACAAAGCACGTTTCCATGCCTGCCGAGCCCGGCGCCGACACCGGAAAGGTAACCGAATTGGTCGTTCGAAAAGCGTTTCGCAAGCCTTCTTTGATCTCCTCCATCATCTCAACGAAACGCGGGTCTAAATGTCCGATTGTGGGCCTCGCCAATGCGGCAGTGACGCGCGGGTGAACATCCGAGGGTCCCGGACCCATCAGCGTGCGGAGGGGAGGTTGGAATGGTTTCATGGAGCAAACACTTTGTTGTTGGAGGCGTCGTCGTCAGCCGGGCCGTAAATAAAGAGCTGATAAAAAGTGAGGGCTTAATGCTGGTCGGAGTGAGAGGATTTGAACCTCCGGCCCCCGCCTCCCGAAGACGGTGCTCTACCAGGCTGAGCTACACTCCGATTGTGACGCGGCGGTTATAGCCTCGGGCACGGGCAGCTGCAACAGCCGTGGGGCTCGTAAAACTCAGAATGGAGGATCCGGGGCATTGAGTTCCCAACTTGAAAGCGTTACGTTCCGGCGCCGATTTCCGGCGTGTATTTTCGTTCAGTACGATTGGGGCGTAGCCAAGTGGCAAGGCAGTGGGTTTTGGTCCCATGATCGCAGGTTCGAATCCTGCCGCCCCAGCCACTTGATCTATTTGATTCGGCGAATGGGAGGTGGGCACCGCCAATGACTCGGTCCTGGCCCTATTTACCATGTCAAGAAAATGACAGCTTGCCCTTGGTCCGCCTTACTTGATATATGCTGAAAACTTCGGGCTGAGGAGAGCCTGGTATTAACTTTGCAGGATTTCTGCGAGAAGGATCGGGACGCGGACGGGACATCCGGACGCACAGGGTTGGGCATGATAGTGGGGAGGACCACAAATCTGCCACAAAATGATGAAAGCGTTGATTTGACGGCGAAATTCGCCGTTAGGGCGCGCATGTGATTAGTTGCGCCGGCGCCGTTAGGCAGGCACTATAGGAACATGGGCATTGCGAACGTCCCAAATTGGGCAGTCGCAATAAGGGAAGTGCCCCAAGAAGCTTAAACGTGACTTAACTGATTCGAAGGCAGGTGGGGCCTTGCTTCAGAAAAGAAAACTAAGAAAGACGACAGCAAAGCAAAAACAAATTGAGGCGACCATTGACGGTTCAAAGCGTCTTAGAACGACAAACTGGGAATGTTGGGGGGTCAAGCGTGGGTATCGGGACGAGCAATCATTTCACGCCGCTAAGCGGCTGTCGGCATTTCGCCGGCTCAAACAATTTCATTCAGGCTATTGGGTGCCGAGGACAAGCATGGCTGCTGCGTCGTGTGGACTTCGAAGTCGAGCGCTTTTGGGCCGTTCTCTCTAAAACGAGGCAAATTATGGTAAGCAATTCACTCAAAGCGTATGTCGCAATTCTTGCAGCGCCCTTCTTGGTGTTCGGAACCATGATTGTGGCAACCATTGCGCCGGCCGTGGCTCAACTCGACCAGGCTAAAAGCACTGAGCTGCAAAATACTCAAGAAGGTGCGGCTGCTCAAACGACCATCGAGCGCCTTGATGACGAGCGCGACACTCTTGCTGCAGAATATCGCATTACCATCGAACAGCTTGCTAATCTCAAGCAGTACAACGAGCAGCTGCGTGGTCTTATCCAAGCACAAGATGCCGAAAAGATTTCCATTAAAGAACAGATCGAACGGATCACCGGTGTTGAGCGCGACATCGTGCCTTTGATGTTCCAAATGCTTGAAACAATAGAACAGTTTGTCGATCTTGACGTGCCGTTTTTAATTGGCGAGCGCCAGAAACGTGTGACAGATCTGCGCGCGCTCATGACTCAGGCAGACGCAACGAACGCCGAAAAATATCGCCGCATTCTTGAAGCCTACCAAATTGAAAACGATTATGGCCGGACCATCGAAGCCTACGAAGGTAAGGTAGGCCAGGGCGAGGAAGCCCGCACCGTGACGTTCCTAAAAATTGGCCGGGTTGCATTCATGTATCAAACTTTGGACGGCTCGCGGTCCTTTGTTTGGAATCAACCTGCCAAGCAATGGGATGAGTTGGCCGGCAGTTACGACACGGAGCTGACCGTCGCGATCCGAATGGCCCGCGAGCAAATCCCGCCGGACCTAATTTTTATTCCGGTCACCGGTCCGCTCACAGCAACGAATAATTAAGGGAGGCTGAAGCAATGAATAAAACTCTCAAATCAGTCGGCCTCGCAGTCTCCATTGCGGCAGCCGGTTTCTTCCTCGCAGAACTGCCGGCCTCGCCGGTCAAGTCCAACGCGCAAGCTCAAGCTCAAGCTCAAGCTCAAGCTCAAGCTCAAGCTCAAGCTCAAGCTCAAGCTCAAGCTCAAGCTCAAGCTCAAGCTCAAGCTCAAGCTCAAGCTCAAGCTCAAGCTCAAGCTCAAGCTCAAGCTCAAGCTCAAGCTTCAGCAACACTCGATGATTTGTTGCGGCAAGTGCGAGCTCGTCGGACTGGAGAAAGCGCCGAGAACAATGCGCGCTTCGCAGAATTTCAGCGCAATCGCAATCGCCAGCAGCAGTTGCTGAGCCAAGCTCAAGCAGATTTCGCCCGTGAAGAACAGATCAGTGAAACGCTCGAGACAAGATTCAATGAAAATGAACTTGAACTCGGCGAACTTGAAATTCAATTGGCGGAGCGGCTTGGCGCTTTTGGCGAATTGTTCGGCGTCGCACGTCAAGTTTCTGGCGACACCCGCGGTCAATTCAACAACTCTTTGGTGAGTTCGCAATTCCCGGGCCGCTCGGACATTCTGAACGCAATCGCGACTAGCAAAGCCTTGCCTACGATCGAGCAATTGCGAGACCTTTGGTTCTTCCTTCAACAGGAAATGACCGAACAAGGCAAAGTCGTCAAATTCAAAACAGTCGTGACGGACACGGATGGCGAGCCGCAGAACGAAGTCGTGACTCGTATCGGGCCATTTACGGCTGTTGCGGGAGGCCGTTATTTGAGCTTCGATCCGGATATTCAGGAGCTCAAAGACCTTCAGCGCCAACCAGCGGGTAGCTTTACCGGCGTCGTGGATGATCTTGAAGAAGCTGGTGAAGGAGAGTTGGTTCGAGCCGCCATCGATCCATCGAGCGGCGCCATTTTGGGCCTGTTGGTTCAAACACCAAATCTGCTCGAACGCGTTAATCAGGGCGGCACGGTCGGCTATATTGTGATCGGTTTGGCCGCACTAGGTTTGCTCATCGGCTTCGAGCGGATCTTTACGCTTTCGGCTACCGCTGGTGCCGTGCGCCGTCAAGCACGTGACCCCGGCCGGCCGCGCAAGGGCAACCCGCTTGGCCGCGTACTTATGGCGTACGAAGAAAACCGAGGCGCGGACGTCGAAACGCTGGAGCTCAAATTGGATGACGCCATACTAAAAGAGATCCCCAAACTTGAACGGGGCCTCAATACTGTGAAAGTGCTCGCCGGTGTTGCGCCGCTACTGGGCCTTCTAGGCACCGTGACAGGTATGATCATCACCTTCCAGGCCATCACTTTGTTCGGTACGGGCGATCCGAAACTGATGGCAGGAGGCATCTCACAAGCTTTGGTGACGACAGTGTTAGGTTTGGTCGCTGCCATTCCGCTACTGCTGCTTCACAGTTTTGCCGCAGGGCGAGCGCGCACGGTCCAACAGATTTTGGAGGAACAATCGGCTGGATTGATAGCGGCCCGCGCAGAGGGCGCCTAATCGATGCTGGACTTTCTTGAATATCTCAACCCGGCGATTGCCGTCGCCGGGTTGCGCCAGTTCCTAGAAATGGGGGGCAATGTGTTGGTGGTCATTATGGCCGCAACCTTTATTCTTTGGGCCATGATCGTCGAGCGCTATTGGTATTTTTGGGGTGCCCACGGTGGCGTCGCCAAAATTGCTTTGTCGGAATGGGGCACGCGTAGCGACCACAAGTCCTGGCAAGCCCACAAAATCCGCGACCGTCTCCTTTCGGAAGTCCGGATCAATACGGAACAAAACCTCGGCGGCATTCGCGCCATGGTGGCTGTTGCCCCATTGCTTGGCCTTCTCGGCACCGTGACCGGCATGGTTGAAGTGTTCGACGTCATGGCATTTACAGGATCGAGTAACGCGCGCGCTATGGCGTCCGGTGTTTCGAAGGCAACCATACCGACGATGGCGGGCATGGTGGCGTCTCTTTCCGGACTGTTCTTTAGCGCCGCATTGGAACGTCGCGCCCGGCGTGAAGTGCAGGAAGTTGCCGACCAATTGGTCATTGAGTAGGAATTGAATCATGCCGATGCGCCGGAAGCACTTCACCGGAAAACAAGAAGAAGCCGAAGTCAATATCACGCCGATGTTGGACATCGTGTTTATTCTGCTCATCTTTTTTATTGTGACGGCGACGTTCATTCGTGAATCTGGAATTGACGTCACCCGCCCGGATACGCCCGAAGAAGAACAACAGAAAAAAGAACGCGCGATCTTGGTTCAGATCAACAATAACAATGACATTTATATTGAGCGTCGTATTATTGATGTAAGAGCGGTTCGCGCCAATATTGAGCGTTTGAGGGCTGAAAACCCGAAGTCCCCGGTGATCATTCAAACGCAACGTGAGGCTGACACGGGCGTACTAGTTAGAGTGCTCGATCAAGCCCTATTGGCTAAGGCCCCGGTCTCCATCGCGCCGCTTGAAGATCAACCGGACATCTAACTTAGAATTCGCCAAATTGAGTTTTTAGGACGAACACATGAGACGACGAAGAGACGAAGGCGAAGAAGAACCGGAAATCAACATCACGCCGATGTTGGACATCGTCTTTATTATGTTGATTTTCTTTATCGTGACGGCCGTCTTCGTAAAGGAAGCGGGAATTGACGTGACCCGTCCCGATGCCTTGTCCGCCCAAGAGGTGAAGCGGGTCAAAATGGTCATCGCGGTGTCAGACAACAATGAGATCTGGATCAATAAGCGCGAAGTGCCAATTCGGGACGTCCGCGCCGTCGTGGAAAAGCAGCAGCGGGAAAATCCGCAAGGGTCGGTTGTGATTCAGGCTGATTCCCGTTCTCAAACGGGCATTGTTGTGGATATTATGGACCAGTTGAATGCGATCGGTGTGCCGAATGTGCATGTGGCCACCGAAAAGAATGACTGAAGCGGCGCTAGAGGAATAGGATATGCCTTCATTCCGAATGATCTTTGGGTTGCCGGTAGCGGGCGTCATAACCGTGGCCTTGTTTCTAGTAATGCGAGCATTGATTGCGCCTCCCGAAAAGGTGGATGACGACGAAGTTTTGGGGGCCAAGATCGACATTACCAGGCCGGACCGCGATGAATCGACCAATTTGCGCGATCGCAACAAGCCCGACCGGCCGCAAAAGCAAGACCAGCCGCCGCCCCCGCCGCCTATGGAGCTGGACACTAATCTGCGCAATATGAATTCAAATCTCTCGATGAATATGCCGGCGTTTGACGGCGAGATCGGCATGAACTTTTCGGCTCCCAGTGATCGCACGGCGACTCCGATCGTTCGCATTCCACCGCAATATCCTGAGCGTGCTGCTCAACGGGGAATCCAAGGCTGGGTTTTGATAGAATTTACAATTACGGCAGCCGGTACGGTTTCTGATCCGATTGTGATTGATGCGGATCCGCAAAATGTCTTCAACCGTTCGGCAATCAAAGCCATTCAACGCTGGAAGTATCGGCCCAAAATTGTCGATGGTAAGCCGGCGCCGCAATATCAAATGCAGCAGAAGATTACATACGAGCTTGAAGATTAAAGTTGCGGTAAAAATTTGAATCTTGGGGTTAGGGGGAGGCGAATATAACAGCCTCTGGAGGTTTTCAATGGTAACTCAAATAGATCTTGTATCGACGCTGCGCGGAGCCGCGATAGCTCTCTTGATTTCAGGCGTCGCTGTTTCAGGTGCGTTCGCTCAAGAAGAAGACAGAGAACCCCGCGGAGAGCGAACCGAAGTTGTCAGTCAGGCAACTGGTGAAGTGCTGCTCAAGGCACAGGAAATGATGGAGCTTGAGCAATACAATCAAGCGCTCAGCCAAATCAATTCTCTATTGAATAAGGAATTGAAGCCGTTTGACCGGGCGAAGTCTTTGGAACTTCGCGGCTACATTTATGCAGCCTTAGATAATTATGGTCAGGCAGCTAAAGACTGGGAAGCGTCGCTGGCGACCGGAGCGCTGCCCGAATTTACACTTCTCGACATGTATTACCGCCTGGCGCAAGTTTATGCTGCTCTGGAGCAATACCCCCGCGCCCTGCAAAACCTTGAGAAGTGGTTTGCCAGAGCTGAAAACCCCGGCGCTGAAGCGCTCTTTTTGGCAGCGCAATTGTATTATGTCGCGGATCGTCCCAAGGATGCCCTGTCCTATGTCGAGCGCGGTTTAGCCAAGATGACCGAGCCGCGCCAGAGCTGGTACGAAATCTCAGTTGCGATCTATTACGAAAACAATCAGTACACAAAAGCTATTCCACTTTTGGAGCAGATGATTGTTTTATGGGCCAACAAAAAGGCTTACTACACGCAATTGGCGGGCTTCTATATGGAGCAGGATCGCGAAAAAGATCATTTTGCTGTCTTGGCGCTGGCCTACGACAATAAACTGCTCGACAAAAGCGATGAAATCGTGCGCTTAGCGCAACTATACCGCATGTACGACTATCCTTATCGCGCAGGCAAGATTTTGGAACAAGAAATCGGTGCAGGCCGGGTCAAGAAGACTACCAAAAACTGGGAGGAACTTGGCAACGCGTGGCTTCAATCGCGCGAGCACGACAAGGCCATAGGCCCGCTGACCAATGCCGGCAGCCTGTCGAAAGACGGCGAGATTTATTTGCGCCTGTGTCAGACCTACATCAGCAACGAAGAATGGAGCAAGGCGTCTAAAGACTGTTCTAATGCTGTTAACAAAGGTGGCTTGAAGAATAATGGAGGTCTGGCATGGGAACTGGTCGGGATCACCCATTACAATTTAAAGAATCGTGACACCGCAACTGAGGCTTTTGAGAAATGCCTTGATTGGGAATCGACGGAGAAAGACTGTCGCCGCTGGATCAATCACATCGGTCAAGAAGTTGAGTTCGAAGAACAAGAGAAAAAGCGAGCGGAAGAGGCGGAAAAGGCTGCGTTGGAACGCGCCGAGCAGCAGGAAGAAGATGTAGAGCGTGTCCTGCAGCAACGTGAGGAAGCATTCATCGGCGTTCAACAATAAGTTTGCTTACCGGCTCGGCGATTTAAGGTTCGGGCGCAGTTATAAATCATTCGAAGGGGCGTGGCCACTGCGGCCGCGCCTTTTTCTTTGTACGGACGATAATGCTGTTGGCAAAATATCAAGTTGATACCCAAAACCGTAGTTTCGTTCTGGGCACTAAATGACACAATTGTGACAGAATTTTGCCACAATTGAGTTGCAGGCTTTATCCGTATCGGGACTAAAGGGCAAGAGTTTGCCCACACCACAATCTTTTCGACTGAGGCGCGCGTGCATTTAAGCCGGGCGACAGGAGGATTGTGCTCTGACTAAAGATCATTATACAGACCAAAATGGCATTGCCGCCTGGGTACGGGCTGCGGCCCTTTCAATTGTTGGCTTGGTCTCGGCTACATGCGCCACTCCGGCACAGCAGGCGCAAGAGGTCGCCGCCGCCGAAAAACCGCGGGAGCAGGTAGTCACGCAACATACGGGCGAGGTCTTGATTCACGTCCAAGAAACCATGGAAGCCGAGCAGTACAATCGTGCCTTAGCGGACATGAACAGCATTCTCAAAGAACACCTTTCGCCCTTTGACCGCGCTAAAGCATTGGAATTGCATGGTTATATTTTCGCGGCTCTTGATGACTATGACCGCTCGGCCGAAGACTGGGAGGCGTCCTTGGCGACTGAGGCTTTGCCCGACTACACCATTCTCGACATGCGCTATCGCTTGGCGCAGGTCTATGCGGCGCTGGAGGACTACTCCAGAGCATTGGGGAATATCGAAGTCTGGCTAGCTGAGGCTGAGGCGCCAGGGCCTGAGGCACTCTTTCTCGCGGCACAACTTTACTATGTTGCTGACCGTCCTCAAGACGCACTGATCTACGCCGAGCGCGGGCTGGCCAAAATTACTGAGCCGCGACAAAGCTGGTGGGAAGTCGCGGTCGCTATCTTCTATGAGACGGATCAGTACAACAAAGCCGTACCGTTGCTCGAAGAAATGATTGTTCTGTGGCCAGAAAAGAAAGCCTATTACACGCAACTGGCTGGATTTTATGCTGAAGCAGAACGGGAGTTCGACTACTTCAATATCTTGGAGCAAGCATATCTGAGGGGTCTGCTTAGTAAGAGCGGTGAGATGGTGCGCCTGGCTCAACTCTATAGACTTCACGACGAGCCGCGCAAAGCTGCTGAACTCCTCGAGTCCGAAATGGCTCGGGGTCGCGTCAAATCGACTGAGGCTAATCGGAGAGTGCTTTCGTATGCCTGGCTGGAGGCCGGAGAGGATGAAAAGGCGGCGGCGGTTCTAAGGATGCCAGACCATCTTTGGCGCTCGCCGCCCACCGAAGGTGACAATCACTTTGCTCGTTGCGACATGCATTATGCGGCCGCGAATTGGCAAGCAGTAATTCGTTCTTGCCTTGCAGCGCTTGTTCAGGGTGGCATCGACAAAAGCGATGTGTCCATGATTTGGCTTTATTTGGGCCAAGCGCAAACCGAGCTCGGACAATTTGATGACGCGCTGAGATCGCTTCAGAACTGCATGAGCTATGACAATTCGAAAATTCAATGTGCAAATTGGCTGGAAAGAGCAACGAAGGAGTTGGAGCGCCCGCTAACGCCGATCCGATGGCAGGCGCCGGACTTTTGGCGTGTGGAGGCTTCGGAGATTTCAAATACCGAGCCGAGTTTGTAATTGCGTAAAGCGAAGAAGCCCGCAAGGGCCGCTCATCCTGATGCAGTGGAGGGCATCGGGTCTCGGTCATCAACCAGTGGAGGGACAATGATGACACGACAATCAAGTTCAAGTGGTGTGCCGTCGATTACGGCGAGCCTGTTCCTGTTGAGTCTGTACGTCGTTTACGCCGAATGGGAGGCTGCTGCCGCCCCCGTCCCTGAAGACGACGCGAGGGCGGTCAAGGCACCGCTTCCGGCGCCGCTTCATGACGTCAAGTGGGGTAAGGCGGCGGACGGCGACTTATCGCCGGGCGTTCGCCAAGCCGACGCGCCAAAGGCGAAACCAACCATCGATGTGATCGTCAAGCCCCTTGCGCCGCTCAATGCTCAGACGCCCGAAGAGATCGAGCACAACGCAATACGGGTTGTGGCGACGCCGCCGAAATATCCCGAACAGCAGGCCAAAGAAGGGGTCGAAGGCTGGGTCTTGGTCGAGTTCGACATTTCGCCTGACGGCACAGTGCAGAACGCCGAAGTGATTGAGTCGACACCGGCACGCGTCTTTGACCAATCGGCACTTAGTGCGGTCCAGAGATGGAAGTATGAGCCGAAGCTCGTCGGCGGAAAGCCGGCGTATGAATACGGCGTGCGGCAGCAAATCAAGTATGAAGTGAACGAGGATTAAAACCGTGAAGGGGCAAGAGCAACGAAGGAGGAGTTATGAGTCATCGTATGATTTTGGGCTTTCCGCTCGCGAGCGCGATTACGGTGGGCCTATTCTTGCTGATGCAATCGCTCATTCAAGTGGAGTTTGCGCCGCCTGTGGAACCGCTTCCAGATCAAGACATTGACTTTCTGAGGAAGCCTATTATTGAGGAGCCAACTCTCGATGTGGATCCTCCCGATCGGCCGGTTCAACGGGATCCGCCGCCAACACCACCCCGCGTCGTGCCCAAGCCCAACCCGGACGGCCCAGTTATCGATGTGACGGTTCCAACATTTGATCTGCCAAAGGGCGACGCCGGACCAATACATCGAACTGCCATGTCCGTGTTGCGAATTCCCCCAACTTATCCAGAATCAGTAGCCACCAAAGGGATCGAGGGCTGGGTATTGGTAGAGTTTGACATCACTCCATCGGGCACCGTGCAAAATGCGAATGTCGTAGACGCGGAACCCGCGCGCATTTTCGATCGCTCAGCGCTTAAGGCCATAAAGCGGTGGAAATATCGCTCGAAGTTGGTCAACGGTGAACCCGTCTTCCAATACGGCATTCAACAAAAAATTACCTATGAATTGGAAGGTGAGGAGTGACTTAGGCAATACAAGTCGAGGTGGGGTGTGGAAGCCGGTATGTCGTGTGTTAGGAACTCCGCCCACTGATCAAAAGGGTGAAGGCATAGGTGAGGGCCACTTCTTTGAGTTGGTCGAAACGGCCCGACGCACCGGCATGACCGGCTTCCATATTTGTCTTTAAAATCAATAACTTATTGTCAGTCTTGGTGGCCCGTAATTTGGCGACCCATTTGGCGGGTTCCCAATAAGTAACGCGGGGGTCAGTCAGGCCTGCTGTCACCAAGACATTCGGATAAGCTTGCGCCGTCACATTGTCGTATGGAGAATACGATTTGATGTTGTCGTAGGCGAGCTTGTCCGTGATCGGATTGCCCCATTCGGGCCATTCCGGCGGCGTCAGCGGCAACGTGTCGTCGCAAATCGTGGTCAGCACATCGACAAAGGGAACTTCGGCGATGATGCCGAGAAATAGTTCCGGCGCCATATTGGCAACGGCTCCCATTAAGAGGCCACCGGCACTGCCCCCTTGCGCCACGATCTTGTCTTTTGAGGTATAACCGTCCGCGATCAGTTTTTCGGCGACGGCGATAAAATCAGTAAACGTGTTTTTCTTTTTTGCGAGCTTGCCCTCGCGATACCAGCGATAGCCCCGGTCCTTGCCACCGCGGATGTGTGCGATGGCGTAAACAAATCCACGATCGACGAGGGAAAGTCTCGACGTCGAAAACGAGGCGGGGATCGAAAGGCCGTAGCTACCATAGCCATAGAGTAAGAGAGGGGCAGACCCGTCGAGCGGCGTCGACTTGTGATAGAGCAGGGTGATGGGGATCGCCTCGTCGTCTTGCACGCGTGCCTTGATACGTCGCGTCACATAGTCGGCCGGATCGTGTCCGCTTGGCACTTCTTGCGTTTTGCGCAAAGTCCGTTCGCGCGTTTTCATATCGTAGTCATATATTTGTTGAGGTGTTGTCGGCGACGAGTACGCGAAACGTAAGGTTGCCGTGTCGAATTCGTATCCTGGCACTAGCCCTAAGCTATATGCCTCTTCATCAAAGCTGATTTCATGCTGCTGGCTAATTTGCCCGTCATCATGCAAGTCAGAGATCACAAGCCTTGCCAGAGCGTCGATCCTTTCCAATCGAACCAAGCGGTTCTTAAAGGCAAGAACAGACAGAATGAGCCGACCGGTTTGGTGATAGACGAGATCTTCCCAGTTCTCCCGTGCCGGACTGAATGTCGGCGCGTGTACGATCTTAAAATCTTCGGCGCCATCGGCATTCGTCAAAATGACAAACCGGTCGCCAATCTCTGTAACGTGGTACTCCACGCCCTTGTCTCGCGGCGCGATCAATTTTGCGCCTGCGGTGGGTGCGTCCGCGCTGATATAGCGGACTTCGCTTGTTTCGTGATCATGTACGGAAATAAAAATAAACTTGCCGCTTTCCGACTTAGAGACGTTCATAAAGAAGCCAGGATCACTTTCTTCATAGACGAGAATATCGGATGCAGTGCCGTCGCCGATGGCATGTCGAAAGACTTTGTTGGGGCGGTGATTGTCATCAAGTTGGGTATAGAACAGAGTTTTGCCGTCGTTGGCCCACACGACGTCTCCAGTGGTGTTTGCGATGCGCTCGTCTAAATCTTTGCCAGATTCCAAGTCGCGTACCGTGAGCGTAAAATACTCCGAACCTTTGTCGTCTGCGGAATAGGCGACATAGCCGTGATCGGGACTGTGTTCGCAATCGCCTATTTTAAAAAATGCCCTGCCGCTGGCTTCCGCGTCTCCGTCCAGTAATATTTCTTCGGTGTTCATATCGCCACGGGGGCGGCGGCAAAAAATCGGATGTTGTCCGCCGGTTCGATATTTTGAGAAATAAACGAACGGCCCATCTGAGGCAGGCACAGTGCTATCGTCTTCTTTGATGCGGCCCTTCATTTCTTCGAAGAGTTTGGCCTGTAGTGAATCTGTTGGACCCAACAGATCTGCCAAATAGCTGTTTTCAGCTTCCAAATAGGCGCGAATATCCGGCGCAAGTACAGTCGGATCCCGCATCACCTCTTGCCAGTTGTCGTCGCGCAACCAGCCATAAGGGTCTTTGCGCACGTCCCCGTGGCGCGTAAGAGTCTCAGGCCGTAAGGGGGCAACAGGGGGACGCATCTGGTGCTCTATCCTTGTGCGAGCCGGCTAGGAGTCTTCGTCGTCTTCTTCGAGATCAAGGGCAGCTCCATTCATGCAATAGCGCTGTCCTGTCGGTTCGGGACCATCGTCAAATACATGTCCTAAATGCGCATCGCACTTGGCGCAGACAACTTCGGTCCGTTTCATAAATAAGCTTTCGTCTTCGCGCTCGTCGACGGCGTCTTCAGTGATGGGTTTGAAAAAACTCGGCCAACCCGATCCAGAGTCAAATTTCGTTTCCGACCGGAATAGCGGTTCGCCACAACAGATACATTTGAATGTGCCGCTTTCTTTGGAATCCCAGTACGGTCCCGTAAACGCGCGCTCCGTCCCTGCTTCGCGCGTGACATGGTATTGATCGGGTGTCAATTGAGAACTCCAATCTTCCTCGGATTTCTTAATTTTCGTCATATTTCGTATCCCTTGCCCAACATCAACAGTCTTGATAGTAGCGCTATTCAATTATTGAAGACTAAGGCGATGGTCTCCGCGACGCATGCTGGTTTCTCTTCGCCTTCGACTTCAATGGTTATCTCCTGCGTCAGCTGCAACCCGCCTGCTCTCGGCGTAACCTCTAAGATTGTCTGCCGAGCTCTAACCCGGCTTCCTACCGGCACCGTGTTTGTAAATCTGACCTTGTTTGACCCGTAGTTTATGCCTCGGGTTACGCCTTCCACTTTGACAATTTGCTGGGTAAGCATGGGAATGAGAGAAAGGGTCAAATAACCATGGGCAATGGGGCCACCCATTTCTTCGTTCGCCCGATCCACGTCTACGTGGATCCATTGATAATCTCCCGTTGCATCCGCAAATTGATTGACCCGCTCTTGATCGACAACTAACCAGTCGCTGACGCCGAGCTCCTGACCCGCAAGACTCTTGAGCTCGCTATAGTCGATAACCCTCATTCGGTGTGCCCTTTCGAATTACACCATCTCGCCTGACGCTTCGCGCACCAGTCGCTCTAGTTCATGCATAGGCCCGTCCGAAACGCCCAACGCATCCAGCTGCTCTACCGTGCTGAAAAGGTAAGACCGATTAGTTCCCATTGTGCCCTCTGCGGTGGCGAGTCTCCTCACGATTTGTGCCGTGCTCAGTCTACCCGCATATTGCTGATGAGTGTGATCAATCACAAAGGTGATACAAGGCACGATGCCATCTTGAGTATGGGCATCGATCCACATCGGAACGTAGTGTCCGCCAATCATTTCCCGCATCCATAAGAGATCGAGCTCGGCTTCTACATGTGAGCCGTCAATTCGATGGACAAGGCCTGCACATGACCCGCCATTGTCGAGTGCCAGCATAAGGCCCGGATAGTCAGTCGTTCCTCGCCCGCTGATCAGCCAAAGGCAAAATGAGCGATGGTAGCCGTAAATCCGAGCGGCGCGGGTCTCCGCCACGTAAACGATGGGATTCCACATGAGCGAACCGTAGGCAAATACGCAGACGTCATCGCCAGGCTGTATGCGTTCCATGATTTTGCTGCGGCTGGCTTCGCGGTCTTCATGAGGAATAATCCAGCTATCCCCGTTCTGCTTCAACTCGTCCAACTTTCTACGGCTGAAGTGTTCGCGTCTCAGTTCTTCGCCTGGTTTGGCTCGGATTGAGGGGCGGTCAGGGGAGAGGGGCAGGCCGTAAGGGTGCTTCATGACATCTATAGGCACAGCAAGGTCAACGGCATGGCGCTTACGCGCGCTCAGCTTCGGGCCGGCGCACGTTCCAAAGATCGGTCGCAAAGAACATGGCAATTGGCATTAGAATCCCGCCGGACGCAGGCAGCAGAATGGCATCCAGCGGTCCCAAGAACTCCGTGGCATAGCCCATAGCAAGCGCGCCGATCGGGGCGCCACCAAGAAAACCCAATTGGAACACAGACATTACCCGGGCTCTATGGGACGCCGCCGCCGTCTCCTGAACGATCGATCGGCTAATACTAAACAACACAGCCGACGATGCGCCCCAAAAGAAAACCAAAGCATACAGAAGCCATAGGGGCGGATAAAAGTGAATCGCGATGAAAACGAACGTGCTGACGCTAAATGACAACATCATAGCGCGGCCCTGCGCCATGATCCGCACATAGCGGGAGATATAGGTCGTGCTGAGAGTGATACCGACCATGAAGGTAATCAGGATGATCGAATAATCGCTGATATTTCCCTGATACTCGTCCCGAATGAGCACTTGAAGATGAACCGTAAATACACCGTTGAAAAGAACACCACTCAAAAAAATGAAGAGTACAACTGGGAACATTTTGCTTGAGTGGTAAACCTCCGAAAGTCCTTCTCCGATTTCCTTCAAACTGCGGCGCCAGCGTGGCTCGGTTCCGGGATCGTCGACCGGCTCCTCAGGAACCTAGGGCGGGGCAGATCGCAAATTAGTTGTGCAAAAAGTGGCAGCGAGATAGCAGAAGGCCAAAGCGAGCAGCATGACCCCTGCACCGACCTCCGAAACTTGCCGGCCCAAAAAGATGCCAAATAATTGAGCTGCGAATTGAAGCCCCGTTATTGTCGTCACAGCTTGTTGAATATCTCCGTTAGGACTGCGCCGCGCTACACGGTTGAGTAGCGAATCTCTCGCCGGCATGACAAAGGCTGATACGCAGCCCGTACCCACACCGCACGCAATAAGGAGGGGAAAAGTCAGGTAGTCGGTAATGACGAGGGCAGCGAGGCAAAACATCGGAACGGCCGCCAGAAGCTGCAAGCGGATGAGATGCATGCGGAGTTCCCGTCGGTCGGCGGCCATGCCGCCGAGAAGGACGAGCCCGAACATGGGCAACATGGTGAACATCTGCGCAAAGCCGACCATATCGGCAGACTTCAGCAGCACGAAGGTCACTAGAAACGGATAGACCACGCCTTGAATGCCCATAGCCGCAAAATTAGGAAGCATGGCCGCCAAGGTACCAGCGGAATTCCGTCCAGGTCTTTGAGACGGTATCTTTTGCAGTTTGAACGTTCATAGGTGTTTAGTAAGCGGCGCCGGGATTTTTGTCATCAATGGAGTTGTCCCCTTCTGACTTTAACACTTGTGGTGTCCAGGTGGGGTGGAAACGACGCTGTGCTTAAGCCAAATAAATTCAACATTTCAATATCTTACATGTCATTTCGAAGATTCCACGAAAATCCAGCTGTAAGGAATTGCCGTTCAGGAGGGATCTAGCCCACAGCGGAAAAAGGGATCGTAAAAGAGAAGCGGCCAAGGCTGTGTCGAGGCACACGTCAGCTCAGCCGGCGATATTCTTCCACCAAGCCTGCGTCAGCTGATCGAAGCACTCTCCAGATGAGTATTGGCTGGTGATTAGGCGAAAGGATTGCCGGGCGGTCTCATTCCACACCTCAAGGCTTTCCTCGCTCGTTCCGAAAGCCTCGCTAACGTCGCGAAGTGTGTCGCGGCTCATTTCGCTAGCGAGCATGCGACACGGTTCGACGGAACCGTAAACCGCAAACAATCCACTGATCATCGCGAGCGTCAAGAGACAAAGCACAAATACCAAATTCCGAACCGTATTGAACATCTTCGAAATCCGTTTGTTCCTGCTGTTTTCGAAAAGCCTATGGAACGCCTCGACCGAGGGCAGCTGCCTCTAAAGTGGACCTTGATCGTACCAACGGTCTTCGCCGCCAAAGACGTCACGATCACGGTTCGTTGTGCCGCCGCAAGAGGCAAAGCCGTCTTTCCAACCGGCGCTATAGCCCCGATCGGATTCATAGAGGTTTTCGTTACGCCTCACGGTCTTGTCAAAGCCGCTGACCCGTCCATTAGCCGTGCTACAGCCGTCGTTGTACCCAAGGCCGTAATTGGGCTCGTTGCGCAATTCGGAATTGGTTCCCGCACATCCGGCTACAGCTAACGCCGCAACAAGTCCCATAAATTTTGCAGCAGCCCCCAAAGACCAATATTTGTTCACTACACTTCCCCTTCATCAATCAAACTCACGGGGGGCAGCTTAGCGTTCGCCCAGTCCTGCGGCCAGCCCCGTGGGAAGGCTATCCAGGGCCTCTCGTTAAGATTTAAGTCAAATTCGTCGAAAATCCGCTGTTTTTGACTATCCAAATCTTAACAACACGATGGTTTTATAGCTGCGAGCCCCAATTGCGCCCACGTCGGTAGAAACGTGAGCTGCGACTTTCATAACTTTGTAGCGGATGGGAATGCACGTCAGCGACGTCAAGCACACAAACGACCTCGACCCAATAGAAGCGGAATCGACAAGCGAGCGCGACGGAACCATTATTCCGTTGGGAGCTGTCGCCAAGAGCGGACATTACGACCTCACTCCGGAGCTGCAGTCCGCGCTCGCTTTGGCGGAAGCCTTGTCAAGCGGATCCGCTGAACATCCACGAGTAGTCTTGGTCAAACGATTATCCGATTTGCTGTTGTTGCCGCCGGAGCAAGTGACGCCGCCGGAGCGCGCGCTGTTGGATGAAATCTTGGTTCGTATGATCGATTATGTCGATTGCGAGCTGCGCAAACGGGTGGCCGGCCGCATTTCGCGAATGGCAGAACCACCAGCTGAACTGCTACTTCGATTATCGCGCGACGATATTTCGGTTGCCGAGACAATCCTCACGGAAAGTACTGAAATCCCCGAATCGGACCTCATCGAAACTGTAAGACATAGCAGCTTTGATCATCGCAGGGCCGTCGCCGAACGAAAGGTCGTCTCGAGCGCACTCGCAGTTGCCCTTCTCGAAAAAGGTGAGCCGCTGATTATTGAAAAGCTGTTGCGCAATGACAAGGCATCGCTTTCATTAAGCGCCATGCAGACGATTGCTGAAATGAGCCGGACCAGGCCAAAGCTTCAAGAGCTTCTGTTGCAGCGACACGATTTGCACCCATCGTTGGCTCAAGCCATGTTTTGGTGGGTCTCACCCAAATTGCGGACAAAGATACTTCATCGTTTTGCCGTATCGAGACGTGTCTTGCAGCAGGCCATTATGGATGCCGTAAAGGACGGCGAATTTGATCTGGACTCCAACGATGAAGTTGAGAAAGAGGCTTTAGAGTTTGTGCAAGGTGTTTGGCCCCAGCACAGACCTCAAGCGTCCGAAATTTTGGAGCATTTGAAGGCCGGCAGAACCGAAGAGTTCCTAAGCAGCTTGTCGCAAAGCGCTGGAATAACACGGGCTATCCTCATGAAAATTTTGAAGGATGAGAGCGGCGAGGCGCTAGCAGTACTTTGCAAGGCCGTGAATATGCCAAAGAGCGATTTCGAGCTTTTGCAACGTTGGCTGTTCACGGCTCAGTCGGCTGATGCGGCCTCGGACGAAAAGTCAGATCGCGTCACCGCGGTTTTTGACTCCCTGCCAAACGATGCGGCCGACTTGTTCTTACGCTATTGGAATAAACCGCGCGTAGGCTTGCGCAGTCAGGCCGAGTCGACGGAATCGCCCATAGACTAGAGGCCAAAAGCTACCGATTTTACTCTTAGCAATGCAGTGGTACTAAAGAATCGACACGGGCAACTGTCTGCCAACGAGTAACAGCGTTAGCGCCGGCGCCTCAATGCCTGTACTTTAAAAAGGATGAAATCATACACATCAGGTCATCATACGGTTAACGGGGCAGTTACAGAGTCTTCACTCACAGGATTGCTCGCATTGAGTTCGATTTTTGCAGTTGCACTACCGATCACTAAAGTGATCCGAAAAACCGAGACGATTTGAGCGACTCCCTTTACGTGAACTTAAGACCTCCTATCTATGCTTGAAGCTGACGTCGGCTGTGGCGTGCGTATTACGCTGCGGCCGGCGCTCCTCGATAACGGCAAACCGTCGGTAACGGCGGGACGCAAAGCAACCGGCCCTGTTACGGGATGTAAGGCAGGGCAGCGGAGCTACCGAAGGGAGAGTCAACATGCGCGCTGGGCGTCAGTCACCTCCTCAGGAATTGAGTCGCAACGCCGGTTGATCCGACTTCGGGTCTGGCCGGTTGAGCATTTGTGTCCAACAAAGGAGGCGACCATTCATGCTGCCATCGATGAGAGTCATCGTTTTTGCGTCTCAAAAGGGCGGGTCCGGTAAAACGACTTTGGCCGCGCACGTTGCCGTTCAAGCTGAATTGAGCAATGCGGGTCCCGTCGCTCTCATCGACACGGACCCGCAAGGTTCGTTGGCGAAATGGTGGAATGTGCGGGAAAGCCAGCAGCCCGCTTTTATTCAATCGGTTTTTTCAAATCTGTTTCAAGATCTCGATCAGGCACGCAGCGAAGGCTTTCGCCTCGTCGTGGTCGATACACCGCCAGCGGTTACTCGTGCCATTTCGGAAGTTGTGAGCTTTGCAGATATGGTAGTATTGCCTACGCGGCCTAGTTCTCTTGATATGCGAGTTGTCGGTCCAACGGTTGATATCGTTGAAGCCAAACACAAGCAGATGATATTCGTCGTCAACGGTGCGACGCCTCGCGCACGCATCACGTCAGAAGTTGCCGTTGCTTTGTCTCAGCACGGCACAGTGGCACCCGTAACCCTTCATCATCGCGTTGACTATGCGGCCAGTATGATCGATGGCCGCACAGTTTTAGAGTCAAATCCGACCGGCAAATCGGCGAAGGAAATCCAACAGCTATGGAGTTATCTCCACGAGCGGCTTCAACGCATGGAGACGGTACAAGTTGGATGGGTCGACGATGATGGTCAATCCGTTGTTGCGCCTAACGTGAACGCCTTAGGCCGCAAGGCGCCGTCATTCGGCCGCCGTGTGCTGCAGTAAGAGTGAAGTAATATGGCCAAAGCATCATATGCAGCACTGACGGCCGGATTGCTTGCCCGCAAAGGCGAAGCGGTTCCTGCAGCTGAGGCGTTTTCGGTTGAAGGGGTTGTTTCGGCTCATCCTCCCAGGAGAAGTACACCTACGAAAGGTAGCAAGTGGACGGATATTGATCCGGCCGCTGCAAAGACCGAACCTAAGGTCGTCGCGGTTTCGCAAAAGATGCCCGAAGTGGACGAAGTGGCTTCGGAAACCCATATCAACGCGGCTCTTGATACAAAGATAAGTATCGCGGCTAAGCCGGATAAGCAAAAGTTACATGTCGACGACCACCGCCGCCACATCAAAGATCCCTGCACATTGCTTAACGAGCACCACGCTTGGGACAACCCGCAAAAGCGCGCCGCAGTCACACTTCGCTTAGGCGAAATCAGATATCTGTGCTTGAAAATGGCGACCGCAAAGCTTCGCACGACAAACCAAGAGCTTCTGACCGAAGCTCTCGACAATTATTTGCAATCACTTGCCAGTGACACGCTTAAAGACTGTACGTGCCTGCGCAAACTGATTGAGGAAGATATTTAAGGAAGGGTTTTTGAGAATGGGCGTCTTTGCTGGGTAGTCTGTCCCCCCACCACCCACAGCGTGAAGACGTCCTGTAACTTGCGCCGCCCCAAGGTTTACTGGCCTGATCGACCTTCTTGCCCCCCGATCAGCGGTCAGGTGAGTGACCTTACCCAAACGGGGCGGCGCAATTTTTTGCTCAAAAATCTAGCAGCTCAACCAGATATTCGTTGCTGCGCTGATTTCGTCAAATTTACATGTTG
The DNA here is from genome assembly GCA_965248815.1 of Alphaproteobacteria bacterium. Classification (GTDB taxonomy): domain Bacteria; phylum Pseudomonadota; class Alphaproteobacteria; order SMXP01; family SMXP01; genus CBDFKK01. Next base: position 662,751 of record CBDFKK010000007.1, read on the forward strand.
ACCATTGCTTCGTTTTTGTCACTTTGACGGTGGTAAGTGCTTGCACGGTGGTAAGTGCTTGCGATGTCTCAATTTGAGGAGATTGAACCAGTCGTGACCCTCATCTCTCCGAAAACAGATCCTGCACTGCCGTTCGTGGAACTGGCTGCAACCGGCAAAAACGAATGGTGGCGCTATGTTCTCGCCGTACCGGCGATTGCCATTATCGGCATTGCTTGTTTGCTAATCGCGATCACGGCCCTGAGTTTTATGGGTTTCAGCGACGTCGTTGAAAATCTTGCCGAGTTAGGGGCAGGTGCGCTTGAGGGCGATTTGATGGTCTCGGCCATGACCTTCGCTTTGGCTCTGATCAGCATTGGATTTTATTTACTTGGAATTTTAGTTGTGATTCCGCTCTTGCATGGCCGTGCTTGGCGAACACTCTTTCATGTTGGTCGACGCTTCAATTGGGCAGGTTTTTTTGTTTCGCTGCTTATCGTTGTTCTCGTGGCACCGATCGAACTGTTTTTGGAATTTTTCAAGGACGAGCCCAGCCTGTCGGTAGTTTTCGAAGCAGAGCGGTTCTTGGTCTTTGCACTCGTGGCTATTCTATTCCTACCTTTTCAGATTTTGGCCGAGGAAGTCTTCTTCAGGGGTTACCTGATGCAGGGTGTTGCTGCGATCTCAAAATCGACTCTGTTGCGATTGATCATCCCAGCATGCCTGTTTGCGGCAGGGCATGTCGTGAATACCGAGGTCGTTATCGGTGGTGTGTGGGCCATGGCACTTTATCTCTTGATTGGTCTTTACCTTGGGGTCCTTGTGCTTCGCGGCAATGGCCTCGAATACGCGGCCGGATTTCATTTGGGCAACAATTTAGTAGCCGCTTTGATTGTCAGCACGGCAGACAGCAGCTTTGGCACACCGACAATTTTTCGCGTCGACGAGGTCGATTGGGGCGCTGGAATGGTTGGAGGGAGCGTTCTTCTATTTGCTATTCATTATTTCGTCGTTTTCAAAGTGTTGCCGCGGTTCCACGATCGTCGAACGGCCTGAGTTTTCCGCCGGGTTGCATCACTTGCTCAAATCGTTTCCCCTTTAACCAGGGCTGGCAAATCCGATCCGGTCATATTATGAGTTAGGCCCCTGGTCCATATCGATGCGGGCCCGCCTGGTTTGGAACTCAAATGGCACGATCGCTCGGTCTCTTTTTGGCACTTGCTATCCTTTGGCTCCTGCTTTCCGGCCTATTCGACAACCCTTTAATCCTGACATTCGGTTTGTTTTCCTGTCTTTTTACTGTCTGGTTGGCCAGGCGGATGGATGTCGTGGACAAAGAGGCGGTGCCTTCCGAACTCGGCTGGCGAATCGTTGGCTATTGGATCTGGCTGGCCCGGGAAATCTTCAAAGCGAATTTAGCCGTGACCAAGACCGTTTTTTCCGATTTGTCAGACGTACAGCCACAACTCATCAAATTCACGGCCTCTGAGCAATCGGAAATTGGACGCGTGATCTTGGCAAATTCAATAACACTCACACCAGGGACCGTGACCGTCGATCTGATTGACGACGAATTGACGATCCATGCGTTGACCAAAGACATGGCGGACACGACAAGCATCAAGGAAATGGATCGCCGAATAGGCGCATTAGAGAAAGCATAACCGTGCTCGAACTGCTGTCCGTCATAGTCGCTACAATTGTGCTGATCGCAATGCTGATCGTATTGATGCGGCTCTTTGCCGGGCCGACATTGTATGACCGGGTCCTTGCGCTTAATTCGTTTGGTACGAAGACGGTTTTGCTGATTTGTATTTTGAATTTTCTTGGTGGCCGGCCTGACTTTCTGGACATTGCGCTCTTGTATGCTCTCATAAATTTTGTCGGGACGATCGCCGTGCTCAAATTCTTCCGGTATCGCAGTTTTGAGCTGCCGCTTTCTGCCATTCGAGCCGCGCCACATAAAGAACGGGAGCCGAACTCGTAATGGACATGTTGCTTTCGGCCTTGAGTTGGATCCCTATGAGTGTTGGTGCCTTCTTTGTCTTTGCTGGCGCCATCGGTGTGTGGCGGTTCCCAGATTTCTATACCCGGCTGCACGCGGCGGGCGTAACCGACACGTTGGGGGCCGAACTCATTATCTTTGGGCTGATCATTCAGGCATTCGTTCTTCTTGACGGCAGCGCCGCTTACCTTATCGCCGTAAAATTGCTGATTATCGGTTTGTTCTTGTTTTTTACGAGTCCTACCTCGACACATGCCATCGCTAATGCAGCGCACACCGCAAAATTAAAACCATTTCTTGGTGCCGCGGCGCGCAGGCCGCCGCCAGACACATCCGAAAACTCCAGTCAAAAGGAAGGCTAAGCCTCTATGGATTTATTGGCGGGCCTCGATACGTCGACCTTTATAGATGTTGTGCTATTGGCGCTTATGTTGATTGCAGCGCTGGCCATAATTTTTATCCGGCATTTGTTTTCCGTCGTCATGGTGTCCGGCGTCTACAGCCTTTTGTCAGCAGCGGTGTTTGTCAATTTGGATGCAGTGGACGTTGCCTTTACCGAGGCGGCAGTAGGGGCCGGTATTTCAACCGTCTTATTCCTTGGGGCCCTTGTCCTGACGGCGCGGCGGGAGAAAATCGTCCCAGGGCGGCGGCCACTTCTGCCGATTCTCGTCGTTTTGGTTACTGGCGGCGCTCTCGTCTATGCCACTTATGACATGCCGTCGTTCGGAGATTCGGAGTCTCCCGCAAACATCTATATCGGCAAAGATTATTTGGAGCGCACGCCACAGGAAATTGATATCCCAAATTTTGTTACCGCGATTCTGGCCAGCTACCGTGGTTTTGACACGCTCGGCGAGACGGTCGTCGTATTCACAGCGGGTCTTGGTGTGATGATCTTGCTTGGCATTGGTCTTCATGGAGGCGCGGCCGCTCGGGAAAACGACAAAGAGGGTGGCAAATGACTCATCATCTCGTGTTGCGCATTATTACCAAGATATTCCTGCCCCCCATCCTTCTCTACGCCCTCTATGTGCAGTTTCACGGAGACTACAGCCCTGGAGGCGGATTTCAGGCCGGCGTCATATTTGCCGTCGGCATGATTTTGTATGGCCTCGTTTTCGGGCTTGAAACCGTTAAGCAGGTGGCACCGCCGCGCGCCATTCAAGTATTAATGGCGACGGGCGTCATTGTTTATGCCGGCGTTGGTTTTGTGACTGTGCTGCTCGGCGACAACTACTTGGCCTATAACGTTCTTCATCCAGATCAGGAACACCACACCGGCCAGCACTATGGAATTCTTGCGGTTGAATTGGGCGTCGGGATCACCGTGGCGTCGGTCATGATTAGTTTGTTTTATGCTTTTGCAGGGCGCTATGTCGAAATTAGCGATGAGGACTGGTAGTGAGCGCTGAATTCATACTCGGCCACTATAATTATTGGGTTGTCATTACTTTAATGATGGCGGGGCTCTACGTTGTCGTCAGTCGCGGCAATCTGATCAAGAAAGTCGTTGGCCTGAACATTTTCCAGACCTCCGTATTCCTTCTGTACATATCTATGGGAAAGATCAGAGGTGGCACGGCGCCAATCGAAATCGCCGGAGAAAATGTCGTCTATTCAAATCCTTTGCCACACGTCCTTATTCTGACCGCTATCGTCGTCGGCGTTGCAACGACGGCAGTAGGGCTCGCGATTATCGTACGGATTCGTGAAGCCTACGGAACAATTGAGGAAGATGAAATCTTGGCGGCCGATCACGAACTCGAATTCGGTGAGGGCACGACACGCTAATGCCGACCGGATTTCTTTCTCAACTGCCCGCACTTCAGGTGGTTGTGCCGCTCATTGCGGCACCCATTTGCATGATCTTGCGCCGGGGCAACATCGCGTGGGCATTTGCGACTATCATTGCCTGGTCGTCGTTTGGAATGGCGTTGCTGCTGCTCGCTCGCGTTTTGTCCGATGGCAATATCTCCTACGCTTTGGGCGACTGGCCTCCGCCTTGGGGCATTGAATACAAAGTCGACGCGGTAAATGCGTTTGTTTTGGTCTTGGTGTCGGGCATCGGCAGTATCGTATTGTCCTATGCGCACCAATCGATCATCGCCGAAATTGAAGAGCGCAATCATTGCCTTTTTTATGCAGCTTATTTGCTTTGTCTTTGCGGGCTCTTGGGTGTCGTAATTACCGGCGATGCGTTCAACGTTTTCGTCTTTCTCGAAATCTCATCTCTTTCAACATACGTGCTCGTCGCCATGGGCGCCGAACGCGATCGCCGCGCACTATCGGCCGCCATTAATTACCTAATTGCTGGAACCATCGGCGCAACCTTTTTTGTGATCGGCGTTGGCCTTCTTTATATGGCGACTGGAACGCTCAATATGGAGGATCTGGCCCAGCGCATTGGCGATATGGGCGATAGCAGGCTGGTGCGCGCCTCGTTCGCCTTCATTGTCGTAGGCATTGGTCTGAAGCTCGCCTTGTTTCCGCTGCATCTTTGGTTGCCTAACGCTTACACCTATGCGCCGTCGGTGGTGACGTCGTTCTTGGCGGCAACGTCGACTAAAGTCGCCGTTTATTTGATGTTCCGGTTCATTTTTACGGTCTACGGCGTGCGTTTTGCGTTTCAGGATCTCACGCTCGATATCCTGCTCTTGCCGCTTGCTGTCTTTGGGATGTTAATCCCTTCAACAGTTGCCGTGTTTCAAGTGGATATCAAACGGATGCTCGCCTATTCGAGCGTCGCTCAAATCGGCTACATGCTTCTGGGAGCGAGCTTTGCGACCATTGCCGGGCTTGCGGCCGGAACAATCCATTTATTCAATCACGCGCTTATGAAAGGCACGCTGTTTATGGCCTTAGGCGCGGTACTGTTGCGCGTAGGATCTACTGAAATAAACGCTCTGGCCGGACTAGGCTATCGCATGCCTTGGACCATGGCTGCCTTTGTCGGCGCTGGTTTGAGTTTGATCGGTGTGCCCCTCACCGTGGGTTTTGTGAGCAAATGGCTTCTAGTAGAAGCAGCGTTGGAAAGCGGTCAGCTTTGGGCGGCGATACTGGTCGTCTTCAGTTCCTTGATTGCCGTCATCTATGTTTGGCGCGTCGTTGAAGTGGCCTATCTTACCGAGCCTCCCGCTGGGACGGAGTGTAAAGAAGCACCACTTTCGATGCTGATACCCATGTGGATTTTATTGATTGCCAATTTCTATTTTGGCATTGATGCGCAAATGACGACGGACATCGCGGAGCGCGCCGCAGCCGCGTTGTTAAGGGGCGCGCCATGATCATTTTCACGCCAGAACTTGGTATCCTGCTCGCGCTCTTTATTCCCTTGGTCGGCGCAGCTCTGATCGCGCTTGCTGACAAGTCTCCCAATCGACGCGAGCTCGTAACGCTCTCCACCTCTGTTCTTTTGTTTGCTGACACGCTTTATTTGTTGATCGCCGTCGTGGGCGGGGCGCGACCGTCTGTGGAGCTGTTAGAGGTTATTCCGCCCCTGACGTTGGCATTCGAGATCGAACCCCTCGGCATGGTGTTCGCAACCGTTGCTAGTGGTTTATGGATTCTCAATTCGCTTTATTCCATTGGCTATATGCGGGGTACGAACGAGAAACAACAGACGCGGTTCTATATTTGCTTTGCGATAGCGATCAGTAGCACCATGGCGATCGCGTTTTCCGCGAACATGTTCACGCTGTTTTTCTTCTATGAAGCGCTGACGATTTCCACGTATCCCTTGGTGGTACACAAGGGTACAGAGGAGGCGCGGGCAGGGGGGCGTGTCTATTTGGGGATATTGTTGTCGACGTCAATCGGGCTTTTGCTGCTCGGCGTCGTGTGGACCTGGGTAGTCGCAGGCACCCTCGACTTTGAAGCTGGCGGCATCCTCGAAGGAAAAATTCAAGCCTCTCTGGTTCCTATCTTGTTGGGCCTCTACATGTTTGGCATCGGTAAAGCTGCCTTGATGCCGTTTCATCGTTGGCTGCCTGCCGCCATGGTGGCGCCCACACCGGTAAGCGCGTTGCTGCATGCGGTAGCGGTTGTAAAAGCCGGCGTGTTTTCCGTGCTTAAAGTTGTGGTCTATATATTTGGCATCGATTTCTTGGCGGCAACCAGCGCGTCCGTTTGGCTTATGTGGGTAGCGGCCGCTTCAATCGTGATTGCGTCTGTCGTCGCGCTAACAAAAGACAATCTCAAAGCGCGGCTCGCCTATTCCACCATAAGTCAATTGTCATATGTAACGCTGGGCGCGGCGCTAGCGACGTCGCTAGGCGTGATTGGCGGTGGTCTACAAATCGCCATGCACGCCATGGGAAAAATCACGCTGTTTATGTGCGCCGGTGCGATCTATGTTGCCACTCACAAGACTGAAATCAGCGATATGCAAGGTTTGGGGCGCGTGATGCCATTCACTTTCGGCGCCTTCTTCGTTGGTGCGCTCAGCATTATCGGCTTGCCGCCGCTTGGCGGCGCGTGGAGCAAGTTCACGCTCATGATTGCGGCTGCCGATGCCGGCGAGATAGTGATCATCGGCGTGTTGATGCTTTCTTCCTTACTCAATGTCGCCTATTTGCTACCACTCGTCGTGCGCGGTTTTTTTGCCAAGCAACCCGTCGCCGCTCTTGGAAGTGCCGCAACGTATGACACCCATTCGGGAATCCGTGAGGCGCCGGCCCTGTGTGTCATTCCACCCTGCCTCACGGCGTTCGGTTGCATCGTGCTCTTCTTTTTGGCTGAGCCGATCTATCGCTTTTTAGAACTCATCGTCTTGTAAGGTCGAAGCCCATGTCGGCACCGGAGAACAACGAAACAAAAACGGATAAGACCCCAATTTGGGACAATCCGAAAAACGTCAATGTCCTTATTTGGGCGCTTGTCGTTGCCTGCGTCAGTGTTGCCGCTGCCGATTTGTTCTACGTCAAAAAAATTCACTTCAATCCAGAGAATATTTTTGCCGCTTACGGGATCTATGGCTTTCTTTGTTTCGTTTTTATCGTTTTCGCGGGAAAGTTCTTGCGCCTAATCGTCATGAGGGATGAAGACTATTATGATCGATAGTTTTTTTCCCTTTTGGTTTTCGCCTGCGCTGATCTTGATCGTCGGTGGTCTTGTAGCGCCACTTATCTCGGCGCCTTTCCGTAAAGGTTACATGTTGGGACTTTGTGCGCTCGCAGCACTGCAGCTATGGAGTACGCCACTCGGGACATACGGTGAATTTGAATTTTTAGGTTTTGAGTTGGACCATGTGCGGCTCGATCGTTGGAGTCTGCCCTTCGCTGTCATCTTTATTTTCGCAACCACAATTAATGTCATTTACGGCTGGCATGTGGAAGATTCGGTCCAACAGAGCGCGCAGCTCGTATATCCCGGCGCGGCGCTAGGGGGCGTGCTTGCCGGCGATCTCATTACGCTGTTTGTCTACTGGGAGATTGCGGCCGTCGCATCCGTATTTCTCATATGGGCCGGAGCGACGGACCGGGCAATCAAAGCCGGTATGCGCTACATCGTCATTCAAGTCGGATCGGGCGTATTCTTGCTTGGAGGCGTTGTCCTATTCGCCGTTGAAAGCGGATCCGTGTCGTTCAATCATATGGCTCTTGATAATTTAGCGACGACATTCATTTTCTTTGCCTTTGGCATCAAATGCGCTTTTCCCTTGCTGCACAATTGGGTTCAGGACTCCTATCCCGAATCAACCGTCAGCGGTACGATCGTGCTTTCCGTCTTTACGACAAAGCTTGCGGTCTATTCCTTGTTGCGCGGGTTTCCCGGTCAAGAGCAATTGATATGGCTGGGGACCATCATGACGCTCTTCCCGATCTTCTTCGCCGTGATTGAGGACAATTTGCGCCGCGTCTTGACCTACAGCATCAACAACCAGGTCGGCTTCATGGTGGTTGCCATCGGCGTTGGCACGCCGCTCGCTCTCAATGGCGCGGTGGGCTACGCCTTTTGCAATATCATTTTTGAAAGTCTTCTGTTTATGAGTATGGGTGCTGTACTCTTCCGCACCGGAACCATTCAAGCTTCGGAGCTTGGCGGTCTTTACAAGTCGATGCCGTGGACCGCTACGTTCTGCATCATTGGCGCCCTGTCGATTTCGGCGTTTCCGCTCTTTGCAGGATTTGTCACCAAGGGCCTCATTATCGATAGTGTAGCGGATGCCCATTTGTTTGTGATTTGGTTGGCCTTACTGTTCGCGTCGGCAGGCGTGCTTGAGCATGCCGGCATCAAAATTCCGTATTTCGGTTTCTTCGGGCACGACAGCGGCAAGAAATGCCAAGAGGCGCCGCGGCATATGATTGTTGCCATGGCCATCTCAGCGGTTCTGTGTATCGCCATCGGGGTTTATCCTGCGCCGCTCTATGCGCTCTTGCCGGAACCTATCACTGGTTACGTTCCTTATACCGTCGCCCACGTAGTCACGCAGCTTCAACTCTTGCTGTTTGCAATTCTGGCCTTTGTCGTCCTGGTGCGCATCGGCGTTTATCCACCTGAAATCAGATCGACGAATCTCGATACCGACTGGTTCTATCGCAAGGCCGCGCCGACGGTCATAAGAGTTTTGGGACGGGGCATTTCAGCTGCGCAAATCGCCTTGCTAGGCCGGGCCCGCCGACAAGTCGATCAAGCCATCGCGCGGCTTTACAGATTTCACGGACCCGCTGGTCAATTGGCGCGCTCGTGGCCTGCCGGCTCAATGGCACTCTGGATAGCCATCCTTTTGGCGGTGAGTTTGATCGTCAATTACTTGAGTGTTTGATGACGCTGGCTCCTGAAGCTAGTTCGTAAGATAGGTCTGCTTCGACGCTAGTAATTGAGCGCATTGCGGCAATTTCGGAAGTATTAGACTCAATATTAATTGCCGTCTTGCTTAGCTCAGAACCGGGCTTTAAGTTCCGAATACATGATTTGGAATAGTATAAATACGGGTTGGGCGGACTGAGGCAGAGCAATGAGCGAAAAGGCAGAACTGATCAACATGGCTGCAGGTATTGTCTCTGCGTATGTTGGTAATAATTCGGTGGCCCAAAGCGACTTACCCGGTTTGATTCATGAGGTCTACATCGCTTTGGCCTCAGCGAGCCGGGCAGAGGTCTCCGGCAGGGCCCAACAACTAAAGCCCGCCGTCTCTGTGAAGAAATCGGTGACGGACGATTACATCATCTGTCTGGAAGATGGCCAGAAATTCAAATCTCTCAAAAGGCACCTGCGCACGCACTATAAAATAAGCCCGGATGAATACCGGGCCAAATGGGGATTGCCCAAAGACTATCCCATGGTGGCCCCCAACTATGCTCAAACCCGCTCAGCGCTCGCTAAGCAAATGGGGCTTGGGCAAAAGGGCCGAACTAGCAAGAGCAAACGCTAGGCCCGTCCTGCCTCACTACGAATTCAGCAGCTAAGTATCTCGTGCCAGGGCCGCGAATCATTTGGATCATTGGCGTTCGTCATGAACAGAATGTCAAATTCCCGCAACTCAAGCGTTCTTCGTTTGGCATTCGTCTCTCGGATCGTTTCCACTATGCCTCTGTCGTACAACGCTCTGACATAGGTGATCGCTGCATAGAATCGGTACCGAAATAAAAAGGTTTCTCAATACTTAACAAAATGATCAAACTGTCTTGATCTTTTTTTGTCGATATGAGTTGGTTAACGGTCTTTAACGTTTCGATTCAAACTGCTCACCGCAATTTCGAGGAAATAGGCGTGTCTCAGTCGGAGCTAACGTTTCGCGCCCAATTGGTGATTCCCGATCAACGCGACGTCTATGACTATTGGCTTAATTGTCGGGATGGCGACAATCTGCCAGCGCGAGACGACGTGAACCCAGTGGAGCTGAAAAAGCATTTAAGTTTTGTCAGTTTGATTGACGTTGAAGACGATCCTCAACGCTTTCGAGTGAGGCTTGCAGGAACGGGGCTGCGGGACGTTTATGGACGCGAGATGACCGGTACCTATCTCGAAGAAGACTCACACATTGATGTCAAGTCTTTGAGCCGCTTGGTTGCGCGGGGGCGTCCCGCGCAAGGGGTCTTGCCGATCCAACTCCCAGACAGAGACAATCTCATTCAGTTTTGGCTTAAACTGCCGCTCGCCGAGGATGGGCAAAAAATCAACATGATTTTAGGTTTTGACGTATTCATGCAAGTGCCAAAGGCGAGGGCGCTGGCCAATCATCACGTCGCCATGGCATCCTAGCGACTGTGTTTCGCCGACGCCTAGAAATCCAACGGAAGCCTCCCTAAGACTCCGTAGTCTTCTTAACTAATTGAAAAAATTGAACTAATCTACCCAACTTGCCTAGTTGGCGTGGCTTTTGGCGCTCGCGCCCGAGGCATCCCGCTGGATACGGTTGACCATGGCCGTCAAACCGTTTGAGCGTTGCGGGCTCAGGTGTGTATCAAGCCCAATCTCACGAAACAAAGATTGCGCTTCAATCTTGAGAATCTCGTCGGCGGTCTTGTGATTGAACAGGCGTAACAGGATGGCGATCAATCCATTAACAATATGAGCGTCGCTCTCGCCTTGAAACACGAGTTTTGGCGGATCGATCGATTCTATGTCAGACCTCAGCCAGACTTGGCTCACGCAGCCTTTTACTTTCGTCAACTCGTTCTTGTCGACATCGGCCAACGGTACCAATTCCTTGCCAAGTTCAATAATGTAGCGATAGCGATCTTCCCAATCGTCTAGATAGGTGAGGTCGTCGACTAGTTGTTCGATAGAATTGGCTTCTGCCATTAACTACCCGCCTAACAATTCGTCCAATCGTTCCCGCGGCAGCCGATAGGTTAGAAGATCGTCGACATGGACGAAGCCAAATCTGTCGTAGAAATTGCGGGCCGGGTTGGCATGCACAACATTCAATTCCAAATGCTGGCAACCACTCTGTTTCGCGATCGTGGCGACTTCTTTGACAAGTTTCATACCGACGCCTTGACCTCTAACGACCTCGGAGACAAATAGATCATTGATGAAAAGGCCGCGGCTGCTGTCCCAGGTGGAATATGTGGGATGGAAAATTGCCAGGCCAACTGCGTCACCCTTAATCTCGGCCAAAAGGCACTCGAATTGCGGATTGGCTCCAAATCCGTCCCTCTTAAGACTATCTTCCGTGGCAGATACTTGCGCCCCTTGCCTTTGATATTCCGCGAGAGCTTTCACCAGCTGGCGTATCACGGGCACGTCGTCTGCCGTGGCTCTTCTAAGCTTGACCTCGGTCTCGACTTGCAGCTGGCTTTCGCTCATAGGCCGCTCCTAAATAGGAAAGGAAACGCCGCTCACCATACTCATGGAAATCGAACGACGAATTTCAAAGTGGCAATGACAGGTTTGGATGACCGGTGTCTAAGCCAATCCCATCGATTACTCAATAGATATAGGAAGATTTTCTGGGAATTTTAAGGCCACATCGTGAGATCTCGGGAATTTGCGCTGCCCGTGGCGAAGGCCGGCCTTTAGGCCCTATTTTATTCGTCTAGGCTTTCTTTGAGCCAGACATGGAGTGAGCCGGTCGCCTCGATGGCGAAGACATGTAGCTTGCGCAGGGCCACTTCGCTGACCTCGCATACGAACGGTTGGCTCTCGCAGAACGTTGCCACAAAGTGGAAGCCGCTTCGGGCAAGTTTCCGAATGGACGGTGCGTCGGCGGCGGGCATTTGGCCACTCCCGAAGCGCTGTCTTAAATCTGACGGGTCTTGCCACAGATTTGACGGCAAAAGGAAGGCCGCTACGCCGAGAAGCGCTATGATTTTAAGTAGTTTCAAGGAAATCACCGGCTGCATTGAAGTGGGCGCACCCTATACAGACCGGCTTTAATTTCGGTGTAGACGCCTGATAAAATTAGAACGATTGGGCGCAATAGTATTTCTTGTGGAGGGTCAAGTCGCGCTCGCGGCCTCTGAGGCCGGTTCGGGTGGTCTTGCCTGTGACGAAACCCCGATGACGCAGCCAGGTTTTATGTAACCATTAGACTGCTTTCGATGGAAGGCCAATTTGGCGGGAGCTTCCACATAGCGGGAGCCAGATAGGCCGGGCGGATTGTTTCTGGGGCCGGCGGTCTGTACCCCAACGATGAATGCGGGCGGATTGTGTTGTAGTGACGTCGCCAGTTTTCGATGATGATTTTGGCTTCCAGCAAATTGTTGAACAGCTCAATCTTCAAGCACTCGTCCTGCAGTCGCCCGTTGAATGATTCATTGTATCCATTCTCCCAAGGGCTGGCGGGTTCAATAAAGAGCGTCTTTGTGCCGACCTTGGCGATCCACTCTCTGACCGCTGTAGCGGTAAATTCGCTGCCATTGTCACTCCTGATATGATCGGGAACGCCGTGGCGGACCATCAACTCGCCGAGGACCGCGAGAACGTCCTGGCTGTTCAGCCGCCGGTTCACTTCGATTGCCAGACATTCGCGCGAGAACTCGTCGATCACAGTCAGCATGCGAAACTTGCGACCGTCGCGTGTCCGATCCTGCACGAAATCATACGCCCACACATGATTGCGATATTGCGGACGCAGCCGAATACACGACCCGTCGTTGAGCCATAGTCTTCCTCGTTTCGGTTGTTTCTGCGGTACTTTCAGGCCTTCACGCCGCCATATCCGGGCGACGCGTTTATGATTGACACGCCAGCCGTCAGCGCGAAGCAGCGCCGTGATCCGCTTATAGCCGTAGCGCCCATATCGCACCGCCAGGTCGATGATTGCCGACGTCAAAGCGTCTTCGTCGTCGGCGCGTCTCGGCTTGCGCCATTGGCTGGAACGGTGTTGCCCAAGCACCCGGCAGGCCCGGCGTTCGGAAACGCCGAGCTTTGTGACAGCGCGCTCAACACAATCGCGTCTGCGCGAGGGCGTTAGAAGTTTCCCGCTGCAGCTTCCTTCAAGATCGCCTTGTCGAGTTCAGCGTCTGCAAGAAGCCGTTTCAGCCGTGCGTTTTCTTTCTCCAGATCCTTCAGACGTTTGGCCTGATCGATCTTCATCCCGCCATACTCTTTGCGCCAGCGATAGTATGTGATCTTCGTCACGCCCAGACGGCGAATAACTTCACCAGAATTGACGCCTTCCGCAAGCAAGACCTCAGCCTCGCGCAACTTCGATATGATTTCTTCAGGCTTGTAACGCTTTCCTGACATCGCAATCCTCCTTCGATTCAGCCATTTTACTATCTCAATGTGGCTGCGTTCAAAGGGGTCGGGTCACCTGCAATGTCTTGGACGGGAGCGTAATCGTCGCCGTCGTGCCTTCGCCGGCGCTGCTGATCAGATTGAGTTCTCCACCTTGTAAGTTGACCAAGGCAATTGCCAAAGATAAACCCAACCCATAGCTCCGGCGCTCTTTCGAAATTGAATTATTGGCTTTTTCGAAGGGAAAGAGGACACGATCAAGATCGGTTTCTGCAATTCCGACGCCTGTGTCCGATACTTCAATAACGAGGTCGCTTTGGACATAGTTGACGCTGATCGTCACGCTGCCACCGTCCGGGGTAAACGCCAAAGCGTTCTTGAGGAGCTCGTCGACAATGTTTTGTGTGGCCAGGGAATCAATCCAGATTTTGGGCAAGTTGGGGGCGACTCGCATTTCGATGTTGATTCCTCTTTGTGATGCCGAACTGCTGATTGCAGCTGTGCAGCACTCCAAGATCGGATCAATCTGCTCATGGGACAGGTTTAGATCGTAGCGTCCTGTCTGAATTCTCGAAAGCTCAAGAATTTGCGCCACGAGCGATAGCAGGGTGTGCCCGCTATCTCGAATAAACGTTACATAGTCCTTGTAGCGGTCATCTCCCAAAGGGCCATAGAGTTGATCATGCATAACTTCCGCAAAGCCAATGATCGAATGCAGCGGCGTTCTCAACTCGTTGCTCATGCTTCGCATGAAGGTTGACAACGCAAGATCTGTCTTTTCGGCTTCGCTGCGAGCTGCATTAAGCGTCTTGCTGAGCCCCGATAGTGATTGAGACTTTTCTTCCAGCTCCTGCCGCACCGTTGCCAATGCTGCAGCTGCGCGCCGATGTTTGTTCTCAAGGTGCAAGAGTTGGCGGTCGATTTCAGCTCTATCAGTCACATCTCTAAGGAGCGAAATCGTGCACTCATTATCGGTCGCCGATTCTAGCCATGAATAACGCCGCCCGTTCCAAGTACTCAGCTCGACTTGTGAGACGCCAGACTTATGTTGATCTAGCCGTTGCTCAATCCACGCCTCCGGGCTATCGCCAACTTCGAAGAGACTTGCATTAGCCGCATTGCTCAAGATGTCGGCGTAATGGTCGCCGGGCGTGAGGGCCTGCCCCTTTTCGCAGAATAGATCGGCAAAGCAATCATTGCTTTCAACCAGGCGGTCGTCTTTATCCCAAATTGCATAGCCATCTTTGGTCAAGCTCACGACGTCTTGCACTGCCGTTTGATCTGCCTTTGACGAGAGCTTGGGAAATTGCATTCGAATGTGTTCCGAAGGAGCGAAATTGACTCAACTATAAATTAGCTGGTCAAGGTTACATTTCCGTTTCTGTTGCAATTTATTCGTGCAGACGTGGTTGTGTCAGACAGGGAGCGCTGCATCAGATTTGGGAATATTTCTTAACCCTAAAATCCGTTATGTACGAAAAAGGTAGCGGGAATTTGCTCGCCGCTAGGTGCCATTGCTGACTGTAACCAATGTCGACCAGTAATTCGCGCGCTCGTTCAGGGCATGGGTCCCGGCGCAATAGGCAAGTTCCGATGATTCTTTGGCTGCCGCGGTGCACTGCTTCATATTCAGGTCCGCCCACTTCAGGCACCGGGCCATTCGACTATTACTCATCAACGACTTTGTCGCGTCTTGCTCTGGGCCATCAATGGCATCAATGGCGATTCTACCAGCCAGATCGAGAACGCGTTTCATGACTGGCGGCATGTTCTGAGAAGAATCAACGGTCGGCAACAACAAGGTCGATGCCGCTGCATCTTTCTTTGTCATGACCGGCAACCAAGGAGGTTGAGAGTTGTTATCCGTTTGGGCTTCTGGCCACCGATTGGCGCGCCCAAAGCGTTTTCGCTGTTTGGCTTCAATCAGGAATGCTCGCCCGAGCGAAGCCATGACGTCAGTTTCAACGGCGATCATGTTGGTGATCAATTGGGCCGCGGCAGTCGACTCGGGAAGGGCATAAACAAAGCCAGGCTTTGTCGAAATCTCGCTGAGAAGTCGGGTGCGGCCTTGAAGGATTTTTCTCTCATTAAACGCCCCATAAAAACTTGGAGTATTGAGTGCGATGTCCGCGGCGTAGGCTATCCAACCCTCTGCCAGCCGAATCGGGTCGTGCGAGATTAGACGGTCAATGGCCGCCTGGATTTGATTGGGCGTGCGTAATGACTGCCGGTCGATGTCGCTGATGTCGGAATAGAAGCGCGTGTAGCCTTCGGCCTGGGACGCAAGAAATTCAGGCAGCGACGGCGGAAGGCTCGCGACGGAGCGGTGTTCTTGTTCTCTCCGCTGCTCCTCGAGCGCTGGACTAGGTGCTGCCTCGTTCGGCGAATCTATTTGTGCGGCGGCCTGCGCAACAAACGTGCAAATAGCTACAAGAGCCGCAGTCACGGGATGAGCGCCGAACAACCTCATTAATTTTTCCCTTTGATAGAGCTGCCCGTTCAATGATGTGGGCACACTTATTACCGGATTACTTGAAGTTTGGTAGGCAACTTATTCCAATATCTAAGTAATTCGGAACACTGGATTTGCACCGCCAACTTGGAAACGGCAGATATTACAGGGTCAAAGGTAAGAGGACCCTGAAAAATCAAAGTAAGCAGCCGGTAAAATGAAACTGCAAATTTCTAATCGATTCGGTGGCATGAGACTCAATGGGACTGCGATGTTACGCCGCTGGAACGGCGCCAGAGCTCAGATTTAGAGTCTGTTAATCATCCCCGGTCACTCTCGTTAATATCCGATTCATCTTTCTTAAGAGCGCAACCAATATGCGCAAGTACGCTTTTGACCGTTTCCTCGTTCATCCATCAGTGCGCGCTTTTCCCGGAGTCGCCTCGAAGCACAGAGCCTTCGCTGCTGGCCAGATAATTGGAGCCGCGCTCGCCGCATTGGCAGGTGGAATTTATGCGTGGCTAACAGGACCGCTTTTGGCGTTGGAAATAATTGCGTTTGGCTGGTTGTTGTCCCCTGCCATCATGGCTGCATACATCAGAGCAACCGGCAATTTGCCGAGGGCGCAATTGATCTGGGTTATCAACTTAACCGCGCTCATTTCATTTCTGGCTGGTGTGACCGGTGGCCTCACGTCTTTCTTAATTCCTTGGCTTTTGGTGGTTCCGGCAGAAGCGGTCCTGAGCAATGACAAGCGCTTGATTCCTTGGTCGGCAGCACTATGCCTCGCCGCTCTTCTTGTTTTGCTCGGTGTCTCGCAAGCGGGGTACTTGCCCGAGCCCTTGGTTCCCTCGGCGCAAGCAACACTTCTGTATTTGCTTGGCCCCTTGGGCGCGGTCATCTACGTTACGGCCGTCGCGTTCTATGTCCAACGCACACACGCTGCATCCATGAAGATCGCTCGCGACGATGAGGCGCGCTATCGCTTTCTCGCGGAGAACGCGACAGATCTAATAACTAGACATGATCCAAATGGGCGCATTGTCTATGCTTCTCCGGCCTCGAAACGAATGCTTGGCATTTCGACAGTCGATCTGGTTGGAGATCTATTTGAGGATCTCGTTTGCGAAGCGGATGTTGAGCGAGTAAAGGGCGGCTTTTCCCAAGCAGCCGCTAGCCGCCGCGATGTCCGCATAGAATATAAAATTAGACACAAGTCGGGCCGCCTCTTTTGGGTCGAAACATCATGCTCCGCGTCCATTGCCTATGATGCCAAGACATTGTTTCCGACACCACACAGCCTGCCGCTACCGTCCTGCTACGAAATTATTTGCATCACGCGCAACATAGATGAACGAAAGCAATATGAGGCTGAACTGTTGAAAGCACGCGACGAGGCCACCGTTGCTAATGCAGCAAAGTCGCGATTCTTGGCAAATATGAGTCATGAGCTTCGCACACCGCTCAATGCGGTTATCGGATTTTCCGAGATGATGCGCGCGCAGACATTCGGTCCCCTAGGAGCCAGAAAATATCTTGAGTATGCGCAGCTCATATCCGATAGCGGGCATCATCTCCTGGCGTTGATCAGCGACGTATTGGATATTTCAAAAGTCGAGGCGGGACGATTTAAGCTGTCGGTAGAACGCCTTAAAGTCAGAAATGTGATTTCGGAGTGCGTTCAGCTGATGCAAGTCACCGCGCTGGAAGAGGGTCTACAACTACAGACCGCTCTGGGGTCGGATCTCCCGGATATTGATGCCGACAAGCGGGCTTTGAAGCAGATCTTGTTGAACTTGCTGTCCAATGCCATCAAGTTTTCGGCCCCTGGCGGAAGCATTACGGTAAGAGCAACGTCGAACAGCGCCTACCTGACCCTAAGTGTGATTGGTACCGGTATCGGAATTTCCCAACGCGATCTTGCGCGTCTTGGCAAGCCATTCGAGCAAGTTGAAGATCAATTCACCAAAAGCAAACCGGGAACGGGCCTAGGCCTGTCGCTGGTCAAAGCTTTGGCAGAACTTCACAGCGGATTCATGGTGATTGACAGTGCGCCCGGTCAGGGAACAAGGGTCACGGTACGCCTGCCGTTGCGTCAATCCGGTGCACCTGAATTGGATTTCGATGCTAGCGGTCAAGAGTCTATGGAAATGCTCGAGGAATTTGAAGCCAAGGAAAAAACATACAAAGGAGCTGCTTAGCTTAATCGGGTGGCCATTCTTTTTGTACGGTTTCGACTGGGGCCTGGGCTAATCATCGGGTCTGGCGCTTGAGGCGAGGCCAATCCAAAAGAGACGACGACTTTGATGTCTGCAAAACTATTCCTGTTTAATCGTGACATTATCGAGCTCGATGAGACGTCGGATCCGCGGCGTGATCCAGCTTTTCCTTTGACTCAGGAGCAGTATGACGTTCTTACCGTCGAAGGATTAATACAACTATTGCAAGAGGAGTTTATGGCTGATCCCAATATCGCACAAAGCAATTTCAATAAGCTTCGCATGCTTTGCGCCTTGTTAAGTCAGATCGGCAAAGTAAATTGCGTCAAATTACAAGTGAACGGTCACGAAGTGTACAGTCGCCATGGATTTGTTCGAGAACACCTTTTGCTGTCATATCGGGATATGCAACAAGTCAGGCAGCCGACCGACTCTGAAGCTGATGATTTGATTTGGTCCCATCTGTCTGCTGCCTAACATTCGACGCCCCTGAACAGACGTGAGCAACGAGATGGCTCGCGCCCCTTTTGCAACCCAACGCTTTGTTAGGTCGGCGCCGTCCGTCTCGTATTCGAAGAGCTAAGAACGGCGAAGGTACGAGGGGTTACCGTCGGAGTCGGCTGACTCTGCGAAAGCCAATTAGGCGGCAGTCGCGGCTTCAGATTGCGTTTCTTGGTCTTCGTCATCGACAGATTGCCGCCTAATGCGCCAAAACCGAAGCGTTCTTTGCGCGGCGGCAAGCGGAAGTTTCGAATAGAGATTAATAATTTCGCGCGTCGTCGCCTGATCGCGGCGCGCGACAAATTCCGTATCAAAGACAAAAGCGGCGAAAGTCGATTGCTCGAAGCCGATCGCACGGCAGGCAATGGCAAGTGCATCGCACGTCCTGTCAAACATTATTTTTTGTGTCGTTTTGATATCCATGTCGGCAAGCCGCGCAAAACCAAGCACGAATTCATTGTATTGGCGGCGCTTTAGTAGGGTCACCAGCGTACGCTCTTTCAAGTCGTTGTTGCGTTCCAATTGATCGATGACTTGCTGCGCAGGAGATTTGACGCAAGCCGCCGATTCCGCCTTGCGGTTCAGCCGCTCTCGTGATTTGCGAAGCGCCTCATCCAATTCTGCTTCGTTTACTTTGGCATTGCACTTGAGAATGTGATTGCGAAGGCGACTCGACACAATGAAATACATTTCGTTGAGGAGATCAGGCGGAACACCTTCTCGTGTCACAAGAGGCTCGTGAAGCTGTTTATTTTTGTGAGCCCGGTCGACCATGGTTTCCATAGATGAACGGGAAATCTCAGCGTTGGGATTGCAGGCTAAGCTCACTAGAACGCGATCGCTCGCACGGGCGACGATCGCGTCGCCGACGGCTTCGGACAGACTGTCTCGCTCGGTCATGGCCAATAGATGATCGTCGCTTTGTGTCGAGGCCACGTTGATCAAATGGTTATCTTGCAGGACGAAACTTTTTCGCAAGAGCGGGGCCGCGACGCTAATGTCGTCGAGCGCCAACTGCGCGACCAAAGCTTGTGGCGCGATCGGAACGACGCTCAGCTTTTGTGATAGCTCTTTGCGAACCTCCAGCTCCAATTCACTCGCAACACGGCCCATGATCTCTCCGAAATATTCGAGCTCCGTTGGGCTCAAAGATTTCGGGTCGTCCATGAATAGATCCGTGACTTCGCGCAGCAGCTCGCGCCGCTGATCACTCGAATGCTCCTTAGCGAGTCCAATCAAGCGCTCTAAATGTGTCGGAGCGTTTGGCATGTTGCCTTATTCCCGTCCTGGATGGAGCCATCATGGAGTTAAAGTGTAAAAAACATGCGCACCAACGGATTTCAGAATTGATTAAAAGTGAATGTGTATCGACTGCCTGGGTACGAGAAGCCGGACTTAGCCGCGAGAATTTGGGATCAAAACTAATTCGACAAGCGGGCCTGGACTTAAAAACGAAGTCCTAACCGGCGCGCGCGGTGAGACGCTCTAGACCGTGAATTGCTACGGTGGATAGAAGGACCCCGCCTGCGAATAGCCCGACACCAATCTGAATGTCAGCTGTCGACAGGATTCGGCCATTAATGACAATGACAGCCAGGGCGATGGCGAACACATCCACCATGGACCACTTCGACAGCGCACTCAGTGTTTGGATGGTTCGGCGGGTGACCACGGGATAAGACTCGAGGGTAAAAATACCAATAAGGCCTAAGGTAATCTTGAGAAGAGGAAAGACGACGCTGACGGCCAATACGAAGCTGCCTAGGATTGGCTGACCCTGATCGAAAAGTGAAATTATTCCTGAGAGAATGGAATATTCCTCAGTGAATACGTAAAAGCTTTGAATCGTGATCGCCGGCAGGTAAAGGCCGAACGCTACCAGACCGAATGATCCGACCAGCAGCGTACCTAACAATATCCCTAGGGCGACAGGCGCCCTTCCGACCGGCTGGTCTCGGACCGTCATGAGAACCTCCGCTCAACTTGGTCGGCCCATATACTAGCCGATGTCTATCGCAAGAAGAAATTGTGGTGGAATTGTGGCGGCGGCATATGCCGTTACGCGGCGTGCCAGCCTTGAGTTTGCGGAAAGTTAGTTGCCACAAAGCGGTAGGTATCGCGCACGAGCCCCTCTACGCCAGAATCACGCTCGAGGGTTTGATCTTGCCAGTTCTGAACTAGTTCTTCCCAATCCATGAAGGAGCTGCGCAGCTGATCGCGAGATTTGCGGATGAGCTCGATTGTAGTTGAAAACGACTGAACAACTTCATTGATGTCGGTGATGTGGTTGCTCAAATTTACGAAGATCTTACGATAATGTTTGAACGGCCCCTTGAGCAATATGTGAATGCGGTCAATTTCTTCACAGAGTCCCTTGTCCTCGCCAAACGTCTTTTGGGTATCCTTGAGCCGTTGGCTGATACTGTTCACTTTCAGAAAGTGTTCCTTTAACGCTTCGATGTAGCTCAATTCGTCAGAGAGCTGGTCAATCATGGAGACGACCAGGTGATGCTTGCCCTTGTCGAAACCATTGGCTTCGGCAATCTTTTCAATCCCTTCCTTTGCCTTTTTCTTAACTTCCGGATCTTCTGCTAATTCGATCAGTTTCCGTGCGTCGGGCACGACTTGCTCCTCGCCCATAATTTGCTGGGCAAGAGCGATCACCATTCTGGTTTTTGACATGATACGATGGTGGTCCTCCACCGACCAGGAGGCCGTGCCGTCGAGAACCTCTTTTGGAATGGAGTCACCGGGCCGAATTCGTTTGACCAAGGGAAGGCTCTTTGACACGAGTTCAAGTAACTGCGAATCTTCTGATGTAGAATCGATCTCGAAGTTTTTTCTAACAGCATTTAGGGTCAACGACACTTGATTGTCGCCAAGCTGCACGTACATCATGGGATCCTTCGTGCCAGGGGCTTGGCCAAAATATGCACCAGGCGCATCAAACACACGGTGAGAGAAGTTGAAGTCGGTATTTTGGATCTCGCTCAACGATATACACCTATTTTCCCATAACCCGTTGAGCCGCAACGGTGACGTTCGGCTACTAGGAAGTTTCTCCAATCAACGTGAATCAAATGATAAGATTTGCTATCGTTCTAGGGTCGTACCAATCTTTGGATAAGTCCATCTGCCACTTCGGATGCCGTAATACGAACTAAGTGAGCTTGCGCATGTCGTTTAACCTCATTTCACTCTTGCGACCTATCACCCTTGTCCTGGCGCTTAGCTTGGTCGCTTGCGCGAGCGGCAGTATATCCGGCGGCGGTGCGCTGGTCGAAGGCACGCCCGTCGCCTCCCGACTGGCCCGATCGGATTTGCCCGATGCGGATAGTGCCGTGAAGGCCGCTTTAAATGCCCCGGGCAGTACTGCGGCGCCTTGGCGTGGCAGGTCAGGAAATTCGGGGACTGTCACGCCGGGAGATGTGTTGATCGCCGGCTTGTCGGATGGCGGCGAGATGTATCCGGCGCCGCCGGGTCTATTTGTCAATGCGCCGGTCGAGACGGCGCTAGGGGACTTTCGTGTTGCAAGAAGCGCGAATTTCCGGCTCGGTCCCAATACCTCTTATCGCCGTTTGGGCACGCTTGGCGCAGGCACTACAGTGCGCGCCTTGGGGCGCGACAATTCCTCGGATTGGTACTTGATCGCTAATAGCGGGCGGATCATGGGATACATCTACGGCCCGCTCATGGAGAAAGTTTCGTCTGGCGAACTCATGCTCGCTGGCGGGCCCACGGTTACGCCCGATTACTGCCGGGCATTCACACATGAGGTGCGTTTGAGAGATGGTGAGACTGACGTTTGGCGAGGCACGGCCTGCCGCGGAAAAGCCGGGTATTGGTCGCTCGCGCGTTCTGCAATCGCTGGCATGTAGCACCGATGGTTTTCCAATTGCGTGCTAGGTGCTTTGCACGCAGGTCTCCATTATCGCGGCGACAAAGAGTTGTGGTGCGGGCAAGTCGAGTTCGTGGCGGTGAGCATCGACCCAGTCGGTAAACTGTTCAGCAACTTGATCACTATTCTTCCCGGCCGTGCAGTCCTCAAGCCAAATCAGGGTTTCATAGTCATCATAAATGGCCAGAGTGAGAAACCACTGATCAAGTAAGCCCTGGACATAGAGATCTCGGTAGTCCTCTGACATCTCTATATAGTCGTGACCGGAATTATATGAAAAAATTGTTTCGCTAGATGCGGGCGTCAACGGAACCGCAGCCGCCAAACATAAACCTAACCAAAGAAGTGGCTCGGGAAATCTGCACAGTTGAGATAAGTGGAATTTTGGCCTGTAGGCGGCATGATCGCCGGCAACAGGAGATCCACTATGGCAAGACGACCACGTCGCAATCATACACCTGCGTTCAAGTCGAAGGTGGCCCTTGCGGCCGTTCGCGGTGAGCAGACATTGGGAGAACTCGCTCAGCAGTTTGATGTTCATCCTAACCAGATCAAGCAATGGAAAGATCAGCTCCTTGAGGGTGCAGCGGGTGTTTTTGGGCGGGAGGGTAAATCACCGCTGCCTGCACCCCGTGTTGATGTGAAGAGGCTCCATGCCAAGATTGGGGAGCTGACGCTTGAGAATGATTTTTTAGGCGATGCGCTCACCAAGGCGGGATTGCCGAGCGCAAGAAAATGATCGACCGCAAACATAAACTCTCGCTCAGCCGTCAGGCCAAGGCGCTCAAGATCAGCCGGGGCAGCGTCTATTATCAGCCCCGTCCCGTATCGGTCGGTGATCTGGCACTGATGCGCCGGATTGATGAATTGCATCTCGACTATCCCTTTGCAGGCAGCAGGATGCTGCAGGGACTATTGCTTGGTGAAGGATACAAGGTTGGCCGCCTGCACGTCACAACACTGATGAAGCGTATGGGGCTTGAGGCTATTTATCGCCGCCCGAACACGTCCAAGCCTGCACCGGGCCACAAAATCTATCCCTATCTGTTGCGTAAGCTGCCGGTCACCCAACCCAATCAGGTCTGGGCGATGGATATCACCTACATTCCAATGGCACGGGGCTTTGTTTATCTGGCCGCAGTGGTTGACTGGTTCAGCCGGCGTGTCCTGTCCTGGCGGCTCTCTATCACACTGGAAGCAGACTTTTGCATTGAAGCCGTTGAAGAAGCACTGGCCCGTTACGGTAAGCCGGACATCTTCAACACCGATCAGGGCTCGCAGTTTACCTCCATCGCTTTCACACAAATCCTGAAGGATGCTGAAATCGCCATCAGCATGGATGGCAAGGGAGCGTGGCGGGACAATGTCTTTGTTGAACGGCTGTGGCGCACGGTCAAATACGAGGAGGTCTATCTGCATGCCTATGGCAATGTTCCACAAGCCCGAGCCGCCCTCGGCAAATATTTGGTCTTTTACAACACCAAGAGACCGCATTCATCGCTTGACCGCCAGACACCCGATCAGGCTTACTTCAACGTGCTGCAACCAATCCCGGTCGCGGCATAACAGGGGCTGAAATCCACTTATCCGCAGTCCGAAAGTTGTTCAAACAAACCGAACCACCTCTAAGATCCGAGCTCTGGGCAAGCAACCGTTTAAAAAATAGCGCTCAGCGGCCGGCGCGCAGTCCGTGGGTGCGCCGGCAGAGTAACGCGCTGCACTACTACCGCTGATGCTGAAGTTCTAGTTTTCGGGTAAGTCGCCGATTTCGATTACGAGCGAGTCCCGCAGCAAAATTCGGCCGCCCCGAATTAGTTGATAGCGCCCTTCATATATCCCAGTTGGCCAACCGCCATCAGGGCGTTTCTTACCCACGAACTGCATGAATTGCGCTTTGCTTCCACCGTCGTGAGTTTTCTCCGCTCTGACAAGTTCGGTGCCGTCCGGTGCGTCTATGACGAGTTCTTGGATATCGCCATTACGCAAGCCAAATATTCGCGCATGGTAGATAAGTGCTGGGGATTGTTCACTGAAACTTTCATCATTGTAGATGCCGTTCTCAATCCCTTTGAGATCGGGCGGCTCAGTGGAAAATCCTTGATTTAGAAGTCCGGAAGATTGGTAGTCCAAATAGTTGAGCGCCTCTTGTGTCCAAAGTGGATAAGCTTCAACGCCGCAACCATCAAGTGCTGCCGCTCCCGTAAAAGGATCAATAGTTTTGTCGTTGTAGCGAGCTTCGAAATGCAAATGGACAAATTGCGACTTGCCTGACATGCCTACCAAACCAATTGTATCGCCGGCTCTAACGTCCTTTCCACGATAAACTTGAAGGCTTCCGTTTTTGAGATGACAATATTGAGTTTCCCAACCATTGCCGTGATCAATCACAACGCCGTTTCCGCATTCCTTGCTTTCCATGGCATCCATACCTTGATCGAAAAACAGACCGTCCGTTTCCCCGTCCCGGAATCCCTTCACAATTCCTTTTGCGGCGGCAAATACGGCGATGCCGCTTTCCATCTCGCTACGGCTGGGCAGGCGGAAATCAGTACCTTTATGCCCGTCGTAGGAAAGGCCCAAGCACGTATGATCCCGATACCGCCTTGTTGGATCGACGTCGACGTAGTTTTGAACAAAACAATTGCTGCCAACCTGACAATCAAGGGGCACGACGAATTCGATGACGGGCCGCTTGTTAGATTGAGCATGCAAAGGCACACTTACTCCATACGCGCCAGTTGCTGCTAAGACCGCCAATACTCTTATGATGATCACAACTACAAATCCTCTCTCTAGGCATTTGAGCTAGATTTTTCAAATTCCTCTTTTCGCAGCTCCAATTCAAGCCACTTTTTTTCGAGCTCATCTAATTCTAGTCGTGCCTTCTCCAAGCGGCGCGTCAGCTTTTCGAATTTTTCATTTTCGCGAAGATACAAATCAGGATCCGCAAGAGAAGATTCGAGAGAAGTGATTTCTTGCTCTAAATCAGGAATGGATTTCGAAAGCTCTTTTAATGTGCGCTGATCCAAATAGCTGAGCTTTGACTTGGATTTGGTTGGTGATTTCTTCGGCGAGCGCCGAGCGGATTTCGTCACTTGGGCGGGAACAGGTTGGGCAGGTCTTTGGTCGAGATAGTCGCTATAACCGCCCGCATATTCGGTTGCGACGCCGCCTCCTTCCAGGACGATGGTCGACGTCACCGATCGATCCAGAAAATCCCGATCGTGACTGACCAGCAAAATCGTTCCGTCATAGTCAGCCAACATCTCTTGAAGGAGATCCAGCGTTTCCATATCTAGGTCGTTGGTCGGTTCGTCAAGAACGAGAAGATTTGACGGCTTGGAAAGAGATAGAGCGAGCATAAGCCGGTTGCGTTCACCGCCCGAAAGGCTGCCGACAGGTTGGCGTGCTTGTGCTTCGCTAAAAAGAAAATCCTTTAGGTAAGACAGAACGTGACGGGGCCGACCGTGTATAAAAACCTGATCCCCACCATTCGGGCAAAGCATGCCTACAAGAGTCTCACTATCGTTGAGCAGGTCACGCATTTGATCAAGATATGCAATCTCAAGGTTAGCTCCTAATCGGACATACCCTTCGTCCGGATCGATTGTTCCCGTTAACAAGCCGAGCAATGTACTCTTGCCGATACCGTTCGGTCCTATGATGCCAACACGATCGCCGCGGACAATTCGGGTCGAGAATTCTGCGATGATTTCTTTCTCGCCGTATTGATTGGTAAATCGTTTTGAAATTCCTTTGGCTTCACTTACCAGTCGTCCGGAAAGAGACCCTGACTCAGCAGAAAGTTTTGATGGCCTCCCCGAGACTATGAGTTCTTGTTTTTGCTGTCTCAGTTCTAAGAGGCGCCGGAGACGGCCCTGATTGCGCCGCCGTCGGGCTGTAACGCCTCGATGCAGCCAGCGTGCCTCTTGCTGCAGCTTCTTGTGCAAACGCCGTTGTTCTTCTTCCCTCTGCTCGACGATCGATTCCGACCAAGTTTCAAACGCCTCAAAGCCCTTGGTATGACTGTGAATCTTTTTTCCTTCAAGCCATAAGCACGACGTCGTCAGTGCGCTAAGAAACCGACGGTCGTGGCTAATCACGACGCAGGCGCCCTGGAATTGCCTCAGTCTGTCTTCGAGCCACTCGATTGCTGGCAGATCCAAATGATTGGTGGGTTCATCCAGCAGTATGATGTCAGGTTCACCCACTAGCGTCTGAGCAATCGCGGCGCGCCTGAGCTCGCCTCCGGAAAGTGTTGATGGAGCTTTAGCAGGATCAAGCTGAACACTCTCGAGAATTGCTTCAACTGTGTGAGTTGAGTTCGAGCGGGTAGAATCAAGACCGGACGCGACGTAGGAAATTACAGAGTCGAAGGTGTTCGCATCAGGTTCCTGTTGGAGATAAGAAACGCGGATGCCCGGTTGGAGAAAGCGTATGCCTTCATCGGGGTCAAAAAGTGCTGCCGCAATTTTCAGCAAGGTCGACTTGCCTGCTCCGTTTCGGCCGACCAAGCAGGTCGTGTCGCCCTTTGAAACGAATAGTGACACACCATCAAATAAAGTTTCCCCACCGAATGAGACCGAAACATCGTGCAGGGCAAGGAGAGGAGGCATGTCTAATTGATGATCCGACCCAAGAAACTGGGATCTTAAGCTTCTCAGTTAAAGTACAAGATTAGACCTAGAGTCAGCACGATCAGAACAGCTGCGAAAGCTATTCGCTTAACCATTCGTTGCTCTTGGTCAGTCGCCGACCAAGCGAAGTCATAGTTAGCTTCGAACTCTTTGTTTGCCATTTTGCGACTGCCTTTAGAAGTCTGATGCGTTGGAATCAATCGGCTGGTGGAAAAGCCTACCTGCCAAACAGGCGAAATCTACGTTTCTTAGGTCGATCTTCCACTCTGGCAAACTGACGCGAGAGGTCAGCCAAAAATTCTAGCATGCGATTATCGGCGACAATGTCTCGTGCTGGAAAGGCCCCCGGCAGCTGCGCCACCAACCGCTCGCCATGCGCGGGCATCATAAAGTCATGCCAAATCATCGCCGGCAGTCCGCCACCGGTGACCCGGTTCATTGGAGAATTATCGTCATTACCGACCCATACTCCCGCGACCAGATCAGGCGTATAGCCCATAAACCAGGCATCTCGCCAGTCTTGGCTCGTACCGGTTTTGCCTGCAGCCGGCCTGCCTTCCAATGCCGCACGCCGGCCTGTTCCGGCGTAAATGACTTGGTAAAGCATATGGTTCATCGCACTCGCTTTGTCTTTGCCAAAGAGGCGCTGTCTCTCAGGAGGTTTGCGTTCAAACAAGACTTCGCCGTCAGTCGTAGCGATCTGAGTAATGGCATAGGTCGCAGCTGATACGCCTTGTGTCGCAAACGGCACATAGGCGCCTGTTAATTCGAGCAAGTTTACTTCTGACGTTCCAAGGGGAAGTGAGCGGTTGGCTTCCAAGTTGGAAGTGATGCCTAAGCGATATGTGGTCTCCACGATGGACTCCCGGCCGACATCCTCTGACACCTGCACCGCAACCGTATTGATCGAGTGTTGAAGTGCCTGGGTTAACGTGACCCGGCCGCGGTACCCTCCGGCATAGTTGCTGGGGCTCCAATCGCCAATGCGAATGGGTTGATCATAATAAATTGTATCGGGCTTGAGACCGCGTTCCAGCGCGGTGAGATAGACGAACGGCTTGAACGAAGAGCCAGGCTGACGATTGGCTTGAACTGCGCGATTAAATTGGCTGTCGCGATAAGATCTACCACCCACCATGGCTTTAATCGCACCGTTCGTGGCCATGGCGACAAGAGCTGCCTGTTGAGCGTTGCTCTCTTCGCCATCACGGTCGAGCACCAGTCTGATTGCCGTTTCGGCGGCTTCTTGCATTGTTTGATCGAGTGTGGTGCTGACAATCAAATCGACGTCTGGGCTTGTGATAAAAAAGCCTATCTGCTCAGTTACATAGTCCAGAAAATAGTTGATCTCACCGTTTACGCTGTTCTTGACTAAGATTGCTGGCGCCGCCGCCGCCTCAGCATAGTCCTTGTCTTCGATGACTTCCGCATCGCGTAAAAGCTCCAATACGACTTGCGAGCGCTGTTGCGCCAGCTCCAGATTGGACGAAGGCGCGTAGCGAGAAGGCGCCTTGGCGAGCCCCGCGAGCATTGCCGCCTCCGCCAGTGTCACATCACGCGCCGATTTGTCGAAATAGATTTGCGAGGCGGCTTCCACTCCAAACGTTCCACCGCCTAAATAGATTCTGTTGAGATAGAGTTCGAATATTTCATCTTTTGTAAGGGCGGCTTCTAATTGTCTAGCCAGGATCAATTCTTTGACCTTTCGCGCAACGGTGCGTTCGTTGGTCAGGAAAATGTTTTTGGCCAATTGCTGCGTGATCGCACTGCCGCCCTGGACAACGCCGCCTTCGCCAATATTGACGACCATCGCCCGCGCAACGCCCCACCAGTCGACGGCACCGTGCTCGTAGAACCGCCGATCCTCGGTGTATAGAAAGGCAAGCTTGAGGGACTCGGGAATTTCATTGATCCCCAATGGCTTTGTGACCACTCCACCGCGCCCGCCAATCAGTTCACCTTCTGAATCCATCAGCGTAATGGAGGGCGTTCGATTGAGCCGCCACAGGTCTACGCTTTCCGGCATTGTGGGGCGGAGAACGTAATAAGTCGCGATCAGCCCAACGGTAACCGCAAGCGTAACGAGACCGACAATTTGGGCGAGCCGGATTGTCAGTCGGCGATACCAATATGCAAACAATCGTTTCACGTCTGAACGAAAATCACTCTTACCTGTGTACGACGACCGTCTATGATGAATCGTCTTGCGGCTCTCGGCGCATTACTTCATGTACCTGGCCAATCTAGCATAAGGACCTTGTCATTTTGTTGGTTTGACTGGGCCATGTTTGTGGCTCTATCTGGCAAGAGTAGGGCATTTAGAGGGTCAAACGAAAGGCTTGTCCTAATGGCATCCCGCTCCTTTTGGAGGAACAAAAAACTTTCGCAGCTGAGCCAGAAAGAATGGGAATCGCTTTGCGACGGCTGTGCAAAGTGCTGTTTGTTAAAGCTTGAGGAAGAGGACACCAATAAAATTTACTATACTGACGTCGCGTGCCGGTTATTGGACAGCCAGAAATGTCGCTGCACGGACTATGAAAACCGCAAGTCCCTTGTGCCCGACTGCGTAAAGCTTTCCCCGAAAAACATAAAGGCGCTTAAGTGGATGCCAAAGACGTGCGCCTATCGGCTAGTAGCTGAAGGAAAGGAATTACTGCAGTGGCATCCGTTAATTTCGGGATCGGCGCGATCGGTCCACGAAGCAGGCATATCAGTTCGCGGAAAAGTGATACCAGAGCGCGAAGTAACTGATGTTGAATTAGAAGACCGTATTGTCGACTGGGTGGACTAAAGCGGCGGTCGGAGCGCGCATTTCACTCGGAGTTAGCGATCAAGAAAGGCGCGGGTTGCCGCAAATTGATTCAAGTTTTAGTCGAAACCAAAGCGGCTGTTTCATGTCAGTTTAAAAAGTTTCCCTCAAACTCACTGTTGACGGAGGGACTGGTCCATCATGGACGGAATAATTACAACCCGCAAAAAAACGCATCTTTGTGAGGCGCGATCATGGGCGTCGGATCAGGGTTATGTTGAGTTTTGCCATGCTGATGTCGGTGGCTGCTGCATTTTTCAGTGCGGGCTACTATGTGGGCACGAACGAGCAAAATCAGGATCTCATCGCCAGCGCGCAGCCACCTATCCCCCAACAATTCATCTACTAGTCGATTTTTTACGGTTTCGGGTGGGGCGACCAGATTGCTAGCCCTTCATAGCTCCGTTCGCTTTGTCGCGCCTCTTGGTCTGGCATTTTAGCTCGCCTCTACCTACTTTTAAGGTTTAGAGGCAAGCTAAAAGCAAAAGGCGTGATGTGACCGACAACCTTTACCAAATCTTGGGCGTTCCAAAGGCGGCGAGCCAGGAAGATATTCGTCAGGCCTATCGAAAACTTGCCAAAGAAAATCACCCCGATCTCAATCCTGGTGACCGTGCTGCCGAGGAGCGATTCAAGAAAATATCCGCTGCGTTCGGCATTCTCGGCGATAAAGACAAACGCCAACGCTACGATCGAGGAGAGATTGATGCGAGCAGCCAGGAACGAGCCCCACAAGGATCCTATCGCGAGTACGCTGATACTGATTCCGGCTGGACCTATCATAGCCCGTCCGGCTATGCCGATTTCGCCGATCTGGGAGATATCTTCTCTGACTTGTTTGACGGTGCGGGTCCCCAAGGGCCGAATCGCTCCGACTTTCGAATCCGCGGTCAAGACGTCCGTTATCATCTTTCGGTAGCATTCCTTGAAGCAGTGAACGGCGCAAAAAAACGGGTGACGATGCCCGATGGTAAAACGCTCGAGATCACGATTCCGGAAGGCGTAAGAGACGGTCAAGTGCTCCGCCTAAAGGGTAGTGGATCGCCAGGCCCCAGCGGTGGTCCGCCGGGCGACGCCCTCGTCGAATTGACTGTCGCGGCTCACGAAATGTTTGACCGAGATGGCGACGATATTCGCATCTTTCTTCCTATAACTCTTAAGGAAGCCGTGCTCGGCGGCAAAGTGGACGTCCCCACCGTAAAAACCGCGGTGACCATGACCCTGCCGAAAGGCTCGAATTCAGGAAAAGTCATGAGGCTCAAGGGAAAAGGTGTTCTCAATCAACGCTCAAAGGAATATGGCGACCAATACGTGACGCTGAGGGTGATGCTACCCGATGCCCCAGACAAAGAGCTTGAGGACTTTATCGAGCAATGGTCTGACAAGCATGACTACAAGGTTCGTTAGGTTCACGAGATCATGTTGACCCAAACAGAAGTCTTGAAACGCATTTCCGGTCTCAAGCGTACTGATTTGGAGTTATGGGTGCGTCACCGATGGGTAATTCCGGCGTGCCAATCGGACGCCTACGCCTATCGCGAAATTGATGTCGCTCGCGTACGCCTAATTTATGAGTTGCGGACCGAACTGAGCATCGATGAGGAAGCAATCCCAGCGCTTTTGTCTCTCGTGGACCAAGTTTATGGTCTGCGCCGCGAATTGAGATCTCTCGCCCAAGCGGTTCAGCAAGAGGAAGATGACGTACGCCGGCGCATTGCCGCCCATGTAACGCTGTTGCGCCGCGCAAAAGACCCGAGCAAGTCAAAGTAACTTGTTTGCCAGCACTAACATTCCATTTGCGTCGCGCTGACGCATCACATGCTTATTGTTCGCCCATGCTAGACGGTCTAGCTGGCGTGTTGCTCTGCTCCTGCGCCATTCGCAGGCGCTGTTTTGGGCCGGCTCTGGGACGTTCTAGGCTTTGCCGTTGCGGTTTTCGGTTTTCCCTTCACTGTCGCTTCCCGAGCCTGATTGAGTATCGGCGACCACGAATTTGACGAGGTCTCGCTCGCCAATTCCACCAATCTCTGAGCTTCGCAAATATAACGCTCGCTGACTTTGCGTGCCCAAGCCTGCTGAATGCGCACGGCTTCGCTCATGTCCCTACAAGACAATAGGGCATCTCGACTTTCTTCGTTGTCTTGAAGTCGCGTATTAGCAAAACCTAATAGCTCTTCCTGCAGGGCGACTATTCCCTCCAAGTAAGCTTTGCCAGCATTCGAAACCGCTTGAGCAAATGACTGATTTAGTTTTGCTAAGGACTCAACTCCAGCAAGTCCATTGGCCTTGCTGGTACCGCTTTTTTTGCTTTCGCTAGCCATGAGAACCTCCCTTGAGCGAAAGGTTACATCGGCCCCCTTGATGAATCACTTTAAACACGTGGCAAGTGATTCGCAAATCAATTGAAGTTTATTGAGGCGTTATTTAAGTCCGTGTACTGCATTTGTTGCCTTTGCCATACAGAGATGAAGAGTTTGTATCGGCTTAGTGAAATTTGCGCATTGACCTTGATCAAATGCGTCGAGTTTCTTGCCCAGGGCCGCGTTCTCTTTCTGTGGCGGGCGAGATTCGACCTTTGTTTTCAATCATCATGCGGCGGTGAGTGACACCATTGTTGGCCCAAGAGCACTAATGGATGAACGAACACCCGAATTATTGACGGCTTGGTAAATCATCAGCTGCCATAATTGTTTAGAGAAGGAGGCGGCAAGGCGGCGCTCAGGCGATGAATTTTGGGAGGCTTGTGATAAGCTGTCCGAGAGGCACTAGGCACATGTGAACGCGACAAGGCCGCGCGCTCCGATGACCTGAACGGCCGGTTTTGGGGCTGTTCATCGCGGGTTCAGGGGATCCCGCATAGGGTGGATGCCATGAAGAGATATCGAGTCATAGGAATATTGCGTTCTGCGGGCCTCGCCGTGCTGTTGGGTATGGCATTAGGCGCCCAGAATGCAGCGGCTGACGGCCTGACGAATCCGACAATTTTGGCCTATACGGCGGCGAAAAGTGCATCACCTTCTGGTTGGCGACCCCCGGCAGTGCTTACCGCCCGCAACCAGGATCAAGAACAGGCCCGCGACGGTGTCCGTGCGGGTCAAATTGTGCCTTTGTCCATGGTTTTGGAGACCATTCGTCGCCGTTACCCTGGCAAGCACCTGGACGCCCGCACAATTGGAGGTGGACCAGGGAATCCGCTACGTTACGAAGTCAAATGGTTGACGCCGGATAGCCATAGGCTCGACATTATTGCCGACGCGGCGACCGGAAGAATTTTGAAAGTTCAGGGGCAATAACGCCATGCGGCTGCTTCTTGTCGAAGACGATCCTGATCTTGCGCGTCAGCTCGAGACGGCTCTCAAGGATGCCGGCTATGCTGTCGATGTCGCTCATGATGGCGAGGAGGGTCATTTCCTCGGCGACACGGAGCCCTATGACGCTGTGGTTCTCGATCTTGGTTTGCCAAAAATGGACGGTGTCACCGTTCTAGAAAATTGGCGACGTAACGAACGGAACATGCCCGTACTTATCCTTACCGCGCGCGATCGCTGGAGCGACAAAGTCGCTGGCTTTGATGCTGGTGCCGACGACTACGTCGCCAAACCATTTTATACAGAGGAATTGCTCGCGCGCCTGCGTGCATTGCTGCGCCGGGCTGCCGGCCAGGCTTCGCCAGAACTCGAATGCGGGCCCTTGCGCGTCGATACAAGAGGCGCGCGCGTCACGGTCGACGGTGAACCTATCAAACTCACGTCTCTCGAATACAGATTGCTTGCCTATCTTATGCATCATCAAGGACGCGTCGTCTCCCGCAGCGAGCTGGTTGAGCATTTGTACCAACAGGATTTTGACCGCGATTCCAATACGATCGAGGTTTTTGTTGGACGGCTGCGCAAAAAGCTAAAGGTCGATGTTATTCAAACGGTGCGCGGCTTAGGATATCGTGTTGCTACATCTGACGACGATGCAGACACAGGGGCCCGTGCCGCCCAGCAATGACGCCAAATTCCCTTGCTTTTCGCCTGGTGGCGGGCGCTGCCATTTGGAGTGGCATCGCGCTGCTCGTGGGCGGCTTGGTCTTGGCATCGACGTTTCGCAGCGTTGTTACGCGAAATTTTGATAGCCGCCTGATTGTGATCTGGGAAAGTTTGGTTGTGGTCGCGGAACGTGGCGATAACGAGTTTATTAGCATCGATACACCGTTGAGCGACCCAAGGTTTGGTCAAACATTTTCGGGTTGGTATTGGCAGATCGAACCGGCAGACGCTCCATTTGGCGAACTCGGGCCAAATATCCGATCGCGGTCACTCTGGGATCAAGTCCTTGTCTCGACGGAAAGTGTGGGATCTGCCGACTTTATGCGCGGATTTTTGGCTGGCCCGGAGAATCAAGATCTTCGGTTCATTGCACGCAATGTCTTCCTGCCTGGGTCGGAGCAGGCCTTTACGATTATTGTTGCGGCCGACCGCAGCGGACTTGCGGCAAACATCTCTCGATTTAATACCATCCTGACGCAGGCTTTTGTCCTGCTGGCCTTGGGCCTTTTGATTGCCATGCTCATTCAAGTCCGCCTCGGCCTTAGCCCTTTGAGGCGAGTTCAGGCGGCGCTGGTGGCCATACGAACAGGACGCTCCGAGCGCCTTGATGGATCCTTCCCCGCCGAAATTGCGCCACTTGCCAACGAGCTCAACGCGCTCATCACCCACAACACCGAAGTGCTAGAGCGCTCCCGGACTCAGGTCGGCAACCTCGCCCATGCTTTGAAGACGCCGCTTAGTGTCCTCACCAACGAAGTCCAGACCAATGACGGTCAACTGGCTGTGACGGTCCGTCAGCAAACGGGACTCATGAGAGACCAAGTTGATCATTATCTGGCGCGTGCGCGAGCAGCAGCAACGTCCCGCGTTATCGGTGCACGCACCGATGTTAGACAGGTCATCTCAGACCTAACGAGAACGATCGGGAAGATATATCCCGAGCGCGCCGTTCAGGAGAACGATCACGAATTAAGCCCTCTTTTCTTTAGAGGTGAGCGGCAAGATTTGGAGGAAATGATCGGCAATTTGTTGGACAACGCGTGTAAATGGGCAAACTCCAAAGTTAGCGTTTCAGCCACTCACGCTTCGCTCGAGGACTCAGGGAACCAAGAAGCGGGTCAGGTGATCAAGATTGTCATTGAAGATGATGGGCCCGGACTATCCGAACAGCAGCAAGAGGCGGTACTTGAGAGGGGAGCACGACTTGATGAGACGACACCGGGATCAGGTCTGGGACTCTCAATCGTCGCCGAGCTCGCGGAACTTTATGGGGGATCATTTTCTTTGGATCGCTCAAACCAAGGCGGTCTATCGGCAACCCTTTCGTTGCCTGCCGCTAAAGAAGAAGAATGAACAGGTCTGAGTTGTCCGTATCAGGACGTGGTGCGCTCACTGCTATTGGTGCAGGCGACTTTGCTTAGCACTATCATGATAGGCTTCAGCTGGTAACCATTAGACCGGAAGCAGATGTTCGGCCGTTTCGTCCTTCAATTAGACGATATTGGACTTTCTGGCCTTCCATCAATTGCCCAAGGCCTGCCTTCTTTAGGGCATCGAGATCGACGAAAACATCCTTCGAACCATCTTCCGGCTGGATGAAGCCGTAACCTTTTTTGAGGTCAAACCACTTTACGTTTCCCACAGCCATTGCAGCCACTCCGATTTTTCATGCATCAGGTTTCGCCTTGGAAACCTTCAAGGTCCCAGTTTTCAGGAATAGCGGTGATTCCATCAAGATCTTTTTTACCACAAAGTATTCCACTTAAGAATAATCATTCAACCTACTGAAATAAAAAGAAAAATTAGAATTAAGTTCCATCGTGTGCTTGGCGACCTGTCAGTTCGAATGGTCAACGCAAATTTAAAATGCGTTGGCTATGATTGTGATGCGGTCCGAATTCGGGCCCCGGGAACCGACGGATCAGCCCTGAGCCGGTTCATTTAAACCGTTGTCTCAACGAGCTGAATGAGTGGATATGGCCGGAAAGTCTCTCACGGCAGAGCAACAAGCGGCTTTGCAAAAGGTATTGGAGCAGTTGCCGGAGCGCGCGGCCATCAGATTAGCGTCTGCGATCGAAACCGATCGTCTGCGCGGCGGCAGCAAGCTTCCCCATGACATTATTCTCAAAGGTTTGCGTCCAACGCTCCTCGACCTCTATCCACCGCCTGCTCACATTCCAACGCCCATGCGGCTGTTTTTTGAGCCGTTCGAAGACTTCATCTATGACGGTTGGCAACGGGAAAAGCAAAGAGGCCGTGTCTCGCGTTCTTCAGTGACGCCGATTTGGAATTGGCTTGCGGATAAGTTGATGGGCCAAGAACTCAACCGTATTTCCGACACGATCATCAAACATGTCATTTGCAACGATCAGCAAGCGCTGGCAGACGCAACAGCTGAATTGCACAAAACGACTGCCGCTGCGTTGTCCGGCGCCCTCAAAGGGCTTCAGCCCGATACCAAAGCTTACAAGCAAGTAAGTAAGGAGTTGGGCGACGCGCGCGTTATTGAAGACGCGCGCGATATCTTATCGGTTCTCGAAGTGGCTCCTCTTGTTCTTGAAGTCAAAGCACTGTTGCCGCGTCCGATTTTAGATATCGGCGATGAAGAGATAGACATTCTTCGGCCCTTCTATGACACATTCAATGAAAAGTATCCGGACCATTTGCCAAGTTTACTTCTCATTGTTATGGGGCGTATGCCGCAGCCCTGGCTCATACTTCGAGTTACGCAACGTCTCACAAATGCTGACAGCGATTTGCTCATCAGCCGCACGAACGTTGGCATCGTGGGAGAGCTCCTGTTCGAGGAGGCGGAGTCTCTAGCCAAGTATTTCTACTCGATACGATCGATCGATGAGCAAGTTGAAGAGGTGCTTCTGAATCTGACATATTTTACAAACCTAATGTCAGGGATTACGCAAGAGCTCGGTATTCGCAAGGATGGTAAATGGGGAAAGCGGCTTCTCGCCTGCCGAACTCTCGTCTCCGAAGCTATGGAACACCACATTGAGAGGTTACCGAGAATGTTGGACGACGCGTTGCCGACGGGGAAATTTGGCCGTTTTGGTGCAAAAGGAGTTGTTCGTCCGGACTTAAGCGATTGGCCCAAAGCAGACAGGATTACTGCAGCAAGCCAGCTCGCTATTTTGCTTGACGGATCGCGCGATGTTGCGGGCCAAGCTGCTTTCGGTGCATTGCATAAAGAGATGTTTGAGACCAGCAAGCTCTTGCTGGTCAATTACGGCGAACGCATTGTCGATGAAATTCGTTCTCGCGAAGGCGAAGATCGTGAGCGGGCCCAAGCATACTTAGACAAGACCGTCGAGCTCACGCGCATAATTCTTGGAGATACGGATGCTGACCTATTGGTGCGACGTGGACGGGCTGCTGTTGCATAAAAGTCCTTTCTCTATTTGCGTCGTAATGGGATCAGCACTAACGTGCGCTCGTAATGATCCTATGGCTCTCAATCCTGGTGCTTGCTGCGATATGGACCGCGGTCGTCGTGAGCGTCTTGCTGACTGCGAGAGCAGGCGTTGAATCCACATCGATGTACGATGCTGCAGTTTATGAAGATCAACTCGATGAGCTTGACCGTGACGTCAAGCGCGATGTCATCGGCGCTCAAGAGGCTGCGGCTGCACGTGTAGAGATCTCGCGCAAGCTACTGGCAGCAACGGAAAGGTCGCGTAGTGAAGGGGGGGATTTCCAAACCGCATCTACCGGAAAGGGCCGCGTTTGGGCGGGCGCGGTAGTTGGCCTTTTCGTTCCCATTATTTCTTTCTTTCTCTATGCTCTATCCGGGTCGCCCGGTGTCCCCAGTCAGCCTTACGCAAACGATCTGGGCACCTGGCGTCAGCGCGCCCAAAGTTTTTTGGAAGTCGGAGACTTCAAGCAGGCCGCAACTGCTTTTGAACAGGCAATAGCTGTTAGTTCGCGCAGTCCGGATCTATTGGTTGGGAGAGGAATTGCACTGGTATTCGATCAGGGCGGCGAAATCGGAACCGAATCGGAGGCTATCTTCCAAGAGGTGCTCGTCTCCTTTCCGGCCGACGCAACGGGACTTTACTTTGTCGGCTTAGCGCACGCTCAACGTCAAGAGCTAGTTGAGGCCGCCGCACATTGGCGACCAGCATTGGAAAATGCGTCATCCGATTGGCCCTGGTACGAGCGGGCCCAGCGACAATTGACTCTTGCCGAGAATTTCATTGCTGCCGAACAACAGCAAAACCAGGGACCTTCTGGTCCGACGCAAGAAGATATAGAGGCTGCCGCCGATATGGATGCCGGATCGCGACAGCAAATGATTGAGGGCATGGTCGAGGGTCTTGCCTCGCGCCTAGCCGAAGAACCCGATGATCTGGACGGATGGCTGCAATTGGCGAGGTCATACGTTGTGTTGGGCAACGCGGAAGCAGCAAGACACTCGATCGCTCAGGCACGGACAACGTTTGCAGACGACGAAAGAGCAATCGGCCGTATTTTGGCCGCGGAAGCCGAATTAGGATTAGAAGATTGATTGAGCCTTTGGGCCAACAAAAACTATGGCGCGATTCGCCGTTCAAAAACCCCGAAATCTTCTTCAAACAGACTTCCGATGTCGGCAGTTTCCAGAAATGCCGCTAAGTCAGCACTCGATGAGGTCAATCGGGAGCTGCCGAACATTCCCGGCTCTACGATTCCCGATAGCGCCCCGGTCGTAATGAAGGTTTCAAGTGCATCATCATTGATTGTATGTAACGTAAACCGGCCCTCCGTCGACGGATCGTAGTAAAACAAGTGAAGGCCGCGCATGTCTTCATCCACCGGCTCACCGTTATCAACCCGATAGTCAACGCTCAGGAAATGCTGTCCGGAAACTTCTGCAGCCACTGCGTATGCGATTCCCCAGCCGTTTTCATTGTCTTCATCGTCAGGATGTTGGACCATCAAAATGTCCACACCGCCGGGTATTGTTTCTTCGCGGTCAGAGTCAGCTTCAACGATGTGCAGATAGAATCGGTCATCGTCTTCATCGAACGCGCCATACCAAACACCAAGTAGATTCGAATCCACTCTGCTTTGCCCATCTACCAAAACGGGATGCTCAGAAGTTGGAAAGCAGCCTGCCAAGCCTGTTGCCGCCAGAAACGTAATCCAAATGCCGGCAAATCGAGCATGAAAAGCGTTCAGCATTGTCCGGTCTCCTATCGATTTTGGCGATTTGATGCACACTGTCTTAACTGACTATGGCAAGAATATGCCTCTTTCGGCACTGTTTCGGGGCGAGGCAATTGGCCCCAATTTGCGAAGCCGTCAAAGCACGGTATTCTCATGTTTGGTTGCGAATATTGAAGAAGGACACCCTATGACGCGAAGAGGCCGGCGCATCACGCTGCTCGTATCCGCCGTATCGGTTCTGGCGGTTGCGACGACTTTGGTCCTGATCGCACTTCAAGACACAATTGTCTTTTTCTACAGCCCGACCCAAATTGCTGCTGAAGAAGTTGAACTGAACAGGACAATTCGGCTCGGTGGCTTGGTTGAAGAGGGGAGCGTACGTAAGCGAGACGATGCTGTGGTGGAATTCGTGGTTACCGACCTGGCCGCGTCGGTCCAAGTCCGTTTTGCCGGAATCCTGCCCGACTTGTTTAGGGAAGGCCAAGGAATTGTGGTAACAGGTGCGCTGGCACCCGACGGCTATTTGGTGGCCGATCAGGTACTCGCAAAGCATGATGAAAATTATATGCCACCGGAGGTCGCTGAAGCATTGAAGCAGTCCGGCAAATGGCGAGGCGATGAC
This sequence comes from Alphaproteobacteria bacterium, assembly GCA_965248815.1. Taxonomy (GTDB): domain Bacteria; phylum Pseudomonadota; class Alphaproteobacteria; order SMXP01; family SMXP01; genus CBDFKK01. The sequence goes on from CBDFKK010000007.1 coordinate 702,194, forward strand.
AGCACCTTATGATTGCTGAACTGGGTCATTTTTCACTGGCGCTGGCGTTCTCGATGGCACTGGTGCAATGCGTATTTCCATTGATCGGTGCGCACAGGAACGATGCTGCTTGGATGCGCTCGGCGATTCCCGCCGCAAGCGCTCAATTCATACTCGTTGCCGTGGCTTTCTATGCCTTGACGCATGCATTCGTCACGTCGGACTTTTCTATTTTGACTGTCGCTCAAAATTCTCACTCGGCAAAACCGCTGCTTTACAAAATAAGCGGCGTTTGGGGAAATCACGAAGGGTCAATGGTGCTTTGGGTACTGATCTTGTCTCTATTTGGCGCGACTGTTGCTTGGTTCGGAAACAATTTGGCGCCAGCGTTAAGGGCCCGCGTTCTTGGTATTCAAGGATTACTGGGCGCCGCCTTTCTGCTCTTTATTCTCGTGACTTCCAATCCGTTTTTGCGTTTGGATCCGGCACCCATCAACGGCAACGACTTAAACCCTCTTCTTCAAGATCCCGGCCTCGCATTTCATCCGCCGTTTCTTTATTTGGGCTATGTGGGTTTCTCGGTCGCCTTTTCATTTGCCATAGCAGCGTTGTTGGAGGGCAAAGTCGACGCCGCATGGGCGCGTTGGGTCCGGCCCTGGACATTGGCGGCTTGGGCTGCGCTTACCGTCGGAATCGCGCTTGGGTCCTATTGGGCCTATTACGAACTTGGTTGGGGCGGCTGGTGGTTTTGGGATCCGGTCGAGAATGCCTCTCTTATGCCGTGGCTTGCCGGTACCGCTCTGCTTCATTCTACCGTGGTGACGGAGAAGCGTGGCGCGCTTCGCAGCTGGACGATCCTGCTTGCCATTATGGCGTTCTCCCTGAGTTTGCTTGGAACATTTCTCGTTCGATCCGGCGTCCTTACGTCCGTTCACGCATTTGCCAATGATCCGGCCCGCGGAATTTTCGTCCTTGGACTGTTGATTGTGGTCATTGGCGGCTCGCTTGTGCTCTTTGCATTTCGTGCGCCGGCCCTCAAGGCCGACAGTTTCTTTGCTCCGATCAGCCGGGAAGGGGGCCTTATTCTAAATAATCTCTTTCTTACCATCGCAACGGCAACAGTCTTGATCGGAACTCTGTATCCGCTGATGCTTGAAACGTTAGGCGGAGCCAAGATTTCAGTGGGGCCCCCTTACTTTAATTTGACGTTCGCGCCACTTATGGCGGTCCTTGCTCTGTTGGTGCCGTTCGGGCCGCTGTTAGCATGGAAGCGCGGCGATATCTTCGCGGCAATGCAAAGACTTTGGGTGGCTGGCGTCTTGGCGTTGGTCATCATGGCCGTGCTGTTGGCGTTTATGCGTGAGGGGCCCTATCTCGCCGCCCTTGGTCTAGGCTTGGCGGCATGGCTCGTTGTCGGCGCATTCTCCGAACTTGCTTTCCGGATCAAACTATTCTCCGAGCCACTTCGGCGTTCTCTAAATCGTTTGATCCACCTGCCGCGATCAGCGTTTGGCACGGCCTTGGCTCATGGCGGCCTTGGCGTTCTTATTGCCGGTGTCACAGGGATCAGCGCTTGGAAAGAAGAGCGCATCGAAGCCATGAAACCAGGCGAGTCGATCAATGTGTCTGGCTATGAGTTTGTACTGAAAGGTGTCGAGTCAGGCATGGGTCCAAACTATACCTTAACGAGTGCTACCGTGGACGTGTCGCGCGGTGAACGACAGATCGTATCACTACATCCCGAGAAACGTTTTTATCCGGTAGCTGGTACATCGACGACCGAAGCTGCGATCCATACTACGATCTTCGCGGATATCTATGTGGTTCTGGGTGAAGCGCAAGGAGAAAATGCAAGCGATGGATGGGCCGTGCGCATCTATTACAATCCTTTGGTCATTTACGTTTGGATTGGTGCGGTTGTTATGGCGTTTGGCGGAGTCATTTCGCTAACCGACCGCCGCTTGCGAGTTGGTCTTCCGGCACGGCGGCGCACAGGCGCACGAGTTGCTCCAGTTCCTGCCGAGTGACTCATGTGGCATCTAATTGTCATTTATGCATTTCTGATTGGCTTTGTGAGTTTTGCCCATGCTGTTGAGCCGGATGAAGTACTTGCCGATACCACACTTGAGGCACGCGCGCGCGCGATAAGCCAACAGCTTCGATGTCTAGTTTGTCAAAACGAGACGATCGATGAATCAAATGCGCCTCTTGCCAAAGATTTGAGAGTCATCGTCCGTGAGCGGCTACTTGAAGGAGAAACGGACGAAGCCGTCATTCAATATGTGGTTGCGCGATACGGTGACTATGTTCTTTTGCGACCTCCCATTCGTCCCGCTACGTGGCTCCTATGGTTCGGGCCGACAATTCTGTTCGTTATTGGGCTTGGCGCCGTTGCAGCCTTCTACAGAGGCCGCTCTAGCGAATCGCAACCCAAGCCTCTGACAGATGATGAGGAGCAGCGCCTTAACCGCGCACTGGGAAGAGACGCATGATAACGCGCCGTTTTGTTCTTATAGCGTTGCTCTTTGGCGTGACGCTTTTTGCGCTTTTGACGTGGAATCCAGGTGGTGCCGTTGTTCAAATCGAAGTGGAACCGTCGGGAACGGCGCATATTGGTGGCGCCAAACTTGACATGCAAACACTCGAAGTAAATTTGCGTGAGCGTGTTGAGAACAATCCCGGCGTCGTCATCCTTGGCGTCGTCATCCTTATAGTGGCAGAAAAAGATACGCCAGCCGGCCATGTCATGCAGATCATGGACGTGGCCAGACAAGCAGGTGCCGTCAACATAGAAATTAACGCCGGGCCTTGACCAATTGATGACACATTGTTGCTAAAGCCGGCAAGCTGCCTCCATGCCTTCGCTAACTGCGGCCCAAATTGAGCGCGGCGTGAGACAATCCCCAATTGCTGTAACACCATCAGGAACCGGTCTTGCTTCAGGTCCGGTTGAAAGTACGATGGTATTGAAGGGCCCCAGGCGTTCTCCGTTTGCCGTGATTGCAGCGCTTTCCTCAACCCGAGCGATTTGGGTCGATGCGAAGACTTTAACCCCGGCATCTTTGAGTCGTCGGATCGCAGGCTTAATTTCGCCTGTGCGTTCCAAAACGGGCAGACCCAGAGCATATTGAGTTGTTGTCACTGTTACGGACTTCACTTTGGAATGAGCTGCAAGACTTTCAACCAGCGAAACGGCTGGCCAGCCGCTTTCTTCGTCAATGACTAAGACATGTCCTTTGGCGGTCTCGCTTCCCGCGAGAACTTCCCGCCCATGAGGACAGCGTTCCGCTCCCGGAATGCCTTTCAGCATATTTGGGCGATTGCGCCATAGCGCCGTTAAACCACCTCTGGCACCTGTGGCCCAAACCACTTCGTCTGCGTCGAGACTCTTGGGGTCTTCTATCCTTTCATTGAGTCTAACCTCAACCCCAAGCAGATCGAGTTCCGATCGCCACCAGTTCAATGGATCCTTCATCTCAATTCGGTTCGGCGCGTTGGCGGCTAACCTCATAGCGCCTCCTAAGATGTCTTGTGCTTCACAAAGCGTGACCGAGTGCCCGCGCTCGGCGGCAACGCGTGCAAACTCCCTGCCCGCGGGCCCGCCACCGACAACGGCTACGCGCTTTCGGTGTTGGGCCGGTTGCGTGTCCGGCAATTCAAACTCGCGACCGGCACGAGGGTTGAGCACGCACGTGCCCGGCTGTCCTTGACCGGCGTGTCCCAAACAACCTTGATTGCAAGACATGCAGGGCCGAATGCGTCCTACTTCGCCACGCTTGACCTTTGCCGTCCAATTAGGCTCAGCGATATGCGTTCGCGCCATCGCAACGGCGTCCGCCTGGCCGCGGGAAAGTATGGATTCAGCTTCCTGCGGTGTTCGAATGCGTCCGGCAACAATAACTGGTACCGACAGCGTGCGTTTGAATTCAGCGGCCAAGTGGGCAATTTGCGCACGCGGATATGTCATGGGCGACAACATTTCCTCAAAGCACCAATGTGAACCGTTCATGATGCTGACCCAATCGACGAGGCCTTTTTCATTGAAGAACTGCATTGCCGGAATAGAATCAGCAAGGGTGTAGCCCTTTGGGTCGGCAGGGACCAAATGCTCCGCGCAAGTCCGCGTGCCCACTGCCATGCCGGGCCTCACGACGTTGCGTACAGCTTCGAACACTTCCTTTGCAAATCGACATCTATTTTCCAATGAACCTCCATATTCATCCGTACGCCAATTAAGTTGTGGAGATAGAAAAGAGCCGAGCAAATAGTCTGACGAAGTTTGGACTTCGACTGCATCGAGGCCCGCGTCGCTGCAACGCTTCGCCGCCTCCGCATAGGCTTCGATCATTTGATCGATATCAGCCTTGGTCATGATCCGCGGTATTTCGCCGGTCTCGGGCGAGGGAACAAGGGACGGTCCCATCGCGACCACTCTGACTAAGTGGGTCAAGTTATGACCGCCATGCCACAAAATGATCGAGAGTTTAGAGCCAGCTTCATGAACCGCGTCGGCCGCTTCGGCCAACCCTTCGATAACTTCGTCGCGCCACAGCCAAGTGCTGGGCCAGGCTTGCTTCGAACTGGCATGAACGGGGGCAGACGCCATAGATACAAGGGCGGCGCCACCACGCGCTCGTTCAGCTAAATAGTTGCGATAGCGTGCGCCGACCGTGCCGTCCGCCTCGTCGTACAGCATACTGTGGCCTGGAACGATGACCCGGTTATCGAGTGTCATCGGGCCAAGATTGAGCGGCGACAAAAGGGTAGGGTAGTCGTCTTCCGGTGAACTGGTCATTGCCGGTCACTCCATGCCTGCCGTAGTGGCGTACGAGGTTTGGATTATATCGCGAGCGCTAGATCAATAGTTTGGTTCACGCCTATTAACGTCCGCTTCGACATATTGTTGGTAGTCAGGCGGCAGAATTGGATTGTAGTCCGGGTACCAATCGGGCCCATCAGATTCGACCCATTCGGTTGCAAACGGCCCGCCCTTACAGCGAATTAAATGCAGAGCACCGCCCCAGGTGGCGAACGGTCCGTGTTGTATATCAGGCGGGCGCCAAAAGTACGCGCCATCGCGGAACACGCCCATCGGAAAACAGAGGTCGCCCAGGATTGCAAACTCTTCTTCAACAACGGGATGGATTTCGCATAGGGAGGTTTGCCAATGAGGCATCATGCCAATGATCCAAGTGCGCTCTCTGGTGTTGGGATCTTCAAACAGGTTTTTGTGAAAGGTTCCCGACGCATCCCATCCCGGCGTTTTCATCCTAGTCGCGACCGCAATCATGGTTTCGTGAGTTCGAGTGTTGATGTGTTCGACGAGGCGTGCGCCGTCAAAGCTATTGCCAGGCACATCTGAAGCAACGACAGCCGGTTCGCCAGAGAAAAATGTCAGTACGACGGCCCCATCCTTCGACGATTGTGATGTTCTCAGGAATCCTCCGGGCAGATGTGCATAATCATGCTTGCGATAGGCAATACCGTTGATCATTATCGCGCCTTCAAGAACAAAAAATTCCTCATCGACACTTAGATATTCTGGCTCCGTGCGCTCCCAGCCCTTTGGATACCGGATCATCGTGCTCGAATCGCCGTGTTCGTTGTCGATGCTCAAAATTCTGACATCCACGTCAGGCCGCGCTCCGCCATAAAGGCCCTTGTTGAATGGCAAGACTTGGGATTGGATAAATTCAATGTGAGGACGCATGAATGAGATCTCCCGCGTAGACCGGCAGTTTAGCCCAAGTGTCCGAAATGGACCCGGAAATTGTAGACAATCCTGCCCTTTGGTCGGCCATATTTCGGACACAGTGGCTGGGAATAGTCGAGGCCATGAATATTCTTCTGGCAGCAACGGCCCTCGTTTGTATGGCCAACGGCGGATGCATCACCGAAGCCGCCGTTGACGAGAGAACTCTATGCGAGCTCAACCGGACCAAGCCGATCGAGGGGCAAGTCAAGTGCAATCCAGACGCAAAGTTGGGCAGCATGGGTACGCTCCCTCGTTGGCTAAAACCTGGATCCCTAAGCATTGATGAGGCTTTAAAAAAGCTCGAAGGCAGGAAAGAAGAAGAAGATCCAGACCTGCCCCAGTCATCTCGCCAAGACTAATCTCAGTCCTGCGCCGCCGGCATTCAGCTATGGCCGATTTCAATACAATTTAGTTCAGATGCGAGCTGTACCCTTCGGCGATCAATGAGATCACCGCGGACCTGGAATTCTCGTTGGCCCACCCCATATATGCTTTGCCGGCGGTCGCCCCCTACCGTCCGGCAATCGTGGTCCCGGCGACAGCGTCATCCCCTCAGCCGGGACCTTTTTTGCGAAAAACGTCGAGTACGTGATCCGACTAAGGCGGGGCGTTGTAAAGAAAGGTTAACATTGCTGGCCTAAGTTCCACTTAAGCTAGGCATGTGAGTGTCTTTGTCGAGGCAACAAAAGGGTTCCCCCCAATATGAGTATTGATGCGTTTCTAATTGGATTTTCGGTGGCGTCGTGCAGCATTATCGTATTTGTAGCCTGCATGAGCACGCCCGAGACGCGATTTTTGCCCACACAACAAGATGAAGACTAGCGATAGGAATTCTTAGACTGAGCTTGCAACACTCCTAACTCCCAAAACCTGTATCTCTGATAAGGCGATTCTTCGGAATCGCCTTTTTCGTTTTTGCGGGCTTGAGGTTGGAAGTTATGGCAGACTCGCTAAGTGCTAGGTCGACCGGCTGAAGGGAACGATGATGAGTGCTTCAAGGGCACAATTCAGCGTAGGAGAGTTGGTTCTCCACAAACTTTTCGACTACAGAGGCGTCATTTTTGACGTCGATGCGAATTTTGCGGGAACCAACGAGTGGTATGAGGCGATGGCGCGCAGCCGGCCGCCAAAGGATCAACCCTGGTACCATGTGCTTGTGCATGATGAGGTGCACTCAACTTATGTCGCCGAACGCAATCTCGTTCCAGATATCAGCAATGACGCCATCAATCATCCTGCGCTAGGCCAGTTTTTCCACGAGCTCCGCGACGGCGTTTACATCGTACAAAACGCGGTTAACTGAATTTATCGCCCTAGAACGTCGAAAGATTATTCGGACGCAATCTCTCGGGGTTACATCCTAGTAGACATGTGGGCCAGCCATAGGCCTTCAAGCAACCGTTAGTGGGTCGTCAACAAACACCCATCCTATACGGCTCAATTATCGACGTTTAAGCTGATCCGGTTTTCATCAACGCAAAGGACGGTCTCATGACAGCACCGGAAAGACGAAAGGCAAACACCTTAGTTGGCCGAGCGAAAGGTTTGCTTATTCCCCTCGTTTTGTCCTGTCTCATGACGGTGGTTGCAGTCTCGGCTTACGCAGATGATGCGTGGTTTGGTGTTGCCTTGCCTGACAGTCGTGACGAGCGTTCGGCAAAAATCCGCGAAGTATATCTGAATGCCGATTTGGGTCCGCTAAGTCTCCAGTTGTCAGAAGCGGATGATCCGTATGTCGAGATCACAGGCGACGATGTTCATGGTTATCTGCAAGAGATCATGACTATAACCGAACAAACTAGACCTGAAGGAGAACGATATTGGGGACGAATTGCTGGATCGGATTCGGAAATAGCCACAGCGGAATATATGGCGGATCTGTTTCGGACATTTGGCCTGGAAGAGGTGCGCACGGAGACCGTTGAAGGGGGTAAGCAATGGTGGCCCCTAAATTGGGAAGTGACGATTGTTGCAGATGAATCTTTTGGCGAGGGAAGCCAAGACTATTCCCTCAAGTCTGCCTTCCCCGCATTGCACTTGGCGTCGGGCGCGCTTTCTATATCAGGACAAGAGGTTGAACTTGAGTATGTCGGACTCGGTCGCCCGGTCGATCTGATCGGGCGTGATCTATCAGGAAAAATTGCGGTCATGCATGCCGTCATGCAACCCAATCCGTTTTTTCAGTCGGCGCGCGGTTATGTCGAAGGCGTCGTTGAGGCAGGGGCGGTAGGTGTTTTAATCGCCCTGGAAGCTCCTGAAAACCATCAATACGCGCTGGAAGGATTGGGGCCGGACACCGTTCCTTCATTTGTTCTGGGCGGTAACGATGGGCGATTTGTTGAAGAAGTTATGGCGGCGAACAAATCCGGCAAGCCAATAAAAGCGCGCCTTACGCTTGAAACGGAAGTGCGAGACAGTTGGCAGGGCAAAAATGTCTTGGGTCTCATCAAAGGAAGCAGCGATGAATACGTTGTGATTGCCGCCCATCTGGACGGATATTTTTTATCGGCCAACGACAATGGCGGTGGATTGGCATCGATGCTTGCCTTGGCAAAGTACTTTGCACGGCCCGGCGCTGAGCCACCTAAACGCAATCTTCTATTTGTAGGGACCAGCGGCCATCACGAATTTTCGGATGGGGTGAAAGCCTTCATCGCAGGCCATTCCGATATTCTTGATGAGACAGTCTTGGTCTTCAACGTAGAGCATCCGTCTTCGGTTCAAAGCTATTATCGCGGTGAAATGGTCTTCGGCTTCGGGTCAATTCCCGGGCAGCTTCTGACGACGACGACGGAAGCAACGCGAGCGCTCTCGGTTTCAAACGGAAGTACAAAACTCATTGCTATTTACCGCGATGCTATCGATCGCTACGGGCAAGTCATCGACTCGACGGTCAATCGCCGGCCGACGGGAGATGCATTCGACTTCTTCGAGGCAGGCCACACGGTCGTGCAGATCCTCGATGCCAATCTTTGGTATCACTCGTCCGGCGATCTCATCGACACGATTCGTCCGGGCGGCCTTGAACGTGCGACCCGGCTCTACGCCTACGTCTTGGACGAGATCGATAAGTCAAGCCGCGCGCAACTAGAGGCCGCCACACCCTAAGTCGCTAAGGAATGTGCATATGAAGTCTGCCGCCGATAAAGTCGGCTTTACCGGAAGTTTGGGCGAAACGTTGGCGGCACGACTCGATTTGCCTGCCGGTCCGCCGCGAGCATTTGCCCTTTTTGCCCACTGCTTTTCCTGTTCTAAAGATTTTTATGCGGCGGCGCGGATTGCCAAACAATTAGTGGAGCATGGCATTGCCGTCCTACGCTTCGACTTTACCGGCCTTGGTCATTCCGACGGCGATTTTGCAAACACCAACTTTTCTTCGAACGTCGAAGACCTTGTTGCTGCCGCAAATTTTTTGCGTGAGTCACATGAAGCCCCTCATTTGTTGATCGGTCATAGTTTGGGAGGCGCTGCGGTTTTGATGGCGGCGCACAAAGTGCCGGAGTGCACGGCTGTCGTTACGATTGGCTCGCCCGCTGATCCAGAGCATGTGCTGCACAATTTTGCAGAGCATGTCCACGTAATCGAAGAAAAAGGTGAGGCCGAAGTGGAACTCGCCGGACGTCCGTTTACCATCAAAAAGCAATTTCTCGATGATCTGCGTTCCTCGAAAGTACTCGATTCCGTGACGTCTTTAAAAAAAGCGCTTCTCGTTTGCCATGCACCGCTCGATAGTTACGTCGCGATCGACAACGCCACCCAGATTTTTTCTTCTGCCAAACATCCGAAGAGTTTTGTTTCCCTTGACGACGCGGACCATTTGCTGACCAAGAAAGAAGACGCGGCCTATGTGGGCGGGGTAATTGCATCTTGGTCGTCGCGATATCTAATAAAAGCTGAAAGGCGCAATCTACCAAAAGCGGCCGAGGGCGAGGTCATTGTTCAGGAAACGGGAGAAGGTAAGTTCGCCAACGTCATCGTCTCCGGCGAGCACGTTTTCTTTGCAGATGAACCCGTCTCTGTCGGCGGCAACGACAGCGGCCCGGGCCCTTATGATCTTTTGAGCGCCTCATTGGGTGCTTGCACCACGATGACTTTGCGGCTCTATGCGGAACACAAGGGGTTGCCCCTCGATCGCGTCACGGTGTCGCTGCGGCATGATAAACGGCATGCAGAAGACAGTGAGGATTGCAAAGGCAAGATCGATCATATCGATAAAGAAATCACGATCGAAGGAGACCTCACTGAAGAACAACGTCAACGCATGTTGGAAATATCGGAGCGCTGTCCGGTACATCGGACACTCAATAGTCCTGTCATCATTGATACGAAGCTAAGAGATTGAAGGCTACATGACGGGACGCGGACCATTTTCAGCTGACTATCCTTTCGAATCGCACTACAGGGAAGTCGGCGGCGCGCGCATGCACTACGTCGACGAAGGGGAAGGCCCTCCGTTTTTATTTCTTCACGGAAATTCCACATGGTCCTACATGTGGCGCAATGTGATCCCGCACCTGAAGCAGAGAGGACGTTGCATTGCGCCGGATCTCATTGGTTTCGGCAAGTCCGACAAACCCGATATCCCTTACCGCTATTTCGATCACTACGCCTACATCGAAGAGTTCATCAACAAGCTGGGGCTGAAAGACATCGTAGTGGTGCTCCACGATTGGGGCGGGGGTCTGGGTTTCAACTACGCCATGCATCACCCGGAGCACATCAAAGGCCTCGTCTTCATAGAGACCTTTGTTCGGACTTTCGACAGTTGGGACGACTGGCCGCAAGATCTATTGGAAGGCTTTCAGTAATTTCGCGCGCTGGATATCGGTTGGGATCTGATCGTCAACAAGAATGTTTTTATGGAGCAGATCCTGCCCTACGGAATCGATCGCGACTTGTCAGATGAAGAGATGACCGCTTATCTCCAACCCTTTGAAAATGTAGCTCATCGCAAACCGTTATGGGTATGGCCACAGGAACTGCCGATCGAAGGTGAACCCGCCGACGTCGCCACAATTATCCAAGACTATGTAGCCAAGCTTAAGGTCTCACCGATTCCCAAGCTTTTGTTTCATGTTCAGCCTGGCGCTATTGTGCCGCCGGAAACCGTCGAACTTTGCCGGCAAACTTTTCCGAATTTCGAAGACGTCTTTTTGGGCAAGAGCGGTCACTATCTGGCCGAAGATTTCCCTCATGAGATTGGCGATAAAATGGTCGAATGGTACGATAGAGTCATAGCCCGCCCGTCGTAACGCTGCGGCTTTAAAAAAAGAACAATAGATATTTGGGGAACGATCATGAAGAACCATTATTCACACCACCTTTGGGTGGCCGGTTTAGTTGTCCTCGCCTTTGCGTCGACGCAGACCTTTGCTGCCCCTGAACTTGTCGCCCCGGAAGACGTAGGCCTTGCCTCCGATATGGCGGAAAAAATCGATCAGCTCAACGCGAACTATGTGGCTGAGAAAAAGTTATCCGGTGTGGTCACCCTCGTCGCCCGGCGCGGACAAATTGTTTACTTCAAAGCGTTGGGTCTGCGCGATATCGAACGATCGTTGCCCATGGAGCGCGACTCTCTCTTTCGTCTTCATTCTATGACCAAACCGATCACAACTGTGGCTGCCATGATCCTGATGGAAGAAGGTAAGCTCAGCCCGCAAGATCCTGTCTCCGAATTCATTCCGGAATTCGATAAACTAAACGTTTTTGTCAGCGGCAAAGGCGATGACATCGTCACCGAGCCGCAAAAACGCGCCATGACGATCCACCATTTACTGACCCATCAATCGGGCTTGACGTATTCGTTTATGGGTCCTCATCCGGTTCACGAAATTTATGAGCAGGTTGGCTGGGGCGACTTGGGCCTTTCCAAGCCGAACTACACTTTGGCAGACCGCGTAAGTTTGCTTGGCGACGTGCCACTAGTCTCCCACCCGGGCACCAATTGGCGCTACTCGATATCGTCTGATGTTCTGGCGCGTGTCGTTGAAGTGGCCTCGGGCATGCCGTTTAGAGATTTCGTCTTGACGCGCATCACCGGCCCGCTCGGCATGAGCGACACGGACTTTTATGCTTCGGAAGAAAAACTTGAACGTCTGGCGGCGGTCTATGGACCTGCCGGCGAACGTGGCCTGGAGCTTTTAGATGATCCCATGACCAGCGATTACGCCAAAAAGCCTATCTGGGTCGGTGGCGGCAGCGGACTGGTGGGTTCTGCCACGGACTATTACCGGTTCGCTCAAATGATGTTGAATAAGGGTAGCTTAGGCGACGTGCAGCTCCTGACACCCGAGACCGTCGACCTCATGACACAGGATCAGCTCGAAGAGGATAGGGGTATGTTGGCCGCCTCGCCGGGGCGCAGCTTTGGTTATGGTGGAGGACTCGTGCTTACGGAGCTGGGTGATGTAATTCCCGGATCGGTTAGCCAATGGGGTTGGTCAGGATCCTCCGCCACGTTTTTTGTTATTAATCCTCAACAGCAATTGGCGATCATTATCCTTACCCAAATGCGCCCCTTCAATTCTAATCCGATCGACGAAGACATCGAGCGTATTGTCTATAGCTCTCTTATGGATTGAGGCGCAGCGGGTCTGACCGCACTTGGGTTTAGACGCGGGTGAGACTTTGCTGCTATGGAGCAACCTACTATTCTGTCAAATGGATAACACATGGAGCAGCTGTTTCCGGCTGACTAGAAGCGAGTTTTGCAATGGCCTACGAGAAAATTGAAGTGCGACCATTGGCAGGTTCACTGGGAGCTGAAATTCACAATATCGACCTGTCGCGAGACTTGGACGACCAAACATTTTCAGAAGTTAAACTAGCTCTCCTCGAAAACCTTGTAATTTTTTTTCGGGATCAGAACATCACGCCTGATCAGCAGATCGCTTTTGGCCGCAAATTCGGCGACCTCCATGTTCATCCCTATATACCGAGCCTGGAAGGACACGACGAAATCATTACCCTCAACGCCGAATCGGGCGAAAAAGATTCGCTCCGTCTTTCAAATCAATGGCACATCGACTTGTCTTATACTTACGATCCGCCGTTGGCGGCGATTTTGCAGGCCTTGAATGTGCCCGCGCGTGGTGGTGACACCATGTGGGTCAATCTTTACAAAGCCTACGACACACTTTCCGACGAAATGAAACAGTTTCTCGACGGCAAAACGGCTGTCCATGATGTGTGCAAAACTTATCGTGCGCAAGATTTGCAAAAGGAAGGCGGCGCCAAACAATACGAGCACACGTTCCGTACAACTCCACCAGCGCCACAGCCCATCGTTAAGACCCATCCCGAGACAGGCAAAAAGTTGCTTTACATCAGCGAACTGACAACCACGCACATCGAAGGGCTCCATCCCATCGAAAGCAAGCACATTCTGAACATGCTCTTTGAACATATCGATTGGAAAGAGCTGCAGTGCCGCTTTTACTGGGAGAACAATTCTATTGCGATGTGGGATAACCGCTGTACAGCCCACTACGCAGTGCGCGACTATGACGAGCCCCGCAACATGCACCGGGTGACGGTTCTCGGCGAGGTGTTCGCTTAGGGCTGCCCTCGCGTCAGCCCGTTCCGCGCCCGACTTCACGGGCTCGTGAACAGAATTACTCAGAATTAATGCCTTTGTCAGTGAACGTTAAGGTGCGATTCCCCATCTTAAGCGTACCGAAGTCTTTAGATGAGGAGGTCTTCCGTGCGGAACACTAAGAATCGTTCAAACCTCAGTTCAAGCGTTTCACGACTGGCCCTAGCAATGGCCTTGACGGCAATGGCCGGGTATGGGGCCGTCACGTTGTCGGGAGTCTCAGCCCAGCCGGTCTCTCAAAGTCTCGACATGAGCAGCAGCGCCACATTGCCTAATGGCGCGCCGTTTAGTTTTGCCAATTTGGTTCAAACCGTGAGTCCTGCTGTGGTGAGTGTCAAAGTTGAGCGGCAAGTTTCGGAGAGAAGCGGCGACAATTTTCGCTTTGGTCCCGATTTTTTTCGCGACGATCCTATGCCTGATCGCCCGCGCCGGGGCCGTCGTGCCCAGGCCATGGGATCAGGCTTCGTGATTGATGCCGACGGCTATATTGTCACCAACCACCACGTGATTGACGGGGCTGGAGATATTACTGTTGTTTTTGAAGATGGTTCCGAGCGCGCCGCCGAATTGGTCGGACAAGATCCTAAGACAGACCTGGCCCTGTTAAAAGTCGAAGCAACCGGCTCGTTGCCCTATGTAGAGTTTGCTGATTCGGATGCCGTGCAAGTCGGAGATTGGGTCGTCGCGGTAGGCAACCCGTTTGGTCTGGACGGTACGGTGACCACGGGCATCGTTTCGGCGCTCAATCGTGACATCGGATCTGGTCCGTATAATGACTTTATTCAAATCGATGCGGCTATAAATCGCGGCAATTCCGGAGGTCCTGCATTTAACCTCCAAGGCGAAGTGGTCGGAGTAAACACGGCGATTTTCTCGCCGTCGGGCGGTAGTGTGGGAATTGGATTTGCGATTTCCGCTGCCTCAGCGGCCAAAGTTGTGGCCGACCTCAAAGCCGACGGCGAAGTGACCCGCGGTTGGCTTGGCGTTTACATTCAGGGCCTAACCGATGACCTTGCCGAAAGCCTTAGCTTAGATAGTGCCAACGGCGCCATCGTAACCAATATTGTGCCCAATAGCCCGGCTTCTAATGCTGATCTCAAGACAGGTGATGTGATTACGTCCGTCGCCGGCGTGCCGATTGAAAATGTGCGCGACTTGACGCGCCTTGTGGCCGATTTGCCGGTCGGTGAAGCTGCAGAGTTTAAGATCGTCCGCAACGGCCAAGCCCAAAGCATCGATGTGCAAATCGATGAATTGAAGGAGGAAGCTGAACGTGTTGCGTTGCGCTCGGGAAACTCCGAAGGCGGCGAGACGACGGAAGGACTTGGGCTCGAATTGTCAACTCTCGATGGTCAGACCGCACGACGGCTGGGCCTTGAACGGGATGTGGAAGGCGTTCTGGTAACGGACGTGGCACCTTACAGCGAAGCTGCGGAAAAAGGACTCAATCGAGGTGACGTCATTCTTGAGGTTGCCGGCATTCGAGTCGATGAACCGTCTGAAATTGTTGACCTCGTCAAGGACGCAAAGAACAAGAACCGCGGCAGCGTCGTAATGCTGGTTCATGCGCGCGGTGGTCCTCGTTTTGTCGCTCTCAACTTGGGAAGCTCGTAACAGCGCGGCAGAGAGCGGGCATCGACGCAATTGACTTGACAGGGCGACCAACGGGTACACTTCTAAAAGTGTGATCCGTTGGCGCTTCATGGCGCGCTCAATCGGGCGAGGATTAAACTTATGCGACTTCTTATTGTTGAGGACGACACGGAAACCGCAGCCTACTTGGCTAAGGGCTTAAGTGAGAGTGGCCATGTCGCCGACAAAGCAGAAGATGGTGCACAGGGTCTGACGATGGCCCTCGACGGCGACTACGACGTCTTGGTGGTCGATCGGATGCTGCCTATTTGTGACGGCCTTACAATGGTCCAGAAATTACGAGATGTTGAAAACGACACGCCGGTTCTATTTCTAAGCGCCTTGGGAGAGGTCGATGACCGGGTCAAAGGATTGCGCGCGGGTGGTGACGATTATCTAACGAAACCTTACGCATTTTCGGAACTCCTCGCACGACTGGAGGCGCTGGTCCGTCGGCGCAATCCGGAACAGATTCAGACAAAACTCTCCGTCGATGACCTAGAGCTCGATTTACTTGCCCGCAAGGTGTTCCGCGCAGGCTGTGATATTGATCTGCAGCCTCGGGAGTTTCAGCTCTTGGAGTATTTTATGCGTCATGAGGGACAAGTCGTAACGCGGACCATGCTCTTGGAGAACGTATGGGGCTACCACTTTGATCCTCAGACGAATGTTATCGACGTCCATGTTTCTCGCCTGCGGGCTAAGATCGACAAAAACTTTGACGCGCCGTTGCTCCACACCATACGCGGCGCTGGTTATTCGCTCCGTGCTTCCGCTTAAGCTCCTCA
Organism: Alphaproteobacteria bacterium; assembly: GCA_965248815.1. Classification (GTDB taxonomy): domain Bacteria; phylum Pseudomonadota; class Alphaproteobacteria; order SMXP01; family SMXP01; genus CBDFKK01. The sequence continues at coordinate 717,942 of CBDFKK010000007.1, forward strand.
ATACGACGACCTTTCGTCTGGCGCTGATCTATCTTGTGATTTTCGCTGGATCAGTCATGGCACTGCTCGGTTTCATCTACTGGAATACGGCAGGCTTCATGGCACGACAAACCGATCAAACGCTCGAAGCCGAAATCACCGGATTGCAAGAGCAATTCGAGCAGCGCGGAATGCCGGGGTTAGTCGAAATCATTTCACAGCGAAGCCGACAAAATAGTGAATCATTGTATTTGATCACCGACGCGCGCCGCAGCTGGATTGCTGGAAATTTGAGGCGCTGGCCCGATATGCCACGTCTCGATGACATTTGGATCGACTTCACCTTTGAGGTAGCCGGCGCCCGCGGGCCGGAGCGCCATCAAGCGCGGGCCCGGCAATTCGTCATTCGCAGGCCTTCCGGCGCAATCCGTGGCTATCTCCTCGTCGGCCGCGACGTCAACGAACGCCGCGCGATCGTTCAGACAATTACATCGGCGCTCGGATGGGCGGTCGCCCTTACAATCTTCTTGGGATTGGCCGGCGGCGGGTTGATGAGCCGCAATATGATGCAGCGGGTCGAGGGTATCAATCGAACCAGCAGGCGTATCGTTAAGGGAGATCTATCTCAACGTGTGCCGGTGACAGGGTCGGGCGACGAAATGGACCAGCTTGGCGAAAACCTCAACGCCATGTTGGATCAAATCGAACGTTTGATGACGGCTATGCGTCAAGTCACAGACAACATTGCGCATGACTTGCGCAGTCCACTCAACCGACTTCGCTCACGCGTAGAAGTCACGCTCATGAGGCCCCCCGACGTTGCCGACTACAAACGAGTGTTGGAAGAAACAATTGTGGAAGCTGACGGCCTAATTACAACGTTTAATGCGCTGTTGAGTATTACACGCATTGAATCGGGAGCGTCAGGCGTCGAGCTGGTGCAATTGGTTCCGGCGGATATTGTGCGTGATGTGGCAGAGTTATACGAACCTGTTTGTGAGGCAAGTGGACAAAAATTGATTACAATCATTCAGCACGGAAACAAAATTTATGCAAATCGGGAGTTACTGTCTCAGGCGCTCGCAAATTTATTAGATAACGCCGTCAAATATTCGACAGGGGAAGTGGAATTGGCTCTTGCCAATACAGTTGACGGCAAGGTCGAGTTCAGTGTGACCGATAGAGGGCCTGGCATTCCGGTTCCCGATCGGGAACGCGTCAAAGACCGTTTTGTCCGGCTTGAGACCAGCCGTAGTCAACCTGGAAGTGGGCTAGGTTTGAGTTTGGTGGCGGCTGTCGCCAGCCTTCATGCCGCCGAATTGATTCTAAGCGACCGAGCGGAAATGGGCAGTCAGGGCCTTAAGGCATCACTTCGATTCTCACCGGCTTCATCTTAGCTAGTTAAATACACGTATCTATGTTGACCACTGAGGTGGTTATTAAAGCGGTGCGCGCCGAGAAACTGCGACGCGCCGTGTGGATCAATGTCTTGAAAACAAATAGGAAATCGGGATCGCAACCAGCTACGTGACGAGCAGTTCAAGCTCGGCTTCCCAACCTCGCGGGCTCGTACAAACACTTTTCTGTGGATTGCCGGCCTAAACCCCTTTTATTTGTTGGTGTTTGTGAGAATCACTTGTTATACGTCAAGGGTCATACATTCACTGACTGAGGCCACAGGCAAAGGGAAACTCCAATGAGCAAACAAGACTTCATCGAGCGAGTCGCCAAGAAAGGTAAACTAAGCAAGGCAGAGGCAAAGAGGGCCGTTGACCTGGTTTTTGGCGAAATCGAATCGGGACTCAAAGATGCCAAGAAAGCCGGCAAGATGCAGATCGGCACGTTGGGCACTTTTACGATTTCTGAGCGTGCGGAACGTATGGGCCGCAACCCCCGCACCGGCGAAGCGATTAAGATTAAAGCTTCGAAATCATTACGGTTTAAGCCTTCAATGGCATTGAAAAAGGCGGCGGGCTGCTAACGTTAGACAGTTGAATTCAAGGGGCCCGCTGCATGTCGGCGGGCCCTTTTTGATTCCGGGGCCAGCTCGCCTGATGTACGCGATGGTCTTATCGCAATTATTGTCTCTGCCGCATGACGTTCGACGGCACGACGTTCCAGTCCAGGGTGGGCGCGAATGACCGTGCGAATAGAGTCACCACAATCGATACTGCGTCGATGCGCAAAAGTTGTGCCTGCTTATGACGAAGATCGGGCCACACGTGTTTGGGCCGACTTGGAAAAGACCTCTCAAACTATTGATCCGGAAGGCGGGCGTTCAGATCTTGCGACATTGATCCAACACGCGCGCGGCAAAGAGATACTGGCGCGGATTTTTAGCAACTCTGGATATTTGGCGCGCCTTGCTGGGCGCATCTCCAATGATCTTCCCAGCATATTCTTCGATGATCCTGATGAATTATTTGATCGGTTGATCCACAGTCTAAATCATCTCGCTTCGTCGGAAACAAGCCTCGACGAACTCATGGCGCAGCTCCGGCGCACAAAAGAAAGGGCAGCCTTCCTGATCGCGGCGGCTGACATCTCTGGTGTTTGGGATCTATTTCAAGTTACTGCAGCGCTGACACGGTTGGCGGATGCGTCGCTGACGATAGCCATCCGCTGGTTGTTTGCTGATGCCGCGCAGGCCGGAAAATTTGTGCCTCGCGTTCCCGACCGCCCCGAAGTCGGAAGCGGTTTTGCTGTCATCGCAATGGGTAAGCATGGTGCGGGCGAGCTCAACTATTCGAGCGATATCGACATTATGGTGTTCTTTGACGAAGCGAAGTTGTCAACAGCGCTGAATGTCGAGCCTCGTGAGTTTTGCGTTCGTTTCACCAAACAGCTTGTCAAAATTATTCAAGAGACGACCGCCGACGGCTATGTCTTTCGCGTAGATTTGAGGTTGCGCCCGGATGCAGGTGCGACACCTGTCGCCATTTCAATGGAGGCAGCCGAACTCTATTACGAAAGCATGGGTCAGAATTGGGAACGGGCCGCCATGATAAAAGCCCGCGCCGCAGCAGGTGACATAGAGGCCGGTAAGTCTTTCCTGAAAGCCCTTAGACCTTTTGTTTGGCGCAAACATTTAGATTACGCGGCTATCGAAGATATTCATTCCATTAAGCGTCAGATTCATCGCCAAGGAGGCCACCGCGCAATCGGCGTGTCGGGTCACAACGTCAAGCTGGGACTTGGCGGCATTCGCGAGATCGAATTCTTCGTGCAGACACAACAGCTTATATTGGGTGGGCGGCATGAGGCATTGCGCAATCGTGTGACGTGTACGGCGCTGAGTGATTTGGCTGAGGCCGAAGTCATTGATAAAAATGTGGCGGACGATCTGGTCGACTCCTACATCTATTTGCGCACCATTGAACATCGGTTGCAGATGCGTGAAGACGCGCAAACTCATGTGATTCCGACAAATCAGAATGATTTAGACAACGTTGCCCGGTTCTCGGGCTATGCGGCCACCTCTGATTTTGAGTCCGATTTGCTGACGCATCTACGGCGCGTGAGCGCACACTACAACGCGTTATTTGAGCAAGAGGACCCTCTATCTTCAACGGAAGGGGCGCTGGTTTTTACAGGCGTCGAAGACGATCCAGAGACCGTAGAAACTTTATCAAAAATGGGTTTTGAACGGGCGCCCCAAGTTGCTGCCACGATTCGCAATTGGCATTTCGGACGCATCCGCGCGACGCGGAGTAAGCGGGCGCGCGAAATCTTGACCAAACTTGTTCCAGTAATCTTGAAGGCAGTCGCCAAGACATCAGATCCCGACGTGACGTTTGCACGATTTCAGGATTTTCTGACTGGCATGCCATCTGGCGTGCAACTCTTCTCATTATTTTTCACCCATCAGGAATTGCTCGAGCTTATTACCGAGGCGTTGGGCAGCGCCCCCCGGCTCGGACCCTATTTGGCAAAAAATTCCAGCGTTCTGGATGCACTGCTCGATCCCGATTTTCTCCCGACGCTTCCCGGCAGCGTGGAGATGGCCAACGAAATGGCGGGCTCGCTCGAGCCCTTATCTAACTTCGAAGAAATTTTGGATCAGTCGCGTCGATGGGGAAAAGATCATGCGTTCAGAATAGGGTTACAGGTGCTGCGTGGAACGTTGCGCGCCGATGCAGCGGGTAAGGCGTTTGCAGAGCTTGCCGATGTGATCGTCTCTAACTTGCTTCCCGCGGCACTCGCCAATGTTGAACAGGTCCACGGCAGAATTGATGGATCGGGTTTTGCGGTTGTCGCTATGGGCAAGCTCGGCGGAATGGAATTGTCCGCAACGTCCGATTTAGACCTGATTTTTGTCTATGACTACGACGATGAAGCTGCGCTTTCTGATGGATCGCGCCCGCTTCCCGGACCGCGTTACTTTGCGCGCGTGGCGCAGCGCCTGATCGCGGCATTGTCGGCGCCGACGGCGGAAGGTGTCTTATATGAGGTGGACATGCAGCTCAGACCGTCGGGCACTTCTGGGCCCATCGCTACCAAGTTCGATAGTTTTCGGCGCTACTATGAACATGACGCGTGGAATTGGGAACGCATGGCGCTGACCCGTGCAAGGGTCGTTGCGAGTTCAGGTCAATTCTCAAAGGATGTCCACGACGCAATCGATGAGGTCTTATGCCAACCCCGTGACCGCGCGGTATTGGCTCAAGATGTGCTGGACATGCGCGAAAGGCTCGTCCGTGAAAAAGGCACGGACTCATGCTGGGATCTAAAATACGTTCGCGGAGGACTCATCGACCTTGAATTTACGTGCCAGTATTTGCAATTGATCTTTGCAGCAGACAAGCCAGAAATTTTGGATCAAAACACCCGCACCGTTTTTCGCAATGTTATGATATCAAATTTGATTCCGCAGACCCTGGCGAAGAGCCTTATTGAAGCAGCAAATCTCATGCATAGTTTGACTCAAGTCATGCGAATTGCGGTAGACGGAAATTTCAGACCAGAGGAGGCCGGCGAAGGTCTCAAGGGGTTAATGGTGGCTGCCGGCAATGCTAGAGATTTCCCAGACTTGGAAGACCGGCTTCTCAAAGCGCAACAAGTGGTTTTCGACGCATTTCAAAAAATCGTTGAGCCAAACATGTAGGTCGAGTTCGCCTGATTGCGTTACTTACTGACAACTGACTCAACCCAAGGTGGTCAAGCGCGGGGACCGGTTCGTAGTATATTTCTTGCATGGACTGTCTAAAAATAGATCGGTCCGGCGACATTCAACCGAATTTGCTTCTTTTATAAACAACCTGCGTGACCAATGCAGGCCATCGGCCGGATCAGGTGGGCGGCTGCCAAATATGGTGTGCCCTGAACGGGGACAAAGCGCATGAAGCGCTATGACGTGATCGTGGTCGGGGCCGGGCATAACGGCCTCGTATTGGCTGCGTATTTGGCCAAAGCCGGAATTGACGTTTTGATTGTGGAGCGCAATTCGATGGCCGGTGGCAGTCTTAACAATTATGAGATTTTGCCAGGCTTTGTCGGTTCTTGCGGCGCGCATGTAATTAGCAATTTCAGCGCGCAAGTGGCGCGAGACCTAAGACTCCACAAATATGGGCTCGAATTTATTCCCCTTGCGGGCATCACAACGCTACTTCCAAACGGCGATTGTATCTCGAGTTATAAGAGCGCGCGCGTGACTGCCGCAGATATTTCACGTCATTCGCCTAACGACGCTGAGCGTTACTTTGAGTTTACCGCCGAACTCAAACGGCAAATGCATACCTTGCGACCGCTTTATCGATCTCAAATATCGCCAGACGTCCGGCGGAGCGGCAAAAAAACTGTTCAAATTCCACGAGAACTCTCACAAATCTTCGGCGACCTTGATGAGCTGGGCGCACACCAAATTGCCCGCTTACTGTTTGAGTCGTGCTCTGCCTATCTTGACACTTACTTCGAAAGTGACGTCGTAAAGGCTCATTTCGGAGCTCCCCGGTTCATCGGATCGACTAGGGGGCCGCTATCACCAGGAACTGCATCGCTACTGTTGGCGCCTTATCTCGAAGCGTCAAGGCCTGGGTCAACAGGATTTGTCAGAGGCGGCGTGCGCCGGTTTGTTGCTGCTCTTGAACGGTCATTCACGCAGCAGGGCGGAGAGATATTGTTTGAGTCCGAAGTGACCGACATCAATCTCGATAATAATAAGGCCGTCGGCGTCACTCTGGCCGATGGCTCCACGATCGAGTCGCAACTCGTTGTTTCTAATCTCGACCCGAAGCGGACCTATTTGACGCTATTCGATTGGAAAACTCTCCCCAGGCCGTTCGTCGAAAAAATTGGCAATTATCGCTTGCGCGGTGCGCTCGCAAAGATGGACATAGCTCTGGATCGACTACCCCGATTTTCGTCGTTGTCGGACGACTTCACCACGCACCGTAGACAACTTTATTTTGTGGACCACTTGCTTGACTTGGAAAAATCGTTCGACCAATGGAAAGAGGGTGTTGTTCCGGCCCGTCCGCTTCTCGAAGTCGTGATTCCATCCTTGCATGACCGTTCTCTAGCGCCTTCCGGCAAACATGTCATGTCGATCTACATTCAGTACGTGCCCTCAAATTTATTTGATGGTGTGTGGGATAGTGGCAAGCGAGAGCAATTGGCGCGCGTCGTTTTTGATCAATTGAATCTGCATTGTCCCGAACTTGAGGATTGTATTCTTGAGTGGAACATCGCTACTGCCGTTGATTTTGAACGGAAATTTTCGTTGACGGATGGAGATGCTTATCATGGCGAAATGTCTTTCGACCAACTGTTCTTTAACCGGCCACTTCCTGAGCTTGCCGATCAACTAGGACCGGTCAAAAACCTGTTTCTTTGTGGCGCAGGACTTCACCCTGGAGGCGGTGTAACCGGTATCCCTGGAGCCGTAACAGCTCAGCGCATCATTGAAGATAGTGAGCGCTGGCGCGATGTTTGATTTTCTTCGCAAAGCTTTTGGAGCTGAACAGGCAAAGGCTCCACACAAAGTCCGCAGCCAACCCAAAGTCCTCGTCGTTGGTGCCGGCCATAATGGTCTCATTTGCGCTGGTTATTTGGCAAAAGCTGGCCTCGACGTTGTCGTGTTGGAAGCGCGCCCGGAAGTTGGTGGCGGCGCAGTGACACGCGAGGTGTCAGACGGGTATCGGGTTCCCGCTTGCGCCCACATCCTGACGGCGGTTAACGCGTCAATTGTCAAAGACTTGAAGTTGACCAAGCACGGGTTGACGTTTGCGCACCGCGAACTGGATACAACCGCGCCGGACGGTAACGGCGAAGCCGTCCGCCTATCTGTCGATCCGCGAAAATCAAGGTCATCGATTGAACGCCTTTCCCGGCAGGACGCTGAGGCTTATGTGAATTTTCATGAAGAGCTGGCACGTCATGGCGCTCTCTTTGCCGCGCTTGCAACCGGCATGCCTCCTGTTGCTTCAGCCGCCAACGCGGGTTTTGCCGAGTCCTGGGCGGCGTTTGCCAAAGCGCTCAAAAAGTTTGACGCTCACGCCTCCCGCGAATTCTTTCGTCAGCTATTTGCTGCTGCAGGCGATGTCCTGGATGAGCAATTCGAAAGCGATCTTGTGAAGGGTGTTTTTGCCGCGGAAAGTATTTGGGGTATGAAAGCCGGGCCGCGATCTCTTAACACAATGCTTAGCCTGTTTGTTCAATACGGCGCGCGACTGTTGGCGGGGCGTGAAGCAATGGCCATCGCCCGAGGCGGACCGGGCGGATTTATCTCGGCGCTCTCACAAGCAGCACAAGGATTTGGCGCCGATATTCGCGCTGGCGCACGAGTTACGTCAATTACCGTCAAAGAAGAGCGCGCGACCGGTGCAATTTTGGATTCAGGCGAAGAGATTCATGCAGATCTTGTCGTGTCGGCGACAGACGCTGTGACGACATTGCTAGACCTTGTTGGCCCACTGCATTTCGACACAGGTCTTGTGAAGCACTTGAGAAATTTACCCATCGACGGTGTCACAGCAAAACTCAACGTGGCGTTGCATGACTTGCCAAACTTTACGGGTCTTGTGGATCAAGACTATCGCGGCCGCATCATTATTTGTCCTAGTGTCGACTACGCAGAACGCGCATTTAATGCCGTAAAATACGGTGACTCTTCTCAAGAACCGGTCATGGAAATTGTCTTTCCGTCCGTCCACGACCCATCTATGGCACCATCAGGCCGGCACGTCATGTCGGCAAACCTCCAATTTGTACCTTACAGAATCGCCGGAGAGTTTGATGATGAGAAATCAGCGCTGATCAATCGAGTAGTGGACGTCTTATCGTTCTATGCGCCTGACATACGGGACAAACTTGTCGATGGAGAATTGTTGACGCCCCTTGATATAGAGCGCGAATTTGGACTGCGTGGCGGTCATTGGCACCATGGCGACTTGTCGTTGGACCGGATTGGCGCCTTTCGTTCCCTACCGGGCGTATCGCACTACGCAACCCCGCTTTCGGGCCTTTACCTGTGTAGCGCTGGGACCCATCCTGGAGGCGGCCTTACCGGTCAGCCTGGCCGCAGCGCTGCGCGGCGCATTATTGCCGATCTCAAAGCCGAAACTTCTATAGGCATCGCGCATGAGTAGGCCAATGAAGCGTTACGCACCTCCCGATCAGACCGTCTGGCCGACGCCCTTTCATGCCGCTGCGGCAGCGCAGTCGATGACAAACGCGTGGTCGGAGCAGGGACAGTTCACAATTGCAACAACCTATACCGAAATAGAAGAAGAATATCAGGCTGTGCGTAACGGCGTGGCGGTATGCGATCATTCGTCGATCTGCAAATACCGAATTTCCGGACACGATTCTTCGGCCTTTCTCGATCGCCTCGTTACCCGACCAATCGATACGCTTGACGTGAAACAAGGTGCGTTTACACCGTTTTGCGATGATAGGGGTCACGTAATTGACTTTGCTCAGATCTTTCGCTTGGGCTTCGGGGACTATGTTTTGCACACGACCTTGCCGGCCCTTGCATGGCTTAAAGATACGAGTTTTGGATTCACAGATCTTGTTATCGAAGATGTCACAAAAGAGATTGCGATATTGGGCATTCATGGAACCCCTTCCAGTTTTGCTCTGCTATTGGCGGGCTTTGCTGGAGTAGAACAACTCAAGCCTGGCGAAGTCGGTCCGTTTGGCGTCAAGGACATTGAAGTGCATATTTCCCGAACGCGAGCATTGGGAGAACTTGGCTACAGCATTTGGCTGGATCCGCGAGATGCGTTGGCGATTTGGGATCGGATGTTTAGAGCTGCACAGAAATTGTCACTTAAACCGGTCGGCACGTTGGCGCAGGAGATTTGCAGGTTGGAAGCTGGGCATCTTGTGCCTAACGTCGACTTCATTGGAGCGCGATCTGCCGAGCATGCCAATCGGCCTCGAAATCCATTTGAGTTGGGACTGGGAAGTTGCGTTGATCTCACGAAACGGCATTTTGTTGGCATGACGGCTTTGGCAAAAAAAGAAGTGCGTACTCATGTCGTCGGCCTTTATATCGATGGCGATTACGCTATGACCCAGGGGCGCGTAATGTCCGGTAACAGGCTTGTCGGGTCGATTAGCTCTTCCGGATGGTCGCCACGGCTTGGACGGATCATCGCTTTGGCCACAGTCGCGGCGTCTTATAGTGGTCAGGGAACACAGCTCTCAGCTGAGGCCTGGAAATCCATTGAACTTGAACCAACCACGATGCGCCAAGACGCGCTCGTCGCTGACCGAAAATTCTATATGTCCCCGGCCCGAGACGCCGCTATGCGGCCAAAATCCTCCGGTTAAGCTCTGGAAAACCGCCATTTCTGAGCCAATTGAAGGCGTTTATTAGCGACGGATTTAGCCAATTTGCTCGTTTAATAGCTGTGAGAAATTGTGAATTGGCGGCTAACGCCGAATTGAGGCGGAAATTTAGATGAGATTGTTTTACCTGGTGCTCGTGGTTCTGACGGTCCTTTCGACCGAAGCTTTTAGTCAGTCGCAGAACGACGAAATGGAAGGCGAGGCGGCTTCCCTATCGCGCACTATGACATTTTTGGATCAGGACGGTGACGGATTATTGTCGCCTATCGAATTTAGCGAAGGCCGTCGTGTGCGTTTTGGGCGAATGGACATCAATGATGACGGTGTACTTACGCGCGAGGAAATGAGTGTGCAAACCGGCGAACGTAATGGGACGCGAGGCGGGTCCCGCATGTTTGGCCGTATAGATGAAGATGACAATGGCAATCTTTCATCAGAAGATTTCGATTTATTCGGTAACAACATTTACAACCGGCTAGATCGAGACGGTGATGGGTATTTGTCAGAGGAGGAGCAACAAAGGATTGGCGAGCGGTCGCGCCGGCGGGAGTTCCATGATGATTCGCCCTAGTCATATGGAACTGCGTGCTGAAGCGGCTCAATGTTAAGAATTATGTTGGTTTAGAAGTCTGAAGGTTTAGCCTGATGACAGCCAAACCAAAAGCAGCTGTGTCTCGAGTTGCCATGGCGGTAGTGCTCGATGCCGGGACTTGTCAGTCGGCGCGGACAAGTCAACACTTAAGCGTCGCGGATTCGAGCAAGAGTGAGACCGTCAAACTGTCGGAGCGGGGAGAAGCACCAAGAGAGTTGGGTACGCCGACTGGATCCACAAATGATCCTGATGGCGTTCTCGTCGCGCGAATCGCCGAGGGGGACCAAGACGCGGCTAGGGAACTTGTAGAGCGTCATTTGTCGCGCATGGTTGCGGTGGCACGTCGGCTGTTGGGCAAGCAGGAGGACGCTGAAGAAGTTGCTCAAGAAGTGTTTTTGAAGGTTTGGACAAATGCAGAAAAATGGCAGCCAGGTCAAGCGCGCTTTGCGACCTGGATGCACAAGGTGGCCGTTAATCTCTGCTATGATCGGCTTCGACGTCGCAGAGAGATCAATATGGAAGAGTTGCCGGAGCGGGTGGATGAAGCTCCAGATCCGTCTCAGGCGTTGGAGTCCCGGCAGCTTGCTGAACGGGTTGAGTTTGCAATGACGCAACTTCCCGATCGTCAGAGGACAGCAATTGTCTTATGCCATCACCAAGGGCTCACGAATATTGAAGCCGCCGAAATCATGGATGTCAGTGTTGACGCTATTGAATCGCTCTTGGCGCGGGGGCGCCGTGGGTTGAAAAGACAATTAAGTGGAGAGATCAAAACACTTTTGGGCAAGGCGTAGTGATGGTGCGGCCCAATTGAATTTGAGATGAGGACAGAAATGGATTTAATTCGGCTTAGACAAATTTTAGATGCATATGGCGGTCGGCCAGAGCATTGGCCTGATGCTGAGCGCGATGCCGTCGTAGAATATCTGTCTCAAACTGAAGATACTAAAACTCTAGTGGCAGAGCAAATCGCACTTGAAGCATTGCTTGATGAAATGCCCGCGGGTGAAGTCTCAGCTTCATTAAACGAAGCGGTATTGAGTTCGGCTGCCGAACATTTGAGCTCAATTGCAAACAAGCAGATTGAGGCCGCCACACGTCCTGACGCCCCCCTTGGATGGTGGAGTCGATTCGTTCAGGGGTCGCGCGGATGGTTGGTGGACGTTGATACGATGCAGTGGTCTGGGCCGACCCTTGCGAAATCAACACCAGTTTTGGGCAGTGCAGCCATACTTGGATTTTTGGTTGCGGTTTATGCCCCGACGGGGATTGACGACGGCTATATGAAGACGTTGGAAGACGAAATATTCGTTGCAGCATTTTCGGTACCTGACTATGGGATGGATGATTTCTCCCTCAATGGAGTTGGAAAATGACGAGCAGCGACGGCGTGCAGCGATCGAGCGGCGGACGTATTCTTCTGTTTGCGTCCCTTGCGATCAACTTGTTCCTGTTGGGGCTGTTGGTTGGTGGCTGGACCCAGGGAATACGAATTTTGCGGCCCGATGTCGTGGGGCCAACTATCGATGTGCCGATGAATCCCGAATTCAATGTGCGTCGACTTGCCCAATCCTTACCCGAAGACACGCGCAAAAAGCTCCAAGCAGTCATGCGCGGGGCAGCCCCTGATTTTCGCGAGGCCCGCAGAGACGCGGTGGACGCGCGCCGAGGGATTTACGATGCCCTAAATGCTGAAAGCTTCGATCAGGATCAGCTGGAAGCGGCTTTTGCCGCTACACGAGCCGCGGACGAAAAAATTCGCAAAATCTCTCATAACGTTTTCTATGAATTTACGTTGCAGCTGGACGACCAGGAGCGTGCGTTGCTTGTTCAAAGTTTGGAAAACTTGGTACGCGAACGAACCATGCAAAATAGGCGGCTCAATCGCCAAGGAATTGGGGAGCGACAGAGACAATTCCGCGACGGGGATCGCCGTGAAGGTCGTCAGCCGGACGGACCTTAAACACGCAAAATCATCGCCTTAAGATACTTGAATGAGTCAACTCTTTCCTACGCGTGAATTGTTTCACTTAAGTGTTTCACCACGGCGTCTGCGCGGGGCAAGGTAACGGCGACGGTCGTGCCCATTCCAAGCTGACTTTTGAGGCGTAGTTTCCCACCTTGTAGCTCAACGAGCGACTTGGACAACGCGAGGCCCAAGCCTGTCCCTTTGTATTTCTTGTTTTGTTGACTTTCGATTTGTTCAAATGGCTTTCCGATCCGCTTTAGGTCCTGCTCCGAAATGCCGATCCCGGTGTCCTCCACGACAAGTGCGATATACTTTTCCTTAACTTCCGCACGAATGACAAGTGTTCCGCCCCGCGGCGTAAATTTGACCGCATTGGTTAAGAGATTAAGCAAGATCTGCTTAGTGGCCCTTTTGTCAGCCATGACATTGGGTGTTGCGCGAACTCTATTTTCCATATGCAGACCTGCTTCAAATACGCGTGGCTCAACAATTCGGATGCAATCACCTATGATTCCTTCCAGCGCATATTCGTTCAGTTCGAGTTCCGTCTTCCCGGATTCGATTTTCGACATGTCGAGAATGTCGCTTATAAGATCAATCAAATGTTGACCACTATTGAGGATATCCTTGGTGTAACCGACATATCGTTCATCGCCTAGGGGACCGAACATTGCATTCTGCATGATTTGAGCGAACCCCATGATGGCGTTTAGCGGCGTGCGTAGCTCGTGGCTCATATTGGCCAAGAATTCTGTCTTGGAGCGGTTTGCCTCTTCTGCGCGCGCCTTTTCGGCTGCGTACTTCAGCGCAAGCTCCGCGCGCTCATCGGCTTCTCGTTGCAGTTTTTCTTGCGACTTCTCGAGCTGTTCGACGTATTTCTTGAGCGTTTCCTCACTCTGGAGCAACTCGAGCTCTTGATCTTTGAGCGGCGTTACGTCGGTGCCGACGCTTACCTTTCCGCCATCTCTTGTTGTTCGCCTACTGACGTAGATCCAGCGATTACCGGTACGTTGCAGCTCGCCGCTTCCTTCTTTTGACCAGGAGGTTGAAGAATGCGATGTAGCGTGCCCTGGACCAGCAGTGCCAGATTGAAAGACAACTTCTCCCGGCGCACGTGCGGCGTGCATGACATCCTGGAATTTCGCTCCTGGTTTCAATACGCCTGCATCGATGTCATAAAATTCGGCAAATTTCTGATTGCACAGAACCAGCTGATTGTCGTCGTCCCACAAAACGAAAGATTCGGACAGACTGTCGACGGCGTCACGCAGGCGCGCTTCCGCATCCGCGATACGCGATTGGGCGTTCTTAAGATCGGAGATGTCCAAAGCAATGCCCATGATACGCGTAGGTTCGAGATCGCGTGCTTGAGTTTGGCCGTCCCAGATTTGCCCCTTGGCGTGCACCCAAACCCAATGACCATGGGCATGGCGAAGCCGGAATATTTCGTCGTAGTCGGTGGATTTGCGGGTTGCATGTTTCGCGATGTCGGACAGAGCGTCGCCGTCACCGGGATGCAGCAACGCCTGGGCATCCGCAAGAGACAATTCCGTACTTCCCTGATCCCGGCCGAGCATGGCGTACATGGAAGATGACCAATACATGCGGTCATTTTCGATATCCCAATCCCAAATGCCACATCGCGCTCCGGTTACGGCTAGATTGAGGCGGGCCTCGCTTGCGCGGCGTGCTTCCTCGGCGACGGAGCGGCGCTCAATTTGCCGTATAAGAATCCCACAAATCCCTGCTCCAAATAGCCCAGGCGCCAAAATAACGAGTCCGAAAAACCGCAGCGAGTCATACCAAGTTGACAGGATAACGCTGACCGGCTCGGCAAGATAAAGCGTGAATGGAATACCCCTTAGCTGTTGCGCCGTCACCAAGTAGGATTCACCGTCAGATCCAGTCGTGTAGATGAGTGCGCGACCGTCTTCGCCGAATATTGGTGGCCACGGCATTTCAAACAGCGAGCTTAAATAGGGTCTGCGTCCGCCGGCGATAAGCGGCGATGCGGCGAGCGCGCGACCCGATCCGCCCGACAAGATTAATGTCTTAGTTCCGTTCAGATCGGCGCTTCGCCGAATGACACTGAGGCTGTCGCGTGACAGTTCGACGATTGCGACACCGGAAAAGCTACCGTCGGCCAGATTGATCCGTTTGCTCAGGCGAAATGAGGCGTCAATGCTGACAAACAATTCGTCTCCGGAATTCGCCGCATGATATTGAAACGAGGCATCGGTGGAATATTCGGCACTGTTTCGGCCGTTCGTAGTCGTATCAAAGAGGACAGATCCTTTTGCGCCGACCACCACCAAGTTTCGAACCCACGGCAAATCATTCAGCTGTTGCAGCACTTGATCGGATTGAGCATCGGTCATTGTTGCCAGCTTGCGTGTCCCGGCTCCGTGTGAAACGGCCGCATAATCCATCAGAGATTCTACATTGAATAACACCGCCCGAAATTGCGCAGACAGCGCGCCGACAACGCTGGTTGCTTGCCGTTCGGCCGAAATTAAGGCGGTTTGATGGTCTTTTGTGAGCTTAAGCCCGACGACCAGAATGAAGGTGCCAACAAAACTCAACGTCAGTAAAATCACTAGACGAGTGCGTGCACTTAGAGAGGCTGAAGCACGCATGCTTAACCTTCGCCATAGTGACACCCAGTTCGCGCCCATAACCCCCTCGAAGCCCCAAAAAAATGGCACCACAACATGTGGAAACCATCGCCGCATCTTGCGCTCGATGTAGGTTGTACAAAACTGAATAAGCAGCCCAGCGAGCTGTCGACTGATTCGCCTAAACTCAGAGGTTAGGCAAAGGCTTAAGGGTATGTCACGCGCTTTATGTCAAGAAGCTCAGCTTCCCTGAAAGCGCTGCGTACGCGTCTGGGATGCGCGGGTGGTCAAAAAATGCCGGCAAAGGCGATTTAGGCTGCTGAAGCGCTCTCTTGAGAGTCTTCTTCCGTCTCCGATCCGCCGAAATCTTCGCTGACGGTTCGAATAATGTCCTGACATTCTTTTGCCAATTCCAGCAGATCATCAGGCAAGTTTTCAAGCTCGGACTCTGCGAATTCCATAAGCCTCTGGAGTGCATTCAACATTCGCGGCGCATTTGCAATGAGCCGCGCTTGAACTTCAATGCGCTCTGGATAGAGATCGTACTCGGCACCGGGGACACGCCAGCCCCCCCAATCGGTATCTCCCGTTACAACCGTCGGGTAGGTTCCCGGATGCGGATGGTGGCCGCAATCGTCACCTTGCTGCCATTTATTTCGCGCGCGCACCATTCTCCAATTTTCACCCTCTGACTTCAGGGATTCGATCGTGGTGCCCTCGGCCTGCAATTCCTCGGCGCCGAACTCTCTGCCAAGTCCCACGTCATAGAATACCCGAATGGGTTCTTCGAGACCTTTGGCCCATTGCGGAATCACCCGTTCGATGAGAGCCCATGTCCCAACCGGGCGAACAAAAACCCTCTGGTTTTTGTGAAATTGCGCTTTGGCCATAGCCTAAACTCCCTATGCGTGCCAGCTCGGCGATCCCCCCTAGATTGCCCGAACTTGGTTTCGCAGAGGTTAAGTTGCACTCGGGAATGATAGGAAACGATTAGCGCCGAGCCCGTATGTTAGGGACTCATTAAAGTACTCAGTTTACCGGTTTGCGTCGCAAGTCGAAGACCCTCATTGCCTCGACTGAGCCCCGAGTATTCAGTTTGCTGCAGATATTGTAGAAATGGCTACGTGAACTGTGATGTGAGCTGCCGGCGCGCAAGATCGCGTTGTTTGGCGGTTGAGAACAGCAAATCAAAGGGCGATTTGGATGTCTGCTGCACAACGCGACACCAGCCGAAAATTCTGTGTGGCTCCGATGATGGACCGGACTGATCGGTTTGATCGCTACTTTCTGCGTCTCATTTCCGAGCACTCTCTGCTCTACACCGAGATGGTGGCCAGCAAAGCGATGGTCTATGGAGACCAGGAGCGCTTGCTGGCGTTTGACCCCGCCGAGCATCCGGTCGCCTTGCAAGTCGGCGGCAGCGATCCCAAGGATCTTGGCAACTGCGCCGAAATTGCCGAACGCCTTGGCTATGACGAAATTAATCTCAACGTCGGATGCCCATCAGACCGTGTCGTCTCCGGCCGCTTTGGCGCCTGCCTTATGGCTCAGCCTGATCTAGTCGCCGACTGTGTCGCTGCAATGGACGAGGCTTCAGGTTTGCCGGTCACAGTTAAATGTCGTATCGGCATCGACGACCAGGATCCTGCGGAATCTTTATTCGCGTTTGTCGAAACAGTCGCCGCGGCCGGGTGTGCGACGTTCGTGGTTCATGCGCGCAAAGCCTTGCTCGGTGGACTAAGCCCAAAGGAGAACAGGACCGTTCCGCCATTGGACTATGAATTGGTGTACGCGCTCAAACGTGCTCGGCCAGATCTGACGATCGTTATTAATGGCGGTATTGAATCAATAGCGCAGTGCGACAAACATCTCGAAAAAGTTGACGGCGTCATGCTTGGGCGCGCCGCATACCAAAACCCCTTTCTGTTGGCAAATGTAGATCAACGCTATTTTGGCGGCGCAAATACTCTGCCTGCACGACATGACTTGATTGAGACTTACTTGCCTTATGTCGAGCGGCAATGGGCAGCGGGCGTCCCGCTCTACGCCATGGTGCGGCATATTCTTGGAATTTTTCATGGCTATCCCGGAGCAAAAGCATGGCGGGCCTATTTGAGCACTCATGCCCATCTGCCGGGCGCAAGTCCGGACGTCATCCGAGACGCCCTTGCGCTGGTTGAGCGCCAAGACGTTCCCAGTGTAGCTTGACTTCGTGAGCGGCGGCGAAAGTCAAATCGGCGAATTGTGGATCATTGGAGCGGCGCTTCTATCGGCCGGTGTTCTGTCCGGCTTCGTTGCAGGATTGCTCGGCGTCGGCGGCGGTATTGTCGTTGTGGCCGTTCTCTATCAGGCTTTCGCTTGGTTGGGCGTGGACGAGAGTGTCCGTATGCATCTGGCCGTGGGCACGTCCCTTGCCATTATGGTCCCAACGTCCCTTATCTCGCTCGTCAGCCACAATAGGAGGGATGCTGTGGATTGGGAGCTGCTGAAGCTCTGGGCACCGGCGATGGCGGTCGGCGCGGTCGCCGGCAGTCTGCTGACGAGCGTTTCGGATCATATTGTCCTGACATCCGTATTCGCCTCATTTGCCGGCGTTCTCGCAGTGAACATGTTGTGGGCAAGACAGGAGTCGCCAACTCGAACGATCCCACCGAAAGGTATCGTTAAGGATTTGCTCGCTGGCTCGATTGGCGGACTCTCAGCGATGATGGGAATTGGCGGGGGCACGTTTGGCGTGACTGCTATGACACTGTTCGGCTATCCAATTCATCGCGCGATCGCGACCGCGGCCGGTTTTGGACTAATGATCAGCGTTCCGGCAACGATCGCACTCGTGGTCGGCAGTTCAAACGTGCCGGGTTTGCCAGCATTTTCTCTCGGCTACGTCAATTATTTGGCTTTCGCTTTGTTGTTTCCTTCAGCTGCCTTGAGTGCCCCCCTTGGCGCATCTGCTGCGCACAAATTGAACCGGAATTTATTGGTCCGAATCTTCGGAGTCTTTCTCGCATTGACTAGTTTCCGTATGTTCTGGGACCTTCTTGGTTAGAAAGTCATTAACCGACTGTTGTGTTTTCCGCATTAGTTTCAAGCCTAATGAGTTTTGTGCGAAAAGCGCCAGCACAATTGCAGTTAGGGCAAGAAGCCTGCGGAGATCACCGCGATGGACGTCGATGAAATCAAGGAATCGCTTAGTCTTCCAGGCAAGTCGCGCGGCGGTCTGGCTGCGGCGCTTGAGGTGGATGTCTCTCAAATCAGCCGCCTACTAAATGGCAAACGTCACCTCAAAGTCCATGAAGTTGAGATCATCAGGAATTACTTTTATGGCACAGATGTTGGGCCGGCGGAAAGTGAAATAACTCTTTGATTTCAATCCCTTATCCCAAGGTGCGGGGTTTCAAGCACCCGTTGAAATCATTAGGCTTTTCAAACTCCCGCCCGCACCTCAGAAAAAGAAAAAACACTGCGTCGACCGACTTGGCCGCGCTGGATCTTTTGGGGCCTGCCACCTTTATGAGAGCGTTAAAGCTCGCGCGGTCAAAACGTAGTCGCCGTTATCGAGGATGGTCCCGCCCGCGTCCCGTACTCGATTCTCTGCGCCAGCCGCTAAAGATGGGCACGATGAGTGTGGCACGGGCGAACGCTCACACTGGAGGCGCGCGAAAAAATTCCGCCGGAATTGCGAACGAGGGTTGCGCAGCGGTGTTGATATAGTCAAACGGCCGTTGG
This sequence comes from Alphaproteobacteria bacterium, assembly GCA_965248815.1. Taxonomy (GTDB): domain Bacteria; phylum Pseudomonadota; class Alphaproteobacteria; order SMXP01; family SMXP01; genus CBDFKK01. The sequence goes on from CBDFKK010000007.1 coordinate 736,618, forward strand.
ATTTTTCCTCCCCACTCTAAAAAATACGCAGCTATCTTTCGCATTTCTTACCCTCCATCTTTCGCATTCCTCTAGTCTGGTAACCGTGGCGCACCACGCGACGGCGCCCATTCCCGTCTGAAAGATCGGCGTGCGCGGCAATGAAGGCTTCAACTTCGGCCTCGACCGCTTCCGCCAGCAGACGCCGCGCGCCCGATCGCAGCACCTGCGTCAGCGGATCTTCGATCGAAACCCGCTCTGGATTAGAAAACGAAACAACCCTATCTTCGTACATGGCGTATCCTTCCTTCGTGGAAATCGGCGACTGCGACAATCGCCAGGATACGCCGCCCTCACATCACCCCGTCACCAAGATTCAGATATAGCTCCGGTGGCTCCGCGAGCAGGTGGATGCGGACTTCGATCTCAGCGTTACGGGCTTCGAACTCGACGAGATCGATCGGTTTGTGTTGGACGACGGCCCCGCCGGCAACACCGACGACGACGAGGCGCCGGAACCGCCGGAGCACCCGGTCACCCGAACGGGCGATCTATGGCTGCTCGGCGACCATCGCCTCGTCTGCGGCGACGCCACCACGGCCGCCGACGTCGAGAAGGTAGTGGATGGCGGGTTCGCGGATCTGTGCTTCACTGATCCGCCCTACAACGTCGATCACGGGCGCGTCTGTGGCGCTTCCCGGCTGTCTATCTGCGCGAGGTCGCGATCGTGGCTTCAGTCCCTCTCGATCGGACCCAAAACCACAATGAGAAAAGTCGCGATCGGGCCGATGACGATCGAAGCGAGGAACCACCCGATTCCCGACCTACCCTTGGATTGAGCCAGTCCTGCGTTGATCAGCGCGAGAGTGCCCCAGCCGATGACGTATTCTGGCACCTTCGTAGAACTCCTCTCTCCGGCCCTGTCGTCCGTTGCCCGTTTGACCGGGTCGGTCGCGAGGTGGGCGTAGCGCGCCGTGGTCTGCACCTGGGTGTGGCCGAGCAGCCGAGCAGCTCGCTCGTCAGAACACGACGCGCACAGCCAACCCACCGTCACTAGAGGCCTGCGAAAAAATTTCGCCGGAATTGCGCAAGATGACTGCGCAGGGCCGTTATCCAGTCAGTGCCTTTACTCACGCCACCTGCCCCTGGCACATTATATATGTATGTCGGCATATATGTATGTCGGCGTGGGATCCATATCAGGGATATATATCAGGGATAGGCGGCCCGCGCCTTGTCAGGTCTAGGGCGGGAGCCCTTGAGCGCTGAGGATGTAATCGCCGGTATCGAGAATAGCCCCGGTTCCTTCCCGAATGCTAATTCGAAGCGTCACGGATCGTAATTGGTTGTATCCGGCAACGACGGTCCAGGCGCGCGAGCTCGTCAGGGCATGCCAAGTGTTGAGGGCAGCGCCATAGACGTTCGATGCACTGCCGGACACCAGCTGCGCGCGGATTTGATACGAGCCGGGCGCTTCGCTCACCGGCCGGCCCCAGTCCGTGGCGGCATTGATTTGGCTGTAATAGTTCGAGTTGCCTTGATCCACCGTGCCGTCGGAATTGAATCTCACGCTGGCGATGCCATACAATTCGTTCACATCAGAAATCGTGGCGCCCGACACGGTGACGGTGACGGCTGCAGCGGTGGTGAAGATTTTCCGAAGTGTCGAGCCGTCCTTGTACCAGGCGTCGGTGATGGTGCGCAGGGTCGAGCCATCCTTATAGGACACGCCCGTGATGGTGCGCAGGGTCGAGCCGTCTTTGTACGAAATCGTCATCACTCGTATTTCAGGTAGAGCTCGCCGTCGTCCAGATTGGCCGCCACAGGATCGCTCGAGGACAGGGTGATTTTGCTCAGCGGTTGCGATCCGCTGGGCTGCCACTTCCGCGTAAGCGTGCCGGCGGTGATTTTAGACGCATTCAAATTGGGAATGACGGAGTCGACCAGGTCTCCGTTCGTATTGAGGACCGGCACCCGGCCGGAGACCGTGCCCACGCTTCTAACGGCGGCGTTGCCGAAAGGCGTCGTGGTGCTGCGGAAGGCCGCTTCGAGCAGGGTGATCAGGTTGGCGGCGAAACCGGTAGCATTGTCGGTGACACCGGCGACATCATCCAGTTCGTCGTTGAGATTCAATAGGCTTGTTACCATGTGGGCCTCCTCATAGTCGATGTTTGGCGTGCAGAACGTAGTGCGATGTGTCGGGTAGAAAGTGAATGCCCCAGGTCGTTCCGCCAAAGGTAAGCCTGGCGTCGACGTGGCTTGTGGCCGTGATGGGCGCGTCGATATTGCGTGTGATCTCGTGCGGGATCAGGCATATGCCGTTGGTAATGGTCAGATTATGGCTTTCATCCCCCCATGTGAGCGTTCCGGCCGTTTCCGTGCCGCCCACATGAATCTTGATATCCTTGCCCAGGATCGCTCGAATATATCTCATGCCAATATCCGGATTTCAGGGACAAATCTTGTCAATGCGGCGCCGCGCCAGCGCTTCAGGTGAACACGAAACGCGAGGTATCGCGCGGCATTGATGGTCGTGCGCCCGGTGACGGCAACTTGCGTCATAGACGAGCGATTCGACGTCGTGCCGTGATAGATATAAAAATCATGGCCATCCTGAACCGTGATCTCACCCTTGGCCCAAAGCTCGGGCGCTGCAAAATCGTCGGCCGCCCACGCCCCGCCTTCTTGGGTCCGCGTCGAGCGGAAGACATAAGGTAAATCCGATGTCGGCGTGATGGACGACGCCGACCAGTCGGTGGGCACGAAATCGTCCGTACCCGCACCGCCTGTGGGCGTCGTCGGCGTCGTATTGGTGGCAACGGCCCGGTAGACATATTCGACCGTGTTGGTGTTCGCCCCGACCGTGCCGTTGAAACCCTGCTCCACGCCGGTCGGGCGCGAACTTCTCGATATCCAAGACGACGTCGATATTATGGTTGTCGCCAAGATCGATGACATCGGTCTCATAATAGGTGCTCGTGGTGTCGTTCATGGCGGCATCGTACCCCTCGACCGGTCCGAAGGGCCAGCCTTCCTCGCCGTTCCATTGCGCTCGCGTCACGGCCGTCCGGTCGTCATAATCCGGGTACAGATGGAAGTAATTGTCGTGGGGCCACAAAACCAGATTATTGAGCGTACCGGTCCACAAGGGATATTGCTGCGGGCTGATGGTTTCGATGGCGGTCACGACAACGCGCACATAACCGATCTCGACGATCGGCCCATAGTTGCCGACGCGGTTGAACATGCGGATATAGAGACGGTAGCGACCGGTCGCCGGTATCGCCGCATTGGCGACGACGGGCTGTGTGCCGTCGATGGGCGCGGCGAGCGCCACGTCCGCGCGTAACGAGGTGAGCCAGTTGCTTTCGGTGATGACGCCAAGGGTTTCCGTCCCATCGATGGATCCGCGCGTGTATCTCAATTCAACGCCCTGGATGTCGCGGTGAGCCACGGGCTTGCATCACGATCTGCAGTCTCATGCCGTATTGCTCCGTGGTCAGCACAACAGGTTCCGGCACGGGAATGTCGGCCCAGCCGACGGTGATGGAGGCGCTCGCCGCCTGGGCGGACGCAAACCCTTGCCTGTTTCTGTAACGCGCCCTGACGGTGTAGGTGCCGGGCGTGTCCACCGTGAACCTCTGGCGCGGGCCGGCAATGCGAAGGTCGGAGACCACATCGCCGTTGTCGTCCGCGACGGACATCTGCACTTGATAGGGGGCGTCGTCGCACTCCGCCGTGATGTGCCACACCACCGTGCCGTCACGGGCGATTTCATAGTCGCTGGTCACGCTCAACCCGGTCACGGTGGGAACGATGACCGGGGAGGGGAAGAGAAAGATCGCGGGGCTTGAGCGGCGGCAGGACGAGCGTGTCGGCATAGACGCCGTCAGGCTGTTCGACGACTTCGAGGGTGAGCGAGGCGTCTTCATGGACCGTCGTGCTGACCACCATCATTTGATAATCGTCGAGCCCGTGTTCCGGGTCGGTGACGCTCACCCAATCGGACGGAATCAGGACAAGTCTTTCCAAGTTGTCTCCGGGCTTGACGCGGTAGCTGATGGCAAGGCTTGCCCTGGCGCGGCGCAGGTTTGTGGCGACAAGGCGCCCGGCATTGAGGGGCTCGCTGATAAACACGCGCGTGCCGAGGGCCCTCGACAGGGTCTCGCCGTCCCTCGTGACGGCGGCCGCGTCGGTGATCTCGGGTGTGGCCAGCGGCAAGAAGCCATGCTCGCGCGATTGATTGATCGACATGGTGGCGGCGTTGATCCGCTCTTGCACCGCCGGCGCCGGCTTCACGCTCTCGATCTCGATGATGTCGTCCGCGCCGATGCTCTGTGCGACGGGACGGTCCGCGCCCGGCCGGAAATAATAAACGCCGTTGGATTCCACCGCCCAGCCGGCCCAGGCGAAGTCCATTTCGCGCTCTACCGTTTCGTGATCGTCTGTGGAGAGGATGACACCGTCGATGAGATAGCGGTTGACCGTGTTGTCATAGTCGGCGTAGCCGTCCGGCAGCGCGTAGGTGACAGTCTGTGTGCAGAGGGTGTGGGCGGCCCTGACGCTGGCGGCATTGATCGCGGCGTCGGGCACGCCGCGTCGGGTGCGCAGCCACCAATATCGCAAAGGCTGCGGCTGAGCGCGTGAACGCGGCCGTTGCTCGGCCCGGCCAGGTGATCCGGATACCCTGCATCTGAAACTCGATTTGGGGCTGCCGCGACCAGAAGCGCTTATCGGTATCGTTGCCGTACGCCGGCTGAATGAGTTCGACATGGACCCACGAAATGCCGTTGAGCTTATGCGCGCTGGTCCAGTCACTGGGCGCGGCCGTCCCTGAGCGAAGCCCCTTGCGTCCCGTCGGCGGCAAAGTATTCGTGGATCACAATGTGATTGAAATATCTGCTGCCGGCACGCGGCGTCAGTCTCGTGCCACTTCGGGTGAGCGAGAGGGAATTGCCGTCGATGAAACCGCGCTCGATGAGGTTGCACGGGCCTTCCGAAATCGCGATGGCGAGATGAAGGGTGGAAGATTTGCTTCCCCGCTGCCGCTTTCGGCCTCGTGGTAGAAGGCGATGAGGCCGCCGACGCGGGCGCGCCCTAAAACCCAGCGCGCGGGCGCGACGGCGGCGCGGATCAGCTGACGGGTTTCTTGGCGCGGCGCCGCCAGGTCGGGTCGCGGGGTCAGCAATAAGTTCAGACCGCTGAGCGCTGCACCCAACAGGGCGAAGCCAACAATTTGGAGGGTCTTGAGCCCCGCAATGGCCGCGCCCGAGGCGCTGGTGGCCGCGGCAATCAGGACTGACAGGCCAGTGGGCATCGAAACGCTTTGCTTATGGTGAAGTCGCCCCCGGTGACGGCGGTCAAGCCGTGTGGGCTCCAGATGTACAATTCGCAGTCGTCGGCCACGAAGGCCAAGAGGCCGCCGAAGCCCGGCGGCGTGATGGAATGATCATGACCGTTTGTGCAGATGGCACCGCGCAGAAACAGAATGTCCCACGGGCTGATGTCGCCGGGCTCCTCGACCACGGTGAGACCGGCGCGCCGTGAACTGGGCGTCAAGCGCCGCCTCATACGACCCCCAGCGTTTGCGGGCCGCCGTGAGCGCTTGGCGTTCAGGCCGCGCGTGCCATTCGGCGCAATCGGGCCGGCGCCCCATCCGCGCTTCGATTAAATTGCAGGCCGTGACAACGCAGTCGCGCTTACCCCATTCGTAGGGGCCTCGCAGGTCCGATAATATGCGGCTCAGTGAGGCCATGAGGTGTCGATTCCGGAGGCCAATTGGCGGAGATATTCAAAACCCTTGTCGCCGGGAAAGCGTTTTTGCTGGTCGTCGTCGGACCAGGTGAGCGGCACGCCCCGGTCCACGTCCCCGCCATAGGTTTCGATTTCGATGGTGTAAACGCCGCCCGAGATCACGGGATTGGATAGCCGGCCCACGAATTTCCGGGGCGCGAGCTGCCAGGTGGCGCCATTATCGGTCGAGTGAATCCAAGTGACTTCGACGGTGAGAGGGCCTGGGTCCTGCAGAAAGGCAAGCCGCGTCGTGCGGTCAGTGAGGGCGAAGCTGACCTGCAAGCGCCGTCGCGGGGCCCCGACGCTGGATTGGGACGCCGATACTCGAATGAATGGCGCGCCTTCATAGGTCTTGCTGTTAAACGTGAGCGTGCCTTCCCCGCTCCAAAAGAGATGTGTGGTGTCTTTGAACTCCGCAAGCCACGCAATCAGCATCAGAACGCCTCCTCCCAAGTAAAGCGCCACGGCCCCCATTGGTTCGGTGTGCGCCGGGTGGGGCCCACGTCCGGCGCCCTCGCCCGCGCGCGGATGGTCGTTGCCGCAGAGATGGTATCGCCGACCGCCAACGCCAGTTGCGGGTCAAGGGTGAGGGTGAGCCCGCTGACCGCGCGCACGGTGAACACCCGTGTGCCCGACGTGAGCCAGTCGCCGGCAACCGCGCCGACGTCGGCGGCGAGCGTATGGCTTACCGTGCCGTCGGTATTGTTCACGATGCTTGCGACGGTCGACGTCGTTCCTGACGCAATGGTGGGCCGATTGAGAGGCAAGTCGGTCCAGTTCTCCTGGCCCTTCAGCGAGGCGAGAAACGCCTCGATGACCTTGCCGACGTCGGCGGCGGCAGCGGGCGAGATGTCCGCCACGCCGCGCCATGACGGATATCCCCGGTTGAGCACTTGGACGAAGCCTGTGAACGGACTCCTGAGTGCCACCTGGCCCGGAAACCATGGCTCGATGGTCATGGCGGTCAGTTCGATTTCGGACGGAAATGCGACCTCTGCCATCAGAACCGCGCTCTCATTCTTAAGGGGCTGCGCCGACCGATATCGTTGGTGACGGCATTTTCAGCGGCATCGACGATGGCCGGGGCGGCTTGCGCAATCATGAAGTGCACCTCGTCGGGCGAGACGCTGGCCTCGGCATTGACGGCGACGTTGATGTTGACGTTCGGGGCGCCGCCGACGGGCCCGATCCGCTTGAGCGCGTCGTTGGGAATGATGTTGCCCGGCACATTGGGTACGAACAGTTCCGGCCTGCCATTTTCGCCGACCAGATAGGGCACGCCGGCGTGGACGGGGCCGCCATGTTGCCGTTCGCCCCCGCCGCCGCCGCCGCCGAAGAGGCCGCTTAGTATGCCTCCGTCGCCGCCACCGCCGAACTGGCCTAACAACGCATTAAAAATTTGCCTGACGGCGAATTGCAAAAGTTGACGCTTCAGCGTGTCGGCGAGACGGCGCGCCGCATCCCCGATGCTTTCAAAACCGCCCACCGTGTCGACGGTAAAGCGTTCGAACGCCCAGCGCATACTATCGGCCAGGTATTCAAGCTCTTGGCCCATCTGGTTCATACCGTCGACGGACTTGTTGAGGTTGTCGAGCGCCAGCCCGAACATTTCGGCGTTGATGACGCCGCGCTCCAGCAAATCGTTCAGGACGGCGAGTTGATTGTTGTATTGCGTGACGGGGTCGACGTCGTCCTCGAACAAGCGGGCCACCGTCGCGAGTTGCTCGGCGGTCGTCGCCGCGTCGGCTTGGGAGCGCGCCACCTCTTTATATTGCTCGATCAGCTGGGCGATAAGACCTGATTGCTCGCGCAAATTCTCGATGTTGGCCTGGGCCGCCTTAACGCCGGCTTCCGCCGCCTCCAGTTGCCGCACGGCGGCGCCCAATGCCGTTGCGTTGGCTTCGGTGGTGGATATCTGTTCGAGCGCGGCCGCAGCCCGCGCGCGGTCCATGACGACCGCCGCCAATTCCCGTTCGAGCCGCAAAGCTTCGGCGGCGAAGGCGTTGGTCACCGTTTGACGGGCTTGGACCTCGGCCCGGAGGCCGTCTTGCGTCATCAACAATTCGTTCTGATCGCGGATCGTTCGCAATTGCCGGTTGGCCGTGTCCGCCAGGTCCTGGGCGAGATTGCGTTGCGCTTGGCTGAAAGATTGGATGGCCACCGCGGGATCGTCCCCCGCATCGTCCGCGAGCACCCGGATCTCGGCTATATCGCGAAGGTTGTCCTCGATCGCCTGCCGCTGCTCCTCGAGCTCTGCAATGTGATCCCGCAGGTCCATGATCTCGGCACGCCAGCGGTCTTGGTCCTCCGGCGTCCGCACGCTCGAGGTCAAAAGGGCGCTTCCGGGTACCCCGCTGGTGAGAGTCTGCGCAAACAGCCGGCGCCGCTCTTCGGCCGCCTCCAACTGATCGGTCACGATCTGCAGCCGCCTTTGGGCCTCGGCAATGGAGAGCGACGAAATCTCCCGGTTCAACAACTGAAAGTTGCGGATCACCGGAAACAGCGCGAACGTCAAGGCGACCAGCACGGTGCTCAGAATACCGACGGGATGGGCGCGCATGACGGCGAACATGGCAACCAAGGCGGCTTTCAAGCCCCGTGCTTTCGTGGCCGCCAAGACCAACCGGGAGCTTACCGTCACCAACGCGACACCCCATGTCAGAATGCGCCGTGAGAAACTGTAGACCGCGAGTGTAGTCAGCACACGGAACAAGGTCTCGGAGTTGCGACGCATGGCGTCCATGGCGTCGAACATCCGTTCGAATGCTTGGGGCAGCGTTTGGGCCAGAAAGGCGTTGAGGCGTTCGAGATCTTCGGCATTTTCCGCGATGGCCACCGCGAAGCCCGTGCGTAGCGCATTGGCCAAGTCCTGGAACGACTGATCGAGAACTTTGAGGCGCTCGGCCTGCTCGGTCGCGACAATGCCCAAGCGCCTGAATTCTTCAAAGGAGCGTTGCATCTCCTCCCGGCCGCGTTGGAGCACGTTTAGGAAGCCGACACCTTCGGTATCGAGCAGCCGGAAGATCAGGACCACGCGTTCTGCTTGGGTCTCCACGGACTGCAGCCCGTCAGCCATCTCAAGCAGCACGTCGTAGGTGTTCTTGAGCCGTCCGTCGCTGTCTCGGATCTGGACATTCAGTCTACGGAAGGTATCTGCAAGAAGCTGGTTTCCTTCACCCGCATCGCCAAGACGACGCGTGAGCCGTTGCAGGCCGATATTGATCGCATTGATCCTTAGACCCTCGGCGGTGCCCGCCCGTTGCAACAATTGCAGCTGCTCGACGGTAATGCCCAAGCGGCGCGAGGTCTCGACGAGCGATGCGCCGTATTGCGCCTGTTGACGGATCAGCAGACCCAGGCCGCCCGTCCCGGCCAGAAGCGTGACGGCGCCGCGCACCGAAAGCAACCGGCGCCGCATGTTCCGGGCCGCACGGTTGAAGGCGCGCACGTCGCGGCGCAATCGACGCACCGCCCGTTCCTGAGTGCCGAGCGCCCGGACATTTTTGCGCACACCGGCGATGAACGCGGCGTTGCGGGCCAGAAAGGCGATGACCGCGGTGCCGACCCGTGCCTCAGCCATAGGGCGCTCCTTGACAATGGGCCGTCATGGGCCAAGTCAGACCGCTTATTTCGCGGTGATCGTGGGAACCATCGTCGTGCTCAGGTCTGTTGGTCTCTTGTGACACGTGCGCTCCGTTCATAAGCCGCCGCCGTCATCCGCACGCGGGCGGCGCGCTCAGCGCGTTTTTGCTTGAGCTCTCGGGCGGCGCGGGCCTCGGGCGAGTCGAGCCAAAACCCCATATGTTGAATTTCCGGCGTGCCGCCCAAGGCTTTCATGACACCAAACCACAACGAGGCGAGGATTTGCTCTGCCGGCGGGTAGCGCGTGAAGTGGCTCCACCAGCCCTCGAATTCCGACGGCGTCATGGTCAAGACGTCGCCGATTCCCCAGACCCAGCCAGCGCGCCACTAGGTAGGGCGGTCGGCTTCGCCGGCCGCCAAGGCTTTCGTCATGACGGAGCCGAGCCCGCACAGGTCCAATGCCGCGCCCGCGAGCTCGCCGAACTCGCCGCCGGTCGCCAGCACCAGGCGTGTCGCGGTCTCCAAGTCGATCTCCGCGATACAGGCGTCGACCGCATGAGCGGCGGTTTCGAGACCCGCCACCGCCAATGCCTCGTCGTCGTCATTGTCGCGCAACGACATGGTGAAGCGCCGCACGACCTTGGCCGCCTCGATGTCGGGCGCGGTGAGCTTGACGACATCATCGCCCACGGGGACCGTACGCTCAGCTGAGATGATGTTCCTGATCAGGTCCGTTTGATCGGTCATGCTACGATGCTCCAGTCTGGCAATACGCCGGTTAGCGCCAATTCGAGTGTCGAGCTCATGATGCCGCCGACATCGACGTTGTCGTGCACCGGGGTGCGGAAACGGGCGATGAACGTCTTGGTCAGCGCCGGATTTATGATCTTGTAGGACGCGGTGGCGGCGACGGCCGTGTCCGGCGCCGGTCTCACCGTGACCGTTCCATCGTCGGCGATCGTATCGATGTGGTTGACGTTTCGGGTGCTCGACGAGAACAGCACCGGTGCGGCGAAGTCGTCAGCGTCCCAGGCGCCGCCCGTCTGCGTCCGGGTCGAGCGCCACACGTAGGGTAGCGCTGGTGTTGGCGCGATGTCTGATGCGCTCCATCCGGTCGGCGCGAAGTCGTCGGTGGTGGCTCCGCCGATCGGGGTCGCGGGCGCCGCGTTGGCCGCGGTCGCCTTGTAGACGTACTCGACGGTCGAGGTGTTGGCGACGACGGTCCCGCGGGAGGCCACGTACAGCGCGATGACCATGCCGGGTCCGTAATTGTCCGACGTGAAATCCGGTTTATCGCCGGCGAAGGTGACCGCGCCGGCGGTGTCGATGGCGACGGTGTTGGCCGCCCCGCTCGCCTCGTAAAGCTTCTCCTCCATAGTGGCGAGCTTATAATGCACCGGCGCGTTGTTATCGTTGGCTTGGCCCATCAAGTCTTTCCAACTCTGGTGGTTGGGAACGTAGCTTGGGAACTCGATGGTAGCGTCGGGCACGCGCATGTTGCCGACGCGCTTGAACGGACCGTCGAAGGTCTCGCCTTCGATGACGTTGGGGTCGCCTCCGCTGGTCGAAAATGTTCCGGCGTAGGGGATCTTATAAAACGTCGTGCCGTCCTTGGAGTACTCGACGTTGACGCCGAGCCCTGGGACTGTGTTTACACCTGCCATGTCTTGGCCTCCTATTCAGATACAAGCCGCCTGGTGACGCGTGTGGCCCGGCCGGCAGCGAGTTCGGTGCCGAGCTTCACAAAAGCTTTGGACATCTCGGCGGCGGCCACGCGCAGCAATCGGCTGCGGTTTCCGTTCAACGCCGGTTCGAGATAGGGATGGGCGGCGGTCTTGACGGTGCCGAACTCCACCAGCCAGGCGTGGCGGGCACCCTTGCCACCGGCGCGCACTTGGGCGGCGCCGCCCGGCACACGTTTGCGTCCCCGAAAGGTGTCGACGGTTTGCGCCCGCCGGCTTGCCCGAATGGAGTCGCGCAAGCTCCCGGTCTTGACGGGCACCAGCGTCTTGGCCTCGTCGCGCACGACGCGGGCGGCCGCAATCAGGCCGTCGCCCTGCACACGGACCGCCAGCAGCTCGGGCAGCGCGCGCAAGGCTCTATTCAGCTCGTCGACGCCTTCAATGTCGATGTCCATTTCCATCTAGCGCACCATTACCGAGTAGCTGCGGCGGTAAATGCCGAGCTCGTCGTCGAATTCATCCACTTGGCTCAGCTGCTGGGTGAGACGGCCGCCGCGCCGCAGAGCTTCGATAATCCGTTGCGCCAGGCTGAC
>CBDFKK010000008.1:0-3199972 GCA_965248815.1 Alphaproteobacteria bacterium
AGGAGCAAGGCTGTGTCGCTTTCAGAAGGATCGCTTGCCAGATAAATTTCAAGCGGCATCTCTGAGAATTGCAGCACGCGAAAATTATCGACAGCGCTCGCAACGGCACCATGAGCACGATCGGACCATCCGCGCGCCACAATGAAGTCTTCTTGTGAAGACGGCTCGCGCGCCACGATCACGCAGCCGTCCGCGCAACGCGGTGCAACTTGGCCCAGACCCCGCCGCGCCAGGCGGAGAGCGATCTCCATAAAATGTGTATTGAAACCCATGGCAAAACTTTACAGCCACTGAAGGACTTCGTCTGTATTAGTCCTGATCGCCGAGATTGCCGAGAAATTGCTCAAAATCGCGCGCCTCGCGGAAATCTTTGTAGACCGAGGCATAGCGAACGTAAGCGACGTCATCGAGACCAGCGAGCCCTTGCATGACAAGCTCGCCGATGGCGCTGGATGGGATATCCGTTTCGCCCATGCTCTCCAATCGCCGCACCAGACCCGTGACCATGCGCTCGACACGATCGGGATCCACCTGCCGTTTGCGCAAAGCGATTTGAATGGATCGCATAAGCTTGTCGCGATCGAAAGCAACCCGGCGCCCGCTTGACTTAACGACCATGAGCTCACGCAACTGGACCCGCTCAAAGGTCGTAAACCGATTGCCGCATGCCGGACAATGACGGCGCCGACGGATCGCCGCACCGTCTTCGGCAGGGCGCGAGTCCCTCACCTGCGTATCTTCACTCCCGCAAAACGGACAACGCATATGCGATCACTCTAAGCCGGAATAAATGGGAAATTCAGCACAAAGATTATGTACGTCCTTGCGCACGCGGGATTCGACCGCCGCGTTGTCGTCTGGATTTTGCGTGAGCCCGTCCAACACTTCAGTCATGAGTTCACCCACACGAACGAATTGCTGCGGTCCAAAGCCGCGCGTCGTCGTCGCCGGCGACCCAATGCGCAGGCCCGATGTTATGGCCGGCTTTTCCGGATCGAATGGAATTGCGTTCTTATTGCACGTGATGTTTGCGCGCTCGAGGCTTTCCTCCGCCGCTTTCCCCGTTAAACCCTTCGGCCTTAGATCAATCAGGGACAGATGCGTATCGGTGCCGCCTGATACGATATTCACACCGTTCGATGCCAAGGTTTCAGCGAGAATTCGTGAATTGTCGATGACGGCCTGGGCGTAGGTTTTGAACTCGGGCCTGAGCGCTTCGCCGAAGGCGACGGCCTTGGCGGCAATCACATGCATCAGAGGGCCGCCCTGTAAACCGGGGAAAATGGCCGAATTGATCTTCTTGCCCAAGGCTTCGTCGTTGCTCAGGATCATACCACCGCGTGGGCCGCGCAAAGTTTTGTGAGTTGTCGTTGTTACCACGTGCGCATGTTCGAGCGGACTGGGATGCAAGCCCGCCGCCACGAGTCCCGCGAAGTGTGCCATGTCGACCATGAAGTATGCGCCGACTTCATCTGCGATCTCACGAAACCGTACAAAGTCTATGACGCGCGGGTACGCCGAGCCGCCGGCGATTATCATCTTGGGCTTATGTTCGCGGGCCAGGCTCTCGACTTCATCAAAATCAATCAGTTGATCATGCCGGCGCACGCCATATTGCACGGCGTTGAACCATTTGCCTGAAAGGTTGGGCGTGGCGCCATGTGTCAAGTGACCACCGGACGCCAAGCTCATGCCAAGGATCGTATCCCCCGGCTGAAGCATGGCCAGGAGGACGCCTTGATTGGCCTGTGAGCCCGAGTGGGGCTGAACATTTGCAAAACTGCAATTGAACAATTCTTTGGCGCGCTTTATGGCCAACGTCTCCGAAACGTCGACATATTCGCAGCCGCCGTAATAGCGCCGGCCGGGATAACCTTCAGCATACTTATTCGTCAGCACACTGCCTTGGGCTTCCAACACAGCGGGAGACACGATGTTTTCCGACGCGATCAATTCTATCTGATTTTGCTGCCGCTCAAGTTCTTGTTTGATGGCGTCGTAAATTGCCCGATCGGAGCGGCGAAGCTCCGAGTCAAAAAATTCGCTTTCTGCGTCGGTCACGTTTTGAGCCTGCGCCATTGACATCCCTGCCCACCTTTTCTCACTTCGACCAACGTTATTTCCGGCACCCCGAAGGAGCTGAAACTCAATTTTCTGCGCTCGATGAGGCCGGCTTAGCTTTGGGCCCGAATAGTGCGGGGATGGGACCCATCCATGCCGATTGCCCGCGGCTTGTACCATATCTTGGTATGGCATGCCAGTGACCTACAAGGCCTTGTCGCAATTTCTGCTTGGACGCGAATACCCTTCAAAACCAAGAGGATGGACGGCTTATCTCGAGCGCGAAGTCATAGCCGTTTGGCCGCAATGACAGGCGCCGCCCTGACCGAAACTGCCAAACAAGGTGCTCCAAATTATCCTAAGAAGACAGATCCGAGTCAGCCGTTTTTGTCCCGGGGAATGTCGGCTCAAGCAGAAGAAGCAGTCGGTCGATGCCGCATCGCTGCACGTCCAAGTTTGACTCAAGGGGGGACATTGCGTTCTTGAGAAATCGAGCCGATTGTTTCGCCCAAACGATAATGTAATCGTGCTTGTGCAATCTTCGGGGATTCAATTTTCGGGGAAAAGATTCAAAATGAAACATTCCGATAAAGACCTCGGTATGGACCGTGCCATTTCGCGCCGAGATATTGTGCATGGGTTCGGCGCAATCGGCGCGGGCTTAGTGATGCCTGGATCACTCGCAGGCTGCAGCGAGCCTCCAATTGATGCGGCGAGCTATTATCCACCGGCATTGACGGGGATGAGAGGCAACCATGACGGTTCGTTCGCCGCCGCTCATGCTCTTAGCCTTGAGGACCAATCCGAATGGGGCACGGTTCGGGAGCCCGATGTTGACATTTACGATCTCGTTGTCGTTGGCGGTGGCATCAGCGGTTTAGCGGCGGCGCATTTCTACCGTAAGGAAAAACCGGACGCACGCATTCTCATTCTCGACAATCACGATGATTTTGGCGGTCACGCAAAACGCACGGAATTTCAAGTTGGCGATCGCACGTTGATCTGCCATGGCGGCAGTGAGACGCTTACCAATCCGTCCAAATACAGCGACATCGTCAAAGGTCTGCTCAATGAACTTGGCGTCGACATTCAACGGTTTTATACCGCCTATGATCAGGATTTCTTTAAACGCCACGGCCTGAAAAGCGTTACTCATTTCAACAAAGAAAAATGGGGTGTGGATCGGATCGTGTCCACAAGTTTTGGCGCCTGGGGCATATCCGATACCGAAACGTCTCTGTCCTCAGAGCAAGCTGTTGCTCAAATTCCGATTTCTGAAGCCGCTCAACGTGAATTTTTACGCTTACTGACACTTAAGGACGATCAGATCCCTGAGATGCCCGTCGATGAGAAATGGCGTTACCTTTCCACGATCAGCTATCAAGACTTCTTGACGAAGCACATCGGAATTACGGAGCCTGAGGTTCTGACCTTGCTCCAGTCTTTTACGGGCGATTTAGGCCTCGGCATTGAGGACATCACTGCTGAACGGGCGCTAAACTACGTCGGAATGCCGGGACGGGGTGCGACGGGACTGCCTCTGCCGGACGACGAGGAACCCTATATCCATCATTTTCCCGACGGCAACGCCTCCATCGCCCGCCTTCTTGTGCGCTTGATGATTCCGGATGTGGCGCCTGGCAACACGATGGAAGATATCGTCACCGCACGCTTTGATTATTCAAAGCTCGACCGTAACGGCGCGCCGGTGAGAATCAGGCTGAATTCTACGGTCACGAAGGTAGAACATGACGGCGATCCCCAATCAGCCAATCGCGTGCACGTAACTTACGTTACCGATGGCCAAGCATACCGGGTCAAAGGATACGGCTGCGTTTTGGCCTGTTACAATTCCATCATTCCTTATCTCTGCCCCGAACTGCCGGAAGCGCAGCGCGAGGCGCTGGCCTTCCAGGTCAAACAGCCTCTGCTTTATACCAACGTGGCCTTGCGCAACTGGCAGCCATGGAAAAAGTTGGGCATTGGAGAGGTCAATTCACCGGGCTCTTACCATAGAAATGTTAGCCTCACCTACCCTGTCAGTCTGGGAGACTATACCTATTCCACGGGTCCAGACGAACCTGTCATGGCCATGATGTATCGCTCCCAAGCTTTTGAGGATCGTGACGGCTTGACGCCGCAGGAGCAATTTCGTGCCGCCCGGTATGAGCTTCTTGCCACGCCGTTTGAGGAGATTGAACGTCACGTCCGAAGCCAACTTCTCAGCATTCTGGGAGAAGGCGGATTTGATCCGGCCACGGACATAATGGGCATTACGGTGAACCGCTGGGCCCATGGCTATTCCTATTGGTATAACCCATTATATGATGGGATTTACGATGATTATAGAGGTGGCTCGGGAAATCTGCACAGTTGAGATAAGTGGAATTTTGGCCTGTAGGCGGCATGATCGCCGGCAACAGGAGATCCACTATGGCAAGACGACCACGTCGCAATCATACACCTGCGTTCAAGTCGAAGGTGGCCCTTGCGGCCGTTCGCGGTGAGCAGACATTGGGAGAACTCGCTCAGCAGTTTGATGTTCATCCTAACCAGATCAAGCAATGGAAAGATCAGCTCCTTAAGGGTGCAGCGGGTGTTTTTGGGCGGGAGGGTAAATCACCGCTGCCTGCACCCCGTGTTGATGTGAAGAGGCTCCATGCCAAGATTGGGGAGCTGACGCTTGAGAATGATTTTTTAGGCGATGCGCTCACCAAGGCGGGATTGCCGAGCGCAAGAAAATGATCGACCGCAAACATAAACTCTCGCTCAGCCGTCAGGCCAAGGCGCTCAAGATCAGCCGGAGCAGCGTCTATTATCAGCCCCGTCCCGTATCGGTCGGTGATCTGGCACTGATGCGCCGGATTGATGAATTGCATCTCGACTATCCCTTTGCAGGCAGCAGGATGCTGCAGGGACTATTGCTTGGTGAAGGATACAAGGTTGGCCGCCTGCACGTCACAACACTGATGAAGCGTATGGGGCTTGAGGCTATTTATCGCCGCCCGAACACGTCCAAGCCTGCACCGGGCCACAAAATCTATCCCTATCTGTTGCGTAAGCTGCCGGTCACCCAACCCAATCAGGTCTGGGCGATGGATATCACCTACATTCCAATGGCACGGGGCTTTGTTTATCTGGCCGCAGTGGTTGACTGGTTCAGCCGGCGTGTCCTGTCCTGGCGGCTCTCTATCACACTGGAAGCAGACTTTTGCATTGAAGCCGTTGAAGAAGCACTGGCCCGTTACGGTAAGCCGGACATCTTCAACACCGATCAGGGCTCGCAGTTTACCTCCATCGCTTTCACACAAATCCTGAAGGATGCTGAAATCGCCATCAGCATGGATGGCAAGGGAGCGTGGCGGGACAATGTCTTTGTTGAACGGCTGTGGCGCACGGTCAAATACGAGGAGGTCTATCTGCATGCCTATGGCAATGTTCCACAAGCCCGAGCCGCCCTCGGCAAATATTTGGTCTTTTATAACACCAAGAGACCGCATTCATCGCTTGACCGCCAGACACCCGATCAGGCTTACTTCAACGTGCTGCAACCAATCCCGGTCGCGGCATAACAGGGGCTGAAATCCACTTATCCGCAGTCCGAAAGTTGTTCAAACAAACCGAACCACCTCTTATGACGATGAACGTCTACCACATATGCGTGCCCGCGAACCTTTCGGGCGCATAGCCATTGCGAACTCTGATGCTGCGGCCGACGCGATGCTCGAAGCAGCTGTCGAACAGGCCCACCGCGCCGTGATGGAATTGCTTAGTGTTTAAGGTGGATGGCTGAATAGAAACGTCCGCTTGAGGCTACGTTCAGCCGAAATTTCCTCGATCAGTACAACCTAGCAAACGATGCCGCCCTTCTGAGCCGGCTTCTTGCGGTTCAAGACGTAGCGCAATTTCGCAATAACTTGATGCTTGAGTTCAAACTCTGCCGCCGAGGTGGGACCCACAATGCTGACTTCTTCTCCGGTCGCGACATGGATCGCCGAAACCTTGACCGAATTGCCAATGGCGATGAACTCGACAATGACCTCGCCTAATTCACCATGAGATTCGCGAGTCATGTTTGGATTTCCTAGGTCGAGTCATCGGCCCTGCTCAGACAACCAAAGACTACGGGACTGCAATAGGTGCTTAAGATCAGTCGGTCGGTCCGTCATGATGCCATGGACTCCCAAGTCTATCAGATGATTCATGGTGTCAATGTCATCAACAGTCCAAACGTGGACTTGAAGGCCGAGTTCAGTTGCGGACCGCACAAATCGCCGGTCAACGATCTTTATGCCACGATGAAAAATCGGTACTTGGGCGCAGTTGGCGTCGATCGGGCGGAATGGAATTCCAAACCCCCGCGCCCGAAGCAGAGCGACGCCCATGGGGCCCATGGACGTGCAAAGGGCGGGGCCGAAGACGGCACGCAATTGAGCTGTGCGCATTCCCGAAAAGGATCCAACACAAATACGATTGAGCGCATTCGTGCGCTTGATGACATCGACCAAGGGACCGACGACCACATCCGACTTGATGTCAATATTGACCTTGAGATTTGGCCACGCTCCTAGAACGTCCTCAAGGCGGGGAATTGCGTGGACCTCCGATACATGTGCGTCACGCAAGGCAGCGTAGTCGAGCCGCCCGACTGGCCCTGATAAATTGGTTAATCGATCGAACGTGTCATCGTGAAACGCGAGGATCTCGCCGTCGCGCGTTGCCTGCACGTCGGTTTCGATATAACGAAAGCCTAAATCTATCGCCTTCTGGAATGCCGCCATCGTATTCTCAACCGATTCCAACGCGCCGCCACGATGGGCAAAAGCCAAAAAGCCATCGTGCTCGAGAAAGGGATGTTGGGCAGGCCTCATCTTGCCGACTCAATCATGACAACACTGCAAGTGCTGATCATAACAGGTGCGATGACGGTCATTTTAATGGCGGCCATCTGGCTCCTATCTCTCAAACTTCGGGATACAAGCATTGTCGATATTTATTGGGGACCCGGCTTTGCAATTATCGCGTGGACTGTTTTTCTCATTGGCAACACCCATTCAACGAGGAGCCTTCTCATCGCGATCTTGGTTACGATTTGGAGCGTGCGCCTGAGCATTCTGATGATCGCGCGGCATCTCACAAAAACCGCCGAAGATCCAAGGTATGCCGCGATGCGCGAGCGCGGCGGGGACAACTTTGCGTATACGAGCCTTCTCACAGTCTTTGGCTTTCAAGCGCTCCTCATGTGGCTGATCTCCCTCCCCATTCAACTTGGACAATTGGAACCGATGGCCCCAAACGATTTCTTTGCCACCGCCATGGGGACCACGATCTTCTTGGCCGGGCTGGCCTTCGAAACTGTCAGCGATCAACAGTTGGCGCAATTCAAAGCCGATCCGGAAAATCAAGGGCGCGTACTCGATACCGGATTATGGGCCTGGAGCCGGCATCCGAATTACTTTGGAGAGATCTTAGTCTGGTGGGGGCTTTATGTTGTCGCTCTGTCAAACTCAAATGCGTGGTGGACGATCATCGCGCCGATCTTGCTCACATTCCTAATTGTCCGCGTTTCCGGCGGCGCCCTGCTCGACGGCATGTTAAGTCAGACCAAGCCGGGGTATGACGAGTATATGAAGCGCACAAGCACTCTCATCCCCCGCCCACCACAGCAGGGTGGCACTTAAGCTGCGTCAGCTCATTGTTTATCCAGTTTCCATGGGAAGTGAGGGATCCCTCACCCATTCGGATAAGGATCCATCATAAATAAGTACGCGGTCATGCCCCAATAGATGCAGCGCGAAGGCATCGGCAGTTGCCGAAATTCCGCCGCCGCAATAATTGATCACTTCTTCGGCTTGCAGCGCATCAACCGAGTCAAAATGACGCTTGAGTTCGCCTTCGGAATGCAGGGTTAGATCTTCATTGAACAGGTTTGGCGCCGGCACATTGACACTGCCCTTGATACGTCCCGGGCGGGCATATGCCTTGCCCTCACCCCGGTGAATCGCGGGCGACAAAGCGTTGACGACCAGCGTGCCCGGCTCATCGATGGCTTTCAAGACGTCTGGCGCGCCGACAAATATCTGGCGGCGCCGACCGGGCACGAAGGTCGCCGCCTGATAATGTTCATCTCCCGAGCTGGTCGGGCGCTCCTCGACTTGCCATTTGTCCCAGCCCCCATCAAGCACCGCCGCGCGATCAAAACCAAAAGCGCGAAGCATCCACCAGGTCCGCATTGCCCACCATCCGGGTCCACGGTTGTAGAGCACCACATCCGTTTCTGGACCCACACCGTAGCGCGACATGGCATCGATAAATTTATCATCGCTTGGCATCATGAAGGGAAATTCGGCCTCGGTGTCCGACAACTCCTCCATCAAGTCGATATAGCCGGCACCTGGAATATGCTCGGCCAACCAAGCGTCGCGATGATTGTCTGATTGGTAGCCCCCGCCCTCCTTCACGACCAAATTCACGGAACAATCGTAGATTCGGATATTAGGATCCTTGAGGCGGGCTTCGAGCTCGTCTGAGGTCATCAATGCTTTAGCGCTCACTTGATGTGTTCCTTGTCCTGTCTGACTCATTTTAGACTAACAAGGGACGCGCAAAAAACAAATGCAGCAAGGCCGCCTTGTGTGAAAGCGGCCAAGCATCAAAGACGTATAAGAAAGTCTTGCAGCGACTAGAGGCGATAGCGGATCTGGTCGGTCCAGAAACGCTCCAGCTTGAACAACACATTGTTGACCGTCGTAAAGTCATTGATGGATATGCCGCCAATCTCCTCCACGGTCTTCAAGTGACGCTCGAACAGCTGATCAACTTGCGTGCTGACTTCACGGCCGGTCTCCGTCAGGCTCACCCTTACCGATCTGCGGTCTAACTCAGAGCGCTCGTGGTGAATGTACCCGGCCTCAACCAGCTTTTTCAGATTGTATGAAACGTTTGAGCCCAGATAGTGACCGCGAGAGCGCAGCTCACCGGCCGTCATTTCAGAGTCTCCGATATTGAAAAGGAGAAGGGCTTGAACGCTGTTCACATCGGATTTACCGATACGATCAAACTCGTCTTTGATAACGTCGAGCAATTGACGATGGAGACGCTCGACCAGTGTCAGTGATTGCAAATAATTAGATCGAATGCCTTCACGTTCTTTGTCGTCCGCTGCCGGTATCTGTTCTGCTACGCTTGTCATACTCATGATCAACAGTCCCAAGTCCTTAAGGAAAACTAAATTGGCTAGATATCATTTAGCTCCCAATTTCTGCGAATTTTATAAGCCAACAAAACTAAGGAGTGCTTAACCTGTGGCAGATTTGCGTCATATAGCTAACACGCGTTAATAACGTAAGCTGCGCACGCAAAAGAACAATTACGCTTAGTGAAAAGTTTAATGAATAGAGCACAAAAATTCTTTGTTAGGTTCAGTCTATGTTGCTTGTTATTGGCAAGCATTTGGACCCCTGACGCGTTTGCGCAAGGCAAGACGCTTCGCGTCGCCATACCGACCGCCCCACCAGGACTCGGTAATCCCTTTTCGTCAACTTCTATTTCTCCCGTATACACCTGGGCAGCGATGTTCGACGCCCTCACCATGATTAGTAACGAGGGCGAGGTGCTAGCGTGGCTGGCAGTGTCATGGGAAAACCGCGACGCTTTAACTTGGCGATTTATACTTCGCGAAGACGCGAAATTTTCGAACGGCAAGCCCGTCGACGCTGCGGTCGTAAAACAAGTCTTCGATCATCTCATCTCGGAAGCATCGATCTCGGATTCGGTGCGCCGCGAAGCCAAGACGATTGAAAGCGTGGCCGTGATCGAGCCTCACGTCATCGAGTTCACAACCATACAACCCGATCCGAATTTGCCCAGAACCATTTCTGGCATTCGCATTCCCGATATGGCGCTGTGGTCTGAAGTAGGCCGTGATGAATTCGCGCTCCAGCCCATCGGGAGCGGTCCCTACCAGGTCGACAAATGGGGCTCGGCACAAATCTCTCTGAGCGCCAACCCTCATGCCTGGCGTCCGCCCAAAATTGACACCCTTGAGCTATTGATCATTCCGGAAACATCAGCGCGGGTTCAGGCGCTCTTGGCAGGACGGATCGATGTCGCCCTTCAATTAGGGCCGGACGATATATCCGCCATAAACTCCGTCAACGGACAAATACATGTCCGGCGGCTTTACGGCGTTTTCATTATGGCTTTGCAAACCATTGGAGATACGCCGTTTAGTAATGTAGACGTTCGCCGCGCCATTAATCTGGGCGTCAATCGACAAGGCATTGTAGACGGCTTACTAGCCGGCGAGGCCGAAGTCGCAAGCCAACCCACGCCGCGCGGCGCCTTTGGTTATGACCCTGAATTGGAGCCCTATCCTTATGATCCCGATCTAGCACGGCAATTGCTAACCGACGCGGGATACCCGAACGGATTTGACTTTGTCTTTGAAGGCATCGTTGGTACAGGCCCCAACGACGCGGCTCTATGGCAAACGGTTGCAGCGGACTTAGCACGCATTGGCGTGAACATGACCATCCGCACGATCACGTACCCTCAATTGACTTCGAACGTAAACCGGGGCAACTGGGCGGGCGACGGATTGTCTATGGATTTCGGAACCGCCCCTTCTCTGAATGCAATGCGGCCCTTTCAACTGCACTCTTGTGAATGGCACGTCGCTTGGTTTTGCGACGAATCGATTATGCCTACGATTGAAGCGGCGAGAATTGAAGTCGACGACGAAAAACGGCTAGAGCTCACGCGCAATGTGCTGCGTTACTATCGCGATCAAGCGTCATCACTGTTTCTTTATGACCAAATTGCTTTCGACGGATTGAGTTCCCGTGTTTCGAACTATGCACCACGCACGATCCTGATTAATTATGACGGTATCGACGTTGCCGATTGAGAATGAGTACCGGCCTACTTGGCGTTTTCGAGGCGGGCGATCAGACTTGATGTATCCCAGCGAGCGCCGCCCATAGATTGCACTTCTGCGTAGAATTGGTCGACCAGCGCGGCCAGGGGCAGATGCGAGCCGTTGCGGCGCGCTTCGTCCAAACAGATGGCAAGATCCTTGCGCATCCAGTCGACCGCAAATCCGAATTCGAATTCGCCGTCTATCATAGTCTCAAAGCGATTTTCCATTTGCCAAGATTGCGCCGCTCCTTTTGAAATCACGTCGATCACATCGCGGGGGTCAACATCCGAATGCTTAGCGAAGTGGAGCGCTTCGGCGAGACCTTGCACAATGCCGGCAATGCAAATCTGATTGGCCATCTTGGTGAGTTGACCGGCGCCTGCCTCACCCAATCGTTTAACATAGCGCGCATAGCACGACATCACCTGTTCCGTCTTGGCATAGTCACCGGACGCGCCGCCAACCATTATAGTCAGTGCTCCATTCTCAGCACCCGCTTGACCGCCCGAGACAGGCGCATCAAGAAACCCGAAGCCTTTGGACGTAGCCACAGCGCCAAGCTCCTGTGCGAGCCGGGCTGAGGTCGTCGTGTGATCGACAAAGATGCTTCCTTCGGCCATGGCGCCAAACGCGCCTGACTCTCCCAGCGTAACTTGCCGCACGTCATCGTCGTTGCCCACACAGGCAAACACGATGTCCGCACCGGCCGCCGCATCTTCCGGCGTAGATGCATGGGCGCCGCCGAAGTCTTGAACCCATTGTTCGGCTTTGGCGATTGTTCTGTTGTAAACCCGAACCTCGTGTCCAGCCTTTGCCAAATGACCGGCCATGGGATACCCCATGACGCCAAGACCTAAAAATGTAACTTTGTGTGACACGGTCAACCGCTCCCTTCACTTGGTCGTATGAGCTCTTATACAGCAATCTTTCAACGCGGGTCTTCAGGGCAACGCCATGCGTGACGCGATAAAATTCATCGGACTTTTTGCCGGCGCCCTAGTTTGCTTGATTCTGGTGGTGAGCCTGGAGCGGTTTGCGGCCATGCGCCTGTCGCTGCCTGAGCTCAACGGCCAAATGCCTGTCAGGGGTATCCAGGCGCAAGTCGATATTCTGCGCGACGCTGAAGCCGTGCCTCACATCTATGGTGAGACCTCCGAAGACGTCTTTTTCGGATTGGGGGTAGTCCATGCACAAGACCGATTGTGGCAAATGGAGGCCAGCCGCCGCCTCGCGCAAGGCCGTCTGTCTGAAATCCTCGGCAACAGTACTGTCGATATAGACGAGTACTTTCGGACACTAAACTTTACGAAATACGCCGAAGCCTCCTTCGCCAAGCTCTCGCCAAAAAGCCGATACTATTTCGAAGCCTATGCGGCGGGCGTCAACTCCATAATCGAGAGCGCACAATGGAGCCAGCCGCCGGAATTCATTCTGTTGTTTCACCGGCCAGAACCTTGGACGGCCGCGGACAGTCTGCTCATCACCAAGATGATGTCCGTCGGTCTATCGACCAACATGGTTCACGAAATCCGCCGCCTTCAATTGCTGGATCAATTGACACCGGAACAAATACTTCAATTCTTTCCGGCATATCCCGACAGCGATCCAATTACGATGTCGTCCCTAGTGCCGTCAGGCCGGAACGCCGATGCGAGTGGCCCACCGGAAGACTTTCCTTTTGAAAGTACGAAAGGCGCCTCCAACAATTGGGTGGTGGACGGCTCACGAACCAAGAGCGGCAAACCGCTGCTCGCTAACGATCCACATCTTGAGCTCACCGCGCCGTCCGTTTGGTATTTGGCACACCTGGCGCTGCCGACCGGCAACGTCGTCGGCGGCACCATCGCCGGCATTCCCGCGGTCATTGTTGGGCGCAATGACCATATCGCTTGGGGCTTTACGAACACGGGCGCGGACACTCAAGACTTGTTTGTCGAAAGGCTCAATCCCGACAATCCGTCCGAGTATGAAACGCCGGAAGGCTTCGCTCCGTTCAACGAGAGAGAAGAAACGATCCGCGTGCGCTTTGGCTCCGATGTAACACGAACGATCCGCGAAAGCCGTCACGGCCCTGTGCTACCTCAAAACTGGGGCGGCTTTAATCAGATCTATGCGCCGCAAGACTACGCCCTCGCCGTTCAATGGACCGCGCTCGACGAGAACGATTTAACCGCCGAAGCGGGCTTGCAGGTTATGACCGCGCGCAATTGGGATGAGTTTATCGAGGCAGCTCGGTTATTTCATCAACCGATGCAAAACATTGTCTATGGGGATGTTGACGGCAATATCGGATTCATAGCGCCGGCGAGTGTTCCTATTCGCAAACCGGGAAATGATTTGCGCGGCCTCTTTCCAGCACCCGGTTGGGAGGACGCGTACAATTGGGCAGGTTTCGTTTCGTTCGACGAGCTGCCGAAGCTGTACAATCCAGACCGGCACATGATTGTGACGGCCAACAATCGGATTGTGCCGCCCGAGTATCCTTATCTGATTACAGCGCGGTGGGAGCCGGGGTTACGCGCGCGGCGCATTGAGGCCGCGCTGATTGACGGCAACCCTCATGACTTGGCGTCATTCAAAAAACTACAGGCGGACGACGTCTCGCAGCTCGCTCTTGATCTCATGCCAATTCTCGAGAGCGCGACTCCAGTATCCGCGGCAGGCCGCGCAGCTCTAGACCTCGTGCTTTCATGGGACGGCGCCATGGCAGCAGAAGATGCGCGGCCGCTCATATTCGTAGGCTGGTACCGGGAGATCGCCCGGCAGCTCTATCAAGACGAGTTGGGGAAACACTTCTTCACCCATTGGACATTCAAGCCCATCTTCGTCAAGCAAGTCTTGAGTCAGATCGGCGATCGGGAGATTTGGTGTGACGACGTCACGACGGAGACCGTCGAAACCTGCGTGCAAATTTTGAGCTCGGCCCTCGACACTGCGATACGCGACTTGGCTGAGACGCATGGCAGTGACATGACGCAGTGGAAATGGGGAGAGGCTCACGTCGCGATCCATGCCCACAATCCGTTTGATAGATTTCCTCTCTTGAACGACTTCTTCAACATTGAAGTGCCGACAGGCGGGGGCTTCTACACTATAAACCGGGGCGGTCACCGCTTTGCCGCCGTTGAGCCCTTCGCCAACATTCACGGCTCGGGCTACCGCGCGATTTACGATTTTGCCAACCTTGAACAATCGGTCTACATGCAATCGACCGGTCAATCGGGCAATGTATTTTCAAGCTTTTACGACAACTTTGTGGAGCGATGGTCAAAGGTCGACTACGTCTCCATCCCAACCGACCGGTCCATCGTTGAGGAACAAGCGATGGGCCGTCTTAAACTTGTTCCGGCTCCGTAGTTGCGCACAACTTAGAACGAACCATCGCTCGGGCAAGCCAAACGTCATGTGGCCGAATTTCAATCATAGGCCCATTCTAAAATCGGGGATGCAATGATTTCTAACTTTTATCTTGCAGTCGCAGCGTTGGACTTTCTGGTGCTGATTTGGGCCTTCGGTCAATGGCGCACTTATCGAGGAAATGGCGTGTTCTACGCCATGTTGCCCCTCACTTTGCTTTGGTTTGACAATTTCACCGTGGGATTGGGCCAATACTTAGGCGAAGGCGATCTTCTTTTTTCCATGAACTATGTGCGCTTTGTAGGTCACTACGTGTTGGCTCCTATGACGTTTATTGCGCTTGGAGCGATGGCACGCCAGGCTGGCTTTGCTTGGGCTCAGCCCAAAGCGGTCATGGCACTCTTTTGCCTTATTGCCGCTTTTTTCATTGTCGAAGACATGTGGTCTTTCCTCAACAACACTTTGCATCCGTCATGCGCTATGGACACACTGCGCTATTCGACGAGAGTTTTGCCGGAGTTTCAATGTGGACCAAATGGTTTTTCAGGGGGCACCACTGTACCTCCGATCGCGCCCATATTGATGTCGTTCATGATGATTGCATTCGGCGTCTTGTTATGGGTCGCCCGCGGCTATCGGTGGCTTGCTCTTGGCTCTGCGGGCGCACTGCCGTTTTTTGCCATCATGCCCAACTTTGGCGGCGGCGTAATCGCAAATATTGGCGAGCCAATCATATCGGCGGCCATCGTGGCCGCAGCCGCCTTCATTGCTAGATCGGCAAGACAAGGCGAAGCACCCCAATCTTGAAAGTCTAAACGCCAAATTAACTGCGCCGCCGAACAATAGCGCCGTAGATGGGTCAATGGTGGCCGAGCCCCAAGACGAAAAGCTGAAATGCAATTTCGGGCGACGCAACGATCGTCATAAAGAAGGTGAAGAAGGTCAGTGGCGGCGGCCATCACGGCTGCGCGTGGAAGGTGGCCTATGCCGACTTCGTCACAGCCATGATGGCGTTCTTCCTATTGATGTGGCTGGTCAACGCGACGTCCCCTGATCAAAAGCAAGGCATCGCCGACTACTTTGCGCCGGCCGCGGTCAGCAACAGTTCAAGCGGCTCCGGCGGCATCCTCGGCGGTAAATCATTCGATCCGGAGGGCGTCCGGGACAGCGGATATTCCAACGTGACCATGACCAACAATGCGCCGAAACCCGAATCCAGGATAGAAGGCGACACTGACGGCGACGCCAAGGGTACACCAGAAGAGCCCAGCGACACGGTACCGGTCGGCCAAGAGATCACGGACGCGGCGATCGACCAGGCGCTGGCCGAACGTGAGGCACAAGCCTTTGAACGCGCCGCCATGTCCCTTAGGCAGGCTATGAAGGACTTGCCTGAACTGGCTGAACTTTCAAGACATTTGATCATAGATCAAACACCAGAAGGGATGCGGATCCAAATCGTCGACCAAGAAGGTCGACCCATGTTCAAGCCGGGCGGCAGCGAGCCATTGCCGCGCACGCGCGTGCTGCTCCAGCAAGTCGCCAAGATCGTCAATCGCCTGCCCAACCGGGTCACCATCAGTGGTCATACGGATTCGGCCGCCTTTGAGAGGGCCGACGGTTATTCGAATTGGGAGCTCTCCTCGGACCGGGCCAATGCCGCCCGCCGAATCATCCTCAAAGCCGGTGTCGATAGCGACCGGCTCTATCAGGTTGCCGGCAAAGCCGGCTCCGAACCGCTGTTTCCAGACGATCCGTTCATGTCCTCCAATCGGCGCATCAGTATCGTCCTTTTGTGCGAGGCGCCGGTTCTCCCGCCCAATTACGAGCTTTAACCTCGGTCGGCCCGTCTGAGGCGGACCGATCGCCCTTGAAGTCGGTGCATACAGCCGCCTATGGTCACTACAACTTGGACCGCGCCGCGTCCGGCCCATTGGGGCGGTGCGCCCGTGCGATGAGGCAATTGGGAGCCCCGAATGACTGGTCGAATGGCACGACTGCTGCGGTCGAACAGTGTCGACAGTGCCGCGACGGCAGCGACGGGCTTACTCAATCTTGCTGGCCCGCCGTCCGGTCTGGTTCAGTGGCGCGCCAAGGCCTTTTTCATCGATTTGGTGGTCTTTGCTGGCCTCATTGTCACGATAGGCATAGGGGCATCCATCTATGCACCGTTCTTAGCGGCTATATTTACCCCGTTTCTGCCCTTCCTGATCGTGCCGCTCACCATGCTATATTTTGCCGCCGCACAGGGCGGCCGGCGCGGGGCATCGCCGGGAATGAGGTTCTACGGGCTGACTCTGCGTCAGCGGACCGGCGGCGCACCCGGCTACCAAGCGGCTCTTTTCAGATCCGTTGCGTTCTATCTCACGATTACTCTATTAACGCCGCTTGTGCTGCTCGTTCTGTTTTTCACACGGGGCAAGCGCGCGCTCCACGATGTCTTCATCGGCACCGTTATCATTGACACCTCAAATTAAACTCACGTTCACTTACCCAAGGCTGAATCAAACGCATGAGAGCAGTGATCATCCATTGTGAGCCATACCCAGAAGCGGCCGTGTCATCGAAAAGGCACGATGCCCGCACGCTGGCTCATTGGGTTAGCGCCCTCTCATGATCGACGAATTCCTTAGCATGTGGCAGATGTGGGTGACGCTCGCCTTCATCCTAGTGGCCATTGTCAGCTACTCCATTCAGCGCATTCCGATGGAAGTGACGTCCATCGGCCTGGTCGCGACCTTGTTGATCTTTTTCTACTTGTTTCCCGTCTACGGATCCGACGGCAACAATTTGCTCAGCGCGACGGAAATATTGTCCGGCTTCGGAAATCCTGCGCTGATTTCGATCATCGCCCTGCTTGTGATTGGACAAGGTCTATTTCAAACGGGCGCCCTCGAAAAGCCTACAAAGTGGCTTTTGGAAACCGGCAAGGGCTTTACATATATCAAGTTGCTTGCGGTGTTTATCGTCGCGATGGTCGTCAGCGCGTTCCTCAACAATACGCCCGTCGTCGTTATGTTTATTCCCATTGTGGCGGTGTTGGCAGCGCAGTCAGACAGATCGGCGTCATCGGTCATGATGCCGCTCAGCTTTCTATGTATACTGGGCGGAATGACTACATTAATCGGCTCCTCGACTAATCTCTTAGTCGCAGATGCCTATGCCAAACTGTCGCCCGGCTCTATCGGTTTCTTTGATTTTACAATTCCCGGGCTTGTCCTTACCTCGGCAGGTTTTCTGTTCGTCCTCATTCTCTCTCCTTTGTTGCTACCTTCACGAGATGAAGATAGCGAGGATGTCGGAAGCGACGGGCGTCAGTTCATCGGACAAATTGAATTGGCGCCGGGACATCCTCTCGTTGGTGCTCGGGCAGTCGCCGGCATGTTTCCCGATATTCCGAATATGACTGTACGCATGGTCCAGCGAGGAAATTCTGCTCTCCTGCCGCCGTTCGATGATCTCACCTTGCGTACGTTCGACTCTGTTGTCGTTGCCGCGACGCGCAAAACACTGACCGAGTTTCTATCGTCCAACACTGAATACCTTCACGGCATGGTTGGCCCCGAATTTGTCACCGATGCAAATTCTCGGGCGGAAAGCATTAGCATGTGTGAAGCCGTTGTCGCGCCCGGATCCCGCATGGTGGGCCGGACGCTCGCTCAGATCGGATTCAACTACCAAACCCATTGCGTCATCTTGGCGGTCCAACGCCGCAGCCGCATGATTAGATCAAGACTCAGCGAAGTTCGCCTTGAATCGGGTGACGTGTTGCTCATCGCAGGACGCGGCAACGATGTAACAGCTTTGCGCTCGAATCGTGACATTCTGTTGCTAGAATGGTCGGCCACGGAATTGCCGACGATCTCCCACGCCAACCGCGCGCGGCTCATATTTAGCGCCGTGATCTTGACGGCTGCAGTCGGGCTGATGCCGATCGTGGTTGCCGCTGTCGCAGGCGCTGCAACGATGATCTGGACGGGGTGCCTGAATATTCGCCAAGCAACGCGCGGTGTGGATCAACGCATATTCCTTTTGATTGGAACCTCGTTGGCGCTCGGTCTTGCACTGGAATCGACAGGCGGTGCCGGATATTTAGCAACCGCTTTAGTCACTTTGTTGGCCGGCAATAGTGTCCCGATCTATCTGTCGGCATTCTTTCTATTCGTCGCCGCCTTGACCAACGTATTGAGCAACAATGCGACCGCAGTACTGATGACGCCTATAGCACTCAGCACTGCTATTCAACTAAATGTCGATCCGTTAATTTTTATCTACACGGTGATTTTCGCAGCCAATTGCTCTTTCGTGACGCCCATTTCTTATCAAACCAATCTTCTGGTCATGGGTCCTGGGCAGTACGAATTTAAAGACTTTATGCGCGTGGGAACGCCTCTTTTGATTGTAATTTGGGTCACTTTCACGTTTTTTGCACCGTGGTACTTTGGAATTTCTTGGTAATGTAGAGCCATCGGAACCTAGAGCTCTTGGCGATTATCTGACCACGCGCAGCACGAGAAAGGCTGGCCACCGTTGACCGAACAGATTGGCACAAAGTTTCCACAGTTCTATCTAACTGTGCCTGCGCCGTGCCCCTATTTAAATGGACGCCTGGAGAGAAAAGTTTTCACCCAGCTGCAAGGCGCGCTGGCTGCGCCCTTGAACGATGCATTGACCCACGCTGGATTTCGCCGCAGTCAAAACATTGCCTATAAGCCAGCATGCGAGAGCTGCAATGCCTGCATTTCTGTTCGGATTGTCGTCAGCCAGTTCAAACTAACAAAATCGTTCAAGCGCGCGATGTCGATCAACCGTGATGTGACCAGCCGCGTGGTTCCCGCTGCAGCGACAGAAGAACAATATGGAATCTTGCGGGAGTATCTCGACAGCCGCCACCCTGGCGGCGGTATGTCGGATATGACCGTGCTCGACTACGTGTCGATGGTGGAAGAAACTGCGGTCAAAACACAGCTCGTCGAGTATCGCATATCGCATAAAAGCTCGTCGCCTTATCCTGGAGCGAAAAACGAGCTCATCGGTGTTGCTATCACCGACGAATTGGCGGACGGACTTTCCATGGTCTACAGCTTCTTTCTACCATCCGTCGAGAAGCGAGGCATGGGAACCTATATGGTGCTTGACCACATTCGGCAGGCGCAAGATCGCGGAGACTCTTACGTCTATCTGGGCTACTGGGTGGCTGGTTGCAGCAAAATGGATTATAAGGCCCGCTTCAAACCACTTGAGGCGCTGGGACCAAGCGGTTGGAAGCCATTAGACGCTCACTTGGCGGAACAGAACTCTGTTATGCCCTCACCCCTCGTTGACGAATGACACTCAACCTTGTTTCTCTTCAAGGATTGTTGAACTAGCCTGATCTACGGGCGTGCGCGCGGCGGGAGGAAATCATGGATCGAAGACATTTCGTAAAGGGCGCCGCACTCGGTGTCGGAACTACTGCGCTCGCCAGTTGCGACGGCGATTCCAACTCGTCGGGAGACGTGGCGAGTCCTGCGGTACTCAGAAAGAAGCGCGAATTGAAACTCGTCACTTCGTGGCAGAAGAATTATCCCGGTCTCGGTATGGCGCCGGAACGTATAGCCCAACATGTCAATGAAGCAACTGACGGTGCCATTTCAATAAAGGTATATGCTGCGGGCGAATTGGTCGGAGCATTCGATAGTTTCGACGCCGTTTCAGCGGGCAACGCGGATATGTATCACGGCGCGGAATATTACTGGCAGGGCAAGTCGCCAGCATTCAATTTTTTTACAGCCGTACCGATGGGCCTTACCGCCAATGAATTGATGGCCTGGATTTATTACGGCGGCGGTCAAGACCTGTGGGACGAACTTTCCGCAAAATTCAATATCAAGGCCTTTATGGCCGGCAACACAGGCACGCAAATGGGTGGCTGGTTCCGCCAAGAGATCAACGAGCTCGACGATTTCAAGGGCCTGACGATTCGGATGCCGGGGCTAGGCGGTGAGGTTTTACGGCGCATGGGCGCTGCCGCCGTCGCTCTGCCTCAGCCAGAGATTTATACGAGCCTAGATTCCGGCAACATAGACGGCACGGAATGGGCGGGGCCTTGGAACGACTTAACCATGGGCTTCTATCAAATCACTAAGTTTTATTACTGGCCGGGATTTCATGAGCCGGGTTCGGCGTTGAGCTTGGGGATAAATCTTGATTTGTGGAACGACCTGACGCCCGGCGAGCAACGCATTATTGAAGATGCGTGCGCAGCGGAGAACAGCCGCAATCTCGCCGAATACAATCGCTTTAACACATCGTCACTCCGCACGCTGATTGACGAACACGGCGTGCAACTCAAGCGCTTTAGTGATGAAATTCTAACTGAAATCGGTAGATTTTGCGGCGAGGTCGTAAAAGAAGCCGGACAAACCGACGAACTCAGCAAACGAATTTATGCAAGTTTCTTAGAGACGCGTGCGGACGTGTCATCTTGGTCTGAAATCTCCGAGGAAGGATTTTGGGCGGCGCGGCGCCTTCCTTTCGAATACGGATCAATTGAATAGCGCGGCGGCGCGGCGCCGTTGCATGACTGGCTTGAGGCCCATGGGGATTGTCTAGACTGCAATGACAATCATAACTCTAGTTCTCTTATCCCTTTTACTTCTGATTTTGGCACTGCCGCTTATCTTTGTGATCGGGCGCAAACTTTTGCGAATACAAATGCGCGCATTAGGGATACGCCTTCTTAAGACAGCCCAAATTTTGGATTCTTTTAGTGATCGTTTTGGGAAGGTTGTCTCTTGGCTTGCACTCGCCATGGTCCTCATTCAAACGATCATAGTCGTCCAACGTTATGTCTTCGGGGTCGGTTGGATTTGGCTCCAAGAATCCATCATGTACATGTACGGCCTGATGTTCCTTTTGGCCGCCGGTTACACGTTGCTACACGACGGTCACGTTCGGGTCGATATATTCTACCGGGAGGCCGCCGAAAGGACCAAAGCATGGGTCAACTTTGTCGGTACCTATCTCCTTCTCTTTCCGGTGATGGTCGTCATCCTAGATCTGGCATATCCCTATTTCGAAATGTCTTGGCGCGTAAAAGAGTCGTCACCGGAGACGAGCGGTATCCCCGCAATTTACGTTCTAAAATTCGCGATCCTATTGTTTGCCTCGCTCATGTTGCTTCAGGCTTACTCTCTCGTCATTCGGTCCGCACATATTCTTATCGGGGAGGCGACCTCAGAAGCACCGCCGCAAAAAAGCGCGCCGACGTTTTAGACGCATCCGTCATACCAAGGACTTTTTCCTCAGAATTATGACTGCCGGCTTAGACCTATTGATGTTTGCGGTTACCTGCGTGGTCTTGCTTGCCGGTTATCCCGTGGCCTTGTCGTTAGCTGGAGTGGCCCTGCTGTTCGCCGCCACCGGCGTCTTGTTTGGCTTTTTCGACTTTTCGTTTGTCAGCAATCTACCACAGCGCATTTACGGAACGATGACGAACACGGTGCTCATTGCTGTGCCGCTTTTCGTATTTATGGGCGTCATGTTGGAACGGTCCAAAGTGGCGGAAGAATTGCTGACGTCCATGGGCAAACTGTTCGGAACGCTTCGCGGCGGACTCGGTATTTCGGTCACCATTGTGGGCGCCCTGCTCGCGGCTTCGACGGGAATTGTCGGGGCCACAGTTGTCACCATGGGATTGCTGTCGTTGCCCACCATGTTGAAGCGCGGCTATGACCCCTCGCTCGCTGCCGGTTCGATCTGCGCCGCCGGTACGCTGGGACAAATCATTCCACCTTCGATTGTTCTGGTGCTGCTCGGCGACGTCATATCCAACGCCTATCAAAAGGCTCAACTCGAGCAGATGATTTTCGCGCCGGAATCGGTGTCGGTCGGTGATTTATTTGCGGGCGCGCTATTGCCGGGTCTTATGCTGGTGGGATTCTACATCGCCTACCAAGTCGCCAAAGCGATTCTCGATCCGTCCACGTCGCCTCCAATCCCACTTGAGGAGCTGGGCGATGACCGGTCCAAACTCTATAGAGAAATAGGCGCAGCCCTATTTCCTCCGCTCATATTGATCGTGGCCGTTTTGGGTTCAATCTTGGGCGGCATCGCAACGCCAACCGAAGCTGCCGCGCTCGGCGCGCTCGGCGCCATACTTCTTGGTGGGCACCGTCAAGGGAAAAATGTAGCCGACAAGCCAAAGCAGTCCGGAGCACTAGGACGCCTCGCCATCAAAGTATCGGCCGCGGCACTTTTTGGTTTGGTCGTACTTACGTCCCTATTCGATCTGCGGCTGGCGCGAGAGCAAGTTTCGTCTTCGGAGCAAAATGCCATCTTCGCGGCATTCGCTTTATGCGGACTCGCCGCATGGGGAGTAATGGTCAGTCTTCGGCGAACCTATTCTGCGGGCATACTGCAAAGCGTTGTCAGGCAAACTACTCAGATCACATCTATGGTCTTTGTCATTCTCATCGGTGCGGCTCTTTTTAGTCTCGTCTTTCGGGGATTGGGAGGCGACGACACCGTTCACGAACTTCTCAATGCCACGCCCGGCGGCGTCTTAGGCGCCATGGCCGTCGTGATGGCCATCATGTTTTTTCTCGGATTCTTTTTGGATTTTATAGAAATCACGTTTGTTGTTGTGCCGATCATTGCACCCGTCTTGCTTACTATGGGAGTCGACCCGGTCTGGCTCGGTGTGATGATGGCGGTCAATTTGCAAACGTCGTTTTTGACTCCGCCGTTCGGGTTTGCCTTATTTTATCTGCGAGGCGTAGCGCCGCCGGAAGTCAAGACGGCGCAAATTTATCGCGGCGCTATTCCTTTTGTGATTATCCAACTCATTGCGCTCGGCGTGATCGCGCTCTTCCCCGCCATCGCGACGTGGTTGCCGAACTTGATCTACAAATAAGGCGTTATGCCAGCCCTGCCGACTATTCGTCCAGCGCGCCATAGACGCCTTCGCGTAAGCGAAACGGCAACTCGTCAGCGCCGGGCCCGATATATTGGGCCATGGCCACGGCAACAATTTTTTTTGTTCGATCGATGAAAAACGTCGTGTTGGCAAGACCGCCCCAAGTCAGATCGCCCGGCGAGCCCGGAATGGTGTGGGCCAATTCGGGCAGGCGAACACCGATCGAAAGTCCCCAACCGTAGCCAGCGAAAAGCGCCGGCGGATTGAGTTGATAGCCGTTTCCCACAGCTTTCGTTAATGCGTCGGTTAGCATGTTGGTAGCCATCGCATCAACGGTCTCGGGTGCAAGGACTCGTGCACTTCCCAGCGCGCCGTCTTCCACAAACATCTGACCGAAGCGCAAATAATCGGGCACAGTGGACACAAGCCCTCCGCCTCCGGAGTAAAACGTACCCGGATAGGTGTACGTACTCGACGGCGTGGCCGGACGCGCAACCAGAGTAACCTTCTCTTCCACGTCGATGCCATCGCGAGCAACCAAGAATCCAGAATTGTTGAGCTGAATTAGGTCGTCCGCATTCGGCGGCGCATAAAGCTGCGCCAAACGATCGGAACTTCCCTGCTGCAGCCAAAACCCAGTATCGATCATGTCTATCGGGTCAAGCGCACGCTCGCGCAGAAACTCGTTGTAAGGTTGACCCGATATGATTTCGGCAATGCGGGCCAACACTTCCGAATGAAAGCCGTAGATCCATCGCTCTCCCGGGTGCGCCAGCAACGGCAACTTTCCTAGACGGACCATCATGTCAGACAAATCGCCGTCGAGTGACAATATTTCGCGTTGATCGACGCCCAAAGAAGCTGGCCAATCGAACGCGTAACCAAGGCCCGACGTATACGTAAAGAGATGCCGAACCGTCATGGGCGTTTTTTGAGCTTCGGTTTCCGTGACAACGTCGTTTCGGATCTCCTTGATGACTTGCATGTTGCCGACTTCGGGCACGTACTCGGAGACTGGATCGTCGAGCGAAAGCTTGCCCTCATCGACAAGAGAAAGAACCGCAACCGCTGTCACCGCTCGTGATTGGGAATAGATCCGAAACACCGAATCGTGCTCCATGGGCAAGTCCGCGTCCATGTCGCGCTTGCCGTACGCCTCAAGCTGAACCAATTTGCCGTCCTTGACGACACCCCAAACAATGCCGGCTCGTTTACCATCATCAACGAGTTCACGCATAGACGCAGACAGCCTATCCAATCCAGATTGGGACATGCCGACGGATTCGGGATCGGCGGCTGGCAACGGCTCGGCAATAACTTCGAGCGGCTCAACAAATGCGGCAATCGCCAAACACAGAAACAAGGTCTGTCTGAAGTTGTTCATGGGAACTTGCTCGGCCTAATTGTGAGATCGATGTCGTTATTTGTCTATGGATGGTCGGCGTAGCCAATGGACTCTTGTTCTTCTTCGACATTCTTCCGCGTTTCTGGCTCATCACCCCCATAAGAATCAAGCTCAATGACGTTGCGGTCCGGATCGCGAATGAAGATCGCACTCATACCTTTGAAATTCATGCGGCCAGTTATTGCGATATCGCGCCCTGTGACAAACGCTTCAGCCTTTTCGACCGATTTGACGCGCAATGCAAAATGAGTGATCCCAGGATATTTCTGCTCCTCATCCATCAAAATATTCTCGCCCGCTTTAGCAGTGGTCGGTCCCAAAAGATTGAGTACAACCCCTGACGGGTGCTGCATGATAATGGGGTGGCCCTTTTCGAAACCAACGTCACCCAAAAGTTCGAAGCCCAAGCCTGCATAGAAGGCAATGGACACGGCTTTATCGCTAATGCGAATGCCTACATGGTCCACTTTCATGATGTCGAGCATGGTCGGATCTCCGCCTAACTTCCCAAAGATAAATTCTACTTGAATATGGCCGAGACACTATCATGCCACTATCCGTTAGTGGACCGATTGCAATGCCAGAGCAAACCCTGGCAGCGCAGTGCCTTAGATTGAAATACCGAAGCGATTGTTTTTCAGAAAGCCGCGCGGTGCGATGCGACCTGCCTGGGCCCGTTTACCATCCCAATCATCGATGTCATCGAACGTACGGCTGCGCCCGCCCGAGTCCTGACAAACAAGCCCCTCTTCGAAATCGAACACGGTCACATCGGATAGCCCGCCGTCTTTATACTTTTGCAGTATGACGCCCCGCCCCCGAGTC
Source organism: Alphaproteobacteria bacterium (assembly GCA_965248815.1). Classification (GTDB taxonomy): domain Bacteria; phylum Pseudomonadota; class Alphaproteobacteria; order SMXP01; family SMXP01; genus CBDFKK01. The sequence continues at coordinate 25,468 of CBDFKK010000008.1, forward strand.
ATTTTCGGAACGTCTTCTATGGGAAACAGCAACATTTTTCGGTTTTCCCCGACGACCGCGACCGTGTCACCGTCGACGACGGCACAGGCCCGCGCTTCTATATCACCCGATACATTGAGCACTTGTCTGCCGCCGCGCGTACTTGCAATGACGTCATCTTCATCGACTTGCAACCCATGCCCTTTGGTCGATGCGACTAAGAGCGTGCGCTCAGGAACATGTTTGAACAGCGTGACAATGTCGTGATCGTTATCAAGATCGATCATCAACCTCACGGGTTCGCCGTTACCGCGCCCGCCGGGCAATTTATCGGCATCGAGAGTATAGAATTTACCATTGGTGCCGAACAGAATGAGCTTGTCCGTGGTTTCCGCGTGAAAGAAGAAGCGGCTCTTATCGCCTTCTTTATATTTAAGCCCTTGTTCCGATTCTGTATGACCTCTGAGAGCGCGGATCCAGCCTTTCTCCGAACATATGACGGTAATAGGCTCCTTGACGGTCATAATGTCGTCGGGAATGTCTTCGAGCTCCGGCGCATCATTAAAGTCAGTGCGCCGCCTGCCGAGCTCGCTCGAACTTCCAAATTTCTCTCTGGCCTCGCGCACTTCCAATGCGATGCGTTTCCATTGCAAATCAACTGACTTCAACAACGCGTTCAGCTCCCGCCGTTCTTTTGTCAGAGTCTTGTGTTCGGCTTTGATTTGGACTTCTTCAAGTTTGCGCAACGAGCGCAGGCGCATATTTAGAATGGCCTCGGCTTGCGTGTCGCTCAACTTAAAGGCCTTGATCAGCTTGGCTTTGGGTTCATCCTCAGTCCGAATAATCTTGATGACTTTATCCAGATTTAGATAGGCAATCAGATAGCCTTCGAGAACTTCAAGCCGATGCTTGATTTTGCCCAATCGGAACTTTGAACGCCGGATAAGCACATCTTTGCGATGAGCAAGAAACGCGCGTAGCACTTGGGCGAGGTTCATCACGCCGGGAACCTGACCACCATCCAAAACATTCATGTTGAGCGAGATGCGCGTTTCCAAATCGGTCTGCCGGAACAATGACTCCATCAGGACAGCCGGATCGATCGTTCGGCTTTTGGGTTCAAGCACCAGCCGAATGACATCCGTGGACTCGTCGCGCACGTCGGCCAGGAGCGGCAGCTTTCTGAGTTGAATGAGATCGGCGATCTTTTCGATCAATCGGGATTTTTGAACCTGATATGGAATTTCCGTGACGACAATCAAATACGTGCCGTGGGTGCCTTCTTCACGCTCCCACCGGGCGCGCACGCGGAAACTTCCCTTTCCTGTTAGATAGGCCTGCTTCATGGAGTCGCGAGGCTCCACAACGATACCGCCTGTCGGAAAATCGGGACCAGGAACGAAACTCAAGAGTTTGTCCACTGTGGCCCGGGGGTATTTGATCATGTGCAAGGCTGCATCGCATAGTTCGCCGATATTGTGGGGCGGAATGTTCGTTGCCATTCCCACGGCAATGCCGGATGAGCCGTTAGCGAGAAGATTGGGATAGGCACCCGGCAGAACAACGGGTTCCATATCGTCTGCCGAAAACGTCTCCCGAAAATCGACAGTATCCTGATCAATCCCTTCAAGCAGCGCATGGGCATGTTCTGTGAGCCGCGCTTCCGTATAGCGCATGGCCGCTGCACTATCGCCGTCCACATTTCCGAAATTTCCTTGACCGTCGATCAGCGGATAGCGCACAGCAAAGTCCTGCGCCAATCGGACAAGTGCGTCATAAATGGACTGATCGCCGTGAGGATGAAATCGACCAATGACATCGCCAACCACACGCGCCGATTTCTTAAAGCCTGAGCCTGGCTCAAGTTTGAGCAGGCGCATTGCATAAAGTAAGCGCCGATGAACCGGTTTCAGCCCATCCCTGACGTCTGGCAAGGCACGATTCATAATGGTGGAGAGCGCATACGAGAGGTAGCGCTCGCTCAGCGCCTCGCCCAGCGGCTCGTCGAAAATTTCATCTTTTTTGAGAGCCTTAGTTGCCATGTCCTACACGTCCGTATTTGGTACGTCGTTCAATCCAAGAAACCTGTCGCGCCGCTACTTATCGGAGCAACCGCTCGAGAAGCCGATCACGGGCCGGCGGCAAATTGGCGCCATGGGGAACAAGGACCCATCGTTCTAGAAAATGACCGGTGATCTTGAAGCCGCTTTCGATGTCGTCATTACTAACTGATTCCGTTTGGCTTTGAAGCAGAAAAGCAGGTAATGGCAATAGTCGATTGGCATAGGGTTCGGCAGCTTCCGCGCAAACGGCGCGTCCTGTGCGGAGCGAGATATGCGTTAGACCGTTCGTTTGGCCGGTCACGGCGCAGGTCGATAGATCGAGCCTGAATCCCAGCTCCTGCAATAAGCCAAGCTCCCATCGCACGAACAACGCGGGCCAAACGTCCTTCTCGTCCATCGACTCGATGAGCATATCCAGACCTTCGAATACGGCCGCATGAGGTTCACGCTCGGGCAGCGCGGACACAGCCATGGCACATGCCGCGCTCAGCGCGTCCAACGCTGCGGCGTCGGTCATGAATCCGGCCACCCGAGAGGCCAGCGGTTCAATAGTAAATGTTCCTAAATGATCGGCCAGACGCGCCCGCCACGTCGCCCTTACCTTGTTGCCAGGCTGCAGCACGCCTCTCAATTGTTTCGATTTTCCACCGCGCACAATGCCCGCATGACGTCCGTGATCCTTGGTGACAATTTGAACGATAGTTGACGCCTCGCCGTGTGGACGGAGCGCAACAACTATCCCTTGATCCGTCCACTCCATTCAAAAGATCCAGCGGCCATTTTAGAAAGCGAAAGAGAAAGCAATTTGCATTCAGCAGTTTAATCGATCGGAAAGTCGAGTCCCATGGCGCGGTAACGCTGAGGATCATCAACCCACTTGGAACGCACTTTCACAAAGAGAAATAAGTGAACACGGCGATCAAAAACCTCCATCATCTCTTCGCGCGCAGCTTTGCCGATCTCTTTGAGCGTCTGCCCCTTTTTACCCAGTACAATGGGTTTATGCGCTTCGCGCGTCACGTAAATGATTTGGTCGATCTTGACGCTGCCGTCTTTCTTTTCCGTCCAAGTCTCGGTTTCAACTGTGGACATGTAAGGCAGCTCTTGATGGAGGCGCAGAATTAGTTTTTCTCGCGTGATCTCAGCAGCAAGACTGCGCAACGGCAAATCTGCGGCTTGATCTTCCGGAAAGAGCCAAGGTCCCTCTGGAACCGTTGCAGACAGGTGAGATTTCAAATCCTCCACCCCATCGCCATTGAGCGCTGAAATCAAGAACACCGCGCTAAAAATGCTCTCCTCTTGGAATTGATCGACGATTTCAAGCAACTGAGACTTCGGGACAACATCAATTTTGTTCAGGACCAGAATCGCTGTCCGTCCCGCCGCTCTTAAGTCGGTTACAATAGGCGCAATTTTGGACGGCAAGGCTGATGGTTGATCTGAGGGTACCTTCTTGCCGCTTGCCGCCGACATGTCGCGCGCATCGACGATCAATACGGTCTCGTCCGCATCGCTGACACTGCTCCATGCGGCGCTCACCATCGCCCGATCAAGGCGCCGTTTTGGTTTAAAGATACCAGGCGTGTCAATCAGAACGATCTGACTGTTGCCGTCCATAGCCACACCTCTGATCCGGGTGCGCGTTGTTTGAACTTTGTGCGTGACAATCGAAACTTTCGATCCGACCAAACGATTCACCAGCGTTGATTTGCCAGCGTTTGGCGCGCCGACGACGGCAATAAAGCCGCACCGCTTCGCCTGCGCCAGGTCGGCGCTCACGTGACGTGGCCTTGTTGCCAAATACCTAAGCGGATGAGCAACGACTCGGCAGCACTTTGCTCGGCCAAACGTTTGTTGGTACCGCTCGCTCGCGACGCATCCTCTCCATCGACACTAACTTCGATTTCAAAAGTCGGGCGATGGTCAGGCCCGGTACGTGAGACGAGCTTATATTTCGGCGGCACCAGGCCGCGCCCTTGCGACCATTCTTGGAGCGCGGTCTTGGCATCCTTGGGAGCGACACTCATATCCGCTACCAAATGCGCCCAGTTGGACTCAAAGAACGTGCGAGCGGCCTCCAAGCCACCATCCAAATAGATCGCCGCCATGACGGCCTCGCAGCAATCTCCCAAGATCGCCGTCTTTTCACGGCCACCGGACTGGCTTTCCGCGTCACCCATAATCAGGAAGCGACCGAGATCCAATTCGCCAGCGACGCTGGCGCAGGTTTCCTTGCGCACCAGAGCGTTCAAACGCGAAGCCAATCCGCCCTCTTCAGCATCGGGATAATGGGTCATGAGCGTATCAGCAGCCAAAAGCGCAAGGACCCGGTCGCCCAGAAATTCTAAACGCTCATTGTCGCGGGAGGATTGCTCGGCATCTGCGCTCGAATGCGTCATTGCGCGAATTAAAATGCTCGGGTCGCGAAAGCGATGGCCGATTTTCGTTTCGAGCTTGCCGATTTGTTCAGTTGCTAAGGCGTCGTTCATTCCACGCTGTCGAAGAATCGGCTCCAACGGATCGCGCTCGGCCATCTCCAGAATTCATAAATCCTCGCTGAACCGTCCGTTGAAAAAAACAAAATTTGAGCTTTGCCAACCAAATTCTCATACGGCACAAACCCGACATCGAATCTGCTATCTAAGGAGTTGTCCCGGTTATCACCCATCATGAACAAACGGTCTTGCGGGACAGTGAAGACGGTCGTGTTATCACCTCGGCCATTCGGATTGGCATCAAGCGTCGTATAGCTCACGCCGCTGGGCAATGTTTCACGGAATTGGGGAATGCGATCCTCCAATCCGCTCCTCGTAGTCGCAACAAAGTCATCGATACGTTGCTTGGGTATTGGCGCGCCATTGATATGCAGGGTCCCCTGAATTATCTGAATCTTGTCGCCCGGCAAACCGATGACGCGTTTGATGTAATCAGTGCGGCCATCAGACGGCAACTTGAATACAACGACATCGCCTCGATCCGGCATGGCTCCCAGAAGGCGGCCTGAAAAAATAGGCGGGCTAAACGGAAACGAATGACGGCTTAAGCCATAAGAATATTTGGAAACGAAAAGATAATCACCGACAAGCAAATTCGGCTTCATCGAACCAGAGGGAATATTGAACGGCTGAAACAAGAAAATACGAATTAGGATTGCGATCAATAAGGCAAAACCGATCGTCTTGAGATTCTCAGCCCAGGTGTTCACGCTCTCTTTGCTTGCCTCATCTAATTTTACTGACATACGAACCCTCTGTTCACGGCTTTCTCGCTCTGAATGACATTTTTTCTAGCATAAATACAAGTAAAGCCCGCTCTACCGCTTTCAAGGCTGCGAAGCGTGCTCCTCCGGCATTGCCGATATGATAACGAACGCTTGGGCGAGCGGGAAATCGTCTGTCAGTGACAAGTCTATTTTTGCGACAAGCCCATCGGGTATGAGGAGGTCCAAATTCTCTTTGGCCCCTCCCGTCAGAACTAAAGTTGGCTTTCCGGAGCTCAAATTCACAACGCCCATATCCCTCCAATGTGTGCCTCGGTTCAATCCCGTGCCTAGAGCTTTCGAGCAAGCCTCTTTCGCCGCAAATCGTTTAGCATAGCTGGCTGCGCGGTTTGCGCGCCGATCGCTTTTCGCGCGCTCGATGTCTGTATAAACCCTGTGCGTGAACCGTTCCCCAAAACGGTTGAGCGTTTTCTCAATGCGACGAATATCAATCAGATCGCTGCCTATTCCGAGAATCATGGGAATTCAATCAATTTGTCAAGCAGACTGAATTCCGCTGGCATCGCCACGCGCCTGATGAATGAGGTGCCGCATTCTTTTCACGGCAGAATCGAGACCGCTGAAGATCGCTTCCCCAATAATAAAGTGACCAATATTGAGTTCCATAATTTCGGGCAGAGCTGTAATAGGGCCCACCGTTTCGAAGGTAAGGCCGTGACCTGCATGGACTTCTAAACCCAGGCCATAAGCGAGCGACGCGCCTTCTCTGAGCCGCTCAAGTTCACGGGCGGCTTGGTCGTCAGTTCCCTCAAGGACCATTTCACAATAGGGACCGGCATGAAGCTCGACCACTGCAACGCCTAGACCCCCCGCCGCAGAAATCTGATTGGGATCGGCGTCAATAAACAATGACACGCGTATATTGCTATCTTTGAGCTGACGCACAAAAGGCGCCAGAATGTTGTGGCCACCTGCGGCGTCAAGGCCGCCTTCCGTCGTCAGCTCTTGCCTTTTTTCAGGCACAATACATGACGCATGCGGTTTATGCCGCAGCGCGATGTCGAGCATTTCTTCGGTTGCCGCCATTTCCAAATTCAATGGCAAGTCGATGAATTGGAGCAGTCGTTCGATATCTTCGTCGCCAATATGGCGGCGATCTTCGCGAAGATGAGCTGTAATGCCATCTGCGCCTGCCTGAGCAGCAAGTGCCGCAGCGCGCACGGGGTCAGGGTGCTTTCCGCCACGCGCATTGCGAATGGTGGCCACGTGATCAATGTTGACGCCCAATCGGGGCAACGCCAAGCTCGTCATACCCACGTCTCTCCATGCTTCAAAGCCAGCCCGCCCGACCAGATACCTACGCCGGCCAATGCGCGCGGCTTCGCTGAAATCCAGCTACCCCCATGCGAACGGGAACATAGCATATAACCGCTGCAAGAAACCCAAGAGGAACTGCTCCTGCTGCCATTCTAACCAAGGCGGGCACGATCTGATCCAGCGCCCCTATTGGAATGAGTTGCGACCAGGCCTCAAAAACCGGATCCATTCCCAGCGTCGTGGGGCCAATAAAGATGACGCCCAACTCGTAAGTGGCAACCCAGATGACTGGAAACGTCGCTGGATTGCCGACAAGAGTGCCGAGCGCTGCCGAAATCAGGTTGCCTCCAAACAAGTATGCCAAAAACAAAGATATGGCGATGTGCAAACCCTTGAATGGCGTAAATGAGGCAAAGACACCAAACGCTACACCGAGCGCAATTGAGTGCGGCGTTGCTCTAATCCTTTTCACTCGGGTCCAGGCGTATCTCGCTACCCTCGGCCAACCCATGGAAGGCCAAACGAGTTCACGACCCTTTTCGTGAAGTGCTAATCTGGTGCGCCTTTGAAACATATGAACCCTGAATCCTTACCGAAAAATGTTCGGTAAAAGCTTAATGGCGCCCAGTTTTGGGGCCGATTGGCTCGATGTCTTGTTTACATTTTATTGACATTAAAGAAGACGGGGGTCGTCGGAGCGTAAACCGCGGGGCTCAATATCTCAGCTAGAGCGTCGGCCCGCTGCGCACAGAACGCTCGACGGAGGTCACAGCGGACATATCGTTCAGTGCGGAAATTATGGTTTCTAAATGGTCAACGTCGCGTACTGCGATGTCGACCTCAAGCTCGGCATAACGATTATCTTGTCCTATGATACGTACGTTCGTGATGTTGCCTTCGTGATTGGCGATCGTAGTCGCCGTCTCGCCAAGCACGCCGGGCTCGTTGGTGGCGACTATTAAGATTTGGCCAATCGCTGCCCCCTCGTCCTTGGCCAGCGGTTCCCATTGCAGATTCAAACCTTCGTCATCTAGCTCATCTAGAGTGTCACAGCCAAGCCGGTGCACGATCATGCCTTGACCTGGCGTGCTAATACCGACGATCTGATCACCGGGCAGAGGATGGCAGCAAGTCGCAAAATGTAACGCAAGGCCCGGCTGCAACCCTTTAATTGGGATCGCGTTTTTCGGTTTACTTGCATTACTGCGCAAGGACCAGAGCGCGCTGAGCGGACGCCTCCCATCCAGCCATCTAGTTTTCGGCCGACTTGATCCAGGAAAGACCGCTTCTACGACGTCATCAATTGACATGGACCCGCTACCGACTTTGACAAAAAGCTCTTCAGTGCTCGATACGTTCAATTTGACAAGACTAGTTTCTAAAGCTTCTTCGCCGAACGTTAGATCCCGTTTGCGCCAGGCGGACTCGAGCATCTTATGCCCTAAGTCAAAAAATTCTTCCCGCCGAGCCAACCGGACGCGTCGCCGAATGGCTGACTTTGCCCGTCCCGTAACGACAAATGATTCAGTGTCAGGAGTTGGCATTTGAGCATTCGAGCAAACAATCTCTATGCTGTCACCATTTTGCAGCCGGGTTCTAAGCGGTCTATGGCGTCCGTTGATCTTTGCCCCGACACAAGTATCCCCGATCGTCGTATGCACGGCATAGGCAAAGTCCAAGACCGAAGCACCCTGCGGCAAATTGAAAAGATCGCCCTTCGGCGTAAAGGCAAATACCTGGTCCGAGTACATTTCCATTTTAGTGTGTTCGAGAAAGATTTCGGAGCTTTCCTCCGCATCGAACAAATCAGCAAGTCCCCTCAAGTCGTTAAACAGCGTGTCGCGAAGATTCTTTGACGCAATGCGTGCGGCATCCCGGTCCCGCGCCTTTCCCGCATCCTCGCCAATCATATAAGTCTGCTCCTTGTAGTCCCAATGCGCCGCAACGCCGGTTTCGGCGACAGCGTGCATTTCTTTAGTACGGATTTGCAATTCAACACGTTGATCGTCGGGACCAAATACGGTCGTGTGAATGGATTGATAACCGTTGCGCTTGGAAGTCGAAATGTAGTCTTTGAAGAAATTTGGAATCATTTTCCAGCGGCTGTGAATGGCGCCCAACGCCGTGTAGCACTGAGCCTTAGTGTCCACAATCACACGAAATCCAATAATGTCCGACAATTGTTCAAATGAAATAGCCTTGCGCTCCATCTTTCGCCAGACAGAGAACGGACGCTTTTGACGCCCGTAAACCAGTGCGTTGATGCCTTGCCCTTCCAGGCTCTTGCGGATTTCAGTGGTGATCTTTTCTGTGCTGTCGCCACTTTCTTGATTTAGATAGGTCAATCGCTTGACAACTGACTCTCTGGCTTCTGGATACATAACGGTAAAGCAACGATCTTCAAACTCGTCTCTAAAGCCCTGCATGCCAATGCGCCCGGCCAGCGGTGCATAGATCTCCAGAGTTTCTTGAGCAATTTCGCGCTGCTTAGCTTCATTGGGATGATGGGAGATCGTCCGAATATTGTGCAGCCGGTCCGCGAGCTTTACCAGCAAAACGCGAACGTCTTTCGACGTGGCCAGAAAAAACTTTCTGAAATTTTCGGCTTGTTTGGACTGACGATCAGAGAAGTGAATGTTTGAAAGCTTTGTGACACTTTCAACGAGCTCGCCAATCTCTTCGCCGAAATGCTCTTCAATATCCGTGGAGGTCGTATCCGTATCTTCAATTGTATCGTGAAGAAGCGCGGTGGCGATCGTCGCTGTATCGAGCTGCAGCTTAGTCAGGATGCCCGCAACTTCGATGGGATGAGAAAAATAGGCATCGCCGGAAAGGCGCACTTGCTGGCCATGGGCCTTCATCGCAAAGACGTAAGCGCGATTGAGAAGCCCTTCATCAGCGCTTGGGTCATAAGACTTGACGAGATCGACGAGTTCATACTGTCTCAGCATGATCTCGGCTCGCGAAACAGGATGGCAGGATTAGATCAACAAAAAGGTTCGCATTGCAGCAGAAATTGGGCGGGCGAGACTCCATTGCGCAATATTCTGAATTGGAGACTAGCGTCACACAGCTGCAACCAGGCGCAGTGGTTCGACCGGTTATGCGGTCAATACGGCTCACTTTCCTCCACAATTTGTTCCGGTTCGGGCGGTGCCTGGTCGGCTTGCGCGCGGCGAATTTCAGATTCGGTCTGCAGGGCGCGCATGAGATCTTCTTCCGTCAGAGTTTCCTCCTCGGGTATGTCCGGTCGCATTAGGAGAGCCAATTCGTCCTCTTCCGGCTCATCGACATCGACTTGTTTCTGCATTGAATGGATGAGCGCTTCCCTGAGTTCGTCCGGTTTTACTTGTTCATCCGCAATTTCGCGCAACGAAACGACCGGGTTCTTGTCGTTGTCACGATCAATCAAGAGGGGTTCGCCGGCTGATATTGCGCGCGCACGATGAGCGGCCAGGAGAACAAGATCAAAGCGGTTGGGGATTTTATCAACGCAATCTTCAACGGTGACGCGAGCCATACGGCATTCTCCAATTCGGGGTATTTCCGTAGTATCTATGGCTTAAGGCACGATAAAGCAAGACGCGATTCCGCTGCATTGGTCTAAACTGCTGATGCTCGAGCATTTTCAGGCAGATCAACGATCAAATCGTTAATTGACCTGGAAAGGGTCACATGGCGCCATTCCGGCGCGATTTCCCGCAATGGAAGAAGCACGAAGGCACGCTCGTGCATACGGGGATGGGGCAGCTGGAGAGATTCTGAGGGTCCCGCCTGGCGCACCAGCCCCTCGAAGTCCAATAGATCCAAATCCAATACGCGCGGTGCCCAGCGCCGACCTCGAACCCGGCCAAATGAGCGTTCGATGGCATGCAATTCGCCCATCACCGCCTCTGGCCCGAGCCGGGTATCGATCTCGACAACCCCATTTGTAAAAGGGGGATCCGATGGATCCGGCACAGCCTCGCTCAAATACCAGCGCGATTTGGCTACAATCCTCATGTCATGGGCAGTAAACCGCTCAAGGGCCAGCTCTAGGGTCACCGGTGGCGGACCGTCAGGACCGTCGAGATTTGCGCCAAGGCCGATATAGATACCCAATAATTTACACTCTCATTTGATTTGGGATCGGGCGCCCCTATATGTGAAAATAGGCCCCGATGTGACATGGTGTCTTTAGAAATGTGGTCAGGAGTTGCGATTGTTCAAGCCATGGGCGGTCGACAAGTCATGTGCCGGGGGGCATTTCTTAAGTGAGTTTCAAAAGGAAAGTGCCCCCATGGATTTCCAACCTAACGAGCGCGTCGGTCTATTCATCGATGGCGCCAATCTCTATGCCACCGCCCGAGCCCTCGATTTCGATATTGATTACCGGCGTCTCCTAAGCGTGTTCGGCGAGCAGGGCCGCATCGTGAGAGCCTTTTACTACACGGCCATGTTTGACGACCATGACTATTCCCCAATCCGGCCACTCGTTGATTGGCTGAATTACAATGGTTATACGGTTGTAACCAAACCGACCAAAGAATTCACCGATGCCAGCGGCCGCAAAAAAATCAAAGGAAATATGGACATCGAGCTTGCCGTCGATATCTTGGAAATGGCCCAGCACCTTGACCATATCGTTGTCTTCTCCGGAGACGGCGACTTCCGCCGCGTGGTCGAAGCGGCTCAACGCAAAGGCTTACGCGTCAGCGTTGTGTCAACGCTGCAAACTTCACCGGCAATGGTGGCCGATGAGCTGCGGCGTCAAGCAGATCATTTCATCGAATTGCGAGATTTGCAGGTGGCGATTGGCCGGCCGGCCGACGACAGGTTTCACCATGCGGGAGACGAGCAGGAAGAAACCGAGGTTTACTCTGAAGCGGTATAGATCTCCGCTTCTGTTTGAAAGCCCTTGCTCTTGACGGCGCCTGGCTCAGAACCGAGCGTAGATTGCGCACTCTGCCCTCGGCTTGCCGACTTTCGATCAGCTAACCAGGCGGAAGAGCCTGACTGGTTCAATGCACCGGTCCCTTCTTTTGGTGACGCCGACGGCCGACTAGCAATTGTCGGCTTGGCACCCGGCATGCGAGGCGCCAACCGAACCGGCCGACCTTTTACCGGCGACTTCGCCGGCGATCTACTTTACGAAACCTTGGGCGATTTTGGATTCTCAAAGGGCACGTACGACGCGCGTCCTGACGACAGCTTGTCGCTCACCGACAGTTTGATCACGAACGCCGTGCGCTGCGTGCCGCCGCAAAACAAACCCGTCGGCCAAGAGATCAAGAATTGCCGCCCGTTTCTCCTGAACCAACTTCAAGCGATGCCCAATCTAAAAGTGATTCTGGCTTTGGGGCGGATCGCTCATGAAAGCGTTGTTAGTGCGTTCGAAGAAAAACGGTCGAAACATCCGTTTGGTCACGGCGCTTGTCATGACTTGCCCAAAGGGCTTGTGCTCGTCGATAGCTATCACTGCTCGCGCTACAACACTAACACGCGCCGGCTTACAACCGCCATGTTTCGGCAAGTATTTGACGACATCAAAAAGTTGTTGAAATAATTGGCGAGGCGGTCAATCCGCTCTAGCCTTTTTCGCGCATAAGCCGCTGCTTATCGCGCGCCCACTTTCGATCTTTGTCTGTTTGGCGTTTGTCATAGAGTTTCTTGCCGCGCGCCAAAGCAATTTCCGCTTTCACAATGCCTCTTTCATTGAAGTAGAGCTTAAGCGGCACAAGCGTTATGCCTTTCCGTTGAACAACGCCCGCCAATCTGCCGATTTCCCGACGGCTAAGCAGCAGCTTGCGGCGACGGCGGGGTTCGTGATTGAACCTGTTCGCACTTTTGTATTCAGGGATATAGCAACTGCACAGATACAGCTCGCCGTCCTGTTCGATCGCATAAGAGTCGGACAGACTGGCTTGGCCTCCGCGCAGGGACTTGACTTCCGTTCCGGCCAGTACAAGCCCGGCTTCGACAACCTCATCAATAAAGTAATCCCGGCGTGCTTTGCGATTGTCCGCGACGACCTTGATCCCGGATGAGTCCTTCGACTTTGCCATGTGCGATGCGCAATCCGGTCAATCGACCATCAGATCAGGCCCGCTTCACTTAGCGCTTGACGGACCAGACCTTGAACGAGCGATCCGACAGGCAGCAGAGGAAGCCTCAATTCGTTGGCACACAGACCTAACTCGGACGCGGCGTATTTGACCGGACCCGGATTGGTGTCTTTGAACAAATTAACGTGCAGCGGCATGAGCTGTTCGTGGAATTTCAAAGCGCGCCTGTAGTCACCCTCAAGACAGGCATCTTGAAACGCGGCACACAAAGCTGGCGCGACATTTGCCGTCACCGAAATACAGCCATGACCACCATGGGCCATAAAGCCGAGCGTGCTGCCGTCTTCGCCAGACAACTGAATAAACTCGTTTCCCATCGCCATCCTCTGTTGAGACACGCGCGTGACGTCGGCTGTTGCATCTTTAACACCTGCGATATTGGGCAGCTTGGCCAGTTCGGCCATCGTTTCCACGTGCATATCGATGACGCTGCGCGCCGGGATGTTGTAAATGATGATGGGAATGTCTGCGCAATCGTTGACAGCGCTGAAATGAGCGATGAGCCCGTCCTGGTTGGGCTTGTTGTAATAGGGCGTCACTACGAGTGCACCGTCGGCGCCGACCCGCGCCGCATGCCGGGTGAGCCGGATCGCTTCGTCGGTCGAGTTGGAGCCAGCGCCCGCAATCACCGGAACGCGCCCTCCGGCCGCTTTGACGCATAGTTCCACCACGTGCTCGTGCTCGTCGTGGCTAAGAGTCGGCGATTCACCCGTGGTCCCGCACGGCACGAGGCCATGTGTTCCTTGCTCAATCTGCCATTCAACCAATGACGTAAATGCGGCGTCATCGACCTTCCCGTCCTTGAATGGAGTAATGAGCGCGCAAATTGATCCTTGAAACATCAAATGTCCCTCGCGAAGCCCCAAAAAGGCCAAAAGGGTTCAGATACTGATAATGCCTTGGGAGCCGCCGTCTTGCCGGACGATAGCTGTTGACCCTGAGGCAGGCAAGGTATCCGATTTCAGCGGTTTTCGAGCCAGAGCGCCGTCGGCCTGAATGCTGCATAGAGGCCGCACATGGCAGCAAAAATGCTGTTAACGCCCTTAGACCCTGGATTGCTGGTTAACGTAAAGTTATCATCAGGACGGGGCAAAAGAGTGGGTTGATTCATTTAAGGGACTGGGACCTGACGGCCAAACGGCCGCTTAGTGCACGAAATTTTCTGGTCGACGAAAAACCTTAATTCGTCGGCACTTAGCTGGATAAGTTGTAGCTAATGCTCAAAAAGACTATGGCTTCAATTTGTGGCATGGCAGCCGCCATTGCCGTATTGGCGGGAGCCGCAAGACTGCCTGCGGGAGCCGCCGAACTCGCGGTCGCAATGGTGCCCGTTCAAAAACCCGTTCCACCGCCGCGATCCACAGTGCTGACCGACAGCGAGATTTCTCTATTTGAGCGCGCACTCAAGGCTGCCGATCGGCGCCAATGGTCAACGGCACTCAAAACCGCGTCGCAGATTGACAGCCCGGTCCCTGAGAAAATTATCCGATGGCGCTACTACCAGGATGACGGCGCCCGCATTGCCTATGGTGACATTATTCCATTCGTAAACGAAAATCCGGACTGGCCGCGGCTTGTAAAGTTGTTAGAGCGTGCAGAGAAAGATCTTCCCGACGATATCGGCAACCAGCAAGCGATTGCATTATTTGCCGGCCAAGAACCAATTACCGGCGAAGGCAAAGTACGCCTCGGCGAAGCCTATATCGCGACCGGTGAAACTCAATTCGGCCAGTACTGGATCCGTGATGCATGGATCAAAAACACGCTGTCTTCCAAATTGGAAAAAAACATTCTGGCGAACCATGGCTCACTGCTCTCACAGGACGATCATGCGGCACGGCTTGATCGGCTGCTATGGTATGGGCGCACGAGCGCCGCGCGGCGCGTTCTGCCGCACCTTTCCAAAAACGATAAAGCGATTGCTGACGCACGGCTGTCTCTGATGGCCGGCGCAAGCCTCGACAGCACTCTGTCAAAGTTGCCGGAGCAGCTTCGCTCTCACCCCGCATTGATTTATCAGCAGGTCAATCGTCATCGACGTGCCGAGCGCAATGTCGCGGCGATCGACGCGCTGGCGCAGGTACCGAACTCTGACGATATTGTATTGAGACCTGCGAAATGGTGGACCGAACGCGAAATCATGGCCCGGCGCTCCATCAAAGAGCGGCGCTACGGCGACGCGTACAATATCGTTAGCCGCCATGGCTTTGCAGACGGCTCGGCCTATGCTGAAGCCGAATGGATGGCCGGCTGGCTTGCACTAAGGTTCCTGGGTGAGCCCCGCGTCGCGGCGGAACATTTTGATAGCATGTATGCGGTGGTGAGCACGCCGATCAGCCGGGCGCGGGCCCGCTACTGGAGCGGCCGCGCCGCCGAGGCCTCAGGCCAAGCTCAAAGCGCACAAACCTATTATGCCGAGGCGGCCCAATACTCGACGACATTTTATGGCCAGCTGGCCGGTGAAGTCCTTCGAGAGAGCGGTGGCACATTGGTCCTACCTGCAAACTATGAACGGCTTGCGGACGAGCGCACCACTTTCGAAGGCAAGGACATTATCAAAGCCGTAAGGCTGCTTGATCTCGCGGGTCAGAAGAAGACGCTGCGGGTCTTCGTTTTTCATCTTGCCGATAGTCTCGAAAACGAAGGTGACTATGCAGGTCTGGCCGATTTGATGACAGAATTGGGCCATCACGAGCTTTCGTTACGCGTGGCCAAGCGAGCCAGTCTCAAACATATCTTTATGCCTGAACAGTCTTATCCGATCACCGCGATAGATCAGTCTGCCGCCAAACCCAATTGGCCGGAAATCGCTTTTGTCTTCGGCCTGTCACGGCAAGAAAGCGAATTTAATCCCAAAGCGCTCAGTCCGGCAGGGGCGCGCGGACTCATGCAGTTGATGCCAGCAACGGCAAAAATAGTTGCCCGCCAGCACAAGCTGCCCTTTAGCCGAGATCGCTTACTGAGCGACGCAGACTATAATGTGGCGCTTGGCGCGGCCCATCTCGGCGATCTTCTCAAACGATTTAAAGGCTCGTTCATCTTGACGGCCGTGGGCTATAACGCCGGACCCAATCGGGCGCGCGCGTGGATTCGCGACTATGGCGATCCTCGTGACGCCAATGTCGATCCCATTGATTGGATCGAAAAGATTCCGTTTGCGGAGACGCGCAACTATGTTCAGCGTGTTTTGGAGAA
The DNA here is from genome assembly GCA_965248815.1 of Alphaproteobacteria bacterium. GTDB lineage: Bacteria > Pseudomonadota > Alphaproteobacteria > SMXP01 > SMXP01 > CBDFKK01. The sequence continues at coordinate 41,346 of CBDFKK010000008.1, forward strand.
TATGCAGGTCTATCGGGCTCGCATCGCGGGTTCGTCCGTGCCACTTCAGCTCACGGCAGACATAGGCTTGACCGGCGGGCATTTTGTACCGAGCACTGTCGTGGTTGAAAGAAGTTCGCAGCCCGCGACGCGTGCGGGCTCAATCGTCGGCCTAACGAAGCGCGAGGCTCCAGCGGAATCCGCCAACGAAGCGCTTGAACGGGCGGCAACACAGGCGCCAGCCGAGCCGGAAGTGCTCCAACCCGCTTTAAAACCCGTTTCCAAACCAATTTCTGACGACGTCACAGCCCTTCCGCGCCCCAAGCCAAAGCCGCCGCTGACGACTGTGAGTGCAATCTAGCCCCGCTAAACCTTCAAGAGAAATTCTGTTCAGCATCGCGCGCGATGATGGCAGGCTCGTGCTGACCGGCAATCTATCCTAAGCTCCAGTCAGTTCATCGGGACGTCTCTGGTTCATCTACGACGCTGCTCTTTCACGGCGTCGCTTCTAAGGAGAGACTGTCATGCATCGCCAATCTCTCGTCGCCGTTGTGTGTTGTCTGATCACAGGTCCAGTTTGCGCGGACGCCTATGAAGATGCCGAACGTGCGACCGAAGCACTCAATGCCGGCGACAGTCAACTCGCAATTGATTTGTATACCAAAGCGATCAACCAGAATTCAGTTCTTGTAAACAAAGCGGGGATACATGCAAACCGAGGGATCGCTTACAAGAATTTGGGAAAGTACGAAAGCGCTGTTGGCGACTTTAGCCGAGCTATCGCAGAAGATGAAAGCTTGGCCGACGTGTATGGCGTCCGCTGTTTAACACTCGCCGAGAATTTGCGCCGCTATGACGAGGCCTTGCCCGATTGTGAAAAGAGCCTCGCTTTGGACCCAAATAATGCAGGTGCCGCCTATGGTCTCGGCTATATCTCCGAGGTCAAAGGGAATCTAGAGGGCGCCGAACGACAATATTTGCGTTCCCTGGAGCTTGATCCCAGTCAGGAAAGAACTCAGCTCAGGCTCGAAAGCGTCAGAATGCTCAAAGACAGGCAGAGAGACTTCAAGCTTGCTGTTGCAGCGTTTGAGGCCGGGGACTTTTCGAAAGCCATCGAAATCTACACGAGCCTTCTAGGCCAACCCTGGATGAATGCTGAGTTATATCAACTCTACTATGGCCGCGGACTGTCTTACGACCGAAACGGCCAAGTCGACGCAGCACTGAAGGATTTTGATTGGATCATTCAGCGCGATCAATCTATGGCCCTGGTCTATTCGGCCCGTTGCGTAACACTCACAAAGCTAAAGCGGTATCCCGATGCGTTGGCAGATTGCCAACATGCTGAAACATTGGATGCGAGCCTCTTCGATCCGCCCTACGTCTTGGGCTATATTCACGAGCAGATGAACGATCGCGCTGAGGCTATAGGCGCTTACCAAAGAGCCCTCACCCTCAACCCGAATCACGAAATGTCTCAGCAGGGGCTTCAACGCCTCGGCGAATTGTAAGCTTCCCCGCAATTGGCTCTTTAATTGAAAGCGCGGCGCCCTCGTGCAAGTCGCCAACTTGTCGTAGACTAATAAAAAGAAACGCGGGCTTGGATGGCGCGTTCGCCTAAGTCGAAGCGCCGTCCCCAACATTGGAGGCAACCATGTTGCGACCACTTCTCGCGCTAGTCCTTAGCAGTCTTGTGCCTCTCCCGGGTTTTGCGGAAGAACAAGTCAGGGAATGGCGGATCGCACAAGCAGATGAAACTCCAGGTCAGGCTGAGAGCAGTGACGTTGCAAGCGAGGCGATCTACGCGTTGAGACGCGGCGAATTTGAAAAAGCGATTGAGCTCACGACTAAGGTAATTGACTCCGGCGATCTTGAAGAGGACGACATTATCAATGCCTACATATTGAGGGCTGATGCCTATGCAGCCATGGGCCGTACAGAAGAAGCTATCAGCGATGTGAGCTCAACGCTGCAACTGAGGCCGGACGATCCGTCGCTCGTAAACTTGAGAGGTGACATCCATCTCAATTCCGGAGAATTTCCGGCAGCTCTGCAAGACTATGACCGATCAATCGAGCTCAAGCCGGATTTTTGGGAAGCCTATATTGATCGCGGATTTACGCACGCCATGCTGGAAGATTTCAACAAGGCCGTGGCAGACGCGACCAAAGCGGTAGATATCAGTCCTAATGAATTCACCTTTGCCAACCGGGGCGATCTTTACCTTGCGCAAGACCAATTCGATCTCGCAATTCAAGATTTCAGCGACGCGTTATCACAAGGCGAGATAACAAATATTGGCGCCTATTTGGGCCGCGCCGAGGCGTACTTCTCTTCCGAACGATATGACGACGCTTTGGCCGACTACGACAAAGCCGATGAAATGAGCCCCGACGATGCCGTGGTTCTGTTCTTACGTGGCACGACCCATGAAGAACTTGGAAACTTTGCCAAGGCCCGCGCAGACTTGGAACGTGCCGGAGAACTTGACCCCGAATATACGGACGTACAGGACGCGTTAGAGCGCCTCGAGTCGAAATAACGCCGCGCCCACTGCGCTGAAAACGAAAAACTTCACAAAGGTCCAAACATAGTCAACCCCTCAGCGACAAGCACAATTCAAACGACTGATGTGATACTGATCGGGGCCGGTCCCGCTGCACTCTTTGCTGTGTTTGAACTCGGCCTTCTCGACCTCAAAGCGCATATCATCGACATTTTAGATCGCCCCGGCGGTCAGTGTGCGGAGCTGTACCCTGACAAACCGATCTACGATATTCCCGCCGTCCCCGTCGTTACCGGCGATGAACTGATCGAGCAACTCCTCGTCCAAATCAAGCCGTTTGCCCCAACGTTTCACTTAAGCGAAATGGCAACCAAGCTCGCGCCGCTGGAGGCGGGTGGTTGGCGTGTCGAAACAGATTTGGGAACCGTCATTGAAGCGCCCGTTGTTGCTATCGCTGGCGGACCGGGCAGCTTTCAGCCCAAGAAACCGCCGATTGCAGGAATTGACGAATTTGAAGGCTCGTCGGTCTTTTATGCCATACGCGATAAAGAAAAGTTTCGCGACAAACATGTCGTCATCGTGGGCGGCGGTGACTCGGCGCTTGACTGGACCATTGAATTGCAGCCTCTCGCCACTCAAATCTCGCTCGTGCATCATCGCGAGGGATTTCGAGCGGTCGAAAATTCAGTCAATCAGATGCGGGCACTGGTCGATGCCGGCGAAATGGAATTCCGTATTGGCAAAATTGATGAACTGATTGGCAAAGACGGTGTCCTTTCCAGTGTCAAAGTAAAACTCAAGGAAGGTGATCCAATTGATATCAAGTGCGATGCTTTGTTGCCGTTTTTCGGTTTGACCATGAAGCTTGGACCCATTGCTAATTTCGGGATTAACTTGAACGAAAACCTCATCCCGGTTGATACAGAAAAATTCGAGACCAACCGGCCCGGCATATTTGCAATCGGTGATATGTGTACGTATCCCGGTAAGCTCAAATTGATCCTGTCCGGCTTTCACGAGGCAACTTTGATGGCTCACGCTGCTTTTCATTTGGCCCGACCGGATGAAAAGCTGAAGTTCCAACACACCAGTGCGTCATCGTCGCTGCAAAAGAAGCTCGGTGTGAAATAGAGTTGTCGCCCATTGCGTGAACTGCAGACGCGGGCCCGGCTAGGCTTTTGCAAGTTTGACGTCTATGGTCCCGCGTCATCAAACGTGCGGAGGCAGTTTCTTATGAAGTTGTACTATTCACCCGGTTCATGTTCTTTAGCCGCGCATATCGTTTTGCGCGAGGCGGGTCAGGCATTCGATCTTGTTCGTGTTGACGGACGCGCCAAGACGTATGGCGACGGACAAAACTACTATGACGTCAGTCCGAATGGCTACGTGCCGGCTTTACAACTCGACGACGGCCAAGTTCTGACCGAGGTTTCAGCCGTCGTCCAATACATCGCAGATCAGAATCCAAATGCCGGGCTCGCGCCGGAGCCTCGCACCCTCGAGCGCAGCCGCTTGCATGAATGGCTTGGATTTATCGGCACCGAGTTGCACAAGGGATTTGGTCCCCTATTTAATCCAGTCGCAAATGATGAATTCAAAGCATCCGTGCTGGATAAGCTGAACGGCCGCTTTGGTCGGATGGATCAACAGCTGGCCGATAAATCATTTCTCTTGGGCGAACAGTTCACCGTTGCCGATGCCTACGGATACACGGTCGCAACCTGGACCGACATGATGAAGATCGACCGCTCCGACTGGCCGAATTTGCAAAGCTACATGGATCGGATCGCGGCCCGCCCGGCCGTGGAAGAAGCCAGACGGACCGAAGGATTGATTAAATAATAACCTTGTGCGCCCGCTCAAAAATGAAGCACCGGTCCCAGATTGCCGAAGGACCAAACTTCAAACGGGACGCTCTCCTTGGCAAATGGATCGGAAAACAGCTGATCGATAAGCCATTCCTTGCGCATGCGTTTCTGTGCGGCAATATCGTCTTCGGTAACCGGATCGTCTTTGCGCCGTTCTATCGTATCGAAGTAAGCGTCGGTGAAGTCTTCATAGGCTTCCATTAAGAAGTCCAAGCTTTTTGACGTGCTTTCCCGATAAACCGGTGGGCCATAGAAACTCGCACCGACGCAAGCCGGCTTGCGCCGAAATTCGGTGATCGTATCTTCAGTGCCTTTGCACATCAGTTGGCGATAAAGAGTGGAATCTTTGTCATGCTTGGCGAAGACGGCATCCATGGTTTCCTTCAAATAGTCCATATCCTCTTCAACGCGCGTGCCCGGCATGACGCCCAACCATCCTGCCGCGCCCGATTCGCCGGTCTCATAGAGCTGCAAGAGGATGACGGCATGGATTTGCCCGACCAAGGGCGTTTTGGGGTGAATATCAAGCGAATAAAACCGGCCCCATACGACGTCCGGTCGTGACGGGCTATTCGGCACACTTTTGAGTTCTTGCCCTAGCATGCGACCGCCTTTTTCGACCACCGGTCCCCGGGCCACACGCATGTCCCATTCCGAATATTCCGTTGTGATGTACTGTTCTTCGAACATGGTCTCGCCATTCAATGCTTCCATGCGCGCGAAATATTTTTCTTCCATGCGATCGATGAAGGCCTGAAACCGCGCGGCGAGCTCCTGCTGCTCGGCCGTGCGCTCGTCAAGGCGCTCGTGACCGCCGGCCCAAGCGGGACTTGCGATTATGCCGAGCACAAGCGCACAAGAAATTGTAAGTACTTTTAGAAAAACGCCTAGTCTTCGAAAGTTTCGCATTTCAACTCTCCCATGGACCAAATTCAATTACCGATCGCGATTGTGCCGAAAACCAATTCCAATGCCGCAGAATAATGGAGGCGCTCCGTCCTTCGGTCGCCTCTTCCTAAGCCGTAGTCTATTATAGATCTTCGTCTGAATAGCAGCACTCTTTTGCTGTCATGTTTTCGCCGCATCGCCAGGAGATCCAACCATGAACGAACAGCCGGCCGGTGACAATATTGACGCGCTGACAGACGAGCAAAAGCAGTTGGCACAGCGCATGATTGAGTACATGCGGGAAACCGAGTCAAAGGTCGTAAACCTGGTCGAAAAATTCAACGGATCAAGCAAGCCGAAGAAACGGCGCTTTCGCTACGACGACGCAACCTATGACGTTACGGTATGGCGCGGCGATGTCATCGAAAAACTAGGCTGGATGACCAGCGTGTCGCGGGAGGGCATACCGGGGCGCACGCCCGTTCCCGTTTGGAACCGGTACATGGAACTGGACGTCCATCCCAAAACGCCACTAGTCGGCCAACTTCATACGACCATTTACTTTGGATACTTCGTTGATGGCACCAGCCGCATCGCCGGCTACACGGATTACACGCCGGCGGCATGGTCCGACGACGACAACCAAAAACTGAAAGAATCGCTCGATCGTATTTTTGAAAAATATGGAGTCGACATAGGCCCTTACCGCAGCATGCTTGAGCTGCCCTATCACAAAGACAAGTTGCAGGCGGCGGCCGTCGGCGTTGGGCTCTATCCGCCACCGACCCTCGATGCCACCGATCGAAACATGGATCTAGTGATGGAAGCTTATGACGCTTTTGTCGATACTTACTTTAAAATTTTGGATGACCGAAAGGATCAACCGGTCAGTAGCGCTGACGTCGTGGCTCAGGACGGCATGCGTAGGCGTTGGCTCGAAGACCATTTGTTTTCCGATCCCATCACAATGAATGTGGTGCCCTTCGAAGTTTGGACGTTTTGCGATCAGGCGCCGACCATCAAGTTCTAAGAACAAAGGGATTTCACATGATCCTCCGCATTTTCACTTGGACAATCGGCCTCGCCTTCGTCGCGCTCGCGAGCGTGGGCGGCTATTATTTTTATTCGGTCAGGGCTTTGGATGTCATCCAACTTACCGACGATCTCTACATGCTCAAAGGACGGATCGGCGGCAACGTCGCCGTGCTGCGCACAACCGAGGGAACTGTCATCGTCGATACATTGATGTTTCCGACACAGGCGGAGACTTTGCGCGAGAAAGTGGCGGACTTGACCGGCCAGCCGATCATCATGATCATCAACACCCATTGGCACCCCGATCATACCAATGGCAATCCCAGTTTTGACGCGGGCATCCGGGTCGTCTCAACTGAAAAAACACTTGAACATTTGAAGCCCTATGCCGCCCAGGTGTGGGAAGACGGCACAACCACAAATCTTCCCAATGAGACCTTCGCAACGGAACGTGAGCTCTCGGTGGGCGGTAAAACGTTGCGCCTCATTCATCCGGGCCGCGGACATACCGATGGCGACTTGGTCGTGCAATTTGTCGACGAAAACGTCATCCACGCAGGCGATCTTGTGGTTCACGGTCATTATCCCAATATCGACTTGCGAAGAGGCGGCACCATTCAAGGGTGGAGCGCAACCCTCGACAATGTTCTGGCCCTGCCTTTTGACAGCGTCATTCCCGGCCATGGCACGATGACGGACCGGGGCGGCATCATCCAGTTCCAAACATTTCTCGACGAACTGGCCGCCGTGGGCCGCGATGCCGCTGCAAACGACCAAACGCTCGACGAGGCTATTGCAACAGCCAATCTAACGGCGGACGCCGGCTATGCGCCCATGAGCTTCATGTTCAGAACGCGCTTTGATCGAGACTTCGTCATCATGCGCGCGTGGGAAGAGGCGACGGGTAAGACAGTTGCGCCCGATAGCTGATGTGAATTGAGCCGTCAGGACTTGCCTTGTCTACGTCGCGCTTGAGGCGTTCTATGCAATTTGGCTTAAGAGAAAAAGCGCGAGACTAAACTCGCTGTGAGACCCACTACGGAATAAAGGGTAAATGCCGCGGAACCCCAAAACACGACAAAAATTGGCAGATTACGCGCAATGATCACTGGTTGTTGCGCTCGTTCATCCAGAAGGCGCTGGCGGCTACGGCGTTCTTTCCCGGAAATAATTCTAACAAAGAACTTACCGAAACTCAGTTTGACATCAACCGGCTGCACGGTCGTCGAGCTTCTCTGTACGGCATTTTCGATCGCCCATTTTTGTTCAACCGTTAAAGTGCTTTCAACGTCGTCGCCGAGCACCCTCCAAAACCACAAAGTCTGACCAGTAAGAGCAACTGCACTATCGGACACCCCACAACCTCCACAAAATATAATCGGCGGACTGTTCTTTCATAACTGAGTAAAGATCGCGCTTCTGTAGCGACTAAAATTTTAACGAGTGTTTGGATTTTAGAGACGGCGAGCAAGCCGTCGCCGTGTCAGGCGAGCACATCCGAGATTACCAGATCAATTTGAATACTCGGCGACCCCAGCAAGCGCGCGTTTAGGCTTGGCTTGGCCTGTATCAATGGTGCCGACGATCTCGACGGTTTCAGCTACCACCTTGGCCATTGTGCCGGTAAAAATGTTTGAAAAGAGAAGATGTTTGCCGTCGCCGCAAACGACGATATCCGTCCAGCCAAAATCCACGAGATCGTACTCTCCCAACACCTGCCCTTCTTCGTCGAGAATGTCATAGGTCGTCCCTCGCGTTACGATTAGACGTCCATCAGGCAAATATTTGACTGCTATGGCACATCCACCATCTGTCATGTCCTTACCCGGATAGGTTACGAGATCCGGCATCTGACGGTCATTTACGACGTCATAACGCATGATGCGCTTGCCGGTTTCGGTCGCGTAGGTGATGAATTGCTCGCTCGGGTGCAAAGTCGAGTGGGTGACGCCCTTGAAGCCAGTAAATTCCGGCGCTGTTTCAACGTCGTATTCCTTAACCAGCTCCCATTCCGCATTGAACTTGTAGATATTGCCAAAGCCGAGAATACCGGCATCGGGAATGACGGGAAACTCGATCGTCGTCCCCACCCCTTCCGGCTTTTTCACTGCGCACATATGCTCGCCAAGAAATATGGATCCATCTGTGGCGAAACTGGCGCTGCGATAGACTCGCGGCAGGAAAGGATGGATAGGCATTTGCCCGCCAGACTTGGGGTCAACGTGAATGACGGAAAGATCATCAAAGGCCCAAAGGATACCGTTGCCATCGACCGCTAGACCACCAACCAAATGTTTGGTGCCTTCGGTCCACAAAACACCCTTGAGGTTTAGATCTTTGTCGTATTGAAGGATCCGCCCGCGCCCAGCGTGATCGTCATCGGGATTATCCAAGAGCGTAGAACCCAAAAAGATGTCGCCGGGGGCAAACGGCTTCATCGTCGACTCTTTGGGGGCGAGCGGGCTCTCGGTTATTTGTAGTGTCATGCAACTCGTTCCACTGCGTTTTGCCGTTGATTTCTCATATGTTCCCGCAGGAGGTTGGTTCTAATTCAGAAGGGCTTGGATCGATGCCTTGAGTTCGTCAGCGACGGCCGATTTGTTTTGCTTGGCCACGATGAGGCCCGTCGCCGACTGGATCATGCCCAAAACAATCGCCGAGACGATAGCGGGGTCACGTCCCTTGCCGCTCAGAATCTCCGCAATTGTATTTTTGAGAGCGGCCTGCATCTCTTCGTGTAGGTTCTTGATCTCATTTCGAAGCTTGGGTGACGCACTTCGAATTTCGTTCAAGAACCCTGCCGCAACATGATCAGGACCCACCGAAAATGCTATTTGCTCATCAATGAGCGCGAATAGCCGCTCGTGAGGGTCAGAGTACTTCTCGAGAATGGCGTTCTCTATTGCAATATGCGGGGCAAGTGCCCGCTGGATACAGGCAACGAGAATATGATCCTTATTTGGGTAGTAGCGATAGATAGAATTTCGAGCGAGGCCCATGGCCTTGGCGATGTCGCCCATATCCGTTTTTAGATACCCGTTCTTCCGAAACAGTTTTGCCGACGCGTCGAGCAAGATCTCGGTCTGTTTACGAACATGTTCTTCTATATTGGCTTCAGAAATCTGCGGCATCGACGTCCGTTAATTGCTTGAGTGAGAGCGGTGCGTTCCCCGATTTTTGGGGAACGCGTTCGCCACCGGTGTTGATTTCAATCGTCGCTTTTTGCAAAAGCAGACTTGCGCCGACTTACGACAAGTTTTCTTCGATCGCAGCCTTGATCCAATCGGAGAAGCGAGGATTTTGCATCAGGCCCCTGTCGCTGAATTTCGCGCCCGTGCCTTCGACGTCTTTTTGAAGCCGGTCCATAACGCCGCTTTGAGTCAGCACGTTCGTGACGGCGATGACGTCCATGCCTTGATCTTGGGCTTCCTTAATCCACCCTCTGATCTTATCGACATTGGCGGCGCGCTGATCCGGCGGCAAATCGTCTTGGACATTCCAATACTTGACATCTTTGAAGCCGCCGCCCTCTTTAATGATTTTGGCGTGCTCGGCCATGATTGCCAGTTCCAACTCGTTTTCCTTGGGCGTCATAGGGCCGTGACCCATCATCATGACCAGCTCGTTTGAGGGATCAGTGCTAAGTTCTTGCGCGTGCTCAAGCATGATCTCGCCCATAATGGGATGGGCCGTCGGCGACGGACCCCAAATGATCTCGGCATCAGTTTCAACTTTTGAACCTGACAAGTACGAAGCTTCTTCTCGTCGTCCAAAAATATACTCCCACTGATATACCAAGGAATTGGTATCGCCGGTCTCCGTGCGCAAGACAAGAATCTTCTTGGCGCCCGCCGCTTCCAAACTATCGATCGCACCTTGAATATGATCGCCGCCCATCATGGCCATGCCGAGCCCATAGCCGGTGGGATATTCGCTCGCCACTGGCGCAAATTTTTCCATCCACTGCTCGTTGCCTTCGTCGTTATAGCCATGAGCCAAAGCGAGGATTCCGACTTCGCCGACGACAGCAGCATCGCTGATCATGCCGCCCATATTGCGCATGCGCGACATACTGTCGACGATCTGCTCATCGGTAAATTCCTGGTAGAGCTCAACCTTTTCACGCAACTCCGCAAACTGCTCCGGCGTCATGGTGCTATGGTCATGGCCCTGGTGCTGCGAGTGGTCCTCCTGTGCAATAACGAAAGGCGCACCAAGCCCCAATCCCAAAGCAACGAGAGCGCCCGCGACGCCTCTACCAATTGTGTTCGCTGATAAGTTCTTTCGGCTTTTCATCTGTCGTCTCCTCCGGCTGTCCCAACCATTCAAATGAGTACTTGCCTTGCCCAATCGATCCAAACTCTTATCGACAGGTTGTCGATAAATGTCCCTGGTACGCGTCATATTGTCAATGAGCACATTTCAGTACCGTCTTCACTTCACCGTGTAGTCGACAATTTCACCCTCCCAATAAGTGAATAGGCCCTCATCGAGCATCCAGCTCACTTTTCTGCGGGAAGGAATGCGATAGCGGTCGAAGCGTTTGTAGTCGGAAAATTCGCCGCGCCATGGGGTCGGAACGATCTCCTTGCCTACCGCGCGCCCGCGCGCGTCCGCCTCCATGGAGCAAATATCGCCATTGTCATCGAATTGCAGCCGGACGCTGGCAACGCCCTGCCCAGAGTCCGCTGAGACTGCTATCGTCTTTGGATCAATCTCGCGCCATTTAAGCGCCGGCACATTTAGAATGGCGTCAGGCGCTCAAGCGAGCTCGGCCAAATACCGCATGAGTTCGCCGACCGCCATGTCGGGACCGGTCATGTGTGCAACCGGAATGGATCCCATTAAACGCGCATCGAGCAGACCCTCGCCATCGACATAACGATCGACAACGGTCACCGATAGGCCGTAACCCATCTGCCCCGCCGCTCGCCAAATGAACCCCGGCGCATTGGTGCTGATCACCTGCTCGGCCTCAATGACCTGAAACGGTTTGTCCGGCGCCATTTTCAGTTTGGCCCTTTGGCGCAGCCAGACCCCAGCAGGCGCGTTGGCACGTGCGCCGGCGCGTTCGGCAAAAGCAAAGACGACTTTGGGCAGTGATGTTGTTTCGACACGCGACGAGGAAAATCCGCCGGTCAGTTGCTGGCACGCACCCTCGAACGCGGAGCTTTGGCGCGCGACGACGGCGAGATGAGCGCCAATACAGAGGGCCAACAAGAGGCCCAGCCCGATTAGGATCATGATTGCCTATCCAATCTGCGAAATTTGCCCGTGCTTGTTGGTCGGGCCTCTATGGACTTGATATAATCAACCCTTCAATCCACTTCACAGGTTCGGATTGACAAAATACCAAATCGTCGAGGAGATAAATCATGTCCGAAGATTTCAAATATGTCGAAGGACGAAAATTCGAAGTCAAACTGATCAAAAATTTTGACGGCCGCGTGCGCGCCGCACCTTCCTTCTTTTGTCCGGACCTAAATGGCGAGCAGCGGATGGTACGCGCCACTGAAATTTTTCAATCTATGGACGAGGCCAAAGCCGTACTGGCGAAACGGGCCGAGGATTTAGGCTATCCCAAGGACGCGGTTGATTTCGGCGGCTCGTAGAGACAAATTGCCCTGCAACAATTCACGTCAAGACCAATTTATGGCCTAAAAGAGGCGCATTGACTCTGCCGCTTGTCGCTTTTAGCACCTCGAATTGCTGGTTGACCCTTAAAAAAAGGTCGACAAGCGACTACATTTACGAAGTGACCCAACTTTGCACCGGCTCACCGGTATGCCTGGCTGGCTTTTGGGATTGCAGGTTCGCTTTATGATCAGATCGCATTGCTTTGTAGCTGTTTCAGTATGTCTCAGTTTCCTTGCCGTTCCCGGAGTTGGTGCTGAAGAACCGACGCAAGACGTTCAGGTCGTCGCGAGAATTCAGCCTAAATATCCTGCACGCGCTCGCGATAGCGGTGTCGAAGGATGGGTCATAGTAGGCGCAACAGTAGACGCGAACGGCAACGCCTATGACTTTAGAATCTTAGAATCTTCACCAACCGGCTTCTTTGAAAGCGCCGCATTGCAAGCATTCCAAGAATGGCAGTTCAGTCCTGCGATGAGAGACGGCGAACCGGTAATGGCCAAAGCCAGGGTGAGGATAAATTTCAATTTGGATTAAAGCGGCCATTATTCAAATCTAGAGGACGCCGAACCTACTCTTCTCTACCTGAAAGCGGTCAGCCAGATTTTCAAATTGACCATTGAAACGGGGCAAGACGATATAGCCACACCAGGCTCCCAAAATTCAATGTGCCGCACGGCCTTCCTTCCCATGGGGTCTTTCTGGTAAAAATCCCCCTGCCGCCTATTCGCATTGGGGTGGGCCGCAATAAGTGGAAAGGACAGTTCATGCGTATTTTGTCAATGATCGCATCGTTTGCGGTCGTGCTCATGGTTTCGGCCTGCGGCGAGGAGGAGGACACGACCGGCGAGGGCGAAGCCGCCGACGCGCCGCAAACATCACAGGCGCCGGACACGTCTCAGCCAAATGATGAAGGGCCGAGAACGGCTATCATTGAAAACCCCAAGGACGGTGAACCACACCCTCTCGGAGAACCGCGCGACGATTTGGTGCGCTTCTTCGGCATCTACGGTAGTCCGGTCAATATCGGAGACAATTTATTTGTCACGCGGGCAAAACCTCCCGCGGACTCGGATCAGGACATACCTGGAGGTTATTTGATGATCGGCAGCATGAAGGACGCGCCTTCATGGTACATGAAGTCCGTATCGGAAACGAAGTTCGAACAGCAATGGGTCGACGACTCCCAAGCTGGGCCTCTTATTGTTGAGTTCGAAGTGGGTCCCAATGGTAGAGCTCTGGCCTTGAAGTTCGAGACGTTGTTCGCTGATCGTGGCCGTCTTCCTCGGATTCGAAATGTGCCGATTGAATGGCGATAAGAGTTCTCATCAGTTTGAGCGCCGCAGCGTCTATTTAAGCGCGCTCGAGAATTTCGAAGGCCGCGCGTTCGCCGGACTCCATCGCCCCTTCTAAACCGCGCTCCAGCGACGACGTATCCGAGCCGCAAAAATAAGTGTTTCCATGAGGCGCCCATATCTTTCCGTGGAAATCGGTGACCTCCCCGGCCCCCCAAACCATAATAATGGTGCCCGCAAATGGATCGAGTCCCCAGGATTGAACATGAACCGCCTCGAGCTGGTCTTTGGCCGCCGGGCGCACTTGCTCGATTGCCTCGACGACGGCGGCCTTCGCTCCTTCCGCTCCCAAGCTATCAAGATAATTCGCTCTGAGACCGCGCGCCCAAGAGGTGATGCTTGTGACCTCATCGTCTGACTCGTTGTTGCGATGAGGAATAAAAAAGCCGGCGGGACCGTCCGTCCACGTATGAATGGGCAGTCCGTCTTCTTCCCAAAACGGACGCTTAGGCACAACATGGACTTGAGTTACAGGCAAAAAAGCGATCGTATTGATGGCCCGGTCCTGTACGCCTGTCAGCACAGGATCAAATTGAATGTGGCGCAGGACGGGGATGGGAACGGATGAGATAACGAAGCGGCCACGATACTTGCTGCCGTCGGTACAGACGACATCGGTCCCATCCGGTTCGGTTCGAATACCCGACACCTTTTTGCCAAAAGTAACCTCACGCTTCAGATTATTGGCCATGGCCTCGGGCAGCCGCTGATTGCCCCCCTTAGCAACCAACGCCATTGCCCCCGCTTCCATCTGGCGCTTGCCGTAGATATTTCCAAATAACATCATGAGTACCGACACATCGTGTGCCGAGTTGCCATAAAGAACGTTGGTGTTATTGCTGAGCTCGATCATGGCGTCGGTTGCATCATGACTTTTCAGGAAATCGTGAAGCGAAATGTCATAGGGCGCGAACTTCGGATCGAACCAATCGTCCAGCTCAACAAGCGGATTATTCTGCGCAACAACCTTGTTAACATAGTCCCATGGCATGGTTGTTTTGAGGTCGTCAGGAAACGGATTGCGCGGCGAATCTGGCCACGCTTCAGGGGTAATGACCTTCCCGCCCAGCGCCAAAGTTCTCGTCATCAAGTCCGGTAAGGAACGTGGTGCACGATCAATAAGTTCCACGCCGAAGCGCTGAGCCGCATCACGAATACGAGCGTATCCTCCGGAAAAGGCGCTGCCACCCGCTTCAGGATGTCCCGGCACTTGATCAAGGGTCACCACACGCCCGCCGACGCGCTTGCGGCCTTCCAGAACAACCACATCGAGCCCTTGTTCTTCTAAAAGTAGCGCCGCATTGAGTCCCGAAAGCCCCGCGCCAATAACGATGACGTCAGCTATCGTTTGCCCGCGAGCCACTTTTGGGACGCTCAACGTCAACGACGCCGCAGCCGTTCCTTGCAAGAGCCGCCGTCTTGAGATCGCATGTTCCATCATAGAAACCCCCAAGCTCAATAAGCTTTCCGATCAATCACCTGATCTTATTCGTTTTACCGGTCAATGCGCACTTGCTTCTGATAATCGCCGGTTACATTTCCGAACAGCAGGTTGCCGTCCAAATTGTAGTAGGTGGGGTTATTCCAAATCTGGCCGTCCTTGATGATGAGCTCATCGATATGTTGAATTTTTTGTCCAGTTTCAGGATGAATCGGAAAGCAGCCCTCGCCCATCATAACGCCGATAAGCTCGGTACGATCATCACTCGGCGAAAAATGATAGTCACAGCCGCCCGATGTATCTGGTGGATGCACATCATCCATTGTTAAACCATCAAATTTCGATAGGTCGAGATGTGCATTGATATAGCGGTTTTCGTCGTTGAAAAGGTGAAGACGACGCCTGACCATTCCTGAGTCCGGATCAGGTTCGTATTGGTAAAGATGCACTTGCAAGAGCGTATCGGGTGTGCCGTCGTTGCTCAGTTGCTGAAAAAACATGAGGCCATCAAAACCCTCTATCTCTAACGGCATGACGATCTGATGAATCGAGATGAATCGCTCATCGGCGGGAACATTGTTGGCGATATCCATCTCAACCTGTGCGCTATTGTCGTATGTTCCCCCAAGCCATTCCTTAATGAGCTCTAAGGTGACCTCAATTTCGCCCGCTTCCTGTGCAACTACAGCGGGCGCTGCAAAAGCAAACAACGCCAAAAATGCGGCCAAGTGTCTCATTGAGCATCTCCTTCGTGCTAAAGAATCTTGTACCTAGAACAACGCTCTTCGTTTCCTTAGTATGCAATTGAACAATAGCATGATCAGCCTATTACACATACAAAGTCCTCAATGGAAGAAAACATGACAGGTCCACTTTGGAAGTTCCCGCTGTCTTTATTCGTCTGTTGGTCATTTCTAATTGGACCATGCCTGGTCGGGGCGATGGGACAGGAAATATCAAGCGCGTCGAACGGCAGATTGATCATCATTGGCGCGACGGCAAGAACAGCTAATGAACTTATTCCAAAAGCCCTTGCAGCCGGGTACGCGATCACAGGACTTGCACGACAGCCAGAAAACGTTCAATTCGAACACGAACGTCTTACCATTGTAAAAGGCGACATCTACGACATCTCATCTCTTGAAGCGGTTATGACCGGAACTGAAACGGTCATCTCTTTAGTCGGCGGTCGTTTTGACATTCAAGAAAGCCGCGGCGCATTTGAACTCTCTATTGACACCGAAGTTACGGGTCCATTCGATCTCTATTCCCGCACCGCCAAAAATACAATTCAGGCGATGAACAAAAAAGGAAATCGCCGCTTAATCTTCACCACATCGGGCGGCGTTAATGTAGAAGCTCCTCTTGAAAAGCCCGCTGCGCCCACTGAGACGACTGACCCTGATGAATGGCGTCGTCAAATGTATTTTTGGAATTTGCGAACCTACTACGACGACATCCGCCGGTCCGAATGGGTGATTCAAAACAGCAATGTCGACTTTACTATTCTAAGACCCGCTCAACTCATGCCGGTGCCCGCACGAGGTGACCACAAGGTGACGACAGGATTGTCCTATCCCCAATTTACGCAAATCTCCTATGCTGATTTTGCGGACTTCATATTAGAGCAAGTTGAATCCGGCACATTTATCGGTGAGGCTGTAGCCATCACGAGCGACATGGAATTCTAAGGGGCATTCGATTTGACCCTGAAAAAACAAGGAATTGAGCAAATGAAAGTGAGACATGCATCCGAACGAAAAACCGCTTTTGTTTCTCTATTGTCTATTGGCATAGCTTCAAGTCTTGCGATGGACACCGCCCGCGCAAAAAATGAGAGCGCCAATGATAGTATCGTTCGCGCTGCGTCTGGCATTCACGAATGCAAGATCGTCTCCAAGGATGAAGTGTGCGGCTACGAAGAATTTAAATTGACAGTGCAACCCGACGGATCACGCACGTTACGTATTTTTAACAACCGGATCCGCGCCAAAGCGCAACACAATGTCATTCTTCGTGTCGATAAGAACTTCCGTCCGATCGAAGCCGTCTCCAGCCCCTATCGAGACGAGGTGTTTAGGACCGGCCTATTTTCTATCGACGGAAATAATCTCAATGTCTTGGTTCACGAAAAAGGCGAACGCAAAGAAGAGACTCACGAAATCCCCAATGGGTTCTCGCTGGGCACGCATCCGGTCGTCGGCGATGGCTGGCATTTTGCCTACTACGACAAAGAAAAAGGCGGCGAGCAGCTAGCCACGGTCTATTGGACGAGCTCTCAGGAAGACAGTCTTTTGGGCAAATTGCGCGAACAGCGCATCAACTATTTGGGCAAGGAAACCGTCACCACCCCGGCCGGCACGTTTGAGACCGATCATTTTACATTGGACGACGACGCCCAGATGTGGATTACAGGCGAGGACAATATTCTTGTGAAATTCGCCTGGGAACCAAACGACATGAGCTACACGCTCATCGAATACAATGAAGGGCTGTAGTCAACACTTGGTCCTTACCAGGGCAGTTCTTCGCCCGCCCAATTGTAGAACTTGCCTGAGGTATCGCTCGTTAGGCCATCAATCAGCGTAATCATTTGTTCGATGGTCTCGCGCGCCGGTAGCAATGTCTCACGGCTCGATTCAAGGCGTTCGCGCACACGGGGCGGCAAGGTCGCAGGGTCTGCCTCAAGCCTGCCCAGCGTATCAACAGATCCCGGTCCGATGATGCCGATAATCACGCCGCGCTCAGCAACATCAATTGCGAAGAGACGCATGATCATATTGAGCGCCGCCTTGCTCGCCCGGTAGTCGGGAACGCCGATCGCAGCAGCGTTGATGTGCGCATTTGCAATTGAGCCGCCGGTGCTTGTCATCACGACAATTTTCTTTTGCTTACTTGCCGCAATATGATCCAGAAACGCTTCCGACACTTTCATAGGTGCCACGACGTTAACGTCCATCATCTGCCGAAAATGATCGTAGTCCATGCTACCGAAACGCGCCATGGGAGGACTGCGATAGGGATTGATCGCTGCATTGTTCAGCAACACGTCTATGGGCGTTTCGCGGTATTTTTCGGCGAGGCCTTCAAGTTCATCAAAGTCGGTAATGTCCAGCTCTTCAATCACGACGTTCGCGTTGTCTGACGCGAGTTCCTTCAACTCGTCAGCTTTGGATGGCTCGCGGCATGTGGCGATGACATTCCACCCGTCATCCGCATAGCCGCGGGCGAAGAACAAGCCGATCCCCCGATTGGCCCCGGTGATGAGCACTGTCGGCGCGCCGTCCTGCGCAACTGCCGGCTCTCGCGCGTCGAAGGCAATTGCCAGCGATATTGCCAATACAACGATGTAAACGACCGGTAAACCAACTATGCGGCGTCGGTGACTAAAGAGGATTTTGGACATCAGCATTTTCCTAAAGCGGCATTCTAAGTACGTTCGAGAACTTCGGCGGCGGCCCGTTCGCCGGATTCCATCGCACCCTCCATGCCCCGATTAAGCTTTGCGGTATGCTCGCCGCAAAAATGAATGCGTCCATGGGGCGCCCAGAGCTCGCCATGGAACGCAGCGATCTCGCCGGGCCGCCACGACAGGAAGTCGGCACCGCCCGCAAATTCATCCAATTCCCAAGAATGAATATGAGCGACTTCAAGCTGACCCTTCGCAGCGGGGCGAATTTCTTCAATCGCTGCAATCACTTCCGTAGAGGTCGCCTCCGGTCCTATGCGATCGAAATAGCGGGCCATATAGCCCCGGCCCCATGCCGTCAGACTCATCACCGTATCCGGATCCTCCGGTATGCGATTTGGCACAAAAAATCCGGCCGCACCATCTGTCCACATATAAAGCGGCAACCCGTCCTCTTCCCAGAATGGTTTTTTGGTAACTAGGTGAATTTGCGTGCAAGGGGCGTAGGCCACGGTCTTCACCGCGCGCTCCTGCACGCCTGTAAGTATCGGGTCGATGCGTACGTGACGCAGCACAGGAATGGGAATCGAGCAAATGACATAGCCAGCGCGAAAGCGCGAGCCGTCGGTACAATAGACGTCGACGCCATCGGCTTCGGTATGAATGCCGGACACTTTCTTGCCGAATTTGATTTCGCTTTTGAGGTTTGCAGCAATACCCTCCGGCACACGCATATTACCGCCGGTACCGACCAACATGCTTTGCTCGATCGCCAATTGAGATTTGATGAACGTATCGGTGCCATACATTTGCAGCATGGAAACGTCATGTGCCGACGTACCGTACGTAATGTTGGTGTTGTACGAGAGATCGATCATGGCCTGATCGGCACCGTGACTCGTTAAAAACTCTTGGAGCGACGTGTCATAGGCAGCGAACTCGGGATCGTACCAATCCTCTACTGAACTCAGCGGATTGTTTTTTGAGACCAGACCTCCGACATACTGCCACGGCATGGTCGACTTCAAGTCGTCCGGAAACGGATTGCGTGCTGCATTTGGCCAGTCATCAGGTGAAATGACATTACCGTCCAATGCCAGGGTCTTTGTTCGATTGAGGGTGACGCGGGGCATGTGGTCGGAAAGGGCGACATTGAAGCGCTCGGCGGCGTCGCGCACGCGGGCATAACCCCCGACGATGGCATTGGCGCCCGCTTCTGGACTTCCCGGCACATTGTCGAGGCTGTACACGCGCCCGCCTACCCGATCGCGACCTTCGAGAACAAGCACATTGAGCCCTTGCTCTTCCAGATTGAGCGCCGCATTGAGACCGGAGAGCCCTGCACCGATTACTATGACATCGACCACAGTTTGGGCGCGGGCCGGCCGCGGCACAGCAAAAGCCAGCGATAGTGCGGCTGTCGACTGGAGTAGGTTCCGCCTGGAGATCGCGCGATGTGACATGGGAGGCCCCCTTTGTGGCTTCAGTATATGATCCGAGTTTCCGGAATTTTGGTAACCCCGTCAAAGGACCTCTTGCATGTGCCCATGGACCAAACGAGCTCTCAATCTTAGGACTCCAGCGATTGCCTTTGGCATAAGCGTGGCGTGGGTCCTGTCCGCATGGGCAGGCCCCGACGAACGGCCAGGTGATCGCTTCGAGTTCCATGCGGAAGACCTGCCGGCACTGGATGAAACGCCAAAGGGCGTCAGCCCGCCGGAAGTCGTCGCGCGTACCGCCAACGATCAATTGCATCTACCCGATGGTTTCAAAGCGAATATTTTCGCAGAAGGTTTGAGCTTTCCCCGCTGGATGGCCGTCGCCCCCAATGGCGACGTTTTCTTGACACAAGCCGACAGCCGCTTCCGCGACGTCGCGGAGCCTAATCGCATCATGGTCCTGCGCGACGAGGACGGCGATGGTGTGGCGGACTTGAAAACAACGTTTGCCGAAGGATTCGAGAAACCGCTCGGCATCGTCTTTCAAGAAAACAATATTCTCGTCGCTGATTTGAATGGCGTCTGGCGCTTGCCCTATGCGGACGGTGCGCTGAAAGCCGAAACTCGCGAACAGATTACGGCACCGGGCGCCCTTGGCGGAAAAGAAGGCCACTATCACCGCGTCATCGCGCTTCATCCCGACGGCGAGCACATGATCGTCACCGTGGGAAGCGCAAGCAACGTTGCCGAAGATCCCTCGCCTCACGCGACGATCCAGCGCTTTCGCCTGGATGGCAGCGAGCAAATGACATTTGCGTCGGGAACAAGAAATCCCATCGGTACCGCCTTTTATCCGGGAACCGACGATCTATACACCGTAGTGAACGAGCGCGATATGTATGGTGATGACCTGGTGCCCGACTATTTCAGCCGCGTCGAGGAAGGTGATTTCTTTGGCTGGCCTTATGCCTATATGGGCGCCAACCCGGATCCGGAGTTTGGCGACAAACGCCCTGACCTTGTCGCTGCCACCAAAGTGCCGGACGTGATCTTTGACGCGCACTCGGCACCGGTGGGACTCGTGTTTTACCAGGGCGATCAATTTCCAGACGACTATCGAGGCGACGCCCTCGTGGCATTGCACGGCTCATTCAACACGACGACTCCCACCGGCTACAAGGTCGTGCGCATAAGGTTCGAAAATGGGCGCCCTCAGGCTGGTTATGAAAATTTCGTCACGGGATTTTGGAAAGAAGGCGACGCGCCGGCAGTGCTCATGGGCCGCCCCTCGGGTCTTACTGTCATGAACGACGGGAGTTTGCTCATCGGCGACGATTGGAATGATACGATTTGGCGCGTCAGCTACACTGGGAACTAGTCAATGGAAGGCAAAAGACATGACACATTACGTTTTGCGATGCATCCTATTAACAGTCTTCGTTTTGCTGGCTGTACCGATGAATGACCCTGCAAGCGCTGCAGATGAGCCCACCGTTCTGATCACCGGGTCCAACCGGGGAATCGGCCTCGAAATCGCGCGGGTTTACGCCACACGCGGTTGGAACGTGATCGCCACGGCCCGCTCGCCTGAAAAAGCCGACGATCTCAAAGCAATCGCCGCCGAACATGAAAATCTCGTGATCGAGGAGCTCGATGTTACCGACGCCGCGGAGATCGCTGCCCTTGCCACTAAATACGAAGGACAGCCTATTGATATTCTAATCAATAACGCGGCCATATCCGGGGACCGCGATAAACAATCTTTCGGAAAATTTGACTATGACGTTTATGAACAAGTGATGCGGGTCAATGTCCACGGCCCCCTCAAGATGGCGGAAGCCTTTATGGACAATGTCGAGGCAAGTAATCAGAAAAAATTTATAAACATTTCAAGCACACAAGGGTCAGTTGCTTCGACTCAAGGCAATCGTGGTTTGAGCTATTTCTATAAGTCGAGCAAAAGCGCGCTCCATATGGTGATGCGCGCGCTCTCAATCGAGATGAAGGATCGCGGGATTACGGTCGGCCTCATTTCTCCCGGCTGGGTCGACACCAATTTTGGCGGCACGCCGAGCATGCCCGGCATGATCACCGCTGAAGAAAGCGGTACTGCCGTCGTTGCCGTCATCGATGATTACGGACTTGAGCAATCCGGCACACTGATGTCTCACAAAGGCAACGTCGAGGCTTGGTAGTACTATTAAATCCTTTAGTGACGATCCGGGGGCTCGAAACTAGGCACACATATGAGCGAATTTGAACTTCTAGGAACGCTGCTCGCGTTCGCTCAAATCTCAGTGGCTTTTCTCGGATTTTCCGGGGTCGTATCGGTCTTCATTCCCAAAGAAAACACGCTGTGGGTGCGCGGCACGATGTTTCGCATGCGTATCATGCTGGAAACATCGACGTTTGCCTTGTTATTCAGCCTGCTGCCAATTTCTTTCATCGCCATGGGAATGCCGGAGCCGCTGATGTGGCGCGTCGATGCGGCTATGCTCCTCATCTTGTTCTTGTGGTTTAGCGCGATCTATTTTCGACGGTCACGGGAACAGCTGAAAATCGAAAAGAGTACGGTGAGTCCCGTCCTCCTCGTGTTCTACTATGCGACCGTTCCGTTCATTCTCCTCGCGCTAGCTCTGTCTCTCGCCGATATCTGGATCAACAACATTCCCGGCCTGCACATCGCCATCATCACCTATTGGCTGGGAAGTTCTGCAATCTTCTTTTTCAGAATGGTTTTATTTGCTTATACACAGGCAAATGAGGCGAGCGAACAACAAGGCAACTCAAGCTAACGGCACCTACACCACCGATGAACTGCAAATAATTAAGGACCTTGATCCGCTTCGGGCACCATCTTGAAACCCAACTGGCGATAGCGGGATATCACATCCGCATTGCCCCAACGCTCGACTACCTTGCCATTTTGGAAGCGGTAAATATCAATCGCCGTAGCCGCGTAGGGTTTGCCCGTCGCCGGATATCCAAGTATGGGCCCTTCGTTAATTCCAGTCACCGTTGTGCGCACGACAACGAAGTCGTCGATACATAGAATAAGTTCATCGTCTAGGACACGGCTCGGATCATTCTTTTTAGATTCTTCCCAAAACGCCGCCATTTGATCAGGAATAACGGTAAAGACGCCCGATCCACCGCCATCGTTGTTATGGGAAATAATTTCGTTAGCATAAAAATCGCGAACACGGCTCGTGTCGCGCTCCATAAAGAGTGCTTGATGCATTTTGAGATACGTGTCGCGATTGGCCTCGTTGCCGGTACAATGGATTTGAGGCTCGGCAAAGGCTTGGCTTATCAGCGCAATGGTGAAGACCGATACCTGAAATAAAAAAGCGCGCATAACGTCCCCTTGCTTGTCGGTTGATTTTACCTACCCGACAGTACTTGGGATTGCATCATGAATCCATAACGTGTACTCGTCGTCCTCAATGAAAACTATAAAATTCCAATCGATCGCCCCAGAATCTTATGCGCGAGGGATCAGAATCGTATTCACGCCCATTCCTGCTATCCCTGACTTTTTCCTTGCTGTTCTGCAAGCCTTAGGCGGAGATCTCTTATCATCTCTTCAGCCTGTTTGACGAGTTCGATGGCAGCTTTGTTTTTTGCTTCTAGTGCCACTTTGCTGCGCTGCCGACCGGATCCCCATCTTTGGCTGTAAGATTTCTGTTTTTCCAAGACAATGCTCGGGGTTCCATAAGGATACCCCTGGAACACATCGATCAGCATAGCATTTGCAAAAGCTTCAGCTTCTGTGACACGCGAAGGTACAAGAAATCCGCCAAGAATTGTTAAGTCAGCAATTCCAAGGGCAGTTCCCTTGGTCTCAGTCTTGTCAAAGACTTCGTAGATCATAACGGTGACCCGACCCCTTTGAACGCAGCCACATTGAGATAGTAAAATGGCTGAATCGAAGGAGGATTGCGATGTCAGGAAAGCGTTACAAGCCTGAAGAAATCATATCGAAGTTGCGCGAGGCTGAGGTCTTGCTTGCGGAAGGCGTCAATTCTGGTGAAGTTATTCGCCGTCTGGGCGTGACGAAGATCACATACTATCGCTGGCGCAAAGAGTATGGCGGGATGAAGATCGATCAGGCCAAACGTCTGAAGGATCTGGAGAAAGAAAACGCACGGCTGAAACGGCTTCTTGCAGACGCTGAACTCGACAAGGCGATCTTGAAGGAAGCTGCAGCGGGAAACTTCTAACGCCCTCGCGCAGACGCGATTGTGTTGAGCGCGCTGTCACAAAGCTCGGCGTTTCCGAACGCCGGGCCTGCCGGGTGCTTGGGCAACACCGTTCCAGCCAATGGCGCAAGCCGAGACGCGCCGACGACGAAGACGCTTTGACGTCGGCAATCATCGACCTGGCGGTGCGATATGGGCGCTACGGCTATAAGCGGATCACGGCGCTGCTTCGCGCTGACGGCTGGCGTGTCAATCATAAACGCGTCGCCCGGATATGGCGGCGTGAAGGCCTGAAAGTACCGCAGAAACAACCGAAACGAGGAAGACTATGGCTCAACGACGGGTCGTGTATTCGGCTGCGTCCGCAATATCGCAATCATGTGTGGGCGTATGATTTCGTGCAGGATCGGACACGCGACGGTCGCAAGTTTCGCATGCTGACTGTGATCGACGAGTTCTCGCGCGAATGTCTGGCAATCGAAGTGAACCGGCGGCTGAACAGCCAGGACGTTCTCGCGGTCCTCGGCGAGTTGATGGTCCGCCACGGCGTTCCCGATCATATCAGGAGTGACAATGGCAGCGAATTTACCGCTACAGCGGTCAGAGAGTGGATCGCCAAGGTCGGCACAAAGACGCTCTTTATTGAACCCGCCAGCCCTTGGGAGAATGGATACAATGAATCATTCAACGGGCGACTGCAGGACGAGTGCTTGAAGATTGAGCTGTTCAACAATTTGCTGGAAGCCAAAATCATCATCGAAAACTGGCGACGTCACTACAACACAATCCGCCCGCATTCATCGTTGGGGTACAGACCGCCGGCCCCAGAAACAATCCGCCCGGCCTATCTGGCTCCCGCTATGTGGAAGCTCCCGCCAAATTGGCCTTCCATCGAAAGCAGTCTAATGGTTACATAAAACCTGGCTGCGTCATCGGGGTTTCGTCAACGGCGTCTAAGTGTTGTCGCGCGCTTGCCTTTCGAATTTTGAGAATGACATCAGTGACACACGCCTGGTAATTGGCCCACTTTCTCCTGCAAGGGTGTCCGTCATCAGATAAATTGGAACAGATTTCGGTTTGAGCTAGCGGAGTATATGGCTCATCTGTTGTATCAGTTTAAGCAGCGGCTTTGCTGTGTTGCAAGCGCCGATGCTCGATCGTTTTTCGCTTGATCCTTTCTCTTTGCAATAGAATGGTTTGGCCGCGCCCAAAGTAAACATCTGCGGGCGTGAGGTTTTGCAGACTCTCGTGATAGCGCTGGTGATTGTAGTGACCCACGAACTCATCGATCTGCGCTTCAAGATCGCCAGGTAGGTAATAGTTTTCCAGCAAGATGCGGTTCTTGAGCGTTTGATGCCAACGCTCGATTTTGCCTTGCGTTTGCGGATGATACGGCGCGCCGCGAACATGCCTCATGCCTTGATCATCCATCCAGTCAGCAAGATCGCCGGCAATATAACTTGAACCATTGTCAGATAGCAGACGCGGCTTGTGTGCGACATTTGCCTGATCGCAACCCGATGCCTCCAGAGCCATTTCCAACGTATCAGTGACGTCTTCAGCTCTCATCGTGGTGCACAGCTTCCACGCAATGATGTAGCGCGAGAAGTCATCAAGAATCGTAGAGAGATAAAACCAGCCCCAGCCGATGACCTTGAGGTAGGTGAAGTCGGTCTGCCACATTTGATTTGGCGCCGTGGTCTTGTCGCGGAACTCATTGGCAGCCTTGATGACCACGAAGGCCGGGCTGGTAATCAGATCAAGAGCTTTGAGCAGGCGATACACTGAAGCTTCGGATACAAAATAGCTTTGCGTATCAGTGAACCGCACTGCCAACTCGCGCGGGCTCAGTTCCGGTTCCTGAAGAGCCATATCGACGATCCGCTCTCGAATATCATCGGGGATGCGGTTCCACACGCGTTTTGGCTTGGGAGACCGGTCTTCCAATGCTTGTACGCCACCACGCAAATACCGGTCGTACCATCGGTAAAACGTCGTTGCCGGGATGCCGAGCTTGTCCAGCGTCCGCAGCACCGGGAGATGGGATCGCTCGACTAGGCGGATGATCTCGAGCTTCTCCGATGCGGGGTATCTCATGCGCCGTCTCCCCCATCCCCGATCATGCTTTTTTTAAGCAGCCGGTTCTCCAGCACCTGTTCGGCAAGCGCTTCCTTGAGGTCATGCCTCTCGCGGCGCAGGTCCTTGACCTCGCCCGAGGACGCCTGGCGGGCGGTATCCCCCGAAAGCCGCTTCTTGCCGGCTTCCAGGAACTCCTTCGACCAGCTGTAGTAGAGGCTCTCGGCGATCCCTTCCCGACGGCACAGCTCGGCGATGCTGTCCTCGCCGCGCAGGCCCGAGAGCACAATCCGGATCTTCTCTTCAGCTGAATATTGCTTGCGCGTCTTGCGCCGGATGTCCCGTACCGCCGTCTCGGCGCCGTCCTTCAAACTCATGGATTTCTGGCTCATCTGCGTTCCCTTCGGTCACGACGATGAGCCAGAAATCCTCCGTTACACAATCAACTCCATCTGTCCCACAGGCGCTGATGTCAGACAGCCCACGACGGTTGTATCAAACTGGATATCTCTCTTGAGCAGTCCAGCTATGCCTTCTGGCAGGCGGCTCGCCCCCACCTTTATGCGGTCGAGCCCACCGGGACCTCCAACGGACTCTCCGAATTTTAAAACGCGAAGGTGCCAAAGCGTCGATAGGTTTTCAATTTTGTCCGCGACTATTTGGGTGCTGATTAAACGAAGCGCCTCATCGCTCGCCCCCTGCTCACGCAGATAGGCGTCATAGGCAACGTCGAACGCGGCCAACCCAGGCTCCAGCCAGGAATCTAGATCGGTCAACGGTGATTCTTTCGGCAAATAAAGCCCTGCTAATCCAAAAGGTCCCAAAGGACCACTGTCGCGCTCGATACCGGAAAGCTTGTTGGCGTCTGCGTTGGGCCAGTCACTGACCTTCATTGTCTGGCCGTCAACGTGCAGCGCAATTGGAAACTCAAAGACATCCATGAATTTCTCGGTCTCGAATCCCCCGAGGCGATCCATCATGTCGCGCATGCGGGCATAGGTGCCTCCGATTTCCGAACCTCCGGCCTCAGGATGGCCCGATACGTCGTCGAGCGTCCAAACTCGTCCACCGACGCGGCCGCTTCCTTCGAGCACTGTCACATCCAGCCCTTCGTCCTGGAGGATGAGCGCCGCTTGCAATCCTGACAAGCCAGCCCCGACGACAATCACATCCGCATCGCGGCTTGATGCCCGCCGGGAGGCAAACCCCATCAACGGTGTTAGGGCAAACGCACCGGCTGCGCGCGCGGCTGCTTTCAATGTTTTGCGTCTTGTAACTTTACGAGTCATGTGGCCCCCACTTTGGCTTGAAGAACGTAAGCCGAGCCTACACTATGCTCTTTCACACTTCGAACTCTGGGACCCGATCAAGGCGCGCCTAATTGCCTCAGCGAAATGAGCCGCCCGAAAGGAAGACGTCATGGCAGAAACATATAGAAAAGTCGTACTAACGGGTTCCGTTGAGGGCGTGCCTGACCCATCTAATTTCAAAGTTATCGAAGACGTGTCGACGCCACCCGGCGACGGAGAATTCGTATCAAAACACTTATATATCTCGCTTGATCCCTATCAGCGCCCAGCAATGTCGGGGCGCCATATGTCATCCCCCGGCGCACTGGGCGAAGGCGATACCCCCCGCGCGGAAACCATCGGCCAGGTGACAGCATCCAAACATCCGGATTTTTCCGAAGGCGACTATGTGCGTCACTTCGGCGGCTGGCGCGAGCAATCACACTCGGATGGCACACAGGCCTTTAAAGTCAACCCGGCACGCGCACCTCTATCGAGTTACCTGGGTGTATTGGGAATGCCCGGCCTTACCGCGTATGCCAGCATTGTTAAGCTTGCGAATGTCAAAGCCGGACAGACCGTGCTCGTTTCATCGGCGGCGGGCCCGGTCGGCGCGACACTCGGTCAGATCGCGATTCAAAAAGGTGCCAAGGCCATCGGGATTGCAGGGTCAGACGAGAAATGCGCCTTCGTGACTAGTGAATTTGGATTTGATGCTTGCGTCAATTATAAGCACGAAGACTTTGCCGAGGCGTTAGCAAGGGCAACGCCAAACGGCGTCGATATTTATCATGACAATGTCGGCGGCGCGGTGCTAGACGCCGCCTTCGGCGTTTTGAATACGTACGGCACAGTAATCTTGTGTGGCCTTGCCAGCCAATATAGTGACGATGGTCCCCGGCAAGGCCTATTTCTTGGTCTGCCTATCGTCAAGCGAGCTATCATGAAAGGTCTTGTCATTTACGATTTTGAAGATCAAAGGTCCGAATTTTTGGATCTCGTCGCACCTTGGGTTGCGGACAGTTCCATTAAATTCAAAGAAGACCGGGTCGAAGGTATTGGCAATACAGCCGAACAATTCTGCAAGCTTGCACGCGGCGAAAATTTCGGCAAGACGCTCGTCGTCGTAGGGCCGGAAATTGACTAATCAACTAAATCGTGTCCGGATATCTTGAACGTCGGTCCCAAATCACGCCTATGGCCGACGCGCAGCCCGCAACATGGCCCCACGATCTTCCGTGCTTGGGTGAGTGGATAGCCAACCGCTCGAGCAAGCCTCACCGCATTTTGCATTTAGCCGATCAAGCAAGTTCGCCAACTCGGCAGGGTCAATGTCCATCGCTTCGAGCGTCTCCAATGCATAAAGATCGGCTTCGCGCTCAAAATTACGAGAAAAGCCTACTTCTAGGAAAAAAACGGGCAGGCCTAGGGCTAGCTCGGTGACTTCCGCGAGATCGCCTGTGACAAATACGATCATGAGCGCCAAGAGAGACGATTGCAGCAAACTGCGCATGGCATGGCGGCGCTCGACATGGCCGACTTCGTGGGCGAGTACGCCAATGATTTCATTGTCGTTCTCAGCCAGTTCGACCAACTGATCGGTCATTAAAACCGTACCATTGGGCAAAGCAAAGGCGTTCGCATCAAGCGGCCCACCATTGCGGAATATGAGCTCGCAACACTCTTTGTCCTGCGCGGCAAACTCCAGAACACGACTGAAATGGTCTTCAATCCGGTCCCGATCTTCCACGGATAGATTGCTATCGTCGAAGAATGCGAAGTCTAGAGCGTCTATGGTTTGTTCAGCCGTGAAATCGAGAACACCTTGGGGCAAGGAAAAGGCAATACTGGATGCGATTTGCGGTACGCCGTAGCGCACAAAGGCGAAAAGAACCGCTGCAAGGACAATCACCGTAACACCGGTATAGATCGTGAGCCGTTCAAGCTTGTGTGCAAATGCAGAACGGGTGAGGCCACGTACTTCGCGCTCGATCAGATCAACCGTATCGTTGTCGCTGGTTTCGATGACACCCCCGTCGGGCAATGTAATACGACGGGGCGTAGTGCCAATCCGGCTTGCTACTTTGAGCGCACCCCAGTAATAGGTCGCGTAGACAGCGGCAGACTCCAGTTCGGCGAACTCAGCCGTGCCATCGTCCTGCACCGTGACCCGGACCGGACGAAACGCTGCCTCCCCTTGTTCGAAATGCCGGCCTTCAAACGATGCGATCACGGCAACACTCCCTGCACCTTGAAGATGGTGAACCTTGGGCCGAACTTAGCGACAACCGCAGCAAGGAGCCAATCCATGCCGCGTTAAATCGACACATCGATGTCAAGGATATCGCCCAATTGATCGCCCAGGGCTCCACTGTCGCTGGCCACTTTGGACGTATAGTCATCAAGATTGCCCGCCGATCGCAATGTGGTTTTAGACGCACGATATTTTGCAAGACGGATGGCGGCCCAGGGCACGAGCAGGCCGAGGGTAAAGACAACCGCAACGACGTTGGTCACGGTGATCCATACGACACTCCAAGGTGACATCGCCGAACGAAAACGGTGGCGGCCGTCAAGAATTGCGTTCGTCAAAACAAGATTTGTTAAGCGAGTTGCGACATATACCGGAATAACGATGATAGCAAAAAAGACCAGGAACTGCCCTGCAAAAAGGGATATTGGCAAGTCTCCCACTTGCGTTTCTTCTGTAAGTTCAACGCCCGATAAGAGCGCTGCGCCAATCACACTTCCTATCAGGCCCAGACCGATCAATAAAAGCAGTGCTTCCAAATAAATAAAATAAAAGCGACCAAGAGGGAGATCGGCGTTAAGCGGCCTATCCCCGAACCGGTGGTTGTTGACGATGAAAGCGCGTGAAGCGCGCGAGGCCACCGGCATGAGCAGCCCCAAACTTAAAAAACCGGCAATGGGCCATAAGATGAGCGCAATGAAGGCTTGTCCATATGTAGATTGAAAGTCGAACCGCACGTTACGGTAACTCGAATTGCGCGCCGTAAATCTAAGGCTTCGATTAATGATCCATGGAACAGCAAAAAATATTGCGATCAGAAGAGGGATCTGAATGAAAGGAATCGGAATTTGAAGAAGGACTAGGACGCCGACCGCGATTATTCTCCCCTTCAAGATTGCTATCGGATTTGCATGATATTCGAAGGAGTGGTCGTCAACCCAGGTATTACCGTAAAAATATCTCGTCGTCCTTACTTTGGCCCAGGCGGAGTAGATCCCGATCGTCACGATACTGAGTAAGATATTGACAATCCAAATACCAAAATATTCAGACCCGGTTCCCGAAAACGAAAACGGTTTGTCCTGCAGCTCGTGCAGTTCGGTCTCGGTCGGCTCTGTAGCGTCAACATCGTTCATGCTCGCCCCCTACCCGCACCGGAATCGGCCGGCGCCTTATAGAGACTAGAGCAGCAGTAGAAATAAATCATTACTGCGACCGCTCTCGGCACAGACAATTCCCGCCATATAGGATTTAGAACTCGTAGAGAACTGATGCTTTTGTCGTGGTATCGAGGCCTTGGGTCCCCACCGGTGGGCTATCGTTATAGCGAATGGCGTATGACAGCCGCGCTTTCAAGGCCTCTGTAATTGCCAAATCAAGCGCAATCAGATTGTCGACGGTCATACCCCCATCGACGATCACCGTGGTTTCATTGAGCAATGCGGCCGACTCAGTAATGATCCAATTGAATTTGCTACGCGCGATTCCGGCGGGATCCACATCGACCTGGTTGGCCGTGCTGGGCTTGTCGATCCGGACGGCAGGGCCCGCTTCGACGCGCCATTCAATCGGCTCGCCTTTGAAGACATAATAGCCAAGACCGCCCGCGGTCGTAATGCGATAGTCAAAACCGCTAAATTGATCGTCGATGTAGCCTACGTTGGCAAAAGCATAGAGCCGATCATTGATGGTTCGATTGATTTGCGTATCAACCGCAAAGCGCTGCTTGTTGGTCGTGCCGTTGGAGCTTTGAAAATAGAAAGCAGTTTTGAGTTCAAACAGCCAAAGGTCAGTCTGCCGTACCAGTTCTAGGCCGGCAGATATCGCCTTTTCATCCGTATTGCCCGTATTGAGCGTGCCCCCAATTTCAACCCGGCCATCCCAAGTTGAAGGCGAAAAGAACCCCGCCGAAGGCGGAGGCTCGATGGCTGAAGCTTCGGCGACCACCTGTTCCCGAAACTGCGGCGGCGGCAGACCAAGGACCACGGCAACTTCAGCCGCGCGCGCCGGAGCCGCAGCTGTGACGATCGCCAAAATTTCTGCCGCACTTTCGGGCACAACATCGGCGGCGATTTGAACGGTCGGTAACAAATGCGCACCGTCGTCTTTGGTCACTGCCTTTTCAATCATAAGCCGCACTGGCTCTGGAAAGTCGTCTGCCGACCAAACCGGCGAGACAATCAAAATGCAGAAAAGGCAAAGCCACAAAGAGTGAAGAATACGATCAACGGCATCTGCACGCATATTTGTATTGTTCCAGTTGCGCCCTAAATCTGGGGAGAGAATCGGTATGATATTTGAGAGTTTACTAAAGAGCGAATAGACGTGCGACTGTGCGAACTGATTCGCTATAGAAGAATCAATTACGCCGAAGTCACTTCAGCACTTTTTCCATGAAAACGCTCAAAGGATCAAACTTATATGAGCCAAACGGATCACATATTTTGTATCCGTGCTTGCGATATAAGCCGATCGCTTCGGTTTGTTTAGTACCGGTTTCCAATCGAATGAGCGCAACGCCGATTTGGCGCGCCTCTGCTTCTAGTGCAACAAGCAACTCCCGTCCTAATCCCAACCCGCGCGAAGATGGTTCGACATAAAGGCTCTTGAGTTCGGCAATATCATCTTCTTTTGTCACCAAGGCCCCATATCCGACGGCGGCGCCATCTTTTCGTGCCACCATGAACCGAACATGGGGTTGCGACAAACGTTCCGCATCAAAAAAGTGATTGTTTTCAGTAGGATACATAGCGGAGAGTGCTGCTTGTGATGCTTCTAGGAGAACTCTGACGTCGTGAGACCTAGGTGATTCAAGCTTGAGCTTAATATCCGACACGCTTCCGCCCTATCTGCTTCATCAATCTATCGAAAGCGCAACGCGAAAACCCACGTGACCGCTGCGATCGTCGGGCGCGGTCCCATAGCGTGCCGCAGGTCGGTTGAGAAAGGTAAACGTGAACCACGAGCCACCGCGCAGCGCCCTCAGTTCACAAGGCTCGATCTGTCAAGGTACGCCATTATGACTAGCACCGACGTACGACTCTTGAAAACAATCGGACTGCCATTCCCAAACGTTGCCAAGCGTATCGTAAAGGCCAAAGGCATTGGGCGCGAACATTCCGACGGGCGAGGTGTAAACATAGCCGTCTTCGCAATCGAATACTGTTTCACTAGAGTATTTCGTGCTCCTGTGGACGGCGACCCGTGACTTGTCCGAAACGTTGGCGTTCGCACATATGGCGGTGAGCTCCTCTCCCCATGGCCACGCCGTTATCGCACCCGCGCGCGTGACATATTCGCGTTCGCTTTCGCTGGGCAGGCGATAAGAGGCGCCAGTGATTTGTGACAACCAGTCTACATACGCCTTGGCATCGTTCCAACTGACGCATACGGCGGGATCACGATTGGTTTGAGGAAAGCCCGGATCCGTCCACGTGAGACCATTTTGTTGTTCATACTTGTCTACTGCAATATTCCAAGACCAACATGTAGCTTGTTCTTTTCGGTTCGTTGAACGTACAAAGGCAAAGTACTCAGCTTTCGTCACAGGATATTTTCCAACCGCAAACGCGCTCGTCAACTCAACCTCTTGCGCCGGCGTTTGATAGGAAGCAAAAGGTTCGGGCACACCTGCGCTCGATAAATCTTTGAGCGTTGTACCCATCACAAAGGCGCCGGCCGGAATATGGACCATTTCCGGGCAGTCGGCGCAGTCTTTGAAGCTTTCAAGAGACTCAGCCGCCACGTTCCTTACGTCAAAAGATCCGTGACAGATGAAGGCACTACATACACTCGAAATGAAGACCCATGAACGGTGCAGATCCATCGCTAATGCTCTTCTTTCAGCGAGGAGCTAGTTTTCAACTTCTTCGTCGCCCAAGAATGGCGGGAAAGCCCACAGGCGCCATAATTTGCCAGCCTTTATTTCGTAGATAGCAAGCGTTTTCAGGACTTCTTTTGAGCCGTCCTCGTTGAGAAATTGTTCAACCTCGTATTGGAACGCCAAGATTGCCAATGACGGCGATGGGCGCAGAGACAAGGCCCAAGTAGCGGTCGAAGAAATCGCCTTCGTAGAGGGTCTTGGTTCTTTCATAAGTGACATCAAGGCCGCTTGCCCTCGTCACTGCGCCCTTCACAGAAACCTTGTTCCACGAATAGTCTTCGGAAAGTTCCGCAACGCTTGCATCTGTATCTCTATTGAGAAAAGCAAGCAACGAACGCGCCATGACTTCTTTGGTCGCTTGGGCCTGTCCTTCGTCGAGCAACACGGGGGTATTGTCGAGGAGGTTCTTGTAGTCATCGTAACTTTGACCTTGTGACGGAAAATCATCGGCAAGAAGTTTCATGGTGCCAAACGCCACAATTGCGCCGAAAAGAAAAAATCCGGCCTGCTTTACGTGGGTGCGAGTGTGCTTCAGCATTGTCTCATCTCCCTTTCTCGTCACCGCTGCCTATTACTCCTCCGACATGAAATTGACGCCGTATTGGAGCCGTCGATCACTAAAGAGCCCGACGTTACGCCCAATGTAATATCCTGATTTCACTTCGTCCAAAATGAATTGCGCAAAATCAGCATAAGTAATGAGCCTGAAGTCGGGCGCGTCCTGATCGACAACGATCTGAAGATCACCGCGCGCCGGCTCGGGCATAAGCTGTGCTGGACGCAGTATCGTAAAGTTGAGGCCGCTTGCGCCCACGATCTCTTCCATGCGCCGCATGTCTTCATAGATGCCGCGTACCTGCCACAACCATTGTTCGGCGCGGGGCGCATCGTCTGCCGGTTGCTGCGTTATCGCTTTTTGAGCCCCGATTGAACTTATTGCGACGAGCCAGGAATTGCCATTGGCTTTCATGGCTTCGATCACATTCGTGTAGCCGGTCGAGAAGAGATCCGTTTTGGCGATCTCTTGGCTCATGTCGACGCGTGGACCAAACACAGCGACGACGATTTCCGTTCCCGTGAGGACCGCCTCTAGGGACGCGCGGTCGTAGACGTCTCCCTTAACAATCGTAAGACGCTCATCGCTGATCGTGACGGCATCCGGCCGTCGGGCGATGCCGATCACCTTATGACCGGCCCCGATTGCAATGGGGACTAGTGTCTCGGCTGTGCGGGCTGTCGCCCCGATGATGACGATGGTGGGACGACCTTCATCGGCATGGCCAGGTGATGGAAAACAACACACAAATAAAGTCGATAGCAGAATGATAGTGTAACGGATCTTGAACCGCCACGACGGGACGCTGTAGATCACTCGTATTCGACCTATGTTCATTCGGCTAGTTCCATCCTGGGATAAGGGATTCTAAGATTTAACAAATGCCGCTGCAGCGGCTGCCCATTCTTTCGGTTGTTCGTCCGCGATGTCATGGGTGCCGCCTTCCAACTCCGTATAAGCAAAGTCCGGACGGAGTTCGCGGCAACGCTGGGCGAGATGATAGATGTCATCACCGGTGTTGGTGAGGATCATCGTTGGGCATGCGATCTTCATGACGTCGGGCTTCATGGGGTGATCGAACGCTGCTCGGAAGCCGTACCACCAAGTATCGCCGGCCCATAGCTGATCGATCAACCGATCATGCATGGCGCGCACATTTGTCCAGCCTGGAGAATAGCCAAGGCGGCGCTGCCACGCTTCGATCAAATGACTTCCGTCTTTTTTCGGAGGCACAGGCTCAAGGGCCATTGAGCCAAACTGTTCAACTTCTTTCTCGTTGAACACCGGCGGCCCGCTCATAGTGAGTGACGCAATGCGTTCAGGATGCCGTACTGCAAGCCGGCACATGATCATAGCGCCGGTATGGTGGCCCAATGCGTGAACGCGATCCAAACTCAATCGCTCGAGTACAGCTTCAAACGCATCCGCATAATCGTCAACCGCCGGAGCCGCGGGAGGGACATCAGACTCGCCGTAGCCCGGCGTATCAACGGCGATGGCGCGCAGGCCATGGTCCGCGAAATGCGGCAGCACGGCGGCAAACATCCGCGAATTTACCGGCGATTGATGCGCAAGCACGAGCGGAATGCCTTCTCCCGCTTCGCGATAGTGGATCTGCCCAAACGGACCGTCTACGTAGCCTTTTCTAATTCTAACCATGTCAAGAGGTTGCCTGATTTGTTCTTCGTGATGTCATTCAAAGACAAGCTGAGCCAGAATAGACCTCAATTCTAGCTGTGTAACCCTTGGAGCTCCGCAATGACCGCTATCCTTCGACCTGTTCTGGTATCCTTACTCATTCTCTGCCTGCCCGCTGCAGCTTCGGCAGACGTGGAAATCAAACGTTGGAATCCGGAGGGCCTATCCCAACCCATCGGATATTCCCAAGTCGTTACGGTGATGGGAAGTGGCAAGACCATTTATCTTGGCGGCAAGGCCGGCATAAACCCAGACGACAGCTTTCCTGAAAGCTTAGAAGACCAGTCCGATTTGACATTCGAGAACATCCGCATCGCCTTGGAAGCGGCCGATGCGACGGCAGAGGATGTTGTTGAAATTGAGATTTTCATTGTGGATTTAGCAAATGTCGATCCAACACCCGTCTATAAAGACGTTCGCAATTTCTTTCCTACAGGTCACAAACCCGCGTCAATGGTCATCGGCGTTTCCGCCCTCGCCTATGAAGGCCTTGCGGTTGAAATCAACGTCATCGCCGTTGTGAATGATTGAGTTTTTCCTGCATGCCGCGCGAGATTACCGATAAGGTTTGACATTGCCCTTGCGAATAGCCTTGCGCATGCGCTTAGCGATATTGCCGGCAGCATAACGCGCAATCGGACTTACCGGCGCGTCAGTATAATATTCAGCGTCGAGCCAATCGCGTTCTGTCCAATATTCGTGGTTCTTAGTGCCTTTCTGTCCACGGGTCATATTTTGCATCGCACGAAAGTTTACAAGCTGCTTAAACTTCACTTGCTGGAGCCCGCCCTTCCCGATTGCGTCAACAAACTGTCGCGCCACGTCTTCAGTGCACTCGTCGACCAGCGTCTTGTATTTATCTTTGTGCATTTGCGAGCTCGAAATTCCGAGACGAGTGACGACATCGCAGCCCCAGGCTGCCGCCGTGCCTTCTAAAAAATCCAATACGACATTATGCCCGCCCCCGGACGCAGTCGCCGTCACCACAGCCTTCTTGCCAAAGAAACTGGGCCGGTTGCGTTTCCACATGAAAAATTCAAGAAAATTTTTCATCAGGCCGGTCACATTAAATGTATGTACGGGCGCGCCGAGGATCAGGCCGTCCGCTGCATCCATCTTTTTGGTTACCGGCCCAACTTTAGCAAATTCCGGGCACGCCTCTTCACCCACGCTAACGCATGACAGACAGCCGTCGCAAAATGGCAGGTCGAGACGCTCAAGAAAAACATAATCGACCACGGTCGGTCTGACTTCATTCATCTTGTCTTCGATCTGCCGGATGACTTTATAGGTATAGCTTTCCTCGTTCCGGGGAGAACCGATGAAAGCGACGATATTTAGCGGTGTCATATCCGTGCCTGCGCCATAGCGGCTCACTCTAGATAGCAGTCAGCACAATACCTGCAACGACCGCAGATACCAAACCTTGCACATATGCCGAAAAAAACAGCGGCCCGCATTTCACCGCCCAGTAGGTTAAAGAATACCGGCTATAGTGGATGAATTGGTCTCGTCTTTCGGGTTACTGTCCGCAATCCATTTGGTAAGCGCTGACTTCAACTTCTCGCCATCTATCGGTTTACCAATATAGTCGTCCATACCTACAGCCAAGCATTTTTGACGATCTCCCGACATTGACTCGGCAGTGAGCGCAATGATCGGAATTCGAGTGGTCCCTTCTGATTTGCGTTCTATTTCGCGAATATGTTTTGTCGCTTGCAAACCATCCATTACCGGCATTTGTACATCCATCAACAGAATAGCAAATGCGCCCACAGCGAAACAGTCTACGGCTTGCTTTCCTGTCTCGACAAGCGTCACGTCAAACCCCAATTGCTGCAAATGCTCCTGAATGACGAGCTGATTTACAGGATTGTCTTCGGCAACCAGCACTGACAGCAGACCGCCGAGACTCTCTTCCGTCTCAGCCACATGAACAGCTGCCGGCAAGCTATCGCGCAATTCGATCTTATCTAGCAACGCCCGCGACGCGCGCTTAAATCGAACAGTGAACCAGAACTCGGATCCTTTGCCTTCTCGACTCCTGACGCCAATTTCACCGCCCATCAAGGCTGCCAATTCGCCAGAAATTGCCAGCCCTAAGCCTGTTCCGCCGAACTTTCGGGTAGATGAGTTGTCCGCTTGTTCAAAGGCACCAAAGAGTCTCTTTTGATCTTTGTCAGATATACCAATACCGGTATCGGTAACTTTAAACCGGATACCGACGGACTGCCAATCGTACGAGACAAGACTGACACTAACATCGATGCCTCCGGTTACAGTGAATTTCACGGAATTTCCGATTAGGTTGACCTGTCCGGCGTCAGCACTCATGGGACAGATTGAGGGAATTGCGTAAGGGAGAGTTTTTGGCCCATCGTCACACGAGAGGAGTGGACGATGAGAGACAAAACAGTGCGCCATCAAGAAGCTGCGGAACGTACAGTCAAGGATATTCGCCGCTGGACGCGCAAACGCTATTCAGCTGAAGAGAAGATACGGATTGTGCTTGCCGGACTTCGCGGCGAAGACAGCATTGCCGAGCTTTGCCGTCAGGAAGGCATCGCTCAGGGCATGTATTACACCTGGTCGAAGGAGTTTCTTGAAGCTGGCAAGAAGCGGCTTTCGGGGGATACCGCCCGCCAGGCGTCCTCGGGCGAGGTCAAGGACCTGCGCCGCGAGAGGCATGACCTCAAGGAAGCGCTTGCCGAACAGGTGCTGGAGAACCGGCTGCTTAAAAAAAGCATGATCGGGGATGGGGGAGACGGCGCATGAGATATCCTGCATCCGAGAAGGCCGAGATCATCGGACTGGTTGAGCAATCACATCTGCCAGTTAAACGCACGCTGGATACACTCGGCATCCCGGCAACGACGTTTTACCGATGGTACGACCGGTATTTGCGTGGTGGCGTACAAGCATTGGAAGACCGGTCTCCCAAGCCAAAACGCGTGTGGAACCGCATCCCCGATGATATTCGAGAGCGGATCGTCGATATGGCTCTTCAGGAACCGGAACTGAGCCCGCGCGAGTTGGCAGTGCGGTTCACTGATACGCAAAGCTATTTTGTATCCGAAGCTTCAGTGTATCGCCTGCTCAAAGCTCTTGATCTGATTACCAGCCCGGCCTTCGTGGTCATCAAGGCTGCCAATGAGTTCCGCGACAAGACCACGGCGCCAAATCAAATGTGGCAGACCGACTTCACCTACCTCAAGGTCATCGGCTGGGGCTGGTTTTATCTCTCTACGATTCTTGATGACTTCTCGCGCTACATCATTGCGTGGAAGCTGTGCACCACGATGAGAGCTGAAGACGTCACTGATACGTTGGAAATGGCTCTGGAGGCATCGGGTTGCGATCAGGCAAATGTCGCACACAAGCCGCGTCTGCTATCTGACAATGGTTCAAGTTATATTGCCGGCGATCTTGCTGACTGGATGGATGATCAAGGCATGAGGCATGTTCGCGGCGCGCCGTATCATCCGCAAACGCAAGGCAAAATCGAGCGTTGGCATCAAACGCTCAAGAACCGCATCTTGCTGGAAAACTATTACCTACCTGGCGATCTTGAAGCGCAGATCGATGAGTTCGTGGGTCACTACAATCACCAGCGCTATCACGAGAGTCTGCAAAACCTCACGCCCGCAGATGTTTACTTTGGGCGCGGCCAAACCATTCTATTGCAAAGAGAAAGGATCAAGCGAAAAACGATCGAGCATCGGCGCTTGCAACACAGCAAAGCCGCTGCTTAAACTGATACAACAGATGAGCCATATACTCCGCTAGCTCAAATCAAAATCTGTTCCAATTTATCTGATGACGGACATTGTTGATATCAGTTATATATGGACAACCGAAGGCTGGCTCTATCTCGCTGTCGTGATGGACTTATTTTCCCGGTGGATTGTCGGCTGGGCTGTCAGCGATCGGTTGAAGCGGGACTTGGCGCTTGAAGCCCTGCGCCGGGCTGTGGCTTTGCGGCGCCCGCCGCCGGGACTGATCCATCACTCTGATCGCGGCTCGCAATATTGCTCTATTGAGTATCGCGCTGCCCTGAAGAAAATCGGCGCCGTTGTGTCCATGTCCGGCAAAGGGAACTGTTACGACAATGCCGTCGTGGAAACTTTCTTCAAAACCATCAAATCAGAACTTGTCTGGCGAACGGTCTTCCAAACGCGCGCCCAGGCTGAAACAGAAATCGCTCAATACATTGACGGTTTTTATAACCCCGTCAGACGACATTCAGCATGCAACTATCAAAGCCCGATCCAATATGAAATGATGACCTAAACCAAAACCGTGCTCTCCACTCAAGCGGGGCAAGTCCAGATCGTTGATCTAGCGCTTGAAGAGCCTGAGTTGTCGCCGCGCGAGCTGGCTGTCAGGTTCACCGATACGCAAGGCTACTTCGTATCTGAAGCTTCGGTGTATCGCCTGCTCAAGGCTCTGGATCTGATCACCAGCCCAGCCTTTGTTGTCATCAAGGCGGCTGACGAGTTTACAGACAAGACCACGGCGCCAAATCAAATGTGGCAGACAGACTTCACCTATCTCAAGGTCATCGGCTGGGGCTGGTTTTACCTGTCGACGATCCTGGATGACTTCTCGCGCTATATCATTGCGTGGAAACTCTGCACCACGATGAGGGTTGAGGACGTTACCGAAACGCTGGAAGCAGCTCTCGCCGAATCCGGGCTCGATCAAGTTAATGTCGTTCACAAGCCGCGCCTGCTGTCCGACAATGGCCCGTCTTATATTGCTGGCGATCTTGCTGACTGGATGGATGATCAAGGCATGAAGCATGTACGCGGTGCGCCTTATCATCCGCAGACGCAAGGCAAAATTGAGCGTTGGCATCAGACGCTCAAGAACCGCATCTTGCTGCAAAACTATTATCTGCCTGGCGACCTGGAAGCGCAGATCGAAGACTTCGTCGGCCACTACAACCACCAGCGATATCACGAGAGCCTGAAGAACCTCACGCCTGCCGACGTCTACTTCGGGCGCGGCCAAACTATTCTATTGCAAAGAGAAAGGATTAAACGAAAAACAATCGAACACCGGCGCTTGCAACACCGCAAAGCCGCTGCTTAAATTGAAACAACAGATGAGCCAAAGACTCAGCTTGCTCAAATCGAAATCTGTTCCAATTTATCTGACGACGGACAGTCGGCTATGTCGGCGTTATCGGTCAGCAGGAAGGGATCGATCTGCTACTGCAGTCCGCGCGCCATATCGTGAAAGAGAAAAATCGGCAAGATGTGCAATTTGGCATTGTGGGGGGCGGACCAGAACTACAGGCCATGGAAGCGCTGGCAAAAGAAATGGGTTTAAAGGACCACGTCACGTTTACGGGACGTGCGCCGGACGAGGAACTGCTTGCCATGCTGAACACCGCCGATGTTTGCGTCAATCCTGATCGCGTCAACGAGATGAATGACAAGTCGACCATGAACAAAATCATGGAATATATGGCGCTCGGCAAACCCATTGTTCAATTCGACTTGACCGAGGGCCGTGTTTCCGCAGGCGAGGCCTCGCTCTACGCAAAGGCTAACGATCCGGTTGATATGGCGGAGAAAATATTGGAACTCTTGGAAGATCCCGAACGGCG
This sequence comes from Alphaproteobacteria bacterium, assembly GCA_965248815.1. Lineage (GTDB taxonomy): Bacteria > Pseudomonadota > Alphaproteobacteria > SMXP01 > SMXP01 > CBDFKK01. The sequence continues at coordinate 82,469 of CBDFKK010000008.1, forward strand.
CGCGCGCATGGGCGCCTTCGGGCGCAAGCGGGTGAGCGAAGAGCTCGCATGGAGCCACGAGGCGCCGAAGCTTCTCGCGGCCTATGACCATCTCTTTGAAGTAAAACCTTAGAGACTCGCTTTAAGCATCTGGCGGGAGTGACGAGACTCGAACTCGCGACCTCTGGCGTGACAGGCCAGCGCTCTAACCAACTGAGCTACACCCCCGGAATTGGGCTCGGGGCCCGGGCGAGAGGCGTTGATATAGAGGCCTCTGCTGGCCCTTGTCAACGTGGCCTCAATAGGTCACGAATTGGTAGATCAGCCAGATTGAAGCGACCACGATAACCAGCAAAGTTAGTGCCGCGCCGACAGCGCGCAGTGCCGTTGTGGCGGTATCCCAATTCAGACCCATCGGATGCAAAATGCGGCCGACGACAAGCGCGGCGCCCATGGCGTGAATGGCGTTTTGCGGCACATTGGTCATTTCCAATATAGCCATCAATATGAGCGCCAGCGGGACATATTCTGTGAAATTGCCATGGCGGCGGATTTCGAGTCCCAAATCCTTGTTGCCGCCGTCATAGAGAGGAATCCCAAGCTTGGCTCGCAAGGGACCGACGCGAAACGTCAAGACTGCAAAAACGAGACCTAACAGACCGGCATAAAGACCGGTGATCAGGGGGAGTGTCATGGCGCTCTCCTTTGCTTCGCCTGCCGGCCCGCGCGAGCCGGCAGTCGTAACTCTAATTTTATCATAAATCTGCGGAATGCAATGCAAAGAGAGCCGTTCGTTAACGGACGATCGGGCCGATATCCGCGCTGTTACATCAGAATTTAGTTGAGGAAAGCTCCGGACGCGTTGTCTTATTGAGCTGCCCGAATGAAATCTGCGAGCTCCGTGTTAAATCGTTCCGACGCTTCCATAAACGGGGAATGGGCCACGCCCGGATAGGTGCTCAATCGCACATCGTCGAAGTGCGCCATAATTGGAGGGTAAGCCTCAATATTGACCGCCTGATCCACTTCGCCATGAGTGAACAGAACCGGCACTGTCACGCGATCCGCGACATCTTCATTACCCCAGGGGTGACCCCCCATCACGCGGCGTACATAGGCCGGCAGCATGAGCGCGGAAGCGACCATAAGATCTTGCTCCGCCTGCGGACGTTCGCTGGCGGTTAGAAACCCAAGCAGCTGACGGCTTGCGCCCAAATAGACCTCGATGTCGGTTGAGTCAGTGGCTCGTTCTTCACGGTTCGGATCGTCTGGGTCCCGCATCATATCTGGGCGCGGACCAAAACCGGCGGTCGTACCGACAAAGTTGATCCCGGCAATGCCATCGGACCCATAATGGCGGATATAATCCATGACGATCATGCCGCCGAAAGACCAGCCGACCAGGACAGGCCGATTAACCCCGGTGGCTGCCATGACGGCAGCGATATCGTCAGCGTAGATTTCGGTGCTGGCATAACTTTCCGCATCCCAAGGTTTGCCGGACGCGCCATGACCGCGCAGATCAAGCGAGACCAAATGAAACTCGTCCGCCAGCGCCGATGAGCGCTGCACCCTCCAACTGATATAGCTCTGAGAAAAGCCATGAATAAAAAGAATGCCGGGCCCGTCTTTGTTTCCCGACTGTTGAACCGAAAGCGGCACACCGCCCGCGCCCTCGACCATGAGAAACTCAAGCTCGTCGGCGTTGGCCAACCCCGTTCTCAAAACCATCAAGCAAGCAACTAGAATGGAAAAAATTCGACCGGACATATGCCACCTCGGGGATCACAACGCACGGAAATGGAATTCGACTGTAAACTTATACCAATCGCCACAACAAAACGCCCCGCCTTGAGACAAGACGGGGCGCAGATTTGTTGCTGATCCGACCTCAATGAAGAGCGGATCGAGAAGCTGACTTATTCAGCTGCTTCCCATGTGCCGCTTTGGAAACCGCAACCGATTTCAAGACCGGCAGGATCGCCTTCATAATATACGACGCTGGTGCCTTCCATGACGCATGAGCCAACGGTGCCTTCGGCGGTGCAGTCGTCTGCGCTATGAGCCGCTTCGCTGTTTTCGTCGGTCGTGCCGATAGTCGTACACGCTGCTTCGTCCTGATTGGTTTGGCAAACCTTGTAAGGGCCGGCAAACATGTTCTTCATGGTGAAGCTACATGAGCCTGCACTTTCGCCGGCTTCGTGAGAAGCGGCAAACGCACCGGTCGAAAGGCCCATAATGCCAATAGCGGCGACGGCTGCTAATAGATACTTCATAACTGTCGTTCTCCTTCTTTGGTCAATCAAAAGAAACCGCATCAACGAGAAATTCTCGCCGCAACGGACAAGGGGGTTCGCCGTACCGGAGTTTTCAAATGAATAAAATATAGAGAATTCGAGACACCGGCCCTCAACTCTACTCCACCCCTTATTATTACTGTGTCCCGTGTACCTTGCAGGGCACTTTAGTCCACGACTACACTGGCGTGCAAGACATCACCAATTCTTGCCACGGGGAGGCAACCATTATGTGGATACGCAAAAGCGATGAAGACCGCCGTCTGAAGCGATTTACGCCAATTCCGACCCAGGTCGTCAGTAACGAAGAGTTTATCCCCATGCCCCAATCCGCCGATCAGCGGAAGGTCGAGCATCGAATCAATGAGCTGGCCGACGGGTCCGCCAAGAAGCTCGGCCAATCACGTCGTGAATTTCTGGCAACCACAGGGGGTATGGCGGCGGCCTTCATGGCCATGAACGACATCTTCGGCAGCTACTTTAGAGTCAACGAGGCAGAGGCGTCTGAACACGCCGCCTATCAGGAGACCTGGCCGAAGGACGAATTCATCTTCGACGTCCAGCTTCACCATGTGAAGGACTCGATCACCGGCCCCATGGCGTTTCGGCGCATTGCAGCTCAGCTCGGGCTTAACTCCGCTCTGGAAGGAGAGACACCGGCTGGTGATGAATTGCACCTCGCCAACTTCATGAAAGAGGTCTTCTTCGACAGCGACACCGTGATGGGCATCATCACCGGCGCTCCGATACCGGACAACGAGAACAGCATTCTGCCCGCGGAGCTCATGATCAACACGCGCGAAACCTTGAACGAGATTTCCGGATCTAAGCGCATGCTCAGCCACGGCCTCGCCGCACCCAACGTGCCCGGTGGCATGGACGAGATCCTGCGCGAAGCCGAAGAGCTGAAACCCGACGGCTGGAAATGCTACACGGGCACGCCGGTTAATCCCTGGCGCTTCGACGACGAAAAAGTCGCCTACCCCTTCTTCGAAAAATGTTTGGAATTGGGCATTACAAATATTTCGGTTCACAAGGGATTGCCGCTCCCCGGCACGACCGCGGAACATTGCAGCCCCATCGACATTAAGAAAGCGGCCCTCGATTGGCCCGACATTACGTTCATTGTCTATCACTCGGGCTACAGGCATTTGAGCAACGAGTTACCTGCTGGCGAGGCCGGTGTCGGCGAAGACGGCTATCTCGAGTGGACGACCGACCTCGTCACCGAAAAGTTGACGCTCACCGAAGGCATGGACAATGTCTATATGGAACTCGGCAGCGTCTTCGGCCATACCGCCATTACCCATCCGCTTGTCTGCGGTCACCTAATGGGTCAGCTGATCAAAGCCTTCGGTTCAGACCACATTGTCTGGGGCACCGATTGCATTTGGTGGGGTTCGCCTCAATGGCAAATTGAAGCCTTCCGCCGTTTCCAAATTCCCGAAGAGCTACAAGAAAAGTTCGACTACGCGGCGATTACCGACGAAGACCGCAAAAAGATTTTCGGTCTCAATGCCGCCGGCATTTACGGCGTCGACGTGGCCGCCGCGCGCACGCAATTCCCGGATGACTCCATGACGAAGTACAAGCAAGACTATCAGCAGGAAGGCGCCCTCCCCAGCAATACGCAATATGGCTGGATCCGCGACCTCAGTAGGCGCGCCTAGACACAAATGTGATTCTGGACCAATGGCCAAACCGCAAGTGATCTGGACTCCCGGGACGTGCTCATTATCTAGCAGGGAGTGAAATTTGCGGCACCGCCTACCGCGTTACCAATGAAATTGAACACAGCGCTAGTGATACGTGCCTTGTTGGCAGCAATGTCGGCAAGAAAGAAAATGATAATCGACAAGACAATCGGATAGGTCCATCCCCAGTAGTTGCTGAAGATGATCGTCATGACCCAATCCTAATCGAAGACATACATGGAAGCTGCCAATATCGTCGATATCGTCAGCACGATCGAAAACGGCAAGAGATGTGCTGCTGCTTTGCCTCGAAAGATCGACAGAACCAAAGCAAAGAATAGAGCGACAAGACTGCTGCCACTAAAGATCTGCAGATCTCCAGGCAGCTCGCCCATGATGTTATCGTACTCGCTTACGACGAGATTGCGCATCCGATCAAGCGCGATTCCATATCGCTCGATCGCCGCTTTGAAATAGGCCACCACAGCTTTTTCCGCCTGATCTCGCCGCTCGCAGTCCAACTTGCAAGCCGCCGCCAGAATATCTGCAATAAATCCCGCTATGCCCGCCTCAAGGCCGGTATGCAGCGACTGGATCTCGCCCTCAAGCCGATCAGAAAAAATTCCTGCAAATTCGGATACTTTGTCAGCCGTTTCTGAACTGGCAATCGCCCCTAGTTGATCGTCAACTCGCTCACGCACTTTGGAAATCGCAAAATCGCGGGTTCGCATATCGAAGTCTCTGGGCGCTAACGTGATATAGAGAAACAGAGCAGCGAACGCCGCAGAACCCAATGCTGACAGAAAAATATTTGTTTTGCGTACCGTATCTAAATTCATGAACATTCGGTCGCCGGGACGGTTTGCTAGCGATAAGATTAAGCTAATATTACTCCTCAAACCAGTTAACAAGAATTGACAGATTTGACGCCAACACGAGGCGCGACTGACGACCCATGACCGATCGCGATCTCATCGACGAGCAAATCGCTTACTACCGCGCCCGCGCGCCGGAGTATGACGATTGGTTCATGCGCCGCGGACGCCACTATGACACCGTCGGTCCGGCAGAAAAACAAAAGTGGCGGGATGAAGTGGCTGTCGTAAAGGCGGCACTTGACACCTTTCGACCCCATGGTGACGTGCTCGAACTCGCTTGTGGCACGGGCTGGTGGACCGAAACACTCTTTCCTTATTGCGACACGTTGACCGCCGTCGATGCATCGCCGGAAGTCATCGCACTGAACAAAGAGCGCGTAAAATTCGACGAAATCAAGTACGTCCAAGCCGACATTTTTGCGTTCGAGCCTGATCAGCACTACGACGTCGTCTTTTTGGGCTTTTGGCTGTCCCATGTGCCGGACACAAGGTTTGAAACCTTTTGGGACCTGGTTCGAAGTGCGTTGAAACCTTCTGGACGCTGGTTCTTTATCGATACCCTGAAGTCCGGGAATGTCCGTCATCAGATAAATTGGAACAGATTTCGGTTTGAGCTAGCGGAGTATATGGCTCATCTGTTGTATCAGTTTAAGCAGCGGCTTTGCTGTGTTGCAAGCGCCGATGCTCGATCGTTTTTCGCTTGATCCTTTCTCTTTGCAATAGAATGGTTTGGCCGCGCCCAAAGTAAACATCTGCGGGCGTGAGGTTTTGCAGACTCTCGTGATAGCGCTGGTGATTGTAGTGACCCACGAACTCATCGATCTGCGCTTCAAGATCGCCAGGTAGGTAATAGTTTTCCAGCAAGATGCGGTTCTTGAGCGTTTGATGCCAACGCTCGATTTTGCCTTGCGTTTGCGGATGATACGGCGCGCCGCGAACATGCCTCATGCCTTGATCATCCATCCAGTCAGCAAGATCGCCGGCAATATAACTTGAACCATTGTCAGATAGCAGACGCGGCTTGTGTGCGACATTTGCCTGATCGCAACCCGATGCCTCCAGAGCCATTTCCAACGTATCAGTGACGTCTTCAGCTCTCATCGTGGTGCACAGCTTCCACGCAATGATGTAGCGCGAGAAGTCATCAAGAATCGTAGAGAGATAAAACCAGCCCCAGCCGATGACCTTGAGGTAGGTGAAGTCGGTCTGCCACATTTGATTTGGCGCCGTGGTCTTGTCGCGGAACTCATTGGCAGCCTTGATGACCACGAAGGCCGGGCTGGTAATCAGATCAAGAGCTTTGAGCAGGCGGTACACTGAAGCTTCGGATACAAAATAGCTTTGCGTATCAGTGAACCGCACTGCCAACTCGCGCGGGCTCAGTTCCGGTTCCTGAAGAGCCATATCGACGATCCGCTCTCGAATATCATCGGGGATGCGGTTCCACACGCGTTTTGGCTTGGGAGACCGGTCTTCCAATGCTTGTACGCCACCACGCAAATACCGGTCGTACCATCGGTAAAACGTCGTTGCCGGGATGCCGAGCTTGTCCAGCGTCCGCAGCACCGGGAGATGGGATCGCTCGACTAGGCGGATGATCTCGAGCTTCTCCGATGCGGGGTATCTCATGCGCCGTCTCCCCCATCCCCGATCATGCTTTTTTTAAGCAGCCGGTTCTCCAGCACCTGTTCGGCAAGCGCTTCCTTGAGGTCATGCCTCTCGCGGCGCAGGTCCTTGACCTCGCCCGAGGACGCCTGGCGGGCGGTATCCCCCGAAAGCCGCTTCTTGCCGGCTTCCAGGAACTCCTTCGACCAGCTGTAGTAGAGGCTCTCGGCGATCCCTTCCCGACGGCACAGCTCGGCGATGCTGTCCTCGCCGCGCAGGCCCGAGAGCACAATCCGGATCTTCTCTTCAGCTGAATATTGCTTGCGCGTCTTGCGCCGGATGTCCCGTACCGCCGTCTCGGCGCCGTCCTTCAAACTCATGGATTTCTGGCTCATCTGCGTTCCCTTCGGTCACGACGATGAGCCAGAAATCCTCCGTTACACAATCAACTCCATCTGTCCCACAGGCGCTGATGTCAGACATAGTCACGCATCCAATTGGTCAGCGTGATATGCCAACGCCTCCAAAGCTCCGCAATATTCGTTGCCAGATAAGGTGCATCGAAGTTTTGCGGAATTCGAAATCCAAGCAAGCCCGCTGTGGCAACGGCCATATCCGAATAACCCGAAAAATCACAGTAAAACTGAACTACGCCAAATAAGACCGCGCCCCAAACACTGTATGCGGCATACAGGCCCGGATCAGCAAAGACCACATCAACGAAGGGAGCCAAATTATCCGAGACAACTGCTTTTTTGAAAAAGCCTATTACAAATAGAGCTAGGCAAGCCTTTACAGCAACATTGGCGAACTTGTGAGATTCAGCAAGTTGCGGCAAAAATTGTTTGGCGCGAAGGATCGGACCCGCAACCAGTTGAGGAAAAAAGGCAACGAATACCGCTATGTCTAGAAAATTGCGGCGGGCATGCATCTCTTTTCGATAAACGTCGATTGTGTAACTGAGCGTTTGAAACGTGTAAAAACTGATGCCGACCGGAAGAACGATATTTATCGTGGTGTAATTAACCGTCATGCCCAACGTCTCGAACAATTCGATTAAGGACTGTGCAAAAAAGTCAAAATATTTAAATACGCCCAATATGCCCAAATTCGTACACAGGCTAATTATCAGCCATAGGCGTTTTTGTTTTTGACCAGGAGATTTGTCAATTTGAAGCGCAGCGACATAGTCGACGATTGTCGATAGCCATATCAACGCCAAAAATCGATAATCCCATGACGCATAAAAAACATAACTGCCGAGCAAGATGAGTAGCTTGCGATGACTATTTTTCGGCAACGTCCAGTAGATGACGGAGAACACCGCGAAGAAGACGAGAAAGCGGAATTCTACAAAGAGCATGCCTAATCTTCACGCCTCATGCTTTGGCAGAGACGCACCGCAAACTGGGTACTGAATGAGTCAGTCGGCCAATCGAAAACTGTTCGATTCCTAAGCCATATATCCAATAAAGGAAGTAGGAGAATTGCGACGCAGTGTCGGCAGGCGCGGCCCTCAGCTCCAATAAGCTAATAGGAATTGAGCGCCAGGTATTGAACGCAGTTATCCGCAATGTCGCCGCCTGGTCAAATGAATTGGGCGCCGTTGCAAGCCGCGGACTCATGAATATCCAACGTAGTCGCTTGGATTTTGCCCCGGCAATACGTTGAAGAAAATGCATTTCCTCGCGGATGTTGAGGGAGGGAACACTTAGATTGAAAGATCGCACCGGGCAACCTTGACGCTCCATTTCCCCGTCGAACACGATTGGATTGATGGCTCGATACATCATGCTCGCGCCAAGAAACAAAATGTCATAGTCATCTTTGTGGGAAAGAAAGTGCTCGAGCCGGACTTTCAACTCAGGTTGTTCAATTGGCGTCGGCACAAGCCAACGGAGAAGCTGAGCGGTTGCAATAAAAACAATCGCATAAAGGACAATATATGCAGAGGAACGCAATAAAACGCTACCGTTAGAATTGACGCCACTGTGTCCCTCTATGTCAGAGTTAAACCTCATATTTGGCCGAGCAACTCTTGTGTATGACGGATTTCCGCGCAGGCTGCGCGCCAGTTGCGTACAATGAGAGGCCAATTCTCGCCTACTACGAGCGCAGGGCCGGTTTGCGGCGTTACCATGCCGGCCGCTGCAGACCCGAATGCCAGTGCCGCAAACATCAAAGCAATGGCGCCTACGAAATGGGCATTTGTCACATGCTTCCGCAAACTATACCCCCCTCTCACCTTCGCGTAAGTAGCCCCCGAGAAAGTGAACAAAAGGTTATCCTGCTAAACACGAACTACAGATGTAGCAGCATCTAGTACCTAGATTGCGATACGAAAATATCTATTTAGAAAGAGCTACAAAATTTCGATCGACTCGAAGACAGCCCGCTCGGCTGATTCCAAAGCGCCTTCCATGCCGCGGTTCTCCTGCGCCGTATGCTCGCCGCAAAAGAACATACGCTCGTGAGGCAGCGACATGAGGTTGGCAAAATCTTTGATCTGTCCCGGCTGCCAAACAGCCCAGTCACCAGCAGAATATGGATCCTGGCCCCATGATTTCATTTCGATGGGTTTGAGCTGTCCCTTCGCCGCCGGCCGCGCTTGCTCTATTTCCGCCTGCGCCAACTTCATTGCCGCCTTCGGCCCCAACCGGTCCATATACATCGCGTGATATCCCCGGGACCACGACATCAATGCCGTAATCTCGGACTCGGACGTGGGGTTTGTTCGCTGGGCCAAAACCGTATTGACGCGGCCGTTCATCCACATGGATGGATTGAGGCCATCTTTCTCCCAATAGGCAAACTTCGGCTCCCACGCGATCAACGTCAGATGCATGAAAGGCAAATTCAAGACAGCGCGGCGCTGAGCGCCCGTCATAGACGGCGTGACGTGTACATGTCTCAGGGTCGAAAACGGAAACGAGCAAATCGCCGCACGAGCATTGAACCGCGACCCGTCGCTACAACGCGCTTCAACCGAGTCGCCGTCCATATCGACAGAAACCACTTCATGCTCTAGGCGCACTTCGGTCTTCAACGTTTCCGCCATGGCTTCTGGAATACGATCATTGCCGCCATTGGCGCCAAATAGTAACGGCGCACTATTAGCCAACTTGTTCCACGAATCGACAAAGAACAACATGAGTGCTGAGACGTCATGAGCCGAATTGCCATAGTTCGGCGCTGTGTTGTAGCCGAGATCGATCTCGGCATCGGAAAAGCCCTTGGAACGCAGAAAAGCGTCCAACGAAATATCGTGTTGAAGACTGTCGTCAGCAAGCCAGTCGCCATGTTCGCGAATGGGATTGTTACCGGCGACCGCGGCCCACATGACTTGCCAGGGCAGTTGACCTCTCCGCTCACCTTGAAACGGGTTGAGAGGAGAATGAGGCCACGCGCTCTTGTCCCGGACGGCACCGTTGAGGACCAGCTCCTGTTCCCCCGCCGCCCGTTGGCGCGGGGCATAGTCAACGAGTTCGATGCCGCGGCTTTCGGCGGCGTCGATCATACGGCCATAGCCGCTGAACAAAGTCTGGCCGCCAAACTCTGCGGGGCCCGTGCCTAGCCGAACGGTCTCGACTTTGCCGCCCGTCCGGTCGCGGCCTTCCAAAACAATGACGTTGTAGCCCATTTCTTCCAGCAGATTGGCAGCGTGGAGACCTGACAGTCCCGCACCCAAGACAAGGACATCAGCCTGTTCCTGGGCCCGTGCGCCACGAATTACACTGGGAAACGCGGCCGCCGTCATACCAGCGGAAAGGCCGGTCAATACGGTGCGCCGAGATAGTGGTCGCATTTGTTTCATAACTTGCCCTCGCTTGCTGCCAAATCTTCACGACTTTCGCATCAAATCTGGCGATGATCAACGACGCGCGAAGGCCGGAGCAATTTTCGGAAAAGCTCTATTTCATTGCAGGTTCAATTCATTATTGTCCGTATGCTCAAACACTTTTCCGTATATGTCTACAATGGTGGTTTCCGAATACGAGAGCCTTCCGTTTCCAACGACTACTTTGTGGCGAAACTCTGTGGTGCGCGCATTGTCCCGCATGAAAGGTGACTGAATAATTTTCCAATCGGCGTCATCGATGCTCGCTGCCACTTCAATGATTACACGCCCGTCGGAGTCTTTCGCTCCCTCGAATTTTCCGCCGGCGAGCACGCAAACAGCACGAGGGATAACAAGAGAATGCATGATCGTTTCCGTTTTCGGATCCCACATCCAGTACCCCGTTTCATCGTGGAAGACTTCATCATCTGATTTGCGTTGAACCACTTGACGATAATGCAGTGCTGATAAAACCTGCGAATTGGCGTTGGTCACGTCGCCAATCGCGGTATAGGCAATTGATTCATGATAAGGATTATTTTCGGCACCATCCGGCTCTGGCGCCACATCTAATCCTTTATCCCCGTTCCAAATGCCAATCAGGTCTGTCAATGGACCATAGTCTACTGCCGCTTCTTCGCTCATCTCATAGCCTCTTTGAATTAATTTTTTGGTTGATACATGCGACAGTACTTAAGCGGTCTTTGGCATGGCCGGAAAATTGGCCACAAGGATCACCCGCGCACATAGAGTCGAAAGAACACGGGGAGCCGAGAAAACAAGGGGAGTCGAGAAAACACGGGTTTCGACAAACTGCCTGGTCCTTGGTTGCTGCTTCTTGATCTTGATCAATTAAGGCCGTGTGTAGCCGGCCACTTCCGGTTCCACTGTTTCTGCGTAATACGTCCAAGAGCTCGGGAATTCGCCCGGCGCCGGCGCCCACTCGGTGTAAGGCTCTAACTGTCCGGGCTCGTTCTTTTCGAGGTAAGCGACGACGCCGCGCGGCACGTCGTCGATCCCTGCCATTGCTTTGTAGGTATGGGACATGGCGAACATGGATCCCTCGACGCCGCTTTCTCCCATGCGCATAAAGGGCATCCATGGCGTCGAGCGCGCAAATCCCGCTGAGAACTGAGCAGACGGCGCGTCAGGGTCTTCTAATTCTTCGGCATGTACAAAGTAGCTGAGCGTTTCGTTGGTCTCGACAATCGGCCCGGACGAGGCTTTAGGCCAACCTTCTTGGGTTATCGGATTGTTCGTGCGCAAATGCATGTTCATGCCGACGAGATATTGGTTGCCCGCTTTGCTCCATGGCAGCAAGAATGGCTTGGTCACATCTGCGTCTTCGACTGACTCAACCGTGCCGCTAATATCTTGAGAGACCGTTAGATCCGTCGACCAACTACCAAAGAAAGCGTTACTCTCCGCACCGGAAAATGCTTTTGAGGGCCAACGGGTCCCAAGCTTGGCATACAAGCCGCGGTTGACGAAATTCACGACCTCGACCGTCTCGCCAGTAAAAGGATTGTCCCAAGTCTCGAGCGGCTCACCGCTTGCAAGATCCATATAGACCGTGCTTTCTTTACCGCGAACTTCAACGGCGTCGCCTGCCACGCGTGCTTGCTGCAATACCACACCCGCATAGCCGAACAGCGGTGTCATCTTTGCGCCGACCTTGGCATAAAAGACCCCAGTGTGCCCCATGAACACCGGCTCTTCGGCAAAAGTCGAGACCATCTTCAGATAGTTGTAAAGGTTCGTAAATGGATCGCTGAAATCGAGGGGCGTCGCAGCAAAGCCCTGTGTCGCAATACTTGCACCAACTGCGCCCGTTGCAGCCGGAACAGCTATCGCACTCAAGCTCAAAAACCCGCGCCGGGTCACCGGATCGAGACCTAAAAAGCCACTGTCGAGAAACATATAATTCTCTTTCTGCCAATTCGATCTTCCAAATCTTATCGGATCTTATTCCTGCAGTGATCGATTCACCAGACAGCAATGGAGGCCGTCAGTCCGCCTTCAATTTGCGTAATGATAAGTGTACCTAGTCAAAGTGGTGTCGTTAGGTCTCTTGACCGATAATGGCATCAGATCTACGAACAAGCGGAGGTGACGCTCGTGACTGATGATGGAAAGTCGTATGTCATAATGCGCGTGGTGATGACCATACTTTGGTTGGTCATTGCTATTGGCGGATTTGTTTATAACGCAGGTGAAACACACCTTTTCAATCCGGACTGGACCCCCCACGCCCGTTTGCATATCGCGGTTTTTCTGATCGGTGGTGCCGTCGTTGGCCTGTTCGGAATTTACATTATCTGGGGAGCTACGCCTTCACGTCGCTACAGCGTACAACTCTCCGCCATCCTGGGCGCAGCTTATTGTTTGGGATTCATACTCGCGGCATTGCTCATGCCGATCTATGGAGGATCATTGCTATCGGCAGATGTCGAACCAAATCCATCACTAACTCCCGCAAGCTTTCCACAAGCAGTAGGGGCCGCTACACTTTTTGTGCTTTGTCTCTATTTTACGAAAGCACGACGCGCCGAAGCGAACAATTAGTATTTTGCTTGATTTTAAGTTCCCACGTCACTTGAAATCTTTGAGATACGCTTTCGCTTCACCCATCAGTTTGCGGAGAGACTTGCGCGTATTGATTGCGCGCGCCGTGGTACGGCCGTGGGTCAATGCGTTTTTATTTCCACGGGGCGCGCCCGACCCATGCGCTCCGCCGTGCATGCGACACCGGCGCTTGCCTCGTACGGGAAAAGAAGCGCAGAGTTGCCCGAACCTGGTCCTGGCGCCGCACCGCAATCCGTCTGAAGAAAATGGCATTTTAGCTGTCTCCTGTATTTTTCAAGTATTACCATTTACTCCGTATACCAATCACCTGTTCCAATGATTTGTCCACACAAATTTCTATTCGTCGATTGTGACGATTCACTAGGAAGCCGGGCAACGACAAGGCTGCGATTAGGTGCTATAAGCGTGGAGGGAAACCGATATGTTGGGGGTGATTCATGTTTGGAATAGGACGGAACGGCAGGACGAGCCTTCGCGGGCTGATTTTCGAAGGCGTGAGCTGGTTGCCAGCGCTCGGGATATCGTCCGTCTTGGGTGTCGCGAGCCTGACAGAAACGGTCTATGAATGGCCGTTCTATGTAAACTGGGGAGTCAGCACTTATCAGGCCGTCGTCTATCCCGTGGTGAATAACTTTATTGGCAATGTTCCGCCTTGGCTTATCGATGTCGGTGCCATATTGCTCGGTGTGATTACACTGTTCTCAAGATTTCTTTTCAAGTTTATCGGCTCCGCGGTGGTCTTTGCCATTATCGGCGCTATCTTGGTCTTTGGAGGTCAGTGGTTCTATCCGGCACTTGTCAACTGATCCAGGCGGCCTTTTCTCATTCGTCTTGCTTGCTTAAGCTCGTTGCATCATCGCCGAAAGTGATGAGTCTTCTTAACGCGCTACGGGAGCCCCCACCACATGAGCAATGTCAAAACGGCTGAAAACAAGCTGGGGCCTGTCTCTCTGCAACCGGGTGTGACCGGATTTAATGTGGCCACCCTGTTCTACTCAAATTTTGTCTATGTACCACTGGTCGCTTTCCTCAACTTTATCCAACCATACTTGCTCAACAATATGATGCAGATCCCTGCCGGGCAGCAGGGCTCGATCACAGGTGCGCTAGGACTCTCTCAAGAGATCACGGGGTTCTTTTTGATGAGCGTCGCCGGAGCAATGTCCGATAGAATCGGACGGCGTTTCTTGTGCGTCGTCGGTTTCGCAATCATGGGGCTGGGACTCATCGTTTACCCCCTGGCCACGTCTATTCCCCAGCTCGTACTGTTTCGTATATTTTTCTCTGTCGGTGCCGCCGTTGCCTCCATCATGACGATTTCGGCGTTGCATGATTATGCGCACGAAAAGTCTCGCGGAAAGCTCATCGGCTTCAACAGCATTTTTACCGGTCTCGGAATCATTTCACTTTCATTGACGATTATGCGGCTGCCGAAGATTTTCACCGATATGGGCTACAGCACAATCGAAGCCGGTCAATTCACCTTTTGGGCTGCCGCAATAATCGCGTTCATAACCGCATCGATCATCGGCTTCGGCTACAAAGCTGGCACGGCAGTGACTCAGCAGCAACAGGAAAGTGTCTTAAAGCGAACCCGCGAGGGCTTTGCTTTGGCAAAACGCAATCCGCGCATCGCGCTGGTGCTGGCGGCAGCGTTTGCTTCGCGGGGAGACATGATCATTGTCGGCACGTATTTTTCGCTTTGGACTCTCCGTGCAGGTGTAGACCAAGGCATAGCCGCCCCGGAGGCGATGGCCACTTACGGCATTCTCATTTCAGTATTGACGGTCGCAACGCTGACCTATTCGCCGGCATTGGGCTTCATATTGGATCGCGTGAACCGCGTGGCAGCGGTGGCAGTTTGCTTTGCGATTGCGGCAGCCACATATCTTTTCTTCAGCGCCATGACTGATCCATTCAATCTCTATTTGATGGTACCCGCCGCATTCCTTTTAGGAGTGGGTGAAATGAGCGCCGTCTTAAGCGTCAATGCATTGTTGGGCCAAGAGGCACCACCGCACATTCGCGGCACAATCGTCGGCGTGTTCGGCCTTGTGGGAACGGTTGGAATCATGGTTGGGACCGGTATCGGCGGTGTCATTTTCGATACGATCGGATATACGGCGCCGTTTGCGTTGATGGGGATTTTCAATCTAATCGTAGCAATCGCCGCGTACTTTGTCTGGCTTAAGGCGCGCGGTCCCGCGCCAGGAGAGATTGGAGATGCGCCAGCCGCAGCGTCTCATTAAGTTAGCCGTTGCAGGAGAAATAGATGACCAATCCCTTCCCCGAAGGCTTTACCGCCGTCACGCCCTATCTCGTTGTCGAAGACGTTGCAGCGTTACTATCGTTTCTGGAAAAAGCGTTTGGCGCTCGGGAAACCGAACGTCTCTATCGCTCCGACGGCAGCATCATGCACGCGCAAGCTCAAATCGGTGACGCCATGATCATGATGGGAGGCGCGACCCCGGATTTCATGCCCATAACCTCCATGGTTCATCTTTACGTCGCCGACGTGGATGCCGCCTACGCGCAGGCGCTCGTGGCGGGCGCAACGCCAATCATGCCGCCAGAAGATCAATTTTACGGCGACCGTAGCGGCGGGGTCGCTGACCCGTCCGGAAACCGATGGTGGATCGCAACACATATCGAAGATGTATCGTCCGAAGACATGCAGATGCGCGCGTCAGAGCAAACCTAGGCTAGGGCTAGATTCCCTTAGATTTTGTTGTGTGTGCCGTCACAAATCGGCTTCTTGCTCGACTGTTTACAAGCACAAAACCAAACGCTTGTCGTGCTATCAGCCTGATATTCGACAGGAGTAAACTCCGTCGTCTTGTGGCTACCGTCGCAAAACGGTTGCTTCTTTGAAAGGCCGCAAGCGCACCAGTAATATTTCTTTCCCTCCGTAACTTCGACGCTAATGGGGGTCCTTTGGGCAATATGAGGCGTGGTCATATCGGTTCCTTTTCCGTTGCGACAGTGGGAAGACCGTCAATTGTGATCGGGGAAATGTTTGTCGGAAATATGCTCCAGCAATGCGTGAGTCGCCCGCTCGATCAATTGAAACATGTCTTCGAAGTCGCGGGCGTTGCCGTAGTAGGGATCGGGAACGTCCTTGTCCTCTACATTGGACACGTAATCGAGCAGGAGACCGAGCTTTGAGACGTGTTCTTTCGGCGCATAATCCTTAAGGTCGCGCAAATTCTCGCGGTCCATTGCCAATATATAATTGAAGTTCTCAAAATCACTTGGCTTGACTTGGCGTGCCCGCAAAGGACTCAAATCAGTGCGACGGCGGCGGGCCACCTTCTGAATACGACTGTCCGGCGGATGGCCGATGTGCCAACTGCCCGTTCCCGCCGAATCAACCTCCAGCTTTTCTTCAAGGCCCACATCATGTGTAAGCTCACGGAAAATACCTTCGGCCGCCGGTGACCGGCAGATGTTGCCCAAACAAACGAATAAGACTTTGACCATAAATACCAACGTCAAGGGCGCTTCCTGAGGCGCCTATAGCCGTCCCCTTTTGACCTTAGAATTCAGCCGCAATTAAGTTACGATAGTCTTATAGGGCAGCAAGATTGACGGAACAATCATGGGAGAGTCGAAATGAGTGTCAAAGGCATTTTAGGGGCCTGCGCGGTTGGCGGCGTTGCAGTGATGGCATCGGCTTCAGCCTGGAGCCACGCATATATGGTGCAAAAGGAAGTTGCGGCGGGCGCCTGGCACTTGGTTGAAATTGCGATCCCCCACGGCTGTTATGGATCGCCGACGACCGAAGTCAGCATCAAAGCGCCTGATGGCGTATTCAACGCCCGCCCCGAAGTCAAACCCGGCTGGACTCTATCGACCAAAATGAAAAAACTCGACGAACCGATCCAAACCCCGGAAGTCGTCATTACCGAGATTGTCGATGAAATGACCTGGAGCGGTGGTAATCTCAACGATCTGCACCTCGAGCGCTTCAACTTCTTAGCAAAGATGCCGAACGAAGCCGGTCGCACGCTTTATTTTAAGATTATTCAAAAATGCGAAGAGGGCGAATTGCGCTGGATCGAGATTCCAGAGCCTGGCGAAGACCGCCGCCAATATTTGCACCCCGCGCCCACCATTGATCTCGTTGACCCTGCATCGATGTAGGGCGCGTTCGCATTAGAATTTCACTAAGTTTGGTCACTCAGCGTCACTTCGCTGCGGTGGCCAAAGCTTATTGTGTTGTCGATGAAGCGGATCCACGATGGGGTAATGCGGTAAAAAGCGCTTTGTAATAAACGATCGGCAATCATCCGACCTTCCGATCCAACAGGTGCTTGCAGCAGGTCACCGACATCGGGAAATTTCTTAAGAAAGAGAGCTTGGACGTCGCTGCGATCTTCGTCTGCGACCACACTCACGCGCCCTTGGATCTGTAAGCCCTGAATAGACTGCCAAGCCTTGCAGTCTTCGTTGATGGTGGCGGCGATCTCGGGGTTTGAGGCGGCTTCGATGCAATGACGGGTCTTAGGATCGGATACAAAGTAGAGATTGAGATCCGGGTCTTCGGCAAAAAACATCGTGGCAGCCCACGGGCCGCTGCCCGACACCGTCGCCAAGCTGAGCGTCGTGCGCTCAGCCATGAATTTCCGAATATTGTCTACGTCTTGGTTCATCACCTGTCTCCGCCTATCACGCGTGCACTTAAATGCTAGTGTGCGTAGATGGATATCTAACACGTTGAAGACGACGAGGGAGAAGTCAAGATGACGGATGATCGCGATGCGCGCGCTGCATTGAATCCCTATTGGGCCCCGCCCGTGGGACCCGGGCCTTATCCCATGGAACGGGCCGAAATGATGATCATCGAGTGCGACGCCGATGCTAAAGAGCTGTCGCGGATTACGCCGTCTTTTTGCGAACCGGCCGAACACACGCGGATCAAGGTCTTCTTCGCCAACAATAGCCAACCGCCTACGTCGCTTCGTTTTTATGAAGTCGGCTTTATTCAAGAAGTTTTCTACAAGGGCGAAATTGTTCAGACTATTCCGTATATCTGGGTGTCGGACGATTTGGCGATGCTCGGCGGACGTGAGTATTTTGGCATGACCAAACTCATGACCGACGACAACGGCTTGCAGATACATGCCAATCAAATATTCGGCCGCTTGTCGCGGGGCGGCGTGACCATGGCCGAAGCTTCGATGATGTTGGAACGCGAAGCCGCCCCTAGCGAACTGCCGTTCCCAGGTTACGCCTCAGTGTACGAGCGGCACATCCCCAATCCCAATCCGGAAAAGCCATCTCAGCGCCAGCTGATCAAACTGCAGGTGCGAGACCGCGCCATCGACGGGCGCTGCTGGCTCGGCCGCGGTTATATTGAAACGCACCACCCGCTCAACTCCGGCTTTGACCGGCTGGCCCTGAAGGCAACCGGCAAGGCCTGGTACGGCGTATTCAAGTGGAACCTGCCTCACGGTGACATCGTGGAAGAGCGAGAGGTTTAAGGCTCAAAGCTCGCATTGATTGTCAGTGCGCTGCGCCATTACCGAGCGAATTTGCTCGACCATTTCATCTTCCGAGACGTATTCCTCGGGTGATGGCTGAATCAACAGCAAGAGCGTCCCTTTGTCCAAGTCTTTGCTTGAAATCGCGGGTGCTGCACTATCACCAACAGCGACCGGCGACACGACCGCAATTTTGAGATCGGGCGCGCCGGCCTTGACCCGCTCCGCTGTGCCCAAGAATTCCTCGCTGTGGAATGAGCCGTTGAGATGCACGACCTGACGGCCGGGATTGGCATCGAGGTGCTGCAAAATGGATTCGGCCATGGTCTCATCACGAGTAACTTGAGCCGCATAGCTGTTGAGCGCCATCTCGCTCGGACCCTCAGACTCGGAGTCACCGCCATGGCTGCCGCTGCCGCCTAAGAATTCCATATATTTGTCTTTGTACGTTCCATCGGAAAGGTCAAGAGATTGCGCCGCCCACGTGCGCTGTTCATCATTGAGTTTATCGAGCGAACTGGGCCCTTGTTGGCCGACGCAGCGAATGATCCAAACGGGAGTCTCGGCCGCGATCACGGGCAAACGATTTTGCTTTGCCAACTCAACAAGCGGACGGTAGCTCGTCGGATAATTGTCCCACGCCCTGCCTTTGCGGCGCAGCGTTTCTTCGCCGATGCGGCCCGCTAAAAAGTCGTCAACGACAGGCTGAACGTCACGCTCAAATTGTTCAAGGCTGAGGCTGACATCGGCATTTCGCTCAGAAAGGCGGCGAAATAGTTCGTATTGCGCCAAGTGATTTGCAGGATGGCGATGAATCTCACCGAAAAATACGACGTCATAGTCGGCCAACACATCGGCTGCTTGATCTATTGAAACTGCACGCGGATCGCCGTCGTTCCCGCTCACGAGCGCAAAATCGTAGTAACTCTCCAGTGCGCGAGACAATACAAATTGATCGTCATCTTCCGCTTGCAGAGAGTCCGTCGACACGCCCGGCTGTGCGGCACATCCTGTAGTGAGCGCCAGCGCCAATGAACCGGCTACTTGAAGTTTCGCAACGCCTCTCGTCATTTCTGATCACCCCAATAAACTTTTTATCGCGCTGCGAGCGTCATATCACCGGTGAGTTCATCGCCGTTCCGCGTATAGCGGACTTGGACTTGGTCACCCGGCTCGAATTGACCGAGAATTTGCGCGAAACCCGCGAGGTCAGCGACGTCGTCTTCACCAAGTCCGGTGATGACGTCCCCAGCCTGAAGACCTGCCGCCGCTGCAGGGGAATTTTCGGCAACGCTTTGCACCTTTATGCCCGGTCCGGCAAATGTAAAGTCGGGCATGGTGCCCGTACTGACACGTCGCTGACGGCTGCCTTCGGGACGCGCCGTGCGCTCAATGGCGCGAAAGTGCATCCGATCTTTCCGTGCCGCAAGGACATCAGCTGCTTCACGCACCAAGGTCGCGATCTTGACCATGCCCGCCGGATCGATCTTGTCCGCCGTATCGGACGGGCGGTGATAATCCTCATTGGCGCCGGAAAAAATCTGAACGGCCGGTACGCTCGCATCGACAAACGCAGCATTGTCGCTGGCGCTCAAATTGCTTGACGCAAGCTCCACATCAATGCCGGTAGCCGCCGCCGCATTGGCAAACAGAACAGACCAATCGTCTGAGGAGGGGCCGCCAAATATCATCACCTTCTTGTCGCCGAGACGGCCGACCGTATCCATGTTCAAATTTGCGATGGTTTGATCGATGGGATAGACGCCCGCGTTGGCTGCATAATGCTTGGCGCCCAACAGACCCGCCTCCTCTGCGCTAAACGCGGCAAAAACAATTGACCGGTCGGGGGCAGTGGCCTGAGCCATCACTTCAGCCAGTTCAATTAAGACAGCCGTGCCGCTGGCATTGTCGTCGGCGCCGTTGTGGATTTGCCCTTCAAAGCCCTGGCGTGCATCCGGCCAGCCGCGGCCTAGATGATCGTAGTGCGCCGATATGACAACGGATTGGCCGTCATAGTCCGGCTTTGCACCGGCAATGACTCCCACGACGTTCTTAACCGTGACGTCTTCGTCGTTCTCGCCTTTGACGGAAAATGACTGAAAATAGGTTCCGTCATCACCGCCAGGCTGCAAACCAAACTCTTCAAACTTTTGCGCCAGGAAATCTGCCGCTGTGTCGAGCCCCGCAGTGCCGACACCGCGCCCTTCAAGGTCGTCTGAGGCCAGGTAATCGACATGGGCTTTCAAACGCTCGGCGGAAAAAACCGGATCGAGAGTAGCCAAGGCAGGACGTTGGTCCAGCTCCGCCGTCGGCATCTCATCGGAGAGTTGCGCAATCAGCGGCGAGTCGAGCACCGGCCATTCACCGCTGGCGACATTCTTGGCTTCTTCGCCTTGAAAACCGAGATAGCTGTATTTGCCGTAGTGGGTCAGCACGCTCGCGAGCCGGGGAACCACTCCGTCATGAGACGCCGTCAGCCATACAATGACTTGTTCGCTATTACTCGGATGGCGCAACGCCACTACAGCACTATGATTGGATTTATCGAGCCGCGTTCCCCCAAACTGAATAAACTCTGCGTCAGCGCTCGCATCATATTTTGACAGGGCTTGCGTGACGATAGATCCGAACGCGTTGTCATCACCCAGAATCCAAATTGCGCGATCCGCCGGCAATGCATCGATCTCATTGTCTCGTACGACCTCGATCTTGTCGCCGTCGGTCCAAATCTCCGCCAGCTGTTCGTAGCGTTTCAGGATCTGCGGATCCGCGGCAGCCGGCAAAACAATTAAGGTATGATCAGATCCGAAAGCTTTAGACAGCGACGGCGGTGTCTCCATTACGTCGAGACGACGGAAGATATCAAACGCAGGATCGACTTCGACACGCAAAGGTTTCGACTCGAGTTCTAATTCATAAGATTGAGACGCATCCTTCATATCGATCGTTTCAACGGTCACACCCTCATTGCTGTAAATTGCCACAGGAATTGTAAGATTGAACGCGGGTGCAGATTGTTGCTGTGTCAAATCAAATGAAAGCGCGTAACCTCCGCCGGCCTCCTTAACGTCCACGTTTTGCAATGCTAGTGATGGTGCGCCCTTCAGGGTCACCCACTGCTCGAAGAATGCGCCAAGATCATCGCCCGTATGGTCCTCGAAGGCGGCCCTGATGTCATCATAGGACGCACGCTCAAACTTGTTGCGCTCGTAAAAAAGCCTGAACCCCTCGATAAAGGCTGCATCCCCTACGCGGGTGCGCAGCATATTCCAGAACATTGCGGATTTACCGTAGCCCACTGCTTCGGTCGCCGCGCTGTAGCGTGAGATGAACTCAGAGAGCGGAAAGTCGTTGTCGTCTTTCACATAGTCGGTATAGCGCTGAAGAATGGAGCGCCGATAATCGGCCCCCTGCCCGCGCTGTTCTGCAACTAGATGGTCGGCCATATAGGCAGTCAAACCTTCGCACCAATTGCCCGTCGGAAAATCAACATAGACTCCATTGCCCCACCAATTGTGCAAAAGCTCGTGGGGATAAGACGAATGGAGAATGAAAGGAAAGCGAATTACCTGTTCGCCCAACAACGTGAACGACGGCATTCCAAAGCCCGTTTCCCAAAAATTTTCGACTAAGGCAAACTTCGTATAGGGATAGGGGCCCAACATGTTGCGGTACATCTCGAGATACTGCGCCGTTGTTTCGAGATAGCGCTTGGCCAAGTTGTCGTCTGGCTTGCGCAAAAAGGCCATCGCCTTAACAGCGCCGACATCGAACGAATATTCTGTGAACTGTGCTCCAATGAGATGAACTTCTTCCGTCGGAGTCGTGACGGACCACGTGTCGATGTGACGTCCGGCCTCTTCGATAGCGCTCAGCCGCGTACCTTGTCCGATCGATCGCCAACCTTGCGGGAGCGAAACGGTCATCTCATAGGTCATGAGATGTTCGTCAATCTGAGGCAACCAATAGGTCGAACCGGCTAAGTATACGCCGCGTTCTTCGATCAAACCTGGCGAAGTGCTAAACCCTCTTGCGTATTCCTCCCCGACTTGTTCAATCGGCTCGTTAATCGTGCCTTTAATTTCGACTTTAAGTTCGAGATCGCCCGAGCGGTCGCCACCTATGACACGGTACTTATTAATCCGAATGGGAGAGGGAATGCCGGCATCGTCTCTGTCCATGCCGCCATCTTCAGCTTCGATACTCTCAGCAATAACCTCAAACTCAATGCCAGGCGTCAGCGACTTGATTTCAAGTTCGGTGTTGAGCCCCAGATGCACTTCGTCGTCGAGCAACGAATTTGGCACAGACATCCGGTCAACAACTTCAAGCTTAGACGTAGCTGGATCGGCCTTGGCATCGAGATCGTGATGTATCGCATCAAAGTCGGCGGCAAGCGCCGCACTCCAAAATAGAGATAGGCATAGTGGGATAAGGACGTGTCGCATAAACAAGCTCACTAGTTTGAAGCATCCCAGCGAATACCGGGACCAGTAGGCCTCAGAATAGACCTCTAACGACACGATTTAAACGGCTAGGACGCCGCACCTTGGTCGAGCGAAAGCGGTAAGATTAGCCTGCTTCGTCGTGCTCTATCCGCAAATAACGGTTGGGTGTTGCCGATAGAGGGGTGTTGATCCAGCCTTTGACATAGGGCTGAACCAGCCGTCGCCAGACATGGAAATAAATGGGAATGATCGGATAATCATCCATAAAGATCCGTTCAGCTTGGGCTTGAATTTCATGCCGTTTATCGGCGTCTAATGTGACGCTGGACTGAGCAATAAGATCGTCGAAGGCGGGATTGGAATATCTCACCCAATTACTGACGTAACCGGATTCAAATCTTTCCAAATAGGATGTCGGGTCGTCATAGGCCGCAAAAAATGCCGTGCGAACAATATCGAACTGCCCTTCGCGGAATCGGTTGATCAGTTGCCGGAATTCAAGTGTGTCAGTTTCCACCGTCACACCAATTGCCTTCCACATGCCGAGCAAGGCAACGGCCATTTTACGGTTTTCTTCCTGCGGGTCATAGGTGTAGGTCAGTGTCAAAGGGTTGCTCTCATCAAAACCGGCTTCCGCTAACAAGGCGCGGGCTTGCTCTTGCCGTTCCTCGAACGTCAGATCCTGATATGGCATACGTAGAGCGTCATAGCCGGTAAAATTAGGATTAACATATGTGTGAGCAGGGCTGACACCGGTCCGAAGTAGCTGATTGGCAATGAGTTCGCGGTCGATGACCATTGACAAGGCTTTGCGCACGCGCACGTCGTCAAAGGGCGGCTTTGTGATATTGATGGCGATATAAAAAATTGCCAACGAAGGCGCAATCTGCAGTGCATCGGGAATGTTCTCTTGAATCCAATCAAACTGATTGGGCGGAAAGTTTAGTACGACGTCGAGTTCACCTGCGCGAAATTGCTTCAACGACGTCGATAGATCCTTCCACGGATAATAATAGATTTCGTCGATTTGAATTTGGTCGGCTTCGTGAAAAAGCGGATTTTTCTCAAGCTTGATATATGACTGAGGAACGCGCTCCGCTAAAACGTAGGCGCCGTTCGACACCATGCGGCCGGGCTTGGTCCAACCGTCACCCCATTCCTCGATCGCATGACGCGGCACCGGTGCAAGCGTTGAATTCGCAATGATATTGATAAAGAACGGCATAGGCCGCTCGAGAGTGACCTCTAGTGTGAGATCATCAAGCGCTTTGACTCCCATGTTTTCAACCGGAAGTTCGCCGCGATTGATCGCCCGCGCATTCTTGATGGGATAGAGAAACGAAGCAAAAACGGCGCGGGTTTTCGGATCAACAAAGCGGCGAAACGAAAAGTCAAAATCTTCTGCCGTGACCGGGACGCCGTCGGACCATGTCAGTCCTTCGCGGAGCTTGAACGTGTATGTGATTTGGTCCTCACTGAGCGTCCAACTCTCTGCAGCCCCGGGCTCAAATTCGACATTCTCGTTGCGATCAACCAGCGTCAGAAACATGTCATCAATCATGGGCGCGGCCGACTGAGCCATCGCTTTGTTGGGATCAAGTGTGGGCGGCTCTGTCGCCGTTCCACGGCGCAGAACGGTTTGCGCGCCGGCGTCGATTGCACCCGCCGTCAGTGTAATCGATAGGATTGTCCCCAAAACAAAACTTCTTGACCTAAACACCATCACAAATCTCTCCATTCGATCCGACAAGCGATCTGTTCTTAAGCTGCCCCTAAGCTTTCAACAGCAAAACCATCTGGACCAGCGCTGATAGCGAAATGGCCATTCTGAGATTAACTATACGACTAATAATGGCGATTGGATGATCGATTAGCGGTTATCAAGCGCAGTCAAAATGGTTATTCGCTTTTAGTTGGGCTCGTGCACAACTCTTGGTGCACCGCATTGCTTAACTTAAACTTAGGTCAACGTGATAAAGTCGACCGAATTGAGCCAGATTGGGGAATTCATTCATGTTCATCAACTTTTGGTATGCTGCAGAAGTAAGCGACAAAGTTACCAAAGACGGGCCGGTTCACGTCAAAATGCTCGGCCAGGATTTCGTGCTGTTTCGCGATACAGATGGCACCGCTCATTGCCTGAGCAATGTCTGCGTCCATCGCGGCGGCTCGCTGGCACACGGCAAAATCAAGGGCGACTGCGTCGAATGCCCCTATCACGGCTGGCAATTCAATGGCGAGGGCGCTTGCACGCGAATCCCTTCCATGGGTCTCGACGCAAAGATCCCGAGCCGGGCAAAAATTGATGCTTACCCTACCGTTGAGAAATACGGGATCGTATTCGCGTTCCTTGGCGACCTGCCGGAAGACCAGCGTCCACCGATCATGGAAATTCCGGAATATGACGAGGAGGGCTGGCGCAAGACATTTGTCAATCCGGAATTCGAATTCGAGTACAAACGGTCTATCGAAAACGGGCTCGATTTTGCCCACAACGAGTTCGTCCACGACACCCATATTTTTACCAAAGACGAAACCGACAATTTCGTTGTGCCGGATCTCGAACTGACTGAAACGGAATGGGGTACAGGTATTTGGAATTACATGCCAGGACCGCCTCTCGCCGATGAACAGATGCGGGAGGCATCAGGCAAAAACGAGGCCGGCCAAGTCGAAATCGGAACCGGCCATGAGGGCTGCTCCAGTCTATGGACATTTATCCGTCCCACTCCACAATTCAAAATTCATCAATATTTCTTCGAAACGCCGATTGACGAGGCAAACATTCGGATTTTCTTTATCAATATGCGCAACGCCATGATTGAACCGGAAAACGACAAGGTCATCTCGGACCGCAACATGTATGTGGTGAATCAAGATCGCGATGTACTGTCAAAGCTGCGTCCCGTCCTGACACCCGAAACCAATGTACACGAGACTTTAGTGCCGGCCGATGGACCGATCGCGCGATACCGCGAGCGCGTGAAAGAATGGGAAGCCAAAGGCTGGCGCATCGATGTGGACGCGGTCAAACAGACTGAAAGCAAGGTGGCTTACGCCATCCCCAGCCCCGCACGGCGCAACAGCAAAGGCTGGGCGCTTGATGCCATACCCTTACGGCCCGGTGAGTCCGGATTGCGCAAAGCCGCCGAATGATCTGCGATTGAACAATATACAGACAAGAAAAACCCCGGACATCGTGCCGGGGTTTTTTGATTCTGAGTCATGTCGACGTAAAGCGTTACATAGGGCTCACTTCTTTGACGAATGCGGCGTCAATTTTTGTGATGCCTTTTTCTTTGGCTTTATCGGCCAAGTTCTTGAGCGCCATCGATAGCACGAAACCAGGCACGGCCGTCAGCGACTCTGCGGCTTCCGGCAACAACTCAAGTGAGCCATCAATACCTTTCAGTTGTTCGATAATTTCAGCAACGTCTGCCATAGTTCCTCTTCCTCTTGATAACCCCATCAAATGGGTCAGTTTACCCGGCGCCAAACTAACGCGTGTGCCCGGATAATTCCAGCCGCCGCCCCTGTGGCGAGACGGCGCAGAATGCTCAGAAAATGAATGAAGTAATGGTGCACGGCGACAGGCTCGAATTGCCGACCCGCTCGGTGTAAACGACAAACCCCAATAGCCAAACCGCAGAATACCGCTGTTTATGGCATCCCGACCGGTTGCCAAAACCGTGAACGCATGCCGAACAAATCGGGTTTTTCACCCCGCAAACACCCCGCGGAGTCGTTCCCCCTTTCGAGCCCCCCGCTCCCCTCAAAGGGGGTGACAAATGACCGACCTTAGGAAGACGTTCCGAAGTCACCTGGCCAATTTCTTCTGCCTGGAAGAAGGCCGGGGCATGTCAGACGAAGACTACGCGCGGGTTCAGCGATTGCTGGAGTTCCTTGAGCGTCGAAATCTGGGTCATCACCGAAAGTTTTTCGCGCTGCTCGACGTTGTGTTTCAGACGCAGTCGAAGTTTGCCACCAAGGACGGTTTGTTGGACGCCCTCAAGATCGCGCTCGGCCACCACATGACCTGGCGCGTCGAGGGTCGTGAAATCCTCCGCCCAAAGAGCATTAGTTTCGCGGCGATGGATCAAACGGCCTTTGAATCCTTTTACGACGGAGCTGTGGCGCTGATCCTTGAGAGGTTGCTTCCCAATACGGATCGCGCCGACTGGCCTGCCCCCTTTAACCGGATCCAAGGCTTGAGTTAGAGAACCGGCCTTTTGGAGCTGCCCCGATAGTTGATCCAAGGGCTAAGCGATTTTTCTGACTTGATCAGTGTGCGATGCAAACTCCTTTGGCGTCAAGCAGCCGTGTGTGGTCTGACCTCGTTGTAGTCCCGTCTCCATTCCTCGATTCGTTGTCTTGCGTCAGCCATGGACTGGACTTGCCCCGCTTGAGTGGAGAGCACGGTTTTGGTTTAGGTCATCATTTCATATTGGATCGGGCTTTGATAGTTGCATGCTGAATGTCGTCTGACGGGGTTATAAAAACCGTCAATGTATTGAGCGATTTCTGTTTCAGCCTGGGCGCGCGTTTGGAAGACCGTTCGCCAGACAAGTTCTGATTTGATGGTTTTGAAGAAAGTTTCCACGACGGCATTGTCGTAACAGTTCCCTTTGCCGGACATGGACACAACGGCGCCGATTTTCTTCAGGGCAGCGCGATACTCAATAGAGCAATATTGCGAGCCGCGATCAGAGTGATGGATCAGTCCCGGCGGCGGGCGCCGCAAAGCCACAGCCCGGCGCAGGGCTTCAAGCGCCAAGTCCCGCTTCAACCGATCGCTGACAGCCCAGCCGACAATCCACCGGGAAAATAAGTCCATCACGACAGCGAGATAGAGCCAGCCTTCGGTTGTCCATATATAACTGATATCAACAGCCCATTTTTGATTGGGTTTGTCGGCATTAAAGTCGCCGCCAAGATGGTTGGGCGCGATCGGCCAAGCGTGACAGCTATCAGTCGTGCGCCGGAAACGCCGCTTGCGCCTTGCCTGCAGGCCATTCTCGCGCATCAACCGGGCAACACGACGACGGCCAACTTCAAATCCCTCATCTTGTAAATCGCGTGTCATGCGCGGGCTGCCATAGGTCTCGTTCGACAAGGCGAACGCGTTTCGAATATGGGCGAGCAGGATCATGTCCTCGCGCTGACGGCGGCTCGCCGGGCGATCCTTCCACCCGTAATAACCGCTCTGGCTGACGCCAAGCAGACAGCAGGCGCGCTGAACAGAAACAAACGCCTTGCTCGCGTCGATCAGTTGAAACTTCATCGACTTGGCTCCTTGGTGAACAAGGCGGTCGCTTTTTTTAACAAGTCCCTTTCCTGCCGAAGGATCTCATTCTCACGCCGAAGGCGGGTGTTTTCTTTCTCAAGATCATCGTGCGGGCCGGCGGCCAAATCCTCATCACGAAAGCGCCGCCGCCACGCCGACAGCGTCGATTTGCCGACGCCAAGATCTTTCGCAATCTCATCAATCGTTCGACCGCTCTCATAGCTCAATCGAACGGCCTCTCGCTTAAACTCGTCGCTAAATTCTCGGTTCCTGCCTGTCATGTGCACCTCCGTTTAGCTTAGAAAGTGCTCTCCACTCTTCTGAGGCAAGTCCACGCTCGAACGAGCGCAGATCCAGCGCGCTGTGCTCGATGGCGCGTTTGAGCTTGGCGATCTCGGCGTCCGACTCGCGGATCGCCTCCTCCTCGAACTTGTCGATCAGCGCCAGCTGAAAGCTCGGCGTGGTGGCGATCTCCTCGATCTCGTTCTGGCTGTAGAAATCGGCCTTGAACACCAGGTCGCGGTCGAGCGAGACCGCGACCGGCTCGCCATCGCCATCCAGCACCTGGGCCGCATCGCCCCACGGCCGCTCGGCCCGATAGCGGGTGCCGTGCTTGGTCTCGACGGCGAGCCCGATGGTGCCGAGGCCGAGATTGCCCCGGATCAGCCCCTCGATAGCCCCGGCCCGCGCCTTGCCCTCGGTGCCGTCCGGCGTCGGACCGAGCACGTAGCGCATGAACTCGAGCACCGTGGTCTTGCCGGTGCCGCGCCCGCCGATGATGCAGTTCAGCCCGTCGGCGAAGTCGAGCCGGGCGCCCTCGAGAAAGCCGGCCGAGACCGCGAGCGAGCGGATCTTGTGATGCGCCCGGCCGGCGGCGGACGTCGTTTCCTTGGCGATTGCCGTGTTCGGCATGGCGTCGTTCTCCCTTGCCGCGATCGCCCCTCCATGGTCTCGGGCGTGCCGCCAGGCACCGAGTCGACGATCGAAGCGGAGCACTATAGGGTGGATCGAGAATGAGAACAATACAAGAACATCGGCAAGATGAAGTTCCCTGAATCCGATAGCAAATGGCCGCTGACGCAGCTCAGGGCCGGATGCGGCGCGGTACGGCTGTGCGATCTGGACGCGCGGGCGACGCTGACGGTGGTCTGCGAGCCCTGCGGGCGTCTCGGCCGCTATCGCGTCGAGAGACTGATCAAGATCTACGGGTCACGGGCTGGTCTGCCCGACATTCGCCACGCTCTTGCAGCCGAGGCAGAGTGTCGCCGCTCGGTCAGCCCGCCGCGGCCCTGCGCGGCGCTGTTTAGGAGGGTGCGCTCGTATCAGAAACCGGGAGCGTAGGAATCGACGCAGTGCGCCACTTCAGGCTTGTTGTGCAGAATGTCGCAGCCATAGCCGTAGGGATCGTCCCAATATTCTTTGACAATGTACGCAACGAACGCCTCGGAGCGCGCTTCTTCCCCACCCGGAAGACTGTTGACCGTATTCGTTCCGGTACTGACCATTGACAAGCCGCAAATCCACAATTAGTGTGCTTTACGACGTTGCTTGTGGATTACCCCCTCTAAGCGTTACAGTGAATCAAGAGCCCGGTCCGCCCCCGCCAGCCGGGCTCTTTCTATTTCACGTGAAACGTTATCCACAATCCTCATAAACCGCTGCCATTCAACACGCCGGCTACGCCGTTCCGCGCGGATGCCTTCTGCCAGTCGGGCGCGTCATCCCACAGAGGCTGGGAATCGTCTCCGATCGCATGGCAATAGGCCCGATTTGCGATGTGTGCTGCGGCTGCGAGCAATTCAATTTTCGGACTTGTGTCGTTCATCGCTTCACCCTTTCAAACAACTGCACGGCCTCAACCGTCATTTCCTTATGTGTGTACGTCTGCATCTTTTTCTACCTCCGTAAATTCAACAAAATTGTCGCCTAACTCCCAACGCATTTTCCATTCCCGACCGCAACTACGGCACCCTATGTGCCCAATCAAATAATTTGGGTTATGCCCAACCTCCCGGCCACGACGGTCAAACTCGTATGACCAATCCATATCGGTGCTCAATAGCTTGTCCAGAAACACAAATCGCGCTTTGTCCGCACACCCACACGACGGCCATGCCTTGAGCTGCGCAATCTTCTGCGGCTGCACCGGCACTTCCCATACCGGATCTTCCTTCCTCTTCTCCCTCAGTTCCGTGACCTTGACGTCAGCCATCACAGGTCCACCTCGTCAGCGCCCATAACAGGCACGGACTGTCCCGCGATCGCGTCCGCCAAGCGCATGATCTTCCCAACCGCGATGAATAAATCTCGCTCGTCAACGTGGCTTGCATAGCGATTGCTACCGTCGTCCAACGCCAGCAAAATCCCCTTGCGGCCTATGTCAGAAATCGCCGCCCGAATCCCATGGCGCCCGAGCTCGTGCATCAAAATCCGCCCGACGTGCTCCAAACACCGCAGCCGTGGATCCAACTCCTTCGGCTCGTGGTCGCCCGTTAATAAGTCAAGCTCAGCGCTCATCGCCAACCTCTTGCACCGATAGCCAATCGGCCGGCATCCGGCGCACCGCCAAATCCCGCAACCGCTACAATCGGAAGCGCACTCACGCCCAGCAATAATTCACGACGGTTCATCCCTCGCCCCGCATCTCGTCCGTCTCCCCAGACATCTGAGCCACCGCACCAACAATCTCATTCGGAGACAAAGGCTTGCCCGATTCAGCTTTCGACTCATCCGCCGGCATCAACTCCAGCAATGCACGCACCAAGGCCGCCAAGACATCCGGCGCAAGCCTTATGTATTTAGGACAACCCCGCTGATCCACCGACATCATCGCCTCAAGCTCAACCAATATCCGCTCCAGCTTCTCCCGGTCCGTACCCGCTGTCCCAATATCCAGCTCCATCAATCCCTCCATCCCGTTGACCCGGCTAACAGCTCTAGGCGGCGGAAACACTCCCCGGCCACGGGATAACAACCGGCCAATCCTGAAAGCAACTCAGAAAGCAAAGCAGCTATCGACGACACAAGCGCAATCGCACTACAACCAAGCGCTAACAAAATTTTAAAATCCGTCCGGTACATTCCAACCTCCAAAATCAATTTTCAAATTCAAAACTCAAACCCTTACTCAAAACCAACTTTTGAAACTCAAATCTCTCTCCCCCTTACGTCGGGTAAACTGAGCGGCGACATCGGGTCCCTGAGTTCCGACCCCCCCCTACCCCTAATGGAACGTAAGTTTCTACGTAATAACCATCGCTCGTTATTGGCTGGTTCATGCGGGTTTGTGGCCGCGCAGGTTCTCAAACGTCCTGTTTGGCTTCCTGATCGGCACTGTCTTGGCTCTTTCTTCCTCAGCTATGGCCACCACCGTTGCGCCAACGCTATTCGAACTCGAACCATCGAGTAAAGCTTGCTTCTGGTGTTCGTCTGATGCGTCATCATTCAATGCATCTGGGTTGTCATGCGTGGCGTGTGCTGCTTGCTCGGCAATGGGAGTATTTGGGATGACGTCGATGACTTTTGCTTGGTTGCCTGAGCGCTTGTCTTCGAGGCGTTCGGCTTCTTTTCGTTGTTCTGCGGCTTTTTGTATTTCGGCGAGTTTGGAGAGGCCTTCTGCCATCCTTTCGGCGCTTGGGTCGTTATGGGTGATGACGGCGCCGAAGTGCGGTGCGTATTTGAGGACTTTGTCTACGGCTTGGAGGCGGATATTGGCTGGCAGGTCTTCGCGTTCCATAAGTCCTACCAAGGCGTGGACGGCTTTTGGCGTGACGGTTGAGAGAAATCGTTGAGTTTCTTCTACGATTGCAGCGGCGACGTGAGGCTTTGTTCTTTCGACCCATCCTACTGAACCGGCAGTCTTGCGGTTGCAATTGAATGCGGCTCTAGCTGCGGCGGAAGCGTTGGCGCCTGACCGGACGTAGGCATGAACGAAGTTGCGTTGTTTTTCTGTGAGGTTTTGCATGGGTGCCGTGTTGATAAGCCAGTTTTGGTTCTCCGGGCGCGCGCGAGATTTAAACCCGGTAGGTCTTTCCCCTTCCCTGTAGGGATTATCTGACGCGTTAGTTTAATGACGGTTGAAATGGATACGTCAAGCACTTTCTTTTTTAAACTTCATAACGCTCCGTTTACTGATGATTATGCACTTTGGTTACGTCGATCTATTAGGTCAGCAATGCTGCGCTTGTTTGTACATAAGTTATCCACTGATTTGTTTTTGGTTGAGCCACTGCGCAAGTGTTTTTGCTTCGTTGATAGTCATTCGCACTGGTCCTTTACCCTCAGAACGACTGCGAATGTGGATAAGTGCCCAGTACACGCGCGGTGTGTTCTTACGAGAGATCATGCGCAGGTCGACGCTTGCGAGCGCTCTCAATATTTCCATGCCTTTTGTGGAAAACTCTCGTCGCTTTGCCTTCGACACGAGCACGCGGTATCGCTCGGCCTGCATGACCATATCGTGCACTTGCTCATTAAGGTCCTGATGCACCGATCTGCGCAAGTCTCTACATGCTTTCTTAAGCTCGCGTGACGCCGCATGCACCAGGTCTGCTCTATCGGCGACCTCGCGCCCTTGACGCCACGAGCGTTCGCGCTGGTTTGCTCTTGTCCAATTTAGTTTTCCCATGTCGGCCTCCGTGTGCGTCACCTTACCACGCGAGACGACGCAGTCGATTGGCTTTGCCATCTGTGTGCGGATAAAAACGATGGAGTTATCCACAATGATCTTGACACGGACTAACCCAATGTCTATAACCACAGTGGATGGCTGAATACTGTGCCGTTGTTTCTTCTAACATTGTGGATAAGTCATGAGGTTTTCGGAACTCACCACGCTTTGGCTCGAAGATCGGCAGAGCGCTCACGCGGCCGGCGACATCGCAGACGAGACCTTGCGCAGGTATCAGTACGCCACGCGCCACTTGTGCGGCTATTTCGGCGATGACCTGCTCATGATCATTCAGCGTCAGCGTGTGGATAAGTACAAAGAGAACGAGCTGGCTGCCGGTATCAAGCCAAGCTCGATCAATGCACGGCTCACCATCCTGCGCATGATGCTCAAGTTCGCAGTCGAGCAAGGAAAACTCAATCAGATGCCGCAGTGGAAGCGCGCGCGCGAGATCAAACGCTTCGAGCCCATCCCCGACTACGACGACGTGATTAAATTCTTGAATAAGTTGCCGATCGAGCACCTCATGCCGTTGAAGTTTTCACTTTACACCGGCCTGTCATGGGCCGAGGTGCGGCGCATGCAATGGGACGACATCGACGGCAGCCAAGTCCACATTGGAAGGCGCGAAGATTTCAGAGTGAAGACGCAGCAGCGCGTGCGAACCGTCAAGATTCCGAAAGTCATCACACAGATGATCAGGACGGCGCGTGTGTACGCCAAGGATTCGCCTTTTGTGTTTCCGAAGGCACATTTGACCACGCAAGCGATCGCTCATTACAGGGGCGCTAAAGAGCCTTACGTGACACCGAAGACAATGCGCCGGTTGTTCGCGTCACGTGCGGCCGAGCTCGACATCGCGGAGTCAACGTTGCAGCAAATCTTGGGGCACGCTCCGGGGAGTCGTATGACCCGCGAGCACTACATTAGGGTGCAGCAGTCCGCGGCCGACGACGCCGTGGATTGCATCGCTGCCGCCTTCTAGACGCTTCGAATCCTTGGGCCTCCCGTTCGTTGGCTCGATCAGGCGTCATGGGGTTCCCTGTTTCTGGCTCGCTCTGATCGGATGATTTTCATCTCTTTTGGCTGTCTGACTTATCCACACACATTATATATAGGGGCACTTATCCACATATATAGGGGCACTTATCCACATTCTGACCAAGAATGGCGGTTTTCTGCGTGGATGACGTGGATGACGCTATTTCAGGTGATGACGTCATCCAGTGCCAAATGGCGGAAAACAGGGGTTCAGACGCTCTGCCAGTATGGGGCTCAAAGGTCTTGGCTCGCTCCCTTTTCGTGGTTTTCACCGCACATGGCTACTCAACTACCTCCCCTGCCCACCTAAGTTTCGTCCGCGCCCAAGACGCCAGGTTTCGACGCGCCGCCGGCTAGATATCCGTTGCACTCATCCGTGGACTGAGTTATCTATGAGTCGTCTTCTCCTGAAGACAACCCACCCTTTATCCAATGAACTTGGCCCGTCTTGTTCCCCCTTGACGGGCCATTTTGTTTTTTCAAGAAAAAGTTATGAAAACGCTCCATAGCGAGTCGCACAGAAGCGTTTTTGTTTTGCAATGCCCTGACACCTGAATTTTGACAACGGCGACAGGCGATTAATTTTCATTGGCTAGCGTCCGCGTATTCGTTCGCCCAACGTAACTTCGTGCGCGCCCACTTGGCGTTGAGCATGAGCGACCACCACTTCACAAACTCTTCGTCTCTGTTTGCCAGCTCCAAAAACCGCCCAAGCTTCGGCTGGAAACCATTGTGCTCATCCAGGAATAGCCGTCGTTTTCTTCAATGTCTGCTGCACCGTCGACTTGGCACTGCTCACATCGGAATTTCACTGAGTATCTGTCTGTCATAGGGGGTTTTCCACAATGGTTGAGTCACTGCGGATCATGGCGGATTACGCGAGTTATCCACACACATTATATGGGCACTTATCCACATTCCGGCAGAAATGGCGGTTTTGTGCGCTGGTGACGCTGGTGATGCTGATGACGTCATCCAGCCCAAAACGGCGGAAAACGCGGGTTTATTTAGTTTTTGCCTTTTTTGCATTTTTGAGCTCTCCGATCTCGGCACGCAAGGCTTTGACGGTCGCCTCCTTAGCCACAAACATGTTTTGCTGCTGGTCAAGCTCAATGGCCTGGCTATGCCATAAGTCGACAACAAGCCGTACCCGCGACTACGGTCATACTTGCGCTTGACAACCGGCTCGGTCCGCAATCCGAGCTTTCCAACGATCCAAAGCCAGAAGCGTCTGATTGTCTTCATCGAACCGGCACCCCTACACCCTCGCCCTCGATCGGACGGTACGGCCGTCCCGATAGCGCATGCTCCGTCCGCTGATCTCGCATCGTTCTGAAGGCTTCGACCTTACGCTCGGCCGCATGGCTCTCCCCCGCAAACTCCCGCACCCATACCTCCCATTCAGCGTGCTTGTCCCGAAACTCCGCCAACTCGATTATGTTTGGGATGTCCTCGGTCTCGTAGAAATGCAGCCACACGAATTCCGCTATGCTCTCACGGATCCATTCGCGCGCTTGATCCGTGAGCAGAAGATCGTTGGCAAGTTTTTGGCGCCGCGCTTCGTCCTCAAAGTCGTGGCTGTACTTGTTGCCGCTGCTCTCGCCCGCGTCCTCATAGCTGCGAGCTCGCGCCTTGGTACACGCAGCCATGCACTCGCTGATACTCGGCCAATATTTCGCTGCATCACCACGATTTTTGACCAACGATTTCAGACCATCATCCAAGTCCGACTGATCGAAGTCCCCAAGAAACCGCGCGTACTCACCTAGCGTGTCGCTCTCGTCTTTGCAGCGATACGGCGGACTCCAAAGCCGCGTCATCGGGGTCAAAAATGTCGTGAAAACTTCATCCGTGTTGGCCATGTACCTCTTTCCTAGCCTTGTCCTGCGCAATTTTCTCGTCAGCCAAGCGCTTCGCCTTTTCGATAAAGTCGTCGGCCGGACGCTTTCCCAGACGCGCTGTGATCCAAGCAATCGGTTCGGCCACCTCCTCACGCTGAGCGCTCTCGATTGCGCTCCAGAGCTTTGCTGAGTCATCCGAGCACTGTTTCAACCACTTCCCGACCATCGGACGCAAACCATTCCGTGCACGTCCTGATTGCTCGGCAAGGTAGTCGAGGCCTTCACCGAAAATCTTTTTCTTGAAATCTGGAGGATCACTTTGCCTGCAGTTATCTATTGATAACTGAATAGGTGGTTGTGGTTGTGGTTGTGTATGCTTCAGGCTATGCGATTGCAATGCGTCAGGTATGCGTGACGCATTATCCGGTTTCTTCTTTTTCCACCGTGACTTAGCTGCTGTTTTCGCGGCTTGTTTTCTGGTTTTGTAGTTTTTCTTGGCCTTTTTAAGCTCAAAATCGATGCGTTTATGGGTGTAATTTTTGTTCGTTTTTTTGAAGAATGATAAGACTGCCTTCTTGTCATTTTTCCATTCAGTTTCAGTACATTGCGCCATTCGAGCACGCGCGCCGTCATCCAAAGGAAGCGGTTTTTGATGCAACCAATACTGTGCAATTAGACAAAAATAGGAGTCTCTTTCTGATTTTTTGAGGTGAATTGTGTCGGCTAAGAAGTCCGACCAGTACATCGGCATCCAGCTATTGGGTCCACCGCTCATAACGGCACCCCTGCTTCCCGGCGCCGCTTCGCCGTCTCGAGCACCGTGCGCGACTCGGCAACACGCCCAGCAAATTCCGCATCAAACTTTTCATGCTCCGGATCGGTCAACTTGCGCGCCTCTCGCACCGCATGAAGGATCGTCGAGTGGTCACGCTTCAACGCCTTACCGATTTGTGGATAAGACTTGTCCGCCAGCTCATGCGCCAATAGGCACACTGCAAACCGGGCCCGCGCAATCGATCTAATGCGAGAATTGCTCACGACGACATGCGGCTTGAGCCGAAACGCCATCGACACAACGCGCAGACAATCGTCGATCGAAAGCGTGTAGCTCATGGCGCGTACTCGAGTTGAACGCCAAGGCCAAGCGGGGACCGTTTCCAGTCCCATATGAACCAAGAGAAGTTATGGCGAGGCGAGGCTTTGTCGTCTTTCGACCACTTCGGCCGCTTGGTTAGTACGATTTTTTTACGAAAGGCCGCATGCTCGGCAAATAGAGTTCGCCGCGTGTGCCCCGAGTCGAACTCGTTGCGCAGCAGCATTGCCACTTTGCGTTCATTCCTGCGGGTTAGCTTTAGCGCCTGCTCAATGAAAGGCACGGCCTGACTGTAAGGGGGATTCGTGATGATATCGCAGTAAAGATCACCAGTCCGCGCAAGGAAGTCGATGCCGGTTCGGACCTTTCCCTGTCCGTAGTCGTACAGATCCTGCCCCCTCGCCATATAACCGACTGAATTCAGAGCATCTACAATGTTGTTCGTTCCACAGCACGGATCCAAAATATCATTCGTGAACTCTTCAAGCGCTACCAGCTCGTGACCACACCATGGCGGCGTCATATAGGCGTCGTTCTTAATCCGCTCATATTTGGACTCACCGAGCATCGTGCTCATGCGATCAACCTCGCCACCAGCTTGACTCCCCACTTATCCAGCAGGTCCAAAACCTCCGGCAGCGTCCGCGCCGTCCCTACCTTGGCGCCGGCAACGCGCAGCTTGTTGTGTGCAAGCCGTTGGTCCTCGGAAATCTCGCTGTCCAAATCTTTTTTGAGTTCAATCGCCAGAAACCGGCCATGATAGCAGAACACCAGATCGGGACAGCCCTTAAGCATCCCCATGGCCTTCAGCCTGTTGCCGTATCGGCCGCTGCGTTTGCCCTGATTGGGCACGTGAATCGGCACGCAGTCGTCCGGCAACATCCAGGCGAGCGCCTTCATGATGCTGATCTGCAATTGATCTTCTGAAAAAGGAGCTCGACGACGTTGCCGCATAATGTGCCTCTGAGCGGTCGGCGCGGCATCCAGCGGAGATGCGGTATATCCTCTGGAAGAGCTGAGGCCTAGCTTGCCGCGCCTAACCATTTACCGATTTCTTCGGCCGTGTGCGCCGGCCGTGCCTCGATCGGTAATGCCTAAGCCGCGTTCGCTAAGGCCGCTTGTCCGAGATCCGTTTCGATGAAATCGCCCAACGAACTCTCGAGAATATCGAGCTCTGACCGCTCGCTCTCTTCAAGATTCTTGCGGTTCTTGATCCGCTTCAACTCCTGCCGCTGCTCGCTCACGACCATGCGCATCAGCTTTTTCGGAATGCCGTAGTCTTCTTTCGCTTCCCGAAGTAGTTCCTTGACGTCCGACATGTATTCGCCACGATTAGTTTCCATCTCGTCAAGTAATGCGTGATAGCGCTTAGCAATGGACTTCACCGTCTCAGAATCGCAGCCGTTCGATTTCGCCGCTTTGTCGTTCATGATTTCTGCCTCATTTGTTATGCATCAAGACTAAAAAAATGGAGAGCGCAAAGAGGAGACGGCGCCCGCCAATCACTACTCAACTCGTACCCAACTGCTCAAAACAAAAATTTCAATTCCCATTGCCAAGACTTTCCGTATCCAACTAAAGAAGGAACATTGCTCATGTCATGGCACCCTTACCGCATCAGAAAAGGAGGTTGATTATGGTTGGCGTCACCGAGTGGGACACCGCGCTCACGAGCCTTCAAACGGCCTTCAATATCGCAAAGACGATGGTAGATTTGCGCGACGCCAGGGCCTTCCAGGCCAAGGTCATCGAATTCCAAAGAGCTATCATGGAAGCCCAAAGCAGCGCGATCGCTGCAAATACGGCGCATGCGAGCCTGATTGATCAGGTAAGCGCGCTTAAAACAGAAATGGCTAATCTCAAAGCATGGGACGCTGAGAAGCAGAAGTATGAACTGCAAGAACTTGGGGATGGCATAGTCGCTTACAGAATGAAGCCAGCCATGCAATGCCCCGAACCCGAGCATGCCGTATGTCCAGATTGCTACCATGCGTCTCATATTTCTATCCTTCAAAAACTCAAACGCAGCCCAGGAAAAAACGTCGTACAAATCTGCCAGCGCTGCGGATGGGAGGCCTACACGGTCGGTCATTGGCTCCCGCAACACGGTTCAACAAAGTCCGCATCCCGAAATCCGCAGAGCTAAACGTTCGTTTCGAAAAAATCTCTTAGCCGTCATTGCGCCTTCTACGCTCCAGTGATTAAATCCAATCAGATGCGGCCCCACTAACCGGGGGCACCCACGATCAAATCTTCCGCGTTTAGTTGAATTCCCAACTCATGTGCTTTTTTTAGAAGCGGGCCAATGCGGCGCGCCGGAACGACCCCACGTCGTTTCCACGCCCAGACAGTTGGCTGCGACACACCTACCGCTCGCGCTAGCTCGGCTTGAGAACCGAACTTCTCAACCAGCCGATCGACTACGTTTACCTCTTCCATGGACCGCAGACTATAGTTATTGACTAATTTATCAATAGCTATCTGCAAATAGCATTAGCCAAAGGAAAACTTTATTTTTCCTGCCATGGGAAGTTAGCAATGCCGAGAGAACGTATCGGGGAGCGAATCAAGCGACGCCTGGCCCGAATTAGCATGAGTCAAGCCGAGCTTGCACGCCTAGCGCGAGTTTCACAACCATCGGTAAATGCCTGGGTCGCGGGGCGAACTGACCCAGATCGCGAAAACATCCCCCTGATAGCTAAAGCCCTGAAAACGACTGTATATTGGCTGGAATTTGGTGAAGGATCAAATGGCGGAAATACAACCGATAAGAGTGGCCTACCGTTGCGTCAAGTTCCGTTGATTTCGTGGGTTCAAGCCGGTCAGTTTGTCGAGTTATTCGATCCATTTGAACCGGGTGACGCTGATGAATGGATTCCAGTGCCAGCGCGTAACGAAACACTTATTGCCCTTCAAATCGAAGGGAACTCTATGGATCGAGAGTTTCCCGAAAAGACGGTCATTGTTGTCGATTACCGGGATAAATCATTGATTGAAGGGGATTTTTATGTCTTCCGCTGCGAAGACGAATCAACTCTTAAGCGCTGGCGGGAGCAGCCATCCCGGCTCGAGCCCTATTCGACCGACCCTCGCCACGAGACCATATTTCCAACCAGCACGATCGAGGTTGTCGGCCGGGTCATCGCTTCCGTCAAACGATACTGACCCCCCACCCCATTTCAGCGCCAGATTCTGGTCGCACTTCCTCGTTTATCTCATTGGCATCATTTTTGGCTTTTTTTTGGCCGTTATTCTCCTCTAGTGATTCTACAGAGAAGTAGTCTATAGCTATTGACTATAGTTTTTAGCTAATTTATGGTTGCCTCTCAAATGCGGAGAGGCCATGACCCAGACAGAACGCGAGCTGACGCTAATCAGCAATTCCATTGACATCCTAAAGCAGCAAGACCCTCGGGATTTAGCCGATCAGGCCGCTGAGTTATTCGAGACCATTGCCAAGTTCTATGAGGTCGCGCTGGCGACGCTCGACGGCCACAAAGCCGAGCAGAACGAAATCAAGGCCGTGGCGAGCCAGCTAAGGCAAATGCCGTGAAGACCGCTGACGTCTTCGCCTTTCTGTTTCTGTGCGGACTATTTTTCTGCCTCTGTTTCTTTGGGCTGATTAAATTTGCGGAGGGCCTGCCGCAATGAGCGTAGAGCAAAAAGACTTGAGCCAAAATCTGGCCGACCAGTTTTGGTATCAGCAACGAAACTGGATTGCGCAGAAGGTGGCTGAAGGCGTGCCGCCTGAGAAAATCATGGCGGCGTTTCTTGAGACGAACGTTGCGGCCGTCGCGGAGATGATTGCAAACCTCAACTTTACGCAAAGCCGAGACGAGCGCTACGGGCTTGCGGAGCGCCTATGGCTGAACGCTCTTGATGCGGTGAGGAAGATGGATGATTGAGCCCGGCATATATTTTGGTTTGTCCAAAGAGGATTACGATGCGGACACGGACTATGTTCGATCGAGCGACTTCAAGAATTTGAAGAAGTCCCCGTTATCGGCAACCTACAAAGAAGACAAGGGGCCCACCGAAGCACTCAAGACCGGAGACGCGCGTCATTTGCTATATCTCGAAGGATGGGACGCGTTCAGCAAGCACTATGTGATTAAGCCGGCCGTTCCCGAGGGGGCTTTAGTGAGCATGGCCGAACTCCGGAAACACTGTGAAAAGCTGGAGATTGGCGCGGGCCGCTCGTTGGCGAGTGCCGTTGAAGCCATTCGAGAAGTCGACAGCGAGACTGTCTTGTGGCCGGAGATTGAGGCCGAACACAAAGCCACGCTTGGCGACCGCATAGAGATTAGCGCTGAGGCCGGCGCGAAGATGCTCAAGTCCAAGGAGCTGATTTGCGGCCATCCCCACGTCAGCCAATTCTTTCGAGAGGGTGCGCCCGAGGTTTCAATCTTCTGGCACGATGAGAACTTCTGGCACGATGAGAAATACAATCTCAACAAGAAGGCCCGTATTGACCGGCTTAGGCACAACGACTGGTTCTTGGAGCTGAAAACGTTCAGTAATTCAACAGACCGCGATGTCGCGCACATGTTCCCATGGATCATAGCCAACCGCGACTATCACTTGTCGGCGGCCATGTATTCGGACGGCATCGAGAACGCCAAGAAGTTTGAGCACGACCAATTCCACGATGCGCCTGGGCACTTCGACATAGGCGCATTCAAGAAGTCAAAGCAGCATCGCTGTGTGTTCGTCTTCGCCGGGACTGACGTGCCGCACGTGCGTGCTCGTGTTTTGGAGCCCACCATCAACGGCGAATCATCCGTCATTTGGGATAAGGGTGCCGACATGTACCACCAGCTCACGCGGTACTATGCCATGTGCGTCCAAAAATACGGCCGCGACGAGCCGTGGTGGGACGATGAGCCGATCACCTATCTCGAAAATCGAGACTTTCCGTTGTGGGCGGTGGCATGACCTTACAAATCAAAGAGGCAGTGCGTGAAAATACCTATGGGCTCATTGGGCTATGGGGCGAGTCTGGCGCCGGCAAGACGTATTCGGCGTTGAAGATCGCGCGGGGTATGGTCGGAGAGGCTGGCAAGATCGGCTTTATCGATACGGAGAACAGGCGCAGCCACTTTTACGCCGACACGGTGACCAAGTTTGATGTTATCGACCTCGACACTCCATTCACACCAGCTCGCTACCTGGAGGCGCTCACGGAATTTGAAAAAGCCGGATACTGTCCGTCATCAGATAAATTGGAACAGATTTTGATTTGAGCTAGCGGAGTATATGGCTCATCTGTTGTATCAGTTTAAGCAGCGGCTTTGCTGTGTTGCAAGCGCCGATGCTCGATCGTTTTTCGCTTGATCCTTTCTCTTTGCAATAGAATGGTTTGGCCGCGCCCAAAGTAAACATCTGCGGGCGTGAGGTTTTGCAGACTCTCGTGATAGCGCTGGTGATTGTAGTGACCCACGAACTCATCGATCTGCGCTTCAAGATCGCCAGGTAGGTAATAGTTTTCCAGCAAGATGCGGTTCTTGAGCGTTTGATGCCAACGCTCGATTTTGCCTTGCGTTTGCGGATGATACGGCGCGCCGCGAACATGCCTCATGCCTTGATCATCCATCCAGTCAGCAAGATCGCCGGCAATATAACTTGAACCATTGTCAGATAGCAGACGCGGCTTGTGTGCGACATTTGCCTGATCGCAACCCGATGCCTCCAGAGCCATTTCCAACGTATCAGTGACGTCTTCAGCTCTCATCGTGGTGCACAGCTTCCACGCAATGATGTAGCGCGAGAAGTCATCAAGAATCGTAGAGAGATAAAACCAGCCCCAGCCGATGACCTTGAGGTAGGTGAAGTCGGTCTGCCACATTTGATTTGGCGCCGTGGTCTTGTCGCGGAACTCATTGGCAGCCTTGATGACCACGAAGGCCGGGCTGGTAATCAGATCAAGAGCTTTGAGCAGGCGGTACACTGAAGCTTCGGATACAAAATAGCTTTGCGTATCAGTGAACCGCACTGCCAACTCGCGCGGGCTCAGTTCCGGTTCCTGAAGAGCCATATCGACGATCCGCTCTCGAATATCATCGGGGATGCGGTTCCACACGCGTTTTGGCTTGGGAGACCGGTCTTCCAATGCTTGTACGCCACCACGCAAATACCGGTCGTACCATCGGTAAAACGTCGTTGCCGGGATGCCGAGCTTGTCCAGCGTCCGCAGCACCGGGAGATGGGATCGCTCGACTAGGCGGATGATCTCGAGCTTCTCCGATGCGGGGTATCTCATGCGCCGTCTCCCCCATCCCCGATCATGCTTTTTTTAAGCAGCCGGTTCTCCAGCACCTGTTCGGCAAGCGCTTCCTTGAGGTCATGCCTCTCGCGGCGCAGGTCCTTGACCTCGCCCGAGGACGCCTGGCGGGCGGTATCCCCCGAAAGCCGCTT
The DNA here is from genome assembly GCA_965248815.1 of Alphaproteobacteria bacterium. Taxonomy (GTDB): domain Bacteria; phylum Pseudomonadota; class Alphaproteobacteria; order SMXP01; family SMXP01; genus CBDFKK01. The sequence goes on from CBDFKK010000008.1 coordinate 125,619, forward strand.
CTTGCCGGCTTCCAGGAACTCCTTCGACCAGCTGTAGTAGAGGCTCTCGGCGATCCCTTCCCGACGGCACAGCTCGGCGATGCTGTCCTCGCCGCGCAGGCCCGAGAGCACAATCCGGATCTTCTCTTCAGCTGAATATTGCTTGCGCGTCTTGCGCCGGATGTCCCGTACCGCCGTCTCGGCGCCGTCCTTCAAACTCATGGATTTCTGGCTCATCTGCGTTCCCTTCGGTCACGACGATGAGCCAGAAATCCTCCGTTACACAATCAACTCCATCTGTCCCACAGGCGCTGATGTCAGACACCGGATACAAGGCAGTCGTTATTGACTCCATGAGTCACGAGTGGAACGGCGTTGGCGGCTGCCTGGAGATGGCCGAGGAGACTGAAACTCGACTCGGTAAGTCCGGTCTCTTTTGCTGGAAGAAGCCGAAGCAAGAGCACCAAAAGCTCATGAACCGCCTTTTGCAGGCCAACATGCACATCGTCTTCTGCCTTCGTGCGCAGGAGAAAATGGAGCAGGTTAAAGTCAACGGCAAAACTCAAATCGTGTCGCAAGGCGTAGTCCCGATCGCTGAGAAAAATTTCATTTTCGAGATGACGGTCAGTGTTGCCCTCGACCCGTCGAGCCCAGGCGTTCCTAAACTAAAAAAATGTCCGCAAGATTTGCGTGACGCCTTCCCTAATAGCCAGATAGGCGAGAGAACGGGGGCAGCTATTGCCGCGTGGTGTGCAATGGGCTCCCCAGTCGATGATGTTTTGAATGCGCTATCCGCAGAAGGTCGCGACGCGGCAATGCATGGAAGCGCGATGCTGAAAATTTGGTGGCAAAGGATCACCAAGGAGCACAAGGCTGGCGAGCGAACATCTGCACAATACAAAGCGCTTGGCAATGGTCTCGAAGAACTCAAAGGCATTGCCGGGAATGCAGACATGGAACTTGCTCAGCATGAGAAGCTTTCCGATGCGTGAACTCAAGTGCACAAAATGCAAGGTCTTCAAGCCGACGACGGAGTTTTACAGAAACGCCGCAAAGGCTACGGGGTTCGCGGACACCTGCAAAGCATGTCGTCGCGAGTACCGTTGTCAGCCCATGGACCGCGACAAGTGGCTTCGCAACAACCAGCAATTTATTGACGAGGCAGTCGCAGCCGGCGCCATCGCTCAAGTCGATCTCATCAAACCGGCAATGTCGAGGGTTGGGGGTGAGGATGGCTAGCGCGTTTGGCATTGAATTGATTTCGTTTGAGAAGGCCGCCGAAATGATAGGCATGAACGTCCGTCAGCTTTCGGACTACTTGCGAAAAACAGATGCCGAGTTCACGAAAATTGGTAAGACTCGATTCTTTACAGGCGCTCAATTCTACCACTTGTTGGAGATCAGCTCATGCCGCTCAAGCTCGTCAAAAGAGAAGGTTCAAAATACTGGTACATCACGGGCACGCACCGAGGCGAGCGTATTAAGCGAAGCACGGGCCTTGTGCGCAAAGCCGCGGCGGAAGCCGAACGCATCCACCTCGAATACGAAATCGAGCAACGTAGTATCTATGGTTCCCAAGCCGTTGCGACATTCGCAGAAGTGGCCCTAAGCTATGTCAAGGCTGGCGGGGAAGCCCGCTTTATGGGGCCGGTTTTGGAAGTCTTTGCCTATGTGAAGCTTCATGAGATTGATCAGGACATGATCGATAATAAGGCGGCTGAGTGCTACCCGAACGCTTCCCCAAGCACCATAAACCGTCAATTCTATACGCCCGTCGCCGCCGTTCTGTCTCGCGCATCCCGCAACCGGCTGTTCAACTATTTTCCGATCAAGCGGCCCAAACAAGCACGAGGCAAATTGCGCTGGCTTGAACCCTATGAGGCCGAAAGTCTGCATGACGCCGCCGGCGAGCACTTGAATCCGATGATCGTGACATTGCTGGGCACGGGATTGCGCATGTCGGAACTTCTGCGCCTGAAATGGGATGACATCGATCTAATCAAAGGCGAGGCGCATATTTGGCAAACCAAGTCGGGATATCCGCGCAAGATCGAATTGCCAAGCCGTGTTGTCGCGACTCTCGCTGTGCATCCCCAGCGCGCCGATAGAATCTTCCTCACGCCCCAAAATGAGTCCTACAGCGAGCGCTTCAACCAGGGCGGACAGATTAGACATGCCTTCGCGAGTGCCTGTCAACGGGCCGCTATCGAAGACTGCACGCCTCACACGCTTAGACATACCTGGGCGACGTGGTTCTACAGCGCCACGTTGGACGTGCGCCGGTTGAAGCATTTGGGGGGATGGCGATCAGATTCGATGGTTTCGCGCTACGAGCATTTGGCGCCAAGGGGCATGGGCGCAGAGCTTGCGAGATACGGTTGGGACTTCGGACAACTTGACCAGAACTTTACCAGTCAGAATCGCACGGCTTGAAAAATGATTTGCATACAGAGGGTTAGATAAGATGAAAAATCCCTTAGCAGGGGAGCGCCTTCAACCACTCGGCCACCTCTCCACTTCCGTGTATGCCGCAGAAAGCTTAAAGCTTCAAGGATATTCGGGCTTTTTTGCGCCCGGGTCGCGCTGCCAAATCCTGGCATGACGCGCTGAAATTCGCCCTTAAGCTGGAATCACATAAGATCGATTAGGCAAGAGCACTTGAATCTTAGACTTTTCCGCCTGGTCCGCCTCATGAATAGAAAATACTGGAACTCATTGGCCGCAGACTATCAAAGCCAAGTTCGCGAAATCAGCGAGCTCGACCTCAACGGCGTGCTCGTCGAGACGGCGCGCAAACTAGGCGGCAAGTCCAAAAAGGCCGTCGACTTTGGCTGCGGGCCGGGCGCCATTACGAGAACGATTGCACCGTTCTTTGGCAAAACGATCGGCGTCGATTTTTCCGAAGAACTTCTTGAACTGGCCCGCAAGTCCACGGCGGACCCATCCGTTTCTTACGCAAGGCGAAATCTCGAAACAAGCAAAGGCGCAAATTTTCGCTGCGACGTTGCATTTTGCGCCAACGTTTTGATCAATGAACGATTTGAAAAAAGGCAAAAAATAGCGCGGACTGTTGCAAAGAATGTTCGCAAGAACGGTCGTGCCGTTTTCGTTGTTCCTTCTTTGGAATCTCAGCTGCGCATTTTTCAAGTCCTCATGAAAAGCGAAGTTGCTGCAGGCGTTCCCCGTAGAACGAGTGTGCGGGCGGTCGATCGCATCGCCAATACGGAGATGGTTTCGCTGTCCGACGGAATATTTGTTGTGGGCGGTACGCCGACCAAACATTACATGGCCGACGAACTACAGGAGTTTCTCGGCAATGAGCAATTGCGGGTCGAGACCCTCGAGGGGATCGAATATTCCTGGGACGAAGAATTGGACGATCTACCAGCTGATTTTACGGCGCCCTGCCCCTGGGATTGGATGGCGGTGTGCGTCAAACAGTGATTGCGCCGCGCTTTGTTGCACGTCAAATAACCTACCACAGAATAATGTCCCCATCGTACTGCAAGAAGACACCCGACTGCTCCGGCGTCAGCCCATCGATCAAATCGATCATATGGCGCACGCTCTTTTCCGCTGACATGAGGACAAGCCGGCGCAGAAACCCCGGTACCGGTACGATGTCGGTGTTGACCCCGCCAGGATGAATAAGGCTCACGATGACGCCCTGCCCCTCTAGTTCAAGTGCGAGCGTTCGCATCATCATATTGAGTGCCGTCTTGCTCGGTGGATAGATAAAGAGCCCGCCGGTAATGCGTCGGCCCAGACCGGTCTTTCCCGCATTATCGAGCGAACCCATAACGCTGGTAATATTGACAATCTTTTTTTGCTCGCTCGTAGCAACGTGGAGCGCGAAGGCTTCGGCCATCCTCAAGGGGCCGACAGCGTTGACAGCCATGGCCAAACGGAACTGATCGTAATCGACCCGCCCGAAGCGCTGTGACTTGAGTGGTCCGCCCAAAACGCCCGCGTTGTTGAGAAGTACATCGATTGCGATGTCGGCGTATTTATTAGCCACCGATTCGATCTGGTCCTGATCCGTGACATCCAGCCTCTCGATGGTCAAATTCGGATGGCCCGAAGCGATTTTCTTTAACTCTTCGGCCTCCTCGGGCCGGCGGCACGTGGCAATGACGCGCCAACCTTTTTCCGCGTACTGACGAGCAAATTCCAAACCTATGCCGCGATTTGAACCAGTGATTAAAACCGTAGGAGAAACACCCTCGGCGTCCTGCGCGAGGGCACCTAACTCGCCCAAAACTAGGAAATACAGAGCAAGTGCGGCAATGCAGCGATAGCTTGGCCGCGCGAGCGCGCACAACGCAAAACCTTTTTTCCCGCCAAATATGATTGGTTTTTCTTGCACGGTATCCGAGCGTATCAAGCTCACAACCTGCGGTACAATCGCTTTCGCGCCAAATAACGCTGTCCGCTGGTTGGCATAAGATGTTAAAAGGACAGGCTTCTCAATTTCCCCCGAAATAGCGCTCCCAGCTACGAAAGCGACGATGACCGTTACGACAGCCGTTTCGCATACCCGCGCACAGACAGGTTTTTTCCGGTCCGCCGAACCGGAACCGCACGTTGCGCGGGCGAAACAAATCCTCAAGCAGCATCCAGACGTACGTGACCTAGCGGGCTCTAACTCGTGTACTTTCTTGCTTGTTGTCGGTGTGGTGGCATTTCAATTCGTCGTCGCCTGGCTGGTTCGCGATCTTCAGTGGTGGTGGATTGCACTAATAGCCTATGGCGTCGGCGCATTCGCTAGTCACGCCCTGTGGGTGATGATTCACGAAAATGCACATAGGCTGGTGTTTCCGGGCAAGGTTGCAAGTCGGCTTTGCGGAATTTTCGCCAATTTGCCTCTGCTGATGCCCGCCTCCGTCTCGTTTGAGAAATATCATCTGCGCCATCATGCCCATCAAGGCATTTACGAACTTGATGCAGACATGCCAAGCCAATGGGAAATACAACTATTTAGCCATTCGGCGTTTGGGCGGGCGTGCTGGTTTCTGGTTTATATTTTTATCATGGTCTTAAGACCGATCCGCCTTAAGTCGATCAAACTGTGGGACGGATGGCTTTTTCTGAACGCGGCGATTATTTTTGGGATCGACATTGTGATCGGCGGAACTATGGGTTTCGGACCCTTCTTGTATTTGGCTCTGAGTTCGCTTTTCTCAGTGGGACTACATCCTGTCGGCGCACGCTGGATTCAAGAGCACTACACAGATCGTTTAGGTCAAGAGACATTCAGCTATTACGGCCCGCTCAATCTCATTCAATTGAATGTCGGCTATCACAACGAACATCATGACTTTGCCGCGATCCCATGGAACCGTTTGCCGCAACTCAAAAAGATGGCACCTGAGATGTATGACACCCTCGCCTCTCATCGGTCGTGGGCGCGTTTGATGCTTCGTTTTATCTTCAGCGGTAAACTCACGCTTGAATCAAGAATTGTGCGCACCAGCCGCACACCTGGCCCCGAGCCCGTCTTCGACTAGGCTGACGTCACTGTCCTTGTCCCGCTAAGAACTCTCGATAGACATTGTTTCCATCCATCATGGGCCGCGTGTCGTCTTCCGGTGGCGGCTCGCGATACAGGCTGAACGCATTAGTATTCATTGCATCCTGAAGAATTTGCGGCAGCGCATTGATGGTCTTCACACGCCAGCCGTAAGTGCTGAAGATCAGATTTCCTGGGATGTCGCCCATTTCCATCCACGGCTCCCAATCGGCAAAGCGGTACCAAGCCAAACGAGAAGATTGAACAATTGTCTCATCGTCGGTCAGGAGTTCCGCCTTCGGAATGAAGTGCGTGTAGACTTCCATGCCCTGCGAAAATCCGCCCATCGCCTTGTCAAAACCGCCGCCTAGAGAATTGGGAAAATAAAATTTGGCCTGAACGTTGCGCACTACCGTATCGCCAATGACTTCTCCAGGAAAAACGTACGGACTGCCATCGCGCTTGTAAGGGAGGACCGGCGGAAAATTCACCGGATCGTTCTTCACTGGCAACACAGTGACGTCCTTACCTGTGTATGGATTTTGCCAATCCTCTAGGATGTTTTCGGTACCGGGCTCGAGAAAGAACATGAACTCCCGAGACACGAGGCGATATCCAGTGCCCCGCTCCGGATCGACGACCGTGGGGCAGCGCCGCGTGTTTACACCGACGACATCGAACAGGTGACGGTCGACCTCCCATGCCACGCGCCCGAACACTTTGCCGCGCCACACGCCATATTCGTAGTGACCCGGCTTTTGGGTGCCGCAGGCTATGCGGTGACTTGCAAGCAGGGCGTCTTCAGGAACGGAAAGGTCGAGATCCCGCGTGTCCCCAACACTTGGCCACATCATTGTGGCCGCAACCAAGATGAAGAACGATCTAAAGCGACTGCGGAGCCTGTTCATAAACGTTGCTGTTGAGATTTTTGCCATCTCCTTCCCCTTATTATTCCATCGGCTGAGCCATTTTAGCCCAAGTTACGACATTTAAAATTAGAGCGGATATCCGGCGGCCTGCATACGATATCGAAAGCCCCTTTGGAGATCACTCGATAGAGCCCGATAATTCTCCATCACTTGGGGCATGCTCTTTGCCGTTACGGAATCCATTTCCGCGCCGCGTTCGTGGTTTTCTCTCAGGACCTCATCGATCTCCGGTTTGCACGCGTCCTGATAACGCATGAGAGCTTGGTCGATCGCCTCCCCGTCGTCCAATCGATCCGGCGGCGGTAGATGTTCAATTAACTGATCGACGCAGCGGATCGCCACGTTCATGCCTTGACTTCGGCCCGGGTGAAGCGCGTGACACGCATCGCCGATCAATACGGTGTTTCCCGTGACCCAGGTCTCCGCATTGAGCATTTTGATTGGATAAAAACCTGCAATCTCTGTTTTGATGCCCTCCAAGGCTGGTACCGCTTGTGTCAGGAACGCTGCGCGATCCGCGACGGACGATCCCTTCCACCAAGCAATCTCGGACTTGTCGATACGTCGGCCGATCTTCCAATGCTGACCCGTCCTAGGGATAAGAGTGACATTGCCGTTTGAACCAAGATAAGCCTGAACGTCATTTCGTTCGTCCTGCCACAATCGAGGGCCAATCAGAATGACCAAAGGATTCTCATAGTCATGAACCTGAGCGCCAATACCCATTGCCTTGCGGACCGCCGATCCTCGCCCGTCGGCACCGATCAAGACCTTGGGACGCAAGACATCCTCAGACCCATCTGCATGCTGAACGACGACTTGGGGTCGACCGTTGTCCGCTTTGGTGACCTTGCCCTTAGCAGGCCTCAGCAAAGAAAAATTTTTGTTTTCTGAAGCAAGGTTTAGAAACGTCTCGCTGATGCGCTCATGATTCAGATACAGGTGAAACGGTTGGGGAATAGGGAGATCGTCGGCGCGAACGTTGAACAGCTCCTCGCCATCGCTCGCGAGCCAGCGGGCGCCCAGCCGTTTTTCGGCGCCTCGTTCAAAAAATCTGTCGAGGACTTGCCAGCGATCTAATATCTCGCAGGTGCGTGGCTGCAGATGGTCGCCCCGTGCCGTATCGAGAGGATCGTCGCTCTGTTCAATAAGAACGATGCTATAGCCGCGGCCACGCAGACCGGATGCTAAAGCCGGGCCCGCAATGCCTCCACCCATAATGACGATATCTGGTTCCACAGCTTGGTTCCCGGAGACCGAATTTGACTTCATTTCAGACTTGCGCGTCGCGCAGTTGGCTATTAGACCATTGCCCGATGTGCAATCTGTACAGCATGACAACCAACCAGGATGCGGTAAAGCGTCTGTTCAAGGTAACCCGCGACCGTGCGGGTAACTTGCCGCCTTTGCCTGGTATTTTTCCCGATCAAGACGCGCCGGTGATACGTAGCCTAGATGACGGCCGCGAGCTTTCCGTGATGCGCTGGGGTTTCCCGCCGCCACCCAAGGGTAATCGTCCCGTAACAAATGTGCGCAATCTTAAAAGCCCCTTTTGGCGCGCAAGCTTAAAGGACCCGGCAAAGCGGTGCCTTGTCCCGGTCAGTAGTTTTTGTGAGTACACGGATAAAACTGATCCGGTTACAAAACGAAAGACTGCGACTTGGTTTGCGTTGGACGACGCCCGTACGCCGTTTGCCTTTGCAGGCATTTGGCGCAGCTGGAAAGGATCACGCCGGATCGGCCCCGGTCAAGATGAAGAACGCGAGTGGAATCTTTTTTCGTTTCTCACGACCGAGCCCAACAACTTGGTCAAGCCCGTGCACAAGAAAGCCATGCCGGTGATGCTGACCGAACAAAATTTCGACGTTTGGCTTAACGCGACAGTCGAAGATGCGCTTGAACTTGCCCGCCCTTATCCCGCCGAAAAAATGTCAATCGTGCTGGAAGGTCCCAAGAAAGACGACGGTACAAAGATTTAGTTTCGGAAGTCGCGCGCCACGTCGCGCACGGTGTCGCGAAAGGCAGTCATGGTGCGATTGAGCGGCGAACAGGCGCGGCTCACCATGAGGCTCGACCATTGCACTTTCGCGGGCTTGCGCACGTTCAACCGGCAAAGCGACTCCGAAGCGAGTTCATCATGCACCAGAAGATGCGGCAGAAAGGCAATGTAGTCATTGTCTTTGAGACTTCGCATGCCGAGCTCAACGGATGTCGTCTCGACGGCGTGAAATGGGTGTTCGAGCTGAGCGGCGCTAAAAATCCGGATGAATTCATACATTGTATGCTCGAACAATCCGAGCGCGACCCAGGCAAAATCCGTCATTTCCGCAAGTTTCAATTTCGATCTTTGCGCCAACGGATGGCTGGGCCTTACAACAAATATGTTTTCATTGCTGACGAGTTTCTCGGTGGCAAAAAACTGATCGATATCGTCTTTTGGTTCGCTGCAGATCGCGAGATCATATTGACCCGATGCCACATCTGCAAAGAGTTTGGTTCCCTGATGTTCTATGACTTGAACGCGCGTGGCCGGTTGGCTCTTCGCAAAGGCAGCACAGGCACGCGGAATCAGGACACCCGCCTCGGCCGGCGTCGCGCCAACATGAACAACGTCGCGCCCCGTACCGATGTAATCTTTAACTTCCGTGCGAAAGGCCGAGGCTTCGGCCAACATCCCTTGGGCGCGCGGCATGAGAATGCGTCCCGGCCCGGTGGCCACAACTTTATGTCGCGCCCGAGCCTTGCGCTCCAGGAGCGTCACGCCGAGTTCTTCCTCGAGTTTCTTTATGCTGCGGCTGATCGCCTGTTGGGTGAGATTCACACGGGCTGCGGCGCCATGAAAGCTGCCCGTATCAAGCACCGCTAAAAAGTGCTGTAATTGGCGCAATTCCAAAGAAAATCCCTCGCTCAGGCAAGCATCACTGACATGCAGAAGTTGTCAGAATAGAGTCAAACTCGTTTGTCTGCAATGCGGCCCGCCGGTATATATTGATCGAGGGCTCCGCGAACCGGGGAGCCGCGCGCTCGTCATATATATTAAAGGGGTGTTCTCTATGGAAATGCCGTCCATAAGGTTAGCTGTCGTCATCGCGTCCGTTGCCGTGATGGGAGTCTTTGCCGGGCGATTGACTGCTGCGGACAGCAAAATTGAAGAGGGCCCGCCGCCGGCAGATGCCGACACCATACGCTGGTCGGTTGATTTTCCCGCAAACTATCTCTCGGCCATGGATGCCTCTTCGCAGGCCTTCACTCAGGGTAGCTTCGACCACATGGTCGACTTCTTGGATGAAGACTTTGCGACGTTCGATCTAAGAGAGGACGGTTCGGTCAACCTCGTGCGCGGTCGTGACAAAACCATCGGGCTGATGAACCAAATGATGGGCGGCGAGAATTCACCGTGGCAAGGCGCGCACGTTCACCGGCTTGGCTATATCGGCAATGTCGTTATCCAGATTGAATACGACCGGTTTAAGACCGACACCGGTGTCGAGACGCGCCCGTCCATCGCCGTATTTCAATTTAGAGACGGAAAGCGCTGGCGCGAATGGCGCCTCAAGCCCGTCGCCGGCTAGCCGCAGACCGACGTCGATCGAACAAATCTCGGGAGTAAGAAATGAAATTCGCTTTAGAATTTAGACACAGCTCGTTCGGGGCCAGGTTTGCTCTTCTTGTGTCTTTCATCGTCAGCGTTGCACTCACTTTCTACTCCGGTGGAGCCTTGGCTGGAGCTCACAGCGAAACCGCATCGAATGGCCCTCAGACTAAAATTGTTCTGATTGGCGCGACGTCGCGTGCGGCCAAGGAAATTATTCCCCAGGCGCTTGCCAGAGGATACCAAGTGGTAGGGCTAGCGCGCCGGCCAGAGGCCGTCGAGTTTGAAGACGAAAATCTGACCGTGATGAAGGGCGACGTTTATGACGTCTCGTCCCTTGAAGACGCTTTGACGGGAGATGACTTCGTTATCTCCATGTTCGGTCCCAAAGCCTATGTTTTTGAAGATCACCCGCCGACGGATCTCATGACCCAAGGCATGGCAAACATTCTTCAGGCCATGAAAAACAAGGGCAGCAAGCGATTGATTGTCGCAAGTTCATCTCTTTCCGAAAACGTGCCTTTCGAAGGCCCACCGCCCGACGATGCACCAAACTATGACAAATACCGGTGGAGCATGCGCGCGGCCTATCAGGACGAACGCGACATGGAAGCCGTGGTTCGCGTGAGCGGGGTCGAGCATGTCATATTGAGGCCAGGCTTTTTGGTGGAAGAGCCGGAGAGAGATGACATGAAGCTGTCGATTTCAAATCAGGGCCGCATTCAAACACCCAAGCGCACGATCATCACATATGCAGATTTTGGCAGCTTCACGCTGGATCAAGTGAGCTCCGACGAACTCCTCGGTAAGACCGTGGGAATTTTCAGTGATACTTGCCCGGAAGGTTCGAGCATCACTCCTACAGGATGCGTTGATGATTGACCGCAGCCCTGAGACTTGAAACTTGAACTTCCACTTCGACGCCACATCAATAACACAACAATTTGCCAACGGAAAACAGAACCATGAGAAGACTGAACGGACTTGTTTTGACGCTTAGCGTTTCAATTCTTGGCTTTGTTGCGACGGAAGTCGCCGCCAAAGGAGACCCGGTCCGCGGCAAGCAATTGTCGCAGGATTGTTTTTCCTGCCACCGCGAAGACGGTAACAGCCCCTCGCCTGTTAATCCCAAAATCGGCGGACAACACGAACGCTATCTGGTCTTGGCCCTTAAAGACTATCGGGATGCCAAGCGCGCCGACTCGCTGATGCGCGGCGCCGTGCTCGATTTAACTAATAAAGATATCGATGACATTGCCGCCTATTTCGCCAGCCAAGCCGGATTCGGCGAGGAGGCCAAAGCGCCTCCCGCTGGCGCACCTGCAGGCCCCGGCGCTTCCGCGGGTCCGGGTGCCGGCCCGCCGCGCGGCAACATGGATTTCGACCACGTCGAGCGCAAAGCGACGTATACAAGCCTCTATATGAACGCGGCTGTAATGACTGAGCAAGCAGCAGACGTCAGTGCGGACGGCTGCCCGACCGGCAGCGCCGATCAGGATTCCGACAACGACGGCCTGGCCGACGGCTTCGATGCAGCACCCAATGACGCTGGCGAATTTTCCGCGGATACAAACGGTGACGGCAGTTATGAGATCTGCAGCATTCAGCAATTCGAGGCGATTGAAGCGTTGGGCACAGCAGAGGGCAAGAGCACGACGCTCACGCGCACTCAACGTCTCGACCGCAATTATCAATTGGTCCAAGATTTGGATGCCTCTTCTATCCCCAATATGCTGCCCATCGGAAATTGCGGGCCCAAAGACAATTGCATGATCGAGGGCGACAAATACGGCTACAAAGGCACGTTTGACGGCCGCGGCCATGTCATTCGCAATTTGAACATTGCGCGTCCCGATCGCGGCGGCGTTGGACTCTTTGGCGTGATGTCGAAGTCCGGCGTGGTCATGAATGTCACATTGGAAAACGCCAACATCGAAGGACGCGCCGGTACGGGCATGGTGGTCGGGTCAAACATGGGCACGATTTACAACGCTCATGCTAACGGACAAGTGAAAGCCGGCATGGCGACCGGTGGTGTCGCAGGCGGCAACGGCGGCCTTGTTGCACGCAGCTCAGCAAAAGGCACGGTCACAGGTCAGCAAGCTCTTGGCGGTCTGGTCGGGGATATGAACGGCGCAATTTACGACAGCTATGCGGAGACCAACATTTCCGGCAATCGAGGCATCGGCGGTCTTGTCGGTTTGAATACATTCGGCCGCATTCTTAACAGCTATGCCGGGGGAACCGTCAGCGGAACCAACGACCTGGGCGGTCTCGTCGGCATGAACACCGACGCCAACGTCAGCAACTCCTACTCAACCGCGACCGTCGAAGGAGAATCCAGCAATATTGGTGGCCTCGTCGGCTTCAATTCCCTCAGCACTGTGCGCAACAGCTACGCGGCCGGCCCGGTCAACGGTCTCGACTCCGTGGGCGGTCTTGTCGGTCGCAACAACGGCAAGGTGCGCAATTCTTATGCGAGCGGCGTCATCAGCGGAGAAAGCAATGTCGGCGGTTTGGTCGGCACCACAGTGGAAGGCCGTGCCGACGCCAGTTACGGCTCGCCAAGTACCAAAGCTTTGCCGGGCCAAGCCAAAACAAGCCTCGAAGGATTGAACGGGTCGAAGACCGGTTGGATTCCTGACGACATGCCGGCGGCGGATCTGCTCGACTATTTCTGCGATTCCAACCAAAACGGCTTTATCGATCCGGGTGAACGCACCGCAGAAAACTACATTTGGAGTTTTGGAGCGGAAACAGAAACGCCCGCGCTAACCTGCACCGTCGGTGGATTGGACGGCCAGCGCGGCTAGCACCCAATCATTCTATGAATGAAACGAATTGTAATTGGAGAACGACATGATCGGCAAAAATGGAGAAATGGCAAGACGACTGTTTGTCAACCTTGCGCTGAGCTCGGCATTAGCCCTCGCGGCGTGCGGCGAACGTGAAGAAGAAAGCGCGGAAACCATGGCGCCCTCCGGCGAAGAAGAGCGCGTCAACACAATGACCGCGTTCGAGAAAGGCGACATTATTGTTGCCGCCACCGTCATGGATGTGCCCGAAGACGATCATGCAGGGACCGGCCGCCTCCTCCAGTACGATTCCGACATGAATTTAAAAGGCGTACTGTGGACCAAAGGCTCCACTCACAAGATCGGGGGACTTGTCTTTGGGCCCGATAAAACCCTTTGGGCTTTCGCCCAAGGAACGCCCGTGGTCATGGAAATCGACTCTTCGGGCGTGCAACGGCCGGTCCGCAAATTTTCGGACCGCAGCTACAGTAGCGTGACCTTTGGCCCAGACGGCAGCCTCTACTTTGGTGAACATTTGCAAGGCACGCAGAGAGTGTTCGATCGTTTCACGACGCAATTCCACTATCTGCCCGGCACGGAAAAAGTCGGCGACGGTAACGTCTTCAAGCACAGTCCTGACGGCGCGCTGGTGAAAGAATTCAACACCGACACTCATGGCGGCATGTTGCGTTTTCACGGCGTGACCAGCACGGTGCTGACCGACGACGGCAAGCGCATGATTTACATTTCCGAGACCGGTAATCGCGTCCTGCAATACGACCTCGAGAATGACAAGCAATTACCGGATTTGGCAAACTTCGAGGGCGACGACCGGGTGCCCATGGTGCTGGTTATGTCGCAATTGCTAGACGGCAATCTCTTGATCACCTCGGGCGGCAGCATGATTATCATGGACCAAAATACCGGCGAAATCGTACACCAACACGCGCTCGAGACTTTTGGCTGGGCAGCAGCCGCACCGACAATTGACGGCAAACATGTCATAATGGGAAACTTCTTTGACGGCGACGTCGCGAAGTTTGATTTAGAAACGGGCGAGATTGTGTCCCGTGGTAATATCGGCGAGGAAGAGTCGCTCTCGGGCCTGGCACAGTTTCCAGGTTAGCCACTGCACACGAAAGTAAGGGAGACGTTAAATGCAACGCTGGTTGATTGGTCTTTTTGCACTGGCCGTCTGGACGGCACCTTTAGGGCCCTTGAGCGCCCAAGAGGAGGAGGCCCTGACCCCTGCTGAAACGATGGAACCGGTCGTGGAAGAAGAAGATTCCGTTTTAATTTATGGGGCCACGCGCAACACAGGCCTCGAGCTTGCGAAGCTTTTGACCGAGCGCGGCGACAAAGTGACCGCTGTCGTGCGCCCTTCGTCGGACCGAAGTGGCCTCGAGCCGCTTGGCGTGACGATTGTCGAGGGCGACGCCATGGATCCGGAGTCCGTGCAAAACGTCTTCGCGCAAGGCTCCTACAGTGCAGTCGTCACGACGATCGCGTGCTTTAGTTGCGAAGTCCCTCCCGACTATATCGGCAATGCAAACATCTTTGACGGGGCCAAAGAAGCGGGCGTTAAGCGCGTTCTGCTTGTGACGACGATCGGGGCCGGCGATAGCTCCGACGCGCCACCTTGGACGGCCAAATGGTTTTTGAGAAACATGTTGCCGCTGAAAACCCAAGCCGAAGATCATCTAATCGCAAGCGGTGCGGACTATACAATCCTTCGCCCCGGCGGTTTGGTCTCGAAACCCGCAACCGGCGATGCTTATCTAACGGAAGACCGGTCGGCTACTGGGGTTGTCACCCGCGCCGACGTCGCTCAACTCTTGATGGACTGTTTGGATGATGACTCGACGATCGGCAAAATCTATGCCGCCATCGATAAGAATTTGAGATGGCCGTGGGCAATGATCTTTTGAGGCTAAAAGAGTGCGACTCACTCGGCCGCACCGCCTGCTTCCTTAAACAATGCCGCCGACAGAAGCGACGACGGTCATTAGAACTACAAAAGAAATTGCGACGTTGACCAATTTATACATGGCGTTTGCCCTCCTTGAGTTGACACCAACATAAGGAGGCGGTCTTATGCGCGCCTTAACGTTCGCTTAGCCACAGCTTAACGTTGGCTTAGGCGAAGCTTAAGGCACGCACCTTTCGCAACGTGGCCTCGGACCACAACCTCCCGTATACTAAGTAAAAGCTTGGGATTCCAAGGAGGGGTAACTGTGACAAACGTGCGGCAAATTTTCGGTGAGATTGGATCTAGATCTGCGGCAAGCCGACGCAGCATGACATTCTTATTAGCGTGTCTAATTTCTTGCCTGGTCTTTTGGTCTAGTGCCAATGCCATGAGTCAGAGGCCGCCGGGCGTTGTCAAAACCGAAACCGGTCTGGTGCAGGGCACGATCGAAGACGATGTCGCCGTATTCAAAAATATTCCTTACGCGGCTTCCCCAATGGGCACACTACGCTGGCGCGCACCCCAACGCGCGGTATCCTGGAACGGCGTGCGCGCGACGGACACGTTCGGTCCCGCCTGCCCACAAATTCTCCAGCCTACGGAAAAAGCCTGGCGCTTGGCCCACATCGATAAAGTGGGCACCAGCGAGGATTGTTTGACTCTGAACATTTGGGCGCCCGCCGCAAAGCCGCGCTCGCCGCTGCCCGTCATGGTCTACATCCACGGCGGCAATTACCAACGGGGCTCGGGCTCGGAGCCGCGTTACGTTGGCAACAGCTTGGTGCGAGACGGCGTCATGCTCGTCACGATCAACTATCGCATCGGGGCACTCGGCCGGTTTGCCCATCCCGCGCTCTCGCGCCTGCAGGCCGACGAGCCCCTCGGGAATTACGGCATTCTCGATCAAATCGCGGCCCTGGAATGGGTTCAGCGCAATATCGAAGCCTTTGGCGGCGATCCTGGAAACGTAACCATTTTTGGTCATTCGGCCGGGGGCGTGTCCGTCAATGTGTTGATGGTGTCGCCCCTTGCTAAGGGTCTGTTCCACCGCGCGATCGCGCAAGGAAGCGGAATCGCCCTCGACAAGACTCGGCATATGACAAAGAAAGGACGGCCCGGCGGGCTTGAAGCGCCACAAGAATATGACGGCCAGATGATGGCCGAGAATTTGGGTATTGAAGGCGACGACGAAGCGATTGCCGAAGGCCTGCGTGCCCTCACAACGGAAGAGATCCTCCAATATCAAACCTCAAAGTTTTTGCTTTTTCCGCCCGTGGTCGACGGCACGATCATTCCGGGCGACATTCCGGTGCTCTTTGACCAGGGCAAGCAGCACGATGTGCCATACATGGCAGGCGCTAATAGCTATGAATGGGGTCAGATTGTGGGTGGTCCGCCGGCATTGCATGAATTCCTGGCCGAGGGGTTCTTGGAAGGGCTCAACGACGAGGACTTGAGCATTTTTGGCGATCTCAACTGGGTCGACCTGTCGCGCCAATGGTTTGCAGTTGGACTGTTCTTATCGTCCACGCGCTATCTCGTCGACCGCATGAAGACTGTCTCGTCGCCGTCATATCTTTATCATTTTGCCTATGTGCAAGAGAATTTGCGTGGGCAAATTCCGGGTGCGCCACACGGCTCGGAAGTCCCCTTTGTCTTCGATGTGGTACGCGACAGGCCGGAACTTCAATACCCAAACGCACTTGAAAATACGCAAGCCGATTTTGCCATGGGCGACCTTGTCCACGACTATTGGATCGCGTTCGCCAAAACGGGCGATCCCAATGGCGGCGACCGCCCGGTCTGGCCCGCCTATGACCCCTCAACGGATCTCGCCATGGTTTTCGATGAAACCCATGAGGCTCAAGGAGCGCTTCACAAGGAAACGCTCGACTATTTAGAAGAACGGGCTCTCATCCGTCGCGCAAACTTCAACGCCGCAAACAAATAGCCGAGCATTGAAGACAATCATTTGACAAACGCACATAGATTGGATCTAGCCCACAACTTCACTCCAGCCCCTAACTAAGGATAAGCAATATTGAGATTAACTGGACTATTTGCACTGGCAGCGGCGGCTTGCCTTTCATTCTCATGCGCCAGTTCTAATCAGGCACTGCTGTATTGTGGCCCAGACGATACAAGCGGAGAGACTGGTAGCATGAATATCAGAGGTGGTTCGGTTTGTTTGAACAACTTTCGGACTGCGGATAAGTGGATTTCAGCCCCTGTTATGCCGCGACCGGGATTGGTTGCAGCACGTTGAAGTAAGCCTGATCGGGTGTCTGGCGGTCAAGCGATGAATGCGGTCTCTTGGTGTTGTAAAAGACCAAATATTTGCCGAGGGCGGCTCGGGCTTGTGGAACATTGCCATAGGCATGCAGATAGACCTCCTCGTATTTGACCGTGCGCCACAGCCGTTCAACAAAGACATTGTCCCGCCACGCTCCCTTGCCATCCATGCTGATGGCGATTTCAGCATCCTTCAGGATTTGTGTGAAAGCGATGGAGGTAAACTGCGAGCCCTGATCGGTGTTGAAGATGTCCGGCTTACCGTAACGGGCCAGTGCTTCTTCAACGGCTTCAATGCAAAAGTCTGCTTCCAGTGTGATAGAGAGCCGCCAGGACAGGACACGCCGGCTGAACCAGTCAACCACTGCGGCCAGATAAACAAAGCCCCGTGCCATTGGAATGTAGGTGATATCCATCGCCCAGACCTGATTGGGTTGGGTGACCGGCAGCTTACGCAACAGATAGGGATAGATTTTGTGGCCCGGTGCAGGCTTGGACGTGTTCGGGCGGCGATAAATAGCCTCAAGCCCCATACGCTTCATCAGTGTTGTGACGTGCAGGCGGCCAACCTTGTATCCTTCACCAAGCAATAGTCCCTGCAGCATCCTGCTGCCTGCAAAGGGATAGTCGAGATGCAATTCATCAATCCGGCGCATCAGTGCCAGATCACCGACCGATACGGGACGGGGCTGATAATAGACGCTGCCCCGGCTGATCTTGAGCGCCTTGGCCTGACGGCTGAGCGAGAGTTTATGTTTGCGGTCGATCATTTTCTTGCGCTCGGCAATCCCGCCTTGGTGAGCGCATCGCCTAAAAAATCATTCTCAAGCGTCAGCTCCCCAATCTTGGCATGGAGCCTCTTCACATCAACACGGGGTGCAGGCAGCGGTGATTTACCCTCCCGCCCAAAAACACCCGCTGCACCCTTAAGGAGCTGATCTTTCCATTGCTTGATCTGGTTAGGATGAACATCAAACTGCTGAGCGAGTTCTCCCAATGTCTGCTCACCGCGAACGGCCGCAAGGGCCACCTTCGACTTGAACGCAGGTGTATGATTGCGACGTGGTCGTCTTGCCATAGTGGATCTCCTGTTGCCGGCGATCATGCCGCCTACAGGCCAAAATTCCACTTATCTCAACTGTGCAGATTTCCCGAGCCACCTCTATCCATGACTGAATTCACCCCCCTCAGCGCCCTCTTTGGCGGCGCGCTCATCGGTCTTGCAGCAACGCTGCTCATGGCCGCTAGCGGCAGGGTTGCCGGGATCAGCGGCATCATGGGTGGCCTGCTTACGCCGCAAGAAGGTGAAACGCCATGGCGTGCTGCATTCATAGTGGGATTGATCGGCGCGCCCTTGCTCGTCTCTCTGTTCTCAAGCACATGGACCGAGATTTCGTTTCCTGCAAGCCTGCCGACCATGGTGATCGCCGGTCTCATCGTCGGATACGGCACAAGACTCGGCGGCGGATGCACCAGCGGTCATGGCGTGTGTGGAATGTCGCGCCTGTCGTTACGTTCCATGATCGCCACCCTTGTTTTCATGCTCACCGGTTTCATCACGGTCTATGTCGTCCGTCATGTCGGAGGAGTGTGAGTTGCGCACGATCGTCACGGCCTTCGCCGCAGGATTGATATTCGGGCTTGGATTGACCATCTCCGGCATGATCAATCCGGAAAAAGTTCTCAATTTCTTGGACTTGTTCGGAACATGGGACCCAAGTCTCGCCTTTGTCATGGCGGGCGCCCTCATCGTCACGTCGATCGGCTACCGCATCGCCTTCGGACGTGGCACGCCGTTACTCGAAGCTGCATTTCATTTGCCGACAAAAAAAGACGTGGACGGACGATTGCTGTCGGGCAGCGCGCTTTTCGGTGTGGGTTGGGGATTGGGCGGTTATTGCCCCGGACCTGGCATCGCCGGTATTGGCCTTGGCGCACTTGAAGCCGCCGCCTTTGTCGCCGCCATGGGCCTTGGGATGGTAATTTTCACAGCCACGCAAGAGTGGATACCTCCCCGCACAAAAACCGCCTAACCGAGTCAAATAATGATATAATATGTGTACAGATGGTCTGTATACGTATTACAATTACAATATTAATCTTTGTGTTGATATTCCTTATACTGATATTCAGTATAAGGATCTTATGCTTCGATGGCCTCCGACGGGCGATCGGATTTTCGACGATTGGTTAATCCGCGAATCGTCACATAAAAAACCGGCGTGAATAGCAATCCGAAAATTGTTACACCAAGCATTCCAAAAAAGACTGCAGTCCCCAGCGCTTGGCGCATTTCGTAGCCTGCCCCACTGGCAAATAGCAAGGGCAAAACACCAAAGATGAACGCGAAAGAAGTCATCAGGATCGGTCTGAGGCGTAAACGACACGCTTCAGCGGCGGCCTCGAACCGATTCTTCCCTGCCCGCTCAGCAGCACGCGCAAACTCGACGATCAATATCGCGTTCTTACTGGCAAGACCAATCAAGACGATAAAACCGATCTGAGTGAGAATATTATTGTCCATGCCGCGCAATATGACACCGCCGATGGCCGACGACAGGCACATCGGCACGATAAGAATGATGGCGAATGGCAAAGACCAACTCTCATAAAGGGCGGCCAAGGCCAGAAATACAAATAAGACCGACAACGGAAAAATAAACAGGCTTGCGTTGCTGGCCCGCACTTGTTGGTAGGCGAGCTCCGTCCATTCGAACGAAATGCCGTCGGGTAAGAGTTGCTGGGCAAGCTCCTCCATCAGAAGAATAGCCTGGCCGGTGCTGTAGCCCGGTTGCGTGTCGCCGTTGATTTCAATGGTCGGATATAAGTTGTAGCGCGGCACCCGGTCGGGCCCCGAGATTTCTTTGAAGTCCACGAACGACCCAAGGGGCACAATGGCGCCGGTATTACTGCGCGTTCGCAGTTGCGCAATGTCTTCGAGATCCAAACGGAACGGCGCCTCTGCCTGGGCAATAACGCGATAGATGCGTCCAAATCGATTGAAGTCGTTGACATAGGATGCGCCCATATAGACCTCGAGCGCCTCAAACACATTTTCAATGGGAACATCGAGCATTTCAGCTTTGACACGGTCAATGTCGACGTAGAGTTGTGGTGTATTGGACGTGAATGACGTGTAGACGCTAGAAAGACCCGGTGTTTGGTTTGCTGCTGCTACCCAGGCGTTGGCCGCGTCCTGCAATGTCTCAAGGCCGCGCCCGCCTCTGTCTTCAACGCGCAAGCTATATCCGCCGACCGTGCCAAGGCCGCGCACCGAAGGCGGCGGGAAAACGGCGATAAACGCTTCTTGAATGGCGCCCAAGCGCATGCGCAGGTCATTAAGAATGGCTCCGGCCTCCAAGCCCTTTCGGTCGCGCTCATCAAATGGCTCCAAGAGTGCGAAGACAGCCGCCTTGTTTGAGGCAACGGTGCGGGTTTCCGCAGCCAAACCCACGAACGAAACTGTGTGGCTAAAGCCCGGCGTCTCAAGCACGATTTGCTCGGCTCGCCGTGTGACTGCTTCCGTGCGAGCGAGCGAAGCTCCCTCGGGCAGGTTTACAAGACCGACAAAATATCCCTGGTCTTGAGGCGGAATGAATCCGGACGGCACACGGACAAAGGCAAATACCGTAAGCGCGATGAGCATGAGGTAAATGCCGATCATCGCCATGCTGCGCTTGGTAATGCGCGACACCAAAGTGACATAGCGGTCGCGCAACCAAACAAAGCCTGCGTCAAATTGCGAAAATATTGTCGATTGGACGAGGCCCAATCTTCGGCCTGGTGATCGTTTGTCTTGTTCTTTCTTGCCGAGTAATAGGGCGCCCAACGCCGGGCTTAAGGTGAGCGCGTTGAAGGCTGAAATGATCGTGGCAACCGCGATCGTCAGCGCGAACTGACGATAGAAGGCGCCGGTCATGCCTTCTAGAAAGGCAACGGGGATAAAAACCGACGAGAGCACAAGTGCGATGGCGACAAGGGCAGTACCTACTTCGTCCATTGTTTTGTGCGCCGCATCTCGGGCACTCATGCCTTTTGCAATATTTCGCTCGATATTTTCGACGACAACGATAGCATCATCGACAACGATCCCAACGGCTAGAACGAGGCCAAACAGAGTCAGATTATTGATCGAAAACCCAAACGCCGCCATCAAAGCAAACGTTCCAATCAGAGAAATTGGAATGGTAACCAGCGGTATGATCGAAGCGCGCCAACTCTGAAGGAACAGCACAATAACGAGAACCACCAGCGCAATCGCTTGAAAAATTGTGGTGTAAAGCTCGCGAATGGACTCATCGATAAAATCAGTGGGGTCATAAATAATATAATATTCCAGGCCTTCCGGAAATTCCTTTGCCAACTCGGCCATAGTCTCGTGTACCGCTTCCGAAGCGGCCACCGCGTTCGAGCCCGGTGTTTGCGTCATCGACAACATGACGGCGGGCGCTCCATCTAGGTAGCCGGTCGTTGAATAATTTTCAGCACCGAGCTCAATGCGAGCGACATCACCCAGCCTTGCAAATCGCCCACCTTCACCGGTTTTTACGACAATATTCTCGAACTGCTCGACTTCCGTAAGCCGCCCTTGAGTTTGAATGCTGACTTGGAAGGCTTTGCGCATGTCGATTGGGGGCTGGCCCAAAGTTCCCCCGGCTACCTGAATATTGTGCTCTTGCAGTGCTTTTGTAATGTCACCGGCCGTCATTCCCATCGACGCAATGCGGCCGGGATCAAGCCAAATGCGCATGCTATAGTCGCGCCCGCCCCACATCTGAATGTTCGCCACGCCATCAAGCCGAGAGAGAACATCTCGGATCTGGCGTTGCGCAAAATTCGTGACATATTTTTCGTCGTACCGACCTTCAGGCGACACAAGGTGAATGATCAACAGAGGATCAACGGTGTCCTTGCGGGTGGTCACACCGATACGCTGCACCTCGTCCGGCAATCGAGGTAGCGCCGTGCCGACTCGGTTTTGCACTTGAACGAGCGCATCATCGAGGTTCGTTCCCAGTTCGAACGTAATGATCAACGACATCACGCCGTCGCTGGTCGATTGGGAATACATGTAGATCATTCCCTCGACGCCGTTAACTTGCTGCTCAATAGGAGCTGCCACCGTATCGGCAATAACTTGGGGACTGGCGCCCGGATATTGAGCGTTGATCACGATCGTGGGCGGCGCCACCGGGGGATATTGCGATACGGGTAGCGATAAGAACGAGATGGCGCCGACGATCAAGATAACGATCGATGTGACGGACGCGAGAATCGGCCGATCAATAAAGACGTGACTAAACTTCATCGCATGCTTGCTGTTGTTTTCGGCGGTTCCAGCGGTATATACAGCGGCGTTACTTTGGCGCCGGAGCGCGCGCGTTGAAGGCCATTGACGATGACCCGCTCCTCCCCGCTTAGGCCCGATCGGATCACCCTCAAGCCATCGACCACCGGTCCGAGTTCGACGGGGCGATGGATAACCGACCCCTCTTCGTCTACGACAAAGACAAACTTTTGAGATTGATCAGTGCCGATGACTTCTTCGGGCAGCAGCAGGGCTTCATATTCTCCGCTGCCGGGCATGCGAATGCGAGCAAAGAGTCCAGGAATGAAAACGAAATCTGAATTGTCGAACACTGCTCGCCCCCTCATCGTGCCGCTCGAAAAATCAACCTGATTGTCGAGAAAGTCCATGTATCCCCTGTGGCGAAATTCTTTTTCGTCGGGCAATGCCAGATACACCGGAGTTTGTGACGTTCTCGAGCTTGGGCGCTTGCCCTCCCGATCTAGCCGGACATATTTGAGATAGGCTTTCTGGTCCGCATCAAAGTAGAAGTGGATCGGATCGAGAGACACGATCGTCGTTAGCAAAGTGGGGTCAAAGTCGCCGCCGTTGACCAGATTGCCAACCGTTACCATTTTGCGGCTGACTCGTCCGGAAACCGGCGCGGTGACGCGGGTAAAATCGAGATTAAGCTGCGTTTCCTTTCGACGTGCTTCAGCCGCTTGAACGGCGGCGGCGGCTTCGCGCTTGAGCTGCGCTCGTTCGTCATAGTTTTCTTGCGAAATGTTTCCGCGATCAATCAGCGGGCCGGCGCGGTCAAGATCCAAAGAAGCAAGATCAAATCGTGCCTGCGCCTGCGCGAGCTCAGCTTGAACTTGTTCGTGGGCCGCTTCGTATTGACGGGGATCTATAACGAATAGGAGATCGCCCTGATTAACGAGCTGCCCGTCTTTGAAATGGACTGAATCGAGATAACCGCTGACACGTGCGCGAATTTCAACCGTATCAACCGCGGCAAATCTGCCCGCATATGAATCCCATTCGACAATCTTGCGTTTAATGGGTTCGCTAACGGTCACCTCAGGTGCTGGAAAGCCATTTTGCGCTTGAGGTGCGTCATCGCAACCAGTCGTCAGCACAACGCAAAGCACAGCCGCAAGCCATACACGTCGCAAGCTATGGCGACTTCCATTAGACATAACTCATTCACCCGCGTCGAAGGCGACGCACTAATCCGCGCGTTCATTATTCCAGTTTAGGGAATGAGATTACACGACTTTACAGCGTTTGAGTCGGCATGGTTAATGCCGTAAAACGTCGGCAAATGGCCACTCTTTGGTGTCCTAAGCCGGTGTTTTCCTAACCGTCACTCTCGCGCCGCTCAGAGACCAAGGTCAACTGGAATAGTGCATGCTGCCGGAGCCAATGCCATGTGCGGGCCCTGTGTCGGCCGTCTGGGCTCAACTGGATCATTTCATAGACTCTCACGTCGGGCTGATCCGTAAAAGTGAACCACAAATAAAGTGTGGCCTCGTCGATCGCCCATAGTTCCCCTTTGATTCGGCCGTAATCCCAGATCAATTTCTTATCGCGATACGATGCTTCAAACACGATGTCGTCAGTGCGACCGTCATCCCATCTATAGTGGCTTGTTTGACGGTAGTCACAGGATCCGTCCTCAGGAAACTCTACCGCTATGCGGAAGTCATGCTGATCCAAAACCGTTAAATCAGGCGCGACATGGCGGTAGGTGCCGACCCATATACCTTCGTGGCGCACGAGCAGCGGCATCTCTGTGCGAAGAATATTGGACATGGAGATCAACCTCGCCGTGCTACGGCCAACCCTGCGCCTGCAATGATGAGCAACGCTCCTGAAATGCGGTCGCGCGAACGACCAAAGGCAACTTTGTTCAATTTAGAAGCAAAGAGAGCGTAAGCGCTATCGATGACAAGTGCCAAAATCAGGAAAATCGAGCTCAATACGAGCAACTGGACTGTTACGTTGGCGCCCATCGACACAAACTGGGGCAAAAACGCTCCAAAAAAAAGAGCGTTTTTGGATTTACGGTGGCAACAAAAAAGCCCCGCCAAAAAATCGAACTTGGTCGCCCCGCCGGCGCCTGTTCCGCATCAATTTCCGACGGCACTGTGCGCCAACTCTGGATCCCCAAGTAAAGCAAATATGCGACGCCGAGCCAACGCAGTACTTCGAACCACTCTGACAGAATTAGTGCGGCGGAGACCAAACCGAAAGATGTCACAGCCAGCTGGATCACCATGGCAAACGTCGTGCCGGCGACCGCCGCAATTCCACACCTAAAACCGTGCGCGATGCTGGTCGCAACGATGTACCCAATATTCGGCCCCGGAATGACAATTAAGAGTGTCGCCGCAACGACAAACGCTAAAAGAAGCGCCGGATCCATCAGGGTTGACCTTATTAAAGGATTGAATCGCCCTTCCAATTGTCCGGATCGGACAGCCATGTCGGATCATTTTGCTCGATCATGGCGAGGAGCTCTGGCGGATATTCGTCGGGACTTTTGACTTTCTCACCGGCTCCCCGGCCCGCCAACACGCCGCGGATTTCACCCATGCCCATCCACGGGCGCCAATTGAGATAATCCTGGATGGTATAAGAAGCCGGTACGTTATCAAGCGCGGGGTTTTCCAAATCGGCCACCGCCGCCCGGTACGTAATCATGTCGCGAAATAACATCGGGCTCGGACCCCCGTCCTTTCCGACAGCGCTCAAATCGAAATTGAGCCAGACATTGTCCGCCGACTGCAAGACCGGACCAATGTTCTGCTCCACTCCAAAAGGCAATTCCATTGCCGAGCCTTCGACCTGAGGAATGGCACCTTGCGGCGTGAGCTTGGTGGCGTTGGGCCCTGAGCGCAAATGAGTAACGGGAACCATTTCGTTCGTATACGGATTGTTCCAATTGTCCAACACTTCGCCGGTCGCGACATCCAAGTGATAGCCGACTTCACGGCTCACATAGGTTACCGTGCCGTCGCCATTGTTCTTAGTCTGCATCAGCAAGCCGCCGAGCGTGCGATGTAACGGCTTAACATCTTGATCGACGATTCCGTAGCGCACCATACTGCGCCACCAGAAAACGTTCTCATCGCCCAAGCTTGCCGCCATGCGCGCAAACACATTGAACTTGCCTACATCGGTCTCCAGATCCAGCGCGCCGGCCGCCCCGCTTGATCCCATCGCCAACGCCGATAAAGGTGTTGCGCTCAAAGCGGCCCCCGCGGCAGCAAAACCTGCACCTACCGTTCTTCGTGAAACTTTCGCCATTTACGTCGTTCCCCTTATTCTTCATTCGTGGCCGGCACCATATCTTGTTTCGTCGATGAGGCAAAAGTTAGAAACCTAATTCACGACGGTGCAGCGCGCCTTTGTGAGGCGTGATAGACTTGCCTCTGGTGCCCAAGATTTCAGTCAACCTTGTCTGACATCAGCGCCTGTGGGACAGATGGAGTTGATTGTGTAACGGAGGATTTCTGGCTCATCGTCGTGACCGAAGGGAACGCAGATGAGCCAGAAATCCATGAGTTTGAAGGACGGCGCCGAGACGGCGGTACGGGACATCCGGCGCAAGACGCGCAAGCAATATTCAGCTGAAGAGAAGATCCGGATTGTGCTCTCGGGCCTGCGCGGCGAGGACAGCATCGCCGAGCTGTGCCGTCGGGAAGGGATCGCCGAGAGCCTCTACTACAGCTGGTCGAAGGAGTTCCTGGAAGCCGGCAAGAAGCGGCTTTCGGGGGATACCGCCCGCCAGGCGTCCTCGGGCGAGGTCAAGGACCTGCGCCGCGAGAGGCATGACCTCAAGGAAGCGCTTGCCGAACAGGTGCTGGAGAACCGGCTGCTTAAAAAAAGCATGATCGGGGATGGGGGAGACGGCGCATGAGATACCCCGCATCGGAGAAGCTCGAGATCATCCGCCTAGTCGAGCGATCCCATCTCCCGGTGCTGCGGACGCTGGACAAGCTCGGCATCCCGGCAACGACGTTTTACCGATGGTACGACCGGTATTTGCGTGGTGGCGTACAAGCATTGGAAGACCGGTCTCCCAAGCCAAAACGCGTGTGGAACCGCATCCCCGATGATATTCGAGAGCGGATCGTCGATATGGCTCTTCAGGAACCGGAACTGAGCCCGCGCGAGTTGGCAGTGCGGTTCACTGATACGCAAAGCTATTTTGTATCCGAAGCTTCAGTGTATCGCCTGCTCAAAGCTCTTGATCTGATTACCAGCCCGGCCTTCGTGGTCATCAAGGCTGCCAATGAGTTCCGCGACAAGACCACGGCGCCAAATCAAATGTGGCAGACCGACTTCACCTACCTCAAGGTCATCGGCTGGGGCTGGTTTTATCTCTCTACGATTCTTGATGACTTCTCGCGCTACATCATTGCGTGGAAGCTGTGCACCACGATGAGAGCTGAAGACGTCACTGATACGTTGGAAATGGCTCTGGAGGCATCGGGTTGCGATCAGGCAAATGTCGCACACAAGCCGCGTCTGCTATCTGACAATGGTTCAAGTTATATTGCCGGCGATCTTGCTGACTGGATGGATGATCAAGGCATGAGGCATGTTCGCGGCGCGCCGTATCATCCGCAAACGCAAGGCAAAATCGAGCGTTGGCATCAAACGCTCAAGAACCGCATCTTGCTGGAAAACTATTACCTACCTGGCGATCTTGAAGCGCAGATCGATGAGTTCGTGGGTCACTACAATCACCAGCGCTATCACGAGAGTCTGCAAAACCTCACGCCCGCAGATGTTTACTTTGGGCGCGGCCAAACCATTCTATTGCAAAGAGAAAGGATCAAGCGAAAAACGATCGAGCATCGGCGCTTGCAACACAGCAAAGCCGCTGCTTAAACTGATACAACAGATGAGCCATATACTCCGCTAGCTCAAATCAAAATCTGTTCCAATTTATCTGATGACGGACAACCATGACGATCACGACGACAGACATATTGATGATGGCGTACATAGCGTCCTCCTTTGTTGAGTCTCAAAGTAGACGGCCATGCTTAGTCGCGCCTTAACGTTTGCTTAGGCCAAGCTTAAAGCCGTGCCATCAAAGGCAGTTGCGCGCTGCACTCTTAGTCGGGCTGCACGCCCGCGATTGGCGTGCGCATGGCTGCTGCCAATCGGCGAAATCGCCCCGTCAACAAAACAGTCAGAATAAAATATCCCAATGTGATACCTAAGAATATCCCAATTGCCCCAAGTTCAATCGGAAACGCCAAAACGTAAGCCAGCGGCAAAGCAAGCATCCAAATGCAAAGCGCGCCCATCCACAAGGGGGTAAGGGTGTCTTTGATGGCACGTAGCGCACGCTGCGCAATGTCTTGAAGCCCCTGAAAAAACTGATAGACGGCCGCAAAGACCAAGAACGTTGATGCCAGCCGAATAACCTCCGCATTGTTGGGATCTGACGAATCCAAAAACACTGAGACGATCCACTGCGGAAATATGACCAATACGAGACCGCCAATGGCCAAAATTGCACCCCCGACCGTCATGCCCAAAAAAGCAGCGCGGTCGACTCCGAGGGGCCGGCCTGCCTCATTTTCATGAGCAACGCGGATCATTGTAGCTTCGCCGAAGGCCATCGTAATGACCCCTGCACCGGCAATACAGATAAAAGCAATCTCGCTCGCGGCCAAAATATCGGCACCCATCAACCCCATTGCAATGGGGAGAATGATGAAAAGTCCACTTTCAATGAAAACGATTCCGGCAACAGGGATCCCAAGGACAAAAATTTCCCTGCACACGAGCCAATCTATTTTGTTCAACGACTTCAAAACCTCATAGCGCGCGAACCCCGTATCAAACGAGACGTACCAGGCCAGCGCTGCAAACATCAACCATGAGACAATCGTCGTGCTCAATCCTGCACCGGCGACCCCCATTTCGGGAAAGCCAAACGCGCCATAGACCAACGCATAAGTCATGAAGGCGTTCAGTCCGACGGCGCTTACGGTAATTACGGTTACGGAACGGGCTCGTGATAGGGCCGCGACAAAGTCGCGCAATACCGTGAAGAGCAGGAACGGCAGAAAAGACCAAGTGACTGTTTGCAAATATTGCCCGGACAACGCGACCACCCGTGAATCTTGGCCGGTCATCGCAATGAGAGGAGCCAAATTCCAACCAAGCGCTATCCCGACAACGGAAAGCGCAAGTGCGACCCAAAGCCCTTGACGGGTTGCATTTCCCGCCCGCGCCAGATCCCCCTTCTCGTCGGCCTGAGAAACGAGAACGCCGACGATTGAAACCACGCCCATGGACACAAAAGTGAGTTCAAAGAATATTTCAGCGGAGAGTCCGACAGCCGCAAGTTCCAAGCTGCCCAATCGGCCAACAATCGCTATGTCGATGGTGAACTTCGCAAGTTCCGCCAAATAGGCGCCGGCCAACGGCAGCGCAATGACGGCCAATTTGCGCAACTCAGTATTTCCGTCTTGATCTAACAGCGCGTTGGCCTCGATGAATCTGCCCTAAAAGTCCGTGCGTACGACTTTGATACCATTTCAAATTAGTGCGCCGGACGCCGGTCCTATCACAATTTTCATTCTTGCACGCGCCGTAATAGGCTAATCAGGCACGTCGAGCACGCCTTGGGATCTCCCTGCGGACTTATGGCTAAGCAGAAAACTCTAGAAGACTTGCGCTCATCGCGACTGTTTCTTGTCGTTTTGGTGGTTATTGCGGCCCTTGGACCGGGGTCTATGTCCATGTTCATCCCAGCCCTTCCGGCAATTCAAGCCTCGTTTGGCGTGCCGATAGAGGTCGTGCAACTGTCCATGAGTTTATCAATGGTCGCTATGGCGATTGTCACGCTCTTCTATGGCCAGCTGTCAGATCACTTCGGGCGCAAGCCGGTTCTCCTGGGCGCTCTTGCTGTGTGTTGTATCGGCAGTTTGATGTGTGTCGTGGCGCCGACGATTTGGTTTTTTATTGTTGGGCGCATCTTTCAAGCCTGTGGCGCAACCGCAGGTATCGTCTTGGCCCGCGCAATGGTTGTTGATGTCTACGAAGATGACAAAGCAGCTAGCGTTCTCGCGTTCGTGACCGGCGCAATGATGATCTCGCCTTTGATCGGGCCTCCGATCGGCGGACTACTTACAGACCTGATTAGCTGGCGCGCCAATTTCTTCGTCATATTTGTCGTTGCCGGCGCAGTGGCAGCGATCGCATGGGCTTTTCTGACCGAAACCGTTACACATAAGATCCCTCTTCACAGTTTGCGCAATATGGTGACCAATTGGACCTCGGTTCTATCGGTGCGTTCCTTTTGGGCCTACGTCCTCTTCATTTCCTTTCTATATTCCGCATTTTTCGCATTTCTGGGCGGAGGACCTTATGTACTGACGCAATTGTTCGGCCTCTCTATTTCACAGTACGGTGCTTATTTCACCATCATCGCGCTTGGCATGATGGCGGGCAATTTCACCGTCGGCTATTTCGGCGACCGGTTTGCGCCGCGTTTCTTGCTGATTGGCGGTGGACTTTTTGCCACGTTGTCAGTCTCTTCAAGCCTTATCTTGTTGCTATGGGGAGTATGGCACCCCGCCGCCATATTCGGACCTGCCGCGCTCATGGCTTTTTCAGCGGGCATTGCAACACCGACCGCCCAAGTTGGCGCCACGTCAAGCGTCAAAGACTTGGCCGGCACAGCAAGCGGCCTCATTGGATTCATTCAAACAATCTTCTCGTCCATCGCCGCACAGAGCGTAGCTATGGCCTTCAATGGCACGCCCTACCCTATGATCGGCATTATGGGTGTTAGCTGCGCAATTGCCGTATTGTCGATTGCATTGCTGCCGCCATCGCGTGCTAGAGCCTTTGTGGCGAGTGCTACCGACAAGTCTTAACGATATCTTTCACGTGGAATAAAGCGCGTCGTATACAGTTGGAGAATGAATAAAGGGAGAAAATCAATGGTGAACCAATCGAAGCGCGATGCACTTAGGCTGACTGCCGGCTTAGCAGCCGCCAGCAGTGGACTTCTTGTGGGAGTACGGCCCTCCAAAGCGCAATCTCAAGCTTCTACGGTGCTATCCACGAGCGGCCTGATTACGCGTGAGGCCGTGGCTCTTGGCTACGCATCAATTCCAGATTTTCTGAGCGCGGAGCAGCTGACGCCCCACTATACGTCCCACTATGGAGGTGCGCTTAAGGGCTATCTCGATCTCGACCGGCAACTGGAATCCATGGTGATCGCCGAAACTACTGTGCGTGCCGAGACCTATGGCGGCATGCAACGCGACCGCGCCACGAAGGGGAACAGCGCTCTGCTCCACGAAGTCTATTTCGAAAGCATGACGACGCGCGGCCAAACGCCCGCCCCAGGCTTGAAAAATGCAATCGAAGAGCGTTTTGGTTCCCAGGAAAAATGGACGGCAGATTTTATCACGTGCGCAAAATCGGCATCTGGCTGGGCCGTATTGGCGCGAAACTCGCTGAACGGACAGCTCTATAACCTAGTCTGCGATGAACATGCGGAAGGATTGATGTGGATGTCCACGCCGCTAATTGCGTTGGATATCTACGAACATGCTTACTATGTAGACTACCAAAACCGCAAAGGCGATTACATTGCCGCGTTCATGGAGCATATCGACTGGACGCGTGCTGAAGACAGATTTACCGCATCTGAAGCCAGCTAGATCGGCAATGCACGCTTGAAAGAGACCTGTCTGACCACAGTTAATCTCGAATTAATCTGTCTGGAATCCTTTGGAATGGCTACGCGGCTTGGTGGGCACTAATCCATTTCCGCGCTTCGCGTTGGGCGGCAGCAATCTCCTCTGAACTCATTTCGTCAGCGAGTTCGGCGCGGCGAATGCGGGCAGCTTCACTTCCCGCCATCGCTGCCAAATTGAACCACTTGTGGGCTTGCACGTAATCTAATTCAACACCCTGCCCGGTCGAATAGAGCAATCCCATTTTATATAGAGCGTCACCAGATCTCTGTTTCTCGGCTTCCCGAAGAGCCTGATCAACTTCCGTGTCAACAAAGGCCACCTATAGGTCCTCCCTCCATTCAGCGCAGACACCAACCTTATTTTTATGCCGGTGATGTTTCGCAATGGCCTTACTCCACACCCCGCGGCGACACGGATCATTTCAGACCTCGACTAAAAATTGCGTTAATCGAGATTTTAGATTTTGTTAATGCTAACAAAGACTTAGAAAGTTGATTTCACGATAATTTGGACGCAGCGCGCCGCTAAGCCGACGGCATCACTCAGCAATTGCAACGCAATTAGAGTGCTTCTCCAATTCAAGGCTCAAGAAAGAAAGCAAACTACCGGCCGGTTAAATTGGAATTTGCTGAATTATGTTTTGAACAAATGACGACGCGCGTTTTTTTCCTCGGCAGTCGTTCGCGATCTATTCCAGAGTTCCTCGCCGACATGAAAGCCGCACCGTACGGCCAGCCGAGCGCCGATACGATCGTACCAGCGCCGCACGTTAGGAAAAGCCTCGAGATCCTGGCCATGCCACGACCGTTGCACGACCCAGCACCAACTTGCGATGTCGGCGATGGAATAGTCATCAGCAAAATATTGGCGAGGCGATAGCCGTTTATTCATCACTCCGTAAAGCCGTTGAGCTTCTGTTGTGTAGCGTTGCGCCGCATATTTGATGGTCGGCTTCTTATAGCGGCGGAAGTGATGGGCCTAGCCGGCCATTGGTCCCAAATTCCCGATTTGCCAGGACAGCCATTCGTCCACCTTGACCCGCTCCCGCTAGGCTCGCGGATAGAGCATGCCCGTTTTTTCTGCGAGGTACTTCAAAACGGCTCCGGACTCGAAAACCGAAATAGGCGCACCGCCCGGCCCCTTAGGATCGACGATTGCCGGGATCCGGTTGTTGGGTGAAATTTTTAGGAAGGAGGGCTTGAATTGTTCGCCCGCGAAGATATTGACCAACTTGACGAAGTACGGAAGCCGGCATTCCTCAAGCATTATCGGGATTTTCCAGCCGTTTGGCGTTGGCCAGAAGTAGACTTCAATGGCGTCGCTATCTTGCTCAGGCAAAAAAATACGGCTGCCCGCAGAGCTTCCACTATTGGGAAAGCCCTGCAGACGGCCATCAATTACTCGCAGATAGCTACTTTTTCTTGCGCGTGGTTTTGCGCTTTGCAGCTTTCCGTTTTGTTTTACGCTTAGCGGTTTTCCGTTTGGTCTTCCGCTTTGCGGTTTTCCGTTTGGTCTTCCGCTTTGCGGTTTTCCGTTTGGTCTTCCGCTTTGCAGTTTTCCGTTTGGTCTTCCGCTTAGCGGTTTTCCGTTTGGTCTTCCGCTTTGCGGTTTTCCGTTTGGTCTTCCGCTTTGCGGTTTTCCGCTTGGTCTTCCGCTTTGCGGTTTTCCGCTTCGCGGCTTTTTTACGCGTAGTACGTTTTTTAGCAGCGGGCTTTCTGGCCATGTTGTTGCTCCCCTGGTTTCGTTACAGGTACTCAGCGAATCATACGCACAGTAAAAAGATGCCGCAGTATGCTGCGACGAGGCGATTACGGCAACAAATAGTTCACAATTACTTAATTTTGAATCTAACGTGCGAAGTCCACGATCGGAATCAAAAGTCTGTTTTGGGTGAAAAACTTTAGTCGCAACGAAATCAAAAACAGGTTTGACAAAGTAAAAGGCGTGTTAGTTGAGACCTAGCTTAGACTTCAAAATATCGTTTACTGACTTAGGGTTAGCCTTACCCGCCGTTGCTTTCATTACTTCGCCGACAAACCAACCCAAAGCTTTCGGTTTCTGTTTTACCTGTTCTACTTTGTCGGGATTTGCAGCAATAATTTTGTCTATTTCCGCTTCGATCGCGCCGGTGTCTTTTAACTGTTCAAGCCCGCGATCTTTGACAATTTGTGCAGAATCGTCACCTGATTCGAACATGAGGTCGAAAACTTGCTTAGCGATTCGCCCCGAAATTGTTCCGTCATCAATCAAGTCGATTAGTTTGCCCAACTGTTTTGCGCTCATCGGAGACTCTAAAATTGAAGCGGCAGTCTTGTTGAGCGCGCCGAATAATTCTTGTGTCACCCAATTCGATGCCACTTTCGGATCGCGGCCTCTTGCAACATTTTCAAAATAATCAGCGTTGTCTTTTTCCGCGACGAGCACTTCGGCGTCGTAGGCAGAAAGACCATAATCGCCGATAAACCGGGCTTTTTTCGTATCCGGCAATTCGGGAAGCGATGCAGCGATATTATCGATCCACGCTTGTTCCAACTCTAAAGGCAACAAATCAGGATCAGGGAAGTAGCGGTAGTCATGCGCTTCTTCTTTCGAGCGCATCGTACGCGTCACACCGGTCTTGGAGTCAAACAGTCTTGTCTCCTGATCAACCTCGCCTCCATCCTCGATGAGATCAACTTGCCGGCGGGCCTCATATTCTATCGCCTGCGAAATGAACCGAATGGAGTTCACATTCTTTATTTCGCACCGCGTGCCCAAAGGATCTCGTGGACGGCGCACAGAAACGTTAACGTCTGCGCGTAGCGATCCCTCCTCCATATTTCCGTCACAACTGCCGAGATAGCGGAGAATTGAGCGCACTTTTCGCACATATGCCGCCGCTTCGATGGATGATCTGAGGTCAGGCTTGGAGACGATTTCCATAAGCGCAACGCCGGCACGGTTGAGATCAACCAAAGAGGATGAGGGATCATTGTCATGAATGCTTTTGCCTGCATCTTGCTCAAGATGCAGACGTTCGATGCCGATCGTAACGGGATCTCCTTCGGGCAGGTCGACGATGACCGTGCCCTCGCCGACGATCGGACTCTTGTATTGGGAAATTTGGTAGCCGGACGGCAGATCAGGATAGAAATAGTTCTTACGGTCGAAGACCGACTCTTTATTGATTTGAGCTTTCAGCCCCAAGCCAGTTCGCACGGCCTGCTCCACACAATACTCATTGATGACGGGCAACATGCCAGGCATCGCAGCGTCGACGAAACTGACATGGGAATTCGGCGCACCGCCGAAATCAGTCGGTGAGCCTGAAAACAATTTCGCGTTGCTGGTCACCTGGGCGTGAATTTCAAGGCCAATAACGATTTCCCAATCGCCCGTCGCCCCAGAAATTAGACGCTGACCGGATTCATGTGGTTGCTTGGTCGACATAGGGTTAAGACCACCAGGACTTGGGCGCTGCCGTGAAGTTCGCCGCATCTTCAAGGACTCTCGCGGCGCGGAACATGGTTTCTTCGTCGAGGGTTTTTGCAATCACCTGAAGGCCGAGTGGCAGTCCATCCTTGTCGAGACCGGCAGGAACAGAAATCGCGGGCAAACCGGCAAGGCTGGCCGTTACCGTAAAGATGTCGTTCAAATACATCGCGATCGGATCGTTCGACTTCTCACCCAAACCAAAGGCGGCAGAGGGCGTGGTCGGCGTAAGCAGCACATCGACCTTTTCGAATGCTGTCTTGAAGTCCGCCGCAATTAGGCTGCGCACCCGCTGAGCCTTGAGATAATAGGCATCGTAGTAGCCTGCGGAAAGCACATAGGTTCCGATCAAGATGCGGCGTTTGACTTCATTGCCGAAGCCTGCCGCCCTAGTCTTCTCGTATTGTTCGATAATGTCATTGCCCTCGACCCGCAATCCATATTTGACGCCATCGTAGCGCGCCAAATTCGACGATGCTTCAGCGGGAGCCACAATGTAATAAGTTGGCAATGCGTATTTGGTATGAGGCAAGCTAACGTCGATTATTTCGGCGCCTGCTTGACGGTACCAGTCAATTCCGTCTTGCCAAAGACGCTCAATCTCGTCCGGCATTCCCTCGATCCGATATTCCTTTGGAATGCCGACGCGCAATCCTTTGGCGTCACGCAGTTGCGCGGCACGTTCAAAGTCCGGCACAGACCGATCGATACTGGTCGAATCCTTGTGGTCGTGACCTGCCATTGACTTCAGCAAGATGGCGGCATCGAGAACGGTGCGGGCAATTGGGCCGGCCTGATCGAGAGAGGAGGCAAAAGCGACAATGCCCCACCGGGAACAGCGACCATATGTGGGCTTCATGCCAACCGTGCCGGTAAACGCGGAGGGCTGGCGTATGGATCCGCCGGTGTCGGTTCCGATAGCGCCAGGCATAAGGCGCGCGGCAACTGCAGATGCCGATCCGCCCGATGATCCGCCCGGCACCAGCTTTGTGTCGTCACCGCTGCGGCGCCAGGGATTGATCGCGGTTCCGTAGAAGCTTGTCTCATTCGACGAGCCCATAGCGAACTCATCGAGATTGAGCTTACCCATCATGACCGCACCGTCACGCCAGAGATTGGTCGTCACCGTCGACTCGTAGGGCGGCTCGAAGCCGTCGAGAATATGACTGGCTGCGGTCGTCAAAATATCCTTGGTGCAAAACAGGTCTTTGACCCCGATAGGAATACCTTCAAGCGGTCCCGCACTGCCGTTCGCGATACGTTGATCCGAAGCAGCGGCCATATCGCGCGTGCGCTCGGCGGTCTCAGTAATGACACAGTTGAGCTCAGCCGCCCGGTCAAGTGCATCCAAACAAGCGTCGGTCAATTCGGACGCAGAGAATTGTTTGGCGTGCAGTCCGTCGCGCGCCTCTGCCAGTGACAAACTTAGAAGGTCGCCCTGACTGGCCATGAGCGCCTACTCCACCACTTTAGGAACACGAAAAAATTCCGCATTGGCATCCGGCGCATTCCTCAAGACCTCGCCTTGACGATCACCGTCGGTGACGTCGTCCTTGCGCCACGGAAGTGTTGTGTCCACTGCACTGGTCATGGGCACCACATTGTCAGTATCGACCTCATTCAACTGTTCGATCCACGAAAGAATATCGTTGAGTTCAACGGCCAAAGGCTCAAGGCGGTCGTCGGGTTCGGCAATTCGGGCAAGCCGGGCGATGCGCTTAACGGTGTCGCTGTCGACAGACATTGCAGGGGCCCTCTCTTGTTAGTTTAGGCACGCTTATCAAGCCCTCTCACACCATGCAAGCTTGCTGTTGTGCCAATGACCAGGCCAATTCAGACGTTGGGACAAGCGTTGCCAAGCGGCCTCAAGCATCTTAGAGAACGGGGTGTGAATACAAGCAAAGACCCTGATATTCGGCAAGTTGCCCATCAGCTCGAACTCGGTGCCCGTCTTATGGGCCTAGATGTCGGGACAAAAACTGTGGGAATCGCAGTTTCCGATGGTTTGTTGACCGTTGCTACCCCCATGGAAACGCTGAAGCGGTCGAAATTCGGCGAGGATGCGAGGAAGCTTGTGAAGTTCATGGACGCCCATCATGTCGGCGCAATCGTCTTGGGCTTACCACTAAATATGAACGGCACGGAGGGTCCCCGCGCCCAATCGACAAGGGCGTTCGCGCGTAATCTTGCGGAGTTTGCGCCAATTCCGATGTATTTTTGGGATGAGCGACTTTCGACAGTCGCAGTCACACGGACACTTCTTGAAGCAGATGTAAGCCGAAGGCTGCGGCGCGAAGTGGTCGACAAAATGGCGGCCTCATACATTCTCCAGGGCGCGCTAGATTACATGTCCCGTGCCGCCGGCGATGAATCGCAGGAATCCTAGGCTGATCCCAATTAGAGTTAATTTCACATCCATCGCGATGCTTGCGAGTCGATGGCTTTGAGCCTATACAGTCCTCTTTAATGAGTGCGCCGGAACAACACGCGACCGTCCGCGACCTTCGCCCCGGATTTAACCGCAAACATCTGCTGGGGATCGAAGGGCTTTCCCCAATTGAAATCAACTACCTCCTCGATTTGGCAGACTCTTATGTGGAGCTCAATCGCCAAGTCGAGAAAAAACAATCAGCCCTACGCGGACGCACACTCATCAACCTCTTCTTTGAAGCTTCCACGCGGACTCAAAGTTCCTTTGAACTTGCTGGTAAGCGTCTCAGCGCCGACGTCATGAATATGTCGGTCGGGACGTCATCTGTGAAAAAAGGCGAGACGTTGATCGACACGGCGGTAACGCTCAACGCGATGAGGCCCGATTTGTTGGTTGTTCGCCACGGGGCGTCCGGCGCAGTTGAGTTATTGTCGCAAAAAGTGGATTGCTCGGTGATTAATGCCGGCGACGGCTCCCATGAGCATCCAACACAGGCGCTTTTGGATGCATTGACCATTCGCCGGCAATTGGGCCGCCTCGAAGGCGTGACGATTGCCATTTGCGGCGACGTTCTTCACAGCCGTGTGGCGAGGTCCAACATTTATCTCTTGACGACGATGGGGGCCCGCATTCGTGCGATCGCCCCACGTACACTCTTGCCTTCCAATTTCGACCGACTCGGCATCGAAATCTTTCACGATATGAAGGAAGGCTTGCGCGACTGCGACATTGTCATGATGTTGCGCTTGCAATTGGAACGCATGACCGGGTCGCTAATCCCTTCCACGCGAGAATATTTTACTTATTACGGCCTAGATCAGGAAAAATTGGCAGCGGCAAAACCGAATGCCAAAGTGATGCATCCCGGCCCGATGAACCGCGGCGTCGAAATCGACAGTTCGATCGCAGACGACAGAACGATCAGCCTAATTCAGGACCAAGTGGAGATGGGCGTCGCCGTTCGCATGGCTGTACTCGATGCACTCAGTCGTCACTTGCCTAATTCGTCCTCTGACACGCCATGACCGCCCTGCCTCCGAACCAAATCGCCTATGTCAACGCGCGGCTCGTAGATCCGGCCACGAATCTTGATGCACCCGGCGCACTGGTGACGTTCGACGACCAAATTCAAGCGGTCGGTCCCAACCTCTTTCCCGAGGGCGTGCCTCAAAACTTTACGATCATCGACTGCAAGGGCCATGTGCTTTGTCCGGGATTGATTGACATGCGTGTCTTTGCCGGTGAACCGGGCGCCGAATATAAAGAAACGCTGGCCACGGCCAGCCAAGCGGCAGCGGCGGGCGGTGTGACCAGCATTACCGTGATGCCGAACACCGAACCCGTCATCGACGATGTGTCGCTGGTTGATTTCATCAAGCGCCGCTCACGGGACACGGCGAAAGTTAAC
Organism: Alphaproteobacteria bacterium; assembly: GCA_965248815.1. Taxonomy (GTDB): domain Bacteria; phylum Pseudomonadota; class Alphaproteobacteria; order SMXP01; family SMXP01; genus CBDFKK01. Next base: position 164,028 of record CBDFKK010000008.1, read on the forward strand.
GTTTATCCCATGGCAGCCCTGACCAAAGGCCTCAAAGGAGAAGAACTTACCGAAGTCGGATTGTTGCTGGATGCGGGCGCTGTCGCATTCACCGATGGACGGCATTCGGTCACCAATAGCCGTCTCATGCGGCGCGCTCTTTCTTATGCCAAAACGTTTAACGCCCTCATCGTCCACGACGCCGAGGACCCACATTTATCGGCTGGCGGCGCCATGAATGAAGGCGAGTTGTCGTCACGCCTGGGTCTCGCCGGCATTCCGACCGCTGCCGAAACGATTATGGTTCAGCGGGACGTTACATTGGTAGAGCTGACCGGCGGCAGATATCATCTTTCGCAGGTATCTTGCGCAGACGCGCTGCAAACTGTCGAAGAAGCAAAAAAAAGAGGGTTGGACATTACCTGTGCGGTATCCGCGCACCATTTGGCACTCAACGAAAATGACGTTGGCGAGTACCGAACCTTTTTCAAGACTAATCCACCTCTGCGCGCCGAGACGGATCGCCAAGCCATGGTCGACGGGTTGGCCCGCGGAATCATAGATGTCATGGTTTCAAGTCACGATCCCCAAGCCCCGGAGAACAAACGCCTGCCGTTTGCCGAGGCGACCGAAGGCACCGTTGGGCTGGAGACTCTATTGCCGGTGGCACTTGAACAATATCACAACGGTCATATCCGCTTGCTCGATGTCCTCCGTGCACTGACGTCTACACCAGCAAGAATACTGGGATTGGAAAGCGGCCGGTTGGCTGAGGGCGCCCCTGCCGATCTAGCCTTGATTGATCTCGATCACCCTTACGTCTTTGAAGAGGATGCGCTGAGTTCGAAGTCCAAGAACACGCCGTTCGACGGGCGCAAGTTTCAAGGCCGAGTCGTGAAGACCGTGGTCTCAGGCCGCCGCGTATTTGAGGCCGAGAAAGAAGCGGCACTGGCGTAAGAATCATGCCCGAACCGCTCAATCTTGCTGCCGACCTTCCCTACTTCATATCCGCCTTCGTGTTTGGTTATCTCCTGGGATCCATTCCTTTTGGCGTTGTGCTGACACGGCTTGCGGGTCTGGGGGACATTCGCAATGTCGGGTCGGGCAATATCGGCGCAACCAATGTGTTACGCACGGGGAATAAGGTCCTTGCCGTAGCGACACTGTTACTCGACGGCGGTAAAGGAACGCTGGCCGTTTTGCTTGCCCTGACCTATGGACCCACCTTGGCCGTCATTGCCGGCGCCGGCGCATTCTTGGGTCACTTGTTTCCCATCTGGTTAGGCTTCAAGGGCGGCAAGGGCATGGCCACCTATATGGGCATCGTTCTTGCGCTCGATTGGATGATCGGCCTAATGGCACTCGGCACCTGGCTCATCGTTGCGGCGCTATCTCGCTATTCATCTCTGGCGGCGCTCGCGACGGCCTTGTTGACGCCGGCTTACTTTTGGTTCGCCGGTGAGAGCCTTTATGGGGAACTGATGGCGTTCCTGTCCGTTTTGGTGTTTATCCGTCACCACCAGAACATCAGACGCCTCTTGGACGGTAGTGAAAGCAAGATCGGCGGACGATCCAAAGCCAGCAATTAGCCGCTACCCGGCGACTGTCAATCACACATTCAAACCGCTATTCTTAACCATTCAATTCAGTTTCGCACGCTGACAATTGTCGCGACACGAACGTGCGAGGAACAATAGTATGAGCGCTACGGCGCAATGCTTGAGCGATCAGGAACGGCTTGACTGGCTGCAACTCATTCGAAGCGAGAATGTCGGGCCATCGACGTTTTGGCGCCTGATCGAACAGTACGGTAAGGCAAGCCATGCTCTTAATGCCTTGCCGAATCTGGCTCGTCGCGGAGGGCTCAAGAGAAATATCCGAAAGTATGCTCGCGAAGACGCTGAACAAGAATTCAAAGCAGTCCAAAAATACGGCGGCCGTTTTCTTGCCGCTGGCGAAGCCGACTATCCGGCATTGGTGGGATCCATACATGCGCCCCCTCCCCTTCTTTGCATTATGGGTCAGACCATCCACCTAAACAAAAGGTGCATCGCGATCGTCGGTGCACGGAATGCATCTGCGTTGGGCGTACGTGTTGCGAACGAATTGGCTCGCGACTTAGGAGCGCGCGACGCCGTTATCGTTTCGGGGATGGCGCGTGGCATCGACACTGCGGCACATAAGGGTAGCCTTCCGACCGGGACAATCTCCGTATTGGCCGGCGGAATCGATTCAATCTACCCCCCTCAAAACGAAGACCTTTACGAACGCATCAAAGAGCAAGGCGTGATCTTATCCGAGATGCCGTTGGGATATCAGCCGCAAGCGCGAGACTTTCCGCGGCGCAATCGCCTTATTTCCGGGATCGCAATTGCGACCATTGTCGTTGAAGCCTCAACGCGATCAGGTTCCCTAATCACAGCACGATTGGCTGGCGAGCAGGGACGCGAAGTATTCGCCATTCCCGGCTCGCCGCAAGACCCGAGACATCAAGGCACCAACGCTCTCATTCGGGATGGGGCAAATTTGGTTGAAAACGCCGACCAAGTTATCGACGCGCTGAATCGTCTGAATTGGTTGCCATTTGATCGAACCGGCGACGCCGACGCGGTCCTAAACTCGTCACAGTCGGACGTGCCACTGCCAGAAGCCGATATCGACCAAGCCCACGCAAGCCTAATCGAACTCTTGAGTCCAGCACCGGTTGAAGTCGACGAGCTCATTCGGCAAAGCGGGCAAACCGCTGCCGCTGTCCATGCGGCGCTTTTGGAGCTCGAATTGGCTGGCCGGCTGGAACGTCATGTAGGTGGAAGGGTGTCTCTTCTGTGAGTCCTGCACTCTATATGTAACCGGCACACGAGCACTCTTTTCCCTTATGGCGATTGTTTTGAGGATAATTCTCTCAGTAAGTGCATTTCGACAGCTCATCCCCCTTGAAAGCACAGTTTGAATCGCCATCTCCGAAGGCGAATGGTAACTGAACCGCCAATATCCGCCATTTCTGACCCTCCAGTTGACATGCAGCATGTTTTGCCCAAGGTTCCGAGCCGCGCGGCGCGAGCTTGGAGGGGATTGTTAATCGCCTGTCTCTATGGTCTTCCGCACCTGACCGGGGGGCCTAGGGCGGGCCAAAAAGGGCTCGAAAGCGCGCAAAACCATAAATACGGTCTCGGGAACCGAAAGGCATGAACGTCGTCATTGTTGAATCGCCGGCCAAGGCCAAGACGATCAACAAGTATCTAGGAAAAGATTACATCGTCATGGCCAGCTATGGTCATGTGCGCGACCTGCCGTCGAAGGAAGGCTCGGTGCTTCCCGACGAAGATTTTGCCCTGACCTGGGATACGGATCCGAAATCCGAAAAACGCATCAAAGAAATCGCGGCAGCCGTTGCCGACTCCAAGAAACTAATCCTGGCGACGGACCCTGATCGCGAAGGCGAAGCTATTTCCTGGCATTTGCTCGAGCTTTTGCGCCAGAGAAAAGTTCTCGACGACGTCGATGTTGAACGCGTGGTGTTCAATGCCATTACCAAACGCTCCGTCCTCGACGCCATAGAACATCCACGCAGTGTCGACAACGAACTCGTCAACGCCTACCTCGCGCGCCGCGCACTCGACTATCTCGTTGGATTTACTTTGTCCCCGGTCCTTTGGCGAAAGCTGCCGGGCTCGCGTTCTGCCGGCCGCGTTCAATCGGTGGCACTTCGCCTCGTGTGCCAACGCGAACTCGAGATTGAAGCATTCGAAAGCCAAGAATACTGGACGATCGAAGCGCTTGCCTCGACGCAGGCAGGTGACAAATTCAAGACGCGCTTGGTTACGCTCAACGGTGAAAAACTCAAAAAATTTGATCTTGGAAATGAAGAGGCCGCGACAAAAGCCAAGCAGGCGATCGAAGCGGCATCGTTCGGTATTGCGTCAGTCGAAAGCACTCCCGCCAAGCGAAACCCTCCTCCGCCTTTCACGACGTCTACCATGCAGCAAGAGGCATCGCGCAAATTAGGTTTTTCCGCTTCCCGCACCATGCAAATGGCCCAGCGCCTTTATGAGGGCATTGACATCGGCGGAGAGGTGACAGGCCTCATTACATATATGCGGACTGACAGCATTCAGATTGCCGACGAAGCCTTAACCCAAGTGCGTTCCGTTATTGGAAATGAGTTTGGTGAGCGCTACGTGCCTAATGCGCCGCGGGTTTACAAAAGCAAAGCCAAGAATGCTCAAGAGGCCCATGAGGCCATTCGCCCGACGGATCTAAGCAGACTGCCCAAGGATATTGGCCCCTCGCTCGATAATGATCAACGTCGTCTCTACGATTTGGTGTGGAAACGCACGGTTGCTAGTCAGATGGCTAGCGCCGAACTTGAGCGCACGACCATTGAGCTGGCGTCCGGCGACCAAAAGATTGGAATGCGGGCGACGGGAACCGTCGTGATGTTCGATGGCTTTTTGAAGCTCTACGAAGAGGGCCGCGACGAAGACGGCGACGACGACGAAGACGGCCGCTTACCAAAAGTAACCGCCGGCGATAATGCGGCGCTTAGCGAGGTCAAGCCCGATCAACACTTTACCGAGCCCCCGCCTCGTTTTAGCGAGGCGTCCCTAGTCAAAAAATTGGAAGAGTTAGGCATTGGAAGGCCGTCGACTTACGCATCCATCCTATCTGTCTTGCGCGACCGCAAATATGTCCGCATGGACAAGAACCGCTTCATTCCGGAAGACAAGGGCCGTCTGGTTACCGCCTTCCTAGAAAATTTCTTTACTCAATATGTCCAATACGACTTTACCGCCGACCTAGAAGAACAACTCGACAAAGTTTCGGCCGGCGAATTAGATTGGAAAGAATTTCTGCGCAAGTTTTGGACGGAGTTTCATGCAACCGTTGAAAGCACCACCGAACTGCGCATTACGAATGTGCTCGACTCCTTGAATGAAGTGTTGGGCGCGCACGTGTTTCCGGAACGGGAAGACGGCAGTCCACCGCGCAAATGCACGTCTTGTGACGACGGTCTATTAAGCATCAAAGTCGGCCGTTACGGCGCCTTTGTCGGATGCTCAAATTACCCAGATTGCAAATTTACCCGGCCGTTGACCAACACAAACGGTGCGGGCGTTATCGGTGAAACGAAAGTGCTTGGCCAAGACCCTGATACCGGTATCGACATCACCATTCGCGACGGCCGCTTCGGCGCCTACATTCAACTAGGCGAAGCTGAAGATGGCGAAAAGCCCAAACGTGCAGGCATTCCAAAAACGCTTGATCCACTCGAGGTCGATCTTGAACGGGCGTTGGCGCTCTTGTCATTGCCCCGCGAAGTCGGGCTTCATCCCGAAACACAAAAACCAATTGTCGCCGGTATTGGTCGATTTGGACCGTATGTGCTGCACGACGGCACCTACGCCAATTTCAAAGATTCCGAAGAAGTCTTCACCATTGGCCTTAATCGCGCCGTCACTTTGATCGCGGAAAAAATCGCGCGTGGCGGTAGTCGAGGCCGAGCCCAGAAAGCGCTTAAGGAATTAGGCGAACACCCGACCGAAGGCGCCCCCGTCAATGTACTGAATGGCCGCTATGGACCTTACGTCAAGCATGGCAAAACCAATGCCAGTCTGCCCGGCGACCAGGACCCTCAAACGGTTACACTAGAACAGGCCGTCGAACTCATCGCGGCTAAAGCCAAGAAACCTAGCGCCAAGAAAAAGAAGGCCGCTAAGAAGAAAACAGCAAAGAAGAAAAGTGCAAAAAAGAAAACAACCAAGAAGACTGCTAAGAAATCAGCAGCCAAAAAAGAAACAAGCAAACCGGAGCCAGAGCCAACCGGCGCCGTGGAGTAATCCGCTGGCACGCTTTCCAAGCAAAACTGAAATCCTCGACTTCATAAACGCCAGTCCTGCCAAGACGAGCAAGCGAGAAATTGCGCGCGCCTTCGGCATCAAGGGCAACGACCGCGCTACACTCGGCCAAGTGCTAAGGCAACTTGCAGAGGAGGGTTCAATCGAGCGCCGACGCGGCAAGTCAGTTCATAAAGCAGATGAATTGCCGCCGGTGACCGTGCTCGAGATCGTCGGTCAAGATACCGACGGCGAGTTGATCGGCCGCCCGACCGAATGGCGGAGTGACAAGCCGATTCCCACGATCATTTTGGCGCCTGGACCGCGCCGCGCACCAACACCGGCCCTTGGGATCGGCGACCGGGTGCTTGCACGCCTCAAAAAGGAAGCGGACGGCAGCTACGAAGCGCGCGTGATGAAGAGGCTCGGACAGAGCGCGCACACCATTCTCGGCGTGTTCCGCAAAGGCCGCGGCGGCAAAGAGGCGCGTGTTGAACCCGTCGACCGGCGCACCAGATATGATCTCGTGGTCGCGCCGTCTGACGCGGCCAAAGCAAAAGACGGCAACCTGGTGACCGTTGAAATATTGAGTGACCGCAAGCATGGCCCCAAGCGCGCTCGGGTTCTCGAAGTGCACGGCACCATTGACGATCAGCGATCTGTCAGTCTGATTGCAATCCATAGCCATGGACTTCCAACGGGATTTACCGACGAAGCTCTTGATGAAGCCAAGAGCGCTGGGCGCCCGCGACTTGGCCGACGAACCGATTTGAGAAATGTCCCGCTCGTGACGATTGATCCCGCCGATGCAAAGGACTACGACGATGCGGTTGCGGCAACACCGGACAAAAACAAAGCAAACAAGGGCGGCTGGGTGATCCATGTCGCCATCGCCGATGTTGCCCATTATGTCCGCCCGGGCAGCGCACTCGACCGTGGCGCCAAGCTCAAAGGCAATTCATGCTACTTTCCTGACCGTGTCGTGCCGATGTTGCCGGAGCGCTTGTCCAACGATCTATGCTCCTTGCGCGGAGACGAAGTACGACCCTGCCTTGCGGTCCGGATGGTGTTCGACAAGGACGGCAACAAGCTCCGCCATCGCTTCATGCGCGGGCTGATGCGCTCCCAGGCGCGGCTCAGCTATGAGCAAGCACAAAGCGCGATCGACGGAAATGTAGACAAGACTACAAAACTGATCGCCGAGACCGTCCTGAAGCCCCTATGGCAGGCCTACGACACACTCTCAAAAGCGCGCCAGCGTCGTGGTCCGCTAGATCTAGAGCTTCCGGAACACAAGATCATGCTGTCGGACGACGGCTCAATCTCGGGGATTCAATTAAAGGAACGCTTGGACGCTCATCGGCTCATAGAAGAACTCATGATCCAAGCGAATGTCTGCGCCGCTAAAACGCTCGAAGCGAAGGGTATTTCATTGGTCTATCGCGTGCACGAACCGCCCTCGGAGGACAAGCTGGCCTCTCTTCGGGATTTCTTGAAAACGATCGATTTAAGTTTGGCGCCTGGCCAAACGATCAAATCCAAAAATTTCAATGGCATTTTGCAAAAGACGCGTGATAGCGGTTACGCGGATCTGGTCAGTGACGTCGTCCTACGGACGCAAAGTCAAGCAATTTACAGCGCGAAAAACAAAGGCCATTTCGGCTTGAACTTGCGCCGTTACGCTCACTTTACATCACCCATCAGACGCTACGCTGATTTGATCGTGCATCGCGCATTGATCCGCGCTTTGAAACTCGGACGTGATGGTCTCACCGACGAGGAGATTGAAACGCTCGATGAAACAGCGGAGCTCATTTCGAATCATGAACGTCGTGCCATGGCGGCGGAACGAGATTCAACCGATCGCTTTGTCGCCGCCTTCTTGTCAGAACGGGTCGGTGTAACCTTCGATGCCCGGATCTCGGGGGTCACGCGCTTCGGCTTATTCGTTCGTTTGAACGAAACTGGTGCCGACGGCATCGTGCCCATGCGCTCTCTATCTGACGATCACTATGTCCACGAAGAAAAACGCCACGCGCTAGTTGGCCGGCACAATGGTGGCATTTACCGGCTCGGCCAAACCGTGTCCGTCAGGCTCGAAGAGGCAACACCGCTGACCGGCGGGCTTCGCTTTGATATTTTAACGCCACCCGAGCACGGGAAAAAGGTGAAGAAAAAAACGTCATCTCAGACGAGGAGCAAGCCGCACAAGCGTCGCAAGAAGAAAGGCCGTTCACGCGCCGCAGCATCATGACCGATCGCGATCATAAGGATGACAAAGGCCACAGCATGCGCCCCAAAGACGCAGCAACCCTCATCCTCGTACGCGAAACGGGGTCGGGCCCTGAAATACTCATGGGTCAAAGGCACCAGGGACTTGCCTTTATGCCGAACAAGTTCGTGTTTCCCGGCGGCCGTGTTTCACCATCGGACAATCGCATAAAACCATTGACCGGACTCAGGCCGGAAGTCGATAGCAAGTTGCGGATTCACTCGCGCCGACAAAACGTCCAAGCACTTGCACTTGCCGCAATTCGCGAAACCTTTGAAGAGACGGGTCTCCTGGTTGGCCGCAAGCTCTTGGACACCGACTATAAGCCGCGCACCAAATCGGCAGAATGGAGGCCCTATTTTGATCGCGGAATTCAACCCGATCTAGACAAACTTGATTTCATCGCCCGGGCCATTACCCCACCCATGAGAACACGTCGCTTCGACGCCCGTTTCTTTTTGACGGGGGCCGAGCAAATCCAAGGTGATCTCCATGACATTTCGAGCGCGTCGGGCGAACTTCTTGACTTGCATTGGTTTTTAATTCAAGACGCCCTCAAGCTCGACTTGCCTCACGTTACCCGTCTCGTTCTTGGTGTCGTTGAGCGGCGTCTACGGGGGAAAGATACTGACGAACCGCCGGTTTTTATCCGGTACCAAAACGATCGCATCGCCGTGGACCCGTTATAAGCGATCGCCATTGAATGAAGACTTGATCGGCGAACGCTCCTCTCACCCCAATTGGTTGCACGGTTTTGATGAACGACACCAACACCCAAAACCTCGATGCAGCGTCAATACTTTCCGACACGCAACGATTTTGGAGTCTTACGGCAATCATTGCGTGCATCAGCGTAGCTGGCATGGGTATGGGTCTAACCTTGCCGCTCTTGGCGCTCACGATGGAGGGCATGGGCGTACCCAGCACCCTGATCGGCCTCAACGGTGCCATGACGGCGTTCGCCATGCTTACATTTACGCCTTTTGTACCTCATATCCTTCAACGCTTCGGCGCAGTGAAGTTTCTATATGCCTCTTTGCTCGTTGCGATTGTCTGCATGCTGAGTTTCAAGGCAATTCCGAATATTTGGTTCTGGTTTCCGATGCGTTACTTGCTTGGCGCATCCCTTTCGACCCTTTTTGTGGTCACCGAGGTTTGGATCAATCAACTGGCGACGGACACAACACGTGGCCGGCTCATTGGGTTGTATGGTACGTCCGCCGCAGGGGGCTTCGCACTGGGGCCCGTCATTTTGTGGCTTGTCGGTCCAGATGGCTGGGCACCCTATGTGCTGGGTTCTTTCATTGTTGCTTTGGCCGCTATACCGATTGCGCTGGCGCGCCGCGTCTCTCCTCAAATGAACGAAGAGCCAAACTATAAGTTTCTGGCGCTTCTCGCTGTCGCACCTGCGGCAATCATGGGCGGGTTTGTCATGGGCGCTTTGGAGGCGAGTAATTTCAATTTCTTGCCAATCTATGGAGTTCGTACGTCGCTTTCGGAGGCCGCCGCGCCGCTCCTACTAACAACCGCAGCGGCCGGAAACGTCTTGCTGCAGTTCCCGATTGGCTGGCTAACCGATAAGTTCGACAAGAGACTGATCCTCGGCGGGTGTGCGGTATTCGGCTGCGTAGGGGCAGCCACCTTTCCCTATCTGATTTCCAATTTGACCCTTATGCTGCCGGTCTTGTTCATATGGGGCGGTGTCATTTTCGGCATATACACGGCAGCCCTGGTCATGATCGGCGAGCGCTTCAAAGGTGCGGAATTGACTGGTGCCAATTCGGCCATTGCGATGACTTGGGGATTGGGATCCCTCGTGGGACCATCACTGAGCGGGGTAGCCATGGACATTTGGGACCCTCACGGGTTTCCCATAGTTTTGGCGGGAATTAGCGGCTGTTTTGCCGTCTTCGTTGCCTATCGCTATTTGCGCCAACCGGCGATGTCTTAAGGAATTCCAGCGGCTTGGTGGGACTGACTTGACTCCATGCCCGCGGGCGCTAGATTGCCCGCGCCTGTTCAAAACTCTCGTCATGAGGCACAATCAGGCACGATCGTAAGGATTTGGAGACCATCCATGGCCAAGCCAACCACCGTCAAGATTAGGCTCAACAGCACAGCGGGCACGGGATTTTTTTACGTGACGAAGAAGAATTCTCGCACCATGACAGAGAAGATGGTGGTCAAGAAATACGATCCCGTCGCGCGCAAGCATGTCGAGTTCAAGGAAGGCAAAATCAAGTAAGCCTTGCCTTCGCTTGGGCTGCTCGACAAGCATACTCAGCTCAAATGCATCTACATCAGGCATAGCTAAGGCGACAGGAGCGGCAGGACCCGGCGCAAAAGAAAAAGACCGGATCTCGCGATCCGGCCTTCTGCTCTAAGAAAGAGTGGTCGACCAGATAATTACGCGCTGCCAGAGGAGGCCTCTCCAACAACAAACTGGCCGACCACCAACCTCGCGGACTCAGGAGATGCGGCGGACCTGAGCGAACCGCAAGGGATACAAATCGTCCGGGTGCTCATTGAAAAGCTTTGGCCTTCAGCCTTGCCCCCTGACTTATGAGATATCGTTCTTTCGATATCTGGTCAGGTTTAAGAGCACCCCACCTAAATCCCCGTATCAGCAAAATAATTTGCCGTTTCATGACGAATCAAATCAGAAATTAAGCAATTTGTAAAGGGTGTTCGTAGCGTGGAAAAAGGGCCTCAAGCGGCGTCCGCAACGACGCGATTCCGCCCTTCCCGCTTGGCGCGGTAGAGGGCCTGGTCGGCCCGTTTGAGCAACCCGGCCGAATCATCTGCAGCGCCTTCCGATTCGGTGATACCGATACTAATTGTGATGCTCAGCTTTCCGACAGGCGCCGTGACCAGAAACGGAACGTTTGCAACTTCCTGGCGTAAACGTTCGGCCACCGTATACGCAAACGCGACATCTGTTTCGGGCATGACAACGACAAATTCCTCGCCGCCATAACGGCAGGCAAGATCGATCCCTCGTACATTGCTGGCAATGCGGCGGGCAAACTCTTTGAGCACTTCGTCGCCTACGTCGTGGCCATGTGTGTCATTGACAGCTTTAAAGTAGTCGATGTCGATGACAAGCAACGAAATCGGCCGCTGATTTTCTTTGGATTTTTCGATCAGATTATCGAGGTGCGTCGACAGATAACGTCTGTTGTGTAATCCGGTGAGCTGATCAGTCACTGCCATTTCGAGACTGGCTTCGAAATCTTGACGCAAGCGATCCGCATAGTGCTTGCGCCTGATTTGAGTGCGCACCCGCGCCGTCAATTCATTGCGGTCCAATGGCCGAACAAGATAGTCATTGACGCCCATTTCCAAACCGCGCACCAAACGATCCTTATCTTCCGCTTCAACGAGAATGAGAATTGGCAATTGCCGCGTTTCGTTGATGGAGCGCAATTGAGAACAGAGCCGCAAGCCGTCATGTTCTTTAAGAGAGAGACTGACAATAGCTAAATCAAAGTCCTCGGCCCGTGCACGCATCACGGCCTCTTTGGCATCGGGCTCGACGGCCACGCGATAATTCGAACTCAAGGTCTCGACTATTTTTTCGGCGTAAAGGGGTTTGTCTTCGACGATCAAAATGTTTGATCCTGTTTCGCAAGCCTCACACTCCTCTTCTTCTTCAGGCGCAATTAGACCGATGGATTCGCCTGTGGCGTGGCGCAGGCGTAGCTCGTCGGTCATCATTTTGAGGCGGACCAGGCTTTTGACGCGCGCAAACAGAGCAATATCGTCAACCGGCTTGGTCAGAAAATCGTCTGCGCCCGCTTCGAGCCCGCGAACGCGGTCAGATTGCTGATCGAGGGCTGTAACCATGACAACGGGAATGTGGCTTGTTTGCGGTAATGCCTTTAGTTGTTGACAGACTTCAAAGCCGTCTGTGCCCGGCATCATGACATCGAGCAGAATTATGTCTGGAGATTTGGTGGTGGCAAGCTCTAGGGCTTCAGCGCCGTTGGTCGCCGTGATGACGTCAAAATACTCAGCGACCAGCTTTGCTTCGAGGAGCTTTATATTGGCGAGAACATCATCGACGACTAATACGCGGGCAGACATACTCTCAATCGTCGAGGAAGCTTCTTACCGTATCAAGAAACGATGAAACGGAAATTGGTTTTGCGATGTAAGCTTCGCAACCCCCTTCGCGAATTTTTTCCTCGTCGCCTTTCATCGCAAATGCAGTGACCGCAACCACCGGGATCTGTGCCAGCGATTCATCTTCTTTAAGCCACTTAGTTACTTCTAATCCTGAAACTTCAGGCAGCTGAATATCCATGAGAATGAGATCAGGCCGATGGTTGCGCGCAAGCTCCAAGGCCTCCATACCGTCCCTCGTTTGGATGGTCGCATAGCCATGCGCTTCCAACAGGTCGTTGAAGAGCTTCATGTTGAGCTCATTGTCTTCAACGATAAGTACGGTTCTCGTCATGTCTTTCGATTCTTTGGACTCACTTTTATGTTCCCCGTCCAAACTGTTTGTTTCTCCGAGTTCCATTGCCTAAGTCCATGGGTCCTTTAGCAAAAATTTTAGATCAATTAGCGGCCGGCTCAGTACGCGCAGCAACGCGATTTGTGATGTCGATGAGCGTCATCAGACACCAATATCCTTAACTAAGTATTGAAGTCCCAAAATAGAACTGTTTACGCGTCGTCAACTTCCCTTAACAAAAAGTCAACAAACGAACTCTCCCAAAAAAGGAATAAAAAAGATTGAATTTGATCGCCTGATCCACGCCCGAAACCCAATGAAACAAAGGCGAAAAGGGCCGCACTTTCAAAGTGTTCCGCAGACAATTTGAAGTAATGTTATGATCCATACCGCAACGAACCGAACACAGATACGACTCACACTGACAAATTTTGCAAACTATGCTCAAACGAATCGAATCACAAAAACTTGCTGCTAAAATCAGCATTGGAATTGTTTTCATATGCCTCACAATTTGTCCGAATCAGTGAGAACACAGATAGACGAACTGGACCTTGTACGCGGTCGACCGTTGGTCGTCTGCGATGCGGACGAAGTTCTCTTCCAATTTCTCGAGGGCCTCGAAAATTATCTCGCACGGCAAGGTTTACGGCTGGACATGGTGACATACGACTTAGTCGGCAACATAAGGAGCACCCACAACGACGAGGCTTTCGCCGCGGAAAAAGTGCCGGGGCTGTTGACAAGTTTTTTCGAAACTGAGACGGGGAAACTCCAACCGGTTGGGGGTGCAGCTGAGGCCCTGCTCAGTCTCGTCGACCGCACGCAAATTGTGGTTCTCAGCAATATCCCTGAAGCGCAGCGACTGGTCCGGGCCTCTAGTCTGGTCGACCACGGCATGCCTTACCCTCTAATCGCAAACGAGGGCGATAAGGGTCAGGCGATCCGCTATCTGTTCGAGCAAGTCGAGGCCAGGGTCTTTTTTGTGGACGATTATCCCGGGCATTTGACCTCCGCGCTCAATCACGTCGACGACTGCGTGTGTATCAATCTCGTTATGCATCCCAAAATCGTACCGCTAATCGAACAAATGGACTTCGATCATCCCCGCGCGAGGGACTGGCAGGACGTGCTGGCCGTGATCGAAGCTGAACTTGGCCAAATAGGTTCCTGAATGCCCCCCGACATTCGCATTGGCGTCGATATGGGTGGCACAAAAATCGAGGCGGCCGCTCTCAGCGCTACCGGCGAGATCTTGGAGCGTACGCGCGTCCCCACACCCCAAGGCGATTACGAGGCTACGGTTCGCGCCATTAGGGACCTTGTCCTGTCTCTAGAAAGCCAACTCAATCAGCAAGGCAGCGTCGGTGTCGGCATTCCTGGCACGATATCGCCGGCAACCGGACTGGTGAAAAACGCCAACTCGACGTGGCTGATTGGGCGGCCACTCGACAAGGACCTGAGTGCGGCTCTCGACCGTCCTGTACTCCTGGCCAACGACGCCAATTGTTTTGCCATGTCAGAAGCCGTCGACGGAGCGGGGCAAGCGCATTACGTCGTATTTGCCGTCATCGCCGGTACCGGCGTCGGCGGCGGCCTGGCAATTGGATGGCGGGTATTGCCCGGGCCCAACGGTATTGCGGGCGAATGGGGCCACAACCCCCTTCCCTGGCCAAAGGCAGACGAATTGCCCGGGCCGTCATGCTATTGTGGACAGCAAAGTTGCATTGAAACGTGGCTGTCAGGTCCGGGCCTTGAAAGAGACTTTGAAAGAAACGCCGGCCGATGGGCTACCGCAGAAGACATTGTTGAACTGGCCTCCGACGGCCAACCAGACGCAAAGGCAGCGCTTGATCGATATTTCGACCGCATGGCACGAGCACTCGCGACGGTCATCAACATGGTCGATCCGGGCATCATCGTCCTGGGCGGAGGCATGTCGAACATATCAGAAATCTATTCTGAAGTTCCCCTGCGGCTGGGAGCTCACGTTTTTTCCGATCAGGTGGACACACCCGTCGTCAAAAACCGACATGGGGATTCAAGTGGGGTAAGAGGTGCCGCGTGGCTTTGGCCCTTGGACGAGAAGAATCAGTAGGCAGCGGGTTTTGCCGGGACTGCTTTCAGCGATGGAAACCGCGCGCTGAGCCCGATGACTCCCCTCACCGATGCGCAGCGTGCGGGAGCCCGCGGCTGTTGCGTCACAAAGAACTCGACGCGCTCACAATCGGGCATTTGGATTGTGACGCCTTCTATGCGGCGGTCGAGAAACGCGACAATCCCGACCTCGCCGGAAAACCGGTCATCATTGGCGGTGGACGGCGCGGGGTCGTCGCAACCGCCTGTTACACCGCCCGCATACACGGCGTGCATTCGGCTATGCCTATGTTCAAGGCGCTCAAAGCCTGCCCTAATGCCGTTGTCGTCAAACCGAACATGGCAAAGTACTCGGAGGCCGGAAAACAAGTCCGCTGCCTCATGGAAGAAGTCACGCCGTTGGTCGAACCTCTTTCGATTGACGAGGCGTTTTTGGATATGACGGGCACCGAACGGCTGCACAAGCAATCCGCGGCCGAAACCCTGGCGCGATTGGTCAAACGCATTGAAGACGAAGTGGGCGTGACCGCGTCGATCGGTCTTAGCCACAATAAGTTTCTGGCAAAGCTTGCGTCTGACTTAGACAAGCCTCGCGGATTCGTCGTGATCGGCCGAGAAGAAACCCTTGACCGGCTCGCGCCTCTCAAAGTCACGAAGATATGGGGCGTCGGCAAGGCGTTTGCGCGCAAACTCAAGCGCGACGGCATCGAGCGGATTGGGCAGATTCAAAGCATGGATGAAGCGCTGCTGTTCAAGAAATATGGCGAGATGGGCGGGCGGCTGTCGCGCTTGTCCCGTGGATTGGATGTGCGCCAAGTCAAGACCAATCGCCGGGCTAAAACGCTGTCATCGGAAACCACGTTCAACCAAGACCATTCAGACTATGAAGTTTTGCGCGCCCGACTTTGGCGTCAGTGCGAGCGTGTGTCCGCAAGGGCAAAGAAAGCCGGCAAAGTCGGCCAAACGATCACACTTAAACTCAAGACCGCCGACTTCCGGATCCGAACCCGCAGCATCACCTTGGACCGGCCAACCCAATTGGCCGATACGCTGTTTCTGCACAGCAACAAATTGCTCAAAAAACAAGCCGACGGCACGCCGTATCGCCTATTGGGCATTGGAATCAAGGGCTTGACGGATGCAGGCTCGGTTGGTCTAGACCTGCTCGACGCTGATGAAAACCGCGCCAGCGCCGCAGAATCGGCGATCGATTCAGTCCGAGCCAAGTTTGGCGATGACGCTATCCGCAAAGGGCGCGGCGCAATGGCTGGGCGCAAACCCAATTAGCAACCACCGCCGTCGATTTCTTTCAGTTTCAATAGTTTTCCGTTCAACGCAAAGTCGCCGTAGTCCAATACGAGATCAGTCGTGACGCCATTGGCATACATCCGCATACTGATTTCAAAATCCGGCAACTCATCTTTTGTCTTCGTCGGATGATAGCTGGCTTGAACTGGCCAGTAATCAAGCCCGGCCAGCAACGAGTGCTGTTCAGTCTCGTCTTCACTGTCGTCGTTGTTACCCTTTTGACCGATAAAGGAAACCGTATCGAAAATTATTTTGTCGTCGGAGCCGTCAAACATGTTAGCTCGAAAAACCGTTTCGCCTTCTCGAGCTGCCTTGATCAGTCGATTGGCATATTCCGACGGAAATAGAACAGCGGGATCGAGCACGTGCTCGGCTTCTTTAGGCTTACTGAAAATTATCGTGCCGTCTTCACCATCCTTGTCGCGGTTCGCCTTGCCGCGCACTTCACGCGACACCTCCTCGTTCAGTTTCGTTCTCATTGTGAAACGAAAGAGCGTTTGATTTCTTGCTTCCCACGAACTTGAAGAAAACTCCGTATAGACTTGACCGCCGGTGACATTCCAAATATCCGCGGCAATTTGTTGATCGGACGTATAGCCCTCACAGGTCTCCGCCCAACGAATTGTTAGAAGTCCGGCATAGGATTCAATTCCGGACCCGCTGTTGGCTCGGTTGAGTGATAAATCGTAGAGCGCTTCAAACGATGCAAGTGGCGGCATTTCTGCCGATTGGGCATCGACCTCGCCGGTGTCCTCGCCACAGGCCTGCACAAGATAAAGCAGCGCCAACGCCAAAATGCGCCACATGCGTGACGTTTGTCCAACAACCGAGCCGCTTGCGTCCCTATGGTAATTCATCAAAACTCCCGTTCATCTCCAGCTCCGGTCCCCCGGCATAGGCCCGCCCACTCAACCTGACAAAAGCTGTATCCCACTTATGTCACGACAAAACAAAAAAATCGTCGTTACCCGCAAATTGCCCGACGCGGTCGAAGCACGCCTCCGACAACACTATGACGTTCGACTTAATGAAACCGACCAACTTCTTGCACCACAAGACCTGGTTCAACTTGCGAAGGGCGCCGAAGCGCTGTTGCCAACCGTGACGGACAGGCTCGACGCCACCTTCATTGACGCCTTGCCTGATGGACTTAAACTCATCGCGAATTTCGGCGTCGGATACGATCATATTGATCTGAAAGCCGCAATGCGGCGCGGAATTGTGGTGACCAATACGCCGGGCGTCTTGACCGATGCTACAGCAGAGATTGCTCTGCTCCTGTTATTGGGCGCGGCGCGGCACGCCGGCGAAGGACATGGCCTCGTCAGCAGCGGGCGTTGGACCGGCTGGACGCCGACCAGTTTGCTAGGTCGCCAGATCACTGGAAAGACGCTTGGAATTTTAGGCATGGGACGCATTGGCCGTACCCTTGCCAAAAGAGCACGCGCATTCGACATGGATATTCACTATCACAATTCCCGTCAATTGGACGCCCAGCTTGAAGATGGCGCGCATTATCACAGCAGCGCGGAAAGCCTATTTCGTGTGTCGTCTTTCTTATCGTTGAATGCCGCCACCAACGAGGAGACACGTCGTATCGTCGATGCCGACCGTCTTAAACTTCTGCCTCGCGGTGCGGTGATCATCAATACGGCGAGAGGTGACCTTGTAGACGATGATGCCTTGATCGAAGCGCTCAAAAGCGGCCACATTGCGGCGGCCGGTTTGGATGTCTACGCAGGCGAGCCCAACATTCATCCAGGTTATCTCGCCCTCGACAAAGTCTTTCTCTTGCCCCATTTAGGAAGCGCCACCGTCGAGACGCGCAATGCGATGGGCTTTAAAGCCATCGACAATCTCGACGCCTATTTTGCCGGTACCAATCCACCAGATCGAATTGTCTAGGCGGAAATTCTTGCCGCCGTGCAAGAGCAAACGGCAACAAGTTCCCCTAAGGAAAGATTGGTTTGACTATTTGGCGGCGCAAAATCCCAGAGCTCTGCCCTTCTAGGGCTGGAATGGCGATTGCTCCTTGGGAGGCACCAGCAATGAGTGAAAGGACCTTGCCGATGCCACCTGCGATTGCCCAAACATCTGAGCAGGCATTTAAGAGCGTTCCGACTCTTCTCAGCATGATCACTGACCCCAAAAATTCGCTGAGCGATTTGAACGGATCCGTCGGCTCACACGGACGTCACATGCTCGAACATCTGCTGCAAGTGGCAGCAGAGACCGAACACAAACTCGCCGAGCAATCACATCGAATCCAATTTCTCGAATGCTTATCAGTGACCGATGAACTGACGGGCTTGCACAACAGACGCGGCTTTGTTGATGTGATCAACCGTACGCTTGCGATGGCCCAGCGCTACGACGAATCCGGCATGCTCGCCTATATCGACTTAGACGATTTCAAGGCCGTCAATGATACGTTTGGCCACGCGGCAGGAGATGCGGTGTTGACACAAGTTGCGCAAATTCTGGTTCAAAACACACGCGCGACCGATTTGGTATGCCGCATTGGCGGTGACGAATTTGCAGTTATATTTGTTCGTGCGGACCAGACCGTTGTTCGTGAGCGAGCCCAAGGACTTAAAGACCAATTGAACTCTGCAAGTGTCAGTGTCGGAAACACGCAAATTCTTATCCGCGCAAGCTTGGGCATGGAGCCCTACAGACCAGATACGAATCGCGACGAGTTACTCCGGCGCGCCGATGAGCGCATGTATCTCGACAAACGAGGCAAAGCGTCCATCGCGCGTCTGCATGCAAACTAATAATTGAGCAAAAGGCATCGATCGGGGCTCAAACATCCGTTGCAGATGCCAACGTGCAGCCGGCCCGACATTGTACACGGGCCGGCTGTACTCTAAAAACGATCTCCTGTCACAATAAAGAGCAGGAGAAACTTCATGTCCGGTCAAGTCGAGTCAAAGCTGGGTGACCTCGGCATCACTCTTGATCCCCCTCCGGCGCCTGCGGCGAACTACGTGCCATTCGTAGTTACGGGCAATCTCGTGTTCATTGCAGGCCAGATTCCGTCAACAAAGGACGGCATCAAGTATAAGGGACAAGTCGGCTCAACGGTTTCAATCAATCAGGCACAGGATGCGGCGCGAATTTGTATCGTCAACGCGTTGACCCACCTCAAGGCGGCCTGTGCAGGCGATCTCGATCGCGTTCAAAGATGCATAAAGCTTGGCGGCTTCGTCTGTTGCGGGCCCGAATTTGACCAGCACCATATTGTCCTGAACGGGGCGTCGGACTTGCTGGTGGACATATTTGGCGACGCAGGCCGGCATGCGCGATTTGCGGTTGGCGCTCCCAGCTTGCCGCTGGGTGTTGCGGTTGAGATCGATGCCGTTTTCGAGATAGCGTAAGTGTAAGGTCTGCAACAGGATACCTCATGGCATCGAGCGAGATTTCCGCAAAAATCATCTCCAAAGTCTCGGAAGTCGACGCAGCGCAATGGGACGCATGCGCCAATCCTTCAGAGGTGGCCGGTCGTGAACCTATCCCCAAGAATCCGTTTATCGGTCACGCTTTTCTGCACGCTCTTGAAGAAAGCGGATCGGTAACCGCACGCTCCGGTTGGGCGCCGCACCACGTTGTGATTGATGACGGTGCTGGCGCACTCGTTGGTGCAGTTCCTATGTATTTGAAGAACCACTCTTACGGTGAATTTGTATTCGATCACGGATGGGCCAATGCCTATGAGCGGGCTGGCGGCAATTACTATCCAAAGCTTCAGGTTTCGGTTCCGTTCACGCCGGCCACCGGCCGCCGGCTCTTAGCTCGACCGGACGAGAATATGAAAGACACGCAGACGCGATTACTGGCAGCCACAATTCAAGTCGCGCAACAACTCGAAGTCTCGGGAGTTCACTTTACTTTTCTTCCCGAAGACCAATGGAACCATTTGGGAGAATTGGGATTACTTCAACGCACCGATCAGCAATTTCATTGGTTGAACCATGGCTATACGACTTTTGATGATTTTCTCGCCGACCTCACGTCCAGAAAACGCAAGAATCTAAAGAAAGAACGGCAAGCGGCTTTGGATAACGACATTACGATCGAGCAACTGACCGGCGCGGATCTTAAGGAGCATCATTGGGACGCGTTCTACAATTTCTATGCCGATACCGGTACCCGCAAGTGGGGCCGGCCCTATTTAACTCGATCATTCTTCAGCCTTATTGGCGAGACTATGCCCGATGACGTATTGCTCATACTGTGCAAGCGCGGCGGGCGATATATTGCAGGCGCCATTAATTTTATCGGCGGCGACACGCTGTTCGGCCGCAATTGGGGATGCATCGAAGATCATCGATTTCTTCACTTTGAAGCGTGCT
Source organism: Alphaproteobacteria bacterium (assembly GCA_965248815.1). Lineage (GTDB taxonomy): Bacteria > Pseudomonadota > Alphaproteobacteria > SMXP01 > SMXP01 > CBDFKK01. The sequence goes on from CBDFKK010000008.1 coordinate 184,332, forward strand.
ACTACCAAGCCATCGACTTTGCCATCGCACGCGGGCTTGGAAGGGTCGAGGCAGGGGCCCAAGGCGCGCATAAGTTAGCGCGAGGCTATGTTCCCACCCGAACACACAGCGCACATTATCTTGCCGATGCCAGTTTGAGAGATGCAGTCGAACGCTATCTGAACGAAGAACGCCGTCACGTTGACAACGACATTATGTATTTGAGCGATCATGTTCCGTTTCGCCAGGAGCCAAGTTAGAGCAACTAGTGCCCGGCATGTCCTATGACACCAACAATATATTCGCCAAAATCCTTCGGAGCGAGGCGCCCTGCATCAAAGTCTTTGAAGATGACTTTACGCTTGCGTTCATGGACATCAGACCTCAGGCCGACGGCCATACGCTGATCGTACCCAAAGCTGAAGCCGAGACGATTTTTGACTTAGACCCCAAGATGGCGAAGGCGTTGATTCAGACGACGCAGAAAGTGGCGTGTGCAATCAATCAAGCACTTCGCCCGAATGGTGTCACATTGGCCCAACTCAATGGTGCCGCCGCCGGGCAAACCGTGTTTCACGTCCATTTTCACGTCATTCCGCGCGGTGCAGGTTCTGACTTGTCGTTCCATGGAAGCGACACGGCTGATCCTGCTCGGCTAAAGCAAATCGCCGAGTTGATCAGCACTACGATCGAATAGCGCACTAATCAAAGACGAGACGTATCGCCTAATTCACGGTGACCGGAACTGACGGCACCGAGCCGCCCGAGCCTGAATCTGTGTCGTCGTCGCCCCCGTTGGCACTGCCGCCATCGTTCGGATCTTTTTTCGGCTTTGGCGCAGCCTTCGCCTTCTTTGGACGCGGTGGTGGGGGCGGCATTTCGATGAAATCGAACGCGAGCTTGTCGTCTTCACCGACAAGAACACGCACGGTGCCGCCCTTCTTGAGTTTTCCGAACAATAATTCTTCCGCGAGCGGGCCTTTGATCGATTCCTGGATCACACGTGCCAACGGCCGCGCTCCAAAGTTTTCGTCATAACCTCGTTCCGCCAGCCACGTGTTCGCGTCGTCGCTCAGCTCAATCGTGACGTTGCGATCGTCTAACTGAGCTTCGAGTTGAAGGACGAATTTTTCGACAACGCGTGTCACGATTTCAGGCGATAGGCCGTTAAAGCCGATGACTGCATCCAAGCGATTGCGAAACTCAGGCGTGAACATGCGCTTGATCGCGTCATCATCGTCACCTTCGCGTTTAGATCGGCCAAAGCCGATCGGCGGTTTTGCCATATCGGCGGCGCCCGCATTCGTCGTCATAATGAGGACAACGTTGCGAAAGTCGATCTTCTTGCCATTGTGATCGGTCAACGTGCCGTGATCCATCACCTGCAACAAAATGTTGAATAAATCTGGATGGGCCTTTTCGATCTCATCCAAAAGCAACACACAATGTGGATTTTGATCGATGCCGTCGGTCAGCAGTCCCCCTTGATCGAATCCGACATAGCCCGGGGGAGCACCAATGAGGCGCGAGACCGTATGGCGCTCCATATATTCCGACATGTCGAAGCGCAGGAGCTCGACACCCATGATACTAGCCAATTGCTTGGCCACTTCCGTTTTGCCGACCCCCGTCGGCCCGGAGAAAAGATAATTGCCGATCGGCTTTTCGGGTTCGCGCAACCCTGCGCGCGACAATTTTATTGCGGCGGCCAATTGTTCGATAGCTTGATCTTGACCGAATACGACGCGTTTGAGGTTCTTATCCAAATCTTGCAAGACTTGCGTGTCGGATTTGGAAACAGATTTGGGCGGAATGCGCGCCATTTTGGCGACGATCGATTCCACGTCCTTGACGCCAATTGAGCGGCGTCGCTTGGCTTTGGGCAGCAGCATTTGCGATGCCCCGACCTCGTCAATCACGTCGATCGCTTTGTCTGGCAGCTTACGGTCGTTCATGTATTTAGCCGACAGCTCAACAGCCGACTTGATCGCCTCGTTGGTGTACTTAACTTTGTGAAACTCTTCGAAATAAGGTTTCAGCCCTTTGAGGATCTTGATCGTGTCGGGGACGCTTGGTTCGACAATATCGATTTTTTGAAACCGCCGGACGAGAGCTCGATCACGTTCGAAATATTGTCGGTATTCCTTGTACGTGGTTGAGCCCATGCAGCGCAGGCTTCCTCCCTGCAAAGCGGGCTTCAACAAATTGGATGCATCCATTGCACCGCCGCTGGTCGCACCTGCTCCAATGACAGTGTGAATTTCGTCAATAAAAAGAATTGCGTGGGGCATGTCTTCAAGCTCACGCACCACCGACTTAACCCGTTCTTCGAAGTCGCCTCGGTATCTCGTTCCAGCCAAAAGCGAGCCCATATCTAGTGAATAGATGACGCTCTCTAAGAGAACTTCGGGAACCTCTTCCTGAACTATTTTTCGTGCGAGGCCTTCAGCTATCGCAGTCTTGCCGACGCCGGCATCGCCTACGAAGAGAGGATTGTTCTTCTGTCGGCGACATAAGATTTGAATTGTCCGCTCGATCTCGGCTTCGCGCCCAATGAGAGGATCGATTTTTCCAGCCTGCGCTTTCAAATTCAGGTTGACGCAATATGCATCAAGCGCTTCGCTGCCCTCTTTGACGATCTGTTCGCCCTCAACTTCTTCCTCTGTGCCGCGCGGGCCACGTGAATCCGACATCCCCGGCCGTTTGGCTATGCCATGTGAAATGTAATTCACAGCATCGTAACGGCTCATGTCCTGCTCCTGCAGGAAGTAAGCTGCATGGCTTTCACGCTCGGCAAAAAGGGCCACCAGGACATTTGCGCCGGTGACTTCTTCTCGTCCAGACGACTGAACGTGGATGACGGCACGCTGAATTACGCGCTGGAATGCAGCCGTCGGCTTGGCATCCTCGCTACCACTTACAATCAAGCTCGAAAGCTCGTTTTCTACATAATTGATGAGGCTCTCTCTGAGCGACTCGAGATCGACGCTGCATGCGCGCAGGACAGCAGCGGCATCCTTATCATCGATAAGAGCAAGCAGCAGATGCTCGAGCGTGGCGTACTCGTGATCATACTCACCCGCAAATCGAATGGCGCGGTGTAATGCATCTTCAAGACTTTGAGAGAACGAGGGCAAAACGGATACCTACTCCTTTTCCATCGTGCATTGCAGTGGGTGTTGGTGACGTCGTGCTTCATCGATAACTTGAGCAACCTTGGTTTCGGCAACTTCGTAAGTGAAGACACCGCAAACGCCAACGCCGTTTTGGTGAACATGAAGCATAATTCGCGTCGCGTCCTCGCGGCCCTTGTTGAAATACCTTTGAAGAATGTACACGACAAACTCCATGGGAGTGTAGTCATCATTCAATAAAAGAACACGATAAAGCGACGGTTTCTTCGTTTTCGGCTTGGTCTTTGTTACCAAACCGGTCGAAGGACCCGTATCACCGTTATTCTTTCGATCGTCTGACATCAAAGTTGTGCACCGTCCATCAAGATAAGTCCGATCTCGCTTTTGACAACCGCCCGATTGATCCAATGTCATCTCCTGCCGTGTCATCTCCTGCCGTATGTGCAGCCGCTCAGTCGGGCAATTGCGCAAAGTTCTTCGGTCTAACTCTGCAAATATTAGCGCCGCGAAGCTTTCTGAATTCTAATCCCATCACTCAGCGCGAGGCACCCTTTGCAAAAAAACGCAAATTGTACGTCTACGCCTGATTCAGGCTTACGCGTCTAACTTCAACGGGGAGCAGGCATGCTGTCAATAAGTGGGGGGGCCTTGCGAAAAACAAGAGCAAACCAGCGCATCTGACGAGGGCTTCGCCACCGCCAAGGCAAAAAAAGGGCCCCGCCATCGGCGGGGCCGCCATTTTCTGGATGGTCGTCCTGTTTTAAGAGCGCAGCCGCTGAACCGTCTCGACAAATGCATTGACCCGCGTGTTGAGCGGCTCACTAGCATCTCGGACCGTTACCGACACCAGGTCGGTCAATTTGTTCACTTGTTCCAAGTAGTTATCGAAAGCAGCCCGGGTAAAATCGGATTGAATTTCGAACCACTCTTGAGCGCTTCGAACGCCCATTGCGGCTTGAGTCACGGCGACACCGTCTTCTAGCGACTGCTTTGAAAAGGAAAGCGATTCTTGATTAATGGCCTCAAATCCGCGGGTCGCGATATTTGCACTTTCAATCAAGGCTTCCACATTGTCCTGGCCGAGTTCGCTGAATTGGCTATAGCCGCTCACCGCCTGGTCAAAAGTCTTTTTGAAAGCGTCTGCGGCTGGTCCACCAGCCTTGAAATTGGTCTTGGCTCCATTGGCCTTCGATTTTGTCGTCATCTGTCTCGTGTCCTTGTTTTGAAATCGGCAGAGTTCCGGGGTTTCTCAATTTTTCTGCCTTTACCTCAAAGCTCGAAATTTCATATGCTGCAACGCAACATTTATATGCATCTGCGAGATGCCTGTCAAGGGTTTATTGCGCTGCAACATGAACTGTCGGTTGCACCCAACTAACGCCAGCGCTTGGACGTCTCTCTCTCCGGCCAACAGCACTCGTCCGGCCATGGACGATTGCAATAAACTTCAATCAGTAATTGGTCCAGCGTTAACTGAATCGCAGTTATCAAGGCCCGAATCTTGAATATAAGAACGAATTAGCTATTGGGCATCCCGCCAAAGCTGATTAGGCTACAAACGGTGGGGCGCTAACAGATTCGACAAGGTGTAGTGAGCGTGTTGAGCCGACATTGGATGTTTAAATCCTGTCGGGAGCCGCGGAAGTTGGCTCTCCTGCTTGTGGCTGCGGTCTTGACCGTGACCATGTCGACCGGTGCGTTCGCTGCCAGCAACCCCAAATACGCCGCCATCGTCATTAACGGTTACACGGAAGAAGTTCTTTTTTCCCGCAGCCCAGACGCACGTCGTTATCCCGCATCGCTAACAAAAGTCATGACGCTCTATCTGCTCTTTGAAGCGTTGGAGCGTGGCGACGTAAAACTCGACACAAAAATGCGTGTCTCAAAGCGCGCTGCGGGTCAAGCGCCGTCCAAGTTGGGTCTCAAGGCGGGCTCAACAATCATTGTTGAACACGCCATTAAAGTTTTAGTCGTGCGCTCGGCGAACGACGTCGCCGTCGTCATCGCCGAACATTTGGGAAAAACTGAATCCCAATTCGCTCAAATTATGACGAGAAAAGCCAAAGCTCTCGGCATGAAAGGCACGCAGTTCCGAAACGCGTCGGGCTTACCCAATCGGCAACAATATTCGACGGCGCGGGACATGGCACGGCTGAGCTTCCGGCTCATTAGCGATTATCCCAAGTACTATCCATACTTTTCGACCAAATCCATTCGCTGGGGTGGCAAAACTTACAAGACCCACAATGAAGTGTTGAAAAATTTTGCCGGCACTGACGGTATCAAGACCGGATACATTCGGGCGTCGGGATTCAATCTTGCGACGTCGACGAAGCGTAATGGCTATCATTTGATCGGTGTTGTTTTCGGCGGCAGAACGACAAAGACACGTGACGCTCATATGCGAAAAATTCTCAACGAGCAATTTGCGCGCATTAGTGCGGACCCAAGTCTGGGGCGGCGATATGTTGTCATTCCGTCACCAGTGCATAAGCCGGCGCCTGGACAAGATTTAATCGCTGCAGCACAGCCCGTTGGCCCTCAAGTCGCGGCTGACTCAATAGCCGTAGCAACAGTGGATGAGACCGTTCTGCCCAATCAGGAACAAACCGCTCGGACCACAAGTCGAAGTCGACCCATTGCCGAAAACAGCAAACAAACGATCGAAAACAAGTCTGTCGCCGCCACTATCCCGTCCGATGCGGGCATGGCAACAGCAAGCGTGCCGGCCAATTCAACAGACCCAATTGGCGATTTGATTGCCGCTGAGGAGGAAGGAATACTTGGCGTTCTTCCCGTCAACAAGCTTCCGGAGTCGGACGTAAAACCAGGCGGTAACGGCAAATCATTATTTGCGGCAACCATGCCGAACCGATCGGTGTCGTCTGCCGGCATTGAGCGGCGCTTATCGGATCCCGACGCTTACTACGGTGTGCAGATTGGCGTATTCGGCCTTGAGGATGTTGCCATTCAGCGTCTCAACGCGGCGGCGACGCGCGCGCCTGAAATATTGCAAAATGTCATTTTGGCTGTGGTTCCCGTAGAGGTAGACAATCGTACGATCTACAGAGCCCGCATTGGTCCGTATCGTGAAATAGAAGCGGAAAGCGCCTGCGGTGTTTTGCAACAGCGTGGCGTGTCGTGCTTTACGGTCGTGCAACAGGAATGGCCCCAGGGTAGCAATTAGTGGGCAGCAATTAAGGCGCTGCCTCAATCAGTCGCCAATCAACAGATCTTTAGCCTCGTTGATTTTGCTCGCGAGATAATTTGAGCCACCATGGTCGGGATGAAATTTTTTCATCAGCTTGCGGTGGGCGCCTAAGATTTCCTCCTCAGATACGCCCGGCTCTAGCCCCAGAACCGCAAAAGCCTCATCGCGACCCATGTGGCCCGATGCCCGATGGCCGCTCGTACTGTCATCACCAGGCTCCCAATTCGCGCCCAACTCGTCGCCGCGATGGCGTTGCAGGTAAGCCTCCAATAGTTGAGCTGCATCCGGATCATCCTGCCGGCACATGTCTAAGAGTCTAAATAATTCTTCCATGCTCATAGCACTCAGCACCTGGCTGGCAAACGGCCCCGCCAATATTTCACCGTCCATCTGGCCGGTGTCGTGATTGAGTGTCATGCGCAGCGTCGCCGTGCTGATGCTCGACGTTTGGCCGCCCCTTCCACCCGATTGGCCGAGCCCCCCACTTGCACCAAAAGGATTGAGACCCGGGGGCAGCCGGCCGCTGATTACCATCAGACCTAATATTAGGCAGGGCAGTCCGAAAGTGAGCCCCCCCCTGGCAAAGAGAGGCAACGACAGCAGAACCAGCAGTGAGCCGACGAGATAGCGAACAAGCTGCGCCATCACTCTCGGGTCAGCGGACAAAAATAGCTTGGCGACCAAGATCGAGCCGAACAAAAGTGCCGCACCAAGAACCAACCAGAATGTCATGCTTCTTCCCGCCGCCGCCGTAGTTGGGCTTACTTGACTTGTTGAGCAATCCTCAACACATTGCCGCCCTTTTGTTTTCCGTAGTCGGCTAACGCCTTGCGGCCACCTGCCGCATAAACGGCGACCGCGTTCAACAAATCGCGCAAGACACTGGCCGACGCCCGATCAAAATGACAATAGGCACCACCCGTCAACCGAGCCAACTCCTTGAATGTTCGCTCTGCCTGCCCATTGTCACCTTCATGAAACAAAAATGCGGGCACGCCAAGCAAGCCGAGTTCACCACCCGCAGCACAAACAGAGTCGACGGTTTCTTCCATACAATCTCCGATAAAGACGAGCGCACTCACCCGGCGTTCTTTCGTTTCATCTATAGCGTGACGAAATACGCGCTCGATCTGAGTGTATCCGCCGCGGCACTGAATGCCCGTCATTTGTTTCAGCAGCACGGCTGGTTCGGACACCCAATTACCGGCATGAAATTCGTTGAAACCTCGAAAGTACGAAAGCTGAATGTCGAGGCCGCCCAGCGCCGATGTTTCGCTGAACATTTCCGCCTGGATTTGACAGGCCATATCCCACGTCGGCTCGCGGCTCATGGTTGCGTCGAGCGCGAAAATGAGCCGGCCGCGATCTCCGGTTGGCACCGGCGCAGGCGTTTGTGCAACTTGCGCCAGGAACTCTTTGACGGAAGACTTGCTGCCGTGCCGAGATGGCGCGACCCGATCGCGCGTATTTGGCACAGGGGATTTGCTACGGTCAGCCATAGCCGATCTTAGAATGCAACGGCCGCTTTCTCCAATCCCGGTAAATTGAGCGTGACCAAGAGATCGCGCAGCTCCTGCCGTGCCGCCACATGGCTCATGGTCAGTTGCACGTCCGAATCCGGATCGCCCAAATCGAGCAAGGTCAGACCGTTCGGAAATAATTCGCGATAGATGACGCGTTCGCCGAAACCGGGCGCAATCCGAAATCCGGTTCGAGGCGCGAGCTTATCCAGGACATCAGACATGCGCCGCTTATTCTTGGCGTCAAGAGAAGACAGTCGATTACGCATCAATACCCAATCGATTGTATCGCGATCTGAAAGTGCACGCTTCTTGCGGCTTTCCCAAATCATTTCGCTGTAAAGGCTCGGGCTCTTGATCTCGAATGTTTCCGGATCGACATGGGCAATTAGATCGAGATCGACGAAGCTATCGTTGAGCGGTGTTATGATGATATAGGCAGCCGCGTGACCCAATCGAGAAAGGTAGGTGTCGGCACCGGGACTATCGATCACGATGAAGTCACACGACTTCGCAAGCTGTCTCAACGCCCCATCGAATTGAGCCTTCTCCTCGGCTCGGCCTTCAGACTTATTCTCGAGCTGACTGGGGGCCACAACACGAAGTTCAGGTACTGCCAGTGACAGTCCTTGGCGCTTGTTCCAGTCGGTTCTGTTTTCGATATAGCGCGCCAAACTCTTTTGGCGTGCATCGAGATCAACGGCGCCGACTTTCTTACCGAGCTTTAGAAGGGCGACAACAATGTGCATGGCCGTCGTTGACTTGCCCGAGCCTCCCTTTTCATTGCCTAGACAGATGACCTGGGTTTCGCTTCCCCGAGGCTCTTTTGAACGTCCCGGCAAATCGCTAAAGACGGAAGATTGTTCTCCTGCCACGTACGACATCTACCGTGCACCCACCATTACCATTTTTACTCCAGGCCGTGGGGCGCAGATCGGGTAAAGCTCACTCCAAGGGCGTACCCCTGAACTTTGCCACCTTGCAAAAGGCACCGCGGTTTTCGATTTCCCGGCAAACAGCGGCGCCTTCCGACTCCGTGCCAAACGGACCGGCAACTAGATTATAATACCTCTTTCCGGGCAAGGAGATAAGCTCCGATCTGAAGTGCAGTTGCGCCAGAAGATCTCCGTGGGCGGCCAGAACAATTGCTCGTGCTGGCCTAAGATTTTGCTGATCCGCAAAAGACCCAAGAAGGAGAGCAAAGGAATCGCCTTTTGGACGCATGAGCTCACGTGCGCCACGGGATTCAGCCTGAGTTACTGGGATTTCTCCGATCCATCGCCCAGGCGTCGAGGTAGGCGGGCGCACCGATCCGGTAACCAGGGAGGCATCGGCCGGCGGTGACGCTCGCGGCACCGCCGATCGAGATATCCATGCGTCGTCCGTCCCAATTTCGGCATTAAGGTTAACCGGCGGTTGTTGTGCCGCACTCAAACCAGACGGTGCCGCTGTCGCGGGCTCCAAACTGTCCGTACCTCTGAGACGCGCAACTTCTTTCCGAAGAGCGGAGACCTCCGCTTCCAAGTCTGCAACTTTTTGCGTCGAGGAGGACGTGGCAACGTTTCCGGCTACCTGCGGCTGGTCGCGTCCGGTAAGAGAAGACAATCGTGAACAGCTTCCAAGTTCAACGGCCAGCAAAGCCAACAAGACGAACAGCTTCTTGGACTGCGACTTGAACAAACATGATCTAACAACATCTGGCACTCTACGTGTCTAAGTGCGAATCAGGTTGAGTGTCAATTCAATCCGCTGGGTTACCAATATCTCGCCAAAAGATGCATAGCTAAGGGCCCGAGTTGGAGTGAAAGGTCCTTCCGTGCACCGATTATTGGTCTAAGCGATGCGTTAGATGTCATGGCCTCTTCTGAGGGATTATTGGCAAAGCAGAACGAAGACGTTAGGTTTTGGCGGCGGATCATTGAATACAAGAAACCGCCGTTCGTATGACACCAGCTGATACTTCCTCTCCCATCGCCGTCGCGCGGACTGCCGCGGAATTGCGCATCCGTGTTCAATCATGGCGACAGGAAAATCGGACGATCGCCTTGGTTCCGACCATGGGCGCGCTGCACCAAGGCCATATTTCTCTTCTGGAGATCGCGAAGGCTACGGCCGATTGCGTGGTCGTCAGTATCTTTGTTAATCCCACGCAATTTGCACCCCATGAGGATTTTGACTCTTATCCGCGCAATGAGGCAGATGATCTAGTAAAGCTCGAGACTGCAGGCGCCCATCTTGCCTATGTGCCGTCAGCCCGAGACATCTATCCCAATGGGTTTACGACAACGGTTTCCGTGTCCGAGCTGACCGAGGGCCTTTGCGCGGCCACGCGGCCTCACTTTTTCGACGGCGTAACGACCGTCGTCTCCAAACTATTGATTCATTGCGCGCCTGACGTCGCCGTTTTCGGCGAAAAGGATTACCAGCAATTTCTGGTCATTAGGCGCATGGTCGAAGACTTAGGCATGCCGGTTGACGTCGTCGCCGGCCCGATTGTGCGCGAGGCCGACGGGCTGGCCGTGTCGTCACGCAATCAATATTTGGACGAGGCTCAGCGCACCATCGCCGGACGGTTCAATAAAGTGCTTCAAGAGGCCGCCCAACGCATGGTCGATGGAGCCCCTATTTCGAAGCAAATCGCGGCAGGCGAACAAGCACTCCTGTCCGCCGGCTTTAAACGTGTCGACTATATCGAACTACGAGATGCCGAAACTTTGGCGCCTGTCGATGTGCTTGAAAAGCCAGCGCGCCTACTCAGTGCCGTCTGGCTGGGCGAGACCCGCTTGATTGACAATTGGCCGGTGTTCCCTCGCTAGAGCATCGGAAACCATTATTCGGACCTTGCGAAAACTCGCAAGTGCGAGCCGCCGCTTGTACGGCAGGCCCGCGCAGGCGTTTTGTTACTTTCGGAGCAAAATTGCCGGGAGCGAAATAATTCTAGAGCCATTCCACGTCAGTGGATTTCGCTCTAGAGCAAGCCCAGCTTCATAAGCTCGCTGCGCATTTCTTCGGGAATACCGTCAAGGGGCGTTTTTCCCCTTGTCGTGAGATCGGCAGGCGCGTCAGCTCCCGGCAGATAGCGCCAACCTTGAAAGGGCCGCCGCGGCTGAGGCTGGGTCAACACGATCTTTGGGTCGAGCACGATGGCGCAGCGCTTGGTGCCGTTGCGGTCCGTATAGGGCCGCAAATCGAGTATCCGCTGGCGCATTTGCACCAGCCGTTTGCATACCCAATACAGCGAGCCGCCACTCAATAATTCGTCGCGCCGTTTTGGCGTCATCCGTGTGATGTGCAGCAATTCCACGGGCTCGCCATTCGCCTTCTTTTGCGCCAAGCGAGACGCCTGCCAGTCTTTCAGATCTTGCGGTTTTTCAACGCCGACACAGAGCTTGATCAGATGCAAGGTCGCTGCTTGGTTGGATGTTTGCTTTCCACTCACGACGTCCAACTGGGTTTGCGTTTTTCAAGAAAGGCGCTGAGGCCTTCGCGCGCCTCTTCCGTGGCGCGCACTTCGGCAATGCGCTTAGCGGTTTCCTTTCTAATGTGCGCATCAATCGGTTTTCCTGCAACTTCTTCAATCAAGTCTTTAACCGCCGCTTGTGCCTGCGGCCCATTCTTAAAAATGTGACGCGCCATGCGTTCGCTCTCTTCGGCCAACTCAGCCTTATCGGCAACGACGGTGTGGACAAGGCCAAGACGCAAAGCCTCATCGGCGTCAAATACTTCGGCCGTCAAAAAATATCGCCGCGCGGCAGACTCGCCGATCTTTTTGATGACGTAGGGCGATATGGTCGATGGTGCGACGCCGATCTTGACTTCAGAGAAGGCAAAATGAGCGTTGGCAGTGGCAATCGCCATGTCACAAGCGGCGACGAGCCCATTGCCGCCGCCTCTCACTGCACCGTCAACCATGGCGATGGTCGGATGAGGCAATGTGTAAAGACGATAGAGCAAGTCTGCCAGCTGCTGGGCGTCTACGAGATTGTCCTGGTATGTGTAGTCCGCGGCGGCCTGAAGCCACTTAATGTCGGCGCCGGCCGAGAAACTCTTCCCAGCTCCTTCGATTAAAACAACTCGCACGCCCTCGGCACCACGCAAGTCTGTCAAAATGTCCAATAGGTTTTCGATGACTTCGGCATTGAAAGCATTGTGAACTTCGGGCCGATTAAGCGTCACGACCGCCGTTCCGGCTCTGGTGACGTCGAGCAAAACTGGTTCGCCAGACATGGCATTCTCCTCGCTGTTGACCCGGAAATTGCGGGCGGCGACCTCTCAAGTGCACCCGCTCATGGCAAGATCATAGGGTTAATGTCCTTGGATGCAAAAAGCGCCACAGACAGGCTTTGACAATGCTCAATTCACACAACGGACGCCACTTTGGCGCAACCGCAACTGTCAATAGCATTTCAAGAGGTAAATCCACCTCTTCAACGACAAACATTTCGTCGCAATTACCTCAATAATTCAGTTGGTTATATGCTGTTTCTTCATGCTGCACGGGAGCAGCGAGAGGCTTTGACGCGGATGCGGCAACAGAGTAACCTGAGACAGGGCATTGTTGAGTATTGTGGGGTGTTTTGTTCCATAATCGGACTTGCGAGTCGATGACGGCGTAAAGCTACGCGGGAGCGGGCAAGTCGCGGGGAATTTCGAGATGGAGACCTGGTTCAAAGCTTTGTTTTCGGGGTTGGTGCTCGCCACTTTGGCAGTGTTGGCGCTGATTGGAATAAACGAATATCAGCCCATCCTAGAGCCACTGGTCGAGCGCTATACGGGGATGAGCGACGCATCATTGGCGGGCATTATTCTGCTGGTCTTTTTGGTGGGTTTTGCCCTGGCTTTTCGCACGGATGCGGAAGAAGTCGACGACATCGTTCATCGCGGCCGCAAAATATTTAGCTCGCCCAACGACCGCATTAAGCCTGCAATTGACCAAAACGAAATAGAAGAAGTCGAGTTTGTCCAGGAAGCCTACATTGCATATCTGCAAGACCGGACGCGCGATCTTGACGATACCAGGCCGATTACGCTGAGGATTAAACTGCACCCGCCGGCGCAATCTGGTGAACTTATGTTCTTCCGTAAGGCCAGCCAGATTCAGCGCGACACCCTGCTCTACTACATGGAAAAACTAAAGCGCTTTGACAATTTCAAATATGTCGTCTTTGTCGATTGGTTTAATCGCTTTCTTTTCTTTGCCAAGGCAGACGCGTTGCGCAAGGAAATCGAACCCATCGACGGTTCTCACTTCATCGACCTGATGAATAACTATCGCATTCAAGAGCTCAGCGATTTGCCGATGTTCAATGGCAACTGGGTGAGCAACCACGCGTCCAATATCAAGACCCTCAAGCTGATGGCCAAAAAAGAAGTCAGCGAAGTTATGCTCGTCGCCCACACCTGGGGTCGGCGTTATGTTGGCGTGGTGGAATTGAACAAGCTCCTCCATAAGATGCTATCGCCGAGGCGGGAGCGCGCGGGCTTGCATCCGCTTATGCATCGGGAGCATCAGCCCAAGGAGCCGACGAATTCGCTCAAAGATATGGGCGAGACGTCCGGGCCAAAAGACGGAAGCGATCAAACTCGCGCCGCTTGAAGCCCCTCTCGACAAACTGATGAAAAAATTGAAGCGCACGCTGTACGCGAGCGCCTTACCCTGTTTCTTCGAACAGTTCGCGCCCGATCAGCATACGGCGGATTTCGCTGGTGCCCGCGCCGATCTCGTAAAGCTTGGCATCTCTAAGTAAACGGCCCGCGGCAAACTCATTGAGATAGCCGTTGCCGCCCAGGGCCTGAATCGCCTCGAGCGCCATGGACGTCGCCGTCTCAGAGGCGAACAGAATGGCGCCGGCGGCATCCTTTCGGGTCACTTCTCCCCGGTCCAAAGCTTGCGCCACTGCATAGACGTAGGCCTTGGCGGCGTTCATGGTGGTGTACATGTCAGCAATCTTGGCCTGCATGAGTTGAAAGGTGCCGATTGGCCGTCCGAATTGTTCACGCTGATGTACGTAAGGCACAACAATGTCCATGCACGACTGCATGATGCCAATCGGACCGCCAGCCAGAACGGCGCGCTCGAAGTCGAGCCCACTCATCAAAATGCGGACGCCTTCACCTTCTTGACCAAGGATATTCTCGGCGGGTACTTCACAGTTCTCGAATACGAGTTCGCCTGTGTCGCTCCCCCGCATGCCCAACTTGTCGAGCTTTTGCGCGGTTGAAAAGCCCTTCATCGACTTTTCTATAACAAAGGCCGTGATCCCGTCGGAGCCGGCTCTGGGATCAGTTTTGGCATAAACCACGACAACGTCCGCGTCAGGACCATTGGTGATCCAGAATTTCGTCCCATTGAGAACGTATCGATCACCCTTTTTGTCTGCGCGCAATCGCATTGAAACGACATCCGAACCTGAGCCCGCCTCCGACATGGCAAGCGCGCCCAAATGATCTCCGGAAATCAATTTAGGCAGCAAAGACTGTTTTTGCTCCTCAGTGCCCCAGCGGCGCAGCTGATTGACACACAGGTTCGAATGCGCACCGTACGATAGGCCGACGCTGCCCGAACCGCGGCTGATCTCTTCCATGGCGACGACGTGTTCGAGATAGCCCATGCCAGCGCCGCCATACGCCTCCTCTACGGTGATCCCAAGCACGCCGAGGGCGCCGAGCTTGGGCCAAAGATCGCGCGGGAATTCATTGGTCTGGTCGATGGTGTCGGCGCGGGGCGCAATATGATCGTCACTGAACGAGCGCACGGAGTTGCGCAGCATGTCTGCGGTTTCCCCGAGGCCAAAGTTCAGACTCGCAAACTCGTTTGCAATCATAAAGTTGCTCTCTCAGGCTGAACCACGGGCACTAACGTGCCAGATCTATTGAGGACTAAAACTCTCGACGGCATCGGCTGCGGTAAATGGGGCAAAGAAACCAGCGCCCCCACCTCCGCCAAAAACGAACCATTGGCCATTGGCGGTTGCCGAAGCGGCGGCAAAACGCGGCGTGGGAAGCGGGGCCTCCGTGCGCCAACGATTGGCGTTTGGATCATAAGCAAAGTGATCAAAGTGAGTTCGCGGCGTCAAAGTGGCGCCGCCGGCAACGTGGATCTGTCCGTCGAGCACAGCTGCTGCTAGGCCATAACGCGGCGCGGGCAGGCTGGCAGCTTGGCTCTTCGCTCCACTCGACAAGTCAAGCACCTCGACGGTTCGCGACACACTTTTGCCGGATTCAATCCCGCCGATCAAGAAGACTCGGTTACCTAGCACGACAGCCGATGCCGCGGCCCGTGGCGCAGCCATTTTATGAGTCGTTGTCGACCAGGACTCGTCCGCAACATCAAACTTATGAACTGTTGTCGCACTGGCGCCCTGTCCACCGATGACATAAAGCTGATCTTCATAGGTCACCATGGCATGACCCGCGCGCGCCGCCGGCATATCGGGCCCCTGACGCCACTGCGCTTCATTTGCGTCGTAGATCCAGAGTTCAGCACTCGGCCGGCCAGCTGCTTCTTTGGTAAACCCTCCACTTACGAATACCTGTCCGTTTGCCGTTGCCATAGCGAACCGTTCGCGCCCGCCCGGAAGTGCGGGCAGCGGAACCCAATGATCAGCAATCGGATCATAAAGCTCAAAATTGTCGAGCGGTTCTAAAAGGCCGGTACCGCCGCCAACATAGATATCGCCCGCAAGTTCGGCGGCGCTCAAGTGCGAACGGCCGACTTCCATCGGCCTGTTTTCAAGCCAGCGTCCTTGGGCCCCAGCCGGCCCGGCTGAGGTCAAGACCAGCACTGCCGCAAATAAAATGCCCCGTCTTTTTGTCATCGCTATAGCTTAGCCAGTTTGTGCCGGGAGCCCAACCGCGTCTTATCTCAGGAAAGAGCCAGCGCTCCAAGGCTCAAAAACACGAAAAATCCCACCAGATCGGTCGCCGTTGTCACGAAGACCGTTGAGCCGATGGCCGGATCCATGCCCGCGCGCTGCAGACCGAGCGGAACGAGTATGCCGGCTGCACCGGCACACAACAGATTGGCAATCATGGCGCCGGCAAGAATGACGCCGAGGATCGTACTTTGAAACCAGAACGCGCCGACAGCGCCCATCAGTATCGCGAACATTATACCGTTTAGACCGCCCACCATGACTTCGCGAAAAATGATACGCACCGCATTTGACGGGGTGAGATCGCGCGTTGCAATGGCCCGCACCGCGACAGTCAATGTCTGCGTTCCAGCATTGCCGCCCATTGAGGCGACAATGGGCATTAGAATCGCGAGCGCTACATACTTTTCAATTGTCGCATCAAAAAGAGCGATCACGACGGACGCCAGTATGGCCGTCGCAAGGTTGATGAGCAGCCAGGAGAAGCGACGCTGCGTCGTCTTTAGAACGCCATCCGAAAGGCCCTCTTCCTTTACACCGCCAAGATAAAGAATGTCTTCAGTGTCTTCTTCCTGGATGACATTAACAATGTCGTCGACTGTGATCATGCCGACCAATCTTCCATCGTCGTTTGTCACGGCCGCCGAAAGAAGATGATATTGATTGAAAATGTAAGCAACTTCTCCCTGATCCATAACGGCCGGGATCAGCGTTTGCTCGGTATCCATGAGCTCGCGAACGTTCACGTCTCGTTTGGCTTGCATCAAACGACTGAGCGGCACCCTGCCGAGGGGATGGAAGCTTTCATCGACCACATAGATTTCGAAAAACTGCTCCGGCAGGCCGCCGGTTGCGCGAGTATGGTCGATCACCTGACCAACGTTCCAATAAGGCGGCACAGTAACCATCTCATGCTGCATCAGCCGACCGGCGCAATCTTCTTCGTAAGCTAGAGACTGCTCGACGGCGGCCCGGTCGATCCCGGGCACGTACTCCAGCACCGTGTCCCGCTCCTCTAGCGTCAAATCTTCAATGAGTTGAACGGCGTCATCGCTGTCCATCGCCTGGATGGCCGTGGCGATGACCGGCGGCTCCAACTGCTTTAGCACGTCACCGCGTACGTCTTCGTCGAGTTCGGAAAGGACATCTGGATTCAATTCCGAGCCAATCAAGCTCAGCAAGTTTCGGCGTTCGGTGGCCCGAATGAGGCCCAACAAATCGGCAAGGTCGGCGGCATGCAGGGGCAGCACGAGGCGGCGAACACGGTCTCCGTCACCAGCGTCCAGCGCGTCGATAACCGAGCGGACAAAAGTCGAGTTCAACGCATAGTCGCTGTCCAGGACCGGCGCGTCGGACGGAATTTCAGCATAGGATGATGGCTGAGCTGGCGTCTTGGTGTCCGGGTTTTCGCTCATAAGGCGGCCTCATTGAGTCCCGAAAACCAAACTCACGCGTTTGCGCGACGATTGTCCTAGCGGAGGGTCACATACCGAAAGAATGGTGCGGTCGAGAAGACTCGAACTTCCACGGGTTTTACCCCACAGCGACCTCAACGCTGCGCGTCTACCAGTTCCGCCACGACCGCAATTGTTTCGGTAAAAGCGTGAGCCATGTAGCAAATCCACCGAGCTTTGTGAAGTCCACAGTCATCGCCCAAGCTTGAGCCAAGGCCCGAGCTTTAACCTCTAACAAACTGAAAAACAACAGATTTATTGAATTATTGGAATATGATAGGGGATCAGTCGAAGTAGCCGCTGACAGGATTGGTTACCGTTACAGCAATATTCTCGCCCTGGAGCACAATTTCACCCCGCGCGATCGGCTCTTCGTTAGCAAGAATCCAAACCTCGTCGTCTTGGCTGGCATCGAGCTCGATCACCGCACCTCGCCCCATTTTGAGCAATTGATGAATGGGTAAGCTCGTTCTTCCGATCACAATGGATATCTCGACACTTACGGATTCGACAGCACTCATATTGATTTGGTGTCCCCAACCATGTGATGAGAGCCCCACATTCCCATGGTAGAATTACGGAACTGTTAAGCAGGACAAGGGTTTGAGGACGTGACTGCAACCATCGATTGGGCTCTGTCTAAGCGACCGGTGAACTATCTTGACGCGGTGGGCGCTATGGAGCGGCGCGTGGCGGCTATCGCCGCAGGCAAGGCTCGGGAATTGGTTTGGCTCTTAGAGCATCCACCGCTTTATACCGCCGGTACGAGCGCCAAGTCCTCCGATCTGCTTGCCCCGGACGCGCTGCCCGTCTTTCAATCCGGCCGTGGAGGGCAATACACGTATCATGGCCCTGGGCAGCGGGTCGCCTATGTCATGCTCAATCTCGCGCGCCGGGATCCTGACGTTCGCCTCTTTGTTCAAAAACTCCAGAACTGGATCGTGACGACCCTTGCCGAATTCGAGGTGAACGGTGGACCGAGAGACAACCGCGTCGGCGTCTGGGTGGAGCGGCCCGGCGGACCCGGCGGTATCGATGACAAGATCGCCGCCATAGGGATACGCCTCAGAAAGTGGGTCTCATTTCATGGCGTAAGCCTCAATGTGGCACCCGATCTTAGCCACTATGCCGGGATCGTCCCGTGTGGAATTTCAGATCACGGCGTAACAAGCTTAGCCGACCTTGGAATTGAAACGACACTTGCAGAAGTGGATGCCAAATTGCGAAGTAATTTTGAGAGCATTTTTGGACCAGTAACGGACGCGCTAGCACCCGACAAAAATGAGACATGAATAACTGAGCTCATTCAATCGACGCGGAACGCCCAACCCAGGTCACGTCTATGGTCACATCGAATTACATTGCCACAAAGGAGTACGGCCATTCGGGCATGACGGAATGGGAGCCGCTGCTTGAACGCGCGCATGCACTTGTCCCCACCCTTCGCGAACGAGCGCCAAAGGCCAATACGGACCGTGTCGTGCCGAAAGACACGTTAGATGATTTTTACGATCAAAAACTCCTCAGACACTATCAGCCCGGGCCGTTTGGTGGAGAACGGCTGCCATGGGGCATTCAGTTTCACCTCGGGCGTATTCTCGCCCATGGCTGCCCTTCGACGGCATGGCTCGCGAGTGTTGTCGCTTCGCAGATGGCAGTACCTTGTCGCTTTCCCCGTGAAGTGCTCGAGGAGATTTTCGCGGACGGACACGACGTCCTGATGGGCATGGGATCGGTTGCCACCGATACGTCAGGAACGGAAGTCGACGGAGGGGCCCGGATTAGCGGTAAGTGGCGTTTCGTAAGCGGTGTCGATCACACGCGCTGGATGGTGCTCCCGTTGCCACCCTTTCGGCCTTCGGACAAAGAACCTGTTGTGACGGTGGTGCCGTTGAGCGATGTCGAAATCGACGATCAATGGTTTGTAACGGGCCTCAAAGCAACGGGGAGCAAAGACGTGATCCTCAATGACGTCTTTATTCCGGACCGGCGGATGGCGCCTTTGTCGAAAATTTTTGGCGATGATCCGCTAGGCGCCGGCATTGATGACGGCTTCATATGGAACAAAAGCCTTCGTGGATTTTTCGGCGCGGGCGTTCTTGGCCCAATCGTCGGAATGGCCGAAGCGGGACTGGAAGCATATCGGGGCACTACGGCAAAACGCGTGGGAGTCGTCAGGCATGATACAGTGTCCGAAAGCTCAGCGGTTCAAATGCGGATTGCCCAATCTGACGCCGAAATTAAAACAGCAAGACTGCTTCTAGAAGACCAAATCCACTTTTTGCGCCATTACGGTGAAAAGGCGCGGAACCTGTCAAAAGACGAGCACATCGAAATAAATCGCGATCGCGCCTACGCCACGAACCTTTGCGTCTCGGCCTTGGAAAGGCTCGCTCGGAACATGGGTGCGCTTGGGATTTACGAGAAAAATCCCGTACAATTGTACCATCAAGATATTAGAGCTGCTGCATGCCAAATCGCCGTCAACTTTGACCAGAACATGTCTCGCTTTGGAAAGAATATGCTAGGACTAGAAACAGAACCGCTGATCTAGTGATGACTGACAACAAGAAATTAATTTTGGTTGCAGGTGGCGCCGGTTTCATTGGCGGTCACGTGGTACGCCTGTTGCACCGGCAAGGCTTCTCCGTCGTAATCCTCGACAATTTTTCAAATGCCAATCGAGATTATGTGCCCAATGATGTGAACATCGTTGAAGGCTCCAAAGGAGATCGCGAGCTCGTCGCGCGCGCAATCGCCGAGCACAAGCCTACAGGTGTAGTCGACCTCGGCGGATACGCCGACATTTGGGAAAAGAAATTCACCCCGACTCAATACTATGAAAACAACGTGGCTGAGACCGTGCGCTTTGTCGACGCTGTTCTTTCGGCTGGCATCACCAACTTTGTCTTTTCCTCAAGCGCCCAAGTCTATGGAGAGACGACCAACGAGCCGATCGCCGAAACCTACGCGCGTTCACCGTTGTCGCTTTATGGTCGCACCATGCGGGCCTGCGAAGATATTGTCGGAGATCTCTTCGGCGGGTCAGACGCACGCTATGTTATTTTGCGATATTTCAATGTTGCCGGCGCCATGGACGACTTGTCATTCGGCCAAACCCAGCCGAACTACTATCACATCATCACCGCGTCATTAAATGTTGCGTTTGGCGTTGTGGAAAAAGTCAACGCTTATGGCAGCGACTTTGATACGCCCGACGGCACCGGCATTACCGACTACATTCATGTGCAAGACCTGGCGGATATTCACGTCAATGCACTCACAAGGCTGCTAGACGGCAGCGACAGTGATATTGTGAACTGCGGTTATGGGCATGGGCGTTCCGTTCTCCAAATCACCAACGCGGTTGCGCGCGTCAGCGGCAACGAAATCCCTACAAACTTTATGGAACGACGCGGCAATTTTGGCGGCGTCTCAGTTGTCGACGATAGCAAATTACGCAACACGTGGAATTGGGCGCCCCGGTTTGACGATCTAGAGACGATTGTGACGCACGCTTATCAGTGGCGGAAACATCTGGAACAAACATCCTAAGTGATGCCGCGATGGGTTGTGCGGATCGCGATACGACCTCAGTCAGAAACTCGTCGGCAACCGGTTCGC
This sequence comes from Alphaproteobacteria bacterium, assembly GCA_965248815.1. Lineage (GTDB taxonomy): Bacteria > Pseudomonadota > Alphaproteobacteria > SMXP01 > SMXP01 > CBDFKK01. Next base: position 205,128 of record CBDFKK010000008.1, read on the forward strand.
GGGAGCGACGAGGGCCATTTCTTCAGGAGCGTGTCTTCTCGCACTCTGAAGCGATTTGAGAGTCCTATGAAGATAGAGGGGCCAATTGTCACAGAAAAGCAAGACGGCTGTCGTGGCAGACATTCAAGACTCAAAAAGAAGTGTCAGTTGCTTCTCACAATTTCGTATATCGGCATTTCATGACAACACATTAATTGCTGCCCAGGCGCAAGCCCATCGCTAGTCCTTAGGAATGACCTCGACCTTATCGCCGATCGTAATCGTCATTAGATCTTCACCCAGAATTACCGGGCCCTCATAGATATTCGTTGTTCGATCTACATAACTGCCAATGGACACGTCACCGAGTGCGGCGATATGTGTGAAAACGGCGAGTTTAGGCTTCGTTAAATTGAACACTGAGGCAGCTTGTTCAGGTGTCGTGTGACCCTCGAGCATTTTCGGGAGCGCTGGGAAGTTTTTGAATTGCGGTGAAAAATCGAACACCTCATGAAGAATAAGGTCAACGCCCTGGGCATGTTTAATAAGATTGGGGGAATAAGTGGTGTCGCCAGAGATAACAACCGATCTTTCCTGATAATCTATCCGGTAAGCCAGCGCCGGCATGTCGTGTTCCACTGCGAAGGCTGTGACTTTGATGCCATCCTCCTCATAGATGATTCCATCTTCTGCAATTTCGGTCGTTAAAATCGTCATACCAGATGTATTTCCCTTAACACCCATCTCTTCAGAGGTGCTCAAACGACTTGACGTGTCCACTTCATAAGAGCTGGTCATGTTGTCGACAAACGATTGGGTTCCGGTAGGTCCCCATACCTGTAAGGGCTCGCGCCGGCGTGCATTCATCCACCGAGATAGCCAAACATCGTCGAGAGAAACGATGTGGTCGAAGTGAAGGTGGGTTAACAAAACTCGGTCAAGCCGTGCAAAAGATTCGACCTCTTTACCAGGGTTTAACTGGGATAATCTGAGCACGGCACCGCGGCCTGCATCGACAAGGAATTGTTTTTCGCCCGCAGTGATCAGTGTACTAGAGGTGAACCGCTCAGGATCGAGTGTCGGGGCAGATGTTCCAAGCAAGGTAACAGTGATGGGAGCGTCATCGCCGGGGCATTTTCCATCAACTTCATTATCGCAGTTATCGGCCTGAGTTAATTGAACCCTAAAGAGAAATAAGGCCCCGATCAGCAAAAAGTTAGTAAGCAAAATACTATAGTATTTTCTCCACATGAGGACTGCTCCGTAAGTAATTTAGGATGGCATCTGGCCACTATGCTGCGCCAAACATAGCAATCAGTCTAGATCCAACCCTGGAATAAATGTCGTTATTCAGGTTTTCTGTTTCCGGCTTGATCACCAGTCCGGCTTTGTTGCGCTCCTACATGAGCACCCGAATGTCCATTCTTGATGCATGACGGCTCCTACCCGACGGCATCTAAGGCGTGCTCAGGTGCTCCCGTTCTCTAAGAGACAGCGGCTTGTTTGGTCGGCATGGAGGCGTGCGCGACCTCGCATCACTAAACCGCCGGATCGAAGTGATTGGAGCCTATTCTAAGCCTCGATTAGACCAGCATAAAATCGTTGCTATCGAGCGTTAACGACCCGCCGCCATCAAGGATTGTGAGAACTTCGCCGCCGGCCGTGATAGAAATCACCGCGTCAAGGGTAGCGTCGCCGATGACGTCCGTATTCTGATCAATGGTGAGTTGGGCGAAAGTCAAGCCGTTTGTGAGACCGATTAAGTCGAAGTCGTCCGAAAAATGAGTAATGTTGTCGGCACCGGCATTTGTCGCGCCCCCATCGCCCGCCGCATAGACGAAAGTATCCCGGTTAAAGCCGCCGCTAAGAGTGTCAGCGCCTAGGCCGCCACTGATGGTGTTATTGCCCGCGCCGCCAACTATTTTATCCAACAAATCACCGCCAGTAATGACATCTGCGCCGTCTCCAGCGTCAAAGGTGAAGCTTGCGTCGTAGCCCGCAGCGGCGGCCGCAGCCGCGTTCAAGGGAAGGGTTACGATGTCGTCTCCTCCCTGCGATTTGTATTGGCTGCCGTCGGCATAGCTCCCTGCATTAACATTATTGAAGTCGACTACATCACCTCGTTGGCTGAACAGCGGCGTGTCAAAGAAAATCCCGCCATAAAAAATATACGTGGCGCCAGGGTCACCGGGTATTCCCATAACGATGTCGTTGAATCCGTCGCCATTGAAATCCGATCCTGCATCCACCGCATCACCGAGCCTATTGAACGGTTCGGTACTTCCATCTATGCGAAATCCGTTGAACCCATCAAGGTTACCAAGGTTAAGGGACGCGCCAAAACCCGACGCCTTTCCGTAGACAACATAGACGGCGCCGTCAGGGAAAGGACCGTTCGGGTTGGCGCCATTGGCTCCTAAAACCAGTTCATCATATCCGTCTCCATTGATGTCACCTGCGCTGATCGAAATGCCGGCCACGTCTCCTGCGTTCACGCCGTCGACGCGGAAACCATTGGTGCCGTCGAGCGAGGCCAGGTCAAAATCGGCAGCAAAGCCTGTCGTTTTACCAAAAACGACGTAAGCGCCGCCGGTAAAACCGTTTATGTCGGGCGCGCCGATAAGTAGGTCTTCAACGCCGTCACCGTTTATATCTCCAACTGAACTAGGTTCGCCTATTTCATCCCCAACATTTAAGCCCAGAACACGGAATCCATTTGTGCCATCGATGTCACCGAGTTGGACCACGGAGTCGAACCCCGAGGCTTTACCGTAATAGACAAAGACTGCGCCTGAATCCGGCGCTAACAACGGATTTGAACCCGCAAGTGGGGCGCCCACGATTACATCATCAAACCAGATCATTCTCGCCATAGATACGAAAACCGTCTGTGCCATCGAGAGTACTAAGGGCGAGAGTCGGGTTAAATCCCGTGGATCGACCGAAGACGACGTAGGCGGTTCCCGTCTGGGGAATGGTGGAACTTAACGGCCCAAAAGGTGCCCCGATGATCACGTCATCAATGCCGTCGCCGTTTATGTCGCCGCCACCTTTAACCGAAAAACCGCTCTCTTCGCCTAAGGTTAGTGGAATAGGTGGTACCGGTGGCGAGCCGTCTAACCGGACACCATTGCTGCCATCGAGGCTCGAAAGATCCACGTTGGGCGTAAAGCCGTAGGTGAACCCAAATGTGCCATTAAAGGCGACATAGGAAGCACCCGAGTTTGTCGAAGTCGTATCCGCGCGATACGCACTAATGAGTACATCAGGAAGTCCGTCGCCGTTAAAGTCTCCAGCGCTGCTGACAGAGAGGCCCGCTTGATCGTCGGCTCCAACGCCGTTTAGCCGAGAGGCGCCGATCCCATCTAGAATCTGTGTAACTGAAATACTTTCGCCGGGATCAGTGGCCGACCCGTAGACGATGTAGGCGCCGCCTGCTTGCATCACGCCATTTGGATTCAGAAAGAACGCGCCGATTATTACGTCATCAAAGCCGTCAATGTTGATGTCCCCGGCACTCGCGACTGACACGCCGAAACCACCGTTAGAACCGATCGCGTTGTCTTCGCCGTCAATACGGAATCCCTCGGGTCCTGTCATTAAAATATCGAGATTCACTGATGCCCGCGGCGGATTGTTTACAGTCAGTTCTTGCTCGACAAAGATGCTGGAGGACCCTAAGGCAAATTCATCGAACACAGTTCCGTTTCGCATAACGGGACCTTGGAACACGAAATGTTCATTGAATTGAACAGAGTTTGTCGGGTTCCCGATGATTTCGATTTCTTTACTCGCCGGTGACAGATCCAGAATCTTAAGCCGGTCAATAACTAGACTGTTGCCGTTGCCGCCGAGATCAATCACTTCGGTGTTCTGAATGCTTCCGTCCGTGACCGTTGTCAGATCGAAGACAAAGCCGCTTGAATTGACAAGCAACGTATCAATTCCGGATCCGCCGTCCGCAAGGGCAAAAGCCGTGTTCGAGATGGCAATGACGTCATTGTCGCCATCGCCATCGAGCGTATCGGAACCGCTGCTGTCAAAGAGCGTGTCGTTGCCAAGACCTCCAACAACCGTGTCGGCACCAGCGCCGCCCTGTAAGACGTCGTCGCCGTCCTTTCCCAAAATTAACTCATTGCCTGCGGAACCGATGATCGTGTCGTTGCCGCCACCAGCTTCGATCTCACTGACATTAAGTAGATTGATGCTCGTGAAGTCCCAGTTCTCTCCTACCGAGTCATCGCCGACGATAGCCATCCCCGGCCCCGAGGCAGCAATCTGCTCAATACCGCTCAATGGGCCGAAGACCGACGGCAATCCAAGAAAGTCTCCTGGACTAAACTGAATCTGATCGAAACCTGTCGTTCCACTATCTGAATAAATATCTCGACCGTCTCCCCCACTCCAAACGTAAGTGTCGCTGCCTGCGCCGCCGTCGACGACATCGACGCCTTTTTCACCCTTCAGGCTGTCGTTACCCGCGCCACCCAAAATGGTGTCGTCGTGATCTCCGCCCCTAAGTTCATCGTTGTCCGCACCACCATCGATAAAGTCATTACCATTTCCACCATCTATGACATCGTCACCAGCAGAACCGATGAGCGTGTCGTCGTGATCTCCGCCCTTAAGTTCATCGTTGCCCGAACCACCGTCGATAAAGTCAACACCATTTCCACCATCTATGACATCGTCACCAGCAGAACCGATGAGCGTGTCGTCGTGATCTCCGCCCCCAATTACATCGTTGCCCGCACCGCCATCAACAAAGTCATTTCCATCTTCGCCACCTAGGCTGTCGCTGCCATCGCCGCCAAGGAGACTGTCGTTTCCGGTGCCGCCACCTATGTCATTGTCAGCAGCAGAGCCAGTGATCGTGTCGTTGCCGCCCTGACCATTGATCCCGCTGACATTAAATAAGTTGATGCCGGTGAAGTCCCAATTCTCATCCACCGCGTCATCGCCGAGAATATCCATTCCCGGTCCCAGGGCAGCTATCTGCTCAATACCACTCGACGGTCCATCGAAGATTGTCGGCAATCCTCGAAACGCATTGGAAAGAGTTATGATAATATCGGTCTCGGTGCCGACACCGCTGTCTGCAAACTGATCGCGGCCATCTCCTGCATCCCAGAAATAAGCGTCGCCCTCTTCGCCGCCATCCAGGGAATCTACGCCCCCACCTCCCGTTAAAAAGTCGACACCCAAGCCGCCGATCAGCGTGTCATCATCCAAACCACCGATAATGGTGTCATTGCCAGCACCGCCATCAGCAAACATAGAGTCGCCGGGAGCTTCGAAAGCGGCCACGATCGAGTCGTTACCGGCACCACCTGTGACTGTGACGGTCTGCGGTGCCAAATCCGTATTAGTAAAATCGCCGCTAATGGTAATAGTGTCGTCTTGATCGCTGCCGGAAAGCGAAAAGTCTTCGACGCCGTCGGCAATAAGCGCGACGGTGCTGCCGCCATTGTTGGTAATGACAATGTGGGTGGGATCGACAAAACCTGGGTCGCCAGCCACGAAGCCGTTGCGTGCGTTATAGGTGGCGCCGTCTTCCATGAGCAAATCTTCAGCCTGACCGGCTTGGGCGCTCACTTGAACTTCATCAAAGCCCGCCCCGCCTTGGACCGTGTCGATGCCGTCGCCGACGATGTAGTCGACCGTGTCGTTGCCGTCGCCCGCATCGATCGAGTCATTGCCAGTTCCGCCGACGACCACATCATCACCGCCGCCGGCCACGAGGGTGTCATCGCCCGCACCGCCCAGAAGCGCTTCGTCGCCATCATCGCCTGTGATCAAGTCGTCGCCCGCGCCGCCCATTTCGATTTCGACAGAGCCGCCCAAGAAGACCAAATCTTCCACGTCAATGAGCGTGTTGGTGCCTTCGTCGCCGTCGGCGAGATTAGTATCGGTGACGATGATCTGTCCGCCGATCAATGCAACGTCATAGTCTTGAATGGCGCCTTGAAATTTGGCCGTATCGATGCCGCTGCTGCCATCGAGGGTGTCGTTGCCGGCACCCCCAACTAAAGTATCGTTGCCATTGTCCCCTTTGAGCGTGTCGTCGCCGGTTCCGCCATCGAGACTGTCATAGCCATTTCCGCCGCGGAGATCATCGTCGTCCGCACCGCCCAACAGCGTGTCATCGCCATTATCGCCTTTGAGCGTGTCGTCGCCAGTGCCGCCGTCGAGAGAGTCGTCACCTTGGCCGCCGATCAACTGATCGTTGCCGTCGTCGCCGATGAGGGTGTCATCGCCTTTCTTGCCTTTGATGGTGTCGCCACCGGAGGTGCCGGTGAGACTGTCGTCGCCATTGGTACCGTTAATCGTGGACATGAGGTCCTCCGCGATTGCAGATCTTCGATCACGCGGCTGCATCTGGACTTATCAAAGCTGCGTGGGGCGCCTCGACAAGGAACACATTATTTCGGTGGGGGAGCCTTAGAAAGCTATCTCTCTGTAATTCGTCGTGATTAAGTGTCGTTCGACATCAGCGCGGGCGCGCCAATCTTATGTCTAAATCCTGCTCATCCAAAAGCGCCGTTCCACCATACCTTCAACACACTGATTATTGACTGATAGATCGGCGTTTTCAAGCTTGCTAAAGTGTTCATGTTATGACCGCCCTGGCTACTAGGAGTCCAGTGAATATTGCAAAATTGATGATGGCTTCGCGGAGTAAAGCGGACCTCTTAGGCAGAGCGAAGGTCTGCCCTAGTCATATTCCAGGATGACATCGTCGACCGCGAGGCTATCGCCGGGAGCGACGAAGATCTCAGAAACAATGCCATCGGGCTCGGCGGTGAGTACGATTTCCATTTTGATAACTTCTACGACGGGGCGGCGAGATATTTAGGCATCTTACTTTGTTTGCGTACCGCGTTCTGCCCGTGCATTCCGGGCACACCCCCCATTAACCTCACGTAGCGTATCCTGGGTGCAATACGCACCCACGCTAGCGAGCCAATGCATAATCCCTCCGATACCAAAGCGTACAGCGAGCTGGTAGCTGGCACGACGATCAACGAGAAAACGCTCCTCGCAACCGACTACTTGAACCATTTCAATGAGGTCGTGATGCTGTTGGATATGATCGTCGAAATGCCCGACATAATCTCCGAGGCGCAAGAATGGCAGCCCAAGAGTTACCAAGACCATTTTGCCGACTCTGTCTTTCCCTATCGGGATCTGGCCATATCCGCGTTTGAACACGCCCCGGCAGACATCCGGGCGCTGTTCGATCCGCTGATTGAGAGCATCAACGAAATGGTAATCGCCGGTGTCAAAGAGATTGCCGCCGTAGTTGAGAGCGGCAATTCCGAGCAACTCGAGCTCCTCGTTCAGACGACCTCAAATCACCTCCATAACAAAATCGCCCACGTTAGCGCGATCATAAACGGCAACATAACGACGACAGAGCCCGCACAAAGCGACGTCGTCATGGACCAGACCGCCATCGACACGCTGTTTGATTGAAGCTGAAAACTCGTCAAATGCGCCGCGTTCCAAAGTCAGGTCAGCAAAAGTCTGCCCTACTCGAATTCCAGGATGACATCGTCGACGGCAAGGCTATCGCCGGGAGCGACGGTGATCTTCGAGACTGTGCCGTCGCGCTCGGCGGTGAGCACGTTCTCCATTTTCATGGCCTCGACCACGGCGAGGGGCTCGCCGACTTTGACTTCTTGGCCTTGATCGACGCTGATCGAAACCACAAGGCCAGGCATGGGGCATAAGAGAAACTTCGAGGTATCCGCCACCTCTTTTTCCGGCATCAGCGCTGCCAGTTCCGCCGCGCGCTTGGATTGGACGATGATAGGTGCCCGTGCGCCGCGATGCAGAAGAGTCCAACCTTCAAGCGCCGGTTCGACTTGTGCGATCATCGGATCGCCGTTGATCTTGGCGTAGATCACCCGCTCACCTGGCGCCCACGAGCATTCAACTTGAAACTCTTTGATCTCGCCGCCGTTTTCCTGGCCGTGCAAGACGATCTGGGCGCCAATCCCCGTCATGCTTAAGTTGGCGGCAAATCTTGTCCCCCCGAGCGTGACACTCCACTCCCCATCCACCGAATCTTCGTCAAAGCTCAAACGGCCGTCAATGGAGCGTGCGCGTTCGGTTTCGATTCCGTGGATAAATGCGGCAAGCGCCACCAACCGGTCCCGCTGGTCTTCGGTAAGCGGCGCACCATGAAATCCGTCGGGAAATTGTTCGGCGATGTAATTGGTTGTCAGCGCGCCCGATTGAAAGCGCTCTTCCCCCATGACCGCGGATAAAAACGGAATATTGTGATCAATGCCTTCGAGGCGAAATTCATCGAGCGCCTCGGCCATCAACGCAATTGCTTCGCCGCGCGTGGCCGCATGGGTGCATAGCTTCGCAATCATCGGATCGTAATAGATCGAGATTTCGCCGCCTTCTTTGACCCCGGTGTCATTGCGGATTGTGCCATGGTCGTGCGCGGCTTCGGCGGGCGGACGGTAATAGACCAGCCGGCCGACCGACGGCAAGAAGCCGCGAAAAGGATCTTCCGCATAGATGCGAGATTCCATCGCCCAGCCGTCAAGCTTAATGTCCGATTGCTTGAGCTTTAGCTTTTCCCCGTCGGCGACGCGGATCATTTGCTCAACAAGATCGATCCCTGTCACCAGCTCGGTCACTGGATGCTCGACCTGCAGCCGTGTATTCATTTCCAGGAAGAAAAAATTACCGTTCTTGTCGACAATGAATTCCACCGTGCCGGCGGAATCGTAATCGACGGCAGCCGCGAGCGAGACGGCCTGCTTGCCCATGGCTTTGCGTAGCTTTTCATCGACAAAGGGACTTGGCGCTTCCTCGATGACTTTTTGATTGCGCCGTTGAATGGAACACTCGCGCTCGCCCAAGTAAATGATGTTGCCATGCTTATCGCCCAGCACTTGGATTTCGATGTGTCGCGGCTCAACAACATATTTTTCAATAAAGACGCGATCATCGCCGAACGCCGAGCGCGCTTCGTTCATGGCGGATTCGAAGCCGGCGACAAGATCGTCTTCTGATGCGGCCACGCGCATGCCTTTGCCGCCGCCGCCGGCCGAGGCTTTAATCATGACCGGATAGCCGATGTCGGCCGCGATCTTGCGCGCTTCGTCCGTGTCCTGAATCACACCGAGGTAGCCGGGAATCGTGTTGACTTTGGCCTTGCCGGCGAGCTTCTTAGACGCAATCTTATCGCCCATTGCTTGCACGGCATTTTTGTTCGGACCAATGAAAACGATGCTCTCTTTGGCGAGAGCGTCGGCGAAGTCGCCGTTTTCAGACAAAAAGCCAAAACCGGGATGAACCGCTTCCGCGCCGGTTTGCCGAACCGCATCAATGATCTTATCGATAAGCAAGTAAGACTGTGCAGCCGGCGCAGGGCCAATGAATACAGCCTCGTCCGCCATCTCGACATGAAGCGCGCCCGCATCGGCTTCCGAATAAACGGCCACGGTTTTGATCCCCATGCGCCTTGCCGTCTTGATGATGCGGCAGGCGATTTCACCACGATTGGCTATGAGGATTTTGGAAAACATATGCGGCCGATCTGAATTCTAAAGCGGAATGTTGCCGTGCTTGCGCCACGGTCGCTCGACTTGCTTGGTTTTGAGCATGTTGAGCGCGTGAGCGAGCCGCCGACGTGTCGAGTGGGGCATGATGACTTCATCGATATAACCTCTTTGCGCCGCGATGAAAGGATTAGCAAAGCGGTCTTCATATTCCTTGGTACGCGCGGAAATTTTCTCCTCGTCCCCAATGTCGGAGCGGAAAATAATTTCGACCGCGCCCTTCGCCCCCATCACCGCAATTTCAGCGGTCGGCCATGCGTAATTGATGTCGGCGCGAATATGCTTGGAGGCCATCACGTCATAAGCACCGCCATAGGCTTTGCGCGTAATGACAGTCACGAGCGGCACGGTCGCTTCCGAATAAGCGAACAGCAACTTTGCGCCGTGCTTGATCAGTCCGCCATATTCTTGGGCTGTACCCGGCAAAAAGCCCGGCACATCGACAAAGGTGACAATGGGAATGCTGAAGCAATCACAAAAACGAACAAATCGCGCTCCTTTACGGCTAGCATCGGAATCGAGCACGCCCGCCAGTACCATGGGCTGATTAGCCACGACGCCTACCGTCTGTCCATCGATACGGCCAAAGCCGGTGATAATGTTGCGGCCATAAGCCTCTTGGATTTCAAAAAAATCTTCTTCATCGACGACTTTGCGCACCAACTCGTGCATATCGTAGGGCTTGTTGGGATTGGCGGGCACGAGCGTATCGAGAGACATCTCTTGCCGCTCAATGTCGTCAAAGGTCTCACGCCCTGGAGCGCCTTCGCGATTGTTCAGCGGTAAAAAATCGATCAGCCTGCGGATTTGTGTCAACGCCTCCATGTCATTTTCAAAGGAACCGTCCGCGATAGCGGATTTAGTCGTGTGAACCCTGGCGCCGCCCAATTCTTCCGCCGTCACGTCTTCTTGCGTCACGGTTTTGACAACATCCGGCCCTGTGACGAACATGTATGACGTGTCGCGCACCATAAAAATAAAATCCGTCATGGCAGGCGAATAGACGTCGCCCCCAGCGCACGGCCCCATGATCACCGATATCTGCGGGATCACACCTGAGGCTTGCACATTGCGCCAAAACACTTCCGCATAGCCGCCGAGCGCGGCGACACCTTCTTGGATGCGCGCGCCTCCTGCATCATAAAGACCGATGATTGGTGCGCCGACTTTGAGCGCCATGTCTTGAAGCTTGCAGATCTTTTCGGCATGCGCCTGAGAAAGCGACCCGCCAAAGACCGTAAAGTCCTTGGCGAAGACATACGCAAGCCGACCATTGATGGTGCCCCAGCCGGTTACGACCCCGTCTCCCGGAATTTTCTGATCGGCCATGCCGAAGTCAGTAATCCGGTGCTCGACGAACATGTCGAACTCTTCAAAGGAGCTTTCGTCCAGCAGAAGATCGATCCGCTCTCGGGCGGTCAGCTTGCCCCTTGCGTGCTGATTGTCGATACGTTTTTGCCCACCCCCAAGGCGCGCCTGTTCGCGTTTCGATTCCAGCTGATGAAGCACATCCTTCATCGTTCGATACCCCAACTTTTTGCGGAATTCTGCGCCTCAATGGCCATATTGACGACGCCCTGCGGATCGCCCGATGACATAGCGCAGATCACCATTCTTGCCAATGGCGGAATGCCGCCCCGTCTACCGGTCCCCGTTCGCGCGAGAGATAAGCCGATTGTACTTGGCCTGGTCGGGCTTGATGCCGAATTCGGGATGATAGAACCAGGACTGGCGCATCAAATTGACCGGATTGATTCCCCCAAAGACCTTGAGGAGTTTCGAATCCAAAACGCCGAATTCCCGCGGCGTCGCCTTGCGCACAGCCATATTCGCCGCCGCGGTCTGTTCCTTGCGCAATCTTGGAATCTTGCGCTCGCGGAAGGTCAATACATAGATGGGCACTGTCAGAAACGAGACACTATCGATCGCCGCCTTTTGCAGCCGAATGGCATCCATCATGGCGCCTTGGTCGATCCTCAACTTTTGCTCTTTGACTCCTTCAAGATCGATGGAGAGGGCAAAGGAATCCTCATTGCGCCACTCAATCACGTCACAGCGGTACATGCCGGGCTCGACGATTCCCGACCCCTCGCTATGCACGTACGCGAACTTACGAAGGACGAAAAGCGAAAACTGGGTTGGCAATAGAGGAAAGCTCAGCGCCAGAGGATTTTCAAGTGGCAAAGGCCGCGGTTGATAAAGCCGCGACAAGTCCCGGTCTCGAATATCCCCAATCGCCTGGTCGATGTCGACGGTGAAATTTTCTTCGTAAAGGAGCCGGTCGCTTTGCCATTTGCGCGCCTTGTACCAATCTCTTAATAGGCCGTGGGGGCGAAAGGCGCTGCAATAGCGCAGAAAAAACTCCGCACGCAGATAAATCGATTTGGCCTCGGGCGAGTTCTTGAGAACTTTTTCCAGCGTGGTCTTGGAGCGATGGGGAATCCGGTATTCTATTTTGACGTAAGCCGCCGGTCCAATGCCCTTGCGCTTCAACGCGTCAAGCGTGGGCCCAGATCCGGAGCTGCGCTGCTTTGAAAATGGCAGCGACAATCCCCACGCACCGACAAGCCAAAGCGCGGCAAAAATCCAAAGCCAATTATTTCCCACCAATTCCTGCATCTACGATCACAGTACCCACACAAGACGTGAGTCTATCAAAGCGTGCACGCGGTACAATCCGGCAATTCGCCAAGACCCATTCTCACTATAGGCCATTCAAACAACAAAGCCGTTAACCAATATCTACGAGCCAAGCAGCCGAAATGCGCAACCGCAGGCCAGCACGTCCGCCTTCGCTGATTTGGCAAACATTGCGGCCTCTTCGTCCTCACCCCAATTATCGATTTGCCAGGTCTCGTCAATGCGAGACAAGCCCCACGCTTCCTCTCCCGATATGCGACCTGCCGACAAGGCGAGCGCAAGTACAACAGAACCACAGAGTTTTGTTGCCATGTGAAGCGCCGCAAGCTGCATATTATCGTGCTTCGCAACATGCCGCCGCACAGAGGCAATAGACTGATCAGGCTGCCGAGCCGCGATGACTCCTCTCGCAACGACGAGTTCCACATCCAAGTCATGCGCTGCCCAGTCGCGCACGGGTTGCCAACTTTCTCGTTGGTGAGTGACTAGGACATCCGGCTGTTCAGCTTCATGATAGATCTGGTCCGTCCTAGCAAAAGCGGTTAACTCTTCGACCACATGATCGCGATTATTCGCCACTTGATCCAAAGCCGAATTCATGATCCGCGTTAGCGGCATTCGGCTTGGGTCGATATGTTCACCTTGCGCATTCCATTCTTTTGCAAGCGCCGTGCACCAGGCGCGGTGCGGGCTCGCGACAATCGTCTTTTGCGGTGTGCGCAATACATTGTCATCGAGGTGGATTTCGTATGCACTATTCTCGCAAACAACCGTCGCGGTTTTATAAAAGCGCTTGATAAGAGATGCCGACACAAATCTACGATCCTATGAGAGGACCAAGACAGCTGTTTTCTCGAGGCAGGTCCTCACCAAAAAGCGGTAACGCCTCGGCCGATGACTCCCGGGTCGCGAAAAGCGCGAGAGAACTTGATAACCCGCGCGCCACATCTTGCTGCTCCTCCACAACGACCGGAGCCCATAGCGGCCCGGAAATTGCGACATCAATTGCTTGATCCAACACGCGCGGATCCTTTGGTCGCGATCGCAAAGCAACGTCGATGTTTTCTTCCTGAAAATTAATTGAACCTGAGCCGGTCGCAAATTCGCTTGCGGTATCCACGAGAAGAGCTTCACTCACGGCTGATCCCGCACTTACATCGACGCGGCCAATCATGCAGTTTATTGTCACGCTCGATCGACCGTCCCCTTCAATCAATCGTGCTCCAACCCATTCAGAGATTGTCTCAATCAGTTCCAGACCAACGCGGCCTTGATCCAGTACGACGTTGACCTGGCCGTCTGCGCTGCGCAACAAATCCAAGCGGGACAATCCTTCGGCTGTAAATGAGGTTGCGAAGTGAACCGGCGGATCAAACGTCGTCTCAAGGCCGAGTCCTGATAGCAGAGCCGCCGTTTCAGTCACGTGAGCCTTTGTCATGAGTGAAAACGCGCCTGACTGGCGCCAGTCATAAATAGCTGAGGCTTTGACAAACCCCTCGTCCGCCATGCTCTGCCGTAGCCCTAACTCAAATCGACCATCACTTGTGGCGGAAGACAGGGTCGCCGGACCAAAGAGTGACTCACCAATTCGCACTGTTTGAGCACTCAATTCGACGGTCCAGTCCAACGTTTCGATCCATTGGCCATCAAACCTTTCATCGCTAACGAGGTCTACATACTATACTTCCGGTCTTTCAGCAGGTACAAACGGCGTAAGATCGAATTCCGGACTTTGGAATGCGGCAGTGAGAATTGGGCTGTCCCGCAAGTCAAGAATGACCTCGCCTTCCAGCGCGCCGCGCCCGACTTGTCCACTCAGTTGGCTTTGAAAAGCTTCCCCAAGGTTTCCACTCAAATCTCCGTTGAGGGAAAGGCCATGGTGGGGTTGCACCCAAGTAAGCCCCAATATGTTTGCAAAAGGCGTGAGATCAGGGCCAAGCACTTTGTACGTCAGATCCAAATTTAGCGTCGACAGGTCCACCAGATCGCCTGATAAGGAAACGAATAGCGTGCCGAGTGCACCGGTCAGATTGAGTGTTGAAGCACCACCATTCAGAACATCAAGATAGGAGTCGAGTGTTCCGCTAAGTACGTAGGCCTCTCCGCCGAGCCGCCCAACAAATTCCAGCCCAGCGTCTTTGCCCTGTCCAGTTAATCTGAGGTCCTCAAATGGCACGCGCCGCTCAGGTCTGGATGCACTCGCCTCGTAGACCAATTCGCCGTCACGAAAGCGCACCCGGTCAACAACCGGTTCGCCGTAATAAGCCGGTACGGTTGCCAATAAAGATCGCGCAGCATCGAGAAAGTCGACAAAGGAGGCTTGCCTTTGGCCCACGGCAAGCGTGAACTCGGCATCACGCACGGCAATCTCTCTTATGTGCAGCGTTCCATCAAACCCAAACAAAAGAAGCGGATTGATCCGTATCTCGAAGCGGCCCACATGCACCGGGGCAACATCGTTGCTTTGCTTCGGCGCAAGAGTTACGTCTTCCGCATAGAGTCCCGGAACAAAAATAGGCGAGGCGAAACCGATCGGTCCGCCAACTTCGATGTTAAGACCGGTTTCGCGTTTGACATACTGTTCAAGCCGAGGCGCCATGTATGAAAAATCAATGGTCGTCACATAAGTATACGCTGCCGCCAAAACGCCAATGAGCAACGCTGCGTACCACGCGCTGACGGAGACCAAATTCACCAGCGAAAAACGTTTGGCCGGCTCCTTCTTGCCTGCAGAACGCGCGCGCTTCCCTGCCCAGTTGGACTTGAAGAAAAAATGACTGGTCGAGACCCTGGGGTCTCCCGGATAGACCTTTGCAATCGATTGTAGCCATGCCTGCCTTGCCGAAAGAGTCCCAGCTCTCGCACTCCGGCTAGCTTTTCGCGGTGGAATATAAGTCCTGGGCTTCATCTTATAGTTTTGCGCGGCCGCCTCGAAGGCGGCCTTATCCCCTTTTTGCCCCACTCCCTAGAATAACTGCATAAGAGCCGGCCCGAAAGCCACCCAAAATGGCTTAAAACTGGGGAAAAGTATTGGATAGGGAAACTCGCGACCCCGGGTGCGCTTATGGCTTCAGAAGCTCGGAGACTTCACTGCACGTACGTACGTCACCAAAAAAGATCATGATATTTGCCAGCGCCGCAAGATGAGCATCCCGGCTGGAAGCTGCGTTCCCGTCCGCCAACATGATCGTGCGCAAGCCATACATCATCGCGTCCCGGGCCGACGTCTCGCAACAGACATTGGTGGCGACGCCTGCGATCAACACTGTATCTATTTTGGCTCGCCTCAATTGTTCTGTCAGCGGCGAGGACTCAGGATGAAATGCGCTATAGCGCGTTTTGACAATGTCCCAATCGCCGTCGGCAGTCTCGAGCGCCGGCCAAAGTCGCGCCAGCTCGTGTCCGGGCGCGAGCAAGTCCCAACGCTGCGCGGATGCCTCGTTGCCGTACACTTCAGCAAAATTGTTCCAGTCTTTGCGGCTTTCCTGCGTGGCTTCGGTCCGAACCCAAACTACTGTTCCGCCCACACGTCGCAATGTCTGGGCTAGCCCGTTGATTGCTGGACACACATCGCGACCGTCCGCACATTCAACCGGTGCGCCTTCTTCTAAGAAATACGGCTGCATGTCGATCACGACCAAAGCGGTGCGCGAGCCTTCAAAGGACTCATACGCATGAAGTGTTCCCCGCCGTTTAACGACACGATCGATGACGCTTTGGGGAAGACCGTAAGCGCTCACTTAGTTGCCCTCATTTGAGTCAAGATCTCTGGCCACGCGAAATCCGAAAATGTGCGAGATTCGTTCGGGCGGTAAGTTGCCCCGAAAGGTCGGATGTTGCCATTCAATGTTCGTGTTCCAGGCGCCGCCACGCACGCTGCGGCGTTCACAATCATCACTCTTATAAGGCGCGCCGTCGACCGGTGCCGCCGGATAAGGCATGGCATAGCAGTCCTCAAGCCATTCCCAGACATTGCCGGTCATGTCGAATACGCCGAAGCTGTTGGGCGTGAACGAGCCCACCGGCGCCACCTGACCGAACCCGTCATCGCAAGACAAAGGCTCGTAGGGCCTAACTGTTGGCGCTCCTGCTCCAGCACGGTCATACGTATTGGCGATTTCGCAAACGTTCGTGCTGGCGGCGTCCCATGTCACCGGGCCGTCTCGCCCGCCGGCGCGCGCGGCAAATTCCCATTCAGCCTCGCTCAACAAGCGATAAGGCTTTCCTGTTTTTGCCCGCAGCCAAAGTGCATAGGCACGAGCATCGCTCCAATTGATGCAGACGACGGGTTCTTCATCAAGCGGCGCCCGACCGTAACCGGGATCCTTCCACGACGTGCCCGGCAGCGTTTCCCAACCTGTTTCAGTGCGCACGTCACAATTGATCCCTGAGACATGACCGCTATCTTCAACGAAAGCGCGATACTCCGCGTTAGTCACTTCGAACTGGCCAATAACAAACGCTTTGTTGATGCTCACTTCACGCACCGGTCCTTCGTAGCGCTCTTCGATGACGCCACCGTCTCTGCCCATAAGGAACTCACCGGCTGCGACGACGATCATCGGAGGACATTGAGCGCAATCTTTGACAGATGATTGCGGCTCAGGCGTTAAACTCTCGGGCGACCTTGCGCATCCGGCCATCGAGATAAGCAAAACCCAAACCAAGCAGCTAGCCAAAATATTTGTCACTGGAATTGGCATATCAAGACTTCGAATTCGCAAGAGGCTCAATAGTCGCGACATTTCCTGGCGCAACTTTTCTGATTACCAAAGCATAAAAGAAGACAATCCAGGTCAAAAATCCGACAAAGACAAAAGGTGCCGAGGGCATCCACAGGTCAAAGATGATGCCTCCCACGTAAGTCGAGAAGATGATGCCCAGGGTGCCGCAGATGCCAAATCCGCCAATGACGACGCCGCGCGTTTCCCTTGGCGCCTCCTGTCCTACCAAAGCCTGTGCCGAAAGATTACACGCGGTCTGTCCAATACCCAGCAAAATAAAGAGCGGCAGGAACGCCGGATCACTCGGATCGGTTACAAACCACATCGAGGTATAACCGACTCCACCCAGAAAGGACCCGATGGCCAATCCGGTAACGCGATTGATCTTGTCAGTCACGAAACCCAAGACCGGCGAGCACAGTAGCCCCGCCATCTGGGTGATGATGAACATGCGCACGCCGACCTCGACAGCCTGCGCTGTTTCCATTCCCTGGTCTCTTCCAAACACCGTACCCCAAAGTACAATAAATGTTCCCAGCACCACCAGATCGCTGCGCGACACGAACGATGCCACGTAGGCCAACGCGATCCGCGGATTTCGCGCTTCTTGCAGCCCTCGCTTTATGAGTTCGAGCTGCGGAAGACGCTCCTCCCTTTTAACTGGCGTGCCACTCTTAAAGCCAAAATAAAAAATGAACGCGCTGAAGGCGCAAACGGCAGCGATAAACCAGTGCATAAAGCGGCCCGCTGTGATTGCGTCGTATCCCGCTGTCATGAAACGTTCCGGCATTCCTCCGACGATGATGTTCATAATCACCGTACCAATGCCCATCAGCATGCCGACGATCGCCAATATCTTCCCGCGCACTTTCTCGGCGGCGTAGTCGTGAATGATTGTTGTGATCATACTGGTTTCGGCCGTGGTGCCGACCGCCAAAACGATCCTCACGATAAAGAGCAGGAAAATTGTTTGGACCAGAGGAAGAAACGCATAGCCAAAACCCATCACCAGCACGCCGAAAGCGATCAGGGGTTTGCGCCCAAATCGGTCGGCGAGGACGCCAAAATAACCGACTGTAAGCAGCGCCGTGATTTCCGCGGCGACGGCAAGACTTCCCGTAAGCGTGCCTTCTGAATTTTGAACATTTAGATTTTCAAGCAGAACGTAAGGCTGACCGATATTGACAAAGACGATCAAAGCAATGCTGACAAAGCCGCCGTAAAGCAACGTCAAAAAATGAGACAAGTGAATGCCCGGATTGAGCCAGCCGGATAACCAGAATTTGGCACGTATCGGCTCGTTCATTTGCGCTCCACTTTGTTGATCTCACAACCCACCCAGGCGGCAACCCGATCAGATATGCCCAAAGCGGTATAGCTGGTTGCCCGATGGAATACCGCCGCTGCGGCACGCCTGCCCCCTGAGTGAACCGGCGATTTCTCTGTCCGTCGTGCTTAACCATAAACACAATCTTGAACTGGCATACTTTCTGCCAATCTAAAGGCTACTGGACCGATCCAATCTGGAAATCGGTCGCAAGAGGAGAAACGCATGAAGCGGTTCTCAGTGATCGCAATCTCAAATATATTCGGCGCGGCCTGGATTCTCTTCTTTGTCGTTTTCAATCCTTATTTGCATCCATTCGTATTTCAGCGCCTCGACTTTCTTCCTCATCTTTCGGATGTTGGTCAGATCGACAAGGCGCTGGAGAATGGCGAACCGGAACGCGAAGCGCAAAGAGCTATTCGCAATAAAGATTTCAGGTTTATTGTTAGCAACTATACTTGGTCGAGTGAGGCGCACGGCGTCATATGCCCCGCGGGCGGCGCAACAGGCGGTAAATATTCCCGCTATACGATTGGCATAACCGACTTCGGTTCGCGAGACAGTCCGTATGCGACTTCTTCCTCTGAATATGCTCGCCGATACAACACCGCCATTGTTCAATCTGCCGAATATCTGGACTATGATTTATGTTGGGTCGCAGGCGAAGACCGCCCACAAAAAGGAAATGACGAACACGGCAACTAAGCCCAAAGAGAATATCAAGAGCTATTTGAAACTGCTGATCTTTTGGAACTCAATTACGAACCCTATACACTCCAAGAACGCAAAACGTGAAGATGCTTTGGATTTCGCCCATGATCGCAAAGACAAGAAGGCCATGGCCCAAATGTTAAGAGAACTGTCTCCCGACTTTGCGGATCGATAGGATCACCGCTTCTGGCAAAAAAGACCTATTTTTTGCCGCTTGAAAGATCTAACTCTACAAATGGATCGTCGTCGTCATTCTGGTCGAATTCGAAATACTTCCACGTTTGCGCCATGTGCTCCGGCAAGGGCGCGATCACGTGAAGCCGGCCCCGTTTTGGGTGAGCGATGTCGAGAGACCGCGCGTGAAGATGCAATCCCTCGCCGATTTGCGTCAAATGGATCTCGCTTGATGGGTCGCCATATTTGAGATCACCGACGACCGGATGACCAATCGCACAACAGTGGGCGCGCAATTGATGCGTTCGACCAGTAAGCGGCAACAGCGCCAGCCACGCCGCCTTTTGCGCTGCACGTGCCACAACTGCGTAATAAGTTACAGCAGGGCGGCCGTCAGAAGCGCGGCCTGTTTGCGGCATCATTTTTTCCGGGCTCGCCGCGCCTGCGACGCGTTCTTTGGCAAGAGGCAAATCGATCATGCCCTTTAAGGGACGCGGCGTCCCCTCGCACAGCGCCCAATAGATCTTTGTCGCGTCTTTAGACTTAAACGACTTTGACAGGTGTGCTGCAGCTTTTGCCGTCCGCGCCAATACCAAGACGCCACTGGTATCGCGGTCGAGCCGATGAACCAGTTTTGGGCGCTCATTCAGCTCGAATTTGAGTGCGTCCAGCAACGCGTCCAAATGACGGTGAGTTTTCGTGCCGCCTTGAACAGCAATACCCGCCGGTTTGTTCAATACCATGACTTCCCCGTCACGATAAATGACCAGGTCGCGGACAAATGCTGCGTCAGCGGACGAGACCGGTGCTCGCGTCTTGCCGTCGCCCGTCTCGCTTCGCAGGTTGGGAGGAATTCGAACGGTCTGTCCGGCTTCAAGACGGGCGCCGGCTTTGACGCGTGCGCCATCCAGCCGAACCTGACCCGTACGAATGAGTTTTGCTAATTTTCCATGAGGCAAATTAGGAAACTGCCTCTTAAACCAACGGTCAAGCCGGAGACCGTCCTCTGCTTCGGTAACTATTTTTTTTTGCGCGGCGGTCATGGAAAATAAACACGGCCGATCCATAGCTCTAAGAACAAGGCACCGACGCTCAAAACAACGGATGCGAGCGCGTACGTGACGGCCTCCAGCCACTCATCGCGTTCGATCATGAGGCTCACGTCGAGCGAGAACGCTGAAAAAGTCGTAAAGCCGCCGAGCAACCCAATGACCAACAGTGACCGAACTTCTGGTGTAACCGTGATGCGGAGTGCCAACAACTCTACGAGAAGGCCTAGGGAGAATGAGCCCACCACATTGACCACAAAGGTCCCCACAGGAAGTTGGGGGCCAAATATGCGGATTGTTTGCATCGCGACCAAATAGCGCCCGGCCGCCCCGGCCGCCCCGCCGAGCGCAACGTAAAGAATCATTTTCATAGGTCTTGTTTCTTTTTCCTTTTCGGGGCTGGCGCGATTCGCATCGCTTAATGAAGCATGATTTCCAAGGCAGACGAAAGGGGCCCGGACGCTAAGTCTGGTCCCTCGCGCTTGTTTCAGACTCGGACGCTAACTCCGCCCTCAACTTTTTCCAATGCGCCAAGCGCTTCTGCATTTGCGCTTCGAAGCCTTCATTACCAGGCTCGTAGAGCATCTGGCGCGGCATATCATCGGGAAAATAGTTTTGGCCTGAAAACCCGTGTTCCGTGCCGTGGTCATAAACGTAACCAGAGCCATATCCCAAATCCTTCATGAGTTTGGTCGGGGCATTGAGGATATGTTTCGGCGGCATGAGGGATCCAAATTCCGCTGCCGCCGCCGCGCTCTTTGAAGAGGCGGTGTAGACCGCATTGGACTTGGCGGCAGATGCCAAATAGATCACGGCCTGGACCAGCGCCAATTCACCTTCCGGGCTACCTAAAAAGTCGTAGACGTCCTTGGCTGCCAAGGCCTGGATAACCGCTTGCGGATCAGCGAGCCCAATATCTTCCACCGCCGCGCGCACCAGACGCCTCACTATATAAAGGGGATCTTCGCCGCCCGTCATCATGCGCGCCAGCCAGTAAAGGGCAGCATCTACATCGGACCCACGGATCGATTTGTGCAGCGCGCTAATAAGATTGTAATGCTCCTCGCGTCCCTTGTCATAAACCGGCGCGCGCTTTTGAACTGCTTGGACCAGGCCCCTTGTATCCAAATCTTGCACGATATTTTGTGCGAACAATTCTTCTGCCAAATTCAAAACATATCGCCCGTCGCCGTCCGCCATGGCCCGCAGCGCAGCGCGGGCATCGACATCGACCGGAAGGTGTTTGCTTTCGGTTTTTTCGGCGCGCATCAAAAGTGTTTCCAGTGCACCATCGTCTAGCCGATTGAGCACCAAGACTTGTGCACGGGACAGCAACGCCGCATTAAGTTCAAATGACGGATTCTCGGTCGTTGCACCCACCAATACAATGGTGCCGTCTTCGACATAGGGAAGAAAACTGTCTTGTTGGGCACGATTGAAGCGATGGATTTCGTCGACGAACAATAAAGTGCCGTGGCCCGATATGCGGCGTTGCCTCGCGGTATCGAAAACTTTGCGAAGATCTGCGACGCCTGAAAAAACAGCCGAGATTTGAGCGTAGTCCAGCCCACTTTCCCGAGCCAAAAGCCGAGCAATTGTGGTTTTGCCCGTGCCCGGCGGTCCCCAAAGAACGATTGATGCCAGACGGTTGCTCGCAAGCATGCGCCCGATCGGTCCGTCGGGCCCGAGCAAATGATCTTGGCCCACCACCTCCGCCAATGCCTGGGGCCGCAGCCGGTCTGCCAAGGGCCGCGGCACATCACCTTCCAGACCAGCAGCGTCGAACAGATTGGCCATAGGTGTTATCCGCGGACTGTCATATTGAGGGTTCGGTCACCGCGCAGAATTGAAATATCCCATTGAGGTTTGCGCCCGTCGAGAAGATCGACCAAGTCGTCCACCTTGCTGATCTCCGCACCATTGACAGACTCAATAATATCGCCTTGGCGAAAACCAAACCTGCCTGCCGGTGATGCACGATTAACGTCGACCACAATGACCCCTACTCGCGACCAATCAAGTCCCAGCTCTTCGGCATATGCTGGAGACAGATTCCCCACCTTCAATCCGGACAAGGGATGATCGCCTTCTAGTTCGGTGACATCGCGGGGCGGGTCTTCCAAGGGCGGCGCCAATCGAACGTCTGTGGTGCCCTCCTTCCCTTTGCGCAAGTAACCAATGACCACCGTCTGCCCAATACCCCTCGTCGCCAAACGGTAGTTGAAACTCTGAGGATCGAATATTTCGAATTCGTCGACGGAAATTATGACGTCGCCGACTTTGATGCCGGCTTCTGAGGCCGGTCCATTCTTGTACACATCGTTCACCAAAATGCCGATCGGCCGGTCCAAGTCTAGCGACTCTGCAAGCTCCGAGGTCACCGCTTGCCCTTTGATGCCAAACCAAGGCCGCACCAGATTGCGCCCGCTTGTTGCCGATTCAACAACCAAACGCACCATATTTGCGGGAATGGCAAAGCCAATACCGATGGACCCGCCACTGCGCGTAAAGATGGCTGTGTTCACCCCGACAAGATCGCCAGCTGCGGTCACCAGCGCGCCGCCGGAATTTCCGGGATTGATTGCTGCATCGGTTTGAATAAAGAATTGATAGTCACTAATGCCAACTTGCGTGCGCGCAACGGCGGAAATAATGCCGCTCGTGACGGTCTGACCAACGCCGAAGGGATTGCCAATAGCAAGGACAAGATCGCCGACTTCAGCGCGGTCTGAATCGGCAAAAGTCAACGCTGGCAAGTCTTGACCTTTGGTATCAATGCGCAAGACCGCCAAATCGGTGCGTTCGTCCGCAAGAACGACTTCTGCTTTAAATTCACGCCTATCATTCAATACGACTTTGAATTCATCACCGCCCTTGATGACGTGATTGTTGGTCACGATAATGCCATCGCCACCAACGATGACACCCGAGCCTAGCGAGTTTTCTACTCGCTGGCGCGGCAAGCCGCGAGAGTTGCGGCCAAAGAAAAACTCAAAAAAGGGGTCGTTCGAAAATGGTGAGCGGGTTTGCACGACACGTTCGGCGTAGACGTTAACAACCGCAGGCGCGACCTGCTTGACCACGGATGCAAAGGACAGCTGAATTTCCGAATTCGAACTGGGAACCGAACGTTGCTGGGCATCGGCGTCGCCCAGTGAAAGTAAAACGAAAGTCATGCAGGCGGAAGCCAATGACCCTACTAAGCGTGAAAACCGCGAACTCATTTGACACTCATTTCCGAATTAATTGTCTTTCGACCGTCGCAGATTGGACCTAGAGACCACCACACCGGCACAAAAAAGGCAGCCCTTGAAGCTGCCTTATTTTAGCGTATGGCGTTCACTTTCGACAGAAGACTATTCCTCGCTGTCTTCGTCGTCATTACGCTCCTGCGTCGGACCGGAATCAAGGCCCTTGGCCTCTTCGTCACGATCGACAAATTCAATGACGGCCATAGGCGCCGAATCTCCAAAGCGAAACCCGGCCTTCATGATCCTTATATAACCGCCCTGTCGATCGGCATAACGTCCCGCCAATGTGTCAAACAATTTGCCGACCATGGCCTTATCCCCAACTCGCGCTATTGCCAAGCGGCGCGCATGCAGATTTCCCCGCTTGCCGAGTGTCACTAGTTTTTCAACATAGGGGCGAAGCTCTTTCGCCTTCGGGAGCGTGGTCGTGATTTGCTCATGCTTGATCAATGCCGCCGACATATTGGTCAGCATTGCCTTACGATGACTTGACGTTCGATTGAGCTTTCTGCCAGCAATTCCGTGGCGCATCGTCGATCTCCCTTGGACCGGTGGCTATCCCACCGGCTGCGCTAAAATTGATCTTCGAACTTTTTGGCGAGATCCTCGATGTTCTCCGGCGGGAAATTCGGGGCATCCATGCCCAGGTGAAGACCCATTTGAGCCAGCACCTCCTTGATCTCATTCAGCGATTTACGGCCGAAATTCGGCGTGCGCAACATTTCCGCTTCGGTCTTTTGTATCAAGTCGCCGATATAGACAATGTTGTCGTTTTTCAAACAATTTGCCGAACGAACGGAAAGTTCCAGTTCGTCGACTTTCTTGAGCAAAGCCGGGTTGAATTCAAGCTCCGGCCTGACGTCTTCGTCGACTTTGACGACCGGCTCTTCAAAGTTAATGAACGTTTGCAGCTGGTCCTGAAGAATGCGCGCCGCATAGGCGACCGCATTGTCCGGGGACACGGCACCATTGGTTTCGACTTCAAGAGTGAGTTTGTCGTAGTCGAGAATTTGGCCCTCACGGGTATTCTCAACGCGGTACGATACGCGGGTCACGGGACTATAGAGCGAGTCAATGGGAATTAGACCGATGGGCGCATCGTCAGGACGATTGCGATCAGCTGCAACATAGCCTTTGCCGTTATTAACGGTGAACTCCATGCGCATTTCGACCTCTTCGTCAAGCGTACACAACACGTGTCGAGGATTGAGCACCTCAATATCCGCGATCGATTCGATGTCACCAGCCTTAACTTCGCCAGGCCCACGCGCGGTCAAAGTCATCCGCTTCGGGCCTTCCGAGTGCATGCGCAGCGCAATCTGCTTGATGTTGAGAATGACGTCAGTCACATCCTCTCGGACACCGGAGATGGACGAAAACTCGTGCAAAACGCCGTCAATTTGAACCGCAGTGATTGCTGCACCTTGTAGCGATGACAGCAAGATGCGCCTCAGCGCATTGCCGAGCGTTAGACCGAAGCCGCGCTCCAGCGGCTGCGCCAATACCTTTGCATTTCGTTGCGGATCGTAGCCCGCTTCGATTTCGAGCTTCGTAGGTCTGATCAATTCTTGCCAGTTCTTTTGGATCACGTGACAACCTCATTCCGTCAGTTTTTGTGAAAGCCTCTGGACGATGAGGCATTTATCTCTGTCTTCAATTACGCTTGGGTGGCATCACCCGCACTTTGAACTTCTTGCTTGCCCCGCTTAATTAGCCTAAACGCGCCGCCGTTTAGGTGGGCGGCAACCATTATGCGGGATCGGCGTCACGTCGCGGATGGTCGTAATCGTAAATCCGACCGTCTGCAACGCTCGCAATGCCGATTCACGTCCGGACCCCGGACCGCATACTTCGACTTCCAACGTTTTCATTCCGTGTTCTTGCGCTTTCTTGCCCGCCTCTTCAGCCGCCATTTGCGCGGCGAAGGGCGTGGATTTTCGTGACCCTTTAAATCCCATCGATCCGGCTGAACACCAGGCTATTGCATTGCCTTGGGCATCCGCGATTGTGATCATCGTATTGTTAAAGGTCGCGTTTACATGGGCAACGCCAGAAGAAATGTTCTTCTTTTCTTTCTTACGAACCCGTTTGGTGTCTTTTGCCATCTAATTCTCAATCCAAATTGCGCCGATTCAAGGAGACGATCTCATTCGCCTGACCTCCACCGACATGCAGATGCCTTGTTACTTCTTCCGACCCGCGATCGCTTTGGCGGGCCCTTTTCGCGTCCGAGCATTCGTATGAGTCCGCTGACCTCGAACTGGTAAACCACGGCGATGCCGCAGTCCGCGGTAAGGCCCCAAGTCCATGAGGCGTTTAATGTTCATCGCGACTTGACGGCGCAAATCGCCTTCAACCACGTAATCCCGGTCGATGGTCTCGCGAATCTGCATGACCTCCGTGTCACTGAGTTCGTTGACGCGTTTGGTCAGTTCAATATTGTTCTTCTGACAAATCTCCTTGGCCTTCGTGTGACCAATGCCGTGGATATAGGTCAGCGCGATGGGAATGCGCTTTGCCGTCGGAATATTTACGCCTGCTATTCGAGCCACTTTGTTCGCTCCCTCAACCCTTGATCAATCCTAGGGCTGTCTGTCGCCGCCTCACCAAAGAAAATGGCCGATTCTTCGAGCTAAAGAACCGCGCCGGGTCTCAATTCCCTTATTTTCCCGAGAGGCCGCGGATTATATGATTTGGTCGTCGCCAGTCAACCAATTACACCGTCGTCTAAGACCTTTCTATGCCTATCAATATCTCGCCGATCTGGGCCGCAACCCCTTCGATGTCGCGCATCCCGTCCACAGCCATCAGTTTTCCCTGTTTCTCGTAGTATAGCAGCAGCGGCGCCGTCTGTTCACGATAGACCGACAGCCGGTTTTTCAACGTTTCCACGTTATCATCCGCCCGCACCTGGTCCGATTCTGCTGCACGTTTTTCAATACGCTCGATCAGAACATGATCCTCAACCCGAATTTCGATCACCGCATCGAGCGTCAGGGCTTTGTCCGCAATCATCCGATCCAAAGCCTCAGCCTGAGGGATGGTCCGCGGAAAGCCGTCAAGGATGAAGCCGGACTGACAGTCAGGATCATCGATGCAGTCGGAAATGATCCCTACGACAATCTCATCGGGCACCAATTCCCCCCGATCCATGACTTTTTGGGCCTTCTTACCAATCTCGGTTTGCGCCGCCACCGCCGCGCGCAGCATGTCGCCGGTGGACAGCTTCGGCCAGCCCCGGGCCGCGGCAATCAGGTCGGCCTGGGTCCCCTTCCCGGCGCCCGGCGGACCAAACAAAATCAGCCTCATCGCCGGCTACCCCGTAATTTGGACTTCTTGATCAAGCCTTCATATTGATGTGCCAACAAATGACTTTGTATCTGGGCCACCGTGTCCATGGTCACGGTCACCACAATCAGGAGCGAGGTGCCGCCAAAATAAAACGGAATATTGGCCGCGCCCCTCAGATATTCTGGAATGAGGCAAATAATCGTGAGATAGATCGCACCGACCACGGTCAGTCGCGTGAGCACATAGTCAATATATTCAGCCGTCCGTTTTCCCGGACGTATACCTGGAATAAACCCACCGTATTTCTTGAGATTGTCCGCCGTATCTTCAGGATTGAAAACAATCGCCGTATAGAAAAAACAGAAAAAGATAATGCCGATTCCGAATATGAATAGATAAAGCGGTTGACCCGGCCCTAAATTCGCAGTGAAGAAAGTCACCCATCCCGGGGCATCTTGGCCAGCAAATCCGACCAAAGTCGCGGGAAGTAACAAAAGGGACGACGCAAAGATCGGGGGGATGACCCCGGCCGAATTAAGCTTTAGCGGCAAGTGTGACTTCTCACCGCCGGTCATTTTGTTGCCCATTTGGCGCTTGGGATACTGGACCAACAGCCGGCGCTGCGAACGCTCGATAAAGACGATGGCTACAATTATGGCAACAACGCCGAACGGCAAAAGAGTGATTGTAAGGGCGTCAATCGAACCGGCTCGTCCAGCTGCGAGCGTGCTGACAAGCGCGAGTGGTAACTCGGCCACAATACCGGAGAAGATGATCAATGAAATCCCGTTTCCCACGCCGCGCGCTGTTATTTGCTCACCGAGCCACATTAAAAACACGGTACCGCAGGTAAGCGTTATCACCGCCGTGGCGTTAAAGAACCAACTCGTATCTACGACTAAATTGGCGTTTTGCAGACCGATTGAAATGCCGTAGGCCTGCAAGGCGGCCAGAACGACGGTGCCATACCGGGTGTATTGATTGATTTGTTTGCGGCCCTGCTCGCCTTCTTTTTTCAGTTGCGCCAAATGAGGTGAAACAGCGGTCATCAACTGCATGATGATGGACGCCGAGATGTAAGGCATGATGTTGAGGGCAAAAATCGCCATGCGCTCGACAGCACCGCCGGAAAACATATTGAACATGCCCAAGATGCCGCCTTGAGCATTCTCAAATGCTTGAGCAAAAGCTACCGGATCAATACCGGGCAGCGGGATATAGGTCCCCAGGCGATAAATCACCAGAGCTGCGAGCGTGAACCAAATTCGTTGTTTTAGCTCAGTCGCCTTGCCGAAGGCGGAGAGATTTAGATTAGCTGCTAGCTGTTCAGCGGCTGACGCCATGTTGAAACTCCGTGCGCCGGACTTGCCTCGTTCCCTTTGAAACTCGGATCAGCGCCCAAATCGGTCCCTGTTCTTGTGCATATTGGGCCGGGTCGCCAAGAATTCCAGGCGCCCGTCAGCCTTTCAATGCAACTTAGTTCTTACCCTCTGCCGCAGCTTTGGCATCATCGTCAGATTTCGCTGTTTTTCCGCCTTTTGCCTTGGTCTTCTTAGACTTCTTTTCCGGCTCAGCTACTTTCGGCAAAACAATTTTGCCGCCCGCCTTTTCGACGGCCGCAATGGCGGATTTACTGGCTCCTGCCACGTCTAAAGTCACCTTCGCTTTGAGCTCGCCGTTGCCCAGAATTCGAATGCCGTCCTTCTTGCGGCGCACAACGCCAGCAGCTTCCAGAACCTCCCCAGTAATCGGGGACCCGGCATCGAGCTTGCCGTCATCGATGGCTGCCTGGAGTCGCCCCAGATTTAGGACACTATATTGCTTGGGATTGATGGCCTTAAAGCCACGCTTGGGCAAACGCATATGAATGGGCATTTGACCGCCCTCAAAGCCGTTGATCGAAACACCCGATCGCGATTTTTGACCCTTAATGCCCCGGCCGGCAGTTTCACCCCACCCGCTGCCAAGGCCGCGGCCAACACGCTTGCGGGCCTTTCGCGCACCAGGATTATCTGTAAGCTGATTAAGTTTCATTGCAGCTCATGCCTTCGCTAAATTCAATTACGACTGTTCGTCGACGACCTCGACCAAATGGCTAACTTTTCGGATCATGCCGCGTACGGAAAGTGTGTCTTCCAACTCGCGGACCCGATGCATTTTATTCAAACCTAGACCCACCAATGTTGCACGTTGGTCGGATCGGCGCCGGATGGGACTGCCTATCTGTTTGACTTTTAAGGTCTTTTTCGAATTCTCTGACATCGGATTTGCCCTATTTCAAATCGGCTGCGTGTTTGGAGGAAACCCGGTTCACTACTCTGTGACTACGGTTGATGCATCGGTTCCCGTCCGCCGCGAAACAATTTCACCGATCTTCTTGCCGCGCTTTGCCGCGACCTGTCGCGGACTGACCATTTGTGCAAGCCCTGCGAGCGTCGCGCGTACCATATTGTACGGATTGGACGATCCAATCGACTTTGCCACCACGTCCTGAACGCCCAATGCTTCGAAAACGGCACGCATGGGACCACCCGCGATAATTCCCGTACCCGCTGGCGCAGAGCGCAGGACAACCCGGCCCGCGCCATGGCGCGATTCCACATCGTGATGCAACGTCCGGCCTTCTCGAAGCGGCACGCGCAGCAACTTGCGCTTGGCCGCTTCGGTCGCTTTGCGAATTGCTTCCGGCACTTCGCGCGCCTTACCGTGACCGACGCCGACTCTGCCCTTTTGATCTCCGACGACAACAAGGGCGGCAAATCCAAACCGGCGCCCACCTTTTACGACTTTGGCGACCCGGTTAATATGAACCAGTCGATCTATGAATTCGCTATCGCGATCTTCGCGTTGAACCGATCTTGCCACTATACGTCACCTTTAAAAATTGAGACCGGATTCTCGCGCCGCTTCGGCGAGAGATTTGACGCGGCCGTGATAGAGGTAGCCGCCCCGGTCAAAAATCACATCCTTAATTCCGGCTTTTGTCGCACGTTCGCCTACCGCTTTGCCGACTGCGGCAGCGGCATCCCGATTGCCGCCTTTGGGCATGTCTTTCTTAAGCGCCTTGTCAAGTGTAGAGGCGGCAACCAACGTTTCGCCTTTCGCATCATCGATAATCTGGGCATAGATATTTTTGCCAGAACGAAAAATGCTGAGCCGCGGACGGCCCCCGGCAGCGTCTCTAATGCGCCTGCGCACGCGATTTTGTCGCTTCGCCGAAACAGTTTTCGAGTTCGCCATAGCTCTTACTTCTTCTTTCCTTCTTTGATCAAAACGTATTCGTCTTTGTAACGAATGCCCTTGCCCTTGTAAGGTTCGGGTGGACGATACGAGCGAATAACGGCCGCAGCTTGACCGACTTTTTGCTTATCAATTCCGACCACTATGACTTCCGTTTGAGAGGGACATGACAATTCAACACCTGCCGGTGGCTTGAAGATGACCTCGTGGCTCAAGCCCAACTGCAGCTTTAAGTCTTTTCCTTGAAGTTGCGCACGATATCCCGTTCCCCTCAATTCGAGTTCTTTCTTGAACCCTTCCGTTACGCCAACGACAAGATTGCTAATCAAGCTGCGCTGCAATCCCCACATGGACCTTGCACGCTTGGTCTCATCGCGTGGTGTAACATCAATGCTGCCGTCATCAAGCTTTGCGATGACCTCATCGAGCAAATTCGCGGTCAGCTCGCCCTTGGGACCCTTGACGGTAACGGCCGCGCCGTCGATGGAGGCCGTAACGCCGCTCGGAACCGGGATGGGTTTCTTGCCTATTCGTGACATTGCGTAAACCTAATCAATCGTTTTGCGGCCGGCATGCGCCGCCGCTGGCACTGCTTAGTAAACCTGACAAAGAACTTCTCCGCCGACATTTTCAGCGCGCGCGGCTGCATCAGACATCACGCCCTTGGGAGTCGACAAAATCGAGATCCCCAAGCCGTTTTGCACACGAGGCAATTCCGTCACGCTTGAATAAACGCGGCGACCCGGCGTCGAGATGCGTCGGATATCGGAAATAACCGGCTCGCCCTCATAATATTTGAGCTCGATTTCAAACTCCGGCCTGTTACCTAGGCGTTCAATCTCCGCATAGCCGCGGATAAAGCCCTCTTCGCGCAATACGTCCAACACCCAGCCTCGCAGACGGGATGCTGGCGTTGAGACTTTGGATTTCTTGCGCATCTGCGCATTACGAATCCGCGTCAACATATCGCCCAATGGATCATTCACTGGCATATAGCGTGTCTCCTACCAACTCGATTTCACCATTCCGGGTATCTGACCCTTGCTGGCAAGTTCCCTGAGAGCAATGCGCGACATTCGCAGCTTGCGGTAATATGCTCGTGGACGTCCGGTTACTTCACACCGATTACGAATGCGAGTCGGTGACGAATTCCGCGGCAACTCCGCAAGCTTTAAACGCGCAGCGAAACGCTCTTCGTTCGGCAACGACTTATCGGACGCAATCGCCTTCAGTCTTTTTCGTTTCTTGCCATACTTCTTGGACAAACGAGTGACCATCTTGTTGCGCTCTACCGAGCTTTTTTTGGCCATTCAGTCCTCCTTTATTACTGGTCGCTCTCGATCAAAATTCACTACTCTGCAAACGGAAAGTCGAATTCGGCGAGCAGAGCGCGCGCCTCATCGTCATTCTTAGCCGTCGTGCAAACGATGATATCCATGCCCCATGTGTGGTCGATATCGTCATATTGGATTTCGGGAAATACAATGTGCTCCTTCAAACCCATGGCGAAATTTCCGTTTCCGTCAAAACTTTTTTTGTTGAGGCCACGAAAGTCCCGGACCCTCGGTAACGCCACGTTGACAAGCCGATCGACAAACTCATACATGCGTTCTTTGCGAAGCGTCACCTTGACGCCAATTGCCATTCCCTCGCGCAACTTAAAAGACGCAACGGACTTGCGCGCTTTTACGACGACCGGTTTCTGTCCAGCGATCATGGTCATTGCTTGCACAGCCGACTTCACGACCTTCGAATCTTTTGTTGCTTCGCCCACGCCAATATTGATGACGACTTTGTCTAACTTCGGAATCTTCATCGGATTCGTGTAGTCGAACTTTTTTTGCAGCGCCGGACGAACCGATTCCAGGTAGCGTTGCTTGCTGTAGGGAACATATGCTTGTTCAGACATCGATTACTTCCCCTGAACGCCTGGCAGCGCGAACTTTCCGCCCGTCTTCGAGAACCTTAATGAACACCCGTGTCGGTTTGTTATTTTCCGGGTCGACATGAGCAATATTCGACATATCGATCGGCGCTTCCTTCGTAATAATGCCGCCCTGCTGCGTTTGCGATTGACGCTGATGGCGTTTCACGACGTTCACCCCTTGCACCAGGGCGCGCCGCTCTTTGGGAATGATCTTGAGGATCTCGCCTTGCTTGCCTTTGTCTTTTCCCGAAATGACGATGACGCGATCGCCCTTTT
This sequence comes from Alphaproteobacteria bacterium, assembly GCA_965248815.1. GTDB lineage: Bacteria > Pseudomonadota > Alphaproteobacteria > SMXP01 > SMXP01 > CBDFKK01. The sequence goes on from CBDFKK010000008.1 coordinate 237,301, forward strand.
TCATCTTGAATTTGCCGGCCATCACAAGACCTCCGGGGCTAACGACATGATTTTCATGTGTTTTTTTGCCCTCAATTCTCGCGTGACAGGCCCGAATATGCGCGTGCCGATCGGTTCCATTTGATTGTTCACAAGCACGGCGGCGTTTCGGTCAAATCGAATGCAGCTGCCGTCTGCCCGCTGAATATCCTTTGCGGTGCGCACGACGATGGCCTTCATTACATCGCCCTTCTTAACTCGCCCTCGCGGGATCGCCTCTTTCACGCTGACAACAATAATATCGCCCACGGATGCATACTTTCTGTTCGCGCCGCCCAACACCTTGATGCATTGCACGCGCTTCGCGCCCGAATTGTCGGCGACATCTAAATTCGTTTGCATCTGAATCATAACCGCATGCTCCGCTCAAGGTCCCGGCGCCCGCCAACTATCGTCAACGAGTCAACCTATTCGCCAATGACCTGCCACCTTTTTCTTTTCGATATGGGCCGGCACTCTTGAATTCTTACGATGTCACCAATCTTGTATTTGTTGTCTGGATCATGCGCGCTGTAACGCTTGGACTGTCGAATAGTCTTTTTCATCACCGGATGGGCGTAACTGCGGTCAATGCGAACGACGATTGTCTTTTCGCCCTTGTCGCTTACCACTTCACCTTGCATGACGCGTTTTGGCACTTTGAATTCTCCTAGCTTGACTTCTTGCTGTCTGCGTCAGCCGCTTTTTCGGAGACGTTTAAAGCAGTTTGCAAGCGCGCAATGTCCCGGCGCACGAGCTGCACGCGTGCCGTATTTTCGAGTTGCCCGGTTGCCTTTTGGAAGCGCAAGTTAAATTGCTCCTTCTTGAGCTCCATAAGCTTGTCCCGCACTTGATCCGGGGTCAGATCTCTTACTTCACTCGCCTTCATTTCAAATGTCTCTCTGTCCGGTAGCCCGTTAGCTTTCGGCGCCAATACGAGTCACCGTTCGGCACTTCAGCGGTAATTTCGCAGCACCCAATTCAAGCGCGCGCCGGGCTACAGGTGCCGACACTCCGGCCACTTCAAATAAAATGCGTCCCGGCTTGACGCGGCACATCCAATATTCGGGCGTACCCTTGCCCTTTCCCATGCGAACTTCCGTCGGCTTTTGGCTGACGGGTACGTCAGGATAAATACGAATCCACACGCGGCCCGCGCGTTTCATGTGCCTGGTAATCGCCCTCCGTGCCGCTTCGATTTGGCGCGCTGTAACCCGTGCGGCATGCTCAGCTTTCAGGCCATAGTCACCACTATTGAGGGCAGCGCCGCGATGGGCGTTGCCATGAATGCGGCCCTTATGGGCTTTGCGGAATTTTGTTTTCTTTGGCTGTAACATGGTTCTTCGGTCTTGTTGAAATCAATCAAATCTAATTGCGGCGTGACCGGCCTGGACCACCGGCTTCTTGCATTTCTGCTGCTCGTTTGTCCTGGGCCATGGGGTCGTGTTCCATGATTTCTCCCTTAAAGATCCAGACTTTCACACCACAAATTCCGTAGGCCGTTACGGCTTTGGCAACTCCGTAATCGATGTCGGCACGCAAGGTATGAAGCGGTACGCGGCCCTCGCGGTACCATTCCATCCGCGCGATTTCAGCGCCGCCAAGACGCCCACCTACATTGATGCGCACGCCCAGTGCGCCGAGGCGCATGGCCGATTGCATAGCGCGTTTCATGGCCCGGCGAAACGCAACGCGGCGCTCCAACTGCTGTGCGATATTCTCTGCAACAAGCTTGGCGTCGATTTCAGGTTTGCGAACTTCGACAATATTGAGATGCACTTTACTGTCAGTCCGCCGCGCCAGATCCTGTCGCAGCTTTTCGATATCCACACCCTTCTTACCGATCACGACGCCTGGCCGCGCAGTGTGAATGGTCACGCGGCATTTCTTGTGCGGTCTTTCGATTACGATTCGCGACACGCCGGCCTGCTTGAGTTTCTTGTTAAGCGCCTCGCGTATTTGAATGTCTTCGTGCAGGAGCTTTCCATACTCGGCACGACCGGCATACCATCGCGAGTCCCACGTCCTGTTAATCCCAAGACGCATGCCGATGGGATTTACTTTTTGGCCCATTATGCGGCCTCCTCTGGCTGACGCACGACAATCGTCAGCTGACTGAATGGTTTTATGATTTTTCCAACGCGACCGCGAGCTCTTGGCCGAAACCTTTTCATAACAAAATTCTTGCCGACATAGGCTTCTGCGACAATGAGTTCGTCAATGTCGAGATCGTGGTTGTTTTCTGCATTGGCAATCGCCGACTGCAATATCTTTTTCACATCTTTTGCAATGCGTTTGCGCGAAAACGCAAGCTCTGCCACCGCAGCTTCCGCCTTCATGCCGCGGATCGACTGCGCAACGAGCCCCAGTTTTTGAGGACTCACGCGGATGAGACGTCCGACGGCCTGAGCCTCGTTGTCTGCCAATCGCCGCGGTGTCGACTTCTTGCCCATCGCTACGCTCTCTTTGCCCGTTTGTCGGCTTGGTGCCCGTAAAAGGTCCGGGTTGGCGAAAACTCGCCGAACTTGTGCCCAACCATGTCTTCGGTAACGAGCACCGGAATGAATTTCCGGCCGTTGTAGACGCCGAAGGTCAGTCCAACAAATTGCGGCAAGATCGTGGACCTGCGGGACCAAATCTTGATGACATCTTTACGGCCCGATGCGCGCGCCTGCTCTGCTTTCTTCAGCAGATAGCCGTCAACAAAAGGACCTTTCCAAATAGAACGCGCCAAGACAGTTTCTCCTTAACGTCTCTTCTTCTTGCGTAAATGCCGACTACGAATGATGTACTTCGATGTCGATTTATTGCTTCGAGTGCGTTTACCCTTGGTCGGCTTGCCCCATGGGGTCACTGGATGGCGACCGCCTGAGGTGCGGCCTTCGCCGCCGCCATGGGGATGATCGACCGGGTTCATCGCAACGCCGCGCACGGACGGCCTGCGGCCAAGCCAGCGATTGCGCCCAGCTTTACCGAGCTTGATGTTGCCGTGGTCGGGATTGGAAACCGCTCCAATCGTCGCCATGCATTCGGCACGCACCATACGTTGTTCACCAGAAGACAATCGGATCAAGGCGTATCCGGCATCCCGGCCAACAAGCTGCGCGTAGTTGCCGGCGGCCCGCGCAATCTGCCCGCCTTTTCCAGACTTCATTTCGATATTGTGAATGATCGTGCCGATCGGAATGTTCGACATCGGCATGGCATTGCCCGGCTTGACGTCTGCGCGCTCGCCCGACACGACCGTGTCGCCGACGGCTAGTCTCTGCGGCGCAAGGATATAAGCCTGTTCACCATCAGAGTACTTTATCAGTGCTAGAAATGCCGAACGGTTGGGATCGTACTCGAAGCGCTCCACAGTCGCGGGCGCATCAAATTTGCGCCGCTTGAAATCGACCCGGCGGTATAAGCGCTTTGCGCCGCCGCCGCGCCTGCGGGCCGTAATCCGTCCGGTGTTGTTCCGTCCTGCCTTCTCCGGTTTGCCTTCGGTCAACGACTTCACCGGCCTGCCCGCCCACAATGCCGAGCGATCGACAAGGACAAGTCCGCGCCGTCCGGGAGAGGTAGGTCTGTATTTCTTCATTGCCATAGGTTTGGTCCGGCTAATTAAGGCCCGCTAGAGCCCGGTCGTGACGTCGATCGAATGCCCTTCTTCAAGGGTAATTACGGCTTTTTTCTTCTGTCTTTGGCGGCCCTTAATGCCGCGAAATCGTTTTGTTTTTCCATCGGTTCTCAGCGTATTAACGGCCTTGACTTTGACACTGAACAATTCCTCAACCGCCCGCTTGATATTTGGTTTAGTCGCGGCAAGAGGAACTTCAAAGATCACCTGGTTAAATTCCGAAGCCATGGTCGATTTTTCAGTAATGATCGGCCCAAGGATTACATCGTAGTTGCGCGTCTCTTTCATTTCAGTCGCGCCTCCAATTGCTCGACGGCAGCCTTGGTCAGAACCAATTGGTTGCAGCGCAGAATGTCGTAAACGTTAGCACCTTGGCTTGGTAGCACATGAACGTTGCGCAAGTTCTGAGCAGCGCGTGCAAAATTCCCGTCCGTTTCCGCCCCGTCGATAACCAAGGCGAAATTCCAGCCCAGTTTCTTAGTTGCCTTTGCCAATTCCGAAGTTCGCGCCTCTTTCAATTTGGCATTGTCGAGAATGATCAGTTCGCCGGACGCCGCTTTCGCCGAAAGCGCGTGTTTAAGCGCCAACGCCCGAACTTTTTTTGGCAATCCGAGATTGTGGGTTCTTGGTTTGGGACCAAATGCCTTTGCTCCACCACGAAACTGCGGAACTTTGCGATTGCCGTGACGTGCGCCGCCTGATCCTTTTTGGCGGACAAATTTCTTATTTGTGCCCTGGACTTCAGCGCGGGTCTGCGAGCGGTGCGTCCCACGGCGGCGCTTTGCCAACTGCCACGTCACCATCCGGTGCAAAATATCAGACCGAGGCTCGAGGCCGAAAACGCTATCGGCCAAATCGACGCTACCCGCCTTTTTCGCGTCAAGAGTGGTTACATCGAGCTTCATGACGCTTTGCCTTCATCTGATGCAACTTCAGCCGGCGTCTCAGACTTTGCATTCTTTGTCTCAGTCGCCTCTTGTGGGGCAGCTTCTTGAGAACCGGTTTCCTCTGCAGGCGGATCACCGACCGGCGCCTCTTCGACTGGCGTGTCGCTAGTTGCCTCAGCACCGGCGATTTTGAAACTTCCGGGCATAGGCGCGTCTTTCGGCAACGGATGCTTGACCGCGTCCGTTAAATAAATCCAGCTTCCCTTTGAGCCCAGCACCGCACCCCTAATTAGAATGAGGCCGCGCTCCACATCCGTTTTCACTACTTCGAGGTTTTCCGTCGTAACCCGCGTAGAGCCCATGTGGCCCGCCATTTTCTTGCCTTTGAAAACGCGGCCCGGATCCTGGCTGTTGCCGGTCGATCCGTGCGACCTATGCGAAATGGATACGCCGTGCGAAGCACGCAAGCCGGCAAAATTGTGCCGTTTCATGGCACCAGCGAACCCTTTGCCGATGGTGATGCCGCACACATCAACTTTTTGCCCTGGCAAGAAATGATCGGCGGTTAACTCGGCGCCGACATCAATAAGGTTGTCCTCAGAAACGCGAAATTCCGCGACCTTTGACTTGGGCTCAACCTTCGCCTTTGCAAAGTGGCCGCGCATGGGCTTGCTGACGTTTTTCACCTTTGCCACGCCTGCCCCAAGCTGCAACGCCGTGTAACCGTCTTTGTCCTTGGTCCGTTGAGCAACCACTTGGCAGGACTCGAGCTTCAGCACCGTCACGGGGATGTGCGTGCCGTCTTCTCCAAACAGCTGTGTCATTCCCTTCTTCTGAACGATGACACCGGTTCGCATAACGAATGTCCTTACAGTTTAATTTCGACGTCGACGCCTGCCGCTAGATCGAGCTTCATGAGCGCATCAACGGTTTGCGGTGTAGGATCAACAATGTCCAAAAGACGTTTATGGGTTCGGATCTCAAATTGTTCGCGACTCTTCTTATCGATATGAGGCGAGCGGAGAACCGTGAATTTCTCTATTCGCGTGGGCAACGGTATGGGCCCGCGCACCTGGGCACCCGTTCGCTTCGCCGTATTGACGATTTCGAGCGTCGATGTGTCGAGCACGCGATGGTCGAACGCTTTCAATCGTATGCGGATGTTTTGATTTTGCATGGGTTCCTCAGTGAGGTTTTTTCTCAATTAAAGAAGGGGCCCTCTTGAGCCCCTTCGGTTGATCTCCTATTCGATGATTGAGGCGACGACGCCGGCGCCGACGGTGCGGCCGCCTTCGCGAATGGCGAAGCGCAGCTTCTCTTCCATCGCGATCGGCGTAATCAGCTCAACCTCCATCTGTACATTGTCTCCCGGCATCACCATCTCGGTGCCTTCGGGCAAATTCACCTCTCCTGTCACGTCCGTCGTCCGGAAATAAAACTGCGGACGGTACTTGGTGAAAAACGGCGTATGTCGACCGCCTTCTTCTTTGGTCAATATGTAGGCTTCCGCCGTGAATTTCCTATGGGGCTTGACCGAGCCCGGTGCTGCCAAAACTTGGCCTCGTTCCACGTCCTCACGGCCAACACCTCTCAAGAGGCAGCCCACATTGTCGCCCGCCTCGCCCTGATCCAAGAGCTTGCGGAACATCTCAACGCCCGTGCATGTGGTCTTCGAGGTGTCCTTGATCCCGACAATCTCAACCTCATCGCCCACCTTCACAATGCCCCGCTCAATCCGGCCCGTCACAACCGTGCCCCGGCCTGAGATTGAGAACACGTCTTCCACTGGCATCAGGAACGGCTGATCTACAGGCCGCTCCGGCTGAGGAATATAGGCATCGACCTCTTTCATCAGCTCCAGGATCGAGTTCTTGCCTGTCGCTTCGTCCTTGTCTTCCAAGGCCGCCAAGGCCGAGCCCTTCACAATGGGAATATCGTCTCCGGGAAACTCGTAGGACGACAGAAGCTCACGCATCTCAAGCTCAACAAGCTCGATCAGCTCCTCATCGTCCACTTGGTCCACTTTGTTCATATAGACAACGATGGCCGGTACCCCAACCTGGCGGGCAAGCAAAATATGCTCCCGGGTCTGAGGCATCGGGCCGTCGGCGGCTGAGACCACCAAGATCGCGCCGTCCATTTGCGCCGCGCCCGTAATCATGTTCTTCACATAGTCCGCATGGCCTGGGCAGTCCACGTGGGCGTAATGGCGCGCCTCCGTCTCATATTCCACGTGCGCTGTTGCGATCGTGATCCCCCGCTCGCGCTCTTCCGGCGCCTTATCGATCTCGTCATAGGCCGTGAACTCCGCGCCGCCCGCTTCAGCCAAAACCTTCGTAATCGCCGCCGTCAACGTCGTCTTGCCGTGATCAACGTGTCCAATCGTGCCGATGTTGCAGTGCGGCTTCGTTCGTTCAAACTTCGCTTTGGCCATTTTGTCGCTCCGTAAACTGGCGGCTTATTCTTAAGTTGATTAGTGGGACACTCACTACGCTAACTTGGCGCGGACCTCGTCGGCGACCGCTTGGGGTACTTGCTCGTAATGATCGAAGAACATACTGTATTGCCCACGGCCTTGCGTCATCGAGCGGAGGCTGTTGACATAACCGAACATGTTGGCGAGGGGCACCATGGAACTGATGAAGGTTGCATTACCTCGCTCCTCAGTGCCGCTTATTTGGCCGCGCCGGCTATTCAGATCGCCGATCACGTCGCCCATGTAATCCTTGGGCGTATCCACTTCGACCCGCATGACCGGTTCCAAAAGTTTGGGGCCCGCATGCTGCATGGCTTCGCGAAAGGCGGCCCGGGCTGCGATCTCGAACGTCATGACGTTGGAATCGACATCGTGATGCTGACCGTCGACCAACGTGGCGGAAAAATCGATCACCGGGAACCCGGTGAGAATGCCACTTTGGCAAGCGTCTTGAAGCCCCTTCTTGACGCCCGGAATATATTCCTTTGGAACGGAGCCGCCGCCAATCTTGTTCTCAAACTCAAACCCTGATCCGGCTTCGCCTGGTTCAAATTTAAGTTTGATGCGGGCGAACTGACCAGAGCCGCCGGTTTGTTTTTTATGGGTGTAATCTATTTCGTATGGCTTCGTGATGGTCTCACGGTATGCTACTTGTGGCTTACCGACATTGGCTTCCACCTTAAATTCGCGCTTCATGCGATCGACAATGATATCGAGATGAAGCTCGCCCATGCCTTTGATGATGGTTTGACCCATTTCATTGTCTGTTGAGACCCGGAACGAAGGATCTTCTTGCGCAAGTCTGGCCAGCGCGATGCCCATCTTCTCTTGGTCGGCTTTGGTCTTTGGCTCCACGGCAACTTCGATCACCGGATCCGGGAATTCGATTTTTTCCAAAATGATTTGATCGTTCTGCGCGCACAGAGTGTCGCCCGTTGTCGTGTCTTTGAGACCAGCGATCGCAACAATGTCGCCCGCGTAGGCTTCCTTAATGTCTTCGCGGGAGTTTGCGTGCATTTCCAGCATCCGGCCGATGCGCTCTTTCTTTTGCTTGACCGAATTGAGCATGGATTCGCCGGACTTGACGACGCCGGAATAAACGCGCGCGAATGTCAGCGATCCTACATGCGGATCCGTCATCACTTTAAATGCAAGTACCGCCGTCGGTTCGTCATCCGAGGCGGCACGGGAGAGTTCTTTTTCCGATTTGGGATCGATGCCTTTCACGGCCGGAATATCGAGCGGTGACGGCACATAGTCGACCACCCCATCAAGAAGCGGCTGGACGCCTTTGTTCTTGAACGCGCTACCACAAAATACCGGAACGAAGGTCAGACCGACGGTGCCTTTACGAATGCAGGCCTTCAACGTCTCTTCGGAAGGCTCCTCCCCATCGAGATAGGATTCAAGGGCCGCCTCGTCTAATTCGACTGCGGTCTCGATTAGTTTTTCCCTGTACTCGGCCGCTTTGTCTTGCAGATCGTCCGGGATATCCGTGTACTCAAATTCAGCACCTAACGCCTCATCCTTCCAAATAATCGCCTTCATTTTCATCAAGTCGATCACGCCTTTAAAATAGGATTCTGCACCGACCGGCAATTGCAAAACTAAAGGCTGCGCGCCTAAGCGATCGACAATCATGTCGACGCAACGGTAGAAATCTGCGCCCAAGCGATCCATCTTGTTGATGAAACACATGCGCGGCACGCCATATTTGTCAGCTTGGCGCCATACGGTTTCGCTTTGTGGCTCAACGCCGGCCACAGAATCAAAAACGGCCACTGCTCCGTCTAAAACTCGCAATGACCGCTCGACTTCTATTGTAAAATCCACATGGCCCGGTGTGTCGATAATATTAATGCGTTTGTCGTTCCAGAAACATGTAGTCGCCGCCGAAGTTATGGTGATACCGCGCTCTTGCTCTTGCTCCATCCAATCCATAACGGCGGCACCGTCATGAACTTCGCCAATTTTGTGGCTGCGCCCAGTATAATAGAGTACGCGCTCAGTCGTCGTCGTCTTACCTGCATCGATGTGGGCCATGATGCCGATATTGCGATAATCTTTAAGTGGAGTGGTCCGTGCCATACTTATAATGTCGCCGTCATACTTACTTTATTTAGTACCAATGAATTGGCGCCTGCTCCTTTTGCAACCATTTACCATCTATAATGGCTAAAGGCGCGGTTCGCCTCTGCCATCTTATGAGTGTCTTCGCGTTTTTTAACTGCGTTGCCGCGATTGGATGCCGCGTCCATTAATTCTCCGGAAAGTCGATCAATCATCGTTGTTTCATTGCGCGACCGTGCCGCGCTTATGATCCACCGAATAGCAAGCGCTTGCTTGCGATCGTTGCGAACTTCAACCGGCACTTGATAAGTCGCGCCGCCAACACGCCTAGAGCGCACTTCGAGATCCGGCTTTACATTGTCGAGCGCTTCATGAAAGGTCTTGACCGGTTCCTGTCCGGCCTTCTTTTCCATCTGCTCGAAAGCGCCGTATACGATGCTCTCGGCTGCGGACTTCTTGCCGTCCTTCATCAGAGAATTCATAAATTTCGCAATCACCGTATCGCCAAATTTGGCGTCCGGAATAACGTCGCGTTTTTCTGCGCGGTGCCGACGGGACATGAACGTAATTCCTATTTGGGGCGCTTGGCGCCGTATTTTGACCGACGCTGTCTGCGATCAGAGACACCCTGCGTGTCGAGCACACCTCTGAGTATGTGATATCTGACACCGGGCAAGTCCTTGACGCGGCCGCCGCGGATTAAAACGACCGAGTGCTCCTGAAGGTTATGACCTTCGCCGGGGATATAACTGGTCACTTCGAACCCGTTGGTCAGCCGGACACGTGCAACTTTCCGCAGCGCCGAATTCGGCTTTTTCGGAGTCGTTGTGTAAACACGCGTGCATACGCCGCGTTTTTGCGGACACCCTGCCAACGCCGGAACTTTGTTTCGCTTGACCTGTTTGGTCCTTGGCTTACGGATCAACTGGTTGATAGTCGGCATATCATTCAATCATTTATCGCGTCGCGCATGTACAGCGGCGCTGTTTTCAAAAACACACTGGCACAACAGCGACAGATTGAACTCGGTCCGTCGCATCTTCGCTTTACGCAAACACAATTGGCCCGCAGGTCATGATGTTGACCGGGGTCAATCGAAAAACCTCATTTCAATTCAGCGAGGCAACGTCTAAGTCGATTCCGACTTACAGTCTGCCTAAAAGTGGCGCGACCATACTGACGCGATTCCCCATCGTCAAGGGAGAAATTCCCGGAATCGTGCGTAATTTCCGCCCACCAGCTTCAGCCTACGCATCAAGATTCATCGCGCCGCGCCAGATGCAATACCAGCGGCCAGGCTGATCAGGACGCCACCTCTTCCACACTCTCCTCAGGCGGAGAAAAAGGATCCTCCGGGGGTACGGCCGCAGCCGCCTCAAGCGCCTCTTTTTCCTGCTCTTCCGCCCTTTGATCTAAGATTTCTTGGTCTCGTTCCGTGGCCACATGCCCGAGACGGTCAAGCTGCCCGCCGGTTCCAGCCGGTATAAGCCGCCCGACGATGACATTTTCCTTGAGACCCAACAGGGTGTCGCTCTTGCCGTTGACTGCAGCTTCTGTGAGCACCCGGGTGGTTTCTTGGAAAGAAGCCGCCGAAATAAAGGAGCGGGTTTGTAGAGACGCCTTGGTGATTCCCAGCAAGATCCGTTTAGCAACGCCTTCCACGCCGCCTTCGCCCCTCACCCGTTCATTGGCGCCTTCCCACTCGATGGCGTCTATCTGTTCACCTAGCAGATAGCCAGAGTCACCTGGCGTCTCGACTTCAACCTTCTGGAGCATTTGCCGCACAATGACTTCGATGTGCTTGTCATTGATCTTCACGCCCTGTAGCCGGTAGACCTCCTGAATCTCCTGGACCAGATAATTAGCCAGCTCTTCGACACCCTTAATACGCAGGATATCGTGCGGCGCCGGATTGCCATCGAGCAGGAATTCGCCCTTCTCAATGAAATCACCTTCCTGGACGGAAATGTGCTTGCCTTTTGGAATGAGATATTCTGACGTATCAGCGTCTTCTTCTTTAGGCCGAATGATAATGCGCCGCTTATTCTTGTAATCACGGCCGAATTCAACATGGCCGTCAATTTCAGCGATAATTGCATGATCTTTCGGGCGGCGGGCTTCGAACAATTCGGCAACTCGCGGCAGACCGCCTGTGATGTCTTTCGTTCGCGCGCCCTCCTGATTGATCCGTGCCAAAACATCGCCGGCTTTGAGATGGGCACCATCGTCAACGGACAAGATGGCATCTACCGACAGGAGATACCGGGCATCCTTGCCGCTTGCCTGCTTGATGATCTCACCTTTGTCGTCAACCAAAACGATGGCAGGCTTTAAATCCGCACCGCGCGGACTTGCTCGCCAATCGACCACAACTTTATTTGAAATGCCCGTTGCCTCATCGGCCACGTCTTTGGCGGATACGCCGTCGACAATGTCCTCGTATTTGGCGAACCCTTCAAATTCAGAAATAATCGGCGTGGTATAGGGATCCCATTCACACAAACGCTGCCCACGCTTAACTTTGGAGCCGCTGTCCACCAGCAGCCGTGTGCCGTAAGCGACCTTGAATGACGCTAACTCTTTGCCTTCGGGGTCATTCACAGCAATCTGGGTGTTACGGCCCATGGCAACAATCACGCCGTCTGAATCGGTCACCACTTCGCGATTGCCGAGTTCCAGGATGCCATCATGACTTGCTTCAATGAATGACTGTTCGGCAACCTGCGCCGTCCCGCCGATGTGGAACGTACGCATAGTCAATTGCGTTCCGGGTTCTCCAATCGATTGAGCCGCAATAACGCCGACCGCTTCTCCCAGGTTCACTGGCGTCCCGCGCGCCAGATCACGGCCGTAACACGCACCGCAAATGCCGACTTTTGTTTCACAGGTCAGCACGGAGCGAACTTTCACTGACGTCACGCCAGCATTCTCGACCCGTTCCACGGCCTCTTCATCAATTAGCGCATCTTCGGGAACCAACACATCACCCGATCTTGGATCCAGCACATCTTCAACGGTCGTCCGGCCCAATAGGCGCTCTCCAAGCGACTCGATGATTTCACCCGCATCGATGACCGCCTTCAACGTAAACCCATTGCGTGTACCGCAATCGTATTCGTTGACGATGCAATCTTGGGCTACATCGACAAGACGGCGGGTCAAATAACCGGAGTTCGCGGTCTTGAGCGCCGTATCAGCAAGGCCTTTACGCGCGCCGTGGGTCGAGTTGAAGTACTCAAGAACGTTCAGGCCCTCTTTAAAGTTAGAGATGATTGGGGTCTCAATGATTTCACCGGAAGGTTTTGCCATGAGCCCGCGCATCCCGGCCAACTGTTTCATCTGCGCTGCAGATCCCCGCGCACCGGAATGCGCCATCATGTAAATCGAATTGACCTCGATCTCGCGTTTGGTCTTGTCGTCCACTTTAGTCGATGAGATCTCCTGCATCATTTCATCGGCCACACGGTCTGTGCACTTGGCCCATGCATCGACAACTTTGTTGTATTTCTCGCCCTGGGTGATCAGACCATCGATGTATTGCTGCTGATACTCCTTCACAACATCCAAAGTTTCGTCCACCAAGCCTTGCTTGGAATCCGGGATGACCATGTCGTCCTTGCCGAACGAAATGCCGGCGCGCGCAGCCTCTTTGAAGCCAAGCTGCATGATATGGTCACAGAAAAGGACGGTCTCTTTTTGACCGCAATGCCGGTAAACAACGTCTATGCCAGCGCTGATTTCCTTCTTAGTCAACAACCGGTTGACCAAGTCAAAGGGAACGTTCGGATGACGGGGCAATTGCTGGCCTAGAATATAGCGGCCCGGCGTCGTTTCAACGATTTCGCTGTATTGTTCGTTCTCGTTATTAACAGACTCCCAACGCGCCTTTATTTTCGTGTGAAGCGTTACGATATTTTGTTGCAGAGCGTGCTCGACTTCGGGAATGCCATAGAATGTCATGCCTTCGCCGGGCTCGTTCGCTTTTTCTTGAGTCATATAATAGAGACCGAGCACGATGTCCTGACTAGGCACGATAATCGGCTTGCCGTTTGCGGGGCTGAGGATGTTGTTCGTCGACATCATCAGAACGCGGGCTTCCAATTGCGCCTCCAGACTAAGGGGCACGTGTACAGCCATTTGGTCGCCGTCAAAGTCGGCGTTGAATGCCGCACAGACCAAGGGATGCAATTGAATAGCCTTGCCTTCGATCAACACCGGCTCAAATGCCTGAATGCCTAAGCGATGAAGCGTTGGCGCGCGGTTGAGCAGAACCGGATGTTCTCGAATTACTTCATCAAGAATGTCCCAAACTTCAGGACGCTCTTTTTCCACAAGTTTTTTGGCCTGCTTGACGGTCGTTGCAAGTCCCTTGGCATCCAGCTTGGAGTAAATAAAAGGCTTGAACAGCTCGAGCGCCATTTTCTTGGGCAGACCGCATTGGTGCAAACGCAGTTCGGGCCCGACCACGATGACCGAGCGCCCCGAATAGTCCACGCGCTTTCCTAGGAGGTTTTGGCGAAACCGTCCCTGCTTGCCTTTCAGCATGTCAGCCAGAGACTTAAGCGGGCGTTTGTTGGCCCCTGTAATCACCCGGCCACGCCGACCATTGTCGAATAGAGCGTCGACAGCTTCTTGCAGCATGCGCTTTTCATTGCGAATAATAATGTCAGGCGCGCGCAGCTCCATCAGCCGTTTCAGCCGGTTATTCCGATTGATCACACGACGGTAAAGATCATTGAGGTCCGACGTCGCAAAGCGCCCGCCGTCAAGCGGTACGAGCGGTCGCAACTCGGGCGGAATGACTGGCACAACCGTTAAAATCATCCATTCGGGTTTGTTACCCGAGGTAATGAACGCTTCGACGAGCTTAAGCCGCTTGGCAAGTTTCTTGGGTTTCAACTCCGATTTTGATTCGGCAATTTCGACGCGAAGCTTTTCGGCTTCACGCTCAAGATCGAGCGCGATCAGTAATTCCCTGATGGCCTCCGCACCGATGCCGGCGGTAAAAGTGTCTTCGCCGAATTCATCTTGGGCCAGTGTGTATTCTTCTTCGGTCAAAAGTTGCCGTTCTTTCAGCGAGGTCAGCCCCGGCTCAACCACGATGAACGACTCGAAATACAGGACGCGCTCGAGTTCCTTCAAAGACATGTCGAGCAAAAGGCCGATACGACTCGGCAACGATTTTAGGAACCAGATATGAGCCACCGGCGAGGCCAACTCAATATGGCCCATCCGCTCGCGCCGTACTTTTGACAGGGTCACCTCAACGCCGCACTTCTCGCAGGTGATGCCTTTGTATTTCATACGCTTGTACTTACCGCACAAGCATTCATAGTCCTTGATGGGACCAAAGATCCGTGCGCAAAACAGGCCGTCGCGCTCGGGCTTGAATGTTCGGTAGTTGATGGTCTCGGGCTTTTTAATTTCCCCAAAAGACCACGACCCGATGTGATCGGGACTGGCGAGCGAAATCCTGATTTGATCAAAGGATGGGCTCGTCCGAACGGGACTAAAAAGGTTCATCACCTCTTGGTTCATGAAAAACTCCCTGGCCGCACTTGCGGCGCTAAGTAAAGAACATCAATGAGCGTGATGTTCCATAAATCCGATTTGCCAACTTCCCCAGTTACCGACCATTCTACGTATTGAGCAACTCAACATTGAGGCCCAAAGAACGTATTTCTTTAACGAGAACGTTGAACGATTCCGGAATGCCGGCTTCGAATGTGTCGTCGCCGCGAACAATTGCCTCGTAAACTTTTGTCCGGCCCGCCACGTCGTCGGATTTCACCGTCAACATTTCTTGAAGCGTGTAGGCAGCTCCATAAGCTTCCAATGCCCACACCTCCATTTCGCCAAACCGTTGACCGCCGAATTGCGCCTTACCACCAAGCGGCTGCTGGGTGACCAGCGAATAAGGACCGATCGAACGGGCATGGATCTTATCATCGACAAGATGGTGCAGCTTGAGCATGTAGATGTAGCCAACCGTGACATCACGGGCGAATTCCTCGCCCGTTTGACCGTCGTGCAGTGCAACCTGTCCACTGGATGCCAATCCTGCTTGTTCCAAGAGTTCGACAATGTCCGGCTCATGGGCGCCATCAAACACCGGCGTCGCGATCGGCAATCCGCTTTTCACGTTAGACGCAAGCTCGACAAGATGATCATCGTCAGCATCCGTCACATATTTCGAACCTGGATATAGCTGCTTCATAACGCTCTTAAGTTCGGCGTTCTTTTGCGTCCGATCGTAGGTATCGATGGCAGCCGAGATCTGCTTGCCAAGACCCGCGCACGCCCAACCCAGATGAGTTTCCAAAATTTGACCAACATTCATTCGGCTTGGCACGCCCAAAGGATTCAGCACAACATCGACCGGTTGGCCGTCTTCCAAGTATGGCATGTCTTCAATAGGCACGATTTTGGAAATAACACCCTTATTGCCATGTCGGCCGGCCATCTTGTCGCCTGGCTGCAATTTCCGTTTCACCGCGACAAAAACCTTTACCATCTTCATGACGCCCGGCGGCAATTCGTCACCGCGCTGAAGCTTATCGACCTTGTCTTCAAAGCGCCGCTGCAGACGGTCTTTGCCCTCGTCATATTGCTTCTTCAGCGCCTCAACTTCGGCCATGGCTTTTTCGTTCTTCAACGCGATCTGCCACCATTGACCTCTGGTCAAGTCATCCAAAACGGTCTGCGTAACCTTTGTTTCAGAGCCTTCGCTCTTGGGCGCGCTGACCGCAACCTTGTTGAGTAATAATTCGTAAAGTCGCCCAAAGATATTGCGATCAAGGATGGCAAGTTCGTCATCGCAGTCTTTGGCCAAGCGCTCGATTTCCTCGCGCTCAATCGCCATGGCGCGCTCGTCCTTGTCGATTCCGTGTCGATTGAATACACGCACTTCGACTATCTTGCCCGCCACGCCCGGCGGTAGTTTTAGCGAGGTATCGCGCACATCGGATGCCTTTTCGCCAAAGATCGCTCGCAAGAGCTTCTCTTCCGGCGTCATCGGCGATTCACCTTTCGGCGTGATCTTACCGACGAGTATGTCGCCAGGATTGACTTCAGCACCGATATAGACAATGCCCGCCTCGTCAAGATTACGCAGCGCCTCTTCACCAACATTGGGGATATCCCGCGTGATTTCTTCTGGCCCCAACTTCGTATCACGCGCCATCACTTCAAATTCTTCTATATGAATTGAAGTAAAGACGTCATCGCGGACGATCCGCTCCGAAATAAGAATGGAGTCCTCGAAGTTGTATCCATTCCAAGGCATGAATGCGACGAGGATGTTGCGGCCCAGCGCCAGCTCGCCTAAGTCCGTAGACGGACCATCAGCAATTATATCGTCAGCCTTTACCTCCTCGCCTATTTTGACGAGCGGACGTTGATTGATGCATGTGTTCTGGTTAGATCTTTGAAACTTCAGCAAATTGTAGATGTCCACACCCGATTTGGAGGGATCGGTCTCTTCCGTTGCGCGAATTACGATGCGCGTTGCATCAACTTGGTCGACGATGCCGGTTCGCCTCGCCCCAATCGCAGCGCCTGAATCTCGCGCTACGACTTCCTCCATACCCGTGCCAACTAATGGCGCCTCGGTCCTTACCAATGGCACAGCCTGGCGCTGCATGTTTGATCCCATGAGAGCGCGGTTTGCGTCGTCATTTTCCAGGAATGGTATAAGTGCTGCGGCCACGGACACCAATTGCTTCGGCGACACGTCAATAAAATCCACGTCGTCAGAAGCCGCCATTTGAAACTCACCCGCCACACGGCACGAAATCAAATCCTCTTCAAAGGATCCGTTCTTACTGATCGGGACGCTTGCTTGCGCGATCGTGAATTTAGCCTCTTCCATAGCGGACAAATAAATGATTTCGTTTGTGAGTTTGCCGTTTTGGACTCGGCGATACGGACTTTCGATAAAGCCATACTTATTGACCCGCGCATGGGTCGCCAAACTATTGATCAGGCCGATATTTGGGCCTTCCGGCGTTTCAATGGGGCATATTCGGCCATAATGAGTCGGATGAACATCGCGCACCTCAAATCCTGCACGCTCTCGCGTTAACCCGCCAGGACCGAGCGCCGACAAACGCCGCTTGTGCGTAATCTCGGACAGCGGATTCGTTTGATCCATGAATTGGCTCAGCTGCGATGATCCGAAGAACTCGCGTACTGCAGCAGCAGCTGGTTTCGCATTGATCAGATCATGAGGCATGACCGTATCGATATCGACCGAACTCATGCGCTCTTTAATTGCACGCTCCATGCGCAGCAGGCCAACGCGATATTGATTCTCCATGAGCTCGCCGACCGAACGAACGCGGCGGTTGCCAAGGTGATCGATGTCGTCAATGTCGCCTTTTCCGTCTCGCAATCCGACCAGCGTCTTGACGACTGCCAGAATATCTTCTTTGCGCAGAACGCGGACGGAATCCTCAGCATCCAAAGTCAAGCGTAGGTTCATCTTTACCCGACCAACCGCACTTAAGTCATAGCGCTCGGGATCGAAGAACATGCTTTGAAACAGCGCTTCGGCCGTATCCAACGTCGGCGGCTCGCCGGGACGCATCACTCTATAAATATCTTCGAGCGCACCGATCCGATTTTCATTCTTATCGACCGCCATCGTGTTGCGGATATAGGCGCCGATATTAATGTGATCAATGTCAAGCGTGGGAATTTCCTTCACGCCGGCTTCAATGAGCTCTTCCACTTTCTCAATTGAAAGTTCATCACCAGCCTCCACGTAGATCTCGCCAGTCTTCACGTTGACAAGGTCTCTTGCTACATAACGACCAGCCAACTCCTCATCGGAAATCAGAAGCGTCTTTAAGCCCTCGGATGCCAACTTGTTAGCCGTTCGCGGCGTAATCTTCTTGCCGGCTTCGATGCCGACCTTTCCATCTTTGGCGTTGACGAGATCAAAGGCCGGCTTGACGCCCCGCAAACTTTCGGGGCGGAAAGGTGTCGTCCAAGTATCTTTGGTGCGCTTGTATACGACTTGCTCGTAGAAAGTCGCCAAAATCTCTTCGGTATCAAAGCCAAGCGCAAACAGCATGGTGGTCACGGGCAATTTGCGCCGGCGATCAATGCGCACGTTGACGATGTCTTTGGCATCAAATTCGAAGTCGAGCCATGAGCCGCGATAGGGGATCACGCGCGCTGCAAACAAGAGCTTCCCGCTGGAATGTGTCTTGCCCTTGTCATGATCAAAAAAGACGCCTGGACTGCGGTGCATTTGAGAAACAATGACGCGCTCAGTGCCATTAATCACAAACGTTCCATTGTCCGTCATCAAGGGCATGTCGCCCATATAGACGTCTTGTTCCTTAATGTCCTTGACGGACTTGGCGCCCGTTTCTTCGTCGACCTCGAAAACAATGAGACGCAAGGTTACTTTCAGCGGTGCCGAATAAGTCATGCCGCGTTGTTGGCATTCTTCCACGTCATATTTCGGCGGCTCAAACTCATACTTTACATATTCGAGCGTCGCAGATTCGGTAAAATCGCTGATGGGGAATACCGATTTAAAGACGGCTTCCAGCCCAAGAACATCTCGGTCTGGTGCAGCAACGCCTTTTTGAAGAAATTGATCGTAGGAATTCTTTTGCACCTCGATCAGGTTCGGCATACTCGCCGCATCTGCGATTTTACCAAATGATCTTCGAATGCGTCGTTGACGATTTTGCGCTAGCGCTTGCGTCATTTTGTTTCCTTCTAGACTCTGAATTCCAAGCGGTGCAACCGGACCGATATTCCCTTTTCGACTGGACCGTCTTGCGACTGCCCACGATCACTAGCTCGCCTTATTTGAGCTCAACGGTCGCACCGACTGACTCGAGCTTTTCTTTGAGTTCGTTCGCCTCGTCTTTGGAGACGTCCGCCTTGACATCGGCCGGCGCGCCCTCAACCAAAGCTTTGGCTTCTTTCAGCCCAAGGCCGGTGATAGCCCGCACTTCTTTGATGACATTTATTTTCTTTTCGCCGACTGCGGTAAGCACGACCGTGAAGGCATCTTTTTCAGCTTCCACCTCAGCCACAGGAGCGGCAGCTGCAGCCGCCACAGGAGCGGCAGCAGAGACGCCCCACTTGTCTTCCAAGAGTTTCGACAGCTCGGCCGCCTCCAAGACGGTCAGCGATGAGAGGTCGTCTACAATTTTATCGAGATTTGCCATTTGTCTGTCCTATCCGAATATTCATTTAGATTGATTTGCAAAAATAAAACTATGCGGCTTCACCTTTTGCAGCATACGCGCCCATAACGCGCGCAAGTTGCCCTGCTGGAGCTTGAAGAACTCCTGCAATACGTGTCGCCGGCGTGGAGATCATGCCGACCAATTGACCGCGCAGCTCGTCGAGCGACGGCAATTCGGCTAGGGCCTTAACCCCTTGAACGTCGAGCATGGTTTCGCCCATGACACCGCCCAAAATCACAAGGTTTTCGTTTGCTTTCGAAAACTTGGCAGTGACTCTAGGTGCGGCCACGGGGTCTTCTGAAAAAGCAATTGCCGTAGGGCCGGATAAAAGATCCACCAACCCTGCACATGGCGTGCCTTCGAGCGCAATCTTGGCCAACCGATTCTTGATGACCCGAAAGTTGGCACCTGATTCAGCCATGCTACGTCGCAAGCTGGTCATATCCGCAACGGTAAGTCCCGAATAGTGCGTGACCACAACGACGGTCGCGCTGCTGAAAACCCCGTTGAGATCCTCAACCATTTTTACTTTTTCAGTTTTATCCACGTCCGTAACTCCACCTTGAGCGAAGTATTCTTCGCCATTGGCACTAAGAAGTTTGCGGACGGCAAAGACCACAGCCGCAAACGTCGCTCAGTTGCCCTGTCCCAGGGAGCATGCAAACAATCAAATCCTTCGCCGCGGCATTGGTTCTCGAGTTCCGCACCAACCGGATAGACTGAATTCCCATCTGTGCAGGTCTAATTAAGTCATTGCGCTGACGCGCGCCGACACCTACAGTCTAGGACAGGCTGGAAAGCCGCAACTCAATCGTCCGTGCTTCGGCTTTCCCTTCCTGACATCACACGAAGCCACGCCAGGAATTTCTTGTTTAGACGAACCCCTCCTTTACGATCCGTATAAACTTGCGGGCTCGATTTTCACACCGGGCCCCATGGTCGAGCTAATGGCGACTTTCTTGACATATGCGCCCTTCGCTCCACTTGGTTTTGCTTTCATGACGGCGCCCATAAACGCCTTTAGGTTTTCAACAAGCTTGGCTTGGTCGAAGCTCGCTTTACCCACGCCCCCGTGAATGATACCGGCCTTCTCAACTCTAAATTCCACCGCGCCACCCTTAGCGTCCTTAATGGCGGCGGCGAGATCGTTGGTCACGGTGCCAACTTTGGGATTCGGCATGAGGCCGCGAGGTCCCAAAACTTTGCCGAGCTTGCCAACGACCGGCATCATGTCGGGCGTGGCAATACATTTGTCAAAATCGAGTTCGCCCTTCTGTACTTTTTCCGCCAAGTCATCGCCGCCCACGATGTCAGCGCCGGCGTCTAACGCCTCTTGCGCTTTGGCATCTTTGGCAAAAACGGCGACACGTGCGCCGCGGCCGGATCCATTGGGCAATGAGCAAACGCCGCGGACCATTTGGTCCGAATGACGCGGATCAACCCCCAGGTTAATCGCAACCTCGACCGTTTCATCAAACTTTGCTGCTGCGCCTGCCTTGACCAGCTTGACCGCCTCATCGACGGGATAAAGCTTGTCTCGGTCGATGCCTTCTTTAGCTTTGGCCATACGCTTTGGCTGCTTTGTCGCCATTATTCTAATCCCTCACCTCTAACCCCATGGAGCGCGCCGATCCGGCGATGATCTTGCACGCCTGATCAATATCGCGGGCATTAAGGTCGACCATCTTTGTTTCAGCAATCTCTCGAACTTGCGCCATGGTAACGACGCCGACGATATCGCGACCAGGCTCGGAGCTGCCCTTCGGCAACTTCGCGGCCTTCTTCAAATAGAACGATGCCGGCGGGCTCTTGGTTTCAAACGTGAACGACTTGTCCTGGTAGACCGTAATGATTGTCGGAATGGGCATATTCTTTTCCAAGCCATCCGTACGGGCATTAAATGCTTTGCAAAACTCCATGATGTTGAGTCCAGCCTGACCCAAGGCTGGACCGATCGGCGGCGAGGGATTGGCCGCGCCGGCGGGCACCTGAAGCTTTATAAATCCTTGTACTTTTTTCGCCATCTCATCCTCTAAACGTCCGGCGCCATTGCTGCGCCTTCTTAACCCACGTTAGGCCTTTTCGACCTGCGCATATTCGAGCTCAACAGGTGTCGCCCGGCCAAAAATTGACACCGCCACTTTGAGACGCGCGCGCTCTTCATCAACCTCTTCAACCAACCCGCTGAATGATGCGAAAGGTCCGTCACAGACGCGAACATTTTCGCCGATCTCAAAAGTAATCGACGGCTTGGGCCGCTCGATACCTTCTTGCACCTGATGAAGAATACGGTCGACTTCTCCTTGGGTGACTGGAACCGGCTTTTTTTGCGATCCCAAAAAACCCGTTACCTTGGGTGTGTTTTTGACTAGATGATATGCCTCATCCGACATATCCATCTTGACCAGCACATATCCCGGAAAGAACTTGCGCTCGGCATTAATCTTCTGGCCCCGGCGCACTTCAATGACATCCTCCGTGGGCACGAGCACTTCTTCAAAGGCGTCTTGTAGCCCGTGCGCCTTGGCCTGTTCCTTTATGGTCTCCGCCACCTTCTTCTCAAAATTGGAATAGGTGTGGACGATGTACCAATGTGTTGGCATTGCGACCTTTCGCTGAATTGGCCTTACCCGCCAATTCCGAGTAAGAGCTGCATGACGTTTCGCAATATCAAATCGACCAACATGAAGAATACTGCTGCCAAGGCCACCATGATGAAAACCATGATGGTCGTGACGACAAGTTCGTTTCGGGGCGTCCAGGTAACTTTGGACGCCTCTTGCTTAACTTGCTGGAAAAAATCCAACGGACTTGTTTTTGCCATCACTCACCTAAACTTCAAAATCACTCGACCATCATTTGGTTGGCAGGAGTGGAGGGATTCGAACCCCCGACACCCGGTTTTGGAGACCGGTGCTCTGCCAACTGAGCTACACTCCTAAGGAGCCGGTCCTATTCGATGATTGAGGCGACGACGCCGGCGCCGACGGTGCGGCCGCCTTCGCGAATGGCGAAGCGCAGCTTCTCTTCCATCGCGATCGGCGTAATCAGCTCAACCTCCATCTGTACATTGTCTCCCGGCATCACCATCTCGGTGCCTTCGGGCAAATTCACCTCTCCTGTCACGTCCGTCGTCCGGAAATAAAACTGCGGACGGTACTTGGTGAAAAACGGCGTATGTCGACCGCCTTCTTCTTTGGTCAATATGTAGGCTTCCGCCGTGAATTTCCTATGGGGCTTGACCGAGCCCGGTGCTGCCAAAACTTGGCCTCGTTCCACGTCCTCACGGCCAACACCTCTCAAGAGGCAGCCCACATTGTCGCCCGCCTCGCCCTGATCCAAGAGCTTGCGGAACATCTCAACGCCCGTGCATGTGGTCTTCGAGGTGTCCTTGATCCCGACAATCTCAACCTCATCGCCCACCTTCACAATGCCCCGCTCAATCCGGCCCGTCACAACCGTGCCCCGGCCTGAGATTGAGAACACGTCTTCCACTGGCATCAGGAACGGCTGATCTACAGGCCGCTCCGGCTGAGGAATATAGGCATCGACCTCTTTCATCAGCTCCAGGATCGAGTTCTTGCCTGTCGCTTCGTCCTTGTCTTCCAAGGCCGCCAAGGCCGAGCCCTTCACAATGGGAATATCGTCTCCGGGAAACTCGTAGGACGACAGAAGCTCACGCATCTCAAGCTCAACAAGCTCGATCAGCTCCTCATCGTCCACTTGGTCCACTTTGTTCATATAGACAACGATGGCCGGTACCCCAACCTGGCGGGCAAGCAAAATATGCTCCCGGGTCTGAGGCATCGGGCCGTCGGCGGCTGAGACCACCAAGATCGCGCCGTCCATTTGCGCCGCGCCCGTAATCATGTTCTTCACATAGTCCGCATGGCCTGGGCAGTCCACGTGGGCGTAATGGCGCGCCTCCGTCTCATATTCCACGTGCGCTGTTGCGATCGTGATCCCCCGCTCGCGCTCTTCCGGCGCCTTATCGATCTCGTCATAGGCCGTGAACTCCGCGCCGCCCGCTTCAGCCAAAACCTTCGTAATCGCCGCCGTCAACGTCGTCTTGCCGTGATCAACGTGTCCAATCGTGCCGATGTTGCAGTGCGGCTTCGTTCGTTCAAACTTCGCTTTGGCCATGTTTCTTGTTCCTAATTCACTTTCCTCAGGGTTGACCGTTTCCGGGGTGAGCCGGGATCGACTCCCAGCAGTTTTGGAGCGGGTGAAGGGAGTCGAACCCTCGTATTCAGCTTGGAAGGCTGCTGCTCTACCGTTGAGCTACACCCGCCTTCTAACTTCAGTTTTGCGCCTGGAGAGCGCCACTATCTCCTCAATCTCTAAACTGTTCAGCCCTCGACCCGGCCTTTTATGGTGGAGGGAGTTGGATTCGAACCAACGTAGGCATAGCCAACGGGTTTACAGCCCGTCCCTTTTAACCGCTCAGGCACCCCTCCAAATTGGTTCATTTGATCTGCAATAGCCGCACGAAAACACGCGTTTCACGGGGCAAACGGCCCGCAATACGAGAAACTTCCGCCAGCTGTCAACACGAAAACTCTTGTTCAACGAATAACGAATGCCGCCCAAGCACCAAACGCCTCCGCGGCGCCATCATCAGGCGCATCGAAGGCACATTGTGTGAAAACGTGGCCGCGAATATAAGCAGGAGCATGTCAAAGCGCAAGCGGCAAAAACCAAAGAATCAGGCACTTACGAGGCAAAAATCTCGAGAAGGCGGCGACCGATTTGGACGGCAGGCCAATCGACCGGATTCGCAATGGTTATATGGCCTTCACGCCGTCCGGGCGGCGCTGGAAAACCCAAATCGGTCTTGCTTGAGCCTTTTGGCAACCAAAAATGCCAGCCAAACTCTTCCGCAACGCTCAAATTTAGACTGCACTGTATGCATGGCGGCCGAAATCGAGCGCGAATTGCCGGCGGGCGCGATACATCAGGGGGCAGCCGTCAAGGTCGAGCCGCTCCCCGACCTGGATCTCGACGATTTGATCGAGATCCATGGCCCCATCCTCGTCCTTGATCAAGTGACCGACGCCCAGAATGTCGGGGCAATCCTGAGGTCTTGCGCGGCTTTTGGCGCCTCAGCCCTGATCATGCAGCAGCGCCATAGCCCGCCCATCGGCGGTGTTCTCGCCAAAGCGGCATCCGGAGCTCTTGAGCACGTGCCCATCATCCACGTGACAAATTTAGCCAGATGCCTCGATCAACTCGGTGACCAAGGCTATTTCCGAATCGGATTGGCCGAAGACGCGTCATCACCACTCGCGTCCGCTAAAGCAGATGGGCCTACGGTTCTCGTGCTGGGCGCCGAGGGAGCGGGCATGCGCCGCCTCACCCGGGAAAAGTGCGATGTGTTGGCTAAATTGCCGACTGCACCGGCGCAGCCGAGCCTCAATGTCTCGAATGCGGCGGCCGTCGCACTCTATGAATTGACAAGTTGACGATCAGGATTAGTCCTCGGGCTCACCGCCGAACTGCTCAGTCCACGCCGCTACCTGATCATCTTCTATTTTTGTGATCAGGACATCAGGCACCGTGAAGGCATGACCTGGCGCGAGCGGCGCAAGCCATGTCGCGTCTTCCGGATCAGGCCATGAAAGCGTCTCGGACTCTAGTCCCACGATCTCCAATAGTTGCCCAGCGATGTGTGGGACAACCGGATGCGCAAGACGCGCGAACAGCGGAATGAGATTGATCGCCGTGCGCGCGCCAAGAGCGGCCGCTTCTGGATCCTGTTTGAACTTCGTCCAGGGCTCCACAACCGTCAAATACTCGTTGCCGCTCGCCCAGATGGCTCGAAGCTCGGCGACCGCTTTGCGAAAGTTCAAATCTTCCAAGTGGCCGGTATAGGCGCTGACGCGAGTTGTTAAATCGCTAGCAAGCCTAGCTTCTTCCGCACCCGGACTGCCTCCATCAGGAACGACTTCGCCAAACTTGGACCTTGTGAATTTCAAGATTCGAAGCACGAAATTACCAAGCACGTCCGCCAAGTCTTTGTTGACGGTGCCTGCGAAGTGCTCCCATGTGAACGAAGAGTCGCTGCCTTCGGGCGCGTTGGCCATGAGGTAATAACGCCAATAGTCCGCAGGCAGAAGATCGAGCGCCTGGTCCATAAAGATACCGCGCTTCTGGCTGGTGGAGAACTTGCCACCGTAATAGTTCATCCAGTTGAAACCCTTGATGGTATCCACAAGTTTCCAGGGCTCGCCGGACCCAAAAAGAGTTACCGGGAATCCAACTGTGTGGAATGGGACATTGTCTTTGCCCATGAACTGAACGTAGCGCACGTCTTTCGCGGCGTCGCCGTACCACCAAGACTTCCAATTCCGGCCCTCACCCTCATCCGCCCATTCGTGTGTGGCCGCGATATATTCGATCGGCGCGTCGAACCAGACATAGAAAACTTTGTCGGCATAGTCCGGCCATTTGTCGCCGTGGGCGACGGGCACGCCCCATTTGAGGTCGCGCGTAATACCCCGATCCTCAAGCCCATCATCGAGCCATTTGTTGGCAATGGACATCACAAGGCTTGGCCAGTCGGTTTGCGAACTGATCCACGAGCGCAAACGGTCAACCATCGCGGACTGCTTGAGGAAGAGGTGTTTGCTCTCACGTACTTCGAGATTGGTTGATCCCGATACCGCCGAGCGCGGCTCGATCAAATCGGTTGGGTCGAGCACATTTGTACAATTTTCGCACTGATCCCCACGTGCACGCTCGTAGCCGCAATGAGGGCACGTGCCTTCGATATAGCGGTCAGGAAGAAACCGCCCGTCGTCAATCGAGTACACCTGTTTGGTCGTGCGTTCCTCGATCAGTCCATTGTCGTCGAGCAGATCAGCAAAGTGTTGGGTCAGGTCTTTGTTCTGTTGACTCGACGAGCGGCCAAAAAAATCCCAAGACAGACCGAAGCGATCTCCCAATTCAGTTTGGACCTGGTGCTGCTCCCTGCAATACGTCGCAATATCTTGACCCGCATCATGCGCGGCTAATTCAGCCGGCGTGCCGTGCTCGTCGGTCGCGCAAATAAGCAAGACGTCATGACCGCGCGCGCGTTCGAATCGAGCGTAGACATCCGCAGGCAGCATGGATCCCACCAGGTTGCCCAGATGTTTGACGCCATTGATATATGGCAAGGCGCTGGTGACCAGAATCCGGCTCATTAAACTCGCTTTCAATTCAAAAAAATCGTGGCCTTATGCACAAAACCTACGAAAATCCGCGGACGGCGGCATTAACCATTTTTCGTTGTTTCTCACGATAGAGGTTGGACGCATATATAATGTGTATACGCCGCCATGCACGAATAACTGTTAATTAAAGGCGGCTTTTACTGGAACACAGGTCAAAGGGAAAGAGAGCCATGGACTCGATCAATTATTTGGCCGTTCTCGCGGCAACCGTCGCCGGCATGGTCGTCGGAGCGTTGTGGTACTCGCCAATTCTTTTGGGCAAGCAATGGATGGCTGCCATTGGCAAAACACCCGAGGAGCTCGGCAATCCGGCCAAAGCTATGGCCGGTCAGCTTGTCACGACCCTTATCGTTGCTGTCGTCTTAGCAATTGTCGTGGCCTGGTCCGGCCGCGCAGGCCTGATCGGCGGCGCGACGGTCGGGCTCACCGTTTGGCTCGGCTTCGTCTTAACCGCCCTGCTACCAAGCGTTTTTTTCGAGGGCCGGCCATCCAATCTTGTCGCCATAAACGGCAGCTGCCAATTGGTGACCTATGCAGTCATGGGGGCCATTATCGGCGTTATGTAGTCCGCCCCGCCAGGACTTGTCGCCGAACTCAGTTTGAATTGTTGAGTTCAACCAAAAATTTGGCTAGGTAAGCGCCCAGCGCTTGTTGCGCACTTGCGCCAGTGCCGCCGTAGCTCAGTTGGCAGAGCAGGGGTTTTGTAAACCTCAGGTCCGCGGTTCGAGTCCGTGCGGCGGCACCAGCACACCCTGGCTAGACGAACATGAAATCATTTTCGTCGATGGTTGTTGCGTCAACGCCCAACAAGGTTGCCGTCGTAGAGCCGAAGGCGATTTCCGTATCGCTGCCGACTTGCGTAACCGTGATATCACCAAATTCGTACGTGGCGTCGACGGCCAACAAATCCGAGCCGTCCTCGAAATCCGTGACCGTGTCGTCATCGCTCAGATCATTAAAGAAGAAGACATCCGCGTCGGCGCCGCCGGTGAGAATGTCGTCTCCTTTGTAGCCGATGATCAAATCGTCGCCGTCGCCGCCGTCAATTGTGTCGACCCCATGGCCGCCATGAAGAAAGTCGCCGCGCGCTCCGCCTTCGAGAGAATCTGCGCCGCCACCGCCAAGCAGGCGATCGAAGCCGGCGCCTCCATTCAAAACATCATCGCCACCGTTGCCGATGAGGACATCGTTCCAGGTGCCACCATGCAATTCATCATTGCCGGCTCCACCAATCAGGACATCGCTGCCATTATCGCCGAAAAGGCTATCGGCCCCGTTGGCGCCCAAGAGAGTATCCCGCCCATCTCCACCATGCATTGTGTCATTGCCGTAGCCGCCGTGACCCCAATCGCGGCCGTTGCCGCCGGCCATGGCATCATTGCCGCCATTACCGAGCATTCCGTCGTTGCCGGCGCCGCCGAACATATCGTCATCACCGCTGCCGCCGAACATGGCATCACCCCACGTTCCGCCGGACATGTCGTCGTTACCCTCACCTCCGAACATTTTGTCGTGGTGGGCGCCTCCGGACATGCTGTCGTCGCCATCGCCGCCGAACAAGACGTCGTTGTCAGACCCGCCTAGCAAAGTGTCGTTGCCGCCTTCGCCGAATAAGGTGTCGTCGCCACCGCCGCCAGAGAGCAATTCATCGGTATCGTCTCCGACAATGACATCGTCCGTTTGAACTCTGAAATCGTCTGTCGTCAAAGAATCCGGTGCTACGTCTAAAACTGTAATGGTGTTACCACCGCCAAGATCGATGATCGCATTCCCGTCCGCATAAGAAACTGTGGCAAGAACGTCGTCTACGGAAGCAAAGAGATCGTCATCAAATCCGATCAGATCCTCCCCTTGCGTAAAATCCTGGATTTCATCGACGCCACTATTACCCGCAAATAGAAATTTGTCGTTTCCGGCGCCGCCGATCAGCGTATCGTCGCCTTCGGCGCCGTGAAGAAAGTCGTCGCCCTCACCGCCATCGACGAGGTCATTGCCAGAGCCGCCGCCGAGAAAATCGGTTTCCGTGCCGCCGAAGATCTCGTCGTCGCCCTGGCCACCACGAATATAGTCCTCTCCGGCCTCGCCCAAAATGCTGTCGTTGTCTGCACCTCCGAAGATATAATCGGTGCCTAAGCCGCCAAATACCGTGTCGTCGCCGCCTTTTGCAACAATTTCGTCATTGCCGCTGGTGCCAGTTAGAATTTCGCTGCTGTCCGTGCCAATAATCTTTGCCATGGGGCAAACTCCTACTTTTTCCGCGGGAAAGCTCAATGGCTATGAATGCGCCGATGAGATGAACCAACCCATCAAATGTTCCAATACTCGATCTAACGGCGGGCCGAGCGGCAATCCGTCGAAATAATATTGAGCACGCCAATCGGACGTGCATCATCCACGCGGACGTGAAGAGCCGCCACGGGCAACGATTTTCATAAAATTGAAATTAAACGACCGAATTGGCTGCGGTGATTAGACCGCCGCCGCAGATTCAGCCTGTATGATCGTACCGCGCCGTTTTAGACAAACAAGAAGTCAGCATCGTCGATGTCAGCGGCATCCGTTCCTAACAATGTAACAGTCATTGATCCGAAACTGAGTTCGACATCACTCGCAACTTGGGTGATGGAAACGTCGCTCAGCGAAAAGTCATCGTCTATGGCGATCAAATCCGTACCATCTTCAAAATCGGTGATGGTGTCATTGTCACTTTTGTCATTAAAGAAAAAGATGTCGGCATCCGCACCGCCAGTC
The DNA here is from genome assembly GCA_965248815.1 of Alphaproteobacteria bacterium. Lineage (GTDB taxonomy): Bacteria > Pseudomonadota > Alphaproteobacteria > SMXP01 > SMXP01 > CBDFKK01. Next base: position 266,553 of record CBDFKK010000008.1, read on the forward strand.
AGCACGTCATTCCCTTTATATCCGACGATAATGTCGTCACCTGCTCCGCCATCGATCGTATCGACGCCATAGCCGCCATGGATAAAGTCTGCCTTGGCACCGCCCTCGATCGAATCTTTGCCGCCCGCACCAAACAGAACATCAGAGCCAGCACCTCCGAGCATGTCGTCATCGCCCGCGCCGCCCAGGAGAATGTCGTTCCATGTTCCACCACTCAGATGGTCATCGCCGTCACCACCCTCGAGAAGGTCACTCCCCTCATCTCCGTAAAGATCATCAGACCCTTTAAATCCGATCAACGTGTCATTACCGCTGTCGCCGTGGACCGTGTCATTTCCATAGCCGCCGCTGGCCCAATCGTTACCGGCATCGCCGTCCATGTCATCGTGACCGCCATTTCCTAAAAGGCCGTCATTCCCGCTGCCGCCGGAAATGCTGTCGTCACCACCTCCGCCGAACATCGTGTCCGAATGGGAGCCACCGGACATACTGTCATTTTCGTCACCGCCTTCGACAGAATCATCATCAGCGCCGCCATTCATCGTGTCGTTGCCTTCGACGCCTTTGATGGTGTCATCGCCATCTCCGCCGTCGAGGGAATCATCCAGGTCATCACCGACAATAGAATCGTCGCCAATGCTGTCATTGCCATCAATGTCGAAATCAGCCGCAGTTAGCGAGTTAGCGGCAACGTTTAGAAGCGTAACTGTGTTGCCACCACCTAAATCTAGAAGTGCACCTCCATTTGAATAGGTAACTGCGTTCAATGCGTTCGCCGCTGACGCGAATATGTTGTCTTCAATCTCTAAGATATCGCCAGCGGAAAAGTCTTCTATGACGTCCACGCCACTGTTGAGTTCAAACTCAAACTTGTCGTTTCCGGCACCGCCGTTCAGAGTGTCGTTGCCTTCATCGCCTTCGAGCTTATCGTTGCCGTCGCCCCCTTCAAGGCTGTCGTTTCCATTTCCACCGTCAACTTCATCGTTGCCCAAGCCGCCTACGACCGTATCGTCGCCGTCTTTTCCGCGAACCTCATCATTCCCGTCGCCACCAACCACACTGTCATTGCCATCGTCCCCTCGAAGAAAATCCGCCCCCAAGCCGCCCAATATGGTGTCATTTCCTTCTCGCCCTCTAATCTCGTCGCCAACTGGTGTGCCATTGATGAGTTCCGCAGCGCTGGTACCTTCGATTTTGGCCATGGGGGTACGCTCCTACAAATTATTGGTTAGGTACAACTTCGAATTTAATGTGAACTTTGATTTGATCGCTTGAGCGTGAATACTGCTCCAAAACAAAACTCGCTCACAAACAAACATTAAACGGGCCTTAGTCCTATTCGCAGCCGCTTCAGGGGCAAGATAAACCACAAGATCTGCAAGCCCTTGATTCAAGTCAATTGAACTGGACAAAACGGCAGTCAATAAATCTCAAATATTCCGCTGAGCCGCCAAATGCCCACCATTCACCAGCGCTGCGGAAAGTGAATGAAATTAAGACACAGGGCCAAAATTTTGTCACTTTGATTCTTCCCAATACACTTGAAAGTGAATGATCGAAGCATTTCGCTATCCGTAACTGACTTCATCTTCGTAGCCGCGGGAGCCCGCTCCAGCTCAGTGATGAATTCGTGTTTCTACGTTTCAGTCAGTCAATGGATCGCGACCGCATCAGGAGTGAACTACCAATTTCAACATGCGGTCGAGGCGCGGCGGCTGACAAGCCAAGGGCCGTCGCATAAGCAATGCGACGCGACATCCAGTAGCGACCCTTTGCCGGGTGGGGCAGCACTCGTTCCAAGCGGGTCATCCAGTAAAGCGCAACTTCCCAAGATTCCAATGGACTTTGACTTATCTCTTCGATCTGCAGCCCCGTGGCGCTTGCTAGCGCGGCAAGCGACACTTGAGACCAACGCGTCACATGATGCGGCGTCAGTTCGAGCGGAAAACTCTGCAAATCCTTGAGATAACTTTCGCGATTGGGTACGCCGATGAAAATGAGACCGCCCGGTTTGAGCCAAGACTTTATGATTGTGACGAATTCCAACGGATCGGCCACATGTTCAAGAACCTGGAACGCGCACACGACGTCGTATTTGGCATGCGCCGTTTCCGTTTCGCCAATTTGAGCGTCGATGGCGTTATAACGGCCTGGAGCCACATAAGACCGAAACGGTTGCCGCCCTGCGCCGAGATCCAGAACTAAATGGGACGGGGCAATATGCCGACTGGCTTCATGAAACTCCCATTTATTCGGTTGGAAATACCAGTTTTTCTTATGCAATTGTTCGTAAAAGCGTTCGTCTCCGGTCACGATCGGATGAAAGAATTGCAGATCAGACTTTTGGGCATGCCAGAGTGATAGGGTCGTGGCATCATCGAAATTCGCAGTTGTATCAATGCCAATATCTTCAGACCACAATCGATTGATTTCAGCCGCCGTCCAACTTTGCAGGAGCCGTGTGTTGCGGTCGCCGGTTATTGGACACACGGGCGCCTCACCGTGCCGATCGCCGGCCCCTTGGAACATCAGATCACGAGTCTTGTGGGCTATCGTTGCTATCCTTTTCGTTCAAGCAACCTTCTCTGCACTGGCCGCAGAAGAATTCGAGACTTTGCCTGTTCTCGACCCCGCGCTCGAAGAACTCGGCTGGAGCGTCTTGACGCGGAGCGACATTACGCCAAATCGCTTTATGCTGACAGAGGAAGGGTTCGTCGAAGTCCGCACGTCCGACAGCAACGCTCTCATCTTTAAGGAAGTTTCAGAAGCCGATCGAAGCGCCACACGCTTTGCGTGGCGCTGGCGCGTGGACGAAGCGCCCCCGCCTACGGACATAACAATCAAGGGCGGGGATGATCGTGCTGTTTCCGTTTACTTAGGCTTCGACACACCGCCGAACGCCAAGACGGGCTTCTTCAAAAAAATCCGCAACTCTCTTGCTGAAGCCATCGTCGGGGTGCCGATCACCGGATATTCTTTGACTTATACGTGGGGGGCACAAGTTCCATCGGCACCATGTTCAACAATCCGCATTTGCCGGACAGCAGTTACGTCTTCGTTAGGCAAAACTCTGAATCGCCGCTTGCGGAATGGCTCCCAGAAGAAGTCGATATTGCCGCTGATTTTGAATCTGCATTTGGTCTGCCGCCGACGTCGCTTCGATTTATTGCTATTGCCGGCGATAGCGAAGACACCAGGGTTGAGAGCATCGCTCGCGTCACTGATCTACAATTGATCGACTGATCGACAATTCAAGCCGCAAGGTTTGAGCCCCATTGTGAAGTTGGCGCCTTACACCTTCGACGACTTGCTGCCGTTGAAGCGTCTTGGCATTCGTTATCCGTATGTGACTTCTTCTTCGTAGTCACTGGGACCCAAACCTTCAAGATGATGCTCTTGAAATGCTTCGATGGCTTGCTCGACCTTTGCGGAATCTGAAAAGTCAGCAAGATGTATCAGCGCGTCGCCCTCGTTGACGATCGGCAGATTTGTCATGCCGATGACGATACCGGTGGCCGGGCTTATGACAGGCGTTTCGTGTTCACCCATCGTATCGGAGACCGTACCCACTTGTTCGCCCGCTTCGATGCGGGCGCCTAGTTTCACGCCAAACCGAACGAGACCCGATTGGGACGACCGAATCCAATTGGATCGACGGGCGATGACAACATGGGGATCGTGTGATCGCGATACCGGCGGACGCCGTATCATCCCGAGTTCAAACATGACGTTTAACGCGCCCTTCACGCCAGCGCGGATTGAAAGAGGATCAAAGCGCAGTGCTTCCCCGGCTTCACAAAGCAAAATTCGAATTTCGTTATCGGCGCCCCATTGGCGCAGGGAACCATCGCGTAAATTGGCATTGATGATGACCGGCGTACCGAACGACTTCGCAAGTCGTTTCGTCTCTTTGTCATCCAGGTTCGCGCGAATGTGCGGCAAGTTCGAGCGATGGTTCGACCCAGTATGGAAGTCGATCCCAAAGTCGCTGCCGGACAGTATTTCCGATGTCAGGGTGTATGCCAAACGCGCCGCCAGCGAACCCCTTTCGGATCCGGGAAACGAGCGGTTAAGATCGCGGCGATCGGGCAGGTAACGCGAATGCGTACTAAAGCCGTATACGTTGACGACGGGCATCGCGATAACCGTTCCGTTCAAAGACCGCAACAGGGGACTCTTTAGTATGTGTCTGATAATTTCGATGCCGTTGATTTCATCGCCATGAATTGCACCCGTCAAAAACAATGTCGGTCCGTCGTGGTGACCGTGCATGACGTGAACCGGTAACGACACGGACGAATAACGCGACGTGCTGGGCAGCGGAAAATTTACGATACCCCGGTGGCCAGGCGATATGTCGAGCCTGCCCAAACGAAACGCTCCGCGCTTAGATGACACCTTGGTCGATACGAACCGGTGATGGGGCCCGATATCCCGCGGTTTCTGAGTTGTTTTGGCCGCCTTTGCCATCCGTCCGCTCGCTGCTCGCCGGCCGCAGTGAGGCGGCATCTCCGGCCCCCGGAGGCTAACAGATTAGGTCCTGACAAAACGCTAAGAGGCGCAAAGCCTTATTGGGGCGGCGGATTATCCGGTTGGGCAATGGCTACTGTCACGCAATTTGGATCAAAGCAGGTAAAGACCCGAACGCCTTGACCCTGCTCGATATAGTGTTTTAACGGCGTCTTGATTTGGACCTTTGCTTTGTCAATCCGGCTAAAGAGGTCATCAATTTCTGTTGTGAGGAATAACACGGCGGCCCCTCCAGACGGAATGTCCGGTGAGCAGGTTCCCAGTTTTTCAACTTCCTTTCCACTCAGAGATTCAAAAAGACCGATGGTTCCGGCCATCGAGTCTTGCGCCTGCAGGGCGACCGCACGGCCACTCGTATAGCCGGTGCCCATGAGGTCGAGGAGGTCCGGGTTATCCACTTCCCGATCATAGAGAACGGTCATACCGAGCAGGTCGCGGTAAAAAGCAATCGAAGCATCGGCGTCCGCAGTCACGATCGTCGTTCGGCGCACCGGCGTCACGAGTGAGATCTGATCGTCGGCTCGCGCCCACCCAACACTTGCCACGCTGATAATCCCTGTAAGGAATAATCGTCTATCCATTATTGTTGCCCCCCAATCAGCTAAAAAATCGTGGTTCATGATGGCATCAATCAAGCCGCTTTTTGAATCTAAAAACGGCAAACGAAAAGGCCACCGCGAATATGATGCCAAGCGCGAACAGCTCACCGCCGACATCGAATATGGACGCGCCACGGAGCTGGATAGCCCTCGCGATTCTGACATAGTGAGTGAGCGGAATAATCTCGGCTAGGGCTTGGATTGACTTAGGCATGCCGTCATAGGGGAATAAGAATCCCGACAAAAGGATCGAAGGCAGCATGACAATGATGGTGAGCTGAAAGGTTTGAAATTGGCTCTGAGCAATCGTCGAATTTGCCAAACCCACGGCGAGCGACGCTGCGATAAAAAACAACGCCCCGATGTAAAGATCTAAGAGTCCCCCTTGAACAGGTACGCGAAATACCAGAGATCCGAGCGCAAGTACGAGGGCTACTTGGACAAGACCTATCACGATATAAGGAATGATTTTTCCGATCATGAGCTCATAGGGCTTGACCGGCGTGGTAATCAAATATTCCAAATTGCCGCGTTCGCGCTCCCGTACAATGGCAACCGCTGCAAAGAGCACCATCGTCATTGTGAGAATGACACCGACAATTCCTGGAACCACTTGCACTTCGGTACGTCGTTCCGGATTGAAGAACGCGCGCAGCTCAAATGTTTCAGGCGCACGATCGAACGCCGACGTCGGAATCTGACGCGTGCGCACGGGCAAGGCCGTCAACCCTCTCACGGCGCTCAAGACGATCGGATCTCCCGCATCGACTAAAAGCTGAGCACTCGCCCTGCGCCCCATGGCAACGCGCCGGTCAAAATCGTGAGGAACATAAATGCCAACCGAAATCTGTCCCTTGCGCAGCAGTGCTTCGAGCTCGCCTGTCGTATTCACGTGATACTTAATATCGACGACTTGCGTTGCTTCCGTCGCTTGGATGAGCGCGCGCGAGAGATGCGAATTTGCATGATCGGCCACTCCGGCCGACAGATGGCGCACGTCTTGGTCGATCGCATAACCGAACAGTAAAACCATGCCGATAGGAAAGCCGAAGATCATGCCAAAGGTCAGTTTGTCCCGACGAAGCTGGCGTATTTCCTTGACGGTAATTGCGCGGACGCGGCCAAGCCGGTTCATTAAGGCGCCTCGGTGTGATGTTGTGTCGAGACGACAAAGACATCTTCTAGATTGGGCTGCACCTTCGAGACCTGCGCCACAATATCATGGGTCGAAAGGGTTTGCTCGACGAGATCAACGGGAGCGCTCCTTTTGCGTTCAACGAGCGCACGAAGGCGGCTTCCAAGTTGGGCAGTGCTCATGACACCGTCGGTCCGGTCCAACACCGCTTTGACCTTGATCAGACTATCCGAATTGACCTCAAGCACATGGGCTTCAACGTCATCGATCAACTGGAGCGGCGCCCCGTTTGCGACCAGAACGCCCTGGTTCAAAATTGCGAGCGAATGACATCTCTCGGCCTCGTCCATAAAATGCGTTGAGACCAAAATGGTTGCGCCTCTATCGGAAATTCTGAACAAAGAATCCCAAAAATCGCGACGGCTTTGAGGATCGACGGCGCTGGTCGGTTCGTCTAGGAATAGCAATTCGGGCTCATGTAGAATGGCTGCCGCCAACGCCAACCGCTGACGCTGGCCCCCACTCATTGTCCCCGCTCTTTGATTGGCCAACCCTGCCAAATCAAACTCATCCAAAAGACCACCGATGCGCGTGGATAGTTTGCCGGCAGAGAGTCCGTAGATCTGTCCGACAAATTCGAAATTCTCCATGACTGTGAGGTCGTCGTAGAGCGAAAACTTCTGAGTCATGTAACCAGCTTTCAGGCGCAGCTGTTCCGCCTCTTCCGGCATGGATAGACCCAAGACGCGGGCCGTCCCCGACGTCGGGATCAGTAAACCGCACAGCATGCGAATCGTGGTCGTCTTGCCCGATCCATTGGGACCCAAGAATCCATAAATCCGGCCGCGCGGAATTGTCAGGCTCAAATGATCCACAGCCATAGTCGCGCCAAAGCGGCGCGTGAGGTCGGTCGTTGAGATTGCGGCGCTGTCCGGCATTTTACCCAATCGCCAACGCTAGCGGCTTGCCACACGCGTAATCGTAAAGTTGACTTCAACCGGGAGGCCCGACGGCATCTGCTGCACATCCATATCTTCCACATCGATTTCAGCGAGATAAGAAAGCCGGCTGCGGTCGTGTTCCGTCAAAGCAAAAAACGGCGTGAAGGCGGCTTCGCTCGAAACGAATCGAACGCGTGCTGCAAAGGTGCCGTCGACACCGTCAATTACGACTTCGACCTCCGTGCCCGGTCCGACATAGGGCTTAATGTCTGCCGGGACATAGCACCGGACATAGGGGGTTCCGGCTGCCAGCATAACAGCGACGACTGCGCCGGCCTGCGGCCGCTCGCCAAGTTCATACGGCAAGGCGTCAACTACTCCGTCGCGCGGCGCTCGCACCGTCAATCGATCGACACGGGTTTGCACAGCGATGACGGCCGCCTCCGTTTCGGCCAGTCCGGCTTGCGCCTGCGCCAACTCTTCTTGGGTTGTGCCTTCTAGCAATTCGGCCAACTGGGCTTGCGTCTCGTCCCGCCTTGCGCGGGCATCGGTAAATCGCATAAGCGCCAAGTCATAACTGGCCTGTGAAATTGTGCCATTCTTGAGCAATCGCTCACCGCGCTCAAATTCTCGTGTTGCTTCGGCGAAAGACTCTTCGGCACCACGGAGACGTGCTTGTGCGGCATCGATGCGCTCTACACGCGGACCTCGGACCAATTCATCCAGCCGTGCGGATGCCCGATCGCGTGCAGCCTCGGCCTGTGCGAGTTGAGCGCGAAGAACCCTGTCTTCCAATCGCAGAATTGGATCGCCTTTTGAAACCGACGCGCCTTCCGCCACCAAGGTCTCTACGATCGGCTCATTTGCTTCGGCAACGAGTTCAATGCGATCTCGCTCAAGCAGACCGGCAATCTGCACTTGTTCCTGCGCAGGGTCGCACCCTACAAGCAGTGGAATCAGTCCGGTCAGAATGCCGGTGAATAAACGGGCTCTTTGCATCTACCCAACACATTATTGATTAGCCCGCTCGACTCTATCGCAGCCTGAAGAGTGCGTCTGCCCAACCCTTAACACCTCAGCTTCAGTCGATCTGCCCGATAGTTTGGAGGAATCGGACAAAAAATTGAGGTCGCAAAGTCGCAGTTTCCCAAGGTTTCTAGTCGGCATTGTTGCCGGTGATTGCCGCTGAGCGGTCAGCTGGTGGGCCGATAGGTTGTGACTGTTCGGCTTAATCTAAGGTCCCATTTTCGCCATATGTCGCCGCCATCATGGGCCGAGCTGGGCTTTCAACGGCGGCCAATTATGGTAGCCTTGGTTAGGCTATTTAAATAGGTCTTGTTTGAATGGGTTGGCGCTTCAATCTCGCAACAGTCGTTGTCGCCGGCGTAGGCGTTTCGTTTGCCCTGCGCCAAGAAGAAATGCGCGACTACGCCATGGAGTCACTCGGCGACCTTACCGAAGATATTCAGGGGACCGCTGCCGTTTACTCTCGCGTTGCGGCAAGTCAGATCGGCGATGACGATGCCGTTATGCCCCTTTCTGATGATGCAAAACTCAATCTCTACACGTCCATCGATAAAATCGTGCTCCGCCTAAAGGAGAACTTTCAGCTTAGCGAAGAAAATGGTTTGAATGTCCAGCCGTGGGAAGCGGGGCTCATGGTCGTCGCCCTGTCAGGCCACAGCGATGTTGACCGTGAACAACTCAGCCGATTTATGGCAACCAAGGAAGTCCCTAGCTGTAATTGCTGGAGCGAATTTCGCAATATTCACATCGGGGCCAGCGTTTGGGTCATTCTTGCTTTTGCCAAAAGCGAAATCGTTGCCACCGACGAGCAGATCGAGTTCCTCCTGGACAAACAATCTCCCGCTGGCTGGTGGCCGATGTTTCCGGCCGGCAATAAGCCAGAATATGCTTCAACCTATGCGACTGCATGGACGATCATGGCATTGCAAGCCCAGTCGCGCTCGGGCCAGCTGTCCGAGGCGGTTCAGGAGAAAACAGATGCGGCCCTCGATACTGCATTGGACTGGTTAGCGAATACCGCACCAGATCAGGCAAATCAGTGGTCCGACTACCCGCGCTATGATCGCTACAAAATTCTCTCACCGAGTTTGTCCGGCGTTATGATTCATGTCTTCCATGAAACTCGAAAATGGAGGGAATCCAGGCCGACGGAGGATCCGCCTTGGCTTCAAGCCTTGGACAAAAGGTGGTTGGACGAACTTCCCAATGACATACCCCGGCCAACCGAAGCCGATCCGTCTATCGCTCGAATTGCAACGGCCCTCGGCGAAATTCCGGATTTTATACGACACTACGAGTTGCCGTGGACACTTGTCGGCATTTCACATGCTTATCGGCACGGCAGTCTGTTTCAAAAAGCGATGGCCCTGCGTTGGGTGGAGCGAGCATTGCTGGAAGAAGAAATTGTGACTGAACAGGTCCTAAATCAAAATCAGCTCGGTTCAGAGATTCTGTATGCCTTGAGGCAATTTGACGATCGAACCGGAAGTACGGTTGCGTCAGCGCAGTAGCGTTCAAAAATAAAATTACACAATAATAATGTTGGTTCCGTGGGGCGTCCGATGGATATGGGCGAACAAGCGGCATGGCAGGTCACTCTGTAGTTTTTTCGGTCTGTTCGTGTCGCGCCTTGAGGGAGACACAGAGGAGCGAGAGTTAGTCACCTAGCACCTCTGCAGGTGATCAATCCGTTGATACGGCAAAGCGAGGTCTTAAAATGAATGCGGCGACGAGATCCGAACCAAACGTGTTGGCGTTCCCCGTCTGGTCGGGACACAAGCAATTTGAAATCGGCGGGCGGCAATTCGTTGTTGCCGAAATAGGCTCGTTTAAAGAACCGCCGCTTGTGCAATTCAACTTGCGGCTACGCAAACGCGACGTGGCCCGCTGGCAATTTCTACTTTTTGGTGCCGTGTGCAGCAGCTTTACGGTCTTCGTTATTAAACTGCTTCAGCTATAGTCGACGAAGACGACTTCGTTTCATTTTGAGACGGCTTGGGGTCGGCTGGTGGTCATGTCCGCGCATATCTCGCGAGAGCCAATGGCCATCAGGTCTTGCTGTCTCAATGATGCAACATTCGAGTTTTAATCTCGCGTTCCAAAAGCATCATTTGCTGCCTCCCAAAAACTAAAGTTGGCTTTCAAAGTTCGAGCGACCAAATCTGCTTGAACGCAAAAAATTGGGTTGGGGATTTCACGGTGGGGGACACATGAATTCCGATAACATTTCTTCTCATGAATTGGATGAGTGGGAGGACGTTTGTCGCTTTCACAGCGACTCTCGTTCCATGATGATTCTGCGATTGATCGGTGAGGTCCGACAGTGTTGGAAAGAGCTTGAGTTGCACACGGAGGCACCGCCAGCTCACCAGCGCACCGATCTCAAGCTCGTGGTCAACGGAACGCAGAAGTTGTCCAAAGACAGCTAAGATACGGCGCCTAACGGCGATCAAAGTGGTAGAGCTGGCGACCGCTTGCAGACACAGTCTGACATGCAACTATATGCGCTCGAGCCTCGAGTGCAGACCGAAACGCGTCTTCAGTGTAATTGTCAAATATATCTTCGCGCAAAGCCAACATGTGCCTGACGGTTGGATCGGTCTTTTGAACAAATTCAATCACACCCGTTGGCGCAAGTCCGACCACCCAATCTACCACTTGATCGATCGGTATATTTCTTGCGATAGCCAAATGGTGCACAAATGCCAGCGCGATAAGAGCATCGGCTGAGGCGCGCTCCTGAAGACTCATGCGTTCTTGGTGGCGCCAGCCCTGACCTGGACTTGGATTGACTATATCCAAAAACAAGGGAAGAAACTGCAACTTCTTGTCACGGCCTCGCGCAAATGCAGCTTCAAGTGCATCTTGGTCGTAGTCGAAGCCAATAACCATTTCAGCACCGGCATCTAATGCAACTTCGGAATAGGCGCCAGTATTACAACCGATGTCCCAGACCATGGCAGGTTTTGCGCGCTCAACAAAAGAGCTGATAAACTTGCTCTTGTTTGCCTCTTCATCCGATTGGTAAGTCGTGTTTTCGGCATACTGTCCCCACGTCGTGGAGATACCGGCATGCGGCGTCAACTTTGCAATCCAATCTCGAAGTTGAATAAGCAAGCCATTATAAGCCGAGCGTGACAGCGTCCTTTCTTTAGCGGCCGCCATTTTGTCGGTATCAAACTCGCCGACGGACGCCTTTTGCATTCGCGCCGGCAAGACGACATGACTCAGCACATTCCAAGACCACTTCTTTTTCCAAGGAAGCAAACGACTAAGGTCGGTTGTCGAAATCCCTTCGAGATTTCCACGGAACCAAGAATTGTGAGGAATTCCAACATAGGCACGCAAAAGAAGCGGATTTAGAAATTGATCGCAAAACTGTTGATGCCCTTCCCAAAGCTCTCCTTCCCTATACTTTCGGAACGACAGTAGATCGATGAAGATGGGGCGAGTTCCAACAAACTGAATGTTATAGGCGCTGGCATCGGACAGTGCGACGTCCTCCTTGAGGGCGTCCAACTGCAGCTCCAAGTGCAACAAGGCCGCCGCCTTCAGCGCAGAAAAACTCCACTCATAAGGATAGGAAATAAACGGTAAGCGCGGATGTTCAACAATGTGTTGGACCGCCAAATCTTCAACTTCGATTTCGCGTCGCGACACTTCCTTAAATCCAATAACCTTTTGAGCGTCAATCCAACTTCGAAGCGAGGGGCGATCCTTTAAATAGAGAAAATCTTCAGAAGCCCGCTGAGTAATGGTTCGCAGAATTCGACCATCGACTTGAAAGACATGACCCGCAGGATCTCTAAATGAACCGGAATCGAGCGTGAGTGTCATCTGATCGCAGGGTTAGAGGCTGGCGTGGGGATAAAGAACAACAAGGCATTGCAGACCGGACGACGATCACCGGCCGCTCGTGACGCAGGGACAACAGTATATCTGTAATTATGCCGTCGTCGACCGCAACGCGACAAAGCTAATTCTTGTTGTCTGAGGTGGAGTCAGCTTCGGACGCTGAAGAAATCTCAGCGCCCTCGGTTTGCGGCTGCAGACCCAGAATCACTTTCAGCTTGTGCCAATAGAACTTGAAGAAGGCGAGGCCGGCTGCAATGGCGCCAATAAGACCCTGCAACAAGATGCTGCCCGTACCCGGATCTAGGTAAGCATAGGCTGAATCGGTCAATACCAAGAACAATCCAAGAGCGGCGGCCCCAACCGCCGCAAATCTACGCAAAGTCATTCCAAACGTCCCCGAAATAGCAATCTCTAATTTGAGTCGCAAAGATTAGGGCTTCCCGCCTAGCAATGCAACGGCCCCCGCTTCCGGCCAAGTTATCGGCATTACCAGGATCATCGCTCGCGAAAGGCATTTGAAAAACCACGATAAACCGGCTTGAGAATGTAGTCCAAAATGGATTTTTGCCCGATCTTAAGATTGGCCTGAACCACCATGCCTGGCAAAATCACATTTACTCCCGGATCGCGCCCGACATAGACATGTTCCGGCTCGATGACCCCGCGATAAAAGTGTTCGCCCTCGGGTGATTGAAACGTGGTCGCAGATAGTCGAACGAGCTTGCCCGGCACGCTGCCATGGATGGCGAAATCATAGGTCGAAATCCTGAGATCAACTTCCTGGCCGATATAAACCTGACCGATATCCTTGGGGCTAATGCGAGCCTCAACTAAGAGTCGATCATCGATCGGAACAATCTCAAGCAAGGTTTCGCCCGGCTGGACGACTGCGTTAACGGCTTTGACAGCAAGGTGCTGCACAATGCCCGTAACTGGAGCAACAACTTCCAGTCGGTTGGTTCTATCCTTCAAAGACTTGAGTGCCTCGTTGAGCTCTGCCAAACGCGCTGCGAGTTCGCCCACTCGTGAACGCGCTTCGGCCCGCGCTTTGTACTCGATTTCCCCAATTCTTTCTCGCGCCTCTGACAGTGCCGATACCACGCCGTTAAGCAGATCGCGCGTTTCTTCGAGATTCGCCTCCAGCTGCGAGACTTCCCGCTGCACGCCTAAGAGTGATTGCCGCGTCGTCAGTCCACACTCAAAAAGGTTTTTTCTGAGGTCATATTCTTCGCGCAAGAGCTGCAAGTCATGCTCCACCGAAGGAATTTTATTCTTTAGCCGGCGGTCCTCGGCCAACTCCTGTTCCAAGCGGTCCTGCAACACTTGCTTCTGACTTTCATAGGCCTTCACTTGGGTCGTATAGACGGCCAACTGATCTTCCTTCAGCGTGCCGAATCCGTCGATGCGCGCATTGAAGTTAGGGGCACGCCCCTCGGCAATCGCGCGGTGCCGTTCAATCTCCAAGAGTGTTGCGGCACGGCGGGCACTGATTTGATCAAGCTGCGATTTGGCATCTGTTGTCGCGAGTCTCAAAAGCGCCTGATGTCGTTCGACGATCTCTCCTTCGCGGACAAGAATTTCCGCAACAATACCGCCTTCCAAATGTTGCACGGCCTGAATATCGCTTTCCGGAACAACTTTTCCTTCTGCGATGGCAGTTTCGTCGACGCGGGTAAAGCCAGCCCAGATAATACCGATGACGACAAAGCCGGCGATGATAGCAACCAGAGCCGACAACACAACTGGCGGCTCCGTCTCCTCTAGCTCGATTGATTGAATGAGATATCGAGACTGCGGTTCGCGCGAAGATACAAGCCCCTTGAGAATATCTATTCTTTTCTTGATCATGCCCCTGCTCCTAGCCCCCGCTAAATACCTTTGACAACGAGAGTGCTTGGTCCGGGGCACCAGCGAACTCGACGACGCCTCGGTTAAGTAAAACTGTTGAATCAGAAAGACGTATGTGGCTGGGCCGATGACTAACCATAACAATGGTCCGTTTGCCCTTTAGTGACTTTAGCAGCTCTACAAGCGAGGCATCGCCAGCGAAATCCAGCGCTTGGGCAGGCTCATCCAACAACAAGATCGAGGCGTCACGAACAAGTGCGCGCGCGATGCTAAGACGTTGCATGAAGCCAGGTGCGACATCTTCGTGCTGCCCCAATCCCACACGAGTTTGAAATCCGTCCGGCAAGGCCTCAATCAAATCTAATAGACCTGCCTGCTGAGCCGCCGTTCGCAGAATGCTATCAGTGGCCAGCGGGTCGGCCATGCGCATATTTTGAGCAATCGTTCCGTAGAAGATGTCGGGCTGTTGAGGCACATAGGCGATTTTGCGTCGCAAATCTCTGGGATCGACTTGACGCAAATCCAGACCCCCGATCGTGACCGACCCGCCCTGAGGCAAGTAGAGCCCTGCGATGAGTTTCAAGATCGTTGATTTCCCTGCGCCGCTGGGACCCATGAGAGTCATCATGTGGTTCTTCGGGACCTTTAGCGAAACGCCGAGGAGCGCGGGATCGAGGTCCGCAACATAGCGGAAGCTCACGCGATTAAGGACAACATCACCGTCATAGTTCTTGAATAGTAGCCTTGATTTGCCGTCATTCCCTTCCGGTTGAAGCATCATCAAATTGTTGAGCTGGCCTAACGATCTCTTAATTTGATCAATCTTCGTGTAAGCCAGAAAGGCGGTTTGAATCGGCGACAAGATGCGCCATGAAAGGATCATCGAGGCAATGAGCGCGCCAATCGTGAGCCATCCATTAAGGACGCCAATAGTTCCCAAGCCCAGAATAATGATGCCGGATGACATCATCAGACCATGACTGACGGCATCCAACACCGCACTGTTCACTTCGCTTTTTCGTTTCGAAGAGATTGCCTTTGCTGATGCCAATCGATAGCGATCGCGCCAAATATCTTCTGCGCCTAGCTCTTTGATGGTTCGCACATTGAGCAAGGTTTCGACTAGTAGGTCCTCCTTCTCCGTTGATACCTTTCCCGATTCAACGGTGAGTTGGCGCGCGGTCGGCAACCAGATCATTCCGAACAATACAAAGGCTACGACTGTAAACAGGGGACCAAAGCTACGGGACCCGCAATAAGCGCAACCACTGATATCATTAGTACGACAAACGGTATTTCGATAATGGCACTCGCCAACGGGCCGGTAAAAAAGTCGCGTAGTGACTCGAATTCGCGAATGCGCGACAACTGTGAGCTTACAGCCGCGCGTTCAGTAAAGGCTGGTGGCAGTCCCAATATCTTGTCAAAAGTGCCAATGCCGAGCAGGTAGTCCAATCGCCCGGCTACAAAACCAAGAATCCGTGCGCACAAGAAACGAAGTAGTAGATCAACGCCAAGCACGGTTAGTACGCCGATCAATACAGCGCCGAGTCCGTCTGTCGTTTGCCCACCAATGATCCGGTCATAGACAAACATGATGAACAACGGGAACATCACGGCAAAGAGATTTGTGAAAAACGAAATCGCCAGTAGGGTCAATGCTGCCGATTTGAAACGTCTTAGTGTTTTTCCAAACCAACCAAGAACGTGCTGTTCGCGCGGGCTCTGATCTTGACTGATGAGAGTGAAATAAAAGGCGGTCCCTTCCTGCTCCCCTTCTTCGTCGCCCAAGCGAACGAAATCGCCGTTGCGCCATGCAACCAAACCCTGAGCGTCACGGCCAATGATCGGAACGACCGATTGACCGTCTGCGCCGACGAAAAGACAAGGCATAAGTCGTTGGTCGATATCCTGAATCTTCACATCATGCGGATGACTTTCGTAACCCAGCGTCACGAACGCATTTCGCAAATCGATCAAATCGATATCGTCGGCAAAATGAGGCAGCGCTTCGGCGACATCGCGCAAATCGCCGCGCCAGTTGAGCGCTTCAAGAAGTGGCATCAGGCAAGAAGAAAGGCTGGACTGGCCTTCGACAATGTCCAGTCCATGACGGCGTAGCCCGCGCGCTAGACTATCTTGATTATCGGCAACTGAAGAGGCTGCGGAGCTCATGATATTTTCTTCTCCGCTTTTGCAGGTCCGACGGCGTCTTCTAGTTTTGCAGCTAATTCCCGGAACTGTGCGAAATCACCGGGACTAAGTTCAGGAGTCTTTTCAGGATTCCCATCTGAATTCAAAATATTGCCGTCCGCCAGCGTATAGACGGCGTCACATTGTTTGAGAAAAGACGGTCTGTAAGTTGCCAAAATAATTGTTTTAGTGCCGCGCAGCTGAAGCAATCCTTGCAGCAATTGTTCGTCGCTCTCCAAATCAAGGCCGTTGTGCGCATTGTCGAAAAGCACAATTGGCGGGTCGGAAACAAGCGCACGTGCTATGACGATCCGTTGCTGTATTCCGACTGGCAACGTATTCATGATCGTCCCGCCCAAAGGTGTGTCCAATCCATGAGGCAAGCGAACGACAAATTCTTCCATTCCGAGCAATCGGACAATTTCGACAGCGCGCAGCTTGGCATCGCCCTCACGAAACATGGTTAGGTTTTCAAGCAGGGTGCCATTAAACAAAACGCCTTTCTCGGGCATGAAACCGATCTGCGCTCTAACCGACGAACTTTCGTACGCGGCAATGTCGTGACCATCGATTAGAATTTGGCCGGACGTCGGTTTTTGAATGCCGTTTAGAAGTGAAAGGAATGTGGTTATACCGCAGCCATTTTCTCCCGTGATTCCTATCATCGCGCCCGCAGATACTTGCAGCGATATATCCTTGAAGATAGGAGCATCGTCAGGCTCGTAACGGAAAGAAACGTTTCTGATTTCGATTTCGCCGCGAAATCTTGGCGCAGCACTTGACTCATCTATCTTTGATTCCTGAAGCTCAAAAACTTCTTCAAGCGACTCTTGCGCAACTAAGACGCTTTGAAGCCGGGTCCAGAAATTTAACCCCCTCAGGATTGGTTGAAGAGCACGGCCGGTGAGCATAGTACCGGCAGCTAGGCCGCCTAATGTCATTGATTGGTTGACTACCAGCAAACTGCCCGCGGCAACGTAGAGAACCATTCCTAATTGAGAAAACGAATTTGCGATGCTTGCGCAGAATGAATGCAGCTCGCTGAGGTTGACCACACTTCCCGACGACTGCGACTGCAGCCGCTCGTAACGGCGCACCATCAATCGCTCCATCGCAAGCGCCTTGACGGTATGGGAGCCCTGAAGTGTTTCGATTAGAAAATCATATCTGCGCCGATCGGTTTCTTGGCGCGAATTCAAGGCTTGAGTGAGCTTTTCACCGAGCACATAGACCAGAAAAACGAGAACTGCTATGAGACCTAAAGGAACAAAGACGAGGTAACCACCGATCAGCCAAATGAGAGTCAGAAAAATCGCGATAAAGGGAACATCGATTGCGAGCGTCGCAACCTGACCGGCATAGAAATCTCGCACCTGCTGGAGGCCCGACATTTTATCCGCGTACGAGCCGGCAGTGCTCCGGCTGTAGTTAGCATAATCACTATCCAAAACGGCAGATAGAGCAGCAAGGCCAGTTCGATGTTCGTATCGCGCACCGGCGGCTGACAGTATCGTCGCTCGAAGAATGCGCAAGACCACTTCTGCGAGAAGAGACAAAGATACAAATGCGATGAGAACGGCGAACGTGCTGAGAGCGCTGTTCGGAATGATACGATCGTAGATTTGCAGGATGACGATGGGAAGCGCCAAGCCCATCAAGTTAATGAAAAGCGACGCCAGAAGAACGTCGGGCCGGCGCCAGGCGATTGGCAAGCGAAATTCGCTTTGTCGCGCCGACTCTTGTGTATCAGTTCCAGACAAAGCACGCTGTTTATCACGACGAACCAAGGACACACTGCCAATGGCATCGCGCATGCGCTGAATACTGCTTGCAAAACGGGAGAGCAAAGACGCACCCTTTGCCGCTGTTCGTAAGCGGCACCAATTTACTATTTCAAACCCTAGACAACCTAGGCTAATCGCAGTTGCGGTTTGGTAAACATTAAGGGTCCGGGAAGGCTGTAATCTGCTCAACTCCTCCGCTCAAAGAGTTAATGTTGTTAACTCAGTTCATTGGTAGGAAAATGCTCATAATTATTAAACAAATATTTAGAAATCGAGACTAATTTGCGACCTGATTGGAAGGGGGGCGAACCTGGCATGTCCGGGCTTGCCCCTTTTGTTTGCGTGTCTTGTTTGATTGAGTATGGGCAATGGCGAAACAAAGTACGACGAGCACGGATCGCGAATCCGTTAAAGACAAGGCCTATGAGGCCTCGCACGATGATTCCAACCTGATCGCGCGGGATCGCCTGCTGGAAGAGCCGCACGAGCCAAATCTGGATTCGCAAACGCCAAACGGCGCAGTTGAGACCACGCATTTACAAAATATTCACTATGGTTCGCGTGGCTCGTTCGAAATTGATTGGCAACGAGATCTAGAGCAGCACAATAACGAGGAACTGGCCGCAGCAGAGCGTTCGGACCTTGAGACGCCTGTCCCGCCCGTCACGAAGGCCGAATTCGTCCCAGCCGATGACGCGCGCGAGCCCGGAGCCCAGACCCCCGAGTTCCCAGGTCAATCGCCCGCTGGCACGTCACAAACACCGGCCAACGAGGTCGTTGGTTCGGAGGCCTTAGCGCCTGTCGAAAATGAATCGCCGGCGCCGTCTGTCTCAAGAGACCCAATTGCACGAGCGGCTGCAGATCAATCCACCTCTCCGCCCGTAGATCCGCTGGATCTGACTCAGCATTACCTCCTGATGGAACAAAATGAAAGCAAAGAGTCAGACACGGACTTAGACGAACAACCGATCGCACCGGTCGTCGAAGACACGGACGAGACTTTCTTGGTGCAAGGCACTGAAGTGCCTGAGGAAGAACCAGAAGCAGCTGTCCCGGACCCTCAAGTCGTGATTAAAGCTTCTCAGTCCCTCGCCGAAAACACTTTGACTGGCGAGACCGTTGCGCAACTTGCAATATCTGATGCCAATCCGGGTGACATCTATACGTACGAGCTACTCGACGACGCCGGCGGCCGATTTCAAATCGATCCAACGACCGGCGAGCTCAGTATTGCGAATTCGCTCGGGCTTGATTTTGAAGATCTATCCTCCCACAGCGTTACGGTTCGTATCATCAGTGACGGTGGATTCGAAGATGTACAGGAGTTGACCTTCAACCTCACTGATTCAATCGGCGAACATGTTACCGGCGACGAGGACGACAATCGTATTTTGGGTGATTTGGGAGACGACACGTTGGCGGGCGGAGCTGGCGACGACACGCTCGTTGCAGGATCCGATGCCGACTCATTAATGGGTGGCGACGGCAACGACAGTCTTGATGGCGGAACCGGTGACGATCGCTTAAGCGGTGATGAGGGTGACGACCTCTTGGTCGGAGGCGAAGGCCAAGATCATCTGAGCGATAGCGCGGGAAGCAACACGCTGCAAGGCGGCAGCGGCGACGACACCCTCGAAGGCGGCGCTGATGCCGATCTTTTAGAAGGTGGCGACGATAACGACATGCTCTTTTCTGGCACAGGCCAGACCACATTGGATGGTGGGGATGGAAATGATACCGCCGACTACACGCTCTCAAGCGCTGGCGTTTCCGTTACATTGGATGAGAATGGTAATTCAATACTGACGTCCGGCGGATCGGCTGAAGGCGATACACTTCTCAATATTGAAACCGTCGCGGGTAGCCAACATGACGACGTATTGATCAGCGGCGATGCCGCAAACCTTTTGACCGGCGCATCGGGTGACGACAGCCTCGTTGGTAACACAGGTGACGATACATTGGCCGGCGGTGACGACAACGATACGTTAGAGGGAGACGTTGGCGCCGATAGCATACTCGGTGAAGAGGGCGCCGATCTTCTCTCAGGCGGCGCAGATGATGACGACCTGAGCGGCGGAGAGGGTGACGATACCCTCGACGGCGATGACGGCGATGACACGCTGCGCGGTGGTGGCGGAAATGACTGGTTGAGCGACGCAATCGGCACCAATGTTCTTCAGGGCGGTAACGGCAACGATACCCTGACAGCCGGTGTGGACAGCAACCTCCTCGAAGGTGAAGCCGACGACGATTGGCTAATCGCCAGCGCCGGCGTGACGACAATGGACGGTGGCAGCGAAACAGATACTGCTGACTATAGTCAGTCCAACGCTCGTGTCCGGATCACCTTAGACGATGATGGAAATTCGACGTTGGCGTCGGGTGGGTTTGCCAACGGCGATACCCTTCTAAATATTGAAAATATTGTCGGCAGCCGTTATCGCGACGTTTTAATCGGCGGAGACGACGCAAACCTGTTTGACGGCGGCAGAGATCGTGACAGCCTGCTAGGCGGCGCAGGCGACGATACGCTTCTTGGCGATGCGGGCAACGACACGCTCCGCGGAGGCTCGGATGCGGACAGCCTCGACGGCGGCAGCGGCGCTGACCGGCTCTATGGCGATGCCGGCCGGGATCTGCTCTACGGTGAAGATGGCGCCGACACCTTGTCGGGCGGTGCAAGTAACGACACGCTGCGCGGTGGCGCGGATGCGGACAGTCTAGAAGGCGGCGCAGGCTCAGACCGAGTTTATGGAGATGCGGGCGCTGACATTTTATTCGGCGGCGCAGCAAATGACCGGCTTTACGGCGGAAGCGAAAGTGACCTTCTTGACGGCGGTTCGGGCTCAGACCAGCTCTATGGCCACGACGGCGACGATACGCTGTCGGGCGACGAAGGAAACGACTTCCTCCGGGGTGGAGCGGGCATCGATAGTTTAGATGGCGGCGGTGCTGACCGGCTATATGGCGACGCCGGCGCGGATATTTTGCTCGGCGGTTTGGCCAATGATCGCCTTTATGGCGGTGCCGAAAACGATCTTCTCGATGGCGGTACAGGCGCCGACCGCATATACGGCGACGCAGGCAATGACACCGTCATTGGCGGTGAAGGAAACGACCGATTGTACGGCCGCGCTGACGATGACAGCCTCGACGGTGGCAGCGGAGCAGATCGGCTTTACGGCGAAGACGGAACCGATACGCTTGTCGGCGGTGGCGAAAACGACTTGCTCTACGGCGGCAGGGGTGATGACCTTCTCGAAGGCGGAAGCGGCGCCGACCGGCTCTATGGAGACGACGGCAACGATACCCTGGACGGCGGCACTGAAAACGACTTTCTGCGGGGCAGAAATGACGATGATGTCCTAAGCGGCGGCGAAGGCAACGACACCGTCTACGGCGACAACGGCAATGACACGCTCAGCGGTGGAGACGGCGACGATCTTATTCGCGGCGGCCGCGGAGACGATGTCCTTGATCCAGGCGCCGGCGCTGATCGCGTCTACGGTGACGCGGGGAATGATATGTTCCTGCTCAATGAAAATGTTAGCGGCAATTCAACGATACGAGGCGGATCCGGTTGGACCGACACGGTCAATGTCGGTAATGCGCTAGGAACCGGCGCGCCGGACAGCTCATGGACCGTCGCAATTGATGGCGGCCCGACCTACAATATTTCGTCATCTTCCGGTTTTCTCGATGTTGGGGTGGATCGTTCCGGAACGATTACGTTCGATGACGGGACGGACATAAGATTCCTACAGATTGAACGCTTTGAATGGTAATCCTTTAGGCGAAATTGGGCTTCGCCCATGCCCCATGTGTTCCGATTCAAGTTACTAAAATCTAAATTGCACTAATCGACCTCCCTACACTCCGCATACAAACTAACGAATTGCAGGCGAGCAGCGCAATATCGTTAAAGTAATCTTTAGCATTATCCTCCAATTTGTCACGATCATGGTGTAGGCAGACCCATCCAGCGACACTCCTATAGGTGTCTCAGAACGAGCATATTGCCGTGGTAGACAAAGACGAAATAGCGAAACAATCAAGCGCAATCGGGCGTCAAAACGACCGAGCGTACGAAGACGTTGACGACGATCCCAATTTGTCTGTCTCAAACGACCGGATTGCAGATAACGACGACTCATTGCAACCCGATGACGATCTCACTTCCCGACTCATCGAATCTGAAATTCTTCCAAACGATCGCAATAACAATCGGTCGCCGTTCGACATCGATTGGGCGGCCAATCGTGATGTAGAGCAAAGTCAGATGGACAAATTAGACGCGGCCCATGTGACATCTGAGTTAGCCGCTTGGTCGTCTGAATCAGCCGCTCTTGCAAAAGACGTTTCACCGCCAAACGGCAGTCTCGCTCAGATTGCGGCGGACCCTGACCAACAAGCGACTGAAAGCGAAATCATTCAGCCCGCCCACAAAACCGAAGTTGAAGACTTCACGGCTGCGACAAACAGCGTTCCGTCCGAATTGAATATAGAAACAGAACTCCCCATCACTAACGCGTCCGCTGAAGCGGCTGGAAGTCAACAAACAGACGCTACAAGCGGTGATGACTTGGAACTTGAAAGCAAGCAGCCTGATACCGAAACACTCGGCATCGATTTCTCGGCGCACAGCGATTCCGACAGCTCCGATCAATCAACGCGGGAAGATGCGGCCTTTACATATGACGCCTTGGCTCATTTTTCGGAAGTCGATAGCCTCGATACTTTGGTTTACTTCTTGGATGGACCGGATTGGCTGAACATCGACTCGCGTTCCGGTCAGCTTTCCGGTATCCCGCAACACGAAGACGTCGGGACAACTGAAATTGTCGTGCGGGTCATGGATCCGACGGGTATATCGGTCAATATTTCGTTCTACATAACCATAGAGATTACGAATGACAGAGCGGTGGTCTCGGCAATATCGGATCAAGCCAGCGACGAAGAGCCTTCTTTTCGCTATGACGCTTCTACTCACTTCGCGGATATGGATACCAGCGACACTTTGATTTTTTCGATAGATGGTCCAGCTTGGCTCGCCATCGACGCCTCGACCGGTGAACTATTCGGTACGCCTGACAATACTGATGTGGCAGCCGCCTCGATTACTGTGACCGCCAGCGACGAGACAGGCGAGATAGCCGCCACGACATTCAATCTTACAGTTTCGGATACGAACTCCGGACCGGCGGCGAGCCTAATCGCCGACCAGAGTGCAGGCGAGGACGCATCATTCACCTATCGCACGGCCGCACACTTTGACGACGTAGATGCCGGAGACCCCCTCACCTATTCTTTGGCGGGTCCCGACTGGCTCGGTATTGATGTCGATACAGGAGTACTTAGCGGTACACCCACAAACGATGATATCGGAATCGTCTCGGTAACCGTTGTCGCGACCGATCAATCCAGCCGAAATACATCAATCCGTTTTGATCTTTCGGTCGACAACGTCAATGACCAACCCAGCGTTACGGACATATTCGACCAAATCACACTTGACGACACGGGTTTTTCGTACGACGCCGCCAACCACTTTGGCGACGTGAAGACCGGCGACGCCCTCTCATTCGTCATCAGTGGTCCTGATTGGTTATCAATCGATCCTGCCTCCGGCATTCTCTCGGGCACACCAAACGACAAGGATATCGGACCCACCCTGTTGACCGTAACAGCAACGGATCAATCAGAGGCCCAGGCATCAATCGATTTTCATTTAGTTGTGACTAAAGTCAAGAATGAACCGACGGTGACCGCGATCGAAGATCTGTCGGCTAGAGAAGATGGCTCTTTTGCATACGACACCTAGAGTCATTTTGGCGATGCCGATTCAGGTGATGTTCTGACATTTTCATTCAGTGGTCCGGATTGGCTATCGATCGATGACGTCAGCGGCGTGCTTTCTGGCACGCCAACAAACGTCCATATCGGTCCCACGCTCGTGACCGTGACCGCAACCGACTTGTTTGGGGACAGCACGTCGGTGGATTATCATTTGGTTGTTGACAACGTCGACGATGTGCCGACCGTAACGATGATAGAAGACCTCAGCACGTCCGAAAACGCTGCACCTTCTAACAATATCTCGTCACACTTGAATGACGGCGACGATCACTTTTCGCTCGACACGGGCGAGATTAACGACCGCTCGATCAGTGACGATGTTCCCGAAAAAAACTCGTCGCATGGTGCTGATGGCGACAGTCCGGATTCGGGCACATACATGCTCGATTTGTCGAGCGGAAAAGCAACGCTCAATGGAGATCAATTTGATCTCAGCGCTGATGCCGCCGGTACGCTCACTTTTGAAGATGGCCGCAGCGTCTCATTCGATGGCGTGGAAACCATCAGCTGGGCGGACAAATTTGGCTACGACGCCGAGACGGTCGCGCTGGCCGATGGTGGCGGATTAGATATTGCCGGTGAAAGATCGGAAGACGTTCCGGCTGGTGACAACGGTGCCGACACAACCAGCGGTGAATTGCTCGACGATTACTTTTTCGGTGACATCGGAGATGACCCTCTTTCGGATGACGAGAGCGCGGATGCCCTTGTTGAAAACCAAAGCGCCGACATGTTTGTCGTCCACGAAGGTAAGCGCCGTGACAAAATAAGAGGAAGCTCGTCGCGGACCGAAGTGATCCAAGTTTTAGGCTCATCGGGATCCGACGCGCCCGCTGAAGCTTGGACAGTCAATGTTGATGGCGGTGATACGCAAACCATTACTTCAGACCAAGGATTTCTAAACTTAGGTTCAGACCGGTCCGGAACCATAACTTTCAATGATGGCACCGAAATTACTTTTCAGGGAATAAAACGGATTGAGTGGTAATGGTCATGAACACCAAATCTCATTCTGCCTTCGGTCAACGTTCGTCTCTTTCCGCGCTAGAAGAAGTCACGGAGAAGACGCGAGACCAGCAGAAGCTCATTGATGAACTTGTCGCTGCGGCAAGATCGGGCGCCAGCAAATCACATTCCGGAACCGTTTCAGGCGGCATCGCTGCCGAGCATGGCGACGATGCACACTCGACCCTCGCAAGGCGCGAAGGCATGATCTCGGCATCTGCGGCACCGCGAAGCGACTATTGGATCGCGAGTGCCAGTGCCAACCTTCCTGCCCTTGTCGGCATGGTGGGGGCATATGGATTGGCCTGTCGCCGGCAAGCGCCTTGGGTCTTACCTTTATGTTATGGGGTATCGTATCGGCCGCCACTGGTCGACTGATGATCGGAAAGGCATTTCGTGAAAAGTTATTGCTTGGGAATCTCGCGCGTTTGATGGCATTTGTGATCGTAGGAATCGGTTTCGTTCTCTTGACCTATGGATGGGAAGAGCCGCCGCTCCTTTCTCACCTTATTCCAGACTACGAAGCGCCGATTCGCAAATTGGACTTCGCGGGTTTCTAACGGTCGCGAAGAACTTCTTATTTCTAATCCGGCAGATACACGGTCGCAGCGGCATCTAAGATCGCATTCGTTCCCAGGCGATAGGCCTCATAAAGATCAACAATATCACCGGACTGGCCAAACGTCTCAACGCCCAAGGGGACGACGCGATGTCCTAAAACGCTGCCCAACCACGACAAAGTGGCAGGTGCTCCATCGATGACTGTAACTAAGCCTGCCCCAGGCGAAAGTTCGGAAAGCAAGCGCGCAATGTGGGATGACGCCTCGCCGTCGTTAGTCCATGGACTTCGAAGACTGCGCGTCCAGTCCCGATGGAGTTTGTCAGGCGAAGGTACTGCTAGAAGCCCAGCACCAGGCACGTCTTCTAAAAGGCGCGCATGCGCTTCCGCGACTTCCGGTGCAACGGGGCCTGTGTAAACAAGTGCAAGTTCCGCCCCGGCGGCCGGCGCGACTTGCCAGTATGCGCCTTGCAGGAGATCGTCAACCCAGCCGTTCGCCACATCACGGTTGGGTTGGTCCAAACTCCGCGTTGATAGTCTCAAGTAAACGGAACCGCCACTATCGTCTTGCATGTGTGAAAAGCCCCAACGCATAACTTCCGATAGTTCATCAACAAAGGCTGGTTCGAAATAAGTGAGGTTTGGCTGCGCGGAACCGATGAGCGGCGTACCAATGGACTGGTGCGCACCGCCTTCCGGACCAAGTGTGATGCCGGATGGCGTTGCGACCAGCATGAATCGCGCATCTTGGTAAGCCGCGTAGTTCAGCGCATCCAATCCCCTTGCGATAAAGGGGTCGTAAAGCGTTCCAATAGGCAACAGACGCTCACCGAACAGATCATGGGACAGACCCAATGCGGCAAGAAGGAGAAAGAGATTATTTTCGGCAATGCCAAGCTCAATGTGCTGCCCTGTTTTTGACAGCACCCATTTTTGCGCTGAGGCGATATGTTCTTCTCGAAAAGTGTCTTCTTGGTTGGAATGACTAAAAATACCTCGCCGATTCACCCAGCCGCCAAGATTTGTTGAGACCGTGACGTCCGGAGATGTCGTAACGATATGGTCCGCGAGCGGGTGGTCTGAGCGCGCTAGGTCATTCAGGATTTTGCCAAATGCAGCTTGTGTCGAGTCCACATCCGCCTTGGGATACGGGAATACGCCGCGCAAAGGCACATCCACTTTGACGGACTTGCGCCGGCGTTCCTTTTCTTGGGCAAAGGGCACCTCGTCCAAGAACTTCTGAAGCTCAGCCTGTTCAGACTCCGTGAACCCCGCCAGCGGCGCCCATTCTTCGCCGGTCGGTATGTTCAAACTTTTCTGAAACGATTCTATTTGCGCCGTATTCATTATGCCGGCGTGATTGTCCTTGTGACCTTGAAACGGAAGCGCGTAGCCCTTTACCGTATAGGCGATAAAGATTGTTGGACGGTCGTGGTCGATACCATGAAAGGCATCAAGCAATGTCTCCATGCAATGACCGCCGAGCTGCGTCATCAAATCCGATAGCGAGTCATCGTTGTGATTATCAATGAGTTCCTTGATGCCCGGAACATCGCCAATGTCATTTAGTAGTTGTTCGCGCCAGGCCTCACCACCTTTATATGTAAGCGCCGCGTATAACGCATTTGGGCAATTGTCGATCCATTCACGCAATGCTTCGCCGCCCTTTTTCTGAAAGGCGGCACGCTGTTTCTTGCCGTACTTCAAAGTCACGACGTCCCAACCAGACGTCGCAAAAATATCGTCAAATCGCGAGAACATGCGATCACTTGTGATCGCGTCCAAGCTTTGCCTGTTGTAATCGACAATCCACCACGTATTCCGCACGTCGTGCTTGTAAGTTTCGATCAAGGCTTCATAGATGTTGCCCTCATCCAATTCAGCGTCGCCTAGCAAAGCCACCATGCGGCCTACCCGATCGTTCGGCAGCTTGTCGCGACAGTTCAGTAAATCTTGCACAAGCGCCGCAAATGCCGTGACGGCGACGCCCAAGCCAACGGAGCCGGTAGAAAAATCGACATCATCTTTGTCTTTGGTTCGCGACGGATAGGATTGCGCACCTCCCATCGCGCGGAATTGTTCGAGCTGTTCGCGCGATTGATTACCAAATAGATATTGAACGGCATGAAAAACCGGACTGGCGTGGGGTTTGACTGCAATGCGATCGTTTGGACGGAGCACATTGAAGTAAAGCGCCGACATGATCGTTGTCATCGACGCACAAGACGCCTGGTGCCCGCCGACCTTCAGGCCGTCCCGGTTAGGCCGGATATTGTTGGCGTTGTGGATGATCCATGTCGACAACCAGCGCACCCGGAGCTCGAGCTGCTTGAGGCGTTCGATTTCGTCAACGGATATAACTGCCGCATCACTCTGGTCGGCGCCGCCTTTGATAAGCCGCATTGGGTATCTCACAGGTGGAAGTATTGAAAACTCAGCTCATGCCCCACAGTACCAGACCTCAGCAGGCCGGTTCTTTCGAGTATTGCTTCCATTTGGCAGCTTCACGCAATAAATTGAGATATTATTCCCAGTATTTGGAGAAATATGCCAATTATGGAATTGGACGCGATAGATATTAGAATCCTAAGGACAATTCAGTCCAACGCCCGCATAAGCAATGTGGATTTGGCCGAAGCTGTCGGCCTATCACCAAGCCCCTGTTTGCGCCGGGTTCGTCACCTCGAAGAGTCCGGCGTGATCAGCCAATATGCCACTCTTGTTGAGCCCTCAACGGTCGGCTTGACAGTCAACGTCTTTGTGCAAGTCAGTTTAGAACGGCAGATTGATGAGTATCTTGAGCGCTTCGAAGAGGCGGTGCGCGACTGGCCGGAAGTTATGGAATGTTATCTCATGACCGGCGACGCCGACTACCACCTGCGCGTCGTGGTATCGGAGCTTTCTGCCTACGAGGTTTTTCTAAAAGAGCGATTGACTCGCGTTCCCGGCGTCTCAAGCATCAAGTCGAGCTTCGCACTCAAGCGCGTCAGCTATCGCACCGAATTGCCGCTCATACCTTCAAGCTAAAACTGGAAGACTGGCGATGACTATTCCGCCGGTGAGGGATGAGCCGGCCTACCCGCCAGCTCCTCGTCGCGTTCGTAGTCCGCCAACATGCGCTCAATGCGGCCAGGCGATCCGGTGCGCTGCGCTAGCAGCCGATAGAACACGGGTACGATGATAAGCGTCATCAATGTCGAAAATAGAACGCCCAGGAAGATGACGACCCCGATGGTGAGCCGGCTGCTCGCGCCGGGTCCGGTTGCCAAAACTAATGGAAGTGCGCCGGCCGCCGTAGAAAGGCCCGTCATGACGATCGGGCGGAAACGAATTTCGGCGGCTTCCATCAGCGCGTCGTCAAATTTCTTGCCTTGATCGCGCAACTGGTTTGCAAACTCGACAATCAATATGCCGTTCTTGGCTGCGATCCCCACAAGAATGATCAATCCAATTTGGCTATAGATGTTGATCGAACTGTCAATCAGCCAAAGTCCCACAAGCCCCCCGACAAGGGCGACAGGAACCGTCAACATAATCACAAACGGATGGATGAAACTTTCAAACTGGGCGGCCAACACGAGAAAGACGATCAGCAGCGCCATGCCAAAGGCGAAAAGCAGTGCACTTCCTTGTTCTTTGAAACGCCGCGACTCGCCGTTGAAATCGATTCTGGGCTCCGAACTCAATTCTTCTTTGACAACGTTTTCCATAAACGCGATGGCCTCACCCATCGGATAGCCGGGTGCCAGCATGGCCGATACCGTAATGGATTGGAGCCGGTTCCAACGTTTTCTTTGAGGCGAGGCAGCTTGCTCTTGAATGGTCACCAAGTTCGACAGAGGGATCATTTTGCCACTTCGATCGGATCGAACAAATACATTGGTCAAGTCCGTGGGCTGTTGTCTGTCTTCTTCGCGGCACTGCAGCCAAACGTCATATTCCTCACCACGATCGATATAACGGGTCACCTGACGCGAGCCCAAGCATGTCTCAAGTGTTTGCCCGATCGTCTGAATCGAAACGCCAAGATCAGCGGCCCTTGTTCGGTCGGGAACGACCTTAAACTGAGGCTTGTTCGGCTTATAATCCGTATCCAATCGTATCAATCCGCGATTATTTTTCGCCCTTTCCATGACGACGTCGGCCCACTTCTCGACCTGTTCGTAGCTGGGACCGCTAATGACGAGCTGCAGCGGCTTGCCCCAAGATCCCGTCATGCCTTGATTCATACCGGCAAAGCCGCGCACACCTGGAATCTGAGCAATTTTCCCGCCAAGTTCTCTGGCAACATCAAGGCCGGATCGTTCGCGGTCGTCCCAATCTTGCAGGACCATCATGGCCATTGCAGAATTGTACGATCGACGAGAGCCCCAGCCCCCAGGAACACGTACCGTGATCCTCATCGCCTCGCCGCTGTCGACATACTCCATCAACATGTCTTCCATGACGCCGGCTTGCTTGACCATGTAATCAAAGCTCGCGCCCTCGGGTCCGGAAATATTTATATTGATAACCTTGCGATCCTCATCCGGCGCAAGTTTTTGCGGCAACATTCCCCACAAGAAAATAATTCCGCCGAAAACACCAAGCAAAGCAACGCTACTAATAAGGGGATGCGGCAAAACGGCCTTGAGCACGCGCAAATAAAATGCGCGAACCCTTACAAGGCCCCGCGATATGAGTCCCTTTCCCCCACTTCGCGCGTCCTTGGGTTTAAGGAGCTTGGAACACATCATGGGTGAAAGCGACAGCGCCACAAGACTGGAAATACAAACAGCCGCCGTAACCGTCACACCTAACTCGCCAAAAATTCGTCCGACAAATCCCTCGACAAAGACGAGCGGTGCAAAAACGGCGACAACCACGAGCGTCGTGGCGATAACGGCAAAAGCTACTTGGCGCGCGCCGCGGTAGGCCGCAAGTACGGGCGGCTCGCCAGTATCAACCCGACGCTGGATATTCTCTAGAACAACGATGGAATCATCGACCACGAGGCCAATACAAAGCACGAGACCCAAGAGGGTCATAAGATTGATGGACAAATCCAAGATGCCCAAAACGCCGAACGTCGTCGTCAAACAAATCGGCACAACAACAGCCGGTATAAGCGCAGCGCGAAACGAACCCAAGAAACCCCATATGACCAGCACAACCAAGAACGTTGCGATGCCCAATGTTCGGAAAACTTCGTCAATCGCGCGATCGACGAAGACGGTCGAGTCGAAACTCGTCGACATAAGCATGCCTTCAGGCAAAGATGGTCTAATCTTGTCTACTTCGGCATGTACGGCGCGCGAAACGTCGAGAGCATTTGCGTTGGATTGTTTGACAATGCCGATGCCAATTTGAGGCAGCCGATTGCCGCGAAACATTAGTTTTTCGCTCGCGGGCGCAATCTTGACCTCTGCAACTTCGCTGAGCCGGATTAAATGGCCGTCCATTCCTTCGCCAACGACGAGGTCGCGGAAATCCTTCTCGGTGGAATAAGACCTGGTAATGCGAACGTTGAAGTCCCGCTGATCGGACTCGATGGTGCCAGCCGGCAGTTCAACATTTTCAGCCCTAAGAGCCCGCTCGACATCACTAACCGTCAACCCACGCGCGGCTAACGCAACGCGATCCAGCCAAATGCGCATAGAGGCAATCGACTCTTTGTTCCACTGAACTTGAGCAACACCTTCCAGAACAGCAAATCGGTCAACGACATAGCGTTTCGCGTAGTCTGCAATTTCCATATGGCCCATGCGATCGGACGACAGGCTGTACCACATGACCGCAAAAGCATCTGCGTCCATCCTTGAGACGCGCGGTGCATCCGCTTCTTGAGGCAAGCGCGAGGCAACACGCGAGACGGCATCCCGGACGTCACTCGCAGCGGCATCGATGTCCCGGCTCAACTTAAAGAAAATGGTGACCGTCGACGATTCATTTGCCGACGACGAGGCGATGTGATCGATCCCCTCAATTCCGGCGATCTGCTCTTCAATGATACGCGTAATGCGGTTCTCGATAACTTCGGGAGACGCACCAATGTAGCTAGTCCCAACAGAAACGATGGGGACTTCCGTTTGCGGCAATTCGCGCAGCGGCAAGCGCGTGAACGAAATAAGTCCGAACGTCACCATCATAATGCTGATGACCGCGGCAAATACCGGGCGCTTGACCGATACGTCCGACAGAACCATGAAAAATCCTCACTCTAGACTGGATTGCGGCGCGCTAGCCGGCCGGCTCCATATCATCGCTTACCGGCTCCGCGGTGACCACGCTGACAACATTGACCGAACTGCCCGCCGACACCCGGTGCGTGCCCTCGGTCACGACCTGTTCCCCGATTTCCAAACCTCTGAGCACCTCGACGGCGCCTGGTCGCCGTGCGCCAATCTCGATGCGCCGTTGCTCGACCGTTGTGCCCCGCTCACCGTCTCGAACGACGTAAACGAAAAGCTCGTCCTTAACCGGAACAACAGCCTCTTCAGGCACCATCATCGATCTGCGCCGATCATTGATCACTGTTGTCGTCAGCAACATGCCCGGCTTGAGCATGAGATCCTGATTGGGAAGTTCCGCACGCACTTGGACCGCACGAGTATCTGGATCTATGCGCGTGTCGATGGCGGTAATCGTGCCCGAGAAGGTCCGCCCTCGATAAGCGGCGCTGTTCGCCGTCACCTCAAGACCCAAACCCAATGATCCCAAAAAAGTTTCCGGGACCGAAAAGTCGAGTTTGATTGTATTGATATCGTCGAGTGTTGCGATGGTGTCTCCCGGACGCACCAACATGCCGGGACTTACCGCCCGCAATCCCAAGACACCTGCAAATGGCGCGCGAATAAGGCGGTCGGAGAGCCGTGCCTCCAACGCGTTGACATGAGCTTTGGCGCGATCTAACGCCGCCACAGCCGTATCGAGACTCGACCGGGTCGCATTGCCCCGATTGACCAAGCCTGAAATACGATCGAATCCCTTTTGCGCCTCCCTCAGGGACGCCCGCGCTTCTGCAAGGTCAGCGCTAGCTTCGACGTCGGCCAGCTCAACGAGAATTTGACCCGCCTCGACCGCTTGCCCGTCGTAAAAATTAACCAGGCTGACGGTCTCCGTGACCTTTGCGGTAACGACAACAGACTCGTTTGATTTTGCCGTGCCGACGGCCTCAATCGAGTCGATAAACTCATCCAATATAACTGGGGCAACCACGACCGGAGTCGAGCGGCCTCCAAATGGCGACCCGCCGGGCGGTCCACCAGGTCGCCCACCCGGTCTGCCGGAAGCGGCAGGAGATCGAGAAGGGCGCCCAGACTGAACTGCCGCATCAGGCGGACCGCCGCGCCCCTCGCCTCGTGGCGACGCATTAGGCGGCTGGCCGCCGGTTGTTGCGGAAGGTCCAGATTCTTGATCGGATAAATACAAGCCGACGCCGCCGCCCGCCGCAACCGCAAAGAAAGCGACTAAGAGAAATTTTGTGCTAAGCGCACCCATCAAGAATTAAACCCTAAATTTGAGGAGAGGCCATCCTATATCACGGCCTTGAGTCTTCACCCACGCAAATTAAGTCAGGCTTAATCACCCATTAATTGCTATTGCGGTCAAAAAACGATCACTAATACACTAAAAACTATGAGGTTTCTGCTTGGTCCGTTCCGTTTGGGTGACCGGCGGCATTAACCACTTGTGATCTGCACAAAGGGGCGAATCTGGGCAACATCAGCTTGACGGTCCGCCTGAAGGCGACGCGATCAAACTGCTTGAACCCCGGTCAATCGCTCAACGCTTAGTTGGCGTGGAGAATTTTCCAGACCTTCTGTGAAGTGATCGGCATATCAATGTGGGTCGCCCCAAATGGACGAAGGGCGTCGATTACCGCGTTGACGAATGCGGCCGGTGCGCCAACTGTTCCCGCTTCGCCGCACCCTTTGATACCCAAAATATTCGTCGTACAGGTCACATCGTTGGTGCTGACATTGAATTCCGGTAGATCCGCCGCCCGGGGGATCCAATAGTCTGTAAACGATCCTGAAAGCAATTGGCCGTTTTCATCATAAACCACGTGCTCGCCCATAGCCTGACCCAAGCCTTGAACAATTCCGCCGACCACCTGACCTTCAACCAGCAAAGGATTCAATATTCGGCCAAAATCATCGACGCCGGTGTAACGCGTGATCTCGTATTCACCCGTGTCACGATCTATTTCTACTTCACAAATATGACAGCCATTCGGAAACGTTGGCACGTTACGTTCAATCGATGCCACCGCGACCAGTCCTTCGGCTTCGCGTGAATGTTGTTGCGCAATTTTGGCGGCATCAAATAGGCCCAAATATTGGTTGGTTCCCGTCACGCGAAACGCACCGTCCTCAAAACTAATGTCATCCGGAGCGACGTCAAATTCCTTGGCCGCAATTATTTTCCCTTCATCGATGACATTGGTTTTTGCTTCGCTCAACACCGTGCCGCCCATAATGACTGACTTGGACCCGCCGGTGCCGCCGCCCGACTCCAAATTATCGGTATCTCCACGTTCCATATGAATTGAGTCAAAGGGCACACTCAGCCATTCGGCAATGAGTTGCGTAAAGGCCGTCTCATGGCCCTGCCCATTGGATTGAGTGCCTACTGCAAAGCGAACGTCCCCTTCCGCCAGCACTTTGATTTGCGCCGTCTCCAACCCGCCTCCCGTTCTCTCGACATAGTATGATATTCCCCGGCCCAATATCTTGTTCCGCGACTTTGCGTCATCAGCACGTGCGGCATAGCCATCCCAATCAGCCGCATCTTTTGCCAACGCCATCGTCTCATCGAAGCGGCCGCTGTCGTAGTTCAAGCCGCCGACTGTGCGATGCGGCATCTGCTCGGGACGAATAAAGTTACGGCGGCGCAATTCAAACGGATCGATCTCGAGTTCGTAAGCTGATTTTTCAATCAATCGCTCAAGCACATAGGAAACTTCTGGCCGTCCTGCGCCCCGATAGGCGTCCGTAGGAACGGTGTTCGTAACAACGGCCTTCACCGAAGTATAAAACGTTGGAATGTCGTAGACGCCAGTTTGCATGCCGTTAGCCGCAAGTGTCGGCACCACTGGTCCATATTGAGATAAGTAACCGCCAAGGCCGGCAATCGTATAGGTTCGAATGGCTAATATTTTTCCGTTTTCATCCAGTGCCAACGCACATTCACTCACATGATCGCGACCTTGCGTATCAGTTATGAAGGAATCGGCTCGCTCGCCGGTCCATTTGACCGGTCGATTAAAAATGCGTGAAGCCCATAGAATAGCGGAATACTCGGGAAAATTAACTTGCTTCATGCCGAATGAACCGCCCACTTCTGGCGTGATAAGCCTCAACTTTTCTTTGGCGATGCCAAGGGAAAAACCAGCAATTAAGTCGCGCAACATATGCACGCCTTGGCTTCCGGAATATAGCGTATATTGATCTGCTTGCGGATCATATGAAGCAACAGCAGCTCTCGGCTCCATTTGGCAAACAATGATCCTGTTATTTACAAGTTTAAGTTTCGTCACATGGGCGGCTCGGGAAAATGCCGCTTCCGTCTCCACCTCATCGCCCATTTCCCAGTCAACAGCGACGTTGGACTCAAGTTCCTCCCAAATGCGCGGCTGATCGGTTTGCGCGGCCAGCTCGGTATCTACAACCGGCAACAGGTCTTTGTAATCGATCGAGACAAGTTCGGCCGCATCTTTGGCGGCAGATGCTGATTCGGCTATGACGACTGCGAGGGAATCTCCCACGTACCGTACCCGTTCAATTGCCATGACAGGCCGCTCTGGATTAAAACCTTCCGAACCATCTCGATTGGCGATAGGCATGAAGCAAGGAACCGTTCCCAAACCGTCTGATTGTGCGTCAGCACCGGTAAAGACTCCTAAGACGCCAGTAGCCGCCTTTGCTTCAGAAGTGTCGACCGACAAGATTTCACCGTGGGCAATTGTCGACCGCACCATGCATGCATAGGCTTGGTTCGGAAGTGAAATGTCATCTGTGTAAATGCCGTTGCCGACAATAAGGCGATCATCTTCGACGCGCCGGGGCGCTTCGCCAAACTTGAGCTGCTTCAATGGGATGCTCCTTGACTTACGAAACAATCTTCTGGATTGAACTAGCAAAGCACGCAGATGATGCGCAGCGTTAGTCAATCAATCGCGATAGGACGGGTCCAGTTTGTCTAATTCTTTGAGGATTGACGGCCAGACAAAATTCCCAGAGGAGTCTGAAGTTGTCACCGCAGCCTGTTTGCTGACTTTGGCCTGCAATTCCGGTTCGACCATATTCAACTCTCCACCCGCCTGAGCCAAGATCTGAATTTTGCAAGCGGTTTCCAAGAAATACATTCGCAAATAGGCTTCTGCAGGCGTACGCCCGACCGTCAGGGTTCCGTGATTGCGAAGAATGAGCAAGTGTTTATCGCCGACGTCTGCAAGCAACCGTTCACACTCAGCGGAATCCAGCGCAATTCCTTCGTAGTCGTGATAGGCGAGATCGCCCAATACCGACAGGGCGTGTTGCGAGACAGGAAGTAGTCCATCTTTTTGTGCTGCCACGGCATTGCCGTAAGCCGTATGCAAATGGAGCACGCAGTTCGCGTCGTCCCTGGCCTTTTGAAATGGCGAATGCACGACATATCCGGCTGGATTTATGGGATAAGGTCCGTCCAGCATCTTATTTCCGCTAAGATCGATCTTGACCAAATTCGACGCCGTAATTTCGTTGAAAAACAATCCGAACGGATTGATCAAGAAATGACGTTCCGGACCTGGTACACGCATCGAAATATGCGTGAACACCAAGTCATCCCAGCCCAGTTTCGCGATCTGATGATAGAGTGCCGCCAGGTCCACCCTGGCGGCCCACTCCTCGTCCGATACTTGATCGCGCACCGAAATGTTCGTGTCATGTGCCACAGACATGTTGTTCTCCTGTGTGATCTGCCCTGAGTTTTCCACCTGGGCGGCTGTACGTCTTATATATTATCTTACACTCAAAGTGCGCCCGACCGCATCTTTCCAGCGCGCGTAGCGCGCCTCGCGCTCATCTGCAGACATTCGGGGCTCAAAGGATTGCGCGCAGCTCCACCGTTTCTCGATGTCTTGTAAAGAACTAATCAAGCCGGCTTCGAGCCCGGCGAGGTATGCCACCCCTAACGCCGTAGTTTCTGTGTTTGCAGGGCATTCCACGTGCCGGCCTAACGTATCCGATAACCGCTGCAGGAACCATGCATTGGCCGCCATGCCGCCATCCACGCGCAATGAATCTCCCAGCTGCTTCGAGTCAATATCCATTGAATCCAGCAGATCTCGGGTTTGAAAACACACGGACTCCAAAGCAGCCGCAACAATTTCTGGGATCCCAGTATCGCGCGTCATACCGTACAGCGCAGCGCGGGCGCCAGGATCCCAGTAGGGAGCGCCCAATCCAGTAAACGCGGGCACGAGAACAACGCCATGGTTGACTGTTGCTTCCGCTGCGAGTGCTGCGGTGTCCGCTGCATGCGAAATCACCCTCAATTGATCCCGCAGCCACTGCACAATTGCACCGGCCATGAAAATGCTGCCCTCAAGCGCAAAAGTGTCCTGGTCTTTTATTCGATAACCAATGGTTGAAAGCAGTTTTGTGGACGATGTGACACGTTCAGATCCGGTATTGAGCAATGCGAAGCACCCGGTGCCATAAGTCGACTTGACTGTGCCTGGCTCAAAGCACGCTTGCCCGATAGCCGCCGCCTGCTGATCGCCGGCAATTGCGCGAATAGGAATTTCTTTGCCAAAGAGCTTCTTGTCCGTCACTCCGAAATCCGACGCACTGTCCTGAACCTCGGGCAATAGTCCGAAAGGAACGTCCAACAGATTGAGAATGTCGGCGTCCCAGCCGCCTTCCATAATATTAAAGAGCATCGTTCGACTGGCGTTGGTCGCATCAGTTAGATGGTGCGCTCCTCCCGTCAAGTTCCAAACCAGCCAAGTATCTATGGTGCCGAATGCCAAACGGCCGACTTCAGCTTGGCCTCGGACATCATCAACTTGATCCAATATCCACTTAACCTTCGTTCCGGAAAAGTAAGGATCAAGCAGCAACCCTGTTTTTTGCGACAATTGTTCTTCGTGGCCGGCTTTTCGCAACGCGTCACAAAGTTCAGCCGTGCGCCGATCCTGCCAAACAATTGCGTTGTAAACGGGTTGACCGCTGTCGCGATTCCAGACAATCGTCGTCTCGCGCTGATTTGTAATCCCAATGGCACAAACGCGATCGACACTATCAATCTTCGAAAGCGACTGGCGACAAACCTCGACGGTCGACTGCCAAATCTCCAGGGGATCTTGCTCGACCCAGCCATTGGCCGGATAAGTTAGTGTAATTTCACGAGACGCGGACGCCACAACATTGTCTTGCTGATCAAAAATAATGGCCCGCGTGCTGCTCGTGCCCTGATCGATTGCTAAAATAAGAGGTTGCAGATCTTCGCTAGCCATGGAGTGCCGCACATTGTGGTTGGTTGTACCTCAGTCAACTTGCTTCAACGAGTCAGCAACATTGTTGGCTATTTCTTCAGGCAACCAAGACATCCACAATTCCGTGTTCTCGCGGAGAAATCGAACTGCCGCGTCTTCGCTGGTTGCGGAACTGTCGGCCTGCATGACCGCTAACGCGTCGCTGACCATTTGATTGGTCGTTTCATATTTTGCAAGAAAGTCTATCAATTCCGGTGCCGAGTCTTTGAAGTCAAGGTTTACGCCCACAACAACTGGCACAAGCGGGTATGCGACCGGACTTGAATAGTCGTCCAATTCGGACATCGACTTCCAGGCTTGCTCTGTATATGGAGGCTCTTCAAGCATAACAAGATCATACTTGCCCAAAATCCATGTCGGGCCCCAGTAGTAAGCCACAAAAGGCTTGCCGCGCTCATAGTTTGAGGCAATGGCGGCTGCAAGCGCGGCGCCGGTGCCCGGTCTAAAGTTTGTGAAATGAGTGAGCAGTCCATAGCCTTCTAGTTTCTTGGTATTAATCTGCTCGCAGCTCCACCCCAAAATGCAGTTATAGAAACGGCCCTTTTGGGGCTCCTCCGGATCAGTCAAAAGCGACTTATATTGAGGCAAATCGAAAACGGATCGAAGCTCAGGAGCAACTGGCTCGATATTGCGTCCCGCATCGCCTTCAATCATATAACGCGGAACATAGAAGCCTTGCACGGCATCAGGAAAATTCACACCGGCTTCAGCCACCTCTCCAGCTTCAAGTCCTTTCAACCAACTTTCAGTAATGTTGTCGCGCCATACTTCCATCATGACGTCAACATCGCCACGGCGCAGTCCAGCAATAAGCGGAATCGTCGTGCCTGGCACCGTCTCGGTGGGACATCCATATCCTTGTTCCATGATGTAGCTTGCCACAGAAGTATGAAAGGCATTGCTGTCCCAGTCGAGACCGGCAAACACAACGGGTCGATCAATTGGACAGGAGCCTGAAACCAAGCGCTCAGCATCGTCGCTGCAGCCCGATAACGCCACAACGGCAAAGAGTAAAAGGCGCCATCTTAAAAGATGCTTGATCATTGCGGCACTCTCACGCGGTCGACTAATTAGAAAGCGCAGCTCAACATGGGCTAGCGATTTAGGCAAGACTGCAACGCCAATTAAACCGACGTTAAGCGAACTGGTATAGCTTAGTTACCGAATGTCGAAGCCTCGTTTTTTGAACACGGCTAAAACAACTGACTACAATAGGCATGAAGGTGTCCCTCAAAGAGACCTCTGCATTGGCAGACTTGAGCATCGAAAAACTTGAAGGTGAAGCGCTCGCTTTAATTGACCGCGCTTCGATTGAAGTTCGAATGGGTCTTGCACAAGAGCTCGCGTTTTCCAAATCCGCCGACCACGCTGTAGTTCTTCGCCTTTCAAAAGATCAAATTGAAGTTGCCGAGCTGCTCTTGGAACACTCACCCATTCTTCAAGCTGAGGATCAGCTCCGCTTAATAGAGTCTGGATCCGAAAGTCGCTGGCGCCTTCTTTCCAAAAAGACGGACCTTACGAACCGCGTGATATTGGCGCTTATCGCCACCAAATCGACAATTGTGATGAAGACTCTTGCCAACAATCATGGCTGCGAGCTTTCATACGCGGCACGTGGCGCTATGTTGCAAAAGAGTAAATATCATCGAGATCTCCAAATATCGCTACTGCTGAGACCCGATCTCACCAAGCAAGAAGCAACAACAATGCGAAGTTGGGTCTCGGAAGAACTCGCTCAATACATTGCCGAGTCCCTGGACGAGCTGGATGAAAATGAAGCCTTCTCAATTAACGCCGACGGTGCTCCATCGCTCAGCCTTGTTTCTCAGTGTCAGCGAATGGAAGACAAGGACGCTGCAAATACCGTGAACGACTTGGCGCGATCCGGTACGCTGCAGCCGTCGATCCTAATGAAAGCATTACATGCAAAGAACGGCGAGCTATTCTTGGCCGCATTTGCGAAACTGTTGGAGATCTCAGCTGGCAGCATGAAACATTTCTTTGCTGGATACCGGGCGCCTCGCCTTGCGATTGCGTGTCATGCCGCCGGAATAAACCAAGCCGCATTTCAGACGATGTATCTCTTGATACGCCACCTTGATGGTAAGGCGAGCGATGTTCATTCCGCGGAGCTCTTAGAAGCTGGCAAGATATATGGACTTTCCAGCGCTCAAGCTCGCCAAGAAATCCGAGAGATTTGTGCATAGCCGGCAGCGTCCTTGAGACGCAGATCTTTTCTTAGCCAAACGGTCCTTGAAACTGATATCGTCGGCCTATGAACAAGGAATTCAGCCAAATTGAGCGGTCCGGCGCCCTGCCAATTGAGAAGGACGGCCTTAAGTCCGGTCAGGCGGAACCGATGATCGATCCATTCGGACGGTCAATATCGTATTTGCGCGTCTCGGTGACTGATCGCTGCGACTTCCGCTGCATTTATTGTATGTCCGAGAATATGAGCTTTTTGCCCAAGCAAGACATTCTCAGCCTTGAAGAGCTCGATCAGTTGTGCACGGCCTTCAGCCGTAAGGGGGTCCGCAAGATTCGCATTACGGGCGGCGAGCCGCTAGTCCGGCGCGATATCATGACGTTGTTTCGCAAACTTGGTCGTCTCGTTGACTCTGGCCAGCTTGATGAAGTCACGCTGACCAGTAACGGTAGCCAACTGTCGCGCTATGCCGAAGAACTTTTTGACTGCGGCGTGAGAAGAGTAAATGTCTCACTGGACACTCTGGATGCGGACAAATTTAAACGGATTACGCGTTGGGGCAAGTTGGACCAGGTGCTGGATGGAATTAAGTCTGCACGCGCCGCCGGGCTACACGTCAAAATCAATACGGTTGCACTCCGAAACTTCAACGATAATGAACTACCGAGGCTCGTTGAGTGGGCACACGGAGAAGGAATGGATTTGACCCTCATCGAGGCTATGCCAATGGGCGAGGTCGATGAGGATCGAACGGATCATTATTTGCCGCTGTCTATGGTACGAACGAGCTTGCAGGAGCGTTGGACGCTTGAAGACATCGACTACAAAACCGGCGGTCCGGCACGGTATGTTCGCGTAAAGGAGACCGGTGGAAAGCTTGGGTTCATTACACCACTTACCCATAATTTCTGTGAGACGTGTAACCGCGTGCGTGTCACCTGTACCGGCACTTTATATATGTGCCTTGGTCAAGACGATGCCGCGGATTTGAGGGCGCCGCTGCGAGCCAAAGGCAGCGATGAGCTGCTGGACCGTGCCATTGACGAAGCCATCTCGCGTAAGCCTAAAGGGCACGATTTTATCATTGACCGTCGTCAAAATAAGCCAGCCGTCGCCCGCCACATGTCAGTGACCGGTGGCTAAGTAAGCGCTACCACTTTACTCAGATTGCCACCTGCTCCATGACCTATGAAAAGATCTGCTGTCTGGCGAGCGAAAGCCCGGACGCCCAGAAAGCAAGGGCAAAGTTGGACGCGCGATATGCATGCGTTACAGCAGATCAAGCCGAAGTCATAGTTGCATTGGGTGGTGATGGATTCATGCTTCAAACGCTCCATGACCATCTTTACCGGTCGATCCCAATCTATGGCATGAATTTCGGCTCCGTCGGATTCCTAATGAACACGTTTGAGGAAAACGGCCTCCTGGAACGCTTGCAAAAAGCAGAATTGGCCAAGATCCATCCACTCACTATGAAAGCGCGAACAGCGAACGGTGAAACCGTAGAGGCTCTGGCAATCAATGAAGTTTCATTACTGCGCGAGACCCGGCAAACCGCAAAATTGCAAATATCGGTGGATGGTAAAACGCGACTGTCGGAACTAATCTGCGACGGCATCATTGTGGCAACCGCGGCCGGCAGCACCGCTTACAACTTGTCTGCTTATGGCCCCATTATTCCAATCACAGCCAAT
The DNA here is from genome assembly GCA_965248815.1 of Alphaproteobacteria bacterium. Lineage (GTDB taxonomy): Bacteria > Pseudomonadota > Alphaproteobacteria > SMXP01 > SMXP01 > CBDFKK01. Next base: position 308,310 of record CBDFKK010000008.1, read on the forward strand.
CTTTTGGCCGTAACGCCAATTAGCGCATTCCGACCGCGGCGTTGGCGAGGCGCTTTGCTGCCTCAAGATGCTAGAATTGAGATAGAAGTACTGGACGCAGACAGACGACCAGTGAGTGCCGTCGCCGACAACAAAGAATTGCGTGATGTGGTCGAAGTGCGTGTCGAAGAAGATCGTTCAACCAAAATTTCAATTCTATTTGACGAGGGCCACAGCCTAGAAGAGCGTATTTTGACTGAACAGTTCGCCTATTAGTGTCGCGACGGTTTTCAGCTCGGGCCTTTAATTGTCCACTCCCCTCCACACCGACACTCAAGCCAGTAGCGCCACATTACGCCGTGCGGGGCTGACCCTTTCGCTTGGCCTGGTCGGCGGCGCTGTTTTTGCTGCCCTCGGCGTTCCCCTGGCATGGCTTATGGGTGCATTAGTTGTAACCATTGTCGGGATTTTTGCCGGTCTCAAACTTGCCGTTCCCAATTCCCTACGAATGGCAATGGCTTCTGTGCTTGGCGTCATGATTGGTTCAACGTTTACACCCGACATCCTTGCCGGCTTGGCGCTGTGGTGGCCAAGCGTCATCCTATTGCTTGTCGTGATTGCCATAATGTCGGCCACAGGTACGGCATATTTCCGATTGATTGGTGGATTTGATCAGCCTACCGCCTATTTCTCAAGCGCGCCCGGTGGCCTCAGTGAAATGGCGCTTGTAGGCGACTCGTTTGGAGGCGACATTCGCCTCATTACGCTCGTCCATGCGACACGGGTAGCGGTCGTCGTGACCGTCGTGCCGTTCTTTTTTAGAATTTTTTACGGACTCGACGCGCCTCCCCTCCCCGCTGACGGCAGCGGCCTTTTCGCGATCCCGCTCAATGAGAGTCTTGTATTGATTCTTTGTGCCGTGATTGGCATTCCGGTTGCCAAGATGCTGCGTTTTCCGGCCCCTGCGTTTATCGGACCGTTGATACTCAGCATCATTGTCCACATGAGCGAACTCAGCAGGGCAACACCTCCTTTCGCTCTCATTGCGGTCGCCCAAGTCGTATTGGGAGCCTCCGTCGGATGCCGATTTAGCGGCCTTCAATTCCGACATATTTGGCGCACGTTGCTCGTCGCAGTGGGCGCCGCTCTTCTATTTATCGCTATTGCCATTGTCGCAGCATCCTTTGCAGCCCCATTTTTAGGTCTCGACATAGCCTCGTTGGTTCTTGCGCTGACGCCAGGTGGGGTCGTGGAAATGGGCCTCGTGGCATTATCGATGGGAGTCAGCACAGCATACGTGTCGACCATACACATCATCCGCATAACCATACTTGTTGCCGCCATGCCGATTGTGTATCGCCTGACAAAGAACAAGCTTAGATAACGATCCATTTACAATCATTAGTAATACGTAAACGAACGCCGCTTGCCGCGTACGCCCAAGTGCAGATCCATGTTTGTTTTACATTAGGGATATGGAAAGGCCAAAACATGCATAGTCTCATCGATTTCTATAGATCGGAATCTGAAATCATCATTTCAATTGAGCGGCAAGGTGAAACGATGGCTGATAAACAAAAAATTGAGATCGTTAAGGCTCCCAATACACTTCAGACCAAGGTTGGAGGTAAGCTACCTGCAGTTGATGAGGACGCGATCGCGAGGGCTGAAAAGGCCCTTGAGAACCTCAAAACCGAATTCGCTCAATGGATTGATGAAGACATAGAGAAGCTCGATGCTGCTCGAAAGGCCGTCGCGGAACAGAATGCATCTAATGAAAGCGTCGAACATCTAAAGCTAACGGCTCATGACCTAAAAGGATTGGGCCAGACCTACGATTTTCCCCTCGTCGCACGGCTTGCCTCATCCTGGTATAATCTTCTAGAAAACCTGCCGGTCGAGGTCAATCTGCCAAAAGAGTTGCTGGACGCCCATGTTGAAGGTATTCGAGTTGAAGGTATTCGAGCCATGGTCCGCCATGACGTGAGAGAAACCACCGACAAAACCGGCGTGGCACTCGCCACAGAGCTGGAAGAGCTCGTGAGCGCAGCCGTCAGCCAGTAAACGTTCCAAGAAATCTAAATCGTCTGATCGATGAGGCCGACGGCCTATCGTAGTTTATGCCGCCTGGTTTTGGTCGACAGAGCGACCCAACGCATCGATCAAATAATCAATATCGTCAGCATCTATATTGTCGTACTGCGTTAGAATGCGCTCGATCATTCGGTCACGAAAGCGCTCCCGGTCGCGGTCGCCGCCGTCATAATCCGTCTCCTTGAAGACATCGACGGCGATGCGAAATGCAGGAAAGTACACCTCCGAAATTCCCGTCTTTTGAAACACGGCTTGAAGACCGAGTGATCCGGCATCATGAATCATCAGGCCTGCTTTTTCGGCTGACACTCCGCACATTTCGGCCATGCCCGCCTCAAAGAACCGCATATCACCCGTGCACAGGGCACGTAGCATCAAGGAGGCCGTCAAACGGCCGTTTTGTTTTAGCTGCTGAGCAAGCTTAGATACATCTTCTGCTTGAGCTGCCAGCTCCACTAAGTCCACGGTTGCTCTTTCGCGGCTATCTTGTGCAATTCTATTAGCTTGCGCGTCCGAAAGTGCATGACGCTCCACAAGATAAGTCTGCAATTTGCCGGAGACCATCGTCACAAGACGCTCGGCGACCGTGATCGGTAATTCGGATCGATTTGCCAAAGACTCTTGAACATCCTCGAACTTACCGTGGCGGTCGAGTAGTTCAGAATATGTCGTCTCGCTGATTGTGGCGCCATCGTTTGAGACGAGTTTGGCAACAGCTTCACCATTGTCAGTCTCGACCAAAGCAACGGCTACTTTGTCGCTCACTTGCGGGCGACCAGCTATCGCGATCTGTTTGCTACCTCGGCCGGAATTTACGATTTCGATGAGGTCGTCATCGGTAAAAACTGGCGACGACTCCAAAAGAGGAACGGCAACGGAATCTATGTCCTTTGCCAAAGCTAACGCGACATCCCGTGGTACATCGTCGGCATAGCGCAGGCTTTCAGACAGAGACTTGCGGACCAATTCAGCGGCATCCTTGACCAGCGTTCTCAAGATACTGTTCGCCAGCTCTCGCTCCTCTTCAGTGAGGCTCGTTGTGTCGATTTGTTGCGCTACTTTCCTAGCTACATCGGCGCGAACGTCATCTGACGGATTCTGGAGCAACTCCTGAATATCATTTTGACTTAATTTTGAACCTTTTTTGGGCACCGCTTATTCTCCGAATTGCTTAAGTGAAGTGCGCGCACCAATACACGTGATTGGCCGCGTCTCAGTCTGTCCCACCTAACATTGTGCGGAAAATGAGTTAACGCACACCTTATGCGAGAGCGGTTCTCCTAAAATTGAACTGCTGGCCTATTTCAGGTTTTCGTTGGTAAACGACTTGTTAATGACTGTGCACCTCGTGCAGTTTTCCCAATTCCAAACCGAGATCGATCTAGCTCGAGCTGAGTGCGAGTTTGGGAAAACCACAAACGGTTACAGCAAGCAAACCAGCCGCCACCGCATAGGCTGCTAGAAGCAACGCAGTGACTTCAATAGAAATGCCCCAGTCTGTCAGCAATCCCATCAGTGCCGGCGATACCGCCGTTCCAAAGACGGTCAGCCCTCCCGAAAGGGCACGAATAGCACCCAGGTGAAGCACGCCGTAGAGCTCAGCCCACATCGCAATGGAAGTCGGAAAGATAAGACCGAGCGAAAGCCCCAAGAGCAACATGATGGGAAAGATCATGACGGGCACGTCAGCGACGGCGAGTAGAACCAAACAAAGTATGGTCGGCAACAAGCTCAGCGGCAACAAGGGCATGGCACCAAATCGATCGATGAGCGGGCCGGATCCGAGCGTAACCACAGCTTGCATGAGCGCCATTCCAGACAGGCTCGCCGCAATCAACTCAAGATCCCAGGACTTCGAGTCGGCGATGAGCGTGATGTTCCAAATCACACCGGTGCCAATAATGGGCATGGCAAGCATCGCCGGTTGAACAAGATAGAACCGGATGTCGCGCACGACCTCACTTCGCGTCCAATGGTGGACATCGGAATAAGCCACGTCTTGAGTTTCGTCATGAGGTGCGGCCTCTTCTGATTTCTTAGCCTCCGGCGTTTTCGACCGTCCAAATGTCTGATTTTGACTAAGAAGAAATACAACAGCCGGCAGAAGAAAAACCAAAAGTGCAATTGCAAATAAGAGCCATGTTTGACGCCAACCGATTGCTGCTGTCATCGCAACACCGATGACAGGAAATATTGCTTGTCCTAATGGAAATCCTAGAGATACCAGACTGAGGGCGGTTCCGCGGCGAGCCCGAAATGATTTTGCCGCGGCGGTTAATGCCGCATGGGTCATCAAGCCTTGACCTGCAAGTCGAAGACCAAAAAATGCCACAGGCAACCAGAAAAGCGCAGTTGATAGTGACATGATCATGCTCGCTGCGGCGAGCGCGCATATGACGAGCACACTAAAGCTCTTAAGACTCATCGTATCGACAAGCCGCCCCGCCCATACAAACGCGATAGCGCTCAAAACCGTGGCAACCGAGTAGTAACTGCCGATCTGTCCATGAGAGAGTCCGTACTCTTGGCGAAGTTCGGCGTTGAAAATGGCAATAAAGAACGTTTGCCCGTAGCTCGATCCCAAAGTCATGAGGATGCCGAACAAAAGGAACCGCGAATTGGACTTTACGAAATCGCCATATTGCCGAAGGGACTCTGTCATAATCCCTCTTTGTATCGGCAATAACAGACTTAAAGAAAAGTTATTTCGAGTGACCGATGGCGGTCGGCGCAGCCGGATCAAGTTCTAGTCGCTTGCGCTCTATTTCTTCGCCGGTGGAGATGCAATAACCATATTCTCCGGCGTCGAGCCTATCCAACGCCGCTTCGACTCTTTTAACTTCAAGCTTTCGGCGTGTTTCATTTGCTCTGGCCATTTCCTGAACTTGGATGGCATCCATACGGGACAGTCGGCCGACTCTGGATTGATCGAGCTCCACGGTGTCCAACGCGTCCTTATTGATCTCACCCTGTGCTTCGAGTTCAGCCTTAATCTCCAACAGACGTTTTCTCTGCCGTTCTAGAAAGCTTTTGCTCAGGCCGGTCATAACAACAAGCTTATCACAAATTTGGGCACTCAGTCCCGGTCCTGTAACGGTCGTGATAAGACGTTGCGGCTCTTGGGCGAATTAGGATGCTCGGTGGGCTTTGTATTGCTCAAGCGCGTTCCGCTGAGTCGAATCAGATCTGGACGGGGGATCGATCATTGCTAGAACATCGAGAACCAGCGGCGAAAACACCATGCGGGATCCTGGAATAGCTGTCGACGGTAATACACCAGACCCCAGCTCACTGTACGTGCTTCTCGCATATTGAATTTGATCTCTGATAGCGGCGCTGGAGGACACATAAGTTGAAGGAGCCCTCGACACTGCAATATTTTTGGGCGCGGCCATGACATGTTCTTGTGGTGGCTTTGATTTGGTTAGATAGTTGTAAACCTCTTTAACGGTCCGCGCGCTCCCGTTTGCATGATAGAAAATCGCCCGGTTGGCCCGCGCTGCAGACGGAAACATAACTTCCGCTGATTTGTCCGGATCGGATGCCGCGGTGGCAATTAGTTTTGCGCCTCCCGATGCGCCCATAAAGTGCGCGATATAAAGCTCGCCCGGCGCAAGTTTCCGGCCCAGTTTTGATTCTACTGCCTGTCTGCTTTCCTCAGCAAACTTCCCAGCCATATGCGCCGAAATTTTCGGATCAAATTTTAGGGCAATAATTTCCTTCTTCTTGGCGCCGTTGGGAACAAGATGCCTACCATTATCTTGGCGGTTTATTTGGTTCGAAAGCTCGCCAAGTCCCACTTCGTGACCGTGGCGGCGGACCAAATCGAGCCAGGTTTGGTCGATGAACTGGAATAGCCCTGAGGTGCTGGAAGTCTTTGATTTTGCTTGCGGTTTCAGACTGCTCTCTCGCATGGCAGTGTTCAGGAGATAGTCAAAGTCAGCACCTGTACGTCGGCTGGCAGACGTCAGCGCTGCGACGATCGATTTGGCTTGTCCGCTTGCCTGAATGTCTTGCATGTAACTGCTCCAACGCCGTTACAACGCAAAGCCCATGCCAAACATCAAAACTCGAGTGATCGTAAACAGACCCTTAATGTTGCCGCGTTTGGCGTGCTCTTAGGAAAACTAAAACGGCAGGGCGAAGTCGCCGTAAAGAACAGCGATGTATGCAACATAGCACAACAACATGATTGACCCTTCGATCCTGTTCAGCTTCGAATTCGTCAGCAGGAAGGGAATAAAGATCAATGTTGCTCCCAACATGACCCAAACATCGAAGTCCAAGAATGCCGGATTGATGGTAATGGGCGCAACCATGGCCGCTATTCCCAAAACGGCGAGAATATTGAAAATGTTGCTGCCGATAATTCCGCCGACAGCAACTTCGGGGTGCCCGCGCCAAGCCGCCACAATAACAGTCGCCAATTCAGGCAAGCTCGTTCCCACTGCGACGATGCTCAATCCGATTGTACCTTCCGAAACGCCGAACATGCGCGCCAGGCCGGTGGCGCCATCGACGAGGAATTCCGATCCTCCGTAAAGCGCGGCGATTCCGCCCGCGAGCCATGCAATATCCACGACCAGGCCCCACGTGGTGGGCTGCTGTTCGCGCTCAGCCTGGACTTCCATATTATGGCGCAGAGTTCCGACTTGAACATTTCTCGCCTTTTCATCAAGCGTCGCATAAATGATATAGAGAATTAGAAGTCCGACTAGGAACGAACCCTGGAGCTGGCCGATAACTTCGCGATGAGCCAGCCAGACAAAAAGACCTGTGACGGCTAGCAAGACCACAACATCCCGGTCCTTTATTTCCCGATAACAGGCATAAGGACTAATTAGGCCAGCAAGCGCCAGAATAAGTAGAAGATCGGCAATGTTGCTTCCAAGAACGTTGCCGACGGCGATGTCGGGCCGTCCCTCTTGGGCTGCTTGAATTGCGACCGCCAATTCAGGAGATGATGTTCCAAAGGCAACAACAAACAATCCCACCAAAAGAGTCGATATGCCCAATCGGCGGCTGACATCAACAGCGCCCCGTACTACGGCTTCTCCACCAAGCCCCAATAAGACCAATCCACCGATGACATACAAATATTCCATGAGCCCCCCAGCCCCGATACACATGCCATACTATAATGTTCAGCGGGCATTTCGAAGTCCGGAGAAGACGACTTTTCGTGAATTCGGCCAAACGGCCGTCGAATTTTGCTTGGGATAGGCAACTGAGCAGCAGGGCGCGCTCTGCTAGGCCTTGCCTTCGGCTTCACGCTGCGCCTGTTTGCGAGCTAGCTTTCGCGCACGTCGGATGGCTTCAGCTTTCTTGCGTTGACGCTTTTCCGATGGTTTTTCATAGTGCCGCCGCCGTTTCATTTCGCGAAATGTGCCTTCGCGTTGCATCTTCTTTTTGAGTGCTTTCAGCGCTTGATCGACGTTGTTATCTCGAACAGAAACTTCCAATGTTGGCCCTCTACTTCACCTTTGACTTTGAGACCTGTGCTTTTACACCATTAATCAACGGAATGCACTAATACGCGACAGGCTAATTATACGTAAATATCAGGCTAATTTTCGCTGATATGCGTGGATTGGCCAACTTTGCATATTTGGCTGATTGAATCGCTCAACGGAGAAGCTGTCGACAGGCCGAAGCACCTCATCCTCGAGCACAAGCTGCGTAATCGCTTGCGCCGTCGCAGGCGCCCAAAGAACTCCATTTCTATAATGCCCGGTCGCTAACACGAGGCCGGAGATCGAACACGGGCCCAAAATTGGCATTCCGTCTGGCGTGCCGGGGCGTATTCCAGCCCACTGATCCAAGATATTTAAGTCTGCAGTTTTTGGGAGCAGATCACGAGCAAACGCAAATAGCTTTTCGGTTTGACGCGGCGAAGGCCGACGATCGGTTTCACCTTCCTCTGCTGTTGCGCCGACCAGTACTCGACCATCTTTTCGGGGAACCAAATACCCCCCTTCCGACCTAACAACGTGTCTCAGTCGCAGACGCGGCGAGGAGCCGAGAGCTGCGATTTGACCTTTGACAGGCTTAACCGGAACCTCAGGCAGATTTTGGATTGGCAATTTGCCGGATTCGAAACCCGCAGCGACAATCACAACATCAATTGGCAGGAGCTCGCCGGCAACCTGAACCGCCTTGACCGTCTGATCGGAACAGATGACCCCTTCCACCGGCAAGTTTTCATGAAGCGTAGCGCCTGCCCCTTTCACAGCCAGTTCTAATGCGGTCACAATTTGGCGAATATCGACTTGAGTATCTGTTTGGCAAAACGCCGCAGCGTTAATGTCGGACGAAATCCCAGGTTCGAACTTTGCGACTTCCTCAAGCGACAACTCACGGACCTCGCCGTTTCGAATAAGCGGGCCCTCGACGATATCATTTAACCACTGAACTTCTTGCGAAGATCGCGCGACAAGTAGCGTTCCCTCAGTTCGAAGCCCTAAATCGACGGAACTGACTGTGCCCAGTTCCGAGGCAAATGCCGGCCATAACGCCAAACTCTTAAGACCAAAATCGTATAGGTGCTCGTTCGTAGAGGACGCTTCTGCTGATGCTCCCAACATGCCAGCGGCGGCCCAACTCGCGCCCCGACCTGCGCGTGACTTGTCGAAGATGCTCACCGCGCATCCAGCCTGCGCTAAGCGCCATCCGACAGAAAGCCCAATGACACCTGCGCCTATAATCGCAACATTTGGCTTTCCCGTCCGTCGTTCCATGGATATCCCTGTTAGTTGCCCACTGCAGATGCTGAACGCGGACTTACATCAATTCTGACAGCTTATATAAAGAGCATGAGCAGCAGCGGCCAGTCCTCTAAATCGATAGAAGAACTCCCAGTTTTGGGTCAGCTCGAAACGAATTTGACCGAATTGTTACCACAGGGCGATTGTCACCTGCGTGACATTTCCTGACCGATGTGGTGAAATGTTCCTGTTCTGTTGTTTACGTGATCGACTGTATTCAAGCAGAGCAACGGCGAACATGGGGTGGCGCCGTAACTTCTAGCCCAAGCCGCGCAAGCGAATGGGTTAAGTGATCAATAGCTACGGAGAACCCCAATGATCCAATCAAAATGGTTAGCGGCGCTGGGAATTGCCCTCGGTGTCACACTTTCCTTCGGCACCGTTTGGGCTGAAGAGGACTCTGCAAATGCGGAGGAAGACGCATCCAACCGGACATGTTTTTGGCTTCAGAGCATCAATGATTTTAGAGCCATAGATAATTACCATGTGTGGGTGCGAGGTCCCACTCGGAAATATCAATATTTGCTCACGCTCTTTCAATATTGCGGCGGCGTGCGCTTTACCGAACAGATCGCTCTTGATACACGCCCGACTAATCGATTGTGTAGCAATGGCAACGAGCACTTAACCGTCCTCGATCACGGCTATACTCGGCGCTGCCTTATTTCCAACGTTGAGCGCGTCGCCACGATTAAGGAAGCCCGTGAATTGGTCCAAGCAAGAAAAGACGCAAAAGAGCAGAAGGACGATGAGGCAAGTTTGGACGTGCCCGAAGACACGAAAGTAGCGGTCGACGGGTCCAAGCAATAATTGATCTCATTGCAATAGTTTAACCGGTTTTGGAGGGCCGGCCTCGATGGGCCGGCCCTTTCCATTGGTAACCGCTACTCATCAAGGAAAACCGCTGATCATAGATCGAGGCGTACACCTCAAAGCAGGCTCACACGGCGCGTGAATTTCGTATATGATCGCGCACAAGATTGAGAAAGGACTGAGGTTATGACCGAGAAAGCCACTCTTGCCGCAGGTTGCTTTTGGGGCGTCGAGGAGACATTTCGCAAGTTGGACGGTGTGATTTCAACGAAGGTCGGATATACCGGCGGAGAAACACCAAACCCAACATATGAGGATGTCTGCGGCCATCGAACGGGTCACGCAGAAGCAATAGAAGTTGAGTTCGATCCGGACCGCATTTCGCTTGATGAGCTTCTAGATGTCTTTTGGGCATCTCACGACCCCACTCAACTCAATCGGCAAGGACCCGATGTCGGAGATCAGTACAGATCCGAAATCTTTTTTCACTCACCGGAACAAGAAGCAAATGCAATTGCTTCAAAAGAAAAAGCGCAAGCGTCGGGCCGCCATCATTCTCCTATCGTCACCAAGATAACGCCGGCAACGATCTTCTATGATGCCGAAGATTATCATCAGAAATACTTCCAGAAACGGGGGCTTAGCGTCGGTCATGGTTGACTGAAGCGGCTCATCCATTGGCTGATACCAGTGTAACTCTCATTGTCGGGGCGGGCGACGGAACCGGCGCGGCTCTGGCGCGTCGTTTCGCGGCCGCCGGCCTAACCATCTGTTTGGTAAGACGCGACCAGCAAAAGCTCGACGAACTCGTGCGCAAATTACGAGACCGAGGCGCAATCGTCCACGGCTATTGCTTCAGCGCTTCGGACGAAACGGCTCTCGTCAACGCGATCGGCGATATCGAGACCAATGTCGGCCCGATCGAAGTCGCAATTTACAACGCCAGTGGCTATTCAAGATCTTCCATATTGGAAATGACAACCGAGGACTTTCGCAAGGGCTGGGAAGAAAGTGCGTTTGGTGGTTTTGTCATGGGCCGCGAAGTTTCAAAATGCATGACGGGCCGCAAACGCGGAACAATTATTTATACTGGGGCGACAGCAAGCCTTCGTGGTAAGGCAAATTATGCGGCACTCGCCTCGGGTAAAACGGCGCTACGCGCGCTTGCCCAAAGTATGGCGAGGGAATTTGGTCCCAGCGGCATACATGTCGCTCACGTCATTATCGATGGAGGGATCGACACCCCACTTGCCCGCGAACACTATGGCGACGTCATGAACAAAGGACCGCAGGACCGATTCCTCAAACCAGAAGATATCGCCGAGACCTATTGGTCGCTTCATCAGCAACAAAAGAGCGCATGGACTCACGAACTAGAGCTCAGGCCCTGGGTTGAGACGTGGTGAGACTGATTTATGTCAACTGCCATTGTCTATATGTCTGCAACTAGACCCTCAAGTTCATTAGCCACCTTATCAAATTGAGCCCTGCGTCATGTCTGAAAACACTGAGCTTAAGCGCGCACTGAATTTGCCGCTCCTGATGCTTTACGGCCTTGGCACAATAATCGGCGCCGGCATCTATGTTCTTATTGGCGAAGTTGTTGCCGTCGCGGGCATGCATGCGCCTTTTTCATTTCTCTTGGCCGCCCTCCTTGCCAGTCTCTCGGCATTCTCATTCGCTGAGCTATCTTCGAGGTATCCCAAGAGCGCCGGCTAAGCCATTTATGTCAAAGAAGGGATAACGCCATTTGTTCTTCCCGTCGTTGTCGGATTAATGGTGGCAATCGTGGGAATGGTTTCGGCTGCGACCATCGCAAATGGGTTCGTCGGCTATTTGGAAATGTTCATCCAAATTCCAGATAAACTAGCAATCACTATTTTGATCTTGCTCCTTGGCTTGCTCGCCCTTTGGGGTATTGCTGAATCCGTAAGCATCGCGGCACTCATTACGGTTATCGAAGTTGGGGGCCTCATGTTCATCATTGCTGCCGCCAGCTCAAACATGCCTTCTGATCTACCAGCTGCAAGCGAAGTATTCCCCAGTTTTTCACCTGCAATTTGGTCAGGTGTCCTGGCCGGAGCCTTCCTTGCCTTTTATGCATTTATTGGTTTTGAGGACATGGTCAATGTGGCAGAAGAGGTCAAGGATGTCAGACGTACGTTGCCTCGCGCCATTATCATTGCCATGGTTTTGGCGATGTTGCTTTACGGAGCCATTGCAACAGTCGCGGTTCTTATTGTTCCCATTGGGCAGTTGAGTAGCTCAAATGCCCCGCTCGCCGATATATACACCAAAGCGACAGGGCGTTCGCCGGAGTTGATCAGCGCCATAAGCTTAATGGCCGTCACCAACGGCGCGCTTGTACAAATCATAATGGCGTCAAGAATTTTATTTGGTTTACGGAATGAATGGCGGCCGTTTCGCGCTTTCGGCTACATTAGCCCGTCAACCAGAACGCCCGTTTATGCCACCGTGGCCGCAACTGCCGTCACGTTGGCTTTAGCGCTGAACTTTGATCTAGTAAGTTTGGCGAGAGCGACAACGACGATCACACTGAGCGTTTTTGTCCTTATCAATGTTGCTCTGATCCGGATTAAGCGTGTCGAACCACAACCAGCTGAAGCCTTTGCTGTTCCGATTTGGATTCCAATCCTAGGCGCCTCGATCAGCGCACTATTTCTGTTTACCGAGCTGCTGACTGCTTAACAAGAATTCAGCAGATTGAACTATTTTGAACCACGCGTTCGAATTGTGATCCACATGCCGACACCCAGAAAATAAAGTCCGACTAAAGCCAATATGTATTGCGCCCATACGAGTCGTATCGGCAAAGAGAGCAGGAATATCAGACTTACGGCTGCCCATACCGTTAGCATGAACAAGTTTAGTTTTCGCAATTCAACCACGCGAACTGGGTGAATGGCTTTGATCGGAGCAAAAGTCAGTACGCCTAGAACGGCGACCGCAACTAGATTTGCGTACTGACTTGTCTCAAGAACATAGAAAAAATATATCACGACATTCCAAACCGCGGGAAACCCGCGAAAGCAATGATCGCTCGCCATCAAGTCTTCGCGGCAAAAGGCGTACAACGAGGTGATCAAAATGAAAATGCAGCCGGCAGAAAGATAGCCGTTGGGCAACATTTCAAATTGAAACAAAAAGACCACCGGAACGATGACATAATTCAAATAGTCGACGATCAGATCCAATAGTGTTCCATTGATATTCGGGACAACGTCCTTGACGCCGACGGCCCTAGCCAAAGAGCCGTCTATGCCATCAATCAGCAAGGCGATGCCGAGCAGCAGCCAGGCCGAACGCACATCGCCTTGGGTCACCGACACGAGCGCCAAAAACCCAAATCCGGCACCCGCGGCCGTCAGTCCGTGAACCGCCCAGGCGGCTAGCTTGCGGCCCTTGGACGCCGATAAGGGAGGGCTGGCATCACGCATTGAAATCGTGCATGTAAGACACCAATTGAAAAGTCGGATGCAGATGCGATTTTGTTAATTCTCTTTGCTGCATCCAACAATGTCCACCCGGGGCAATAACACGTGAGTGCCGAAGAGCAGCCTCACAGGTCCCAATTGCCTGTGCTATATTTGGCGATCCGATACGATCCATCTTGAAGTCAGGCTCGACATGGCAATAGTCGTGTTTACCGCTCACCTCAGACAAGTCGGCCCGAGCGAGTCGCAAGAGTTTGAAGGCGCAACGGTCGGCGACGTCCTCGCGTCGGTATTTGACCTCTTTCCAAATCTAAAGGGCTATATTTACGACGACCAAGACAGGGTCCGGAAACACATCGCCATTTTTGTCGATGGCGTGCGGCTAGAAAATGATCAGGCGACTGACGAGACTGTCGAACCAACGACAGAGATCTATGTTCTTCAAGCCCTATCGGGCGGATAAACGAATTTCGGAGCACCAGCACTATGTCCGAGCGCATATTTATCTCAACCCGGAAGGGATTGTTCAAAGCAGAGCGAAAAACCCAAGGTAGCTGGTCGGTTTTAGACACGAGCTTTCTAGGCTCCCCGGTAACGCAAACGCTTTTCGACGCGAGGGATTCAACTCTCTACGCGGCGCTTAATCTTGGCCATTTCGGTCCGAAGCTTCACCGTTCGACAGACGACGGGAAGTCTTGGCAAGAAATAACGATGCCGTCCTTTGCACCCAGAGAGGACGAAAAATCTGTCCAGCTTGTTTGGTGTCTGGCTGAGGCGGGTGACGACCGGGAAGGCGTCCTCCTCTGTGGAACCATACCTGCAGGTTTTTTCATATCCACTGATCGAGGTGACAGTTGGACGCTGAATGAAAGCTTGACACAGGTACCCGGACGAGAGAAATGGTTTGGCGGCGGCTACGACGAGGCGGGCATTCATTCAATATGTGTCGATCCCCGCGATAGCCAACACCTATCGATTGCGATTTCCTGCGCCGGTGTCTGGGAATCGACCGATGGAGGCGAGGCCTGGAATCATCACACTAAGGGAATGTTCGCCACTTACGTACCACCGGAGCAGCGTGACGATCCCAATATTCAAGACCCCCATCTTATGGTTCAGTGCGCCGCTGACCCCGACAAATATTGGGTTCAACATCACAACGGAATTTTTCGCTCATCGGATGGACTGTCCTCTTGGGAGAATATTGCCGATGTGCAACCGTCCACATTTGGATTTACGGTCGCAGTGCATCCTCAGGACGCCGATACCGCCTGGTTCGTCCCCGCCGTTAAAGATGAATTTCGCTACCCGGTGGACGGCAAATTCGTCGTCACGAGAACGGTTGATGGAGGCAAATCCTTCGACCAGTTGTCAGAAGGATTGCCCAAAGCACCCGCCTATGATCTCGTTTACCGCCATGGTCTCGATGTCGATGCGGGCGGCCAAAGACTAGCGATGGGATCGACGACGGGCGGACTTTGGATTTCAGAAGACGGTGGCAATGTTTGGCATGAAAATGACGCACGCTTACCGCCGATCTATGCAGTCAAATTCGCATAGTCGCGCCGGTAGCATGGTCTTAAGTGGCAAGATTGAGAGTTATTCCGCCGCGATGCCCTTGCTGGCCTTGGCATTTTGATAAAACGCTTCGGCCTTCTCGACAAATTCTTCGCACTGCTCCCGCGCCGACGTATCGCGCATTTGCCGCGGAGGCGACTTCATGTAGTAAGCCGAAACGGACTCGATCGGTCCGGACAGGCTTTGATCTATGGCCGCTTTGGCACAACGGATCGCATCGATGACGACGCCCGCACTGTTTGGCGAATCTTGAACCGAAAGGCGCATTTCTAGTTCGATCGGCGCACCACCAAATCCTTCGCCCTCCATGCGAATAAAGCAAACCTTGTTGTCACCTTGCCACGGTACGTAGTCCGAAGGGCCAATGTGAATGTCTTTGGCGTCAAGGCGCACATCAAGTTGCGATTGAACGGATTCGGTTTTGGAAAGTTTTTTGGATTTTAATCGCTCATGGGCGAGCATGTTTAGAAAATCCGTATTGCCGCCGGTATTCAGCTGGTAGGTGCGATTTAGTTGATAACCACGGTCGCCGAATAAACGCGTCAGCATGCGATGGACGATTGTGGCGCCAACTTGACTCTTAATGTCGTCGCCAACGATAGGCAATCGCGCCTCTTCAAATTTGCGGGCCCATACAGGGTCGGAGGCAATAAACACCGGCATGCAATTGACCATCGCAACACCAGCTTCCAAGCACACGTTGGCATAAAACCTCACCGCCTCTTCCGAACCGACCGGCAAGTAACAGACTAAGACCTCCGCTCCAGATGACCTCAAAACATTAACGACATCCACCGGGTCCTCATTGGAAGGACGGAACGCCTGATCGTCGTCGTAGTCGGGCATGTGTGACGCGACGCCATCAAGAATCGGCGCCATCTGAACCGTCACACCAGAGGGGGGAATCGTTTCCTGAAACACCATCGTACAATTCGGCTTAGCAAAAATCGCTTCCTCGACAGGTTTGCCGACCTTGCGACGGTCCACGTCAAAAGCCGCGACAATCTGCAAATCACTAGGGCCCCAGCGGCCAATCTTGGGATGCATCAAACCATCAAGTTCATGTTCTCCACCGGCCCTGTAGTACTCGATGCCCTGAATGAGCGAACTGGCACAATTGCCTACGCCCGCAATCGCAAACTTGATCTTACCCATGCTTGTAACTTCCCCTCGTACCGACACTTTTCTGTAGGCCGTCAATGGTTAGACGAATGTAATCGCACTCACCATCAACAAAAACAAGAATTAATGGCTTTGAGTGCGATGGGGTCCCGTTTAATTGAATAGCGTCACGCTCTAGTCGGCCGCCAGATCTTGCTGATCCCGCACGGCGCAAACCGAAAAATAGCCCGTTTAGGGCTGCAGAAACGCGGCGTTGATCGTTTCTTGCCCGACGTCACGTTAGTTAGAAGCTTGCAGTCCTACACGTCAAGACTACAACTTATACGGGAATTTCAAACATCCCTCTTGTTCGCGAGAGAATGATTTTGACGGGTCCCGCCCTGCGCGCAGCTCAACGAGCACAAAGCATTCAAGATTCAAATCAGCGGGTTATCGGGACCCAGCGAAGCGGCAAAAAGCGTAATTCCCAACAACAAGATCGCCGCCGCGCCGCCGATTGACAGAAACGAGTGAAGCCGCCCCGATAAGGCAGACCCCTCCCCTGCGAATTTCAACGCAGTTGATTTCGAGAGCACCGTCAATAATGCCAGTGCTGAAACGGTAATGGCTGTTCGGACTGACATGGCAAAAGTAGCGGCAGCTCCTGCTAGAAAGATCCCCTGCGCCATGGCAAAGATCAAAACTAGGACCGCTCCCGTACACGGCCGGATCCCTACAGCAAACACGATTGCCGCCAGCTCCTTGATTGACTTGTCGCCCCGAAACATCTCCGGGGTCGGCACATGCTCATGGTGATGCCCACCGTTGTCGTCGCCCGAGTGACCATGGTCTGAGTGGTCGTGGTCATGACCAGGAAGAGGTGGCTCGGGAAATCTGCACAGTTGAGATAAGTGGAATTTTGGCCTGTAGGCGGCATGATCGCCGGCAACAGGAGATCCACTATGGCAAGACGACCACGTCGCAATCATACACCTGCGTTCAAGTCGAAGGTGGCCCTTGCGGCCGTTCGCGGTGAGCAGACATTGGGAGAACTCGCTCAGCAGTTTGATGTTCATCCTAACCAGATCAAGCAATGGAAAGATCAGCTCCTTGAGGGTGCAGCGGGTGTTTTTGGGCGGGAGGGTAAATCACCGCTGCCTGCACCCCGTGTTGATGTGAAGAGGCTCCATGCCAAGATTGGGGAGCTGACGCTTGAGAATGATTTTTTAGGCGATGCGCTCACCAAGGCGGGATTGCCGAGCGCAAGAAAATGATCGACCGCAAACATAAACTCTCGCTCAGCCGTCAGGCCAAGGCGCTCAAGATCAGCCGGGGCAGCGTCTATTATCAGCCCCGTCCCGTATCGGTCGGTGATCTGGCACTGATGCGCCGGATTGATGAATTGCATCTCGACTATCCCTTTGCAGGCAGCAGGATGCTGCAGGGACTATTGCTTGGTGAAGGATACAAGGTTGGCCGCCTGCACGTCACAACACTGATGAAGCGTATGGGGCTTGAGGCTATTTATCGCCGCCCGAACACGTCCAAGCCTGCACCGGGCCACAAAATCTATCCCTATCTGTTGCGTAAGCTGCCGGTCACCCAACCCAATCAGGTCTGGGCGATGGATATCACCTACATTCCAATGGCACGGGGCTTTGTTTATCTGGCCGCAGTGGTTGACTGGTTCAGCCGGCGTGTCCTGTCCTGGCGGCTCTCTATCACACTGGAAGCAGACTTTTGCATTGAAGCCGTTGAAGAAGCACTGGCCCGTTACGGTAAGCCGGACATCTTCAACACCGATCAGGGCTCGCAGTTTACCTCCATCGCTTTCACACAAATCCTGAAGGATGCTGAAATCGCCATCAGCATGGATGGCAAGGGAGCGTGGCGGGACAATGTCTTTGTTGAACGGCTGTGGCGCACGGTCAAATACGAGGAGGTCTATCTGCATGCCTATGGCAATGTTCCACAAGCCCGAGCCGCCCTCGGCAAATATTTGGTCTTTTATAACACCAAGAGACCGCATTCATCGCTTGACCGCCAGACACCCGATCAGGCTTACTTCAACGTGCTGCAACCAATCCCGGTCGCGGCATAACAGGGGCTGAAATCCACTTATCCGCAGTCCGAAAGTTGTTCAAACAAACCGAACCACCTCTTTTGTACCAGCGGGGCCAATTCGGAAGACTCAAAATTTCCATCTTCATTTGAATCCAATCCCTCGACGGCGAACAGACTATAGATTTCATCGAACGTCCACGTTACGTCCAATGCCCGAATTTGACCTTCCTCTTGGAACTTAACCTCGACCCGCGCGTCAATCCAAACATGAGGATGTGCGGTCGCCTCGGCGGCGGCCAAGCACGCAAAAGCGACAAGACCAAGCGATAGGAAGACAGGCCTTGCCGTGATAAAAGTGTATGTCGTTCGCGCCACGTTTATGATGCCCATCAATCTGGATCTTAGAGTGCAACTTAGCTCAACATAGCGCAACCTAGCGTGTTAGGCGTATGAATGTGTTAGGTGCAATAATGCGCCTCTGAACCGTCATATGAACTAAAATCCCAACTGGAGACTTAATTTGAAGTTTCATTATGAGCGCTGATGTCCAAGATATTCGAGGAAGACTACATGATTGGGCGTCCCTCGCGCTTGAACCGGTCAGCCGTACGCTTGGTCGGTGGGGTTTCACTCCCAATCAAGTAACTTGGGCCGGAACTCTGCTTAACCTGCTGGCAGCAACACTTATCATAAATGATACTTTGATTGCCGCAGGGCTTGTCTGGTTACTCGCAGGTCTCTTAGATCTCATCGATGGCTCGATGGCGCGATGTGAGGAAAGAGCATCCGCCTTTGGCGCCTATCTTGATTCAACACTGGACCGGGTTTCGGACGGTGTTGTTTATTCGGCAATCATTTTTCACTTTGCTGCTCTCGGAAAGCCGGTATTTGCCGCCGTAGCAGCCTTGGCATTGCTTGGTGCGTTGCTCACAAGTTACACGCGCGCCCGAGCACAATCATTGAACATTGAATGCAAAGTTGGCTTGGTTACCAGAGCCGAACGAATTGTTTTATTAGGGCTCGGCCTATGCTTTGGCTGGCTGGTCGAGATTATCTATATCTTGTTCGTGTTGAGCGCGGTTACCGTTGCTCAACGAATTTTGGACGCGAAGCGGCAACTAAACAAACAAAGCCAAAACAAACGCGTTTCCTAATAAGAAAACTTTCCCGCGATTGGCGCTCTAACCTCTCGATTGCTCCAAACCGGCCAATCGCTCAATAACCTAGGGGCTCTCATTGCGGAAATATGTCGTTGGCACGCACCAATTTACTGATTCGCCAATGTCCATATTGATTGCTAAAATTGACAGATATTTACAACTATCGCGTCGCTCAGCGAAGATAGTAAGAGTGCCGACCTTGGCTGGGCCGCCCATAATAAGGAGGTGTCATGTCCGGGTTAAGCAATAGCCCGCGCGTTATCGCGCTGGTCGGGCCGCAGTCAAGCGGCAAAACAAGCCTAATGGAAAGTATTTTGTGTCAATCCGGGGCACTCGAACGGCGCTCTGGAGCAAGCCGGCTGATCGGAGACGCGTCATCTGAAGCAAAATCCCGAGATATGGGAACCGAGATCAATGTCGCCTCGTGCGACTTCATGGACGACACCTATACCTTTTTAGATTGTCCGGGTTCATTGGAATTAGCCCAAGAAATCTATGGTGCGTTGCAACTGGCTGATGCCGCCGTTGTCGTGACAGAAAGCGACCCGGACAAAATTATTGGGATGGCCCCTCTTCTTAAGCATCTCGAAGATCTAAAAATACCTCGCTACGTATTCGTGAACAAAGTCGACAAGGCTTCAGGGTCCGTCGCGGACCTCGCAGCTGCACTTGAACATGCAAATTCGACGCCCGTCGTTCTGCGCCATATTCCCATTACTAAGGGGGACGAAGTTACGGGCTATATCGATCTCGCGAGTGAGCGCACATACGTTTACAACAAGCAAGAACCTTCCAAGATTGTCGAACTGCCGAGCGAGCTGGAAAGTGATGTCGCGGAAGCTCGCTATTCGATGCTGGAGAAGTTGGCTGACTTTGATGAGCAATTGATGGAGCAATTACTCGAAGATACCGACCCATCGAAGGAAGCAGTTTACAAAGATCTCACACAAGACGTTGACGATGGACTCATCTTGCCCGTACTTATCGGGTCGGCACTAAACGAGAATGGCGTCCATCGGCTTCTCAAAGCGTTGCGTCACGAAGTACCAGGCCTAGAGAAATTGCACGAACGCCTTGGCGTCGAGCCCGAAGGTGGCACACTCGCCCAGATCGTCAAGACTTATCACGTGCCACATACAGGACGGATCTCTCTCGCCCGCGTTGTCAGAGGCCAAATCAAAGAAGGAGACACTTTGAATGGCGAACGGCCATCTAGCCTCGTTTCCTTTTTTGGCGAAAAGATGGAAAAACTTTCACAAGCCGTGGCAGGGCAAGTCGTGGGACTTGGCCGCATGGAAAAATCCCATACCGGAGACGCGTTAACGAGCGGAAAAGGCAAGAGCGACGAACTTCCCGAATTGCCGGTCTTGCCTCCGGTGTACAGTATCGCGTTAGGTGCAGAAAACCGCAATGACGAAGTCAAGCTTGTGACTTCATTGAGCAAAATTGTCGAAGAGGACCCGTCCCTGTCGTATGAGCAAACGACCGACACCCATGAGATAATTTTGAAGGGTCAAGGCGAAGTACAATTCCAAATTGCGAGCGATCGACTAAAGACTAAGTACGGCGTCAATGTAACGACCAGAAGGCCGAAAGTGCCTTACAAGGAAACGATCAAGAAACCGAAGAAGCATCACAGCCGCTATAAAAAACAATCGGGTGGCCACGGGCCAATTCGGTGATGTCGTGGTTGAAATTCAACCGCAGCCCGGCCGGTACGGGATTTTCGTTTAATGACAAGATCACCGGCGGCGCAATTCCGCGTCAGTACATTCCGAGCGTTGAAACAGGCGTCAAAGAATATCTCAGCCGCGGTCCGCTCGGATTTCAAGTGGTCGACGTGGCCGTCACATTGGTGGACGGCTCATATCATGCCGTAGACAGTTCTGACATGGCATTCAAAACGGCCGGACGCATGGCCATGACGGAAGCCATGCCCGACTGTAGCCCTGTCTTACTCGAGCCGATTATGCATGTGAAGGTCAACGTTCCCTCGGACTATACCGGACAGATTAACGGTTTGATCAGCGGCCGCCGAGGACAAATTTTGGGGTTTGATTCACGCGCCGGCTGGCCCGGCTGGGACACGGTCGAAGCACACATGCCTCAGTCTGAATTGTCAGACATAATCATCGAGCTACGCTCAATAACGCTGGGCGCAGGCACGTTCACATATTCGTTCGATCACCTAAGCGAATTGACCGGCAAGCTTGCGGATCAAGTATTGCAGCAACATCAGCAAGCCGCTGAGTAAAGATCGTAATCAATGCAAGTAGACCCAGCATTTCGGTGCTGGGTCTTTTTTTCCGCAAAGGCTTTATCCGCGTTCAGGATCGGGGACTTTGACGGTGAAGGAATAGATGGATAGCAGAACCATCACGCCGGCACCAAACAGCATCGGTAGATTGGGAGCTATATCGTAGAGTACTGCACCGATGATCGGGCCAAAAATAATTCCCGCCGTCGGCGCTGCAGCCAAAAGGCCTGAGGCAGCACCATATTCCTCCGGTGTGACGCTCAGTGTCGCCGCTGCGCTGATACCGGGCGTCGAAAGCGAAAACGCTAGTCCAAGCAAAGCATAACCGACGCAAACAACGATAAACGAGCCGGCTAGTCCGATTACTAGCAAGCCGATCGCAAAAAACGGTAGGCCGCTGCGGATTAGAATTTTGGGCCGAACCTTTAGGATCTGAAGAAATACGGCTTGGACAATTATGATTGTTACTGCCATTCCAAATATGGCCATGCTCGCGGCTTGGGCGAGCTCTGTATCGCTATATCCAAACATGGATTCAAGATAGAAGGCTGTAACCGTCTGAAGAGATATAAACATCATGAACATGACGAATGTCAGCAGTAAGTAAGGATAGACGCGCGCATCGGTAAGTTTGAGTCTTGCTGACGAATCCAAATCGACATGCCGGGGCGGTTCGTGAAGATAAATCATGGCGAGGATCGCACCCAGAAGCGCCAAAACCGCGGCCGTATAAAGGGGCACGATGAGTCCAAAGCTCGCCAAGGTGCCGCCCATGGCGGGGCCCAAAATCGTTCCCAATCCAGAGGCAACACCAATCAGCGCCATGCCCTGACTTCGTGAACTGGCATCCGTCGTATCCGCCACATAGGCCGTTGCGGCTGGTTGGATGCCCGATGAGACCAACCCGAAAGCCGCGCGCGCAATCATCAGCATGGGAAACAGGAGAGTAACGCCGATCCAACCAGACAGGCCCGCTTGCAAGCACAGCCCAAACACAAACGTCCCAACGGCGTAGCCTACGAGGCCACAAACGAAGACGTTCTTTCGTCCCCAAACGTTGGATTGCCGGCCCCACCAAGGCGCCGTAACAGCAATTGCAAATCCGGAAATACTCAAGACGATCGCCAGTTGAAGCTCTGAGAATCCCAACTTGATCGCGACAGGCCCGAAGATGACAAACATCAACGTGTGACCCATGCCGTAAGTCACAAGGCCGACCAACAAAACAATTTTAGCGATCCCACTCGGCGCTTTGCTTTCGGGCGCCGCCCGATCAACCGTTGCCGTCACCTTTTACGGAATTCCCTTCATTAACTTGCCGCATTTTACGAAACTCAGAAATGCGTCGGAGGACCAGCGTCCTATTCTCAGACATGCCTGCGTAAAAAGGCCAATTCAAGTCAAGAGGCACAATAAACTCGCCGCCAACTGCCTATCGGTCATTTGGACGAATAGACGCACCGAATTCCGTTATCGCTGATCGGGCTATGTCTAGTTAGGACGGCTCGGTGATCGTAATGGTCTGACCGGGTTCGAGGTCCGTCAATTCTTGCACCTGTCCGCTCGGCCATGTGACCTCGATGCGATCGACAGAGTCGCGCTTGCCTAGCCCGAACGTGATGGTTTGCTCATTGAGCGAGTTGTACCCAATCCCGCTATAAATCTCGCGTGTTTGCTCGAGATCTCCTGCAACGGCCTTGACCCGTGCATTGTAAGCGCTGCGGTTACTCCGTGTACCAACGAGCTTCACCTTAATCCAATTATTGTCGTTTCCTCTGTTGAGAAACAACTTGTTCTTCTGTTCGATGTTCGCAGGCTTGCCCGCGCTGTAGTAAGTGCGATTGTTGGCGAATATGTCGGGGAAACCGTCATTGTTGACATCGCCGGCAGCAACGCCACTGCCAATGCCGAAGCCTTCCGCACCAGAGCGCTTGGTAACGTCGGTGAACGTGCCGTCGCCATTATTTTGGAACAACGCGTTGTTGGCCGGCTCCCACGCAATATAGAACTGAACAAAGACTGGAAGACCAGTCATGACATCGTTGATCAATGTGTCGGACAGACCTCCGTTATTGACATAAATGTCGATCAGGCCGTCATTGTCGAAGTCAGCCATAGTGCAGCCGCGGGCACCGCCCTTGTCGCCCGTACCAGAGGCCAACGTAATGTCGGAAAAGTTCGCGGCCCCGGTCTCTTTCAGGTCGTTGCGCACCATTCGATTGGCTTGATCCGAGAGTGGAAAATAGGCGTCGATATCGCCATCATTGTCGATGTCGCCCAAGCAGACGCCGTTGGCGTTGCCGGGGTTGAGGAAAGCCAGACCCGAGGGCGGCTGCCGGCTTTTGGTCACATCGGCAAATGTGCCGTCGCCTTGATTATGAAAGAGAACATTGGCGTCCCCCTCCGTAGTCGACAGGTGATCGACAAAGCCGTCCTGATCGAAATCGAACCAGCCGCCGTTTCCCTGCGAATTGATCTCCAAAAGCTTGCCGATAAGACTGATGCCCGACTCGCTTGTGACTTGAGTGAAGGTTCCGTCGCCATTGTTTTTGAATAATTCATGATCGATATGGTAGTCGGCGCTGCGCCATGAAATGTCGAGCAAACCGTCATTGTCGTAATCAACCCACATAATGCCCCCGGACGTATTGCCGAGGCCGCCGAGCTCTGCATCTTTCTCGTTGCCCGCGCGCATGAGACCCGCCGCACGGCCAATATTCTCGAAATTCGGCTCGCCCGTTTCCGTCAATAGATTCTTGAATAGGGTCGCCGGTTGATGGCCTTGGGGCATGCCGGAAGGCGGCATGGTCGCAATTACGAGATCTGAGTCGCCGTCATTGTCGAAGTCGCCCCAGGCGACGCCCCTGCCAAGAGCCCCTTCATAGTTCACGCCCCGTTCTTTAGACACATCGGTAAAATTGCCCTCGCCGTCATTTTCCCACAGCCGGTTTTGAACTCCTGGGGCGGACGCCCCGACATTGACATAGATGTCGACGTCGCCGTCATTGTCATAGTCGGTGAACGCTACACCGGCCGCATTTGTCCCCAGATCCGCGATACCCGCCTTTTCACCCACTTCTTTGAAGCGAATGGATGAAGCTCCGAAAACAGAGGCAGGCTGCAAAACAAGCCCAACGAGCAAAGCAGGGACAATCAATCTCATAAATCTTCTCC
Source organism: Alphaproteobacteria bacterium (assembly GCA_965248815.1). Taxonomy (GTDB): domain Bacteria; phylum Pseudomonadota; class Alphaproteobacteria; order SMXP01; family SMXP01; genus CBDFKK01. The sequence continues at coordinate 332,749 of CBDFKK010000008.1, forward strand.
TCACATACGTTCGTCGCGGTGATAGCAATCGTTCCCGGACCGAGCAACACCTACGCCAAGACACGTCAACAGGCGGCTGACAACAAGCGTTTCCCTCTGAGGACAAGTGCCCCTCGCCGATTTACCCAGCCTTCGAATTCCCCCATACTAATTTCTCGAATGCGGTTTAAGTGGGGGCAATTCATGAACAATGATCGATCGACACCCATAGTGTTTTCATTGGGCGCGGGGCTTGCCGGCCTTTGCCTCACAGCCATCGCCTCTTGCACGACGGTGCCACCGGGATATGTCGTAGAAGAATTAGTCCCGGCTTCAAAGATGCACGGCATTCACGGTCTAGCGTTCGACGCGGAAGGCGCGCTTTACGCCGCCAGTCTCACGGGAAGCGCGATCTATAAGATCGACATCAACACGGGACTTGTCGAAGTGGCCGAGGGTCCCAATGATCAGAGCGGATCCGACGACGTTGCGGTTGGTCCAGACGGAACGTTAGCGTGGACTGCCAGTCACATCGGTGCCGTCGCTGCGCGCGCGCCGGGCGGCCAGGCAAAAATACTCGCGAGGGATCTCGACGGTGCGAATTCAATCAATTACGCCCCTGACGGCCGATTGTTTGCAACCACGGTATTTGCCGGCGACGGACTTTATGAAATAGACACAACGGGCGAACAGCCCGCCGCTGTCGTTTTAGAGGGCCTAGGCGGGCTCAACGGCTTTGAGATCGACGACGACAACCAACTCTACGGTCCCCTTTTCTTCCGCGGCAAAGTCGTCTCCATCGATTTAGAAGCGGGCAGCATTGAAGACGTGGCCGACGGGTTTACTGTGCCTGCCGCCGTCAACCTCGATTCCAAAGGCAACATCATTGTCGTCGACATTGAGACGGGCGAAGTCATACGTGTTGACCGGGCAACGGGTGCTAAAGAAGTCCTCGCTCAGCTTGAGCCACCTCTCGACAATTTGGCCATCGACAAGGACGATCGCATCTACGTCTCCAATACGGCCTTCAATCGAGTGACGCAAATTGATCCGCAGACGAAGAATATCAAAACAATAGTCGAAGGTGGCTTTAGCTCACCGGGTGGATTTGTCCTGATCGAGAACCAAGGCCGGCCCGCTATTCTTGTTTCTGATTTTTGGGGCCACCGCATTGTAGACCGCACAACCGGCGCGATCACCGTGCCCAAATCCGATCGTGGCGTGTCGGGATCGATCGATATTGAGGCAACGGACGATGTCTTTATCCTGTCGTCCATTTGGCCGTTCGGACGAATTCAATTGGTCGAGCGCGCAACCGGCAAGATTGCAGGCTCCCTGGGCGGTTTCGGCGCGCCGTATGATGTCGATGTTCTGGCAAACGGAAACCTATTGGTTGCCGACTTCGCAACAGGACAATTGGTAGAAACCAGTCAAAACCAAAACGACCCGCGGCGCCTCGTCGCTCAAGGCCTTGAAGGTCCCGTTGCCATGGCTGACGCAGGCGACGGCGCCGTCTATGTCAGCGAGACCACTTCCGGCGTCATATCTCGTGTCTCTCTTGCAGATGGTTCCCGAACACAGGCATGGGAAGGTTTGAACAAGCCGGAAGGCATTGCTGTGGACGCTCAAGGTCGGCTGATCGTGGCCGAAGTCGGCGCGCGGCGCGTCATCGCCCTTGATCTGGAAACACAATCGCTAGAAGTCATCGCTGCGAATTTGCCGATGGGACTTCGAGGCTGGTCTGCCATGCCAGCTCCCTTTGTGCCGACAGGCGTTGCCGTCGATGAACTCGGCGTCATCTATGTCACCTCGGATATGGACAACGCGCTTTACAAGATCACTTATCGCTAGGCGTTTTCGCTCCACTTTGATCTAAAGGACCAAACATGAGAAGGCTTCTCTTTGTGGTCTTGGTGATCGCGGTTGCGGGCGGGACCTTTGCCTACACCAGCGACCCGCTTTTGTGGCAACGCTATTTCAATACGTTCTTCTTTCCCGACGACCCCACCTACGCAACGCTTCGCCCGACGGAAGCCATCACAGGCAACGGCGCGTTTGAAATTTCATCAGCCTTGCAAAAAGAAAAAACGATTTCCGACGATGCATTGAACGAAGTCGCGCGCTACGCCGATGAATATGACTCCTACGGGCTCGTCGTAGTTCACAAGGGCAGGATCCAAATCGAGTGGTACAAGGACGGTTGGAGCCGCGATCGGCTTACGCAATCCCAATCCATGCACAAGAGTTTGTTGCCGATCCTCATCGGCGCGGCGATGGAAGACGGCGATATCCAATCCATCGACGAACCCATCGGCGGCGATATCAATGAATGGTCTGCAGACGCGCGCGGCGAAATCACCATCAAACAGTTGATGACCATGTCGAGCGGACTGCAGCAATATGATTTTACGCTAAATCCATTCGCGGACGACTTTCGCTGGCTGTTTGCCGGCGATTCAACGCCGGTCATCCTACGCACCCGGCTCGATTGGGTCCCGGGCGATAAATTCGACTACAACAACATCAATAGCGAAGTGCTGGGTCTCATTATCGAGCGCGCCACGGGCAAGAGATACTCGGACTACTTGCAGGAAAAATTGTGGCTTCCCCTTGGCGCTAACGAGGGGCGCGTATGGATCGACAGCGAAGGCGGCAAAGCGCATACCTCTTGCTGCTTGCTCGCCACGCCCCGCGACTGGGCGAAGATTGGCTTGCTGTTTTTAGGCGAGGGCAAAGTAAACGGCGCCCGCATCGTCCCGGCCGAATGGATCGGCCAAATCATCGAGCCGTCGGACGTGAGCGCCTGGTACGGTTTTCAAATCTGGTTTGGCTATGCGACCGAGCCCAATCCGCGCACCGGCGGCGGCGGTTACCAGCGTACCGAGCCGTTCTTAAAGCGTGACACTTATTACTTGTCCGGCTTCGGAGCCCAACGGGTTTATGTAGTGCCGTCCGAAGAGTTGGTCGTCGCTCGGATGGGACCGTCGAGCGGGCGCACTACCATAAAGCCATCGTGGGACAATAGCTATTTGGTCAACACGCTCATTCGCGGCATTCTCTAGCTTTGAAGCATCGACTCTGGTAAATGCACGCATTTATCACTTTAACTTAAGCTGCCATGGAGCAGCCAATCGGAATGCGAAAATCGAGTGAACGAACACCAACAAAGAAATCAAAGGCAGTTTTGAATTACGATCCGTTTAAAGCTCTCGCGCAACGAACAGGCAGTTTGGTAACCGACGAGAGGAATGTATTCGCAGACGCCGTACAGGCATTTCAACCAAACGACCCCGAACCATTGTTGCAGCTTTTCCATTCTGAAAATCGCAGCACGATCACCAACGCGCTTTACGTCTATTCCGAATTGGGCAAGCGCGGGCGCGGCCTTGAGGATGAAGCCCTCAAGCTGTTGAACCATCCAGATCCTTCCGCGCGATGGTACATCATTGATGGGATAGGCTCGCGCGTAGAGCCGCAGCAACTAGCCAGGTTATTGGTTCTTTGTAACGACGAGGCCGCGAGAGTTCGCTTCAAAATGGCGGATCTAATTTCCTGCATTCATACATCAAGGCTTGAACAAGCGCATGCTTTTTTGAGGACCACTCAGAAGCTAGAATGCCATCGCCGCGGACTGGAAATTCTAAAGTCCGATGCGACACCCGAGCAATTGATCAGCTTAGCTGTTGAGTCGCATCGAATTGAGGCTTGCTATTGCTATGCTTCAATAATTATTATGGCAAAGGCGGGACAGTTTGCAGAAATCGACGAAGCAGATTCAGATACACAAGAGCTGCGGTATCTCCGTAATAAAATCGAATTGTTAAAGAAACATCCACGGATGAGAAGACCTCCCGCATAAGTGACAACGAAGGCTAGCCTCAGGAAATACCTTTAAGCCGGGAGAGGTTGGCGACAGACATACCAACTAGATCTCACCTTCGAGCAACGTGATGATACAAGCGTTAGAAGCTGTGTATCGGTTTTTTCGCGTTATGGCTTGACGGCGACAATGCCGACATGGTCATTGCCGTGTCCCTGGTCCTTGGCCGGACGGTCCTCGAAACTTGCGCGCTCAACGATGAAGCCCGCCTGCTCGCAAACGCGGCGCAGGATATCGGGATCCAGGAAATTCATGTACGGCGGAAGCACCACTTCTTTCGAACGTTGCGGAATATAATTCTCGCAATCTTCAACGAAGCCCGGCCAGATTTCGCCCGCTTTCTTTTTCGCCTCGTAAATGGGCCCGAGGCTCGCCCAAATCCCATTGTAAGGCGTATCGGCGACCAAAATGACTTTTCCACCGGGCTTGACCCAGCGAAATATTTTGGAGACCGTTGCTTCGATGTCTTCACCATTCATAAAGTGAAGCACGCGGCTCGAAAAGATCGCGTCGAATGACTCGTCGGGAAAGTCCGCACCCGGCAGAGTTGCCGCCACACACCGCAACCTTGATTTATCCTCTTCGGGAACCTTGCTTTGCAAGACTTCAAGGTGCCGAGGCTCCATATCGCTGGCACACACGCGCGCGCCTTTTGCCAAGGCAGGCAGCGTCACCACACCGAACGCGCAACCCACTTCCAGAACCTCACCGTCAAGAGAGGCGGCATGGGCAATGAATTCCTCCGCATAGGGATCGAGCCACTCGAACATAAAACCCATGTTATTGAGCGTTGGAATCATGCCCTCTTTGGAAAAAACGGGCTTACCTGAGGTCGGGTTAGTCAAATCTCAAGTCCAGTCGTTTGTTGCAAGAGTCATCATGTTTGAGATCGCCGAAATTTCTCAACGTGGCTTGACGGCAATAACGGCAGCGTGGTCGCGCGCTTCATCGCCTGATTGACCGCGCTTGTTCACGCCTGCAAGAAAGGCCGCCTTTTCGACTGCGAGACCCGTTTGGTCGCAGACCCGCGACAATATATCGGGATCCATGGGATTGATGAATTGCGGATCCATTTTGAGATCGGACCCCGGCGGCAGAAACTTGGAATAATCCGGAATAAAGCCTGGCCAAGGATCGCCTTGCTTTTTCTTGCGCTCATATTCTGGCGCCCCCGGCGCCCAAATACTTGTGTAAGGCGTGTCGGTGATCAGAAAAAGTTTGCCGCCGGGTTGAAGCCAACGAACCATTTTGCCGACGGCAAGCTCGACCTCCGGACCCTCAAGAAAATGCATGACACGGCTGCATAGGATGGCGCCGAAACTATCATCGGGAAAATCGAGATCCGGCAACAAACCAACGGTGCACCTCAGTCGGGACTTTTGCTCTTCCGGCGCGCGGTCTTCTAAAATGTCGAGATGACCCTGCTCCATGTCGCACGCACAGACGCGCGCGCCCGCGTCGAGTGCCGCGAATGTGGCTATGCCGTAAGCGCAGCCCAAATCGAGCACTTCTTCCTCGATCGAGCCAGCAAACGCAGCAAATTCTTGGGAAAACGGATCGAGGGTTTCAGTCATGAATCCGCGCCGGTTGAGGGTCGGGATTAAGCCCGGCACGAATGATTTGGGTGGCTGAAGTTTAGCGTCGGTCATGGCGCGGCCGTTATATCACGCCGTCGGGGCGGCCAACCGGACAATTTCAAAGTGAATTCCGTTGGTGTCCACTTGGAGCACGCGCTCGAGATCCCAGCAGAGATGGATCGGACGGTGTGTTGCATCGATCGGTTGAAACCGCAGCCAATAGCGGTCGTGCTCTTTAGTCCCACCAAGCCGTGACAATCTTTGTCCCGTTTGGACAATCAATTGGTTCGGCACGTCCAAAATCTGGTTCAACGCCTATCTCGTCTGGCGCGTATTCGTTTCCGAGCCAAGAAACGATGTCGTCAGGCGTTCGAGCAGTCAGAAAATAGACTGTATCTGAAAATGGCCATTCTTCGTCACCCCCATCATATTGAGTCACTAGTATTCGAACGTCTACAACGTCAGGACGATCTCGTATTTGACTGAGTATTGCGTACACTTGTCTTGGTTCAGGTGCCGTACTTAGATTGCACCAAATTGAACCGCCATCATCGTTTCCTTCGAAGAAGTCCTCTAGCGAAACTAGGATCAGGCCGGCGCTCTTGCTGTTTACGTCACCCACGCGTTTGAGAAGCGCATCTCGCTTAGATCTATCCATGAAGAGCCACCCGCAATTGAAATTCTTCGTAAACGGTATCCCAACACTTCCGATTGATTTCGTAAAGACCGCTATGAGAGAGGTGGTTCGGTTTGTTTGAACAACTTTCGGACTGCGGATAAGTGGATTTCAGCCCCTGTTATGCCGCGACCGGGATTGGTTGCAGCACGTTGAAGTAAGCCTGATCGGGTGTCTGGCGGTCAAGCGATGAATGCGGTCTCTTGGTGTTATAAAAGACCAAATATTTGCCGAGGGCGGCTCGGGCTTGTGGAACATTGCCATAGGCATGCAGATAGACCTCCTCGTATTTGACCGTGCGCCACAGCCGTTCAACAAAGACATTGTCCCGCCACGCTCCCTTGCCATCCATGCTGATGGCGATTTCAGCATCCTTCAGGATTTGTGTGAAAGCGATGGAGGTAAACTGCGAGCCCTGATCGGTGTTGAAGATGTCCGGCTTACCGTAACGGGCCAGTGCTTCTTCAACGGCTTCAATGCAAAAGTCTGCTTCCAGTGTGATAGAGAGCCGCCAGGACAGGACACGCCGGCTGAACCAGTCAACCACTGCGGCCAGATAAACAAAGCCCCGTGCCATTGGAATGTAGGTGATATCCATCGCCCAGACCTGATTGGGTTGGGTGACCGGCAGCTTACGCAACAGATAGGGATAGATTTTGTGGCCCGGTGCAGGCTTGGACGTGTTCGGGCGGCGATAAATAGCCTCAAGCCCCATACGCTTCATCAGTGTTGTGACGTGCAGGCGGCCAACCTTGTATCCTTCACCAAGCAATAGTCCCTGCAGCATCCTGCTGCCTGCAAAGGGATAGTCGAGATGCAATTCATCAATCCGGCGCATCAGTGCCAGATCACCGACCGATACGGGACGGGGCTGATAATAGACGCTGCTCCGGCTGATCTTGAGCGCCTTGGCCTGACGGCTGAGCGAGAGTTTATGTTTGCGGTCGATCATTTTCTTGCGCTCGGCAATCCCGCCTTGGTGAGCGCATCGCCTAAAAAATCATTCTCAAGCGTCAGCTCCCCAATCTTGGCATGGAGCCTCTTCACATCAACACGGGGTGCAGGCAGCGGTGATTTACCCTCCCGCCCAAAAACACCCGCTGCACCCTTAAGGAGCTGATCTTTCCATTGCTTGATCTGGTTAGGATGAACATCAAACTGCTGAGCGAGTTCTCCCAATGTCTGCTCACCGCGAACGGCCGCAAGGGCCACCTTCGACTTGAACGCAGGTGTATGATTGCGACGTGGTCGTCTTGCCATAGTGGATCTCCTGTTGCCGGCGATCATGCCGCCTACAGGCCAAAATTCCACTTATCTCAACTGTGCAGATTTCCCGAGCCACCTCTCTAGACCATCCGATTCCTTCTTTGACGCACTTGGATATCGTCGGTTTGCGTCCTGGTGGGGGCGCTGAGCTTGTCATTGTTATTGCTAAACCTTTGCAGTCCGATGACTATTCATTGAATCGTCTATTGGACAAAATTGAAGGATACCTCGGTCATATCAACAGCAAGTCGTTTATTGAAGAAGCGGGAGACCCTAAATCCAATCCCGTGACCATTGTTGTGAAATTGCATCCGGAATCCTGCCCCGAGGCGTTTCAGCTGCTGCAAAAATCGAAAGAGTGGGCGAAGGATAATAATGCGGCCTTACGAATGGAAATGCTGTCGGACACTTAGTCTGATTTAGTGACCAAGAACTAAATTTTGTGCTTTAATGTCGTATTGCTGATAGCAACGATTGCATCGTCTGAAGGTCAGGATGAATGACCGCTATGGGTCCAGGCTGTGTGAAAACTCAGACCCCGAGACCTGCTGCGCAATAATTGAATCCGGAGAATATTGCAGGCGAATCATTATTGCGCATGAGGCCAACCTCACGAATCAAGATTTCGTCCCGGTCTCCAGAAAATAGTTTTCACACAGCCTGGGTCAAACTCAGCCGAAGATAGACGGTCAACAATGCGTCCGCTGCTAGGGGTAAAGCAGTCGTGCCACCTAGGCGGCCCTAACTTCTCTTCTTTTGTCTTGCCCCGTTTCAGTGGACGGTTTTCGCGGTGAAGCCGCCTTGGCGCGGTATGCGCTTGCGCCGCATGACGTGCGCGCGCAGGCCATCATCCATGCCCGTCGCGCTCGCCAACAAGACCTGTATACTCGGCCTTCGACGGAACGTTGAGAGGAACATGAGCTTTGACTGACAGCGATTTAAGCGAAGACCGCCCACTGACCGTCGCGCGCCGCAGCCTGTGGTACGTCGTAGCCTATCTGATCGGCGGCGGGCTCAGCTTCTTCTTTGCGCCTCAACTAACGCTCAGCTTGCTTATGTCCAACGGCGATTACGGCACCGTCTTCCCACAGTTCACAGGACTTTTGATGATCGCCCTCGGCTTGTTTGTCGTTCAAATCATTCGCTTACGGTTGGAAATGCTCTACCCAACCACCATCCTTGTACGTGGCTTGATTTTTGTCTGCTTGGTTTATCTTTATGTCGTTTCGGTCGATCCATTGTTCCTCACTGTCGCTACCATTGTCGGGCTCGGCATGGTGCTGACGACCGCGAGCTACACCATCGATCATAGCCGCGCCCGCCGGCCGGACTGATGTATGCCGAAAAACTTTTTTGGATAAGACGCGACGGATCAATGCTCTTGGCACGTTGAATATGAAAAGGATCCGCACCTCATGACCCCCACGCCCCAATCCGTCGTTATCGGTTTTATTGTCTTGGGAGCGGCTTTCTGGGTTCTTCAAAGACTGTTCCCGTCAATCAGTGGTCAAAAGATCCTTCGCCAGGGATACGGAACCGACGTGATCTATTGGGTCTTTCAGCCGCTCATTGCCAGACCGGTCATTCAAATCGGCGTTGCCGTCGCGCTCGTCCCGCTTGCTCTTTATTTGGGAACCAACCTTGAAAGCATACAGAAGGGGCGCGGCACACTCGCCACGCAGCCCGCATGGGCGCAAGCCATTCAGGTTCTCCTCCTCGCTGACTTTATCGGCTATTGGCAACACCGCCTGTTCCACCGCCAACCGTTGTGGCGCTTCCACGCTATTCACCACAGCTCGACCGAGCTCGACTGGCTGTCGTCCGCGCGGCTACATCCAGTCAATGAGGTCTTAAGCCGCATTTTTCCCGCGGTCGCCATTGTGGGGCTGGGCTATTCGCCGTTGGCGCTCGCTATTTATCTGCCGGTGACCACTCTCTATGCGGTTTATCTTCATGCCAATGTCGGCTGGAGTTACGGACCGTTGCGTTACGCGGTTGCGAGCCCGACCTTTCATCGCTGGCATCACACCAGCGAAGTCTGGGGCCGCGACAAAAATTTCGCCGGCCTGTTTCCTATTTGGGATCTCCTGTGCGGCACGTTCTACATGCCGATTGGCGAAAAGCCGCATTCATTTGGCGTTGCCGATCCCGTGCCCAGCGGCTTTCTCGGTCAAATGATTTTTCCGTTTCGTAGACGGCGACATTCTATTTTAGCCGAAAATTCACAAGACCTAAGTTAGCCGCCTGCACGGCAAGTTGGCCGTCGATCCGGGCGCCCTTAACGCACGCGTTTAGTTTCATGGGGCAATCCGATAATTTCTGGAGGCCGCGTCTCAGATTTGTTCGGTGTCGCGACCTCTGATCGAAATCGTAGGGCGTCTACGGCGTCCACATGCCGCCGTTGATATGCAACACCTGGCCGGTCATGTAACGCGAGGCCTCGCCCATGAGAAAAAGCACCGGACCTACGATATCGTCGGCGACAGCGACACGGCCGAGAGGCACGCTTTCAGCGTAAGCATCCAAGTCGACCAACGATGAGACGCCGGAAAATTTCTCGCGCCCTGTGCCACCTTTCAAAAATTCCGTGTCGACTGCGCTTGGCGCCACGGCATTGGCGCGAACGTCAGGCGCGTATTCGAATGCGATCATCCGCGTCAGCGACATCATGCCGGCTTTGGATGCCGCATAGGCGCCATATCCCCAATTGGATTTGACACCCAAACTCGACGCCACATGAACGATTGCCGGACTGTTTCCTTTCGCTAGCAAAGGCAGCGCCCCGTGAGTCAGCCGAAAAGCACTGTTTAGGTTGCCATCGACGATTTCGGTCCAACTTTCAGGATCCGTGTCCGCCAATCGAGTGCGTTTGTGGGTAAAGCCGACCAAATTGACAAAACCGTCAAGAGCGCCCCACTCCCGATCCAATCGATCGAAGGTCTGATCAACATCGTCCGAAGACGTTGCATCAAATGGCAGAGCGATCGTTTCATTCGGCGGCACGTGCGCTGCAAGTGACGATTCCAAATCCAATACCGCAACTTTCAAATCTTGGGCGACACAAGCTGTGACGAGGGCGCGGCCGATCTCGCCGCAGCCGCCGGCGATGGCGATGCGTGATCCCGCCGCCGGTGCCAAGCGGCTGGTATCAAACGGCGGCGCGCTGAGCCGCTCCGTCATACGTTCCGCCTGTACAGGACGTGTGGCGGATCCGCATGCTGAAAGTCTTTTTCATGCGAAAAGCCGAGACGTTTCAAAAGCCGTTGTGATTTTTGATTTCCCGTCAGCGTGTAGGCGACGATCGTCTCGAGTTCGATTTGATTGAACCCGACATCAACCACGGCCTTCGCCATTTGCGTGCCCAACCCGCTGCCCCAATAGGGTGAGCGCAGCGCATAAAGCAATTCGACTTCATCCTTGCCTTCGACTTCTGCATGACGCAGGCCCGCATAGCCCAAGAAATTTCCGTTCGTATTGTGGCAGAAGAGCCAAAGGCCGAAGCCGTGGTTTTGCCAATGAGTGACGGCGGCTTCGACGCTGTCGCGGGTATACTGTTCCGGAAAAGGTTTGCCATCTGCCGACAGGGTCGCCATGACCATGGGATCGCGGTAAATGAGCAGCATCGCGCCCAGATCTGCCGCGCAGATTGGTTTGCCGATCATGATCGGAGTCATCAACGTCGGGGTCATGAGTTGAACGGGCATGGGATCAACTTAATGCGGAAATCTCAATCTCGCCAGTGCTGCAATCGGCGCCAACCGCGGGCGAGATGAACCAAGGAATTCAGATGACTTTTGCCGCAACGGCGACTAAACCGAGAGCTCACGCTTGGCAGACCGCTCCCTCACGGTATTCCCCCAAGACTTGACAAGGACCGAGCCCCGCATGGCCGCAGGCGACACCGCCGCACCTTCGACCACCTGGTCGTCCCTGCGTTATCCGATCTTTCGGGCGTTTTGGGCCACATCGCTGCTGTCGTTTTTCGGCGCGACCATGCAAAACATGGGCGCCCAATGGTTGATGGCGGAACTGACCGACTCGCCTCTAATGGTCAGCCTTGTTCAAAGCTCCATGAACTTTTCGATCTTTCTGGTGTCCCTGCCGGGTGGCGTGATCGCCGACATGTTTGATCGACGTCTCGTGATGCTCGGATCTCTCGTCACCATGATGATGACAACGTCACTGATTGGCGTGCTCGCCATCATGGGCATCATTACACCTGTTGCTCTCTTGCTCATAACTTTCGTCTTCGGGATGGCAGCGGCCTTTATGTCGCCGGCCTATCAAGCTTCGTTGCCTACACTGGTTCCGCGCAGCCAGTTGCCAAGCGCGCTGACGCTCGGCAGCATGGCCAACAGCAGTGCCCGCGCCATCGGACCGGCAATCGCGGGATCGGCGTTAGGTGCAATCGGCGCCGGATGGATGTTACTGCTCAATACGCTTTCGTTTGTCGGTCAATCGAAAGTGCTCTTGGATTGGGACAATGCGCAAAAGGAAAACAAAGACGGCGAGTCGTTTAATCGTTCGATGTTGGTTGGTCTACGCTACGTGCGCTACTCACCGGACATCGTATTCTTGATGATCCGCGGCGGCGGCAATTACTTCTTTGCAAGCGCGTTATTGGCTCTGCTTCCGATGGTTGTCAAAGTCAATCTTGATGGCGAGCCTGAGACTTTTGGCTTCCTTCTGTTTGCGTTTGGTATCGGCGCCTTTGTCAGCACTTTGTCCCTATCGACACTCTATAAGTGGACGTCTCGCAATACGGTCGTGACCATTGCGGCCTCAATTCATGCGCTTTGCCTCTACGTCATCGGCACAATCACAAACTTCTACGTTGTCGCTGGTGCCATGCTTTTTGCTGGCGGCTCGATGACCATGTTGCTGACATCGCTGATGATCATGACCCAATTGATTTTACCGGAATGGGTGCGAGCCCGCGGCATTTCCATTTCGTTCATGGCGACCATGGGCTCGCTCGCACTTGGTGCTGCGGTTTGGGGTCAAATCGCGGAAGTGACAAGCCTAGGCCAAAGTTTTGTTATTGCCTCAGGAATGGGACTTGCCGCGGCGTTATTGACACATTTATTCAATGTCAAAGATGACCAAGGCCGAGAAATCGATTTGGCCGGAATTGAGCCCGCCGCTCGGCCAGATGAGTTAGCGCACGATCATCGCGGCGCGGTGAAAGTCGAACTAGATTATCGAATTGAGCCGGAAGCGCGAGAAGACTTCGCAGCAACAATGAATATTGTAAGGCTTCTTCGCCTGCGCAATGGCTCAAAAGATTGGTCGCTCAACGGCGACCCAAACAAACCGGGCCAGTTCACCGAGTCGTTTGTTGAGCGTGATTGGAACGCCTATCTGCGTCACATACAGCGCATTACCATCGACGAGTCCCATGCCCTTGACCGAGCGGCGGCCTTTCATTTGGCCGCAGATGCACCCGCACCTAGATTCTCACCAAACTTCGCCGTTAATGTGTAAGCCACGCTTAGAAAATCTGGATATGACATGACGTCGGAAGAGACCGCCAACGGAAAAATTGCGGGAAGTCAGTACCGCTCGGACACAGGCGTTGCCGCGGCTGATGCTGGGCCCCAACGCATCGTGCAAACCAAAGTCAGACTTAAAACAAAGCTGCTGTTTGGCATCGGACAAGTCGCCGAAGCCATCAAAATGCGCGCTTTCGAGATGCTGCTTTTGTTTTATTACACGCAAGTTCTCGGCCTGTCGGGAACGATGACCGGAATGGCGTTGTTCCTGGCCATGTGTGCGGACGCCATTACCGACCCGTTGATCGGTTCGCTGTCCGACAACTTCAAGTCAAAGTGGGGTCGACGGCATCCCTTCATGTATGCCGCTGCCCTGCCCTTTGCGCTGACATTCTATTTTGTCTTTGCGCCGCCGGGCGATTTAACTCAAACCGGTCTCTTTTTGTGGCTAACAATATTTTCCATCGCCGCTCGCGCCAGCATTACTTTGTTTATCATTCCATACTACGCAGTCGGCGCTGAGATTACCGACGATTATCAAGAGCGCACGTCCCTGGTCAGTTTTCGCAATATGTCGGCGACGATCGGCCAGTTCATATTCATCTTTGTCGCCTTCAGCGTGTTTTTTGCGGCAACGCCGGAATACGAAAACGGTCAACTTAACCCGGACGTCTATCCAAGTTTCGCAGCGACATTTGCCATAGCAGCGTTCGTGGTCATGATCATCGCGGCACGTGGTACGCATGATCAGATTTCTCACATGCATCAAACGCCGGCAGCACAGTCGACGCGATTCTCGCCGCTTACGGCAATTAGAAGTCTTGTCGGTCTTCTCAGAAATCGGCCGTTCCGGGCGATGTTTTTGGGGTCTGTCGTGTTCTTTACCATGAGCGGCGTGACCATGGTGCTTAGGCTCCACGTGGATACTTTCTTTTGGGAACTAAGACCCGTTCAAATTCAAAATGTGTTTCTTTGTCTTGCAGCAGGGACGATCATTGCCATTCCTTGCGTGAAGACAGTCATCGGCTGGCTCGACAAGCGCGAGACGCTGCTGACCGGCATTGCAGGTTTCATTTTATTTCAAACGCTACCGCCTGCTCTCAGGCTGCTGGGATTTTTTCCTGAAAATGGAACGGATGGGCTTTACTTTGCGCTTGCATCGTTCAGTTTCGCGCTTGGATTTTCGATGGGTCTTCTTTTGATCGTCACGGGATCCATGTCGGCGGATGTGGCCGACGATCACGAACTCAAAGTCGGCCTGCGCGAAGAAGGCATGCTGTTTGGATTTGTCTTCTTCGCCATGAAAACGGCGTCGGGGCTCGGCAAAGTCATTGCTGGCACGGCCATCGACTTCATCCAGTTTCCGATTGACGTCAAACCAGGTGAAGTTCCGGCTGAGACTCTATTCCAACTGGGATTGCTCTACGGCCCCGGAATTGGCGTACTTGCCGTCATAGCGTTCTTCATCTACGCCCAATACGACATCAACCGCTACAAGCATCAAAACACGCTGTATCGCCTCGGCCGGCAACAAATAAATTGAGTGTCAGGCCCGCTCTATAATTTCGAACGCCGCTCGCTCGCCGGATTCCATGGCCGCTTCGGTTCCAAATTCGATGTTGCGCGTATGCTCACCAGCGATATGCAATCGTCCAAAAGGTTGGGCTAACTCCTTTGCAAATTGATTGACTTGGCCGGCGCCAAAGCTGTGGCGGTGCCCGGCGATAAAGGGATGACGGCCCCAAGAATAACGAAACGCCGGTTCGAGCTTACCTTTCGTCGATGGACGAATTTCAGCTAGACGGTCAAGGATGAGTTGATCGGCAACTGCCGGTTCCAATTGATCCAATTGCGCCGACGCCTTGCCGTTGATCCACACTGTGACACGATCAATCGATCCGCCGCGTTCTGCGGCGAAGACGCGCTCAACAATGCTGTCGGTGTACATCGACGGCGAATAGCCGTCGTCCCAATACGGCGCTTTCACATTAAAATGTATTTGTGTCGTGCCGCCGTACATGGTGTCGCGCACGGCAAGAGCCTGAGGACCAGAGAGCGCCGGCTGAAAGTCGATTTTCTGGAGCGCCAAAAGCGGCGCGGCAACGACCGCAAAGTTCGCACGATAACGGGAATTGTCGAAACAGCGCACGTCGACATGGTCATCGTCCTGCTCAATTCGTAGGACAACTTTGTCGGTTAATACATCTCCGTTAATGGCGTTCGCGATAGCCTTGGCGACCATGGCGTTACCGCCCTTGGCCTTCTTTTGCATCGGCATGCTATATTGATCTTGATCTTTTGCATCCGTGACGCCCGCTAAGCGCCATCGGGCTGCATCACGGAACGCGGCCAAGGCGGATGCTTCCCAAATATCCGTAAACGTCACACTAACATTGGCCAGTCTTATGGCTTCCGGAGAGAAGCCCTGACCGGCCAACACCTCACCAACGGAAACATCGAGGTCGGCAAACTCAGGTGACAGCCAATCATCAACAGCTTCAAAAGGCAGGGCCTTCTGGATCAAATAGCTCTCAAGCCGCGAGGGCACGACATCGCGTTCTTCACCTTGTGTCAGATTGGCCGATGAACCCGGCCACTCGGTTTCACTCACCAGTTGGTCGCGAACATGAAAGCAAAAGGCCAGGCTGGGCGGCGGCTCTTCAATCAACTCAACGTTTAATCGATCGCACACATCCAAGACGCGCGCATGGCTCGGACTAAATTCCGACGCGCCGACATCGACAAAGTCGTCGCCATAGGGAATTGAATGAACCCGGCCGCCGATGCGGTCCGAAGCTTCAAGGACTGTGACGGAATAGCCTTCCTCTTCGAGGAACAAGGCCGCATTGAGGCCCGAAAGACCAGCACCGATCACGACCACGTCGACGGTCTCATAAGCAAGCTGTGCCCGCGCTTTCCTGGGTCCAAGCTTACTTGCAAGCGCCAACGCGCCCCCTGAAATCAAAGCCTGCCTTCGTGATATCATAGTGAAATCCTTATTTGCCTAGCCGACGACTTTAGACAGCGGTTCCGGCACCGGCAAGCGGTTCCAAGACCGCCGAATGCCGGATATGGCAAAATCGGAGGCAACGGCAGGAGACGATGGGTGCTATAATCTAAATCATGGTGACAAATTCGAAGCGCGCGCCGCGCACTACTCGCTAAGCGAATATGAAAAAGAGCAAAGCTCGACGACTCATTCTTGTCTTGGCCTGCTGTCTAATTGCCATTTCATTGCCTAACCACCAGGCGCATACGCAAGACGCGCCTATTCACATTGTGACACAATTGTTTCCTGCATTTGCCACGGGAAATCCGTATGCAGGCTATCGCCTGCCCACAATCATGCCAACGCTGGCCGTCTTCGATCCCCTGACCGTTGTCGCTCGCGACGGGACCATTCAACCGTGGTTGGCGACGTCTTGGGAGACAAATGATTCAAAGACTTGGACGGTGACACTTCGGGAGGGGATTCTTTTTTCCAACGGCGAACCCCTGACCAGCGAAGCGCTCATCGTATCGCATCGCCATATGATGACCCCGGACGGTCAAACCGAAACCATCGGTAGCAATTTGGCGAACATTGAAACGGTAGAGGCGCTATCAGACTTAACTGTCAAAATAACGCTCAAGGAAACCGACGCGTTTTTTCCGCTACGCCTGGCCCTTTGGAAAATACCCGAACCGAAAAGCTGGGACGCATCGACCAACGAAACCATCGCTATGACCGTGGCGGGCACGGGTCCTTATATTATTACTAAGGCTTCAACCAATGAATTCGTCATGGAACCCAATCCCCTGGCGTGGAATCCGGCTAAGGCATCGGGACTCAAGTTCACCAAAATTCCCGAACAGCTAGCGCGGGTTCAAGCCATGTCGACAGCGGCGGTAGATATCGCGCTTTATATAGGTCTTAGTGACCGCCCCGCCATTGAAGTACTGGGCGGACGTCTTGTGGGACGCCCGTCGTCTCAAGTGCAGTATATCGGGTTTGCGAAGGAACATTTCGACGAGACGCCAATCGCCGATGTGCGCGTTCGTAAAGCCTTAAACTATGCCGTGAACAAGGACGCCATTACGCAGATTATTTTTGAAGGCGAAATCGAACCCAGCGGTCAGTTGATGCAAAAAGGTGCGCCTGGATACGTGCCGGACCTTGCGCCCTATCCTTACGATCCGGAGCGCGCGCGTGCTTTGCTGGCGGAAGCTGGTTTTGCCGATGGACTTGCAATGAGTATGCGGGTGGCGCCGGGTAGTCCGGACGACCCGGTCGTCTTTCAGCAGATCGCAACGGATACGGCAAAAGTGGGTGTACGCCTAACCATTCAGCAAGGACAAGTCGGGTCGATGACCCTTATGCTCTTTAATGGCGACTTCAAGGACGCCGAATTGTTTAACATGGCATCGCGCGGCATTGATAGCCTGGGCGACTATCGCATTCGCGCCTGCCTTGGTCTCACCGGCGAGCACGAGCCGTTCTTTTGCTCCCAGCCAACAATCGACGTTTTTGCACAAGCCCGCGCGGCCCCAAGTTTCGAACAGGCTGCTGCGCTCGTGCAACAGGCAATCAGACTCGAACACGAAGATCCGCCGGGCATTTTTCTTTGGCCCATATTGGCGCTTGATGGCATGGCCGGGTCGATCAGCGAAGGCGACGGATATACGGGCTATTTCGACTTCGTGCCGATGCACGAGCTTGCTCGCGTAGCCGAATAATAAACGCAAATGCAATCAATTCTGAATTCTATTTAGGGAGATGACGATGGCATTACTTTGGAAAGCCACTTGCATGCAGACCATAAATTATGTGGTCAACGAGGCGAACAATCGCGAAGGGGCCATGGAAATCGTCAACCGCAGCATCGATCGCTGGGAAACGTTGTTGACCATGGCCGCGGGCTCGAGCGGCGGCATCAAACAACTCTATTTGTTTCCAGAATTTAATTTGCAGGGATTTCCCTTGCGCGAGTCAGCCGAAGAATGGATCGCAAAAGCTTGCTTCCGGATCCCGGGGTCGCCGGAAATCGAACGCCTGCAGCGCATTGCCAGCAAGCTCGGCATTTATATCGGCGCCAACGGCTACGAATCGCCGGATGAATGGCCGGGCCGCTATTTCAATTGCTCGTTTTTGATCGATCCCAGCGGCGATGTCATTTTGAAATACCGCCGCGTCTCGACAGCACAAGCCAATTCGCCCCACGATTTGCTCGACGCCTATCTCGACAAGCACGGCATCGAAGGCCTGTGGCCCGTGGCCAAAACCGAGCTTGGCAACATAGCGATGATGCCCTGCGGCGAGATCTTGTGGCCCGAAACCTCACGCTGCCTCGCCATGCGCGGCGCCGAAGTCATTCTTCACCCCACCTCGGATCACGGCAAGGCGGAAGCCATGGCCTGGGAGGCTTCCAAGCGCGTGCGCGCCGCCGAGAACATGGTCTATTTCGTGTCGTGCAACGCAGGTGGAATTGAAGGGGGCCGCTACCCACCGGTACCCATGTCGGCAATTCAAAGATTATCGATTTCCAAGGCAAGGTCATCATCCAATGCGAAGGCGCAGGGGAGACCGCCGTGGCATCGACCGTGCTCGACATGAATGCGCTGCGGCGCGCGCGCGTCTCACCGTCCGGACCCTTTGGCGTTAATCGATTGGCGCGGCTGCGCGTCGAAGCCTATCGGCCTCTTTACGAACAAACATCGTTTTATCCCCCCAATCAATTCGCCGATGGCCCGATGGAATCCAAAAAGCAACTGTCGGACGTCTTGCAAAAAGGTATCAAACAAAAAGTCGACGAAGGCATTTTGGTTCCCCCCGACGACGGCTCGGCAATGGGCCCCGGCATGACCTGGGGGAGCTAACTTAAGGAGATTGATCATGGCAGATCGCAAGTCTTCCGACTCTCCGGCGGCATTTTCGCGCCGAAATTTTTTAGCGACAACCGGTTTAGGGATCGCTGCCGCCTCCTCAGTCGAAGCCATGCTAACATCGACGGCCCGCGCGCAATCAAGACCGGGCACCGCGCCATTCGATAGCTTGCGCGATTATGTCGAGGCGTTGGAAAATCACGGGCTGCTCTTGCGCTTTGACAGGGTCGATCAGGACGCGTTCGAAGGCACGGCGATCATGTACCGGCTGATGGACCGCTATGGCCGGTTCGCAGCACCCGCGGTGATGTTCGAGCAAGTTAAAATCAACGGCACATGGATCGACGGCCCGGTCATCGCCAATCATTTGCGCCATTCCGATATCGAAGGGATTCTGTTGGGTATCGATCCTATTCCTGGCAATCCGTCGGCAACCTTTCAAAATTCAAGAACACATTTGAATGAGCTTTTGGCTGAAGGCGGCGGGACCTATCCGACGCTAGCGCCGAACGAGGTCACAAACGATCAAGCGCCGTGCAAAGAAGTTGTGTTGCATGGAGACGACATCGACCTCACAAGATTTCCGTTCTTTCAAAACAATCCCGGCGACTCGGGACGTTATGTCAATACCGCGGCCGTGTTCACGCAGGACCCGGACATTGGTGTGAATTTCGGCACCTACCGCTGCGAACTTACGGGCCCGCATTCCATCACCGTCTCCTCCGGCGAGGGCCAAACCGGTAATCGCATGTTTATGGCGGCCAAAGAGCGCGGCGAGAAAACCACGGGCATCTCCCTGGTGCTTGGTCAGGATCCCATTGTGTGGATGATCAGCGGCACACGCATTGGTCAGCGGCGCGGCAACACGCCCGTCGATGAGCTTGCCATCGCCGGCGGTCTCAGGGGCAAAGCGCTCGACGTCGTGCGTTCTGAAACCAATGACTTGCTCGTGCCTGCCCATGCCGAGATGGTGATCGAAGGCGAAGTAAACTTAGAAGAGTTCGTTTCCGACGGGCCCTATGGCGAAGGCGTCGGCTATATCGGCAAGCCCTATCATGTCGGCTTAGCCCTAAACGTGACGACAGTGACCCACCGCCGCGACCCTTGGTTCGTCAACGACTTTACCGGGGTCAGCCGCGCCATCCTCGAAGGCCCGTCAAACGCCATTGAAGTTTCCAATCTCAAGCTCTTCTTTCCGGACGTCGTCGACTACCGGTTTCATGACGGCGTGGTAGTCATGAGCATCGACAAGAAAGAAGCCGGCCAAGGTCTCAAAGTCGGCAAGGCGCTTGCCGAACTCGTGCCGGTTTACAAAATCATCATGGTGGTCGACGCCGATGTGGACGTGATGAATCCAGCCGACGTTTTCATGGCTTTTGCCACCCGCTGGCAGCCCCACCCCGCAAGTCACATCTATGAAGATTTGGCCGGTTGGGATCTCGATCCAAGTTCCCCTGCCCATGGCCGCACCAGCAAGATCGTCATGGATATGACGCGTCAATGGCCAGAAGAAGGCGGACCGGAGAGCTATCCGGAATACAGTCGCGACGTGCTCGAACGCGAGGCACCGGACATCTTCGATCAAGTCGATGCCAAATGGACTGACGTCATCAACGGCGCGTTCGGATCGTGAGCCCATTTTAGAAGTGAAAGTGTAAAGTTGAAATTCTCGAGGCGTACTGTTGACAGGTTTCTCTTAAGTCTCGTCCTGTTTGCAGGGATAGCGTTTAACCAATATGCGTTAGCTTTCGATTTTGAGCACGATACGCTCACGCGCGCCGACGGCAGCACGCTGTCCTACGCCATTGACCGGCGCGACCGTGCCCGCCCTGCCGGGCTTCTTGTCTTGATGCAGGGATCGGGGTGCGAACTGGGCACGGCCAATTCACTGTTTCTTCAATTCGCCGCGATCGCGCCGGACCATGCCGTACTAGTCGTGGAGAAATACGGCGTCACTCAAGAAACCACGCGCCAAGGCGGCACGACCACAAAGTGCGGCGCGACGTTTCAAGCCAACAATTCTGTCGATCAACGGCTGGAAGACTACAGCCAGGTAATTTCTCATTTGCTCGACCAAACCGCGTGGGCAAGCGCTGATCTCATTTTGGCCGGCGTCTCCGAGGGCGGACTGATCGCCGCAGAAGCTGCCGCTCGACTTCCCCAAGTAGGCGCGGTGATCATGATTTCGAGCAGCCCGATGACATTCGGTGACGTCTACAAACACAACATCCGCAGCTCAGCCAAAAATGAAACGATGCCCGCGAATGTCGCACGGCAATTACTGTTCGGCGCCGACGATCTATTCAACGCAATGATCGCCGACCCAGATCCCGACAAGTCTTGGGGCGGGCAAAGTTACCAATGGTGGGCGTCCATTTTGTCCAAGGATCCGCTAGACGCGCTTATCCAAGTTAACGCACCGATCCTTGTCATTCATGGAGACCGTGACATCTATGCAGACACCTATGAGTCCCGCGCGTCGGTGCGCGCTGTTCGCGAAGCGGGCAAATGCAATCTCAAATATGTCGAGTTCGAAGGCCTCGACCATCGCCTATCAAACTCGATGGGCCAAAGCCAAATCCGGCGCGTGGTGACAAAGATTCGGGAGTGGTTGGAGGAGGAACCTTCCGATAAACAATGCGCTCGGAACTGATCAAGCCATTTGCGGTTTGCGTTCGGTCCAATGCATGACGAGAAGCGTGGCAACGCCCATCATCGCAAACCCTCCAACCAAAGGCAGGACCGTTCCATCGTACATCTGACCGATCCAGGTTCCGAAGATCAGCGAAAGGAACATGGTCATTGAGCCGATGACCGCTGCGGCGACACCGGCAATGTGCCCGAGCGGCTCCATGGCCATGGCATTGAAATTGGCAAACAACATACCAATGCAAAAAAAGGCAACCATGCCCCATATCATGAGGGTCCATAGCGGAGGGTTGCCGGCAAAGACAAAGGCGACGCCGAAATAGCCTATCGAAAAGATACTGAGGACTTGTACGGCCCGCCACGACAACAACCTCATACCGTATTGCAAAACCAGTTTAGCGTTGGCGAAAGAGGCCGCGCCCACCGACAACGCGAGCACTGCAAAGTAAAGTGGAAACTGCGTTCCTAAACTATATTGTTCCTGTAGAATTTGTTGGGCAGACGTCAGATAGCCGATAAATGGTGCGAAGACCAATCCGGTAGCGATCGAATAGCCAAACGCCACGCGATTTGACAGCACTTCTCGTGCCGCAAGCGCGACTTGACGCAACGAAAATTTCTTGCGCCGGCTTGCTGGCAAAGTTTCTTGCTGCCTCAGACCGAACCAGGCGCCCGCAACAATCGCGAGCACCACGAAAAGAACAAAGATCATTCGCCAGTGGGAAATGAGGATCACGCCTTGGACCAAGGCAGGTGCGATCGCCGGAATAAAAACAAAAGTGGTCATTACGAGCGACATAATCCGCGCCATCGCGCGCCCCTCATAAAGATCGCTAACGAGGGCGACAGTAACGATCCGTGGGCCGGCGGCGCCGAGGTCCTGCAGAAAACGCCCCACGAGCATGAGTGTGAGGTTCCACGAGGCGATCGAAAGTACGCAGCCAATGATGAACAACCCAAGCCCGGCATATATCGCGGGCTTGCGTCCAATGCTGTCCGACAGGGGTCCGTAAAAAAGCTGGCCCGCTGCAAGCCCTAGAAACAAGACTGAAATGACAAGTTGATTGTCGTTGGTGCGCTCGACGCCCAGATCGTTCCCAATCTCGGCGAGCGCGGGCAACATCGCGTCGATCGCCAGGGCGATCAGCGAAATCAAGAGGGCAAGCATCAGCACGAATTCAGTGAGCTTCGGCTCTCGGTCCTTGATTGAAATCACGTGCGCCCCCAAAAGATGAGGGCACTGTATACCGCCATCCAATCCATCGGGCTAGAAGCTGAATATCCAATCTTGGCTTATTCTTGTGGCCGTCCGTTTCCGTCTGCCGATGCGCCTTGCGCGGCATAGGCGGCCTTGCCTTGCACGATCAGCTCAAGCAGTTCGGCGGAGCGCCCGCCGATGGACTCAAGCATGCGCTGGCGAACATTCGCTGTCGCACTCTTCCATTCGGCGCGTGTCGCGTCATCAAGATCATGAAACGTAACACCCCCTTCTTCGCCGCGGGCACGTGCCGCATCGAAAAAATCACGTGCCACTTGGCGAGTGATCTCTCCGGGGGGAAAGGATTGATCCAGCGTATCTCTAATGTCCTCGGATTGGCGCTCCCACCACTGACGATTGACGATGAAAAGCGCCGGTAAATAGGAATGGTCCGTCAACGTGAAATGCGGAGCCTCCTCGTCGAGGCCGGTTCCGACATAGGTGATGATAAGGCCCTCACTCCCAACAAACATGCCCGTTTGCAGCGAAGGCAGTGTGTCCGGAGCATACGTAAAGATGAGATCGGCGCCCAAAGCTTCGAAAAAGAATTGCGACGATTTGCTGGCCGATGCGCGAAGCCGAATGTCTTTGACATTCGCGGGGGTCAGAATGGGTGTGCGGGCATAGATCCCTAAGTAACCGAGATCGATCCATCTCAATAATGTTAAATCGTGCTCTGCCAGAAGCTGTTCAACGAAGTCGAAAGCGTAGTTCTCCATTGCGAAACTCGCCTCTTCCAGCGAGCTAAACAGGTATGGTGTCTCGACCATTGCGATCTCAGGCACAACGCGCGACAACGAAAGAGACGATATCGTCATCATATCGAGCCGGCCGCGGCGCACAGCACTCAACATTTCCTCTTCAGGGCCAACTTCACCGCGAATGTAGAGCTGAAGATCGATGTTCGCGCCGCTCGCGTCGACATTGTCTTTGAACTGCTCGAATATCACGCCCGATGGCGAGCCCTTAATAATGAATGCGCCGAAGCGCACGTCGAGCGCCAAAGCCGGTTGCAACCAGAACGCGGCGAAAATGAGACCAGCAAATAGAGCGTAGCTTTTCTTCATAGCGCACAATCCATATTCGGCGTCATCCCGGATCCTAAGGTTCGCCCACCAAAAACCCAAAGGGTTTTTGGGCTCACCTAACGTCCGGAATGACACGGAGGGCTAGTATGATCAGCCGATCGGGACCCATCGGGGTGCGTCGCTGGTGCGGCCACGGGACAGGGTTAAACGATATTCGTATTTATCCGGGCGGTAGTAAGATTCGAAATATTCAATCGCCTGTCCTTTCTCATTGCGCGAAAGACGCGTCATGTGAATAAGTGGGCTTCCTATAGCGACATTGAGGTGCCGTGCGTGCTCCTCAGTCGCCGCTGCTGCCGTCAGAGACTGCTCGGCAACGCTGGGCATCACGCTGGCGCCTTCTAGAACCATTAAGAGTGGCCGATTGCCAAGATCGCGCTTGCTTAAATGCTTAGCCATCGCCTCGGGTACATAACTGCGCATAAAGGCAAAGGGATCTTTCTTGAGTCTTCTTACTCGTGTTACGCGCAAAACGTTTTGGCCAAAATTCTGTTCATTGGTGTTCAGGAAGGCCGGTGTCGGTAAAACTTCAAATTCCAACAGCTTGGCTTGCGTCTGCAATCCGACGCTGATGAGGTTTTCATAAAGTCCGCTGATATTGGCGCGGTCGTTCGCGGGCTTTGCAATGGGATACGTACCCTTGCCGCGAACCCGTTCAACGAGACCCTCTTTTTCAAGAGCCGCTAGTGTTTTGCGAATGGTCACTCGCGACACACCGAATTGCTCGCGTAGTGGCTCCTCGCCGGGCAAAGCCACGCCGGGTTCGAATTGCCCTTCCAGCAATTGTTGGCGCAACACCAAATAGACCTGGTGATAAAGCGGCACAGCGCTTTTTGGGTTTACAGCAAACGTCACTTTGACTCCTCAAATCACCTGTATTAGATATAATACAAGTTGGAGGCGCTGGCAAAGCGCCATTTAGAAGGGGTTTCATCAAGTTGCGCACAGGACAGGACTTTCTCGAGTCCCTGAAAGACGGCCGCGTCGTCTATGTCGGTGGCGACCGCGTGGACGACGTCACGACGCACCCTGCGTTTCAGGGCGCAGCAAAAACGTTTGCCAATCTCTTTGACTTCAAAGCGGACCCGGCCAACCACGACTTCATGAGCTATGAGGAAAACGGCCAACGGCACGCCATGTATTATTTGATGCCGCGCACAGCTGACGATCTGCTCAAACGGTCGACCTGTCACCGTGCCATCGCCGAACAAACTTTAGGCCTCATGGGCCGCAGTCCCGATCACGTTTCGGGTTTTGTTACTGCACTCGCGATGCACCCAGAAGTCCTCGATCAATTCGGACAGAACTTTTCGACCAACATTGTCGACTATTACAAACATCTACGCGACAACGATCTCTATGCGACCTATGCAGTGCACCCGGCAAGCCAATCCAAGAGCCAAAAGTCATTCGGCGAAAACAAAGGGCGTCAAGCGGTGATGCGGGTGACCGACGAAGACGACAAAGGCGTCACCCTCAACGGTATGAAAATGCTAGCGACAGCCGGCATTTATTGTGACGACGTGTGGATCGGCAATTTGACGCCGCTCGCCGAGGACCGAAAGAAAGAAGCCATCACATGCGCCATCCCCATGAACACGCCTGGTCTTACTATATGGGCACGCAAGCCCATGGAGCTCTACGCGCAGAATGAGTTTGACTCGCCGTTGGCCTCGCGCTTTGACGAAAGCGACGTCATGCTCATTTTCGAAGACGTGCACGTGCCGTGGGAGCGGGTGTTCGTTCACGATCAGCCGGACCATTCGCGCGAAATTTATCTTATTACGGCGGCGCATTCCTTCGGAAATCATCAGTCCAATGTCCGCGCCCATGCCAAAATTCAATTTCTAGCCGGGCTCATTCACAAAGTCACCGTGTCCGCGGGCGTCAACAAGATTCCAGTCGTCGCTGAAACCCTCGGCCGTCTTGCCGCAATGGAAGCCGCCCTCGCAGGTATGATCGCCGGTCAAATTCAGGATCACGAAAAGCTCGACGGCGGCTATGTCAATTACAATCGACGCTATATGGCGGCGGCGCTCAATTGGTGTCAGGAGCACTACCCCATTATTGTTGGTATGCTGCGCGAACTTTCCGGTGGCAGCGTGTTTCAAATGCCGGCCGACATCTCCGTGCTCGGTAATGCAGACACGCGCGATCGCTTTCTCGATTATTGGCAGACCGACAATGAAACGGCAATTGAGCGTGTCAAACTTTACAAGCTTGCTTGGGAAATGTTCGGGTCCGAATTCGGCAATCGGCACACCCAATACGAAAACTTTTATGCCGGCCCTTCATTTATTGTGCGCGGCCATAGCGCGCGCTATGCCCCCTGGGACAAGTTCGACAAGATCGTCGAAGACCTCATGGGCGAGATCAACGTACCCGCTGAGTATACCGCTGCTTCCAAAGCCGGCGAGTAGAATGACGGGGCACGCATTTTTGTTGTAGCGTCATCCCGAAGCGAAGGGAGATGCAGAACATGGCGGGAAGAAGTTACGGGTCAAAAGGGCGCGTGGGAATTGGCGCGCCTCAGGCCAACCCTACGGTGGAGCCAGAAATGCGCCTGCTCCTGCCGCCCGATATCGCAATGTATACAACAAGGCTGACGAGCCCCTCTCCCGATGCGCGCACGCGCACCCTCGAATATTTCAACCGGCTGCCCGAGTATCTGAACAATTTTGCCAGTCTTGAGCTCGACGCGTTCGGCTTTGCCTGTACGGGCTCAAGTTACTTAGTCGGCCGCACTGCCGAAGACGATATGAGGGACAGGCTGGAACAGGAGCGCGGCTACCCGATCATCACGGCCACACATGCCATTCGCGTGGGACTTGAAGATCTCGGCGCCAATCGCATTGCGATTGTTGCACCTTATCCCGACTGGCTGGTGGAAGCGAGCCACGCCTATTGGCAGGCAGCAGGCTATATAATTAGCGAAACCCGCCAAGTCGATATTGGATCGATGGACACAGTCCACATTTACGATTTGGAGTTCGGGCCGGCCAACGAAGCCGCCCGCGCCGTCGACACGTCAGCCTGCGATTGCATCCTGATGACCGGCACCGGCATGCCCAGCCTGCCGACCATTCGAAACTTGCAAAGTGAAATTAGTGTGCCCTTGCTTTCGTCTAATCTGTGTATCGCGTGGGCGCTTTTGCAATCACTCAAGTTAGACCCGACTGAGGGACCGCTCTCCGACGAACTTGCACGCCATTCACTCATCAATGGCTGGCAGAATCGTATTGATGCTTAGTTGGGCCGTCATGAAATTTTACAAAATTCACTGCCACCCCTTATTTCAATATTCAGGTCGGTGTGGCCTTTCGCTCATTCTATTCTTGCTATTGAGCGCCTGTGCGGCAAGGCCGCCTATGGAATCCCACGTCGTTCTCGTGTCCATCGATGGGTTGCGGCCGGAGATTTATCTTGATCCTAAGGAGCAAGATGTTTCCGTCCCCAACCTGCAAGCGCTGATGGCACGCGGCACATACGCGCAAGCTATGACAAGCGTGTTCCCGTCCATGACGATGCCGGCGCACGCAACACTTGTAACGGGTAGCCATCCGGCAACACATGGTATCTACAACAATAATTCTATGGACGGACGCCCTCACGTCGATGCCGCGGACATCCAAGCTCAAACCATTTGGCAAGACGCGGCCGAAGAGGGTCTCAGCTCAGCCAGCGTCTTCTGGCCCACAAGCCTGGGAGCCGACGTCGACTATCTCATCGCCTTGCCGTTTTCTAAGCCGGGAGAAGACTTAAAGAGCCTTGTGAAAGAGGCTTCGACAATGGGTCTTGTTGACGAGCTCGAGGCCGGGCTGGGTCCGGTTGAAATTCGCGCCTTTCGCGAACCCAATTATTCCGAAATTGGCGACCAAGCGGCAGCCAACTTCGCGGCGCAACTTCTAAAAGACAAACAACTGAATTTGTTGATCGTTCACTTTGCAGACGGGGACACCAAACAACATTTGGCCGGGCCCGATGCGGAGATCGTCAAGACGGCGTTCGAGACAATCGACGGATATGTGGGAAAACTTGTTAAAGCTGCGGAGGACGCAGGGCTCGGCAAAACAACAACTTTCATCGTTGTCCGCGACCATGGCTTCGTAAACATCCACTCGGCCGTCAACGCGACGGCACTTCTGGCTGAGGCCGCTGCAATGGATGCCGACTGCGCCACACCAACCGGAACGGTTACTTCACGAGCGGCCGGCGGCTCGGCGGCAGTCTATTTAAACGATAACACAGACGTTGAATTGAAGGCGCAACTCTTGGAAAGCATTCCGAAACTGATCGAGGAACGCTACGCCAACATGGTCACCTTCATCGGGCCAGATGAGCTTGCCGAATTGCACGGCTTTCCCGGCGCGCTCTTTGCGCTCTCCGCGGCCGACGGATATCTCATGACCGCGGCCCCAACCAGCGACGTCATCGCGCCCTATTCGATGGTCAAAGGCATGCATGGACATGTCCCGACTATGCCGCAAATGGCGACGGGCTTCATCGCGGCAGGGCCGGCCATCCGCGAAAACTACATGGTGCCGCAATTGGAAATGATTGACGTGGCGCCCACCATCGCCCGCATTCTCGGTTTCGCCCTCGATGCCGATGGCGCGCCGGCGGAAGAACTCTTCAAGTGAGTACCTCGAAGCTGCCCACTGCCGTGACGCTCGCGCGGCTCATTCTCGGGCCAGCGTTCGTCTTCTGCTTTTACCTTGGCGTCAACGCCTCAGATTATTTCTTTGTTTACGTTGGTGCAGTTGGCTATGCAGCCGCCGCACTCACCGATATGGCGGATGGCTATTTGGCGCGCCGGCTGAATAGCGTAACGTCCCTCGGCGCTCTCCTCGATCCAATTGTCGATATTGTGAACCGGACCACCGCGCTCGTCGCGCTAATCGCGCTCGGTATTGCGCCCTGGTGGTTCGGGCTCGCTTACGCGCTGTTGGTCGCACAATACGCCTTTGATATCTGGCGCCGGCGATCGTCAACGTTCGCTTTGCCAACGGCGCCGTATGGCAAATATATCGCCGTCGCCTATGACGTGATGATCGCATTGTCCTTGCTGCAATTGGTAATCGTGCGCAGCCTGGCAGGACCCTATTTCATACCGAGTTTTCTGTACATTGGTCTCGCGGCAGCTACGACCTTATTTATCGCAAGCCGCAATCGGTCACTCATCGCCTCTTAAAAACGCTGGCCTAAGCCGTCGCCGCAATATCGTGTTCTTATCCGGCACAGATCGTTTTGTAGTCCAGCGCTCTTCCGTTTCGAATACGTCTCGCAAGTCCAGATATCGGTCGTCGGCTCTGATAAACGTCCAATCCGCGATAGCCATGCGAGCGGATGTGCCGTGCTCTCGAATCCAATCGCCCCGAATTTTTGCCCGTCCCCAAGGCGGCGGCTTGGTTTGCGCCTTTAAGATTTCCGCTTCCGTGACTGGGTCGCGGTCAACGGTGCCCTCGCATTCCAATTCATGATAAATGCTGCGGACCTCTCCAATACGCATATCGTATTCCCACAAACGATCGCGCACATCACTGAACGATAGGTAGTCGGCATAAGTCAGCTCCGGCTTTTTGATGACCTTCAATACTTCCTTGATTGCCGTAATGCCAAAGAAGTCCGCGTTGAGCTCATCCATCACCAAGTCAAAAGTCAAGCAGTTCATATTGCGCCTTAAACATTTAAAAGAGGTAATCAATTCGGCGCGCTTAAGAAATAGAGTCCAAGCGTCAAGCTGATGCTGCGACAGCGGTGCCTCACCGTTGATATAATCGCCGAACAACCTTTTCTTCAAAACCCAATCGAGTTTGGAAACAAGGCTTTCCCAGTCTCCGGACTCCAAACTTACCAGCACATGCTCCCATGACTTGCAGGCGGCCTCCATCCAGGTTGGCAGCAAACCCTTGCGCACGGCGCGCCAGACTTGATCCAAATGTCCGTCATCAGATAAATTGGAACAGATTTCGGTTTGAGCTAGCGGAGTATATGGCTCATCTGTTGTATCAGTTTAAGCAGCGGCTTTGCTGTGTTGCAAGCGCCGATGCTCGATCGTTTTTCGCTTGATCCTTTCTCTTTGCAATAGAATGGTTTGGCCGCGCCCAAAGTAAACATCTGCGGGCGTGAGGTTTTGCAGACTCTCGTGATAGCGCTGGTGATTGTAGTGACCCACGAACTCATCGATCTGCGCTTCAAGATCGCCAGGTAGGTAATAGTTTTCCAGCAAGATGCGGTTCTTGAGCGTTTGATGCCAACGCTCGATTTTGCCTTGCGTTTGCGGATGATACGGCGCGCCGCGAACATGCCTCATGCCTTGATCATCCATCCAGTCAGCAAGATCGCCGGCAATATAACTTGAACCATTGTCAGATAGCAGACGCGGCTTGTGTGCGACATTTGCCTGATCGCAACCCGATGCCTCCAGAGCCATTTCCAACGTATCAGTGACGTCTTCAGCTCTCATCGTGGTGCACAGCTTCCACGCAATGATGTAGCGCGAGAAGTCATCAAGAATCGTAGAGAGATAAAACCAGCCCCAGCCGATGACCTTGAGGTAGGTGAAGTCGGTCTGCCACATTTGATTTGGCGCCGTGGTCTTGTCGCGGAACTCATTGGCAGCCTTGATGACCACGAAGGCCGGGCTGGTAATCAGATCAAGAGCTTTGAGCAGGCGATACACTGAAGCTTCGGATACAAAATAGCTTTGCGTATCAGTGAACCGCACTGCCAACTCGCGCGGGCTCAGTTCCGGTTCCTGAAGAGCCATATCGACGATCCGCTCTCGAATATCATCGGGGATGCGGTTCCACACGCGTTTTGGCTTGGGAGACCGGTCTTCCAATGCTTGTACGCCACCACGCAAATACCGGTCGTACCATCGGTAAAACGTCGTTGCCGGGATGCCGAGCTTGTCCAGCGTCCGCAGCACCGGGAGATGGGATCGCTCGACTAGGCGGATGATCTCGAGCTTCTCCGATGCGGGGTATCTCATGCGCCGTCTCCCCCATCCCCGATCATGCTTTTTTTAAGCAGCCGGTTCTCCAGCACCTGTTCGGCAAGCGCTTCCTTGAGGTCATGCCTCTCGCGGCGCAGGTCCTTGACCTCGCCCGAGGACGCCTGGCGGGCGGTATCCCCCGAAAGCCGCTTCTTGCCGGCTTCCAGGAACTCCTTCGACCAGCTGTAGTAGAGGCTCTCGGCGATCCCTTCCCGACGGCACAGCTCGGCGATGCTGTCCTCGCCGCGCAGGCCCGAGAGCACAATCCGGATCTTCTCTTCAGCTGAATATTGCTTGCGCGTCTTGCGCCGGATGTCCCGTACCGCCGTCTCGGCGCCGTCCTTCAAACTCATGGATTTCTGGATCATCTGCGTTCCCTTCGGTCACGACGATGAGCCAGAAATCCTCCGTTACACAATCAACTCCATCTGTCCCACAGGCGCTGATGTCAGACAAGCAGGATGCTGCAGGGACTATTGCTTGGTGAAGGATACAAGGTTGGCCGCCTGCACGTCACAACACTGATGAAGCGTATGGGGCTTGAGGCTATTTATCGCCGCCCGAACACGTCCAAGCCTGCACCGGGCCACAAAATCTATCCCTATCTGTTGCGTAAGCTGCCGGTCACCCAACCCAATCAGGTCTGGGCGATGGATATCACCTACATTCCAATGGCACGGGGCTTTGTTTATCTGGCCGCAGTGGTTGACTGGTTCAGCCGGCGTGTCCTGTCCTGGCGGCTCTCTATCACACTGGAAGCAGACTTTTGCATTGAAGCCGTTGAAGAAGCACTGGCCCGTTACGGTAAGCCGGACATCTTCAACACCGATCAGGGCTCGCAGTTTACCTCCATCGCTTTCACACAAATCCTGAAGGATGCTGAAATCGCCATCAGCATGGATGGCAAGGGAGCGTGGCGGGACAATGTCTTTGTTGAACGGCTGTGGCGCACGGTCAAATACGAGGAGGTCTATCTGCATGCCTATGGCAATGTTCCACAAGCCCGAGCCGCCCTCGGCAAATATTTGGTCTTTTATAACACCAAGAGACCGCATTCATCGCTTGACCGCCAGACACCCGATCAGGCTTACTTCAACGTGCTGCAACCAATCCCGGTCGCGGCATAACAGGGGCTGAAATCCACTTATCCGCAGTCCGAAAGTTGTTCAAACAAACCGAACCACCTCTGACTGTCAATTCGCATAATTCAAACCCTCGACAAAAAGAATGATGGACGCACAGCGCCCCCCTACTTTCGCAGTAGTTCTTTATCTTGAAAAGCAAGTGCCCGTAACTCGGCCAGGTACGCAGGCCGGACACCCAAACGACTCGTGTTAGTTACACTATATCGCGTTTCAATACCGGATTAAATCGCAGCTCGCGACAGCCAAAACATAACAAAAATTTGCGGGCAGCGCTTGTAACAATTCGGCAAATATAGACGGCATGGACATAACTAGTGGCAATGAAATACGACTCGTCGCAACCGCCGATTTCCGCACAGGAGTTCCACGCGACCTTTCAATGCGAAATTTGATCCCACACCACGGTGCCTGAAAGTGAACCACAAAATGGGGATCAAGAGTCGCGCAGCAGATAAATTTCCTGTGACCGCGTAACGCGGCGGCCTGCTAGTTGCGAACGGCTCCCGATTAGATCAGTCCCAAATAGCGCGGCAGGAACAAAGCCACCGCAGGAAACACCGCGACCAAGACCAGGCGCACTAGATCGGCCACCAAAAACGGAACGATCCCGGCATAGATTTGGCCGAGCGACAAGTTGTCCGCTGCGCCACGAAGCACGAAAACGTTGAGCCCGATAGGTGGCGTGATCATGCCGACTTCCATCACCATGACCATCATGATGCCCCACCAGATCGGGTCATAACCCAAATCCAGAATGAGCGGAAAGACGAACGGCAACGTAATGACCATCGCGGCAACCGTGTCAAAAACGCTGCCGAGAACAATGTAGACGACCATGAGCAAGAGGATGATTGCCAGAGGCGCAAGACTACTATCGCGGATCGCGTCGATAATCGCACTGGGCGCGCCAGAGAGCGAAACGAAGTACGAGAAAATCGAAGCGCCGATCAAAATTACGAAAATGAGGCAAGTATTGCCCGCCGTTTCCATCAGAGATTCCACGAATAGCGCCCGCGTCATATTTCCCGACAGCGCCGCCATGATGAGAGCCAAGCTGGCGCCCACTGACGCCGCCTCGCTGACGGTAAAGATGCCCGAATAAATGCCACCTGAAACGGCAGCAGCCAGCAGAATGACCCGCCAAGACGCCATCAGAAATTTGAGCCGCTCGGCCCAGCTCAGACGAGGTCCTGCAGGTCCAGCGTCCGGCCGCAAACGAACGAACACTTCGACTGCAGCTATATAAAGAATGACGGCCAACAGGCCGGGCAACAGAGCAGCCGCAAAGAGCGCGATGATGAATTGTTCGGTGAGGACGCCGTACAGCACCATGATCACAGAGGGCGGAATTAGAATGCCAAGAGTGCCGCCCGACGCGATCGAACCGCTGGCCAATTGGGGCGTGTAGCCGCGGGCACGCATTTCTGGAAGGGCGACTCGCGCCATGGTCGCCGTCGTGGCGATAGACGAGCCGCAAATGGCGCCGAACCCCGCGCAGCCTAGAATGGTCGCCGTGGACAAGCCGCCGGGGCGGTGACCGATCAGCGCATAGGCCAGCCGAAACACATCGGCCGACAGCCCCGCCACGTTTGCCAAACTGCCCATCAGCAAGAAGATGGCAATGATGGCCAAGCTCTCATTCGAAATTGCGGACGAGACTTCTGTCGCAAAAAGCGTGACGGCCGGTTCGAACCCGATCAGGGCCCCTACCCCAACCACGCCGGCAACGGCCATTGCAATACCGATGGGCACGTGAAGAGCAATCAGTGCGAACATGGCGCCAAAGCCGATGAGGCCAAGAACAATCGGATCCATCAGGATGCGCTTTGACGAGGGTTGCCAGGTTCGCCCGTTAGTTGCTCAGCGATGAGATCGTCTGTGCTCGCGAGCGGCGCCTCATCGACTATGAGCTGCAGCGACACCAGTTCGTAGAAACGGGCAACGACGACCCAAAGCTGAACCGGCAAGCAGGTGACAAGAATAGCGCTCGTGACCCACCACCAAGGTGCAGTAGGCATCAGAACGGTCGAGGTAACCCGTCCGGTCTGCTGATAGTCAATTGTCATTAAGACGATTTGATAAGCAATTAGGGCGAACACTACCAAAGTAATCAGCGCCGCCAGAAAATTCAGCACGGCACGGGGCCGGGCACCCAAAGCATCACCTAGAAATGTCACGGCGACGTTTTGATTGTGGAGTAAGCCAGCGGGAAAACAGCTCGCGATGACCAGGGCAAAAAACACTTCGCCGAAATCACTGAACCCAGGGATACGCGGCAAAAGCAAATGCCGCGAAACAGCGTCGACCATGGTCATCAGACCGATCACTACGAGACCCGTAAATCCGATGATCGCAACCCAACGCGTCAAGCGGTCGAGTGCCTGTCTTTGCTTAAGAAGTCGGTTCATGAAGCGCCCGTATGTCCAATTACAAAGGCGATGAAAACATAGTCCATGGCCCTGGCAACAGGGGAGTTATTTGTGAGTAATTCCGTTCAAAAGGGGTGACGACGAACTACTTATGGCTCGGCGCGCAACTCTTCGAGGGTTGCGGAAAACAAGTCATATGCTTCCTGCCCCATCGCGGTATTCGCGATCCAGTCGGCATGTACTTGTTTATAGAGTGCGAGGTTAGCGGAATTTTCCTCTGCTGGCGGCACCACTAAAGTGTGTTTTCCTCCGCTGACAATCTCACCCCGAATGTCGGCGGCCTTTTTGTCGTAAGCTTTGCCGGCGTTACGGGCGAATGTCTCCCCGCCGTAGCTCTTCAAGACGGCCTGCATCTCGGGGCTCAACCCCTCCCATGTCTTGCGGTTGATGAGAAACAAAAACGGGATGAGTCCGACCGGTGCCTCGTAAGCTGCACCTGTCAATTCCTCGGTTCGAAACGTACGCATGCCGGTCCAGGCTTGGATCAACCCGTCGATGGTGCGCCGCTCCATGAATTCATTTGTTTCAATGGCGGTCAGCGTCTGCGGCACGCCGCCGGCCGCCTGAATAAAGCTTGCTTGGACGGCACCAGCGGTGCGGATACTCAAATTGCGAATCTCATCTAACGAGTTGATAGCTGTCCGCATTTGCAGCGCAGCCACGTCCGTCGTCCATATTCCGAGGACATGAACGCCGTCGTCACCGTCGATCAAGCCGGCCTCATGAAGACGCCAAGCCGCGACGGACGCCTCCAGGGCACTTTCCGCCAAATAAGGTAGCTCGGTAATTTGAATTTGTGGAAAGACGCCTGGCGTATAGCCCGGCAACACCCAGGCCGCATCAAGCACTCCGTTCTTGACCAAATCGAACTGTGCAACCGGATCGCGTCCCAGCGACCCACCCCAAAATTCGCGGATGGTGATGTCGTCCCCAAGATCTGCCTTCACCGATTCGATCCACGGCTTCAACACGAGCTGCACGCCGACCGACTGCTCGGGAACGTAGGTGCCAATTCTCAGGGTCTCGGCGTGCGCCGCGTGAGCCGCGAGCGAAAATACCAAAGCGATACAGATCCTGATCGTCGCCACTTTTAGAGTCCTTTCGCAGCCGGCCCAGTTGAGGCCGTCAAACGCACCGATAGCAGATCCTCGAAATCCAGCCAAATTGTGACCCAGGTCACAGCGAAGAGGGCCCCTCCTCCTTACTCTCAAACTCAACAGGGCGGCAAACAAACGGGAGGACAAAAAATGTTGGGACATATTATTTCGATGGCGATTTCCACGGGCATCATGGGTGGTTCGGTTTGGCTCTATGTTTTCTTTTAGACGGCTCTTATGACACGAGACTAAAGATTCAGAGAACAGTCTAACTAACCTAAATCATTGACTATTATTC
This sequence comes from Alphaproteobacteria bacterium, assembly GCA_965248815.1. Lineage (GTDB taxonomy): Bacteria > Pseudomonadota > Alphaproteobacteria > SMXP01 > SMXP01 > CBDFKK01. The sequence goes on from CBDFKK010000008.1 coordinate 368,442, forward strand.
CTATGAGACCATTTCCGCTATCAACTATTTAAGTGGCGTGATGCCTGAGCGCCAAAAAAGCCTGAGGGCCTAAAGTTGCATTATTGCAACAGACCCGTCCTGACTTTTAATGGCTGGTAACCTTAAGGCTGCCTCATCTTGGAATTGAGCACATATCCAGTTAGACCTGATCTTACAATCTGAAATCAGGGGACTTGATATGAAAACCAAGAAGCTGCTGAGCGGCGTCGCGGCCGCTGCTCTTGTTGCCATTCCGACTACCTTTATGCCTACCAGCGAAGGCTGGGCCCAGGTCGGCAACATCACGGTGACAACGCGGAAACGCGAAGAAAACCTTCAAGACGTGCCGATTAGCGTCAACGTCTTCGGTTTTGAAGCGATTCAGCGCAAAGGCATCGAGAGTCTCGGTGACATAACTCGATTGACTGCCGGCGTCGTGCTCAATCAAGGCGGCGGTTTTGCCCCGCAGGACATTCAAATCAACATTCGTGGTTTGCAGCCCACACGCGGCCGGCAAAATGCTGCCGTCATTTTGGACGGCGTGGACCTGTCGAGCGAAAATATCGAAACGGCGGGAGGGTCGTTGGTCCTCAATCCGCGTTTGTTTGACGTAGAACGCGTCGAAGTGGTCAAGGGTCCGCAAATGACCCTTTATGGCCGCAGCGCCTTTAACGGCGCGATTTCCTATATCACCAGAAAGCCGTCGATGGACGGATTCGAAGCACGTGTTTCGGGAGACTTCGGCACCCACGGTCAGGTTGAAGTAACCGGACGCGTTGCGGCCCCTGTCGTGGAAGACATTCTCGCCGTCTCGATCAATGGCGGCTTTTGGCAACACAACGGCTTCTATCGCAATAGCATCACCGACGAACGCGTCGGTCAGCAAGAGGGTTGGGGCGTTTCGGGTGCCGCACTTTTTGAGCCAACCGACACCTTGAGTTTCACCGCACGGCTAGAATATTCAGATGAAGAGTTCAGCGAGTTCGCGCGGGCCGCGTCGCGAGCGAACGTCATAAACGGCACAATTCCAGCGAACGCCCTAATTGATCCGGATGGCGCGGGACCCTTAACTCCGGTCATCTCGGCCGGGAGCGTTGGTGCCGCTTCTGCAGTTCTGGGAATTCCGTTTGGCACATTTCCGATTGTCGTAGGAACATTTCCAGACGCTAGTGCGCTGACCGTCACGATTACCGAAGATCCCGAAACCGGGCCGGCCTCTGCCGGCGGGACGCAGCCGCCGGGAACCGATCGTCAAAACTTTCGGGCCCAGCTCAACGGCGATTGGGATTTGGGCTTCGGCACGTTGAGCTCCATCACACACTTTGGGGAAGTTGAGTCACGATCAAAGTTCGACACGGCGATCGATGGCAGCTGTTTCGTCTCGTTCTATTGCACGATTGCCGATTTCCAAACCGAGAATAAACTCTTTAGCCAAGAATTGCGCCTTGCTGGCGAAACCGGTGCATTCAACTGGCTTGTTGGCGGTCTTTTCTGGGATGAAGAAGTGACACAAGTCACCCGAAGTATCTCGGCATTCAACACGACTTTTATTCCGCCATTCACGCTTCTATTCACGCCTCCCGGATCGACCGCGTACCTTGCCAACGTCCCCTCGCCGGAGCGCTTCTGGAATCGTAAGACCAAACATTACTCGGTCTTTGGATCGGGCACGTTGACCTTGTTTGACCAGCTATCTGCAACGTTTGAAGCGCGCTACACCTGGGAAGATTTGGACGCTATAGGCCCGAGCGGTTTTGGATTAGCGCTCGCACCGATCTTCTCCCCGTTTTCGGGAGTAGATATTCTCGGCTCGAGCAGTGACAACTACTTCACACCGAAAGGCACTCTCGAATGGAATCTGTCGGACTATCTCTCCGCTTGCGGCTGTGACGACTTCTTGCTCTATGGCAGCGTAGCGCGGGCCATTAAAGCAGCGGGCATCAGCTTCCTTGGCGGCGGCGGGGCCGGTGGCTTCGACCCAAGCGATTCGTTTGAGCAGGAGAAGATGTTGGCCTACGAAATCGGCGCGAAGTCGACTTGGTTCGACAATCAACTCGTGGTGAACATGGCCGGCTTCTTCCTGGATTTCTCGGACAAGCAGGTCGCAACCCAAGTCATCATTCCGACGACTGGCCTCCTTGGCACGCGGACTGTCAATGCGTCCGCAGCCGAAGTCTGGGGACTCGAGTTTGACAGCACCTGGGCACCCCAACAAGAAGTCCTGGGCGGGAATTGGACCTTCGGCGCTTCATACGCCTGGATCGACGCAACTTACACGGAGTTCGACACCCTGTCTGGAAGTCTCGGCAACGTCACGCGTGCCGGGAATTGTACGGTGATCGCAACGCCTGCAGGACAAACGACTTGTTCGCTAGATTTATCCGGCAACAGGCTTGAAGAAACGCCGGAACATTCCTTTGTGGGCTCGGTCAACTTCACCCGGCCGATCGGCGGCGGCGGGCTTTCCGCTTTCATCGAAACCGATGTCATCTATCAGGGCGAACGTTGGGAAGACGAGTTCAACCGCGTCAAATTCCAAAGTTATACGTTGGTGGATTTGCGAGCCGGCCTGACCGGCGAGAATTGGCAAATTGTCGCCTATGCGGATAATTTGCTCAACGACGACACGGTGAAGGCCGGCTTAAACACGACCGACTTCTCGACCTTTATTCCTCCGGCTATCCTTGCCAACCAGGCCAGCTTGGCATTACCAAACAAACGGCAAGTGGGTGTGCGGGCGTCCGTGGATTTCTAGTCCCATTCACTTGAGTTGAATTGAACCCCCTTCCGGGAAAGCGGGAGGGGGTTTTTCTTTGTGCTGACATTACTCCTCGGTGTCATTGCCGTGCTTGACCCGGCAATCCAGCAATTGCAGCACTGACTCAATCCCACAACGCAGTGTGGTTTTCCGCGGACAGACCAATGGATGCCCGGATCAAGTCCGGGCATGACACCGAAGATTTATCTAGTTCCGAAGTCAATACCGACAAGTGGCGGAGCACCCTAGACAATTTGGATTGGTCGCACCCTGGTGTACGGTGACCCGCGCCGACCACTAGCGGGAAACATGAATGACAAATCCGGGCACCCTTGAGCCGCAACCGAGATCGCGCTTGGCAACGGTTTCAACCCTAAGCGTTGGGCAAAAGCTCGGCTGGGCCGTCGGGACCCACGGCACGTCGAGCATGTTTGCCATCCTGACGTTCTACCTTCTGTTCTACATGACCAATATTTTGGGAATTAATATCTTCATCGCCGGTTGGGTTATCTTTTTGTCGAAGGCCTATGACTTCGTTACAGATCCGCTTGTGGGTCATCTGAGCGACAGGACTAAATCGCGCTACGGCCGCCGGCGGCCCTATCTCTTCTTCGGTGCTCTGGCGTCGTTCGCGGCCGTTGCTGCCCTGTTCAACCCGCCAGCCTTAGGCGACACGGGGATCATTGTCTACGTCACTTTGATCCTGTTGCTGTTCGCCACCGGCTACACGCTGTTCAACGTGCCTTATCTGACGATGCCGGCAGAAATCACGCCGCATTACCATGAGCGCACGGTGCTCATGTCCTATCGCATGGTGTTCATTGCCACGGCAGGCTTGATCACCATCGGCGGCGGCGCGCAATTCATCGGAAATTTTCCTGAGGTGGAAGCCTATTCTCTCATCGGCTGGGTGATGGGCGGGCTGATCGGCTTGGCCATGCTGACTACCTTTTTGGCCACGCAGTCTTTACCGCAGCTCGAGGTCACTGACACGACTAAGTTTTCCGTCGGCGAACAGTTGAGATTGATTTTAGAAAACCGGCCGTTCTTTATTTATCTCCTCGCTAAATTGGGCGGCCTCATGGCCCAGGCCAGCATTACCTCGTCGTTGCTGTACTTCGGCACCTACGTGCTGATGCGGCAAGATGAGTTGATTTTCGCCTTCGGCGTATCGATCACCATTGGCCAACTCGGCGCAATTCCTCTTTGGCGCGTGACCTCACGGTTCTTTGGCAAACGCAAAATGTTCATGGTGGCCTCCATCGGTTATGCGCTCACGACATTGACGTTCCTTTTGTCTACCGCGGCCGAGCCCGGTTTCATTTTGAACTTCCGCGTTGTTGTGCTGGGCGCTTTTACCAGCGGCATCTTGATGATGGGTTTCGCCATTCTGCCAGACACAATGGATTATGACCGGCGGCGCACAGGCATTGGCCGGGAAGGCATATACGCGGGCATTTACGGCACTATGGAAAAACTAGCCCAAGCCATCGGCCCGCTCATTTTTGCAAACTTTTTGGGCGTCATGGGCTTCGTTTCAGCCAAGGCCGGCGAGACGGTCGAGCAGCCTGAAAGCGCTATCACCACCATGACCTTGGGCGTAGCCGTTATTCCGTCAGTCTGTTCGCTATCGGCCGCCGTCGCCATGTGGTTCTACGACCTGTCGGAAGAAAAGCTGAAAGCCGCGGGCAAAGAGGCGACCCCATAGGTTTGCAGACAACCCTAAATTTCTGTGCTCGTTTGGTGCCCATGGATTCCGGACAACTAACTTTCCTATCCGAAATAGAAATTCGGAGGAAAGTTGTTTCCGGAATGACACCGTAAAAGATTTCGGGAGCCGCATTACCTCTTGCGTCATTCCGGACGTTAGGCGAGCCGAAAACGCCGTGAGCGTTTTGGCAGACGAGGCTTACGATCCGGAATCCATGTGCGTAGCGGCAAAACACTATTCCCAATAAAGCGGCGGAGCTTCGCCGGCGAGGTCGTCGAGGCGGGCTTTAAGCGAGATCATGAACGAGGATTTGTCGCCGCCCCAAGTCAGCGCATCGCCAACGATGACATGACACAGAAACGGCACCAGCAGCGGTTTGCCTTTGGGCAACGCCCGCCCGGCCCCTTGCAGGAACACCGGCACGACGGGCACCGCGGGAAATTTTTCCGAAAGCCGAGCTATGCCTGATTTTAAGTCAGACATTTGTTCGGGCTCGCCCCTTGAGCCTTCCGGAAAGAGAATGAGAATTTCGCCCGCCTCGAGCGCCTCGTAACAGCCTTGCAGCGGATCATCGCTGCGCCCCTCGCACTTTCGATGGATCGGCAAAATGCCGATAATGTTGAGCGAAAACCAGCGCGACAAAGATGTTTTCAAAAAATAGTCGGCGGCGGCCACGGGGCGCAGACGCGGCAACACACGTGCCGGAAACAGACACAGCAAAATAAGCGTGTCCAAATGGCTGTTGTGATTGGCCACGACGATGCCGGGCCCATCGATCTGCAGCCGCTCGCGATGCTTGACGTTGAGACCCAAAATTAGAAATGCAATGAGCTTACAAATCAGCACAAAGATCAGTTTGCGCAAAAACTGCATGCCGGCCTTCTCCCTTCGCCGCGCTCTAGTAGCAGTAGAAATAGAGAATGTGGAAGAAAAGTGGCGCGGTAAAGGTCAGACTGTCGATCCGGTCCAAAATACCGCCATGGCCGGGGATAAGCGACGATGTGTCTTTGATCTCCAGGTCCCGTTTGACCGCCGAAATGGTGACATCGCCTGCGAAACCAGCGAGCCCAATAACACCGCCGACGAGCAGCGACTGCCACCAGTTGAACGGCGTAAGCAGAGGCGCCACGACAAAAGCTACGGCAGTCGTCGTCGCGAGACCCCCTAGAAATCCAGCCCATGTCTTATTGGGGCTGACTTTGGGAATTATTTTGGGGGCCCCGATCAATTTGCCCCAGACATATTGAGCCACGTCGTTGAATTGAGTGACCGCTAAAACGAAGACCACCAATGCCGCGCCCCCGCCGTTGGGATTTCCCTCGGGCGGTAACATCATCAGATAAGCGACATAGGAAATATTGTAAACCGACGTCATGAGTCCCCAGTGCAGCGTGCCCATGAACGTCAGGAAATGTTTCACCTGACCGATGAGTGCCATGACGAACGGAAAAAGTAGAAAGACGTAGATCGGCACGAAAATGACAAAAATGCCGTAATGATCGAACCAAATAAGGAGCGTATTAGCCGGTATTACGAAATAGGCCAAAAAGATGACCAGACGATCTTCCTTGCGCGACGGGATGATCGAGAGATATTCGCGCAGAGCGATGTAACTAATAAAGGCGAACAGAAGAATGACGCCGGTCGGGCCCAATGCAAGGGCCACGACGACGAGCGTGATCATCACCCACCAGGAGCGGATGCGCTGAACAAGCTCGGTTGGCCCCGCGTCGGCCGCGCGCGCGCTCATGACATACGCCGCAACCGTGCCGATCAATAGCACACCATAGATGGCTCCAAAGGCCCAAAGAACGTTGTCGTGAAAGCCGAGCATGCGGTCCCGTCAGTTCGATTCGAGAAATACGTTGTGGCCAGAGCCTATCAAAGCTCATGCACTTGGTGACAGATCCATTATGATGCGCCCACGGGAACGAGGCCTTTGCGATGACCGAACAAGACGACCGCCGCCCGATCAGATCGCGGGATACAGGATGGGCCAAGTCCATCACCGGCTTTTTGGTGAGCACGGGCGTCTCGCCCAATCAGATCTCCGTTGCCAGCGTCGCGTTCGCCGCAGCGGCGGCGCTCAGTTACTCCAATATGGCCGGCCCCACCCTCCCGTGGCTCCTCATCGTCGGCGCCGCAGGAATCTTGTTGCGCCTTCTGTGCAACATGTTTGACGGCATGGTGGCGGTTGAAGGCGGCAAGGGCGGCAGGTCAGGCGGCTTGTTCAACGAACTTCCCGACCGCTTTGCCGACGCGCTCATTCTTTTGGGTGTGGGTTACGGATTAGGCTCGGCCTTCGGCCCGACCCTTGGCTGGGCAGCTACTGCACTCGCAGTTCTCACCGCCTATGTCCGCGCGCTTGGCACAAGCCTCGGCGCACCCTCTGACTTTAGCGGGCCAATGGCCAAACCCCATCGCATGCAGCTTTTGATTTTTGCAAGCCTGTTGGCGGTGGCCGAACCCTTTTGGGGCTGGCAGGGTGAAACGCTGACGCTTGGCTTGTTGACCATCGTCATCGGCAGCGCCGTCACTGTCATCCGGCGAAGTTGGACGCTCTACCGCTGGCTCGAGCGAGACGGCAACAACTGATCGACTCTATGGCGCGATCAGGGCTTGCTGTTCCGCCCGCGGTGCCGCATCGAACATATAGACGTTTAAAACAAGCTGCCCGACAAAGAGGCCCATAACGAGCCCCCAAACAACGCCGCGGTTTCGCCGCCGGTGATCGACCAATGCGCCAAACGTCATGCCAACGATGACAATGAGCGCTAGAGCGCCAAAATATACTTCAAAGAGAAAACTCGACATGCCGAACCTCCGCATCGAGATCAGGGGCACATCACAAGCCTAGGAGCGCTTATTTAACAATGTATGAGCGCCAAATTCACAAAAAGTTTAGCTCTGGCCTTCCTGAGGCTGCGATTCTTCGGCCGGAGCGATATGCACGCCCTTGGTGAGGGGAACGAGCATGGGCACTTCTTGTTGGTATTTGCTGTAACGCTCTCCCAAAGCCTCGACCAAATTGCGCTCCTCCAATTGAAGAGCGAGCAAGACGTAGCCGGTTGCGCCAACCGCAAACAACAAATGGCCCACAGTCATGAGCGGCGTCGCCCAAAAGGCGATGATGAATCCCAGCATTATGGGATGTCGCACAAGCCGATAAAACGACGTCATGGCAAAGGTAGGATTTTCCGGCGCTTTGTCTTTGTAATAGTCGGCCACCTGCTTGAGGCCGAATAGGTCGAAGTGACTGATCAGAAACGTCGAATAGAGCACAATGAACCAGCCGAGAAAGAACAGGCATTCGAGAACGAAGACGCCCAGCACATCATCGACTTTCCAGATGGCTGCAGGCAAGGGCTGCCAGAAGTAGAACATCACAATTAAAGCCAGGCTTGAGAGCAAGACGTAGGTGCTGCGTTCGATCGGCGCTGGTACGGTTTGCGTCCACCAAGCCTTAAAGGTCGGTCGTGCCATACCGCTGTGTTGTATGGCGAAGAGCCCAAGCAACAGAACGTTGATCAAAATAGATGTGACGATCAGCCCGGGTTCTCCCGAATCGATGTGCTTGGGCACAACCAGTCCGCCGATAAATCCGATGGAGTAGAGGAAAGTTACAAAAAAGAGAAGATATGAGACGACACCATAGATAAAGAAGATTGTGCGTTTCATGAGGTCCCTCCTGAGCGTCTGCTCGGCAATTTGTATTATTATATCACGGTGTAGGACACGATTGTATTTTTTGTCGAAAACAATCGTGTACGGAACTTTTGGTTGGTGAGTTGGGTTTCTGCCACTCGGAGTAGTTTTAGGTCTTCCGTGGTCGGACGATCAGGCGGTGGGAGTTGAGAACGATCGGCTCATCGGCTCTAAGGGGCAGGAAATGGGCGTGCGGCTTGGCCCCGGCGACATGGGCGGGAACGCCGGGGTTTGAGGGGGAGCGAAGACCCGTCCCCCGCCCCTTCAGAGCTTGACTCTAGGTACCAAATAAATTAGAACAAAACAAGAACAATTTGAACTTCTCTAATAGAACTTTGCGTCTTTTCATCCCCTCACCCCAACCCTCTCCCCCAAAGGGAGAGGGAGTAGAGAGCCATGACCTTTGCGAAACCCAAAGTCATTTCTTTCAACACTCCGCGGCAGGCGCCGAAAGGTGACAAGCCCATTGGCGAACTGCGCCGGCGGTTGGCGGCGCTCGAACGCCGCGCTGTTGCATTTGGCGAAACGGCGGAGCGGCATGGTCCGCGGTGGACATTTGATATCGAGTCGATCGATGACGCTTTACCGGAGGGAGCGCTGACAGAGACCGGTCTCCATGAAGTCGTCAGCGCCGCCCATCGGGACGGGGCAGCGGCAGCCGGCTTCGCCCTCGCTCTGATGGCGCGCCGCACCGACACGCGGCCGCTCCTGTGGTGCGAGCAAGGTTTTGCTGCTCAAGAGTTCGGCGCGCTTTACGGACCGGGACTTAAGATGCTTGGCCTCTGTCCTGAAAACTTGATTCTGATCCGCACACGGACGGATCAGAACGTGCTTTGGGCCCTGGAAGAAGGCTTGAAATCAGGCGCGCTCGGCGCCGTCGTGGGCGAAGTACGCGAGGCCAGCTTCACCGCAACGCGGCGCCTCACCCTTGCCTCTCAAACTCACAGAGTGCCGAGCCTTCTTGTGCGCGCAGGCGGCGGCCTCATGGCCAGTGCGGCGGCCACGCGCTGGCGGGTGACGAGCCTGCCGAGCGCAGCCGGCCCTTTTGACGACAAAGCCCCGGGCGCGCCCCGGTGGTATCTCGAGCTTTTACGCTGCCGCGGCGGGCGGCCCCATTCATGGACCGTGGACTGGCAACATGAGACGGGTTCTTTCAATTTGGCTGCCCCGCTGGCCGATCGACCGCATGAGGCGGGCGGAGAGGCGATCCTCCGCGCCGCCAGATAAGCCCAAGCCCTTTGCGCTGACCCTGTCGGGCCAAAAGGGCTTGCGCTTGTTCGCGCTCAACGAGACGGCAGAAGCTGCAGGGCTCGAGACCGGCATGCGGCTCGCCGATGCCCGCACCATGATTCCGACCCTGCGCACCCGGACGGCCGCGCCCGATCAAGACGATCAGGCTTTGACAAAGCTTGCACTCTGGTGCGGGCGCTTCAGCCCCTGGACCAATGTGGATGGCACGGACGGGCTGTGGCTCGACGTCACCGGCGCCGCTCATTTATGGGGCGGGGAAGAGGCGCTTTTAAAAGATGTGGGGGGCGCCTAACAAAGATGGGCCTGACAAACCGCTTGGGGCTTGCACCCACACCGGCCGCAGCCTCGGCTATCGCGCGTTATCATGCCTCGGCAGCGCTGAGCGATCGAATTATTGAACCCGATACCTTGCGGGGCGCCCTCGCCCCTTTACCGGTGGAAAGTTTACGCCTCGCCGCTTCCGTCACGCTGCTGTTGCGCCGCCTGGGTCTTAAAACCATCGCCGATCTTTATCCTCTGCCCCGCCAAGTGTTGGCGCGCCGGTTTCGCTCTCAAGAATTTGCCGAAGCGGTGCTGCTGCGCTTGGACCAAGCGTTGGGGATGCGCGACGAGCCTCTATCGCCCCTCCTCCCCGCACCGCCCTATCGCACCCACGCCGCCTTTGCCGAACCGTTTTTCGACGTCGCATCGTTTGAGACCGTGACGCGCAAACTTTTGGACAGCCTGTGTCGGATACTCGCCAAAGACAATCAAGGGGGGCGGCGGCTCTCACTCTTCGCCTACCGGGTCGACGGCAGTGTCGGGCGCATTCAAATCGCCGCCAGCGCCGCCACGCGCGCGCCCGATCATTTAGCCCATTTGTTCCACGAAAAATTGGACACAATCGATGCGGGCTTCGGCATCGACCTTGTGCTTTTGAGCGCCGACGTCACCGAACCGCTTAGCCCTGCGCAATTGGCGCTTCAAAAAGAAGCATCGAACGATGCTGCGAACCAAGCTCGTCTGGCCGAGCTGGTCGACCGCCTAGCCAATCATCTGGGGGCGGACAATGTCAGCCGCAGTGCCCCGCGGGAAAGTCATATTCCGGAACGCGCCGAGGTGCGCGGCCCTGCGCTCGGTCCTGCCGCCTGGGCCGGCACGCCCACACCTCATGCTCCTCGCCCGTTTCGCCTGTTCGAGCGGCCGGAGCCCGTGCGCGTGCTCGCCGAAATTCCCGAAGGTCCCCCTTTGCGCTTTACCTGGCGACGGGTGACGCGCCAGGTCGCGCGGGCGCAAGGGCCCGAACGCCTCGCGCCCGAATGGTGGCTGGGTGTGGGCCTCGGCGAGACACAAGTGCGCGACTATTACCGCATCGAAGATGCCGAAGGCCATCGCTACTGGCTCTTTCGCGAAGGGCTTTATGTCGACGAGGCGCGCAAAGGCCCGCCCCAATGGTTCATCCACGGCCTTTTCGCGTGAGGAGGGGAAGATGTTCACCTTCAGCGTCATTCCGGAAACAACTAGTCACCGAATTTTTAATTCGGTCAGGAAAGTTCGTTGTCCGGAATCCATGGGCATATACAAAGAGACGCGTTGAATTCAAATCATGAAACGAGCTTACGTTTACATCCTCGCAAACCAGAAAAATGGAACGCTTTATATCGGCGTTACAAACGACCTCGCGCGACGCGTTTTCGAGCACCGCGAAAGACTGTTTGATGGCTTCTCGAAACGATACCAAATTAAACGCCTTGTCTATTACGAAGAGCTCGATCACATGCGGGCTGCGATTGAACGTGAAAAGCGACTTAAAGGCTGGCATCGCTCATGGAAAATCAATCTCATAAAAAGGCGAAACCCTGAATGGAAGGATCTGTATGAAGAGCTAAACCGATAGGCCCATGGATTCCGGACCGTAAAGTTCGCTTGCCAAAGACCTTCGGTCTTTGAGCTCACCTAACGTCCGGAATGACGAAGAGAGAACGTAAGCTGCAAAATATTCGCGTCATTCCGGATGTTAGCCGAGCCCAAAACGCTTTAGCGTTTTGGATGTGAGGCTTGCAGTCCGGAATCTATGGACGTTTAAACAGGTACTTCTGTGGAATGCAAAAAATGACTCCTTACGCCGAGTTACAAGTGACAACGAATTACAGTTTTTTGCGCGGGGGCGCACACGCAGACGAATTGGTCGCGACGGCGAAAGCTTTGGGGCTTAAGGCCATCGGCATTGCCGACCGCAACACACTCGCGGGCGCGGTGCGCGCGCACGTGGCCGCAAAGCGCGAAGGATTGCGTCTCGTCGTGGGCGCCCGGCTCGACTTGAACGACGGGCCGAGCCTTCTTTGTTACCCAACCGACCGCGCAGCTTATGGGCGCTTGTGCCAACTGTTAACGCTGGGGCAACGGCGCGTCGACAAAGGTGAGTGCGAGCTTTACTTGGAAGACGTTTACGCCCACGCGGAGGCCCAAATCTTTATTGCCCTTCCGCCCGAACACGACCTCGAACGTTTCGAAGCTCAGCTGAAAGACATACGCGGCAATCTCGAAACGTTTTATCTCGCCGCGACCTATCTTTATCGCGGCCCCGACCGCAAACGCCTCGGTCAGTTGGCCGCGATTGCAAAGCGCTGCAACACGCCCCTCGTCGCCACCAACGACGTGCACTATCACGTCCCCGAACGTCGCCCCTTACAAGACGTCATCACCTGCATTCGCGAGGGCTGCACCATTGCCGAGGCGGGTTTTCACCTTCACGCCAACGCGGAGCGCCACTTGAAGCCGGCAGAAGAAATGCTGCGTCTCTTTAAAGGCTATGACGACGCGGTCGCGCGCTCAGGCGAGATCGTCGACCAGTGCAATTTCAGTCTCGAGGAATTGCGTTACGAATATCCCGACGAGCCGGTGCCCCAAGGCAAAAGCCCCCAAGAGCATTTGATCGATCTCACTTGGGAAGGCGCCGCATGGCGGTACCCCGACGGCGTCTCCGATAAAATCAAAGCGACATTGCGCCACGAGCTCGACTTAATCGAGGAGCTCAATTACGCGCCCTACTTTCTCACCGTCTACGACATTGTAAAGTTCGCGCGGTCTCAAGAGATCTTGTGCCAGGGCCGAGGCTCGGCAGCCAACTCGGCGGTGTGTTATTGCCTCGGCATCACCGCCGTCGACCCGACGGAAATCGATTTGTTATTCGAGCGTTTCGTCAGCGCGGAACGTAATGAACCCCCGGACATCGACGTCGATTTCGAGCACGAGCGGCGCGAAGAAGTCATTCAATATATATATGAGCGCTACGGCCGGGCCCGCGCGGGGCTCGCTGCCACCGTCATTACCTATCGCGGACGCAGCGCCGTGCGCGAAGTCGGCAAAGTCATGGGCCTGTCAGAAGACGTGGTCGGCACGCTCGCGGGCACCGTCTGGGGGCGCATGAGCGACGGCCTGCGCGACGAACAAATCCGTCAAGCGGGGCTCGACCCGGACGATGCGCTCCTCCACCGCACTCTCGAGCTCACCGACGAACTCATCGGCTTTCCCCGCCATCTGTCGCAACATGTCGGCGGCTTTGTGCTGACCCGCGGACCTTTATGCGAAGTCGTGCCTATCGGTAATGCCGCCATGGAAGACCGCACCGTCGTCGAATGGGACAAGGACGATCTCGACGCTTTGGGCATTTTGAAAGTGGATGTGCTCGGCCTCGGCATGCTCACCTGCATCCGCAAATGTTTTGAGCTGCTCAAAGACCACTACGATAAAGACATGTCGCTCGCCAGCGTGCCGCGCGAAGACCCGGCGGTTTACGACATGTTGTGCGTGGCGGATTCCGTCGGCGTCTTTCAAGTGGAAAGCCGCGCGCAAATGAACATGCTACCGCGTCTCAAACCGCGCAAATTTTACGACCTCGTTATCGAAGTCGCGATCGTACGCCCAGGCCCCATTCAAGGAGACATGGTCCATCCTTATTTACGAAGGCGGAGCGGCGCCGAGCCCGTCGAGTTCCCCTCACCGGACCCGGCCCATGGGCCGCCGGATGAATTGAAACGCGTGCTCAACAAAACTTTGGGCGTGCCCCTCTTTCAAGAACAAGCCATGCGCATCGCCATCGATGCGGCGAAATTCACGCCGGCAGAAGCCAATCAATTGCGCCACGCCATGGCGACGTTCCGGCGGCGCGGCACCATCGACACGCTCAAAGACAAGCTCATCAATCGCATGGTCGAACGCGGCTACACGCCCGACTTTGCCGCCCGCTGTTTCAAGCAGATCGAGGGCTTCGGCGACTACGGCTTTCCCGAAAGCCATTCGGCGAGCTTTGCCCATTTGGTCTATGTCTCGTCGTGGCTCAAATGTCATTACCCGGTGGTCTTCGCCTGCGGCCTTTTGAATTCCCAGCCCATGGGTTTTTACGCGCCCGCGCAAATTGTGCGCGACGCCCGCGAACACGAGTGCGAAGTGCTGCCCGTCGACATCAATCACAGTTTTTGGGATGGCGCGCTGGAGCCCGCGAAGAAAGAGGGATGGGCCTTGCGCCTCGGCACCCGCCATGTGGACGGGTTCGGTGAAGCGCACGGCTTGAGCTTACAAGAGGCGCGACTTACACCGTATACGGACGTTTATGATTTATGGCAGCGCGGAGGGCTGCCCGTCGCGCAAATCGAAAAGCTCGCCGCCGCCGACGCGTTCCGCTCTATCGGCCTCGACCGGCGCCAAGCCTTGTGGGAGGTACGGGCCTTGAAAGCGCGCGATCCCTTGCCCTTGTTCGCCCACGTCGAGGTCCGCGACAGTGGCGCAGAACCCAAAGTAACGCTGCCGGTGATGCCGTTGGGCGAACACGTCATCAACGATTATCAAACCTTGCGCCTGTCCTTGAAAGCGCATCCAATCTCGTTTTTGCGCAACGAGTTCACGCGTGGGCGCATCATTTCCAATAACGCGCTCAAAACGACGCCCAACGGGCGCTGGGTGACGGTCGCGGGCGTCGTGCTCATCCGCCAACGGCCTGGCACCGCCAAGGGCGTCGTCTTTATGACTCTCGAAGACGAGACGGGCGTCGCCAACGCGGTCATCTGGCCCAAGATGCTGGAGAAGTATCGCCGCATTGTTATGTCGAGCCGGCTGATCATGATCCGCGGCACCATTCAGTCCCACGAGGGCGTCATCCACGTGGTCGCCAAACATATCGAAGACTACACCCACTTGCTCGGCCGCCTCACCGACGACACTGCGACCTTCAAGCCGCCGCTGGGCCGCGCCGACGAAGTCAAACGCCCGGGCCCCGATCCCAACTCCTACCCAAGGGGCCACCCGCGCAATGTACGCATCATCCCGAAGTCGCGGGATTTTCACTAAGGAGACGGCAAGCAAGAATCGCTCAGTAGTAATAGCGGATCTAGTTTCCTAAAGTTGTCGCTCGGTTATTGTCGGCACTAACGTATAAAGTCTTAGCTTTGCAAATTCTTGGGCATATTCTATGGCTCGCACAGACTACACGGACGAAGCAAAGTCATTGTTCATCGAAATCGCTGAGAAACATGAGCTGAACTATCACTTTGATGAAAAGGCGCCAGTAGAACTATTGATGGAGATTTCCGCGCAACCCGGACTCAGCCTTGATTTGTCAATGTGTCTACAAAATTGGGACGAGCTCTGGCTATGGGTCGACACAGGCAGTTTTTGCATGTTCCCATTTGACGAGAAGCACGATCGTTATAGACAAGGTGTTGACGGATTTATTTCGGGCAATGGCCGGATTGTCAAAAAAGTACAAGGTCCCTGGAACTGGCAGAGAGGTGCGCTCCTGCAAATCAAAACCGAAAAGGGATGGGAGCGTGTCGCGAGTGGTGGAAATATGTTCCGGATGCCTTTTTTAAGTCAGTCCGAAGTAATCGTCGTAAACGAAGAGGCTCATCTCAAAC
This sequence comes from Alphaproteobacteria bacterium, assembly GCA_965248815.1. Lineage (GTDB taxonomy): Bacteria > Pseudomonadota > Alphaproteobacteria > SMXP01 > SMXP01 > CBDFKK01. The sequence continues at coordinate 383,758 of CBDFKK010000008.1, forward strand.
AAAATCGTTAGTCGCCCATGGATTCCGGATCGCTAACTTTTCTTCCCAAATCGGAGATTTGGAGAAAAATTGCGTCCGGAATGACGCAGAGAAGGAACGGGAGCCCGGTAAAATAATCCCCGTCATTCCGGACGTTAGGTGAGCCCAAAGACCGACGGTCTTTGGCAAGTGAACCTTGCGATCCGGAATCCAGGATGATGAGTAACCGCGTATCTAGTCCTATCGTCGGCAGAACTTGGGCAGGCCAATGGATCCCACGGCCGAGCCGCGGGATGACAAGCGGAAACGTAAACTCCGTTTCTGTGACACAAAAGTGCGCTATGAAGGGCGTATGGATGACGCCGAAAAAACAGAGGCCGCAATACCACGGGAAAGCGCTGGCGAAGTGTTCGCAGCATTCTTACGGCTGGGGTTGACCTCGTTCGGCGGGCCGGTCGCGCATATCGGTTATTTTCGCGACGCGTTCGTCGTGCGCCGCAAGTGGCTCACCGATGCGGCCTATGCGGATCTCGTCGCGCTCGCGCAATTTCTGCCCGGCCCGGCGTCGAGCCAAGTGGGCATGGCGTTGGGCTTGCAGCGCGCGGGGCTCCTTGGACTACTCGCGGCCTGGACGGCGTTCACTTTGCCGTCAGCTATTCTGCTCGTGGCCTTCGCCTATGGCGTCACGACCATCAACGATGTGATCGGCAACACCTGGATCGTTGGCTTGAAAGCGGCAGCAGTTGCCGTGGTCGCACACGCGGTCTTGGGCATGGCGCGCACGCTTGCACCGGACGCGCCCCGCGCCACTGTCGCTGTAGGCGGCATGGCGATCACACTGCTCATGCCCGGCGTCAACGGACAGCTCAGCGTCATCGTGCTTGGCGCGCTTGCCGGTTTCGTGCTCCCACAATCCGCAACGAACGAAGAGAACGGCGCACTGACCGTACCCATCTCGCGCGGCCTTGCCATCGCAAGTCTCGTTTTGTTTTTCGCGATCTTGTTCGGTCTGCCATTGCTGGGCTCACTCACGGCATCTCCAGAACTCACATTGTTCGACCGCTTCTATCGTGCGGGCGCGCTGGTCTTTGGCGGCGGCCATGTCGTGCTGCCGCTGTTGCAAGCAGAAGTGGTCGAAACGGGTCTCGTGTCGGGCGGCGATTTCCTCGCAGGCTATGGCGCGGCGCAGGCGGTCCCCGGGCCGCTCTTCACCTTCGCCGCCTATCTCGGCACGGTTGCACAGCAAAGCCCAAGCGGATTGGCCGGTGCGGCGGTCGCACTTGGTGCGATCTTTCTGCCGTCGGCACTTTTAATTGTCGGTGGACTGACGTTTTGGAGCGAGCTGCGCCGCTCGCCTCTCGCACAGCGCCTGCTCCGCGGTGTCAATGCGGCAGTGGTCGGCCTGCTCGCGGCCGCGTTTTACAATCCGGTGTTCACGAGCGGTGTCACATCACCCGAGACGATGGTCTTGGCCGCCGTGTCATTCGTGGCGCTGGTCGCCTGGTCTGCCCCTGCCTGGGCGGTGGTCATCGGCGCTGGCGTCTTCGCCGCCGTCTTGTTGTAAGTGACCCAAGGTGCAAAACTAACGCAATTGCGGATTCATTCAGAAAAATCGGGAACGACACAAAGTATGAAGGTCAACGGCACACCAATGCGCACGATTTGGCTGGCAGACGACGGCCAGACCGTGGAGATCATCGATCAAACGCGGCTGCCGTTTGAATATGAAATCGCAAAACTGGAATCCGTCGCTGACGCGGCCCATGCCATTTCTTCTATGCAAGTGCGCGGGGCACCCTTGATCGGCGCGACCGCCGCCTATGGCATGGCACTCGGAATGGTGGCGGACACGGGCGACCGCTCTTTACAATCAACTTATGACACCCTTCTCGCGACACGGCCGACGGCGTCCAACTTACGTTGGGCGCTCGACGATATGCGCATCGCTTTGGAGCCCATGGGAGCCAATGCACGGCGTGCGGCGGCCTATAACCGCGCTGCCCAAATCGCCGATGACGACGTCGAAATCTGCCGGAAGATCGGCGTGCATGGGTTGACCTTGTTCGAGGGCATCGCGGCGGCAAAGAAAGACGGCCCGATTAATGTGCTGACCCATTGCAATGCGGGTTGGCTCGCCACCGTCGATTGGGGGACGGCGACAGCGCCCATCTATATGGCACACGACAAGGGCCTCGACATCCATGTCTGGGTCGATGAAACACGGCCGCGCAATCAGGGTTCTTTTTTGACGGCTTGGGAACTCGGTCAACACGGCGTGCCCCATACCGTCATCGCCGATAATGTCGGTGGGCATTTGATGCAACACGGCCAAGTGGACTTGTGCATCACCGGAACTGATCGCACCGTCGCCAGCGGCGATGTCGCCAACAAAATCGGAACATATCTGAAAGCCTTGGCGGCACATGACAATGATGTGCCGTTCTATGTGGCTCTTCCCGGCCCGACCATCGACTGGAACATATCCGATGGGGTCGCCGATATTCCTATCGAACAGCGCGACGCGGAGGAATTGACGCAAGTCCGTGGACGGACGAGTTCCGGCGCGCTCGAAACTGTATCGATCATCGCGCCGGGCAGCGATGCAGCCAACTACGCCTTCGACGTGACGCCCGCACGCCTTGTGACAGGCCTCATCACCGAGCGCGGCATCGCGGAAGCATCGCAGGGCGGTCTTCTCAGCCTCTATCCGGAACGGCGCGCATGACACCGGGCCCTGAGACGGAATGTCAAAAACTCCGACGTATTTTGAAGGCAGCTAATAGCATTGCCATTGTCGGTGCCAGTTCCAATTGGAAACGGCCGAGCTACTACGTCATGAAATATATGCAATCCAAAGGCTTTCGCATGACACCCGTGAACCCGGGATCGGCTGGCAAAGAAATTTTAGGCGAACCCGTCTATGCGACATTGAGCGAAATTCCCCACTACTTCGATCTGGTTCAGATTTTCCGTCCATCGGATGCGGTACCACCAATCATCGATGAGGCCCTCGCTTTGGCTCATGATAAGGGCGTTCGCTTCATTTGGATGCAAATCGGCGTGCAACATAGTGAGGCAGCGGCGAAGGCAGAAGCAGCCGGCCTTGAAGTCGTTATGAACCGTTGCACAAAAATCGAATATGGCCGGCTCCACAGCGAATTGCGCTGGGGCGGATTTAATACTGGTGTTATTTCAAGCAAAAAGGCGAGGTAAGGCATGAGCGAGTCTGAAAGCACAAAAAACTACGGCTTTGAAACACGGATGATCCACGCGGGCGCCCAGCCCGATCCGACCACGGGCGCGCGTCAGACGCCGATCTATCAAAACACCTCGTACGTCTTCGACGACGTGGAGCATGCGGCCTCTTTGTTCAACTTGCAGGCGTACGGTTTTATCTATTCGCGGCTGACCAATCCGACCGTATCGGTTTTGGAAGAGCGCATGGCCAACCTTGAAGGCGGGACCGGCGCAACCTGCACAGCCTCGGGCCACGCCGCTCAGATCATGGCGTTCTTTCCGTTCATGGAACCCGGCGACGAGTTCATCGCTTCGACAAAACTCTATGGCGGCTCGATCACTCAATTCGGCAAAACCTTTCAGAGATTCGGTTGGAACGTGCATTTTGTCGACACCGACGACCACGACGCCGTGCGCGGTGCCATCACGCCCAAGTGCAAAGCGATCTTTGCCGAAAGTCTGGCCAATCCGGGCGGAGTCATAACAGATCTGTCGGCGCTGGCCGACATCGCGCACCATGCCGGTCTTGTCTTCATCGTCGACAACACGTTGGCGACGCCGGTTTTGTGCCGACCGTTCGAATGGGGCGCCGATCTCATCGCCCATTCGCTCACCAAATTCTTGTCGGGGAACGGAACGACCGTCGGCGGCTGCATCATTGACAGCGGCAAGTTTGATTGGGCCCAAAGCGAAAAGTTCGCGGGATTGACGGCACCCGATCCCGCCTATCATGGAATCAAATTCCACTAAACGTTCGGCGATCTCGCCTTCACGATGCACGGACACGCAGTCGGCTTGCGCGATCTCGGCGCGACGATGGCGCCACAGAACGCCTTCTTGACGCTGCTTGGATTGGAAACGCTCTCGCTTCGCGTCGAGCGCCATTGCGAGAACGCACAAAAGGTCGCGGACTTTCTGAACGGTCATGACCAAGTGACGTGGGTGTCGTATGCAGGCCTACCCGGCAACGAATACGCCGAACTCGCCAACAAATATCTGGGCGGCAAGGCGGGCTCCGTCTTCACCTTCGGGGTCAAAGGCGGCTATGACGCAGGGGTCCGTGTGGTCGAATCCTGCGAACTCTTGAGTCATGTCGCCAATATCGGCGATGCGCGCTCGCTCATCATTCATCCAGCATCAACGACCCACCGGCAACTTACGGACGACCAGCGCGAGGCCGCCGGCGCCGGTCCCGACGTTGTACGGGTCTCGATCGGTCTCGAAACGGCGGATGACATTATTGCAGACTTGGATCAGGCGCTGTCGGCGGCGTCTTAGTCGAGACGACGATAGCCTGAAAACTCCACAGTGCTAAGTCATGGATTCCGGATCACGAAGTTTCCTGACCAAATCACAGATTTGGAAGAAACTTGCGTCCGGAATGACACGGAGTGATTTGCAGACTCACGATCCTTCTCTGCGTCATTCCGGACGTTAGGTGAGCCCAAAGACCAAGGGTCTTTGGCCAGCGAGCCTTACGATCCGGAATCAATGGGCGTTGCCGAAATCAGAAGAGCAAACGTTGTTTAGAAATGGAGCCCTACTTTTCTCCGGCGATGATGGAGAAGTTGATGCCGTCGTCCGTGTACGGCGTCTGCCCATCATCCCATGTCGATGCCGGTTGATAAGCGCCAAATTTGCCGTCCTCGAAACCCGCCTTGCCTAGCAATTCGTCGTAGTCGAGATCACGCAGCTCGCCGTAAAAGTTCTCATTGTTATTGTGGATCTCCCATGACATGAGCGCTTGTTTGACCAGAGGCTCGTTCCCCGGTTGGGGCAAGTCCAAATGAAACATCAAACCACCCGGCTCAAGCAGCCGGCGGCTCTCGGCGAGAATGTTATCCACCGCCGTGCGCGATGTTTCATGTAAGGCAATATGGGAAATGATCAAATCGAAACTTCCGTCACCGAAGTTCGTATGCTCCGCATTTTGTTGACTGAATGCAATCTTGGCGCCGTAGTCGTTGGCGCGCGCTTGAGCAAAACGCAGGCACGGTGCGGCCACATCGATGGCACATATCTCTGCGTCGGGGTAAGTTTGAGCCCAGGCGACCGTTGATGCGCCCGTCGTGCATCCCATGTCGAGAATGCGGCGGGGCGTGCGTCCCGGATACATGGTCTGAAACTGATGAATTAGATAGTGACCCAAGCCATCCATGTTGGGCCCGAGCGCGCCCATGGAATACAAATAAATGCCGAGATCGAATAGCACGCCAGCTGTTACGTCATCGTCCGCCTGATCGGTGTGATACCCGCCAGGCATCAAATGGATGTCGTTATTTGTGATATAGCTCGGCACTTCCAGATTCGGATCAAGCACCAGCGAACTGTAATTGCCGCTGCGTTTCGCGGTTTCAATGAGGCGTGGCAAGTCACGTTCAACCGAATCAACGCTCGCCTCCCACATCATCTCTTGGGCTTCCACGCTGCATGGCGCTCCAGAACTGGTACCAATTGTCGTCCATGAGCGCGTCGAGCGCTTCGCGCCTCGTCTGCGGCTTGCGGCCATGCTTTTTTTCATATGCAGGTTCGGCGCGGTGGCCGTAGAGCAACGTGTTGCCGGGCATAACGCGAGCTGCCAAATACGAGCGAAAATTCAACACGAAATTGAGCCGCGCGTCCTCATCGTGCGTGGTCTCTGGCAGCATGGCGTGCTGCGCTTGGTTCAGCATGGCTCTCTCCTAGGAATACGTTGGTTCGCTCAGTGTCTCAAAGATCGGCGGGCCGTGCCAGCCCTTAGCACATCACGGCCTTTGTACGCCAATGCGCGGTCAACGTCGCCCGCATGTCAACTATTTGATACGGGGCAAGACGTTAAACGTGTGATAGGGCGGCGGTGAAGACACCGTCCACTCGAGAGTGGTCGCCCCCTCGCCCCACGGATTGTCGCCGCAGCGCTCTTTGCGCGCAAATGTCTGTGCCAAATTCACCAAAAAAACGACGGCACCAGCAAAGGCAATATAGGCGCCGTAAGACGAAATTTCGTTCCAGCCAGCAAAAGCGTCCGGATAGTCGACGTAGCGCCGCGGCATGCCCGCAAGACCCAAAAAGTGTTGCGGCAGAAAAATCACGTTCACACCAACAAACATCAACACGAATTGAAGCCTGCCCAAGGACTCGGAGAACATATAGCCGGACATTTTGGGAAACCAATAAAAGAACCCGGCGAAAGCGGCGAACATGGCACCGATGGAAAGGGTGTAATGGAAGTGAGCAACTACATAATAAGTATCGTGAAGCGCGACATCCATGCCCGCATTGGCGAGGATGACACCGGTGATGCCGCCCAAAGCAAACAAGAAGATAAAGCCGATCGCGAACAGCATGGGCGTTTTGAACTCGATCGATCCGCCCCACATGGTGGCAAGCCATGAAAAAATCTTAATACCGGTGGGAACGGCAATAACCATGGTCGCAAACGTAAAGTAGGCTTCGAGCTCGACGCTCATGCCGACGGTATACATGTGATGCGCCCACACGATGAGCCCGACAAAACCGATCGAAACCATGGCGTAGACCATGCCTAAGTAACCAAAGATCGGTTTTTTGGAGAACGTCGAGACGATCTGACTAATCAAGCCAAATCCCGGAAGTACAATAATGTAGACCTCCGGATGGCCGAAAAACCAAAACAGATGCTGAAACAGTAACGGGTCGCCGCCTTGCGCTGCATCGAAAAAAGCCGTGCCAAAATTCCGATCCGTGAGCAACATGGTGATCGCACCGGCAAGTACCGGCATGGTCAAGATAAGAAGAAAAGCGGTCACTAATACTGACCAAACGAAGAGTGGCATCTTGTGCAAGGACATGCCCGGCGCGCGCATGTTGAAAATTGTGGAAATGAAATTGATGGCGCCTAATATCGATGATGCCCCCGCCAAATGCAGCGCTAATATAGCCAAATCCATCGCAGGACCCGGTGTTCCACTGGTCGACAGGGGTGCATAGACGGTCCACCCCGCACCCACGCCCGTATACCCCGTCGGCGAGCCCGGCACGACGAGGGACAACACCAAGAGTGTCAGCGAAAACGGCAAAAGCCAGAACGACATGTTGTTCATGCGTGGAAAGGCCATGTCGGGCGCGCCGATCATCAGTGGCACGAACCAATTACCGAAGCCTCCGATGAGCGCAGGCATGACGAAGAAAAACACCATGACCAGGCCATGGGCTGTGAATAGTACGTTGAAAAAATACATGGCAGCCTGTTCTTCCAGGCCGAAATTCGGCAGCACTTGTATACCGGGCGCTTGCAACTCCATGCGCATAAGCAGCGACATCAGGCCGCCGACGAAGCCCCCTGCGACGGCGATGACGAGATACATGGTGCCGATGTCTTTGTGATTGGTCGACAAGACCCAGCGCCGCCATCCCGTGGGCGTGGTTGCGTGAGCCGTTTCGAGCGCCCCGACGCGCTCCGCTGTGATATCCGCCGCCATTGAGTCGCCCTTTGGGTTTGGAGGGAATCAAGCTCGCGTCCCCTCGCGGGTCAAGCCGCATTTCACTGTTCGCTTCGCCATGAGCTGAAACGGCAAGCTGAATACGGACAGATTTTCAGCTCCAGTCTAGAAATTCCTACCTGTCAAACGTTGATTTAGGTCAATCTGCCGCCGCGCCCGCATATCCTCGCGACGGACAGCCCGAAATCGGGTTCGCCCCGATCGATGGACTTCTTCGAATTCTGCGTTTGAACGATTGGAAATGGGGTACTGTGGCTGTCGCTACGACTGCGGGGTGAAAATCCGTTCTTCTTTGGTGATCGTATTGTAAGGGCAAGGTTTGGGCCCGCAGCAATGGAAGTGTGCGATATAGGAACGTTCAAACGTAATGAAGCTTCCCTTTCCTTACTTGGCAACGTTCTTTCGCGTTCTCTCCAATAGAAATTACGCCATCTACGTTTCAGGCAATACGATCTCCATTGTCGGCATGTGGGTGCAGCGAATCGCCATCGGCTGGCTCGTCTGGGAGTTGACGGGCTCGGGCGCCTGGCTGGGCGCGGTGGCCCTTGCGGAATTCTTGCCTACGGTCGTCTTGACCCCGCTCGGCGGCGTCTTGGCCGATCGCTTTGATCGACTCATGATTTCCATTGTGAGCCAAGCCTTTGCCTTGGTCCAAGCGTTAATCTTGTGCGCGCTCACGGCCTTAGGCACGATCAATGTTGAATTGGTCGTATTATTGAGTTTTGTTGGCGGCGCCCTCGGCGCAATCAATACCGCGGCGCGGCTGACATTGGTTCCCATGATGGTGCCGCACGATTTGTTGCCGTCGGCCATTGGAATTAATGCCATTACATTCAACCTTGCGCGCGTCGTCGGTCCCGCCATTGGTGGTTTCTTGCTCGCATATTTTGGTTTGGCTACGGCTTTTGCATTTAATGCCGCAAGCTACGCCGCAATCATTGTTGCGCTCCTGCTCTTACGCCTTAAGCCATTCGAGCCTAAGGCCGGCAAAGGTCAGACTTTGTGGCAACAGATTTTTGGTGATCTGGCGGATGCTTGCCGCTACATCTTTCATCACCAGGCGCTTAGTACGTTGCTCGCCGTCATCGGCGTCTCAGCCTTACTAGCCCACCCGATTACCGATCTTCTGCCTGGCTTTGTCGGTGATGTTTTCGACCGGGGGCCAGGCGCGTTCGCTACGTTCACAATGGCCATGGGCTGGGGGGCCGTTGGCGCCGGCCTTTGGCTTGCCTTTCGCGGAAATGTGTCAGGACTCACAACAATCACATTAACGACCGTATTCCTTAGCGGCCTGACATCAGCGCTCTTTGCAATGACCGACATCTTCCAACTTGCAGTCGTCATCTTATTTGTTGCCGGATTCACACATGTTGTGAGTGGCATCGCCTCACAGACATTGATTCAAACGTCGATTGACGAAGAAATGCGCGGCCGCGTGCTGGGTCTGTGGTGGACCTTAATGCGCGGCGGAGCCGCTTTGGGGGCTCTGCTTTTGGGTTCGCTGGCGGAAATATTTGGATTTCAAGGACCGCTTGCCGTCGCCGGTGTCTTCACTATGGCGGCCGCTTTAGTTGCGGTCAGGCGGCGTGCCGCGTTGTCAGCTCAATTTGAGGGCGTGTACAGCGACTAGCTCAAATGCAAAAGAACGCGTCGGAGTCATCGACGCGCTCCAAAGCACGAGTTTCAAGGTAGGTCGCCTCTTATGCGGCAGAACTGGTCACATCTGATTTGACCGGTGACCGGGTTGCTGTATCGGCTTGATTGGATGTCTTGGTCGTGTTTGGGACCGCGCTCTCCTTTTTACTTGGAGCGGACGCGTCCGACTTCGGATTTTGCACGCGCTTACAATTACCCTCGAAATAGGCACCGGTCTCAACCGCGAGCGCATTATGAAATATATCGCCTTCGACATGAGCCGACGACATTAGATGAACGTGGTCGGCGCGCACGGTGCCAACAACGCGGCCGTAAACGGTTACGTCGTCGGCCACGATCTCTCCGTTGATTGTGGCTTTTTCGCCGATCGTAAGCACGCCGCTATGAATATTACCGTTGATGGTGCCATCGAACTGAACATCACCTTCAGAGCGAAGTGTACCTTCGATGGTGACGTCCTCGCTGAAGATGGAGGGCACGTTCCGGCCCCACTTATTTGCTGATTTTGACGCAGCAGCGCCCGCCGCCGACTCAGTTTGAACTGCGGTCTCACTTTCTTTACCCTTTGCAAACATGTTGACCTACCTTTGAAAGCCCCGCGTAAATGCCCCTGGGGCGTCTGCATCTGTTGTTGATCGAGATCTGCGCCTGGTTGTGGCGCGGAGGGCACCCTCGCAATATCCAACGCGCAAGCGCCGATCAGATATACTTGAATCGGTCAAATTTATCCGCCGAACAGCGCAGAGCAGCGACTGACTGGGGAAAAGCCCATGGCAAAATTCAACAATTGGTTCTTACAGCGAACCAGCATATTGCGAATAATCATTTTGATTGCGGTTTCCGTGGGCTTGATCACAAGTTTTATTCGCGGCTTTGATCCCGCGTTTCAAAATGTGACCGCGGGCCATCAAATCATTGACATGCAACCAGCTATTACTCCGGATTCAATTTACGCCGAATTGCCGGATTACACCGCGGCGTCACGCCAAATATACACGTGGTTCATGGTGGCGGACTTCGTGTTTCCCGCCACCGCCGCACTTGCTATGGCATTCCTGTGGGCGTGGCTCATCAAAGTCGCGCCGAATTCGATCTATTCAGCGGTATTGCGCATTCCAATATTCGCATTGCCGCTGCTAACGACGGCGCTCGATTGGCTGGAGAATGTGGGATTCCTTGTTCTTATCTTCAACTATCCAATAGAGCTGCTCCGGGTCGCCAATGTGGCATCAGCATTACGCCAAGGCAAAGTATTGGTCATGGGTGCCAACATGATCCTGACGCTTGGGTTCATTGTTGTGACACTGGGTTTAATTTGGTGCCGGCGTCATAGGTCGACGGCAGCATGATGCGTCAAACCTCATGAACCTGCCCGCCGATCTGCGCGCAGCCGTTGACGAACTGGTCAAGCATCGCTCCCAAAAAGACCTAGCAGAACGCGCGCGCAAGATTTCCGAACGCTATCGCGATCATGAACGTTCTCCGTCGCGCTTTCCGCTACACCTCAGCAGCAATGACGTATTGGCCTATGTCGCGACACGGATGCCGGCTACGTTTGCCGCGTGCGCTCATGTCTTTAGCGACGTCGCCACGATCGCGCCTGACTTTGGTCCTGAAACATTGCTGGATTTGGGATGCGGACCGGGAACTGCCCTTTGGGCCGCGGGCGCCCAATGGCCCAGCTTGAGAGAAGCACTGCTTATTGATTCAAATTCGAATTTCTTGACAGTTGGCCAACAGCTCGAGAAAGCGGACGGCGGTGAGATTGCGGGTCGATGGATACACGGAACCATTGGAAGCGCGATCGGTGATGAACCGCCAGCTGATCTGGTTGTCGCTGCGTATCTTTTATCTGAACTTCAGGAGTCGGATCTAGAAAAACTATTGGAGAAAATTTGGCACCGGACGCGCAGCACTCTTGTCTTGATCGAGCCCGGATCACCGCGGGGACATGCGCGTCTTATGGATGCACGCGCTCAGTTAGTTGATGCTGGCGCCCACACGATTGCACCTTGTCCCCACGACCGGGCATGCCCTCTTGAGCAAGATGACTGGTGTCATTTTTCGGTCCGGCTGCCCCGCTCAAAACTTCACCGGACCGTCAAGGCGAGTGACCTTTCATTCGAAGACGAAAAGTTTTCTTATGTTGTGCTGTCGCGCGTGTCCGTTGCGCGTGACTACCGCCGAGTCATCAAGCATACAAAGGTTACGAAAGGACACGTCGAGCTGGACGTGTGCCAGGCCTCGGGAATAGCGATTGAGCGGATATTGCGCCGTGACCGTGGCCGCTATCACGCCGCACGCAAAATCCGTTGGGGTGATATTATTGAGACCAAATCAGAACCTTAGTTCAATTCGCGCACAACGCGAATGCCGATCGTATTGTAGCGACGCTCAGCGAGAACGGATAGGCGGTTCGCGGAACGCAAATCTTCGGGCTCGTCGTCCCAAGCCGCGCCCCGCATGACACGACGGTCGCAATCACCAATAAGACGCGCTGAGCCATCGCCAGGCGCGCCGACATAGGACGAGTTCCAGCAATCCTGAGTCCATTCCCAAAGGTTGCCGGGCAAGTCGAACAGACCCCAAGGGTTAGGTGCGTAATGTCCAACAGGATTGGTGTATAGAAAACCGTCGTCGCAATTCATATATTTCCACGCTGCATAAACTTCAGTCGCAACCAAATCGATCGCGTTGGCATAGGCACAGCCGGCCTCTTCGCTGTCGCCCCAAAATCGGCTCGACGTTGTACCTGCGCGGGCAGCAAATTCCCACTCCGCTTCGCTTGGCAGCCGATAACTCTTGCTGGTCGTCAACGACAGCCAAGCTGTGTACATCTGAGCGTCAGTCCAGCTAATGCATGTCACAGGATGATCGTCGGCCTGCGGAAAACCTGGACTTGACCACGAGCGCAGGGGATCGTCCTGCCATTTGAGTAACGCTGGATCGATATGCCAACAACCATCTTCGATTTGGTAGTCGGACGCAGCAATGAACGCCGCAAATTGCGCGCGCGTCACCTCGGTCTTGCTGAAGGCTAGGGGCTTTGCGATCGTCACCTTATAAACCGGGCCTTCGTCATTTTCGCGGCCCGCTTCACCGTCGGCTGAGCCCATGCGAAATGACCCTGCCTCAATCATCACAACGGCCGGACAAGCATCGCAATCGCTAAACTCGGCGGGCGCGTCGTCCGCAAGAGCAGACACAGCGATCGAGACTAAGCCGATCACCAAAATGACAAAGCGGGGGGGTGCGCTTTTTGCTTTAGTCATCAGCTCCAGGTTTTTACCTTGTTCAAATAGTTGGCGGCGTCTTCAGAATCGACCGGCAAATACTCGGAAAACAAGTCCGGCTCATATTTGGGCCGGTAGGCTTGCATGACGGGATCGGTAATTGCTGCATGAATCAGCGGCTGTGTATGCTTGTCTCTAAAATCGGCAAGCGGGATTTCGGCAGATACTACGGTTTCATCTATCGTCGACGCTTGCGCAAGCAAAGTGCCGTCCGGACCAATAACTGTACTGAGCACCATGGAACTGTCGGCAAGCGGCCAAGACAGATCCGATCCCCCGAAGCGTCGCTCAAGCATGCCAACGCTGTCCGGCGGATAAGCATTATTCACCATCGCGGAATAGATTTCATTGTAAAGGCTGCCCGCTTGAATATCTGAATAATGGTACCGGCCCGTCGCTGTACGCAACAAGAGTTCGCACCCTTTTATGGCGAAAGCACGAACGAATTCGGGTTCGCGCTGGGCCGACGAAGTCGAAATGTTTCCGATGGGCGTGCGTGCGACGGGGATTACCGCGTCGGCTCCGTACATTTCGATATATTGATCCAGCACATTATATATGGTCGACGTCATCAATTCGATGGTGCCACCGTCAAGCACACCTTTGATGTTGCGCACTTTCCACTGCTTGTCGATCACGGCACCGTCCGGTCCGATGATCGTGGTAAGCGACAGATTATGTCCCGGCCAATCTGCATCCTTGGCGTAGCTGCCAAACACGATGTAGCAGTCGTGCTCTCGCGCTTTTTTCGAAATCTCTTCGGTTTCTTCACCGGGAATTTCGATCGCCACCCGTTGCACGTCCTCCCGCCCCCATTCGAAGCTGAGACCCGTCAGCGGCAGTTCATGAAACAAAAGCAAATCATGTCTTTCGCCTGCCTGCGCCCGATCGATCCAATCGAGCATGTGAGCCAGATTATCCTTGCGGCTTTTTTCGATTTTGTCGATGTCGACCAGGCTCATTCGTGTTTGAACGACGCCGAGCCGTATAGTGTCCTTGGCAAGCGGCACGGTGGCATAGCCGCCGTTGGAATCGATGGCAAGGTCGGCGGCTTGGGCTTGCGCCGCCGTCAATCCTGGAATGACGGCCGCAGTGCCCACCAAGCCAAGCTTTGATACCTCGCGGCGATTTAACAACTTACTCATGTTCGTCTCCCCTTCTAGAACGCCGTGTTGGGTCGATTGTCAGCCTTGTCGCTCTTCTACACAAGACCATTTGCTGCTTTCACCGCTTACGCTTCCGTGATCAAAGTAAGCCGGCCGCCGGTTGGCAGCGGACCGGCGCTCCTCCATACTCTCCGAAAGTCAGCAGAAGGAGAGAGGCAATGAATCGTGTGGTGATTGGTATAGGGAGCGTTTTCGTGCTCGCCATCGCATATTTTTTGATTTCTCCGCTCTTTATCGACGAGACCGTCGACGAGGACCTGCCCTTTCAAAACGTCACTGCTGGAGAACAAGAGCAAATCATGGCCGATGCCCGCGACGGGCCGGACGTGGTCATGGAAGAAGACATGCCGCAGCGTTGGCCCCCACTCCTGCGCACAGGCAAATTCGGGGATCAAGATGTCATTCACAAGGGAATGGGCGACGCCAAGATCTATCAGCTTGAGTCCGGCGAATTGCTTTTGCGCTTTGAAAACTTTCGCGTGACCAACGGTCCGGCCCTGGTCGTCGTCCTGTCGTCTCACCCCGATCCAAAATCCACCGACGATGTCGCCGAAGGCAAGGTTCAAGTGGCCGAACTCAAAGGTAATGTCGGCGACCAAAACTATATTTTAGACAGCACCATCAAGCTTGAAGACGTGGGTAGTGCTATTATCTACTGTCGTGCTTTTGGCGTGATATTTTCGGTCGCGCCACTGACCACATGAGGCGCAATAGATTGCGCGTGAACGACAAGACTATGGTAATATAAATCCATCAAACTACGACGCGTGGTTCTGAAGAACCTTGCTCGGTTATGAGTTTTGCGTAAGGCAGGCGTGTCATGAGTAAGTTAGGCGTGAGTTTGGCGTTGACCGCACTCGTTGTCAGTGGAGTCGCCGCATGCAGCACAGTTCCAGAAAATACCGAAAACATTTGCGAGATCTTTGAGGAGCGCGGAGGCTGGTATAAGGCCGCCTCCAAGTCGGAAAAGCGCTGGGGCGCGCCCGTCTCCCTTCAAATGGCCATTTTGAAAGTCGAAAGCGGCTTCAACGACGACGCCAAGCCAAAACGGAAACGCTTTCTAGGGCTTGTGCCGCTTGGGCGTCCCAGCAGCGCTGAAGGTTATGCCCAAGCCATCGACGGCACTTGGGAGACCTACAAGCGCAGCTCGGGCAATGGCAACGCCGACCGCAATCACTTTGACGATGCCGCCGATTTTGTCGGCTGGTACGTCAACAAGAGTTCCCGCGAGCTTGGACTCTCCAAAAGCGATGCCTATCGGCAATATCTCGCTTATCACGTCGGCCAAACGGGATATAAGCGCGGCGCTCACCGCAGCAATCGCACCGCCCAGAGCGCGGCACGACGTACTCAATCCCAAGAAGCGTCCTACGCCCGCCAGCTACGGGGCTGTCGCGACGACCTCGACGATGGGTTTTTGTTCTTCTGAGTCAAGCTTGTCTCAGCTCAAAACTTGACCGTCGGCGGCAGGGAATACAGCGACCAGGCTTCATAGGGCGAGACGCTGGTCGTGTAAGGATCGGAAAAAAAGCGGTCTTCCAACCAATTCTTTCGCATGGCGTCCTGTGCTGCCAAATCTTCCGCCGTATACGTGTCGTCCTTGCGCTGGGCGACGACATCCAGATATGACGTGAGCATGGTCTCGTAGGCTTCCGTCATGAAACCAAAATTTTCTTCATTGACTTGCATGAGCGGAGAACCATAGAAGCTGCCGCCCACTTGGGTTGTCTTGCGCCGACGGCTGTTGTCCACCGACATCGGGTCATCTTCATCGTGGCCTTCATCGCTCAGTTTGCGATGAGACGTAGGATCGCGACCGTATTTCTCAAATACGCCGTTCATGGCTGTTCTCATATAGTCGAGGTCTTCGTCCTTGTGAGCGGTTTGAAGGACATCGAGAAAGCCGGCGATCGTCGCCGTATCATCAGGAAAGAACTGAATGACGATGGCAGCATGCAACATGCCGACCAGAGGCGTCTTGGGGTGAACGTCCAAGAGATAGTAGCGGCTCCACAAGTTCTCCCGTTGGAAATCCCGCGTCGGCTTTTTGGTGATGTTGATGGTACGACCGCCCTTTTCAATGACGAGCCCGCGCGCAACTTTGATCAAATAGTCAGAAGTATCAGTGCTCATGGTTTCGGTTTGAAGTTCAGGCGTTCCGTTCAACTCCTCGATAGTTCCGAAATAGAGTGAGTCCATGCGCTCTAAGAATGCTTCAAAGCGCGTCGCGAAGGCTGCCTGCTCTTCCGATAGGGCCTCAAAGTCGTTCTTGGCAATGGCTGGGGACAATCCCACCATGACAAAGGAGACCAATGCGAAGACGAAAATGGCAAAGTTTCTTGCTGAGATTTGCAGATACATGTCCGATCCCTCCATATGAAGTAGTTCAGATCAAAGGGACGGTTGCGCCGAGCTCAACAAGGGCGCTCCGCCCTCCAAGTTACTCGGCCGGTGCTGTTGGATTGGCCTCGGCCGGTTTTGGCGCGCGCGCACCGAAAAGCGGCCACCAAGATCGTTGTCCGACAAGATCCGGACCCGGAGCATAAATGCGAATGATGAGCGCTGCGGCAAACAGAACGATTTGATAAAGACCGGCAATGACAAATGGGGCCCATGGACCCCAAGCGTCGAAAAGCCGGCCACCCACCGCCATCAAGATCAAGATTCCGATCGCGCCAAACGTGCTGTTCATAGCTACGACGGAACCGCGCTCATTCGCCGGCGCTTCTTGACCAATGAGAGCTAGCGAGGCCTTGAGCATGAAACTCGAGCCGAAGGAAATGATGATGAACCAAGGGATCATCGCAAAGTCCAAGGGCGAGGTAATGATGTACATGGACAGGTAGCCGACGATCGCGAAGGCCAGTGCAACCAAAGTCGCCGTAACGCGGTTGACCACATCTAGGTACCAGCCGAAGACAGGCGCAGCCGCGACACTCACCGCCTGCATAATTAAGATCATCAATCCGAACCGCGCCATCGCTTCAGCCGGACTCATGTCCAAAGCGGCACCATCTTGAATCGCCCACAGGGCGAGAAAAGCCCCCTTAATGACGAGATCGGAGCGCGCCGCGAACGCTGCCGCATAAGACAACGCGATGCGCGGATTTTTGCCCGCGCGCAATCCGGCGGTGACAAGACGTTTTGTAGGCAAGCGATCTTTGGGCGCAATGGGCGTCCCTTCTTTAAGTCCCAAACGCGCCACCACCGAAGTGACGACACACAGCGAGGCCGCAAACAAGAACATGACTTGACCTGCGGTCACGGGATCGACGTCGCGTGCCGTTAAGATCACAGGTATCCGTCCAATCACGCCGGCAACAAACATTGTGCCCAAGACATTGACCATGCTGGTGATGCCAATGAGTTTGCCGCGGGATTTCTCTAGCGGATAATCGTTCGTCAGAGTTGCCATCATGCCCGCTGCAGCGGCAACGCCGATCGACATGATCAGCCGAATGACTATCAACCATGCGGCGTTCGGCGCAAATGGATAAAGCCCGTAACCCAGGCCAACCAATAGAATGCCGAAGACATAGACCGGCCGCCGGCCAATGCGGTCGGCTAAGACCCCGAACGGTGCAAAGAAAATGATCGAAGTAATTTCAGCTAAAACAGTCAAGTCACCCGTCAATGTTCCTTGCTCACCGCGGGGAATCTGCAAATTCTCTGTGAGAATGTAGCCTTGTAGAAAACTGATGCCGCTGAACATGGCAACGCCGATGAAGCAGGCATAAAGTTTGGTGATGACGTTAGACTGCGAAACGCCCGGCGCGAGTTCGATTGGCCCCAAGCGCTGCATGGTTGCTGGCGTCGTCATGGTGGGCCCTGCTCTCGATGGATCGGTTGATACGAAAGTATGACCCAAGGCCGCTTTGTCCACCATGGCTAAAGCCACGCGATCGATCCCTGGCCACCTGCGGGATGCCCCCAAAGTCCATCTCTTTGTGCTTGACTCGCGCTCAATGTTTCAGTAATTTCTGTCTATACAGAAACGAGTGAAATTTATGGACCTCACACCAACCATGGAAAAGTACATTTTGCACTGGGGCGAAATGGGCACCCGGTGGGGCGTCAACCGTTCGGTGTCGCAGGTTCATGCGCTGCTCTACATGTCATCGGTGCCGCTCTCCGCTGACGAGATCGCCGACACGCTTGGCATGGCGCGCTCCAATGTCAGCACCAGCCTCAAGGAGCTCCTGTCCTGGAATTTGATCTTGCGCACCCATGTCTTAGGGGACCGGCGTGACCACTTTGAAGCCAAAACCGAACTCTGGGACGTGTTGGTGGCTATCGTCGAAGGGCGCAAATCCCGCGAGATCGACCCGACCCTCACAATGCTGCGCCAATGCGTTGCCGAAGGCGAGGATGACAAAAAGACTCCCGAAGAAGCGAAAGAGCGCATTGCGCGCATGCTGGAATTCATGGAAACGCTGAGCACTTGGTACGAACAAGTGAGCCGCTTGCCCAAACCGGTTCTCGTGAAGCTGATGAGAATGGGCGGCAAAGTCGCCAAGGTCGTCAGCAAGGCTTGATATTTTTTTTCCTGGTTATTTCTTTTATTACAGAAATAACCGTCATAACGGATAAAACGAGGGGAACCATGATTGTTTTGAATTTCAACCGTCGGCTTCCCCTGCTTTGGGAACAACAGGCCTTTGTTCGCGAGGATCCAGCGCCGGCTCCCAAAACTCATCCTGAACATGATTTTTCGGCGCTCGTCGGAGCAGCCGGATGGGCCCGCCTCGCGCCCGCAATCCGCGCCCGCTTTGACGCGCGCGCCACGGCCCGTCCTGTTACTTACAAAGGTCAAATGGAAGCCGTGCGCTGCTCTCGATTGGGATTCCTTTTGGCGCAACTCTGCCGCCTGGTGGGTACGCCGCTCGCGCCGTTCCAAGGCGAAGACGTTCCGATCACCGCACATGTTTTTGAAGCGCCCGACGGATCCGGAATTGTCTGGAAACGGATCTACGAGTTTCCCGGCAAGACACCGATTGCGGTTCAATCCACAAAAGTGTTCGCGGACAACAATCAACTGCTCGAATGCGTCGGCGGCGGTTTTGGCATGCGGCTTAACGTGTTTGAAGAAGATGGCAAACTTCATTTTCTCAGCACAGATTATTTTTGGCGACTGGGCCGTATCTCTATTCGCCTTCCTCATCTACTGACCCCCGGCCGGGCCCATGTCATTCACACCGACGAGGGCGCCGGCCGCTTTCGCTTCACCATGACCATGGTGCACCCGCTTCTGGGCGAGATGTTTTTTCAAGACGGTGTGTTCAGTGACGAGGAGTAAAACCCATGAATATGGTACTGACATTATTGGCCGTCCAAGGTCTTATCGGCGCGTTCGATAACATTTGGCATCACGAACTCAGCCAGAAGTTAAATTCAAAACCCTCCGCGCTTACCGAACTCAAGCTCCACACCGTGCGCGAATTTTTTTACGCCGTCATTTTCCTTTCCATAGCATGGGTCACTTGGAATGGCGTGTGGACTTATGTCCTCATTGCCATCATCGCAATTGAAATCGTGATCACTTTGTGGGATTTCGTTGTCGAAGACATGACGCGCAAGCTGCCCAAGCTCGAACGCGTTGTGCATACGGTGATGGCGATCAATTTGGGCGCGATCCTCGCACTTTGGGCGCCTGTGCTGCTCGAGTGGGCGCGCCAGCCAACCGGCTTTACAGGCGTGGACTATGGCATTCTTTCATGGATCATCGCAGCTTACGGTGCCGGTGTCTTAGCGTGGGGGATATACGATCTGCGAGCGGTGCTGCACCTGCTCGTGCCCGCGTGGCAACGCCGACCGATCCGCGCCGGCTATCGCGCCCATCCCAAAACCGTTTTGATCACCGGTGCAACCGGCTTTATCGGCCGCGCGCTAACTCGTGCACTCATCAGCCGGGGAGATAGAGTGATCGCTCTCGCCCGTGACGTCGACAAAGCGCGATTTCTCTTTGGGCCACACGTGCGCGCGGTTCAAGATCTCGACGAGATCGATCAGGGTGAGGCCATTGATGCCATTGTCAATCTTGCCGGCGAGCCGATCTTGTGCGGCCTCTGGACTAAGAAGCGAAAGCAGAAGTTTGTGGCGAGCCGCGTCGGCACGACCGAGCAGCTTTTGGACCTGGTCGCCCGCCTGGATGCACGGCCGGAGGTTTTGGTCAGCGGCTCCGCCATTGGGTATTACGGTCTCCGCCAAGATGAAGTGCTCACTGAGGACGATGGACCGCAGGATCATTTCATGTCCGAGCTCTGCCAACGGTGGGAGAACGCAGCTGGTAAAGCCGAGGCCCTCGGCGTGCGAGTCGCCTTGCTCCGGATCGGATTGGTCTTGGGTCTTGACGGCGGCGCATTGCCCCAATTGGCATTGCCGGTCAGACTTGGGCTCGGCGCAGTGCTTGGATCGGGACGCCAATGGATGTCTTGGATTCACATCACCGATCTCGTTCGCATGATTCTGTTTGCCGTCGACAGCCCTCATGTTGAAGGCCCAATTAATGCGACGGCGCCGAAACCGGCAACCAATCGCGCGTTTACAAAAGCATTGGGCCGGCATCTGAAGCGGCCCGTGTGGTTGCGCATTCCAACCTGGCCGGTCAAAGCATTGTTGGGCGATCTCGCGGACGTGTTGGTTGCAGGTCAAAAAGTCTTACCCCAGGCAGCCGAGGACTTCGGCTTCACATTTGAGCGGCCGACACTCGGTGGTGCCCTTGAGGATCTATTTGCGCCGACAGCTCACGTCAATGCTGCCGACTGCGCCATCTATTACAACGACAAATGCCCCGTCTGCAGCGCTGAGATCAATCATTATCAGCATCTAGCCGAAGCTGAAGATCTACCCGTAACCTTCTGCTCTATCAGCGAAAACGGTGCCTCGCTCAATGCCTTCGGTGTCAGCGCCGACGACATCAAGCGCCGGATCTTTGTGCGCGATCAAGATGGCAATCTGCATGGCGGCGCTGATGGGGTAGCAATCATGTGGCAGGCTTTGCCCCGCTACCGTTGGGCCGGCAATCTAATCAAGCGGCCCGTCATAAATGGCATTGCAAGCGCCGTCTATGACGGCGTGGCAGCGCCCCTGCTCTATCGCCAAAGCAAGAGACGCGAAAATCTCAAAGCAGAACGCGCTCATGGCTGAACAGAAGGCTGAGCAGATGGCTGAACAGAAGGCTAATCGTATCCCACTCTATCGCAAGATCCTTGGACCCAAGTACGACGTGCTGCCACTGGTCATTCAAGAGATGCATGACGTGCATGGCCAACTAACTGCTCGCGGACGGGGCCGGGTGAACCGCGGCACGAGTGTCCTCAGCATAGTCGCCGCAACCGTTTTGAGATTTCCCAAGACGGCGGACGACATCGAGGTCAATGTCACTTTCGCGCAATCCGGCAATGGCGAACGCCTCGCCCGTGACTATGCCGGCACCAAACTCGTGACGCGCCAATTTCCCGCGCGCGGGCGCCACGCCGGGCTGCTGGTCGAAAGCTTCGGACCCATGGCGCTTTACATCGATCTTGAAGCCACCGCCGAGGGCCTGACATTTCACATGCATCATTGTGCGTCGTTAGCAGTGACCTTGCCCCGGGCCCTTTGGCCAAGTCTGGAGGCTCGCGAGCGAACTAAGGGCGGCCTCTATCATTACTTCGTTCGCATCGGCATGCCGCTGCTAGGGCAGCTCATCGAATATGAAGGCACACTCGAGCCCGTCGCCGCGCACGAACCCAGAAAGGAGGCCCGCCATGCCTACAGCCCCCGTTTTGATGTTGTATGACGGTGCATGTGTTTTCTGCAGCCGGTCTGTGCAATTCATCCTCCGGCGAACCGACGAGCGCCTGCGCTTCTGCGCTATGCAATCACGCCTCGGCGATGCATTGCTTCGCCGGCTCGACATGCCGCTCGACAACTATCAAAACCTGGTGGTGGTCGATGGCGATGATCTGTCATTTAGGTCAGATGCCGTGATCCGGTTAGGGCAGCTAATGCCTTGGCCGTGGCCCCAATTAGCTAGGATCGCGCAGCACGTCCCCGGCCCCATCCGCAACTGGACGTACGACGTCGTCGCCCGGCACCGCTATCGTCTCATGGGCAGGCAGCAGGTCTGCTCGATCCCGCACGGCGAAGAGCGACTTTGGACTTAGCCTTAGCGGCGGGCAACGCAGTTTTTCTTAAAGCCAGATCTCAAGCAATCGGGTCAAGCCACTACGGTGCTTGTATTGACAGCCAAAAACGCGAGCCGCTCGCTGGTGGGGCTTGATCCCTTAGCGCGGGCCGCCGCGCGCCGGCGGTGGGCCCGTGATTTCTTCGATAGCACTGAGTTCCTCGGGCGAAAATTTGGCTTCACCTGCTGCAACATTGGCTTCGAGCTGTTCCGGCGTGGTCACGCCAGCGATGACGCTCGAGATATAAGGCCGACTGACCAGCCAACCGATGGCGTAGTCGAGCAGGCTATGGCCGTGCTCTTTGCCCAATTCGTTGAGCTTGTCGATCTTGTCGAACTTCTCGTCGGATCGGAAAGAGCCGCCCCATTTAGAAAGACGCGAGCCTTCGGGCGGCTCTTTGTCGCGCTGGACTTTACCCGTGAGCAAGCCACTTTCGAGGGGGAAGTACGGCAGGATACCAAGGCCATAGGACTTGGCCGCGGGCACGACTTCTTTGTCAATGTCGCGAGTCATAAGGCTGTAGCGGTTCTGTGCCGAGACGAAGGGGGCAACGCCGACTTCCCGCGCCGTCCACGCGGCTTCGACGATTTGCCAACCCGCGAAGTTTGAGCAACCGATATAGCGCACCTTGCCCGCGCTGATGAGATCGTCGAGGGCGCGCAGGGTTTCCTCAATGGGCGTCGTCGCATCGGGAATATGCATTTGATAGAGATCGATATAGTCCGTTTTGAGCCGCGCAAGACTCGCGTCCACCGCTTTCATGATGTAGCGGCGCGAGCCGCCCTTCCAATAATCGCCATCGCCCATTGGGCTGGCGAACTTGGTCGCGACAATGACATCTGGGCGCCGTTTGCCCAGGGCCTTGCCCAGCCATTCTTCCGACTGGCCGCGATTGCCGTAAATGTCGGCGGTATCAAAAAGGGTCACACCCAGATCAAGGGCCTTTTCAACGACCGCTTGGCTTTGGGCCTCGTCGTTCATCATGCCCATGTTCATGCAGCCGAGACCAACGGCCGAGACTTTTAAGCCTGAATTTCCGAGGTTCTTGAGTTCCATTTTATCCTCCTACACCCGCATTGTTTGAACCATGGTACGGCAGTGAAGGCCCTTGGTCCAAAGGCAAAACCACGACCGCCAAGCTGCGGCGGTTGTCTAACGAACCGGACCGCGCGCAGCCTGATATTGATCATGGCGGGGCGCGATCGAGGTCCGCTAGTCTTTTGAGTATACCAAGGAGAAACACCCATGTTGCTAGAAGGCTCATGCCATTGCCGCGCTGTGAAATTCAATGTGCAATCCAAACACCCCTACCCGTTCATGCTGTGCTATTGCGGCATCTGCCGAAAGACCGGCGGCAGCGGTGGCTTTGGCATCAATTTGAGCGGCGACTACACGACACTGGAGATTGAAGGCGAGGACAACATCTCGACCTATCAAGCCATGGTGAAAGATCGCAAGACCGGCGAGCCGACACAAAGCGAAGCGCACCGGACATTTTGCAAACAGTGCGGCAGTGCGCTCTGGGTCTGGGGGCCGAGTTGGCCGGAGCTGGTGCATCCGCACGCGTCGGCGATTGATACCGATTTACCGATCCCGCCCGAGCGCACGCATCTGTTGCTGGCGTCCAAGGCATCGTGGGTCGAGCCCCATGCGGACCCTCAAGACAGGCTTGCCGATCGCTATCCCGGTGAGTCCATCGCTGGCTGGCACGAGCGTTTGGGATTGGAGAAGTAGAAAAACGCAAGAAATGCAAAACAACCCCATGCAATCCCTTGTCAACACATCAGTCGCCGGATTGCTGTGGAGTCTCTACTTCAGAATTGGTCCCAAAGAAAAACCCCTCCCGAAATTCCGGGAGGGGCTATTTTGGTTTGTCGTTAAGTCTTCGAGATTAAAACGTGATTTTTCCTCGAACGCCAAAAGATCGCTTGGGCGGCAAAATGGCAAACGAGTGGAACAGTAGTCCTGTCTGTGCAGGCGGAAAAGCGCCGCCCTCACCGATAAAGCATAACGGAGGTGGGCAGAAGCCAACCGGCGCAGGCGAAATGAGTGCGCTCCTGGCAAAGTCGGGCGCGCCGCCGATACCGCTCCTAAACGTATTGTTCTTGGTCACGTTGTCGACAAATACCAAGAACTCCCACCTCTCGCCCTGAAGACCGGCGCGCATGTCCAGCTGATGATAGGATGAATATTTAGTTAAATTGTCTTCACTGGAAAATCGTTCGCCTTGATATTGGGCGTCACCCTCGATGAACCAATTGATTTGGGTATCAAGCCAATCGTTCAACGGCCCAGCCGGACGCGTCAGATTAGCCACCAACGAAACGGCATGTTTAGGCGCCTGTTCCAAACGCTGACCAGCAAAAGTGAGTGTGCATTGGGTTTCAGGCATGCCTCTTATGATGATGACGGTTGGAATGCAATTTCCAGCCCCAACGATGTCATTGATTGACGAAGTGGTGTCAGTGAATTCCGTATACTTTGCGCTGGGAAGATAGGTATAGCCCCCGCCGAAACTCAAACCTTCAAGTGGGGTAGCCCATGAAAAATCCATTTCTGCGCCCCACACCTGAGCAGCCCCTGCATTGACGGTCAACCGCATCAGAGTGCCGTCAAGGTTCAAACGTTGTACGCTGACTTGCTTGTCGGTGAAATCTTGGAAAAATCCCGCGCCGTTAAGAACGAGATCGCCGAAGCTACCGCTCCAGTTTGTTTTTAATCCCAACTCATATGCTGCAAGCTTTTCGGAGTCGAACGTAAACTCGTCAATCGTAAAGGGCGTGTTACCTGGCGGTAACACATCTATGCCTGCCGGTTTTATACCTTGGCCATATGAGAAATAAGCCAAGACATTGTCATTAGGCGTCCACTCCAGTGTTCCTTTTGGCACAAAAAAGTCGGAGTTTACGGTCCCTGATTCGAACGCTGTTACTGAAGCCATTGGCGGAATGCTATCAGTAAATGGTGACACAAACGTACAGCAACCGGTTGATTGTCTATTTAGGAAAAAGCGCTCGTCCGTATACCTGACTTCGCCGGTCACTTTGAATTGCTCCGTCACCTGCAACTCTAACATGGCATAGAGCGACATATGGCGCGATGTCACTTCGCTAGGCGGGCTACCCTGAGGTATACCTGTGCCTTCGTTGAAGAGAAAAACTTCCTGCCAGGTATCGATGGGACCTGAGGCAGGGTCATCATCAAAATCGGGGTCTTGACAACCGGGATGTGTGAACCCGGGGAGACTTGCAAGAAATGCTGATGATGCCGGAAACTGATAACAATTGATGAACTGCCCCTGGCCGTTGATCTCTTTGTCTTGGCGCCAGTAATTGCCGCCAAACGTCATCTGCAGTCGATCTTCAAAGAATGGGATATCTTCCCACTCCGAAGCGTATCTTAATTCTTGGCTGTAAACCTTTACGTTCTCGAAGTTTTGAGTGAAATCACTGCCAGTCGCGATGTCGCGGCCATCGGGACCCGGAATGGCAAAACTGTCTTGGTCGATGTGCTCAACCGAGTCCGCGTTCAAGAAAGCGGAATAGGACGTGATCGTTCCGCTGGGAATATCCCATGTGGCAACCACGGACGCCCTGAAAAGCTCGACCTGATTTCCCGGATAATCATTACCGGGATCCGCATGATTGTCGCTGAGGCGGACGCTCGAGAAACCATCGGCGTTCCCGAAGTCGGACAAGAAAGCTTGAGTATCCCCTGCCGCCAACACACCGGCGGCGACGGCGCCGGCCGGCGCCGTTATCGTAAGATCGTTCGGAATTTCAACCGTGGCGCGTGGCTCGAACTTGTCATCGGAATACTCAACACGGGCCTTAAGACGGAAACTATCGGTGACATTCAAGTTGGCTGTTAGAGCGCCGCCAAAGCCGTCGCCGCCGCCGATGAAGTTGTCCGTCACTTCATTTTTGTACTGGCCCCGTTCATCCCAATAATAACCGCTCGCACGCAGCCCCAAGACGCCATCAATGACCGGGCCGCTGACCGAGCCATTGACACTAAATTCGTGATGTTGGGCCGCTTCGAAACTGAGATCGGCTTCGAACTCGTCGCTCGCATCTCGAGTGATATATTGAACTGCGCCCGCAAACGCCGCACGGCCATAGAGAGCGCTTTGCGGACCCTTGACGAGTTCGACACGTTGCACGTCGGACAATAATCTCTGGGACACCAAAATGGAGGCGCCCGCACTGTTGAAGGCTTCCGATGTGACGTCGATGCCGTCAACTAAAAAGGCGACGTTTGAGCGGCCCCGTGTCGGCGACAGACCACGAACGCCGATCCGAACGTCTTTTTGGGCAAAGCCTTCAGTGAAGACAAAGCTCGGCGAAATTGACAGTGCATCTTCCAAGCCCTCGACGCCTTGTCGAGTAAGCGCCTCCAACCCGAACACGTCGACCGAGATCGGCACGTCTTGAAGATTCTCTTCTCGCTTACGAGTCGTGACGACGATTGTTCCGACTTGGGCCCAGCCCGCTGTGGGAACCGAGACGGCCAATGGCGTAACGAGAAGAGCGAGCGCGGCTGCGCTACTCACAAAACGAGTACGATGTGACATTTAATGTCCCCCAATCGATCCACCACCAATGCTCGCGCTTCTTGCGTGGTGCGAGCTGTAATCCGGCCGGACGCCCCGGCGCCTCTTAACGGCCGATTACCGCCAAAAGTGTAGTGCAAGAATCGCAAAAGTGCGACGCTTTGGCCCACTTTGCTAAGAAATGAGTGGGCGTAAAAAGCCCAAAATTTCAATTGGTTAGGACAGACCGAAGGGTCACGGGCAAGTTCACCATAAACCTGTTGTAGAGATGCACCAGTTTCCCTTTGGAGGGAGCTGATCGCAGCCGCTCAAATGGTCATTCGGCCGCCGCCTGAGGCTCCAGCTCGGCAAAGAAATCGCGCTTGTCGCCAATGCCGAAACGCGCCTTAAAGAAGCGCCAACCGCTTTTGCCGCGGGTCAACCAATGCACTTTGCCGCCGTGCTTTTTGTTGTGCAACACGCCGTCGACCAAGTAAGGCGTCACCGTTTCGACCCGGTCTGCAAGAATGTTGTACACGCGCTTAACCGCTTTCCACGCTGGTGGCGGCAAGACATCTTTGTCGCGCGTAATCATATCGGTCAACACAATGCCGGGACTGATAGTCCCCACGAGGACCGCCTCCTTCTTCGTTTCTTTGACGAGCGCCTTGGTGAAATAGCGCACGGCAAACTTCGTCGAGCCGTAGATGCTAGAGCCCGGCGTATGCTTACCGTTGCTGCCAAAGCCTTCGAAATTGTAGATCGCACCTTTGCCTTGCGCGCGCATACCTTCGAGCGCGACTTTGCAACCGTTGAACATGCCAAGAAGATTGGTATGAGCAACGTTCTCCATTTCCCAAAACGGCAATTTGGCGATCGGCATCCGGCTGTTGTTGATACCTGCATTGTTGATCCAGATGTCGATGTCGCCTACGGACTCGCGCGCCTTGTCAAACAGATTTTGTACTTGGCGCACGTCGCCGACATCGCAGGCGATGCCCGCAACCTTCGCGCTGCCGATTGCATCCACCGTGAGCCGGCTGACGGCTTGGTCAACCGCCTCTTGCGTGCGGCCCGTGACCACAACGCTGTTGCCGCGCTTGAGGAATTCGCGCGCCATGCCATAGCCAATGCCGCGGGTGCTCCCAGTGATGACGACATTGGCATTTTTGATGGGGTCGGACGGCGTGTAGCCCGGCCATTTCAAGCGAACAAAAATCGACGCAACGAGAATAATTAGCGCGGCGCACCCAACCAATACGAACGGCCCCGCCGGTTGCCAGGAATCGAACAGTCGGCCGCCGACAATACTAAAGAACAGAATTCCAATTGCGCCACACGTGCCGAAGGCGCCGATCACGGCGCCACGTGCTTTGACCGGGGCTTCTTGTCCGATGAGGGCCTGAGATGAAAAGAAAAAGCTAATTTGTCCGATACCCAGCAAAGCAAAAAGCGGCAAGTAGGCATTGTCGAAAGGGTCGGCAATAAAAATAGTGGAAGAAAACGCAATGAAACTAATTCCGGCACCAAGGGCCGTTATCGTGATCCGGTTAAACCGGTCCATCAAATAGCCCATGACCGGAGTCCATAACAATCCGGCCGATTGCGCCGTCACAAACATGATTGTTCCGCGCTGAACGGAAGTCGCTGTATCTAAACCCAACTCTTGTCCGGCCACGGTGCCCCACGCGATGGTGAACGCACCAATAATGACCATGTCGCTGCGTGCGACAAAAGCTGTGGCATAACAGAGTGCAATGCGCGGTTGTTTTGCAGCAGTAAATCCGGTGCGGACCAATTCACCAAAGGAAAGCCGTTCGTCGCGGCTTGTCATGGTGCCCGGCTTCAGGCCCAATCCGATAATGAGGGCAGAGACAATGCAAATTGCGGCGACAATCCAATGGGTAATTTGACCGGCTGCAATTGAATCATAGCCCTGCTCCATCAGGCGCGTTGGCAGTCCGCCGAATACAATATTGGCAAATATTGCACCGATGCCCAGCAGAACACCTGACAAGGCAATCAATTTGCCCCGAGAGATTTCTTGGGGGTAATCGTTGGTGACGGTGCCGAGCATGCCGGTCGCAGCCGATGTTCCCGCCGCATAAACGACGCGAAAGATCACGAGTGCCAATACGGTCGTGGCCAAGGGTGTGAGGATATAACTCACACCCATGAGCAGCATGCCAAGCGCATAGACAAATCGACGTCCGATCCGGTCGCACAAGACGCCGAACAGACCAACGGTGAGCATAATTGTGATTTCCGACGTCGCTTGTAAATTGCCGGTGATCGATCCAAATTCTTCGCGATCGACGCCTAGGTTTTCACGCAATACATAGGACGTCGCGATATTGACAAAAGTGAGCATGCCGATGGTGACCAAAGAGGCATACATGAACGTAGCCACATGCAGACGCGAGACCTCAGGGGTCATCCAAATCGGACCAATCTTCATGCCGCGCGGATCGATCGGCTTCATATGGCGATGTCCCTTTTCGTCGTGACTATTGGTTTTATTATCCCGTTCGGCCAGGCGGGCTCAAGGCAGAATAAAGCTTCGAAATGCCCGAACTTTATACGGGAGCATATGGCAGGCGGATCTTGCGGCAACATGGATGAACACCGACGCCTTGAATAGGTCGCAAAGTGTAACCGTCTCCTAGGTGAGCGCCTCTGTTAATGATTTTCTTTTTTGTAGTCCGAATTTTCAGGCGGAACCCGGTCCGCATAGGCATGCCAGGTCTCGCGCGGCGCGCCATCGTCCCAATCGTCGGCAGGTTCGAGAAGATCGGGCCGGATTTTTTCGGTGTAGGCCAGTACCTTTTTGGGAATGTCGTCGAGGGTGCCGGTGATGCGGTAGCTGTGCATGCGGCCTGTCAAGACGCCGTCGATATTGCTGCCACCCATCATCATCCACGGCCACCACGGCCCTTGTCGAAAGAAGCCGCCCAGCATGGTGACCCAGGGCCGATCAGGGTCGTCCATCTCGGCGGTCGGCGTATAGACCACAAAATGTTCGGACGGATTGATCATTTTACCCGTTGAGGCTTTGGGCCAACCTTCAGGGGTCACGGGATTGGTATATTCGTGGCCGTATTCCCAGCTCATCAAATATTGATGGCCAACCCGGCGCCACGGCAAGACAAACGGTGGATCTTCCGCGTCTTCGGCGATTGATGCCTCGCTCATGGTGGTCGCTTCGGCTTCGTTGAGGCTCATGGCAAACTTAGGCATCGTGAGGCCGAGCTCACCGCGCACCCGGTCGTTCAGCATATTGAGAGGCTCGACATTTTCGTCCGTAAACGGATTTTTCCAGCTTTCCAGAATGTCCCCTGTCGCAAGATCAGTGTAAAAACTCGTCTCCTTACCGCGAATACGCAAATTACCGTTGTCAAGAATTTTGGCCTGCATGTTGCCAAAGCCGGTAAAACCGAACAGCGGCTTGGCGCGCTTTTTGCCGATGATCGCAAATTGCACGCCTTCATAACCGCTGAACACGGGCTCATCGCCTAGCGTGAACCACAATTTGCCGAAAGCCTCAAGATTGTCTTTGGGATCTTCGAAGTTCATCGGGTTGGCGCTTGCTGCGCCGGCGGGCCGCATGCCCGCCCCTGCAAGTCCCGCCGCACCGAGACCAGCGAGCAGCGTTTCGCGACGGCTCATCGCCATCGACTTGGCCATCTGCATAAACATTTGAGCAATTCCTTTGTAACGACTGAGGCAGCAGGTTTAGCGCGACTTCAACTCCGCCATGCCGTCAGACGCCTCGCTTACATTGTCTTGGGCAAGAAACGCCTTTGCCGCTTCGTCTTGCTTGAGATAAGCATCGAGGAAGGCTGTCGATGTACCGTTCACAAGTATGAGTGCGTCAGGCTCCAACTGCTGGTCCGGTTTGCGCGAGCCACAAATGAGCCCGCCAAAAGAATGGGTCATCTCCTGCATGACCAGGGCATACTTATCGCCCGGCGGCGTTTCGGTGAACGTTTTGATGCGCCACTCCCAGGTGGCATTCGGGCCAGCCATATTAACTTGGTCGTTCGGACCGCTCTCCACATAGATGGGCAAGGTGAGATGCTCCCACGCATTGTCCGGTGTGTCGGGCATGGGGCCAGGTCCGCTCAATAGAACCGCAACGTCGAAGCGGTCGTCCGTGCCTGCAAGCACCGAGCCGTCGGGGTGCTTGCGCTTCATGCCCGCAACGGTTGCCGCCGTCATCGCGCCCATGGAATGGCCGGCAATCGCAAGCTGTTCACGGTCGAGTTTACTCGCGAGGTCGGGCACTAGGTCTTCAATCTTGTCGAACGAGTCGACGATATAACTTAGATCTTCCAGACGACTAAAAGATATGGCCGTCATCTTGCTGAAGTCGGGTTTGCCTAAAGATTTGGAGTCGAGGTGCGTTGGGAGCAAGACGACGTAACCGTGGGACGCCCAATGTTCGGCGACAAGGGAATAGTCGTCCTTGGAGCAAAACGCACCGTGGGAAAATACTACGACGGGATAGGAACCTTCATCGGCAGGATAGCTCACGCGCAGGCGTAAATCTTTGTCCTGCTCGGGATAAGTCAGGACAACGGGATTGGCGACTTCAACGGCATGAGGTCCCCAGCCGCTTTTGTAGATGTCTGTTACGTCCGCCCGCGCCATTGTCGTTGCGGCGACCGATCCGATGACAACCGTGCAGATTTTCCAAAAGATCCAATTCTTGCGTTCCATTCCCCTACTCCTCTTGCAGCGTTTCTTGCAGCGTTTTCGCGACGCGAATTCCAAAACTGTTAAGCGCGGCACCGGAACCAAACGCAAACCGGTTCGCTGATCTCAAATAAAGTGGCCGATCAAACCATGAGCCGCCTCTTAAGTGTCGACGCTCGCATTCCCCGGTGAACCAGGCCGAACCATCTACGGGTGCGTCTTCGTAACTGTCGTTCCAACAATCCTCGGTCCATTCATAGACATTGCCTAGCACGTCATGAAGTTCAAAGGCGTTTGGGCGATACGTACCTACCGATGCCGTGTAAACGTTGCCGTCGAAACAATCGGCGACAACAAGATTAGGAATGTCCGGTACGTTGTCGAAGTTAGGAAAGACCCCAAGCACAGTTTGATCCGCCCAATTGGCGAATTGACAACCGTCGTCGTCGGTGCCATCCCAATAGCGCAGTCCAGCTGTGCCCGCGCGCGCGGCATATTCCCATTCTGCCTCCGTCAACAGGCGATAGGAGTCGCCGGTCTCGCTCGACAGCCATTCGACATAGGCCTTGGCATCGTCCCAACTGACACACACGACCGGGTGATCGTCGTTTTGCGCAAAACCGGGATCGCGCCAATCTTTGGACTCGTCGGGTGTAAAATCACTTCCATCCCAGATCATACACCCCGCAGCGCTCACATAGCCCGTCGCCTCAACGAACGCGGTGTATTGCGCACGCGTGATTTCGTATTTGCCGACCGCAAGCGGTGCGATCGTCACGTCGTGTTGCGGATTCTCATTGGCTTCGCGATCGGGCTCTCCCGGCGGTGACCCCATTGTGAACTGGCCGGCGGGCAGGTTCACCATGACAGGACAAACGTCACAGTCGAAGACTTCTTGCGTCTCCTGTATCCAAGGCAGCCGATCCGACAAACTTTCAACGGGCTCCCACGCACAGCCGGTCACGAGCAAGAGACCCAATGCCAACAAGGCAAAGCGAATGCGATGCGCCATATCAATCGAACCCTTTTCCTTTGTCGCACGCGACGGCTGGCTATGACCTGAAGATCTTACGATTACTTGGGCTGATAGTCTGGATTTTCGGGCGGCACTTGCTCAACATAAGCCGCCCACGTTTCTTTGGGCGCCCCGTCGTCCCAGTCGTCGCACGGCTCGAGATAATCGGGATAATTCTTTTCCACATAGTCCAAAACCGGGCGCGGGATATCGCCCAATCCGCCGATGTCTTCTCTAAATGAAAAACTGCGTCCCATCATTTTACCGTCTTCGAGACCGCTGCCACCCATGCGCATCCAAGGCCAAAACGGCGATATGCGCGTGAAGCCGCCGTGAAACCGAGTGGTCGGCAAATCACGGTCTTCAAGTTCGTCTTTCGGCATATAGAAAGTAAAGTGCTCAGACGGATTGACTTTGCGGCCCGTCGACGCTTTGGGCCACCCTTCTGGCGTGACCGGGTTGGTGTATTCGTGCCGGTAGTCCCAAGCGAGAAATATTTTCGAGCCCCATTCTTCATACGGCATAATGAACGGCGCGGACCCGTCCGGGCGGACCTGAGCCGTCGCCTCATTCATCAGGGTCGGCACATCTTCTTCAGTGCCGTGTAAAATTTTTGGCATATCGAGCGTCAGCACGCCGCGCACACGATCATTCATGAAGATAAAAACTTCAACATCTTCTTCTGTGTACGGATTATGCCAGGTCTCAAGAACTTCACCTGTCACAAGATCGGTATAAAAGTTGCCTTCTTTTCCACGAAGTCGAAGGTGCCCATTTGGCAAGATCTTGCATTGCGCATTGCCAAAACCGGCATAGCCAAAGAGAGGCCGCAAGCGATCGGTGCCGACGGAGCCGAAGAGAATGCCGTGCCAAGACGCATAGACTGGCTCGTCACCGTAGGTCCCCCACATCTTGCCAAAGGCATAAAGATTGTCTTTGGGATCGGTGTAATCGATGGAGCTGCTCTTTGGCGTGGCGGCCAAGGCGGCGGACGTCATCATTGAGCTCAGGCCGGACGCGCCCGCAAAACCAGCCGCACCGCCTGCAAACTGAAGCAGGCCGCGACGCGTGCAAAAAGCGTTGTGAATTGATTGAAACTCCATAAGCGGTCTCCCTAAGTCAGCGAACGATGACCGAAAATACACTGTCGTCCGTCAATGTGCTCGGTTAGTTGTGCCTTTGTGCCAAAGTGATACTCCCCTAAACTTCTTTATTAAACAACTGGCGAAAGTGCTGCGCTCCATCTTGCGGCATCTTATACAATGGAGCGACTTGTTGACGCGTTCAAATACGAACTCTTGCAGACGCTGTTAGTTGATGATGTTGAGATCGGACTCTGAGCCAAATGACACCGGTGCAAAAACGAAACGTAACTTTGCTGATCGGATCAATATCCGCGGTGGGGGATCTTAATATTGCACTATTTGTCTTCGGCGTGCCCTTCATTGATCTGTTCTTTGCGATCGAGCCCTGGTATTCCCCTTTCATCGCAACCTCATCGCTAATTTTAATTAGTCTGAGCTTGCCCTTCACCGGTGCGCTATCCGATCACTACGGTCGTCGCCCCGCCCTCATCGCCTTCCTTTTTCTGGCTGCTGTGGTTACATTCGTCTGCGTGCTGGCGATCGACTATAAGTTTCTGCTTGCCGTGCGCATACTACAATGCACCATCGGGGCAGCAGGTTTGGTTATCGCCCGAGCGATAGCTAGCGATATCAATTCGACAAAGGCCGGAGTTTCTCAAACGATGGGATTTCTCGTATTGGCATTTGGCTTGACGTATTTGCTAGCGGCAACACTGTCAGGATGGCTGAATAACAATTTTGGCTGGCACAGTGTAACTATGACAATTGGGATTTTGTTATCCATTCTAACTTTGTGCATTGCATTAGGCCTTCAAGAGACTTCTCGTATCACTAGAAAGCGCAGGTATTTTGTTAACAGTGCATTCTCGAATTATATTCGGCTCATAGCTTCAGGTGAATTCTTGGGATATACGCTGACTTTGTCATTTACAATGATGGCATTCATTCCTTTTATTCTCCTGTTCCCAACTCTGGCAGTCAAACAATTTGGCCTTTCCTCAGGTGAGCTAGGCTGGATCAACGTGTGTGCGATCGCCAGCTTGGCGCTGGGTGTCGCAGCGAACTATCGGTTGGTAATTCAAATGAGTATTCCAGCTTTGGTCCGGACATTATCTTTTTCGATCATTATTTATGGCGTCGCGTTCGCCTTCTTGGCACTCGTCACCACTTTGACAATTGCGATGCTCGTTGTTGCACTGTTGCTCCTGTGTTTGATTGTAGGCGCAGCTCATCCGGCATTCTTGGCAGGAAGTGTCAGCGTCGATCCGAAGCGCGCAGGTACGGCCGCCGGAATTGCCACCGGCTTGCCTCTGGTTTTAGGGGGAGGCACTTTTCAGCTTTGCGTTTCCATATTGGATGGGCGTGCCAATTCACTCGCGATAATTGCAGGACTTGGCGCGGTGTTGACTGGCCTGTCCTACGGGCTGTTGCTCAGACCAAAAAAAGTGAAACAACGCCCGCACGAACTGGACTTCAGCATGGGCGGCGTCAAGGGCTCCAACGCGCCTTAACGCGGAGAGATGGCGCGCACCGTCTACTGCGCCGCCCGTTTGGTCCGAGCCGCCGCGCCTGACGCGTCGCGTAGAAGAGGAACAGGATCAAGCGCCCACCCCTTTGACACATTGCGTGCCGGACTTGGAATCGCAAAAGCCGTATGCGGTCCGGCGCCCACGGCCGCGTCACTATCGACACGCCAACCTCGCGCCTCCCATTCCCTCAGCTTTTCACGGAAACGAACGATGATCGTGTCGGACGGTACCAAGACTTCTTTTGTATTGACCTCAGGCGCAATGATTGGCCGAAGTTTTTCCACGACAACGCGATCTTCCTCCATTGTCTTCCACGTAATTTTGTGAACGCGCTCGTCGTTTTCTTCGCCCGGCGCAAAATTCTTGCGACCGGAAAAGAAATAGCGGCGCGAGTGCAACTCATCAAGCGGTGTCACAAATGCGTATTGGTGCGTCCATGCCTCTGGCGTGAAGTGAATATAAATCCAAGCTTGGCACGGTCCATGGTGACCGGACTGGGTGAAGGTCTCAAACTTTCCCCCTTCCATTTCAGCCTTGAGGGAGCCTTCTTTGATTGATGAAGGCACAAACGTCTCATGCCCGATGCCCCACTCACTTTCCAGCATTTTGAGCTCAGGCAATCGGTAGTCGTCCTTCTCTCCTTCGAAGCCAAACATGGGATGAACGAATTCCGTGTGGGCCGGATCAACCAAATTCTCCGTTGCCCGTTGATAGTTAAAATTCCAATCGCACGTGACGAACGTCCAGCGCCATTCATCGTTGTCCCATTCGGGCATGTCGAGAATGGGGATACGCTCCGCTTCTTCCGCGTCGCCTAGAAAGGCAAAAATCAATCCGTAGCGCTCTTCGGTCGGATAGGAATCCACTTTGGCGCGCGCCGGAATTTTCGCGTTCGGACCCATCGAAGGAATGCGCGTGCATTGACCTGCCCCGTCGAATTGCCAGCCGTGATAGGGACACTCAACACAATCGCCTTTGATCTTGCCATGAGCAAGCGAACCACCCCGATGAACGCACACGTTGCTCAAGCAATGAACCTTACCCGCTTTGTCGCGAAACAGGACGAAGTCTTGTCCTAGCATGCGGCTATGCACCGGTGCCTCGGTGACGTTTTTGCTTTCAGCAGCGACGTACCAAAAGTTGATAAACATGCGAGGCCCTATCCATGATTAGGTTGTCGGTCGCATTGTACGGGACCGGCAACGGCGCCGTCAAAGTCCAGATACGCATGTCTTTAAGTGGGCCCGACGCGAACGCTTACGATCAGAAAGCGGCCGCCATTTTAGCCCCTTCATCACGCCGTTCTGACTCTTGTCCGGCGTCAGCGCTCACGGAACAGATTGAGGGATTTGTGTAAGGGAGATTTTTTGGCTCATCGTCACTATTGAGGAGTGAACGATGAGACAGAAGAGCGAACGCCATCAGGGCGCTGCTGAGCGCACGATCAAGGACATCCGGCGTAAGACGCGCAAGCGCTATTCATCCGAAGAAAAGATACGCATTGTGCTTGCTGGACTTCGAGGCGAGGACTCGATTGCTGAGCTGTGCCGTCGGGAAGGGATCGCCGAGAGCCTCTACTACAGCTGGTCGAAGGAGTTCCTGGAAGCCGGCAAGAAGCGGCTTTCGGGGGATACCGCCCGCCAGGCGTCCTCGGGCGAGGTCAAGGACCTGCGCCGCGAGAGGCATGACCTCAAGGAAGCGCTTGCCGAACAGGTGCTGGAGAACCGGCTGCTTAAAAAAAGCATGATCGGGGATGGGGGAGACGGCGCATGAGATACCCCGCATCGGAGAAGCTCGAGATCATCCGCCTAGTCGAGCGATCCCATCTCCCGGTGCTGCGGACGCTGGACAAGCTCGGCATCCCGGCAACGACGTTTTACCGATGGTACGACCGGTATTTGCGTGGTGGCGTACAAGCATTGGAAGACCGGTCTCCCAAGCCAAAACGCGTGTGGAACCGCATCCCCGATGATATTCGAGAGCGGATCGTCGATATGGCTCTTCAGGAACCGGAACTGAGCCCGCGCGAGTTGGCAGTGCGGTTCACTGATACGCAAAGCTATTTTGTATCCGAAGCTTCAGTGTACCGCCTGCTCAAAGCTCTTGATCTGATTACCAGCCCGGCCTTCGTGGTCATCAAGGCTGCCAATGAGTTCCGCGACAAGACCACGGCGCCAAATCAAATGTGGCAGACCGACTTCACCTACCTCAAGGTCATCGGCTGGGGCTGGTTTTATCTCTCTACGATTCTTGATGACTTCTCGCGCTACATCATTGCGTGGAAGCTGTGCACCACGATGAGAGCTGAAGACGTCACTGATACGTTGGAAATGGCTCTGGAGGCATCGGGTTGCGATCAGGCAAATGTCGCACACAAGCCGCGTCTGCTATCTGACAATGGTTCAAGTTATATTGCCGGCGATCTTGCTGACTGGATGGATGATCAAGGCATGAGGCATGTTCGCGGCGCGCCGTATCATCCGCAAACGCAAGGCAAAATCGAGCGTTGGCATCAAACGCTCAAGAACCGCATCTTGCTGGAAAACTATTACCTACCTGGCGATCTTGAAGCGCAGATCGATGAGTTCGTGGGTCACTACAATCACCAGCGCTATCACGAGAGTCTGCAAAACCTCACGCCCGCAGATGTTTACTTTGGGCGCGGCCAAACCATTCTATTGCAAAGAGAAAGGATCAAGCGAAAAACGATCGAGCATCGGCGCTTGCAACACAGCAAAGCCGCTGCTTAAACTGATACAACAGATGAGCCATATACTCCGCTAGCTCAAACCGAAATCTGTTCCAATTTATCTGATGACGGACACACCTTCCTCGCTAATTTCAGAAGTATTCTGCCATACATCATTAACATAAAAGAATAGAACGGTGATGCTTGGATTGAGGCGGGAACCCTCACGAAGATAGAAAAGCAACTCTTGATCCGTACTGAAACCCTCTACTCCTGCCGCGATAACTTCACAATCAGCATCTACTTGCCGACGCAAAATTCGTTCTGCGACTTGGCTAAACAAATTCTTGAAATTGAGAGGTGGTTCGGTTTGTTTGAACAACTTTCGGACTGCGGATAAGTGGATTTCAGCCCCTGTTATGCCGCGACCGGGATTGGTTGCAGCACGTTGAAGTAAGCCTGATCGGGTGTCTGGCGGTCAAGCGATGAATGCGGTCTCTTGGTGTTATAAAAGACCAAATATTTGCCGAGGGCGGCTCGGGCTTGTGGAACATTGCCATAGGCATGCAGATAGACCTCCTCGTATTTGACCGTGCGCCACAGCCGTTCAACAAAGACATTGTCCCGCCACGCTCCCTTGCCATCCATGCTGATGGCGATTTCAGCATCCTTCAGGATTTGTGTGAAAGCGATGGAGGTAAACTGCGAGCCCTGATCGGTGTTGAAGATGTCCGGCTTACCGTAACGGGCCAGTGCTTCTTCAACGGCTTCAATGCAAAAGTCTGCTTCCAGTGTGATAGAGAGCCGCCAGGACAGGACACGCCGGCTGAACCAGTCAACCACTGCGGCCAGATAAACAAAGCCCCGTGCCATTGGAATGTAGGTGATATCCATCGCCCAGACCTGATTGGGTTGGGTGACCGGCAGCTTACGCAACAGATAGGGATAGATTTTGTGGCCCGGTGCAGGCTTGGACGTGTTCGGGCGGCGATAAATAGCCTCAAGCCCCATACGCTTCATCAGTGTTGTGACGTGCAGGCGGCCAACCTTGTATCCTTCACCAAGCAATAGTCCCTGCAGCATCCTGCTGCCTGCAAAGGGATAGTCGAGATGCAATTCATCAATCCGGCGCATCAGTGCCAGATCACCGACCGATACGGGACGGGGCTGATAATAGACGCTGCCCCGGCTGATCTTGAGCGCCTTGGCCTGACGGCTGAGCGAGAGTTTATGTTTGCGGTCGATCATTTTCTTGCGCTCGGCAATCCCGCCTTGGTGAGCGCATCGCCTAAAAAATCATTCTCAAGCGTCAGCTCCCCAATCTTGGCATGGAGCCTCTTCACATCAACACGGGGTGCAGGCAGCGGTGATTTACCCTCCCGCCCAAAAACACCCGCTGCACCCTCAAGGAGCTGATCTTTCCATTGCTTGATCTGGTTAGGATGAACATCAAACTGCTGAGCGAGTTCTCCCAATGTCTGCTCACCGCGAACGGCCGCAAGGGCCACCTTCGACTTGAACGCAGGTGTATGATTGCGACGTGGTCGTCTTGCCATAGTGGATCTCCTGTTGCCGGCGATCATGCCGCCTACAGGCCAAAATTCCACTTATCTCAACTGTGCAGATTTCCCGAGCCACCTCTGTTTGTCACTGTGCGAACGAAATGACCACCAATGGCTACACCCAGCCGAATTAGTCTATTTTAATTGGGAACGCTCTGCTCCTGAAAGCCGACACTCGAATCAGCATTTCCGATATCGCTTAATATTCGTCTGCTTCTGGTCGATGAGCAGACTCTATTGGCCGTACCGTTGTTCGGCTGAAGATGACCCTGGCTGCCATTGGCCACATCTAAATCCGCAATCCGTGCCGGCAATCACCGGTCGCGCCCGACTATCACCGACCACTTACCGCTTTGCCTCGGGAAATGCCCTATGAAATACTCGAATAAAAGCTAGTGTTCAGTGCGCTTAATGTCATGCCATGCCGGGCGTACCGCAGTTTGGTGCACACGATAACGGCGCAGCCAGGAGACGAGACCCATGAAACTCTTCTATTCACCGTTCCACAGCTTCGTTCATAAGGTCCTGGTCACAGCGCACGAGGCCGGGTTGTGGGATCAGATTGAGTTTGTGCCGACCTACGTATTCAAGAATAGAGACGGCGAAGACCAGGGAGACAAATATTCCCTTGCGAAACTGAATCCGTTAGCCAAGGTTCCGACGCTCGCTCTAAGCAATGGCCGGGTCATCTTTGGCAGCCAATCAATTGTTGAGTACTTGGACGCCAACGGCACGTCCGGACATCGTCTCTACCCTCCCGAAGGTCCTGACCGATGGGACGCCGTAACGCGCCTGGCATTGTGCGACACCATTTTCGAGCTGACGACGGCGTTGGTTCGGGAAGGCTGGCATCCGGATGACCAACAACGAATTCTGGAATTTGAGTGGATCTGGCCCAAGATGCTTCGCGGCCTCGACTATCTGGAAGAGCGCAGCCGGCAAGGGTACACACAGTTCGATATTGGCCATGCCGCGGCCCTGCATGCGCTCAGCTACTTTGATTTCCGATCGCGATTCTACGAAGCCAAAGATCCGCTCTATCCTGACTACGACTGGATGGAAGGGCGGCCCCATCTCAAGGCTTGGTGGGAAGAGGTCATTCAACGACCATCGGTAACATCGCATTACCAAAAAGACTTTGAAGGTGATGACAGTCCGAAGTTTTTCCAAGCGAAGGTTCAGGAAGTGCTCGCGGCGCGGAGGGCCCAGTCATGATCGAGTTCTATTATTGGCCCACCCCAAACGGCCACAAGGCCTCAATCATGCTTGAGGAAATCGATCTGGCCTACACCGTCCACCCCATCAACATTCACACCGGTGAGCAGTTCGCGCCGGAGTTTCTGAAAATCAACCCAAACAACAAGGTCCCGGCGATCGTAGATACGGACGGGCCCAATGGAAAACCGTACGCACTATTCGAATCTGGTTCGATCTTGATGTATCTCGCAGAAAAAGTCGGCAAGTTTTTGCCGTTGGAAATTGAAGAACGCTATAACGCCCTGCAGTGGCTAATGTTCCAGATGGGCAACGTTGGGCCGATGTTCGGTCAAAATGGTTACTTTCAAGGCTACGCGGACGAGGATGTACCTCACGCCAAAAAGCGATACCTGGCCGAGACGAACCGGTTGTATGGCGTGATGAACAAACGACTGGCGAACAATGACTACCTTGCGGGAAGCGCTTATTCAATCGCCGATATCGCAACCTATCCGTGGTCGATCCCGGCACAGAATGCGTTTCACAAGATTGACATTACAGACTATCCCCATGTCGACAATTGGGTCCGCCGTATCTCTGAACGACCAGCCGTGCAACGCGGGTTGGCACTCCTAAAGGATGATCAAAAGATCGGTGACAGGTCGGACGAGACCCGTGAAGTGTTATTTGGCCGCCGGCAGATAGAGCAACAGTAGATCAGCTTGGACCCATAACAGGCATTGGTTCAGGTCCATTCCACAACAAAAAAGCGGGCACGAGGGACCGCTCTTTAGAAAATACGACGTCTGCTAGTTTCCGGGTCGCCGACTGTGCTTCACCCCGTCCGCAGGTCAAGCTGTCATAAGCGACAGCGAAGAAGGCGCCGGCTCATCCAGCCTCTCGTCAAGGGATGGGTGACCAATATCGGCGGCACGACGCCCACGCGGTATCTCCGTATAGAAAGGGATTAACATTCTATTGGCCAGAAGTGCTCGTATTAAGGGTCGGAATTGGAAATTCATACCGATGAAAGAAGAGCCAAATAGGCGTATAATGCAAACCAACAGACGATGAGAATGAGGCAAGGAGCCTGAAGGAGGAGCTCATGTATATCAATTTCTGGTACGTCGCTGATCTGAGTGAAAACGTCAAAGAAGAGCCGGTGCATGTCCGCATGCTCACTCAAGATTTCGTTTTGTTTAGAGATTCGAGCGGCAAGGCACATTGCTTGAGCAATGTCTGCGTTCATCGCGGCGGCTCGCTCGCCCATGGCAAACGCAAAGGTGATTGCGTCGAGTGTCCCTATCACGGTTGGCAATTCAACGGTGCCGGTGAATGCACACGCATCCCGTCCATGGGACCGGACGCCAAGATCCCGTCGCGTGCCAAGGTCGATTCTTACCCGGTAGAAGAAAGATATGGTCTCATCTTTGCCTTCTTAGGTGACATGCCTGAAGAAGAGCGGCCGCCCATCATGGAGGTGCCCGAATACGGGCAAGAGGGGTGGCGCCCCATTGTGCAAACGCGAGATTCGAACATCGACTACAAACGCGCCATCGAGAACGCCTTAGATCCCGCGCATAATGAGTTTGTCCATCCAACACACGGCTTCTCTGGCGGCGACGACCAACGTTACCGCGTGCCTGAGCTTGACATGAGAGAAGACGAGTGGGGCGTCGGTTTTATGACGACCTATGTGGCACCGCCTCTGACCGACCGTAAGATGCAGGCCGCTTCAAAAAGAACCGAGACCGCAGTTGTCGAAGCAGGTTCAGGTACACATGGGCCCGCCCATTTGTGGACTCATATACATCCGACCAAAGATGTCTCTATGCATCAATACGGCTTCGGCACGCCCATTGATGAAACGCACCGGCGCGGCTTTGGCTTTACCTTTAGAAATTTCCTTCTGGAGCCCGAAAATGATGAAAGGTTTCTAACGCGCAACAAATATGTGGGCGAACAAGACCGAGTTGTCCTCGAAAGGATGCAGCCGAAGATTACGCCCGCAACCAATACTACCGAAACGTTTGTGCCTGCAGACAAGTTGATCGCGCGCTATCGCGAAAAACTCAAAGAGTGGGAAGACCACGGCTGGCGCATCGATACGGAGGAGATCGAACGCAACAAGGACAAAGTGGCTTATGCCATTCCGAGCCCGGCACGTCGTCACAGCAAAGGCTGGGCGCTCGATCCCATTCCATTGC
Source organism: Alphaproteobacteria bacterium (assembly GCA_965248815.1). Taxonomy (GTDB): domain Bacteria; phylum Pseudomonadota; class Alphaproteobacteria; order SMXP01; family SMXP01; genus CBDFKK01. The sequence goes on from CBDFKK010000008.1 coordinate 426,227, forward strand.
TTCCCGCGGCGAAGAAATACAGGGCTGCGGCTGAATAAGGAAACCTGCTACTTCAGAATTCATGACGGAGAAGTTTTATGTTCATCAACTTTTGGTATCCCGCACTCAAGGGCGAAGACCTAAAAGACGAACCGGTGCATGTCCGCATGCTCGGGCAAGATTTTGTCCTGTTCAGGGATCAATCCGGCAAAGCGCACTGCTTGAGCAATGTCTGCGTTCATCGCGGCGGCTCGCTGGCCCACGGTAAGCGCAAGGGCGATTGTGTCGAGTGCCCCTATCATGGCTGGCAATTCAACGGTGACGGGCAATGCACACGAGTCCCATCCATGGGACCTAACGCCAAGATCCCGGCGCGCGCCAAAGTCGACTCCTATCCTGTCGAGGAGAAATATGGTCTCGTGCTGGCGTTCCTAGGTGACCTGCCCGAAGAACAGCGGCCCTATATCATGAAGATTCCAGAGTATGGTGAAGAGGGCTGGCGCGCCACCATTCAACATTGGGTCTTTAATATCGACTACAAACGCTCGATAGAGAACGGCATTGACGGCGGGCACAATGAGTTTGTTCATCCGACACATAGTTATTCCGGCGCCCGTACCCCGGAGGAAATTCGTGTCGGAGAGCGCAAAATATTCGAAACCGAGTGGGGACGCGGCACCTGGGGTCAAAGCATTAGGCCACCCTTACCCGACCGCAAGATGCGCGCGGCCTCTGGCCGGGACAAAGACGGTGTCATCGAAGGGGGCACCGGCCATCACGGCGCCAATTGCGTCTGGACATATATCCATCCGTCTGCCCACATGTTTATTCGTCAGTATCTGTTCGAGGCGCCCGTCGATGAGAGCCATACCAGCGTTTATCTCGTCAATCTGCGGAATTTCCTAATTGAGCCAGAGCAAGACGCGCGCATGATGGAGCGCAATCAATATGTCGTGAACCAAGATCGAGACGTTTTGCTGCCTCTTCGTCCTGTGATCACGCCGCGGACCAATACAAAGGAAACGCTCATTGAAGATGACGAATCGATTGCGCTCTATCGCGAAAAGATCAAGCAATGGGAGGCCATGGGTTGGCGCATCGACATCGATAAACTAAGTGAAGCGAACAAGAGAGTGGCCTACGCTATTCCGAGCCCGGCGCGCCGCCAGAGCAAGGGTTGGGCGCTCGATCCTGTTCCCCTGCTCCCCAAACAGGGTGTTTCCGAACGCGTGCCAAAAGTAGCGGCTGAGTAAGCCGCGCGTAACTCGTTACGTGATTTCGAGGGAAAGACTGCCATGCGGGAAGAACTGAGAGAACAAGTGGCCAATGAGCGCCGCCGCCTCAAGAAAGTGCGCGAAAGTCTAAGTGCCGCGATTGTAGAAGGTGCCAATGGCGACGAAAACTATGTGCCGTTTTACATCGCCATTGCCGACTATATCGAAGCGTCAATGGGGCGTTTGCGCATCCAAGATATTCGCTTGGTCGAGATGCTTGCGGAAAAAGTACCGTCAAGTGTTCGCGATGGGCAGGCGGCCCTTGATGGATTGCACGACGTTCTGAGCGGCAATCAACAACATCTTGATCGCTTCCTCGCCGCGCGCGAGACGCTCAAAGCCAAGGGCACGACCGCGGTTGAGGAATTTGAAGAGAGCAGCCGCGCCTACACGAATTACATAACGTCGCGCATGGGGCATTCGGGCCCGAGCTCTGATTTGACGCAAAAGTATCTCTCCCAAGAAGATTGGGATTACATGGCTCATGTCAGCGACGAGGCCATGGCCAAAGAACAAGAGCTTTTCGACAGAGTCTTTGCGGCCCAACCTGTACAACTTCAAGGATAGCGTTTCATCTGTTTGCCGCCCGCTTCAGATTTGAATTAGCCAACGGCTTTCAAGTATTGAAACCATTTAGGACACGAAGCTGGCTGAAAATTGCTGACAATTTGAAAACGCAACACCAGTGTTCAATGCCTGCCTCCGGCAGAAGTTAATTCATAAGAGATGTGCGGCCCGCCTCTCTTTTTTGCACCCGTGAAGCGCCTAAAATATGTCCTCTCAACGTTGTGCCTTTGAGTATGCCTCTCGCCAGGCAGTTCGGTCTGAGATAAAATGATTTGTGCGCAAAACTTACCCGTCTAAGGGCCCAGCGTATGGTTTCCAACAACACAAAAGGCAAAGACCGTGAAAAAATTCATTGTTCTATATCATGCTCCCGCAACCGTTATGGCTCAAATGGCAAACGTAAGTTCTGAAAACATGCAAAAAGGTATGGAGTCGTGGATGGCCTGGGCAAAAAAGTGCGGCGACAGTTTAGTTGAATTTGGCACCCCCCTTGTGGACGGGCAAAAAGTCATAAAATCCGGCAGCTCGCCCAGCGACAGGGACGTCACTGGTTATTCAATTTTGCAAGCCGATAGCATGGACGACGCAAAGGCTTTGGTGGAAGGCCATCCCCATCTCGGATGGGCGGATGGTTGCGAAATCGAAATTCACGAATCCAAACCCATGTCGGCTTAGGTTAGTTTCCAAACCCCAAAGTGACAGTCGTCGTTCTTCATCTCGAAGGCAATTCGCTGTGCCAAGACATATTGATCCAAGGGTGGCGGCTGTGTTCGACAACTACCCGCCGAAGGTACGCGCAAAGCTCCTGCGCTTGCGCAAACTCATCCTGGATACTGCTGCCATAACAGACGGCGTTGGTCCAATCACTGAGACCCTCAAGTGGGGGGAACCGGCATATCTCACCGAGGTCACGAAGAGCGGAAGTACGATTCGGCTCGGTTGGAAACCAAAATCACCCAATCAGCTCTCCATCTATTTCAATTGCAACACCACGCTTGTCGATACTTTTCGCAGCTTATTCCCGGAACTCGAGTACGAAGGCAACCGGGCCATCGTGTTTGCTGCAACCGATAAACTACCCCAAGACGATTTGTGCGAGTGTTTTGCCGCAGCGCTGACCTACCACAAACGCAAGACTTCACAGGCTAAAAGCCGCTGAGACCGGATTTCGCCTTCAACCGAATGCAAACTTGAGCATTACTTCGGTCGCTTGTTCCTTTGTTTTTCAAGCAACCAAGCTCATCAAAAGATAGCTGGCTATGCCATACATAGCCAACAGACTGAGACTCATGAATAGTCCCCGCGCGCTATCACTGCCTGCAAGGTAGCTGTAGGTAGAGGTGGCTCGGGAAATCTGCACAGTTGAGATAAGTGGAATTTTGGCCTGTAGGCGGCATGATCGCCGGCAACAGGAGATCCACTATGGCAAGACGACCACGTCGCAATCATACACCTGCGTTCAAGTCGAAGGTGGCCCTTGCGGCCGTTCGCGGTGAGCAGACATTGGGAGAACTCGCTCAGCAGTTTGATGTTCATCCTAACCAGATCAAGCAATGGAAAGATCAGCTCCTTGAGGGTGCAGCGGGTGTTTTTGGGCGGGAGGGTAAATCACCGCTGCCTGCACCCCGTGTTGATGTGAAGAGGCTCCATGCCAAGATTGGGGAGCTGACGCTTGAGAATGATTTTTTAGGCGATGCGCTCACCAAGGCGGGATTGCCGAGCGCAAGAAAATGATCGACCGCAAACATAAACTCTCGCTCAGCCGTCAGGCCAAGGCGCTCAAGATCAGCCGGGGCAGCGTCTATTATCAGCCCCGTCCCGTATCGGTCGGTGATCTGGCACTGATGCGCCGGATTGATGAATTGCATCTCGACTATCCCTTTGCAGGCAGCAGGATGCTGCAGGGACTATTGCTTGGTGAAGGATACAAGGTTGGCCGCCTGCACGTCACAACACTGATGAAGCGTATGGGGCTTGAGGCTATTTATCGCCGCCCGAACACGTCCAAGCCTGCACCGGGCCACAAAATCTATCCCTATCTGTTGCGTAAGCTGCCGGTCACCCAACCCAATCAGGTCTGGGCGATGGATATCACCTACATTCCAATGGCACGGGGCTTTGTTTATCTGGCCGCAGTGGTTGACTGGTTCAGCCGGCGTGTCCTGTCCTGGCGGCTCTCTATCACACTGGAAGCAGACTTTTGCATTGAAGCCGTTGAAGAAGCACTGGCCCGTTACGGTAAGCCGGACATCTTCAACACCGATCAGGGCTCGCAGTTTACCTCCATCGCTTTCACACAAATCCTGAAGGATGCTGAAATCGCCATCAGCATGGATGGCAAGGGAGCGTGGCGGGACAATGTCTTTGTTGAACGGCTGTGGCGCACGGTCAAATACGAGGAGGTCTATCTGCATGCCTATGGCAATGTTCCACAAGCCCGAGCCGCCCTCGGCAAATATTTGGTCTTTTATAACACCAAGAGACCGCATTCATCGCTTGACCGCCAGACACCCGATCAGGCTTACTTCAACGTGCTGCAACCAATCCCGGTCGCGGCATAACAGGGGCTGAAATCCACTTATCCGCAGTCCGAAAATTGTTCAAACAAACCGAACCACCTCTCTTCATTGGGTGCTACAGCCAAAAGCAATTGGGAAAATTCATCTTCCCCTACAACATCATAGGCCGTTAAATATACTGGAATGCCGGCGTATTCACCGTCTCCTTTTCGAAGTTCAGAGTAATAGTGAACCATCTCAAAGTCTTCGTCAGACGGAAAATGGCTAAAAAATTCAACCATCTTTTGATCAAAATCTTCCATAGATAATGCGTCTGGATGCGCCCTCTGAAGAAATCCTTCAACATCCTTCGCTCGGATTATTTCGATTAACTCTTCTGAGGCCTTGTATGCGGAAGGATCGTCAAAGATTGTCTTGGGGTCGTGGTCGAGTGTCGCGAGGTCGCATTCCGCCAGTAACAGCATCGCGGACACCAAAAAACTCATTCGCACTATCACTAGGTGTGCCCCCATCTCATTTATATCGAAGGTAGTTCTCTGCGGATATTGAGGCTAGCTTGAGCTACCTCGTGCCAGGGCTACAAATCATCATACAAAAACTTTCAACCTTTGGCCGATATTGTTCTTGTAATTGTGAATTTCGATGAAGACGATGTCGATAAGCAATGTCCACTGAAACAGGGCAAGACGAAGTTTCAGCCGTAATCCCAGATCACTTTCCACGGCCGTTCATGACCCGAAAGCAGCCATAACGATTGTTTGCTTTGACGCTCTACTTTTGCATCTTGAATTGGCGCATATCTTTCAGCTTCCAACACCGTCTTGACTCTATAGGTGCCTGCGTATGACGAGTGGATTGGTATAGAAACGATCGATTTGGCTACGCTCGAATGCTACCGGATCAGCATCAATGCGGGAGCGCATTCCTCTCGCTCCGGCCGCATAAATATTTGTTTCCCCTCGCGCCAATGCGTCAATGACCTCATGGGCATGCTCTTCTGGAGATACGCCACCTCCGCTACGAGATCCGGCTGGTGCTGCGCGAGTGTCTACGCCGCCGGTAAACACGCTTGACACTAATATGGGGTCGCGGTCCAGTTCTATCCGCAACCCTCCGGTCATGTTGGCCGCTGCCGCCTTGGAAATTGTGTAACTCGCATATTCTGGCAAGCTGAACCAGGCTCCGACCGACAAGATATTTATGATAGCGCCGCCGCCGTTCTGAATGATTGTTGGGATGAACAATCGCGCCAACTCTGCCGGCGACCAGCAATTCGTTTCCATCACGTGTTTGCAATCATCCAGCGTTTCCGCTGAGCGTATGCGTCGTTCGCCGGCGGTTGCACTTCCCGGATAGGCGGCGTTGTTAATGAGCCAAGTTACATCGGTGGCCTGCTCTGCTGCTGCACGGCGTTGCGCGTCATTGTTCACGTCGAGTTCAATGGGCACAACCCGTTTGGGATCCAGCGCAACCAAATTGTCGAAGGTATTAGGGTTGCGGGCCGTGGCGTAAACTTTCTTGGCACCGCGTTCCAACAAGACCCTAACAAAGCCAAGCCCAATGCCACGGTTTGAACCAGTTACAAGTACGACAGCGCCCTCTGCTTCCGCCTTTTTAGGAGGCTGCTGCTGCGCGGACTCGTGCTCTGACGCCTTCGCGGTCATCACCATCGAACCTGCAGCGGCCAAGGCCATCCCCTTTATGATATCTCTTCGCAACATTTTTGGGGCTCCTAATTTGGAAATAGAGCAAGTCTATCGGAAGAATGCGTCTAGGGGCGGGTCAAGAATTTCGAGGCTGCTGCCATAGATTGGGGAAAACCCCATATTTTCCGCGTCTGGTTATAAGCGGAACTATGTTGAGTTTGCTTTGCGTGTCCGGTTCTCACCGAAAGCAGAAGTCTTTGCGCGTCAGTTACAGCCCATCACTATTCCTTCGGCGGAATAGCGATCGCCTCAAGATCCGCTTGCATCAAGACGCCGGTAAGGTGGATGGCAACGCCGACTTGTTTGCGGAATTGTTCCGGGTCAAATGTTTCGAGCCGCGCGTGGGTCGACCAGTAAGCGCTCATTAGAGTGCTCATGCCGTAGCCCGGATAGTTCCGTTTGACCGAGACATCGCTCATGCCCGACCAATTGCCTTGCCCGCCGCGCGGGGGCGACTGAACCATGGTTCGCGGCACTTCAAATTGCTTCACCGCTGCAATGGCTTCGTTGATCAAAAAATCGTTGTCTTGGGCGAAAACAAGCGTGGGCTCCGGTAATCCAGATTGAACAAAGTCATCGCCCCATTCGACATATTCCCGCTGGCCAAGATGCTCAATTCCCATCGTGGCGACTATTTTTTCCACAATCGCTGGATGTTCCGCATACCAATCAGTCATGTGCCGGTGGGGCATAAAGTGTTGTGAGTCCAACATAATGGCGAGCGTGCGCCGCCGCTGTTGTTGCGGAATGCTCGACAAATAGCGAATGACGGACATGATGCCGAAGCCACCATTGTCTTGGGTCAAGTTAGGACCGTCCGCGTGGGTGATGACGAAAACATATTCGTCCTCGTCGGTGCCGTAGTTTTTTCCGGGTAGAAAGCCGGTATAGAAATAGGCTTCCGTTTCTACAACTTCGTCAAGAAGCACCATGGTTGCTTCTTTGCCCTCTAGAGCTGCTTGTTTGACGCTCGCGCCGGTAACGTTGTCGAGGTAGAGACCGGGCGCTCCCACGAAGCCAGGCTTTAGTAAAGGAAAAGTACGCAGACCGGCCGCTCGGCCAGGGCCCATCGAAAAAATGACCAAGGCGCCCGCAGCGCCGCTCTCTTTTACAATGACGTCGAATTGTCCAAAGCGCGTGACATAGTTGGATTGGTACCATTGGTTAGAGCTAAGAAGTGCGTTCGAGTTGATTTGTTCCGCATCCGTCGCGAACTCATAGCCGGATTCTTGAAACATCGGATCTCTTTCCGGCGGCAATGCCGGCACTTCAAGTACAACGATCTTTCCTTCGAGTTGGTCCAGTGGCATGCCCTTTTCATAGAGGACGAGCGGTGCTGTTAGGCCTTCTGGTCCGGTCGAGCCTGAGTAGGCCCAGTAAGACGCAACGTCGATGTCTTCGCCGCCAATTTTGAGCGACCACTGTCCTTCATCGTAGTAAAGCGACGTAATTTGCCGCTGATAAGAATAGGTGTCTTTGACGACATCGACGACACCGCTGGCGTCCAATTCCTTTTCCACGATGGACATGAAATTGAGCCAAGACGGGCTGCCGGCAAAAGTCGGGCCCAATTCGTCTTTGCTAACGTGCCATTGATAGATCTCATCGGCTGTGGGGAGCAGACTTTCATCAATCTTAGGCAAAAGATCGGCGGCACTGGCATCGTCGAGTTGGACGATGCTCGCGATCATTAGAATAAATGTAGACCGTATGCATGCGTTCAAATATTTCCTCATAGCTCGTCCTTTCCCACTTCCAAGGGCCCGCAGCGCAATAGTATCGAAATTCTAGGGTCCGCCGCACTCATCAACAACTATGGGTTTTGCGGCCATCACAGGCTGGTCGTGCGGGACAAGAACCTTCGTGGCAAAAGCATCAATGTAAAAGAGGAGATAACGGCGTTATCTCCTCTTGAAATCTTATCTATGTGAGCGGCCTCTACTGCCCGTCGCGGTCCCATGCACCGGTGGATTTGGATCGGACGGGCAAGCCGGCGATGACGGGGCCTTGTGTGGCCGGGTCGTAGTTGAGGGCATTACCGATCACCTTGATCTGTTCTTCGATGGTGATCCAGTTCACCAGATGTCCGTCGAGACGGAAAATCCAGCTCGTGCCCTTCTCTTCTCCGGCGGTGAAATGGCCGTGCTTGACCTTGGCCGGCCGGAAGAAATAGGTCCCCGGATCCATGCGGCCGAAGTTGTAATCCATGTTGCCGTCGATGGTGTAGGCCTCTTCGAACACGGGGTGATGAACCAGCCTGGTGTCCGACCAGCCGGGCGGGGCCCAGCATAAGATCGTCACAAAGCCCTTGGTGATGTCGTCCCCATTGGGCGGATCCCGGTAGAGCATCTTCAGCATCAGTTCCCACTGGGTGTCGCCCTCAAAGATGTTGGGCATCCACGTCATCTTGTTGGAATCCATGATGGTGAGCTTGCCCGGCTTCTTGGACGCCGTATTGCCCCCTTGGGAAATGACTTGGCTGCGGTGATTGTCAGAGACCGTATAGCCCCAGTCGCCGTATTCCCGGAACAGCAAGACTTCGGTGCCTTCCTGCACGAACATGTCCGGCACCCGGAAGCCCGCCGGCGCGCGCCAATAGCAGCCCTCGCGCAGCACGTGATTGCCGAGCCGGACTTCACCTTTGAGGATGTACCATTCGGTATCGGCCTCGTGGAAACCGCCTTCTCGGTTCCAATCGGTATCGAACCTGAGCTTGGTTGAAGCTGCCCCGTTCTCTTCGTCGTAACACAGGTTGCGCTGCGCCACCTTACCCGAGCTCTTGGGCAACTCCGCATCGTGCCAGCACATATCAGCCTGCTGGACTATCTCTACATGAGGTCTCACTGGCCTGCTCCTTTCGCCCTGAAGGGCTCTGTCGTCGTGCTTCTTATTTTCTTGATCAGGCTGCGCGTGACTTCTGCGTCGGCCATAAGATCGGCGGGAGCTTTTGATGGCTCACGGCTTTCGGCATCCTGTTGTCTGATTGCGAACAAAAGCTGCAAAGCCGAGATCGTGCGTCTCAATTCTTCCTTGGTAATGGTTACGGTGACGTCGCTCATTTCCGTAGTCTTCCCTGCTTTTTGAAGTCTCTTCAGAAGGAACATGCCGAATTCGGATGTCCCGCGATGGCCAGAGTTAAGCATGGTCATGGCGGGAATGGCAATCGTTGTTGACAATCCACAATGGTCTGGATCTGGCCGGATTGGCACATTTGCTGCGCCCGTCTATCCACGCAGCGAAAGCGCACTGGATTTGTCTTTTTTGCGATTGGATGGCTTGTGCCGGGCACAAGATATTGATTTTACCCAGTTCCAGAGAGAAGCTTTTCCGAAACTTTAACAACGTGAGGACTGTCAAAATGGGAAGGTTGATTTCAGTGATGTGGGTTTGTTTCACTGTCTTTGCGGTTCAGACTGCGTGGTCACAGGGCCAAGACAGCACGCCCGCCGAGCGGGACATTATGGTCATCGCCGAGATGTACCCGGGGCGGTACGACAACTCCAATCAAAACTATTTTGACCAACGACGCAATTTGCCCGAGGACTTGCGTCATGGACGGGTCCATTCCGTCGTTGAGCGGATCGACTTGCCCGCATTCGGCGACTACGTCTTTTGGACACAAGCGGCGATAAGTTCCGAGGACGAGCCTTATCTACGTCGGATCTACACGCTTGAAGCGGACAACCAAGAAAACGCCGTGCGAATGAAAATGTACATCTATGATGGTTTGGACTACGCGGACATGACCGGTGCACATTTGGATTTAACCAAACTCGATACACTAACGCCAAGCTCGGCGCCGTACGCCGAAGGTTGCGATGTGTTGTGGCGCCGCGAAGCCGGTCAATTCAGTGGAGCGACCGTAGCCGGAGCATGCCGTGAAGTGTTGGACGGTATCGGTGAAGCCAATCTCGAACTAAAGCTCGTTTTGAGCCCGGATGGGTATTGGGCCCGCCGGCTCGGTTATGACGACGACGGTAAACTTGTTTATGGCTATGCGGACGACAGTATGTATCAGTTGAGCCGAGCGCGAACATTCAACTGCTATGCAGACATTCCGGGCGTCGCTGGCGGTCGCGACGATCCATTCGATCGCTATCAAATTGATGACCTGCACGATATGGGCGGGCTTAAATGGTTTGAAAGCAAAGAGGGCCGTACGTTCGGAGTTACGTTGCGCAATGTGGAATGGGCGGTGAACAATGAAGTGGGCGCGTTTACACGCAATTCCCTCGTCATGTATTTGTTGGAACGGGAAGACGGCGACGTGAAGACATTGACGTACGGCTGGACCGAACCGCGCGCCGAACGGATTGGCGTCAACATGCAGTGGATGCTGGTCAATTGCTATATGGTCTCCAACCGGGACGTCACCCCCTTCTTTGGCAAGCAGCCGCGCTGATCACCGCCAGCAACAATAGCTATCGACGTTCGAAGCCACGAGGCATTGAAATGACCGTCAAGCCCCCGACCACAGACGAAGTTATATCCATAGCCGCCGAACTCGGCATGACGCTGAGCGACGCGAATGCTGAAGAATATCTGGGCTACATGAGCCGTCTTGTTGAGGCTTATGACGGTATTGACGCCATGTCGGACGGCTTGCCGGCTGCGCAAACTTCAGAACGCAATTACACCCGGCCCACTGGAGAGGAAAACAAATTCAACGCCTGGGTCTGTAAGACGTCGATCAAGGGCGCACCAAGCGGCAGACTTGCCGGCCATCGCGTCGCCATAAAAGACAATATCAGTGTTGCCGGCATACCGCTTAGCAATGGCGCGGCGTTTCTGGACGGCTGTGTGCCGGAGATCGACGCCACGGTGGTCACGCGTATCTTGGAGGCGGGCGGCGAAGTTGCTGGCAAGGCGCAGTGCGAATTTTTGAGCTCGTCGGGCGGCAGTCACACGGTTACGTCCGGCCCGCCGGTGCAAAATCCATGGAAGACCGGCTACACGACCGGCGGTTCGTCGTCAGGCAGCGCGGCGCTGGTTGCCGCGGGTGACGTCACCATGGCGCTCGGCTGCGATCAGGCGGGATCGATCCGCGTGCCGTCTTCTTACAGCGGTATCTGCGGGATGAAGGCGACACGCGGGCTCGTGCCTTATACCGGGATCATGCCGATCGACATGACCCTCGATCATTGCGGGCCGATGACAGATACGGTCGCGAACAACGCCCTGTTACTTGAGGCAATTGCCGGTCCGGACGGTTTCGATCCGCGCCAACAAGGCGTTGAACCCGATGCATATACGGAAGCGCTAAACGGCGATGCCGCAGGGTTAAAAATCGGCATATTGGAAGAAGGCTTCGGTCACTTTAATTCTGAACCGGGCGTTGAGCAAAAAGTAAAAGACGCAGCAAGTTTATTGGAAAAACTCGGCTGTCAAGTCTCGTCCGTTTCCATTCCCATCCATCGACAGTGCATGTCGATTTGGGCGCCGATCGGCATTGAAGGCACGCACGACGCTTTGACTCAAGGAAGCGGCTACGGGGCACATGGACCCGGCGTCTATGTGCCAAGTCTTTTAGACTCTTCGGCCGGCTGGCGCGACCACGCCGATGACATTCCCGAAACAATGAAATATGTGATGATTCTTGGCCGCTATATGTCGAAGTCTTACGGCCGTTACTATTACGGCAAAGCGCAGAATCTCGCGCGCACGCTTCGGGCGAGCTACGATGAGGTCCTGGCGGAAATGGATCTGCTGATCATGCCCACCGTGCCGACTACGGCGACACCAATCCCGCCCCCTGACGCGCCTCTGGCCCAAAAAATACAAAGGGCCCACGACAATTTCGCCAATCCGCCGGCCTTTGACGTGACGGGTCATCCCGCCTTGTCGATTCCGTGCGGACTTAGCGATGGCCTTCCCGTTGGTCTGATGCTGGTCGGCAAACATTACGACGAGACGACGATTTATCGCGCGGCCCATGCGTTCGAACAGGCAGAAGACTGGCGACAAAAGTGATGCAGAACTTGGCAGGCGATCACAGATGACCGGCGATCAATCCAGCGTGAATCGCTTTTGGCGTGTTAAAGAACATTTGCGCGCCGGCGAAGACTTTCGCACGAACATTTTCGAGTGGGGCGAGGGGCCGGTTCCACAACCTGCTGCTAACCAGTTTCTAGTGCGCACGCTATATCTCAAGTTTACGCCGGCGGTTCGAGCATTCGTACTCGACGGAGGGCGATACCACGAGACCGTGGACGTGGGTCAAGTCATGATGGGACGAGGATTGGGGGTTGTGCTCGAGTCCAATCATCAGCTTTACCAGACAGGCGATCTGGTCAGCGTGGCGCTCGGTTGGCAAGATTATGCCTTGCTCACTGGTGAAGATGGATCCCACGAAGTCGACAACGTTCAAAAAATAGCTGAGCCGACTTTTCCTCTGTATCGCATGATGGGAACGTTGGGGACCTCGGCATTCACATCTTACTTTGGCATCCGTGACATCGCTGCTGTCCAGAACGGGGATACAGTGGTGATATCGGCCGCCGCCGGGGGCGTGGGCTCGATCGCTGGTCAAATCGCCAAAATTGATGGCGCTCGTGTAATTGGAATTGCGGGAACGGCGGCAAAGTGTTCTTGGCTTGTCGATGACTTGGGGTTTGATCAGGCTATCAATTACAGGACCGAGAATGTCTCTGCGCAATTGGCAGCCCACTGTCCAGGCGGCATCGACGTCTATTTCGACAATGTTGGCGGGCAAATTTTAGATGACGCTCTTCAACATTTGGCTTTTGGCGCGCGCGTCATCGTTTGCGGTCTGATCGCCACGGAATATGAAAAGGTGCCGCCGCCCGGGCCGGCACACTACTACAATCTTTTGTACAAGCGCGCCCGTATGGAGGGATTCAATGTTTGGGACTATGTGCCGCGATTTGGAGAGGCGCAGAGTCAATTAACCCTGTGGCTAGAACAGGGGCTGATCAAACCTACCGATGAGTTGATCGTAGGTCTTGAGAAAGTCCCGGATGCGGTTGCAGCGCTTTTTACTGGCGGCAATACGGGCATCACGGTCGTTGAGGTGGCGCCCGATGCTGAAGAGCTGGTGCATGAACTATTAGGTGTTGCTTAAGACGCCTCTCAAGCTGCGCCTAAAGTTTGGGTGCTTCCGCTCTGCCCATTAGCAATGCTTCGATATAATCCGGTGCGGCTAAGTGACAATAGTGCACGCCCAAAAACTGGTCCGGCATGGGGTTCAGCTTGCTGTAGGAGATCATCATGCCCTTACCCCTAAAGTGCAGGGCGCCTGCCTCATCTTTGTAGGCGACATCGTAGGGCCAGGGCGCCAGCCAATTGGGTCCCATCATCGCAGTATCATCTTCGTCAAATACGACCTCGGGCGGATCCATGAGGGTGATTCTGCTCAGCACCTTGTTGACGGTGTTCTCGTGAATTGTCTGGCAGCTCTTCTGCTCGCCTGCGGCGTCGTCACCACGAAACATGTTGATGCGATCAGCCGACTTTACTTTGCACGAAATGATTTTCATGTACTGCTCATCTGAGTCCGGCAGCGTCTCGTAGTAATTATGTTGATGAGTTTCGAGCTTTTCTTCGTCGACGAACGCTTTTGACGCCGTGAAATTTTTCCACACATCGTGAACAATGTTCGTGGACACCAAATTTGTGCTCGAGATTTCCTGCTGAGTTAGTGCGCAGAAATTGTCGATATCGTCGAGGGAGCCCGTCGCAATGCGCCCGGTGGCTTCGGCTGCGGTTCCTTCCTGCGTTTCACCGCAAGAAGCAAGCGCCAAAATCGACAAGCCGGCCAATACTGACATAGAAATGTGTGGAATGGAGTTGCCGAAATTCTTGCCCATTTTGCTTTGATTTCCCCGGTGGTTATGGCTGCGCTCGTCGATTAGGCGCGGCTTGGCCAAGACTCTAGCCAATGTTCACCAGGAATCAAAAAGTAAATTCTTCGGATGAGCTTCGAGCCGGCGGCCGCGTGGCTAGCCGCGCAGGTCTGTGATCTTATTGTAGATCAGACCTATGGCTGAGCCGATGATCGTGCCAAGGGCAAAGCCATAAAACAAACCGATGATGCTCCCCAGAAACGAAACGCGGTAGCCAATAAAGAACTGACTGAGCAATTGCAGATTTGGACCAACGATGTATTCACCGGCGTCGTTGACGTGCCCTCCCTTGATGACGAGCCAGTTCGTAGCAATAAATATTACCAAGCCAAACAGGACGCCGAGCAATAGTCCGAGCATTTTGGAATTGAAACGCAGGAGGGCTTTGGCCAATTGAACATCTTCGTTGGGAGGGCCTTCGGCCATATTCGAATGCCTCTTTGTCTAATTGTCAGCCGGCTAAATGTAGTCCAATAGATCCTTCATCGAATCGGCCCGTGCCTGCCGCATTACGATTCGTATATACAAACCTAGCATTAGATTGTGCAGGTAAGCGAACAGCCAACCAAGAATAAAGCCCCAAAAGAAGCTATAGGCAAGTCCGACAAAGGCGCCAGCGACGCTGATTTCAAATCCAATGAAGTATTGATTCAGCAGGATTAGAGTGGCGCCGGGGTTGGGGCCGCCGGCGAGTACGAGCCAAATTGTGGCAATGAATAGCGTCAAACCGGATACAGTACCTGTCGCCACGGCGAGGGCTGCCTTGTCGATCCGGGCAAATACCTTCATGAGGACCGTATCGAGAGCGGTTGGCACGGTCTCAGGAACTAGAGGTTGAGTACTAGCCAAATCGACGACTGCCTTGCTGTGTTCGCCTTCGTCTTGTGTTATTTCCTCGTGGTATTCCTGCTCTACATTGACTGCCCAAAGATCATGGTTCGCACCAAGAATATTTTCTGCTGCAAACATTGCGGTTAGCATTGAATGATCTTGGTTGTTGTATTTGTGCATGCCGTTTCGACCGACAAGCTGCAAGTTGGTGAATTGATCCAAAAACGATTTAACTGCCGCTAAGTGGCTTGCATAGGTGTCGTCATAGACCGGGTAGGCCTTGGGCATGCGGACAATGGTTCCGTCCTCGACCGCGTCTTCCGGCACGATACCAAGTTTGGCGATTTCCTTAGTTCCTAGTGTGATTAAGTCTTCGTCCGACATGGTCCAAAGAGGTGGCTCGGGAAATCTGCACAGTTGAGATAAGTGGAATTTTGGCCTGTAGGCGGCATGATCGCCGGCAACAGGAGATCCACTATGGCAAGACGACCACGTCGCAATCATACACCTGCGTTCAAGTCGAAGGTGGCCCTTGCGGCCGTTCGCGGTGAGCAGACATTGGGAGAACTCGCTCAGCAGTTTGATGTTCATCCTAACCAGATCAAGCAATGGAAAGATCAGCTCCTTGAGGGTGCAGCGGGTGTTTTTGGGCGGGAGGGTAAATCACCGCTGCCTGCACCCCGTGTTGATGTGAAGAGGCTCCATGCCAAGATTGGGGAGCTGACGCTTGAGAATGATTTTTTAGGCGATGCGCTCACCAAGGCGGGATTGCCGAGCGCAAGAAAATGATCGACCGCAAACATAAACTCTCGCTCAGCCGTCAGGCCAAGGCGCTCAAGATCAGCCGGGGCAGCGTCTATTATCAGCCCCGTCCCGTATCGGTCGGTGATCTGGCACTGATGCGCCGGATTGATGAATTGCATCTCGACTATCCCTTTGCAGGCAGCAGGATGCTGCAGGGACTATTGCTTGGTGAAGGATACAAGGTTGGCCGCCTGCACGTCACAACACTGATGAAGCGTATGGGGCTTGAGGCTATTTATCGCCGCCCGAACACGTCCAAGCCTGCACCGGGCCACAAAATCTATCCCTATCTGTTGCGTAAGCTGCCGGTCACCCAACCCAATCAGGTCTGGGCGATGGATATCACCTACATTCCAATGGCACGGGGCTTTGTTTATCTGGCCGCAGTGGTTGACTGGTTCAGCCGGCGTGTCCTGTCCTGGCGGCTCTCTATCACACTGGAAGCAGACTTTTGCATTGAAGCCGTTGAAGAAGCACTGGCCCGTTACGGTAAGCCGGACATCTTCAACACCGATCAGGGCTCGCAGTTTACCTCCATCGCTTTCACACAAATCCTGAAGGATGCTGAAATCGCCATCAGCATGGATGGCAAGGGAGCGTGGCGGGACAATGTCTTTGTTGAACGGCTGTGGCGCACGGTCAAATACGAGGAGGTCTATCTGCATGCCTATGGCAATGTTCCACAAGCCCGAGCCGCCCTCGGCAAATATTTGGTCTTTTATAACACCAAGAGACCGCATTCATCGCTTGACCGCCAGACACCCGATCAGGCTTACTTCAACGTGCTGCAACCAATCCCGGTCGCGGCATAACAGGGGCTGAAATCCACTTATCCGCAGTCCGAAAGTTGTTCAAACAAACCGAACCACCTCTGTACTCCACCTCTTTACGAATTTAAAATGTCTGCCGCTGAAAGGGAGCGCGTATCTCCGTGATTGATAGCGCGATGCGCTACCAAGGAATTTCTTCACTGGTATGATTGAGGAAGTCGCCCGAATTTTCCGAATTGAGATTATCGATCACCTGGATCATTCCGCCAACGCTCTCGGCGGGCGTATATATCGGCAAGCTTGACGTCGCAGGATCGACGCCTTCCAGCATGTCGGTGGCCACCATGTCGGGATTGACCAGGCCGACTACCACGCCTTGCGCTGCCGCTTCTTTGGACAGCAGCCGCATAGACATGTTGAGCGCTGCCTTACTCGGTCGATAAAAATAGAAGAGTTCGCGGCCACCCACCGTCGCGATGGAACCGGACCGGCTCGTGATCGCGACGATCTTTTTGTCGCCGCTTGCTGCAACCTGCTCCATAAAGGCTTCAGACATTTTGAGAGGACCTACCACATTGGTCGCAAACACTCGCTCATAGACATCGTATTGCAGTTCGCCAAATGCCTGATTGGTGACGCCACCAGTGATCCCGGCATTGTTCAACAGAACATCGATTGGCTGATCTTTGTATTTCGAAGCGAGCGCGTCGATCATGGCGTGATCCATGACGTCGAGTTGCTCGATGACGACGTTGGGGTTTTCGGCCGCCAGCGCTTGAAGATCGTCAGCTGATCCGGGCTGGCGGCAGGTAGCGATCACGCGCCAACCCCTGGCAGCATATTGGCGGGCAAACTCCAGGCCAATGCCCCGATTCGACCCGGTGATCAATACGGTAGCAGGCGCCGATTGTGCATGCGCAGCTTCGGTCCAGGCAATGAGACAGAAGCTGAGCAACAGGAAAACCATTATTGATTTGGCATTCGCAAACTTCGAGATCATCGGGACCCTCCGGGCTCAAAAATATCGACTATTTGTATCGGCCGTATCCTAACACTAAGCTGGTGGCACTGATGCACGCTCATGACATGATGTAAGCTCAGCTACGCCGTAAGTTGCTCACGTGTGAATCACCAGGTGATGAGGACATGACGAGAACACAGAATGACTGTCACGCAACGTTGAGAACCCGGCGGGACTTTGCGCAATTCATGATGACATCTCCATTGTGGGGCGTGGCCAGTCTGAGCGCGCTTGGCCGCGCATCGGCTCAGGATGGCGTTCTTGCTGGAGTTGAAGAGGCGACTAACGTTCTTCAATTCGAAGATGTGGCACGCAACAATCTTTCCGAAGAAATGTATTATTGGATTGCTGACGGCGCCGACGATATGAAGACACGGCGTGCCAATAGAGAGGCGTTTGACGACTTACAAATTCGCGCCCGCCGCCTGATCGATGTCAGCGGGCTTACGACAAAGACCGAAATCCTTGGCGAAGCAATGGACACGCCCATCCTCATCGCCCCGATAGGCCGGCAGGAATTGATGCATCCGGACGGTGAGCTGGCAACCGCGCGCGCTGCAGCAGCCAACAAACATGTCGTCATTGCATCGACGGGATCGAGTTACAGCTTTACCGACATCGCGAAAGCCGGCGGGGGCCCCTGTTGGTTTCAGCTTTATCCGTCGATCGAAGAAAACATCACACGGCTTCTTTTGGATCTCGCGGCAGAAGCGGGCGCCAAAGCGGTGGTTCTTACCGTTGACGGGCCCATCATCGGCAATCGCGAGCGTGAAAACCTCGCGTCGCGGCAGCGCAACGGGCCTCTCCCAGGGCGCTTTGGTAATTTCGAAGGTTTGGAAGGGCCGTTTCAAGTGGCGGAAAATCCACTGACTTGGGATTTCCTCGATTGGTTACGCGCGGCGACAGACCTAAAGATCGTCTTGAAAGGTATCGTTTCCCATGAAGATGCTCGTTTGTGTGTCGAGAACGGCGCCGACGGTTTGATCGTGTCAAATCATGGCGGCCGGCAGGAAGAAAGCCTTAGAGGAACGATCGAAAGCCTGCCGGAAGTGGTCGAGGCGGTCGATGGGCGATTGCCGGTCTTGATCGACGGTGGATTTCGTCGGGGCACGGACATTTTCAAAGCGCTCGCGCTTGGTGCCGACGGCGTATGCATCGGTCGCCCTCACGTTTGGGGCCTGTCGGCTTTCGGCGAGGACGGCGTTGCGAAAGTGCTGGAACTTTTGCGCGCGGAGTTGGTGCGCATCATGATGTACACAGGGTCAACATCAGTTAAAGACATTGCGGCGGCCACGATAATCAGCCGCCTATGACTGTCAGAGAACGAGACTTAGCCGTCCGCAGATACGGAATTCTCAGAGCAAGCTATATGATTATTGCCTTTCGTAAAATTGCTTCACTCTTGATCCTTTCATTCGGATTAGTCAGTGGAGAAGCCCAGAGCCGCGATGCAGACGTTATCATTGTGGGTGGAGGCATTGCCGGTCTGTCAGCTGCACTCGAACTGGGCCGCGGCGGTGCCAACGTCCTCATCTTCGACATGAATTCCGTACCTGGCGGTCACGCCGTACTTGCTGGCGGTTATGCCTTGGTCGGAACACCGCTTCAGGAATCTCTTGGCATTGAAGACTCGCCGGATCTTGCCTTTAGAGACTTAATGGCTTGGGGCGAAACAAATGACCCGAGGTGGACCCGCTACTACGTCAATAATTCGCGCGAACTTGTTTATGACTGGCTCGTCGACCTTGGCGTCGAGTTCGTGCAGGTGCTGCCGTCGCCATCATATAGCGTTCCCCGCTTTCACTTTACGAAAGGCACGTCCGCCTTTGTCATTGTTCCTCTCTTGAAAGAAATATTTCGGTATCCGAGCATCGAATTTATTGCAAATTCAGAAGTTCGAGAGCTGAAACTTGTAAATGGTGCTGTCGTTGGTGTCGCGGTTCGTAATTTGCGCAGCGGCGTTGAGAAAAGCTATGAGTCAGATGCCGTAGTAGTAGCAACGGGCGGGTATCAAAGTAATCTCGATTTTGTTCGCGAGACATGGCGCACCGATGCGCCATTCCCAAGCCGAATACTCGTGGGTTCCGGCCAATTCGCAAACGGATCGGGTTATGAACTCGCGCGGCAAGCGGGTGCCGCCCTCACAGATCTCAACAAGCAAATGACGTTCCCGAGTGGAATTCCCAATCCCCGGGATCCAGATGGCAATCGTGCACTGCTCGCCAACAATCCGTTCGGGGCTTGGTTGAACATGCAAGGCGAACGCTTTGTAGCCGAAAGCGATACGGCCAAATTTACAGTTCCAATTATTGCGCGGCAGGAGCGAGGAACCTACTGGCTAGTCTTTGATCAGGCGTCGCGGGACGCATTTGGCGCGCGAGGCGCTCTTTGGCTCACACCGCAGACAATCGAGGAGGAAATCCTCAACAACGAAAACATTGCAAAGGTATCTCAATCACTTGAAGACCTGGCGAGTAAAATGGAGATATCACCGGCCAAGGTCATCAAGTCGGTCGAGGGTTACAACTGGGCCGTTGAAACGGAACGCGACGACGATTTCGGGCGGCCCCTTTCAGGAGACGCTTATCCTTTTGCAAAAATCGAGACCCCGCCGTTTTACGCAATCCAACAGTTTCTAGTGACGCGCAAAAGCATGGGGGGTATTAAGATCGATATGGCGGGGGGCGCTTTGGACGATCGCGGCTCGCCGGTTGCAGGTCTCTATGCCGCAGGCGAAGTCACAGGGGTGGCCGGTATCAACGGCAACGTCGGCATGTCGGGCACATTTCTTGGACCATCGGTGATGATTGGCCGCGTTGCCGCACAAAGTTTGCTGAGGGAAGTTGATATTGAACGCGCGCGAATTGTGGACTCCGAAGAGATGCCGGAAGCTATAACGGAGGAAACAGATTGGAGCCCGAGTCTCGCCAAAGTGGATCTTATTGAACTCTTGGAGAGCAAACGACAAGGCTACTGGCACTTCGAAACGTCTCATGAATTGGTATTGGAAAGGGACTATGGGTGCGAACAGTGCCATTCCTCATCGCTCCCAATGGCACCGGCCGTTACAAGGTCTCAGATGGCACTGCAGGTCGATGTTTGTACGACGTGTCACAACTAGACGGTCCAGCCAAGCTCTCGCCCGGGTCGCAGTAGGCCAGCAGATCGCTGTCGTAGATTTGAACTTTAGGCGTTTTCACTAGCAGGCAGGGCAGATACTTCCCGATGAGTCGTTATACTTCGTCCAAGGTAGAACGACAGGGCGAACGCAACAACGCCGACGATGACGACTAGAACCACTGATGTTGTTCCCATGGCGCCCCTGTCCCATGGTCCCCAAAACCAAAGAGCTGTCGTCATTACCAAAGCGTGTCCGCCGTGGGCAACCAACGCCGGTATAAGCGAGCCGCTGACCGCACGTATATAACCCCAACAGGCCAGGATCACGACCATGAGCCACCCTGTCTGTACACTTTCCCAAGGATGGGCAAGGGTGTTGATGATGGCGACAACCATGATGGCCGCCCACATGCCTACGACTTTTTGCAACCATGTTTGCATGATGCCGCGAAACCCAACTTCAGCAACGAGCCCTGGCGTAATAGACATTAGGTAGACGTAAATGGGAACAAGTGCCGGACTAATGCCGGCCGGGCCTGTTGCTACGGCGCGCGTCGTTCCTTCGTACACACCTTGCAAAGTGGAGACGGCGGTGCCGGCTAACGTGGCGGTAACGGCAAGGGCCCAAACTCGGTTCCAAGGCACATCGGCAGGCAACGACAAGCCGATGTCCCATTGGCGTTGTATCAAGATAGTCGCCACACAGAGCACGCCGAGTGTCACAATGGGAAACCAAAGAAAACTCGGAGTCCATTGCGCATTGTACACGGTCGTGGCAATGGTGAAGTAGATCACTCCGAAAAAGAACACCGATCCGCCGATGAGGCTACCTGCCAACACTCGAATCTGGTCCGAATTCATGGCTCGCTCTCCCTGTTTTGTTTGAGAACGCTAGGTTTCGATTCACTGAGATTTCAAGAGTACTATAGTTAGTTCAGCCATTTGAAGACAGAGTCATCCAAACGAAATTCGCTCATTAGGCTGAGGACCGGCGTATGGTTGCGTGGTCACGAAATTGAATAGAAGGACTAAGCGCGATGATTTTGTTGACGGGTGCAACGGGGAAAACCGGCAGCGAAGTGGCCAAGCAACTGGTGGCCAACAATATCCCGTTTCGGGCATTGGTGCGCGACTCGGCTAAGGGGGCCGCGCTCAAAGACCTCAGCGCGGAAATAGTCGTGGGCGACATGGCGGACGCCGAGGCCGTGAGCAACGCCCTCTCTGGAATCGACAAAGCCGTGCTCATTATGTCCAACGGCGAGCATCAGCTTACTATTGAGAAACAATTCACAGACTGTGCCATTGCTGCGGGCGTCAAGCATCTGGTGAAATTATCTGCGATGGGATCGGAACCGGGGACGACCAAGCCCATTCCCAAAATGCATGTCGAATCGGAAGACTATATTCGGGTATCTGGACTTGGCTGGACGATGATCAGACCGGCCTTCTTTACACAAAATTTTCTGCCATCGGCGCGCACGATCAAACAGAGCAATGAAATTGTCATGCCTCTTGGCAACGGACTAGTTGCACCGACGGATCTTCGTGACGTCGCCGAAATTTTCCAATTGGTTCTGACCAGCGACGCCCATCTCAACAAGAGTTACGATTTGACAGGGCCGGAAGCATTGACTTTGTCGGATGCGGCGGAAAAGTTTTCCAAAGTGCTGGGCCGAGAAATTCGCTATGTGGCTCAGCCCGTGGAGGAGTTCGAAAAATTTTTAACAAAGCTTGGTTATCCGGAATGGCGCGTGAAAGCGGTTTGTGACGGGTTTCGACTCCGTGGCGAGAGATCCAGCATGCCTATCACCAACACGATCCGTCAAATCTTGGGCCGAGCCCCTACCTCCCTCGAACAATTCATCAAGGATCATATTGAGGTCTACACGACAGGATAGAGAAACGTCGATGAGCTCCTAGCTGCGGGATGTCAGAAGCCCTGAATGCTTCGGAGGGGAGTTGATCCCGAAATCTCTGTCCCATTGAAAAAGCAACACCTCACCGGGGACCAGACGAGTGATTAAAAGCAAATGCAATCGACAGTAAACAAGGTTCAGCTTCAAAGTCTGAGGGGCAATCGCGACGGCGGGCCAATTGCTCATCGGCCCGTCACAATCACTTGAGTCCTTCAATGAGAATATGGGTCGTCTTCTTTCTTGTATTCGTCAATCTAATCGGCTTTGGCGTTGTCCAGCCGATTTTTCCGCTTTGGGCGGACCGTCTCGGTGCTCCTGCAGAACTTATTACAATGACCGTCGGCGCCTATTCGTTAGGTCAATTTCTAACAGCGCCCATTTGGGGACGCTTAAGTGACGCATTTGGCCGTCGGCCCATCCTTCTTTTCAGCCTCGTGGGCTCAGTCTTGTCCTATGTCCTGTTGGGCTTGGCCGATTCCGTTTGGTTTCTTTTTGTCGCGCGTACAATCGGCGGCGTGTTTGCCGGAAATCTTTCCACGAGTTCGGCCTATATGGCCGACATAACGACCGGCGAAGAGCGCGCGCGGGGGAATGGGCTTACTTGGAGCCGGGTTTTGGTCTCGGGTTGATTTTTGGTCCCGCCATCGGCGGCCTTGTGGCGGGCGGAGACTTGGCGTCGGCCAATTTTATGACCGTCGCCTTGGTTGCGGGTTCCATGTCGCTCTTATCGCTCATCGGCACCTACTTTCTTCTGCCCGAAAGTCTTGCACCGGAAAACCGCAAACCTCTCGAAGGTCGATTGATTCAGGTGAAAGCACCGAACTTGGACGCCCTCCAAGGGCGCACGACACTTTTTTTGCTGATCGGCACGACATTGCTTACTTATTCTGCTTTGACTTTGATGACGTCGGTACTGCCGCTGTGGGCAAACAGAACATTGGATTTTAGCCCGCGCGAAGTCGGATACATTTTCACATATGTCGGAGCCGTTTCGGCGTTTGTTCAAGGTGTCGCCATCGGCAAGCTCAGCAAGCTATTCGGGGATGAAAATCTTGTCAGTTTCGGGATCCTGACATTGGGTATCGGGCTGACGCTCTTGTGCTTTACGGACAATAACTTGTCTTTAGCTGCGGCGCTCACAGTCATGTCATTTGGTTCGGCATGCATGGGTCCTGCATTGACGAGTTTGGTGTCTAAGGAAGCTCATGAGTCGGAGCGCGGCATCGTCTTGGGGATCTATCAATCGGCGCATAGTTTGGGCCGCGTGATCGGTCCCATGTTATCGGGTGTCTTTTTCGCTCAGATAAGTGTTATTGCACCATTCTGGATCGGTGCCATAGCGCTCGTTCCCGGGTTTGCGATCGCGCTGCGGGTCAAGCAGCTGAGACAGGCCGCCGCATGAGACCAACACAGCGTGAATGTCAGTTTCCGGAGGGTGAGCGGCCGTCTCAGCTAGGTGTCCATGAAATCAGGGCAAAATCAGATAGCCAGAATCGGTCATAGGAAATGCCGAACTCAGACCATCCCATCTGGTAAGAAATCTCAAAACAGATAAACTCTTCAACTCGGCAAAGTCTGTTGTCACCCCAGTAAAACGGGAGAGAAAAGATGTGTGCGCGGCTCCTCCCTCGCAAGAAGCTGAGTCTTCAATATATCGCGGTTCAGCTCATAGTAGCTGTCACGGCAATAGCGGCGATTGGCCTCGTTCCTGCGAGAGCTGCCGACTTATTCCAGCTCGATCGCTTCCTATCTGAGCTTCTCTATGTTGATTTGTCTTATACGGCAAAGCACATACAGTTCATCAATGGAACGCCGCAAATAACCTCGACTATTGCGTATAGCAGCGGCAAAGAACGCGTGGAAATATTTCAAGAAGAGCTAGATATGACGATCGTCGGTATTACGCGCGCCGATAAGGCCATGATCTACGCCAAAACGACCTCTGTTGAAATGACTACCTTCAATACTGAAACACATACGCCTTTTGCCGACCTGCCCGCCGCGACCGACATCGAGAAGAACAATCCCGTTATCGAAAGCGTAAGCGGAGTGGAGGCAACAAGGTACGAGGTCACGGCAACACTCGACAATGGCGCAATCGTGACGGGGGACTTGTAGTTGCAAGAAGATGGCATTCCGATAAAGGTCGACATTGTTGCGACATTGGAAGATAGCAGCCTGCCATACAGTATCGAGCAAACAGAGATCATGTTGGCTGACCAGCCGGAAGACCTCTTCACGATTCCTGTAGACCAAATCCCTTAATTGGTTTTCAGATTGTTATTGGCTTTAGGATTGACGTCGCAAGTCCAAGCTCAATCTCTGAGCGTTTCGCCCTTTTGCGATCAAGCACTAATGCTAAGTGCAGACAAAAAATCAATTTTTCTTTCCGCTCCCTGCATCGCGCATTGCACATAAGCCGTCGTGCACTGGGTGACGCATTGGTTGAGCGCCATTGCCTGAGCTGGCGTTATGGACTTGCTCAAGTTCTGCATCGCTTGAAACCCCGTACATGAACAATCGCAGGCGGGTATTGTGTTGGTTGACGAACTGCCCGTACCCGTGGGCGCCGATAGTTCGCTGCCGGCCGAAGGTGCCGCCGCGCCGGGTGGTACACCCTGCGGTCCGAAAATCTTCGAGAGTTCGGCATTCATCGCAGCGGCTTGCTGATCGCGATAGGCGAGGTTTCCTTCAGACTGCATGTCGTATATCAATTCTCTGCCGTCTTCGTAGAGGTCGGGATACGCAATGGATAACGTCCCCGAAATCTGCTCGACGTTTTGACAATAGGGCCGCAGCTTTCGCATTTTTCGAACGAGCGCTTGTTGGTAATTGAGGCAAATCGGTCCGTTAAACTCCACAGTTAATCTGTCAGCGGAGCGATGCTTGACGGTCAGCGTGAGAGGGTCAATACCCAATTGATTGTCGGACGGCGGCGAGGCGCCCATCCCCATGGGACCCGGCTGTCCTTTGGGCACGTACTGAATCATTCCTTGGTAAGACTGACCGTCCGCCAATTTCGTGCCGGGCTCCAAGAAGACGTGGTAGGAATCGGTCAAGTCGTAGTTTCCAGTTGGACCGTAAGGGCCATTATTGACTTTAACGTCGTACGTGGCGAAGGACATACCCCACGCAGTTTGACCAAATGGGTTTACCGTGTTGAACATGGTCGTGGCGTTGGGAAGTGCGTTATACATGGCCTGAGCGCCGGGCATGTTGACCTTGCCTTCTTTCATGGCCAAAAGTTCCGGCTCGACATCTATGGGTAAGGCCGTATCAGACCAAGCCGTCGAGTTAATCACCAAGGGCTCTATCGCTTGCTGTCCGCTACTGCCCATCGCGATTTCCCCAAAGTTGGTCTTAAATTCAAGTCTTACCGTAATGGGTTCTTTCTTGGCGTAATCGTCACTAGGGCTCAGACTCACGCGGGACAGCGCGAACGTAATCCAACTGCCAACCCCACCGTCGTAAAAGGGTTCGGGTTGAAAAATGGTTTGGGGTATGAATAAGTCTCCTGAAAGAATTATGCGATCAACCATACATTGACCAGAAAATATCTTGCTTCCTTTGGCAATTTTCTTGTCGAGCTGGTCAGAACAAAGACTCCAATATTTTCCGAATCGTTCGATTTCGCTCAAATGAAACTGGTCGGGATTCTTAACGTTGTGCGCCGCAATTCGCAGAGAGGCCTTATCGCCATCTCGCATTTCAGTGAATTTGACCCTGATGCATTTTGCGGCCAAAGGATGTAGGTCTATTGAGAGTGTGGCATCGGGTTGTGTCCTCGATAATCTTACGTCCTTGCAGGAACCAAACATCGGGCCCCGCCATCTTGGTCGGGACGTGCCAGAATTTTTGAAACGAACATTGTCATGCATTCCGGCCCAATCGGCTATGAAAGTTGGATAAGCAAAATAGAAGCCATAATTTTTCTTGGACGGGTTCTTAGGATCGGGAGCATTTATTGTTGAATCGTTGGTTATCAAGTCATCGGCCCATTCTGTCCAATCATAAGGCCATTCAATCGCCTTTGAAAAATAATCCTTAAGATAAAAAATATCGTCGTCGTGATAACGCCAGGCAATTTGACGCCAAAACGCGCTAACCCTGTATTGGTTGTTTCTATACCGCGGACTAGCTCGGTTTTTGGAATTTGCATCATGAAAAGGCAGCGGGAAGTAATAAGGCCTCAAACCCGCTACCTCCGGCCAATAGTCGTGGGTTGTTATGGCAACGAGATTCCATTCGCTTTGAGTGCGCACGTACTCCCAGGCGAGCACATCAGCGGTTCCTTCTATTACCCAGTTTAGAATGTCGCCACCGGCCGTTCCCGCACAGAACTGAGGGTCACTTTTTGCAAACCCGGATGCATGCTGGACGGCATGCGCCGTTTCATGGGTAACTACGAACTTGGCTACACCTGGCGAACGAAAGAGGGAGTCATTTGGATCGTAGCGAATGGTGCCACCGTAATCACCCTGAAATAAGAAATCACCTGGATAAAACGCTTGCCCCAAAGGATTTACAGAACACGGACTCCTGTGTTCGGCGAGATCCACCCTTTTGTCAGCAAATAGAATTAATTTGGAGGATGTCACCGGACGCAGGAAATCCGGATTGTGCAATTGTCCCTTTGCCATCCAATTTGCCATACCGGCGAACGCAGCTTCAACTGAGCTAGCGACCCCTGAGGCACGAGCCACGTCTGCGTCTGTGCTAAAAGGATCCACGCAAGAGTTATCTGGAGGTATCAAAGGGGGCAGTTCGTTGACAAGCGCGGCACCAGCCGTCACGCACTGCGTGATCGCTTTCTTTGGCGACCAGTTTTGAATGTAAGTATAAGATGTCTGCTGCGCAGTGGCGACGGCTGTCAAAGAAAGCCAACAGCACGTACCGCACAAGGTCATTAGGATCCGGCGCATTTTAGTGAACATCCTCTCTTTCCCTAGTCTTGCATAGCCGCACTTTGAAGTTGGTCAAAGCGCGATTTATAGGTGGCGGCGGCTTCGATATCGGCTCGTTGGACCGCCTTAACACGAAAGGTATAGGTCAGTTTAAGAAAGTCATTTGGAGGACTATTGTCGTTCAACAGGTCGGCTTGCTCTTGAAGAGTTTCTAGATCGAGCTGTTGAAAATGGTCCGAGCCGGCATCTATGAGCACTGAAAAGGTCTCGATCGACTTGATTGCGCGATATATGTTTTCGCTCAATTGGTCATCATCTGTTTGAAAAGTCCACGCCTCGTCGGCTAAAGCGAGCGCGTACCCGTAGGCGTAGCCGGACGCAAACTCCGGAATGCTGCTGCGGGAGATTTTCAATTCGCCAATTGAGATTGTCCGTCATCAGATAAATTGGAACAGATTTCGGTTTGAGCTAGCGGAGTATATGGCTCATCTGTTGTATCAGTTTAAGCAGCGGCTTTGCTGTGTTGCAAGCGCCGATGCTCGATCGTTTTTCGCTTGATCCTTTCTCTTTGCAATAGAATGGTTTGGCCGCGCCCAAAGTAAACATCTGCGGGCGTGAGGTTTTGCAGACTCTCGTGATAGCGCTGGTGATTGTAGTGACCCACGAACTCATCGATCTGCGCTTCAAGATCGCCAGGTAGGTAATAGTTTTCCAGCAAGATGCGGTTCTTGAGCGTTTGATGCCAACGCTCGATTTTGCCTTGCGTTTGCGGATGATACGGCGCGCCGCGAACATGCCTCATGCCTTGATCATCCATCCAGTCAGCAAGATCGCCGGCAATATAACTTGAACCATTGTCAGATAGCAGACGCGGCTTGTGTGCGACATTTGCCTGATCGCAACCCGATGCCTCCAGAGCCATTTCCAACGTATCAGTGACGTCTTCAGCTCTCATCGTGGTGCACAGCTTCCACGCAATGATGTAGCGCGAGAAGTCATCAAGAATCGTAGAGAGATAAAACCAGCCCCAGCCGATGACCTTGAGGTAGGTGAAGTCGGTCTGCCACATTTGATTTGGCGCCGTGGTCTTGTCGCGGAACTCATTGGCAGCCTTGATGACCACGAAGGCCGGGCTGGTAATCAGATCAAGAGCTTTGAGCAGGCGATACACTGAAGCTTCGGATACAAAATAGCTTTGCGTATCAGTGAACCGCACTGCCAACTCGCGCGGGCTCAGTTCCGGTTCCTGAAGAGCCATATCGACGATCCGCTCTCGAATATCATCGGGGATGCGGTTCCACACGCGTTTTGGCTTGGGAGACCGGTCTTCCAATGCTTGTACGCCACCACGCAAATACCGGTCGTACCATCGGTAAAACGTCGTTGCCGGGATGCCGAGCTTGTCCAGCGTCCGCAGCACCGGGAGATGGGATCGCTCGACTAGGCGGATGATCTCGAGCTTCTCCGATGCGGGGTATCTCATGCGCCGTCTCCCCCATCCCCGATCATGCTTTTTTTAAGCAGCCGGTTCTCCAGCACCTGTTCGGCAAGCGCTTCCTTGAGGTCATGCCTCTCGCGGCGCAGGTCCTTGACCTCGCCCGAGGACGCCTGGCGGGCGGTATCCCCCGAAAGCCGCTTCTTGCCGGCTTCCAGGAACTCCTTCGACCAGCTGTAGTAGAGGCTCTCGGCGATCCCTTCCCGACGGCACAGCTCGGCGATGCTGTCCTCGCCGCGCAGGCCCGAGAGCACAATCCGGATCTTCTCTTCAGCTGAATATTGCTTGCGCGTCTTGCGCCGGATGTCCCGTACCGCCGTCTCGGCGCCGTCCTTCAAACTCATGGATTTCTGGCTCATCTGCGTTCCCTTCGGTCACGACGATGAGCCAGAAATCCTCCGTTACACAATCAACTCCATCTGTCCCACAGACGCTGATGTCAGACAGTCGGAATCACAAGCTTAACCGTCTCCTCACTGCCAGTGAGGAAGAGGTCACTATAGGGGTTCGCAGCTTTCCCTTGATTGCTGCTGTCCACTGGTGCAAAGCCAAACCAATAGTCTTTCTCATGACCGCGAATGCCAATTCCAATATTATGAGCGGCGAAGCCTTGAGCGGGCGCTTCAATCAGAAACGAGACAGTCTCTTCCTCTGAGGCTAGGTCTTCCCTTAGTTTAGGAGGCGTTTGAACGCCGAGCGCAGATGTGATGAAGACGTCGTCTCCCGTAAAGCCCACATCAAAGATGCATTGCTTGAGCGCTTCGGGCTCGACCACGCCCCCCTCGCGGCAACGTTTTTCCGCATCGGCGCGCACATCGGGATCAAGATCGTCGATGGTGACTTCTCGTGTCGGAAACGCTCGATTTGTAAACGTCTCGGTGCTTTCCCCCTCGTCGTAGTGGAAGAGCGATTCCTCCGGCGTCACGCGCCAGCTCTCGGCAAACTCGTTGTACAACGTGTCAAAAGCCAGTGGCGCGGAAAGCTCTTTTCCGTCACGTGTTCTAAAGTCGTTTTCGCCGTCATCTCCGTCAGCATTGCCGAGAATGCCCTCAAGGCGGCCATCGCGCGGCTTTGCCACGGGCATGGATACATAATAAGCCGGTCAATAATAAGTTCAACGTGCAAGTTCGTGCCGTCTGGCCAGACGACGCTATAGCCCGAAGCCCTATGCAGAATGAGCGAGCCTTCGTCGCCGAGGCGGATCGCTTCTCCCTCAGGGATCTCGACTGGCTCACCGTCGATGCGCAGCGGTGTGCCGGTATTCGCGGCAAACATGACCCGATGCTGTCCGACTTGCGCCGCTACGGCGGTGGCAGCGGAGACAATGTCTGGGTTAGAGCGATACGATTCCATTCGTATCTGTACTTCCAGATTGTCGTCGAGGGAGCGGGCCGCTATGAACTCACCAGCTGTCTGCAAATCGTAGCGCTTATTGTCAAAGGTCGTAAGGTGGGGGTCTCCCCGAACGCTCCCGCAACTTGGATGGCCATTTGGGAAATGGCCACGAACGGCACCTGTATCGCCTGGTTTGCCTTTGTAAATTACACAGTCAGCGTCTTTGGGGTCCCACGTCGGAAGGGGATCTCCGGGATTCCATTTCCAAGGCAACGGTTTCCCATTCTCATCCCAAAACCCAGTCGAATTTTCGGCCAGGGCGGTGCAGCGCCCTTGATAATCAAAATTCGTAGATTTCTTACAACTATACGCGCATGGCGGGCCGAGCCCTGGTGACCCGCTGAACGTGATTATGCAGCCCGGCGACGGCCTATCGCCTCCTTTTTTAGTGGGCTCAGGACCCGAGATGTTACCGCCCTTAGAAGCCGGGGGATTTTTGAGGTGGGAGGAAGCCGTTGCGGGCGCGGGGGCAACGACAAGCCCGAAATAAAGCGCGGTAGCCGCAATCAAAAAAGCGCGAGACACGCATCTTCCGCGGTGAGCGGTCCGCGTAAACGGCGAAATCATCGACATCAAGTTCATTCCCCCTCAGCGCGAATGTGAAACGAACCATTGACTGGCATGAGGCGATAGTCGGGACAGCCAAGCATGCCGCTGAAACTGCCCGTCAGCCAGTCCTTGTCCGAAGGCTCGAACGAGATTTTAAAAGAGTCTTCCTCGCCGACCCGCTCGCAGATCGGCTCGCGTGCGTCGGCAAACATCGCGTAGGTGACCGTCCGCACACCCTCCATCTCGCCGTCGAAGGCAAGTCCAAGATTGACAGCGTCTCTGTTGAAGAACTGGATCATCGGATCGCCATCAAGAACAAAGAATTGAGACAGGTGCCCCTCATAGACCGTGCCGTCGCTCTCCAAACGCCAAAAGGCGCGCTCAGGTGCACTCGACGGCTCAGTCCCCGCGCCTTCTTCGGACACTTGATCGGCACTTGCTTCGTTGTTTTCTTCGGTAATCTCTTCCGTCAACTCTTCGGCAGCCTCGTCGGGTGCCGGTTCGTCACAGGCGGCAAGCAGAGCACATACGACGCCCGCTAGGACGAATTTGCCGCCGAACTGGCCGATTGCTCCATTCAGGTTTTTCAAGTCCGAAATCTCCTTGGCAAGAGCTCTTCGCATATACAGCGCGTTCCCCCGAACATATTATGACAATAGCGCCGAAGGCGAAATCCAAAAATGACTCCGACATACCTGGTAGCATCAGGTGTATGAGAACACGAGACGTTGGGTTTATAGTTAGCTCGCGATAACATTGCTTGGGGTGGCTGGCCCTATGACTAGCTTTGTGTTCTCAATCCCAAATGCCGGATCGTTTCAATTCTTTCAAACTTAGAATGTCAGGAATTGCATTTATGTTTAGATCATATCGGGGAATTACTCTCACAACTTTCATTGTCTCCATATCTCTCTTGGCCGCCGGTGCGGTGGTGGCACAAGACGATGATCCATTGACGCAAAAGAAAACAGAAATGAGGAGCGTGCTGGAACAAACTATAGTGTTCTTGGATGAAGATGATCTAACAAAAGTGAAAAGCAATATCGACTATTTGGCCCAGCTCATGGGCCAAATCCGCGGCCTATTGTTCAGCGCGCTTCTTCCGCAAGCACTTGATGGTTGGACCCAAAGTGATTCCCAGTCGCAAGACGTATCTGCAATGGCTTTCGGTGGTGGTTTAACGGCCACTGGAATCTACAACGCTGATGACGACGGCCGCCAAGTCACGGTGGAGTATGTGAGCAATTCTCCGTTGATTGCCGCCTTTTCTACGATGATGAATCCGGCGCTACTGTCACAATCGGGCAATCCAACTTTTCGCATTGAGACATACACATTCATGGAAGAAAATGGTGAACTCAAAGGCATGGTTGGCCAGACTCTCGTCAACCTCAAGGATGGCAATCAAGACGATCGTTTGGCGTACGCCAACGCGCTTCCATTCGAGTCCATCGAAGACTTTCAATAGAAGAACGGGATCCAGTGAGAGTCCGCTTTGAAGTCACAAGCGGACATCTTGAAGGGCCACGAATTTCGTCCGCTTCCTAGCCTATAGCAGACACTTTGCGCAGCCGAAGAAGACGTCGTAATGACAGCGAAAGAGGCGAGGTGGCCACTCCTATTGCGCTTACATGATCTGTTCGCGGTCGATGCGTGTCGTGTAAGCGATCAACTGATCCGATCCCGGAGAATAGAAAAAGAATTGATCGTTGAATTCGTAGACGTCGAAGCAATGTTGCAGGCCGGTATTGTAATATTGGTAACAGGCCATGTCCTCTCGAAGCCCCCAGCGGCCCACTTCCGCCCAATCGTTGCCCCCATCATAGAGCTGGCCGGTCACAGCCGTTTGCTCACTCCAATCGGGCCGGCCGTCTGTGTACTTGCCGTACAGGGTCGAGCCATAAAGCAAGTGGCTGAGCTCGTCTTCGTTCAATTTATTGCCGGCAGGACCGTCTTCGGCCAGCGCCGCACTGGCGACGATCAAAAAAAGCAGCCCGGCTACAAGCGCGGCAGCAAATCCATGAAAGATGGTCCGTAACACTTTTCGATGACCCCTGTCTTGCTGCACAGTCTAGCCCGTCCGGCATACGCTACAAACCAAAGTCCGCCCGAGCCCTAAACGCCCGTGTCCTCTAGTGTGTGTATTTTTCCATACAAATATGACCATTTTGGGATTGCGCTGGGCATTGCATGGGGTTGTTTTTCACTTTTTCAAGTTTTGGCGCAAGGCGCCCTTAAGCAGCCGAGACGCCTTCCGGGGGCGTAAAGATTTCCGGTGCGCCTTCGGGCACGGTTTCCACGTAGATCGATTGGCTCGGGAAGGCAAAACCGGTCCCTGCCCCCTCTACGATGTCCTTAATCTTGTAAGCGAGCCGCTCTTTGATTTCCAGCCACTCGCCCCAATCGGTCGTCTTAGTAAAGCAATAAAGCATGAAGTCGATGGAACTGTCGTTGAACGCATCGACGCGGACAAAGGTCGAGACTTCGGGGGGATGGGCGAATTCGTCGCTTTCCAACACGTGCGTCTCGATCGCGTCGCGGATCTGGCGCAACTGCTCAACAGTAGATCGATACTCGACCCCCAGCTTCCAATAGATCCGGCGATGGGTCATGGCACTGAAGTTGGTGACTGCGTTGTCGGACAGCTCGGCGTTGGGGACAAACACCGGCGCCTTGTCAAAACGCCTAATGGTAGTGGAACGGAAATTGATGCGTTCAACGGTGCCTTCGACGATGCCATCGACTTTGACCCAGTCACCCCGCTGAAAGCGGCGCTCACCGATAATGAGCAGGCCGGCGATTAGATTCTTGAACATATCCTGGGCGCCCAGCGCCACCGCCACGCCGAACAGGCCAAGACCGGCCAGCATGGGCGCCACCTGAATTCCCCAGAGTTCCAGGATCGTCGCGCCACCCATAAAGATGAAGAGCGCCTTGACCCCTTTCACCGTCCAGTCGATCAGGGTCGGGGTGAACACCCCGCTCAGCGTTTGCAGGATGAAGGACAGCGGATTGGTGGCCCTATAGAAGGCCCAAAAAATGGCAAAAACCACCAGAGACTTAACGAATTTGTCCGAGACCTCGGCGTAGAGGCCCTCGAGCCTCAGCAGATCCAGAGCGAAAAAGAGACCGACAATGACCGGCACCAACGTGAGAGGCTCGCGAATGGCATCAAGGACCCGATCGTCGATATTGGTTTCACTGCGCTTAACCAGGCGCTGAATATAGCCAATCACAAAGCGCGCAAAGAGCCCGCGCAGCAACCAAAAAATCAGGAAAACACCAAGCGCAGCAAGGAGATGGCCGATATTTATGCCAAAGGCTGACGTGTTCCAGACGTCAAGAACCAGGGCCCAAAAGTCTTCCAGGTTTGAGCGAATTCGATCCATGACGCCTCATCTGCCTCCTGTGGCCGGCACCTTATGGTTACCGCTTGAGCGCCCAGCGGCGGCCAAACCGTCCAGTGCAACGGGTTCGCACGTCGACCCGTAAATTGTGAAATTGGTTATCACGATTCCTTTTGCGTAAGGGGAGTGTTTTGTTTAAAAATTGTACTTATTGGGGCAGTGGTAGAGTACGAGTTTGGTGGGGAAGTTAGCGTGAGATCACTTCCGTTAGTTTTGGTTCTCGGGTTGGTCCTTGGGGGGGTTAACTATTTCGGGGACGAAAAGGGCAAGGCCGTTACGACGGCGGGCCAATACGATCGCTATTTCTCAACACCACAAGCAGCTGTGACAGGCATTACGGATCTCTTGAAAGCGCAAGATTGGACGACCCTGTCGACGTATTACGATTTGACCGGCTCTGCAATCGACCAGACGGCACTCAAGAACGGCAGCTATTTTGTCACTGAACAGCCGGCCGAAAAGGCCAAGAACGTAAGCCTTCGCTTTAAGCAACCGTTTGCGCCCGGGTTTCAATACCGCGCGACCAAGCCGATCGGTAGCGACGAGTTTGAGGTCTCTCTCATGATCGAGATTAACAACGGAGACGGTACGGTGCGGCGGGCGCTCGACGCGCTCTATCTCAAGGCCTATCCGGAGGGATACCAGATTCTCCCCAAGTAGCGATCAAGTAACGACAGAATATGCAAACGCAAAAGGGCCGGGTCTTTTATTACCCGGCCCTTTTCTTATTCTAACGCCGTTGGCGGTTATGCCGTCAAAGGTGAGATCTGAATGACTACGCGGCGATTTTGCTGCTTGCCGAAGTCTGAATTGTTATCGGCAATCGGCTGGCTTTCGCCAAAGCCGCGCACGACCAAGCGCTGAGGTATGATCTGGCGGGACACCATATATTGGCCCACGCTGTTGGCCCGGCGCTGAGATAAGTCCTGGTTATAGCTGTCCGAACCATCGCTGTCGGTATGGCCGTCGACGGTGACGAGGGTCTTTTCAAACTCGTTCAGCACCAACGCGACGTCATCAAGCACCGGATAGAAGGTAGAATTAATGTCGGCCGAATTGGTCGGGAATGTGACGTTGCCCGGCATATTGAGAATGATGTCGTCGCCATTGCGCGTGACACTTACGCCTGTGCCTTCAAGGCGCGCCAGCAATTTGGCTTGCTGCTGGTCCATATAGTAGCCGACACCCGCGCCTGTCAGCGTGCCAAGACCCGCGCCAATGGCTGCTCCTTTACCAGCGCCCATGCCGGTCGCCCC
This sequence comes from Alphaproteobacteria bacterium, assembly GCA_965248815.1. Classification (GTDB taxonomy): domain Bacteria; phylum Pseudomonadota; class Alphaproteobacteria; order SMXP01; family SMXP01; genus CBDFKK01. The sequence goes on from CBDFKK010000008.1 coordinate 461,602, forward strand.
GCCGATGATGGCGCCGAGCGCGGCACCGCCAAGCCCACCGCCAATGGCGCCCTTCGTTGCCGTCGAAGTTTTTTTGTTCCCGTGTGTAGGGATTGGTCGTCGTACAAGCCGGAAGCGCAAGTGATGCCACTACGGCCACAACTATTGTTTTTTTCATGATTTGCAAAAGCTCCTTCGGGTAACAAGGCTGGGGATTGGAGGCTGTCAAAACCTCATTGAAGAACCATTAATGACGGATCCCGCGTGCGCCGTGCTGAAACAATTCTGCCTGGCGCCTCCGAACGAATCTCTTATAACGTGAAAGCCCGATGTGCTGCAATGACACGCGCCGCCTCAGAATTAGCCTAAGGGAGCACCTTCATGTCTTTGTTCGATCTCACCGGTAAAATTGCCGTGATCACCGGTTCAACCAAGGGCATTGGCGCCGCAATCGCCCACCGCTTTGCAGAACACGGAGCGAACGTCGTCATATCAAGTCGCAAGGAAGACGTCTGCGAACGCGTCGCATCCGAGATCAACACACAATGGGGTTCGGGGAAGGATGTCGCAATCCCAATTGCCTGCAATATTTCGTACAAGGATCAATTGCAATACTTGGTTGACCGCACGATCGAGCGATGGGGTCAAATCGACACTCTTGTCTGTAACGCAGCGATCAATCCTTATTACGGACCGTCGGCGGACATTCCCGACGAAGCCCTCGACAAGATCCTTGGCACCAACATTCGCAGCAATTTGTGGCTTGCCAATATGGTTCTCCCCAACATGGCAGCGCGCAATGACGGGGCTATTATATTGGTCTCGTCGATTGCGGGACTGCGCGCCGCGGGTCATATCGGTACTTACGGCATTGCTAAGGCCGCCGAATTCCAAATCGCCCGCAACATCGCCGCGGAATATGGCAAGCACAATGTCAGAGCCAATTGCATCGCGCCTGGTGTGATCAAGACAGACTTCTCATCCCTACTTTGGCAAGGCGACGGCGTAGAAGAAAAAGCTACCAAAACCATTCCCTTAAGACGCTTTGGTGAAGCCGACGACATTGCAGGGGCCGCTGTATTCCTGGCCTCCCAAGCGGGTGCCTATATGACCGGTCAGGAAATGGTAATCGATGGCGGCAGCATCATTACGGGGTTCTAGTAGAGAAACATCGGCTTGCCGTCGACGCGGGCAATACGTGGGCGATAATTCTTGGCATCGTAAAGCTGATCCACGTCGACGCGCTTTTCGCCCTGCACACAGAGGTGGCTCGGGAAATCTGCACAGTTGAGATAAGTGGAATTTTGGCCTGTAGGCGGCATGATCGCCGGCAACAGGAGATCCACTATGGCAAGACGACCACGTCGCAATCATACACCTGCGTTCAAGTCGAAGGTGGCCCTTGCGGCCGTTCGCGGTGAGCAGACATTGGGAGAACTCGCTCAGCAGTTTGATGTTCATCCTAACCAGATCAAGCAATGGAAAGATCAGCTCCTTGAGGGTGCAGCGGGTGTTTTTGGGCGGGAGGGTAAATCACCGCTGCCTGCACCCCGTGTTGATGTGAAGAGGCTCCATGCCAAGATTGGGGAGCTGACGCTTGAGAATGATTTTTTAGGCGATGCGCTCACCAAGGCGGGATTGCCGAGCGCAAGAAAATGATCGACCGCAAACATAAACTCTCGCTCAGCCGTCAGGCCAAGGCGCTCAAGATCAGCCGGGGCAGCGTCTATTATCAGCCCCGTCCCGTATCGGTCGGTGATCTGGCACTGATGCGCCGGATTGATGAATTGCATCTCGACTATCCCTTTGCAGGCAGCAGGATGCTGCAGGGACTATTGCTTGGTGAAGGATACAAGGTTGGCCGCCTGCACGTCACAACACTGATGAAGCGTATGGGGCTTGAGGCTATTTATCGCCGCCCGAACACGTCCAAGCCTGCACCGGGCCACAAAATCTATCCCTATCTGTTGCGTAAGCTGCCGGTCACCCAACCCAATCAGGTCTGGGCGATGGATATCACCTACATTCCAATGGCACGGGGCTTTGTTTATCTGGCCGCAGTGGTTGACTGGTTCAGCCGGCGTGTCCTGTCCTGGCGGCTCTCTATCACACTGGAAGCAGACTTTTGCATTGAAGCCGTTGAAGAAGCACTGGCCCGTTACGGTAAGCCGGACATCTTCAACACCGATCAGGGCTCGCAGTTTACCTCCATCGCTTTCACACAAATCCTGAAGGATGCTGAAATCGCCATCAGCATGGATGGCAAGGGAGCGTGGCGGGACAATGTCTTTGTTGAACGGCTGTGGCGCACGGTCAAATACGAGGAGGTCTATCTGCATGCCTATGGCAATGTTCCACAAGCCCGAGCCGCCCTCGGCAAATATTTGGTCTTTTATAACACCAAGAGACCGCATTCATCGCTTGACCGCCAGACACCCGATCAGGCTTACTTCAACGTGCTGCAACCAATCCCGGTCGCGGCATAACAGGGGCTGAAATCCACTTATCCGCAGTCCGAAAGTTGTTCAAACAAACCGAACCACCTCTCCCATTGTCGTGCCGTCTGTGATTGCAGCGGTGACTTGGCTCGTACTCGCCCTCTGCCTCTCGGTCCCATTCTTCTTTTCCGGCGTTATCGTCAGTCTTGCTTTGACACGAAGCCCCTATCCCATCGGCCGCGTCTACGGCGTCGACCTCGTGGGCGCAGCTTTTGGATGCCTTGGGGTACTTGTGCTGCTGAATCTTACGGATGGCCCCTCTGCCGTCATTTGGGTCGCAGCTGTTGCCGCTCTTGCCGCGCTATTGTTTAGCAGATCGGCGATTGGCGAAAGCCTGGAATTCGTGCCTTTGCTTGCAAGCGTGTTGCAGAAACGAGTAGCCCTTTTCCTTACGCTCTCGGCCCTTGCGTTGTTGAATGGAGCAAATCAAGGTCAGCTTAGTTTGCGGCCCATCTTTGTCAAAGATGTGATTGAGCCGCTGGAACTTGGTTCGAAACTGCTCTTCGAGAAGTGGAATTCTTATTCGCGCATTATCGTTGCCGATGTTGAAACGAGGCGTCCTTTCATGTGGGGCCCGTCTCCAACAATTCCCTGGAATGAATTTAAGGTCAAACAACAAGCGATGAACATTGATGGCCTCGCAGGAACATACATGTACGGAATTGGCGGTAATTTGTCGCGAGCGAATTTTCTCAAGTATGACGTTACAAATCTGGCCTATCACATCCCCGGAATTAGAAGCGGTGCTGTCATTGGTGTCGGCGGTGGGCGTGACTTATTAAGCGCTCGAGTCTTCGGTGTTCCCAAAGTTCTTGGCGTGGAAATCAATCCAATATTTGTAGATCTGTTGACCAAGAACGAGAATTTCAAGAACTTTCTCGGTCTCAAGAACGTGGAAGGTGTGAGTTTTGAAGTTGATGAAGCACGGAGCTGGTTTGCCAGAAGCAGGGATCATTTCGATATCATTCAGATGAGCCTGGTTGACACATATGCAGCAACTGGAGCAGGCGCCTTTACACTCACCGAAAATGGTCTTTACACGGTGGAAGCGTGGCAAATCATATTAGATCGCTTGTCACCAGAAGGCGTCTTTACCGTAAGCCGCTGGGTGAGTCCCGAATATGTCAATGAATCAGGGCGACTACTGAGTCTTGCCGTGGCCACCTTGCTTGCCCAAGACAAGAGTGATCCGGCGCAGCATATATTCATGGCTTCAAGTTATGCCGTCACAACACTTCTTGTTTCCCCATCGCCCTTTTCAGAGAACGCATTGTCGCGATTAGAACAAGCTGCAGCACAATACAAATACGAAGTATTGGCCAGCCTAAATAGAGCCCGAATTCGCAATTGCTAAATGCTATATATTCAGCGCGGACAAGAACATCACTGGAGGAGAGCACATCGAGTGTTGAATTTGATCTAACTCCGCCTTTTGATGAACGCCCATTCTTTTTTAATCAGCTGCCGCTGTTTGAGGCAGGCCGACTAGCCTTAAATATACTTTTGGGTGGGCGCCCGGACTTCAAGGGTGTCGTGCTCGCCGGCAATCTGTACGCAACCATGACTCTCATTTTTCTTTTCATGATTTCGATTGTTCTTGTAATAGCCGCAATTTTTGTTCCTCTCCGACCTGCTATCCGCGATGTTGGCCGACAATTAGCAATTGGCGGGACAGCTTACTTCTTTCTAATAGGTGCAGGATTCATGCTGACTGAAATTGCACTACTTCAAAGACTTAGCGTTTTCTTAGGACACCCGATCTACTCACTCAGTATTGTCCTATTTACGATGATTTTAGCAACCGGTCTTGGAAGTTTAATATCTGACAAGTTCGCGCTGGATACGCACGCGAAACTGTTCAGTTGGGCCTTGCTCACTGCAGGCTACTTGACCAGTCTAATTCTTTGGATGCCGAATGTTTTGCTCTCCAATGATGGTTCGATTTTGATTCAGAGAGCTATCGTGTGCATATCAATTGTTGCGCCAGCAGGTTTATTGATGGGCTTTGGCTTTCCAACTGGAATGAAACTCATTTCTGCCGTCGACAAAAGACCAACACCTTGGTTTTGGGGCATCAATGGAGCAGCCGGCGTTATGGCGTCTTCGCTTGCCGTGGCTTGCAGCATAGAGTTCGGAATTCACACAACGCTCGTGCTGGGAGCTTTGTGTTATCCGCTTCTTATCCCGGCGGCGTGGTTCATCGGCATTCCAGAAGCCCCGAGGCTCGCTTCATCCTAATGTCTGCAGTTAAAACGACTTGGCGATAGACGAGAGCGATTCGCTATGATCCTAGTCGGTCTCTTGCATGCTCTTGAGTTCGATGGTGTTGCCGTCAGGATCTCCAATCTAGAACGAATTGCCGAATCCCATCGCGCATAGCGCTTCGCGATCTCCTTTGGCTCCTCCCCATGATTTGCCAAATGCCTTGAATGTCAGCGGCCCAACCTAATATCACGTAAAGTCGATATTCTCGTTGCCGTGTACCTTGGAAGGTATTCCACACCATCATGGCGTGCATCCATGATATAGGACTTCGATCAGAATCAATTTTCCTTTCAGCTGTTTTGGCTTAAAGACAATTCGGATAAGAAATTGGCAAATACAAGCATTGAAAAATTCCATTTCTACGCGGGGGTATTTCTGGTCACTGCAGCAACTTTGATGCTGCAAATTATCCAAACTCGCATTCTTTCGGTTGTCGCTTGGTACCATTTAGCATTTTTTGCAATTAGTACCGCCATGTTCGGGCTGACGCTTGGCGCCGTCTGGGTTTACTTGAAAGGTGATCGATTTTCAAAGGACTCACTATCGTACGATTTGGCTCATTACAGTTCCGCCTTTGCGATCACAACTGGTCTTGCGCTAGTTCTTCAAATGTTATTGTCGCCCATTGTTGTGCTGTCAGTAAATGCAGCAGCAACTTGGTTTGTACTCGCCCTCTGCCTCTCGGTGCCGTTCTTCTTTTCCGGCGTTATCGTCAGTCTTGCTTTGACACGAAGCCCCTATCCCATCGGCCGCGTCTACGGCGTCGACCTCGTGGGCGCAGCTTTTGGTTGCCTTGGGGTACTTGTGCTGCTGAATCTTACGGATGGCCCCTCTGCCGTCATTTGGGTCGCAGCTGTTGCTGCTCTTGCAGCCATATCATTTGCCAAGTCAGCAATTGGCCGCATGCCCAATAGCAAGCCCATGTTTACCCGATTGCTCGAGAGAAGATTGACTCTTTTTTTCACTCTTTCGATCTGTGCATTTGTCAATGGTCAAGTTCTAGGCCAGGCAGGGCTTCGTCCGATTTTTGTAAAAGAGAATATTGAGGCATTGGCGTTCGGTAAGCGATTTCGATTTGAGGAATGGAATTCATTTTCGCGAATAATCGCGGCAAGGATGCCTCAACGTCGTCCAATCATGTGGGGACCGTCACCTAAATTCGATCCCGCATTGTACGACATTGATCAAATGGTTCTCAATATAGACGGCGATTCCGGGACGATCGGCTATGGAATAAATGGCGACCTTTCTAAAGCAGAGTTTTTGAAATTCGATGTCACCAATCTTGCATATCACCTACCCAACTTGGAGAGGGCTGCGATCATCGGAATCGGTGGCGGGCGCGACATGCTCAGCGCAAAGCTATTTGGCGTGCCCAATGTCACCGGTGTCGAAATTAATCCAATCTTCGTTCATTTCTTGACGGGCCATCCCAGATTCATACGATTTGTTGGTTTGGACAAAATTGATGGTTTCGATTTTCAGGTCGACGAAGCTAGAAGTTGGTTTGCAAGAAGCACTGATCAATTTGATGTCATACAGATGAGTCTGATCGATACATGGGCAGCAACCAGTGCAGGAGCATTCACACTCACCGAAAACGGTCTATACACTGTTGAAGCGTGGCGCATATTTCTTCGCCGCTTAGAATCCGACGGTGTTTTTACCATTAGCCGCTGGATTAGCCCTGACAATGTCAATGAGACCGGACGATTGGTTAGCCTCGCTATGGCAACGCTTATGGCAGAAGGAAAGTCAAATGCTCGCGATCATCTGTATATGGCATCAAGTGGCGATATTACCACGCTCGTAATGTCGTCATCGCCATTTTCTAATGCTCAACTAAAATCGCTCGACCAATCGGTATTAGAGTTGGAATTCAAGACTCTGATTCATCCGAAGTCTGCACCCAGCACTCCTGTTCTCACAGAAATTGTAACGAGCAAGAATAGACAAGATCTTGAAGAGTATACGTCCAGCCTTCTATTGGATTTGACGCCTCCAACAGATAGTAGGCCATTCTTCTTCAACATTCTTCGCTTGTCGGATGCCGCAAGGATGATAGTTGGAAATTTAACGAGCGATGCAAGCCGCTTCGAAGGGATTGTCAAAATCGGCAATCTATATGCGACCGTTACTTTGCTCGTATTGTTCTTCATTTCCTTCTTACTCGTATTGTTTACGATCGTAATACCGCTAAGACATGCGATACATGACATTGGTGGAAGACTTGTTTATGGCGGCACGGCCTATTTCTATTTGATTGGCGCCGGGTTCATGTTGATCGAAATAGCTCTTTTGCAAAGATTGAGCGTATTTCTGGGGCATCCGATTTATTCTTTGAGCGTAGTTTTATTTTCGCTCGTTTTGTCAACTGGGATTGGAAGTCTGCTTTCGGACGGGATTTCTCTTAAGAGTCCCAGCAGATTCGTAAGTTGGGCAGTAGCGGTCGCCGTTTACGCAATGGGGCTGACACTGTGGATGCCGGAATTGCTCCTATCAATTGATGGCGAGTCGCTGCTAGTTCGTGGATTGACATGTATTGCCATTGTCGCGCCCAGTGGAATTCTAATGGGATTTGGTTTTCCAACGGGTATGAAACTCATTTCTGCCGTAGATCGAAGACCTACACCGTGGTTTTGGGGTATCAATGGCGCGGCCGGCGTCATGGCTTCGTCTCTTGCCGTTGCTTGTAGTATAGCTTTCGGAATCGATACAACGCTCGTGATTGGAGCACTGTGTTATCTGCTTTTAATTCCTGCAGCACTTACTGTGGGATTCGAAAAGGTTGAAACAATGGCGCAGCGAAGTTTGGGTGCTTGATGCCTGTTCGCCAATCCAGGCTTTACGATGACGACTAGCCTTGTTCCGACGGCCCCTTGAGCTCGATGGTGTTGCCGTCGGGATCACTAATGTATAGGGAATGACCGAAACCCGTCGCGCCGTAGCGCCTTGCGATTTCACTCGGCTCCACGCCATGTTGCGCCAAATGCGCTTGGAGGATGTCGGCATCGAACGGCTCGATCGTGAGGCAAAAGTGATCCATGTTGCGCCCGCCTTCTGCCGGATCTAACGCAGGCGCCGCGCCGGCCATTTGGCCAAGACGACCCTCCACATCGACGAGGTCGATTAATGTATCACCCGCACGCACCTGATAGAGGCCTATCGTTTCTGTTTGCCGTTCCAGCGTGCATCCCAGCACATCTTGATAGAAAGCAAGCGAACGGGTGATGGAACGCACCCGCAAGACGACATGGTCGATGGACTTTGGTTGAAAGGGCATTTCTTGCGTCACGTCTTCGCCTCAGTTTGCTGACATTAAGTAGACCACTATATCAGAAACACGCTAAAGCTGGCGACGTTCGGTCGTAGCGAAGCCAGAATTTATTAGCCAATCGGCAATTGAATAGTTTTAAGATAGCTCCATGGCCGTTCGAAATCGACTTATTGCTTGCTTCGTATTTTCAATCGCGTTGGTCCTGGTCCAACGAGCTGCGGCCCAGGAAGACTTTCTGCGCTATCAGCAGCAATTGTTGCGGATGGCCGAAATCTTGGGCGGCGTTCATCACCTGCGGGGCACTTGCGATGATTCGGAAAGTCAATATTGGCGCGGACGTATGCTGCGCCTCATCGACATCGAGCAGCCGTCACAGTCACTCCGCAATCAAATGATCGAACGTTTCAATAATAATTATGACGAGCAAAAGCGGCGTTTTCCTGAATGCGGCAACAAGACTGCCGACGAAGCCGCGCGCCTTGCCCGCGAAGGCGAGAGCCTTGCATCACAAATGGCGAGAGAGTTGTCGGACTGAACCGGCAGGCTTCCGCTCTACAAGACCACTTCAATCAGATTTGGACCCGTTTGTTCAAGACAGTCAGCAAACTGATCGGCGAATTCGTCTGCTGTCGTGGTGCGCAGCCCCCGTACGCCCATCCCTTCGGCAAGCTCAGTCCATGTCAGTTCGGGATTGGTAAGATCGAATAAGGACGCCGCGATCGGTCCCGGTGCGTCAAGACCCACTAGTTTCATCTGGCTATGAAGCGCATCATAGGTGCGATTGGAATAGATGACCGTTGTGATATTGAGATTTTCGCGCGCATGAGTCCAAAGCGCTTGAATCGTGTACATGGCGCCGCCGTCACCGTGAAGACAAATAACTGGGCGGTTCGGGCAGGCGATCGCTGCGCCGATCGACAATGGCAAGGCTTGGCCAAGCGCGCCGCCGGTCAATTCCAACCAATCATGGGGCGCGGACTGTGCCGTAAACTCGAGCACTGGACCGCGCGCACTCATGCCTTCATCGCAAATGATTGCGTTGTCGGGCAGAAAATGAGCGACCGCTTGTGCCGCACTTCGCGTCGTCAACGCTCCTGTCGGCCGATCCGGATGCTCATACGGAGTGACATGCGGTTCGGCTGTGGCATCCAGTTCATCGGCAAGGGCCTCAAGCGCGGCAACGCCATCTTGCTCCGGAGACGACAAAACAACTTCGCGACAGCTCTCGGGAGCAAATGTCGTGGGCTTGCCAGGATACGCAAAAAAGGAAACCGGTGGCTTGGCGCCGACAAGGACGAGCGTATCGATATTCGCCATGGCTTCCATGGCAGCCGCGCCATAACCCGGCATCGGCGTCGTCGGCACCAAGCCGGCGCCGCGAACAGAGCGGCCATTAAACGTCGCCCGATAAAGCGTTGTGCCGGTTGCTTGTGCGATGCGACCGGCCGCTGTCACGCCCCGTTCTTCCAGCGCGGCGCCAGACAACATTAACATGGGATGCTTTGACTCTTTTAATGCCCGCGCGGCATCACCAATAGACTTGTCATCCACTTGCGGGGATTGCGGCACAGCGAGAGGCACAGCGGCACCATGTGCGTCCCCCCAGGCGCAATCGGCAGGTACGATCAGAGTTGCGACCTGTCCTGGCGGTCCATAAGAGGCAGCAACAGCCTCGGCCGCATCGTTGGCCAATGTGCCAGGATTTTTCGACGTGCGCAGCCAGCTCGAAAATGGCGTTGCGTAGCCTTCGATATCGGAAGTTAGCGGCGCATCGAGGTTCCGGTGATAAGTCGCATGATCACCGACAATATTAACGATAGGTGTGCGTGCGCGTGACGCGTTATGTAATTGCGAGATGCCGTTTGCCATGCCGGGACCTAAATGGAGCAAGGTACATGCGGGCGTCTCGGACATGCGGCCATAGCCGTCCGCGGCGGCGGCGGCCACGCCTTCAAACAAGGTGAGAACCGGACGCATGCCGTCCGCCTTGTCGATCGCTTGCACCATGTGCATTTCGGACGTGCCCGGATTGGCAAAACATGTATCGACACCTGAGGCAACGAGCGTCTGCAACAGGCTTTGCGCGCCTGTTAGAGCACTCGAATCCTGTTTGTTTGGAGAATCGGACATATCTCTTAGATCATGGCTTCGATGAGGTGCGGGCCCCGGGACGACATGCAACGAGAAAACTGATCTGCGAAGTCTTCCGCCATCGTTGCGCGCACGGCTTCAACTCCCATCCCGCGCGCGATCCTGCACCAATCCAATTCGGGATTGTTGAGATCGAATAGACTAAATGCTTTTTCGCCGGGATCAGTGAAGCCGAAGTTGCCGAATTCGAATTTCAGTACTTGATAGGCGCGATTAGAAAATATCACGGTCGTCACGTCCAGGTTTTCGCGGGCGTTGGTCCACAACGCTTGAACCGTGTACATGGCGCTGCCGTCGGCCTCCAAGCAAATGACTTTGCGGTCGGGACAGGCGACGGCCGCACCCGTGGCCAGAGGCAATCCGTTGCCGATAGCGCCGCCGGTTAATTGAAGCCAGTCGTGGGGTGCCGCGTTCGCGGTGATGGGTCCTGCGGTCAAGCCGGATGTGATCATTTCGTCAACCACAATGGCATTCTCCGGCATGAAGTGGGCAACCGCGCGGCAGATCTTATCCGTCGTCAGTTTCCCTTTAGGCAGGTCCGGTTTGACAAATTCGGAGTACTGCGCTTCAACACCAACTGCAATTTCAACAGATAATGCCTCTAATCCCCTGACCGCATCGTCGCCCTGTTCCGCCAGGGTCAATATTTCGCAACCCTTAGGGGTGAACTCACTTGGCGTATTGGGATAAGCAAAAAAGCCCACGGGCGCTTTCGTGCCTACAAGAACCAACAGGTCGCAATCAGCTAATTTTCCCATCGCCATTTCAGGGAAGTACGGCAATGCCTCAATTGGAACGCGGCCCGCGCCCCGTTGAATGCGCGCATTAAACGTATCGCAAAACAGCTGGGCGCCGCTCGCCGATGCTACGCGTCCCGCAGCTTCAAGCGCACGCTCCTCGAGTGCCTGACCGGACATAAGAATGGCAGGGTGCTTGGCGGATTTGAGCGCCTGCGCAATTTTCAAGAGCCTTGCCTCATCCACGGGCTGACGATCAGGCGCAGGCTGTGGATTGGCAATTCGATCGGCCGCGCCCCAGGCGCAATCAGAGGGCACGATAAGTGTCGCGATTTGGCCTGGCGGCGACATAGCAGCGTGTACTGCGTCGGCAGCATCCTGTGCCAAATTCTCAGCCGAAGCCGCCGTTCGCATCCAACCCGAAAACGGCCGCGCATAACCTTCAAGATCGGCCCCCAAGGGTGGATCGTTCTCTTTGTGGTAGGTCGCATGGTCGCCTACCAAATTTACGAGAGGCGTGTGTGCCTTTTGAGCATTGTGCAAATTGGCAATGCCGTTCATCAGGCCCGGTCCGCCATGGAGAAGCGTTGCAGCGGGTCGCCCGGTCATGCGGGCATAGCCATCGGCAGCGCCAGTCGCAACGCCTTCAAACAAAGTCAGGACCGGCCTCATCTCTTTGAATTTGTCGAGAGCCGCGACCATGAATACTTCTGTAGTGCCCGGATTTGTAAAGCACGTATCGACGCCGGCCGCGATCAGCGTTTGGACTAGTGTGTCAGCTCCATTTGTCTCAGGCGTTGACATCAACGACGGTCCGCCCTCGAATTTGTCCTTTGAGAATCCGCTCTCCCGTTTCCACGACGGACTTGAGAGGAATTATAGATGTCATAGACTCCAACTTGGAGAGATCGAGATCCCTGGCAAGTCGCGTCCATGCACCCATCCGCTTTTCTTTTGGCGCCATCACCGAGTCGATACCCGCAAGCGTCACATCGCGCAAGATGAATGGCATGACGGTTGACGGCAAGTCCGCCCCGCCTGCCAGGCCACAAGCCGTCACAGCACCATCGTAGTTCGTTTGGGCCAAGACATTGGCAAGCGTCGTACTGCCTACTGTGTCGATGGCACCGGCCCATCGCTGCTTGCCAAGCGGGCGGCCTTTTTCGGAAAGTTCCGCGCGGTCGATGATCTCCGTTGCGCCAAGGCCTTTGAGATAGTCAGCTTCGGATGCGCGTCCCGTTGACGCGATGACGTCGTAACCTAGCTTTGCAAGCAATGCGATCGCGACGCTGCCAACGCCGCCAGCCGCGCCAGTTACCACGACGGCGCCTTTTTCGGGCGATACGCCCTGCCGCTCCAATTCAACCACACATAACATTGCAGTGTAGCCGGCCGTGCCGATCGACATGGCTTGTTGCGTTGAGATTGAATCTGGCAAAGAGACGAGCCAGTCGCTTTTGACGCGCGCCTTTTGGGAAAATCCCCCGCAATGGCCTTCGCCGACGCCCCAACCGTTTAGCACGACCCTGTCGCCGACTTTGAAGTCGGGACTGTCCGACTGTTCAACGGTGCCAGCAAAGTCGATACCAGGAATCATAGGCCACTGGCGAATGACACCCGGTGCTCCAGTCACTGCCAAACCATCTTTGTAGTTGACTGTCGAATAATCGACGGCGACAACGACGTCACCTTCCATCAAATCGTCAAGCGTTCGTTCAACAATATTGACAAGTTGTGCCGCATCTCTTTCCTCGCCATCCTTGGTAACAAGGACGGCGCTAAATGTATCGCCCATGTAACAGTCGTTCCTATTCGTTGGTGTTGAGATGCATTATGGCGCAATCAGCACTCGAAACAAGTGAGTGCCAATTCGTTACTAAAAGACCCGCACTACTCGACAGCATTTAAGTATTCGTTCTAACATTTTCTTGGGATTCTCTTGGCTATCATGAGGGGGTAACGGGAATGAAAGCAGGTTTTTTTCCAAGAGCAGGAGAAAAATCATTTGGTCCGAGGACCAGGGACCGCATGTGTAAGAGTAAGAGTAAGAGTAAGAGTAACTGTAAGAGTAGGTGTTAGCATGTTTCAAGACAAACAAAGGCTATCGAAGCCAACCAAACTGGAACTTGCCAGCCGCGGCTATCGTCTGACCACGGCGGAAATTCTGTATCACATGCCGGATTCGCCCTCGATGCTTCAATCCTTCATTTGGCAGGAACTCGACTTGGCGCCGAAATTTCCCGTACTGACGAAATTTTTAGACTTTTGGCAGACTAATCTTGACGGTCCGCTTCACACGGTGCGTGTTGCCACGACCGGCATTATTTCGCCGCTCGAACTTAAATACGCCGACATCGACCTCACGCTGCACTAATTTCCAGCGTCAAACTTCGGTTTCTTCAAATCGCATGGGCCGGCCCATTGGTGCGCCCAATATTTCGTCCTCAAACATAACCCTTTGGCCCCGAATAATTGTTGCGATGGGCCAGCCCGTTACAGCCTTACCGGCAAACGGCGTCCAACCACATTTACTTGCAATACGTTCATTTTCTATAATGCGTTGCGTTTTCAAATCGACCAGCGTGATGTTCGCGTCGCAACCGACCGCCAAACGCCCCCGCCCGATCAATCCAAACAATCGGGCCGCGCCATAAGATGTGAGATCAACTAAACGTTCGAGCGAGAGCCGTCCGGCATTCACATGGTCGAGCATCAACGGCATGAGAGTCTGAAGGCCGGGCATGCCGGACGGTGAAGCCGGGTAGTCTTTTTGCTTTTCTTCCATTGTGTGGGGGGCGTGATCGGTGCCGAGGACGTCAACGACCCCGCTCGTCACGCCGCTCCAAAGGCCTTCCTGATGATGGGCGCCACGCAGGGGCGGATTCATTTGTGCAAGCGTACCTAGCTCATCGTAGCAATCCGGCGCCGACAAGGTCAGATGCTGAGGGGTGACCTCAACACTTGCGATGTCTTTATGGTCGGCAAGAAGCTTCATCTCTTCGGCCGTCGAAATGTGTAGCACGTGAATGCGCTTGCCGGCAGCGCGCGCTAAGCGCAGCAAGCGCTCGGTCGATTTCAAGGCTGCAACTTCGTCGCGCCAAACGGGGTGGCTCGCGACATTGCCAAGTTCCGCCAAAGGGCGGCGTTCGCGCAAGCGGTATTCATCTTCCGAATGAAACGCGGCCCGGCGATTAATATGACGCAAAACTTCGCTGACGCCTTCGTCACTGGCCACAAGCAAAGTGCCCGTCGACGAGCCCATAAATACTTTGACACCGCAGCAACCGGGAAGCCGTTCAAGTTCACCCAAATCCTTGGCGTTGCCTTCGGTCGCTCCAACGTAAAAAGCAAAATCGCACTGCATGCGGCCGCTCGCCCGGCGAACTTTGTCTTCGAGCGCCTCTTCGGTGATCGTCGGTGGCTTGGTGTTGGGCATTTCGACGACGGCTGTCACACCTCCTAAGACGGCAGCTCGTCCACCAGCTTCCAGATCTTCCTTGTGCTCCATGCCGGGTTCGCGCAAATGAACTTGGGTGTCGATAACGCCGGGGAGCACATGGAGCCCTTTAGCGTCGATTTCTTCGCCTGCGCTCGCATCGTTCAAATGACCGATCTTGACAATCCGTCCCTCGGCAACGCCGATGTCAGCATCAAAAGTTCCGTCGTGATTGACCAGGGTACCGTGTCGTATAACCACGTCATAGGTCGACGCCACACTCGTCTCCTTCATCAAAAAATAGGGCTGACAAAAACTTGCGGGATGCAAGGGAGCAGTCTACATGTGGGATAGAATAAATCGTGACCTCGGAAAGTGCAAACGTCATGAGCTCATCTGGTGCCATCATTCTTAATGACCGCGGTGTCTTACGGATTGCCGGGCCCGAAGCGCGTGAGTTTCTTCAAGGTCTCATTACCAATGACATGAAAAAGGTCTCCCCAGATAAAGCAATCTACGCTGCACTCTTGACGCCTCAAGGAAAATTTTTATTCGACTTCTTCATTGTAGCGCAAGGCACCGGCTTTCTGTTCGATTGCGACAGCGACTCTCTTCCCGCGCTGAATAAGCGCCTAACCATGTATAAGCTCCGCGCTGACGTTACGTTGGATGACGTGTCCGACGACCACGCGGTCATTGCAATAATTGGGAATGCGGCTGCGGGATCGACCAAATCTGGGCAAAAGCCAAGGGGCTCGACCTGGAGCGAGGACGGCGGAATGATATATGTCGACCCCCGTCTCGATCGACTCGGCCTGCGGGCCATTCTCCCCAAAACAAATATCGATTCATGGATCGAACAGGAGAATCTGACTGTGCTCGCCTCGGATGCTTATGAAACTCATCGATTGGCATTGGGAGTTCCCAAGGGCGGCGCTGATATCAAGTCCGACAAATCATTTCTTTTGGAAAGCAATTTCGATGAGCTCCACGGCGTTGACCACAATAAGGGCTGTTATATTGGCCAAGAAACGACGTCGCGCACAAAACGAAAGACCGAGTTGCGCAAACGATTATTGCCGGTTGATATCAACGGCGATTTGCCGCCTCCTGGAACGGCCATTCTTGCCGGCGAGGTTGAAGTGGGATCTTTGTGGAGCGGTCATGGCCATCGTGCCATTGGCTTGATCCGCATTGACCGATGGCAAAAAGCGAAAGAAGACGGCGTCGCTCTCACTTCGGGCGGTGCGACGGCCACAATCGACATGCCCGATTGGATTGAAGCCTAACTGGGGTTGCGTTGACTTCAATTGTTGGCTGTTCCTGAAAGGCAATGTTCCATGCTTGATCATGTTTCACTCGGTGTCAGCAATCTTGCCCGCGCACGGGCGTTTTACGAGCCCGTTCTCGCAGCCATAGGCATGAAGCAAACCCTGTCGCACGATCATGCGCTGGCATTCGGGGCGGATTATCCGGCCGAGTTTTGGATTCAAGCGCCGATCGACGGCGCGCCAGCAACGTGCGGGAACGGCACCCACATATGCTTTCGTGTGGGCAGCAAAGAAAATGTCGATTCCTTTCATATAGCCGGGATCAAAAACGGCGGAAGCTGCGGCGGCGAACCGGGCATGCGGCCCCAGTATCACCCGAGCTACTATGCCGCCTTTTTGATTGATCCGGACGGACACAAAATCGAAGCCGTTCACTTCATCGCAGACTAACGCATGGCGAAAAAACTAACTCGTTGCTCTTGGCCTGGCGCAGATCCGCTGTATCAGGCATATCATGATAAAGAATGGGGCGTGCCCGAATGGGATGACAGGGCTTTATTCGAAAAGCTTACTCTAGACGGATTTCAAGCAGGGCTGTCCTGGATCACCATCCTCAAAAAACGCGAAAACTTTCGGCGCGCCTTTGACGACTTTGAACCCAAAACAATTGCAAGTTACCACGCTCCAAAGATCAATAAGCTCTTGAACGACGCCGGCATTATCCGCCATCGCGGTAAAATCGAAGCGACCATTGGCAATGCTCGCGCCTATCTTGATATCATGGAGGCTGAAGGCTTCGCGTCCTATCTGTGGGGGTTTGTCGAAGGGGAACCCAAACAAAATCGATGGAAACGCCTTACCGATGTCCCGGCGCAAACCGAACAAAGCCAAGCGATGTCGAAAGACCTAAAGAGCCGTGGCTTCAAGTTTTGCGGGCCGACTATTTGCTACGCGTTCATGCAGGCCGTCGGCATGGTCAACGATCACACTACCAATTGTTATCGGCACAAAGACTTGACGAGGCTAAAGACGCCTAAGAAAAACTAGCCGTCGATGCGTATTTGCTTTTGGTAATCGCCCGTCGCGTTGCCGAACAGAAAATTCCCTTCGAGATCATAGAATTTGCCGTCATTCCATAGCGCGTTGGGGCGTATGAAAACTTCGTCCTCATGTTTGATCTTTTTCCCGGTCGAGCGCACAACCGGATAGCACGTATCCTCTTTCATTTCTCCATGGACGGCAGCTCCATTTTCCACAATAGACAAATAGAACTCGCATCCATCGTTCCAATACAGGTCGTCCAAGGCAACGCCCTTGAATTTATTTTGATCTAAATGAGCGTTGATAAATTCGCTTCTTTCTTTGAACAGTCTGAGCCGAAGCATGACTTGACCGGACTCATCGTCAACAAAAAAATGGAAAACTCCAGCACTAACAACCGTGTCCACCGTCCCATCGCTCGACGTTTGTTGGAAGTATGTGAGACCATCGAAACCCTCGAGCTCGATGGGCGCAACTATCTGATGAAGCGGCATGCTTCGTTTGTCCTCCGGAACATTTTGCGCCTCTTGGGCCGCCATCTGTGCGCCATTATTGTATGTTCCACCGAACCACTTAGTTATTAGCGACATGATCTGATTGTTGACGCCTGCTTGCTCATGACTGCCCGCACTCGCATCAACGATGCCAAGACACGACGTCATGAGTGAAACAAATAGGAAATTGCGCATTTTTGGCTCCGCGCTTGTTGACTTATTTGAAACGTAGCACACCACTGAAAGCTCATTTAAGGTAATTCTCGCGACACAATTATTGGGATGGTCAATGACGGCAATTGTCATAAGCGGGACAGGGCTTTACACACCGCCTCACAGCATTTCCAATCAAGAACTAGTCGACTCGTTCAATGCCTATGTCGCGAAATTCAATAACAAACATGCGCATGACATTGAAAATGGCACCCGGGAAGAACTGCAGCCCTCGAGCACGGAGTTCATAGAAAAAGCTTCGGGTATCAACGCGCGCTACGTCATTGAAAAAGACAGTGTTCTCGATCCTGACATCATGGCGCCTCGCCTGTCTGAGCGGCCAAATGATCAACTGTCGATTTTGGCTGAAATGTCTCTATCTGCGGCCGAAGGCGCTTTGAGCGCCGCCGGACGAAAAGCCGTCGATGTCGATGCTGTCATTGTCGCGTGTTCGAATTTGCAGCGCCCCTACCCCGCCATCGCCGTCGAAGTGCAGGACGCGCTAGGTGTCGACGGCTTTGGCTTCGACATGAATGTGGCCTGTTCTTCCGCGACGTTCGGTATGCAAACCGCGGCCGACATGCTACGGGCGGGACATGGCAAAGCGATCCTCGTCGTCAATCCTGAAATATGTTCGGGCCATCTCAATTTTCGCGATCGCGATAGTCATTTTATTTTCGGCGATGTGGCAACCGCATTCCTATTGGAAGGGGCCAAAGATTGTCAGGCCTCTCGACCGTTTGAAGTCGTCGATACGAAATTGAAGACCAAATTCTCTAACAACATCCGCAATAATTTTGGTTTTCTAAACCGGACAGCCCCGGAAGGAATCGGCAATGACGATAAACTATTCATTCAGGAGGGCCGCAAAGTCTTCAAAGAAGTTGTGCCGATGGTCGCGCAGGTAATCATAGATCATCTCAAGGAACTGGATCTCAATCCTCAAGAGCTCAAGCGTTTATGGCTTCATCAAGCCAATATTCACATGAATGATTTGATCAGCAAACGCGTACTAGGACGTGAGCCCGAGCCTGACGAGGCGCCGGTTATTCTCGATGAATATGCCAACACAAGCTCGGCAGGATCCATTATCGCGTTTCACAAATACCGCGACGATCTCGAACCGGGCGACCTAGGTCTGATCTGCTCGTTTGGCGCAGGCTATTCGGTCGGAAGCGTCGTTGTGAGGCGGCTTGAGTAACAGGCTTTCACCTAGTCCAGCGGCGAACGTGCAACGTTCGCAACTTTGAATGTTCGCTGCACGCCGTCGTGTTCGGTGATGGAAATGTATTCGCCCGATACAAACGAATGCTCACCCATACGAAAAATCGGCTCGTCATCGTCAGGGTCCGTGCCTGTGTAGTGAAATACCCAGCGATCGCCGATGTGGATGAGACGGCCATGCTCCTCATCCTCGCCGTCCCAAAAACGAGTTACGGTGCAATCGGCCGCGTGTTCATTCCATTCCTGCTTGCTGATATGACCATCGTCAGACAGAGGTGCGTTGAAGTCATACCCGTGATGGCTGCTGCCCTCGGGAAATTCTTCATTGCGTGCGAGTTCCAATCGAACTTTCATCAGCGGCATTTTATCAGCTCCGTTTTTCTGATTTTAGTGGGCCATCAACAGTGGAATGGTCGTATGTTCTAATAGATGCTGTGTCACACCGCCTAGTATTAACTCGCGAACGCGGCTGTGACCGTATGCCCCCATGACGAGCAAGTCGGTGCCGTCCTGGGTGGCCTGTTCGAGAATCGTAGATCCGATGCTTTTGCCGCGGGGATCGACAATCGTCTCCTGATAGGCAATTGAGCGCAGACCCAGATATTCTCCCAATGCATGGGTGACATCTGTTCTTACACCTTCTTCTTCGATGCTTGGCTGGACATTGAGAATCTTTACAGTTGACGCTGCATGAAGAAATGGCAATGCGGCTATAACGGCATTGGCCGACTCAGAACTTCCATCCCAAGCGATCGACACTTTGTGGCCTATGTCACCCACATATTCAGTACGCGGTATAATCAATACCGGACGCGCCGAATTCATGAGCACAGCTGAGAGTGCTGCGGGGATTCCCATTTGCGCTTGAGCTTCGCCACCCACGAAAATAACAAGATCGGCTAATCGGCTGCGCCGCGCAGCGATTTCGGTTGTGTCACCTTCGGTTTCGACATATTTGGTGCAAAAGGCTTTGGGCAACGGTTTGCCGTCTATGAGCGCAACATTACTGTCTTTGGCCGCCTGATCGAGAGCCCCTCTTATCGTCGCGGAAGCAGCATCGGCGGCCTGATTTACGCTGTCGACAATTTCTCGCATAACGATGCCTGGCGAGGCATCCCCGAGATACGGCAGGGCTTGCGCGGGCTCAGGCCTGATAAACAATACCTCACAGTAACAATCGAATTTGCGCGCCAGCGCTAATACGGAAGACAAGACGCCTGCGCTGCGATCACTTCCTGCAAAAGGAACAAGAATCTTTCGATAGGTCATGAGCTCACTCCCGAAATCGATGACACAATCAGCATAAATGGCTGCGATGTCGTTACATTGATATCGATCAAACTAGGCTATTTGCTTTGTAGGCCGACATGAAATAAATCTCGCTCCGGCCAATTTTGGTCTAACTCCAAGACGCGCCATTTGGCAAAGCCACGCCCCGCAATGAAACGACGAGCATCCAAGTCAAATCAAGACCGTGCATGGCAGCGAATGCTGAGTGGACGACGTCTGGACCTGCTTGAACCTTCACCACTGGACATTGAAATTGAAGACATCGCCCATGGGCTAGCGCGCTTGGCGCGCTGGAACGGGCAGACCTCGGGTTCGCTTCCATTCAGCGTCGCGCAACACTCCCTCGTCGTCACGGATATATCATCTAAGCTCAAGGCCGATTGGCCAGCCAAATGGCGCCTCGCGGCATTACTCCACGACGCAGCCGAGTATGTGATCGGCGACTTGATCAGTCCATTCAAATCAGCCGTGGGTCTCGATTACAAAGCATTCGAAGCCAAGCTACAGACCGCGATCCATACCCGCTTTGGCCTGCCCCCGGTCCTACCTATTTCGGTCGAGCAACTCATCAAGCGCGCAGATAGAGCAAGCGCCTACTTGGAAGCTGTACAATTGGCAGGATTTGCCGAAGATGAGGCGCGCCGTTTCTTTGGTAAACCAAGGGGAGTTGAGAGAATAAGATTGAAGCCCCTGCCGGCGCAAGAATGCGAAACGAAATTTATGCGCCGTTTTCAGAATCTCGCCACTGAGGCCGAAGTTATTCCGCTTAAGGCTTCGTCTGGTTCTTAGTTCCAAGTACTTTCAGGCCGTTGCCTAACTGTGACGGCCCACATGGTATAGTGATTGCCGCTCCTGGCTGGTCTATTCGCGCCTGTTTTGACCATCCGGGGAAGTTCCGGTCGCGAGAACAAATGTCAAAAAAGAAAGCACCTTCAATATCAACAACAAAGGCCAGCAGAAATGAGGTCGACCAAACCTTCGTCGCTCAACACGGCGTAGTTATCGGGCTCAGCGGCGTCATTGTGACAGTTCAAAATGAACGCCCTTACGTCCTGGTCGTGAGTCGCCCGACCAACGATTCAAAAGACACAAGCGCCGATTCTTTCGGTCTTCCTTTCGGTCCCTTCGACCCCCAGTCTCATCGAACGCTTGAGATCAGTTTGCGCACTTGGGTGGAGGAACAGACCTATTTGGATTTGGGATACGTCGAACAGCTTTATACGTTTGCTGATCGAGGCCGGGAAGACGTCGGCGCGCCGGGCGATTCACGCAACATTTCCATCGGCTATTTGGCACTCACCAGAGAGGCTCCAAAACTCGGCGCACCAGACAGCGTTTGGCACGATTGGTATCGCTATTTTCCATGGGAAGATTGGCGAGACGTAAAGCCCAAACTATTGGATGAACAAGTCAAGCCGGCACTTCGCCAATGGTCGCAAAGCAGCAAAAGCAAACCGGTTCGCAATGAACGCTGGGAGCGGGCCCGACTTTGCTTCGGCCTAAGTGGTATGCCTTGGGATGAGGAAAAAGTGCTCGAGAGATACGAGTTGCTTTATGAGGCTGGGCTTGTCGGCGAAGCGGTACGCGACCTTAGTAAAGGCAGGGCCGGTGACCTGCAGCTGGGTGAGAGCATGATTTCCGACCATCGGAGGATCTTGGCAACCGGCATGGGCCGTCTGCGCAGCAAGCTCAAATACCGGCCTGTTGTCTTTGAGCTTATGGCACCCACATTCACGCTGCTCCAACTGCAACGTACCGTGGAAGCCATATCCGGCATCCGGCTACACAAGCAGAATTTCCGCAGACTTGTGGAAAAAGGCGGCCTCGTGGAGGGCACAGGCGTGCGCACCAGCAAGACCGGCGGCAGGCCCGCTGAGGAGTTCCGCTTCCGCAGGGAAGTCATTACAGAGCGCCCTGCGCCCGGATTCCGCGTTCGCGTGGGGCGCCGGTAACTGTCAGTAGCCGTATAGGGCTGACTGCGTAGTGCCCGCGTCACGAATTATTGACCCAATATTGTCTCGAATCGGGACTATTCTGCGTTTTTTTGTTGACTCGTAATACTCATTTCTAGCATAAGTGAAATGGCGCCCTTGCGGGGCGCTTTTATTGACCCCATATATACTCAAGATGAGCATTACTAGGGGAAAGACAGATGGCAATGAACGGCGTCAATGGAAACGGTGCAGGACATCCTCACCTGGAATACACGGCTGAAGTCGCGGCCGAAACGGCCCATCTCTATGAGCGTGTCGCCAGCGTGATCCCTGAATTCGAATGGCCGGCCTACGCGCCTTACATCAAAGCCATCAACGATCTCAAGCAAAGACGCGGAGCCATTATTCTGGCGCACAGTTACATGACGCCGGAAATCTACAATTGTGTCGCCGACATAACCGGCGATTCATTGCAGCTTGCCAAGGAAGCCGCCAAAAGCGATGCGGACGTCATCGTACAGGCCGGCGTTCACTTCATGGCAGAAACTTCAAAGATTCTTTGCCCGGACAAGACCGTGCTGATTCCCGATACGGGGGCCGGCTGCTCCTTGGCCGAGTCGATTACGGCAGCTGACGTCCGCCTCATTCGGCAGAAATATCCAGGCGTGCCGGTCGTCACCTATGTCAATACGTCGGCGGAAGTCAAAGCGGAAAGCGATATCTGCTGCACATCATCCAATGCCGTTCAAATCGTCGAGTCATTGGGTGTCGATCGGGTGATCATGTTGCCTGACGAGTATTTGGCCAAGAATGTTGCCACTATGACCGATGTCGAAATCATTACGTGGCATGGGCGCTGCATCGTACACGAACAGTTCACTGTCGAAGATATTGAAGAGCTGCGCGACACAAATCCCGGCATCAAGGTTTTGGCACATCCGGAATGTCCGCCGGAGGTGATGGCGGTCGCTGATTACGCCGGCTCCACTGCCGACATGAGCAACTATGTAATGGAAGAGCAACCACACAAAGTTGTCCTGATTACAGAATGCTCCATGAGCGATAATGTGGCGGTTGAAAATCCGGACGTTGAATTTATCAGGCCTTGCAATCTCTGCCCGCACATGAAGCGGATCACGCTTGAGAACATTTTGCACAGCCTTGAAACCATGACCGTCGAAGTGCAGGTGGACCCCGCCGTTGCGGAAAAAGCACGGCTTGCCGTTCAGCGCATGGTTGATACGCCGGTCAAGAAGATCAAAGGACCAAAATTCTTGCCCGACCGGCCGGCCGCTGAAGTGACCCTTGCCGTCGCTTGAATACGACGCTCAAGCTGCACCGTTCCGCAAATAGGGGCCTTATGGCGCAACACGTCCATCCCCTGCCCCAACTTCCCGACCTTGTCGTGAACGCGGCCATTACCGCTGCACTCAAGGAGGATTTAGGCGACGCTGGGGATCTGACGAGCTATGCGGTGATCCCGCGAGATGCACAAACCACCGTTGAACTTGTTGCCAGGCAAGCGGGCTCCATCGCCGGTCTCGATATCGCGTGTGCCGTCTTTCGATCCCTCGATTCGGCGATCGTCCTCACCAAACATTGTGACGACGGCGTGCAAGTGGCCGCCGGTCAGAAACTTGCGCTGGTGACCGGTCAGGCGCGGGCTATCTTGTCGGCCGAGCGGGTTGCGCTGAATTTTCTTGGGCACTTGTCGGGAATTGCCACTGCTACACAAACATTCGTTGCCGCCGCCGCAGGAACGAACGCCAAGATTTGCTCCACCAGAAAGACCACGCCAGGGCTACGTGCGTTCGAAAAATATGCCGTGCGCGCCGGCGGCGGCGTCAATCATCGCTTCGGGCTCTATGACGGTATCTTGATCAAAGATAACCACATCGCCATCGCCGGTGGCATCAAGCCGGCGCTCGAGGCTTCCCGTGCCCGTGGCGGCCATATGGTCAAAATCGAAATCGAGGTCGATACACTGGAACAGCTGGACGAAGTCTTAGCCATAGGCACCGATGCCGTCTTGTTAGACAATATGTCGACCCAAGACTTGGCAGAAGCCGTAAAGCGAATTGATGGACGCGCTCTGGCCGAGGCATCGGGAGGCGTTACGGCCGAAACTGCAAGCGCCATTGCGGCGACAGGCGTTGATTTGATTTCGGTCGGATGGCTTACGCATAGCGCGCCGTGCTTAGACGTTGCGCTCGACTATAACGCTTGACTGGCGCGGCTCGCCGATCCGGCACTATCGACAGTCTCAGAATATTAGTTTTCGAAAAAAGTGGGGCGGGTTAGCCTGCGGTCCGGTAGAAAATGTGACGCCCGATTTGTACCGTGCGGACCAATTTGGACGCCCATTTCGGATCGACATAGTCCGCGTGATAGTGCGTTGCATCCCGCGTCACGCTCGGGACCACACCCAGCATAACTTGATGAGCCAAGTGATCTGCTTTGCGCCAAGCAGTAGCCTCAAGAGCCTTCTCCGTGGAACCATTGCAGGCGAAAGAGAATTGGCAGCCGGTCGATCGAGAAGCGCCTTGATAGACAACGTCGCAAATCGAATCGGGATAACGGGCACTGCTGACACGATTGAGAACCACGTCAGCGACAGCCAACTGGCCAGAAAAATTCTCGCTGCGCGCTTCGTAGTAAATGGCTTCGGCAAGACACTTAAGTTCAACATTGTAGGCGGCAGCTTCGGTGCGCAATGGCGACTGCCTCGAAAGATCCAAATGCTCGCGTTTCCAACTTGCCACAGCAGAAAGGCTTGTAAGTGTCGTATCAATTCCCAGGCCATTTTGTGCCATGGCAACGTGAGCGACATCGTCGCCTACAAACGAAACCGCCGCTTTTGGCGCGGACACAAGGCCGACAATTAGACATAGGGTTAATGCCGTGCCCAATACGACCGACAAGCTGCCCCTAGGCATTGGCGCATAGAAGAACTGTCTTAACAAATTTACCATCCGCTTTGCACTTTCCTGCGCCATCTATAGGCGCTTGAGACACCTTGCGAGTTCTGGGCCATCTGTCTTTGTGCAGATCATCGGTACAAAAACTCTCCGACGCCTGACAGTTTTAAACTCATGCAGACGATACGATTCAAATTTGAAGAAAAAACTAAGTCGTCCGGTTAACGGAACTTTATTGTTTACTTAACTTATCCGAGGTGCCCCCGAGACGAAATTTCCTAGCACCGCCGCCAGTTCGGGTCAAACCAGTGAACCGCGACGTTAATAATAAACGCAGCTTTCATAATGCAGGAGAGGCTCTATGGGACTGCGACATTTCGTCATTGAGTACGACAGGTGAACAAATGAGTTAGAAGAGGCGATCAAACATCGCCAAAATCGCCTATTGAGCGAAGCAGCGATTCGCAACTCATTGACATAACGCGATGATTAATTAGGAGAAATGAGACTAACCATACTACTTGCGCAAGGCGGCCTGGGCCGCCGCCAAACGCGCAATAGGCACGCGGTATGGAGAACAAGACACATAGTCCAGACCGGCTCTATGACAAAACTCAACGGACGAAGGATCGCCGCCGTGTTCTCCGCAGATACCAAGTTTGATATCGGCGCGCGCCTCACGCCCTCGTTCGGCAGCAATCAAAATCAATTCGCCGACGCCTGACTGATCGAGACTAACAAACGGATCATCTTCGAGTATTCCCTGACGCACATATTCACCAAGAAACTCGGCAGAATCATCGCGGCTTATGCCGAAAGCTGTTTGTGTAAGATCATTCGTTCCAAAACTGAAAAACTCCGCATGATGAGCAATCTCGCGGGCTTGGAGCGCAGCTCTTGGTAGTTCGATCATCGTGCCGATCAGAAATTCCAGATTGCAGCTCTTCTCTTTTTCGACTTGTTTTGCAACAGCAATCACAAGCTGCCTCAGAACTTCTAATTCCTTATCGATGGCAACCAGCGGCACCATGATTTCCGGCTTCGCTTTGATACCGGTTCTCGCTTCAACTTCGACCGCCGCCTCGACAATGGCGCGCACCTGCATTTCAAATATTTCCGGATAGGTAATCCCCAATCGGCAACCTCTATGGCCCAACATTGGATTAAATTCGTGTAGCTGAGCGCTGCGCCGCCTGATTTGCTCGGCGTCCATTCCTGAAATGCGGGCCACGTCGGCTATTTCATCTTCTGTCTTGGGCAAAAATTCGTGCAGAGGCGGATCAAGAAGTCTGATGGTAACCGGATAACCAGCCATGATTTCGAAGATCTCTTCAAAATCTTGTCGTTGCATTGGAAGAATTTTCTCGAGCGCGGCGACGCGGCCTTCGCGCGAATCCGCCAAAATCATCTCACGAACGGTAGCAATGCGCTCTGCGTCAAAGAACATGTGCTCTGTACGGCAAAGACCAATGCCTTGTGCACCGAAATCGTGCGCCACTTGTACATCCGCGGGGGTATCGGCATTTGTGCGAATTTTAAGCCGGCGAGCGCCGTCAGCCCATTCCATAATGCGGGAAAAATCGCTGGACAATTCAGGTTGCACGGTCGGAATCTCACCCAAGATGACTTCGCCGGTCGTGCCGTCGACAGTAATAATGTCACCCTTCTTAACTTCGATGCTGCCGACGGCGAAATAGTCATTGTCTCGACTAATTCGAACCGCGCCGGCACCAGACACGCACGGGCGGCCCATGCCTCGCGCAACGACGGCCGCGTGACTGGTCATACCGCCACGTGCCGTCAATATGGCCTGTGCCGCATGCATACCGTGAATGTCTTCGGGACTTGTTTCCGTACGCACCAGCACGACTTTTACGCCTTCAGCACTCAACGCTTCGGCTTCGTCAGCACTAAAGACCACCTGACCGCTGGCAGCCCCCGGAGAGGCCGGTAGACCTTTGGTGACAACGTTTCGTTCGGCTGTGGGGTCGAGCGAAGGGTGAAGCAATTGGTCGAGCGCAGATGGATCCAATCTCAACAAGGCATTTTCGGGCGTAATAAGAGCTTCATCCACCATATCCACGGCAATCTTCAATGCGGCCTTTGCCGTGCGCTTTCCGCTGCGTGTTTGCAGCATCCATAGCTTGCCCTTTTCAACCGTAAACTCAATGTCCTGCATGTCGCGATAATGCGTTTCAAGGATCGTGAAAACGTCGACAAGCTCTTTGAACACGCCCCCCATCGCCTCTTCCATCGACGGGCGGTCCGTGCCGGCTTCGAGGCGCGCCTGCAATGTCAGCGGCTGCGGCGTACGAATGCCCGCAACCACATCTTCGCCTTGGGCATTGACCAGATACTCACCGTAGATTTCTTTGTTGCCGGTCGAAGGGTTACGCGTGAAAGCAACACCCGTGGCGCTGTCTTCGCCCATGTTGCCGAACACCATGGCTTGAATGTTGACTGCCGTTCCCCAGCTTTCCGGTATGCCGTGCAGACGTCGGTAGGTCTTCGCCCGCGTATTATGCCAGGAACCGAATACGGCGCCGAGCGCCCCCCACAACTGTTCCAGAACATTCTGAGGAAAGGGAGAGCCGAGCTCCGTTTCTACGCGTTGTTTGTAAGCGGCAACAATGTCGCGCCAATCCGCGGCGGACAGTTCGGTATCAAGGACATAATCGTTTTCGCCCTTGAAGTCCGCCAAAATATCTTCAAAAAGATCGTGGCCGACGCCGAGAACGACGTCCGAATACATTTGAATAAAACGGCGATAGGAGTCATAGGCAAACCTAGCGTCGCCGGCGCCCTTTGCAAGACCCTCAACGGTCTCGTCATTAAGGCCCAGATTGAGAACAGTATCCATCATGCCCGGCATGGACGAACGCGAACCGGAGCGAACGGAAACCAGCAACGGATTTGAAGGATCACCAAACTTGCGATTCACAAGACTACCGACATAATCAAGGGCCGCCTGCACTTCCGCTCTCAGGTCATCCGGATACTGACGATTGTTTTCGTAAAATGCTGTGCAAACTTCCGTCGTAATCGTAAAGCCGGGCGGTACGGGTAGCTTAAGGCTGCTCATCTCGGCCAAATTGGCGCCCTTGCCGCCCAAAAGCTCGCGCAACTCGGCGCCGCCATCGGCTTTGCCCGCGCCAAAGCTGTAAACCATGGCCGACGTCAGTCTCTCAATTGCTACGCTCTCAGACATCGTCTTCAGCCTTCAATTCGTGAAAAGTCGGCCACAGTCTCTAACGCTGACCTAATTTGAGACAGCAACAACAGCCGGTTCCGCTGCACATCGCCATCTTCCGCGTTCACTGTAACGTGGTCAAAAAAGGCGTCGATCGTGCCGCGTAGGCCGGCCATTTCAGCCATCGCCCCGGCGAAGTCTTCGGTCTCAGCGAGGGTTTTGGCTTTGGGCACGGCCGCGCCGAGTGCACTATGCAATGCCCGTTCCTCATCTTGCTGAAATTTGGCAGGCTCCGCCTCTCCCCGATATTCAGCGCCGTCTTTTTTTTCCTTGATCTTGAGTATGTTCGATGCGCGCTTGTAGGCGGTTAGCAAGTTCGATCCATCTTCTGTTTCCAAAAACGAGCCTAAAGCGCTTACGCGTTCAACGATCAAAACCAAGTCGTCTTGACCGGGCAACGCAAACACGGCGTCGATCAGGTCGTGCCGCACGCCGCGATCGCGGAGATATACTTTGAGCCGGTCCGCAAAAAACGACAGTAGGTCGAGGGCGGCTGCACTGACGGACTGATCAAGGCTTGGCCAGCTGCCTTTGGCAGATTGTTCAATTGGAATTGATCGTTTCGCCTCACTAAACAAAGGAACCAAATTTAGGCGCAATTGGTTTTCCAGGACTAAACGAATGATGCCAAGCGCAGCGCGCCGAAGGGCGTAAGGATCTTTCGAGCCCGTCGGCTTTTCTTCAATCAGCCAAAACGAAACGAGCGTATCCAAACGATCAGCTAGTCCGACGGCAAGGCTGACGGGTGCCGACGGACATGTGTCGGAGGCCCCGGCCGGCGCGTAATGTTCTTCAATGGCCATCGCCACGTCAGCAGCTTCGCCCTGTGCCACTGCATAGTAACGCCCTACGACGCCTTGGAGATCGGCGAACTCGCCGACCATCTCTGTCGTTAGATCTGCTTTCGCCAGCTGCGCGGCACGTGTACATGCCTCAGCGTCAGCACCAACCAGGGGGGCAATCGTTTTTGCAAGGTTTGCGATACGAGTGACTTTGTCACCGACACTGCCAAGTTTGGCGTGAAAAATAATATCCCCCAGATCATCCGCGCGACTTTCTAAATTTTGCCTTTGGTCCTGTTGCCAAAAGAATTTGGCGTCAGACAATCTGGCACGAAGAACTCTTTCGTTTCCGGCAATGATTTGCTTTGAACCATCTTCAGTCACCATGTTCGAGACAAAGATAAAACGCGGAGCCGGACCACCGGTGCCAGGATCCTTAAGAGAAAAATATTTTTGATGTTTGCGCATCGCGCTTGTTAAGACTTCCGCTGGTAATCCGCCTTGATCGATCGATCTGACGAAACTCTCGTCGATCTTGCCGGCCAAAACGACCGGCCATTCAACCAATCCTGCATTTTCTTCTAGAAGGCCCCGGTCTTCGACCAATTCGAAACCATCGGCGAATGCAAGCGTCTGCGCCTCTTGCAAAATGATCTGCCGGCGCTCTTCATGGCTGAGCTTAACTTTGCTGCTTTCCAGCTTTTCCGCGTAGTCGTCGAAACGTTTCGCCTCAATCTTGCCGGGAGCCAAGAACCGATGACCGACGGTGGCATTCCCGCTCAGAACGCCGCCAACCTGAAAGGCAACAGGTTCACCGTCGAAGGTACAAAGGATCGAGTGAAGTGGACGCACCCATGATAAAGAGCCGCTGCCCCAGCGCATGGACTTGGCCCAATGAAACTCACTGATGATCTCCGGAACCAGTTTAGCAATGACGCCCGGCGTCGATTGTCCGACATGTTCAATCATGGCGACGTAGTAAGACCCTTTTTTGTCGTCGCGCACCTCGAGCTGATCTTGGTTGAGGCCGACTGAACCCAAGAATCCTTGCAGCGCCTTGTCGGGAGCACCAACTCGCGGGCCCTTGCGCTCTTCGCGCCGGTCTGGCTGTGCATCGGGCAATCCGTCAATGACCACCGTCAGACGCCGCGGCGTGACGAACGAGCGCGTCGAGGCAGGCAAATAGCCGGCTTCCGTGAGTTTATCCAAAAGCCCCGTCTCCAAAGATTGGGCCGCAGTCAATTGCATGCGCGCCGGAATTTCTTCGGACAACAGTTCCAAGAGCAATTGCGCCATGGCTCAGCCCTCGAAATCTACGATGCCCGCACCAGGCGTGCGCCCCTGGGGGCTCTCCAGCCAGCACTCGGCACAGCTCTTCGAAAGAGTCCGAACACGGAGGATATACGACTGACGCTCCGTGACGCTTATGACGCCACGCGCATCCAAAAGATTGAAAATGTGGCTAGCC
The DNA here is from genome assembly GCA_965248815.1 of Alphaproteobacteria bacterium. Lineage (GTDB taxonomy): Bacteria > Pseudomonadota > Alphaproteobacteria > SMXP01 > SMXP01 > CBDFKK01. The sequence continues at coordinate 491,830 of CBDFKK010000008.1, forward strand.
TTTATGCATTGGTCATATGCCGGCAATGCCAATTTGTTTTCGATCAACGTTGCGCACTCTTGTTCCGCATCCTCGAAATGCCTCAGCAAGACATCGGTATCAGCAAATTCAAAGTTGTACGCAGAAAACTCTCGCTCACTTTGATGAAACACGTCACCGTAGGTGACGCCCTCGCCATTGTAGTCAAGGTCGAATCCGTTATCGACGCCTTGGACATACATAGCCAGCCGTTCGAGGCCATACGTGATTTCACCTGACACGGGCTCGCATTCAATTCCACCGACCTGCTGGAAGTACGTGAATTGTGTCACTTCCATGCCGTCGCACCACACTTCCCAACCAAGTCCCCATGCGCCCAGCGTCGGGCTTTCCCAGTCGTCTTCAACAAACCGGATGTCATGGAAGTTGGAATCAATCCCAAGCGCCTGAAGGCTCTCAAGATAGAGGTTTTGAATGTCGGGCGGCGAAGGTTTCAAAATAACCTGGAATTGGTAGTAGTGCTGAAACCGGTTTGGATTGGCGCCATACCGGCCGTCGGTAGGCCTGCGGCAAGGTTGAACATAAGCGGCGTTCCATGGCCTTGGGCCTAGTGCCCGCAAGGTCGTAGCGGGATGAAACGTGCCTGCCCCCATTTCAGCATCGTAAGGCTGAAGGATCACGCATCCCTGTGCCGCCCAAAATTGTTGCAGCGCAAGGATTAGTCCTTGAAAGGATGTGTCGTGGACGTCCCGTGCCGCCATTGTTCTATTTCATGAGTCTTGCGCTGGCGAATCTGCAGCGCGGTCAGTCAAGCGCGGCGCAACGTAACTGACCCCACACGCGCATTCAAGGAGGCAAGCAGCAAGGCTATCACTCTTCATTTGTATCGTCTGACTCGGGAATGTAGACGCCCGATTCGGGATCTCTTTTGAGTTTCTGACCTTTGTCGTCGACTAACGATTTTCTAGAAGACGATGCCCCCTTTTCCCCGCCTAATCCAGGCTTCCCAAAGAAGCGGGTCGCTACGCCAATGGCAACAGTTAAGGCAAGAATAATGAGAAGCTCAGAGATACCCGGCATGCTGCCTCCCCTCAGAGACCAAAACGAGACCACAAAGCGCGCTGCTCGACGGTAGCCGCCAGCTCGTCGGACCACGAGGCCCCGCCCACTATGCTTCGCCCTTGCCAGAACTCACTAAAAGCAGAACGCCGCCGCCACCATGGTCCCGGACCGCCGACCAGCTTTAACTTCACTTTTTCACCAAATCTTTCTCTCATGATCGCGCGTACGTCGCCTAAGCCATCAATCAAGCCCATCTTTTGCGCCTGCTTGCCTGTCCAAAACTCACCTGAGAATAGTTTTGATTGATCGCCGTCGAGCAATTCACCACGTCGCGCTTGCACAAGCTCTACAAACGACTCGTGAATTTCCTGTTGAAGTTCTTTTAAGTGTCGAACGTCTTCGGGATTTTCCGGGCGGAATGCATCAAGGGTCGACTTGCGCTCGCCAGCTGAATAAACCCGGCGCTCGATTCCGATCTTCTTGATTAACTCGTGAAAACCAAACCCGGCGGATATCACTCCGATTGAACCAATGATCGAGCTGGGATCGGCAAATATTTCGTCTCCAGCCAAGGCCAAAATATACCCCCCCGACGCCGCCACATCCTCCGCGAAGGCAAAGACTGGGATGTTCTTTTCCTTCGCCAGCGCCCGAATCCGGTTGTGAATTAGCGCTGATTGTACGGCTGAACCGCCTGGAGAATTGATAACCAGCGCAACCGCTTTAGCCGATTTGAGGCTAAAAGCCCTCTCAATGGGCGTTGCCATACTTGCCAGGCTAAGCGAACGGCCAAGAGCCAATGGCATGCCGATTGGTCCGGATAAGCGGAGAACGGCCACCGTCGGTGGCGCACTGGAACGGCCTATGAAAGGCACGTATTTCAGTAACGAGGAGATTTCCATAGGTAGTGTTTTAGGCGTACGGGCCTTGCCCGGCAAGCGGGTCTTCAAGACAAGTCAAACCGGTTATTGGCCGTAAGAGCGATCTCCGAATACCATTTGGCGGGAGAGCATATAGTTAAGGGTCATGCCGGCAAGTGAGCCTGCCGCAATACCTAGAATGGGATATGCCGCAAAGTAGGACGACATGTACACGAGTAGCGCATAGACCGAAAAATTTACGCTACCGCCGATCGTCGCTACCGAGATGAATTTAGCCCACTGGTGATGACGGCGGGCGGGGCCATTGTAACGGAACGTAAATCGCCGGTTGAGAGCCCAGCAAGTCGTAGCGCCACAAAGAAACGAAAATGCGCGTCCCCAATAAAGACCCCATCCCCAAAGTAGTGCTGTGTGGAGAAGGCCCGTATCAACGGCAAATCCAAAGGTCCCGACCATCCCAAATTTTAGAAACTCGAAATAAAAGGGATTTTCGCGAGTTTGCGCGGCGGCGGACTTAAGTCGATCCATACTCGCGATACTGCCCATTTAATTGCCGCATGGGCGACTACCTCTAAGGTCGAAGCTGCCCAAAAGTCACAGCTCACCTTCAAGCTTTATGCCATTGCCCGCCCCCGCGACGGGCCGTATCGCGAATACATGACAATTAGAAATAATATGAAAAAGTCAGACGCAACACGTTTTGCGCGTTGCAGGCTCTTCTAGTCGAAAACTATGGGGCAGGCTTCTCCCTGTCTCAAGATTGCCTCCGCCTCTGGTGTATATCTCCCGCCCTCCAAGTGGAGCACCATTCCAGGCAGCAGGCAAATGGGCGCCGCCGAGCCCTTAACCGCCGTTACAACTACTCTTGATGCTGAGCTATTCTGCTTCGGCCAAAGAGGAAATACTTTGGCCTTCCCGGTTTTGGAATCAAGACACGCAAGCAATCGGTCCAATTGCTCAGCCAAATGAATCATCGTAAGGCGGCCATTAGGTTTTAGCCGCTTAAGCGCGGATGCGATCCAATCCTCAATCAATAAGCCCGTTCCAATCTTTGAGACAAACTTGGATTGATTTGGTGCGCCGACTGCATTGTCTTTTTCGTAGTAGGGCGGGTTTATGATCACGTGGTCAAAGCTTTGTTGAGTCAAATCGGCGGGAAGACCACCGAGATCGCCTTCGATAATCGCTACATTCTCCTGCAAGTCATTGCGCACAACATTCTCCTGTGCGATTGCGACGAGATCTGTTTGAATTTCTAATCCCGTAATCTTTGTGCCTGGAACACGGCGAGCCAGACAAAGACTAGCAACGCCAACCCCCGCCCCCAGCTCCAAAACCGTGTGTCCGCGCTTGGCGGGAACGGAAGCAGCAAGAAAGACCGCATCAATGCCCGCTCGATAAGCGCGTTTCGGCTGCAAGATCTGCAAGCTGCCGCCCAGAAACGCGTCGTCAGTAAGCTCGCCGCACTTCAGTCGGTTTGTGACCAAGAGGTCATCATTGGAGGTGCGGCCTTCTGTCTCAGGCATCTGAGCGACAATCGATCTGGTTCTGCGCAAGAAGTTCGCGCGCTTGATTTACATCGTCATCTACGACCATTAGGCGTCGCGGAAGAACACCTAAACTGCCTTCGACGACACTGGTATATGAGTCGAGAACAATCGGCTCAATTCCGTGATCTTCAAGCATGGATTTGGCAAACGACAACAGAACGATATCGTTAGTGCGAAGCAACTCCTTCATAACCGAACATGTCTCCAACTTCAGCCACGATTTCTTTGCCGGTCCATCATTCTCTGTCACTGCTTAGTGAGAGGTACGCGCCAGACTTGACCGTTTATGGGGCCGGCCATACTGTCAATGAGATCTAACTATAGCATTGAATGACATGATGGATTCGGCGCTAGCCGTCCCGATAAGCGAAGATCTTAAACGGTCCGAGCCCCATAATGCGGTAGAAGCGTTGCTGGCACTTGTCGGCAGCGATCTGTCTAGTGTCAACGATCTCATCGATCAGAACATAGGCAATTCTGTTCCCTTAATCCCCCGAATCGCAGGGCACCTTATTGGCTCAGGTGGGAAGCGGCTTCGGCCATTGATTACGCTCGCATCCGCGCGCATGTGTGGTTATGGCGGTGCAGATCATATCAAGCTCGCTGCAGTCATTGAATTCATTCACACAGCGACCCTTCTTCATGACGACGTTGTGGACACCAGTTCACTTCGCCGGGGTCGCGCGAGCGCAAACGTCGTGTGGGGCAATCCCGCCAGCGTACTGGTTGGCGACTACCTGTTCAGCAAATCGTTCAATCTTATGGTTGAGGTCGGCAATCTCCACGTGCTCGATATCTTGGCAACGGCATCAAGTGTGATCGCCGAAGGGGAGATCCTGCAGCTCGCAAGCACGTCGCAGGTAGACACCAGTAAATCGACTTATCTAAAAATTGTCGCTTCAAAGACGGCTGCGTTGTTTGCCGCTGCCGCCCGCGTTGGACCAGTGATAGCAGGCCGGCCCGAGTCCGAAGAAGCGAGCCTTGAAGCGTACGGCTACAATTTAGGAATCGCTTTCCAGCTAGCCGACGACGCACTGGACTATAACGGCTCGCAAGTTGACCTCGGTAAGACTCCGGGCGACGATTTTAGAGAAGGCAAGATTACGCTCCCTGTTGTCTTAGCCTTTGCCAAAGGCGAGGACGAAGAGAGAGAATTTTGGCGACGCGTAATTGAAAAGCCCGAACAAAACGAAGGCGACTTCATGCGTGCGCAGGGAATCATGAGAAAACATGGCGCGCTGCGCGAAACATTGGATTTAGCACGTCACTATGGCAATAAAGCCCGACAGGCCTTGCACGCGGTCCAAGATAATACTTTCCGGCAAGCGCTCGACGGCGTCATCAATTTCTGTGTCGACCGTGAATACTAATCGAGGTTTGAGCGCCTGAAGAACGGCTCTACGACCCGCGCTCTCAACCCCAATCGGTAAACAAATCCGGCCAAAACAAAAAAGACGGGAAACAGTGCGGCGATCAGTAACAGGCGCCCCGTGGGATCAGCCGCCTGCACTGCAATCGCAACGACGCCACACAAGCCAATCAGTACAAAATATGCAAGCGACACTTGAACGTGACTCGCGTCCAACTTGACTGCAATTTGATAGAGGTGATCGCGGTGCGCTTTGAGAATGTTTTGTCCCCTCAAGGCGCGATAGACCAGCGTAATTACAACATCAAAGATAAATGGAAAAAAGATGACCGGCACGAGGTAAATCGAAAGGCGAGCCTCGTCGACCGATTTTCCAAATACCGCAAGTGACGCCATCACAAATCCAATGAATTGGCTTCCCGCGTCCCCCATAAAGATTCGGCCATGGGGAAAGTTGTAGACGAGGAATCCAAGCGCCGCTGATCCCAAACACAGGCACGAAATTACGACGAAATACGCGTCTTCCGATGCCGCAATAAAGCCAAGAAATAAACAAGCGATAACCGCACTTCCGGCCGCAATACCATTTATGCCATCCATGAAATTGAACGCGTTCATGAAGAACACGATCCACACAACTGTCAAAACGTATCCGCCAGTGCCCAACAACACGGGCCCCATCCCCGGGAGAATAATCGTGTCAATGTGGGCAATATAGATAGCGAAGAACGACGCTGCACCAAACTGCGCAATTAGCTTTGAGAACGGCACCAGATCAAATAGATCGTCCAGAAACGCGACCGCGGCAATTACCGAGGCCAAAGCTGCAAACAGTGCAAATTGCGACGGGTACATCCCCATTCCAGGCTGAGAGAGAGATTGCAGCCAATAAAGCGCGATGAGGCCGAAAACGAACGCGACCGCAATCGCCACTCCTCCGCTTTTGGGCGTCGGTCGATCGTGGCTCGACCGCCGGTTAGGCATGTCGCGAATGTCCAGCCAGATCATTGCGCGCGTGAGCAGCGCGGCGACAACGAGAACGACTGCACCTGTCAGACTGAAGCCTAGATTTGGCACGACGAAAACTGACTTTCGATCATAGGGTGCAGAAGCCATTTGGGAGACGGATTGTAGGACGGTCCAAACGACAAAACCTTAAAGCTCCCATCAACTCGCGCGTCTAGCTAACTCAATAGCAATGTATGTTTGACCCACCAATCGGGATGATTGCTAGCAATCTCTGCCGCAGCTTGTTCTGCATTTTCTTTGTCATCATATAGGCCAAAACAAGTAGCACCGGAACCCGACATGCGCGAGATCGCGGAATGGGAATGTGTGAGCTCGTCCAAAACCAGATCGATCATAGGCTCAATTCTTTTGGCAGGCGCTTCGAGATCGTTGTTGTGTTTGCCGACATAGTCAAACAGCGCGTTTGGCGTGGAGAATTCGGCAGGCAGATCATCGACAGTTATGCCGGATCCCTCGGAACCCATGGCGTCGAATTCCAAATATACGCCTCGCGTAGAAACGGCCCTCTGCGGATTTACCAATACGGCGGGCAAAGCCGGAATTTTAGGGCCTGACTCAACTCTCTCGCCAATTCCTTTCATCCACGCCGGTCTTCGATAGAGACACACCGGCACGTCTGCCCCCAATGAAAGTGCGATCGCTTGAAATTGTTCTTCTGGTATCTCGAGGTCCCAATGACGCTTGAGACCCAACAAGGCTGCAGCGGCATCGGAAGAACCACCTCCAATTCCAGAGGCAACGGGCAAATTCTTGACCAGCTGCAATGCCGCGCCTTTTGAGCTTAAATTATTTTTGGAAGACCAGCGCTCGAGTGCCCGCGCCGCGAGCCGGATTGAATTACTGTCATCTTTTATATCGAGATCTTTTGCGAAAGGACCTTCAATACTAAATTCAAGGTCGGCACTTTTGCCGACGACAATTTCATCGCCGAGTTTCGTGAAGACGACCAAGCTAAACAGCTCGTGCAGACCGTCTTCCCGCGGCGACGCAACATGCAAAAAAAGATTCAGTTTTGCCGGTGCAATCATGCCGCCGTTCTGATGCGCATTTTAGTGAAGCGAGACAAGTATAAAGCTCGGAGCGAGTGCAAATGAAGCGAGCAATCGCAAATGTCACTCGGCATTTGACAAAGAAGCATCAATTTGACGCGGCGCTTCTAAGCCGTACTGCAACTTTTGTTCGATCTCGGGAACGTTTTCCTCGAGCGGTTCTAGCGAAAGGGCGTGGCGCCATTGAAAACGCGCTTCTAAAACTCGGCCAACTTGCCAATAGGCATCGCCTAAGTGTTCGTTGATTACCGGATCGTCCGGTTGCAGTTCGACGGCGCGTTCCAATTTCTCAACGGCCTGCTCATAATTGCCACGTTTGTAATAGCCCCATCCCAGACTGTCGACGATATAGCCGTCGTCCGGACTGAGCTGCACGGCTTTCTTGATCAACTGCATCGCCTCTTCACCATTGACGTTTTTATCGACCCAGGAATAACCTAAATAGTTTAGAGTTAGGGGTTGATTAGGCGACAGCGACAGGGACTTAAGAAAATCTCGCTCGGCGTCGGTCCATCGGTCAGAACGTTCGAGTGCAACGCCACGTGCATAAAACAACGACCAATGCTCATCGGAAATCGGATCAACGTTCGCAATTGCTAGATCGTAAACGTCCACCGCCTCCTCAAACCGATCGCGTGATCGAAGCATGTCTGCTAGTGCGACCAACGCCTCCATATCTGTTTCATCGCGCCGCACAATTTGCTGCAGAATTGAGATCGCTTCGTCGGCCTGCTCAAGACGATCCAGATTCATGGCGATCTGGACTTGCGCATTGCGATACAATACCGAGTCGGACGGAATTTGTGCATAAGCGTCAACCGCATCTTCCCAACGCCGGTTGAATTCAAACAGATCGGCCAACAGCGTTCGCGCAATCGCGAAATCTGGATATACATTTAGGGCCAGCTGCAGATAAATAATTGGAAGATCTGGCGCTCTTTCCTGCGCCAAGTAGGAAGCCGGACCATAGATTGCGTTTGCCACGCCGGATTCGGGCGATTTGAATAGGCGGTCGGTCTGTACACCTTTCTCTAGTTTGTCCAACTCGGCTTTGATAATGACATGGTCGGGCGAAAGTTGAAGATAATCGTCATAGACTTGCCGTGCGTCTTCCTGGCGTCCTTCGTTTCTAAGGAACGCTCCGTAAGCTTGCACGATCCTCAGCGAACGGCCATCGGTTACACGCATGGCTTCCAAATAGTCTGCCGCAGCAGCTTGACTATTGCCGGCAAAGTCATTGATGAACGCACTATTGGCAATATAAAAGCTGGCCAGATTTGAATCAGCTTTGGCTTCGCTAAGCAGTGTTATAGCGGCCGGAACGTTTTCCTCGGCCGCAAATGACCACGCAATAATCAGCTTACGAACTAATTCCGTAATTGGACCATCTCTTGATTGACCCAGTTGAGTCCTTACGGTCGCGTATCTGCCTTGCTTGAACGCTTCCAATCCGAGTACTAAACGCGCTAAGCGGTTGCCATTGTCATTTTCAACAATTTTTTGCGCGAGATCCGATGCCTCGGATACTTGTCCGTCCGCAACCATCAGCAGAAACGCACGTTCCATGATGACGGTATTTCTGGGATCACGGTCGAGTGCACGTTCATAATACGCCGCGGCATTCTTTGCGTCGCGCATGGAACCTGCAAACCGGCCGGCCAAATAATTGCCGTACAACGAATTCGACTTGCGAACATCGTCATCGGACTTGAGGAAACCGTTCACGCTGCTCGAACCGGCGCAACCGGCGAACGTCAGCAGGAATCCTGAAAGGATTATTGTCAGAGACTTTCTTACAACGTCAGTCGCGATCATTAGCATTCTGCTGTGTGGATACATATTTTCTACTGCAAGCGTCCAAAACTCGAATTCAGTTGCCGTCACATGTTTGGATAGTTTGGACCGCCGCCGCCCTCAGGTACAACCCAATTTATGTTTTGCGACGGATCTTTGATGTCACACGTCTTACAATGGACGCAATTCTGCGCATTAATTTGAAATCTTGGATTTCCGCCTGCGTCATCTGTAAGAACTTCGTAAACACCGGCTGGACAATATCGCTGAGCCGGTTCGGCAAATTCAGGCAAATTGAAGTCAATTGGTATGCTCGGATCCCTTAATGTTAAGTGAACCGGCTGATCTTCTTCATGATTGGTATTTGAAAGAAATACAGATGAAAGCTTATCGAACGATATGACGCCGTCCGGTTTAGGATAGTCTATCGGCTGAGAATCTGCCGCTTTTTGAAGAGTTTCGTGATCGGCCTTTCCATGTTTCAGGGTGAACTGAAATCCTCCGTGGATTAGCTGATTGACCCACATGTCAATTCCGGCGAGTAGAAAACCCAAATATGTTCCGCATTTGCTCCAGAGGGGTTTGACGTTTCGAACACGGCGCAGATCCTTGGCCACATGAGACCTGCTGACGGCAATTGGATAGGCACTGAGCTCATCACCGGATCGGCCGTCCATTATGGCTGCGAATGCAGCATCGGCCGCCAACATGCCGGTCTTCATTGCGTTGTGACTTCCTTTAATGCGCGGCAAGTTTACAAAGCCCGCCGAACAGCCAATCAATGCACCGCCTCTAAACGTGAGATTGGGAATTGATTGAAAACCGCCCTCTGTAATGGCGCGGGCTCCATACGACAGGCGCTCTCCGCCTTCCAACAACGGCTTTATTTTCGGATGATGCTTTAAGCGCTGAAATTCATCGAATGGAGACAGGTAAGGGTTCTTGTAATTCAGATGGACGACAAAACCGATCGCCACGAGATTTTCATCAAAGTGATAGATGAAGGACCCACCTCCCGTTGAATTGTCGAGCGGCCATCCCATCGTATGTATGACAAGACCCGGCTGGTGCTTCTCTGGTTCGACGCGCCATAATTCCTTAAGTCCAATGCCAAATTTTTGGGGTTCGCTTTGAGCGTCCAATCCAAACTTGGCATTCAACTGTTTGCTCAACGAGCCGCGAACGCCCTCGGCGATAAATGTGTATTTGCCGAGCAACTCGATGCCTTGTGCGTAGCCGTCCTTCTTTGAGCCATCACGCGCGATCCCCATGTCGCCGGTGGCAACGCCTCTTACTTCACCGGACTCGCCATAGACGATCTCGGATGCTGCAAAGCCCGGATAAATCTCCACGCCCATTGCTTCGGCCTGCTCGGCAAGCCAACGGCAAAAATTGCCAAGACTGACAACATAGTTGCCGTGATTGTTCATAAGCGGCGGCATAAGAAAATTTGGAAATCGCAATCCGCCAGAATTCCAAAGAAACAAAAATCGATCGCTAGAAACCGGAGTATCCAAAGGAGCGCCTTGGGACTTCCAATCCGGCAGCAATTCATTGAGACTAATCGGATCGATGACGGCGCCTGAAAGAATGTGCGCACCCACTTCCGAGCCTTTTTCTAGAACACAAACAGAAATGTCCGTTCCGTTCTCAGCGGCAAGCTGTTTTAGTCTGATCGCGGCGCTCAGGCCCGCGGGTCCAGCGCCGACGATCACGACATCGTATTCCATCGCCTCTCGGCCACCCGGCGCATCGGTCATAGTGCCTCCAAACGTCTCTATGTATAAAGTCGCTCGAACTCAAACTAGAATTGGTTATGATCGTTGTACTTCATTTGCCGGCAATACACGGCAACTGACTGGCCATACCTTATGGGAACATATTGACAGTGTCGTCAAGCACGGGGTAGGCGCAAAAGCGCTTCTTGTGAACGTAAAACTGACAGCCGAGTTAAGAGGCGAACGCCATGACAACGATGCCGGATCGAAATGAAGAAAATGATTTGTCCCTTCTCAAATGGTACGGGGACATAGGCGTAGATGCTGCAATCGACGACCAGCCAATCAACCGGTACGATGCAAAGGAAGTTGCACCGACCGCACCGGCGCCCGAATCTGTTGAACGAAGGCTGACCCCCAAGGCAACGCCAAGTGTGGGGCAAACCAGCTCGAACAACTCCAAAGAAATTGCGGCCCAATGCAATTCGCTCGATGAACTTCGTCACGCGATCGAAAATTTCACCGGTTGCGCCTTGCGCGAGACGGCTAAGAATACGGTATTTGCCGATGGCAATCCCGACGCGCCGGTCATGTTTGTAGGAGAAGCGCCAGGACGCGACGAAGATATTCAAGGCTTGCCATTTGTCGGTGCCGCCGGGAAGCTTTTGGACAAAATGCTGGAGGCGATCAACCGGGACCGGACAAGCGCCTATATCTCAAACATTCTCAACTGGCGGCCCCCGGGCAACCGCACGCCTACGCCCAACGAGGCCCTGACGTGCCTACCGTTCATCCGGAGGCACATCCAGCTGGCGAAGCCAAGAGTCATAGTGCTGTTGGGTAGCACCGCGGCAAAACACCTTCTTAATACTAACACTGGCATCATGCGACTTCGCGGAAAATGGACTGAGGTCATGCTGGATGACTATGGAGAACAAACGATTCCAGCGCTACCGACGTTGCATCCGGCCTATTTGCTACGGCAGCCGGCCCATAAACGCCTTGCTTGGCAAGACTATCTATCGCTTCAGGAGCGATTGAGCGCTTAATGGCAATGATCTAAACAAGCGCCTTCGTAGAAGATCCAATGTGCTCTGCCAAACATCCCACTGTCAAAACCTTGATGGCGCCGTTCAAGCCCGCTACCCTTGAAACGTCGCTTGGGGACCAGTCTTCGAACCAGGATCGTAGAATGCGGATTGTGAGTATCAACCAAGGATACGGTCTGTCCGCAAAGACGCTTTTTGCGACTATCTGTTTATTTCTTGGTGTCGGACATGTGCCCGCAGGTGCGGAAGACGTTGGACAAAGCTCCACTCCCGACGGCTCAACCGCATCCTCTGACCTCGGTGAACAATCAAGTTATGCTCTCTGGGTTCTCAACGGTCGGGACTCGCAGCTCTACGAGCAGATCTTTGATTTTCAAGAAGCCGGCAGCTGGGCGGAAGCGGATCGGCTCATCCCTCAACTCACCAATCAAATCTTGATGGGGCACGTTCTATTTCAACGCTATATGCATCCTACGGCCTACAAGTCGACCTACGCGGAATTGCGAGATTGGATGGCGGCCTATGCGGATCACGCCGATGCTCGGCGGCTTTACAAATTGGCGGGCAAACGAAAACCGTCTGGCGCGGCAGCTCCCAAGAAGCCAACACCGCTCAAATACCGCCAGGACCCTGACGACGTTGAAATTCCCTTTTTCACGAACCAGCGGCGCTCGTCATCTCAACGCCGGCGCGTCGCTCAAGTCAATCGCTATGCCAAATCACTATTGGCACGGGAGCGCCCGACACAAGCTCTAAATCACATTAACGGATCGGACGTTCGAAAAGATCTGACTGATCTTGAATACGACCAAATTCGGGCTTGGATTGCGGCACAATATTTCTTTGAAAGGGTACCGGAAAAAGCCCTTGACATGGCCGAAGAGGTAGCCACCCGCAACCGAGAAGCCATTCCAATCGCAGACTGGACGGCCGGTCTCGCCGCTTGGGAAATGGGCCGGCATGAGATAGCAGCCCGCCACTTTGAAGAGGTCGCCCGCGCACAATATGTAAGCCGTTCGATCCGGGCAGCAGGAGCCTATTGGGCAGCCCGGGCCTATTTGGTCGTAAAGCAGCCGACCAAGGTCTCGCCCCTACTGGAGATCGCAGCGGCGTCTCCGTTTCATTTCTATGGCGTGCTGGCCAACAGGCAACTCGGCAATGAAAAGATCTACAATTGGGACCGGCCGCAACTTACGCAAGTCGGCGCGGAGCGGGCGATGATGAATCCCCCCGTAGCCCGCGCCGTAGCCCTTGCACAAATCGGACGCAAGGATCTCGCCGAAGCTGAATTGCGCAGAGCCCATGGCCGTCTCAATGCGATCTATGATCGTGACATTGTAGCCCTTGCCGGTTTTTTAGATTTACCCGCAGCCCAGTTGCAAATAGCCGAATATGCTGTTGGCAGCGGCTTTGATGCCGGCCTTTATCCCATCCCAAGCTATGAGCCTCAGGAAGGATTTCAGGTCGATCGCGCTCTGATGTTTGCCTTCATGCGCAAGGAATCAAAGTTTGATCCCAATGCAAAGTCTTGGGCCGGCGCGCGCGGCCTCATGCAATTGATGCCACGTACCGCGAGTTCGCTCGCGAGCGACAGATCGCTCAGGAATTCTAATCGCGAACGCCTTTTCGATCCGGGATTTAACCTCAATTTGGGCCAAAAATATCTTCGCCAATTAATGTCGCGCGGCGAACCGACCGGCAATCTGTTTATGTTGACTGTGGCCTACAATGGTGGGCCGGGAAACTTGCGCAAGTGGGTACGCGAGTTGGACTCCAATACCGATCCTCTTTTCTTTATTGAAAGCATACCGGCACGCGAGACGCGGAATTTTATTGAAGGCGTTCTCACGAACTTATGGATTTATCGTCACCGATTGGGCCAAGATACCCCCAGCCTTGACGCTGCCGCCGCCGGTAAATGGCCTGTCTACAAGGCCCTCGAATACAACGGCGAACGCGTCGCCAATCGATAACACTAGAAACTGCTTTATGAACGCGACCGACGACAGCGGCAACTTCATTCCGGTGCGGATCGCCATCATGACCGTGTCGGATACCCGCACACCAGAGGACGACAAGTCTGGCCAAGTTTTGGTTGACCGGCTTGAAAGTGCGGGCCATGAACTGGCAGCGCGCGTGATTGTTAAAGACGATAGACAAACCATCATAAAGCAATTGACTGAATGGATTGAGGAGGCGTCAATCGATGTCGTGATTTCCACAGGCGGAACGGGACTCACTGGTCGGGACGTCACGCCGGAAGCTTTTCACGAAGTTTATGAAAAGGAGATCGACGGTTTCTCAGCTTTGTTTCACCAAATTAGTGCCGAGAAGATCGGCACCTCGACCGTGCAATCACGGGCGACAGCGGGCGTTGCGGGCGGCACATATTTGTTTGCCCTGCCCGGCTCTCCCGGTGCCTGCAAAGACGGCTGGGACGGCATTTTGAAATTCCAACTCGACAGTCGTCACAAACCCTGCAACTTCGTGGAAATTATGCCGCGGCTGCAGGAGCGATAGTTCCGGGCATCTTTATCCACCAACAACGATGTAGATCAGCAGAAACGCTGCACTCATGGACTTCACGGACCCAGAGCAAAAAAAAGTTTTTTTCGACGTGCACAATGGCTTGCCAAGGGAGGGGCCGGGCAGTCGTCAGAGCACCGAAAAAGCGTTGAAACTGGCCGGACCGCTTCCGCGCCAACCGAAAGTTCTCGATATTGCCTGTGGTCCAGGAAAGCAAACCCTAGATTTGGCCGAGCTAGTTCCTGATGGCATTTTTGTTGCGGTCGACACTCACCGCCCATTCCTCGACGACCTGATGGCGCGGGCTACGGAGAAAAACTCTCAGAGCAGAATTGAGGTCAAACAAACGGACATGGCCGCCCTTCCGTTTGAAGACGAAAGTTTCGACCTCATTTGGTGCGAGGGCGGTGCCTACTTCATGGGATTGCTGGAGGCAGTGCAAGCATGGAGCCCTCTGCTTCACTCTGGAGGCAAAATGGCAATCACCGAGCCGGTTTGGTTGCGGGCCGACGCTCCCGACAATGTGCAAGAGCTGTTTCGTGAATATCCCGCCATGAGAAACATTAGCGGTTGTCGCGCCTTGCTAAAAGAATCTCCGCTCAAATTGCTGGGAGACTTTGTCTTGCCTCAATCGGACTGGTCGGATGACTACTACAAGCCCATGAAGCATAGATTGAAAGAACTGTCCCCTTCCTATCGCGGCAACAAAGTCGCCGAGAGCGTTCTGAAGGAATGCGAAGAAGAGATTTCATTCTATGAAGAGTTTTCAACCTACTACGGATATTCGTTCTTTGTGATGTCGAAGTGACTGTCGTGAGACATCTTCATCGTTGAAGATCACTGCCCTCGTCCACATCATCCAGCGTATCGAGCAATGCAATGCGACGGCCCGAAAGTGCGGCCAGCGTGTCGTCCAGCGTGTGCACCGTTGACCAACGTACATGCTCGAGCGAGATGGGCGGAGAACTCCCAACCCCCTTTCCGATCAGCCAATAACCGCCGTCTGATGACGGTCCCAGCACAAGATCGGCCTGTCCAAGCGCGCGAAACGCCTTTTCGATGTGAGCGGGCTCGATTGCCGGAATGTCACTCCCAACAATCACTACGGGACCCGGACCAAGCTCATCTAGAACGCGCGCCATTCTAGTCCCAAGAGAACCCCCACGTTGCGGGATGCGCGGAACACGACATGGAAAAATGTCGGACCACGACGTGTTCATCGCTGCATCGTCAGGGGAAAGCGCAATGATGAGCTGCCAGCGATTGTCAGCCCCAAGTGTTCTCACGAGACGTGCACAATTCGATCTATACCAGCGTGTTGCTTCGACAAAGCCAACGTCCGCCGCGAGCCGAGACTTTACGGTGCCCAGAACCGGCGCTTTAGCAAAAATGACCAATCGCCTCTGAATCTGAGACGCGCGCCTAGCCATAGAGCCTCGCAAGCACCCGCGGCGGCACACCGATCATGTAAAGCGTTAGAATTATAAAATTTCTGAGTGGCCGGACAAAGTAGCCCTGGCGTTTGTAACGAAGGGCGCTTGTGACCGCCTTCGATTTCAAGAACACAAGCCGCCTGCGCCCGATACGGCGAATGATGTCCACGTCTTCCATAAGCGGCAGGGAACGAAAGCCGCCAATGTTCCGATAGAAGTGGCGGCTAATGAGAAGAGCCTGATCACCATAAGGCAACGCCAGTAATTTGCATCGCATGCGGACGATGCATTCCAAAATTCTTGCCGTTCGCGAATAGTCATCGAGAGCAAACTTGAAGGCGGCCGCCTTCCCGCCCACCTGCCCGACCCTGGAAATGAACGTTTGCACTTCGTCGGCCCAAGTTTCCTCCAGCGCCGTGTCTCCATGGAGGAACAAGATCCAATCGGACCGCGCTGCTTCGGCGCCGGCCACTAGCTGTCCGCCCCGTCCCGCCGGCACCTCCAAGAGCTTGGCGCCGGTTTCCTCTGCAATTGCACGGGTGTCGTCAGTTGAGCCGCCATCGACAACAACCACTTCCCTTACCAGTCCGCGCATAGTCGGCCCAATTAGGCACGCTAGAGTTCTTGGCAAAGTTCGTTCCGCATTCAAGACCGGTATGACCACGCTAATCATGGGCGCGACTATAGAACATCCCTAACGGCGGCTGCCTGATACTGTAATAAAATGTTCTTGTTTTGTTCTGCAATTCGTTTAATATACTCACATGGCTCAACCCTCCCCAACGATCGTCTCTTTTGGCCATCCCGGCGTTGCAGCTGCGCGCGGGCGCGGATCATTGTCCAATGAGTCCGGCCGCTTTGAGAAGTTCGCAACGGTCCCGATTGCGGCCAATTGGCAGGAATTCGAAGATCCTCCACAACTGCGCACGACAGTGACGGCGGAGAACGCTAAATCAATCGTTACGACAAATCGCTCCCCGGACATTTCATTCGAGCAATCGATCAATCCATATCGGGGCTGCGAACACGGATGTGTTTATTGTTACGCGCGGCCGACCCATGCCTTTATGGGGCTATCGCCGGGCCATGATTTTGAGAGCCATCTGTTTGCAAAACCAAACGCGGCGGAACTGTTAGTGCGAGAACTAAGCGATCCGGGCTATGAGCCCAAAACCATCGCCATCGGCACCAACACCGACGCCTATCAGCCCGTCGAGCGTCGCTACAAGATTATGCGAGAGATATTGGAAGTCCTGCAAAGCTTCAATCACCCGGTCGGCATCGTCACCAAATCTCATTTGGTCACGCGGGACATCGATATTTTGGGGGCCATGGCGGAGCGGGGCTTAGCTAAAGTCTATTTGTCGGTGACCACTCTTAATCCAAAACTGGCTCGGGCCATGGAACCACGCGCCTCAACACCTTCGAAGCGTATCATGGCACTTAAACAATTGTCCGAAGCGGGCATTCCGACCGGCGTCATGGTCGCGCCGATCATCCCTGCGCTTAACGATGCGGAAATCGAAGCCATACTTGAGAAGTGCGCCGAAGCCGGTGTCACGCAAGCCGGATACATCAAGCTGCGCTTGCCATTGGAGACAAAGTTTCTGTTTCGCGAATGGCTCGAGACGATCGTGCCCAACCGAGCCGATCATATTATGCGACGGGTTCGAGATCTCCGCGGCGGCCGCGATTACGAAGGCGAGTTCGGCGTGCGCATGAAAGGCCGCGGCGCCTATGCCAAAATGATTGGAGACCGGTTTCGAGCGGCGGCAAGACGTCTGGGTCTCAACCGGCAATCCTATCAATTGAACACGGCACTGTTTCGCCGAACCGAACAAGTGGGAGATCAGTTGGCGCTTTTTTGATTCTGCATTAGCGTTTGCCGCGAATTCGCAGCGCGGAACAGATTTCCCATGGCGCAGACATTGCCGCTTCATCAACTCCCAGATTTTTCTATCGAGCGTGATGCGCTCGCCAGCGGCTGCTCGCTGGTCGCCGGCATCGACGAGGCCGGCCGGGGACCATGGGCCGGACCAGTTGTCGCGGCAGCGGTTGTTTTGGATTCGAAAGACATTCCGCCCGGCCTTGACGATTCAAAAAGACTGACCGAGGGCAAACGCGAGGATCTGTTTCTGGCGCTACAGGCCCGCGCGGAAGTCGGGGTGGGTGTTGCCACAGTCGATGAAATCGACGAGCTAAATATCTTGCAGGCGACACTCATTGCGATGAGCCGCGCAGCCGAAGACCTCTCTTGCGAGCCCCAGCTTGCCCTCGTCGACGGCAACCAGGCGCCGGTTCTATGCTGCCCAGTCCGAACCATTGTTCAGGGCGATCAAAAGTGCCTCTCAATTGCCGCCGCGTCGATTATCGCCAAAGTGACGCGCGACCGGATCATGCGAGAACTGTCTGCCGAACATCCCGGCTATGGCTGGGACAGCAATAAGGGATACGGCACAAAGCAACATCAAAATGGCCTGGCGAACCATGGCGTAACCCAACATCATCGGCGCTCCTTCAAACCCATCCACAACATCTTGTATCAAGACAAAAGTTAAGACTCGCCGTTAACTATTTGATTCCAAAAAACTATTGACCTTTCGATTCGGCTGACTCAACATCGCCGCCCTGACCAGACATGACTAAAAGGGGGCGCCATGTCGGCCACCACTCGTTCGCGCAAATCCGTTTCGACGGCTAAAGGCATCATCGATCAAATCGTACAAGGCAATGCACTAGATGTGCTGGAGACATTGCCAGAGGGCTCTGTCGACCTGGTCTTCGCCGATCCGCCTTACAATTTGCAGCTCGAAGGCGAATTGAAACGGCCCAACAATTCGAGAGTCGACGGCGTTGATGAAGGTTGGGACAAGTTCTCGAGCTTTGCCGCCTACGATGAATTTACCAGAGCATGGCTCAAGGGCGCCAAACGCGTGCTCAAGCCCGGCGGCAGCCTTTGGGTCATCGGCAGCTACCACAATATTTTCCGCGTCGGATCGATCCTTCAGGATTTGGATTATTGGATTCTCAATGACGTCATTTGGCGCAAGACCAATCCGATGCCAAATTTTCGGGGTAAGCGTTTCACCAATGCCCACGAGACCATGATTTGGGCCGCACGGGATGCCCATCAGAAAAAGTACACGTTCAACTACAACGCCATGAAAGCGCTGAACGACGACCTTCAGATGCGTTCGGACTGGACGCTGCCTCTGTGTACCGGCGAAGAACGGATCAAGAAATCGGACGGCAGCAAAGCCCATCCGACCCAAAAGCCGGAGGCACTTCTCCACCGGGTCATCTTGTCATCGAGTAATCCAGGAGATGTGGTTTTGGATCCCTTTTTTGGCACGGGCACGACCGGTGCTGTGGCCAAACGGCTTGGGCGCCATTACATCGGCATCGAACAACAAAAGAGCTACATCGAGGTCGCACTCAAACGCTTGAAACAAGTGGTCCCAGTGGCCAAGCAAGACTTACAGGTGACCCAATCCAAACGGGCAGAATCCCGCATTCCCTTTGGCATGATCGTGGAACAGGGACTGCTCGAGCCCGGAACGGTTCTTTATGATCCGCGGCGGCGCCATGCCGCAAAAATCCGGCCCGACGGCAGTCTGGTATGCGCCGATGCAACAGGCTCGATCCATAAGATTGGCGCTCATGTGCAAGGTCTTGAAGCGTGCAATGGCTGGACTTACTGGCATTTTGAAGTCGAAAAGAAGCTAAAGCCCATCGACCTACTGCGCCAAAAGTTGCGCTCAGAGATGGAACCCGCTCAGGCTTGATCTGCAAGTGCCACTATCGCATGTCGAATGACTTTTCGCATGACTGTTGGTAGCGCCTGAGACTCCAGGCCGTCTCGGCTGGCCCACTCGCCGTCGCTTCCATCGCTGTCGCAGGCAAGCGCCGTAAACACTTTTAATTCCAAGTGAAAATGCGTGAACGTATGACGCACTAAGCCAGGCTGTTTGATCCAGTCAGCATCGAACGGGACATGCTCCAGCACATCGTTTCGCGCAACTCCCGGCTCCCAAGGGCTGGACGGCACTTCGAGCATGCCGCCCAGCAAGCCTTGATCTGCGCGGCGGCGGAGCAAGATAGCGCCATCGGAGCGCTGCACGTAAAACGCCGCGCCGCGTCGGGTAGGTTTTGCCGCCTTTGGTGATTTAACAGGAAGCTCAGTGGCTATACCAAGACGCCTTGCCTCACAGCCCTGGCTTAAGGGGCACAGCAGACACTTTGGGGACTTCGGCGTGCAGACGGTCGCACCTAGGTCCATGAGTCCCTGGATGTAGTCACCACAGCGCTTCGCGGGCAAAAGTTCTTCTGCCGCGGTCTTGAGCTGCGATTTCGATTTGGGCAGCGGATCCGAAATCGCGCAGTAGCGCGCGACCACCCGCTCGATATTGCCATCCACGGCGTTCGCCCTTCGTCCGAAGGCGATCGCGGCAATCGCCGCTGCGGTATAGGGGCCAATACCCGGCAACCGGCACAGCTCATCTTCTTGATCGGGAAACTCACCGCCATAGTCAGCCACAACAGCATTTGCGCAGGCATGCAAATTGCGCGCACGGGAGTAATAGCCAAGCCCAGCCCAGGCCGCGAGAACATCGTCCCGGTCAGCCGCCGCCAAATCATTGACGCGAGGCCAGGTTTCCAAAAATTTTTCAAAGTAGGGCTTCACCGCTGCCACGACAGTTTGCTGCAGCATGATTTCGCTCAGCCAGACCGCGTAGGGATCGGCCTTGTCGCCGGGTCTCACACGCCATGGAAGCTGACGAGCATTGCGATCATACCAATCAAGCACGAGGGCGCTGAAAGGCGGCGCCTTTTTGCTGCTTGCCCTTCGTTTTCGCTGAGGTGTCATGGCGTCTTGCCGATTCCGGTCCTTAGCTGGCATGCAATCGGTTTTCGGCACGATTCGCAAGAGCGAGTCTTTGCGCTATGGTGGCGCGCAACCCAGTAACCGAAATTGGATCTCGATAGGCGAATGCAGATGGGCAACAAAGGAGGCCAGTATTTGCAACGCCGATCAGCAGGCGCGATTCCGTGGAAGACTCGCCCGGCGCGCCGACCGCCACCGCCACTCAATCGGTTCGCGTCCAAAATTGCAAAACCGATCTACAAAAAATTCGGTTTCAGCGAACCTCATATTTTTGAACATTGGACCGATATTGTTGGCAGCAAACTGGCGCGCCGCGCTTTGCCCCAGCGCCTAAGCCACATTCGAGGTCGTCGCGATCGAGCTATCCTGACCATTCGGGTCCAAGGCGCATCGGCCTTAGAACTTCAACACATCGCCCCCCAGGTAATCGAACGGATCAACGCCTATTACGGATTCCAAGCCGTCGGCGAATTAAAATTTGTACAGGGTCCTTTGCCTGCAGCTCCCTTAGCGCGGCGACAAAAGGAACCGTCCCTTTCGCTGCAAGAAACTGAGGACATCAAGACAGATTTGGCCGCCCTTCCCGAAGGCCGTCTCAAGAGTGCCCTGGAAGATATGGGCCGGCATGTGAGGACCAAATCCTTAAACAACGGCGCTCGGCGGACATAAGCGACTTGTTGAGCGAATAGAGCCGGCGATTTATAGTGATTCGTCTTGACGTCTCAGGGCCAGCAATTTGAATAGAGGATCACATGTCGCCAGATAACAAAGCCAACGTCGTGACCGTCATTTGGGCGGTCATCTTCGCCATTGCCCTAATTGGAGCGTCCAGCGCCACATAATATTTATAACAATTTTGAGAGGTTTTTTGTGTCACCCGATTCCAAAGCCAATGCCGTTGCGGCGATTGCCGCACTTGCATTTCTCATTGCCCTTATAGGCGCCTTCGGCGATTTTGGCGGCGGCGCGGTATCCGCAGTCGTCAGTCCGCAGACCACCAATCGGCTTGCTGCACAGATGGGCAGAGACGGCGAGATGCCGGGCGACCGCATTCTCGGAAACAAAGAGGCGCCGATAACAATTATCGAATACGCATCCCTGACCTGCGGTGGTTGCGCCCAGTTCCACGTCGTGACTTATCCCCAGCTCAAGGAAACATACATTGATACGGGGCAAGTCCGTTTGATCTTGCGCGAATTTCCGACCGCTCCCGTAGATCGCGCCCAGGCGGGTTTTATGGTGGCTCGATGCGTCCCCGAAAACAGCTATTACGGTTTTCTAAGCGTTCTTTTCAAATACCAAAACACTTGGGCCGGAGCAGATAACGCGGCTGAAGCGCTCTGGGATATCGCCAACCAAACTGGAATGAAAAAAGAAGAATTTGATTCTTGTCTTCGCGATGAAGATGAGAGACAGCGGATCGATGAAGTGACAAAGTTTGGTGCGAGACAGTACGGCGTGAATTCGACGCCTACATTCATCATCAAAGGTAAAAAATACTCGAATATGAGTTTCCAGCAATTCCAAGCAGTTCTGGATCCATTAATCGGCGGATGAGGCATTTATTGATTCCCTTTGCGGCGAATCCTGGTACGACTAGGCGAATGATCGCAGCTTTTGCTGCGGCAATATTCGGGCGGGCTCTCCGTGAAAATTGAACGTCTTCGCCTTTCGGGATTCAAATCCTTTGTCGACAACACAGAGTTCCAAGTCGAACCCGGTTTAACGGGCGTCGTCGGACCGAACGGCTGCGGCAAATCTAACATTCTTGAATCTCTGCGCTGGGTGATGGGCGCAACGTCCGCTAAGGCTCTGCGTGGTAAGGGCATGGAAGACGTTATCTTCGCCGGAACGACGAACCGTCCAGCGCGCAACATGGCGGAAGTCACAATCTTTCTCGACAATATAGACCGCAAGGCCCCGGCTGCCTTCAACGATTCTGAAAATCTCGAAGTAATAAGGCGGATCGAACGCGATGCGGGATCCGCATATAAAATCAACGGCAAAGACGTACGCGCCCGGGACGTGCAATTGCTATTTGCCGACGCGTCTACGGGATCGAACTCGCCCGCACTCGTCAAGCAGGGCCAAATCTCGGAGCTCATTAACGCCAAGCCGGAAAATAGGCGTCGGCTACTTGAGGAAGCCGCCGGTATTGCCGGTCTTCATTCGAGGCGCCACGAGGCCGAGCTCCGACTGCGCGCTGCCGAAAACAATATGTTGCGGCTTGATGACGTGCGCCAACAGCTAGAAGAACAATTGGCGGGCCTCAAGCGCCAGGCGCGCCAAGCCACGCGCTACAGAAATCTGTCTGGCCACATTCGTAAGGCCGAGGCCATTGGACTGCATCTACGCTGGACCCAAGCGGAAACAGCTTTGACTGAAGCTGAATCCAGCTTGCACGAAGCGGAAGAGCAAGTCACAGAACATACCCGGGAAGCCTCGGTCGCTTCTACGGCACAAGGTGAGGCGTCTTCCGCGCTGCCGCCCTTGCGTGAGAACGAGGCCAGGGCAGCGGCCGTGTTGCAACGGCTCAATGTCGAGCGCGAAAATTTGGATCGCGAAGAGGCGCGCGCCCGCGAACATGCAAAAGACTTGGAAGCGCGTCTTGAACAAATTGCGCAAGATATTCAACGCGAACGACAAATGCGGGTTGACGCTGAGCAGGTCATATCGCGGCTTTCATCGGAAATATCTGAACTTGAGCAAATTCAATCCGATCATAGCGCGACCCTCGACGCATCAGAAGAGACCGTCAACGCGGCTCAAGTGTCACTTACGGAAAAAGAGCAAGAACTGGATCAATTGACGGAACAAGCCGCCAGCTCCAGTGCCAAACAATCGACGCTTACGGAGACTCTGCAGGAAGGCACCTCCCGACTTGAGCAGCTCAAGACACAATTGGGAGGCACGATCAAGGAGCGCGAGGAGCTCTTGGAGGGCTCACCGCACCTTGAGAAAAACGAAACGGCGCTAGAACGCGTCAAGAAAACGCGAGAGGCTGCACACGAGGCGGAAGAAGCAGCTCACCGCGCCGACAAAGACCGTGCCGTGGCGATTGGCCAAGAGAGCGCAGCACGCGAGCCGTTCCAACAAGTAGAGCGCGCCCTCCATAAACTCAAGGCGGAAGCCGACATCTTACACAACCTGATGGGCGCAGACACCGACGATCGCTGGTCCCCAATTTTGGAGTCTGTTTCCGTACAACCAGGCTATGAATTGGCACTGGCGGCTGCGCTGGGCGATGACTTGAACGCGTCAGCAGATATCAATGCACCAGCTCATTGGGCAGAGTTAGAAGGATGGCCCTCCGGCGCACAGGCACTGCCGCAGGGTGTGCGTAGCTTGAGCAATTTTGTCTCGGCACCTGTGACCCTAAAGCGGCGGCTCGCGCAAATAGGACTAGTAGACCGAGCCAACGGGGACGACTACCAAGCCGAGCTGGCGGCGGGTCAAAGGCTGGTATCACGTGAGGGCGACTTGTGGCGTTGGGACGGCTTTACCCAAGCTGCCAAAGCCAAAAAGGCTTCCACTAAAGTCGAGCAGCGCAAGCGATTGGGTGAACTCGATGGCGAGATTGCCGCTGCGTCCACGAGATATGACGAAACAAATGTACGGCTGCAAGCTGCATCGCAGCTTGTTAGCGAGCGGATACGCCACGAAGAATCATGCCGCGCAACTTGGCACGAAGCGCAACAGGAATTGTCGGCGGCACGAGATCATCTTTCCGATGTTGAAAAGGCGGCCTCTGAAGTCACCACCCGCTTAGCAGCACTTAATGAGGCCCAAAAGCAGCTTGAAGAAAATATCGATGATTTTCGAATGCGCACCGAGAACGCTGAAGCGGAGCTAAACCAACTTAAGGGTCGCGAGCTGTTAAAAGTTCGCATCGGCTCTTTGCGTGAAACAGTAACCCAGCTCCGATCGAAGCTCTCAGAGGCCCGTGCGGCATATGAGGGCAATAGGCGAGAAGCCAACCTTCGGTCCGAACGACTACAAGCCATCACCGGTGAAGTCGATGAGTGGCGCTCTCGAATGACCGGAGCCACCCAGCAAATAGACAATTTGGAAAGCCGCCAAGAACAAACCAAAGCCGAGCTCCAGCGCGTGCGGAATGTTCCAGGTGAGGTCGAACAGCGACGCAGCCAGCTTTTGGATGCCATCACCGAGGCTGAAGCAAAACGCGGCGCTGCTGCGGATACTCTGGCGGAATCTGAAACCAAGCTTGCGGCCTACGACTCGGACGTTAAGGAAACGCAGAAGGCGTTGGGCGAAGTTCGCGAGGAGCGTGCGCGGGTCGAAGCCCTGCTGGAAGGCTCAAAAGACCGTTGCAATGAAGTTTTGGCACGCATTAAGGACACCCTCGACTGCCAGCCTGATGAGTTGCTTGAAAAAGGGGAAGTGAAAGCGTCCGAAACGCTTCCGACACTCGAGCAGATCGACACCAAACTCGAACGCCTCAAACGCGAGCGCGAGAATATGGGCGCCGTCAATTTGCGCGCCGATGAAGAGGCTCGTGAGTTGGGCGAGCGGCTTACAGAAATGGAAACCGAGCGCGAAGATCTCGAGGGCGCGATCGCCAAGCTGCGCAACGGCATCTCCAGTCTCAATCGTGAAGGCCGTGAACGGCTCTTAGCGGCTTTCAAAACAGTAAACCAAGAATTCACGCGGCTGTTCACGATCCTGTTTGAAGGCGGCACGGCCAAACTTGAACTCACCGAGTCTGACGATCCCCTGTCCGCAGGGCTTGAAATTTTCGCAAGACCGCCAGGTAAGCGTCTGCAAAACATGTCGCTTCTGTCAGGCGGGGAACAAGCGCTGACTGCAATCGCACTTATATTTGCAGTGTTCCTCTCGAATCCGGCGCCCATTTGTTTCTTGGACGAGGTTGACGCGCCGCTTGATGACGCCAACGTGGAGCGTTTTTGTAATTTGCTCGACGAAATGACTAAGTCAACGGACACGCGATTTGTCATCATTACGCACCACGCACTCACCATGTCGAGGATGAATCGGCTCTACGGCGTCACCATGACGGAACGTGGCATCAGCCAATTGGTTTCCGTCGACCTTACCGGGGCACAACAGATCCGGGTCGCCGAGTAGAATTGTGCATCGCACCATTTAGCCTTCAAACGACCTGCGAATACGATCAGTTTCTTCATAGATTTCAAAGACTTAAGCCACAAACACCTGCGCTTGACAGCCTTAAGGCCTGCGTTTAGGTTGCGCGCGGCTTAAGCTTGTGGGGAATCAAACGGTTATTGGATTTTCCGTGGAAATTCTTCAAGGAGCGGCCGTGCCGGAAACTGAAGACGAGCTACCTAGTCAGTCTGAACTCGATGATCTCGGCAAGCGCCTGCGTGAGGCGCGGGGCGATCAAAGCGATCTCGAAAGTGACGGCGGGCGAGGAACTTCGATCGGTTTGGCATTTCGCTTGACGACGGAACTTGTCGCGGGGTTAGTGGTTGGAGCAGCGATCGGCTGGTTTTTGGATCGATGGTTGGGAACAACGCCATGGTTCTTGTTGATCTTTTTCCTACTCGGCATGGCGGCGGGCATTGTTAATGTCGTTCGAACGGCGCAGCAAATGAACACGGCAGCAAATGCCGAAATTGACGGCGATGACGCAGACGGGGACTGAGCGCAAAAGCTAAAGGGGCCAACACGTGGCGACAGAAGAGGGCGGCGTCGGCATCGAGCCGATGCATCAATTTGAAATTGTGACCTGGATACCGATTGAGATTGGTGGGATCAATGCGTCCTTTACCAATTCAAGCTTTTTCATGCTCGTCACAGTCGCTCTCATTACTGCATTTACAACACTAAGCATGAACGGACGGGCGCTTGTACCGGGCCGCCTCCAGTCCATGGCTGAGATGGCTTATGAATTTGTCGCCGGCATGGTCAGGGACAATGTCGGCACGGAAGGCATGAAATACTTCCCGTTCGTCTTCACGCTCTTCATGTTTGTTTTGTTTAGCAACATGTTGGGCATGGTGCCTTATGCCTTCACGGTGACCAGCCATATTGCCGTTACCTTTGCGATGGCAATCATTATTTTCCTGGGCGTTACGGTAATTGGATTTGTCACCCACGGAATTGGATTCTTGCGCTTCTTTGTGCCCACGGGCATTCCCGTCGTGCTCACGCCGCTGCTGGTCGTGATCGAAGTGATTTCGTATCTGACACGGCCTATCAGTCTTTCCGTTCGGCTATTTGCCAATATGTTGGCCGGTCACACCATGCTCAAAGTATTTGCTGGTTTTGTGGTCCTCATGGGCGTTTGGGGTGTGGCTCCACTTGTTTTCATGGTGGCGCTGACTGGTTTGGAAATCCTTGTTGCGTTTTTGCAAGCCTATGTCTTCGCAATTCTAACTTGCATTTATCTCAACGACGCGTTGCATATGCACCACTAAATGCGCGCCCAGCAATTCGAATCTAACGTTTAAACAAATTTGCAGATCAAAGGAGAGAATTCATGGAAGCGGACGCAGCAAAGCTCATTGGCGCTGGTTTGGCCTCAATCGCTTTGGCAGGAGCAGGGGTCGGCATCGGCCACATTTTCGGTAACTATTTAAGCGGCGCACTGCGCAATCCCGCCGCAGCCCAAGGTCAATTTGCAAACTTGCTATTGGGCTTTGCTTTGGCTGAGGCGACCGGTCTGTTTGGGTTAGTGGTTGCGCTAATTATTCTTTTCGTTTTCTAAACTGATTTAGCGCAAGAGCTCTAAGAGCCGCGGTCCGCTAACGGGAACCGGCAGTTCATAGAAAGAGTCGGATGCCTCAACTCGATTTTGCCACTTATGCTCCACAGCTAATCTGGCTCACGATTTCATTTGTGTTTCTCTACTTCATGATGTCGCGCGTTGCGCTGCCGCGCATTGGTGCAGTGATCGAGCAACGCCGCGATAAGATCGCCGACGACTTGGATCGGGCCGCCGGCTACAAAAAAGACGCTGAAGATGCCTTGACGGCTTACGAGCAGGCGCTCGCCGAGGCTCGTGGCCGCGCTCACGAAATCGCGGCTGCCAACCGAGACAAAGTCAAGGCGGAGACGGACGCTAAACGCGAAGACACGGATGGACAGCTTGCCGAACAGTTGGCGTCAGCCGAAGCTCGCATTAAAGAGACGCAGCAAGCCGCCCTCAGCAACGTGCAGGGAATTGCGGTCGAAGCTGCCGAAGCCATCGTCGCAAAGCTCATTGAACGCAGCGTCGAGCGGACTGCAACGGAAGCCGCGGTCGACACTGAATCGCAATAGGCTCGAGCGCCAAGGGATTAACTAAACGATATGTCAGACATATTTAGTACTCCTGAGTTTTGGGTCGCCGTATCGTTCGCAGCATTTGTCGGCATGTTGCTTTATTACCGCGTGGATAAAATGGCCTCCGCGGCCCTTGATGAGCGCGCATCCGCGATCGCAAAGGAATTGGAAGAAGCGGCTAATCTTAGAGAGGAAGCCCAATCGCTTCTTGCCTC
Source organism: Alphaproteobacteria bacterium (assembly GCA_965248815.1). GTDB lineage: Bacteria > Pseudomonadota > Alphaproteobacteria > SMXP01 > SMXP01 > CBDFKK01. The sequence continues at coordinate 519,635 of CBDFKK010000008.1, forward strand.
CTACCAACGCCAACAGCGAGACGCGGAAAGGGAAGCCGAAGATATTCTGACCTTGGCGCGCAAGGAAGCCGAGCGTATGCGCCAGGAAGCCGAAGAAGCGCTCGAGCGGCAGATTCAACGGCGCACTAAAATGGCGGAAGACAAGATCGCTCAAGCCGAAGCGCAGGCCCTCAAAGAGGTACGTGAAGTCGCGGCGGGCACAGCTGCCAGAGCAGCCCACCGTCTCATTAAAGAACGGGTCGACGAGACTCTAAGTGATGAACTCGTCGAAAAGAGCATTCAAGATCTAAAGACTAAACTTCATTAGCCTTGCAAGGCGATGCCTATTCGGCAGCTCGTGCCGGCGCAGCCGCCTCGCGCCAGCGCAGAACAGGCTTGCGCGCGGCCGACGTCTCATCGAGGCGGCGGAGCGGGGCTAAAGTGGGCGCCGCAAGAAATCTTTCGGCCTTATGCTCCACGGCATCCCGCGCAAGCGACCTCATGACATGAATGAACCGATCGAGCTCTTGCTTAGATTCCGTTTCGGTGGGCTCGACCAACATGGCGCCGTGGACCACCAATGGAAAATACACGGTCATCGGATGATAACCCTCGTCGATCATGGCCTTGGCAAAGTCGAGAGTTGTGACGCCAGTGTCATCGAGAAATGTGTCGTCGAACAAGACTTCGTGCATGCACGGGCCTTCATAGGGCAGGCTCATGACGTCTCTCAGTGAGGCCATGACGTAATTGGCACTCAATACCGCATCTTCTGCTACTTGTCGGAGCCCGTCGGATCCATGACTGAGCATGTAGGCAAGAGCTCGCACATACATCCCCATCTGACCGTGGAAGGCGGCCAAGCGGCCAAACGCCTGTTGACTGCCCTCTTCGGATGACTCGACCAGATCTAAGCCGTCAGAACCTTTTTCCAGATACGGGTATGGCGCAAACGGCGCCAAGGCTTCGGACAAGACGACGGGACCCGAACCCGGACCGCCGCCGCCGTGGGGGGTCGAAAACGTCTTGTGCAGATTTATGTGCATCGCATCGACGCCAAGATCACCCGGGCGCACTTTGCCCACGATGGCATTGAAATTTGCGCCATCGCAGTAGAATAGAGCACCGGCTTTATGCACCGCGTTCGCGATCTCGAGAATGTCGCGCTCAAATAAGCCGCACGTGTTCGGATTGGTCAGCATGATGGCGGCGACTTGATCGTCAAGCTTTTCGCGTACCGCTTCCACCGTCACTTTGCCGTCCGGTCCGGCGGCGACCGTCTCTACGCTATAGCCGCATTGAGCAGCGGTCGCGGGATTCGTCCCGTGGGCGGAATCGGGCACTATGACTTTCTTGCGGGCATCACCTCGCGCTTCCAGTGCGCTTCGGATGGCCATAAGGCCCAAAAGCTCGCCATGTGCGCCCGCTCTTGGTGACAAAGCAACCGCACTCATACCGGTCAATTCAATGAGCCAGTGCTCCAAACTCGCCATCAGCTCAAGCGCGCCTTGCACGGTGCGGATGGGCTGGAGTGGATGAATGTCTGCGAATCCCGGCAACCGGGCAATTTTTTCATTGAGTCGGGGATTGTGCTTCATCGTGCACGACCCCAAGGGATAGAGCCCCGTGTCGATGGAATAGTTCTTTTGGCTCAAGCGTACAAAGTGCCGCACAGCCTCAGGCTCAGACAGACCAGGCAGTCCGATTGGCGCCGTGCGTTCAAGTCCGCCCAGATATGAGGCATCGTGTTTGACTTCTGGCAGATCTACGCCACTGAGCCCGGGTTGAGATAATTCGAAGATCAACGGCTCTTCTTGTTGTAAGGCTCTGTTGCCCGAATATGTCTCGCTCTCGTGCGCACCCTTGTTGTTTGGGGTGGGACGTGTCGGTCTGCCTAGATCCCCCTTCATGACAAGATCTCCTTCAGCGCCGATGTGAACGCATCGATGTCTTGCGTCGTCGTGGTTTCAGTTGCCGCGACAATCAGCAAGTCGCGAACAGTCTCATCGTGGGGCAATAGCCTGCTCGCCGGCACACCGCCCAAAATATCGCGTTTTGCCAATTCGTCGACAACCCCCGATGCGTCCTGGGGAAGGCGCAGCGTGAATTCATTAAAGAACGCCCGCGACACAAGTTCGACATGGTCGATTTCGCACAAAGCCTGAGCAGTTTTCACTGCCACTTCATGATTGAGGCGGGCCAAACGTTTTAGCCCTTCTTCACCCAGCAACGTCATGTGAATTGTCCAGGCCAAACAGCAAAGGCCGGAATTGGTGCAGATGTTACTGGTCGCTTTTTCGCGCCGAATATGTTGTTCACGGGTTGAAAGCGTTAAAACGAAGCCGCGCTGGCCGTCGGCATCTACCGTTTGACCGCAAATCCGGCCCGGCATTTGCCGAATAAATTTTTCCCGTGTTGCAAAAAGTCCGAGATAAGGACCGCCGAAATTGAGGCCAACGCCGAGGGATTGACCTTCGCCGACCACAATGTCGGCGCCCATTTCGCCTGGCGACTTAGTAAGACCCAGAGCGACCACTTCTGGAACGACGGCAATGAGTAACGCGCCTTTAGCATGGGCCGCCTCACTGAGCTGCGATAAATCCGCAATGTTTCCATAAAAGCTCGGATATTGAACAACCACGCACGAAGTTTCATCGTCGATTAGACCCAACAGGTTTTCATTGCCGTCTGGCGCCGGTGCCTTGGCGGTCACGTCATGCCCGTTGAATTTCAACATAGTTCCGACGACATCGGTGTAGTGCGGATGAAGTCCTCCGGAGAGCAGAACTTTGTTTTTCTTGGTGATGCGATGGGCCATGAGCACAGCTTCGGAACAAGCGGTTGAGCCGTCGTACAGAGAAGCGTTGGCAACATCCATGGCGAACAGCTGAGCCACCTGACTTTGAAACTCGAACAAATATTGCAGCGTGCCCTGGCTAATTTCGGGCTGATACGGCGTATAAGAAGTCAAAAATTCTGAACGCTGAATGAGGTGATCGACCGAAGCGGGAATGTGATGGCGATAGGCGCCCGCGCCCACAAAGAACGGCGCAGCACCCGCTGCCAAGTTTTTTGACGCCATTGCGGCCATGATCCGCTCGACGTCCAATTCGCCCTTGGCGGTCGGCAAATCGATTAAACCTTCAAGGCGTGCTTCTTGCGGTACGTCGACAAACAAGTCATCGATGGCGTTAATACCGATTGCACCAAGCATCGACTTTCTATCGGCGTCGGTAAGCGGAAGGTATCTCATTAGCCCAGTCCCTCCATAAACGTCTTATAGCTGCTGTCGTCCATGAGTTTTGCCAGTTCACTGGCATCGCTTAGCTTCAGCTTGACGAACCAACCATCTTGTTCCGCTCCTTCGTTTACTTTTTCCGGGGCGCTCGACAGAGCATCGTTGACTTCAATAACTTCTCCGCCGACAGGTGCATACACTTCGCTTGCCGCCTTGACACTTTCCACGACCGCCACTTCCTCGGCCTGACCCACGGTCTTGCCGAGTTCGGGTAATTCAACATAGACAATGTCGCCCAATTGTTCGGCGGCGTACGATGAAATGCCGATGGTCGCGATGTCGCTGTCGACCTCGACCCATTCATGCTGATCAGTATATTTCTTTTCACTCATGAGTGACCCCTTAGCCTTTTCGATGATATCTGTGCGGAACAAACGGCATAGATGCGACGCGCGCTGGCCGCGGCGTACCGCGAATAACAAGTTGAAGATCTGTGCCTATTTCCGAACATGCGCTATCGACGTAGCCCATAGCGATGGGCCCGCCGAACGAAGGTCCGAACGAACCGCTCGTTACCAAGCCAATTTCACGGCCGGTCAGATCTTGAATGACGGTCCCCTCGCGCGCGGGCGCGCGGCCCTCCGGCACAATGCCAACGCGCAGGCGCTCGGTTCCGTTTTGCATCAGATTTAGAATTTTCTGAGCACCCGGAAAGCCGCCCTCTTCCCGTCGCCGCTTGCCGATGGTCCATTTGAGATCCGCCTCTACCGGATTGATCTCGCCAGTCAAATCATGACCATAGAGGCAAAGACCCGCTTCCAAGCGCAGCGAATCTCGCGCCCCCAAACCGGCAAGCGCCACATCGTCAAAACTCAGCAATTGACGTGTCAGGTCCACCGCCAGATTTTCAGGAACGGAGATTTCGAACCCGTCTTCGCCTGTGTAGCCGGACCTACTGATCAGACACGGATCGCCTTCATAGGAAAACTCTCGCGCCTGCATGAAGGAAAGGTCGGACGTCGATGGAATGCATTTTTCGAGTACATCCGCGGCACGCGGTCCCTGCAACGCCAACAATGCTCGATCAGTTAGCGGCTCAAGTCGCGCGGCCGGGCCCAAGGAACTTTCGATGTGTGCGAAATCAGCGTCTTTAGTCGCCGCATTCACAACCAAAAAGAGCCGTCCGGCGCCTTCGTCGGCACGCGTGATCATGAGATCGTCAAGAATGCCGCCGTCCGGCGCAAGCAGCAGCGAATAGCGAATGTGCCCGGGTTTAAGCGCGATGATATCGCCGGGCACCAAAGATTCCATCTGCACCGCGATATCTTCGTGATTCGGTTGTTCGTTATTTTGAGGTGCGGCGGCGAGCCAGGCCTGCCCCATATGAGAGACATCGAACAGCGCGGCGCGTTCTCGGGTGTGCTTGTGTTCTGCAAGAATCCCCTGCGCATAATGCAAAGGCATTTCGTAACCCGCAAAAGGAACAAGCTTTGCCCCTTGCGATAAGTGCAAATCTGTTAGCGGCGTACGTCTGAGTGCCTGAGCTGTCATTCGGTTCCTCGACAGGATTCTTTCACGGCGACTTCCCGCATCCCGCGAGAAGTGCCTCACCTGTCATGGAACCTGAGAGATTTGACGGCGCCGCAATGAATAAAATTACGCCCCGCGCTTACCCCTTCGGTGAAGCCGATCCGAAGTCTCTTTCGGAAACCGGCTTGCTTTCCAGAAGTTCATCCTCCTGCGGTCCATTTGCCTGAGAGTTTCTGAGGCTGTTGCTCCTTCGGCCCCGGACGGTCGTATCTCTAACCAGCCGGTCTCTCCCGCAGGGATCATCTGATTTGTCCCTGAAGCGCGCACTCCGGCGGGCAACAGAGATGCCCTAAGATTCCGTGCGCGGCGTCAAGAGTCAACTGCCATGCGGCATTTTGCCTACATGCGCTCGGGGACTTCAATTCCAAGCAATCCAAGACAAAGCTCAATTTGATCCAACGTCATACGGCACAACGATAATCGCGATTGCCGAATCGCTTTATCGCTTTCGCTCAAAATGTGATGTTCTGCATAAAAGCGGCTGTAGGATTGAGCGAGCCCGTACACGTGGTCGCATAGAATGTTGGGAGCGCGTTTACCATACGCCCCTTCAATCGCTTCCGGAAACGCACTCAAAGCGAGAATAAGCTCGCGCTCATGATCACTCTTAATTTGGATTCTCGCTTCGGCGAAAACTGAATCATCCTCACTGGCTTTGCGTAAAATCGACTTGATGCGAACCGCCGCATACTGAAGATATGGCCCAGTCTTGCCTTCAAAACGCAAGAAACGATCCAGATCAAAAATATAGTCGGACAAGCGATGATTGCTGAGATCGGCAAATTTCAATGCGGCAATGCCAACTTGCTCAGCAATATGCTTCTTTTCTTCCGAACTGTAATCTGCAGCAAGTCCTGCCTCTGCCAGTCGTTGCTCAGCTGTTTCACGCACCATCGAAATCAAATCGTGAAGCTTCATGACACCGCCTTGGCGCGTCTTGAACGGCTTTCCATCGGGCCCGTTTATCGTTCCAAAGCCGACATGTTCGAGTTCAACGTCTTCGGCGATTTTTGCTTTATGCGCCGCGCGAAAAACTTGAACAAAGTGGCCTTGCTGTCGTTGGTCGACAACATAGAGGATGATGTTCGGCTCGTACGTGCGTACCCGATCAAGAATGGTCGCAAGATCTGTTGTCCCGTAGGTAGCGGCACCGTCGGACTTCAGCGCAATCAAAGGCGGAATTTCATGTTGATCGTCGGGCAAGGCGACCCGAACAATCGATGCCCCTTGGTCGCGCTCAATGACGCCCTGGTTTTCCAAATCTGAAATCATGGGCTGAATGAGATCGTCAACGTCCGATTCGCCATTCCATAAATCGAAATGCACGCCAAGAGCACCGAACTCTCGCTCGAGTCCTTGCCGTGAAACGTCAACGAAATGGCGCCAAAGAGCGCGATAACCCTCGCGGCCCTTCTGCAATTCGGCCGTGGCTTCACGGGCCGCGTCGTCACGAGCCTCATCTTGCTTACATGCAGTAGCGGCCGTCGGATAAAGCGCTTCGAGATCTTCCATGGAAACGGGAGACTGATCCGGAAAAGAACCCACAATAGCTGGATCGAAATAAGGCAATTCTGGATGAGTTGTCTTCAACTCAGAAATCAGCATGCCCATGGGTTTGCCCCAATCACCCATATGAATGTCGCTGATGGTTTTATCACCGGCAAAGTTCAAGAGTCGCTGGAGACAATCGCCGATGATGGTCGATCGCAGGTGACCGACATGCATAGGCTTGGCGATATTTGGACCGCCATAATCAAGAACGACCGTTTTGGTTGCACTCTTTGTAAATCCGAATCGATCGTCTTTGCTCAAGCCTTCAGCGCGGGCCGCTAAAACTTCGTCTGTTAGCGTCAGATTAATGAAGCCGGGTCCCGCAATCGATACATCCGAAAAAGCTTCGTTTGCCTTCAGTAGCGCACAAATCTTTTCAGCGATCTGACGCGGGGGAGCCTTGGCCTGTTTGGCTGCAGGCATGGCTCCATTGCACTGAAATTGCCCGAGGTCGGGCCGGTCGGAACGAATGACAGACCCCAGATCTCGAGCCAGTCCGATCGCCTCGAAAGCGTCTCCGACAACTCTTGACAGGTAACTTGTTACAGAAGCCATAAGAATTGACGCAGTTTACGGCGCCTTGCCTCGGCGCAAGTTTGGCCGGTCAAACGGCGACGTACCCCTATTATAGGCAAGCTCCTCTGGCGTCAGGTCCCAACCGACCAAAATTTCGTACAGATCGCCACGGCCGAGCCGGGAGAAGTTGATCTTAATGTTTTTGGCTTCGCGTTCTTCAATGGAGCGCCGCTCGTCGTCACTAAAATCGACACGGAACTTGTAAACGTTCTTTTCCAACACAGATTGATTGAGCTCCGTCACGGCAACGAAGTATTTGAACTCCCGCTGACCCGAAATTCCCTTGGGGCCGCGCAATATGTCCAAACTAAATTTGATGTCGGCCGTCACCACATCTTCGTCATATTCGCATTCAATAATGGGGTCATTGATTTCAGCGTCATACGCGACATTCTCTACGGTCTTTGGGCCACCGGGCGCAAAGTCCGTTAGCCGCGCAGCATCATAAAGGACGCCAACGCGCGGGCAGATGACCAGTCGATCATCACCGGAACAACCGGCAAGCGCAGAGAATCCCGCAAAGACAAGGAAAAGGTGGAAGTTATGCAATGGTGATTTGGGTGCGACCATGTGTCCTTGTATCCCTCTGGTGTTTGAGAATCGCGCCAGTTTTCCAATATGTTAACCAATTAGCCAATTTTATAGTGGTTGATAACCGCTCAGGCGTTTGTCTGCAACCAGGGCCGATGTGCCGTGGCGGCACGACTTTAGAGGTATGAGAGTAAAGTGGATTTACCCCCCCTTCATGTCATTCTCGCTAGCCCGCGTGGGTTCTGCGCCGGTGTTCGCCGAGCAATCGAAGTTGTCGAGCAAGCCCTGCTCAAGTACGGAGCGCCGGTCTATGTCCGCCACGAAATTGTCCACAATCGTCACGTTGTCGAAAAACTTGAGCACCAGGGCGCCGTTTTTGTCGACAAGCTGAGCCAAGTGTCGGCTTCAGCACCGGTAATTTTCTCGGCGCACGGCGTGCCAAAAACAGTACCCAGTGAAGCCAGGCGCCGCGGCATGCTTTTCATTGATGCGACTTGCCCTCTGGTTTCGAAGGTCCACAACGAAGCTGCTAGATTTCACGAGCAAGGCCGGGAGATACTTCTAATCGGCCACCGGGGTCATCCGGAGGTCATCGGGACCATGGGCCAGCTGCCGCCGGGTGCTGTTTTGCTCATCCAAACTGCGGAAGATGCGGCCAACTTTAAGCCCAGGAATAAGGACCGCCTTGCCTATCTCACTCAGACGACACTTTCAGTCGACGATACGTCAGACATTGTGTGCATACTCAAGCGAAGGTTTCCATCAATCGAAGGCCCGTGCCGCGGCGATATTTGTTATGCCACCAGCAATCGTCAGGACGCGGTCAAAGCGATTTGCAATCGATGCGACGTCATGCTTGTCGTCGGATCACAAAATTCCTCAAATTCCTTGCGCTTAGTCGAGGTCGCTGAGCGAGAGGGCTGCCGCACGACACGTCTTATTGAAGAGGTCGGCGATATTGATTGGAGCTTGCTCGAGAATGCCAAAGTGCTAGGCCTTACGGCGGGCGCGTCAACACCCGAGCAGCTCACTGAAAATGTCATCCAAGCTCTGCGAACACGATTCGCCCTATCGATTGAACAAATTTCAACAACGCAAGAAAACGTCGCATTTAACTTGCCTCGGATGTTGGCTGAAGAGAGGTGGCTCGGGAAATCTGCACAGTTGAGATAAGTGGAATTTTGGCCTGTAGGCGGCATGATCGCCGGCAACAGGAGATCCACTATGGCAAGACGACCACGTCGCAATCATACACCTGCGTTCAAGTCGAAGGTGGCCCTTGCGGCCGTTCGCGGTGAGCAGACATTGGGAGAACTCGCTCAGCAGTTTGATGTTCATCCTAACCAGATCAAGCAATGGAAAGATCAGCTCCTTGAGGGTGCAGCGGGTGTTTTTGGGCGGGAGGGTAAATCACCGCTGCCTGCACCCCGTGTTGATGTGAAGAGGCTCCATGCCAAGATTGGGGAGCTGACGCTTGAGAATGATTTTTTAGGCGATGCGCTCACCAAGGCGGGATTGCCGAGCGCAAGAAAATGATCGACCGCAAACATAAACTCTCGCTCAGCCGTCAGGCCAAGGCTCTCAAGATCAGCCGGGGCAGCGTCTATTATCAGCCCCGTCCCGTATCGGTCGGTGATCTGGCACTGATGCGCCGGATTGATGAATTGCATCTCGACTATCCCTTTGCAGGCAGCAGGATGCTGCAGGGACTATTGCTTGGTGAAGGATACAAGGTTGGCCGCCTGCACGTCACAACACTGATGAAGCGTATGGGGCTTGAGGCTATTTATCGCCGCCCGAACACGTCCAAGCCTGCACCGGGCCACAAAATCTATCCCTATCTGTTGCGTAAGCTGCCGGTCACCCAACCCAATCAGGTCTGGGCGATGGATATCACCTACATTCCAATGGCACGGGGCTTTGTTTATCTGGCCGCAGTGGTTGACTGGTTCAGCCGGCGTGTCCTGTCCTGGCGGCTCTCTATCACACTGGAAGCAGACTTTTGCATTGAAGCCGTTGAAGAAGCACTGGCCCGTTACGGTAAGCCGGACATCTTCAACACCGATCAGGGCTCGCAGTTTACCTCCATCGCTTTCACACAAATCCTGAAGGATGCTGAAATCGCCATCAGCATGGATGGCAAGGGAGCGTGGCGGGACAATGTCTTTGTTGAACGGCTGTGGCGCACGGTCAAATACGAGGAGGTCTATCTGCATGCCTATGGCAATGTTCCACAAGCCCGAGCCGCCCTCGGCAAATATTTGGTCTTTTACAACACCAAGAGACCGCATTCATCGCTTGACCGCCAGACACCCGATCAGGCTTACTTCAACGTGCTGCAACCAATCCCGGTCGCGGCATAACAGGGGCTGAAATCCACTTATCCGCAGTCCGAAAGTTGTTCAAACAAACCGAACCACCTCTGAAGTAAGCTAACTCCGATTCATGGCAGTTTACACAGAAGTTTCTAACGAAGAGCTGGACGCTCTCTTGGCCGACTACGATATTGGCCGCGCTCTGTCGTGTAAGGGCATTGCAGAAGGCGTCGAGAATTCCAACTATCTTTTGCATACAGAAGCGGGCCAGTACATTTTGACGCTTTACGAAAAACGCGTCTCTAAGGATGACCTGCCATTTTTTCTGTCCTTGTTGGAACACTTGTCGGACCGCGGCATCGACTGTCCTGTGCCTATTCATGGACGCGATGGTGCCGCGCTACGCCAAGTCGCTGGAAAGCCGGCTGCCATCGTGTCTTTTCTGGAAGGCGTCTGCGTCACCCGGCCGAAGCGCGAGCATTGCGCTAAAGTTGGGGAGAGCCTGGCCCGTATGCACCGCGCTGGCGAAGGGTTTTTGGAAAGGCGCCCCAACACTTTAAGTCTTTCCGGTTGGCACACGCTGTTTGACCAGTGCGCAGCGCGCGCCGATGAAGTGAAGTCCGGACTCAAGGACACAATCTCGAATGAACTGCAGTTCCTGGATGTAAACTGGCCGAACTACTTAAGTCAGGGCGTCATTCATGCAGACCTATTTCCGGACAATGTTTTTTTCATTCAAGATCGCCTGTCCGGGCTGATCGATTTCTATTTCGCTTGTTACGATGCACAGGCGTATGACTTGGCGGTTTGCATTAACGCTTGGTGCTTCGAGTCTACGGGCGAATTTAATGCAACGAAGGCACGCTCGCTGTCGAGAGCCTATATGTCTGTCAACAAGCTGCCCGAAGAAGACGTTGCAGCCTTGCCCATCTTGTGTCGCGGCGCGGCGCTGCGTTTCTTATTGACCCGGCTGTTCGATCGGCTGAATGCAGTCGACGGCGCTCTGGTCAAACAAAAGGATCCCTTGGAATACGCACAAAAGCTGCGGTTTCATCAAAGCGCCGTATCCGCCGAAAGCTATGGGCTCGAATGACCAACAAAGTGACTCTATTTACGGATGGCGCTTGTGCCGGCAATCCCGGACCCGGTGGCTGGGGTGTGCTCATGATTTGGGAAGAAAGCGAGGCGGAGCTGACTGGCGGCGAAGATGACACGACAAACAATCGAATGGAATTATTGGCAGCGATCGAAGGCCTGAAAGCGCTAGACGAGCCCCATGATGTCGACCTCTATACCGATTCAAAATATGTGAAAGACGGCATTACGCAGTGGATTAAGAACTGGAAACGCAATGGTTGGCGCAATTCGCAAAAGAAGCCCGTCAAGAACGCCGATCTTTGGAAACTGCTCGATGAAGCCCGCGCGCAGCACAACGTGTCTTGGCATTGGGTCAAGGGTCACGATGGTCACCCGGAGAATGAGCGCGCCGATCAGCTGGCAAACGAGGGCATGGCGCCCTTTTTGCCATAACAAACTTAAGGGGATGCCGTAAAGCACCCCCCGAAATCCAACCAATAATTGTTTGGCTTAAAGCTGACCCAGCATGTGTTCGGCGCTTGAGACTTTATATTCCCCCCCCGCCTCAACATTTAGATGTGTGACAACTCCATTATCGATAACCATCGAATATCTCTGGCTACGTTGACCCATTCCAAACCCGGAGGCATCGAGCCCAAGACCTAAAGCGCTTGTAAAATCGCCGTTGCCGTCTGCCAACATATGAACTTGGTTACTTATGTCTTGGCTCTTTCCCCAAGCATCCATGACGAACGCGTCATTAACGGATAAACAAGCAATAGAATGGACGCCTTTTGCCTTTAGGGCATCATGATTGGTCACAAAACTTGGCAAGTGTTGCGCCGAACACGTGGGAGTAAAAGCACCCGGCACAGCGAACAGTGCGACTTTTTTGCCGCCGAAAAAATCTCCCGTGCTGTGGGGCGTTGGCGCGCCGCCCACCATTTCCATCAACGTCGCTTCGGGAAGTTTGTCACCTTCTTTTATGGTCATAAGAAATATCCACCTTTTCTAACTAGACAATTGAAGTGTTGGTTATGCGGGTATGTGGCAAGCAACCGGTCGTACCCACTGCGCGCGTATTAAAGCGCTTTGTCAGCGCCGAGAAAAGACGCAATATGGTAAGTATTGAGCATTTTGAGCTTTATAAGTCCCACAAAAGAGCCGAACATAGCTGAAAACAAATTCTAGGCCGCCGCCGGCAGTGGTAAAGTCAGACGACGCAATGAAAAAAATAAAGAGCCCCAAATTCAGTCAATTGGAACGCTCAAGTGGCGATGACTACCTAGAAGGGCAAATGCTGATTGCCATGCCCGGCATGGGTGACCCTCGATTCGAAAAAACGGTGGTTTATTTATGTGCTCACTCAGATCAAGGCGCAATGGGTTTTGTTGTCAACAAAAGCGTTGATCACATGAAGTTTTCTGATCTTCTAGATCACCTCAACATTGAAGGCCTAAAGGTAAGCAACACGCCCAAAATCCATTTTGGCGGGCCCGTTGATTCAGAACGCGGCTTCGTGTTGCATTCGGCGGATTATTATTCGGAAGACGCAACGATGCAGGTCGATAATGGAGTAGGCTTAACAGCAACCGTCGATATCCTCAGAGCGATTGCGGAAGGCAGCGGCCCTAACAACTCAATCCTCGCACTTGGTTACGCCGGTTGGGCGCCTGGTCAACTAGAGGGTGAAATTCGTGCAAATGGTTGGCTGTGCTGCGAGTCAGACGAAAGTCTGTTGTTTGGTCTCGAGAATAAGATCAAATGGACCCGCGCGCTTGCCAAACTGGGCGTCGACGCTTCGTTGCTCTCAAGCGGATCGGGAACTGCCTAAACTCAAGGTAATGCTCAACACTTAGGCTCTAATCAGCCCAATAATTGGCAATAAAGGCCTGAGCGTCCATCGCGGTCATGGGAGCGCCGAAAACATATCCTTGAGCGTAACTGCAGCCCAACTCATAAAGCTGGCGTCCCACGTCTTCTGTTTCAACGCCTTCGGCCACCACATCCATATTGAGATCGTGAGCAAGACCGATGGCCGAGCGCACCATGATCATAGCCGCGTCGTCTTCGTCCATATTCGACACGAAAGTTTGGTCTATCTTGATTGTATCGAATGGATATTGTTTAAGACGCTCAAGCGTCGAATGTCCCGTACCATAATCGTCAAGCACTAGACCCGCCCCCAGCTCTTTCAAACGGGCCAAAAGATTTTCAGCGTCATCTTGATTGGCGATCAACAGGCTTTCCGTAATTTCAAGTTTCAAGCTGTTTGGCTCTAACTCCACTGAGCGCATGATTTCTTCGACATCGGAAACGAGTTCATCGCCAAGGAGCTGTTTTGCTGAAATATTGACGCTAGCAAACAGTGGTTTCTCCAATCTGAAAAACTGCTGCCACTGAGACAATTGCAAACTCGTCATTGACAACGCAAATCGACCGAGCCGCACGATTAGTCCGAGCTCCTCGGCTTTGGCCACAAATTCATCGGGCCCGATCAAGCCGCGCGTTGGATGATTCCAGCGCAGCAGGGACTCAAATCCGGCGATGCGGCCGTTTTTCAGATCCATGATCGGCTGATAGAAGACCTCCATTTCATAGCGGTCGAGCGCACGGCGCAACTCTGACTCGATAACGAGCTCTTGGCCTATGTCTCGCTCCATGCGGGGCTCGAAGACTTCCATGCGCGCACCACCGGCCTTCTTAGCTTGATGCAGCGCGTGTTCTGCGTTTTTCAATAGCTGCTGGGCGTCTTGATCTTCGCCAAGGACCCGCGCAACCCCAATGCTTGCTGTGGGAAAAACTTCCGTGCCTGCTATATCAAGCGGCTGCGAAACGACATCTTGTATTAGACTCGCCATTTCTTCAGGAGCAACGCCGGCTGAACCCCCATTGACCAGAACTGCAAATTCATCGCCCCCAACCCGTGCGATCGCATCTTCCGGACCGATAACCGATGCCAAGCGCCTGGAAAGAACGATCAAAAGTTCATCACCATGACTATGACCTAAGCCTTCATTGAAGTTTTTGAATCGATCAATGTCGATAAAGAGAAGTCCCGGGGGATGGGCTCCATTTGCAGCGGTCGGCCCGTCGCCCCAATTGTCCAAAGCACCTCCGAGCCGATCGAGAAACTGCTCGCGATCCGGCAAGGACGTCAGTGGATCGTAGCCATTGCGCGGCTCGGCAGCTGCTCTCTTAGCTTCGCTTTCGATGACCTCGTTCAAAACACCGACACAACGATAGGGCTTGCCACGCTCATCCGGCAAGCATTGACCGCGAAGCTCAACATTTTTGTAATCGCCTAACTCGTCGCGAATGCGATAATTCAGCGCAAATGTGACTTCGCCTAAAGCCAAATAAGACGCAAGCGAATCCCTATACACTTTTCTATCTTCGGGATGAATGCGGCGATACCAATCCTCTTCCGTTGCGATCATCTCGGCATCGTCGATGCCCAACAATTCGCACACGAGGGGAGAAACGTAGAGTAAATCTCCTTGCACGCTCCAATCCCACAAGCCTTCCCGTGCCGCCTCCAGCGCTAACGCAAATCTATTTCCGCCCTTTGCATCTGCATAACTTGCGCCGACGTCAGCACCATAGGTGGCCGAGGCCTCGGCGGTCGCCTCGGCGGGAAGCGGTGCGGTGTAGCGAAATGCCAATGAATGAAAAGGTCCTGCACTTGCTTGCGTGGCTATGGCAAATCCAATTAGAACAACTCCGAACACAAACAAGGCATAAATGCTGGGTTCCACGACCAACTCCGCCGTAGGTCCGGACATAAATGCAAGTGCTATGGCACCCAAATAGGCCAGAGCAATAATGACGCCGCCAGGCACGCTTAAGCGAAAGCCCGGCATACCCTTGGGAAACTGGGTTGCAATGACGTAGATGGACGCGCATACCGCAACCATCGTCACAACCCGCAAAACAAATCCGGAGAAGGGAATACCCAGCAGCGACATGACCACAACAAAGCCCAATGCGAGCTGCATGCCGTACAGTACTCGCTCAAAAAACTGATCGCTCGGGTCGAATGTCAGCATTGAGTGAGTCATCATGAGACCTGCAAGTAGCATCAGTGCAAAAGTCACATTGGCAATTGAAAAATCTAGAATTCCGAACAGACTGGCGACGGGCGGAAAATATTCCAGCGCAAACACGAGATGCAGCATGACCGCAAGCGAAAATAGACCAGCGAATAGGGAAAATTTGGCTTCAGAGAATATCCAAAGCGCCAACAGAAGAGCGCCCATCACCATAAGCACACCGAACAGGACGCCATGACCTAAGCCTACGCGCTCCGCATACTGAGCATATGCTTCAGGCTCCCACAAATAGACCACGCCGGAATATGGTTGTTGATCGAATTGAACGTGAATCGAAGAAAAAGTCTTGGGCGGAATTGAAATTAGAAAAGCGTCGTCGCCTGGCAAACTGCTCATGCGACTGAAGTAATTCGTGCTTTCACCACTGCCTACGCTTACCTGCTCAAGGCCCGCCAATGTCGCCGGTTTGCCCAAAAATCCGGATCCGCTCGTACGCAGATTTCGAAATACGATGAGCTTGTTCGTCGCGAGATCGGCCTCATTGGAAATGCTAATTAGGGCCCGAAATCCGGATCCATCCGGCTGTGGGTCACTTGCGGAGCGACTTGTCCTATTTAAGGACCATTCCCCCGCCGAACCGGCGGCTTCGCCCGCCTCGGTAACCCGCAAGAAATCTTCGGTAATGTCTATGAGACCTTCCGTCCCATAAATCTTCACGGTTTGAGCGTCCTGGGAAAGAGCATCAGACGTAAATAGGATCACGATCCCAAAGACTAGAAAAGCCGGTCGGATGAGACGGAGGATGGGCCTGATTATTCGAAGATCGCCTGTCAAGAAAACTCAAACTCCAAGGGGCCGGTCTCATTACAGCGCGCGCAATCGGCAAACGATTAGCGTTGCAAACGCCGGGGCACAAGGCCATTCAAGCAAGAATCGGGCTACCCCGATCCGTTAATCTTGATCGACCATTGGATCGCCCTTAACTATGGCAAAGAGCAGGTGATCACGCCATGTGCCGTTGATCTTGAGGTAGCTTCGCGCATGGCCCTCTTCGGTAAACCCCACCTTCTTGAGCAATTGCTTGGACGCCTCGTTGTTGGGCAGGCAAGCCGCCTCAAGGCGATGCAGATCGAGCGCTTCAAAAACATATGGAATAAGAGCGCGGACTGCCGCGGTCATAAGGCCTTTTCGTATAAAAGACTGGCCGATCCAATAGCCAAGGGAACATGATTGGGTGACGCCGCGGCGAACATTACTAATTGTGCAACCTCCGACAATGCGGTTGTCGAGATTTCGGAAGACAAAAAAGGGATAGGCCTGGTCGTCCTTTATGTCCTTGGTATATCGCCTCATTCGGCGTCTGAATGCGGTACGCGTCAAATCATCGGCTGGCCAGGTGGGCTCCCACGGCGTCAAGAATGCGCGACTGTCTTCCCTCAACGCGGCCCATTCCTCAAAGTGGGTCATGGACGGATGGCGGAGATGGACGCCGTCTCCTTCAATCATCGCGTCGGCTTCGGGGCCGGTAATGGTACGCAACAATGCCATCAGTACAAAAGTCCAAGTTGAGCTACGAATTATATAGGGTCAATTGTTCACAAAAAGACGCTATTCGCAATCATACCATAGGTACTACCTGGCGTTTAAATGTGGCTAATGGCGCGCCCGGGAATTCTCCCGGATCTGATCCTTGACCTTTTCAAGATCATTGGGCAAGCGCTCGAACTGCTCGGTTCGCTGCTCTATATCCTGCAAATGATCGGGTAAGGATGCACGCGTACCGGTGGCCGCCTCTACAGCATCGGGAAATTTTGCCGGATGCGCCGTTGATAGAGATACCATCATCTCGTCCGGGTCGCGACGGCTCACCGCGGCCGCTGAAAGGCCGACTGCACTATGAGGATCGACCAATTGGCCGGTCGAAGCATAGGTTCGCGCAATCGTCTCTTTTGTTGCTTGCTCATCAACGCGTATCGCGGTGAAGCGCCCGCGTATGGCAGCCAAGGCATCCGGCGAAAGTTCAAATTTTCCCGTATTGGCTAGACGGGACATAAGACCCGCAATTTGCATGGCGTCTCGATCATAGGCGTCAAAGAGCAGCCGCTCGAAATTGCTCGACACTTGAATGTCCATTGCCGGGCTGACGGTCGGCACGACTTCAGCTACTTCATAGCGTCCCGACGTCAAGGTCCGCACCAAAATATCATTCACATTTGTTGCGACAATCAGCCTTGAGATGGGCAAGCCCATCTGTCCGGCAACATAACCTGCAAATACATCCCCGAAATTGCCGGTCGGTACACAAAACGACATTTTTCGATGTGGGCCACCGAGGGCAACTGCAGCATAAAAATAGTAAACGACCTGGGCCATTATGCGCGCCCAATTGATGGAATTGACTGCCGCCATGTTAATGGAGTTGTGGAATGACTTTTCGTTGAACATCGCCTTGACCAGTGACTGGCAATCGTCAAACGTACCGTCGATGGCAATATTGAACACGTTCGAGTCTTGCACCGTGGTCATCTGACGGCGCTGTACATCTGAAACGCGTCCGTGAGGATGCAAAATGAAGATGTCAATGGACTCGCGGCCACGCATCGCCTCGATCGCGGCCGATCCGGTATCCCCCGATGTTGCGCCTACGATCGTGATCCACTCGCCCCTTTTTTGGAGCGCGTGATCGAAGAGTTGACCGAGGAGCTGCATGGCGACGTCTTTGAACGACAAAGTCGGACCATGAAACAATTCGAGCAGCCAGGTCTTACTATCCAACTCAACCAACGGCGTAACCGCTTCGTGCGCGAAAGACCCATAGGCGCGCACCAGCATGGCTCTGAGCTCGTCCGGACCGATGGCATCACCGACAAAAGGCGTGATGATCTTTTGGGCAACGTCGACGTAGGGCAAACCCTGCATGCCGGCGATCTCATCGGCAGCAATGGAGGGCCAGGTCTCAGGCACATAAAGACCGCCATCCTGCGCTAAACCCTGGAGCAGGACATCTTCGAACTCGAGCTTGGGGGCGCTGCCGCGCGTGCTTACATATTTCACTCAGCATCTCTCAAAGGTTGTTGTGGCGGCGCAGACTAACCATCTCGCGCGGACGCGGCAACGCCGAAGGCCAACCGGCCGTGGGACTTGTGAAAGGCGAAATAAACACCCAAGAGGGTTGCGGCCAGGCCATACCAAGTAATTGCGTAGCCCAAATGATCGTTGGTGAGCGTGAGACGGCTTTGGCCACCGAGCGGTAATCCGCCGGGATTGGGCGCATCATCCGCCTCTAAGACCAGCGGCAAGATATCCGAAACCCCAAGCTGCGCAGACATGCCATCAATATCGACAAAGTACCACATATTATCCGCCGGCTGATTATCGGGCATGAAGGGCCCCGGAGGTTCATAAGTTCGTGCGATACCGGCGATCGTAACAGTGCCGGTTGTTTGGCCCTGGGCTCGCGTCTGTGCCGCTTTGTTGGCTTCCGGCACAAACCCTCTGTCGACTAGCACGGTTCGTTTGCGATCCCGAAGGAGTGGCGCAATCACGCGGTAACCAGGTCGCCCTTGTGCGTTCCTCGAATAGAGATGAAATTCATTTAAGTGATCGAGTTGACCGATTGCTTCGACGTGCCAGAAGTTCAAGTCGCCTGGCTTAGCGGCGTTTGCAATCACG
This sequence comes from Alphaproteobacteria bacterium, assembly GCA_965248815.1. Taxonomy (GTDB): domain Bacteria; phylum Pseudomonadota; class Alphaproteobacteria; order SMXP01; family SMXP01; genus CBDFKK01. The sequence goes on from CBDFKK010000008.1 coordinate 538,216, forward strand.
TCATCGATCGGTTGAATCGGCGCGCTTGCCCGAGCTTCAATTTGTGAAATGAGGGCCAACTTCCATTCAAGCCGCTGCAGCTGCCAGCTTCCCAGCCCTAACAATAACGCAAGCGCCGGAAATGCAGCCAGGGTCAGCCAAGGCAGCGGACGAAATCTCACCATTCAAGCGGCCCTCCGGGCTCGAGATGACCATCGGCTATTTGTTGAGCCGGCCCTCAGATGCATCGTGCTTATACTGCAGCGCAAGCAGCGTCGCCTTAAAAGGTCTGAGCAAACCAAGTGAAAGCAGAATGGACAACGGTGCCCAAATCAGCGCGTGAACCCAGTAAGGCGGTGTGACGAACACCTCAAGCAGCACAGCACCAGCGACAACTACAAATCCGACGATAAATATGACAAATACCGCTGGCCCATCGCCGGTGTCAGCTTTGGACAAATCCAATCCGCAATTGGTGCATTCGGGCGCAACGGTTAGAAATCCGTCAAAGAGCGGACCCTCCGTGCAGCGCGGGCAGCGCGATAACATTCCAGCTCTAAGCCAGCCGCTCTGACCTTCCGGGCTGGGCTGGCCACTAGACATTTAATGAGGCACAGCTGCGCCTACCCCGCCAATGTAGATGCAGGCAAAAAGAAAAAGCCAAACGACATCGACAAAATGCCAATACCAAGCGGCAGCCTCGAATCCGAAATGGTGTTCGGGCGAAAAATGACCTCGGTAGACCCGGCCAAGACAGACTGCCAAGAAGATCGTACCAATGATCACGTGGGCGCCGTGAAAGCCTGTGGCCATAAAGAATGTCGAACCATAGATGCCGCCGCTGAAGGCAAATCCCGCATGCATGTACTCGTAAAGTTGTACGCAGCTAAAAGCGGCACCCAACAAAACGGTCAGCCATAGGCCTTGTTTGACACCAGTGCGATCGCCGTGCTGCAGCGCGTGATGCGCCCAGGTCACCGTCGTGCCGGAGGTCAGAAGGATTAGCGTGTTGATAAACGGCAAGTGCCACGGATCGAAGACCTCGACACCCGTCGGCGGCCATTGAGCAAGGCCATGCATTTCCGGAAACAGCCGCGCATTGAAATAGGCCCAAAACCACGCAACAAAGAACATGACCTCCGAAGCGATGAAGAGGGCCATGCCGTAACGCAAACCGATCTGCACAACCTGGGTGTGATGGCCCTCGACTTCCGCCTCACGAATGACGTCGCGCCACCAGCCAACCATGGTGTAAAGCACAATCAGCACGCCAATAAGCATGACCGCCGGGCCATCAATCGTGAAAATCCCAAAAATGGGAAGTCCGTTGGCGTTGATAAAGCCGACCGCACCCAAAGCTAAAACAAAAGCCCCGATCGAGCCGACGATCGGCCATGCGCTCGGCTCTACCAAATGATAGTCATGTTTGACTTCCGCATCCGCCATGCGACTTTGCTCCTCATTCGCGCCCGTGCCTTTTAGCGCGACGCTTTCGCAACGCTCTCGCCGTCTACATCATCCATTTCAAAAAATGTATAAGACAAAGTTAGCGTCTTAATGTCATCCATATAGGGATCGTTATCGATTTCCGGATCGACAAAATAGGTCACCGGTAGCTCAGCAGATTGACCGGGTTCCAGAATTTGTTCGGTAAAGCAAAAGCACTCGAGCTTGGCAAAGTAGCTACCTGCTTTCTGAGGCGTCACATTGTAGGTCGCAGTACCGGCGATAGTTCGGTTGGTCGGGTTAACGACCCGGTAATACGCCATCGCCGTCTCGCCGACTTTCAGCTCTTGTGAAATCTGCATAGGCTCAAATTTCCAAGGCATGCCGCGGGCAAGACTTGCATCGAAACGTACCGTGACCTGCCGGTCGATAATTGGCCCCGTAATTTCTTCAACCGCTGACGTCGTGCCGCCATACCCCGTGACGCGGCAAAACAAGTTGTAAAGAGGAACGGCAGCGAACGACAAACCGACCATGCCCGCAACGACAAGCCCGCAGACGAGGGCGACTTGAACGTTGCGCCGGTTGGTATCAGTTATTTGGTTTAAGTGTGCCATATGCTGGCGACTATGCTCCGCCAATTCGCCCTAAAGCGGTCGATCTAAAACATTACCGCCAAGCCGCACAATGGTGACGACAAATACCAAAGCCACAAAAGCGATGAGACTTAGCGCAATGGCAATATTGCGCTGACTGCGTACTTCGGCTTGTTTTGGCGTCAGCACGACGCCCTCGTCTTTCTCGGTCACAATGTTCACATCAGTTCGAGCCAGCTCGCTGCGTTGAGACCAAGCCCCTGCTCCACAAGCAAAACAAAAAAGATCACAAAAAGATAAAGTGTCGAATATTTGAACATTTTGCGCGCGGCGTGATCGGCTCGCACAAGGCTTTTCTTAGCCTGAGGTGCGCCTGATGCGACTTGCGCATCAGCCAGCCTGCCGACACGCCAAACATTAAAGGCATGATAGACGAGTCCTACGGCGCTCAGCAGCGTCACAACAAAGTAAATCAATCCGGCAAAGCCCATCGTGTATGGCAGCAAGCTCACTAACGCCAGCGCAACCGAATAAAGCAGCATCTGCAGTCGTGTATTCGCCTTACCCGCAACGACCGGCAACATAGGTACGGATGCCTTGGCGTAGTCTCCCATGCGGTAAAGCGCCAGGGCCCAGAAGTGAGGCGGCGTCCACATAAATACGATGGCAAAGAGCACCCAAGCTTCGATGTCGGCGCTGCCCGTCACCGCGGCCCAGCCGATCACTGGAGGAAAGGCGCCGGCCGCACCACCAATAACGATGTTTTGCGGTGTCCGGCGCTTAAGCCATATTGTGTAGATAAAGACATAGAACGCGATGGTCAACGCCAAGAGCGCGGCAGAAATGTAGTTGACCAGAAAGGCCATCGCGATGACTGACCCAACCGATAAGACGGCGCCAAAGGCAAGCGCTTCGTCGGGCTTGATGGCTCCGCGAGGGATGGGACGGGATCTCGTCCTCTGCATCGCTGCGTCGAAGTCGGCTTCGTACCACATATTGAGCGCACCCGCGGCGCCAGCTCCCACCGAAATACACAATAAGGCGGCAAATCCAATCACAGGGTGTATAGAGCCTGGCGCAACCACAATGCCGACAAAGCCAGTAAATATAACCAGATACATGACATTGGGCTTTAGCAATTCAAAATATTCTTTGATCGAGGCTTCGCTGACTCCAGGACCCGCAGGGACCCCCTCGACATGCGAACCTGCCAGTTCCGTAGGCTGTGTAATTTTTGTTTGAGCAGTCATGTGTTCAATCCATTACCCAATGCGAAGCGCAATCTACCTGATGACAGGCAGCTCACTAAACTGATGAAAAGGCGGAGGTGAAGTCAATGTCCACTCAAGAGTGGTCGCCCCCTCACCCCACGGATTATCCGCGCACTTTTCTTTTCTGCTGAATGCATTTGCCAGCATCCAAAGGAATACTAATAGACCAGCGCCGGCAATGTAGACACCAATCGACGAAACAAAGTTCCATGGCGCGAACGCTTCGGGATAGTCAACGTAGCGCCGCGGCATGCCCGCAAGTCCCAAGAAATGCTGCGGAAAGAAAATGAGATTGACGCCGACAAACGTTAGCCAAAAATGAAGTCTGCCCAAACCTTCTGAGTAAGTGTAGCCACTCATTTTGCCAAACCAATAATAGAAGCCCGCAAAAATGGCGAACACGGCACCCAGTGACAGCACGTAGTGGAAATGGGCAACAACATAATACGTATCGTGAAGGGCGACGTCCGCTCCGGCATTTGCCAGCACGACGCCGGTCACACCGCCGATGGTGAACAAAGCAATGAAACCCAGCGCCCAAAGCATGGGCGTTTTGAATTCAATCGAACCGCCCCACATGGTTGCAATCCACGAGAAGATCTTGATCCCCGTGGGCACCGCTATGACCATGGTTGCGGCAACGAAATAGGCTTCAAGATTTACATTGAGGCCGACGGTATACATATGGTGGGCCCATACGATAAATCCGATAACGCCGATCGCTACCATGGCGTAAGCCATGCCGAGATAACCGAAGACGGGCTTCTTGGAAAACGTCGAGATGATCTGGCTGATCATGCCAAAACCGGGAAGAATGAGAATGTAAACTTCCGGGTGACCGAAGAACCAAAACATATGCTGGAATAAGACAGGATCACCGCCCATCGAGGCATCAAAGAATGCCGTACCAAAGTTGCGGTCCGTCAGCAGCATGGTGATGGCGCCCGCCAAGACAGGCATCGCCAACAGAAGCAAGAACGTCGTAATTAGTACCGACCAGACAAACAGCGGCATTTTGTGCAGCGTCATGCCAGGCGCGCGCATATTGAAGATCGTGGTGATGAAATTGATGGCGCCTAAAATCGAAGAGGCGCCCGCGATATGGAGCGATAAGATCGCGAGATCCATCGCTGGCCCCGGCTGAAACGTTGTCGACAAGGGCGGATAGATGGTCCAGCCGCCTCCCACGCCGTTATATCCCGGCCCCGGCACAAAGATCGAAAGTAGCAAAAGCGCCAACGAGAACGGTAGCAGCCAGAACGAAATATTGTTCATGCGCGGAAAAGCCATATCCGGAGCGCCAATCATGAGCGGCACGAACCAATTGCCGAAGCCGCCGATCATCGCAGGCATGACCATAAAGAAAATCATCAACAGACCGTGGCCGGTCACAAGTACATTGTAAAAGTGATAGGTCGCATCGATGTCACCGGCGCCGACAAGTGCCGGCAGGACTTCAACACCGGGCGATTGCAATTCCATCCGCATGAGCAAAGAAAAAAAGCCGCCGATCACACCCGAAATGATGGCGAAAATGATGTACATCGACCCGATGTCTTTGTGATTGGTCGATAATACCCAGCGGCGCCAGCCCGTAGGATGAAGCGCGTGGTGGTCCGCAAACTCCTGCAGGGCGAGGTTTTCAGACGTCATCGCCTAGTCCTTCGAAGCATTGTTCTGAGCCATGGCCAGCGTTGGTTGGGACGGCGATGCCGCTATTCCGTATTCATCACGCACTTCGATTACCCATTCATCGAAGCGTTCTTGAGAGACAACGGCCACGGCGATCGGCATGAAGGCGTGCTTGATGCCGCAAAGTTCGGAACATTGACCGTAGTACATGCCTTCTTTTTCGACTTTGAACCACGTCTCATTCAAGCGGCCTGGGACCGCATCCATCTTTATCCCAAAGGCCGGCATGGCCCAGGCGTGCAACACATCACCAGCGGTTACAATGACCCGTACCGTTTTGCCCACCGGAACGACGATGTCGAAATCCGCCGCCAATAGCCGGGGCTGCGGATTGCCGAACGCATCAGTTCCCAACTCTTCTTCCGGCACCATGTTGGCTATGAATTCCTCGTCTCCGAAAATGTCCGGATATTCGTAGCCCCAGTTCCACTGATAGCCCGTCGCTTTGAGGGTGATGTCGGCCTCGGGGACAGTGTCGATGAAATAGAGAAGCCGAAATGAGGGAATTGCGATAACGACCAGGATCAAAATCGGCACCACAGTCCAGAGCACTTCCACCAAGGTGTTATGAGAGACTTTTGAAGGGGTCGGATTGGCCCGGGCATTGAAGCGCACCATGACGTAAAGGAGCAAACCCAACACGAGAGCGGAAATCGTGGCGATGATCACCAACAGCATATTGTGAAAGCTGTTGATTTCGCGCATCACCTCCGTCACCGGTTCCTGGAAACCGAATTGCCAGGGACGCGGCTGGTCCGCCAAAGCGACGTCAACGCCTAGCAGGATCAATGATCCTGCCGCAAGTAATCCTATCCAAGCCAATGACCGCATCTCATTCGTCCGTTTATCAGCTGAGCAATGACGTTCTTGAGCGTTCATCCATACGGCGACACGCATAAGTTCACCACTACAATTATTCAAGCTAGAACTGCAACCGCTAGCCGTTCCCGCACTCACGTCGAACTAGGGCGACAACCAAATCAGACAGTCAATAAGACCCCTGCAGGGCTGCCAGCTGCTTGCCGGCCGATCCCCCTCAACCAAAAAGGACAATCAAATAACCGACGGGCATTGTATATGGCGCCGATTCGGGGCGAATGTGTCACATAATCTCGCGACGTTATGCCACAATCCGAGGGATTTCGCCCTTTTTTATCGAGACGGCAGCTTTAAGTCTCAGGCATAAAACGACCCCTCGAGTACATCCAACTTCTTAATCTCTAGAATTTGGTTATGGGTTATGATCTGCCCATGGACCTGACCTCCTGGTCAGCTCATGTCGGACCGGCACCGGGGCGTATTTTGAACCATTACGCCCAACAAATTGTGGCTTAGCCCGGCAAGACAACCATGATAAAATGTCAGCAAATCACGGCATGGAGAAGTGACATGTGGAAATACGTTGTGGCCGCAGCCGTCCTCTTCGCGGGCTCGGCCCATGCACAGAGTATTACTGTTTTTGGAAATTCTGACGCGCAGCAATGCTATCAATCGACCAAGATTTTCGGCGGCGGCGTGGATGGTCTCAACTATTGCAACAGGGCGCTGAACGCCGGCGGCCTTTCCAGATCCGACCGCGCCAAAACCTTGGTCAATCGCGGCATCAATTACACAGCCGAGAAAACTTTTGATAGGGCCCTCGCCGATTTTGAAGAAGCCCTGCGCCTTGTCCCGGATTTGGCAGAAGCATTTGTTAATCGGGGCAACACATATGTTTTTCAAAACCAGTTTAGAGCGGCTATTGATGAGTACAATCGAGGACTGGAACTCGGAACGAACGAGCCTCACGCGGCGTATTACAATCGTGGCCTAGCGCATGAAGCCCTGAAGGACCTCGACAGCGCGTATGCGGATTTTCTACAAGCAGGCGACCTGCGCCCTAACTGGCGCTACGCAATGGAACGCATCGAGCGCTATGAAGAAAACGGCTACAGCCGGACCAATTAGAACAGAGTCCATTTAGAGAAGGCCGGCACTCTGTGTGCCGGCCTTCTGCTACCCAGACGCAAGGAATTCATTAAATGCCCGCACCGGATGCGACAGAGATTTTTTTTGCTCAAACCGACTTGGACCGCACCCGAGTTCAATCAATTGTCGACGGTGCCCTTAATGATTGTGACGACGGTGAATTGTTTCTTGAATATAGCCAGTCCGAGAGCTTTTCGTTTGACGATGGCCGACTAAAAAACGCTAGCTTCGACACGAGCCACGGTTTCGGATTGCGCGCAGTAGCAGACGAGGCGACAGGATATGCACATGCCTCCGAACTCTCTGAACCCGCGCTAAAGCGTGCGGCGCAATCGGTCCAAGCGGTCAAAGCGGGATACACGGGCGCCCTCGCAGGAGGACCTGCCCGCAGTAATGTTCATTTATATGACGAGACCAATCCGCTGGACCAAGTCGACTTTGAATCCAAGGTCAAAATTCTAAAAGACATCGACGCCTATGCCCGCACAAAAGACGAGCGCGTGCGCCAAGTCTCTTGTTCGTTGTCCGGCGAGTGGCAAGTTGTCGAAATCCTAAGGCCCAACGGGGACACGGTGCGAGATGTGCGCCCACTCGTCCGGCTCAACGTATCCGTAGTCGTGGGCGACGACGATCGCCAGGAATCAGGCTATGAGGGAACCGGCGGCCGGACGGGGTATCAGGCCTATCTTGAAACGGATCGCTGGCAAGAGCTAACCGACGAAGCGCTGCGTCAAGCCCTGGTCAACTTAGATTCCGTGCCGGCGCCGGCCGGCGAAATGTCTGTCGTCTTAGGACCGGGATGGCCGGGCATCTTGTTGCACGAGGCGATCGGCCACGGCCTAGAGGGAGATCACAACCGGAAAAAAACGTCGGCCTTTGCAGGCCTGATGGGCGAGCGTATTGCTTCAAAAGGGGTCACGGTCGTCGACGACGGCACAATCCCCAATCGGCGCGGATCGCTGTCCGTCGACGACGAGGGCACGCCCACGACAAAAACCACGCTCATCGAAGACGGCATTCTCGTCGGCTATATGCAGGACCGGATGAACGCACGCCTTATGGGAATGGCGCCGACTGGAAACGGCAGGCGCGAATCTTTTGAATGCCCGCCGCTGCCCCGCATGACCAACACCTACATGATGGCCGGCGAACACGATCCCAAAGACATACTACGTAGTTGCAAAAACGGACTCTATGCGGTTTCGTTCGGCGGTGGCCAAGTTGACATTACAAACGGCAAATTTGTCTTTTCCTGCACCGAAGCCTATCTCGTAAAAGACGGCAAAGTTGGCGCGCCCGTCAAAGGTGCAACGCTGATCGGTAACGGCCCCGACGTTCTCACCAAAGTCTCAATGGTCGGAAACGACTTGGAATTGGATCCGGGCGTCGGCACCTGCGGCAAAGCTGGACAAGGCGTGCCCGTGGGCGTCGGACAACCATCTTTGCTCATCGACGGATTGACAGTCGGCGGTACCGAAGCCTAACCGCGGCAACTGCCTAGTGCCCGGATCATAGTACCGCCGACGATTTCGGCGAGGTTGACGAACTCGGCCTCCTGCAGCTCATACTTTTCCATGATTTGAAAGCGATCAAGACCGGTGTCACCCTCGCGCAAACCCCATTTGGCAAAGTCGGCTACAAAGTCAACGAATTCCGCATCGACCGTGCCGACCTCTTCCTTCAAATTGTCGAAGGTGCATCGGCAGCGCTCGGCCGAATCGCCGTTTTCAACGCACAATTGAACAAAGCGGCTTCGCTCCGGATTGCTGCACCCAATAATTAGAAAAAGCGCGGTGGCAAGAATGCTCAATTGCCTAAGGGACTTCATGACAACTGCCCCGACAGTCCCTAGTAGGAGTATTCGGCAAAGATGTGATCAATGTCTCCATCCCATTTTGAGTTGAAAGCATCGAGCAGCTCTTCAGCCGGTGTCCGATTTTCCTCTGTGATTTGATCGAGCGTGTCCAAAAAGTGAGCTTCACTCACGTTATTGGCGTCGCGAATATCGCGAGCTTTCAAGCCGCTCCGTGAAATCTGCAAAACTTGCTTTGCAATATCGCATACCGTTTGGCTGCGGAATTTTGTCTTGAGCGCCTTGACTGGGACCGTGCGGCGCAGTTCATCGCGCTCCGCCTCTGTCCAGCCCTTGACCAAATCCCAAGCGGCTTCAAGAGCGTCGGAATCGTAAAGAAGCCCGACCCAAAATGCCGGTAGAGCGCAAAGCCGGCGCCACGGCCCGCCGTCTGCGCCTCTCATTTCCAAAAACTTTTTGAGACGGACCTCCGGGAAGATCGTGGTCAGATGGGTTTCCCAGTCCTTGAGGCGTGGCTTCTCGCCAGGCAGCGCCGGGAGTTTGCCGTTCATGAAATCCCGGAACGATTGGCCGGCGGCGTCAACATATTTTCCTTCGCGCTCAACCAAATACATCGGCACATCCAAGGCATAGTCAGCATACTGCTCAAAGCCAAACCCCTCATCAAAAACAAAGGGCAGCATACCCGTGCGATCAGGATCGGTATCGAGCCAGACATGGCTTCGATAGGAGAGAAAGCCGTTTGGCTTACGCTCCGTAAACGGAGAGTTTGCAAAAATCGCTGTCGCAACGGGTTGCAGCGCGAGACTCACCCTGAACTTCTTGACCATGTCGCTTTCGGATGAAAAATCAAGATTGGTTTGCACCGTGCAGGACCGAAACATCATTTCGGGACCGAGGTTTCCCCGTGCCGGCATATACCGCCGCATAATGTCATAGCGAGACTTGGGCATGACCGGCGTTTCCGCCAGGGTCCATTTCGGAGAAAAGCCCAAGCCCATAAAACCGACGCCCAGTCCTTTGGCAACGTCTTCGACTTGGGCCAAATGTGTGTGAACTTCGTCACATGTTTGATGAACATTGGCGAGCGCGCCGCCGGAGAGTTCAAACTGGCCACCGGGCTCGAGGGTAATTGACCCGTTCTCTTGATTGAGCGCTATGACATTGCCGTCTTCATAAACAGGCTTCCAACCGAACTTCTGCAAGCCCGTGAGCATAGCTTGGACGCCGTCATCGCCTTCATATTGGAGCGGGGTGAGTTCGGCCAAGTGATAGCCGAACTTCTCGTGCTCTGTTCCGATCCTCCAATCGCTAATCGGTTTACAACCGGCCTCGAGATAGGCGACAAGCTCCTCAAAGCTCGCGATCGTTGATTTATTGTCGCCCTCAGCCGCCATTAACGCTGCCCCGTGTCCGTCTAAACGCTGGTTCTGTATAGCTTAATCCCATATTTCAGGTTTAAAGCCCATTTCGCGAGGTCACAAGGCCTAAGACTTGCGCGGGCCACTACCAATCGCCCAGCTGGCTTTGCCATAGGGACAGCGCCGCAATTGCCGCGGTGTCGGCCCGCAAAAGTCGAGGGCCGAGCGCCATACGAACGACAAAAGATTTGCGCCGCAGGGCCTCCCTCTCTCGAACGTCAAATCCGCCTTCCGGTCCCACCAGGACCGCCCAAGGACCAGCGCTCAGTTCGGACAAAGTTTCACGAGGGGTAATCCCTGTTTTGTCGCCTTGAGTGGATTCATCACAAAACAAAATTCGGCGTTGATTGTCCCACGTGTCGATAAGCGTCTCAAATTGAATCAACTCCCTAAGCTCAGGAACAGTCGTGCGGTCGGTCTGCTCTGCAGCTTCAATAGAATGAGCGCGAAGCCGTTCGAGATTGACACGTTTCGATATCGTGTAGCGCGTCTTTACCGGTTGTAGAACAGCAGCGCCAAGCTCGGTTGCCTTTTCGACGAGATAGTCGATGCGCTGGCGTTTGAGCAGCGCAAATAAGAGCCACAGATCGGGGTCTTGAATTTGCGGCGCGACTTGCTCGATCGGCAATAGCTCGCAGCTCTTCTTTTTGAGCTGGCCAATGGACGCAAGCCACGCGCCATCGCGACCGTTGAACAACTCGACGCTATCTCCCATCTTGAGACGCATCACGTGGGTTAAGTAATGGCTTTGCCCTTCCGTCGCCTGAATTGCGGCAGCCGCCGCTAGCGGCCCCTCGACAAAAAGCCGGACCCGTGCCGCGGATGTGGTCTGTGGTGTCTTGGTCATTTAGTATGGACCACCTATTGGCGTTGGACATAAGCCACTTGATTTACTCTATACATCGAGGCGCAAGATCGAACACTTGAATATTATTTTCGTCTTAAGGCGGCCGGACAAATGACGGCATCTTCGCAAGGCCGAATCGCAGACGCTGACGTGCGCAATTGGGTCGACCGGTATGCGCCGGCGGCTTTGCATCCCTACTTGAGGTTGGCGCGCGCCGACAGGCCGATCGGGACGTGGCTCCTGCTTTGGCCATGCTGGTGGGGCGTCGCTCTCGCCGCGCCGACACAAGGGGCGGCAGGACCGGATCTCGGACTCCTAGTTTTGTTTGGTGTTGGCGCAATCGTCATGAGAGGCGCCGGCTGCACGTTCAACGACATCGTTGATCGAGACATTGACGCCCAAGTCGCACGAACCGCCAGCCGGCCCTTGCCCAGCGGTCAAGTGAGCGTGCTCCAAGCTTGGATCTTTCTTGGTGCGCAATGCTTGGCGGGTCTCATCGTCCTTCTTTCGTTCAATGGTTTGACTATCCAGCTTGGCATTTTCTCTCTGGTGCTGGTCGCAATTTATCCCTTCATGAAGCGCCTCACTTACTGGCCTCAGGTTTTCTTGGGACTGGCGTTCAATTGGGGCGCGCTAATGGGATGGACCGCCAAGGCCAATGAACTCACCCTCGCCCCCCTTATGCTTTACGCTGGAGGAATTGCGTGGACGATTGGCTACGACACAATCTACGCCCATCAGGATAAGGACGACGATGCTCTGGTCGGTGTTAAATCGACGGCGCTCAAATTCGGAGGCGCAACAAAGCCGTGGCTCTGGTTTTTCTATTCAACCGCTTTCTCTTTTTTCGCCTCTGCCGCTATGGCTGTGAACATCGCTTGGCCGTTTTATGTGGGATTGGCATTGGCGGGCGCTCAACTCGTTTGGCAAATACGCTCGGTTGAGATCGACAATCCGGACTCGTGTCTTCAAGTGTTTCGCTCGAATCGGACATTTGGCGCTCTCATCTTTGCAGCAATCGTTGTTGGTCACGCTTGGTAAGGTTCGATCCGAGGAAGCTCAAAGTGAACGAAAAGATCGAGACCGATTGCGATGCGTTTGTCAAACAGCACACCAAATTACGTGAAGTTCCGCTTGTGCCGGAAATCTCTCTCAATGTCGCCGACGAACTCGTTCCTATATGGCAGTGGACAGAGCAAGAGCTCCATGAAAGCGGTCTGCCGCCGCCCTATTGGGCTTTTGCATGGGCCGGCGGTCAGGCATTGGCCCGCTACGTTCTAGATCATCCGGACATTGTCGCGGGTAAAACGGTGCTCGATTTTGCGTCAGGCTCCGGTCTAGTTGCCATTGCCGCCCTCAAGGCAGGTGCCGCATCTGTGCTTGCCGCCGACATTGATTTGTTTGCCAATGCCGCTTGTCGACTAAACGCGCGCTCTAATGACGTGGCCCTTGAAGTCACTGAGAAGAATTTGGTCGGCCAATCCGGGCCATGGGATGTCGTGCTTGCGGGTGACATTTGTTATGAGCGCCCTCTCGCGGATCACGTGACGACGTGGCTTTCCGGGCTAGCAGATGAGGGCGACACAGTTTTGGTGGGCGACCCGGGCCGGAATTATCTGCCCAAGGAGAAATTACAAAAGTTAACCGCATATGCCGTCAGGACGACGCGGGAGCTTGAGGACACGGACGTGCGAAACACCGGCGTTTGGTGCTTTGCGCACCTGTGATACGACATGCCTCACCCCTGCTTGCGTCACGTTTCTTGACCGCCCCTCCCAGTGCGCTAAGTTGAAATTCATGTCCTACAGGTCTTTACGCGAATTCTTGGAACGATTGGACACGGTCGGCGAGCTCGTGCGCGTGACCGAGTCCGTTTCCACGGTTCTTGAAATGACGGAGATCCAAACGCGGCTCTTGGCTCATCGGGGACCGTGTGTCGTTTTTGAAAATCCACAACTCGCAAATGGTCAGTCTACAGATATACCAGTCGTGACCAACTTGTTCGGAACCGTCGAACGCGTGGCTAGGGCGATTACGTTCGGCGGCAAGGAACGCACTTGCGCTACCGAATTACGCGACGTCGGCGAAACTTTGGCATTTTTGCGCCAACCGGAACCGCCGTCCGGGCTCAAGGACGCCTTTGACATGCTGCCGCTGGTCAAATCCGTGGTGTCCATGAAGCCCAAGACGACAGGCCGCATGACAAATGCGCCGTGCCAGGAGGTCGTTCTCAAAGGAAGTGACATCGACTTATCAGCGCTGCCGATTCAGACCTGCTGGCCGGGCGAGCCGGCACCGCTGATCACCTGGCCGATCGTGGTAACCAAGGGGCCCTCCGATGCGGCGGAAGATAATTACAATCTCGGCATCTACCGCATGCAGGTCACCGGCCGCAACACGACCCTCATGCGTTGGCTGCACCACCGCGGCGGCGCACTACAGTACGACCGGTGGCGCGCTGCAAAAACTGAAGCCCTGCCCGCCGCCGTCGTGATTGGCGCTGACCCGGGAACCCTCATCGCCGCGGTCACGCCGGTGCCCGATACGTTGTCCGAGTATCAATTCGCAGGACTTTTGCGCGGCAAGCAAGTCGAGCTTGTGCCGTGCCAAACCATTCCGCTCAAAGTGCCAGCGGAAGCCGAGATCGTGCTCGAAGGCGAAGTTTCGCTAACTGACCACCAAGACGAAGGACCCTACGGCGACCACACCGGCTACTACAATTCAGTCGAGACCTTTCCGGTGTTTACGGTGAAAGCCGTCACCATGCGCCAAAGCCCGCTATATCTTTCGACCTATACCGGCCGCCCGCCGGACGAGCCGAGCGTCTTAGGCGAAGCTTTGAACGAATTGTTCGTGCCCCTGCTGCAACAGCAATATCCCGAAATCATCGATTGTTGGCTGCCTCCGGAAGCCTGCTCCTACCGCATCGCCGTTGTCAGCATTAAGAAGGCCTATCCCGGTCACGCCAAGCAGGTGATGATGGGTCTTTGGTCTTTTTTGCGTCAATTCATGTACACCAAATGGGTGATCGTAGTTGACGATGATATCGACGCCCGGAATTGGAAGGACGTCATGTGGGCCGTCAGTACACGGATGGATCCGAGCCGTGATATCACGTTGATCGAGAACACGCCAATCGACTATTTGGATTTTGCCTCCCCGCAACCGGGTCTCGGCAGCAAAATCGGGCTTGATGCGACAAACAAGTGGCCGCCGGAGACCACGCGCACATGGGGCACCAAGATCCGCATGAGCGACGAAATTATTGACATCGTGAATGAAAAATGGCCCCGCCTCGGCCTTCCTGGATCCGGCAAAAACATCTGGTAAGTGTCAAAGCCAGATAGAGGCGGCGCTGTTTGGGCAAAGCAGAAATGTCTCACTTGGGGATAAGGGCGTCGCGTAAGCCAAAGGTGCGGGTGTGTTATCAAACAAAAACCAGCACGTCCGATTTTGAAGGTAAAGCAGTCGTATCGCCTATGCCGCTTCGACTTCGCTTCTTAGCCACAAGCGGACATTACGTTTCAAGATTTATAGCTCCTAACTTACCACCAGCTGTCAAAGACATCATTGCTTCATCCGTCCATTGATATCGCGAACGTTGCTGCTTAATCCCCGTTCACTGGCCCGTTATCAAACAAAAATGAGGCAAAAAACCCACCTCATCCTCAGTCTTGCTAGACGCTCGACAAGATCCGGATTAGCGATAAAGTGGTGGCCGAAAGCAACAAGATCTGCGAACCCACCGGCAAGTGCGCGCGGCGCCAATTTTGTACACGCCTTAAGGCAGCAGGGGAAAATGGAAATAAACCGAATTTTAGCGGCCGCAATTTTAGTGTCTCTGATTGCGTCACCATCATTGGCGCAAGACGTTGTCCCCGATGAAGAAGATGACAATGCGCCGAAGAACGAATACTCGCCCTATGTGGAAGACGATTATCCCAATCGGGTTTTGTTCGGCGACACCCACTTGCATACGTTCTGGTCTTACGATGCGGGGATGGGTGGCGCTAGTTTGGGGCCGGACGACGCTTACCGTGTGTCGAGGGGGGATGTCGTCACAAGTCAAGGGGGCTGGAAGGTCAAGTTAATTAAACCGCTGGATTTTGTCGTCGTCGCGGACCACGCCGAGAACTTAGGGCTTATGGATTTTATTCAGCGCTCCGATCCGATCCTTTTGGCCAATGAAACCGGAAAGCGATGGCACGATCTGGTCAAAGCGGGCAAGCGCCGTGAGGCCTTCCGCGAGTTGATGCGGGGGGGCACCGGAAAGCATCAAGATCTGATCAATGAACCGCGTATGATGGAGGCGGCCTGGTCAAATGTCGTAAAAAACGCCGAAGAGTATTATCAGCCGGGCGTCTTTACGACTTTTCATGGTTTCGAATGGACTTCGGCTTCCGGCGGCAACAATATGCACAGGGTGGTGATCTTCCGCGATGCAGGCGACAAGACCAGCCAGATCCTACCGTACTCCCAATATGATTCCGTGGACGCCGAAGACTTGTGGGCTTACATGGCCGCCTACGAAGAAAAGACAGGCGGGCGCGTGCTTGCGGCTGCGCACAATGGCAACCTTTCGAACGGTCTCATGTTCGATACCAAAACCTATGGTGGAGATCCACTTACCACAGCATATGCACAAACGCGCGCACGCTTTGAACCAATCTACGAAGTGACACAGACGAAGGGCGATGGCGAGACGCATCCGCTTGTGTCGCCCGACGACCAATTTGCAGACTTCGAGACGATAGATAAGGGAAATCTCGGTGGCACCACTGCCAAGACCCCCGACATGCTGCCTAAGGAATATGCCCGCCCTGCGTTGATGGAAGGCCTGCGTCTGGAGGAGCAGCTCGGGGCAAATCCCTTTAAATTTGGCTTGATCGGAAGCACCGACAATCACACCGCCCTGCCTACCACGCGGGAAGAGAACCACTTGAGCAAGACGCACGTGTCTGAGCCAAGCGAGGAACGTTACAAGGCCGTCCTGCTTCCAAGAGACCCGCCCGAGCTGTCTCTCAAGATTATAGACTTTGGCGCGTCTGGGCTCGCGGCAGTGTGGGCGCGCGAGAATACGCGCGAGGCCATTTGGGATGCAATGGTACGGCGTGAAGTTTACGCCACCACCGGCACCCGCATCCAGGTGCGAGTGTTCGGCGGTTGGGACTTCGAGCCGGACGAAGTCCACCGATCCGATTTTGCCCGTCAAGGTTACGCGCGAGGCGTGCCCATGGGAGGTGACCTCACCAACGCGCCCGCCGGTGAAGCACCCACCTTCATGATCCGCGCATTGCGCGACGCCGACGGCGCCAATCTCGACCGTATACAGGTCATCAAGGGCTGGCTCGATAACAATGGCGAAACAAACGAGCAAGTTTACAACGTCGCCGTCTCCGATGGGCGGCGCATCCGGCGCAACAATAGTGTGAGCGACGTTGGCAACACGGTGGATATCGCGGACGCTTCCTATACCAACACGATCGGCGACCCTGTCTTGGAAGCCCACTGGGAGGATCCGGATTTTAATCCGCAACAACGTGCTTTTTATTACGTCCGCGTGATAGAAATCCCGACGCCGCGATGGACAGCATACGACGCGAAGTTCTTCAACATCGATATGCCTGACGACATCAAGATGGAAGTCCAGGACCGCGCTTACACCTCGCCTATTTGGTACACCCCATCAAGTGAACCGCCGCCAGCTCAACAACAAGGACGATCTACCGGGTCCGAGTTCAAAGACTGTGATGTTTGCCCGACGATGGTTGTCGTTCCCGCGGGGCGTTTCACCATGGGCTCGCCGTCAAATGAGGACGGTCGTTTTGATAACGAAGGACCGCAGCATTCCGTCACGATTTCTCGGGACTTTGCGGTCGGCAAATTTGAGGTGACCTTCAACGAGTGGGACACCTGCGTTGCAGACGGTGGCTGCAACGGCTATCGGCCGGATGATCAAGGGTGGGGGCGCGGAACACGCCCCGTGATCAGTATGAATTGGGACGACGCTCAAGCCTATGTATCTTGGCTCGCCCGAGAAACCGCCAGTCCGTACCGTCTTTTGAGCGAAGCGGAATGGGAATATGTGGCGCGAGCCGGGACGACCAGCGCCTTTCCATGGGGTGATATCGCGAGTCACGAGTATGCAAATTACGGCGCGGATGAATGCTGCGCAGGCCTGGCGAGCGGGCGCGATCAATGGGTTGAACCAGCGCCAGTCGGGAGTTTCGAGACCAATGCCTTTGGCCTTTACGACATGCACGGCAATGTTTGGGAGTGGACCGAAGATTGCTGGAACGACTCGTACGACGGTGCGCCGAGTGATGGTTCCGCTTGGCTGCGCGGCGAATGTGACATACGCGTTTTGCGTGGCGGGTCGGGGGGCACCGACCCGAAGGGCTTGCGTTCAGCGAATCGCTACGTCGACGGCACGGGCGACCGGTTCTTCAGCTTCGGGTTTCGGGTCGCGAGGACGCTTAATTAGCTCTTGGATCTTGTCTTCTTTACATCTTTCGGGGGGTGAGGGTGAACCGTGGCCCTATCCTTACCAATAACTCGATTCCTAGATTCGGGCTCCTGATCTCCCTCCCCATCAATATGGGGAGGGACATTCTTTTTGTGGTATTTGGTATCGAGCTTTAGGCCGCAAATCTTTGCGGTGGAAGCCTACGAAACTTGAGACTTTGTTATGAAGATGATGCTGCAAGAACCACTGGTTCATTTCTTGGGATTTGCGCTCGTCCTTTTTGTTTTGTTCGAAGCGGTTGCGCCCATAACGGATCGCGAGTCCAATCCCAAAACAATTGTCGTAACCAAGAACGCGCTTCTCACCTTCATGCAATATCGCGCAAAGGCATTTCTTCTTCAACGTAGGCGTTGAAATCGGCCAGATAATCTTCGTGATCGGTGTCATCTTGGTCTACGGGGCTTCTGTTGTCTTCTTACGGAATCTAAAGAACCAACGGTTCCAAATGTGGACCATGCAAGAAGCGGCGAAACCCGCAGCTTATGCTGTGGGCGTGCTGGCCTCATATTGGATGGTTGAGCGAATTGCTGGATTCTGGGCTTGAGGCGCGGGCCAAGTCGGAACGTATTCGACCGAATGCGAGTCCCAATCAACAAAGTACTGATGCCCGTTATGGGTCAAACTCAGCCGAAATTATACCGTGCACCTTAGGTCGGTTTTTTGCGTCTAAGCGGCCATGGTTTTGACGATCTGATTGCAGCTCTTCATAGCCAGAAGCGGCCGTCCATCGGAAAACGCGCGTCTCGTATTCGCTATAAATGATCAAAAAGAGCGCCGACAAATGCTATTCCAGGCCTTCGTTAACCGGCGCACTTCGGGCGAGACTTCCGGCGTCAGGTTGAGAGTCGTCTCTGCTCGATTGTGTTTGTCCAACTTTGCGTGCACAACCAATACATCGATCGTCGCCATCAACATGATCCCCTGGCGATTTATCTTGTCCAACCGGTAGTGTTTGTGGAATTGAGCAAAGATATTGGAAACTAAATGAGTGATATCGGCGTCATCCGATTTCACGAGCTTAATATCATTGAGTGATCCGAACCGCGCTTGAATCTTTCTTACTTAGAGTAGTGGCGTGCCTGCGAAGTTTTGACCGATAGGCGGGCAGTGCCGATCAACTTCATTTCTCTCAGTTTATTCGTTTCTTTTATCTAATGTCGTCTAGACCTTAGTTCGCTCACTGATTTCGGCTTTGCTGGAGTTCGCGCCTACCAATCCGTAGATTCGCTTGATAGAATTCCTCGCTGACATACGACCTAACTATTGTCATGACGATTAACGGTGCAAGCGCGCGAGCGATACAGTATGGCGAGGAACGGCAGCACTTTGATCATAGGGTAAGTAAGACAAATTCCTTTCGGAAACTGGGGGACTTATCAGATGGCTAAGCATTCATTTCTTTTGCGTAATTTTATTGCTGTGGCGATAATCACCACTCCAAGCTTATCTGTGTTTCCTTCTACCGGATGGGCGCAATCTGGTGAAATCGTCGTCACCACACGGAAAAGAGAAGAAAGACTTCAGGACGTCCCGATTTCAATCAGTGTGGCCGACTTCGAACAGCTGAAGCGCACAGGTGCAAAAGGCCTGGAAGACGTCCTAAATATTTCGCCCAGCTTTGTTTATGACGAGGTTCGATCGCAAAAGGACGTCAGGATTTCGGTGCGCGGTTTGTCGCCAACGCGCGGACGATCCAATGTTGCATTTTTAGTTGACGGCATCGACGTCACGTCCGAATCGTTTAATAGCGCAGGTGCATCGATTTTGGTCTCGCAACGATTGCTCTCCGACGTCCAGCGCGTGGAACTGGTGAAAGGCCCACAAAGTGCACTCTATGGCCGTGCGGCATTTGCCGGCGCCTTTAATTATGTGACGAGAGATGCCAGCGACGAATTTGAAGCTGAGTTAAATTTCGAGGCGGCCGAGCATCATGAATATGAAGTGAGCGGCTCGGCGAGTGGTCCTGTTATTGAAGACGTCTTTGGACTGAGATTTAGCGGCTATTATTGGGACGAGCGTGGTCAGTACACGAACATCGTAACAGGCGAAGAACTTGGCGGCGGCATGGGGTATGGAGGGGCGCTCACCGCCAATCTAAACCTCACAGATTCGTTCAGCCTTAAGGCGCGGCTCGAATATAGTGATGACGAATATGAGCCGCGGGCTATTGTTGGAATCCCTCAAACAGGCATGATTTCCGTGCCAGCGAACGCTTTGGGAACCGTCGTAGATCCGATGGATCCGTTGCTAACCGGCTTACGTGATACAGGGACCTTCGGCGATGCGGACGGATTCCAACTGGCGCTAAGCGACAATCCCCGGACACCGGGCAAAGATTATCTTGGTAACGATGTGGAAATTTTCCGTGCCTCTTTGATTGCGACATGGGACGTGCCCGGGGGTACGATTACCTCTTATTCGGGCTTCCTCGATGCTAACACGTCGGAGGGACTCGATACCGATTACGAAGGAACGCCGGGCGGGTCTGTTTTCTTGGATACGCGCTCAGGCAATGCCGAGATTATTAGCTTTGAGGATGCGCAGATCTTCAGCCAGGAACTGCGGTTCGCCTCCGACTGGCAGGATGTGCCGTTATTTGGCGATAGACTTCAAATGACGTTAGGCGGCAATTATTGGTTGAATGACAAGGAAATCGACTTAAGAGGGGTCACCGTAAACTGCTTTGAGTCACTTGAATTCCTGCCCTTCGGACCGCCCCCCGGAATTCCTTCCGTCGAATTGAACGAGATCTGCCAAGACGCAGACGTATCCCTGGGGTTTGGCAGTGACGACCCTGCTTCGGGTCCTGTGGACACTTGGCAAGAAGTGGTTCTGCTGAATGAGGCCATGGGAACAAATATCTCTCCGCTGAACCATGTCAAATCTCGCCACTTGTCCGCATACATAATGCTTGAATGGCAAGCATTTGAAGCGTGGAAGCTCAGTTTCGAAAATCGTTATGTCGACGAAAAGTTTGAGATGACCCGTTCAGCGGGCAATCCATGCACATTTATTGCGCCATTCACTCTTTCGGCTGTGTGCGATCAAACGATCCCGCAGGTTTCTGGACGCCAAGATTCTAACTATCACACCCCAAAAGTAACGCTCGAATGGACGCCGACAGAAAACACTTTGATCTATTTCTCGGCAGCCCATGCAAGAAAACCTGCAGGTATTGAGCAATTGGCGCCGAGCGGCTTCGCAATCCCGAGTCTCGACGGTTTCAAATTCGCGTCGGAAAAAATGAACGCGTATGAGTTGGGGATAAAGACGACGGTGAGCAACGGCTTTGGCAATCTTGCCGTCAATGTTGCCGCTTTTTTCCAAGACTTTTCGGATAAGCAGGTGACGGTACAAGTGGTCGAGGCGAATGGCCTTTTGTCGCGCCGAACCATCAATGCCGGCTCTGCTGAAGTCATCGGGGCAGAACTTGACTTCGCATGGCAAACACCCGTGGAGGGTTTAACCTTCTCAGGCGGTTACACCTATTTGCCTGAAGCCGAATACAAAGAGTTTTTCGATACCACAAGTTCGCCATTGGATATTGCCGGGGCAGGCAATTGCGCCCAAACGGTTGCTTCCGTTTTCGATTTTGTTTCAGGGATGAATGTCCTCACACCCCAATGCATCATCAGCTTTGCCGGCAAGAGATTGGAGCGGGCACCAAAGCAAGCGTTTGCGCTTAGCGCGAGCCTGGTCAGGCCCGCGAAACCACTAAACGATTGGTTCGGCACTAGTGTCGATTGGTTCATTGAAGGCGACACGCGCTATCGCGGCAAACGGTTTGATGACCCTGACAATCTAACGATCTTTGAAAATTATATTGAACTTGACCTTCGCGCGGGACTTCAGGGCGAGAATTGGCAACTTCTGGTATTTGTCGACAATGTCACCGGCAACAATACGTTTCGAACGGGCAGTGCGGGCAGCGCACCTGACTTTGGAGACTCACAAGATTTGGTCGGAGCACCCTTTTTCAGCACGACAACAGGTTTGTTATTCCACGACTTTGCGATTTTACCGCCAAAACGCACGGTCGGTGTCCGCGGCAGCATCCGCTTTTGAATCTTGTGTTAGTCGTTTCCGTTTCAAAAGCGAGTTGGCCTGTCCTCTAACCTCGCACGCTGCGGCTTGCACGAAATTATCTATTGAATTGACGGTAGGCGCCCGGTGTGCGGCGCCTTGCCACTATGAATTAGCAGAAAAGAACAGCGATGTGGGCGAGACCAGAGCATACTCACTTGGAGTATCTATCTCCGAATCCCATGCAAGCAACGTAATTGGCGCATAAAGGAAAGTTTATGAAGTCTTTTAAACTCTTAGTATCGATCTTCATCCTGTCGAGCGGTCCGCTGAACGCTCACGCGCTTGCTGAAGTATTAGAAATTGACGAGCGAACGTTTCGGCGTGAGTTTCAACAAGAGACAATCGATGTTAACGGCATACGCATGCATTATGTGAGTGGGGGAGTCGGGGATACGGTCGTGCTTATTCATGGCTGGCCCCAGAATTGGTACGCCTGGCGCAAAGTTATGCCGTCGCTGGCACAGGACTTCAAAGTAGTTGCCGTAGATTTGCGCGGTATCGGCAAATCGACGACGACGGGTGCGGGATATGACAAGAAGACATTAGCCGAAGACATTCATGCGCTGGTTGAGACTATCAATCTCGGCCCGATTCATATTGTGGGACACGATATGGGAGGTATGGTGGCCCATGCATATGGCGTGCTCTATCCAGATGAAACCAAATCCGTAACCATTGCAGAGATCTTGCTGCCTGGTGTCGACCCAAATTGGCAAAAATTTGCCTTGATCTTGTGGCATTGGCCGTTTCATTTGATTCCAACGCTGCCCGAAGGACTCATTCACGGGAGGCAAGACATCTATTTCTCTAATTTTTTCGATCGTAATGGCGAGCGTCCCAGTCCATTTTCAGGCAAGGCTGTTAGCGAGTTTGTTGGAGCTTATCGGTTCCAAAGCAGCTTGTCGGCGGGCTTTGGTTTGTATCGCACAATGGAAGCGGATGCCGCATTTATCAAATCGGCACTGCTACCGACGAATCAGCCTGTCCTTCTCATCGGCGGTGAACAAGCTTCGGGCTTCGTTATGCCTCAACTGAAACAAGGGATGGAAAAACTTGGTTACACTAATGTGCGCTACCTAATCCATAGAGGTGGCTCGGGAAATCTGCACAGTTGAGATAAGTGGAATTTTGGCCTGTAGGCGGCATGATCGCCGGCAACAGGAGATCCACTATGGCAAGACGACCACGTCGCAATCATACACCTGCGTTCAAGTCGAAGGTGGCCCTTGCGGCCGTTCGAGGTGAGCAGACATTGGGAGAACTCGCTCAGCAGTTTGATGTTCATCCTAACCAGATCAAGCAATGGAAAGATCAGCTCCTTGAGGGTGCAGCGGGTGTTTTTGGGCGGGAGGGTAAATCACCGCTGCCTGCACCCCGTGTTGATGTGAAGAGGCTCCATGCCAAGATTGGGGAGCTGACGCTTGAGAATGATTTTTTAGGCGATGCGCTCACCAAGGCGGGATTGCCGAGCGCAAGAAAATGATCGACCGCAAACATAAACTCTCGCTCAGCCGTCAGGCCAAGGCGCTCAAGATCAGCCGGGGCAGCGTCTATTATCAGCCCCGTCCCGTATCGGTCGGTGATCTGGCACTGATGCGCCGGATTGATGAATTGCATCTCGACTATCCCTTTGCAGGCAGCAGGATGCTGCAGGGACTATTGCTTGGTGAAGGATACAAGGTTGGCCGCCTGCACGTCACAACACTGATGAAGCGTATGGGGCTTGAGGCTATTTATCGCCGCCCGAACACGTCCAAGCCTGCACCGGGCCACAAAATCTATCCCTATCTGTTGCGTAAGCTGCCGGTCACCCAACCCAATCAGGTCTGGGCGATGGATATCACCTACATTCCAATGGCACGGGGCTTTGTTTATCTGGCCGCAGTGGTTGACTGGTTCAGCCGGCGTGTCCTGTCCTGGCGGCTCTCTATCACACTGGAAGCAGACTTTTGCATTGAAGCCGTTGAAGAAGCACTGGCCCGTTACGGTAAGCCGGACATCTTCAACACCGATCAGGGCTCGCAGTTTACCTCCATCGCTTTCACACAAATCCTGAAGGATGCTGAAATCGCCATCAGCATGGATGGCAAGGGAGCGTGGCGGGACAATGTCTTTGTTGAACGGCTGTGGCGCACGGTCAAATACGAGGAGGTCTATCTGCATGCCTATGGCAATGTTCCACAAGCCCGAGCCGCCCTCGGCAAATATTTGGTCTTTTATAACACCAAGAGACCGCATTCATCGCTTGACCGCCAGACACCCGATCAGGCTTACTTCAACGTGCTGCAACCAATCCCGGTCGCGGCATAACAGGGGCTGAAATCCACTTATCCGCAGTCCGAAAGTTGTTCAAACAAACCGAACCACCTCTCCCATCACGCTGTGTTTGTTCCAATACTTCATTTTGGGCCTGGGTATATTGAATAATCCCGAAATTCACGATTTTTGGGGCAATCACGCATTGCGCGAGACCATCTTCGCCATGTTTCTCGGCGCGGTCGTGCTCAACCACATTTGGTCGAACGTCACCAAGCCCAAACTCATGTTGATTGCCATCTTCGGCGCCCCGCTGATCTTCGGCTTTTGGATTGCCAATGTCGCCGTGGGCTTTGGTGCCTTCCAGGACTACCAAAACGTTTTTCTCAATCATGTCATTCAGGTTGTGTTGTTTGTCGTGGGCTTGCTGATGGCGATGTCCAATCAAATTGCAATGCAGCCGCCCGGAAGGCCGGTTCCAGGTGGGCCCGGGCGGTAGAACGCCCTGTTCAAGCGCAACCAAGCCCGGCGCCGAAGGCTCGATCTCTTCATTTCCCAACGATCACAGCCAGGGTATAAGGAACCTCGCAATAAGACGGGATTGATCGTTGATGACTTCACAACAAACTGACGGCCGCAAAGAACAAATAACGCAGGATCTCGTTCAATCCGCGCTGAAGGCCGGCGCCGGGGCCGCAGATGCGGTCATATTTGAGAGCAACTCCCAGGAGGCGTCCTACCGTCTTGGCAAACTCGAAGACGTCGAGCGCTCGGAATCGCAGGATCTGGGCCTGCGCGTTTTTGTCGGAAAACAACAAGCTTCCGTTTCGACCACAGATTTTTCGAATACAGCTCTTGACGCTCTGGTCGAGCGCGCTGTCGCCATGGCCAAGGCGGCGCCGGAAGATCCCTATTGCGGTCTCGCGCCCGCGGATCAATTGGCAACGAGTTTTCCCGAACTTGATCTCGTCGATACAACGGAAGTGTCGACGGAAGAGCTAGCAAATCTTGCATCGAAAGCCGAAGAAGCAGCCTTAGCCGAAGAGGGCATCACGAACTCCGAAGGCGCGAGCGCGGGCTGGGACCGCGGCGGCGTCGCACTTGCAACCAGCGAAGGATTCTTGGGCAGTTATTCCAGCACCGGGTTTTCGATCGGCGTTGCCGTTTTGGCGGGCGAAGGGCTGAACATGGAAATGGGTTACGACGGCCATTCGACATGTCATAAGGATGATCTTTGGGCGCCCGAAACAATCGGCAAGAGCGCGGCCGAACGTGCTCTCGGAGCTTTGAATCCGCAAAAAGTAAAGAGCCAATCGGTCCCGGTCGTATATGAAAACCGCCTGGCCAATTCTCTTGTCGGCCATTTCGCCGGCGCTATCTTGGGAACAGGCGTCGCGCGCAAGACAACATTCCTAAAAGACAAGCTGGGCGAAAAGGTTTTTGCTGACAACATTACTATTGCCGAAGAGCCTCATCGAAAACGCGGATTAGCCTCAAGGCCGTTTGACGGAGAAGGCGTGAAAACCGAGGGCTCTAATTTGATCGATGAGGGGCGCCTCACCAAATGGCTGTTGGATAGTGCAACGGCACGCCAACTGGGACTCGAATCCAATGGCCATGCCCGCCGCGGCACCGGTGGGCCGCCGGCGCCCGGCTGGTCCAATCTTCACATGAAGCCAGGGTCATTCAGTCCTGCAGAGTTGATGCAAGACATCAAGCAGGGCCTATTCGTCAATTCCATGTTCGGCCCGTCGATCAACGCGACAACGGGCGACTACAGTGTCGGCGTTTCGGGCATATGGATTGAAAACGGCGAGCTAACCCACCCGGTCAGCGAAATCACCATTGCCGGCAATCTCATCGAAATGTTTCTCAACGTGACGCCAGCCAACGATCTCGAATTTCGCTACGGCACAAACTCACCAACTCTGCGGGTAGAAGGGATGATGGTTGCGGGTGCCTGAGACCCAAGCCAACGTACACGCGCTTGCGGACGATCACGAGCTGCTCTTCGGGGCCGTCAAGCGCGCGGGTGAAATTGCGCGCGCCCTTGTCAAAACGGAATTTAAAACCTGGAACAAAGCCAAAGGCAGCCCCGTAACGGACGTCGATCTTGCAATTGACGCTTCTCTCAAGAAAGATTTGCTCGTCACTCGTCCCACTTACGGCTGGCTTTCCGAGGAAACCGAAGACGACCCAGACCGGTTGGCCAAAGCAAATGTTTGGGTCGTTGATCCCATTGACGGGACGAAAGCACTCGTGAGCGGTCACCCGCACTTTACAATTTGCGCAGCACTAACCCGTGATGGCCGGCCCGTTAGCGCCGTCGTTTACAATCCGTCTACCGACGACCTTTACGAGGCGCGCATAGACAAAGGCGCGAAGTGGAACGGACGCTCCATAATGGTCAGTGATCGCACCGACTTGGACGGCTGCCGAATGTTGGGAGACAGGCAATTGTTCCAGCACCCAGCTTGGCGCCGGCCCTGGCCCGAAATGCATATTGAAAGCCGCAGTTCGATCGCGTTGCGCATGGTCATGGTCGCGACGGGCGAATGGGACGGGTGCCTCACGCTCAGCGGCAAATCTGATTGGGATCTCGCGGCCGCCGATCTTATAGTCAGCGAAGCCGGAGGACTTGTCACCGATCACCAAGGTAAGCCCTTCTTATACAATCGGTCGGCGACGCGGCACCCGAGCCTTATTGTGGGGGGGGCCGCACTTCACGGTGAAATCAAGGACCGTGTCCAGCATATCGATTTGACAAAGCCCAGAGCTTGATCAGATTAACGCCTTAGACAGAAGACACATCTTAAGCTAAGCGTCTAATCGGCAACTAAATTGGCCTTATGTTATTTGGGAAGGTAGATAACCGGTGACCGAGCAACTGCTTCATTTGGTTTTTGGCGGCGAATTATTGGACTTGGACGACGTCGAATTTGAAGACGTGAAGGCGCTCGATATCGTCGGCATCTATCCAAATTACAAACTCGCCTACGATGCTTGGAAAGCGGCCGCGCAACGCACGGTAGATAATGCGCATATGCGTTATTTCATCGTTCATCTTCATCGGCTCTTAGAACCTGAACACGATGAAGAGCACAGTAAAGAGCCCAGTGAAGAACATAGCGAAGACTGATAGAGTAACCGCAGACTGATTTGGGATCAGAACCGGTGAACAAGAGCGACAAGCGCGCGGAGATTTCGGCGGAGGACAGACAGACAGTCCTCCGACTACTGCGAGATTATGTCAAACCGCATTACCGACAAATTGCCATCGCTGTTTTCTTTATGGTGATTGTTGCCATAACCACTGGCGCGACGGCATGGATTGTCGATCCGGCAATCGAAGAAATTTTTCTAAAGAAAAATCGCGCCATGCTCACGATCTTGCCGCTAGCGGTCCTTGCAATCATACTGGCGCAGTCGGCCGCCGAATACGTTCAAGCCAAAATTCTCGCATTTACAGGACAGAAGATTGTTGCGGATCTGCAAACGGATCTATTTCGTCACGTGATTCACGCCGATCAAGCGCGCCTAAATACTATTCACTCCGGAACCTTTATTTCGAATTTCCTCTACGACGCCACACTCGTAAACAGGTCAATCTCGACAGGCATCATCGGGATTGGAAAGAATTTTACGACACTTATCTGTTTGATTGCCGTCATGTTCTATCAAGATTGGCTGCTCGCCCTGATGGCGATTGCTGTCTTTCCCGTTGTCCTCATCGTGACCCGCCAGCTCAAGAAGCACATGCGCAAAGCAACAATTAGGGGAATGGACAAAACGGATCAATTGTCTCGACTGATTTCGGAAACTTTGCGCGGTGCGCGCACCGTAAAAGCCTATCGCCAAGAGGAATTAGAAACTGCGAGGGCAACCAAGGTCATTAGTGAACGGCTCGACCAACTTATGGCCGGCGTGCGTGCCCGGGTTCGCGCCGCACCGCTTACGGGCGCCTTCACTGCTATTGGCGTTGCAGGGATTATGGCCTATGGCGGGCAAAAGGGCCTGAATGGTGATATGACGATCAACGAGTTTGTGTCATTTCTAACTGCCATGCTGATGTCTTATCAGCCGGCCCGCGCTCTGTCACAACTCAACGTGGTGGTCGCAGAAGGAATTACCGCCGCCAATCGAGTTCTCAGCATCATTGACATTGATCCCGAGATTGGCGATCCGGCTTCTGCAAAGCATTTGGATCTTCAAGACGGCGAAATTCGTTTGGAGAATGTTTGTTTCGACTACATCGACGGCACTTCGGCGCTCAAAGACGTTAGTTTCGTCGTCCCGTCCGGACAAACCGTAGCGCTGGTTGGCCCAAGCGGCGCCGGCAAAACGACAATCTTCAACATGATTCCGCGATTCTACGATACAAAAGTTGGCCGCATATTAGTTGACGGCCAAGACGTGCGCGATGTCACCCTTGAAAGCCTGCGCCGTGTCATTGCCATCGTGACACAAGAACCATTTCTTTTTGACGACAGCGTCCGGGCAAATATCGCCTATAGCCGGCCGTCTGCTACTGAAGAGCAAATCGAAGCCGCCGCCAGAAACGCCGCCGCTCACGACTTTATCGTCGGTCTTCCCAGCCAATACGACACCATAGTCGGGGAATCAGGTGTAAAATTGTCGGGCGGTCAACGCCAGCGTTTGGCTATTGCCCGCGCCATGCTGGCCGACACGCCGATCTTATTGCTGGACGAAGCGACATCCGCCCTCGACAGCGAGTCCGAGCGGCAAATTCAAACCGCCCTCAAGCGCCTGATGAAAGACCGCACAACCCTCGTTATCGCGCACCGGCTGTCCACGATCATCGATGCAGACAAAATCGTCGTTCTTGATGGCGGCCGCGTCGTCGAACAAGGCAGTCACGACGAGCTTCTGGCAAAACGGAATCTTTACGCCAGTCTCTATCAAACGCAGTTTGACTTGCCACAAGACGGGGAAAGCAGTGCGACGCCTCCCAAGCAAGCTGCGGGAGAATAGGTAGGCGTCCTCAATGAAATTGGGCAAGCGGATCTTGGACAACCAAATTGCTCAGTCCGCCCTGGGCTGGTTGATCGTCAAATATTTGCGCTTTGTGATTGCGACTACGAAATGGGACATCCTCAACGCCGAGATCAAGGAGAAGATCATAGGGGACAATGCCGCCGCCATCGCCGTTGCCTGGCACGGCCGGGTGGGCATGCTCTACGGATCCTTTGAGATGCCTGAGACTGTCTATGTTCTCGTATCCCAAAATCGGGACGGGGACTTGAGCGCGCGCATTATGACCGCTTTCGGTTTCAAGACGATCCGGGGATCAGCCGCCGCCGTCGGAAAGAAGAAAAACAAAAACACGTTGAGCGCAACGCGCGGTATGATGAAGGTGCTCAAGGGCGGTGGACGCCTGTTCATCACGCCTGACGGGCCACGCGGGCCTCGCATGCGCGCCGGTAATGGAGTCATCGGTCTTGCGCGATTGACCGGCGTGCCAATCTATCCAATTACCTACTCTGTTCGTAGACGGATCATTGCCAAGACATGGGATCGCTTTATCTTTCCCTTACCTTTCAATCGCGGCGTATTTATTTGGGGCCGGCCGATCTCGGTCGCGCGTGACATCGACGAGGACACACAAGAACGCGTACGTCTCCAAATTGAGCAACAACTCAATGAAATGACTCGCGAAGCCGATGAGCGGGTTGGCCAACCGTTCATTGAACCCGCTCCTTTGCCTTCAGCGCCCTCGGCCTCATGACCAACGCCAACGCCGGAACCGGCACAACTCCCCTCAGTCTTCAGCTCTATCGTCAGGCCACACGATTTGGCAAACCGCTCATCGATCATGTCCTCGCCCGGCGACTTGCCCGCGCCAAGGAAGATGCAAATCGGATTAGCGAACGCAAAGGCGTACCGGGCCGAGACCGCCCACCCGGACCACTTGTCTGGTGTCATGCCGCAAGCGTCGGTGAGGCGCTCGCTCTTCTGTCTTTGATCGACAAAGTTTTGGAGGCAAATGAGGCGGCGCATGTGCTGGTTACCACAGGGACGGTGACGTCGGCCGCCCTGATGGCACACAGGTTGCCCCAACGCGCACTCCATCAATTTATTCCGGTTGATTATCCCGGCTATGTCGAAAAGTTTCTGAACCATTGGCGACCCAACCTCGCCCTTTGGATGGAATCGGAATTGTGGCCCAATCTGCTCAGCCAAACGCGGGCGCTGAATATACCCATGGCACTAGTCAATGCACGCATGTCAGATGAATCTTTCCGACGCTGGCAGCGCGCATCACGAACGGCACAATCGTTACTGCGATGTTTCGATACGTGCCTTGCGCAAGACGAGATTTCTGCAGAACGATTGCGCAAATTGGGTGCCGCGCGCGTTGTTGCGACGGGAAATCTAAAATTTGCCGCTCCGCCCCTCGCCGCGGATCCGGACGACTTGGCTACGCTTAACAAGGCAATGACCGGACGCCCCTCCTGGCTTGCCGCCAGCACACATTCCGGAGAAGAAGAAATCGTCGCACGCACCCACGATGAACTAAAAAGCCAGCTTCAGGGTTTACTCACAACCATCGTCCCGCGCCATCCCGATCGGGGCGCAAGCGTAGCGGACACGCTTTCCAAGGAACAGCGAGTCGTAGCCCTACGTTCTCGCGGAGATCCCATCGTCGCGGCCACGGACATTTACGTTGCCGATACTTTGGGCGAGCTTGGTCTTTTCTACCGATTGAATGCCGTTAATTTCGTCGGCGGCTCGATGGTGAACCATGGCGGGCAAAATCCCTTGGAAGCCGCGCGCTTGGGCAGCGCCATTCTTCACGGACCGCACGTCCAAAACTTTACGCAAATCTATGATGAAATGAACCGCCAGAATGCAGCACATGAAGTTGTAACCACGGATTCACTTGCCGGCGCGGTCCTCATGTTGTTAAACGATTCGAAAAAAAGAAATGCTCAAGTTGACAGCGCGCGCCAGATTGTCGGCGACGCAGACAGTGTGCTAAGCCGAATACTCAGTGAACTTAGCCCTTACCTTACCGAACTCGACCGAGTTCGATCTGAGTAAGATGTGAAGGACTCGATGCGCGCACCCGACTTTTGGTACCCGCAAAACGATTCGAACGCCACGACGGTATGGTCTGCAATTGCGACCCGGCTGCTGGTACCGGCCGCATCCGTTTACGATCTGGTCAGTCAAGCTCGGCAAAAATTTACCGAATCGCATGAAGCGTCGGTCCCGGTTATCTGCATTGGAAATCTCACGGCCGGAGGGACTGGCAAGACACCTATTGCGATTGCGCTCGGCAATGCCCTCAAAGAAAAGGGCCGCGTGCCTTTCTTTTTGACGCGGGGCTATGGCGGAGAGGAGGAGGGGCCAATGTTGGTTGATATAGAGCAGCACGATTGCCGCCAAGTTGGTGATGAAGCCCTCATGTTGTCTGCCCACGCTCCTACAATTGTTTCCAAGAACAGAGCAGAGGGCGCTTATTTGGCATGCAGTTTGGGCGCGGACATGATCGTTATGGATGATGGGTTTCAAAACCCGTCCCTCAAGAAGAATTTCTCGATATTGATCGTCGATGGGGAACTTGCGTTTGGAAACGGCCATATCATTCCGGCAGGTCCCTTGCGCGAGCGGGCTGAAGCCGGTCTCAAGCGCGCCGACCAAATCATGGTCGCACGCAAGGATGGCGTCCCATTCCACGCACGTACCAACGATTTATTAGAAGATCTGGACGTCATTGATATTCGACTTAGATGCCCGAATACCAATCAAGGAATGGGCCGAAAAGCGATTGCTTTCGCTGGCATAGCGCAACCTGAAAAGTTTTTTGCCGCCGTCCGTTCTCAAGGTTTTGAAATCGTCGGCACCCAGTCCTTGGCCGATCACCACAATTACGAGAACGAAGAATTCAGAACGTTATTAGACTGGTCGAATCAGCGTCAAGCCGTTCTTATTACAACGGAAAAGGACGCCTATCGCCTTAATCCGGATCAGCGGGCGCTCGTCGAAGTCCTGCCCTTACAAGTTTTTTTTGAACGTCCAGAAGATTTCAACCAACTGTTGACAAGGTTGCAAATAGACTCCTCAGATCCGATAGGCAGAAAATCTTAAGCTAACTCTGAAATTAGGTGATGGGGCGTGACCGGAAGATCAGCAATCAAGCGTCTGCGTCATATAGCCGAAGCGGCAGGCTTTGTTCTGCTGATGGGAGTCTTGCGGCCGCTTGGGCTCAGGGGCGCGTCTTGGTTCGGCGGTAAAGTGACGCGGGCGATCGGCCCGTTAATCCCCGTCACGCGCACCGCTCGACGCAATCTTACAATGAGTTTTCCAAATTTGACCGAACACGAAGTCGATTTGATTGTCACCGACATGTGGGAGAATCTTGGCCGAACGTTTACCGAGTTCTCCCATCTCGACAAATACGATGCTTTCAGCGGTTCGGGCTACATTGCAACTAAGGGCAAAGACGTCTTGGAGTGGGTCAAATCAAATGGCAAGGGCGCCATTTTCATTTCCGGTCACTTTGCAAATTGGGAAGTCTTACCGCTTATCGGGCGAGGTTACGGTCTCACCGGCACCGAAGTTTATCGCGTTGCTAATAATCTCATTGTCGATAAGTGGATCATTCAAAAACGCAAGAAATATATCCTTCCCTCCCAGACGCCAAAGGGGAAAGCAGGGACAAAGCAATTAGTTCGCGTACTGCGCGATCGGCAGCACATTGCCATGCTGGTCGATCAAAAAATGAATGAGGGCATCTCGTTGCCGTTCCTGGGGCACGAAGCTATGACGTCGGACGGCGCCGCGCGGTTGGCGCTCTCATTCGGCTGCCCGATTGTTCCGGTCGGCATCAGGCGTGTAAATGGGCCGGAGCTCGAGATCACAGTCTTTCCGCCCCTTGAGATTGCGCCGACTGGCAATCGGGACGGCGACGTTTCGGCGTTGACGCGGCAAATGAACGCTTGGCTTGAAGATCGGATCCGTGAAGCGCCGGCGCAATGGCTTTGGGTCCACAACCGTTGGCCCAAAGCAGCCAAACCTAGCCTCCTTGGCTCGGCTCTTCCGCCTGAGGCTGAGGCATAGGACCAGTCAAAAGCTCCGGATCGATCTGTTGACCCGACCAATTGATACGCCAGTCAAGATGCGGGCCCGTCACGCGGCCCGTGGCGCCCACGGTAGCGATAACTTGTCCCTGTTCAACAAGGTCGCCCACGGCGACCGTGATTGTGTCCAAATGCAAAAAGCCACTGGTCATGCCGTGACCATGGTCGAGAAAGATCAACCCGCCTTCGAAATACATGTCAGGTTGAGCCAGCGTGACAACACCGCCGGCCGGCGCCGCGATTGGTGTTCCCGTCGGCGCGGCAATATCAATGCCGTAATGGGGGCGCCGCGGCTCGCCATTCAGAATGCGCTGCGATCCGTAAACTCCGGTGACGATCCCCGTCATCGGCCAATCGAAATCCTGCATAAACCACGTGCCTTTGGCCGGCGACTTGCGCGCCTCTTTCTTCATGGCTTGGTCGCGCAAGATGTGATCGATTTGCTCTTGAGTTTGAGGAGTAACTTTGGACGGCGGCAGGCCGTCGATCCTCTGCACATTGTATTCACGCTGCGCCACATTGAGCGCGCGCGTGTCTGTTGTGCCGTCGGCGTAAGTCACCGTCAGAACCGCGCTTGTCCCATAGTCGCGATCAAAGCCGAACATAAACTCTCCGCTGTCGGCTACCATAACGCTACGATCGTCGAGCTTAAGCGTCGCGTCGGGCTCGACTTGGCCGCGCACCATGCCGCCTTGAATAAGATCACCGTCGAAGGTGAGCCTCTGGTCGTCGGCATTCGATGAGCTGGCAAAACTAAAGAGCCCTCCCAATAAAAGGAGGGCGCCACAAGTTCGTGCAATTACTTGATACATTACTGAATCCGCTAGGCCTCGTTGCGTTCACGCGCTAAGGAATGTTCCGGAGATGAGTAGGCCTCTTGGCGGTCTACGTTCCAATAGCGTAAATCCTCAAGTGAAATTCTATTTCCAGTGACTGCACAAATCACAAATGTGCCGGGCGTGATCACTTTGTATTCGCCAGGCAAATATTTGAGTTTCGCCTCACCTTGAGCACTGAAATCGCGTTCAATTCGGTTCATGAGTCTGGTTCTCGCCTGCACGCCGATATTGGCAAAAATATAACATGGTCTCTTAAAAAAGCCTTCCTTGAGACCCGGTTCCCTCTGTCTTGCCACGGGTTTTTGGCTTTTTCTTGACAAGTTTGGGGCGCTCTTGGCCCGTCGTGGCCGTGCCGTCAATATGCGCCCGGCGTGTGCCGTCCGCAAAACTGAGATCAACGGGCGCGCCCGGCTTGGCTTCCTGTGCCCGGCGAACGAGATCGCCCTCCAGCGTTTTGACCAAAGCAAATCCGCGCTCGAGGACGCCAGCGTATGAATAGGAATTCAAAAGCTTTGAGCCGGTTTCAAGTTGATTCGCCAAGCGTTCCACATGGCGCGACAAGGCAAGGCCAAGCCGCTGACCGAGCTCACCGCTTCTCTGCTGACCCCGTGCAATCAAGTTCTGGATTGGCCGCGCGCTTACCGTGCCAGCATTGGCCAAGGCCGCCATGCGCGTTTGCACGTAGAGTTTGAGAGATCCGCTCAGACGCGACGCGGCATTGTCGAGCCTTTGGCTGGGCAAGCCCAATAAATTCTCGAGCCGCGGCAAACCACGTGTAGCCCGATCAAGTTCGCTGCGGCGCTCGCGCAGGAGGCGGCTTTGAGCTCGCCCTAGACGCGCCTCAAAGTCATGCACCGAAGACAACAACTCCACACGCACCGGTACTGCCATTTCAGCCGCCGCCGAAGGCGTCGGTGCCCGCCGATCGGAGGCAAAATCGATCAGCGTCGTGTCTGTCTCGTGGCCGACTGCCGAGATGAGCGGGATCTTGCTGGCATAGGCCGCCCGCACCACTACTTCTTCGTTGAAAGCCCACAGATCTTCAATCGAGCCCCCGCCGCGCGCGACGATGAGAAGATCAGGGCGCGGCACCGGACCGCCCGGCTTTAATTTGTTGAAGCCTTTGATTGCCGCGGCGATCTGTTCAGCCGCATGCTCTCCCTGAACCAAAACCGGCCAAAGCAAGACGGGACGCGGAAAGCGATCGCTGAGCCGATGCAAGATGTCTCGTATGACGGCGCCGCTGGGCGAAGTCACGACACCGATGATCTCGGGCAGGTATGGAATTTTCTGCTTATGCTCCTCGTCAAACAAGCCCTCCGCTGCGAGCTTCTTGCGCCGCTCTTCAAGGAGCGCCATAAGCGCACCGACGCCGGCGGGCTCCATTTGCTCAATGACGATTTGATAGCGCGATTGACCGGGAAAGGTGGTGAGCCTACCGCTGCAGACGACTTCGAGACCCTGCTCCGGCGGGATTTTGAGCCGCCCCACCGTGCCCCGCCAAACGACCGCCGACAGAACCGACTTTTCGTCCTTGAGATCGAGATAAACGTGTCCCGATCCCGGCCGGCTGACCCGGCCGACTTCGCCGCGCACCCGCACCTGACCATAAGCGTCCTCAATCGTGCGCTTGAGCGCAAACGACAATTCGCTGACGCTGTATTCCTTGACGTTGGCGAGAGGCGCCGCTTGTTTGACTGTTGCCATAAGGAGTGACCAAGACCGCCGCTTTGAGCACATTCGGGCCCATGATACAAGGGTCGCGCCTAAGGGCAAAAGCGCAAGGAGAGGCCAAAGTGAACGTCTTGATCATCGGTTCAGGAGGCCGCGAGCATGCCTTGGCCTGGGCCATCGCGGCCAGCCCCGTGATCGATCAGCTGTTTTGCGCGCCGGGCAATGGCGGCATGAGCGATCTCGGTACATGCCTCGCTCTCGATGTGCTCGATTTCGATGGCATCATTGCGGCCTGCCGGCGCCACAATATCGGTTTTGTCGTCATCGGCCCCGAAGCGCCCCTGGTTGAAGGCCTTGCCGATCGGCTCACCACTGAAAACATCAAACACTTTGGTCCAAGTGCCGCCGCGGCACAACTCGAAGCCTCCAAAGGCTTCACCAAAGATCTATGCAAAGAGTTCGGCATTCCAACGGGTGCCTATAACCGATTCGAAAAGGCTGCTCCGGCCCTCGACTATTTGCGGACATTGCCGCCGCCTTATGTCATCAAAGCTGACGGTCTCGCGGCGGGCAAGGGCGTCATCATCGCCGAGACGTTGGACGACGCTGACAAAGCGGTAAGTGATATTTTGGGCGGCGCTTTCGGCGCGGCAGGCAACTCCTTCGTGATTGAAGAATTTCTCGACGGCGAAGAAGCAAGTTTCTTTGCGCTGACCGACGGTGAAAATATATTGCCGCTCGCCACTGCGCAGGATCACAAGCGCGTCGGCGACGGCGACACTGGGCCCAACACTGGCGGCATGGGCGCCTATTCCCCTGCCCCCATCATGACGGAAGAGATGTGCGAGACCGTCATGAAACAGATCATTCGTCCCACCGCCGAGGGCATGGCCGCACGGGGCACACCTTACAAGGGCGTTCTTTATGCGGGGCTCATGATCACCGAACGTGGGCCGGAATTAATCGAATATAATGTGCGGTTCGGCGATCCGGAATGCCAAGTGCTGATGGCGCGCCTCAAGTCGGACATTCTGCCCGTTCTCTTGGCTGTCAATGACGGCGTCTTGGGCAACGTCGACGTTCAGTGGCATGACGAGACAGCTGTCACTGTCGTCATGGCGGCGAATGGCTATCCTGGCCCCTACGAAAAGGGTACCATCATCGGCAATATTGAACGCGCGGCGAGGCAAACCGATTGCCAAATCTTTCATGCGGGAACAATGCGCGAGGGCGACGTGCTGAAAGCGTCTGGCGGGCGCGTCTTAAACGTGACCGCCTTGGGTCCGAGTGTCGCGGACGCCGCGGCACGCGCCTATCGAGCCGTCGACCTCATTGACTGGCCGCAGGGCTTTTGCCGCCGGGACATTGGCTGGCGGGCTATCGAGCGCGAACGAGGCCGCGTCTGATCATTGGGACAATGTGCGATGGCACCCTCGTCACTTGAAGATGAATTTGCCGGCACAAAAGAGGTCGATGCCGCCGTCGCATTCGATGCTAATGTGCTAACGGACTATCTCAGCGCAGTCATTGAAGGCTTCGCAGGTCCGTTGCAGCTTCGCCAATTCAAAGGTGGCCAATCCAATCCGACCTATTTGATGGAAACGCCGGGGTGCAACTATGTGCTCCGGCGCAAGCCGCCTGGAAAGTTATTGCCGTCCGCCCATGCGGTCGATCGGGAGTTTCGCGTTATCAGCGCGCTTTACTCAATGGACTTTCCCGTGCCCGAACCCTTTCATCTGTGTGAAGACGATACGGTCATCGGCACGGCTTTTTACGTCATGTCCCACGTCGCTGGACGTGTGTTTTGGACGCCGGACATGGAAGGGCTCGCCGCGGACGAGCGAAGCGCGGTCTATGACTCTATGAACGAGACCATCGCGCGCCTGCATCAGGTCGACTATGCCAATCAACAGCTCAGCAATTTTGGCAAAGAAGGCAACTACTTTGCGCGGCAGATCTCGCGCTGGTCGAAGCAATACCGCACGTCCGAAATCGAATTCCTCGCCGAAATGAACAAGCTCATGGAATGGCTGCCCGCCAATATTCCGGAAAGCGAAACCACGACGCTCGTTCACGGAGATTTCCGCCTCGACAATATGATTGTGCATCCAACTGAGCCGCGCGTCATTGCGGTGCTCGATTGGGAATTATCAACCTTGGGCGACCCCCTCGCCGACTTTTCCTATCATTTGATGCCGTGGCGGGCGCCCGACTTAGGACCGCCTGTCTCAACGCTCGTCGGACATGATTTGAAAAGTCTCGGCATTCCCGACGAAGAGGCCTACATCAAGGCCTATTGCGCGCGCACCGGGCGGGACGGCATCGAAAATCTCGATTTCTATTTCGCCTATAATTTCTTTCGCATTGCCGCAATCCTGCAGGGTATCGCCGGGCGCGTGCGTGACGGCACCGCAACCAGCCCCCATGCCAAACGGCTTACACAAGGGCTCATCCCCCTTGCGCAAACCGCATGGGCATTCGCACAGAAGGCCGGCGCCGCGTAGAGCCTCTTCATGACCATTCAAGTCATAAAGAGGCTCTAGAATATTAGTTCGATCGCGTTTTCGGACGAAAAACCGGGACCACTTTTTCTGAAACCGCTTTAACCAGCCGAACGTGCCATCATTTGTTTTAAGCCTTCGTCCATCTCGGCGTGAACTTCGGATGCGGGCGAGAGCGTGATGATCTCGTCGTAGTAGCGTTTGACTTTGGGGAATTCCTTGAACGGGTCGGTGCGGCCGAACGCCGGCACCATTTTTTGCACTAGAAACAAAAACGGCATGAGCGTGCAATCGGCGAGCGTCAGCTTGTCGCCCACGGCATACGTGCCGCCGCTGAGATATCGGTCCAAGTGGCCGAGCCCCTTGTCCAAATCAGCCAAACCCTTATCAACAGCCTCTTGATCCCGGTCTTTGGGATTCATGTTGCGAAACAAAGGGGTGAACGCCGTGATGATGTAGAGATCGCCAATGCGCGACAGCAAATTCATGCGCGCCCGGGCAAGCGGCGTATCAGGACGCAAGCTCGGTTCGGGATGGATTTCTTCCAAGTAATCGCAAATCACCTGAGATTCGGGCAGAGTCTCTCCGTCTATATCCATTGCCGGAATTTTGCCGATGGGATTGAAGTCCGTGAACTTGTCGAACGTCGTTGCGTCGGCAATTTCTGCATCTAAGTTCTTGGCTTTGATTTGCATGCGCACGCGAGCGCAATAAGGCGATAGGCCGGCGTCATATAATTTCATGAGTTGGTCTCCCTTGAGTGTGGTCCCACTTTGCGGTGATAGTGTTGTGGTGGTTTCAGCTTGCCGTTTTGTACTTGCGCAATTCGAGACGCGCAATAGTCCTGTTGTGAACTTCATCTGGCCCGTCAAGAATGCGCAGCGTACGGGCAGAGGCGTAGGCGTAGGCCAGACCGAAATCGGTCGTCACGCCGGCCGCGCCGTGGGCTTGAATGGCGTCATCAACCACTTTTAGCGCGGCCCGGGGCGCCGCGACTTTGATCATGGCGATTTCAGCACGCGCGGCTTTGGGCCCGACTTTATCCATCATATCGGCCGCTTTTAGGCACAAAAGCCGAGCCATATCGATTCCGACGCGGGCGTCAGCCACCCGTTGTTCCCAAACAGACTGTTCGGCGATAGGCTTGCCGAATGCTTCTCGTGTGAGCAAGCGTCTGCACATGGATTCGAGCGCACGCTCGGCCAGACCGATGACCCGCATACAATGATGAATGCGGCCGGGACCCAACCGGCCCTGAGCGATTTCAAAGCCGCGGCCCTCGCCCAAAATGATATTGGACTTCGGCACTCTTGCGTTTTCAAAAACTACTTCACCGTGGCCGTGTGGCGCATCGTCATAACCGAACACTGGCAGCATGCGTTCTACCGTGATCCCCGGCGTATCTCTTGGCACCAGAATTTGCGATTGCTGCGCATGACGCTCGGCGTTGGGGTCCGTGCGACCCATAACGATCAAAATTTTGCAGCGTGGATCACCGATGCCCGATATCCACCATTTGCGACCGTTGATGACATAATCGTCGCCATCTTCTTCAATTCGTGTACGGATGTTCGTCGCGTCCGACGAAGCGACTTCAGGCTCGGTCATAACGAAGGCCGAGCGAATTTCGCCATCCAGCAAGGGTTTTAGCCATTTTTCTTTTTGTTCGTCATTACCGTAGCGGTCGAGCACTTCCATATTGCCCGTATCGGGTGCCGCGCAATTGAAGGCTTCGGACGCCCACGGCACCCGGCCCATGATCTCCGCAAGCGGTGCGTAGGCCAAATTGGTAAGGCCCGCACCCTTGTCGCTTTCTGGCAGAAACAAATTCCACAGGCCTGCCTGCCTTGCCTTTTGTTTGAGATCTTCCATCAGCGCCGGAATCTGCCAGCGGTCTTGTTCCAATGCGTCTTCGAACGCCTGTTCGCTGGGATAAACATGGGCGTCCATGAAGGCCTTGAGACGCGCGATCCATCCTGTGACTTGAGGGCTGTGATTAAAGTCCATAGCGATCTCCGTGGGGCTGCGTTTCACCACTCATGCGCGGCGCGCGGCAAAAAATTCCTTGAGCAGTTGTCCAGCGGGTTCGGCTAAGATACCGCCGATGACATCAGGCCGGTGATGGCAGGTGGCTTGCTCGAAAAACCGGGGGCCGTGAATCACGGCGCCGCCCTTGTCATCCTCGGCACCAAAAATGACCTGCTCGATGCGGGCAAACGAAATCGCTGCCGCGCACATAGCGCAGGGCTCCAGTGTCACGTAAAGGTGACAGTGCTCGAGGCGGTAGTTCTCCGACAACAGGCAAGCGTGTCTGAGGGCTAAGACTTCCGCGTGAGCGGTCGGATCGTGATCGCCAATGGAAGCATTGCCGGCCTCGGCCAAGACCTCGCCGGTGTCTGCCTGTACGACGAGCGCGCCCACAGGTACTTCGCCCCTATCAGCCGCTGCGCGCGCTTGATCGAGAGCGCGATTCATGAAGGTTTCTTCTGGGGTGGCCATGGCCGGGCACCTTGAAAGGGTGCCGAAAGCCTGTCAAGCGCGCCGCGGTCCTGATACACACGAGGGCCATGGCCCAGGTCACCTCTCAGAATCCAGGCGAACGCATCGCCAAAGTCTTGGCGCGGGCGGGCGTGTGCTCGCGGCGCGAGGCAGAGCGCTGGATCGAGGCGGGCCGTATTTCCGTCGATGGGACGACGCTGACCAGCCCCGCGATCAACATCACGCCCGAAGCCCAAGTCTGCGTTGACGGCCAACTCATCCCCGCCACCGAGCGGGCGCGCCTGTGGCGCTATCACAAGCCGCCGGGTCTTTTGACGACCCATAGCGATCCGCAAGGGCGCAAAACTGTATTCGCCAATCTGCCGGACGAGCTGCCCCGTGTCGTCTCCATCGGCCGGCTCGACGTCAATTCCGAAGGCCTGTTACTGCTCACCAATGACGGCGGGCTGGCGCGCAAACTAGAGCTGCCCTCCACTGGCTGGGTCCGGCGCTACCGCGTGCGTGCCTTCGGGTCAATCACTCAGGACGACCTCGGCAAGTTGGCCAAAGGCATCACCGTCGATGGCACAAGATTCGGCGCCATCGAGGCCAAGATCGAGCGCAAGGGACGAAGCAATGTCTGGATTGGAGTGAGCCTTCGCGAAGGCAAGAACCGCGAAGTGCGCCGGGCATTGGAGGCGACCGGGCTCAAAGTCAACCGGCTCATACGCGTCTCATACGGCCCGTTCCATCTGGGCAAGCTCGGTGCCGGCAAAGTTGAAGAAGTCACTCAAAAAGTTATGAGCGAGCAATTCACTTCCGCAACGAAGCCGAAACACAAACCCACTGGCGCCGCAACAAAGAGCGCCGACAAAGGCAAACCAAGGAGGTCTGGTGCGGATCGTCGGCGGCGCCCTTAAGGGCCGAAACATCATCGCGCCCAGCGGCAAAGACGTGCGGCCCACAACCGACCGCGTGCGCGAATCCATTTTCAATGTGCTCACTCACGGCACCTTGATGTCTCGGGGCATCGACAACGCACGGGTGCTCGATCTATTCGCAGGCACCGGCGCGCTTGGACTTGAAGCGTTATCGCGCGGCGCGGCTTTTGCACTTTTTGTCGAAGACGCGACAAAGGCCCGCGGCGCGCTGCGCGGCAATATCGAAGCCTTGGCGCTCACGGGGCGCACACGGGTCTTCCGCCGTGACGCCACCAAGCTCGGCGACCTGCCTGCCAATGCCGGGCTGCCCTACAGCCTCGTCTTTTTGGATCCGCCTTATGAAAAAGGCTTAGGCCCCAAGGCGCTCACCGCCGCGCGTGCAGGCGGCTGGCTCGCGGCTAAGGCCACAATTGTCTTCGAGCTCAGCACTCGCGAAGACGATCCGCAGACAGAGGACTTTGAATTGATCGATGTGCGCGAATATGGCGACAGCAAGGTCGCCTACCTGCGCGGGCCTTAAGTACCAACCACTACGTCATTCCGGAAACAACTTTCCTCCAAATCTTCGATTTAGCTAGGAAAGTTAGTTGTCAGGAATCCATCTGACTCTGCGATCCATTACCACAGCGACTGATTGACATGAACCTGTCGCAAGGCACATGGATTCCGGATCGTAGGTCTCGCAGTCCAAAACTCCAACGGGTTTTGGGCTCGCCTAACGTCCGGAATGACGCAGAATTTTAGTTGGCTTTCTCTATATAGGCTTTAAGCACCAAAGCGCCGTTGCGCTCCTCGTCACGGGCGGCGTAAACGAAGGTGGCGGGCCCGGCGGCGCACAGCTCTTTGAGCTCCTGAAAAACTTCCGCGTTTTGGTCGAGCTCTTTGCGGTAGCGTTTTTGAAACTCCGGCCATTTTTTCGGATCATGGCTGTACCATTTACGCAAGCCGGGACTCGGTGCGATGTCTTTCTGCCAATGATCGACGGCCGCCTTGTCTTTACTTAAGCCCCGCGGCCACAGGCGCTCGACAAGAATGCGCGTGCCGTCAGACTTTGTAGGCGCTTCATAGACGCGCTTCAGTTTGATTAGTTGACGCTTTGCCATCGTTCAGCGAACTCACCGTCGGCCGAACAATTTTTCGATGTCGGCGAGTTTGAGTTCGACGTAAGTCGGGCGGCCGTGATTGCATTGCCCGGCATGGGGGGTCACTTCCATTTCGCGCAAGAGCGCGTTCATTTCTTCAGCGTTGAGGCGCCGGCCCGCGCGTACCGAGCCGTGGCACGCCATGGTGCTGCAGACCCCTTCCAAGCGTTCTTTGAGGCTGAGTGCTTCGTCGAATTCGGTAAGATCGTCGGCCAAGTCGCGCACTAGGCCTTGGACATTGATCTC
Source organism: Alphaproteobacteria bacterium (assembly GCA_965248815.1). Lineage (GTDB taxonomy): Bacteria > Pseudomonadota > Alphaproteobacteria > SMXP01 > SMXP01 > CBDFKK01. The sequence continues at coordinate 581,042 of CBDFKK010000008.1, forward strand.
GCCAAGAAGCGCCGGCACTTCACGCACGGCGACAGCGCCGGCCCCGAACGGTTCCATAACAAGGCCGAGCTCTTCGAATTCTTTGAAGCGGGGCGTCAACCGGGCAACAGAGGCCTCGTCCAATTCGACCACTTCAGGAATTAATTGAATCTGCCGCGCCACGCCAGATTTCGAGAGTGCCAGTTTCATGCGCTCATAGACGAGTCGCTCATGGGCTGCGTGTTGATCGACAATGACAATGCCGTCGGCGGTTTGCGCCACGATATAGGTCTCGTGCACTTGGCCGCGAGCAACCCCCAGAGGATAGTCCGAGGACGGAACATCTGCTTGATACTCCTCAGATACAGATTGAATACGTCCACTCAAGGCATCCGTTCCGGGAAGGTTCGCTGCTCCCTCCGACGGTGCATAGAACGCAGCCGCAGCTTCGGAAAACCCTTGCGGGCTTCCATGGCCGCTGCGATAGGGCTGACCGGGCGCGCTTTGAGGGCGCATGGCGCCGAGGGCCGCGCCTGCAACCGTCGTCGAAGCGCGATGACCAGCGTCTGCAAGGGCATGGCGCAGCGCGCCAATAATGAGACCACGCACGAGCCCTCCATCCCGGAAGCGCACTTCAGCTTTGGTGGGGTGCACGTTGACATCGACGGACAGGGGATCGACTTCTAGAAAGAGCGCAACAACCGGATGACGATCGCGCGCGAGAAAATCTTGATAGGCGGCGCGCACGGTGCCCAAAAGCAACTTGTCTCGCACGGGTCGTCCGTTCACAAACAGAAATTGCTGGGCCGACGTACCTCGGTGATAAGTCGGAAGCGCGGCATAGCCCGTGAGCCGATGCCCGTCACGCGCAGCGTCAAGGACAAGCGCGTTGTCACCGAACTCGCGCCCCATGATGGCGGCAAGGCGTTTGAGCCGTGCATCGAACAGATCGCCCGCTTGGGCTTCAAGGGCCAGCACTTTGCGCGCGCCCGCAGTGAGCGAAAACGCGATGTCGGGACGCACCATGGCAAGGCGTTTGACATGGTCGGCAATAGCGTTGGTCTCGGCCCGCTCGCTTTTCATGAATTTGAGGCGGGCGGGGGTCGCGAAAAACAAGTCGCGCACTTCTACCCTCGTGCCATGGCCATCCGTCCCGCCGAACGAGGCCGGTGCCGCCCCGCCTCGGTCGCCGCCCGCAACGCCAACTTCCCACGCGCCGTCGCTACCGGCGACGCGGCTGGTCATGGTCAGGCGGCTGACCGCGCCGACCGAGGGCAGTGCCTCACCGCGAAATCCGAGGGAAGCGATGCAAAGCAGGTCATAGTCGCCGGCGTCGTCCGGCTCGAGTTTGGAGGTGGCATGGCGTTCAAGTGCCAGCTCGAGCATGTCCGGCGTCATGCCGGTGCCGTCATCGGTTACCGAAATGAGTTTCAGCCCACCGTCGGTGACGTGAATATCGATGCGGCTGGCGCCCGCGTCGATGGCATTTTCAACGAGCTCTTTGACCGCGCTTGCGGGTCGCTCAATGACCTCGCCGGCCGCAATCTGATTGATGGTCCCGACCGGCAAACGATGGATGACCGGCGATGGCGTTGTCATGTCATGTCACTCAAATATTGCCGCGCGAGGATTTTACCTTGCTCGACCGCCGGCTGATCGAACGCATTCACGCCCAACAAATGCGCAGCGATGATCGTCTCCAGCATGAAATGCATGAACAAGGCGCCCATGGTCCGTTCATCGACGCTCTTAACGCGCATGATGCGGGTTGGACGGTTGTTCCCGATGAGGGTTTCAGCGGTGGCCCGTTGCTCGGCGTCTGCGAGATCTCCAATCGTGCGACCCGCAAGGTAGGCAAGATCAGGGTCTTTCGCCAATTCCGGATCAATCTTCAGCGGCCCGCCAGCTGCTTCTGTCATAATCAGTGTAAAGAGTTTATCCCGCGGTCCGTCGAGATAGAGCTGCACTTGACTATGTTGATCGACGGGACCCAGCGCGCGAATGGGCGTCGTGCCTTTGCCGCCCTTGCCGAGACTTTCCGCCCAAAGCTGGCGATACCAAGAACCGAACAAATCAAGCCGATCGGCATAAGGCATGAGAACGGTGGTGGTCAGGCCTTTCTCTTCAGCTAGCGCGATCGACAACGCGGCGCCGACGGCTGGCGCGGCGTCGGCCGGCGCCGCGCGCTCCAAGATAGGGCGGATGACGTCGCCGGCGCCCGCGCGCACCGCTTGGACATCGAGCCCCATGAGCATAGCGGGCAGTAAGCCTACGTTCGACAATACAGAAAAGCGCCCCGCCGATTTTAGGATCGTGATCCAGAATGCGAAAGGCGCGGGCCTCGGCTAAGCGGCGCAAGGGATTGTCTTTGGGTTCAGTGACCACGGCGAAATGATCTTTAGTATCGATTCCTGCCGCGTCATAAGCGCCGAGCGCTGCTAATAGCTGGCTCAGCGTTTCCGCGGTGCCGCCGGACTTTGAAATCACCAGAAACTTCGTTTTGCCTAAATCCAGGGCTTCGAAAGCAGTCGCCAAGCTCACGCCGTCCAGATTGTCGAAGAAATGAAACCGGGGAGCGCCAGGGTGCGGCAGGTAACCCGGCGTGCGCCAGCCCGTAAGCTGAGCCAAGGTTTGGGCACCTAAGCTCGAGCCGCCAACGCCGAAAAACACGATGTCGTCGCTGCGCTCTAAAAGATGATCTCGAACCGGATTGCAATCGTTCAAATCGTCAAGCACCTGCCACAGGCTAAGCACGGGCAAAGTTCCGTCTTCTTCAGCGCGGCAAATGTTTTCGAGCGACGCACCGGTCCGCTCAAGCATCGCGTCGAGCGTAGCAGGTGCGAGCCCTGCATCGCCGATACGGTTTGCCAGGCAGCCGTCAATATCGTAGCTATAGGTGCGTTTATCGGTGCTCACAGTCGGCCATATGAATTACGCCGCGCCGAACGTGCGGACGCTGAAGGATCGACCATAGCAATGGCCGCCGCAGCAAGCCAGGATTGCGATCAGTTTTCCACAGTCTGTTCGATACCGGCCGGCTTGCCGACCAAAACGACTGTCATCGCGTTCGGATCCAGCAATCTTTGCGCGACGCGCGCAATGTCTTCGCTGGTCACCGCTTCGATCCTCGCGTTACGCGTGTTGATATAGTCAATGCCGCGCCCGGTCAGTTGATAGCCGACAAGCTGATTTGCAATTTTCGAATTGGAATCAAACCGCAGCAGGAACGATCCCGTCAGATAAGTCTTGGCGTTAAGAAGTTCTTCTCCCGTCACCCCTTCATCGCGCATGCGGGCGAGTTCCGATTTGATGATCTCCAAGGACTCGCCAATGCGATCGTTGTCGGTGGCAACGGTCCCGGCAAAGATGCCTGCATAGTCATAAGGCCGGAAGAACGTCCCCACGCCATAAGCAAGCCCGCGCTTTTCACGCACTTCTTCCATGAGGCGCGAGGCGAAACTACCGCCGCCTAAAATGTAGTTCATGATAAAGGCGGGAAAAAAATCCGGATCCTCAATCAAAATGCCCGGTGACGCAAAAAAAGCAATGGTTTGTGGCTGATCGCGTTCAACGACGATGGTCTCGCCTGTCGTGACGACGTCAAAAGGCTCAATCTCACCAGGGGCTGCTTCTTCGATCAACCCTTCGAACGTTTGATCGAGTAGCGGACCCAATGTCTCCGCATCTATATCACCAACCACGGCAACTTTGAGATTGCTCTTGCCGAGCATGGATTTCGTATAGGCCCGCAAATCGAGATCGGTAATAGCGGCGAGAGTTTCCGGCGTTCCCTTTACGGGGCGCGCGTAAGGGTGTTCGCCAAAAATAGTATCATACATTTTTCGCCGGGCGATGGTATTCGGATTTGTCATGTCTCTGTTCAAGCTGACAAGAAGTTGGGAGCGAATGCGCTGAACCGGCTCTTCGTCAAAGCGCGGCAGCGAGAGTGCCAGACGCAATAAATCAAACGCTTCATCGCGCGTCTCGGTGCGCGTGCGTACGCTGCCGTAAAATCCATCAACGTCCGTGCTGAAGCGCAATCGAACCGACAAATCTTCGAGCCGGGTTTGAAATGTCTGACTGTCGAGCTCGCCGGCACCTTCATCAAGCAGGCCCGACAACATATTCGCGAGCCCTTCCTTGCCGGGAGGGTCAAGGCGCGCGCCACCGGCAAATCCGATCTCAACGGCAATTACAGGAACGGACGGCTCGGCAACGAGCCAGGCTTCAATGCCCCCAGGACTGACGACCCGCTCTATTGTCGTGGAATTGCTGACGTCAATGCTTGCCAGGAAGTCGTCGACCACTTGAAGCGATTCGCCCTCCTCAATTGCCCCATCGCCAAGGTCGGCCGTTTGTTGCTTGGGACCATTGTCCATCACAGATGCCTCATCTTCTCCCGCATCGGGGGCGGTTATTTCAGGTGCCATACCGGCCATAGACGCCTCGTCGGATGAATCGGTCACCGCGGCATCTTGCTGGCCATCATCACAGGCGGCTAATCCGACGGCTAATGCCGCCACCAGCCCGATCACTTCATAAAAGCGCTTCATGATCCCTGCTCCGGTTGCAAATAGGCAGTAACCTGAGCGGGGTTGGCAAAAACTATTTGCGCGACACGATTGACGTCATCGGCGGTCACTTTTTCGACCCGATCGGGATAAGTCGTCACCTGCTCCACCGTTTCCCCAGTCGTCAGACCCACACCGTAGGCTTGCGCCAGAAACTGCTGATTGTCGCGGGCAAAAACGGCATCGGCAACAAGGGCTGACTTGGCACGTTCAACTTCTTCCTCTGTGACACCATCTGCCAAGAGACTTTCAATCACAGCATCAACTGCTTCTTCTAAACTTTCGAGATCTGTTTCCGGCCGCGGCGAGGCAAAAAATCCAAACCGTCCATAGTCGAGCGATGAGCCGGAATAGAACGCTGCCGCGTTGGCTGCTAAAGCGCTCTCCACCACAAGCGTTCTATAAAAGCGACTGGTCGACCCGGTTCCCAAAAGATGAGCGAGAACGTCCAAGGCCTCGGCAGTGCCGTCATCGGCAGTGGCGTAAGTCGGCGCGATATACGACCGACGAAACGACGGTTGGCGAACGCGTGCGTCGCGATAATTGATGCGGCGCGGTGCAACCGCGGGAGGTTCTTTGGGCCTGACGCGACGTTCGATGACGCGCTGTGAAATGGACCCATAAAACTGCTCCGCCAACGGACGAAGTTGCTCCGCAGTGATATCGCCGGCAACGATCAAGATGGCGTTGTTGGGAGCATAATGAGCATTATAAAAGTCGACAGCATCGCTAGTGTTCAACTCCCGGATTTCATGCTCCCAACCGATAATCGGTATGCCGTAAGGGTGCGCCATGAAAAGAGCGGCGGACGACTGCTCGCTAAGAATACTCTCGGGATTGTTGCCGACTCGGCTGCTGCGCTCTTCCAAAACGACATCGCGCTCCGGATCGACCACCTCATCGGTCAAAATGAGATTTGACATGCGGTCAGCTTCCAGTTTCATGACTAATGGCAGACGATCAAGTGCCACGCGTTGAAAATAGGCGGTGTAGTCTTGGCTGGTGAATGCATTGTCCTGACCGCCGTTCCGCGCGACGATTTTGGATAATTCCCCCGGCGGCACGTTTCGCGTGCCCTTAAACATCAAGTGTTCCAAGAAGTGGGCAATGCCGGATTTCCCGATCGGCTCATCTGCTGCGCCGACGCGATACCACACCATGTGCGTCACGACCGGCAAGCGGTGGTCAGAGAGGACAACCACCTGCATACCGTTATCAAGCGTGAACGTCTCAGGTGCCCATCCGGTGTCTTCCGGCCCACTTTCTTGGGCACGGGCACCGTCAAGGGCGATGCTCGTCGGGATCGAAGCCAAAATCATCGAGACACCCAAAATTACGGCCAAAGCGAAGGACGCCTGGCGAAGAATCGAAATGTGTTGCATGAAAGTCGTGCTCGTCTGTTGTCGGATTGGCCGGACGGTGGCGCAAGCTTGCGCTCCGGTCAACTAAACTTGATCATACAATTGAGCGAGAAGAGATCCGAGTTAGCAAATTCGGACCGCTGCAGTATCTAGTCGTCTTCCGCATCCGTATCTTGGTCATCCTCGCCACCAACCGCATCTGCAGTTTCGTCACGCAGACGCTCGGTTTCGGCGCTGGCATTAAGAGGCCGGGTCGTATTACTGCCCGTTTCGTTATCACGCCAGAAAAGAATGGTATCTGTGAAGCCTTCATCTTTTCGGCGCGATTTGCCTGATTCATCAGCCAGGACCTGACGAATGTTCGGATCAACTCTGTCGGCCCCCGCTTTCATTAGCAAAGAAACTTCGCCTTGGGACGGACCTTCTTGTCCTTCGCCAAAGTCCTCACCAAGTAGCGCACGGCGCGCCGTTTCGGTTGGCTGAAGCTCCTGAGGCCGCGGCGAGCCTGGACGGGGCGGGCGCAAGGAAAAGTCAGGCGGGACGATCAATGGCGCTTTAGTGACAACCGCAAATTCATCGGGCGGCGATTTGCCAAGCCCCAAAGCGCCTTGGACGCCGCCGCATCCTGAAAGGCTGACCACAGCACCGCCAAGCACAGCAAGCTTGAGCATGCCAATTGCTGTCTTCTTGAATACGGGGGGATACGAGACGATCATGATTGCTATTCCCAATGAGCACTCGGAACAAAATTTAGGTCTTTTGAGCCGCTTTTTCGGGCGGCGGCGTTTCCGGAATAAAGAGCGAGTCGAATATCAATAACATAACGCCCATGCTGATGGCGGTGTCGGCCACATTAAACGTGTAGAAATGGTAGCCGAAGGCGTGAAAATCTAAGAAATCGGCCACGGCGCCATAAAAAACGCGATCGACGACATTGCCAATGGCCCCACCGATGACCAGGCCGATTGCTGTACCCAAAAGGCGGGAATGGGTACGAAACAGCCAGACCAACAGGACGCCGACGACCAATAGGGCAAAACCGATCAGCGCATAGCGCCCAGCGTCGGTCGTCGCTGAAAACATGCCGAAACTTACGCCCCGGTTCCACACCATGCGCAAATTGAAGAATTCCGTGACTTCGACCAGGCCCCGATTGGGCATGTCAACCACGTAGAGCAAGATCCATTTGGACGGCTGATCAAGGATCAGCGTAATTGCCGCGATTCTCAGGCCTAACTTCAACATTTTTCGCCGCTTCCATCACTCGTCTTGTGCATCTAATTGTCCAACTACTTGTGCACATCGACCGCATATGCCGGAGTACCCAGGCACCGATCCCACATCCGGCAGGATCTTCCAGCATCTTTGGCACTTATCCCCTTGGGCCTTACCCGTGACTACGGCCACATGGTCCACATCGTCCAGCGTAAACGCCCCCGCCGGAGCTGGCCCTGCTATGACCCTAGCTTGGCTTGTGATGAAGATTTCTGCAAGGTCCAAGCCATTCAAGACTTCGACATAACTGGAATCCTGTACGTAGACCTCAGGCGCTGCTTCAAGGCTCGAACCGATCCGCTTTTCCCGGCGGTCAACCTCTAAAGCGCCGGTGACGACCCGCCGGAGCCGGCGCACCGCCTGCCATTTCTCACCCAGCGCTGGGTCCCGCCAAGTCTCCGGAATGTCAGGAAACTGGGCCAGGTGGACCCCTGATTCACGGTCGGGAAAGCGCAACTGCCAGGATTCTTCAGTGGTAAAGCATAAGATTGGCGCGAGCCACGTGGTCAAGCAACCGAACAGGTGATCGAGGACGGTTTGGCACGACTGGCGCACATTGTTGTTATCGCCATCGCAATACAGATTGTCTTTGCGAATGTCGAAATAGAGCGCCGAGAGCTCAAGCGTGCAGAAATTGAACAATTGGCTAAACACGCGGCGGAAATCGAACGCGTTGTAGGCCTCGCGCACCGCCTCATCCAATTCAACCAGGCGGTGCAAGACGAAGCGTTCCAATTCGGGCAATTGCTCGAAGGGGACAGCCCTGTACGGATCGTAGCCGTGAAGATTTCCAAGCAGGTATTTCAGCGTGTTGCGGATCTTCCGATAGGAATCGACGTTCGCTTTGATGATCTCAGGGCCAATGCGCAGATCTTCTGTGTAGTCGGAACTGGCAACCCAGAGCCTCAAGATCTCGGCGCCGTTTTGCTCCATGACTTTTTGCGGCTCCATGGCATTGCCCTGGGACTTGGACATCTTGTGTCCCTTTTCGTCGAGCAAAAAGCCGTGGGTCAGCACCGCTTCGTAAGGTGCGTGGCCTCGCGTGCCGCAAGACACCAGCAAAGATGAATGGAACCAGCCGCGATGCTGATCGGAGCCTTCCAAATAGAGCGACGCCGGCGATTTTAGATCGTCGCGCTTTTCCAATACGAAGGCGTGGGTGGAGCCGGAATCGAACCAGACATCGAGAATATCTTCGACTTTTTCATAATCGTCCGCGTTGAATTCGTTGCCCAAGAAGCGCGACGGGTCCGAGGCGAACCATGCGTCGGCTCCCTCCTGCTCAACCGCGTCCTCGATGCGCTTATTGACCGACTCATCGCGCAGGATTTCACCTGAACTCTTATCGACGAACACCGTCAGCGGCACGCCCCAGGCGCGTTGCCGCGAGACAACCCAATCCGGCCGCGTTTCGATCATCGCGTGAATGCGATTGCGGCCCTGGGGCGGCACCCAGAGCACTTTGTCAATTTCTCTGAGCGCCGTGGTCCGCAGCTCATTCGTTTCCATACTGATGAACCATTGCGGCGTATTACGGAAAATCAGCGGCACTTTGGAGCGCCACGAATGGGGATAGGAATGATTGACGCGTCCATTGGCCAATAGGCTCGGCGCCGCCGCTAATGTTTTTATGACGGCGCCATTGGCCTCGTCATACTTTCCAAGCTTTTTACCTTCGGTTTGCAGGATCCGCTTGCCGCCAAAAAGAGGCACATGGTCAAAGTAGACACCAGCTTCGTCGACGGTAAAGGGGATTTCGATCCCGTGCTTGATACCAAGCTCGAAGTCGTCGGTCCCGTGGCCAGGAGCGATGTGCACGAAGCCCGTTCCGGTTTCTTCCGTGACGAAGTCGCCAGCCAGCACCGGCACGTCAAAGTCATAACCTTGGCCCCGAAACGGATGCGCCAAAACAAGTGTGCCGAGGTCTTCCGCGTCGCAGAGCCGGGTCCACGACCCGATTTTGGCTTCAGATTTCACATAATCTGCCAACGTATCGGCAAGGATGAGCCGCTCGCCGGCTTGAGCGCCGCTCTCGTCGTCCACCACGCCCACTTCATAAAGGCCGTATGTGATGGCCTCGGAGTAAGCCACCGCCCTGTTGCCGGGAATGGTCCACGGCGTCGTCGTCCAGATCACGACGTTCGCACCAGCAAGGCTGTCAGGTCCCTCAATGACAGGGAAGCGTATATAGATATAGGGCGAGACGTGGTCGTGATATTCGACTTCCGCCTCAGCCAGTGCGGTCTTTTCCACCACCGACCACATGACCGGCTTGGAGCCGCGATAAAGGCCGCCATTCATGACGAATTTCAAAAATTCTCTAACGATTTGCGCCTCGGCGTCATAGGACATCGTCGTATAAGGGTGTTCCCAATCACCGATCACGCCCAGGCGCTTAAATTCCGTACGCTGAATATCGATCCAATGCTCCGCAAACTCTCTACATTCCTTACGGAACTCAAGAATGGGCACATCGTCCTTGTTCTTGCCGCCGGCGCGATATTTTTCCTCGATTTTCCATTCGATGGGCAGTCCGTGACAGTCCCAACCGGGAACATAGTTGGCGTCTTTGCCCATCATTTGCTGTGATTTGACAATGATGTCTTTCAAGATCTTGTTGAGCGCGTGGCCCATATGCAGGTGGCCGTTGGCGTAGGGCGGGCCGTCATGAAGGATAAACTTTTCCCGGCCTTTTCCAGCCTCACGCAAACGCTGATAGAGGCCTTGGCCTTCCCAGCGCTCGAGCAATTTGGGCTCGAGCTTGGGCAGCCCCGCCTTCATGGGAAAATCGGTATTCGGCAATAGCAGTGTCTCGCGATAGTCGCGAGGATCGTCTGCTTGTTGTGCGCTCGTGTCGGCTTGTGTTGACGTCTCTGGCATGGATTTCATCCGTACAGCTGTTTGGGGCGAAACTAGTGAACAGTGCGTTACCCGGAACCGTCATCCCAACCGACGGTATCGCCGTCGATCAGATGCGGGCCGGGCCTGTAATTCGACCTATCGGGCCTTTGAGCTGTACGTGACTATGAGACATGGGCCCTTATTAACAAGACTACTGGTTGACGTAAAGTTTACGAATGTCTTCAATCGGCCAAGCTTTCAGTGTTTCGCGCGCCGTTTGCGAGTCTGTTTCGATTTGGGCGATCAGGCCTTCGATCCCGTCGAACTTTATTTCGGGCCGGATATAGTCGATGAAATAGACGTAGATGTGCCGATCATAGATATCGCCTTCGAAGTCAAAGATGTGCGCCTCGAGGACCACATTGTCCCCGCCAAATGTCGGGCGCACGCCGATATTTCCGACCGACCCGTAAATGCCCGCATGGGGGCCGTCGAGAATCTCGACGCGGAAAATATATCCGCCGAGGGCCGGATGGAGATAAGCCCCTAAATCGATATTGGCCGTTGGGAAACCGATGGTGCGCCCGCGTTGATTGCCGATCATGACGGACCCGTCGATGGCCCAAGGCCGACCCAACAATTTCGTCGCGTCACTGACCCGGCCCCCACGGAGCGCCGCTCTTATTTTAGTAGAAGACAATGGGTCCTGATCGTTATTGACTTTATGGGCCTTCACTAAATCTAGGGCGGTCACCCCAAAGCCTTCTTCTTTGCCCATATAGGACAGCAATGCGGAATCGCCGCCCCGCCCTTTGCCAAAGCGAAAGTCCGATCCAACGACCAAATGGGTCAGGCCAAGGCGCTTGACCAAATCTTGCAGGACAAAATCCTGGGCGGACTTCTCAGCCAGCGATCGTTCAAAGCGCATTGCAAAAAGAACATCTACACCCAGAGCCTCGAGCAAGCGGGTTTTGGCATGTAGCGAAGTCAACCGGAACGGCGGATCCGTCAGACGGAAAAATTGCCGGGGATGGGGCTCAAAACAAATGACGCTGAGCGGCGCTCTTAATTCGCGCGCCTTTTCCCTGGCTTCAGAAATGACGGCCTTGTGGCCTGCATGGATACCATCGAAATTGCCGAGCGCCGCAACGGAGCCGCGGTACGTGTCGGCAATTTCGTCAATATCAGTAATGACTTTCATTCGGCTGGGAGTCCTGAATACCCGAGACGGGCCCGCTGGGCGCTAGTCTTTCGTCTTCTTGGAGACCATAAGTACGGCTGTGCCGTCTAGAACGGTCTTGTCACTAACCAGGCAGCGGCAATCGAACGTAGCACGGCCCCGTGCGTCGTCGAGCTCCGCCACTGTGCAGCTCGCCAATACAGTGTCTCCCGCCCGCACCGGTGCCTTGAATCGCAAATTTTGGCTGATGTAAATGGCCCCGGGACCCGGAAGTTTCGTGCCCAAGACAGTCGATATGAGACTCGCCGTCAACATGCCATGAGCGATGCGGCCCTCGAAGATGGTCTTCGATGCAAAGTCTTCATCGAGATGCACCGGATTCGTATCACCGGACACGCCGGCGAACATGACAATGTCGGCGTCAGTAATCGTTTTGCCAAAGCTAGCGCTCATACCAATGGCCAAGTCTTCAAAGTAAAGTCCGTGTTCGCTTGCCATCGGCATTCCGTATTTGTGAGAGTTCGCGTCTGTTCCGCGAACTCTAACGAAGCCCTTGTCCTGCCACAAGCTGAGCATAAAGAGACACGTCTTCACGCGTCCGAAAAAAAGCGTGGGCCGGGCCGGATGATTGATCGCTTAAAATGTTGACCGTGGCACCCTATCCGCTACGTCGGACCTAAGACGCGCGCAGGCGCTCATCCTGGCTGACGCTCTCGCTCTTGTCTTGGCCCGGCTCGTCTTGTTGAAGATGCTCATCGACATCGAGATTGCGTACCGGCCGCGGCACGCCGAACAAAAATCCTTGCCCAAAGTCAACGCCGAGCTCCACCACATCAATGACGTCGCGTTCGCTTTCAATTTTTTCGACAATTAGGTCAATGTCGTAGCGGTTTAACAGCTCTTTGAAATCGGCAGCGTGAATGTTCGGCTTGGCAATTTTTTGCGGCAAATGATATTCGGGCTCGCCGTCATCTTCCGAATCTTCATCTTGTTCACTATAAGCCGCCTGCTCTTCCACCTCGAATTCAACGTCGGCGACAGCTTCAATGATCTCGATATCATCCAAAAGTTCAATCCCTTCGGGATCGGCATCGTCTTTGTCCAGAGCATCGATAACAATCGGTCGCAGCGCCGCAGCGGTGTCTTCATCGGGCAGCGCATTCATGAACACTTCAGCCGAGACTTTGACAAATCTAAATTGCTTTTCGCGAAGATCCCACAAGTCGAGATCCAAGTCCTCAATCTTGTCCATCGAAAAACGGAAGCCCAGCTTTGCCAACCGTTTCATATTCGACTGTTCCATCGGTCCACACGAACCGACGATCGGTTGGCCGAATTCGAATATCAAATTATTTGCCAAGTCCGCATTGTGCTTCATAAAGTCTAAAAACTGCGGAAAGAAGGATTGGTCACTCAGCGAATGAAAGGACATGTTGCAGAATATTGCCAAATCCTTTTCCCGCCGCACGAGATGGCGAACAATTTGCACGCAACGGAACAACAGTAAATTATCGATGACTGAAATGAGACCTGCCGATTCGGCAATATTCAAATATTCATTGGGCTGAACAACTTCGCCTTCAACCGTACGAAGGCGCGACAAGCTCTCGTAAAAGCGCAGCTTGCGTTGCGGCAAACTGACAATCGGCTGCAAGTAAACGTCGATGCGATTTTCTTCGAGCGCGCCGCGCACAAGATTTAGTAGTTCGGCTTCCGACAACTGATCAAAAATGCTTTCAAGCCCGGTGCTGGTGCTAACGCTCTCGGCTGCTGCGGCATGCAGCGGGCGAATTTCGTCGTCATCGCTAACAGGCATTTTCAATGTATTCGTGTCTATTTCTTCACCATCGGCAAGGCGTTGAACCAAAGTTTCAAGCAATCGCACCTCAGATACTATTTGCTCATTGCGATGTGCGGCTTTGGATTCAGTAGCACTGGCTATATTGCGCATGCGTTTGCGCGTTTCTTCCAACTCTTCGCCGACGATTCGATGTGCTCGGTGCAAGTTTTTGAGTTCAGTTTCAAGCATACGCCGTTCTTGAGCGCGGCCCATGAAGGCATGAACTTGGCCGCAAAACAAAAAGACCGCCGCTCCGATCAACCACGCGACAGAGCCCGACGCAATGTCAAGCTGATAGGCAAGCCCAGCACAGACAATCGCAATCATTCCATAGGAGGCGAGAATAAGGATATTTGTAATCCAGGACATGAAGGCGCGGCCGTTGTTGCAACAACAAGGCGCTCAATCTGCGGATCGCAAATTTGTTTCGCCAACCATCGACGAACGCCTTCAGATTACGCTCGCACTCATGAGTTGAGATATCGTTAACCAAGAAGAGTAGCGGCGCAGCGGACGCCATGAGAAAGTCAACCTGGCGTTTAATCGACAGGTAACACTCAATAATGAGACGTTAATATTTCATCCGCTCACGGAAGATTTAAGTCTCTTTCATGTCGGTCTTTTGTTGAGCGAGATCGGGCTCAGTCGATTTTCGCCCGAACCAACTACCAATTTTGGCGGCCACGCGCTTAATGCCGCGCCAAATTTTGGGCAGCAGCCAAATGGCTACTAAAATGAAAACAATGAGCAAGCCCAAAAAGATAACCGGATGATTGAGCGCCGCCCAGATACCACCAAAGACTGCGATATCTTCGGCAAAGGACGCGGTCCAGTTCGTCACAGGCTCGGGCGAGGTATTGATAATGACCCGGGACCCCGCCTTGGTCAGGTGCGCAGTGGCCGCCATGCCGCCGCCGACGAGGTAAGCTGCAAACTCGACCGCCGGATTGACATCGCCTACCGCGGCCTCGGCCAACATTGCGCCCGCCGGAATCCGCACGAAGGTGTGTATCGCGTCCCAGCCCGTATCGAGACCCGGCGTCTTGTCGGCAAAAAACTCAACCATATACATCAAACCCGCCGCGCCGATGACGAGGGGATTGGACAAGATCTCAAGGCCTTCTGGCAGGACCATCGTGCCGGAATTTCCCATTAAACCAATAGAATCGCTGCATAGAGATTGATGCCGCTGGCCCACGATGCCCCCATGGTTAGCGCGAGCGTCTGGATGATGTCATTGGGTTCGTTCATGGCACACTCCGTTTTTCGCCGCTTTTTTGGGCTCGTCCCGCGCTAATCTAGCCTGATTTGTCAGTCCTGATGACGAAAAATGGCTTGAATGTGGCCATGGAGAGGCCTAAAGCGGGGTCTTTGTCCCCGATTTCAACCGGAGCGTACCCCATGAACGCACATGATTTTGAATTTAGCGCTATCGACGGCGGGAAGCTGCCACTTTCCAGCTTCAACGGCCGCGCCGTTTTAGTCGTCAATACCGCAAGCGCTTGCGGGCTCACACCTCAATATACGGGCCTTCAAGAACTTTGGAACACTTACAAAGATAAGGGCCTTACGGTCCTTGGCGTGCCCTGTAACGATTTCGGCGGCCAAGAACCGGGAACGGAGGCCGAAGTCAAAGAATTCTGCGAGACCAAATATTCCGTCAATTTCCCTCTGACGGCCAAAGAAAAAGTGATCGGTGACGGCGCGCACCCCTTCTATGCCTGGGCCGCCGAGCTCCTCGGCGAAGATGCCACGCCCAAATGGAACTTTCACAAATTTCTCGTCGACGCCAACGGAGAGCTGACAGAAGTTTTTGGCAGCCGGACGGAACCCTTGAGCGACGAAGTCACCGGCGCCATAGAAAAGACGTTGGGGTAATCCACCGTGTCATGCCCGGACTTAATCGGGGCATGACAACTTCGGTTATTCCGACTCAAGAAAGGCCAGCAGCCGATCCGGATAATCGGTCGTGATTACGTCAACCGAGTTGTCGATCATTTGGATAAAATCGTCCTGGGTGTTGGCGGTCCACACCGACACACCAAGGCCCGCCTGATGGGCTTGCTGAACAGCGTCCGCCGTTGCATCTCGATAATACGGCCCCCAAAACGAACCGCCGGCGGCGGCAATCGCCCGCGGAATTGAATTTTGATACTTGTACGGATCAAAGCCCCCAGTCCATGGCGCATCGCTCGTGCGATAGGCGCGCATCTGGTCGACGATATCTTGCGTGGGAGCGGGGACGCCCTCCGGGGGCGATGCCTCACCAAACATGTAGCCCGGATCCGTCAGATAGCCCGTGCGCAAATTGGGCTCAAGGCGCTGAATTTCAACCAAGACATACCAATTGAACGCGATAATGACGCTTTGGGAAATAAAATCCATTTCGTGCAACAGCGCGACTGCCGCAAGCGCAAGATCGGATGGCGAGGCCGATAGTTCCGGCCGCAGCGCCTCGGACTTTATTTCGATCAGCAACTGCGTGTCCGCTCTACCTTCCGTTTGAACAAGTTCAATTACGTCACTCAATGTGACGATGCGCTCGCCATCGAGCGCTACTTGATCGGGCCGCCTCATTGCATAGTCTGAACTAGGATCGACACGGCCGACGTCGTAGCGTTGCAAATCTGCATAAGCAATGTCCCGAATGAGCGGACCCGGTGTGGCGAGCCATGACCCGTCAAGACAAGTCAAAGCGGGATTGGGTTGGTAGTCGTGATGAACGACAAGCTTGCTGTCCGCGGTTAGGTGCACATCGACTTCGAGACCATCGACGCCCAGCGCCAGGGCACGACGGCAAGCGCCCAACGTGTTTTCCGGCCACAGGCCTGCCCCACCACGATGGGCAATGATGGATGGTTTTCCCACGGCTTTTATCTCCATCAAAACACAAAAGAGTGCCAATAGTCGTCATGCCAGCGCCATCAACAACCATAAGGTGTGGCCCAAATGGCGCAACCTTGCCGTTATTGGAAATGCCAACGATTTCATGGATTGGCCCCGCTGCGGTGCAGCGTTAACATGGAATTGGCCTTGCATCATCTCACCTTAATTGTCGTGAGAATTGTGAAGGCCAATGACGTCAGTCACATGAAGTTTAAGTTGGCCAATGAGTTGGGGTGTCGCGGGGACGGCCAATCCTTTATTGATAACGAGGAGCAACTAGGCCGCAACATGCGGCCGATCGACAATCTGAAAGCACAATGATCAGTCATTTTTTTTCAAAGATTCGAAAGTCAAAGGTCAACGCAGAGTCCGAACCAAAAGTATTCGGGCGCGATCCCACGGTGCCAGACGGTGTGCGCGTATATGCCATCGGCGACATACATGGCCGTGCCGACCTTTTGAGCCGGTTACACGAGATGATCGAAGATGATGCAGCCAAGGCCGAGACTTCCATTGCACCAATTATAGTTTACCTAGGCGACTATATTGATCGCGGCATGCAATCATATGAAGTGCTCGACATGGTCATTTCGGGACCACCTCGCGGATTCAAAGCTGTGCATCTCAAGGGCAATCATGAAGCAATGCTACTTGAGTTTCTCGAGGATGCCACATACGGCCTGACGTGGCGCGACAATGGCGGTCTACCGACGCTTCATTCATATGGTGTCGCTCAAGAGACCCTTGCCATTCACCCAATGGCTTATAACGAAGCATCGAGCACATTAGCGAACGCCATTCCCAGCGTGCACTTAAACTTTCTCAAAACACTCGAGCTGAGCGAGACGGTTGGGGATTATTTTTTCACGCACGCAGGCATTCGGCCTGGGATCCCGTTCCATGAACAAACGGAAGAAGATTTGCTTTGGATCCGCGATCCTTTTTTAAAGTCGACAGAAGACTTCGGCAAAATCGTCGTCCACGGGCACACGCCGGATAAACAAGTTCAAGTGCGCTCCAATCGAATCGGGATCGATACCGGCGCATTCATGACTGACATTTTGACTTGTCTTGTCGTCGAAGGCACCGAGCGCCGTTTCCTGCAAACAACTCCCTAAGCTGTCTTACGGTCACGGGGCGCCTGCCGCCGGCCATTGACGCTCTCTATCTCAATGATGGGCCTGAAGATCTTAGTTGCAGCTGACTCGCGACGTTGCAGCCATTGCGCAGCACATGACGCCGATGTCAAGATAACAGAGCAAAAAAGACAGGAGCGGCGAATGAAACGTGTAATAGCAACCGCATTATTGAGTTGCATGCTGGCATTGCTGGCATCGGTAGGACACGCCCAAGTTCCAGACCGAGACGAGCTTATGAAGCCCTATCCGAATCCAAGTTGGAACAATTCCAATTTCATGGCGACGGAAACGTACGAAATTTCAGAAGGGCTCTACACATTTTATCATCGCGGCACGCGCAGCATCTTTATGGTGACCGACGACGGTGTGATCGCAACCGACCCCGCTAGCGTCGAGCGGGCAAAACTTTACCGCGACGCCATTCGGGAGGTGACAGATCAGCCAGTTAAATATGTCGTCTATTCGCACAGTCACTGGGATCACATATTAGGCGGCCAAATCTTTAAGGACGAAGGCGCGCAATTCATTTCGCATGAAAATTGTATGGCCTACTTCGAAGACGTGCCAAACGAAGATGTGGTGTTGCCCGACATTACGTTTTCAGGAAACTACACACTCGAATTGGGCGGGCGCTCGCTGGAGCTCCTCTATTTCGGCCCCAACCACAGCGATTGCATGGTCGTGATGCGACCGGACCCTGGCGACTATTTATTCATTGTGGATTTATTAAATCCCCGCGGAACGCCGATGAGCTATATGCCGGACTTCGCTCCTCATCATTGGGTGCGCACGTTGAAGGAAATCGAAGCCATAGATTATGAGGCCCTGATTGGTGGTCACGGCGTAACGTTGGCACACCCGTCGGCAGTCACGGAACGGCGTGTCTATTTGGAAACACTCATGACACTGGTAAAAGGCGAACTCGATAAAGGAGCAAGTTCGCTGGAGGTAGCCGAACTCGTAAAGCCAAAAATGGTTGAGCAGTTCTCTTATTTGCGCAACTTCGACCGCAACATCGACCTCAATATCAGTCGCGTCGTAACTTTCTACGTCATTGGTTGGTGACTATTTAGTCGGTCGATAGTTTCTTCTCAGAAAATTCCGCTCAGTTGCTAACGAAGACGCAAATCAAAAGAGTGAAATCTATGCAAAACAAATTGTTGGTCAGCACTTTGATTGCCTCGCTGGCATTTACAGCCGCGTCGCGTGCCCAAATCGCCAATCAAGAAGAGCTCATGAAGCCCTACCCCAATCCGGCATGGAATGCGTTCGAGCTCGCCGGTTATGACACAACGGAGATTGCGCCTGGTCTCTATAGCTTTCGCTATCAAGGCACGCGTAACATTTTCATTGTGACAGATGACGGTGTTATTGCTACCGACCCGATCAGCGTCGAAGCCGCCCAAATTTACCGCGGCGAAATTGCCAAGGTGACCGATCAGCCGGTGAAATACGTGGTCTATTCCCACAATCATTGGGATCACGTGCCCGGCGGGTAAATTTTTAAAGACGAGGGCGCCGAATTCGTGTCACACGAAAACTGCGTCACTCATTTTGAAGCGATTCCAAATCCGGCCGTCGTCATGCCGGACATTACGTTTAGCGGTAACTACACGGTTGAACTGGGCGGGCGCACGCTCGAGCTGCTCTATTTCGGTCCCGGTCATAGCGATTGCTTGGTCGTGATGCGGCCCGATCCCGGCGATTATCTCTTTATTGTCGACTTGCTCACTCCCGGCGGTGTGCCCTTGAGCTACATGCCCGACAATTATCCCAATCAATGGCTCGATACGCTCAAAGCCATTGAAGCGATTGACTACAAAGCCATGATCGGCGGCCACGGCGTGCCTTTGGCCAACCCGTCAGCCGTCACCGAACGGCGCATCTATGTTGAGACCATGATGGACTTGGTCAAAAAGGAAGTCGATGCAGGCACGAACTTTGCGGACATCGCAGCAATCGTGAAACCGAATATGACCGAACAATTCTCTTACATGAGAAACTTCGATCGCAATATCGATCTCAATATTCAACGGATACTGACGTTTTATGGGATCGGCTGGTAAGACTTAAGCTTCCGCCTGTTCGCGCAGCCACTTGATGGTGGCGCGGAAGCCGTCTTCATAGCTCGTAATGTGCGGCTTACCGATCAGCGCTTCGAGCTTGGATGCATCGTAGCTAATCGGTTTCAAGTACTCCGGCACCATCTGCATGAACGAGCGCAGCTCCTTGTTGAACCGGCTAACGATCCACAACATTGTGCGCCCGGCAGATCTCAGCGCCACGTCGGTGCCTAATATTCGCCCGGCCCATTCGGCCGCAACCTGTCCCGACAACGGACCGGCGCCCGGCAAGATCCAATGCTCGCCATAGGCTTCTCCGTGGCGCGCGAGGTCGGCCACCATCGCCATGGCGTCTGGTACAAATACGTATTCGCGCAATGTCTGAGACGACCCGATCCAATTCATGGCTTTGCCGCCCACGGCACCCATCAACGGCGTTTGCAAACTGCTGGAATGAACGAACGGCCCATAAAAATCCGGCAAATGGGCGATCGCCGCGCCTGCTTCTTGCAGAACGTCTTCGGCCTCGCGGCGATATTTCATCCAGATAGACCCATCAGTGCGCGGATGATTTTCGTCAAGCGGGAGCCGCACGTTCGGCAAATAGGACCAGAAACTCGAGACTTGGACGCAGCGCGCGCCCGTTTCCTCAATCGCCGTCGCGATATTGTGCGCGGTTACGGGATGGTTGTGCATTTGCTCGGGGGGTAGACCGATGCAATCAAATACGAGGTCGCAGCCTTCGATGGCGCGGCGGGCTTCATTCTTATTTAGGATGTCGGCCTGGGTCTTCTCATTAGCCGCATTGCCAAACACTCTGATGAGATTTTGCCGCGTACGGCCGACAACGCGGACGGGAATCTCGCGTTTGGCCAAAGCGTCGGCCAAATGGATCCCGGTGGGTCCGGTGGCGCCGAGGATGGCGGCCTTGGCAATAGAGAGCGCGGCCATGCGATGCGAGGTCGTCCCCTAGGGCGATTCGAGCGATGGACTAAAGGTGTCGCGATTGAGCCGATAAAACAAGAGATTTGAGCCGTAGGCGAATCGCATGCCATCGCGCCCAAGGCCGAGCTTGTCCACTACACGCTGCGAGCGCGCATTGTCCGGATGGATGACGGCGACAATTTCTTCAAGGTCGAGCGTCTTGAAACCGTGATGTAGAAGGGCGCGGGCCGATTCGGTGGCGTAGCCCTTGCCCCAGGCGGCTTGCCGGAACCGATAACCGACTTCGATGTCCTGGGCGCCGTCGAGGGGAATGAGCGCCGCCCAGCCCAAAAAGACTTTAGGCGCGTCTTTAGCAAAGACGCCCCAAATGCCCAACCCCGGACCAAAGTCTTTGGTGATCCCGTCCGTCGTCTTCGCCCGTCGAACGTCAGGTTCAGACATGGGCTCGATATAGCGCATGACATGGGGATCGGTATCCATAGCGACGCACGCCTCAAGATCCGCCATTGACCTATGGCGCAAGATCAGCCGGTCGGTTTGCAATTCGGGTAGCGGGTCTGACGGCATTACAGGCAATCTCAGGAGTTGGTCGCGGCCTTAGCCCGTTCGTCCTCAAGCATCTGTTCGTCGAGCGTATAGAGCTTGAGCGGAATGAGACTTAAAGCGAAGGCCAAAGCCGGAATCAGCGCCACGGCAATGTAGATGGCCGTGAGCGCGCTCGCCGGCTGTGCCGCGGCGTCGGTCGTGCCCTCAATAAAGCCGCCGAGTTCAAGCACGATGCCCACAACGAGAGGGCCAAGCGCAAACCCCACTTTCTCGATCAGGCTGTAGAGCGCCGCCAACATGCCTTCGCGATGTTCGCCGCTTTTCAAAAAATCGTACTGCATGGTGTCCGGCACCATGGAAATGGCGACCAGAAGAACGCCGCCCGATGCAACGCCTGCTAAAAAACCGCGTGCCATGATCAATGTCAAAGGCTCGCCCAGGCCAGCCGCCAGCCACGTCAAGAACACCACGACCTTCATGACAATGGCAACCGCCAAAGCCACACGCTTGCCATAGGTGCGCGACAGATACATCCAAAGTGGAATCGAGATCACGGTGCCGCCGGTTCCAAACAAAGCGATGTAGAAAAACGTGCCGAGGCTCATGTCGAGCAAGACGGTGATAAGAAAGGCTAAGCTCGTCGTATAGGTCGCCAAGCCGAAAAGCTGTGTCAACTTGATCCCCATGAGCAACATAAACGGGCGGTTCCGGAGAATGGCGGTTATTTGCCCGCGCCAATTCAATTCGCCGTCGGTATGTTCAAACGAACGCGCTTTCGCTGTTCCAAAGACGCAGGCGGCAAGCGCCGCAAATATAATAATGCCGATCACAAGCCCCATGCGCGCAAATCCTGTAGCGCCTCCACCTAAGTCGTCGACCAGGCGCGGCGCTATGGCCGCGCCAATGATCCCGCCCAGCGACAAGGCCAATACCCGGTACGACATGAGCGACGTGCGCTCATGATAGCTGTCTGACATTTCTACCGGCATCGCCATGTAAGGCACGTTGAACATGGTGTAGCCGATGGTCCAACCCATGAGCGTTATGCTGACATATACAATGGTCATGGTCTGGCTTAAGTCTCCGGGCACTGCAAACAGAAGGGCGAACACAACGCCGCAAATGGCTGCACCCGCCAACATCCAAGGCCGCCGCCGGCCCCAACGCGAGCGGGTCCGGTCGCTCACCACGCCCATGACAGGATCGGTGATAATGTCGAAGGCTTTGGACAAAAAGATGAGCGTCCCTGCCAATGCCGGCGAAAGGCCGACGACAGTGATGAAATACAATTGTCCCAGCAGGTTGATGGCGTTGACCAGGGTTGAAGTCCCCATCGACCCGATACCCCATCCTAGTTTGAGGGCCACCGGCAAGCTCTCGGCGGGGGCATTTGGGCTGGCCGTACCAACGAAGGAAGTGGGTGCGCTCACGTCGGTCTCTTTCTATTGATCTTGATGCAAGCCGAAAACAATCAAACTATTTCGACTGATTCCATCGAGTCCGGTGTTTTGGACAAGACATAATGCCCATCAAGACTGCCGACATTGATGCGCATGGTGTCATCCAAATAGACAATGTCCGAATGAAGTTTAGGCGGGGGAAAATCCGAACGCAGTGGTGTTTTAGGGTCAACGCCGAGGCTCGCACGAAAATCTTGGTCTGTCATGAGTTCAGCGCGAGGCTCACAACCGATCGACGTAAAGTCGACTAGAAATCTCTGGGCGTTAGACTTGTCGATCCTAAATTTACCCTTGACGTACAAAACACCCTTCGTCCCATTCTCGACCGTCTCGAAATAGATGACGTTGTTGTAGCATCCGGTTGCCGGTTGAATTTCCTGATAACTTTGGGGGACAACAACCTCAATCTCAGGCAGCTTCGCGAAGCTCAAAAGCTTGAGCGTAAACACGGCCCCGCTGCCCGTGCCTTTATTTTTCTTGCCGCCGACTGAACCAAAGCTACTGAACTCGTTCATCCAGCGGCCATGAACGGATGCCAATTGATTGCCGGGATCAGAAATGGGTGTCAGGTCAATCAGCTCGTGAATGATTGATTTTATCTCTTTCATTTCAGGTGAGTCAGACGAAAAGCCGTCGCCGGTTTCGCTAACCAGCGCCATAAGCTGTGCTTTCAAGTCCGCGCGCGCCTGAGCCATCGCACACTCACTCATCTAAAACTGATGCAGTTCCATCTGCCGAACGTTGCACGGCAACAGCTTGCGCGTCAAAACGACAATGATCGACCAACAAACTGCGACTGGTCTCTTGCCCAATTGGTTTTGCATTGCGCGACGCCTCAGGGCACCATACGGCTCATTAATCAAGGGGAGACACGAATGAGAGTTTGGCTAAATGGGGCAGTGGCAGTGGTTATCGCCTCCTGCATTTCGATCACGGCAGCAAGTGCACAGGACGGACTTCCAACGGAAGAAGAACTCGAAGCTAAGCGCCAGTGGGTCACGGACATTGCAAGCAGAAGACTTTCACTTTTGGCGCCGATTTTTTAGTCAACCGAGCGATCCATTTGAGCCGCCACCGGAATGGTATTCGCCCATGGAGCTCATTCCGGGGGGGCATCAGGCCCTATTTCGAAGAAGCGCGAGTAGGCCGGCGCACCATAAGCGATGAGGCACTTGAAGATGCGCGTCGCCTACGCTAAAGAGCAAAACTCAAGTACTTTTGTCGTACTCCACAAAGACAAGATTCAACTCGCCTGGTTCGAAGAGGGTATGGATGCCGCAGCGACCGTGAGCTCACGTTCCTTCGTTAAGACGCTCGCGTCGATCTTGATAGGATTTGCCATTGCGGACGGCGACATCGACTCGGTAGATGATCCTGTCGGTAAATATGTCGAGGAGTGGAAGGACGACCCCCGCGGCAAGACAACCATTCGGCAAGTGTTGCAAATGACAAGCGGCTTCGATTTGAGTGAAGTGCGCGCCATGTCGCCGTCGGTCTTCGGCCCGTTCAGCCGGCAAACGCAGCTTGTGAACGGCAGCGACATTGATGGAACCGTGTTGTCGTGGCCATACGAATCCGAGCCCGGCGCAGTCTACGCCCACTTCAATCCTTCGACACAGCTCTTGGGCATCATCATCGCGCGGGCGACCGGCGAGCGTTACACGACGTATCTGTCTCAAAAACTTTGGAAGCCTATGGGCGCAATCCGAGGTGCCATGCGCCTCGACAATATCGGCGGTCAACCCATTATGTATTGCTGTTATTTGTCGACGTCGTCCGACTGGCTGCGCCTTGGTCATCTTTTGCTCAATGACGGTATAATCGACGGCGAGCAAATCATCCCCGAAGGCTGGGTCGGGGAAATGAAAACTACTTCCGAGGTCAATCCCAATTACGGCTATCAGATTTGGGTCGGATCGCCGCCAGGAGAGGAACGCAAATACATCCCGTCCATCGACGGCATGCCGGCCAACATTCATTCCGAGCCGTTTGCAGCCGATGACATTTTCTTCATGGACGGAAGCGTTAAGATCCGCATGTGGATGGTGCCGTCGGAAGACCTCGTGGTCCTGCGCATGGGCCGCAACCCGCCGGAATTGGATGAAGCACGATTGCCCAACACGATCATTCGCGGCATCGAATAGGCAACCCGTCACAGATGAGGGACCATGCTTGAGATCGGGATCTTTCTTCCCATTGCCAAAGGCGGCTTTATTGTCTCGCGCAATGTGCCGCCGACCTGGCCCACCTGGGAGCTCAACCGCGACGTCACGCTGAAGTGCGAGCATTTGGGCTTCGACTTTGCACTCTCCATGGTGAAGTTCAGAGGCTTCGGCGGCGAGACCGAATATTGGGACCATGCGCTCGATTCGTTTACCCTAACCGCCTCTTTGGCGCCGGTGACAAAAACCATCAAGCTGATTCCCTCCGTCACTAACCTGTCGCTGCATCCTGCCGTGGCCGCACGCATGTCGGTCACCATCGACGCGGTTTGCCCCGGCCGCTTCGGGCTCAACATCGCGTCCGGCTGGTACAAGGACGAATTCAACCAGATGGGCATGTGGCCCGGCGATCAGCATTTCGAAACGCGCTACGATTATGCCGAAGAATATGTCCGCGTCCTGAGGGATTTGTGGGAGACGGGCACGTCCGACTTCAAAGGCAAGTTCTTCACTATGAACAAGGCGCGGATCAAGCCGGTACCGTCCTGCCGCTTGCCCCTCGTCTGCGCGGGCCAGTCCGACCGCGGCATCAAATTCACCGCCGAGTTCGGCGACCGCAATTTTGTCATCGCGGGCGGCAATACCAACGACATCGAAAGCGACATTGCCAAGTTCAGCGAGATTACCTCAAAGCTGCAATCCCACGCCGCGCCTCTAGGCAGGGATGTCGGCACCATCGCGCTGTTTAACGTCATTGCCGCGGACACGGACGAGGCCGCGCAAAAACGCTTCGATCATATTGTCGCCGGCGCCGACGAAGAGGCGATCGCCAACATTGTCGGCCAAGCCGAACTCGATAAATCTGAGGGCATGTCCGAAAGCCTCAAGCGCAAATCTATGTTCATGGGATTGCCGACGCTGGTCGGCTCCTACGACACCGTGGCGAGCTATCTCGACCGGATTTACGACGAGGCCAAGATTGCCGCCTGCATGTTCGCCTTTCCCGATTTCATCAACGACATCGATATATTCGGGGAAGCCATATTGCCCAAGCTCGAATCGCGGCCAGCGAGTTAGTTCCGATCAAGCTAATTCGGCTTAGAAGATACTAGTCGACCAGCATGGCACATCCATACCGCTTGCGAGCGAGACTGAAGGTGGACACCGCAGACCCAGTCGTCAATGCCATTTAATTCGATATTGTTTGCTCTTCCCTCTAACACAGCTTCTCCTTGAGCCGTTAGCTTGACGTCTAGGTCCCTTAAAGCCCAGGAATCTCCTTTCAAAGAGAGTAATGGATTACGTCCGGTTGCTAATCGTCGCACTCTCTCAGCCAAATAGTCGTCGTAAACAATGTCCGGTTCGTCTCCCTCGACCATTGTAAAGCCAATCGCACGAAGCGCATTTGGTCCGTGTTTGCGAACGTTCTTCAGAAGTCTAAAGTCCCAGATTCCCAATCCGCTCTCGATATCGGGGTATCTTCGAATTAACGCCTCTAAACATGACCTTGTGCCCGGACTGATAGTCGGATTCTCAGTCACCAAGTAATTCAAAAAATCGGGATTAGGAGATGTAAGTGCGTTCCATACATTTTTTAATTCATCTAGTCTGGATTTGCTGAGGGGACGAGCCTGCGGGCCGCTTTGCATTGCTTCCACATTCAATTGGCCCAATCCCCGCATCGGCTTTCTGCTTATTGGATGTGTACTGAATTCCACAAACTTCAATTTGTCCAAATCAGCTTCGAGCGTATCCATTGCCCAAACGAGCCATGCTGCGAGAATTTCCTCCTGAAGACACATCGACTTCCACAGAACAATCGAATCGGCCCAATCAAGCAAGTCCTCTCGCCTGCAAAGCTCACTTGGGCTATTCCCATCGTCAACGGGCCAATAAGGGTCCACAAGTTTCATATAATGATCGCGATTGAGGTTCCAAGCCTCAATCGAATCGCAGCGTGGATGTGGCCCGCTTCCTAAGCGGTCATAGTTGACCAATATTGCGTCGGGCTTCGGTCGAATAGCCTGATTGATAGTTCCAGCCGATGAACCGTCTGGTGCGATGAAAACTTCGACCATGATTCAAGAACTCACTACGAATTTAACCATTTGGATTCGGGCTCAACAACAAACCCATTATTGATTGTTTTAGTTTGAAAATCGCTAATTCTAATTTGTTGATATCGCGCCAAACATGGCGAAACGAATGGTCCCAAAAATCAATTCTTATTCGACCCCACACGCCCCGCCCAATGTGCTAAACTCCGAGCGGGGTGGGTTTTCCACAATGTCACAATTTGGCCGTCTTGAGCGCTGAGCCTTGCCGCACACTTTAAGACGGGCCGTCAAAAAGTCCCATGGGACTATGGCTGGGCCATGAAGTGGATTTTCGATGTTAAAGCCTCCAACCGGGTGTCATTGATACTTTTGGTCGCGACCGTTCTTCTGGTGTTCACGCTACCGTTTTTGGAAGATCTGATCGATTCCGAAAGCGGCCCCGACGCGCTTCAAGAAACGTTCAGGTTTTTATTCCCCTTGCTGTTTGCCATGGGTTCGCTTTGGGTTCTTGCAACGCTTTATTTGCAAGTCGCTTACACCTGGCAAATTACGCGCGGCCTTGTCCCCCGCCCGCGTTTGAAAGCGCTGTCCGGTCTTTTTTTTCTAAGCCTATTCGTAAGCGCGGCATCGGCATTCCTCCTCATCATCGATAACGGCTTGACGGCCACGGGCGACTTAGAGTCCAGCGGTGGTTCTCAATATTCCGAACTTTTTATCGAATCAGAAAATGATGCGAGCTGCGGCCTGTTGAAATTTTCGCCCATCCGTAGTTTGGTCGGCGCGCTTTCGCCTGAAGACGGCGCCATCGACGAATCGGCCGATGACCTCATTCGACTCGATCTCACGTATTTCTTGCTCGACCAAACGTTCAAAGGCCGGTTGTTTCGCCCGGCGGCCGAGGGCGCAGGCGCTCTTGAATCCGAAGGCACTTACAGTATCCGCTCAAGGTTCTTTAACCGCGCCATTAAAGCCGGTATCGGTTCCAACGCCTTTGTTTACCTCATCAACGACGACGATCTCATCACGCGGCTGGATGCCGGCGAGAAATGGAAGCCCAAGGAAGATTTCAAAATGGGCGTGCTGACGCCCATCGGTGAAATCGATTTGCCCACCATCGGCGGCAATCAGGGAACCAGTGTCGCCGTGCTGGGCAATCGCGGCCTCATGGTGGGTCTCGGCTTCAGCGGCGTCACGATTAAGAAGGCCAAAGGCGGCTAAACAATCTTCAGGCAAGAGGATTTCTTGCAGCACTCTGCCGGAGTTACGCTTAAAACTACGCTCATGAAGAACACGAGATTGAACGATTTGGTCGAGGCTCGCCTGAGTCGCCGTGAAGCCATCAAAAGACTAGCGAAAGCGTCGGCGGCCAGCGCGGCTTTGAGTGTTCCTTTTGCGTCACTATCTGCCTGCGCTGCAGATACGCACGAGAAGAGCACGTCGCAGGCAACCCTCACGTTTCACGAGATCGAGCACCACTATGACGAGACACATCACGTGGCTGAAGGCTACGACGCGAGTGTTCTAATAAGCTGGGGCGACGTGCTCCTCGGTGACCCTTCTCCCTTCGATCCAGGTACGCTCACTGCAGAAAGTCAGTCGCTGCGGTTTGGTTACAATAACGACTTTGTCGCTTATCTTCCCCTTCCACTGGGGTCGAATAACTCCGATCACGGATTATTGTGCGTCAATCACGAGTTTCCGAGCGCGGACCTGATGTTTCCCGGTTACCGCTCGCGCCGGGAGGCCGCACCAAAGATGACGCAGGCGCAGGCAGAGATTGAACAGCAAGCGGTCGGTTTTTCGATCTTGGAGATCAAACGCGAGCAAGACGGATGGGAAGTCGTGGACGATAGCCCATACGCGCGACGGATCAGTGCGACAACACCCATGACCCTGTCCGGGCCAGTTGCAGGGCACAGACGCGTCCAAACCTCCGCCGACCCGCAAGGTGTCACGCCCATTGGCACGCTCGGCAATTGCGCCGGCGGAATGACGCCCTGGGGCACGGTTTTGACGGGGGAAGAATTGTTTGCCGATTTCTTTTGGGGCGACGCCACCGAATTACCTCCGGAAGAGCGCCGCAGTCTCGGCACATACGGCGGAGGCGGTATCGGGCTCAATGACGCCTACGGCGCCATCGCCTCTGCGCAACAGCGCACGCTTTATAGCTGGTATCGCTTCGACAAGCGCTTTGATGTCGCGCATGAGCCGCGCGAATCGAACCGCTTTGGTTATTTGGTTGAAATCGATCCCTACGATCCTGCTTCCGTTCCGAAAAAACGTTCCGCGCTAGGTCGCTTCAAGCATGAGGGAGCCAGTATCGTCGCGCGCGACGGCGAGTCGGTTGTCGTCTATAGCGGCGACGACGACATGGATAATTGCGTTTATAAATTTGTCTCGCGCGACACCTACAACGCCGAGGACCGTACTTCCAATCTTGACATCCTCGACAACGGCGATCTGTATGCCGCCCAATTCAACGCCGACGGAAGCGGGCGTTGGCTCAAACTTGAGTTGGGCGAAAACGGATTGACGCAAGCGGCGACGGGCCTTGCCGATCAAACGGAAGTCTTGCTCGAAGCTCGGCGCATGGCGCGTCTCGCCGGCGCAACGCCCATGGACCGGCCGGAAGACATCGACACCGATCCCGTAACGGGCAGGGTCTTTGTCGCACTCACCAGAAACGACCAGCGTGCGGCGACCCAAGTCGAGCCTGCCAATCCGCGGGCGCAAGACCGCTCCGGTCACATCGTCGAGATCTTGCCGCCCGGCGGCGACGGCAATCGCAATCACACAGCTGAAGAATTCGAATGGGACGTGCTGCTCTTGGGCGGTGACCCTGCCCATCCGGACGCAGACAAGCGCGGCTCATATCACGATGCCATCAGCGCGTCCGGTTGGCTGGCCAATCCCGATAATTTGGCCTTCGATCCACTGGGCCGACTATGGATCGCAACGGACGGCCTGCCCGGAACACGTTCGGCCGACGGAGACCACACGCCGATTCACGACGGTTTGTGGGCCACCGAAATCACAGGTTCCGACCGCGCTCTGACGCGCCACTTTTTTGGCTGCCCGCGCGGCGCCGAAATGTGCGGGCCGTGCTTCACGCCCAATGGTCAGACGTTGTTCGTCGCGGTTCAACATCCCGGCGCCGATTGGCCTCGAACATTCGACGAGCCGACCACGCGCTGGCCCGATTTTGACGAGAACTTACCTCCTCGCCCGGCGATCGTTGCTATCACCAAACGCGGCGGCGGCATGATTGGAAGTTAAGTCCTAATTTTCCGCGCCCGGCGCTTTGAATTCGTGTCGCACATAACGCGCGGCAAGAAAGTATAAAATGGCAGCTGCTGCACCCGAAAAGAGAGCGATCGCCAACATCGCATAGCGTAGCGAATCATTTCCGAAAGTTGGGTTCAACAGATCGCTCGTTACGCCCATAGCAGTCGGCCCAATACCGCCGCCGATCATATTAGCAATCATCAAATAGACCGCCGCCGCCATGGCGCGCATCCGAATGCCGGCGACGCCCTGCACTACCGCAAAACTTGGCGGGCCTTGCATGACTCCCAGCATGAACGGAATAAACAAAGAGAAGAGTGCAAGCGTTGAATTCACAGTTGTAAAAGTTACATAAAACATAGGCGTGGAAATCAGAATGCCTATTGCGGGCACCCAAACGTACCAGCGCAGATCACGCTTTCCGAAAAAGTCGGAGACATATTCCGCAATCAACATGCCGATGAGTTGCGAGATACCGAGAATTAGAGCAAGACCGGTGCTCAACTCAGTTGGAGTGAGGTCGTGATATCGCGTAAAAAATACCGGAAGGAGTTGTACGACGCCAAGCCACAATAAAGAATAAAAGCCGGTCGCAACGGAAACGAGCATGAAAGTCGGACTCTTAAACAGCACCTTGCAAACGGTAACGAATGAATCAATTTCGGCAGGACCAGTGAGCCCATCCGAATGGCCCCGCGGCGGCTCTTTGAGCTTGAGAAACAAAAACGCGGCAAGTAGGAGACCAGGCAGGCCAACGACAAATAGAGCTATGCGCCAGCTGTAGGCTTCCGCCAGATAGCCGCCCAGCATGAATCCAATGAGGATTCCGACCGGCGCGCCGAGACTGTAGATCCCAAGCGCAGCTGCACGTTTTTGCACCGGGAAATAATCGGCAATCAATGAGTGTGATGGCGGGCTGGCACCTGCCTCACCGACGCCGACCATAACACGCGCAAGCGTCAGCTGAATGAAACCCTGTGCCAAGCCGCACGCGGCCGTCGCCAAACTCCAAAACGACAAGGCGAGGGAAACGATAGTTCGACGGCTAAAGCGATCGGCCAGACGCGCAATTGGAATTCCAAACG
Source organism: Alphaproteobacteria bacterium (assembly GCA_965248815.1). Taxonomy (GTDB): domain Bacteria; phylum Pseudomonadota; class Alphaproteobacteria; order SMXP01; family SMXP01; genus CBDFKK01. Next base: position 611,717 of record CBDFKK010000008.1, read on the forward strand.
AGGCGTAGACGAAGGTGAAGGCAAAACCGCTGATGATTCCGATTTGTGTATCTGAAAGATTGAGATCTTCGGCTATGGCTGGCATTAAGATCGCCAGCATGTAGCGGTCCATGTAATTGAAGAACGACACCATAAAGAGCAGCCCAAGACCAAAATAGGCGTAAGGCGGAACTTCTACGGCAGAACGTTGGGCGGGGGATGCGGCGGTTTCTGCCATGAGCGACGACCTCTAGACGACTTCTAGGAGTAGGTGTTCGACCTCTCGACTCGAAGCGGACGGCGCCGAGTGTTCTATTCTTCCCACACACCGGTCCAACAAGTAAACGAGGCGCGCTGTGAAAAGCGCGCCCCGCCCAACTCGAATGCTTGCCTCTACGGGCTAGAACTTAAACCTTGCGCGTACTCCCCAGGTGCGCGGATCTGGCAAGTTGGCGACGGTCGCTACCGGGACATTTGGATCGACGACCGGTGCAAACGCCGTACAAAGCGGCACGATGGCACAAACGCCGACACGATATTCGCCGTTGGCGATGTCGGCTTGGGTAAACGCGGAGCGCACCGTGTCGTTGTTCAAGACGTTGTCAACGTACAACAAAAATTGCCAGCGATCATTCGTCACGCCAAGTCGCAGGTCGGAGAGCCAGTAACCGTCGAGCATCGCGCTATTGGAGCTATCCACAAACCGTTCGCCTTGGAAACGGCCGCGGGCCTGGAAGAACCAGTTAATATCGCCCGTCAGTGGCTGACTATAAGTAGACGCACCAAAGAAGGAATGGTTCGGCACGCCTTCTAAGTCGTTGCCGCTACGGTCAACCCAACACGTCGGCAATCCGCCCAACGTCGCCGGCATACAATTTCCGGCTGCCGCAATTTCGGATGCGCTGGTTGAGTACGCCATAAAGTTGTCATACTCACTCTCGAGCCATGTATAGGAAGCAGTCAGATTGAAATTATCAGTGGGCTTCCAATCACCGCTTAGCTCAATCCCATAAATCTCGGCATCGGCGGAATTAGAGATGGAACCGACAAGTACTGGGGCGCCACCGAGGTCGGCGCCCAAGCTTTGAGTGACGACCTGTTTGTCGGCAATGTCCTGATAGAAGAACGCGGCATTGAAGTTCACCGTGTCATTTAACGCCGCGGCACGCGCTCCGACCTCAATAGTGCGAATGCGTTCGGGCCCAAACTCGAGTTCGCTGGCGCTACCGTTATGATCGGGATCAACACCAAGATCCAGCCCCGTAAACGGCGTTGTCGCAAATCCGCCCGGCGTCTTTTCAACGGAATATGAAACGTAAAGGGTGGCCTCCTCCGTTGGCGACCACTCGAGCCGTGTACCATATGCAAAATAGGTATCACTTCTTTCAAAAGACTCTTGCATCGTGGGTAGAAGGCTAAAGTCAAGAGCCATTGGATCGGAGCAATCACCGAAGCCACAGACATTTGTAAATCCCGGTCCTTGGAAAAACGGATCTTGCTGGCCGCCGCCCGGGAGAGTAGCGGGTCCGGTTAGCCTGACGCGCTCGTCGATATAGCGCCCATCTGCGATCAGTTTGAATTGGTCCGTGAAGTCAAACTCGATCGATCCAAAAAATGAATAATGCCGTGTCGAACGCTCTGTGCGGTGAACCGGCTTGGCGGCATGAACAGCGCTCACAAACTGCCCGGCCGGATCGCTGGTAAACGCAGGACAGGCATCGAAGATAAACGTCGGCAAAATGCACAAGGCACCAGCCGCGAGTATTGTGTGGTTCTGATCGTCTTGCTTGACCTTTTCATTCCAATAAAGGCCGCCAATACTAAATTGCAGCGGACCGTCGAGATCGGACGTAAAGCGCAAGTCCTGACTAATTTGCGTCGTCCATGTACCTGTGTCGAGAATTTGCAAAATTGCACTGAGGTCTTCGCCAAACGCAGCGCCCGGCAATGCAAATTTGTCTCGATCGATAAAGGTCGACGTATCGGCATCGGTGTAGCCGGTCACTGAACTGATCGTGCCCAATTCAATATTCCAGTCGGCTGCGAATGACAGGCGGAAGACATCACGCTCACTGCCGGGTAGTGCACCACCATTCAGGAAGTCGGGGCTCAGCCGCACATCGAGATTTTCCGCATTCGGAATAGTGCCGACAAAGGCCGCCACGGGCGTGTCGCAAAAAACATCACCGCCCGGCCCGGGGTTGCGTCCCAGCGCAACAATCGCCGCCGCCAACTGGGGCTCGCAGCGCACGGCAGCAGATATCAAGGCATCCGCCGGGACGTCAATGCTGGCATAGGCTGGTACGATAGCCTGAGCCTGCTGGTCATACTCGTCACTTGAATAAGAAAGCCGGCCGGATACGGAGAGATTGTCATTAACTTTCCAAGATCCATCGATGCCGATGCCCCACCCGTCTCCACCACCGACTTCTTTGTCGTCGATTTGGTTTTTGTAGAAGCCTTCCTTTGACCAATAGCCGCCATTAAGACCCAAACTAAGTCCGCCGGAAACTGGACCGCTTACACCGCCGTACGCGGAATAACGCCCTTCATTTCCGACATCGAAACCGGCGTGTCCACCGACTTCATCGCCAGGTCGGCTCGTCGTAATATTAATTACGCCGGCAGAAGCGTTGCGACCAAAGAGCGAGCTCTGCGGCCCCTTGAGGACTTCAATGCGTTGGATGTCGCCCCAAAAATGCGGGTTCGAAAGAATTGATCCACCTGGCGCCGTCAACGACTGGCTCGAGATATCAATGCCGTCGACATAGACGCCAACATTCTCTTGAAAGGGCGACGGTCTGAGACCGCGAATCGTGATGCGATTTGTGCCTGGATTGGCACCCGGATCTACGATGAGACTTGGTACCATATTGGCGATATCGCCAACATCGACTATGCCTTGCCGGGAAATGTCTTCGGCCGAGATCACGCTAATTGGGGCAGGGGAATCGAAATTTTCGGCATGTGCGCCAATAGATCCAAGGCCAGTCGCCGAGGCAATTAGCAACGCAGCGGCGGCTCCGCCGCCAGAATATTTTTTGATCGACATCAGTGTTCCCCCCAAAATAACTACGTCCCCGCCAACTTGCTCGGGCCGATTCGGTATGACGTATTTCAAGGAATTATATACACGATTGTCGGAAAACGTGTGACCTTTCCGCCACTATTGCCAGTCTAGCCACCCAGTGAAATAAGAAATTGTCGACAATCTAGTGATGATTAGAGGTGGTTCGGTTTGTGACCCGACCCCTTTGAACGCAGCCACATTGAGATAGTAAAATGGCTGAATCGAAGGAGGATTGCGATGTCAGGAAAGCGTTACAAGCCTGAAGAAATCATATCGAAGTTGCGCGAGGCTGAGGTCTTGCTTGCGGAAGGCGTCAATTCTGGTGAAGTTATTCGCCGTCTGGGCGTGACGAAGATCACATACTATCGCTGGCGCAAAGAGTATGGCGGGATGAAGATCGATCAGGCCAAACGTCTGAAGGATCTGGAGAAAGAAAACGCACGGCTGAAACGGCTTCTTGCAGACGCTGAACTCGACAAGGCGATCTTGAAGGAAGCTGCAGCGGGAAACTTCTAACGCCCTCGCGCAGACGCGATTGTGTTGAGCGCGCTGTCACAAAGCTCGGCGTTTCCGAACGCCGGGCCTGCCGGGTGCTTGGGCAACACCGTTCCAGCCAATGGCGCAAGCCGAGACGCGCCGACGACGAAGACGCTTTGACGTCGGCAATCATCGACCTGGCGGTGCGATATGGGCGCTACGGCTATAAGCGGATCACGGCGCTGCTTCGCGCTGACGGCTGGCGTGTCAATCATAAACGCGTCGCCCGGATATGGCGGCGTGAAGGCCTGAAAGTACCGCAGAAACAACCGAAACGAGGAAGACTATGGCTCAACGACGGGTCGTGTATTCGGCTGCGTCCGCAATATCGCAATCATGTGTGGGCGTATGATTTCGTGCAGGATCGGACACGCGACGGTCGCAAGTTTCGCATGCTGACTGTGATCGACGAGTTCTCGCGCGAATGTCTGGCAATCGAAGTGAACCGGCGGCTGAACAGCCAGGACGTTCTCGCGGTCCTCGGCGAGTTGATGGTCCGCCACGGCGTTCCCGATCATATCAGGAGTGACAATGGCAGCGAATTTACCGCTACAGCGGTCAGAGAGTGGATCGCCAAGGTCGGCACAAAGACGCTCTTTATTGAACCCGCCAGCCCTTGGGAGAATGGATACAATGAATCATTCAACGGGCGACTGCAGGACGAGTGCTTGAAGATTGAGCTGTTCAACAATTTGCTGGAAGCCAAAATCATCATCGAAAACTGGCGACGTCACTACAACACAATCCGCCCGCATTCATCGTTGGGGTACAGACCGCCGGCCCCAGAAACAATCCGCCCGGCCTATCTGGCTCCCGCTATGTGGAAGCTCCCGCCAAATTGGCCTTCCATCGAAAGCAGTCTAATGGTTACATAAAACCTGGCTGCGTCATCGGGGTTTCGTCAATTTGTCGAAACGGGAGAGTTATGTCCGATGCCTGCTGCCTAGGCTGGATCGGCGCTTGAATGTCTGCATGCGCCTGAAATCGAACATGTAGCGAGTTGTCCGGCGTCAGCACTCATGGGACAGATTGAGGGAATTGCGTAAGGGAGAGTTTTTGGCCCATCGTCACACGAGAGGAGTGGACGATGAGAGACAAAACTGTCCGTCATCAGATAAATTGGAACAGATTTCGGTTTGAGCTAGCGGAGTATATGGCTCATCTGTTGTATCAGTTTAAGCAGCGGCTTTGCTGTGTTGCAAGCGCCGATGCTCGATCGTTTTTCGCTTGATCCTTTCTCTTTGCAATAGAATGGTTTGGCCGCGCCCAAAGTAAACATCTGCGGGCGTGAGGTTTTGCAGACTCTCGTGATAGCGCTGGTGATTGTAGTGACCCACGAACTCATCGATCTGCGCTTCAAGATCGCCAGGTAGGTAATAGTTTTCCAGCAAGATGCGGTTCTTGAGCGTTTGATGCCAACGCTCGATTTTGCCTTGCGTTTGCGGATGATACGGCGCGCCGCGAACATGCCTCATGCCTTGATCATCCATCCAGTCAGCAAGATCGCCGGCAATATAACTTGAACCATTGTCAGATAGCAGACGCGGCTTGTGTGCGACATTTGCCTGATCGCAACCCGATGCCTCCAGAGCCATTTCCAACGTATCAGTGACGTCTTCAGCTCTCATCGTGGTGCACAGCTTCCACGCAATGATGTAGCGCGAGAAGTCATCAAGAATCGTAGAGAGATAAAACCAGCCCCAGCCGATGACCTTGAGGTAGGTGAAGTCGGTCTGCCACATTTGATTTGGCGCCGTGGTCTTGTCGCGGAACTCATTGGCAGCCTTGATGACCACGAAGGCCGGGCTGGTAATCAGATCAAGAGCTTTGAGCAGGCGGTACACTGAAGCTTCGGATACAAAATAGCTTTGCGTATCAGTGAACCGCACTGCCAACTCGCGCGGGCTCAGTTCCGGTTCCTGAAGAGCCATATCGACGATCCGCTCTCGAATATCATCGGGGATGCGGTTCCACACGCGTTTTGGCTTGGGAGACCGGTCTTCCAATGCTTGTACGCCACCACGCAAATACCGGTCGTACCATCGGTAAAACGTCGTTGCCGGGATGCCGAGCTTGTCCAGCGTCCGCAGCACCGGGAGATGGGATCGCTCGACTAGGCGGATGATCTCGAGCTTCTCCGATGCGGGGTATCTCATGCGCCGTCTCCCCCATCCCCGATCATGCTTTTTTTAAGCAGCCGGTTCTCCAGCACCTGTTCGGCAAGCGCTTCCTTGAGGTCATGCCTCTCGCGGCGCAGGTCCTTGACCTCGCCCGAGGACGCCTGGCGGGCGGTATCCCCCGAAAGCCGCTTCTTGCCGGCTTCCAGGAACTCCTTCGACCAGCTGTAGTAGAGGCTCTCGGCGATCCCTTCCCGACGGCACAGCTCGGCGATGCTGTCCTCGCCGCGCAGGCCCGAGAGCACAATCCGGATCTTCTCTTCAGCTGAATATTGCTTGCGCGTCTTGCGCCGGATGTCCCGTACCGCCGTCTCGGCGCCGTCCTTCAAACTCATGGATTTCTGGATCATCTGCGTTCCCTTCGGTCACGACGATGAGCCAGAAATCCTCCGTTACACAATCAACTCCATCTGTCCCACAGGCGCTGATGTCAGACATACGATTTTCCGTAAACATTATGGAAGACGACCAACGTATTCATCGCGTCATCGGCCTTGAATCAGAGGGTGTCACTCGCTCACAAGCCGAGGAGTTCATAGAGGCAAAACGAACAGACGCGCGGCACGGACGCCTATCCCTTCCAAAAAGGCGGAAGACGGCGCTGACCTTGAGGAAGGTCGCGGCTGATTACATTGATCGATTGGAAAAGTCTGGTGGCAAAAACATAGAAAACAAGCGCCGGCACCTAAATAAGTTCCTTGTACCGTTCTTCGGAGACCAGCGGCTCACACAGATATCGAGCTTCACAATCGGTCAATACAAAAAAAGACGCCAAGAAGAAGGCTTCGCCGCAGCAACTGTTAATCGTGAGCTGGCGACACTCTCGCATCTCTTCAACAAAGCTGTGGAATGGAAGTGGGTCGCATCCAAGCCAGCTACAGTGAGCAAATTACGGGAACCGGAGGGCCGGATAATTGCGTTGTCGGATGAACAGTCGGAAGCACTAATCCATGCAGCAATAAACGACGAAGATCCTGATGCATGGCTTTTTGTGCTCTTCGGTCTAAACACCGCTATGCGGCACTCGGAGATACTAAGGGCGCGATATGACCAAGTAGACTTCGCTAATCTTCGCCTCTTCATCCCAAAAGCCAAGGCCGGGATGCGTGAGCAACCAATTACCCAAGAACTTGCCGACGTGCTGGCCAAAGAACGAGAAATGCGTGATGACCAGGACGGTTGGATCTTTCCGTCTCCCAAACCAAAGCTCAGCAAGACCGGTCACAGGAATCGAATGCGCAAACCGTTTGAGCGAAGTGTCGCGCGGGCGGGACTGGACCCTAAACGGATCACGCCGCATGTCATGCGTCACACTGCAATTACGAACCTGGTTCAAGCAGGCGTGGACTTGCCAACGATTCAAAAGATCTCCGGGCACAAGACGCTTGCAATGGTGATGAGGTATACTCACGTCCACGGAGCCCACATAAACGCTGCAATGAGGGCTCTCGGAAGAACGACTATCGAACGGCCCACGAACGAAAACCCCGACACGCTTACACCAAAATTACACATGTTCCGGAATAGGCGTGTGTAATCGCCTTATGCCGCGCTCGGTGGTTGGTTGAATTAAAGCTTTGTTTTGAGAACCTTAGACTGGTGGCCCCTCCCGGACTCGAACCGGGACGATCCGTAAGGATCCCGAGATTTTAAGTCTCGTGTGTCTACCAATTCCACCAAGGGGCCCCATCTACGCCAATGGGCGAAAGGCGGCTCGAACGAGCGCTTGATCTTTTAAGAGTTTTTGCGAGGAAACGCCAGCCGGCGCCAGTTGAAGGTCAAGGTCAAGGTCAACGTCAAGGCCTAGGACGCAACCCGCGTACCCTTGGCCATGTCCGGCGCATCGATGAGTGGCTCCGCGCTCAAATCTTCGAACACTTTGACAATCTCGGCGAACGCCGCATCAAGGCGACTCTTGTTGGTTGAGCGCACGACGATGGTCGTTCCAAAGCTGGTGCTGCGATAGTATGGATAACTGCCAATCAAGACATCGCTATAGCGCTTTTGGATGTCGCCTAATGATCCGGCGATGGTCCCTTCCGCGAGGCCCGCGGCCACGACACGACTCATCATGGGCGGGCCTCCAACCAGAGCGGGACGCAAACTCTCCAGCATGGCCTGATTGATAATCGGAATCCCCGCTAGGACAAACACGTTTTCAATTTGAAAACCGGGCGCGCGACTGACTGGATTGTCGATGAGCGTAGCACCATCAGGCACGCGTGCCATGCGCCGACGCGCCTCATTGAACTGACCTGGTTCATAGTGCGCTTCCAAAATGGCCAGGGCATCGGGGTGATAGCCGATCCCGACGCCGAATGCTTTGGCAATGGAATCGGCCGTAATATCGTCATGGGTGGGGCCAATGCCGCCGGTCGTGAACACATATGTATATGCGCGGCGCAATTCGTTGACCGTTGCCGCAATCGTCTCCTCATGGTCGGCAATCACCCGGGCTTCGACGACCATAATGCCGAGCTCACCTAACCAGTTGGCCATATAGTTGAGGTTCGTGTCTTGGGTGCGGCCGGACAGAATCTCGTCGCCAATTATAATGATGGCAGCGGTGACAGTTTGTTTTTCGCTGTCCGGTTTATTCGGGTTCATTGCATGAGTGCCGAGTTCGAATGCTGCTTAAGGGCACAGCCGGCTTGTAACCGGTGCGTAAGCTTACCTTAGCCCACGAGCCAGAAACTGGCCAAGGTTCCCGCACCTTCCGGTTGAGCGGCAAAGGCGAAGACCCAAGAGCCGGGCTTTAAACCAATCAAAGCCGGATTCTTGTTATTTGACTTGGCGTGCTTCCGGACGGAAAACCGGTTCCCACTTTGCCTGGAAACACTCTAAAGTGCGCGCCATGCAGCTCCCCGGACCCTTAATTCGCGGCCGCTTGATCAAACGCTATAAGCGGTTTTTAGCGGACGTAGAACTCGAAAACGGCGACGTCGTCACGGCCCATTGCGCTAATCCCGGCTCCATGATCGGACTTCAAGACCCCGGCATTGACGTTTGGTTGTCGCATCATGAAAGCAAGACCCGAAAGCTCGCTTATTCGTGGGAACTGGCGCGGATCGATGGCGGTCTAGTCGGCATTAATACCTCCCTACCCAATCGCATCGTCGAAGAAGCGATTGGTGCCGGGCAGATCACGGAATTGACGGGTTACGCTTCACTGCGTCGGGAAGTCCGCCACGGAGAAAACAGCCGGATTGATTTCCTCCTGGAAGACGATGATAAGGGCCGGTGCTTTGTTGAAGTCAAAAATGTCCATTTGCGCCGTCAAGAGGGCCTGGCCGAATTTCCCGACGCGGTGACCAAGCGCGGGCAAAAACATTTGTATGAGCTGATTCATGCGATCGAAGACGGCGACCGCGCCGTCATGCTGTACTTGGTACAGCGTCAGGATTGTGAATCTTTTACCATCGCGGGGGATATTGATCCCGACTACAAAGAAGGCCTAGAAGAGGCCCAATCTGCCGGTGTTGAAGCCTTATGCTATGATTGCCATATCACCACTGAGGACATTTCCGTGGCGTCGCCTCTTGCCATTGTCAGCAATTAAAACGATATATTAACGCTGGCGTTTCAATCTCTACGAGGTCTGACCAAGGCCGAAAGACGAGACATGAATTACGTAGTCGCAGCTCATAGTCCAGTTCGCAACACGGGACTTATTAAATTGCACAAGGCCGAAGACTATGACGGCATGCGCAATGCGGGGCGTTTGGCTGCCGAATGTCTTGATCTGCTCGTGCCCCACGTACAGCCTGGCGCTAGTACGAATTTTCTCGACGAACTTGCCTATGAGTTTACGCTCGATCATGGAGCCGTTCCTGCGTGCCTCAATTATCGCGGTTATACCAAGACGATTTGCACGTCGATCAATCACGTCGTGTGTCACGGCATCCCTAATGACCGAGCCCTCAAAGATGGCGACATCGTCAACATCGACGCTACCGTGATATTGGATGGCTGGCACGGCGACACGAGCCGTATGTTTTGTGTCGGCGAGGTCAAACGCAAATCCGAACGGCTGGTCGAGGTGACATACGAAGCCATGATGCGCGGAATTGCTGCGGTCAAACCGGGGGCAACTACAGGCGACATTGGCGCCGAAATTCAACAGTTTGCCGAAGCTGAACGTTGTTCTGTCGTGACGGACTTTTGCGGTCACGGATTGGGCCGCGTATTTCACGATGCACCAAACATCGTACATTACGGCCGTCATGGCGATGGCTATGTCTTGAAAGAAGGCATGTTCTTTACCATCGAGCCGATGATCAATTTAGGCCGCTCACCCGTACGTCTTCTGAATGACGGCTGGACCGCTGTGACCCGCGACAAATCCCTATCGGCACAATTTGAACATTCGGTTGGCGTCACGGCTGATGGCGTCGAAATCTTTACGAAGTCGCCGGCAGGTCTGGATCATCCCCCATACGACGCCGCATAGATCGCCCGCGCCCGCGAATTGCGGACGAGGGCTTTCGTTCTTAAATTCAAAAAAAGGTTAGGCGCGAATACGTTCTTCGCTCATCTCTGCTGTCGCGACAGACGAGCCGTTGAGCGGCAATTCATCTCCCGCATCTGACAATTTTCTTTGAGATGTGCGCGCTGCTTTTCTCTTCTCCGCGCCCGTCGTTGCGTGAGGATTATCGACCCGTCGGCACACACCATCGACAAATGCGCCTGGCTCTACGGACAATGCGGAGTGATGTATATCACCTTGGACGTGAGCCGTTCCGGTGATCTTGACTTTACGAGCACGAATATCGCCGACGATGCGACCGCTAATTGTAACCTCGTCTGCAAGCAAGTCGCCGTTGATAACGCCGCTTTTGCCAACCGTTACCATATCGCTTTGAATACTACCGTCGATTTCAGCGTCGACTTGAATGTCGCCTTCGCATTTCAGTTGCCCGTCAATCTTCAGACCGGCGCTCAAAATTGATGTTGCGGCGCGACCGCCACGCTTCGACGGCTGAGGACGGGTCTCAGTTTCACCGTTGTAGTTATTCTTGCTGTTTGAAAACATAATGGTCTACCCCAACCCCGTAATCGGTTGTTAAATTCCAACAATTTCGAACGGAAAAGTAGACGCGTATTAGATCTAGACGATCCAAAGGCCCCAACGTACCTACCCCCGGGTTTTCACCCGAAGGCATCCTAATCAAATCACGAGCCAAACTCTAGCACTCAGTTGGACGCCTCGCGGAAATGTGCACACTCACTACGTGTGGGCCGTGAAACGCAATCGATCTACAGAGCTGGCATTGAGCACAAGCTCAATTGCGAACCAATCGCGAACAAATTTTGAGCGACGCCTCTAGTGGTGCGCTCTAACCTAAAAGTCGTCAGCTAAACACAAGACAACCAAACCTGCGATGGCGAACACGGCGGCTGCCGAAAGTTCAAGATCTCCGCCGAACAGCGCACTGAAATCGGCACGCTCAAGCGCCACGGGCATGCCCACTCCACGCAGCATTTCAAGGGTGTCCCACACGGTCGTCAGAGCCCATTCATTATGGCCCCACCAATATTGGAAGTCAGCGACACCGAAGCCGAGCCCTGCAGCCACAAGAACAAATCCGAATGACTTCATGGGCCTCCCCTAAAACAATGCGCGATCGCCCGCCGCTCCGAGGCTGACGCCTCTCCCAGCAAACCGCGCTCCGGTCCTCAATTCCGGCAAACAAATGCCACCCCCATTATTGTAGCCCATACGCTGCTCGGCGGCACAAGGATTAGCCGGCCCCTTGCCCGGGATGTTCTTGCCGCAATCTCCCGCAAGACGGCCAAATCCGGTACTGTTTCCACCCGTTTAGCAAACCAGCGTAGAAGCTGGCGTAGAGAGCCCCGCAGTGCGTCTGGAACCGCCAGCCCAAAGACTGAAATTGCATGAGCAACGATCCCCACTATCACGGTCATCGGCGCCGACTTCGTGAACGGTTTAGGGCCGGTGGGCGTTCCGGTCTTCACGATTACGAACTCTTGGAACTCGTCTTGTTTCGCACTCTTCCCCGTGGCGACGTCAAACCTTTGGCCAAGCAAATGATTGAGACATTCGGCAGCTTTGCCGAAGTCATCAGCGCCGACTCCGAACGATTGATGGAGATCAAAGGCATCGGTGACAACGTGGTCACCGAGCTCAAAATTGTTCAAGAAGCAGCTTTGCGCCTCATGCAGGATAGCGTCCTCGACCGCCCTGTCCTGTCGTCATGGGCCGCCGTCGTCGACTATTGCATGGCTAGCATGGCCTATAGCACCAAAGAGCAATTCAGAATTCTGTTTGTCGATCGCAAAAATGTTCTGATCACAGATGAAATCCAACAGGAAGGAACGATCGACCATACGCCGGTCTATCCGCGCGAAGTGGTCAAGCGCGCACTCGAGCTAAGCGCCTCTTCGATCATTTTGGTGCACAATCATCCCAGCGGCGATCCCACACCCTCGCGGGCCGACATCGAAATGACCAAACAAATTATTGAAGCCGCCCGCCCCCTCAAGATCAGTGTGCACGATCACCTGATCGTCGGCAAAACCGGACATGCCAGTATGAAGTCTTTGGGGTTGATTTGACGGGGGCGAAGGGCGCCGCTTCTACTGCGCGGCGCGACCCTCAAGTACCACATCCAACGCACGATTGAATTTGTCCGGCGCCTCCATCATCGGAAAGTGACTAACGTTCTCAAGAAACGTCACGTCGAAATCGTCTTTAATTTGACGGACGGGATCGTAGAGACCTGGATCGGACGCAGCGTTGATCAAACGGAAGGCAGGCACGAGCGCGGCAAGCTCTGCTTCATAGTCAAAGCCCGCTATAGCTAGCGCGGAAGGAACCGCCGCTTTGAGATCGGTGGTACTCATATCGTTGATGATGGTCTCTTCGAGCATTGCGCTTGTTGTTCCGTTCGCAAACCAAGCCGCCGCCATGCGCCTAACTTCGCCGATTAGGTCTTTTTTTAAAGCGGCCTCAAAGAACTCGAGCTCTTGCGCCGTATAGCGCTCGGTAATGTCCCTAAATGTCTCGATGCCGATCACAGCTGATATCTGGCCGGGCATTTGATTAGCGGCGCTGACCGCTACCGTGCCGCCAAGGGAATGACCGATCAAGATCGCATCGGTTAAATCCGCACCTTCAATGACGGCGCACACGTCTCGCCCGAACGCGTCGATAGTCCACGTAGACCGGCCTAGACTTGACGATCCGTGCCCTGCTAAGTCGATCTGAATGACACGATAGGCTTTGGCAAAGAAATCGGTTTGGCTGCTCCAAAAGGATCGATTGCACGACCAACCATGCACGAAGACAAGCGCCGGTTTAGCGCCGCCGGAATCGCTATAGGCAATTTTAATGCCGTCGAAAGACGCAACAAAGTTAGTCATGATATCGGCATCGCCCAACGCTCGAGATGATCGGGAACTGAGACGGCCCAAAGTAAATCCAAAGGTTAGAATTGAGGTCTGAAATAGTTTATGGTGGATGAAGCGCAGACGCGACGAGCTAGTCGTCGGTGTCGATCTCAACGATCTCGCCTTTGCTGACATCAATTGTCACTTCGCGTTCGACTTCACCATCAAGAATGGTTAATTCAAAGACGTAGGGCTCACGGCGCGACTTGAGCTCAACTTCGGAAACAAACCCTTCGACGGATTTATGCGCTGTATCGATTGCTTCTAAGAGCGAAATGTTTGCGGTGAGAATTGATGCTAATTTGCTTTCCCAAAAACGTTGAAAACGAATTGCCATTCCGCTTTCCTGCTGGAACCCGATTTCCAATCCGTTGGCCGGGTTAACAAAAATTTCCGAGCGGCCACCTTCCGAGACTAAATTGATCTCGTAATAGTACATGCCGTCTTCTTCTTCGAGCTCGGCTTTGACAGGAAATCCTTCGTATTTGGACAGTGCAGTTTCGACGGCTTCTTTTAAAGAAATAGATGCGTTTTCCAAAATGTCGCATTTCTCTTCATCGGCAAGTGCGGCCGACATGACACCGGGGGAAAGCATGAGTACCGCGCACGTAGCCACAGCAAAACACGTCCTCTGTTTGACGAATTTTTTCGATGACCCAACCTTTGGAGATAGACCGTACACAGACCGATTTCCCTTCTCGATGCCCGCTACGTACACCTTAATTCATGTTGGCTGGTCGATTGACCCTTTTCGTCCTACCGACGGATTTCAAAGACCCGGAAGCTCGCGTTAAGACGGAACTCTCCCTATGCCTACAAGTAGAGACTCAAGCTTAAATCGCTCTTAAAGACAAGTTTTATCAATAGCTTCTAGGGAATAGCGCAGTTACTGCGAGCCCGCCGCCCGGCTGTTCTGACAGGCTGAGCTCCGACTGATGGAGCTCACCGATGCGCCGAACGATGGAAAGACCGAGCCCTGCACCACTGCTGGTAGAGCCGACCATCCTATAAAACCGGTCGAATACATTGCTTTGTTCGGATTCGGGAATGCCGGGGCCCGTATCGCTCACCACAAGGCGGATACCTGTTTCGGTTTTGTCGATGGTGGCCGTGACCGCCCCGCCCTGAGGGGTATAGCGGATCGCATTGTCGAGCAGATTTCGAATCATGATGGACAGACCATCAGGGTCACCCTTGACCAGAGCGGGTCCGTCAGTATCCAAACTAATTTCAAGGCCCTTCGCTAGGGCAGACTCGGCGAGGGCTGCGAGTTCGTCTTCAACGACGCGACGGAGATCGACGGTTGTCATGAGATCCCCCGCACTCTCGGGATCAAGCCGCGCTAAAGTCAAAAGCTGGGCGACGAGGCGCGTGGCACGGTCGACGCTGTCCGAAATTTGGCGCAGCGCCTGGGCCCGCTCCTCCGGATCTTGAGACTTGAGCGCGACTTGGCTTTGCACTTCGATCGCCGCAAGAGGCGTGCGCAATTCGTGACTAGCATTGGCGGTAAAACGGCGCTCCCCCTCGATGGCGTCATCCAACCTTGCGAGCAATCCATTGAGTGAATTGACGATTCCTTTGACTTCCTCGGGCACATGTTTCGAGTCAATTGGCGACAACTGTGAAGGCGATCGAGCCGTGATCTGAGACGCAAGATCACGCACAGGCCGCAAGCCCTGCCTAACACCAATGACAATTAGCAGGCCGATAAAAGGTAAGGCGGCAAGCAAAGGCCAGGTTTGCCGAAACGCGATAATGCGGGCCAGATCTCCGCTAAAGTCATCCTCAACCCCGACAATCACGTCGAGCCCCTGGACCGCGTCAACGCGATAGTAAAAGCGCCATGGTCGCCCGTTGAGAACGCCGTCCCGATGACCCGGCCCATTGATCATACGGGTGGCCGGCGCATTCTCGGTTTGAATAACAAGCGATTGCCCGTCCCAGACTTGATAGGCAACTGAGTCGAGGCGACCAAAGAAACGCCGCGTATCCTGCAGGGCGTCTTGAACGCTATGTTCTGAGTCCATGGCGAACAAACTACGGTCGTGCAAAATATTGGCGGCTTGAATGAGTTGATCGTCAAGGCCAGCCTCAATGCGCTCGCGCATGTAAATTATTGTGAACATCGTCGCCAAGAACCACACGACAAAAAACGCACTCAACAAAATGAACAGCATGCGACGCCGAATAGAAATGGCTTCTTTGGGCCTAAATTTTCTCCAAAGGGCGCGGAAGCCGGGCTTGATTGAACTCCAAAAATTCTTTTGGTCGCTCTGCTGAATTGTGGTCATTTCATCAAGCCTTATCGATCACGTAACCGACGCCGCGAATGGTCCGAATGAGATCTTTGCCGAGTTTTTTGCGTAGGTGATGGACGTAAACCTCGACGGCATTACTTTCGAGTTCACTTTCCCAATCATAAATACCTTCTTCGAGCCGGCCCTTTGAAAGAACGCGGCCTTGGTTTTCCATCAGCTGATGGAGCACGGCGAACTCTTTGCCCGAAAGCTCCACTGCCTCGCCGTCGAGCTTGACGGCTCGTCCCGCCACATCCATCTCGAGACCGCCGCGTGACAGTTTCGGAATGGCCCGGCCGTGGGCGCGGCGCAAAATTGAACGGATGCGCGCGCACAGTTCCTCTGTGTCGAACGGCTTGACCATATAATCGTCGGCGCCCTGGTCGAGCCCCTTGACCCGGTCTTCCGACGTATCACGGGCCGTGAGAATTAGTACCGGCACATCACTGCCTTTGCGTCGCAGGTTTTCTAAAACTTCGAGACCGGAGAGTTTGGGCAGGCCCAGATCGAGAACCACCATGTCGTACTGCTCGGTCTCCAGCGCCAGATCGGCTTCTTCGCCATCTTTGGCCCAATCGACCGCATAGCCCTCAATACGCAGCGCGGCGCGCAAACCGTCGCCCAAATTGGCGTCATCTTCGACCAATAGTAAACGCATTAAGATCGCGACTCCGAGGCTCTCTGTTTCATATGTTAGCAGTTTTCCGGGACCGGACTTAAGACCTTCTTAATCGCCCCAGCCCCGCGCATTTGCAGCGCCCATCTGCTATAACGCCCGCTCTCAGTGAGTCGCAAAGGAGCCTTGCGCGCGATGATTCCGCGTTATTCGCGACCCCAAATGACCAGCATCTGGAACCCTCAGACCAGGTTTCAAATCTGGCTCGATATTGAATCCCATGCGTGCGATGCCATGGCGGATTTGGGCGTTATTCCGAAAAGTGCCGCGGAAGCCGTGCGCAAAAAGGGTGGCTTCGACATTGACCGCATCGATGCCATCGAGCGCGAAGTCAAGCACGACGTCATCGCCTTTCTGACCAGCCTGGCTGAACATGTGGGATCCGAAGCCCGCTTTGTCCACCAAGGCATGACGTCGTCCGACATTTTGGACACATGCTTTAACGTTCAGCTGTGCCGGGCCGCCGATATTCTGATTGATGACTTGGACCATTTACTGGCAGCGCTCAAGACCCGTGCTTTTGAACACAAGACGACCGTCTGTATCGGCCGAAGCCACGGCATTCATGCCGAACCCACTACGTTCGGCTTAAAGCTCGCCCAAGCCTACGCCGAGTTCGAGCGCAACCGCGCCCGTCTTGTCGCGGCGCGTGACGAGGTTGCAACGTGTGCCTTGTCCGGTGCGGTCGGCACCTTTGCCAATATCGATCCCCAAATAGAAGTCCACGTGGCCAAGGCCATGGGGCTCACGCCAGAGCCAATATCGACCCAGGTCATTCCGCGAGATCGCCACGCTGTCTACTTTTCGGTACTTGGAATTATCGCGAGCTCGATGGAACGCCTGGCGACCGAGGTGCGACATTTGCAACGAACCGAAGTAATGGAAGCGGAGGAGTATTTCTCCGAAAAACAAAAGGGCTCGTCCGCGATGCCCCACAAGCGCAATCCGGTCCTCACCGAAAATTTGACTGGGCTGGCGCGCCTGGTACGCAGCATGGCGCTGCCGGCCATGGAGAACGTCGCCCTTTGGCACGAGCGCGACATCTCCCACTCGAGCGTGGAACGAAATATTGGTCCGGACGCGACCGTGACCCTCGATTTTGCCCTCGCACGACTGACTGACGTCGTCGAAAACCTGTTGGTTTATCCCGAGAACATGAAGCGCAACCTCGAACAGCTCGGCGGTCTCGTTCACTCCCAGCGGGTGTTATTGGCGCTCACGCAAGCAGGTGTCGATCGTGAAGAAGCCTACCGGCTAGTTCAACGCAATGCGATGCCGGTATGGCAAGGAAACGGTCAGTTCCTGGATTTGCTCAAGGCTGATCTCGACGTCAAGAAACATTTATCCGATGATGAGCTCGAAAGCTTGTTTGACCTCGGCTACCACACAAAACACGTGGACACGATTTTCGACCGAGTTTTTTCCGGCCGCTGACGGCAGACCAATCGCTCCAAGCACAAAGATCTGCACGTTTGTGCAAATTTCCCCTCAATCATGCAGATACAGGCTAAATAGGTCGCCGCGCTTGGGTTCCTAGCTCATTATTTCGATTCGAGCTGCTCGATGGCAACGCCCATCAGCTCTTGCATCGTGCGGCGAATCTGATGATCGGATTGATCGATCTGTTTGGCGTCAAAGTCGCCCCGGATCTTGCGAAAAACATCTTCTTCCCCTGGCTCTTCCAGGTCTGACTTGATGACCTCTTTGGCATAGGCCTCAGCGTCGTCCCCTGTTAAACCCATCTTTTCCGCCGCCCATAAGCCCAGAAGCTTATTGCGGCGCGCTTCGGCCTTGAACTTCAGCTCAGCATCACGAGCAAATTTACTTTCGTATCCTTTTTCGCGATCGTCAAAAGTCGACATAATAGGTGGAATCCTCCAAGACCCTAAGAACCAACAATATTACCCTTACATATAAGTGCAACATCGCACGGGAGCAATACTGTCGAAACTCAGGCGTGACCAGTTATGGGATTGTGCGGCGTGGTCCCTTGAGATAATTTCCTGCCGAGTCTTTCGTCTTCCGTGGGGCCTCGGCGCCGCGCAACTAGCGACTTTCGCAACTCTTCAACTCCTTCGCATTTCAGCCTTCAAATGCCGAGATGTGGAACCATCTCTAAGTCATGAGGAATCACTCAATGGCACGACGCAGACAACTATACGAAGGCAAAGCCAAAATCCTCTACGAAGGTCCGGAGCAAGGCACCCTCGTTGCCTATTTCAAGGACGACGCCACGGCATTTGACGGCCAAAAGCATGACGTGTTGGACGGCAAAGGGGTTCTAAACAACCGAATTTCCGAATACATCATGTCATTGCTGACGCAAATCGGCATACCCAACCACTTCATTCGACGCTTGAACATGCGCGAGCAGCTGGTACGTGAAGTCGAGATCATCCCGGTTGAAGTTATCGTGCGAAATATCGCGGCCGGATCGTTGTGCAAACGATTGGGGCTGGAGGAAGGCCTGCAATTGCAGCGCTCCATCGTCGAATTTTATTACAAGTCCGACGAGCTGGGCGATCCCATGATTTCCGAAGAACACATCACGGCATTTGGCTGGGCCAATCCCGCCGAAATTGATGAAATGATGTCTATGGCTCTGCGAGTTAACGACTTTCTGCTCGGATTGTTTGCCGGCGTCGGCATCAAGCTCGTCGACTTCAAAGTCGAATTTGGCCGCGTGTTCGAGAACGACGTCATGCGGATCATTTTGGCTGACGAAATCAGTCCCGATTCCTGCCGCTTCTGGGACATCAAGAGCAATGAAAAGCTTGATAAGGATCGTTTCCGCAAGGACATGGGCGGCGTAATTGAGGCCTATCGGGAAGTGGCCAAGCGCCTCGGCATCATGCCAGAAGCGTCACAGCAGGAGCACAAAGGCCCTGTGCTCGTAAGCGATCAAAGCTGAGTCTGAGCGATGAGGGCTCGAATTCATATCACGCTCAAACACGGCGTTCTCGACCCTCAGGGAAAAGCGATCGGCAACGCGCTCAAGGATCTCGGTTTTTTCAATGTCGGCGATGTTCGACAGGGGAAATTCATTGAACTCGATCTTGACGAAATCGACGAAGACAAAGCAAAAGCAGCTGTCGAGGCCATGTGCGAAAAATTGCTGGCCAATACCGTAATTGAGAATTACGCCATCGATCTCGTCGCCTCGTGAAGGCCCGCGCCAACGCTGTCAAAAAGGAGAGCAAAGTCTCGTGAAGTCAGTTGTTGTCGTGTTTCCGGCGTCCAACTGCGATCGGGATATCGCCGTTGCCTTGGAAAAGGTAATGGAGCGACCTGCCCAAATGGTTTGGCACGGGGAAACTGAATTGCCCGATTGCGACTTGGTCGTCTTGCCTGGTGGTTTTTCCTACGGCGACTATTTGCGTGCGGGCGCCATGTCGGCACGATCGCCGATTATGCGCGACGTCATTGCGAAAGCGCATAGCGGCACGCCCATTCTCGGCATCTGCAACGGCTTTCAAATCTTGACCGAAGCCGGACTGCTGCCGGGCGTGCTCATGCGCAATGCGGGCCTCAAATTCATTTGCAAACCGGTTCCTTTGAGCGTGGCGAATAGCGAGGCCATATTCACCAACCGATATGCAATGGGACAACATCTTTCCATTCCCATCGCGCACCATGACGGCAACTATTTTGCCGACGATGTCACGCTCGATCGCCTGGAAGGTGAAGGGCGGATTGCCTTTCGGTACGACAACAATCCAAACGGCTCTGCCCGAAATATCGCGGGCGTCTTGAATCAAACGGGCACTATTTTGGGCATGATGCCCCATCCGGAGCGCGCAGTGGACGCCACGTTAAATGGGCTCGATGGCCGCGGCTTGTTCGAAAGTTTGCTTGAGGCCCTGTCATGAGTGAACTCGCCTATACGGACGGAATCGACGAGCACACCGTCAAAGACCACGGTCTTTCGGAAGACGAATACAAAGTCATTCTGGATAGGCTCAGTCGACCGCCGAATATTACCGAGCTCGGCATCTTCTCCGTCATGTGGAGCGAACATTGTTCGTACAAATCGTCTCGCCGATGGCTCAAGCAATTGCCGACTGAAGGGCCTCAAGTGATTTGTGGTCCGGGCGAGAATGCCGGCATCGTCGATATCGGCGACGGACAAGCTGCCGTCTTTAAGATGGAAAGTCACAATCATCCGTCTTTCATTGAGCCCTATCAGGGCGCTGCGACTGGCGTCGGCGGCATTATGCGCGATGTCTTTACGATGGGTGCACGCCCCGTTGCGAACTTAAACGCGCTGCGCTTTGGCGAACCAGAACACGCTAAGACGCGCCATTTGGTATCCGGTGTCGTTGCGGGTATCGGCGACTACGGCAATTGCATAGGTGTGCCGACGGTTGGCGGTGAGGTCAATTTTCATCGCCGCTATAACGGCAACATTCTCGTAAATGCCATGACGGTTGGGATCGCCGAAACTCACAAGATCTTTTATTCGGCCGCCAAAGGCGTCGGCAATCCTGTTGTTTATGTGGGCTCCAAGACAGGTCGCGACGGCATTCACGGCGCGACCATGGCGTCAACCGAATTTGACGATGCCTCCGATGAAAAACGCCCGACGGTTCAGGTCGGTGATCCGTTCACGGAGAAACTCCTGCTTGAGGCTTGCCTTGAGCTCATGGAGAGCGACGCCATTATTGCCATTCAGGACATGGGCGCCGCTGGGCTCACTTCGTCTTCCGTGGAAATGGCATCAAAAGGCGGTGTCGGCATCCGGCTTCAGCTGAGCGAAGTTCCCTGTCGCGAAACCAATATGACGCCCTATGAAATGATGCTCTCGGAAAGCCAGGAACGCATGCTCATGGTTCTTGAGCCTGGCTGCGAGGAACAAACACGCGCCATTTTTGAAAAGTGGGGGCTCGACTTTGTCATTATTGGCGATACCACCGATACCCACAGGATGGAACTTTACTTGGGCGACGACAGAGTCGCTGACATGCCCATCGCGGCACTCACCAACGACGCGCCCGAATATGACCGGCCATGGGTTCAGTGGCCACAAGCATCGATCTTGGATGCGGCCTACACCGTCGATATTCCTGACCCGACCGAAGCTTTGCGAACGCTCATCGGCTCTCCGGACTTGGCAAGCCGGCGTTGGATATGGGAGCAATACGATTCAAGTGTGATGGCCGATACGGTGGCGCCTTCGGGCGGCGATGCCGCCGTCGTTCGCGTGCACGGCACAAACAAAGCGATTGCGATTACCACAGACGTGACCCCGCGCTACTGCACCACCGATCCCTTCGAGGGCGGCAAGCAAGCAGTCGCCGAGGCCTGGCGCAATTTGACTGCTGTGGGCGCCAAACCCTTGGGCATGACCGATTGCCTTAATTTTGGAAATCCCGAGCGGCCGGACATCATGGGTCAGTTTGTTGGCTGTGTTCAGGGCATGTCGGAAGCGGCAAGATATCTGGCCTTTCCATTCGTGTCCGGCAACGTCTCATTCTACAACGAGACCAATGGCGAGGCGATATTGCCGACCCCTGCGATTGGCGCCGTCGGTCTTATTGAAGACATCAACAAGTGCAGCACAGTCTCCCTAAAAGAAGACGGGGACATTCTTATACTGGTCGGAGAGACGCGCGGACATTTGGGCGCCTCGCTTTACGCACGCGAGTTTGCCGGACGCGAAGATGGTAGCCCACCCCTGGTCGACTTGGCTGCGGAAGAAAAAAACGGAACGTTCGTGAGGTCCTGCATCGAAGAATCGCTGGTTTCGTCCGTTCACGATGTATCGGACGGTGGCTTGCTTGTCGCAGTTGCAGAAATGGCGCTCGCCGGTCGCCGCGGCGCGAATGTCGATGTGCCTGATGGCGCCCCAAAGCACGCATTCCTTTTTGGAGAAGATCAGGCACGTTATGTGATGGCCGCCAAGGAAAACGCCACTGAAGAGATATTGCAGGCAGCTACCGATCACAATGTGCCCGCGCGCATCATCGGCGAAGTTGGCGGCGAAATGCTTTCCGTCAACCGAACCTACGCCGTGACCTTGCGCACCTTGCGCACCGCACACGAAGGCTGGCTGCCGCACTATATGGGATCCACTTGAGAATCGGAGCACGCCGCCATGGCCATGGAACTCAACGAACTCGAACGATTGATCAAAGAAGCATTGCCCGACGCCGAAGTGACGATTACCGATCTCAAAGGAGACGGTGATCACTATAAGGCGCGGGTCGTGTCCGAAGCATTTCGCGGCAAAACTCGGGTGCAGCAGCACCAGTTGGTTTACAAAGCGCTCAAAGGCGGCATGGGGGAGGCACTTCACGCTTTGGCGCTAGAAACCGCCGCGCCTTAGGTTGAATCCGCCGCACCTAGCATCACTTGACCTTGATCGCTAATATCACTACGTCTCTATTGATAATGACTTGCGTTTTCAAAAAGGATCAGTCCCATGAGTGACGACCTGGCAATCAAGAAAATTCGCGACAGCGTCGGCAGCCATGACGTTGTGCTGTTTATGAAGGGCACACCGATCTTTCCGCAATGCGGCTTTTCCTCACAAGTGGTTCAAATCCTTAGTTATTTGGGCGTTCAGTTCAAAAGCGTGAACGTGCTTGAAGACGATGACGTGCGCGACGGTATCAAAACATTCAGCGATTGGCCGACGATTCCGCAGCTTTACGTCAAGGGCGAATTCGTCGGCGGCTGCGACATTATTCGGGAAATGTTCGAAGCGGGCGAGCTGCGCACTTATCTAGGCGACAAGGACATCGCCATGGAAGTGGCCTAGCCGTAAGGACAGATGGTTTCGAAAAACAAAGGCCGCCTGGTAAAGGCGGCCTTTTTTCGTTGCGATTCTGTTGGGCCGTCAGCCTGAGTAAAATTCGACCACCAGGTTGGGCTCCATGCGCGCCTGGTACGGCACATCAGCTAGCTCCGGCACGCGAACAAAAGTCGCCTGCATTTTCTGATAATCAATAGTCAAATAATCGGGCGTGTCCCGTTCCGGACTTTCCATAGCTTCAAGCACGAGCGCCATTTGCTTGGCCTTCTCGCGCAGCTCGACCGTATCGCCTTCCTTGACGCGGTAACTCGGAATATTCACCCGCCGGCCATTAACGAGCACGTGACCGTGGTTCACAATTTGCCGGGCCGAAAATACCGTCGGAACGAATTTGGCCCGATAAACAACCGCATCGAGGCGACGTTCTAAAAGACCAATCAAATTTTCGCCGGTGTTTCCGCGATTACTGACCGCTTCGGCAAACAGACGGCGAAATTGTTTCTCCGTGATGTTGCCGTAATAGCCTTTGAGCTTTTGCTTGGCTTGAAGGTGAATGCCGTAGTCGGAGAGCTTACCGCGGCGGCGCTGGCCGTGCTGGCCGGGCCCGTATTCGCGCTTATTGAAAGGGCTCTTGGGGCGTCCCCAAATATTTTCGCCCAGTCTGCGATCGATTTTGTACTTGGCCGATTGGCGCTTCGACATTCCCTGGAAACCTATCTATTTCATGACGGATGAGGCTCCGGCCCCATGAGCGCGCGGAGTATACGAACGCCGCTCCACTTGTCAAACCAAGGTTTAGGGCCTCATTTCTTAACACGGCGGGGCCGGCCGTGAGCCAGCGCCGTAATGATACCGCGCAACGTGCGCACTTCCTGTTCCGTGAGATCGGCCCTCATGAACAAATTGCGAATATTACGCACCATGGCGGGCCGTTTTTCCGGCGGAAAAAGGAAACCCGCATCGTCCAGCTCTGTCTCCAGATGTTCGAATAGCAACGCCATTTCAGCGCCATTAGCGGCGCGCGACCCTTTCACGTCGAGATCGGGGGCAGGCCAGTCTATCGTTGCCCGATGCCATTCGTAGGCGATCAGACCGACCGCCTGCGCCAAGTTGAGGGAGGCAAACTCCGGATTGACTGGAATGCGAATGAGACGATGCACTTGGATCACGTCATCATTGGCCAACCCTGAGCGCTCTCCGCCAAAAACCACCCCGCAACGCCGGCCTTGGCTCGTGCCATCTGCCAGCTCCGTCATCGCCCGCTCCGGCGTCGTCACAACTTTGACCATGTCCCGTGGCCGCGAGCTCGTGGCATAGACCAGATCAAGATCAGCCAGCGCGTCGGCCAAGGTTTCAAAGACCTCGGCTCTATCAAGAACAATGTCGGCGCCTGACGCCGCGGAGACCGCCTTGGCATTGGGCCAGCCATCGCGCGGTGCCGCCAGGCGCAATTCGGTGAGCCCGAAATTGTGCATGGCCCGTGCCGCCTTGCCGATATTCTCACCCAGTTGTGGTATTGCCAGAATAATCACCGGCGCCACTAGTACCGAGGGATCGCTAGGTTGAGACATCGGCGCCTTCCCCGTTAGGACAATTCGACGCGAGCGACCCCCTCTTCCGGTCGCCCGGCAGCGATGCTATAGGAGGCCGCGATCGCGCTGCCCAACTTCGACCCTTCGCGCCGCGCTTTATCCGAACCTCGACCAAACCGTTGCTCAGTGGAGAGCTTTTAAACATGGCAAAAATCAAAGTCGAAAATCCGATCGTAGAGCTCGACGGCGACGAAATGACCCGCATTATTTGGGCTCTTATAAAGGAAAAGCTCATCCATCCCTATCTCGACGTTGATCTCAAATATTTCGACTTAGGCATTGAGTACCGCGACGAGACCGACGACCAAGTCACCATCGAGGCCGCGGAGGCGATCAAGAAATACGGCGTCGGCGTCAAATGCGCGACCATTACGCCGGACGAAGCGCGGGTCGAAGAATTTGGCCTCAAAAAAATGTGGCGCTCACCCAACGGCACCATCCGCAACATTTTGGGCGGCACGGTCTTCCGCGAGCCGATCATTTGCAAAAACGTGCCCCGACTCGTGCCCGGCTGGACCGAGCCCATTGTCATTGGTCGTCACGCCTTCGGCGACCAATATCGCGCCACCGACTTTCTTATTCCGGGCAAAGGCAAGCTCACCATCAAGTTCGAGCCCGAAGGCGGCGGCGAGACCATCGAACACGAAGTGTTCGACTTTCCCGGCAGCGGTATTTCTATGGCGATGTACAATCTCGACGACTCCATCAGAGGTTTTGCGCGCGCCTGCCTCAATTTCGGCTTGCAGCGCAGCTGGCCGGTTTACATGTCGACCAAAAACACCATTCTCAAAGCCTATGACGGACGCTTCAAAGACATCTTCCAAGAGATTTTCGACAAGGAATACAAGGCCGACTTCGAGGCTAAGAACATCACGTACGAACACCGCTTGATCGATGACATGGTGGCGGCCGCCATGAAATGGAGCGGCGGCTATGTCTGGGCGTGTAAGAATTATGACGGCGACGTGCAATCAGACACCGTCGCGCAAGGCTTCGGCTCGCTCGGTCTCATGACCAGCGTGTTGATGACACCGGACGGCAAGACGGTGGAAGCGGAGGCCGCCCATGGCACGGTGACACGTCATTACAGGGCGCATCAGCGCGGCGAAGAAACCTCGACCAATTCCATTGCTTCGATCTTCGCTTGGACGCGTGGTCTAAGCTACCGCGGCAAGAACGATGGCAATCAGGCTCTGGTTGATTTCGCCGACAAGATTGAGCGTGTCTGTACTGAAACTGTCGAAAGCGGCGACATGACGAAAGACTTGGCCTTGCTGGTCGGCGCGGACCAGGCCTGGCAATCGACCACCGGGTTCCTCGACAAAGTTGCGGAAAATCTCGAACGGGCGATGGCTTAGCTGTTCGCTTGCGTGAGCCCTGCTGGCAAATAAAACTGCGTCATTCCGGAGCCTAGGCGAGCCCAAAATGCGCTGCGCATTTTGGCGCGCGAGACTTGGCATCCGGAATCCAGGGCCGTGTAGAATGGCTTTGCGATATGTCCCTGGATCCCGTATCGCGCAGTCGCTCCGCGCCTGCTTGTACGGGATGACACTTGAAAGTGGAGCAAGTACAATTACACATATGGCGTCGTTCCCGACGACACGTTGCCTAGGCTTTTGATCACATAGAAGTTATGCGATCGGAAATCGGCGGACGCAGTATCGCATCGACAAAGACGCGCAGGTATTCAGATCAGCTTTTCTAGTCGTTCGAGCTCGTCTTGGATGGCCTTTTCCCAGCCGCCGGGGGGCGCATCTTTTTCGTCGACGGACTGCATCCAACCTTGCGCCAATCGTGACTCCGCCATAATCGCGATTTCCTTGCGCAGCGTTTCGTCACGGGCGATTAGCCCGCGAAAGTCTTCGGCCTCTAGACACAACAAATTCGTTTTCGTCACGGCCCTGATGGTCACCGGACTGGGAATTCCTTTCAGAAGCGCAACAGCACCAAAGAAATCGCCATCGGTCAGATCGGCGGGGCCTGACTTGAGTTCGGCGCGCACTCGGCCCGTCGTAATAAAGAACATGGTGTGGGGCACTTCGCCTTTGCGGGCGATCACTTCTCCGACGCCGACCACGCGCGCGCGCAAAAGATCCATGACTTCGGTGATGGACATGGCGTCGAGTTTTGAAAACAAAGGCACACGCGCGACCATGCCCCAGGTGACGACAAATTCGCGCCGATGAATTTCCTGATTCCAACCGGTTGCGATAATGCCGATGGGGATGGCAAACATGCCGAGACCCAAAATCATGACAACACCGCCAACAAGTCGCCCTAACGCCGTAATCGGAACGGCGTCGCCATATCCGACAGTCGTGAGGGTGGCGATGCCCCACCACATGGCCGAGGGGACGGAGCCAAAGAGATCAGGCTGTACATTGCCTTCAATGAAATACATCAGCGACGACGCCAGCATCAGCAGCCCCAGCATGACGATGAGCGCACCCAGCAAGGCGCGGCGCTCGGCAACCAGCGCGTCCCAGAGCGAGGCGAGCGCCGGCGAATAGCGAACCAATTTGAGAAACCGAAGCAGGCGAAAAACGCGCAGTACGCGCAAGTCCATAGCTGTGAATATCGACAAGTAAAACGGCAAAATCGCCAGCAAGTCGATCAACATAAAAGGGTTTGCCATGAACTTGAGGCGCGCGCGGGCGGGAGTAAATTCTTGAAGCGGCCGGTGTTCGACGCAAACCCAAAGCCGCAATAGATATTCGGCCGTGAATATCAGGACGGAAATCACATTAAAGAGTTCGAGCAGGCCGCCGTACTGAGCATCAATCGCGGGCACGGTTTGCAGGGCAAAGCCGACGACATTGGCAATGATCAAAATGACCATCACTGTGTCGAAGACAAGGCTCGGCAAATCTCCGGTTTTGCCGGCCTCGAGGATAACGTAGAGCCGGCGCCTCAAAGATAGTGACGATGCGCTCGTTTCGCTTTTTGCCACGGTCATTCCTGCTCAAGCGGAGCTTGAAAACTCCTCAACGCCGCCGACAATAGCGTCGATCGCTTTAGCAGCGTTGGCGCCATCGGGACCGCCGGCTTGTGCCATGTCCGGACGGCCGCCGCCGCCTTTACCGCCGAGCGCTTCAGCGCCTCGTCGAACCAAATCAACCGCGCTGATCTTCGCGGTCAAATCATCGGTGACACCTACGGCCAAAGCCGCCTTGCCGTCATTGACGGCGATCATGGCAACAACACCGGATCCGATTTGTTTCTTACCGTCATCGATCAGTCCACGGAGATCTTTAGCCGAGACGCCGTCAAGGGCCATGGCGAGCACGTTGAGGCCGTTCACTTGGCGCACTTGATCTTGCGGGCCGCCTTGAGAGGCACCGCCGCCCAGAGCACCGCCAAGCGCCACTTTCTTTTTGAGCTCGGACAGCTCGCGTTCGAATTTCTTGCGCTCGTCGAGGAGCGCAGCAACGCGGGCGGGTAATTCGGCAAGGCTGGTTTTGAGTTCCGCAGCCGCCGATAGACCGAGCTTTGCTTGGCTCTCGAGATGAAGTCGTGCGGCATCGCCGGTCAGCCCTTCGATACGACGCACGCCGGCAGCGATTGCGCTTTCCTGAACGATCTTAAACAGACCTATATCGCCGAGACGCCGCACATGAGTGCCGCCACACAGCTCGACCGAATAGGGTTTTCCGGAACGCTCGCCGTGGGCCGTTCCCATAGTGAGCACGCGCACTTCGTCGCCATACTTTTCGCCAAAGAGCGCGAGTGCGCCCGCTTCGATGGCATCGTCAGGGGTCATCAACCTCGTCGAGACGTCCTCGTTTTGTAAAATGATTTCGTTGACTTGGCGCTCGATCACTTCGAGTTCGTCTGCGCTGACTGCTTTGGGTTGAGAAAAGTCGAAGCGCAATCGCTCGGGCCCAACCATTGAGCCCTTTTGCGTGACGTGAGCACCCAATGTGTCTCTCAAAGCTGCGTGCAACAAGTGGGTCGCCGAGTGATTGGCGCGGGTCTTGTTGCGCCGCCCGGCATCAACGCTCAGTTCCACGGCATCTCCTTTGGCAAGGCTGCCGCGCTTTAGTTTGCCGACGTGGACAAAGAGATCGCCTAACTTTTTCTGTGTGTCGGTGACGGTAAACTCGGCGCCGCCGGCGTTGAACATTGCGCCCGTATCGCCGAGTTGGCCGCCGGATTCGCCATAGAATGGTGATTGATTGGTGACGATTTGCGCTTCCACGTTGCCGCTGATTTTGTCAATAAGCGAACCGTCGGATTCGATGGCAACGATAATGCCTTCGGCTGCATCGACGTCGTAGCCCAAAAATTCCGTCGCGCCGTGCTGTTCGCGGACGTCGAACCACAACTCTTCCGTAGCGGTGTCGCCGGAGCCTTTCCAGGCGGCACGCGCTTCGGCACGCTGACGGTCCATTGCTTTTTCGAAACCGTCCGTGTCCACCCCGATGCTCCGTTCACGGAGCGCATCTTGGGTGAGATCAAGCGGAAAGCCGTAAGTGTCGTAAAGCTTAAAAGCAACTTCGCCGGGCAGCACTTGGTTTTCACCAAGATCAGCGACTGCGTCATCGAGCAGGCCCAAGCCGCGCGCGAGCATTTGTCGAAAACGTTCCTCTTCGAGTTTGAACGTCTCTTCGATGAGCGCTTGCGCACGGCCGAGTTCGGGATAGGCCGCGCCCATTTCCGATATCAACGCGGGCACCAACCGCCACAGCAGCGGATCTTTGGTTCCCAATATATGTGCGTGGCGCATAGCGCGGCGCATGATCCGGCGCAGCACGTAGCCGCGGCCTTCGTTGGACGGCAACACGCCGTCCGCCATGAGAAAGCTGCAGGAGCGCAAATGATCGGCAATCACGCGGTGACTTGCCGCATGTTCACCGCTCGCCGTAACGTGAGACGCGTCGGCGCTCGCCTGAATGAGATGGCGGAAGAGATCGGTTTCGTAATTGTCGTGGGTGCCCTGGAGCAGCGCCGCGGTACGCTCAAGGCCCATGCCCGTATCGATAGAGGGCCTGGGCAGCGCGACCCGCTCGTCTTTGCTGACTTGGTCGTATTGCATGAAGACCAAGTTCCAGATTTCGATAAAGCGGTCGCCGTCCTCGTCCGGGCTGCCGGGGGGACCGCCGGGAATCTTATCCCCATGATCAAAAAAGATTTCGGAGCAAGGGCCGCACGGGCCGGTCTCACCCATGGCCCAAAAATTGTCTGACGTGGCGATGCGGATGATCTTGTCGTCGGCCAGGCCGGCGATCTTTTTCCACAGGTCGTATGCCTCGTCATCTTCGGCAAACACCGTGACGATCAAGCGGTCCTTAGAAATCGCAAAGTCTTGGGTGACAAGCTCCCAGGCATAAGAGATCGCCTCCTCTTTGAAATAATCGCCAAAGGAAAAATTGCCGAGCATCTCAAAGAACGTGTGATGGCGTGCGGTGTAGCCCACATTGTCGAGATCGTTGTGCTTGCCGCCGGCACGCACGCACTTTTGGGAGGTCGCCGCGCGGGCGTAGTCGCGTGCCTCAGCGCCGGTAAAGACGTTTTTGAATTGCACCATGCCCGCGTTGGTGAACAGAAGCGTGGGGTCGTTTTGCGGCACCAGCGGGCTCGACGCCAACACTTCATGGCCCCGGCTTTTGAAAAAGTCGAGGAAGGTCGCGCGTATGTCGTTCAGGCTGGTCATCGCTGGGTCACCGCTTTTACCCTTGGCGGCTCGTCCCGTCTAGCGGCTGCCCAACCAAATGCGTCATCCCGGACAAGGTTGAAGCCACTGGGCCGAGACCGCGATCCGGGATCCATGGGCCTTTCTCTTGGGCACAGAGACGCAAGCCACTTTCGAGGCCGAATGGAACCGCTGATGGATTCCGGATCGCGAGCTTTCCTGACCGAATTGAAAATTCGGAGGAAAGCTGTGTCCGGAATGAAGCCGAAGGAAAAGAGCGCAAAGAAATGGGCGGCGCGCTTGTGCGAAGACGCGCCGCCCGGGAGCAACTTATACTTTGATTGAAGATCTAGCCGGCGGCTTTGGCCTCATCGTCGAGTTCAGCAACCTCGCCCGCCTCGCCCGTGCCTTCAGGACCTTGCAACATGTCGGCGGCGATGAGGCCCGCATTGCGGCGCACCGCCACTTCGATGGTCTGAGCGATGTCCGGATTATCTTTGAGGAACGTCTTGGCGTTCTCGCGGCCCTGGCCGATACGCTGGCTGTCATAGGAGTACCAGGAGCCCGACTTTTCGACGATGCCGCCTTTGACACCCAAGTCCACAAGTTCGCCGGTCTTGGAAATGCCTTCACCATACATAATGTCGAACTCGACCACCTTAAACGGCGGGGCAACTTTGTTCTTAACCACTTTGACCCGGGTCTGATTGCCGACCACTTCGTCCCGGTCCTTGATGGCGCCGATGCGCCTGATATCGAGGCGCACGGAAGAATAAAACTTAAGCGCATTGCCCCCAGTCGTGGTTTCGGGACTGCCGAACATGACACCGATCTTCATGCGGATTTGGTTGATGAAAACCACCATACAGTTCGACTTTGAAATCGACCCGGTCAGCTTGCGCAGGGCCTGGCTCATGAGGCGCGCTTGCAGGCCCGGCAGACTGTCGCCCATGTCGCCTTCGAGCTCGGCGCGCGGCGTGAGGGCCGCAACCGAGTCGATCACGATGATATCAACGGCGCCGGAGCGCACGAGCGTGTCGGTGATTTCCAACCCCTGCTCGCCGGTATCGGGCTGGGAGATCAGCAATTCGTCGAGATCGACGCCCAATTTAGCGGCATAGGCCGGATCAAGAGCGTGTTCCGCATCGATAAAGGCGGCAACCCCACCCTTGGCTTGAGCTTCCGCCACCACATGGAGCGCCAGGGTGGTTTTGCCCGACGATTCGGGCCCGTAAATCTCGACCACCCGGCCCCTGGGCAGCCCGCCGATGCCGAGCGCAATATCAAGGCCGAGGGAGCCCGTCGAGACGGTCTCCAGCTCCACCACACCCTCGTTGGCGCCGAGCTTCATGACCGAGCCTTTGCCGAATGCCCGGTCGATTTGGCTCAATGCCGCCTCTAGCGCCTTTTGCTTGTCCATACCGTTTTCTAGCCGTACCACGTTGTCAGCCATATCCGCTCCCTTCGTTATTTCATAGCCCCTCAAGCGATTCAATGAAGGCCAATGTACCGGTTTTGTTCTCAATGGCAAGAACAAAGTTAACGCCTTGATCTAAAGCCGTTTTCAGCCTCAAGTTCCAATTTTGTTCACAGGGTATTTGGTGGTGGTCAGAGTGGCCCTACCAACCAGTGCGGGAAGAATCGGTCGATCCCCTTGTCGCCGCTGGCGTCATCCCGGACAACTTCGAGGCAACAGCCGAGACCGCGATCCGGGATCCAAGGCAGCAGCGCACGCAGCTAGTGTTTGAACGTGTCGATAGGCCAATGGATTGCCGGGCCAAGCACGGCAATGACAACAGGGGGTCATAAATCTCTGACACATTTTCGATGTCACCCGCGGGCTTGACCCGCGGGTCCATTGGAGGAGCTGCATTGCTTATGTCAAAGAACAGTGCGCGGAGCAAACGCCCATGGATTCCGGATCACGAACTTTCCTGACCGGAGCAAAGCTTCGGAGGAAAGTTGCGTCCGGAATGACGCGGATGGATTGAGGCTGGCGGTGCGCCCCCTACTCGCTGAGGACTTCTTTCACCCGGGCGGCGAGCTGCTTCAGGGAGAACGGCTTGGCGAGGAAGCTGATGTCTTCGGGGCGGGCCATGGAGTCTTCGAAGACGTCTTGGGCGTAGCCGGAGATGAAAATGATCTTGGTCTCGGGCATGAGCTCGCGCACGTGACCAGCCAGCGTAGGGCCGTCCATGCCAGGCATGACGACGTCGCTGACCATGAGATCGATGGTCCCGTCGTGGTCCCTGATGACGTCGAGGGCGATCTCGCCGTTGCCTGCTTCGAGCACGAAATAGCCACGGCTTTCGAGGGCGCGTTTGGCAAAGGCGCGCACAGCTTCTTCGTCTTCGACCAATAGAATGGTCCCCACGCCGGTGAGGTCGCGGGCCACGCTTTGGGTTGCTTGTTGCTCGCGGGCGATGCGGTCTTGTTCGGTCTCGATGTGGACCGGCAGGTATATGTTGAATTTCGTGCCGACGCCGGGCTCGCTATCCGGGAAGACGTAACCGCCCATCTGTTTGATGATGCCGTAAACCGTGGACAGGCCCAGCCCCGTCCCCTCACCAATGCCTTTGGTGGTGAAGAACGGTTCGAAGATTTTCTCAATGTCTTCTTGCTCGATGCCGGAGCCGGTGTCTTTGACGGTGATCAAGACGTAGTCACCGGGCACCACCAATTCGTTGGCGGCGCTGCGATCTTCGGGCTGGACGAAATTCGACGATTCAATAATGAGGCTTCCACCGGCGGGCATGGCATCGCGGGCGTTAACGGCCAAATTAATGAGCGCGGTGTCGAGCTGGCTTTGGTCGACTTTGATGAGCCCCAAGTCGCGGCCGTGATTGAGCTCAAGTGCGATGGTCTCGCCTAGCAAGCGGCGCAGCAACATGGACAGTTCAGTGAGCACGTCCGTCGGCGTCAGCACCTTGGGCGTCAAGGTTTGCTTGCGCGAAAAGGCGAGCAACTGGCCGACGAGGTTGGCGGCGCGGTTTGCGTTCTGGCGGATTTGATCGATGTCGCTGAACGATGGGTCGCCCACTTCGTGGCGCGCAAGGAGCAAATCGCAAAAGCCGATAATGGCAGTGAGGAGATTGTTAAAGTCGTGCGCAACGCCGCCCGCCAATTGACCCACCGCTTGCAACTTTTGCGACTGGGCATATTGCAGCTCGAGGGTCTTTTGTTCGGTCATGTCGATCAAATAGACAATGGCCGCGCCGTCGCCGGCGCCCAGGGAGCTTGCATAGAGTTGAATGCTGGCACCATCTTCATTTTCGATGTGCGCATCAAGAGGCGCGGGGTTGGTTTCGCCTTTTGCCGCTTCCGTCAATCGCTCTTGAACAACAATGCGATCCTCTAAAGCGACGGCGTCGGCGAGCACGGTGCCTTCTTTAATGTCAATCTTTGCCATGGCCTCGAGGGCCGCGTTCCATTGCTGAACGACCCCTGTTTCGTCAACCAGCGCGATGCCCACCGGCGCATTGTCAAACAGATGCGCAAAGCGCGCTTGCGGAACGGATGTGTCGGTGGACGCGTCCGAAGATGCTTCCGCCGATGTCTCCGCAGCCGGCTCGGGCTTCGGCCGTGTCTCGCCCCATGGTCCGTTTGGCCCTGGCGCGTCGTCAGCCCGCCCGCTTGCATTGTCACCGACAAAGGCGGTTTCATTTTGGCCTCTGACGGATTGGGCCGCTGCTTCGCCGTCTTGGCCCAGCGTCGGATCATGGGCAATGCGCCAAACAATGTGGTCGGGATGATTTGCCATGCGCGCGACGCTCGCCCGCATATAGCGCACGTCATCTTCAATGGTTTGCAGGCGCAAAATCTCTTCGGCACCCTCGCCGCCCTTGGCCGCCCGAGCCAAGCGATAAAGCGGCGCCGCCAAGTCGTCGTCGCCAGCGAAAACTTGCTCGAGTGGCAGCGGGCGCCCCATATTGCGGCCCCGATTGCCTGCTTTGGTCAAGTCTTCATAGGCGTGGTTGGCATAAAGGACCGTGCCGTCCCGGCGGGAAATCATATAGGCGTCCGGTGCCGCATCGAGAACGCCCATGAAGACTTGCTGGTCGGCCAGCCCGCCCCAATAGGTCCGCGAGGCGGGGTCTCCGTTGACGCCGGATTTGGCCGGCGCGCCGGTGGCCATCACGTAAAAGGCGATAAAGCCCAGAATAGCGAGACCGCCCAGCAAAATTAGACCATTGAAGCCGGCTTCAGCCGGCGACGCGATCGCCCACGCGCCCACACCCATGGCCACAAAAAGGGCCAAGCCCGTGATCCAGGGCAACATTTCCGAGCGTCGCAAGAAGTTTCCCCAATTTCTGCCCATAAACTCCGCCTTACAGCAACAACCTTCGGTTAAACTCCGGTCCCTGGCTCTTCGCCCCGCTCAGGTCCCCACCCGGGCGAATCGCTCCGTCTCCCACCGAATTCCCTTAAGTCGCTTGTTTTTGGGCTGTAAAGCCATCTAGGCGCATGACATAGCCAATCACCTGCGCCACTGCTTTATAATGTATTGGAGGCACTTCGTCATCGATGTCAACGGATTAGTAAAGAGCGCGCGCAAGCGGCGGATTTTCGACAATCGGCACGTCGTTTTCCTTGGCCACTTCCCGGATGCGCTGAGCGATCACGTCAGCGCCTTTAGCAACACAGATCGGTGCCGACATGGCATCGGATTTGTAGGCCAAGGCGACCGCAAAATGAGTTGGGTTGGTGATGACCACGCTCGCCGTTGGGACCTGGGCCATCATGCGCCGCCGACCGCGTTCCATCCGGATTTGGCGGAGCTTTGCTCTAATTGTCGGGTCCCCTTCGGTCTGTTTGTGCTCGTCTTTGACCTCTTGCTTGGTCATGCGCTGACGCTTGGTGTAGTCGTAGCGTTGGTAGATCAAATCGAGCGCCGCGATGAAGGCAAGAACCACGACGATCCCGCCCATCAACTCGATGGAAAACCTGAGGACGAACGGAAAAAATCCGGAGATATCCTGCGCCATAACCACAAGCAGGAGGTCGCGCTGGGGCCAGATGATCAGGAACGTGACCACGCCCACGATGCAAAGCTTTGCCAGACCCTTGGCAAAATTGACCAGCGCGTTGGTCCCGAATATGCGTTTGAAGCCTTTGAGTAGCGAAATCTTGCTGAATTTGGGTTTCATGCGATCGGCGGAAAAGACCGGCTGATGCTGAACCACATTGCCCGCGATGGCGGCCACGACCAACAGGCCCAAGGGTGCGGCCATGAGCGACACGACTGACGCGCCCGTGCTGCGAAAGACCTCTAATAATTCATAGGGTCCGCCGCTCATTTCGTTAGAGCGGGCCAGGAATTGAGACAGGAGTGCGGCCAGGTCTCGCGACAGCGTGGGGCTCATGAACGCCAACATGAGCGTTCCGGCCGCTAAGACGAACCAGGTGTTGATTTCCTGACTCTTGGCGACGTCGCCTTTCTTTTGCGCGTCGCTAAGTTTCTTCTCGGTCGGTTGTTCTGTTTTTTGACTTTCGTCATTTTCGTCCGCCATCGTGCCCTCCGCTTAGTTCAAAAACTGCGACACGGTGGCTTCGAACCCTTCCGCAAACCACATCATCATGGCACTGATTAAAAGCATGAGGATCAGGAAACCCAACACGATGTTAGCCGGAATGGCCACGAAAAAGATCTGAACTTGCGGCATCAACTTAGACAGCGCCCCGATGGCCAGATAAAAAATCAAGCCGACGGCCATAAACGGCAGCGCCAACTTGACGCCGAGAGCAAAGGATTGCGCCACGGTGTTGACACCCAATTCGAGAATGTCTGTGAAAGGCAGCGCTTTGCCTGGCGGAAACAAAAAGTAGGAGTCTCGCATCGCCGCCAGCAACATGTGATGCAAATCCAAGACGAAAATCAGCACGACTCCTAGGAGCGACAGAAAGCTGCCGACGAGTGCGCCTTGAACACCCTGACTGGGGTCGAAATTTTGCGCCATAGCGAGGCTAGTTTGAAAGGCGATCAGCGTTCCAGCGACCTGAAGCGCGCTCAGCACGAGTCGCACGATGACGCCGATCGTCAGGCCCAAAAGCGCCTCTGCGCCGACAAAAAAAGCGGCGCTCATCGACGTTTCGGGGATCGCCGGAAAGCTATCCAAGACCAACGGCATGACCAGGAAAGCCACGGCAAGCGCAAACACAAGACGAACGCGCGTGGGAACATAGGACGAGCTGAATGCCGGAAAAACCATGATCATGGAGCCAAGCCGCGCAAAGATGGCGAGGAAGACAAAGACCTGCTGGACTAAAAACTCTTGAGCGAATGAAATCGTCATGGAATGAAGCCGGCCGCGCCGCGTCACAGCGCCAACATGCGGGCGCTGATGCGCTCCATGAGGGCACTCATTGTGAGACCCATGAATGGCATGAGCAGCATGAGCGAGACAAAGATCGCGATAATCTTGGGCACGAATACGATAGTCATTTCTTGAACTTGTGTCAGTGCCTGCAACAGCGCGATGGCGAGACCCACGCCCAGAGCGATGAGCATTACGGGACCCGAGACTTGCAACAGTACCCAGAGGGCGTCCCGCGTCACATCGATCGTCTCGGCACCGGTCATCTGGTTTTTCCTTTCTGGAAACGCGATACGCCGCTAGATCGGCATGCGCATGATGCTTTCATACGCCTCGATGACTTTGTCGCGCACGACGATGACAGTTTCGAGGGTCACTTCCGCCGCGGTGATCGCCGTCACCACATCGACCAACTCAGTTTGGTTGGCCAACGACGAAATCATTTGGTTTTCGCCGGTCTTCCCGATTTCGACCGCGTCATTAATGTAATTGTCCACGAACGTGCCGAAATTCTGACCCGCTGTTTCGGTTTTTGTATCTTTGGCGCCAGCCGAGTCCTGCGCAATCTTGACAGCGGCCTGGGTATAAGCACGGGACGCGGATAGTGATTCAATCGTCATGAGCATTCCTTTTCAACAGGAGAGCAAACGGTGCAGCGGGCAAGGATCTATGAGCGGCGCAACAATTCGAGCGTGCCATTCAGCATCGCACGGGCCGATTGGACCACTTGAAGATTAGCTTCAAAGCTGCGCTGGGCCTCGCGCATGTCCATGACTTCAACGAGACCGTTGACGTTGGGAAGTTTGACGTAACCCAACTCATCGGCAGCCGGATGGCCGGGGTCGAAACGTTTGCCGAACGGCGCCTTGTCGGGCAAAGTCTTATCCATCGACACTAAAGGTATACCCAACTCACGATCCACTTCGTTCTTGAATGTTGGCACTTGGCGCCGAT
The DNA here is from genome assembly GCA_965248815.1 of Alphaproteobacteria bacterium. GTDB lineage: Bacteria > Pseudomonadota > Alphaproteobacteria > SMXP01 > SMXP01 > CBDFKK01. The sequence continues at coordinate 649,109 of CBDFKK010000008.1, forward strand.
ACGGATCCTGCTCAGCGGTTTCCGCCGTCGTGTTCGCGTTCGCTAAGTTTTGCACAATGATACGCATGCGCGACGATTGAGCTCTCATGCCGGAGGCTGCGAGCATAATTGATTTCAAAACTTGCATGGGCGCACTCTCTACTTTCTAACGCTATGATCAGTACAGCAACGAACCGTCTTAACGGCCGCTGCTGATGGCAATTCTGATTAAGTCCATGCTCTTTCGATAAAGACCGATGGCGGACTGATATTCCATTTGAGTTTGAGCGACTTTCATCATTTGTTGTTCGAGCACAACGGAGTTGCCGTCCTGTGTAGATTCCCACCCGGGAGCCTCTACAGCTTTCATGTCGAGACTTCCGGTCGATCCGCTAATATCAAAATGCGCGGTATGGCGTGCACGCGCGGGTAGCTGCGGAGCGCCGGAGGTTACAAAGTCTTGGAACTTGGCTTCGTCGAGATCTTGCGCACGGTATTCCGGCGTATTGGCGTTGGCGATGTTTTCCGCCAAGACTTGTTGGCGCTGGGTCAGCCACGCAAGCTTAGAGCGAAGCGCGCCTATGACCGGGATGTTGTCGAGATTCATTCGGGAAACGACTCAAACTTCTGTTCTACAACGACACGTATTGTGACCGAGTGAGCTTAAAACACGTTTAAATATTGAATTGAATTTTCGGGTATAGAAATAATCATTAACAGGTCTTTATCTTAATAATCCGTATACGGTGGATAGAAACGGCCCGCTTGGGCGCCATTGCGAACGAGTTCGAAGCGCCTGCCCGTTAACAGAAAAGTAATCATCCTTTTCTCGAAAGCTCGCAATTTAACAGCATTTTAAAGATGAGACCGTAGCGTCACTCTTCCGGTCATAAACCGGATCAATCGGCCTCGAGAAGAATTCTCACGCATGCGAAACACAGTCCCATATTCAAACAAGTTACAGGGCACCTTAGATGGAGTTCGCTGACTATTTGCGCTTTGTCTTTGCGCTCGTTTCGTGCTCGGCCTCATTGGGATCTGCGCCTTCGCCGCGCGCCGCTTCGGGCTCGTGCCTGGTGCCCCAAAGACGCAAGGGGGTGCGAACCGTCTCACCGTTCTTGAGTCCGTTACCGTCGATGCGCGCCGCCGCCTGGTGTTGGTGCGCCGAGACGACAAGGAACATCTAATCTTGATGAGCCCTAACACGGAGGTCGTCGTCGAGCGCGGCATCAAAGCACAACCGCGCCCCGTCGCAAGCCCCGAAGCTGAGCCCCTTGAGACCACGGGGCTCTTGCGTTTCGCATTGCAAAAATACACACCGTCATAGAAACAGGTGCCTCCACTAGACGAGAAAGTGGTGCCGCCCCTCAGCGACCTCACACCCAAACAAGGGGCTTGAACCCTTGATCGCATTCGCTCCTAACCGCACCGCCCAGTTCGGGATGCTGAGCTTCGTCATATTTGCGCTGCTCCTGATCATGGGTACACCGGCTTTCGGGCAGGACGTTTCCATCACGCTCTGAGAGGAAAGCGAAGCGGGCGGCCTCACCGAACGCGTCATTCAATTGGTGCTGCTGATCACAATCCTCAGCTTGACACCATCCATTCTGATTATGGTGACATCGTTCGTGCGCATCATCGTTGTGCTGTCGCTCTTGCGCACGACGCTGGGCATTCAACAAAGCCCGCCGAGCACGGTTTTGATCGGCCTCGCGCTATTTCTCACCGCCTTTGTCATGATGCCCGTGTTCGAGGAGGCCTATGAAGACGGCCTTTTGCCGATGATAAACGACGAGGTGGAACTGTCGGCTGCGTTCGAAGGAACGGCCGCACCGTTTCATAGGTTCATGATGGGCCAAGTTCGCGAAAAGGACTTAGCTCTGTTTCTCGATCTATCGCGCACGGATGTTCCCGACACGCCGGAGGCGACGCCGCTGCAGGTGCTGGTCCCGGCATTCATCATTAGCGAGTTGCGCCGCGCCTTCGAGATCGGCTTTTTGTTGTTCATCCCGTTTCTGGTGATCGATCTCGTGGTCGCGTCCGTGCTCATGTCCATGGGTATGATGATGCTGCCGCCGATCATCATTTCACTGCCCTTTAAGATCATTTTTTTGGTTTTGGTCGATGGCTGGCATCTGGTCGCGGGCAATTTGGTGCAAAGTTTCGGCGGCAGTTAACGCTTCTCTCCCGCGCTCATTTCAAAGTTTAAACTTGTATGAAATCAAGTTTTAAGAGCCTTGCGCGATCATGAGCCTATGCAACGCCTATTAATCACGCCTCTCTTGCTGATGCTGTCGGTCACGCCCCTGTGGGCCGGCCAGCATCCCGATGTCACCCGCGGGCTCATCGCCGTTCAGTTCGGCCAGAACGAGACCGCCATCGGGCATTTCACGCAAGCGCTCGAGACCGGCAATCTGTCGGCGCAAGACGAGCGCGCCGCCTATTACAGCCGAGGCCTCGCTAAGACGCGCCTCGGACAGTACAAAAACTCCCTCGCCGACTTCACGGCGGCGATCAAAGTTATGCCAGACGACGGTGTGTCTTATTACAACCGCGGCCGCGCTTACGATCTTATGGGCGAACTCGACAAGGCGATCGAAGATTACGGCGAAGCCATCCGCTTGCGCCCGGACCTTTGGCGACCGTTCAACAATCGTTGCTACGCCCGCGCGAAACTGGGTGAGTACGAAGAAGGGCAGAAGGACTGCGAACAAGCGTTGCGCATGGAGCCCGGCGATCCGTACGCCACTCACAGTATGGGCTTTGTCCTCGAAGGCTTAGGCGACACCGACGCCGCCATCGCACACTACCACCGCGCCCTGGGTGCCAACCCCCTGCTCAAAGAAGCCCGCGAGGATTTGGCGCGGCTGGGCGCGCTCTGACAAAGTCTTAACAACAATCGATTGGATGAGCGCTAATTCACGCTCGTCTCGACGGTGCCGGCATCGCTGACCTGCAGCCGGTTGCGCAGGCGTTCCACTAGCGCGTCGCGAATCCTTTGCTAAATCATTATCTTTGGCAAAAAACCTGGTATACGCCATTGACTTATGTACGCCATTGGCGTATATATGGTCATGACTTGGCATTCCATAGTTATGGCTGCGCCCTTTCAAAGGTTCGCCGCAGCGGAGCTACTTGAAGAAGAGCTGGATCAGCTTTTGGATTCTCTGATGAGGAATCCTAAGCAAGGCCAGATTATTCAGGGCACCGGCGGCTGCCGAAAAGTGAGAGTTGCCACGGGCGGCAGAGGCAAGAGTGGCGGTGCAAGGGTAATTACTTACTACCATGATCAGGATACGCCGCTTGTACTCTTAACAGGCTACCCAAAGAGCGAAAAAGATAACCTAACCAATGATGAAAGAAATGCTCTCAAAGCGGCAATTGCCGGATTGAAAGAGTCAGTGAGAAAGAACAGAAGAAAGTGAGTTGATGATGGCAAAAAAAGAATTTTCAACTGTCGCCAAGTCGATCTTGGAAGGCATTGAAGATGCCACCGCCTTCTTTGAAGGCAAAGAGTCTAAGGCGTTTATTGTCGCAATTGATATTCCTGACGTCGATGCCGCCGAAGTCAGAAAGAAGACGGGCCTGTCGCAAGACTCTTTTTCCAAGCTCATTGGAGTTAGTCCCTCGACGCTTCGCAATTGGGAACAAGATCGCAGACAACTAAAAGGACCCGCCAAAACCCTTTTGGCTATCGTCAACGAAAGGCCCACGATCGTTCAAGAATTGCTCGGCAATGTCGTCACAAAGAAAAAGCCTAAAAAGAAAAAGATGGCGGCAGCAGAATAGATAACAGCACGAAATCGGCACCACTATTTGCGCCTCGAGCCCGACAATCCCTACGTCACCCACAGCATGGGCTTCGTGCTTAAAGGCCGGGTCGACGCCGCCATCGCTCATTACCGCCGCGCCCTCGACGGCGATCCCCTGCTCAAAGAAGCCCGCGAGGATCTGGCGCGGCTGGGCGCGCTCTAAATCAGAGTGTCATCACCAGCGTGAAAGCTGGCCGTTAACAAGCGCGCCCGTCCTGTGATCCATTAACTTGCATCGGCATTGGAGGTCGAATTTGGCCTTGACTAATTCGGCGCGCCGCCCGCCGGGCGAAAGTCGCCTATCTCGCCGTTGCGCAGAGCGACCAAGCGCTCCTTGATTACTTTGTCCTCTGGCCAAAACTTCAAGCTGGTCTCGTAGTCTTCGATGGCTTGGGCGGTCAGGCCCATCTTTTCGTACGAACGACCGCGGCGGAGGTAGGCAAAAGCCAATCTATCGCTCCTGATCGTTTCCGGCGTGTTCTCTTCGGAACTGACGCTTTCGATCGCCAGGGACACGTGTTCGACGGCACCTTTGTAGTCTTCCTGTTTGTACCGGACCAAGCTCAGACCCAGGAGACCATCATAGTTTTCGCCGTCTAAGTCGAGCGAACGTAACGCCAATGTTTCGGCCTCTTCGAGCCGTCCAGCCGCGAACAACGCTTGGCTTTTGGCGCCCAACGCATCGGCGGTCGAGAAGGTTGAGAATCCGCCGTCCGCGATAATCTTGTCACATGCAGCAATTCGAACTTCCGCAGGATTGTAGAGGCTCATGCATTGTACCGTGCCGTAAATTCCGATCAGATATCTTGTGAAACCAACCGAGAAGATAAGTCCAAGCAAGATGGTGCCAGATAAATAGGGCCGGCGCACAAAAAACGGCTTCTCCGTTGTCGGCAAAGCGGGCGGCGGCATCTCGACGGCGCCTGCCTCTTGCAACCGAAATTCGGCTGCCGAACTCTTTTTCACTCGGATTTGCCATGCGAACACAAGCACGCACAAGCTGGAGAACAGAAGGCAGAGCACACCCACAGCTATCTGTTCGCCCTGCACAATGACGACCAGACTGACAAAGATGAACAGAATTGAACCGGCTAGGTACGTGACAAGCAGCGACATCTTTTGCTGCCACGCATGGCGTCGCCGTTCCTCAGCAGCGTTGAGACGATCCGGCGAGATTTCCAAACCAGCAACTTGACGCTTTTGCAGCAGCCATTCCACCAAGAAGACAGGCGGCGAAAGAAGGAGTAATCCCCTAAAACCGGACGTCAGGTAGATTGCCCAATACAGGAAAAGAACGGTCACATACCAGCGCCGCCTTCCTCTGACGATGGCCTCCTTCTTCCTTTCACTGTCGATGAAGTAGTCGCGGCCCCAGGCTCCATAGGGATAGTAGACAATCCGGCCCGACGGATCGGCTCTGAACAGGATCTCAAGCTCTTTTTTGCGCAGGAACTTCAGCATCAGTTCGATCTTTGGTCGATACGTCGCGACCACATTCCGATAAAAACAAGGTGTCCGACCCCGTTAATTCACGCTCGTCTCGGGCGTGCCGGCATCGCTGACCTTCAGCCGGTTGCGCAGTTGCTCCATAAAGGCTTCAAGCGTGTCGGTCGAGGCAATGTGGCTGGCGAGTTCGCGGAACTCGACACCTTCGGTATTGATCTCTTCAGTGATGATTTCAAACCCGTCCGCATCCGGACTTTGTGACATCTTTTCTCCGAACTTGCGGCGCAGACGCTCAAGCCCGCGATCGTCTTCGGCAAGCGCGAAGGCCACCGCCGCGCGCATGACGTCGGAGCGCTCTTCGTTGCCCATCGCGCAGGGCGTACGCCAGCGATCGCCGAGCCGCACCTCGATCTTTTCAGCGGCCATGGGCCAATCTTCCGACTCCCAATAAATGTCCTCGCGCAAGCGATCCGCTTCCGGGTCATCGTCGCCGTTGATGAGTTCTAACGCATGGTCGAACTGTTCGATTTCGGCAAGCGCGCGGGCTTCAAGCAATCGCCGCGCATGGGTGACGGACTTGGGCAGCCGCGTCTGTCGCGTGCTGCGGATCGCCTGAAGCGCCTTGCTGGGCTTGTGGTCCATCAAATAGATCATGGCGAGCCGTGTCGCTACTTGCGCGCGGGCCACGCCACGCAGGCGCTGATGGGTTTGGTGCTCGAGCAATTCAGCCGCCTGCTCCAAAAGATCAAACGCGACGAGGCGGTCGGCCAAGCGGCGGATCATGTCGTCGCCATCGCGTCCGATCGGTGTCAAATCCTTGAAGTCGTTGTAAAGAGCCAAGGCCTGAACAGGGGGAATGTTGGCGATGCTTTCTTCGAGGAAAAGTTTCTTGAAAACGTCGCTCATGCTTTCGTTGATTTCTCCGGCCACTTGGCTTTCGGGATAGTTGGTCACAGCTTGGCGCATAATGGAGAGGCCTTGGCGGTAGTCGCCGCTGTCGACATAGACCCGGCCTAGCTCGTGAAGCATGGCCAATTCCAAATCGTCACCCCGCCATTGAAAGCGCAGCACTTCCAAACGCTCGATCACTTCCTCGTCGGGAAGTTCCCCCATGCGATAAAGCAAGAGCGTTTTGGCTAATGTCGCTTGAACAACTGAACGCTCGGAACCGCGTAGTATGACACGCTGATAATGCTGGAGTGCCTCGCCTTCCTTATTCATAGCTTCGAGCATTCGGCCGCGAACGAATTCCGCCTCTGCTAATAATTTGTCACCGATCTCTGAGGTGGGCAGCGCATCCAAATGACGCTGAACGCGCGCGACGTCGTTGGCCTTGAGCCAGGCTTCGGCCGCGTCAATATGAAAGCGCGCTTGCCAGTCTGGAGGATAACGGCTGATCGCCGCCTCACCCTGTTCGAGATAACGCCGTGCACCAGCGTGGTTGCCAAGTTGGTTGAGCGCGGCGCCGCGCCAGAGCGCTGCATTCATACTGCTTTCCAAAGGTGCAGCCTTGAATGCATCGACCGCATCCTCATAACGCCGGCTCATATATTGAGCCACACCCCAGAGCATGGCGAAGCTCGGATCGAGGGACATGGTTTCGTCTTCTTCGGCCAACTCCTCCAAAACGCCGATGGCCTCGTGGGCCATGTCGTGAGCGAGATAGAACCGGGCGAGGATCATGCGGCCCACGGACGGGCCGTAGTCAACGTTAACTTCAGGCGAGCGGATAACATTAAAGTTCAGCTCATTCGCCCTTTTTATGTACTCGTCCTCAGAACCTTTTCTCCAGGCTTTGAAATCGACAAAGGTGGGATCCGCCACCGCGCCGAGCGGTGTGCGTTTGACCAGCTGCTCCGTCGTGCCGTTGCCAGAAAGGGTCAGCCCAAGGTCGCGGCCAATTTCGACGCCGGCGCCGACGCGACGGACGAAAACGTCATCCGATATCGCTTGAATGATGAGACCGTGAGCGGAGCTCAGCGCAATGAATTCGATAAAACGCTGCGCGGTGACGAGACCGTGAGCCGGACCGGTCGCTGTGATCACCGCCAGACTGTCGCCGACTTCCGGATCGGTCAGCCAATGAATGTCGCCGAAGCCGTCATAGGGCACTAACACGCGCGAACGCCCGAGGCCGTCGGCCGCACGGGTTAGATTGAGCGGCGCAGTCGGCTCGGCAATGGTCTCGCCGAGAATTATCGTCCATGAGTTATCCTCGGCCTTAGCAGTCATCAACAGACGATCGGCCACCTTCAAGCGTACAATGCGAATCGTACGATCGACTGTCGATGTGACAGATGAGACATATTGCCGAAAATCTTGATCAAGCCTCATGACGCCATCGAGAGGTGACGTGTCTTCCGCAATGATCCAGACATATTGCCCTCGGCGAAATGCGGCAATCGGAACCTCGTGGTCCCAACGCATGAGAACATGAAGATTGCCGTCCTTCTCGTAGGCCGCAAAGTTCGCATCAGGATCAATTTGAGGCGTGGCACCTGAGTCCGCATCGGCCGCAGGCTCATTGGTTTCTTGCGGCAGAGATGTCTCATCAGCTGGCGGGACATCACTTTCCATGACCGCGCCTACCACTTTTGTTTCATCTTCGCCGGGCGTCACGAGCGATGACTGCATCTCAGCGTCCGTCACTTCGTCGGCTTGATCTTGCCCCCATTCCACGCCAACAGATGATGCGGCTTCAGCCAGTTCGTCTGCATCCTCGGTCGGTTCATTGGATGCGACTTCAATTTTTTCTGTCTTTTCTGCTGCTGCCTCGGAGAAGACCGGCTCAGCTTCCCCCCGCCGCAAATTTGCTGTCAGATTGACAGGTCCGTCTTGCGGTATGTCGGACTTGCCGGTGAGAGCTTGTGCATCATTGCGCCGTAAGGTGAGCTTCGGCGACAGGACATCGACAACGACATGATCGTCTTCACGGTAGTGCCGCATGCCCGCATCCGCATTGATCTCTATCGTCACGGTCAAGGTATTGGCTTTGATAGATTTGTCGGCAGTTTTGACGAATTGCGGCGGGTCGACTCGCAAGCCGACAATGTTGGGATCGGCGGCCTTGGCAAATCTCAACGTAACTAGACCATTTTCAAGCTTAGCGTCATAGGCCACACGCTTCGGCCATTCAAATACGATGCGGCTGAATTCCTTTTGCCGGCCTACTCGTACCCCTAGCGGCCTGATTTCGATCGGCCCGAAGTCTCCATCCTCGATGACGATCGCCTGCTGCTGATTGTCCAGTTCACTTTGAGGGTCGAGGGACGGCGGGTCACCGGGAAAGCCATAGGGCACCAAATCGACCGCGACTTGATTCTCCGCTTCCGAAGTGTGCAGTCGAAAATTGCGCTTGAGCGCCAGGCGCAATGAGCGCCGATTAGGATCCTGGCGTACCAGCGACACATAACGCGGCAAGCTGCGGCTCAAGAGGGCGACGTCGATATCGAACGGGCTCTGAAACTGAATTACAAGAACACCATTTTCAATGCGCGCCTCATATTCGGGAGGTGATGGAAATTCCATCAACAGGCGCGCGTAGCCGCCTGTCGTATCGGTGCTGAAGGGAACATTTTGAGCGCGCGCCACAGATGTCACGCTCATTATGCCGGCTATCAGCGCGGCAACTCCCCAAATCGGTACTCTCAACATCGTTCCCCACCTACCCCTTTGGGAACAAAACAAAATCGATACTCAAATCGCCGCCGGCAAGCGGCGGTCTTTGTTAAATTCTCTTAGCTCTTCTCTCGAATTTTACCTTGTGGAGCTCCACCCTCATTGAGCGCCGGTAGCTCTAAACGCGTTGCCAGCATTTCAGTCAACTCTTGTGCCGCATCAGCATCCATTTGCGCCATGATCGCCGCCATCTTTTGTTCTTTCATGCGGGCTGACACATCGAGCAATATATCTGTATCCAATAATTCGAAAATGCGGGCCGCATCTTTCGCCTTCATGGTCTTGTAGACTTTAACAAGGCTGGCCAGCTGCTCTTCCTCTTCTTCATCGCGCAGGACCAGCATTTCTTCGATGTGCTGTTCAATTGCTTTCAGATCGTCGATTTTTCCGACGACACGCTGCTCAGTCGCGAGCAACATTTTTTCGCGAAGTTCGAGTTCACGCTCTAGAGATTCCAGCGTATCGCGTCGCGATGCTAGGCTTTGCAGAACTTCAATTTCAGCTTCGGTCATTAGGCCAGGAGCCGTGAGTACAGGACGGCGACCAAAACTCGAATTGTCGACATTGGGAAATTCAGTGCTACCGGTCTCGGATAGCGCCGCGGTTTCAATTGGCATCTGATTGCCGGCCGGCTCGACGCCAGCCGAAGTCACAGTATCGCTTGCGGCTTGCGCACTCGACACACCTGCAATTTCAGCCTCAATTTGGGACCAAAGGCCAGGCACCTTTAGGCTCAAGAGCAGCAAAGAGGCAATCATGACTGCCGGAAGAATCTTAATAGAGTCCGTCATCCCTAAGCGTCCTTCACACCCCCTGGTTAGATCTGTCCGAATGCAGTTTCGCATTCGATCGTTTTGTTAATCTTGTTATTACCGCGCTTCCCTTAGCGCCTTAAGAAAATCGGATTGAACCGTTTGCAAGGCTTCTTCGGAAAGCGACGGAGAGTCATCTGTTTCGTCAACTTCTCTTGCGCGATTCGTGCCAAACGTTGTTTCGTCAGCGGCAGGTTCACTAGGTTCTGACTTCGTCGCACCGCCCGCCAATCGATCCGCTATGTTGTTACCGGCTTCGATCATGACCGACAATTCGTCACTCAATGCGCGTGCCTTGGTGACCACATCTCGTAAATCGCCGCCTGCCGCATCGCCTGCGATCTTAAGCTGCGCCACGCTGCCTTGGGCGCGCTCGGTAGCCGAATTCAGTCCGCCAATCAGTTCCTTCAATCCGTCCTGTCCGCTGCGCAGCTGGCGAAGCCGACGATCAAGGATAAAGCAATAAACGACCGTCATGACCAAGAGTATGGCCACGAGACCTTCCAGCAATAATCCGATCGGTAACACGCTCGCTACTAGCCTAACTTCTTGTGGATGCGGAGTGGCTCTTCGACCCGCACGGCAATGTTGCCGTTGACGCGGCCCATACGGCCACGAGTTAGAGGAATACCTCCGCACTTCAGTTGAATTTCGCTGTCGGGCGTCGTTGCCAAAAGCAAGGTTTGCCCGATTTCAAACTTCATAACATCGCTCAGCGTCATTAATTGTTCGTCAAGAACCGCATCAATTTTAAGTTTTGTTGACCATAATTCAGTTGCTAGATGGCCTTCCCAAATCGTGTCCCGGCCGAACTTTTCGCCCATGAACATTTGCAATAGCAACTTACGAATGGGTTCAAGTGTGGCGTACGGCAGAAGCAATTCGATGCGTCCGCCCCGATCTTCCATATCGATTCGCAACTTGACCAGGATCGCTGCATTTGACGGTCGAGCAATCGCCGCGAACCGCGGATTGGTTTCCAATCGATCGAGCGAAAATGAAACCTCGGCAAGGGGATCAAATGCCGCGTGCAAATCGGAGAGCACGACTTCGACCATGCGTTGAATGAGCGTACGCTCAATGGTCGTATAGGGACGACCTTCAATGCGCATGGCGGCGGTGCCGCGCCGACCACCGAGCAACACGTCGACGATCGAATAGATTAGATTTGAATCGACAGCGAACAGTCCGTAATTATCGAGCTCCTCCGCCCTAAAAACCGCGAGAATGGCCGGCAGCGGAATCGAGTTTAAGTAATCGCCAAAACGGATGGACGAGATGTTGTCGAGACTGACTTCTACATTGTCCGATGTAAAATTGCGCAAGCTGGTCGTCATGAGGCGTACGAGACGGTCGAAGACGATTTCCAGCATCGGCAAGCGCTCGTACGACACCAAGGCTGAGTTGACGATCGCCTGAATGCCGGTGCGATCCGCATCGTCCGCATCCACATCGAAGCCCAGCAGACTATCGATTTCGTCTTGATTGAGAACGCGCTCACCGGAATCGTGGCCACCGATGGCCGGTGCATCTTCGGCGCCTTCTTCGGCCATCGCCTCCCAGGCTGCGGCCATGGCGTCATCGGAGCTGGTACCATCCCCGCCTTCAGCCATGGCTTCCCATTCGGCTGCCATCGCATCCTGATCTACGTCGTCGTCGCCTGCCATATATGATTCACTCTGTGAAACTCGAGGACGCTTACTGAACGATCATCTCTTTGAAGAGAACGTCTTTAACTTCGACTGGTACTGCTGCATTGATCCGTCGCAGCAACTCGGTTTTCAGATGGAACATGCCCGCCGAACCGTTGAGATCGGCAACGCGCAGCTCTCTCAAATAAACCTGAAAGCGATCGATAACCCGCGGCAAAACTGGCTCGATGAGCTCGATTGAACTTTCATCTTCAAGTTCAATCGCGACTTTTAGTTTGAGGTACGTGTTCCCACGGCCACCTGTGTTGAGATTTACAAGCATTTCCGGCAAGTCGTAAAAGACCAATTGCTCGCCTTGGTCGGCCCCCTCGGCATGCTCACCTTCGGCCATTTCTTGCTCATCGCCGCCGGCGAAAAAGAAGTAGTAGCCCGCCCCGCCGCCTATCGCCAAAACCAAAATTGGCAAGCAAATAAACAGAACGATCGTTTTGCCGCTTAACTTTTTCTTAGCTGGCGCCTCTTCAGAACCTTCCTCGCCGTCTTCGACTTCGTCCAGTTCGGTATCTTCTTCCGTATCGGCCATATCAACTCTTACATTTATCCAACGCAAAATTCTGCAATCTGCAATCGACGCGGCGATGATTCCGTGTTTATTAAATTATCGTGGTTGCAGTTAAAGTTTGGTTTGCAATTTGCTCAAAACGACGCTTTTACCAGCAAAAAACGGCAATTCTTGCCGGGCAAGCGCTGCCAAACGCGCCATAACTGCCCAGTTCAAACTACATCACTCGAACTTAATTATTTGAAAACAAAGGGTTTTGCCCATGGCATGGGGTGTGCAATTCGGCCTTAGTCCGGCGAATACGACGTAGTCGGACGATTACGGTTAAGAAAGTCCAAACGACTCAAGAGCGGTTCAACTGGCAGAAAGGCAGACCCGATGAGTAACGCGACAATGATTGGCCTTTCGCAGCAGATGGCGCTGCAAAAGACAATGGATATCATTGCCAATAATCTCGCCAACACCAATACAACCGGCTTCAAATCCGAAAGCATGCTCTTTCAGGAGTACGTTGCGGATATTGAAAACGAAAGCGGCACGCAAATGACGATGTCCTATGTCGTGGACAATGGCGTCAGTCGTGATTTCGCTGAAGGTAACATTCTGATTACCAACAACACCTTTGATGTTGCGATCAAAGGCGACGGATTTTTTACGGTCCAGACCGAGAACGGCGACCGCTACACAAGGAACGGTCACTTCACCATCGATGGTCAAGGTCAATTGACAACGACTCAGGGCGACGTCGTTCTAGGAGAAGGTGGCGCCCCCATCACGCTAGGGCAAGACGAAGGTGTGATCGCAGTCCTCGAAGATGGAACAATATCATCGGACCTTGGAACGCGCGGCAGACTCGCGCTGGTAAAATTCGACGATGAAACGCTGCTCGTCAAAGAAGGCAGCAGTCTTCTTAACACCGCGCAAGTGCCCAATCCGGTCGACGACCCTCATCTCGTACAAGGTGCTATTGAGCAATCAAATGTCGCTCCGATCATCGAGATGACAAAAATGATCGACGTATTGCGCGCCTACCAATCGGCGGGACGACTGATTGAAACCGGCGAAGGACTAACCGTCCGCGCCATTCGCGAACTTGGAACATCAGGCTAAGCCTTGAAAAAACGGGTAAAGCTTGGGCGCTGACTGGCGCGGTATTCGCTACGGAAGGATGACGGAATGAGAGCTCTTAGCATCGCGGCCACGGGCATGTTGGCACAACAGCTGAACGTGGAAGTGATTTCCAACAACTTAGCCAATATGAATACGACCGGCTATAAGCGGCAGCGTGCCGAGTTTCAAGATTTGCTCTATCAAAATCTAGAACAAGTCGGTGCAGCCACTTCGGATGCCGGAACCATCGCGCCGAACGGCGTACAGATCGGCGTCGGCGTGAAGGCGGGTTCCGTCTATCGCATTACCAGCCAAGGCGAAGTGACAAGCACGGAAAACGAATTCGATCTTGCCATCCAAGGCCGTGGGTTTTTCCGAATTCAATTGCCTAACGGCGGCGATGCCTACACCCGCGCTGGTGCATTTTCCTTGAGCCCCGACGGTCAAATGGTGACCGCCGACGGCTACGTGGTAGCGCCAGGTATCAATATTCCGCAAGACGCGATCGACGTCTTCATCAACGATGTCGGCGAAGTACAAGTGCGCGTCGATGGCGCTGTCGCACCGCAAGTGGTCGGCCAACTGGAGTTGTCAAACTTCTTCAACGAAGCCGGTCTCGAAGCCATTGGTAACAATCTACTGCTGGAGTCGGCGGCGTCCGGTCCGGCCAGCGCGGGAACGCCCGGGACGACGGGCTTCGGCACACTGCTTCAAGGTTTCTTGGAGACCTCCAATGTGAATGCAGTGTCCGAAATCACGTCCTTAATCACGGCGCAGCGCGCCTACGAGATGAATGCCAAAGTCATCACGACCTCCGATGAAATGCTTTCGGTCACCTCTAACCTGAGATAGGCGGCAGCAAGCCCCAACCCATAGGACACAAACATGTCTTTAACTCGATTTTTCAGCACAAAGGGATTAGCCATCCTCATTGCCATTTCCATGGCATCTCACGGCGACACCTTTGCAAACCGCATGTCGTACACCGACGTCCTCTTGAAAGGGAACATCGAAGTCAGCGACGATATAGTGACTTTGGGCGACCTTTTTACCGATACAGGTGAGGCATCACAGATCATGGTCGCAGACGGTCCGCAACCTGGCGGCCGCTTGGCATTGTCAGCAAATCAAATCGCCTCATTCGCCGCTTCTCATGGGCTGCTCTGGCAAAACTCCTCAAAATTGAAGCGGGTTGTGGTGACGCGCACAAGCCGTGTCATTGAAACAAGCGAGATCCTCAAACACATCGCGCGGGCCCTAGTCGAGGCGGGCGCACCGGAGCGGGTTGAGATTCAGCTGAGCGATTCACGCCTTAAGTTGCACGTCCCAGAAAAAGCAGCGGCTAATCTCGACGTCATTAACTTGGACTACGACGATGCCAGCGGTATTTTCGAAGCCGAGCTGAAAGTCCCCAACGAGACCTCGCAAGGCCGCATGGTGCGGATTTCAGGCCGCGCCTATGCGGCATTAGACGTGCCAACTCTAATCAGATACGTAAACCCAGGCGAAATCATTCAAGCCGATGACATCGAGTGGACCGTGCTCCGCGTAAACCGCGTCAGCCGAAACGCCATTACCGACCAGCAAGCGCTGCTCGGCAAAACCGTAAAACGACGCCTTGCCCCCGGTAAACTTCTGCGCACCTCCGATGTTGAAAACCCCGTCGTCGTCACCAAAGGAAGTTTGGTGACCGTCGTTTATCGCACCGGTGCCATGACACTCACCGCCGAAGGCCGTGCCATGGAGAATGGCGGCAAAAACGATTCCATAAGGGTAATAAATACCCATTCCAATCGGACCCTACAGGCAAACGTTATCGGTCCCAGTGCCGTGTCTGTCAGTTCCGCGCAAATTCGGCTATCGGCCTACTAAGATTTAGATAACTCAAACTCGGATGTAACTCATGCCAACTCAAAATCTCTCTTCTCTCATTCGTCTTTCACTATTGGCCTCCGCCTTGGTCACGTCCGGATGTAGCGTCGCAGACCGGCTCAAAACCGTAGGCGAGGCTCCCGGGCTTTCCGCCGTCGAACAGCCACCCGCCACGCAACGCTACCGCTCGATCGCCATGCCTATGCCGTCTAACGAGAGCGTCAAACATCAATCGAATTCGCTCTGGCGAACCGGCGCTCGCGCGTTCTTCAAGGATCAGCGCGCCGCTCAGGTTGGCGATATCTTGACGGTCAATATTGACATCGATGAAAAAGCCGAACTCGACAACACGACGACGCGCGCACGCGCCAACGCTGAAGATGCAGGCCTCCCAGGTTTCTTTGGCGCCGAAGCTGCTCTGATTAGCGCGCTGCCGTCGGGTGCATCGGCGACTAATCTGGTGGACATGGATAGCACCAGCTCAAGCACGGGCACCGGTTCGGCGCACCGCGAAGAAAAAATCGAATTAACGGTTGCGGCCTATATCACTCAAGTTTTGCCGAACGGAAATTTGGTAATCCAGGGAAGCCAAGAAATTCGAGTCAATTACGAAGTCCGGCAACTCTCTGTAACGGGGATTGTTCGGCCGGAAGATATCAGCAACAGCAATATGATCAAACATACACAAATTGCCGAAGCACGCATTTCCTATGGCGGCCGCGGGCATTTAACCGACGTTCAACAGCCTCGCTACGGGCAACAGGTCTATGACATTCTCATGCCGTGGTAGAGAACCAGTCGCACACCAAGTAAAAAGCCTCGCCCTATCAGGCGAGGCTTTTGAATTGTACAGCCTCAAAAAAATGCAAAGACGAATTAGTCGTCGCGATAGACCTTTTCTTGTCGCTCATGGCGTTCTTGCGCCTCAATGCTGAGCGTAGCAATCGGTCTGGCGTCAAGGCGCTCCAGACTGATGTGCTCACCGGTGTCTTCGCAATAGCCGTAGGTGCCTTCTTCGATGCGACGCAGTGCCTCATCAATTTTAGCCACCAGCTTACGCTGACGATCCCGAGTCCGGAGCTCTAAGGTCCGCTCCGTTTCGGTCGATGCCCGATCAGCGATATCAGCGTGCTGCGTCGTCTCCTCTTGAAGGCTGTGAATGGTCTCACGGCCCTCCTGCAAAATCTGGTACTTCCAGACTTCTAGCTTTTTCCTGAAATACTCGCGTTGCTTCTTGTTCATGAAAGGTTCGTCATTCGACGGCTTATATTTTTTTCTTTTCTTGGTACTCACACCCATCTGCAACCCCTCCTAAGTCCGTACTTATGCGAATGCGGGCGGAATATATATAGAGGCGCCCGGAGCTTCAATAGCCTGAGGCCGCTTCTTTTAGGAGGTGGCAATGAACTTTTTGTTAAAATTTCATGAACTTAGGGCGTATTCGCCAATTAAGACGCCTGTTCCAGCTTGGCAATTTCTACCCTGGCGCGCAGCTCGATTTCGTCGACTAAACCGCTCAATCGGGGGTCGACGAAGGTATCGCGCCGGTTTTCAACCAGGTTAACCAGGGCACCGAGCTGGCGCTGTGGTATTCCGCCCGCGATTAAGCCCAGCCGAATCGAATCGAGCAAATCCACGATATCGTAGGCGCGCTTGACAGCCTGCTGGCGGCGCGCGAGGGGATCATCCACTTCCTGGAGAGCCAGGAGCGTGTCGACCGCCGTAAGCGCAGAGACCGGCGCGACGGGATGTGCGCCGGCCGCGGATTCGGATGATTTGACCTGGAACGATTCCCCTGAGGACGCAGACGACTTTCCTGTCGACCTCAGGGCCGAGGCTCCAGCACGACTAGTGCCTCCAACTTTCATAAATTCGCTCCGATTGGGCGCCCATCTTGCGGCGCATTACTTCAGCATTGCGCGAGCCGGTTAATAGCAGGCTAAAAATCACGCCGAACGCGGCAAGAAATCACCATCAGGCGGCAACTTCTGCCGGGCGCTGGCGGCCGTTTGGTAGCGTCAAAGTCGCCAAAGCCAGCATTCAAGCCATTTATTGGAGGGCCAAAAGTGGCACGATTCTCGCGATTGTTTTGCAAAGTAGAAAGCTCGAATTCATGATTTCAAACTTTTCACACGGCGTGCAGTTCCCGCGCAGACAATCAATCCGGCGAGCCGGCCTGGCTCTCGCCCTTTGTCTGTTGACCGCGTTCGCACTGACGACGCCTGCATTTGCCCTCTCGCGGATCAAGGACCTCGCCGACGTCGAAGGCATACGCGACAATATGCTCGTCGGTTACGGCCTCGTCGTCGGCCTCAATGGCACCGGCGATGGGCTCAGAAACTCGCCCTTCACGCGTCAAAGCCTTGAATCCATGCTTGAACGCATGGGGGTTAATACCCGCGGAACAAACCTCAATACGAAGAACGTCGCCGCTGTCATGGTGACGGGCAACTTGCCGCCCTTCGGAAGCCAAGGCACGCGCATGGATGTGATCATCAGCGCGCTTGGGGACGCGACTAATTTGCGAGGCGGCATGCTGTTGGTAACGCCGCTGGTCGGCGCCGACGGTGAAGTCTATGCAGTGGCTCAGGGGCCCGTCGCGGTGGGAGGCTTTAGCGCCGGCGGTGACGGGGGCAGTGTCACGAAAGGCGTCACCACCAGCGGACGGATTGCCAACGGTGCCATCATTGAACGCGAATTGAAATTCGATCTGGCCTCGTTGCGTCAACTACGCCTGTCACTTAGAAATCCGGACCTCACGACGGCCCGGCGGATGGCGGAAGCAATCAATAGCTATCTCGGCACCGCGGCCGCGGATCCGATCCACCCCACCACGGTTAGCCTCACCTTGCCACCACGCTATGACGGCAACATAGTCGATCTCTTGACGGAAGTGGAACAGCTCAGAATCGAACCCGATCAAGCGGCCCGTATTGTGATTGACGAACAATCGGGCATCATCGTCATGAGCCAAGAAGTCCGCGTGAGCCAAGTCGCCATCGCGCAGGGCAACCTCACGATTACCGTCACCGAGGCACCGCAAGTGAGCTAGCCCGCGCCCTTTGCCGAAGTCGGTGAAACCGCCGTCGTTCCGCGTACAGATATTGATGTGGATGAAGATGCCGGGCGTCGCCTGCTCAGCCTTAATCAGGGTGTCACGCTCCAGGAATTGGTCGATGGCCTCAACGCGCTCGGCGTCGGACCACAAGACATGATTTCTATTTTACAAACCATCAAAGCTGCCGGCGCCCTTCAAGCGGAAGTGGAGGTCATGTAATGAACTTCGATCCGCTTGTCCGTCGTCAGATAAATTGGAACAGATTTCGATTTGAGCAAGCTGAGTCTTTGGCTCATCTGTTGTTTCAATTTAAGCAGCGGCTTTGCGGTGTTGCAAGCGCCGGTGTTCGATTGTTTTTCGTTTAATCCTTTCTCTTTGCAATAGAATAGTTTGGCCGCGCCCGAAGTAGACGTCGGCAGGCGTGAGGTTCTTCAGGCTCTCGTGATATCGCTGGTGGTTGTAGTGGCCGACGAAGTCTTCGATCTGCGCTTCCAGGTCGCCAGGCAGATAATAGTTTTGCAGCAAGATGCGGTTCTTGAGCGTCTGATGCCAACGCTCAATTTTGCCTTGCGTCTGCGGATGATAAGGCGCACCGCGTACATGCTTCATGCCTTGATCATCCATCCAGTCAGCAAGATCGCCAGCAATATAAGACGGGCCATTGTCGGACAGCAGGCGCGGCTTGTGAACGACATTAACTTGATCGAGCCCGGATTCGGCGAGAGCTGCTTCCAGCGTTTCGGTAACGTCCTCAACCCTCATCGTGGTGCAGAGTTTCCACGCAATGATATAGCGCGAGAAGTCATCCAGGATCGTCGACAGGTAAAACCAGCCCCAGCCGATGACCTTGAGATAGGTGAAGTCTGTCTGCCACATTTGATTTGGCGCCGTGGTCTTGTCTGTAAACTCGTCAGCCGCCTTGATGACAACAAAGGCTGGGCTGGTGATCAGATCCAGAGCCTTGAGCAGGCGATACACCGAAGCTTCAGATACGAAGTAGCCTTGCGTATCGGTGAACCTGACAGCCAGCTCGCGCGGCGACAACTCAGGCTCTTCAAGCGCTAGATCAACGATCTTGTCTCGAACGTCATCGGGAATACGGTTCCATACCCGTCCCGGCTTTGGAGACCGATCTTCCAGCGCTTCCACACCGCCAGTTTGATACTGATCGTACCAGCGATAGAATGTTGTCCGTGGAATGCCGAGTGTATCCAGCGTGCGTTTAACTGGCAGATGTGATTGCTCAACCAGTCCGATGATCTCGGCCTTCTCGGATGCAGGATATCTCATTCGATATCCTCCCCATCCCCGATTATGCTTTTTTTCAGAAGGCGCAGTTCCAACGCTTGTTCGGCAACGACTTCCTTGAGGTCTTGCGCTTCGCGCCGTAAGTCCTTCACCTCACCAGTATTAGCGGCCCGCGCCGTATCGCCTGCCAGCCGCTTCTTGCCAGCTTCAAGAAACTCCTTCGACCAGGTGTAATACATGCCCTGAGCGATGCCTTCCTGACGGCAAAGCTCGGCAATGCTGTCTTCGCCGCGAAGTCCGGCAAGCACAATCCGTATCTTCTCTTCAGCTGAATAGCGTTTGCGCGTCCAGCGGCGAATATCCTTGACTGTACGTTCCGCAGCTTCTTGATGGCGCACTGTTTTGTCTCTCATCGTCCACTCCTCTCGTATGACGATGGGCCAAAAACTCTCCCTTACGCAATTCCCTCAATCTGTCCCATGAGTGCTGACGCCGGACACGTTGCGACGGAAGACCTGCAAATGGCGGTCAACGCGGCCATTGTCTTGGAGCGCCCACTTCTTATTAAAGGAGAGCCAGGCACGGGCAAGACCGTGTTGGCTCAGGAAGTCGCAAAGTCGCTGAACGTGTCCCTCATTGAATGGCACATCAAATCGACCACCAAAGCACTGCAGGGCCTTTACGAATATGTCGCGGTATCGCGATTGCGCGATTCTCAATTGGGCGATGACCGTGTGCACGACATCCGTAATTACATCAAACAAGGGAAATTGTGGGAGGCATTTACCGCCACACAAAAGCCTGTGCTCCTAATTGATGAAATCGACAAGGCCGACATCGAGTTTCCCAATGATCTATTGCTAGAACTCGATCGAATGGAATTTTCGTTTACGAAACCAGCGAAACAGTCAAAGCCGAGCAAAGACCAATCGTGATGATCACGTCAAACAATGAGAAAGAGCTTCCCGACGCGTTCTTGAGACGTTGTTTCTTTCACTACATAAAATTTCCTGAGGCGGACACGATGCGTCAAATCGTGGACGTGCATTTCCCCAAAATACAGAACCGGCTGGTCCACGAAGCACTGGCAAAGTTTTACGAAATGCGGGATGTGCCTGGCTTGAAGAAGAAGCCTTCTACGTCGGAGCTGCTTGATTGGCTCAAGCTCTTGATGAATGACGATATCGATGCAGACGCCATCAGGGAGCAGGATTCGTCAAAGCTCATACCGCCCTTATATGGCGCGCTACTTAAGAATGAACACGATGTGCAGCTCTTTGAGCGGTTGGCGTTTCTGTCGCGGCGGGAACGCACATAGCAGTGTGAGACTAAGCCAAGCGCAAAGGTTACTTAGCTGACATGTTCATAAATTTCTTTGCCGAACTGCGCCAGGCGAACATACCCGTTTCGCTCAAAGAGTTTCTCATGTTGATGGAGGCGATGGACAAAAACATCGCGGATTCCAGGGTCGAGGACTTCTATTACCTCAGCCGCGCAGCGCTGGGCAAAGACGAGCGAAATCTCGATAAGTTCGACCGCGTGTTCGGCCATGTCTTCAAAGGCCTCGAAGCCCTAACTGAAGACATGACCATCGATATTCCCGAAGAATGGCTGCGCAAGCTTTCAGAAAAATTCTTAACCGACGAAGAAAAGGATTTGATCAAAAGTTTGGGCGGGTGGGACAAGCTTATGGAAACGCTTCGTGATCGCTTGAACGAGCAGGAAAAACGTCACGAAGGCGGCAACAAGATGATCGGCACTGCGGGCACCTCCCCGTTTGGAGCATACGGCTATAACCCGGAAGGCGTGCGCATTGGACAGGACGAAAGCCGGCACGGGCGTGCAGTAAAAGTATGGGACAAGCGGGAATTCAAGAATCTCGACGATTCCGTCGAGCTTGGTACCCGCAATATTAAGGTCGCGCTTAGACGTCTGCGGCGTTTTGCGCGCGAAGGAGCGGCCGAAGAGCTCGATCTCGATGACACGATCCGTTCGACCGCGCACAGAGGTTACCTCGACATAAAAATGATTCCCGAGCGGCACAACACGGTCAAAGTGCTGCTATTCTTGGATGTCGGTGGGTCCATGGATCCGCACGTGAAGGTCTGCGAAGAACTGTTTTCGGCAGCAAGAAACGAATTCAAACATTTGGATTTCTACTACTTTCACAATTGCCTGTACGAATCCGTTTGGAAGAACAACCGGCGACGGCACAATGAATCCACCGGCACATGGGACGTGCTTCACACCTATCCCCACGACTACAAAATCATTTTTGTCGGCGATGCAGCCATGAACCCATATGAAGTCACGTATCCGGGTGGCAGTGTGGAACATTGGAATGATGAAGCCGGTGCCGCCTGGCTGAAGCGCCTGACGGACATTTATGACAGCGTCGTGTGGTTAAATCCAATTCCTCGCGAACAATGGCGTTACACATCCTCCATCGGTCTCATCTATGAGATTTTGGGGAGCCGGATGTTTCCCTTAACGCTCGAGGGGCTCGACGACGCTATGCGCGAACTTAACAGATGACAGACCTGTCGCGGGCGTTCGCGCGACTCCAAGTCAACTTCAGGCAGGGCACGTGGCGTACGCCGAAGATTATGCTTTACCTTCTGGCGGCTGCGGCCCCTTTGTCGTTGTCCACCTAGGGCGCGCTTCTCAATAATTTTGCGATTGATAGGGCGAACTTCACCGGCGTCGAGATCGGCATACTTCAGTCCTTGAGAGAAATTCCGGGCTTCCTTGCCTTTGCGGTGGTTTTCGTGCTGCTCATTGTGCGGGAACAGACACTGGCTTTGGTCGCACTTGCTCTTTTGGGATTGGGTACGGCGCTTACCGGCTTTTTCCCGTTTGAAATCGGTCTTTACTGCACGACCGTTTTAATGTCGATCGGATTTCACTACTACCAAACCATGCAAGATTCATTGGCTCTTCAATGGTTAAGTAAAGAAGAGGCACCGGAAGCGTTTGGGCGCTTCATTGCTATCGGTGGATTTTCCAGCATAGCCGCCTACGCTTTGATCTTGCTGACGTGGAACTTATTGGATCTAGATTTTATTTGGGTCTATGCCATCGGCGGCGGACTGACAATTGCGCTTGTGGCGTTCATTGCACTGAGTTTTCCTCATTTCAAGGCACCTGTGCAGCAACACCAACACATTGTGCTGAGGGGCCGTTATTGGCTTTACTACGCCCTCACCTTCTTGAGCGGCGCTCGACGGCAAATCTTTGTTGTTTTTGCAGGTTTTATGATGGTCGAGAAATTCGGCTATCGCGTTGAAGCGATAACCATGCTGTTCTTGATCAATTGTACTCTCAACCTTTACGTGGCGCCTCTGATCGGAAGACTCATCCACAAGTGGGGTGAAAAGAGAGCCCTAACCTTCGAATATATCGGGCTCATTATCGTATTCGTCTGCTACGCATTTGTAGAAAGTCCGCTCTTCGCCGCGATCCTCTATCTGATCGATCACGCACTTTTTGCGATGGCCATCGCTATGAAAACTTACTTTCAAAAAATTGCTGACCCCGCTGATTTTGTGCCCACGGCCGGGGTCGCGTTTACCATCAATCACATTGCCGCAGTGGTCATTCCTGTCATTTTTGGGTTCATCTGGCTCCAAAGTCCCGAGGCTGTTTTTCTACTGGGCGCTGCTGTTGCTTGCTTGTCATTGACTTTGGCACGACTCGTTCCGGCCGAGCCTGCCGAAGGGAATGAAGTAGCTTGGCTCAAACGGCCAACCATCGCGGCGGCAGAAGACTGAGTCGCAATTGAAATTGAACCGTTGCCCTGCCCTGCACCCCTGAAGACAGCTCATACTATTGACCCAGAAAAGTGCGATGAATTGCCGCTGATGGCTGGCCTTTTGATACGGCAAGGCCGCACTCATGTATATTGCATCTTGCGCTGCGGGTGCTGAATGTGAAAGGCAACGGCCATGGATATCGGGAACCGCCAGGAATATTTAAAACCCAACTACTTTACCGACAAATCCAAAATGGCGGCCGAATGTCAGTCCATGGAAGACGTACGGCGCGAAATCGATCGCCTCGACAGGATAATAGTTGAGCTGCTTTCGGAGCGTCAGACTTACATTGAGGCAGCGGCGCGCATCAAGAACAATCGGGATACCGTGCGAGACACTTCTCGAATTGAAGACGTCGTGCAAAAGGTGGTTGCACATGCACAAGAGCGCGGACTCAATCCCATGATCGCAGAGGCAGTTTGGCGAACGCTCATCGAGCAGTGTATTGCTCACGAATACAAAAAGTTCGATACCGAAGAAAAAAATTAAGCTGCCGTCAGCGAGTGCGCAGGTTACTCTTGATCCAGGTGCTCCTGGATGAAGTCAACGGTGTCGGCAATGGCTGTCTTCAAAGCGTCAATTGCAGTATCGC
The DNA here is from genome assembly GCA_965248815.1 of Alphaproteobacteria bacterium. Classification (GTDB taxonomy): domain Bacteria; phylum Pseudomonadota; class Alphaproteobacteria; order SMXP01; family SMXP01; genus CBDFKK01. The sequence goes on from CBDFKK010000008.1 coordinate 672,742, forward strand.
GTTCTTCAACAGTCGACTCGTCGGCAAGCTGTTCGGCCGGCTCACAGATCTCAGCAACACGCCAGGCCCCGACACCCCGGGCAGACCCTTTAAGTGAATGCGCCGCATCAACCCAAGCCTTGTTGTCGCCCGAGCTTTGCAGCATGCGCACCCAAATATCTGCCTGCTGAATAAATACACCGAGAATTTCGTGCTCTACCGCGGTGTCACCACCGGTATAGGTTCTCAGATGCTCAAAATCGATTGCGGGGGTGTTAACCATGTCCTAACAGCTCACGATCCGTTCAAAGTTGAATGAGCGTAGTGCTGTATGAATGACAAAGAGTTAAGCGCTTTTTGCGCCGTATTTGGAAGTTAAATTGAGATCGCCCCTTCCAAATAGAGGACGCAATCTCCGCTCAAATAGACGCGCTTACCCTCCAGGCGGCACCTTACCGTGCCGCCCCGGCCTGACAATTGCCGTCCGGTGAGCTCGTCTCGGCCAAGGCACTGCGTCCAATAGGGCATCAATTGACAATGGGCCGAACCTGTCACCGGGTCTTCGGGAATACCTTTTTCGGGGGCAAAAAATCGGGAAACAAAATCGAAATGTGCGCCGGGCTCGGCGGGCGCCGAAATGATCAACCCCCATGCGTCCGCTTGGCTGAGAACGCGCTCAAGTCGCGAATCGTACTGGACGTCGCGAATGTCACTTTCACTTTCGTAGATCGCCAGCAAATACGTGCCGCGATGGATTTCGACCGCGGTGGGTCCTAACACGTCGGCCAGCGCGTCAATGAGCGTTGCAGCATCTCCCGCCGGCTGCGACGGCAGCGCCGGAAGGTCGATCATGAATTTTGACTTGGATTGTTTGTGAGCGGTCAAGACGCCGCTTCGCGTTGCGAATGTAATCTCATGAGCCACCGTGTCCATGAAACTCGAGATTACAAATGCGCTGGCCAAGGTCGCATGGCCGCAAAGATCTACTTCAGCTGTCGGCGTGAACCAGCGCAACTCATAGTCGGTGTCGCTATTGTCCAATCGCACAAAATAAGCGGTCTCCGCTAGATTATTTTCGGCAGCGATAGATTGCAGAACATCGTCAGGGAGCCATCGCTCCAAAGGCACGATTGCAGCGGGATTGCCCGCGAACACGTTGCCGGCAAAGGCATCTACTTGATAGATCGGCAGTTTCACAGTGCTGGTTTTCCTACGAATCGACGCCGACCCTCCTCCGAACCACAACCGCACAGCGGGGGTCTGAGCCCGCAGAGCCGATTGGTTGCTGCGCCAGGCGCAGGCCCGAAGAAGGGCCGACTAATGTTGTGACCGAACAAATGGGAGTCGAACCCTTGTGAGACGAACAGCGATCTGGGCGAGCGATGCACGCGCCAAAAGCCACTTGAATCCCACGCCGAGATCATAGGCGCGGCGGCGATCGCCGACAAGGCAATTGGGAGTTAAGTTTCGTTCCGGCTATTGTCCAAACCGAGTGCTGCATTTGGCGACATGCCAACAACGATCGTGTTGCCGCCCTCACCTGCCGACATGGCTTGAAGTATGCGCAACTGCAGGAGTTCGGGATTGTTTTTGACCGCTTGAGTAGCGTTAGCGAGATTGCGCAGAGCCGCAGTCTCACCCCGCGCCCGCTCTAATGCAGCTTCACCTTCTTTTCGAGCAGCCACGACGGCCACAAAAGACGAACGCAGCTCTTTGGACAACATGATATCGCGGATGGCAACTTGTTCGACTTCGAGACCGTATATGGCCAATCGCTCGCGGGCCATTGATTGTACTTGATCTGACGCGGAATCGCGCGACGCCAAAAGTTCTTCCAATTCGAGCGTGCTGACGACACTGCGCAAAATCAATTGAATTTCGTTATGAAGTAGCATTCGATAGCCGTCCGTCTTCTGAAACGCGACGACTGCATCGGCAACTCTAAATTGAGCACTTAGACTGACTTTAATACCGAGATTATCTTTGGTGAGCACCTCTTGACCGGTCACGTGCTCAAGCGTCGACCGATTGTCGATCAGGATAATCTCTTGCCGCGCCGTCGCGTGGCCACCCGGCAGAAAGCCCAATTCCTGATCTTTGGCATAGGTCAGCTTACTTTCACCAAACTTCCAATAAACACCGGGCTTGAGAAGTTTGACAAAAGAACCGTCCTGATAATCCAATGCCCAATAGATGTCTTGAATGACATACTTATTCCAGAACCGGTTGCGGAATGTCACAACGGCTAGAACAATAAGTACAAGCGGTACAAAAATGGACCAGAATTCGGTCATGGTTTAGCTTTCTCGGCCGGGCCCGTTGCGCGCGAACTTTAACGCACATTCTCGGCTGCGCCCAGCGTGTTCCACGCCCACCAAAGCTCCGCATTCCAAGTCTCAATGGACGGTGTCAATTGAGCTGGAGAACCACAGCCAAGTTAGAATGGATGCCATCCTGTCGATTCGGCAGGTAATTGCCTACGCGACCGGGTCATGAAAACCCCAAAGCTCGACGCCATCGACATTAGAATCCTTGCGCTCCTTCAAAAGGAGGGGAGACTCACAAATCAAAAACTCGCCGAAACAATTGGCCTGTCAGCGAGCCCAAGCCTCGAGCGCGTCAAACGCCTGGAATCGGCCGGCTATATCAAGCGCTACGGCGCCGTACTTGACGTTGAAAAACTTTACGGCGCCGTGACCGTATTCGCCGAAATTGCCCTCAAGGAACATGGTGCTCAGGCGCAATCGCGATTTGAAAAACACATCAAGACCATTGAAGAGGCAGTCGAGTGTTTCGAAATCAGCGGTAAACAAGACTACATCGCCCGCTTTGTCTGCCGCGACGTCAACGCCTACCAAGAGCTGACGTCCGATCTTCTCGAAAATCCCAAACTTGGCATTAATCAGATTTCCAGCCGCATTGTTTTGAGACGAGTGAAGGAATTTTCGGGCTTTCCTCTTGCCAAGGACGTGGTTCTGTAGAGCGCTTGTCAGGTGGTTCCTGGGCTTAAGATAGCGATCCTGGCTCCTCTACCCGTGGCATGACGTTTGCTTTCAATCTATGTATGAGCAATTTTCGAGCTCCGAAGCCGTCCAGGCCCGCTCATATTGTATTGTGTCCGCCGGACTACTTCGAAGTGTCTTACAAGATCAATCCGTGGATGGACCCCGAATGCTGGGCCCGCCAAAGCCACGATCTGCAGCCGCGCTCCCGCCGCGAATGGGTTCACCTTTATCAAACCCTCAAGCAATTAGGAGCCTCGATTGAACTCATGCCGGCGCAACAGGGCGTGCCGGACATTGTCTTCGTCGCCAATTCGGCCGTGGTGCTGAACGGCAAAGCGCTCTTGGCGCGCTTCCGACATCATGAACGCCGCGCAGAGGAGCCGCATCTGGCTGCCTTTTTCTCCGAGCTTAAGAATCAAGGCAAGATCGAACAGGTGATTGAATTGCCCGAAGGTATCATTCACGAAGGAGCCGGCGACGCGCTCTGGGATCCGGCCCGCGAGCTCTTTTGGGTCGGTTACGGCCCTCGATCAGAGGGCCGCGCCTCCGCATGCATCGAGAATTTTTTTGATCGGGAAGTTGTTTCTATAGAACTCGTAGATGAGCACTTCTATCACCTGGATACCTGCCTTTGCCCCTTGAGCGGCGGCCAAATTCTTTATTATTCGCCGGCGCTCAGCTGCACCTCGCGAGAGCGGCTCAAGGACATCGCCGGACCGAAGAACCTCATCGAAGTCTCCGCCGAAGATGCCAGTTCTCTAGCCGTGAACGCCATAAATATCGGCAAACACATCATAATGCCGGGATGCCGGGCCGCCCTTGAAGCGCGGCTTAATTACCTCGGTTATACCGTGCATCGCGTGCCGCTTACCTCGTTTGCGGCGAGCGGCGGTGCCGCCTTTTGTCTATCTCTCCGTCTTGATCAGCAGTCCCACTCAAGTGAGCTGGAAGCCGTCGACTGAGGCACTGATCTTCGTCTGCTTCCGACCCGAAGCCACCTGAACGAATCGTTCATTTCCGGTTCAGGTCGCGAACGCCACTTTCATTTTGCTAGGCGCGGTCTCTGGGCTTCATCGCAGAGGAGGCGGATATGAAGCGAAATCTCAACGCAGGACTTACTTTGTCTGGAGTTTCTGCAATCGTCTTTGCGACGTTTGCACTCGCAATGCCGGCCTCGGCCGGAACTATGACGGTCGGCGTCAATTCATTGCTCAGGTCGACATTATCAAGCGAACAAGCTGGCACCTATGTGGCCACACCGGCTCGCTATCGTCGAGGACGGCGTCAATCGAGGCGGTATCGGCGACAATCTAGAAGGAGTTTTCGGCGCAATTTTCGCCAGAACAATCGAGGAGATGGATATTACCGCCGCGGCCGCTCGTACGGTAATTACGGCGGTTCGTGTCACGCCACATCGAAGACCGGCTATTGGTATGGCCGCAGGGCCAAGATCGGCGGCACCATGTGCTACGACTCATATGGCGGCAGCTACATCGTGCCCGGCAGCCGCTATCTCATTCACTATTACGGTTACTAAGTTTATGTCGGCAACGTTGGCGCGCGCGTAAGTTCGGATTCCACCCCACTGAACGTGCGAACGTGCCAGCTTGTCGCCATAAAACAAAGGGCAGAGGTGGTTCGGTTTGTTTGAACAATTTTCGGACTGCGGATAAGTGGATTTCAGCCCCTGTTATGCCGCGACCGGGATTGGTTGCAGCACGTTGAAGTAAGCCTGATCGGGTGTCTGGCGGTCAAGCGATGAATGCGGTCTCTTGGTGTTATAAAAGACCAAATATTTGCCGAGGGCGGCTCGGGCTTGTGGAACATTGCCATAGGCATGCAGATAGACCTCCTCGTATTTGACCGTGCGCCACAGCCGTTCAACAAAGACATTGTCCCGCCACGCTCCCTTGCCATCCATGCTGATGGCGATTTCAGCATCCTTCAGGATTTGTGTGAAAGCGATGGAGGTAAACTGCGAGCCCTGATCGGTGTTGAAGATGTCCGGCTTACCGTAACGGGCCAGTGCTTCTTCAACGGCTTCAATGCAAAAGTCTGCTTCCAGTGTGATAGAGAGCCGCCAGGACAGGACACGCCGGCTGAACCAGTCAACCACTGCGGCCAGATAAACAAAGCCCCGTGCCATTGGAATGTAGGTGATATCCATCGCCCAGACCTGATTGGGTTGGGTGACCGGCAGCTTACGCAACAGATAGGGATAGATTTTGTGGCCCGGTGCAGGCTTGGACGTGTTCGGGCGGCGATAAATAGCCTCAAGCCCCATACGCTTCATCAGTGTTGTGACGTGCAGGCGGCCAACCTTGTATCCTTCACCAAGCAATAGTCCCTGCAGCATCCTGCTGCCTGCAAAGGGATAGTCGAGATGCAATTCATCAATCCGGCGCATCAGTGCCAGATCACCGACCGATACGGGACGGGGCTGATAATAGACGCTGCCCCGGCTGATCTTGAGCGCCTTGGCCTGACGGCTGAGCGAGAGTTTATGTTTGCGGTCGATCATTTTCTTGCGCTCGGCAATCCCGCCTTGGTGAGCGCATCGCCTAAAAAATCATTCTCAAGCGTCAGCTCCCCAATCTTGGCATGGAGCCTCTTCACATCAACACGGGGTGCAGGCAGCGGTGATTTACCCTCCCGCCCAAAAACACCCGCTGCACCCTCAAGGAGCTGATCTTTCCATTGCTTGATCTGGTTAGGATGAACATCAAACTGCTGAGCGAGTTCTCCCAATGTCTGCTCACCGCGAACGGCCGCAAGGGCCACCTTCGACTTGAACGCAGGTGTATGATTGCGACGTGGTCGTCTTGCCATAGTGGATCTCCTGTTGCCGGCGATCATGCCGCCTACAGGCCAAAATTCCACTTATCTCAACTGTGCAGATTTCCCGAGCCACCTCTGGCGGCGCCTGATAGTCAAGCGCCGCCCTTCATTTTGTCTAGTTTAAGCCCTAATTGTAGTTGAACTTTACCTCAAAGCCGAAAACCCGGCCCTTGTTGAGCGGTGAGAAGGTCGATAGTACGCCCGCAGGTGCCGGGGGAGAGGGCGGAAACGGCAAGATAGTATCACCCCCGTGTGTCACTTCATTAAGCAGATTTCGGCCATAAATCGAGAACTGAACCCGCTCTTCCATCGTCGTCAACGAAAGATCTGCGTCAATAATATCGGCGGCATTGAAGAAGCCCAGATTGTTATCGGTAAAGGGATTCTCGTCGCGATGGCTGTAGTTGAACCGAGCGGTTGCCGTACCGATAGCACCTAGGTCATGGTCGTAGACAAAGCCAGCGCTATAAGTCCAAGGCGCAAGCCGAGGAATATCCAACGCCTCATCAAGCCCATTGACCAAACCATCGCCATTCAAGTCGAACACGACATTTTTGTAGTCGCCGTCGAGATAGCCGACGGAGCCTTGCAGCACCAAACCGTCAGTAACGACAAATTGGGCTTCGGCTTCCACACCAAATATATCGGCGTCCGCCGTGTTCCTAATGAGCTGGACGACGCCGACAAGCGGATCAGCTAAGTTGAGCTCGCGCTGCAGATTCTTGATCCTGTTGTAAAAGATCGCCGTATTCAGACGAATGCGCCCGTCGTTGGGCTCAGCCTTAAAGCCAATTTCAAACGTATTTTGGCTTTCCTGATCAAACGAACCGGTCGGCGGAAATACAACTGACGTATTTCGGAAATTATAACCGCCGGACCGGAAGCCCTTGGTCCAAAATCCGTAGACTTGAAAGTCATCGTTAGCAGCCCATTGCAGGCCAACTTTCGGGGTCAGCGAATTCCAACTGTCCGTGTCTACAAAGTCGAATGTGCAGGGACCATCGATGACAAAGCAGCCGCCCGGAGGCGCCGGGAAGGACGGCATGAAAATCGAGGGCGTTGCATTCAGGGTCAAGTTGGCAATCTGGACGTCTTTTTCTTCATATGTGTACCGCAAGCCCAAAATGGCAGTCAGTGTGTTCGTCAAATCAATGTCGGCCTGACCAAAAACACCAAAGGACTGGTGGTCCTGAATGCCGCCACCTGAAAAGTCGCGGGCCATAAACGCCGGCGGAGAAGCCGCAAGGATCGGCAGCGCGCGGCTTTCCTGATATTTGGTCGTTTGCGTGAAGTAATAAAGACCGCCTGTGAAATCGACCCGGTCGAAAAACCGTCCTGAATAACGAAGTTCGTCGCTGATCTGATATTGATCGACGACAAATGAGGCATGAAACAGGAAGGGGACCGGAATAAACGCCGCGAGCCTGTCATCGAGGGCGTCGATGTCGCTTACGCCGACCGACTCGTAATCGCGCCAGCCGAAAATGTTGGTGATGGTTCCGTTGCCCAGCGATATGTCCCAATTGGTCTCAAACGTGACTTGATCCCATTGTTGCTCCGAGAAACCCGGTTCGTCGATGGCAAAATCAAATGTGTTGCGATCGAAGAAGGCGCGGTTTTGAGACGACGGTCCGTCGGAATCCAAGTCGCCATGCTCATAGCGAAGGATGAATTCTAGATAATCCGTCGGCGTCAGCACCGCGGTCGCCCGCCCGAGAATCGTATTTGACGCGCCGTGGTTGCTGCCGTCAGCGAGATTTTCATGCCACCCGCCGTCATCTTGATAATAGCCGGCGATTTTGAGCGATAGGACATCTTCGACGACCGGGCCCGACAATGAACCGGAAACAATTACGTTTTCGCCGGTTCCTCGAAAGCCGGTTTCGACGGCCGCTTTCGCCGTCGCTTCAAAATCGTTGCCTGGCTTTTTGGTTCTGATGACGGCCGCACCACCGGTCACGTTGCGACCAAACAAGAGGCCTTGGGGACCGCGCAAGACTTCAATTGCTTCCAAATCAAACGTGTCAAGCACAACGCCGGTGTTGATACCCAGATATATGCCGTCGATAAAAACGCCCACGGTCGGATCAATCGAGGGAATTGAACTGTTAATGCCAAGACCGCGAATGGAAAAGTTCGCCGTCCCTTTGATGGTTCCTATGTCTTCCAGTTGAACGTTCGGAACCGCATAGGACAGACTTCTTAAATCGCGCACCTTGAGGGCATCGAGTTGATCTGAGCCATAGCCGGTGACGGCCAAAGGCACGTCTTGAACATTTTCCGCTGAGGCCTTTTTCGTCGCCGTGACGAAAATCTCATCGGTCAACGCCGACGTGGCTGATTGAGCTGAAGCGTCGGTTGAATAGGCACCGAGCGCGATAGCTGCCGCACTGAAAGTAATAGTTAGCGTCTTGGAATGATTGCTCATTTCCCCCTCCCGGATTGGTCGACTAGGGCGTGAGGCGACGTTTCGCGTGTGCCGCGTTTTCACTCTCCCGCATGGGTTAATCATACAAGGATGTTTTTGGCAGGTAAGGGTGCATTTGTAACAAGACTGCGAGTCCAAGCCGCATGCGCCGCATTAAAATGGTCGACTTTCTCTTCCCCGAACGCCATAGCACCGGCTAAGCCTTTGAAAATATACAATTTTTTAGGCCCTTAGCCGACCGCCCAAAGTGTTAACCAAGTGTTGTCCGAATGACACGATCGGCCGGAATTTGCGCCCCAGACTGCCCGCATCAATTTCCACCAACTTCCAGCAACTCATAGAGCACGACCCGGTTGGCCGTTCTGATCCCTCTGATCGTTGGCGCATATCCGATCATCTCGCTTTGCTCGATGAGAAAAATGGCAGGGGCGAGGTCGTGGTAGCGCTGCTGCAACTCATAAAGAAGGGCCAGACGTTTTTCTGGGTCGAGTTCAGCCGTAGCAGCCTCGAGCAGTGGCACGAGCGAAGGTTCACAAAAAAACGGAACTGTTTTGACGCAGGAGAAGTATTCCATTGGTCGCTGTGCATCATTATAGGGCGTCGCGAACCACGACAGGCCGAACGCCTCACCTTCAAACGATCCGTTGACGTATTTTCGAAACCAATCGGAAAAAACCGTTGGCCGCAGGGTGAGATCGACACCGACAACCGCCAAGTTTTGCTTGACGGTTTGATAAATCATGGTGTCGCCCGGCGCAGAACCCACAATGACGTCTGCTGACATCGCAAAGCCATTTTCATAACCCGCGTCAGCCAGCAGTTCCTTCGCCCGCGCCGGATCGTGAGGATAGGGTTTGACGTCTGGATTGAAGCCAAAGGTAATTGGTGTCGCCCCCTGACCAGCGGGCTCGGCAAAGCCGTGCATAATGACGTCCGCAATAACCTGCTTATTAACGGCGAAATTAAGCGCCTGCCGAACCCGTCGATCGTCGATTGGCGAACCTTGCCGGTCCACATTAATAAATGCGAGCGACATGACCTGAGGGACGCGACTAATGTGAAGACCGAAACCTGCTTGACGCACCAACTCGACATCGTCAGGCACGACACCGAGAACCATGTCCAATTGTCCAGACAAGAGCCCTTGCAGCCGCGTCGACGCATCGGAAATATCGACATATTCGATTTTGTCCAGATTGGGCGGACCATCCCAGCGCCAAGACTGCGGCGCCGCCGCGACGATCGCCCGGCCTGTTCCCTGACCCCATGATACCAGTTCAAAAGCTCCCGTTCCGGACGGCTTTTGCGCAAAGCCATCGGGGCCGCGCTCGGTCCAGGCCTTCGGAGCCACAATTGCAACTGCAACAAGCCGGTTCGGGAGAAGAGCGTCCGGCGATTCTGTTTCGATCTCGACGGTCAGATGATCGACGGTACGCACAGCAGTGAAACCGCGCAGTTCGTTACCTATGACTGTGCCTCTGCCGTCATCGCTCATAAGATAAGTCAGAGTCGTGACAACGGCAGCCGCATCAAACGGCTCCCCGTTTGAAAACGTCACACCGTCGCGCAACCGGACGATCCATGTGGTTGGGCTTGTGGTTTCCCAAGATGTCGCGAGCGCAGGGACAACCGCGCCTTCTTCGTCGAGCCGAGTCAGTCCGTCAAAAAGCGCAGACCACACGTGATTGGAGGGCGGTCCATTTGCGTTGTACGGATTTCCCAGACTGGGTGGGAGGTCGTTGACCCCATAGCGCAAAATCCGCTCGGCCTCAGCCGCAACGGGCATGAAGCAGCCGGCAGCAAGAAGCATGAGTCCTGTGACCAGTCTTAGAGCCATGGGGCCCAGTTAAGCTCATCGCGCGCCGAAATGCGAGTTCAGGGGCAGGCCCAATAGGTTTCGACCAATTGACGAGGCTCCGGCCAAACATGCTAGATTGAACACTCAAATCTGGCTCAAGATCAAAGCCAATTCAGCACATCATCGATTGCCATGCTCCGGGGCTTCGCCCCACGTCGGCAGCAATTAGTTCCTTCATGTTTTAAGGGAAGCACTATGGAGACAAGTTCTAAGACCGCTCGCGAAATATTTGAAGAGGTCAAGGCCAATCCTGCGCGAGCGCGCTTCGGTTTTGGCGACAAGGTAGCGATTGTCAATATCGACCCCCAGAAGGCCTACACCCGTACCGACTTGTTTAAAACGGCCTACGAGACCGACCCCCGCCAGCTCGACTACGTCAATCAGATTTCTAATTTGGCGCGCGCGAAAAGCCTGCCCGTAATTTGGACCCATGTGGCCTACATGAAGGACGGCTCAGATTGCGGCATTTGGGGCACGCGCACGGACACACCGGACAGTTTGCAAAACATCAAATATGGATCCGAACGCCACGAGTTCGACGATCGCGTAGAGATCGATCAAGACCGAGATGCGATCTATACCAAACGCATGCCGTCGGCATTTTTTGAAACACCGCTTGCCTCCTATCTCGTCTTTCACAAGGTAGACACGCTCGTTCTGACCGGCGGATCCACATCGGGGTGCATACGCGCAACAGCTATCGACAGCGTGAGTCACGGCTATCGCACCATCATTCCAGAAGAATGTGTCGCCGACAAACACGAGAGTTATCACTTCGCCAACTTGACCGATATGTCGCTGAAATACGCAGACGTCGTATCCGTGACGGACGTCGTCGAGTGGCTCAATAACTACACCCCTAAAAACTCCTAAAGCCCGAGGATAGTCAGGTGAAATCAGATCCAGGTCTTTATGACTATTGGCCTTATATGAATCGGCCGAAAATTGAGTGGCCGGACGGCAAGAAAGTTGCCTTTTGGGTCGCGCCGAACATTGAGTTTTACGAACTCGAACCGCCAGACAATCCGTCGCGCAAGCCCTGGCCGAAACCTTACCCCGATCTCGTTCCTTACTCTTATCGGGACTACGGCAACCGTGTCGGTCATTGGCGCCTCATGGAGGCCATGGATGATTGTGGCGTGCGCGGATCGATCTCACTGTCAGCTGCAATGTGTCAACATCATCCGGAAATCATCCAAGCGTGCGTTGATCGCAAGTGGGAGTTCTTTTCCCACGGCATTTATAACACGCGCTATTGCTACGGCATGGATGAGCATCAAGAGCGCAATATCATCGAAGACGCGATCAACACGGTGAAAGATGCAACGGGCCAACGCATTCGCGGCTATTTGGCGCCGGCACTGTCAAACACCGAACGCACCATGGATCTCATTGCCGAATATGATTTTTACTACACATGCGATTTGTTCCAGGATGATCAGCCTCAACCGATCAAAGTGAATAACGGCCGGCTCATCTCGGTGCCCTACTCTCTCGAGGTCAACGACCACTTGGCCTACAATGTCTACGGCAATGCGCCCAGGCAATACACGGATTTGCTAAAACGCCAATTCGATCAGCTGCTCGAAGAGGGTGAAGTGTCCGGCACAGTCATGTGCATTCCACTCCACGCCTATCTCGTCGGCCGCTCACATCGCATTGGTCCTTTTAGAGAGGCCTTAAAATACATCACCGATCACAAAGACGACGTCTGGGTGACCACGGGCGTCGAGATCGCCGAGTATTTTTACGATAACTATTACGATGAATGTCTCGCGGACATAGAAAACTACAAAGGGGAGAGCATGAACTAATGAGCCTTCCCAAAGACTATACGGAATACAAATCGCGCCGCCATGGCATGGATCACGATCTTTATCCGTGGACTAACATGTTCGAACGTAAACAAGTGACATGGCCCGGTGGCGCGCGCGTGGCACTCTGGATTGTGCCTGCAGTTGAATATTTTCCAATGGATGTGAACGATAAACCGTTCAAAGCACCAGGGCATATGGCGATGCCCTATCCCGATTACCGCCACTATACAGTACGCGACTATGGCAACCGTCTCGGCATTTTCCGCATTATGAAAGTGCTGGACAAATTCGGGCTAAAAGCGTCGGTTGTCGTCAACGCACGCATTGCCGAACGCTATCCTTTTTTGATCGAGGAAATTGTGCGCCGGGATTGGGAAATCATCGCCCACGGCTATGACATGAACACGCTTCACTATGGCGGCCTCGATGAAGCAGCCGAGCGCGAACAAATCGAAAAAAGCTTAAGCATCTTGCGAGACGCATCCGGACAGAAGGTGACCGGATGGCTATCGCCTGCGAAATCCGAGAGCGAGAATACGTTGTCACTGTTGGCCGCGAATGGGGTCGAATACGCCTGCGACTGGGTCAACGACGACATGCCCTATGTGATGAAAACCAAGGCCGGGTCGATCGCCGCCATGCCCCATTCCAATGAAATGGACGACCGGCAAATTCTCGTCAACTACGGGCACCCCGAACCGCTTTACGAAGAGCAAACCCTCGAAGGATTCAATTGCCATTATGAAGAGTCCGAAAAGTATGGCGGCCGGATTATGCAATTGACGCTAACGCCCTACGTCATCGGCTTGCCATTCCGTATCAAATCTCTAGAGATCGTTCTTGAGCGTATTATGAAGCGCGACGGCATTTGGTCCGCTACCGGTGCCCAGATTTTCGCTGAGTGGAAGAGACAGCAAGACTAGACAGAAAAGTCCCTTCTGAATGGCGCAGGACAAAACAATCGTCCGTGTTCGGATCAGCGGGCGCGTTCAAGGGGTTTGGTACCGGGGCTGGACAGTACGCGAGGCGACACGCCTCAATCTCAATGGCTGGGTACGCAACCGCGCCGATGGTTCCGTCGAAGCGGTATTTTCTGGAACGGCAGACACAGTCGACAAGATGCTCCAAAGCTGCTGGAAGGGTCCGAGCGGTGCCCAAGTTGAAACAATTAATGTCGAGAACAGTTCTGAACGTCCTGAGTCCGGATTTCATCAAGCGCCGACAGTTTAGGCCGCAAAGCACAATTGGAGACGGATGATGGCAGCATCGAATCTGGCAACCGTGATGATTGCGTGCGCCTGGGCGGGACTCATTCTCGGCGCATCATTTCTGGCGGCACCAGCAAAATTCGCTACGCCGAGCCTGACCCGGCCCGTCGCCCTCGATGTCGGGCGCCACATATTCAAGATTCAGCTGCGAGTCGAGATGGTCATCGCGACATTACTTATTATTCTGGCATTGGCCGGCGCAACGACGCCGCTGCGGATCGCGATCCCTCTTGCAACGGGCATCATTGTTGCCATTCAATACCTATATCTCTATCCGGCGCTTCACGCCCGCGCCGAAACCATTATCCAAGGCCAGACCCCGGCGCCTGCTTTGCATCACCAGACCTATATCGCGACGGAAGCCGTTAAAGTAGTGGCACTTCTCACATTGGCCGTGCTTATTCTGTAGCGTCGTTAACTCCGGAATCTTTGACAAAGCGCGGCCAACGTAGACAATGGCCGCAAATCACAAAACGCTTACAAGGACAGAATGGACAATCTTTGGTCTGATCAAGACGCACAGACTTGCGTCAAACACTATGGCGCGGACGGCATCAACGAAGACCTGTCGCTCCGCGTCTATACAACGCGTCTGCTGGGCGGCGAACCGAGATTAGTGCTGCACGGCGGCGGCAATACGTCAGTCAAAACGGAGGCGACGGATCTCTTGGGAGACCTCTGGCCGGTGCTCTGCGTCAAAGGCAGCGGCTGGGACATGGGCACCATCGAACCGGCGGGCCTGCCCGCAGTCAAAATCGAGCCGCTGAAAAAAGCGCGCGCCCTCGACAAGCTCAGCGACGAAGACATGGTGGCACTGCAGCGGATCAATTTAATCAATCCGGGATCGCCAAATCCATCGGTTGAAATGCTGCTGCACGCCTATCTGCCGCACAAATATGTCGATCACACCCACTCAACCGCCATTCTTGCCCTAACCGATCAAGACGACGGCATGGACATCTGCCGCAAAGTTTTCGGCGATGCGATGGCCATTGTGCCTTACGTCATGCCTGGGTTTGATTTGGCAAAGCTTGCGGCAGAAACCTATGAAGCCCATACGGAGAGCGAGGGCCTGATTCTTCATAAGCACGGCATCTTTACGTACGGCGACAGCGCCAAACAAGCGTACGACCGCATGATCGATCACGTCTCGCGCGCCGAAGCCTATATCGCCGACCGACCGCAAAAGACGGTGAAGTCAGTTTCACTTCCCGCATCAATCGCGGCACCGGCCGATGTCGCGCCGATTATTCGCGGCGCGTGCGCCCTGGAAAAAGATGGTGGCGAATTCGAACGTGTCGTCGCTGACTTTCGAACGTCGGACCAGGTACGCGCCTATGTAGATGGCGACGGCCTTGCGAGTTACGGCACAAGAGGCGTCACGACGCCTGACCTTATTATAAGAGTCAAGAACGCACCTCTGATGTTATCGCCGCCCGATCAATCGTCGCCGGAAACCTTCAAGGAAGAAACGCGATCGCGCGCACAAAAGTATTGCGATGACTACCGCGCATATTTTGTCCGCAACAATGAGCGGCTCGGCAACATCAAAACAATGGTGACGCCTGCGCCACGCCTGGTCTGCGTGCCCGGGCTCGGCATCTTCGGTTTGGGCCGCAGCGTAAAAGAGGCACGCGTCGCCGCCGACATTGGCGAAAACATTATTCGCGCGGTGAGCGATGCCGAACGCGTCGGCCAATTCGATCCCCTGCCGGAAGAAGACCTCTTCGAAATGGAATATTGGTCCCTCGAACAGGCCAAGCTCGGCAAGACCGCGCCGCCGCCTTTGGCCGGACAAGTCGCTGTCGTCACCGGCGGAGCCGGCGCCATCGGGCGCGCGACGGCGGAGCTATTTGCCAAATCGGGCGCAGCAGTGGCTGTTCTTGATATCGATGCCAACGCCGCCCAACAAGTCGCGCAACAGATCGGCGGCGGTGCCATTGGAGTCGCCTGCGACGTGACCAATGGGCAAGCCGTACGCAACGCCTTCGAGCAAGTCGTGACCGCCTTTGGCGGCGTTGACGTTGTTGTCTCAAATGCCGGTTCCGCTACGCAAGGCGAAATTGGCACGCTCGACGATAACGCGCTGCGCCAGAGCTTCGAACTTAACTTTTTTGCTCATCAAGAAATTGCCAAAAATGCTGTGCACATCATGAAAGACCAAGGCACCGGCGGTGCGCTGCTCTTTAACGCGTCCAAGCAAGCAATCAATCCCGGCGCCAAATTCGGCGCGTATGGCTTGCCCAAAGCCGCAACGCTCTTTCTGTCGCGGCAATATGCGCTTGAATACGGATCGATCGGCATTCGCTCAAATGCGGTCAACGCCGACCGCATCCGCAGCGGTATTCTGACCAAAGAAATGATTGCAACCCGCGCAAAGGCGCGTGGGCTCTCTGAAGCGGACTATATGGGCGGTAATTTGCTGGGCCGGGAAGTCGAAGCGCATCACGTGGCCCAAGCGTTCTTGAATCACGCGCTTGCCGCCCGCACCACGGCGGACGTCACGACCGTCGACGGCGGCAACATCGCCGCGGCGTTACGTTAAGCGTTAGCTCTTCTCCAGTGGATCAGGATCTTCGACGCCGTAGTGGTTGCTGAGCTCCATCATGGCGTCGAGTTCAACGACACTATTAATGCCGCCCAAATCGTACATGCGACCGCGCCATGCCGCTGTCGCGCCGTTCTCTTTAAGGCTTTTCAAAAACTCGCGGGCCATGAATGTGTAAGCCCGATTGAGCGCGCCCGGGAAGATCACCAACGAAAAGCCGAGATCGCCCAAGTCTTTTGCATTCTTGAGTGGTGTATCTCCCCCCTCGACCATGTTGGCCAGAAGCGGCACGCGGCCTTTGAATGTTTCCGTGACGGTCTTCATTTGGTCTAAAGTGCGCGGCGCCTCGACGAACAACATGTCCGCGCCCGCTTCGACGTAAGCTTCCGCACGGGCCATCGCTGACTCGAACCCTTCCACGGCAATCGCATCGGTCCGCGCCAAGATGATCGTGTCGTCATCATGGCGCGCGTCGAGCGCCGCTTTGATCTTGCCGACCATCTCGTCTGTGGGCACGACTTTCTTGCCGCGAAAGTGACCGCACTTTTTCGGCATCACTTGATCTTCAAGTTGAATGGCGTTGGCGCCCATGCGCTCAAACAGGCGTACGGTGCGCTGGACATTGAGCGCGTTGCCGAAACCCGTGTCAGCATCGACGACCAACGGCAACTCCACTCTGTCGCGAATGTAGCCCACGGTATCGGCCACCTCCGACATGCTGACGAGACCGAGGTCGGGCCGCCCGAGTTTGCTGAATGCGACGTTAGCGCCGGAAATATAGGCGCATTCGAAACCTGCCTGCTCGATCAGCAAGGCTGACATGGCGTCGAAACAACCGGGTGCGACCACAGGTACAGCTTGTGCCAGAAGTTCGCGAAGACGTTTGGCGTGAGACATAAAAATTTCTTTCGGTTAACTCGCTGCCGCCAATTTCTTTTTCAAATGCGGTATCAATCCGCCATCATCGATCATAGCCAGCAAATGAGGTGGGATCGGGCTCACATTGTAAGTCTTGTCAGTCGTAAGATTGTTGACGGTGCCTGCGCGCGCATCGACATCAAGCTGATCGCCCATGGAAATTTCGTCGGCGTGCGGAAAAAATAAAGCTGGCAGGCCCAAATTGAAGGCATTTCGATAAAAGATCCGCGCAAAACTTTTGGCCAACAGAAAATCGATCCCCAATGTCTTGAGCGCAAACGGTGCCTGCTCGCGCGCCGAGCCAAGCCCAAGATTACTTCCAGCCACGAAGACATCACCTTGTTTCACATTAGGCGCAAAGTCAGGATCGACGGTTTCAAGCGTATGTACAGCCGCCTCTTCCATCGTGAGCTTGAAATAAGCCCCCGGCGCCAAGACGTCCGTATCGACATTGTCTCCGTAGACCCATGCGCGTCCCGTCATGACGCCACCCCCGCCATGATCTCTCGCGGATCCGCGACGCGTCCGGCCACAGCCGACGCCGCAACCGTATAAGGCGAGCCTAAATAAACGAATGAATCGTTATGGCCCATGCGGCCTTTGAAATTGCGGTTTGTCGTCGAGATGCACGTCTCACCTTCAGACAAAAGGCCGGCCCCCAACCCCGCACACGCGCCGCAGCCCGACGGCAAAATGATCGCGCCCGCCTCGGTGAGTGTCGCGAGGGTTCCATCGGCGGCCGCTTCTTTCGTGGTTTTGATCGATGAGGGCGCCACCAAAAGCCGCGTGCCTGTCGCCACCTTGCGTCCCTTTAGAACTTTGGCCGCCATGTGCAGATCTTCTAGTTTCGCCCCCACGCAAGCACCGATGTAGCACTGCTCGACAGTTACGCCCTTGACGTCCTCAGCCGCCTCGCTTGCGCCCGGCGAATGGGGAAGCGCCACTTGGGGTTCCAACGCGCTGGCATCAAAGTCGCGAACGCTTTCGTAGGGCGCATCGGGATCGCTTTGCCATTCAAGCATGGTTGCGTCGACGTCGCCGCCGTGATCACGAATATAGTCGAGCGTTTTGGTATCGGCGGGAACGATGCCCGTCTCACATCCAAGTTCCGCCGCCATATTGGTCAACACCATGCGTTCCTGCATGGAAAGGGCCGCCACCGTGTCGCCGCCATATTCGATGACCTTAAAGGCGTTCTCCATGCCGATTTCGCGGCACAGGAACAACATGATGTCTTTCGCTGAAACAAAATCGCCGAACGCGCCCGACCAATTCACGCGAAAAGTCTCAGGCACCATGATCCAGGTTTCACCGGTCACGACAATGGCGGTCATGTCGCTAATGCCGTAGCCGGCGATGTAACAACCAAAGACACCGCCATGGGGCGAGTGGGAATCGGCGCCGGCGACAAACATGCCGGGCTTCAAGTGGCCGTTTTCGGCGAGCACTACATGGCAAATGCCCTGCATGTCGTAGAAATGTTTAATGCCGTGCTCTTTGACGAAGTCGCGCGTGGTTTTGAGGATTGCTGCGCTCTCTTGATCGACTGCAGGCACGAAGTGATCCGTAACCATGACAATCTTCGACGGATCCCAAAGTTTTGCCCCCAATTCTTTGAGCCGCGGCCCCCAACGCCGCGGCCCACTTGAATCGTGAGCCATCACGAGGTCGACCTTGCAAGTCACGATGTCGCCAGGTGCCACGTTTCGCAGGCCGGCGGCGCGTGCCGCAATTTTTTGAACCAGGGTCTGTGCCATAGGGGTCCTAAAGGGCCATAGATATGCAGATCCCGCAACCCTGCCCTCAGCCGCAGAAAACTAAGCAAAAGGGGCGAAATCCGGTGCGGCTTATGAGCTCAACCTTGTACACTAATCGCCCGTCTGTTTTAAAGAGCGCAGCACGCGACCGATCCATTTGAATGTCAGAGGCCTTTTACGCTTGATGCGTTTTATGATCGTTCTGCGTTGTTCACCACTTGAGGCAAAACATGGCCGTACAAGATTCGCCTGACACCAAGCCCGACTACTCGCCCTTCCAATGGGACGACCCTCTTTTGTTTGACGAATCGCTCAGCGAAGACGAGCGCCTCGTGCGCAACGCCGCGCGCGCCTATGCCCAAGACAAGTTGATGCCCCGGATCGTTGAGGCGAACCGCAACGAAATATTCCACCGCGAAATCCTCAATGAAATGGGCGAGCTAGGATTTTTGGGCGCAACCATTCCGGAAGCCTATGGCGGCGCCGGCGCTAGTCATGTGGTGTACGGATTAATCGCGCGGGAAATTGAGCGGGTCGATTCAGGCTACCGCTCGTGCATGAGCGTGCAGAGCTCGCTTGTTATGCACCCCATCAATGCATTCGGAACTGAAGAACAGCGCCGGAAATATTTGCCCAAACTGGCGAAAGGCGAGATCGCTGGTTGCTTTGGCCTGACCGAACCGGATTCAGGTTCTGATCCCGGATCCATGAAAACGACTGCGAAAAAAGTTGATGGCGGATATGTGCTCAATGGCTCAAAAATGTGGATCACGATGTCGCCCATTGCCGACATCGCCGTCGTCTGGGCAAAGCTCGATGGCGTCATCCGCGGCTTTGTGGTTGAAAGCGATGCCAAGGGTTATTCCGCCCCTAGAATTGAAGGCAAGTTCAGCTTGCGCGCCTCTGTCACCGGCGAAATCGTGCTCGACGACTGTTTTGTGCCCGAGACCAGTATCTTTCCCACTGTCAAAGGCTTGAAGGGGCCGTTTAGCTGTCTCAACAAAGCACGCTACGGCATCTCTTGGGGCGCCATGGGAGCTGCCGAGTTTTGTTGGCACGCGGCGCGGCAATATACCCTCGACCGAATTCAATTTGGCCGGCCGTTGGCGGCGACCCAGCTCATTCAGAAAAAACTTGCCGATATGCAAACAGAAATTTCGCTCGGCCTGTTGGGCGCGCTTCAATTGGGCCGCATTGTTGACGAAGGCCGCGGCGCACCTGAGGCCATTTCGCTGATGAAACGCAACAATTGCGGCAAAGCCTTGGACATCGCACGCTTGGCCCGCGACATGCACGGCGGCAACGGCATTGCCGATGAATTCCATGTCATTCGCCACACCATGAATTTGGAGGCGGTAAACACCTACGAAGGCACGCACGATGTGCACGCCCTCATTTTGGGTCGCGCCCAAACCGGCCTACAAGCCTTTCAATCAGAATAGGAGACGAACGTGATCTATTGTTTTGTTTGCAAGGATGGGCCTCAGGCCGAGACATTGCGCAAAGATCTACTGCAGCCTCACTTGAAGCATATTGAAAGTGTGGTGAGCCAATTACCGGTCGCAGGCTATTCCCGCGACGCCGAGGGCAAATTTCTAGGCAGCCTATTAATGATCGAAGCGGAGAACGAAGAAGCGGCCTGGGATCTGTTCAATCAAGACCCTTATGCCAAGGTCAAGATTTGGGATTCAATCGATGTCTTTCCTTTCAATGCCGTCGCCGGCACCTGGGTCGGCGGCGTGTCGTGGTTAAATCCGGAGAGCTAGTCGACACAAAGTATGGCGCACCCCACATTCTTCGATGCCATCGACCCGGCACAAATGCTCCGTGACTACCCCATCGGCGCAGACTTCGAAAAGCTATTACAGAAGTTGAGCAGCGACGAATTGCGAGCGCGACAAGACGAGCGGTTTCTACGAGTCGTCAAGCGCGCTTGGGACGTACCGTTCTACCGGCGCCATTGGAGCACTCAAGGGCTCGAGCCCGGCGACATTTCGTCTCTCGACGACATCGACAAAATTCCGGTCTATGACAAATCGGATCTTATGGCGTCGATCGAGCGCAGCCCTCCCTGGGGCGAGTTTCACGGCCTTGATAAATCGCCGGAAGCGCGAGCACCTCATTTTGTTCAAACCACGAGTGGCACGACGGGCAGTCCGCAAGTTCTTTATTACGGTCCGAAGTCTCGCGAAATGCAAAATTTGCTTCTTGCTCGTCTATACAAACTCCAAGGCATTGAAGCTCGGGACGTAGTTCACTCTGTTTACGGACACGGCCTCATTAATGCGGGCCACTATGTGCGCGAGACATTTACGCACTGGATGAACGCAACGTTCCTGTCCGCAGGCACAGGCGCCGAAACGCGCTCTGTCAATCAAGTTCAAGTCATGCAGCAATTTGGCGCAACGGTGCTCGTTGGTTTTGTCGACTACATCAAAAAGCTTGGCGATGTGGCACGCGAACAAGGATTGACGCCCGGCGAAGACATCAGGATTCGTTTGATCAGCGGTCATTTTGGTTTGGACAGTAAGGAGGTCGTATCCAACGCCTGGGGCGGTGCCATATGTCTTGATTGGTACGGCGTCGCCGACACAGGAATCATTGCCGGCGAAGGACCGGATCAAGACGGCATGATGGTCATGGAAGACGCGCAGTTTCTCGAAATCCTCGACATCGACACGGGCTCGCCGGCACCGATCGGCATGGAGGGCGACATGGTGTGCACATGTCTATTTAAAGATGATCTTTATCCCATTATTCGTTTCAACACCCATGACGTGTCGGCATTCAAACAAGGCTCGGCGAGTTTCCAACGCATTGAAGGGTTCTTAGGCCGCAGCGACAACATGGTGAAACTACGGGGCATCAATGTGTTTCCCCAGGCTATCGGACCGATGTTGGATGGCCACGTGGCATTTGCAGGCGAGTTCATCTGCCGTTGCGATCGCGATGAACAAGGTCGTGATGAACTAACAGTCATGATCGAAGTCGCACCTGGCGCGGCACCAAATGAAGACTTGCGCAACGAATTCAAAAAAATTCTCAAAAATAAAGTCGGTCTTGATTTGGGCATCGAGTTGGCGCGCGTCGGAGAACTGTCTCCGCTTACGGAATTGGAGTCCCGACAAAAACCCATCCGGCTGATCGACTTAAGGTTCAAATCATGACGGAAGAGATCGTCGCCAGCGGCGTGTGCGGTCTCGCGGAAATTTTTTCCACCGGTAAAGTCTCCTCGGTCGACGCCACGCAAACATACCTCGATCGGATTGAGGCGCACGATGGGGAGCTCAATGCTTTCATCACGGTAACGGCTGACCTCGCGCTAGAGCAGGCACGTGATGCCGACAAACGCCTGGCACAAGGCGCACCTCTCAGTTCCCTCGACGGAATTCCGATTGCCATCAAAGACAATATTGATATCGAGGGCGTCGTCACAACAGCTGGCATCGAGGCCTTGCGCAACAATCTGGCTCAAGAGGACGCCGGCTCGATCAATGCCTTGCGCGCTGCTGGCGCCGTCTTCCTCGGCAAACTCAATATGCATGAGGCTGCCTTGGGCGGGATCACCGACAACGTGGCCTACGGCCGGTGCCACAATCCCCATCGGAGGGATTGGACACCCGGCGGCTCAAGCGGCGGATCGGGCGCGGCGGTTGCCGCAGGCCTCTGCGCCGCAGCGCTCGGCACCGACACGCTGGGTTCGGTTCGTATTCCGTCATCTTATTGCGGCACGGCTGGAATCAAGCCGACCAACGGGCTGGTCAGTTCACGCGGCGTCACACTCCTCAGCTGGAACTTGGATCATGTCGGCGTGCTGGCGCGGTCGGTTGCCGACCTCGGCGCGGTCTTGAACGCGATGGCCGAGTTCGATTCCCAGGATGCCCAAGCGCGTGCGGCGCCCAAAGACTTCGACTTGCACCTCGGCAACATTTCCTCTTTAGACGGACTAACCCTCGGCCGTGTTGCCGTGGACAAGATTGTCGAGGTCGAGAGCGATATCATGGAGGCCTACCAAAAGGCGATCGCTACGCTAGTCGCATTAGGCGCCCGGATCAAAGACGTTTCCATGGCGGACTATGATCACGCGTTGATGCGCAAATGGGGCATTCTTATCGTCGAAGCAGAAGCCGCTCTCACTCACGAGAAAACGCTGACAGACAATCCCGGCGGCTTCACGGACGAGTTGCGCGAGCGGCTCGAATATGGCGCGTCACAAAACTCCCTCCGCCTGGTGCGCGCCTATGACATCATTCGCCAAGTCAAGCCGCTGATGCGCGCGTGGATGGACGGCGTCGATGCGCTTGTTCTGCCAACAACGCCTCATACGGCGTTTGATTTCGGGAACGGTTCGTCCCTCGATCAAACGGCGTTCACCGCCACGTCCAACTATAGCGGCACGCCCGCAACCGCCGTGCCCATGGGGTTCGCCGCCAATGGCATGCCCCTTTCGCTGCAGGTCATCGCGCGTGAGTTCGAGGATGCCCTCACCCTGCGCATCGCCGCAGCTTATGAACAAGCCGCGGCGCACAATATGGGACCAAAGAAGTTTGATCCATCCGCCAGCTAGAGCATTTCAGGACTGAAGACCGTCCTGCATGGTCAATCAATCCGGCGCATTGATTGATGGGATGAACGTATCCGGTTTTCCGGACCTAAAGAGATCACCATTTGACTTCTAAGCTTGACTCTAAACGAGCCAATTGGCGGCGCTGGACATTAAACTTGCTCACGTTCTTGCATGAATAATGTCATAAAGACGCAGCCTATTGAATTGCACTTCTCCCAAAGCTAATGCCTCGCGAAATATCTCCGTGACATTGCTCTCTTGCATCGCCTTAACGGCATCAAGATCCCTGTATTGGGCGTAAACGATGACCCGTTCTCCATCGAGACTCATATAGACGTTTGCAGACATGAAACCCGGGACATCAGCAATGAAGTCACGGTGCATCCTGACCAGGATGTCCGCCAATTTCCGCTGATTTTCGGGTAGCACGGTAAAAACATTAATGAGAACAACATAATTGTCATGCTTCGAGATGATCGTCTCAAGATCGGAATCTGCCATACTGACGCTTTCGGTTTGAGAATTCTTTCGTTCTTGCAATGCTACAATCGAAGACACGCTTGATAACGTTGCGGCAGCCACAGCAAATGCCGCACCTCCCGTAAGGCCACGAGCTAAGACCGTTCTTCGATTTTCCGCCGATGCAGCGGGCTGCTTATCCGCAAAGTGCTGACTTGCCATATATTCGCTTCCCGTCAGGACCCGTTCTAAGGGTCAGGTCCAGCCGGGATGGACACGCCTGCGTAAGAACCCCACTCATATGCCGTCGAAACAGATGTACGATATTTAGAAGATCGCCGCTGGCTTCATTAATATTCTTCTACGACATATTCAGCCAGTTGAAAGCGGAGGTTTTGGCGACTGTGTTGATGCTGCACGACAATGAAATCAGGACCTGTGACCCACGTATCTCCGCTACTACCAAGCTTATAGTGATCGGTCTCAAAGGTACCGGCCGGTACAGTTATGGTTTCTCTTCCAAGATATTCATTATCCCGTTCTACTAAAGTGCAGGAAGGGCCACGACCGGAACGAGCCGCCGCGCACATGCTGTGTGGTTGGGCGCCGCCTTTATCATGGTCGTAGTTGGCCAAAAGCAAGCCATAGGCCGAAATCGGGTATAGCAAAAGCGAAAATTCCGGTGGGACGGTTATTTGTTCAGAATATTGTTCGGCGAGCGTGTTGACGGTCATGGAAAGGGTCGACTCTTTGATCTGAAATAATGCAGAACCAAAAAACTCTCCCTCTGCGTACAGATGGGTATAGCCATCTAAAGGGCGAAAATTATGGTCGACCCTCATTATCGTACTATTTTGGCGACTCTTAGGAGTTGTATATTGATACTCTCTCAAAATGCGGGTGCCATCTGATTGAATAGAGGTGATCCAACGCGCGTCCCCGCAGTCGCTTCCATCATTCAACGATTCACATGTGTATTGACCTGACAGCGTCCGCACGACCGGAATTGCATTTTTCGTTTCGCTTTGCTGGGCGTGAAGAACACGAGCATCGGCAAGAACCACTAGAAAGAATACAAGACATGGACTCCATCCAATTAGGTTTCTCATAGCCTATTTCCCTTTAGACCGAACGATTGAAGATAGTATTGCCCATTAGAGTTCACTTAGTCGATCAGGTTCGCGATTCTAGATGTTTCCACGCCATCTGACGACATCGCACACGGCGTTCGATTTCGAGAACGGTTCGTCCCTTCCCGTTCCTCAAATAGCCCGGTGGTACACGTGATTCCCGCCACTCACTCTTTCCTCTATATCTCTGTCAGAGTGTTGCGTTGACCTAGTGAGCCCGCAACCCAAAGGAGACATTGTGGTCGTTTGATCTCGTCTGCCAGGAACAATTTCAACTCAAAAATCTACATCTGGAAAGGGTTAAGGGGGGAAAATCACCATATCCGTAATGAGAGGCGGAAACCGGATCATCACAACAACTAAGGATCACCATCGCGTGCATTCCGGCGCGATTATCGGTTTTATTCCGCGCGAGGGCTGATATGATGTCGTCGAGAGTTGAAGCCAAGGGATGATAAGATGATGCGTGTTGCTCAATCGCTGGCGTTAAAACGGCTCAGCCGGTGCTTTGTGGCTCTGATATTTTTGAGCCTGTCTCCGGTGGCATCAGCGCAGGACGCGCAAGCGCCTGAGTGGGCACCGGACGTTCCCGTCGGCTCGCAGCTTCCAGAATTTTCCGCACAGGATCAGAATGGCGACGTCCGTTCGTTTGCAGATTTGAAAGGCGAAAAAGGTCTCCTTCTGATGTTCAGCCGCTCCTTCGAGTGGTGACCTTTCTGCAAAAATCAGCTCGTGCAGCTGAATGACATCAGTGACCAATTTGTTGAAGCCGGTGTGAACATCGCCGCCATCACTTATGATTCAGTCGACACGTTGAAAGGCGTTGAAGCGGAACGCGGAATCACGTTCGACATGCTTCATGATGAAGACGTCACGATCGTGAATACCTTTGGTATCCTCAATGAGGACCATGAACCCGGTAGCTTCGCCTACGGCATTCCGCATCCGGGCATTTTCATCATTGATGCGAACGGCGTTATTCAGGCCAAGTTCGCCGAGGAAGATTACCGCGAGCGCCCCGACCTCGCCGACGTGCTGGCCGCCGTCGGTGCTCTCTAAAGGTAGGTCCAAAAGCGACAGCTCTTCCGCTCTCACGAAATTTTCGTCTGCTTCTTGGCGAGAAACAGACGTTTTTGATGGTATCGCTATTATGCAGCTCGTGACCCGCAACAGACTCTCGCTCTTCATGTTCTCAAATACACGACTTTCGTTCATTTGAAGCGTTCACTTCTACCGCAAGCCCTCCCTACTAAGCCTTGTCCACGGCAGAAGGTATAATTGGAGCTTGACTTATGAGGACGTCTTCAGGTGAGCAAATCTATGACCGAACAAATTAAGATCTGCCGATTGAACAGAAGTGATGCGGATTTACTGGCAACTAGCGATGCATTTGACCATCAAGTTATTCCTGAACAGTTGGAAGCATTCCTAATAAATGACAATCACGAGATTGTCGCGGCACTCGATGGCGATCGCGTTATTGGCTTTGCGAGTGGAGTTGTCCTTTTGCATCCGGACAAATCGCCGATTTTCTTCATTGCAGAAGTAGGCGTAAACGAAGGATACCGACGCCAAGGTGTCGGATTTCGCCTCGTTGAACAAATTATCAGCGTCGCTCGAACAATTGGATGCAGGGGTATTTGGGTGGCAACTAAATCTGACAACAAAGCAGCACGAGCCTTATACAACAGCTTGGACGCGCGGGAGACAAATGACATCTCTGTCTATGATTGGGATGGTGCGATGGATGATTGATGATTGAATACTCATTCTCAGTTTCGTCTGTACGTGTCAGAAGTCAGCGTAGCGTCAATTCTTGACCCGTTTCGGTTAATTGTCGCTCAGGGTTTCCTGCTTTTTGTCCGGATTTGGCTAATTTGAGCCGTTGATGACACCTACCTCGGGCGACCGCTCGACTCCTGAAAGCCGACAGTCGTGCCGCCGCCTTCGCGAAATTTTCGTCTGCTTCTTGGCGAGGAACAGACATTTTTTGATGGTATCGCTATGAGGCAGCTCGTGACCGTGAGCTGCCGTCAGCAATTTCCAACTGCGCAAAAAAGGCGGCCCCGAAGAGCCGCCTTTCAAGTATCAGATGAAAAAGAATAGCTACGCCGTCTTGCGCCTGCGCCTGAAAATTACCAGACCCAAAAGGCCGGCCCCCAAAAGGAGTGACGTCGCCGGCTCTGGAACGGCGGCCTGTGGCCGAAGCGTCCACAGGTGATTGAAACTGCCGGCGTCGCTAAAATTGCTCGAGCAGGTGGGAGTATCGCAATCGGCAATCCAAACCCCGGCAAGGTTAGTCGCGAAATCGTGGGTTGGGGTCCCCATTATATTGATGGACATAAGTGCCACCCCTTGTATCGCAGGGAGTGTCCCCATGAATCCGACCAGGCTCGGCCCGGGGAGCCAGGTTCCAGTGCCCGACGAAGATGTATAAACAAAAGAGACGAGATCCGTAAAGGCCAACGCGCTACCTGGTGTATAGGTGTCTACCAAAGTAAGCACTCCGGTCCCAGCACCTATGCAGCCAGATGTACAATCGCCGGAAAAGTCATAAACCACGACTGCGGACGCGGGCTGCGCCCAGGTCGTCATAAATAAAACCGCTAAACTCGCCAAAATCTTTTTCACTTTGTCGCTCCCAAATCTTGCCCCCGCACAGATGCGGTCGTGGAACAAAGTAGCAAATATAATGCCGCCTTGAAACGATTGAGTGATGGCAAATACTTAAGGAGCTAATGGCGGTCCTTGCAAAGAAGAAGTGTAAAAAAACCTGACACTTGTCTTCTCCTTCAGGTTGAATTTACACACCTATAAGGAGAAAACATTGGCAAACGGGGACGATCCGGCGGTATTGCAAATCCCGCTTATGAGTTCGTGACCTAGCCCCTAAACGTAAATTTCGGTTTTCGCTTTTCTAGAAACGCGGCACGGCCTTCTTTAAAGTCTTCGCCTTGAAAGGCGTCGAGAAAGAGGCGGCGAGTCTCTTCCGTCTCTTCGAATGCGCCGTCGACAATCATGCGCACGATCTTTTTGGTCGCCAGAGTCGAGTAGCGCGACAGAGAACAGATTTTTTCCGCATACGCAGCAACTGCTTTCGCGACATTATCGCCGTCATGGAGCTGATCGACCAGGCCCGCGGCGAGCGCGTCGTCGGCGCTCAAAGTCGCAGCGGTGAAGATCATGTGCTTGGCGGTCGACGGGCCCACCGCATCGACCAGCCGCTTGGTATCGAACAGGCCGTAAGCAAGACCGAGGCGCGCGGGCGGCAGAGCAAATTTTGCACTGGAGTCAGCGATCCGCACATCACAGCAAAGTGCAATCGCAAGGCCCGCCCCCATGCACGGGCCCTGAATTTGTGCGATCGTAGGTTTGGTCAAGGAAAAGAGCTTTTGCTCGCTCGCCAGCATGGTGTCGGAATACTCGCGTCCGGTATCAGCATCTGCGTAGACGGTTCCGAATTCTTCGATATCGGCGCCGGCGGCAAACGCGGTCTCATCGGCCCCGCGCACGATCACGACTTTGATGTCCGTGTCAGTCTCGAGCGCCTCAATACAATCGCCCAATTGCCGCCACATCTCCCAGGTAAGAGCATTACGCTTATCCGGTCGGTTGAGGACCAAATCCGCAACGGGGCCCTGTTTATCGACAAATATTGCGGCCTCAACCATAGCTAGTCCTTTCGCCGGAACGGCTGTGTTTTGGCTGGAATCTTGCTATGCTTTTAGGCTGAAAAGCCTGAGGCAGCAATAAAGGGGACGGCTGGGCGGTCGGACGATCGCGCAAGACCGGGGCCGCGGCACATCGCGGCAGCGCCCTGAAGAATAAAGGCACGATGGGGAATGTTCGGACGTAAAAAGGTCGATTTATTAGAAGAAATGCCTGTCCTCGCGCGGCACCGGGGAGAATGGCAGGGCGAATATGTTCATCTCAATCCCGATGGCAAAGTCATCGACCGTCATACGTCTCATCTTATTTGCTCATTTCCTTCGGACGGCAAGTTTCCCTTTTACCAAGTCAATCTCTACTCTTGGGAAGACGGCAAAAAAGAAGAATTGCACCTTGGCGCCACCTATCGCGACGGCCGAATCTGGTGGGACACAGACTCCATTAAGGGCTGCGGCTGGGAGCTTGACGCACGCACACTGGTGCTCACCTGGGTCCGCAAAGATATGCCCGACTCATATCTATATGAAATGATCCATATCGGCCGCGATAACAAAACGCGATCGCGCACCTGGCACATGTTTCAAAACGACAAGTTGATTCAGCGCACGGTGATAAACGAGACTCGCGTCAAGTAGTCGTTCGGGAGACTCGCGATTCCTTCGCTTAAAACCCACAATGGGCTTCGCCTCTTCCTCGTTGCTCTTGCTTTCATAACTTCTACTGATCTGCTCGCGGCTGACACGTCCGTTGTCAAAGGCCGCATTGCTGCTACATCGACCATCGGCACGCCTATGTACGAGTCCTGGGTGGAGATGAAAGCGATCACCGACGCTGACCCGACGCTCGACTTTGAATATCTAGTCCAAGGCGAAATGCCCGGCGAAGAAGCACAGATTGCCGCCGTGCGCCGCAACCGCTTTCAAATGGCAGGGCTGTCGTGGCTGGGCATGTCGACTCTGATTTCGGAACTGAACGTTACTTTTTCTCCTTTTCTTTTCGAGTCGTTGGAAGAAGCCCATTTTGTTTACGACAACTTTCTGTTCGAACCGATGAGCGAGCTGTTTGAAGAAAAAGGACTGGTGCTCATCAGCTATGCCGAGGCCGGGTGGACGGTCCTGTTCGGCAATCAACCTTTGCTGCGCCCCGAGGACGTCAAAGGCCGAAAGTTTCGCACTTCACCCAATCCCGCCTATCGATTCTTCTTGGAAGCAGTTGGTGCGGACCGCATCGCCCTGTCTTACGACGGCATCGTATCAGGCATGCAAACCGGGCTCATCGAAGGGGGACTCACGAGCGAGATTTTTTACTTTTTCGCCATTCTAGATGCCGCCCCCCATGTCACATTTGCGCGGCTCGCTTATAACGGCGGGGGTGTCTTCGCCAACCGGGAATGGCTTGAATCTTTGACACCGGCGCAACGGAATATTGTGCTGACCGGTTACCCCGACGGGCCGGCAATTCGCGCACTACAGATCAAATGGTTCGAAAACGTCGTCGCCGGCGCCTCAGCGCGGGGCATTCATATTCATAGGGCTAGCGAAACCGAACGGGAAGCCTGGCGGGCCGCCACAAAGGACGTGCCCGCCAAAATCATCGCTGATGCCGGCGGCCGATCCCAGGAGCTATACGACACAATCTTGCGGGGAAAAGTGGCATTTGCAGCCCAGGCGCAGCGTGCCAACTAAGCTTTGGCTCAGGCCAACAACTACTGTTGCAAATATACTACATACTGTCGAACAAACGCGAAACTATCGCAGTTGTGAGCGCCTGGCCGTTAACCATAGCTTTCACGGTGGTGTCTGCTTGTGTACCTAACCCCAAGTTTGCGGCACTAGGTGATTCCCCAAAAGGGGGAGTTTTGAGATCGTCAGTCAGGACGGTTCAGACGGATATGCCGAAAAATTCACCTTTAAATCGATACTCATGGGGGAAAATCATGAGCAGGAAATTTACAAAACTCATATTGAGCGGTTCAGTCGCCGCCGTTGCCATAACCGGCATGGCGGTCCCGTCATTCGCTCAAACACCGACAGTTGTAGTGACGGCTCAGCGCCGCGCGCAAAATCTGCAGGACGTACCGGTCGCAGTTACGGCGTTTACGTCCGAAGCCATGGCAATTCGCCAAATCAACGAGACGCTCGACATCGTCAACATGGTTCCGAACCTGTTCGGCTTTAACAATACCGGTCCGGCAACTTCAAACGCCTACTTCCTGCGCGGTCTGGGTAGTACCGAGTCGATCGCGACGTTTGACCCGCCGGTGAGTACATACATTGACGACGTCTATGTTACGCGGCAGAACGCCAACAACTATGCTCTGTTCGACATTGAACGGATCGAAGTGTTGCGCGGGCCACAAGGAACGACCTTTGGCCGGAACACAACCGGCGGCGCCATCAACGTCATCACCCGCAAGCCCGGCGAGGAATTTGCCGCTAAAGCCGAAGCGGAATATGGCCGCTTTGACCGCTTCTCTTTCAATGGGACGGTAGATGTTCCCGTCACCGATCAGATCCTGACCAAGATTTCGGGCTATTACGTCACAGACGACGGTTTTGTCTCGAACTTGACCACGGGCGAAACACTCAACGGCGAGGACTCCCACGGCATTCGGGGCGACATCAGGGTTATGCCGAACGATGACATCACCTGGGATGTCGCGGTCGAATATATGGGCCAAAAAGGTTCCAACGTCTTGTCGGCTGTCGGCGGGGATCCACGAACATCGAACACCGGCATTAGTACCTCGGGCACCACGGGTGATCTTGGAAACTTGCTTATGAACGGCGGCGGTTTCGGTAACGAGGCCAAGACGTTTGCCGCTTACTCAAACCTCAAAATCGATATTACTGATTCAGCGACGTTGGAATTCATCACGGGCTATCGCGATCTGGATCAGGACTTCACATTGGACTTCTTCGACACGCCAATACCCACAGGCGGTTTCACCATCGTCAACAATGGTGAGCACAAGCAATTCACCCAAGAAGCAAAGATCAACGGTAATTTCGCCCTCGGCGGATGGGACATCGACTATGTGGGTGGTGTCTTCTATTTGGATGAAGACAATGACACTGATTTTGCCGATATTTTCCTAGGCTCGCTCGTCATCGATCGAACATTGGCGAACGAGACAAATAGCATTGCCGTCTATGGTCAGGTCGATATCGGCCTCACCGATTGGCTCACGATCACCGGCGGCGGCCGTTGGACCCGTGAAAAGAAAACAATCGACTTTTCAACTAATCTGATGCCGACCGTCTTTGGCTTCACAAATCTCGCCGCTCTGTCCGGTGGTGTAACTACCGCAAATATCTCGGCACTTGGTATTCCGACCGAGCAAGTGGCAAAACAATTCACTCCTCGGGTTGCAATCGAAGCCCAAGCCACAGACGACATCCTCCTCTATGCGTCCATGACAAGAGGCTTCAAATCTGGTGGATGGAACGCTCGAGCAACATCGCCGGGCGGCATCTTACCCTTTGCGCCTGAGCAAGCCCGGACTTATGAAGCGGGGATCAAGAGCGACTGGTATAACAATACGCTCCGCTTCAATGGCAACTTCTTCTATTCGAAAATCAAGGACTTGCAGTTGATCTCCGGCGTTCCTGTGCCGCCACTCGGGGCCATTGAGTTTTTGACACAAAATGCGGGTGAGTTGAAATCCTGGGGCTTCGAAGCTGAAATTGCAGCAACGCCGCTTGAAGGCCTCGATGTTTTTGCCAATCTCGGGTTGATCGACGATGAATACCAGAATTTGGATCCGTCATCATCCGTGGCAATTGCCGGAGCCGAGCCAGTACGGACGCCCGATATCACGCTCAACCTCGGTGGCACGTATCGTCATGGCGTGCCAAATACTGGCGGCGATTTTGTCGGCTCAGTCGAAGGCACGTATTACGACGACATGTTCGTCGGGTCCACCAATCCGGTGGGGTCACTCCAAGAAGCGTTCTGGACCATGCGCGCCAGCATGGGTTGGGAAAGCGAAGATGGTCGCTATGGTATCTTCGGCGAGTGTAAAAACTGCACCAACACCACCTACATCACGTCGTTCTTCGTCGGTGCTTATTATGCCGAACCGGCGCGGTACACGATTAGCTTGAGGGCCAAGTACTAGTCCCAAGCAAATCGTTTAGAATAAAAAGGTCCGGGCGGCTCCATCGTCCGGGCCTTTTCTTTTGTCCAACACACCAACGGAAATGCAAACTCCATGAACGTCCTCGTCGTCTACGCCCATCCTGAACCTCAATCCTTCAACGGCGCTTTGAAAGACGCCGCCGTCAATACCTTGGAGGGCGCTGGACACAACGTCGTCATATCCGATCTCTACGCACAAAAGTTCAATCCGGTTGCCGGCCCGTGGGACATGACCGAGCTGGACAACACCGAGACGTTTAACCTGGCGATGGAACAAGGCCACGCCGCCGAAAACCAATTATTTGCAGATGACATCCAGGCCGAAATCGACAAGGTCAAAGCCGCAGACTTTCTGCTGCTGCAATTTCCCATGTGGTGGTATTCCATGCCCGCCATCCTCAAAGGTTGGGTCGACCGGGTGCTTGCTTACAAAGTGGCTTACGGTCTTGGCGAGTGGTGGGACAACGGCCCGTTCAAAGGCCGCCGCGCGATGATCTCGATCACCGCAGGTGTATTGGCCTCCGCCTTTTATCCCGACGGCCGCAATGGAGACATCGAGCGCTTGCTGTGGCCCATGACCGCCGGCACGCTGCGCATTTGCGGCTACGACGTGTTGCCGCCCTTCATCTCCTATTCTGTGCCGTGGATCACCGATGAAGGGCGCAAGGAAATACTCGAAACATATCGACAACGACTTTTGAATCTTGAAACGATGGAGCCCCTCAATTTCCACACCCTCGATCAGTTCGGTGAAGACGCCCGTCTATTACCAGACGTCGAGCCCAAGACGCCCATGCAGCATCGCGGGCCTTATTTGAAATGGTACGGGAAACACGAAACATGAAAAGAAGCCACCCTCGAACAACGAGCGCTGGAACCGCATTGTTATTTCAGCGGAAAATGCGGACGGTCAGGGCCATAGTGCATTTCTAAGTAGTCAAGAATGATGCTGTAAAAAGGCTCTTCGATTTCGGCCATTGCGTGCTCTTCGATCATCTGATCAAAGACCTTTACCCATCCGGTGCGCGTGAGACCCTGTTGTGCGACCAATCGCTCTGAATGGCACGCCGTGCAAAAACCATAGGTTTCTTCAACACCGGGAGCGTCGAAAAGCACACCGAATACAGGCTCAAGCACAGGCTCGTCGGCCAATGTCGGGGCGCAGCATAAGGCTAAAGCGAGCGCAAAGGTCACGACACGCCCCAAGATCATTTGGATAGAATAAAAATTCACGCCGCGTGGACTCCTGCCTTTACACAATTCGGACAGACACGCGATGCATCGAATTATTGAGATAGCCTTTTGGATTCCACGCGATGGCATGAGGCTGTGTGTCGCCCCCATCATCTTTAGCGCGAGCCCAAATCTCGTAATATCCTATTTGCGGAAGTGCGATTTGCGTGCGCCAGTCTTGCCACGCACCGTCATTGACCGGCTTGTCTAATTTTGTCCGCTGCCATGTTGCTCCGAAATCGATTGATGTATCAACGCGATCAATCACCCGATCGCCGGACCACGCATGGCCGCGCACTTCGATTGTCCTGTCTGACGACGTGATGCCGGTTTCGGGAGACGTGATCAGTGACTTAACGGGCATTCGTTCAATAATCTCAAAATCTTCAGTCACAACGTCCTCTCCCGGTTCGACCGGCCGATTGGGGACGCGA
The DNA here is from genome assembly GCA_965248815.1 of Alphaproteobacteria bacterium. GTDB lineage: Bacteria > Pseudomonadota > Alphaproteobacteria > SMXP01 > SMXP01 > CBDFKK01. The sequence goes on from CBDFKK010000008.1 coordinate 706,790, forward strand.
TAAGACGTGCCTGTCATCTTTGGACCATCATGAACGACGTCGCGCAAATAAATTCGGGTAAGCCACTTGTGCGAGCAGGAACCTGGCCAGCCCGGCACAACCAATCTCAACGGCGATCCATTCATCGGATGAAGCACTTCCCCGTTCATCTCATACGCGATCAGAACATTATCCGTCCGCGCCTTATCAATAGGCAGACCGCGCGAGATGGGAAGCTTGTCGGGATCACCAGACAAATGAGTGTCGGCACCCACGTGGGCGGTATACACCACGTTGTCTAGAACACCGGCCGCGTCCAGCACGTCCTTCAGTCGGACGCCTGTCCACTCCGAACAGGCGACCGCGCCATAGGTCCATTGATTGCCTGTCGCTGGCGGCTCAAAGAACGCGCGGCCGTTACCACCGCATTCGATCGTCAAGGCCATTGTGACTTCTTCGAAGCGAGCACGCTGATCGGCGATGGTCAGGTTTAAGGACGATTCGACCAAGCCGTCGATCGTCAGCTTCCAGTCATCTGGGTCCGCACCTTCTGGTGGCTCACCATTGTTACGAATAAAATGCCGGCCGGTCGGCGTTATGGGATCGTTGAGCAAGTGCGGCGGCGTCTCCGCATTAATTGGCCGATCGTTCAGCAAGGTCAAGCCATCCTTGCCTATAAGTACATCTTCTTGGGCTAGCGCAAGGGGAACGAAGCCGGATGGCATCGTGCGATGAAACGGAATTGCCGCGCCGATCATTGCCCCCATGGTGCCGAGCCCCGCGCCACGCAAGAAACCACGGCGATCGGCATGGGGCACGCGACCAAAGAGCTGATAGTCGGCGGCCGCCAAATCTCGTTCAAAAAATTCAAACAAGCCTAGTGGGTAATACTTATTTTCCATGATCTCGCTCTTATTGACATAACTCCAGACGTCAAATCTCACCTTCGCGAAATCTGACATTCGCGAGCTTAGTTCAAATTGGCGAGCCGGAGAACTTCTCAGTGCAAAGCTCTTGGGCTTGCACACACCAATCAACCTCGACACAATGCCTGCTCATTCAGCGGACCAAAGCCAAATAGAAAAATCCCGCAATTCCATTAGAAGAGAAGGCGCCACGTATGCTTGGATCCATCCATACGGTTACCTACTCGGCCAGCGATCTTGATGCGATTGAAGAAACTTATGGTCGGTATTTTGGCTTTCAAGTTGTAAGCAAAGATCCGGTGCCCGACTCTCTTGCCAGGAGCTGGGGCGCACCGTCGGCCGCAGGAAGTAAGCAACTTGTTCTACAGCCGACAAGCGGTGAAGAAAGCTTCTATCGCTACGTGGAAGGGAAGCCTGTTCCCGGGTTTAGCCCACTCAGGACGTTCGGCTGGAATGCAACTGAGATCGTCGTCGAAGACCTCGAAGCGATCCATGAACAGCTCAAGGATTCACCGTTTCAAATTATCGGCACGCCCGCGGTGCTTGCTTTTGACTTTACCGACGCAATCAGTGCCATGCAGGTCGTCGGCTTGGCGGGCGATGTCATCTATCTCACGCATGTTGCCGAGCCCGTTCCCGGGTTTGATCTACCGACGGCTAAATCGTTCGTCGATCGTACATTTGTCTCTATTCTCGGCGGTCGTTCGATTGACGATATGAGCCGCTTTTTCAAAGACACATTCGGCCTTTCGGCAACGCCTCCCATGGATGGAACCATCCGCGTTCTGAATTGGGCTTTTAACCGGCCTGAAGGCACAAAGACCACGATTGCGACGACGGCACTGCCCGATGAATGTCTAATCGAACTTGATGAATTCCCCGATGGCACCGTGGACCGCCCGTGTCACGAGGGTTGCCTGCCGCCGGGCCAAGCAATCGTGACATTCCGGCACGATGATCTCGATAGTGTTCGTGGCAAGTTCATCAAGGCACCGCAGCCGCACAATGAAGCACCTTACAACGGAGCGAGAACAGTAACGCTGCGCGGCTCGACCGGAGAATTGATCGAGCTGATCGAAACCAAACGCTGATCATGACGAGACTAAAAGGGGGATAAAATGAGGACGCTCGGAGCGATATTTAGTGCACTGTTGACGCTTGCGCCGGCGGGTGCACTCGCCCAAGGTCAAGACAGCACCCCAGCGGAGCGAAACATTCTCGTAATCTCTGAATTGTTGCCGGGTATCTACGATAACGCTAACCAAAACTACTTTGACGAGCGTCTCGGCGTGCGCGAAGAAGCCCGACACATGCGCATTCACACATTAGTTGAGCACATCGATCGGCCCAACTTCGGCGACAACGTTTATTGGTTGCAAAGTGAAGTCGTCGGCGGTGGGGACTCATTCTTTGCTTATATTTTGGTACTCGAAGTCGATAACGATCGTGGCGGCGTGGCCATGAAATTTTATGACCTCGATCGAAGCACACGATCGACTCTGCGTGATGCCCATTTGGACCCTGAGAAATTAGCGACACTGACGCCGGAGACAACGACGTACCGAGACGGATGCGATCTCATCTGGAAGCGCGAAGCCGGGCAGTTCGCCGGCAATACCGATGCCGCTCAATGCGAAATCGAATATGACGGAAATACAGTCAACGTCGACTTCATGATGATGCTAACGCCGCAAGACCTCTGGTCATTGGAACTTTATTTCGACAAAGACGAAACACTCGTCTCAGGCAATCCAGATCGCATTCCCTATCAACTGACCCGTGCGCGCAACTTTGATTGCTATGCGGACATTCCGGGCGTCGGCGGTGGTCGGGATGAGCCGTATGACCGCTACAAAATCGACGGCGTCCACGACATGGGCGGACTCAAATGGTTCGAGGCCAAGGTCGGACGAGAATTCGGGGTCACGCTTCGCAATGTGGATTGGCCTATGAACAACGAAGTGGGCGCGTTCACACGAAACTCGCTTGTGCTTTATATCCTTGAGCGAACCGAGGACGGCGTTGAAGAAGTGACGTATGGCTTTACGGAGCCTGGCGCAGAGCGCCTGGGTATCAATATGAAATGGATGCTGGTCAATTGTTACATGATTTCAAATCGTGACGTGACGCCGTTCTTTGGCCGCGAGCCGGGCCGGTAGTAGCGCCATAGAGAACTCGAAAGGACGTCATGGCAAGAGCGGAACAAATCGTCCACGCCCACAAGGAAATCGAAGAACGCTTCGGCCTAAGTGCGGCCATCAGGTCCGGCAATACACTCTATATATCGGGCTTATTATCGGTTAGCGATTCATTCGAGCTGATTGGTGCCGGCAACATGAGCGCCCAAATCAGGCGTATTTACGAACGCCTCGAGCGCGTGCTGGCGATCGCCGATGCCACGCTCGAAAATGTCGTCAACGAAATGAACTACACGACCGATATAGAAGCTTTGGGTGCAGCCGCGAACGTTCGCGCCGAATTCTATCGAAACGCGAATGCCGCGCCTCCTGCCGCGACGGCCGTCGAGGTGCGCAAGCTTTTTTTGGAAGGCGCCATGCTCGAACTCGTCGCGACGGCCGAGCTTCCTTAACTTCCTTAGGCGCGTTGGATAAATTCGAACATTTCTTCATTCGGACCACGAACGAGCATCATGCGGTAGGTGCCTTGCTCATCGGCAATACTCGTGGGCGGCGTAACGATGGCGTCCGGATCAAGGCGACCGCGCAGGGTATCCAATTCATCGGTTTCATGGGTCAGGCAAGAAAACCCAAGATGTCCGGGCTGCATGCGGCCGGTTAGTCGCTTGCCGGTTGCATCAAAGAAATGCACGAGAAGAATTTTACCGCTGGGCTCACCTTCCCGCGTGTACATCAGAAAATGTATACGCGTGCCCTTGGGCGTGCTCGTGAGATCGTTAACGAGTTCGCGATATTCGTCCGGCGTTTCAGCGTCGAGCACCGGTGTCAGTCCCAAAACGTCACCATAGAATTGCCTCGTCTTATCGATGTCGCCGGCAATGACTGAAATCGTTGCCACTTCGCTGAACGGGCCATCCGGCGAACCGGGGCGCAGTGATGTTGGAGCATGCTGATGGCCAACCATAAAGAGAATTGGTAGACCGTCAGGGCCCGTGAACAACACTTCTTCACTTATTGAGTCGCCGATTTGATGTTTCACTGGTTCAGAACGCGGTACACAGCCCGCGTCCCTAACCCGTTCGAACATGGGCCTGATCGGATCGTCAACGTAAAAGTCGATGGCCTTGGGACCGACATCTTGTGCAGTGTCCATAGCATCGGGACCGTGATCTAGTCGCACATGTTGACGCGGGGTTGGCGTAAAGTGCGCCAAGCGCAACCGCCCCACTGGATAGCCCTTGCACGACAATTCCACCAATCTCACTTGTGTGTCGGGATCGAGTTGCCACGCTTTGACAAGACTCGCCGGCGCCATCCAGTCGCGCTCGACTTTGAGCTCAATGACGTCGCGAAACAGAATAAGAGCCTTGTCAATGTCGCTCACGCCCAGAAGGGCCGAATGCATTGATCCGATCACGCTGAGTCTCCTTTGCCGCTGTTCGTAGGCGAACGGTTTAATCCAGGGCGAGACTAGCTGCTGTCGGAAGACCTGCAAAGAGTGCTGCGCAGACCTGTCGGGATTGCCCTAAGTCGTTGAAAATGCTACTAACTCCTTGATATATCTGTCCACGCGCTCGTCAATCGTTTGCCATGTTTAGAAATTAAAGACGTGCAACACACGTTGAAAAGGTGCCGTCCATGGATCCTTATTATCTCTTGGTCTTTGTCCACGTACTTCTTTTTGTCTATTGGCTCGGCGCCGATCTTGGCGTCTTTGTCCTCGCCCGCGGCGCGATGAATTCGGCCTACTCTTTTGACCAACGCGCCGTCATGCTGAAGTTTGCAAACTACATTGACTTAACACCGCGCCTGAGCTTTGCGCTCATCTTTCCCGTAGGACTGCACATGTCCCAATATAACGGTCTCGTTGATGCGCCGAACTGGCTCTTTGCGGTTTTGTGGGCAATCGGGATTGTTTGGTCGCTTGCAACGATTGCCATGTTTCGTATGGAAGGCACGCCAACAGCCGCGTCAATTGCCAAAGCTCTCTTTATTTGGCAATCGATCATGTTTTTTGTTGCGACGTGGCTTGGGCTATATTCAATGGCAACAGGCGGCCCATTTGCAAGCCAATGGTTGTCCCTCAAAATCGTTATCTTTGGTTTGATCTTCGGCGCGGGAATTGGAATCGATCGCTCGTTTCAACCTCTCGTGCCCGCCTTTGGGCGGCTCGCGCAAGAAGGCTCTACGCCCGAGATCGAAGCGATCATTAGACGAACCGTGAACACTACATGCGGATTTGTCATACTTATATACGTACTTGTCGGCGGGGCGGCTTTTTTGGGAGTTGCCAAACCGTTCTGATTGTCTCGTCTTCGACATTTTGTTATGTGATCGGTCTCTCATTTCATCGCGTCGCTTTCCGGCGGCGCTTGCTCAATCAAAGATCGATTTAAGGAAAATAAAAATGAAGACGAAACGCCTTGGCTTTATGGTTGCCGTTGCGCTTACCGTCATGTCCGGAAGTGCTTTTGCCGATCCGCTCAGCGCCGTCTATGGCAACACGATGCGCGTTGAAACTGCGGACGGCCAAATCGTCAATTACTATTTCAACGAAGATCAAACGTTCAGTGTCGAGGGCGCCATTGAAATGGACGGAACTTGGACCCTTGAGGGCTCAACATTCTGCACGCTTGTCGATGGGACGGAACAATGCAACGAGATCGAAGAGCGGCAAGTTGGCGACAAGTGGGAAGAAGATGACAATGCGGGTGGAACGCGCAAGGTCTCCCTCGTCGAAGGCCGTTAGACGAACTACGCTATAGCAACGAGACATTTCTATCGGAGGCAAACTCAATGAACAAATTATTGTCTACAACCTTCGCCATCGTTGCGCTTGGCATCGCGTCCATTGCACAAGCCGACCAAGTGATCCTCGCGTCCTTCGGCAATACGCTGAAAGTAGAAGTGAACGAAGAGACGACGCTATATTATTTTAACGAGGACGGATCTTTTTCGACCGACGGCGGAAAGGCCGGCACGTGGGCGATAGAGGACAACGGTGACGTTTGCACTTATGTGGACGGGGCGACGCTTTCCTGTGGTCCGGCTGAAGAAGGCCATGAAGTGGGCGAGACGTGGCAGACGACGGCGGCAGACGGCACGGTAACGACGTTGACACTGATTGAAGGCCGCCAGTAGGCAGCCAATATGCCAAGAGGAGGCTTCGTAAGGGCGCGACCGTCAAACGTCGCGCCCTTTCTTTATGGGCTTAGTCCAGCCCTAGGGATCCAGGATTAACCCGGCGGTTGGGATCGACCAGATTCTTGATCCCTTCGACCAATTTCCAGGTCTCAGGATCGCGACCTTGCTTGTATAGATAAGTCTTGCCGATCTGCAAGTGAGCCGCACTGTGATCGAGAAACAACTGGCACAGTCGCCTCTTGAGTTCGTGCACAACTTCGGTACACGCAGGATTAGGCTCAAAATTCTTCATGCTGCTGAGCAGATTGTCCTCGACCGTTCGTTCGTGAATTTCCATGCGCTTGTCGGGCCAATAGAGCACTGGCTCGATAATGAAACCGTTGGTCGAAATCGTGCCGACGAGAAATCCGTACGTAATCCCATGCTGTTCCATTTGATCTTTGAATTCATCAAACAGATCATAAATGGCCTTCCATGTTTTCTTGGCGTCACTATGAGCGACAAGACCATGAATCGGGGCCCAACGCTCACCCTCGGGGCCTAACATGCTGTTGAGAGGAACAAAGGGAATGCCGCGCATAATTTTCGGCATCGAGTTTTCAATTTCACGGCCGTACTGCTTTGCAATTCCGCGAACTTCTTCAAGGTCAGCTTCGACCGCCGACTTATGCCGGCCTTCAACGACGGCATGGATAGAATAGGCGACGTCGTCCATATAGCGCCGGCCAGCGAGCGCGACCTTCGCCGCCTCTTTGACGCCGGCCTTGGTCACGACGCCCTTTAGACGCTGAAGATCTTTAATGATGCTGTCGCGCTTGAGCCGCATTTCAGCCAACTTCGGATCGAAGCCGAAAAGCTCGCTCGGAATACCGGTGCGCGAAATTGCCGACAGTGCGTCGGCACACGACTCGAGCGTGTCAAATGCAAACGACGCATATGCTTCATGAGGAAGCCGCTGGATTAACCTCAAAGTAATTTCTGCCTTGAAGCCAAGTGCACCGGTGTCGGCCAAAAAGATGCCCGTAAGATCAGGGCCGTAATAGCGCATAAACGGTTTGCCGCCTTTGGTGGACAGCGTACCCGTCGGCACAATGCTGCCGTCGGCCAGAACGACTTTAAGTCCCAAAACGGAATCGGCGGCAGTCCCATGATGCCCCGAGCCAAAGAACAAACAGTTTTGTGATAGTCCGCCGCCGACCGTAGCGCGCAAGCCCGACAATGTTCCCCACATGGGCGTGCGTAAGCCAGTGTCTTTCAAAGCGTCATTGAGCTGCGCCCAGGTGCAATTGGCTTCCACCGTGACATACATGTCGTCAGTGTTGATTTCTTTGATTTTGTTGAGCCGGCCCATGTCGACCATGACTGCGCTCGGCACCTCTTGAATGTAGCCACTGGTGTACGACATACCACCGCCGCGTGGTGCGACTGGAAACCCTGCACTCGTTATCGCAGCAACAGACTTGGACAACTCGTCAATGGTTCCGGGACGAATGACCAGCGCTACCAATTCGCCCGCCATATAAACGTCTTGCGAATAGAATTCGCGTTCTTTTTCGTCCGCAATGACATGTTCTGCGCCCAGAATGCCGTTTAACTGTGTATGCAATTGCTCAATCGATTCCGGTGACGCATAGCTGACGTCGACTGGTTTTGTTGATGTTTGTGACATGACCCACCGTTCCTTAGATTAATGACGGGAACTTAAGCGCCAATTCGTTGCCTGGCTTAACGACCCCAATAACAGCTTCCAAAAATACCACGGCCCAAATCGACAGAACCCAGGGCCGGGCGCCCTTGAGCCCAGCGCTCATATTAGCATCTTCTTCTTTGCTGATTTCGCCTTTTGCCAACGCCTGCAAGCCGATAATAAAGCCAGGCAGGTGCACCCGGATCATGATCCCGCAGAAAATCAAGAAGGCAAAAAGAGCAACTTTCGCGGTCAGCCAAGGTGTGTCAGCTAGCCGTCCGGAATACAGCGTATAAGCAACTGAAATTATTATTCCCCCAACCAGAACACGGCGCAGCCAATAGTCGATTGTACCGAATGTCTTAGCGAGCGGGGTTCCGTGGCTAAAGTGCATGTACAACACCATGAATAGCCAAAACGGAGCGAGTAACCAGAGAGCGACCATTTGACCTGGATAATGATCAACGCCTTGTAAGCTCGCCAACGTACCGCCGACGGTCAGCATGAGCGTCATGCAAATGCGCGGAATGAGATCGAGATTCATCATGATCTTCGAGGCGATCAGCCGTGTTTCGGGCGACAGCTTAGAATTGATGACAAATCCGCTTGAGTAATAAACGCCGAGATCTCCGCCCAGCCAATAAACGAAGCCCAAGAGATGCAAAATGATAAAGAGCTCGTATTGGAATTCGGTCATAAATTGTCCCCTAGAGAAAGCCCTGCTTTGCGCCTGTGGCGGGCGCCGGCGCGCCGATTTGGAGGGTCGTTGGTGATTGGTGGCGCAGTCTACGCCAAAGCTCCCGGCCATTACTAGCAGCTGGTAAACGAAGGTTCTCTATTCGGACGCAAAAGCAATAAGCGCACTTCTGCGAGATATGGTCCTTATCATACGCCTTCATAGGAGTTAGAACTCAAGGCAACGGATGCCTTTGGATCGCGCGCTGCCTTTCAAGTCGCCGATCCTACTTCATGTCTAGAAATCGGAGTATCCAGGACTATGCCGTCTGATCTCAACGAACATCTCGCCTATCGCGCCCTCGCTCTTCAAGCCGCAACGACCACGGTCAACCGGTGTGAGGGAAGAGACGAGGCGCGCGCCCAGATGAAGCGCTCGATTGAAGGACTGGCCGAAGAAATCGGCGCTGCGAAAGCGTGGATCGGACAAGATCTGAAACTCGTTGTCTTACCGGAATATTTTCTGACCGGTTTTCCCATGGGCGATAGCTTTGAAGCCTGGGCGAACAAAGCAGCCCTAGAGATCGACGGGCCTGAGTATGAAGGGCTCAGCAAAATTGCACAGGATTGCAAAATATTTTTATCCGGCAATGCTTACGAGCAAGATCCCAATTTCCCTGGGATCTATTTTCAAGTCAGTTTTGCGATTGACCCTACGGGCGAAGTGGCCTTGCGTTATCGCCGTTTAATTTCCATGTTCTCGCCGTCGCCTTACGATTATCTCGATAAATATTTGGATATTTATGGCGAAGACGCTCTCTTGCCCGTCGTCGACACTGACATTGGCCGCATCGCTTGCATTGCGTCGGAAGAAATTCTGTACCCGGAATTGGCGCGCTGTTTGGCACTCAAAGGCGCGGAAGTGTTTTTGCACTCTTCAAGCGAAACAGGCAGCCCTAAGCTCACTCAAAAGAATGTTGCCAAACGAGCCCGTGCCCAAGAAAACATCGCCTATGTCGTATCCGCCAATTCCGGTGGCCTGCACAATTTTGCAATGGGCGCCCAATCTACCGATAGCGGCTCACAGATCGTGGATTTTAATGGCCTGGTTTTGACGGAAGCGGCCGGGGGCAACAGCATGACGGCCAATAGCGAAATCGATCTCGCAGCGCTTCGGCGTCATCGCCGGCGCCCCGGCATGCCTAATATCTTATCGCGTCAACCCATTGAATTGTATGCAACGCAATACGCCAAGACGCCCCTCGCGCCGCCCAACTTTCTGATGAATGACGATGGCACCGTGAAGGAGGCGAAACGAAGTTTCTTTGTCGAGCGACAGAAAAAAGTCATCGCGTCCATGCAAGAACGCGGCATTCTCACGAGCTGACCAGAGCATTCCCTATTCGCGCTCGTGCTTGCCCGCACTCCAAACGGCCTCCTTGAGATTTTCTTTTGCGTAGGTAAGCGGCGCATCTTCAAGCGTCGTTGCCATCGTATCGTTCCAGCGATTGAGAAAGCCGAACAATCCGATGACGCTCGTGATCTCGATAATTTGCTGATCATTGTAAAATTCCCGCAGGCGCTCAAAGTCCGCGTCACTTACTTCCGAAGGCGAGCGTCCGGCCAGCATGGCAAAATTGAGCGCGGCACGTTCTGCGTCGCTAAAATGCTCACTGGTTTCGAACGCCCAAATGTCGTCGAGCTTTTCTTGCGGGATACCCATTTTCGCTGCGCCGTGTGCGGTATGCGCCGTGCAGTACATGCAGCCTGCGGCCTTGCTTGTCACTTCGCCGACCATGCGTTTTAGCCCCAAGTCGACTTGGCCCGGCCCATAAACGGCACTTCCCAAGGCAAATAGTCCTTTGAATATATCCGGTCGTTTTGCCACTGTGAGCACGTCATTGGCGACGAACCCCATCATCTCCAAGCTGCCTTCATAGAGGGGCTTGAGCTCTTCAGGAATTTCTTCCGGTGTGAGTGGTTGTATGCGCGCCATGAACTACGTCTCCAATTCAACCAAATCGTACCGCACATCCCAATGGCCCCAGGTGAGCCGGACGAGAACATGATCCTTGGGGATCACGCGCACGTCGAGCGGATGGTCGTAATGTTCCAAATGAATAAGGTAGCGGTCGGTCTCGAATGTTCCGGCCGGCACTTTCACGGTTTCCTTGCCGACATACTCAACGCTTTTCTCAAACGGCATGAGCATCGGGCCGGTGCCGCCATCGGCAGCGCTGGACGACGTCACTGCCCGTGGAATGAATTGTTTGGTCTCACCACGCCCATGATCAAACGCCGCACTGGTCATGGCGTCGACGGTAACGGGATGGGCACCAAATGTGGTCGGATATCCGCCGAGATCAAGCTTCTGCGAAATGCGGCCATCACTGGTCGTATAGCCCTCACACTGGGCGCCTTCCTCGTTGAAATAGAACCAACTCGACCCGACGAGTTTGCCGTGAATGGTCAAACGGATGAATGCATCCTGCGGCCGCCAGCCGCCATCAACAGCGTAGATGACATCGCGTAGAAGAACCGAATCGTCCATTTCGCATTGTGCGCGCAGCGTCCGGTCGCCATTCGGTTGCACGGTGAAGGTAAACCACTCGCGGCCGATTTCACCGTCTTGATTGTGAATGTAGAGAATTTTGCCTCGGATCGAACGCTGATCGAGTGTCATATTGCGTGAATCCAGTTCGATTGGTTGTCCGGGGTAAGTTAGGCCGAAAGAAACCGATCTACGACGTCGACGAATTCCTCGGCTCTTTCTTTGACCAGCAAAGGATGCACGCCAGGGAAAATGTGCTCTTCACAATCCCTCATGAGCTCGGGAACAATGTCGTGCTCATCGCGCAAGATTTCCTTGTCGGAAGTCAGCGCAAGGGTCGGGTGATTGATGTTTGTGAGCATCATTCGCATATCGTAATTGAACACAGCAAGTGCCGAAGGTTCAAAACGGGTCTGCAAGATTTCGACGCCAAGCGCGTAAACCTCCCCCAACGATTCATCAGTCAGCTTGAATACGGGGTTAATCATTCCTAACGCCCCAAACGCCTTGTCCCACAACAAGGTCTTGTGAGCACCGTCCTCCGCCACCTCCGGTAGAGCGCGGCTTACATTTGCCTTCATCTTGTCGCGCGTCTCTTGATCCCAACATGGGCTTCCGTCAAGCACCATCCGACTGATGCGCTTTGGATAGTGGATCGCCATTTCGCAACCGACGGCAGCGCCCATGTGTCCGGCCACCATGTAAGTCTTGGGAATGCCGAGCGCATCTAAGAAATCAATCATGTTGGCGGCATAGTCGCTGATTTGCCATTCGCCGGATCGTGCGTCCGACATGCCGAAACCCATCGTATCCGGCGCATAGGCTTCATAGCCACGAGCGGCAAATAGCGGCAAGACATGCTCGTACAAACGCCCGCTCATCGGCACCCAGTGCAGGAGCAAAAGAGGTTTTGCGCGCTCGCCGCCTCCCATGGTCCTGTAGTGGATCTGGCCGGCGGGCGTATCGGCGTAACCCCTTCGGATTTTTTCATTCTGCGACGGGTCTGACATTGATTACCCCACTTTTGCGTAAGTCATTCGGCACTCTATATCGCCGGGCCTGGTTTGCACCGGATTGCTGCTCCGATCAACCCCGGCGCGGGCGGGCGACGATTGATGGCGATTCTTACTCTACTCGTGCTGTTATCCAATCTTCCTCCGTATAGAAATCAAATGTAATTTGAAGGTCGGACTTTGACGGCGGCAATGACTCAAGGAAGGCCGCTGCGAGGTGATTGCACTGTTCTCTAAAGTCAGACCACGATGTCAGCCGGCCAATCAAATTACGATTGTCTAGAACCACTTGTTCATCCGGAACCAACTGAACATCAACACACATGGCGCATTCCGCTGCTTTCATGCCACGCAGCGCCAGTATCGCAACATCATGGTCATTGCTATAGGTAACGACATCTCTCGCATGGCCGACTCTCAGCCGTGGAAGCGACCGACCTTCGATCCAATGCGCAATGTCTCGTTCACGATTCATGGGTCATAAAATTATCTCATTACTAAAGCTTCAATTCATACTAATCAAATTGGTCGCGTGAATCATTTTAATTTTGTGCCAAATCGAAACAATGAACGCAAGGTTGAACGAGCGTTGGCGTAGAGAATTGTGTTAGCTTTTAGAGCGCACTCTATGCCTACGCGATTGCGCTCTGCTTACTTTAATTGAAACGCGAACACTTCATGCGCCGCGGCCATCTTGGCTTTAGTTTGATTGAAAGTTTTTTCACATGACGGCTGCATCAGAGCCAACTCCCGCTGACGCACACGCTGTCCCCACCCGCTTGCATGAACGACAGATTAGCATTGATGCTTTGCGTGGTTATGCGCTGCTTTGTCTATTGCCAATCTTGTCGCAGAATATGGCAATGATATCGACGGCCGCGCTCAATCCGTCAGTTGGGCAACCGCTTACCGACCTCGATGGCGTTATATGGATCTTGTCTCACACCATATTTAGTCAAACGGGTATGAATCTCCTGGCCCTTGTCTTCGGCGCTTGCATCTTATTGATGGCAGCACGCTTTGATTCAAAGCCGGTCGAAGCAAGCGCCCTGCCGGTTGCATACGCAAATTTCTTACACCGAACGCATCTTTCAAATTTTTTTGGTAGAAGCGCTACTGCCCTTCACTATCGCCGCATGCTGTGGCTCTTGTTGGCTGGCCTAATTCTATATCTAATTTTGGGCAAAGGCGCCGTCCTTATCGTGTTTGCAGTTTGTGGAATTGCGATATTTCATGCGCAAGACCTTTCAATCCGAAATCTTTTTCAATTCGGCGCTGCCAATTTGGTAATTGGTGCAGTACTCCTGCTGGGAGTTAGTGCATTCATCGGCAATTTACTGCCCCAATCTTACGAGCAAGTTGTGGCAACATATTGGCTGCCGTCCGCTGATGCGATTGCACGCGAAACGAGCGCTATGCGCGGTGGGTGGGCTCAGCAAATTGTCTGGCGGATTTCCAATCTGGATTTCGCGCTTATAACGCTTGGTTTTTGGGTTTCCTTTTTCCGCTACTTAGGATTGATGTTGCTCGGAATAGCGCTGCTCAGGATGCGAGTCATCAGCGGCGAGTACCCCATGCGGCGCTGCGTGCTCTCAATTTTGTTTGTGATTTTGGTGGGCGTACCGCTAGTTCTTTTCGGCATCGTTCAGAATGTGTCTCACAACTGGGAACTGGCGTACCGGATCGGACTGGGAGCTCAATTCGATTATTGGGGTAGCTTGATCATCAGTTTCGGACACATGAGCTTAGTGCTTCTCATTTGCAAATGGGCCTCCTTCGGCCGTCTGAAGCGGGCCCTCGCCGCGGTCGGGCATATGGCACTCACGAATGGTGTCATTGCGACATTCATTCTTTCATTAGTGTATTACGGCCAGGGCTTTGGACTTTTCGGTTCTGCAGCGCGCCTTATCGTTCTTGAAGTAGCCATGGCGCTGGCCATTGGCCTTCTCGTATTTTCTCGCTTTTGGCTGAGTTATTTCCGGTTTGGGCCATTTGAATGGTTGTGGCGTACGTTCTCCTATCGAACAAAACTTGGCTTTGTCATGATCGACCGGATGTTGGCGTAAAGCGCTGCGGATTTTGACCACTCCAGCCACACGGACACATTATCGCATTGACAGGAACGCCCGCGTTTTCGTAGGGACTCACACGCACTAGAGTCCGAGCAAGACCACAACGTTGGGAGCTGAAAGATGGCCGAGATCGTCATTGAGTTCGACATTGATGCGCCGACAGAGCGCGTCTGGGAAGCCGTGAGTACAACCGATGCTTTGAAAAGCTGGTGGACAGACGACAGCCACTCGGATGCAAAGTTGGGCGGCAAGGCAGAGTTTGGATTTCAAAACCGCGCGGTTGTTTTCACCATGGAAACGACGCTGTTCGACGTCAACGAATTTCAAGAGTGGCGCTGCTTAAACGGACCGGACAATTGGATCGGAACCAATGTATCCTTCGAATTGGAACCGCAAGATGGCAAGACCCATGTTCGTTTTGAACATCGCAACCTGCGCGATGGAGACGCCGAGACGAGCAAAACCAAAGAAACGTGGGACAAGTGCTTGGAGCATTTGAAAGGATACGTCGAGGGCAAAAGCCCGGGTCCCTTCTTTACCAGTAGCTAAACACTCACCAACGCCGTCACTTCGGCCGCTACTCTAAGACGGCGGCGGTACGCTCTTTGCGAAATGAGCGGCAATGTCAGCCCGCCTCGCGATCCAAACATCGGGCTTCGAATCGACATGGGCGAGAAAACGCTCAAGCGCTCCGATGCGTCCCGGCCGACCAATGATCCGCAAATGAAGTCCTAGCGACATCATGCGCGGTGCTTCGCTGCCTTCTTCGTAAAGCCAATCGAATGTCTCGGCGGCGTAGCGCAGCCAGTCGTCCGGGGCATATGAGGGGTCCAGCCAAAATTTCATGTCATTGGTGTCGAGGGCATAGGGCACGATCGCCAACGGGCGCTTCCCGCCATCTTCCATCTCCACTTGATCCCAGAATGGCACGTCGTCAGAGAAGTCGTCCATGTGATAGTCGAACCCTTCTTCGACCAACAGGCGACGTGTATTGTCCGTATGAAGATAACGTGACAGCCAACCTTTGGGGCGCGCGCCCGTTGTCTTTTCAAGTGATTGCCAGGCCTTACGAATAAAATCGCGCTCTTCGGCCTCGGTCATTTCGTATTGGTGGATCCAGCGGTAGCCGTGACAACAGACTTCATGACTCGCATCGACGATGGCCTGCGCCAAGTCCGGCGCGCGCTCAAGCGCCACGGCCGCTGCGGTAAAGGTCGCCGCGACGTCGTACTTCTTGAGCAACTTCAACAGCCGGGGCGCACCTCGCTTGATACCATATTGGTAGTTGGATTCCGATGCGTGGGCGCGGATGGCTTTGCGCGGTACCGCTTGGAGCTCGTCCACAGGATCGGGCCCAGCGTCGCCATCGGCCAAGCGCATTTCCGCGCCCTCTTCGACATTGACGACAATGGACAACGTAAGACGCGCATTGCCCGGCCAAGAAAAGGGAGGAGTGGTCACGAGCTCAATGGGGCTCCTCACCGCCCGACACGTTCATGCTTTCCGCGGTGATGTATTGGGCTTGATCGGAACATAAAAACGCGACGGCGTTTGCCGTGTCTTCTGGAAGACCCGGCCGGCCAAGCGGAATGCGATCACGCATGTCTTGCATATATTGCTCCATGGTCTTGCCGCGTTTTTCTGCAAAATATTGGTTCTGCCAAGCGCCAAGACCTGTCGTCACATGGTTAGGGCAAACATTATTGACGGTGATGCCGTGCTCGCCCAATTCAATCGACGAAGACCGCACGAGACCCACAAGACCATGTTTGGACGCGGTATAGGCAAGCGCCAGCGGGAAACCGGACTTGGCGGCTTGGCTTGCAATGTTAATCACGCGGCCGCCGCGCGTCTGTTTGATCATTTGCCGGGCTGCATGTTTTAGCCCGAAGAAGCAGCCGCGCAAATTGACGTTGAGCACGGCGTCCCAGTTGTCTTGGGTCACGTCCGTGAGCGGTCCCATGATGTAACCAATGCCCGCATTGTTGACCATGATGTCGAGGCCACCAAATTCGCTGACGGCATGACCGACCAGGGCTTCAACACTTCCCTCGTCGCGGACATCGCAGACTTGCGTGGACACATCTGCTCCCAACCCTCTGATTTCCTTAGCGACCTCTTCCATCTCGGAAATCGTCCCGATCGCGCTCTCCGGCGTCGCCACATCCTTGGCCGCGCCAATGTCACTGAGGACGACTTTCGCCCCGTCGCCTGCCAATTTTTTGGCGATCGCTTGGCCCAGCCCCTTATGTCGGCCAGATCCCGTTACGACAGCCACTTTTCCTTCAAGATTTGCCATGCGCTGACCCACCTCTTGTCGTCTTCAACAGACCCATTTGCGCGCCACTTCTCGCAGCATCGCAGTCTTATACATCGATTTCGGGGAAATGTATCAGCCGCGTTGCCCGCTTGGTCTTCCACTCGAAGAGTAGGACTGGCGGCCGCAACAAAAATCACTGACTCAGCCTTGTTTCGGCCGAAAGATATAGAAGTAAGACTCCACAGCGTCCCTTTGGGCTTTATAGGCCGACAGGTCATTCTGCTCGCCTTCATAAAGCAAAACAAAATGCCGGCAGTCGTTTTCGACGCTACGTTGATAAATCGGTGACATCGCCTGACGGAATTCATAAATTGATAGCGGCTCATCGAAGACGAGATTTTCCGGCTCTAAATCTTCGTAGGCTTGTTGCAGACTGTTCGGAAACGCAGGCTGCACCATGAAACCATTGCTGGAAGCCGTCACACGATAGATGTAGTCAATCCGTCGTTCGGCGGCGTTTCCCCAGCACGGCTTTTTGTCGAGGCCGCCTGCCCGGCTTACTTCAACGCTTTCTCTTAGTTTTTGCGCCTCGGATTTAAGCCACTCAATCTCAATTTCTTTATCGGTGAGGTTTGTTAGAAGATTGCCGTTCTCAATTCGAAATTCTTGAAGCTGGGCTTGCAGTTCTAACGTCAATTCATCGCTCGACCCTTCGACCGGATTGAGCTCATCATTCTCGTCCAAAACCAGGGGCCCGCCTTCAGCGACGACAACCGGGTTTGGGTCTCCGTTGTCCACGGCGGTACTTCGATCGAAAAATTCGTTGACGCCAAAGGATCCCGCCATGAGCAGCACGGCGGCAGTTGCGAAGCCTAAAGCAGATCTCGCCGGCCGCCATTCGGCCTTCGAGACTTCTCCATTAGAATATGCACGCTTCTCGACCCGCGGTCTGTCACCGAGCCAGCACAGGCTAGCGGTCTCATTTTCCCGATACTCAATAATGTCCGGCCACCAATCCCCCTTGGGTCTTGTTGAGGCAAAATCTTGGCCCGCTACGATTTCATCGGCCGGCGGGCCTTCCAACCAGCGATTCAACAAAAAGACGGGCTTTTCGGGCGGCGCACTCTTCTTCTGTTCGTTGAGCAAAGGATTGAGAAAATGGATCAACGCCCATTCGCATTGATCAAAATCTGTTGAATGTTGCTTCTTGTTTGGCACAGCGTCCAGTTGCGCAAATTCGCCCAACCAGATTTCAACATTGCGATCGCTCACATTCTGAATCTTGTGATCGGGATCGCGCAATCTTGACGCAACGTCCACATTGTCTGTATCGCCGCTGATGCCGACATATTGCAAATGGCGTCCCCATTTCGACGCGCCCAATTCTTTGTGTTTCTTGGAAAACGATTTCCGCTTACCGAAAACGAGATAGAAACCTTTACTCAATTTCAATTTTTCTGCGGCACGCGCGGCGTTTTCCTTACTGTCATAGGGGCCGAGCCAATCGATTATGGCCGCAACATCATAGTCGTCCGGATTACCGGTCGCGAAATTGCTGTTCTGCTGCGCCGAATCGAATGCCTCAAAACCTTCGGGCTTTTTAAAGTGCTCAGCCACCGCCAACGGCATGGCTGATTTTGATCTTCGCTTAAAAACAAAGGGATAGGTCATTTCGGGCCCCACTCTTCAGAAATGACAATATATGAGTCTCTCGATGCGAGTCTCAGGGGATTCTAATATGTCGGCGCCATCCCGCAAGTCCTAAGCGGCCCGCGACCACGTTCTGTTCTCAATAAAAAGAGAACGGCGCTAGATTCGGCTGCCAAAGATTTGTTTTGCCGGCAATTTTGAGAGATCCACGCCGTCCAGACATCTCACGTTGACACCCCAACCATCGAACGGTTGTACCCCCTCACGCAATTCCCGCTCAGTGGGATGACTGGGACGGCGGAACGGAAGAATTCCGCATGTTAGACAGAAATAGTCCTTCGCGGTCCGGCTACCTCATTCGTACAGCATCAAATTTTCGAGCGGCGAAAGCAGCCGCAGGTCCTGCTCTTCGACCCGATGGATCGACGCACCTCGGCGGCGGCAGATCGAACAATCACAGACGCGAACATGATCGAGATCGGCGTTGACCTCGAAGCGAACAGCGCCGCAATGGCAGGAACCTGAATAAGTTTGCTTCATGTCAGCGCTCCAGCCCACCGAAAAAGACACCTGTTATTCATGCTCGAAACGTGATCGCACAGCACGGGCGATGAGTCTCACGCGACTAATATTGGAGACAAAGCGGCCGCATTCCTTCAAAGAAATTTTCGGCAGAAGATAACCCGTAGCAGAAGTGAGCAGCAATTGCTGGATAGGGGTGTTTTCGACGGTTAACTCCCGTCCCACGGTTGGCGACTTGCTTCGTAAACCTTGTGTTCGGGTGAGAATATTGTTGGGTCATCAAGCGAGCCTACGCAGATAAACATCACATCTGATTTAAGCGATGTCGTTTTATAGATGGGTGACCCACAATCGCCACAAAACCCGAGCTCCAGATTATTTCCCGCATCGGATTTGAGCTGATGGGTTTTCAGAGGCCCTGACATGGTGACGGTTTCACGCTTGACTACATATTGTGGCAGGCTACCGCCTCCCGAAATGTGCTGGCAGTCACGGCAGTAACACTGAATTGTATATTCAGGTTCGCCGGATATCTCGTAACGTATCGCTTCACATAGACAGCCGCCATTTTGAATTGATGACATAAATTTATTTTCCATCTTCGACTCCCGAGATAACATCTCGCGGCCACAATACCAATTTGCAAGACGCCTTGGATGACCGCTTCTGGCTAATCTGAGCCATTCCTGCAGCTTCGTTCATTAGTCAGCTTTCTTGGGCAATCCGGACTTTCAAAAAAGCTATATCCAAACCAGTCTCGGCGGCAGACTGTTTGTTGCAGCCGCCGTTCGGCCAAGAGTGAGCTAAGACATTTGGTCGCGTGAAGTGGGACCCGGGCTGGGTTATTCTATGGGCTACGGCAGTCTGAGGAGCGACGAAGGAGAACACACATGAGCGACCCCCTCGACAAGGTGTTGAGCGAGGCCAAAACCGCGGGCAAACGCCCCTACTTCTTCAAGGATCCCGATGTCGAGCGCGTGCTCAATATCACCATGGCGGTGGCGGGAGAACTTGCGGTTGCGCGCGAGCGGATCGATACGTTGGAGCGTCTGCTCGAACAAAAGAACGTGTTAGGCGCCAACGACGTTGAAGATTATGAGCCGGACGAGAGCGTAACCGAGGCGCGCATGAAATGGCACAAGGATTACATCGCGCGCATTTTACGTATCGTTCAAACGGAAATCGACGCCATCGGAAAATAAGTCAAACGCAGCCGGTGGTGTGTGCGATTAACCGCATTAACCGCCGACCTGCGCCGCATCGATAAGCAATACCTGAAAGGTACCAAGTCCCTCCCGCAATTTCTTAGCTTCCTGGTATTCTTCGGAATTCCACCAGGCCTTCGCGGCTTCCCTGTCCGGCCATTCTGAAATGACGACACTCATATCGTCGTCGCCCCACTCTTCCTCAAGAAATTCGACGTCGCGCCCTCTCAGCACATAGCGCGCGCCATATCTTTCAATCATCGGCGCAACGACCGCGGCGTAACTCGCCATGAATTTCTCGCGGTCCGTCAGGTTGGCTAGAATAACCATGTAGCATTTTTGTTCAGCCATTGGCGTCTCCCCAATCTTTTCCAGGTCACGCTATAGCATGGCGCTCGCCAGGTACCACCATATTTGTATACTCGCTCCTCAGTTGGGCACGAACTTCAAACAAGTTGGAGGCATAAATGGTTGTCGGCATTGATCCCGCATTGACCAAAGATATCAGACGCCACTTCGTCACGGTTGACGGCCGCCAAGTCCACTATGCGCGTGCCGGTTCCGGACCTTGCGTGGTGTTGTGCCACGGCTCGCCCAACTCAGGATTATCTCAATTCGGTTTGATCAATGCTCTGAAAGACCGATTCACCGTCATCGCGCCTGATACGCCAGGCAACGGCAACTCAGATCCACTCGATATTGACAACCCGACGATCCCCGATTACGCGCGCGCTTTGGAGAAACTGCTCGACGCGCTCGAAATAGACAAATGTGCGGTTTACGGATTTCATACCGGCGCCGACATTGCCGTGACCATCGCCGTGCAATCGCATGAGCGGATCACCCAAGTGGTTGCCAACGGATTGCCTTTCTTTACGCAGGACGAACGTGACCTCATGCTGGAAAAATACCTGCCGCCGTTTGAGCCGCAATGGGACGGCAGCCATTTGTGCTGGCTGTGGCCGCGGCTGACCGAGCAACAAGTCTTTTTCCCCTGGCACGAACAAGACGCCGAGCACCGTATGTTACGTGGCATCACGCCCCCGGACTCATTCCATATGCAAACTCTTGAGTTCTTGCGCGCTGGCGACGCGTATCGCAAGCCCTACCGCGCAGCATTCTTGCAGAATTCGAAAAAGTTATTTCCGGACCTGACCGTGCCCACGACCCTGTGCGCCTTTAATGACGATCCGCTTTCTGAGCACCTGGATCGCGTCGGCACTACTCCCGACATCATTCGGATCAATAAAATTGACAAGAGCTTGGCCACCATGGCGCAGGAACTAAATGGGCTGTTTGACGTTCACGGCGGCGGCGAGCCATCTGCAGCTCCCAGACCGGACCCTTTCTCGGGCGACCGTTTTCACCAAGACTTCGTCGAGGCCGGCGGCGGGCAAGTCTATTTCTTGAAGCGCGAAGGCAGCGGTCGGCCGATCGTCGCTCTTCACGACCCGGCAAGCTCGTCTCGGCTTTTCGATGCGTACATGTTAGGCCCGAACGGAGATCGCCTGCTTTACGCCATTGACCTGCCGGGCAGCGGTGAGTCCGACAACACGTTTTCCGATGGTGTTCCAACCATTGAAGGATATGCGGAGAAACTCGGCGAAATTCTTGACGCGCTAGGCGAAACGCAAGTCGATATCGTGGGTTACTATAGCGGCGGGTATGTCGGCGCCGAGCTGGCGATTGGCCGCCGTGATCTGGTGAAGAACCTCGCCTTTATCGGCGTCGAACAATATGGCGCGGATGAACAGCAAGACCGACTTGCGCATTACACGCCCGACATCTCACCGCGCTGGGACGGCACGCATTTGATTACCGCGTGGCGCATGATGCGGGCGCAAGGTCTGTTCAATCCCTGGTACAAAACAACCAAAGAAGCGGCAATGGCCGATCCCTATGTGGACGCCGACATGCTCCACCGGCGCGTGGTCGACCTCATGAAATGCGGCAACACCTATCAGCATGCCTATCGCGCCTATTTCACCTACGCCACACTCGACCGTCTGCCGCTGGTTCCGTGCTCTAAGTGGGTGTGCAAATTGAGTTGGGATCCGCGGCAAGAGGGCGGTGTCGAAATCGCCAAAGTGATCGACGCCCCAACGGTCGATATATCGCCCGACATGTCCGAGTGGCCGTCGTTCTTCGCAGATTTATTTACGGATTAGCACGCGCCCCTTCATCCAAAAACATTAGCGAGAGCTGCGGAAAAGCGACGACGATGGCAAGGCCAATCAGCATCAAGCCAATGAACGGAATCACGGCTTTGCAGATGGTCCAAAAGTCCTCCCGAAAGGCACCCATCGCAACGATGATATTGAGGCCAAGGGGCGGCGTCAGATAACCGATTTCAAGATTTACGATCATCATGATGCCGAAATGCACAGGATGCATGCCGTATTCCGGCGAACTCGCGATCGGTTGCAGCAGCGGGCTCAAAATCAAAACCGCCGAACCGATATCGACGAGAAAACCGATCAGCAGAAGCAAGATATTTGTCGCCAAGATAAACGCGATTTTAGAGTCGACCGCGCCAGTCAAAATCTCGACCATCTGCATGGGAATCTGCTGATAGGTCATAAATGAATTGAGCGCGACGGCAAACCCAAGCAAGGGAAACAGACTGCCCAAAAGCTTTGCAGTCTCGGTTACTACCTCAACAAGTGCTTTTGGTTTCATGTCCCGGTGAATAAACATTTCGACGACGATGGCGGTGAACACCGCGACGGCCGCCGATTCTGTCGGCGTAAAAAACCCAGAATAAATGCCGCCCAAAATAATGACGGGCACCGAGAGCGAAAAAATAGCCCGTGCAAATGATTTCGCAATTCTCGTGATGCTATAGGCGCCGCGGCGGCGATTGAAATTGACCGTCATGGAATAGGCGCTCATGAGCGCGGTTAAAACCATGGCGGGGCCGATGCCGGCAATAAACAAATCGGCAATCGATGTTTGGGTCATGACTCCAAAGAGAATGAGCGGAATGCTGGGAGGGATCACAATCCCTAACGTGCCGGCGGCACAAAGCGCACCGAGCGCGAAGGACTTGGGATAACCTTCTTCGATCAACGCCGGATACATGATGGACCCGACGGCGAGCAGCGTGACCGTCGATGATCCTGAAATCGACGCAAAGACAGCACAGGACAAGATGGTCGCTAACGCCAATCCGCCTGGAATCGGATTGGTTAGCTCGCGCATCAAATCGATGAGACGGATGGCAATACTGCCCCGGGCCATGATCGTGCCTGCTAAGATATAAAGCGGGATCGACAACAGAACTTCGCGGTTGGACGCCTGCCAAATGTCAAAGATGACATTTTGGACATTGCCATCGTCGTAGAGATACGTGACGATAAAAACAATCGTCCCCAAAACGACGATAACGTTCTGTCTGAGGATGATCAGAACGAACGCCAGCAAGAAAAGCAGCAAGATGGTCACTGCCGGGAGTTCCCTTGCGGCGGCGTCGTTCCGTTTTGATCCCCCACCAAAATCTCGGCAGCGGTTACTTCCGCGTCGGCACCGCTCTCCGGCGGCCTAAGCTCGGGCCGAGCCATAAAAATAATGTGGCGCACACCGCCTAGAAAATAAGCAAGCACAATGACCATTTGAAACGGCCAAATAACGATACGTACCGTGTTGAAGACATCGCCATACTCGTAGGCTTCGAAAACGATATAAATGCCGACCCCGGCCACGAACCAATAGAAAAGCGCGGTGATCAAATCGGCAAGACGCACGACGTTGCCTTCCCACGCCTTAGGGATGAGATGATCGGCAAAGCGCGGCCGCAGGTGCGCGCCGTCTGCGGTGGCCAAGCCGATGCCCATGAACGCCACGACAATCATGCCAAAGACGCCAATTTGGCTTGCTTGCAAGATGCCGCTTCCCGTCCACTCACGCAAAAAAACATCCGAAAACAAAGCGATCGCCATAACGGAAAAGGCAGCAAAACAGACAGCCTGCTCGAACGTGCGCAGCTTCTTCAAGAATAGTTCAGCTAAGTGCACTCCCGAGACCCCTGCTTGTTGGACGGCACTTGAAGACCGTTAGCGCGCTAGGACGCATCTTCTCCTTGGGGAGACTCGCTTGCACCCGAAGGCACCAACGCCGACTGGGCTTTGAACGCTTCTTTCCCTGCGACGATGGCATCGTATATCTTCAGGGACTGGCCTCCCACTTGATCGATGATGGTTTGTACTTGACCGTCGGTCGCCGCCACCCATCGGGCGCGCTCTTCAGGCGTCGGCTCATAAACCTCGATGCCGTCATCCCTCAGCCAGGTGATGACATTGTTGAGCAACTCTCTGACCGGTTCGCGCCGATTGGACGGCGGTCCGAACGCATCGAGGATTGCTTGCTGCTCTTCGGGAGTAATCGAGTCCCACCATTTCTTGTTGGCAACAACACCGCCTGTATCATAAGCGTGATGCGTCAGCGCAACGTGCGTGGCGTATTCCCGTGTTGCATAGTAGTGAAAAATTAGGTTGCTGGCGCCGCCTTTAATCAGTCCGGTCTGCAAAGATTGTACAATGTCAACGCTGCCGATCGCCGCAGAATTAGCACCAATGCCACGCAAGAAAACTTGGGCGGCGACATTGGGCGCGCCGCGCAATTCTAGATCTACAATGTCGGCCGGCGTGCGGATCGGTTTATTGCCGTAAATATCGGTCCACCCCACATCAGACCATGTCAAGAGGACCAGGCCCTTGTCATCCAGCAACTGCGAAATCGGTTCGACTAAGTAATTGTCATAAATAAAGTCGACTTCTTCGGTCGACTCGAACAAATAGGGCGCCAGCGGAATTGTCAGTTCGGGAACGATCACTGCCAAGCCTTGCAATGAAGGCCCCATGATCTGCACCCGGTTGCGCCGTGTCTGCGCCAGCATCTCGTCTTCATTGCCGAGCTCGCCGCGAATGAAATATTCAAACTTGATATCCGGCCCGGTTTCATCAAGAGCCGTCTGAAAGGTCGTCCATGACGCCTCCCAGGGTGAATCCGGGGGCGCCATGGCGGCAATTTTGGCCTCTAGCGCTTGCGCACTGTTCGAAAACAAACCACCGCAAAGAAAGACAGCCGCAGCGGCAAAAGAACACGTCTTTGTCATGATTTACTCGCGATTGTTGCTCTAGACATTTAACATGGCCGTCCTTCAAAGACCAATGGGCCACTATACACACCGCTTGATTCACTAAATGGCTGAATCTGGACTCCGCAGTTACCCTAGCGGCCGTAAGAATAGCGCGAAACATCTAGCGAACGAGCGGCGTTGCCTGTAGCCTTGCGTCGCGGCCGCAGGAGCATCAGCAAGATTTCGCGCCGTTAGGGATGGTGGTTAGGCAGTCGTGGTAGAAACTGAATTCGATAGGGTTCCCCTCGCGCGCGGGACCGATTCAAACTTAATGTCGCGAATTTTGGTTCGGCTAGGGCCGGTTCTGCTCAAGCTCCGAGATTTGGTGATCCTACTCCTTGCACTCATCACGCTACTTTATGTCTTGCTGCCCTTCGCCGGCGACCCTGCTGAAGTGCTCGCCGGAATGGATGCAACGCCGGAGCAGCTTGCGGCTATTCGCGCGAAATTCGGTTTGGATAGGCCTTGGTACGTTCAATACGCGACATATTGGTGGAATGTACTGCAGCTCGATTTCGGTATATCGCTGGCAAGCGGCCAGCCGGCTATGGAAATCGTTCTCGCTCATTTGCCGGCAACACTCCTTCTCGCCTCGTTGGCAATGGGATTTACACTGATCGTTGCCGTACCGCTTGGCGCATTTCTTGGTTTTAAAACCGAGCGTCCTCTACCAGGTTTTCTAGCGCACTTCGTTTTCTATTTGCGGCGCGTCGTCGAATGGATTGTTTTTGTCTTTCAAGGCATGCCGGGCTTCGTCTTCGGTCTGATCTTAATTCAGATATTCGCCGTATCTCTCCAATGGCTGCCATCAATCGGATACGGAAGCGTTAAAACGTGGATTTTGCCAACCCTCGCGCTGTCGTCGTTCATGGTGCCGAAATTGGTACGCGTGATCGCGGCGAATGTGACCGAGGCTTTGCGCGAAGACTACATTCGAACTGCCCGCGCTTACGGCGCAACGCGAATGGATGTGTTGTGGCGGCACGCGCTTCCCAACGCCCTCCTCGGAGCGGCGGCCTTAATCGGCACACAATTCGCTTTTCTGTTGGGCGGCACTGTGATTATCGAGCGCATGTTCACGTGGCCCGGCATCGGCTGGCTGCTGATAGATCGCACTCAGACTCTCGACTATCCCGTTGTCCAAGCGCTCGCCCTGCTTATCGCGTTCATGGTTTTTACCGTGAATACGGTAACGGATTTGAGTTTCCGCTATCTCGATCCACGCTTACGAAACTCGTCGAATTAGGAGCGCACGGCATGGCGTTACTCGAAGCGGATCAGCGAGCAGAAAAGGCAGTGGATAATGCCGGGACCAAATTCACTGATCGCCTGACCGTCGAAATTGTGATCGGCATATTGTTTGCCGGGATCGTTCTTGGACTTCTGATTTTCCGCCCCTTGCTTTCGACCCACGACCCAATGCAGGGCGATCTCATGCTGCGTTTTCAGCCTCCGGGTACGGAAAATCATTGGCTGGGAACGGATGAGCTTGGCCGGGATATATGGTCGCGAGTTCTTGCCGGCTTGCAATGGTCGATGAGCGCCGCCGTGACCGCGACCGCCATTGCTTTCGTCATCGGAACTTTGCTAGGGCTGCTCGCCGCACGGTTTCCTGGATTTGTGCGCACGATCATTCGCCAGTCGATTGACACAGTCCTCTCTTTTCCCGGACTGATCGTCGCAATATGTGTCATTGCCGTTTTTGGCCAGGGCTTTCAGCAACTTGTCCTAACACTCGGACTTCTCAGCTGGCCGGTTTTTGCGCGCGTGGTCTACGCCGAAGCATTGAGCCTTCTCGAACGGGAATATGTACTGAGCGCTCAACTCATCGGCGTCAACCGAATGACAGTCCTTTACCGCCACGTGCTTCCCGGTCTCCGGGCAACGCTCATGGTCATGATCGCGTTTCACTTTGCCGACATGTTGATTGCGGAAAGTGCGCTTTCGTTTCTCGGTATCGGGGCGCCTTTAGGAGAGCCGACGTGGGGCAATATGCTGGCCGCCAGCAGAGACAAGTTGTTCCAGGCACCCTGGATGATGCTGGTGCCTGCCGGTGCAATTGTGCTTGCTGTGGTTACGGCAAATCTCGTCGGCGATGGCATCGCAACCGTGTCGCGGCGTCTGGGCAAGGGGATTGACCTTTAATGGCCGGACCCGCCCGGGAAACCGTTCTGCGCGTTAGTGATCTCAATCTCGAGTTTCGAACGCAAGAAGGCACTGTCAACGCCCTTAAGGGCGCCTCCCTTACGATCGGCGAAGGGG
This sequence comes from Alphaproteobacteria bacterium, assembly GCA_965248815.1. Lineage (GTDB taxonomy): Bacteria > Pseudomonadota > Alphaproteobacteria > SMXP01 > SMXP01 > CBDFKK01. The sequence goes on from CBDFKK010000008.1 coordinate 734,011, forward strand.
AAATCGTCGGTATTGTCGGTGAATCGGGAAGCGGAAAATCCGTCACTGCGATGAGCGTTCTTCAGCTTTTGCCGAAGGACAAGGCACGGATCACTGCAGGTGAAATCGTCTTTCTCGATCGCGACATCTTGGCCGCAAGCGACCGGAACATGCGCGAGCTCAGAGGGCGCGATGTTTCTATGATTTTTCAGGAGCCAATGACCGCGCTCAATCCGGTCCTGAATGTGCGCAACCAAATCATCGAAGTGATCCGACGCCACCACAAGACTTTGACCATAGAACAAGCCGATGAAAAGGCTCTGTCACTTCTTGCGGACATTCATATTCCGGATCCCGAGCGGATCATGAATTCTTATCCCCACGAGTTGAGCGGAGGCTTGCGTCAACGCGTGCTCATCGCGATGGCGTTTTCAAGCAATCCTAAACTGATTATTGCCGACGAGCCGACAACGGCGCTTGACGTCACCATTCAGGCTCAAATTCTCAACCTACTAAAAGAGAAGGCGCGCGAGAGAAATACCGCTGTTGCCTTCATCAGCCACGATTTAGCTGTGGTCGCGCAATTGTGCGATCGGGTTTACGTTATGTATCAGGGAGAAATCGTCGAGGAAGGCAAAACTCAGCAGGTCATCGAGTCTCCCCAACACCCCTACACGAAGGCGCTGCTCAACGCGATTCCGGAAGGTAAACCTCACAAGATGCGCCTCGAAACTGTTTCCGTGGCGATGAACGAGACCAACCGCTCTAAATCGACGGCGGAGACAAGCTCAAATGGCGCAGCGGAAGGGTCGCGCAAGATTGGTAAACCCCTCCTCGTGCTGTCGAAGCTGACCGTTCAATACCCTATCAAATTTGATTTCATGGGACGGCCCACGCGCTATCACACGGCAGTTGATGCTATCGATCTTGAAATACGCGAAGGCGAGACGCTGAGCATTGTCGGGGAATCTGGCAGCGGCAAAACGACGGTCGCAAAAGCCATTGTGGGCCTGACACCGCCGACCAGCGGTACCATTACATTTGACGGCCGGAAAATGGGCCGCTCACGCACGCTTGACGACCGCCGGGCCATCCAAATGGTGTTCCAGGACCCCCAATCATCTCTCAATCCACGCCATCGGGTTTGGCAAATCGTCACCGAGCCGTTGTCGGTCACCGAGCGACTGGCCAAACCTGTGCTCAAGCACCGGGCCCAAGGACTGTTGAAAAGAGTTGGAATGGAGCCCAACCAAATCGACCGTTACATCCACGAGTTTTCAGGCGGCCAAAGGCAGCGGATCGCCATTGCGCGCGCGCTGGCGATCCAGCCGAAATTATTGGTGCTCGATGAGCCCACGTCCGCGCTCGACGTGTCGGTTCAAGCACAGATCCTGAACCTCCTTTTGGATCTTCAAGAAGATCAAGATCTCACCTATCTGTTCATTTCTCATGACGTATCCGTCGTCAGACATATCAGCGACCGGGTTGCCGTCATGCATGAGGGCCGCATCGTTGAACAGGGCCCGGCGATCGACGTCCTGAACGACCCCCGAGAACCTTACACAAAGCAGCTGATGGAATCGGTTCCAAGCCTTGCTCAAGCGTTTAAGTAAGAGGCGGCAAAGAGAATCAGATTTACAAATTTTCATGGAAAGCCGGCGCGGTCGGTCTAGGGGCCGCCATTGCCTCATTGGTCCGTTCAGCGCCCTTCCAATCTTCAGCTCGTTACAGACTTCTGGAACGAGAGACCGTTCGCTACTTACCTGAGAAACACCCGCTAAATGTTTGATATGGTTAAGATTAATGGATTGTCCTTCAACTCGGGCAGCGCGAGCTTGAACGATCTAGAAGTGCCGACTTCGGATCAATGTCTGCATAGTAAATTTGCTGACAAACACGCTGGGCTGCATTCCGCTTTTGGCCTATTTTAGAGCCGGTTATCGACACCCCTTGAGTATTGGTACCCGAACACGGGCGAGGCATCCCACTGTCGATCGGCCACCAAAAGAAAGAACAAAAAACGACTAGCCAACGAGGTTTACTCATGCAGCGCCTCGAGCTCCCAAATCTCGAGACCCCTCAGCGTTCTCACCAATTGGTGCCTGCGGCTCATCAATCGGATTCAAGCCGAATACCCCTGCCGCCCGATCCATCTTCACGATTCGGAATATATTTCTGGACCGGGATTGTCACGATTTTTTGGCTGGGCGGTGCGACGGGCTTTTTTATCGGTTTCTACGGCGGCGATGGCGAACAAGCGCTACGCACGAGTGAAATTGTAGGGCTTGTATTCTTGCTGCTATTGCCAGTCTTTTTGATTTGGTTCTTAGCGGTCGTCATTCACTACGCCATCGGGCTGAGACAATCGTCGAATTATCTCGGTGCGATCGCGAGTCGGCTGACTGAGCCCGAACAATCCGCAGCTCAAGAAGTCACCCAGCTCGGTCAGGCGGTCAGAGGCCAGTTGGATTCATTGAATACGGGCATCGAAGACGCGTTATCGAAAGTCGGAAAGCTTGAGGAGGACATTTATCAGTATTCCGACAATCTGTCTCAGACCGCGAAAAATGCGGAAAAGCGATTGGAAGACGCGCGGACGAAATTGCAAGCCGAGCGGGACGCCCTCGATGAACTGAGTCAGAGCTTTGAGAAAAAAGCGAACGAAGTCTCCCAGTCCATTGAAAGACAAACCACATCGCTTAAGGAAGTTTCGGAGAAAACATTCGAACGAATCGAAGGCGCCGATCATCAATTGCAAAATCGCATTGAAATGTTTTCGAGCGCCGCCGACCCCGCACTGAAAACGTCAGGCGAAACCGAAAAACAACTGGAAGAACAATATACGAAGCTTAACTCCATGTCCGAGGCGGCCCTATCCCGTGCCAGTGACATTGCAAATCGCTACGACCAGCAACGCGAAGCGATCGACGAAACGTCCGGCCGCCTGGCTCACGAAAATAGTAAGCTTGAATCGTCGCTAGAGACACAAAGGCTTGTACTTGGACAAATTGGCGACTTGGTCTCAAGCCAAGCACAACAAATTGAGCACAGTGTTGGGGAATCAGCCAAAGAGCTTGAGTCGAGCGTGATCTCTGCTGCCGCTCGTGCCGCGCGCATGGGCGAAGATTTCACCAAACAGGCGCAATCCGTCAAAGCAAGCGGCGAAGAAGTCACCGAAGCCATGACCCTTGCCGCACACGCAGCACAGGCGGCGGCAGAAGAGGCCCAAAACGCCATCGATGGGCGCGTCGCGTCCATTACGACCGCGATCGAAGCTGCGTTCACTACCGCTGAAGAAGTCGCGCAACGCTCACAGCAGGCGCTGGCTTCGCGCGTGACTGCAATTGCCGGCGATATTGAGGCAGCCGGCGAGACAATGGAGAGCGTCGTCCAGCGCACGGAACAGTCGCTCGCGCAACAAATCAATTCAATCGCCAAGAACATCGAGACAGCCAGCGAGACGGCCGCCGGTGTGGCGCACCAATCGCGCCAAGCGTTTGCCGAGCATGCGCAATCCATCACGCAGGATATCGAACACGCCAGCTCGAAAGCCGCCGACGTCGCTCAACGATCGCGGCAAACATTCGTGGAGCAAGTCGAGAGCATCAGCCAAGATATCGAAGCGGCAAGCCAACAAGCGGACGCACTCATCGCGCGTTCTCAAGGTTCATTGGCCGCAAGGCTAAACGAAGCCATGCAAAAAATTCGTTCGGCCGGATCATCAGCTGAGGAACTGGTCGAGCAATCCCAGAAAAACTTTGGCGAGCGCGCACAGGCTTTGTCTCAGGAGCTCGAACAGTCCGGCACACGGATCGATGAATTGACAACCAAGGCACAGCAATCATTTGCGCAGCGCGCCAGTCTTCTAAATTCAGGCGTAAAGGAATCCGGCGAAGCGGCGGAACGCGCGACGAGCGAAGCTCAAGCACGGCTGGAAAACCAGCTCAGCGCCATTCGTGGTCAGATTTCCCAAACCAGTGACATTGTCGATTCGGCGACGGAAAAACTTACCGTGACCGTAGAAAAAATCCTGGAAGCATCTTCGGACGCCAGTGAACAATTGGAAAGCGCGGTCCTCGACCTTGAGGCGAGGCTGGCTGAGTTTCCAGACCACGCAAAAGAAACAACATTCTCGATTCGAAAAGTGGTCGAGGACCAGATCAGTGTCTTCACGGAGATTACTGACGAGGCGGCGGAGAAAGCGCGCACGCTGGACGCCGCCCTTCAAGCCAAACTCAAATTCAACCGCGAGGCGCTACGCGGGTTATTGTCTTACCTCGATCTCGACAATATCGAGTCCGTGCCCATGCCCGTCGGCGAAATAGCCAAACCGGCGGCGGACGCCGAAATTGCGCCCCGACCGCAATACACGCGGGAATTGAGTGCGCCTCGCGAACCGCTACGCATTGAAGCATCGGAAAAAGAAGGTGCCGACGAAGATTGGCGCCAGCGCCCCGACCTGCAACCTTTTGCCGAGTTGAACGCGGAAGATGCCCAATCCGAACCGGCTGTGTCGCCTGCAACTGCCCCACCGCCGATTTCGCCAGCCCCGGGTATAGCCAAGCCGCGGGTTAATTTCCGACCACCTGAAACAGACGCGGCATCTCAAGACGGCGCTGAAGGGCAAGATGACGACCAATCGCAGAGGCCTCAAGCGTCACAAAACGAGATTGATGACATAGCCGAAAGACTTACGGCCCGGCTTCAAAAGGCCAAAGGTGTTGAAACAAAGGACGAGACGACAGAGAAGGCTGCGTCTTCCGATACGGCTACACCCAAAAGCAACTTGGGAGACACTTCGCTTCCGCCGCGGCAATCTGGCATGCCGCATTTTCAGCAGACCATTGCAAACCAAATCAAGTATGGACAGGACGCAGCACAAACGGACGACACCTCAAACGAAGCAGATCCTGCAAGCAAGAAGCTTGACCCTGCGAAGGTTGACGCAGAACCTTTGTCTCCTGGAACCGGTCAGCCTTCCATGGCTAGCAAGCGCGGCTGGAAGTGGCGCGACATCTTAGCGGCGGCCGACAGTCCGTCGACCGGTCCCAGTGAATCGATTCAACTCAATGACTCGAAGGGCGAAGACATCCCGAGGACGTCTCTTCACATGATCGAGACGCTCCAGGCTATGACAGTCGACCTTGATCGTGCGTTGGAAGAAGATCCGCCCGTAGAACTCGTCCGACGATATTTGAACGGCGAAAGAAACTTGTTTGCACGACGCTTGGTTCAAAGCAAGCAGAGTGAAATGCAAGATCGCATTTTGTCAAAGTACGACGGCGATCAAGAATTCAAACACAATGCGGACCGTTATCTTTCGCAATTCGAGGACCTGCTTAGTAGCGCGCGCGAAGAGGACCGAGAGAATATTTTGGCGGAAACTTATTTGAGTTCTGATACGGGGAAAGTGTATCTGCTGATCGCCAAGGCCCTCGGCCGCGTTGAACAGTAAGACGCAGTTGCTGCGCTTGGTTATGTTCCATTTAGGATCCGGGCGAGCCGCCGGGGCCAGTCTCGAGCGTAGAAATCGTCCACGCGACTGCATTCCGCAAGACTTCGCCAGCCGCCTCGTTGAAGGCCAAAATGACCTCTTTAGTTTCTCTGCCCTCGGCCGCTTTGCTGGCTTCGATAATGCGTGACGCGATGATCTGAGCCTTTGACCGGTTGAGCAATGTCAGCTTCATCTTCACTACTACTGTGGGCCGCGCACTACCGGCTTCGGCGTAAAAGGCCAACAAGTTGGTCTTCACTGCGTATTGCGCATTGATACCCGTTCCCGTGCGGCAGACGTGCTGGAGCGCGCCAGAATTGTCCAGGGACTCAATCAAAAGAGATTGCATGAGCCGGGGTGCGCGGTCGCTCCAACGCGCGCCTTCATAATAACTAATCTCAACGGGCGACAATCGGACTGCAATGCGATCCGTATCGATCGCGCGCGATGCATCAGGCTCTTCCACAAGTAGGCGCCACTCCGTAGCGCCCTGCTCTCCCGCACTATTTTGCGACGCCGTCAGATTGTAAATTTGGGGCGCGGGCCCCTGCCCGGGCAATTCAATCAAATTGCCACATGCCGAAACCGAACAGAGCATGCCAAGCGCAAAGCAAAGCCGGGTCCAATATTCCCCCATATGATTGCCCTCTTATTTTATCTTCAGGAGACTCTACTCAGGCGCATACCCGGCGGCCTGATTGCCCGACAGATAACGCGCAGGATCACTGTCAAATCGTTCGAGCACGCGGTCAAGGGTTCGAACCAATTGCCGTGCTTCTACGACAAAAACACCAAATTGTGCCAATCCCTCGTCCGAAAATGACCGCAAAGACGCGCTATTTGCATCCAAAATGCCGTTGGCGTTGTCTGCGAGGTCGCCCACCGATGTCGCTGCGCGGCGCGCCTCCGAAAATAAGGCGTCACCATCCCGCTCGAGCAACCTATTAAGCCCTGTGGTCAAGGACTTTATTTGAGCCGTGGATTCAGACAGGTCAGCGGAAAGCTTTTCCGTGTTCTCAATGAGGCTGGAAATTTCTTCACTGCGCGCGGCGATCGTGCCGGTTATCGTATCAACGCTCTCAAGTATGCTTGTTGCGCTTTGCTGGTTTTCGGGGCCCAAGATTTGCTGGACCATGAGAGCGGCGCGGCCAACGCTCGCGAGCACGTCAGGAGCGCCGGAGAAAATGGCTTCAAAAACCGATGGCTCGGCAAGAATTGAAGCCACCTCTTGACCCTCGGGCGCTTCCAATTTTTCGCTTTTCGGCCCGCCGCCGGAGAGCTGAATATATGAAACACCGGTTAAGCCCTGAAACTCCAAAGTGGCATTCGTGTCGACCGACACCGGCGTTGTCGCATCCACCCTGATTCGGGCAATGACCCGGCTCGGATCATTCGGATCGATAGTCAAGCGCGAGACTTCTCCAACCTTGATGCCGCTGTAGCGCACGTCGCCCGCTTCGCTCAAACCTGTAACAGCAGATTCAAAAATAATGTCGTAGCTGGTGAACTCCTGATCGATTTCCACACTGGCAAGCCAAAGCACAAATAGAAATCCACCGACGATCAACGAAATCGTCACCATACCGATAAGCACGAAGTGCGCACGAGTTTCCATCTGAAGCTCCCTGACTAACGCTGCGGCTGGTCCATGAACCAGCCGACGTCAATTGATGGCCCGCGGTCGGCTCATCGAGAAAGACAATTTCAGGATCGAGCGATAACGCCCGAGCCAGCCCCGCGCGCTTTTTCATACCGCCCGAAAGTTCATGAGGAAACTTCGGCCCTGCGTCCGGATCCAAACCGACCATGCTAATCTTGAGCGCGGACAGCTCGTCCATTAACTCTTGCGGCAATTTCAAATGCTCACGCATCGGCGCCTGGACATTTTGCGCCACCGTCAATGACGAAAATAATGCGCCGCCTTGAAACTGAACGCCCCAGCGGCTTTCGGTCTCAATTCGTTCGTCTTCTTTAAGGGCGACAACATCGTTTCCGAAGACATGGATCGTTCCGGCCGTGGGCCTGATAAGCCCGACGATTGCTTTCAAGAGAACCGATTTGCCCGTCCCGGACGCGCCAACGACTCCCAAGACTTCGCCCCGGCGCACATCCAGATCGAGCTCGTTGTGAATAACGTTTTCACCGAACTGGGTGCGCAGGCCCCGGACGGATATAACAACATCGTTCTTTGCCCGCTGGTCCACCCTCAAAATTCCACTTGAATGTAGAACATGGCGAAGAGCGCATCCAAGACGATGACCATGAAAATGGATTCAACGACAGACTCGGTTGTCTTTTGACCGACGGACTCGGCGCCACCCTCGACACTCATTCCCTCATAGCAGCCGATGATCGCAATGACGAAGGCAAAGAATGGCGCCTTAATCATACCCGCCCAAAAATTATTGATCGGAATGACCTCATTCATTCGTGTCCAGAACATCACCGGCGAGATGTCTAGCGTCCAGTAAGACACCAGCATGCCGCCGATTATGCCCATGATGTCCGCAACAAATGTCAGCAACGGCAACATAATGACAAACGCAAGCACGCGAGGCACGACGAGAACCTCGACGGGATCGAGACCCAAGGTGCGCATGGCGTCCACTTCTTCATTGACTTTCATGGAGCCGATTTCCGCCGTGAAGGCACTGCCTGATCGCCCGGCGACGATAATGGCTGTCAGCAGCACGCCCAATTCCCTCAAGACGGCAAAACCGACAAGTTCAACCGTAAAGACTTCAGCGCCGAACGTGCGCAGGATCTTTGCGCCGAGAAATGCGACAACTGCGCCAACCAAAAACGTCAAGAGACTAATGATCGGAATTGCATCTAGGCCGGCATTTTCCATGTGATGCACAAGGGACGTCCAACGCAGCCTGCGAAACGTGAAAATGGCTCGAAATAGCGTCGCGACTACGATGCCGCACAGGCCCAAAATGGCGACCGCTTGAGCGCCCGCGTAGGCAACCATCTGGCCAAATCTGTCCAATACCATGACCAAACTACTAGCCTGAGCGGGTTCACGCTCGCATGGCTCATCATTGTGCGACACTTCTTCAAGAAGGATCTGATGGCGCGCGGCAACCGAGGCAAATCCGCTCGATCCCTTGACGCCCTTGCAGTCCTTCAGTGTGCGGTGGAGCAGAAATGCACCTGCCGTGTCCATCTGGCTGATGTTGGCCAAGTCGATGACCATCTCCACGCCCTCTAATTGGGACAGCTTCCTCAGCGCAGCATCCAGCTCACCCAAGTTTGAAATGACCCAGTCTCCCTTTGGTGACAGGCGATAGCCTTGGGTCGTCTGGGCAAGATCAAACGTGGCACGGGCAATGGCCTGGTTTTCCATGAGTATTCCCCTCATTCCCGCCGGACGCCGCCCTACCGTCCGGGGCCTCAAAAAAAATCGTCAAAATCTCCCTTGGCCGCGCGCGCGGCGCTAGATTTGCAGCACTGCGGAGATCTTTCGCGCGCTTGAGTCGCGGTTAACCATGATAACTGACTCACTCAGGCTGACATAACGTCGTATATTCCCGATGGGGCAAGCGACCAGGTGGGGAAGTTGGTTAAACGACACGAAAAAGTAGGTCTTCGGCGGCTCTACCAGATCCCAATTTGGCTTCTGGTGGGTTTGACGGTCCTGGCCGTTTTGGATGTCGGCGGCATTGCGACGCTTGCCCGCCTTAAGTCATTTGACATTTACCAACAGCTGCAACCTCGTCCCGTCGATCAGAGCCAGTCTGGCGATCGCATCCCCGTGGTTATGGTTGACATTGATTGGGAGACCAGAGCCCAGTATGGCCAATGGCCCTGGCCGCGAACGCGCCTCGCCGAACTCGTGATCCGGCTTCAGGATATGGGAGCAAAGCTCGTCCTCCTCGACATGATTTTTGAGGGGCAGGATCAAACTTCGCCGGAACAAATGCTGGAAACCTGGTGGGGTCGGCCCGGAATGGATGGTTTAGTTGAACAGCTGAGCCAATTGCCTGACCACGACGCCGTGCTAGCAGAAGCTTTTACTCGCGGCCCGGTTGTAACAAGCTTTGCGCTTACCGACAGCGCCAGCAACAAGACGCCTCATACAGCTTCTGACTTTGACTATGACGGTGCCATTGGAGCGCTGGGGATTGCAAAATATGAAGGAGCCGTTGCGAATTTTCCACCGCTGTCCCAAGCAAGCGCCGGTAACGGATTGTCAAATGTGACGACAAGCGCGGACGGAGTGTCGCGCCACATCCCAATTTTGGGCCGCTTGGGCAATCACATTTACCCCGGCCAAATTTTAGAAGTGCTTCGCGTCGCCCAGGATCTACCGAATTACGAAGCCAGCACAACTCCATTAGGAGGCCGAGACATTTTGCGCGCGGTGAAAGTTGGCGCGTATGATATTCCCGTCACCGAGGACGGTCGAATGAGGGTCTACGCGGCCGCGGGCGCCCCTGGTCCGCGGATAGCCGCACGACGCATTTTGAGCGACGAGATTGATGTGTCTGACGTCAGAGACGCAATCGTCGTTGTCGGCACAAGTGCCGACGACTTCATCAAACTGACCACATCGCCGCAGGGCCAAGTCGTACTCCCCATTGAGGTCAAAGCGGACGCCCTTCGCCAGATTCTCGATGGACATTTCCTAACGAGACCCGACTAGGCGCTTTGGGCTGAACTCGGCTACATGTTCGTCGTGGGTATCGGCGCTATCGCGCTCGCGCTTTGGGTCGGCGTCAAATGGTCCGTGATCGCGTCGTTCTCAGGCATGGCGGTGTTCACCTATGGCTCATGGGTCTTGTTTGGTGAAAAGGGTTGGCTCATGGATCCAAGCTTACCACTGGCAGGCATTGCGCTTGGGACCATATCCGCCTCGTTGATTGCGCTCTTTCGCGACGAAGCCGAGAAAAATTACGTCAGAAAGGCCTTCGGCGATTATCTCTCTCCGGCCGTCGTCAATGAACTATCCCAATCCAAGTCGCGCCTTAGTTCGGGCGGTGAAACCCGAGATGTTACGATTATGTTTTGCAATGTTCGTGGACTGACGAGCATCGAAGATGCTTTTTTGGATAGTCCGAGCGAACTCGTGAGTCTCGTAAACGATTTTCTCAACAAGATGACAACACACATTCAAGACGGCCAAGGCACCGTCAATCGCCATGTCGGCGACAATATCATGGCGGTTTGGAACGCGCCCCTGGATGACAAAGATCACGCGAGGCACGCCTGCGATTGCGCACTGCAAATGCTAGAGAGCCTCGACAAGCTCAATGACCGTCTTGAAAGCGCGGCGATCCGAAACAAAGTGCCGTTTCAACCCATTCATTTGCGAATTGGAATCAACTCAGGCAAATGTATCGCCGGCATCATGGGTTCAAAGCTACGGGATGACTATTCGGTTTTGGGGGAACCTGTACGAACCACCGAACGACTTCACACCTACAGCGAATATTACGGGCCTGCGATCATCATTGGCGAGCAGACCTACATGGCTATCCACCACTATTTTGCCATGCTCGAAATTGATTTAATCGAAGTGCAAGGCCGACCCGATCCCTACCGTGTATTTGCCTTGATCGGTAATCCCGTCATGAAAGCCAATCCTCAATTTCGCGCACTCGAAGAAGCGCACGAAGCAATTTTTCAGGCCTTGCGCGAACACGCCTGGGAGGATGCGCTCGATCTCGTCAGCGATACACGCGAATTAAACGGTGCCCTTCCGCGGCTCTATGATCTTTATGAAAAGCGGCTCATTTACAATCAGCAAAAGCCGCCCCCGCCTGATTGGAACGGCGCCTACGAATCACCCATCGGCTAAAGTGTGCGCCGGATCTGCCGTGTTCCGGTTGCCCTTTGGGGCTTCAAGTTTCCATTCGAGCTGACACAATCTTTGTGCTAGGCAGTTCCCATTGCCCAATTGTGGATTTTCAATATGGAACTGGCTCCGCCCTACTTGCTTTTCTTAGGTGACGCCAAAGACAGTCTGGCGGCAAAAACCGCGCACGGCATTGCAGACTGGCGGCCCGATTGGTGCTTAGGCCAACTGCGCTTTGACAATTGCAGTGCCGACTTGGGCTTGCCCGACATGACGATCGGCGAAGCCGCCGCGGCAGGTGCAAAAACTTTGATCATCGGGATCGTCAACCCGGGCGGCATCATCCCGGACCATTGGCAAGCGACCATTGTTGAAGCGTTGGACGCACAGCTCGACGTTGCCAGCGGCTTGCATACGCCCCTGAACACACTGGAGACGATTAGGAGCGCCGCCGCAAGAAATAACCGGAACTTGATCGATGTGCGAATTGGCACGCAAACATTCGAAACCGGCAGCGGACGAAAGCGGTCTGGAAAGCGCCTGCTCACCGTCGGAACCGATTGCTCGGTTGGAAAAAAGTACACCGCTTTGGCCCTCGAAAAGGAAATGCGCGACCGCAGCCTCAAGGCCGAATTTCGCGCAACGGGCCAAACGGGCGTCATGATCGCGGGACGAGGCATTGCCATTGACGCCGTCGTCGCGGACTTCATTTCCGGCGCAGCTGAATGGCTCTCGCCCGATAATGATGACGATCATTGGGACATCATCGAAGGTCAGGGATCTTTGTTTCACCCTTCGTTTGCCGGAGTCTCCCTAGGTCTATTACATGGCTCACAGCCGGACGCGATTGTCGTCTGCCACGAACCGACGCGCACCAAAATGCGCAACGTCGATCACGCCTTACCGAGTTTGCAAGAATGCATTGCTGTCAACTTGCAATTAGGTTCGCTGACAAATCCGCAGATCCGCTGTATAGGCATTTCCGTCAATACCAGCCAACTGGCAAAGGCCGATGCCGAAAGCGTCGTCGTAAAACTCGCCAAAGAAACGGGATTACCTGCAACGGATCCATTGACCATGGGTGTCGGGCCGCTGATCGATGAACTTTTAAAGAGTGACTAAGCCTTGACCGAGCTAACTCTGAGCGTGAAGGCCGAATCGTGGCCCATCGCGGGCACATTTACGATTTCGCGAGGGTCAAAAACCGATGCCCATGTCGTGATCGCAACGTTATCAGACGGTGATCACATTGGTTGGGGAGAGTGTGTGCCTTACGCGCGCTACGGCGAAACTATCGATAGCGTTGGCATTGAATTGGAATCCTGCTGCGCGGATGTGCTAATTGGAATGAGTCATGAAGAATTGCCCAGGCGCCTTCCCGCCGGCGCCGCACGCAACGCTCTTGATTGTGCGTATTGGGATTACAGAGCCAAGAAGGAAGGCCGTCCGGTCTGGCAATTGGCAAACTTGCCCGAACCCCAGCCCTTGACGACCGCCTATACGATCAGCCTGGCCAATCCTGACACCATGAACACCGCTGCACGCACTGCGCGTCACATGCCGGTGCTCAAAGTCAAATTAGGAGGAGATGCCCTTGACTTCGATCGCGTGAAGGCAGTCAAGGACGGCGCGCCCAAATCCAAACTTATAGTCGATGCCAATGAAGCATGGACAATGGAGAGGCTCCGCGGCTTCGCTCCAAAGCTGCACGAACTGGGAGTCGTCTTAATCGAACAACCCTTGCCGGCCGATCGAGACTCTGGACTAGTTTCCAGCACATCACCCGTCCCCTTATGCGCGGATGAATCGGCGCACGACCGTTCCAATCTAACTGCCCTGTCGCATCGGTATGATTACATCAATATCAAGCTGGATAAGACGGGCGGCCTCACCGAAGCGATTGCTCTAGCTAATGACGCCCGCACGGCAGGTTTGGGCATTATGGTCGGCTGTATGGTCAGCACGTCGCTTAGCATGGCGCCCGCCTCACTATTGGGCAGTCTAGCCGACTATGTCGATCTCGATGGGCCGTTGCTTCTTGCAAAGGACCGGGCGCATCCTATCCAGTACAAGGATGGTACGTTCCATCCACCGTCCCGCGATCTATGGGGCTAAGCGATGGCATCTGAGACGTCTGCCGCTTCAAACTTCTCCGAAACATATGAAGAAGCACGTCAGAAATTTCTGGCTGCAGCCGGCACATCGAATTATGACGTAACGTCCCACGAACATCCGAGCGCCAAAGGCCCAAATGGACAACCGCTCTTTATGGACATTGCGGTTGCTGGAGCAGACAACGCACCGCACGGTCTATTGCTAATATCAGCTACTCATGGCGTCGAGGGATTTTGCGGCTCAGCCTGTCAAATCGGTTTCTTGAAGTCCCGCAAACTCCAAGCCATCGCCTCCGACACTAAAGTCATGCTCGTCCATGCCCTCAATCCCTTTGGTTTTGCTTGGCTGAGACGCGTCAACGAAGACAATGTGGATCTCAATCGAAACTTCCGTAACCACGATGAGCCCTATCCAATAAATGTGGGTTACAACGAGCTCGCGCACTTCATTGCTCCAAGAAACATCTCGACGACATCAATCGAAAAAGCCGACCAGCTCTTTCTTGAATATGGAAGGAAAAACGGCTTCGGCGCGCTTCAACGCGCGATTTCCGGAGGTCAATATGACCACCCAGACGGACTCTATTATGGCGGCCTGACCCCGACATGGTCGAACCAATTATTTCGTGCTGCCGCAAAACGTGTTTTTAGCGATACCAAAATCATCGCTGGCATTGATTTTCACACCGGCCTTGGGCCGTTCGGTTACGGCGAACTTATTAGCGTCGAACATGAGCACGCGGCAAGTCTTGCCAAAGCGAACTCCTGGTGGGACGGGAAAGTGAAATCGACCAAAGAGGGAAATTCGATTTCCGCAGACCTTGAAGGAACTCTTGGCGCAGCCATGACGGAGATACTTCCTGGGATTGAGATTGTTTTTGTTGCGGCAGAGTTCGGTACGATCGACCCCATGGATGTCTTAGCAGCAACGCGCGATGACAATTGGCTTTACAATCATGGCAACCCTCACAACGATCAGGGTGCGGAGATACGCCTTCGGAATCGCCAGGCGTTTTATCCGAGCAGCGAGGATTGGAAACGAAAAGTGTGGCTTCAGGCCAACGAATTTATTTGCAAAGCCATCGACGGCCTGGCATCCGAAGGATAGAATAGGAATAGCAAAATTCGAACGCGTCGGTTCAACGATTAGAGCAGCCGATTTCGCCAGGCTAAGCATGCCGACGAAACGTTTGAGCCATACGGGAGATGATTCATGTATCGACTTTGGATGGCTCTTGCAGGATTGAATGGATTTTTGGCCGTCGCGTTGGGTGCGTTTGGCGCTCACAATCTTGTCGATGTCTTACCGCCCAACGAGTTTTCTAATTGGGAGTCGGCAAGTCAATTTCATGCCTATCATGCGCTCGCAATATTCGGCGTTGGATGGTTGGCATTTAGATCGGCGCCGCTGGCAAATTTGGTCGGCATGTTTTTCGTTATTGGAATTATTTTGTTCTGCGGTTCTTTGTACCTCAGCAGCTTCACCGAGTCCTTTGTCATTGTAATGGCTGCGCCTTTTGGCGGCGCAAGCTTTATGCTTGGTTGGATCATGGTAATGGTCGGCGCGTTGCGCGAACGTCAATTAAGTCCCACCGGTTAAACGAAAACGGCTGTCAAAATGGCAGGCAGGTTTTGCGCTATTCGACTATTTGTGCTGATACCGGCGGAAGCGAAGACCGATGAGCGATATTGACGCGCTGCTCTTTGCAAACGAGATCTTTTACAGTGCCTTTGCCAACAAAGACATGGCGGCTCTGGAGGAACTTTGGGCCGCTCATGTTCCGGTCGCTTGTATTCATCCCGGTTGGAACGCACTAACTGACCGCGATGAGATCATGGAGTCATTTCGGTCCATTCTGAACGGCCCCTCGCCACCCCCCATTCAACACGTCGCGCCTCAGCCGCTTTTCTTTGGTAAAGTCGGAATCGTCGTGTGTTACGAATCCATCGAACAGGAAGTGCTTGTAGCCACCAACGTGTTTGTGCAAGACGGCGGCAAGTGGCTTCTGGTCCACCACCAAGCGGGTCCGGCTCAGTCGTTGCCTCCAATTGCTGACGACCAGGGCGAAGGCACAATCAACTAACCTCCGTGTCGACTATCGTGCCAAGCGACATCAAGGATTCGAACCATGCGCCGGAATGGGACAGTTTGTCCGTTCTCCACCTGCCAAAGCGTAAACAGAATCCTAATTCCTAGCGATTTACGGGAACCGTCAACCAAACCGAAAGCATTACGGCCAAATAATCGTGCTTGACTTCGTGCCGGGGGTACGAGAGCCAACAGAATTAAATCATGCGAAAGGCTCCCGATGAGCGAGCAAGAGGACGCGGCGTTGTCGATTGATTTCGACGAGATTTACGAAGCTGTCATGGACACACCGCGTGGCCGGTGGTTTCTAAAAGAGCTCGCCGAGCGCAACAAAGTATCTGATACGGAGCAATTGCTGCTCGCCATCGAACGAATCCGCCATTCGATTCAGCCTGGTGCTGCCACGGGCCATATCGACCAAAGCGGTATCTTGGAAGCGGAGCTGAACGAGCTCGCCAAGACGATCCAAGACACACGAAAAGAAATCGCGGCGATCAAGCCCAGAAATACGGCGAGCAGCCGGATTACTTCCAATTCCGAGGAATTTGACGCCATCATCACATCCACGGAGCGCGCGACGTCGGACATCATTTCGGCAGCCGAAAAGCTTCAGGAAATCTCCGATCACCTACGTTCGCGAGATTGGGACAAAGCCTTGTCTGAGGAACTTGAAGATATCTCTACCAGCATATTCATGGCTTGTTCGTTTCAAGACATTACCAGCCAACGGACCACCAAGGTCGTCAACGGCATGCGCTATTTGGAACAACGCATCAAAGCAATGCTTGAAGTCTGGTGCGGAAAGACCAATGAGCCTGCCGCCGAACCCACCGAACCCGGCACCAGCGGCAAAATCGAAGAAAAGGAAGCGGACGCATCCAACCCAGCGGCACCGGTCACAGCAGACGACGCAGACGCGAGCGTCCAGTCCGCGTCAACGAAGGCGGAAGATCCCGGCGCACAACCAGAGGTCCAAAGAAAAATTGATGGGGCTGACGTTGACGAAAATGATGCCCCATCCATCGACGATGACACTTTCGACTACGATGCGGATTCCATTCTGGAAACGGACGATGATCAGATTGAGCAGAAGCTGGAAGGGACGGCCGCGAGCGGCCGACTGGCCGACTGGGTGAGCTCTTAATTCAATTCAAGAACAAGCCCCCTGACGCTGGACTAACCGAGCTCAACCTGGTCCAGCTCGCGCGATAACGCGACCATCATCGCGATCTGGCGGCCGAAGGAGTTCAGCTCCAGAGTGATGGGTGAAGTGTCCGCCGAGGGATTTTTCTCGCGATAGGTCTGTTCGGCGATCTGAAAGGTCGATTGCTGCTTGCGAGCACTGGCAATGGACTGATCAACGATCTGCATATCTGCCTTGATATCGGCTAGGCCTGCCACGATCGTGGCTGACGTTGGCGCCGCCACATGCTCAGATCCAGGCGCGTCTCGATAGCCAAGTACCACCATTTGTGTGGCCTCGACCAAGTCCCTGGTTTCCGCCGTTTTTTGGCGAACATCGGCGACAATTGCGTTGAGCTGTTCATCTGTAGAGATGTGCTGTTGTTCGGTTTGCTCAATATAGGCAACGGCCGTCGAATAGCGGCCCTGCGGATCCGCAACAAGGCCTGGCCCTTCAGGAGCTTCTCGGCCGTTGATCAGCATTCCGGTAATCGAATCGAAAAAACTAGCGCTAGCGACGGTGTGCCAAACCGTATTGGACAATTTAACGGCCCGTTCACGCATTTGCTGTTGGGCACGTGACAAATCGTCAATCGTGTCACTTCCCGCCATATTGACGGTAACGCAGCCAGACAGGGAGATCGCCAAAATCAAGGCCGCAAAGGCCTGAGGAAAACGTTGAACCGGAACCTGAAACTGCCACTTAGACAAGACACAACCCTCAACCGTAATCAAACTCGTGTCGACCGAACACGCAGAACTCTGCGCAAGACCTTTTGTAGGTGATAACGAAGAAGAAACCGTAAGCCCCCGCCGCACAATTATAATCAAAATCTATGCGCTGTGAAGCACGCACGTGTGATTTTTATTTATATTGTCTTGATTTAATGCAATTTCAACACCGCACCACATCTGCGAGGTTGATTCATTACCACAGCGCTACCGAACTACGAGGTACATCGACATTCCTATGGATGTGGACACTCATAAGAAGACCAAATCCAAACATGAGCGTCATCATCGCCGTCCCGCCATAGGACACCAGAGGTAGCGGCACCCCGACGACTGGTACGAGGCCCATGACCATGGCGGCATTGATCACCACATAAAGGAAGAAGGTCAGACTGACGCCCATGGCCAGCAGACGTCCAAAGTGATTGCGTGATTCCAAGGCGAATGACACCGCATAGCCAAGCACAAGAAGATACATCCCAAGCAATATACAAGCGCCCACCAGTCCCAGCTCCTCACCTAGCGCCGTCAGAATAAAGTCCGTATGGCTCTCCGGCAGAAAGTTGAGGCGCCCCTGACTGCCGTCCCCGAAGCCCTTGCCGAAGACCCCGCCTGAGCCCAGGGCGATCTTGGACTGAATAATGTTATAGCCGGCGCCCAAAGGATCGCGGGTCGGATCCAAAAAGGTGAATATCCGATCTCTTTGGTACTCATAAAGGAATTGCCAGGCCAGTGGCCCGGCGAGAAGGCCCGCCAATCCTGCTATCGCGAATATCCACCAATTCAATCCGGCCAAGAACAGCATTCCGATACCGCCAAACAGCAATAAGGCGGCCGTTCCCAAATCGGGCTGCACCAGGACCAGCGCTACCGGTATGGCAATAATTAGGACCGGCGGCACGAGAGACAGGGGCCGGGACACTTGATCCAAGCTGATGCCGTGAAAGTACCGGGCGAGCGCCAAAACCATGGCGATCTTCATGACTTCAGACGGCTGGATTTGAATCGGCCCAATCCTGATCCAGCGCATAGCCCCCATGCTGCTGACGCCGAAAAATTCGACACCTATCAGCAGAATCAGAGCGACCGCGTAGGCCGGATAGGCAAGTTTCAGCCAAAGACGAATGTCGATGAGCGCAACAACCATAAGCACTGCCATGCCTATGGCAAATCGAATCGCCTGGCGATAAGCCCAGGGGTCGATTTTTTCGCCTGCGATGGAATAGAGCATCGCAAATCCGAGGCCGGCTATCATGCACAGCAGGAGGATTAAGCCCCAGTTGATCTCGAGAAATTTGTCCGTGAGCCTCAAATCACGCCCCGCCGCTCCGACCGCATCCAAAAATGTCATGGCTAACCCTCCCCCCTCGGAGTGGCGCGCTTACTCTCCTGAGAGGCCATAGGTCCGATGGCCTCGCGGTTCAGCGGGTCACGCTTGAGCGTCTCCAACATAATGTCGCGGGCGACCGGCGCGGCCGCTCGCGAGCCGCCACCGCCATGTTCGATAAATACGGAAATGCCGTAGCGGGGCGATTGGATTGGAGCAAAGGCGACAAAAAGAGCATGGTCGCGGCGATTCCAAGGCAGATCCTCATTTCTGATAATGCCCGCAGCGCGTTCGGCCGTGGTGATGCGCCGCACCTGTGAGGTGCCTGTTTTGCCGGCGAGCTGCATGCCCTCTTCTCTTATGCCGCTGCCGTAGGCAGTACCTCCCGCCTCGTTGCTGACGCCATTCATTCCCTGATGAACAAGCTTCAAATGTTGAGCTGAAATGCCCATATCCGGCGACGCGGCAGGCTCGCTAATATCTTGCCCGATCGATCTCACAAGCCGCGGCGTGACTGCCTTCCCGCCATTGGCGAGGCGCGAGACCATGACCGCGAGCTGAATAGGCGTCGCAAGAAGAAAGCCCTGGCCAATGCCCGTAATAAGCGTTTCGCCCTGCTGCCAGGGTTCGCCGTTGAAGGACATCTTCCAGTTACGGCCTGGCACCAGGCCGGTTTTTTCTCCGGGAATGCCTAGACCAGACGGCTCGCCCAGACCAAAGCGCTTGGCCATGGCCTCAATGCGATCAATGCCAGTGCGCTTAGCAGTTTCATAAAAGTACAGGTCGCAGGAATGTTTGATCGCCCGTCTCAAATTGACGGATCCGTGTCCTTCCCGCTTCCAGCAGTGAAAATTATGATTGCCAAGACGCGTTCGCCCCCCACAAAAGACTTGGTCGTGCGGCGACATCGCGCCGGCTTCCAGGGCCGCCAATGCGACCACCATTTTGAATGTGGAGCCCGGCGGATATTGTCCCGCGATCGTCTTGTCCAATAGTGGTTTGTATTCATCGTTGCGCAGCCCGTCCCATGTTTCTTGCGACAGACCTAAATTGAAATCGTTGGGATCGAAGCCTGGCACCGAGACAAGAGCCAGAACGTCGCCATTATGGATATCCATGACGACGGCCGCACCGCTTTGACCTTCAAGGCGTTTTATGGCGAAGCCCTGGAGGTCGATATCTAGAGTCATAACGATGTCTTTGCCGGGCTCACCTTCCACACGCTCGAGCTCACGTATCACTTTGCCGTAAGCATTGACTTCGACCTGCCGATTGCCCGCATTGCCGCGAAGCTCGCTTTCCAGCTCTTTTTCGATGCCGCTCTTGCCGACGCGAAAACCGGGCAACGACAAGACAGGATCTTCGCCCACCTCATCTTCGTTGACGGCAGCGACATAACCGACGACGTGGGCCAATTCAGACGAATACGGATAATTTCGCGTGACCCCAGCGTTAGATTGAATGCCACCGAGCTCCGGCCCGTTGACGTTGACTCGGGCAAAATGTTCCCAAGATAGGTTTTCCACGACGGTGATGGCCGAAAATTTTGTCTGACGCGATGCCGCCTTAATCACTTTTTTTCTTCGATTTTCGGAAATAGGTATGAATTCAGATAAGGCGTCGAGCGCCTCGTTGAGATCTGGCGTGTCGGCAGGCGTCAGCAAAACGCGATAGTTGTCGCTGTAGGACGCCAGCTCCACCCCGAACCTGTCAAAAATCTTCCCGCGCAGCGGCGGCAAAAGCTGAACGCTGACCGCGTTGTCTTCGGCCAAAACCTTGTACTCGTCAGATTCGAGAACTTGAATGTAATAGAGGCGTCCGAACAAAGTGCCCATGACACCGAGTGCGCCGCCGGACAAGATGGCCGTTCGACGTGAAAACGCCTTGTACCGATCACCATCCTTTGAATCCATTGCACTCACTGAACCGAACTCTCACTCCGGGTTAACTCAAATCTGGCTCAAAAACCTTTTCTGAAATCCGCCAAAGACGCGACTGATTACAGGATAGAAAACAAACGAGAAGATTGCTTGCCCAATAAATGGTGCCGGTGACAAATACATGCCCACATCGAGAGAAATGATTACCCAAGCCACCAAGCCGACAAAGAGGGCGATAACGCCAAACCCCGTCCAAATGGCAAAAAAAGCCTTGCCAATAAAGAACAGACGTTGAGATACGACGATGGCGTAAACCAACAAATAGACAAAGGCCCAAAAGCCTGCCGGCGATCCGGATAGCAGGTCCTGAAAAATGCCAACAAGAAAGACACTCACGGGCGGCATCAAGTCAGGTCGATAGAGTGCCCAGTAAAAAATTGCCATAAGGGCAAACGACGGATTGATCGTAAATCCCGATGACAGGCCCAGTGGCAGCATGGACAGCATTACACACAGCAAGGCCGTGGTGAGAGGAATCGCTGCCTCAAAAATACTGCCAAACCGATTGCCATAACTCGCGGACATTAGGACAGTGACTCCATCAACTTGCTCATTGCTCAGGAACCTCAGGTGGTGCGAGCAAACCTAGTTGCGCGCCATTACCTTCGCCGGCCTCAGAGTTCAGCGTTTGCGCCTCAATTCTCTCAGCCTCGGGCGTTGCATCTTTCGGGAAATCGAATTGCAGCATGCGGACGAAGTTGATACGCGATTGCTCAGCAAACGGCCTAACAGGATATTCGCCTTCACTACCTTCAACAATTTCACCGACCGGCAGTCCGGGAGGAAACATGCCGCCGTGTCCAGATGTCACAACCCGCTGTCCGACGCGAACATCTGCTGTCTCAGGTAGATAGAGCAGCAACGGTTCCTTTGTGTTGTTTCCGGCCATGACCGCCCGGTGTTGGCCGCCTTCTACTAAGACGGGGATTCGGCTGTTGAGATCGTTGATCAAGAGAACGCGTGACGCATTTCGCGCCGCGCCCACGACCCGGCCGATCAACCCATCGGTATCGACCACGGCCTGACCCTTTGCAGCCCCGTCATCAGTTCCGGCATTGACAATAAACGTATGCACAAACGGGCCTTCCGCGTCTGCAATCACTCGGCCGGTGATGTAGCCAATCCCTGGCTCCAACTGCACATTAAGAAGCGCCTCATAGCGAGCCGTCGTTTGTTCTAATTGAAGGGCAGCCGATTTCCATGCAAGCAAACGCGAGTTTTCCTCACGCAAGCGTCGATTTTGTTCGTAGACATTGAAATAGTCTTCAAAGTCGCCGATCCAGCCTCGTGCCGCCGCGATCGGAGACGACAACAGCTCCATAATGGGGGCCGCCGCCTCGGCAACCTTCGTGCGCGCTTCGTCGAAAATGTAGGCTTCGGCCCTGCCCAAAAGCAAAAGCGCGATCGAGAACGCCGTCATGATGATCAGCGACAACCGGTGCGAGAACATCCGGAACGGCATTTTGATAGATTCGACTTGACCGGCTCTGTTACGCACAGACCTCAGCTCCCATTACTCGGGCGATAGGGGCTCGCTTGGCACAAATAATACGAGCCGCTGAGCATTGGCTACCGATTATAGACGGGCCGCGAGTCTAGTAAACCGTAGACAGGATATGCTTCATGGTTCTCATGTGTTCAAGGGCTTTACCGGTCCCCAGAGCCACACACGACAAAGCCTCGTCTGCGATACTGACGGGTAATCCTGTCTCGTTTCTTAAGACTTCATCAAGATTACTGAGCAGTGCTCCGCCCCCTGTGAGCACGATCCCTTTATCGACAATATCGGCGGCGAGCTCCGGTGGGGTCGCTTCTAAGGCGACCTTCACCGCTTCGACGATCGAGCCTACAGGTTCTGATAGGCTTTCGGCGATCTGCCGCTGACCGATTGTGACCTCTTTGGGAACGCCATTCATCAAGTCCCGGCCTTTGATCTCGATGGTCATGCCGTTGCCGTCCGTCGGCGAACAGGCAGATCCCACTTCTTTTTTGATCCGCTCCGCACTGGCCTCGCCAACCAGTAAATTATCCATGCGGCGAATATAAGCGATAATCGCCTCGTCCATTTTGTCGCCGCCGACCCGTACCGACCGTGAATAGACAATGCCGCCTAAGGACAGAACGGCGACTTCCGTGGTTCCACCACCGATATCAACCACCATGGATCCTGTGGGCTCGGTGACCGGCAATCCGGCGCCGATGGCTGCCGCCATGGGCTCTTCAATCAAAAAGACCCGCCTGGCACCCGCCGACAAAGTGGATTCTTGAATGGCCCGCCGCTCGACAGCCGTTGAACCTGACGGCACACAGACGATGATCTGAGGGCTCGCGAACGAACGCCGGTTATGCACCTTGCGTATGAAATGCTTGATCATTTCCTCGGCGACTTCAAAGTCGGCGATGACGCCGTCGCGCATCGGACGAATAGCTTCGATGTTGCCAGGCGTACGGCCCAGCATCATCTTTGCCTCGTTCCCTACCGCCAAGACTTGGCTCTTACCGCCCTTATGCATAATGGCGACGACCGACGGCTCATTGAGAACAATGCCGCGGCCCTTGACGTAGACCAGCGTGTTAGCGGTCCCTAGGTCAATGGCCATGTCCGCTGAAAGAAGGCCGAATAAACTTGCAAACATGCGTGCTCTGTCCCGTTCTTGGAATTCTACCCACAATCGTCCAAGAATCGACGCTCTTGAACGTATGTTAGGACAAGAATAGCCCGGAACTCATTAACTTTAATTTGACGGCGACAATGATTTCACATCGCCGCCGCCAAAAGTTAAAAAAGTGTTCTGCGTACCGAGCGGAAGACAATCATTAGGGCGTCATAGCAATCGCATCAGGCGCGGTCTTTTCTCGTTTGACGGCAAGCTTATTGAGCGCATTGACATAGGCTCGAGCTGACGCAACCAGGGTATCGGTATCCGCGCCGCGGCCGACCACAGAACGCCCGTCCTCTTCTAAACGCACGCTGACCTCGGCTTGAGCATCCGTGCCCTGAGTGACCGCGCTCACTTGATAGATCTTAAGCCGAGCGGAATGGCCGCAGATTATCTTGATCGCATTGAATACCGCGTCCACGGGGCCATCACCGCTTGCTTTATGCTGATGAGTTTCGCCATCGATTTCGAGAGTCAAATCAGCTTCCTGGGGCCCTTCCGTACCGGCTACAACCCTGAGTGATAGCACACGGATGCGATCGTTGGCGCGATAGACCTCATCGTCGACCAGCGCCACGATATCTTCGTCGAAGATTTCCTTTTTCTTATCGGCAAGTTCTTTGAACCGGCTGAAAGCATCTTGGATCGCATTGTCGCCAAGCTCATAACCCAGCTCGGCCAGCTTTTCGCGAAACGCGTGGCGGCCAGAGTGCTTGCCCATGACCAGAGACGATTCGTTGAGGCCGACACTTTCCGGCGTCATGATTTCATACGTCTGATTGTGCTTGAGCATACCGTCCTGGTGAATGCCCGATTCATGAGCAAAAGCGTTCTTTCCGACGATTGCTTTGTTGTATTGCACCGGAAATCCGGTCACTCCCGCCACCAGTTTCGACGCGCGCGTGATCTTAGTTGAATCGATTTTAGTGTCGAATGGCAGCACATCGCTCCGCGTGCGGAACGCCATTACGATCTCTTCCATCGCAGCATTCCCGGCCCGCTCGCCGAGTCCATTGATCGTGCATTCGATCTGGCGGGCTCCCGCAACCACGCCGGCAATGGAGTTGGCGACCGCAAGCCCTAAGTCATTGTGACAATGAGTAGACAACACGGCCTTATCCATATTCGGCACGCGCTGCCTCAGCATGGCAATGAGCCGGCCATACTCTTCAGGCACCGTATAGCCCACCGTGTCCGGGATATTGATGGTCGTGGCACCCGCGTCGATCGCGGCCTCGACCGTACGGCACAGAAAATCATGATCCGTGCGCGTAGCATCCTCCGGCGACCATTCGACGTCGTCAGTATACTGTCGCGCGCGCGCGACGCTCGAGCTCACTGCTTCCAAGACGTCTTCGGGCTCCATTTGAAGCTTGTGCTTCATATGGACTGGGCTTGTGGAAATGAATGTGTGAATGCGCGGTCGCTTAGCGGGCTCGAGCGCTTCACCGGCGCGCTCGATGTCCTTGGCGCCGGCGCGCGCCAGACCGCAAACCACGGCCGACTTCGACTGCTTGGCGATTTCGTTGACCGCTTCAAAATCGCCGTTAGAAGCAATTGGAAATCCGGCCTCGATAATATCGACGCCCATGGATTCGAGCGTCTCGGCGATCTGGAGTTTTTCTTCCAAATTCATCGAGGCGCCCGGCGACTGCTCGCCGTCACGCAAGGTCGTGTCGAAAATTCTGACAAATTCGTCTTTGGATGTGCCACTCATGGCTCTCGTCCTTCTCTCTTACTTGGCTTGTCTGTGCTTGGATGGTCGCCGTTCCCCTAAATGCCCGCTTTTCAAGAGAAAGCTGGTCAGCACTTAGGGGCAGATAAGCAGAAGGAGTTCTTCAAGCCGGCGGGCCGAGACAGGATCGTTTGCCCATGCATGAGACGGGCGGGCGCCGGAAGCGCTCGATTTCGTCTCAAAAACTGGGGTCGCGATGGTCATCTGTCTTAAAACCCGTGGTGCCAAGTCAGTCTATCCGGTCAGCTCTAACCCAAAAGTAAAGGTCCCGATCGACTGAGACCACACTATAAAGCCGAAAAAACATGATCAGGCAATATGGAAATGTCCACACGAGTTCGCTCCCGCAATGATAGCGGGGAAAAGAACTCAAGATTCCGAGGCTTTGTCAGGCTTATTAGGCCAAAGGCACCTAATTCTTCGACTTGTCGACCAAGCGGCGCTCGGCGATCCACGGCATCATATCGCGCAATTGTTTGCCGACGGCTTCGATGGGATGACCCTCAGACTTCGCGCGCATTGCTTTGAAACTCGATTGGCCGACTTTGTTTTCCAACATCCAATCGCGAGTAAAGCGTCCTGATTGGATGTCGTCGAGGATGTTCTTCATCTCGGCACGGACGGCCGGTGTGACCACCCGGGGACCGGACACGTATTCGCCATACTCGGCCGTGTTGGACACCGAGTAATTCATATTGGCGATGCCACCTTCATAAATGAGATCGACAATGAGCTTCACTTCATGGAGGCATTCGAAATAGGCCATCTCGGGAGCGTAGCCAGCGTCGGTCAAGGTTTCGTATCCCGCGCGAATGAGCTCGACCAATCCGCCGCACAAGACGACTTGCTCGCCGAAGAGATCGGTTTCGCATTCTTCGCGGAAAGTAGTTTCGATAATGCCGGCCCGGCCACCGCCAATGGCTGATGCATAAGAGAGCGCAATGTCATGAGCATTGCCGGTGGAATCTTGATGAATGGCAACAAGGCAAGGTACGCCTGCGCCGCGCTCATATTCGCCTCGCACCGTGTGGCCGGGTCCTTTGGGCGCCACCATCATGACGTCGACGTCCGGCCGCGGCACAATAAGATTGAAATGAATGTTGAGACCATGGGCAAAGAATAGCGCTGCGCCTTCTTTCATATTGTCGGCCAAATGATCAGCGTATATGTCGGACTGCAGCTCATCAG
Source organism: Alphaproteobacteria bacterium (assembly GCA_965248815.1). GTDB lineage: Bacteria > Pseudomonadota > Alphaproteobacteria > SMXP01 > SMXP01 > CBDFKK01. The sequence goes on from CBDFKK010000008.1 coordinate 760,251, forward strand.
GCGTTAGCATCATCAGGACGTCGGCCCACTTGGCCGCTTCCGAAACGCTCATGACACTTAGATTCGCGCCCTCAGCTTTTTGCGCCGACCCGGAACCTGATCGCAATGCCACGGCCACGTCTTTGACGCCTGAGTCGCGCATGTTGAGAGCATGAGCATGGCCTTGGCTACCGTAACCGATGATGGCAACTTTCTTGCCCTTGATTAGATTGACGTCGGCGTCGCGATCGTAATAAACGCGCATGTGATTCCCCTTTTAATATTTCACTTACATTCCTTTGGCGCCGCGCGAGATCGCGACGACACCCGTGCGCGAAACATCAACGAGACCCAACGGCCGCATGAGATTGACAAACGCGTCGAGTTTGTCGGGCGCACCTGTCAACTCAAACACAAAAGATTCGTGAGTAGTATCAATCACTCGCGCGCGAAAGGCTTCGGACAGCCGCAACGACTCAACCCGCTTCTCGCCAGTGCCTTTAACTTTGACCAAAGCGAGCTCCCTCTCGACGGGTTCGGTTTCCTTGGTCATATCTACGACTTTTTGAACCGGCACGATCCGGTCCAATTGGGCCTTGATCTGTTCCAAAATCATGGCCGTTCCGGTCGTCACGATCGTAATGCGAGACGTGTGATCCTCGGTATCAACCTCGGCCACTGTCAAACTGTCAATGTTGTAGCCGCGGCCTGAAAAGAGCCCAATGACGCGCGCCAATACGCCCGCCTCGTTATCGACGAGAACGGAAATGCAGCGGCGTTCTATGGCTTCGTCCTTGTTCATGGCTACAACTTTAGTTCGCTTAGAAAACTTCTTGATTGGCGTTCAATTCACTGCACGTCATCGAATTCGATTGAGCACTTTGTAATTCGACTAGACCAGCATTTTTCCTTCGTCAGAAACTTCACGTTCTTCTTCTTGTGCACTCAACATCATTTCATGATGACCAGCGCCTGATGGGATCATCGGGAAGCAGTTTTCTTGCTGATCGACCACGCAATCAAACAGCACCGGCTTATCCACGCCAATCATCTCTTTGATCGCGTCGTCAACCTCGTCGGGATGCTGGGCACGTATTCCGTGGGCGCCGTAGGCTTCGGCCAACTTCACAAAGTCCGGCAACGCTTCCGTATAGGAGTGGGAATAACGCCCGTCGTGCAGCAACTCCTGCCACTGGCGAACCATGCCCATATATTGATTGTTGATAATGAAAATCTTAATCGGCAATCCGTATTGGACCGCCGTCGACATTTCCTGCATGGTCATAAGGACCGATGCCTCGCCTGCAATATCAATGACGAGAGAGTCCGGATGCGCCAATTGAATGCCGACGGCTGCAGGCAAGCCATATCCCATGGTACCGAGCCCGCCTGACGTCATCCACCTGTGGGGCTCTTCAAACTTGAAGCGTTGCGCGGCCCACATTTGGTGCTGGCCCACTTCCGTCGAAATGTAGACGTCCCGGTCCCTCGTTAATTCATACAAACGGTCGATTGCGTATTGCGGTTTGATAATCGATGGACCTTGACTGAAATTCAAACAATCCTTTTGTCGCCAAGTTTCAATCTGCTTCCACCAGGTATCAATCGCCGTCTTGTCGGTCTTGGCCTTTTTTCTTTTCCATGCGTCGATCAAATCGGAAAGCACGCTGCCGCAGTCCCCGATAATTGGCACGTCAACCCATACATTCTTATTGATGGACGAGGGGTCGATGTCGATATGGATTTTTTGCGAATTTGGCGAAAAGGCATCAAGCCGGCCAGTCACGCGGTCATCGAAACGGGCGCCGACATTGATCATGACATCGCAATCGTGCATCGCCATGTTGGATTCATAAGTTCCATGCATGCCAACTAAGCCCAGCCATTGCGGATCGCTTGCGGGATAAGCGCCCAGACCCATTAATGTTGACGTAATGGGAAAACCCGTGAGCTGCATGAGCTCGCGCAATAACTGGGAGGCTTGGCGGCCCGAATTAATGACACCGCCGCCCGTGTAAAAAAGCGGCCGTTGCGCACTCGCGATCATGTCAACGGCTGCTTTGATTGCTGCCGGATCGCCCTTCTCCCTTGGACGGTACGTCCTATGCTCAATATTGGCCGGGCCGACATAGGCCGCTTCGGCAAATTGCACATCTTTGGGAATGTCGACGACGACCGGACCCGGACGTCCGTTGGTCGCAACATAAAAGGCTTCGTGCATCACACGCGGTAGGGCGTCCACCTCTCTGACCAGCCAATTATGCTTGGTGCACGGACGAGTGATGCCGACGGTATCTGCTTCCTGAAACGCGTCAGACCCAATGAGATGAGTTGGCACTTGACCAGTGAGGCAGACGATCGGAATCGAATCCATCAGCGCGTCGGCAAGGCCCGTGACCGCATTGGTGGCGCCCGGTCCGGACGTCACCAACACCACGCCTGGCTTGCCGGTCGATCTGGCATAGCCTTCGGCGGCATGGACCGCGCCTTGTTCGTGGCGCACCAGAATGTGCCGGATACCGGTATGCTCGAATAGCGCGTCATAAATAGGTAATACGGCCCCGCCGGGATAGCCGAATATGACCTCGACACCATGGTCCAGCAAGGCTTGGACGACGATGGCAGCACCGGACAGTGTGTCTTTCGACGCGGGCATGGGTCTACTTCCCAGAACTTCTTCGTTGAGCACAAGAAAGCCGGCAGCTAGGCCGGCTTCAAGAGCGCGCAAACTACAGCCCCCCTAACGGGGGGTCAAGCCACTGTCGCAAATATTCGTAAAGATTTCATGTCTCATCTTTTCCATTTCTTGCGTATTGATGCGCTTCCACGACATCATCTTAGCTTTGAACCAGGTTCGTTGGCGCTTGGCATAGCGCCTAGTTGCAATTTTGGCTTGAATTGCTGCACTTTCCAGGTCCAAATCCCCCGCAAAGTGGCGGCCCAGCTCCTGCACCCCCAGCGCCTTTAGGGCGGGCAAGTCCGGTGATAAATCCCGTCCGATCAGCATTCTGGCTTCTTCAACCGCGCCGGCTTCGAGCATCTGATCGAAGCGCGCGTCAATACGCCGATATAGCTCATCCCAGTCGGGCCACAGCACAAAGCAAAGTGCAGGGCCTGTTAGAATTGGCAGCGCCGGTAATTTGTGCCAAGCGCTGAGCGGCTTGCCGGTTGCCGTAGCGACTTCGAAGGCGCGAACGAGACGCTGGCGATCTGTCGTCGGTAGCGCTGCGGCGCTATCTGGATCCAGCTTTTTCAGCTCACGGTGAAACGCCTCGCCCCCCAAGGTTTCGTAAAGCGCGCGCGCATCTTCGCGAACACTTGCAGGGATCTGGGGTACCGGCGCGATGCCTTCAGTCAGCGCTTTAAAGTAGAGTCCAGTGCCTCCAACAAATATCGCCAATCCACTTGATTGGAGCGCGTCCTCCAAGACCGGCTTCACGAGTTCGAGCCAGCGACCTGCAGAACAAGGCTCGGCGGCATCAAGAACGCCGTACAGACGATGCGGCACGCGAGCTTCTTCGGCTCGGCTCGGGCGCGCCGTCAGCACATGCAAGTCGCGATAGACTTGCATCGCATCCGCATTGATGATCACGCCGCCGAACGCCTCGGCGACGTCCAAAGCAATCGCGGACTTGCCGCTTGCGGTCGGGCCTGCAATAAGGATTGCCGACGGTTTGGCTTCTTTATTCATGACTCCAGTTTAGAACATTTACGATGAGATTTGTCCTCACCCTGATCAGTAATCCGGCGACGCGTGATCTTACCGCTGATCATGCGCGGACAGCGCAACAGACGTTGACCAATGTCGGCTACCATCCCGGAGAACCTGTCTGGCTAGCTCAAAATGTTGCTTGTGACCTCTTCTTCGACATCGATACCGACCTTCAAACGGCGCGCACGAGAATCCATTCGACCGTTGCCGATGCGCTAGGCGGGGCCCCACTCGATGTTGTTATCCAGCCAGACTCGAATCGTCGCAAGCATCTGCTTGTCGCCGACATGGATTCCACCATCATTGGACAGGAATGTCTGGACGAGCTCGCCGACTTTGCCGAATTGAAAGACAAAGTCTCAGCGATCACCAAACGGGCGATGGCCGGCGAGATCGAATTCGAGCCTGCTCTCAGAGAACGGGTCGGATTGCTCAAAGGTTTGGACGAAGGCGTTCTTCAACAAGTGTTTGAGACGCGGATCACGCTTGCGCCGGGCGCTACGGAACTCGTGCAAACAATGCGTGCCAACAACGCGGTAACGTGCCTTGTATCCGGAGGCTTTACGTTCTTTACTCAAAAGGTTGCTGACGCCGCGGGTTTTGAATTTCAAAAGGGCAATACGCTTGTCTCGCACGACGGCAAATTGACCGGAGAAGTCCGAGAACCAATTTTGGGCCGGCAAGCGAAACTAGAAACACTTCTAGAATTCCAACAGCAACATGGCCTCGAGAGCGCGCAGTCGATTGCGGTGGGTGACGGTGCCAACGATGTTGCTATGATTAAAGTCGCAGGAATGGGCGTTGCCATTCGCGCTAATCAAGTGCTGATCGACGCCGCGGACGCAGCACTGGCGCACGGAGACCTCACCGCACTCTTGTACTTGCAAGGGTACCGCGCCGAAGACTTCGTGGGCGACGTTTAGCTGTCCTGCGGCCTTACAGGGCGGAACACCAATTCGCCACCGCGATTGAGCGTCAGCAATATCGGCTTACTACTATTAGCCGTTAATTTCTTCACACGCTCAATGACGTCTTCGGGCGTCGTCACCGGCTCTTGATCGACTTCGACGATAACGTCGCCTTCGCTCACTTTGTCGATCGCATCGCTTTCAAAGTCGATATCGACCACGACCACACCTTCGACTTCCTCAGGTATGCTGTATTCTTCACGCAACTTCGATGTAATTTTAGACAGCGTAAGTCCGAGCGCGGCTGATTCCGATCCAGGCTTCTTTTCACCATCGTCGTCGACCATGGCAACTTCTTGTCGCTCGTCCAGACGCGCAATGTCGACTTTGAATTTCTTGCTTTCACCTTTGCGCAAGACTTCGACATCGACCAGTTTGCCGATGTCCGTTTCGGCGACCATGCGGGGCAAATCTCTCATTTCGGGGACTTCTCTGTTGTCAAATTTCACAATCAGATCACCCACTTCAAGGCCTGCCACCGCTGCCGGGCCTTCCTCGTCAACACCGGCAACAAGCGCGCCCTTCGGTTCATCGAGGTTCATGCTTTCGGCAATCTCCGGCGTCACGCTTTGAATACGAACGCCGAGCCATCCGCGCCTTGTCTCGCCATACTCCCTGAGCTGAGCAATTACCGCTATTGCGATATTCGCCGGCACGGCAAAGCCGATGCCGATCGAACCACCCGTGGGCGACACGATCGCTGTATTTATACCAACCACTTCGCCGTCCATGTTGAACAGGGGTCCACCAGAATTGCCCTTATTAATTGAGGCGTCGGTCTGAATGAAATCGTCGTAAGGACCAGCATCAATATTTCTGTTGCGAGCTGAGACGATGCCCGCTGTTACCGTGCCACCGAACCCTAACGGGTTTCCGATCGCCATGACCCAATCGCCAACGCGCACCACATCAGAATTACCGAGCGGTACAAACGGCAAGGGCCTATTCGATTTCACCTGCAATAATGCAAGGTCTGTTTTTTCATCTTTTCCGATGATCTCAGCGTCAAGCTCAGTGCCATCATCAAACTTCACTTTGATTTCGTCAGCATCATCGATCACGTGATTGTTGGTTACGACGAGACCACCTGGATCGATAATAAAGCCAGATCCCAGCGCCGTCTGTTTGCGTGGTCCGCGTTGATTGCGTTCATCAAAAAACTCTTTAAAGAATTCCTCAAACGGCGAGTTATCGGGCAAATCCGGCATGGGGAAATCGCGCCGCATTGTCGTTTCGACATTTTGCGACGTCGAAATATTCACCACGGCCGGTGATAACTCAACGACAAGATCTGCAAAACTTTCGGGAGCCGCGCGCGCTTCAACATCGTCGATCGCAAGGGCCAAAATCAATACCGACGCCGCGCCGATAGCCGCTATTCTATTGTCGGTCATGCCGAGCGATTCCTTGAACAAGCTAAACACAGTGGCTCTCCTTTCGGACCTCATCTTAGTCGCGTCTTATCCGTCCTATACCAGTCTTCCGATCATATTGTGGAGGAATTTGGGCGTCGCCTTGCCTTGTTTTGAGCTTAATCGAGCAAAATTTGCATCAAGCGCGCACCAGCCATACCACTAGAACTCCTACCAAAGCTGCAATCAGCCCTCCCGTCCTCAGCGACCCCACTGGAATATCAAGAGCCTGGCGCATGACCTGCTTCATTCCGCCCGGGAACAAAGCGTAAAGACTGCCTTCTAGCGCCAGCAAAAGCCCTATGGCTACCGCAAGGTCGCTCATCCCGAAATAAAGGCCTCGTTCTTAGCCATGTCCCAGATCCCGTCCCGCAACTCCTGGAGACCGACGAGAGGTATCCGCCGAACTCATTCAGCTGGACCCGGCGCCAGGGGCGCTGATTCCAAAGGCGCGTCCTCAAGCGGCGGTAACACAACTGGTGCAAGAGGCGGCGTTTCAAGTTGGGGCGCACTGGCCGCCAAGAAGTCGACGTCGTCTAGATTATAGCTGCCGTCAACGCTACATCGCGGATCGCTGGAACGCCGTACCGCGGTTGACTCGGAAGAGTCGCTGGCGCTGGACAGAGCTTGAGCGTTGCCCGCCGGGTTACCGAAAAACTGGAAGAAATCCGAGTCGGGTGACAAGACCATCGTTGTGTCCTGACTCTGAAATGACTGTTCATAAGCCTGCATCGAGCGATAGAAGGCAAAGAATTCAGGATCGGCTCCATACGCACAGGCAAAGATCGCGTTTCTAAAGCCATCGCCCTGTCCACGCTTGATTTCGCCCTCTTCGCGGGCGCGCGCCACAATCACCGTTCGATTGCGCTCTGCTTGGGCACGAATACGGCGCGCCTGCTCTTCTCCTTCAGCGCGGAATTGAGCGGCCTCTTGCCGCCGCTCGCTCTGCATTCGTTCGTACACGGCCTGGCTGTTCGCTTCAGGAAGATCGGCGCGGCGAATTCGAACATCGCGAATTTCTACGCCCAGACCGGCACCTGTCGCCTCGGTATTGACGCCATCTTGGATGCGATCCATGAGCGCGGCGCGCTGACCGGAAATCGTAGCGTTCGAGGTAACGCCGCCCAAAACCCGGCGCAAGTTTGAATTTAAGAACTGTGCAAGACGCAAACGGACGTTTTCTTCGTTGTTGACCGTTTCATAAAAACTTTGCGGATCGGTAATTTGAAACTTTGCAAAGGCATCGACCACCAATCGCTCTTGGTCGGACGCAATAACTTCCTCCGGCCTCGAGTCAAGATCGAGCAGCCGATTGTCGAGATAAATCACGTTTTGCACAAACGGCAATTTGAAATGAAGACCAGGATCATTCTGTATGGTCTGAATCGGATCACCAAACTGCAGCACAATGGCATGTTGAGTTTGATGGACGGCGAAGAGAGAATTAAGTCCCGTAACCGCCAAAACGACTAGGAGGACGACGGGTATTGCAGTTCGCGGGCTCATTGGCTGCCTCCCTGCTCTGTCCGCCTTTGAAGCTCGGGTAAGGGAAGGTAAGGCACAACCCCCGACCCTGAGCCACTGTCGATCACGACTTTATTCTTATCTCGGAGAACGCGTTCCATGGTTTCGAGAAACATACGCTGGCGGGTCACGCCTTTTGCTTGGCGGTATTCTTTATAGATTGCCGTAAAGCGAGAACCCTGACCATTGGCCTCAACCACCGCCTGGGCCCGATAGGCTTCGGCCTGTTGAATGACTTGCTGCGCTTCGCCGCGAGCTTCAGGGACAACTTTATTGGCGTAAGCTCGCGCTTCGTTGACAACGCGGTCTCTATCTTGGCTTGCCGCCACGACATCACGGAAAGCGTCGATGACCTGGTCGGGCGGATCAGCTTTTCGAAGTTGAACCTGTGTCACCAAAATACCCGCGCGATAGGCATCGAGCGTAAGTTGCATCAGTTCTTGAGTCTCTAATTCAACCGCGCCGCGTTCCTCGGTAATAATCGGCTGCAAGTCTTTACCGCCGACGATTTCGCGCATGGAGCTTTCAGCGACGGCTTTGACGGTCCGTTCTTGATCTTGGACATTGAAGAGAAAATCCGCGGCAGCGCCGGGTCCGACCCGCCAAAATACAGAAAAATGGACGTTCACAATGTTTTCGTCACCGGTAAGCATCAAACTCTCGGCGGGTATATCGCGGTTGGACTGATTGATTCCGACATTAATCTGATTCACGCGACGGACCGGCACGGTGACTACTGTCTCAATCGGATAAGGAAGATGATAATGCAGGCCGGGCTGAGTCGGCTCGCCGCGCGGCTCTCCAAAGCGCAGCACAACGCCTTCTTCTTCCGGCTGCACCGTGTAGATTCCAGTAACGGCCCACATCAGAAACAAAATGCACACGCCCAGCGTAATCATCGACGGGCTGAGCCCGCCCCCTGGCAACGCGCGCCGCACGCGATCCTGGCCGCGCCTTAAGATATCTTCGAGATCGGGAGGCTGTGGTCCGCCGCCACTTCCACCTCCGCCTGACGGTGGTTGACCCCATGGTCCTCCCCCTCCATTCCCGTTGCTATTGCTGTTGTCATTCCACGGCATGAGCAAGTTTCCTCAATAGGATATTTTCTGGGTGCGGACGACGGCACGACTCGAGGTTGAATTCCGCATAGTGTCACTGTTCGGCCTTATAAGACATTCGAAGGGTCCAGGCAAACCAACCTGAAACAAAGCTTCAAAAACCTTATATGGCATGTGGTTGAAAACGGCTCCATTTCAAGATCATATGCGGGGCCTCAAATACAAATTTAACTCAAAGCAGCGTTCGTGACCCTTACAAAAGCTCAAATCCTCGATGCCTTGCAGTCGGTTCGAGACGCGGACGCGGAAAACGTTGTCTCCAAGGGCATGATCCAAGGCCTTGTTGTCAAAGATGGTCATGTCGGCTTTGCGATTGAAGTCCCGCCGGAACAAGGCAACTCCAAAGAACCATTACGCCAAGCCAGTGAACAAGCAGTTTACGCGGTTCCGGGGGTATTATCTGTTACCGCTGTCCTGACCGCTCATCGAACGGCTTCAGGGGCGCCGACGCCCAAAGCGAAGGAAGCTGCCCCCAAGCGACCGGCGCTGAGCCGCCAGTTGCAAGCTGACGCGTCTCCCAAAGCCGCGCTCGACTCAAAAGGCGTGGCTGGCGTCGACAGAATCATTGCCGTGGCAAGCGGCAAGGGCGGCGTCGGCAAATCTACTGTTGCGGTCAATTTGGCGATCGGCTTGGCGGCACTTGGAAAAAAAGTCGGCCTGCTCGATGCAGATATCTACGGACCGTCTGTGCCGCGCATGATGGGATTGAGCGGCACGCCGGACTCCGACGGCAAGAAATTGAAACCTTTGAGCGCCTGGGGCCTCAAGGTCATGTCGATTGGATTTTTGACCGAAGAAGACACGCCGATGATTTGGCGTGGTCCCATGGTGATGAGCGCGATACGCCAAATGATGAGCGACGTCGATTGGGGCGACCTCGATGTTTTGGTCGTCGACATGCCACCGGGTACAGGCGATGCACAATTGACCATGGCGCAACATTTCACGCTCGCCGGCGCAGTCATTGTTTCCACACCGCAACAGGTAGCGCTGTCGGACGTGCGTCGAGGCATCGCCATGTTCGAAAAAACACGCGTCCCGGTACTCGGCATTATCGAGAACATGAGCTACTTCGAAACGCCGGGCACGGGGGAGAAAATCTTTATTTTCGGCGAAGGTGGCGCGCGTGCGACGGCTCAAGAACAGGGTTGCGATTTTTTGGGAGAGATTCCGCTCGACATCGACATTCGCATCCGCAGCGACGAAGGCGAGCCGGTCACCGCAAGCGCGCCGGACAGCCCGCAAGCGCAGCGCTTTATCGAAATCGCGGCCCTCGTCGCCGACAAGCTTGACGCCGGGGCGGCCAAACCGGCGCCGCGTATTGTTATCAGCTAACTTAAATCGCCGCCCGTTACAGCACGCTAGAAGGAACGCAGTGTTTGAGCGTGATGGTTGAGATGCTCTTCCACGAAAGTCTGAACAAAATAGTAGGAGTGATCGTAACCTGGCCGCATCTGTAGGCGCAGATCTTGACCCGCGTCATTGCAAGCTTCTTCGAGCAGTTGAGGCTTCAATTGCTCGTCAAGAAACTGATCCTCCGTTCCCTGATCGATCAGCAGCATGGCGCTGGACGGCTGAGCACGCACCAGTTCGCTAGCGTCGGATGCGCGCCACGCCTCCTGGTCCTTGCCCAGATAATTTTGAAATGCTTTTTGCCCCCAGGGGCATTGCGTTGGCGCAGCAATCGGCGCAAAGGCGGAAACTGATTTGTAAAGGCCAGGATTTTTCAAGTGAAGCGTGAGCGCCCCATGCCCGCCCATGGAATGACCGAAAATTCCTTGGCGCGCGGCATCGACCGGAAAGTTCTGCACGACCGTCAGTTGAAGCTCCTGTGTCACGTAGGTGCACATATTATATGAGGTAGACCAAGGAGCCTCGGTGGCGTCCAAATAAAACCCGGCAGAGCTGCCAAAATCCCAATCGTCATCTTCACCGGCAATGCCCGCACCCCGCGGGCTTGTGTCCGACGTCACCAGCATGAGACCAAGCTCAGCGGCAATGCGCTGCGCACCTGCTTTGATAGCGAAGGTCTTTTCGGAACAAGTCAGCCCCGCGAGAAAGGTCAACACCGGTACCTTGCCTTGAGCGGCTTGCGGAGGCACGAAGACGCCAAACCGCATATCACCTCCGCAGGCCTTAGAGGCATGACTGTAAAAACCTTGGAAGCCACCAAAGCACGCTTGTTTGCTTATGGTCGTTAGGCCCGACATTAGTAAAGAACAACGCTGCGGATCGATTTGCCTTCATGCATGAGATCGAAGGCATTGTTGATGTCATCGAGCGGCATAGTGTGGGTAATTAAGTCGTCAATATTGATATGGCCGTCCATATACATATCGACAATCTTGGGGACATCGGTCCGCCCCCGCGCTCCACCGAAGGCCGTACCCTGCCAGACCCGGCCGGTAACGAGCTGGAAAGGCCGCGTACTGATTTCCTGTCCGGCTCCCGCCACGCCGATGATGGTTGAAACGCCCCAGCCTTTGTGACAGCACTCGAGGGCCTGGCGCATGGTTTCCACATTACCGATGCACTCGAACGAATAATCCGCGCCGCCGCCGGTGATCTCCACGATGTGCCCGGCAACGTCGCCTGATATCTCTTTCGGATTGACGAAATCGGTCATGCCGAAGTTTTCCGCCATTGCTTTTCTCGTTGGATTGATGTCGACGCCGACGATTTGTTTAGCGCCAACCATACGGGCACCTTGAATGACGTTGAGCCCGATCCCGCCAAGGCCGAACACGACCACGCGCGAGCCTGCCTCGACATTAGCGGTGAAGATGACGGCACCGACGCCGGTCGTGACTCCGCAACCGATATAACAAACTTTGTCGAACGGGGCATCGCTGCGGATTTTAGCGACGGCGACTTCGGGAAGCACGGTGTAATTCGCGAAGGTCGAACAACCCATATAATGAAGAATGGGCTCGCCCTTGTACGAAAAGCGGCTGGTGCCGTCGGGCATGATGCCCTTGCCCTGAGTTTCACGGATGGATTGGCAGAGATTGGTTTTGGGATTGAGACAAAAGTCACACTCCCGGCACTCTGGCGTGTAAAGCGGAATGACATGATCGCCCGCGCTGACCGAAGTGACGCCAGGGCCTGTTTCGACAACGACGCCCGCGCCTTCATGCCCCAGGATTGCAGGGAAGGCACCTTCCGGATCGTCGCCTGACAGCGTAAAGGCATCGGTATGGCAAATGCCCGTCGCTTTAAGCTCGACCAGGACTTCGCCCTCTCTCGGGCCTTCTAGCTGAACGGTTTCGATTTGCAACGGCTTGCCGGCTTCAAAAGCCACAGCGGCGCGGACATCCATGACAACGTCTCCAAAACTAAAATGAATTCTAAAATGACCCGACGGCGGGCGCACAGTCCACTTCAGCTCGCGCCCAAAGTCAATGCGGCAGGGATCTTTACTCAGACCGGCCTACCGGTCCGTTGCATCGCCCAGCCAAAAAAAACAAAAAAATGCAAAACAACCCCATGCAATAGACTGTCAAGCGCCCATCGCTACATTTCATGTGGATAAAGCGTTTTACGTACGCTTTCGTCCGATCCGACATCGCGGCGCCAGCCGCAACTCGCCCATAGAATATTCCAAGAGGGCCATAAGTCGGACTACCGAAAAGATGGTCCGGTAGAAGGTCTTGGCCACAGTCCGATAATTAAGATTTAGACGATTGAATGCCGTAAGAGCAAATTTGCAAAGCCCCACTTTGAGAATTTAGCTGGAGCAATCGCGCTGTTCTCGAAAAATGACTCCCAAATCGTCACGTCCGCTATCGCATTATTTTCGTCTGCTTGTTGGCGATGAGCAGACTCTTTTGGTGGTGCCGCGGTTCGGCCGAGTTTGACCCAAATCGGCCTTACCACTCGATTGTGCTACGGTGAGACGACTATCTAACTCAGAACCGCAAATGGCACGCATTTCTCAAAATCTGATTGACGCATTCATGGCGAGAACAAGAACAGACCAAGTTCTTCTCGTGATAAATGATGCTGTGAACATTGTAAGCGGGGAATACAAGGGAAAAGTCGGAAGTGTGATTTCAATTGTTTCAATCGACCCTGAATTGACATTTCTTGTCGAGCTCAGTGACGGAAAAGATGTGACACTGCCGTTGTCATCACTTCAACTTATGAACTGAAATCAGAGCTACAATCACGACTGCTTCTGGCTAAGAAGCGAAGTCAAAGTCGCCAAGTCGGTACGACTGCTTTGGCCTCAAGAGCGGACCTGCCGGTTTTACCTGAGAACGCTCGTGGGCACGCCCAAAGTCAATGCAGCCGAGAATTTCTTCACCGCCTCGTCTCCCTCTCCCCTTGCCAGGGAGAGGGTGTCCGGAGCAAAGCGACGGACTGGTGAGAGGGTTTAGGATTCTTGGCGAGAAATCAATCGCAAAATATTGCGTTGCAAGTCTTACGGATTGGCAGGTGCCTCGGCGGCGAGGCGGATAGTGACCGCGACGTCGTCGGCGACGACGTCCGTTGCTTCCCAGTCGCCCTGGCCGACCCCGAAAGCCGTACGTCTGAGCGTAACCTCACCGACCATGACGGCCTTGAGCCAACCGTCTTTTTCAGGATGAGCGCCATACTCTTCGAACATGAATGAAAGGACCACAGGCTGCGTCATGTCGCGCACCATTAGCGTCCCTTGCGCTTCGTACACGCCGTCATTGCTCGCGACAAATGTTGAGGCTTCGAAGACGGCATTCGGAAATGCGGGTACGTTGAACCAAGGCTCTTGAACGAGATTTTTTGCAACATCAGCGTAGGCGGTTTCCACGCTCGCTAAATCGATTTCGATCCACACCGTGCTGGACGCAAGATCATCGCAGTCGAAGATGATTTCGCTGTCATAGACGGGAAACGCGCCGCCGGTCGGAGAGCCGGATTGGCTTGCGGTGAATGCGATTTTGCTTTCTTCGGCTATGACCTCCCAGGTTTCAGCGCTCGCCACTTTCGGCAGCAGCAAGATTAAAACGAGCGGTGAAAATTTGAACCACATCATTACGGCTCTCCTACGCGAAGACCAAACGGCCACATGCGCGCCAGCACATCGTCCCGGCGGACAAAATGATGAAACAGCGATGCGCCCGCATGGGCGACCAAAAGCGCGAGCAACCAAAAGCCGATCGCTTTGTGAACTTCCAAGAGCAAAAGACGTGTGTCCTCATTGGCAGCAATAAAATCCGGCAATTGCCATTGGCCGTAAAGCACGACAGGAAGACCCGCAGCCGACGACATCAGCCAACCGCTGACCGGCAAGGCAAATAAGCAGACATAGAGCAAGACATGAACGGTGCTGGCAGCAAATCTCTCATACCTCGCCATGGATGGTGGCAAAGGCGGCGCAGCTCGAAAATGCCGCCAGGCCAAACGCAAAACCGCTAGCGTCATTATCGTAATACCGATGGATTTATGCCAAGAATAGACTTGCAGTTTTTGAGGTGTCAGGGGCAATTCGACCATCAGGTATCCCATGGGAAACATCACGCCGATTAGAATGAAGATCGTCCAATGAAACGTCTTGGCCACAAATCCGTATTTGAGATTTGAAGGATCGGACGTCATGGACCTATCTCAGACTATTGAGCGGGCGTTTCGCGCTCGGCAAACTCGGCAGAGATGGTCAACGTCACGTCATTGCCGACCGCGGGAAGCCACTCCCCCAAACCGAATTCCGATCGCTTGATCACGGTCGTGGCACTAAAGCCTAAAGTTTCGGCTTGGGTCAGCGGATTTTTTGCACCGCCGTTGAATGTCACATCAAGCGTGACGGGTTTGGTCACACCGTGCATTGTCAAGTCTCCCATGACACGACCCGTCGCTTCTCCCGTTTGTTCAATTTGTGTACTGACGAATGAGACTTCAGGATAGGTTTCGACATCAAACATGATCGTGCTGATCAGCTGAGATTCAAGGTCGTTATTGCCCGTATCGATACTCGCAGGGTCAATGCGCACGACAAGGTTGCTGGATTCCGGGCGATCAGGATTGAAATCGAGCGATCCCTCAATTGTATTGAACCGGCCGTAATAATCGGAAAAGCCAAAGTGATTGACATTGAAAATCACCGCAGCATGAGCGGGATCTATGGCGTAGTTGCCGGCTTCGAGCTTGGCAGGATCAAGCGAGGTGTCATGAGTGAGAACGCGCGCGGCAGTGCAGGACGATGCGCCCACAACAATGCACAGAGCAAAGTTTAGTGATCGAAAGTTCATTTGCGAATGCGCCCTTGCCAACAAACTCAGCAGAAAACATAACCACAGAAGAGCATTGCCCCAGCGTAAATCAAATTGCCTCGGCCTCAAACTGAAGGCCGGTGTCCTCACGAGAACTTGACGCGTTGTGCGGGGAATAACTGGGAAGTAGCGACAGTTCTAATTGATCGGATCGTCGTTACGGCGCTCGAGAATGACAAAGCTACAGTCGAATGTCGCCTCTTTTTCCTTTGTAAGGCGGTCGCGGCTTACTTCATGCCAGTCGGCCGTTGAGAGATCCGGAAAGTAAGTGTCACCATCTACCTTAGCGTGAACTTCTGTCAGGTAGATGCGATCGGCGTAAGGAAGTGCTAGCTCGTATATTTCTGCGCCACCAATCACCATAATTTCGTCCGTCTCGAACCGGCGGGCCCTCTCGAATGCAGCGCGAAAATCGAGGACGACTTCAGCACCGGGAGCGTCAAACGCCTTGTTCTTGGACATGACGATGTTGGGACGCCCCGGCAAAGGCTTGCGCAACGACTGGAATGTTTTCCTCCCCATGATGATGGGCTTACCCATCGTCGTTGCCTTGAAGTATTTCATGTCGGTGGGAATGCGCCACGGAATCTCTCCGCCTTCAGCGATGACCCGATTTTCAGACATGGCTGCAATGAGGCTCAAGCGCATATTAGACGGCGATCGGCGCTTTGATTGTGGAATGAGGGTCGTAATTCACGAGTTCAATATCCGCATACTGAAATTCAAAAATCGACGCTACATCTTTTTTAAGGCGCAATTTGGGCAGGGGCCGCGGCGATCGGGTGAGCTGTTCGTCCGCTTGGTCTAAGTGATTCAAATACAAATGTACGTCGCCAAATGTATGAATAAAATCTCCTGGGTGCAAATTTGTGACTTGCGCAAGCATCTCTGTGAGCAACGCATAGGACGCAATATTGAAGGGCACGCCTAAGAATAAATCGGCGCTTCGCTGATAAAGCTGGCATGACAGCCGACCTTGCGCCACATAAAACTGGAATAAACAGTGGCATGGCGGCAGCGCCATGTGGTCGACGTCGGCAACGTTCCAGGCACTGACGATATGGCGGCGCGAATTTGGATTGGATTTGATCTGCGCCACCAGATTTGAAATCTGATCGACTGTGCCCCCGTCCGATGCCGGCCAGGACCGCCATTGACGGCCGTAGACGGGCCCGAGCTCGCCTTGGGCATCGGCCCACTCGTCCCAAATCGTAACGCCGTGGTCGTTCAGATATTTGATATTGGTGTCGCCCGCCAGAAACCACAGCAATTCATGAATGATGGACTTCAAGTGCAGCTTCTTGGTGGTCAGCGCCGGAAAGCCGTCGGCCAAATTCGTGCGCATTTGGTAGCCGAAAACACTGAGCGTGCCTATGCCGGTGCGGTCGTCCTTGCGCACGCCTTTGGTGCGGACATGTTTCAAAAGATCAAGGTATTGCTGCATTAATATCGACCGCGTTCAAACCCCAGTGCCGCCAAACCTATACCGATTCCGAAGCTCTCGCAGCGCTCTTTAATCGTTTACCTCCCGCGCCTATATTAGAGGGGTCGGCTTGCCGACTATGGCGATAAACGGGCACGTAATAAGCGGACCGGACCCGGGGGCAGTACCCGGCGCCTCCACCACAAGCCCATGGCGTATGTCATATGATTCGTGGGTTTCTGTGGGGGCGAAATAGGCTCGACGGACGTGTAAAGGTGTACTTTTCGCTCGGTGAGGAACCACCGTTATCGGTCCATTATTATAGTTGCAAACGACAACTATGAAGGAGAAATGGCTCTCGCTGCGTAAGCGGCGCGACTATTTCGCTAATTAAGTCCTAGCGGTTTCCTACCGCTAGGCGGGGTTCGGAGGGCACCTGGCAACAGAAGCCCTCCACTTTCAATTGAGGCAATTACAGCCGCTCACCATTTCGTCAAATTATCGCAACCCGCTCCTCGCACTTAAGTGAGTCCTACGCGAGGATGATCGCGACTACACTTTCTTGTTGTTGAAGAGAAGAAGACGCTATCCAAGCGTCGGGAGCGACACGATGCACGACGACATGACCAAAGACCCGGCCTATGAGGTCGTTGACCCCAATGACTTCTTGTCCATGGTGGCTGCAGATCGCTACGGACGCCGCACGACCGCGTTCGATAAGATTATTGCAGCCAACCAAAATCACAATTGGGACCCGCTCGACCCCCGCACCATCGACTACAGCATGCCTTTCGATCTAGAGCACCACTATATTCTCGATCCCGAGCGCAATCTCGATCTGCAGACTGCGATTGCCGAAAAGCTCGACGAGGGTCAAAGGATTCGGCTGGTCAATGCCGACGTCCATTGGTCCTTTTCCAGCATCCTGCATGGCGAACAGGCCGCCCTCTCCCTGTCTGCACGTCTATGCCATATTTTTAAGGACCCCGGCGCTCAAGAATATGCGGCCAATCAAGTTCGCGAAGAAGCGCGCCACGTGACAGCCTTTACGAAGTACATAGAAGCCCGATGGGGAGCGCCGGTGACAGTTGGACCTGTTCTTTTTGACTTACTGGACGATATTGTCTCGACGAAGTTAGTTTGGAAAAAGATCGTCGGTATGCAGATCATGGTCGAAAGCCTGGCCATGGGAGCTTTTGGATTGTTTCATCGCTACGGTCGCGACCCGGTCATGGTAAGGCTCACGCAATTGGTCATGATGGACGAAGCATTCCACCTTAAGTTCGGCAAGATGTGGGCAGACCGGACGATTGCAAAACTCTCTGACGAACACCGACACAAAATTGAAGACTGGTCGCTAAATGTGTTTCACACACTCGTTCTTAATTTGGCGGCACCTGCCCAAAAGAAGCATTTATATGGCCACATTGGCATTGATTGGCGCTGGGCGCAATCGGCATTCGAAGAAGCATTCACCAGCGAAAAAATCCGACAGCAATTTGGGGGCTCTACCAATGTCATTCGGATTTTGGTTAAGACGCTTTTCGAAGCCGGCATTATTACCGAGCGCACCGCGCCGCTCTATGCACCGTTTGTGGATATCGCCGAAATAAAGAGGGAGCAACACGCAATAAACCAAGTGGTGCCCACAACAAAAGCGTTTAACGAGGAAAGAAATTCGTTGCGCCACAGAAGAGAATTTGGAGCCACACAACCAGAGATGTTGCCTGTATAGGGAACACAGCTTGCAGGCTTGACGTCTCATTAAGCCTAACAAGTCCTTACAACATTATTGGTTCTCCAAGCAAAACATTAACTCCTGCGTGCGATAAAAGTGCCTTGTATAGCGCTGGTGGAAAGCAACACAGGACTATTAACTTAGTTGCGGTTCAAATTTCTATTACCGCAGTCAGTAAGCCTTCTTGCCGCCGCCGCTTCTGTGAGTAGCTCCCGCGCCTTCTGACACTAGGCGTGCACGTTGGTTGAATGAGTACAAATAGATCTATTTCCGCGGCAAACAATGCCGCCGAGTCCGTTGAACCTGAGTTCAGTGATGCCACCATCGATGAACGGCGGCGTACTGGCAAAAGCTCATTCGTTTTGGTACATGGCGCTTGGCATGGTGGATGGTGTTGGCGCGAAGTACGTGACCGATTGCGAGAGCAAGGGCACGATGTCTATACGCCCACTTTGACCGGTCTCGGCGAAAGGCAACACCTGGCCGGGCCCAATGTTAATCTCGACACGCATATCGAAGATGTTCTCAATGTTCTCATCTGGGACGAACTATCCAATGTCGTGCTCGTGGGTCATTCTTATGCCGGCATGGTGATCACGGGCGTCGCTGATCGAGCTCCCGATTGGATCAGCAGTCTTGTTTATGTTGATGCCGTTTTGCCTGAGCCACGCCAGCCCATGCTCGCGGTCGTCCCCCCCCGAACTCGTCGAGCAATCACGAACAAAGGCCGTCAATGGACACTCGCTGCCGTCCGAGCCGCCGGAGTGGTTCGGCATTCCCGTAACTGATCAGTCCCAAACCGAATGGATGAATCGGCGGCTGACACCACATCCGCTCGCAACTCTCATTCAACCCCTTGAGTTTTCTAAGAACCGGTGGCGGGACTTTCCCAAGACATATGTTCGCTGTACGGACCCGGCGCTCGATCTTGGTATCGACCATGTGACCAAGATGATTTCCGGTGATCCCAATTGGTCTTGGATCGAACTTGAAACCGGTCATAATGCTATGATGACAGCACCAGACGCTCTAACTCAAATTATCCTTGATGCCGCACCGCAAAAAAGGGCAGTTGCCTAAGCCTGTGCTATCGGCTCTCGTTTTCTTTCCTTGATGTGATTTGATATTTTTTGCCTAAGCAGTTTGACTTGGGCGAATTCAATGACCATCGAGGTAGACGCCATGTTGCCACTGACGTTCCAGCACCTGCGTTCTTTTGGCATATTCCAGCTCACCCTAGCAGCTGCACTGACATTGTCCTTCGCCTCACCGTCCTGGGCGGCGACAAAATTTGTTGGCGATGTCGATGACCTAGAGCTCATTAAAGATTCGCAATTTGATGAGCTTTACAAAACCCAAGGCCCGATAAAGGCCGGCTACCGCCAGGTTTACATCGCACCCGTCGGCATCATCTACGACCGCGACAAGGATCTCAAAGACTTCAGCGAACGAGATTTGGTGGGACGGCAAACCTATTTCTCAGAGGCATTGACTGCATCGTTCGGAAAACAATTCGAAATCGTCGATCAACCGGGCCCGGGCGTACTAATCATCGAAGCTGCGATTACGTCACTTCAAACCAATAAGCTCAGCGCCGATCAATTGCGGAAGAGTAATCCGCAGCTATCAGCATTTAACTCCTTCGCCAACGGACGGGCTGCGTTTCAAGCCAGTGTTAAGGACGGCGCAACCGGCGAGCTGATGCTTGCGGTCGCCGATAGCCGGCGCGGTCAAGATTTGCGGCACAATTTCAGAAACCGCTGGCGCGTTTGGGGTGACGCTAATGATGCGATCAACGTGTGGGCCCGCGAATTGCCGGATCGGTTGAATTGAATGGGCACGGCCTGAAGCTCGCGACGCTTAGGGAATGCCCAAATATTTGTGGGTTTGCAAACTGAGCCTCCAACGAGGATTCGCCAAACAATAGGCGATCGCGCGTTCGGTGTTGACCTGCCGATCGGGATTATCCATCGGTTGCAGTAAAAAATGCGCAAAGTCTAATTTCTCGAATTGCTCCGGAGGAAAGTCCGACTGCGGGTAGACCAACTTTAGTTCATCGCCACTTGTCTGCGCGAGGAGCGCACCCGCCTTAGGGCTAACACAAATCCAATCCACATTGTCCGGGACCTTAATCGTTCCGTTTGTTTCAACGGCGATCTCAAAGTCGCGCCCGTGGAGCGCATTTATCAAATCGGCGTCCAACTGCAATAGAGGCTCGCCGCCGGTGAAAACCACAAAACGGCCATATAGCTCGCTCTCAGGCCACGTTCCATGGATCGTCGCGGCCAGGTCATTCGCGCCGGCGAAAGTCCCGCCGCCGGGCCCGTCGGTCCCGACGAAGTCAGTGTCGCAAAAATTGCAAACGGCCTGCGCCCGGTCGCGCTCGAGGCCGCTCCACAAATTGCAGCCGGCAAAACGGCAAAATACGGCCGGCCGGCCGGCCTGCCTACCCTCGCCCTGCAACGTGAAATAAATTTCTTTGACCGAATATGTCATGACTCGTTTTCGTAGGTTCGGAAACCTCTTGCTCTCAATTCGCAGGCAGGGCAAGTGCCACAGCCATAGCCCCAGTCGTGCCGCACGCCGCGGTCTCCCAGATAACACGTGTGCGTATCTTCAATAATCAAATTGATCAGTTTGGTCCCGCCAAGGCGTTCAGCAAGTGACCAAGTGCCGGCCTTGTCCAGTTGCATTAGCGGTGTGTGCAAATGAAATTGGGAGTCCATTGCCAAATTGAGTGCGGCCTCAATCGCCTTGATCGATTCGTCGCGGCAATCGGGATAACCCGAATAGTCCGTCTCGCACATGCCACCGACGAGATCATCTATACCGCGCCGATAGGCGAGCGCAGCAGCGGTGGTCAAAAACAAAATATTCCGCCCCGGGACGAACGTCGTCGGCAAACCAGCGTCCGATATCACAATTTCTTGTTCGTGGGTCATGGCGGTTTCGCCCAAGTCAGCGAGAACGCCAAGATCGAATAAATGATCTTCGCCAAGGCGCGACCGCCAGTTGGGAAACGTAATGACAAATTGGTCGCGGATATGACGGCGGCACTCCATTTCGACCGCATGTCGCTGCCGGTAGTCGAAGCCAATGGTTTCCACACAATCAAAGCGCTCCAGGGCCCAGGCAAGACAAGTCGTGGAATCCTGACCACCGGAAAAAAGCACAAGAGCAGACTTAGACATGACGGTTTTTCACATTCATGACATCGCTCCAACTCCTTATGACGGCATCAGCCTGGAATGAGCACCGCAGCGCCCGTGAGCTTACCCTCGCGCAGCCGGGACAAAGCGTTATTCGCCTGCGCCAAAGGAAAAGTTTCAATCGTCGTGCGCACGGGCACGCGCGGTGCAAGCTCCAAAAACTCAAACGCGTCACTGCGAGTTAAATTTGCGACGGATCGGACAACACGCTCACCCCAAAGCAAATCATAGGGAAACGTTGGAATATCGCTCATGTGAATGCCACCACAAACTACAGTCCCGCCCTTGCGCACGGCGCGCAGCGCAAGTGGCACCAGCTCACCAACTGGGGCAAAGATAATCGCACTATCCAGTTTCTGTGGCGGCAATTCGCTGGAGGAACCAGCCCAAACGGCGCCAAACTCACGGGCGAAATTTTGAGCTGTCTCATCGCCGTCGCGTGTAAAGGCATAGACCTGCCGTCCTTCAAACTGAGCCACTTGCGCAACAATATGGGCGGCAGCACCAAACCCATAGACGCCTAATCGCGGACCGGGCCCCGCCAAACGAAGCGATCTATACCCGATCAATCCTGCACACAAGAGCGGCGCGGCTTCCGCGTCGCCATATACGTCGCTGATTGGAAAGCAATAATGCACATCGGCAATCGTGTAGTCCGCATAACCACCATCAATATGATAACCGGTAAAGCGCGCCTCGTCGCATAAGTTTTCTTGGCTCTCTTGGCAATACCTGCAGGCCCCGCACGTATGGCCAAGCCAAGGTATGCCGACACGCTGACCAAGAGTATGACCAAACACGTCGGGCCCAATGGCCTCAACGATGCCGACAATCTCGTGACCAGGAATGATATGAGGTTTTGGAGACGTCAAATCTCCATCGACCACATGCAAGTCCGTGCGACAAACTCCGCACGCGCGCACGCGCACAAGAATTTCTCCCGCGCTTGGCTCGGGCTGCTCTAATTCGGCAGCGCGCAAGGGTTTTCCCGGCCCGTCGAAGCGCATGGCTTTCATCTTTTTCTCATAAAGGCACGCTTTAATCGCGTTAATGTGTTGTTAACCAAGTGTGGCGCGCCCGATCCCCGAAATCTATCATCGATGGAAAGCAAGAGCACATTCAGAAGTGTCGCATAACTCTGGCGATTGGGTGCAGGTGGTTCAAGTCATGGCACATCTTACGCAGTCTTTGGGAAGAACGGCGCTGGTTGTTGGTTCCAGCATGGCGGGCTTGTTGGCAGCAAGGGTCCTTAGTCAGTTTTTCGACCATGTCGTAATAATGGAACGCGACGAAGATCCCATGGCTGGCAGCGAAGGTTACTCGCCACGCAAGGGCGTTCCTCAAGGCCGCCACATCCACATTTTGCTCGCCGGTGGCGAAGCGGTTCTCAACCGGTTTTTCCCCGGAATCGACCAAGAACTGCTCGATGAAGGCGCCATCGCCGCGGATTTCGCGCGAGACATCAGGTGGTATTTGAACGGACGCTGGTTCCCGCGCTTAGTCAGTGGGCTCACATTTTTCCTTCAAACCCGACCCTTGCTCGAAGCGAAAGTGCGCCAGCGCCTTCTGGCTTTGCCTAACGTCACAATAGAATATGGACGGCGCGTCACTGCATTCAGACTTGCACAAAACGGAAGGACTGTTGACGCCGTACTTATGAAACAAACCGGAGGCAACGATCTCGCCTACGAGGCGGACCTTATAGTGGATGCGACAGGTCGCGGCTCGTTCTTGCCGAGCGGGCTCAAGAAAAACGGATTTCGCGCACCTCCGGAAACCATGGTTGGCATCGATCTGGCCTATGCAACCGGCTACTTCAAGAGACCCGATCACGTTGTGCGCGACTGGGTTCTGACCGCTCACTACCCGAACGCGCCACAGGAACTACGCGGAGGGGTTATCAGTTGCGTAGAAGACGGACTTTGGCAAACCACACTCTATGGCTACCACGGTGATCATCCGCCGTCGGATGAATCTGGCTTTAAAGATTTTGCCGCAAGCCTACCGAAGCCGCAGCTCTATGAAACCATTAAGGATCTCGATCTCGTCGAGCCAATTACTCGCCATCGCTTCCCTGCCTCTCTGCGACCCCACTACGAGCGCTTAAGCAAATGGCCCGCCCGCCTAATTGCTGTGGGCGATTCAATTATCAGCTTGAACCCGGCGTTCGGCCAAGGCATGACCGTTTGCGCAATGGAAGCCTTGTCGCTCGAACAAAATCTTGCCCGCGCGGCACAGAACCAGCACGGGCTAAAAACCCTACCTCGGCATCATTTCCGAAGTGTCGCCAAGATCGTTGAACTTCCATGGGAGTTTACCAACGGCGAGAATTTCAAATATCCGCAGACCAAAGGTCCGCGGCCTATTCTCAACGGGGTCAGCAGCTGGTACCGCGATCGCATTCTCATGTCGAACGACCTCGACGTTATCAATGAGTTTTACCGGGTCATGCATTTTGTCGATCCGCAATGGAAACTCATGAAACCGTTCACCGCCGGCAAAATCTTGAGACCCAACAGCGGCGCCATCGACTCGCTGTCGGCTCCAGCCCACATTTGACGTATGAGACCACAGTCCCATGCCAGACGGTTTGTCCTGATGATGCAATGAATAAAGCTAATACTTATTTCGATACGCTTGTTATATACAAAGTGTTAACTAGTATTAACAAATATTAACGAGCTCTATTATCTCCCTTATTTCGCTTCAAAGCGCCTTTCCTTGAGCTATATAGGATCAATACACAATGTATCGATTTGATACACGTTATAATTGTTAACTTCTCGTTAACCATGTATTGAACTCGAGCATTAGTTGTGGTTGCGTAGCCCGGTTGGCGGCAAGAGACGGCGCAAAAGTCCAAGCCAGTTGGTGCGGTGTGGTCTTCGGGAATAGCCATTCGCGGGCTTCCAGAAAACTCGATCGACTGTCGTTGGGCCACGTTCGCCGTGGTTGGCAATAAACAGCCGACCAAGATGTGATGCCAATCCGAACCGCTCGGCATCTCCACTGAGAAGAGCGGACGGGCAATATGGACTTAAAAGAGTTGGTGAAACGCAGTTTGTAATTCATGACCATCTACGAAGAACTCCCTGGCGCCTCCGGCCGACGTATTTTCTATCGGGCCGAACGTTTCGACCCGAAACACCTTTCAGCGGAACAGGGCCCGATACCTTTATCGACGGTCGCCCTCACAAGCTCATTAATATGAGCATAAGCGGGGTAGCAGCGCTTGATCGCTCGGCTAACCACACCGAGCAAGAAGTAGGTGAGATCGTCCCCATTCAAATGCGGATCGAAAATACGCCATTGCACGAAGGCTACGGAAGGATCGTCCGCGTCGAAGATTCCCTCATCGGTTCGAAAGTCGCGCTCAAATTGACCGACAAGTATTTGGATGTCACGCGGCTCGTCAAACAATATAAAGAACACAATCTCAAACGTGATCTTCGGCGCGGCCGCATGGACAATTTGGGCCTCGCGCATCAGGACTATCGTTTGCTGTGCGCGGACGCCATGCACCTCTTGCGCTGCCACAAAATAATTTTATCCGAATGGGAAGAGCGAAATGCCGACAAGCGCCACGATCCAAGATTTGGCCGGGAGTTTCTTGATTTGGCATCCGAACAGATTCTGCCGAGCTGGCGGCATCTGGCCGAAACGGCGAATGACTATATTGACGATTTCATCGGCGATTCCCGTGAGCTTGATTTAGCCAAAGAATTCACCGAATTGGTGCTCAGTCCGGAGCTTCTTGTCGGACCGATTTGGCGCCGGGCCTATGAAAAGCCTTTGGGTTATCCGGGCGATTTCGAAGTCATGAATTATGTCTATTCGTGGCTGGACCAAGGTGAAAACCTTTACGCAAAACTGTGTCACAGATTGGGGCTCGATGCGCTCGAATGTGTCGCGTCACGCATGTCCATGGTTCAGCAAATCATCGCGCAAGAGGCCACCGACAAGCCGGGGAATAGCCCGATCAATATTACAAATTTGGCTTGCGGCAGCGCTCAGGAAGTCGAAAACTATTTCAGCCAAGAAAGGCTGCTGAGACCTGTCAATTTCACGCTGATTGACCAAGACGAGCAGGCACTAACCAACGCCTATGAAAAAACGTTCCGGCATGCCATCAGGCTCAACGGCCGCGCACGGCTGCAGTGTCTCCACACATCCTTTACGGAGCTGATGAAAGGCGGCGAACTGGCAGCAACCCCCCGCCGCAGGATCTCATCTATTCGGTCGGACTTTTTGACTATCTCAAAGAACGCCGAGCAAAGAGCTTGCTTGAAGCACTCTACGAGCGTTTGGTGCCAGGTGGCCTGCTCGTGGTCGGCAACCTCAAACTAAGTCGCAAAGCCGGACGCTAGGCCGGAGAAATGATTTGTGATTGGCCGATGATTTACCGGACAGAGAAAGATATGAGGCTACTTGTCTCCGGTATAAAAGCTGAAAAGGTCGACCTGCTGACCGATCGGACCGATAAAATTTATCTTCTGTGCATCCGCAAGCCGAACCAATAGGCGCGGTTTAAGCGACGTCGGTGACTTGCTCGACGGACATGGCGGGACTTTGAGCAACCCGTTCAGGAGGGACACTAATAGTTACGCGGGTGCCGACGCCAAGCTTGCTCGAGATGTGTAGGCTGGCGCCGTGCAGCTCAACGATTTTCTTCACTAAAGGCAAACCCAAACCAATGCCGCCGTTCTCTCGGCTAAGCGAACTTTCCACTTGCACGAAGGGATCGGTAACCTTGGGAATGTCTTCCTCTGCGATGCCGATGCCCGTGTCCTCCACTGTCATCCTGCAAGACCCGTCCCGCACCATCTCAAGCGCAACGTAGACCGATCCGCCTCGCTGGGTGAACTTGACGGCGTTTGATAACAGATTGATGACAACTTGCCGGAACTGGCGGGGATCCACTCTCAGAATGACTTCGTCTTCTGGAACATCGAACGCTAGGCGAATTCCATCAACCGCTGCATTTTCGCGGAACATGCGCATGGTTTGATCGATGACGTCGCAAGCGGGAACGTCGTCTTCATTGATCTCCAATTTGCCGGCTTCGGCTTTCGAAAGATCAAGGATGTCATTAATGACACTCAGCAAATGGCGTCCACTATCCGCAATATCATCGATATAGGATTCGTATTTCTCAGACCCCACAGGGCCAAAAAGCCTTTGCTGAATGACTTCGGAAAAGCCGATGATAGCGTTGAGTGGCGTTCTTAGCTCATGACTCATGACGGCCAGAAATTCACTTTTGGAGCGGTTACCCGCCTCGGCCGCTTCAAGCAAATCCTCAGACCGCTTCTTCTCTTGAATTAACAAATAGCGATTGGCGAAATCGCTCCTTATGTAGTAGTCCGACCAATAGCTCGTCCAAATCGTCCATCCTAAGGTGACTGTCAGAAAAAACGTGTTGTTGATCAACGCCCAATCCGGAATGGGATTGATCAGCATTGCCGATGTTAAATAGAGGCCAAAAAGGACTAAAGAAACGATCGTGCTGTAAACGAATCTGAGCACAATAAAATTCGAGCAGTAGATGACCGTCAAAATAAGGCCCGCATAGTACATATGACTAAAGGGCTCCGAAATGACCGCCGTCATGGCGATAATTCCAACACCCGATATCAACATGCAAGTTGAGAGAATGAGCTGAATTTTGCGATGAATATTGGGCAGAAAGCAGGCACCGATCAGAAGCGCTAGTAACGGGCAAACCATGAGCCGGATCGATACGACATTCCAAAGCTCGTCACCCTCGAGAACAAGAAAATCAAGTATTGCGTATGTGACATAGGCGCTCAGTCCGATGCCCATGTAGAGAACGCTTTGCGGCAAATCTCGATTGACGTGTTCTCGGACGAAGAGCCTCTCAAACCAAGACTCGTTGAAGCGCAGTGTGAACGGACTGAACGCCATAGCAGGCAGTTCATGCGCATTCGCAAAAATCTGCGTTCTTTGAATATTCTTGAACACTATCCGAGCTTCCCGTGGGGACACGGAAAACTTAGGCGGTATTGGCTAATGCGAGTTTAAATTAGGAATAGATTTAACCCTTTTGCTGACTCTTTGGCGATTGGCCCTTAACGCTTGATTAGGGTTAATGAAAAGTTGTTCGGCCACTCGGACGTCAACCACATCTCAACACAAGTTAATCCGCAGGCGGATAACCAGTAGGTGCTAACGATCCTGCGGCACCAGCTTGGGGATTGCTGTAATAGATTATCATGTCGGCAATCTTACCGTCCCGATACTCAAAGAAATTGCAATTGTGAAGCGTCTGAGTCCCTTCAGTAAAATACTCGGAGTCTGACTTCGGTTTCAGGGTCACAATAAAAGTGGCAGCACTGCGGTTCTCATCCAGGTCAATGAAATGCTTAAAACCGCCAAAACGACAGGAAAAATTTGAACAAAGATGCCCATAGAACTCGCGGGCAGATAACCCCTCACCGCTCGACTCGAACGCAAATCGTCGTTCCTCAGCATCACCGTGACGGATGCGTACGCGCGCGTCCTCAGTAAAGCACGCCAATATCGCGTCAATGTCCCCCTTCATGACATTGCCGAAATAGGCATCCTCAACGAGTTTGATGCATTCATCCCGTGTCATGAGACCTCACGAATGCTTGTGGGGCTTGTCGAAGTCAAAGTCGTGAGGGTGAGGATGATTATGATCACGCGACAGGACCCACTTATAAAGTTCTGGATTGCGATCATGAAGTCGTGCGGCCGCACGCTCATGGTTTTCTTCAGGCTCCGACCACGGATTAAAATGAAAATGGTTGAACAGCGAGTTGTCCGT
Source organism: Alphaproteobacteria bacterium (assembly GCA_965248815.1). Lineage (GTDB taxonomy): Bacteria > Pseudomonadota > Alphaproteobacteria > SMXP01 > SMXP01 > CBDFKK01. The sequence goes on from CBDFKK010000008.1 coordinate 788,390, forward strand.
CCGGCCAATTGCGATAATGCCTTTCTCGCTGAAAAAGCCACCGTGATTAATGTAGGGCGGCCGCCAGAAATATCCGCCGGTCGGCAGATCGCCGAATTGCATGATCCAGGATTTGCCCCAAATGTGGTACGACTCCTCCGCGCAGTCATGATAGGAGATATTGTCCTGGCTGAAGCCCGGCGTCATACAATACATAAAGGTCGTCGCGAACGTTCTTTTATTGAAGTGCAACAGTTTTGACAGACAGCCCGTCGCCACTCCCGGACTCTTTTGCGACATAGACCAAGGCAGACCCTTATAGCTGTCGACAATCGCAAGATCCGCACGATCGGCATCGTCATGATCGCGATCGGATTCGACAAAACTTGGTTCGCTAGAATTGTAGTAGAAAAGCGCTTCACAGCCGCGCGATACGCTCATGGCCGGCATGGAAACCCCTGCCGGTATGAAAAAGAAATGTCCTTTGCCATAGCTTTGCTTGCCGTATGTCAGCTTGCCGTTGAGAACGAAAATCTCAAGCTCTGAATAGCTGAAGCCCGGCGGCAAATGAAAGTCCCCATCGAAGCGCACTTTGAGTGTGCACGCGCCCGTGTCTGTGTCCAGGCTCAACATCTTGTAGTGCATGCCGCTCGGAATGCCCGGCAATTTCAGTTTCTTGTAGTCCTCGACGGTCTCAACAAAAGGCTCGATATGAGGGCGCGCCATAAGTCTTCCTCCAATCTAAATCCGATCTCGATGTTAGCGCTCTCCCCGATGGGGTTTCAAGAAAGCGCGAGTTCTGTAGCTCGTTTGGCACCTTAAATTGATCGCGGTGGCCGCCGTGCAGACTAAGGGGAGAAAGTCAGTCAAATAAAAAGGCGCCGAACCAGCGGCGCCTTTTTTGCATTTCGAACGAGAGGAGCTATTTCTTTTTAGCCTTTTTCCTCTTTGGCTTAGCCTTTTTGTCCGCGCCGTTAGCCGCCTTGAGCGGTCCATAGTCAAAATCGTGCGGATGTGGATGATTGTGATCCCTGGCCAAGACCCAATTGTAAAGCTCTGGATTGCGATCATGAAGCCGCGCGCCGGCGCGCTCTTGGTTTTCGTCAGGCTCCGTCCACGGATTGAAATGAAAGTGATTGAACAGCTGATAATCGGTTCGTCCGAAAGCAAGAATGCCTTTCTCGCTCGCGAAACCACCGTGATTGATGTAGGGCGGGCGCCAGAAATAGCCACCGGTCGGCAAATCGCCAAACTGCATGATCCAGGACTTGCCCCAAATGTGGTACGATTCTTCGGCACAGTCGTGATATGAAATGTTGTCCTGCTGAAACATGGGCGTCATGCAATATAAGAATGACAACGCTTGTGTACGCGGATCGTATTTCAATATTTTGAGCAGGCATCCCGTGGCTGTTGCGGGGCTCAAGGCATTCCCGGCCCAAGGCAGGCCATCATAAGAATTGACCGTCGAGAGGCCCGCGCGATTAGCCCCTGTATGATCGGTATCCGATTCAACAAAGTTGGGTTCGCTCGAATTATACATCAACAACACTTGGCAGCCGCTGTTGGAGCTCATTGCGGGCATGGAAACGCCAGGCGGAATAAGAAAATATTGTCCGGGCCCATACGTAGTTTTGCCGTATTTAAGCCGGCCCTGAGTGACAAGAATCTCGACCTCAGAGTAACTGAAGCCCGGAGGTTGCTTATAGCCGCCGCCATATTGGACGAGCATGGTGCATGCGCCGGTGTCGGTATCGAAACTCATCATGCGGTATTGCATACCTTTGCCGAATCCCGGCAAATTCAATTTTTTCAGCGCCACGTCTTTGTCGACGAGCGGTTCAATATGCGGGCGGGCCATACTTTTCTCCTGAAACTATATTCATTGTGCGATTGATCAAGCCAGCGGGATCCTAAAAGACCACCCTATGCTTGCGCTTAGGTTCGGTGGGCAACTCCTCGTCCGGGATGTTGCGGCGAATATCTCGATCCACATGGAATCCGACGGTTTGAATTTGATTGAAGAACTCGCGATACCACTTTTCACGTTTGGGCCACAGAGCTTCCATTTCCTTGACGATTTTGTCATAGCGCTTTTTCTGAGCGGCAATTTCCGTCTTCATCCAGGCCCTGACTTCAGGGCTGCGCTGATGATTAATTCCGGCTTTATCCATTCGTGCCTCCGTGCACTCAAATGACTTAATGACGCGTGCGACTTCTAATTGGTTCGCCCTGGAGCCGGTTTACCTAGCTCAGCAGGCAAGTAGGTTCAAGTTTTTTAGTTCGCAGCGCTCGTTTTCTCGGCCCCTAAATGCGGCCTTGCTTCTGCCCTCTTAGCCGTGCGCCAAAGGATGGGCAACTTGCGCTGGCAAGGGCGCACAGTATAGTTTCGCCCCCCTAGATACAAGCGTGCGTTGCCGTTTTCGGCCGCCAAATGGAGACAGTGCCAATGCCGGGGCCCCTCGATGGAATTCGCGTCCTTGAATTGACCAGCGTCGTGCTGGGACCCTGGGCCTGCCAAATCTTAGGCGACATGGGCGCCGAGATTATCAAGATCGAGCCTCCGGTAGGAGATACCAACCGCAATCTTGGTGCCTCGCGCACGAACAAAGATATGTCGGCGCTCTATTTGACTTGCAATCGCAACAAGCGATCGCTGGTTCTGGATCTCAAGCAAGATGCGGGGCGCGAAGCTCTTCTCAAGCTTGCGGCCGAGACCGATGTCATGGTGCATAATTTTCGACCTCAAGCCATGGCTCGATTGGGCCTCGACTACGAAAAGATCAAGGCAGTCAATCCCAACATTGTATTTTGCGCCACCTACGGCTACGGCAAAGCCGGCCCCTACGGCGAAAAGGGTGCACTCGACGATTCAATCCAGGCAGCCAGCGGCATAGCAATGTTGCAAAAGATGGTTTTAGGCGAACCGCGCTATCTGCCGACGATTGTAGCCGACAAGACGACAGCACTTACCGTCGTCAATGCAATAACGGCGGCCCTTTTTCACCGCGAGCGCACCGGCGAAGGGCAAGAAATCGAAGTGCCCATGTTTGAATCTCTGGTCTATTACGTCATGGCAGAGCATCTGTGGGGGAAGACCTTCGAGCCGCCGATCGGCACAGCGGGATATGTGCGTCTGATGAGCAAGGAACGCCGTCCCTACAAAACCAAAGATGGTTATATTGCCGTCCTGCCTTATTGGGATAATCATTGGAAGACATTTTGCGAACTGGCTGATCGGCCGGATTTACTCGAGGACAAACGGTTCGAAAATATGGCCGCACGGACAAAGAATATCGATGCGACGTACGCAGAAACCGCAAAGACAATGCTTACAAAAACTACCCAGGAATGGATGGACATTTTTGGCGAAACGAATGTGCCCACCATGTTTGTGAACACTCCGGACGAGCTCATAGAAGACCCGCACCTGAAAGCTATCGACTTTTGGAAAGTCATGGATCATCCGACCGAAGGCAAGCTGCGCATGAGCAGCTTCCCGGCAAATTTCTCTAAGACGCCGGCCGACATCCGCAAGCTACCACCACGGCTGGGCGAACATAGTTTGGAAATTCTAAAAGAAGCTGGCCTCGGTCAGTCCGAAATCGACGCTATGCTCGAGAGCGGCGCAACAAAAGTGCCCGACTAGTTATTTGTCATCGAGCCCGTAAATTCGTATCACATTGTCGCGCAAAAATTTTTGCCGGACCTGGGGTTTCAAGTTGAGACCGTCGATCTCATCTATAGTGCGCTTGAATTCGAGCACGGGAAAATCCGTGCCAAAAATGACTTTGTCCTGCCCGTAGGAATTTAAATAGCGCACGAAACTTTCCGGCCAATATTTCGGGCTATGGGCATCCGAGCCGATATAGATGTTCTCGTGTTTCCAAGCCATGGCGACCATTTCGTCATGCCATGGAATGCCCACATGAATGCCAATGAGTTTGAGCTCAGGAAAGTTGCAGGCTACCGGATCCAGTGAGATCGGCTGACCGACGCTTCGACATCTGAAATCCTTGGAATAAATCATGGACTGGCCAACCTGCATTTGGATCGGCACACCGAGTTCGCAGCATTTGGCGTAAAACGGATAGACCTTGGCGTGATCCGGCGCCAACTCGAACCAATGCGGATAGTAGTGTGCACCGATGAAGCCCATGTCGCGCACAGCCTCTTCGAAGGCGCGCACGCCGTCCATGCCCTCATACGGGTCGATACCCGCCAGACCGTAAAACCGGTCGGGATATTGCTCGCAAGCGCGGGCCACAACTTCATAAGGTTGATGATAACAGCCCGGCAGACCCGGCCGACCTGCATACGTAGCGACCAAGAAAGCCTTTTCGATCCCCGCCGTCTCCATTCGTTCGATCATCTGATCAAGGCTGAGACCTGCCATCAAACCCTGCTGTGCTTTCATCTTGCCGACAAAAAAATCACCGCCCCAGCCCGGCCGGTAGGACAAGGCCTCTTCAGTCCAAATGTTCACAACTGCGTCAATGGCCTTGTAGTCATGATCGGTCATCTGATTGTCTTTCAAAACAAAGAAGTAAGTTCGAACGCGGCAGGAATGGACGCCCGTCAATCCGCCTGCGGATGAATGAGCCTCGCTTTGGGGAAGCTTCGCGCCAGAAATTCCTCTACTTGGTAGCGGGGGAGGGACTTGAACCCCCGACACGCGGATTATGATTTTTAGTCGTCGGCCGCGCAAGATACACCAAATCGCTACTTTTCCAAGGTTTTCTCACGGTGTCGGCTGCGACATATCGGACATACGAGACGGACGCAGCGCACAAGAGTCGGCACAGACAATTCAAGTGATTAGGGAGTGCCAATATCCAGCAAAGCAACACGAAAAACCTATAGGGCACTTGCCGCCAAGTCAGCACGAAAAATAGATAAGGCACCGAGGCAAAACATAACCAACGAAGCACCACCGCAGGACAGAAATATGATGGCACGGCGGTCGGCTCTTCTTCGATAAAGATTTTCAAGGTTTTTTCGGCCGTCAGCTCTTGTTAAAAAACGGTCTAGCACTTCTCGACTGACCTCAAGGTCCGATTTGGCTCGCATCGTTGCTTCAAATACAGCCAAATGATTTGCTTCATATCCTTTGTAACGATGCACAGCCGCAAAATGCCAATATCCAAATCCAGCGGCCAAAAATGCGAACAGTAGACCAAGGAAGAATATTGCCGCTGCAATTACCAGATCCAATTGGTATGCCGGGTGAAAGATCTGGATGAGGACAGGAATTAGGACAACAGGCGCCCCTCCGTTCAGGGCGAGCAACGTCCTCACTATTATCTGCGCATATTCTGTACTCGTGCTGCTCGCGAGATTGGCGTCCTTCCGGAGGTTGTCAAGTGCTCTGACAATGCGTTCTTCTTGCCTTTCGCTAGAATCTCTATCAGTCATTGTCGATCAGCTACCTATTGATTTCTCGCTAAAATCATTTGCTCAAATCTTTCACCTTTGTGTCGCTTACTCCGACGAGCGAAACGCATCAACATATGCAGCATATTTTCCGACTGTTGGACCGTTCTGCTTTTGGATCAAGTCGGCACAACAAGATGCCCAATAAACGGGGTGAAGCTGTTGTTATCTTTACTGTTTCTATTTTATCGCGAAAACCAAGGCGCACAAATCCCGGCACAGACACGCGTATTCTAAATTGGGGTTCGCAGTTGTTCTTCCGTGCGCTGAATGAATTCAGTGCCTTATTGGTAGCGGGGGAGGGACTTGAACCCCCGACACGCGGATTATGATTCCGCTGCTCTAACCAGCTGAGCTACCCCGCCACAGGAGCCGGACTGGGCGACCGTAGCCGCCCACCCGAAAGGCCAGCGTTGTAGGCCGCAGGCCCCGGGGTGTCAAGCGGGCGGCGAGAGACCAGACCGGCGGGAATCAAGGACAATTGAACGCCGCAGGCGCGTCCGCGATTTGTCCAAAATTGGGGCAAATCGACTTAATCGAGCGTTTATACTTCTCACTCTGCTCTTTTCTGTTCGGGCGTCGTATGCTACGTGCGACAAGTAGACATCGGAGCGCGCCGACCGCGCCCTAAAACAAGACGATAGCTTCCCCCATCGGAACCCTAGGCATCGAGCCGGATGACACATCAGCGCCTTTCCGACATTACCAACTTTTTAATCGAGTTTTCAAAAGCCCCGCTGAAGGTCGGCGCGGTAGCCCCGAGTTCGCCTTATCTGTCTCGAAAATTGGTTTCCAATCACGAACTCAAAAAAGCCGACGTCGTTCTCGAATACGGCCCCGGCACAGGCGCCTTCACTCGGGATATTTTGGCTAATGTCGGCGAACACACGAAGTTCATCGCCTTTGAGGTCAATCCGCAGATGACCCGCATTCTTCGAAAACGCTATCCCAAAATGCTGGTTTATGAGCAATCCGTTGATGCAGTTCCCAAAGTACTCGCGGACCACAACATCTCCAAAGTCGATTGTATTGTCAGCGGCCTGCCGTGGGCATCCTTCGACAGGGATACGCAAGACAGAATTTTGGAGATTACAAGCTCGGTTCTCAAGGACGGCGGGTCATTCTCGACGTTTGCCTATTTTCACGGGCTCGCGCTGCCTTCAGCTCAGGCTTTCCGTTGCGCCTTGCGGCGCCATTTTTCCGACGTTTCCATCTCTGACACGATCTGGCGGAATGTACCTCCCGCTTTTGTCTACGATTGCCGAAAGTAGACCGTTCGGCTTTATGCAGACGCGTCAGACGCAGCCTTTTCAAATTTCAAAAGACTGAATAAGCCAAGCGGTGGCAAATCCTTGCATTCAGTCAGCTTGAGCCCGCTCTGGCCGAGCAGCGCTTCAACCGGAAAATCAGCGCGCCAGCCGAGCCACGAAGAGTGTTGCGCAAGCGCACGCTCTAGAAAACCGCGTGCGCCGCCTTCTTGAAAAAAGTGACTGACGATAATGACCGAGCCGTTGTGAGCGCAAACCCGCTCTAACTCGGACATCACCTGAATGGGATCGGGAACCACCGTCATGACATACATGGCAACGACGGTATCGAAATATCCATCCGGAAACGTCAAGTTGGCCGCATCCATTTCGTGCAGGCCAGCAATGTTTTTCAGGCTTTTCTTGGCGACGCGGCCACGGGCACGCTTCAGCATTTCGTCCGAAACATCGATACCCGTAACTTCAAGTTTTTCAGCATAACGCGGCAGAGACAAGCCGGTTCCCACGCCAACCTCTAGGACTCTTCCCGCGCCCTGATTGGCAATCGCAACCGTTTGCCTGCGGCCGGCATTGATAATCTGGCCGAACGAGAAATCATATATGAAGGCCCAACGAGCATATGCTCGCTGCACTTCATGAGCTTCCAACTTGGAAAGTTCCACCTACGCCCCCCGCTCCCTTTGGCTCGGCATGGTCGGTCTTATTTTAGCGAATGCCACCGGCAATCGCTTGCCCATTGGCGATTAGAAATGGAGAACTCGAAACGTTCCGGATCAGATACTATCGACTGGACTGACTGGAGAGATTGATTGGATCCACCCACCTCCTAATACGCGACTCCCATTATCCGCGACATCGTAAAAAACGCAAGCCTGGCCTCGCGCGACACCTTCCTCGGAGCCCGCGAGTTCAACGCCAACCGCGCCGTTTTCGCCACGAATCAAACGAGCTTCGATAGGCGGACGAGTGGATCTCACTTTGACACACACGGAACGCTGAGCGGTCAAGTTTTCGTCTAGCGAGCCATCGCCCAACCAATTCACATCCCGTAGTGAAATTTTCTTGACCAACAATGAGTCGCGCGGACCCACGACTACGCGCCGAGAGGCGGCGTCGATCGCGACAACAAAAAGCGGATCGCCGTAAGCAACGCCCAAACCGCGCCGCTGGCCGATCGTAAAATTGATTATGCCATGGTGCCGACCTAAAACGCGGCCGTCTACATGAACCAAGTCTCCGGGCTCGCTTGCGCCGGGCCTCAGTTTTTCAATGACGTCAGCATAATGACCATTTGGTACGAAACAAATGTCCTGACTGTCCGCCTTGTCAGCCGTGCGCAATCCAAGGCGCTTCGCAATGGCCCTGGTATCTGACTTTGAAAGGCCACCGAGCGGAAATCGCAAATAGTCCAGCTGCTCCGGCGTCGTAGAAAACAAGAAATAGCTTTGGTCGCGGTCCCAATCCACGGCTCGATGTAGTTCCGGCCCTTTCGAACCATAAATCCTCTGAACATAATGACCCGTCGCCAAACAATCGGCATCGAGTTCGCGCGCCAATTCAAGTAAGTCGCGAAACTTGACCCGTTCATTGCACCGAATGCAGGGGACCGGAGTTTCCCCTTTCAAATAAGAGTCGGCAAAGTCGTCCATGACGGACGCCCGAAACCGTTCTTCATAGTCGAGAACGTAGTGTGGAATTTCTAGCGCCTCGGCGACCCGGCGCGCGTCATGAATGTCTTGCCCCGCACAACAGGCGCCTTTCTTTTGAACGGCAGCGCCATGATCATAAAGCTGCAGAGTGATGCCGATGACATCGTAGCCTTGTTCCTTCAGAACGGCTGCAACGACAGAGGAGTCGACACCTCCCGACATCGCCGCAACGACGCGGCAATCCGTAGGTGCACGGTCAAAGCCCAAACTATTGACCGTCGTCAGCGCAGTCTTAGGGCCGGACCCGCCGCTTGGCTGTCTGAGTTCCACACTCGTCATCGGTAGACCTCGGAAATATTCAATCTTGTACGCTGCAAGATCGGCTTCAAACCAAAAACCGGCGGAAAACAGCGACCAGTGCCTGCGCTGGCGCTACGCATTCGATCCGAATCCCTCAGACCACAGCGCATGCCAACCGGAAAGCCGGGACTATACGTAGGAGACAAAAATTGGCAAGCCCGGCAACGAGCTTGCCCGGTTTGACTTATATATAGTCAAGAAGTGAAAGGCGGCCGATCCGGGATAAAAGTTCCATGGACGCTTGGGTTGCCACCTGGTTCTGATTGAGTCGGGTAATGGCCTCGGCGACGTCGACGTCCTCAATATCCGATATAAAGCCCTTCAAATAGATGTCCGTAGACTCATGCCGCTTCAAGGTACCCTCTACTTGCCCGTAGAGTGAGCCGTTGGTTGCAACATCTTGAGTGACTTGGTTCGCAACTTGGCGCAAGCCCGCAACTTCGCCTTAAAGAAACGTTCGCTGCGCGCTGGTAAGCGAATTTTGAAACGGTACCGTCACCACGTTAGCGTCATAGTCGGCAATACGTTTAATCGCATCGAAGAGGTTAGTGGCGATATCATTTGCTAAGACGCCAAACTCGACGACGACTCCATCGTCAATGCGCACGCTTTGTTTCAAATCATTGTTGTCGAAAACGGCCGCTGCCGAGGGTGCGGCAATCAAGTCGGCAATCGTGGGCGCGTTCACAGGCGGCGTGTCGGACCTTGTTTCGGAATAGATATATTTGCCGTCGACTTGGGTATTCATAATACCGACAGCGGTCTCATATATTTGCGTGATTTGCGCCATAAGACCAATGCCGGATCCAATGCTGACGGAATCCAAAACTGTTTGACGTAAATCGTCGGCTGAATCGGCAAGCGATTGAAGTTGCACATTCTGAAGATCGAGCCTCCCCAAGACTTGCAAGCTGGTTTCCTGGTATTGCTCCGTTCGCGCTTCAAACGCCTTTGCAGACAACAAGACGCCGGCGTCCTTTGGGATATCCTTGTAATACTGCGCTTTCTTTCCCGTTGAGACTTGGCGCTCTGTCTCGAAAGACTGCTGTTGGAGTCGAAGCAGTTGATCAAGCATCAACTGGCTTCGAGCATGATCGGTGACGCGGGTCATAGTCCTCGTCCTTTTCCTATTATTTTAGTCACGCCTATACAATCGAAAGTAGCGCGTCATAAAGCTCTCGCGCTGTCGTCATCATTCGTGCGGACGCGTTATATGCTTGTTGATAAATCATCATGTTGGCGAGTTCTTCATCCATGTTAACCCCCTGCACTTCTTCTTTCCTGAGCTCGACTTCTTGCTGGAGCGCCATACTTTCAGCTTTTAAGGAATCCATCTGATCGGCGCGCGCGCCCATGACGAAACCCCGATGACGCAGCCAGGTTTTATGTAACCATTAGACTGCTTTCGATGGAAGGCCAATTTGGCGGGAGCTTCCACATAGCGGGAGCCAGATAGGCCGGGCGGATTGTTTCTGGGGCCGGCGGTCTGTACCCCAACGATGAATGCGGGCGGATTGTGTTGTAGTGACGTCGCCAGTTTTCGATGATGATTTTGGCTTCCAGCAAATTGTTGAACAGCTCAATCTTCAAGCACTCGTCCTGCAGTCGCCCGTTGAATGATTCATTGTATCCATTCTCCCAAGGGCTGGCGGGTTCAATAAAGAGCGTCTTTGTGCCGACCTTGGCGATCCACTCTCTGACCGCTGTAGCGGTAAATTCGCTGCCATTGTCACTCCTGATATGATCGGGAACGCCGTGGCGGACCATCAACTCGCCGAGGACCGCGAGAACGTCCTGGCTGTTCAGCCGCCGGTTCACTTCGATTGCCAGACATTCGCGCGAGAACTCGTCGATCACAGTCAGCATGCGAAACTTGCGACCGTCGCGTGTCCGATCCTGCACGAAATCATACGCCCACACATGATTGCGATATTGCGGACGCAGCCGAATACACGACCCGTCGTTGAGCCATAGTCTTCCTCGTTTCGGTTGTTTCTGCGGTACTTTCAGGCCTTCACGCCGCCATATCCGGGCGACGCGTTTATGATTGACACGCCAGCCGTCAGCGCGAAGCAGCGCCGTGATCCGCTTATAGCCGTAGCGCCCATATCGCACCGCCAGGTCGATGATTGCCGACGTCAAAGCGTCTTCGTCGTCGGCGCGTCTCGGCTTGCGCCATTGGCTGGAACGGTGTTGCCCAAGCACCCGGCAGGCCCGGCGTTCGGAAACGCCGAGCTTTGTGACAGCGCGCTCAACACAATCGCGTCTGCGCGAGGGCGTTAGAAGTTTCCCGCTGCAGCTTCCTTCAAGATCGCCTTGTCGAGTTCAGCGTCTGCAAGAAGCCGTTTCAGCCGTGCGTTTTCTTTCTCCAGATCCTTCAGACGTTTGGCCTGATCGATCTTCATCCCGCCATACTCTTTGCGCCAGCGATAGTATGTGATCTTCGTCACGCCCAGACGGCGAATAACTTCACCAGAATTGACGCCTTCCGCAAGCAAGACCTCAGCCTCGCGCAACTTCGATATGATTTCTTCAGGCTTGTAACGCTTTCCTGACATCGCAATCCTCCTTCGATTCAGCCATTTTACTATCTCAATGTGGCTGCGTTCAAAGGGGTCGGGTCACCCATATCGGCCAATTTGAGCGAAGCGTAATCGCCGAGTGTCGTTGTTGCCGATGCCAGATTGCCGGCAGGTCCGAAGGAGATTGGTTGGTTGGCAATCAACTCCATATCGAGTACGCCCCGATTGTCAGCAGGACTCAGAACTAAGTCCCCGGCAATGGCACCTGCAATATCAAGTTGGGCAAGAGAAAACTCATCCGAATTGCTTATAATCCGGTCGACAATTTTCATGTCTTTGGCCTGCTCCATCATGTATCTGGTGCCTAAGCCAAACAATTCCGTAAATGAAACGCCGGTACCGCCGCGGCTGGTGTTATCGCCTTTCACGAGCAAGTCGAAGCCATCGTAGGTTGGCAAGTTCGTCGAAGTAAGCTCGCCGTTTGCGTTGAGGCTGAACGACATGAATGAGCCGAGACCTGTCACGGGATTGTTGAGCGCGGTGACAATGTCACCGATAGTCGCCCCGCCCACAACTAATGTGAGCTCTGTCGCAATTTGTCCGTCGGGATGACGCACCATGAATTCAATTGTGTCGCCCGGCGTGAAGCCGTGCGCCTCGGCGCCGCTCAGCCCGGTTTGGAAGGTACTAGGCTGGCTTGCAGTCACGAGATCATTAAGACCAAAGAAATGACTAAGACCTCGGCCAATGCGCCCGCTTGGATTGGTGGCATCTTGAATGAACGACACGCCGTCTGTGACACCAGTAGCTTGAACCGTCAAAACCCCATTTACAAAGCTTGCACTACCGTTTGCGCCCAAAGAAGCATTAATGGCAGTGGCAAGATTGCCGACGGTTGCACCAATCGCGACTGCGCCGCCACCATCAACCGAATATGTGCCGGCATCAAAGTCAAAATCGATGCGGCTAACGAGCGTGCCGTCCGATGCGGTCACGGCCAATGTTGATTGTCCCGAAAAACCATGGGCATCGCCGCTGAGCAGGCCAGAATTCCTGCCGACCAGCGTATTAGGCGCCGGAACGGCAGAGTTGTTGTTATGCACTGCGTTTAGTTGATCGGCGATAGCGCCTGCCAATTGGCCAATCTCGGAAGCCAATGCTGGAAGCGTTGCGTCTCTCATATTCATGAGGCCGCGCAGCTCGCCGCTGCCTATGTGCGGATCTAAATCAATGGGCGGTGGGAGTACGGCACCTGTCTGTGGATTAAGCCGTGTGGCTACAATCGGCTGAGGCACGGTGTCGGTCGACAAGACATTTTGCGCCGCATAACTCAGCTCGACCCGGGTCGTCCCAACCAGCTCAAACCCACTCTTGGTGGCCAGACGAATAGAGCCGTTAGGTTGCTCAAAAGCTTGAACGTCGATTATTTCAGCAATCTCGGAGATCAAAGCGTCACGCTGATCCTGAAGGGCGGCAGGATCGCCTCCCAAAATCAATTCTCGCTCGACCCGTGAATTGATCTCTTGAACCTGCTCAAACAATCTGTTCAGCGTCGTCGTGTGAAAAGCGATTTGCCGATCGGTATCGGTGCGAATGGATTGTATTTGTTCGGCCAAATGAGAGAACGCATTTGTCATGCCCTGCAGATCAGCCAGCGCCGTCGCGCGGCGCACGGCAGACGAGACATCCAGCGCGAGCTCGCCGATCGACAGAAGAGCGTTATTAATTTGACCCGGCAAACTCGAATTTTCGTCGGGAGCTCCAAAAATTGTTTGCAGCCTTGTATGAATCTGTGCCTCAACGTCGAACTGAGATGTGGCCGATCCCACAATCAATGATTCGCGCTGCAGGAACGAATCGACGATACGTCTAATTTGACCGATGCCGACGCCGCCTGACTGACCCGCGATAGCATTCGACTCTTGTTCGACGATGCGGCGCGCGTAGTCCGGTGTGTTGACGTTGGCGACATTGTTGGATGTGATCCGCAACGCTTCCTGATTGACAACGAGTCCAGTAAAGGCGTTGTGAAGAATGGAATTGATGCTCATTCTGCGTTTCCTACCGCCAAAAGTCTTTGAGATACCATCGGCAAATATTGCCGCGCGCAAAAGCAACTTTGCGCACGTTCGCGGCCTAGTAAGACGAGGCCAAATTCGTTGGTTTTTCTAGTTTCTGACCACACGAGACTCATACAACTGTCTTTAGTTTGATTTCACATGGCCAATTTAAGTGCAATGGCAATGCCACTGCCAACACTGAGACAAATTTGCGCAGCTCGACGCGTTCACTTCGAATCAAAACGCGGCGCTTCAGCGACTATTTAAGTCTGCGCAATTTCAAAGAGGTGTGCTTTTTGTGCTTTCCAAAAATCTGATAGTTGCAAATAATCGTCAGTGATCGGAAAAATTTGCCGCTTCTAGATACTTCGTGCCCAGTCCTACGTCGCCCACGCAGCTCTCGATGTCCGCAAAGTCGCGGAAAACGGACCTCTCACAAAGTGGCCCGCACCTTGCTTTTGTTTGTGGAGGATACAAATGCGCATTGAACTCGAAACGACATGAACACGCCAATCAACATAAACATCGATGCTGTACTGAACGACTTGGGGCGCCAGACCGGCAAAGCTCTCGATGCGCATGATGTCGATGGCAATCAGTTCGAAGATTTCATTTCTAAAGATACCGAGCAAGACGACTTTGACCGAAATTCTCGGGCAAAAGAAGAGAGTCACAATAGAACGCCGGCAAGAGAAGAGAGTTACGAGCACGAGCGCGTCGAGAAACGCGAATACGTAGAAGCCGACCCCAAGAATAGCCAGCCGCTGAATGAGGCGCACAGTTCCTCAACGAGTTCCGATATAGAGGGCACAAGCCATAACGAGGCCAAGCCCAACGCCGATCAAAACGCGTCGCACGTTGATGCGGAGGTTCAGCGAGAGCCGGCAAGCCGGTCGCAAGACGGATCGCAGGCGCCGGAGCAGCAAAGCATCACGCAGCACCAGAACGGACAGACCAATCTGGCCGTTTCCACTGCGCATCTGAAGACTTTGCTACAAGAAGGCCAGACGGTCAGCACCGCAAAGCCTGAAACTAAACCAGCCATCGCCGCCGTGCAAAACTCTGGTCTCATTGGTCAAAGCAAATCGGAAGTCGGCACCACCTCTTCCGAGATAGCGCAAACTTCAACGTCACCCGATAGCAATGGCAAGACTCAAGTTTCCGACAATTCGGCTCTGGTCGACAAAGTCGCCGCTTCCATCATTGCGCACACGAACTCCAACCGTTCGGTGCAATCGACGCAGCAGGGCCTTCCTGCTCAAGCCTCGCCCGTAGCTCAAGTCAATGTCCGAAACCCAATTGCCGAACAAGCGAAGGTCGATCCGCAAGGGCTTCCCGCTTTACCAAGCGCATCTGCAAATCAGCCGAACATTGCTGGCACCACCAGGGCCGGTCTAGCAGAGCAGCCCGCCGCGCCTGTGGACACCGAGGTAAAGCCAAATCCAATTCCCACACCGCAAGGACGCCACGACCCATTGGTCGATTTGAATGTTGGCCAAAGACCGGCTGAAGAGCTCAACCTGAAAAACGACATCAACGTCCAAGCCCTGCTCGCCGGACGCGCGGGCCAAGCAGCAGGCGCGGGATCCAACGCCCGAGGGACATCGACGATCAAGACTCAGGTTCAATCGACAACGGAAGCCGCACCATCTCCAAACGCGGCAACGCAACAAGACCAAGTCGCGACTACAGTCAAATTTACGCCGATCCCCCAAGCGCTGGCGGTAGATTTAAGTTCGGGCGACACCATGATGAGCCGCGACTCAGGCCAAACACCTATGAGCGGTATTCCCGAAATCGCCGGTCGCTCCGCGCCTCTCAACCAGCCAACAATTGCTGCAGCCCGGTCCGCTGTGCCCATTTCCAACTCAGCTGCCGTTCTTAATCAAATCGCACTCCAAATTTCCAAAAATGTCAGCAACGGCACGGCTAAGTTTGAAATCCTTATGGATCCTCCAGAACTCGGCCGCATTGAAGTTCGCATGGAACTCAACAATGAAGGCCGGTTGCAGGCGCATCTGTTAGCGGACAAACAAGAAACTCTCGATCTCATGCAGAGAGACGCGCGCCAGCTCGAAAAAGCCCTTGGAGATTTGGGTGTCGACGCGGATTCAGACTCATTAGAATTTTCGCTGCGTGATGAAGATCAGGCACACGGTTTTACACAACGCGACGGCGATGAAACACAGAACGAAGGCGCCGACAGCGACAAATACGTCGATTTGTTGAGCTTGCCGCCCGACTTGAACGTCGGAGTGACCATGGAAACTTATGGATTCAAGGTGCGAGAACCCATCGGCATCAACTTGAATGTCTAAAACCGCATCTAAGAAACGGACCAGACTATAATGGAAATCACCACCAATCCCCAGATCTTGACCGCTTCAGACCGGTCGACAACTCAATTGGCGGACAATTTTGAAACGTTCTTGACGTTGCTCACGACACAATTACAAAACCAGGATCCTTTGGAGCCACTCGATAGCAATGAGTTTACTGAACAGTTGGTTCAGTTCTCATCCGTAGAGCAGGCCATTCAAACAAATACGAATCTGGAAAACTTAGTCGCTATAAATCAAGCCGCAACTGCCGGAACGGCGGTGAGCTATCTGGGCAAGTTCGTCACCGCCTTGGGTGATCAAGCCTCGCTGCAAAACGGACAAGCTCAATGGAGCTACGACCTGCCGGTCTCGGCAGACCAAACGAGCCTAGTCGTGCTCGATGCCACGGGCAAACTCGTCTATACCGCGCAAGGCCAGACCAACTCAGGCAAACATGACTTTGTTTGGGACGGAAACGACAATGCCGGCAATCCGTTGCCTGACGGCTCTTACACGCTTCAAGTATCGTCACTTACGGAAGATGGCGATCCACTTTCCGTCACTACGTCTGCAAAAGGGCTGGTTGACGGCGTTGAATTTGACGGAACACAACCGTTCCTGACCATCGGCTCGTCACGCTATACGCTGACCGACATACTGACACTCGAAGAATTCACGTCCGGGAATTAACGGGCTAGGCGTTCACGAAAGCCGCGAAAATCGCGCAACGAACGCCCCTCTCAGGCACGTAGAATTCGGCCTTTCAAAAAGACAAATGTTTTAACGCTCACGCCTTACCGCGTGCACGCTAAGTAGGAGACCTGACGTATGAGTATTAATAGTGCAATGAATGCAGGTGTTGCGGGTTTGCAGGCCAATTCTACGGCGCTCGCAATTTTGTCAGACAATATCGCCAACGTGAACACCGTTGGTTACAAACAAAAGATGTCCGATTTCGCGATGATCGTCACGGCGAACCAATCCGTCAACGCGCATTCCGCCGGTGGCGTTATTCCCATCAAGCGTGCCCTTGTCAACGAACAAGGTTTATTGCAGGGAACGGCATCATCGACGGATCTCGGCATATCCGGAGACGGGTTCTTTGTGGTCAGTGACGACACGACAGCGGGAGGGTCCACATCAACTTTCGTGTTTACACGCGCCGGATCCTTTGCACCAGACGATCAAGGCTTCCTGCGCAATTCAGCCGGCTACTATCTGCGTGGTTGGCCTGTCGCGTCCAACGGTACGGTCGTCTCAAATCCGAGCGACCTTTCGCTGCTCGAGGCCGTGAACATCGATAATTTGGGCGGCACTGCCGAACAAACCACCACTGTCCAGCTCAACGCCAATCTGCTTGCGAGCCAAGCCATTTCTCCAGCAGAGGCCACATATAACCCAGCTGTCTCCGCAAATAATATGGCGTCGGGCACTGTCACCCCGGATTTTCAGGCATCGGTTCAGATCTTCGACAGTAAGGGCGGGTTTCGCACGGTCACCTATTCATTCCTGAAAAGCACAGCCCCGAATGAATGGCATACGGAAGTTCATGTGGTCCCGACCAGCGACATTAACACCAGCTTCGTCGATGGTCAGATTGCAACAGGCACGCTTGCATTTACGCAAACCGGTCAAGTCGACTTCGGCGCCACCACTTTGCCGACGACACTCGACTTTCTAGCGTCCGGCGTAGCGCCCGGCGCCGGTCAATTTGCCTGGGCTTCCGGCCTCGGCATTTCCGGTCAGACCGTAGCGCTGGATCTCGGCGTTCCGGGCGGTAGCAGTTCGTTTACTCAATTCGATAGTCCGTCCGCCCTTATTTCGAGCCAGGTGGACGGCGCCGTGTTCGGAAATTTGACCGGTGTCCGCATCGATGAACAAGGCTTTGTCATTGCTTTGTTCGACAACGGCATACAGCGACAAATATATCAAATCCCGACGGCAACTTTTGTCAATGCCAACGGGCTCCAGGAAGAGCAAGGTAACTCCTATAGCGTAACTGACGATTCAGGCACATTTACGCTGAAGGTTGCGGGCACAGGCGGCGCGGGCACCATCGCAGCCAATACACTAGAGGCGTCCACGGTCGACCTCGCTGACGAGTTCACGGGTCTCATAAAGACACAACGAGCTTACTCGGCTTCAACCAAGATCATAACGACCGCAGACGAGATGCTTGAAGAGCTGATCAGGATCAAGCGCTAGCACGAAACGGTGGGCGTTTGAATTGAGAGGTGGCTCGGGAAATCTGCACAGTTGAGATAAGTGGAATTTTGGCCTGTAGGCGGCATGATCGCCGGCAACAGGAGATCCACTATGGCAAGACGACCACGTCGCAATCATACACCTGCGTTCAAGTCGAAGGTGGCCCTTGCGGCCGTTCGCGGTGAGCAGACATTGGGAGAACTCGCTCAGCAGTTTGATGTTCATCCTAACCAGATCAAGCAATGGAAAGATCAGCTCCTTGAGGGTGCAGCGGGTGTTTTTGGGCGGGAGGGTAAATCACCGCTGCCTGCACCCCGTGTTGATGTGAAGAGGCTCCATGCCAAGATTGGGGAGCTGACGCTTGAGAATGATTTTTTAGGCGATGCGCTCACCAAGGCGGGATTGCCGAGCGCAAGAAAATGATCGACCGCAAACATAAACTCTCGCTCAGCCGTCAGGCCAAGGCGCTCAAGATCAGCCGGGGCAGCGTCTATTATCAGCCCCGTCCCGTATCGGTCGGTGATCTGGCACTGATGCGCCGGATTGATGAATTGCATCTCGACTATCCCTTTGCAGGCAGCAGGATGCTGCAGGGACTATTGCTTGGTGAAGGATACAAGGTTGGCCGCCTGCACGTCACAACACTGATGAAGCGTATGGGGCTTGAGGCTATTTATCGCCGCCCGAACACGTCCAAGCCTGCACCGGGCCACAAAATCTATCCCTATCTGTTGCGTAAGCTGCCGGTCACCCAACCCAATCAGGTCTGGGCGATGGATATCACCTACATTCCAATGGCACGGGGCTTTGTTTATCTGGCCGCAGTGGTTGACTGGTTCAGCCGGCGTGTCCTGTCCTGGCGGCTCTCTATCACACTGGAAGCAGACTTTTGCATTGAAGCCGTTGAAGAAGCACTGGCCCGTTACGGTAAGCCGGACATCTTCAACACCGATCAGGGCTCGCAGTTTACCTCCATCGCTTTCACACAAATCCTGAAGGATGCTGAAATCGCCATCAGCATGGATGGCAAGGGAGCGTGGCGGGACAATGTCTTTGTTGAACGGCTGTGGCGCACGGTCAAATACGAGGAGGTCTATCTGCATGCCTATGGCAATGTTCCACAAGCCCGAGCCGCCCTCGGCAAATATTTGGTCTTTTACAACACCAAGAGACCGCATTCATCGCTTGACCGCCAGACACCCGATCAGGCTTACTTCAACGTGCTGCAACCAATCCCGGTCGCGGCATAACAGGGGCTGAAATCCACTTATCCGCAGTCCGAAAGTTGTTCAAACAAACCGAACCACCTCTGGCTGCTGACGCTCGACGAGGCATGCGATCGCTACAAGTTGACGGTTGAAGAGTTTCTGGCATGGCAAAAGGCCATCGACAAACATGGTCTTCCTGGTCTTCGGGCGACTCGGATTCAGCAATATCGGATTTCCGATTAACCAGTCGCACTTTGATTGACCAAGCATTTCGGCCGGTTATAGTGAAAATTTTCGGCGAACTTTTTTCAAATCATTAGCAATTTTTACACCCAGAGCTGGGCAAAATCTGCCTATGCCTAACGGCAAAGTCTCAAGGGAGTTTGCTTCCTTTCAACAACAAAAACTTGCGTCGGTGACCTCAAACTAACCGATCGAGAATAGTTGGGGAAGTGGTCGAGTTTTGTGAGTTCTGAGTACTAGGGGTGTCAGGGTTGCTCAACGTTCTTCGAAGCCTGGGTCTGGTCAGACTGGGCACTATCATCGGCGTGACTACAGCGGTCATGATCGGCCTTTTGCTGATCATTCTTCGCCTGTCGACGCCGCCCATGTCCTTGCTCTATTCCGGGCTCGATTACAACGAAGCCGGCAGCATCATGGAACGACTCGAGCAGCAAGACGTGCCGTACCGGGTTGACGGCAACGGAACCATGATCTTTGCGCCCAACGACCAGGTCTTGAAACTCCGCATGGATCTCGCCGGAGACGGCCTGCCGTCGGGCGGCTCGGTCGGCTACGAAATATTCGATAATATGGACGCGCTGGGCACGACCAGCTTTATGCAAAACCTAAATCATTTGCGGGCCCTCGAAGGCGAGCTGTCGCGGACCATCACATCTTTGGCGTCCATCGATACTGCCCGGGTCCATCTGGTTATTCCCGAGCGGTCTTTGTTCGGCCAAGACAAAATCGAACCGACCGCCTCCATCGTAGTTGGAGCGCGGCGCAGCCAAATTGGCCCACAACAAATCGCTTCCATTCAAAACCTCGTTTCTTCGGCTGTGCCTGGCCTTTCCCCCGGGAAGGTGTCAATCGTCGATAATCAAGGACGGCTCTTGGCCAGCGCGGCTAGTGAAGACAATGAAATGAACCTTGCGGGCACGTTGCAAGACAAGAACTCTGCATTCGAAGATCGGATCCGCCGGCAAGTCCATGATATTGTTGCCAGTGTCGTCGGACCACAAAGTGTACGAGTTCAAGTTTCCGCCGAGGTCGATTTTAGCCGCGTCGTGCAACAGTCGGAAATCTATGACCCCGATGGCCAGGTCGTCCGGTCGACCCAGACGATAGAAGAGACGTCCAATGACGTCGAACGGCAAAGTACGGAAGGCGTAAGTGTTACGAACAACTTGCCCGAACCCGCCGATTCCAATGCCGGCAACGCGCGCACGTCGTCCAATAACAATCGGCTGGAAGAAACCGTCAATTTCGAAATCTCGCGAACCAGCACGACGGAGACACAGGAAGCCGGCCGCGTTCAACGGCTGTCCGTCGCCGTGGTGGTCGATGGTTCCTACAATGAAGAGGCCGATGGCACCTCGACATATGTGCCGCGCAGCGAAGAGGAAATGACACGGATTACGACGCTCGTTAAGTCTTCAATAGGATTTGACGAAGTGCGTGGCGACACGGTCGATGTCCTCAATCTTGCGTTCTTGCGTGCTGAGCCCCCGGAGGAAGTTGAGGAGGCCGGTGGCTTTATGGGTTTGAATAAAGAAGACTTCATGCGCATTGGCGAAATCGTTGCGGCGATTATCGTTGGCGTCATTCTTCTCCTCGTCTTCCGCACCGCATTATCGCGCGCAGGCGGCGATGGGCAGGCTATCGAGACAGCCGGAGGCGCACGTGCGGAAGGGGAACAAGCTCAACTCGCAGCCCCGGCAGCCGACGGCACACAAGCCGCGCCCCAAGCGATCGCGGCGCGGGCGCCGGGAGCGCCCCCACTCCCTTTACCAGCACCGTCGGGGCCTCAAATTGACATCGCCCAAATCGAGGGCCGGGTGAAAGAGATGTCGGTCAAGAAAATCGGCGAACTCGTTCAAGCACATCCGGACGAATCGATTGCGATTTTACGTAGCTGGCTACACGAAGCATGAGATTGATTTAGATGGCCGGAATACAACTTAAACAAATAGACGATCCGCGGCAGCTGCCAGGTGCCGAGAAGGCCGCAATAATTCTTCTCGCACTCGGTGAAGAGCACGGATCCGCGCTTTGGGCGCTCATGGATGAAGAGGAACTCAAAGAGATTTCTCAAATCATGTCCAACTTGGGCGCTGTCAATCCGAGCCTAACCGAAAAGCTGATGGTCGAGTTCGCTTCGCAGATGTCGTCTGCTGGCTCGCTGATGGGATCATATGAGTCAACTGAACGGCTGCTTGCCCAATTTCTCGACGGTGACAAGGTGGGCGGGGTCATGGAGGAAATCCGTGGGCCAGCCGGACGCACCATGTGGGACAAGCTGGCCAATGTCAGCGAAGCCGTACTCGCAAACTATTTGAAGAACGAATATCCCCAGACGGTTGCCGTTGTGCTGTCCAAGATTAAACCCGATCACGCCGCCCGGGTGCTCGGCGTACTTCCAGAAGATTTTGGGCTCGAATGCGTGCAGCGCATGCTCCAAATGGAGACAGTGCAAAAAGATATCCTCGACAACATAGAAAAGACGCTCAAAACAGAATTCATGTCGAATCTTGCGCGCACCAACAAGCAAGATGCGCACGAGCTCATGGCTGAAATCTTCAATAATTTCGACCGGCAAACGGAAAGCCGCTTTCTCGCCTCCTTGGAGGAGCGCGATCGCGACGCGTCCGACCGCATCAAGGCCCTGATGTTCATCTTTGAAGACCTCGCCAATCTTGATCCGAGCGGCGTCCAGACACTGCTTCGTGCAGTCGAGAAAGACAAATTGGCTATCGCGCTTAAAGGCGCATCGGACACAGTGAGAGACCTTTTCTTTTCAAACATGTCCGAACGGGCCGCAAAAATACTACGGGAAGATATGGAGAATATGGGACCAATCCGACTCAAGGATGTCGACGAATCCCAGACCGGCATGGTGAACATTGCAAAAGACTTAGCAGCCAAGGGCGAGATCATGATGGCCAATAACAAAGGGGACGAAGAACTCGTTTACTAAAGATCGCAACTAAATTGGGCAAGAACTCAAACGGAAGATAATGAGCGAATCGATAAAAAAATTTGATTTTGGTACGGAGTTTAACTTCGGCAATGGCTCTTCGGATGGAAACAGGACCATGCCAAAGACCAGTTTTACTGTCGAAGAAGCTGAACAAATTCGTGCCGACTCTTTTGCGGAGGGTGAACGATCGGCGCTTGCCCGGGCCGCCGAAGCAAGTTCTCAAGCTCTAGATGAAATCGGTTCTCAACTCAGCCACTTACTGAATGAGCTCGACGCTCGATCGCTGCAATATAAGAGTCAGGCGGCAGAACTTGCATTGTTGACAAGTCAAAAGCTAGCCGCAACCGCAATCGCCAATCACCCGATTTCGGAAATTGAAGCCGCCGTCAATGAATGTATCGAAATGCTTCCCCAGGAACCGAAACTTATTGTCACGGTTGCCGATAAACTCTTGGAATCAATTAAACCCCGCCTGATTGAAGCCGCTCATAGTCAAGGCTTCGAAGGTAAGTTGGTGGTGAACGGTCAAGAAGAATTTATGCCAACACAATGCTCAATCGAATGG
The DNA here is from genome assembly GCA_965248815.1 of Alphaproteobacteria bacterium. Taxonomy (GTDB): domain Bacteria; phylum Pseudomonadota; class Alphaproteobacteria; order SMXP01; family SMXP01; genus CBDFKK01. Next base: position 811,162 of record CBDFKK010000008.1, read on the forward strand.
GCGAGCGGCGGGCTCAAACGCGACATGGGCGATCTGCAAACGACGGTCGAAGAAATAGCTCAACGCCGGCTACAAGCAGAGAGCGATGTTATCGATCAACCCGATCTATTGCAATTCAAGGCGAGCGACGGTTAGCCGCCATACTCCGAACAATTCGGACTGGGCAACGCCATCAAACGTCAGAAGTTAGAACTACCCGGGAGACTTAGAAATGGCCGAAGAAGAAGTCGCGGAAGGTGCCGAAGGCACTGAAGTTGCGGAAACCGATGACTCCGCAGAAGGCACCAATGTCGAATTTTCAGACCTGGCCGACGATGCAGGCGCGGCCGGTGGAGTTTTGCCTCCCGCTACAGTCGAAGCAGACGACACAGCCGAGGTTGCGGACGACCATAGTCGCAGTGCGTCGGATCTCGAAGCCGTTTTTGATGTGCCTGTCAATATTTCCGCCGTGCTCGGCAAGACCCGTCTAGAGGTGAGCTCACTACTTAATCTCACTCGCGGCGCTGTCATCGAACTCGACCGCAAAGTAGGCGAAGCCATCGACATTTATGTCAACGACAGGCTTATCGCACGGGGCGAAGTCGTGCTTGTTGAAGAAAAGCTCGGCGTCACGATGACAGAAATCATTCAGTCTGATCGCCAATAGCGGCAAAGAATTAGAACAAGAGGTAAATAAAAATGCGGCTCCTAATTGTCGGCTCACTTGGCGGCCAGCTCAGCACCGCAACAAAAATGGCCATGGATCGCGGCGCAAAGGTGGCGCAGGTCAATGGTCCAACTGAAGCTCTCGTTGCATTGCGGGCGGGCCAAGGCGCAGACCTTTTGATGGTCGATGTCGAGCAAGACATCGCAGAACTCATTGTAGATCTTCAAAAAGAGCGCATCTTTGTTCCGGTTGTCGCGTGCGGCATCGGCACGGATGCGCAAGCGGCCGTCGACGCCATTCGTGCCGGCGCTAAAGAATATATCCCCCTGCCCCCCGACGCCGATCTGATCGCCGCCGTTCTGGAAGCTGTCGCCGAAGACAAGCATCAACTAATTTATGCCGATCCGACAATGAAGTCGGTCGTTACCCTCGCCGATCAAGTCGCTCCGAGCGATGCGAGTCTTCTTATTTCCGGAGAATCGGGAACGGGTAAAGAGGTTCTTGCCAGTTATGTTCACCACAAATCGTCGCGCGCCGACCAACCCTTTATTTCGGTCAATTGCGCAGCCATCCCGGAAAATCTCTTGGAATCGGAACTGTTCGGGCATGAAAAAGGCGCATTTACAGGCGCCATAGCCCGGCGCATCGGTAAGTTTGAGGAAGCCGATGGCGGCACCCTTCTGCTCGATGAGATCAGCGAAATGGATTATCGCCTTCAGGCCAAACTCCTGCGCGCGCTTCAAGAGCGCATAATTGACCGCGTCGGCGGCGGCAAACCCATCAAAGTCGATATCCGCGTGATCGCAACGACAAATCGCGATCTCATCGACGAAGTCAAGAACGGTAAGTTTAGGGAAGACCTTCTATATCGGCTCAATGTTGTAAATCTAAAAATTCCGCCGCTGCGCGAGCGACCTGCCGATATTCTGACATTGGCCAATCACTTTATCGAAAAATATGCCGAAGCCAACGGCATGCCCGCCCGGCCGCTATCGCAAAGCGCCTCCGAACATATCACCGGTCATTACTGGAAAGGCAACGTGCGCGAGCTCGAAAACACGATGCACCGCGCCGTGTTACTTGCAACAGGTGACCAAATCGATGACGCAGCCATTCGTCTGCCCGATGGCAGCCCAGTCGACGATTCGATTTCCGATTTGACTCGCGGACCGGCGGCTCATGCCGCAGCGGCGGCCCAGTACGCAACCAATGAATTGGTCGGTAAAACCGTTGCGGAAGTGGAGCGAGATCTCATTTTGCAAACACTCGATCACTGCCTCGGCAACCAAACCCATGCAGCAAACATTCTGGGCATTTCGATCCGTACTCTGAGGAATAAGCTTAAACTATATACGGAAGAAGGGATTCCCGTTCCTGTCCCCGGTGAATTGCGTAGTCAAAGTATTTAATGCGGGGCGAGTGGATGGGGAAGAGTTATGAGTGACGCGGGAGCCCAGCAGGCAGTCTCGGGTCTGACGCTAACTAAGCTTTTGGACCGCATTCGCCGCGGTGAGATCGCGCTGGCGATGGGTGTCGTCGGCATTCTCATTTTGCTCATCCTGCCTCTACCCAGTCTGCTGCTCGATTTCGCGTTGGCTTTTTCCATCACGTTTGCGGTTCTGGTCCTGATGACCGGTCTCTTCATTAGGCAGCCTCTTGAATTCAGCGCCTTTCCGACAGTGCTCCTCATTGCAACTATGTTGCGCCTATCCCTAAACATTGCGTCGACACGGCTAATCTTGTCCGCAGGCCACGAAGGCACGGACGCGGCCGGCCAAGTCATTCAGGCCTTTGGCAATTTCGTCATGCAAGGCAACTATGTCATCGGCATTACGGTCTTTATTATTCTTGTCTTGGTCAACTTTGTGGTCATCACAAAGGGTTCGGGACGCATCGCAGAAGTTGCCGCGCGTTTTACCCTGGACTCCATGCCTGGCAAACAAATGGCCATTGATGCCGACCTATCGGCGGGCTTGATCGATGAAGAGGATGCGCGAACACGGCGCAAAAAACTCGAGGACGAATTTAACTTCTTTGGAGCTATGGACGGGGCTTCCAAGTTCGTTCGCGGCGACGCCATCGCAGGCCTGCTCATTACACTTATTAATATAGTTGGCGGCATGATCATCGGCGTTGCGCAGATGGGTATGAGCTTCGGTGAAGCGGCGAGCGCCTATACGTTGCTTACAGTCGGTGACGGACTGGTCACGCAAGTTCCGGCGCTGATCGTGTCGACGTCTGCTGGCCTGCTGGTCTCCAAAGCGGGCGTTGAGGGTGCGGCCGACAAGGCATTGTTCAGTCAATTGGCCGGCTATCCACAAGCACTGGGCATGGTCTCGTTTCTCATGGCTATCATGGCGTTGCTGCCGGGAATACCCAAGATTCCCTTTCTTTTGTTTGCCGGAGGCGCGGGCTACGGCGCCTGGCGGCTCACAGAAAACAAAAGGCTTCAATCTGCCAGCGAGCAGCAAGCGCAAATTGAAGCACAAGAAAGCGATAAGCCGACTGAAGAGCCCATCAGCTCGGCCTTGGCCATGGATGTTCTGCGCATTGAACTCGGCTACGGGCTGTTGCCCATGATCAACAATTCTTCAGGACATAAACTGACCGACCAGATCAAATCTCTGCGCCGTCAATTCGCATCGGACATGGGATTTGTCATGCCGTCCGTGCGCATTTTAGACAATATGCAATTACCGCCGCAGAGCTACGTCATTCGCGTCAAGGAAATGGAAGCCGGGCGTGGCGAACTCGTCATCGGCCAACTGCTGGTGATGGATCCCCGTGGACAGCAAGTCGATCTGCCAGGCCAACACACGAATGAACCGACATTCGGCTTGCCGGCGACATGGGTCGAGGAAACCCTGCGCGAAGAGGCCTCCTTCCGAGGCTATACGGTCGTAGTTCCGACGGCCGTGCTGACAACGCATCTGACTGAGATCCTCAAGAAAAACATGCCAGAGCTTCTGTCCTATGCCGAAACGACAAAACTTCTTAACGATTTGCCGGCCGACCACCGCAAACTGGTCGATGAACTCATCCCCGCGCAAATTTCAGCGACTGGGGTGCAACGTATTCTGCAGCAATTGCTTAGTGAACGGATTTCAATTCGCGATCTGTCGACCATATTAGAAGGCATCGCCGAGGCCGTCGGCCTGACTCAAAACATTACTCAAATTACGGAACACACGCGCTCTCGATTGGCGCGTCAGATTTGCACCGGCAATCTGAATACACAAGGCCATCTGCCATTGGTGACAATGTCGCCTCGCTGGGAACAAGCATTTGCGGAATCCCTTATCGGTCAAGGTGACGACCGCCAGCTGTCGATGGAGCCGAGCAAGCTGCAGGAATTTATAGCAGCGGTGCGCGATCGGTTCGATCAAATTGCGGGCGAAGGCGAAGTGCCTGTGCTTTTAACCAGCCCGGTGATCCGGCCCTATGTGAGATCAATCATCGAGCGTTTTCGCCCCCAGACGGTGGTGATATCGCAAAACGAAATACATCCGCAAGCCAAACTCAAAACGTTTGGGCAAATTTGACGGGTGGAATTGATGAAGCAAGAAGACGATGCGGCTTAAAACAATATTGGCACCAGATATGGCGCAGGCCATGGAGCAGGTTCGGGACGAGCTCGGACCCGACGCGATTATTATTTCGACGTTGCAGGCCAAGCGTGGCCACGGCGTCGAAGTTCGTGCTGCCGTGGAACGCTCGGCGACCATGCCGCCACCTGTGCCAGCACATAATACATCTGAGATTCTGCCGCTTAATGGACGCCGGTCAGACGACTCCAGGGCCGAAGCTCTGAATGCCATCACCAGCGATCACGTCAAAAAGCTGCTCCAGTTTCATGGCCTTGCCCCCAAGCTCGGCAAAGCATTGCTCACCGTCTCGGCCGCTGTTAACGCGCCGAACGCGAAAGAAGCTCTCGAACGCGCCATCGAACTTCGCTTTCCAATTGAAACTTTGCGCCCAGCACCCGTGCGCCCGATCATGTTGATCGGTGGCCCGGGAGTGGGCAAAACCGTTACAGCCGCCAAACTTGCTGCGCGTGCCGTTCTCGCAGGCGCGCGGCCACGCTTGATCACCACAGATACCCTGAGGTCAGGCGCCGTCGACCAATTGCGCTCCTTGGCAAGAAAAATGGGCCAGTCAGCGACAGTCGCGGAAGAACCAGACAGACTTCAGAGCCTCATAGAACCAAGCAAGCGACCAGCGAAAACGCCGCGGCCTGCTTTCATCGATACGCCCGCGATCAATGCTCTGGCTCAAAATGAGCTCGATGACGAAAAACGATTCTTGAAGTCGGGAAACATTGAGCCAGTTGCCGTTGTTGCGGCGGGCTCAACAAGCGCCGACCTCACAGAGACCTTAACTGCGTTTATGCCCCTGGGCGTCAAACGCGTCATTGTGACTCGCCTCGATGCAACCAGACGAATCGGCAGTGTACTGAACGCCGTTGACCAAACGAAACTCGGCTTAACGCTTGCAAGCGACAGCCCTTATATCGGCGAAGATCTCGAACCATTTACACCGCAGATGATTGCGCACCGCTTGTTTGTGGTCCCCACTCAGACACAGTCTCAACAAGCGAACAAAGAAACTAGAGCCGGCAAGAAGAGGACACCAGCGCTATGACCACGACCGATTCAACCAAGGCCATGGAAGATGCCCCACCCCTTAGGAAAGTCGACAATATGGTTGCCATTGCGTCGGGCAAGGGTGGTGTCGGCAAGACATTTGTCTCGGCCACGTTTGCGCACAGCCTTGCCCGCGACGGCAAACGCGTTCTCCTTTTTGACGGTGACTTGGGGCTTGCCAACATTGACGTACAACTGGGCCTCATGCCTGCGCATGATTTAGGCAGCGTCGTGTCAGGCGACGTCACACTCGAACAAGCGGTCTCGACATATCCTCTGGGATCCACCAACGCAAACACGGGCGGCCAATTCGATATTCTTGCGGGAAAGTCGAGCTCCGGAGCTCTCAGTCAAATGACTACGGCCGAACTGGCGGGACTGGTTCGCGGCCTTACCGAAATTTCAAAACTCTACGACTTTGTCATGATCGATCTGCCTGCCGGGATCGATCAAGCGGTGACACTCATTACGTCTTGCTGCGCGATCAATTATATCATTCTAACCGACGAGCCGACGTCGTTGACCGATGCATACGCACATATAAAAGTCGCCATTCGCTATGATCCCCACACGAATTTTCGGGTCATCGTCAATCAATCGGGGGGCAAGCGAGAAGCAAATAGAACTTTTGCCGCGCTCGCGAACGCCTGCAAGAATTTTTTGAAAGTGACGCCGTCTTACGTCGGTTTCGTCCATCGCGATTCCAAAGTTAAAGACGCCATCAAAAGTCAAACGCCGATTTTAACGCGTTTCCCTGAGAGCAAGGCCGCTAAAGACATCGCGCTGATCGCTCATCTATTCGCCAACGAGCTGAGTTAGTGGTTTGCGTTCAAGCTGTGCACAATTCGGCGTAACGCGGTCAATTGCTCTCTGCAACAATCACTTAGTTGCGCAAACTGACCTGCGTCTTTTTCTCAACCACGGGGTTCAGCAACGGCGCTCCATGTCCTATCATGACCGGCTTGAGAGGGTCACCGGCAAGCCGTCGCCGTTTTGGAATCGGCCATCTGGTTTGTCACTAGGGGGATAAGTTATGCCAGATCAGCTATCAGATTTGTTGGTACGTTCATTCGACGCGGTCAATCTTCTGCAAGGGCTGATCATTTCATTTGTAGCGGCGATCACGATGTCGCGCTATGCGCAGATTTTTTACTTTTCGATCATTGCCATTGTCGTTGATCAGTTCTTCACACTCGCCTTTCGGGGTCAGGCAGATGACAGCGTCAAAGGTATATCAACGGTCGTGTGGCAAAAGATTCTTGAATTGGATGCGACGGTCGTCATCCTTCATTTCATTTTCTACTTGGTCGTCATCACGATCATGTATTCCCTAAAGCAGCTATTTCGCCGGACATAGAGCGAACCACACGGGCTTATTTTGGCGACCTGCCCTGGAATATATGCGACTGGCTTAGTATGATTCGGCGCACTCGAATCAAGGAGCCTCGTTCATGGAAATGCTGATCGTCTTGGGGCTCGTCGTCGCAGTCGCGTTCTATGCGGTGACGATTTACAACGACCTCGTCAAGAAAAAGAATTTGGTCGAAGAAGGTTGGAGCGGTATTGAAACACAGCTGAAGCGCCGCTCAAACTTAATTCCAAATCTCATCGAGACAGTGAAAGGCTATGCCGGTCACGAGCGCGAAACCTTTGAAGCGGTCACTGAAATGCGGTCACAATCAATGGCCGCGAGCGATCCTGCCGATCGGGGAGTTAAGGAGGGGCTGCTCAGCGCAGCCCTCGGCAAGCTCATTGCCGTGGCAGAGGCCTATCCGGAGCTCAAAGCCAATGAAAACTTCATGAGCCTTCAGAAGGACCTTTCGGAAACCGAAGACCAGATCCAATTGGCGCGGCGTTATTACAACGGAACCGTGCGCGATCTCAACACGCGCATTGAGTCGTTCCCAAGTAATTTCGTGGCCAACACGTTTTCGTTTCAGCAAGCCCAGTTCTTCGAAATCGAGGACCCGCAAGCCCGTGAGGTTCCCAAGGTCGACTTTGGTTAATCCCGTTCCTAAGCATTTCGCTCTAGTGCGATGTGTCGTTTTGGCGCTGGCATTTTGCGGCCTAATTATTCCTCTCTGGGCTTACGCTCAAGCCCCTGTCGACGTCCCGGACTCTTCCACTGACCGAATCATAAATTTCGCACAGGGCAACAATCTCAACGTCGCTGAACGGATCACCAATTTTTCCAGCGACATCACGATCAATGCTGACGCCTCAATGGAAGTCATCGAAACAATCGAAGTCTCCGCCGGCGGCCGCGAGATCCGCCGCGGCATTCTGCGCGATTTTCCCACGACTTATCGTGACCAATACGGCAATCGGGTGCGCGTCGCATTTGACGTTGTCAGCGTAAAGCGGGACGGGAGCCCTGAGCCTTACCGAACAGAATCTCTTTCCAACGGCGTGCGAGTAAGGATCGGCAGCGCCAGCGTCTTCTTACCTACGGGCATTCATAGCTACACCATCACGTATCGGACCGATCGCCAACTCGGTTTCTTCGAAAACTTCGACGAACTTTATTGGAACGTCACCGGCAACGGCTGGACCTTCGCGATTGACAAAGCGAAAGCCATCGTACGCTTGCCGCCGGGGGCGGCAGCACGTGAGCAGGTCGGATTTACCGGTTATCAAGGCGAGCGCGGCAAAGACTATGTCGTCTCTGATTTTGGCGACCGTGTGGAATTCGAAACGACGCGGAGATTGAGGCCGCGCGAAGGCCTGACCGTTGCCGTCAGCTGGCCAAAGGGATTTGTTACCCAACCCACTATCGTTGACAAAGCCGGATATCTTCTGCGTGACAATCGCGCGCTTTTGGTTTCACTGGCTGCTTTGGTCATCGTCTTTATCTACTACTTTGTTGTTTGGGACCGCGTTGGCCGCGATCCGGAAGGAGCTGCCGTATTTCCTCGCTTTGAGTCGCCGACAGGACTGTCACCAGCGGCCACTCGGTTTATTTATCGGCACGGCTACGACCGCAAAACGTTTTCAGCTGCAATTGTCAGCATGGCAGTAAAAGGATTCCTCATAATTGAAGAACAAGCCGGAACCTATTGGTTAATTAGAAGGAAGGAAGCAGACAAACAAAATCTGTCCAACGGAGAAAAACGAATTGCCCACAGACTATTTGCTGACGACGATTCGATACGCCTTGAGAGTGAAAACCACCGTGAGATTGGCTCAAGCATTGCCTCGCTAGAAATGGGTCTCAAGAATGAATACGGCCGCAGCTTCTTCATTCACAATATTGCCTCCTTTGCCGTTGGCGCGGTGATTTCAGTGGTAGCCGTGATCGCCATTATCGCCACGGGAGATATATCAGGCTCTACGTTCATCCTTAGTTTGCTGCTGAGCGGCGGGATCATCATTTTGGGCGTGCTCGTTGTTAGTGGGTTTAGTGGCCTTCGAAGTTCCATATTCGGACACGGCACCGGAATTGGATCCATTTTTGGCCCGATCCTCATGTTCGGATTTGCTTGTATTGTGATGGTTAGCGACGGCGCCATCTCGATGGAGCTACTGGAGTCCGTCTCTTGGTTTACTCTGGTTTCCATGTCGCGTTGGCTTGCCTCAACCTCGTCTTTTATTATTTGCTGAAGGCGCCAACACGAGCGGGCCGCGAAATTCTCGATGAGATCGAAGGCTTCAAGCTCTATCTTTCCGTCGCTGAACAGAAGCGCTTGGACGCGCTCAATCCGCCTGAACGAACACCCGAATTGTTTGAAAAATTCCTGCCCTACGCCTTGGCGCTCGACGTCGAAAACGAGTGGAGCGAGCAATTCGCTGATGTGCTCCATCAGGCTGCCAATGCACCAACCGAAACTGGGTCTTATGACTATGAGCCCAATTGGTATTCGGGCCGGCGCTGGAACCACCGTGATGTCGGTCACTTTGCTTCAAGCGTCAGCTCAAATCTCGCTGATACAGTAGCGGCCTCGGCGATGCCGCCCGGTTCTGTTTCAGGAAGTGGCGATTCCGATGGCGGCTTTTTCAGCGGCGGCAGTGGCGGCGGCTTCTCAGGCGGTGGCGGTTTTTCCGGTGGCGGCGGCGGATCGGGCTGGTAGCATGCCCAGCTACCTCAGAACATTCCTTGTCGTCATCACGCTGATCTTTATGAGCGTGCCTGCCGCCCTCGCCCAGTCGCAAGAAGAACGCATCACCAATTTCAAAAGCGATGTTGTGGTCAATTCCGACGCGACGATGAATGTCGTCGAAGAGATCGAAGTCTATGTCGCGGGCCAGGAAATCCAGCGGGGGATCTTGCGCGAGTTTCCGACGACCTATCGCGATCGTGCCAACAATACGATCCGGGTCGGGTTTGACGTTGTCAGCGTCACCCGCGACGGCCAACCAGAACCCTTCGCACTTGAAAACATGTCCAATGGCGTTCGGGTCCGTATCGGCTCGGGAGACGTCTTACTATCCACCGGCATTCACCGTTACACCATCACCTATAAAACCAATCGGCAGCTCGGCTTTTTCGACGAGTATGACGAACTGTATTGGAATGCCACCGGCAACGGTTGGACCTTCGCCATCGACAAGGCCGAAGCTATTGTCCGCTTGCCCCCCGGCGCTTCCCTTCTCCAGCAAGCCGGCTATACGGGCTTTGAGGGCGACAGCGGGCAAGATTTCGTGGTCTCCGACCGGGGCGACCGGTTGATTTTTGAGACCACGCGGCGGCTCCAACCCAATGAGGGCCTCACCGTCGCGGTTGCTTGGCCCAAAGGCTTTGTCGAGGAGCCCAGCGCATCGGAAAAGGCCGGATTTTTATTTCGCGACAATCTAGCCATTGCCATCGCCTTCGTCGGTACACTGATCGTTATCGGGTACTACTACGTCACCTGGGACCAGTTCGGACGCGACCCGGCCGGCAGCACGATTTTTCCCCGTTTTGAACCGCCGCAGGGATTTTCACCTGCCGCCGTGCGTTTCGTTCATCGCATGAGCTATGACCGCAAAGCGTTTTCAGCCGCGCTCATCGATATGGCCGTCAAGGGCTATCTCACCATCGAGGAAGAAGGCAGCACTTATCGCCTCAAGCGCACCGACAGAGAACCTAAAACACCGTTATCCTCAGGCGAGCTGCAAATTGCCAACGGCCTTTTGGGCAGCCGCAATTCGATCTTGTTGAAAAATACTCAACACGAGCGCGTCAAAAGCGGCATCCGGTCGCTCAAGACGACGCTGGACAATGAGTATGGGCGCCGTTTCTTCGTCACCAATTGGAAGTACTTTGTCATCGGCGCTGCTCTATCATTCGTAATCGTGATTGCCACGGTCCTTTTAGGGAACGCTTCCGGAGAAAACTTATTTCTCGGTGTCTGGCTCACCGGATGGAGCGTCGGCACCGGCATGCTGGTCGTGCGCGTCTTTAACGCTTGGCGCACCGCCGTTGCGGGTCCGGGTGCTGGAATTGGCGCTCTGTTCGGCGCGCTCTTCATCACGGCATTTTCCATACCTTTTGTCGGGGCTGAGCTGATTGTCGGCAGCTTGCTGGCCGCTTCTATCTCTTTGGTAGCGGCAGCCATATTGATCGCGCTCGGGGTGATCAATCTCGTCTTCTATTATCTACTCAAAGCGCCCACGCGGGCGGGACGCGCGATCATGGACGAGATCGAGGGCTTCAAGCTCTATCTCTCCGTGGCCGAACAGAACCGCTTGAACGCGCTCAACCCGCCCAATAGAACGCCGGAGCTGTTCGAAAAATATTTGCCCTATGCCCTCGCTCTTGGCGTCGAAAATGAATGGAGCGAGCAATTTGCCGACGTACTGGAAGCGGCGGCAGCGGCCCAAACCCAAGGTGGCGCCTACCGGCCTTCCTGGTATTCGGGACGCAATTGGGACCGGTTCGAAACGCGCAGCTTCGCCTCGTCGATCAACTCGAGCCTTGCAAACACGGTTGCCTCGTCGTCATCGGCGCCGGGCTCCTCATCCGGTAGCGGCGGTGGCGGCTCATCCGGCGGCGGCGGTGGCGGCGGCGGCGGCAGTGGATGGTAGACATATCACCTTGTGTCATCCCCGGGCCCGATTGACTTGTCTACGGGGCCAACGGATCCCGCGATTAAGTCGCGGGATGACATCGTTATTGTTTGCGAGGCAGTGGCCATAAACTCAGGTGTCATCCCGGCGAAAGCCGGGATCCATGACTCGGCAAGGAAACGAGCACAAGACTATCGTCGGTTAGTCGAGGGCGCGATCCGACTTCATGCAATCCGACGGCGGAGCCAAGTATTGCTAAAGTGCATCTCGCACTAGTCCCGGAAATTGATGTATTGCAGCGGGTGCTCGAGCTCCAAGTCTTTGACGAACTGAATGACGTTTTGTAAGTCGTCGCGCTTCTTGCTCGTGACGCGCAGCTCATCGCCTTGGATAGCGACTTGCACTTTCATCTTGGAGCCTTTGATGTCCTTGACGATCTTGCGCGCCAAATCCCGGTCGATGCCCTGTTTGACGACGGCTTTTTGCCTGAGACTCGTGCCGGCGGCCGTCTCGGGCTCCTGATAGTCGAGCACGGCGACATCGACTTTGCGCTTTGCCAAATGACCCTGAAGCAACTCATGCATCTGGCGCAGCTTCATGTCGTCGTCCGCCAAAATCGTCAATTCGTTTTCACTTTGCTCGATTGCACATTTCGAGCCTTTGAAGTCATAGCGCTGGGTCATTTCGCGCTTAACGTTGTTGACGGCATTTTCGACTTCGGCGAGATCGGTCTTAGAGACGATGTCAAAAGAGGGCATGGCTCAAACCCCAATCGAATGAGTTTGCAAGAGGCGTACTTGGAGCACAGCATACGAACGGGCGCAATGCTCAAGTTTCGGTGCAGGAAAACTTAATGCGAAGATTTCGGCATATTTTTGTGGCGGGTGAAACGCTGCGAGGAGATGTCGTCTTGTTCGCGCTGCTCGGAGCGCCGCGCTTCCAACTTTTCCGATTGGACGCGATTGTCTTCGACGATTTCGTATTTCTTGAGTTCCAGAAATGCGGACTTTGTCGATTGGAGCGCACCCTTCATTTTTTCACTCACGCCGCTTAAAGATTCGTCGAGCTGCGCCCGGCGCAAAATGACCGATTGAGCAAAACTCGGGTAAAGAAGCGCGCCGTGTTCCATGTCAGAGGCTTTGGCTTGCTCCTCAATTGCTGATTTCTCGAGTTTTGCCTATTGTTCTACGAGAGACGATTGCTCCGCCTGAAGCAGCAGCAACTTGCGCCGCTCCTGGTCGACTCTCCATTTATGCAAACGGATCAGCGCGCGCTTCGACTTCACGCTTCAGCTCCTTGGGCTTGCAAAGTCGAGGTCACGAGCTGCGTCTCCATCGGCTGCTCAAGCAGACCTGCCAGCTTTTCGTAACCGGCGCCGATCTCGCATCGCTCATGGGTATCTTGAGAGAGAAACTCCTCAAGCATGGGCTGATAGAAAATCGACTCGTCGATGCCGGGATCAGCACCGCGCTGATAGGCCCCCATGCGAATAAGCTCCGCCATATCTTCGTAGGTCGCCATGAGACGCCGGGCGCGCGTAACCAACGCATTTTCTTGGGCGTTATTGCAGTCCGGCATGGTGCGCGATAGGGATTTCAAAACGTCGATCGCCGGGTAGCGCCCCCGCTCTGCAATGGACCGGGTGAGCACGATGTGCCCATCGAGAATGGCACGTACTGCGTCCGCGATAGGCTCGTCGAAGTCGCTGCCTTCGACCAATACCGTAAATAGCCCGGTGATCGATCCAGTGCCGACGCCGGTGCCAGCGCGCTCTAGAAGTTTTGGAAGCTCGGCAAATACTGTGGGTGGATAGCCTTTGGTCGTCGGCGGCTCGCCGCCGGCCAAACCGATCTCGCGCTGTGCCGTTGCAAAGCGGGTAATGCTGTCCATGAGGCACAGAACGCTGGCGCCAAGATCGCGGAAATATTCCGACAATGTGAGCGTTAGATAAGCGGCCTGGCGACGCATCAGTGCCGGCTCATCCGATGTAGCGACGACGAGGACACTGCGGGCCATCCCCTCGGGCCCCAAGTCATCCTCAATGAATTCTTGAACTTCGCGGCCGCGCTCACCGATAAGGCCGATGATGGCGACGTCAGCTGCAGTATTGCGCGCCAGCATAGAAAACAGCACCGATTTGCCGACCCCCGAGCCGGCAAAGATGCCCATACGCTGGCCCCTGCAGCAGGTCGCAAATGTGTTGAGCGCCCGTACGCCCAGATCGAGCTTTTCTCCGACCCGGGCCCGGCCATGGGCGGGCGGCGGCGGATTGCGCAACGGATAGCGGTCGAGGCCGGCCGCCATCGGGCCCTTGCCGTCGATCGGCTGACCCAAAGCGTTGACAATGCGCCCCAGCCAGCGCGGCGAGGGATACACCGCAATGTCGTCATTGGCGATCCGTGCTTTGCACCCTAGCCCCAGCCCCTCAAGCGGGCCAAAAGGCAGGCAAATCGCCAGGCCGCCTTGGATGCCGACGACCTCACAATCGATTTCCTTGCTAAGCTTACCTTCTATCGAGAGGTGCGATCCCACATGGAGCCACTGGGCCACCCCCGCAACTTCGACGCGCAGACCCTGAACCGCCACAACGCGACCATAAGCGTCCATAGGAGCAAGTCGGCCAATTTCCTCAATAATTGCTTTCATTGCGTAATGCTGGCGGGCTCGCGCTGGGAGTGATCATGTGATTTGGCCCTAAGGCCGGTGATCGAAAATTAGTTTGCACCGGTGAGGATTTAAGCTGCGTTAAACCGCCCGAATCACTTACCTTCGGATTCTTCCTGTACCTGTTTGGTGTGCTCCGCGAGGCGTCATTTTTCCTGCGAATCGCGGCTTTTGGAGTCCAAGAAAACCCGTCTCTGTCCTAAAGCGGAACATTAAGAAAAACCTCTAAACTTTTTGATTTCAATTAACTTTTGTTAAGGAATTGCTCGTACCCTCCAAGCATTGATTAACCACGTTTGGGGGCAACAAACGTTAGAGGATCACTTCAAGCCGGGAGGGGTACCCGATGCGAGTTTTGTTGATTGAGGACGACAGTGCGACAGCTCAGAGCATTGAGCTCATGCTGAAATCCGAAGGGTTTAACGTATACACGACTGATTTAGGTGAAGAGGGCGTCGATCTAGGCAAGCTCTACGATTACGACATCATCCTTCTCGACCTGAATCTACCGGATATGAGCGGCTTCGACGTCTTGAAGACGCTTCGATTGGCCAAGATCGGTACGCCGATTTTGATCCTCTCGGGCCTGGCCGGCATCGAAAATAAAGTCCGGGGCCTCGGCTTCGGCGCCGACGACTATATGACCAAGCCGTTCCACAAGGACGAGCTGGTCGCCCGCATTCATGCGGTGGTCCGTCGGTCTAAAGGGCATTCTCAGTCGGTCATCACGACCGGCCGCCTGACCGTCAATCTGGACACCAAGACCGTCGAAGTCGACAGCTCGCGGGTCCATCTGACCGGCAAGGAATATCAAATGCTCGAGCTCCTTTCGCTCCGAAAGTGCACGACATTGACCAAGGAAATGTTTCTCAACCATCTCTATGGCGGGATGGATGAGCCGGAACTCAAGATTATCGACGTCTTCATCTGCAAGCTGCGCAAGAAACTGGCATCAGCAACTGCGGGGGAACACTACATCGAAACCGTCTGGGGGCGCGGCTATGTGCTTCGCGATCCGACGGAAGAGGTAGCGGCTTAAGTAAAGTTGCGTACTGCGTTCGGGAAAGGGCGTCCTTCGGGGCGCCCTTTCTTTGTGAGGCAAACCGGGCTCCTAACCCCCTCCCTACTGGCCGATACTCGGGCTACATTTCCTTTCCGGCTCCAATGGACCTGAAAGGGAGGATTGATCATGCGCGAACATCTAGGACACTTGGCTGTTTTGGCTGTTTTGGCTGTTTTGGCTTATTGGGTCACTACTGGAGCGCAGGCACAGATTGTCGATTTATCGGCCGTCGACATCGTCGATCTCACTTACACCTACAACGAGGACACGATCTATTGGCCGAACTCGCCCTCGGCCTTTGAATTTGAACAATTGGCGCACGGCGAGACGGAAGGCGGCTATTTTTATTCCGCCAACAAATTCTGTACGCCCGAGCACGGCGGCACCCACATGGACGCGCCTGTCCACTTCTCGGAGACGGGCCGAACCATCGACAATGTGCCGGCAGAGCAACTGATCCTGCCAGCGGTCGTGATCGACATAACCAAGAAAACCGCAAACGATCCGGACTATCGGCTGCAGGTTGACGATATAGAAGCTTTCGAATCTCTGCATGGCCCCATCGCCGCGGGCTCCGCCGTCATCATACGTACCGGTTGGGAAGAGCGCTGGCCCGATGTCAAAGCCTATTTGGGCGATGATCGGCCGGGACAAACCGACGCCCTCCACTTTCCAAGTTTCGGCGAAGCTGCGGTGCGGCTTTTAGTAGGTGAGCGGCAGGTTGCGATGATTGGCATCGATACCGCCTCGATCGACTATGGGCAATCGAGCGATTTCATCGTCCATCAAATTTCTGCGGCCACCAACGTTCCGGGACTTGAGAATCTAAAAAACCTGGATGAACTGCCGGCAACCGGAGCAACTTTGATGGCCCTACCGATCAAAATTGAAGGGGGATCAGGCGGACCGGTCCGCGTACTCGCCCTGGTTCCTCGTGTTGAAGAGCCACCTTCCTAGATCACGTATAAAGTCTCTATTGAACGGCAGTTGAACCGTCGGCGCCTGATGAAGGCTCGGCTTCTGATTTGACCTTGGCAGTGGCAATCAAGGGGAAAGATCGGGCTCGCGGTCAAGCAGTGGCTGCAGGGTCGGCGCCAGTGTTTTTACCAACTGTACGGGCAGCGAACTCGTAAATCCGTAGTTCTTAGACTCTTCTCCTAAGACGACTGTGGTGAGCGTGCCGAAAAACCGCTCGCCAAGAAAGAAGACAAAAGTTGCAGAGCGACTCACGCTGCGCGAGTTGATGACGCGCCCGTTTGAATCGATTTGCTTGAATTGATGATCCCCGGTTCCGGTTTTGCCGCCTATGACAATCTTTTCGCCGTCCGACGTCGTGAATGCACCGCGTGCGCGGCGCGCCGTTCCTTTTTCGACGACATCGACCAATGCCGATTTTAGGGCACTGGCCACTTCGGGCGCCATGACATAGTCGATAGAGCCAGGATCATAAGTCATCACGGTTTCATACGGCGTTGCTTGGGCAAAGTGCAGGCGATTGACGTGAGATGTCGGCAACCGCTTACCGTCGTTGACGATGATACCCATCAGCTCCGCCAGCGCGGCCGGCTTGTCGGCTGAACTTCCGATCGAGGTCGCGTACGACGCCACAAGCGTATTAAACGGATAGCCCAATCTTTTCCAGGATTTGTGAATCTGACGGAAGGCTTCTTCCTCGAGCATTATGCGAATGCTTCGGTCTTGCGCCTTCTTATTCTTTGTCGCAAATAGCCATCCGTAAGCGTTCAGCCGAGTGTCCGCGCTGTCCGCGAGCATTTTCAATCGCGGCGCATGGGGATTGTTAAACAAATATTGCGCGAGCCAAAGTTCGAGCGGATGCACACCGGAAATGTATCCCAGATCTGCAAGAGACCATTTTGCCGGATCGTACTTCTGGTAAAGCTTCTCAACGCCTTTCAGGCTTAGTTGGCGCTCGGGGAAACGGCCGTGAAGAAACTCCATAAGAGCTGCGACATCTGCATCCGGTCTAATATAGCGGAAGACGAGGGAAACCTTTTCAGTAGCGCGCTTGGCGCGGTTTGCCGCTTCCACCAAGATTTCGTCGGACTCCAAATAGCGATATCGCTCGTAGAATCTATTGAGATAGCGGCTGGCGTCACCGTTGGCATAACGCGTCAGGTAAGAGCGCCGCGCCGGATGGCTCACGTCGCGCAGTATTTCGGTTTTCCATGCTCCGCCTTCTGCCATGTGGTAGTCCACGATATCGCGCATGAGACGAATGAACACCAGATTGATGGAATGTTGCAACGCGTTGGCCACGGAATATCTTTTGGCATTGTCGGACGCGTTAAAATTAGCAAATCGATGAAGCCCGCCGCCTGTGAAAAACGCTTCCGATGGGCTTGCCGAATAGCGACGCTGCAATGCCGCTTGCAACAGAGCGTCTAAATCCGCAGTCTCGCCCCGCGCCATTTCAGTCAGCACCCATGTGTTGATCGGATCGCTTGCCGCACTCGCCATGTCGGCCAATACGGCTCTTGGCAATCCTTGATAGCGGCCATGCAACTTGGCAACGATTTCTAAATACGTCACCAATGTGCGCAGTTTTGCCGTTGATCCCAAATCTAGCTTGGTGCCCTGATTGACATTCAACGGACGGTTGAGATTGTCGGTTTGGACGCGAAGATGATTGCCGCCCGGCCCGGCCTCATAAAGAGTGAAGCTATAAATGACCTGCGAGGGATCGCCGCGATCCAACAAGCGATGACCGTTCAAGCCCAAAGCCTTCACCTGATCAGGATCACGCAAGCTCACTAGGAAGTCGCGCACTTGCTCTTGGACCTCGATGTCGAGTGACGTTTGAACATTGAGATCCAATCGGTCGAGGCGGTAAAAGCTCGAAACGTTTAACAGGCTTAAGAGAGAAACTCGCTCTGTCGTCGCTGACTTGCGCGTATTGATTTCCCAAGTTCTCGCAAAGTCCGCATTGCTCTGGAAGTCGAGCTTAAGTTCAAGGGCCGCGTTCATCAGAGCCTTGTCAAGAAAACCCGTTTGTTCCAAAGCACGGAGATATTTATTCGTGAGCATTTCGAGGTCTTCGGGCTGAGACACAAGATATTGAGCAGGGCGACGCTGGGCCAAGAGAAGGCTTAATACCTGTTTGTAAGCTCTGGCACGGTCTTGCAGCTCTGCGGCTTTGTCATCTTTGCCCGACTCATCGGACAAAAGTCGGTTCATCTCTTCAAAGTCTGCCCCGAACCAGGCCCAAAGGCCGTCGCCGATGCCGTGAACTTCACCGAAGCCGGGACGAGCCGCTAGCGGAGTTGAATTCAAATAGTCGACGACAATACGTCGGCGGGCTGCCATCGTGTCCGGTCCATCGACATAAGCTCGGACGCTGGCCGAGATCATCTGCCGCAGTTTGTCGACGATGCCGGTCGTTTGCCCGCCTTCCGAGTGGCGAAATTTTTCCATTTGCGTGGCGAGCGTGCTACCACCGCCAGCACCGACATCTTCGCCCATATATCCGGCCATCCGGCCAAGAACCGCAACGCCCAATCGGTCCCATTCGATTGCGGGATTGCGCGTAGGAATCGCAGCTTCCAATAACTCGCGGTTTTCGATGAACAGAAGTGAGTTGTAGATAAGCGATGGAACCGTGGAGAAATTCGGATAGGCCCGCTCAGGATACCGTTTGCTGTACAGCTCCCATCCGTTCCGGTCCCGTATCGTGATGCCGGCTTGCGCCTTTTCGCGATAGATTGAAAATCCGCCTCTATCTGCGAACGAATTAAGTTTTTCCGAAGCTACAGCTTGACGCTCGACCGTGTAGCTCTTTCTTTGCAACGTCTCAACAAATGCCGGAATAGAGGTGTAGCCAAGCCGGCTATCGTAGGGTCCATAAGCTGGAAATCTAGCGTTGTGATTCTCGCCGTCGGCAATTTCAAAGGTCATGTCGCTTGCAAGACCGGTAAAGATCCGCGCCTGAAGCATCGATCCTTCATGCTCCACGACGGCTCCCCACACCAAGAGGAAGACGAACCCCGGAATGACGAGCGCGGGAAGCATGGCCCTGCGGGAATGTGGTCGCCGAATATGACCGAGATTTAGCCGCTGCCCGGTGCGCCGGGGCGGTTTAATCTTGCGCGATGAAACACTGGCTAGCTTGAGCATAACCGGCCATATGCAAGCTTGCGGCCGGAAATGCGGACTGCCGTCTAACCGTTAGTCCTCCGCGATTTTTCCGACGATTCACGTGGTGAATCGCAATCCGATTTTTTGCTTAACGCGTGAAGTGTTTTGCAGCGCTGGAAGAGGCGAAATTAATATTCACTAAAACAACCAGCAGTTTTGTTGACGTACGGGAAAGTCAAGTTCGTTCGACTATGGTGAATACCGCTTTGGTTAACGCGCAAACACGAATTTGGAACTACAAATTTGCCGGCGCAAGCAATCCGTCGTAGCGCGGATATCCCCGTTAAATGAGGGCAACGTCTTTCGTTGTGTATCGAACTTGATACATATGCCGACCCAACTTGGGACGGGTATTTAGTCCGGCAGCGCAAACGCCATTACGTGATCGGTGACTAGCGGACCATCCAAGAAATGGTGACCACCAGCAACGGTCACAACAAACTGCCGTCCACCGGCCTCATACGTCATTGGAATAGTCATAGCGTTGCTCGGAACGTCGGTCTCCCACAGGAGATCACCGTTCGCGCTGTCAAAGGCACGAAACTTCTTGTCTTGAGTAGCTCCAATAAAAACAAGGCCGCCTGCAGTGACAATGGGACCTCCAAAACCCGGCGCGCCGAACTTCAACTTCATGCCAAATGGTGCAAAGTCTTCAATCGTACCTAGCGGCACTTCCCAAATTACGCTTGCGGTATCGAGATCGAGCGCCAGTAACGTAAACCAAGGTGGCTCGGTACATGGAGCACCAAACGGTGACAGCAAAGGACCGAGTTTTACGCCATAAGGCGTGCCCTTGATGATTTTGGGCGGACCTCCCGGCCGGCCCGCACCGGGCACTGATGCGGCGCTTGGATCCATTTCGGACTGGGGAATAAGCTGAATTTTTTCCGGCAATCGCGACACGTTCGTAATGATGACGTTGCTTTCAGGGTCATATGCGCCCCCTCCCCAATTCGTGCCCCCGCCTGGCTGCGGATACCAAACACTGCCTTGCAGGCTTAAAGGCGTATAGATCGAGCCGTGGCGGCTGTTCTCGATCTCAGCGCGGCAGACCGCCTGGTCGTACAATGTGAATCCCCAGGCGTCGTCAGGAGATAATTGGGTTGGAACCAGCGGCGGCGGGGCTAACGGGAATGGCTGTGTCGGCGACAACACTTCACCAGGCACCCCGTCGGTCGGTACTTCCCGTTCTTCCGCTCCAAAAAAGGGCTCGCCGGTTTCCCGATCGAAAACCCATGCATATCCTGATTTGGGCAATTCGACGACTACGTCGACCGGTACGCCGTCCCGCTCGATCGTTGCTAAAATCGGCTGCGCAGTCGGGTCGTAATTCCATACATCGTGATGAATCATTTGGTAGTGCCAAACGAGTTTGCCCGTAGAGCCCCGTAGCGCTACCAAAGAACTGGCATAACGATTGTCGCCCGGCCGCGTGCCGCCATAGTAGTCCGGCGACGCATTAGACGTCGGCAGGAACAACAAGTCGCGATCCTCATCGACCGCCATATAACCCCATACGTTCCCTGCGCCGGTATTCTTGAGTGCGTCTGCTGGCCAATTGGCCGCTTCCGGATCGCCCGGATTGCGAGGCACCGGATCAAACCACCATATGAATTCTCCCGTCTGCGCATCAAAACCACGTATCTGTCCGCTGGCGGCGTTTGCAGCTCCGCCCTTACCGTGAACTGAAGAGCTCACCGCGACGACGTCGCCAACAACGGCCGGCGGCGACCACAATTGAATGCCCTTTAGGTCGCCCGACGGCGTGGCCTCCATGATCAACGGATTGATATCAACTTCACCGTTGGTGCCAAAATCGGCACAGCGTTCGCCGGTAATCGCGTCAACGGCAAAGAGACGCCGGTCACTTGTGTTTGTGTAAACCCGCCAGGCACAGGCCTGGCCTGGGGCGGCGGCTTTGTCCTGCCAAAGAGAAATCCCGCGACACTTGTATTGACCAAAGGGCTCCAACTTGACTTCGGGATCAAACAC
This sequence comes from Alphaproteobacteria bacterium, assembly GCA_965248815.1. Lineage (GTDB taxonomy): Bacteria > Pseudomonadota > Alphaproteobacteria > SMXP01 > SMXP01 > CBDFKK01. The sequence goes on from CBDFKK010000008.1 coordinate 832,307, forward strand.
CCAGCGCTCTTCGCCGGTCGCCGGATCAAGAGCAATAATCCTGTTAAACTCAGTACACAGAAGAAGAGATTGTCCCGCTTCGCGTGGCGTCAAGATCGGCGTGCCGTGAAGGCTATGAAAGACAAAGAAGTCCGGTATCTTTTCCGCCTCCCCGGTGCGATAAGTCCAAGCGGGCTGCAGCTGTGAGACATTGTCACGGTTGATCTCGGCAAGTGACGAGTACTTGGTGCCTCCCAAGTCTCCCCCATAGGACGCCCAATCACTGGCTGAAGCGGGGCCGAGAGCAAGCCAAGCCAAACCAACTATCATCAAAATCCGGTTATCCATCTGCATTCGTCCCAATTCGCATCCGTTAGACTCAAACGTCTCACATTCGAAACATGTATGTCCCGCATGTTGGAAGACCCCTTGAGTACCATCTTCCATGAAGATTTGGAGGCAAATGATGGGAGGCCGCAATGCGAATTCATCGCTGCGTTCGGGGAGCGGTGTCCGGCATCGTCCAGATTGGACAATCTGAACTAATGTTGACTTGGTGACTGAAGTAGACGGCTGCCGGGCTGCTTATTAACCTGCGGCAGCACGAAGAGGTGGCGCCTTGGGCTCGGTATTGCCCTCGCTGTCGACCCGCTTATAGAGACCGCGGCGACCTTTGATGGGCTCAAAAGCGGCGCTAATTCCCAAAACGGTTTCCGCAGCCCCTAGGACCAAAAACCCGTCTGGGGCCAAACATTCTGCGATCCTGTTGAGGATATCGGCTTTCGTTGGTTGATCGAAATAGATCAGAACGTTGCGGCAAAATACAACGTCCCATTTTCTTAGCGCCTTGAAATCGTCCAGGAGGTTAAATTCGCGAAAATTGATCATGGTCTTAAGCTCAGGACTGACAACCCAATGCTCGTCCTTCTGCTCGAAACATTTTATGAGAAGCTGAATGGGCATCCCGCGCTGAATTTCAAACTGACTGTAAATACCCGCTTTTGCTTTTTGCAAAACTTGAGAAGAAATATCAGTGCCCACGATCTCGCACTTCATCTTTCCGAACTGGTGCTGATTCTCTTTCAACATCATTGAAATGGAATATGGTTCTTGCCCTGTCGAGGCTGCGGCGCACCAAATGCGTGTTTTATGCGTCGGCGGTCGGCTGTCCATAATAGACGGCAGAATATGATCCTTAAGATTGTCGAATGGCGTCTTGTCACGGAAGAATAGTGACTCATTCGTAGTCATCGCCTCGGTTACGTCAGCAAACAGCCCTTCATTCGGCTTACTTCTCAGCTTTGCGATCAAGTCGTCGACGTTTTTGAGTCCCTCTTTCCTAGCGATAGGCGCAAGCCGACTTTCTAGCAGATAGATTTTGTCCGGACCGATAATCAACCCAGACCTCTCCTTGAGGAGGCCGCTGACAAACTTGAAGTCGGCGTCTTGCATTTTAAGGGGCCCCTCTTAGAGTTCCTATGGAACTCCTATTTTCTGGATGCCGACTGGCGGCTTTGACTATTTTCATGAAGTCCGTCCGAACAATCTTGCTTCTGCCAGTCAAACCAATCCGGCTTCAGCGAATTTGGCTTCAATGATTTCGCGATCGAACGGTTTCATTATGTATTCGTTGGCGCCGGCACCGATGGCTGCGCTGATGTGCCCAACATCGTTTTCGGTCGTGCAGAACAGCACCACGGGCCCATCACCGCCATCTTCTTTGCGCAAGGCTTTGAGAAAATCGAGGCCATTCATGATCGGCATATTCCAATCCAGGAGTATGGCATCGGGCATATGCTCACGACATTGCTCAAGAGCTTGTTTGCCGTCGCCCGCCTCGGCAATTTCGAATTCCAATTCCTCTAGTATGCGCCGCGCTACGCGGCGAATAACTCGCGAGTCGTCTACAACCAGGCAATGCTTCATCCCAAACACCTGTATTTTTTGAGCCCCTGTGATTGCTCTTGCGCAATCCGACCTGTAAACATCAATACATTCGCCATTCATCGAATAGCGTCAACGTGGCCAAAATTATTGGGGAAATTGGTTAAAATCGCTTAAAGCTAGCGCCCATCGATTTGGACGATCAAAGTCAAAGCGAATTGATCATGCTATGAGCTAGCTTGAAAGACGATTTGCTCGGACTGCTTCTCGGTTTTGAGCCGGATTCCATTGCTTTGAATTAGTAATCCGGTAAAGAAAGGCTGAATCGATCGTGCGTCCAGGTCTTTCTCTGCAGAGGCACAATCCAAAGCCTTGATCACTTCAGGCTTGATATCCGCACCCTCTCCCGATGCCGTCAGAGACATGAAAGCCGGACCGGATGTGTTGCGTATATCGACCCGAAGCACGCCTCCCCGAGGTATGCAGCCACTCCCGATCGATACGAGATTCATAAGTATGCGCACAAAATCTTTCTGTAGTCCGTCATGCGCCGATTCCCACTTCAATGTAATTTTCCCACCGTCTAAGATTTCTTCTAGAATTTCTTTGACCTCAGCTAAATCGACAATTTCGCCCGTCGCGCTCGACGCGCCGTATGCCAGCCGCGCAAAGCGGAGCTTGGATGATGCCTGCTTGCCGCCAAGAGCAATCAGAGACAAAGCATGCTCTCGCATTTCTTCATCTTCATCGTCATCGTCTTCCAGTACTTCTATGCCATTATTGAGTGCGCTGATCGGGCTGATCAGGTCGTGGCAAATTCGGGAGCACAGAAGGGCTGACAGATGAAGCTCTGAGATCATGACTTTTCTCCCGCAATCGCCGAAATGACCGTGATACAGTTAATCATCGTCATGGTTAACGCTTCGTTTTGACAACTTGAAGTCATTTACGAGCCCCCAAGAAAGGCAGCACCTCCTCGTGCACAGTCACATCACGCCGGGCTGCCTCGTTCGTCACCCATTTGAAACTGAATGGGGCATTGGTCAAGTGCAATCGGTGATTGGTAATCGAATCACCGTAAATTTCCAAGACGCTGGTAAACGCGTTATTAACGCGCAAGAAATAGATCTAATTGTGATAGATACCAATCCGCGCGGCTAAATCGCGATTGAACCAAATTTAGTATTTCACTTATCAGATGGATGACCCCGTGAGTACTTTGCCCAGCACGCAACTCGACCCAAGTCAGTTGGTAAATCAGCTAAAACGCATTTCTCTGCTGGCAGGAATCGAAATTATGGGCATCTACTCCAGCGATTTCGCGGTCGAGCAAAAGGACGACAGCTCTCCTGTCACTGAAGCCGATAAACGGGCAGAAACAATAATACTCAGAGAATTGGAAAAAGCAGCGCCCGAAATTCCTGTCGTTTCAGAAGAAGCCGCAGCTGAAAGGAAAATTCCCGACGTAGATGATATTTTCTTTTTGGTTGATCCCTTGGATGGGACCAAAGAATTTATCAATCGAAACGACGAATTCACTGTCAATATCGCACTCATCGAAGGCGGCGCGCCGGTACTTGGTGTGGTTTATGCGCCTGCGCTATCGCGCATGTTTTACAGCTTGGGGCCGGGCCTTGCATTCGAACAAAGCGTCGAGCCGAAGGCGGATAACGGGGCATTACAGGCTTCCGAACCACGGGCCATACAAGTTCGCGAGCACCCGATAAAAGGCCTGACCGCAGTGGCCAGCCGGTCACACCGTAGTCCAGAGACAGATGATTATCTACGCGCGTTCAACGTTGCGGACTTTGTGTCGGCCGGATCCTCGCTCAAGTTTTGCCTAGTTGCAGCCGGAGAAGCCGATATCTATCCAAGACACGGACCGACGATGGAATGGGATACGGCCGCCGGCCACGCTGTATTGATCGGCGCCGGAGGCGAGGTACTAAATTTCGATGGTGCTCCGTTCGTCTACGGTAAGACGCAAACCGGTTTCAAAAATCCTTACTTTGTGGCTTTCGCCGGTGATTTAGTGGAAGCGCAGGCCTAGCATCGCCAATTACCGGTGCTGGCCATCGATGTCGTCATAGCCTTTGCGATTGCTGTAGAAGACCAAAAACATCAGTCCTCCACCAATCGCTATCGTGAACACGACGCCCAAGATCATAGCCACAATCCCTGGGCCACCCATTTCAACGTCATTTAAGGAAAGCCAAACGTCGATCGCCCACCACGAACTAACGATCAATAGTCCGACAAGCAGTGCAACGAGGAAAAAAGTCTTCAAAGGCTGGCAAGCACTTAAGGAACTTCGCTCCAGTTGCCGTCGGCATTACGCACACACTGGCCCGACGCCGCCTTTCCGACAAGTTTTTCTGCAGTCAAGGCGGCCGCCACTTCGACAGCCACACCGTTCTCCTTCGCCAAGTCGGTATATGCCGACTTGCGTTTGAGATTAACCGCTTTCACTTCTCTTGCCACATCAGCCGAGACGTCGTCGGCCTGAACATGTAGATATCCGTCAGCGCCCTCTCCAACAAGACAGTCTTTCTTCGCTTGGGCCACAGCACTTACCTGGGCGAACGCGTCCATGCTGAACGAGATTGTTAGGACGGCCGACAACATTAGCCCGATGAATAAGTGGATGATATTTTTCATAGCTCGTATCCTCCGGCTAACTAAAGATATCTGGATTATCCGCAATCAAATCGTTGACCTCATCATCCATTCGGATGCGAACGTCCTGCTCAATCTTGATGTTGAGATTGATTTCGATTGGCTCTGTGGGCGCCGCCACTTGAACCGTCGGTGTGCAGCCCATTATTGCAAGGCCAAGCGCCAATACCGGCGGTGTAGCAATCACACCCCGCGTGGCGACGGATCTGTCAGCTAAAAAATTATGCGTAACTGCTGATGGCATGGTCTTGATCCACATTCTTAAATTAAGCGGAATTGCTTCTATCGGTTATCATCTTGAATTCTTCTCTCTATTTCATCGGGTATACGATAGCCAATCGTTCCTTGCCTGATCATTTCCACAAGCGGCGCTTCTGCGTTTACATTCAGCTTTATGGGAAATCCTTCGAGCACCGTGGGATTGCTGCCATTGAGCTGAATTCCAACGGTCAAAACGTCCGTCGTTCGACCATTAATCACGACCTCAAGTTCGTCGTATGTAAAATCTTTGAGCGCATCAAACAGCAAAGTCGAGGAATCGTCTTTTGCGCCGACATCGGATGCTACACCATCGTAAAGAATTGTGCCTCCTTCAGGTGATGACACGAGACGACCTTCCACTATGGTTATGTTCCCGTCTTCCGCATAGATCGGAATTTGGCCATTCACAGTGCCCGTTCCTGATAATCCTTCTACATCCAGCAACGTGAACACTTCCTGAAGGTCTATGTTGTCTGCCGTTAATGTCAAATCCTGCCGTTCGCTTTCGAATGCGAGTAAGGACTGATCAAGACCTAATTTGCCGCCGGCCCATGGCCAAGACGCACTTTCAAGAACGACGGTGCCGGACGGATTGAGGCTGAATTCGAGCTCTCCGGAAAGCAATTCCAATCCAATATCTACGGAGTCGATGTTCAGCTTCTGGGGCGTCCGTGTTGAGGGAGGCAAGAGCTCATTCAACAAAATTTGTCCGTTGATTCCCTTCACGGGGCCAACGGAACTTGCAAGGTCGATGGCACTCAAAGTGAGCGTCCCCGACGACTTCAATGAGTCGGTTTGCCATTCTATTAGTCCGCGCGCGCTGGCGTCGCCTTCCACATCTGCCACCACGCCGCTCAGAACCGGAAACAATGCCTCCGCCTCGAACGCGTCTTTGCCGAATTTGATTGAATTTAAATCAATAGTCAGCTCCCCGCTGCCCGTACTCAAATCGTGTGTACCATCCAGTTGAGCCAATTCAACATCATCAAAAACGAATGCCTGACCCAGAAATCTCAGCTCATCGCTCTTACCGGTTAGCTCCCCTTTTACGTCCAATGGCGAATACAAATCGAGCTCGTTCGGATCCGTAATGCGCACGCCATCTAAGAATGCGGATATTTCTGCTATTTCACCGCCACGCCCTGACGCCTGCCCCGAAAACCGCAAGTCTTCCAGTTTGGCCACTTGCCCCGCCAAATCAACCGCTCCTTCAGACAGCCCATAGGTAATCCGCCAATCCGCGGTACTCGGGATATATTCTGTATAAAGAGTGACTTCCGGCACAGGTCCTTCCAGCTCAAACCCGCCCATCGTTCTAATAAGAGAGTATTCGGAAGGAAACCTCGTGTTAAGCTGCAATTCAAGAGGCTGACCTTCGCCGAAGACGATGCGAATGAGAGGCTCTTGCTGGTTGGCGCACACGGAGAATTGCGGCCGCTTGACGATGACCTCGCTCAGCGTTATTTCACTCGTCGCCAGCAAGACGCATGCGTCCGATGCTTGGGTGTAGCGAAGACCGCCCAAGTCCCTTGTGAAGCGTCCCGCAAGGCCCAACGACCCCTGGGACACCGCAACGTTTTCGAGCACCGGCCCATCAAGCAGGACATCGCCAATGACGCGTCCCGCAAAGTTATCTGGCGTTCCTTGTAACGTCAGTGACAGATCTCTCGTTCCAATTGTGAGGTCGCCTGCAGTCCATGGCGCCATGTCGATCGCCATACGAGAGACGCGGACAGAATTCAACAGGTCCGAGTCGTCGTCGACAGCCGAATTCGAGAAGTCATAGGAGCCGGAAATTTCGGCTTTTACACTTGGCACACCTCGCCCTTCAAGCACCACCGAAACATCGCCGTCCAATACCCGAGTATCGTCAAGAAGACGAAGAGTAACCCATCGATCGCTACCCTCGATGCTTGATGCTACTAGTTGAAAGTTAACTCCTGCTATGCCGCTATTGTCTTCGGTCTCTACGCCATTTTGGCCGCTCAACGAGCTGACAGTCAGGGGCTGCACTGCGTGGATATCGAAAAAATTGTTTTGACGATGGATCATAAACTCAGTAGATGCCGTTGCGCGCGAAAGTGCCGCTTTGAGAGTTGATACAAACTCGGATGTAAAAGCATCGAAAGGGCTGGCATCGCTTTGCAGTTCTCTTCGCTGGTCAAGACTTCCGTCATCGTTTAGAGAGAATTCGGCGACGGATATCTCGATGCTGCCGTCACCTACAGCAGGCTGATCAGGCTCTCGGTAAGAGGCTGCTAGTCTGGCGTCTTTAAGCATCGCGATGGCGCCTTCATAGCTGCCAAGAACGATCAATAGATCCGCCTCAATTAGTTGATCCTGACCCTGCACAAGATTGACATCGAACACGTCGAGTTCGAACGCTCCTTGAGTAGGTGCAAGGCTTTCCTCTTTGAGCGAAATAGAAACTTCCGATTTTCCTGCCTGATCCACGGAGGCGCGAAAATCCGCTTCCAAATAGCCGGATGGGGCTTCTAATCGAAATATGCCGTTGCCGATCTCAAACTGTGGCAGAACTTGCTCGCTCTGTGATGTCTGACCAAAAATAATATCCGTGACGATGCGATCCAACACGCCCAGTGAAAACGTCTCACCGATCGACGACGTGTCGGCCAGATCTCCTACAGTGCCGACTACCCGTACGCCGTCAACGGCCACATTCCGCAACCGTCCTTGCATCAATTCGCCGAGACTGTATGAGACTTCTAGGGTTTCAATTGAGAGATCCGGACCTTCTCCTAGATTGAGGTCGTCGATGATGGCACCGCTGAAGCCGACCGTGCGCACGTCCATCGAAACCGGAGCTAGCCCTTGCGAGCGAAGCAATCTCTCCACAAAGAATTCCGCGACTTGCACCGGTGACAATGTGATCGCCAAAGCCGCAACGACGATAATTCCAAACAGACCCACAATGAGCCGGCGACCCCAGCGGGGTTTTCGTTCGGAGTTTAGAGCTGGCTGCGCCATAGCCTTCCTTTTGCCGCGGAAACTTGCCTGACATCGTAACCGGCAGATTAGCGAACAAAAAAGGCTAATTCAGTTACGCCTCGGCGAACAAAACGGAAATCAAGACAATTTTATGGTCACCGTGACCCCAGCACACAATTTCTGGGTGTTCGGTGTTAAGGATAATTTCATATTTAATCGTCTCATGAGACTGCCCCCGAGCACGGCCCCTTTCTCGAACCAGACGCTAAATGCAGATCTACCAATGGATAGCTAGCGAACACCCCGCCCAAAGCCTTGAACGATGTTTACCCTTTGGCGGTAGCAAATCCGCGGAGTTTATGAATTGATCTAGGAATTCGATCAAATCTGAAGTTCATCTTTAAAACCGTTTTAAAGCCAGCAGGGTTAATCTCACAGCGTTGTTCGCTCCTTCTCCCGTAATAGGAGAATTGGTAAAAGAGGAAGAGTTCGGAAGCTGCGAAGATTGACAAGATTTTGCCGACCCGGCATGTTATTGCTTCGTTTTCCGATTTTTTCCTCGCGACTTGTAAGGTACGACGCGTGTGGCTCTTTCGGGGCGGCTGAGCGCACATGAGGGGTTAGAGATTTGGTCGCAATCGATTTTGCCGCGGCGGTTTCCGAAACGAGGCGTCTATCAGACGAGGTAGTTGCACTGTCAACTGCCAAGTTCCGCGCTGTCCGCGAACAATTCTCAAGTTTGCCGCCTGAGAAGAGGCAGTCGGCCTCTTTGGCGACCTTTGCTGCCGTTCTAGTGGGGCTATACGGCTTCGGCGCGACAAGCCTCCTGACACGTCACGGTAGCCCAAATAAAGTCGTCGTCACGTCGAATTTGGGATTTGGCGCGCCCGGATTGCCCTCGGACATGGTCGCTGCAGTCAAGAATCCAGCACTCGATATGACGGTGCCGGAAATCGAAAAGCTTGAAGTTTCAACCAGATCTGCAAACTTGTTCGACTTGAGCATTGGCAAACGCCGGTTCAGCGAATCCAGCCTTGATGAAGCGGTGCCGACCCCCGAACCCATTTATAAGACATTGGAAGTCAAGCTCGGCAGAGGTGACACCTTGATGGAGGTTTTGGTCCGAGGCGGCGTGCCACGCCAGGAGGCCTACAACGCCATCGATGCCATGAGACCGACCCTCAATCCTCGGCGCCTTAGAGCTGGTCAACAGCTGACAGTTACGCTTCAGATTGCATCGGAAGAGACGCAGAGCCCGCCACCATTTCTTGGTGTCGATATGGCGCCCCCTCCGGCCAAGCCGTTTACGCCGCAGCTCGTCAGTCTCGATATCAAAACCGAAGTAGACCGCCGGGTTCTGGTCAATCGAAATGACGATGCTTCATTTTCGACCGAAGAAGTTATTGCCGAGCTTGATGAGCGCTTCGTGCGCGCCGGTGGAAAAATCGACAGCAGTCTATTTCTTGCCGCCGAAGCCGCGGACATCCCGTCCCAAGTCGTGCTCGATCTCATTCGGATGTATTCTTACGATGTCGACTTTCAGCGCGAAATTCGCAAGGGAGACACGTTTGAAGTCTTCTTTACTCGTTTTGTCGATGGGGATGGCCAAACCGTTAAGAACGGAAACATTCACTATGGCTCGCTGACATTGAGCGGCAAGAGCCATATCTACTATCGCTATACGACACCTGACGATGGTCAAACGGACTACTACGACATCAAAGGCCAAAGTTCACGGAAGTTCCTGATGAAAACGCCGGTCGATGGCGCGCGTATTTCGTCAGGCTTCGGCCGTCGCAAGCATCCGGTTCTGGGCTACAACAAGATGCATCAGGGCGTCGATTTCGCCGCACCCCGGGGTACACCCATCATGGCCGCTGGCAATGGCGTCGTTGAACGCGCAAGCCGGTACGGTAGTTACGGCAACTATGTTCGCGTGCGCCATGCCAATGGGTATAAAACCGCCTACGCGCATTTAAAGAGTTATGCTAAAGGCGTGCGAAAAGGCACGCGCGTTCAGCAAGGTCAGATCATCGGCTATGTTGGCACGACGGGCCGATCTACAGGTCCGCACCTTCATTACGAAGTGCTCTATAGCGGCAAGCGGGTCAACCCCATGAAGATCCGCGTCCCCACAGGACGCAAGTTGGCCGGAGATACACTAGATGCGTTCCTCTCGAAACGTGAAAAAATGGACGCGCAAATGGCTGGCATGCCCATAGTGTCACGGGTCACGACAGCTCAACTAGACTAACTTTCCCGATTTTTTCGAGCAAGAAACGCGACGGCTATGCAGCTGCCTGCGGTACTTGTTGGCCGTTGATGACCAGCCCGTCAGAGCTGGCGGAGATGGAAACCAAGTCGCCTTCTTTGATCGCGCCTTCCAAAATTAGCTCTGCCAGGGGGTCTTGCACTCTCTTCTGAATGACGCGCTTGAGCGGGCGCGCGCCGTAGACAGGGTCGTAGCCCTCTCCTGCAAGCCATTCATTGGCTTTAGCATCTAACTCAATAGTGATCTTCCGATCTCTCAGGAGAGCCTGCAGGCGCTCGACTTGAATGGCCACAATCGTATCCATTTGAGCGCGAGTTAGACGATGAAATAGAATGAGCTCATCCAGCCGGTTCAGGAATTCAGGACGGAAGTGAGATTTGACGACGCCCATAACTTCTTCCCGCACGCCATCAGAATCCTCGCCGTCGGGCTGACTAGCCAAATACTCGGCCCCGAGGTTAGACGTCATGATGATCAACGTGTTTCGAAAATCGACCGTGCGCCCCTGGCCATCCGTGAGCCGACCGTCATCGAGAACTTGAAGCAGCACGTTGAAGACTTCGGGGTGCGCCTTTTCAACTTCATCAAATAGCACAACCTGGTATGGCCGCCGCCGAACCGCCTCCGTCAGCGCCCCGCCTTCTTCATAACCGACATAACCAGGCGGTGCGCCAATCAGTCGGGCGACGGAATGTTTCTCCATGAATTCGGACATGTCGATCCGCACGATTGCCTGATCGTCGTCAAACAGGAAGCCGGCCAGCGCCTTGGTGAGTTCGGTTTTACCGACACCTGTCGGGCCCAAGAAGATGAACGATCCGATCGGCCGGCTCGGATCTTGAAGTCCTGCACGCGCGCGCCGGACGGCATTTGAAACCGCTCTCAGCGCTTCTTCTTGCCCAACGACCCGCCTGCGCAGACTGTCTTCCATTTGAAGCAGTTTTTCCCGCTCTCCTTTAAGCATCTTATCGATAGGGATGCCGGTCCAACGCGACACGACGGACGCGATATGTTCATCGGTCACGGTCTCATTCAATATCGAGTCTGGGTTTTCAGCCTCAACGCCCGACAGCTTCTTTTCTAGCTCCGGGATGACGCCGTACTTGAGTTCACTTGCACGTGTCAGGTCGCCCTGGCGTTCAGCAATCTCTAGCTCACTGCGATGCTGATCGAGTTCTTCAGCATACTTTTGAGAATTGACGATCATTTCCTTGTCGGCTTCCCATTGCGCTGTAAGCACAGAGGAGTCTTGTTCAAGGTTAGTCAGTTCCAACTCAAGCGCCTTTAATCGCTCCTTGGAGCCCTCGTCCGGTTCTTTCTTCAAGGCTTCGCGTTCGATCTTGAGCTGAATGATCCGCCGATCCAGTTCATCGAGTGCTTCCGGTTTCGAGTCGACTTGCATGCGCAGCCTACTCGCCGCCTCATCCATCAGATCGATCGCCTTATCAGGCAAAAAACGATCTGAAATATAGCGGTTGGACAATTTTGCCGATGAAACTAGAGCGCTATCGCTTATTCGCACTCCATGATGTAGCTCGTATTTTTCTTTCAGGCCACGGAGAATCGAGATCGTATCTTCAACGGTCGGCTCGTCGACAAACACGGCTTGAAAACGACGGGCAAGCGCTGGATCTTTTTCGACATGCTTTCGATATTCATCAAGGGTCGTAGCACCGATGCAATGCAAGTCGCCTCTGGCTAATGCCGGCTTAAGAAGGTTTGAAGCATCCATTGATCCCTCGGCGCGGCCGGCACCGACGATGGTATGCATTTCGTCAATGAACAAGACGATTTCGCCCTCAGCGGCCATGATCTCCGCCAGCACCGCTTTTAGACGTTCCTCAAACTCACCTCTATATTTGGCGCCTGCAACCAAGGCTCCCATGTCAAGCGCCATCAATTGCTTGTCGCGCAGACTTTCTGGCACGTCGCCATTGATGATGCGAAGCGCCATCCCTTCAGCGATCGCGGTCTTGCCGACACCCGGCTCACCGATCAGAACAGGATTGTTTTTTGTACGCCGCGAAAGCACCTGCATCGTACGGCGAATTTCTTCGTCACGCCCGATAACAGGATCGAGCTTTCCCTCGCGGGCCGCTTCGGTCAGATCGCGCGCGTACTTTTTAAGAGCGTCATAACTGTCTTCAGACGTCGCACTGTCGGCCGTGCGGCCCTTTCTGATATCATTGATCGCCGCGTTGAGCCCGGTCGGCGTAATTCCAGCGTTACTGAGGACGGTGGCCGCATCAGTTCCCTTTGCAAGAGCGAGAGCCAGAAGAAGCCGCTCGGCCGTGACAAAACTATCGCCGGCCTTGTCCGCAAGCTTTTCAGCCGATTCGAATAATCGCGCCGTCTCCGGAGCCAAATAGATTTGCCCAGCACCGGCGCCTTCAACCTCGGGAAGCTTCGCCAATATCTGATCAACACCGTCGATCGCTTGCTCGGGCCTGCCACCGGCGCAGCGAATGAGATTGGCCGCCAAGCCTTCGCTGTCGTCCAACAAAACTTTGAGTATGTGTTCGGGGGTCAGCCTTTGGTGACCCTCGCGAACCGCCGCAGTTTGGGCAGCTTGAATGAAGCCCTTGGACCGGTCGGTGTATTTCTCAATTTCCATTCTTGACCTCTGCCGAAAGCACTCGCGAGCGGCACCCAATCTTTGGCATGCCACATGAGCCTTAAGAATCTCAGACTTTCTTTCAAGAAAACCTGCGACCTTTAGAGAATCATCGTTGCTCTATATTTGGTGTTGCTCGAACACCACACAAGACCATCCAGGCCAAATTTTTGTACGGAGACGCCCTTTCGCAAGCCGCCGTTTCGAAAAGCAAATTCCTGGCGTGGCAGAACTGCAATTCGGCCTTACTTCCTGACGCGTCTCAGCATGAAAATCAGAGAATGTGGGAATATTTGGCCGGCCTGCCGGCTCACGCTATTGGTCAACTTTTAAGACTTGCAAATAAAGCCTTAAGCCGATGCCTCTTCCGTTGTATCGGCTGATGACTCACCCTTGTCGCTGTCCGACGATTTTCGGCTTTTGCCGTTTGCAGGCGGGGGCCGCCTTCCCTTACGCCTGCGGGCTGTTTTCGGCGCGGCTTCTTGCGATGCATTTCCATTTGCCGACGCTTGCGGCTGTGGCTCATCGTCCAGGGCGCCGTTTGCGCCTTGTCCGTTGGCTGCTTCTTCAGCACCCGGCGCTCCCTTGGCATTGGCATTGGCGTTTGCCGCCGTATTGGCTGCACTGTTGGCCTGAGCCGCCCTCATGACCCGAAAATAATGTTCAGCATGCTGCAACAAATTTTCGGCTCCAATGCGGTTACCGGAAGAATTGGCATCTCGCGCCAGCGCCTGATACTTCTCGAAAATATGTGAGGCGGAACCACGAATTTTTACATCAGGCCCGCTACTATCAAGCGTCCTATTGTTGAAATTTGTCGATTTTCGACCACGTCCCCTTGAACGCTTCATCACAATCTGTCGCCCCTCTCCAAGTTTTTATTCAGCATACAGATAACACAAATACTTAAAGCACAACGAAAACAATAACCACAACGAATACAATGACGTTTCAGGATAATCGCTCGCTACGTTCGGACCATGTTTGACAAATCATCAGGACGTCAAGGCCATCCTGAGAGCAATATTTGTTCGACGAAATGTAGCGTTTAGAGCAGAGCCTCAAGCTAGGTACCAACGCAGCGAAGCATCACGCTCGATATTTCTAGGGGAACGTTAGCGCGTTGTGCTCCCCTTTCCAACCCCTTTTTCGATATTCCTCTTTTGTCCCGCCAATACCCGAATTGTACCTGTCAGGTCGGGATATGATTTTATGAATATTAGTTCGCTTTGGTCAAACAAAATACGCCTTGCGGATTCTGCTTGACCGGCACCAACTTCCACAAAAATTAAGCCTTCAGGCTCAAGCAGTTTTAGTACGTCCTCGGCAAGTCTGCGATAGGCCTCCAGCCCATCAGACCCTCCGCAAAGTGCGCTGCGTGGTTCAAATTGGTACACATCGCGCGGCAGACTTTCAAGAGCACACTCAGCAATGTAGGGCGGATTGGCAACTATAACGTTAAAGAAACCATCGACATTTCTCGCCCAATCACTCTCGTAAAATGACGTTCGATTATGCAACCCGTGCTTTGCTGCATTCTTGCGGGCAATGTCTAATGCATCGGAACTACAATCAACACCGACCCCAAGTGCGCTTGGTAATTCGGAAAGCAAAGCAAGGAGTAAACATCCTGAACCGGTGCCTAAATCCAACATTCTTAACTGCCGTTTGCTATCACCCGCGAGATGATGAAGTTCGCGCAGCACTGCCTCAACGATGGTCTCGCTATCGGGACGCGGTATCAAAGTTGAGTCATCAACGTCAAATTCCAATCCCCAAAACTCGCGCTTACCAATAAGGTAGGCGATGGGCTCACCACGTATGCGCCGTTCGATGAGTGTGTCCAATTGTGCGCGGCAAGCGCGATCAACCGGACTGTCGGCATTCATCACAATTTCAGACCAATCCATCCTGAGCACGTGACCGAGCAACACACGTGCATCGAGATCAGCACTAACAATTCCCGCAGAACGAATCACAGAAGACGAACGTTTCAGGACGGTATTGATCAACCAATACACGTCATCATCCAATGACGCAGCGAGCGTTTTGAGATCATTTGTCGACATTTGTCCTGAGTGATCCATTCGATCAATTCGTTGCCCTAACTTTACACTCGCTCATCCATTACCTTCGTCAATATGGGCCAGGCGCTGCGCTTGATCTTCGGCGATCAACGGATCGATGACCTCGTCGAGCCCCTCACCCGAGATGATGCGATCAAGCTTATACAGAGTAAGGTTGATGCGATGATCTGTAACCCGTCCTTGGGGAAAGTTATAGGTTCGAATACGCTCTGAGCGATCGCCGCTACCAACTTGACCACGCCGCTCGGCGGCGCGCGCGTCGGCAGACTTTTTTCTTTCAGCTTCGTAGAGTCGCGCTCTTAAGACCTTCATCGCTTTTGCGCGGTTCTTGTGTTGCGACTTTTCATCTTGCTGTGACACAACCAGGTTTGTCGGCAGGTGTGTGATGCGAACGGCACTGTCCGTCGTGTTTACGGATTGCCCCCCTGGCCCGCTCGCCCTGAACACGTCAATTCGCAAGTCCTTCTCATCGATCTGTACGTCCACTTCTTCGGCCTCTGGCAAAATCGCAACCGTCGCAGCCGATGTATGAATACGGCCGCTTCCCTCCGTTTCCGGTACGCGCTGCACGCGGTGCACCCCAGATTCGAATTTGAGCCGGGCATAGACGCCCTTACCATTGACGCTTGCGACAACTTCCTTGTAACCGCCGAGGTCAGCTTCGCTGGCACCCATGATTTCAACTTTCCAACCCATCGCATCTGCATATCGCTGATACATGCGAAACAAATCGCCAGCAAAGAGTGCTGCCTCATCGCCGCCCGTGCCGGCACGCACTTCAACGATGACATTTCGATCGTCGTCGGCATCTTTCGGCAAAAGAAGAACCTGAAGGCTGAGTTCTAAATCAGGCAGCCGAGTGCGAATGTCTTCAAGTTCCCTAGTCGCCATTTCCACCATTTCGGGATCACCTGACGACTCGGCAAGCACCTCTTCAAGGTCCGCCGCTTCTTTCTGCGCATCGGTCAATGTCTGGATCGCTTCGACCACAGGTTTAAGATCAGCGAATTCTTTCGATAGCTTTGCAAAAAATTGGGGATCGACATTGCTCGCCATGAGGTTTTGCAGCTCATCGAATCGTTCGAGCAATTTGTCGAGTTTTTCTTTTGGAATCACGGCTATGCCATATTTGAATTTGACCCATTCGGATCTCTAAGACCCGAAGCGGTGCGTTTCTATTAGCGCATGAATGAGGAAAACGCCACGACCCAATCGACTGCCTAAGACCTGGTTGCCGCAAACACGAGAATCAAGGATGCCGGTGTCTGCGCATGAAGGCGCGGTTTGCAGCAGTCCGTAAGTTTCAGGATGCTCGCTTTGTCTTGAGCGAAAGGGGATCAAGGGACACCGACGGCAGTGCCTGGCCTGCTACGCCCAGTAGCCCTACCGTCTGACCATCAACAATCACTTCAAAGGCTCCCGCGTCCCGAACCGACAAGATCAGACCAGGCCTATTTGGAACCTGGTAGCGCTCGCCGCTTTGAAGCTCTCTTTGGATAAGAACACGGCTCTCGCTATCCTCGACCCGGATCCAAGCCCTTGACTGTGCGAGAAGAACGACGCGCGCATTCACGGCCGCTACATCGTCCGTTGCCATATCAACTGCCGGGCCCTCGCCGGACCTGGCGGTCGATGGAAAACGAGCGTCATCCGCGTTTTCCACAACCGCATCAGTCGAAGATTGCGCGTGCGACCCTGAATATTGAAGGGCGGGACCACCGATCGAACGTTTTGGGCTCGTTACTGGCTCAACTTCGCCCGAGCCTGATTGTGCTTCAAATCCATTGCCAGAGCCTGTCTGTTCGACCAGTCGTTCTGGCACTGGCGGCACGCGGCTCATCACCAGGCGGTCCGCCTTGACCGACAAATACCAACCGCCATAAATGCCAGCACCTAAGAGGACGGCTAGAATGAAGATTGAACCCTGAGGAAGGCGGACTTCGTCGCGAGCCTCGGGAAATTTGAAGGTCTTTTTGTCGGGACGTGTTGGTTGCTCTTCTTTGTAGCGGCGCAGACATTGAACCGCGTCCATGCTGAGATAATCTGCGTAGGAACGGACGAAGCCAAGAGCGTAAGGAAGAGATGGAAGCGCTTCAAAGTCACCGTCTTCCAAGGCTCTGATATGTTTTTCACGAATCTTGAGATCGGCCGCAACGGTCTCGACATCTATGGCTTGTCTACGGCGAGCTGCTCGAAGCGCTGCGCCCAAAGTCTCGGCGCTCGCCAAGTCATCTGCCACATTCGCCACCTCGCGAATATGCAAACGGCCGCGCTTCTCGCCTTTGCGAGACAAATTGGCCTTTAATCGATCAATCAAACTCATTTGAAACAGCCAATCCCGAAGCTCAAACTCTGCCAGCCCTCGCCATACGCAAGGCGGCCGGCCATTTGATCCCTAATCGTGCCTCGGTATTGCGTACATGTTAAACCGCGCGGTCTACGCTTGTTAACTTAAAATCGGAATTCCTTCCCGTTCAGCGAAATCATGCAGCAATTTCCGGACGCTATGATCTGCCCGGCCAAACAAATCCGACATGAGTTCCTCGAGATGCCCAAGCTGCAATCGTTGTGCCATCAACTTGACCGGTCCAATGCTGGCCGCCGGCATGGAAATGGTCCGAAACCCCAATCCCAGCAAAGCCATGGCCTCTAAAGGCCGGCCTGCAACTTCTCCACATAGAGCCAGAGGAACGTTTTCTTTGCGGCATTCAACTACAATATTTCTAAGGAAACTTAGAACACTGGGGCTAAGAAAATCATAACTGCTACCAACCAAAGGATTATTCCGATCGCTAGCAAAAAAGAATTGAAGTAAATCGTTGCTGCCCACAGACACGAAATCGACGTACGGAATAAGGGCGCTCAGTTGCCAAGCGAGACTGGGTACTTCGATCATGCATCCGACCCGCACACTCCGAGGCAACGGTTTTTTGAGCCGTTTCAATCGTTCTAGTTCAAGGTCCAAGAGGGCGCGCGCTTGGCGATACTCCTCTACTTCCGCCACCATAGGGAACATGAGATTGAGATCGCGGCCGGCCGTCGCCAAAATCAGAGCTCGCAGTTGATAACGAAGCAGCGCCGGTCGTGATAGAGCCAGGCGAATGGCGCGGAGACCGAGAGCTGGGTTTTCTTCTTTGCGTGACCGTCCGTAAGGTAAGATCTTGTCGCCGCCCAAATCCAATGTTCTAAATACGACGGGACGATCGTCGGCCGCCTGCATAACTTGCTGGTAAAATATTGTTTGCTCTTCAAGGCGCGGCAATGTGGACGAGATCATAAATTGAAGCTCGGTCCGAAACAGACCAATTCCGTCCGCACCGACCTCGTCCAAATGAGGCAAGTCCGCGAGCAAACCAGCGTTCATATTTAGAGTCACATCGTGTCCGTCGAGCGTTACTGCAGGCTGGTCGCGCAAAGCATGGAACTGCACTTGCCGTTGTTGGCGAATGAGCACTTTTTCATCATAAGCGGCACGAATTTCTGAAGACGGACGAATGTGAACTTCGCCGTTCTCGCCGTCAATGATGCACCAATCCCCTTCCTTGGCATGGTCCAATAGCTCGTCAAGCATACCGACCATGGGAATACCGAAGGCCCGCGCGACAATGGCCACATGCGAATTGGGCGAACCCTCTTCAAGAATAACGCCGCCCAGGCGCTCAGCGTCGTAGTCCAAAAGAGCAGCCGGCCCTAAATTCCGCGCAAAGACGATTGCATTTTCAGGCAGTTCACGCTTGTCAAATTCCGCGCTAACGCCAACCAATAACCTCAGCAACCGATTGGTAAGATCGTCCAGATCGTGCAACCGGTCCCGCAAATAGGGATCGCGTTGCCGGGCCAATCGCGCCCGATTGTCACTGTGGACTTGTTCGACGGCGGCTTCCGCCGTCAAGCCGTTGCGCACTGCCTCTTCCATTCTGCGCAGCCAGCCGCGGTCGTGGGCCAACAATCGATAGGCTTCGAGAACCTCCCTCGGTTCGTCGGTCAATCGCCCGTCGGCAGCCGCCAGCATCTCGTCGATCGACTGACGTAACTGCAACATCGCCTCATGTAGCCGATTCATTTCCAAAGCAAGATCTTCGGCAATGAGGTTGGTGACCTGTACGGGCGCCGCATGAAATACGACATGCCCCACGGCTATCCCGTTGGCTAAACTCAATCCCTTCTGCTGATAGGGAAGCGTCGGCGTGACTTCGGAATCGATGACCGTTTCATCAAGATGAATGAGCTCGCCGGAGGCTACAATTTCCGCGATCACCATGGCGACGGTTTGAAGCGCTTCAAGTTCTTCTTCATCATAGTGCCGTGGATGCCCGTTCTGCACGACCAGCACACCCAGAACGTGTCCGCCTCGCAGGATCGGCACGCCCAGAAAGGAATGAAAGGGGTCTTCGCCCGTTTCCGAACGATAGGCAAATTTCGGATGCGTCGGAGCGTCAGACAAGTTTAGGGGCTCGGCCGTCCGCGCAATTTCGCCCACTAGCCCTTCGCCAAGCCGCAGGCGCGTTTGATGGACGGCTTCGGGCAATAGCCCCTTGGTTGCGAATAACTCGAGCTGATCACCGGCACGGCGAATGTAAATGGAACAAACCTCGGCGACCATATTAGTCGCGATCATGCTGACGGTATCGTCTAGACGGGCCTGCGCGCCGACGGGCTCGGCCATGACTTCGCGCAAGCGGCGCAAGAGAACATGAGGCCCTGTTCCAATTTTGGGTGCAGAGCTCGTCATTCGTCGTGAGCGTCTAAATCGTAAGCGGTATGTAACGCGCGCAATGCCAACTCCGTATATTCCTCATCGATGAGTACACTGATTTTGATCTCAGAAGTTGATATCACTTGTATATTGATGCCCTTTTCGGAAAGCGCCTTGAACATCGTTCTCGCTGTTCCCGCATGGCTGCGCATACCAACGCCGACAACCGAGACCTTTGCAACTCCCGAATCCGACGATAGCTCATTATAGCCTATATTTTGCTTGTTTTTCTCCAAGACAGAGACCGTTTCGCTCAAATCCGACTCTTTTACAGTGAACGTCATATTGGTTTGAGTAGAAGACCGCGAAACGTTTTGGACGATCATATCGACATTAATATTCGCGTCCGCCAAAAGACCGAATATCTTCGCCGCCACTCCGGGCTCATCTTTGACTTGCAACAGATTTACGCGTGCTTCATCACGGCTATATGTAATGCCGCTAACAACCAGACTTTCCACGATATCATCCTCTTTGCAAACCAGGGTGCCAGCGTCGGATTCAGACAAATCGTTGAAACTCGACAAGACACGAAGGGGTACTTCGTGAGACATCGCCAGCTCAACCGATCTTGTCTGCAAAACTTTCGCGCCAAGCGACGCCATCTCGAGCATTTCTTCGTAGCAGACTTTATCAAGCCGATGGGCCTTCTGCACAATTCGCGGATCACTCGTATAAACCCCGTCCACATCCGTATAGATGTCGCAACGATCAGCAGTTACCGCGGCCGCGATTGCAACGGCGCTGGTGTCGGTACCGCCCCGCCCAAGCGTTGTAACGCGCCCCGTCTCCGCCAAGCCTTGAAACCCGGCAATGACGGGTACCTGACCCGACTCGAACGCTTCTATTAGACCATCAATGTCGATGTCCTGTATCCGCGCCTGACCATGTACGCCCCATGTGCGAATTGGCAGCTGCCACGCCATCCAAGAGCGCGCATTAACGCCAAGACTTTGGAGCGCCACCGCCAGCAATCCCGAACTTATCTGCTCTCCTGCCGAGACAACCAAATCGTATTCGCCGAGGCCCATCTCCGAATTGTCCGATCGGGTTTCTTCGTAAAGAGCGATCAAGCGATCTGTTTCACCCGACATAGCGGACACGACCACAGCCACTTGATTTCCGCCATCTACCTCGGATTTCACCCGCTGAGCCACATGCCGCATGCGCTCGACCGATCCGACCGACGTTCCGCCAAATTTCATGACCACTCTGGCCATAGTAAATTTCCTATTTTGATACTGAAACCCGCGTGGTTCGGTCGCGCTTCCGTGATAGGCTGAGCCGCAAGGCACGGATACTGCGGCTTAAATACATGGTGTTGCAAAGCCAGGCAATTTCGACGTCCAGAGAAGAATAAAGAGCGATTGTGAAGATTTGCCTGGACGGCGGATGCCCGTGCACAGAAAGCCCTCGATGCTGGGCAGGATTATGAGAACCAATCATACAACCGGATTGAGCGATAGTGACCAACGCGCTACTGCCACCGTGGACGAAGCCGAAATTGCCAAATTTCGTGCTATTGCGGAAGAGTGGTGGGACCCTTATGGCAATTTTCGGCAGCTTCATAAGCTCAATCCAACCCGTTTGACTTATATCCGGGATCAGATTTGCCGCCACTTTGCCAGACATCAAACCACAGATCGGCCGCTCGCCGGTCTTCGACTTCTGGATATCGGCTGCGGAGGCGGATTGCTATCAGAGCCCATGGCACGCCTCGGAGCCGACGTGCTTGGCGCAGACGCCTTAGAAAAGAATATCAAAGTCGCCTCAGCTCACGCCGATCAACAAAACCTAGCAATCGACTATCGCACAACGACCGTTGAACAGCTCAATCAGACGCCCGATACCTTCGACGTCATCCTCAATATGGAGGTCGTGGAGCATGTCGCCGACGTCCAAACTTTTCTGCAGTGTTGCGTCGAACTGTTAAACCCTGGCGGCCTGATGGTGATTGGCACGATCAATAGAACGCTCAAAGCCTACGCGTTGGCGATTGTTGGAGCCGAAACCGTACTTCAATGGCTTCCGCAAGGAACGCACCGCTACGAAAAACTCGTGCGTCCTGAAGAAATAGAATCTGCATTGAGCGAAACGGGGGTCGAATTGACGACTCCGGTTGGGCTTTCCTACAACCCGCTCGCAGATCGTTGGTCGCTATCAGAAGATGTGTCGGTGAATTACTTGCGTCTCGTGACGCGGCCGGCGGCTTAGTTGGGCTTGCGTTTGGGCTTGCCGGGCAGCGGCGCGACATCAACGCCCTCGTCCAGCAGCTCTTTCGTCTCCTCGTTGGTCGCTTCGCCGTAAATACCGCGCTCATCAGCTTCGCCGTAGTGAATACGGCGCGCTTCGTCTGGAAATTTCTCGCCTACATAGTCGAAATTTTTTTCGACATGATCGCGGATTGCCGCAGCCATTTTTTCGAATTTCTGGCTGTCGCTGTTTTTGGCAACGACATTCTTTTCACGAGTGGATTTGCCGATCGCCCCTTTGGTGGCGATATTGGGCGACATGATCGCTTTTGACACGGCTGTCGTGGCGCATGTCGGGCACTCGACGGAGCCGGATGTAGCCTGCTTGTCATACGCTTTGCTGCTCTTGAACCAACCTTCGAACTCATGGTCATTTTCGCAGCGGAGGCGGTACACAATCATTTCGATTTACCTAGGACCTTGGTCATCACAATAGTCTAGAGCACATGTTACTAAGCTGTAACTTACTAGATAGGTCTAAATCCGCCAATTTGCCATACGGCAATTGATTAACGGCTGAGGGATTCAAGAGGCAAACTCTAGGGTTAGAGCGCCCGATCGTGCTTAAGGGAGGGAATGCGGCCACGCGCCTCAGCCACTTCTTCCAGGTCGAGAATGGCCGAAACAATTTCGGGGTCTTCACCGCCTTCCGCAAGAATCTCCCCCCAAGGCGCGATGATGAGACTGTGACCGTAGGTTTCGCGCCCATTTTCGTGGATGCCGCCCTGTGCGGGCGCCAAAACATAGCAACCGTTTTCAATCGCACGCGCTCTCAGCAAAATATGCCAATGGGCCTGACCTGTTGGTTTCGTAAAGGCCGCCGGCACCGCGAGGATCGAAGCCCCTCGATGAGCCAACATTCTGTGCAAATAAGGAAACCTCAAGTCATAGCAAACCGTTAGTCCGATCGCGCCCCAAGGTAGTTCAGCGACAATCGCCTCACCCCCTGCCTGGTAGTGCTTGGATTCGCGATAACTCTCGCCATCGTCCAAATCGACGTCGAACATGTGGATCTTGTCGTATTTCGCCTCAACTTCACCGTCGGGCCGAAATAGAAAAGATCGATTAGCAACTTTGTCATCGGACAACCGGATCGCCAGCGATCCGATCAAGAGCCAAACGCCGAGTTCCTTGGCAAGCGCTGAAAACGCCTGCACGCCCGGATCGTCCGCTTCATATTTGACTTTGGAAAAGAGCGGTTTGCCGGACAGCTCCATCAAGTGAGTCATTTCCGGTGTCGCGACAAACTCCGCGCCATCTTGCGCAGCTTGTCGAATGAGCGTGCTGGCTGTTTCAATGTTTTGGTCAACGTCCTGGCCCGTGCGCAATTGGACACAGGCAACCTGGACTGCAGCAGCCGACGTCAATTTGCCGCCTCGGGCGCTGCACCACCGATTAATTTGTCGAGCTCTCCCGACGCATCAAGAGCATATAGTCGCTCGCAGTCCCCGATGTGTTTGCCGCCAATAAAAATTTGCGGAAATGTCCGGGCCCCAGACCGTTCGACCATTTCCGTACGCCGTTTAGGATCCATACCCGCGTCGATCTCTTCAAACTCCAACCCACGTTTATTCAGCAGTGACTTAGCGGCCGTGCAAAACCCACAGAACATGCGCGTATAAATAACGATATCAGACATGATGCACCATTTACCTATCCGCTCTTATATAAGGCGCTGCTCCATCGAAACAACGCGCGATAAAGTCAAGACATCAACCCTCTTAGCACCATGCCTCTTTAGCGTCTTGGCGCAGGCCTCGACCGTGGCTCCAGTCGTGAACACATCATCGACGAGGACGACATTTCGATCTTGAAGCACTTCTTTTCGGTTCTGGCGGATCGAAAATGCGCCCGCCACGTTGCGCCGTCGGGCGCGCCAACTCAAGCCCTTTTGGCTTGGTGTTCGGCGATGCCGTACGAGTAAATCCGGTGAAACATCCAATTGAGACGTCGACGCAAGTTTCAGCGCCAAAAGAGCTGATTGATTGAATTTACGGCGAACCAAACGCGAATAGTGCAGCGGAATGGGCACGATCAGGCTCTTGCCGTCCAGCAACTGGCCGCCCGCCCGAGTCATCCAAGCCGCAAATGCCGAAACGCCGTCAAGGCGATCCCTGTATTTGAGATCAAGGACCAGCCGTTTGCTCCAATCGTCATAGACCAAAGCGGCCCGCGCGCAATTGTAGGCCGGTGATTGGGCCAGGCACGATGGACAAAGCGCCTCCGGCCCGGGATCGACCGCGAAGGGCACGCCGCATGTCTGACAAAAGGGATCATCAAGAAAATGGAGTTTCTTCCAAGTCGAAGCTTCCAGTTCTCCCGGCGCACTCACAAGCTCTCGCGACAAAAGACATTGCGGAGGCAAAACCGCATCCAATACCAGCCGCCCCACGGTCTTTATTGCGGAAGTGCGCGAGCGGCCGCTGGTGCGACCGGATCTGGCATGAGTGACCGCCATTTGTGCCTCACCGCCTTTAATTCCTGCAGATCGATCCTAGCATGCCGCGGGCAGCCCGCGTGAGTCGTCTGCTTTCAACTTTGATTGACAGGCTCAGCGCCCCACACCTGTCTCTCTGCCAATCCACGACAAATAATCGTCATTGCCCTCGCCTTCGTTTAGCGCGAGAGAGACGACGCACGGGCAGTCGTACGAATGAAGAGCTTTCACCCGGTCGGTCAAGGCCGATAGCCGCTCAACATGGGTTTTGGCGATCAGGACGGCCTCATTTGCCTCTTCGACTTTTCCCTGCCACCAGTAAATACTGAGCATATCATTGAAAATGTTGACACATGCCGCAAGCCGCTCTTCGACCAACACGCGTCCAATTCGTGCTGCTTCTTCTGGCGTTTCGGTCGTAATGTAGACGGAGCGAAAGTCTGGCATTTCGATGACTCCTGTTTAATTTAATCCGTGGCCGCACAACTCGAATCGCAAACACTTGGTAAATGGTTGATGTTGCAAGACGCTAACATTTTCGATCGACGATTATTGCGCAAACGCCGCGATCGCAGCGCGAAACTACTGGATGATCAAGACAACCTCATTACAACGACGGCGCTCGAGCTCATTGATCGCCTAGGTCTAATCAAACGTGACTTTCCGTTGGCTCTAAACCTCGGCTCTCATGGAGGATTACTCGAAACACTCCTCAAAGGACCTGGTCAGAAACCACTGGTCGGTGCACTCATCACAAGCGATTTATCTTTCAAAATGATCGCGAAGGCCCCCGGGCTACAGATTGTCGCCGATGAAGAGACACTCCCTTTCGGCCGTCAGACGTTTGATCTGGTAACCAGTTTGCTTGGCCTGCATCTGGTCAACGACCTTCCCGGTGCGCTGACCCAAATTCGCCAGGCGCTAAAACCTGACGGTTTATTCCTGGGTGCTCTATTCGGCGGTGAAACGTTAAAGGAATTGCGCAACGCTTTTGTTCAAGCTGAACTCGAAATTGATGGAGGGGCAAGTCCGCGGATCGCGCCGTCCATCGACGTCCAGTCAATGGGACAACTCTTGCAGCGCGCGGGCTTTGCCTTGCCCGTCATTGATATCGAGCGCTTGGTAATCACTCACGAAAGTCCATTTGACTTGTTTCGATTGCTTCGCCAAACGGCGCAAAGCAATATTCTCATCGAACGAAAAAAGTCTCCGCTGCGACGCAAGACTTTGAACCGGGCCTGCGAGCTTTATGCGGCTCAATATTCAGATCCAGACGGGCGCATCAAGGCAACGTTTGAAGTCATCTTCGCCCTAGGATGGGCGCCGCATGACTCGCAACAGAAACCACTTAGGCCCGGTAGTGCCAAGGTAAAGCTCGCCGAAGCGCTGAATACCAAAGAGCAATCTGCCGGCGAAAAGGCCTTGCCCCGAGCAGAATTTAAAGGCCGGCCTAAAGACAAATCCTAACGATACTCAGAGCAGATCTCTCAAGTGTGCCACCAGCGGTGCATCGGCCGGCGGCATTTCGTAATTGCGCATCTCAATTGGACGAACCCACTCGAATTTTTGCCCTTCATTGGCAGCGACAATGCCATCCCACTTTCGACACAAGAAAAGCGGCATCAACAAATGAAAATCGTCATAGGTGTGGGAGGCAAAGACGAAGGGCGCAAGGCACGCCTCTGTGACGTCAATACCAAGCTCTTCTTTCAATTCCCGTATTACTGTTTCCTCGGGCCGCTCGCCGGCTTCAACCTTGCCGCCAGGAAACTCCCATAGGCCTGCCATGGATTTCCCAATGGGCCGTTGCGCCAAAAGCACGCGCGCATCGGCATCGATGAGCGCGCAAGCCGCCACGAAGAGAACATTCATCGCTGTCGGGGCCCCACTTTGAGCACTTTGGCCTGGCGGAACAATTTAGTCAGATCATCAAATTCGCCGGCCCATTTCACACTTAGGACCGATAGTCAGCATTAATCGAAATATATTTGTCCGTTAGGTCACAGGTCCAGATGGTTGCCTCACCCTGACCCAATCCGATGTCTACCGTAATATCAATTTGATCACCTTGGAGATGCCGCAGCGCTACCGCTTCACGGTAAGACGGGTCGGCAGCACCGTTTCGTACGACCCGATGTCCGCCGATCCAGATTTTCAATTTGTCTCGATCAGCAGGCTCGCCCGCCTTTCCGATTGCCATGACAATACGCCCCCAATTGGCATCTTCGCCAGCAATCGCAGTTTTGACCAATGGTGAATTCCCAATCGCCATGGCAATCGCTTTGGCGGATTTGGGACTAGCAGCGCCCTTGACATTGACCACAATAAACTTTGTTGCGCCCTCGCCATCTCGCACGATCTGCTGCGCCAAGTCAGTCATAACCGTGGAAAGCTTCTTTCGGAATTCAATAAGCCTTCGGTCACCCACGCGCGTTATCGGCCTATGCTCAGCGCCCGCGCCCGTGGCAAAGAGAAACACGGCGTCGCTGGTGGATGTATCGCCGTCGACTGTTATGGAATTGAAAGTATGGCGAACATTGATCGAAAGGAGCGTTTGAAGAATCGGGGACGGAATCGCCGCGTCGGTGAAAATGAAAGCAAGCATGGTGGCCATGTCGGGCGCAATCATGCCAGCGCCCTTTGCGATTCCACAAATGTTAATCGGCTTGCCGTCGATTTCAGCGGTCGCATAGCTGCCCTTGGGAAACGTATCCGTGGTCATGATAGAGCGTGCAGCTTTCTTCCAGCCCGTGGGCCGAAGATCTTTGTGCGCCCGGCGCAAGCCTTTGAGCAATGGCGTTACGGTCAGTTTTTCTCCAATGACGCCGGTCGACGCAACGACGACGTCCTTTTGACGGCACGCCGCGAGTTTTGAGGCTTCGGTAACCGTCGCTTTTACTGCATCACGCCCTACTTGGCCGGTAAAGACATTTGCATTGCCAGCATTTACGACCAACATGCGCGCGCCGTCGATGCCTTGATCGTCTTTGAGCAACGAACGGCACCAGTCGATCGGGACGCTCGGCATTTTCGACTTCGTCAAGACGCCGGCAGCTTGCGTGCCGCTTTCCAATTGCATCACTAATATATCGTCGCGGTTCTTATATTTGATTTCGGTTCTCGCGGTTCCCATCATCACACCGGCAATTTGAGCCATTTGCGGAAAGGACTCTGGCGCAAGCGGTGACAGATTCCCTTTGGCAGCGCGCCTCTTCGGTTTTGAAGACGAACGACTAGGGCTAGCCGACTTTGAATCTGCTGCATTTGCCTTCGCCGAGCCTTTTTTTGGCGAGGACTTGTTTACCTTGCCCTTTTTCGACTTTGCACCTTGAGACGAGGACTTGGTCGGCATGCGTTTATCCTCGGGGCCCGCACGTGACTTGCCGCTGCGAAACGCGTTCGCGAGAGGATCGAGTTGCCGCAGGAGAGTTGACGCAATGCTTTGTGGTTTTTTCGCCATTTCGATCATCGACGCTTGGGCTCGCCACGCGCCGATGTCACGCGACGGAACTAGCTGTTGGGAGGGGTTCCTACCACATATTCTATTTCGGCGTCTTCACGCAAATCGTCGATAAGGTTTTGAATAATCCTGTATGACTGATACCGGACCATTTGGGGCTTCAGCTCGTCGAAACTTGGCGGCAATTGCTGTCGGCGATCTTCTACTTTTAATACATGCCAGCCGAATTGAGAGTGAAACGGATTTGAAATCTCGCCAATCTCTGTCGCGAAGGCGACATCGGAAAACTCTTTAACCATTTCGTCGCTGGTAAAATATCCGAGTTCGCCACCTTTGGCCGCTGTTCCGGGATCGATCGAAATGTCCCGGGCAATGTCGGCAAAGTCCTCGCCGCTGCCCAACCTCCTAATGACCGCGTCTGCTTCATCCCGCATCTCTACCAAAACGTGACGCGCGCGCACCTCCTCCGAAAGTTCAATCAATTTCACTTGCTCATCATAGAGCGTGCGTAACGACCCATCGGAAATCTCCTTTTCAACTTGACGGCGAAGCAGCAGCTCACTGAGAGCGTGATCCTCCGCAAGCTCAAGTGACGCGCGCGCAGCAGCCTGTTCGTGAATCCTTTGCCGGCGGGCCTCTTGCGCCAAGAGCTTTTGGCTAACCAAGTCGTCAAGAAGTGATTTGATGTCTTCGTTTTTCAAATCAAGTTCTTGGCCGTCCGTCAAAATATTTTGTGCGACAGCTTCGGCCAACAATTGTGACCGCAAAAGCGGCGAGCCGTTGACAGTTGCGACAGCGGGATCGTTAGGATCCGATACCACCAAAGTTGGAGTCTGATCCGCTTCAGATTCATCGATAGGCTGTTCGATGAATAAAATGATCGAATACGCCGCAACGATGAGCGCTACGACACCTCCGACGATGTAATGCGTGCGTGAAAATGGCATCATGTTTAGTAGCCCGACATCAGGGGGATCAAAATAGCTCTGTCACGAATATTGATATGTTTATCGCGAGCAAGCCATCGCCTCCATAAGAAACGACCCCAGAGTCAAATGCCCGGGTTAATATGTGCTTACTAGAGCCTCCCGGATCGTTGACAACGCGCGGACACCCGCTTATCTACCCAGGGGCAGCCGTCAGCGGGCGGCAGCGAAAATTGGGAGGAAGGTGCGGATAATCGGGGTTGATATCCGCCGGAGCGCGCTCATGAGCCGTCTAAATTTTGAACAATTGAAAGCCCAGACCAGAGGGCTGCGCTAATGGTCAATTTTGGCTCATTTGCCAAGAAGTTTTTTGGCTCAGCGAATGACCGAAGGCTGAAATCGTATTGGCCGACCGTGGAAGCCATCAACGCCCTCGAACCCGAAATTGAAAAACTCTCCGACGATGCGCTGAAAGCGAGAACGGAAGCATTCCGCAAGCGGGTGGGAGACGGCGAGTCTCTAGAGAAGTTGCTTAATGAAGCGTTTGCGACTGTGCGCGAAGCGGCTAAACGAACGCTGGGTCAGCGCCATTTTGATGTCCAGCTTTTGGGCGGCATGGTCCTCCATCAGGGCAAAATTTCCGAAATGAAAACTGGTGAGGGCAAGACGCTTGTTGCAACTCTGCCTGTCTATCTCAATGCGCTAAGTGGCCAGGGTGTCCACGTCGTCACGGTGAACGACTACTTAGCCCAGCGCGACGCCGAATGGATGGGACAGATTTACAAATTCCTTGGTCTTGAAGTCGGATGCATCGTTCACGGATTATCCGACAAAGAACGGCAAAGAGAGTATGCCGCAGACGTGACATACGGTACCAACAACGAGTTCGGTTTCGATTATCTCCGCGACAATATGAAATACAGCCTGGAGACCATGGTTCAGCGGGGTCACAATTTTGCCATCGTGGACGAAGTCGACTCAATTCTTATCGACGAAGCGCGCACGCCCCTGATTATTTCTGGCCCTACCGCCGATCTGTCCGAAATGTACATCACGCTCAACAAATTCATTCCAAAACTCGACGAAGCCGACTACGAAATCGACGAAAAAGCCAAGTCCGTCACCTTGACAGAAGATGGCAACGAGCACATGGAAGAGCTTTTGAAAGAAGCGGGACTTCTGGAAGGCGACGATCTTTATGACATTGCAAACGTTTCGATCGTCCATCATGCCAACCAGGCATTGAGGGCTCACAAGCTATTCTCGCGGGATACTGATTACATCGTCAAGGACAGCAAAGTCATCATCATTGACGAATTCACTGGTCGTATGATGGAAGGACGGCGCTATTCGGAGGGCCTTCATCAGGCTCTGGAAGCCAAAGAAAATGCGGCGATCCAACCGGAGAACCAAACCCTCGCCTCGATCACCTTTCAAAATTATTTCAGGCTTTACGACAAGCTCGCAGGTATGACCGGCACGGCCATGACCGAAGCTGCGGAATTCGACGACATTTACAGCCTCGAAGTCCTTGAAATACCAACCAACATGCCAGTGATGCGGGCCGACGAAGACGATGAGGTCTATCGCACCCGGGATGAGAAATACAACGCCATCTTGGAGCAAATCGAGGATTGCAACAAAAGAGGCCAGCCCGTTCTAGTTGGGACAGTAAGTATCGAAAAATCGGAACACCTGGCGGACCTTCTTAAGAAGAAGAAAATCAAACACAACGTCTTGAATGCGCGCTATCACGAGCAAGAAGCGCATATCATAGGGCAGGCTGGCGTACCCGGCGGTGTGACCATCGCCACAAACATGGCCGGTCGTGGCACCGACATTCAATTGGGCGGCAATCTAGATATGCGCATCGCCGATGAGTTGGGTGACATGGAAGGTGGCAGCCAACGGGATTCGGCTGACGCCAAAATAAGAGCCGATGTTGAGAAAAAGAAGCAAAAGGCTTTGGATGCCGGCGGACTATTCGTTCTAGCGACCGAGCGGCACGAAAGCCGCCGCATCGACAATCAGTTGCGCGGCCGTACAGGGCGCCAGGGTGACCCCGGCGTTTCAAAATTCTATTTGAGCCTCGAAGACGATCTCATGCGCATTTTCGGCTCCGAACGCATGGACAGCATGCTTCAGAAACTCGGTCTTGAGGAAGGCGAAGCAATCGTTCATCCCTGGATCAACAAAGCACTTGAAAAGGCGCAACAAAAAGTCGAGGCGCGCAACTTCGACATTCGCAAGAACCTGCTCAAGTATGACGATGTCATGAATGACCAAAGAAAAGCGATCTTCGAGCAGCGCATTGAAATGATGGATACCGAAGATTTGAGCGACATCACCGCGGACATGCGCCATCAGCTCATTGAGGATTTGGTCGCTGAATGCATTCCTGAAAAATCCTACGCCGAACAATGGGATGCGGAGGGCCTGGGTCAGGAAGTCAAAGACATTTTCAGCTTAGATATTCCAGTGGAAAAGTGGGCCCAAGAAGAGGGCATCGCCGATCAAGAAATTCGTGAGCGGCTCGAAAGCCAAACCGACCGCTTCATGGCGGGACGAGCTACCGAATTTGGACCCGACGTCATGAGGCGCGTCGAGAAGGCCGTATTGCTTCAAACCATTGATGGTAATTGGCGCGAACACTTGGTGCAGCTGGATCATTTGCGCTCAACGATCGGGCTTCGAAGCTACGGCCAGCGCAATCCACTCAATGAGTACAAAACCGAAGCATTCTCGATGTTCGAGAATTTACTTGGCAAGTTGCGCAACGACGTCACCAAAAACTTGGCGCACTTACAGATTCAAACCGAGGCGCCGCCGCCCGAAATTGAGCCACGGCCACAACAAATGCGTGAAGTCCATGCGGACCCGACGACAGGTGCCAATGAAATGGATGGCGAAGGGGCCGCGCCGCAGCGAACGGTTGCTCGGCCTAAGGTCGCGGCCAATCCCAACGATCCCTCGACTTGGGGCAAAGTGCCGCGCAATTCTGCCTGCCCTTGCGGCTCCGGCAAGAAGTACAAGCATTGCCATGGCAGCCCCAATTTCGCGCCGACGGCAACTGCGTAATTCGCACTCTCTAGAAAACAATAAAGTCGCACCGACTTAAAGCTTCAGTCAGTTCTTGTCTTGCGCATCCACGACCGCCATGGCCGTCATGTTGACAATGCCGCGCACCGTGACCGAATTTGATAGGACGTGCGCCGATTTAGCAAAGCCCATAAGAAACGGTCCGACAGCCAAACCATCGTTCGCCGACCAGGCTAGATTGAACGCGATATTGGCTGCATCGAGATTGGGCATAATGAGTAGATTGGCCGCGCCCTCAAACTCCGCGTGAGGCAGAAGCTGATCGCGGACGTCGGGAATCAGTGTCGCATCGGCCCGCATTTCCCCTTCAAATTCGAAATCGACATGACGTTCGAGCAAGAGCTCGCGCACACGGCGCATTTTCTTAGCCGTTGGATTATTGGAGGCTCCAAAATTACTGTGAGACACGAGCGCAACTTTCGGCTCCAGACCGAAGCGGCGCACTTCGCTTGCGGCCAAGACCGCGATATCGGCGAGGTGCTCGGGAGAGGGAACGAAGGCAACGCTCGTATCGCAAACAAAGATATAGCGATCGCGAAGCACGATGAGCTGCATGGCGGCCGGCGTAGAAATACCGTCGGAGACTTGGATTGTGTCGATCAATTGATCCAAATGTTGACGGAAAGGCTCAGTCGCGCCGCATAGCAAGCTGTCGGCCTCGCCTAACTCCAGCATGATGGCGCCTAAAACCGTATTTCGTGTCCGGATCCAATTGGCTGCGACTTCCGGCGTCACTCCTTTGCGGCCGGCGATGCTGAGATAGTGGGCCCGATAGTCCTTTTCCCGGGGATTGTTTGTGGGATCGACCAGCGGCACGTCTGTGTCGAGCTTGAATCGTAATCCAATCTCCTTGAGCGCCGGCTGAATAACCGAGCGCCGGCCAATCAAGATAGGTTTGGCAAGTCCGTCATCTAAGGCAATTTGAACGGCGCGCAAGACGCGTGGATCTTCGCCCTCCGCGTAGACAACACGGCGCGGATTGCCACGGGCCGCCTGGAACACCGGCTCCATGACGCCGCCCGACTTATAAACAATTTGCCCGAGACTGATGCGGTAGTCATCGAAGTCTTTGAGCGGCCGCGTGGCCACGCCGGAATCCATTGCGGCTTTCGCCACCGCCGGCGCCACCTTTGTGATCAGCCTCGGATCAAAGGGTTTGGGCAATATGTAGTCGCGCCCAAACTGAAGGCTCTCGCCCTTATAGGCGCGGGCCACGACATCTGACGGTTCGGCTTGTGCCAGCTCCGCGATGGCCGCACACGCGGCGATCTTCATCTCATCGTTGATCGTCGTCGCGCCGACGTCGAGGGCACCGCGAAATATAAAAGGGAAACACAATACGTTGTTGACTTGATTAGGATAGTCGGACCGGCCCGTGGCTAGAATAGCGTCGGGCCTGACGGCGAGCGCCTCTTCAGGCAAGATTTCAGGGTCTGGGTTTGCAAGTGCTAATATTAGCGGATTGTCTGCCATGGTCTTGACATGTTCAGGTGCCAAAACACCGGGGGCCGACAGCCCTAGAAAGATATCAGCGCCTTCAACGATGTCTGCAAGCGTCCGTGCATTTGTGTCTCTGGCATAGTGTGCCTTGTAGGGGTCCATATTCTGGCGCCCCTCATACAAAACGCCATCTCTGTCAATGACGCTGATATTTTCTTTGTGTGCTCCAAGCGCAACCAAAAGATCGAGACATGCGAGCGCTGCTGCGTCGGCTCCCGAGCAAGCAATTTTAGTGGTAGCGATATCTTTGTTCGCAAGCTTGAGTCCATTTTGCACGGCCGCCCCAACGCAAATCGCCGTACCGTGTTGATCGTCATGAAAAACGGGGATCGACATACGCTCGCGGCATTTGGCTTCGACAATAAAACTCTCCGGCGCTTTGATGTCTTCCAAATTTATGGCGCCAAATGTCGGCTCTAAACTTGCAATAATGTCGACAAGCTTGTCCGGGTCGTTCTCATCGATTTCGATGTCAAATACATCGATACCGGCAAACTTCTTAAACAAGACGGCTTTGCCTTCCATCACGGGTTTTGCCGCAAGTGGCCCGATCGCCCCGAGACCCAATACGGCGGTGCCATTGGAAATTACACCGACCAAATTGCCTCGTGCCGTGACGCTTGCTGCTTCAAGAGGATCGTCGACAATGACACGACAGGCGGCCGCCACGCCTGGTGAATAAGCGAGCGCCAGATCCCGCTGATTGACCATGCGTTTAGTCGGCTCGATGCGCAGCTTGCCGGGCACAGGAAAGCGATGATAGTCGAGCGCCATTTTATCCAAGCTCTCAGGCATGGAGTTGTTTCCCTTCTTTCCTGAATCGGTGGTCAGACGAGTTCCGCGTCGGAAATAATTTCAACGAGGGCCGGACCGTCATGGGCCAACGCCGTTTGGATTGCCCGCTCGAGTTCATCGGCTTTTGTCACACGCTGCCCATGGCCTCCGCAAGCTTTGGCAAAGTCGGCGAAGTTCGGATTGTGAAGTGAGGTTTGCCAAACTTCCCATTCGCCTGCCCGCTGCTCTTTGCTGATTTTACCGAGCTCGCTGTTATTCAAAAGGATATGCGTAATTTTCATGCCATATTTGACAGCAGTCGTGAATTCCATCGCATATTGCCCAAACCCACCGTCACCGCTCACGGAAATGACTTGGCGTCCTTTGTGTTCGTCGCGATCTTGCGTTGCCGCCCATGCGCCCATGGCAGCGGGGAATGCAAAGCCGATCGATCCCAGATAGCCGGACATGAGGACCGATTGGCCGCAACATTCGAAATAGCGACCGAAAGAGTAAGTGTTGTTGCCGACATCAACCGCGATGACAGCGTTGTCAGGCGCATGGTCCGACAAAACCGCAAATATCGATGCGGAATTGATGCCTTTGCCGCGATCCTCCTGCAACCGCGTTTCTTTTTCGCGGCGCCAGATTGACCAGCGCTCTTTCAATTCGGGCACCTGATCGATGGCCTTGAGGTCCTTGGGCAGACCGTCCAAAAATATTTTGGCCGTGGTGCCAATTTCTCCCCACACCGGAACAGCTATGGGATGGGTCTTGCCCAAATGCATGCGATCGAAATCAACTTGAATAATGCGCTTGGCCTTCTCAATGCCAGTGTGGTCTGAAAACGACGAGCCGAAGGCAACAATGAGATCGCTTTCGTTCATGAACCAGCTGGCAATGGGCGTTCCGGAGCGCCCTAACACACCGGCGGCATGTGAATGAGTATCCGGGATCTGCCCCTTAGCTTTAAACGTGGTGAGCACCGGTGCGCGCAATTTTTCGGCTAGCGCGACAATCGGTTCCATAGCGTGGCGCGCGCCATACCCCACAACGATGACAGGCCGTTTAGCCTTGGCAATTTCTTCAAGGGCCTCTTGGACTGAAGATGCCGGTGGGCTCATATCGACGGGCCCAATGCGCCCGTCCGGCTTTGAAGCTCTAGCAGCCGGATCTGCGGGTATGGTTTGCACATCGTCGGGGAAAATAAGATGGGCCACGTCCCGATTGACAATCGCATTCTTGCACGCAAGCGTCATGAGTTCCGCATGGTTGGACCTGTGCAAAACCGTTTGGCTGAAGTCTGAAACCGCCGCGAAAGCGGCAGCGAGATCGACTTCCTGAAACGCGCCCGGTCCGAAGACTTGCACTTTTACTTGGCCGGTCAGCGCCAGCACAGGCGCGCGGTCGACTTTAGCGTCCCAAAGACCGGTCATGAGATTAGTCGCTCCGGGACCGGCAATGGTGAGGCAGGCCGCCGGCTTTCCCGTCAACTTGGCATAGCCCGAACAGGCAAATGCGGCCGCCCCTTCATGGCGAATGCCGTAATAGTTAAGCGCACTCTTCGTCTCCTGCACGCGAAGCGCATCGGCCAAGCCGAGATTGGAATGACCGACCATGCCAAACACGCTCGTCACACCCCAATTGACCATGGTCTCGGCCATAACGTCTGTGACGGTGGCCTCGTGTGCCGGTTCGGCCTCGACGCCTACGTAAATGCCATCGTCGCGCACGTCGACGTCGAACATGGCTTGACCGCTGTCCTCGTGCCCTCCAGGCGGCCTGCCGGTTAGAGGGTGAAAGTCCCAACCGTGCCAAGGGCAGCGCAACCAACACTCGCCGTCATTGCCGCGCTCAATGGATCCCTCGCCAAGGGGGCCGCCCTGATGAGGACAATGATTGTCCATGGCGGCGTACTGGCCGTCGAAATGGACGAGAGCAATGAATCGGCGCCCTGCCGAAACCGTCATCGCACGGCCGTCGGGAACATCGTCCAATTCGGCCACTTTATGCCATTCCGGATTGGCGGCTACGGATGAGCTCATGGGGGTCTCCTCAGGCGTTCAACTAAATTTGCTTGTCTATTCGATCTTAAGCCTGTGCGGGAACTTGATTGGTGCTCGTGCTCCGTGGTCGGCCCAAGTAACTACCGGGCTCAACGTCGGGATATAGCTCATCGAGCGGCGTTGAGCGGCCTTCTGGGCCAACAATTCGAGCGTGAATGCGCCGCAATCGCCGCGGATCGGATACGCCACATGAGTGAGCAATAACGCCCACCTCATGACTCATATTATTGGCATAATTCATGACGCGTACCGCCTTTGACTTTGGATTGAGGCCGCGCTGTAACCTTGCATTGTGCGTCGTGACACCTGTCGGGCAAGTGTTCTTGTTGCATTGAAGTGCTTGAATACAGCCAAGTGAAAACATGAAACCTCGCGCCGACACAACAAAGTCGGCTCCCACGCAAAGAGCCCACGCGACGCTCGAGGGCGTAATCATTTTGCCTGACGCAACAATCTTGATCCGGTCACGCAAACCGTAGCCCTTCACCAAGTCCACGACCATGGGCAGACTTTCGGCAATCGGCAGACCCATATGATCCATAAGGCTCATGGGGGGCAGCACCCGTTCCCCCATCCGCACTATCGACCGTAATAAAGTCAGGAGCACTTTCAATTCCGCGCTCGTGAATTTCTGTGAAAAATTCTTCAAGCCAACCATAAGCGCCCACGACAGCTTTGTATCCAACAGGTTTTCCAGTAACAGTCCGTACACGGTCGATCAAATCTAGCAGATCAGTAGGACAATCCACTTCGACATGGCGGTTTGGACTTATTGAATCCTGACCCGCGGGTATGCCGCGGATTTTTGCAATATCCGACGTCACTTTCTCACCAGGAAGAATACCGCCCTTGCCCGGTTTAGCGCCTTGCCTGAGCTTGAGCTCAAACATTCGAACCTGATCATGCGCCGCAAGTTTCTTCAAATGCTTGTCGCAAAGATCGCCCTTCTTATTGCGAACACCATATTTCGCTGTTCCAATTTGAGCGATCAAGTCGCAACCACCTTCCAGGTGATAGGGCGATGTTCCGCCTTCGCCCGTATTCATCCAAATTCCGGCCTGCTTCGCACCATTCGACAGGGCTCTAACAGCGACTTTAGAAAGCGCGCCGTAGCTCATGCCCGAAACATGAAAAAACCGATCCGTCGTATAAGGCTTATCGCAGTACGGCCCGATGGTGACCGGCTCGGGCTCGGCCGCGTCCTGTTCGAGTTTGGGGAACGGGCAATTGACAAAGATAACTGTACCTTGAGGCCTCAAGTCATAAGTCGATCCAAAGGGAATGGTGTTATCGACATTCTTCGATGCGCGATAAACCCATTCGCGTTGTGCTCTATTGAACGGCAGTTCTTCGCGATCCATCGCGAAGAAGTACTGCCGGAAGAAGACGCCCAGATGCTCGAAAAAAGGGCGCAGGCGCCCGATGACCGGGAAGTTTCTTTGGATGGCATTTCGGTTTTGCGTAACGTCAATGATAAAGACGACAACCAACGCCAGCAAGATCAGGCCGAGGACAAACACAAAGAGAGTCGCCGCAAAATTAAGAAACGTCATCACATAAGGCGGGAGCATTTCGGCCATAACGTCCTCCTGACTGCTTTGCACAACCTTTTCAACGGCTATCTAGTTCGGAAGGTGATCATACATGATGAGAGCGGCAGAAGAGGATAGCTCAGATGACGCGATCACAAATACTTTAGAACTTTTTACCTACACGCGGGCTCATGTGGTCTTGAAGTTCCATCTTGCGTGAGATTAGCGCGCGTTTTGCCATTCAATTCAAGTGAACGTTTCTTAATCCATCTACTCACGGAAGAAAGACCATATTTCTTGTGGGCCATTGATGTCAGCGTTGGTGGCGCCGAAGAACGGAGGAAACTTAGTGGATGGATGGGGAACTGCATGGCCGCCCCCTTCGATCGTAATCAATTTGATCGTTGGCTTGCCATTACTTGACCATACAAGTGCGGATGCGGTGCTCTCGTCATCTTCCCGCACATCGGGATAAGCAATGCTTTGGGGTTCATCAACATGATCCGCTAGCTCGGCCCAGTATTCAGCGCTCGCTTTGGCCGACAGTACTTCACCGCGTTCTGCCTTATCAAACATTGTGACCATGCCGCCGTCGTAGGGATTGATCGGATCCTTTGTACCGGTCACCAGCAGCAAGGAGACCGCCACGTTCGATCGCTCACAGTCGAAATTGCTTTCCATAGGTAAACTTGCCGCGAGGATCGCAAAAGCCCGAAACGCTTGGGGAGCTTCATGCGCCAGACGATATGCCATGTGGCCGCCGTTCGACATGCCAACGGCAAAAACATGGTTCGCGTCAACTCCGTATTCGGAAATCAAACTTTCACCTAATGCAAGGAGAAACCCAACATCATCAACCTCCTGAGAATGAGCGCTATAAGGAAGACCGGCCCGGCAATCGTGCCAGTGATCTTCAAATCCGTTCGGATAGACAACTAGTGAACCCTCGTTGTCTGCCAATAAGTCAAACTCGTACGACATCCCTTGCCGTATCATTTCCGGCTTGCTGCCAGACCCGTGCATAACAAAGGTCAGCAAAGGAGCCGACGCAATGTTATTCGGTAAATAGATGAGGAAGGTGCGCTCGCGACCATCGAATTCAATTGCGCGCTCTTCCAGTGTTCCTTCAGGTACCGACTGAGCCTGGGCGCTGCCGCATTCGATATTCACCAAGGAAAAAATCACTATGCATGTCCACGCCGGCCAATAACCCTTGCTTTTATTCACAACTTGAATCACGTCAACCCCTTCCCGCGTTACGCTGTTTGTTTGCTCGACACCTGTCAAATATCAAATTCAAGTGTGGATTAACTCTGATGCTGTTATTGACCGCACGTGTGCTAAAACTCCCACCATGACGATCGACCAAGGAATCTCGTTTGCCGTTTTGATTGGCAGCCTAGCATTTTTCGCGTGGGGCCGCTGGCGCTACGATTTGGTTGCGGCGGGCGCATTGGTCGCCGTCGCAGCTACAGGTCTCGTGACGCCAACCGAGGCACTTGAAGGGTTCGGTCATCCCGCGGTGATCACGGTCGCCGCTGTCCTTGTCATTAGCCGGGCTTTAATTAATTCAGGCCTAGTCGATGAAATTGGCCGGCACTTGTCACCATTCACCGAGAATCTCGCTTTGCACATTATTTCGCTTTCGACAGTGTGCGCTGTTGCGTCGGCCTTCATAAACAATGTCGGCGCCATCGCCATCATGCTCCCCGTTGCATTGATGACGTGCGCTGAACGGGGACGTGCGCCTGCGCTTGTTCTCATGCCGTTGGCCTTTGGCAGCATTCTCGGCGGTCTCATGACGCTGATCGGCACGCCGCCCAATATCATCATTGCAGCCTACCGAGCGGAACTAAACGGAACAGAATTTGGCATGTTCGATTTTTCGCCGGTCGGCGTTCCTGTAGCATTGCTTGGTATTTTGTTTATGGCACTTATCGGTTGGCGGCTGGTGCCCAAAGAGCGCAGCGGCACCAAGAATCCAGATCAACTCTTTCAAATCGAAGCCTACATTACAGAAGTTCGCGTCAAGAAGGACGGGCCGCTTGTTGGAAAACGCTATGGCGAAATGGAACAGGAGATCGGCCAGGACGTTGTGGTCACGGGACGGCTTCGTACGGACGGCAAGATGTGCAAACCAGCGCGGCGTGAACTCGTGCGCGAAGAAGATATTTTGATTCTGAAGGCGGATCCCAAAGATCTCAAACCGATTATGGATCAATTTGGGCTCGAACTTTATGGCAAAGTTCCCCAGAAGCTCGAAGAGCTGGAGCCCGATAATATTAAACTTTACGAAGCCGTCGTAAGTCCCGGATCAATTCTTGAGACTCGAACGGCCGCCTATTTGAGACGGCGCAGCGGATATACGCTTCACTTGTTGGCGGTTGCGAGAGAAGGTGAACCAATCCGCAAGCGAATTAAGGAAGTCATATTTCGCTCTGGCGACGTGCTCTTAATGCAAGGCGATCAGGACTCGGCTCCAGATACTCTAGCAGAACTGAAGCTGCTTCCCCTTCCCGAGCGGGGATTGAAACTCGGCAAACCCCGCAAAATGTGGCTGGCGCTAGGAATCTTTGCATTGGCAATAGTGGCAAGCGCGCTGGGATATTTATCTTTACCTGTCGCATTCATTGCCGCCATCGGCGCCTTCGTCATGACGGGCATTCTGCCGACACGGGAGCTCTACAGTTATATCGACTGGCCGATCATTGTATTGGTAGGCGCCATGATACCAGTGGGACAGGCGCTTCAGTCGACAGGTAGTACGGATCTAATCGCCGGCGCCATCGTCGCGGTCACCTCCAGCTTACCCTTATGGGCCATGCTTGGACTCATTATGGTCGTCACGATGACGTTGTCGGATCTCATCAACAATGCGGCCACGGCCCTCATTATGGCACCAATAGCGGCGGCTATCGCGGACACACTAGGTCACGCGGTCGATCCCTATCTCATGACAGTGGCAGTCGGTGCGAGCTGCGCGTTTTTGACTCCCATCGGTCACCAATCGAACACGCTGGTCATGGGTCCTGCCGGCTATCATTTCAGTGACTATTGGCGTATGGGCTTGCCGCTGGAAATTATTATTTTGTTTGCCAGCATACCACTCATTATGTGGGTCTGGCCGCTCGTCCCGGCTTAGACGAACGCTTAGGAGATTCCGAGGCGCCCTAGGGCCAAGAACTTCTTTCGGCGATCTTCGCGCAGCTCATCGGGAGTCCAACCTGCCATGCCGTCTAGCGCTTGCTCGATCGCATCGCCTGCCTGCTCAATACTCTTGTTAGGCTCTCGGTGAGCGCCACCGAGAGGCTCCGGTATAATTTCATCAATCACATTGAGCTCGAGCAGGTGCTGCGCCGTCAACTTCATTGCAGCGGCCGCATCCTTGGACTTTTCAGAATCTCGCCACAGAATTGAGGCGCAGCCCTCGGGCGAAATCACGGAATAGATGGAATGCTCTAGCATAAGCACTCGGTTGGCCGTCGCGATGGCCACCGCGCCGCCAGATCCTCCCTCACCGATTATCGCGGTGACGAACGGTACGCCAACAGATAGGCACGCCTCCGTCGAGCGCGCAATCGCTTCTGCTTGGCCCCGCTCTTCCGCACCAACGCCCGGGTAGGCGCCGGCTGTATCGACAAGGGTCAGAAGCGGAAGTGAGAATTGATCGGCCAGAGCCATAATCCGTACGGCCTTGCGATATCCCTCCGGCCGCGCCATTCCAAAATTGTGCTCTAGCCGTGAATTCGTATCATCGCCTTTTTCGTGCCCAATAATTGCGATTGATCGGCCACGAAATCTCCCCAACCCGGACACGATCGCTTTATCTTCGCCGTACAGGCGGTCGCCGGCGAGGGGCGTAAAATCGTCGATTAATTCCTTGATATAGTGCTTGAAATGCGGCCGGTTTGGGTGACGGGCGACTTGCGTCTTCTGCCAAGGACTCAATTTCGCGTAAATGTCACGCAATTGAGTTGACGTCTTGCCCTCCAACTTGGCGACTTCATCATCGATATTCATCGATGCATCTTTCGTCGCCAATTGCCTCAGTTCATGGATCTTGCCTTCGAGTTCGGCAATTTGTGTCTCGAAATCCAAGTAAGCATGCATGTCACAAGTGCTCGCTATTTTCTAATCGAATAAAGCCAACGGGCTCTGGACTCGTCATTCCAGTTCATAGATTTAACTTTTACGCGTTTGT
Organism: Alphaproteobacteria bacterium; assembly: GCA_965248815.1. GTDB lineage: Bacteria > Pseudomonadota > Alphaproteobacteria > SMXP01 > SMXP01 > CBDFKK01. The sequence goes on from CBDFKK010000008.1 coordinate 874,032, forward strand.
TTGCGTTTTGATTTGGCACGGCTTGTGCGCTTTGTTTTTGATTTAGTCCCTTGGGCCTGCTTAATCAGCTTCATTTGCCGGACAATAACATCGGCTTGCTTAATGGATGCTGCGTCGATGAGCGCCCCGTCTAACGCAACCGCGCCCATGCTTTTACTATGACCTTTTTTCATTTCACGGACGATTCGCTCGGCCTTGGCCACCTCATCCGGCGGCGGCGTAAACACGTCATTAGCGAGGGATACTTGACTTGGATGAATTGCCCACTTTCCTTCACATCCCAATATTGCTGAACGGCGCGCCTGTGCGATAAAACCTTCGCCGTCCGAGTAATTCCCGAATGGACCGTCAATGGGCCGGAGCCCATGCATGCGCGCCGCAGCAACTATCCGCATCATGGGATAATGCCACAGATCTTGCCAATGTTGATCCCGCGCACCGTCACTGTCCGGATCGGTTAGAATTGTGTAGTCGGAATTAGGGCCACCAATATTTGTCGTCCTCATACCTGTTGATGCGGCATAATCGGCCGCACCAAAATGCAACGCGTCTAGTCGCGCACTGGCACCTGCGATTTCTCCAATATTTTCGAGGCCCATGGCCGACTCGATAATTAGCTCCAGACGTATAGGTTTCTTCCGATTGACGGCCTGCTCGATTTGAGAAACAAGCATATCAATAGCGTAAACGTCAGCCGCAACGCTAACCTTTGGGATCATAATAAGGTCGAGACGTTCACCTGCTGTCTCAACGATATCCACGATGTCCCGATAGCACCAGGGCGTGTCCAATCCATTAATCCGTAGAGAAACTGTTTTTTTCTTGAAGTTGACGTTGCGAAGCGCTTCGATCGCATTTCGCCTTGCGTCCTCTTTGTCTCCGGGGGCAACGGAATCTTCTAGGTCTAACGTGACAACATCGGCATCGCTTGCCGCAGCCTTTTCGAAAAGCGCAGCTCGGCTGCAAGGCACGAACAGGTTCGACCGGCATAGTCGCAGGGGTACAGAAGTAACGGCCTTAAAGCTCATGCAATGGTTTTCCCGTAAAGCCCGAGCTCACCTCGTAAGGGTCGGCGGACACTATGAGCGGTCGTAGATTGTGTCAACTCTTTGCGCGCGCCACCGTTGGGGCGGAGGAACTTGAACTGCTAAGGGGGTGGTGGTCTTGCACGAGCAGCTTTAAGCGGTCTTCGAGAACGTGGGTGTAGATTTGCGTGGTTGAAATATCTGCATGGCCAAGCATTTGTTGCACGCTTCTAAGGCCTGCCCCATGAGCCAGGAGATGGGTCGCAAACGCATGGCGCAATGTATGAGGCGAAAGTTCATCTGCCGAAACTTTGGTCGTACGAGCAAGGTCTTTCAGCATCTGTGCAAAACGCTGGCGGGTCAAATGGCCAGATTTCGAGCGAGAGGGAAACAAATAACCTTGCGCGCGCTTTGACGCGGCTACCAAACCGCCTTCTGTGAACTCATGTCGTACATCAATGTAGTCTCTGATCGCCTCTCGTGCCACGTCGCTCAAAGGAACAAGCCGCTCGCGGCCTCCCTTACCTTTGACAAATAGAAACCGCGTGTCGCCCACGGCTGCACGAAGGGGTAAGCTGACGAGCTCGGACACTCTAAGTCCCGTGGCATACAGAACCTCCATGAGACAAACTAATCTCTTTCCCTCCGCCCCGACCATACTTCGTGCCTTATCCAAGAGTTCATTAACGTCTTCTTCACTGAGAACTTTAGGAAGCTTCTGCTCGGCTTGAGGGGCCTTGATAACCGAACAGGGATTGTCCCGCCGCAGTCCTTCAGAATAGAGAAATTTGTAAAACTGACGGAGCGACGACAATCGCCTGGCTGTCGTGGACCGCGACATTCCCGCTAGAGAAAGATGACTTAGATAGTCCTGAATTGAATTGGAATCAGCACCAACAAAATCCAGATCACCACTACGAAGAAAGGCTGCAAAGTCATCCAGATCTCTGCGATAGGCATGCATGGTATTCAACGAGGCACCTCGCTCCGCGCTTAGTGCTTCTAAGAACATTTCAAGATGCTGTGCTGTTCGCCCGGTAATGGCAGTTCCTTTCAGCGTCGAAATTCACCCTGCTGCGCGGACGTAGTGTTCCAAGCCTTGTTTTAACGATTTGTTAAAGTGTGCAAGCAGCCGAAATCAATATTGAGCGTCGCTGAGGTTTTCTTTTTGCGATTCATGACACATAGGACAAATCTCGGCCATGAGCGAGCTCCGTCCACGCTATTGAGTGAGTTGAGCTTGAACATCTAGCTGCGCACCCAAAACTGCTTCGAGAGCTATCTTTCTCGCTTCCCCCTCAAGGCCCATCGCAGACAAAGAGCCGAAGGCGTCAAGTAAATCTGACAAAGACGCTTGGGTTGGTCCACCCGGCCCAATGGCAATCATCGCGAGTAGGACAACCTCGCCGAGCCGCTTTGAGACAGTTGCGCTGCTCAAGCGCGACAGGACAACTGGTGATGTCTGCATCGCAGCGCTCTGCAACGGCGCCTCCAGCACCTTAAGTTGAGTTTCACGAGACACGGGATAACCGAGGCCTTCCAACAGTTCTATGTGGCGTGCGAGTCGGTGGTAGTCAGGGTTGTTTGTGGGCGTGGAGTTAAGCCATTGAAGTGGAGCAGAAGACTGCCAAGGAAGTCGATCCGATGGCGCGGCCACTGCAAGAAGTATTCGCAAATCACGAATTGCGCTGGCATCGGATCTGTTGCTGGATCGCGCAATGTCATACCAATCGTATGCACTCTCCGAATCTCCATTCAGCAAGGCCATGCGCCCGATGTCTGTGGCAACTTCTGCGTAAGGCTCCGAAGGTGTTAGACCGCGCAAGATCGGCCAATAGAGTTCGGCTGTTGTAGAAAACGAGTCATTCTCTACAGCTAGCGTCGTCGCCGCGCGAAGGGCTTCCGCGACAGCGGACGGCACCGTAAGCGTTTTTAGCATCCGGTATATCAATGCTTGTCCGCGTGCGGGGGAGATGTCCGCAATCAAAGTCAGAGCATTGCTTAGTTCATCTGCAGAAAATTCAACTTGATCATAAAGTTCGCCAAGTTTATCTGCCGTCAGCACTCCAAATTCGGTCGCTTTCTGCGCACTGCTCAACCTTACTCCCAAATCAAAACTCTCATCCAAAGCAAGAGCCGCCAAGACCGCTGGAAAGGAACCAGATAGCGCATCTTCGGCAGGCGAAATGCCAACTTGCGCGTGCATCGCGAGCAAAAGCGCATCGAGTTCACTTCCTCTCGGAATATCGATCTCGGCGCCGGTCGTCATGCGCGTTACGAGAGCAAAGAAACTTGGGTCCTCGAGGTTCTGTTCACGCAAGAGGTCTGCGGTTAGATCGGCGGCCGCATTCTCACCTGCGACGACAAAACAAAATGTTCGCAGCTGCAACCAGAACGGCTCATTTCGTCCCTCGGCTGAACTCGTTGCCAAACTGCACGTGCTGACATAGTCACGAGCGAGTAGAAATGCTTCAGCCTGATAACGCGCCAGACCTGGGGCCAAGGGAACTGCCGTTCCCATATTCGCCAATTCTGCAATGTCCGCGACTTGACCGGCAACGTACAGACGCTCAAGCCGCAAGCTGAGAAAGGAAGAGCCGCGGGTAACACCTTCTGGCAGAGGACCCGCCGTCAACAAGAGCCGGCGGGCAAGCTGATTCATCGTTCTGGAATTGGTCGCCACTGGCAGATTCGGCAACAAGGTCTCAATGACAAGCCGCTCGGAGCCTGCCCACAAATCCTGCTCGAATCCGCCTGTCGCTGGACCGATCAATCCCATGCCGGAGCTATCGATCCCGCTCAACGTCCCGACTTGAATTCCCCCGTCATCCATTCCGGGCCGATCGGTAATGGATCGCATCGGTAAATCAGACGTGCGATCCTGATCTGGCAATTCATTAGACTGGGGCGTAATGCCCCTGGGCGGGCCCGTAACATCTTCTTCCTGACCGAGGGCACCCTGCACCAGCACAAAAAAAACGGCTGAAATGCAAACAATTCGACCCCAAGATGATACCAGCTTGGAAAAGGCCAAAATTCTATTATCGCGGAAACGTGTCATCGGGAACAACGATTTCGATTTCGTTTGCAGGGGGCTCCATTCTCTGGGCCACAACGTAGAGTGCGATGCCTCCGCAAAGAAATATCAACGCGATCACGACTGTAAGACCAACGGCGCCCTTCATGAAAGCTCACATCTATAAAAAATTGAATTTTTGGCGTTTCCGGTCGATAGATTCGAGCATCGGCGAGCTATTGGCATTTCATTATAAATGAGTGGTGACATCGTATTTTGCGGTTCGCCTCGCCATTCAGCCGGATCTGTTGTAGACGGAAATTGTGAACTAAAGTGTAAAGAGGTAATAAACGAGATTCAACGATGCGTGAATTAGAGAAGGGGCATATTAGCACCGCGCAAGTCGCGCTGATTCAGCGAACGCCTGGTTTGTACCTGTGACCCCATCATCCGATCGACAACAGCGTCTCAAGTCCCGAACAATTGCCCTGGTTGGGCTGATGGGCGCGGGCAAAACTACCATCGGCCGCCGACTCGCAAAATCCCTAGGTATTCCGTTTGTCGATGCTGACGCGGAAATCGAGGCCGCGGCCGGCCGCACCATCAACGACATTTTCGATACTCACGGGGAAGCTGAGTTTCGTCGCGGTGAGCACCGTGTTATTGAGCGCGTGCTATCAAGTCCGCCTCACGTTCTCGCTACTGGCGGTGGAGCGTTTATGAATCCGGAAACCAGGTCACTCATTGAAAAGTCTGCGATCTCGATCTGGTTGCGCGCAGATTTGGACCTACTCATGAAGCGCGTGAGCAAAAGAGATACGCGACCATTATTGAAAAATGGCAATCCACGTGAAGTCATGGAAAAGCTCATAGAAGAAAGATATTCGATCTATGGGTTAGTGGATATAGTTGTGGACAGCGTGGATGGGCCACATGACATTATAGTCAATGAAATAATTGATTCACTGAACGACTATTATGAAGCTCGACCATCTTGACAATACCATTGCACGATATTGTTCCGATAGAGCTCGGTGATCGCTCGTATAACATTCATGTCGGACGCGGGCTGCTGACGCGCGCGGGCGAATTGCTGAAGCCTGTTCTTGGACGGCCGAGAACTGTTACCGTTACTGACGAAAAAGTAGCGGATATATATTTGGAGCAATTCGGGCGCGCGCTGAGCGAACACCAAATTGAAAATCAGAATGTGATACTTCCTGCAGGTGAAGCAACCAAAAGCTTTAGCCAACTTGAGAGATTGCTTGAAGAGCTATTGCATTTGGGTGTTGAACGAGGGGATACGATCCTTGCCTTTGGAGGCGGTGTTGTCGGTGATCTTGCCGGTTTTGCTGCGTCTGTTCTGCGACGCGGCGTCGCCTTTGCGCAGATCCCGACCACACTTCTCGCGCAGGTGGATTCGTCAGTCGGCGGCAAGACCGGGATTAATACCGTTCACGGAAAGAATTTGGTGGGAGCATTTTATCAACCGAAAATCGTTTTAGCAGACATTGATACACTAAAGACCCTCCCGCGTCGCGATTTCTTGTCTGGTTACGCTGAAGTCCTAAAATACGCCTTGTTAGGTGACGCGGTCTTCTATGATTGGCTGAATCAGAATATCGACAATTTTCTATCTTTGGATGCGGACACGCTGTTGCACGCAATAAAGACATCTTGCATCGCAAAAGCAAAAATTGTCGAAGCCGATGAACATGAAGCGGGCCAGCGCGCACTTTTGAACCTTGGGCATACTTTTGCGCACGCGCTCGAAGCAGCGACCGGATTTAGCGAGGACTTGACCCATGGAGAAGCCGTCGCTATTGGCCAGAAGCTAGCCTTTTCGTTTTCTTGCGATCTAGGCTATTGCGATGAAAACACGGTCGGGAAAGTGAGCGACCTTCTCAGGAAAATGGGCATACGCCAGGACCTCCATGAAATCGGCGGATATAATCTTAGCGCGGATGAATTGCTTGCTCACATGTCGCAAGACAAGAAGGTTGTTGACGGAAAACTAACGTTTATATTGGTACGTGATATAGGCAAGGCCTTTATTTGCCACGACGTAGATCGAGGCAAGGTCAAACGATTTCTAGAGAAAATGGTGCAGTCCTAGTGGACCCAAGCATACTGCTCGTAGTCGTTGCAATTCTGGTTCTTCTACTCCTATCAGGCTATTTCTCGGGATCCGAAACAGCACTGACTGCGACATCGCGTGCGCGCATGCATCAACTTGAAAAGGACGGTGTTAAGCGAGCGATTGTCGTTAATGAGCTCATCAACAATAGAGAGCGGCTGATTGGGGCGATACTACTCGGCAACAATCTGGTCAACATTTTGGCGTCGGCGCTCGCGACGAGCGCCTTCATAACCGTATTTGGGGAAGCCGGCGTCGTATATGCCACGCTCATGATGACGGCCCTTGTTCTCATTTTCGCCGAAGTACTTCCCAAGACGTACGCGATCAGCAATCCGGACAGGATGGCGATGGCCGTCTCTCCGACTTTGCGGATTATAGTCAAAGTCCTTGCGCCCATCGTACTGGCTGTAGAATGGATCGTTCGCAAGACAATGAACATGCTTGATCAAAATATTGATGAGGCAACAGACGTAGTTTCTCCACATGAAGAAATACGAGGAGCCATTGATCTTCACCACCTAGAAGGAGGCGTGAAAAAGCGAGATCGAGATATGCTTGGAGGCATTCTCGATTTACGGGATATGACTGTTGACGAAGTTATGGTCCATCGAAAAAACATGGAAATGGTCGATATTGAGCTGCCATCGACTGAAATCGTAAACCAAGTGCTTAATAGTCAATACACGCGCTTGCCGTTCTGGAGAGATAATCCCGAAAATATTGTTGGCGTACTACATGCAAAAAATATTCTAAAGGCGCTGCAAGACGAAGCTGAAAGTATAGACGGTCTTTCCATTGCATCGCTGCTCATCGAACCCTGGTTTATACCCGAGACCACAACTCTTCAAGAACAGCTAAAAGCATTCTTGAACAAACGACAGCACTTTGCCTTAGTCGTCGATGAATACGGGGCCTTAATGGGATTGGTCACACTAGAAGACATCCTGGAGGAAATCGTCGGCGATATTATCGACGAGCACGACAAATTAGTGCGCGGCGTGCGGCCTCAGCCAAACGGTTCGGTCTATGTAGACGGACACATACCCGTGCGAGATCTCAATAGAGCTGTCGATTGGGATCTCCCAGAAGACGAAGCAAATACGATCGCGGGTCTCGTCATTCACGAAGCGCAAACGATCCCGGAGGCAGGGCAAATGTTCAGCTACTATGGATATCGTTTTGAAATCTTGCGCCGGCACCGCAATCAAATAACAGCGCTGAGAATTACGCCGCCGCCAGCAAAAGTTACCGCCGCGGCGAGCTAGACCGCTTTTCTCTATCCAAGTCACTACTTGCTCTGCGCGCGAGCTTCCTCAGGCGTCATCGTGCTGAGCGCTAGTGCGTGTACCGAGCCGCCCAACTCCTCGCTTAATGCTTTGTTAACCAACCTATGACGATTTACGCGGGTTAACCCGTCAAAGGCGTCAGATACGATGCAGACACGAAAATGGGTCTCACCTTCAGGCCGGGCGCCTGCGTGACCCGCATGCAAATGCGATTCATCGACGATCTCTAGGGACTTAGGCGCCAAAGCGTCGGTTAGCTTATTGCCTATTTGGTCAACCATGCCCATCTTATACAGCTCACATAAATCGAGAAAAAAAGCCAGAAAAGAAGGCAACGTTTACCTCAAATGTCAAGAATAGGCTTTTCTTGTTTTCATTTTGAGAGGTGACCATAATTCAGACCATGTCATCGACCTATTCATATAGGCCCCCGCTGGGCTTGGATATCCGAATTAAGCCCACGAAGAAGAAGGGCAAGGAGGAACCAACAAAGCGCAAGTGCGCCTGGCCCAACTGTAAAAGCCTGGGCCGGCACCGGGCACCCAAAAGGGACAACCCTCGTGAATTTCAATGGTTGTGCCTCAACCATGCGCGCGAATTCAATCGGGCATGGAACTTCTTTGAAGGCATGGAGGACGACGACGTCAAGAGATACATGGAAGACAGCCTAACGGGTCACCGGCCAACATGGTCGATGGGCACCAACGGAACCGCATCCGAACAAGCTGACATTGATGCAAGTGCCGGCCCCTCAATGAAAAGCAAATTTCAAGCGCGCCTCGATCCGGCCGATCGCATAGGCGACCACTATGGTCTGTTTTCTGATTCCGCCAAACGCGCCGCACAGCAGCGAATGGTACCGAGATTGACACGACACCAGACTCGAGCTCTCGAGACGCTGGATTTGTCAGAAACGGCTACGCGGTCGGAAATAAAAACCAAGTACAAAAAGTTGGTCAAGAAATATCATCCGGACGCCAACGGCGGCGACACGGCCGCCGTCGAGCGCTTACGTAGCGTCATCAAGGCCTACAACGTGCTGAAAACGGCGAATCTCGCGCCGGAAGACTAAGGTTTTCTATCCGCTAATCGGCTGACCCTGGTCAAGTGGCGGTCAATTACACGATCGCCAATTAGACTATAACTAAGAATATTGCGACATGCCTTGAAATATAGGCATTATCGCCTCGAATTTGCCGGTTACATACTCCGGTTACATACTAATGGGCTGGGCAATAGCGAGAAATTTGGGAGCCAAGGAAACCGACTATGACAGAGGCTTTCGCGAATACTACTGAAGCCAGCATGCCTGACATCACAATCTCGGCGCGGCAAGTGTTTGGCATCGAGGCAGACATGGATGTGCCGGCGTACTCCCGGGCGGAAGAACATGTGCCCATTCTCGACGAGTCCTATCGTTTTGATACGGACACGACTATGGCAATCCTGGCGGGCTTTAAACACAACCGTCGAGTTATGATTCAAGGCTATCACGGCACCGGAAAATCGACCCATATTGAACAAGTTGCCGCTCGCCTCAATTGGCCCTGTGTGCGGGTCAATCTCGACAGTCATATCAGTCGGATCGACTTGATCGGCAAAGATGCGATCGTGCTCAAGGATGGCAAACAGGTCACCGAGTTTAGGGAAGGGATCCTGCCGTGGTGCCTGCAAAATCCCGTTGCACTCTGCTTTGACGAATACGATGCGGGCCGGCCGGACGTCATGTTTGTGATTCAGCGGGTCCTCGAAGTACAAGGCAAACTGACCTTACTCGATCAAAATAAGGTTATTCACCCGCATCCAGCGTTCCGCTTGTTTTCAACCACAAACACGGTGGGATTAGGTGACACGACCGGTCTTTATCACGGCACTCAACAAATCAATCAAGGACAGATGGACCGTTGGAGCATCGTAACGACGCTCAATTATCTGCCTCATGAGAAGGAGCTAGACATAATTCTAGCAAAGTGTCCGTCGTACGCGACGAAGGAACGCAAGAAGATTGTTTCTTCCATGATCCGCACGGCAGAGCTCACGAGAAACGCTTTCATGAATGGAGACATTTCAACGGTCATGAGTCCTAGAACCGTTTTGACTTGGGCAGAAAATGCGGAAATTTTCGGAGACAATGGATTTGCGTTTCGCGTCACATTCCTGAACAAGTGTGATGAGCTTGAACGCCCTACGGTGGCCGAATTCTATCAGCGTTGCTTTGGCGAGGATTTGCCCGATGCCGCCACACAGGTAGCGGTCAACTAGCGTATTGAATGCAAAAAAAAACGGACCCGACAGAACCCTTCAAGCGCGCGCTCGGCCAAACGACGCGCTCAATGGCCGCTGAGCCAGAGCTGGAGGTCTCATTTGGAATAGAACCGGCAAGTTTGCAGGGCATGAAGGCCAGCCTTCCTTTGCCACCCAAAGACCTTGCTCCGAGCGAAGTGGCCCGCTTGCGAGGTCAAGCAGATTCGTTTGCCTTGCGCCTTTCTCATCACGACGAAGCAACAAATGCGAAATTCCAACCCCGAGACGAATCTGCCCGTCGTTTGTTTTTGGAGCTTGAACAAACGCGCACTGATGCGATCGGTGCAAATGCCATGGATGGCGTGCGACACAATCTCTCCGCTTTCGTTGAGCACAGATGCGAAAAGCGAGGCTTAGCCAAACTCGAAGACAGACAAGATGCTCCTTTAGCTGACATTGTTTCGCTAATTCTAAGGCAGAAACTCACAGGCGATGCGCCTCCTAAGAGCGCCAAACGTTTGGTTGATCTGATGCGGCCGATCATTGAAGAAAAAGCGGGAGACGAGATCGCAGAATTGTGCGATTGCGTCAGTGACCAACAAGCATTTGCAAGACTGAGCCGAAAGCTAATCGCCAATTTGGGACTTGCAGATTCCCTCAGCGAAGCATCCGACGATGAGGCCGAGTCCCAGGAAGATGATGATCAAAACACTAACCAAGAAGATCAGGAAACCGAAGCAGTCAGGGGGGAACAGCCTGAAGGCGCACGCACCGACGGAACGGAGTGGGCCGACAGTACCGATACACAAGATGATCGTGACGTCGACATGGCCTCGGAAGATATGCTGGACTCGGCCGACTACGACGAAGCCGCAGAAGGCAACCGCCCCTGGCGCCCCGATTTTCTTGGAGGGGATCGGCGCAACGAGCCCGCCTACAAGGTTTATTCCCAGACAAACGACGAAATCGTTCCTGCTGAAGAACTGTGTGAACCGGAGGAATTGGAGCGGCTACGCCACTATTTAGATCAACAATTGCACAGCCTGCAGAGCGCCGTCGCGCGCCTGGCCAATCGCCTGCAACGCCGCCTCCTGGCACAGCAATATCGCTCTTGGGACTTTGACCGTGAGGAAGGACTGCTCGATACGGCACGCCTGACGCGGGTCGTCATCGATCCTTATCATCCATTGTCCTTCAAAGTTGAGCAGGAAATGGACTTTCGCGACACGGTGGTCACGCTGTTGCTGGACAATTCGGGGTCGATGCGCGGTCGGCCTATCACTGTCGCGGCCATGTGCGCTGACATCCTTGCGCGCACGCTCGAGCGTTGCAACGTCAAGGTTGAGATTCTTGGCTTTACAACAAAAGCTTGGAAAGGTGGTCAAAGCCGCGAGCGATGGTTGGCGGAAGGCAAGCCGCCCTCGCCTGGGCGCCTCAATGATCTGAGACACATTATTTACAAAGCGGCCGACGAGCCTTGGAGACGCACACGGAAAAATCTGGGACTCATGATGCGCGAGGGACTGCTCAAGGAGAACATTGACGGTGAAGCAATTCTTTGGGCTCACAATAGATTAGTGGGGCGAAGCGAACAGCGGCGCATCTTGATGGTCATTTCGGATGGAGCTCCAGTCGACGATTCCACGCTGTCGGTCAACGCCGGAAATTATTTGGAACGCCACCTAAGAGACGTTATCGACTACATCGAGAATCGGTCAGCGGTGGAACTCATTGCGATCGGGATAGGTCACGACGTTACGCGGTACTACAAGCGCGCCGTAACCATCGTTGATGCGGAGCAGTTGGGAGGGGCTATGACCGAGCAACTGGCCGACCTATTTGACACCACCACATCGCAAAGGCAACCGACACTCGAGACGCGTTCAGCCCAAGAGCGCAAGCGGTCCGGTGAGCAAGCATCATCTTCTCGTCGTTAGCCCCCACTAGGCTCGATCGTTTGTGGCAACGCTTCTATTTGGCGATTGGCCATATCGTGAACGTTAGCTCAGCTGTTGAGAGGTGGCTCGGGAAATCTGCACAGTTGAGATAAGTGGAATTTTGGCCTGTAGGCGGCATGATCGCCGGCAACAGGAGATCCACTATGGCAAGACGACCACGTCGCAATCATACACCTGCGTTCAAGTCGAAGGTGGCCCTTGCGGCCGTTCGCGGTGAGCAGACATTGGGAGAACTCGCTCAGCAGTTTGATGTTCATCCTAACCAGATCAAGCAATGGAAAGATCAGCTCCTTGAGGGTGCAGCGGGTGTTTTTGGGCGGGAGGGTAAATCACCGCTGCCTGCACCCCGTGTTGATGTGAAGAGGCTCCATGCCAAGATTGGGGAGCTGACGCTTGAGAATGATTTTTTAGGCGATGCGCTCACCAAGGCGGGATTGCCGAGCGCAAGAAAATGATCGACCGCAAACATAAACTCTCGCTCAGCCGTCAGGCCAAGGCGCTCAAGATCAGCCGGGGCAGCGTCTATTATCAGCCCCGTCCCGTATCGGTCGGTGATCTGGCACTGATGCGCCGGATTGATGAATTGCATCTCGACTATCCCTTTGCAGGCAGCAGGATGCTGCAGGGACTATTGCTTGGTGAAGGATACAAGGTTGGCCGCCTGCACGTCACAACACTGATGAAGCGTATGGGGCTTGAGGCTATTTATCGCCGCCCGAACACGTCCAAGCCTGCACCGGGCCACAAAATCTATCCCTATCTGTTGCGTAAGCTGCCGGTCACCCAACCCAATCAGGTCTGGGCGATGGATATCACCTACATTCCAATGGCACGGGGCTTTGTTTATCTGGCCGCAGTGGTTGACTGGTTCAGCCGGCGTGTCCTGTCCTGGCGGCTCTCTATCACACTGGAAGCAGACTTTTGCATTGAAGCCGTTGAAGAAGCACTGGCCCGTTACGGTAAGCCGGACATCTTCAACACCGATCAGGGCTCGCAGTTTACCTCCATCGCTTTCACACAAATCCTGAAGGATGCTGAAATCGCCATCAGCATGGATGGCAAGGGAGCGTGGCGGGACAATGTCTTTGTTGAACGGCTGTGGCGCACGGTCAAATACGAGGAGGTCTATCTGCATGCCTATGGCAATGTTCCACAAGCCCGAGCCGCCCTCGGCAAATATTTGGTCTTTTACAACACCAAGAGACCGCATTCATCGCTTGACCGCCAGACACCCGATCAGGCTTACTTCAACGTGCTGCAACCAATCCCGGTCGCGGCATAACAGGGGCTGAAATCCACTTATCCGCAGTCCGAAAGTTGTTCAAACAAACCGAACCACCTCTGTTGTTTGCTTTGCACGTTGAGACTCCCCACCCTCGTGATTCTTCTCGTACCGACCTAGGGGACTGGAAAGAGGGGGCTCTCGGTGATGTCGATCCGGCGAGCAAGTTTTGAGGATCGAGCGGAATAGCAGGCCTTGTTCATATTCGAAGGCCTAAGTTGGCTCACTTTTCAATGAAGCTGGCGGCCTGGCTACTCGCGATTGATGGATATAGTGTGGAAATTGAAACGTAATTTGGATTTTTACAATGACAGATACGAGCAGCCGAACCGGCCCCATAGCAAGGTTGTTAAAAGTGGCAAGTAAAATAGAACCACATGAGATCAAGGCCGTTCTTTTTTCTTTCGTCTACTTATTTTGCGTCATGGCCGGATACTACATATTGCGGCCGGTCCGCGATGCCTTTGCGGTCGCGATGCCGGAGAACGATGTTGCGAACCTCTTTATCGTCGTCTTTGTCGTCATGCTGATCATCATTCCGATATATGGGTTTATCAATTCGCGTGTAAAACTTTCGACATTACTGCCGTGGGTCTACGTCTTCTTTGCGCTAAATCTCCTCGCCTTCTACTTCATGTTAGAGGGCAATCCGGAAAGCCTATGGACGGCACGGGTTTATTTCGTTTGGGTCAGTGTCTTTAACCTCTTCGTCGTTTCCGTCTTTTGGAGCTTTATGGCGGACCTCTATTCAAAAGAGCAAAGCAAGAGACTATTTGGGTTTATCGCCGCGGGGGCCAGCACGGGTGCCATCGTAGGGCCATTCATCGTTACCATTCTCATTACGCCCGAAATGTATGGCCTCACATTTCCACCGGTCTCAACACCCAATCTGCTTCTGATATCGGCCGGATTTTTGCTGATCCCTGTCCTGGTTATTCGCTCCCTTGTCAACCACAAGGATGAGTTCCAAGGTGCTGACAAAGAACCCAATGACATGCAGCAGGCCATCGGCGGCAATCCCTTCGCCGGTGTTTTACTCTTCTTCAAGTCGCCCTATCTCCTCGGCATTGGCCTGTTCATTATCTTGTACACAGCGATGTCGACTTTCGTTTGGTTTCAGTTGCTAGACTTGATCAGAGCGGAGGAGATGACCAGAGAAGAAACGACGGGTCTGTGGGCACTGATGGATCTCGTCGTCAATATTCTCGCCGTCGTTACGCAGTTGTTTGGCACCGCAAGACTGGCCAGTCGATTTGGATTAGTTGTTACGCTTGCGATCATCCCGTTCTTTATGATTGCGGGCTTTGCCGTCGTTGCACTCGTTCCGCTGCTGCCGGTTCTCATCGGCCTGCAAGTGCTGCGACGCGCAGGCAACTACGCGATTACGCGCCCCGGCCGTGAGATGCTATTCACCATCGTCGACAAAGAGAGCAAATACAAAGCAAAGAACGCCATCGATACGGCCGTCTATCGCGGCGGCGACGCGGCAAGTGCACAGCTCTACAATACTCTTTCGCAAAATATGGGCATGGCTTTCTCGGGTATCGCAATTGTCGGCGCGTTTCTCGCGACTATTTGGTTTGTCGTTGCTGTGTTCCTCGGACGCAGTTATGAGCGCCGAAGCGCCGAAGAGCCGGCAGATGCAGATGCTAAAGCCGCCGAATTCGCCTGACGCCAACGGTGTCCGGCGAAATCACAAGCTCGTTTGCTGTGATCTTGGGTTGTCAGGCGCCGCCATAGCCTGGCAACGGCCGCAGCATCGATCTCATAAGGAAGTACGGGATCAACAAGAAAAAAGAGATAGCGGCCATAAAGCCAAAGTGGGTGATCATTTGTGTTACCCATGGTGTACGGTCTCCCAAGCTTACCAAAGGATAAAATACAAAACAGTAGACCGCTGAGCCCCACAAAGGCCCGTAAAGGGGAGCACGCCACCAGGGATTGCCTCTAGTCCAGTCAAAAACCAGCACACTGAAGATCTGGCTCAAAAAGATCGCCGTCACGAATGCCACTGCGGTTCTCAGCTGCGGCAGCGGTTGAGCGCGTAGCGCGAGACCATCAACTGCAAAGTAGTAATACGCAGCGGCCAAAATTCCCCAAACAATTAGAATTTGAGAAATTGCGTAAGTCGGACCGTATCTTCGATTTGTTAAATTCAGTGGCAAAAAAATTAGCGGCAATATCAAATGCCCGCCCGTTAGCCAGTAGCCTGGCACTAGCTGCGGCTCCAAGGCGCCAAAAAATTGATCGAACCAAGTCACAGGCCGACTGCTCGCGGCATCAGCCCATACGAAAATTGCTGACAAGAGCGCGACAGGCAAAATCAATCGAAACAGACCCCGCATCCCACGCATCAAGACGTTTTCCTGGTGGCGATGACCAGGTGAAGCAAAATATTCTGTTGCGTGTCCGCCCATGGTCAATTTTGAAAGATGCCCTTTGCGCCCTTGACTAGACTTCAGCGAAGCCGTGCAAACAGCTTGTGCCAGAGTCTTGGCACGCACATTACGTGCCAGATGCGTCGCGTTTGTATCAGCTACCCCGCGCTCAGACTTAATGTTATGACGCGGCCCCGAGGCCACGCAACCTTGACTGAGCGGGCGGCTTTGGCCCGATATTTCGGAAAAAGACGGCGGTCAAAATTAGTTAAGGCGACTCGGCCGGCGAAGCAGACTTTTGGATGTCGCGCTTGATGCGGCGAGCCTTGAGCGACAGGTCGGATTCTTTGGCGCCTTTAAGATATCCGTCCAATCCGCCATTCTTATCGACGGTCCGCAGGGCGTTAGCACTAACTCTCATTTTGAACGATTGGCCAAGTGCATCGCTCGCAAGAGTGACATTGCATAGATTGGGCAAGAAACGTCGCCGCGTCCTGTTCTTCGCGTGACTTACGTTGTTTCCCGTCAGGACGGATTTTCCAGTTAACTCACAGCGGCGTGCCATCTCAATTCTCCAAGTGCCTAGTCCCAAGTGGGCCAGCCGCGGCCCAAATTGAGTGGCCGTAGCAAATTGGCCGCGTTGCTATACGCGCTGAGGGGCTGACGGTCAAGTTCGCCGGTGGCCGAGTGGTCCCCGCTAGTCCCGGTAAAGCGCCAAAATACGGTAGGCAGCCTGCTTGGGACTGAGGCGCTCTGCAACGACGTCACCTTCAAGCTTGCTTGACAATTCTGACACATGAACCTGTGAAAGAAAGCTAGCCATGAGATCGTCTCTAATTTCGTTCCACATCCATGACTTTGCTTGGCCCTTGCGCAGGCGTTCGAAGTCGCCTGTCTCTCTGATGAATTTGTTAAAAGCCTCCACGCAGCCCCAAACATCAGACATGCCGCGCTCTTCAAGGGCGGAAACGAGCTTTACGTGAGGTTTCCAATGTTCGTATTTCGGACGAAGTAAACCTAGCGCGCCCCGATAATCTGCGGCGGCCGCATGCGCGGCTTTTTCCAATTCGCCGTCGGCCTTGTTGACGATGACGAGATCCGCAAGCTCCATGATGCCGCGCTTGATTCCCTGCAACTCGTCTCCGCCTCCAGGAGCCAGAATTAGGGCGAACATGTCCACCATGTCGGAAACGGCGGTTTCATTCTGACCAACGCCAACTGTTTCGATAAGGATCACATCATAGCCACCCGCTTCCAAAATCAGCATGGCTTCACGAGTACGCCGCGCAACTCCTCCCAACGTAGTACCCGCGGGCGACGGTCGTATAAACGCCTTTTGATGTCGAGTTAAACGATCCATCCTTGTTTTGTCTCCCAAGATGGATCCACCGGATCGAACCGAGGATGGATCGACGGCTAGGACAGCCACTTTGAGACCGAGTTCACAAATGAAAAGACCAAAGGCTTCGATAAAGGTCGATTTGCCAACGCCCGGTGCCCCGGAAAGGCCCAGCCGTTTGGCTTTGCCCGTCTTGGGCAAGAGAAATTGCAATAGCTCGGCAGTTTGCTGCTGCTGATCCAATCGAGTTGATTCGACGAGTGTTATCGCACGCGCAAGTGCTCTTCGGTCACCAAGCATAATGTGGTCTGCAAGATCACTAAGTTCAGCATTTGGCATTGAAGTAGATGGCAAGTCCGGCTTGTTCATCTAACCAAAACTTCGCTTTCTTCGTCAATAGCAATCGCAGTCAAACGAATTCTTTGCATGTTGTGCGGCGCGCAGACTAAGCGGGATCATCGGAAAACGGAAAGGATTATGCAGCCGCCTTTCGCCTCTGACGAATAAGCGTCAATATTTCTTTTGCGGCTTCCGGTATATTCGTGCCCGGACCAAATATAGCTGCCGCGCCAGCATCATAAAGTTCGTTGTAGTCTTGTTCAGGAATAACACCGCCACAAATTATCAATATTTCGTCCGCCCCCTTATCTTTGAGGGCGGAAGCAAGCTGTGGAACCAACGTTTTGTGCCCTGCGGCCAGCGAAGATACTCCGATCACGTGCACATCAGCATCGACAGCGTCTTGGGCTGCCTCTTCAGGTGTTTGGAACAGAGGGCCGATGTCCACGTCAAACCCAATATCGGCAAATGCCGTGGCAATTACTTTGGAACCTCGGTCGTGCCCATCCTGTCCTAATTTCACCACGAGCATCCGCGGACGACGCCCTTCAGCAGCGGCAAATTTCTCAACTTCTTCTTGAATGCTCACAAAGTCCTGATCTCCATCGAAGGCGGCGCCGTATACGCCGGAAACAGTTTTTATTTCAGCTTTGTGCCGACCAAATACACTTTCCATCGCTTGTGAAATCTCGCCAACGGTACAGCGTGCCCGGGCAGCGTCAATCGCAAGCGCCAGCAAATTCGCCGAATTTTTTGCGCCTTCTTCAATTGCTTTTAGCGCAGCACTACATTTACCGTCATCACGTGATGATCGAATCTGTCGAAGTCTTCCGATTTGTTTGTCTCTGACTTCTGCGTTGTCGATATCGAGAATATCAAACTTGTCCTTTATCGGCGGCGGATATTTATTAACACCAACTATCACTTCTTCGCCGCGATCGATTCGAGCCTGGCGCCGGGCCGCTGCCTCTTCAATCCTTAGCTTTGGAATTCCGGCAGTAACGGCGGCTGTCATGCCTCCAAAGTCCTCGATCTCCTCAAGAAGCTTCCACGCCTCTTTGGCAATCGTATTGGTTAGTGACTCGATGTAATAAGAGCCGCCCAAAGGATCGACAACTTTGGTTACACCAGTTTCATGCTGAAGTATAAGCTGTGTATTTCGAGCGATCCGAGCCGAAAATTCCGTAGGAAGAGCAATTGCCTCATCGAACGAGTTGGTATGCAAACTTTGGGTACCACCCAATACAGCCGCCATCCCCTCAAAGGCAGTTCTAACGATATTGTTGTAAGGGTCTTGCTCGGTAAGGGAGACGCCGGACGTTTGACAATGGGTTCGCAGCATTAGTGATTTCGGGTTGGTGGGCTCAAACTCGGAAACGATACGGGACCATAACTGCCGGGCTGCACGAAGTTTTGCAACTTCCATAAAGAAGTTCATACCTATGCAAAAAAAGAACGAAAGCCGGGGTGCAAAATCGTCAATGTTGAGTCCTGCTGCAAGTGCAGCACGAACATATTCGCGGCCGTCCGCTAGTGTGTAGGCCAATTCCTGAACCTGCGTCGCGCCCGCTTCCTGCATATGATATCCCGAAATTGATACCGAATTGAAACGCGGCATATGGTCGGACGCATAGGCGATAATGTCGGAGACCAGTCTCATGCTCGGTTCCGGCGGGTATATATAGGTATTGCGAACCATAAACTCTTTGAGGACATCATTTTGGATCGTGCCTGAAAGCTTCTCCGGTTTTGTGCCTTGCTCCTCTGCGGCAACGATGTAATTCGCCATAATCGGTATGACGGCTCCGTTCATTGTCATGGAGACGGAGATTTGGTCGAGGGGAATACCGTCGAATAAAATCTTCATATCTTCGACGGAATCGATGGCCACTCCCGCCTTCCCTACATCGCCCACAACGCGGGGATGATCAGAGTCATATCCGCGGTGTGTTGCCAAATCGAACGCGACAGAGAGGCCTTCTTGGCCGGCTTCTAAGTTCTTGCGATAGAATGCATTCGAGTCCTCTGCAGTTGAGAAGCCGGCATATTGTCGGACGGTCCAAGGTCGCCCTGCATAAACGGTTGCTTGCACACCACGCGTATAAGGTGCAAATCCGGGAAGCTCCTCCAACTCTTCAAGAGCTGCCAAATCATCTGACGTGTAGAGCGGCTTGATGTCGAAGCCTTCGGGTGTATGCCAAGTCAGGTCATCAAGATCCCGGCCCTTGAGTTGAGCCGAGGCCAACTGGCGCCAATCTTTTATTGTTGGTTTTTTGTCGGCCATACTTGTTGTCCGAGCCTCTTGTTCTCTAAAGGGCATTATCGCCCCAAATTCGCGCGGAGTATCGCGAAACCCTGATAACCGGTCAAATTGCCAGACATTAACCAATCTTGATGAGTACTTAACAAAGCATAGCGAATTGAAGGTTAACTATTTGAAAACACAAGACTTTGTGCGTGAACGAAGGTGGAAAATTAACCCGTCAGCGATTCGGTCATGCTTTGTCCCACCTCTGTTCTGAATGTTAACGGCCGCCGCGGATCTTGGGGTCCAGGTGCACAATCGAAATGGCGGCCTTGCGTTAACTTGCAATAGGCCTATTTCCAGGTAATTGTTGATCACCATGCACGGCGAGTCTCCTGCCCGCAGAGGTCCCACAAAGGCTGTTCTGGGACCCACCAATACCGGCAAAACACATCTTGCTGTCGAGCGGATGCTAGGTCATCAAAGTGGCATGATCGGGCTGCCGCTCCGGCTACTCGCGCGCGAAGTGTATGAGAAAGTAGTAGCCAAAATGGGCGTAGCGTCAGCCGCGCTCATTACCGGCGAAGAAAAGATTATTCCCTCTCATCCGCGTTACTACATTTGCACGGTCGAAGCGATGCCGCTCGATTTGGATGTGGAATTTCTAGCTGTTGATGAGATTCAACTGGCTGAAGATCCGGAACGAGGATTTGTTTTTACCGATCGTTTGTTAAATGCGCGAGGGACAGAAGAAACCATGTTTCTCGGGGCAGAGACCATGAGGCCCTTGATCAAAGAAT
This sequence comes from Alphaproteobacteria bacterium, assembly GCA_965248815.1. Classification (GTDB taxonomy): domain Bacteria; phylum Pseudomonadota; class Alphaproteobacteria; order SMXP01; family SMXP01; genus CBDFKK01. The sequence continues at coordinate 894,084 of CBDFKK010000008.1, forward strand.
TGATTCCTCAGGCTACATTCATTTCACGGCCTCGATTTTCAAATTTGACTTATACCGGTCCTCGAAAACTGAGCCGGCTTCCGCGCCGAAGTGCCATTGTCGCCTTTTCTGCAGAGGCTGTGTATAGCGTCGCCGAGTTGATCAGACGTCATCGCGGCGGAGCTGCGGTTGTTATGGGTGCCTTGAGTCCCCGCACGCGAAATGCACAGGTTGGACTGTATCAGTCGGGCGACGTTGACTTCTTGGTTGCCACCGATGCAATCGGAATGGGCCTTAACATGGATGTCAACCATGTTGCGTTCGCCAATCTTACCAAATTTGATGGCACTGCCGTGCGCTCATTGAGATCCACCGAAACCGCGCAAATTGCAGGGCGTGCCGGACGATATCTCAACGATGGAACATTCGGGACAACCGCCGATGCGGAAACCATGTCAGAGGACTTGGTGGACCAAATTGAAAACCACCGCTTTGACCCGATTCGGGTTTTGAACTGGCGAAACAAGTCCCTCGACTTCGGCTCAGTAAGTCGCTTAATTGGAAGCCTGGAAGCCCCCGCGCCGCGACGCGGCTTGATCAGGGCACGGCGCGCCATTGATGTTCGTGCCCTGCGGGCTTTGGCTGACATGCCTCAAAGTTTCGAATTGTCGCGCTCCGTTGCATCTCTAAAACGCCTTTGGGATGTCTGCCAGATACCGGATTTCCGCAAGGTGATGATCGACGAACATGTCCGCCTACTGAAGAATATCTACATTCACTTGATGGGTGAAAATGGACACATACCAAATGACTGGCTTACTGAAAGCGTAAATAAGTTTGACCGCGTTGATGGCGATCTCGACACGATCGCGAACCGCATCGCTCATATCCGGACCTGGACATTTGTCGCCAATCGCCCTGGTTGGGTTGAAGATGTAACCTACTGGAGAGAAAGGACCCGCACGATCGAAGACAAATTGTCCGACGCGTTGCACCAACGTCTAATTCAGCGCTTCATAGATAGGCGCACCAGCGTTCTCATGAAACGGCTGAAAGCCAAAGACGAAATATTGGCGGGCGTGACATCCAAAGGGGAAGTCACAGTCGAAGGCGAATATGTCGGCCATTTGCAGGGATTGCAGTTCGTGCCCGATCCCAATGCGCAAGGCATCCACGGCAAGGCACTACGTGCGGCCGCCTATAGAGCTCTCGAACCGGAAATCCTAGCCCGGGCAGAGCAGGTCTGCATTGCTTCAGATACCGACATCGGGTTGTGCGAACGCGGAAGTTTTTGGTGGCGTGAATCGGCTTTAGCTCAGCTGCAGTCCGGTCAACATTGGTTGGCACCACAAATAAGACTATTGGACTTGGATGATTTGCCATATCAGTTGCGCGAACGTGTGGCGAGACGACTCGGCCGATGGCTGGATGCTCACCTTACAAAGAGGTTGGCGGCTATTCGTAGACTTCGGTCCGCTGTTGACCAGAGGAAAGATCCCCAGGTCACCGGTCTGGCTCGCGGCATCGGATATCAACTCATCGAAGCCTTCGGTCACTTAGAGCGCGACGCCGTCGCCCAGCAAGTGCGCGCCTTACCGCAATCAGAGCGCGCAACACTTCGCCGCTTGGGCGTAAAATTTGGAGAGTTCCACATCTACGTGCCTGATCTTTTGAAACCCGCGGCAGTCGAGATGCTCGCGCTTCTTTGGCGCACGGCTAGTGAAATTTCGAGTAAACAGAAGATGATGCTGCCGCCGGCGGGCCTATGTTCATTCGCCGCGGTAAATGACGTTCCTGTGTCGTTTTACTGGGCTTGCGGATATAGACTTTGCGATACGCGCGCCGTACGAATTGATATTCTTGAACGCCTTGCCGAATTAATTCGTCGGGAGACGGCTGCGACGAGCAAACTGAAAAGTGAGTTAGAAGTATCGTCTGCCGACTCCGGCCGCAGTTCGAATTTCGTATCACCAAAATCTCGCGGGCCAAAAGGCTTTGAAATCACAAGGGAAATGATTGCACTGCTTGGATGCAATCAGGCGGACATGGAGATTGTGCTTCGAGAGCTGGGGTTTGCAAAACGAACCAACCAGACATCAGGCGGCGAACCGGATCATGTCTGGTTCCGCCGCAAAAATAGGAACGCGTCAAGATCAAAAATAAAGGACTCTGGTCGTGCACGGCGCCACAACAAGAACAATCAAAAGAATGATCGACCGTTGAAATCACAACCGTCTGCCATAGGCTTGAAATCTAGAGTGGCATCCAAAGCGGCAAACCGGGATTCACCGTTTGCGGTGCTCCGTGACTTAAATTCTACGGATACTCTGAATGAACAGTGACGCCGCACAACGAATTGACAAATGGCTCTGGTTCGCACGCTTCTTTAAGACAAGGTCTCTAGCCGCAAAATACGTTGTAGGCGGCAAAATAAGACTCAAGACAGACAACCAATCCGATCGCATCAAAAAATCCAGCCATCTTGTAAAACCGAATGACATTCTTACCTTTCCGTTGCGCCAAAAAATCGTGATCGTGCGTGTCCTATCTGCAGGCAAGCGTCGCGGCCCGCCTTCGGAAGCACAATTACTCTTTGAAGATTTGACGCCAGAGGTGAGCGAAGCCGCAACACGGGCGCAAGGACCGAGCGCCAGAACTCCCGGGCTGGGACGGCCAACAAAGCGGGACCGGCGGGCCCTTGCAAGATTCACACGCGATGCCAGCTGAGCTTCAAATGCTTAGCTGATGATCGCTTGGCGATCGAATTCCCGCGTGATACGCAAGAAAGTATGCTGAAGAAGATAAAAACGTTCCTAGGAAATGGTGGATATTTGGCCGGCCCTGATGCAGAATCGGCTGGATCCACGCATAGCCATGAAGACCAGGCCTTAGCCGCTGCCGTATTGCTGGTCGAGGCGGCCTGTTTGGACGGGGACTATTCCAAGGAAGAAGGCCAAACGATCCATCTCTTGATCCGAGAGAGATTCGGTCTGAGCGAAGCCGAGGCGGATGATCTTCTGGAGACGGCCACAGATCAACAGGATCAGGCCGTAGAGCTCCACCGGTTCACCAATCAGATCAAACAGAAATACACCCACGAAGAGCGTGTGCAGCTCATTGAAATGCTTTGGGAAGTGGCGTATGCCGACGGCGTATTGCACGACTTTGAGGCAAACTTGTTGAGACGAATTGGAGGTCTTATCCACGTAACGGACCGCGAAAGAGGCGAGGCGCGACGGCGGGTCTTGGAAAGGCTTGGAATAGATTCTAATTAGAGGCGTTGGAAGTTTGAACTCACCCGAAAAGCCCTAATTTTGGATAGGGCTTTTTGGCACTCACTTCAATCAAAGGCAGATAAAGTATGACTTACGTTGTCAAAGACGCGTGCATCAAGTGCAAATACATGGATTGTGTTGAGGTTTGCCCAGTTGATTGTTTTTACGAAGGGGCAAACATGCTGGTTATCCACCCTGAGGAATGCATCGACTGTGGAGTGTGTGAGCCGGAATGCCCAGTGGACGCCATTGTGCCAGACACCGAAGACGAGAACGACGGCAAATGGCTGGCCGTCAATACAAAATTTGCCGATATTTGGCCGAATATTACGGTCAAGGGTACGCCTCCCGGGGACGCCGCAGAATTCGAGACTGTTAACGAGAAGCATGAAAAGTACTTCAGTGAAGAACCTGGCCAGGGTTCATAAATATGGCCGTATTCTGAGCCCGAAGGCTAAGTATTAATTCCTATTAACCTTTAAAGTTTTTCGATTTTCGCCATTTATACTTCATCACAAGGCCGTTAGACGTTACGGGCGCACCTTTATTTTGGGCCTAAATTGTGATACGTTTAGAACAATTATAAAAATGGGGATTGGGCCAAAGTAGGAGGACCAAGGCGAGTCTTAAAGGCACGCGACGCGTCGAAGGTTGGGGATCAAGCTGGCCGCTCATGTTTGAGGTGGCGAAAATGGCAATAAAATGGCGGGCTAGCCGCACAATTCGTTGAGTTGCGGCAGAGTGGCGCAGAGACAGACGACGCGGGCAAGCAGTACACAGCATAGCGATTAATTGGGGCGCACTGATTTTGCGGGATGAAATCGGCGCTAGAGATACTTTACGCGTCTCTGGGGCAGACAACTCGTCAATGTCAGGGGTCGTGGGCAACGTTTAACTGAGAGCAAAACATGGCAAGAAAACAGACCACTAAGAAGATCGTAAAAAGCAAGACAAAAGCGCACGCGAAGAAAGCCAAAAAATCAGCGGCAAAGCCGACAGCTAAAAAGAAATCGGCCAAGGCCGCGCCAAAACGGACGGCAAAAACCGTAACTAAGACGACCAAGAAGGCCGCAAAAAGTACGGCCAAACGCCAGACGAAAGCGCCTACAAAAGCGCCTGCAGAGGCAGCGATAAAGGCGCCAGAAAAGGTCGTGGCCAAACCGACTCCAAAGAGCAAGTTGGATTTCAAATTAAAACAGTTTGTCGTTTATCCCGCACATGGCGTCGGACAAATCACTGATGTCGAAGAACAGGAAGTCGCCGGCACAAGTATCGAGCTTTTTGTCGTCCTATTCGACAAAGATAAAATGACATTGCGCGTACCCACGGCCAAAGCCAAGAACGTCGGGATGAGGTCGCTTTCCAGCTTAGAAACCGTCAAGTCAGCACTTGAGACATTGAAAGGCCGCGCACGCATCAAACGAACTATGTGGAGCCGCCGCGCGCAAGAATATGAAGCCAAAATCAATTCCGGCGACTTGATTTCAATTGCGGAAGTCGTCCGTGATCTTCACCGGGCCGGTGGCCAACCGGAACAATCCTATTCGGAACGCCAGCTCTACGAGGCCGCACTTGATCGCATGGCGCGCGAAGTTGGTGCTGTTGAAAAGCTTAAAGACGATGAAGCCATTGCACGGGTAGAAGTCGCGCTCGAAAAGGCTGCTGCTGCTCAAAGCGCTGCTGCTCAAACCAACGCAGCTTAACGAAATTGCCGAGGGCCCGGTCGCTCAGGCCGGGCCCTATTCTATTTTCTGCTTGCGCCCAATTGCCACTATGGTTTTCTAACTCGTTTCACAGACGGAAGACTGCTCATCTTGTCGTGCATCCGGCGACTCTATGAGTTCGATTTGTTCCGGGTGAGTGGCTTCCATGTTGGGGCCGTTGTAATAGGTAAGCCAGCCGCGCACGCGAATTCTCTCACCGGTGAGGCTCAACAGATCAAGCCCTGCCTCTTCAAACAATGCGGTATCCCTTGGCGCAACTGTCACGGTAAAGTCATCCCTCCAGTCGCTACCGTAATTCAGAAATATTCGACCGCGATTTTCCGCCGTATCCACGATGCGCGCCTCGATAATTTGAAACGTATCGAGTTCTCGAAACGTATCGTCAGCCGCCCGCACGCGATACCAATCCTCGCCCCAGACTCCGCGTTTCGCCAGGCGGGCTTCGCCTTCGAGCACTAGCAATCGCTCCACACAAGTCCGACTGTCCCTAAAACTGTAAACACGCGCCATCCCAAGGCGGATCATTTCACCTTGCACCCACAACTCGTCGTCGCGCTTCACTTGAGCCAGTGCGCGTCCGTACCGATCTTCCCGAGCCCCTCCAAAAAACAACGTGACCCGCTCATCCATGACGAGCGCTTCTAGCATGTCGCGCGCATCGCCTGCCATCAGCCAAGGCGCAAATCCCTTACGACCGAGCGGCAACTTGGGCGCTTGAAGGCCGATCAATCGAACTTCCGTTCCGCTATCTAGTGTAATCGTATCGCCATCAGTTACGTCGATCACACGCGAAGTTTCACCTCGAACCAGGTCTTCCGCGTGGGCCGCGCCGGCGACAACCAGCAGTATGAAGGCAATCATCAATCTAGACATGATGGCAGTCTAACATGGCGGAGCCGAATTTGTTGTGGAGGATTTGAGAGACTTGCGAACGGTGACCATCGGGAACCGGGCAGGCCGGCAAGTCTGGCGTCTATGTCCCGACCTGCGGCCAGTCGGGATGCTCTTTGAGCGGAAGATAGTATCGCAGATACTCGCTGACATCTTCCAGCAAAAGCTCTTCGCAGTCTGTTCCATATACGGGAAATCCGTTGGCAACACCGCCATTTGCTTTCTGGGCCAAAAGGGCGACATGCGCTTTAAGATAGCGGGTGTCCGCCGCCGAATACTGCATGTCGACCCGGCCGATCAATTCGTCGACATATTTGAGCACCGCAAGAGCTTCCTCTCTTAGATCGTAGGACAACGCCAAAGAAGCCTTCAAAATGTGCAGTTCGCGTATCGCCGCCGAATATTGTTCGACATGCTCGATCATGCGCAAAGCCTGGCGGCGCTGCTCGGACGCAGCGAGTTCAAATGCGCGGGTAGTGAGGTTGGAAGCTTTGAGTTCGTTTACTGCAGTTCTAAACATGATGGCGACCAAGACCGTACCTACAAAATCGATCTGCCGCATCTCTTAGACGTGATTGAAGCCTCACCAATCACGTCAATAGTCTAGCGCTATTCGACGCTGCTTTTTCAGCACAAAGCGACTCGGGAACACGCCAGACCAATGGTCCGACGGAAAAAATTTCGGGAACCGTTCAACTAGCATTCATGTAGCCGCCGCTAGCCTTGGCGAAGAGAGGTGATTGATGACACGACGTCTTTGGATAATGGCGGCTTTTATAGCTGTTTTTATTGCGGGATACGGCACGGTCCGGGCGGAGCCCTACAAGGTCGACATGGGCCCCTTCTCTAACGAAATCGTCTATGGCGTATGGGTTGATGCAGCACGCAAGGATCGACAAGTGCCCTATAAGATCTATGTGCCCTCAAGCGCCGAGGGCGCTAGACCGACAATCGTTTTTTCACATGGATTGGGCGGCACGCGCGAAGGCAATGCCTTCCTTGCCACACATTTAGCAAGTCATGGCTATGTCGCCGTGCATATTCAACATCCAGGTTCTGACGCCACAATTTGGAAAGGGCGTCCTTTGGATACTGAAACCGCGCACAATGCCGCCAACAACATCAAAAACGCGGTTGACCGTTTTCGCGACATTGGATTTGTCGTCGACCAATTGAGTCTGGTGAATGAAACGGAGGATCGTCTGTCAGGCCGCATTGACATGTTGCGACTCGGCATTTCGGGACATTCGTATGGCGCGATCACAACTCTCGTCACGGCCGGTCAGAAATTGGGACGCCGCGAAATGTCATTTGCGGACTCGCGGTTTAAGGCCGCGCTCGCCTATAGCCCGGCACCGCCGCGAGGCGCCGGTGAGCGCTTCGGACAAAATCTATCGCGCATCTATGATGCGATGATCATGCCCGTCTTTCACATGACGGGAACCGAAGACGGCAGCCCGATCTCCGACATGGAACCGGCCGAACGCCGCATTCCCTTCGAGACCATCAAAGGCGTCGATCAATATCTGTTGGTGCTAGATGGCGGCGACCACATGGTGTTTTCGGGGCGGCGGTTTCTAGGTCCCGCAAAGGCTTCTGATGATCGCCATCACGATCTGATCCGGATGGCATCACTTGCATATTGGGATGCTTATTTGCTGGAAAATGCTGAAGCTTATCACTGGCTGGAGAGCGGCGGTCTCAAGGATGCACTCGATTCAACTGATGAGCTTGTCATCAAGCACGCCGGTGATGTTTGCAAGCTTGGCGCGGCGCCCGACGTGTGCGAGGCGTTCTAACGAACATTCGTCGATCGGCCTACTGCGCTCGATCTGAATTTGCTCGATTCGCAACACGATTGTTGTCTACCAAGTGCCAACGCTTTCACGCAGCCATCGTCAAAAACTGCAAATGTGAAAAACAACCCCATGCAATCCCTCCGGTAACGTTACCGGCGCGGGTTTATGTGGAGTCTTTTGTCGCGCTCTCGTCTGTCTACGGATGACCTGCTAAAATTAGGCGGGGTGCCTCAGATCCAGCTCCATGTAAATAACGTCATCAAGCGGACTGTCGTAATAAGCCTCAATTTGACGAAAGCCGAGACTTTCGTAAAGCCGCCGCGCTATCTTAAGTGATGCCAGAGTGTCGAGCCTCATTCGCTCAAATCCTTGTGACTTCGCTTGCGCAATGATTTGCGTCGCTAGTGCTCGGCCGACCCCTTCGCCTCTTGCTTCAGGCTTACAATAGAGCCGCTTCATTTCGCATGTCTGCTCAGCTAACGGCTTTAGCGCTACTGCTCCAACTACATCACTTTCTGTAACCGCCATAAGCAACGCGCAGTACGCGTGGGGGAAATTCCTCATCTCCTTATCAAAACTTTGAAATTCGAGATCCACACCGAGCCAATCGGCATAGCACTTGAACAGATTACGAATAGCCGCGAGGTCTTGCGCGCCAGAAGGTTTACGAATCTGAAACACGGCGAGGTCTCGCTTTCGAAATGGTCTCCGCCTACTATAGAACGACTCACCTTCCCATTCATGCGGCGGACCAAAGGGAACAAGATTCAGATGGCAGGCAAACTCCTGAGCATCGCGCGGCGGCCTCAGTCGCGTTGGCCTATGGAGCGAATGGCAGACGTAAACATCAGCGTCGATGCGGGGCTAGAGGGTGATTCAAAAGGCACGAAGCGGGATCGGCAGGTGACCGTCTTGGCGCTTGAAGATTGGCGCACTGCGCTTAACGAAGTGTCGTCTGAGCTCATCCTGAAGTGGACGGTCCGGCGCGCCAATTTGCTGGTCGAAGGTGTTGAGCTACCGCGCAAAGGCGGGCGGCTCTCGATTGGAGACGTCGTGCTCGAAGTAACCGGCGAAACCAAGCCGTGTGGGCGCATGGACGAGGTGCGCGAAGGCCTGCGCAGAGCGCTCGAGCCCGACTGGCGCGGCGGAGTGACATGCAAAGTCATTTCCGGCGGCGGTGTTCAAGTCGGCGACGAGGTGAGCGTTTCGGCGGTGAGCCACTAATAAATTCGTCAAATCGTATTTTGAAAAATCTTCCGCACGCCAATCTTTCTTCGCACAAATGCTACTCAAAGATGGATCAGTGACCAATGTCCAACCAAGACGAAATAGACGCTGTCGAGGCCCACGTGAAACAAATCTGGGATCACTTTGTCGCCCAGGATCCAAAAAGTATGTTGGCGATGCTGCATCCCGAGTGCACGGTGTGGGACGTATTCCAGCCTCAGTTGGTGACACGCCGGGACATGGAGGAGTATGTCGAGCGCGATTTCTCACAATCGGCGGCCAGAGGCAAGCTGACCTTCGAGCAGTTCGACTTCGTCACGACGGTTTGGGGAGATGCCGCCATTTGCCGGTTCAATTCCTACCACAAGTATGATCCGCCAGGCGCTCACGAAGGTCGCGGCAGAACAACTTGCGTTCTGAGGAAATTTCCCGATGAAGGTTGGTTGGTCGTACACGTCCACGAAGGCAGGCTGCCCACTGGTATTCCGCCCCTGGAACAAGAGAACGAGTGATCTCCTCGTAGAATTATGAGGCGGCGTGCATTCGTTATGCATCAACTGATGTTGGAGCCTCGTTAAACGCCATGGAAGACTTCATCCTCGCCAATGCGGTCTCGATCCGGCTCAGCGCGTTTGTCGGGATCTTTGCCACAATGGCGCTTTGGGAAGTTCTAGCGCCGGGGCGGCGCCTCTCCCTCGGCCGCGGCCCGAGGTGGCCGAACAACTTAGCGATCGTGGCGCTGAACGCCGCCCTTGTCCGCGTCGCGTTTCCCACCGCCGCACTTTCGATAGCGCTGCAAGCTGAACAGCAAGGCTGCGGCCTGATCAATTATCTCAATTTGCCCGGCCCCTTTGCGATCATTCTCGCAATCCTTGCGCTCGACCTTGCAATCTATCTTCAGCATATTTTATTTCACGCCGTGCCTGCACTGTGGCGGCTCCATCGCATGCATCACGCCGACCTTGACTTTGACGTGACGACTGGTGCGCGCTTCCACCCCATCGAGATCATCTTATCCATGTTGATCAAGCTGGCGGCAATCGTCGCCCTCGGCACGCCGGCCGTTGCGTTTGTCATCTTTGAAGTGTTTTTGAACGGAACATCTTTGTTCAATCATGGCAATGTCACCATTTCTCCCGCGCTCGACCGCTTATTGCGATGGTTTGTCGTCACGCCGGACATGCACCGCGTACATCATTCGATTGTTCCGCAAGAGACCAACAGCAATTTTGGATTCAATCTGCCCTGGTGGGATCGGCTTTTTGGAACCTACCGGGCACAGCCTGCGGCTGGTCATCAAGGCATGACCATTGGCATCGAGCAATTCCGCAGCCCCCGTGATCTTCGCCTCGACCGGATGCTGATCCAGCCGATCATCGGGGCCGCAGGCGACTATCCGATAAGCCGGAACCGTTAAATACGTAAAGCCGGGCTTAACCGTCACAGGTTTAGTCTTACCCTGTTGCAGATACGTGATTGCGCGGCGGTCTGTGATGCGGGATCATCACGCGAACCTGCCTAGGTGAGAAGTTTATGTACAAGTTATTGCTCGTCGCAATTGCGTTCACGGCTGGCTTTGTTCCTGCCCGCGCTGAAGAGAGCCTCACCTATTGCCAGCAAGGCCAACAATCGGAAGAAATCGGCCTCCATAAACTTGCCTTGCTTCGCTATACCAAATGTCTGAACACGGGCGACTTGACGGAAGACTCGAAAGCGACCGCACTCATACGCCGGGGCACAATGCATTGGTATTTAGACTCCCATGAGCCCGCCCTTGAAGATTACAACAGCGCCGTTGCGCTCGGATCGGAAGCGACGGAAGTTTATTTTTTCCGCGGCGCGGTTCTTGAAGATCTCAAACGCTACGATTTGGCAGCAGCAGACGCGGACAAGCTTGTCACGCTGATTCCCGAAGACGCCGAAGCGTGGAATGCACGCTGTTGGTGGCGAGCTCTGGCCGGGCGCCATGAGGAAGCGTTACCCGATTGTGAAAAAGCGCTGGAGATTGAACCGGACGCAGCACACATCGTTCACAGTCTTGCCTTCACCTATGAAGGATTAGGCGATACGGACCGCGCGATCACCGAGTACAAACGCGCGCTTGAGCTTGACCCTGAACTGGAAGAAGCCAAAGACGATTTGGCTCGCCTTGAAGGGGCATTGACTTCGGCCACGGACAATTAGCTGAACGCCGCAAAAAGTGCAGCCAACATTGCCGCGATTGCCATCAATATGGTGGCACATATTTCGAGCACCATGGCATAGAAGGCGGCCGTGATGTGAAACCCCAATCCGGTCAGGAAGACTACGGTCGCGAGGGCAAGCGCCACCCATGCGGACGTTGAAGCGCCAAGGCTTGTGAACAGAACCAAAATTAAAAACAGAATGATCCAAACGAGCACGCCGGCGGCGAGCGCTACAGTTGGGCGATTGTTGGGATCAAAGTGGCGCGGTTTTGGTGGTTGTTCACTCATGCCAATGACCAAGAATGGCGAATACCTGATCATCCCACAACTGACTTAACAGATCCTCTATCTTGGCTGGGGCCCCCTCACCCCTCCCTCGCTTTGCTCGGGACCGCCTCTCCCCCTAAGAGGGGGAGAGGAGAGTAATCCTCGATGGCACTACCCCCTCTCCCCCAAGGGGGAGAGGGTTGGGGTGAGGGGGTGGTTGCAATTGTCCAGAGTTATCGGCCCGCGTTACGAGTGCGAAATACTCGGAAAACAATCGGTGCCGCGCCCGGCGGGCGTCACGTCGAAGACATTCCACAACGGCCACAACATATCGACATGGCGCGGGTGCTGGCCATCTTCCGTGGGAGCAAAAAACATCTCGCTGGCATATTGATGAAAAATGCCGTTGGCCGTTCGTTGAAAAACGTTGAACGACGAAAGCTGTGAGCCGTCCGGCGCCTCGGCGAAATAATCGGTGTTGTAGGAATTTCCGCCTGACGACAAGAGTCGCAAATTTCTCCAGCCTCGTGTCCCGCCGAAATCGCGGATTTGCGCAATGGGCGCTTTGGCGACGACAGCTAAATTGATGCGTTGCGAAATATGTGGCGCATTGCCATTGAGGCTATCGAGAAACGCCGTATACATGGGACATGGTGCGCCATCCGGCGCGTACATAAAGCTGTAAAGGAATAGACTATCCTTTTCTCCTTCAAAGAGATCCGACAGTTTTATTTTCCGTGTGCCTTCATCGAAGGCGTAGTCTTCCCAGATCGCGCCGCCTAAGGGGAGCGCGCGGCGCTGTGCGGCAACCGCTTCGACCTGGGCGCGCAAGTCAATTTCTGCACTGAGGAGTTTATCCCGCGCGGTGCGATAGGCGCCGCTTTCGCCGGGATATTCTTTGTCGTGGTATTGTCCCATTGATCTATCCCTTCCTATGCGGCTTCTTTTTGCAACATGGGCGGATGAGTCGTCTTGAAGCTGGGGCGCGTCGACACCGCATCCCACCAACGGCCTAAGTTCTCGAGACCGTCAAACAGCGGCAGACCGCCGGGCAAATTGCCGACATAGTGGCCGATCGGTACGAACAGCATGTCGGCAATCGACAGGCTGTCGCCGGCGATGAATGTTCGGCCGGTCAAATAATTGTCTAGGATCTCAAGGCGCTCACGGATTTGCGGTTTTGCGGACTCGATTTTTTTCTGATCGGGCTTGCCGTCTGGTCCGCTGCCAAAAATGTGCTCGGCGACAAATCCCCAAAGCAAGACCGGTACATAATTGTCTTGAATTGAGCTTATCCATTGCTCCATCAGCGCGCGTTCTTTCAAGTCGGAGGGGCGTAACGCAGGCCCATTAAATGTTTCATCAATGTAGCGAGCAATGGCGGTGCTTTCGTACAACGTGAAATCACCGTGCTGCATCGTTGGAATTTTTCCGAACGGATGCAGCTTTTTGTATTCCGGTGTCTTTAAATCGGGACGCGTGTTTTGGCCGATCGCTCTTAGCTCATGTGTGATGCCTTTTTCTTCGCACGCAAGGCGCGCGGTCCGAACGAAAGTGCTGTTGGGGGATCCGTGAATGATGACGTCTGCCATGATGACACTCCATTTGGTTTCTAATTGTCGGGCGGGTTCAATCTTGCTCGCCGTCTTTGGTTTTTGCGTCGAGATACGCGTCCAATTGATCAAACTTGCCTTCCCAATAGGCGCGATAGCGATTCATCCATTCGGTCGGCTGCTTCATCGCCGCCGCGTTGAGGCGTATGATCCGCTTTTGTTTGTCGATCCGACGGGTCACGAGTCCTGACTGCTCCAATACTTTGAGATGACGTGAAATCGCCTGGGGAGAGATGTCGAACGGCGCGGCCAGATCGCCGACCGGCGCCTCTCCGTCGGCCAGCTGCTCTAAAATTGCGCGGCGAGTGGGGTCGGAAAGGGCGGCAAAAGCGGCGTTTAAGGGATCTTCGGAGGGTTCCACTGATCAATCATCCTTTTAATTAACTGATTAGTTTATAAAAGGATGAGTTCAGGGTGTCAATAGGGTTAGCCGCGATCTATCGGTACCCCTGTGTCATGCCCGGACTTGATCCGGGCATCCCCATGCTGTGCACAACAACTGTGAGCCAAAGCCTTTGGATTGCCGGGTCAAGCCCGGCAATGACAGTGAGCCGATTACACCGGCGCCATTAGGACGAGCGCCTCGTCGAGTACGCCTTGATCGCTGGCGCTGACGAGACTGCCCGCAAATGTGAGATCTTGGGATTGACCTTGAAGATCCGAGACCGCGCCGCCCGCTTCGCGCACGCACGGGATGAGCGCGGCGCTGTCCCACGGGGCCATAATGGAATCGATCGCCAAATGAAGCCGGCCGCGGCACACAAGTGCGTGTTGCACGCAATCCCCAACAACACGGAATTTTCTTGTCGCCTCAATCAGCGGCGCCAGCCGGTAGCTGGCATGCTCCGCGATGGGTTCAAGCTCGCTGGCGTGAACCCCCGCTGCAGAAATAAAAGCCTCTTCCAAACCACCGACTGACTCTGTTCGAACGCGCTGCGGCTCATCGTTGCCCACAACAAACCAGCATCCGCCGCCCGCCCAGGCATAAACGGTTTCATCCATCGCCGGCATGTGAATGACGCCAAGCACCGGTTCCCCGTCACGCAATAGGGCGATCAACGTTCCAAAGAGCGGGAGCCCAAGCGCAAACGGCGTCGTGCCGTCGAGAGGATCGACAATCCAGTGATCGCCCGGTTGAGGTTTGGCCTCGCCTCCATATTCCTCGCCCAAAATGGCGGCCTGGGGCGTGTAGGATTCAAGTTGCTTGCGAATGAACTCCTCAGCTTCGCGATCAGCTGCTGTGACTTCCGATCCGTCGGGCTTCAACTCAACAGCCACCGAGCGATAGTGCGACAGAATGAGATCGCCGGCCCCTTGCGCCAGCGCGCGCGCAAAACCAGCGGCCTCGGCAAGTTCGATGGCATTGTTAGTCATATGCGTATTTCAACTTTCTTATGCGGCCACAATTTCCACCACCGGCTCATGGCGCACGGGAAAATTGACCGACTGGGCGATGAAGCAAATCTTATTGGCGCGCTCGTGCAGCGCTAGAGCTTTGGCTTCGTCGCCGCCTGCGGCGATGGTCACGCGCGGGCGCAACAATACGTCGGTAAAGTGACCGCCGGAGCCTTCTTGCTCCATGGTGCCGCTCGCCGCGTCTTTATAGCTCAGCACATTGATCCGCGAACGGGCGGCAAGCGCGAGATAGCTCAGCATGTGGCAGCTCGCCAACGCCACGAGCAAGCATTCCTCCGGATTAAGCACGCTCGGATCGCCTAAGAATGACGGGTCGGCGGAAATTTGAAATCCCTGTTTGCCGGAAATCTCAACGTCATGGGTCCGGGGATAAGTCTTGTAGTCCCCCGTACCGCCGGTCGCCGCGCCGGACCAGGAGACCGCCGCCTCATAGTGATGGGTTGTTAACATGGGAACGCCTATGCTGATGCTAAATCAAGAGCAGCCGAAAGTGCTGCGCGATCCAACTTAACGGCGGGACCGCTCGATGGCAAAAGAATTTGATTTTCCGGGCATCGTGCCCTGGGGTCGGACGCTCAAAGAGTATCGCGGATTTTTCGCCCTCAATGATTTGAAGTTACTCTCGCCGATCTTGGATGTGGCTGCCGGTCCCTCGTCATTTACCGCGGAAGCTTTATACCAAGGCGCGCGCGCCGTTGCCGTCGATCCCTTGTACGCGCTGAACGACCGCGAAATCACCGACCGGTTCGAAGAGGCGCGCCCGCAAATGATGCGGGGGCTGCGCCTCGCCTTCACGCGCTTTACCTGGTCGCATTATTCGTCGCCTAAAGAAGTGGAAGAATTGCGCCAAAGGGCACTCACCTTGTTCCTTGAAGATTACGCCGCCCGCCAAGACGAGGCCAATTATGTTCCGGGCTCCTTGCCAAACTTGCCGTTCAGCGCGGAGAGCTTTCGCCTGGCGTTGTCGTCTCATCTTTTGTTTCTGTACGATCACGTGCTGACGCTTCCGTTTCATATCTCGGCAATTTTAGAGATGGCGCGCGTGGCACACGAAGTACGTATTTTTCCGCTCATGAACATGGACGGCAAGCCCTCGGAATTTCTGAGAGAGGTGCGCAAAGCCGTGGAAGCTAAAGGCTTGTTCACAAGCTTGGACGAAGTGCCGTTTGAATTTCAAAAAGGCGCCAACCACATGTTGCGCGTCGTCGGCCCTGATGCGTAAACGGATCTTCTCACCCGGCCACTTCCATCTAGCACTCACTCATTCAAGAAAAAAGCAATCAGGTCGCGATACGTTTTGATATCCGACATATACAATTCATTCCTCGTCAATCCCCGCCTGATCGTCGAGCGCATTGAAACTTCTGCAGCGATCCAACCAACAGGAATTGATATTAGACTCATTCCTAGTAGCCAAATGCTAAGCCAAATTGTTGGATCCTCAGATGGTAGATCGATCAAAAAATCAAAAAAGTTCCAGACGCTCTCACCGTCGAGAAAGACGAATGTTGAGAGATACACTACAAACAGTAGAAATACTGTCAAAAGCGCAAGGAAAACCACAGTCGCGCCGGAGGCAATCATTGCGATACCATAGTGAATTCCTGGTCTCTCTTGCCCTTCCATTGGCAACGTCGATCGAGGAGCAAGTTTCGCGGCATGCATAAAGAACCCTGAAGAGGTTGTGTTCAGCATTGGCTTGACAGGACTGCTGGGACGCAACCCAACCGTTTTAGCATCTTGCTCGGCAAGCAAAGCTCGAAAGGCAAAAAACAGCGATGCCGCGATGCTCTCCTCACCAAGCACATTCAAAGGTCTCAGATGAGGCAAGAGGACTTTGTTGCTTAGCAATTGGCATATGTCGGCAACAGTTTTCTTCGTCTCGGGCTCAGTATGTAATTCCAGGGATTTCTCATCGATATCGACTTCAAACAGCATGGCCAAAAGTTTGCCGGTTGATGCCTCACTAACAAGGATAATTTCGTCGGGCCATAGAATTTCCCTAATCTGTGACACGCTCATTTCTAATGGTAGCTGTCTCGGACGTTCGACTTTTCCTTGAATTTGCATTCTTTGGCGCGCAAAGGCCGAGAGCACTGTCAATATGTCTTCTGCAGAAGCAGGGTGCATCTTAAATGAGGATCTTCCGTCCATGACCAATCATATAGTGTGATCGATAGCGCATAGTTCAATATTTGATTAAGTTGCTGAAAATATGAACGCATACGTGAGCTTTCGGACCAACATTTATCAACCGACCTTGAGATCACCGTGCTAAATCCCCATCTATAATTTTGGGCTTTCAAGGACTTAGGGGCATACTGGGCCCATAGGACCAAGGAGGACATGGCGTGCGCTCCCGTTTGACTTCTCAGAGATTAAGCCTGGCGTTCATCGTTGCCGGGGTTGCCGCTCTGTTTGCGCACGAATGGATCGACAGCGCGGACGCTCAATCCGGCGGCAAAGTCGCGCGGGTGCTCGAAATCAATGGGCCCATCGGGCCGCCCCTTGCGGATTACATTGAAAAAGGCATGCGCGAAGCGCGCGCCGACGGCGTTGACTTGATCATCCTGGAGATGGACACGCCGGGCGGGCTCGACACGAGCATGCGGCGCATCATTAAAGAGATTTTGTCGTCGTCCATTCCTGTCGCAAGTTTCGTCTCACCCAGCGGCGCGCGGGCCGCCAGTGCCGGCACTTACATTCTTTATGCCAGTCATGTCGCCGCCATGGCGCCTGGTACGAATTTGGGCGCGGCAACCCCGGTACAAATTGGCGGTAGCAATCCCCTGCCCGATCTCGAAGACCCCAGCGCGGAAAAAGACGAAGACAAGGATACAGACGAGTCCGATGAGGCGAACGGTGACGGCGATGAGACTGCCGAACAAGACAGCGACGACGAAACGCCGGCCATGTCCAACGAGGACAGCATGCGCGCGAAAGTGATCAACGATGCAAGCGCCTATATTAAAGGCCTTGCCGAAATGCGCGGGCGTAATCAGGAGTGGGCCGTCAAAGCCGTGCGCGAAGCGGCAAGCCTGTCGGCGACCGACGCCGCCGAACAAAACGTCGTTGATTTCGTCGCCGTCAATTTGTCTGACCTGATCGCACAGTCGAATGGTCGCACGGTCAGCATGGAAGGCGAAGATTATGTGATCGACGCAGACGGCGCCGTTCTCGAGCGGGTTGAACCGGACTGGGCAACGCGGATCTTGTCCGCGATTACGGATCCCAATGTCGCATTCCTGCTCATGACCATTGGCTTTTACGGTCTGTTCTTTGAGCTTGCCAATCCAGGTTCGATTGTGCCCGGCACATTCGGACTCATCGCTTTGATTATGGGGCTCTACGCGCTCAGCGTTCTACCGGTGAGCTTGGCCGGCGCAGCGCTCATTCTCTTAGGTATCGTGCTCATGATTAGTGAGGCTTTTGCGCCGTCTTTCGGGGCCCTTGGTATCGGCGGTCTCGCCGCCTTTGCGCTCGGCGCCACCATGCTGTTCGACACCGAGGCGCCGGGCTTCACCCTCGACTGGCAAGTCATTGTGGGAACGACCGTCGTGACCGGACTCTTTGTCGCGACCGTCATCATTTTTGCTCTGGGCGCACAGACCAAGCGCGTCGTGACCGGCAGGGCTCACATGATGCGTCAGATTGGTGTCGTGGATTCGTGGGACGGCAATCACGGCTGGGTGATCATTAAGGGCGAACGTTGGCGCGCCACGAGCGACCGCGCGCTCGAGCCCGGCCAGTCAGTCAAGATCGTCAGCATCGACGGGCTCACGCTTACAGTCAAGCCGGTCGACAGATAGAACGAGGACGCCGCCCCCCGCGCGTCTAACGGAAAGGACTTCGTCATGGAAATGCTCTTTGTTGGGATTTTGGTCCTAGTTTTTCTGGCCTCTGCGATCAAGATCATGCGCGAGTACGAACGCGGCGTGGTTTACACATTGGGCCGCTTCACCGGCGTTAAGGGGCCCGGCCTCATCATCCTCATTCCGTTTGTCCAGCAAATGGTGAAGGTCGATACACGTACATTGGTGCATGATGTGCCAAGCCAAGATGTGATCTCTCACGATAACGTCTCAGTGAAAGTGAATGCGGTGATTTACTACCGCGTGGTCGATGCCAACAAAGCGATAAACCAAGTTGAGAATTTTATGGTCGCCACAAGCCAGCTCGCGCAAACGACGTTGCGGTCCGTGCTCGGCAAACATGATCTCGATGAAATGCTCGCCGAACGCGACAAGCTCAACCGCGACATTCAAGAGATATTGGATCTGCAAACCGAACCCTGGGGCATTAAGGTCGCGAATGTGGAAATCAAGCATGTCGACATCGACCCGAGCATGATCCGCGCCATCGCCAAGCAGGCAGAAGCCGAGCGCGAACGCCGCGCGAAGGTGATCAACGCCGAAGGCGAGGAGCAGGCGGCACAAAAGCTCGCGGAGGCCGCCCATATCATGTCCACCGAAGACCTCGCAATTCAGCTGCGCTATCTCTCGGCGCTACAGGACATCGCCAACGATCGCACCACGACGATCGTCTTCCCGTTTTCCTTTGAATCGATCGCCGATGCCCTCAAAGGCCGCGGCTAAAAGGCAACGACAGCTAACTTCCGATAGCACCCCCCTCACCCGCTCGGCAGCTTTGCTGCCTTACGACCTCTCCCCCTCATAGGGGGAGAGGCGATTTGTTCGGCACGCGGGTTTGTCTCCCTCTTTCCCCGTGGGGGAGAGGGATGGGGTGAGGGGGTCGTGAAAGACAATATTTTGCGTTGCGCGCATTGGACGTTAGGTTGCGGCCACGATGAAAAACCTCGTCCTCATCGGCGGCGGGCATTCCCATGTGGCGGTGCTCAAAAACTTGGGCATGAACCCCGTGCCGGGCGTGCGCTTGACCGTCATTTGCCGCGACACGCACACGCCCTATTCCGGCATGCTGCCGGGACTCATTGCCGGTCACTATTCATTTGATGACGCGCACATAGACCTGCGCCGCCTGACGCAATTTGCAGGCGGACGTTTTTACAAGGACGACGCCGTCGGACTCGACTTCGAAATTAACCGCATCCTGTGTGAGAAACGCGAGCCCGTGCCCTTTGACTTTTGCTCGATCAACGTGGGATCGGCGCCGGCGACGGTGAACGTACCGGGGGCGGCTGAATTCGCAACGCCGGTCAAACCCATCGCCGGATTTTTGAAGCACTGGCAACGGCTTATGGACATTGTCAAAAGTCCCAGCGATCCGTTCGCCATCGGCGTTGTTGGCGCAGGGGCAGGCGGCATCGAACTGACGCTGTCCGCTCAACATGCCGTTCGCAACGCCCTTCACGCGCGGACCGATGCGGATACCGGCGTAACGTTTCATTTGTTCGGCGACCGGGGACGAATTGCGCCGACCCATAATCAAAGGGTGAGCAAGAAACTTCGGCAGACTCTAATCGGCCGCGGAGTTCACTTACACGTTCCCGCAGAGGTCACCCGTGTCACGCAAACCGGCGTTGAATTGTCCAGCGGCAAAACGGTAACTCTCGATGCCGTCCTTTGGACCACCCAGGCAACGGCACCGGCTTGGCTACAAGAAACCGGCCTAGCGCTTACAGAAGATGGCTTCATACGCGTCGACGATTGTTTGCGCTCGGTCTCTCACTCAAACGTTTTTGCCGCCGGCGACGTCGCAACCATGGTCAAACATGCCCGCGAAAAGGCCGGCGTTATGGCGGTGCGTCAGGGCCCGCCGCTTGCCCGCAATCTTCGTCGCGTGTTGGAAAGTCAAAAACCCTTGCCGTTTGCGCCCCAGGAAAAATGGCTAAGCCTCATATCAACTGGTGACCGCAATGCCGTGGCATCGTGGAGAAGCGTCAGTCTTCAAGGAGCGGGCGTGTGGCGCTGGAAAGATTGGATCGACCGGCGTTTCATGGACAAATACGCTGAACTCCCAGAAATGTCGGCGCGGCACGAGTCTCCGTTCACTGATGAAATTGAAATCGGCGGCTCATCAGTTGATACGCTGATGCGGTGCGGCGGCTGCGGCGCCAAGATCGGCAGCCCGGTGCTTACCCGCGTTCTCGACCGGCTCAGCAACATCGAGGGACATGGCGTCCATGAATTTGAAGATGCGGCGGTGATCGATCCCCCAAAAGGCAAAGTGCTGCTGCACACCATCGATTTCTTTCGCGCCTTTATCGACGACCCTTATTTGTTTGGCAGGATTGCCGCCGCTCACGCTCTCGGCGATATCCATGCGATGGGCGGAGCGGCGCACAACGCGCTCGCCCTTGCGGTGCTCCCCCTGGGACCGGAAGCCGCCCTAGAAGAAGATTTGTATCTTATGTTGCGCGGTGCCTTGGAGACCTTTGGCGCATTAAATGTTTCTCTCATGGGCGGTCATAGCGGGGAAGGTGCGGAAGCCTCATTAGGGTTTGCCGTAAATGGCTTTGTTCACAGCGATCACATTTTGCGTAAAGGCGGTATGAAACAAGGCGACGCCCTGGTCCTGACAAAACCTCTTGGCACCGGCACGCTGTTGGCTGCCCATATGCAGCTCAAAGCTAAAGGCCGTTGGATCGACGACGCACTCGAAATGATGATGGAAACCTCGGAGGCGGCTGGCGAGGTGTTCGCCGCGAACGGCGCCACTGCGTGTACGGACGTAACCGGCTTCGGCCTTGCTGGACACATGTTAGAGATGGCCCGGGCCTCAAGAGCGGGGTGCGAAATCGACTTGAGCTTGCTGCCGGTCCTAAACGGCGCGGAAGAAACATTGGCACAAGGCGTTCGCAGCACATTGCACCCTCAAAACGCGCGCGCCGTCGAATATATTGCGAATACGGCGGAAGCATCCGGCCACCCGCTTTATTCGCTATTGTTCGACCCGCAAACCTCTGGAGGCTTGCTCGCAAGCGTTCCTCAAGACCGCGTGCTTGATTGTCTCGGCAACCTCACAAAAGTAGGGCACGGCAAGACGCGCGTCATCGGCGTGGTTAAGGGCGGCGAGCCCCAATTGTCATTGACCGGCTTTTGACGAACTTACTTTCCGAATTCAGCCTCGCACCAGGCGATGGCTCGATCGAGGGCGTCGTCGTCGTAGGACGCGAGCGTGACTTGATGAGTGTCTCCAGTGCCATGGCGCTTGAGAGACCGCAGGTAGGCCGGGTCGTAGTGAACTTCAAGAAGCTCATGCACGAACGCTTGCCAATCGCGAGTCTCAACGAGTTCGGTCCAACGGGCCAGGGTTTCCTTGCCGTGTTGATCCTTTAGAGGTTGGAGAAACTCAACGAGGTCTTGGGGCTGCTCCAAAAAGTGAGCGTAGTCCTCGATAAGTAGATTGACCCGCGCACTTGGCGGCAACTCAATCTGTACCCGCGTCGCCCCACGCAACGATTTCCAAAGCTCAGTCGGCGACGACCGTTCACCAATTTTGTAGCTCTCGGATTCGACCCAAATCGGTCGCGCGGTATCGAATGTCGTTAGCGCTTGCCAAATTCGCGATTCGAATTGCTTTTGAGACGGTTGGTCGGTACCGGGTACGCGGCCCAAAACAGAACCCCGGTGGTCCGCCAACCCTTCCAAATCCAAAACTTGAAAGCCGAGCGTCTCCATGCGTGACAGCAACCGCGTTTTGCCCGTGCCCGTGAGACCGGCAAGGCAGACATAACGAAAGCGTTCAGGCAAAGTATTTAAGTCGGCAACGACTTTGCGCCGGTAGGTTCGATATCCGCCATTGAGCAGCGTTGTGCGCCATCCGATTTGAGCGAGGACCAGAGCAAGGGAAGCCGATCGCTGACCGCCGCGCCAACAATAGATAAGTGGATGAAAGTCAGGGTCCAAGTCTTTCAGTGGTCCTTCGAGAATTCTTGCGATGTTGCGCGAAACTAACGCCGCACCCAGCTTGCGCGCCTTGAACGTGCTCTCTTGTTTGTAGACCGTACCCACATAAGCGCGCTCATCGTCGTCGAGCACGGGCAAGTTGACTGCACCAGGAAGATGATCGAGTGCGAATTCCGCAGGCGAGCGCACATCGATCACCATGGAATGGAGATCGGTGGCAACGTCATCAGTGGTTTCGAGAGGGCGGCTGCCCATGTCCTGCTCCGCAACCGTTGAACCGCTAGGACATAAGATATGTCAAATCGGGGTGGCTTTCCCAATCGTCCGGCCCGCGGCGCGCTAACATTGCAATCGATACCCCCGGCACATGAGCCCCGATGGCGTCCGCCGTTTCTTCGAGTGGAACGGGGCTTTCCTCGGATTCCGAAATCACAATCCCCGCGAGAGTGAGATATCGGGTCTTTAGGGCATTTGCAGCCGTGAGTGTATGACTGATGGTGCCGAGATAAGAGCCCACCACAAGAAGTGCGGGGATCTGAAGCGTGGCCAGCCAATCAATATTTAGCCGCCCTTGAGCAATCGGCGCCATCACGCCGCCAACGCCTTCAATTATAGTAATGTCTGCTTTTCTGTCTTTGCGGCAAAATTCAACGACTTCGTCGAACTTCAAATCGCGTCCTTCTCGTCTGGCAGCCATGTCGGGAGCCAGGGCAGCCGCGAACCGCCAGGGAGAAATCTCGTCAAGTACATCATCCGTGAGCGGACGGCCTTGTGCCGCAAGAAGAACGCCTGGATCGCTTTCCGATGCGTGGTCTGGATCAAATCCTGACACGACAGGTTTTAGGACATATGGCTCGTGGCCCTTGGCCTTGAGCTGACGAATGAGAAGCGCGGTAACATAGGTCTTGCCGATGTCGGTGCCCGACGATGTCACGAATAGGCGCGCACTCATGCCACGCGGCGCGGCATGACCTGGTCACGCACCAGCTGCGCCAGGCGGCGAACGTCTTCTTCCCGATGACCGGCAGCAAACGTAAAGCGCAAGCGGGCCGTTCCTTCAGGCACCGTCGGCGGGCGAATGGCGGAAACTAGAAATCCCTCTTGCTGCAACAATTTCGAAATAGCAAGCGTCGTTTCCGGATCTCCTAGGACAAGCGGAACGATCTGCGATTGGGGTTCCGGCAAATCTGCGATCCGGGCGAACAGCCTGGCATTTTCGACGGGCCGCGCAGAAAGGGCAGGATCATTTTCGAAAATATCGAGGGCCGCCAAGCTCGCCGCGATCGACGCCGGCGGCAAGCCGGTGGAATAAATCAGGGTGCGCGCGCGGGTCTTGATGAGATTCACGACCGTTTGCGAAGCGCAAAGGAAACCGCCGTATGAGCCAAACGCTTTGGACAAGGCACCTGTTTGCAGACTCAAATCTGCGGGCAATGTGCCGTCACCCACATACGATGAACCGCGGCCCTCATTCAACAGGCCGATACCGTGGGCATCGTCGATCAGCAACCACGCGTCGTGTTTGCTCGCGATCGCCGCAAGATCCCCTGTCGCCGCTAGATCGCCGTCCATACTGAAAAGACCATCGGTCAAAATAATCGCGTGCCGGTAATTGCCGCGATGTTCCTTTAACAGCGCATGAGCGTGATCTAAATCATTATGGCGAAACGTGTGGCTGTCAGCCCGTGCCATGCGCGCCCCGGCGAAGAGACAATTGTGTGCGAGTTCGTCCAGCAAAATAAGATCGCCGGGCCCGATGAGCGCCGGGACGACTCCGACATTGGCTAAATAGCCCGAGCCGAACACAACTGCGGCTTCAGTACCTTTGAGTGCGGCGAGGCGGCGCTCCAACCGGTCGTAAAGCGGATGATTGCCGGTGATGAGCCGGGAACCGCCGGCGCCCGCTCCGTAGCGCTGAGCTGCAGCAGCCGCGGCGCGCTTAACCTCTTGGTTTTGGCTCAAGTGGAGATAATCGCTGCAACAAAAGGAAATAAGCCTTTGCGCTCCATCGGGACCGCTGCGAATTGCAATCCCTGCAGTGCTGCGCTCGGTCACCGAAAGACGCCGCCTTAAGGCCCTGGCTTCGAGCTGCTCCAATTTTGTCTTGGCAAACGAGTCCAAGGACGACATGCGAGGGGTCCTAGTTCTGGAAAGGTCGCGCGCACTATAGTACAGGTTCACTAGAAGTCGATCTTTACGGCCCGCGTCAACGGATCGCAGTTCTGAGGATGTTCCATGAACGAAACTCCCCCCTGGCTTCGCGACGGCCTTAAGCATGTTTGGTTGCCCTATACCCAAATGAAAACGGCGCCGACGCCGCTTGCCGTTGTGGCAACAGACGGCGTACGGCTCAAATTGGAAGACGGGCGCGAACTCATCGACGGCTGTGCCAGCTGGTGGACCGCGTGCCACGGTTACAACCATCCCCACATCGCCGAGGCCATTCGCCGGCAACTCGACATCATGCCCCATGTCATGATGGGCGGGCTTGCCAACGAACAGGCCTATAAGCTCGCGTCCCGTCTCGCCGATCTTTTGCCGGGCGACCTCACCCGCGTGTTTCTTGCGGAGTCCGGATCGGTCAGTGTTGAAGTCGCTATGAAACTAGCGCTGCAGTACTGGATCAACCGCGGCGCCACGGGCCGCACAAAATTTGTTTGCTTCGAGCACAGCTACCATGGCGACACCCTGGGCACGATGCCCATCGGAGACATGGATCAAGGCATGCACCGGGCGTATAAAGATGTGCTGCCACAACATCATGTGCTGCGCGTACCCACCGATGACGAGTCCCGCGCGGACTTTGAAGAGTTTCTCGAGCAGAAAGCCGGTGAGCTCGCCGCCGTAATCATCGAACCGCTGGTGCAAGGCGCAGGCGGCTTTAAGTTTCACGACGAAGAAACGCTGAAATTCATTCGCTTTGAGACGGACCGCCATGGCGTTTTGCTCATCTGCGATGAAATCATGACGGGATTCGGCCGCACCGGATCGATGTTTGCCTGCGATCAAGCGGGAATCGTGCCTGATATTGTAACTTTATCTAAGGCGCTGACGGGCGGCACATTGCCGCTTTCGGCCGCCATTTCAAGCGCGCGGCTGAGTGAAGCTTTTCTCTCCGACGATCCTGACGCCGCGTTGATGCACGGGCCAACCTATATGGGCAACCCCCTATCCTGCGCGGCGGCCAACGCCTCGCTCGACCTGTTCGAACACGAGCCGCGCCTTGAGCAAGTGGCCAACATCGAGCGTACTATGAGAAACGTTCTGCCCGAGGCGCGTGCGATTCAAGGTGTTGCAGACGTGCGAGTGCGTGGCGCCATCGGCGTCATACAATTAGAAGAAATGCGCGAACTCAATTGGCTGAAGCAGCGCTTTGTCGATCGCGGCGTTTACATCCGTCCTTTTGAAGACGTGATTTACATCACGCCGCCCTTCGTGATTTCAACCGACGATTTGGCGACGCTGACCACCGCCATGCTCGACGTCACGCGCGAGTGGTCTAAGATAATCTCAACATAAATTTTCTGACAATCGGACACTTTCCATGAATCAGCCTCAAGTCGTGCTTTCCGACTATCTCATATTCATTGAGTGCGTCCTCTTTGTCTGGCTCTTGGCTCGTTTGCCTGCAACGGTCTTCGGCACATGGTTTATAATGCTATTTGGCTTGCTTGCAGTGGCGTCGCTCGCTGGCGGTACGGTTCACGGCTTCGCGCCGCCCGAGTCAACGCCGCTCTTCGACGTCTTGTGGCTCGTCGTATTGCTTAGCATTGGTCTGGCCTCGGTCGCACTCTGGGCCATCGCAGCCCGACTATTGTTTTCAGAACCGATGAAAGACAAAGTCATCATCGCGGCAAGCTGGGCGTTTATTGCCTATGTCGCCGTTGTCGTCACGATCAACAACACATTTCTCATGGCGATTCTATTCTCCACGCTGCCAGCACTTGTTCTATTTGTCGCCTTTTTCGTCATTCAATTCCGATCACCCGAAAGGGCATATGCGGGACGCGTGGGGGCATCAGCGCTGGGGTTAAACTTTTGGGGCAGCATCATTCAGCAGCTACAGATCGGCTATGGCCCGCTTCACCACAACACGGTCTATCACTTGATTGAGGCGGTTTCGTTTGGTGCCCTATTCATCTGCGCATGGCACCTCATTCAAACCGATGAGCGCACCTCATGATGCTTTCACTTGATCTTTTTTGGTCGTTTCGCAGTCCCTATTCCTATTTGGTGACGCCGCGGATGGCAGCGCTCGCGCAAGACTATGACGTTGAAGTCAACGTGCGGCCCGTATTTCCCCTCGCCATTCGCACGCCCGGCTTTTTCAAGAGCGTCAATCCACTCTTTGTCAGTTACTTACTTCAAGATGTTCCGCGCGAAGCCGAGAGGCTGAACTTACCGTACGCATTTCCCAATCCCGATCCGGTGGTCATGAACATGGCAACAGGCGAGGTACCAACTGAGCAGCCCCATATCCATCGCCTCACACGTCTGGGCATTGCAGCGGTTAAGGCGGGCCAAGGAATTGGCTTTATAAATGAAGTCAGCAGAATAATTTGGGGTGGCACCGACAAGTGGCACCTCGGCGATCATCTGGCGCATGCGACTGCACGCGCCGGGCTTGATTTAGATGATCTTGACAACGCGATTGCCAAAAAGGCGGACGACTACGATCAAATCATCACCGCCAATCAAGACGCCCAGCGCGACGCGGGCCATTGGGGCGTGCCGTTGATGGTATTTCAAGGCGAGCCGTTTTTCGGCCAGGACCGGTTCGATGCGCTCAAATGGCAGCTTGAACAACAAGGGCTAGAACTGCGCTAATAGAGGCTAGTCAATTCGAGAGGCTTGCTCGCGCGCGATCGCCGCGGCTTCCTCGCTATCCCAAGTTATGCCTCCGAGCCATCGACCACACGATGGCACGACCTGCTGAACTGTGATCGTTTCAAAGACGCCCGCCTTGATATACGGATCTTTGCTCATCAGGTCGCGCGCATCGGCCTCTGTGTCCGCGGCGATCAGGAAAAAGCTGCCGGCAAATGGACCAGCTATGTCGCTACTGATCGGCCCTGCCACCAAATATTGTTCATTGTTGGTAGCCATGTGATTGGCGTGAGGCATGAGATGCTCCAACCTAAGCGCTGGTGCATCGGGCCCATCGCTACAAATGACCAAAAACGTCCGTTGCTCCAGATTGGCAACCCTCTTTGCCTTATTCGTCATCTATAAGCTCCCTCACCCACTTGACGTTAATGCCGTGAGGATTGGGCCAAGCGAGTCGATAATGAAGATCGTCAGGCCACAGACTAAGGCGCAAATCCATTTTTACGTTGACGTCTGCTGTTTCCGGCTCCATGCGCAACCAGGCGAATGGAGCCGTTGACGTAGCCCTCGCCGCCGCTTGATTGATCGCCGCGTTAACGGCTGCTTTCGAATCTGCCGACACGTATTGCCAAAAAACGGAATGAAACAGGACCGTAAGGTTTTGAGGAGCAGAGTCCGCGAGCACTTTGGCGAGCCATTCTCCCGCATCAGCCTTGTCAATTTTCAATTGAGAGTCACGGACCAATTGAGCGGCAGTCTTGAAGCGTTCAATCCGTTCCGGCTGATCCGGCCATATATAGGCGAGCGCACGCTTCATATGTGCGTCGTCGGTCACATCGACCGGATTGATGTCGCACCCCGTGCGAGTGGCAACCGTGACGCTTGCTTCGAGCGGCGGCAAATCCCCTTCCCACTCGGTCGCCAAACTGATGGGACTTTGTTCGTCTCCCCACTCTCGACCGCCAAAGGCATAGTGGTACTTGTCCCACAATAGGTTGAGCCCGGCACTCGCGCCCATCTCGAAAATGCGCAAGGGCAAGCCGTAGTGCTTGGCCGCCTCCAAAAAACCGCCGAGTAAACAGATGGAGCGCCGGAGCTCGTTGGTCTGTACCGGCGAGTCAATGAATTTCCTTATGAAAGATCGATGATCACGAACGGTTTCAGCGGCCGCCTTCCAGAGAGCCTCGCCCTCCATCTCGGGTTTGGACTCCGGATATTCGAAGGCGAGCACGTCGGTGCGGCCGTCCAAAACAAGAAAATTCAGGGCGCCGGCAAACCTGAGCGCCAATGCTGCGGCATAGGGATTTTGCGTCCAGTCTTTGAGCAGTTCCGCGACGGGTCCGCCTGCTTCGATGTCGTTCGACGCTCTTGATAAGAGCGCGGCGGTAAACGGCGAGCCAAGGCGCGCGCACCAGCCGGCTTGTGCACGAAATGACTCGATGATGAGCGCCTCGTCCGCCATTCAACCTCATGTCCCGTTGATCTCGTCCTTACTATAGACTGCATCCCCAAGTGATTCACGGGGCCAGATGCGGTGCTGCGCAATTTCAATTCTCTGGGCAAAGAAACCTTTGACCTGCTCATCATTGGTGGCGGTATCACCGGTGCGTGCATCGCATGGGATGCGAGCTTGCGGGGCCTGCGCGTTGCATTAGTCGAAGCAAAAGACTTTTCTCATGCGACCAGTTCGGCCACATCAAAAATGGTGCACGGCGGTCTGCGGTATCTCAAAAACTTTGAATTGTCGCTCGTGCGTGAATCGCTGCGGGAACGCCGCATTTGGGAATCGAACGCGCCGCATTTGGTCGACCCTTTGCCATTTTTGGCGCCCACCTATGGATACGGCATGCAAAGCCGCTTTGTCATGGGGCTCGGGCTGACGTTTTATGACCTCTTGTCCTATGACCGGAACCGGCTTGACGATAGCGACAAGCATTTGCCGAGCCACCGCTATTTTCCCCGCGCCCAAGCCCTTGCCATGGCGCCGCCGCTCGAGCCCGAAGGTCTGACCGGTGCCATGCTCTATTATGACTGCCAAATGTATGCGCCTGAGCGCATCGGCCTTGAATGTGTTTTGGGCGCGCGGGATCACGGCGCCGTCATAGTCAATTATGCAAAGGCTGTGGAGCTGACTAAAGCCGATGGCGCGATTACCGGCGCCGTTGTGGAAGACGGGCTGACGGGCAACAAGTTGGAGGTCCGGGCGAGCCTTACGATCAACGCCAGCGGTCCGTGGGCGGACGATCTCGCAGCTCTTGCTGGAGAAAGCCAACCTTCCGTGCGTCTGATCCGCTCCAAGGGCATCCATCTTATTACACGCAAACTGCTTCACTACTATGCGCTTGCCGTTTTCGCCGAGCACGAACACTTTTTGGTTTTGCCCTGGCGGGGTCATACGATATTGGGGACCACTGACACGCCCTTTGACGGCGATCCGGCAGATGTCCGCGTTACGGAGGCCGACATCACAGGCCTGTTGGCAACCGTCAATCGCGGGTTGCCAGGCGCACATTTGAAACGGAGTGACGTACTCAAAGCCTATGTCGGCCTTAGACCCCTTGTAGACGAGCGGGCGCCGGGGACATCAGAGGGCGATGCGTCATACGATGCGAGCCGCAAAGCGGAACTTGTCGACCATACAGCCATCAATGGCCCAAATGGATTTATATCTGCCGTCGGCGGCAAATGGACCACGTCGCGTCACATGGCCGAACGCGTTGTCGACCTAGCCGTCAGGAAACTTGGCCGCAGTGCAATCTCATGCACGACAGAAACTGAACCACTGCGCGGTGGCAACGTCGGCAGGTTTCGCGACTTCACCGACAAGTCCGTTAAGCGGTATCCGGATTTGCCCGTCCAGGTCATTCGGCATTTGACTCGGACCTACGGCGCCAAGCTTAATCACCTGATGGAGGAAGCCGGCAACGCGACGCAAAGCCTGTCGCCACATGCGCACGATATCGGCGGGCAAGTTATTCATGCCGTACGCCACGAGTTGGCGCAATCATTGGCGGATGTCATCTTCCGGCGCACCGGCCTTGGAACAATGTGCCATCCGGGCGCGGAGGCTTTGGCCCGGGCCGCCAAGCTCATGGGCGAAGAGCTAGGCTGGAACGAGGCAGAACAATCTCGCCAAATTGAAGACGTCGAAACTGAACTGGCGCGCTCACATGCTGTCGAGCCCCAACTTACTTGAACTTAGGCTTGGTGCCGGGTGCATAGCCGCCATCGGCCAGAAATTTCTCCTCTTCCGGAGTGCAAAGGCGTCCTAACAGGCGGTTGCGATGAGGAAAACGACCGAAGCGCTCAATCACTTCACAATGTTTGCGCGCATGATTTGCCGTACCCGACTCTTCAAGCCGTGTCTCGGTGAGTTCGACACAGCGCTTTTGGTCAGCAACCGACTCGCTATGCATGTACGGCATGTAGAAAAATGAGCGTGCAGGCTCCGGCATTTGTAAATCAAACCCCTTGTCGATCGCATGCTCGGCGGCGCCGAGCGCCAAATGATCCCACGCAAAAGACGCCGGCTGATCGCGATACATATTGCGCGGAAATTGATCGAGCAAAATAATGAGCGCCAAGGCGCTGAATGCCCGCTTCTCCCAGGATGAACCGCCGTCGCGCTCTATCTCATCAGCCTTTTGCTTTGCAAGTTCTTCGAATTCTGCACGCACCTTTTCATCAAAAGCCGGATCCAGCTTGAACCATGCCTTTTGGCCCGCGTCGTCAAACCAAAAGTCGAGCACGGCTTGCGCCTTTTCGAGGTCTTGGGTCACTGAATGTTCCTCTTGTCGGGCGGACAATTTTGCTACCATTCACTCTAACCTTCCGAGCGCGATTTTACACTAATGTCACCCGCGGGCTTGACCCGCGGGTCCATGTAGCATCGAATTCGCAAATGCCCTACTACACTTACATCTTAGCGAGTAAGAAATATCGAACGCTTTATGTTGATGTTACAAATGATATTGCTCGGCGGGCTTACGAACATCGGCATTCTCTGTTGGAGGGGTTTACGAAGAAGTATCGCGTGAAGCACCTTGTTTATTTCGAAGAACACAAGGAAATACGAAGCGCTATTCAGCGTGAGAAGAATATCAAGCACTGGAGTCGAGCTTGGAAGGTAAAACTCATGGAAAGCATGAATACTGAATGGCGTGACTTGTACCTAGACTTAAACCGATAAACCAGTGGATCACCGGATCAACGCGCGCGTGTTTCGCTCGCGCCTGTCCGGTGATGACGCAATGAGATGAACTAGACGTTTATTGATATAGATCGTATTGAACTTAACTTTTGACGGAATGACCATGCCGCGCCTGCCCCTTCCTGACTTGAACGACCTGCCGCCGGAGAACCGAGAATTACTCGGCTACCTCCCTGACCTCAACGTATTCAAAGCAATGGCGGCAAGTGGCGCAGTATTCCCCGCTTTCATGTCTATGGCCAACGCTTTTCTCAATGACGGCACGCTCGATGCTCAATTGAGGGAATTGGTGATCCTTCGTGTCGGCAATTTATCGGGCAGCAGGTACGAAGTGCATCATCATGAACGCGTGGCGAAAAATGAAGGTATCGACGCGGCGCGTATCGAAGCCACGAAGAGCAGCGCAGAAGCCGAAGTATTCAGCGACCAAGAAAGAGCCGTGCTGCGCTTTACTGACGACGTCGTTCATAACGTCAAGGCAAGTGACGCCATCTACCAAGCTGTGCAAAAGTATTTTTCAGATCAGCAACTGCTCGAACTCACGACGTTGATCGGGTTTTACATGCTGGTCTGCCGCATGTTGGAGACATTCGAAGTCGCACTTGAAGAGGGCCCACCCCCCGAAGGCGATCTCGGCATGATCAAACGCAGTGCGCATAGCCTGCGCGACTAAAGGCACAAACGGAAATGAGGCTATGGTCACTTCAAACGACATAATCTTGCACCACTACGAAAGTTCACTCCTTGCCGAAAAAGTGCGCGTTGCGTTGGGCATCAAAGGGCTGGCGTGGCGATCGGTTGAGGTTCCCAAAACGATCCCCAAACCGGCGCTCACGGCATTGACGGGAGGTTATCTGCGCATTCCTGTCATGCAAATCGGTGCCGACATTTATTGCGACTCCCAATTGATTGTTCGCGAGATCGACAATCGTTTTCCCCAGCCCACACTGTTTTCCGGCGGTCGGCGCGGCATGCCGTTTGCACTTGGCGTGTGGGCAGACCGAGCTTTTTTACCGGCGTCGATCGGGCTTATCAGTGCCAATTTCGGTGAAACGTATACGGAAGAGGAAAAAAAACGCCGTGCACGAGTGTCAGGCCGGCCGTTTGATCTCAAGACAATCAAGCAGCGCCAGTCCACCAATAAGGATCAGTGGCGCGCCTACGCAGCTTGGCTCGAAGATCATTTGAGCGACGGCAAGCCCTGGATCATGGGGGCAACGCCTGGACTCGCCGATATAAACGGCTACTCGAATGTTTGGTATTTGACGCGCACGTTTCCTGCCGGCGCCGATCTTTATCTCGAAGAGTTTTCCTTTGTGCGTGCCTGGCAAGAGCGCATGGCGGGAAAGGGACACGGGGTGCGCACCGACATAGATGCGGCGGATGCCCTTGAAATCGCAAA
This sequence comes from Alphaproteobacteria bacterium, assembly GCA_965248815.1. Lineage (GTDB taxonomy): Bacteria > Pseudomonadota > Alphaproteobacteria > SMXP01 > SMXP01 > CBDFKK01. Next base: position 926,729 of record CBDFKK010000008.1, read on the forward strand.
GCAAGCGACGCCGACGACGGCCGTGGAACTGGATCCCCATGACCCCAATGGCCGCGCGCCCGGCGACCGGGTCTCGGTCAAGCCCGACGATCACGGCAAAGATCCGGTTGAAGGAGAGATCGTGTCTTCGTCATCAAACCATATTGCACTGAGGCGTGAAGACCCGGATCTCGGTGAGCTCGTCGTTCATTTTCCGCGGGCGGGCTATGTGGTGGCTCCCGCCTAGAGCGACATCCACTGACGCGGCATCGCTCTAGGTCATGGACTCATAATTTCGTGGCGCAAATCCGGCGTCCACTTTTTCATCCTTTTCGACCGTAATATCCCCGAGCTCGGACGTCTGGGAGTGCGCAAGCATTCGGCTCAGTTTGACCCAAATGTATGGACCGGCTGCGTTTCGCAAGAGAGATTTTGCAGGATATCGGAAGTCGCTGATATGTATCCGGCCTGTTTGATCGGCTCGCGGGCCGTGGCCTTGATGGGAGTACGCACGCGCCTTTGGTCTCATTAGCGGACAGGTTGGCAAGCAACCATTTGGGTCATCAGACTTTTGGGGCGTGTCTTGATCCGTTCCATGCGCTTTCTCAATCGCGAACTTTGTCGAGGCTTACAGGCTCAGATGGCCGCAGGCTCTCTGTGTGTATCAAACTTCTTTTTGTTTCGCAGAACGCTCCATGCAATCCGGGCAAGCTTGTTGGCCAGTGCAGTGGCGAGCTTGTTTCGGTGAAGCCGTGTTGCCGCTTGCTTGAGCCACGGCCCAAAACTGAACTTCTCCCAATTATGCGGACGCATCAAAATGACGTGTGCCGCCTGAATGAACAGGGTTCGAAGATACTTGCTGCCCCGCTTTGAGATGCGCCCCAGGATCGGGCGCCCGCCTGTACTGTATTGATGCGGAACCAGGCCCAGCCAGACTCCGAAGTCACGGCCGCGGCTGAAGGCTTCTCCTGTTCCAATGGCGGCCACCATGGCGGTTGATATGATAGGACCGATGCCGGGAACGCTCATCAGCCGCTGACAGTTTGCTTCACTCCTGCTGATCTCCTCAATCTCGCGCGTGATCGTCTCGATCCGCTCGTCGAGCCAGAGCCAGTCTTCATAAAGCCCGACGATCAGTTCATTCATTCGGGGTGAGATCTCTTCCTCGCGGTTCTCCAAGATCGCAAACAGAGATTTACGCAACGCATGCGCACCCGTTCGAACGGCGATCCCCTGTTCGATCAGAAAGGCGCGGATCTGGTTGATGGTCGCGGTGCGCCGCGATACCAGGCGGAAGCTTCTTGAACTCGTTCTCAAGTGCAAGGCGCTTGAACTTCCGCCGCAGTACCATCTTCCCGTCCATATCGAACGCGACAATATGGAAAACATCCTTGCCGATATCGATGCCGATTGATGTAACTGCGGAATGGGATTCACACTGGTTCTTCGTCATTGCTGCTTCTCCTTCTAATCGCTGGTCATTAGTCTTTCCAGACTAACCAGCTAGGGAAGCAGCCGGTCCATCCCATTAGCAGACATAACTTAAGAGATATTCTCCTCTTAGAATTTGACTTCCGGTGGCAAGCTCCAAAGCGACCAAATCTCGTAGGGAACCACTTCGGACGTAAAAGGATCCGAATACATGCGGTCTTCGAACCAATTGAGACGCATAGCATCTTGAGCCGCAATATCCTCGTCCGTAAAAGGATCGTGGGCACGTTTTTCCGCAAGCGTCAAATATGAATCAAGGAGTGTTTCATAGGCTTCTGTGACGAAATTGAAATTCTCTTCTGTCACCGTAAGCATTGGCTGCACATAGAAACTGCCTCCTATGCAAGCAACCTTTCAGCGGTAGCGTCTGTCAGTAGGCGCCGCCGCTTCGTCGTCACCTTTGCAGCTCAGTTCGCGATGAGGTTTTGAATCAACTCCATATTTTTCATAAACTGCATCCATTGCCTCTTTCATATAGAGCAAATCTTCCTCCGGCGTCGCGCCCGGTAGAACATCAAGAAAACCCCCAATGGAACTCTTGCCGTCCGCATAGAATTGAATGACGAAAGCGGCATGAATCATGCCGACTAGCGGCGTCTTCGCATGCATATTGAGTGAATAGTATCGGCCCCAGGCAGCCTGCCTTTGAAAGTACCGCGAGGGCTTTTTCTCAATGTTGTAGGCGCGGCCCCCTTTTTGAATCACGGGACCGCGTGCCGCCTTTGCGTTGTGGTCCAAGTATTCAGTGCTCCTAATACGCGTTTCATGTTCGCTGCTGCCGTTCATCTTGTCGACGCGGCCGAAATACATCTCTTCCATTCGGGAGAAAAAACCGAGCGCCCGCGCGGCAAATGCTGATTGCTCCTCATTCAAGCCAGCAAAGTCGCTCGTAAAAAGCGTATCGTCTTTTGCCCATGCAGGAGACAGAGAAGCTATCGCAAGCAGGATCGCAAGCATCATTCCTACTCTCATTGCAGCGATCCTATTTAACCATCCGGTGAAAATCATATTTGCCTCCCACGAAGTTGCCGGGAAACTAGTCGCAATCGATTGGCCCATGGCATAAGAAACCCTTGCGCAAGGAGATCCAGTTTACAAGACTTTGAGAATTATCATCGCTCAGTCTGCCGAAGAAGATTCAAAATATCTTCGTCTGAAAACCGTTTCCGGCCTATCCCGTCTCCGGGACATCGTCCGTCTTATGGTGCGCTGAACTCAGAATGATTCTCATCTTCTTGTAAACAGACCAATCAGTCGGTAGTGTGAGATGAGTAGGTTGAAATGTCAACAAAAGCCACTGCCCATAGAGGCTGCTGGACGGGTCGCAAAGGGAGCGGCGTATGACGAACTATCAGCACATAAAGGTGAACCCGATCGCGAGCGCTTTAGGCGCCGAAATTGTGGGTGTCGACCTCTCCCAACCTTTGGATGGCGAAACGCTAAGTGAAATCCAACAAGCCTGGCTGGAACACCTGGTCCTATTTTTTAGGGATCAGAACTTGAAGCCCGACGAGCAGAAGACCTTCGGCGAATATTTCGGCGAGCTGAAGAACGAATTGAAGCTCATGGGCGGAGCGCCAAAGGATGTGGACCCGTTTGTTCTAACGCCCGAAACCGGCAAGCACCCTCCCGGCACGCCCAAGACAGAAACCCTGCATATCGATCATTCGTCGGCGGATATCCCCAACAAGGCGACAATCTTACAGGCACTCATCTGTCCTGAAGCGGGCGCCGATACGTTGTGGGTGAGTTGTTACGCTGCCTATGAGGCGCTCTCGGAACCCATGAAACAGTTCGTTGAAGGCCTCACGGGTCTGTTTCCATCCATGGATCACGACAAAGTTCATAGCCTCGTCACGTCCGGTCCGGAAGCTCTGAAGTCGCTGAAAGTGCGCCGAGCGCCGGCCGAACATCCGCTCGTACATACTCATCCGGAAACGGGAAGAAAGGCCTTGTATGTCGACTTTTTGAGAATGTGGTCGATCAAGGACCTTCAAGAGGACGAAAGCAAGGCGTTGATCAACTACCTTGAGCAACATAGCGCCAAGCCGGAATTCCAATGCCGCTTTCATTGGCAGCCAGGCTCGCTCGCGATTTGGGACAATCGCTGCACCTTGCACAAGCTCGTGAGCGACAAGTTCGAGGGGCGGCGTGTCATGCAATCCGTGCGCGTCGAGGACACTGTCGGTCCCGCACTTCACTAACATCTCCATTCTATTCCAGACGGCGCGCATTTAGTTCTCCAGGAAGTGAACCTATTCGTCCTTCAAGCTGAGGTATTGCGTGGTCCGGCCCGCTGAACTCTCATTCCAACCATCAATTCGTGGATTGACCAGGCGGCGCATGTTCAGGAAGTAGATAGGAATGAGAGGAAAATCAGCTACGGCTATTTGCTCGGCTTGCCTAAGGACTTCGAACCTTTTCGCTGTTTCTTTGATATTCAACGACGAATCGATCAACTCTTCATACGCGGGATTGTCATAAGACATAAAGTTTGAAGGGCTATCCCGTCTGAAGATCTCAAGGACCGCCATGGGATCCTGGTATCCCGACACCTGTTCCTGTTGAATTAAGTCAAAATCCCGATTGCGCGCAGCTAGCATCGAAGACAGCGGGCTGACTGCGTTAAGTTCGGCCTGCACGCCAAGGTCGCGCCACATGCCTTGAACGGCCAAAGCAATAGGCTGCAGTCGCCCTGTATTACCGAGGGTGAGGGTGAAAGTGAGAGGGTTGCTTTCACCAAATCCCGCCTCCGTCAATAGTCGCTTTGCATTAGCGATACGTTGATCGATGCTTTCTTGGGCGTAAGACGCCGGATTGGGTCCGTATCCTTTGAACGCTGGCGTGACGAAATTGTAAGCGGGTAGACTTCCGTCTTTCATAAGGCGTTCGGTAATGAGTTCTCGATCAATTGCGAGACTAAGTGCTTTTCTTACGCGCTCATCACTGAAGTGGGCTCTTGTCAGATTGATGTAGATGCAATTGACCATGAGCCTCAGACTCACAGCCAAATGATCGCTGAGATTCTCCTTGACCCAATCGAGCTGAGAAAGCGAAAAGTTCTGCAAGACGTCGAATTCGCCCGCCCGATATCGGGTGAAAGCGGCCGCATCGTTCTCAGTGAAGTGATAAACGACTCGCTCAATGCTGGTCTCGGAAGATGCATAGTATTGTTCGTTGTGTACCAAACTCATGGCTTGCGTGGGTACGCGGTCCGCCAAGACGTAAGCGCCGTTGGTCACTATGTTACCGGCTTTCGTCCAATCCTTGCCGTGTGCCTCTATTGCGTGACGGGGGACTGGACGATACATCACAGCGCTAAGGAGAAAGGGAAAATATGGAGCCGGATATTCCAAAGTAATTTCAACGGTATTTTGGTCCTTTGCCGCCACTCCTAACGCTTCCACCGGCAGTTCCGAACGCGTGATCGCTCGAGCGTTCTTGAGGACGAAGGCGTCACCTGCTAAAGGCGACGCGGTTTTAGGATCGACTAAACGACGGAACGAATAGACAAAGTCTTCCGCCACGACGGGCTTTCCGTCAGACCAATAGATGTCGTCCTGGAGAACGAAGGTATAAACAAGCCCGTCATCGCTTACGCTGTAGGCGCGTGCTTGCCCCGGCGCGGATTCATCGTCCTTAGACAGAACGAGAAGGCCTTCAAACAAATCACGCGTAATCTCCGCATAGGCGGCGCCAAACCCCAAGTGAGGATCAATGGATCGGGGCTCGCGGTCCGTACCGCGATTAAGAACGCTTTCTGCCGCGGCGATATCGCTCGTGACCATTGCCACCGACAATAAGGCTATCAGCCAAACAGTTCTGCATTTCCAGACGGCGCGCATTTGAATAGCCCCAATAGATATTACCCAGCCATGACTTTATCGTTTAAAGCTTCTCTGAACCACCGCCACAATTCTCGGCTTTGTTTCACACTTCTCATATCGACATTCTGAACCGCGAGCCCGGTTAGAAATACACTGATCGCACTAAAAGCCATTTCGAATTGTTTTTCGCTGATAGCTGAACCTTTCGCGCTGGCCCCGCTTACAGTTTTGCCGCGCTCGTTAAGCTTTGCACTATCGGCGGCCGTTATTGGCTACATTGAGGCGCCATGCACCCTCGAAATCCATGGCCGCAATGGCACAACAAGCTGCCATGCAGGCGGTTTGTAATTCCCGCTTATGAGTTCATGACCTAGAGTCGAATTTGACCTGACTCGATCAATCGATAGATGTCGGCATCGAGCGGGACATAAGAGTCCGTCGTGGGGTCGTCAAAGTAAATCGGTTCGTTCGTCGTGGTCGGATTGAAGCCCTGCTTGACCAGATCTATTTTGCGATGCTTAAACGTTGCCGTGACGTCGATTTCTGATTGAATTTTCAAGAATAGCGGCCGCGCATACTCCGGAAGTTCACCTTCTACATAGCGGTGAAGCGCGCCCATATCCAACTTATGATCGGTTCTAATCGCAGCCATACCGGCGCGTCCCTCGGTATGAGGAACTTTGACGCCGTAAACGTTGACTTCGCGAATGTCGTCAAACATTGAAATAATTTCCGCCACCTCGCTGGTCGAAACGTTTTCGCCCTTCCAACGGAAGGTGTCGCCAATCCGGTCGACAAAGTAGAAATATCCCGCTTGATCCATTTTCATGAGATCGCCGGTACGGAACCAGGCATCGCCCTTCGCCTTTACATTGCGCAGGATTTTCTTCTCGCTTTCCACCTTGTTCGAGTAGCCGTCAAATTTTGTGCGGGGTTCTGATGAAATCTCGCCCAAACATTCGCCAGGTTCCCCGGTTTCTACTTCAACGCAGAGGCCATTCTCATCGCGTACGGGCGACAAACTGTCTTCCGCAATTTTGACGAGCGCATAGTGGTAGCGGTGCTTGAAATACCAGGGCAGCCTTCCAATGGCACCCGGTTTGCCGTCAAAATTAAATAGAATGACGTTGCCTTCGGTCGCGCCGTAAAACTCCAAAATTCTTGGCAAAGCAAAGCGGGTCTGAAACTTTTCCCAAATGTCCGGCCGCAATCCATTTCCGACGCACATTCGGATTTTGTGCTGGCGTTCTTCCGGCTCTTCTGGCGAGTTCAAGAGGTAGCGGCAAAGCTCCCCGATGTATTGAAACAGTGTTGCTTCATATTTGATACAATCGGCCCAAAATTCGCTTGCTGAAAAATTCCGCTTAATAATAACCGCGCCGCCCACCGTCAGCGTTGTGCCCAATGCGGCCACGCCGCCCGACGAATGATAAAGCGGCAACGCCAAATACATGCGGTCGGTTTCCTTAGCGTGCACTGCGGCCGAAAAACCGTGCATGATGTTGGCGACACGCACATGAGTGAGTTTTGCTGCCTTGGGTAATCCAGTCGTCCCACTTGTGTAGATATAAAAACAAGTATCTTTGCCTTTGAGGCCTTTGCGAATCGAATCGGGCAAACCGGAAGAGGATTGCTTCGCCAACTCAGGATCCAGTTCATAGGCGCCCGTTACGTCACCGCCGGTCGCCCAAACGATTGGCGGATCCTCAAGGTATGGTTCGGCGCTTTTGTAATTGTTTGCGCACTCCGCACCGAGAGCGAGATAGCGCGCGCCGGCAAGCTTCAAGCAATGTGCGAGCGTATGAGATTGAAGATTAGAATTAATGAGAGCGGCGACCGCGCCAATTTTGGCAAGTCCTAACCAGGCCATAATGAACTCAGGCCGGTTTTCCATGAGCACGGCCACGACGTCGCCCTTGACGACCCCCCGGTCCTGCGCCCAACGGGCGTATTTGTTGCCAGTCCCGTTCAGTTCCTTATAGGTAATCTTCCGATCTTCGAAATAGATCGCAATGTTTTCCGGTTTCTTCTGTGCCCACTCTTCGACAATGTCGGCAGTGGTCACGTCGCTATCAGAACTGTTATGTTTGAGGCGATTGAGTACGCTGAGCGCACCTCGTACGAACGTCGCTTCCCGCTTCACTCGATCAAAAAGGTCCATGTGGCGCTCCGTCGGCCCCGCACCATAGGGTCAACTTCTTGGACGTCAAGCCTAGGGTAAATGAGAGTGCCGCCGTGTCCGACGACAAACCGGAAGTATTAGACACTAGCGGCCTTAATTGTCCGTTGCCGGTACTCAAGGCGGAAAAGGCCCTGAAACTGCTGGCCAAAGGGGCCTCGCTTCGTGTTCTGGCAACGGACCCCCTGTCGGTCATCGATATTCCGCATATGTGCCAGACGAAGGGTTATCGGCTGGTGGATTCCCATCGACACGAAGATGTGTTCGTGTTCGATATTGCGCGGGCGAACTAAGCCGCATCTCGCCCGCACGCAGCGTGAACAACAACGCTGGCTCTATGGTCAAGAAACCCAAAAGGTGCTTGAATTGAAGAAAGGTGGAGGTGTCCCTTTGTCCACAAAAGGCTCACTTCGAGCTGGTCTCGAATCAATTGCCCGAAGGCGATGCGTCGGGGTTTAGAACGCAGTCTGGCCGGCAAAATTTGGATCCTCCGTAGGAGGAACATAGGGGTCAAAATTCCGTATTGATTGTCTGTCAGAGGAGGAAAGTATGAACGAAAATTCTAAAATCAAGGCTGACCGCAGAAGTTTGGTAAAGGGCATTGCAAGTTTGCCATTAGCCACGGTCCTGGCAAATAAGGCGCTTGCTGAAGAAGTCGCTGCCACACTTGACGACATTACGATTACGACGCCGAGTGGCCGCGAAGTTAGTGCAGCGTTGGCGGTTCCCGAAACGACGCCGGCTCCTGGGCTCTTGGTGTTTCATGAGTGGTGGGGGTTGAACGACGAAGTAAAAACGGCTGCCGCCGAATATGCCAAGGAAGGATTTTTGGCATTGGCCGTCGATCTTTATGAAGGTGAATCGACCGATCAATTGGGCGTAGCAGCGAAACTCAGCCAAGGCATTCGAAATGATCCAGCGCCGGCAGGCGAAACTGTCGTTGCCTGGGCTGATTGGATTCGGGCCGACGAACGCTTCGATGGAAAACTCGGCACGGTTGGCTGGTGCTTCGGCGGCGGCTGGTCATTGAACACGAGCATCGCGACGCCCGTCGACGCGACAGTGGTCTACTATGGCAACGTCGCCAAGACGGCCGATGACGTCTCAACTCTTCAAGGACCTGTGCTGGGCCATTTCGGAACCGAAGATCGCTTCATCAATGAAGAAATGGTCGGTGGGTTCGAGGCGGCAATGAACGAGGCAGAAAAAACGTTCACAACGCATTGGTATACAGCGGACCATGCTTTTGCCAATCCCTCAAGCGCCGTATATGACGAAGAAGACGCTCAGGTTTCCTGGGGCCGCACTCTTGAATTCCTAAAAGAAAATTTGATGGCGTCGTCGTAAAAAGCGCACCGTCCTCACTTAAGAAACCGCGCCGGCTCCCGACAGGAGCCGGCGTATTTTTTGTAGCTTTGCCTCTTCAGTTTCGCTCGCAGCGAACGTCTCAAGAAATACCCCATTTGCCCCGATCAAATAGACGCTCGCATTGTGGTTCATCAAATAGTCGCCGTCCTCGAGAGGCGCTTTCTCTGAGTAAGCAAAGAAGGCATTGACGGCTTTGTCGATTTGATCTTGTTCACCCGTCAGTCCGCGAATGGAGGGGTGAAACACGGACAAGTAGGTCTCGATGTCTTCAACGGTATCTCGTTCCGGATCAACGCTAATAAACATGGCCTGCAAGTGTTCCGCCTCATCGCCAAGAGTGTCGAGCAACGTAGATAAGTCGTACAGCGTCGTGGGACAAATGTCGGGACAGTAAGTGAAGCCGAAGAACACAAGCGTTGGCTTGCCCGTCAGAGTTTTGGAATTGACTGTCGTGCCATTGTGATCGACCAACGTAAAGTCGGATTCAAACGGCGCAAAGGATGTGCTGACCGCTTCGGGTTGAGCGTCCGGTACCTCCGGCGGGCCCGCATCAACGGCCGCGGCAATGACGTAAAGGACGACCAAGCCGGCCGTCATCCACGCAAACAGGGGCACGTTCTGCAATTTAGATCCCTATAGGGTTCGGTTGGCACACCATCCTTATTTGCCGGGTATTATTTTGCAATTGTCGCTGACAACTCGCTGTCGCGCAGCGCGCCGAGCGCGACCAGGATCCAGCCGATCATAAGCAAGAAACCGCCCGCTGGCGTTGCCATGACGACAACAAAAGAACTGTTAAAAAGCAACAAGTACAGCGAACCCGAAAAAAGAACGATTCCTAGTACAAAGCAAATGCCAGCAAGATTAGCCATTGGGGCGCCACGGGAGGCCATCCAACCAACGGCAATCAGGGCAAGCGAGTGAATGAGATGATACGTCGCCCCGGTTTCGAATGACGAAAGAAGACCCGCCTCGACCAGCCGCTCTTCAAGACCGTGGGCAGCAAAAGCGCCGGCAGCAACAGCGGTGAGGCCGCTTATGCCCGCGATAATCATCCAAAGTCGTGCCATGTGGATTTCCTCCATTGTATACTTGCTCTTTAAATCTTAGCTCTTGCTTTTGCCAAAGGCAAACACACAGCGAAATCTCGCGGATGAGCTGGCTTTTTGGGCGCCGGATCCCGCGCAAGAACCGGCGCCTTTATTTCCGCTGTTGATTGTCTTTTGGGTTACGCCTCTTCAACTACTTGCTTAGCTGGAGGTGCCCACATCGTAATGAGTGTGAAGGCGACAAGCGTACCAAACAACAGCGACACTTCGATGGCGTATTTAGAAGGTTCAATCCAGAATTCTTCGAACAATCCCCACCGATCCAAAATCTCTACGCAGGTCCACGTAATTATCGCCGTCGGAATCGCGTAGCGGATTGCTGATGCCAATCGCGTATACATGCTGAGCCTGCGAAACAAATAAAGCGACCAAACGGCAAATCCAAAGAAGGAGATATAGGTAACCGGATGTGTTGCGCCGATGAGCGCCTCTTCGTAGAGCACAAGCAGAACGAGATAAAAGAACCAGATAATAAAGATAGTTTCTATTGCAACGATAGCGGACACGTTCGTGAAACGGCCGGCGGTTGGCTTGGGCATCCCCATGTAAAGATTGCGATGGAACCAGCGGAAAAAATTGCACCGCGTATTTTGATTCAAGAAAAAGAAGGCGACTGTTGCCATCAGTACACCGAGCGACGATGGCATAACTAAATATTCGGGCAATATCGCTACTTCGCCGTTTTCCATCAGCGGCTGAACTTCAAGTAGGTCCGCGTAGTACACAAAAGAAAACTCGGCCCAAAACGACCAGATGAATGTGCCGCCGAAATAGCCATACCAAGTCGCCGGCACGATATCTTTCTTGGCACCGATATAGACCAGGGCAGCGCCGAACAGACCCATGGCGATCGCCACGTGATACAAGTAGGCATCTCCAAAGATCTCTTCTGTGAGAATCATGACGGTATGGCCGATAGGCTGGGTTAGCAGAACAACAAGAAAAGCAAGCATTCCCACCATGGGCGGCTTATAGAGTTTCGCCAGCGCGTTCATTTTGGATCCCTTTCACTAAACCGGGGCGTAGATAGGACTTGAAGGAGCCCACATCACCCTTGATCCCGACGTTGCAACTCCATCCTTAATCGTACATTAATGTATGATATTATACACAACTGTCTGTTTTTGCGCAAATCCGCGCTTTTCCGGGAAATCTGAGACGCGCCAATTGCATTTGGGCCCAGAATGGCGACAATGCTCTTCCCATGGTTGGACTGCAGGATTTGAGGGGCCGCGCATGAAATACACACTCAAAGTCAACGGCGAGCCGCATGAAGTCGACGTAGATCCCGAAACCCCACTGCTGTGGGTGATCCGGGAAGACGTAGGCTTGACGGGGACCAAATACAGCTGCGGGATCGCAGCTTGTGGCGCCTGCACGGTTCATCTCGATGGCGAAGCGACGCGCAGTTGCGTGCTGCCGATCGACTCTGTTGGCGATGCCGAGATCACCACGATCGAAGGCCTATCAAACGACCGCAGCCACCCGGTGCAGCGCGCCTGGATTGAAATCGACGTTCCCCAATGTGGTTATTGCCAGTCGGGGCAAATCATGGCGGCGGTGGCGCTCTTGGAAGAAGACGCTAACCCGAGCGACGATGTCATTCGCGAAACGATGACGAACATCTGCCGCTGCGGTACCTACAACCGCATTTTGAAAGCGATCAAACTCGCAGCCGAATACAAGGCCGAAGCGACTTAATCATTTTACAGAGGATCGCCGGATGGTTTCACGCCGCAGATTTCTCGTCTCATCGGGTTTGGCGGTTGGCGGACTTCTTGTCGGATTAGGTTCTACCGTTCGACCTGCAAAGGCTAACGAAGCACCGGCCGGTCAACTTGATAGCTGGATTCATATCGCGCCTGACGACAGTGTCACTATTACGTTGAACCGCACGGAAATGGGCCAAGGCATTTCGACGGCCTTGCCCATGATCATCGCTGAAGAATTGGAAGCAGACTGGCGCACGATCCGGGTCCAACGTGTCACCACGCGCCCCGCTTACAAGGGCGCAATCACACTGGCGCCTGCGACAGGCGGTAGCGCATCGATCCGAACGCTCTTTATGGACTTGTCGAAAGCGGGAGCCATTGCGCGCGAGCTATTGCGCGAGGCGGCTGCGCGTGAATGGGGCGTTGCGATCACTGAGTGCACTGCTGAGAATGGTCAAATTCATCACGCCGCGAGCGAGCGAATGCTAACTTATGGCGCGCTCGTGGAAAAAGTTTCTAGCGAAGGCGTACCTGAGGTCACGCTTAAGGCTCCCGAGGTCTACAAAGTGTTGGGCCGACCCATGAACCGCTTCGACGGGCCGCAGCTCGTAGACGGAAGCGAAACGTTCGGCATTGATTTTGCCGTTGCAGACATGTTGGTCGGCGCCGTTCTCCCTTGCCCGATTTTCGGTGGTACTTTGGCGAGCGTCGATCCCGCTCCGGCGCTGGCTGTGCCCGGCATCGTCGATGTTGTCGAAATGGATCGCTATGTGCTCGTCATTGCCGACAAATACTGGCGCGCGCAAAAGGCGCTCGATCAATTAACACCTGAATGGGCGCCGCCGTCGGGCAATGCAACGCTGACGGATGATTTGTGGCCAGCGCTAGGCGAGAAACTTGATGAATCTGGCGTCATTGCCAAAGACGAGGGCGATGCGGATGCCGCGTTTTCCCAAGCCGAAGACATTGTCGAGGCGGTTTATCGATCGCCTCATGTCGCCCAAGCGCCGATGGAACCTTTGAACGCAACGGCGTGGGCGCACAACGGGGTCGTCGACATTTGGCTACCGACACAGTTGCCGGCAGCAGTGCTGGGTGGCATTGCCCAACAATTCGACGTTGCCATGAACAAAATCACCGTGCACTTGACTGCTGCAGGCGGTGGTTTCGGCAGGCGCTTGAGCGCCGACTTCGCGCCGCCGGCGGTCGCGGCGTCTCTGAAAACTGGACGACCGGTGAAAGTCATTTATTCGCGCGAGGCCGATTTAGGTGAAGGGTTTTATCGGCCCGCCGCGCTGTGCCGCATGCGCGCCGCAATCGACGAAACGGGCACGCCTATCGCTTGGCACGCTCATTTAGCCAACACATCCGGTACGGCGCAGCGATCCCCCGCCGGGCTCGGCGACAAGCCCGATGCGTCAGCACTGCGCGGCAGCGCCGACATGCCCTATGCCGTCCCGAACTTCAAAGTGACGAACGCCCATATTGTTCCGGTCACACCTCTCGGCGCTTGGCGTTCCGTCGACCACAGCAACAATGCGTATTTTGTCGAGTGCTTTCTTGACGAGCTCGCCGTTGAAAGCGATCGCGATCCCATTGAATTGAGGCGCGCCCTGCTAGACGGCCGTCCCCGCTATCAAAGCCTGCTTGAGAAGGTTATCGACGTGACGAGTGGGAACAATACTGTGCAAAAGGGTCACGCGCGCGGCTTTGCCATGCATGACGCCTGGAACACATTGGTTGCCATGACTGTCGACGTCTCGCAGCCGAGCGACGACCGCATTAAGTTGGAGCGCGTCATCGCGGTCGTTGACTGCGGCATCCCCGTCAATCCGCGCGGCATCGAAGCGCAGATCGAAGGCGCTGTCGTCTACGGTCTCACCGCGGCCTGTTTCGGCGAAATCACTTTCCAAGACGGCATTGCCGTTGAGCGAAACTACGATACCTACCGCATGCTGAAGCTGGCTGAGACGCCGCCCATCGACATCCACATTATCGATAGTCAGGCGCCGGTCGGCGGGTTGGGTGAGCCCGGCGTGCCACCGACCATCGCGGCCTTTGCCAACGCTGTCAGCCGCGCCACCGGCAAACGATTGCGCCAATTGCCGCTGACGTCGCAAGACTTGACGGTCTAAGGCACTTACGGCGCGACAGGCTCGCGCTGATCTGCAAAATCGAAAAACATATTCGAATATTCCGTCCACGGTGTCTCGCTGAAGAGCCCTGGATAGAGTTCATCGAGAATTTCTTTTTGCTTGGATGGCAACTCGGAGAGGTCGGCAAGCTTGCGGCCGAAGGCGCGCCAAATCAACCATCCGGGCTGCTGCCCCATGAGCATCCATGGCAACCAAATACTGGTCGCCTGATAGAGAAAATCCGCCGGCGCGCGCACAAGATCGGAATTGTCAAGGTCGCTGAGTTTGCCGCGATGAGTTGAATGGGACGACGTAAACACATTTGGCCCGGCCGATTCAAGCTGCCACTCGGAAGGATCCATCGGGTGCTCCACCTCGATAAAGTTTTCCCGGCTAACCCAAACGTCGTCGCCGAGCACCGTCCAGGGCAGAATGAATTTCTTGCCTTCTTTGGGCAAGACATCGCGCGTGTTGGTCAACCGCGGTTCGTCTTCGGTCATGAGAAAGGTCGTCGGCCCCTCGCGAAAATGAAACGGTTGAATGTCGCGATCGGCAAATGGATTAAAGAAACGATCGACCTTTTCTCCGGTCTCGACGTTGGCAAAGTACGTGCCTTCTCGGCTCGATACTTCGTAAGCGTTGTCGCCGACATTGACCGTGTCGCGACGCACCAGGGAGTGGTACTCGACAAACGGCTGAATTTTATGTCCTGGTATGGCGACGTCCATCTTGCCCACGAACCATTGATAGGCAGGCTCGGCGTCAAAAGTCGCTTGCAGCTTGATATAAGCGTTCAGATTGTCGAGCGGGTTTGAAAAGTCGAGTTTTGTCGCAGCATGAACTTTTGGCGTGCCCAGAGCCCAGGTCGTCCCCAGCGCCCCCGCACCAAAAAGAACGTCCCGTTTACTCGCTTGAAGTGGTGTCATGTGAGGCTCCCTCTATTCTCAATCGCAACGAGCGTAGCAAATGCATCGCGCATCGCTCCAAGAAAAAGCGGACGAGCCGCCGGCCCGTCCGCGTATCGAATTGTTGTTCGACGTGTTTGCTATTTGGCCGGCTGCGGCGAGCGCTCCGCCATGTAAGTTGAAAAACTCGAATCGTTGTGCCCGCCCCATGTCTCAGGCGCCGGCGCTTGGAAATATTCCGGATAGCGCTCTTCGACTTTTTCCCGAAGCTTCGGCGGAAGCTGGTCCTTAGACGTCAGCTTTTTCATATAGGTGCGATAGAGAATGTGACCCTCAGCTTGCCCCATGAGCATCCAAGGCAGCCACGGGCCGATACGCGTCCAGGTCCCGACATAATCAGCCGATGTCTTGCTTTCGTCTTCGAGTTCTGACAGCGAGCTGAAACGCTGGAAGATTTCTGAAATGCGGCTGACGGGCCCGGCCGATTCACGTGGCCATTCTTCAGCGGACATGGGATTGGGGAACGCCGCATGGACTTCGAACAGCGACATGGCGCTGTCTCCAAGCACCCACCAGGGCGGATTGAACGGCTGTTCGACCATGGTGCCGTCAAAATCCATTTTTTGAATCGGCGCGACTTCCGCATTCACCGTGAGATTGTGAATGGGCGACACTTCCACTTCTTCGTCGATAAGCGGATTACGCCAGACATCAACAATTTCTTCCGTATTCGGATCTTTGTAAAATGCGACTTCGCGATTGAACAAGCGAAATACGTCATCGCCCTGGGGCTCGATGCGCAAAACACCCAGGCCATCAACACCCACGAGTTTCACAAGCGGTTTGTCTTTTTGCACGGCGAAGATATGTCCACCGAACCAGCTCAACGTCTCCTGGGTAGGATCCGTATTGCCCAAAACTTTCGCCCAAGCGCTAAGATTTTGAGCGGGATCGTCAAAATCGATCTTACTACTGCCCGTGATAATGCTGGCCTCTGCGGGCAAAGCCCCCATGGCTAGGGCGCCGGCGCCCATACCCGTGACGGCCTTGAGCGCATGGCGCCGGTTGACCATGTGATCGATCAAACTCGTATTGATCATTGTTTTTTCCTTTCCTTTGTTAGTGCGTCATTCCGGACGTTAGGCGAGCCCAAAGTCTATGCGATTTTGGATTGCGAGACTTACTATCCGGAATCCATGTGAATTTCGCCAAGGCACGTCACAACGTTCGACATATGGTTGGCGCACCGCCCATGGATCCCAGATCAGCGCGCTCGCTTGGCGCTCGCGCCTATCCGGGATGACGCGGAGTTAAGAATTCCTAGTCAGATTGTTACTCCACTTCTTTACCGCCGCTTCCAGCGTCAGGCAATCCTGTGAGGCGTTCGGGGTGATCGCGTTCGATACGTTCGCGATAGCGCGGCGACAATTGATCGATCGACGATAATTTTACGCCTCCTGCATGCCAAATCATGTGGCCTGGTTGATCGCCCATCTCCATCCAGGCCATCCAGGGAGCAAAGAACGTCGATCCGAATTTTGCGCTGTAGCGCTTGGCATTTGGGTCGAGCACTTCCTTGAGCGGCGCGAACGCTGTTTGCCGCTCGGCGCGCGGCGAGGTCATGCCGGGGGGATAGACGCGTGACGAGTGCACCCACACCGTGCCCTCCACCGCCTCCCATTCAAAGCTAGGCGGCACGTCGGGCATTTGGTCTTTCAAGAAGGTCGGCCGGATCCCGTCGACGGCATAGGTGTAGCCGCGGCCCGCACCGCCCCCTTGGACGGAGGCAGGCACGTCGATGCGTTTGCCGGTATAGGGATTATCCAATTCGTAGATGTACTCACCGGTTTCAACATCGCGAAAAAACGTTGCGGTGTTGCCCGTCATTTCAAAGGACCCGTTGCCCAATGGAGTGATGCGGTAGATCTCCATACCTTCAAACTTAAACATGGGTCGCGGCTGCTCTTCACCGACAATGCCGTAGATCGTGCCGGTAAACCGCCACGGTGCGTCCTTGCCGTCGACGCTTGCCGACATGCGCATGATGTGATGCAGATTGGCCTCTGGCGTAGACATGTCGGGCAGCGTTTCGGCGACCGCACGGGAAAATCCCGGGATCGACAGACTCTCCGCCGTACAGCCGGCACCCAGTATCGCGAATCCCCCAAGCGCTGCCCTGCGGCTTAACCCCAAGTCCACCTTATGTCTCCCCAACAATCGGTTCTCGCGTCCTACGCGATCCGCCCCCTTCTATCGGCAAAGAGGGGCCTTGCTCTGCACTCAAGCCAAGACGTATCCGACCAGCGGAGGCTAGACGAGGGAACCCTACGGCTGCGCTGATGAGGCTCGAATTTCGGAAGATTCCGCCGCGCCCAGCACGTCGCCCTCGAGCGGCGTCAAGCTCTGCGACAGAATGCTGTCGATGGATTGAACATAGGCTTCGATGATCGGCTTGCTGTAGTCGCCAGCTGGCACACCGTTATAAAAGACCTTGGTGTTCTCGACCTGGAATTCACGGGTATAGGGCACGTTCCAATCGGGATAGTCGATCGGCTCGTAGAGGTCATAGCCGGGAAAGCCTTCGTAATTGAACATTGCGTGACTGAACAGCGTGTCGGTATTTTCAGTGAAGAACTCAGCCGGCACGTGAACCGCATAGTCGTAGCCATCGTTGACGGCGTCCCATAACCCCTTATTAGTCGACAAATATTTGCCGTCCGGATTGTTGTAATGGTCAGCAAAGTGATCTTGGGACAACACCACCTCGGTGCGGCCAAAATCATATTCCGTCACAATTTCTTTTGCCTCATCAACAATCTTGTCGCGATAGGGAGGCGCCAAATCGATCCACGCTTCCATGGGTACCCGATCCCACGCCATGCCATGCATCGAGACAACGACTTTGACATCGGAGCCCGCCGGCAACGTATCCAACCGGTCGCGCAGCATCTTTTTGTGCGCCTCGCGCATGACGTCGAAATCACCGAGTTGGGGCGCAATGATTGCCTTGATGTGCTTGTCGTTTTCCTCTTCCCATTCGTGGACGTAGTGCATGCTGTGCTTCACAGCACCGTTGAACACTTCGTGGTGGGAATAAATGACGCCGGCGGGAACAAAGATCACCGTGTCCACGCCTTCATCAAGCAGCGAGCGCATTTGTTTGCGAGCTTCGTCGAAATCTTCTGCGGTGACCCAGCGAAAGGCGATCGGGCCATATTTCTCTTGCAATTTGTCCATCGCTGCCATGTGAATGATGCGATTGCGGGTGCCGTGGGGCACTTTGCCCCGGACAAAACCCTTGCCTTTGGCATAGTAGTAAACCCGCGCTTTGGTCACGAGCTTGTTGGCGATGGTCGGCATGCCGGCCTTGCGGGTGGTCAACAGAAAGTAGCCATGATCGAGATGCATATTTGGATTGGGCGCCACCCAAATGGCGTCGCCATTCTTGTACTTCTCGACATAGGATACGCCGTCGACGTCTTTGTTGCTGCCATCGGCATCAACGAGGTTGGTCGGCATGAATTCTACGGTCTCGTAATACTTTTCCGAGTCCAACAGCACAACGCCTCGGTCTTCTGCGGCTCCATTGCGAAACGGCCAAGGAATGTACTGCGTCGATTTCAAAGCCATGTTTTGATAGTCCACAGCTTTGAAGTCTTCGGGCTGGAATAGGCCGGAGATGAAAACACCTACCTTGCCCTCAGGCTTGGTGTCCTGTGTTTTGTAATATTCATAATAATTAGGTTTGACGAGCTGCGGCACCGGGTTCATGTAAGAGTATGTGCCGTAGGCGCCAGCGCTGCCGACGACGACAAGGGCGACAACGCCGATCAAAATATTTCGCAAGAGTTTCATGAGTCATCCTCAGCCAAGTCACGGGGCCGACTACGTTCGGCCCTCCAAATTCATGAATTGAATATACACGCGTGTGGAAAAGCTATCACCTTTTGGACCCTCGGACACCAAGAGATGAACTCCGCCCAAATTGACTAGCGGTCTCGCTAATTACTCCGGATCTGTCGAGCCGTCACGTCGAACGAGGCAGAGCAGGACTATGAGCCGCTGGCGTCTCCCACAACGTCGCCCTTTGTCGGTGTTAGGCCTTGAGCCAAGATATGGTCGATCGATTGGAAGACCGCCTCGATGATCGGCTTGTTGTATTCCCCCACGGGCACGCCGTTGTAAATCACTTTGGTGCCTTGAACATCCCACTCTTTGCTGTAAGGCACGGACCAATCGGGATAGTCCACCACGTCATAAATGTCGTATTCGGGAAAGCCTTCATAATTGAACATGGCGTGACTGAACATGGTGTCGGTGTTTTCGGCAAAAAACGAAATGGGAATGTGGACGGCATAGTCGTAGTCGTCATCGATCAATTCCCAAAACGCCTCATTGGTGGACATATACTTTTCTTTTGAATCGTCCACGTGGCCGGCAAAGTGATCTTGAGCGTCCATAATTTTCGTGCGGCCAAAATTGTATGTCTCAATCAGATCTTCGACGTCGCGGCGCATGCCGTCGCGATATGGAGGCGCCAATTGGATCCACGCCTCATTGGGAACGCGGTCCCAGGCCATACCATGGGTCGCGACCACGACGCCTACGTCAGATCCTTCGGGAAGCGTATTAAGCCGATCTTCCAACAGCACCAAATGGCCCTGGCGCATGACGTCGAAATCGCCGGGCTGGGGTGTAATGACGACTTTGATTTTCTTGCCGTTCTCTTCTTCCCAATCGTGGACGTAATGCATGGCGTGTTTGACCGAGCCGTTAAACACTTCGTGGTGAGAGAAAATAACGCCGCCGGGAACGAGAACGATTGTATCGGCGCCGCCATCCAATAACTCGTACATGGCTGCACGCGCTAAATCGAAATCTTCCGCTGTGACCCAGCGATAAGGAATGGCCCCGTATTTCTCTTCAACGCGGTCCATGGCCCCCTTGTGCACGGCCCACATGCCAGCCGCGTGCGGAACTTTGCCGTTCATGAAACCCTTGCCCGCCGCGTACCAATAGACACGGGCTTTGGTGATGAGTTTTGCAGAAACGGTCGGCGCACCGCCTGGGCGGCTTTCTAAAAGAAAATAGCCATGGTCATGATGGATCCGCGGGCTCGGTGGCACCCAGGTGAGCTCACCGTTGTTGTACTTTTCCACATACGAAATACCGTCGATATCTACATCACTGCCCTCCATGTCGACTAAGTGTGTCGGAGTAAATTCTTCAGTCTCGTAGTATTTTTCCGTATCCATGAGGACAACACCGCGATCCGCGTCTGCGTTGTTGCGCATGGGCCAGGGCATATATTGCCTCGATTTGAGCGCCAAATTGTAAAAGTCGACCGCTCTGAAATCCTCAGGCATGAACAGGCCGGAAATAAAAATAGCCACTTTGCTTTCGGGCTTGGTGTCGTGAGTTTTATAGTACTCGAAATAATTGGGCTTCACGAGTTGGGGCGGCGTGTTCATATAGTCGAATGTGCCGTAGGCACCGGCGGCACCGACGAACAGAACGGCACCTATGCACAACAGGAAGTTTTTGATCATTCTATGATCTCCGCTTTGGCCCGGCGCCTATTTGTCGCGCCGGGGCAACCGCCCATTATCCAATAGTCAACCGATTTCCGTTGAGCCCGGAATGTAGACCGACCGCTTAGGGTTCCAGATGACGCGCTTCACCAGGGGCTCAAATGCTTCGAGGGGCATGGCGTCCATACCAGGTTCATTGGCGCGTTCGTCATATTTCTCGACAAATTCAAATGTGTAGTCGTAATGGGGCTGACCCTTGAGCTTGTCGCGCTGCGTATGGTCGAGCCCTAAATGATGAAAGTAGTGATAGCCTTGAAAGACGTGGTGATTGGCGATCATCCAATGATGTTGCTCAGTAATGTAGGGCCACAAGAGCGCGGCAGCATATTCGCCATGATTGTAGGGCCCGAGATTGTCGCCGATGTCATGTAAGAGCGCGCACACGACATATTCTTCGTCGCGGCCATCCTTGTGAGCCAGCGTTGCCGTCTGCAGTGAATGCTCGAGACGATCAACGGCGGCCGTGCCAAAAGCGACGCGGGTATCACCGAGCTCTTTCAAGTGCGCAAGGATTCGATCGGGTAAGTATTTGAAATAGTCGGACTGGCGGACAGAAGAAATCACCACCTCGGAGACCGGACTTTCTGACGTCGGCGCTTCGTCTTGGTTCTTTGACCTATGGCTATGGGTCATGATGTTTCTCCCACATCGACCGCCAAACTCTACCACCTCTAAAAGCTTCATGGATACCCGGGTCAAGCCCGGGTATGACATCCCGTTTTTATGAACAGCTCCTAACAAAAGGTGTCATTGCCGGGCTTGACCCGGCAATCTATCGACCGTGATCTTCAGGGAACATCATCATGGTTGAGAAACGAACCGGCAAACCCATTCCCATTGAAACCAAGTGGGAGGAGTTGCCCGGCGACGAAGTGGGCGAGCCTCTTTTGGCGTCGGCCAAGCTCAACGGCGTCGAGCGCATTTGGTATGTCTCGGGCTCGGAGCTGGCCTGGTTTCAAGAAGTGGTGGTCAAGAACCGGGCACTCAACCGGCCAGCGCCGGACTTGTTGAGCATGGTGCACGAGGCGGTCGCGCTGTCGGCGGCCATGGGCGACACCATGGTCTCCGGTGGCCCATCGATTGCGGCGGCCCATGTCGATGTCGGCCTGCTCAATATGGGCGGGGCCATCCATAACGCCATGCGCGGGGAATATCCCGTCGTCATGATGAGCGGCATTCCACCGACCGGGCGCGCAACCGGCGACCGGAGCCAAATGACCCGCAACATGCCCGCCTATTGGGGCCAGCAGATCTGGGACCCGGGTCAGATCGTCCGCCAATACACCAAATGGGATTATCGGCTGACGCCATACGAGAACCCCGCGCTAATCATGGCACGCGCCATTCAAATGTGCATGGCCGAACCCCGTGGGCCGTCTTACCTCGCCTTTGCGCCGGAAGCGGCGCGGGCCAAAGTGCAAACCCCTGCCGTTCTTCCGCCTGCGGATCAATGGCAGGTGCCGCGCCTTGGTGATGGCGATGAAGAACACGTCCGCGAGACGGCACGGCTGTTAGCTGAAGCGGAAAATCCCATGATCCTCGTCCAGAAGTTGGGACGGCGGCCGGAATGGGTGGAACAGCTTGTGCGCTTTGCCGAGGAATTGGCCGTGCCGGTCCACGGCAGCCTGCATCGCATGAACTTTCCTCAAACCCACGATCTGTGGGAAGCGGGGCCGGCTCTGTGTGACGTCGATGTGCTTTTGGTCATCGACTACGAAGTGCCCTGGTTCCCCGGCGTCTTCGGCCCCTCAGACTTTTGCAAAATTATCCGCGTCGGTCCGGACCCGATCGAAAGCCGCCTTCCGGTATATGAGTTTCCTGCCCACATGCGCATTCAAGCGGACTCCGGGCCGTTCCTCGACCGGGTGCTGACCCATGCCCAAGGTTTGATGGACGCCACCGCCCGGCGCAAAGTGGACGAGCGCCGCGAGCGGCTGACCGAGAAAGGCCGTGCGGGACGCGCCCGCAAGCTTGAAAAAGCGCAAGCGCAAGCGACCAAATCAGCGCCGGCGCGCCTCTGGCTCGACTATCAATTGGGTCAGGTGTTGGAACCCGACGATATTTTGGTTCACGAATTTGCCGACTACACCATGATGAACCGGTCTGTGCCGGGGACGTCGTTCATGTCCGGCGGCTCAAGCTTGGGCTGGAGTGGCGGCGCGGCGCTGGGAGCGAAAATGGCAAAGCCCGATCGCACGGTCGTCAATCTCGTGGGCGACGGCGGCTACATCTTTAGTACGCCCCAAGCCTGGCTCTGGGCCGCGCAATCACTGAATGCACCATTCATGACCGTGATTTGGAATAATCGCGGCTATCGCACCGGCACGACCAATTTGAAATCGCAATATCCGGACGGCTATGCGGTCAAGGCCGAAGACTATCACGGCGGCTTTATTGATCCGCCTCCGAACTATTCCGGCGAAGCAGCCGCAAGCGGTGCCTATGGCGAGAAAGTCACAACGCCGGAAGAGGTCCGCCCTGCCCTCGAGCGGGGACTCGATGCGGTAAAGCAAGACGGTGTGCCGTCCGTGATCGACGTCTGGCTGCCCCGGCTTATGTCGGAACCGCCGGGCCCGATGGGATCTTGACCCCACGGGCGTCATTCCGGACGTTAGGCGAACCCAATACCCGATCGGGTTTTGGTCGTGAGCCTTTCGATCCGGAATCCATGGACCTCGCTTTAGGCGCAGATCTCAATATTGACCAACAGGATTTTTGGCATTCGCCCATGGATTCCGGATGCCAAGGTTCGCATGCCAAAATGCTGCATAAGCATTTTGGGCTCAACTAGGCTCCGGAATGACGCTAAGCCTTACTCCACGTCCAGCGTCGCGCGGGCGTTGGTGATGGCGGGAAGGTCCGTCGTCATGAGGTACTCACGAGCCGCCTCATCGTTTTTGGTGTAGGCGTCCATAAAGGCGAGCGACAGAGAATTGAAAATCGCCAACCCTTGGTGATCGGGCTCGAGATCTTTTTTCTCGCGATGAATCAGCCCGCCGAAATAATGATCGCCCTTGTCCAGCACCACAATAAACTTTGAGTTTTCAGCAGCGCCGTCGCCGGTCGTCAAAATTTCATTTTGATAAGGAGCCGGCGCGTTGCCGTCGCCCATGGTGCCAAAGTCGTCCGTGCCCGTTGTCAGAAACGTCGGCTTGTCGATATGTGTCCAGACCCAATCGGGCATCAGCGCCATCTTTCCGGGATCGCTCATCATGACGACGCCGGTAAAGCGGTCTTCGTCATGGGCCATGAGACGGCCGTTTTCCGGATTTCGAATTTGGAGTCCGTTGTTAAGCATGGCGACATAACTGCCGACCGAATGACCGGCAGCGATCATATGTTCGCGGTCAATCTTACCCGCAATATCGGCGGCTTGGCCTTCGATTTCGTCGAGCGAATTCAAAATGTGAGATAGATCGGCAGCGCGGATCATGATCATGTCCGACATATCACCTTCACTCTTCGGCATTCGCCCAAAGTTAGAGTCGACATGATTGGGCAGCATGACGATGTATCCGTGGGATGCCCAATGATCGATCACGGGCGCGTACATGTCTTTCGATGAGAACGTGCCATGGGACACAACAATCAAGGGATACGAGCCGTCGCCCACTGGATAGGCCACGCGTATTTCCATTGCTCGCTCCGGATCATCGGTCGCGAGCGTCACGGTTTCCACGCCGCCCACTTCAAAGGGCCCTTTGTCTGCCTTATATAGATCCGCCGCGCCCGCCCCGAAGGCGTACGCGCAGATCGACAAAAGAACCGCAAGACTTTTTAGGTGCATTGTCATGGTTTGTCCTCTTATTTCCCATTGAACTCGATGGTGTTAGGCGGCCGCCGCAGACTTGTCGGAATCTTCAACGCGCTGCAACAGTCCTTGGTAATGCGCTTCTTCACTGCGGCCGGTCTCTTTGAGGCTTTTGACGCTTTTCATCGCCTTGAGCCAGCCGTGAACGCGCGTGCAGTCTTCGGGAATTTCAACACCCCACATTTTCTTGTAGCCGGCGAGGCGCTCCAAGAATGGCGAATAATGGAGATCAAGCAATGACACTTTTTCTCCGAGCCAGAAGGGACCGTCGCTCAACTTTCGAAAGCCCTCTTTGTCGATGAAACGCAAAACGTCCATCAACTTTGCTATCGCCTCTTTTTGCTTTTCAGGCTCTTTGCGCAACATGAATATTTTGAAGGTCGCGCCGAGCAAATAGTTTTCGCAATAGTGAAACCAAATCCGCGCCTGTGCCTTCATGGCCGGATCGCTCGGCATCATAGGTGGACTAGGAAACACCTCGTCGAGATACTCATTAATAATGACAGACTCATAGATCCGCTGCCCGCTATGCATGATCAAGGGGACCTTGCCGTATGGAGAGACTTCTTTGTACCATTCAGGCTTTTCTCCAAGATCGACTTCGGTCAATTCGAAGTCGATGTCCTTTTCGATCAGCACCATGCGCGTTCGCTGCGCAAAGGGGCACGACTTATTGCTGTAAAGTTGTACGTCAGACATGTGAACCGTCCTTGGATGGAATACCCGCCGCCTCTGCGGCCTTCGCTTCAGTTTACGCTGATTGAGCCGCGCCGGAAACCAGTTGATCTTTAACCTTGGGAAACAGCCGAAAAGCGCGCCATGTCAGTAAGAAGGCTATCGGGTTGAAGATCGCGACGACGATGACGATCGAATAGCGCACCATGGCTTCGTCGCCGAAAAAATAGTCGGTGAAAACAGCCACGGCGAAGGGTCCCAAACCCGCCCCAACAAGATTAAGCGACAGCTGGTAAGCCGCGCCCGCCTGGGCGCGCATGCGATTGGGCGTAATGATCTGCACAAACGAACCGGCGGGTCCCGCGGCGGCGGTGCCAAAGAAGAAGGAAAAAAACAAAAAGGCCAAAGCCAACTGGTAAGTTGGCATGAGGGGTGAAAAAACTCCGGCGGGGATAAGACCCAAACAACAATACATGAGAACGCGGAGTTTGGCGTTTTCGTCGCCGCGCCGTTCCAGCCAATCGGACCAAAAGCCGCCAAAGAACGCGCCGGACAGACCTCCCGCAGCCGAGACAAGGCCAATAAGATACCCGGCCTCAGTATCCAGCAATCCGTACGATCGTATGTAAAAGACCGGTGTCCAAAATAAAATTCCGTATATGGATACCGACGTTGCGCCATAGCCGACAAAGACAAACAAATAAATGCGCCAGTTCTTCTTTATATAAGCCCAGACATCTCGCAACGGAACGGACTGTTGTTTTTGATCGGCCGAAGAAATGCCGCGCCGTTTGGGCTCTCTAATCGTAAATAAAAAGAGAACTGGGATAATGCCCAAGGAACCGACCATGACAAAGACGAGGCGCCAGTCGGACAGTGGTCCGATGAGCGGGAACGTGACCGTTCCGAGCGACGACGCAAAATCAATAGCCGCGGCCCCCAAGATCAATGACAGGCCGATACCCGCTGACAGGCCTGCCGTAAAGACGCCGACGGGCAATGCAAGCTTTTTAGGCGGAAAGTGATCGGCCAGCATTGAATAGGCAGATGGTGACAGGGACGCTTCGCCAATGCCCACGCCAATGCGCGCAATAAAAATTTGCCAAAAATTACGGCCTAACCCGCACGCCGCCGTCGCAAAACTCCAAAAGGCAATGCCGGCCATAATAATGTACTTGCGGCTTTTTGCGTCTGCCATGCGTGCGATGAGGAGGCCAAATAGACCGTAGGTGATCGAAAAAGCGAAGCCCAGCAGCAAACTGATCTGCGTATCGCTTAAGAACAGATCCGCCTTGATTTGTGGGATGAGCAAACTCATGACAAGCCGGTCGAGAAATGAGACCGCGTTGGCAAGCGCAAGCACCACAACCACATACCAGCCGATAAAGGTCGGCGGCCATGGTTCGTCAGGCGACGCGAATTTACTGTTGACGCTCATCCGGCGGGTTGCTCCCTCTATAGCCCGACTCCACAGAGTCGATTTGATCGCGCTGCCTCAACGCGCGCACCTTCTTTCCAAGTATGTCCGGTATGTAGCCCGGCGATTTTTGGCGAATAATGAGCGCGGCGATGAATATGCAAGTGTTAATCGACCCAATCAACACAAACGGTGCGCTGGGCGCGACGGAGTCAAACATGCGGCCTCCCGCTGACGACGCAACCAATATCCCAACAGCACCCATCATATTAAACATACCGACGACAGCACCGCGCTCAGCCGTCGGCGCTTCCTGACCAATTATCGTCGTTGCTCCAAAAAAAGCGCTGACCTGCCCGACTCCCAAGAGCAGGAAGAATGGAATGGCGCTTGGCGACAAGGGATCGGTGATAAAGGCAGTCGAAGAAAATCCGATCGCCGCAAGCCCCATACAAACTGCGATGCCGGTCACGCGATTGATTTTATCGAGCAACAAACCAATGACCGGCGACCACAGGAGCGCCGCGGTTTGTACGATGCCAAACAACATGCCGCCCCGCGCGGAGGCTTCGGCTTCGCTCAATCCGGCGTCGATCGCTGCGACACTTCCCCATGTCACGACGAATGTGCCGACAATCACGAGATCGCTGCGCGCGACAAACGCCGAGGCATAGGCCAGCGCGATGCGCGGTTTGCGCCCTTCCAAAAATCCCGCCTTAATAAGATGTTTGATATCGGGTTGCTCTTCTTTTTTTGTAGGCGTTCCCGGTTTCAATCCGAGCCAGGCAACAAGAGCCGTCGTGAGGGCAATGGCCACGAGCAACCAGTGGGTATAGCGTCCGGCCGTAATTGGGTCATATCCCGCGTCGACAAAGAGTGAAGGCACGCCACTAAAGCCTACCGAAATCGCGAGGACGCCGAGGCCGTTGAGCACCCCGACCGTTGCAACAAGTTTGCCGCGGGAAACTTCTTGCGGATAATCGGCGATCACCGTGCCCAACATGCCGGTCGATGCCGCCAAACCAAACGCATAAATGAAGCGATAGACCGTCAAGTCGGTCAACGACTCAGCCATAGGATAGAAGAAGTACCCGAGCCCCATGCCAACCAGTCCCAGGGCATATACCGGGCGACGGCCGATGCGGTCTGCGAGGACACCAACGGTGCTAAACATGAGAATTTGAACGATCTCGCTAAGGACGTGGAGATCGCCGTTGATACGGCCATGTTCTGACGTTGGGATATTGAGATTCGTGTTGAGGATGTAGTTCGTGCCAACGGTGATAAAGGCGACCAATCCAATCGTCGTAAAGGCGGCAAAAAACAAAGAGAAACAATGTGTCTTCGTGACGCCGGGAACGAGCCAGAGCCACGCCAATTTGAGTCCGTTCGGATCGGCTTTTAATTGAGACGCGGTTTGATCGGTCATGTCGTTTTGGCAACGCTCATTATTTTGTACGTCTGGGAGACACCGCAGGGAGGCACCTAGTTCCGACTAATTTCTTAATCCGACCTTAGGCTGAACGGGAATGGCGCGGGGAGCGGCTAAAGCTCTGTCTCAGCCTCCGCGCTTTCTTCGGGCTCCTCGACGGCCGTCACTTGATCATCAACCGTGGCGGCTTTCGCCGCTTCACCCACATCGAAATAGGCCTTTGCATCCGCCGCGGTCTGTTCCGGTGCTTCAAGCACAGTCATATGGCCTTTGCCTTCGTAGCCAATAAACTCGACCTCTGCGTTTTGGATCATGTCGACAATCTCGCGCCCCTGCTCGATCGGCACGACACTGTTTTTCTCGCCCCACATGACCAGCGTTGGCGTCGTCAGTGAACGGATGACTGTTTCAATGTCGCCAGAGACGTATTGGCGCATGCGCGTAAGCTCGGCCTTGCGCTGCCCCTCACGCAATTGCATGTCGTGCCACCGTGTGATGAGCTCTTCCGGCACTTGCTCGGGATCGCCAAAGCCGGAGCGCAGCATGCCGCCAAACATGGCGCGTGGCGTGATGTAAGTCGCAGCGTCGATGAACCAAGGCAATTCGGGCGGCGTGTCGCGGCCGCGAACCGTGGCATTGAGCGCACCCGGATTAAGAATGATCAGCCGCTCGACCTTGTCGGGATGTTTGCCGGTATAGCGAATGGCGGTCGTCCCACCCATGCTCGTTCCACCGAGATACAATTCTCCGTCAACGCCCATGGCGTCGAGAAATTTTTCCGCAAGTTCAATATTGCGCTCCATGGTGTAGACGCCGCTGGGATCGGGCCCGGTGAGCCCATGACTCGGCATGTCGTAGCGCAGCACCCGGTAATCGGCTTTTAAAGCGTCCGCCCAACTGTCCCACATGATGAGGCTTGCCCAATGGGCGTGCATCAACAACACGACGGGCCCTTCGCCCTCATCGCGATAGTGCAATCGCACCCCGTCAATTTCGATGAACTGCGACGTGGGACCGGAATATTTTGCTTCCAGCACGTCGGCCGGGATATCGCGATAGACCCATACAGCGGCGCCCGCCGCAATGACGATCAAGGCCAACAGCCCCAGCAAACCTCGCTTAATGATGCGCATTGTTGATTGTGCTCCCCAAACGGCGGAAATCGCCACGAATTGCGCTGAGCATAGACCAGGAGCAGTACGCGGGACAGCCCCCGTGCGCGGCTCGAACGCTTACGAGGGTATGCTCGCCACAGAGCGAATGCCCAAATACAGTCTTGAAGTTGTTTCTTCGCCCGCCTCCGGATTGAACCCAAATGACCATCAAAAAGGCCTATGTAGAGATCGGCGATGGCCAAGTTCACTACCGAACCGTGAGCGCGGACGGCGGAACGCCCCTGGTCTTTTTTCATCGCGCGCCGTCGTCTTCGCTCAGCTTTGAAAAAATGATGACGATGATGGCGGACGAACGGCCGCTTTATGCTTTCGACACGCCGGGCTATGGCCAATCGTTCGATCCGCCAGGAATGCCCGACATGCTCGCTTATCGAGATTGGATGTTCGAAGCGATCGACGCCGTGGGGCTCGACAGGTTTCACATTTTTGGACACCACACCGGCACGCATTTCGGAACGGAAATGGCAGCCGCCCACCCTGACCGCGTCGTCTCACTCATGCTAAACGGGATTGCATATTTGACCGCCGACGAGCGAGCACAATTTCGCGCCGGTATGAGCCCGCCACAAGTCCCCGACCCGGACGGCAAGTACGCCATGCAAATCTTTGAGGTCCTGAAGGGAATGTCCAAAAGTTTTGATGCGGAAACGCTGCATCAAGATTATGTCGGCTCGCTTCGATCGCTCGCGGGGCGGCAACAAAGCTTCAACGCCGTTTGGAACCAGGACTATCCGGCAGCACTTGCGAAAGTTTCCTGCCCTATCCTCGCCACGAGCGCCGAAGACGATTTGTTTGCGGGCTATCTCGACCGGGTCGCGGAAGCTCATCCGCATGCCAAAAAAGTTGTCCTCGGTCCCGCGATGATTTGGACACCGGAATTGGACACGGAAAGAGTCGTGCAAGTTGTCCGCGCGTTTCTTAATAAGGTCGAACGCACATAATTCTGATGCATCGCAATTGACTAGGGGATCCCGCGCGCTATGTCACTGTCAGAGTCAAATCCGGATCTGAACGGGAGAAAGCTGGGGCCCTACTGGCTCACGCCTGGCGTCATGCCGTTCAATGCGGCGACGTTTTGTTTGACGACGTTCATCGCGATGTCGCTTTTTTCGTTCTTCAATTTCATTCAGCCTTACATCATCAAAGATGTGCTAGGCGTGGCGCGGGAAAACCAAGGAGCCATTACCGGCAATCTTCATGTCTTGCATGAGGTCGTCGCAATCCTGACGGCGAGCCTCGTAGGCACGCTCTCTGACCGAACCGGGCGGCGTATATTGGCCGTCGTCGGATTGATGACGATGGCCGTAGGTTTCTTTCTTTATCCGCTTGCGGGTTCCATCGCCCAACTCGCGATCTTTCGCATCATCTATGCAATTGGCACGGCAACGCTCGCGGTCATGATTTCTTCGCTGGTGCACGACTATCCTCAAGGTGTGTCACGGGGCAAATTCAACGGGCTCAGCAGTATCTTCAATAGCTTGGGAATTATTTTCATGTCGCTCGTTTTGACCCGACTGCCAGGCTTTTTTGAATCGATCGGCAACGACACGTTTGAGACGGCGCGCTATACGTATTGGGTGACAGCCGTAATGGCTTTCGCAATCGGGCTTTTTGCTTTCTTCGGCCTCAAGAAAGGCCCCGTTGTAGAAGCACAGACACACACGAGCTTGTTGAGCGGCGTAGGGACGGGCCTTACCGCCGCGCGGCACAATCCGCGCATCGCACTCACCTTCATGACCGCCTTCGCAGGACGCGGAGATATTGTTGTCGTCGGCATCTATTTTTCGCTTTGGATGATTCAGGCGGGCGCATCGACCGGAATGACCAGTAGCGAAGCGCTTGCCCGCGGCGGTCTCATGTTTGCCGCCATTCAGGCAGCTGCGTTGGCCTGGGCACCCATCATGGGGTTGCTCATGGACCGCCTTAACCGGGTGACGGGTCTGGCGATCGCTATGTCACTCGCGTCGGCGAGTTATTTAGTCATGGGTCAAATGAACGACCCATTCAATGTTGCTCTTATCGTTCCGGCGTGCATTTTCCTAGGCATGGGTGAGGTTAGTGCGATTATCAGCGCTGCCGCCCTGTTCGGCCAAGAAGCCCCGGTGCGCACTCGAGGCGCCATTGTGGGCGTCTACTATATTTTCGGAACGCTGGGAATCATGGCCGCGACCTATTTTGGTGGTCAATTGTTCGATGCCATTGGCCCGACAGCGCCGTTCACTATGATGGGAATCATCAACTTTACAGTGGTACTCGCCGCGCTCTATGTGCGCCGCGTTGCCGGCGAGCCCAAATTGGAATCCGTAGAATCGACCGCCGCCGAATAGGATCATCGAGAGTTACAAAGAGTGAGGACTTCAATGAAACATGCAATTCAGTGCTTTGCCATCTGTCTGCTAGTGAGTGCGTTCATAAATGGCGCCGAGACCAATGCGCAAGAGGTATTTCAAACGCCGAAAATTTCGGCCACCGAAACCGAGAAACTCGCCGATGGCCTTTACGCGTTTCGGTGGGGCGCCTACCGCAGCATTTTCATGGTGACCGATGAAGGCGTCATCGCCACCGATCCCATGAATACCAAGGCTGCTGCGCTTTATCGCGCCGCTATTGCCGAAGTGACCGACCAACCAGTGAAATATTTGGTCTATTCCCACTCCCATTGGGATCACGCGTCGGGTGGGCAGATCTTTAAGGACGAGGGGGCGCAAATCGTGGCCCAAGAACGCTGCGTCCAAAACATGGAAATGTCTCCAAAGACCGATGTCGTCCGGCCTGACATTACATTCAAGGACACATATAAAGTGGAGCTTGGCGGCACCAGCCTTGATCTCTTTTACTTTGGCCCGAGCCACGGCACCTGTCTTGTCGTTATGATTCCGCGGCCTCACAAAATGATGTTCAGTATCGACATCGTGACCCCGCCAACCGGTTGGTACATGCCGTGGGATCCGCTGATCGCAGACTTGCACTTCTATAATGTCGTGCAGTACCTGGACGGCATGCAGGCGCTTGCCGAACGTGAAGGCATTGAAAAACTGATCGGCGCGCATTTGGTGCCGGGCTTTGACGAGAACGGCGACATGTTCGGCCAGCCATCAACCGGACCGGTTGCGGCTATTGCCGAGCGGCGCAAGTTTTGGAACTTGGTCGTCGAGAGCGTCAAGAAAGCTGCCGATGAAGGAACACCGACCCCTGAAGTGCACAACGTGATTGACTTAACGCCGTTCGAAACCTTGCGCGGCTATGACGAGCGCAACATGAAACTCATACTGCGCCGCGCGGGGTCGTACTATTCAATTGGGCGCTAAGCGTTACCGAAGAGGAAGGCACATCATATGTCACGCACTCGAACGGGGGCACTTGCTCTCATAGTGAGCCTTCTGGTCTTGACCACCGACGGTTTTGGCGGGGCCCATCTCGGGCGACCTTCAGACGAACCGTATACGGGCTCTCATTTCGCGCGAGTCAATCTGATCGTCACGGATATGGACCGGGCGCTGAAACTCTGTCGCGATATCTTGGGCTTCCGCATGGATGTGCTGACCGACTCGCCGACCACATCGTTTTCTTATCCGCTGTTCGATGTGGACAAGGACGTGAAACTAAAACGTGCGTTCTTGAGCGCAGGTAACGATCAACTTTGGACCATTGCACTGACGGAAATCGACGGCGTCGATGCGTACACGCCGCCAAGGCCCTTTCGTGCGGCCATGGTGATCGAAGCGCCGGGTCCCGTCGAAGATTTGAAAGCGAAGCTCGAAGCCGAAGGGATCGACGTCGACACAGCCTGGGACATCACCGCCCCCTCAGGCAAGGAGCACACCGACTTGTCGTTTACCGACCACGACGGCCACCGGTTTGTCGTGTTCGTAAATCGGTGAAACCGATCGGTCCGAACATCCCGGCCTCACCTGCCGGGATGCGTTTGACCATATTGAGTTACATGCTGATGCGAAGGCGGCTGAGATCCATGGCAATCGCTTGGAATGTCGCCTCAAGGTGTTCCTCCGACGGTGAATTGAAGTAGAGAGCCTCGCCTGATGCGCAACTTTTCATCAAGCCAATGATTTCCTGGTTCGATACCTCGAAGGTGATCGTGTAGACCCGAACGGTTTCAGCCTTGATGTTGTCACAGACCGCGGTCAAATTGGTATTGAGTTGGTCGACAAAATCAGATTGGCTGGCGGCGCTGATTCGCTGCTCCTCCATAAATCCGTAAGCTGAATAATTGGAACCGTTGTGGTTGGGCTCGGCGTCGATCGTATTGGCGCCATCAGTCATTATGATGATGGCTTTTTGCCAGTCTTTATCGTCATACTCGGCGCCTTCCGTATACGGCTCCGTCGGCGAAAGGACGCGCCAGCCCCAAACCGCGCCAATCGGAATATGGGTATAGCCGCTTGAGACCATGGCATCGATGGCGTCGAGCAGATCCTGCTTGACGTTGGTGAGGGGAGTTAAGGGCGGTACGGTGCATCCACGCAAAGGCCCATTACCCGACGCAGCTGTTCCATCGTATTTGCCGACAAAGCGTTGTGTGTCATCAGGTGTTCCGACAAATTGATCAACCAAATAGTTGTTAACGTACTCTGGGAGATCCGGCTCATCGGGCGCAAAATAGGGCAACCACAAGGTATCCGGATCACCGGTGTTAGGCGCATCATCGGTAACGTCATAAGGGGGAAGCCGCGTTTCGATGCAGCCGTCCCACTCTGCATTGGGAATTTGGTCGTAGAGGTCGAGCACATTGACCCCCGGCTGGAAAGCATGACCGGCGAGCGTTGAGGCAGCCGAATCGTCGATCCAGTCGTCGGCCAGGCTATCGGTTCCGATATTGACGGCCGCTGTAAAAGGTACGAGGCCAATCTTGGTCATATCAGACGTTTCTTCCGGACCAAAAAGTATTTCGACCAAGTCCTCCGAGGCATTTTTTAGAGACTCAATCTTGGAGCCGGACATGGAGCCCGTATTATCCAAAACCAGGACGACTTCGATACCTTGGGTATCAAGGGTCACTTCTGTATCTGCGTTCACTGTGAGCGACTGATAGTTGAAGATCGCCATGAGCGTCGTCGGCACGTCGGCAGACGCCGTTAAGTAGACCGTATCTTCGCCAGAAGTCACCGTGACGGCGCCGGGAATGCCGATCTCTGCCACCGGATAGTTGGCAGCAAAAAAATCGTCTGCCATATCTTGCTTCATCTGCTCAGTGAGACCGTTGCTGCCACCGACGGCAAGTGCGGCCGCATCTAGCGCGTGTCCCAACCGTTCACGTACGATAAGAGCGCGCGACAAGTCCACAGCGACGCCAGCCGACAAGACAATCGGCACAAAGCAAACACCAAACATGATCGCAACGTTGCCGCCGGTCGATCGCGCGAATTTTCTCAAACGTTGAATAAAGTTGGAACTATTGGCGCACACTCGGCGTCTTGCGAAAGATGTTTTCAACATCTGACTGACCTCAGCATATTTTTGCATTTCAAATAATTAATGTCAGCCGACCCGATCCTTTGGCAAACCTTGGGTCGAACTTAATGAAGCAGAGTATCGACCAAACCATTTAATAAATTGCTCGAGACAAGAGTAAACGCTGCAAGAGTGTTCTGTTTTGTTAACCAATTGCGAATGTTCTGTCGCGACCATTTCTTATGACGTTAGAGCGATCCGAATAGTCACAACCACGGCGTCCCGTGTTTGGTGGCGGCTGCCGATATTGGCGTATCAAGCAGGAACTGGATGCAAATTCGGTTGCGATTAACAAGGAATGAATAAGTTCGCTAAATTTATTATGGCTTTTTAAGCGTAATTTTTACTTGGACGTGGGACTATTAGATTGAAAATTTTTACTGGCGAGGATTTGTCTTGTCCCAAGAAAGTATTTCATCTTCTGACGACACAATTTGGTTCTGGAGGACTGTTGGTCCAGAAGTCGAACGCATGTTCACGCGCGAGCAGAAAGATGCGATTGAGTCTGTCGTCAAGAAAAGTTCAGCGAAATCGCTTCCGACAGATATCCGGCTCAGCTACGGAAAATATTTTTTCAGAATAATTGCGGGCAAAGAACGCCGCAATCCGGAGCGCATAAAAGAAGAAGCGGAGCTATTTCCTTTTTTCTGTAAGAAAAATATGCCGATCTTGGTGGTCTTGTGGGTCGCCGCCATGTCCACGCTCTACGCTCTAGTGGAATTCGGCATATACGCGCTTACGGGAATTTCATTCAATTCCGGGTAACTAAAACCCGCTGCATGATGTCTCCCTGCTACGCTTCACTTGCATCTCCCAATTTGTGACTTCCGATACCTCTAACCGCTGTATGATAGCGCGGTCATTTTTGACGGTGATTTTCCGTGGTGAGCGCTCTATACATGCTTCGTGCATATGAATGAAACTTCAATCGCTATCGTGGGCGCCGGCATGGGCGGCCTTACGGCAGCGTTAGCGCTCCAGCAGCGCGGCATGCGCGTCACCGTTTATGAGCAAGCGCCCGAGCTCAGCGAAGTTGGCGCCGGCTTGACAGTCAGCCCAAATGCGATGCATGCCCTCGACCATCTGGGAGTCGGCGACAACATGCGTGCGTTGGGGAGCCTACTCGCCGACAGCGCCGTGCGGCACTACGAATCCAATGACGTATTGATTGAAGCGAGCGCCGGCACGCCCGAATTGCAGATGGAGGGGTTTGGCAATCACAACTACCAAATTCACAGAGCCGATCTGCACAAGGTGCTGACAAATGCTGTCCTCGCTCATGATCCAGATTGCCTCAAGGTCGGTCACGAATTTGTCGACCTTCAACAAGATCATTCAGGCGTTACAGCAAGCTTTACCAATGGAAAGAAAGTCACAGCGGACATTCTATTGGGCTGCGACGGCGGAAAGTCCATCGTTCGCGAACGCGCATTTTCTGAAGAGCCGCCACGCTTCGCCGGCTATGTCGCGTTTCGCGGGCTGGTCCCGGTTAAAGAGTTGGATCCGTCTCTTGTAAGACCCGGCGCCTCTCTCAGCATCGGCCCTGGCCAAATCTTCATGCGCTATACGGTTCGCCATGGCGATCTCCTGAACTTTGTCGGGATCGTCAAAACATCGGACTGGAAAATTGAAGGCTGGAACATCCCCTCCGAGACGTCCGAAGTCCTGCGGCATTTCGACTCGTGGCACGACGAAGTCAAAAGCATCATCAAAGCGACGCCACCCGGCGCCGGCTTCAAATGGGCGCTCGTCCATCGGTCTCCCTTACCGTCTTGGGTGAACGGCCGAGTCGCGTTGATCGGAGATGCTGCTCACACGATCACGCCGTTTCTCGGCCAAGGCGCCGCCATGGCGCTTGAAGACGGAGTGGTGCTGGCACGCTGCCTCGAGACGTCAAGCGAAATCGGTGATGCCCTGTCGCTTTACGACCGAACCCGCGTTGAGCGCGGCAATTGGGTTTTGGTTGAATCGCAAAAACAAGGGGACCGGCTCATGGCGGCCGATCCCAATAACTTTGATCGCCCGGCGTCGCAGCAGGTCTACGGCAGGGTCTTTTTGTACAATCCGGGACCGTACCCTTAGCCGAAACCTGCCCACCCGCTACCGGCTAATGCGCCGGCTAACCTTGTCTAATTGATCACCTTCAATACGTCGCGGATTTCGCCGAGCCGGTCGTAAGTCCTGAACGCGAGCATCCACGACTCAAAGAGCACGCGCACGACTAGGGGACCGAAGATTAGCGGCAGCGGCCACGCCCAATTGCCCAACGAATACAAAACGTACGTGCCGTAGAGCGTGCCGCCGATGCCCGCCCAAAAAAGAATTTGGAGAACGACCGGCGAAATCATTCGGCGGAATGTCAGAATTTCCCACAGTGTATTCATACGCTTGCTCCCTCCGCAGCCTTACGGTTTCGGCCGCCAAACCAATTTTGCTCCGTCGCCCAATAGACCCACCACACCACAAAGAACTGATACGGTACGCGAAACCATAAATACGTGGGTCCGTTGACGTTGCCGCCATAGTCGACCGAATTCCACGCCGCCCAAATATTGCTGGGCAGGAAACACAACAGCATGATGATGATCATGAGACCGGTGAACTTCATGAGCTTCGGCAGCCAAACGCCGAGCGCCCCGGCGACTTCGAATACGCCGGTGATCAGAATAATTTCCAAGCGATATGGCACCCAGCTGGGTAGCATCTCGCTCATGGTCGCGGGGTCGGTGAAGTGCGCGGATGCTGTTGCAAATAGAAAAAACGTGACGCCGAGCCGCCCTTTTGTCGAGCGGGACGTTGAAACACGCGGCGCTAACCGCTCCAATACACTTAGCACGATGAAAGGTCCAACAAGGAGAAAAAATAGCGGGATCATATTTCCAATTCCTCATTTGTGCTCTCACGCCGAGATGGCATATTAATCCGCTTTTGCGCGCACAGCTCGAACGCTTAGTATTCCAACCGTGAGAATCAAACACAAAGAGGCGCAAAATGAAATCGACGACACTCATCAAATGGGGCGGTGCGGTCAACATTGTCGGCGGTGTCTTTGTTGCGGCCGCCTATTTGTTGCACCCGCCTTCAGCGCCACCCGAAACGGTGGCCAGCACGTTGTGGCAGATCGTGCACGTCGGCTTCATGATCTCCTTGCTCGGCGGCATATTGGGGATGGTTGCTTTGTTCGCTCATAGCCTGGCAGGCAGCAACACATGGATGGGGCTGGTGGGGTTTGTTGCGTCGGTTATTAGCCTGACATTCGTGTTCGGCCTCGACTATGCGGAGGTTTTCATCTTTCCGGTTCTCGCTGTGGAGTTCCCCGAAGTCGTCGTAAAATATGGTGACGGTACGACCATGCCGTCGGTTTCGTTCGCCTTTCCCGCGACGGGAGCGCTGTTTATGGTCGGCTATTTATTGATGAGCGCCGAACTGTATCGTCAACAGTCGATTGCGCGCGGCGCATGTATTACGATGATGGTCGGCGTTGTCGCTTTTGCGATTGGCTTAAGCGGATTATTTCCAATTCTTGTTGTGCAGGTCGGGTCCGTCTTGTTCGGCGCCGGTTTAATTTGGGTGGGCGCAGACCTATGGTCGCGCCATTCGAGTAGCGCCGCTTAAGAGCGTTCGCCGCTAGGGCCTTCTTATGAATACGCCGCGTTGATGCTAAATCATGTCGAGCACTTCCACCGCGACGCGTTCCGCAGACTCTAACGTGCCTTCCATGCCGTTTGCCGACATGGCGGTGACATCGCCGCAAAGGTGAATGCGTTCATGAGGCTGGTTCATTTTGCCTGCGAATTTGGTCACTTGGCCGGGGCCGTAATTCGATGTATCGCCGGCGGCAAATTGAGACTTGAACCATGAATGATAACCGGCGGCCTCAAGCTGGCCCTTAGCGGCCGGTCTGATCTTTTCGATCGTGTCGATCACCATGGCCTTGACGCTTTCTTCGTCCATTTGGTCCGCGCGCTCAGCTTTGTTGCCGGTCATGAGCGCCATCATGCTGGTCAACTCATTGGGATCGTCACCGCCAAAGTTGGCCATAACGTAGCTCACCGGTGCGTCCGATATGTGCATGCCCGGATGAAAGCCGTCCTCTTCCCAGAAGGTCGATTTGGGGACCAAATGAACTTGCGTCGCCCATTGCCGCGGGATCGACCAAATGGCTTCGCGCTGAACGCCTTTGAAATAAGGCTCGACTTTTATGCGCCGCAGAATGGGAAAGCCCATGGAACTCACCACCCGATCGGCCCGGTATATCGTGCCGTCGGCACAGTGAACTTCAGCGCCGTCGTCTTCCGAGCGAATTGCAATGACTTCCTTGCCGTAATGCACTTCTCTCTTAAGCAAGCCCGCCATGGTTTCGGGCAAACGCTGATTGCCGCCTTTGAAGATATAGGCTGTGTTATCGCCGTCTACATTGAACACGGTTCGGCCCCAGGCATAAGCAAACATGACGTCCAACGCCGAAGAGTAATGAGTGGAATTGTTCCACTCCCATTTCTGATTGCAGACCAAATCGATCACTTCGCTCGATTCGCCTTCATTCAACATCCATTCGTCATATGAAATGTCGTATTGCGCGTACTCGGGATTGAGCCAGTCGCCTGGGTTCTTCAATTTATTGTTTTCGAGGATAAAGCGCATGTTGTAGGCCCATGGCGTCTCCTCTTTATGGTTTTTAGGCAGAGGGTTTTTTGGGTGATCCGGCCATTCCGAAAGCGGGACGACTTTGTCGTCAATGACAATTTCCACGCCTCTCAAATAGGATTGGCCGTTGATCTTCAGCTCAGCGCCGTAGCGTTCCGCTGCGTCCATGAGCCGGGCATAGCCCTCGGTAAACGAATTGGCGCCCGCCTCGGGAATGCCGGGTATGTCGGTCAACGACAACATTCGGCCGCCGGCCCGCATACTTCCTTCGACGACCTGGACGTCAATGCCTTGTTCCTCTAAGAGCAAAGCTGTTTGCAGGCCGGAAAGACCGGCGCCGATTACAACGACCTTTGCGCTGTTCTGTGCGCGTGCTGTGCGCGGCGCAAAGGCCGAAAGCGCTGCAGCACCTGTTGTTCCTATAAGTGTTCGTCGATCTATCAAAAGGTTTGACATCGGACTCTCCCTTCAGCTCGCATTGCCACGCCATATTCCAACTTTGAGTGATGGAATGCCGGAAAACAACGGACAAATGGCGTCTGTCCACATCTCTCGTGTTGGCTCAATTGTCCACGCAGCAGCGCGTTATAGCGCCCCGCCCAAAAAGCTATAAATAAGATACTTACCTTTTGGATGGCCAGATGACAGTTGATGACGCAAACCGCCTCGTAGCCCAAAAACATGGCTGTGCCGCTGCTCGAGAAACATTCAAATCGGAAAGTTTCAGCCAAATCAGCCGACTTAATCTAGCGCCTGCAACAGCCACTCGTTCAGAGGCTTGAATTCGGCATAGACTTTGCCGCAGTCGGCAATTGCATCCGAGCCAGTTGCCAATTTTGTATCCTTGAACTCACGCCAGACCGTCAGACCCTTGCGGCGCAAAAGGCTCGCGTGGGTATGATCCGGATCATACTCACGGGGGACTCGTTTGAGCTCAGGCTCGCTGAGGCGCGCGCCTTTTGCTTCTAACCGCTTGAGTAAGGTGGCGAGCGCCTTACCGTCAGGACCGTCGACATGCTTGCGGTATGCTTCGAGTGCCAAGGGCTCGAAGCCAAATACACCCGCACCGAGGATGACTTTTTTTGGCTCTAACGCAAAAAACCAAGACGGCGAATTCTTCTGGCCGTCCGGATAAAACGTCATATGCAGATGCGTATTATATGGTCTCTTGTCTTTTGAAAACCGCAAATCGCGATGAATGCGAAAGATTTTTGCCGCGTGGGCACGACCGGTGAGACGTTTTAGTTCGTCTTCCATGAGCTCTGCGAACTCTTTGACCGGCTGCTTTAACGCGCGCTCATAGATCGATTTGTTCTTCGCAAACCATTCGCGATCGTTGTTGGCCTTTAGATCTTTTAGAAATGTGACGGCATCTTTTGGAAAATGCCAAGCACTTGCCAGAGATTTTGTCCGGGTATTTGCCATGACTTTACTTTCTCGGTAGCGTGCGAACGAATCTGTACGCGATCGGGACTATAGCTTTCAATTTCTTGTCGTCGCAATCGTCTTCATTGACGAATACAAATCCGCCCATTCGCCTGCCGCCTTGTTCCATGATGTACGAACCTTTGCGCGCCAGAGCCTCGGCTTCATTGTCCCTGCCGACGCGAAAAAGAAATCGACCTAAGCCGGCTTTGTTGCGATCGGCACCGCCGATCATATTGCCATGATGCAAGAAACAAATGCCGCCCATCATCTTCTTTTCAGACAGGCCGGTTTTTCGCCCAAGCGCCTTGCGGAAAGGGCGCGTGAGCTCCTCGTCGTAAGCCACGATCAGTTCCCTCAAGTCCAATTCATGATGAGTAGCCATCCCGCCGGCACCAACAGTGCGGCGTAGGTCGTGAGCATGCTAAGCCCACGCGGCGGCGGAACAAACGGATATAACGACATGCTGAGAGCGTGGAGCAGTCTGCCGGCGACGAATGCGCCGCCGACCGTCCATAAGAGCAGCGGCGGCGCGCCCTGCAGTTCCATGAGAGCAAAGAGCACCAAACAAATCGGCACATATTCTATAAAATTACCAAACGCGCGAATTTTGTTGCGCAACGCCTCGTCACCTTGATCCCCAAACACCGCCATTGTCATCCCTCCCATGGCGAGGCCCACGGCAACACGTCGCAACGACACTTGAAGGGTGAGCGGGAACATGACGATGGCCAATACAGCCGCGATTGTAGATGTGACGGGAAGAGATATCACGACGTACTCCAATCCTATTTATCTTGTGTTTCTTCGAGCATTATTTCGAGGCGGCCAAGGGCCCCTCGCCAACCGGCAGTGTGTCGTTCGCGCATATCTTGTGACGGAAATTTGTCATGTGTGACGGTGAGCTCCGTTCCCCCATTCGCTTCAACGAAATCAATGGTCACTAAAGTTGCAATGCCCGCATGAGGATCTGGTTCCGCCCACTGCCACGTGAATGATATATGTCGAAGTGGATCAATGATCAGAAATTCGCCGGAGTAAGATATTTCATTGCCGTCGGGCAAGACGAAGCCGTATTCATAAAGGCCGCCGGGGCGAAAATCGAACTCGATCACTCTCGTTTTGATATCCGATGACGGCGATAGCCACTGTTCAAGTGCGGCGGCTCTAGTAAATGCGTCAAAAACGACGGATCGATCCTGCTTGAAGCGCTGGCGGACGACGACTGTTTCGGAACTATTTGCAGTCGTCATTATGAAAGTTCCGGCTTATCGAGGAAATCTGCCAGCCGTGCCAGGCTTGCTTCCCAAAATGCCTGATGGCGATGCAACCAACTTTCGGCTTCCTTCAAGCGGGACGCGCCTAATGTAAAAATGTGAGTCCGTCCTTCGACATGCCTGTTGACCAAACCTGCGTTTTCTAAAACACGCAGGTGTTTTGAAATTGTAGGCTGAGCGAAATCAAAGAGATCGACCAACTCCCCGGCCGAGCATTCCCCTTTGCGACTGATTCTCGCCAGCATACGCCGGCGGGTTTCATCCCCCAGGGCGTGAAATGTTCGATCCAAAGCGCTAGAATATTGTATAGCCATATGACTATATATGTAAATTTCACCAGTCAGTCAAGTGAGTGAGTGACGGCGATGTCGTGTTTGTTCTGTGACTGGACTAACTCTGGATCAACTTGAATGCGAAGTAATTCTCTTTGGTAGTTTGCAAATGCGCCGCCAAGCCCTTACCGAAATTGCATTGATGTCATGAGCGGTGACACATCAGGGAGCGATAGGACGCCTTGTGACAGCAGACAGCTCAGACTTTCAAGAAGTCGTCGTTCTTAATTGGCAGCTTGCGAATGCGTTGGCCGGTTGCTGCAAAGATGGCATTTGTGAGCGCGGGCGCAACGAGGGGCACGGCCGTTTCACCGATGCCGCCGGGACGATCTCCTTGGGGTTTGAGATAGACCCAAATAAACGGCGCCTGGTTCATTTTCAAAAACTGATAATCGGTGAAATTGGTTTGGTCTACCGCGCCCTGGGTCAGCGTCACCTCACCGTAAATCGCGGATGCCAAGCCGTCCATAACGCTGCCTTCGACTTGTGCGATCACCGTGTCAGGACGGATCACAAGATGACAATCGATGACACACACAACCCGGTCGACAGAAAGCGTGCCGTCGTCTGCAACCGTCACATCAACGGTCATGGCTGCAAACGAAAAATGATTGTTGCTGAGTGCCATGCCGCGCCCGCGGCCCGGGCCCATCGGTTCGCTCCAGCGCGAGCGTTCAGCAAGTTCGCTGAGGACGCTCAGGTGCCCGGGGCGCGCCACCAACTTCTGGCGAATGCGTAACGGATCGGAGCCAGTAGTGTCAGCCAATTCGTCTATAAAACTCTCAACAACAAAACAATTGGTCGAATTAGCAGTACTGCGCCAGGAGCCGACGGGCACGTCAGAGTCCCGAGGCACGTAAGCCGAACGAAGCGCGGGAAACTTGTAAATAAGACGCGAGACGCCCGAGACCATCCCGGTGTCCTCGCGCGGATCATCGCCACGGGCCGACGGTGAGCGCTTGGCACCGCTGGCAATGACGGATTGCGATACCAGCGTGTTGCTGACAGCAAGGACATTGCCTTCGTCATCGAGCGCGGCGCGCATCCGGCTGACACCCGCGGGGCGATAGGGATTGTGCTGCACGTCTTCGCCGCGCGACCAAATCAATTTGACAGGCCGGCCGGGCGTTTGTTTGGCGATGGCGGTAGCTTCGATCGCGTAGTCCACTTCGGCGCGCCGCCCGAAACCACCGCCCATGAAGGTGGCGTGGACAGTGACGTTTTCTTTGGGCACGCCGGCTTCTGTCGCGGCATTCGCCTGACACAATGAAATGGACTGGGTCGGCGCCCACAGCTCAACGCCTGCGTCGATGACCAGCGCCGTGCAGTTCATGGGTTCCATGCACATGTGAGCGAGGTAAGGAAGTTCATAGACGGTTTCGATGGTCGAGGCGGCCCCAGCTTCCGCCTCACCTATCCCTTCATCGTCGCGAAAGACGGCAGGTTCTGGGTCGTCGAGTGCCGCGCGGTATTTTTCGAATAGTGTCGCCGAGTGGTCGGGATCGGACGGCACATCTATATAAGTAACGTCAAGCGCTTCGACTGCATGCATCGCTTGCCAAGTGGACTTGGCCACGACGGCGACGGCATTGTCACGCACCGGAACAACCGCTTCGACGCCCGCCATCGACAGAACGGCATCCGTGTTGTAGGCGTCAACTTTCGAGCCGAAGACCGGCGCATGTTTGATCGCCGCATAGAGCATGTCCGGCAGCACGACATCGATACCAAATTGCGCACTGCCGTCGACCTTCGAAGGCGTATCGAGACTCGGAACGTTCGTTCCGATCAACCGGTAATTTGCTCGATCCTTGAGCGGCGGGTTAGACGGCGGAGATTCTTCGGCCGCGGCTTCGGCGAGTTCCCCATACGACAGCTGACGATTGTTTGCATCATCGATGACAAAACTATTTTCCGTGCGCAGCTTTTGCTCAGAGACATTCCATTGGTTTGCCGCGGCGGCC
This sequence comes from Alphaproteobacteria bacterium, assembly GCA_965248815.1. Lineage (GTDB taxonomy): Bacteria > Pseudomonadota > Alphaproteobacteria > SMXP01 > SMXP01 > CBDFKK01. The sequence goes on from CBDFKK010000008.1 coordinate 970,649, forward strand.
ACCAACATGGCACGTGCCACAGCACCGGCAGGGCGGAGCTGGTCCCAGGCATCGATAATGCTCGTGCTCGAGATGGTCATGGCGATGCCATTGCGGCGGAATTGCGCGCGCATGGCCGCGGTCGCAATGCGTGGCCATAGACCGCTTTCCGGCGGACCGAAGGGCTGGCCGCCGCGCACCATGCCGAAATTGTAATAATCGTTGTCGAGGGGTGCGAATTTAAAGCCGACATCTGCCCAATCGGCGTCCAATTCTTCGGCCAAGATCATCGGGAGCGATGTGGTCACTCCTTGCCCCATTTCCGCGCGGTGCACGGCGCAGGTAATGCGTCCGTCTGGTGCAATCTTGATCCAACCGTTGAGCGCGAATTGATCCGGTGTCGATTCGCCGAACTTCTCTGCCGCGTCGCCATCATCACCCGTCAGTCCATAACCGACCACCAGCCCGCCGCCGACAGCAAGACCGGACAAAAGAACACGTCTGCGTGTAAATATGGCCATAACGTTCTCTCCGCACTCTCCAAGAACGCAACTAGAGCGCTGAACCGCTAAAGAATTACATGAATGGCTTTAGTCTGTGTATAGCTCAAAAGCTCTTCCAAACTTTCTTCGCCGCCGAGGCCGCTGTTTTTCCAGCCGCCGAACGGCGTGCCGACATAGTGCTGCGCGGTATTGTTGATCCAGACATAACCGGATTCAACTTCGCGCGCCGTGGTGATCGCCGCTTTTAGATCGTTGGTCCAAATGGCGCATGTCAGGCCGTATTCTGTCGCGTTGGCCATCTCCACGGCCTCTTCCCGCGTCTTCCATTTTAGAATGGAGACGACCGGACCGAATATTTCTTCCTTGGCCACACGCATGTTCATGTCGACATCGGCATAGATGGTCGGCCGGATCCAATAGCCGCGCTCGAACTCGCTCCCCTCGGGGCGCGCGCCGCCGGAGACGAGCTTGGCGCCGTCCTGTTTCCCCGACTCCACGAACGACAAGACGCGTTTGTAATGACCTTCGGAATTGACCGGGCCCATTTCAGACGATGTATCGAGCGGATCACCAACTTTGAGCCCATCTGCTTCTGCGCCCATACGTTCGACGATTTCGTTATAGAGCGACTCGTGAACCATCACCCGGCTCATGGAGCCGCACGATTGACCCGCCCACGAAAAATTCATCCCGTCTATGGCGGCGCGCGTTACTCTTTCGGGATCCGCATCGGGAAAGACGATCATCGGATTCTTACCGCCGAGCTCGAGGGAGACGTGCTTCACCGCCTCTTCCGCTGCGGCACGTTGAATGGCGAGGCCGGTTCCCACCGACCCGGTAAAGCCGATGCGGCGCACGCGCGGATGACGCACCAGCCGGTCGCCCACAGGCATGCCGAAGCCCGAAACAAGATTGACCACGCCGGGGGGAAGAATCTCCTTGCACACATCCGCAAGGATGCTGCCGGACAAGGGACTCGTTTCCGGCGTTTTAATAACGACCGTATTGCCGGCCACCAGAGGCGCGGCCAAATGGGCGCCGGCAAACATGAAGGGATGATTGAACGGCACGATACGCGCGACGACGCCATAAGGCTCGCGCACAGTCATATGCAAATTGTTGGGCGTCGCGGGAACGGTTTCGCCTTTCATTTCGGTGGCAAGCCCGGCGAAATATTCGAGGTAGGCCGCGGCGATCTGCACGTCGCCGCCCAGCTTGGCAATGGTGTTGCCGGTGTCCGTGGCCTCGAGATTTAGAATTTCCTCGGCGCGGGCACAAAACCCGGCAGCCACTTGGCGCAAAAGCGCGCCGCGCTCGAAGATGGAGCGGGCCGCCCAACCGGGCTGCGCTTTGGCAGCGGCATCGACGGCGCGGTCGACGTCTTCAGCTGTTCCCTTGGGCGCGCGGCCAATCACTTCTTCATTCGACGGATTAACTGAGTCGATCCATTCGCCACCAATGCTGGCGACTAATTCCCCGTCGATCAGCATGAGGCGATCGCCGAACTGTTCACCCATTACTTTGCGATCCTTTTCCTAGTTGCCGAGATAGCGAATGCGGTAGATCAAGTCATTGCCGTCATCAGATAAAAATAGGCTGCCGTCAGGCGCGACGATCAAACCAGCGGGCCGGGCAATGATTTTGGGTCGCTCCGTATCGCGGATCCAAATGCCGGTGACAAAGTTTTCATAACCGCCAACGGGGCGCCCGTCTTCAAAGGGCACGCGGACGACCTTGTAGCCGGTGGCGTTGCCTTTGTTCCATGAGCCGTGAAGCGTCACAAAAGCGTCACCGCGATACTCCTCGGGAAACTGTTCGGAATCATATATTACCAGACCAACAGGCGCCGAGTGGGAGTCGAACAGCACATCCGGTGTTTTGGTGCGCGCAATGAGATCGGGATCACCCCCTTCAATGCGGGTATCGAGCGTGCCGCCCATGTAGGCCCAGGGCCAACCGAAAAAATCGCCTTCTTGAATACGCGTAAAATAATCAGGTACGAGATCGTCGCCTAACATGTCGCGTTCATTGGCGACAACATATAGATCATCAGTTCCCGGATAAAAGGCCATGCTAATGGGTACGCGAATGCCAGAGGCAAAAGTCATTTGTTCGCTGCCGTCGAGCTTGAAGCGCTGCACGCTGGCATGGGGTTTAGGATCGTCTTTGACGTTAGCTGTACTGCCCACGGTCACGTACATATGCTCGCCATCAGGATCGAGGGCAATCACCCGCTGATAATGACTCCCGACTTCTTTGCCGAGTGCATTTTCTTCAGTTATCCGCTCGCGTGATTCAGCAATGATCGCGCCATCGGAATAGGGCAGCCGCCATACTCCTTTCACGTCGGCCACGAGTAAGGCGCCGTCAACAAATACGAGGCCCATAGGTCTATCAAAGTCTTCTGCAAAAACGGCAACCATATCCGCCTCGCCATCAGCGTCGGTGTCGCGCAAAATCCGAACTTTGTTGGGATTCTCGACGGGACGAAACCGGCTGTCCGGCTCAGTGACGAAGAGATCGCCGTTCGGCGCAAAAGCCATAAGGCGCGGCTGATCAAGCCCTTCGGCAAAAACGCTTATTTCAAATCCCTCAGGGACGGTCGGCAACAAGTCGCCGCGCTCAATCACCTCACCGGGATTGGCCACGCCCTTACTTGGCTCCGCCAAATCCTCCACTTTGAACTCGAATTGATCGCCTGGCCGCTCTTCAGGTCCCGCCCAAGCAAGCGGTGTCAAGAACGCCACACTGAAACCGATCGTAGCAATGTTTCTTGCAATGTTACTCATGGCTCATAATTGCCTTTGTTGACAGAAGTTAGAAATTGAGTTTTTGAAGTGCAGTCTCTGGTCACTCAAATTATTCGGGTTTCGTAATCTCGTCGATGGCCTCGGCTTCTTCTGGGCTTGGCCGCCACGCCGCAGCGGCGACATTTTGCTCCAACTGCTCCGGCGTGGTCACACCTGCAATAATGCACGATATATAGGGCTTGGCCGCCAGCCAGCCCATCGCCAGGTCCAAGAGACTATGGCCGTGTTTCTCGCAAAGCGGCGTCAGCTGATCAACCATGTCAAAGTGCCGGTCATTGAGGAAGGCCGACGCGCGCGTTTCCCAAATGCCAAAGGCCATGCGCGAGCCCGTAGGTGGCGTCTGGCCGCGCTCGTATTTTCCAGTCAGCATGCCGCTCTCCAACGGAAAAAACGGAAGAATGCCAACGCCGTGCTGCTCGGCTGCGGGCACGAGTTCTTTCTCCAAAGTGCGATTGAGGACGCTGTAACGGTTTTGGGCCGAGGCGAACGGCGTGAGGTTGTTGGTATGTGCCGTCCATTGGGCGTTGACCAATAGCCAGCCGGCATAATTGGAGGAGCCGATGTAGCGGACTTTGCCCTGACGCACGAGGTCGTCAAGGGCACGCAAAGTTTCGTCGATAGGCGTCGCCTGATCGGGCCCGTGCATTTGATAAAGGTCGATATAGTCTGTGTTCAAACGTTTAAGGCTGGCCTCAACCGCACGCATGATATTATGGCGCGAACCGCCGCGGTCATATGGATTGTCACTCATTGGACCGCTGAACTTGGTCGCAATCATGACGTCTTTGCGCTGGCTCCCTAACGCTTTGCCCAAATATTCTTCGGACATGCCCTGACTGCCATAGACGTTTGCCGTATCAAAAAACGTGACGCCCAAATCAAGCGCCTTGTTCACTACTGCTTGGGATTCGGCTTGATCGCTCTTACCACCGAAGTTGATACACCCGACGCCGACAATGGGTACCTTGAGGCCGGATCGTCCAAGGTTTCGATATTCCATATCGCTCTCTCTTTGCAGTTCTTAGGGTCTGCCGGGAAGACGGCCGCCGCCCGGTGGCGGTGAAATCTCGTCGACCGCTGCACTTTCCTCGTCGGATGGCCGGAAACCGCCCGCCGCGACATTAAGCTCGACTTGTTCCGGTGTAGTTGCACCAGCAATGACACTAGGCACATAGGGTTTAGCCACCAGCCAGCCAATCGCCAGTTCCAACATCGAATGATCATGCTGATCACACAGTTTGGAGAGTTCTTCGACGCGATCGAAATTAGGATCGTTTAGAAAACCACCCGACATATTGCCCCAAAGCGCAAAACGTGAGCCCTCCGGCGCGTCGACTCCTCTTTTGTATTTTCCCGTGAGCAATCCGCTCTCCAAAGGAAAGAACGGCAAGATGCCAAGACCAAATTGATCGGCCGCCGGGACCAAATCCAATTCGATTTGTCGGTTGAGAAGGCTGTAGCGGTTTTGCGCCGAGACATAGGGCGCGAGCTTGTGCTCGCTTGACAGCCATGCCGCTTCCGCCGTCTGCCAGCCTGCATAATTCGAATGGCCAATGTAGCGCACCTTGCCCTGATGGACGAGATCATCGAGCGCGCGCAGTGTTTCTTCGATCGGCGTCGCCGGGTCCGGGCAGTGAATCTGGTAAAGATCAATATAGTCCGTACCAAGACGGGTAAGACTCGCTTCAATAGCTTTCATCACGTAGGCGCGTGATCCTCCCACGCCAGGTGGCGCCTCTCTCATAGCACCGCCGAACTTTGTTGCGAGGACTATGTCGTTCCGGCGCGCGTCCAGCGCCTTGCCGAGAAGCTCTTCTGATTTTCCTTTATCGCCGCCATAGACGTCGGCGGTATCAAAAAGCGTAATGCCGGCGTCCAACGCCTTGTGAACGACAGCGTCGGTTCCCGCCTGGTCCAATTTCATACCGAAATTGTTGCAACCGAGACCAACGACGGAAACTTTCAATCCAGATCGCCCAAGATTTCGATAGTCCATGTAATCCTCGCCCTAACAACGCTGCGTGTGCCGGTCTAGTCGCCAAATCCGATACCGACGTTTCCGCTGTCCATATGTTCTTGTGCGATTTGCATCAAGCCTGCCGCCAGGTCCATGGCCTTTTCGCTGGACTGCATGCCGAATAGTTCGACCAAAATCTCTTGCCAAATATTGCGCATATTCGGATAAACCGCGCGCTGTTCGCAGGCCGTACAGCCCGCATCCAGAAGCCGCGCTCGCGCTTCGACAAAGGCCTGAAACGCCTCCCGAAGCTCATCAATATTTTTTGCCGTCATAAGACTACTCCTGGCAATTCGGCAAGCGGCGGTCCTCTTGTAACTGAGCCGCCATCCTACGATACTTTATTGCTGCCATGTAACATTCAACAGGCGTCCCGTGAATATGAAGGATCGGGATCGGCCGCGAGACGGCTGGGGGCTAAGTTAGAAAACGATGCGGAAAACTCCCTTATCGAGTTTCGGCTTGCGTTTTATTGCAAGTTTCATCTGCATATCCGTAACGCTTGGTCTTCACAATAGCGTGCGCGCCAAAGACGAAGTCAAATTAACATTCACGCGCGGCACCAATATGGCAGTCGCCGCGTCGCCCGATGGGGAGACGTTGGTCATCGATCTACAAGGGACCCTCTGGACCCTCGACATTGACGGCGGCAAAGCCAAAGCCATCACAGATCCGCTTGCCGACTCACGGCGGCCCCACTGGTCGCCTAACGGCAAACAAATCGTTTTCGAATCATTCAAAGACGGCCATTGGCACATTTGGATGGCCAATAGAAACGGCAAAAAGCTAAAACAATTGACTTTCGGAAAATTCGACGATCGCGAGCCGCGTTGGCATCCTGACGGCACGCGCATTGTCTTTTCCTCTGATCGTGCTGGCAACTTCGATCTCTGGGAAGTCAAGGTCTTCGATCGCAAACTCATTCGCCTAACGGAAGATCCCGCCAACGACTATTTTCCGGCTTGGTCTCCTAATGGATCGGAACTCGTCTTTGTATCAGATCGCGGTAAGGGCACCGGTCTCCACCAGTTCAATGTTGAAGTCAAAGAGGCGGTGTCCCTCGGCCTATTCGGTGAATTCGCCGCCCCAAGCTGGAGCAAAGACGGCAACGACATTACATATGTACAAACAATCAATGGGCGGAACGAGTTGAAGCGCCTTTATATGTCGAGCGGCGAAGTGGCAAGCCTCAGCGGACTTGCCGAAGACGTGTTTCCCTTTCAGGCCACCTGGCTTGACGAACGCACATATTTATACAGCGCTGATGGCCAAATCCGGCGACGTGAACTCGAAGACACAAGATTGAAGGTCGTTAAATTTCGCGCCGAAGTCGAACTTGAGCGGCCTGAGTACGAACGCAAAGTCTATGATTTTCAGTCCGCGGATCAAGAAAACGTTCTAGGCATATTAGGGCCCGCCCTGTCGCCCGATGGCGCGACCATCGCGTTCACGGCCCTAGGCGATTTGTGGCTGTGGCAGCGCGCCGGCGGTACGCTTCAACTCACGAATGACGCGTTTATGGATCTCGATCCTGTGTGGTCGCCGGACGGAACGAAGCTCGCTTTCGTTTCGGACCGAGGCGGCAAGATGGAGATCTGGATTCACAAGCTGGATGATGGTTCGTTCGAAAGAGCGGCCGAATTACCTGCGGAAGCGAATTTGCCGTCCTGGTCCCCGGACGGCAAACAAATGGCATTTCATCAGTCCCTGGGTGGCAACGGTCTTGGACCCACAATCGTCAGTGTTCTCGATCTCGCGAGCGGAAACGTCCGCGCCGTTCATCGCCCCTTGTGGGGACCAAGCCGCCCGAGCTGGTCTCCCGATGGGCGCACACTCGCCGTCTCGGCCATCGCGCCAGCCTCATCGCGATTTCGCGCAGGCACGTCTCGTATCCTCATGATTTCCCTTAGCGGTCAACAGGAACGCTGGGTCTCAATATTTCCAAATGACTCGCTCGGGCAACGGGGTCGCAACGGACCTGTCTGGTCGCCGGATGGGCGCATGATTGCGTATCAACAAGCCGGTGTCTTGTGGATAACCGATGTAAATGCACGGGGCTATCCCATGGGCCGTGCTCGTCAGCTCACGGATGAATTGGCCGAGCAACTCAGTTGGTCGGGAGATTCGAGGAGCCTCGCCTATGTCTCCAACGATCGCCTCAAACGTGTTGACGTAGAGAGCGGAAGAAGCGTCGAGATTCCACTGTCACTAAAGTGGCGGCGGGATGTGCCGCGCGGTCGACTGGTAGTCCATGCCGGAAAACTTTTTGATGGGGAAAGCCGTCGCGCCCGCTCCAATGTCGATATCATCATCGACGACAATGTCATTACCGATATCTCCCGCCATAAATCATGGCCGGACGAGCAAACGGTAATCGATGCGTCTGCGCATACCGTCATCCCCGGCCTATTTGACCGGCATGTGCATCAGCGCGCCTCTCTCGGGGAAACGCTCGGGCGCATTTGGCTGGCCTTCGGCGTGACCAGTGTGCGCGAGCCGGGGGCCGACCCCTATGATGCCCTCGAACGCAAGGAAGCGTGGGCAAGCGGCCGGCGCATTGGTCCGCGCCAATTCTTTACCGGCGGTCAAATGGATGGCACGCGCACCTATTTTTCTTTTGCCAACGCCATCGTGAATGACCACCAGCTTGAGATGGAATTGGATCGCGCGGAAGTCCTCGGCTACGACTTGATCAAGACTTATATCCGCCTGCCCGATCACCTTCAGAAACGCGTCGTAGAACGGGCGCATGAGATAGGAATTCCCGTGTCGTCTCACGAAATCTATCCCGCGGTTGCGTTCGGCACCGATGCTGTCGAGCATTTGAGAGGGAACAGCCGGCGCGGTTTTTCGCCCAAGCAAAGCGATACAGGTGCAAGCTATGACGATTTTGTCGACCTCATCGCCAAGTCGGGCATGGCGCTTACGCCGACCATTGTCACACGCGGCTTTGCGAGCCTATCTTCTAAGGATTCCCGTATCTTGCTAAATCGTCAATATACGACGCTCTACTCCCAGCGGGTGCGCGCGGGCACCCAAGCCTTTATCCGCGCCACCAGCGGCGCGCTTGTGACAGGTGATGACGTTCTTGAAGCCATGCAGCAAACCGTAAAAAATATTGTAGAAGAAGGCGGCCGCATCACTGCCGGAACCGACTCCCCGATCCTGCCCTATGGCTTAGCGTTATTGGTTGAATTGCAACTCTACGTCGAAGCGGGCCTCAGCCCTCACGAAGCGCTCATGTCGGCGACGTCGTGGGCAGCAGACGCCACCGGCGTCGGCGATCACTTGGGTCGCATTGAAGCCGGCAAGATCGCCGATCTTGTCATTGTCGACGGCGACCCGCTGCGCGACATCAGCGCCCTATATAATGTGCAGGGCGTTGTGAAGAACGGCCGCTATTATGGGATCGAAGAACTGCTGACGGCACCGTCACCTGCCGAAGCAGAAGACGACTTCGTAGAAGAGTGATCTGGCCGTTATCGACTGGTCGATTAAGTGACTTCGAATTGGTCGTTCTCGTCAAAAGCACCCGACCTCTTTGTTCCAAGCGATTGTCGCGTCAGGTGAAGACTTCAAAGAAAAAACGATCAAGCAAGTCCTTGCTCATGAAGTTTGCCATGATTTGAAGACCAGGATCCTTGGTACGGATGTCGTCGCAGAACTGTTCGTGAAAATTCTCAATGCGCGCGAGGGTTTTCGGATCGCGAACCGGTTCCGACGCGGTCAGCAAGGGCAGATAGACATCCAAGTAATCAAGCATGCAGTTTGTCAAATCATCAAGCTGGTCGAGTTCGTGCATGCCGCGCACCGAACAGGACTGCCGATAAGGGAGAAGCCATTCCGGATATTGACCTTTGGCTTCAAAGTTTGGATAGCCATTCATAATATCGGTCAATGGTTCAACCCATTTGACCTTGTATCCGTCTCCATCGAGAGGCGCATTGACATTGAAATGGCACATGACTTTGCGTTTTGTAACCACAAACAAGATGAGGAAGATCGGCGCATCAAATTCCGTTGACGGATAAACAAAGGCATTGAGTGCATCGACACCCGATTCAGGAATGCCGTGGCGTGCGCACCATACTTTTCGGCAATGATCCGCATGCCAGGTCGAGGCGCGTAAATTGAATCCGTCTGCTTCAAATCGAGAGAGTTCTTGATCGAGCTTAATGGGCTGCATCGACAAATGTGATTCAAATTTGCCGACAATGGCGGCCCTTCTTTGGTCTTGATCCATGACTCGTTGATTCCTTGCATGGCAAAGCTGACGGCCAACCAGTCTGGCCAATTGAATGTCTGCGTCAACCGATGCCTTTGGTCCAGCCGCCGTCGGCGGTAATCGACGTGCCGGTGATGGGCGCCGCCGCATCAGAGGCGAGAAAGGCCACAAGGCGCGCAACTTCGTGCGGTTCATTGATCCGGCCGAGTGGAATATCTTTCAAATAATCGGCTTCTTCTTGCGCTACTGTTCGACCGGAGCGCTTTGCCGCCGCGTCCATCAGGCCGGTCCAGCGCTTGGTGCGCGTCGGGCCTGGATTGACAGCGTTGATGACCACGTCATAGGGCGCCAGTTCCGGGGCAAGCCCGCGCGTCACCGCAAGTAGCGCGGCATTAGCCGCAGCGCCGGGCAACATGCGAGGATTGGGCTGCAATCCCGTATTGCCGACGATGGACACAATGCGGCCATAGCTTTGCTCAATCATGACAGGTGCGGCAGCACGCAAGACGCGGATGGTCCCCATCACTTTAAGGGCGAAACTCTCCTCCCAAACTTGATCTTCAATTTCCCAAAAGATGCCGCCTTGTGACGCACCGGCAGCATTCACCACAATGTCGATGCGGCCGAGCTTTTCATTTGCATGCGCCACAAGCAAATCCCCAGCACCTGGCGATGTCAGATCAGTCATATAGATGTGTGCCGCTATCCCGTGCTTATCGGTCAGCGTGTGCGCGAGACGCGACAGGCGCTCCTCGTCACGGGCCGCCAATAAGAGCGATGCTCCTTCTTCAGCAAGCACATGAGCCGTCGCCGCACCCAAGCCACGGCTTGCGCCCGTGATGAGGGCCCGCTTTCCGGCAAGTCTGAAATCCATCGCCTCTCCCTTCTCTGCCGCCCGACATTATAGAGTCCGCGCAGCTGCGGCCAGGCGGGCTATTATGGATAAGCCATGATCAACGTCTCGCAGTCAGTCCTGGCTTCGACTACGATCTCCTCAAAGAAATGCCTCCTCTTTCACTGCTTGGAACCAGACATCATGCTGATACTTTCACGACTGCCTTGGACCGTCGACGGCGATGAATCCGAGCTCACCTCACCCCTTCGCGCGATCTTGGCGAATGCCGATCTCGCGGCGCCGTCGCTGATATTGCTGGCGCCGGCTGACGGTGTCGCCACGCCCGACAATGTGGAAGACATCAAAACGAAATTGCGCGCCGTCGCAAATGAACTGAACATTTATTTGGCAGCTGCGCTTGGCGTCGAGCAGGACGGCGTTGCACGTCAAATGGGTGTCGTGATCGCTCCCGATGGCGAACGGCTTGTTCTGTGCGAAAAAACCCTTCCTGATCTCGGTACGGGATTTTCCGACGAAGCCACGCGACTAACCGAATCTCGCACCTTCGAAGTCGGAACGACACCGCTCGGCAAAGTCGCAATGCTCCTTGGCGAAGATATTTTGTCCCCTCACTTGGCGCGGGCGTGTGCCATTAATGGCGCTGAAATCATTCTCAATCCGACCCGGGAGCGCTCCGACTCTTATGTAGAGATCAAACGAACGGCGCGCGCCGCGCGAGCCTACGAGAACATCATGTATGTCGCGTCGACCTCCGCGACGTCCGCGAATGGAAAGGTCGCGCCGCTTGCCGACACAACCGGCCTGTTCGATTACAACGGCAAAGAGTTTTTGAACGCAGGCGGGGCTGCCGCGTTTTACGCCGATTTCGATCTCAAGGAATTGAGACGACGGCGCCAAGAACCCTTTGCCAATTTTCTCGCCGTTCATCGCTCAAGTCTCTACGCGAGAGATTACAAGCGCGACAAACCCGTCAACGCGCCAGCGCCATCTACGCGCGCCACCTGGCAAGCGGAAGGCGAACGCCGCGTCGAAGCGGAAGCCGCACCTCAGACTAACGCGCCGAATTACGATGTCGTGGCCATTCAATCTTTTTTGCGCAACGTTCCGGATGTTGCACACAAGGATGAAGTTATTCAAGCGAACTTGGCGGACTCATTGGCCATTGCAGACAAGTGGGCAAGCAGGTCCAATGTGAAACTGACGGTCTTTCCCGAATTTTGGATGCAGGGCGTACACTTCGAACGTTCGCTCGAAGACTGGACCAAAGTTGCCATTACCATGCCAGGCCGCGAAATCGATCAGCTGAGCGAATTCGCCCAATCTCATAATTGCTATGTGGCCGGGGGTGCATTCGAGTTCGATCCGGATTGGCCAGATCGCTGGTTCAATACGGCGTTCATTATCAATGACTCAGGCGATCTCATTCATCGCTACCGAAAAATTCAATGCGGCGATACCAGCGGGCTTATGAATAATTCGACGCCCGGTAATTTTTTGAGCGCCTATCTCGACAAATATGGTTACGACTATCTATTCCCGGTCGCAGACACACCGATTGGCAAACTTGCCACGATTATTTGCTTCGACATGAACTTCCCCGAAACGACGCGCGCCATGGTCAGGCGCGGCGCGGAAGTGATCATTCATCCCACGGCTGAACCCCACAACACGCGCCGCCATGGCTGGGACAAGGCGCGGCGGGCGCGCGCCTTCGAAAATACGGCCTATATCATTTCGGCCGCCATCGGCGGTGAGTATCGCCACCACAATGACATCAAGGCTGAATTCTTCCACCGCGGCTATTCCAAGATCATCAAATTTGACGGAACGATCGATGCCATTGTCGATGGGCCCGGCGAAGCACCCTTGGTCTCGCGCATTGATCTTGGGGCCCTGCGTGCCGCACGGGCCAATCCGCTGATCAGTCTCGAACTCTGGGACGAGCCAAGTGTTTACGGCGAGGCTTACGCCTCTCATTCGGGCTTTCCAGAAGATGTGTGGCTCGAGACACCCATGCAGCTGGCGCGCGAGGGCATCGAGCAAACAATAGGGGTTATCAAGCGCTATACAAAGACCGGGATATTTGAATCCGCTTAATTTGAAATCTAACTAAAAGTCTATGGTTTGATTTCACAGAATTTACAAACTCCTCACGTTATCTTGTGCCCGCTCGTCGCAATCGCGGTGACGCTTGGTGGGAACGACACTGAGATTAAATGGACTCCATGATGACACTTGAATTAAAAGTATTTGCATTGGCTGGTTTTTGCGCGCTCTTTCTGGGGGGCACCATTAACGTCATATTTGGCTAGCTGCAAAAAGCCGAAACTGACTTTTCAAGAACTGATACGGCCGCCCGGGTCTTCTTAACGCCCGCACACCGTGCTCTCTATTTCAATTTCTGCCACGGACCCAAGCCGTCGGCGTTTTCCTGTTTTCCGCACCAACCACCTCTGATCGCGCTCTTATTCTGGGTGAGTTCTACGCGATCCAGCTAAGGGCTCGTGTCGTCTTTAAATTTCTGCTAACCATAGAGAAGAGCAAAAACAACAACCACGGGGGCACTATGGTTGCACGGGGTACCATCCATCGCATTCGATTGCGGGCCAATATCAGCTTCGCCGGGCTTAGCGTGTTTGTTTGGAGCGTAATTTCGCCCATCGGATCTGCTCAAGCGCAAAGCGACTTTTGGTCCAACGTGAGCTTTCGCACTGGCGCCGAATATACCAGCGGCGACTATGGCGCGGCGGCGAATACGTCAATTCTATCCGTTCCCTTCATCGGTCAAGTTCAATTGGACTCCCTGCGCGTTCGAGTGTCGGTGCCGTGGATTCGCATCGAGGGACCGGGCGCCGTCGTCGGCGGCACCGATGGACGGATTGCTATCGGACCGGCCATAGGTCCGGTGACGACTCAGTCAGGCATAGGCGATGTCGTTGCCAGCATCTCGTATGGATTGCCGCCGGCCGGCGGGTTATGGCCCATCGTCGAATTGACGGGCAAAGTCAAGTTCCCCACAGCCAGCGACACCAAGGGGCTGGGCACAGGCAAATTCGATTACACCATCCAGGCCGACATATTTCAGTCGCTGGGGAGGTTCACGCCCTTCGTCACGGTCGGCTACCGGTTTCGCGGCGATCCGACCGGTCTTGTGCTCAATAACGGCGTGATCGTCACCGCCGGTATTGATTATTCCGTACGCGCGGCGATTACAGCGGGGCTGATCTTCGACTATCGCGAAGCCGCAACGGTCGTGACCAGCAGCGCGCAGGAACTTGTGCCGAACGTGACGTGGCGGCCGACAGACGATGTGTCCATCAATGCCTACGGCATCATCGGCACCTCCGACGGCAGTCCCAACGGCGGCGGCGGGCTCTCATTGAGAGTATCACTCTAGCAGGATCGCCCTACTCAGCGGGAACGGCTTCCGGCATCTGCGCACGTCTTGTCGACTGCTCGTCGAGCTCGCGTTTTTGCGCTTCCCACAACTCGGCATAGAGCCCATTGCGGGACAGCAGCTCATGGTGCGTACCGCTTTCAACCACTCTGCCTTCATCAAGGACCAAAATGTTATCCGAGTCAGTGATCGTCGATAGACGATGGGCGATGATGATGGTGGTGCGGCCTTGGGATGCTTCACGCATGGCCGACAAGATTTCTTTTTCGGTCACCATGTCGAGGGAACTCGTGGCTTCATCAAAGACGAGGATCTTAGGCTGCTTGAGGATTGCGCGCGCTATACTCACGCGCTGTTTTTCGCCACCGGACAGTTTGAGCCCGCGTTCGCCGACCGACGTCTTCAGACCGTTGGGCAGCTTTTTGATAAACGATGACAGTTGCGCCTTCTCGATTGATTGCTGCAGGTCCGCGTCTGAGGCATCAAGCCGCCCGTAAGCGATATTGTAGCGAATATCGTCGTTAAAGAGCACGGTGTCTTGAGGCACAATACCGACAGAATGACGCAATGAAGATTGCCGTAAGTCGCGAATATCTTGTCCATCGATTTTGACCGCGCCACCGGTGACGTCGAAAAACCGGAACAGCAAACGCACGATGGTCGACTTGCCGGCGCCCGTCGGCCCGACGATCGCCACCCGCTCTCCAGGCTCGGCCGTAAACGTCAAACCGTTGAGGATCGGCCGGTCGCTTTTGTAGGCAAACTTGACATTGTCGAATGTGATTCTGCCGTTGACTTTTTCCAAATTTTTGGCGCCCGCGTTATCAACAATTTCGGGTTCCTGATCAATCAGCGCAAACACAAGCTCAAGATCGACAATCGCCTGCTTGACTTCGCGATAAAGCATGCCGAGGAAATTGAGCGGTATGAAAAGCTGAGTCAGCCACATGTTGACCGCAACCAAGTCACCAATCGTCATGGCGCCCGACCGGACGTCATATGCTGCCATGAGAAGAACAACAGATGCGCCAACAGCGATGATCGCTCCTTGACCGGTATTTAGAAGCGCCAGCGACGACTTGGATCGAACCGCTGCATTCTCATACTCGCCCCACGACTGGTCGAGGCGTTTATATTCATTCGCCTCATTGCCGAAATATTTGACCGTCTCGTAATTGATGAGCGCGTCGACCAGCTTGGTATGAGCCGCACCATCAGACGCATTCATTTCACGGCGAAATTTGACGCGCCAATCGGTCACCGTGAACGTGTAATAGATATAGGAAAACGTACTCAAGAAGGTCACAAAGGCGTAGGTCCAGCCATACAAATACCAAAGGATGCCGCAGACAAAGACAAATTGAAGCATCGCGGGGATGGTGCGTAGTGCCACCATTGTGAGCAACATGTCGATGGCACGGGCGCCACGCTCAATTGTTCGGCTGAGTGCGCCTGTTTGGCGGTCCAAATGAAAGCGCAAGGATTGCGCCTGCAAATGATCGACGATCTTCAGCTGAAGCTTGCGAACGGCCCGCTCTACCGGGCGCGCAATGGCGGCATCCTGAAATTGAGTAAAGGCAACTTGCAGAATAGTAACAAGGCCAAAGCCGACGATGAGCGCGATCGGCACCAGAATTTCCGGACCAATTGGATCCGTCAGCTGGTTGATCGCACCGCGAAAGAAATAAGGAACCGAGACGGTCGCTATTTTGGCGCAGATGACAAAGCCAACGGCCAACACCACCATCCTGCGCAAGGCCGGCTCGTCCTTGGGCCACAGATACGGCAATAGCCGGGCCACTACCCGGGCGTCGCCCGTGGTTTCAGAGACTTCAATTGAGCGGCTACTATGTGGAACCATTGCGGACGGAACTCCTTGCGTCGTTCCAGTGTACCAAAAAAATATCGCCGCCGCTCCGGTTAAGAACGGCGGCGAATTGTCCTACGGATTAGAGTTAGGCTTCAGCTTAACTTTCGCCTGAATTCTCTTCAACAACGGCCGCCAACCAATCTGCATAACCGGGATTTTGCGACAGGCCCTTTTCGTTGAGCGTGTAGTCAAGGCCGTCTAGATCGGCCTGCAGTTTCGCTTGGATGCCCCGTGACGTCATCAGGAAACCCACGACCAATACTTTCTTCTCCTCCGCTACAGCCGAGCGCACCCAAGATCTCAAGATCGCGACATTTGTTGTCCTAATTGGATCGATGGCATCGTCTTGCAGGTTAATCGCCAGGACATTGTGGAACGTCGCATTGTCCCGCAAATACTGGGCGTGCGTATTCAAAGTCATCATGGAGAATTCGTTCTCAGCGGTTTCTTCAGGTCCGTGACCCACGATGATAACGACTTCGTCTTTCGGGCTTTCGCTGATCTCATTGGCGTGCTCGAGCACGATCCCAGAGATAACGGGATGGTCGCTCGGCGGCGCAGCCAACACGATTTCAGCGTCCGACACGATTTTAGGAACGCTTGCGTATGCGGATTCTTCTCCGTCGCCAATGATGTAGTCCCATTGCCGCCACAAGGATGTGTAGACGCTTGACGTCGTCGGGATGGCAATAATCTTCTTGGCGCCGGCCGCAGTGAGATTGTCGACGGATGCTTGTATGTGAGCCGATGTCATCATCGCCATGCCGTAGCTTATTGCTGACGGCTTATTTTCACCTATCGCTTCGACGGCGGCAGCGAGTATGTTGTCGCCGAAACTATCAGCCCGCGGAGCACCGTGGGATAAGACTAAGACACCGACATCCCCCTTGATGCTTTGATCACTAATGTACAAATCACGGTTCTCGCCCATCATCATCATTTGGCCCATGATCTGCTCGTCCGTCGCATCCTTGTAGCCAGCCACCTTGGCGCGCAGCTCGTCCATCATGGCCGGATCCATGTTCATATTATGCTGGGAATGATCCACTTCTTGTGCGATGGCGGGCGATGTGATCATCAGCGCAATAGCTGATACCGCCGCAATCGTCGAACCGTTCAAATAGGACATTCACTGTCTCCCTTGTGTTCAAATCTCGAAGTCGGTAACGCCGACCGTCCCGTGCACGAGCATTATCGCTTCGTTGCCGCCCAGCACTCCAACTTGACAAAATATAGGTCATTTCCGAAAGTCATACAATCCTGTTCGACTTTTAAACCTTCCCCCCAGAGCAAGGCTAGACCCCGACAAGAAAAACAAGTATCGAGCAACCTGAGCCCTACGGTGGGCCCGACTAAGGAGAACTTCCAGCATGGATGACGTGGCCCTAAAAGAACTCGCCAACGCGCTGCATGTCATTTCTTCCGCCATTTGGGTGGGTGGCTTGTTTTTCATTTTGTTGACGCTACGCGGTGCGGCGGCGGCATTGCCGGACGATACAGCAACGCCGCTCTGGCAGCGGGTGATGGGGCGGTTCACCAATTGGGTATGGCTGTGCATCTTCCTCAGTTGGTTGACCGGCGTTTGGATGATGTTCTTCTTTTACGACGGGTTCGGATCAGTGCATGTCGATACCATGTTCCTCACGGCCCTCATCATGACGGTGGTGTTTCATATCGACGTGATTGGACCGCAGCGGCGTCTTAAGGCCGCTGCCGCGGGCGACGGCGCAGCTGCAGCTGCTCTATCGCGCTCGATGCTTTACAAGTGGATCAGTTTGGTTCTGGGCATTTTGACGATTGCCATAGCCTATATCGGTACGGCAATGATGTAGCGGGAAACTTGAGACTGTCCGTAACCGGACGACCATCAATCTATTCAATTTTCCGCCTGTTCAATTTCCCGTCTATTCGATTTCCCGCCTATTCGATTTCCCAAGTGCGGCCCTGGCGCATAATGGCGTTGAGGTCAGCTGCACCCTTCTTCTCTTGCGCCGCCGTGAGCTGGTCGTGAATATCGGCCTCCAACGTCGGCGCATCTTGCGCATAGAGAACGCCGAGAACCATCGGGAAGTCCGGGGGCGAGAGCTGGATGAGCAGATGAGCAAGCGTGGAATTGGTTTCATCATGAACCAAAATGTCGCCTTCGGTGACACCGTTCTCGCCGATAGATACGACCTCGAGTTTCAGCGCGGCCGCATTTAGACGCAGGCCCCTATTTTTTTCTTTTCCGAAAATCAAAGGCTCACCATGGACGGCATGGATTTGCCGATCGGCAGCTGATTTTTTCGCCGTGAATTCGCCAAACACGTCATCGTTGTAAACAATGCAATTTTGGAAAATCTCAACAAAGGCCGCGCCCTTGTAAGCGTGCGCCCGCTTGAAGACGTGGGGCATGTGTTTCTGATCAGTGTCGATGGTGCGCGCAACAAAACTGGCGCCTGAGCCCATTGCAAATTGACATGGGCTGAGGGGCCGGTCCAGCGAGCCCCGCGGTGTCGAGGGAGAGCGCGTGCCGACATGGGAGGTCGGCGAGTACTGGCCTTTGGTGAGGCCGTAGATCTCATTGTTGAACAACAGGATCTTGAGATCGACATTGCGCCGCAGTGCGTGCAGCAAGTGATTGCCGCCGATGGACAAGCCGTCGCCATCGCCGGTAATGACCCAAACATCAAGATCAGGATTTGCGAGCTTGACGCCGGTCGCAACTGCCGGCGCGCGACCGTGAATGGTGTGAAAGCCGTATGTCGCCATGTAATAAGGAAAGCGCGACGAACAGCCGATGCCGGACACGAACACCGTGTTCTCGGGGCGCACGTCCAATTCAGGCAGCGTGCGTTGCATGCATTTCAAGATTGCGTAGTCGCCGCAACCGGGACACCAACGCACTTCTTGATCGGTTGCGAAATCTTTCGCGGTCAGTTTCGTTTGGTCGATGGCTACGGTCATATCTCGTCTTCTCTACTCGGCCGCTTTCAGGCGGCTTTCCGCGCCGATGGCGTCCAGGATTTCCGAAATCTTGAACGGCAAGCCCGAAACTTTGGTCAGCGGTTTGACATTTAAAAGGTAACGATCACGCAAAAGAGTCGAGAGCTGACCCATGTTCATTTCGGGCACAAGAACGCGGTCGAAGCTCTGTAGCAAGTCGCCCAGATTTTCCGGGAATGGATTGATATAGCGGATGTGAACGTGACTGACGTCTACGCCGTCGCGCCGGGCGCGCCGCACCGCTTGGGCAATGGGGCCATATGTGGAGCCCCATCCGACGACGGCAAGCGCGCCGCCGGCCTGGCCGCTGTCGATATCCTGTGCTGGAATGTCTTTGGCGATGCCTGCAACCTTGGCAAAGCGCACATCCGTCATCGCTTGGTGGTTATCCGCATCGTATGAGATGTGACCGGTCTCGCCTGATTTTTCAATTCCGCCAATGCGATGCTCGAGCCCCGGCGTACCGGGCTTGGCCCAGACCCGGGCAAGTGTTTTCGGATCGCGATCAAAGGGATTAAAGGGTTCGTCGCCGTCAAGCTTGGCGGCATGGCTGATCGGGAAGCCCTCCAGTTTGGTGACGTCCGGCAATATCCAAGGCTCGGCAGCATTGGCGATATAGCCGTCGGTCAGCACAATTACCGGTACCATATATTTGGTCGCGATCCGCACCGCCTCGATGGCGACATCGAAGCAGTCGCCGGGCGCCCGGGTTGCAAGCACTGGAAGTGGTGCATCGCCATTTCGTCCGTACACCGCTTGATAAAGATCGGACTGTTCTGTCTTGGTCGGCATACCCGTGGACGGCCCTGCACGCTGGGAATTGACAATCACGAGAGGTAACTCGGCCGAAATGGCCAGACCCATGGCTTCTTGCTTTAACGCGATCCCAGGACCGGAGCTTGAAGTGATGCCAAGTGAACCTGCATACGAGGCTCCGATGGCCGAACAGATCGCGGCGATTTCATCCTCAGCTTGGAATGTAATCACGCCAAACTCTTTCATTTGCGCCAAGGTGTGCAAAAGCGGCGAGGCCGGCGTGATAGGATAAGAGCAAAAGACGAGGCGCAACTTGGCAAGGTCGGCACCGGCGACGAGGCCCCACGAGAGAGTCTGACTTCCGGTGACTGTGCGATAGAGACCGGGCTCAACGTCGGCAGCGTCAACTTTGAAGCGCCGCGCCGCGCCGAGCTCAGCTGTCTCGCCGAATGCATGTCCAGCGTTCAGCGCTGCAATGTTGGCATCACGCACGGTTTCTATGGACGCAAACTTTTGTTCTAGCCAATCTGTAATCGGCTTGCGCTTGCGGCCGAACATCCACAACATGAGACCGAGCGCCCACATGTTTTTGCAACGTAGTGAGTCCTTGTTGCCCAGGCCAAAGTCTTTGACGGCTTCGAGCGTGTGCTTGTGAATGTCGATTTCAAGCAATTGATATTTGGCGAGCGTATCGTCCTCGAGAGGGTTGGCTTTAAGGCCCGCTTTTTTGAAATTTCGGTCGATGAACGCACCGGTGTCCACAACCACAAGGCCGCCTTCTTTCAAGAGCGGCAAATTCACTTTGAGCGCTGCTGGGTTGAGAGCCACAAGCACGTCAGGCTCATCGCCTGCGGTCTTGATCTCGGTGGAGCCGAAATTGATTTGGAAGGCAGAGACCCCAAAAGTCGTGCCGGCAGGCGCGCGGATCTCGGCGGGAAAGTCTGGAAACGTCGAGAGGTCGCTTCCGGCGAGCGCCGTCGAAACGGTGAACTGAGACCCGGTCAGCTGAATACCGTCGCCGGAATCGCCAGCAAATCGGACGACAATGGAGTCGAATTGCTCCAATTCGCCCTTATTTGGAACCTTGTCTAACACCGGTTTGACCTACTCTCGGGAGCCCCCAATTTCAAGAATGCCGGAAATTGCCGCCTTCGGCACGCATTTTCCGGCCCCCTGTTTACCCCTTTTTCGCCGCTCGAGGTTGGACATAGAACATGATTGGCCGACCAAGCTCAATCTATGATATCTAAGCCAAGCCCCAGAATTGCTGCGGAAATACCCGAATGGACGTCAAAACGCAAAGCCAAAAGATTATCGACCGCCGCAATCGGCTGTGCTCGAACCTGGTTTCTATCGGAGCCGAAAAGTTCGCCACCCAGGGCGCCGAAAATGTCAGCGTAGAAGACATAATCGATCAGGCCCAGATTGCCCGCAGTACTTTTTACAGCTTTTACTCCAACAAGGAAGAACTTCTCAAAGATGTCGTTTGTCCGGTTTTTGAGCTGGGAATTCGGAAATTCTCGGAATTGAAAGCCGAGGATCCGACCGAGTTGATATTGGGGATCGCGCGCGTCTACTTGACTTTGTGGGAGCGAGACCATCACGCCTTAAGCCTTTCGTTTCGGCTTGCGCACAAATACTTCCCTCTCATCGAGGATTTGCATCATCAGTATATGGATACTGTCCGTCGGCTGGTCGCAACCGTCGAGCACTCTGGAATCCTGCGCAGCGGGAATGCGCAGTACACGTCACGCCTAATTGCCCGTTCGGCGATTCCGATTCTAGAGGTCTATGGCAATGATGAAAACTATCGCGAGCTGTTCCTTGAAAGCATGCAGGGACTTTTGCTCAAACAAGACATCTAAAGCTATGGCGCGTTGTCTCTTCGTTTGGCAAACTTGATTTTACTTGCAGAGAGGCGCGCCCACAGCTAGGGAACTTCATGCCTGTCTCAAGCTCTTATCGGCCCGACCCCGTCTATCCCAAAATTGGGGAAGGTTTTTATGACCCAGTCGAAGCCGCCGCCTTTCCCAAGACTGTTTTGCGGTACCGCAACGATAGATGGGCGCGGCACGTAGGCCTTGACCAATTGAGCGACCAGGAATGGCAAAACCATTTCGGCGCCTTTGAACCGTTGCCACAGAATATGCAACCGCCCTTGGCCATGCGCTATCACGGCCATCAATTCCGTGCCTACAATCCAGATTTGGGCGATGGGCGCGGTTTCTTGTTTGCTCAGATGCGCGACAAAGACGACCGGCTGTTGGATTTGGGCACAAAAGGCAGCGGACAGACGCCCTATTCGCGCAACGGGGACGGCCGCCTGACGCTGAAAGGCGGTGTGCGCGAAGTGCTGATTACCGCTTTGCTCGAGGCCCTCGGCGTCAACACGTCCAAAAGTTTTAGTTTGATCGAAACCGGTGAGCAGCTTTACCGCAACGATGAGCCCTCGCCAACGCGCTCAAGCGTTTTGGTCAGACTTTCTCATTCGCACATCCGGTTTGGTACGTTTCAGCGTCATGCTTTTGAAGACAAAGCGGAACGTCTAACGTCGCTCGTTGATTATTGTGTTCACTACTACTATCCCGAGCTTCAAAACCTCGAGGGACCCGCGCGCGTTGGCGCTTTCCTACAAAAGGTGTGCGAAAAGACAGGAGAGCTAGTCGGAAGCTGGATGCTCGCCGGATTCGTCCATGGCGTTTTGAATACTGACAATATGAATATCACCGGGGAAAGCTTCGACTACGGCCCCTATCGTATGGTGCCTCACTACGATCCTGATTTTGTCGCAGCCTATTTTGACCAGACGGGTCTTTATTCTTTCCTGCGCCAAATCGAAACGGGACTTTGGAATGTTCAACAATTGGCGGGCGCGCTACTATCCATATGCGATAAGGAAACTCTCATAGAAGCGTTACAGTACTACTCGTCGTCTTATCTCGGCTATGTCGGTGGGGCACCCTTCGTTCATCGCTTGGGGGTTCGCTCCCAAGGACCTGAAATGGATCGTGGCATTTCCATCGGCGTCCTTAATTTCATGAGGGAAACCGACGCGCCCTTTGAGCAGTTTTACTTTGATTGGTACGGCGGCGGCGTGAGTGAGACGCGCGCAATGCAGAGCCCCGCGGCACCCTATTATCAAGCGCCAAATTTTGAACAGGTCTTGGCTTTGCTGCGAACTTACGAGCCAGCCGATCCCGATCGGCTGAGTCAAGAGTACTTTCAGAGCGGAAGGCCGTGCACGCTCCTCATCGACGAAGTTGAATCGATTTGGGACCGTATCGCCGAAGACGACGACTGGTCGGCGTTCGATCAAAAACTGGCTGATATCAAAGTGATGAGAGACGCACTGCAGAATTGAAGGACAAGGACGTGTCACAATCGTTCAGACCGGCTTCTATGGTATAGTCTCACTGCCCTTTGGATGGAGACGGCCATGATTGAAACACCTCACGCAAAACGGACCAACGCGACTAAGATCACCGCCCTTTTATTCGCCTTCGTCCTAGTATTGAGCCTCCCGGTTTCGGTGCAAGCGGGCCCGAACGATGGAGTGACGGGTCTTAACGACGAACAAGCCGCCTTTGCCAGCAGACTATTCACGTTCATGTCGGATATGGATGCCAAATATTTTGGCCGGGCCGGCGAGATTGATGGCGATCTGACCCAAGAGTCCCAAGACTTTGACTACGACTTTGCCCGCTATGAAGTCAAAGTTGCACGGGGCCCGGTGGTCGAAAAGATCGGCCGCATGACGGGAATTATTTTCGAAACCACGTCGGAGATCCAATTTGAGACCGTGTTCGGCCGCTATTACGGGATCGACGTCCACGCCAAAAACCCCAAAGTGGGTCTCTTACATGCAGCTTTTCTCATGCAGTACTACCCGGACGGCACCAGCGCGCTCGGCGGCACGCTCAACATTGTTCCAGGCGCAGCGCCTGAAGAGGATCTCGCCACCATCAAAGCGGCGTTGGACGCGGTGTTTGCCAAACATGGCGTTGACCCGGCGCCACATAGAAAGAGGGTCTGCGAAGGCACCGAGATGGCAGTTGACTCCAAGTATCGAAGGCGCTTGGCCTGTGTAGGAGGAAGTTTTTTTGGCCCGAAAATGATGAGCGTGACCGAAGAAAATTTTCTCTTTATGACGGAAGCCTATGACAGCTTTATCGGTGCCTACATGACGACGCTCGCGCGCCACACCAATGATCCCTCCACAGATGAAGAAATTGCTACCCAAGACGCGATGCGGCTTAATTGGTTTGAAGATCAAATGTTCACAGACCCCTATGCCGCCAGCGGTATCACGCCATATGAAGTGTGGTCTCTGGCCTTCACGCCGCCAGTCGTCAAGTTTTGAGGCGAAAGCTCTCATAATGACCGGCAAACACCAAATTGCAGCTCGTCCCTTTCCGTTCCCGCTCATCAGTGAAGTCACACCCAAGAATACCGCCCTGGTGATCGTAGATATGCAAATCGACTTCTGTGCAGAAGGTGGCATGATGGCAGCACACGGTCTTGATCTATCGTATGTGCGCACCGTAATCGAACCAATTCAGACAGTACTTGAACTTTCCCGGCAAATTGGCATGCACGTCGTTCACACGCGGGTTGGTAATGTGCCCGATCTATCAGACTTAAATGCGGTGCGGCAGGCGCGCCATGAAGCCTTTGGCAGTCGAGGTCAGGACAATACTGAAGATGATCCATCGGCTCGCTATCTCATTCGCGGCGAGCCGAGTTGGAACATCATTCCGGAACTGTCACCCCTTGCAGGAGAACTCATTATCGACAAGTCGGGCTATGACGCGTTCTATGCAACCGATTTGGACGACCAACTAAAGACACGGGCTATCAAGAATTTAGTATTCACCGGTGTTGCAACAGATTGCTGTGTAACATCGACGTTGCGCCAGGCGGCCGAACGCGGCTACGACTGCCTGGTGCTAGCAGATTGTTGTGCTTGCATGAGGCCCGAACCGCATCTGCGTACAATCGAGCTACTCGAATTGGGCAGCATGTTTGGAACCGTGACTGAGTCGGAGACATTCATCGACCACGTTCAGTGCCGTACTGCCTAAAACGCAAGATCGGAAAACTTCTGGTCGCGGCTGCTTAGCTGTCAAGAGCGGCCTTACTCTTTTCGCTTTAGATGCGGCTTCTCATGAAGCTCGCTAGCGGCCCTATGTAGAGGTGCGGCAAAATCATCAAAAGCCCGGCGATACTTTCATGACCGTTTTCCGCGGCCAAGTTCGGTGGCAGTTCCTCATCTTCGTTTACGACGTTTAACGGAGTACCTTGGGATAAAAGGCGCCTCACTTCGCTAAGGTTGAGCAGTTAAAAAATGGCAGACGAGCAGAGTTACTGGGCAATTATTTCTTCTTTTCTTTTTTCTTTTTTCGCTTTTCCTTTAGATTGAGCTGGGCCTTTTTCTGTTGTTCCTTCTTGCCTTTGTCTTTTTTTCCCTTATCAGCCATATCTGTTTCTCCTTGTTTGAATCGGGAGTCCCCAGACGGCTCCTCCCAACTCCTTTGTTCGACGTGCGTGCCAAAAGACAACCCCCAGGGAAACGAGTGCCGCGCCAATTGCCATATCCGTTGCTGGTGAAACAATCAATTTTACGCGCCCGGCCTGATATCCGCCACGGAAAGCCCTCCTCGAGTCGGCAGTATAACCGATAAAGCACTGAAACGTAGCCACCCTGCAAAACTACACGGTCAGATCGCACCAAATGCGAGTGGCCAGCTATCTTGATTGGAACAAGGCTACAACTCTATTTCGAAAATCACCAGGAGCTTGCTGTCCACTTCTGCTCCTGGCGAGATTCAACCGTGCGACGCCACTGACAATTTCGTCCGCTTTGTTCCGCACAGCGGACTTGTTGATCGTTGCATTCCAATGTGGACCGAACTCCGAAAAATGAGACTAAGAAGCGCGTGGCGTATCGGCGTCGATAAGAAAAACATCACAAGTGCCCGCTTCTCGTCGAATCGGACCGAGACCGCAGATGAGATTGTCTGGAAGAATCCAAAGTCTCCCATTCCGGATATGACGATTGAGGGTTTTCGTTTTCGGGCAAAGTTGCCCAACGAGCCGGGTTGCGTCTTATTTTTCAAGACGCTGAATCAATGTGAAGAAGGAGACGACAATTATATTGATCTACCGGAACCGGGTATCAATATTAATGATGAGGACTTTGCCGAAAAATTTATGTCTTTCATGACAGCGACGGCGACGCCATCGCCCTATTTGATTTTGTATAAGTCCGAGCTTCCACAATATCCTTGGGAATGGGATACGCAGGAAATTCGTGACGCTGCAATCGCTGAAGCAAACTAGCTTCGGAAATTGTAGCGAAATCAATTCGGTGGTTAGAGGAAGTCTTCTCACGGTCGCAAATAGAGATTGAGAAACTTAGGGTCGCGGCTGCTCAGGGACTAAGAGCAGTCGTCGTTTTGGCACCTTCGCCACGACGGCTCATGACCCAAAGCCGTCATCAGCATCATTCAATTTTTCAAACAAAAAAGGCGGCTCCGAAGAGCCGCCTTTTGTACTGTGAAGTTTAAAAAGAATGCTTATGCGGTCTTGCGCCGACGGCGTACAACGCCGAGGCTGGCAAGGCCAAAGCCGATCAGCGCGAGCGTTCCCGGCTCCGGAGCATTCATTGGCGTTTTGGCAAACGCAAGATTATCAAGATCGAAAAGGTCAAAGCCGCTATTCGCCGAGAATGTGATTTGCGTAAAGCTGCCCATACCAACAAAACCTAAAAAGCCGAAAGAACTGCCTATCACGCTATTGGCAACAAATGTTTGAGGACCTGAGCCGTCATCAATCGTCATTTGCAGTCCGAGCGAGTTGGCGCTTATCACATTAAAACTCACGGCAAAGATGGGCATGGGAAAGTCCCACGTGATGGACATAGATGCGCCGGATCCAGTGGAAGACACCGCATTGTTGTAAGTCCCAAAATTGACGCTGTTATCGTCAAACGACACTGGATCCGAGTTGGTTGACATAACTCCTGAATCAAATGTGATGGTTTGTCCCTGAGCAATGAAGTTGTCAAATGAGTCGGTCACTACAGTTGCGCCACCTACGGCTGCGTTCCACGCTGCCTGATTGGTGTGGGTTACTACTGTAGCCGAAGCTGGGACCGCCCAACTGGCCGCAACCAATAGCCCTAAACCTGCCAAAATCTTTTTCATTTTTCCCTCCCAAGGGTTTTTTCTTTTTGTCCCCCGCACACAGGCGCGGTCGTTGTTTACCGAAGCAATTTATGTGCCGAATTAGGAACTGTTTGTTTTTCAGTTACTTAGATCATTAATGGCATTAACCACAGTGACGAAGTGTAAAGAATCCTGACACGTTTTAACCGTGTTGAATGCGTAATGTTCCCTAAAAAACTGTAAGAGGGCTCAATCCCAAGGAATAAGTGTCAATGCGGAGTTGTAAAGAATCCTGACACTTGCGTCCCCACACAGAACAATCGCCTTCGGATTGTCTTTACTTCCTAAAGTTCGCTTGTTTGGCAGCAGACTTGTCATTGGAAGGCGTTTACCAGGCTGGACGAGTTGAATGCCTGTGGATGACTGCTTCTGGCTACTTTGAGCCGTAACCAGCTCGGCAAGATCACGGCCGCTTAGCCCTAAAAAGCAGACCTAATGTGCATGTTAGGTATTGGGTTCAGTACGGCGCTGAGCGGACTGTAGATGCGTTTAAGGAAAATGTTGAAGAGCCCATCCCATCTCCTTTAGCGGTCAACATTCAATTGGTTGAGAGCCTTCATCTATTCTTTGGCTCCCTTGTAAAATTCATCCCAGTCATCGCTCAATTGATTTTGGAAGGCCTCTTCGATGGAGACAAACGGCGACTTCGGTGATTCTGCGTAGTAAATAAAACGCCAACCTTCCGGCTTCTTGCGGAAAATCCCAGAACCGCGAACGCGCTTGCCATACGGTTTGCCAAGGGCCATTTTCATGTCGAATTGGTATTCCCATACGCCAATAGCCAGATCATCTGCCAAACGAATGGCGCGCACGTCATAGATTTGGAAACGCATGACATCAATCACGTCGCTAGGACGAGCTGGGTTTAAGTAATTGTTCAAAGCCTCCCATCCGACAAACCAACCGGATTGTTCTTCGGCCAAATAAACGGGGACCTCCACATCTTTATCCCACACTTCAAGAACTGTCTTGTAATCTTGTGAATTCCAACGCTCCGCCATACCCATCACGACTTCATTGATCTGGGATGTCAGTTCAGCATCTAATATAGATGGGTCAAAAGGCGGCGGCGTATCGTGACCGCCTGCCCATATTGTGCTGATCGAACCGAGCCAAGCACATAGGGCTACAATAATGATAGTTTTGGTGGTCTGTTTTGACATTTTGCTTCCCTTTTTGCATTTCAATGTTAGTCAAAATCTCTATTGCAAAATGGTACGCACCGGACCGTCGAACGTCTAGTTATCAAAATAACAACAAAGGGAAACTACAAATAAAAACCGCGTACTGAACGATCAATACCTGCGAACCAAACAGCAGTTTGGATTGCGGTACGAGTTTTCAAAACTTGCCCTACCAATAGTGCAAAAGTCATTGCGAGAAGAAGAGGGCCTCCCTCTGAAAGCAATTTAAAATAGAGAGTTGAATTTCATTCGCGCCACGTCTTGCCCAGCATCTTACTTGTTCTGAACAAAATGGATTTGCAGAGAACTCTAAGTGACCTGTCGGTCAGACTCATTTGCGGCCGCATTTGGGAGAGGTGGTTCGGTTTGTTTGAACAACTTTCGGACTGCGGATAAGTGGATTTCAGCCCCTGTTATGCCGCGACCGGGATTGGTTGCAGCACGTTGAAGTAAGCCTGATCGGGTGTCTGGCGGTCAAGCGATGAATGCGGTCTCTTGGTGTTATAAAAGACCAAATATTTGCCGAGGGCGGCTCGGGCTTGTGGAACATTGCCATAGGCATGCAGATAGACCTCCTCGTATTTGACCGTGCGCCACAGCCGTTCAACAAAGACATTGTCCCGCCACGCTCCCTTGCCATCCATGCTGATGGCGATTTCAGCATCCTTCAGGATTTGTGTGAAAGCGATGGAGGTAAACTGCGAGCCCTGATCGGTGTTGAAGATGTCCGGCTTACCGTAACGGGCCAGTGCTTCTTCAACGGCTTCAATGCAAAAGTCTGCTTCCAGTGTGATAGAGAGCCGCCAGGACAGGACACGCCGGCTGAACCAGTCAACCACTGCGGCCAGATAAACAAAGCCCCGTGCCATTGGAATGTAGGTGATATCCATCGCCCAGACCTGATTGGGTTGGGTGACCGGCAGCTTACGCAACAGATAGGGATAGATTTTGTGGCCCGGTGCAGGCTTGGACGTGTTCGGGCGGCGATAAATAGCCTCAAGCCCCATACGCTTCATCAGTGTTGTGACGTGCAGGCGGCCAACCTTGTATCCTTCACCAAGCAATAGTCCCTGCAGCATCCTGCTGCCTGCAAAGGGATAGTCGAGATGCAATTCATCAATCCGGCGCATCAGTGCCAGATCACCGACCGATACGGGACGGGGCTGATAATAGACGCTGCCCCGGCTGATCTTGAGCGCCTTGGCCTGACGGCTGAGCGAGAGTTTATGTTTGCGGTCGATCATTTTCTTGCGCTCGGCAATCCCGCCTTGGTGAGCGCATCGCCTAAAAAATCATTCTCAAGCGTCAGCTCCCCAATCTTGGCATGGAGCCTCTTCACATCAACACGGGGTGCAGGCAGCGGTGATTTACCCTCCCGCCCAAAAACACCCGCTGCACCCTCAAGGAGCTGATCTTTCCATTGCTTGATCTGGTTAGGATGAACATCAAACTGCTGAGCGAGTTCTCCCAATGTCTGCTCACCGCGAACGGCCGCAAGGGCCACCTTCGACTTGAACGCAGGTGTATGATTGCGACGTGGTCGTCTTGCCATAGTGGATCTCCTATTGCCGGCGATCATGCCGCCTACAGGCCAAAATTCCACTTATCTCAACTGTGCAGATTTCCCGAGCCACCTCTGGGATCCAACTATGAAGACGAAAGAGCGACGTATGGATGCTGTCGCGCGCCTCATCAAGTTGAAACGCAGATTCGTTGGTTTGGGAATTTAGATTACCAGGGACTTGCACGACGAATGTCTGCTAACGGCTAACTTCTGCCGTCATTTGAGGCCGATTTCCACGGCAGTTCATGACCCATTGCAGTCATCGGACCTGTCGCGGGAAGAGAAAGCTTCCGATGACAGTTTTGTCAAAAATGAGTCGTGATCCTCTTCGCAACAAATCGAAGGATTAGGCCGCTTAGCGTGGCCAACATAAAATTGAGCAAGTATACAAGAAAGAACGATCCGTCGAGTGCGCTCAGTGCTCCCAATGATAGGCCCCGAAAGACGAACATCAACCATCCACCAGAACATACGGCGCCTAAAACCACAGCAATCGAGACCGCCTTTTTCGGCAATATTTTATTGCCCCCATCTAAAACCAGCAACACTACTAAACTAATCGTAATTAAGAGAAGAACTATCGGGAAAGAGTCCGGCATCGATGTATAGATGTACGAAACGACAAGACTAGCCGCAATTATCCCTAAGGCCAGAATTGCCAGCACGACATAAGCAACTTACGAGGCAGCTTTTTTAACCATTTCAATACGAGCATATCTAATCGAGAGTATTGTTAACTAGCTTCAATTCATGTCCGCTGTTGGCTAGATTCCGCCGCGCCCCGGCACTTACAATTTCGTCCGCTTTTAGTAATAGCAGACGTTTTCTCCGTTGCGTTCCGATGCGGACTGACAAAGCGCACGATCGCGAAGTCAATAAGACCGCGGCAGGCCCAAAACGTGTTCGCTCAAATAGGACAAGATCATATTGGTTGAAATTGGAGCGACTTGGTAAAGGCGCGTTTCACGGAATTTGCGCTCAACATCGTACTCTGTCGCAAAGCCGAAACCGCCATGGGTTTGTAAGCACATTTCACCGGCCAACCATGCCGCATCCGCTGCCAGCAGTTTAGCCATATTGGCCTCTTCACCGCAGGGCTCGCCGGCATCGAACTTTGCCGCTGCGCGCTCGACCATGAGGGCGGCGGATTGCGTGGCGGCATACGCCCGAGCTATGGGAAATTGCACGCCTTGATTCTTACCGATCGGCCGATCGAACAGGACACGCTCGTTGGCATAGTCGACCGCCTTTTTGATGAACCAGCGCGCATCACCTATGCATTCCGCTGCAATCAAAATGCGCTCGGCATTCATGCCGTCGAGAATGTAGCGAAAGCCCCTGCCCTCATCGCCGATGAGGTTTTCGGCAGGCACGCGCACGGTGTCGAAGAAAACTTCGGTCGTCGCGTGATTGACCATGGTCTCAATGGGGCGAATTGTAACGCCGCTTCCCACGGCCTCGCGGAGATTGACGAGAAAGACGGACATGCCGTCGGTGCGGCGCGCCGCCTCATCCTGAGGGCCGGTGCGCGCCAGTAGTAGCATTAGGTCGGAATGCTCCGCGCGCGACGTCCAAATCTTCTGTCCATTAATTATGTAGTGATCCCCTTTGCGCTTAGCGAAGGTCCTGATCGCGCCGGTATCTGTACCGCTTGTGGGCTCAGTGACGCCGAAGGCCTGGAGACGCAGCTCCCCCGAAGCGATCGCGGGCAAGTACTTTTCCTTTTGCGCGTCGGATCCATGGCGCAAGATCGTTCCCATCGTATACATCTGGGCGTGGCAGGCGCCGCCATTGCAACCACTTCTGTTGATCTCTTCTAAGATTGCTGCAGCAGCGGCCAGATTCAATCCACTGCCGCCAAAGCGCTCAGGAATGAGCGCTGCCAAGAACCCCGACTTTGTCAATGTCGTTACGAACTCAGTCGGGTATTCGCGCGCTCGGTCGAGCCGCTGCCAGTAATCACCAGGAAATTTTTCGCACAACTTGCGAACTGACTGGCGAATATCGGGAAACGACTCTTCGGCGGCGCTGGTCATGGACGCCATCTTAGCCGGACTAAATCGTGATTGTAATCTTTCCGAAATGCTGACCCGTCGGCAAGGCGTTGAGAGCAGCAGCCGCATCGGCAAACGCGAACGACTTGTCGATCACAGGTTTGATATTGTGCTCACCGACAAAAGCCATCATGTCTTCGTATTCGTCTCGATTGCCAACTGTGACGCCGTGAATGTTCGCATTCTTGCCGAGGATAGGAAGAATGTTGAATTCGGTTTGCATGCCGGAGAGCTGGCCAAGAATAGGAATGTGCCCGCCGATCGCGAGGGCAGCGAGCGATTGCGATAACGTGCCGGCACCGCCAATCTCGACCACCGTGTTACAGCCGCCGGTCAATTCAAATGCGGCCTTGCCCCATTCCGGCGTCGTTTTGTAGTTGATGGCGTAGTCGGCGCCGAGGTCTTTGGCTCGCGCGATCTTGTCGTCGCTGCTCGAGACCACGACGACTTTTGCGCCCATTGCTTTAGCAAACTGAAGCGCAAAAAGCGCGACGCCGCCTGTGCCGATAACCAGAACCGTATCGCCCGCTTTGGTGCCCGACGCGGTGACGAGTGAATGCCACGCCGTGAGGCCCGCGCACGGAAAGCAGGCGGCTTCTTCAGCGTTTAGATTTGACGCTGCTTTGGCCATAGCGTTCTCATCGTAAACGCCATACTCACGCAACGTGCCCGGCACGTCGCAGCCACCTGATTGCGCGCGCGCTTCGAAACTCGGACTACCGGAAATCCAATTGGGGAAAAATAGCGGCGTCACGAGATCGCCTACGGCAGCCCGCGTCACGCCGTCGCCAACAGCCGCGACCTCACCAGCTCCATCGGACAAGGGCACAATCGGCAAAGGCGCTTTAGCATTGTAAAAGCCCTTGGCTATCAAGAAATCCCGGTAGTTGAGCGATGATGCTGCAAACTTGACCAGCACTTGGCTCGGACCGGGCTCGGGCTGATCGCGCTCGACCAATGTCAAGCTGTCAATATCGAATTCGGGAAGCTCCATGGCTTTCATTGCGGATCTCCTGGATGCGGAATTTAGGAAGCAAACGCGGCGGGCGGCCACGCACGAGTTGATTTGGACCGCTTGTACCACTCGACCTTCGCGGCGCGTAGCTCAAAACAGGAACTGTCTAGCCGACGGTCGTGATGAGCTCGCTGTCCATCTCCCAGACTTGTGAACCGGCATGCCCTTGGGAGGGCACATTTCAGACGTATAATGCTCATTGGACTCGGTGCGGCACGCTTCGCTCTTCCGGTCATTCCTCTGTTTAAGCGTCTGGTAGCACTCATGAAATCATCTTTGTCTCTAGCGTTCGGCGGTTCCGTGTGCGCGGCGCTTGCCTTTGGTCTTCCCTCGTTTGGGCAAGAAGATGAAACCGTGGACCGGATCGGCGTGGTCGTAACGGGATGGGGTGCACCAGTCAGCCCAGTGCTCAGCCGCTCGGGAGAACGCTTGCAGCAGTCAGTCGTTGGCGAAAAAACAAATGCGCCGGATGAGCTATGCACTCAATGGCATATTGGCGCCTATCCATATCAATCGGACAAAGGACTCTTGCCGTTTGGTGTTGCTTTCAAAACTGAAGGCTATGAAGAGATGTGGGACAGTTCCGGCATCTATCGATTGACCGAGAACGCGACGACCTATGTGGCCTTGATCGACGAAACAATTAGGCTGTCTGTTGAAGATGTTCAAAACAAAACGATCACGCCGCTTAAGGATTTGGCGCCCGCAAAAGGATCTTCAGTTCTCACTTCAGGTTTTAGCCCGGACCCAAGAGATGGAACCGACCACTTAGCCGGGCTCTACTTCATCGATGAAGCCAACGGCTTGCACGACTTCATTGAAACTGGCGCTGTTTGGAGTATTCGATCCGCGAGCATGCTTGGCGAATTACCAGAGGCACCGGCGCGGCCGAAGCAAATGACACTCGACATCGAAAACTATCTGACCGCCTACATGAGCGATCTATTCGGCGACGGGGTCGACTTTCGTTTCGGATATTACGGCGCAATGAACGATGAAAGTAAGCCGCTTGACCAAACCATCGTTGCCCTCTCAAATGAAGGAATCGAAAAAATCGTTGTGGCTCGCGATACAGCGGACCAAAATCTTTATGCCAATAATTTTATGGAGCTCTATCCCTCGCTCAAGGCATTATGCAAAGCAGGCTATGGCACTGACGACATCGCGCTAACACAAGTGCGCCAAGTCGGCCGCACACCCGAATACAACACTTTGATTATCAATAATCTCGAGAGACATTTTGAGATTATTCCCGAAGGCGCGAACGTTTCGATCATTTATGTGACACATGGCCAACCATGGCCCGGAAGCAATCCTGATAATGGCGCGATGTCGGCGCCGGCCCCGCGCATCAAGGAAGTCTTCCATGAGAACGCTTTTTTGAACTATCAAAGTTTCAAGCACTACGCTCTGGCGGCGTTTGACGAAGGAAGCGATGGACTGTACAAATTGAATTTCTCCAAGAGTGGGGGCAGTGGTGAGCCCGACAGCCGCGCGAACAGCCTTTACGCCTACGCCATGCAATCTAGTCGTCAAATAGGATCGGCAGATGATCCTCTGCGTTACACCACTATCCGCGAAAATCTCAGCAAGGCCATTGTCGACGACGGACAAAGTGAAATCATACTTGCGCTCTCTCACTGGGCCGACAACGGTACGGGCATTACGCTGAGTGCCCGCACCAACAACGAACTGCCGCTGAACTCCAAGGAAGAAATAAAAGCCGGCGTCCACTCGATTATCTGGTGTGAAGATCATAGCGCGCCAGGCCAATTCTCTCAGATGCGCGCGGCCGGGGGTGAATGTCCGGACGGCTACGCACGCATTCAACTGACCCAGGCATTTCAAGAATTTGCCGACGACTTCAGCAACGGTTATGCGCAGCGCATTCGCGGCGGCGTGGAGCGCTATGGGGTTTTTCCCGATCTCGATATGACGATTTTGGCTGAGGCTCCAATCTCCAAGCTAGACGGAGGAACGGTAGCAATCATCGAAGGCGACCTCGCAAGGGCGCGGCTGGAGGTCAGGCCGGACCCGCGCCCGAATGCGCCAGAAGAGTTCGAATGGCAAAACGCTTATCGTCCCGAAACGGACGAAAATCCAAATACGGGCCCGGATGCAATTCGCGCCATCAACGATTACGCGAGCATCGATGACTATCTGGACAGCGCCAAAGACGATTTTACCGCCTATATCGGAACGCAAGAGAAAGTCAGGGCCAACCGGAAGATGCCCATGCTGGATAACGCTGTATCGCCCGTTGTTTATGTCGGTCCCTACCGTACACTCTTCAACGCGCCGGCAACTGTGACCCTTCCCTATGATCCCAAACTTGTCGAGGACCAGAGCAAAATTGTGGCGCTGATCTATAACGACCTGACGAGAGGCTTCGATCCGGTCTATCCGGTTTCCGGGGCTGAGGACATACGCATCAATGAAGCCGCAGGGACGGCTTCGTTCGACGTCCAAGTTTTGGGAAATTTCGTTTTAGCAGAAGCCGAGTAAGCATTGCTCGGTCTTGATGCCGCGGATCACTGTGTTGATCAGATAGGCATTGTCCCAGCCGTCTTTCAGCGGCTGCATGCCATTTGCCGGTCCCAAGCGCACAACCACAAGATCATAGCGCGGTGAAACGTAGACTCTTTGGCCGCCGCGCCCCAAAAACATGAACAAGTCATCAGACGCATAGGGCTCGGACAGCGCCACTTCCATACTTGTCTCTTCCGGTTTGGACTCCCACGAATAACCTAGCCATGTGAAGTAACCGTAGCGGCTAGATTGCGGTGAGTGTTTGAGCATATCGTCGATCCAATCGGCGGAGATGACCTGACGGCCATTCACACGTCCCCGATCTTTCATCATCATGCCCAGACGCGCCCAATCCATTGCGGGCGCCAGCAAACAGCACGCCGTCATGGCCAAACCGTCTTCACTGTCGAGCCAGATTTCTGCCGTCTGCCCTCCCATGGGCCCCCAGAATTTTTCCTCTAGATAACTGGCGTAACGTTTGCCCGTCGCGCGCTCGACAATGACGGCAATTAAGGCCGCATTGATATCGTTGTAGTCGAACTTCTCACCCGGTTGCCATTCCTGAACTGCACTTAGAAGTGATGGCAGCCGGTCGCTACTGTTGAGGAATTTGAACGACGACTTGGCCGCAAACGGATTGAGCGTGAATGGGAATTGCTCGAGTCCGCTGGTCATGAACATGAGATCTTGAATTGTGATGTCGCCGCGCGCATCGTCCTGCCATTCCGGCAAGTAAGTTCTAATCGGGGTGTCAACCGAAGGGATGGCACCGTCCTCAATGGCAGCACCGACCATTAACGCGGCAACAGTTTTGTGCATGGATTGGGATTGTGTGATGCGATCGCGGCTCCAGCTTTGGGCATACCATTCGGTTTGCACTTGACCCTTGTGCACAACAATGAATGCAAACGAGTCAAATTCCGCAGCATAGGCTTCCGCGTCGCCGAGTGCGTCCGCGGTGATCGTGCGGTCGGCCTCCCCCGCGACGGGGAGCTCATACGCCCCATTGCCTGTGATCTTTTCCGTCGGCGAGAAGTTCATGGCCGCCGGATCGGTGGTGGTAAACAGGCTCACGGTGCGTTGCCAGTAGAGCGGGTCTTGGGCATAGAGAACGCCGCCGGCTACAGCCAGAATCAGAACGAGACCAAATACGATCTGAAAGAATCGCTTCATGACTGTCTGTACCTTCTAGATCATTGGATGGTCGTACGACGATAAACCAGCAGCGGCGCGAGACAAGCTCAAAACGCCGCCGCTCCAACTGCGAAACAGTCTTCGCCACTTCCGAGTTCTACAGGCGGAATTGCAGTAGCAACCCGAACGAGCGCCCGCGCCGCGGGGTTAAAACGAAATTGCTGGGCATCGCCCCATTGCTCAGCGTTGCGGCCGGATCAAAATTCGGGAAATCTTGGATTAGGGTTGGGGTGTCGTCATCGAGCAAGTTGTCAACGAAACCTGTTAGCGTCCAATTCTCCGCGTCGAGCCCCGCCCGGAAATTCCAAATGTACATGTCACCGGTATGCGCTTGATTTACAACGCTCGCCCACTTTTTGGATTCGTAAGTGACATCGGTACGGGCAAACCAGTCGATGTCGTTCCAAAGTATGTGACTGTAAGTAGCCGCGAAATTTGCCGAATGTTTCGGGACGCGAGGTGCCTCCTGGCCGACCGCATTGCCGCCCATCAGCAAGAATGGATCGTCGAAGCCGGTGAGTTGTGCAATATCGCCGCTATTGAACTCTTGAAGCTTCGTTGAAGCCAATCCATAGGTCGCGTCGAAAGTCAGATTTTCAACCGGCGAGAACGAGGTTTCTAGCTCAATGCCCCAGACCCGCGATTTGCCGGCGTTGACGACAATGCTGTTCGGTTCGGGTCCGGCGAAGGTCAGAATATTCTGAACCTGATTTATGGCCTGGTTGGTCCAGTCAACATAAAAGAACGCACCGTTGAACAGCAGGCGGCCGTCGAGCCAGGTCGTTTTAGCGCCGGCTTCATAAGTCCAAGATTTTTCTTCTTCAACGACAGCGCGCCCGTCAGCAAGCGCACCCATGCTTTCTGACGCGGGCACGTCGGAATCAAAAAAGGCAAAATTAAATCCGCCGGGCTTGTTACCCCGGGCCGCCAACGCATAGATGGTCATCTCATCCGTCGGTTGATAGTTGATGGTGATCCGCGGCGAAAAGCTCTTGAACGTATCTGTAGCGGTGACGCCGTTTACGGCAACTTGCATTGGCGTGTCTTCGGCATAACGCGCTTCGAATGTTCCAGTTAACTTGTCAGTCACGTCCCATTCGATACTGCCAAACACAGCCCAGTTTTTGAGTTCGGATTGGCTGACCGGCGCACCGAACGCCAGCCTTGAAAAACCGGTAAAGTCGCGCTGAAAACTCACGACCTCTTGTTTGTAGTAGTAGCCGCCGATGAATCCGCGAATGCGGTATTCTTGAGGAGATGCAACGCGAGCCTCGAACGAATAATCTTCTCTTTCGAAAATCTCGCCGGACTCAAACAGGCCTGTCGAAGCGGGACCTAGCGCCGGAGAGCGGTCAAGATCGCGAAAGAACTGCGACTCTTGTTTGTTGTATGTAGCTCGGCCGGTCACAGCCCATTCACCAAGATCCAAAATACCTTCGGCCAAATAGCGCTGCGACTCTTCGCGAGCGCCAACAAAAGGCGCGGGCGCGGCGGTGCCGATAAAGTTCGTCACACCCTCAATCATATTTGGAAGATTGAGTTTGGATACGAGGCCTTCAGCCTCCAATTCACCGCAGAACCAGCCTTCGGTGTCGGTACCTGCCCCCGGCGTGCCTGGCAGAAAACAGTTGAGATCGCTCACCGGCACCAAAAGCGCGGGGAAATGATCATCCTCGGATTCAGAATGAGAGGCTTTGAGGTTGATCTCGAGATTCTCGAATGGACGAAGCACGAGCTTGCCCGTTACGTCCCAGGTCTCTTCACCGCCGAGCTGCGTCGTGTCGGCACGGGTCGGAGGCGGCGTGGGCCACACGAACGGAATGAAGGCGACTTCATTTTCTAAGAGGCCGTTTTGCCATTCGCCACCATAGGTTTCAAAATTGGCCGACGCAAAGAATAAGACCTTGTCTTCGATCAGCGGTCCGCTCGCCCAAAATGACGCCTTGTAGTCGTCATGATTGGCGACCTTGCCGTTGAATTCGGCTTCAAACTCGTTTGAAGGTTTGCGTGTAATGAAGTTAACGGCACCAGCAAAGGTCGCCCGCCCGAAAATTGCCGCTTGCGGGCCACGAAGGATCTCTACACGCTCCAAATTATCGATGGTCATACCACCGCTATCACCAGAGACGAACACACCATCGACAAAGAACGAGGCATTGGCTTGACCCAAGAGCGGGCTAAATTGGCCGCGTATGTTGGGGGCGTCGAGACGGCGACCAAGATTACGGGTAAATGTAAAGTTGGGCGTGAAGAGCGCCACGTCGTAGATGTTTTGGATATTACGGTCGCGTAGGCCCTGAATGCCAAACGCCGTGACCGACAGCGGCACATCCTGGAGGCTCTCTTCCCGTTTCCGGGCCGTGACTTTGATTTCGTTGGTGGTGACTTGCGCCTCGGAGGGCGTCGGCGATGTTGCAGCCAAAACGATTGCCAAAGCCGAGAGTCCAATCGATTTTGTGATACGCCCGCGTGTCATGAGTCCCCCTGCATTTCACCGTGGCTTGAATATTTACTTTACCGGGTGAAATTGTTTCTGCCAATTTCTTCGCTCTAAAGTGGAATTTGCTTGCCGAATTCGCTGAATTCCGTTGCGGCATGCTTAAGCGCGAAAAGGCGGTTAACCAAGAGTTTACATGGGCCCTTAACCCCTCTGTGATCGAATTCCAACCTTGCGCAGGCAAGCGTGGGCATGAGCCAGTGTGGCTTTAGGCGCCGCGCTTAGGGAGTTCGCTTCTCGCCGCGGGCGTGGAGTGGATGTGTGGAGAGTGCCATGCAATTTATCATCAATACATTTTGTCTTGTCTATGTACTGGGCGGGATGACCATGCTGACGTCATTCTATGTTCAGAATACTTCGAATGACGGCGCGCC
This sequence comes from Alphaproteobacteria bacterium, assembly GCA_965248815.1. Lineage (GTDB taxonomy): Bacteria > Pseudomonadota > Alphaproteobacteria > SMXP01 > SMXP01 > CBDFKK01. Next base: position 1,009,684 of record CBDFKK010000008.1, read on the forward strand.
GCTGACCATGGCAAGTATGGCCAACCCGGTCGGCAAACCGGACGCCGACCCACTACGCACCGGCGAACCGGCTAGAGCGATGATCAAACGCCGCGAAGGGTTGCGGCTTGAAGCTTATCGTGGGCCCGGCGGCCACATGCTCATCGGCTACGGACACGCGCTTGACGTCGAGCCCGGCATGTCAATAAGCGAAGCCGAGGCCGACAAGCTGTTCGAACAAGACCTCCGCGTGATCGAGAAACGCCTCGGCCAGATCGTCGACGTCACGGTTAGCGACAATGAATTTGGGGCGCTTGTTTCACTCGCTTACAATATCGGCACCGGCGCGCTCGCCCAATCCAATGTCGTACGCGAGCTCAACGCCGGCAACCGGATCGCGGCTGCGGACGCCTTTCTATCGTGGAACAAGATTTCGCAAGCAGGCGAACTCATCCCCAGTAAGTATCTGACTGATGCGCGCAGCCAAGAGCGCAAACTGTTCCTCGGCGAATACGATCAGGCCGAATTGGTACGCTAGCAGCAACTCGACTTTCTTTGACCGGTCCAAACGACCATTCGACTTGGGTTAGAGTTGCAGGCTATCGCTGAGCTTGCTTGCGAAGTGCGTCGACAGACAATTTGTTTCCCCAAAAATTGTTCGAAGAAATTGGCGAAAATTCTCGAACCTGCAGGACGGCGGTTGCAAGCAAGAACTCCTTAGTGTGCTAACTCTAATTCTGCCGCTGCTTCCGTGACTAAATCACAAACACGATCAAATGGCTCACCGAACGTTCTTTCAATTTTTTTCATGAACTGCGGGCGGAGGGGCTTCCCTCGCCATTCGTGATAATCCCTTTCGTCCACAGTTTCCAGGAAATCAGCCAATTCCTGCATGTTTGCGAAGTCACTTATATCGATATAGGCATTGTCGCCTGGCGCAAACTCTTGCACATTGGCAGCGCCCAAGTAGATTGGTATTGAGCCGGCGATAAGAGGTTCGAAAAACTTTTCCGTCACATAGTCGGAGCTAATGCTGTTCTCAACAGCTAGTGTAAATCGATAGCGAGCAAGAATCTTCGTCTTCGTAGACGGTCCCCTATCGAACATGAGACGGCGATTTCTCCTAAATTTTTCGTAGGAATCAATTGGCACGTACCGCGCCAGTTCATCGAAAATCTGCCGTCTACCACTTTCGTTAAATCCACTGGATATAAAGGCAGCGCAAAGTTTTGTTTTGCGTTTCGGGCGCGACGACATGAGCTCCGACTGTAACTCGGATCTAAGATAGGGCACCCAGATGTCAGATGTCTGACGATACGTCATCTCAAAATCGAAGAGATCCATAAACCGAGGATCGCTTAGTACGGGGTAATTCGCGGCGCTCTCTTGACTCCATGCGAGCCATATCTGATCAGGAGGTTTTAGAGCATGAAGTTTGTACAACTCAGCAACGTCTGCAGCTTGTAAACTCGGTATGTGAAAGACAACACATTTGACTTCTAGGAGAAGCTTCTTGTCATTGGTAATTGCGCATTTGCAACGACGAGGTATCGGTGACCAAGATGGCTGAGCATAATACGACTTATTATAATACAAAAGAATTGATGGATTGGTCATAAAGCATGAAGCCATTTAACAATATTGACTAACCAATAGCGTCTTCGTTTTATTCAATCAGGCTAGCATAGCTTTGGTTTGACAACACTTGCTTGTTCGCAAGAAATGGCGGCAATGGTTTCGTTAATCACCCGGGCAAGACAGCTCATTCCCAGAAAATATTTGACGGATGCGCGGAGCCAAGAGCGCAAATTTTTCCTGGGCGAATACGATGAGGCTGAATTGGTTCAGTAATAGCTAAGACATTAGTGAATATGCCTAGCGGAAATCCTTGCGTAATATCTCGAATGCACCTGGGGGAGTTCGCGCATTCCATGCGGCAATAAGAGCACGAATGCTGCTTTCGGTGGGCGCCGTCCCATCGATCTCCATATCGTAGAGGCAGTGACCGTGAATCGACTCGTAGTCTCGGCGCGCTTCCTCGGCCCGGCGATCGCCGCGCGCTTGTTCACGCCGCTCTAGCTCGTCCAACGGGCAATGCACGGCAACAAAGTAGACATCGGCGCCCGAGAGAAGCTCAACCAAATCACTCATCCACTCCTTCGTCTCTATAATGTGCTCGACGATCAAGTTGTTACCAGCCCCTGCAAGCACGGGTAGGCATCGATGAAAGCCGTCAAAAACGCCTGGCCGCATTTCCGGCCAGGAGAAATCATCGTCACGAAGGCGATCGAGTGGAAGCACGCCGGAGTTTCGAATGTGATCAAAGGAAAAATGCCAGAACGGCTGGTCGAGTTTCGCTTGCAGTGCTTTCGCGAAGGTCTTCTTGCCCGAGCTCGACGCACCGTTGATCAAAATGAGTTTTCCGGGCTCTTGTGCCATTGGAAATCCTGATTCTGGCACGCGCACTGCAGCAATTGGGCCATCATACCCAATCCAAGCACTGGCCGCTGCTAATATTCATGAGCGGGCCAGAGATGGCGCAGCTTCTACAAACTCTGTTTGAAACGATGTGCCTTGGCCGATTTTCGCTCAAATGGAGGCACACCCAGATATGTTAACGTCTGCCTAAACAATGATTTCAGCAGAACCGCAATTGATGGCAAAATGTGCTGAGCCGACGCTGAAGGGACTTGGCCTAATTATTGATTCATGTCCGGTATGGTATGACTTGAGGGCGAATATGGTTAAGGATCGAAGCAAATGACGGAAACAAAAGTTGGTCACAATATTGAGGCACCCAATGCCGATTGGAGCTTTGGCGGCGACGTGGCAGAGACATTTGTAGAGCATATTCGTCAATCAGTTCCCCTCTACGAAGAAGACCATGACCTGATCTGCCAGCTCAGCGATTATTTCTGCAAAAGGGACAGCACCTGCTACGAGCTAGGGGTTTCCACCGGCGAACTTCTTCGCAAGCTTGCGACCCACAACTCGCACAAACCCGATATCAATTGGGTCGGCCTTGATGTTGAGGAGGAAATGATCGCCAAGGCCAAGAAGCACTGCAAGGGTGTCAAGAATATCTCGATATTGCAGGAAGACGCCCGGCTGGTCGACTTGGATAAGTCGGACTTGATCATCTCATATTATTGCATGCAGTTTATTCCACCGCGATATCGCCAAGATCTGTTCACCAAGATCTACGAGTCTTTGAATTGGGGCGGCGCATTCATTATTTTTGAGAAAGTGCGGGGCCCTGACGCAAGATTTCAAGATATCTTGTCATCGCTGTACAGCGATTACAAAGTCAAAAACGGCTTTAGCGCTGAGGAAATTCTCTCAAAGACGCGAAGCCTAAAAGGCATTCTGGAGCCCTTTTCTACGGAAGGAAATCTCGGCTTGCTTCAGCGCGCCGGTTTCGTCGATGTCATGACCATGATGAAATACGTATGTTTCGAAGGCTTCGTCGCAATCAAGTAAAGCGACGCCGTTTTACTACTCGGGACGTATGGTCACATGGTCCCTCAACCGCGAAACATACGCGTCCGCCGACGTGCTTTCAAAGCAGACCTCTCCCCAAACATCGAGATGCAGTAACCGCATCAGCAGGTCTTGATCCGCCGTACCACATATCGCTTCGGTTTGAGCCGACGTCAATTCGAATAAGTTTTGGACAAACGATCCGTCAAAGAGTCGCGGCGATACTTGCATTCTTTGAAAGACGGTCGTCCAAAAGCCAATCTTTATACGTTCACTGAGCAACTTCGGGATATATCGATCGGCAACCTTACGGACAATCCACTTGTCTCTCACAAAGGGATGGGCCTTTTCCAAGACGCGGGCCGAAAATCGCAATTTGTGTCGAGCCGGCATATTGACGGCCATGGCGACCACATCATGATCCAAAAAGGGGAAACGAGCCTCAATGCTTGCGGCCATACCCATCGTGTCGTTGCGATGCAGCAATGTCCGCAAATGATAGTGAAGATAATCCAGCGTCCAGGCCGTCTCTTCCGGGACCTCACTCGTGACCGAGTCCATGACCCGGGCCGTCCGCACCTCATCGTCTTCAATTTCGCGCCGGTTGAGCATCGCGCGAACGATATGATGGTTGTTTCCCTCGTCCGGCCATAACAACGGTCCAAAACCAAGAACCTTATGGGTCAAAGACCTCAACTTTCGACCAGCCGAATAGTAGCGGTCCATAATCTTCTTCCGGCCAAGCCATGGGTAACCCAAAAAGCATTCATCGGAGCCTTCTCCGGACAAAAGGCCCTTAACGCCGCTGTCTCTTGCCAATTGAGCGACCATCATCAATGGCGCGCAATTCGGGTGATAAGTAAAGGGATGCTCGTAGTGCTGCATGACTTTGGGCAAAAGGTCGACGAAATCTTGCTCTTCAACTTCGACAGTTTTGAGATCCAGTTTTAGATGTTCTGATAACGCCACCGCAGCATCATGTTCGCTCCATTGACCTTTGACGTTGGCGTGAAAAATGGCGAGGTTGTTGTGCGTGCGAGCTGCTATCGCCATGAGAAGCGAAGAATCGACGCCGCCGCTGCAAAATGCCCCAACCGGAACATCCGCAAACATATGAAGATCGACGCTTTCGGTCATCAGTTCGTCCATGACGTCTACCACTTTGGTCGACGACATTTTCGACAAGGCGCGAACCTGTTCAATATCCACGAAATCCTGCAGTGCATAAAATGTCGATTGCTGGACAACGCCGCTCCGATCTACACGGATCATGTCGCCAGGTGCGAGGGAGTGTAATCCATTGTAAAAGGTGAACCCTTTCGTCGGTCCGCCAAACTTCAATAGATAAGACGCAATCGAAAAACGGTCGAGCGAGAGCGCCGTCCAGGGTTGGAGCGCTTTGATCTCAGATCCAAACATAAAGCATTCGCTGTTCCGCAAATAATAGAGCGGCTTCATCCCGAACCGATCGCGTGCCAATAAGAGAGACTTCGTTTCCTTGTCATAGAACGCGAACGCAAACATGCCCTTCAATCTGGGCAAGATCGATTCCGGCGAATAGTGGATCAGCGCCTCGAGCAAAACTTCGGTATCTGAGGTCGTTCTGAACTGAATACCGCTCTGTTCGAGTTCGTCGCGCAGTGCAGCAAAGTTGTAAATCTCACCATTGTAGACAAGAGCATATCGTCCCTTTCTGTCCCAAAAGGGCTGATTGCTCCGTGCATCAATATCGAGAAAGGACAACCGCGTATGCGCTAGTCCGATCCCGGGTCCGCTGTGGGTGGACTGCGCGTCGGGTCCCCGATGAACTACGGACTGCGCGGCGGCTCGAAGTTTTGCCTCATCGGGAACGGACTCGCCATCAGAATACAGGATGCCGAATATGCCGCACATCTGTTCGGTTCCCTAGATCCGAATGTGAAAAACTTGGACGCAGCCATGCGACGTACCACATTGCCTAAACAATGTTCTTAACTTGTTAATAATCTGCTTACCACAAGATATCAAATTGCGCCTTGGAATTCATGAGCGTCCGAATTAGCTTGACCGAGCTTATCATCTGATCATGCCTTATAGGAGGCTGTCCCCAGACTTCACATGCCCCTTCGTGCAAAGATTTCAGATACGATTCGAGCGACGGCGACAGTGCTACTGCCAGCTGATACTCGCCAATGGATACGAAAAATTCAGCGGCGGCTCGGCATTCACTTCGTTCCATTGGGATCCGTAAATTACGGCGACCTACGCCGCCTGTCACCCATTAGCCCCATCTTTGGCATCGATCGTGACTTGATTTCCATCGAGCGGCACTACATCGAAAGCTTTCTTAGGGAATACGCGTCAGACATAAAAGGGCGCGTTCTGGAAATGGGCGATCCCAACTACACGGTAAAGTTCGGCGCTGACCGCGTGACAAAAAGTGATGTGTTGCACTATGTAGAAGGCAATCCGAAAGCGACAATTGTGGCGGACCTAACGACAGCCAAGAATATCGACGACAATACATTTGACTGCATCATCATCACCCAAACTTTGCAGATGATTTACGAAATCCAGGCGACCATCACCAACCTCCATCGCATCTTGAAACCTGGCGGCGTCGTGCTAGCAACATCCCACGGCATTACAAAGGTCGCTCGCCGCGAAGGCGTTGACGATTGGGGCGAGTACTGGCACTTCACATCTCAATCCTCGAAGCGGTTGTTCCAAGAAACATTCCCCGCTGAAGGCGTAACCGTATCAACCTACGGCAACGTCCTGTCTACCATCGGTTCGCTACACGGGTTGGCCGCGTCCGAACTAGAACCGAATGAATTGGACTATTGCGACCCGAACTTCGAGTTGTTGGTTATGGTGAGAGCTCAAAAGGCGGCCGTCTGATGGGCGGATGGCCATTGCCTTTGGGAAGTCTTAGATTGCGCGCTGCACCGGTGTTGACGGCGTCAAGCCTTGGAACAGTGAGTAGACTTGGCTCAGACGCTTGCATAAGAACTGACGCATCGGACGATTGTATGATATAGCGGGGGCAAAATAGTCGATCAAATTTTGGCGAACACATCTTAATCTTAATGCAGGTGTTTACAGAATAAATCATTATTCATACTTCTTTGGTTTAGTGGGTTTCTCTGTCAATTTCTGCAGCGTCGACCTCTGCCAAAAAATGAGCTAGCTCGCGATGCGGAGATGCACCAAGATTAAAGTTTATTCGATTCGGTATGTCGGACTATGAGAGTATTGCAACTATCGACCTCGTTTGCCGCTGGCGGTGGAATTCAAACACATGTCTCTGATTTGAGTGCCTGGTTGCTTGGCAGGGGCCACCACGTATCAATGGCGGGTACGCCCGGCACGTTGGCCAACTCAGAAATCAATCCAGATTTTTTTCTATTCGTCTTGATCGAGTATCCAGCGAAGATGCGTCAGGAAATAACAACAATCTCTTTACTCGATTATTCTACGTCTTTCGCGCCGCCTTACAGCTGCGCGGGACAATAAAAAAGCAGAGAATCGAGATTATTCATGCCCATGAGACGGCGTCCGCGATGGTTGCTAGAATTGCAACGTTAAGACTAAAGATCCCTGTCCTCATGACGTATCACGGCTCGGAACCCGAGCTTGTCCCGCAAGTTGGATTTGTCGCTCGCCACTCCGCCGACATTACGATTTCTCCAAGCCACACTACGACGCTGGCCTTGCAAGAGCGCGGCGGCGTACCTTTAAACCGCACGCGGGTTATCGGGCTTGGAATTAAACCTTTGCCCAAGGCCGATGCCCAAGAAATTCGGAAATTTCGTGTCGACAACGGGTGCGAAGAGAGCGACATCCTGGTGTGTTCCTTGTCCAGGCTCTCCCACCAAAAGGGCATCGATATCATGATTGAGGTTGTCCGCCGCGTTGTTTCGACTCGGCAGGACGTCAAGTTCGTTGTCGCAGGCGGCGGCCCACTGTCCGAAGAAGTCGAGGAATGGGCGCGCACCGCCGGACTTTTAGAGCACATTCGCTTTATTGGTCACACAGACAATTCCGCATTGTTGCTGCGTGCCTCAGACATTTATTTGCTAACGTCTCGTTGGGAGGCGCTGCCGATCTCTATCGTGGAGGCATTCAGGGCCGGTTTGCCCGTAATAGCGACCGATTGCGGAGGCGTTCGCGAGCTAGTTGCTGAGACAGTTGGACGCCTGTGTGCAGTCGAAGATGTAGAAGCCTTGTCTGAAGCAATTCTCGAGCTTGCCGCTGACGAAGATCTGAGGCGCGAACTCTCTGAAAATGCATTGGCCTTGAGTTACGAAGACCGGTTTACACCTGAACATGTAAATCGGACCTTTGAGGCAACCTACGCAGAAGTAATCGAAAAAGGATTTCAGCAGGCGAGCTGACTTCCAATTACATGGCTTGATAAGTCCGCTTTCATCATTGTCCAATTGATAGAATTGCCGGTGCAAGAAAACAAGAAAACAGATCGGCACGCAGAACAAAGCGATCTAGTTTCCGGTGAATTCACGTTCGATCCGCTTCAGTCGCGTGACCTGTTGATACTTGGCGCAATCATATTGATTGCCGCTTTGCTAAGAATCGTCAGCCTGAATGAACCGCTTTGGTATGACGAAATATATTCGCTTATGAATTTTGTGCGCGCGCCATTCTTTAAAATTGTCTCGGAAGATTTCGATTTTAACAATCATCTCCTTTACAACATCCAAGCGAAGGCGGCGATTTTTCTTTTTGGCGAGTACAATTGGTCGTTTCGACTACCGGCATTATTGTTCGGCGTTGCCGGCATTGCAGCCATGTGGTGGCTAGCGCAATCAGTCGCCGGAACCATCGTCGCTCACTCCACGGCCGCACTCATTGCCTTGTCCTATCATCACATTTGGTTTTCACAGAATGCCCGCGGTTACACGGAACTGATGTTTTACGGTGTTGCATCCACGGTCGTGTTTGTTGTGGGGATGAAGTCTTCCAAATGGCAATTATGGTTACTCTACGCCGCCCTCATTGGCCTCGCTTTTTACACCCATTTGACTGCGGGCTTCCTTGTAGCGGCCCATGGCATCGTCTATCTGTCGCTCTTAGCGGGGCGGCACTATGGTGGCGATAATTGGCCCCTCTCCTTCAGAGCACCCGCTACTTTTTCAGGACAGTTGTGGCCGGTGCTCGGCTTTGCGTTAGGAGGGATCATAACGCTATTGCTTTATGCTCCCCTACTCCCGGAAGTAATCGAATTAATGTCAGGCGTTAAGAGCGGTTCCCAAACCGACGTCATGCCGGAATACCAAAATCCGCTTTGGACGCTTATAGAAACGGCGCGATCAGTTTCGAATGCAGGATGGGTCATGGCCGTCGGATTACCTGCTGCATTAGTTCTCAGCTTAATTGGCATTGTCGCGATTTGGCGCCGGGAACCGATCCTGGCCGCCATTATTGCTGTTCATATTCCATTGACGTTCGCCATCTTAATTGCTCTGTCAATGCGCATTTGGCCACGCTTCTTCTTCGCCGATCTTGGTTTCATATTTTTGGCCATCACCTACGGTGTCTTTGTTTCGTGCCACACGATTTCCGAACAACTTCGCAACTGGTTTGGTATTGCACTTAAACAAAGAAGCGTATTTGCCCTCTCTGTTTTCTTGATGCTTGCTATTTCTATGGCAATCGCCTCGCGCAATTATCAATTTCCAAAACAGAATTTGGAAGGCGCCCACGAATTCGTAGAAGCTCGACGGTCGGACGATTCCGCTGTTTTAACATTGGGATGGTCGGCCATCCCCTTTTCGGAGTACTTCACTCCACATTGGACCGCTGTGGAAACGGTCGATGAATTTGTCCGACTTAAAGATCAAATAGGACAGACTTGGGTGGTTTTTGGTTTTCCAGAAAGAACACGCCGGAAATATGTGGACATTGTGCAAGTGCTCGAACGTGAATTTGTTGTCGAAAAGATATTCAGAGGGACGCTAGGCGATGGTGATGTTGTCGTTTATTTGCGCAAAGACTCACCCGGCAGCTAACAGCATACCGGCAAGGCTACAAATTTAGCGGAACGGACGGTCGAGCATAACGACACAATCGATTACTGCGTTTCGGTTGTAGCCACTGACGAGCAAGTTCGCGGGCGACGGTCTAGTCCAGGTGCTGGCCGCTGCTAATGTTAAGAAGCGTACCCGTCATAGTCGCGGCTGCTTCGGAGCAGAGAAAGGCAGCACCCTTCGCCACCTCTTCAGGCGAGACGTAACGCTTTATTAGCAGCGTTTTTTTGAGCCCCTTATGCTGTTCGTCACTCAAGCGGTGAATCATCGGCGTGTCGATCGGCCCGGGCACGACCGTGTGAACCCGGATACCGTCGGGAGCCCACTCTTTCGCAAGATAGCGGCTCAAGTTGTTGAGACCGGCTTTCGACGCCGCGTAAGCAGCGCCGGACATTTCTCTGCCGCCATTGAGCGAATTCGTCGACGAACACATAATATATGTGCCACCGGAAGCTTTGAGATGAGGATGGGCGGCTTTGGCGAGTAAAAAGCACGACGTAAGATTGACGTTAACGACCTGCTGCCATTCCGTGAGGGGCATGTCGACCACTTTGCCCTTGCCAGGCACGCCGGTCATGTTGAGCACATAGTCGATCCGACCGCAGGCTTTCACCGTCTCTTCGATAGCGTTATTGACCGCATCCTCATCAATCACATTGATGGCAATGGGCAAATACGTCTCGGAACGGGAACCAAGTTGATCGAGACGGCGGGCGCCCGCCGCGATTTGAGCGCCGGCAGCTTGAAAGACGTCTACAACCGCTTTGCCCACGCCCCCCGCTGCGCCCGCGACAAACGCGACCTTGCCCTTGGCATCCAGCAGCAGCGGCAACTCGCTCATCTCTGTTCTCCTTTGGCGCATTCGGCAGTTAATTGACTGACATCAAACGCGGGCTGGAGCAAAATGTCTAGAATTTCTCAAGGACTCATCCCATAAGAAGTAGCATGGAACCACTATTCCACTTAGCTATCATCTGGTGCAGCGTCTTCGTGGCCATCTTTGCGGCCAAGAAAACGAAACTCACGCCCACATTGTATTTCCTCGCCGTGGGCGCGGTCCTGGTCAATGTTGGGATTCTGCCTAAGGAGAGCGATCCGTTTATTCGCGGCTTTGCGGAAATCGGCATCATCCTGATTATGTTTGCCCTGGGCTTTGAAGAAAGCGCCAGCAATTTCATGCAAAGCATCAAGCGCAGCTGGGGAATTGCATTCTTTGGCGCGTTGGCGCCATTTCTCATCGCCTACAGTGTCGCCGACTTTTATTGGGAGGACGGCAACATCGCAGTCATGTGCGGTCTTGCCATGACCGCCACTGCCGTTTCACTCACCATGGTGTCGCTCAAAGGCGAAGGCTTGCAGACCTCCCGCGCGGCCACAGGCATTATGACGTCAGCCGTGCTCGACGATATCGCCTCGCTCGCACTTGTCGCCATCCTGGTGCCGGTCGCCAGTGGAGACGCGCCGGCTTCCTTCGCCCAAGTGGTACTCGTCATCGGCAAAGCGGTCGTATTTTTCTTGGGCATTCTAGTTGTCGGTATATGGGTGCTGCCTCACGAGCCGCTGGGTCTCGCCAGCCGCATTCCGTTTCTGCGCCGCTTTGGTCTCAAACAAATTCTCGAGTTCGGAGAGGGCGAGCATGCGACGCTGACGGTGCTCACTCTAGCCCTCGTCACCGGCATTGTAGCCCACGAATTCGGCTTTCATCCCGCAGTCGGCGCCTACATGGCAGGGCTTGTCCTCAAAGAGGAGTATTTCCACTTCCTCCACCATCCAAAAGTGAACTACTACGAGAACACGAAACGGATCGTAGATAATGTCGCCTTCTCATGGATTGGCCCCGTGTTTTTTGTCGATCTGGGCACCAAGATCGTTTTCGACTGGGATATCTTCGTCTCGGTCATTCCGCAAACCGCGATCCTCACGATTGGTTTGTTTATCGGACAGATCACCTCAGCTGCACTGGCTGCGCGCTACACCGGCGGCTTTTCAAAAGAAGAAAGCGTGATGATCGGATTCGGCATGCTCGGTCGTGCGGAACTGGCGTTCGTGGTCATGGATATTGCCTATGTCCAAAATTCAATTCTAAACACTGAAGCGTTTTACACGCTGATGTTCACCGCTTTTTGGCTCAATGTCGCGGTGCCCATTACTATTGCGTGGTGGAAGCCATACTATCAGGGTGAAAAATCTCTATTCGGACGCGCGAAAGCGCCAACTTAAGGCAGCCAGGTTGGTCATGGCCCTTGCCCGTTCTTGTCCTGCGGCAGCCACGCTGATATGCCCCTCGCAATGACACAAGACAGCGCGAGTGATGCCATGACCGATACACCTGATTTTTCAAAAGGACCGCTTACGGGCCTGCATGTCCTCGAAATGGGCCAACTGATTGCCGGGCCGTTTTGCGGCCAGCTCATGGCCGATTTCGGCGCCGAAGTCATCAAGATCGAGCCACCAAAGGTGGGCGATCCCATGCGCCAATGGGGCCGCATCAAAGAAAAAGGCCACACGCTATGGTGGCCGGTGATTGCGCGCAACAAGAAGTCAGTGACCATCAATTTGCGCACGCCGGAGGGCCAAAAGATCGTACACGACTTGATCGCCAAGTCGGACATTCTCATTGAGAATTTTCGTCCGGGTACGGTGGAAAAGTGGAATCTCGACTATGAGACTCTTTCGGCGATCAATCCGGGCCTCATCATGATTCGGGTCTCCGGCTTTGGGCAAACGGGACCTTACGCCCAACGCCCGGGCTACGGCGCGATCGGAGAAGCAATGGGCGGATTGCGCTATGTTGTCGGCGACCCCGATCGGCCGCCGCCCCGGGTCGGCATCAGCATCGGCGACTCCCTCGCCGCGACCTTTGCCTGCCTCGGTGGCATGATGGCGCTTTACGTGCGCCAACAAACCGGCAAAGGCCAAGTCATCGACTCAGCAATCTACGAAGCCGTGCTCGGCATGATGGAATCGCTGGTGCCCGAATATGCCCAAGCCGGCTATGTGCGCGAGCGATCAGGTTCGATCTTGCCGGGGCTCGCGCCATCCAATGTTTATCCGACCAAAGACGGCAACATGGTATTGATCGCCGGCAACCAAGACACTGTGTTTAAACGATTGGCCGCGGCGATGGGTCGGCCGGAGCTTGCGGAGAGTTCGCGCTACGCCACCCACGATGCGCGCGGAGAAAATCAGACCGAACTTGATGAACTCATCAATGATTGGTCGGTGACAATCGATGCCGACAAGCTCATCAAAGTGCTCAACGAACACGGCGTGCCCAACGGACCCATCTATCGTGCCAATGACATGTTGGAAGATGCGCACTTCAAAGCGCGCGAAGCGATAATCCGCTTGGCGCATCCGGTGTTGGGAGAAGTTGCAATGCAAAACGTCGTGCCGCGGTTGTCCGACACGCCGGGCGCCGTGCGCAGCGTCGGACCGGAGCTCGGTGAGCACAACAGCGAAGTCTTTGAAGGTCTACTCGGCCGAGACACTCAGACACTGGAGTCCTTCCAGAAAGACGGCGTGATTTAGCTCAAGCTGACTTGAGCGCGTTCGTGCCGTTACCGGATGCTCAATCTGCTGCGCAAAGTCATGCGCAATTAGCCGCGAGCGGCCCTTGGGATGGCTTCCAACCGCCAGCAACTGAAGCAATCCCAAATAGAAAAAATGGCGAACGAGCCAATTTTGATGGTGGACAAGAGTTTGGGATCGATCAGGACGAGCCCTACACGTCGTTATTTTGTAGAAACAAAGCTTAACGACTGAGCATCGTAGCGCTCCCCTTCTGCCACCCTACCCACCCAGCCGGGTTCGAGAAGGTTTACAAAACTCCAAACGACGTTGGATGTTTCCGAATCGATCTCGAACACGCGTCCAGCCTCAGGCTCGACAACCAAGACATTGCCATTATCCAGAGGTTGTAGTCGGCCCATAACGGATGTGTAGAACGGCCGGTCGGCCATTCCTTGGTACTGATATTTTACACTGCGGATTGCGGGATCGATCGACAAAATTCGTGAATAGCCAAGTGTCCGTGGTTCTGTGAGATATATAGCATGATTAAACTGCGAAACTGTGGTTCGATTGTCGAAGACCCAAAGATTTCCTTCTTTGTCAACTTCGGGATCATGTTGGCGAAGAAACGGCCCTACCATTGACCATAAGATTTTCGTTCTCTCTCGATCAACAACAATCACAGCGTTGATGTGTCGCAAGGAAATCATCAAATCACCCGCTTCAACGCCAAAAAATTTACTAGCGTCGCTGGCGGAAAGAACATCTATATCATTTGCATGCAACGGATCATCGTAGGCAATACCTGGGCGATCCGGTGGTCCTCCCAATAAAATCCTTTCGTACGCACTATCGAGAATGATGTAGAAGATTGATTTTTCTTCAAGCACCTCACCGTCGGGAGATAGATGCAGTATTAAATTGTCCCAATAGGGAATAACCGAAGAGGGAATTGCATCCTGTTCGTGTTCGAACTGTCGTCGCGTCAAGGTCCAAATAGATCCATCCGTATCAACGGCAACTGAGTGATGAGTTGGCGCGAGCAGCGACCAAATTACCTCGGAGTTCTTATTTATTTTGACGAGGCCAGTGTACTCAACGGAAACAAGTAAATCTCCGTTTTCATATAGGTGGGAACCATGCATTATGATGTTCCTACTTGAGAGCGTAATACCCAAGTCGTTTGTAGTTAAGAACTCCAACGATGAAAATGGCAGATCCCAGCTATGTAATTCCGTACCTCGTTCGTCGATTAAGATGCAGCGAAATTCTCCCTCCCGAAATAACGCGATAAACGTGTACCCGGGTTGAGACCGTTGCGGATCAAGCGTGACAACGCCACCGGATTGAAATGGTACGTTTATTTCGTTTGCTGATCGTTCGTTCGAAACCTCTAAGACAAACAGTGTTCGTAGATCCACTAATGTCTGGCACATCGACATTACGATTTTGCCGGGAAATATTTCTGTACGTCCGGCCGCGAAGCCATATAGGAAAATGGCTAATGCAATTAGAAAAGCGGCGGAAAACAAAGGTATGCTAGTTTGCAATGGCAAGATCGAATTGATGAAAATTCTCAAAGGCCGCGTGAAATTTTTCATAACTCTGAGCACAACAAGTCTTTGCCTGGACGTTTAGTGTGTGTTGATTCTAATCTAAGTCTAAGAAAGTTGCCAGGCCTTGCAATTGTGGCTTGGCTCGATTGATTTATGATGGACTCGAAGACACAAAAGGCGATCCAGAACGCGATGAGCAAAGCACAAGAATTCGGAACAGCCTTGCCGACTTCTCCCGTCGCCGCTTTGACGTCACTGTTTTAAATCGGCGCGCCCGAATTTGTGTGCATTTGGCTCAGCTGCTAAACTCCCAAGTAGAAAATTACAAATCTTAGAAAGGAGAACCTAAGTAATGGGTATCATTGATTTTGTAAAAGAAGCGGGGGAAAGCCTCCTAGAAACAGTGGGTCTTAGCGACAATCCGGTAGACTCCGAAGCTATAGAAGCCAAGGTCAAAGAGAACGGATTGCAGGTCAATGATCTGGCTGTAAAAGTCAATGAAGAAACTGCGAGCGTAAAAGGCCAGGCCGAAACACAATCTGATCGTGAAAAGACGGTGCTTGTGGTTGGCAATGTGGAAGGTATCGCGAAGGTTGACGACCAGATGACTGTGAACAAACCTGAGCCGGAAGCGCAATATTACACGGTAAGAAGCGGCGATTCCCTGTCAAAAATTGCAAAACAACATTACGGAAACGCCAACAAATATTTTGCGATATTCGATGCAAATCGGCCTATGTTGAAAGATCCGGATTTGATTTATCCGGGACAGCAACTGCGGATTCCGCCTTTAAATTCCTGACCGAGTAGGGGCTTTGGAAGCACACCACTTTGTTAAATGAGAGCGGAATTTTTCGCTTACTGTCAAACTAACGGGCGAAAATCCGCCAAGGACTCCGGCCCACGACAATCGATAGCTTTGTGGATCTATTGCCGAAACCAGCGGCTGTTAGTTTTGCCCCTTTATATTGTCTTCTTGGTCTTCATATTGTCTTCTTGGTCTTCGCTCTAGCCATATCTAGAAAAATTGCGCTGCAAGGAGTATCTTTGCACGTGTGCTAATATCAAGGGGCTCTTCAGATAGCGCCATTTTGCTATCAAGCCTGGATTGTACCGCAAACCGTGTCGGGAAAGGTGCAGACCATTAAACTCTGTTCATGGAGGAAAAAATGCATCGCTGCATTATGATTTCGTTGACCATCGCGCTGCTCATGTTGCCAGTCCAAGTCGCAAACTCGCAATCCCTGACGATGGAAGAAGCCATAGAGGAACACGGCGGCAAGAGTACTGAGTGGTTAGCTGAAGCGACGGGTTCATCTGTCGCCGATGTCGTTGCAGCTTCCGTTGAGAAACATCGAGTTCCCGTTGGAGCCGACAAGTTCGACGAAGTATGGGCAAAGTTGACCGAATGGGAAAATCCCCTCTTCATCACAATTGTCGCGGGCACTGTGGTGGAAGTGCATTCGCCCATTCCCATGGGCGAATATGGCCAAGGTTTCTACAATTTGAATTCGACGACAGGCCTCAGCGGCCACGTTCAGCCGGATAACGTCAAAGCTATTTATGTCGTAGAAGAAGCGTCAAGAGGCGGCGGCGTCAGCCGGCAAGTCGCGTTTTATGATGAAGACGGCAATCGAATCTTCGGTATCTTTGTCGATCGGGACGAAAGTGGCGGCGAACACTATCCGGAAACGCTGGCTCAATTCGAAGAAATGCGAGACTTCTATAAGGCCCAAGCGCTGGGCGAAAGCTAGAAGCTCTTTTGACGTGCTAAAAGTGTGCGGTTCGGCTTTGCCGGTCAGGTGAAGCCGTCCAGTCGTCATATATGGGCAACGAGTAATATGATTCGCAATACCAAAGAACAATGGGGCAGTGCCTCAAAGAGCTTTCATTGGATTTTTGCTCTGCTGATCGCCATCCAAGTACCTTTAGGTTTTTGGCTAACAAGAGAAAGGCCGCTTGCGGACATCTCCGGCGATGACGAGCTGCTGCTGTGGCTCGAGTTCTTTCATCATTCGACGGGCTTTATCATTTTATTTGTAGCGGCGACGCGCCTGTCATGGCGTTCTCTTAACGTCGTCCCCAATCTTCCAGCCGGCATGGCCGCACTTCAAAGAATCGCGGCAAGGCTGGTTCACAGTTCGCTCTACGTCTTGATGATTGTGTTTCCCCTGTCGGGCTGGGCCGCCTCGAGCCTGATCGGCAACGAAATGTTTCCGGTGCCCATCAACTTTTGGGGACTTGAAATGCCCGAAGTGCCTTTCATCAGGACGGCTCCTGATCCCCTAAACAGGTTTGCGTTTTATCGCGAAGTCCATCAATGGTGTTGGTGGATCGGCGGCTGGATTGTGTCACTCCATGTTTTGGCTGCGCTTTACCATCAATTCATCGCGCGGGATAATACGCTGGGGCGCATACTGCCTGCGTTCATCCGCGCCTCCAACGCGTGACGGCCGGTGCGGCGCTCGCGCTGCCACCGGCCAGTCCCACAATAGCCCTCCGTGATCAATCGTTAAGCCGTTTCGCTTCGTGCAGCCGCGTCTTCCGACGGCGACAAAAACCAAAGCACAGCGGCGACTAGTAAGAGCGCCGGGACATCGCCCACGAGATGACCCATCTCGTGCTGATCCGTGCTCGCTTGCACACCCATGATGAGGGCGTGTACCAAACTCGACCAAACGGTAAAGGAAATCAGGCTGCGGTTGGCGGCAGGATTTCGCGACGCCATGATCAGAAATATACCGAGCGTGGCATATACTCCGGCGATCATCTGAAGGTAGTACTGACCACCCCCGCCGTGCCAGACCCAGCCCGACGGCCAGACGAGGCCAATGGGATAGACCAGGCAAAAGATGGCGCCGAATACGATGAGTGCAATTTTCAAATACTTTTCTTTGTCAGAGGAGTTCATGGATTTGTCTCCTTAGTCAGTGTGCAAATTAAAGGCACCGGCCGGGAAGTGTTTCAAGCAACCGGCGGTGTAAGTTCAACTCTATTCATGCGGCGGTCGCTTGGGCTGGGACAACTTCACAATTCAAGACCTTTCCCGTCAGCGATATCGCCGGCGGATTGCGTAAGGTCTGAATGAGAATGCAGCTATATTCTGCAGCCTTGATGATCGCCTTAATTTGTGCGTTCGGCACCGAGTCCATGGCTTCGACATCCACTTCAATTTGAATGTCTTGAAAGCCGACGGGAACTTGGTTGTCGACCCGCAGCGTCCCGCGTACATCGACACTCGCGGCCACATGAACCTCCAGGGTCTTCAGTTGCACGCCCATCCGATTAGCAATAATGCGGATGGCGCTGTCTAGGCATGAGGCAATAGCGCCGCTAAGGATTTCACCAGGGACGGGCAAGTCGCTTTCTCCGCCCACGGCGGTATGTACGCCAATGGGCACTTCGGTCGCGTTGACATCGCCAAACACGATTTTGCTGTAAAGCGGGTCGGCCGCCGATATGGACCCAGACGTGGTGCGAGCATGATCGACAATCATCGCGGCACCGGGCTCGCGCTCATAAAGCGCCCGAAGGGGGGCTTGCCGGGCGGTCATGTCGGTTGCGGTGGATCGGCCGGTTGAGGCCATCAGGTCTTTTCTCGAAAACATGGCTTTCTCCTTTGCTGTTTGGTGAGCTCATGATTACGAAAAGGACCGGAATCCCGATACTGTGCGCCCGGTAGTGACGCACATGCGATTTCGGTAGTATTCAACTACAGATTCAGTAGTAGGGCGGGGAGACAGCCATGAACGATTCCGGCAGCTTGTGCCCGGCCGTCAAATCGGCCGATATGATCGGCGATAAATGGGTGCTTTTGATCCTCCGTGAGCTGTTCCTAGGATCCTCGCGCTACACCGACTTTCAGCGCGCCCTGCCGCGCATTTCGCCGACCATCCTCAGCAAGCGCCTGAAGCAAATGGAGGCAGATGGCCTCATCATTAAGAAGACGACCGCCGGTCAAAAGGCGACGGAATATCGCCTGACAAGATGTGGGCGGGAGCTCGCCCCCATTGTCGATCACATGTCGAAATGGGGCCTGCGCTGGGCCCGGCGGCGGCTCAAGGAAGAGGATCTCGATGTCGGCGCCTTCATGTGGGATTTCCATCGCACCCTTAACACTGAAGAATTACCCGATGGCGAAGTCGTGTTTTGCATCAGCTTTCCCGAACTCAGCTCCTACAAAACCTGGTGGGTGATCGCGAACGGCAAAGTCGTCGATCTGTGTACCGACGACCCCGGCAAAGATGTGGATCTCTATGTCACCGGCAGCTTGCCTGCGCTTGCGGAAGTTTGGATGGGCGACGTCGAAGTGAACGAAGCCGCTAAAGCCGAAGACTTGATTCTGACGGGCGCGGCGTATCTCACCAAGAGTGCGAACCAATGGTTTCCCAAGTCGCGCTATGCCGACGTGCGCCCCAAGCGAGTTATGGGAGAAGAGTAGAAGGACAGTGAATGATTGCTCATTGAAACCAGGCAAGAAGAAATAACAAGCATTTGAGAAATTTTAAGTAGAACGTGCCGTGCTGCGATTTGGCCTGATAGTCACCTTACCAAATGATTCACAACTAGCCGTTGAAACCAATTGTAACTCCCCTTAACACATAATTTTTTCAATTTGACAGTGCGGAGATCACTTGCAGAAATTTGTTGTCATATGTGAACCAAGGACAGGCTCGAATCTCCTTTGCTCCATTCTTGATAAAAACCCTTATGTTGGGTGTCACTTTGAATTATTCAATCCGAACGCGATCTACTACCGGATGCAAGAAACTGTTCGTGACAAGGCAGCTCTTGCCACCCGAGATGGAGATCCGATTTTATTTCTAGAACAAATGTACCAAAACGCAGCCAATCACCGGGCAATGGGCTTCAAACTATTTCCTTCGCAAAACCGCAATGTCTTTCAATATTGCATGAATGCGACGGATATCAAGAAAATCATCCTTACTCGTGAAAATTTACTTGCCCAATATTCATCTAAGTTAATCAGTGTACAAACAGAACAATGGACCGCGCCTCACTCCACTCGGCCTGCCCAAACTATAGTAAATTTTTCAAAAGATGATTTTCTAAATTACATAAGTACGATTAACGAAAGTACCAAGAAAATCGAAGAAGCGCTTAAGCCAGCCCAACCCGAGAACTCATACAAGGTACGATACGCGCAACTTGCGGATAGACGAACTGTTCGAATGTTGTTCAAATTTATCCGCGTGCCTAATTTCGAAATTAGCTTTCCCCCACTCAACAAACAAAACACCTCGGAAATATTGGACCGTTTTAGCAATCCTACGGAGGCCTTAGACACACTCAACGAATTGGGTAAGCCCGCATGGGCAAATGAAACCGTGGCCATGTGGCGCGCAAACAGGTTCAAAAAATTGTTTTTCAAAGCGATGCGCCGCTTGGGTGGCGCGCTCAAGAATAGATTGAGTGTTATTCGTTGATGACGGAGGCGCCAGCAATAAACCCACCAAAGACCTAAGAATTCGACCTAAAGAAAGGAGCGACAGCGGATTAAATTTGGAAGCTAGCCATGTGGGGACAAGGTCAAAGCTGAACAAGCGCTGCCCACGATACTTACGATTGGCGTTGACTATTCGATTGAAGTACTCGATAGCGCCACGCTAGCCGGCTCTTCGTTTCTCAAGTTCGGCCTTCCACACGCCCGCGAGCCGTTGTGCCTCGGTCACCTGTTCAGGCGAAAGTTTTTGTGCAAGAAAGCTCCGCAGTTCTGCGCCTTGGGCGTTGCCCTGTTCGGCCGATAGGTGTGCGAACTTGTAGGCCTCGACAACTTCTTGCGGGACACCCCAGCCTTCGACGTAAAGCCAGCCGAGAGAGAACTGAGCGCGGTCCTGCCCCAGTTCGGCGGCCCGCCTGATCCAACCGACACCAGCCTCCTCGTCTCTCGGCGCGCCCAAGCCTTTAAGCAGCATCCAGCCCAGATGGACTTGAGCGGACGTATTGTCCTGCTCGGCAGCACGGGTCGTCCACTTCACTGCTTCCGATTCATCTTTGGGAATGCCGTTGCCGGCGAAGTACATACCGCCCAATTCCAGTTGGGCATCCGCGTTTCCTTGCTCGGCAAGAGTGAATAGGTTCTGCACAGTCTGATTCATCGCGGGATGATGGCAGACTAAGGGCAAACATGGAAGGAGGCCTATCAATCGCGATGGGTCGCTGATCGTCTATTTCTTCTGCGCGACAACGAACCTATTTGGCGGCTCGGCAGGATAAAGCCCGGTTTCGATGATCCGAAAATCTTGCTCAGTGATAAAGTCATCAAGTTCCCGAATTTTCATAATCTTGAATCTGGGGATAATGCCCAATGTCTGAAAAGGAAAAAGGAGCACGGGCCAGAGTTTGCTCTTTTCACCCATACACACCGACTTTGAAATAAACATTCCTCCCGGCTTCAATTTCTTGCTGATCTTTGGGATTTCTCCCGGAAGGTCGTCCAATAGGTGCAGGATATTGAAGGCAAGGACGACATCGACGGATTCTATTTTCAACGCCTCATCCTTGAGCGTGCTATGGACGAAATTTACGTTTTCGATTTTCTGATCCATCGCTTTGCCTTGGGCGATAGAAATCATGTTGGATGATATGTCGATAGCCGTAATTTGCTTGACGCCGTCCGCGAGCAATAGTGCGGTTGCTCCTGTACCGCACCCGACTTCTAAAACATTGTCGCCTTCAGACAAGTGGGCCCTTGTATGATCCAAAGTCTCATTGTAAGCGTCCATGTTCTTAAGTGGCGATTTCGCATATCTATTTGCGATTCTGTCCCAGAATTTTTCTACGTTGCGCATGGTGTTTCTCTTCGCAGACCTTAGTCTCATTTCGATTCAAATAGATTGATCTTGAACGTAAGCGCTTGGGCGCCGTTTATTGCCCATGTCGACGCTGCTCTTTTTTGTCTGACTTGGGGCACTATTAGCCCAATTGCGTTGTTACCGTTGCCAGACTTGATCGTAAAATTCGGCCGTGCTTCGTAACTCAAACGGATCGCGCGACTGAATCAATAGATAATCCGTCATTGAGACAATCCTTCCATTCTAAAGGCAACGCACTCTCAGCCTTAGGCGTTTCATAGAAATGTCGATCGAAGTCCAGTTTGTTTCAATTATTGCGAGCGCCAAGTGGACTCACACTTCATTTTTAATGCGACTGGTCGTTTCTTTCACCGGTGACTTCCTGTTTAATCGCAAACGAAGTGACGAAACGGACAGTCAAACCATGAAACTGTTTCTCCGATATGTCGCAATTCTTGCGATTTTTCTCTTCGGTGTGACCGGCTGCGAAGAACAGACGGCCCGTCCTAATGCCGATCAAGACTCCGTCGATGCAGACGTCATCGTCGTCGGCGGCGGCATTGCGGGGTTGGCTGCCGCGCTGGAATTGGGGCGTGGCGGTGCAAGTGTTCTCATACTTGATATGAATTCGGTCGCGGGCGGTCACGCGGTCAAGGCCGGCGGCTGGGCGCTCGTTGATACGGCCTTGCAGCGCACGCGCGGCATCGAGGATTCGCCAGAGCTCGCCTTCAACGATTTGATGGCTTGGGGAGAGACCAACGATTCCGACTGGACGCGTTTCTATGTCGAGAATTCGAATTCCATGATTTACGAATATTTGACGCAACTTGGCGTGGAATTCGTTGTGATCATCCCTACGCCCGAGCACAGCGTGACGCGCTTTCATTTCACTAAAGGGAGATCGGTGAATGTCGTGGTGCCGATGCTCAAAGCCCTGTTCGAACTTCCACAAGTCAAATTTGAGGGCAATATGCGCGTCGATGAACTTGTCGTAGAAGACGGCGCGGTGACCGGTGTCATTGCGACGAATTTGCGCGGCGAGCAGACGCAGACATACTCGGCGCAGGCCGTGGTCATGGCGACCGGCGGCTTCCAAAGCAATCTCGAGCTCGTGCGTGAAACGTGGAACGGTAACTTGACTTTTCCTGATCGATTGCTGATCGGCTCGGGCCAATTCGCAGGTGGCAATGGTTATGCGCTCGCCGAGCAGGCCGGCGCAGCGCTGACGAACTTGGAGAAACACACAACGTTTATCAACGGCATTCCCAATCCGCGCGATCCAAGCGGCGAGCGTGCGCTCGTGACCAGCAATCCATTGGCAATCTGGGTGAATGCCGAGGGTAATCGCTTTGCTGACGAATCGCGCGCCGACAAATTCAACGTGCCGGCCGTGCTTGAGCAAACGAGCGGGACCTATTGGGCAATTTTCGATGCCGAGGGGCGCAAGACATTCGGCGTGCGCGATGCTCTTTGGCTCGATGGGGACACCATCGCAAACGAAATCGTCAACAATGATGCAATTGTCCAAGTGGCTGACTCGATAGACGCGCTAGCACGAGAGGCAAAACTTCCTGGCGATGCCCTCGGGGCTGCCGTCGAGCGATACAACGGTTCCGTCGAACAAGGAAGCGACGATGACTTCGCGCGCTCAATGACAGGCGGGCGGGCTGCGCCGAAAAAAATCGAAACGCCACCTTTCTATGCCGTGCAACTTTATCCGGTGACGCGCAAAAGCATGGGCGGCATTGCGATCGACATGTCGGCTCGCGCGCTCGACGAAAGCGGAAAACTCGTTCCTGGACTTTATGCGGCGGGAGAAGTCACCGGGGCGGCCGGCATCAACGGCAGTGTCGGCATGTCGGGCACGTTTCTTGGCCCCTCGCTCATGACCGGGCGCATTGCAGGGCAGACTGCGGTCGCGGACCTAGCTGTCACAAACAATGAACCCTTCGACGCGATTGCCCCTGTTTCTGATCAATTGGAATGGGAACCCGATTTCACACGCGAAGATCTTGTTGCATTATTGGAAGAGCCCCGCCCCGGCTTTTGGCATTTCGAAACAGCACACTCTTTGGTTTTGGAACGAGACTATGAATGCACTCAATGCCATTCGGCGACTGTGCCCATGGAACCAGCGATGATACGCTCTCACTTGCTTGCGCAAACTGAAATTTGCGGGGAATGTCACTAACAAGGTGTTTTATTGTGTGGAGTTAAGACCATGAGATCTTTCTGCCGTTTTCTTTTCCTACTAGTGATGTCGTTTGCATGTGCAGAGGCTGGCTCCGCACAGGACCAGCCCAAATACCCCAACGTTTTTGGGCCCGGCCCCTTCGAGACGACAGAAATTGAGGACGACCTCTATTCCTTCACCCATAGTTTTAGCCGCACTTTCTTTTTGGTGACCGATGAGGGCGTCATTGTAGGTGACCCGATCAACGTCGATGCGGCCAAGGCGCTGCGCGGGGAGATCGCCAAAGTCACCGGTCAACCGGTGAAATATGTCATATACAGTCACGAGCATTGGGATCACGTGCTTGGCGCGCAAGTTTTCAAAGACGAAGGGGCGCAAATCGTTAGTCACTTGAACTGTCTCGATAGTTTTTATCGGACACCGCACCCTGACCTTGTGATGCCAGACGTCGTGTTCGACCGCGAGTATGTGATCGAGCTCGGCGGCAAGCGCGTCGAGCTCAAATATTTTGGGCGCAATCATGGCGACTGCTTGATCGTTGCTAACCTGCCGCAAGAAAAGATTCTCTTCGCGGTAGATCTGGCCATGCCCAAAGCCGTACGCATGGCGGGCGGGCGCATGATGGATACCTCGCCCCTAGATCTCATCCGAACTTTACGCGAAATCGAAAACACGATTGATTTCGAGCGCTACATGCCGGGCCACGGGCCAGCCCTTGCTGTCCGCTCAGAGTGGACGGAAGTGCGGCGCTATCACGAAGCGCTGGTTGACGCGGTGCGCGAAGAAATGATGGCCGGTACGCCGTCGGGTGAAGTGCCGGGCAAGATTGACTTGCCCGAGTTCAAACATTTCGTCGGCTACGATACGGATCTGGCAAAGAACGCCGAGCGCGTCAGGAGCTACTTCATCATCGGCGATTAAGGCATGAGCTACTGAGCAACAGTCACCATGCGCCCGAACGTCTGGATTTTCGCCTAGAGGGTCGCTCGGTCTATAACGATTTATTGATACCCATCCAGGCGGCCACGGCAACGAGCAAAGTGGTCAACAGTACAGCCGGGCCAACGGCCTTCAGGCTTGCTGCGGCGTTTGCGGTCTGGCTACTTGGGGCCGCGCCGTCGACCGTTTCCGCAATGGCATATCGTGCCGGCCGCGTTCGCCAGCGCACCCCGCTGCTCACCAGCAGAACGAGACCGTAGATTGTAATTTTGAGGGCCAGCCAATCCGCCCGAGTCTGACCCGCCCCCATAAGACCGACAATTCCGTCATAGACATTGCCGAGACCAATCAGAAACCGAACAATTGTTTCACCAATAAACAGCCGCCGACCCCAGACCCCGGAGACGAACTCGGCGGCGGCCAGAAGAGCCAACCAACTTGCCGTAACGATCCACGTCGCGACGAGCCAGTTGGCATTTGACAGATCGTATGCGCCAAGTGAAACGCCCAGAACGACTCCGAGCGGCAGCAACGTAATCAATGCTGTACTGGTGATTGTGCCGGTCCATTTAGCAATGCGCGCGGCGACAATACGCGCAGCTCCATTCTGGTTAGCGTCCAACGCGATCCGGGCTGCAAAATACACCGGCAACTCGGCCGCCAGGAGATATGCAAACGCAATGACGTGCGCAAAGTGGGCGAACTCATAATTGAGCATAAATACGATTCCTGGTTCAGCGATCTACTGTCCGGTGAATAACTGCGCTGGCGGCGTGTGCGGTGATTGTCTCAGTCTTCAAGGCGGTTTCTTGGCTTAGCCTATAGCACCGCTATGTGTCCCGCGGAATTTACGAGACACACCCCAGGTTAACAATACAATCTATCTGGCAGGCCCCAACGAAACATGTGGTGACAATTGTGCGAATATTTAGAAATAGAATCAACCACACGGCGAGTGTTCCGTATAGGGACTAACGTGTCAGTATTTTGTTGCACTCAACGCTTAGCCCCAGTGCCCACTTTTCGGAAATGACTTCATATCCTGAAAATTTTCACTTTCACAAGATACCGCCAAGATCCCTAATGCGTCAGTAGCAGACGTTAAATCTGTGTGAAATCATAGATAAGCGGGCCCTGGCACTTGGTAATCAACGAAACCGAGGAAGAACTTTCTCACCGAGTAACCGCACGGTGCGTTCCATTAGTTCTATGGGCATATCACCCATGCTGACGCGTAGATTTAACTGCGTAACTCCTGCATCCAGGTAACGCTCCATGCTATCGACGCAGCTCGACGGACTGCCCACAAAATAGACATCGTCGCCAACGTGCTCAAACAGATCGGTATTCGGATCCAACGATTTACCAGCGGCATCCGTAATCGCGCCGAATGCTGCGTAGAAGTTGAGTACTTCTGTGACGTATGCCTTTCCCTCGCGTCGCGCTTGATCATTCGTGGGTGCAAGGAAGGTTGTCCGGTTGTCCGGTTGACCGTAACCGTTGCGTCGGATGGATCCGTGCCGCGCGCTTCAAGCTGCTGTTTATAGCTTTGCGCTTGGCGTTTCACTAGCGCGAAATGGTATTGAGTCGCTCCGTACCAGGCATCACCTAGCTCTGTAGCACGACGAACGGCGCGCTCAATGGTCCCGCCTACCCAAATCGGTGGTCCACCTGGTTGCACGGGACCTGGTAGTACGCCTCCATCAATGTGGAAATGCTTGCCGTGATAGTGATCCGCGCCTGACCACATGGCCTTGAGAAGCCGCAGCGAGTCTTCCATTCTTGAGCTGGCCTCTGCAGGAGGTACTCCGTATCGCTTCATGGCGGCTGCGATTCCAACACCCACGCCGAGCGTAAAACGGCCGTCGGAAAGCTGGTCCAACATCGCGCCGTCGTATGCAAGTCGCAATGGATGCCACAGTGTGAGCAACGTCACGCCTGTGCCGAGCCGCAGGTTGGTGTGGTCGGCAAGTGCCGCCAGTACGAGCAGAGGCGAAGGCGTATGCCCAGGTTGCGATTTGATGGGGCGGTTTTCACCTGCCCATACAGAATTAAATCCGTAGTCTTCCGCAAGCTTCAATAATTGGGCGTAATCGTCCAGAAGCTGGCTTAAGGGTTTCTTGACGCTCCAAAAGTCAAGAGCGAGACCAAAATCAATCTTCATAAAACCTCCCATGTTGGTGGTTTGCCCCCGGGTGTAGTCCACTTACATAGTTAGACTGTTCTCGACCTTTTCCCTTGGCAATATTATTTTAGGTGCTGGCGGCTTGTAGCCTAACGAGCTGTGCTGGCTCAAAGCACTAACGATGTCGACTGTGGGTCAATAAGCGGCCACCTAGATTGATTTATGAGCACGGCTGAATTTAGCCGAGACTGTTGAAAAAGTGTCTTGAGAGATTGCGGTCGTCGTGATTCTGTTGGTTTGTCTGAATCTGCGGAGGACGCGGCCATGATGGGGCGGATTGAGAAAAGTTGCGAGGGCTCACGGGTGCTAATGATGAGTTCCTCTTGGCCGCGACGGTTCAGAACCTCAGACGCCTGGCCAAGTTCGCCGCCAGACCGCCGCCACTCCCAATGCCAGCATGAGCGCAATGACAACGGTCAGCTAACAAAGGTCCCCAAACCAAATACCCGCCAAGGCATGCACCCGATCGCGGGAATCAAAATGTCCGCTACTAGCAAAAGCAGACATCAAAATGCCAAATCAAACGACTTTTTCAACAGCCTCAGCCATAAGCAGACGTCGCATCAGAGCAACGACAGCCTGGCAATTTCATGGCTGGAATTGTTGCTGATTGCTGGGAAGTTGCCTGACTGTCCTGAATGCGCCTGCGGCTTTGTTATTCAATACCAATGATTTAAGCCAATTTAGCCGCATATCGGAGCACGAGATTTTCCCTGCTAGCCGTCGCTCTTTCAGGCCGTTGAACATGTCCCGACATGGTACGGTAGTTGAGCTTCGCTATGTGGGTGCCTCAATTGCGGGTATAGCGACGCCGGGCCTGAATGATGGGAGTAACAATGAACACTCTGCACACGAAGCTTTTGTTGATTGCTGGGTTAACGGTCTTTGGAATGACGGCGCCTGCCTCTGCCGTCGTCATGTACGACTATACCGGTCCGAATTTTACAACATTTTCTGGCATTTACGCGGGTTCAGATAATGTCACCGCGACGCTGACGCTGGCAACGCCGCTGTCCGCAAATCTGGGATCGCAATCTGCCTTTGTGGATGTATCTAGTTTACCCGGTTTTTTCCTGACCATGTCTGATGGTCACCGAACGCTGACTTCGGCGACCGCGACAGGCTTCGTGGTGGCCCAGATTTCGACGGACAATACCGGCCAGATTGCCTTCTGGGCTTACACACTTTTTAACGGGTCCACTGACTTCATCACTTCCAACAACCTCTTTGCAACAAATGCGGGACTCTGTTTCAGCCGGGATACAGCACAACAAAGCATAACAGATATTGGCCGAGCAGGCGTACCAAGCGGCGCACCGTGCACATCAAGAGCCGGGGAATGGGTACAAAGCGGCGGAACGGCTGTTCCCGAGCCGGCGACCTCACTGCTGTTAGGGGCAGGCCTTTTGGGTCTGGGCATTGTCAGGCGCCAGCGGCGAAAGACAGCCTAAACAATCTATTTCTTCTTGAAACTCTAAGGGCGGGGCTTCGGAGCCGCCTTTTAGTTGCGTAATGGGCTGTTGCCCATGGCAGCTGTGGGTCCAGGCTGTGTAAAAACTCAGACCCCGAGACCTGCAGCGCAATAATTGAATCCGGAGAATATTGGAGGCGAATCAATATTGCGCATGAGGCCAACCTCACGAATCAATATTTCGTCCCGGTCTCCAGAAAATAGTTTTTACACAGTCTGGGTCAACTTCTGCCGAACATAGAGGGTACGCGCAATGTCTACTTCGAGGGGTTTAGCCGACATAAAATCGTCGGAGGTTTGAATGACCTCTAATTCCCGCTTTTACTAAAAGCCGCCGTCTGCATCGCAGTGAACTATGCCGGTTGTTGCGGCTCAAGCGGAATTGAATGGGTGTTCCGAGTCTCAAGTGAGTTAGGGCGCGTTGACTAACTCGTCAGTGTAAACCCCGATCGGCCGGTTAAGGTATTGATCACCGTCTGCTAACGACAATACCAGTGCTGCAAAATCTGCGTAGCCAAGAATGCTTGAGGGGCCTGGTGTCGGTATGCCGTCGGAAATCTTCAAGTTGTTTTTGGCTGAATGATCGACGAAACCTCTGGGCCGAAGAATGACGTATTCCAAATCACTACTCGCGACAATTTTTTCCATGCGCTGCATGTCTTGGTACTGACCGCGTTTGAGCCAGACAAAATTCTCTGAGAAACTTCCATTCGTTGGCTTTTCGTCTGGGATCATTTCCGTTCCGGCGGAGCTGGTAACGATGAGGCGTGAATTTCCGTTTCGCCTCATGGCAGTGACAATTGCCGCGGTTCCGACTGAATATAGATCAACAGAAGTAATTTCCTTACCGGGCTCATACGATGGTCCGATGAGAGAAATAATCACTTCTTCCCCCGTCATAATTGCTGCGAGCGTTTCAACGTCGTAGACGTCACCTTTAGCCGCCGTAAAACGCGGATGCGAAATCGTAATATTGTTGGGCGAGCGAGCGAGGCCGACGACGCGCCGTCCTTCTGCGAGACCCTGTTTTATAATTTCAGGCGCAGATCGTGCTGTGGCACCAATAACAATAATCGGGCTTAAGTGGTCCGCGGACTTACTTGCTGAGACTGGCAACAGGAAGCTAGCCAATGCAAAAACTGTAACGATTTTGCATATGGCGCGCATTTATAATTCTCCGTCGCTCTACGCTGGGAGGTTTATCCGAAAAAGATGAAACACTCCCTATTATAGTTGCACTGGTGGACAGAAAGCTAATGCCAATCAGAAATGGATGCCTTGAGAGCTCGACTTGAATGAACGACATTCACCCATGGCATCACAGATCACGGTCACTAAGGGTCAACCTAAGACGTCTTATGCTGACTGGCTTTGCGGCCGAAGTTGAGAGCGTAGCTGACTTGGATTCCCCAAGAGCCTCACTCCTGAAAACGCTCTAGCGGCTTGGCGCGGGTTCCGGCGGATAAGACGCCGGATCGACACCGTCGGGGGCGGTGTTTTGCACCAGGGTGTAAAGCTCGTCTTCGCGCGCAACAGCTTGGGGTGTTGCATCCACGACGTGTTCCCAATCCTCGACACTGAAAAGTTCGTCCGTATGCTTGAAAAACGGATTCTTGCGCGACTGAAGCAGGGTACCGAACATGGAAATAAATTCCTTGGCTTCAGCTTCATAAACTTTGCAGCCTGTCGAACCGGCTTCCTTTAGAGCGTCAATCGCCGCCAGAAATTTGCTCGTGACCGCACGGCTCTTGCCCTGGCGCACTTGGAGCTTGTCGAGGGCTTCATGGGCTTCAGCTTCGCTCGCCGGCAGGCGCTCTTTGAGCAAATCGTGGATGACTTGGTCCTGCCAATGCAGCCGGTCCATGGAAAAAACCATGTAGTCGCCGCAATGCTCGTAGAATTCAGTGAGATCTTCGCCCTCGCGCGCGCCGCGTTCGAGCACTTCGGTAAACGCCTTGCGCACCTGGATTTGGCGCTGACGTTCAATTCCCACACGTCCTGCAGGATGCATGGTCCACCTCCACTCAATCGTTTGTTATTCGGCGGCGGCTGCCGTCGCTTTGACTTTCTTTCGAAGCACCGGTTCGAGCACCCAATTATTGGGATCGACTGCACGTGCCGGCGAAGGAATGACGCGAACAATATCCTCGTCGCCCTCCATACTTTTCAAGTCGACCGCCAAACCTTGGGCTTCGAGTTCCTTGTATTTTTTGCGGAACGCGATGTTGTGAGCGTCCGCCTGTACTGGTAATTCGTCGGCGAGCGTCGGCGGCACCAGATCTGGCTTGAGGAAGTTGATGACGTCGGCATCTTCTTGGAACACCGTGAACATGCGCTTGTAGGCATCGGCATCGTATTTTTCGTCGGTGACGAAATTGCGGCTATGAATAAAGCGCAAGAGCGTCTGTTTTTCATTGAGGGGTACATAAGCCGTCACGATGATTTGCCCCTTTGGCGGCAGCATGCGCATGTAAATACGAACGCAAGGCGCCGGCACCCAGATTTGCACGTCGGTAAAGACATCGGGGCGTTCTTCGGGCAGATTTTCTTTCCACACGCCCCTCTTCTTGTGAGCTGCGCCCGAGCCGCCTGAATAGAGCGCGGGGCCGCGTTCTTCTACTTCGTAATCCCCGATCATTGGATTTTCCTCATTGCCAAAGTCGGTATGAACGAAAGAGGCGTGACCGTGGTCGACACCGTTTTCAAGCGCGCGCACCCAATTGCAATCGAATGTGAACGAGCCGCGCAGAAACCGCCACTCGCTCTCCCCGTTCTTTTCGTACTCTTCGTATTCGGGAAAAAAGTCCGGCAAGGGTGGGCGATCCTTCTCGGCGGCATCGCCCAAGAAGACCCACACCCAGCCGTATTTTTCTTGGACGGGATAGGAATCAACCCGCGCGCGTTTGGGAATTTTGGCATCTGGACCAAGCGAGGGAATTTCAACGCAATCGCCGTCACCGTTAAAGCGCCAGCCGTGATACGGGCATTGCATCGCGCCACCCACCACTTTGCCCCGGCACAAAGAGCCGCCGCGATGAATGCAAGTATCGCTCAAACAATGGGCCGCTCCATCTTCGTCGCGAAAGACGACAAAATCCTGGCCGAGCATATGGGTCGCCACGGGCTCGGATGTCACATCGGCAGATTCGGCTGCCACGTACCATTGATTCAAAATCATGTTGATCTCCGCATGTCCAATCTGAGAATCATACAGAAATGTATCAGTTTCTCAAATTTCGTTTCGGGCCGCCCTCACCCCGCGGACAAACATTACCCTTTAGGGAGGAAATCGGCGGTTAAGACGGCACAAACTCAACCCTAACGCCGTCCGGCGCCGTCTCCTTGATCCTATCAAAAAGCCGGGCTTCCGTATCGACCACGTCCTGGGTGAAGTCGTCGGTCAGCCGCCAATAATCCTCAGTGGGCACGTAGCGCTCGATTATAACTTGGGCCGGATTTTTGCGTTTTGCCAATGTCGAATTGTAGAACTCGATAAAGGCGCGGGCCGTCTCTTCAAACTTGGTTTGGCCCGACAAGCCTTGGGTGAGAAAGAGATCCATTGCCTTTTTCAACCGCCCCACTTCGTCCCGGCTATTCGTTAGCGTCGTTTCCAGATCGGCGAGGGCATCACAACTCTCTACATCCGCTGTAGGAACGAGCGGGCGCAAATGTTCAAAGTTTTTGAACCCCTGCGCATGGAAGCGTTTCAAACTCATGGTGAGATAATCGACACACGCGCCATAGAAGTCTTGCAGATCATCGCCGCGTGGCGCGTTGACTGCCAAACCGCCACTCAGCGCGTCTTTGGCTGCGATCATATGGCGGCGTTCAGTCTGGCGATGCTTTTGAATATCCAAGGCCATAATACCTAACTCCTCAAAATAAACTCACATAAGCCAATTGCCAATTTTCCCGGCCGGTGCCGGCGCCAACGACAGTGACCGTGTCGTGTGCGGCATTCACGGTTGAGGCCGATATAGATAGTAATATTGACCGGGGCCAGTACGTCCATGCCGCACTCTTTTGGTTAGGATATAATTGCTGGTAACAGCGGTCATCATACTGCGGTGGAATCGGTATCTGCCATATGTTCTATTTTTGTCAGCTCTTTGCAGCAAAATGATGAGTGGGAACGCTTTGTCTTCTATAGCATCATGAATGGGTTCCAATTCTAGTGTCCCTTGGTTGCTCAGTTGAGTGGCAATAAAAGGCTGAAAGAGGATCGGTTTGCCGCTCAATGCCAAAAGCGTCATGTCTTCGGACAAAACGTTTCCACTAACTTCTTTAACCTCTTCTAAAACTGTAGCAACACGTCCTGCATGTAGTTCTGCTTTTTCATACCCTCCGACAGGAAGTAAGAAGCTTTGAAGCGAAAGGATGTTGGCGGCCAACAATAAAATGGCTAGGCATGATACCGGCACAAACGCATCCGCCATGTGCGTCGAAAAACGCCTCAATGTTTCCGATACAAGCATCACAGAAACAACAGCAAAAATTATGGAGGATGCTGCTACCACTTCGATAAAGTAATTATAGGAAGAGCCGATTTTACCGACGGTAAGCGCGACCAAAAACACTGTGATGACGTAAAAAGACAAAACAGCGTTTGCCGCACGCGACGTGGTCAAAAATTCTCTAACAGAGTTCTTGCGCGTATTTGCAAAAACCTTAAGAAATCGAGCAAGGTGATATCCTGAGCCAACAACCGCAACAATTAAGAAGACACCTTGACCGGTGAAATCGTCCACGCCCCAGATATAATCAAGTACATATTTTTCCATTCGGCTTAATTCAAAATGGTTCATGTTGTGGAGAAAAATGTGCACAAAGAATTGGCCGTCGGTAAAATAGACGGCCACAGCCAGAACCATCGCAGCGATGAAGCCAACGACCACGGTCAATTTAAGTGCAAGTTTGGGATTTGCGATTCCCGCCATAAGTAGGCAAGCGGCAAGACCAGCAATCGCCGACTGCTTCGTATACATTGCAAGCACGAAGAACGGTGCCGAAAGGAGGACTTTCCTATTTTCATTATTAGAAAGGATGAAGACAGCCAGGCCGGCGATCGACAAGAAAGAAGCCAGCATATCAATTCTTAGAAGAGGGCCCCAACGCAAGACAATGTCGCAATTTAAAAATAATAATCCAGCTAGCACAGCGCCGGCACCCCGCACGTAGGGTCCACCACTTTCTCTAGTCGCGCGAAAAGTCAGTATGCCGATAACAAGCACAATGGCGATCGTGCTCACTGACGAAACAATGCGACCTGCTGCCAAGTCTTCTAATCCGAACCAAGATACAATTGTAACGGCGTAGTGGAATACCAACGGATAAGTCGTAACAGTCATCGACTCGTCGAAAATCGACTCATATGCGGACTTGCCGGCCTGCAACAATTGAATCTGACCCAAGATCGGGCCTTCGGCATATTCCAGCTCAAAAGGATAGCGAATTGCAGCCGCCGTACTCGATATCCAATGGGCAAAGTCTGAGATCAAAAACAATACAAGAAGAGCGAACAGAATGCCGACCGAAACAAGAACTGCTTTAGTCTTTAGATAGACATTGACCTTGTCAGTGCCGATCGCAATGGCAAGTAGAGGGATGACAAGGAATGGCTAGAAGGAGGAGATTCGAAATAATGTCAGCTTTAGCTCTTCAAGATACCAATTCAGCGAATAATCTGAGCGCCCAGCCATCCACCCATTCAGAACCTTTACCGACCTTTCCTCATAGATGGCTGTGATGAGTTCAACGCCGAAAGTCCATGCGCAAACGAGACTAGTCGTAAAAACCAATGCGACTAGAAGTGACAGAGTGCGCAGATGTTGAGCGTTTCTGGTCTGAAACATTTGTCAACTTTGCTGATTGGCAAAATGGCCTGACGAGACGGTCGATCAATTTCTGTGGGAGCAACGGCTTGGAAACCAAATGATATTGCACGCTAAAATCTGGCGGGACTTGATCTTCCTTCTTGTTGCCCCATGCGCTGCTCGCGATTCTCACGGTGAACTGCAACTCTCGCTTGGATTAACTGAGCCTAGTCCAGCGGAAAATAAATTTCGGTAATGAGATCGGCTGGCGGCGTAGTTGCGGGATCGTTCATATAGACCTCCCAGGTGGGACCGCTTGGGGCCAATCCTTCAGAGTCCAAATGCGCCATCATCTTATTATAGGACTCGACGAGCGTGTCGTAGGGACCGACATGAACTAATTTCAAGGCGCCGCCCGCATAGGTCTCCGACACGTTGACGTCGTCACGGCCGTCCAGCTTTTGTTTGTCCGCGGCCGCAATCGGGAACGCCACACCGTATTTGATTTCTTCGGCACCGAAGTCGTAATAAATCGACAAAGGCGGGCCTGCGGGCGCGACGCCTGTCTCGCCCATTGCGGCAAATAGCGTCCCAAAGGCCGCGCCCATGACATTACCCATGGTCTCAGGGTCACTCGCGCTCGTTCGGTTCACAAAGACGATGGATTGCGCACCAACGGTAACGGTTTCAATTTTGGCCGTACTCTTCTCTTCTGCGCACGCCGAAACCGGCATTACCGCCGCGACGACCAAAACAAGGAAAAGCGCCAACGGTGACTGTTGCGATTGGCGTGTTGACATGGGCGTGCACCTCCTCCGACGCGAAAGCCATCATGGCCATCGGCTGTCCTGATGATATCATGGGCGCTTCCTCATCGCACAACCGTCGGAAGTTTAGACTTCTCCCGATCAAGCGCAGGACCGACCATGAAACTATTAGCCGCTCTCGCCGTCCTCCTCGTCGCCGCCTTGCACGTTAGCTTTCTCGTACTTGAAATGTTTTTTTGGGACCATCCGATCGGCCGCGACGTGTTCTCAATGACGGCGGAACAATCGGCAAGCTCGGCGATCTTAGCCGCCAACCAAGGGCTCTATAACGGCTTTCTTGCAGCAGGGTTGATCTGGGGATTGATTGCAGGAAAACGCGAGGTCGTAATTTTCTTTCTGGGTTTCATTCTTATCGCCGGCCTTTACGGCGGCGCCACAGCAAAACTCACAATTCTATTCACCCAGGCGCTGCCGGCGGCGATTGCCTTAGTCCTG
This sequence comes from Alphaproteobacteria bacterium, assembly GCA_965248815.1. Lineage (GTDB taxonomy): Bacteria > Pseudomonadota > Alphaproteobacteria > SMXP01 > SMXP01 > CBDFKK01. The sequence continues at coordinate 1,044,917 of CBDFKK010000008.1, forward strand.
ATAATTCTGGCGCGCCCCAAGCTGACCAATTCGTGATCCCTCAAAGCGCGGAACTGCAACAAAAACGCCCCTCGGTACCTGCCAGATTGTAAACAATCCGTTATATCTCCTTATGCTGGGCGCAAGAGTGGATGGGGATGGGTATTGGACAAATGAAAAGACGGACGTTTCTCGGATCGATGGTCGGCATGTCTCTTGCGCCGACGATGGCCAGCGCACAAAACACAAGAGCAGCTTTTATCAATTGGGATTATGTAATCATTGGGGCCGGCACGGCGGGATTGCCAGCGGCGATTTTCGCCTCCCGGCGCGGGGCGCGCGTTTTGCTGATCGACTCTGCCGACGAAGTTGGCGGGACGCTGCATCGGGCTAACGGTCAGATCAGTGCGGGCGGTTCGATCCTGCAAGAATCTCTGGGTATCGTAGACAATCCCGACAAGCACTATGACGACGTCATGCGGATGACGGATGGGTTGGCCGACGCCAACATCATTCGCCAGACGGTGGACAACGCACCGGCGACAATCAATTGGCTGTTAGAAAACGGCCTGACGCCCCTGCCCGATCATCCCGTGACCGGATCAAGCCCGGGCCGCATTTGTTACCGCACGCCGCGCTATCTTTGGGGCAAGAATGAGGGCCGCGACATTCTTGCGGTCGTTTTAAAAGAATTGGCACCGGAACTCGAAAGCGGCCGCGTGGTGACTCAACTTAATTCCACTGTCACTGAGCTTATCGTGTCTGACTCAGGTGCAATCGATGGCGTTCGCGCGCAGACTCCGGACGGCGACCAAGTCTTCAGGGGACGTCACGTGCTAATCACGTCCGGCGGCTACGCGCTCAATCCGGTATTGTTCGAGGAACTCATCGGCCAGCCGCCTTACACGATCGGCTCGTACCCGACCAACTTCGGCAAAGGCTTGGAACTGGCACGATCGGTCGGCGGCGCTTTGCACGGCCACGAACTCCATCGCTCGGGCACAGGATCGATCCTCACCGGCGATACATTTCCATCGGAATATTACGGCCGCTTTGTAACCGTGCCCCAGGAGCGCATGCCCTGGGAAATCTGGGTCAACAACGACGGGCGGCAGTTCGTTCGAGAAGACGAACCGATCCAAGAGACACGCGCGGCCGCGATCGTCGAACAAGACAAGTTTCGCTACGCCATTGTATTCGACTCGGACATTTTTGAATCATCGCCCCTTGGTATACCCGAGTTCACACGCGACGAAATGCGTTCGCACTTCGACACCCACCTCATGTTCCACAAAGCCGAAACGCTCGACGATTTGGCCAAACTTGCCAAGATCAATGCGTCCGGTCTCAAAAAGACCGTCGCCGAGTACAACAAGAGTGTCGAAACGGGATCTGACGAGTTCGGGCGCGAACATTTTCCCAGTCAAATCGACAAGGCGCCGTTCTATGCCATCTTGCATCATGGTCATTCGGTGACATCGTCAGTGGGAATTGTCGTCGATGAAGAATTGCGAGTGGTCAAAGAAAACCGCGAGCCCATTCCCAATCTTTATGCCGCCGGCGAAGTGCTCGGCAGCGGCGCCACGCTCGGCAAAGTCTTTACCCCGGGAATGATGCTCACCCCTGCCCTCACATTGGGCCGCGAGCTCGGTTTAAGACTTCCGGTCTAAGACGAAATAAACATACGGCAACACTTCTGCCGTCTATGAGCGGTTAACGTCCAACAGCGGACCAAAATGCAAGTAATCGGGAACTTGCGCCCCTCAAAAAAGGCGGCATTTGAGTTGCTGCCATGTCTGCCAATACGGTCAGCCTAAAATTTTGCAGAAAACCCCCATTTCTTTACGAGGGCCTCGGGTTCAACCAATGGTGGGCCAGTGATCGCTTGTGCACACAATTTTGGCCATCTAGACTTGCCCTATCGTTGAGAAAGCTGTCCATCCGAACCAGGCGGAACGCACTATGGCAAACGCGCAATCCCAAAATAACTTTGGCCCCATTCATCTGATGCCGGGCGTCACCAAGATCAACGTCTTCACAAAACTTTACGGCACGTTTGTCGGCGTCGCCATGCTGAGCGGGATGCACATCCTGGGCGGCTACATTTTGATCGAGCACCTGAACATTCCGAAAGATCAGCAGGGCACGATCTCCGGTGATTTGACGGTTTTGACGGAATTGCTTGCCCTTATGTTGTTTACGCCCTTTGGCGTTTTGTCGGATCGAATTGGGCGGCGACCGGTTTACATCATCGGTATTTTGTTGATTGGTCTTGGCTATGGTCTTTACCCCTTAGCCACCTCCATGGTGGAGCTTTCCATCTATCGCATCTTTTATGCCGCCGGGCTTGCGGCAACGGCCGCCATGATGGCTTCGCTCACCAACGATTATCCGCAGGAAAGATCGAGGGGCCTGTTCATCGGCGTTGCCAGCATGATGAACGTGCTGGGGACGATTTTTGTGGGTTCTGTTCTGGCTCAGATTCCCAATTTAGTTATGGAAGCAGGCGGAAGCAACATTGATGGCGGCAAGGTCATGCTGTGGGCCGCGACAGCGGTTTGTGTGTTGACGGCAATCGTATCGCGGTTTGGTCTCAAGGGCGGCCCGGTGGTGTCAAAAGAGGAAGAAGCCTCGACACGCGAACTCTTGACCACGGGCATGCGCTCGATCAAGAACCCGCGCATTGCCTTGTCCTATGCCGGTGCTTTTGCGGCTCGCTCCGACCTTGTCATCAAAGGCATGTTTCTATCCTTGTGGGCGTTACAGGCCAGCAGGCTCGAGGACATGTCGAGTGCCGAAGGTATGGCGCGCTTTGGCATTATTCTCCTGATCATGCAGGGCTGCAGCTTTTTCATGGCACCGGTGTTTGGCTACTTTATGGATCAGGTCAATCGGGTCACTGCCATGGTGACGGCGTTGGGCTTTGCCACGTTTGGTTATCTCTCCATGGGAATTATCACCTCGCCGCTCGACTTTGCCATGATTCCCTTCTTTATCATGCTGTCCTTTGGGTCGAGTTTCATGATCAAAGCCTCCATCGGCTTGATTGGCCAGGAGGCACCGCCGAGAGAACGAGGCGCGCTAATTGCGACCAATTCCATGTTCGGCGCGTTAGGAATTCTGATTTTGTCGGCTGCGGGCGGCCGGCTGTTTGACGCCTATGGGGGGTGGGCACCGTTCGTATTGGCTGGCGCTTATCAATCCATTTTGTTGGTGGCGGCGATCCTCATTCGCATTTACGCGCCGGGTCCGGATTTGATTGAAAAACACAACAATTGGATGAGGGTCTTTTTCGCTCATTTCAGAAAGCCACGAGAAACACCTGTGCGTCACGAAACATAAGTCGCGCGTTCGCATCTCCTGCCCGCTATTGACGTGATGAACTGAAGAGGCAAGCGCTCCAGAGCATTTATTGCGTTCAGTATTGATGCTCCTGCAGTTCTTCTTCCGCTTGGTCAGTTCGGTTGACCGTCGGACCAAGCTGGGAAGTCGCGCGTGTTCCCAACTCAGTTGATGAGCCAACGGAAGTGGCGGAGGGGACCCGGTCCTGCGCTTGATGCCCGCTGGGCACGTTAAGCTCCAAATTGGGCGTGTTGAGAGTGGCTGGTGCGACTTGATCTTGCACTTGCGGAACAAGTTCTTCGTGGGAGCTGCCCTGCCACCCGGCGAAGTGATCCGTCGTGTTCGAGGTCTCGACGACTTCACTTGCCGGAACTCTGTTGGAAGCCGTTGGTGTTTCATTGGTCGTCGTTTGTGTTTCGATAGGAAGTGAGTTCACATTGTACGTGTTCGGCGTGTCATAATCCTGGCGCCTCTGATCGCGCCTTGTGGCCTGCAAAATATCCCTCGTCACCTGACGATTGGCGGCTTCTGCGTCATAGAGGACGTCCATCTCATACCCGCCATAATAGGCTGGTGCCGCGCCTTGGTCGCGTTTGAACGGATTATTTCGCATAGCGTCCATCAAGGCATAGCCAAGTTCTTGATTGTTAGTTGTTCCCAAGGAGGATTGTTTTGGTGCGCAATCGACTTCTCTGGCGCGATTGATCTTCGCTCTCTTATGCGCGAGCGTATTATTCATTGTGTTGATCATCGTGAGCATACCGGAAACGGCGTCGTTATGGTCCGTCAGATAAAACGCTCTGATACGATTATCAAAATATCTAACCAGTCGTTCGAGGGCTTGAAGCTTTTCTTTGGCTTCTTGTTTGTTGGGGCTGTGGGGCCGCTTGCAATAACTGTGGTTGGCGCGGAATTTGTTCACATCGCCCTTAACAGTCTGGGCTGCCGTCAGCCATTCCTGCATGAGCGCATCATCGCTCGACATATCGGCAACTGACCCTGGGGCCGTTACAAGAGAGCCAAGTGCTGCGGCCGACTCAGCTTCACTGCAGTCGCGCTCTGGAATGGCCTGAAGCGCAGTTCTATGAGCTTTGAGAGCTAAGCGGATATTAGCAAGCTTGACCAAAATTTGATGAACTAGTTTAACTTGGGAGTCGTAGTCGTCGCGGTAAAGGGAAAGAGTGACGCTGGCGGCAAGCTGACTCATTCGTTGTGCTTGGCGATCGAGTCTGCGTTGTTGGCGCCCCCAGTCCGAGAGCGTGCGTTCAGATTCTGATCTTTGAGGGGAGTCAGGCGGCTTGCAAAAGAATGCAGGCAGGGAGAACGAATTCACGCCGCTTGCGAGCTGATCCACACTTGTTGCCAAGGCACTCGCATTATTAAGAGACTCATAATACTCTTCGCTCGGATCGCCGGCTTGGGCCGGGCTTGTCAAAGCGCCAATTACCAAAGAGATCGCTGCCACAATGCCAAAGATGAACACGCGGAACGATGATTTGCCATTCGATATTGTGGTTGTCCCTTGGCTGCGCGATGGCGCGCTTTTGCTTAGCTCAAACATCCGTCTGTTCTCTTCTTTAACTTCGAGTTGCAAATGGGCGCCGAAAGTTTCGACCCCTTCGGATGCGACATTAAGGCAAGTCAAAGGGACAGACTGTGACGGCGGTCACAACAGAGAGAGAAAAAGCAATTTTTTGAAAAGCGGGCTAGTGCCGCGACGTACGATCGGGAGACGCGCTTTCCGGCGCGACGAAGTCAACCGCCGGCAGCTCAGAGGTCACCGCGCCTGAGTCCCTCCCCTGGGCACGAAGAACCTCGGCCACAACCACAGACTTGTGAATGAAATCGTGAATCGGCGAGTAGAACAACTTCATCGGCATGATTTAAGCCCGTATCTTGTGCGCACTTTGATTGATCTGCGTCTTTAGTCTTTAGGCGGCAACTTCTTTGGAAAAGATCTATTTAATCCAGTATGAAAAGTATCTTTCCGTGTCACTTTCGTGCATCCGACTATTGGTCTATGTTGATCGCCGAAAAAAACCAACGAAAACAATTGGATTGGTCAATGAACTATGCGCTCTCACTTGCGATTTCGCTACTTACAATCCTTAACACGCCCTCCATTGCTGCGGCCCAAGAATGGAAACGGGAAGAATTAAACACTCCCTTGCGTGGCATCGGGGCCGTTGTCGTCCGCACGCACAACCTTGAACAATTGGCCGCATTTTATCGAACTTTGGGCTTTAAAGATTGGCGCAGCAATGAGAGTACCATCGGACTTCATGCGGGTGGGGGCGAAGCGCTCGAAATTACATATCTCGAGGACGACATTGAACTCGATCCACTTCTTACCTGGCGGGCCCAAGTGCAAGGATTTGTGCCGGTTGTCGGAACCCATGACATTGACGGCGTAATCGCAAACGCCGAATCCGGCGGCGCCATTTTTATAGAACCCGTGGGCAGCGGCGATCGCATAGATCTTTATTACATCGCCGATCCGGAAGGTAACGTGATGGGCTTCATGCCGCGCGGGCCCATGTTTGGCGACGACATGGAATTAGAGGGCGACCCATCGTTCCAACCCAAGGATTAGGCAACGATTGGGTTGCCCGTGGAACGAACGCGATTCGTCAGGCCAAAGTCAACAAACGAAGAAAAGTGGAACTGAAATGGCACAAGGACAGGTCGCTACAAAAGTCGAGGCACAACAGCATCCCCTCTACGGGTTTGGGGGCTGGCTCTATGCATTTTATGCCTACGCCATTGTTGAAACGTGTTTGCCTATGGTCGGCCTCTTCGGAGAAGGGGGAGGTCTCGTCGCCATGTACGGCGCAGAAAATTTTAGCATGATGCGCATGGTCATGGCCGTGAATATGATTCTCCCCTTGCCGTTCCTAATTCTTGCGCCCTTGAAGCATCCGTTGATGCCCATCGTGACAATCATTAGTTTTTGGACTAGCGCCGTTTTGTTCTTGGTGGCAATGAGCATTGGCGGCATACCACCACAGACAATCTTGACTGTCGTTTCCTTAAATGCCGTCACAGCCGCAGCCTATACCTGGTATTTGCTCCAATCGATGCGGGTCAACGTGACCTACCGGCAGCGCGTGCCGGCTTAGCCATTCTCCGATAATCGGCGTCCACTTCTGGCTGAGCCTGCTATCGGACATATAATAGTGTGGCAAACCAATCCGCCATAACCCACCAAACTGCCGTTTAAGCGGTCTTCTACAACGCTCGACTCTTCAGCCGTAAATGCCTCTATAATTGAACAGCGTAAGTTCAACCCCATGCGATGGAGGACGGCGGCAATGAAATTCAGTGTTTATTTTGCCGTAATTTGTTTTGGCTTCACGACGTTGACTGGAGCCCATGCGCAAGATCCCGCAGGCTGGCGCGATGCGTATAGCGGCAATCTCGTGACTGCGCGGACTATTACCGGCAAGCACGTTTGTATGACAATGAAGGATGACAAGCCCTGCGGCACTGATCACTGGACCATCACTGAGCAAAACGATGGGACGCGCACGATTCGTTCTTTCCACAACGGGACGCTACGGGGTACGCAGATGAATCTCGTTATGCGAGCGGACGAAAACTTGGAACCCCTAGAAGCTTTCATCAATGTTTATTCGCAGGGAAATTTTCTGGGTTCAGGATTTTACGTGGTCAACGGCGACAAGCTGGACGTGACGGTGCGTGGGCCTGACGAATACTTCACGGATCAAGTGCAACTTTCTGATCATTTTTCTTTGCTGCTGCATCCAATTTCAGCCGACGGCTGGCATTTCGGACGTTACAATCGTGAAACGGGAGGCGCGCAACCGATCACGCTCTGCACATTAGGCGTCGCACGACGGAGCGTTCACTGCGGGACTTATCCCTTAGATCTCGAGTTCATCGCCAATGAAACCCTAACCGTGCCCTCTGGTACGTTCGACACCGAGCACTATAGCTTTGGCGGCGACACCGACGTTTGGATCACAGGCCGCGATCGCGTCATGATCCAACATGAATACCGCGTTCGTGATTCACGTTGGCAGCTCACCGAAATTGACGGTGACCTTTGAACCACCGCTATAGGGAAAATCTCAAGATCATGGCTCAGCAAGCAGTGATGATGAAATTCAATTAAGGGGAAGTCTGCTTTCGCCGATCGGCAGTTGCCCGGGATAGGGCCGAGCGCTTCTGCTCCCTCCACAAGTTTAGATATCGACTTGTTCGGAGATATTCCCATACATCTGCAAACGAACGTTGTTGTGGTTCTGCGCGGTGAATGCGTGCCAAACGAGGCGGGGTCCCGTCCCCTTTACCTGGCGCCATCGATTGGCATAGAGTGATTCCTCACTGGACTAGAGGCGGAACTAGAATGGACAGACAAACGGCTGTGGCAATGGCCCAGGCGGCGATCAAGGCAAAAAACAAAAAGCTTGTTGATGCCGTACTTAAGGCCCAGGCGGAACGCGAATCAGAACCCGAGAAGATATTGCCCATTGATGAGCTTCCGCTCATAGCGGTGACCTGTTCTACGGGCTGGGAGTGCTACGCAATCGTCGAGGAACTCATCAAAACGAGGAAGTTCCGCGTACGGGCTTTGTATCGCACGCCCGGTACCCAGGCCGCGGCGCGGCTCGATGCCTTGCTCAATAAAACGGAATCCGAGCGGCCCGGTCTGCTCTCATTGCACGCTGACGTCGATATGAATTCCCAAGAGATTTTGACAAAATCCTTCGATGAGTGTGATGGCGTCGTGTTGTACGTTACGGCAAACACGGCCAAAGCGGGTAAAATCACAAATCACGGCAACGACCCCGTGGGTGGCCGGGCGGCTTTGATGCGCCAGGTCACGGCAGCACTTGGCGCGATAAAAGCTAATCCATCCGTTAGCCAAGTCATTACGTTGGTCTTTCCGACAGATAAGGTGAGCGGGCTCGCCGACGAGACGCCGGCGGCGCCGTGGTGGGTTTATCAACGGTTGTTGTTCTCGAATTTTCTTCGAGATCAAGGCGTCAACGTGACCTGTATTCATCGCCCCGCCTATTATTATGGCATGCACCGCGTCGACTACACTGCTCAGACTCAGTTTCGCGGCGATACAAAAATGTCGCAAACCCTGATTCGAGAAGACAATTTGCCGGGCATCACCGATCCCAATTATTTGGTCAATTGGGTTGACGTTCGGGATGTGGGGAAATGGGTCGGCACCTGTTTCGAGTATCGAGAGGTGTTTAAAAATCAAGACTTTTCGATCGCGTCATGTGCCTTGACCGGTCATCAGCTCGTTGAAATCGCGGAACGAACCAACAAGCACGGCACCAAATTCAAATACAAACGATTTTCTCTTTGGGTGATGAAGATGATTAGCCTGTTTACTGAGGAGGTGGTGTACCCGTTGCGCTACGCCCAATGGTACAATGACAAGGCAAACGCCTATGACTTTTCTTGCAATGAAGATTTGGCGGATCTTGAGAAAATTCATCCTTTATGGAGCTTTGAAAAGAAACTGGAATCGTGGGGGATTGACGAGATCAAGCCGCGGAAGGCTCAGTAATGCCAACAAACGCCGTCGAGCCGGGAAATTCCAATTTGTATGGAATGAAACAGCACGCTTTGGATCGAGGGCTATTTCTCTCACGTTCTATTCGATTGTACCCTGAGCCGGTGCAAGACGAATTAGCGGAAGTGTTGATAGCCTATTCGGCTCATCCGCTCGTGACCCGAAAGCCGTCGTTAGGTTTTACTAAGCAACGGCCTTCGCCGCGACGCGCGACGTATAAATCAGAGATTTTAGTAGAGAATATCTATGTCCTCTGCGTCGAGCTCCCTGACACCCATCAGCTTGGCGATCAGTAGGTCGCTACCATCGTTTAGCGCGGCGACAACTGCCGTCCCGTAATATCGGTCGATAGTTGAGATGTTGGTGATGGTAACGTCGGTGACCCAGTCGAGATCGATGTTGTCCTCTTCCGGATCGAAGAAGCGAATCTTGTCGCCGAATTCTTCGGACGATTCATAGCGGAACGTATCGCCGCCGGGCCCGCCAAAAAGAATGTGACGCCCATGGCCACCTACGAGCACGTCATCGCCATATCCGCCCTTGAGCACGTCGCGTCCGTCGCCGCCATCCAGATTATCGTCGCCCCGATTGCCTATGAGTCTATCCCGTCCTTCATCGCCAAACAGGTCATCGTCGCCTGCTCTGCCGACAAGCAGATCCCGGCCGCCAAATCCGATCAGCAGATCACGCTCTTCACCGCCAATTAAGGTATCGCGCCAATCGGTCCCTCCTATTCGCGTAGACGTCAAAAAGATATTTTCCTGCAGGTGATCAATATCCGAATTGCGTCCGATGATGTCGGAAAGGTTGGTCGAGTCGATACGAGCAATCATGTCTTCCGAGAATTGGCTTTCGTACCAAAACTGGTCGCCATCTCTTATCCGCGTGAACTGATCAACCAGAACGGTGTAAAAAAGTTCGCCGACAATGCCGTTCCCATGGGGGTCTTCGGCCAATCCACCGACCCATGGGTCGATATTGTCGACTGATCCATAAACGCTTTCGAGCACCTGTTGTAAGGATACGTTAGATGTGATTTCCGAAAAGTCCGAAACCGGATCGAGACCGAAAGCGGTCCTCATGGAATTGTAATCCGGCATACCTTGGTCGCGCCCGCGCTGAATATTCAGCGAGACAAGGTCGAAACCGCCCGAACCCGGCGGGCCGAAAAGAAAATTACGCACGTCATCGACGACTTTTGTATCGACTTCTTGGCTATACGCACCGGCAAGACCTCTCAACACTGCCTCAGCGCTACCCTCGGTCGTTACCGGGCCGGTGTTGAAGAAAGCTTCGCGCAACATGAGATGTCCTGCGGCGGACTCTTCGCCGTTTTCCTCCATTCTGGGAATGACCGACGACAACATGGAGTGGCCAAGGCGAAAAGCCACGGTGGCAAACTCATTCGTAATCTGCGGATCGATTGTCGGGTCATAACCGTGGTAGGAAGAAAGCGCATCTTCTCCAAGAACCATCGGCAAAAATTCGTTGTACGTGATGGCTTGTATTTGCGCAGCGTTAATGGCTTTCGCCGTTTGATATAGTTCTTCGTCCGTGAAGATCGGATATTTTTCTTCAAGTTCATCGACCAGCCGATTGTGCTCACGCGCGAAAATCGTATGCATCAGTGTGAGGGCAACATTTTCGTTGGCGCGCACATCACCGCCGAGAAATAAATCCGCACTTGTGCCGCCTGCATTCTGAAAACCGTCTGTGTTAAAGGGCAACAAGTCGCCCTCCGACATTTTCAGCTTGCCACCTTCACCTCTTATGAACGCCTCGCGGTCGGCGTCCGATCCGTAAACCATCGACGCGTCGAGAAAGGCTGTGATGTCATTGACCTGTTCTCTGGGCACACCGCTGACGCCCGTTCCCTCCGCAGCCGCCGTGCGCGTCAGGCCGATCGTCTGAGTACCAGTAAAGAAAGGATCAAAAAACGGGTCGCCCAACGGCACTTCAATATTGAAGCTGTCGCTGTGGTCCCCTTCGCGCGTCAGATCGATATCGTGATCGACGAATTGACCCCACAGCCAAAGATAGTTGCTTGCCCCAATCGAGCTCGGCATGGACTTGTCTTGCGCAAATATTTCGTTGCTGATCAGCCGGGCGCTGGGCCGATCAGCACCGGCCGGACTATTGAACCCGTCGCTATACGCAGATGGCGCCATGCGAATGAAGGGGTCGCCCGCCATGCCTAAATCTTGCGGGTGATTTCCCGATCCATCGATCGTTCGAAACTCGCCGATATCGGCGCCGCCGGGAACTGACTCGTTTCCGTCTGACTCCGGCCCGGCATCCTCATCTTTGAGAGGCGCACCAATTATTTTTCTTATTGAAGTTGAGTTGGCGAAAAACTCAGAAAGCCAATCATAGGCCTCGCTCGAATAAGAAGTCTGAGCGCCAATTGTTTCGGAAAACGCAAACAGCCAGTCCGTTAGTCCGAGGTAAACAGGCGACGACTCGTCATCACCATCAATTCGATCGCTCCAACGAGATCGTATTTCTTTCATCCCCAACGCCCTAACTTTTTTAAGCGTATCTTAGCAAGGCGTTTGCGAGAAAGGTAATAGAATCAACGAGTTTCGTGCAGGAGTAGAACGTTTACAATTCGATTTTCGTCTGACAAGAAAATTGAATGCGATTCATCAAATGCGTCTGACTAAGTGTAACGCAAGGGTTACATCCATTGAGCTGTCACAAGAAAGATTACAGCTAGATTTTGACTAGACTTGATGGCTAGTGCGCGCGACCCGAGATAACAATGTGCTGAATGTCCGCAATTAGCATACGCGGACATCAAAATCCCAAATCAAGCGACATTATCAACAGCCTTTGCAGCAGCATCCATGGGCATCGGACCGGGCGACTTAACGCGCACGATGACGCTGGCGATAAACAGGATACCGGTGGCACAGCCAACCATGATGAACGGGCTCGACGAGCCGACGGCGTCGAACAATCGACCACCGACGATGGAGGCGACCAAAATCCCGACGGCGCCTAAGAAACTAAACACGCCGATCACACTGCCCCGTTGAATGTCGTTTGCCTCTTGGCCGATCAGGGCTTGCGATGACAAGAAGCAACTGATCTGACCAATGCCAAGCAGCGCGAACAGCGGATAAAGTCCCGAGCCCAAAGGATCGTCGATCAACCCCATGGACAGAAACCCGGCAGTCGCCAAGAAATTCCCAATACTGACAACTGTCACCCGGTTGAAGCGATCCAAAAGAAAAAACAACACAACCGTAAACGGAAGTGAGGCCGACAGCGCCTGCAAGTAAAGGAGAGCTCCTCTCTCCAAGGCTTCGGCAGTATCGAGCCCTTGCTCCCCGCCGGCTATCGTCCCCCATAGCACCAGAAACGTGCCCATGATGACCATATCGCCCCGTGCGACAAACGCGGTCCCATAAGAAAGCGCGACGCGCGGATTTTTGGCCTCGTGAAGTCCAATGCGCAGCAGTTCGCCAATCGGCGGCTGATCCTCACGTTTGGTCGGGGCGCCTTTGGCAAGACCCAACCAAATAACGAGCGCAGAGATGAACGCGATCGCGGCAATCACCCAATGGGCATATTGGCCTGCGGCGAGGTTATCGGCCCCGGCGTCTTGAAAGAGCCCGGGCAATCGGCGCGAACCGGCAACGATGATAATCGTACCCAGACCACCCATAACGCCGGACGCGGCAACCAATTTGCCGCGCGAACTTTCTTTGACATAGTCGTGGACAATGACCGTGAGCAACACGGTCGCCGCCGCGACGCCGATCGCATAAAAAACGCGATAGAAATAAAGATCCGCCACCGAGTCGGCGAGCGGATATAAAATGTAAGAGACGCCGATCATGGCAATGCCGAACGCCATCACCGTGCGGCGGCCGATGCGGTCGGACAACACGCCGAAGATGCCGATCACCGCAAGAATAATAATCTCATTGAAGAATTGGAGATCGCCGCTGATCGTGCCCTGTTCGCTACGGGGAATATTTAAATTTTCGTTGAGCACATAGACCTGGCCAATGTTGATAAAGACCAAAAGGCCAATGGCGGCGAAATCGCCATAGAGAAAGGCAATCGTGTTGAACTTGGTGATCCCCGCGGCAAGCTCGATCGGACCGAGGCGTGTTGAGGCTTGTTTGTCTGACATTTCCAACCGTTACTTTCCGCCAGACTTTTGATCTGGGAAGTAACGGTCCAACATGCGCGTGACATAAGCCGACAATGTGTCGCTCGCTCGCGCGTAATCAGAAATACCGCACTTGAGCGGCGGGACAATATATTGCGCAAGCGTGCCGAAAGCAGTCGCATCGAGCTCCGTCGGCGCCTCGCCCATCATATAAGGTTTCGCGCCCAGAAGCGTTTCCGCCGCTTTCACATCGCGAATACCGATGTCTTGGATCTCTTCCGCGCTGTGGCGGCCGATGCCGTGAATGTGCATGTCTTCGGTAATCTTTTCACGCGCGGCGGCGCTCACCTTGTCGCGCATGGCGTCGGGCACTTGTGCAAAGCCAACCGCCACCGTCTGCGGCCAATTCTCGTCGATCATCCAGCGCGAGCAGCCGATGATGCGTGCCAAGTTCTCTTCGAACATGCGCCGCGCCATATGGGCGACAGCTTTGTCATTTTCGCTTAAGCCCTCATTTAGATGGTCGCCGAATTTGGTTTTCAAATGCTCAAGAATGAATCCGGAATCAGCCAACAGTTCGCCGTCATGGTCGATGTAAGGGATCGTGCCTTTGGGCGAGTTTTGCGGCCGCGAAACATGTTCGATCTCGTAAGGGATGTCCGCCATGCGCATATAAGTTTCGACCTTGAGCGCAAAGGAGCTGGGCGTCGGCAAGCTCCAAGCCGGCGGAAACTTGTAGAGCGTAATCATTCGGCCGCCGCGGATAAATCGGCCTCGCTTTGAATAAGCGGCACGGTCTTATGGAGCCAATTGTTGGGGTCGGCTTTGCGCGCAGGACAAGGAATAACAAGGCTTTGATACTTGCGGTCCTGCTCGAATTTCCTGACATCGATGGCGCCAAGTTTGCGATTCAACTCATGCGCCTTTTTTCGGAACATGGACTCCATGCCGTCGGTTTCGAGAAGAAATTCATGTTGAGTGTCAGGCGGCGCGATCACCGGCTCGATATGTTCGACAATCGACGCATCCTCGACAAGACCCGCACGAATGGTGCCCAACAATTGTTCGTCGTATTGGGCTTCTTTCTTGAAGGTACGCAATTGGAGGCTAAACAGTCGCGTGTTGCATTCGTCAATTGGTGTCCAAGCGTTCCATAAAAGTTGCGTGACGCCCGGCGCCATATCTTGGCGATTGCGATGCATCATGCCGACCAAAGAATATTGAAGATCGAACTTTGACTCCTTTCTCTCTTTAGGCAAGGCATCGGCGAGCGCCTGCGTGGTTTGATCTTTCTTGTTACGCGCATCCAATCCTTGCGCCAGGCGGGCGCCCCACTCGGTTTCCTCGATGGGGACGATTTCCATTTTCGGACTGAGGTGCTTGCCGAATTGGTGCACAAAGTGAAGATGTGAAGAATCGATAAAATTTTCGCCAAGACGCATCCAATTGGCTTGCCAATCGGTTTGAACGCGACCAACACGCCAAGTCTCGCGATCGTCATATTCGGGGAGAAAGTCAGGCAGGGATGGACGCTCTTCCTCTGACATGTCACCAAGAAATACCCAGATGTAACCATATCGCTCCTGAACCGGATAGCAATCGACTCGGGCGCGCTTCGGGATTGGCGCATCGTCACCCAATGCCGGAATCTTCACGACCTCACCCAGCGTATTGTAGGTCCAGCCGTGATAGGGACACGCAAGGCGGCCGTCGCTGATCTTGCCACGAGCCAAAGCCCCACCCCGATGGCAACAGACATTGGCAAGGCAACTCACTTCGTCGCCGCTTTTGAAAAGAACCAAGTCCACGCCCAACATACGCACACCCAAGGGCTCGTCCTTGAGATCTGTGGCTTCGGCGGCGACGTACCAATTGTTGATCAACATGGCTGTTCTCCAGGAACGGATCTATTCGGCAGCGCGCGACTCTTGCACGGGCTTGGGCGCGACCAGCGGCATCGCATCGAGCGCCCAGCCCTTGCTCTCCCGCCGCGCCGGGCTCGGAATGGCGTAGGCCGCCTTGCCTTTATTGCGGTTCACTTCCTCGCAATCGATTCGCCAACCCTTGGCCTCCCAGGTGCGCAAGTTTTCGCGGTAGCGCGCGACAATGGCGTCCGACGGCGTCAAATTTTCCCGCCTGCCTGCTGTTACCGGCAGGATAGGCCGCAACCTTTCGAGAATGACCCGGTCTTGTTCCGACGTCACGCGATTGCGTTCGTCAAAGCCTGCGTCCTTTTCCGGCTCCAGCCAGCAATTGCGCATGTTGAGCAGGAAGAAGCGCGAGTGCGTTTCGTCAATCGGCGCCATGAACTGATATTGATGCATCCAATTGGTCGGTGTGATGTGCAATTGATTCCACAACGAGTTGGGACCAAAGTGACCGGAGGCGGCATCCATTTCGCCTTCAGTCTTATTCAAGTTTTGTAGCTCGCCTTCCTTGAGCCCCGGCGAATAAAGCCGAATCCTGAAATTGGCGCCCCATTCATAGTCTTCGAGGGTGAGGTCGGGTACTTTGTAGCCTTCGCGCTCACCTTGAAAGCCGTGGGTCGGATGGACGAATTCGTTGTGAGCGGGATCGAGTGAATTCTCGACGGCGCGCTCGGAGTTGGCATTCCATTCCCAACTGACCCACGTGCCGCGCCAGCCTTCTTGATCCCATTCCTTGACCGTGTTGAGGGGCGGGCGCTTCTCTTCCGGTAAGTCGCCCAGGAACGCGAACACCATGCCGTAGATTTCTTGGGTGGGATACGCATCAATTTTAGCGCGGGTCGGAATTTTCACATCGGGACCCATGGACGGAATGCGCCGGCACGCGCCGCCGCCATCGAACTGCCAGCCATGATAGGGGCACTCAAGATTGTCGCCCTTGATCTTGCCGTGAGCGAGCGAACCGCCGCGGTGGACGCACACGTCACTCAAACAATGGGCCTTGCCATCCGTGTCGCGGAATACAGCGAAATCCTGTCCCAGCATGCGCACTTGGACGGGCTGATCGGTAATCGTTTCGCTAAAGCCAACCGGGTACCAAAAATTGATAAACATGCGGCGCTCCCTTGATCACATGACAGAGCTACACTCATGATCCGTCCAGCGGATCCAGACAGATAAGGATTATTGCACATTATCAAGTGTGCCCAAGAACGTAGCCATTAATCGAGCGCGATGCGGATTTGAGTAGTTGATAGTCCCTCGCAGACGGACCGCCGCCGTCTGAAGCGGGAATTGGACTCGAAGCTCAAACTTCCTATGATCCCTAAAGTTCGGGAAAAGCCGCGGGGGCCGGCTAACAACGGCGTGAAGGTACTGAAATGAATATGTCGAAAACTGAGGCACTTGTACTTATTTCTCTATGCACGACCGCACTTGGAGCTCTGGCCCAAGATGTTGACGGCGTCCAAGAGCACCCGATGATCGAGCGCTACCCGGGACAAGTGATTCAATGGCAAAAGATCGAAAACTTCATGCCCTATAAGGTCCCGGTCGGACCCGTCACCGGCTATCGCACCATTGAAGAGATGATCGAAACAGCGGGTCGAGTGACGCGAACGTTTTATGTCTATGAGGGCGCTGACCGGACTCACGCCGAGATCTGGAAGAATTTCTCGGACGGGCTAAAGGCCGGCGGCTTTGAAATTATCGGCGAGGGTGCGCCGACCGGTAGAGCCGGCCGCAACGAAATCGGCGGACGCTCATGGCAAGAAGTTGTATTCGCTGAAAACCCCTGGAGCGAAAATGGCGCGCCTGTGGCAATGTTGACCGTCGGCACCTCGACTCAAGGAGACAGCGCTTCGATTGTCGCAAAGAAGGTGCGCGCAGCCGGTACCGCGTATGTGGTGATTAACATCGAGCAACACAGCGCCGACGTTGTGGGAACGCTGATCGACATCATCGAAGTAGAGGAAGCAGAGACAGGCCTTGTGGCCGTCGATGCCGAAGCAATAGGTAGCGACATCACCGAATTCGGGCGCGTCGTTCTGGACGGCATTGTTTTTGAGTTCGACAAAGCAACGCTATTGCCCGAATCAGCAGCCGCGCTCGGCGCCATGGCAGAATATCTCAATGCAAATCCCGACAAATCATTTTACGTCGTCGGTCATACCGATTTGGTCGGCACATTCGCTTACAACCAAGAGCTCTCTTCGGATCGCACACGCGCTGTTATCGATGCGTTGATCAATGATCGCGGCATCGCCAGTGACCGCTTAGAATCTCACGGGGTCGGTCCGCTCTCTCCGGTTTTTTCGAACGGTACCGACAGCGGGCGCGAAATGAATCGCCGCGTCGAACTCGTTGAACGCGAATGATGTCATTGAGTTGAACCGCAACTTTCACAGCAACAAAAGGAACAACGAGTGCACCGCGTATTCTTCGATACCAACGAGGGTTCGCATCACCATGGCTACGACCTGCACCTTCCGTCTTCCATTGAAGACCTTCAAAAAATCGGTGATGAGCTGCGCGACGGACTTCGCGTTGCGATCTATATGCCCGAAGAATTAGAAATGGAAGCATTGCTCTCTTTCAAGGAAGAAAGCGACTATTGGATCGCCATTCCGGTGGAAGGCACCATCAAGCACTATTACTAAGGCCAATTGATCTTTTTAGAAATGCGTCCAAATCGTCTTGGTTTGGAGATAGGGCTCCAGTCCTTCAGCACCGTTTTCGCGGCCCCATCCCGATTGCTTGTAGCCGCCAAACGGCGCAATCGAATCTGGGATGCCGTGAACGTTTATCCCAACTTCGCCGGCCTTGATTCTGTACGCGACCCGCAATGCGCGCGAAATATCGCGAGTCCAGACACTGGCGGCAAGGCCATAAGGCGTATTATTGGCTTCCGCGATGATCTCGTCGATGCCGTCTCCATCGAACGACTGCACGCTTAGAACGGGGCCAAAAATCTCTTCCCTAATAATGCGCATGTTAGAACGCGTGTTCGCAAAGATCGCCGG
The DNA here is from genome assembly GCA_965248815.1 of Alphaproteobacteria bacterium. Taxonomy (GTDB): domain Bacteria; phylum Pseudomonadota; class Alphaproteobacteria; order SMXP01; family SMXP01; genus CBDFKK01. The sequence goes on from CBDFKK010000008.1 coordinate 1,062,866, forward strand.
TTCCATAAAATGGCCAGGCCCGTCGAGCACACCACCACCGGTGACCAGCTCGGCACCGTCGGCCTTCCCGCTTTCGACAAATTCTTGCGCCCGCGCCAATTGACCGGCGGTGATAAGCGGACCGATATTGGTTGAGGGATCGAGACCCGGCCCGATCTTGAGCGCGCGTGTATGCGTCACCATGCCGTCGATGACTTTGCCAATCACATCTTCGTGGACATAAATGCGCGAGGGGCACGCGCAATTCTGACTTTGCAGAAAGAAGCCCATGCGCACGGCCATGGGAATGACTTTTTCCAAGTCGGCGTCAGGAAAAACAATAAATGGCGACTTGCCGCCCAGCTCGAGCGTAACTTTCTTTAAGTTACCGGCAGACGCTTCAACAATTTTCTTGCCGACTTCCGTCGATCCGGTGAACGCGATCTTGTCGACATCAGGATGCGCGGCGAGCGCGGCGCCAGCCTCTTCGCCGATGCCAGGAACGATGTTAATGACGCCTGCGGGAAATCCGGCTTGTTCAACGAGTCGGCCGAGCAAGAGCGCGCTCAGAGGCGTCTTTTCGTCAGGCTTCAAGACGATGGTACAACCAGTGGCCAATGCCGGTCCCAACTTCATCGCGGTCATACCAAGGGGATAGTTCCACGGAATAATTTGACCGGCAACGCCAACAGGCTCGCGCCGCGTCATGATCATCCGTTCGACATCCGGCGCCGGCGGCTCCGAGGGAAAGGTCTGACCGGTAATCTTCGTTGTCCAACCAGCGAAATATCTGAGCATGCGCGCCGCGCGCGACGCCGCCATGGCACCGCCCGGATTTATTGGCATGCCATTGTTGACCACTTCAATCTTTGCGAAGAGCTTTTCATTGTCATCAAGAAGATCGGCGAGTTTCAACATCAAATCGGCGCGCGCCGTGGCACCCATCGTCGTCCACGGACCCTCTTCAAAGGCTTTTCGCGCTGCTCTCACCGCTTTGTCGATATCAACGGCGCCGCCCGCACACACTTCTGCAATCTTTTGCTCCGTAGACGGATCGAAAATATTGATTCTCTTTCCAGAGTCCGATTCGACCCATTCACTGCCGATCAACAGCCGATGGGTTGAAGCCAAGAAATCTTGCGTTTCACTGGAAGGGGTCGGTGCCTGCGGCGACTCGTTCATTCGGTTTCACCATATCTTTTGTACTGAGCGGCCAAGTATACGCCGCGGTGATCGCCGCCCCAACCCAGGCGACCGTCCAAGCCCGGAAGCATTACATAGGCCTGTTTACCAAGACTGATCCAGACTTTTCGGCCCAGTTAGCCAGACCGTGGAAGCAGAAACAATCGTCTTTGCGCCGGGCCTAGAACTGCAGATATACTATCTATTAAATCCAAGCCCTTTGTCGCACCCCTAATCCGATGGATCGATGGCAAAAAGAACTCTAGATCATGAGCTGAGCGTGCAAGAGAGCGCGGCATTCGATGTCTTTGCGGCAATCGTTGGTAGAGATCGTGTCATAACCGACCAGGACGGGCGGCAATATTTTTCCAATGACATCTTTTATTGGGAAGGTAATGAGACTGCAGACTTAGTTGTGCAGCCGCGCACCAATGATGAAGTTGGCCGGGTTGTGCGGGCCGCGTCTGAATTCGGCTACCACATTTCCACACGCGGTGGCGGCATGTCGTACACCAATGGCTATGGACCAGCTGAAGCGGGCGCCATCGTCATTGACATGCGCAGACTCAACGAGATCCGCGTCATCAACGAAACCGATAAGCTCGTCATCGTAGAGGCTGGCTGCACCTGGCAACGGCTTGACGATGCGCTCAAGCCACTTGGCTATAAGGTAATATTTCCGGCACCTTTCTCCGGCATCTACTCGACCGTCGGCGGCGCCCTTTCGCAAAATATCCCTGCAGGCATGGCCGGAATATTAGGACTTGAGGTCGTCCGTGCCGACGGCAAGATCGTTCACACAGGATCATGGTCGGCACATGACAATGCCTCGCCCTTCTTTCGCAATTTCGGACCCGACCTTACGGGTATGTTCTTGGGTGACTGCGGCACCCTCGGCTTGAAGACTGCCGCGGCTCTGCAAATTGAGCCGCGTGCCAAAACTTTGGCGCACGGCTCATTCGCGTTCGAGACGTACGAAGATCTCTGTCAAACTTTTGTCGAAATGGCGGACTTTGACTTCTTGGTAAGACGCGTCGGCCTCGATCCCTTCAAAAGTCAGAATGCGGCCAAGGTCGGCTTTAAAGAAGCGATAAAGACTTTGGGCGATGTCACGAGTTCCGGACCAACTCTTCTTTCCGGCATCAAAGACTCGTTCAAAATGGCGACGGCGGGCACTAATTTCATGGAAGGGGTCAAATGGTCGCTTCATCTCTCGGCCAAAGGGCTCACCGATGAAGGTGCGGAGATCGCCTTGCAATTGGCACGGGACGTCTGTCTCAAGCGCGGCCGCGAAATTGCGAATATTCTGCCTCGTGCCATGGACGCGCGCGGTTTTTCGGTCCGCGGCTTTCTCGGCAAGGACGGCCAACGCTGGGTCCCGACCAATTCGATCTTTCCCTTGAGCCGTGCCGTTGAAGTGGCGACTGCCGTACAGGGTTTCTTTCATATCCGCCGATCTGACATGGATCAATGCGGCATGTGGGAGTCTTATATGACAAGTGCAGGTGCCGGATATTTCATGTGCGAGCCGAGTTTCTATTGGGTGGACGAAGTGAGCCAATTGCATCTCAATCATCTACCGGCCGATGAAGCAAAAAAATTCCGGCAAATTCCGGCCAATCTGGAAGCACGTGCCTATGCCATGAAATTACGTAGCGAGTTGAGAGACTTCTTCTTCGATTTGGGCGCCGTTCACGTTCAACTTGCCAAATTTTATCGCTATCAAGACTCACTTGGTGATGAATCGAAGCGCTTGTTGAAAGAAATTAAGGATGTGATGGATCCGAGGCACATTCTCAACCGGGCAAATCTCGGCCTGTAACGACTTAATAGGACTGTAACCATGACGACAAACGATCTCGAAATGACGCTGCATCTCTCCCATGACGATGAGGCGCGCCGCTGGTTCATCGTCGCTTACAAGAAGTTCGTCAATATCAATATGGAAGCGGGAATTCGAAATCTGTTTGATGATGAGATTGCGCCCAAACTAGAGACTGAGCTTGGCCGTGATCTCGACGATATGAATATTGAAGACCGCAAGCGCGCCAAGCGAGAGCTTGGGCCCGAGCCAATCTTTCGGCTATGGGAATCAATGAACCACGGCTCCCAAGGCATGATGTGGGATTGCATTACGAACATTCTCGATCACGACCTACCGCGACTACAACAGGCGACGGAGCAATTGAGCGAACGCAAAAGTCATCGCTCAACACTCAAACTCGATCCCGACCTCAAAATCCCCAACTACATTGCCGAGACGGAAATCCATCGCCAACCTGGCGGCTTCGCCCTCGACAAGGGTGATGGCGACATCACCGCCGGCGCCTATATGCTGGGCGCAGCGCTCATGTATGGCCAAGGCAAAGGACACGCAAAGAAAGGCTACGGCTCTGCGGACCTTCTGATCGACCAAGTTAGAGCCAGATTTCCAGAATTCAGTCCCCAGACGATTCTCGATGTCGGCTGCGGCAGTGGGACGCAAACTCTAACTTACGCCCAAAAGTTTCCGAATGCGAAAGTGACGGGTATAGATTGCACGCCGGGATTTGTGCGCTTCTCCCATGCACGTGCAGAAGCCTTAGACTTGCCTATCGATTTCATTCAAATGAATGCCGAAGAGATGTCATTCGAAGACGAGTCGTTCGACTTTGTTGTGTCTCACATTGTGGGTCACGAAACGTCCTGGGAGGCATTACCCAAAGTGATTGCCGAATGCTGGCGCCTGGTTAAACCCGGCGGTGTCGTCTTACATTTGGATGTGCCCACACAAACCGGCTATCTCAAACTTGCCGATCAAGTGTTGAATGATTGGCAAGTGAACTATAACGGCGAGCATTTCTGGATGGGATGGGCCGATGCCGACGTGCACCAGATCATGCTCGACAAAGGCTATCCTGCGGACGCCATCATTGCTGAACATGTCTCGCGCGGAACCAGTCCCGGCCATTGGTTCGTCCATGGCGCTCAAAAACCGGCATGAGTCGGCGATCATGATTCACGGCATTCATCATCCGGCGATATCCACAAAAGATATAACCCGGGCCCTCGCCTTTTATTGCGGCGTGCTCGGATTTGACGAGGTGAAACGCTTCGGCTGGCCAAAAGGCTATGCGGATGCTGATGAACTGACCGGCTTGAAAGACTCCGCGGCGACTTGCGTCATGCTGAAGAAAGGCAACAGTTTTTTGGAGGTCTTCGAGTTTACTGCGCCAACCCCACAGGAAGCGGTGACGGAAAGGCCGGTGTGCGATCACGGAATCACGCATATCTGTCTTTATATAAGTGACATGGATCACGAATATGAGCGGCTGCAAGCGGCGGGTATGACGTTCCACTCGGAGCCCAAAAGCGACGGCAACACGCGCATGGCCTACGGCCGCGACCCTGACGGCAATGTGGTCGAGCTTCTTGAAGTCATCAACAAAGAAGATCCAGCCCTGTTGGAGATCTAGCTCGGCGCTTTCGGGTGAAAGACTTCATATGACGTGGGATCAATGCCTTCCGGCGACGCGTTTATCACCGCCTGAAACAGCTTCTTTTCTTCCGCGACTACATCGTCGCTCACATGAGCGATGGTTTCCCAATCCTGCGGCGCAAAATGCTCGTTGGTCCAGCGCTCCAGCGGATTGCGCCCACCGGGCATAGCCCGGGCCGCTTCTTCGAAATAGCGTTCCGTTGCCTCTCGAAACGCAAGCTCACCAAGTTGGCCCGCCTGCACAAGTGTACCGACCTCAGATTTATAAGTCGCCGCCACTTGGCGGCAAGCGTCCATGCCGACTTTTAGTTCTCCCAGCAGCCGATGCGCCTCTTCCTCGGATTCAGGAACGCGAGGTTCAAGCAAGTCATGAATAGTTTGATCCTGAACAAAAACGCGTTGTTGCGCCCACACGAGATAGGCGGCGCACGCTTCAAAAAAACCCGTCAACTCTAATCCCTTCTGCTCGCTCCTATTGAAGCCGTCAAGAAGGGCTGCCCGTACTTTGAGCATCTGCTTTCGTTCAAATGCTACTTGACCCGTCGAATCAGCCATGAATTCTTTCCTTTGTCCAAAGGGGTCCCTCGCCAAAGTTCGCATTTTGCCGCGATTGTGCAACAGCATTGCGTCTCAGGGGGAATTGCGCCTACGCTATCATCATCAACAAAATCTGGAAAACAAATGGACTTATCAAAGTCATTGCGCCTCGCTCGTTCACTTGCAGGTTCCACCCTCTTTGCTTTTTCGACTATTCCCTTCGCTTTCGCTCAAGACTTCGGCGAGGAAGTCCCTGAATTCGACCAAGTGCCACAAGAGGTCGGCGAAGAAGTGGATCTGGAACTTGTTCTAGCAGTGGATATTTCATTCAGCGTCGACACAGTCGAGGCACGAACACAACGCGATGGTTATATCGCCGCTATGTCGCACCCTTCAGTCCTTGCCGCCATCGAATCCGGTTTTTTGGGAAAGATCGCCGTTACCTATGTGGAGTGGGCGGACGCTTACTACCAAAATCAATTGGTACGCTGGAGCGTCGTTTCAGATGAAGAAAGTGCGGCCCTGTTCGCTGGTCAGCTAGCAGAACGCCCGCTCAACCGCGCGTACTACACCTCAATCAGTCACGCCATAGATTTTTCTACAGATCTGTTCGACAGCAACGGCTATGCGGGATTGCGCAAAGTTATCGATATTTCCGGCGATGGACCCCACAATCAAGGGCGCCGGCTTGCCGACGCGCGGCGCGAAGCGCTCGATAAAGGCATCACCATCAACGGCTTGCCCATTCTCAATGACCGGCCGCAACCTTGGGGCATCATGTCGACGCCGCGCGACATGCAGCTCGATCTTTACTACAGCGATTATGTGATCGGCGGGCCCGGCGCTTTCTTTGTCGCGGCAGAAGACTTCGAAGCCTTTCGCTCGGCGATTCTTTCAAAACTCATTCGTGAAATCGCCAATGTTCCGGCCAGCGACGTCAGCAAATTTGCGGCGGTTCAATAAGAACACTTAGGCCTCGTAGTCAAAGCCATCGGCAGTACTGACGCAGCGCAGCGCGGTGGGCGCCGCAAAGTGCGCCGCCAGAATGTGAGCGCCCGTATCAGCAACCGTCTCCATAAATGCCCGTCGCGTTGCACGAGATTGTTTTGGATCCAGACAAAAATCACTGGACCATTCGGGATGCTCAAATTGAACCGGATGGTGGATCACATCGCCGGTCACGTGAGCTTTTTCATCACCCTGCTCCAGATTGAGGATCACCGTACCTGGCGTGTGTCCGGGCGCGGGCGTCAGTGAAACCCCCATCTCGAGCTCGTGATCCATGTCGACGAGCGTGGCCTGTCCCGCTTCCAATACCGGCAATACGCTATCGTTCCACGACCGGCGATAGTCGTTTTCCGGATCTGTTTCATGAAGGTTTTGCCAATAGTCGACTTCTTCACGGGCAAAAACGTATTTGGCGTTCGGAAACGTTGGCACCCATCGCCCGTCGCGCAGCATCGTGTTCCACCCCACGTGATCCGCATGAAGATGGCTGCACATGACCACATCAATTTCTTCAGGTTGAATCCCCTGGTTTCTCATGGTTTGCAAGTACGGACGATTTTGCATGTGCCATTCAAGAAGTGTGGGGCGCTCCTTGTCGTTGCCGATACACGTATCCACAAGAATGTTAGTTCGGCCTGTGCGAATGACAATCGAGTGAAACGACATGATCAGAGAATTCGAGTCTCGATCATAAAACCGCGGGTCACTAGCCACCTTACATGTCGCAAAGGCTTCGGTGGTCGCATCCGGTAGAACAAAATCGGGCTCGTGAAACGGTCCCTCGACTTCGACGACACGTTGAATATCAAACGGGCCGGGCAGTTTCATGGCTCTGACCTTTCCAGATACAGCTTCAATGAAAGTCATATCGATGCCGGAAGCGGCAATGCGACGAACTTCGGACTATGCTCGAAAGGGAATCCTAGCCTGGAGGCCGAGAAAAGGCCATGCAAATTCCCGACAACAAATAGACTGCGATCGGACCAGTTAGGCGCTCTTGCTAAAGAGTTTAAATTTCTTCCGTACCTTTTCGGCCTCTTTGTTCGAGGACTCTTCAGTTGACGTATGCTCAACAGGGGGCGGCATACCGGCGCCGATATCGATGAATTCGTGATCAAGCGTCGACATTTGCGACACCTGATTGTGGCCCCATAAATCGGAATATTCTTTCGAACATTCTTGAGATAGCGCGAGGATGAAGCGAGGTTTGCCGTCCTTGCCAGCCAGTGGAAATCCGGCGATTTCTACCATGGCCATGCGGCCGCTGGCATACTCTTCTTCCATGACATTGCGAAAGCTGCAGGGCCATGAAATTACTTGTTCGTAGGTTTTTAAAAATGCACTGGACGTATCCAGCGGAATTGATATCGACGTATTCGTCAAATCATCGCCGCGGCGCGTCACAATGGCGGTGCCGATCAAGCGGAATGTCAGTTTGCGATCTTCGCCAAATTCCAACAACATGACATTGGGAAGAAGTTTAGCGATTGCTCGCGGATTAAAGGCGGCCTTGGCAGGCATCACGTTCTGGCCGCGAAGCGCAAACCAAAATTCTGCAAACTTGCGATTTTCAGCCCTGAGAAATTCTATTTTCTGTTCCATAGACGCCTCGGACGCCCGCATTTCCACCGGAGCCGAGACTAGCCACAATTGATTAAAACTCTTGTAAATATCGGCACGCCGCAGCCCCTTGTGCCCGGCTATCGCGAATAGATGCAGCCCATCAGGGGTTTAAGAGTTCGAGCACCTCCTCGGAGGGGCGCACGTCGCCGAAACCGGCATGAAACGACATTAGAGAGGCCAGATGAAGCGCATCGCTCACGGTAGCGTTGGCATCAGAGATCATGATGGTCCGGAAGTTCATCATCATGGCATCGCGCGCCGAAGTTTCACAACAGATATTTGTCATTGTTCCGGTTATGAGAACTGTATCGATTTTTGCAGCGCTCAGACGCTGTGCCAGATCAGATGCACCAGGCAGAAAAGAACTGTAACGCTTTTTGACAACGGTCCAATCTGACGCTTCCTGCTTGAGTTCGGGATGAATGTCGTACCCAGCATTCCCCTCAATCAACGAAGAAGCCGCGTCGGCCGCGTATTTGGGTCCCAATACATCGCCAATGAAACCAGGCCAATCCCGAAACTCCGTGACGATCCAGACAACCTGACCACCAGCTGCGCGGGTCGCTTCAGCTAGTTGATTGATCGTCGGCATAATTTCGATCGACGCGGGTATACCGTTTGGCGCAACGAAAAAGTTTTGCATGTCGACGACAACAAGCGCCGTCTTCTGAGCGTCAAGAGTCGGAAACGCATAGCGCCGCCCTCGACGCGTGGTCACGTCTTCCATAAACGCTTCGGGAAGTTGTTTGGGGTTCATGCCAGTCCCACTTTCTCTTCAGCTCACTCAAGACGTCATGTTATGCACAAATTGGTGGCAATGGTAATGGCCCGCGGGCAGTTTCGAAGGCACGCGCAAGGGCCAGCAGTGTACCGTCCGACCCACGCGGTCCGTCAAAATTGATACCGACGGGCAATCCGTCTTTGGTCAAGCCAGCCGGCACACTCAAGCTCGGATTGCCGACGACGCTTTGATAGGTCACAGGTCCAAGCACATACCACATTGCTGCTTTGTGAAACTCACCGTTAATCAGCACGCCTCCTTCGTCGTCATCCATATCTGTGGCGGGAAATGGCGTGGTCGGAAACGCTATGGCCGAAAGATTGTGGTCTTCAAAATAGCTCTGCACGACTTGGCGTAGCGCAGGCCGATGTTCATTGAGCGCTTTCAGATACTCGGCTTTATCGCGCCGTTCGGCAGACATCAGTCCTTTCATTCTCATTTTGACCGTTGGCGAGGCAATTTTGTCGATCATTTCATCGATTGTGACGGACCCGCTGCGTGCAGCCATGTATTTCGAGAAGTCTTCGTTCGTCTCATAGCCCCCGATTTGCATGGCCGTTTTTGCAGTGAGTTCGGCCAAACGCGGAATCTCTTTCTCTACAATTTCCGCGCCCAAATCCTTCAATAGTTGGAATGCATCTTCGATGACGCGTTCGGTTCTTTCGTCCTGCACAGCACAGAACACCTCGCGTGGCCTGCCTATGGGCACGCCTCCAAAATCGGCCTGCGTCACATCAAGGCGATCACCGCTTAAGACTTCGTCGAGGATCACAATATCTTCAATCGTCGTCGCCATTGGGCCAACGGTGTCTCGCGATCGCGTCGGCGGAAATACGCCACCATATGGATAGCGCCCATGAGTCGGACGGAAGCCGCAAATGCCGCACATGGAAGAAGGCACGCGCACCGAACCAAACGTGTCGGTTCCGAGCGCAGCCGGCACCAAACGAGCCGCCACCGCGGCTCCGTTTCCGCCGCTACTTCCGCCGGGAATGGCGCCAACGCGGTAGGGATTGCCAACGCGTCCAAAATGTAAATTGATACTGCTTGCGCCAACGGCAAGCTCATGCAGATTGGCCTTTCCCGCTATCACTGCGCCGGCGTCCAATAGGCGATCTACTGCCGGCGCGTTTGAGATCGGCACGTCGTGCTCAAGTGCAGGGGTGCCGCCGGTCGTTGGATAATCCCTTGTATCAATATTGTCCTTGATCAAAAGGGGTATGCCATGAAGGGCGCCCTTCGTCTCGCCCCTTGCCTTTGCTGCATCTGCAGCGCGCGCTGCTTCAAGCAAGGTGTCAGGATTTTGACTTATCAACGCATTCAAATGGCTGAATGTTTCGCAGCGGCGAATGACTTCTTGAGCAAGTTCTTCGGACGTGAGGCCGTCTTCGGCGATGAGGCCCGAAAGGTAAGTGATTGAGAAACCATCAAGAGCCAGCATTAGAGAGCCACCCGCTGTTCGATATTGGACTCCGGTAAATCGATGAGCTGCCTATTTCCAGACTAGTCGGCAATGAAGAGTCTGCCAAGTGAGACCTATCTCACATGTTCAAAAAGCGGAAAGCGGAAGGATTGGGTCGCCGAGCCTAAGGACCAAAAAATTATTCGGCGGCTTTAGTGTCGGTCTTTTCAACCAAACGAGAGTAAGCCGCATTGAGCCGCGCCATAATGTCGTTTGCCAAATTGATCATTTCTTTTGGCAAGTCCAAGCCGTTTAAACGGTCCGGGTGCACGTTGCGCACTTGCTTGTGATAAGCTTCTTTGATCATTTCAATGCTGGCGTTCTCTTCAACACCAATCACATGGTATGGATTGGCGAACGACTCTTCGACAGCATCCCCATCGCGCGGTATCGCGGAGCGAACACAATCCTTTGAGAAATACATGATTTCGCCGTCGATGGTTTCAAACGGCATGAACGGACGATCATCGTTTAGCGAATCGCCGAAGCGTTCATGCATTGTACAAAATACGTATCCCTCGTAATCGAGCCCATCCGTCAATCGAATAGACGCACGAATTTTGCGCTTGGCGCGTTGCTTTTGGCTGTGATCAAACATGAAGTTGAGGCCTCGTTGCTGGACCCATCATCCATGCTCACGGTGTAGGATCAGTTAAGTTAATAGCCGTTCAGTTAAGTTAAAAGCCGTACGAGGCAAAAATGCCAAAATGCGACGGACAATAAAGCTTTCATTAACCGTGGCGCGCCGTCGCCCCTGGACCGAAGCGTTCCTCAGCTAGGGCCGCCTTTTCAAGGTCGACCATGGACGCCAAGCCTTCTCGATAGGTCGGATATTTGAAGGCGTAGCCCAATTCATCTTTCACACGATCGTTCTTGATGCGTCGGCTTGCAAGGAACAACTGAACAATTCTAGGGGGTAGTTTATCACGATCGAATGGAAGCAGTGGCGGAAGCTCGACACCCATTAATTCACATGAATACTCTAAAGGCACACGATTTTCCGTCGGCTTATCGTCCGCCATATTGTAAACCGCACCCGGATTTGGTTTGGCCATGGACGCGCGCAATATTCCGACAATGTCATCGACATGGATCCTGCAAGAAAAGCGGCCTTCATTGTCGATCCGCTGAACAGAACCTTTGACGACACCGCGCAATTGGTTACGGCCCGGCCCGTAAATGTGCGTCAGTCGAAAAATGTGAATGGGTACACCTTCCTTCTGCCGCAGCTCTTGCCATTGGCGTTCGGCAACGACATCCGCACCACCACCTTCCAGAGCAGGCTTGATGGGATAAGTTTCATCCACCCAGTCGCCGTCAACTTTGCCGTACACGCTTGTCGCCGAAATCATGCCGGCCCAATTGAGAGAGCTGAGCGATGCTAAATCCTTACCATGATACCGAACCACATAGTCGAACATGTCGTCTTCCGATTCGGCGCGTGATCCGCCCGCGTAGAGCGTCGATACAAGATGTGTCGTTCCAGACAAAAGGTCTGGCCCATTGTCCATTGGCGCTTCGCCTGTAAAGATATGCGCTTCTATCCCCTTGCCTTCGAGGTCCGCTTGTTTTTCTTTCGAACGGCACGTACCGGCAACCTGCCAGCCATCGGCCATCAGTGACTGAGCTAGATGCTGGCCGATATATCCCAAACCAAATATGAAGGCCTTATTCGTCTTTGCCATGGGTCAGTCGACCTCACTCGAAATTATGTGCTCTAAGGCAATATCCTAAGGAAGGCGGAAGTAGTCGATCACGATGCGCGCCACTTGCTCCGGCTGCTCGGGAAGCAACGCATGCCCTGCCCCTTCGATCTTCGTGACGGTCACCCGGCTCCCGCCCTCGGCTTTGATAGCTTGCGTATTCGCACGGGCGACGACGACATCTTCTGCCGCCTCAACGACCAGTAGCGGGGCGGAGCCTGCAAGCCACCATTCATGTAACGGCGTCGCATCACCAGCGGCCCATTGCGCAGCCGCCGCTTCCGGCCACCACCCATCAAGCCAAACGCTTGCCTCGTTGCCGCTCGCGAAAAACACGCGTTCTAAATGCTGAAGACGCTCCTCGTCTGGCAACGTTAGCGCAAAACATTTGATAATGGATTGCACGACTTCGGATTTGATAGGAACCATGCCGCCGCCGGCTAGCAGGATCAACTTCCCAACTCGATTTGGATGGTCTGAAGCAAACATGCGGGCAACGCGGTTGCCGAAGGCATGACCCACGAAATGCGCGCGACTAAGACGCAATTCATCCAACACGACCCGAATGTCGTCCGCATAGTCATGCAATGTCAGCAAGCGTTGTGGTGACGTGCTGCCGGCGATACCTCGGGGTTCTGGCAAAATCGCTTGGAAGTTCTGATTAGCCAAGCGGCGCGCAAGATCGTTGAAATCCTGAGTCGACCGTCCCAGCGAAGGCAATAAGACGACAGCGGGGCCCGTTCCAATGGTGCGCAGCTTCAGCCTCAGCTCACCAAGCTGAACCTCGCTTTGGTCAATTTCACGATATGTTGACTGAGTCGACATGTTTGCGTTTTCAAGTGCGCTTGAAATGGCGCGGTGTCTCTATCTCCTGGCCTGTGTTGGCGGGCTGAAGCATAGGTCAGTCGCCGAATTATGCCTACCCCACGCGACGAAGAATAAATGCACGGCCTGCGGTCGCGCCGACGCATGGGGCTGCTCTCGTTTCCCAGTTCTGCCATAATAACTTAACGTCAGGGTAAGCCAAAATGCGCCAGACAGTATTTCCAACGGAGCCGCGACCATGAAGTTCTCGTACCGTTCCTTCGTCGCGTCCGCCTGTTTCTCGTTTCGCGCAATTCGTGGCGTCCTACGTGTTCTTGTTATCTCGGTATTTAGCATGTTGAGCGTGCCCGTCTCGGCAGCCGAGTCATCAACTGTTCTCATTACCGGTTCGAGTCGCGGGATTGGGCTTGAACTGGCACGGCAATACGCCGCCATGGGATGGCAGGTTATTGCAACCTGCAGATCACCGGAAAATGCCACGGACCTACAAGCTATCGCCGATGCTCATGACAATGTTGTCATCGAACAATTGGACGTTTTGGATTTCGACCGCGTCGACGCACTGGCCGAACAATATAGAGATACGCCGATCGACATCTTGATCAACAACGCCGGCATCAGCGGTGGAGCCGAAAATCAAATCTATGGCAAAATCAACTATGAGGTCTTTGACGACATCATGAATGTCAACGTCAAGGCACCGCTTAAGATTGCGGAAGCATTCCTGGATCCCGTCGAAGCAAGTGAACATAAAAAGATCATCACGATTTCAAGCAGTGAAGGCTCGATTGGCATGACCGGAGGACCGGGGCGCGGCTATTTTTACAAGCCGAGCAAAACGGCAATAAACATGACCATGCACAATCTAGCGCGCGCCGTGCGCGGCAAAGGTATCATCGTCGGGATAATCAATCCCGGCGCAGTCGATACGGACTTCATGAAGGGCGTACCGATGAAGCTGATGCCGCCGCAAGAAAGCGTCAGTCAAGTCATCGCCGTCATTGACTCTTATACGCTTGAGACCTCGGGCAAGTTCATGAACTACACAGGCGAAGAGCTGCCATGGTAAAGCGCACCAATCGAACGCTCGCACTTATCTTAAGCGCAGCAACAGTTGCAGCGACGGTGACATGGACGTCCAACGCATTTTCTGCAACTGTTTTCATCACCGGCACAAGCCGCGGCATCGGTCTCGAGCTCACGCGGCAGTATGCAGATAAGGGCTGGGATGTGATTGCCACGTGCCGTACACCCAGCAGCGCAGCTGATTTGAAGGCCCTCGCGGCCGAATATTCCAACATAGTCATTGAAGAACTCGACGTCACCGACGACGCCGAAATCGATGGCCTTGCGGAAAAGTATCGCGATGTCCCAATAAATGTGCTGATTAACAATGCGGGCATCAACGGCGGCATTCAAACGCAGATTTTGGGCAAGCTCGACTACGACATGTTCGATCAAATCATGGCCATAAATGTGCGCGGACCGCTGCGGATCACCGAAGCCTTTACGGACCATGTTGCCGCTAGCGATCAACGAAAAATGATCACTATTTCAAGCAGCGAAGGATCGATCGCTAGCGTCCAATTCCCCGCATTTTATTTCTATCGTGCCAGCAAATCGGCTATCAACATGATCATGTTTACACTGAAACCCGACCTTGCCAAGAAGGGCGTTACGATTGGTCTGATCAACCCGGGCGTGGTCGACACAGAAATGAGCCGGGGCGCTCCGATACCTTTGCTCTCCCCAGAAGAAAGTGTCAGCGGTGTGATCAGCGTGATCGAAGGCTACACGCTGGAGACGTCCGGCACGTTCATGCAATGGGACGGCAAGGAATTGCCGTGGTAAAGCTAAGGGCCCCGTGGCCCATGTCATTTCAACCGGGAAGGATTCGATATCATGCGCATAACAACAGGTCTCACCATTGCCGCTGCGGCGTTTTCAATGTGGTTACAAGCAGTGCCTTTAGCCCAAGCCGCCGACGAGCCGACAGTCCTCATCACAGGGTCGAGCCGGGGGATTGGGTTTGAGATTACAAAGGTTTATGCAGAACGAGGCTGGAACATTATCGCGACGGCGCGCAATCCGGATAACGCCGAAGCGCTACAAGGTCTGGCCGCCAATTACGACAACATCACGCTTGAAACACTCGACGTGACCGACCACGCTGAAATTGATGCGCTGGCAACGAAATATGACGGCACAGCCATCGACGTTTTGCTTAACAATGCCGGCATCTCCGGTGGCAGCGAAAATCAAAAGTTTGGCGAACTCAATTACCCGACCTACAACACGGTTATGGACGTCAACGTGATAGGACCGTTGAAAATCGCTGAGGTTTTTGTCGACCATGTGGCTGCAAGTGAGCAAAAGAAAATCATCAATATTTCGAGCACGCAGGGTTCCATCACCAGCAATTTTGGTGGTCAATATTTTTATCGGGCGAGCAAATCGGCGCTTAACATGGTGATGAGCACGCTCGCAATCGAACTTAAGGGCAAAGACATAACCGTGGGTATCGTGGCGCCAGGGTTCGTGCGCACTGACTTCACCAAAGGCCTTGATCTGCCGATGATGATCGACGCAGACGAAAGCGCAGCGGCCGTCGTTGCCGTTATCGACGAGTACACAATCGAAGACACCGGCACGTTCATTAAACACACCGGTGAAGAATCGCCGTGGTGAAGGCGCAGCAAGGAGTAGTCCATGGTCAAGCCTAAGGCGATCGATCTGACGCGGCGTGATTTTGCGCAAGGCGCCGCAATGGGTGTCGCACTTGCCGCGTCGCTAGCGGGTTGGCGCAGCGCCACCGCCCAAGACGCGCGCCAGCCTGTTGTTCTGATTACTGGATCCAGCCGCGGCATTGGACTTGAATTTGCCCGCCAGTATGCAGCGCGCGGTTGGACGGTCATTGCTACTGCGCGCGACCCTGACGGCGCCGACCTGCTTCAGGCGCTAGTAGCCGAGTATCCCAACATAACGCTCGAAACACTCGACGTACTCGATCATTCGCAAGTGGATGCGCTGGCGGCAAAATACGAAGGACAGCCGATCGACTTTCTGATTAATAACGCCGGCATCGGTGGCGGCGGTGACAATCAAGTGTTCGGCCGCATCAATTACGAAATATTTGACGACATCATGAACATCAATGTGCTCGGTCCCTTAAAAGTAGCCGAAGCATTTGTCGATCATGTGGCTGCGAGCGAGCATAAGAAGCTGGTCACAATTACCAGCGGCCAGGGCTCGATCGCCGAGACGCGAGGTCTTCTTTATTTTTATCGCGCCAGCAAGACCGGCGTAAATATGGCAATGAGAACTCTATCGAAGGATGTCAAAAATCGCAGCGTGATCGTTGTACTCACGGCGCCCGGAGCAACAGACACGGACTTCATGGATGAAGTCAGAGGCCGCATACCCTTGGGGCCACCTGAAGAGCGGGTCGCCGGCATGATTGATGTCATTGATAATTTCACGATGGAAGAGACCGGCACGTTCATCGAATGGGACGGCCGCGTCATGCCGTGGTGAGTGGTTAGATTGCCGAGACCATTTTCAGAAAGATCAAAACTTAAATTGGTACTTTGAATGTCGGCTATATAGCTACAAGCAGACGCCGGCGTTCGGGCTTGTTTCAGTCAACTTATTTCGTCTTGCCGCGTAGCGGACTCACGCCGTATTTGCTCAATTAGCTTAAACCCCGCCAAGAATATCTCATAGATCGCTGGTGGTAAGGACCCGGACGTTATGACGGGATACGTTACTCTGCCTAATTAGGCTCGACGATAGCGCGGCCAATGTAATTTGTGTCGGTACCGAACCACACGCTTCCGGAAGGTGTATGGAAATGCATATGCCGAACCGTGCCGCCACTCGAGGGAACAGGGGTTGAACTGAAAAAGGTCTCCGTTGACGGATCAAAACCAACAAAAAGGTTGGGAAGAACGCCAGTTTCGACCATCCAAATACGACCTTGAGAATCCAACGCCGTGCCATAGGGGCGCGACGTTTCGCTAGACGGCAAAATCCATTCCTTGAAGTCTTCCGAGCTTGGATCATAGACGCCGAGGCGGCCTTTCGCATAGTCGACATACCAAATGCGGCCGTCTGAGGTAATCTCCAGCCGTCGCGGTCGTGCCTCTTCACGCAGCAATTCGACCTCAGAGAGTGCCAGCGTCTCAGGATCTATTCTGGCAAGCTTGTTTGTTCCAAACAGCACGACCCATACGATGCCATCGGGTGCAACTTTAATTCCATAGGGCCGTGACCGGTCGGTTTTCGAGCTAACCAAATCGATTTGGCGACTGGCCATGTTCAATCGCCCTACGAAATTGCCGCGCTGTACGGTAAACCAAATATGTCCTTTCTCGTCAAAAACGAGCGTATGCGGATCGACGGCGGCCGCGTCGGGCATTGCGATCTTTTCAATGTCGGCTGCCTTTGGATCATAGCGGCCTATGGAAGCCGTGCGATTGCCGGCATACCAGACGATGCCCAAGTCACTGACAATAAGATTATGAGGGCCGGATCCTTCTTCTAAGTCGATCTTTGTAAAGTCACCCGTCTCAACGTCGAGTCGCGCGAGATAACCGGTAAGCTGACCAACAAACCAGACAGAGTTCTCGTTTTCTGCAAATGGATCTCTCGGCCGCGAATCCTCCCATGGCACCTCCCATTCTTTGATATCGACAGTGGACTGCGCTTCAGCCGACAATGGAGATGCGTATATTCCGCAAACAAGGATTAGGGCAAGAATTAGGTGCTGCATTTCTTCCTCACGATCAATTCCGGCCATCCACACCAATAGGCAGGCTATTTTTGTCTTTATGGTCTTGGCGATATTCGGTGCCGGTGTAAAAGTTTGGATATTGGTTCGCGGTGAATAGTTGTATCTCGAGCATCAATTAGGATCGGCATGACTACACTGCAACGGGCAAGTTGAAAACTAGGCTAAAAATGACCAATTCATCACATCAAACCGTCCATCGATAGATGACTACTGCTAGCTAACTATATACTAAAAGGTCAATCTCTCTAAAAGACGGGGTAGAAGGCCAAAACCGGACAACGCGCCCGAACGAAGCCGATGACTGTTTTCGTTCGGTGCTAATAGGATGACAAATCTACAAGGGAACCCACGTCATGACTCACCACTCGCGTTGGCGGCTCGCGTTCGCATTGATCATCGGACTTACAGTTTTTCCACTGCAAATCGCGTTGACAGACGAAGCCAAGTCCTACAAATCGGAACCGGGGCCTTTTGACATTTCAGACACCAAACTTTCTCTCTTGATGCCAGATCAAGGCCGAACGTTGCAGATGCGAGTCGCATACCCCAGCAAAGTGGGCGAGTTTCCCGTCGGTGTTTTTTCCCATGGTGGCGCTACCGTGGAACGTCTGGAGGCCTATTCGGTAATTACGGATCATTGGGCTTCCCACGGTTACGTGGTCGTGCGGCCCGTGCATCTGGATGCCATGGCCAGATCCGGCATGCTCAGTGAAACAGAAATCGCCGCACTTCAGTGGCAGCCGGCCGAAGGCATCAATCCAATCAACACGGCGCGAATAGAAGATGTGTCCTTTATTGTCGACTCCTTGCCGGAAATTGAAGCGAGTTTGCCAGAGTTAGTTGGCCAGCTCGACAAGGAACGATTGGTCATGGCCGGTCATTCTCATGGCTCGGCCATCACGCTTGGTATTATGGGTGTGAAACTCAAACACCCGGATACAGGATCTATCACCGGGAATGAGGACGACAGATTTGATGCGGCCGTTTTTCTGAGTGAACCGGGCAACACTGTATTCATGCCCTATCAGCCGTGGCGTGCAATCCAAGACAAGCCATCATTGGTAGTTTCGGGAACCAACGATTTTGGCAAAGGGCCGGGTATCCCCGGTTTCAGATACCAAATTGAATCGCAAGGTTTATCCGCGACCGACAAGAGGCACCTTTTATATATTCAGGATTTAGATCAGCGCTGGGGCGGTCTCATTAGAGGAGAAGACGAATACGCTCGTGGCCCAGATCATGATGCTGTTAGCATCATTCGGGGGTGACGACGGCGTTTTTGGATGCCTACATAAAGTCAGACACGGATGCTGCCGCCTTCCTAGCAAGCAAAGAAATCGAGAGATTATCTAATAGCCGTGCATCGTTGACGCAGTAATGCGTGTTTCGCTCATGGGTGATCATGACGGACTATGAGAGCCTGGTGCCGAAATCCGCTTTCGGCTAAACCCAGCCGAAATAGTCTTTCTCAATTTGCAACCGCTCTGCCCCTGAAAGCCGACGCTCAAATCAGTATTTCCACAATCACATTATTTTCGTCTGCTTCTTGTCGATGAGCAGATTCATTTAGCGGTGCTGTCATTCGGTTGCATGTGACCCCGTAGCTGACATTCTAAGTTTCGATAGGTACGATGCTCTACGCGTGACATGAAGGAATTATCCATGAGGCTGCCCAAACTTTTGCAGCAGAAATTCGTACAGGCACTGCCTGTCAATATTTCTTTGGCGTTTGTGACCATAGTTAGCACTCACACTCAGGTATACGCCGCAGATCCATGCGGATTCGCGAACACCGTCATTCATGAGACCGAAGCAAATGATTTCTTGCTTTGCGGAGGTGGATTACCCGAAGAGATTGAGATTGAGATCGGGGGTGACGACATCACGCTAGAGTATTTGCATTCCCTCGCGAAATGCGCGCCTGGCGATGATCGCCCCGGATTTCATATCGTGTTGAAGGCCAATCAAAGTATTGGTCAAGTAAAGGTCGGATTCTCAAATCCTTCAACCGGGTCGTTAGTTTGTCAGTCGACGATTACCTTATTGCCCGAACGCGATACACCCGAACTCGCGTGGCTCAATGCCATGCCGCCAAGCGCGGCCAAAGTGATTGAAGTGGACGGCATCGCGACGCGCTACTTCGAATTCGGAGATGGGCCGCCCCTGCTACTTGTTCATGGCGGCCAGGCGGGCGGTAGCAACAATAGCGCACAAAAGTGGGAACAAAATGTTCAAGGGCTGGCCAAACATTTT
Organism: Alphaproteobacteria bacterium; assembly: GCA_965248815.1. GTDB lineage: Bacteria > Pseudomonadota > Alphaproteobacteria > SMXP01 > SMXP01 > CBDFKK01. The sequence goes on from CBDFKK010000008.1 coordinate 1,082,489, forward strand.
CGCGTCATTGCGCTCGACCGCTTGGCTCAGACGGGAACGGACAACTTGCCGCGCGCCGAAGATTATGAGGACTACTTTGCACGCGACGCCGAACACCTTGAAGCCTTTGTTGCGGCACTGGACCTTAGTAGCGTAACCTTGGTCGGTCATTCCCAAGGCGGCTGGCCGGTCACTGCACTGGCTCTCAACCAGCCTGAACTTGTGACTTGTTTGGTCAACGTCGATACGGTGATGGTGCCTGACGATCTGACGCTGATGCGGCAAGCCCTTTCGTTTTTGATTTATACATCCGCCTTTATCCACCCGCCTGCGGGCCCGACTTTTTATAGCGCGCGTCGCGCTATGGCATTGTGATATCCGAGTGAGAACAACATAACGCCAGCAAAAGCGCAACGGGTTGTCGATCAATTCAATTTGCCCAAAACCAAAACCGCGCGCGACCATATGGCAGCAGTGCGGATGACACCGCAACATCCGAGTTTTCAGGGACTAAAACAAAAAGTCTTTGAAAGAATCGCAGCAGGCGACTTGAGGGCTAAAAATCTAGTGATTTGGGGAGGTAAGGACCCTCAAGTGCCCCTTGGTTTGGGCGAACAATTTAACGAATTGCTAGCCGCCGCAGGTATCACGACAACACTTGAAGTCATAGACGACGCGGGGCATGCGCCGTTTGTTGAATTTCCTGATGTGTTTAACGATCTGGTGATCGATTATTGTGGAACGTAGTGCTCATTGCGAGCGCACTACTTTGGCCTTGTGAATAATTTGTCCGCTTGTGGCTAGCTGCATTCGTCAGTTTAAGCAGCTAACCGCGACCGGTTGAGCCCGCACCCTGAAAGCCGACACTCATATCAGCACAACCGTTTCCACATTAATATACGTCTGCTTGTTGGTGATAAGCAGACTCTTTTAGTGGTGCCACGGTTCGGCAGAAGTTGACCCTTAGGCGACATTCACTCACCAAGGATTTCTAATCGGACAATAATGCCGTCAACATGCCAAATCTCTACAGAGGTGGTTCGGTTTGTTTGAACAACTTTCGGACTGCGGATAAGTGGATTTCAGCCCCTGTTATGCCGCGACCGGGATTGGTTGCAGCACGTTGAAGTAAGCCTGATCGGGTGTCTGGCGGTCAAGCGATGAATGCGGTCTCTTGGTGTTATAAAAGACCAAATATTTGCCGAGGGCGGCTCGGGCTTGTGGAACATTGCCATAGGCATGCAGATAGACCTCCTCGTATTTGACCGTGCGCCACAGCCGTTCAACAAAGACATTGTCCCGCCACGCTCCCTTGCCATCCATGCTGATGGCGATTTCAGCATCCTTCAGGATTTGTGTGAAAGCGATGGAGGTAAACTGCGAGCCCTGATCGGTGTTGAAGATGTCCGGCTTACCGTAACGGGCCAGTGCTTCTTCAACGGCTTCAATGCAAAAGTCTGCTTCCAGTGTGATAGAGAGCCGCCAGGACAGGACACGCCGGCTGAACCAGTCAACCACTGCGGCCAGATAAACAAAGCCCCGTGCCATTGGAATGTAGGTGATATCCATCGCCCAGACCTGATTGGGTTGGGTGACCGGCAGCTTACGCAACAGATAGGGATAGATTTTGTGGCCCGGTGCAGGCTTGGACGTGTTCGGGCGGCGATAAATAGCCTCAAGCCCCATACGCTTCATCAGTGTTGTGACGTGCAGGCGGCCAACCTTGTATCCTTCACCAAGCAATAGTCCCTGCAGCATCCTGCTGCCTGCAAAGGGATAGTCGAGATGCAATTCATCAATCCGGCGCATCAGTGCCAGATCACCGACCGATACGGGACGGGGCTGATAATAGACGCTGCCCCGGCTGATCTTGAGCGCCTTGGCCTGACGGCTGAGCGAGAGTTTATGTTTGCGGTCGATCATTTTCTTGCGCTCGGCAATCCCGCCTTGGTGAGCGCATCGCCTAAAAAATCATTCTCAAGCGTCAGCTCCCCAATCTTGGCATGGAGCCTCTTCACATCAACACGGGGTGCAGGCAGCGGTGATTTACCCTCCCGCCCAAAAACACCCGCTGCACCCTCAAGGAGCTGATCTTTCCATTGCTTGATCTGGTTAGGATGAACATCAAACTGCTGAGCGAGTTCTCCCAATGTCTGCTCACCGCGAACGGCCGCAAGGGCCACCTTCGACTTGAACGCAGGTGTATGATTGCGACGTGGTCGTCTTGCCATAGTGGATCTCCTGTTGCCGGCGATCATGCCGCCTACAGGCCAAAATTCCACTTATCTCAACTGTGCAGATTTCCCGAGCCACCTCTCTACATTCAATCGTTCGTTGATTGGTCCGCCGCAGGCTTTGGATTGATGAAACCCGCCCGTGATAAGAAAATCGGAGTATTCAAATAAGTTATTTCCAACTCGAAATTGTTCTACAGGATGCTCCTGCGGGTTTTGTCTATTGCCAACAGTGGCGCCTCTTGCAAGTCTTTCACATCTGTCGGCGGGTATGAAACCTTCGATTATGCCGTGGACAACCTTATAGTCCCCAGATTCGTATGCACGCGCCAGGGCGAGATATTGGTATACAACCAAAGCGGGGCTCAAAACTCCGACGACGATAAAGACACTGCCCCCAAAAACAACGATGTAACTCACAATTCCGAATTGCTTCTTCCTTATCAAGGGCAGCCACTTGATAACGGCATTTGTGAGCCTGTTGCGAAATTTGAGCATTAGTAGACCAACTGACAAAAAGGCTATAAAGCCCAAGAGGGCCAACCACCAGACTTCAAAACCGGCGCTTGCGAGATCGAAAGTTAGACTTCGTTCCAACTCTACGTCCATCCCAATTGCGCGAGCATGCACTGCTCCTGTGTCTTGATCTGAATCTTGGAATGCACCGATTATGCAGTCAATTGAAGAGTCCGCTATTGGCTATTTCCAGCCGAAATGGTCTAGATCAATTTGCGACCGCTGTTCCCCAGAGGTGGCTCGGGAAATCTGCACAGTTGAGATAAGTGGAATTTTGGCCTGTAGGCGGCATGATCGCCGGCAACAGGAGATCCACTATGGCAAGACGACCACGTCGCAATCATACACCTGCGTTCAAGTCGAAGGTGGCCCTTGCGGCCGTTCGCGGTGAGCAGACATTGGGAGAACTCGCTCAGCAGTTTGATGTTCATCCTAACCAGATCAAGCAATGGAAAGATCAGCTCCTTGAGGGTGCAGCGGGTGTTTTTGGGCGGGAGGGTAAATCACCGCTGCCTGCACCCCGTGTTGATGTGAAGAGGCTCCATGCCAAGATTGGGGAGCTGACGCTTGAGAATGATTTTTTAGGCGATGCGCTCACCAAGGCGGGATTGCCGAGCGCAAGAAAATGATCGACCGCAAACATAAACTCTCGCTCAGCCGTCAGGCCAAGGCGCTCAAGATCAGCCGGGGCAGCGTCTATTATCAGCCCCGTCCCGTATCGGTCGGTGATCTGGCACTGATGCGCCGGATTGATGAATTGCATCTCGACTATCCCTTTGCAGGCAGCAGGATGCTGCAGGGACTATTGCTTGGTGAAGGATACAAGGTTGGCCGCCTGCACGTCACAACACTGATGAAGCGTATGGGGCTTGAGGCTATTTATCGCCGCCCGAACACGTCCAAGCCTGCACCGGGCCACAAAATCTATCCCTATCTGTTGCGTAAGCTGCCGGTCACCCAACCCAATCAGGTCTGGGCGATGGATATCACCTACATTCCAATGGCACGGGGCTTTGTTTATCTGGCCGCAGTGGTTGACTGGTTCAGCCGGCGTGTCCTGTCCTGGCGGCTCTCTATCACACTGGAAGCAGACTTTTGCATTGAAGCCGTTGAAGAAGCACTGGCCCGTTACGGTAAGCCGGACATCTTCAACACCGATCAGGGCTCGCAGTTTACCTCCATCGCTTTCACACAAATCCTGAAGGATGCTGAAATCGCCATCAGCATGGATGGCAAGGGAGCGTGGCGGGACAATGTCTTTGTTGAACGGCTGTGGCGCACGGTCAAATACGAGGAGGTCTATCTGCATGCCTATGGCAATGTTCCACAAGCCCGAGCCGCCCTCGGCAAATATTTGGTCTTTTACAACACCAAGAGACCGCATTCATCGCTTGACCGCCAGACACCCGATCAGGCTTACTTCAACGTGCTGCAACCAATCCCGGTCGCGGCATAACAGGGGCTGAAATCCACTTATCCGCAGTCCGAAAGTTGTTCAAACAAACCGAACCACCTCTTGAGAATCTTGACCCATTTTCATTGCTTGACGAGTCGAAGGTTATCTTAGAATCCTCTTTAATTGGATATTCCTTCAAGGCAACAACAAATTCCGCAAACTTTTTTGGGTGAACGTAACAGTTCGCCGTTCCGGAAAAGAGGGAATTAGTTCCAAAGACCCCAAGATGAAGAGTGCCACTCTTGCTAAGTAGCTCGATTTCTAGCCTCGGTTTCATTCTATGGAGCATACAACACTTCATGACCGCTATTGGCTACTTTGAGCCGTAGTAAGTGCGGTTTGATTCCGTCTGCTTACCGCTTGCGGGATCAAAAGCAGACGTTCGGCTAGTCACTAAATTTAAGAGAACTCAGGCACGACCCGTTCGCAAATCATCTTGACGCTGTCCATGGGATCGTCGAAGAGCTTTAGGGCTAAATCCGCAAAGCCCGCCGCCTCTAACTCACGATAGCGTTCAACTTCTTGATCGATATCGCCGGGATCGCCGGAGGATGTCACGGCACCGATCAACTCATCGACAAGTTCGGGAGGAACGTTTTCGATCTCGCCCGAACGGGTGTGATAGGCCCTGGCGAAATCCTCAAAATTATCCTTGACGAACTGCGCTTTGTCGTCATCCAAGATTAGATCAAGTCCGTGAAACGGAGGCACCAATTGAGTGCGCCAGACGAGGGAACGGCGCGCCTCAAATAGGGACCGTTCGCGATCTTGCTTAATGTGCCATGCCCAGTAATTGCCGACACGAAAATCGTCCACGGGCTGTTCCCGTTTGGCCTGACCCGCGCGAACGTTCTCCATCACCTCGGCGGCCCTGTGAATGGTCAAATCACCCAACTGCATGCCGTCGGCAACCCGCGCGCCCATGCGCGTCATTTGCGGACCGTCGGAACAGGTGTAGACCAGAGGCGGCGTGGATGTTGCCCACGACTGGCGGCACGGCAACGTAATTTTAAAAAGCTCGCCGTCGTAACCTTTGACGAGCTCACCGGCACTTGCGGCCTTAACAATTTCGACGGCCTCGCGCACGCCGCGAACGATCCGCATTTTTTTGAAATCAAGATGAACACCGTCTGGATGGGTCGAGCTCACAACCGAACCTCCCCCACCGATAGCGACAATGGCGCGGCCTTTGGAAATTTCGTTGAGACTCAAAATTGCATTGGTAATTTTTAAGGGGTGCATCTCATAAGGGCTGATCGCCAGAACGCCCAATCTAATCTTACTCGTGGCCATAGCCGCCGGGACAAGGGTGACAAACGCGTCCCACGCGCTTTGCAGATTGGAATGCCACAAGGTTCGTATTCCGCCCTCTTCAGCGGCGACAGCGATTTTCGCAACCTGTTCCGGTCTTAAATTGGCATCTAGAATAATTTCGATATTCATGATTCTGACTTTCTTGGGTCAAACTTTAAGCTGACACTGCCTGCGCCAGGCAGTATAAGCGCCTGAGACATTTCATTGCTGAAAACGAAATGATTTCGAAACGGATTTCGTCCACCTTAACCGTTACGGACATCAAGATCCTCACGAGGCTTGCACTGAGGTTATGGCCGATTGCGATTGCGCCGGGATTAATGGCACGGCGTCATAAACCCATTGGGCGGACTCGCGTCGTGTCGGACTTGGAATCACAAACTGTTTTTGGCGAGGCGGATTAGTCTGCATTTCTTGCACATCAATTCGCCAACCCATCGCCTCCCATTTTCTTCGGGACGCTTCCAGATGACTCAATATGCTATCTGGTTCGACAAACAGTACATCGGTGGACGATTCCGGCGGTCGCCCCGGGCTCACATTTTCAAGAATTTTCGCATCCTGCTGCGCAACTTTGATGTTGCGGTTAAGATCATAGCGATCAAACAAGCCCGACATCATGAAATTTCGGCCACAAACGAAAAATGTTCTGGTCATCGTTTCGTCGATCGGCGTTTCCCATAAGAATTGAGGAATATGCATATTGCGCGCTTTGGACAAATAGATTGACGTATCGAGAGCGTTGACGCCCCAATAGGCGGATGTCACATGTATGCCGGTGAACATCTTGTCCAAACCGAATAACTTATTGGCGATGGCTCTGAATTTGCCCCAACCCGGACCGGGTGGATATTCGGCGCCCATTTCGCCGCCCCACGCGCCTCGATCCAACACCTCACCGGCGGGTGCCTTGTATTCGCCGTTTGCCCGGTCGGCGCCCCGATAGCCCATAAGACCGCTGTGCACAAATTCGGTGTGACTCGAATCCACGCCGTTCTCCATGGCGAGGCCATAGTTCGCTTTGACGGTTATATCGAAATGAGTGAAGCGATAGGACGGATCGTCCCATTGGGTGACTTCCATCAGCGGCGGCCGTTCGTCTTCCGGCAGATCACCCAAGAACGCGAAGATCACCCCATACTTTTCTTGTACAGGATAAGAATCCACCTTGGCTCGAGGGATTGGTTTGGTCGAGCGACCAATCGCCGGGATGCGCGCGCATTTGCCGTCTCCCTTAAAGCGCCAACCGTGATAGGGGCATTCCACGTCGCCCTCGACAACGGCGCCATCGCCCAAAGAACCGCCGCGGTGGGGGCATGTATTGGCGAGGCAATGGGCGTTGCCTTTTGAATCGCGAAACAAGACGAAATCTTGCCCAAGTAATTTTACCTTCACGGGCTCGTCTTTAACGTCCTTGCTCCACTCAGCGGCATACCAGAAGTTTATGAACATCTAGAGCTCCATTGGATCCACGTCGCTGTTCATTGGGGCGTCGCACCGACGGCTTGTGCCGCTAGTCATAGATGAAGTTCGCTGCTGGATTTGCTTTCGGAAACTTGCGGACGTAGTCCAGATAGCGTTCCAACACGCTATCCATTTCGGTGAATGCGTTGGGTTTAAATCGCAAATTATTGTAAATCGGCAGATCTTCGGTCAGCGTCTTGTCGATCTCTTTCTGCACCCAATCTATGGTCTGATCGAGCTGCGCTTGAGGCCCTGTGCTTTTCGCAACGACGCAAGTTCCCAACATATCGACTTTGCCGGGCCGGCGCGGTACTTGAGTTCCAATGGAACCAATCCACGTGCCATTGGCTATGAATTCCATAGCCATGATTTGCGTGCCGTGAATATAGATTCGCACAGAAGGATAATCTTCACCACCCTCGCGGTCGCGTATCTCCCCCTCGAAGTGCATGCCTTTGACTTCATAGCCGAAATGATAATCGTGAAACTTGAAATCTGGCTCGCTCTTGACCATCGTGTCGGCATGCATGAAACGCAAGTGCGGCCAGTCCGGAACCTGCGCGACAATTTCGGTGATGTTGCACGGCATCGTGCACGGCGTCAGGGTTCGCATATAGAGTTCATCGTCGGGATATCTGAAGCCGGGCAAATCGAACAAAGGCTTTGTGCCGTTGAACGCCCAAATGATCTTGTAGCGCTCCTGCGTTGGAAACTTGAAGACAAACGCATCTTTGGGCGGTTCCTTGTCCCATCCGGTTTTCACGCATGTGCCGGTTTGATCGTACTCGTAGCGGTGATAGATACACTGCAGATTGTTGCCAACGACTTTGCCTTGGGCTAGATCCATCCCTAGATGAGCACAATAGGGACTCATAACCGTCGCTTCGCCGTTATCACCGCGAAACACAACAACACGGCCATTCAGAAATTCTCGGTCGACGACTTCACCATCCCCGACCTCATGTGAAAAACAAATTGGATACCAGGTCTGCGAAAAAAGGCCGTTGTCGCCTTCACGCGGAAATTGACGCTGCGGCCGTTCGACCCGTGGCTCGGCCTCGACGACGGGTGACACGTTTCTGTCACCTATGGAACCTGCGTTCATAGTGCCCTCCTGTAAACTCGTCGGTGTATCCTATTGTCTTTGCCAAACCTGCCGGACATCTTCCAGCGATACGATGTCGGCAAACAGCATGTCCATAGATCTCAGCGAAACGTCATGTCGTTCGTCGTCAAGTTCAGCGACGGCGTCCTTTACGACAAAGGTTTTGTAGTCTCGCTGACTGGCGTCTCTAACCGTCGATTCGACGCAACAATTGGTGGTCACGCCGCAGACGACAAGTTTCTCGGTGCCGAGACCGTTTAAATTGGTTTCAAGACCAGTGGCGTAAAATGCGCTCGGCCGATTCTTGTCGACCACGAAGTCGCCTTCCTGTGGTCTGAGTTGATCGATGATATCGGCGTCTCGCGAACCACCTGCTAGCGCGCCGACTTCAATGAGCTGTGGCATCAATTCATGAAATAAAATGCCAGCATCGGCATAATCCGGCCGGCATACATAACGCGTGTAAATGATGGGGACGGCTGCTTGTCGAGCGATGTCGATCAACTTGCGGCAGGGCTCGATCGGCTCGTAAAGCCTTTCGATCGGCAAGCCGACCTGCCCGCAACTTCCGCCCTCCGCGCAAAATCCGTTTTGCATATCGATCACGACGAGGGCTGCGTTATTCTTATCAAGCTTCACCGCGCTTCCTCCACCTGGTCCATCGCTTGGCGCTTTAACCAGGATATTCGGCGATCCCCGCCATCGATCGCTTAACACCCACGTCGGCGCGCGCGACAATGTCGCCCGTATGCATATCCACCTTCACGATTTCGCCAGTCATAAAATTGCCGGCATACAAATGACGATTGTCCGGAGACGCATGAATCGCAGCAAAACCGGACGAGCCTAAATCAAATTGGTCTTTGAGTTCTCCAGATTGGTCGTCCACCACACGCACATGATCGCCGCGACACAACAACAAGCGCTCATCAGGGGTATAGGACAACCAAAACACCATGGTCTTACGCAAGTCATCACCTTCGAATACGACCAGATCATCCAGCTGTCGGTTGTTCACGAGGTCATATTGCATAACCCGGTCGCCTGTTTCGGTCACATAGATCAAGCGCTTCTCGTCCGGTGATAAGACAGAGCATGTCACGGCCAAAAACTTGCCCATGCTCCTGGCGACTTTGGTGTTAAACGTTTCGAGCAAGCGACCGTCACGGTCGTAGCGATAAGCATTGCCATCGCCAATGCGGCCGTTCGGCATGCGGAGCAGTTCGGTGCTAAACATACCGTCAGGAATCTCAATCTCAACCTCAATCCCATGCTCACCCAATACGATCGACCCGTCTGCGGCGAAGTTCACATTGCTGAACATTCGATTGTCAAAGTTTTTGACCTCCAGCAATGTTCCTGCCGGGCTTACTTTGATGACATTGTGGTCTTCGAACGCCCATAAGGTTCCATCTTGGTCGAATTTGAGACCCGCGATCAAGTGTTGGGTCTGTTCAATCCACAGCTCTCCCTTAGGACTCAAACTATTGTCGTATTGAATAATGCGTCCGTCGCCTGCGTGATCGTCATTTGGATTGTTGAGGAGAGTAGCTCCTACGAGAACATCGCCTTTCTCAAACGGCTTTGTGTCAGACGCTTTCACGGACTTAGTCTCCCTTCGGTCGTCAAAACTTAATCAACGGGGGTACGCTGGAAAAGGACCAAGTCTCAAACGGCATGACCTTGCTGGCATAGGGATCTGAAAAGAGCTGATCGACCAGCCAGCGCTGGCGCATTTTATCCTGCGCTAAGATATCGTCATCGGTAAACGGATCATTCGCGCGCTTTTCAGTTAAGTCCATATAGGCATCGACAAAAGCGTCATAAGCGCCGGCAATGAATTTGATCGATTGTTCGGTGTCACCTGGATAGACGGGGGGCCCGTAGAAACTCACGCCAACGCATGCGGGCCTGCGGCGAAATTCAGTTACGGTTTCAAAAGTTCCTTTGCATACAAGATCGCGATAGATGTTCACGTCGATGTCGCGCGCCGCGAAATAGTCGTCCATGGATTTCTTTAACTCAGCAAAATCCTCATCGATTTTAGGGCCAGGCAAATAGCCGAGCCAGCCGCCGCTTGTCGCGCTGCCGTCAGCGAAAAACTGCAATACGATCGCGGCATGAAGCATCCCGACCAGGGGTGTTTTGGGATGCATGTCGAGCGCATAGAACCGGCTCCAACGCATGTCTCGTCCGCCTCGAGCAGGATGCTGAACGATTCCCATGGTGTACATTCGGCCGGCTTTTTCCATGACGTCACCGCGCGTGGCGCGCAAATCATAAATCGTATACTCGTCGGTGACGTTGCGGTCCTCTATTTCCAGTTCGCCATTCATCTCGCCGACACGGCCGAAGTATTTTTCGTCCATTTGGTCGAGGAATCCGTTGAAATATTCAGCCATGGCTCTTTGGTCTGGCGGCAACAGGTCGAGTCGATCATCATCGGCTGCGGCAAGCGCCGGCGCCGTCACAAGTATGAGGAGCGCGCAGGTCTGAAACACTGACCGGACAAGACGACTAATGAGATCGGGCATAAAAACTCCCCTTGCTTTTTTCTCAGTCGGAGTCTGAGCTTAACGTATCTCAGTCTGTTAGATAACGTGGCGACGGTCAATGGATATAGAGCGCGTCTGGCCGATGTGCGCACTTGTTGCGTGGCTACGAGCCGTCAAGTTCTGTCTAGCCATCGCGGCGCCAATCCGATGTCGAAACTGTGGGCTTGAAAAGTTCTTTTTGTTTGATTCTGCGCAGCAATTTTTGGCCGCGAGGAGTGGCGGCTGCGGAGACAAAAACACGATGCTAAAGAGTTCGCTCGTGGCTAGTTAGTCTTGCCCCGTTTCATTGGACCCTGAGCGGCACCTGAGATTGAAACTATGATCTAGCCAACGATTGGCCTTACTATATCGGCTGGAGCGTTTTTTTGTATTGACGGGCCACTTCCATGAACTTTGGCTTTTCCAGTAATAATTCGTCTGGAAGAAACGCAGAAATCCGTCGACTTCTGAAATATGGGCTGACACAATGAACAAACCTAGTTGGATCTTGGCCTTATCCCGATCGGATCATCGGCCCAGCAGCACAGGTTTCGCCCATGCTTTGTGTATCGCGCTTTCTACATTTGATGCACCTCAATCGGCTCTTGAGCCCGAGATTTCTTGACCACCTACGTATCGGCATTTGCATTTTGGCCCTGTCGAGCTGGAGTTCGCTCTCGCTTGCCGACACACTGCATCGCAGCACTGCCGGCGAGCCTGATACGCTGGATCCCCAGAAGACCTTCGGCGCCACGGCATTGGTGTTGGGTCTCGATTTGTTTGAAGGTTTGACGACCTTTGACGCAAGCGGAAAAGTCGTTCTGGGCTTGGCCCAATCCCAAGAGATGAGCGACGACGGTCGTACTTTTATCTATAAGCTGAGAGACGGTTTAAAATGGTCGGACGGCACACCGCTGACGGCCGATGATTTTGTTTACTCATTCCAGCGCATTATGAATCCGGAAACCGCTGCCATCTATGCGCCCACCTTTTACATAATTGAGAACGCACGGGATGTGTATAACGGGGACCTGCCGCCCAGCGAGCTCGGTGTCAAGGCCCCTGATCCCAAGACTGTCGTTTTCACACTCGAATTGCCGGTCCCCTATTTCCCCAAAATGATTTCTTCAATCAGTGGTTTTCCCGTGCCGCGCCATGTCATCGAGGTCCATGGCAACCGATGGACACGAGCGGGAACTATGGTGACGAACGGTGCTTATTATATGGCGGAGCGTGTGCCCAAAGATTTCATTCGCCTGCAAAAGAATCCGCACCACCATGAAGCCGATTCTGTGCAAATCAACGAAGTCGTCTACTACCCAAGCGAAAATCACGAGACCAGTTTCAATCGCTTTCGCGCCGGCGACATTCAAGTGGCGCTGAGCTTTCCGCCCAATCAGCTCGAATGGGTGCGCGAAAACATGCCCGAGTCGCTTTACATTTGGCCACTCCTGACGACCGTCTTTGTGGTCTTCAATCATCAGAAGCCACCGTATGACGACGTGCGTGTCCGCAAGGCGCTGTCGCTCGCCATTGACCGCGAAACTCTGGTCGATCGTGTTTTGAATGTCGGCATGCGCCCCGCTTACGGACAAGTCCCACCGGAAATAGAGTCTTATGAGGGCCAGGCAGACCCCTCGCTTTTGCAATCTCCTGATACCCGCATCGAACAGGCGGGCCGCTTGTTGGCAGATGCGGGCTATGGCCCGGACAATCCGTTGGAGGTGGAGCTGTCCATCTTTACGCAAGGCGAAATGCAAAAAGTTGCGATCGCGGTGCAAGGCATGTGGCAACAAATTGGGGTCGACGCTGAACTCTCGACGGCCGAATTCCGTAATTACATCAGAAGACGGCGCACCGGCGATTTTGAAATGATGATTTCCAGACAATATGCGGGCATGGATGACCCCATCGGCTTTCTACGACAGTTCGAGACACGCTATATCGCCACCGGCAACAATGCGAGCCGCTATTCCAATCCCGAATTTGACAGCCTAGTCATGGAAGGCGATCAACTCCTCGATAACCAACAACGTTTGGAAACTTTGCAAGCGGCGGAACGGATCATGCTGGCCGACCACGCCTCCGCGCCGCTTTACTATTTGACTGAACGCCGGCTGATCAATCCTAGCGTGAAAGGTTGGGTCGAAAACACGTTGGGCTTCAATCCCACTCGGTATCTTTGGCTTGAGCCCTAGCCTGCAGACTCAACAAAGAATTCATTCTTTACACGATAGGCCAGCTGCTCATCCTCCTATCCAACTGCATCCATCGTACGGCCTCCGGTGGGCGCAATTGAGAGGTATTAGCAAAAAGGATCTGCCCGTACCCGCAGATCCACTAACTCCAGTTTTAATCATCGAGACGCACACATGCCTGACGGTTATCAAATCCTGAAAAACGCTTCAGGTTGGGGCGAATCACCGGTGGGCACAGCAGAATATTCAAGGTTGCGTGCGTCAGAAGCACTAATTTGCTATGATTGCTTCAAGTTCATCTCGTTCTTGTGGACGTGAAGCCAGGGAGGCGAATTCATGTTTATCAATTTTTGGTATCCCATTGCTCTCACGACCGACGTGAAAGACGACGAACCGTTCCGGACTGAACTCTTAGGCGTCAAAGTCGTCGCGTTTCGCGATGAGGAGGGAGCTGCTCATGTCTTAAGCGACACGTGCGTGCATCGCGGCGGTTCATTGGGAAAGGGTTGGGTCAAAGACGGCTGCGTCGTATGTCCATATCACGGCTGGCGCTATCAAGGCGACGGCGTATGTGCAACCGTTCCCTCCCTTGGCTATGACGCAAAGCCACCAGCGCGCGCCAAAGTGGATTCGTATCCCGTACAAGAAAAATACGGAATTGTGTTCGCTTTTATGGGCGACCTGCCCGAAGAGGAGCGACCGCCACTTCAAGAAATTCCGGATTTTGGACAAGAAGGATGGCGCGCCAATCCCATTGTTGTGAGAGAAAACGAAATTTACTACGAGCGTAGAATCGAGAATTCCCTTGATCCGTCTCATAATGAGTTTGTCCATCCGACCCATGGCTATTCGGGCGAAAAGGGCGACTACCGGGTCAAGGACTATGAGGTGGAAGATAAACCTTACGGTTGCGGCTTCACGCTTGAAATGGATTCGTCTGATTACAAGGACGGCACGATCAACAAGATTCGCGAAACAGCGGGCACGACAATAGCCTCGACGTTTGTCCACGGACCGAGCGCGGGCACGACACTCATACATCTGACTGAAACCAGATGGTTTCACCAATACGGTTATAGTGCGCCCATCGATGAAAACCGAACGCGTAGTTTCTTTATCAATATGCGCAATTGCCTATTGGAACCGGAATATGATGAGCGCATTCACGAACGCAATATGGCAATTGGAGACCAAGACCGGGATGTGCTTGGTGAACTCGAACCCGTACGCACGCCTGAAAGCAATACGCGTGAAGTCCTGATGCCGGCGGACCGCGCGATCTTGCGCTTTCGTGAAGTTGTCCAAGAATGGGAAGATAGGGGTTGGCGCATTGATCAACACGAATTGCGCGCCAAACGCGGTGATGTGGCGTTTGCTATTCCCAGTCCGGCCCGGCGCACATCTGGCAATTGGGTGCTCGACCCCATTCCACTCAAATCTCAGGCGCAAGCACGTCAGGAAGCTGCCGAATAATCGCCGATTACTCGATTCAACTGTTACGAGTGACTTCGTAGATCAGAGTTTTGCGGTATTGATTTCCAGTATTCAGGCAATTCCTGTTCCACGAGATCAAACACGTCGGGACAGTTTTCCTCGAGCAAGACCCTAGATGAGGTCGGCCAAGATGGAGGCCCTCCCTCGTCGGGCAATTGTCGCGTGGCGTCGATTATGATCTTACTGCCAACGCCAGGCTTAGCCAGGCTGGGGTCCGGCAATGTCACACGCGACTGCGGTGTCACAAGACTTGCCGTTGGTTGCCAGCGCGCCGACATGGCGTGAAGAACTTCGGCCTGATCCAAAATGTTAATATCCTTGTCAACAACGATTATAACTTTGGTTGTCGGACCCCCAATAATCTGGTGTCCGGCGGCCATGCCTTCGCCCGGAAATTTTTTGTCTATGCTGAGAACCACCAGTCCAATTGTTTTGCGGTACGTATAGACATTAACGAAATTTCGAATCCGGCTTTTGCATACCATATGATAACTCGCCATGACCGGCGCTCTTAGCATGTCGTCAGCAGGAAATGCATTCCAGAACCAAGGCTGCCGACGATGCGTAATCGCGGTAATATTTACATAGAAGTTGTCGATCGTCTCCTCGCCCAAGTAGCCGAATAGTTCAGCGTAGGGTCCTTCGTCCTCTCCTTTATCGAGAGGAATTTCTCCTTCGATAATCATTTCCGCATGAGCCGGGACGCAGATATCGCTGGTTTCGCACTTTACTAGTTCCACCGGCTTTCCTTTGACAGCGCCAGCTATTGCGAGCTCGTCCTCGTCGGGACCTGCCATTCTGGTCGTGCTAAGAGACCAGATGATCGGATCGACACCAAGGGCGATCGCGACTTTGGCCGTCTTTTCGCCGCGCGCTTTTTTGGCCATCAATACCGCTCTTCCGTCGTGCCCAGGACTGGGATTCATGCCGATCTTTTTCTTACCTTTAACATGGCAGCGATATGTACCCACGTTGCGTCCAAATTCAGGATCTTCAATGACAACCGCGCCGGTATTGACGTAACGACCGCCGTCCGCAGGGTTCGTTTTGAGCCATGGATATTTCAAAATATTTACGTCCGCACCTTTAACGATAACTTCCTTACACGGAGCTTTGTTCGAATTGAGGACGACCGGCTCTATTTTTTTCCAGACGCCTCTATCATCCATGTGAGAAAATAAGTTATCCATGACCACGCGGTACATGGCCGTCTGATCATCCACAATTTTATCCTGATCTATGCCATAGGCCATGGCTTCGATGTCCCAACCGCCAAAAGGATTCCCTATGATCGGTCCATCGAACCAATCGCCTTCTATTTTCACTCGATCAATCATAAAAGCCGGTGCGCGTTCATGACCATACTTATCGATTAATTTGTAGGCCAATCCCGTGGCCATGTATTTGTCCTGATCAATTTCTTTGATTCTAAGCAGCCGACCTCTTGCGTCCAACGCCGCAAAATAATCCCTCATTGAATCGAATGGGCCAGTCGCTTGAACATTCAACGATTCAGACATCAAAGAGATTCCTTTAAGTAAATTGATTGGCAGGACCACAACAATTGAGCAGCCAAACTATGTAGAAATGTCAGACCAAGTACAATTCGATGTTTTATGGAGATCGAGCTGTGGACTAGCAATGTCCACTGAATCGGGGCAATACGAAGTTGCTGACATTCAAATGGCCTAATTCGATGGCAGCTGCCGATTTGAAAGCGGACGAAGTCTCGGCAGGGAGCCGTAGACCTTCATGAAAGTCGCGATCTAAATCTCAACGCTCGCCGCATCATAGGGAAACAGATGCGCGCCCTGCATGACTTGGTTGCCTTCGAAAGTCGCCACGTCGACGTCGTCTTGATGCATGCGGTGACCGGACTCGCGCGACTCAAGAAGCACCCAATTTGCGCGCTCTTTGCGTGTGGCTTCGTAGCGCTGGAACGCTTCGCCGATATCTCCGGCCACTTGAAAACAACGAGCAAGCACAACGCCATCTTCAATGGCCATGCTGGCGCCCTGGCCTAAAAATGGCAACATGGGATGGGCAGCATCGCCTAACAAGGTCACGCGTCCTTTGGTCCACGCATCAAGCGGTTCGCGGTCAAACAGCGCCCATTTGTAACAAAGCTCGGGCGGTGTTTGACCAATGAGTTGTTTTGGCACTTCATGCCAATCGTCAAATTCGTCCAACACTTCCGAAACTTCTGAGTGCACATTCCAACTCTCGACTTCCCAGCCCGACTTTTCAGTCGCCGCCACGTAATTCATCAGCGTGTGATTGCGCACAGGGTAATAAACAATGTGCCGGCGGGGACCGACCCATAAACCGGACGCCTCTTTCTCCATATGTCCCATCAGCCTATCGATGGGCACCAAGCCGCGCCAAGCGATGTTGGCCGTAAAGCGCGGGTCGCCGGCGCCAAAAAGTTCACTTCTCACCGCCGACTTTATGCCGTCGCTTCCGATGAGCGCATCGCCCTTTGCGATGGACCCGCCTTCGAAATGGACGTCTAGGCCTGAGTCCGTTTCCCTGTAGTGCGTAAATACCCGTCTGGTGTGGATGCAATCTCGCTTCAGGCCAGCGACGGCATCGGCGAGCGCGCCGTGTAAGTCGGCGCGGTGAAGAAAGTAATAGGGGGAGCCGAATATATCTTCGGCCGTTCCCCCCTTGTAGGCGGCCAAAAGAAGTTCGTCGGTCATTCCGTTTTTCACGGTGCCCCGCGTGCGGTAACAGATGTTAGGTTTTAAGGCCTCATTGAGCCCAAGATGGGTAAGCAGCCGGGTGCAGTTGGGGCCAAGTGACAGACCGGCGCCGATTTCGCCAAGCTCTGGCGACGCTTCATAGACCTCGACTTTAAATCCTGCGCGCAACAACGACAACGCAGCGGTCAAACCGCCGATACCCGCTCCAACCACGATGATTTTTAGATCGCGCATGACTCCCTCTTGACGGCTAGGCGTCTTTTACCTTGATGATGATCTTGCCCCGGGCACGCAACGTCTCGCTCTTTTCGTGCGCCTGCTTGATTTCATCAAGGGGAAAGACACTGTCTATGATGGAAGTGAGCTTGCGTGTACGCACCCAGCCGGACAAAACATCGAGATCCTCACCTTTGGCTTCCCATGCCACGAAATACGCACCATGGGGCTCGCGTTTCGTTTGACCGGGAACAAAAAACTCAATCCCTTCAACGGGAACAAGCGTCATGTAGACACCGTTTGCGGTGAGCACTTTGCGCGCGCCTTCGACCGATTGTGTACCCACCGTATCGTAGATAACGTCGTAGGGCTCATCACTCTTGAGCGCGTCTTCACGTGTATAGTCGATAATATGGTTCGCGCCGAGATCGGACACTAAACTTATGTTCCGAGTACTGCAGACGGCAGTCACATGGGCGCCCAATATCTTTGCGATCTGAACAGCATAAATACCGACGCCGCCGGACGCGCCGATAATGAGCACACGGCTGCCTTCACTTATTTCGCCGCAATCGCGCAAGCCCTTTAATGCAGTGATGGCCGCTAAAGGCATTGCAGCGGCTTCCTCGAAGGAAAGCTCGTCTGGTTTCTCTGCAACTGTGTCGCCGTTGACCGCGACGTATTCCGCGTAACAACCGCCGGGCCCCAGATTGGATCGGGCATAGACCGGATCGCCTTCGTCGAACCCGGAAACTTCTGCGCCCACTTCCGCCACAGTACCAGAGACGTCAAAGCCTAATATTTTGGGAAAGTCGGGCGCGAAGCGCATTGCCATCTGTCCGTCACGAATTTTCCAATCGATCGGATTGACTCCCGCCGCATGGACTTCAATTAAAATTTGATCGGGGCCGATCGACGGTGTCTCGATATCTCTTATTTGAAGAACCGAAGGCGGGCCGAATTCGTCGATGACTGCCGCTTTCATGAGGTTTCCTTTTGTTCGCCCGTGCAGCGCTTATTTGGTTTCGAAGGTCGCTCGGCCGTTTGTCAGCACGTCAAAGTCGGCTGCCTGCAGAAAGCCGAGTGCTTTGCGGTCGTCTTTCAGATAAGCGTCGAGAAACGCAGTGGATGCGCCATTGACGATGGCCACGCCGTCCGGATCCGCTTCACCGCCTCCGTCTTCCCGGCAAATGAGGCCGCCTAAATAGTGATCCCCCTCATCGAGCACCAACCCATATTTCTCGCCCGGCGGTGCTTCGTAGTAAGCCGCCATGCGCCATTCCCATGGATAGACATTGCCGTCGCCGACGTTGCCAAGATCTAGCGTGCCGCCAGACGCGAACGTCGGCCGACTCATATAAGAAAAAGCATCGTCGGCAAATTGATCCATTTGACCGACGCCGCTCATCACGACTGCAACATCGAATCGGTCATCAGAATAGTCTTCCGGTATACCGTCATCGATGAGTGCAAGCGGTATGCCCGACTTGATGAGCGTAATCATGCCCCCAAACGAGTGGCCTCCGACTGCCATATTGTCCCTGTCGGTCTTGCCTTTAAGGCCGGGAATTTCCGATTCGATATCATCGAGGGCATCGAGCGCGAACGACATGTCACGCACACGCGACAGCGTGAGCGCATCACGCTGGCTCAAATCAGGTTTGCCACCCGAATTCGGCGTATCCAAATGATAGGGCTGGATGACCACATAACCGTGGGAAACCCAATGATCGGTAACGTTGGCATACATATCGGTGAAACAAAACGCACCGTTGGAATAAACGATGACCGGAAATTCGCCGTCAGCCTCAGGATACGCAACACGAAATTTTACGTCGCGGCCCTGCTCAGGATCGGAAAGGACCAGCCCATCAACAACAGCGGCCTCATAAGGACCGGTTGAATTTTTGAATGCCCCAGTATTAGGTGACGTGTCAGGCGCGCTCACACATGCAGCCATGTAGCTAGCCAGCACAACCGCACCCGCTTTGTTCGCAAAATCTCTCACCACCATTGTCAATTCCCGATCAACGATTTCAGTCGTCATTATGGATCACCGCGATCCCTAGACGAGTTTCTCCGATAGTGCCAGATCGCACCGACGAGTTGAAGGCAAGCAGCCGAGCTGCGGACAGGAACCCGCCGGACAAGGCCTATGGTTTCTTGACAGGACCTTGACCGAACGTCGAAGCTGGCCTCAATTAAGACATGAGAACATTGCAGCGGAACACACTATGACCAAATCCGAGGCGACAACGCAGGACCGGTCCAAACTAGACGGCCTGCCTTTTGTTCCAGACAAAGTGGAGTTTGCGCCCCAAACCGACGACAGTATTTTGGTGACGAAGTTTACGGACGCGAAAAAATATCATCCGGGTTTGATCAAAAAAATTCTGGAACTTGAAAGCTCCACTCGAGCGGCACAAAAAACCATACCGGGGTCGTGTGGGACTAAAATTTATGACGTCGATGCTTGGACCTGCGACGAAGCCGATTTTCTGAACGAACGTGTCGTCCGCGTTGTCTCCGGCCTGTTTAAAGCCGAACGGGTCATTGTCGATCTCAGTTGGGCCAGCGTTTACAGGCGCCGAGATTATTGCATGCCCCACGCCCACGTACGTGCGAAAGCTAGCGCCGTCTATTTTCTTGATATGGGCGATCCTGTAGATCGCAAGAAAGACCCATTTGGTGGACGCTTTTGTTTTATGGATCCCCGCATCGCGTTTTGCTGCAAAAACAAACCGGGGTTCCCAACCCGTCCGTTATTTCCGAACGTAGAAGAAGGGTCTCTCATTGTATTCCCGCCTGAGCTCATTCATTTGGTCTCACCCTATTGGGGCAAGAAGCCGCGCATCACCTTGTCATGGGACATTACGGACGAAGTTTTGGCCGGATCGCCGCTAAAAGACTTCAAGGGTTTTTAGACTACAGCTTGCCGGCCAAACTCTACTTTCTTTAATCGTCTTCCATACTTAGGATCATCATCAGATCGATCCTGAAGGACTGAACCAATGATCTTTAAGCGGGAAGTCATATGCGCGCTGTGTTTCTTGGTGGCGTGCCTTTGGGTTTCACCCGCCTCTGCCGAACGCACCTTGCGCGTGACATTGCAAATCGCCATCACCAATATATTGGGACAAAATATTCAGGCCTTTAAGGAACTCGTCGAAGAGCGCAGCGACGGCACCATCACGATTGAGATCTACCCCTCAGCACAACTCTACAAGGACAAAGAAGTGCCGCAAGCGGTCGCCTCAGGCGCAATTGAAATGGGCATTGCGTCGGTCACGCGCTTTGTGGGAACGCGGCCGGCGGTTGACGTGTTTTCCGTGCCGTTTCTGTTTGAAGACAGCAATCACGTTGCGGAAGCCGTAGCACCCGGCCACCCGGTCCGTGACATGCTCGATCAGGAAATTCTATCGACCGGCGCGCGCGTGCTGTGGTGGCAACCGTTCGGCCTGTCGGTCATGCTCGGAAAGAAAGATCCTCTCATCGCACCTGCTGACCTTGCAGATAAAAAAGTGCGCGTGTTCGGAAAGTTGCAGGGCGAGTTCGTGTTGGCAGCGGGCGGCGCACCGACACTGATGTCCGGGTCCGAACAATTCATGGCCTACCAGCGGGGCACGGTGGATTTCGGCATCACAGCGATTCCTGCGCTCCAAACCCGCCGGCTTTATGAGGTCATGCCGTACCTCACACTGTCCAATCATTCAGCGTCGGAATTTGTCGTACTCATTAATGACGACCTTTGGGCGGCAATGACCGATGACGAACGTGCGCTACTCACCGCAGCAGCGCGGGAGGTAGAAACGAACTTGCGGCAATCTTATGATGCCTATCACCAGTTGACTGTGAACTGGATATTGGAAAACACCGATATGACGGTCAATGAATTGAGCGACGACCAACGCGCCGCGTGGCGCAGCTTTGCGGCGCCAGTTCAAGACATCTATGTCAAAGCTGCAGGCACCATAGGTGCACGTCTCATCGAAGAAGTGCAAAAGCTACGTTGAAAGCGTTGCGCGCTGAACGCGACTGCGCCATCATGCGCCTCAGATTTTGAAACCGCACCGCTCGTATGACAAAATTCATCTCTCTACTGAGCGATTTTTCCGGCCGTTTTGCCGCATGGATGTTTGTCGCCCTCGGGCTCATCATCACCTACGAAGTCGCGATGAGATATGTCTTCACGGCGCCAACTATTTGGGCCGAAGAAATTGCGCGTCTTATCCAACTCTGGGCGACGTATTTGGCCGCAGCCTACGCCCTCAAAACGCGCCAGCTCATACGAGTCACCGTTTTGGCCGACCTCTTAGGGCCAAAGGCACGCTACTTCGCGGACGCATTTGGATTGCTTGTGATCATAGCCTTTAGTGTTTGGGCCACCTGGTTCGGCGCGCTGATCGTGTTCGACTCGATTGAGATTGGCCGCGCCAGCTCAACCATGCTCTCGCTCCCTAGTTGGATTCCTGAACTTGCCATTCCAGTTGGCTTTGCACTGCTCATCCCGCAGGCCCTGGAGCAACTATTTACGCTCCAAAAGAGGACGGCGCCCATCGCATGAGCGCATTCGTCATCTTCTTAGTTCTACTGGCGATCATGGCGGCAGGCGTGCCAATTGCCTTTGCTTTAGGTGGACTTGGTGCATTGCTTTTGTGGCTAGGTGACTTTTCACCCTTGATGACGCCGCAAGGGCTTTTGAGCGCGATCGACAACTTTATTTTGCTGGCCGTGCCCCTATTTCTTCTTATGTCGAACGTCCTGCTGAAGGGCGGTGTGGGGCGCGACCTCTTCGCAGCTGTGCAAAGTTGGGTCGGCCATTGGCCCGGCGGATTGGCGGTGGCGACGATCGCTTCATGCGCTTTGTTTGCCTCCATCTCAGGCGTGTCCGTTGCGACGGCAGCGACTATCGGCACCGTCGCCATTCCGGAAATGATCAATCGCGGTTACGACCGGCGTTTTGTGCTCGGGCTTTTGGCTGCGGGAGGCACGCTTGGCATTCTTATCCCACCATCTATTCCGCTCATTCTATTTGGCGATATCGCCGAGCAGTCCATATCGGATTTGTTCTTGGCAGGCATTGGACCGGGCATCCTACTCGCACTGCTCTTTATCGTGTACGCCCTCATTCGCACGCGCGCCGACGGCACCGTCGTGATTGAACGGGCATCTTGGAAAGACCGGCGCGACTTGTCACTGCGCGCTCTGCCCACAATCGCGCTCGCAGCTTTAATCTTTACTGGTCTTTATGCGGGGGCATTCACGCCAACGGAAGCCGCCGGTATCGGGTTCACCTTGTCCATTGTGTTGACGGCTCTGGTTCTAAGAACTCTCACCTGGGTGCGATTCAAAGAAGCCGTCATGGAAGCGATGCAAACAACGGTGAACATCTTTTTGATCATCGCAGGCGCAAAAATCTTTGCGCGCGCCATCACGCTCTACCGAATCCCGCAGGACTTGTCGCTGGCCATCACATCAAACATTTCCGATGCAGGATTGTTCGTGTTTGTTGTTTCCTTCGTATTGTTATTGCTCGGGTTCTTTATGGATCCCATATCGCTGCTGCTCATTCTCGTACCCCTCCTGTTGCCGGCGTTAGCGACGCTGGGGATTGATCCCATTTGGTTCGGTATTTTGTTCGTCGTGCTAATTGAATGCGCCCTCATCACGCCACCCGTGGGGCTCAATCTGTTTGTCATACAAGCAACCAGCAAGGCATCACTCGTTGAAATCACGCAGGGTGTTTGGCCCTTCGTCGTTTTGATGCTCTTTGCGATATTCGTGATGTTTTGGTTGCCGGATATCGTGCTCTACGTTCCGTTCAAGCTCTAGGCATGAACAGAGCCTACCGGACGGTTTTAGCGCCTGCGAAAATTGCGGCGGGCTTGAGAGCGGTTTGCCGGAGACGGCTCATCCTTGTGGCGGTAAACCAGGCGGCCCTTGTCTAAATCATATTGCGTCATTTCTACTGTGACGCGGTCGCCCACCAGCGTGCGAATGCGATTCTTTTTCATGCGGCCTGCCGTGTAGGCCACGATTTCTAAATCGTTTTCCAGCTTTACACGGAACTTCGCGTCGGGCAGCACGTCCGTGACAATTCCCTCAAATTCCATGACCTCTTCTTTTGCCATACTTTGCCTCCGTGTTACGCATCGACATCCTGATGCAGCTATGGCGCCCTTGACATGCGCGCTCGGACGGCGAATGTCAAGGGTGCACAAACTGGATTTGACCAAAAAACCCCGGAAAACAGGGCCAATTTGTCCTTAGAACCACAAGGGATAAGACGCTGAATGTTGGCATTCGACGAGTTGATTGAGATGGCGCACAAGCAGCCGGAGCCGCAGCGCATTTTATTTGTTTTTTCCAAGATCGAGTATCGGGAGGGTCATGGACCCAACGACGAGAACCCTGACTTCTCGATTGAACCGCGCATGTACAACGATAAGAGGCTGGACGAGATTACAAATTTCCAGGCGCTTGTCGAAGAGACGGTGAAAGATGGGTTCGATTGGCAGATTGTGTTTGCCGCCGGGCTAGGTGGCAGCGATGGCATCCTGCCTTCCCTTTCCGTCACCGATCAGCATTTACAAAAAATGGTGGATGCGATTTACCAGGGTGTTATTCAACATTTTGCTGCCTACGACCGCAACGGCAACAAGGTTGAGTTGTTTAAACAATAACCGCGAGGAATCGCAAATGAGCCGTCTCACACGTCAGGAATTGCTTAAGGGGGCTATGAGCGGCGCGGCAATGGGTATAGCCGGAACTCTGCCAGGCGCCGGCTTACTTCAGCGAGCCATAGCCCAGGAAAATGGTATCAGCGACGATCCGGGAACGGAATATGTTTTGCGAGATGCCATCGTCCTGACCATGGACGATGAGCGCCGCGCCTTTCAGTCGGGCTATGTTTGGATTCGAGGTGGGCGCATCTATCGCGTTGGCGCAACGGCTGATCTGAGTGCGGTCCCTGATGGCATCGAAGTGCGATCGGCAAGTAACCGTCTCATTATGCCGGGACTTATCAATTGTCACACCCATCTATCGAACGGAATCTTACGCGGCATTTTTGACGAAATGCCGCTTGACGTCTGGTTCAGCAAAGGCATGTGGCCCGTGCTCGATGAACTCGACGGCGCAGCCGGCGAAGCGGGAGCGCAGATTTCTCTGCTCGAACTCATGTCCATGGGCGTCACCACCACCGCCGTCGGCGAGTTTGGCACACCCCATAAGGACTTGCCCGACGGCACGCTCACCGCAGTTGAAAAATCTGGCATTCGTGCCGTTGTTTCGCGCATGACCGTCGATGGGACAAGCGAAAGCCCGGCAGAATTTATCCCGCCGAAGTATCGCGAAAGACCGTCCGTTGCCGCGGACGAAGTGCGCCGGCTGCAAAAACGATTCAATTCAACGCTGATATCCGTGGCACCGGAAGCCCTTGGCCCGGTGCGCTGCACACCTGAGATGGTGCGTGCCATGTACGATGTAGCGCGTGAAACGGAAAGCCACTTCTTGATGCATGTGGCCGGATCTCCCGAGGAGCGTGACGCAGCCCATCAGACGTTCGGTCATGGCAGCATCATCGAACTGGAACGCATGGGCGTATTGGGACCTAAAACACTGTTTGCCCACGCGGTGTGGCTGGACGATGAGGAAATCGCGTTACTGGCCGAAACCGAAACCGGCATTTCGCACAATCCGGTCTCGAACGCCTACTACGCAACCGGCATTGCACGCCTCCCCGATCTTCTAACAGCTAACGTGCGCGTCGGTCTTGGCGTCGACGGCGCGTCGACCAATAACGGCCAAAATATCTGGGAAACCATGAAAATGGCCATGCTGTTTCAAAAGCAGGAGCTCATGAATGCGAATTTCGGGTCGGCAGAACTGGCGCTCGAGCTCATGACACGAGGCGGCGCACACGCACTGCACATGGAAGATGAGATCGGCTCGCTCGAGGAAGGCAAACGCGCCGACTTTATTGTGATCGATACGGGCCGTATTTCTCTTTCGCCCTTGCAGACCGTGGTTTCGAACTTGGTCTATTCCAATGATCCTTGGGCAGTCCGAGACGTTTACGTCAACGGTGATGCGGTTGTCAGCGACGGCGTTCATATCTCCCTCGACCGCGCAACAGTTGTCGACCAGGGCCGTCAAGCACTCGGCAAGTTGCTCAACGGCACGAGGCTAGATTCCTATCTCGCGGAACGCAGCTCTTGGAAGTGGGAATGAGGTTTGTCGCTACGAAGAGGCAAGCCGCGGCAATAATTTAGCCGCGAATGTCGACAGCGTATCGTCGCGGGCACCCATGACGATGATGCGATCGCCCGGACGCGCAAGTTCAATGAGCTTGTCGCCGCACGCCTCCCGGTCTGCAAAGGCGTAAGCATGCCGGCCGCCTGAATGCACCGCTCTGGCGATGTCATTGCTCGAGACCTTTCGTTCGACTGTACCGCCGTAATAAATCGGCTCCGGCATGATCAAAACGTCATCGCCGTCGAGTCCCTTTGCAAAGCAGTCGATAAAGGCGTCTTTCAATAGTGCCAGCGGGCCGAATCCGTGAGGCTGAAACATGACGAGAAGGCGCCCGCGAAAGTCATGCAAAGAACTAAGTGTCGCCGCGATTTTATCCGGGTTGTGACCAAAATCGTCGACCACCGTCACGCCGTTTGACGTGCCGACGAGTTCCAACCGGCGCCGAATTCCAGCGAACGTTCCGAGAGCCGACGCCGCTTCTTGCAGCGAGACATGGCAAGCGCGCGCGGCGGTGACCGCCGCCAAAGCATTCGCCACATTGTGTGCCCCGGGCATAGGCAATTTGACCGCAACTGTTTCGCCGGAAGCTTTTTCGGTCACAGTGAATGCAGTGCCGTCAGCCTCCGGAACCAAGTCGTCCGCAAAAAAATCGGCAGACGTATCCTGCAAGCTATATGTGTGCGCACTCCCAGCTGCAAGCTTTTCGGCGATTGCCGCTGTCTCATCGTTATCTAAATTAAGAACGGCAGTTTCGGCTTCATTGACAAAGTCATGGAACAACGCACGCAATTCATCGAGCGGTTTGTGATCAAAGGCGATATTGTTCAAAACTGCGATGCGTGGATTGAAAAGTGCAATCGAGCCGTCACTTTCATCGACCTCGCTGACAAAAAAATTGCTGTTACCACTCACGGCGCTGGCGAATGGCTCGTCCGGCGTCACGAAATTCTTCATGACGGCGCCATTGACGATGGTGGGCCCCTGCCCTGCCTCGGACAGGATCCAGCCGATCATCCCCGTGGTCGTCGATTTGCCGCTGGTACCACCGACGGCAATGCTCTGCGCAGCGCCATTAAACAGATCTGCCAACAACGCAGCGCGTGTTATGCGCGAGGCGCCAACGCGCGAAGCCGCAGCAACGTCAGGCACCGTCTCTTCGACCGCCGCCGAGGCGACCAAGATCTGATCGGACCGGTTCAA
Source organism: Alphaproteobacteria bacterium (assembly GCA_965248815.1). Classification (GTDB taxonomy): domain Bacteria; phylum Pseudomonadota; class Alphaproteobacteria; order SMXP01; family SMXP01; genus CBDFKK01. Next base: position 1,109,157 of record CBDFKK010000008.1, read on the forward strand.
GCCACTACCATTTTGCGGAAACAGGCAAATGCCGTGCATCCGCAAATACTGGAACTTTTCCGGCGTCTGCCCCTGATCCAGCGAGCGGTCCGAGCCTTCGACCTTATGTCCCTGGGTGCGGAGAATCATGGCCAAAGGCAGCATGCCACTGCCCCCAATTCCGCAGAAGAAATAGTTCTTGTTTTGATTCATCGGTCAAAGCTAAAGAGAGTAACCCGCCGTGGCAAAGCATTGTGGGCAATGAGGCATTTATAATGAGTGAAGGCGCGCGCGAGATCGGCCCCAAGATCGGAATCGTAGCCCCAGGCTCGCGCATCGACGAGACAATTGCGGCCGAGGTTAAAAAGCTCGCCGCCGCGTACTATCCAGCTCAGGGCGTGGATCTCGTCTTTCATCCCCAATGTTTCCTGTCTGCGGGTCATTTCGCGGGAAACGATGGTGCCCGCGCACAAGCCTTTGCCGAATTCGCCAATGACGACAGTTTTGATGCCCTGTGGTTTGCCCGCGGCGGCTATGGCTCGTGCCGTTTGATCGACGAATTGCTTAGCGATTTGACAGACGCTGCCAAGACCAAAACATATTTGGGCTACAGCGACACCGGCGCCATTTTGGCGGCACTCTATAAGAGAGGCTGTGGCCACCTGGCCCACGGACCCATGCCCGCCGACATTGCCCGGCCGGGGGGCGAAGAAGCGGTGAAGCGCGCGCTTGCGTATTTGGTCGATCGCGCGCCTGAGTCGATCGAGCGCACTATTGCACCAACTAAGAAAACCGCCGCGTTCAACATCACGATTTTGAGTCAACTCCTCGGCACACCCTATCAGCCGGATCTCACAAACCACATTTTGATGCTCGAAGACGTCTCGGAACAAATGTACCGGATCGACCGGGCTCTGTTTCACATCACTAGCAATCCGGAAATCAGAAAAGTAGCTGGCATAATGATGGGCCGCTGCGGCGACATCCCACCTAATGATCCGGACTTCGGGCAAACGGAAGAAGACGTTGCCAAGCATTGGTGCGCCCATGCGGGCATCCCCTATCTCGGCCGCGCCGACATCGGCCACGACGTGGCAAATAAGGTGGTGCCGTTTGGTGCGATCACAGGGTGAGGCACGCTCGCAAATGAATGGATAACTCATCATGAAATTAACGCGCGCAACAGAACGGCAGTTTGAATCGTTTAACGAAGACGGCGCCGAAAAACTCGACTTGTGGAACGAGGGACATGACGTGTCCGCACAGATTTACAAGTTCCCGAAGGGGAGTTCTTATCCTGCCCATTCTCATGAGACATGGGAGCAGATGTTTATTATTTCGGGTAAACTCAAACTCTCAGGCGTCGTCTTAAGCGCCGGCGATTACTCGTTTACTGAGCCGGGCGAAACCCACGCGGTTGAAAATCTCGAAGACACTATAGTTCTTCTGAGCTTCATAGTTCTTCTGAGCTTCGGAAAATCAATCTAAGGCCTGCGCCTTAGCGTTTTGTTTAGCGGAATGTCCGACATTCCTTTGCCAAAACCTCTTGCTGAGTTCCACTTGAAGTTGCGCAGTAATTGCTGCCGTCTGCGCGCTTAGATTGCAACGCCTCCCTAACAAAATAAATTTTCCCATCACCGAACTTAATGCCGCGGGCATCAATCTAAAGTTTACCATTCTGCGCCATTAATCATTGACTGCCGATTGATGTTTGCGGAATGGCCACTGGTACCGTTCAAGTCTCAGCCACTTGCAAATGCAACAAGAGCAACATTAAGCACTTCTGAGGCCGCATAGACGATGGCGGGTAGCCTGGACAATCTCAGTTTTCTTGTCGTTGATGACAATTACAATATGTGCCGAATTATGGAGTCCATCTTGCGCGGATTTGGCATTCGCGAAATTGCTGCGATCACTAACGTACCACGCGCGCTTGAAGAAATGTACACCCGCAATTTCGACATCGCGATCGTCGATCACATAATGGAGCCGATGGACGGCCTTGAGTTTACACAATTGGTAAGAACCGCCTCGGACAGTCGCAATCCATATTTGCCCATCATATTAATGACGGGGTTCACGCAGCGCCGGCGCATCAATGAAGTTCGCGATGCTGGGATCACGGCCATACTCGCCAAGCCGGTACGCCCGATTGATCTCTATAAGCGGATCGTTCATGTCATCGAAAAGCCCCGACCCTTCATTCGCTCACCCCGCTATACGGGTCCCGATCGGCGACTTAAGAATTCAGAAAGCTATACGGGGCCAGAGCGGCGTAAGCAGGCAAACTGACGTTCTGCCTCCGCCACTTGCGATCCCTACCCAGCTCGAATAAAGCCGCAGCTCGGACGGTTTAAGTCGTCTCAATACCGCTGACGGCTGCATACTATGGACAATTCTTCCTGTCGCCTTGCTCCATCGGGCCCAATCGTGCGTATAAGAACCAACAGATTTTATTCCAGAGGAAATCAATGCTGGGACTCGACAAAAGACTGATTCACCAAACCACACAAAACTGGATCATTTTGGGTATGGCGGCAGGCCTTATTGATGTCGCCTTGACCCTCACACTTTTCTACCTTTTGGGCCTCTCGCTTGATGGGGCACTTGAAGGTCAGAATCTACTGGCCGAATTCGTTGGATTTGTCATCCTGCTCTTTCTTCTCAAATTTTCGTTTGCTTGGCTGTTCAGAACGGCACAGTCCAAAGCCTGTTCCGAGACCAAAGTCTCGGTGCGCGATATGGTCTATCGCCATGCACTTAAGCTTGGCCCCGGTCTGCTCGGCAAAGGCAGAACCGGCCAGCTGGTTAACACCACAGTCGACGGGATGGACTGGTTGGAAAATTATTACGGCGTCTATTTCATCCAATTCGCGGTTGGTATGGGAACACCAATCCTCCTTTGCCTCTTTATTCTTGGCATGGATTGGGTGGTGGGCTTGGCCCTCATCGTGAGCATTCCGATTACGCCCTTGTTTATCCGCGCGGTTTCAAGTTCGTTTTCGGACGTCAGCCGCCGATACTCAAAAGTGTTGGACAGCCAAAGCGCCCATTTCCTCGATTCCATTCAAGGCATGTCCACATTGAAGTCGTTCAATTTGAGCCGCAAACGCGGTGAGGATATGCGCGTCGCCAATGAAGAGCTGCGTCAGGAAACGATGGGACTCCTGTTTGTCAATCAAATGATGATCGCCTTCGTTGATTTCGGCTTTGCGCTCGCTTCAACGTTGGTCATTACAGTTGTGGCATTGATCCGCTTAGATGGTGGGTTTCTTACCGCGGGCGAAGTTATCGCGCTCATCTTAGCGAGCTCGATGTTCTCCAAGACACTTGGATCACTTGGCAAGTTCTTCTTTGCCGGTGCGGTGGGGCGCGAGATTGCCAACAAGATTTCGAAATTTCTTGATGAGAAACCAAGCATTCAAGATAGTCCTGCCAATGAGAACACGCCCCTGGCGCTGCAAAAGCCGTCGATTGAATTTGAAAACGTTTCGTTTAGTTATGAAGGTAGCGACGTGCCGGCTATCGACGATATCAGCTTCAAGATGGAAGCCGCTGAAACTCTGGCGCTTATCGGTCAAAGCGGTTCTGGCAAAACCACACTAACTAATCTCATCTTGCGCACCCTCAAACCGAGCGCCGGTACGATCAAACTTGACGGAAAGTCGTTGGATGATCTGCCCGTTGATTGGGTGCGCGAACAAATCGCACTCGTGCCGCAAGATCCATTTTTGTTCTTCGGCACCATCGCCGACAATCTCCGCGTTGCCAAGGAAGACGCTACGGAGGACGAGCTCAAAGCCGCGACCGAGGCCGCCGAGCTCTACGACTACATCAAATCGACGCCTAAGGGCTTCGACACTATGGTGGGCGAACAGGGACTTGCCTTAAGCAGCGGTCAAGTTCAGCGCCTCGCCATTGCGCGCGCCTTGTTGAAGGATTCGTCCATTGTCATTCTCGACGAACCGACATCACAAATTGATGTTGAAACCGAATTCGAATTGACCAAAGCATTGCAGCGGCTGACCCAAAACAAAACCGTTCTCTTGATTGCCCACCGCCTATCCACAGTTGAACAGGCCGACCGGATCATGGTCATGAAGCAGGGCAAAATTGTAGAAGAAGGCAGACGCGAAGAGCTGCTAAAGCAAGACGGGCCTTATGCGCGAATGGTGAGAACCAAGAGATCAACCGAGATACACGGATTCACCGGCGAGGAGGTCGCTTAGTCATGAAAACTGATTGGCAAGTCATGAAGCGACTTCTGCAAATATTGTCGCCGCTGAAATGGATCATGGTGTTTTCCGCAACCATGAGGATCACGAAAATGGTCGGCGACACGGTTTTGATCGCCGTTGCAGCGGGCACAATCTTCTACTACGTCGCCGAGCCCTCATCCGCCGTCCTGTGGCAAGGCGCCCTGTGGCTGGTCGTAACAGCCGCGGTCGTTGGCACGAGCCACTATCTTGAGCAATTTGCCGGGCATTATGTGGCCTTTGTTCTGCTGGCCAAGCTACGCAACATGTTTTTCGACTCCATGGAACCGCTGGCACCGGCCAAAACAGCCAAACTGCAGACTGGCGACGCAATCGGCCGCGTTATGAGTGATTGCGAACGCATCGAACCTTTTTACGCGCATACGTTAGCCCCGATCGTCAGTGTCGTCTTTGTCCCGATCATATTGCTGAGCTTCTTGTGGACCATCCACCCGACGCTGACGCTGACCATGGCGCCGTTCTTCATCATCGTTACCCTTGTCGGTCCTTTTGTTCTCACCAAACTCGGCCAAGGTGGTGGCCGCGAATGGCGCGAGATGCAAGGCCAAGTGAATGCCTATCTCACGGATAGCATTCAGGGCATTCGCGACACGGTGGCCTTTGGTTACGGAGACCGGCGAGCCCGCGAAGTGGCAAGCCTAGGTAAGAGGCTTCAAGCAGGCCAAGAACAATTGTTCAAAGCTGATGCTTTGCAACGCGGATTTAATGAAATCATCATCACGATTGCGATTGTCACCACCGCTTGGGTCGCCATCTCTCTAGCCAATGAGGGTGCGATCGATCCGCTGAGAGATATCCCAATCGTTTTGGCTGTCGCCGTCACCGGCTTCACGACAAGTCTCGAATTTTGTAATGCCTACAATGACTTTCGAGTATCGGTGGTATGCGCTCGGCGATTTTTTGAACTTATGGATGAAAAGCCGGACGTGGTCGATTTGGTCGAGGCCGGACCAGGCGACGTCGAGCCGTCCATCCACTTTAAACATGTCGATTTCGAATACGACGCGGAAGACGCTGCATGGTCCCGCGACCAGAAGATTTTGCAAGATGTCGATATCGACATCAGTGCGGGTAAGCACATTGCGCTGGTCGGCCCTACCGGAGCGGGCAAGTCGACTATTATTAATTTGCTGATGCGCTATTGGGATCCTCAAGGCGGCAAAGTCTGCATTGGCGACGCAAAAGTGCAGGACTTTTTGCTTAGCGAATTGCAGGACGAACTTTCTACGGTTTCTCAGCGCAGTTACATTTTCAATTCGACCATCGGCGAAAACATTCGCATGGGTAAACCAAGCGCCACTCAGGAGGAAGTTGATCAAGCGGCGAAACAAGCAAATCTTTTGGATTGGATCAAGAGTCTGCCGGACGGGTTCGATACTGAAGTAGGCGATCGCGGATCAAAACTTTCGGGAGGCCAACGCCAGCGGATTGCAATCGCGCGGGCCATGTTGAAAGACGCGCCCATCGTGTTGCTTGACGAAGCCACGTCCAATCTTGATGTTGAAACCGAAAGAGATGTGTTGACGGCGCTTAAACGCCTGTGCGAAGGGCGCACCACGCTTACTATCGCGCATCGTCTATCGACGGTCGTCGGCGCGGACGAGATCCTCGTCATGGACGATGGTCACATCGCCGAACACGGCACGCATCAAGAGCTCATGGATCAACAAGGCTGGTACGCACGCATGTTTGAAATGCAACTCGACGAAGTCGACGCGCTCGAGCCAGGAGTAGCGTGAGCAGTGGACCGCCTTTGAGCAAAATGCGATTTTCCTGCAGCGGAAAGAGAAAGCACTTGCTGGTAGAATTGAAACTTTAGATCACTCGTCTGGCAATTCGGCGTCCGTAATCAAATCCGGAAACGTCACATTCCAAGTGCCGGGCTCAATACCGTCGCGATTGGTGACTTCAATGGTTTTATTAAAGGCGTCGGAATTGCCGATTGCGCCAATGAGAATAGCCGCAAGATCGCCATAGTAAATCGTGCCTCTTGCCATATCGCGCCACTTGTCCCCTTGCGCAATGTAGATGCCCTTGTCTGGCGCTGGATCATGAACCAGACCGACCGGGCGCACGATGGTGTAGGCCAATCCGCTGTCCCGCAAATATTCTTCCCCTTTGAAGCGCCACTTGAGGGCATCGCCAAGCGCCTTGTTAAGCGGATGATCGGGATCGCTGGCGCCCAGCGCTGTCAGCAACACGAAATGCTCGACCTCTGCTGCAACTGCTGCATCAACAAGGTTGCGCACGCCTTCCCAATCGACAAACTCGGGCCCATTGGGGCCTTCGCGTTCGCGCGAGCCGATGACGCTGATGACGAGATCTACGCCGTCCAAGATTTCCATCATACGGTCCGCGTCCCGCGCGTCCCCTTCAACCCAGTTCATGTCTTCAAAGTCTGCGCCAAGCCGCTCCACAGCGCCGGTCGCGCTGCGCGTCATTGAACGAAACGTCCGGCCCTGTTGCTTGAGGTCCGTGATGATGTAACTCCCAGAGCGTCCTGATGCGCCGGCAACAAGAATAGTATTGTCCGCAACGTCCACGCTTTGAGTGTTGTCATCCGAACACCCCTGCAAAGCAAATGTTGCAAACGCAAACAAACCGGCCATGCAGATGTAAAAAGCGCCACTCGTTGAAAACCGAAAAGTCATTTAGTTGTGTTCTCCCATTTCTCTTACGAACGACCCAATGAACGGGGCGTTATCTCCGCTCCCATTCTTGCTCGACGGCCATCCAAATTGTCTCGGCCTCAGCCAATTCTTTTTCCACTTGGCCAAGCTTAACCTGCAATGCGACGAGCTCTGAGTTCTCGCCTGCGTACAGTTGCGGGTCGGCCAACGCGGTTTGCAAACTAGCTTTCTCTGATTCCAAACGATCAACCCTTGCCGTGGCATCGGTTCGTTTCTTTTTTAGATTAGCCACAGATGCCCGCTCTTCTGCCGCGCGGCGGCGGCGCTCTTTTTTGCCGTTGGTCGCGCCTGAGGAACCGTTCGTTTGTGACGTTTTAGGTTCTTCTTTGTCGCGCCCAAGCAAATAGGAACGATAGTCGTCCAAATCTCCGTCGAAGGGGGCCACGCCTCCCTTTTCGATCAACCAGAACCGATCGGCTGTCAACGAAATGACATGAGGATCGTGGCTCACGATCACGACGGCACCTTCAAACTCATTGATCGCTTGGATCAACGCTTGGCGGGAGACGACGTCCAAATGGTTGGTCGGCTCATCGAGCAGCAAAATGTGGGGCCGATCGCTTGTCATCAGCGCAAACAGCAAACGCGCTTTTTCACCTCCTGAAAGATTGGCAACTTTTGTCAAGGCGCGCTGTTGACCAAAGCCGAAGCGCCCGAGCTGATTGCGAACTTGCTGCTCGGTATCGCGGGGCCGCCGGCGTGCGAGTTCGATAACTGGCGTTGCACCCAGGTCCAATTCTTCGGCTTGATGTTGCGCGAAATAGCCGACCCGCAATTTGTCGGGCCGCGTGACGTGACCCGACAAGGGCGCCAAGCGGCCGGCCAAGAGCTTCATCAGAGTCGATTTGCCGTTGCCATTCGCGCCAAGAAGAGCAATGCGGTCGTCTTCATCGAGTCGAAGCGAAAGATCGTTGAGGACTGCCTTGCCGTCATAACCCACGGCGACCCGATCCATCGAGTAGAGGGGAGGCGCAAGGTGGTCCGGATCGGGAAACGCAAACGAGACGCCACCTTCCTCTTGGTGTTCGGGAATCGGCTCCATTCTTTCCAGCATCTTGAGGCGCGACTGGGCTTGCCGCGCCTTCGAGGCTTTGTAGCGAAACCGATCGACGTATTTTTGTATATGCGCGCGCTGCAGCTCTTGCTTGGCGCGAAGTTTTGCGTCGAGCTCGAGCCGGCGCCGTCGTGTCGCCTCAAAACGGTCGTAACCGCCTTGGTACAATGTCAAAGCACCGTTTTCCAAATGCAGGATCTCATCGACAACCCGGTTCAAGAGCGCACGGTCATGACTAACCAAAAGTACCGTTCCCGCATACCGCCGAAGATAATCTTCAAGCCAAAGGCTTGCTTCCAAATCCAAATGGTTAGTCGGCTCGTCCAAGAGCAACAGATCGGGCTCGGTGTACAGCAAAGCCGCCAGCGCGACCCGCATGCGCCAACCTCCGGAATAAGAACTGCAGGGCTCTTGCTGGGCGGCTTCGGAAAAGCCTAGGCCCACGAGTATGCGCGCCGCGCGGGCGCGCGCCGTGTGCGCCTGCTTGTCTTGAAGTTGCGCATGCAGGTCGGCGATTTTGATCGGATCCGTTGCGGCCTGGGCTTCCGCCTCGAGCCGGACGAGTTCGTGGTCGGCCTCAAGAACCGTATCGATGAGGCTCGTTGAATGACTCGGCACTTCTTGGGTGGATTTTCCCAGCCGCCAGCTCCGTGGCACTTGGATGGAACCTTCGTCGGGCTCCAGTTCCGCAGCGATCAGCCTCAACAAGGTTGTTTTGCCAACGCCATTGCGCCCAACCAAGCCGACCTTATGGCCGGGATTAATCGCGGCGCCCGCTTGAGAGAGCAAATCTCGCGGGCCAATCCGATAAGTGAGGTCATCGATGCGTAACATGCTGCACGCTTTATCACGGCCAGGCCCCGAGAAGAAAGCGCAGATCCGACGAGACCGTTTGAGGTCGTCCCTCACTATCATCTATGCTCGATCGGGGAAGCCCGGAACAGAATTACCATCGATGACCAGCGGACCTAATCAACCATAAAACCACTAATCCTTATGGCTTTCTCGGCAATGCTGCTTGCTAGCTCCATAGGGAGTATCGGCGCTCATGCCCAAACCGGAGCAGACACCGTCTATAGCGGCGGACGCATTTACACCATGGATGAGGGCCGGAGCTGGGCCGAAGCCGTCGCCGTCAAAGATGGTGAAATCATCTATGTGGGCGGTGGGGCCGGCGCGGCGTCGCTCATTTCCGACGAGACGACTGTAATTGAGCTTGACGGACGCATGATGATGCCAGCCTTTCACGACGCCCATGTGCATTTGCTCGAAGGTGGTATGCAATTGGTCGGTTGCAATCTCGACGAGCCTGAGAGTGTCGAGGCCGTACTCTCTGTACTGTCCGTCATCAGATAAATTGGAACAGATTTCGGTTTGAGCTAGCGGAGTATATGGCTCATCTGTTGTATCAGTTTAAGCAGCGGCTTTGCTGTGTTGCAAGCGCCGATGCTCGATCGTTTTTCGCTTGATCCTTTCTCTTTGCAATAGAATGGTTTGGCCGCGCCCAAAGTAAACATCTGCGGGCGTGAGGTTTTGCAGACTCTCGTGATAGCGCTGGTGATTGTAGTGACCCACGAACTCATCGATCTGCGCTTCAAGATCGCCAGGTAGGTAATAGTTTTCCAGCAAGATGCGGTTCTTGAGCGTTTGATGCCAACGCTCGATTTTGCCTTGCGTTTGCGGATGATACGGCGCGCCGCGAACATGCCTCATGCCTTGATCATCCATCCAGTCAGCAAGATCGCCGGCAATATAACTTGAACCATTGTCAGATAGCAGACGCGGCTTGTGTGCGACATTTGCCTGATCGCAACCCGATGCCTCCAGAGCCATTTCCAACGTATCAGTGACGTCTTCAGCTCTCATCGTGGTGCACAGCTTCCACGCAATGATGTAGCGCGAGAAGTCATCAAGAATCGTAGAGAGATAAAACCAGCCCCAGCCGATTGTCTGACATCAGCGCCTGTGGGACAGATGGAGTTGATTGTGTAACGGAGGATTTCTGGCTCATCGTCGTGACCGAAGGGAACGCAGATGAGCCAGAAATCCATGAGTTTGAAGGACGGCGCCGAGACGGCGGTACGGGACATCCGGCGCAAGACGCGCAAGCAATATTCAGCTGAAGAGAAGATCCGGATTGTGCTCTCGGGCCTGCGCGGCGAGGACAGCATCGCCGAGCTGTGCCGTCGGGAAGGGATCGCCGAGAGCCTCTACTACAGCTGGTCGAAGGAGTTCCTGGAAGCCGGCAAGAAGCGGCTTTCGGGGGATACCGCCCGCCAGGCGTCCTCGGGCGAGGTCAAGGACCTGCGCCGCGAGAGGCATGACCTCAAGGAAGCGCTTGCCGAACAGGTGCTGGAGAACCGGCTGCTTAAAAAAAGCATGATCGGGGATGGGGGAGACGGCGCATGAGATACCCCGCATCGGAGAAGCTCGAGATCATCCGCCTAGTCGAGCGATCCCATCTCCCGGTGCTGCGGACGCTGGACAAGCTCGGCATCCCGGCAACGACGTTTTACCGATGGTACGACCGGTATTTGCGTGGTGGCGTACAAGCATTGGAAGACCGGTCTCCCAAGCCAAAACGCGTGTGGAACCGCATCCCCGATGATATTCGAGAGCGGATCGTCGATATGGCTCTTCAGGAACCGGAACTGAGCCCGCGCGAGTTGGCAGTGCGGTTCACTGATACGTTGGAAATGGCTCTGGAGGCATCGGGTTGCGATCAGGCAAATGTCGCACACAAGCCGCGTCTGCTATCTGACAATGGTTCAAGTTATATTGCCGGCGATCTTGCTGACTGGATGGATGATCAAGGCATGAGGCATGTTCGCGGCGCGCCGTATCATCCGCAAACGCAAGGCAAAATCGAGCGTTGGCATCAAACGCTCAAGAACCGCATCTTGCTGGAAAACTATTACCTACCTGGCGATCTTGAAGCGCAGATCGATGAGTTCGTGGGTCACTACAATCACCAGCGCTATCACGAGAGTCTGCAAAACCTCACGCCCGCAGATGTTTACTTTGGGCGCGGCCAAACCATTCTATTGCAAAGAGAAAGGATCAAGCGAAAAACGATCGAGCATCGGCGCTTGCAACACAGCAAAGCCGCTGCTTAAACTGATACAACAGATGAGCCATATACTCCGCTAGCTCAAATCAAAATCTGTTCCAATTTATCTGATGACGGACAATTACGACTACAATCGCAATTGTCGCAATACAACTCTACCTTCACTACCAAATCGATCCAACATTCAGTATGTGGAACTATGAGTTCTCAATTCGGTCTGTTGAGTTGTTTGATGAGCTCAACTCTGACTACATTCTCGCATACTGGCAAATTCAAGGTTTCAATAGAGGCCTGCTATCATTCCTCGTTGCGGCTCTATTCCTGTCCTGGCTTTACCGATGCCTTCAGAATCTCTCATTAACTGGCACAAAGGATTTACTTTGGAGTCCAAGTCGATCGATTACTTGGTTCTTTGTGCCGATTGCATGGTGGTATCGACCGGTTCAAGTTATGGCAGCACTGTCTAGCGGAAGCGAACCGGCAACCGACAGTGTCGAAGGTCGCCGTATAAACTGGACTACTATAGTAATAATAGCTTGGTGGTTCACCTTTCACCTGGGTTTTATTAAGTCCTACTATATGATTTTTGTTCCGTTTTACGCATCCTTTATATCAGATCTTCCGCCGTGGACGTTTTTCTCCGGCCCCTCTTCGTTTATTGATCCTCCGGTGATATTCGACTCTTGGAACAGAGGTGGTTCGGTTTGTTTGAACAACTTTCGGACTGCGGATAAGTGGATTTCAGCCCCTGTTATGCCGCGACCGGGATTGGTTGCAGCACGTTGAAGTAAGCCTGATCGGGTGTCTGGCGGTCAAGCGATGAATGCGGTCTCTTGGTGTTGTAAAAGACCAAATATTTGCCGAGGGCGGCTCGGGCTTGTGGAACATTGCCATAGGCATGCAGATAGACCTCCTCGTATTTGACCGTGCGCCACAGCCGTTCAACAAAGACATTGTCCCGCCACGCTCCCTTGCCATCCATGCTGATGGCGATTTCAGCATCCTTCAGGATTTGTGTGAAAGCGATGGAGGTAAACTGCGAGCCCTGATCGGTGTTGAAGATGTCCGGCTTACCGTAACGGGCCAGTGCTTCTTCAACGGCTTCAATGCAAAAGTCTGCTTCCAGTGTGATAGAGAGCCGCCAGGACAGGACACGCCGGCTGAACCAGTCAACCACTGCGGCCAGATAAACAAAGCCCCGTGCCATTGGAATGTAGGTGATATCCATCGCCCAGACCTGATTGGGTTGGGTGACCGGCAGCTTACGCAACAGATAGGGATAGATTTTGTGGCCCGGTGCAGGCTTGGACGTGTTCGGGCGGCGATAAATAGCCTCAAGCCCCATACGCTTCATCAGTGTTGTGACGTGCAGGCGGCCAACCTTGTATCCTTCACCAAGCAATAGTCCCTGCAGCATCCTGCTGCCTGCAAAGGGATAGTCGAGATGCAATTCATCAATCCGGCGCATCAGTGCCAGATCACCGACCGATACGGGACGGGGCTGATAATAGACGCTGCCCCGGCTGATCTTGAGCGCCTTGGCCTGACGGCTGAGCGAGAGTTTATGTTTGCGGTCGATCATTTTCTTGCGCTCGGCAATCCCGCCTTGGTGAGCGCATCGCCTAAAAAATCATTCTCAAGCGTCAGCTCCCCAATCTTGGCATGGAGCCTCTTCACATCAACACGGGGTGCAGGCAGCGGTGATTTACCCTCCCGCCCAAAAACACCCGCTGCACCCTCAAGGAGCTGATCTTTCCATTGCTTGATCTGGTTAGGATGAACATCAAACTGCTGAGCGAGTTCTCCCAATGTCTGCTCACCGCGAACGGCCGCAAGGGCCACCTTCGACTTGAACGCAGGTGTATGATTGCGACGTGGTCGTCTTGCCATAGTGGATCTCCTGTTGCCGGCGATCATGCCGCCTACAGGCCAAAATTCCACTTATCTCAACTGTGCAGATTTCCCGAGCCACCTCTGAACTTTGTGGGATACTTGGCAAGCATCGTCGCTGGCGCTCTGGCAATCAAGATTATCCTCAATATTTCGCGCAAACAGGAGATCAAGTATTCATTGCTGAGAGGCGCTGAAGCAGTGCGTCGCGTTTGAACTGAAACTTTTCCTTGCTAGTGCAACGTGAATAGAATTAATGCTGCGCGAAATGATTTCGAAAGCACTACACAATTAGAAAAAAGGCGGCGGGCGCGACAACGGCGCGCCTGGCCCACGCAGCAATACCTACTACACCGCTTACCTGTTCGATCCCGAAGGTAATAATGTCGAGGCGGGCGTTCGGAATTGATGTAATCTGAGCGCTAACTCGCCGACTCATCGTATGCACGAGCGCACAAATGCCAGACGGACACATGGACAATGCAGCTTCGACCGTACTGATCACCGGGTCAAATCGCGGCATCGGATTCGAATTTGTCCGGCAATATGCGGCAAAAGGCTGGAATGTGATTGCGACGGCGCGCACGCCGCATAACGCCGCAAATTTGAATGCACTCGCGAACGACCGTGAAAACGTCGTCATCGAAGAACTTGACGTCACAAATCACGACATGATCGACGCACTCCGCAAGAAGTACACCAATCAACCGATCGACGTTCTCCTCAACAATGCTGGTATCTCGGGGGCTCCAACACCTGAACAGATGTTTGGTCAGCTCGCCCATGAGCAGACCGCAGATTTTTTTCGGACGAATGCCGTCGGCCCTTTGAAGCTTTCGGAGGCCTTTGTTGAGAATATCTGCGCAAGCAACGAAAAGACGATCGTCGTTGTGAGCTCTCTTGCGGGATCCTTTGCGGCCGGAGGCGGCGGCGCGCCGGGCGTTTATTTCTATAAAGCGAGCAAGGCCGCCTTGAATATGTTTATGACTCAAGTCGCGAGAGACACGAGCGAAAAGGGCGTGAAAGTCGTCATGCTGTCGCCGGGCATTGTGAATTCGGACAATCGTTTTGGTGACGTCAAAATTCCAGGCATGGTTCCGATTGACGAAAGCGTCGCGGGAATGATCCGCGTCATAGAGGGGTTAACGGGGAAGCAATCCGGGACCTTTATTCGCTACTCGGGGCAGCCGCAAGGTTTTTGAGTTGCATTCCTTACGCTTAGGAACTCTTCAGATCTTCCGGGTTGTACCAAACATGGACGATTTGGCTGATCGGAATGATACTGTGCGTGTTGATGGTGCTCATGGTACCCGAAAGAATCTTGCCGTCCTGTTCGGTGCGCGCCGACGTCAAAACGAAAGATTCACCCGACACCGGCTGCACGTGCAACGACTTGCCATTGAGCTGGCGCGTTAAGCCTTCCAAATAGATCCCCAAAACCGTCTTTTCCGCCATGGCACTACTTTCTTGGTCGAGTTCTTGACTGAGCGTTCCCATGAGATGCAGTGCCCGTGCCAAGTTTGACTCCAGCGCGGTGTTAACATTTGACCAATGCAAATTGGTCTGCATTTTGCAGTTTCCAAATCAACTCGGCACAACAGAACGAACGGTCGAGAGAAATCGTGGTCCAAATCGTCTCCGAATCTTGGATCCTACGACTTAGCCCTTACCGGATACCCCTTTGCCGGTAAGGGCTTTTTATGTCTCGGAATAGATCGCCCGAGAACGAGCAGGACGTCTCCCACTTAATACATCTCTCTGCACATCAGGGTGTCAAACGAAGACTTCGTCTACCACGGTAGTGCCTCGCCGGTATGTTGAATTAGTGTGCCGGACATCTTTGGTGTGTAGGTCTCGAATACTGCTATCAAAGAAGCGACACTTTCTTCGGGCGAAATTTTGGTAATGTCGAGCGCCTTGGTGAGGTCGGTATCGACGAGACCGGGTGCCACAAGTCCGACAATTATGCCTCGGTTTGCCAAATCTTTGGACAGCGTGCGCATCACCATGTTCAGCGCCGTTTTACTGGAGTGATCGAAATAGAGACGGCCGGGCGTGGCAAGGGTGATTGAACTCGGCATGCTCGAGATGCTGATGATCTTTTTCTCACCGCTGACTGCAACATGTTCGACGAATGCTTCCGCCATTTTCAAAGGGCCCAATACGTTCGTCGCCATGACGGCATCGAATATTTCATAGTCAATGGCTCCAACACTTTGGCCCTCATAGCCACCGGAAATGCCGGCATTATTGAGCAGCGGGTCTATCGGTGTGCCGCGGTATTTGTCCGCCAAGGCCTCAATGCTTTCAAAATCCAGAACGTCCAATTGCTCTACCACCACATGAGGGCGATCGGCCGCAAGTGCCGCCAAGTGAATTGCCGCCTCGGGCTGGCGGCAAGTCGCGATGACGTTCCAGCCGTTCATTGCGTATTGACGCGCAAATTCCGAACCGAGCCCGCGGCTTGATCCGGTAATCAGTACGGTTTGAGCTTTAAGGTCGAAGCCATCGGTCATACCTTGAGAGTGCCACGGTTCAAGGAGCCTGGCCAACGCGGTCCTCGTTTTGGAGGAAATTTCGCCATTCACAACGATGGGCAAAACCAGCGGCCGCGCCATGGACCGCGGCACTACGGGCGTAGCCTCTCGGCCCTAGCTGCGGCACGCTTTGATGAAGTTTGGATGGTGAGGAGATACGGCATGAGAATCGACGTCATTCTTGAACCCGACAAAACGGCAGACGAAGTTGTTGAATTGGGACAGCTTGCTGAAAGTTTGGGCTTTGGCGCGGTGTGGATGCCCAACAAGCTAGACGGCAAAGATCCATTTGCCAGCTTTTCGGTTTTGGCGCGGGAGACCTCGACGATCAAAATGGGACCGATTGCCGTTAGTCCCTTTGAATTGCACCCGATTAAGATGGCGGCCTCGCTTTTGACGCTGAATGAAATTTCCAATGGCCGCGCGATCATTGTTGTCGGCGGCGGCGGCGGCACTGTCGAGGCTATGGGGATCAAGCCCGAGCGCCGCAAGCCGGCCATCAAAGAATGTATCGACATATTGCGCGCGGCCGCTGAAGGCAAAGCTTTCGACTACAAGGGCGAGATTTACGAAGTGCGTCGCTTTGATCCGCGATGGGTGACGCAAGCCCCGCCGCAAATCTATGTCGGCGCCAATAAACATAAAGTCATGGAGTATTCCGCCGAGGTGGGAGACGGCATCATGATGAGCGACATCCCCCAGCCCATTGTGGAGGGCTATATAAAGGCCGCGCATGACAAGCTGGAAGAACAGGGCAAATCCATAGCGGACTTTCCCATCAACAATTTCTTTGCCTGGCATGTCAAAAAAGACAAAGAAGCCGCCCGGTGCGAAGCTCGGCGCTGGCTGGTCCTAAGGGGCATGCTGTTTCCCATGTATTTGCGCCCCTTCCTCGATGAGGATGACGTGCAGTTGGTCCGCAAGAATATGGGAGCCTTTTTCAAAGCCTATGGCGCCCACACCCATGTCATTGAAGGGGTACCGGACGAGGTGGTGAATAAATTGGTCGACGGGCTGACCTTATGGGGCGGGTTCGAAGACATCGATAAGATTATCGAGGAACTCAAGGACTTCGAGAGCAAGGGGCTTAACGAAATCGCCTTGCGTATTTACGAAGATCCTGCCGGCTGTATCAAGCTCATCGGCGAGAAAATCATTCCGGCGCTGAACTAGTTGGGAAATCAGGTCGTTAGGCTAACCCAGTCTGTCGTTCACCATTGAGCGAAACCAGCGCCACGATCTGCGGCTGTCGGCAAGGCTGCGGCCCGTTTGCGACTGAGCGGCAAGGCCCGTCAAAAAAATGCTTACGCCGTTCAGCACCAATTTCAGATCGCTCTTCTTTACTTTGCGCTTGAACGTATCTGAAAACTTGTCGCTCATAGTATCGAGCCCGCTCTCAAGCATGCTGTCACAACGCTCGGCAAACACCGGATCGAACATCGCTTTGGGCATAAGCTCATGCATGATCCGCAAGGTCTTCGGGTCATTGAGGAGGTGCTGAAACAGCATGCGCTCGACTTGCTCGAGATAATCGTCGAGATTTTTCGGCTTCGCCGCACCCAAAACACTATAGAGGTCTTTCGCCGTCTTTTCGTAAGCCGCGATCACCACATCATCGAGACACTCGAAGTGATGATAGAGGCCGCCCTTACTTATGCCCGCACGCTCGATCAAAGCGGCAGATGTCAGACCCTCATACCCCTTCTCGCCAATTAGCTCGCACGCGGCTTCGATGATTTGCGACTTCGTATTGGCCCCTCGGCCTCTCCCGTCTCCCGGGACATCGTCCGTCTTATGGTGCGCTGAACTCAGAATGATTCTCATCTTCTTGTAAACAGACCAATCAGTCGGTAGTGTGAGATGAGTAGGTTGAAATGTCAACAAAAGCCACTGCCCATAGAGGCTGCTGGACGGGTCGCAAAGGGAGCGGCGTATGACGAACTATCAGCACATAAAGGTGAACCCGATCGCGAGCGCTTTAGGCGCCGAAATTGTGGGTGTCGACCTCTCCCAACCTTTGGATGGCGAAACGCTAAGTGAAATCCAACAAGCCTGGCTGGAACACCTGGTCCTATTTTTTAGGGATCAGAACTTGAAGCCCGACGAGCAGAAGACCTTCGGCGAATATTTCGGCGAGCTGAAGAACGAATTGAAGCTCATGGGCGGAGCGCCAAAGGATGTGGACCCGTTTGTTCTAACGCCCGAAACCGGCAAGCACCCTCCCGGCACGCCCAAGACAGAAACCCTGCATATCGATCATTCGTCGGCGGATATCCCCAACAAGGCGACAATCTTACAGGCACTCATCTGTCCGGAGGCCGGCGCCGATACGTTGTGGGTGAGTTGTTACGCTGCCTATGAGGCGCTCTCGGAACCCATGAAACAGTTCGTTGAAGGCCTCACGGGTCTGTTTCCATCCATGGATCACGACAAAGTTCATAGCCTCGTCACGTCCGGACCAGAAGCTTTGGCAAAACTCAAGGTGCGCCGCGAGCCGGCCGAACATCCGCTCGTACATACTCATCCGGAAACGGGAAGAAAGGCCTTGTATGTCGACTTTTTGAGAATGTGGTCGATCAAGGACCTTCAAGAGGACGAAAGCAAGGCGTTGATCAACTACCTTGAGCAACATAGCGCCAAGCCGGAATTCCAATGCCGCTTTCATTGGCAGCCAGGCTCGCTGGCCATATGGGACAACCGCTGCACGTTGCACAAACTAGTGAGCGACAAATTGGACGGCCGCCGCGTGATGCAAACTGTACGCGTCGAGGACACCGTCGGTCCCGCACTTCACTAACGCCTGCCATTCAATTCAATTTAGCAATCAGATAAGAGAGATCGAGGACGTCATGAGCGAAACCGAAAAAGAAAAATTCAACGAGCACTACAAAGATGCCAAGGGAAAGGAACAGCTCGCCTGGCATCACGCTGAGCCCACGCGGTTTATTCCCTTCGTCGATGAAGCGCGGACCGAGCCCGGAACGGCCCTGGACATGGGATGTGGAGCCGGAGTCGATTCCGTATATCTCAGCAAACTCGGTTGGAAAGTCACCGGCCTCGACTTTATGGAAGAAGCCCTGGACATGTCGAAAGCACTTGCAAAACAAGAAGATGTTTCCGTCGACTACATTTGCACCGACGTATTCAAGTGGGACAACGCCGAACAGTTCGACTTACTGGTCGATTCCGGCCTCATGCATAATTTGGCCCGCGAAAAAATTCAGCCTTACAAAGACAAAATCTTGCAATGGCTGAAGCCCGATGGGGATTTCGTCTTGGCCCACTGGGAAAGTCAAGGCGATCACGACCGTCTGTACCGGGGGCCACGACGCGCGACGAAAGAACAAATTGCAGAATTTCTCGCGCCTGAATTGGGAGAACTCAAAATGTTCGATCACAGAGAAGCAAGAATGTGTAAGGTGTGCGAGGGTAATCGTTGCGAGCATAACGGACAGCATTGCCGCGGAGTTGGGCCCGATGTCAACATTGCATACTATTGGTTCCGGCGCGCTTAATTCCCACCATCTCATTCCTTAAGGGGCACGGAACCATCTCTATAGAGCCGGATCCACGGGGACTAAAACTCGGGCCGTTTTGGTTTGCGCCGGGCGTGAGCAAGACGAACGTGGCGGTGGGCTTGTACGCAAGTTTCACCACCATGAACTTGCTCATCTATATGAACTTCATGCAGCCCTATCTGCTGGAGGAAGTTTTCGACATCGCGCGCAGCCAGCAAGGGTCCATCACCGGCCGCCTTGGCGCCTTGCAAGAAGTCGTCGTCATTGTGTTTATGTCGTTAATCGGCGCGATGTCCGATCAAACGGGACGGCGCCTCGCCTATGCCATTGGGTTCGTCTTTATAGGCGCCGGATATTTTCTTTATCCCCTGGCCGGTGACATGGTTCAACTTGCGATCTTCCGCATGACGTTTGCCGTTGGTGCGTCGACCATACCTGTCATGATGTCGGCCATTTCCATCGAATACAGTCAGCCGGTGACGCGCGGCAAGTGGATCGGCGTATCAAATCTGACGAGCAGTCTTGGCATTATTTTCATGACGCTGGTGATGGCGAAAGTTCCCGGCTGGCTCGAGAACGCAGGATACGAAAGTGCCGATGCAGGCCGCTATACATTTTGGTTTGCGGCACTAGGAGCATTCGTGGCGGCGGCCGTCCTGTCGCGGGGACTTAAAGGCAAGGGTGCCGACATTAGCACCGCGCGGCCCAATCCATTTTTGTCCGTGGCCACGGAACTGCGGCGGGCCAAAGAAAACCCAAAAGTTGCTTTGGCTTTCGGCGCGGCGTTTGTCGGGCGCGGCGATCTTGTCATCGTCGGCACGTTTCTGCCCCTGTGGGCCATGCAAATGGGACTCGAAGACGGGATGACGACGGGCCAAGCGATGGGACAAGCGGGTATATTGCTTTTCGTCAATCAGGCGGCCGTGAGCGGGTGGGCTTATTTTGCCGGCATGATGAACGACCGGTTTGACAAAATCAGCGTGCTCGCCCTGTCATTCACGTTTGCCGCCGTTGGCTATTTCGGTCTGTGGCTGGTCGCCGACCCGTTCAACAGCTTCATCATCATTGCCATCGTCATTCTGGCCATGGGCGAAGTGAGCATTACCGTCACCAGCAATGCAGTGATTGGCGAATACGCCCCGCAAAACTCGCGCGGGGCCACCCTCGGCGTGTTCGGCGTAATGGGAGCTGTGGGTATTACCGTCGCGATGTTTATCGGCGGCGAGATATTTGACTCGATTGGCAAAACGGCACCATTCATGATGATGGTCGGCTTCAACGCAATCATTATCGTGTGGGCGCTCGTCGTTCGGGCGGCCGACAAGAAGCAGCGTTCGAGCGCCGCCGCAACGATTTCTTCGCGCGGCGAATAGTTTGGTTCTGACTCTGGTCAGACCAAAGCAGGCGCACAGATGGCTAATTCTCCCAAGTTTTCCCAGATTAGAACGAGCGCCCATGACGACGGGATTGAGTTGGTTCGCTTCTCTCCCGACGGAAACCGCCTGCTCTCTCTCGGGTGGCATGGCACGGTCAAACTGTGGGATTTTAGGCAACCCACATTTTGGAACAAGCGCGCAATCAACTGCGCCCAGGAGATCGCCCAAGAAACGGGCAAGTTTCGCGGCTGTTCCGTCACGCCGGATGGACGTTTCGTCGTTCTTCATAGAGCGGAGTCGACCCATGTTTGGGACGCCAGTGGGGGCCGTTGGCATTTTGAATTGGAAGACGAAACATTTCGGCTGCTGACGCGCGATGGCAACTTGTTGATTACCGAGGGTCCGTGGAATACGGGCTTGCGTCTGCGAGATATGAATAACGGAAAAGTTTTGGCCGCCATCGATCTCGACGCCGGTAAGATTCGCCCGTCCTACAATCCGGCCATGGACGACATGACCGATGAAGAAATTGAGGTACACACGCCGAACGCGCTCATCGCACACATTTCTGAAGTGGATGAGGGACAGTTGATCGTGTCTTACGAAAACCACAAGACGTTCACCGTCAGTTTAGTGACACATGAAGTCGAAGGACCGACGCCTTACATAGTCAAAGCTTTACACCCAAATGGCCGCACGGCCTTTGCGCGCGAAAGTTCACCGCATCTAACCGCTTTCGATTTGTTTAACACAGATATAAAGCCCATTCGGCTCGACGACGCCGTCGAAACTTATGGCATCGGCCGTATTGCGTTCCTTGCCAACGGCAATATGGTTACGACCAACGATAACGCCGCGCGCATATGGCAAAACGAAACGTGGACTTGCCTGCGCACCATTCCAATCGCCAATGAAAAAGAAACCGGGACGAACCCGCGCGACAGCCGGATCAACGCCCTCACCGTTCTCGGAGATGGCGCGCGCGTGGCGACCGCGTCAGACTCGGATCGACCCAGAATTTGGAATGGTGCGACGGGCGCAAGTGTCGAAGTCGAGGGCAGTGAAAGCGAAGTCGTAGGCGCCCGCCAATTGGTGGGCCACCCCGAGGGGCTGATCGGGATGGTGGCCGGCGGCCTTCGGCTTTGGGACGATCAATCGGGTGCGGTGAAGTTCTCAATTGATGAAGCCGGACCCGCGTTCGACGTAGCCCCAGACGGCACCTTTGCCGTCGGCGACGAAACGGATCTGGTCATCGTCAAACCGGGCGGGTAAAAAGCCGAATGAGCCTGGCGCTTCGCGCGCAAAGTGACTAATTTGGCCGGTGAAAACGGCCTGCTAAAGGCCTCATACGCGGGGAGTTCGACATGAAGACCATTCAAGAAACTTTGAAATCGGCGGCGCTCGCAATCGCTTTGATGATTGCGCCGGGCGTCGCCAACGCTCAAGGTCCCGATCTTTCGAACGCCAAGATCGCGACCATCGACGTCGCCGAAAACATCTACATGCTGGCAGGCATGGGCGGAAACATCGCGCTCTCGGTCAGCGACGATGGGGCCTTCTTAGTCGACAATCAATTCGCCCAAGTCACCGATAAAATCATGGCCGCGGTTAAAGACAAGACCGACGGGCCTGTCACTTTTCTCTTCAACACCCATTGGCACGGCGACCATACGGGTGGTAACGAAAACTTCGGCAATATGGGAATTCCAATCATCGCGCAGGAGAATGTCCGCGCTCGCATGAGCGTGGATACAAAGAGTTATATGTCGGGCAACACCATCAAAGCCGCGCCGGCAGCGGCCTTGCCTGCTATAACGTTCACCGAAAGCACATCGCTTTATCAAGGTGGTCAGCGGATCGACTTGATCAAAGTGCCGCCTGCACATACCGACGGCGACGCGATTGTCGTCTATCGCAATTCCAACGTCATTCACATGGGTGATGTCTTTTTGAACAATATCTATCCCTTTATCGACTACGGATCCGGTGGAACCCTAGAAGGTATGATCAAGGCCGTGAATTTGGGAATCGACTTGGCCGACGATGACACCAAAGTCATTCCCGGCCACGGCGAGTTGGCGACAAAAGCCGACATGGTGCGCTACCGGGACATGCTGTTGGTCGTCAAAGAAAAGGTCGCCGAAGGGCAAGCGTCGGGCAAATCGCTCGAAGAGTTGCTGGAAGAAAAGCCGCTTGCTGAACTCGAAACCGCGTGGGGCGGCACCCCGTTCCGCAATGGCAGTCAAGTTTACGAGTCGGTCTTCAAAGACGAACAGTTGAACTAAAGCAGCTGACGCAGCCGGTAAGTTTATAATCCCAAGCGGGCCAGCGTTGCCGGACCGGCGATGCCGTCCGCGGCGAGACCTTGGCGCGCCTGATAAGCGCGCACGGCATTAAGCGTGTCCGCCCCGAAATAACCATCGACCGAAACATCAAATCCCTGGCCGGCCAAAACGCGTTGCAGATCACGGACTTTTGGACCGTTCATGAGGGGCTCACTCATCTTCAACGTCGAGTCTGGAGTCGAATGAATGAATCCATAAGCGACATATGTACTCTTGCCGAGTGTATTGCCGGGCGTGTACCAGACGCGAACCGCGGACCAGTCGTTGCGGCTTGAAACATCACGGACGAGCGCGTTCTTATGAATTTGGCCTTTGTTGAGCCAGTTGGCGTGATCGACAAGGATCTCGCGGCGCCCTAAAAGGCGTTTGACAACGGCTACGTGCCCGCGGGTTAAGTTCTTGGTGCGCTTCAAAACAAGGATCGAGCCCACTGCCGGCACGCTGCTTCGGCTGTATTGCCCGGCAGATGCTTGCCACCAGGTCCAGGCGTCGCCGCGGATTGAAATGTCGGAGACGCTGCGCGCATAGGGAACGCATTGGAGCGGTTTTGCGGTGGGGACAATGTGCGCGCCGTTGCCCGACCCGACATCTCGCGGCGTCGGCGCGGCACAGCTCGCAACGATGGCCAATACAAGGCCTAAGACGGTTAATCGACTCATGACCGGTCTCTCAAAACACCCGTTCGTACAAACGGACTGACACAAAGAGCGATCACCCTAAGTTAAGAAAAGCTAACACAAGACTAATCTAAAGCGCCACATTTTCGCTTAACTCGGAATGAAGTTTGTCGCTCTATCCTTTTCATCGTGAGTGAAGAGGATAAGTGCCATGGCTGTCAGGAATCCGAACTTGTGGAATAGTTTGCAAACCTATGAATTCGATCAACCGGACGCCGCATTTCCGTTCTCAATGCGGCTGGCGCGCGAGAACGGCTGGCAGCAAGACTTTGCCAATCGTGTGATCGACGAATATCGGCGTTTTCTCTATTTAGCCGCCACGTCGGATATGCCCATGACCCCGTCAGACGATGTCGATCAAGTCTGGCACCTGCATTTGGCCTACAGCCGGGACTATTGGGGCCATCTCTGCGGCCAAGTTTTGAAGCGTCCGCTTCATCACGGCCCGACGTTGGGCGGCGAAGCAGAAGCTGAAAAATATCTCGAGTGGTACGACAAAACCAAGGCGCGTTACGCCTCGGAGTTTGACGCCGAACCGCCCGCTGACATCTGGCCGCCCGCACACATTCGTTTCGATCGATCGCGCGACTTCAAACGGATCGACACGTCAGGCTATTGGCTCGTTCCCCAACCAGCGGTTTCTTATTCCCAAATGCGAAACGCCGCGATGATTGCGTGCTTCGTACTGATCACAACCACCGCATACGCCGCCGCGGTTGAAGATTGGAAACCAATATTTGAGGTAATCGCGCAGTTTTCAATTTATGAAGTCGTTTTGTACGTAATCATTGGCGCCAGCATCGTCCAGTTCCTCTATCACAAGCTCATTAGAACGATTACCAAGGACAAGAACCCGGCTAAGCGCGAGCCCGGCGGGTGCGGTGGTGGGAGCTGCGGGGCCAGCGGCTGCGGCGGCTGCGGCGGCGGCTGTGGCGGCTAGTCACCGGCAGCGCCAAATGGCTTAGCGCGCACCTTCTTATATCGAACAGAACCATTTTGGCCCTGGCACTTGTGCCTGGCAGCCAGCATACTCGCGCCTCGGCCGTGAATTCCCAATTCAAAGTGTGTCTGTGCGGTGAAGATCTTTTCACAATTGACAATAG
Source organism: Alphaproteobacteria bacterium (assembly GCA_965248815.1). Lineage (GTDB taxonomy): Bacteria > Pseudomonadota > Alphaproteobacteria > SMXP01 > SMXP01 > CBDFKK01. The sequence goes on from CBDFKK010000008.1 coordinate 1,133,673, forward strand.
CGATCGCTTTACTTTTTGCGACTCTTACACCAGCACATGCCGATGGTGTGCTCGTTTTTGGCGGAACCGGTCGTCTTGGAGCAGAAATCGTCAAACAGCTGATCAATGCTGGCGAAACCAATGTCACAGTCTTTGCCCGGCCGACGTCGGATCGCAACCGTCTTGAGGGATTGGCGGTTTCTTACGTGACCGGCAACGCGTTAAGCGAGGCGGACGTCGAAGCCGCCCTCAAGTCGAATGACTTTCGCACGGTCTACAACGCGCTGGCCGGCCGGATGAACGGGTCTGAGACTAACTTCTACGAAAAGACCCAGGTCAATATTACCAAATGGGCGAAAGAGACGGGCGTCAAGCGTGTGATCCTAAACAGTTCCGTCGGCGCCGGCGACAGCATCGCCGTTTATCCCAAAGAACGCTTGGCGCAAAGGGGTAAGGTCTTGAAAGACAAAGAATACGCTGAAAACAATTTGATGAGTTCGGGACTCGAATACACCATCATTCGCAACCGGCGCATTCTTCCGGAAACGACGCCCGTCAGCGGCGTGGCGTATTTGACCGACGATCAAACGGCCACCGGCGCGATCGGCCGGGCCGATCTTGGCGTGCTCAACGTCTATTGCCTCGACAGTGCTCATTGCGAAAACAACATCTTCCATGCCCTCATTCGTGACTAGGTTCGATGAACGGTCGCGCTGGCTGTGGCAGCCAGCCGCTAGGTAGGTTCTGCGACCAGACAATCTGCATTGATTAACTCCGAATTGGACGATGCTGTTTTGATACTTGGGCTTTGGTCCGACATAGGTCATGCTTAGCTCAGTATTGCAGTAGGGAAAATCAACTCGGGGCAAAGATATGAAACGTTACGGACATTTTTTACTCGCACTATCACTTCTTCTATTGATGCTCGTACCGGCTCGCGCCGACGGCGTGCTGGTTTTTGGCGACACGGGCAGGCTTGGCTCTGAAATCGTCAAGCAGCTCAACAATGCCGGCGAAGAAAATGTCACCGTTTTTGCTCGGACGGAGTCAGACCGCAGCCGCCTTGATGGACTTTCAGTCAGTTTTGTGGCGGGCGATGCCTTGAATGAAGCCGATGTCGAAGCCGCTTTCAAATCGAACGACTTTCTCGTCGTCGTGAACGCGCTTGCCGCTGGGGTTGATAGTACCAACAAGACTTTTTACCGTGACGGCCAAACCAACATTTCGAAGTGGGCGAAAGAGACAGGCGTCAAGCGCGTCATTCTCAACAGCGCCGTCGGCGCCGGCGATAGCCGCCCGGCCTATCCGGAAGCCATGTTGCCAATGTTCGGCGACATCTTGACGGACAAAGAGGCGGGCGAAAAAGTTCTCATGGAGTCGGGGCTCGAATACACCATCATCCGGAATTTTCGCATTCTGCCTGAGTCGACGGCAGTAACCGGCACGGCGTATCTCACTGAAGACCGCATGGCGACGGGCGGTATCGGCCGCGCCGATCTTGGAATTTTGAATGTCTACTGCATCGACGGCTATCTTTGTGAAAACAAGATTTTCCACGCCATCGGATTGGACTAGGACCGGCCCACGTCGCCGCGGCGGCGCAAGCCCCAATACAACAAACCGGCGCCAATCAGAATGGGGAGCGTGCCGAACATCAACGCGACCGGCCATATACCCATTTGCTCGGAAGCCGTGAGATCAAAGCCCACAAAAAATAATGTGCATCCGCCGCTCAAGAATAGAATGAGTCCGCCGATGACAATAAGCACTTTGCCTGGTTTAGAACTCTCATCTGCCATGCCACCAACCTCATCTAAATAGTCCATCTAAGACTGATCGCCGCGTGCCTGTTTGGCGCGCCACTTACCGAACACGAGAATTGCGAGCCCAAGCAATATTGGCGGTCCGCCAAATGCGAGCGCGAACTCCCAAATGCCGCCAGTCATCCCATCAGAAAAATCCACAGCAAGGAAGAACAACGTGCATCCGCCGCTTAGTAAGAGGATCAAAGTGCCAATGACGATTGAGACGGACCCGGCCTTTGAATTCGTCTTCGTCATGCTGTCGACCGCACGTGCACCGGCGAAGTGCGCGCATCAGCGCGAGGAGCTGAGGGGAGTCTTGATCTCAACTCTTCCACAGAGCCGTCGCGGTAAAACAGATTGAACGTGTCGAACGGAATGATGCGGCCGTCGGGCTGGACAAAGTGAACGCAGGAGCGTTTGACGCCGCCGACATCGAAATTAAAACGGTCCATGAATTCGATAATCACGACGCGAAACGTATCGGCATAGGATAATTGCTCCGGAACGGCCGCCTTAGGCAAACAACACAAAACTTCGGAGAGTTTTTCCGCCGTATCTCCCACGGCCGTGGACAGCGACAACAAATTGAATAGGGCGTCGCGGAGCTCGGGATAGTTCTCTATCGCGACAGTGTTGGGAACCGCCGAGGCCAACACATCGGCCGGTAGCATGGATGTCAGCGGCACCACGTCTTTACCATTGCGCAAGCCATAGCCGATGGAGATCTGTTCCGGATTGCAAGGCAGCGGGATCATGTCCTCAGCGCCAAAAACTCCAGAGCTTTCCGCAATTCTCTTGCGAATATCACTCAGCAACATGCGATTTTCGTTTTTGTCGAAACCGTCATTGCGCCCGGCGTCTTGAACGGGTTGATACGTGACGCCCCTAACGCATGAGTATTCGAGTGCAAACTTGATAATCTCGCCCACTTCGTCGTCGTTGACACCGCGTTTGACGGTGACCACGAGGGTTGTCGAAATTCCGAGGTCCTCCAAACGGTCCAGCGCTTGCCTGCGGATATCACGCAAATCAGCACCGCGAATATTCATCAGCGCGTCGCGCTGAAGGCTGTCGAATTGAAGGTAGACTTCAAAACGCGGCATGAATTCAGTCAAACGCTTTGCGAAGTCGGGCTCTTTTGCAATACGAATGCCGTTGGTGTTGATCATCAAATGGCGAATAGGCCGGGCCTTGGCAGCCGCAAGGATTTCAAAGAACTCAGGGTGAATGGTCGGCTCGCCGCCGGAAATTTGTACGAGATCCGGCTCGCCCTCGCTTTCAACCAAAACATCGAGCATGCGCTCGACCTGCACGAGCGGAACGTGCGCCGTCTTTTGCGTTGAGGAGCCGGCAAAGCACACCGGGCAGCTCAAATTACAGGCTTCGTTGATTTCGACTAGTGCCAAACACGAATGCTGCTCGTGATCCGGGCACAAACCACAGTCAAACGGGCAGCCATAGTCAGTGCGGGTTTGCGCGACCAGAGGCCGGTCTCCGGGCTTCAAATAGTCCTTGCAAGCCTTGAAATACTCGACGTCGGTCGACACCAATGTCTTTTGCACGCCGTGTTCGGGACATCTTTTCACGTAATAGACACAATCCTCTTCGATCGTGATCTTCGCGGGAACGGGCAATAGGCACGACTCGCATAGCGATGTCGTTTGCCCATAATAGAGATAGGGCACTTGCTTTCTCGGATTGGTGAATGTCAGCATTACGTTTGTTGTATTTTCGTTGAACGCTGTTCAGTTAGACGGCGGAAGATCATGAACAAGCCGTAGAGCAAAAAACCGAAACTCAAAATATGAAACAGATTGAACGGCCCAAAGATCGTAGCGTAGGGCTTGAAAAATTCCCAAATAAATCGCTGTCCCCCATACCAGGCGATGAAGCCGTAAAACCCAAGCTCGATGGGCGACCGCCAGCGAAGGGACAACGCCGCAAGATAGAGTATGGCAAACAGACCAAGCGCCGCCGTTTCATAAAGCTGTACTGGATGGCGTCTGACACTATCGCCGAAGTCGACGCCGAAGACAGCGTCCGTCGGGACGCCATATGTAAAGTCATCAAGTCCAGCGGAGAAACATCCCAGCCGGCCGATGCCGAGACCGAGCGCCAAGGGAAGTGCATAGTAGAGTCCGGTACTGCCGCGCACGCCATTGGCAAGCTTAAAAAGTTCGATTGCCACGATGACGCCCACGAGCGCGCCTGCCGATGAGCGGCCGATTGCGATCTGACCCGATAGATTGAGATTGAGTGTGCTTATCACATAGGCACCAGTGACCGCGCCAGCCGCGAGCGCCACAAGATAGCCGGTCCCAAGCCTTGTTGCCGCATGCTGATCGTAGTCTTTGAGGCGCCAGCGCCACACAATTACGCCCGCAACTATAGCAATCGTCCAGGCCAGGAGATCGAAGAACAGATGTGCGTGCATGTGCAATCCAAAGCTCGGTCAAGGACTCAAGATTAGGTCAAGCCCAGCGGACAAAGCTGGTTCAATGGCTTCGATCACCCGTCCCCTGCTATAGTAGTCATGAACAACAAAGGATATGGCAATATGGATCGGCGCGCATTTACGCAATCGGCTCTCAGCACGGCACTCCTGAGCGGGCTGCCGCTCGCCCAAGCATTCGGCGCGGGCACGGCCGAGAAACTCACCACCATTACCGAGGACGTCGAAGTATTGACGCGCACCGGCGGCAAAACCATGGTGAACCAGGCCGCCTTGAAGGAACTGCAAGGGGCATTACGCGGCGAATTACTGCTTGCCGACAGCCCCGGCTATGACGGCGCGCGGCTCGTCTTTAACAAAATGTTCGATCGCAGACCGGCGCTTATCGTTCGCTGCTGGGGTGCGGGCGACGTCAAAGAAGCTGTCGATTTTGCCCGCAGTAATGACTTGTTGGTCGCGGTCAAAGCGGGCGGCCATAGCATTTCCGGCAAGTCGGCCTGCGAAGGCGGCATGACGATCGATCTCGCCCCTATGCACGGCGTGCGCGTCGATCCTGTATCTAAGACAGCGCGGGCACAATCGGGCGCACTGTTGGGACATCTCGACTCGGAAGCTCAACAATTTAACTTGGCCACAACCGCGGGTACCGTGTCCCACACGGGCATTGGCGGATTAACCCTCGGCGGCGGCGTCGGCCGGCTGGCGCGCCGCTTTGGCATGACGTGCGATAACGTGCTCGCCGTCGACATCATTACCGCGGACGGACAATTTCGCCGGGCAAGCGCCGACGAAAACCAGGATCTGTATTGGGGCCTACGCGGCGGCGGTGGTAATTTCGGCGTTGTCACCTCGTTCGAATATCAACTTCACAATGTCGGGCCGGATGTTTACGCAGGCTCCGTTGTCTATCCCCTTGCCCAGGCGCGCGACCTTTGGGATTTCTACGGCGAGTTTGCGCCCAATGCACCAAATGAACTGTCAATCGACACGCTTGTTTTTGCCCGGGCCAAGACCGAACCCTCGATCACGGTGTCGTTATGTTATTCGGGCGACATGAAAAACGCAGAGCAAGTTCTCGCTCCTCTTATGGCCTTCGGCACGCCGTCGAAGACCGATGCGGGGCCCATCAATTATGTCGCCTTACAAGCGCGGGCCGATTCGGTTTACGGCAGTCAAAACTACTACAGCGGCGGCGGCATGATGCCGGACCTGACGCAGGAGGCAGTCAACACTTTAATCGACCGTCTGCAAACTCTTGGCGACGAAATTGAAGATACGAGCCGGGGCACCCTGATCGGTTTTCAGCTCGTCGGTGGCGCGATTGCCGAACCCGCACCTGACGCCATGGCCTATCCTCATCGCGATACAAAATTCGATTTCGTCTTGGCAGGCGCCTGGACCGATCCGGGTACCATGGAAACGAACATGGCGCAGTTGCGCGATCTCAACGCCATGATGCGGCCGCACACAGTCGGCGCCTACGCCAACTTCCAAGGTGACGAAACAGAACTCTCTGCTCTAAGGGCGTTTCGTGGCAACTTGGATCGCATGGTCGCGGTCAAAAATCAGTACGACCCGACGAACCTGTTCCAGCTCAACACCAACATAAAACCGACGGTGTGAGATTGCGCACTCACGGCGACCTGACGTTATTCGCACGGACTATGATTGCCGAGCAAGCGACGATCGAAAAGCCTTTTATTGCAAAACTCACCAAGTGAGACCGAGCGGCATGGCCGCAAAAATCGCTCCAACGGAAAGGGACATACATCATGTCAACAAGAACCAACCCTGATCTTGAAACTGATCGCCCAACCTATGCCAGAGAGTTCTTGAAGTCTGATGTGGACAAAGTCGCGTTTTATGACCACCCGATGATCGATAACATCGTGACATCGATCCTCGCTCTCGGTTCGGAAATTTGGTCGAATCAACGCCGCACGATGGTGCTAGAGCGGTTGCTTGAGGAAAAGGGCGTCACGCGGGAAATGGTCGAGGGCTATATGCCCTCCGACGAGGACGTGGCTGAATGGCAGACTGAGCGAGATCGATTTGTAGAGCGGGCCTTAAGTCCATTAATGCGTGTTGGCAGCCTGGCGCCTTCGGCCGAGTGGCAGGACGAGGACTGAAACCCAACGCCCCTCCCCAAGACTGTGAGCGAAACAATGCTGAATTCAAGGAGCATCCAAAATGCTTAGCCGCCGAACTCTTTTTAGCGCAACCGCAGGCGTCATTTCCGCTTTATCTTTAGCCTTTGGCAAAAAGGCACATGCGAAGACGGTCGCCAGCGACACCGCGTTCGATATCGAAGCCCGCAGCAAGAACGGACGACTGGAGAGACTGCCGACACTCAACGCAGAAAGCCGCAATGATTTCCTCACGGGCGTTCGGAATTGGCGCGGAGCCACATTGGTTCCTGCTTCCCGTGAGCGGTTCAACAATCTTGTCAAAGAAGCCGGCAAAGACCCAAACGGCGACTTGCCCTTAAAGCGAATTTTCAAAATCGTTGGCGATGATCCTTTAGTGAATCTGGAAGGTCGTATACGGATCGACGCACAGCGCCTGGCTCATCAGGGCTTCAAGCAATCGTTTGAGAACCAAGCCGATACTTATCTGAGCGAGTTAGCAGACTACGACAAAAGCGGTCCCGGAACCTTGGAACTCAATCCAGACATGGACATTCCCGACTATGCCCGCCACGAGATTCACATGCAGCCGGGCGGATATGTCGGCAACGAATTCGCGGGGCCGATCTACCATTACGGCACCAATGCCTTCTTCGAGGCCCGCGGCACGATGAATTATCAAGACGAAAGCCACGCCAGGCTTGCGCGCCAGGTTGCGGCGTCCGCGCCGGGCAAGGACGACGTGCGGCGCGTACTCGACCTGGGCTGCGGCATTGGTCAACTAACAGTGGCGCTCAAGGAAGAATATCCCGAGGCCGAAGTTTGGGGTGTCGATATCGGCGCCCCGATGATCCGATACGGCCACATGCGCGCCGTCGATCATGGCGTCGATGTAAACTTCGCGCAGCGTCTCGCCGAAAAAACTCAATTCCCCGACAATCATTTCGACATCATCGCGTCGTTCATCATGCACCACGAGATGCCGGCGGAAACGTCAAGGCAAGTGATCGCCGAAGCATTCCGAATTTTGCGTCCCGGCGGGGTCTATGTCCCCATCGACTTTTTCACGGGCGGTGGGCCCAGACGACCGGCCACTGCTTTCAATAGTTATCAAAGGTGGAAAGATTATCGTTGGAACAATGAGGTTTGGCGACTTGAATATGAGGATATGGACTATTTCGGTCACATGGAGAAGGTCGGTTTCAACGTCAACAGGGAAGGCCCGGGCGCCGCGCCCGATCGAACCAACGTCGTCGCCACCAAGCCGGCCTAACTTGAAAAAGCATTGACGCAGCGATCATCATCGAACAGCGATGCTGTTCTGTGAGCCCGGTCCACATTTCAATGAAGTGATTTCAAAGTTGAAACAGCAGAGATAATAGTTTTGGCAAAAGAAAAATTTTTGAATACAAAACTCCAAATATCAGCAATCGCGTTGGCCTGCCTATTTCCATTGGACGAAGTGCACGCCCACGACCAGCCCGGCGCGCACGGCGACAAGATTGCCGACCGTTGCTACGGTTTGGCGCTTGATTGGCTTGAGTCACTCGATGAGGAGCAACGCGCAAAGGCCGTGTGGCCGTTTGACGACAGAGCCGAAGCTGAACGGCTTTTCGCGGAAACGGAACGGCGGCGCAAGTGGCATTATCTGAATAGCATTCCTTCCGTCTATCAGCGCCAAGAGGGGCTTGCGTTCAGAGATATGAATGCCGAGCAACGCGTTCTCGGGCACAAGTTCGTGCGCTGCGGCCTTAGCAGTCAGGGCTATCAAAAAGTGGCGAACATCATGATCGGCGAGGATGTCGGCTGGGAAACGCTGCCCGACCAAGGCATAAAAGATTCTTTGTCGATGGGCACAATCGGCGGCTCCGGCGCTTACTGGCTGGCCCTCTTTGGGGAGCCGTCTGAAGATGAGCCTTGGCAATGGCAACTCGAAGGGCACCACTTGACTGTCAACTTTACCATCGTCGGCGACGACGTTGAGGTATCGCCGGCATTTTTCGGATCTCGGCCGACGGTTATTTTGGATGGCCTTTACGCCGGGTGGCATTTATTAGGCTACGAAAAAGATCGCGCCCATCGGCTTCTAACTACGCTAGACGACGATCAGCTCGCAATGGCGGTGCTGGCAGACAAAGTCGTAGAGAATATTTTTACCGACCCTAATCGCCTGGAAGTCTTCGAGTCCTACGACGGCCTGCCTGCATCTGAATTGAACCCTGGGCAAAAAGAACTTTTGCGCGACATAATCAAAGAATATGTCGAGAACTACGAACACGAAATCGCTCATGAGCGGCTCGCCGAAATCGAAAGCGAGGGCCTCGACAAAATTCACTTTGCTTGGATCGGCCCGACCCATGATCGGCGCTACCCGATCTATTTTCGCATTCACGGCCCGTCGGTCTTGATCGAGTTCGTCAACGCCGTCAATCACGGCGGCGATGAAGGCGGTGTCCCCTTAGACGAGGACGGCAACGTTATCCCCGGCGACCACAACATTCCCGACTCAAACCACATTCATTCGGTCTATCGCAGGCCAGGCAGCGATTTCGGGGATGATCTGTTGAGAGAGCACTATCTCAACTCTCCGGATCACGACAACTAGACAGTCGAAAGCAACACACCTTGTCCGCTTGTAACCAGGAACGGGCATTCAATGGAACCACTTCATGCCAGCGCGATGCTGGCTAAAAGGAAGCAGAGCGCCGACGCAAGAGACCCAAACGTTCGGACGTGATTCCACCGGGTCCACACGGCGCCATAGGTCTTCCAATAATCGGCGGTCTCTTCGGCGAAAGGGTCCATGCCATCCAAACGGTTGTTCATGGGAACGTTGCCGAACATCGTCACTAGGAAAACGAAAACCAAGTATATCGCCGCGCCTGCAATGATCGGCAGTGATGCCGGGGCGCTCAGGTAAAAGTATGCCTAGCCGGCGAACGCGAGCGACACGGGGGCCAGACCCAGTAGCATTACCAGGAACCACGATCGAAACACCTTCCTGTTGATCATTTGCATCGACTCGATGCCCCCCGCCGGGCTGGCGGCGACAAGCGATCTCATAATAAAGTCCGAGAAGGACTGGAAGACCCCAGCAACAAGCAAGCTGCTAACGCCAGCAGCAAGACACGCATATATAATCCAATCTGTAGGCATTGTTTTCTCCTTCTTTTGGTCTTTGGCGTTTGATGATTGAAGTTGCTCCAGCTAAGCGGCCGCTTTAAAGCCCATGCGCTCGACCCGCTCAATCCAGTTTTCAATTTTTTTTGGGCTCGCCGTCTTTACCGACCCGAACTGGACGATGTTCTTCGCCTCAATTCCGCAAAAGCCGAGAACTTGGTTTTTCATCACCCGGCGGGCCGGCTTTCTGTAAATGAATGTGTCGAGCAGGGGCGGCGTATCAGACGTGATGATGGCGTCCGCCGTCTTGCCTTGGAGAAGCTTGTCCCAACCCATACCCTTGCGGTGATATTTGAACCCGAACCCAGGGGTCAGCGCCCGATCCAGAACCGCCTTCGCCTTAGTCGGCATGGCTGCCCACCAATAAGGGTGCACGATGAACAAGTGATCGGCCCGGCGCACGTTGTCCTGCCATTCCAAGAGGTCGGGCTCCAAAGCCTGGGCGTTCTCGCCGTAACCCTCAAAGTTCATGTCGAAGGACATGTTGCTCAGGTTCATGCGACGGACTTCCGCACCGCTGCGCTCAGCGCCGGCCTGATAGGAATCGGCCAATCCCTCGCACAAAGACCCCGCCTTCGGGTGGGCCACCCAGATGAAAATACGCTTTGCCATGAGTTGTTTCTCCTTCTGCTCGGTCACTTGACACTGTGTCAAGTTGACATCATGACAAATAACTGCAACTTTACACCATGTCAAGCACAATAATCGAAACCCGAGAAAAAATTCTGATTGCGGCCTGGAAACTGCTGGAAGCTGGGCGAGGTAACGCTGTGCGCATGACGGATATCGCTAAGAAGACGGGCATTAGCCGGCAGGCCGTCTACTTGCACTTCCCTACTCGCGCGGATCTACTCATCGCCACCACGCGTTATCTGGATGAGGTTAAAAACGTCGACCAGAGACTGGCCGCAAGCCGGAGCGCCGCCAACGGCGTCGAACGACTGGACGCGTTCATTGACGCCTGGGGCAATTACATTCCCGAGATTTACGGCATCGCCAAAGCGCTGTTCGCCATGCAAGACAGTGATGAGGAGGCGAGGGCCGCGTGGGCCGATCGCATGCAGGCTGTACGTCATGGCTGTGAAGCGGCGGTTCAGGCGCTCAAACGTGATGGCACACTGTCAAAGGATCATCCACCCAAACAAGCAACGGATCTCTTGTGGACCATGCTGTCGGTGCGAAATTGGGAGCAGCTGACGATCGACTGCGGCTGGTCGCAGAAACGGTATATCGAAACAATCAAAGTCCAAGCTCGGCGCACGCTTGTGGTCGAATAACAACGCGCGAATATCTCCTTCGGATCACTACTGGACAAGTCCTGCGCAGCAAACGGCGCAGCCCGATCCTAACGCGGCGAATTACTTTCGAACTTCAAGCATAACTCCTCTAGTCGATTTCCCAACAAGTGGCCGAGCGTCACCGCCGGCGCGGCCATCGTGCCGCCGCACAAGGCTTGCCAACTTAGAATTCTCTGTGCATTTGTCGGTCAAAACTCATGGGCGCGCACATGCAGTTTCATTGCATGTATGCTTGATGCGCGTAACTTAAACCGCATCTCACTCAACGCATTCGGTTTTGACACCAATCCGCGACCTGCTAATCTGAAGTACTGCATCTTGAGCCTTAAGAGGAATTGGAAATGAACTCGAGCTTTGACCGCCGCACAACAATGCTGGGGATCGCGGCCACCGCTGCCTTGGGGAGCATTGCCTCAACTTCGAAGGCCAGAGCTGAGACACAAGAAAATTACGGCCCGACGCTTTTGACCGGACGCGCCGATCTTCTACCGCTAGCACGCAGTATAAAATATGGGCGCGGCAAGGAGCCTGTGATTTGGTGGAAGAGCCTAACGACCTATGGCGTTATCGAAGGGGAGCGAACGCCCCTTTACAAACAGGATTGGGCTGTCGTTCAGGCTGCGACAGACTTGCCTGATGGCGGCTTTCAAGGAAAGACGCTTGAAATCATTTTTAATAGCGACGTGAATAGCGGCGAAGTCATCGATGCATTTATCAACCCCTACACGGGCGAAAGAATAGAAATCCCTTGGGGCATCAATGGGCCTTCTACAACAGACTACACGGCAAAAGAGACGGTCATGCCTGCCGCGCTTCCCGGAGCGACGTTTGAACACGACATTGAGCTCGGACCTGCCACATCGGTGAACAATGAAATTTGGATACCTGAAAATTTCACGACTGTTGCAACATTCGCTGCGCCTGGCATCCCTCCATTTACGATTTCGGAGCGGTCAACTCTTCGATCGCAACTAAATCTCATGAAAGACATGTCCGTTGACTTTGTGCCGGGGTCTGCGACGTTGGAATCCGTCACGAGTTGGTCAGCTTGGCTGAAGATGGGTGACCGGCCGGGAAATCGAATGACTAGCGGCTTTGGCCAAAAGGTCAAGCGGTTTGAAGACGTCCCCTCTCAAACTCTCGCCATGATTGAAAAAAATTATCCAGAAATCATTGCCGACCCCAAGGCAGCCTTGACGCGATCGCCTGGATTTATTTTCTAGACGAGGGGCGCCTAAAGGATTTGATCTCCCTTCCAATTTTCCGGATCGGACAGGAATGTCGGGTCGTGCGTTTCGATCAAGTCCAGAAGCTGGCGCGGAAATTCTTCCGGCCCTTTGACCTTTTCCCCTTCGCCCCGTCCCACGTACACGCCTCTGATATCTCCCATTTCCATCCAGGCGGGCCAATTGAAAATGTCGAGGATGGTGTAGGACACAGGCACAGAGTGGAGCTCCGAATTCTGCATATCAGCGAGACTGGCACGATAGGTGATCACATCCTGCGCGACAATTTTGTCTCCGCCGGCCTTGAGTTCTAAACTGAGCAAGACCGAATTGGACGTGATTAAAACAGGTCCGATTGACTGTTCGATGTCGTAGGGCAGCTCCATAGCGGAGTCCTCGTCAACCGGTGAAGCACCGGACGGCGTGAGTTTGGTGGCTCTCGGCCCGACGCGTAAATATCTCGGAGTGACGGTTGCTCCCGTATAGGGGTTCACAAATTTGTCTAAGAATTCACCGGTTTCAGAATCCAAGTGGTAGCTGATTTCATTGCTGATATAGGTGACCCCATCATTGCCGTAATCACGCACGCGCTGATAGGTCACGCCAAGTGACCAGTGCAGCGATTTTATGTTCTGATCGACAACGCCGTAGCGCCCGATTCTATGCCAGAAGTAAAGTTCGGTATCTGTCGTACTGCCCGACATTCGAACAAACGCCTTGAATTTTCCTGTCTCTGACTCAATGTCGAGTGCGTCGGTTCCCTCGACGCTTCCCATTCCAAGAGCGGCCGTGCGCGGAACCATCGTGTCCAACAGTGCGGCGGATCCCGCTAGTCCCAATGCGAAGTTTCTGCGTGTGGTTGCGGCCATTTATTCTCGCTCTCCCAATTGCGATTGCCTCGGGTTATGGACGGCCCTAACGGCCGCCGACTGAAGCGGATCCTCTTTTGGACAATACTCTTCTTCTCTACTGCTGAGCCCGCTGGCACAGCCAATGCGCCGTCGTTGAGTAGTCTTTTGCTCGCTTTGTTTGCCAAGCGACCATAACATTACCGACTCAAATCATGCTCACTCGGTTAATCGCATACCAGGCAGCGGTTTCAGCATTGAATTGTTGAGTGAGCACTATCTCAATTCGCCGGATCAGAACGATTAGGCTGCTGGAGAAGTTGCGTACATTATCTGCTTGTAGCCAAAGCGGACATTACAAGCCCGGCGATACCTAGCAGGTTATCCAAAACTTTGGACTAAAGAACAAGCACTCGCGTCAGTACGGCCGGCAGTCTGCGCCGATCGCAACACGCTGCATCTGACGCTTGCCCATGAAATCGGGAACCGGACTGTGGATGACGCACCTGTTATCCCAAAAGGCAAGGGAATTATTCTGCCAGCGCAAGCGACATTGGAATATCGGCTTGGTCATGTGCTCTTTCAAAAAGGACAAAACCGCATTGCTTTCTTCCTTGGAGAAACCCTTGATACCGCTCACCCACGCGGGATTGAAGTACATCATCTTTCGCCCCGTTTCGGGATGGGTGCAAACTAATGGGTGTTCGATTTTCGGATAATGCTTGCGCATGAGGGCAAGCTGTTCGATGTCCGCTTCGGTATCAATTGTCAAGATTTCGGAATTCAAACTGTAGTGGCAAATGTCGTGGATTGCTGTGAGGCTCGCGAGGAATTTTTTCATTTCAGGCGCAAGCGCCTCATAGGCCAAATACGCGCTTGCGAAGAGGGTGTCGTTGCCCGCGCCCGGCACGTCGACCGCTTGCAGCGCGATCCCCCATGTGGGGACTTCAAGATAGGTATGGTCCATATGCCAACCGAGAGTCCGACCGGTCGGGCGATCCGGGTGAAATCCACTCATCACGTGAACACCAGGTTCGTCTTTTGAGGCACGAATGAAGGGCTCAACTTCGAGATGACCGAACTGTTTGCCAAAAGCTGAAAGTTCCGCCTCCGATAGTTTTTGATCACGAAAGCAGAGTACCGAGTGTTCCAAAAGAGCGTGCCGGATTTCAGCAAGAACGGCAGCGTTCAAGGGTTCCGAGAGGTCGAGTTCTGAAACCTCGGCACCCAATGCTGCCGTCATGGGATCGACTTTGATGTGATGATAAGACCCTGAAATTGCTTGTGATGCAGACGTACCGGTCATGGCGCGAGTCCTTTGCCGATGGCCAATGAGCATAGCAGAGAAGGCGGTCTGGTGCGACGAGGCCTTGGGACCCACAACCGCTTGCCTTAGACTGACCTGGACCAACGGGAGACTACTGCTATGAGCGCGATATTTTGTTTTCGATCGACCTCATTCATACGGATTGTTCTGGCGATGTTGACCGCAACCGCAAGCAACAATGCCATCGCCGAAACCACGGCAGACATGGCGAACCTTACGCCCGAAAACGCTGCGTTCGCGTCGCGTTCGCTCGACTTTATTGAGAAGATGGGAAAGATCTATTTCGACACCGCCGATCGATTGAACGGCATCGACAATCAACTTGAGGAACTCTATCGCGACAACGAAGACGCGACCTGGGAAGTCAAGGTCGCACGCGGACCGGTTATGGAAAAAGCAGGGCACATTTTGACCACCGTCAAGAAAGGCACGTGGCAAAGCGAGACCAAGTGGGCCCGTTTTTTCGTCATGACCGTGCATCCCAAGACGCCACTTGTCGGCATCATGCAGGCGTCGTTTATTGTGCAATTCTTTCCGGATGACACCAGCAGCGTTGCCGGCGTCATCGACATCATGCCCGCCGCCATGCACGAAGACGACTTGGATGAGATCAGACAAGCCGTTGATATTGTTTATCAGGCCTACGGCAAAGATGGAGAAAAATACCGCCGGCAATCGTGTGAGGGATCCGGGTCAGAAGACATGCGATATCGAAGGCGATCGGCATGCGTAGGCGGGAACTTCTTCGGCCGCGAAATGATGAGCGTTACCGAAGAAAACTTTACTTTCTATAGCGAGGCCTATCAGACGTTTGTCGAAAGCTACCTCGATGTTCTCGAACGCCGCAAAGACGACCACTACACCGACGATGATATCGCCATCCAAGATACGATGCGCAAGAATTGGTTCGAAGACCGACTATTCGTCGATCCCAACACGACCAACTTCACGCCCTACGAGATTTGGTCGCTCTACTCTTTACCGCCAACTGTGAAGTTCTAGCGGTCTATTGGCTCGCCAACTACAAATCCAACAGCTGATCACCCAACAACCTCCCGAACGTCACGGCCGGTGTGACCATCATGCCGCCGCACACCGCGTTGCCCATAGTTTGGCTCGAGCCCAGCAATTCACCCGCCGCATACAGATTGGGAATGACGGTTCCATCTTGCCGGACAACGCGCAGCTCCGCGTCTACGGTCAAACCAACTGTGGACGATAGGGAACCACCTTGCATACGGACGGCGTAAAATGGCGGCGTGGTGATCGGCAGAGGCATATGCTCGCGCCCCAAAACATCGTCACCGCTGGATTGTCCTTCGTTGTAGTTCGCTACCGCCGCACTTAGCCCGTCTTTGTCGATGCCGGCAGCATCGGCAAGCTCTTTCAAAGTTTCGGCCTTATAGAACATGGGATAGTTGTCGAACGCGTCCTTGAGCTGCGCTTTGGTCCAGTCGCCTGTAAACTCGCCTATGAGCGGAGGTGCGAAATTCATGATCTCGTCGTCGAAGATAATCCAGTAGCGCAAGTCCGGCTGTTCAACGAGCGCATGCTCGCGAACATCGACGCTCGAGACGTCCTCCTGAACAAAGCGGGCGCCCTCAACGTTGACATAAATTCCCCAGGGTTGGCGAAACTCGGGATATGTATTGGCGCGTGCAAAAATTGGACTGGGAAATTCATCGTCGGCAAGAACAACGCCGAAATTCGATAAATAGTTTTCACGGCCGCGGACATAGCCGCCCGCCGCAAGACCGAGTTTGATGCCGGCGCCGACACAAAAAGGATACGAGCCCTTGTAATAGTGTTTGTAGCCCGACAATTCTTCGAACAGTTCAGGATTGGACGCATAGCCGCCGCATGACAGCAACACGTGGCGCCCCGCGTGTCGGCTCTCATTCCCATCCCTATCGACGGCCACGACACCCGTTACGGTGCCATCGGCGTCTTGCACTAATTCGGTGACCCGTGTGCTGGTCCGAACAACGACATTGCCCCGGTCAAGTTCCGGTTGGAGTTCCTTTTCCAGAACTTCAAGGATCGACAGGCCCATTTCTTGGCCCCAGTAATAGCGCGGCTTGCTATAGGGCTCATGGGCTTGGCCTTTGATGGGATGTTCCGGGACCATGTCAAATCCCTTGTCCATCAACCAATCGAACGTGTCGGCTGCATTGAACACGGCGAGGCGCACGATGTCGCGGTCCACGGTGTCTTTGCTAATGCGGATGATATCGTCGAAATGTTCTTGAGGCGTGTCTTCGATGCCTTTGCTTTTTTGAACCTTCGTACCTGCAGCGCTGATCTGACCCGCTGAAAGAAAAAGCGTACCGCCGAGTTGGGAGGCGGCTTCGATGATCAAGACGCGCGCCCTGCGGCGCGAGGCAAATATCGCTGCGGGAATGCCGGCCGTGCCGCCCCCGACAATGATCAAATCCCAATTATCATCCGTTTGTGCGAGCGAAGATTTGGGCGCAAGCCCAGCGGCAACCGTCGAGGAGCCGAGCGCAGACAGAAACCCCCTTTTGGTGAACCTGTGAGCGAATAAGTTGCTAAGCCGGTCTCTTAGGGTCATCGCTGCCTCCCGAGCATTTAGAAGCTAACCACGAGCTGCAGTCTACACATAACTCTTTTTGTCCATCACCGGGCCGGCAGGCGCAACAAACGTACCGTCATCCAGAAGTCTCTTGATGACGTCTCGCCCGGCGGCGACGTTCGCCATATCGCCCGGCGGCGGCGTATCCGCCCAGACGTTTTTGGGCCACATTTTCTTGCGCCCATAAACTTCCGCGTGAATGTGCGTTTGAAGCTGAGCCACAAAGTTCATTTGCATTTGGCTTCGGCGCTGGCGCAAACGTTCGATTTCGATATCGGCCTGGACGATGGCTTCGCCGGTCGTCTCGGCAATGGTCACGACACGACCGTTGAAGTCTATAATTTGCGAGCGGCCACGCATGCGCTCGGTCGGATAGTCGCTGTCTAAAAAACTGCCTTGATTGGCCGAGATGACATAGGCAAGGTTTTCGTAAGCGCGGGCGCGCTTGCCGATCTCCCAACCGCCTTCATCCTCGAGCAAAAACGGCGCACGGCCTTCTGACGTGGGATGCAAAATGATTTCAGCACCGTTGAGCGCCAGACAGCGCGCCATTTCGGGGAAGTTGATGTCATAGCAAGTGAGGCAGCCCAAACGGCCAATCGGCGTATCCGCTACAGGAAATAGCGCGTCAACGCCATATCGTTCGATATATTCCTCGAAGACATCGCCAGGCTTTGTCTTGGCGGTCGGACTGTAGTGCTTGTGATACTTCAGAATGACCTCGCCTTCCGGGCTACAAATAAACGCCGTATTCCAATAGCGGCCCGGCCAGTCGTCCATGACTTCCCACACCATGCCGGCGACATAAGCGTCGACGTCTTTAGCGAGCTGGCACAGCCGATCCATTTCCGGGCCCGGAAAGCGAATGCAAATCTTTTCGCGCGGATGGGTCCCGGCTAAGACGCCACCGGCGCCGGTCATCCAAAATTCAGGCAGGACGTAAATCTTCGAAGGGTTCCATTGAGCGATGCGCTCAATAATATCAACCGCTCTGTCCAAATTCTTTTGGATGTTTTCCGGGACCAAATCGCCGCCTCGCACGGGAAAGGCAGGCCGGACATTTGTCTGAACGGCCGCTGCAGTATAGATCGGCACCATGATCGCGTTCCTTTGTGAAAATGGGACACGCCCGACGTCAAGGTATGCGCCGGCAGGCCCCATGAGGGTCTGTGAAAAACTATAGCGACAGCGCCCTAAGCGCAGGAAGGCAAAACCAACGTCGCTTCGCGGTGTGGTTCCTTGCATCGCGCGGTGTTGGGAACTGAAGCACGAATGCTAGTCTGGCGCGCAATGGTCTGGTCAGCGGATCATTTCAAGACTAATCAAATCTCTATCGGAGTCTGCCATGGGAAACGACAACGGCACTTTACGACCCATCGTTCTCGTTCACGGGGCCGCGCACGGCGGATGGTGCTGGCGCGATGTGCGCCGGCGCCTGCAGGCCCAAGGCTTCGAAGTCTTTACGCCGACGCTGACCGGCTTGGGCGAGCGCGTTCATTTACGCTCGCGGCACGTCAATCTCAGCACTCACGTTACCGACATATGTAATGTCATCGAGTGGGAGGAGCTCGACAACGTTATACTTGTGGGTCACTCCTACGGCGGCATGGTCATCACCGGGGTATGCGACCGGATGAAAGAGCGGATTGCGCATGTCGTTTATTTAGATGCGACGCTTCCTGCCGATGGTGAGTCGGCGTTTCCCGATCTGACGAGGGAAGATATGGAGTCGCGCTTTGGGTCGTTCGTCGACGGCTATCTCGTTCCTATTGGTGACTTTGCCATGTTAGGCATAGATAAGGACGATAACGAGAGCTGGGCCTGGGTGCGCCGGCGCTTAACCGAACAGCTCTATCCTTGCTGGGCCGAGCGAATCTCTCTTGCGCATGGTGGACCAGACGACATGACTCGTACATTTGTATCGTGTACGGATAAAAAATACATGAGGCCCGCGGCTCAGGAGAGACTTGAAATCATCAAGAATGATTCGAGCTGGCAATGTATCGAGAACCCCAAGCCTCATGACATGATGATCACCGACCCCGAGTGGACCGCCGATTTAATTTCCGAGCGCGCCGCTGGATAACAAGTTCAATAGAGAACAATGCTTTGTCGCGAATTAGTCCATCGCAACGGCAGCGCTGGTACGCCGGGATATTGGGTTTCCAACCATGACAACATATTTCGTCACGGATATCGAAACCAACGGGCCGTATCCGGGTGTGCATTCCATACTGGGCTTTGCCTCCGTCGCATGCCGCGAGGGCGAAGGCACTGTCGGGGAGTTTCAAATCAATCTCAATCCGCTAGACGAGATGACGGAACATGACGACGTCATGGCGTGGTGGCAGACCCAGCCCGAAGCCTATGCCTATGTGACCAACGATCCATCGCCGCCGCACGACGCAATTACGCAATGGGTCGACTGGGTCGAGGGCTTCGACGGCATGCGCGCCTTCGCCGCGTTCGCATTGATTTTCGATGGGCCTTGGATCGATTGGTACTTACGCCGCTTCGCCGACCGGCCGCTCTTTTGCGGGCCGCTAATAGGCGAACGTTTATTTGACGGAGTCGGTTTGGATTTGCCGTCCCTTGCCGCCGGCGTATTGAACAAACCAGCTCACGAAATCAACGCGTCATCGTTTCCAAAGGACTGGTTTGGCACTATTCCTCACAGCCACAGAGCGATCGACGATGCCAGAGGTTACACCAATCTCTTGTTGCATCTTCTGAAAATGGAAAGTGAAAACAGCGCCTAAACTGGAATCTCTTTTTGAAAAAGCCGCGTTGCTGCGACCATGGCGAGCCAGACGACCAGGGCCACCGTGAACGCCAACGCAAGCTCCGTAAAAGGAATCCCAAGAATGATATAAAATGGCGACCACGTCTGAATGAAGATGTAAGCAAGTATTGCTGCGACGACATAGGCGCCCACGAAACCCCAGCGCAGCCACGGGCGCAATCCCAAGCCGTGAACCTGGGTAATCACGAATACGCCGGCAAAACCAAATGCGAAGATGGGCCACGAGCCGTCGGCGTTCATCAAAGCGATCATTGTGCCGTGGACCAGAACGCTGACTTCACTCCAAATCGTCCAATACTTGTTCACGTGAATGCGGGTGAAGAATAGGCTGCCCTGCAGCATGATCAGCAACGTGTAGAGCGTGCCGAGAAGATGGCCGGGCGTCGCCTCCATCGGGTGATACCAAAACGTGTAGATAATCGCCCAGGCGAAGTAATAGCCGTGATATTTTCGAATGACTTCACCTGGCCCATAGAGTAAGGGCACCTTTTGACTGAATACCAGACCGCGGCGCTTGTTTTCGATCAAAAGCACCATGACGAGCAGAAAGATCACCGAGTATTGCGAACTCCAAATGGTCACGTCTTTGGCGAGGCCGTCGTACCAGAATGTGGTCTGAACTAGATGGAGGATCACAAAGAACGCGTTGCCCGCAAGGGCCACCACGTTCAGCGGATGAAGCAGGCGCGAATAGGTGAGCTTTCTCGTTTGTGCGAGATAGATGACCGTCCAAAGAAAAATTTGATGCAGCGTGTAGCCGGTCCAGCCGGTGAGCCGGCTCCAGAACGTGGCTTCCGGCCGCTGCCACAGATACCAGCTGCCGCCCTGATCCGGCGGGAAGATCACTTCGACCATATAAGGCCGGATCAACCAAATCAGCCCCACGAACCCAACGATAAAGGCAATACCAAGGGCAAGCCCGGTTCCGCTGCTCAAAGGCTGCGTCTGCTTGGTTTGGATGGTCGCTTCCGCCATTCAGTAAAGATTCCGCCCTGATCAGACATTATCTGCACAAGCAAAATAATAATCTTGGCCAACTTAAGCCTGTCTTAGCAAGTTTGCACTGGGGCTAGAGGCCGCACGATCGATAGCTTGTCTTCGCTATTCTAGGACTTTTACGAGAAAAAAGCAGAATTGGGCGACTAGTTTTTAGGGCGGGCTGTGTCGACGCGTCTCTGCGCAACAGCAAATCATCAGATTATTTGACGATTAGACAAGGCACCTTCGCTTCTTGAGCGACTTTGTGAGACACACTGCCGAGAATGAGACTCTTCACGTCTCCAAGTCCGCGGCTGCCGAGCACGATCAAGTCGGCATCCTCGCCTGATGCGCAGTCGAGAATGGCGCTCGCCGGCGAGCCATCAACCAACCGCTGAGTGATTTGCCCTACATCTTTCTTCTTTGCGGTCTCTTTTGCCTTGGCAAGATAAAGCTCACCGGCCTTTTGCAAAACATCGCCGGGGACGACAATGAAGGCCGCGGCGCTGCCCATAGGCGAAATCGCAACCGGGGCTGTGCCGACGTCTTTGAGATGAGGTTCAATCTCAGAAAGAAATCCGTTGCGTTCTGCAAAATTATGAACGTCGCCAACGGAGGCATAGCGCAACAACACATGAGTTAGCGTTAGACGCGCGCCATATTTGGCGGCCAAATCGCAAGCCGCTTCGAGCGCGGCGTTCGAGTGTTGACTTCCGTCTAGGGCGACGACAATTGACTTAAACATGCTACGCAAGCTCCTTTTCTCCAAGGCTGCGACCTAGATTCAAGCTTATGCCGTCAGTGCTTGCGCCGCTTTGATTTCGATCAATGGATGAAACTGCCGCCTAGAAACGCTTTGTCACGCTAGGCGCTGGCAACTCTCATCTATATGATGGCGCCGGCCAATATCTGACCGATGCCTTAGGAGCTCTCAAAAATGACAAACGGCGACGGCTATGCGGGCGATGTGTCTGTCAAACAAGCCTGGGACATTCTTAAAGAAGAGCAAGCTGCATGTTTGATCGATGTGCGCACACGCGCCGAGTGGATGTTCGTAGGTGTGCCTAACATCGGCGAACTCGGCAAAGAAGCCATGTTTGTCGAATGGACCTCAGCTAAGGGTCTAAATCCTGGGTTTGTTAGTGATGTTCAGCAAGAGCTGAAAGAGCGCGGTGTTTCCGCCGAAACGCCTTTGCTGTTCCTTTGCCGGTCGGGCCAGCGTTCACAGGCTGCGGCAATCGCATGCACTGAGGCAGGCTTCAATTCGTGTTACAACATTGCCGGCGGCTTTGAAGGGGATCTAGATCAAGACCGCCATCGCGGCAAACTCAATGGCTGGCGCCATGACGGTCTTCCCTGGGAGCAGAACTAGCGCTTATCGCCCACAACTAATCGTCTAGTGATCTCGCGACGCGAAAACCCATCACCTTGGCGCGATAGTATTTTGTATAAGCATCGCGTTCGGCCGAGCGAATGAGTTCGGGCGGCGATATCCAAGACCCGCCACGCAAGACAAACGCCGTGCAATCCCCAGTGAGCCAATGCGCGCCATCGGCTGGAGCACCGTCATAGGAATGATTCCAGCAGTCTTCGACCCGTTCGTAGACATTGCCATGCATGTCGTGAAGCCCGAACGCGTTCGCAGGAAAACTACCGACTGGCGCCGTCATCGCGTCCCATTTATCAGCTCCTTGCGCACGTCCTGAGCAACAAGTGTCAGTCCCGAAATTGGCTTGCGCCCGAGCCGGATCATCTCCCCACGGATAAACCGTTTTGCTTCCCGCCCGAGCAGAATATTCCCATTCCGCTTCCGTTAAGAACCGATACGCCTTGTCAGTCTCCCCGCTCAACCAGCTCAAATAATTTTTCATGTCGTAATAGTTGACGTTGACGACGGGCCGGTCGCCCCTACCCCAACCTTCGTCCGCCGGAACATAACCCTCGCAGCCGCCCGACTTCACACAAGCATCCCATTTACTAAAAGTGATTTCGTATTTGCCAGCGGCGAATGGCTGATTAAATAGTACTTCGTGCTGCGGGCCTTCATGATCGAGCCGACCCCTTTCGGCCTCCGGCGAGCCCATCACAAATGAGCCCGCGGGCACGATGACCATCACCGGACACGCATCGCAATCCTGAAATTGATCACCCGCTCTTTGCGCAGAAGCTGGAAAGCTCCAGTAAAACAGACCTGCGAAGACGGCATATCGCGCAACAATCAAGGGCGCCGGCAGCACTGCCAAGCTAAGCCTTCGGCGAACGACCCTATTCTTGATTGCGGCGTCAAGTCTTCTTTTCCGCCAACATCGCAGGATTGAAAGTTTGATCTCCATCACCATCGAGACCGTCATAAAGTGACCCATAAATCCTGTTGGTAAAAGACCGGCGCTGGGCGCGAAGTTCTTCCTTGAACTCCGGCGTCGGATCGAATTGCTCAATCATTTCGGGCGTAACTTTGCCTTCGGTTGCCAATAGATGCTCGGTAATAAGTTGTCGGTCCCGATTGACCCACAACTCCGCACCTAGTTGCAGAACAATTTCCAGCAAATGATCAATCATTGGATCTTTAAAGTAATGCGGATGACCGCGATCGAAGCCAGGTAGTTCGCGGACATAGTCCATCGAATTGTTTTCTGACATTTTCATCTCCTTTAATGCCTAACTTTGTCCGTCCACGAATGAACTGAAAATCCATTTATTCGGCAGCGTTAATAGCAGTCCGGTCACCTGCAGGCAAAAGTGGTACAGGATCCAACGCCCACCCTCCTTGTTTTCGTCGCGCCGGACTGGGAATGGCAAAAGCAACTTTTCCGCGTTGGCGCTCGACCGCGTCTATATCTATGCGCCATCCCCGGTCTTCCCACTTCTTTAGAAATTGCCGGTAGCGAAAAATGACATCGTCGGCGGGAACAAAGACTTCCCTATGAGCCGATAGGGATCCCAGCGGCGGCCACATTCGCTCTACGACGATTTGGTCTTGTGCGGCGACATCTAAGGATCTCGATCTAATACTTTCATCAAGATCCGGGTCAAGCATGCAATTGCGCACTATGACGGCAAAAGACCTAAGACTCTGGGCGTCGATCGGCACATCAAAAAGGTATTGGTGGTTGCGATCGGGACGATTCGAATCATAGCGAAGCCAAACCCGAGAACTTGCCGGTCCATGTGATTGACCGCCAACTTCCATGTAGCCGGTTTCTCCTTTTACATCACGCATAAACTTCTCTTCATGCTCCGGCGACCAAAACTTCTCGGTACAACCAACACCCCAATCCGTTTCCTCCAATTCAAGTTCGGGAACACGATAATTTTCGTCCGCTCCCTGAAATCCAAAATGGCCATGGACATATTCCACGTGTGCAGGATCAATGACGTTTTCGACATGACGTTGAACGGTAGACTTCCAGACATAACTCACCGGTGCGCAAACGTGCCACCCTTCCGCGTCATAGTCCGGAATGTCCATAATGGGCGGGCGTTCTTCTTCGGGTAGATCACCCAAAAACGCGAACACCAGACCATAACGTTCTTTGGTCGGATAAGCGTCGACGCGCGCCCGACCCGGTATTTTGGCCTCCGGCCCCATAGACGGCACGCGCGTGCAATGACCCTCGCCGTTGAATTGCCAGCCGTGGTAAGGACACTCGATGCAATCACCTTTGATTTTGCCGTGAGCCAATGAGCCGCCTCTGTGCACGCACACACTGCTCAGACAACGCGCTGTGCCAGAGTCATCGCGAAACAGCACAAAATCCTGCTCCAGCATGCGAACTTGCTGTGGTGCGTCCGTGAGCTCGCCACTAATTGCTGCTGGGTACCAGAAATTTATGAACATGCGCGTTGCTCTGTTGGGCTCAAGTTAAGGCTGCACTTTGCCAAGTATGGCCGAGGGACCAGGGCATGGCGACAAGCCGTTACGGGGGCCCTTGCGGGCTAAATGGCATTTTAGCGCATAATGGTAGAATCAGGGGACCACGAAATTGCCGACTCCGATTGGAGAACAACTATGAATGGAAGCGCTGCAACGAGACTCAGTCCGGCGCTAGCATGTCCAGCGCCGATCGCCAATCATCCGGCTCCAGTGTCTCATCATTCAAAGCTTCAAACGTTTTTCCATACACGTCTGGATTATCCAGCAGCGCCAAAATCAGCTGCGCGGCATCCCCGGTCGTAATTGATCGGCCGCCGACTTTGTCGCCTTGTTCGATCGAAATGCCGACTTCACCTCCCGGACCGTCGCGAATGCCGCCCGGCCGCACAATCGTATAGTTAAGTCCGCTATTTCGTAGGTAGTCTTCGGCTCTACCCTTCCAAATCAAGATGTCATTGAAAGTCACATTCAAAATGTGAAACCGCCGCCCGACGCCAGTCGAGGAGACCAAAACAAACTGTTTAACTGCATTTTCAGCGGCCAATTCAATGAGGTTTCTGTTACCCTCATAGTCGACAAATTCCGGTCCGTTCGGACCCTCTACCTGACTGGCTGTCACGCTCGATATGACCCGGTCAACGTCAGCAAAGGCAGCGGTCATTGATCCTCGATCGCGAACGTCGGCCTCGACCCAATCAACACTTTCACCAAACCGTTCAATCGCCCGGCGCTTGTCTCGCGTAAGGCCGCGCACCTTATAGCCGTCGCTTTCGAGATGTTGAATGAGGTAACGCCCGAGCCGGCCGGTTGCACCGGACACGAGAATGGTTTCTCGCTCTGCTTGCGATGAGTTGGCCACATCCTGAGCAACCACCGCATTTGACCAAATGCCACTTATCGCGAAAAAGACCGCGAGCAAGCTGCACAAGCTTAAACTCAGATTAACAAACGTGATCTTTGGGATCATTTTCGCCGACCATACTTTTGGCACTACCGCATTCAGTATTCGAGGCGGGCGCTGGTTACCGAAGCGACCCGTTTGAGCCGGCATACTTCAGTCTGTGCACGCTATTTGATGAGTTTCCCATTATTGGAAAATGACTGTCGAGTGTCTTTACGATGACGGAAACGGTCCGAGAATGGGGCCGAATTTCCGGGAAAAAGGTCCATTTTTGATTGGCATATAACTTGCGACAGAAGTCTCAACTCCGGGCTAGGAGAGGCCGCGGAGTATCGGAGACAACAAATGAAAAGCTTTAAGCAGGTTACCCTGTCGATGATTCTAGGACTCGCCGTACTGGTTATAGCCAGCCAGCAGGCCGGGGCCACAATTGTTTTTGAAGATAATTTCGATAGCGCGCGCAGCCAATCCGTTTTGAATATTCAACGGCTTCCGAATTGGTCCGTTCTCGGAGGAAGTGTTGACTTAATTAGGTCGGGTGACTTTTTCGTTTCATGCGCCGGCGGTTCCGGCTCATGTATTGATCTGGATGGCAGCACCAAGGCCGGAGGCGGGATTGCTACAAATTCTATCTTCGGACCGGGCAGCTATTCCCTGACTTTTGACATTTCCGGAAATCAGCGTTCATTCATGGGCGGCCTTGCCGAGCACGGCGACGCCATGATGGTGACCCTCGGCGACTGGACGCAAAAACTTCGTGTCCAAGCCGACGATTCTTGGAAAACGGTATCAATTATTTTCGAAACAGGTGTTGCCGGAGAACTCAGCTTTAGCCAGTTGGGAATGAGCTACGACTATTTCGGAGTTCTTCTAGACAATATTGTTCTTAGAACTTTCGACGATGGTTCATCTATTAGCAACCAACTGCCTTACGATGAGGGCTGGGGGGAAGAGGTCGCAGTTCCAGAGCCGGCTCCCTTGGCGGTCCTTCTATTGTGTCTCGCAAACCTTGGCCTGTTGTTTGCCGGGCGCGCCAAACTGCGTCTCGCCCTATCAGCGGGCGATTCTGGCAAGAACTAATTTCTTCCAAGATTGATTCCTTACGCCCTTAGCGACTTTCAGGGCGCTGCCCGGATGCCTTGAGTCGCGCCTCTGGCCGCTGTTTTGGCGGCCCGGCGCTCTTCGGCGCGAACCCGAAAACGGCTAAAAAGTCCGATTCTTAGAGGCTTGGCCCCACCAGAGTCTCCATACTGCAACGGTACGTTATATTTGTGGGCCTCTCAAAATATTTGTGGGCCTCTCAAAGTTAAGCCATTGAATTTTATGGTTAAATCAAATCAATGTTTTGTTGTGGACTCTGTTCGAATTCGATACACTCTGTTAGCTGTCTCTCGGGTTTAATACCGTCAATCCTCGAATTCTTAAGATTTGGAGTGTGGGGGGCCACAGACCAGGCGGATTGGTTCATAGAGGCAAGCCGTGTTTGAAGGGGATCTTCGGAGAGAAAAAATGAATAAATTTAAATTATTTGGATTGGCTATAGCCATAACGTTTTCTGCAAACGTTTTCTGCAAACGTTTTTGCCGCCGATGATGCGCAAGCTTCATATGTGGTCTTCGCGGATGATTTCGAGAGTTCAAAAAGTTCATCAGTTCAAAATGTGCAGCGCATGGCACAATGGACCATTGGCAAAAAAGGCGCCATTGACGTTATTCAGGCCGGCGACTTTGGTTTGACCTGGTGGCGGCGGAAGTAAATTTTGCATTGACTTGGATGGCAGTAAGAAGGCGGGTGGCGCCTTTTCGACTCAGTCCCTGTTCGGCGCGGGTACTTATCAGCTCGAGTTTGACTATACGGGAAATCAGCGCAGCTTCTTAGGCGGAAACGCCATGGATGGCGACGTCATGGAAGTTTCTCTGGGTGATTGGAGCAAAAAATTCCGAACCATGCCGGATGATCCGTTCAAGCATGTCAGCATTACCTTTACGACCAATGCTGCCGGTGAGCTGACATTCAGCCAATTGGGCATGTCATTCGACCATTACGGTATCATCTTGGACAACGTCAAACTCACTTATATTAGTGGGGGCAGCGGTGGTCCTTCGAGCATCAGCGGAATTAACGGCCCTGTTGCGCAGGTTCCTGAGCCGACCACGCTTGCGCTGTTCGGCGCCGGCTTAGCCGGGCTAGGTGTCGTAACCAGACGCCGCCGCAGGAAGTAAACTCAATTTTATTTCGTTAGTTTCTCTACGAAGTAACCAAAAGGGCAGCCTACAGGCTGCCCTTTTTGCATTCGGCCCTGACGCTGTGCCCGTCAGACTTCTTGTAGTCTTTCCAGAATTGGATCTTTCCCTCTCGCACAAGGAATACGCCAACGATATGTAAATGGTCGTCCGGCTGTTCACTACCCTCAGGCCGAATGAAGTGATCAATTCGCTCATTGATGACGATGTCACCAATGGAAAAGGATCGCGAGATTTCCCAATCAATCGCCTTCATACTCGACATAAAACCGCCCATTTGTTTTTCGAATTGCCCGGCACCGTTGATTACCGGACCGCCTTCCCAAATATGATATTCAAGCGTTTCGGAAATGTAGGGCAGGAGCTACGCTACCTCTTGCGTGCTCCAGTCGCGGCAAAAGTTTGTGACGAGCTCGTCATTCGCCGCCTCGAGCCCCGCAAATTCGGAAGCGGCGCTGGCAGAACGTGATTGTCCTGCAAGAGCAAAGGAGCGCGGCAGCACCCGAAGCGCTCATGACAACCCGCCTATCGGCAGAAAAGTCATTGAATTTGTTGTTCATTGTAGTCTCCCCTTGTAGAGAGCCGGCATTGAAACCGGCCACGATTTGTAATTCCGACTTTGAATCGAGTTCATTTCCCGTCGCACAGTTCGCTACGCCAAGTTCATGGGCTTGATTATAAATCGGAATCGGGGCCGCAGCTGCAGGGCACGCTACAATTCGCCGTGATAAATCTCAGCTAGCTCCCCACAGCGACCTTGCGATCATCCGGGTATTGAAGGTCTCGAATTTCGTCAAGATTGCTCGGCGGCATCTTCCACAGAGCCATTCCAGCTTCGTTCTCAATGACGGTGCGAATGGACTGCGGCAAAACTTCGTATCCGTCAAAACGATAGAGCCACATGTGGGCCGTACTAAAGCCTGTACCCAGGAAATCAAAGTTTGGTCCGTAGCGGCCCCATACAATTTGAAATCTCGGTGCTTCGCAGGCGCCGCCAGCGACAATGAAATCATATTTTTCCCAGTGTCGATCGGACGGCGTATCCAGCCATGCCGGCGAGGTAACGATCGTGACGTCGCCGACAGTTCTGACTTCAGTATTGTCGCCACCGGAAATGCGCAAAACATCCGCTCCACTGCCGCGTTCAGACTCATATCGCAAGACGTCACCGTCCAGCGTGTAGGTGAGATATTGATAAGGCTGCGCAATCATCCGCGCCTGCCCTGAGGAATCGCACATGATTTCGTTTGTCTTGGCGTCTCGAAATACAACGAAATTTCGAGAATATTGATAGGCGAGAGGAACATCGGGATCGGGCCGGTACAGTCGCATCAATTCAACGCCCTCAAGACGGCATAAGACCTCCCCCTTGGGATAGCCGTTCACCACTCCGCAGCCGTACCAGCAGACCGGTTCACCTGATCCGATTCTCATATCGATGAATTGCTCGAACGTTCCTCGATCGAAACCGCTTCGCATCGTATCGGGGACCGGAGATTCGGTTTTATGCATTGGGGGGGCTCCATTGGAGCGGCCTCACCTTAGCCTGCCGCTGTTAGCTCGTTTAGCACCAAATGGAATGACTAAAGTTTCCAAATGCGAGTGCAAACATACGCATCTGCAACAAACGGGTTGATTGGCGGCGCGTATCCGCCATCGGACCCAAGGAAGAGGTATTGTAATGCTAAATGCACCTAAGTGCACGCTGCATTGCGGCGACGCTGTGTAGACCGTGTCGTGGAAATCATTGCGATTACTCTCGATCGCGATCAGAAATTCCCCCTTGCTAGCCAGATCCTGAACGTCATCGACGATCGATATTGAGTGGTGGACATGAACGATGACCAATTCAACGGAGAATTTGCCCGACGACTTGGAGTGAAAGTTCAATAACTCTTTGGGAGGGCGGCAAATCGTCGATGGCAACCTAAGACTTCGCAGAACATCGAAGCGTTGCGGCATCTGTGCGAGCCGCAAACACCTATTCTCCTGTGCGCCGCAATCTAATATAGCGTGCGCGCTGCCATGTAGATTTCAATATTACCAAGAAAATGTGGCTTTTATTGACTATAATTAGAAATTGAATTCAGTTTTATTAAATATAGTAGAAATTTACACTTAAATGTTATGCTTAAGATCACAATATATCCAAATTATTGCCGATATTTATTCTAGTTTTAGGGTTCTTTTAATTTCTTTTGTCTAATTTGCTTTCATCAGCATTTAAGGCTGGCAAACAAAAGGAAGCAAACCATGTTGGGTCAAATTTTTTCGGTGGTTCTTTCTCTGGGCATTATGACTGGTTCCATGAGCCTCTATATTTGGTTTTAATACTAACTAGACTTGTCCATTTCCCGCCCCCAAAACTCCTCCAATTAGATCAATCAATTGGCCTTGATCGGTGATCCATCAGCTCCAATCGGCCTGTAAGGCATGATATGATTGGTCCGAATGGAAATTCTGAGCTTTGCAGCAACCCCCTATCCGACCGTTAGGCACTAGTATTGTCCGTGGTGACTAGGTGCGCCGTAGCAAGTATTCATTCTCCAGATTCTGCAATACGCGGAAACTCTGGAATTTTCTGAGGAGATCGTAAATGACGTTGATGGAAGTGTTGAAGACAGGTGGGGTGGCCGGCTCAATCTTGCTGGCTGGCGTGCTTGGCGCCCAGGCCGGTGGCCACGAAAGTGGCGGCATGAAGCAAATCGGCCAGGTTAGCGGATTCGAGGGTGAGGAAGCGGCGCTCGGCGCGGCGGTTGCCGATGCGGTCAAGAATGCCAGCCCTACCGGACAAGAGAGCCATGACTTTGCCGGCCGCGAAGAAATGCTCGGCAAAGCCGTCGAACAAACGATCAAAACACTGAATCACAATTTGTCCTACCAGCACGAAACAAATGACGCCTTGGTCAAGATGACTTTGAGCCACATTCAATTTGCCAAAGATAATGACATGCTGGAAGAAGTGGTCATCGACGACGTAAAGCGCACAAGTCCGATGATGGAGCGGGTCGCAAAAATGATAGATAAGACCGGCGACACGGATATGGCTTTGCGCGCCATGTTCAAGCAGACAACCTGCTTTTTCCAGTTGGCTGAAACGGTCGAGCGCGAGCCCGGACAGATCACGTACAGATCACCGTTCGGCAACGTGCTCGAACATTCGATGCCGGGCCAATTCGATATGACCGAACAAGAGGTATTCGAAATCTGGACCAAGCCGCGTTACGAACAAACGGCGGAAATTTTGGGAGTCGATTTGGAAATTTCCAAGTGGAGCGACGACGGCACGATCACGGTTAAAGTCGTGGAGCCAAATTCCTAAATTCCAAAGCTGAAAATAAGCTTGGCGCGAAAGGGGCAATCATTCAATTGCCCCTTTTTCTTTGCCTAAAGGGCTTCGAAATAGTCGATCATTTGGCCGCGCATTTCCGCGTCGGGCACGCGGCCATAACCGGCCCCCATATTGTCAACCATGTGACCGGCATCTGATGTCGCAGGAATGATGTTGGTTGTCGCGGAATGAGCGAGGATAAACTTTAAAAAGAATTGGCCCCAGCTAGCTATATCAGCTTTTGCCGCCCATTCGGGTAATGTCTTGTCTTTGACTTTGTCGAACAAAGCGCCGCGCTGATAAGGGCGATTGATGAGCGTTGCTTGACCCCGATCTTGCGCCAAAGGCAGCAAGCGCTCCTCGGCAACACGATTGCCAATATTGTAACTGAACTGAACGAAGTCCAGCTCTTCCGTTTTCATGATTTGCTCAAACTCTTCGTGGGCGCGCCCGTTTGAGGTTGTGATACCAATGTAACGGATCTTACCCTGATCCTTCCACTCACGCAGCGTCGCAAGCTGCGTTTGCCAATCCCGCAAATTGTGAATTTGCATGAGATCCATGACGTCCACACCCATGAGCTCCATGGATTTATTCATCTGGTCCACGCCGGCCTCTTTGCCTTCTATCCAAACCTTGGTGGCGGCAAAGTAGCCATTCGCATTGGCCATCTCCTTCACAAGGTCGCCTACAACTTGTTCGGCACTGCGGTACATGGGTGAGGAGTCAATAAGCGTGCCGCCATTGTCGAAAAAAGCTTGAAGCGCTTGGGCTAGTGTGGCGCGTTCGGCCTGATCGTCGCCGGCATCGAACGTTCGCGAAGTGCCCAGGCCAATGACCGGAAGATCTTCGCCGGTCGAAGGAATAGGGCGTGTGATTAACGCGTCTTGTTCTGCGTAACTCACAGATGCCGGCAAAATCGCGGCCGCTCCGGCACCGGCTGCTACCCCCAATATGCCGCGCCGGCTGAGTTTTCTATTTCCAATCGACATAAAGCTAACCCTCTTTGGCTCTGAATTAAGCACGCGGATCAATTGTAGCGCCGGTAGATGACATAGAGCGCCAATTTGTTTGACAGACTCTGGGGAGCGAACGTGCGCCATTACTCCCGGTGACAAATGTGCCACATTTATACCCCTAACCCCATGTAAATATTGATCTTTCTCGCCATTTTCATGAAGCTGCGATAATGAGCTACACTTCGGACAAGTGTATTAGAAATATGGTGGGGATCATGATCGGCCGTTTAATCCGCTTCATTGTTTTGTCTGCAACCGCAGGCGCCGTATTTCTTGGGCTATGGCTGGTCGAAACCGATCAGCTTGCGGACTTTCTAGACAGTCCAACTACATTCTTTGGCTCCGCGGCTCAGGCGCCGCTTGAGGCTGCCGTGGAAGCAGTTGAGACCAGCCCAGCGGACGATCGCCAGGCCGCTTCGGACGTCGACGAAGAATCTGAAATTGTGGAACAAGAAGTCGTCGTCGCTGAGGAATTTGAAGAATTAGACGGTGGTTTCGAAATGTCGGACGAAGGCGAGGCTTTTGAAGTGGAAGCCAAAGACGTGTTCTCCGAAGAAGAGGTTGCCGTAGCGGAAGAAACAGAAATTGCTGAAGCTGCTCCGGCACCGCCCATCGCGCGATCAGAAGCTCCTGTAGCTGAGGCTAGTGCACCGCTTCAACCTCCGCCGCCCGCAATACCCACGGTCGGGGTTGAAACACAAGTCATTTCACCGCCAGTCAACATCATCGAAGGACCTCAACCTGGACAAGTCGCCTACAAGCCTCCGGATGTCATGCTCCAAGGTGAAACTTATGAAATCGTTATTCGGATTGGCGACAATGAAACGAGTGACATCGCCGAAGGCATACCGGGAAGCGGATCTGCGACAGTGGAACAATTGACTATTTTCCCGGTTATGAGCGTGCGGCTAGACGGCGGCGACGACTTCGAAGTGAGAGGACTGTCGCGCGAGGTGCAATGGATGGCTGCCGGCACACCAACGCAGTGGCTGTTTGAAGTCACACCCCTCGAAGCCGGAGATGCCAAAAAGCTTAGGTTATTTTTTGCTTGGGAGTTGCCGACAGGGGACGCGTCCGTCGGTCGCGATCTGGAGCCATTTGTCCGCGAGATCGAGGTCACGGTGAACCGCGCTTACCAAGCCCAGCGTTTCGTCATCGCCAATTTGGAATGGGGCTTTGCGGGCGCCGGCGCTTTCTTCGGATTCCTATTCCGACGTGTGTTTCAGCGGCGGCGCGCCTAAGCAGAGATTGATGGGCAGCTGCCACGCTGCGGTAAGCGGCCAATTTGGCCTCACCTAAACCACTGCCGATTGCCTAGACTGAACACTCCAATCTCCAATGTGAGGACATCCCCATGAAAGCGCTATGTCTAATCTTGTCGAGCGTGCTGCTCAGCGGCGCGGCGATGGCCGATACGCCGATCCAGTTTAAGGATACCACCGAACAGGCCGGCATTTTAGAATCAGGTATCAACGGCGCGGGCGTCGCGTTTTGGGATTACGACAATGATGGCGACGTCGACGTCTATATCAACAACACCGATTCCGACACCATGGAGCTGGGCATTCACAACCGCCTCTGGGAGAACGATGGAACCGGCAAGTTCACGGATGTCGCCGCACAGCGTGGCGTCGTAAACAAAGCCGGTCTTGGCCGCGGTATTTCGTGGGGTGACTTCGACAATGACGGCGACGCCGATTTGCTCGTCGGCAACATGCCCAACAGCGACGTGGGCAACAATCAAGTCCCCACAACCTTTTACAAAAATCTCTTGACGGAGACAGGTGAACCCAATTTCGAAAATATCACCCGTGCAGCGGGCCTCATTCGCGAAGGCAATGAACGCGACGACATCGCCGGCGGCATGGTCGACACCTCAGGCGGAATCGCGTTTGCCGACTACGACTACGATAGGGATTTGGATATCCTGTGGCGGACGACTGATGATGATGTCGATCACTCACTGTTCCGGAATAATGGCGACGGCACGTTTACGGAAGTCACCAATGAAGTTGGCGTCAATGTCCTACCCGATGCTCCTGAAGCAGACAGCCAAGGTTCGGCGGGCTGGTTCGACTTCGATCAGGACGGTCATCTGGATCTGTTGAGCCCTAACGAAGGGGCAATCAACAATTTGTTTCGCAACAACGGCGACGGCACGTTCACCGACGTGACAAAGCGCCAGGAGCCGCCCGCCGGCATACCCTTCTTAAATGTTGGCGATGCCAATGGCGTGTGCCTCGGAGACATCGACAATGACGGCGATATTGACGCTTACATTCCCAATGCCGATCAGGCGAACCGTCTCATCCGAAATGACTTGAAAGAAACCGGTACCGCCACATTTACCGACATCACGCTCGCGTCCGGCGCCGACGACATGGGCGGTGCACGCGGCTGCACCATGGCGGACTATGACAATGACGGTCTATTGGACATTTATATCAACAATGGCGGCCCGTCGAACGTCTTGTTCAACGATATCGCGATCAATTTCTCGCCCTTCGTTCAATTTTATGTAGCGGTCACACCTGCGGATAGCGTGCTCTATCACAATAATGGTGACGGGACTTTTACCAACGTGACGAAAGGATCGGGCGCGGAAGCGTACGGCATCGGCGTGGGCGTGGCCTCCGGCGACGTCGACAATGACGGCTTTGTCGACATTATCGCGACTAGTCGTTCGTTCTATTACGATGGCGAGCCACTAAGCGAGCCACAACGCAATTGGCTGCTGCACAATCGCGGCAATGACAACAATTGGATCAAGATCAGTCTCGCGGGCACGGAGAGCAACAAAAGCGCACTCAACGCCCGCGTCGTCGTCTCCGCCGGAGACCTCGTGCAGACGCGCGAAGTCTATAGTTCGACGGGCTACAATTCCGTAGACGACCCGCGGCTCAATTTCGGTTTGGGCGATCGGGACAGAGTTGACTCGATCCAAGTCATTTGGCCGAGCGGCACCGTACAGGACTTGGGCCCTCAAGACGCCGGTCAGATCATCACGATCACGGAAGAGTCGTAAACGATACCTTGCCGTCACAACTCTATCGGCGTCATTCCGGAAGCAACTTTCCTCCAAATCTCTGATTTGGACAGGAAAGTTAGTTATCCGGAATCCAGGGGCGATTGCGGAATTGGTCCAGAATCAATCAGGCAACTGAGCTAGAATGACCGGCTCATGGATCCCGGATCGCGCAGTCGCTGCGCTCCTACTTGTCCGGGATGACGCGCTGAGTTTCCGCGACCTAAACCTTCCGCGTGCGCAAATCGGCAATCGAAATGTCCGGGTGCCAGTTGACGTCGGCGGCGAGGCCGCGTTGGGCCAAGTTGACGTCAACGAGGAACGGGCGCCCTTCCCGCGTGACATCGACGGCGCGTTGTAAAACGCTGGCAAGCTCGCTTGGCTCGTTGGCACGCCCGCCTTCAATTTCAAAAGATTTGGCGATGCCGACATAGTCGATGTCGGGATTGCCAAGGAAGCACGTCATGTCCTTCCACAGTTCTTTTTGACCGCTGCGGGCCAAAGGCGAGGCGAGATATATACGATTGCGCTCGCCGTCATAAGAACGGTTGTTAAAGATGACGACGATAATCGGAATGCTGTAGCGCGCGGCGGTCCACAGCGACTCCAATTGACCGAACAACATGGCGCCGTCACCTACGAGGGCGACGACTTGTTGGTCGGGTTTGGCGATTTTCGCGCCCATTGCCGTACCTACGCCCCAACCGAGGGCATAGCCCGTGGTTTGGCCGATAAGCTGGCGGCCTTTTGGCGACACGCCCAACCATTGATACGTAATGCGGTCACCGGCCTCGCCGATCACGATGGCGTCTTTGTCGAAAGCATTGTCAAGCTCCGCACCCAAACGCGCCGTCGTAATGGGGCTATTGTCCCATTTCGATTGCGCACCCTTTATTCGCTTGGCTTTGCCGTCCTCAAATTTGGCAGTGGCCACCTCAATTCGCTCATCCGCAATTGTTTTCAGACGCTCTGCCGTTGCCATGCTTTTGATCGCATCGGTCAGCGAGGTAATGGTTTCCTTCAGACCCGCAGCAATGGCCACGTCGGTCGGGTAGATGTCGGCGATATTTTCATATTCGATGCGCGCATGAATGACTTTGGTCGTAGGACCGACGGGCCGCGTAAAAATACCCGGATCGGGCATATGGCCGCCGAGATTGAGAAAGACATCCATGTCGCGCGGCACGCTCGGCAGTCCCATGGCGTAATAACCGGCAAAGAGAGGATGATCGAACGGGAAGTCGCCATAGACAGAATATCCTTGAGCGACTGTAATACCGGTAAGCTCGGCAAGCTCGATGAGATCATCGGTGGCGCCGGCGCGGGTGACTTCCGATCCGACGCTGATCGCCGGATTTTGCGCTTCGATCAGGAGTTTCGCCGCCTCTTCAATCAGCTCCGGCTTGGGCTGAATGTCCATGGGAACGGTAAAGCGCGATTGAGGAAATATGGTTTGCGTGAGTTCCTTCGTCCCCATGACATTGCCGGGAATGCGGATGTAAACTGGCCCACCCGGCGGCGTAGCCGCGACTTTGTATGCCTTACGGACAAACTCACCAATGCGATTGGGGTTCGCAACCCGCCAGCTCCATTTTGAAAACTCGTCCATGGGCGACATCCAATCGTCCATTTGCTGGAACATGTCGCGACCTTGAAGTTCGGTATTGTTGCCGTCGGTCAGCAACAAAATCGATGAGCGGTCCTTCCAGGCGTTGTAGAGATTGTTCATGGCGTTGGGCATGCCGATGCCCGGCACCATCAAGACGGCGGTTTTGCCACTTGCAAGTTCATAGCCTTGGGCCATGCTTGTGCCCTGGCCCTCTTGCAAGGCTTGAATGAGCTTGATGTCTTCGCGCACAGCCAGCGCATCAAAGAACGGCGACATGCCCGTCGATGACACATTAAAAATATATTCGACCCCCGCGGCCCTCAGCGTTTCGGCAAGGATGTCTCCGCCGCTACCCGTAACTTCCAAACCTTCGTCTGGAAAGACAGTGTCGGCTGCCGCGGCCGACGCCAAAATGGACTGAGCGGCAGCACTGCTCAAACCCAGAGCCATCAGGCTTTGGGTAAAACTGCGCCGTGAAATATCATGATTGAGGAACTGCTTGACGAGCGACTTCATCGTTTCCTCCCCACGCGGTTGACGCGTGAAAGCAATGCGGGATCAGGCTCTTTGCGAGCCGCTTCAACTTAGCATGGTCGTGACGCCCACATTTTATGGGCGAATCCGATAATCTCAAAGCACCGCTAGGCGGCATGAGCTGCCATGATACGTCTCTGTCCATACGGGAAACAACAAGAAGCGGGCGCCAGTAGGCCACACAGCATCGTATCAATGGCACAATCAGGCAATATTTGGATTTTTCGGCAGTCCCTATATGCTGAGGCGAAATTGGCAATAAGAGTTCAAAAAATGGTCACACTCATCGTCAACGGAAAAGAGACAACAGTCGACGTCGAAGCCGAGACGCCGCTTCTATGGGTTCTCCGCGACACCCTTGGTCTCACCGGTACAAAATTCGGATGCGGCATTGCGGCATGTGGCGCGTGCACCGTCCATGTCGATGGCGAAGCGACTCGGTCTTGCGTCACACCGATCGACTCGGTCGACGGCGCGGAGATCAAGACGATTGAAGGACTAAAAGGCGGCGATCAGCTTCACAAGGTGCAACAAGCTTGGATCGACAATCAAGTACCCCAGTGCGGCTACTGCCAATCTGGCATGATCATGGCTGTCGTTGCTTTGCTTGAAGAGATCCCCGAACCGACCGACGAGGACATCAACGACTACATCACCAACATCTGCCGCTGCGGGACGTATCAACGGATACGCAAGGCTATCCACGCCGCCGCGAAAGCTTAGGCGTCATGCCCACCCGAGAAACCGTTTCGAAAATCACAAAGCGAACATTTTTGATCGGAAGCGCACTACTGGGTGGCGGTCTCGTGGTGGGTTATGCCGTGTTACGCGACAGGCCGGGCACCGCCGGTTTCGAGGACTGGGGCGAAAAGGGCACGGCGCTTAACGCGTGGATCAAAGTCGGACCGGACGGCGAAATCATATTTGCCGTGCCGCGTGCTGAAATGGGTCAAGGAGTGTACACGTCGGTTGCCATGCTCATGGCTGAAGAATTTGAAGTCGACCTGGACCAAGTCAAAGTTGAACACCCGGATCTCGATGGAAAGTACATCAACAAATATGCTGTCCGATACCAATTCGGACTCAGTTTCCCGCCACTTATTTGGATCGCTGAGCGAATGACAGCTCGAATTCCGATGGTTGGTACCGGCGGCAGTAGCACAATTCGGGACGCATGGACTGCCATGCCCGCGGTGGGCGCCGTTGCACGTGAGATGCTGATTGCCGCGGCAGCCGAACGCTGGGAAGTTGAACCCGCGCGATGCGAAGCAAAAGGCGGGCGTATATACAATCGTGAAAACCAGGACAGTTTGGGATACTCAGAGCTTGCTGAATCCGCTGCACTTTCGGGACCGCGGCCCATTCCTCCTTTTAAGGAACCATCCAAATACAAATTAGTCGGGAAATCCGTACCGCGCCTTGACATTCCCGAAAAAGTGATCGGCGACGCGGAATTCTCAATCGACATCAAGCTTCCGGACATGCTCTTTGCGGCGCTTCGGCCCTGCCCATTTTGCGGAGGCGCTGTAAAGTCTTATGACGCGGCAACAGTCAAGCGAATGCCGGGCGTTGTGGATATCGTCGAGGTAGAAAATGGAGTTGCCGTCGTTGCCGAAAGCTATTGGCAGGCACGAACCGCAGCCGATGCTTTGGACATCGAGTTTGATGAAGGGGAAAACAAAGGCCTCAACACGACGGATATTTTCAACAAATTCATTCGGGCATTGGATCAGCCAGATCAAGTCTTTGTCGTCCACAACGAGGGCAATGTAGATCAAGCCTTCGCGGGAGCCGCGCAATCAGTCGAGGCCATATATGAGGCGCCGTATTTAGCTCATACCTGCATGGAACCGATGAATTGCACGGTGCGGGTCGACGGCGACCAGGCGGAAATTTGGGTCGGCTCTCAATCGCCGACGATGACGGCCTGGGGCGTTGCCAAAGGCGCAGGTGTCGAATCCGAAAACGTGACGTGTCATACAACTTACATGGGCGGTGGTTTCGGCCGGCGCGCCGAGCTCGACTGGATCACTCAGGCCGCCCAAATTGCACGTGCTGTTGAAGGGCGGCCGATCAAGCTCATCTGGTCGCGGGAAGATGACATCATCCAAGATGCATTCCGGCCGGCGGCGATTGCCCGTTTTAAGGGCGGGCTCGACGACAGCGGCACTCTTGTTGCCTGGTCGAATCGCGTCGTCACGCAATCCATGACGGAAAGCTTTACCAAAAGAGCGATGCCCCAGCTGACGATTACGGCGGAAAATGACGTCACCATGACCGACGGCGCGGTTAAGCTCCCCTACAAGATCGACAATTTTCTAGTCGATAAGGTGGGGATGCAGGTTCCGGTCGAGGTCGGCAATTGGCGAAGCGTCGGCCATTCGTACAACGCGTTTTTTACCGAGAGCTTTGTCGATGAATTGGCATATGCAGCGGAACGGGATCCCTATGAATTCCGGCGCACGTTGCTAGCGGACGCCCCGCGCCACCTGGCCGTTCTAGAGATGGCGGCTGACAAAGCTAATTGGAACCGCCCAAGGCGCACTGGATATGGACGGGGCATCGCTTTGCATGAGTCGTTTGAAACCATTGTCGCGCAAGTGGTGGACGTATTCGCCTCACACGATGGTGAAATTCGTATCGAACGCGTCGTCTGCGTGGTCGATTGCGGCTCGGTGGTCAATCCCGACACGGTGATCGCTCAAATGGAAAGTGGCATCGTCTATGGACTGTCGGCTACGTTGTTCAACGAAATCACCATCGAGGACGGACAAGTCGTGCAGCAAAACTTCCCCGACCATGAAGCAGTACGTCTGCGCGAAATGCCACCAATCGAAACCCACATTATAGAAAGTACTGAGCATCCGGGAGGTGTAGGCGAACCGGGAACGCCGCCCATTGCGCCCGCTGTCACCAACGCCATTTTCGATGCGGTCGGCGTCCGCGTGCGTCAACTACCGCTCACGCGGGCGAATTTTTGGACAGTGTAGACGATTTAGAAGAAGTTAGATTTTACTCCCAACCGCCTGTCGATGCGGGCCACGGTAGTAGAGATCAAATAGTCATCCTCAGATGTTACTTCCGTCGCCCATTTTCCATTCGGCATTGTCAGAGTCACAAGTTTGACAGTCTGTCCGTGATCACGGACTAAGTGTTCCTCACGAATCTCGCAGCCTTGTCCTTCTGCCCATTTAACATAGGTATCGAAACGCAATTGGCGGCGATTATCGAGCGCCGCGATCATGCCACGATGACCATCGTGCAATGAATATTAGATTGCGAAGGATTTGAAGAAATTCGCGGATGATAAGTCCCGGAAAAGTTACTCCACATATCTTGAAAGAATTTTGGCGCAGGATCGATACCGGCGAAAGCTTCGCCATGTCGCGCGAGACTGATTTTTCTTTCGGCGCCAAAGGCAATCATCAGACGCTCTTCCAACTCCACAAGGTCCCCCGCTTGAACACCGATGTCATAGTCAAGACATTGAGCGACCCAGAATTCTCCTTCCCGAAACACAACGATGCGAACCTCAAATTTTTCGGCCATTCTCCCAAACCTTTGCTTGCTACCGGGAGCTCATATGAAAGATGAATCACTTTCCATTTTTTCTAGTCTGAATTCAAAGTGGCGAATACCGCGCGCTGCACGCCGGGCTCGACCAAGGCGTCGTTGTAGGCCTCGAAAGTTTTGTTAAAGACGTCAGCGTTGCCCAAAACTGAAACGCACAGAGAGGCCACGTCCGCCCGAGATATTTCTTCGCCATAAGCAATGCGGTCGCCTTGAACCAAGCGAATCCCTTTGACGTTGCCAGCGTAGTCACGCAAGCCAAGCGGGCGAATTACGGTATAGGGAAGTCCGCTGTTGCGCAGATATTCTTCACCTTTGAATTTCCACTTGAGAATTCGATTAAACATGACGTTATGGGGATGTTCGGGTTGGGTTGTCGAAGCTGAAGATATCAATACAAGGTGATCTAGGCGCGCCGCTTTGGCCGCATCCACAGCGTTGACCACACCGCCATAATCCACCAGATCCGGCGTATTGCCCGCACCACCGCCGGCCGTGGCGCTGGCGCAAAAAATCAATTTTGTAGCACCCTTAACTGCAACTTCGAGCGCATCGATGGATCTTACGTCTGCAATAACAACCTCAGCGATTGAAGGCAGCATTCCTTTTGCCTTGTTTTCATCCCGTGCAAAAGCACGCACCTTGAAACCCCGGGTGCAAAGTTCATTGACAATTTGAGCGCCGGTGCGACCCGTGGCCCCGATCACCACTACAATGTCATTTGCCGATGGATGTGCCATTAGAGCTACTCACAGGGCGCGTGCCGTTCATCTGTCTCGAAGAAATCGCTGCATTGGCAGGAACAAAGCAGCTAACTCGCATCTAAAATTTCCCCAAAGACTCGTTCCGCGGACGCCATGGCAGATTCCATCCCAAACTCGAGGCGGCGTGTGTGCTCACCGGCAAAGTGAATGTGATCCACAGGCTTGGGAATCTCTTCGGCCAATTGCGTGACTTGACCGGGACCATATAGATGACCGCAGCCGCCGATGAACGGATCTTGGCTCCAGGCATGATGGTGGATGACTTCGAGCTTGCCTTTCGACGCCGGCCGCAGTTCAGCCATCTTGTCCAAAACAAATTTTTTAGCTTCTTCCACCGACATGCGATCGATCGCAAGGGCACCGGCGCCGTTGATCCACATGAGAATCGAGTCGATCGAACTGTCCTTTTCAACCAGCGCAAACGACCGCTCGATTTCAGTGTCGGTCCAAAGGGTTGGCTCGAAGCCGTCGTCCTCCCAATAGGGCGCAGTGGGGTGCAAATAGAATTTCGTCGTTGGGTAATAGTCCGTTTGCGCGATTGCAGCCGCTTGAGCAGGCGGTAGGCCGGGCTCGAATGACACCTGCTTTAACGCATGAAGTGAGGCGGCAACGACGATAAAGTCTGCCTTATACCTTGTGCCATCGCGGATAGTAACTTCAACGCCACCGGCATCTTGGGCAATCGTTTGCACCGGACTATTTAGTTGCACTTCCGACGACAACGCGGCTGCCATCGCTTCGGGCAGGCGCTGATTGCCACCTTTCACTTTTGTAATCGTCATAGGATCGTATTGATCCTTTGACGGATCGCTAAATCCACCAAAGCGCAATCGGGTAAAATCCCTCAGCGCCGCCAGAGTTGAAAACTGTGACATGTCCATGCAATTAGACGATACGTTCATGAGGCGCAGCGCCTCGTCCGACGCCCCATGACTCCGAAAGAAATCGGTCAACGGGATGTCTAGCGCCGCGTGCTGCGGTTGTAACCAATCTTCCAGCTCCGTGAATGTGTTTGATTTGAACAGATAAGTGTTTTCCAACATGGGCGGCAGAACGACGCGTTCGTCACCAACCGTGAGATTGGCGGGCGAAGCTTCCCAGTCTTCCGCGCGCACGAGTTGGCCGCGCACATGGTAGCTCGGCGGGCGAACATTGATATCCGTCGGGATGCGTTCGAGCCCCAGCCGTTCGACCATGTCTATGACGCGGGCATACATGATGCCAATGTCGCTGGCTCCCAGTTCTTGCGGCCTGCCCGCGATGTCACGTGTCTGTACCCGTCCGCCAACTTGGTCAGACGCCTCTAAGACCGTGACCTTGTAGCCGACTTCCTCCAGCAATAGCGCTGAGTAGAGACCTGACAGTCCGGCGCCAACGACGATCACATCGCCCTGCTCTTGAGCGAAGAGCGCTCTCGGTGTTGCAAGCGCCGCGGTCGCCGCGGTTACACCCTTTAGGATGGAGCGACGGGTCGGTATAAGGTCAGGCATGAGCAAACTCTCGCTTGGATATTGGCAATGTCCTATTTTGTCTCATAAGACAGCTGGTGGATAGCGTTCAATTCGAAGCCGAAGGAAAGCCAAATGTGGTACTCAATAAATAGACGGGCGATGATGCAGTTTGGCATTGCAGCGCTGAGCGCGGGCGCCTCTATACGGGCGGCTGTCGCGCAAAGTTCATCAACAGAAAATCCCTCTCTAGATGTGAATGACCCTGCAAGCGTCACAGAAGTTTACGCACGGATGCGCGGCAATCCGGGTGGCGCCATGTCGAGCTGGTGGTACGGCGGCACTATGTTTGGCAAATTGGACGGTGAGAAATCTGTGCCTCTCTTGCGCGTCCACGGCGTAGGATTTAATCGCTTCACCCAAGGCGAAGGCGGCAACGTCGAACAAGTTGTGCATGAGGCGGGGTTTTTCGGCGATCTGGAAACGGGCGAAATTCGCGAAGACTGGACCAATCCCCTAAACGGCACTGACACTAAGATCGAGCATTACAAATCTCTCACCCGCAACATCATCGCGCCGGATGGCACCGAGACCAGTCTAAATCCGGCGGTCGACTTCACTGGAACAGTCGGACCAGTCTTGGTCAACGGCGACATGGTTTGGGTCACCGAGAATTTGACTGCAAAAATTCCGCTTCCTGGAGATCTCGGCAATATCGTCTCGACCTACTTGTCGACGTTCGAAGGCAACGTCGATGACGTCGAAAACGAGTCGCTTGACTTCGTGCCAGCCAATACCGCGTTTCAGAGCGTGACCAACTTTTACCCTTGGATGAAAATGGGAGCCACGCCCGGAGAAGTCATTTGGCAGATCATGGGCCGTAAGATTGAAACTTTGGACGCCATCCCTCAGGCCCAGCGGGAACGGCTCGAAGCGGACTACCCGGGGTTTCTCAATGATCCAGAAGTTTAGCATTACAAACTGAACGCGGAGCATCCCATGCCCTCCATGAAATTCGACATTGAACAAGTCACTCAAGAGCAGCTCGACGCCATGGGCGTCACCAAAGAGTTTCTCTACGAGCGCAACCGGGAAAAGGAAAAACTCACCGAAACGGCGCCGGAAGTTGGCAGCCTGGCACCCGATTTCGATGCCGAGGAGCTGTCACCTG
Organism: Alphaproteobacteria bacterium; assembly: GCA_965248815.1. Classification (GTDB taxonomy): domain Bacteria; phylum Pseudomonadota; class Alphaproteobacteria; order SMXP01; family SMXP01; genus CBDFKK01. Next base: position 1,177,777 of record CBDFKK010000008.1, read on the forward strand.
CTGGCAAGCGCACAGGTCAGTACACGATGCTTTCGACCTTGCGCGGCTCCCCTGTTGGGCTTTTGTTCGGCAGCTACACCTGCCCCATCTTTCGCGCGCAAATCGATCGCTGCCAAGAAATCTATCGAGAGCTTGGGAACGACGTTGAGTTTCTTTGTGTTTACATTCTTGAAGCGCATCCGGAAAACGGCTGGCGCGTTCCCCATAACTTCAATAACGATATATTTATTCAAAATCCAACGTCTCTCAACGAACGCGCCGAGGTCGCAAAGACTTGCATTAAAAGTAAAGACATGACCATTCCCATGGTGCTCGACACGATGAGCAATGAGATCATGAAGCTTTATGCGGGAACGCCGGAACGGCTCTATGCCATAGATCCGTCAGGCATTATCACCTTCTGCTCGGCCATCGGTCCTTTCGACGACGACGAAGTCGAAGCCTGGTATGGGGCATTGAAAGCGCTAGCAGAAAGTTAAGCCTTACGGTCAGCGACTAAGCTGAATTGGTCGAACCGGTAAACACCCCCTCACCCGTCCCTCGCTTCGTTCGGGACACGCTCTCCCCCTTGGGGGAGAGGGTTAGGGGGTACGTGATAAGATGCGAAGAAACTTAGCGAATAGCAGACTTCAATATGAAAGATCTGAAAACATCGGTTAACGGCGACCTATCCGCAACTGTTGTCGTCAATTCGGCGGCGATGGAATGGCAATCAAGCCCGAGCGGCACGGTATGGCGCAAACGGCTGCACCTCGTAGGTCCACCTGAGTCCGGCCAAGTCACGTCCGTCGTGCGCTATGATCCGGGCTCAGCTTTTCCCGCTCATCCCCATCCAGACGGCGAGGAGATCTTCGTGCTCGATGGCATTTTTTCGGACGAGCATGGGGAGTGGCCCGCGGGCACTTTTTTACTGAACCCGGAAGGCTTCGAGCACGCACCCTATTCTCACGAAGGCTGCGTTTTGTTCGTCAAGCTAAGGCAATATGCCGGCGCTGAGCGCCGCTATGTCGCAATGGACACAAATGAGAAGCGCTGGGTGCGCACCGATCACAACGGCATCAAAATCAAAGCTCTATATGCGGACCGCTCGTTCGAAGACACTATGCGGCTGGAGAAATGGGCGCCGGGTGCGGCGCGCGGTATGCAATCGCGGGCCGCGGGTGCGGAAATTTTTGTAATATCGGGAACGCTCGAAGACGAACATGGACGCCACGGTGAGGGCACATGGATCCGTCTTCCCGAAGGCGCAGTTCACACGCCCGCTTCGCAAGACGGCTGCACGTTTTACATCAAAGAAGGCGGCCTTGCAGCGCTGAGGTCGGCGGCAAGCTGACACAAATTCGTTCTATTCTGCCGGCTGTTGTGCTGGTACGCCCGGTTCGTCGGCGAGCGGCCGTTCCCGCCGCCGGTCCCGCAGCATGAGGGCGCACGGCGTGACTATCAGTGTCAAAACGGTCGAGAAAGTCAGACCGACGATAATGGTGAAGGCCAGCATTTGCCAAAACATGGTGGCCGGAGCCTGAAAAGCGATTTCACGGGAAAAAAAATCGATCGATATGCCCATCGCCATGGGAAGTAGACCCAGCGCCGTCGTTGCCGTCGTCAAAAAGACCGGTCGCAATCGCTGCGCGCCGGTTTGCAGAATTGCCTCGAAAGGGTTGGGAGCCGTCTTGATTAGACGATCATAGGTGTCGATCAAAACGATATTATTGTTGACGACAATGCCGGCAAGCGCGATCAGACCAATCCCCGTCATGATAACGATAAATGGCTGCTGAATAATGATGTAGCCCAAGAGAACGCCGATGGTCGAGAGAATGACCGAACTCAAAATCAGCAGGACGCTATAGAAGCTATTGAACTGCACCAACAGTATGGCCGCCATTAGAAATAATGCGAATGCAAACGCAATCAGCAAAAAGTTTCCGCTCTCCTCCTGCTCTTCGTTTTCACCGCGAAACAATATGCGCACTTGTTGGTCAAGTCGGTTTTCCGTGAGCCAAGTTTTGAGCGCCGCAACTTGATCGTTTGCCAGCAACCCCGGCTCCACATCTGATTCGACCGTCATGACGCTGCGGCGATCGACACGAGTGAGATCGGTCTTTTGCTGCACGGGAATGCGCCGAACAAAATTGCTAATCGGAACGAGGCCTTTGTTGGTTTCAATTCTCAGTTCGTCGAGTTGTTGGAAAGAGCGATACTCAGTTGGAAACCGAACAAATATATCGATTTCGTCTTCGCTATCGTCTGGACGGTAAGACCCCAACTTGACGCCATTGGTAATCATTCGTACCGCATTTCCGACGGACGTCAAATCTGCACCGAACCGTGCTGCCTGCGGGCGGTCGATGTCGAGACGCCACTCGATACCCGGAAGTGGGCGGGAATCTTCGGTATTGGTAAAGCCGCCTAATTCGTCCATGCCGCGACGAATGTGTGAGACGGCATCCGCCAATGCCTGTTGAGACATAGAACTCAATTCAACTTGTACGGCCTTGCCCTGAACCATCATCGAAACGTTTTCTTCGACTTCGGCACGCACACCCGCAATCCCGCGCGTACGCTCGAATACCTCCCTAACGACTTCTTTCCCCGGCCGACGATCTTCCCATTCTTTGAAGTTGAGCGTGATTTCTCCAATGACGTCATCTGCGACTCCCGGACCGCTGATGCCGGCGCGGCTGTATATACTGTCGACGTCGTCAATGCCTGTCAGCCGCTGTTCGAGTTCTCTAATAAAGACTGCCTTTTCTTCCATGCCCAAATTGCCAAGGGCGTGAACGAGAATCTTTGCTCGTGGCGGATCCTGAATTGAAAAGAATGCCACGCCCTTGCCGACGTTTGCGTAAACGAAAATAGTCACAATCAAGAGCATTACCGTGCCCGAGACGACTTTTGCCGGATGGCGCAATGCCCGCTGCAAGACCTGAACATAAAGCCTCATTAAGCCCGTTACACTTTCTAACTGAAGCCGTTCAGCGCCGCTGACAGCCTTGATTGACTTATGCGCACCGGCGCTCACCCGCCCGACTAACGTGCCCAATGTGGGAACAAAGATGAGCGCCATAAAGAGGGAGCAAGTGAGCACAGCAATCAGAGTTTTGGGCAAATAGCCTAACATTTGCCCGGGCATGCCGGGCCACAACAGCAGCGGCACAAAGGCGGCCACGGTCGTGGCTATCGACGTAATGGTCGGCCAAGCCATGCGTTGTGTCGCCAAGACATAGGCATCGCGGCGATGAAAACCCTCCGCCATTTTCCGGTCGGCATATTCCACCACCACGATGGCGCCATCGACCAACATGCCGACGGCAATCAGCAGGCCGAACATGACCGGCATGCTGATGGTTATATTGAACAGATAGAGAAACATCAGGCCAGTGAGAAACGACCCGGGAATTGCGACGCCGACGAGGAAGCCCGAGCGCACACCCAGCGCGCCGATGACAATAGCCATGACCAGAAAGATGGCCAAAATCACACTATTCTGCATAGTGTAAAACTGGTTTTTGACGTTTATGGTGCCGTCCCAAATCATGTCGATTTTGACGGCGCTCGGCCAACCTTCGGACGTGCTGGTTACAACGCGCCGAACCGTTTCGGTCGTTTCAATCATGTTGAAGCCGTAACGTTTGACGATTTCGACAGCGATAGCGGGCTGTTCGTTGACCCGAACGATGGATTCGGCGTCTTTGAAAGTGCGTTTGATTTCAGCGATATCCCGTAGACGGATGATCGCATTGCCGCTCACCTTGACCGGCATCATGAGAATGTCGTCGACGCTCTCAAATAACCCCGGTACGGAAACTGCGAAGCTCCCCTGACCGGTGTCGATGCGGCCCGCCGCGACCAAGCGGTTGGCCCGCGAGAAGATATTGGTCAAGTCATCATTATTGAGCCGGTAGCTCTGCATGCGCGCGGGATCGACGACAATCTCTACCATTTCCTCCCGAGCGCCGGTCAATTCGACCTTAAAGACCCCGGGCAGGTTCATTAGTTCGTCCTTGAGTTTGCGCGCATGATTGAACAAGGTCCGCTCCGGCAGAGCCCCGGAAATGGCAACGATCGACATGGGGAACATTGATGGTCTGATTTCGTTGATCACCGGCTCTTGGATGTCACCGGGCATTTCGGGACGTGCGAGATCGACTTTGTTGCGCACGTCCTGGAGCGACACATCGATATCGGTGCCGGTATCGAACTCAATATTGACCGAAACTCCTCCCTGAAACGCCGTCGCGCGCAGCTCTTTCACGCCCTCCAAATTGGTCAGTTGCTCCTCGAGCGGCCTTACCAGGAGACGCTCCGCATCGACGGGCGAAATACCCTCAAGTGTTATACCCACCACAATGATCGGAATGTTGAGCTCGGGCTCGGCTTCCTTGGGCATCTCAACGTAAGTAATAGTGCCGACAATGAGCAAAAATACCAGCGTACTCAGCACAGTGCGTGATCGGCTAATGATCGTGGCAAGGAGACTATTCATGCGAGCAAAGCCATCTTCTCAAGACGAGTTAAATGCATGATACCATTAGATAATAGAATACCGATAGCGGCTCCGCAGCGGCAAAATTGCGCAGGTCCATTTTCCCGATGCGGGACGCGGTTCGGTCGGCGCTTGGCTAAGCGCCGTCTTGGACAAAATCCAACTTGTGCTCCCGGCAGAGCTCGGCCCTCATAAGCTCTTTGCCGAGATAGGCTGCATGGTCAAGCTTGGTCAACCAGCCATTGTCAATAAGCGTAAAGTAAATGCTGCGCGCGTCGTCACCCTCAATGACACGGAGCAACCGATCCTTGTAATCATAGTGTTCGACGAGCAACTTGCCGCCGCTTATGTTGATGACAAAGTAACCGCCTTTGTCCATTTTGATGCGCTGCGGATCATGTCCGACCGCCTTGATTGTCTCAATCTCCTGCTCGCGAACAAGATGGGAGTCAGTCACTTGTTCAAATGAGAGCGGCTTGGCATCGCCAGACGGTGCGGTCAGCGCCAATTCGGTCACTTTCGTGCAAATTTCGCGGACGTCCACACAGCCAATCATATCAACCGGCGTGATCGTCTCGCGAAAGGCGTTGATTTCCGCTTCGGGCGTATTCGGCAAAATTGGCCGCATCCCCGGAGAGCCGACAATGCGTTTTTTTTCGTCGACCCCGTTTTGAAACAGCGACACCATGGTCGCACCGGTTAAATGCTTTGGCGGCTCGGCCCCGGCACAAACCAAAAATTTAATGGCCGGGTTGGACAAAATATTTTGAATGATTTTTTCGATGCCTATGTTTTCCGTTTCGACTTTACCAACGATTGCAAGTCCGTCCGGCTTTGCGTCGCTAACCTCTCGGGCAAGCGCAACACTGCCAAGTGTCGTGACCGCAACGGGCGCCATTGGGTCATGCACAAAGTATTTACCCGGCACATAGGGCCATTCGCGCTTCACTTTCTTGGTCGTGGCAAATGTTTTGGTAAGGAAGAAGCCAAAATCTTCCATGCGACTGCTCATGGCTGCAGCTCCGTTCCTGCTCGTCTCACCACTCCTGTCTTTACGAGATCGGGCTGACGAGGCAGCCAATGTATCTTTTTCATCTTCGTCAATTCTCTGCCGATACCCGATGACGATATGTGACGTTAACCCGCTTTGACCGAAGCAGGTACCATGTATAGCCCGCAGCCGTCACCGCGTTGATTAAGAATACGATCAGAGTTCTTCGAGGCTCAACATTTCCGATCAGCATCGCGCCAATCAGGATGACCAAGCTGATCCAAAAGCAGGCGATGGTTACCACCGGCATCAATGGATGCTTGAGGGGCGCAAGCACAAGAAAAGGCAGCAGTAAAAGCAAACTCACGGCATTGACCGCACGCATCATGCCGACATTCTCAGGGCCATACATCATGGCAAGCCCTGAGCCGTCTCCAAGCAAACTGCTTAAGGGTAGAGAGGCGTTGACGAGGGCATAGCCATAGAACGCATAAAGCCAGCCACCAAACCCATAAAGCGGGTTTTGCTGGGCTTCGGCTGGAGTTACCACCTGCCACTGCATCATGAAGTGCTCCCATTCAGATAGCGAATAGTGCGGTCTCGCGTCGCATACCAAATCAGATCATACTGGTACAGACAATGGCAGATGGAATTCTCGAGAATGCGTATCAATTGAGGATTGAACCGATGAATAGAATAGCATTCGCACTTCCGATCTTCTTGCTGCTGGCGTGCAGCGAAGCACCCAAGATGGATGCCTTTAAAGTCAGTGACGGAATTCTCGTCGTAGATGCTACTGCACTGCGCGCGAACGGCGTAGATGTGAGCGCCAGTGACGGTCAAAGCCTGGACGGTATCGTTGAAGTCCGGCCAGGCCTCACTGTGACCGGCGTCCGCGAAAAAATGACAAAGATCGGCAGCTCGTCAATTGATTTGGCTGTTTTTGATCTCAACAACGACAAGCAGATCGACGCGCAAGATGCACCCTGGAACGCAATGTATCTAGCAGTCGACTACAATCGCGATGGCGAAATCGGCAAGGGAGAATACGCTCTTATTGGCGAGTGCGGCGTTGACGCCATTTCTGTTGAGGCCTCAGCTGAAGATATTGCTTGGTCGATCCATAAAGGCGGCGAGAAAAAAGCTGTGACGCTCGAACAAAAGACGCCGGCATCGTCTTAGTCTCCATTTGGAGGCTAAGATACAGGCACTCGCTCCCGCAGACTTCGAGAGTTCGTTTGAGAATGCAAATTGATCAGCGAACTCGCCGGCTACCGCCAGGTACATCATTCGTTGTCGCCGGCTTTGGCACGGCCGCTTTTCTTCGAGGTTTATCAGCAGACAGCGGGTCGTCCACATGCTGGCTTTTGCCTTCAAAGAAGGCGCCGGTTTCGATGGCCAATATGTTGTGAAAAATATCGCCGACGACATGCGCGGACTTCATCAACTGAACCTTCCGTGAGCGAATATTTCCGGTCACTCGGCCGAACACGGTAACTTCGTTTGTGATTACTTCGCCGTTGATCTGGCCATGTTCGCCAATAATCAGCATTTCGCTGCGAATATTTCCGTCGATTTGTCCGTCAATCTGAATTTCGCCATCGGAATGCAGCAAGCCCTCGATCTTAAGGTAGGCGCCAATCTTCGAAATCGACCCCCGGCCGCCGGGTTTGCCGTCTCGGGTTTGCAGTGAAGATCGAGTTTGCGACTCACGAGCAAAAAGGTTCTGGCGCGATGCCGTATCCTCACCGTTCGGTTTGCCGGTTTGCTTCGTGGCCTCGGGCGTTTCGCTACCGAATTTGTCTTCTTTTCGCCGTCTAAACATTCCCCGTTACCCCACAGCTCACCAAGTTTCTCCCGTCCCGGTTGAACCGTGTCAGTCTGTTGATTGACGCAACCCCTACCCTAATGCATTTCAGCCTTTGCGGCATAGAAGAATGCATGATAGTTCGTTCTAGTTTTGATCTCCAGTGCGAATTAGCGGTGCAACCAGCCATTCCTGCCGGTTGACAAGGCTTATTGCCAAGAATTTGCGTTTTTGAAGAACGGAATTCCCTCAGAGATTGCAAGGCGACGCATGCAGCGCCGACTCACTTGCGATCGACGACCGGCAGATCGATCGCATCTATTCCACAACCATTGACTGCAGGTAGGCGACAACGGCGCGCTTCATTTCGTCCTCAAGCTCAAGAAACAGGCGCTTAGACTTTTTTGCCTCACCCGAGTGATGCCGAATGGCTTCCGAAACGGTCGTGAGATCGCCACGGTGACCGTATGGGGCGGACGATCCAGCATTCCACAAGCGGGCGGTGACAAATTCGTCCGTGGCAACGGCGTCCTGTTCTAGCATTTCATTGCAGAAAAACATGTCGTCCTTGTCGCAAATGACATGGCGCTTCAAATCTGTGAAGGCCGCGATAAAGACGTTGCCGTCATCGTCGGCGTAGATGCCGGAGCCATCTTTAATCGGCAGTAATGTCGAAACGGACCCGGAGAAGGAATCAAGCGTTGCATTGCCTGGCGGATTATAGGGCCCCGGTTCGGTAAAAAGGGCGTTGCGCAACGTTAACACCGGCTTATGGCAAGCCGCACAACCAACATCCTCAAAGGCAAGTTCACCTGCTTTCAGTAATGCCAGATGTTTGTTGTCCTTGGGCTTCATGATCGCCGGTGCCGGCAATGACGCTTGGAATATTACAAGCGCGCTGACTTGACCTTTCGTAAACTCGGAAACGATTCCGTCGCCATCGAAATCGGCGTCGGCGGTTTGATCTCCGCCGAAGCGTTCGTCGCTTTGAATTCCGTGATGTTGATTGAGTGCATTGTTGGTGAATTGCCTGAGCGAGACAGTACTGCCCTTCGCGCCAAAGGGCTTCACAACAAGATCCGCATCAATTCCCTCGAGCCCGGACGTGTCGAGCGTTTCGTCCGGGTGAGCGACAAGCCGACCAAACGAAATGCCCTTGGCTTCAAGATCGATCTTGACGTCTTCGCCCGAGAGTTTTGCAGCTTCCAAGGCGTGGTCGCGTAAGCTCCATAGATCTTCAGTTATTTCGCGCGCCAAGAGCTCAATGGCCCCGGATCCGAAGATGCTAGTCGTGTTGCGTTCGTTGGTGACGTCCCGCGATGCCAACGGCATTGGCGGATCGATCAGATGGGCACCGACAAAGGCGTTTGCGGATAACTCCCCGGAACCTCCCGGGGCGGGTTGATTGTGGCAACCGGCGCAGGAATTGGCATCTGGTCCTGCAATTCTGTTGAAACGCTCTGCACTGGGCTTGCGTCTCTTTGAGGGCTTGCTGTCTCCCGTCGCGGACGGCCGCCCTGCGCCATCTAGAACATTGAAGCGCGTTTCGAACAGCTTTGCTCCTGCCTCAATCATGTGCTGAACCGATTGCCATCCTTTGGCAACTTGATCGTGATCGGGAAATACATCGACGGCCCGGTTTTCCCAAATAGGTTCTTGCAACTGCGGCGTCAGGTCGACCGAATAAGCGCAAACGCGGTAAAACAGAAGGTGCCAATCAGCAGGCAAAAGAATGATAAAGGTTCCGGGAGTCGCACGGTGCCAGTCCTCGCTTTTACGTACCGCCCATTGAACCGCAGGTTGGTTAATTTGGAGTGGACCGCGACCACACCAATTCTCCATTTCTGCTTATTTTCCGCGTAAAGAGGGGGTTAATAGCGGCGGATCGCTGGGCCCAGCTGTTCGCAGATCTCGCCCGAGTCTCAGAGTTTCAGCTCCTAGCGCTTACACGCCAAACCCCCTAACATGCAGGCACATGAATTACAGCGGTTTTCACCGCCTCAGGGGCAAACAAGGGAAGTAGACATGTCGAAATCACTAATTAGGAATTTATTTGTCGCGATGGCGGTTGCCACGTTGATCAGCGCCGGTCTCGTTCAAGCCGGAGGCCACGATACGGCCCCCGAATTCGATCCGTCCCTTTTGAATTCAGAACTTAACGCGGAACTCGAAGAGACCATCATGCAGCTGGCCGACCGCTGGAACAGTCAAGACTATTCGACTGTCTTAGAGATGTGGGACCCGGACGAAGAGGTACCCTTTTATTTGGCCGAAGAGCAGGCGGATTGGTTCATTGGTTGGAATCCGCTGCGCGGCTACTTGGCGCCTGAGACACCCAATCCGGTAATCGAAGTGATGCGGCTGTTGCCCACAAATATTCGCGCCAAATCGATCGCGCCGGACTTGGCCATCGCCGTATGGGACTTGCACTTCGAAATGAAAATGCGATTTGGCAAGCCGATTGGCGAAGACGTTCGGGTTTCCGGCGTGTTTAGAAAGAAACCTGAGGGGTGGCGTTTTATTCATTATGCCGAATCGCCCCAGGCTCCGTTGGTTTATATCGAGAAACTCTTCCAACAAGACGTTTATGACGACTTTGAAGAATTTCGCGCTGAAGCTCTGAAAGAGGCTCAGTAGGTATTCAACGTCAACCTCAGCGCCAAGTTTACTGACACGTTTCTATATTTCACGCTCGCGAAGGTACTAAACGCCCCGTTCGCTGCTCTTTTCACGCTGTTAGCGTGTATGTCCGTGGCTTTCATGGTCAACCATTTTAGTTGTCCTTGGTGGCATGGCTATGAATACTGTTTTGTGACTGAAACAAATCCACCCAGTGCCAGCGTTGGGAGGGCGGCGAAATGAGCGGTAGAATCCTAATTGTTACGTTATTTCTAGCGACCATCAGTTCACCCACCGCAAGTGCTCAAGACTACGAACCCAATGAAGTGTATCGCAGCGCCGACGACCTCGTATCTGTCGAAGATCTTGGCAACGGTGTTCATCTCTTTCGTTTGCACTCCGACTTTTACATCAGTCCATTCTTAGTCGGAGATGACGCCGTTATTGCAGTCGATCCGATCAATCGTGATGCGGCCGCGCTTTACCGCGAAGCCGTTGCGGCGGTGACAGACAAACCTATTACCAAGATCGTTTATAGCCATGATCATCGTGATCATATTGACGGCGCGGACGTCTTGTCTGCCAATGCTGAGATCTATGCCCATCCGGGAACGCTCAAAACATTGAAGCGACGCAGCGATTCCGACATTCCGCTTCCTGATGATTTGGTCGATAACGGCGATACGGTCGAAATTGATGGTGGCACAATTGGTATTCACTATTTCGGACCCAATCATGGGGACTCGAATATCGCCCTGTCGTTTGAGACCGGCATAGGCAAAATGCTTGTCTTTGTGGACACTCTCGAAGTTGGCATCGTGCCGTACAGAACGTTACCCGATACAAATGTGCAGGGTTACATCGCGTCTCTAAAAGCCGCTTCCACACTTGATATGGATTGGGTGGTCGGTGGCCATACCGGTCCTGGACCGGCAGTCTGGATCGAAAATTATTTGAATTACTTCCTTGATATGGAAGCCGCTCTAATTAGAGCCGAGGCTGAAATCACCGAGCCGCCGTCAGAAACTGTCGAAGATGTTATTTCCCAAGGAGAGGCCCATATCGCGACCGTCATTTCAATGGCCGTAGATGCTCTCAGACCAAAATATGGCCACTGGCAGGCGTTTGAAGACTGGGCGCCCTTGAATGCCGAAGCCGTGCGAGCCTATATCATCGTCGGAAATTGACGACCGATCATAGTGTCAGCTCGAGAATACCGATGCTGGGTCTACAGCGCCTTGCTCGTACTTTTAATTGCAGCTACGCCTCAACCAGCCGATTAGCGATAATCTTCGGGCTTCTAGCGTAAATAAAAAGAAGCCTGAGGGATGGCGTTTTTTCATTACGCCAAATTGCCTCAGGCTTCCTTAGTATCTATCGAGAAACTCTACCAACAAGGCGCCTTAGACGACTTGGAAGAGTTTCACGCTGAAGCTTGGAATAAACCCCAAACTACTCGGAGGCAGCTTCGTCAACAGTTTCAGCTGCTGAGGCAGCGGCTTCAGCTGCAGCAGCAACTTCACGACCTTCAACGACTGAAAAAGTCGCGGCTTGATCGTTGAGGCCTGTGCCTTCCCACGAATCGCCAACGGCAAGGTTCTCTGCAAACTCGTTGCAAGCAGTATCTGCCGCATCAGGCGCCGTGCGCGTGAAGCAAACTTCTTCACCTTCGGCTGCCCACGTGCCACCGATTTCAGTGCCGTCCGCCAATTTGCCGGTATAGGTGTTGTCTTGTTCGACGAAAATCGAAACTTCTAGCCCGTCCTCGTAAGAGACCAGCAAAGTGTTGCCGTAGGCTGCCGCGAGGGGATCGGCCGGTGCAACAGTCGACGTCAACAAAAGGGCGCTCGTCGCTCCCAACGCGTATTTGGTCAAGTTATTCATTTGTTCTTCTCCTTAAAGATGTAACGACGCGCGGCTATAGCGCCTCGGCTCCACGTTGCCAAGGGGAACATAGGTATGATCACGAGGAAGTGTTATTTGTAATAATTGGGTACGGCTTTGGCCGTCAACTTTTTTGGCGGCTGATACGAGCCTGGCTCTTGGAGTTGCGGCAATTTGATGCGCTTGGGCAATTTGTCTTCGTATGGAATCAGCGACAATAAATGGCTAATGCAATTCAGTCGCGCTCGATCTTTGTCATCGGCATTGACATAGTACCAAGGCGAATGGCGGACATCGGAATGCTTAAACATGTCATCGCGGGCCCGCGCATAGTCGTACCAACGTTTCCGTGCCTCAACATCCATGGGCGAGAGCTTCCAGCGTTTTAGAGGATTACTCAGCCGTTCCCGAAAGCGCTTTTCCTGGACCTCGTCGCTGACTTGGAGCCAGTATTTCACGAGGACGATGCCCGAGTTTTGCAGCATGCGTTCGAACTCTGGCACAGCACGAAGAAACTCCTTGTATTCATCTTCGGTACAAAAGCCCATGACCCGTTCGACGCCGGCCCGGTTGTACCAAGACCGGTCAAATAGAACGAGCTCGCCAGCCGAGGGCAATTGTTCAATGTAGCGCTGAAAATACCACTGAGATTTTTGTTGATCGGTCGGTTTCGGCAAAGCGACAATCCGTACAACCCGCGGGTTTAACCTCTGCACAATACGTTTTATGAGGCCACCCTTGCCCGCTGCATCACGGCCTTCAAAGATAATTGCAACTTTGAGCCCGTGAGTTCGAATGTGATACTGCAATTTTACCAGCTCGGTCTGTAAGCGCTCTAATTCATCTTGGTAAAAATCTTTTGAGAGCTTCTTTTTGGCTTTCTTGCTCATGAGTAGTCCTATGGAAGGTTAATTCTCGAATTCAAGCATGTCTCAGGGTACGTGAGTAGAGCTTTGCCCTACGACGCTGGACCACATCTTGCACGTTAACACCTGACGCTTAGATCTAATCAAGAGAATTTAATCATGAGACTTATGCTTTTGATTTCAGTTTGGGCTTTGACTTCCGGCTTTGTGGGATCGCTTCCGTTAAACGCCGTCAGCCCAGGATCGCCAAAAGCTCCAACTTGTCAAAGCCTGCAGCACATAGAAAAAGCAAAATGTTTCAAACCGGCTCGCACGGTCTCGCCGTTTTCGCCCGCAGCAAAATTCGCTGGCGCAGGCGTCACCTTGACGCTATCGAACCAGCGCCAAGTCGCAAATCCGCGCCTTCAAGACGGTGACCGCTTGATAAAGATTAATCGCGAACCTATCGATAAAGTGAGTGACCTGGCGCGCCTGGTGGCAGCGGCGTCCGATCGTCCATTAAAACCAGTTGATGTTTTCTTGACACGAAATGGCGATCTTGTCTTTCTAACGATCTCACTCGACGAAATGATGGAAGTTACAAGCTCAGCCGACCAAGCCGGTATTTCGGATCGCGTTTCAGGCCCGAGCAACGATCAATCGGTTTCGTCAGCGTTGGCCGGCACTGGCCAATAGGCGTCATCAACTCAGCCGATCTAAATCAACTATCACATTGGTTTCGCAAACAAACTTTTCAGACCTTTGCTAGGAAGATTTCGGCCAGGCGATCGTTAATGTCTGCGGGTCGATTGATATGTCAGCCGGAAGGTGCCCCATAACTTCGCCGTCAACCTGACACGGCTACGGTTCATGTCCTCGAATACGAATGCTCCGGGCCGGAACCACTTGGACATCGTGAAGTTTTGCATATTGTCCAAGCAACAGGGCTGACGAATATTTCAATACATTGAACCATCCCTTCCCTTGAAACAGGATGGCAAAAAGCTGCCGATCCCTGAGATCGCCATCCTGCGCCGCGGTAAACGGTCCGCCGAAATACTTGCCGTTGCAAATGAATATGGAATTGGCTTGATAGTGCGTGCCATCAATCTCAACATCGCACCCGGATGGCCGGTAGCGAAACGCTTGGACACAGGTTGCCCAATAAAAAGCAAAGGGGCCAGACAGTTTCTTGAGCCGCGACGAAACCCGGGTCACAACATGAGCGTCGAACCCCGCACCAGCCATCATGACAAACCGCTTACCATTGAGCAGCCCAGTACAAATCGGCTCGAACCGTCCTTTGGCGATCATATCCACCACAAGCTTTGCATCCCTAGCAAGACCAAGTTCATTGGCAAGGACATTGGCGGTGCCTAGTGGAATGATGCCCAGAGGTAAATCGGAATTGCGTAAGCCATCGGCAACTTCGCTTATCGTGCCGTCGCCGCCCGCTGCGACAACAATGTCAAAATCTTCGGGAGAAGCAGCTTTTGCCAATTCAGCAGCATGACCGGCCCGCTCGGTCCGTTGAACCGTAACTGGACAGTCTTGTGCGCGCAAAGCTGCGATCGCCGTATCGAGCTTGCTCCGCTTTCCACCGCCTGCTGACGGATTGAAAATGACGCAGACGCGGCGAGAGATTGATGCGATTGAGTCGTCCGTACTCATCTTCAATGATGTGGCTCTGAAGACCTCAAGTTTCAATTCTTGGCATGGTGAATGCTGCGGGGCAATGGTGCACAGGGAACTCCGTCCGGCTCACCAGACGGCGGCCACAACAACCACCGTTGGAACCTATTTTCCCGCGATCTCACCGAAGACAATCCTGACCGTGGTGGACGCGCCACTGGAGCTGCATTAGTCTTGTGTGGTGAACGTTCTGAGAGGACACACATGTCAAACTGGCTCACAGGCGTTATTTGCACGTCAACTTTCTGCGCTTCATTGGCGCTCCAAACAGCTTTATCCCAAGATTTGGGCGACTTCGAAGAAGAGGATTTTCAGCAATTTTTTGGTCTAATCGAAGACGGTAAGATCACCAAAGAGAAGTTGGAAGCGCGATGCGCGACTAAGGAAGCCGGCTTTACGTTTGCGGCCAAAAATTTGACCCATGAAGGCGCCCTTGAACGCGTCGACTACAATGAAACCAAGTTGGACTCCTCCGTTGACGGAAGGCCGCTCCGCTCCAAATTTCACAACGCGGCTTTCGGAGAGTGGACGGGCTCGACGTTTAAGCCAATTTGCGCAGGGCTTTACCTAATTTCCCTCAATGTCACCATGGCTCCAAGCGAAGCGCCGCGCGCGGGCGAGGTGAGCGTAGACATCTTCCTGCGACGGGCCGGTGAGACGCGGCCAGGAAGCCGAATGGCGACGGCATACATGGCGGGAGATTCCATAAAAATCGGTCACGCCACATTAGTGTTGGCGCTCAGGACTGGAGATGAAGTCTCGACCTATTCTCAAAGTAATGAAGCCGATCAAAAGCGCGTCCTAAAAAACGCTTCGTTCAGCGCCACAAAGATCGCTCATATTGATGACTTGATCGAAGAATTCGACTCCGACGCCTGGGACGCAGATTTGGCAGCACTGGAGAGCACGGCCTCAGTGGAAGCGACGCTCAAATGATGAAGCTGAGACACTTGACGGCCGGAGCGATGGGGCTCGCGCTCGCCATTGTTGCACTGGCTTGGGCCAGCGCAAGTGCCGCTAAAGAGTTCGACTATGAGACGTTTACCCAGCAAGATTTCGACAAGTTCTTTGGCCTGATTGAGGACGGCAAAGTCAGTGCGGAAAAACTCAATGCCATGTGCGATGGACGGCCGATCGGATTTACTGTCGCAGCAAAGGATGCGGTCTATGACGGAAAGCGCATTAACTTTAATGTTAGTCAGCAACTCGGTTCCATCGACGGCCGGTCATTTCGTTCGCGTTATCACAATGCCTCTCTAGGCGAATGGGTGGAATCGGTATTCAAGCCCCTGTGCCCCGGACTTTACGTTGTTGCATTGGATGTCCTTGTAAGCAAAGCCTCACAAGATGAGGCAAATGCGCAAATTGTACTGAGGCAAGCCGGCGAGCCTAGACCCGGGCGTGCCATGACGACGGCGCGAATCGTCGGCGGTGGACGGCGCACTGGACATGGGTCGGTCGTGCTTGCCCTCAGCACGGGCGATGAAGTATCAGCGATGATTGCCGCTTCCAACGGCAATAGCGATGTTGTTCTCGAGCACGCGACATTGACCGTCGCCAAGATCGCACACCTTGGCGACTTGATTAGTGAATTCGATCAAGATGCTTGGGATTCTGACTTAAAGGCGCTGCAATAATTGTCGTTAATCGGGACGCCCGGTGATTCGCTTCTTTAGTCGGAACTGGCGTTAAGCATATCTCGGTTTGAAACACGGCGTTGGCTCGTCTTGAACCAGACGGCGCAAGTAGCGCGTTTATATCTTCAACTTTCACGTGCTGGAACAAACGGATTCGCTAAAACTACAGCGGCGAGCATGCATCGTAGGTAAGCCCGGAATACGCCGCAGGCCGTCACTTTCTTGGTTAACGATCAATTAATTTGGGGTCCGCGCGCCGAGTGGCATAGCGTTTGCTCTTTGGGGAGCGTGCATAGCTCTTACCGCAATCAATAAGGAGATTTTATCATGAGCAAGCTTTTGTCACGTTTCGTAAAAGACGAGTCCGGTGCAACCGCCATTGAGTATGGCCTCATTGCCGCGAGCATCGCCGTTATCATCATCGGCGCCATTCAATTGGCAGGCACCAACTTGAAAGGTACGTTCGACACCATCGCAGGTGCCCTCTAAAAAACGGCATCGCAATCAAAAGTTGCCGCGCTCGTAAGAAGGCGCAAGTCTTCTTTAAAACGCGGCGCTTTCGGATTTCTCCTCTTGTAGGAGAACGAAGGGCTTCCTCAATTTCCCCCTGAGGAGGCCTTTTGCATGTCCGGCTTCCGGCACCCTACCTGCCAACCAAATAACGGGGCTTAGCTCGCCAATAGGCGGGCGTCGCGCTCCGCAAAGTCAATTTCGATTTGCTCGAGCAAGCGAATCCAATCTTCCTGCAGTTGGCGCGCGGACTTGGTCTTCGCATCAAACAGCGTCAAGCCATGAGCGGCCAGATCATTGTAAATCGCACGATCAGGTATCGTCGCCGTCATCGTTTGACCGATGGACTCCAAAAAGCCATGAAGGCGTTCGGCTGCGCGTGAATTGGCACGATAGCGATTACCGATGAGATGAACGGCAATACGCCCCTTTCGCAATTGCTTAATTTTTTGAATCTTTTGCAAAAAACGCCTAGTTGACAATTCGTCGAACACCGACGGCAGTATAGGTATGACCAGAGCATCACACAGTGAAATAATGTGTGCCACCTCGCGCGGCCGCATCGCCGCTGGGGTGTCCAGTACGAGGCGTTGCAATCCGATGTAGCGGTCCGCTATGTCCTTGGTCCAATCGAGAACCTCAATTTTGGCCACGCCTTTTGGCCTGAGCTTGTCCCAACTTATTGCACTTTTCTGACGATCGAGATCGGCCAGACCACTGGCGAGTCCCGCTCGGGCAAAAGCAACGGCCAAGTGCGTCGCAATTGTGGATTTGCCGCATCCGCCTTTGAAATTTACGATCCCGACCACCCGCGTCATTTTTTGCCGCCCGCCCAAGTTTCAAGCCAATAGGGTTGCGTACGGCTGAATTTATTCCAACGCGCAACCAAACTCTTTTCCATTTTCTTTGCCGATTCCTGGCTCCAGCCGCTGAAATACAGCCGCGCATCTCTCAATAATTGCTCGTCGCGTTTTGGCGCGCTCTGCTCCAATTTTTGGAGAAGCTCTTTTGAAGCTGCAATATCGTTGAGTTCCCCCAGCCGCTCTTGCCAACTTGCAAGCTTCCGATTGTAAGTGTTGGCACGTTTACCCGGGAACAGCACGGTGAATAACTCCGCCGTGTAACGCATCCTTTTTGTAACAATGCGCAACTCATGCCAATCCTGAAAATTGCCCTTTCGCTTCGATTTGCCGAGCTTCATCATTCTTCGGTGCAATCGGGTCATTCGTGCTTGCGCAAGAACTCTTAGCGGACGGAGATACCAAAGACGATCTAAGCTTGAGTCCAGCTCCTGCCAATCGCCTGCTTCAATCCATCGCCCTAACGACAAAGCAAATTCGCTAAAGCCTGGAGATAGCAGTTGTACTTTTAGGTGCGCATATAAAGCGCCCCGCCTTGCTTGAATCGTAGCGACGAGTCGGCGCTTTATTGGCTCGTCAAGTGAAGACAAAGCCTGCGGCAAAACGTCGGTGACAAAAACATCGAGCTCGCGCAGCTCCCCCAACTTTCCAAATAGCTTTATGGCGTAATCCAGTTGCCGCTCCGCGTCTTTAAGATTGACCACCGGCTTGAATGCAAAAATTAGTGAACGCAATCTCCGTATACCGATGCGCATTTGATGCACGGCTTCGATATCGCCTTGAGATATCATTGGAATGTAGTTCTTCAGGATTTGCGTGTAGGCGTGGCGCATGGCCTGTTGCACCGCCTCACGCAAAGACGAAGCAGGATCAAGTTTAGGTTTAGGTGATTTCCAATAAAGTGGAGTATGCCGACCGAACGCCATGTCGGCGGAACTCGACGGGCCGTCAATCGACAGGCGCCCATCGAATTCTTCGGTGAACGTGAGCGCTGCATCATAAAGATCAATCAGTGGTCCACGTTTTAAAGATAATTCAACCTGGTCTAAATAGTGCTTTTGCGCACCTTGCTCGATGGATCCCACCGTGACCGATACCAGGATGTCTGCGTTTCCCTCGGCGCGGCGATAGTGTCCAATTGTCTGATCGAAACTCGTGCTGAAGGTTGAACGCAATGCAGCTTTGTCAATTTCGCTCAAACGCTTTGACGAGGAAATTCCGGTCAAGTATTTCCGGCTTGGTTCATCGGTCTCCAAAACATGACGGAAGATACTTTTAGTAAACGGGCCCGCCATAGGCAGCCGTGTCTTTATTGTTTGGAGAACTTTCGAACCGTTTTTGCGGACACTCAACTCGACGTCAAGCGCTCTCAAATCAAGCTGGTCCGTATCGAAGTAGATGTTGGAAGAGCGCCCGACGTTTTCGACATCGAGCAGATTCTCCATGAGCAAGGGGGCTTTTTCGCTTGGTATACTGAGCCGGATGGCCGTTTCAATTGTGCTCATTACTGTTCTAATCGGCGGATTTTGACTGACCGTCTAACGAAACTGTCATACAAGCCGCCGAGAGGCGTGTCTATCGCACAACCCTACTAATATGGTCGATAGCAAGAACAAAGCCCAAACCACAGCAAGGCTGTGGAAAAAAAATGGGTATAAGATGGGAACAGTCGCCTAGCGCAGCTGAATAATCTCGTCCTCAGCGAAGATCTGCCCCACATCGACATTTAGGTTGGGGCGGCGATAAAGCTCGGGCGGAATGCCGATATCGGCAAGATACAGCTCGCCGACGACCGACACCGCGCCGTCCGCAACCAATCCCGTTTTAGGCAGCGCCAACGTCATCGTCGCATCAGCCTTGAAGGTTGGATTGAAAATACGGCCGCTGGTAGCCTCAAGTCCCGTTGGCACATCAAAGGCCAACCTTGGCGCGCTATTGCGATTGGCCCAGCGGACCAATTCGCCCACTCTCCCCCGCGGCGCGCCCTTTAGCGAATATCCGATCAGCCCGTCGATGATGAGCGCGGCGTCGGAAGGCAGTGCATCGGGGGACAAGGGCGCATCGCTGCCCTGAATGCCAAGCCGTTTCAAGATGTCTAGTTGATGCCAGGCAACCGGCGACATGTCCTCGGCCGGCTTAGATAGACCCACCGTGACTTGGGCTCCCCAATTGTGGAGTCTGCGCGCCGAGACCAGAGCATCGCCGCCATTGCCGCCTGTTCCGGCAAGCGCCACGACGGATTTACCACGCGGATCGCCGTCCAAAAACCGATCGCGCGCGAGTCTTGCCAACGCATCGCCGGCAACTTCCATCATTTGAATGATCCAAATGCGATAGTCCGAGACCACCGCCCGATCGACTTCAATCATTTGCTCCGTTGAGAGCAGCGGTATCTCTGGAGCTCCGTCTGGGCTGGCCAAAGCGTTCACCCTTAGCGCCGCGTGGCATTCATGGCAGGTAAGAGCCGTCAATAGCGCTATGAAAGGGGCGGGGATAGACAAGTTTTAAGGGTTCACCACTAGACAGACGCCGCTCTCAAAATAAATCTCACCGCGATGTTTTGCGACAAGCAGGGATGAGTCATGGCGCTCGTCTCTGTCCGTGGCTTTAGAGAGTCTTAGACGAATAAAAACAAATAGAGCGAACCGCTCAAAATGCTGACTGATATAACCAGCGAATAAAATTGCCCAAACATCGATCTAACCTTCTCTTCGCTCCAAGCGTTGCTTGATTGCACGCCCTATTCCGATTGAACGGCTAGACCTTAGGAAGCAGAGATTTCAGCAGATTTTCACCACCGCAGCTTTTTGTATCAGTTGTGTCAGATCGAGAAGGGTCAAACGGCGAAAACGCGAGGCGCGACGCCAATAAATTGCTCAGCTGACGGCCACCGAGACGTACTTGTAGCCGGCGCCTCTGATCGTCTTGATGACCTGTGGCTTGGCCGGGTCTGCTTCGACCTTTCGCCGAATCCGTGCGATGCGAACGTCGATGCTGCGATCAAAGGCATCATCACGGCCTCCCCCCGCTAAATTTAAGAGTTGATCGCGGCTCAAGACTTCATTGGGATGCGTCGCGAAGGCGACTAGTATGTCCATCTCAGTTTTCGATAGATCGGGAGGCGATCCATCATGGGTGCTAACCGCTCGCGTTTCCAAATCAACGATGAAAGGGCCGATGCTTGTCAATTTTGAGTCTGCGCCAAACTCGCGACCCGACTCACGCGCCATACGGCGCAATACACTTTGAACGCGCGCCTCGACCTCCTCAAGAGCGAATGGCTTGGTCAGATAATCATCAGCACCGATTTCAAGACCGACCACGCGGTCAAAAACGTCAGTTGCGGCCGTTACCATAATGACGCCCATGTCAGACGTTGATCTAATGTGACGCGCAAGGCTAAATCCATCTTCACCGGGCATATTGACATCCAAAAGCGCGACATCAAATGTATCCGAGTCCAACAGCGCCTTGAACTCGGCCGCACTTTCAGCACATGTGACCCGATAACCCTTTGCCGTCAAGTAATCCGAAAAGAGCTCTCTGATTTCAGCCTCATCATCGATGACGGCGATATGTGGTTCTGCTGACATCGTTTCATCAAAAGGCGAATTCAGGGGAAGTTTTTTCAGTTTGCTGCATAACCGCGTTGATTTCTCTTAGCAAATCCTCCGTCGAAATAGTCTTTTCAAGAACTGGGGGACCTTTGCGAGTCTGCGCCCGCAGCGTGTGCTCGCCCATTGGGTCTCCTGTAATGAAAATAACCCTTGCCGCATAGGCCGGATAGCGAACATGCAACTCGTCATAGAATTCCTGTCCGCTCATCTCCGGCATTCTGAGATCGCACAGAATTATGTCGAACGTCTTTGAGCTCAAGCGCTCCAATGCCTGCACACCAGATTGCGAATACTCAACCTCATGATTGTGCGTACGCAGCATTTCCGCCAGCGTCTCGTTGGCTTCCTGCTCGTCATCAACAATTAGAATTTTGCCGTGATTTACCGACGGCTCCCCGCTTGAAACGTCAGCGTCTTCGCTTAGTTCGTCCGGGATAATTCGTGGAAATGAAATCACAAACACCGCTCCGCCATCGGGTGCGCTTCTGATGTCAATTGATCCACCATGGGATTCGATCATGCCGCGGCTGACCGATAGTCCGAGGCCAGTTCCGCTGCCGACGGGCTTGGTGGTAAAAAACAGATCGAATGCTCGCTTTTTGACCTCTTCTGAAATGCCCGGGCCATTGTCCCTCACTTCGAGACAAAAGGTGTTTGCGCTCGGCAAGTATCTCGAAGAAATAAATATCCGTCGCTCGTGATCGACGGCTTTGAGCGCATGCTGGGCGTTAATAATGAGATTGATCAATACCTGCGTCAGTTGATCGGGGTCGGCAAGCGTATTGGGCAAATCGGATGCCAAATCTGTTTCCATTTGAATGGAATCGCTGCGCAAATTGTAACCGATCAAGTCAAGTGCTGTCGTTACCACGTCGTTGACGTTGATGCGTTCGCGTTCTTGTGGGCGCTGGCGCGCCATGGCAAGGAATGATCGAATAATCCGCGCGCAGCGCTGTGCCGCGTCATAGATCTTGCCGGCGCCTTTCTCGGTACGCTCGTCGCTCGCCAAATCGCGCATCATCGATGAGTGCCCAACGATAATAGAAAGGGGATTATTAAGCTCATGAGCGACACCGGCTAACAGCGAGCCCAATGCACTTAGCTTTTCGCTCTGGAAAAGGGCCTCTCGCTATTGCTCAACTTCAGCTTCAAGCTTTTTCTCTTCTGTAAGATCGCGCACGTGTGCCGTAAAAAATTCCATTTCATTGATACGCGCCGGCGCGGCAGAGACCTCAATGGGAAAAATCGAACCATCGGCCTTCAGTGCGGGCAACTCGATCCGCTCGCCTGGCGACAGGTCCCCCTCCCTCAATCGGCCAAAAACCGCTCCCACCCGTTCTTGATACAAGTCCCGACTTCGCTCGGGAACCATTAGTTCCCAAATGGAAGCACCGATTGCTTGTTCGCGCGAGTAACCGAACATGATTTCTGCGCTCGGGTTGTATTCAAGGATGCGCCCCGCCGTATCAACTGAGACAATCCCGTCCAGAGATGCCTCAATGATAGCTCTTTGACGCCCTTCACTATCTTTTTGCTGCTGCCGCACCTTCTCGGAAACCGCAAAGGATAATGTAAGTGCCGACAATGCCATCCCTATATAGACCGCATTACCTGTAAATTCGTTCAGGGGCACGAACCCGACGTCGATTCCATTGCGAAGAATTGCGCCAATGAAAATGGCAAAGGCTGCAAGAAAATA
Organism: Alphaproteobacteria bacterium; assembly: GCA_965248815.1. Lineage (GTDB taxonomy): Bacteria > Pseudomonadota > Alphaproteobacteria > SMXP01 > SMXP01 > CBDFKK01. Next base: position 1,200,424 of record CBDFKK010000008.1, read on the forward strand.
CTCCTGCGCACCCGGCAACCGGCGACGGATGCCGAGGGCACCAGCGATTAGTATTAGGATTAGGAATATGGGATTGGCTATCGCAATGAGTGCAACCCTTACCTCTTCAACATAAAACAATGCCGCAACGGCGGCAGCAACGCAGAGAAAGATTCCGAACCTCATCCAGACGTCGATGCTAGGAATAGTCTGTTTGGTTGCGAGAAAGGCACGGCCGAAAACAAGCGCGAAAAACCACACGCCAATGACCGAATAACTCATTAGAAGTTTGCTCGGTCCGTCGCCGAAATAGCCCAAAAAGTCTCTGGTGTAGCCACTGGTAAATCCGATGAACAACACAATGAAGAACACGTAGCCCGCGAGATAGAATACGGCAGGATCTCTGACGATTCGCCAGGACGCCAGAAGAAAGAACCAAGCGGCAACGGCCATCCCAATGATTCCACCGAACAACAAATGATCGCGGCGAACCCAGCTATCGAATGCCGGATCGTTGGCAATGACGAACGGTAAGTTCATCAAATAGAACTCTTTGAGCCTCACGAAAACTTCCGCGTCCGATCCGGGAGATACGTACATCGGTACGACAGGTATTTTGTTCGACGGCAAGTCGATATCTACAGGAGCAAAGAAGCCGGCCGTTTGCGTCTGAAGTTCACGACCTTCATTAAGAACATAGGACGTCATCTCCGCGACGCGTTGATGGGGCAGGAATAGCACCCAAAGGAAACGCTCGGTATCGTTGCGAACAGCAATGTGAACCCAATAATCCGAGTCTGAATTTGCAACATTCTGCTCAAACCCTGTGACCGGAACGAAGCGGCCTTGCCGGCGAAGTTCCTGGGCCGCCTCAAGTGTAAGATTGCGTTGTGCGTCCTCGTAAACCGTGAACAAGTCACCGACTAATCTGGAGCCGTCAACCTCTGAAAAGTGCAGCTTTTGATCTTCCGCTTGAACTTGCAAAACGCCTGCGAAAAACAAAACCGACGCGGCCAAAATAGAGAGAAGATATCGCAACTTTTCCGCGCGCCACATATTACGGTCGTCGCTCATGGACCAATGAAGCCTTTGTCGTGTCAGGTTATAAATTTGTAGCCCATGCCCCGCACGGTCACAATCACCTTAGGATTGGTCGGATCGTCTTCGACTTTCTTGCGCAGGCGCGCGACGCGAATATCGATACTACGATCGTCGGGCGACCACTCACGGTGATGGGCAAATTCAGCAAGTTGACCTCGATTGAGAACGCGGTTTGGATGATCTGCAAACGCTTTGAGCAAATCGAATTCCATGCTCGTGAGGGGCAGTTCACTGCCTGACGCCCCGCGCAAGACGTGGGCTTTGAGATCCAGCTCATGGTTGCCGAAAGCAACCGTCGACATATCATGATCGGTCATGTCTTCGCGACTGTCGCGCGACGGTAGGCGGCGCGCGAGACTGCGCACCCTCGCCAGAAGTTCCCGGGGTTCGAACGGTTTAACCAAATAGTCGTCGGCCCCACTTGTAAGTCCGCGCAGCCGGTCATCAAGGCCTGCCATAGCCGTGAGCATAAGAATACTGGGACCGTCCTGGTCCTTTAAGCTCTTAGCGAGGCTTAGGCCATCTTCGCCCGGTAGGTTGACGTCGAGGATCGCAATATCGATAGGTTCCTGTTCCAGATGCTGCCTTGCGGTTTCCGCGTCCGAAGCCGTTTTGACCTCAAATCCAAAACCGCTCAGAAATTGCTCAACAATATCCAATATCTCAGGTTCGTCATCGACGGCCAGAATCGTAATCTGTTCGTTCATGCGCGCGCTAACAGTCCTTGTTTTTCAAAACGTTAGCTGTCCTTTGTATCGCCAATGTTTCCGCTAGGGCAGCTTATGTTTCAATTGTTTCACAACGCAAGCCGGCAGACACGACCGTCGGGAAATTGCCCGCCTGCCGTCGCCAAAGGGCTCAGTACTTGACGATTGTGGCCGCTGTGCCTTGGTGCTCATGCAAGCGATCGGCGCAATAATTGTTACAAGAAAACAACCCCCTCGACATCGAACAGAAAAGTTCGCGCTGCATTCTCACATCATGATCGCCACCCAAGCTATGACGACGCGGCACCTCCGGGACGAAAACCTGACCACAAATGGAGACCCTCGATGTCCATGATACACAGCCTCAATCAATCTAATCCTCAGTTCACGTTTCAATCTATTTTGGACGCTTCCCAGCGCGTCAATTGGAACGTCGACGACATCATCGGCGGCGACAAACGTCTTGATTTCGATAAGCACTTTATGCCCGAGTTGCTCGCGCGCACGTCTGAGCTCAATTTCTTAACACCTTCCGAACAACGCACGCTCAATCAGATCAAGGGGCACAGCTATCTATGCATATTCGGCCTGGTAGAAGAATTTATTTTGCCGTTTGTGCTCGATCATGCACGGCCGCAACTAGATGGCGACGATTATCGTGTTCGCGCACTGCTCGGCTTCGCCAACGAAGAAGCAAAACACATTCATTTGTTCAAACAATTCCGCGATGAATTTGAATCCGAATTTGGCTCCACGTGCGATGTTATCGGGCCGCCGTCAGCAATCGCAAAGGAAATCTTGTCACATCATCCTTTGGCGGTTGCACTCGCCATTTTGCATATCGAATGGATGACCCAACAACACTACACCGACAGTGTTAAAGACAATGAGCAACTTGATGATCAGTTCAGGAGCCTGCTCAAGCATCACTGGATGGAGGAAGCCCAGCACGCCAAAATCGACACGTTAATGGTGGAAGTGCTTGCAGACGTTTGCAGCGCTGACGAAATCGCTAATGCCGTCGATTAATACCTCGAAATTGGCGGCTTTCTCGATGGCGGCATCAAAGCGCAAGTCGAGTTTAAAATGGCCAGTTTCATGCGCGCAAGCGGACAAATTCTGTCCACGAAAGAGCGGGACACTTTCATGACCTCGCAGCATCAGGCAAGCCGTTGGACATTCTTGGGTTCAGGCATGACCCACAAGAATTTCTTGGCCAGCTTGGAACGATTATCACCAGAAGCCCGCGCCAAGGTCGAACAAGTCGCGCCCGTCTTCTCATAAGTCTCACGAAAACACGTCACCCCAAAACTCGATCATTTCAATTCAAGGAGAAATAGAATGTCAGTCGCAGAAATTTCACAAGCCAATCGCATAAACGGTATTGACGTCGACGCTTTGATGGACGTCATCCAAGAGATCGAAAAAGACTCTTCAAAGGGCAAGGTCGAATTCCGAGTGAATTCGCAATGGAAAGGTCAGACGAGAAGCGAAACCACCGTCGAGTCCTATACGATCGGAGGCGAAAGAGTTGATCGCCAGTTCAAGATTGCCGTTGATGAGCGGTTCGAACTACTCGGAGAGAACACAGCTCCTAATCCGCAAGAAATGCTCATGACGGCGCTCAACGCTTGCATCATGGTGGGCTACGTCGCCGGCGCCGCGGTTAAAGGAATTACATTGGAGAAAGTCGAAATTGAAACAAACGGCGAATTGGATCTCCGTGGCTTTCTGGGCATCGATAAAAAGGTCATTCCCGGCTACGACAGTGTGCATTATGTCGTCCGGATCAAGGGCAACGGGACGCCGGAACAGTTTCAAGAAATCCACGAGACTGTTCTAAAGACGTCACCAAATTACTTCAACGTTTCGCGCCCGATCAAGGTGGACGCCAAACTCAAAGTCGAAGCATAAGATAGTACCGATCCCTCTCAGACCCTCGTGGCCTCCATAACAAGGCTACGGGGGTTTTTTTTGGCAGGTCAGCTGCGCTCCGTGCTAAGCGCTCGCGTCACCCTTCTCGAGCGGCGCACCGGCTTTTTTCCACGCGTCAATTCCGCCCTTGATGTGGCACGCAGTCGTGAGGCCTGCCTTTTGCGCCGCTTGCACTGCCATGGCCGAGCGCTCACCAAAAGCACAATAAAAGATGAGCCGTCTACCTGAAGCGCGTGCCATCTCGTTCAACAATCCTCCGCGACGCACATTATCATCGAGATCCGGATAGGGCGCATGCACCGAGCCTGTGATCACACCGTGGCGATTGCGTTCGGTCTTGTCGCGCAGATCAACCAAGATGACGTCCGGATCCCCGATACACTTTTGAGCTTCGTTGCAATTCAACGACCAGCCACGGGTTTCGAGTTCGTCTTGAGACAGGCCAATCTTTAAGTTGGCCGGAACTGCGACATCCATAAGATTGGGGTTTGGCAAATCCAGGGAGGTCATCAGGTCGATATAGTCTTGTGCCGAACTCACTTGTAGGCGTGGATTGAATGCGCGCTCCTCGCCGATGGTGCTTACAGTATCGCCCTTGTAGTCGTGAGCGGGGTAAACCAAAGTATCATCGGGCAGATTCAACAATTTATTGAATATGGAGTCGTACTCCTGGGCGGGGTCTCCATTTTGAAAGTCGGTCCGGCCGGTTCCACGAATAAAAAGAGTATCACCTGTGAATACTCGGTCATTCATGACGAAACTATATGAATCGTCCGTATGTCCCGGTGTGTAGATTGCTTTTAGGCTCAAGCCTTCAATATCAATGGAGTCGCCGTCAGCTACTCGCATAGACACGACATCGACGTGGCTTTCCTTACCCATCACGGTGATGCACTTGGTGCGGTCGCGCAATGCGCCAAGACCGGTTATGTGATCGGCGTGAACATGGGTATCAATTGCCTTGACGAGTTTAACATTTAGCTCGCCAAGCAACTGAATGTAACGATCAACCTTTTCCAAAACCGGATCGATGATGAGTGCTTCTCCGCCGAGATGATTTGCGAGCAAATAAGTATACGTGCTGGACGCGCCATCAAACATCTGCCGGAAAATCATTTTTTTCTCCCGTACGTCGCAAACCAATCGTGGGGGCATCAAGGCTCTATTTGCGGAAGTTTAAAATGACATCCATCAAGACTACAAGCAGTGATCAATTCGAATGGCTTTCGGTCACACTATGATGTTAGTTTTGGTCGCAATTATGCACTGCTGACACGGTTTCAGCTGCCGATTCAACTATTGGAATAGCAAAACTTGTGGCCTAAAGTCAGCTAGACTAAATTGGAAAAGTAACCGCATGCGCTTCATGTCGATGGTAAGGCAAAGCCGCAAGTGGCAAGAGGGGTGAAAATTCAGGCTATTTCGGCATTTTGACTGAATTCTAAATACTTTACGGCATTGCCTTAGTCGCAAACATAAATTTCAACATTTACAAAGAGCCGTCCGTCTACGTTGCTTCTGAAGCCGATCGCGCATTGCTTTTGGGGAAGTTGGATAGTCTTGCTATGAGCCCCTTTTTTGTTGCATTACCGAAGCAAACCGATAGCGGCGGCGAACATTGCAAGCTGCAAGCATGGCATACGCTCTGGCGAGCGTAATATCAACTTGCCTACAAATGAATTCAACATGACATCCAACTCAACCAAACCGCAGCTAGCCATCGTTGTCGACGCGGAAGAAGAATTTGATTGGAGCAAAGATTTTGATCGCGACAATATATCCGTCGGTCATATGGAGCAAATTCACCGAGCTCAGAGCATCTTCGATGAATTCGACGCTGTACCCGTCTACGTCGTCGGCTATCCCATTGCAGCACAGCCACTTGGATTTACGTTGCTCAAAGAATATTTAGACAGTGGGCGTGCGCTCATTGGCGCTCATCTGCACCCATGGGTAACTCCTCCCCTCGATGAACTCGTTACTCCGAGCAACTCTTATCCTGGCAACTTGCCGCGCGAACTTGCAGCGCAGAAGTTATCGATGCTAACAGACAAAATCGAAGAGTCGTTTGGAGGGCGCCCAACAATCTACAAGGCTGGGCGATATGGGCTTGGACCTAACACGTATACCATTCTTGAAGAACAAGGGTACGAGATCGATCTAAGCCCCTGCCCGCCAATGGACCTCAGCGAAGACGGAGGTCCTGACTTTACGCGCCACAAGTCAGAACCGCTGTTTTTTGGCACTCGAAATCAACTGATGTACCTGCCAAACACAGGCGCATTTATTGGGTCCTTAAGCGCCATTGGGCCGTCTCTATTTGCGGTAATCGAGCGCCCGGATCTGCAGTGGGCACGCCTTCCCGGCATCGCGGCCCGGCTAGGACTGTTCGAGCGGCTTCGGCTGTCTCCGGAGACAAGTGGGCTCGCAGATATGATTAGATTGACGAAATGGTTATATGCGCGTGGCACGCGCGCCTTTAGTTTTAGTTTTCATTCGCCGAACATAGAGCCGGGCCATACGCCTTATGTTCAATCGGAAGATGAACTTGAGCAATTTCTCGGCGCGATCAAAAACTATCTGGATTACTTCGTAAGCGATTTAGGTGGCGTATTCGCAACTCCTCACGAGATTAAAGCGAATCTCGACTCTCACTAATCGCAATTAGCAGTGCTCGGCGGCTCTATTCTGCCGCCGCAGCGCTCTTATTCTGAGTGAGTGCTCTATACCAATCCTCGACAGCATCCATGTCATAGGGCCCGCGACCCGAACGATATCTCACAACACCATTTTCATCCAAAATGTACAGCCGCTCGGGAGCTCCCGAATACTTGCGATCGATTTCATTGTTAATGCCGTCGAGCGCCGTTGGCACCTTGAGTTTGTGTTTGGTAACGCAGATTTTGGCGATAGACGCGCGCTGATCAAGTGAAGAGGGCTGATCGAACACCACACCTTGCTCATTGTTGATATCGAGGCGCCAACCGTCTTCGGGGTGAGCTTCGCGAATGTATATATTCAAAAACTGATAGCGATCTTTTAGTTCATCATAGATTTCGTTGTAGCGATCAATCTGTCCTCTATAGACCGGACAGGTCAGATTGCCGAACATGAGCGCCACAAGGTTACCCTGCATACTAGAAAGTTTTACCGTCTTACCGGTTCGATCGCCGCTCGAGGTGATTCGCTCCAGCTCAAATTCCGGCGCCTGATCGCCAACCTCCGGCGCGCTTTGATGAGACGCGCGCAACTGAGCGTCCAGTTGCTAAATGACCTCGTCTGGAACCGTCATCGTGTTGACGAAGTCGTTGATCGCTTGGTCGAGTGTCCATCGTCTCGGTTTCATATAAATCTCCTGAAGCGCGAGAAGCATTAAGAGCTTGGGCGCGATATCACACTCTAGCCTGAAACTGGCAAGAGCTCGCTAATCACGAATTACCCTGTCTCCACTACGCGAAAATTTTGACCGGTTGGTATTCAGTCATGCGGCATCGCGGTCTAGTCCTGCAACGCCGTGACAGCGCCGGAGGCCGCGGCGTCGCTCAATGCCTTCACCATGAGATCGAACAGCATCCGATGGATAAGCGCGTTTTGTAGTTCTTCCATACGGCCATCATGCTCCTCACAGGCACTCTCAAAGAGTTTCACGGCGTAGCAAGTTTCCCCACGCATCAGACCCGAGTTATAAGTTTGCTCCAACAAAAGAGCACCGTCGTTGGAATAGGTTTTTACATCGAGCGAAATTTCCGCTCGAGGGATAAGCCGTTCCGTTGCAAATGAATCTTCAACTAAACGTTCATATTTCAAGTTAGCCACGACCGGTTCAAAGGCAAGTTGAAAAGTGGTTGAATCTTGAAGTCCGGTCGACTGCACCACGCCATCGTCAAACGACTTTTTTAAAACGTTAAGCGCCACTTCCTTGGTGATTAGACCGAGCTCAACATCCTGTGTGCGGTCGCTTAATTGATTGACCATGATGCGGCTTTGCTCTTCTTCCGACATGACTAATAGGGCCTGTCCCGCATATTCCTGACTGGGTTTGGAGTCCTTGACGTATGCCGAGTGATAAGTGAGCGTTCCCATGCAGCCGCTCAAGGCCACGCCTATCACTGCCAACAAAGCGAAGCGGACCATACGGTGCCCCGGCCCGAATGCCGGCGGCAACGCCTCGTATGAATATCTGATTGCCATTGTTTCTCCGTTCACATTTGCCCGGCAAGCCGTTAGTTTGATCGCCAATCATACAAATACGATTGTAGCGGGAACTTATCACTCGCCTAGAGGAATCTCATGACCGAATTTGGAATCGTAATGGAACCATCGCCTCATTATACCGGACGGTTGGCCGACCGCATCGAGTCTATGGGGTTTGACATTCTTATGTGCCCGGATACCCAGAACCTGGGGCCAGATCCTTACGGGCAACTATGCCTTGCCGCATCGCAAACAAAGAGTTTGAGAATGGGCACCGGGGTTACTAATGCCGTGACGCGTGCATCCGCCGTCACTGCTTCGGCAGTTGCTAGCCTTCAGATGGAATCGGACGGGCGGGCAATCTGCGGCATTGGCCGGGGTGATTCATCGGCCGCCCATATCGGGCGCCGCAGCGCAACGACGGCAGAGCTTCGTCATTATATCGAGTCGATCAAAACCTACTTGCGGGGCGGCGAAGTGATGATTGACGATAAGCCGTCGTCGATGCGCTGGATCGATCCTAAAGAAATTCCCCCTGCGCCGGTTGACGTGGCCTGTACCGGTCCAAAAACAATTCAGATGGCGGCCGATGTCGCTGACCGCATTAGTTTTGCCGTCGGCAGCGTGCCGAGCCAAATCGAATGGGCCTTGGAAACCGCAAACGCTCAACTCGAAAAAAACGGCCGCAATCGCAGCGACATCTCCATCGGCGCTTATCTCAATGTCGTGTGCGACGAAGACAAAGCACGAGCCATAAAGTTGGGGCGCACCATTGCTGGCCTTGTCGCGCACTTTGCGGGAATGAAAGATGCACCCGTGGATCACCTTCCACCGCAGCTCAAGCCGTTGGCGATCAAGCTCAAGACTCAATACGACATGAAACATCACGCACAAGAATCTGGCTCTCATTTAGAGATGGTCGATGATGAGTTTGTCGATTGGTTTTCTATTTGCGGCGCACCGCAAGAATGCATCGATCGCCTCGGCGCGTTGATCGAGATGGGATTGGACCACGTCTATCTGCTTGGCGGGTCGACGGTCGGTCACCCGCATGGCGCGCGTCAAGAATCCATGGTGGAACAGACGGCGCTTTTTGCATCAGACGTCATGCCGAAGCTGCGGGCCGCCTAGCTCAAGGCAAATCACGCTGGTTGAGAATGGCAGAGAATACCGTGGCAAGCTCTGCGGCGTCTTCGCCTGCGTGATGCGTATGCGGCAGGTCCTTGAGACCCAACTCTCGTTTCATATGAGGCTTGCGGGCCTCGACCCACTCACATCCATATAGCCCCATCCAATAGCTGCGAAGATCAATGCCCGATCCCGTCACGCCGAAGGGGCTCTTGCCCAAAAACTTCATGAAATACCAATGGATGAACATGCCGTCCCATACCGCTGGTCCTGCCAAGAACACCGGTCGGCCTATAGAACGCAAACTGTTGACCCATTTCGCCGCGGCCTCTAGCGCTTCTTTCGGCGTCGGCGCTTCGCGCATCAACCGCTCACGATCCAACCCAGCGACCTCCAAGTTCGCCGGAACGAAGTCGTCGGAAATGGGTTTGAGCTCCGTATAAAAACGAAGATCGTCGCGCATGGTCACCGCCATGCCCAAAGACAACATGCTGTAGGGGCCGGGAATGGGGCCATCGGCTTCGACATCGACGGCGACATAGAGCTCGGGCAGTCTTGGTTGATCGGTCATTACTTATCTTTCATTTGCGCCGCGCAGCCGCCCTCGAATAATCCAAGGCGCTCGTGTATACAAGTATCTCTCCACAATCATAGGAAAATCGCCATGCGCGCCGCTTTTTTTGGTCTAAGACGCTCTTTGTCCTTCGTTCTTGTTTTGAGCGTTTTGGTCGGCGGTTGCGCGCCAATCCAACGGCTCACCGGCGAGGTCCAGACGACGGAGCGCGCAGTCGCTATGCCCGATTCCTATAGCGCAGCTGTTGCCCGCGACGTCTTGACAAAAGGCGGCAACGCCGTCGATGCGGCAATCGCGTCCGCCTTCGTCTTGGCCGTCACCTATCCAGAAGCCGGTAACATCGGCGGCGGCGGCTTCATGCTGATTCATATGAAGGGGAAGTCTCAGTTTCTTGACTATCGGGAAACAGCGCCCATGGCTTCGACAGCAGACATGTACCTCGACGACAAGGGCGAGCACGATCCTCGCGCAAGTTTGGTTGGACCCCTAGCATCAGGTGTGCCGGGAACCGTTTCAGGCATGTGGGCCGCGCACCAGAGTTACGGCACACTTCCCTGGGCTGACCTTGTCGCTCCGGCCATCGAGCTTGCGCGAGATGGATTTGTCGTTCATCCGGAATTGGCCCAAAACAAACTTGGCGCCAACAGGATGCTGAGAGGAGAAACAAATTTTGACAAGTATTTCGCCGCCATCGAAGAAGGCAAAATGTTTCATCAGCCCGAGCTTGCACAAACACTGCAAGCCATTGCTGCATTGGGACCGCGCGGGTTTTATGAAGGTCCAGTGGCCGATCTTATTGTTGCGCAAATGGACCGCACCGGCGGCTTGATCAGCTACGACGATTTGAAATCATATCAGACCATTTGGCGCGAACCCCTCTCTGCAAATTGGCGCGACTTCAAAGTTGCATCAGCACCGCCGCCGAGCTCGGGTGGGATTGCGCTGGTACAATTGCTCAAGCTCAAAGACGCGCGCGCCGACTTGTTTCAGTCGGTCACGCATAACTCGAGCGACTATGTGCATCTGACAGCGGAAATCGAAAAACGCGTCTTTGCTGATCGCGCGGCCTATCTGGGGGATCCCGATTTTTATGATGTGCCCGTGCCAGACTTGATCGAGACTACCTATCTCGACACACGGGCGATGGAGATTAGTGCCTGTTGCATTTCGCCGGCCGAAAATGTGCCGCCGGGTTTGGAAGAAAGTCCGGAAACTACGCACTTCTCGATTCTCGATGGTAAGGGCGGCGCCGTATCCAACACGTACACCTTAAATTGGACGTTTGGTAACGGCGTTGTGGTCGAAGGTGCCGGTTTCTTGCTCAACAATGAAATGGATGACTTTAGCGCTAAGGCCGGCGCCGCCAACGTCTATGGCGTCATCGGCAGCGCACCCAATGCGATCGCTCCCAACAAGCGCATGCTGTCGTCCATGTCTCCGACCATACTTTTGCGGAACAAGAAACCTGTACTGGTTTTAGGAACGCCCGGCGGCTCGACTATTTTCACTTCGGTTTACCAGGTGATCACAAACATCCTGGATTTTGACATGTCACTCAACGAAGCCGTATCTGCGACACGGTTCCATCATCAGTTGCCCCAGGAACTTGAAGTGCGCTTCGACAAAAGCCGCCCGCTGCCGGACGACGTAATCGGTGAGCTGACAGAAAAAGGCTACGACGCTCACCCCAATTGGTGGGGCGACATCGGAGACGTGCAAGCCATTTGGGTGCGCCCTGACGGTGTCATCGAGGCGGCCTCCGACCCGAGAGGGCGCGGCGTTGCCGAAGTCTTTGAATAACGAAAAGTTTATGTACGACTGCGGCGGCGCGCCCACATATAAATGCCGCTCCCAAATAGAATTGGGAAAGCGAACCCCGCCACAAACATGACGATCCGCCCCGGCATACCGAGCGCGCTGCCATTGTGAACCGTGCCGATCCAATCACCCGCAATCGTATCGATAATGTGCTGTTCCGACGCATCTGAAATATTCAAGACTTCGCCTGAATATTGATCGACGAAGACCGTTTGTGACAGCGACAATTGCGTCACGCCGGGCGGCACGGTTCGCACCATGTAAAAGCCGCTCGGCCCGAAGGGCATGAGCACCAAATTAATCCAGTTGCCGGGTAATGCCGCTTCGGCAACAGCTACAGCCCCGTTCAAGCTCGCGCGCCTTTCGTCCTCAACAGGAGTTGATCGCTTCGGCGGAGCAAGATCCTCCTTGCTGACAAAGGCGCTCAACACAGTTTTTGTCGGCTCCGGCCATATCAGAATTACGGCAGTCACCGCCGACAGAAAAAGAAAAATGAACATGTAGAAGCCCGAGACATTGTGGACCTCGCGCCAAAACTTCTCGCGCGCCCCGCCGAAATTGACCGTGAGCGCCCGCTTAGCGCCGCCTTTTGCCGGCCACCAAAGAACGAACCCGCCGATCATCGAGATGATCATCGCAATCGCCAAGACGCCCAAAAGAATTTCGCCGGTCCTCCCGCTCACAAGCTCTCCATGGAGGGCGTGGATGGATTGAAGAGCGGTCATCTCTGATCTCGTACCCAGAACTTGGGCACGATAGGGATCGACGAAAACTTGGACATCCTGCTCGCCGCGCTTCCCCAGAAATACATGGAACGACGTACGCGGATCATCGTTGTTGCGCATGATGTAGCGCAGTTGCCTGTCCGGGAATTGCGTGAGCGCGACGTCTCTAATTTCCCCGTAAGTTGCGAACCGTTCTCCCGGTTCAACAAGATAAAGGGCCGGCGCCAGCGCGACCTCCAATTCGTCTTCGCAAATAACGAGAGAGCCTGAAAGTCCAATCAAAGCAATGGCAAGCCCAAGTCCCAGTCCGACATAGCGGTGTATGGTGAGCCATGTTGAGCGAAAGGCGCGAACCATTTGAATGTTCCTTTGAGTCCCTACGTCGGTCGCTGCGGGAATCCTGCCAAAAATCGACAACAATTCAAAGTTGGATACGTTTCGGCTGTTTCCTTGTCGGCCGCAAATGAACCCATTACAGTTCGTTTCGTTGGGTTAGTTCCGACATTTTCTTGTGCGCCCGCGCAAATCGCCTTCGTCCAGCGCGTCATTAACCACAACCATCAAGAGGCTGAACAATGAGCCAGAAGATCGTATCTCCGCCGAACCTCGATATGGATTTCAACGACCCGGCTCAAAACTTGAAGACCTTTACCCGCGTTTTTGTCGATATCGATCCGGATAAAGTGGCCGTGGGTTGGTTCGGCGGCACCGTCTATAGCGTGATTGGCGATTCAAGTAAGGTCGAACCCCTGATCGGTATTGAAGGGATCGGTATCACACGTACTCGTCCCGGAGACAACGGAAGCTACCAAGTCTTCAATCGCGAGCTTGCCTTCTACCATGACTTGAAGACCGATGAGTTCGTCGACACATGGACGAATCCTCTGAACGGGGAAACATGTGAAGTTTTTCCAATTCAAAATATGACCGTAAATGCCGAGATGGCGCCGATTATGAAAATGGATATGGAAGGTACGATGATCGAATATCCCTTCCTACCTCCGTGGGAATTTCTCGGCGAGTACGCCAATTCGGTATTTGAAATACATGCGTCTGTGCCGTCGGAATTGAAGCCGGAAGAATGGCCGCGCGAGTCGTCCGGCCCCATGACCCGCATCAGCGAAATGTTTATGCGCTCGTGCCGCATCGAGGATCTTGCGAACGAAGCATTGACCTCCATTCCTTATGTCGGGACATGGACGCGGCTCAGCTCTTGGTTCCCCTGGATGCTCATGGGTCAATCGGAAGGCCATCTCTATTTTCGATGCAGCATGGCTAAGTTCGATTCGCTCGAAGCGCTGCCGGCAAAGTTTCTGGCCAAAGCCGAAAAGGACCACGCCGCCTACCTCGAACCCCCGTCATTCGACTCGTGGGGTCAACATAATGACTCCACTTTCAATATGTGGAAAAAACTTAGAAAGCCTGCATCGGTGAAGGAGTAGGACCTGCTCAGAAACCAGCCGCGCAAAGGGAGAAGTCACCATGCCACGACATATATTTTCAATAGTGATGCTAGTCACGACCGTTTTTGGATTGGTGGTATCGAGCACGGCGGAATCGCAAACGGTTGAATTGGAATCGCAGTCCATCGCAATCATCGGGACAGGTCGCGTCGCTAGCGCCGTTGGACCGAAATGGGCTTCGAACGGTCACAAGATTACGTACGGCTCGCGCACGCCGGGCGATGCACGCGTTCAATCACTTGTTGAAACCACAGGCGGCAACGCCAAAGCCGTAGCCATTGCAGATGCAGCCGTCAGCTCCGACATTATTGTCTTAGCGATCCCCTACCCGGCCGCTCAAGATGTCGTCTCCTCGCTCGGCTCGTTAGAGGGCAAGATCGTGATCGACCCGATGAACAGCGCAAAGTTTGAAGACGGCCTTATATCGCCGTTGACGGAGTCCATCTCCGCCGACATTGCAACCTGGGCGCCTGGCGCGCGTATCGTCAAGGCACTCAATACGTTAGGCGCACAAGTGATGGTCAATCCGAACGTTGTGCCCGAGCCGGTAACCGTACCGATCGCCGGTGATGACGCAGCGGCCAAAGAGACGGTCGGCGCACTCATTAGGCAATTGGGACTTGAGGTCTTTGATGCAGGACCACTCCATAATGCCCGCTACATCGATTCCATGGGGCTTCTTTACATTAGCGCAAATGTCTTTGCAGGCGGCGGCGTTCGCAATGAGTTTCGCATTCTCTCACACACTCCCTAGAAAGTTTTCGAAGAAATTTTGCTATAGGGATGCCGCCATTGCGTGTCTCAATCAATGGAAGCATGCCAGATCCCAGTGCATACTGAGACATCTGCTAGACGTTGCCGATCATTTCCAAAAAACGCCGCGCTTGCTCTGGCCACTGACGGTTTGCGGCATCAATTGCTGCCGCATCAGCCAGTCGCGTACGCAGATTTTCATCGGTAAGTAAACGCATCAGGCCATTACTGACGGCTTGGGGGTCGCCCCCATCAACGAGTAAACCGGTTACTCCGTCCTCGATGGCATCCGCGCAGCCACCGTCTATCCCTCCCAGCGAGGCAGTATTCCGAGCCGCAGCCTCTATGTATGCGATTCCAAAACCCTCGACACTATTCCCTTCTCGCCGAGACGGCATGGCGAATATGTCGGCAAGTTCGAGAAGTGCGGCTTTTTCCGCCTCGCTTATTCTTCCAAGAAATCGAACGGCTTGTTCTACGCCGAGAGATTGGGCGAGGTCCCTAAGCCGTTGGGCATCTGGTCCACTACCCGCGAGCGCAAACACAATCTGAGGGCTGCGTTTGCTCAAAGACAGCAGCGCCTGCAAAACTTGATCGAAGCCCTTGCGGGGCTCCAGCCTGGCAACACCGGCAATAACGGGCCCCTTGCCAAGTTTGTTGCGCAAATTGGACATCACGGCACCGTCACTGGCAATCGGCTGCTCAATTGGCGGATTGAAGACGTCACGGGGCTGATCTGACCGGAGGTAGGCTTCGGCTTGGCCCAGCGTGAATTGGCTGTTAGCCAAAACGAGTTTTGCTTTTGCAAGCGAAGCGGTAATCCGACTCGCCTTTTGCGGGGATGGCGCAACTGGGAACTCTGTACCGTGGGCCAAGCAGATGACGCGCACGTCAACAGCTGGTAGGAGTTCCAAACTCTTGTAACTGTCGGCGAGGAGAATGGCGCCGGGGTTTGCAATTATATGCTGCGTCGCGGCCGCGGCTTTACGCTTGCGCCGTAACCCTTTCAGCCCCGAAAACCGCTTCACCGTTGTGCCGCGCTCTTGAAGCTCTGAATCGACGGCAGCTTCTCGGCCATCGGCAAGAACCGTCACCGAACACCCGAGTGCAGCCAGATGCACCGCGAACCCGGTCATCATGCTTTCGATGCCGCCAATGTCGGGCGCAAAGCACTGGGTCGTGATAAGGACGGATGGCAGATTTTTCATGCGAAGGAAAACTTATGCCAGGCACGGGGTCCCGCCGTCTAGTCTCTTCCGCAATGCCGCGTCTACTCCGCAGCTTTCGCCATGGCGACGTCGCTTACAGAGCGAAGCGGAATGGCATCGAGCGCCCATCCTTTGCTCATCCGGCGCGCGGGACAAGGAATAGCGTAGGCCACCCGATCTTCCCTACGCCTTACCTCTTCGCTATCGATGCGCCAGCCCTGCGCTTCCCATTCCTTGATGCGCTCCCGATAGCGCGCAATCGGTTTGTCGGCGGGAACTAATACCTCTTTGGTATTGGTCTCGGGCGTGAGGACCGGGCGAACTTGAAGCAAGACGTCACGATCCTGATAGGCGACGAAAGCATTGCGTTCCATGACCGTTTTGTCATCTTTTGGCTCGGTCATGAAATTGCGCAAGTTGACCAAGAAGAGCCGCGTACTCCCTTCATCGACCGGCGTTTCGTAAAGATATTGCTGGATCTTGAACTCCGGCGTCGGGTGAATGTAGGTCCATAAGCTCGATATGCCGTGATGCCCGGTACCCAAATGCGCAGTGCCCGCACCTTGTCGCCCAGAGATTTTGCGCATTTTTTCCTCGGCAAGCGGCTGCGAGGGCACGTTGTTGTAAAAGCCGGTACCCCATTCCGTGTCAACAAGCTCTAAATCGGGCACCGCGTAGCTTTCATCGCCCGTCGTTTGGATATGCGTGCTGTGGGTAAATTCGTTGTGCGCCATATCGATACCATTCTCGATCGAGCGCTTGTAGTCGAAATCCCATTGAAATGATTGGCATGTGGCACGCCATCCGGGCTTGCCCCACTCGGGAATTTCCATCAGGGGTGGACGTTCTTGTTCAGGCAAATCGCCCAGAAAAACAAATACGAGACCAAACTTTTCTTGGGTCGGATAGGCGTACACTTTAGCGCGGGCAGGAATCTTTGCGTCTTTTCCCATGGAAGGTATGCGGCGGCATGCGCCCGTCCCGTCAAATTGCCAGCCGTGATATGGGCATTCTACACAATCGCCCTTGATCTTACCGTGAGCCAGCGACGCGCCGCGATGGGTGCACACATTGCTCAAGCAGCGCACTTGACCTTGCGTATCACGGAACAAAACAAACTCTTGTCCAAGCATGCGCACATGCACGGGCTTATCTGTAACGTTCTGCGCCTCGCCGGCGACATACCAAAAATTAATAAACATTAGTCGAGCTCCCACGAGATCTTCACCAAAGTAATGACTGTATGAGATTCGCAGTCAGAGCTCTTGATTCAGGTCAAGAGAGAAGCTGACAAGAACGGCAACTAATTGAGACGCATTAGCAACTGGCGGCTCAATCCGGTCGACCCGCCAGAATGCCACCGTGAAGGGTGACGCCGTCGGCCGGGCTCGATTGCCATAATTCTTCGGCAAAGCGCGGGATCGCCATGGCCGCCATCGGGAAACATTCGACAAATTCGCCGAGCTCGATCGGCAGGTCGTAAAGGGCATAACAAAAGAAGTCGTCGTCACGGGCACGCCAAAAGCCTCTAATGCTCTCGACATTTGTGTCCACCGATCCATCGGCGTTGAAGTAGGCCTCAAAAATGTATTCCTGATCGCTCCACTCCAATCGATAGCGTGTCGTATTGGTCATCAAGTGCGTCCAAAAACTGGGATATCGCTCGGAGATCGGCCTGCTCATGTCTTGCGCGACCAGGTCTTCTTCGACTTCCGGACGCGGCCAATCGGCCCCGCCGGTCTCGAGCATGGCAAAGGCAATCAATGCCACGCGATCGTCCTCGGGCACCGCTTCAGGAAGCATCATACTGTTGCCCGGCATGAATCCTTCCGGATCGCTAATCCATGCGAACAATTTGTCGGAGGACCATTTAATGCCCGCGTCTTTTACCGCATCGGAGAATGGGAAGTCGTTGCGCGTTCCCGCCTCGGCGCCGAACATATTCCACAGGTTTGGACCATTAAGGTTTGCGCCATCTTCGATCAGCGTGTGGCACGCACTGCAGCGCTGCTGAAAAGCAGTCCGCCCTTTCTTGTAATCGGCCGCGATGAGCTCGTCGCGTGTGACGTCATTTTGCGCGATTGACGCGCTCGAGACACTGAATACCAGAGCACCCATGAGTCCGGCACAAATTAGTCGCATCAAAGATCGTCCTTTTACTGCTCAAGCTGAGACGCTTCGTGTTAGTGCCAAAAACGGCTGAGGAAACGGCCCGTCTGATGACGTGTCCGCTCTCCGGCGCACCCCTTCACAGGCAGCGTACCAGCTCATTGAAACAAAGCGCGAATGGCACCAGAATCGGGCCCTGATCGCTGGATGGCGGCCCGGGCATATCCGCAATGGCAGCTGTGCGCAACACAGGCTACTTTCAAAGTTCAGACATATTTTTCCGTCGCGCATCGAGGAGTTCAACCAAATGAAACTGTCCTATCGCTTTAGCCGCTGGATGATTGCAGCCAGCGTTGCTTTGGTGAGCCTTTCGGCTCACGGAATTTCGACACCCGCCCTGGGCCAGACGGCGGACGCGCCGACCGTATTGATTACGGGATCAAATCGCGGATTGGGCTTGGCGTTCGCGCAAGCCTACGCGGTCGAGGGCTGGAACGTGATTGCGACATGCCGCAACCCTGCCGCCGCCGATGACCTCAATGCGCTTGCGGCGGACAATACCAATGTGGTGGTCGAAGAACTCGACGTCACGGATTTTGAAGAAATTGATGCCCTCGCCGAAAAGTACAAAGACACGCCCATCGATGTTTTGCTCAACAATGCTGGCTTGCTTGTAGGTATGGAACAGATCCGATTGGGCAGTATCGATTACCAATTGCTGGAAGACATGTACAAAGTGAATAGCATTGGCCCGCTCAAAGTCTCCGAAGCGTTTCTTAGTCACGTAGAAAACAGCGATCAAAAGAAAATCGTGGTGATGAGCACGATCGGTGGCTCGATCGGCAGTGTCGATGGTCCAGGTGCCTATCAGTATCGCTCGAGCAAAGCAGCCGTTAACATGACCATGCGCGTCATGTCGTTTGAAGTGGCCGATCGCGGAATCAGAATTGGCATTATTCATCCCGGCTTTGTGGATACGCGCGGCTTCTTGGATGCGGATCCGGAAACGTTACCCGAACAATTGCGCGAAGCACTTCCCCGCATGCGCGACATGATCTTACGGCCAAGTGAGTCTGTTGCGTTGATGCTACCGATCATCGACGGTCTCAACGCAGAGAATTCCGGCACTTTCTATCAAGTCCAAGGCGAGCCCCTACCGTGGTAGCCGCAGCACAAATGCAAAGCCACAATATAAATATGGTGCACTAGTTTGAAACGCAGATGCATGGATAGGCGAGCATTTGTATCGCTTGCGGGCGGCCTCGGAGCCGCTGGGCTCATGCCGCTCAGCTCAAGCACCCGCGCTCAGGCAGCATCGCTTGATTACGACAACCCGCATGACCTGCTGACCGCCCTCGTTAAACTGCGTGGCAGTATCGATGGAACGCTTGTCTTTTGGTGGCTACGGGGAATTCGTTATGGCGTTATCGGCGCGGAAGTCACGCCCCTGTTTCAAACCAATGCCGCCAGCATTCAACGCTTCGAAGCCCAAGATGACGGCAGCTATATGGCAACATTTCTCGAAGCTTCCTACTACACGAATATCGAGACGGGCGAACTTCTCAACGAGTGGCGTAATCCCTACACGAACAAGCTCAACAAGGTCGAGTCGATCCTTTTAGGACCGGTCAAGAACCGCCTGACCGTCGACGGCATGAGCGCACCGGAAGATCCGCCCGGTGTGACTATGGAGATGTCATCACATATTGGGCCGGCGGTGGTCGTGGGTGACGACATTTGGATCAAGGCGGACACAAAGGCCGAGATCGTGACCAAGGACGGCTCGCGACCGACCTATCACGGTAATGACCTTTCCACGTATCAGGGACGCAAGAGCGAAGTTGAAGATGAGAGCCGCCCGTCAGCGGCCGCCACAGTGCACTATCAAAGTGCCACTGATTGGCGAAGCTGGATGGGACTTGAGAACGTATCCGGGCACTTGATGGCCCGTGCGGTGGGTCGCAAAGTGCAATCTGCCGATGAGTTTCCGCAAGAGTACCTCGCCCTTGTCGAACGCGAACATCCTGGTCTGTTCGATGATCCGGTTGCCGCGATGGATGCCGCGCCGCCGCCTTCGTCGTTCATGCGTTGACAGGTCTACTGAGGCAATCGTCTGAAATAGAATTCAAACGCGTCTTCGCGCCGGCCTTGGAGATAGGGGACCATGTAAATGATGGTCATAGATTCCAGTACGCGGGCGTTACGTATGGAGCCGACGTCCATGGTGTCAAAGCCCATGGCTTGGACAATTTCCAAAACTTTTTGTTTTGCTTCGTCATCGTCGCCAGCTATCGGAACGGTGACGGGTCCGCCCGCGGCTTCCGTGTCAGCCATAACGGTGAAGCTCATAGTATTAAACGCCTTCACCACGAAAGCGCCGGGCGCCCACGACTGAACCAACTCGCCAGCAGAGGTATCGACGGCCATTTCGGTTTGACCACCGTCGACGAATCTAATTGCATTGGTCACATCAATAATAATTTTGCCGCTGAGATCACCGAGATCTTTAACCACTTGTTCGGTGGCCGACCACGGAATCGCCAAAACAATGATATCAGCCTGCATGGCCGCGTCTTGCTGAGTCGCAGCAGACGTTTGGCCGCCTGTGCGGGCAACTAAGGCCGCCACATCATCGCGGGACGGATCGCGCGAGCCGTATATGACCTTGTAATCAAGTTCGGCAAATCTTGGACCAAGTGCGCCGCCGACTCGGCCAGTGCCGATGACGGCCACAGTTTCAGCCGACACTTTTTGTGTCATCGCCGTGGCAAAAAGAAAGCTCAGCCCAGCCATCGCCAAAGCAAACCAACGAAATCGCCTGGCCACAAAAACCATAAGGCCTCCTCCCAATAATAAAGTCCCAGCGCACCTGTCGTCCTTGTCCCTCAGCAGATGATACGATCCCGCTGCACATCAATAAAGACAATGATTTAGGCATGCACTGCCATTTTCAAAAAACTGGATCGCAGAGCGGTTAGTTCACGATTATGTGACGCCGGTCACATCGCAGGAAATCGGACCTCACTACCCTTTCAAGCCATAGAAAGCGGCGCACGCGCCCGAAACTGGAGGGGACCGTTATGGATTTATGGCCGACACTGACCGACTTTTCCTCCTTGGCTTCGTGGTATCAGGCCCTGGGTCCCTTGGGCGTTATTTTGTCTGCAACTTTAATGGTGGCGTGTGCTCTGACAGTGTTACCCGCCGAAGCCAGTGCCATTGCCAACGGCATGGTCTACGGCGCGTTTTGGGGTGCTTTACTGACGTGGGGCTCGGCGCTGTTGGGCGCCAACATCGCGTTTGGCCTCGCGCGCAAATTGGGCCCGCGCTATGTGGCCAAAATCGCCGCCCCCGAATATTTGGACAAGGTCGATGAATGGACAAAGAGTCATGGCGCCTGGGTCTTGCTTTTAGCTCGGTGCGTTCCTGTCATTCCTTTCTTCGCGCTCAACTACGCTGCGGGCCTTAGCGCCATGCGCTGGTCGACGTACAACTTGGTCACCGCCATCGGCATCTTGCCGGCAATTATCGTGCTAACGGTTGTCGGGGAACAAGCGCTTCACATGCATTGGTCGGTGTGGATCGTAATCGCAGCGATTTTCCTGGCTGTCAGCTGGTTATTGAAGCAACTGCTGTTCATACGGGCCAACGACCGAGCGAATGACTCTCTTCAGAACCAACTGCGCAGCGCCAATGCGGTGAGCTCATTTTCGGACGCGAATGAAAAACCGAAATAGGAAATCGGTGACATCAATCGGCATTTGCTCGCTATTCCGCCGGCTCGATTTCCGTTTCTTGCGATGCGGCCTGAACCGGCGGCTGCATCATAATGACGGCAATCAGGACAAAGATCAAAATAACGGCAAAACTTTGAAAAACGATCGCAAAGCTACCCACCGTATCACCGACAAATCCAGTCATGACGGGTGCTGCCGCCGCGACGGATGTAAAGACGTGCATCGTCCCGAAAATTGCCGGATTGTTCGTCGTTCCGAAATAGTTCACGAGAAGAATGGCGGTTGAGAAGAGGCACATGCCGAAGCCGTATCCTGCGCCGAACGCGAAGATGGCAACAACGACGGGATTGCTGGCAATGGCGAGCGCCCACATGCCGATCATTTCCGCAACCAATGCTGAGGCCAGCAGCCATTTGGGATCAATACGGTTGCCCACGATGCCCCCCAGACCCCGCGACAGTGCATTAACGAGCTGGTGACCGCTCAACGCGGACGCAGCCGTACCCGGCAAAAATCCGAGCGCCACTAAGTGAATCGGTTCGAAGCTATTCATGGACACTTCACAGAATAGTACCATGGTCATGGCCGCGACGATGACGTAATACTGCGGAACGCGAAGGGCGTTGCGATAGGCCCAATCGGTTTTTGTCACGTAGATATGGTCTGATCTCTCGGCCCTGGGCTTTTTGGCTTCTTCTTCGACTTCAATTTCTTGGTCTGGTTCTTTTGTAATGTAAATAACCGCAATCACGGCAAGGATGATAATCGAGACCGCCATCGCCCACCAATGGACGCGCCAGGAGTCCGTGTATTGCTCAATAATCGTAACTGTAAGGGGACCGGCGACACCCCCCGAACCACCGATCGTCATATAAGTTCCGATGGCGAATTCGCGCTTGTCCGCAAACCAATTGTTGATCACATGAACGCCCGGCACTGTGGCGCAGAGCGTATAGCCAACGCCCAAAATACTCGCTGCGACGAGGAATTCACTAACGCTCGACATGGTTGCGAGAAGGCCAAAGGCGAATGCCATGAGCGCACCACCGATCGCGAACGTCGCCTTGATGCCGAATCTGCGAATGATCCAAGCGGGGACCGTTCCGCTCAAGCCCACCATCGCTGCGAGCAACGTAAAGCCCAATCCGGCTTGCGTATTGCTCCACTTCAAGTCTTCGAACATATAAAGAAAGACCACGCCAAGCGACGTGAATGTTGACGCGGTGATGTGAAAAAACAGCGCGCTTACGATCATGAAAATCAACCAGCGCCGCCGCTCAAAGGCCACTTTCGTCATGCAGCCACTCCCCTCTTTTTTATCTCACAAATGCGACTCACATATGTGAGTACATAACCCGGCCCGGCACCGACAATTCGCACTGCAGAATACACCCTGAATCGGACTCAGTAATATAGAGCGTCCGGTTTTCCCTTCCGCCAAATGCAACGTTGGTCGTGGCCAGCCCCTCACATGAGCGAATGCGATAAAGCGGTTCCCCTAGCGGTGAAAACACCCACACGGCACCCATGCCAACATGGGCCACCGCGAGATTGCCATCTTCATCCATGGCCAAACCATCGGGGCCGCCGTAACCGCCGGACAATTGTATGAACGTGCCAACTTTCATCGTGCCACCGTCTGGCAAAAGCGGAACTCGCCACACCGCGTTGGCGCGGGTCACGTTGAGATAGACCAAATTTTCCTCAAGGTTGAGCACGAGGCCATTGGGGCTTGGCACGTTGTCCACCAAACAACCCAAGTCGCCGGCTGACGTATAGCGAAACAGGCGGCCCGTGGGGTCATGGAGTCCTGTCAAACCCTGATCGGTAAAGAATAGGTCGCCGTTGCTGGCAAAGACAAGATCGTTGACCCCCTTGAAGGCCGCGGAGCCGTCATCTACCAGAACGGGGGTAACAGCACCTGAGTCCGGATTAAGGTTCATGATGCCGTTCTTATAGTCTGCAATAAAAATACGTCCATCCTGATGAATTTTGAGACCGTTCGGCTCACCGTCGTAATCAGCTATGCAATCAACATCTTTTCCATCCGGCGAAAAGCGAAAGACGCGGCCGTAGGCGACATCGACGACATAAAGATTTCCTTCCCGATCAAACGAGGGACCTTCGAGAAAACAATCCGTCGGCTGAGTGCCGGGTTGAACCTCTGTCCATGCGGACAGGCGATCCTTAATGCGGAACTTATCCGGAAGCCGTGCAAAGACAGTGGTCGGCAAACCCTTGGGCGGCGGAAAGAGCATGGCTCAAGCCGCCGCCAGACCGGGCATTTCAAAGTCATTGACTTCAAGCCATTCAATAAGCTGTGTCTTTTGCTCTGCGCTCAACTCAACCAAAGGCGGCCTGACCCGTGTCCACTCGTCATCGTCGGAATAGTGGGCCACGACTTGTTTCAACGCCGGAATCATGGGGTAGTTTTGCATGCCCGTACGCAGATGATTGACCAGACTTTGCAAAACTTCGGCGTCCGACTGTTGCCAGTTTGAGAAGAGCTGGTGGATGGCTGCCGCATTGATATTAGCGGTCGCGGAAATGCATCCCGCTCCCCCGGCTCGCATGTTTTTGAGCAGCACAGTTTCGCTGCCGGAAAAAACGGAAAAGCTCGGAATGCGATCCAAGATCGCTTCGCTGTAGGCCCACTCGCCGCCACTGTCTTTTATGCCAACGACGGTTTCCGGATAGGCCTTTACAAGACGCTCAATAAGCGCCAGCGAGATTGAAACCTGAGCCACGGGCGGAATGTGATAGAGATAGATCTGTAGCTGAGAATCGCCGACTCGCTCAATCACTTCCGCATAATTTCTAAACAGTCCTTCGTCGGTGATGTCCTTGTAATAGAAGGGCGGTAACATTAAGACGCCACCGCAGCCGCGTTTCACCGCATGAGTCGTTAGCCGAACCGTTTCAGGAATGGCGCACAGGCCCGTGCCCGGCATGAGCCGTTTCGGATTGATGCCGCCGTCGACCAGTGCATCCAATAGATCAATCTTTTCGTCCAAGGATAGCGAATTGGCTTCACTATTTGTGCCGAAGACTGCCACGCCGCAACCTTGCGACAGCAGCCAATGGCACTGCGAGATCAACCGCTCGGCGTCAGTCGCCAGGTCGGGCTTGAACGGCATGACGACTGGAGAATACACCCCTCTCATTATCGTGGGCTCCGTCATGGTCTATTGTGCTCCGTGTTCTAGTCGATTGAATCGATATCTCCGGTGAATTCGTCCGAACAGAACGAGCCGCCGTGAAGAAGCTTTGCGACTTTGTCTCTGTCGTCGGCGGTTTCAGCAATCTCGCCGACAAATTTCTCCGCATTATCTTGAGGCTTGTAGCCCAGCCATTCGACTTTTGAATTGTCCCAAATATTGCGATCGTTGTTTGACACGCCATAGACGACTGCAAAATGGTAGTCCGGATGATCGATGCACCGCTCAACCAGATGAACCGTATCGGGATAGCTGATCCAGGTCGCGAGCTGGCGCAAATCTTCCGGTTTTTCGCGAAACGACCCAATGCGAAGGCAAGCGACGCTCAGTCCATGCTTGTGCACATAGAGACGCCCAACCGCTTCGCCGAAAACTTTGCTGACGCCGTAACGGGAATCCGGCCGCACTTCGACATCGGTATCAATTGTTTGAGAGCGGCGGTAGAAGCCTACCGTATGATTCGAGCTGGCATAAACCACACGCTTAACGCCGGCGCGCCGGGCCGCTTCGAACACGTTGTAGGTACCTGCAATGTTGATCGGCAGGATTTTTTCCCACTCATTTTCGACGGGCAACGCGGCCATGTGCACAACGCAATCAATGCCCTTCATGCTCGCGGCGGTCGCGTCCAAATCCTGTATATCGGCAGTGCAAACTTCTTCGCCGTCACGTGCGGGACTGAGCGGTCGAACATCCGAAAGCCTGAGCACATCATAGCGGCCGCGAAATCCGTCGCGCAGCACCGAGCCGATGGCGCCTGCCGCCCCGGTGATCAACACGCGACGCACAGTAAACGGTTCAGTCATGATGACGGACCGTCGATTGGCTTGAGGCTCCTATGACCATCCATCGAGCGCCCAATTTTTGATTGCGGCGTTATCGAACCCGAACCCAAGACCCGGCCCTTCCGGTAGCAGAAGATCGCCATTCTCATGGATTAGCTGCGCGTCAATGAGATTGCGAAAGTTCAGCACTTGGTCGTCAACAAAGAACTCGACAAAATCAGCGTTCGGCGTTGCTGCGACGAGATGCACGTGGAGGTCATGAAACCAATGGGGGCACATGTTGATGCCGTAGCTCGCCGCCATCGCCGCGATGCGGCGGAATTCAGTAATTCCTCCGCAAACCGCAGCATCGGTTTGAAGAATTGCCGCACCGCCTTTGTCCATGAGCTCCTTAAAGCGCCAGCGTCCGGCTTCGATTTCGCCGGTCGCGACTGGCACGCGCGTGCGCTCTGCAAGCCGTGCGTGATTGTCGATGTCATCGGGGCTGAACGGTTCCTCGATCCAATACGGATCATAAGGCTCGTAGCGCTCCATATAGCGCAGTGCCGTGGGCAAGTCAGACCATGCATTGTTGGCATCGAGCATGAGTAAAATGTCGGGCCCGATCGCGGCGCGCGCCGCTTTGATGCGCTCCTCTTCGCCGCCCGGATCGAGTCGGCCAACCTTGATTTTGACAGCTTTAAAGCCAAGCGCGACATAGCCGGCCACCTCTTCGCCCAAATGGGCAGGCGTTTTGCCGTCGAGATAGTAGCCGCCGCTGGCATAGGCCGGAACGCGGTCATGTGCGCACCCGCCGAGGTGCTTCCACAGCGGAAGACCCGTCGCTTTCGCATTACGGTCCCATAGGGCGATGTCGATGATACTCAGTGCACGCATGACTGAGCCGGCACGGCCATGGAGCAGCGAATCCTGATACATGTCATACCAAAGGCCTTCCACGCGATAGGGATCCTCACCGATGATGACGGGCGCTAAGAGTTCGCGGACAGCATGCGCTACAAGGCTACCCGCCTTGTTCCCGCCATAACAAAAGCCAATGCCCTCAACACCGTCGTCGGTGCGTACGCGCACCAGCCCATAGTCACGTGCAAGTACGTCCCGCGTCGCAAACGAAGTCGGTTTGTCGAGGGGGACGCGCACCGTGCATGCTTCGACAGATTCTATTTTAGATTTTGCGCCCAGCGCGGCCTCCGAGTGTATTAAGTTTATGCAAACAATCCAGGTGGGTCATGGCACTTCTTTATCACACGCCAAACGCAATCTGTTTCGATTGGCGGAACATATTGAAATTCTTAATCCCAATACGTGTCTACAATCGCCTTAATTTGTGGGTAGTCGTCGTCTGTTTCCGAAAATTCGCGGCGAAGGTCCGCAAGTTCAATCTTCAATTTTGCAATCGTATCTCCATAGCGCGGGTCATCGTATCGATTGTGCAGTTCCTCGGGATCAAGTTCTAGATCGTAAAATTCCCAACCGGGAGGTGTGGGGACCTCCGCCCGCGGTACGTCTTCACCACGGCTCGTATCAACACCGTAATACTCGCCGCGCGGTTGTTCGACGCCAAAGTAATCTTCTTTCGTGAGAACTTTTCGCGACGTGTAGTCCGATCCGTAAAAGAAAATGAGCTTGTATCTCTGAGTCCGCATGCCGAAATGCGCGGGCACGTCGTGATAGGCCCTGTGCATCCAAAACCGATAGTAAGTCGATTGGCGCCAGTCAGGCGGCGCGTCGCCGTCGAGCACGGCTGCAAAGCTCCGACCGTGCATGTAGCCGGGACTAGCTTGTTCAGCCAAGTCCAAAAGGAATGGCGCAAAGTCCGTATTGTTAATCAGCAAATCACTCCGCTTCGGAGCACCTTGGCTGTCGGGATGCCTAACGATAAAGGGCATACGGATGGATTCTTCGTACATCCATCTTTTGTCGATGAGGTCGTGCTCTCCCAGCATTAATCCTTGATCGCTCGTGTATACAACGATCGTATCGTCATAGAGGCCGGTCTCTTTGAGATGGGTCACGAGTCGCCCGATATTGTCATCGATACCTTTGATTGTCCTCAAATATCGTTTCAGATACTCCTGATAGGCTTGGTGGGCGTATTCACGATCCGGCAACGATGGATCTATTCCCATCCATTGCCCCATATTGCGGTCGGGCACCCTTTTAGATATCGAAGTGCCAATGACGCTAATCAGACTATCTTGCTCACCTCGCGTAGATACCGAGCCGAACTCTGGTTGTGCATAGAGGCTTTCAGGTTCCGGAATCTCGGTATCCGCAAGATAGTCTGCATAACGCGGCGCATATTCGTAGAGATCATGTGGCGCTTTGTATTGAAGCATCAAGAAAAAGGGCTCGGGATTATCACGTGACTGCAGCCATATCATGGCTTCATCCGTGATCACGTCCGTCGAATGACCCTTGTGAGAGACAACATTATTCGGCCACTCTTGGTCGCCGCGCACGCGAAGCTCCGGATCAAAATAATCGCCTTGACCGGGCAAAACTTTGTAGTGAGTGAACGCGGCCGGCTCTTCTTTTAGATGCCACTTGCCAATGAGCGCGGTGCTATAACCTGCCTCCGACATGAGTCGCGCGAGATGCTGCCGACCCATTGGTAGCCTACCGCCCAGATCTAAGACGCCATTGGCCTGGCTATACTGACCGGTCATAATTGTCGCACGGCTTGGCGTACAAATAGAGTTCGTAGCAAAAACGCTGTCAAAGACCATCCCTTCGTCAGCAAGCTGATCAATATAAGGCGTGGGGTTGAGCGGTGCCAAGCGCGACCCATAGGCGCCGATCGCTTGCGTCGTGTGATCATCTGACATGATGAAGATAATGTTTGGGCGGCTATTTGATTTTCTCGCGCCTGCGAGTCTATCTCCCAGAGAAAGAGCCTCGCTCTGGAGCAAAATCGAACAAAGGAACACGAAAATAGTGATCCGGGCCGCCGCAATAGTGAAGTTCGCCTTCGGTTCTAGATTCAAAGCGGCCATTTGTCTGTCCGTATTTTGGAAAACGCATGTGTACCAAGATAGGCACCAAGAATAACACTGGCACTTGCGCTTCAGTAATTGGAGGCCTCCGCCAGTGTGCCGCCCGCAATGAGGCACTGACAGCTGACGGACTCGGTAATCCCAACTGCATATCCACGACCGCTGTTTTCCAGCAATCGCAGAGCTGTTTCTATGGTTTCTAGCTCTCCTTTGTGCTGCGCATCGTCGAAGATGATGATGAAATCGTCGGACAGCCGTTGTTCGATCAACTCCAGGCAGCCCCATCTGGACCTGTACCTTCGCCCTACCGGCCCGTCAACAATGAGCAGGTCGATTTTCGCCGGAAGATTGGTACAAGAAAAATCATAAATTTCAGAGCGATGTTCAAGGAGCGTCTTTTCAACCAACGGCAACGTCTGAATCTCACCCTCAACTTGGCCGCCAATCTTTGCGGCCCACTCGTGTGCGTGTTCTAAGGTGACGACATCGAGTCCGAATTCAGGCGTCAGGGCATCCAACAGCAGTGTGGTCTGCCCTGCTCCTAATTCAACAATGGATTTTACGGGCAGCTCCGTTATCACGCGCAGTATCAAGTAAAGCAAACTGTAGGTGGCTGCCGATTTGACCGGATAAAACCTGTTCTTGACGCCGAATCGCGGCAGTGCGTTGGAGAACATCCGTTCATACAGTAACTCATTGGACTGCAACACCGATGCATACTGTCTTCCCTTGCTTGAAAGTTTTAGTTTGGGCCTGTTCTTGTTCAAGCGTTTCAGTTTTGGATGACTGGACATCGTTGATACCGTGGAATAGGCCAGGAGCAATTGAGAATTCTATAGCATACTGGTTCAGCATCGAAGAACCAGTTTGCTAAGCCTTGCCCACATTCCATGGCACGTGTCGTAAAGTTTAAACATGTCGTCCAAACCTAGGCATAGACCATGCCTTCGTCAGCAAGCTGATGAATGCAGGGCATAGAGTAGAGAAATACAAAGGGCGACCCCTAAGCACCGATCGCCTGCGCTTTATGATCATGGGATATAACAAAGACGATGTCCGGATCATGATTTACAGTGGCCACTTTGTTGCCTGAACTTTGGATTAATTTTCGTTTCGATGAGCGTAACATATCGATTTTATTGAACGAAAGGGCATTCAGTTTTAGCCTTGCGATGAGCATAGGGTCAAGCACTACAAATGCTTGATATAGTCCGGCGTCCAACTCAAAGGAGAAACTCGTGGCGGCTGAACGCGTTGATACCCTCATTTCCGGAGCCAAGATTGTCACCATGGATTCGGAGCGCCGGGTCTATATGGATGGATCCCTAGCGATCAAGGGCAACAAGATCGCGGCAATCGGCCGGCGTACCGACATCGACAAATCTGTTGAAGCTGAAACAAAGATAGACGGAAGCAGGTTCGTAATGTCGCCGGGTTTTGTTAATGGCCATATTCACATTACGGGCGATCCGCTGACTCAGGGTTATTTGCCGGATGATCTTGACGGAGACTTTGCTGAAAAGCTGACGCGCTGGGTCTTGCCTCGCTACTATGCCCATTCACCCGAAGACGAATGCCTGTCCGCACAACTTGCGTCTCTGTCCATGCTTCGCTGCGGTGTCACAAGTTTTATAGAAGCAGGTACGGTCAGATATCTCGACAACGTCGTCGAAGGCGTAGCCAGTTCCGGCATACGCGCACGGGTCGGTACGTGGATTGAAGGTCGGAGTTTTGATCCTGCCGCCAATCAGACCAAGGCGACCAGCGACGCTATCAGTAATATGGAGCAAGAGGTCAAGGATTTTCCAGATAAGGACGATGCGCGTGTTGTCGCGTGGCCGATCTTGGTTGGTCACAATATGAACAGCGACGGTGTTTGGCAGGCGGCGAAGTCATTGGCGGACGACCATGGCCTCGGCATTTCAGCCCATATGAGTCCCTATCAAACAGATCCTGATTGGTACTTGGCTGAGTTTGGCCACCGTCCTATCGAGCATCTGGCATCACTCGGCGCGCTTGGTGAAAATGTCTCGCTCATTCACGTCGCCTACATTGACAAGCATGAACAAGATCTTTTGGCCGAGACGAAAACGAATGTCGTGAATTGCTCCCTTGCCTCACTCAAAGGCGCATTTGGCTTGACGTCCGTCGGTCGTTTTCCCGAAATGGCGGCTGCAGGCATAAATATCGTTTTGGGCTCGGACGGTTACGACTGCGATATGTTGCGCCTTGCACAATTGATGTCCGCCTTCTTTAAAGACGCACGACACGACATCAAAGTTTTTCCCGCCCATGAAGTACTGACGATGATTACGCGCAACGGTGCGCAAGCGCTCGGATTGCAGGACCAACTTGGGTCGCTAGAGACCGGCAAAAAGGCCGACTTCGTCGCCCATGATACCGACCGGCCCGAATGGCATCCCCTAACGAATGTCGTCAATCAGCTAGTATGGTTTGCAGATGGGCGCGGTGTGCATAGCGTGTGGGTAGACGGCGAACGCGTCGTTGAGAACTACAGGTCAACCCGGATCAACGAAGAGGAACTCTATGCCAAGGCGCAAGTGGCGTCCGAGGCCATTATCAAGCGGGCGGAATTGCCAGCCATCTCGCCCTGGCCCGTAATCTAATCGAAATTTGTAATCGAAGAGCGCCAGAGCGTTTTCAGGAGCGAGGCTCTTGGGCCGAACGGGTACCGGTTTTCCGTCCGAAAACGCGACCAAACAAAGAAGCTAGAGCATTTCCCTGATTCAGTGAATCTTGGAAATGCTCTAGTCTTCCATTTGCTTTCGATAGGTCAGACCATCCCAATAGTCGCTGCGGGCGGCGACTTTGCCGTCGATAACTGTGATGATCATGACGCCGTGAATCTCAAGCGGGTGGCCGTTATCTGTTGCCGTCATACAATAGGCAATAGCCACGTCGCCATCCCGGTCAATCACTTTTTCAGGCGTGTACTGAAGATTTTTAAATGTAGACAAAAATCCATTGAGGCGCTGGCGATAAGTCGCGCGCCCTCGGCAGCCGTCGCCGATTAAGCCGACTTGGTTATTGTGAAAGTCTTCCGATACGTGAGCTGCGACAGCGTCTGGATCTCCGGTTGAAAACGAACTCAGATAGCTGAGTGCGATCTCACATGGCGTCATCCGTCACCCCAGACTTTCTGGGCTGTCTCATAAACGGTCTGGTCGTGCGAGAACTCGACCATATTTCCGTTTGGATCACTAATAAAGACAATATAGCCAACGGGGGCCGGCATATCCATCGGACCTTGGGCTAAACATCCATCGTCTTTTGCGCGCGCAGCAATGTCGTCGATCATATGACGTTCCGGCACTTCGATGCCGAGGTGATTAAAAGGGGCTAAAGGAGGATGCTCGGCCGGGGCAAACGGATCTTTGCCTTCGTGGAATTGAGAAAGGACCAAGATAAAAGGTGATTTGGCTTGCGATTTGTCGCCCAACCATGCACCGATTCCAAAGTCGCTTTCGTTTCGCGCGAGCAGTTCCAAGTGTGTGTACTTTTCATACCAGGCAATCGTTGCCTCGAGGTCCTTAACCTCCAGCGCAATGTGAGTCCAGCATTGCCTGGTCGGGCGAATTCTTTCTTTGGTGGCGGCGTCGGCCATGAGTTCGTCTCCTCAGCGGCGATGTCGCCCTTGCTAAGGGCGCAATAATATTTGCTAGGCGAAACCTGCTTGCACGCTTCAATTGTTAGAACAATTCAAGTTCTGCTTATATACTCTGGCCACGAGTTTAGTCTTGAACGAGCGCGCACACCAGCTTGTCTTTGTTGTGCCGCAGGTGGATAAGAGATTCGGGCCAACAAGCGATAAATGTCCATGGATGAAAACGAGGCAAGGCAGTTCCGTGATGCTTTAGGAACTTTTGCAACCGGAATCACAGTTGTTACGGCTAGCGATACGTCGGGAAACCCGATCGCAATGACGGTCAACAGCTTTGCTTCCGTTTCGCTGGACCCGCCTCTGGTGCTGTGGAGCGTCAATCGCGCCCATGAGATTTTCGATGAATTTGCCAAGGCCAAACACTACGCAGTCCACGTCCTGCGTCACGACCAGGAGCACCTCTCAAGCCACTTCTCCGGGGATCGACCCGATAAATTCAACGGTGTGGATTTCGATAGGGGCAAAGCACAACTGCCTTTGCTGTCAGATTTTTGTGCCCGGTTCCAATGCAAAGTCGAACACCGTTATGACGGTGGCGATCACCTGATTCTGGTGGGACGCGTGCTAGACATGGACTACCAGCCCGCTGACCCCCTGGTGTTTCATGCCGGCAAATACCGATCGCTTGGATAGTTCACTTCTGATCGAAATGTTCCAATTCACAACATAATTAGTACCCACAGGAGAAGCCTGAATTGAAAGCTCTAATGTATGAAGCGCCAGGCGGGTCGGAGGTTCTGAACTACGCCGAGGTTGCAGATCCTGCGCCCGGACCGCGCGATGTTGTGCTTCGTGTCGTAGCAACAACTTTGAATCACCTTGATATCATCCAGCGAAACGGATGGTACGCCGTTCCCGGCTACAGCCTGCCCCATATCGCTGGAATGGATGTCGTCGGAACGGTTTTAGAGATCGGTAGCGATGTCACGCTAGTTGCGATTGGCGATCGCGTTGTTGTTGATCCTTCACTGACAGAAGTACCCGATGATTCAAAACTCGCCGGTATGGGTGATCTTTACGGCGACCTCGGAATCATCGGTGCGAATGTTGCCGGCGGATACGCCGAGCGTTGCCTTGCTCCTGAAACGCACCTTTATAAAATTCCCAACGACATGTCATGGCATCACGCAGCGGCTTTTCCAACTGCATGGATGACGGCGCACCACGCTTTGTTCGATGTCGGCGATCTCAGCGAAGGTGAAACGATCATGATTCACGCCGCCGGCAGTGGCGTATCCATGGCCGGCATTCAACTTGCTAAACATGCAGGCGCTATAGTTTTAGCTACCGCCGGTAGCGAACATAAATGTGCGCGCGCAAAAGATCTGGGGGCAGATCATGTCGCCGTTAATCGCGACAACGATATTGCAGCTTGGGCTCGTGAAATTACCGACGGCGCGGGCGTCAATATGGTGTTCGATCACGTCGGCGAAGCCTTGTGGGCCGCCTCGATGTTTTCTCTCGCTCCGCGCGGTCGACTGGTAAATTGTGGAGGCACGTCCGGCGACAGCCCTACGATACCGTCGCTCGGCCTCACGTATCACATGGGATTGCGGATCCTTGGCTCGGACCCTTATCGCTTCGAAGAATTCGCACCAGCCTGGGAGACATACCGCAACGGCGACTTTCAATCTGTCATAGATAGCGTGTATCCCTTAGCCGAGGGCGGCGATGCACAAGAGAAAATGTTGCGCGGCGATTTTTTCGGCAAAATCGTGCTTGAGCCGTGAGCACTGACTCCCCTTACCCTGAGCTGAAAAAGACGCACACCATGGCACATGCGGGCCGGCCATGGCGCGACTACAAACCGCCGCCTTCAGGCCCGGTTTGGGCAATTATTCAAAGCATTAACTCCTATTGGGCGCTTGTTGCGGCCATCGATCTCGGCGTTTTTGACGCCCTTAAGAAACGGGGCTCATGTGAGATCAAACTGATTGCTGAAGACCTAAATGTGCGCGCCCTTCACTTGCGACATTTGCTCGATACTTTGGTGACCTTCGGTTTCCTCGATCAGATCGAAGACAAGTATGAACTCACCGAAACGGCCGAGCGTTACTTGTGTACTGACGGCCCCGCGTCCATGGCATCACTTGTAAGAGTAGCGCCTGGCAAACTTGAGAATTGGGAAGCGCTTGCCAACACGATCCGAACCGGCAAAGTCGATACGCCCATCGAACAAGATGCCGCATCATTCTACGGCCCTTTAGTACAGGCAACTTTTGCGACTCAGCTACGCGTGGCAAGCCGATTGGGTTTGCGCCTCGGTTGGGAACGACGGCCAGGCTTGCGCGTGCTCGATTTGGGCGCGGGGTGCGCACCTTGGTCTATCGCAGTCTTAGAACAATCTGCTAATGCACAAGCCGTAATCAATGACTTGGACGGGGTCATCGAACTCGCGGCGGCAACACTCAACAAACGAGGTCTTTCAGATCGCTCTGAACTTCGCGCCGGTAATTTTCACGATATCCCGATGGAACCTGCGTCTTATGACATTGTCGTACTCGGGCATGTGTGCCGCACCGAAGGCGAAGAACGCGCACAATTACTCGTTCAGCGCGCCTTCGATGCATTAGCACCCAGCGGACAATTATTATTGGCCGATTATTTTGCCGACAACGACCGCAAGCACAATCCTTTTGGCGTGCAAATGGGTTTGACTATGCTAGCCAATACCGAGCGCGGAATTATGCTGACGCACAAGCAGGTGAGCGACTGGCTTAAAGCATCGGGCCTTGAAGCAATCCGGCTTGTTGAGCCGATTGGCTATAATCAAGTTTACGTTGCAACAAAGCCGTGACAATTGGAGATAGGCGCGTGGAACCTCAAGACATCGATCTCCTAATAACCGGCTGGTACGTGGTCACCATGAACGACAGCCGCGACATAATCCATCGCGGTGCCGTTGCAATCAATGGTGACAAGATCATCGAGGTCGGCAAAGAGACAGATCTCGTCAAACGCTTCAAGCCTAAGCGACGGTTGGGCGGCGAACGCTTCGTCGTAACACCCGGCATGATCAACACTCATATTCACATTACGGGCGAGCCATTAACGCGCGGCTACGTTCCCGACGACACGCCATTTGTGGAGAACGTTTTTGAATGGCTGTGCCCCCTTTATGCGGCGTTTGAAAGCACAGAGGAGAAAGTCTCCGGGAAACTCGCTGCCGCTGAAATGCTGCGCTCGGGGACAACGACGTTTCTCGAGGCGGGCACCATTCGCTTTCTCGGCGACGTCATTGAAGGCTTGGTCGAGGTTGGCATTCGCGGCCGGGTCGGGCGCTGGGTTTGGGACCTGCCGCCCGAACCTTCCGTTTACCGGCAATCAACTGACGAGGCCATTGGCCATCTCCAACATCAATTGGACGCTCATCGCGGTCACGGCGACGGCCGGATTTCGGCATGGAGCATATTGGTCGGCCATACGACATGTAGCGATCCCTTGTGGCGCGCCGCAAAGACGCTGGCCGACGAGTATAAAGTGGGCATGAGTTTTCACATGTCTCCGGCCATGTTGGATCCCGATAGCTTTATCGCCGAATTCGGGCAACGGCCTATGGTGCACTTGGCAGAGATCGGCGTGCTTGACTGCAACGTTGCCATAACTCATTGCGTACGCGTCGACGATCAGGAGATCGAACTGATGGCCGATGCCGGCGTCAATGTTGCACACTGTCCGACGACGGCGTTGAAAGTGAGTTATGGGATTACGCAAGTGGGTAAATTTCCGGAAATGGTGCAGCGAGGCATGAATGTTTCGATCGGAACCGATGGCAACAACGCGTCCAACTATTCCGATCTCATGCGCGCGACCTATCTCGTCGCCGGCCTATTCAAAGATGCGCGCACTGACCCTCAAATGTTTCCCGCAGAGAAAGCTTACGAAATGGCGACTATCGGCGGCGCCAAGACATTGCTCATGGAAGACGAGATCGGTTCGTTGGAGCCCGGCAAGAAAGCCGACATCGTACTGCACGACACGGACCGGCCGGAATGGCGCCCTTTGCTCAACGTCATGAACCAATTGGTCTGGTCGGCCGACGGACGCGGCGTGCATACCGTTTTGGTCGATGGAAAAGTCGTCGTTGAAGACGGCCATTGCGTTACCATCGACGAAGAAAAGTTGTGGGCGGACGCGCAAAGCATGGGCGAGGCCATTACGGCGCGCTCGGGCCTGCCCGATAAGTCAAAATATCCCATGCTGTAAACCACGCGAGGCGCAATCGATGACCAGCGACTTGATCCCCGTCATAGATATCTCGGGTTTTGGCGATGGAACCGAAAAGCAATGCGTTGACATCGGAAAAGCTGTGGATCGCGCATGCCGGGACATCGGCTTTCTTGTGATTCAAGGCCACGGCATCGCACCAACGATTGTAGATGACCTACACGACGCCGGCCGCCGGTTTTTTGATTTGCCTAAAGCTGTTAAGAGCACTTACGAGACCGGCCCCGAAAGCTATTACGGCTACAATCCGATGGCCTCGTCCAGCCTTGCTTACAGTTTAGATGACGAACAGGCCAAACCAGACTTGCGCGAAGCTTTTGCCTCAAGCCGGCCCGACATTAAGACCGGCGATCCCTTTTTTCGCAGTGACGCGGTCAAAGATCTCGGCTTCGACATCGACTATCCACCAGAAATTGAGTCTTTTCACAACATTTGGATAGACTACTACTACGCCATGTCGGACCTGGGCTTGCAGATTATGCAAATCTTTGCAGTCGCCTTGGATCAACCGCCGAAATTTTTCGATTCCGCGCTGACTCGCCACGCCAGCAATCTCGCTCTGTTCAACTATCCGGAACAGGACAGATCGCCAGATGACGGTCAGCTGCGCGGCGGCGCACACACGGATTTCGGCAGTCTCACGATTGTTCATTCCGACTGGTCGATACCGGGGGGGTTACAGGTGCAAGCGCCGGGCGGCGGTTGGATGGACGTGCCGAACGTGCCGGGTGCCTTTGTCATTAACATCGGCGACATGATGGCCCGCTGGACTAATGATCGCTGGGTCTCGACGCTGCACAGGGTCGCTAATCCAGACGCCGAGGCGGGCCGATCCACGCGCCGGCAATCGACCGTGTTTTTTCACAATCCCAACTTCGACGCGCTGGTGGCCTGCATTCCGTCATGCCAAAACGAAAACAATCCGCCGAAGTACAAACCGATTACCGTCGGCGAGCATCATCTCATGAAGATGGGCAAAATGTTCGAAGACGACTAGCGCAAGTCTCCAACAAAGAAATAGGCGTCGAATTTTCACGGCAAAGAAAAAGGGACCCTCGCGGGTCCCTCAATCTTTGTGTTTGGCGTTCAGACTAGAAGTTAATCTGGCCCTTCACTTGCCACGTGCGGCCTACACCAGGTGACACCGTGACGTTTTGGAACGTTCCCTGAAGAGACGTGAAATAGCGCTTGTTGAACAGATTATCGACGGTACCAATCACGCTAAAGTTTCCAACTTGGGCAAACGCTGCCAGACGGAACACTGTATAGTCCGGGAAGCGTACTTCTTGCACCACGGGCAACGTGCCGGTCTCGCCGACATAGGTCGCGCCGAATGTTCCGCCAAACGTGCCGTACTTGGTCTCGTCTGACGTATAGGTCAAGAACAGCGAATAGACTTGGTTCGGGATACCTTCTTTTTCGTATCCATCTGCCAACTCTGGCAAGCAGCTGGCGTTGAGCACCCGGAAAATCCCGCCATAACCGTCAATGTTGGAGGGAACGGGGGACGGGATCCCATCGAAGTCAAAGTCAAATCCAATACTCGGATCGATGGGTTGAACGTTGACGAATTCCCCCCGGCCAAATTCCGAATGCACAATTGTCGGGATCAGGATCCTTAATGTTAAATTCGCTGATCGTCGCCGCACCTGTGACCGCAAAATTGTCATTGATAAGCCAATTCAATTCGGCTTCGAAGCCTCTGGCTTCCTCTCTCAAATGGTTCCCCGAAATATCCAAATCGGTACGCTCTTGTTCAAAGACCGCCAGCGAGCCGAACAAGGAATTGTCCAGTACTTCGAATTTGATGCCCGCCTCTAGAAGTTCCGAATCGGCCAAAATCGTATTCGACAGATCGGCGATCGCATTTGGCCTAATACCGCCATTAGCACTGATCAAAGGCGCATTGCTCATGGCGTACGTGACATAGGGAACGAGGCTGCCACCAAGATCCCACGCATTGCCGACGTCATAGCTACCACTGATCGAATAGGAAAAGGCCCCTTCATTGCCAACTCGTTGAATAAATCTGGCATTGTTCCCACCAAAGTCGATCGTGCCGGTATCGATGGACTCATAATGGTATTGGTCGTAGCGACCGTTGAACAAAATTCCCAAATTTTCCCAAAGATGAATATCGACCACCCCGGCGATGCCAGTATCCGTCCACAGGGAGTCGATGTCGGTGTCCCACGGCGCGTTGATACCGCCCGGCTCGGACGTGAATGGCGTATCGAAAATGTCATTGCCCCGAGGGCCAACCGTCAAATCAACCCGGTCAACCACGACGTAGCCGGACAGGAAGTTTTCCCGCAGACGCGAATCGTATCTGCGATGCGACGCCGTCAGGAAGACATCGACGTCCGCCCATTCCGCTATGCAAAGACAAAATTCGTATGAGCCACGGATTTCAAGGACATCCATTTGGTGAAATCCGGCAAAGCCATGGGCCGTACCTTGCTTGGCTTGGTTATCGTCATAAAAAATTTGAAGCCTTGCGACAGAATCGTCATCAAATTCTTTGTTGATGTCGAAATACAAAATGTAGTTTTCTGCTTCCGCAACGTCGAATTCGGAGATCAGCTGATCCCGAGGTGAGAGCGATGTCGATGTGCCGACACCTACATCGAGATCGTAAACATCCCCCGGCGCGCCCGTGAATAGTCCATCTCCGCAGTCAAACGGAGAAAATGAAACAAATTCGGTGAAGACCGACAAACACGACAATGCGCCAAAGAACCAAGTACCCGCTCCCGCATCCGCTTCATTGTGAGTTATGCGGCCATTGCCGTCGAGATCGACAAGATCGATATCGCGACCGGTCGTATAAATATTGCTGTCAATCAGGTCCTGGGTCAGGCGGTTCCAACCGGCGGTTTGGTTGTAGCCTTCAGAGTTGAAATACATGCCGCCGAATTCGACGCTAAATCCGCCGCCGAATTCGTGATTGGCGCTAAATTGAACCAGCTGATGTTCCGGCTCGCGACCGCGTACGAAATCTTTTGAATCTTCATACTCGGCATAGACCGACACACCAGTTTCACGACCGCCCAACAGAAACGGCAAGTTGATTTCCGCCGCGACGTTGTTCTTGTCATATTTGCCGCCGGTGTAACTGATGCTGCCTGAAGCCCCGTCATCGGCCGTTATGCCCTCACTGACAATCGTCTTGGGATAAAAGTTTAGCAAGCCGCCAATGCGGCCAGCGCCGTAGATGGCCGGGGTCGGACCACGGATGATTTCCACGCGAGAGCTTGCACCCACAGGCAAAGGAAAGAAGCCATCGTTGTTAATGCGCTTGAAGCCACGAAAATAATTGTCGCCTCTGTCGCCGCGAACGCTGATGACGCCGGGAACTCCAAAGAAGCTACCGCCAAATGTGCTCGGCGTCGTGGTGATAAAGTCATCAATATTATCGATCCCGTATCGCTCCATGGTCGTATCACTGACCACGCTGATCGAACGGGGTGTTTCAACGAGGGGCCGATTCACGCCGAACACGGAATTTGTCTCGCGCTCTTCGCGCAACCCAACCGGGTCAGCGATGACCGTAATGTTATCCACGCTACCGTCAGCCTGCTGAGCAAATGCTTGCGGCACGGCGCCGGTTATGATCAACGCCGACAGCCCACCGTACAAAAGCGCCCGTCGTGCGCGATCCATGGAGACTGCACTAAATGTGGAATTGGTCATTTTGAGATCCCCCTCATGCAAGACCGTGAACGGCCTTTTCGCCGACATGACAACATAGTAAAGGCGCGCCCCAATCTCGACAAAGATTGGCCGCGTCTTAAAGTCTCAAGGGGCTTTGCGCGATCGCTGTTCTTGGATCAGCTACTTAGAAAAAAATCGCCAATCGCCCCCTGGTTAATCGATTAACGATAATGAGCTTCCGGGAAAATACTGTCAAGCAACCCCATTCTTCAAAAATGATTAGTGACCAAACTGATGCATTTCAGCCACGCTCGGCAAGGGCGGCTCAATTGGTCAAGAATCAAGTCCGAGCGGCCGCACGGAACCGCGTGAAACCAGGCGCAGCGGCAACGCTAGATTGACTTGGGGAGCGGTGTCTCCAGAGATCCGCCTGATCAAGAGGTCAGACGCCTCCCAGCCCAAATCGCCAAGGGGCTGGTGGACGGTAGTGAGGCCAGGTACGGAAAAGCCCGCCCAAGGTATGTCGTCGAATCCAACAACGGATATGTCGTCAGGCACACTACGGCCAACTTCGTGGAGCGCCCGGATGGCGCCAATGGCAATAAAGTCGTTACCGCAAACGATGGCTGACACGTCCCGGTCTTCGAGCCGAAACCGCGTCTCGTCTGACAAATTAATCGAGAATGAGTTTTCAACTTCCCACGCAATCCGCGCCTGGGCGCCAAGATGGGCAACAAATCCATCTCGGCGCTCTTTGGCACTTGATAGCGATTGCGGTCCCACAATCATGCCAATGTTTGCGTGTCCCTGGGCTGCGATATGTTCGGCCAGGAGAGCGCCGCCGGCAAAATAATCTGAAGACACCGTGTCGTAGTTGGGCAATGGTCGATCGACGACCACGATCGGCACGTCTTCGCGGAAATCGCCAAGGGAGTCGTGTTCCGTCGCCGGGCACCAAATGAGCCCCTCGACACCGCGGCCGATCAAATCCTCCGCGCCTTCGCGCTCAACTTCGAGCTCACCTTCGGCATCGACTAGAAAGACCGCATATCCTTCTCGCCGTGCGGCACCCTGCACGGCTTGAGCTAATTGCGGGAAGAAAGGGTTATTTAGATCCGGCAGAATGAGCCCGATCGACAAAGTTTGACCGGTTCGGGTTGCCTTGGCTGCGTGATTGGCGCGATAGCCAAGATCTTTCGCAGTCTTGCGCACCAGTTCTTGAACCGACTCGCCGACCGATCCTTTTCCGTTCAAGACATAGGAAACAGTCGCTGCCGAAACTCCAGCAATTTCGGCGATGTCGCGTAGCGTCGGCCTAGTCCGGTAGATTGATTTGGTCATGTCCCCAACAACGCTCACAACGCCTATTCGAGAATGTTTCGGTAGGCGTTACGAATTGCCCAGTTAATCGTTTAAGTTTTTTGTCGGCGGCTTGCAAGCGAGAATTTGAAACGACCCGCGCTAGGGGAAGCGAGAGAGAGTTCAGTGCGATGACCTCTGGTCAGCCGGCAAGGCGGTTTACTTTGAAATCGTAAACCCGCCGTCTACAACGAGAGTTTGTCCGGTAATCCAAGACGCCGCGGGGCTTGTGAGAAATAAAACCGCCGCGGCGATGTCATCCGGCACGCCGATCCGTCCGAGCGGCGTGTTGTCGATGTTCCATTGCAGATTTTCGAGATAGGGACGGGTCAAGTTTGTTTCGATAAAGCCAGGCGACACCGCGTTCGCGCGGACGCCGAATTGCGCCCAAGTCGACGCATACGACTTAATCAGTTGAATCATTCCCGCTTTCACGGCGCTGTAGCCCGGCGCCGGTTCATAACCGAAATAGGCCGACGTCGACGCAATGCCAATGACGTTTGGCCCACCTTTAAACCGGCTTGTCTTGAGAACCGGCAAACAGGCATCGCTCAAATGAAACATGCCGGACAGATTGACGTCGAACGCGGCGTCAAACCCGGCCGGATCCCATTCGCTTTCGTGCGCGTATTGGCGGCCACCTGCATTGTTTACGAGAATGTCTAGTTGATCAAGGCTGTGAGCAACATCGCGAATTTGATCTTTGTTCGCCACATCCATTTGCCGGTAGCCGAAACCGGTCAAATCGTGCTCGTAGTCAGCCGCAACCTCCTTGCGCCCCGTAATGGTGACATCTGCTCCCGCTTCCAGATAGGCCCGTGCAATCGCTAGGCCGATTCCGTTTGAACCGCCGGTAACAAGAACATGAGCAGACTTATAGTCATAGCTTAGGCCGTCAAACATTGATCCCTCCACGGACGATCATCGCAAGAAATTCTTGATTACCATTCTTCTTTCGCTTCGACACGTCCAC
Organism: Alphaproteobacteria bacterium; assembly: GCA_965248815.1. GTDB lineage: Bacteria > Pseudomonadota > Alphaproteobacteria > SMXP01 > SMXP01 > CBDFKK01. The sequence continues at coordinate 1,242,749 of CBDFKK010000008.1, forward strand.
CGGCACTTCGGTACTCGCGCGGCGACGTTCCATATTGTTCGCGAAAGGCACGGCTGAAATGCGCCGAACTGTTAAAACCCCAGCGAAAGCAAATCTCCGATATAGACAATTGCGCATGTTGCGGGCTGATTAAGTCAGCCCGGCAGCGCTCCAGGCGCCGCGACCTTACATAGTTGCTGAAACTGTTCCCCTCGGCGGTAAAGAGTTTCTGCATATATCGAAGTGAGACTCCATGTGCTTCTGCGACGCGGGCGGGACTTAAATCCGGGTCGCTGAGCAAAGTCTCGATGCTTTGGCAGATGCGATGAAGATGCGCCGTGCGCACGCCCTTTGCGCCGCCCAACCCGAAAAGCTGTTTTTCGCCCGCGAGACTCGTGATGAGAAATTCGGTCAACGCCAATTCGATGGGGCGCAACTCGTCTGCGCCAATGTCGAGCAAGACATCCGCCAAAGACCGAAGCATGCCGGATAGAACGTGATTAATGCCCTCGCTGCCGGATAAATGGCCGAGCTCAAGCGACATCGGCGACATGAGACGCGGATTAAGTGCGAGACGGGGCGCCTTGACAAAGAGCTGGCGAAAACTAGTCGAAAATTTCAGCGTCGCTCCCACACCGGTCGCGCCGTAGACAATATCTCCCGCCGACAAATTTATCCTGCGTTCTCCGGCGATCAACAGGGCTTCACCTTCCAACAGAAGCGCAAGCCAAATGGCCGGAGCTTGATCGGGATAGCGGCCGGATATTTCCTGCGCCTCGGATTCCACCAAGGCGAACTCGATCCCGAGCGGCGAGGCGAGACTGGAAACCGTACCTTGAAAGCCTTCGTCCGCGGACAGCTCGCCTACGGGAAGGCAAAGCCGGCTCATGGCGTCACTCCAGGCCTGACGGCGTTCGCCCTTTGGAAACGATTGGGTGGTGAATTGCCAAGCCGTCACGAAGTCCGGTCTACCTATCTATACTGTGCCGCGGGGACTAGTTGGTCGCGCGGCGAGCGCGCCATCAAAGATATACTCCCTGATGCGTCGCCATGGCTAGCAAGATGAGACAAATGGCAGACGCGAACTTAAAGTGCGGGGCGCACCTATGGGGAAGATTGGTGATCGAACAACATGCTCAACATACTGAGGGATTTGTGCTGAACATGCTGCGGCGCGAACGACACGCGATCGCTCGCGCGCCGCGCACCAAGCACGTAAAATAGCGGCCAATAGTGGTCAGGCGTGGGCACAGACATCTCCGCATCTCGGCCCAGTGCTTGGTAGTCGAAGAGTTGTTCCGGTTCGTTATTGGAAATGCATTCCATCACAAACGTGTTGAATCGGTCGGCCCAGTCATAAGGCTCAGAACTGACATCCCAATCCATGACGGAGAGGTTATGGACGACATTGCCGGTTCCCATGATGAGAACGCCCTCATCTCGCAGGGGCGCTATGCGCTGACCCATTTCAAAATGCCACGCGGATGGTTTTGTGGCGTCCATCGAGAGCTGGACAACAGGAATGTCAGCCTGCGGATAGGCTTTCAGTAAAACAGCCCACGTGCCGTGATCGAGACCCCAGGATTGATCGAGTTCGGCGTCCGTCGGCGACACCAAGTCCTTGACGCGTGCGGCTAGTGCGGGATCGCCGGGCGCTGGATATTGCAAATCAAATAGCGGCGCGGGAAGCGAGCGACCGAAGTCATGAATGGTTTGCGGCCGGTCCATCGCCGTCACGGCCGTACCATTCGTGCACCAATGGGCAGAAATTGACAGTATTGCTTTCGGCTTCTCGATCGCGTCCGCGATTTTGGCCCAAGCTTGAGTATTTTGATTGTCTTCCAGGGCGTTCGTGGGGCTGCCATGCCCGATGAACACGATTGGCATTGTGGCCATGTAACGTCCCAGCTAGGCGCCGTTGCGCATCCGCCGCCAGCACGCTTTGTAACGCGGCACGAGCCAACGGTTAAAATCATGTTGAGCCCCTTCTTGCCAGGAATAGGGACTGCGCTTGGCGAACCGTGAACGCAAACCAACCTGAACCAATTCGTCCACGTGCCAATCCTGATCCATGATGATTCCCGCGGCGCTCATGATCATCGCCATCTTGTGATCGTAACCTTCTGAATGCATAGCGTCAGGCGCCAACAATACGCCGGTATCCATCTCCAGGCTTTCCGCTCCATCAGCGCGAAGAATGAGATAGATAACCATATCCGCCGTCATGATTAATGAAAGCGTTGGCGGAATATTCGCAAAAATCATGTGATTGCGATCGTCTTCGCTCAAATTTGGAAAGACCGGTAACAATGCCTTTTGCGTGGCATTGAAACTCGCATCGGGGTGTGTGGTGTCGTTCCAACGAAAATAGCCGGCCGTGTCGTCGGGCAGATCGGGGAATTTAGCACGCGCGCTTGGGACAAAGTCATGCAGCGGCCCCTGATGGAGTTTGTTCGCGTGATATCCGTCATTATTGTTTTCGAACATCACTTTCCAATTCCAATTGTATTTGTCGGATGGTTCGGGACGCGGCCCATCAATGTTTTCAAAGTCGTAAGGCTTGAGTACTTCTTCCACGGCTGTAAGCCGCGGCGCTAAAGGCGCCGCGCTGTCGTCAAAATTGACAAAGACGAAGCCGAGCCAGACTTCGACTTTGAGTTCCGGTAAGTAAAATTCCGACTTGTCGAAATCACATGTTTTTTCCATCGCCGGTGCATTCACGAGCTTGCCGTCCAAATCATAGGTCCAATGATGATACGGACAGACAAAGCCGCGCGTATTCCCGCTCCCTTCAGCAACTAGCATGGCGCGGTGCTGACATACGGCCGAAATTGCCTTTAGCACACCTTGGCGATTGCGTACGATAATCAGCGGTTCGCCGACAATTGAAGACGTGAAAAAGTCGCCCGGTTCCGTTACCCAGGATTCGCGGCCGACACATAGCCACTCGTGATTGAACAAGGCCTCTTTTTCAAATTCGTAGAACTCGGCGTTTGTATAACAGGCTGGCGGCAAGGTTTCGGCCGTCTCAATGGCTGAAATGGAGCTCTCAAAGCCTCTAATGAATTCGTCATCCAAGAGCGGTGCGGTTTTCATTGCCTTTTCTCTCGATTTCCGAAGTACAGTTGCGTGAGCTTAGCCACATTGCTTGCCATAGCATGGCATATGCGTCTTGCACAGGCACGCACCTCCGCTTGCCCGGGGACCACACATACTCACAGAGATGGTAAACGCCGGACCGGAGATGCCCTATAATCTTACGGCTGAACTCGCGCCCACTCCAGCAGTGAGTGTGTTGTACGAAAGCTCTTTGCACAAATATATGGTCGCGCCAGTGCAAGACCGCTGAACCGACAAAGGCTAATTTCGAGCCGCAATTCAGATCAAACTTGCCGGGAAGCGACATGAATATTCAAAACCAGTTGAAGACTCGTGAACTCAAGCCGGGTTTTGGCGCTGAAATTCTCGACGTTGACGTGCGCAACGCCGATTCTAAAACGCTAGATGCCATTGTCGAGGCGTTCAATCTTCATGGCGCGCTTTTGATCCGCGGTCAGGACATGGGCCCGGACGACATGATCAAGTTTGGCAGCCTGTTTGGCGAGCTTGAGGGCCATACACAGTCGCAATTTACGCTAAAAGGGTATCCGAAAATCTTTCTGCTCTCCAATCGAGCCGAAAACGGGCGTCAGGTCGGTGCGCATTTCGACGGTGTCGGATGGCACACGGACTATTCGTACAAAGACAAGCCAGTAATGAGCACGATGCTTTATTCTGTCGAGGTACCGGCCGAAGGAAGCGACACAATGTTAGCCGATCTTTGCGCGGCCTATGATGCGCTGACACCCGAACGCCGGGAACAAATCGATCCGCTCGTGCTGCACCATAGTTACAAATATTTTATGGAGACCCGCGAGTACGGTACGAAAAATATTACCGATAAAATCGCGAGAGAAAACCCGGACGTCTTTCATCCTTTAATTCGGACTCATCCAGCGGACGGGCGCAAAGCTTTATGGGTGAGCACGGGCACAGTCAAAGAAATTGTCGGCATGCCCAATCCCGAGGGGCTGGAGCTCATAGACGAGCTCGTCGAATTCTGTACGCAGGACCAATTCACCTACCGCCATAAATGGCAGGTCGGCGACATTCTTACATGGGATAATCGCTGCACGCTCCATACAGGCACGCTATTCGACGACAAGAAATATACTCGGCATATGATGCGCCTATGGATGAAGGGTGATAAGCCTTATTAGGGCCTTTCGACCCAACACCAAGGACAGACATGACATCCACAAAGCTTCGAGCCTGGTTGATCACCGGAGTCAGCAGCGGGCTGGGCCGAGCACTCGCCGAAGCGGCGCTCGCCTGCGGCGATGTCGTCGCCGGCACCGTGCGCTCGGAAACTGACCAGCAAGCCTTCGAATCTTTAGCGCCCGGACGCGCCCAAGGCTTTCTTATGGACGTCACCGATCATGCGGCGATCCAAGAGGCCGTTGCATCGATCGAAGATTCATTCTGCCAGATCGATGTTCTGGTCAACAATGCAGGCTATTGCCTTGTCGGCGCGATTGAAGAAGCGAGCGCGGATGAAATCCGTCATCAGTTCGATGTCAATGTGTTTGGAACCACCGCAGTCATTCAGGCGGTGTTGCCGTTCATGCGTGAGCGGCGCTCCGGCCACATTGTCAATGTGTCGTCCATCAGCGGGCTCGCAACATGGGAAGGCACGGGCATTTATTGCGCCAGCAAACATGCGCTCGAAGGCATCACCCAAACCCTGGCGCAAGAAGTGCGCGGACTGGGGATCAAAGTCACCAACATCGAGCCTGGAGGCATGCGCACCAAGTTCGGCGGAAGCTCCATGAAGCATACCGAGCGCGAGATCGAGGACTACAAAGAGACCGCCCACAATTCGCGCAAGCTGCTCGAACAAATCGCTGGCAATGAATCTGGTGACCCCAAAAAGATTGCGCAAGCGGTTTTGAAAGTCGTCGATGCCGAAAACCCGCCGCTGCAATTGCTCCTGGGCGCCGACGCGCTTCATTACATGGGCCAAAAAATGGGCGCGCTACAAGTCGAAATGGCAGACTGGGCGCCGGTGACCCTGAGCGTGGCTTTCGATGAGGTAAATGAGTAGTACTTAAGCCGGCTGACTTTGTTCCATCTCGCGCAAAGCTGTCTTCAATACTTTGCCGTAATTGTTTTTGGGCAGGCTTTCGATAAAGCGGTAGTGCTTTGGCCGCTTGAAACGCGCCATGTTTTCTTTGCAAAAGTCATCGAGGGAGGCGGCATCGGCCGGCGCGCCTTCCTTGGCCACGACATAGGCCACGACCACTTCGCCCCATTCGCGATCTTCCCGCCCAATGACCGATACTTCGGCGACGCCACTATGCTTCACCAACACCTCTTCGACCTCTCGGGGATAAATATTCGTGCCCCCTGAAATGATGAGATCCTTCGAGCGGTCCTTGAGCGTCAGAAAACCTTCCTCGTCGAAACAGGCAAAGTCGCCCGTATGGAGCCAGCCGTTGCGCAGTGTCTCGGCACTGGCGTCAGGGTTTTGCCAGTAGCCGCTCATGACGCTGTCGCCGCGCACCAAGACCTCTCCGACCTCACCCACCGGCAAAAACTCATCGGCCTTGTTGGCGACGCGCACTTCCACGGCGCTTTGCGCAATGCCGACGGAGCCCAGCCGTTCGAGCCAGCGCGGGTGATCTTTGTCCGCATGAACGCTTGAGCTTAAAGCTGTAATGGTCATCGGGCTTTCGCCTTGGCCATAGAGCTGTGCGAATTTCGGGCCGAACCGGTCGAGGCCCGCGCGGGTGTCTTCGACATACATCGGTCCGCCGCCATAGATGATCGTCTTTAAGTTCGAGGTGTCAGAGTCGCCTGGATGATCCAACAGCCGCTTGACCATGGTCGGCGCGGCAAAGAAGACTGAGCTCGGCCAGGCTTCGATCAGCGAAAAGATCTCCGAAGCATCGAACCCGCCACTCTCGGGAATGACATGACACGACGCTTGCATAACATGAGCAAGTGCATAGAGACCCGAGCCGTGACTCATAGGCGCGGCATGAAGAATGGCTTGCCACGGCGACTCTTGATCGACGTCGGCGAAGTAGCACATGGACATGGCCATGAGGTTGCGATGGCTCAGCATCGCGCCCTTGGGCTTACCCGTTGTTCCACTCGTATAGAATAGCCAAGCTAAATCCTCCGGCGCGCGCGACACGAGCGGGATCGGATTGGTCCGCAGCATTTGTTCGTAGTCGCGGCTCGGCACCTCAATAATTGATTTAAGGGGGCCGTCAGCAAGACCGCCAATCGTGTCGATGAGCTCTGGCGTCGCGAAGCAGAGCTTGGCTTCGCTGTTGTCGAGAATGAACTGAAATTCGCTCTTGTGGAGCTTGGCGTTGATGGGAACGGCGACCAGCCCCGCATGCCAGCAGGCGTAGAGCAGTTCCAAATATTCCGGGCAATTCTTGAGCGTCAATGCAACACGGTCACCGGCTGTCAATTCGTAGCGCCCGCGTAAACTTGCAGCGAGCCGGCTGACGCGCTCGGCAACCTGAGCGTAGGGGCGCACAACCTTGGCCCCTTTCGCGACAGCGGGACGATCGCCGAACGCCAAACCTGCACGGACCATGTGCGCCGCAATGTTCATAGACGCTCTCCTCAGACATCCAATTGAGTCTTGACGCCAGTATACAAATGAGTCATCGTATCATCAAATAATATGATGTTTCGCGTGTAGAAACACATCTAAACCTTCCAAAGTGGCAATTCGAAACAGTCATCCGTGTAAAGAAGGATTTTGACTATGGTTCAAAAGGCGCGCCGTTACGATTGGGACTCGCTCGAAAAAGAAGTAGTCCGTCCCGGCGTCAAGCGAGCGGGATTTCGCGGCCAGGACGTCTTGCTGGTTATGAATTGGCTTGAACCCGGTATGGAGACCAATCCGCACAGCCATCCCTGCGAGCAGGTCGTTTATATCGTGAAGGGCCAGATGAGATTTCATATCGGTGACGAAGTAATCGAAGGCGGCGCCGGCAGCTTAATCCGAATTCCTCCTGACATCGAACATTATGGCGAGCCGATCGGCGATGAAGAAGTGCTTAACCTCGATGTCTTCTCGCCGATCCGCGAGGACTATCGCCATTTGGTCGACTACCAAGCTCCTGACTTTGAGGACGACTAGACATTATGGACCATCTCGCGCGCTATAAGGCCCTCAAGGAAAAAATCAGAAAGGGCGAGCCTACGCTGGGCATGTTCGTGAGAACGCCGGCGTCATCCGTGGTTGAACTGTTGGGCGGTTCAGGCTTCGAGTTTATCGTCCTTGATGCCGAACACGCCCCTTTTAGCACGCCTGAACTAGATCAATGCCTTTTGGCAGCGCGAGCCGCGGACTTACCGGCAATCGTGCGCGTTCCGGGCGCCAACTCTCCTATGATTTTGAATGTTCTCGATCTCGGCGCGGCGGGCATCATGGTGCCCCATGTGGACTCGGCGAAGGAAGCCACGCAGGCCGTCGCCGCAACAAGCTATGTGCAAGGTACGCGCGGGTTTTCCGGCGCGACTCGCGCAGGAAACTACGGCGGTATTCCCGGCATGACCTATAAAGACAAGGCTGACGAGTCTGTCACCGTGCTCGGTCAAATTGAAGATGGCGGCGCCGTAGAGCGCATCGATGAAATCGCCTCAGTCGCTAGTTTGGATGCGCTCTTTATCGGTCCGTTTGATCTGTCTGTTTCTTTGGGCGCCAACTCCGTGACCGACCCCAAAGTCGACACGGCTATCGACAAGGTCTGCAAAGCAGGCGCCGGCGCTGGCCGAACCGTCGGTCTGTTTCTGCCATCGACGGAAAACCTAAAAAAATACCGGGACAAAGGCATCAGCCTTTTTGCAATTTCGACCGATCAGGGGTTGCTCGCCAAAGCCGCAACCGCTTTGGCCAATGATGCCAAAGATCAACTTATTTAGGTCACCGAGTAAGGAACGAGTATGTCATCCAGCGCACCCATAGACGCGGTCGTCACCTCGCTCACTATTATCGAGCATATGGCGCAGGCAGGCGGCCCCATCGGCGTCAGCGAACTAGCACGATCGATTGAGTCCACCAAGCCGCGCATCTTCCGCCACTTGAGAACTCTCGTAGATCAAGGCTACGCCACACAAGATCCGGCGACCGACAAATATTTTTTGACGCCGCGCCTCTTGCACGTCGGTCAAGCCATCGCGGACCAAACTGGTTTTCTAACCGTCGCGCGTCGCTTCATGCCGCTCCTTCGCGACCGCGTGAGTCAGACCGTGTCTGTCGGTCAAATCGAAAACGACGGCGTGCGCGTGCTCGACATATTGAAACACCGCTCCGATGTCGAGATCACGTCGCGGCCCGGAGCGCTCTTCGACTTTCATTCCTCAGCTCAGGGGAAAGTGGCGCTGGCCTTCGGGCCGGAAGAGCTTTGGAAGAAAGTTCAGAGCCGAAAAATGCGAAAGCTGACCGACAAAACGAATACGGACATCGCGCGCCTCAGGAATGAGGTGGAAGCCGTCAAGAAGCGCGGTTGGGCGGTAGCCCCCGAAGAAATTCTCATCGGCATCAATGCTGTAGCAGCGCCGGTCTACGACAGCACACAAGTCTTAGCCGGGACGATCACCATCCTAGGCTCCGTACAATTCCTGAAACCGAAGCCGGAGCCCCACTTTGTTGACGCACTGTTGGACGCGGCCAAAAAGATTTCACTGCAATTGGGCTTCCGGGAGGCCTAAATCATGACTAAATATGCGCTTGCAATCGATATCGGTGGCACGTTTACGGACGTCGTTCTGATCAGCAGTGAGGGGCAAAGCTGGACCGACAAAACGCTCACCACTCATCATGATCTCCTCGAAGGTTTCTTTCGCGCCGCCGATCTCGCGCTCAAGCGCGCGGACTTGCAATTGGAAGACGTTAACGACGTGGTCGCACACGCGACAACGGTCGTCACGAATGTTTTGATCGAACGCAAAGGCGAGCCCACGGGCCTCATTGTCACCGAGGGTTTCAAAGACGTTCTTTATATCCGCGACGAGCATCGCTACGACATGTTCGATCCTCAAATCGAATATCCGGAGCCCTTGATCACCCGGGATCTCACTTGGGGCGTGACCGAGCGCACCTATGCCGACGGCACGATCGGCGCTGGCGTCAATGAGGATGACGTCAAGAAGATCGCTGACGAGTTGCAAACCAAAGGCATCTCCTCCGTCGCTGTTTGTCTTCTGAACAGCTACCGAAATGCGGAAAACGAGCGAAGGCTACACACGCTCTTGAACGAAACCGCGCCCGATGTTTTCGTCACGCTGTCGAGCGATGTGGCGCCGCAAATGCGTGAATATTTGCGCACCAGCACGACGGCACTTAACGCCTACACGGTTCCCATCGCGCGGCCCTATCTCAATGCGCTCATCGAAAACTTGAAGGGGCGTGGTCTTGATCAAGAGCCCTTGATCATGCTGTCGAACGGCGGTGTAGTCGGCGCACGGGTGGCGGGTACATACCCCGTACGAATGATCGAGTCGGGACCCGCGGCCGGCGCCCTCGTCGCGGGCCACATCGCACGCAAGTATGGCCACGACAATCTCATTTCCTTTGATATGGGCGGGACCACGGCCAAAGCCTGTCTCATTCAAGGTGGTGAACCTCTAGTGGTTGGCGATTTCGAAGTCGACCGGCGCTACAGGTTCAAACCGGGGAGCGGCATGCCGATTACCGTGCCCTCCATCGATATGATTGAAATCGGCGCCGGTGGCGGATCGATCGCCCGGGTTGACGATTTGGGTCTTTTGAAAGTGGGGCCCGATAGTGCCGGCTCAAATCCAGGCCCGGCCTGTTACGGCCAAGGCGGCACACAAGCTTGTGTCACCGATGCCGATGTGGTCTTGGGAATTCTCGATGCCGAAAACTTTCTTGGCGGCGACATGAAACTCGATCTCGCGAATGCGCAAGCTGCGGTGCAAAACTTAGGCGATAAGTTGGGCGTCTCCATGAACGAAGCCGCCTACGGCGTGTTCAGCGTCGTCGGCGAATCCATGGCGGCCGCCGCGCGCGCCCACGCCACAGACCGCGGAATCAACTATCGCGGTCTCCCGCTGCTGGCGTTTGGTGGCGCGGGTCCGGTGCATGCCTGCTACGTCGCCGAACAATTGGATAGCACTGAAGTGATTTACCCGCCCATGGCAAGCGTGCTCAGCGCGTTCGGCACGTTGGTTACACCGGCGCGCCTTGATCTCGCGCGCGGCGCTCTGGCGCGGCTGGATCAACTTGATTGGAGTGCGGTTTCGACATCAATCGATGACATGCTGGCCGAAGGCAAGCTAGCCTTAAAAGAAGCCGGCATTGACGAAAACTCCGTCGTTTACGACTACGCCGCCGACATGCGCTACTTCGGTCAGCAAAATGAAGTCACGGTGTCGCTCGGCGGCGACCCACGGCAAGCGCGTGACTTGAGCGATTTGCGCGAGCGCTTCGAACAAGGTTACGAAACGCTCTACGGCGTGCGCCTCGACGATATAGATGTAGAAGTCGTGACCTGGCGCGTTGCGGCCCATGGCAAGGATACCGGACGAGACGCAAAGGCCGCACTGGCGTCGAGCCCTGCCTCCCCCAAAAAAGAACGCAAAGTTTTTTACGTGGATCGGCCGATCGGCGTGCCCATTTACGATCGAGCTGCCTTGGCGCCCAAGCAAGAAATCGAGGGACCCGTCATTATCGAAGAACGCCAGACGACATCTTTCGTTCTGCCCGGTTGGACGTTGCGCGTTCACGAAGACGGCAGTCTCATCGCGACAAAAGAGAAATAGAGGAGCAGCTCCAATGGATGGCATCGAACTCGAAATCATGTGGAGCAATCTCATCTCGATTGTGAGTGAGCAGGCAAAGGCTCTTCAGCGCATTGCCTTCAGTCCGATCGTACGAGAAGCAGGCGACCTGGCAACGGGGCTGTTCGACGAAAAGGCGCGCATGGTCGCCCAGGCCGTCACGGGTACGCCGGGCCATATCAATTCCCTAGCTGCCGCGGCTAAGAATCTTCTCGGCGAAATTCCACCCGAAGAGATCGAAGAAGGCGATGTCCTGATCACCAATGATCCTTGGATGTCGGCCGGGCATTTTTTCGACATCACCGTGCTCACACCGATCTTCCGGAATGGAAAGATCATCGGCTATTGCGGCTCAACGATTCACCACACCGATATCGGCGGCTATGGCGTTGGCGCCGGCGCGCGTGACATTCACGAAGAAGGCTTGTGGATCCCGGTACTCAAACTTTATGAGCGCGGCAAGCCCAATCAAACCTTGCACGCCATCATCCGGCGTAATGTACGCACACCGGATGCCATTTTCGGCGATCTGTCAGCCCAGGTCTCAAGCGGCAAAATGGGCGGTGAGCGGCTCAACGCCATGTGCGACCGCTATGACCTCACCGACATCGCCCAGCTTTCAGAAGAAATCATTTCTCGTTCGGAAGAAGCAACCCGCGACGCCATTCGAAAACTTCCTGCTGGCACGTACCATGGCCGGTCGGACTTCGACGTGCCGGGCGGCGATGTCATCACTTTGAAAACCGCGCTCACCGTGGATACCGACAAAGGCGAAGTTACCATCGACTTTGACGGAAGCTCAGGGCCAAGCCCCCATGGCATCAATGTTGTGACGGCCTATACACACGCCTACGCCACCTTCGCTATCCGAAGCGTGCTCAATCCAGATCTTGCAAATAATGCCGGCAGCCTCGCACCGATCAAAGTGACCGCGCCTGAAAGCTGCATTATCAACGCGCAATATCCGTCTCCGGTTAACGCACGCCATGTGGTCGGCATGTATGTCCCCTTCCCGATTTTAAAAGCACTTGCTCAAATCGTTCCGGACAAAGTGCTGGCCGAGGGTTCAGGCGCCGTTTGGACGATCCAAATCCAAGGGCGCGACAAAGACGACCGCCCGTTCACGAGTTCTATGTTCAATTATTCCGGCGGCATGGGCGCGCGCGCCACGAAAAGTGGTCTGTCGGCAACCTGTTATCCGACGGGTGTGGCAGCGGTTCCCGTCGAAGTGCTCGAAGCCTCGATTCCCATCGAATTCACCAGCAAAGAATTAGCTCCCGATACCGGCGGCAAAGGAAAACACAAAGGCGGCGACGGTCAGCGCATCAGTTTTCGCATGCGTACTGGCAAGGACTGGCTGCTCAACGCGATTCCCAGCCGCCTGAAATCCGGCGCCGAAGGTTTGCAAGGCGGCGCCCCCGGCGCACCTGGCGAATTCCTGATCAACGGACAACAAAACCTGGAAGCCAAGAAGATTGCCATGGGGCCCAACGACGAAGTCGTCATGCAAACGCCTGGCGGTGGCGGCTACGGCAAAGCGAATTGATTACCTTGCCGCGACAAATTCCCGAACAGGAAGAAGAGGAGAGATATTGTGACCTATCCCAATACTTTGATTTTTGTCGACCTTGCCTCTGACGACACGGAAGCCGCCGGAGAGTTCTATGCCAAAGTTTTCGGCTGGACCAATGAAGGCCGCCCGGCCGGCGTTTATCATCGCCTGGTGCCGGGACAAAACTTCATCGGCCCCGACGGCAATCAAACCGAAACTGGAAATTTGCACTTGGGCATCTTCAATGCCGCCAATGCGCGCCCTTACCCTGACGCAGCCGGCACCGCACCACGTGCTTTGAGCAAAGAAGGTCGCAAAGCGCGAATTTGGATTTTGGTTAGCGACGACGACTCCATGGACCGCATTCTCGCGACGGCCGAAGAGTTGGGTGCCGAAATCATGTGGCGCAACCACTTTTGGAAGGAATTTAACGGCTACAACGGCGCGTTTCGCGATCCTTGGGGCAATGAAATCATCATGTGGGGCAAAGCCGGCGACGACCCGCAAATCCCAGACAATTTCACGCGCGAATAGAGCGCACGGGTTCAATCCACATTTTTTTGGGCGGCTTCAAGGTCTCGCGTAACGAGTCTTTGACAGCCGCCCGCCGTTCTTTCACTATTCCTGCAACGAACGAGAACGACTTGAAGTCGCGATCGCCGAGTTGCACCTATCTTTGCGGCTAGTGATCTAGCCGGTCCGTCACATCAGCCCTAAAACGCCGAAATTCACGCCGGCCGCGAACGCCTTATGAACATTAATACCGTCACTCCGGTCGAAAAGAGCGCCACGAGGGGCCGGTTGGACGTCGAGTTTGACAATCGGGACAAACAGACGATTGTCAAATCGATCTACGAACAGCATCCCTTACGCCTCCTGCGGCCTACCGGCAACGAGGACGTTAAGACCGGCGTTATTTTGAATACGTCTGGCGGCATTGTTGGCGGCGACGAGTTTGGCATCACGGTCCGCAGCGGATCGCAGACCAAGGTCTGTCTAACCTCGCAAGCGGCTGAAAAAGTCTATCGCTCGAGCGGCCCCGATGCACATCTCAACATTGAAATGTTTCTGGGCCAAAACAGCTGGACCGAATGGTTGCCCCACGAAACCATTTTGTTCAATGCCAGCTGCATGCGTCGTTCCTTCAAAGTCCAAGCGGCACCTTCTGCGCAGTTGTTAGCCGGCGATCTCGTTGTCTTCGGCCGCACGGCCATGAACGAACGACTGACCCGCGGTCTATTTCATGACGAATGGGCAATTCGCATCGCGGAGCGTCTCGTTTGGTGCGACGCATTTCTGTTGCAAGACGACATGAGTGTTGTACTGCAAGCACCGGCGGGATGTAATGGCGCGACCTCAATGGGGCTACTCATCTACGTTGGCCCTAATGCCGCCGATCATCTCGAGCGTGCCCGCCAACTGGCGAACGACAACACAACGGACGCCACCAAGTGCGGTGCGACCTGCCTCGATCAGATCTTGATCATGCGGTTTTTGAGCACAAAATTTGGCGATTTGCGCAATACCTTTGAAAACGCATGGTGCGTTCTTAGACACGAAATCAGTAGTCTACCGGCCAAACCCCCAAAAAATTGGACGCTCTAGCTTTGAAGAAAGGTAAGACGTGAATCTAACACCGCGCGAAAAAGACAAGTTGCTCATCTCCATGGCGGCGATGGTCGCGCAGCACCGCTTGGAGCGCGGCGTCAAGCTCAATCATCCCGAAGCTATCGCCCTCATATCTGATTTCGTAACCGAAGGGGCACGGGATGGTAAGACCGTCGCCGAACTCATGAGCGAGGGAGCAAATGTAATCGTGCGCGATCAAGTCATGGAAGGAGTCGCTGACATGATCGACAACATCCAAGTGGAAGCGACTTTTCCCGACGGCACCAAACTTGTGACCGTGCACGCGCCTATACGATAGGGGGATCGACGTGAAACCAGGCGAAATTATTACCAAGACAGGCGACATCACGCTTAACGAGGGGCGCGAAGCAATCATGCTCGAGGTCGCCAACACTGGCGACCGTCCTATTCAAATCGGCTCTCACTATCACTTCTACGAGACCAATAGCGCACTGGCATTCGACCGCGACAAAGCCCTCGGCTTTCGACTCGACATTGCCGCGGGTACGGCCGTGCGGTTTGAACCGGGACAAACACGCGAGGTGAGCCTGATCAAATATTCCGGCGCGGAGACCGTTATCGGTTTCAACAACAAGACTAACGGCCCCTTCCCCGATAAAAAGGCGCGCCCATGAGCACGCGCATCGAACGCAGCGCCTATGCCTCAATGTATGGGCCCACCACAGGCGACAAGGTGCGCCTCGCGGACACGGAGCTTTTTGTCGAAGTTGAGAAAGACCGCACCACTTACGGCGAAGAAGTAAAATTTGGCGGCGGCAAAGTCATCCGCGACGGAATGGGGCAAAGCCAGAGAACGCGCGCGCAGGGCGCCGTCGATACAGTGATCTCCAATGCGTTGATTGTCGATCACGCCGGTATCTACAAAGCCGACATCGGCTTGCGCGACGGTCGCATCGCCGCCATCGGCAAGGCGGGCAATCCGGATGTACAACCCAATGTCGACATTGTCATTGGGCCCGGCACGGAAGCAATCGCCGGTGAAGGCCGTATCGTCACAGCGGGTGGCATTGACGCTCATATTCATTGGATCTGCCCTCAGCAAGTCGATGACGCCTTGGCATCTGGCATCACAACCATGCTCGGCGGCGGGACTGGTCCCGCGGAAAAGTGAAATAACTCTTTGATTTCAATACCTTATCCCAAGGTGCGGGGTTTTAGGCACCCATTGAAATCATTAGGCTTTTTAAACTCCCGCCCGCACCTCAGAAAAAGAAAAAACACTGCGTCGACCGACTTGGCCGCGCTGGATCTTTTGGGGCCTGCCACCTTTATGAGAGCGTTAAAGCTCGCGCGGTCAAAACGTAGTCGCCGTTATCGAGGATGGTCCCGCCCGCGTCCCGTACTCGATTCTCTGCGCCAGCCGCTAAAGATGGGCACGATGAGTGTGGCACGGGCGAACGCTCACACTGGAGGCGCGCGAAAAAATTCCGCCGGAATTGCGAACGAGGGTTGCGCAGCGGTGTTGATATAGTCAAACGGCCGTTGGATTTTTCCCCGACCACCCAAAAATGCGCTGCTATCTTTCGCATTTCTTACCCCCCATCTTTCGCATTCCTCTAGTATCGCCAAGGTCAGGATTTATTTTCTCCGGATCGGCGAGTACCGTGGCGGATATGCGCACATCCTCCGAACGCATCTTGGAGCCCGCGCTTCCATTCAAGGTCGACCGAACCGGCTTGGCCTCGTTCCTGCTCGCACTACTCCGCCCAGGAGACGCCAAGGCCGCTACGGTGGAAGCGGATGTCTTGACGCTGGCGCTTCCGTTCGGGACCAGAACGATCCCCAACCAAGAAATCGAATCGGCCGGTGTGGCACGAGCCTGGTTCTGGCGCGGCACGAAGATCCAGCATTCCTTCGGTAGAGAAATGGTGTCGGGCCTGCCGCGGCATCAGGCGCTTGCGCTCGCCAATGCGCTGGAGGCCGCGAGACTAGGCTGGTGGCGCAGGACGCTAGCTGCACACATCGAGACGCTCCGATCCGTCCACGATCGCTTGGTGCAGCTTGCGGACCCGCCCCGGTACATGGCACGCAACGTCTTCTCCGACCTCGCGCACGATGCTGAAAAGGCAGTCGGCGAGTTTTCGTCTCAGTGGCCCGACGCATTATCCGGTACCCCGCAAATCCGGATGTTGAAGACGATTCAAGACTTCTTGAAGGACTCCGAAGGTTACAGAGCGCGAGCCAATAACGCCTTCGTCGTCAACGAGCAGGTCCGTTCAAGAGAGTTCTTTGACCGGATCGAAGCAAGGCCGCTCACGGACGAGCAACGACGAGCGGTCGTCGTCGACGAGGACCGCAATCTGGTCGTCGCTGCCGCGGGAAGCGGCAAGACCTCGGTGATCGTGACCAAGGCAGGCTGGCTTCTCCAGAAGGGCTATCGGTGCCCGTCGGAACTGCTGCTGCTCGCGTTCGCGAAAGATGCCCAGAAAGAAATGGAGGAACGGGTCCGCAGCCGCCTGGGCGACGAGGCGACGGCCGGGCTCACCGTTCGGACGTTCCACAGCCTGGGCATGTCGATCATCGGCGCGGCGGAGGGCAAACGACCGGCACTGGCCAAGGTGGCCGAGGACGACAAGGCCCTGTTCGACCTGCTGAAGGGCATCATTGCCGACCTGGCCGCCGATCCAAAATTCTCGACGGTGATGCTGAGGTGGTTCGAGGACCATTTCGCTCCGTACAAGAGCGAGCACGATTTCCAAACCCAAGGCGAGTACTGGGCCTACGTTCGAGCAAACGAGATCCGGTCGTTGCAGGGTGAGAAGGTCAAGAGCTTCGAGGAATGCGAAATCGCCAACTTCCTCTACCTCAACGGTGTGCCATACGAGTACGAGCGCTCCTACGAGCACGACACCGCCACATCGGAGAAGGGGCAATACCAACCCGACTTCTGTCTTCCGGATGCCGGGATTTACATTGAACATTTTGGGCTAAACGAGTCAGGGGGCACCGCTCCTTTCATCGACCGCGAAGAGTATCTCCAGTCGATGGACTGGAAGCGGCAGCTCCACACCGAACACGGCACCATCCTCATCGAGACCTTCAGCTACGAGAAGGCTGCCGGCAAGTTGACCGAGAATTTAGCCGCCAAGCTGGCCGACCATGGCGTAACGCTCTCTCCGATTCCCCCTGCCGATATCTTCACGCTCCTTGAAGAACAGGGCCGTATCGATCCATTCACACGGCTGGTCGCGACGTTCCTGCAGCACTACAAGGGGGCGCAGCTTACTGCCGAGGAGGTGACCCGTCGCGCCGCGAAGGTTTCCGACCGCCGACGGGCGGATGCTTTCGTTACGGTGTTCGGCGCAATCTTCGAGCGCTACCAGGAAGAACTCGCCCGGCTGAGGCAGGTCGACTTTCACGACATGATCAGCAATGCGACGGAACACGTGGAAAGCGGACGCTACCTCAGCCCGTTCGGCTACATCCTCGTCGACGAATTCCAGGACATCTCGCCAGGACGGGCTCGACTGCTGAAGGCGTTGCTGGACCAGTCACCGACCGCACAGCTGTTCGCCGTCGGCGACGACTGGCAGGCCATCTATCGGTTCGCCGGCTCGGACATCGCCATCATGCGAGAGTTCGAAGAACGCTTCGGTGCGAGCGAGCGTATTGACCTGGCGACGACATTCCGGTGCGCCGATCGCATCACCGCGGTCGCAACCAAGTTCGTCCTCCGCAATCCTGCGCAGATTCGTAAGGATGTCTCTTCGGTGCGGCGAGCAGACGGACCAAGCGTGCATGTCGGCCTTGCCGGTGAGGAATGCCCTGACACGCTGAGGGAAGCGCTGAATATGATCGCCGGCGACGCAGCCAGGTATGACGGGACGTCGACCGTTCTGTTATTGGGCCGGTACAGGCACACGCGGCCGGAGAACCTGGCCCAGTTGGCGAAGGAGCATCCCGACCTCAGCTTCTCCTACAGGACCGTGCACAGCTCGAAGGGTCTCGAGGACGACTACGTCGTGGTGCTCGACCTGTGCTCTGGAAAATTTGGCTTTCCTGCCGAGGTCACCGATGACCCGCTGCTCGATCTGGTCCTCGCGGCGCCCGAAGGACATCCGAACGCCGAGGAGCGGCGGCTACTCTATGTCGCCATCACCCGCGCCAAGCGCGGTGTTTACCTCCTTGCCGATGGCGGACCGCCTTCACCATTCATCACAGAAATGGTGAACGACGGCTATGACGTCACAGCATTCGGTCGGCTGCCGGAAAGCGATGTAGCCTGCCCAACATGCGTCGATGGACGCCTGGTGCGCCGAAATAGCGCGCAGAATCGGAGCGTGTTCTATGGCTGTTCGCACTACCCGTATTGCGAGCACACACAGCCCGCCTGTCCCCATTGCAGAACCGGTTTGCCGGTCAAGGCCGATGACACCTTCCGTTGCCGCGACTGCGGCCAGACCGTCGAGCCGTGCCCGGCCTGCGACGGGTGGCTCCGAACTCGGAAGGGAAAATTCGGGACGTTTCTGGGTTGCTCGAATTACCCCGACTGCGATTATACGAGAAACATCGGCCGACAAGCCCCACGAACCACCGCTCCGAACGATGAGCCTAAGTCTCGGCAGTCGAACCGCCGGCCGGCACAAGCTCCGCGCACCCGCAAGGCTCGGGACGCGACTGAAACTGCAGCGCCGACACCGCTGAGCACCGCCGACCAGGCGCTGCTCGACCGGCTAAAGGAGCTGCGATTGCGGCTCGCAAGGGAGCGCTGCGTGTCCGCCTACGTGATCTTCGCCGACCGGTCGCTCGAGGAAATGGCACAGCGCCGCCCAACGACGCACGACGCTTTCGCTGAGATCAATGGCGTCGGCGCGGTCAAGCTGCGCGACTTCGCCGATATTTTCCTCGCCGAGATCGCGGGTACGCCGTGAGCACCGTCACCGACAGTGCGGGCCGGAACTTGGTTCTCGGATTGTAGATCGGCGTCTCGATCCTGTGTCGCACTGCTGTTGAGATGAGGCGGTGCTGGTAGTGACCTGCTCGGCCGCCGCCTGGACCGGATCGGCCGCGAGGTGGGCGTAGCGCGCGGTGGTCAGGACCTGGGTGTGGCCGAGCAGCCGAGCAGCTCGCTCGTCAGAACACGACGCGCACAGCCAACCCACCGTCACTAGAGGCATGCGAAAAAAATTTCGCCGCAATTGCGAAAGATGACTGCGCAGGGCCGTTACCCAGTCAGTGCCTGTACTCACGCCACCTGCCCCCGACACATTATATATGTCGGGGGTGAGCATCTATATATATGTCGGGGGTGAGCATCTATAGCCATGATGGCCGGCGGCGCGCCGGCGGGCGGAGCCTCAGCACTCACGGGACCGGCGGGGCCGCGCCAAGTCGCATCAAAATCCCCTATTCATGGCCATCGTGCGCCGGCATCATCCGGTTGCTGATAAACAATCGCCACCCGGTTTGACTCTAACCAGCCACTCAACAATGATCGTTGCTCGTCCAAATCTGGAGGAGGCAGCATGTCACGGGGGGTAATACAGAAGATTATCCTGGGCTCTGCCGTTGCTTTGACGGCTATGGCGATGTCGTCTCTTGCAACGGTTCAGGCCGAAGAGAGCGACGAGGACATATTGGACTCCGAGCGTTTCCAACTCTTCGACGAGTGTGCGCCCATGTGGCTCTTTGTCACGGATTTGAACTCTGATGCTTCGGAGATCGGTCTTACAAAAGAGGCTATAGAAGTGGCGGCAGAGAGTCGCCTTCGTTCGGCCCGGCTTTACACATCTGAAGTGGTAACTAGAAATGGGCTCGGAATTGAGGTGGGTGTCGTGGGGTCGGCCTTTTTAGTTTCCTTAGACTACATCAAATTGACCTGTGACCCACGCTTGGACATATGCATCCACTCAGCCACTTGGCAGGCCGGTTCTTTCGGCACCCATACTGGTGATGCGAGTTTCGTTCTTTCTGCCGTATCCCAGCACATGGATAAGTTTCTTGCCGAATATTTGCGCGTGAACGAAGACGAGTGCTCGTGACCATTACGGCTGGAGCCCCTGAGCGCTGAGGACATAATCGCCTGTATCGAGAATAGCCCCGGTTCCTTCCCGAATGTTAATTCGAAGCGTCACGGATACTAATTGGTTGAGTCCGGCGCCGACGGTCCATGTGCGCGAGGTCGTCAGCGCGAGCCAAGTGTTGAGCGCAGCGCCTAAGACGTTCGATGCAGGGGCGCCGGACACACGCCGAGCACGTATTTGATACGAGCCGGGCGCTTCACTCACCGGCCGGACCCAGTCTGTGCCGGCATTGATTTGGCTGTAGTTGCCAGCGGCGCCTTCATCCACCGTGCCGTCGGAATTGAATCTCACGCTTGCCAAGCCATAGAATTCGTTGGCGTCCGTAATCGTGGCGCCCGACACGGTGACGGTGGCCCGCTGCCACACCTTGGCTCCCCCCACCCAGACGCTGTTGATCTTTGTCGTACCGATGCGGATGTCGCTGATTTCTTGACCGCCGACGTAAATGGCCATGGGGGCTCAAGTTCTAAAATAAATGGTGTTGGAGTCGCTGCCGGTGGCCGACGTGCTGATGTGCTTGCCGTCTACCCTGTCGGCGTTGATAGCCGGGAGGCGCGCGGCAGCGAGCGTCCCGGCAGTGATCTTGTTGGCATTGAGATTCGGGATGCGTGCGGCAGCCAATGTCCCGGCAGTGATCTTGTTGGCATTGAGATTCGGGATGCGCGCGGCAGCGAGCGTCCCGGCAGTGATCTTGTTGGCATTGAGATTCGGGATGCGCGCGACGGCGAGCAGACCGCCTGTGCCCAGTTCCGGGATATCGCCGTCGGCGGTGCCGACGTCGTGGCTCGCCGCGGTGCCGAGGGGCGCAGGGGTTGTCGGCGAGACGACTTGCCACCAGCCGTTCGTTGCGTCGTACATGACGATGCACTTCTGGTCGTCCTTCAGGTCGCCTGCAACAAGGGGCTGATCGCCATGTTTGCGCATCTGCTTGGCCCCCAGCTCGCTGACGTTGAGCGTTACCGCGCCGGTGTTCTTGTTCAAGACCGTGAACGCCATTATCAGCCCGTCCTGGTAGGCGGTGAGCGCGCGGTGCGCCGTGAGGGTGATCGCATTGGCCGTGCCCAGCGCGTCGAGCGAGCCGTTGGTGTCCTTTTCCCAGCGCGCGAGCATTCCCTCCACCGCCCGCATTCCGTCGTTAACGGCGCTGGGCGGCATTTCTTCGGGGAAGCGGGCCACGTTCGAGTTGTCGTTTACATTGAGGCTATCGATTTCAGCCATGATGATGTCCTACAAAATCCTGCCGCCGTGGCCAAAGATGCACAGGAGTTGATGGGCCGGAGCAACGGCTTGCACCGAGCTGCCGCGAATGCGGTGGCTTGGCGTGCTGCTGCCCTCGACCTTTTGGCCTATGCCGTTGTGAGATCGGCAATCAGTCCGTTCGCCGCTTCCTGGCGCGCCTCAAGGGTCCACTCGACCAGTAGCTGCTTCTGCTCGGAGTCGCCGCTCTTGGCGAGGTCTATGAGACGGAATGGTCGCAGATAGGCCGCCGCCCACATGTCCTTCTGAATCACCAAGGCGTCCCGTGACCGCTGGAAGCGGTTAGGAATAATCTGCAATTCGCCGAAGTCCGAATCGTAGATGTCGATGGCGGCTGCAAGCGTGCGGTCCTCGGCGCCCTTGTAACGGGTCGCGTTGCCGGTGAATGTGGAAGCAGTCTGCTTGTTCGCCGCGCCGACCATGAGGAAGTCGGGATCGCCGCCGGCCTCCCAGCACGCCGCGAGGACTTCCTTGAGCAAGGACTCCGTGAACGCGCGCTCGTTGCCGGATGTGGCATCGGTTCTCGCATCCGATCCGTCACCCGTCGGCTCCACGCCGTCGGACCCGGCGCTGGTGTTGGTGTGTATATACGACAGGACGGTGCCCAGATTGCGGGCCGTGTCATTTGCACCGGTCGCCTTAGCTTGATTGGAGAGGACCGTTTTCTCCATGTCGCGTTTCAGTTCCTTGGAGCGCTTCCATATCTGGTACTCCATCTCGGAACGCCGACCCGCCTTGACGATGGCCTCTTGAGTGCCGGTAACGCGCGGCACCTTGTCCATGATCTGACAGGTGTTATCGAGGCGTTCCGTCGCCGTCGCGGCATCCGTGGTGGCGTCGTCGCCCTCCAAGACCGCGTTGTCATCGGTGGCGGGAGCGAGCGAGTCTGTCTGCCACTCGTGTTTCGTGGCATTGGCTTCAGTCACGTCGATGGAAGACAGGAACGCCGTGTCTGTCGGATCGATCAGATAAATGATATCCGACAGGTCCTCCCGGTTGCCCTGCGCATCGTAACTGGTGAAGGTGTTGGTCGGTAGCGGCATTGTATTCTCCTATGGGCTCAGCCGTTGCGCAAAGGCTTTCATTGCAGCCTCGCGCGAGCGTGGGTTTTTACGGAGCGCATCAAGTGAGCGGGATTCCCGTTCGGCGGCCTTGTAGTCTTTCGACCTGGCGGCGCCGGGGCGCACCAGCTTGGGCTTGTTCGCCACCTTCTTAGTGACCTTGGGCCGTGTCTTCTGGAGCTTGTCGTACAGCATGGCTTTTCTGGCGATCACCGTTAGACGGTGATCGGTAGCCGAGGCACCGTTGAGAACGGCCAACTCGTCATTGGAGAAGCCCTCCGATTTGAGATAGCCCTGCATATCCGCCGTCTCGGCGTCCAGCTTGGCTTGGTCGGCCAAGTGCGGAAGCGCATCGATCAGCCTTTCGTGGGCGGCTTTCGCCAACTCACCTTGCTGGCGTTGCATTTCCGTCTGCTGTTGCTGGAGAATCGCCTGTTGCTGGGCCTGTGCGTTCAGGAGTTGCTGTTTTCTGGCGTCGGCCCGCGCTTTGGCGGTCAGATATCCATGCGTATCGCCCTCTTCCAACAGCTTGTTCAGTTCCGCATCCGATACCATAACGGCCTGCTGAAGCTGCTGGATGAGTGGTGCGAGGGCTTGCACATACTGTTCCCGTTCGCTCTGCAACTGGGCACGCAAGGTCTGCGCTTCGCGGACCTCGCTTGCCGACTGTTGAGCGCGTTTGGTAAGGACAGCTTCCCTCTCGCTCTCCCGCTGTGCAATCGTCTGTTGCACCTCGGGTGGGAGCGCCAGAAACGCTTCCTTGTCCGCGTCTGACCACGCGACCGGCAGCTCGATGGGAGGAAGCTCTTCCTCTTCGTGCTTCGTATCGGCGTCTTCGGCGCCGGCCTCTTCACGCGCGTCACCACCCTCAAGCCGGGCGTTGTCTTGCGGTTCGGCCTCGTCACCGCCTTCGTTCGGCGGGCGGCCCTGCTGTTCCCCGGTGGGTCCTTGTTCGGACTCCGGATTCAGCCGGGTCGCTAAAGCGGCCATCGCATCTTGCTGCGATAGCGGTTCGTTGTTGTTATCATCGGTCATTGAAAATTCCCTCGTTCATCAATTTTGTCGTATCCGGCCGATCGGGACTTCCCGCACGCAGCCGTCGGGCATCCAGATCACGAGCAATGTCTGGCCGTCTTTGACGACGGCCGCCAGCACCTCGCCGGTCTTGGTCTCACCGTTCTCCCGCCACGAAATGCGTTTCATCCGAAACGGTCCTTCACACGGCCGAGCGCGCCACGGCGTTTCTCGATCCGCGACAATTCTTCCTTCGCAAGTGTCCCGTTGGTCATGTGGCGCGACAGCTCGCCCACCAACCGCTGAAGAAGGTCGATCTGCCAACGCACACGGCGCCTGGTGTCGTCATCGTCCAAGCCCGACGACTCGAACTCCTTTGTCAGCTTCTCGCGCACCGCCTCGACCGCGCCCCGGAAGAGATCGCCTTCCAGGATTTCCCGCGCCCGTCGCGCGCGCGCAACGGCGTTATTGGCGAGCCGTGCCCGCTCATTGAGCTCGGCGCCTTCAACTGCTGCGGTGGCAACTTCGGCGGACATGAGCGCGGCTACATCCCGGCCTTGGTGCGCTTGCCGTAGGACCTCTTGCCCCGGAAGGCCGTATCGCCGCCGTCGTTGAGCCGCGAGGCCTTGACGTTGGTGCCCTTGCCCATGGGCATTTTTTTCATCGGGCCGAGACCGCTCTTGCTCACCTTGGTCTCCTTGTCGGTGCGTGTGTTTTTGGCGTACATGTAAATCGTTCCTTTCCGTTGATGATGGTGTCTTTACCGCCCGCCGGTTGCCCCGTTTCCGCTATTGGCGGCCTGCTCGGCCAGCTGCATCTTATGTCCTGCTTCAAGCCCCCGGATCGCGGCCTGAATATCGAACTTGCCTTGCTCGATGCCGAGTTCCTGCTCGGCCTTCCAGGCTTCGAGCTGTAGTTGCCAGACCGCCTTGTCACGGTCGAGCGCCGCCGCCTGTCCCGCCTTCCAGCGTTCTAATTCCACTTTTTGAGCCTCCGCCTGGCTTGTGGCCTGCGCTTCCATCTGCTTAATCTCGATGTCGGCTTGGGCCTTCACCATGTCGGGGTCGGGCCTCGGCTGCTGCGGCTGCTGCGGCTGGCCTTGGTCCTCGCGCACGTCCACCAGGAACATGTCGGCGTTTTTGAAGCCCATTTCCTCGATCAGGCGGGAGAGCAGCGTGTGGATTTTCTCTATGTTGACGAGGGGACCTTCGGCGCCGCCCTGGAAAGCGAGGATGCGCTCGAAAACACCCAGCAGCATCTGCAATCCCGCGAAACGCTGTTCGCGGGTTCCATGACCGATGCCGACCGCCACCGATACGTCCATCTCCGTGTTCCAGATGCGCGGATCGACGGACACGAACTCGCCGCGCAGACGAATTTGCCGTGGCTGGTCCTGGTTCTCGACCACCAGCTTCAGAATCTTGCGGAACAATGTCGTGAAGCCGGTCTCGGCGAACAAGCGGGCGATCATAAGGATGCGCTGTTGCTGACGGCCCAGAATCTGGTTGATGCCGGTCGCCGTCTTATTGAGAGAGTCGGCGTCCAAACCCTGGCCGTAGCGCGTCACTCCGGTTCTGGTCTCGCGCACGGTGTCCGTGTACTCGAACAGCGGATAGACCTCGTTGGCGATGGAATGCGTCGGCACGGGCGCATAGGAATCGCCCACCGGCCCCGCTCCCTCTACGCGGATGGGCTGCCCGATGCGGTTGTTGAGGTAGTCCTCGAGATCGACCCGGTCGTTGATGAGTGCTCGTGCGTTGTTGATGTTGTAGACATTGTCCATCAACTGGCGCCATATGGTCGACTTGAGAAGCTGTAGATCGGCGACCAGCTCAGCCAACGCCCGTCCGAAGAATTTGTGCGGCATCCGAATGGACGTGAGATCGACGAACGGCACGTCGTCGACAGGCTCGTTGTGCAGGATATCGTAGCCTGGACCCGCGCTGATCACCTGCCGCAGTTCGGCCTTGCCGTCGCCGTCCCAGTCAACCCGGATATAGCAATCGTAGAGCCAGACTTGCCGTGTCGAGCGGTCGGCAAAGTCCTGATTGAGGGGGAACTCGTCCTCGCGGTTGAAGCGCGCCAACCTTTCCTGATTGTACTCCTGCTCGCCCGAGAAGGGCAGCTTGTCGACCACGGATTTAGAGAAGCCCATTTCCAGCAGCTCGCTCGCCGTCTTAGTTGTCTTATGACAGGTAAAAGACGCTTCTTCGATCGATGCGGCGCGGCGCTCGATCAGAAACTCGTCCGGCGGCACGTTCTCGATCTTGATCTTGTTGCGCTTGGTTGTGCGCTCGACCTTTAGGTCGTGGGTCAGCAGCGTTTCGGGATTGATCTCGTTTCCTGCCGCGTTCCGCACCGTGTGTTCCAGGACCTCTATACTCGGGTCGCCCGCTATCTGAAGGTATTCGAGTTCTCCGAGTCCTGAATAAAAGTGCTGCTTCGTCTGTTCGGAATCGTCCCACTGCACCTTGACGATGCCGTTGATCTGGAGAAGCGCGTCCTTGATCCAATCGTGAGCGATGGTGAATCCGGGATTATCGACCATGAACACATGGTTGACATAATCGGTCGCTTGGCGGGCCGGCTCAACGTCTTCAATACCTGTGGGCTCGAAACGGACGACCTCACTGCCTGCGACGAAGATCTGCACCAGATCGGGCATTACGGACTCGATGGTGTCCGAGACGTCGGTGGAAATTACCTGACTGCGCCCGTCAATCGCGTTGCCGAAAGGCTCGCCCAGGTAGTACTCCATCAGCGTTTGACGGTCTTGAGATATCTGGCCGTCCTCGCTGCCCGCCGCCGAGTTGATCTGGCTGCGGAGGATCGCCTTCAGGTTGGTCTCTTTCATGCGCGCCATGTTCAGACCACCGCGTGAGAGATGTGATGTTCGGGGAGGACAATTGGCCGCCTGGGCCGCCGCGCGTGACTCTGCGCCATCACGCCGGTTCGGAACGCATCGCAGCCGTGGGAGGACCAGTCATGGTGAGGTTTCTCGCGGAAATACCGCCGCCACGGTGAGCCGCGCTTGTCGTCTTCTTCCTTGCGGTAGGCTCTGAGCGCGTCAAGGCCCTCGCTACAACGCTGCTCATCGAACCAACAAAGCGGGATCGTCTGCCGAACCCGGTTGATACCGGCCCATCGGTCGTGCCTGCCTTGAACGCTCGCGGCGAAGCCGAGATCGCTCATCATCGCGGCAAGCGAACGGCCCCCGCTCTCCAAGCGCTTGTACCCGCCGTCGTGGGGCCAGATGTGCCGCCCGTAGACCCAATCCCGGCCCTCGTCGCGGGCCTCGCTCTGCTTGTCGCGGAGTACCCGCGCATAGTGCTCAAGCGGTTCGTTGTGAGACTCGTAGTAATCGATGATGTGCAGTTCGGTCCCGGCGCGCTGCACCCACCAAATGGCAGTAGCATCCGAATGGCCTAAATCCCACCACGTCTCAACCTCCAACGCCGGGTCGTGGGGTACGCGCGTTATGCGCCCGTCTTCAATTGCCCCGCGCATGAGGGCACCGTATATCGAGCCGGGGATAGCTGCCTCGAACGAGCACTCGAACTCCTGGTCATATTCTTCCGGCGTCATATCACGGCGTGCGTCGGCCAGTTCTTCGGGGTCGATCACGCCGGTCTTCGACACCGGGTATTTGATACCGTACCAGTCTGCTTCCGGTGCGCGGGTGCCGTCCTCGTCCGGGAATCCCCAGGCCGCGTTCTCGTAAAGGAAGCAAAAGGCATTGCGCCCTGCCGGTGTGCCGATGAAGATCGCCCAGCCACGGCGGTCCACGAGCTGCGGGCGGATAATCGACGACCACACACGAGGTGCCATATAAGCCGCTTCGTCCAGCACCACGCCGTCGAGATATGGACCGCGCAAGGAATCCGGGTTGTCCGCCCCGAAAACCTGAATCTGGCGATCGCCCGGCAACTCGATCAGAACGGGATTGCTAAGCCTTGGTTTCGCCGCTGGGATGGTGGCCGTATATGATTGGAGATAGTCCCACGCGACCTTCTTCGCCTGCCCGTAATAGGGTGCGATATAGGCGAAGCGCGGGCGCTCGTGACGACAGCGCAGCGCGCTGTCGATCAGGTGGTTGACGCAAAGAACCGTTTTGCCGAATCTACGGTGACAAACGAGAACGTTGAAACGCTTCATGGCGCGGTGCAACTGCGCTTGCAGCGGCCGGGGCCGGTATCCCGTATCGACCCTCAGTTCACGCATCGTCCGCGCTGCCGTCTGGCACGCCGGTCGTCACGACGATTCGCACCGGCCCTTCGCCGTCTACTCCGACGACTGCCTGCGCCGGTCGGCCTAACGCACGGTCGAGCACGGCATTACTGGCTGCAAGGGCGATTCGTTCATCTTCCGATTCGGTCAGTTTGATAAGCCTCTTCATAGCTTGCAGCGACTTCGCGCGCGCCAAATCCCGCACTTTGGAATTGACTTTCGGGCGCCCGCCCGGATTGCCGCTTTGACCTTTGACCCATTTTCCCATGTCTTGCACCTGGTGCACCCATATATGGCACCAAGTGTTGTCTTTTTACTACATATGTGTCTAACATACAACAATTAGAGATGGAAGCTCGTAGGGCCGCATAAGTAGGGCCAAATTATATATAGGGCTGTCTTGTCCGAACTCTTGCTGAAAGACACCGCCTTCGCGCTGGCAATGCTGACAGCGATATTCGCGTTCTACTGGCGCTTCGTCCGGCCCGGCGTGGTCGGCACCGTCAAGTGGCGCACCAATATAGAGGCGCAGGTCCGGGACATTCGCAAGGATATGGACCGCCACGCCAAAGATGACGGCGCGATGCTGACCTGCATGAAGGAAATGAAAGATGAATTGATGGCGATTAACACCAAGATCGCCGTGCTCGAAGAGCGCAGCAAGAATTGGACTAAGTGATGCCCGCCAATGCGGCGAGAAGCTAATGCCTCACTTTTCACAAAAGTCGCGGGAACGCCTCCGAACCTGTGACGAAAGTTTGCAACGGATCTTCAATGAGGTGGTTAGACAGTTCGATTGCGTCATTCTGGAAGGTCATCGAGATAAGGCGCGTCAGAATAGCCTAAACATGGAAGGCAAGAGTCAAGTCACATGGCCGAACAGCAAACACAACTCCACACCGTCACACGCGGTTGATGTTGCGCCGTACCCTTTAGATTGGAATGACCGCGAAAGGTTCACCTATTTCGCCGGTGTCGTGATGGGAACCGCCGCCGGTATGGGAATTGAACTGCGGTGGGGCGGCGATTGGGACCGAGATACAGAAGTCAAAGACAACTCGTTCGATGACTTGGTGCACTTCGAATTGAGGGACTCCACATGAAACCTGATGAGAGAGGTCACGTGAAATGATACCCGTTGCCGGCCTATTCGGGCTCGGAAAGACCCTGATAAACCGACTCGTACCCGACAAGAACGCACGGGCGCAAGCGGAGGAGGAGCTCGCCCGCATGGAGGCGAGCGGCGAGCTCCAAATATTGCTCGGGCAGCTAAAGATCAACGAAATGGAGGCCGCCCATAAGTCGATTTTCGTCGCCGGTTGGCGGCCTGCCGTGGGATGGATATGTGCGCTCGCGCTTGCCAATAATTACATGCTCGTGCCTTACCTGGGCGCCCTGTTTCCCGCCATTCAGCCGCTCGATCTCTCGGTCATGATGCCGGTTCTGCTCGGAATGCTCGGACTCACGGGCGCACGCACCTACGAAAAAATCAAGCAAGTGGCGCGGGAGCGCTAGGGAGACCGGTGAAAAAACTTCTCGACCATACCGGCGCTGTAATCTCGACGTTTCACTACGACGAGAGCACCCAGACGGTTGCCATCGAGCACACTCAAGACGTGGAGCCGGTCCTTGAGACCAATAAGCAGGCGCAAGCAGCGGACGGCTGGGATCCCAAGCGCGCCGGCTTTTACCACGTCGCATCTGTACCGTTTGCAGTCTTGTATCGCTGGCTGATCGAGGACGGAATTTCGATCCGCGACTACATGCGCGCCTCGCGGCACCAGTATAAGGACTGGCTCAGGCGCAAGATATACGACCCCGATAACCGGCATGTGCTGAGGGCGCCGCATAAGCAATGACCATCGCAAACTACAGCCAGCTCAAGCAGGCCGTCGCCGCATGGCTTGTGGATTCAACCCTCCAGCGGCGCATCGAAGACTTTATCGGCCTCGCGGAAAACCTCGTCAGCCTTGATCTCAGGGTGCGCGCGATGGAGACAAGCGCAGACATTGCGATAGAACGGCAAGAGGTGGCATTGCCGGAGCGGTATGCCGGCGTGAGGCGTCTATATCTGGATGTCGGCGCGGCGGATCGTCTCAAGCTGGCCTACTATCCGCCGCAGGATTTTTACGCGCGGAATTTTGCTCTTCAGACCGGAACGCCGAAAGCGTACACCATCGAAGGGGAACAGCTCGTCTTCCGTCCCGCCCCGGCCGGCGTTTTTACCGGCCGCCTGCTCTACTACCGCAAATTCGCTCCGCTGGTTGATGACGCCGACACCAACTGGGTGCTGTCGAACGCCGCCGGGTTGCTGCTTTACGGAGCGCTGTTGGAAGCCGCGACCTTTTTGGAGGACGACACCCGCGCCCTCACCTGGGCCGCGAAATACGAAGATTTACTGGAGCGCGCCCACCGGGCGGACCGGAACGATCAATTCCCGAAGGGCGCGCTTTCCGCGCGCTCCGATGTGCGGGGGCTTTGACCATGCCCGGCCTCGCTCAGCGCTTGAACGCCATCCGGCCCGCGCTCGCCGTTAAATCGGCGGCGCCCGTCACGATCCCGTTCACGGAATGGCGGCCGGACCTTCCGGCTTTTGCCAATCCCGGCATGACCGAGGCCAACGGCGTTATGCCGCGCAAGGCGTCCTACAGTCCCGTCGGCAGTCTGATGCCGCTCTCGAACGCACTGGACGGCCCATGCCTGGGCGCGATTCGGACGCGCGACAATGCGGGCAACATCTTTCTCTATGCCGGGACCGAAAAGAAGCTCTACGAGTTGATCGGAGACACGTTCACCGACCAGTCCGGCGACACCTATGCGACGGGCGGGGACGATAACTGGGAGTTCGTCGTTTGGGAGCCGGGCCAACTGATCATTGCCACCAACGGCTCCGATCCCGTGCAGAGCCTTGACATCGGCAGTGGCAGCAGTGACGACTTCGGCGATCTCATCACGGGAACAAACAAGCCCACGGCGAAGCACATGGCGGTGGTCCGAAACTTTCTGGTGCTCGGAAACACCGAGGACACGACGGATGGCACCACAACCTCGCGGGTTTGGTGGTCGGCGCTCTTAGATCCCGAGAGCTTCGATCCCGATGCGGCGGAGCAAAGCGACTACGAAGACCTGGCCGCCGGCGGCGCGGTCCAGAAGGTTCTGGGCGGCACGGACTACGGGGTCATTTTTCAAACCGGTCTCATCCGGCGTATGCAGTATGTCGGCTCGCCGCTGGTCTGGTCGTTTCCGATTGCCGACAAGGACCGTGGCTCCCCGGTCCCCAACTCCATCGTCCAATACGGCCGGACCGTGTTCTACGTCTCCGAGGCCGGATTTTTCGCCTTCGACGGCTATCAGTCCCATGCCATCGGCGAGGGCAAAGTGGACCGGACCTTCTGGCGGCAATTCGACGCCTCGAACAAAGTCAACATGAGCGTCGCCATCGACCCTTTGAACAAGCTCGTCATCTGGGCGTTTCCGGGCCACGGCTCGGCGGACGGGAAGGCCAACAAGCTCTACTTCTACAAGTGGGACGACGGGAAATGGTCCGAGGCGGACATGAATGTCAATTGCGTCACGGATGTCCATACCCCGGGCGTCACGCTTGAAGACCTCGATAGTGAGTCCAGCAACATCGATGCCCTAACATTTTCACTGGACGCGGAGCGTTGGAAAGCGGGCGAGGCACTGATTGCCGCCTTCACGCGCGATTACAAGCTCAGCTCCTTCGAAGGCCCCACTCTTCCCGCAACTCTGACCACCGGAGAGCGGCAATTGTTCCGTGGCCGGACGGTCCATGTCCGGCGCGTCCGGCCGCTGATTGATGGAGCGATGCCCGCAGTCGCGATCGCCGGACGGCCGCGCCATAGCGACATCAGCGATTTCGGAACACCCGTCGCGATCGAGCCCGCCGGATGGTGCCCGGTTAAGAACCGCGCCCGATACCAGCGCTTCCGGCTCACGACGGCGGCGGGCGAGACCTGGGATCACGCACAGGGCGTCGAAGTGACGGCAGCGCCGGGGGGAGTGAGATAGAGATGGTCATCGACAGCCCCCGTGCACAGTCAGGCGTCGCGTCGCTACCGCCGATCGCCGACCGCGACAATCTGCTGGAAGCGCTGACGCAGATCGACGCCGCGCTGAATCTATTGATGGGCGGAAAGACCAATGCCGTCAGCGCGGTGACACTCGCTGCCAGCAATACAACGACTGTTGTTAAGGACGCACGAGTGGGGCCGCTAAGTCATATCGATCTTTCGCCGCTGACGCAGAACGCGGCGGGCGCGCTCGGCACGAGCTACATATCAGCCCGGACCAAGGGGAGTTTCACGATCACTCATGCTTCCAATACTCAGACTGACCGCAAGTTCAGCTATGCGGTGAGGGGGCCGTAGTGAACGAAGCCGCGAAACTCACGCGCTCCGACCAGGCCACTGTCGAGCTTCGCCTGATGAGCGCGCACGAGGTTCCGTTTATTTGGAATGAGGCCGGGCCCCTGCTGGAGCCCGCCGTCGCGCGGGGCGACGGCAACTACGACATCTATGACGTTTACAAGGCGCTGGTGGACGGCCGAATGCAACTCTGGACGGCGAGCGCGGGCGGGACCGTCATAGCGGTAATGGTGAGCCATATCGTCGATTACCCCCGAAAGCGGGTGTGTGCGCTCCCCTGGATCGGGGGCCAGGCCCGGGCGCGCTGGTGGCATTTCATGCCGCAGGTCGAGCTATGGGCCAGAGCTAAGGGGTGCGTGGCGCTCGAAGGCTGGCCGCGCAAGGGATTCACGCGATTCCTCACCGATTGGCGCACGGTCTACACCGTGATGAGAAAGGACCTTGTCTGACATGAAGCGTATATGGACGAAGCTGGTCTATGACATGGCCAGCGGCGAGTTCGTCAAGGACGAATGCGAGTGGCAATGGCACGACGGGCCGGTCGCCGAGTGCAAGGGCGGGAGCGGCCAAACCACAACGACGGTCTCCGAAGGAAGTTCGGGCCTGCCGAAGGAACTTATCCCCTATGCCATGGAGCATATCGAGTCCGTCAAGGGTCTCCCGCAACCGGGATTCTATCCGGGGCAGACCTTTGTGCCCCTGTCGGCGGGCGAAAGGCACGCCTACGGGAACATCTACAATCAGGGGATCGCGGGCGCGCCGGGCTACGTCGACGATGCGCTGAGGCTCATCGGCGGTATCGCGCAGGGAGGCTACGGTCCCAGCGGTACGCTCAGCTACGATCCTACCCAGACAGCGGGAAGCTATGATCCTACTCAAGCGCCGGGCTATAGCGCGGTGCAGGATGCCGTGGCGGGGAAGGTGCGGGAGGGCGTCATGTCGATGGCGAACTCCGCCAATCGGACGCTGTCACCGCTGGTGGCGGGCCAGATCGCGGAACGAACGGCGGCGGGCATGGCACCTCATGCGCTGGCCTTCGGAAACCAGCAGTTGAACCGTGAGCTGGGGTTTGGCAACTTGGCACTGAACCAAGAGCTGGGGCTGGGGGGACAGCGCCTGGACGCAGGAAACCTGGCGCTTCACGCAGCGCAAGTCTTGCCGAGCTTCGCGGAGTCCGAGGGGGGAGGCCGCCTACCGGGGCGCGTCCCGTGCGGCTCAAGCAGCCCGCGCGCTGCAAGGCGACGAGACGGCAGCTCTCCAGGAGGACATCGCTCGGTTCCAGCACGAGGAATACGCGCCCTACGAGCGGGCCGGGTTTATCGGCTCGCAAATCTACGGCTTCCCTGGCCAGAACTCCAGATCGACGACGCAAGAGCCGCTTTACGGAAAATAAACCATGCCCTACTTGACATATCCGCCCTATCCGCCGTTTGCATATCCGCCTGATTCGGGCGCCTTGCCGCCCCCGCCCACTCCCCTCACCGCGCCGCCGCCGTCTTCCGGCCCGTCGCAACCGGGCGCGATGGCGGACCCGCGCATGTTGTCCGGCCTTGAACGCTTGAAAATGATCGGCCCGCCACCGCCACGGCCCATGATGCGGCCGCCGGTGGCGCTGCCCCCTGGAACGCCGCCCCAAATGGACCCGATGGCCGGCGTGAACGGCGCGCTCATGGGCACCCAGCTCGACAGTATGCTCGGCTTCTCGGAAGCACTCGCGGGCCTGGGGGGAACGGCAGGCGCGGGCCTGGGCAGCGGCGCCGCGCTTGGCGTAGGAACGGGAACCGCGCTGGGCAGCGGCACCGCGCTTGGCGCCGGTCCTATAGTTGCCGAAGGGCTCTTAGCGGGTGTGCCCACCGCTGCGGGGGCGGCTGGTGCGACGGGTGCGGCGGGTGCGCTCGGCGCCGCCGCGCCGTTTCTGCTTCCCGCCATCATCGGCGGCATAGCGTTGGCGAGTAAGTGAGAAACCCTCATGACAGTACAAGACCTGCAACAGCTCAATCCCCAGGTGAGGCGGAGATATCCGGTCCAGCCGCAGCTCATGGATGAAAAACCGCCGGGGTTATTCAACAGTCTGAAGTCGAATCCCGGACTCGGGCTTGCCACCGGCATTGGTCTGCTGGGCACTTTGCTGGCGGCCAAGGGGCCGCATCAGGTGCCGGGCCAGGCGAGACGGATATGGAGCCAAGGGCTCGCGGGTGTAGGCCA
This sequence comes from Alphaproteobacteria bacterium, assembly GCA_965248815.1. Taxonomy (GTDB): domain Bacteria; phylum Pseudomonadota; class Alphaproteobacteria; order SMXP01; family SMXP01; genus CBDFKK01. The sequence continues at coordinate 1,276,974 of CBDFKK010000008.1, forward strand.
AACGCTTTTAGACTATCAACGGGCTAAACAGCTGGAAAAATATCGCGGGGATTGGCTTGAACTGCAAAAACAAAAGCTGGATGAGCCGAAGGAACCCCGCACCATCAGGGGCGCCGACGGCTACCATTACTACGTCGGAAGCGGCGAGCCGCCCAGGCGGGTGCTTCCCGGTATCGAGAAGCTGGATGAGCCGAAGGAACCCCGCACCATCAGGGGCGCCGACGGCTACCATTACTACGTCGGAAGCGGCGAGCCGCCCAGGCGGGTGCTTCCCGGTATCGAGAAGCCGCCCAGCCAGCTCACTCAAGCTCAAATGACAGAAAACGCGCGTATTAAAGCTGCGCGTGATTTTTTGGACAGCACGGGCTTCACTCCCGAGCAGGTCAAGGCGGCAATGATCGAGGTCGATCCTCTGTCCTTCCAGAAAAACCCCGATTACATCCCTCACATGATGAGCTTGGTATCGCTTTCCATGAAGCGGATGCATGGAGACGATCCCGATCATCAGCAGCGATTGGCGTGGGGAACGGGATTGAGTCCTGAGCCTGCTCCGCCTGTTTCCTTGCCGGTTCCCCAGCCTGGAGCCCAAGTCGACCTTTCCAGTCAAGACACTGGTGCCGGTCAACCGATGCAATACATTCCGAATCCGCTCTTTCCGGGCGGGTTTTCGCCTGTTCGCGCGCCTCTTCCCGCCCACGAGCCCGGTTTCTTGCCAGCTCCCCAGCCGAGTGCTCAAGGCGACCTGTTCAGTCAGAATATTGCGGCGGGGCCTAAAGGAACCGGCACGCTGGACGATCCGATCCGCGTGACCACTCAACAAGAACTCGATGCCGTCGAGCCGGGTCAACATGTTCTTCTGCCGTCCGGCGAGACTTTTAGGAAAGCCCCTTAATGCCGCCGCTCGATCTCACGGGCTTTGAGAAAGTCGAGCGCAAGCCGAAGACTCAATACATGCCGAATCCGCTCTTTCCGGGCGGGGTGTCGCCTGTTCGCGCGTCTCTTCCCGCCGAAGAGCCAAGGCTCGATCTCACAGGCTTTGAGAAAGTCGAGCGCGGTTTCGATCTGGGCAATATCGGGACGGGCATTAGGGAGCGCTCTCAAACTCTGGTAAGCCGTTTTGGCGACGTAGCCGCCAATATGCCACCTGTGCCGATTGCGGGTGTCGCGCCGTTGCCGCCGCCCATCAGCGATATCAAGCGGTATTACGAGCGTGAGGGCGCGCCGCGATCCTTCGACTCTGCCGAAAGCGCCTATGTTCCGGGTACGACGTGGGAAGAGGTCAAGCGGGAACCCATTAGGAAGTTCCTGCCGTATGCCTTCGAGACCGGCCTTGTCAGTACTCCCGACATGGCCATGTCGCTGCTCAACCTGCCCGCTTATATCGCCGCACGGACGGGCGAAATCGGACGCGGCAGGGGAGAGGCCGAGGGCCGCGAAGACCCTACGGTCGAAGACCTCGTGAAGGCACTACCCGCCGCGATAGCCGTATCGCTTCTTGAGCGTATCGGAGCGCGCGGCGTAACCGGCATTGGCGATGCTCTCGTCGAACCGTCACTGAAAGAAATTGCCAAAGCCACAGCCAAGGGCGCCACGCGCGAAGGTGCGACTGAGATGGCGCAGACCCCGATTGAGCTCGGGGGCCAGTTCCTTGGCACCGAGGCTGGAATGCCGGACATCGCTACCGTCGCCGACCAGATGCTTGCGGCGGGTGCGGCCGGTTTTGGGTTCGGCGGTCCCGTGAGGGCCACCACCGCCACGGGCCAAGCGCTTGTACAAAGAGCGCAGCAACAGGCGGCAATGCCGCCGTCCGTGTCTCAGACGGAAACGCGGCAAGAGCCGGGTCCACCGCCGCCTCCGCCGACACCGACAGAGCCCCCTACACAACCCCCGCCCGTTTCCGAGCCGGACCCGGCACAGCCGACCGCTACTGCGCTGCCCGAACGCCCCAAGAGTGTACCGACGAGGCTGCCGAAAGGTGTTCACGAAGCTCTACTCAATGTCGATCTGAATGAGGAAGCGCCTTATGCGGGCGGCTTGTTGAAGCAACCCAGGGAATGGCTGATCAAAAACGGTTATATCGGCACGGAGCGCGGAGACTCGACCTTAACGCCGAAGGGACTGGAGGCCGTACGCTATCTGCAAGATACGTCTGTCCGTATGCGGAGAGGTATGCCGATTGAGCATCACCGGCCGCCGCGCACAAGCAAGCTGCCGGGAGCGACAAACCGCCGACGCGATCTGCTATATAGCGAGATCGACGGCAAGCCGTATGTGTCTAATCGTCATGTCGTCTTTCAGCAGCCGTTTCCAAAAGGCTACGAGAAGAACCAGCGCGAAGTCGATATGGCGCGCGTCTTCCCTGACCTGCAAAAGACAAAGCCGATCAACCCCATCGGCGTCAGTCAGGAAAAGTTCGACGGCCACACACTCGTTCACTTCGACAATGGTGTCGCTGTCAATTCCACCTATTTCGATTATGCCCGCAAGCTCTATGGCGAGGATGCCACATTTCAGCAGGGCGATAACATATCTGCACCGCTCGCGGTGTTGAAGGACAACGAGCTGGTCGGCGTCATCAAGCCGCTCCGTGCCACCGAATCGCCGGGCATCGCAGCCTTGCGCCAACATAATGCCTTAATGCAAGAGCCGGGCGTGTTAACGGCTCGCCCGGGAGATGCAGGTTCAACCGCAAGACCCACTGGCACACTGTCGTTAACCGCTGGGGCAGACTACGTCAGCACTCGCCCGCAGACCTACAACCCGGATGTTCCGCGCACAGACGGTGGGCCCGTTTCACGTGAAGCAGCAATGCGCGATCTTGCAACGAGCTTGGGTTTTGCGACCTATGTCGGGCGAATACCGAAGCGGTCCAAGGCGTCGGGCTTTTTTCGCCCCGCCAACGAAGAGCTGCGCGTCGGCAAGGCGGGCGACTTGGAGACGTTCATCCATGAGGCTGCGCACCTGCTCGATAAGCGGTTTCCCGAGATCGAGAAACAATGGGCCCCCGCCAACAACGCAAATCAGGTGTATCGCGAAGAGTTGCGCGGCGTGTCCTACGACAAGAGCAAACTGTTTGAAGGCTTTGCCGAGTTTGTCCGGCTGTGGGCGACGCAACCGGAGGAAGCGATTGCCAGAGCCCCCAACTTCACTGCGTGGTGGGAATCATTTCTGACCAACCATCCAGGAGAAGCCCCGGCGATCCGCAAGTTCAAGGAACAAGCCCTTCAATGGTTCAATCAATCGGCCATCGACCGCGCCCGCTCGAAGATCGGCACGCCGGTTGATGTCAACGAGGGGCTTACTCCTGTTTTCTCTCAGTTCCGCCAGACGCTGTCGGACGACCTGGCCGGCATCTACCGCATGGAACGCGACCTCATGGGCACTATTCAGCCCGAAGGTGCCTATCAAATTGCAAGGCTCACGCGCGGCAAGGCCGCCTTTGTCGGGGGCATATTGCTGCATGGTGCGCCGGTCATCAGGGACGACGGCTCCCATGCTTTCAAGGGCAAGGGATTGCAGCAAATTTTGAAACCTTTGGGCGAGAAGTTGGATGACTTTCTGCTCTACGCGGTAGGCCGTGCGGCGCGGGAGCTTAAAAGCCAGGGCCGTGAGAAACTTTTTACCCAGCCGGAGATCGACGCCATGTTGGCCTTGCGCAGGCCTCAGTTCGACCAGGCGTTCGCCGAATATCAGACGTGGAACAAGGCCATTCTCGACTTCGCGCAAGCCAAGGGGGTCATCGACCCGAACGCTCGGGCAGCCTGGAAACGGATGGAATATATCCCCTTCCATCGCGTCATGGAAGGGACAGGAGAAGCGAGTTCGTTCACCGGCAAGCCCGGCGATTGGGCGGGCATTCAGCGCTTGAAGGGCGGGGACCGCAATATCCGGCCCGTATTGGAAAACATCATCAAGAACGCCACGATGCTGATGGATGCGGCAATCACCAACGAAGCGCGCGTCGAGGTGGCTCGCCTTGCCATGAATGGCAAAGGCGCACGCTACATGACGCGCATTCCCAAGGTGCCCAAGCCCGTCAAGATCATGAAAGACCAGATCAAATCAGCCATCTTACGCTCGCTAGGCGTGACGAAGCCGGAAGCATTGCCCGTCGATATGCAGGTCACGTTCGACCAGATGACGCGCGGTCTTGAGCAGATGACGACGTTCTTCCGGTTGGGGCAGGCGCCGCCAGGCAACAATGTCGTCGCAATTTTGCGGCGGGGCAAGCCCACCTACTTCGAGGTTGCCGATCCGATTCTCTACAGATCACTCACGTCGCTCACGCGGCCTCGTCCGGGCAGAATACGGCGCACGCTGGGTTTCTTCCGCCGTTTGGGCCAGTTGTCCATCACGCTCTGGCCGGATTTTATAGTGGCGAATATAGCCCGCGACACGATCATGGGTGCGGTCATGTCGCGCAACGGCTTCCGTCCGTTCATCGACAGCGCGCGCGGCCTGAGATCACGCCTCACCAGCGATCCCGATTATCTGGAGTTCATCGCCAATGGTGGCGGCTTTTCTTCGTACCTCGTTGATGAAGACGCCTACCGCGTGCACTTGAGACAGTTCTACACCCGCAAGGGGATCGACCCTAAGAGCGTGCTCGATCTAGGCCCCGCCAGTTGGCTCCAACTTGAAAAGATTGCCGACGCCTTTGAAATGGCAACACGGCTAGGCGAGTACAAGCGGGCCAAGGCTGCGGGGGCGACGCCGCGAGAAGCCGCATATCGCGGCCGTGAGGTCTCGACTGACTTCGCAATGCGCGGCGACAGCCAAACAATCGGGGCCATGTACGACACGATCATCTTTCTGAAGCCGATGGTCAACGCGCTCGACCGGCTCTATCGGGGCGTCGCACACGATCCGCAGAAAGGGCATATCGCCTATAAGACAGCCATGTTGGCCGCTGTTTCCATGGGCATCTATATGATCAACCGGGGCAACCCGCTCTATGACGAGCTCGAAGACTGGGACCGCGATAACCACTGGCATTTCTTTATTCCGACAGCCGCTTATTACGATTTCCACGAGAAATACGGACGCGATCCCCAGACCTCGAAAGAAGCTCAAGATCTTTTCGAGCATTTCCGCTATCCGAAGATTTGGGAGGTCGGCGCGCTAGCGTCCATGGCGGAGCGGATGTTAGATGAAGTGATTAACGAAGGCGATCAGAACACGGCAGCTCACATCGGCCGGATATTTGGAGACCTGATGGGATTCGAATATGTGCCTGCCGTTGTCCAGCCGATCTACGATCAGCTCTTAAACAAAGACCGCTTTACCGATGTTCCCATTGTCGGCATGGCGCTGGAAGGACTCGAGCCTTACGCGCAGTCGCGTGCCTATACATCGCCCACTATGCGAGCACTGGGAGAGGCCACGCGCGATCTGCCGCCGGAGCTGCAAATCTCTCCGGTTCGTGCTGAACATTTGATCAGAGGTTATCTGCATTCGTGGGGCATGTATGGACTATCGCTCTCGGATGCCATGTTCTTCGATGACTTGCCCGATATGCGGCTCGATCAGATGCCAGCTATCCGGCGTTTCTATAAACAACAGCCTGCCCGGTCTACACGCTATGTCACCGAGTTCTACGAAATGCTTGAGGAGGCCACGGCGACGCGCCGGACTATGCGGGAGATGGCACGCCGTGGGCAACCCGAGGCATTGCAGCAGCATATCGAAGACGCCGAGGATCAAATGTACGGCGTGCTGTCGCGCGCCAATGATCGGGCCGGGGCGCTCCGCCGTCAGATCAACGCCATGATGTTTATGGACACGGTGCCTGAGTTGCAAGCTTTTGCCGAAGCCTGGTCGCGGTCATCAGGCGACAACAAGATGCTCGCGGAGGCACGAAAGAGTGGAACATGGAACGATAAAGGGGCCCTGAAAGCACTCTTGCGGGATGCGCTGATCAACGAGCGCAATCTCATGATGGAACAGGTGGTCAAGGCTGTTAAGGAACGCCAGAGGGCTGAGAAGTAAGGGGTTCACTAATCAACACCACCCCTCGCGCCGACCGCCATCGTAAGCGCGCCCATGACCCGCCCCGATCAGTGCGTCCAACAAATCCCGTCCGTCCTGTAGCAGCACGTCCGCCACGACGCGGCCCGCATACATGCCGCGCTCGATATCGGTGAGAGTTACCGTCTTGCCCGCCGCCTTGCGCACGAAATCGCGCGCGGCTTTGGCCGCTTCCCGCTCCGCATCACATTGACCCCGAATCTCAGGGGTGTCGACACCCCGCACTCTCACGCTGCCCTGCCAGGTCAAGCCCGGCCATATCTCGGCTTCGACGTTGAGCGTATCGCCGTCGTAAACACTGAGGACAGTTGCGGGAACACGCAGTTCGGAGGCAAGGGCGGGGACAAAAGCAACCAGAGCGAGGAAAGCGGCCAGCCAGCAGACATATATATATGTCGGCGGTGCCTTCACATGAGCGCGTGTGACGTTGAGACGGTCCATGGTATTAACCACACCCCCCGAGGGCCGGGATCGCGTTGTGTGTGTCGCGCGCGACGAGGAAACGGGCTTGTAGTTGGTAGCAACATAGCCTGCCGGTCCCTGATAAGTCTCTGTTCTCAGGCGACCCAGTTCACCATAAACCGGGAGCGAAAACGCAAGGCGGCTTAGTTTCATGCGGCGATCCGCTTGAGCCATTCGCGCGTGACCATTCCGTCCGGCGCGGGACACTCCGCCACACGCTGAAGCGTGAGCAGCCGGTCGAGCACGGCTTGACGGCGTTTCAAGGGCGGGTCGGTCAGCGCGATCAGTTCCGAGGCCACCGGCCAAAACTTTTCTTGCCGCCGCCATTGCCGGCACGCGTCAGTCAATATATCCGGCGGCACGTCGGCCAGATCCTCGGCGTAGACGCGAAACCTCAATTCCCAATTCGCGGCATCCTCCAAGCGCAGCACCGCCGCAAGCTCGGTCAGCATGACGATGATTTGATTGTGCTCGGCGGGCACCAAAGACTGTTCGAGCGCTGCGATGGCGCTGGGGATCGCCGCCGCTACTTGCGGCGGAAGGCGTGGGGGCGGCAGCCAACCCCGAGGCGGATACGGGCCCAGCTCGATGACGTTATGTGTCGGGCGGTAATAGTCCGTGGTCAAGCGCCGCAGAGGCTCCGGCAACGACGGCTTCGAACCGGTCACGCTGGGTGCGTTTGGCCGGTGCTCCGGCGGTTTTGCCGATCGGCCCTTCCTCGCGGCGGCACCAGTTGCGCCAGGTGGCGTCCCAATCGAGCTTGACGCCTCTCTGTCCCGGCTGGGCGATCCAGTAATCCCGGAATTGCTCGGCAACGGCGGTGATACGTTCCTCCGGCCAGCCGAATTGCCGGCGGGTCCAATCTCCAAGTTCGGCATTAACTCTCCAATCTGGCGCAAGTCGTGTTCCTCGTCTGTTGGGGTTGGTCACGTGACTGTCGGTGCGGCCGGTCGGGCCGTCGCGCGCGCGCGCGTCCCCTGACGGTTCACTGACGGTTCCTGATGGTTCATTGACGGTTCGGGTGACACTGGCGTCACTAGTTGGGTGACACCGGTGTCACTAGTTGGTGCCGGATTTGTCACTAGTTGGGTGACGGAATTGTCACCAGTGACACTGGCGTCACTAGTGACACGTGCGTCACTAGTACTGGTGACAGAATCGTCACTAGTTGGTACGCCGGGAAGCGCCATCCGATAGACCGTGACACCCTGTTTGCCACGATCGACCCTGACCAGTTCACCCAACTCGACCAGGCTCTGGATTGCACGGATCGCGGAGCGCCGATGGACGTTGGCGTAGTGTGCCAGCCGCGTCAGCGACGGATAGGCCGTCATGTGCTCATCGGCATGGTCGGCGATGGCGAGCAGAACCACACGGGCAGTGCCCGTCGATTGGGACCGGTCCCATACGGCTTGTATGGCGGCAATGCTCATGCTTGACTTACTTCCCTGAACTCTTCGAACGGCACGTCCAACAGGTCCGCATTGGCCTCGCCGAGAAGCACACTCAACTGCCGGTGCAGCAAGTAGACGTTCTGGCGCATGATCGCGACGCGCCCCGCCGGAACCAAGCTCTCGTCGCCCAATTCGAGTATGTGCGTCACCTTGCCCGCCTCCATGACGACGAGATAGCGCTGCGACTTTTGGAAGGGCTTGCCGGACGGCGTGGGAGACTGACCTGCGCGCGCCTCCAGCACGTCAAGCACCCATTTGCGGAACGCCTTGGCCTTGGGCGTGCGGGCGAACATGGCGATCAGGTGCGCGCCTCTGGGTGAGAAGATACGACCGCGCCAGCTGCCGCGCCGAATTATGGCGGTCATGGCGTCCGTAAACTCGTCCTTGTGGCGCTGGTAGATACGTGTGGCCGTGCCTCGGGCCGACGCCTCTATCGCGCGGTCAATTTGACCGCATGACATCCACGGCGTGCCGTCGCGGTCGATGATAGTTAGTTCGGTGTTCTCAAAAAGGACGGTTTTGGGGAGAGTATTCATGCCAATCGCTCCACGGTCAGCGGTTGCCGGAGCGACAGGCGTTGTTAAGCGGCTGGCGCCCCGGGGGTTAACAACCCTACCGTGGTCGGGCCGACTGTTTTTAGGCGGAGGGCGCCTTGGACATCGCAGCCGCCCCCGGAACACAGGCATGAAAAACCCGCCTTTCGGGCCTCGCGGCTGGCGGTTGTCCGCCACGGTGGAGTTGTTACGCTCCACCGTCATGATGGCCCAGAAAGGCATTACAGGCAAGTAGAAAGCGTTTATGGCGAGCCTCCGTGAGTCTAGAGTGACCCCGGCTCGCTCAACGCTAATTGGGCGGGCCGGGCGCAACAGGTTAGCGTCACCGCACTCACGGAGGTGGCCTCCCTCGCGGGAGCCCGTCACGCCCGAACCCATAAAAAAACCGCGCAGACGATCTTTTCGTCATCGCGCTTTTGAATCTCACCGAATATCTGTCTCATTCAGCTCGCCCTTTCTTCCTTCACTTACCTTCTAGTCCTTCCATGATCGGTGAATCCCTGAGCGATGGGCATAGGACGACCAGCCCCTCATAAAGAGGCCGGTCCTCCCTTCCACGATCGGAGCCATCCCGTCGCTTCGGGCCTGCGCATTGGCGGGCACGCCTGCGCAGTCGGTGACTACTTACGACCAGTGCCCTGGCCGGAGAGCGGGCTTCCACCTTTCGGACTGCCCTTGCCACTTTGCTCTCGCCCCACGGTAGCGGCCTTTCCTTGCGCCCCGCCGTCACTGAACCGACGACGCAAGGGAACTCTTGTCACTCTATGAGCGCCTCATGAGCGCCTCGTCCGATTCCCAATCGGACCAAAAAAACTTCGACCACGGATGACGCACCATATTCATGCGGCCTCCGTCAACGCCGGTGAGACCCGGATGTCGAGCCGGGGTTTGGCGGCATATGCCTTGACCGCGCGCACGTCTACGGCTTGGGAATCGTCGCGGAAGACGATGCCGTTGCAGGCATCGAGCGCCGACTTCAGGATATTTTCGACGTCCGGCCGCTTGGTCGGCGCGATCGCGCCCCGTTCCGCCATCCGCTGCCGCTTCTTGGACCAGGACGTCGGGATCGGCAACCAAGCGACCATGCTGACAGTCACCGGCCCGTCGAGCGGCGCGCGGCCCTCCATGGCTTGTTGCGCGGCCAGACGCACATGTGTTTCGTATTTGCGCGTCTTCGCCGGCGTGAAGGCCATGGCACGGCCGTTGACGGCGCCGAAGCGCGGCCGGCCCTTGGGCACAGGCGGTCCGGCGACGGTGATGCGGATGGTCATTCCCGAGGCCGATCAAGCGGTTGCGCGAGCTTCCGTCACCTCGGCTACTTCAGAGGGAGTCGGAAACAGATCGCCCTGACCCCCAATGCCCAGCGCCTCGCAGCACAGACGGATGTTGTCGAGCGTCTCGTCGCGGTCCTCGTTTTCGAGCTTCCACCAACGCAACACGGTGTTGAAATCAGCCATCTTTACGCCGTGAGTCTTGACCTTCTCGGCTTTGATCTCGCGCTTCTCGGCCTGGAGTTGGGAGATCTGCTCGTCGATCTTGTTGATATCGGTGGCCGCCTTCGCCAGATCGGCCCGCAGTTCGCCGCCGTTGTGTCCGATACCCGGATCGTCGTTGCCGTTGATTGTCATTTCGCTTTGTCCTTTCACAAAAAAGGCCGGGACCGCAACCGGTCCCGGCAGTCAACGGGGGGTGTCCGAATTTCCCGGTGCGGACAAGTGGGGGCTGCGCACCGGCCGCCTCGGACGGGGGCGGGATTCTGAAACCGCCCCGAAAGCGGGACAAATTCTTCCATGCCTTGCCTTGCCATGTTGGGTTGCGGGATGCCGCTGACTCCATTCTCATCGCAGTACAGCGACTGTTCCGCTTGTTCATGTGGGCTCTCGGAATCGGTGGCGATGCTGAACCGCGTGCCGCTGGTGGCACTTATCTGCGCCTCGTCCGTGAAGCGGTGGATGAGCAGGGGCGTCACGCCTTCGTTGCTGACACTGATGGTCTTCATGACAACGCCTCCGGCTCTTCGCCCTTGAGCTTGTTGATCTCCAAGCACAAGCAGCCGATGGCAAGTTTCATCGCGAGCGGTGATGTCAATTGGGGTGTCATCGCGCGCCCAGGGCCCTCGCCTGAGATTCCAATTCACGAGAAAGTTCAAGCAGCCTCGGCCCGGTCTCGGCACGATCGACATGACAGAATTTGCCGTCACGTAGACGTTCCAGAAGATCACTCGCTACCTGAACGAGATCGGTTGCTGTGCCCTGCGGGTCAGGATGGGCAATCGCGACGCGCGCGACGCCGCCAAGTCCTGCTGGCGCCAATAGCTCGCTTGTGAATGTTGGGCCGAAGTAGCAGCACAGCCGCAACATTAGCGCCCAATGAGGCATCGCGGTGGTATCCCGCCAAGACTTGACCGTGCGCGCCTGAACGTCGATGGCGTCAGCCAAGTCAGCAACCGGGACCTTGCCCGCCCCCCGTCCGACGCGGCGGCGGAAGGCGTCGAGGAAGCACTCGGCAGCGATGTCATGGGTAATGAGGCCCGACTCGGGCATGGAGACGCCGCACGACTCAGGCGCAATATCCACGACATTCGGAACCATCACACAATCCCCCACCGCATTGGGGCGGAGGCTCCCCCGGCGATAGGATCGGCGGTGCGAATCACACGATCAATCACGAAAGGAGCCTCCGATGACCCAAGAAACAATCGGCGCACTACTTGCTTTGGCGACCGCATTTACCGCTCTGACGGATGCCCTCGCCAAAGCCGGTGTGCTGGAGAGCGAGCAAGTCCGTCTGAGGCTTGAAAAGGCATTGGCAGCGTCGCCCGACATTCCTGTCGAGTGCTCGGCAGCCTGCGACAAAGCTCTGAACTTTCTCATCACGATGATCGATGGAACAGAAACGAAGACTTCCCAACCGGATTGGTTCCATTAGCCAACCCGAACGGGTTATCCGCACTGTCGAACCTGAGCGCCCTGAAATGGCGAATGACGTTGTGGGCGAAGTCTACTGCCTCCTGCGCCTTTGCCTCGCGGGCCGTTACCACCGCCACCGGCGCCGCCGCGAGCAGGCCGAACAGCTGGCGCCGCGTCACCATCACGCTGCGTCCTCCGGCTCCAAATTGAGAAAGCCAGTCTCGTGCGCGTCCCTTTTGTTTGCCAACTCAATCAACAACGCGTCAGTTACCTGCGAAAATTCGCGTTTCTTGGCCCCACAAAGAACCTGTTTCCAATGCCTCGCGGGGATAGAATTTCTATGTTTCCAAACGCGCACCAGCGACACGGTTTCTCCCAGGTCATCCGCAAACGCTTGATCTGATGGCCACATAGAAATGATGTCAGTAAAGGAATTCATGCGTGAGATAATTGCATATTGCAATTCTTTTTACAACACTTTTTGCGATTTTTAGTCGGTTGAGCACAACAAATATTGCATTACAATTTGTAATATGACTGATGGTGTCGGACGAAGGCTGAAAGAAGCCCGCAAGGCGGCGGGTTACAAGACAGCGAAGGAATTCGCTGAGCGGAATGGTATTCCTCAACCAACTTACGCAATGCATGAACTTGGCACACGCGGGCTGAAGCAAAATCGCGCTATCGAGTATGCCCGACTTCTTAATGTGACTCTTGAGTGGCTTTTGACAGGGAACGGAATCGGCCCGAATAGTGCTGAGAGATCAGCCGCCACTGCAGGCTCAAACGTCTCTCCCGGCCCCGAGACAATCCACTATCTACCGCTGATCTCATGGGTCCAAGCAGGCGCATGGGCCGAAGTTGCGGACCCCTACCAGCCCGGCGATTACGAGCGGCTTGTGCCGGTCACACGGCGATACTCGAATCATGCCTATGCGTTGAAGATCAAGGGCGACAGTATGCAGGCGGCGGAAGGGGTCAGCTTTCCCGACGGCTCCATCATCTGCGTGGAGCCGAACCAGGATGCCCGTCACGGATCCTATGTGGTCATGAAGCTCGAAGAAAGTCAGGAAGCTACGTTCAAGCAACTGGTGATCGACGGCGACCGCCGATATTTGAAGCCTTTGAACCAGCGCTATCCGATCATAGAGATCACCAGAGAGGCCGTCGTCTGCGGCGTGGTTCGGCAGCTAGTAATGGATTTTGGTGACTGAGAGAAATTTGGCCTATGGGAATGGATAGTTGTTCCCAAATAGGCAATAATTTTGCCGTGACCCCGGGAGAAAACCTCAAAGCAATTCGGCTCGCCCGCAAACTGACCCTGCGGCAACTCGCAGATGCCGTGGGTTCGACTCCCAGTCAGATCGCGCGGCTCCAGTCAGGAGAGCGGCGAATGACAGCCGAATGGATGAACAGGCTCGGCAAGGCGCTGGGATGTGCGCCGAGCGACCTGCTTTCGGGCGAGATACCGCCGCCGCTGCCCGACGCAAAAGCCATCCCCGAAATCGATGTGCGAGCCGGAATGGGTGGCGGAGGGGTGGCCGCCGTTACCTATGTTCCAGACGGCAACGGTGGTTTGGTCGCCGCGGACGATGTGCGCGGCACATGGTCGCTACCAGCGGAATATTTGGGCTCCGAGTTACGGGTGAACAGTGACAATGCTCGAATTGTCGAGGTCCAGGGCGATTCGATGGAGCCAACCTTGAGGGCTGGCGACCGAGTCATGGTGGATACGGCCTACAAGCTCCCTAGCCCAGCAGGTGTTTTTGCATTGTGGGACGGCTTCGGAGTGGTGGTTAAGCGCATAGAGCATGTCCCGAACAGCGACCCGCCTATACTCAAGGTCAAGTCCGACAACAAGTTTCACGATGAATACGAGCGAACTGCCGACGAAGTGAACATCATCGGCAGAGTCGTGTGGTTTGCGCGAAGGCTTTGACTTTCAAGCAACTCGTAATCGACGGCGATCGCAGATACCTCAAACCTTTAAACCAGCGCTATCCGATCATCGGACCGGTCCGAGAACATGTACGTTTGCAACCAATTCCTCACGAGGCTCTGCCCGTAAGAAATCGACTTCCTGGCTTCTTGAAGCAATGCGGGTCCGAACGATCGCAGCACCGGCGCCCAGGCATGGGCCAGCACTGGATTCTCGGCGATGTTCTGCCTCGCTTCTTCAAACTGGTCGACGATCGAATGCGCCGAGAACGCCCTGTTGCCGACGATGAGTAGAGGATCGGTCGGTCCTAACTAACTCTGGCGACCCATGACGATGGGGTCGCACCCTAACGCAACCATGGTACCGGCACAGGGCATGATGCTTAGCCACAAGCTAAAGCCCTGTCAGCGTTGTCTTCTGTCCATTCATTAGAGAAGGCAAACTGCGCCTGCGGCCGGTGCATTTGGTCCATCTTGTCCAGCTCGGACAGATCCTTCTGAAGAGCATCTTGCAGCTCCTTTAATTCGCTGGGTGTCAACACAAATGCCAGAAACATTGCGCGCAGCAGCTTTTCCTCCGGACCTGGAACTTCGTACTCGCCCTTTTCCCAGCGCGCCACGGACTGGGGAGAATTACCCAGTTTCTCTGCTAGCTGGGCCTGGGATAGATCCATAGCATCGCGCAAAAAACGGATTTCTTTGGGCAACAGGCCCTTTCGGTGCAGGACCAAATGGCGCCCGATGGCCCTGTGCAAACCCTCCAAATTGGTAATGGAGACATGTCGCTCTCCGTCATGCTCCTCAAATTGATATCCGTTCAGGAGATAGATGCCGTCCAGTCCGGCGCCTCGGTAAAGGTATGGCTCGGATTTCAGCTCTTCGCCTACCAGATGGAAATGATCCTTGTTCATAGGTCCTCCCATTCCACGGTTTTGACGAATAGCTTGGCGCGGTTGATCACCACGGCAACCACGCCCGCGTCTCGGTTTCCTCGTAACTTCGCGACCACTTTGCATTTCCATTCTCCAACGGCTTTGCCGGGTTCGATGCCCCCCCAAATCATCCCGCTACGCAGGATACGAAGTACGTCCAGATTGGTTATTCCCCTTTCCTCCATTCGATCCAATGCATGATCGCCGAAAGCCGGGCTGACCTCCCTACCGGCTAGCATTCGGATCGTCTTTTCGAGCTCGCCCGGCTTCGGGCGAAAGTCATGAATGTTCGAAGCTGTCTTCTTCCGCATCATGACCTATCATTATGATAGTTAAGATAAGCTTGTCAAATTAACAAATCACGAATGCGAGAAGGCGCTATGACAGAGTGGCTCAGGCGACTCGCATCCCGCTTCTATTAGCGAGACCAGCCTCCCTCCGATCCGACGGTCCCGGCCGCCTCAAGGCACTCATAAGGCCCTTCTGACGCCATGATCCGCCGGTCCCGACCGCCTCAAAACACCCATAAGGCCGTCCTAATGTGGTGAATCGTTGGGATGTTAGAAAGCACAGTGCAATATAAATTGCATTTTGTAAAATTTACTATTGCAATAATTATTACAATATGCAATATTCTCTCCAACACCACACATTGGAGGGACCATGATTGAGCCTATCGCTTACTGGATTTCGGTGCGCGACGCGCACGATGAGTGCCGCTATTTCACCTCCTACGAAGACCTGCTGATTTGGGTCTCGGATGAAGGCGAGTACCAGGCCGAATGGGATGTGATCGAGGTCATCGAGCGCCGCGCTGACGGCACGGTCATACGCCACGATCGTGACACCGTTGATGCCTGGTCCGCCGAGCGCGACGAGGACATCGAGACCGAGCGCGAGCATGAGCGTTGGTTGAGCTCGCCGCAACTGACGGGGCGGATATGAGCGCCGACCTCGAAACCCTCGCGCTCGCCTATTGGCAATCGTCACTCTCGTTGAGGGACCAACTGGGCGGATTGTCGCTGTCCACCGCGCGCGCCTACGTACTCAGCCAATCCAAATGGCCGGGCCATCCGGTGATCGAGCAGCGCTGCCGTCAGGCTACCGCCGACTTACGGCTGGGGGACATTGAGTGCCTTCGGCCCTGCGACACGGAATCGGCGTGATGGGCTGCGTTAAGACAAGCAGGATAAACGCTATGACCAGATTCTCGCGATTGCCAACGTTATTGTCACCGCCAAAACCATGCCGCCGACAACGCCTCCCAGAACCCAGACTTTCAGCTTTTGTATGTCTTCCTTGGTGGCGAGATACTGGACGTGAGTTTCCAGCTTTACCAACCGCTCTTCGATACTACCGCCATTGCCACCGCCGCTTGAGCCTGCCGATGCGGCTGGTTCTTCACTTTCGCTCACGGCTTGAAGACGCGGCTGCGATGCGCTCATGCGCGTTCCTCAGCTTGCACCAGCCAATCCCAAAGCGCACGCGAGGTGTAACCAGAATAGGATTTGTTCAGCTTGAAGACGACGCCACGCGCCGTCTCGACGCGGTCCTCGCCCTTAATGCCGGCGTCCACGGCGACATTTTCAGCAATGGCTTCGCTTTGCACCAGGAAAAAGGTGTCGGTAAGCGCAAAACAGCCCTCGTATTTTTCCTTAAGGCGTTTCTCTACCTCATTGTTGGGCTCGTTCAGGACCACGGCAAAGACGGGCATCGCTCGGCCTTTCTGCTATGGACGTCTGTAACGCCCTCAAACACCCAAAACACGCCAAAAACACCCATTTATGACATTAAGTGTCTAATGCGGCAAGACGCAACCGGAACGGTGAAATTGTCATGAAAGCGGCCCATATTTCCACCTCCCCCCGCCTTCAAAGGGTACATGCGCTGCTTGCCGACGGCCGTGAGCGATCCACCTTGGATATCGTAAATGACGCACATGTCTGCGCGGTCAATTCCTGCATTTCGGAACTCCGCACCAACGGTGCTGTCATCGGCTGCCGTCAGATCAAAGACCGGCGCGGTCAGCGCATATGGCTCTACAAGATGACGTCTCCCGTGCCGGAGGCCGCGTGATGCGCCGCGCTCTCGCCAAACTGCTCCGACCGTTTATCCAGCAATGGCGCTGGTGGCGAACGATGACACGAGGTTCACGATGGCGTTGACGGCTGAACAACTAAAAGCCCGCGAGGGCAAGCTGACAGCGTCCCGTGTCGGCGTGCTGATGAATGGTGACGATGCGGCGCTGTACGACTTATGGCGTGAATGCACCGGCGATCCTTCATATGAGCCGCCCGATCTGTCGGGCGTGTGGCCGGTGCAACTCGGCAACGCGACCGAAGCGCTTAATCTGGAGTGGTACGGACGAAAGACGGGGCATGTCCCAACACGCCGCGGCGAGGTTGTGACATCGCAAGAGCGCCCATGGGCAGCTTGCACGCTGGACGGCTGGGATGCGAACCATCCCGACGGTCCCGCCGTGATCGAAGCCAAGCACGTCGGCGGCTTCGAGCCGCTGAACGCCGTGATCGCCCGCTACATGCCGCAGATCCATTGGCAGATGTACGTGACCGGCTGCACGCTCGCGGTCTTCTCAATCATCGAAGGCGCCAAGAAACCGCGCCTCGAAGACGTGCCGCTGGATGCGGAATACCTCGCGGAGGTTCTGCGCCGCGCCGACGCCTTTTGGGAATGCGTCGAAAAATTACAGCCGCCGGTTGCCATGCCCGCTATTGAAGCGCCGAAGCCCGCCACGCGCGAGGTCGATATGTCGAAGTCGAACGCTTGGGCGTCGTTCGCCGCCGACTGGCTGGCGAACCAGGATGCCGCAAAGACGTTCAACGTGGCGACAAAGGAACTCAAGGCGCTGGTGCCCGATGACGCGGCCCGCACCGTTGGACACGGAATTGAAGTCAAGCGCTCCCGCAACGGCGCGCTCAGGATAGGAGAATTGAAGGATGTCTGAAACAGCAACGGAAGTGGCGGCGGTTGTGCCCGCGCAAGGCGCGATTGCCGAGGCGCCGCAGCCAGGTTCCGATCCGCTGATGGTGCTGATCCAGCGCGCCGCGACGGACGAAGGGTTCAGCGTCGACAAGCTGGAAAAGCTTCTCGACGTGAAGGAGCGATGGGACGCCGAGGAAGCCCGCAAGTCTTACGTCGCCGCGCTGGCGGAGTTCAAGCGAGCCGCCCCGACGCTGGTGAAGGACAAGAAGGTTTCGTTCGCCGACACCAAGTACAGTCACGCGACGCTTGGGCAGGTGGCTACGGCGGTCGCCGCCGCGCTGGCCGAGCACGGCATGTCGCACGGCTGGAGCGTCGATCAGCACAATGGAACGGTCACAGTCACCTGCACGCTGACCCATGAATGCGGGCACCGGGAAAACGTATCCATGACCGCGCCGCCCGACGACAGCGGCAAGAAGAACGCGATCCAGCGTATCGGATCGACTGTGACGTACCTGGAACGGTACACGCTGCTGGCGATCACTGGCTTGGCGGCGCACGAACAGGACGACGACGGGGAGACGGCCGGCGTACGCCGAAACACGAAACGCCGTAAGGCCCAGCCCCGCGACGTGACGCCGACGCGCAACGCTCCCAAAGCAATTGAGGCGCAGCCGCCGGCCGATCCCGAGACGGGGGAGCTTTTACAACCGTCACCCATCCCGGTACCTGAGTTGCCGGATCGAGGGGGGGCGGATTGGGTGTCGTGGACCCTGAAGCTCGCGGCGGCGCTTAACGCGGCACAATCTTCCCAAGAGATCGACGCCTGGATGGACGCAAACGAAACACCGCTCAAGAACCTCGGCTATGAAGCTGAGAAAAACGAAGGGTTCGTGCGCTGGCATCAACGTCTGCTGACGCTGGCGGATGAACGGCGCGAGGCGTTTTCACAAACTCCCGGTGCGCTCTCAGGCGAAGTTGTCCAGGGCGAGCCCGAGCCTGACATCCTGGCGGCGGGGTAAGGAGAGATGCCGGTTGACTGCCTTATGGAAGCGCGCGACGGCAAGCTTACGCCCGTGGACATGATCGGGTTCGAGGCGCTGGACCAAGTGCCCGACGGCGAGACGCTGCGCGTCACATGGACCCGCCCACGGAATCTGGGTCATCACCGAAAGTTTTTCGCGCTGCTCGACGTTGTGTTTCAGACGCAGTCGAAGTTCGCCACCAAGGAGGATTTGTTGGACGCCCTCAAGATCGCGCTCGGGCACCACATGACCTGGCGGGTCGGGGGCCGTGAAATCCTCCGCCCAAAGAGCATCAGCTTCGCGGCGATGGATCAAACGGCCTTTGAATCCTTTTACGACGGAGCGGTTGCGATGATCCTTGAGAGGTTGCTGCCCAATACGGATCGCGCCGACCTCGAAGCGCGGGTGCATGAAATCCTCGACGGGCCGTCTGAACATGGAGAGGCGGCATGAACATGGAAGAGTTGCGGTACGACTTTCGCAGTCTGCGGGATGGTACTCGGATCGTTCTATATCCGAATGAACAAAACCCACTGCACAAGAAACCCGTAAAGGCCACCTATCGTGCTGGGTATTTATACTGTGACGGGTCGGATCCATCGGATGGTCCCGATTACTACTGGCGAGATGTTCTTATCTGCAATGTGGGTTTCACGGTAATCGAGAAATGACATGACCAAGTGCACGCCGCCTCGCCTTGTCCTTGATCCCCATGACCCTGCCGGTGCGGATACGGTCTACATTGTTGCAGCTGACAATCCCGGGGAGATAATTATCCGGTGCATGGACCGGAACATCCGCGACTGGATCATCGCACAAAGTGCCATCGCTCCCGATCTGCTGAAGATGCTAGAGGCAGTGAACCGCGAGCTAAAGGGGTTGAATGGCTGACGATCTCTCACCTTACATCTCCTACACAGCATTATTTTTGCACTTAAACCTGAAAGGAAGGACGCACATGAGCGAACTCAACATTGCCTACCAAAAGGCACAGGCGGTGACCGCTCAATGAGGTTCTGGATTAATCACCCGGCGTGCACTGAGCCCGTCTCATTCAGGCGGTGGCTTGCCTTCAAGGTTGGTAGCTGGATGCAATCGGTCGGCAGGCGATGGGAATGGTGGGCGATCAACCCCGAAGACGGGATTCCGTTTTGAGGTCTGCCCGATGAAAAGTTCACGTAATGAGTATCCGTATGAGGACAGCGTGACTGAAGGCCTACCACAACGAAAACGATCCGTATGCAACACCATCCTCGCGCTCGATCTCGGCACCGTGACCGGCTGGGCGATGCGCGGCGGGGACGGTGCCTCGGCCAGCGGCACCGTCTCGTTCCGCCCCGCCCGCTTCGAGGGCGGCGGTATGCGCTTTCTGCGTTTCAAGCGCTGGCTGACCGAGATGAAGAATACGGTCCACGTCATCGATGAAGTTTATTTCGAAGAAGTCCGCCGTCATGCGGGCACCAATGCCGCGCACATCTACGGCGGTTTTTTGGGACACGTTAGTACGTGGTGCGAGCACCACGGCATTCCCTATCAGGGCGTGCCGGTCGGCACCATCAAGCGTCATGTCACTGGCAAGGGCAACGCATCCAAACAAGCCGTGATTGATGCCGTGCGTTCACGCGACTTCGCGCCTGCCGACGACAACGAGGCCGATGCCATCGCGCTGATGCTGTGGGCAATCGAGTCCGGGGCGGGTCTGTCATGATCGACGCCTGCCCCTGGTGTTCCAAGCCGTTCGAGCCCTTCAAACGCGGCGGGCACACCAAGAAGTTCTGTTCGGCGCGCTGTAAAAATGCTTTCGAAACCGCAACCCGGAGGTACGCCTACGCCATGGTCAAATACGGACTGCTGTCCGTAGACGAACTAAGGCGCGTTTCCGCGTCGCGCGCGACACGCACAGCGCGATCCCGGCCCTCGCAGGTAGGGCGAGTGCCATGAGCGCCCGCCTCGACATCACACGCGCTCAGGCGAAAGCGATTGCTGCGGCCGCAAAGGCGATGGGCTGCGTATTCGAGATCGAGCGTGACGGCACGATCTACCGGGTGATCCCGGAAGATGTATGGCCCGCCAAGACGAAGACCGACAAGCTGAAATCCGTTGACATGCCGCGCGGGATCGATCTTTGATGGAGGCCATGCACCGCAAGTTCCCTCCTTTCGTCTATCAAGAGAAAACCCGTCATGGCCGTTGGGTCATCTACTTCCGGCGCGGCAAGGGCCGGCGCATCAGGTTGCCCGACGCCTTCGGCACGCCCCAGTTCGATGATGCGTACCAAGCCGCATTGACCGGCAACGTGCCGCCGCCCAGGCGCGAGCGCACGCCGTCACGCTCACTCAAATGGTTGGTTGCACGCTACATGGAAAGCGCCGCATGGCGGCAGTTGGCGACGGCGACACGTAAGAAGCGGGGATTGATCTTTCGCGACGCGATTCAACGGTCGGACAATGCGCCCTTCGCGGCAATAACGCGGGCAGATGTTCAGCGCGCTATCGACAAGCGCGCAGATAGACCGGCTTATGCCAACAACTTTCTGAAAGCCATGCGCGGACTGTTCGCATGGGCGGTGCGCAACGGCCATGTTGAGAACAACCCCGCGCAAGACGTCGAGCGTGTCCGCTATAAGAGCGATGGGTTCCCGGCATGGACAACCGACGATGTGACGGCATTCCGGGCGCGTCATGAAATAGGCACCAAGGCGCGGCTCGCGCTCGAACTTCTCTTGCTCACGGGCTTGCGACGTTCCGACATCGTGCGTGCGGGCCGTCAGCATCTTCGGGACAACTTGTTGAGTATACGGACCGCGAAAACGGGCGCTGTCGTGACATTGGAGTTTCCGGCATGGCTGATGGAGTTGATCGCCATATCGTCAACGGGCGGCATGGCCTTCATCGTCAGCGAACACGGCAAGCCATTCACTACAGAAGGTTTTGGAAATTGGTTCAGAGCTCGTTGCCGCGAAGCGGGACTCAAAAAGAGCGCTCATGGACTGCGCAAGCTGTCGGCGACGCTGGCCGCCAATGGTGGCGCGGCAGCACATGAACTCATGGCGCAGTACGGTTGGAGCACCATCGGACAAGCGGAAGCTTACACGCGCGGCGCGGACCGGACGCGCCTTGGTGTGCGGACATCCAGGATCGTTGCGGATCAAATAGAGAACAATATTCCCCGCACCCCGGTTCCAGGTGCGGGAAAATCTCGAAAAAACAAATTAAATCAATAGGTTATTTTTCGGTGGTGGCCCGTGGAAGGAACCAACGCCACGACATGCACCCCTGGCCCGTGGCATATCGGACGAATGCTCCAAGCGGCCGACGGCCTGGCCGTGAACTTAGGCTTTTTCGGCAAAGGCAATGCATCGCGGCCCGAAGCCCTCATCGAACAAGTGAGCGCCGGGGCCTGCGCGCTCAAGCTTCACGAGGACTGGGGAACGACCCCTGCCGCGATCGATACGTGTTTAAGCGTTGCAGACGACATGGACGTGCAAGTCGCCATCCATACTGACACTCTCAATGAGTCCGGCTTTGTCGAAAACACGATTGCCGCATTCAAGGATCGCACGATCCACGCTTTCCACACGGAGGGTGCCGGCGGCGGACACGCACCCGACATCATAAAAGTGTGCGGCCAGTCCAATGTGCTCCCCTCCTCTACCAACCCGACACGACCCTACACGGTGAACACCCTCGACGAACATCTCGACATGTTGATGGTATGTCACCATCTCGATCCAAAAATTCCCGAAGACGTCGCATTTGCAGAAAGCCGCATCCGGCGCGAGACGATTGCCGCGGAAGATATTCTTCACGATCTCAGCGCCTTCAGCATCATCGCGGCGGACAGCCAGGCCATGGGCCGGGTCGGTGAAGTCATCATTCGCACATGGCAAACCGCCGACAAAATGAAACGACAACGTGGATCGCTATCGGACGAGACCGGCGACAACGATAATTTCCGCGTCAAACGTTACATCGCCAAATACACCATCAATCCGGCCATCGCTCACGGCATTGCCAACGAAGTAGGCTCTGTCGCCATAGGCAAACTAGCCGATTTAGTATTGTGGAAGCCCATGTTCTTCGGTGTGAAGCCGGACCTCGTGCTCAAGTCCGGCACCATCGCACTTGCCGCCATGGGCGACCCGAACGCCTCCATCCCAACACCTCAGCCGATTCATTATCGGCCCATGTTTGGAGGCTTTGGCGGATCGCTGACTGCCAGCAGCGTGACCTTCGTTTCCGGTGCAGCGCTCAAAAATCAAATCGGCGAACAACTAAACCTTAAAAAACAATTATGTGCGATTTCGGAAACTCGTTCGATCAACAAAAAAGACATGGTCCTCAACGATTACACGCCTGACATGGAGGTCGATCCGGAAACTTACGAAGTACGCGCAGATGGCCAACTTCTGACCTGCGAACCGGCTGAAGTCTTGCCTATGGCTCAACGTTACTTTCTATTTTAAATATGCGTGTCGCGCACCAATACCGCTCCAAAGGCGCTTGGCCTGAGCATGAATGTGTTGGCACCGCAACACTTGACTATGACCGCCGCTATCGGCGGCGCATGCAACTCACGGACGATACGGGAGCGCCCTTTCTTTTGGATCTGGCCTGCGCACAAATTCTTCAAGATGGCGATGCAGTCGCCCTCGAAGCGGGTGGATTTATTCGCATTCAGGCCGCACCCGAACCGGTTATGGACGTAATAGCACGCTCGCCGACGCATCTCGCTCAGCTCGCTTGGCATTTGGGCAATCGCCATACGGCCGCGCAAATTATTGGCCCTCAATCGTTGCGCATCCGGGCTGATTCGGTTTTGGACGACATGCTTGTTGGATTAGGCGCCCAAGTGATTGAGCGCCGCGCGCCGTTCTGTCCCGAACAGGGCGCCTACACAGTGAAAGATGCAAAGCGTGACCACTGACCCACAACTCATTCGCCTTATGACTTGGTTTTCGCCGTCGTTTCCCGTCGGCAGCTATACCTATTCACACGGTCTCGAATATGCCGTCGAAGCCGGATATGTGACTGACGCTGCTAGTCTTAAAGACTGGGTCGGCCACATCATCGGCTTCGGCACAGGCTTCCTTGATGCCGTCATTGTGGCTGAAATATGGAACGCAATTGCAAATAAAGATAATGCAGCATTCATGGCCATCGCAGAGCGATCTGCCGCTAACCGCGCCACACGGGAAATGGCGCTCGAAAGTAATGCACAAGGAACCGCATTCATCGACGCGATTGGCGCTTCCTGGCATGTGGTTGGATTTGAAGACTGGCGAAGCCGGCTGAAATTAAGAAACATTCCGTTGACATATCCGGTCGCCGTCGGAATTACAGCCGCGCTTCATTCGGTGGCGCAGGAGCAAATCGTCCTGGCGTACCTTCATGGAACGGTGTCAAATCTTGTTTCCGCCGCTATGCGTCTCATCCCCTTAGGCCAATCGGCCGGGCAAACCGTGATAGCATCTCTTGAACCGGCTATTATTGATACACAACAGCGTGCGCTTGAGACGCGTCTCGAAAACACTGGCACCGCCGCGCCCATGGTGGACTGGACGTCGATGCGGCATGAATCCCAATACACAAGATTGTTTCGCTCATGAGCTCTCCCTTTCGCATCGGTATAGGCGGACCTGTTGGGTCGGGAAAGACCGCACTGCTTGATGCGCTGTGCAAAAAACTGCGCGACCGTTTTGACATCGCTGCGATCACCAACGACATTTACACGCGCGAGGATGCGCAATTCTTGATGCGTTCAGGCGCGCTTGCGGAAGACCGCATTATGGGCGTGGAGACCGGCGGTTGCCCTCACACGGCGATCCGGGAAGACGCATCGATTAATTTAATCGCCGTCAGGGACATGCAGGAGCGCTTTCCCAATCTCGATATCGTTTTTATAGAATCCGGCGGCGATAATCTGGCCGCAACTTTTTCGCCGGAGCTCGCAGACATGGCGATTTACGTGATCGACGTTTCGGTCGGCGACAAAATTCCACGCAAGGGAGGACCGGGGATTACGCGTTCGGATTTGCTTGTGATCAACAAGACTGATCTGGCACCGCTGGTAGATGCCGATCTGGGCGTGATGGACCGCGACGCGCGAACCATGCGCGGCGAGCGCCCCTTCGTTTTCGCTCAGACCAAAAATGGTATCGGGTTAGACGATATTACCGAAAAGATTCTGAACTTTGGTGGTCTCACGCCAGTATGAAGCTGTAGTCAAAGAGGTACTCAAATGGCTCTAATTCATAACGCCGGTCAAACAGTCGAAAACATTGCGCCCCGTGTGTTGCACCAGTTAGACGCCTCGGCTCAAACCGCGCATTGGGGTTATTTCGATCCTGCCCTCGCCCCGGTCTTGCGCGTCTCCAGCGGGGATCTGATCCAAGCCCAAGCGGTCACACACCATGCGGGCGACGACCCCGAATTAATGATGGACGACGATATTCACGCGCTTTTCCGGGACATTCCGGAATCCGATCGCAATCCAGGCGTTCATATTATGACGGGGCCCATTCACATCGAAAACGCGAAGCCCGGAGACATGTTGGAGGTTCGCTACTTGCGCATGGTGCCTCGCTTCAATTACGGCTCGAATCTGGCCGCCAATTGGGGTTACCTCTACAAAGAGTTCGGCGAAAAGGAACGCGTGACGATTTTCGAAGTGGACCGCAACGCTAACACTGCTCAAGCACTCTACGCCTACGATTTTCCCGGCACCTATCTGACGCCCGGCACGATTACCAACTGTCCCGAATGCGATCGAGAAGCGGCGCTGACGGGCGTGCGCATACCCGTGCGACCGCACCTGGGAACGGCAGGAGTCGCTCCGAACATTCACGGCCGCACCAGCAGCATTCCGCCCGGAGCCCATGGCGGCAATATCGATAATTGGCGAATTGGCGCGGGGTCCACCATGTATTATCCGGTGGCAGTTGATGGTGCGCTATTTTCAATTGGCGATCCGCATATATCGCAAGGCGATGGCGAGCTCAGTGGCACCGCGATTGAGTCTTCGCTCGACGTTTTGTTCCAAGTCGTCTTGCGCAAGGACTTTGGCTTCCCGACGCCGCTGCTCGAAACTCCGAATTGGTGGATTGTCCACGGCTTCGATGAAGACTTGAATGTCGCCATGCGCAACGCTTCGCTCGATATGCTTGGGTTTCTGACCGAGCATCAAGGCCTATCTCGAAACGATTCTTATTCGCTGATCAGCGTCGCGGCGGATTTCGCGGTCACTCAAGTTGTCGACGGTACTCAGGGAATCCATGTTCGAATTCCACGCGGCATCTTTCCGGAGAAGGGTGTCGTCAAAGACGTGGAATGAGATTGTAAAAAGCAAGACGCGCTAACCTGCCGTTGCGGTGCGGTGGGGCGCGGCCTCAGCATCATACTGAATCTGTTTGCTCAGAAATTCCTGCGCCTTGTCGAACATCTCTCTGTCGTCGACATCGATCCAAAAGCGACTACCAATATCAAAGACGTTCGCCTTGCCCCAGTTGGCCATCACCTGCATGCCTTCGCTGAGGCCAAAACTTTTTTCCTCGGCGAGCGCTTTGTCTTTAGCCACGCTGAGCGCGCGAAATAATGTCGGCGACGCATAAAAGATTCCCGTATCGAAAGCGTTGTAATCTTCAAGGTGCTTGCCGATAACCTGAATGCGATCGCCTTGGCATGCGACGCGGGTTACATCATCAAGATCAACCAAGGGATTGGAAAGATTACGGTCGACGGCGAGCGTTACGCCATCTTCGGCCAGTGGCTGCGCACGCAAGTCACTAACAATTGACGGATCAAACAAATGATCTGACATCAACAAAATGAAAGGCTCAGCCGCAAACTCCGCGGCCGCCAAAACCGACGTGCCGTTTCCCTGCTGCCAATTCTCATTTCTTACAAAGTGGATATGGATTGGCAAAGATTGAGCCGCAGACGCAAGTTCTTGTTCCAATGTCTCTGCACGATACCCTGTCACGACACCGATCTCGGTCACGCCCGCCTGGGAGACCAGCGACATAACCCGCTCGATCAACCGCACGCCATTGAGATGTGCCAGAGGTTTGACCTCGCCAACGTCTCGGAACCGACGGCCTTCTCCGGCCGCTATGATGACGGCTTTCACGTTCGCTCCCCTTTGGTATCTCGCTGCGGTCTGGCTATTGCGTTCGCAATTCTTATACCTGCAAATCTAAGCACATTGGGCGATCCAGCGCTAATGGCAATGCGGCCGCGGTATTCCGGGCTTGATCTACCTGGTTTTGCCTCAATGTGCAAGATGTGCGGCCGCAGGGCGAAAAGTTAAAGCGAACGTGAATGCACTTTGATTGCCAAAAAACCTGAGGACCACGCAAACCAAATCTCGCAAAGCGTCGACGAATATTTGATCGAGCAATCCTTTCTGATATTTGTTTGTCGCGCTGTGTCAGTTCGCAATTGAGGTATGATGATTGTGTCTCCGACTAAACAGCGATAGGGCTAACCGCACGGTGAGCCGTTGTGCGCTATCTGAAGACAGCACTCCGTTAAGTCGGCCACTCAGGCTCGCAAGTAGAACGGACAGGGCGTATTTCGAAGGTGCACGACTCTTCAACACAGCCTCAATTCGATATCAATGCGCCGGATCCAGGCCGCCCGCGCAAGATCGAGGAGCTGTCGAACTTCTACTTGATTCATCCCCTGTCGCGGCGGCTTGTGAGCCTGCTCATACTCACGCCGATCACGCCCAATACGGTGTCCGTTTCGGGTGCTTTGACGGCGTTTATCGCGGCAACCTGCTTCTACTTTTTGGACTGGCCCACAGGCGCTCTTGCCGGATTTGCCTTTATGTTCCTCACCCATGTCTTGGATGGATCGGACGGACGGCTCGCAAGAATTACCGGACGCACGTCCCCTAACGGAGAGGTGATTGATGGGCTTTGCGATCACATTGGCTTTTCCGCCGTTTACGTGGCCATGGCACTCGTTCTAGCGCGCGACATTGGTGCGGGACCTGCCTGGTCAATCGCGGTCCTTGCCGGCATCAGTAATATTTTACAAGCCGGCAGCTACGAGTATCGACGCCGCACTTATAACCACGTCGTCCACGGAAGACCCTGGCTTCGCAATCGAGTCAAGTCCAAGGCTGATGGCTCAGACGATAAGATCGAAGGCGCGGTTTTCACATCGATTGCTCGATTCTTTTTGTTTCTTCAGAACTATGTCGCTGCAGATGACCCGAGGCTTGATCAAGCGATAACCGAGCTCACATCAGACGATTCGCCAACAACAAAGGGTGCCCGTGGCATCTACAGGCGAAGTGGCGTTTTGCAAGTGCGCCTGTGGTCTGCTTTGGGCCAAAACCATAAGACCATTGCGATTTTTATGGCCATGTTGGCGGGTAGCCCTCTCTACTTCTTTCTTTACGTTGCGACAGTGCTTAACGTGGTCCTGGGCATACTCATTTGGAGGCAGCGCCGGATAAACATAGACGTTCTTGCCCAACTCATGCAGCTTCAGAATACAAACGCTTGAGATCGTGCGACCATCGATGCCTTGGCCTTTCGCCTGCCCTTGTTTTCGCTTTCCTCGTATGATGATGTGAAACATAAGAGCGCAGGAAAACCCCATGGACGCCAAAAAACTTGAAGAGCTTCGGGCCAAGTACGCGAACGCCAAAGCTTTCGACGTACATGAAGAGAAATTCAAGAAGGCAGCAGCATCTTTCGTCAAACCGGATGGGCGCCGCAGCTTACCCTTTTCCGGCGTCTCGACTTTCTTGGACGCGCCCTATCAGGAAAATTTGGAAAACCTCGACATCGCATTGGTCGGCGTACCCTTCGATTTGGGCGTATCAAACCGCCCGGGTGCGCGGTTTGGTCCCCGTGCCATTCGCGAAATGGAGCGCATCGGCCCCTACAATCATCAATTGGAAGTGGCGCCGCAGGCCGTTTGCCGTATCGCCGACATCGGAGACGCGCCGATCAGCCGTTACTCTTTGCCCGATAGCATCAAAGAGATCGAGAACTTTTATGCTTCCATCAAGAAGGCTGATGTGCGACCGCTCTCGGCCGGAGGCGATCATTCGATCACTTATCCTATTCTCAAGGCGATCGGCCAAGACGCACCTGTCGGACTCGTGCACTTTGATGCGCACTGCGACACCGCGGGTGAATACGACGATTCCAAATTCCATCACGGAGGGCCGTTCCGCCTTGCCGTGCTCGACGGCGTGCTCGATCCTGATCGTACTATTCAAATCGGTATTAGAGGATCATCGGACGTATTTTGGGAATTCTCTTATGCGTCGGGCATGACGGTGATCACTATCGAACAGTTTATGGAGATGGGAGCCAAGGCCGTGCTATCCAAAGCGCTCGAAGTCATTGGCGATGGCCCAACCTACATTTCTATAGATGTTGACGGCTTTGACCCTTCCTACGTGCCTGGCACGGGCACGCCGGAAGTCGGCGGCCTCACCCCCCGCGAAGTTCAGCACATCGTCCGGGGACTGATGGACACCAACATAATTGGCGGCGATGTGGTGGAAGTAGCTCCCCAATATGACCCCACGACCAATACCGCGCAACTTGCCGCTCAGATGATGTTTGAAATTCTGTGTGTCATGGTCGGGACACAAAATTAGCGACCGGCTGATTCGGCGAAATGGAGGGCGCACGGGGACTCGAACCCCGGACCCGCTGATTAAGAGTCAGCTGCTCTACCAACTGAGCTATGCGCCCATTTTGTCCTTTGAAACACAAGACGAAGAAGCCCGTCATCGCGGTGCCATACGACACCGGATGCCCCTAACTCCCGGCAAAATCGACAGTTCTTGCGTCTCGCGTGGGCAACACTCCAGCCATCGCTTTCGATATATGACTGTCTTGTCGTTGCGACGACTACTTAATCCTGGGCGCCTCACTTTGCAAACCTTAAATTAGTCTCTGTACAAAAGCGAAATAGATTGCCAGCGACAAATAAGGTCAATTAAGAGAGTTTGAGCGGATTCAACGCGGCGCGTTTGCGATGCAAGATACATTGAAGCTAAACCGGATCGCGTAACCGTCAAACATGGGATGCTTGGATAAATGGCGTTTAAATATTATGACGGTTTGGATCTTGAGGAAATGGTGGCGCGTTTTCGCGCCGGTTATCTGACAGAAACCGGTTGGCTTCGCAGCGCAAATCTGAAAGAGGCGGTCGATGACGCCGGTCCGGTGGCTTGGTACACCTATCCTGCAATTGAAGCGCTAGCGAAAGTAGCACGACAGGCGATGCGTGTGTTCGAGTATGGCGCGGGCGGCTCGACAATTTGGTGGTCCAAACGGGTCGGTGGCGTTGTTTCGGTTGATCATGATCCAGACTGGGTTGAATTGACGCGCGCGGGCTTGCGCGAAACGGATTCGATAAGTGCTGTCTTAAAGGAGGCTCCATGCGAGACGAAGCAGCGGGAAGTTCTCGAACCCTATTTCAAGCTCGACTTGCCGAAATACAGCACCGGAGACCCCGAAAGGGACTTGCGTCGAGGGCTGCTCGACCGCGAATTCTCCGCGTACGCCGCATCACTTTTGCAATTTCCTCGCGAGACGTTTGATATTATTTGTGTTGATGGAATGGCGCGCAATCTTACAGCTTGGCTCGCTGCGCAATATGTCAAGCCAGAGGGTGCGATCGTATTCGATAACGCGGATCGAGACGATTACGCCGCCGGATATGAAGCCTTGCGCGCAGCGGGGTTTGTGCGCATTGATTTCACAGGACCAGGGCCCATCAATCCTTATGCATGGACAACATCGGTCTGGACGAAATCAATAGAAATCTTCAAACCATGAGGCCCGAGATGTCGAAGACGGGTATATTGGTGACGGCCTACGCGCGCCCTCATCTGCTGAAACTGGTTTTGGAAAGCCTGAAGCGGCAAGATGCTCTTTCAATTACAAATGTTTGGATTGACGGCACGGCCGGCCGCCGGGAGCTGTCGGCAGATACGAAAAGTTGCGCCGAAATAGCAGATGCGTACGCCGTACGGGAAATCCGTAGCCACACTGGTCATCTAGGCATTGAAAAACTGATGATTGACGGGCTTGCGCTTATGATGGAACGCTACGAAAATATCATCATCGAAGATGATTGTTTTCCCACATCGAGTGCGATTGCGGTGTTCGATAAAGCACTTGACGATCTTGCGGAAGACAAAAGTGTTTTTTCAGTATACGGCCATCATTTTCTCAGCCCCGGCGAAGAGCGCAGGTTTACCCGTTTTCAAGGTTGGGGCTGGGCGACGACCGCGCAAAAACTTCGCTCAGTGCATGATGAGATTAGTCGCCTTTTTCTCCTCAATGAGGAAAGTTATATTAGCAGTGTCAAAAATATGCTGTCGCCGGACGTCGTCGCGCGGCTAGATCGAACGCCGTCTAGAAATGTAATAGATACAGCATCGCGGTTTTTTAGCTGGGATTCCTGTACGGCGCTTGTTACAGCAACAAGAGGACTGGTTCACGCGCCAACGCAGCCGCGGGTGATCTACAATTGCGGACTTGACGTCAACCACGGACATTTTGCGCCCAATGAGAAATTTCGCCACCCACCCTTTAATATGATCTCTCCGGACGAAGTTTGGTCCTTCTTCGACAAATGAGCCGCCAATGGAAAATGAACGCCAATTTTTCGGTCTGGATGAATTGGAACGGTGCATTGCCGAGCACGTGACGGCAAAAACCGGCACATTCATTGAGCTAGGTGCGTTTGACGGCATAAGCCAAAGCAATACACTTTACTTTGAACGCCTCGGTTGGCGCGGCGTGCTGATAGAGCCAAACCCGGAAGCTGCCAATCTGTGCCGTCAAAACAGACCGCTAGCCAAAGTTTTCGAATGTGCTTGCATCGCCTCAAGTGACGAGCGTCAGGAGATCAAATTGACAACTTGCGGTCTAATGTCCGTGGTCAAAGGAGCGCGCGGAGGAGGTGAAGCCGAAGACGCCTGGATCGCCCGTGGCGAACAAGTGCAGTCCATTCAACGCGGCGAGGTAGTCACAAAAGCCCGCACCTTGCAGTCTGTTCTTGATGAGGCTGGCGTTGGAGCCGTCGACCTGCTTGTGATCGACGTTGAGGGTTATGAGATTTCGGTTCTTGAAGGCGTAGACTTTAATCGTTCAGCGCCGCGTTGGATCGTAGCCGAAGATGACTACGACGACACCCTAAAAGACTATCTTCTGAACCATGGGTATGAAAGTGAAGCGGTTTTGCTTGAACGGCGCTTCACCCGCGACCTGCTTTACAAAAGGAAAACAGGTTCGACTTTTGAAACGGCCAAGATCTGAGTTACGTGACGCCACTTAACATGGCGGTCTAGTACTTATCATCAGTTTACGGACGCAATTATATATTCGCGAAGGGCCTGCGCCAACATGCTCAGGGCCGGTTCGCAAACAATAACTCTCGAGGCTAATTTTCGGCCGATTTCCGCACGACGACAATATCCTGACCTCCTGCTATGCCGCCTGGCACGACGTGAACAAAGTCAAAATATTTGTTCCATTCATCGTAAATGTATTCGGGCGAGTGAAGAGTCAGCCCATAGTCCTCCGTGCCTGGCCAGTTTCGCTCTTCTTTTTGCTTCTGTGCAATAAAAACAAACCGTTCGTTTCGTAAATGTTCATCCGTAGTTGTCTTCGTATATCTGAGGCCCCGCTCCCGGTGCTTTTGCAGTGTTGCATAACTCGCAATGGTCAGAAATCCGTAGGCGTTGGGTTTCAGTATGCGGTTCATTTCAGAAAGCCAGGAAAATTGCAGCTGTTCGTTTAGGTGAGTCCAGACGGATATGGCAAACACCGCATCAAAAAATGAATTTTGAAAAGGCAAGGGAGGCCGGGCGAGGTTGACAAGCGGCACAAGATGAAAATAGTCATTTGGCAGATAAGCAATATTTGACGCATCAACATCGCAGGCAAATAGCCTGGGTTTTGAAAAACGATTTACAAAAGGAATCGATACGCGTCCGCAGCCGCAGCCGAAATCTAGAACATTGGATTCTCCCTCCATATCAGAACATTGGATTCTCCCTCCATATCTACGTCAAACTTTTCCATTTGTTCAGCTAAGCAAGAAAGGATGAGTTCACCTGATTGAAAGAAGTTTTCTTGGTTCTGTGCTCCGATGCGTTGAATGTTTTCGTATGGTATGTTTTGCGAGCGTATATTCTAATCTCCTAATGGATAATTCGTCGCCCACCCCTACTAGGCGCAACCTTCCTGAGCGGAATAAATAATCGGTCTGCTTCTACTTTGAGGCAAAGATTAGCGCAAGGCATATCATATTTTCTAATTCCTCTCGATGCATCTCTGGGAAGCGCCATTAGCAGGATGAAGGAAAGAGCTGTTCGATTGAGTGTCGCGCGTCAAGTGTTTGACTCGCATACGCCATCTGGTCTCATGTGGATAGCGGTTGCTACTCGTCTTCATGTCTTGCGTGTGTCGTTGTTTTTGAAGCGCGCTAATTGACAATCGAGCACGGCATGTGCTGTTGTCCGGCGGAATTTCAATAATTTTCAATTTGCGTGCTATTTCGGGAGCTTAACGCAATGAGTTGGCTTGATAAATACGAAGAACCAACAGCCGAGCAATTGCAACAATACGGTGTTTCGACCTGGAAGCAGGTGACAGACCATGCCGAGCTACTTGCGCCGAAATTGCATGAAGAGCTCGGGCGAGTTGTTGGCGAGCTCTCTTCGAAGAAAATCCTTGATTTTGGCTGCGGGCTTGGCCGTATCAGCTTGAAGCTCCATGACATGATCGGGCAACCGACACACGCATCTGACGTAAACGAATACTCTGTTGAGTATCTAAAGCGACAGCTGCCGGATGTTGATATTCGGCATACTGACTTTAGTCCGCCGCTGCCTTATGAAGAAAATTATTTTGACGCACTGTTCTCTATTTCAATTTGGACGCATTTGCATCCAAAAATGCAGGTTCCTTGGCTTGTCGAAATGCGCCGAATTCTCAAGCCTGGGGGGTTTGCGCTAATAAGCGTCGCGGGTCTTGATTCCTTGCCAAGACGGCAAAACGCTCTGCCCGACTGGAAAAAATACACTGATGAAGACGTGCGATCGCAAGGTTATCTCTTTCTAGAATATAAAATGCTTAAGAAGCGCCCAAAGGGTTTTCCAGGAATTTCCGATAGTTACGGCACCACCATTCACGATCATGACTTTGTTCGTTCGAATTGGGGGTGTTTGTTCGAGACGCTCGAAATTCGTCAAGGGGCGATAGCCGGCTTCCAAGATTTGGTCGTGATGAGAAAATAACGCAAAATTTTATGCGTTGTTCGGAGTTACAACATGGAGTTGCAACTCCAAAATTTTATTTTGATTACTGATTGCCTTCTATTTTTTCATGATCGATGCGATGTAGCTCTTCACCGGCGACAGCTTTCGCAATGAGGCAAATCCGCTCTACCGCGAATTGATCACTCTTTAGGGCGTTATGAGATGATCCGTACGTTCTCCATTTTTCTTCGAAGACGGGTTCGAACTTTGTCCGTAAAAGAATTTCTTTCAAGCAAAGACGCGTGGGCGCCCAAGTGTCGGAAGGTCCGTAGAAATGAAAATCTGGACCGACTCCATTCCAAGCCATGTACGATCGCTCGTCATCATCAATCGCAGCTGTTTCGAGCAGTAGAATTCCGCCTTCGCGAAGAACCGAACGGGCTTGCGTTAGTGAAAGAAGTGGATCGCGCAAATGATAGAACAGTCCCAAATGATGGATGATATCAAATGACGGATCCAGCCCTACCAATTTTAGACGATTGGAAATATCTTGAATTGGAGCATTGAACAGAGGAAATACCTTTGACTCGAGAACCTGTTTAGCAAAGAGAAGATTTTCTGCGCCTTGCATTCTCGTATCGGTCGCCACTACGCTTTTTGCGCCGCGTTTTTCAGCCTCGAACGCCCATAGTCCGTCCCACGATCCAAGGTCCAAAACGTCTTTGTCTTTATAATCCAGTATGGCCATGACTTCGCGGATCATATTCCATATGCCGTCGAATCCGCGCCCCGGTGTGACGATGCCATGACCTAAATCGATATTGTGATACCATTGCGGTAGTTCATTCATGCGCTTTTTTATATATTCGAGATGGGGCGGCTCGTATTCAGGCATTTCTAGATACTCCCGAGGAAAATATGGGTTCCAGCCGTTCAAATTCTAAACAGGAATTCGTCAATTGGAAATCGGCAAGACTTGTAGCTTGCACTGAACCTTTATGATGGCCAGCAATTGATGAAGGAAGACGGCATGCTTATTCCCTAACTGAATTGGAACGCATTTGGAATGCCACCGAGACCTTTCTTGTTGGCGCCAACGCTTTCTTTCTGATTGCCCAATTCGCTTTTATAAGAATTGTTCGCACGACCTAAATTATTACCCGCCTTTTTCACAGAACCAACGCCATGTGCTAATCAAGCCTTGCTTCAACTCAGTACTTGGCGAATATCCAAAAGCCTCACGAGCCCTAGAAATATCGCACCATGTGTGAACAAGCTCGCCATCGCGAAAATCGGCGTGTCGGAGATTTACTTCTTTTTCTTCGCCGACGACCTCCTTCATTAAAGTAATTAAATCGTTGAGCGATGTTCCGAAGCCGGTGCCCAGTTGGTAAACGCCCGTCACCCCAGACGTCATGGCTCGGATGATGCCATCGACCAAGTCTTCGACAAAAACATAATCACGCGTCTGTGTGCCGTCGCCGTAAACAGTTAAGGTTTCGCCTCTGTGAATCTGACGGAAGAACTGCGCGACGACACTTCCCTTATGGTAGGAGCGCGGGCCGTACACGTTTGAAAATCGTAGTGAAGTCGATTTGAAGCCATAGGAAGTCGCGTAGGCAGAGCAATATCCCTCCACAGCTAGTTTTGCGGCGCCGTAAGGTGACGAAGGCCTCGCTGGCATGTCTTCATTCACCGGTGGTGTGGCGTCGCCGATGATAGCCCCGCCTGTGGATGCATTCACAATATTTGTCACGCCGCTTTTTCGCATCGCTTCGAGGATCGTCATTGTGCCGGCGACGTTAACGTCAAAATTAAATGATGGATTCTCAATTGAGTCGAGGACGCGCGTGTCTGCGGCGAGATGGACGACGGTTTTTATGTCTTTGAGCCCGGCATCGACCGCTGAGGCGTCGCGAATATCGCCAGAGATAAACTCTACGTCAAACTCTGAAATCCAGTCGCGCGAGCCGCCGCTTTCATTGTCGAGAACTTTTACACGTCCAGTACCGTTCTTCTGGAGCGCGGCGATTAGGTTCGCCCCTACAAAACCGCACCCGCCAGTAATTAGAACGCCTTCTCGCGCCACCGGTCTTTGCCTCTCCGATTAACATCGCCGTCTTATGTCATGCCTAAATCGCCGAAACAATCTTTTAAATTTCGGTTTTACAATTCAGATTCGAGGACCGTCGAGGCCCGAGACATTCATCACGGCGAGTTTGAACTGCGAACGAATTTGACGCTAGTGTCGTTCAACTCCGTTGGATCAGCAGCAGCACTTTGCCGCCGGGTAGGTTGCTCAAAAAGACGCCGCTAGTTTGCAAGGGGCCGAGTGTACAGATCCTTCCAGGCGGCTCGCAGTGCTACGAATTTTGCGAAGCAGAGCGATTGACAAGGTTGCGGTGGTTTCCTTAGGCTCTAAGAGCTCTTTGCCGAACTTCAAGCTCCCGGATTTAGGCTTAGACTAACTCCGCGTAGGACGCTCTCCTGGGGGTGGGCGAGAAAAGGGCCACACGGCGTTTTTCGTTTCAGTTTGATATGGTCTCCGTTGCGGATATGCGGATGCTTCTTGGCGACGGCCTTCGACAGACCTAAGAATAATACGCAACTAAGAACCGACCCGCCTGAGTTTTCAAGGAAAGCCCATATTAGTTATGCCCGAAGCGCGGAAATTCGTTGGAAAGTTTCTTACTTATCCTGACCGTACTGGAAAACGTCAGGCCGAGGGCGGCCGACGACTAAACGGCGAACTCCGCCAGAGTCTTGCGGACACTTCGCTCGTGACTGTGATCACGGTGTGTTGGAATTCGGCCAGCACGATTGAACAGACGATTCGATCCGTGCTTGCTCAAAGCTACCGCAATATTGAGCACATTGTTGTAGACGGAAATTCCAACGACGCTACGCTGGACATACTCCGTAAATATGAGTCTGACATCGACTACTTCATCTCCGAGCCCGACGAGGGGATTTATTTTGCTATGAATAAGGGACTCGAGCTGGCTCGAGGCGAATATATCCTCATTCTCAACTCCGATGATTGGTATACGCCTGATTGTGTCGAAACTCTTGTTGACGCAAAGCGAACGCAGGGCGCCGATTTCGTCTCAGGGTTGGCACAATATGTGGACAAAGACGGAAAGCCGACGCATTTGACTCGTAGTGTCCCGTTCGACGCAGGGGTATATCTCAGAATGCCTCTTCGGCATGAGACCATGCTGCTTTCAAGTCGTATCTACAATGTGGCAGGGCCGTACGATACGCGATTGTTCATCAACGCCGACCGAGAATTGACAAAAGAATTGTTTAGACTTCGATATTCGCATTACGAAGTGCGTAAGCCGCTAATGTTTTTTCGCAATACCGGCGTTTCATCCACGCAAATGGACAAGCTGCGGGCCGAGCGCAGCGATATGCTAAAATCCTATTTCCCCGGTGTCAGCGCCGAGGATATCGAGGCTCTGGCCTATCTGGAAAAACTGACACCGGCACGAGTTCAGTCTATGCTAGCGCGTTATCAGGACGCAATTTTTCAAAACGCATTGATTGCTTACGGCAACGCACGCAAAGCCAGGGGCGACCGTCTATGGAAAAACACCAACGTGCCGGCACAATCGCCAGTGCGTGCGGAACGGGACCTACCAGGTAGTGGTGCGTCGCGCAGATTAAATGTTGCAACCTTTTCAACATACGACGACGGCGGCGCCGGGATTGGAAGTCAGAGACGAGTCCAGGCGCTCCGCGCGCGCGCAGTTAATGCAAGGATCTATTGCATCTTTAAGAATACAAAAAAACTCTACGTGGAAACGGTTCCTCTTTCCTCGCCAGTCACTGACGACAATCAGTCGGACGTGGAAGTTCGAAAAACATGGAGAGAACGCTGTATCGTGTCTCGGCGGGATTACCCAACGTTGCGTGCTGGTGAACTGTTTTCTAAAACCGGAACGTTAGTCGACTTCGGAGAATTTCGTCCGTTTTTTGATGGCGCCGATATCGTGCATCTGCATTGGGTCGTGGGTATGTTCGACTATGAACATGCACCGGCGCACCTTGGCGGCAAAGCGGTAGTCTGGACTCTTGCAGATATGAACGCTTTCACCGGCGGGTGCCACTATTCCGAAGGTTGCACGGGATACCGTAACGAATGTCGCAACTGCCCACTTCTAGGAGGCGACTCAGATCTTGCTCATAAGACCTGGAAGATAAAGAAGAAAGCCTATGCCGGGATGCGCAATCTACACATCGTCTGCCCGTCCCAATGGTTGGCAGACCGAGCCGCCGAAAGTTCATTGTTCGGCGATCGTCCTATTCACGTCATCCCAAATGCTTTTCCAATTAATCGGTTCCAGCCGACGAACAAGATGGTAGCGCGGCAGCAGCTCGGTCTACCGCTCGACAAGAAACTCGTGGCCTTTGGTGCTGACAGTTTGAACAATAAGCGCAAGGGAGGCAGCATTTTGCGGGCAGCCTTTGGCCAACTCAGGTCGCGCCGCTTGCTACAAAACGTCGAGGCCGTGTTCTTCGGCTCAAATAAACTAGATGTAGGCATAAAGACGCATAATATGGGCCATACATCTGACGAGCGTAAACTTTCGCTTGTTTATGCTTCGGCGGACGTATTTGCTTTTCCCTCGCTTGAAGACAATGCGCCGCTGACCGTGCCCGAGTCGCTGTTGTCGGGTACGCCCGTCGTGGCATTTCCGAGTGGAAATGTGCCCCAGATTTTAGCTCATTTGGATACCGGATATATCGCCCGGCATCATGACGTTGATGATTTCGCTGAAGGATTGGCATGGGCGCTTGAGACGTCTGGTTCGCCAGAAGCTCTTAAACGGTCAAACCGTTGTCACTGGACGGCTCAGGCCTATAATGATCCGGGCACGGCCGTTCGTCGCCACGTCAATCTCTATAATGAGGCGCTGGGCAATAGCGATAGGTCTGCCGCTAGCGACACGGAGGCAATAGCGTCGCGGGATTACCAGCTCCGCGACTCGGTCTCGAAAGCTGACGCCGTGACGTCGGGGTCATAGCCAAGCTGCCCACAAAGCGCAATGTACTGAGCGCCTTGCGCGCACTCTTCTGCAAGATCGTCTGGTACGGCACGACGCTCCCGGGGGCCAATCTCGTCGCTTCTGCGGCCGCTGTCACCTGTCACGGTGATTACCGAAATCATGTCCTGCCAGTGAGCGTTATAAGGCAGCTGAAGTAGGCCGCCCATGCGCTCAGCGTGATGCGCTGGATCAACCACGAAATCTTCATATCGCAGAACCGGCGTCTCATCGTAACTGTCAAGGAACAAAAGATAGCGGCGGCAGTATTCATCAAGCGTCCCCGGCGAGAACATGACCCAGTCGTTTCTCCTCAGCGACAGGTAAGAATCGAGCGGGTGACGCACTGTCACCAAGCTCCTCAACACAAACCGCTTTTCCAATACTGTTCGAATGAGCGGTCGGCCCATCGGCTCTGCCTCAGTGCAAAAATGCGAATGCGTGTGATCGCGCAGAACCAACCTTTGTCCTTGGCGGCAGAGCGCCTCATGCATGGCCGTCATCCCGCCAAGAAAGGTCGCTTCTATTCCTTCATCGGAAAGCGAGCGCAGTCCAACCAGCGCCTGTTTTAGGATATCCAAAGGGGCAAACGCGATGGAATTTCTGTCTAAGGAGCTGAACGGATCAATTTCGCTCAGCAGCACCGTATTCGGCTGCGCCTGAATGCAACGCGCAAGGAGCGATCCGCCTGTGCAAGCGAAATGATGAAGCGTCCGCAACGGCTCAGGCGTTGTGGCATCAAGGACAGCGCATTCTTCCTTACACTGTTTCAAGAGACTCGGCAGCGTCTCATGGGACGATGAGCGTTCGTAGGACGTCTCCCCATCAGGAGACAGCAGCGCCAGTGCTTGTTGAATCGCCGAGCGCAACTCGTCTGGCACCGGCACTATTTCCGTTCCTTCTTTGCCGCCTCACGCGTCGCCTTGCGCAATTTTGACAGGGAGCCGGCTTGCGCTGCTGTAGGCTTCTTGGGCGACACCTGCTTTTTAGCGCCGCCGCCGCTGCCCGAAGATGGCTTTTTGACTTGCGTAACAGGTGTCGGTTCGGACGGCTTCGCACTATCGTCGGAGAGAAGTTGAAGATAGTCGGCGGCATCGATCAACCGCTGCGTGACTTGTTGGAGTAGGGCGTCTTGTCGCCTCTTATCCGATCGCAACTGGTCAAACTGGTCCCGCAAATCCTCTTGATCCGTGCGCAGCGATTCCAGCAATGCATACTGCGCCTGCAACTTCTCACCCAATGGATTACGCGAAAAATACAAGATTGGAAAATCCGGATCGCTGTTTTCCAGCGTTATCGGCCGGTCGTAATGACGCTGGCCTAGCCATTCAATGACGGTTTTGGTTGGCGCGCCTTGCGCAAAGACGACATGCTTTGTCGAGCGCAGCACAATGTCCGAAAAGCGTGTCAGGACTGAAGCAGCCTCGAAGGATTTCAATAAGTCCATGTCTTCGCCAAGCGCATCAACGATCAGAAGATCCCGACTGTCATGTTCGGGCGACATCTTTTCCAGCAGATGGGGTACGCTCAGCCCATCGACAGTCGTGACCCCAGTTTGGCGCAGGCCCGGAAATAGTTGTTGAAGTCCGGTGGCCTGCCGCAAGCTATTGAGCATCGAAAAATTGAATTGATGCAATTCGGCTCGGCGGCCTTCTGGCTGCACCGCTTTTTCAATAATCTCAATTGAGCGTTGTGAGGCGGCGCGCGATTTGAGCGCTAAGGCTAGGTCTAGATCCGGCTCGGCAATAACAATCTTAGCGGCGGTGGCCGAATAGCGGATCTTGTTGTAGAGAATACCCGGTCCAATATGAAGTACGGTGTCGCGCGGTCCGACATTCTTCAATATGGCGTTCAGGACCATTCCTGAGCTACTTTCATCATTTAATCAGCCGTCTGACCGCGCGCATCGGGGCTGTAATCCGCCAGGATGTCGAGCCGTAGACGAGGTCGAGCTGGGCCTGTAAGGCTGCGCTTTCGTGCTCGATCTGCTTTTTTTGTCCCTCAGTGGTTCCCAAGCTGTCCTGGAGCTGCTTTTTTTCCGCCTCAGCGGTTTCCAGACTGTCTTGCAGCTGCATTACTTGCCGTACTAGCGAACTATTTGCGGCGTCGTCTTCATCTTGCCGCGCTTTTATCTTTGACAGTTCGCGATTGATCGTTTCCAAGCTGTCCTGGAGCTGCTTTTTTTCTGCCTCAGTGGTTTCCAGACTGTCTTGCAGCTGCTTTACTTGCCGTACTAGCGAACTATTTGCGGCGTCGTCTTCATCTTGCCGCGCTTTTATCTTTGACAGTTCGCGATTGATCGTTTCCAAGCTGTCCTGGAGCTGCTTTTTTTCTGCCTCAGTGGTTTCCAGACTGTCTTGCAGCTGCTTTACTTGCCGTACTAGCGAACTATTTGCGGCGGCGTCTTCATCTTGCCGCGCTTTTATCTTTGACAGTTCGCGATTGATCGTTTCCAAGCTGATAGCGAGTGTCGGCATCGCGGGTACCTGTACCACGCTGCTCGCCTGTAATTCGGAAAGCAGTTGATTCGCGATTGGGTGCTGCCGCACAGCCAGCGTCGCAATGCTCCGGACGAGATCGGGTAATCTGTGTTGCGGCGCCCTAAACTGGGGCGGCGGCTGCTGTCCGGGAAAGGTTGATTGAAAGATCGACCGTGCGCTTTCGTGCTCGGCAGATGACCGTTCCAACACCACAATTTTGCCGCGCTGCCGGCGCAACACCTCAAGATGCTGAACGGCTTCGTCGATCCAACCCCGCAGTGTTTCTTCGGTGTCTGCACTGTCGGCAAGTTGGCTCGCCAACAGCTCAACCGGATTTTCAAAAAGCAGAAGCCCTTTAACGTTGTCCGCCCGTATGATGGCGTCGAATTTGGACAGACGAAGAAACCGTTGCAGCATCTGGTCCTTATTCAGAGCGAAGGTAAAAAAGGTAGGCGCCCTCTCTTCATGTTCCATAGGTGCGGGCGTGCTATTCTGCATATCCGAATCCCAACCGGTCTTTCGAGTCCTTTGCATGTGTTGCGACGCTAATATTGACAAATTCTCCGTTAGTCAATCAATCAAATTGATGTCGTCGTGGCACTATCTATGCACTGACTATATCCCAATGCAAAAAAGCGATGCGTACCCGGAAATAACAGGGGCGATTCTTCGCCGCCGGGCTTGTGATCGGGTGCTAGAACAGGTTTAGATTACGATGGCGGTGGGATCCGAAATGGTGCTCGGCCGTCTGGGACGAGCTCAAGATTTGCGCCCGGACGCGCCGAAATCAAAATGATGCTTGGTCCATGTGAAGACGACGCCTGACTTCGAATGCAAGGCATTTGCGCATGCAATCATCGAAAACATGAACGCTCAGATTTATTGTCAAATGCTGAGTCAATCACGAAAAAACTCCATGCTCCATGCATCGGTCTTAGTTGCCAGTTGGAGTGTTGGAATTTGAGTGGAAGGGAAAACCGGCCCCACCGAGGAACCTCTTGCAAAGCGTGCCGCATGATGCGAATTAGACTGTAAAAAGAAGGGGCCGATTATACTTACTTAGGGATGCTTGAGTGCATTAGAGGTGATTGGGTCGGAGGAAATCGATGAAGATTTGTGTACTTGGCGGTGATGGTTTTTGCGGCTGGCCGACAGCGCTCCACCTTTCTCAAAGGGGACACGATATCGTCATCGTGGACGATTTGTCCCGCCGGAAAATCGACATTGAACTTGAAGTTGAGTCCCTTACGCCGATTCAGCCCATGAGCCCGCGTCTTGAAGCATGGGAAAAGGCGTCGGGACGAAATATCCAATTTGAAAACATCGATGTGGCAAAAAACTATGCGCACTTGTTGTATCTTTTGGAAAACTTTGAACCTGACGCGGTTGTCCACTTCGCTGAACAGCGCGCCGCGCCATATTCGATGAAATCATCCTATCACAAGAGATATACGGTCGATAACAATCTAAATGCCACCAACAACATACTGGCTGCGATTGTGGAGTCGGGCATTGATGCTCATCTGGTTCATCTCGGAACGATGGGCGTTTACGGTTATGGCACGGCCGGCATGAAAATACCGGAAGGGTATTTGACAGTTAAAGTGGAAACTGACGACGGGGCAGAGATCTCCCAAGAAATCCTTCATCCCACCAATCCGGGCTCGATCTACCACATGACCAAGACGCAAGACCAGTTGATGTTCGCATTTTACAATAAGAATGATGGTTTGAAGGTGACCGATCTCCATCAAGGTATTGTGTGGGGGACTCAGACAGCCGAGACAAAAAAAGATGCGTTGCTTATTAATCGTTTTGACTATGACGGTGATTATGGAACCGTGCTCAATAGATTTCTC
The DNA here is from genome assembly GCA_965248815.1 of Alphaproteobacteria bacterium. Taxonomy (GTDB): domain Bacteria; phylum Pseudomonadota; class Alphaproteobacteria; order SMXP01; family SMXP01; genus CBDFKK01. Next base: position 1,319,854 of record CBDFKK010000008.1, read on the forward strand.
ATGCAGGCCGCGATTGGTTACCCTCTAACGGTGCATGGAACCGGCGGACAAACACGGGCGTTTATTCATATTCAAGACACGGTTCGTTGCATCGAGCTTGCAATTGAAAACCCGCCCCAACATGGCGAACGGGTGAGGATCTTGAATCAAATGACCGAAACCCATCGTGTTCGGGATCTGGCGGATTTGATCGCTCGGAAAACCGGCGCGTCAATTGAGAATTTACAGAACCCGCGTAAGGAGGACGCCGAAAACGAATTGCATGTTGAGAATCGACAGCTCATTGGACTTGGACTTGATCCGATTACGTTGGAAGAGGGGTTGCTCGAAGAAATCACGGAAATCGCCAAAAAATATGCTTCTCGCTGCAACAAAAGTAAGATCCCGTGTGTTTCCTACTGGACTGGTAGTCAGCGCCCTGCTTAGCAGCGATCCACCGCTCTTAAATTCGATCCAAGAATAAGATTTGAGATTTATTTCATTAAGCTGCCCCAACATTTGACCCAGGGGCTAAGCGAAAAAGTCCAAGCCAGAACGTCAAATACCGATAATTTGCGCTCACATGCCTGGTCGCATTCCAGCGGCCTCTCGTACGATCGGCGATGTGTGTCACACGGCCGGCGGATTGAGACTGCGCTTCCAGCTCTACAATAGACATCGCAATTAGAAGTGAAGCTTTGGGCGCAAGTTTGATTTCCATGACGACTGCTGACAAGTGGGTATCAGTCAAGAGTTCTCACTTAGTCGGCCTTCAGAACAAACGTTTCTGATTCGCTCTTCTGTTTGCCCCCAATGTAGAGAGCAATCCAAACCCAAAAGTGCACGCAGACGCGGGCAAGAGCGCTTCGCACTATCGAGCTTTATCGCTCAGCTGGTCGGCGCCGCCACTGCGTGGCATAGGGCCGCGCACGCGCATCGTCATCGCCGATCTCATGCTCCGGCCGCCCATTCGTATAATAATAGAGCGCCAAGGACCGGCGCGACCGATCGGCCGGACAGGTCAAAGGGTCCGGCATTCCATGGTACGACTGAGACGTCGTCGAAAAGACGACGCACGTATTGGCATTTGGTGCCACTCTGCGTACACATCGACTCATATCGCTTTCCCACAGTTCGAGTGCGCCACCCCAATCGATTTGCCAGTCCTCATTGAGAAACAAGAGAAGGTTCAAGCGCCGATCAAGCTTGAGTTCGCGATGAATATTAAAGTCTGCATGCACTGCGAGAACGGCGCCAAGCGCGTATTCATGGATGCCGCCGCCACGAAGATGGGGATCGGAAATAAGTCCTTCGATTCCTGTTAGTATCTGCAAAACCTCCAGGAACGGACCCCCATTTAACTCATGAAACAGGCTGCGAACCAGAGGCGGCATTTGAAGGATGTTGTTCCAGCCGTATTTGCCCTCTTGAACCGTATCGCCTTGGGTGTCGGTGACTTTGAGATTTCGGCGATCTTCAGGAAGATTGGCTAATGCGAGAGCGGCGAGAAGGTCTTTGAGCACATCTTCGTCGAGAAAGTCTTCAAGCACGATATGGGGGAATGGTTCAGCCGATGCGTAATCTGCTGCCCCGTCGCTTGCTAACGCGTGCAGTCGTGTATAATTGAGAAGTGGATCTCGCACAACGGTCACTGAATTAGCGCCCTATTGGTGTGACTGCCGGCCGGTAGCTGAAAAATAATCAAGCAATATCGAATCCTTATTGATTACATCGCTTTGACTGAGTTGCTCTATCCTTTCCGGCGTAAGCAAAAACTTCGAATATTCTTCTTCAAGCTTCCCTTCTTTGAACATCGCATACCACTCACGAAAGTGGTGCGCAACTTTAAGGCGTAGCCTGTCATTTGCCATTAGACTTTCGCCATAATTTTTGACCTTGCGTTCGAATTGATCGTAAGTGCGAATCGGATAGTGCAATATTTGAATTTCGTCGCTGTCAGCCTTCAGCGGCGCGTCATGCTCAACAACATGATTGCCATGACCGACGGACCGAAATCCTATTGCCGCACATATTGCTTTGGGTCCAACGCGCTGGAGTAAATGAGGAACATCATCAAGTTGTTCTGCCTTCCGCCTCGGCCATTCACCATAAGGATTTGCGACTTTCCAAATGTTATTGAAGAAGCGGTAGCCTGCCGCCTCGGCGTCTATTGCTGAACCGAGCATATTGTAGCGCGAACAGCGGATCACACCTAGTGAACCGTCGTTTTCAACCTGCGTGTTCGCTATTTCATCTTTTATCGAGTTGTTGCGGCTCACCCAAAATTCATCGGCATCATTTAGAATGATCCAATCGGCGCGATCCTCATCGCGGAGTCTAAGAACCATTCTCGAAACCCACAAATCCTGATCGATTGTCTTGGACGGCTCATCCAGAATTGTTAGGTCGTAGTCACGTTGCAAGCCTTGCAATATGTCGCGCGTACCGTCAATTGAATCGTTGTCCATTACGATAAAGGTGTCGACACCCCTATCGGCATGATAGCGAATATTTTCGGCGATTATGTCTGCTTCGTCTCGAACCAAAATGGCCATTGCCAATCGAATGTTCAATATCGAGGCTCCCATCGTGCATCTAGTTGAGAGTACGTTTTGTTGGCTAGCAATTTCATCAATGTGTTTCGCGATTTCAGGCGAACTGGCCCCTGACTTAGCTAGCCGAAATGTGCGCATTGCACTTGTCTCGAGTCGTCGGGCGTTATCGTCTCATAGGCCGTTTCCTTTTTCTCTAAAAAAGGGACTAGGTGTCGTCGACACTGAATCAATACAGAGCGCCACTTTTTTGACGGTCTGATCTTATAGCTGCTAAAAGCATACGCAGTAGGCACCTTTTTGGTGATTCCATGATCGAAAACCCAGACCAAACTATTATTCTAGATCCCGGATTGAAGGGGCCACACGGCCATCATCCGATTGTCGATCGTCTTCTGCTTCAAGGCTTTAAAGCACAAAAAATTCCGGTGCGATTGCTCGTAAATCGTGAGGCAGAGGAAGGGGTTGTGCTCCAACTAAAGGCAGAACCAGTTCTTTCGCCGGTCGCTTATGTCAAATCATCTCACGACGGACATAAGGCACAAAGTTTACTCAATCAGACTAATAACGCGTTCCTGACAGAATTGAAAAAAGAGCTTACTACTCGAAATTCCCTTATCCTCTTGCATACTGCAACTCAGTGGCAAATGTTCGGACTTCATGAATGGTTCCGCAATTTCGACGATGGTCGAAGTGCTTGCAACATATTGCTTCGCTTCCCTCCGGTCTATTCTCACTTAAAGGACGATGTAACCGCTTGGTTTACCGAATTTTCGAATGAAAATTGGCGCAAAATCTTGAAACTTTGGCGGCCATTCAGTGACAGGGTCAATTTTTTTGCCGAAGCAGAGGAAACAGCCAACGCCTATCAGAAGCTCGGTGATGTTGACATCACTTTGCTTCCCATGTCGATTGACTTTGACGCGCTTGATACTGCAGCAATTTTCGCCGAAGGCGAGTTAGATGAGCCGCCGCTTTTTGCTTTTGCCGGAGCCACAAGACTTGAAAAGGGGATTGAATTGCTCAGCGCGGCGATCGATCAGTATATCGACGGCGGCGGTCAGGGTAGATTCACTTTTCACTCTTTTTTTGGCGCGCCTCATAAAGTCAGCGAACGACTCAAACAGCTGGCGCCGCAAGTAACTTGCCGAAATGAGAGGCTGTCGAATGCTGACTATTTCAAATTCTTGACCAACTCAGACGCCGTTCTTATGCCGTACGATCCCAAGCAATACAATGTGCGAACTTCTCAAGTCTTTTGGGAAACACTTGGTGCCGGCCGGCCTGTTATTGTGTCGGCGGGAAGCTGGATGGCCAAACAATTGGCAACGCTCGAACGTCCGTGCGGCATGATCGCTGAACATACGCCGAGAGGTTTTGTTGCAGCTCTCACCAAATTTGAAGCGCAGCGCGAGCTCTTAAGTAACGGCGCGCAGGCCGTTGCCCAAGCCGTTCGCCAACGCCACAATTCCAAATTGTTTTTACGACTTTATGCGGGCCAATTGCTGCAAAATGGTGGCAGAGTTGAAAATGCCTTTTCTTCTAAATCCGCGTCTTCCTAATGATCTGGTTTTTGGATAGCGTCCATTCTTAAGCACACGGTTGTCACTTAATTCGGCACAAAAATTTAATGTCCCAGAAGACTGCCCTCATTACAGGCATCACCGGCCAAGATGGCGCCTTTCTAGCGCGCCTATTACTGGCTAAAGGCTACGCTGTTCATGGAATCAAGCGCAGGGCATCACTGATCAACACGGATCGTATCGACGACATCTATCAAGACCCTCATGACCAGGATTTGCGCTTCATTCTCCACCACGGCGATCTAACCGACGCCACAAATTTGATTCGCATTATTCAAGAGTGCCAGCCGGACGAAATCTATAACCTGGGTGCGCAAAGTCATGTGGCGGTGTCGTTCGAGGTACCTGAATATACTGCCGATGTAGATGCGATGGGCACATTGAGGCTGCTCGAGGCGATTCGTATTCTCGGAATGGAAAGAAGCACCCGCTTCTATCAGGCGTCGACGTCAGAACTCTTTGGTAAAGTGGTCGAAACGCCACAACGTGAAAACACGCCGTTTTATCCTCGATCTCCCTATGCAGTGGCAAAGCTTTATGCCTATTGGATCACCGTCAATTACCGCGAGGCCTATGGGCTTTATGCCTGCAACGGCATTTTGTTCAATCATGAATCGCCGCTGCGGGGCGAGACATTCGTCACGAGAAAAGTCACTCGCGGTCTTTGTCATATCGCTATGGGGTTACAGGACTGCCTGTATCTTGGAAATCTTGACTCTTTGCGCGACTGGGGCCACGCCCGCGACTATGCCGAGATGCAATGGCTGATGTTACAGCAGGACGCGCCTGAGGATTTTGTGATTGCCACCGGCCAACAAAATTCCGTTCGCCAATTTGTCGAGCGCGCAGCTGAAGAGTTGGGTCTAACATTGAGATTTGAGAAAACCGGAAAGCAGGAAATCGGAATTGTCGAGGCCATTGGCAACGATGAGATTAAGGCCGTAAAGGAAGGCGACATCATTATTCGTGTCGACCCGCGCTATTACCGGCCGACCGAGGTCGACGCGTTGCTGGGAGACCCGTCAAAAGCGCAACAAAAGCTGGGATGGCGGCCCGCGACCAGTTTTGATCAGCTTGTGACAGAAATGATCGCGACCGATCTCGAGTTGGCCAAACGAAATACGCTCATCAAAGACAGCGGTTATCGGATTTACAATAACCGCGAGTAAGGCAAAACTTCAATCAATGCTGAGCAAAGAGAGCAAAATCTTTGTTGCCGGCCATCAGGGCATGGTGGGGTCCGCAATTGCGCGCCAGCTGGAGACGGATGGCTATCGGTTTCTTGTGACCCGATCCCGTGATGCGCTCAACCTCGCGGAGCAGAGTGCCGTGCGATCATTTTTTCGCGATGAAAAGATTGACTACGTCGTGCTGGCAGCCGCCAAAGTGGGTGGCATTTTCGCCAACAATGAATATCCGGCCGATTTTATATACGAAAACCTCATAATCGAGTGCAACATCATTCACGAGGCGTTTCACACGGGCGTTATGGGACTCTTGTTTCTTGGAAGCTCCTGTATTTATCCGAAACTTGCCGAACAACCGATGAAAGAAGATGCCTTGTTGACCGGCAAGCTCGAGCCGACGAATGAGCCCTATGCAATTGCCAAAATTGCCGGAATCAAGCTTTGCGAGTCGTACAATCGCCAGCACGGTACGGACTATCGTTCGCTTATGCCGACAAATATTTATGGGCCAAACGATAATTATCACGGACGAAACAGCCATGTCATTCCTGCGCTGATCAAGAAGTTTCACGAGGCAAAAATAAGCTCACACACAACTGTAGAAGTTTGGGGAACGGGCAAAGTCCAGCGTGAATTCCTGCATGTCGACGATCTTGCGAGGGCATGTGTCTACGTTATGAATCTGACACCCGAAACCTATGCTTCGTGTACAGAGCAGATGTCCTCACATATCAATGTTGGCTATGGCAGCGATATTTCCATCATGAAGCTGGCCGAGTTGATCAAATCGGTCATTGGATTTGAAGGAAAAATTGTTTTCGATACGAGCAAACCGGATGGCACGCCGCGCAAGTTGATGGATTCCGATAAACTAACTCAACTTGGCTGGGCTCCGGAAATACCGTTGGAGAGCGGCTTGGAGAGTGCCTACGCCGAATACCTCAAAACACTTTCAGATTGATGCCAGTTTGACGAATTTGGGTTTGTGTTACGAGCCTCATATGGCAATGAACCGGCGTTTGAAAACCAAATTAAACCAGCATGGCCAGCCACCGATAGGTAGACCTCCAACAAAAACAAGTTGCGACTTTCCAACTTTGAAATTGTGAGTCTTTTCCTTGGTGCCCCTGGCCTGACTCGAACAGGCACGTCCAAAGGACACGTGATTTTGAATCACGCGCGTCTACCAATTCCGCCACAGGGGCTGCCCGTGGAAAGTCGGCGATCATAGCCGCAGACACCGCCCCGTCAACAGGCCAAGAGCGCCTTCGGCGCGTCATTTTTAACCTATTGTCGGCCATATTGGGCGACGATACTGTTAGCTTGGAGACGGAGGGGGAGGCCGGATCCGATGAGTGATCAAACAGCTGCGGACAATGACGCGGCCGAAACCGAAGCAACTCACGAAAAGACATCCGATCTGCTCATTGCCATTGGCCGGGACGCGCCGGGCGAAACCATCACCGTGGGCGAACTTGAGGATGCCCTAGCAGATCGGGCGTTTGGGGTCTTACTGCTCATTTTGGCGCTGCCCTGCTGCATTCCGTTTCTCTACGGCGTGCCTCAAGCGATGTCGCTGCCGCTCGTTTTCGTCGCAGTTCAAATTGTTCTAGGGCGACACAAGCCTTGGCGGCCTGACCGTCTCAAGCGGCGCAGTTTTTCGGCCCAAGGATTCAGGCAAATGGCGGAAAAAGCAGCCCCCTATCTTCGGTGGTTCGAGGTGCTAAGTCGACCGCGCCTCACTTGGCTTACGAAAGGTCTAGCCGAACGACTGCTTGGCTTCTTCATTGTGATCTTCTCCGTCTCGATTGCTGTCCCTTTTCCCTTAACCAATACCGTTCCGGGATTTGCTGTGGCGGTGATGGCGTTAGGATTCATCGAGAAGGATGGTTTCCTGCTCGTGCTGGGCTCACTGATCGGCACAGCATGGGTCGCGTTCTTAATCACCTTGGCGGGCGGACTCTGGGTCCTTCTTCAAGAGGGACTGAATTGGCTTTCATGAGACATCAGGCCCACTGTCAAAGCGACCACAGGAACCTTATATTCCTGAGGTGATGGATCTAAAGCAGCATATGACGGCCCATCCCGTGCCCTGGATAGCCCTGGGCGGGAGTTTGGCGTTGCTTGCAGGCGCGCATGCCTTTGAGAATTTCGGTGGACTTGCGCCTTGCCCGCTGTGCTTGCGCCAACGAGAAGCCCACTGGGCGGCGGCCGGAGTGAGCTTGATCTTCATCGCAATCACTTGGCGCCCTGAGCCACCGGCCTGGCGCCAAGGCGTGATGGCAGCGCTTGTGGCGGCGTACTTGGGCAGCACGGGGATTGCATTCTATCACGTCGGCGTCGAGCAGAAATGGTGGGATGCACCAGCCTCGTGCGCTGCCAATTCGGCCGAGACCATGACGGTGACGGACATGCTCGAGCGGCTTCAACGCCGGGCCGCAACACCGTCTTGCGATAGCATTCCCTGGTCGTTCCTGGGCCTGTCCATGGCAGCCTACAACGTCCTGTTCTCCCTGGGGCTTGCAGGGCTCGCTGCCTGGCCGCTGAGGTCATACGTCTCCGGACAACGCTCAGCGAAGGGAGCGCCCACCACATGACGGCGTCCGACTTCAACATCGCCGAGCATCTGCCCGGCAGGACAAAGCGTTCGCGCCTTGAAGACATGATCCGGGTTGACCATGCGGGCGAATTTGGTGCGGTCCGGATCTATGAAGGACAACTGGCGGTTTTGCGTAATCGTCCGGGGGCGGAGCATGCGGTGGCTGCCATCGAGAAGATGGCCAATCAAGAGCAGGAGCATTTGAGTACATTCGATCGGCTTGTCCTCGAACGCCGTGTCCGGCCAACTTTGCTGGCTCCCCTATGGCATACGGCAGGCTTTGCTTTGGGCGCGGCCACAGCTCTGGTCAACGACAAGGCGGCGATGGCCTGCACGGCTGTCGTCGAAGAAGTGATCGACGACCACTATGCCAGGCAAGAGCGTACGCTCGCTGCGCTCAACGATGACGAACTCATCGTCGTCGTGTCCGCGTTTCGTGCGGACGAGCGGGAGCACCGCGAAACCGCCATCGACGAAGGGGCAGAACAGGCGCCCGCCTATTCGCTCTTGTCTGGCGCCATCAAGGCCGCCTGCCGGCTCGCCATCAAAGCATCGGAAAAGATATAGATCGCCAAAGCCACCGAAGCTTAAGGCTCGAGCTCGCTATCCCAGTAGAGATAATCCTGCCAACTATCGTGCAAATAGTTAGGCGGAAACGCGCGCCCGTTGCGGTGGAGTGTGATCATGTCCGGCTTGAACGGCTTTTGAGCCGGATGCATGTGCGCGTCACGGCACAAGCGTCCGCCCTTTTTGAGATTGCAGGGCGCACACGCCGTGACCACATTGTCCCATGTGGTCTTCCCGCCCCTTGAGCGCGGGACCATGTGGTCGAATGTCAAATCCGCTAGCACGCCGCAATACTGGCACGTAAAGCGGTCGCGCAAGAAGACGTTGAACCGGGTAAACGCCGGATGCCGCTCGTGGGAAATATAAGTCTTGAGTGACACCACACTCGGCAACGCCATTTCGAATGACGGTGAATGCACAACTTGATCGTACTCGCACACGATGTTGACGCGATCCATGAAGACGGCCTTGATCGTGTCCTGCCACGACCATAGCGATAGGGGGAAGTAGCTCAACGGCCGGTAGTCGGCATTGAGCACAAGCGCTGGACACGCATCTGGATTGCGCACATTGACGGTCACGTCAAATCTCCAAGGTCAACCGGATTCGAATTAACCAAACTTATTCTTTGGCCACCGGAACCCACGTCCAAGAACGCGTAAAGTATGGCCCAGGTCCGTAACTCAAGTACAGGCCGGGCCGCAGCGCCTATCTTAGACGATTCCCTATTTTAGACGATTCGATGTGACCAAAATGTCAAAGCAAAGAAGCGGCGTTCTTTACGCCGGTTTCGCGGCAGATGCAAAGGAATCCGCTAAAAAACGGCCACCCAATTCCACTGCGTCCGGACCAATATTATGGGACACGCCCTGTGACACGTGCCATTGCACCGCAAGGCCCGCATCGCCCAACTGATTGACTGCCGCATGCAACGCTGCGACCGGGATCATGGGATCGGCATCTCCGTGAACAAGAAAGATCGGCGGCCTTACGCTGAGTTCGTCCTTTAAGCGCTCAGGCAAAGCCAACATGCCCGAATAGCCAAGGATCGCCGCAGGCACAATTGCCCGGCGCACACCCACATGAAGCGACATCATGGTGCCCTGGCTAAAGCCAACGAGCGCAAGCTGACGTTCGTCGAAGCCATAGCGCCCAAGTTCATCGTCGATAAACTCGTTCAAGATTGGCGCGGCAGCTTCCACGCCACGCGCGTAGTCTTGTGGATCTGATTGATCAATCGGAAACCATTGAAAGCCTCCAGGCGCCATTGGCATGGCTTCCGGCGCATTGGGCGATACGAATGCCGTATTCGGTAACAGCCTTTGCCAAGGATGCGCCAAACCGATCAGGTCCTCGCCGTTGGCGCCGTAGCCATGGAGCAAGATCACCAGCTGTTTGGCCGTGCCGCTTGCCGCTTGGATACGAGGTCCGTCGAGTGAAACCATGGACACTCCTTACGTTTACATGCGCCGTCCAAGCCCGAAGACATGAGACACGCTCAAAACCACAAAAGTGAAAAACAACCTCATGCAATAATTTGTCAAGTCTTCGGCGTTTCCGCCTCACTCCCAAAAAACGCTCCGGCGCGCGCCATCACTCCCACATGGGGCGTTTTTTCACATGACGATAGTAATTCCACAGGATCAGCGCGGCGACGCCACGCAAAGGCCGCCAGCCTTCGGCTAAATTGTCCATCTTTGCGGGATCGGGACGCTGTTTCAGACCGCGCACAGTTTGCAGCGCCGACTGAACGGCGATGTCTCCGGCAGGCCAGACGTCCGGGCGGCCCAAACAAAACAGCAAATAGATTTCCGCCGTCCAGCGCCCGATGCCGCAGACCGATTGCAGCGCTTCCAAGGCTTGGGCATCGGGCAGACGCGCAAGACGCGAAAGATCGAGCCGGCCGCATGCGACATCGTCCGCCAGTGCGCGGCAGTAGCGCATTTTGGGGGCACTCAAGCCCACTTTGCGCAGCTTGGCGTCCGAGAGCGAGAGAACATAATCCGGGGTCGGATCATCTACGGGCTCCACCAGCCGGCCCCAAATGGCCCAGGCGCTCGCTGTCGATAGTTGCTGCTCGACAATGATTTTGAGCAGACTAGCAAATCCAGCCTCGCGCATTTTGAAGCCGACGGGGCCTGCTTCCTCCACCGCCCGGCCCAAATGCTTGTCCGCCGCCACCAAATGAGCGATGGCCCGCTCAACATCGGCGCGGCGGCGCAAGCGCGTGGGCAATTTTTCAATAAGGTATTTCCCCATTGTGTGTCGGTACCATCAATACGTCGCGTCCGTCACAAAAAATTTCGATGATGAACGGCTACGAGCATTCCTACCCATGCCGCAATTCGCCTAGGCCTATCGCACCGCCGTGGCCGGATTGCTCTCTTGAGGTGACAGCAAATGCGCGGAAGTGAGCATGTGCTGTATCGGCCGGCCGGAAGCCCGCTCCAGGTGAGCGCCGAGCAGGTTGCACACGGTAGGTGCCACGTCCGTAATGTCCGCGACAAAGGAAGAAGCCACGCGCGCGATATCGGGTCCCGCCGCAAATAGAACGCCGCCGTCTCGATGGTTGCCGCTTCGATAATTGCACGCTATGCCTTCGAGCAATCCTAAGCTCGGCGCATAGGCCCGGTGAACGGGCGCATTGCCCCACCACACGACCAGCAGATCAGGCAAGGACCCACTGGCGCCGGCCGAAGATCCGTCCTCCAGCCTGATGACTTTTTCGACAAGTGGCTCGCCGGTATCCGCATCGACGAGGCCGTTGAGCTCCCTAATCATTGTGCCGCAAAGCACATCAAGGGGCTCGCCCGGCGCAACAAAGCCGTTGGGATCGCGGCTAGCGACATTGAACCTCAAAGCGCTTGCGGTCTCATTGTGGGGAAGTTCGAAACATGTGTCAGACCGGTGAGGCAGCGAGCGTTCGAGGTATTTGGACAAGCGCCAAAAGCGGCGCGTCTTTCGATGGACAGGACGGACGAAATCTTGAAGGTTGGCGAGCGCGCCAGTTTCCAGCAGTCGGAGGCGCGGCAGCGCGCGTGCATTGAATTTGCGCAATAGCTGCCCCATGAGGGGGGCGCCCGTGCGGTTAGCGTCCATGCCAAGCGGAGAAAACACAATGACGTTGGCGTGCTGTCCGGCTGCGCGCACCAACTCACCCACGGCGTCATCAATGGCTCCGTAAATTTCTTTTATGACGCCGCCGAACTTTTCGGCCAACAGTTTGTCGTGTGCCTTGTGAGAGGGGTCCATGAGGTGCCAGAAATGATGACCGCTGCAATGGGCCTCCTTAAAGACGGTCAAAAACAAATCCCACGGCTCTTGCTTCACGAACTGCAGGCTCGCGGTTTTTTTCATTTGAATGCTGGTGCGCAAAGCATCTACCCAGGCCTGATAGTCTTTCTCGCTCCACTGAGGCACTTCGACCGTACAAAAGTGTGCCGGCGTCTCACCGAATTTCCTGGGCAGTTCGCCGGCCAGTTCTACCGGCACGGAGACAGGCTCTGGACAATCTCGTCCGTGCACCAACCAATCAGAAATTTGAATGCCGTTTAATTCCGATGATAGAGGACTTTTCGGCGCATCAAGTACGGCAACCCGGCGGCCGGCATCGCTCAAGGTCTGCCAAAATGACGCATGGTTCCAAGGCACGTGACGCGACTGAGCTAGATCGTATGGCCCGGGACGAAGCTGTTGCCAGTTAAAACGGCCATGGTCTTTAAGACTTGTGCCCGTAGCAAGGCACGCCCAGACCGCGTCATCGGCAAAGCCTTCGGGAATATCAAGATCGACAGACGCGCCCTTTTGCAGTAGCGCTGCCAAGTTGGGTAAGTTGCCCGAAAGGGCCCATTTGCGAAGCAACGTCCTGTCAGCACCGTCGATGCCGACCATCAAAACCTTGGCAGACACTTATTCCCCCAACAATTGAAAAGCGTCAATCTTGCTAAGCGGCAAGTTTACACCCTGCTCTGAGCAAAGAGTAGCGCCGGATGATGGCGTCACCAGTTGCAACGAGAGTAACACCCCCTCACCCGCTCGGCGGCGGTGCCGCCTCACGACCTCTCCCCCTGTGAGGGGAGAGGAAACAAAGATCCTTAGTGCCCTGCCCCTCTCCCCCTGATCAGGGGGAGAGGGTTGGGGTGAGGGGGCTACTTGATGAGTTACGCTTTCCCTACCCGTCGACACTCGCCGGGCGCCAGTCGCCGTGGAAACTGAGCGGCAAATGATGGTCGAGCAGCACTTTCGCCAGGGGACCGTCAGCGATGCGGCGGGCATCGAATATCCCGTAAAAGCTTTTGCCGGTGGCACCATCAAGGCCTTCTTGCAGAACCCAGCCGTTGCTCGCCCCAGTCGGATCGGCGGCATGGAGCGGCTCGTAAACAAACGTCTTTGGGCCGTAGTCGAATTCGTCGCGCGCGCCGGTGTCGGTATTCTGCCTAACGAGACCCGAGAGATTGAAAAAATCGCCGGGCTTCCCCGTGGCGATAAACCCCTCTTTATGCGGATGGCATTCAAATCCTGCAGCCAGAGTCGGGAATTCATGATGCTGGTCATTGATCAGCTCTTCACGAAGCGTTTTAGCAGCGAGGTTGATAACGTAGCGCCGGACCGTACCGGGGAAGCGGCCTTCTCCGGCCTTACCGTCCATCACCGTCGTAAATTCGGCATTCTCACCGATGAAGTGATCGGGCTCATCATAGCCGACAAAGTCCGCGATGATATCGCCGCCTCGCTCGTAGGCATTGAGCGCATGCCACATGAAGGCGCCGGGAGCTTCGAGCACGACCGGTTCGCCGGTCCCATCGCGGCGCACGATCATGACGAGGTTTGGCTGTTTCCGGTTCCAGCTAAAGCCGTCGGTCAAACTCTTGAAGCCTGCAAGGAACGACATCAAAGACAGCTCGACCGGATGAAGGTTGAACAGGATGTAGTTTTCGCTGGCGAAAAAATCATGCACGTAAGTCTGACGCGGGGCTTGAACAGCGAAGTGTTTCTTGAGCGTTCCGTCGGGCCTGTGGACGATGACGTGAAGTTTCATGTTCGGTCCGTATTCCGTGCCGGACAGAACCCACTCGCCGGTTTTTCCGTCGAATTTGGTGTGGGCCTTGTAGGCTGACGCCTTGCCGGGTTCGCCGACCTGATAGGTACCGATGGTCGCAAGCGTGTCGGGATCGATTTCGAACGGAAGACCAACTTCGTAGATCGCGATGACCTTCTTGCCCACCGCGTAGACGGTGATACCCGCCTGGCTGAGCATGCCGCCACCACCAATATTGGCAAGCACCCCGCCCGGCCGGCGCGTGGTCCAGGCGCTATGGCTGAAGCGGCCTTCCTGTTCCTCCTCAAGGTATTTCGGCGTTTCGATGTATTTGTTTCGGAACCGAACCGACCCGCTGTCGATGGTGAGTGCGCGGATCATGCCGTCACCGTCGAGAACGTTGCTTTTGCGCGCGCCACCCTGGTCGAACAGGCCCGGACCATTTCGATAGAGGGTTCCACGGAGTGCCACCGGGATCGTGCCTTCGACCCGGGGTTGACAGTCATGGCCATTGGCCAGGCTCGTTCCCAATGCGGCGAGCCACGCACGCTCGCCGAGGGGTTTCAAAAGGCCGGCATTTGCATTTGAAGTGGAAGTGGAAGTGGAAGTGGAAGTGGACAAAGTGTTTCCCGCCATTCCTGTGGTTGCGATCAGGGCCGTTTGTGCTGCTGTCATTTTGATCACCTCTCGTCGGGTTTCCATAAGATCCATTCCTTTTTCGACCACGCATCAGAACGCTGTATCTTTACATTGCTAAGATACAGCTTAACTAAGCACTGTCAAGATAAATCTTTACGGCGTAAATATTTTCGGCATATAGTGCACAAAACCCAGCGATTCGTGGACTTTTAGCTTTTAGCGGTGGATCATATGAGCGCGACGTCATCCCAAAAAGACACAAGCAAAAAGACCGGTTATCACCACGGAGATTTACGCCGCGCGCTACTCGATGCCGCCGCCGAAATCTTGGAAAGCGACGGTCCGGCCGCATTGAGCTTGCGCGCGGTTGCCCGGCGGGCGGGGGTGTCTGCGACCGCGCCCTATCATCACTTTGCCGACAAACAAGCGCTTCTGGCCGCGGTTAACGCGCAATCTTTCGAAGGCTTGAGCGACAATATGAGCCAAACGGGCGCTGCCGCCGGGGATTCCATTGACCGAATCGTGCTTCTCGGCATTGGCTACGTGAACTACGCCACCCGCAATCCAGAGCGGTTTCGGCTGATGTTCGGAGCCTCACAGGCAGAAACGGGAACAGACGACAACCTGGCGAAAAAGGGCCGGGCCGCCTTTACCATGATCGGCGGAGCGATCAGTCATCATCTCGCGCGCATGCCGCCGCCGGCACCTGAACCCGCAACGGCGACGCTCGCCGCCTGGTCTATCGTTCACGGGCTTGCCACGCTTTTGGTCGACGGCCGGCTCGGCTTGGAACTTACCGACCGGGAAGGGATCATGCACCTCGTCCGCGACACCTGCCGCATATTCACCGCAGGTCTTGGTGGCGAGGGCCGGCCACTGAGATGAGCGCGTGAGCTCGCATTTGTGTCGTACCGAAACGAAATGTCACCAAAACCCCCCTCACCCCACTCGGCAGCGTTGCCACCTCGCCTTCCTCTCCCCCTACGAGGGGGAGAGGGTGTCCAGAGCGCAGCGAAGGACCGGTGAGGGGGTGCTCGATATCTGCCACGTGTTTAGATGCGAGTTGAGCATTCGAGGAACGAAGGACAACAGATCATGAGCGGCGGCTACGTTACGCGCTTTGCGCCGAGCCCGACCGGACTGCTTCATCTCGGCACGGCCTACTCCGCATTCGTTGCGCACGATTTGGCGCAGGACTCGGGTGGGCGCTTTGTATTGCGCATCGAGAACATCGACCAAGGCCGTTGCCGGCCCGAATTCGAACAACAAATCTACGACGACCTCGCCTGGCTCGGCCTGACGTGGGAAGAGCCCGTGCGCCGCCAATCGCAACACATGAACGACTATCGCCAAGCCCTCGGCGAACTAACGGTGCGGGGTCTCACCTATCCGTGCTTCTGCACAAGGAAAGAAATCGAAGACGAAGTGGCGGCCATACCCTCGGCGCCCCAGGGACCGGAAGGACCGCTCTATCCGGGCACTTGCCGCATGCTTGACGATAAGACGCGAACCTCTCGCTTGAACGCCGGCGAAACACCCGCAACGCGGCTCGCAATCGACAAGACCTTAAGCCTTCTTGAGTCACCTCTCACGTTTACCGAAACCGGACAAGGCCCCGCGGGCGAGACCGGAACAGTTATCGTCGATCCCACTTTATTTGGCGACGTTGTTTTGGGACGCAAAGACATTGGCGTCAGCTATCATTTGGCCGTGACGCTCGACGATCACTTACAGGGCATCACCCATGTGACCAGAGGCGAAGACCTGTTCAGTGCGGCGCATATTCAGCGCGCGCTGCAATCTCTTTTGGATCTGGATGTTCCATCCTATCATCATCACAAATTGATTTGCGACGAGACCGGCCGGCGCTTATCCAAACGCGACAAAGACAAAACGCTTGTCGCGTTGCGCGATGCGGGCGCGACGTCCACCGACGTGCGCGCGATGGTGGGGCTCGTGCATTAAGAATGCTGGGCTCCGAATCAATCGCCTCCGCACCCCCTCACCGGTCCGTCGCTTTGCTCCGGACACCCTCTCCCCCTAAGAGGGGGAGAGGGAGACGAGGCGGCGTCGCCGCCGAGTGGGGTGAGGGGGCCGTCAAGTAAACAAAGTTTTGTGCCTCAATTTGATGACTGTACTTCACGACTCGTTGGTGGGAGCGCTTTCGGATGCCGCCTCTTCTTCTCTGGGCTTCTTCTTCGACTCCAGAGCAAAAATGCCGGCGAAGAGCACGAGCATGGCGCCGCCGAAGGCGAGCCAAAAATCGAGGTCGCCGGTCTGGGCGCCCATAATGGCGCCAATGATGATGATAATGGCGACAATGCCAGCGATGATTTTGATAAACACGGCGGAGCTTCCCTCAATTGAACAACGCCCGATAACATTATCACGAGGCATTGCAACATGCCGTTTGGACACTGGTCATGGTAAACGGCGCATCAATCATGAGCCAATTATCTCAATCTTTTTAATGTGTTATAAACCTCACACCGGTTTGATCCATGTTCATGCCGGGTTCAGGTTGGAGCACCTATATTAGGTCTAAGAGTTTGGGGCCGGTGTTGGCCCTTGAAGGAGGCACAGTATGGGTAAGTTTGGTAAAGCGGGACTGGCCGCGCTTGTGGCCGCGCCTTTGTTGGCGATCGGCCTTATGACAAGTACACCGGCGGAAGCCGGCGATCGCTTTTCGATCGGCATTAGCAATCATGGATTTGGCTTCGGCTACAGCAATTTCGGCGGCCGGCGCGGTTACGGGCGTCGCGGTTATCGCGGCGGTCATCGCCACTTTGGACCGCGGGTCGGCATCGGCTTTAATTTTTACCAACCCTATTACGGGCGCGCGTATGGCCCGCGCTACTACGCGCCGCGTTATGTCTACGGTCCACCGCCGCCGCCCTATTACGGACCCTATCGCCGCGGTGTGACGGTTCACAACAACTACTACTACAATTCTCAGCCGCCGGTCGCACAGGGCTATCAGGAGCCCGCGTACAGCCAGGCGCCACCGACACAAGGCTACCAAGACCCGGCGTATAACCGAGCGCCGCCGCCGGCCTACAATCAAGCTCCTCCTCCGGCGACGAACGCGCCGACCGAACTCACGCCGTAATCGGGCGTCAGCAACCCTTACGGTTATGCTTACTATGGACCCGGCAATTAAAGTAATGTGACGAGCTCGTGCACATCTCGGAAGAGACGCCCGCGTTGCCCCCGACGCGGGCGTTTTCTTTTGGCACGCAAGTAAAATTTACTTACTTCGTATACTGACTTTCCATATATTACAAAAATTCTCTCATGAACGCCTGTTCAGATAAGCATCACGCTTGATTGATTGCCGGTTCATGCGCGGTTCACGCGCTGCCTCCTATCTTAAGGGCGTACGTTACGAACAACCACTTTACGCAAGAGGAGGCACTCATGCGCACGATTACAAAACTAAGTCTTACAGGACTGTTGGCCGCGCCGATCTTGGCCTTCAGCTTTGCAACGGCAACGCCCGCGTCTGCAGACGAACTTCATATTTCATTCGGCTCCGGAGGCGTGGGCTTTTCCATCAACATCGATGGACGCGATCATTATGGCGATAGATATAATGATCGGCGCTTTCGCGACCAGCGCATCTTTCGCCAGGGACATCTCGTCACTCATAGACACCGGATGGGCATTCGATGGTTCACGCACAGTCATGCGATTCAGCAAAACTTTCGCCGCGGCCGCGGCCGGGCATCCTTAGATCGGCTCATGGCGCACTCCCACGGCCCTGAATTTTGGAATGTCAGAGGCTTCCGGAATGGGTTTTGGTTCAGCAACCCTCGAGACGGACGGCGTTTTAGGTCCCTACGCGGCAATCGCGGCGTCATCAACAACAATCGGGGCGGCCGACGCGGTCTCAACACCCAAACCAACAATCAAGGCGCCGGCAATCGTGGTGGCAACCGGGCCGGCAATCAAGGCGGCGGCAATCGCAACGGGAATCAAGTCATTGTCAATAATGGCGGACAAGTCGTCGTTGACAATGGCGGACGCCAACGCCGAGGAAACGGCGGACGCCGCAACCGTCAATTGACAGACGCAAGTTTAGCGAGCCAATGCCAGCCCCGCGTCGTTACCCCGGCGCGGGGTTGTTGCGTGGGGTTCAAGCGTCTTCCTTGGCACGGTGAGCGAGGTCGATACCGGGGAGCCCGTCGAGACTTTGACGATTGCCCGCCGCAATACCCGCTTCGATTTCATCCGTCGTTTTGCTTTCGACATATTTGGCCGACGCGTCGCGGTGTTTGGTGAACTCGTATAGAGGAACCCCAAAGCCGCAGGAATCCGAAACCCGCGTGACGTTGACCAGCACGATGGAGCGGACATAAGGCACTGGGGAGAACTTGGCGAGAAGCTCATCGAAATCGGCATGTTTGGGCTCGATCGCTTCGCCTTCTCCATGAAAGCGATAGATCTTGGGAGGCCCGTCGAACGCACACAGCATAATAACGATGCGCTTGTTTTCTTTAATGTGCGCCATGGTCTCGATGCCGCTGCCGGGCATATCCAAATAAGCAATTTGGTGTGGACCCAAGATGCGCAGTGTGTCGAGTCCCTTGGGCGAACAGTTCACCAACCCGTCCCCGGTGAGCGGCGCGGTCGCCACAAAAAACATTTTCTGTTTTTCCACCCACTTGACGATCTTGTCGTCAATGGCGTCATACACTTTGCCCATAAAGACTCTCCTTGCGACCGCTCCGAACCCCATTCCCTTATCATATCGCAGCAACCCCCCTCACCCCATCCATTCGCGGCGCTTACGCGGACGCACTGCGTCCACGGTCGCCGCTCATCCCCCAAGGGGGGAGAGGAGGAGCAAAGACATTCGCTTAATTACCTCGCCCCCTGTTAGGGGGAAAGGTCGCGAGGCGGCACGGCCGCCGAGCGGGTGAGGGGGTGCTTGAGATCTAGCTTAGCCTACCAATCGTTGAGGCCGAGAAACGTTTCGAACGGTCCGTCGCCGACGGCCCAGGCGGCCCACGCCGCGCGCAGACGATCTATGGAGGCTTGGGTTTCTAAGCCCTGGCCGAGGCCCAAGATCTGCAGCTCATCGCATTTGTAGCGCCTGTCGATACGCGGGCGGATGTCGATCTGGGGAAGTGTGGAACCAGGATCCCTGAGCCGCGCATATTCCGAGTCCTCCAAACCGTCCGTAAGCAGAATAAATGCCGTCGGAGTTTTGCACTCGCCGACGGCGTCATGCATGGTTTTGATGAACGCGATGATGTTGGTGTTTTCTTGAGCGCTGAGTTTGCCGTCCTCAACGAGACGGGGCACATTTGCAACAATCGTAGACACCGACGCGGCGATCGCTTCGGGCCGATTGCGCGCCGAAACCACCTCTTGAATGGAAAGCGTGTTCAACGCCGGATCGAGATCGCCGAAGGTGCGCACCAGAACTTCGGAGCGCAGACCGAGGCGTTTTATTTCGGTCGCGACGCGGTCGGCGAGCTTTTGCGCATAAGCGGGATTTTCAACCAGCGGATTGCTGCGGCTCAAATCGAGCCCGATGACCAGCCGTCGCGCTTCGCTATCGCCATTCTGCTGCGCATTGACGCCGAACGAGACGACCAGTGCCGCGAGCCAAACGAATGTCCAATCAACGTTTCGAAGTCGAGTCATACATCCACACTCAATGCCATCTTCACAAGCATAGCATTATTGGCTACTGAACAGAGAAGAAGGAAAAACTTCTGGCGATGCTTAGAAGCGCGGGGCAATGCTGCCGGGGCGAAATTGACTGACGGATGGACCGCGACCATGGCGAATGCGGCCGTAAGGACTGCCTGACAGCTCTGACTTATAACTCGAGAGACGCACCACGTTTGACCCCTCGTCCGCAGGAGTTGCCATAGCCGGCACGCCGACCAGCCGGTCGATCACCATCTTGAACAACTGCAATTCCTCGAGCTCGGCCATGAGCTTGCGCCGTCCGCGATAGTCGAGGCTTTTGACGTAGTTCTGTACGTTCGTCTGCGCGACGTGGAGCGAGAGTGCGGCGATGCCCGTCACCGCCAAGAACGCCATGCCTGGGACCAGAAGCCACAAAAGCGGCTGGAGTGCATCGGTCCAAGTTTTCACCTGCGTAGCCAATCCCTCCGTAGACGGAGCACTGACTTCAGAGCCGGCATCAGGTCCCAATCCAAGGTCGCTAAGCGCGTCGCTCGCGGAACTCGGCCCGGTGGACGACGTCGTTTGCGAGTCCAATTGGGGCAGGGTGGTCAGGCTGGCGTTCATCAATCCAAAGCCCGCGATCAAGCCGAAGGTAAGCAGAAAGAACACCCAGATGAACAGTTTGCGCCCGAAACCGGAAAGAGAGCTGAGCAAGAAGTGAAACGCGGCAGTGGCGAACACCACTTGCGCGGACTTCGACACCACGCTGCCGACGAGGCTTTCGGGCACTTCCATAAATTCGTCGGCGAGCACGCGGGTCCAAAACTCCGACATGATTTGAAAATCGAAGTAGAGCGCGCCCGCCATGACGGCAAAGCCGACCAGCGCCGCCAACAGATATAGACCGGTGAACCGGGCCATGCGGCGGCTTTGTTCAAGATTGCCGTTGATGAACCCCTGATCGTGGGAGGCGAGCGCGGCATCACCGCTTGTCGCGACGTCTGAAGGTGATGAGCCCGAATGGCCGAGAGGCTGGGGACCCCAAGTAGGCTCGTCAATGGGCAACGACAGGCGCTGGCCGAGACCGGCGATTTTGCCATTGATATAGCTTTGAAAGTCGCGCGCCTCAAGCGTGTCCTGGCGCTTGATCTTGGCTTCTAGCCGTCCCAGTTGCTTGAAATGAAAGATCTTTTCAAGACGACCGCGTATGCCTCTCAGCATTCTCACGTCCCCAAACCGCTGTTCTTTTGCGGGACTGTAACGCACCCGCCGTTTCTCATCATAGTGCGAAATGGGGCGAATGCGAGGCGCGGTTAGAGTTTGGTGAGGCTTGTTCGTTACCGTCGAGTTGCCATGCGAACCGATCAGGAACGGCGGATATGACGACCGAATGGACAGAGCAAGATTTCGAACAGCTGTCGTGGCACGACAATCATGTCTATGCCGTGCGGCTTGATGTCGGCGACACCGAGCAAAATGAATGGCGCAGCGAACTTGTCTTCGACGTGGATCACATCGTCGAGTGGGTCAAGGGCGAGAATGGCGTTTTGTTTCGCGTGGCGCCGGCGACGCTGAGGTTTCACAACGTCACGGATTTGAAAATCCACGTCGACGGCGGCGACAGTGGCCATCAAGTCGCGATCAACGAGTGGTCGATCCATGACGTGACGCGGGAACAAGTCAAAGATCAAAAGATCTGTCTCGACCAGCCGTACTATGCCTGGCGCATCGAACTCAATTGGCCCCGCGGCGGGCTGATCAGCTTCGGCGCCAGCGGCTTTACGCAGGTGTTGCGCGCGGATGCTGTTTTGCAGGACCAGCAAAAACTGTCGTCGAAGGGACGGGGTTAAGAGCGCTTTAGCGAAATTTACTCGCCCTCTGTCGCAGAGCCTGCTTTGACTTCAGAATCTGGCCAAGGACTTCGACTTGGTATTACACCATATGTGTTGGCCTCTTTCGCTCCTGGTATCAACAACAACACTACCGTCACAATTGGGATTACAAACCACAGTGTCAGTGGCATCGCCCAACTGCCGTTCCAACCAATGTCCTGCAAGCGCTTAACGGCAGCAGCGAACACAAGCCATTCAAAAAGAATTATGGAAATTGCAGGCACGCCCCAAAAATATGCCACACAAAGGGCTTCGCTGTCGCAGAAGGAAGCGGGAAGTGGGCCCGCAGCAAAACCGAGAGGAAACAAAATCCTGTAAACTCTGAAGTACAAGATTGTAATCGGTAGTAACACGCCGACGATCAAATATTGAAGTCGGTTAATTCGCCCCCGAAAGCCGAATAGAAAATTTGCAATTGTGTAGAACTGCTGCATCTAAACACAGTCTTGTCATGGTGCGAAGCCTAACAACCACAGTCTATGCGGTTAAAGACGACATGCCAATGGATTGCCGGGTCAAGCCCGGCAATGACACATAAGAGAATCGAAAGGTGTTACTACAATATCAGTGTCATCCCGCGGCTTGACCGCGGCAACTGTGTTTATGCCTTGAATGGTTGCCTAGTTTTGAGGATAGCGTTTGCGATGATCAGGATTTTTCGAGCGAGCGCGGTGAGGGCTACCTTAGCTGGCTTTCCCGCTGCGGTGAGTTTGTCGTAGAAAGCTTTGAATCGTGGATGAGATCTCGCTGCTGATAGGGCGGCCATATAGAGGGCCCGTCGCACCCTTGGTCGTCCCCCATAGATACGCCGTTGTCCTCTCATGGTGCCGCTGTCCCGATTGATTGGTGCCAGACCTGCTAAAGCGGCAATAGCACGGCGTTTGATGTGTCCAAGTTCCGGCATCAAGGCTAAAAGTGTCATGGCGGCAACGGGGCCAATGCCTGGAACCGAGCGTAACAAAGTCGCCTCTTGCCCAAGTTGAGCAGCTGTTTGCATGAGTGACTTGATGTCTCTCTCAAGGCTTTTGATCTCGCCACTCAGCCAGACAATGTGATCGTCTAAGGATTGGAGCTGTTCAGGGATGATCGATTCCGAACGCCGGATCTTTTCTTGGGCACGCATATCGACCAGCTGATCCCTGCGTTTGGTCAGAGTGCGCAGGCGCTCTCTGTCGGGATCATCAGCGCTAGATTGAGACAAAGACAAGGACTGTCCCATCACCGCCAACATCTGCGCGTCAACGCGATCCGTCTTAGCAAGATATCCGGCCGCTTTGGCAAAGGCCCGGGCCCGTGACGGGTTCACGCAAGTAAAAGCGAAGCCTGAGTGCCGAAGACCGGCCGCAAGTGCCTTGTCATAAACGCCAGTGGCTTCGAACACCACCAAGCTAGATGTGCGTTTCAACCGGCTCAACCAATCGGCAATCGCATCGTGTGTATTGTCAATCCGAAGATGCTGACGGCTCTCAGAAACAAAAATATCAAGCGTATGTTTTGAGATATCGATCCCGATCGTCAAAGGATGTATAGTCATGGTGCCTATCCCTGTGATGCGGGGTCTGATGTAAACAGCCCCGTGCAACTGTTTAGGTTGGGTGATCAAAACGGGGCGGGAACCAGGCCGCGGTTCGGTTTCTCAAAAGAGAACCTGGGATCCAACGGTCTCCCGCCCACTCCAACTAAACCACATTCGCTACACACAGGGTTCCACGATGCAATACACGATAGTGATAGGGATACAGAACGCGGAAGCCGCAACTCTCATAAAGGCGGCGCGCAGGCGTGTTGTCCGCTTCCACTTGAAGATAAATCTGTGTCGCGCCTTGGCCCGACAGCCAATGCAACAGGGACATCAAGACGCGCCGCCCCAAGCCTTTGCGCCGCTCGTTTTGATCCGTGTACATAGAGTTAATCCAGCCGCGCTTGCCATCGCAAACGGCCATCGCCTTTGAGCTTGGTGCCGTCACTGGACCGATGAAGGCGTACACGTGTGGGACGCGAATGCGTTTCAAGATGTTGCAACGGATCTGCGATTTGTCGGCAGGCCATCCAACTAGAAACTCTCGTAGCCATTCATCGCTGGGACCGGCCATCAGACCAACGTCATCATATGCACCGCTTGCCCGGCCGGGCGTCGCGGCGTCCAGACGCAGGACAAGACTTTCACCTTCGCACCCAAAGCCTCGTTCGTCCAACAGCGGCTCGAGCGCGCTCGGATTGGTTGCCGGCGTGATCTGAAAACACGGCCTCAAGTCCGCCGCACCATAGAAATTTGTCACCTTGTCCAGTCGTTTTTTGAGGTCCTCCGCGCCGCCGTGGGCCAAAATTGAATTGGCGCGGCGCGTGACGCCACGATCCATGCGGCAGTGCCAACCGTCAATGTCAATCACGCGCGCCGGCGGCCAGGCGCGCTCTGCGCTTAGGTCGATTGCCTCGATGTCTGTAAGTGAGAGGCCCTTGGTCATGACAGACCCCCGTCAAAAGCTGAGCATAGCATTTGAGGATAACCGCTTGCTCAATTGATTATGTCCAGGCCAATGGATTGCCGGGTCAAGCCCGGCAATGACAGTTGTGTTTGTTTCTGCCATGCCAAATCTTAAGTGTCATGCCCGGACTTGATCCGGGCATCCATTGAGTCGAGTGTAGCCTGAGCAGTAGAGAGAATTCACACCATGTCGAGCCTCGATCCCCTCGAAATCGCCAAACCGTTTTATGCGGAACCTCAACGGCACTTTCACACGTGGGATCACATCGAGCATCTCTTGTGGCTCTTTGAAGAGTGGAAGCACGAACTCAAACGCCCCAATGCCATCAAACTTGTGATCCTGTTTCACGACGCGGTGTATCAGCCGGGCGATCCAGACAACGAGGCTAAGAGTGTGGCGCTTATGAAAGAGAAACTCGGCGGCAACGCTGACCTTGAATTCGCTGAGCTCGTAATCTTGAACACCAAAGAGCACAAGCCGCTCACAAACACTCCCGCCGACCTCGTGCGCGATTGCCAGTTCATGCTCGACATGGATATGGCGGTCCTAGGCGGCGAGCCGGACGCCTACGACAGCTACGCACAACAAATTCGTCAGGAGTTTTCGTTCGTGCCGGATGAAATCTTTGCTGCTGGTCGGCGTGCCTTTCTGAAAGAGCTTTTGGAGCGAAAAGAAATTTTCTACACGGTAGAATTCAAATCGCAGTTCGAAGAACTTGCGCGCGCCAACGCCAGGCGGGAGTTGGATCACCTTAAAACCTGAACAGTGCCGATCTGCCCATGGATTCCGGACGCTAGGCGAGCCCAAAACGCCAAAGGCGTTTTGGCAAGCGAGGCTCGCGACCCGGAATCCATGGGCGATGAAATCGCGCAATGTCATTGAAGAACCTAAAAAAACGAATCCCCCACCCGGTGCACCTTGGGGCAGAAGGTTAAAGTTAAACACCGAACAGGGAACTCGTGAAGCGGGGCTGCTTCAAACTTTGATTAAGTCCCCCGCCCCGGCGCGGTTCTCACTTGCGGCGCGGTCGCGGCTCGGAGCAGGGGTTCGCGGGGCTCTCTTACTCGCTTACCAATCGTTTAGTCCCACAAAGTGAACAAAGGGGCCGGCAAGTCCAGTCGCGTACGCGGCCCATTCATTACGCAAGCGTTGCGTGTCCGACGGGCTGCCGAGCCCTTTGCCCAATTCAATTATGTGAATGTCGTTGTATGTCATTTGTTTTGGGCGACTGCCTACCAATCGTTCAGTCCGACAAACTCTTTAAACGGACTATTGTGGCCCTCTTCGGCCCAGAGAGACCAAACTTGTCGAAGCCGGGTGGTTTCAGGCGGGCTATTCAATCCCTTCCCTATACCAAGCATTGTTAAGGACTGGCATTTCGGTCGACCGACATGGAGATTACTCGCAGGAAGCATCGATCCGGCTTTTCTGAGGCTTGCGTACTCGGAATCTTCAACACCGTCTGTCAGCAAAATGTAGCTGGTTGGCATATCACCGCAATTAACCGTCACATCCATTGTTTCAAGGAATGCTATGATGTTCGTATAAGGCTGCGCTTCTAACTTGCCGGATTCAACAAACCCTGGAATTCCCTTGATAAGACGCTCGACTTTCTCCGCAAATGCATCCGGCGGGGAATTTCGTGAGATTCGCGTATCTATCCTCAGCTTGTCATTGGCGGCCGAGCCATAAACGCCGAACGTGCGAATGATGACTTCGGATCTAACTGAAAGGCCTCTTATTTTTTCTGCAACGCGGGCAGCCACTTTAGAAGCATGATCGGGATCTGCGACAAGTGGATTACTGGTGCTCATGTCGAGACCGATGACGATGCGCTCGGGATTTGCCGGTCCAGTTGCGGTCTGGTCTGCCGCATAAGCGCTGCCCATGAGCGCGATGCCAACCGTGATAATCGCTGCGAGGATGAAGAGAGTTCTCAACATTGGTTTGCCCCTTTGCCTTTCTTTCCTAAATTGCGTTTCGCTGTGCTTGATGCCTTATCGCCGTCATATGTCGTAATCGGATTGCCGATTTGACATGCGATCGAGCAGTTTTTGACTTTTCTCAAGCATGGCCAGCTGACGCATTTGACCATCGCAGGCTTTGAAGTCACCGGCTTTGACAAAGTTTTCGAGATTGGTTTCGGAGAGTTGTAGGCTCCAGGCGCCGACACCGGTAGCGATCAAGAAGACGATGGCGGGCGCAATCATCCAAGATATTGAATAGAGGCGTTGAATGGTTTCCGGCGGTAACACGGCGGCTTCAACGGCCGGCACGCTGGTCGCAACAGCAGGTTCAACGGCCGATGAGTCGAGGAAATTAGCAAACGGATCTTCAGGGGCTGCTTCTTCCATCATGGGCGCGCTGCCCAGGAGAGCTGCTTAGTTGGCCGGCATGGTTTGCTTGGTGATCAAAATGCCGAAGCCGGTGACCATGACGATGGTCAGCGCGAACAAAGTCGCGACATAGGCTTTTTCACCGCGGTCCTGGTTTCTGTTCTTGAGAGAACTCAAGAAGAAGTGGACGGCGAAAGCCGCAATAACGACTTGCAATGACTTAAACAGAATGGAGTTGGCGAGGGACTCAGGCACTTCCAAAAACTCATTGGCGAGTGCGCGCTTCCAGAATTCATTGATGATTGAATAGTCGACCGCCATGGCAAGGGCGAACAAGGCCACGCCGATAAAGGCGGCGCCGAAATAAATCGGGCGAAAGCGTTTAATGCGGCGGCTGTCTTCCCAAATCTCGGAGGGATTTGACACACCGGAGAACTCTTCGTTTCTTTTCGATTCCTCTTTAGGCCCCCAAGTCGGACGATCCATTTCCCGCTCAAGACAGGCGTTAAGATGGGCGATTTCAGTGTCCGCCATCTCGCGCCAATCTTGCGGGGACAAGCCCTGCTTTTCGTATTTCTTGAGTTGCTTCTGAAGAGATTCTGCGGCGTCAAAGCCGAAGCTCTCGGAAAGTATCGCGTCCTGTTGTTTCTTATTCATAGCTGCCCCGCTAATGAAATTCGATGAGGAAATACGCAGCCCCAAAAAGGAAAAAATGAACAGGCGTTAACCTTGGCGTTCGATTGAGGCGTCAATTTGGATCAATTGAGGCAATTTCTGCCTTAATTGACGGCGGTCTGCGGGGTTCCTATGCAGAACGGGACGCCATAAAACTTTCCGGAGGCGTCCAGGTGCCCGGAATGTGTTCGTTGGCCCAACGGCAGATCTCTTGAAGGGCGGGCAGCAGCCCCTCGCCTTTTAGGGTCAACTCATATTTATAGCGCACGGGATTGGTCTGGTAGGGCCGGCGTGAGACCAAGGCCGCCGCCTCCATGCGCCTAAGGCGCGCTGTCAAAATATTGGTCGGAATGCCCTCGGGAGAGTTGAGAAATTCGCCGAATTTTCGCTTTCCAATCAACATGTCCCGCACAATGATGAAGGACCATTTATCTCCTAACAAATCGAGGGTTGAGGCGATCGGGCAGCCGGAGCGCGGCATCATTTCCATCATTCATTATCCGTCTTGAATTAGTGACTTGTAATATGCAAGTGACTAACCTAGAGTGAAACTTGCGAAAAGCAAGTTACCAACAAGGGAGATAGAAATGAACGATTCGGTTTCCGGCGGCTGCCTTTGTGGAGCCGTTCGTTACGAAAGCACAGCGGCACCGGAAGTTTGCGGCCATTGCCAATGCGAACAATGCCGCAAAACGAGTGGTACCGGTCATGCCTCCCACATGGGCGTTGCCAAAGACGCCGTTACGTTGACCGGCGAGACAAGCAGTTATGACGCCCCCGCGCCTTTTGCCCAACCTGCGGCTCGCGTGTGTTCAATTTGAACTCGGCCATGCCGCAATTAATTTTTTTGAATGCAGCAACCCTCGACGACCCCTCCCACTTTGCGCCTCAAGTCGTGGTGTGGACCAGCAAGGGCGCATCGTGGGACGTGGTCGATCCAAACCTGCCGTCGTTCGAAGTCAATCCTCCGATGCTCGACGAGATGACCAAGAGAGGCTGAGCAGAAACTCACCGCCAATTGAATGCTCGAACGCCACGCTCTGGATCCCGGATCACGGATGCTTCGCATCCTGTCCGGGATGGCGCTTATATTAGAATACTGCCACGCCAAACTCTCCGGAACATTCCGGACAAGCACGACCGAAGTGAGTGCGCGATCCGAATTCCAGGGAATGTCCCGCGTACGTCCTAGTTTTATTAAGTAGAGCGCCCGCCCACCAACTTCACGATCTCAGCCATGATCCGGGTGAGGTCGTAGTCTTTGGGCGTGTAAATCGCGGCGACGCCTCTTGATTTGAGTTTGGCCTTATCTTGGCTCGGGATGATGCCGCCGATGACAAGGGGCGCATCGACGCCGAGATCTTTCATCTGTGTCAGGACGTCTTCGACCAGGGGCACGTGAGAGCCTGAGAGGATCGACAGACCGATAACGTCGACCCCTTCGTCGAGAGCCGCGCCCGCAATTTCTTGGGGCGTAAGCCTGATGCCTTCGTAGACTACATCGAAGCCGCAATCGCGGGCGCGCACGGCGATTTGTTCGGCGCCATTGGAATGACCGTCGAGGCCGGGCTTGCCGACCAGGATTTTGGGCCGACGGCCGAGTTTTTCAGCAAGGGCTTCGACGCTCGCACGGACTGTTTCAATGTCACCGCCATCGTGCGCCGTTGTCACTTGGGCAACGCCGGTGGGTGCACGATAATCGCCGAACACTTGCCTGAGCGTGCCTGCCCATTCGCCGGTGGTGGCGCCCGCTTTAGCCGCTGCAATCGAGGGCGGCATGATGTTGCGGCCGTCTTGTGCGGCCTGTTTGAGCTCTTCGAGCGCTTTATGCGCGGCTTTGCTATCGCGTTCGCTGCGCCATGCTTGAAGCCGCGCCACTTGATCTTGTTCGACCGCTTCAGGGACAGCCAGGAAACTGCCCTGCCCCGGCGCCAAGAGCGACTCCTCACTCTCCGTGAACTGATTAACGCCGACGACGACGCGTGTCCCGGACTCGATGGCGGCGAGCCGCGCGGCATTCGATTCCACAAGTCGGCTTTTCATATAGCTCGACTCGACACCGGCCACGGCGCCGCCCATCTCTATAATGCGGTCGAATTCCGCGCGGGCCTCCGTCTTGAGCGTCTCGACCTTGTCCTCGATCACTTTGGAGCCGGTGAAGATATCGTCGTATTCCAGAAGATCGGTTTCATAGGCAAGAATCTGTTGGGCGCGCAGGGACCATTGCTGATCCCACGGCCGCGGCAGACCAAGCGCCTCGTTCCAAGCCGGCAATTGAACCGCGCGGGCGCGGGCGTCTTTCGACAAAGTTACCGCGAGCATTTCGATCAAAATGCGATAGACGTTGTTTTCGGGCTGCTGTTCGGTCAAGCCAAGGGAATTCACCTGAACGCCATAGCGAAAGCGCCTATGTTTCGGATCCGAAACGTCGTAGCGGGTCGCCGTGATTTCGTCCCAAAGGGCGACGAACGCGCGCATCTTACACAGCTCTTCAATGAAACGAAGGCCTGCATTGACGAAGAAACTGACGCGCCCGACGACTTGGCCGAAATCCTCGTCAGGTACTTGGCCGGACGCGCGCACGTGATCTAAAACGGCGACGGCGTTGGCGAGGGCAAAGGCGAGCTCCTGCACCGGTGTCGCGCCCGCTTCTTGCAAATGATAGGAACAGACGTTCACCGGATTCCAACTGGGACATTCCGTGTACGTATAACTCACCATGTCGGTGATGAGACGCAAGCTCGGTTCCGGCGGAAAGATGTACGTACCGCGCGAGAGATATCTTTAATGATGTCGTTTTGGGTCGTGCCTTTGAGCGCGGCGGGCGCGATGCCTTGCTCTTCAGCCAGCGCAATGTAAAGCGCGAGCAGCCACGCCGCCGGCGCATTGATCGTCATCGACGTGTTCATTTGGTCGAGCGGAATGCGGTCGAACAGCGCGCGCATATCGCCGAGATGCGAGACCGGCACGCCGACTTTGCCAACCTCGCCCTTGGCCAAGGCGTGATCGGCGTCGTAGCCCGTTTGGGTCGGCAGGTCGAAGGCAACGGAAAGACCGGTCTGACCCTTGGCAAGATTGTTCCGGTAGAGCTCGTTTGAGGCTTTCGCGGTCGAATGACCGGCATAAGTGCGGAAAATCCAAGGTGGCTTTGGCCCCGCTGGTTTTTCGTCCGATTTTGCTCCGGAATTCACGTTTCCCGATCCTTAAAGCTTGTCCGGCATTATCCCTGCAACGCCCTTTAGGACATGACGGGTCCGCATTGACATCCCGTTAAGGGCCACTGGGCATTATGTTGCAGCGCAAAATTTCCTTGTGTCAATCTAGTGATTCGAGGACTATCGCTGCACTGCAAAAAGGGCAGACGGACGTCGTAAAACGCTCGGGAGGGAGCCATGGCGAGCCAAACGGCCACGAAACTAAAGCCTCAGCCGGCCAGCCAGACCAAAAAAGATCTATATGAAGTCGACGAGATTCCGCCGCTCGGCAATGTGCCGAAGACCATGCGTGCCTGGGCCATCCGGCGCGAGCGCCACGGGCCACCCGAAGAGGCTATGCAGGTGGAAACCGTGCCGACGCCGGCAATCGACAGCCATGAAGTGCTGGTGCTGGTGATGGCGGCAGGCGTCAATTACAATGGCGTGTGGGCCGCCCTCGGCGAGCCGATTTCTCCCTTCGATGTCCATAAAGCCGACTTTCATGTCGCCGGGTCCGATGCCTCAGGCGTCGTTTGGACCGTCGGCTCCAAAGTCAACAACTGGCAAGTGGGCGATGAAGTCGTCATTCACTGCAATCAAGACGACGGTGACGACGAAGAATGCAATGGCGGCGACCCGATGTTTTCGGCCTCGCAACGCATTTGGGGTTACGAAACGCCCGACGGCTCATTTGCTCAATTTGCCCGCGTCCAAGCGCGTCAACTCATGCCCCGCGCCAAACATTTGACATGGGAAGAAAGCGGTTGTGTGACGCTTACGCTCGCGACCGCCTATCGCATGTTGTTCGGCCATCGCCCGCACATTTTAAAACCAGGCCACAACGTCCTTGTCTGGGGCGCCTCCGGCGGCTTGGGTTCCATGGCCGTTCAGCTCTGTGCCGTATCGGGCGCCAACGCGATCGGTATCATTTCCGACGACGCCAAGACCGAATACGTTTTGAACATGGGCGCCAAAGGCGTCATCAACCGCAAAGAGTTCGATTGTTGGGGACAATTGCCGCCGGTCAACGGCCCCGACTTTAAAAACTACATGAAAGAAGTGCGCAAGTTCGGCCGCGCGGTTTGGGACTATACCGGCAAGCAAGACGTCGACTTCGTATTCGAACATCCCGGCGAAGCGACGTTTCCTGTGTCCGTCTTTGTGGTCAAACGCGGAGGCATGGTGGTCATTTGCGCCGGTACGACCGGGTATAACCTGACCATCGACGCGCGGTTTTTGTGGATGCGGCAAAAGCGTGTGCAAGGCAGCCACTTCGCCAACCTAAAGCAAGCGAGCCAGGCCAATCGGCTGGTGATCGAGCGGCGCATCGACCCGTGCATGTCGGAAGTGTTCGCCTGGAAAGATATCCCCAAGGCGCACACCGTAATGTGGAAGAACCAGCATCCGCCGGGCAACATGGCGGTGCTCGTATCGGCCAAATATCCGGGTCTCCGCACAATCGAAGACGCCATCGAGGCCGGCGACGAAGGCTGATGCAAGCGCGATGACCGTCGCTGAATCTTCAGAGCAAATCGAAACGCCGGTGCTTCCGGAATTGCTGAAGCTGTGCGCGGACGCAGCCCAGGCGGCCGGAACGCTTTTGGAGCAAGCAAAATCCTCCGTATACAGCTTGTTGGGCGGCGCGGCGACGACCGAGGCCGTCGATGGGGAACAGACGGCGGCCCACGGGCTCGCTTGGCTGGCCACTTACGTCGTGGCGTTGCGCGAGCTTCACCATTGGGCCGAGCGCTTAGATAAAGACGGCCGCCTCAGCGAACTGGAAGCGCTCATATTGCAATGCGCGTTCGGCGAGTACCTGTCTCAAATCTGGGGCGGCATCCCCATGAGCCAGAACGAGATCGTGCGGCCCGACGATATGGCGATTCCGGAAGATGCAACTCATTCGTTTTAAGTTCCCGCTGTTCAAACGCTCACTTCCAAAGCCAACAGCCAGGAGGCTCGACAACGCCTCGGCGAACTGATCGCGGCGCAGGCGAGCAGCGCCACTTATGGTGACGCCGGCCTTGACGAAACACTGACCCTGATTCGCGATCAATTCCATCGTTTCGCCGACGAAAAGATCAAAGAGCCCGCCCATGAGTGGCATCTCAAAGACGAACTTATCCCGATGGATGTGATCGACGAGATGTCGGCGCTCGGCGTGTTCAGATTGACGATCCCGGAAGAGTTCGGCGGCCTCGCCCTCGGCAAGACGTCCATGTGCGTCGTTTCGGAAGAATTGTCCCGAGGCTATATCGGTGTGGGCTCGCTGGGCACGCGCTCGGAAATTGCCGCCGAGCTCATAATGGGCGGCGACACCGACGCGCAAAAGGAAAAGTGGCTACCCAAGATTGCCAGCTGTGAGATTTTGCCGACCGCGGTCTTTACCGAACCCATTGTCGGCTCGGATTTAGGTGCTTTGCGCACCCGGGCCATACGCGACGGCGACGTCTACAAAGTCACTGGCGCCAAGACCTGGATCACCCATGCCGCACGCGCCGATCTCATGACGCTCCTGGTACGGACGAATCCGGAGGCCGACGGCTACAAGGGCCTCAGCATGTTCCTCGCCGAAAAACCGCGCGGTACCGACGCCGATCCCTTCCCGGCACCGGGCATGACCGGCAGCGAAATCGAAGTTCTCGGCTATCGCGGCATGAAGGAATATGAAATCGGCTTTGACGGTTTTGAAGTGAAGGCCGAGAACTTGCTGGGTGGAGAAGAAGGACAGGGCTTTAAGCAACTCATGCGCACCTTCGAAAGCGCGCGCATTCAAACCGCGGCCCGCGCCGTCGGCGTGGCACAATCGGCGCTGGAGTTAGGGCTCACCTACGCCCAGGAGCGCCAACAATTCGGCGGGCCGATCGCCAAGTTTCCGCGGGTCTATAGCAAGCTTGCGTCCATGGCCGTGGAAATCATGGCCGCACGCCAGCTGACCTATTACGCCGCACGCCAGAAAGACGAAGGCCGGCGCTGCGACCTCGAAGCAGGCATGGCGAAACTTCTTGCCGCGCGCGTTGCCTGGGCCGCCGCCGACGGAGCTGTCCAAATTCACGGCGGCAATGGATTCGCGCTTGAATATCCCATCAGCCGCGTCCTTTGCGATGCGCGCATTCTCAACATCTTCGAAGGCGCAGCCGAAATTCAAGCCCAAGTCATCGCCCGGCGCTTGCTGGATAAGAAGGTGAATTAACGACCCTCAGTAGGTCGTCAAACGTCTCTAATTTAGAATCCTGCAAATTCGTCATCGATTGGCTCGCTAAGACTCGAAACCTGCGGCTCATTTAGTTTTTCCAATTGCAATTTGGCGCAAGTGGGAAGGTCGTCTAGGTTATTGCAGAGTTCACCGTCGCGAATAGTTTGCAAATACGGTTGCCCGTCTTCGTTTTGTTTTACCAAAATCGGAATTGCGAGAGTAGCCACATCGCCGGGACACAACGCAAAATACTTAGTGCCACTTGCGATTTCGGCCCATGCATCTTCCATTGATTTTATCTTCCATTCTTCGTCGTAATTACATACAAATTTCGTCACACCATCGTTGTCCCTGGCCACTCCCTTAACATTGATAATTTCTTCCTGTGCAGTTGCTGACGTAGCTATGGATAGAATCACGGCAAGAAAGATCGGCTTCGATAGGCTTTCGATCATATTATCGATCCGCAATACAACCTTGTGTCATCCCGCGGCTTGACCGCGGGAACCATTGGAAGTTCAGTTAAGCCCACCCGCGAGATCGTTCCATTTGGGATTGAACCCATTGATGAGATCGATCTTCCACTGACGTTGCCACTCTTTCAGACGTTTTTCGCGAGCAATAGCGAGACCTATATCTTGGAATTCTTCAAAGTACACTAACTTCTTGACAGCATACCTCTTCGTAAATCCCTTAACGAGGGCCTCGCGGTGTTCATAGGCTCGACGAGGCAGATCGTTCGTAACGCCGATATAGATCGTTCCATTCCTGCGGCTGGCCATGATGTAGACGTAGTAGGACGCCATGCAAGAATGGTGAGGCCAATGGATTGCGCGATCAAGTCGCGCAATGACACAAGGGTTATTAGACAGAAAAAGAGCCAATACAGGTCCTTCACTAAATACCATTGACGAACGCCCACGTGAGCGGCAGGGTCCGGCCATGCCGACAAAGTTGTTCTTTGATCTCGACGGAACCTTGACGGATTCCAAGCCGGGCATGGTGCGTTGCGTGCGCTATGCCTTCGACCGCATGAATATGACGGCGCCGGATGAATCTGTGATTGCCTCGCTCATTGGACCGCCGTTTCACGAAACCTTGGGGCCGTTGTTTGGCAGTGAAGAAAAGGGAGAACAAGCCCTCGCCTTTTACCGCGAACGTTTTGCCGACAAAGGTTGGCGCGAAAACAGCGTCTATGACGGCGTTCCAGAAGCACTAAGCGAGCTCAGCAAAGCCGGACACGACCTTTACGTCGCGACGTCAAAGCCGCTTACATTCGCCGAACAAATCATCGAGCACTTTGAGCTCTCTTCGTTTTTCATTCGGGTCTTTGGCCCAACACTCGACGGCGCGCTCAGCAACAAGGTCGAGCTGTTGGCTTATGCGCTCAGCGAAACGCAAGTCGATCCTAAAACGAGCGTCATGATCGGCGACCGGCGCCATGACATTGCCGGTGCCCGCGGCAATGGCCTTGGCTCCATCGGCGTCCTCTATGGCTATGGCAGCCGCGCCGAATTGACCGAGGCGGGCGCAGACAGCCTTGTTGATGCGCCACAAGACCTCATTGCAGCGACACAGCAATAAGCCTAGCGTCACAAACAAAGCTCCACCAGCGAAGTCATTTGTCTAGATGGACTCCCTCATCAACATCATGGTCATGGTCGCCATCGGGGCGGTCTTCCTCACGCTCGTCGCGGGCGTATTCACGCTGTACAGGGGCGGCGATTTCGCCAGAAAATATTCTAACAAGCTCATGCGCCTGCGTATCGTGCTGCAGGTTTGCGCTATCCTGCTTCTTGCACTCGCCTACTATTTGAGTACTCAATAGCACGCCTCTCAAGGAGCAGAAGTCTGTGACCGATAGCAAATCCGACTACGCGTTTACCGCAGGGTCCCTGCGCGAAGATCCGGACGAACGCACCTATTCCGGCGCGCTGTCATTCTTGCGGCGCAAATACACGCGCGATTTGACCGGCGTCGATGTCGCGGTCACCGGCTTGCCTGTGGACACGGCGACCAGCAATAGGCCGGGTGCCCGCTTTGGGCCCCGCGCCATTCGCGAAGCCTCATCCATGATTGATTGGGAACGCCCCTATGGTAGCCCAGTCGATCCGCGTACGGAACTTTCCGTCATCGACTATGGGGATTGCGCGTGGGACTTCGGCGCCCCGGACTCGATGCCCGGCGCCATCGAGGTCCATATTAAATCCATCATCGACAAGGATGTGATCCCGCTTAGCCTCGGCGGCGATCACTTTGTCACGTATCCGGTTCTGAAAGCGCTCCATGCCAAACACGGGTCCCTGTCACTCGTCCACTTCGACGCACATTCCGACACGTGGGATGACGAAGGCGGTGCGCGGCGCACCGACCACGGCACCATGTTTTGGCATGCGGCCAAAGAAGGTCTGGTTGATCCGTCACGCTCGGTTCAAATTGGTTTGCGCACGGAAAATTCCGACACACTTGGTTTTCATGTTCTCGACGCACCCTGGCTCCTTGAACATGGTGCGGCCGCCGCCGTAAGAAAAATTAGAGACGTCGTCGGCGACAACAAAGCCTATGTCACTCTCGATATAGATTTTGTCGATCCAAGTTACGCGCCGGGCACAGGCACGCCTGTGTGCGGCGGACCATCAACGTCAACGGCGCTGCAAATCTTGCGCGGGCTTATTGGGATAAATATCATCGGCGCGGATGTCGTTGAAGTCGCGCCGGCCTACGATGTCGGTCAGATCACGGCACTCGCGGCGGCTACCATCGCGTATGAATATTTGGTCCTGTGCGCAACGCGGCCCAAAGCGTAAGCTTCTGCTCAACGACTATTGAAGGACCTCATGGTCAAACTCAACAAAATCTACACCAAGACCGGCGACAAAGGCACGACGGGGCTAGGCACCGGCGCGCGCGTGCCGAAACATGATTTGCGTATCGCCGCCTACGGCACGGTCGATGAAACTAATGCCACCGTCGGCGTTGCCCGGCTTCACACCAGCGGTGAGCTCGATGCCGCATTGGAGCGTATTCAAAACGATCTGTTTGATTTGGGCGCGGACCTGTGCGTGCCCGACGACGGAAAGGGCGGCGAAGCGTTACGCATTCTTGATGCTCAAGTCGAACGCTTAGAATCCGAGATTGACGCCATGAATGAACAGCTGGAGCCGCTAACCTCGTTCGTGTTGCCAGGCGGCTCGCCCGCCGCCGCGCACCTTCATGTCGCGCGCACGCTCAGCCGCCGCGCCGAACGATTGATGGTCGAACTTGCTGAACAAGAAGGTGAAGATGTCACGCACGCGGCGCTACGATACATCAATCGCGTGTCAGATCATTTATTCGTGGCAGCCAGGCTCGCCAATGACAACGGCGCAAAAGATGTGCTTTGGATTCCCGGCGCGAATAGGTAGCGTTAGCTTTCTTCTTTGCATTCCCCTTCATAGAGAATGCTCACGCCTGCGGCCGCTGCCGTGCAGGCGTTGCCGTAAGTTTTTTCGTCACAACCACACACGGGGCGATAGTTTCGGGTGCAGGCTTGCGTCATAACTTTGCATTCACCCATGGCATCCGCGATGCCGCAATTGCCAATGCCGTAGTCGCAATAGTCGCCTTCGCCGCATTGAAAACCGGCGATGCCCCCGCACGCACCGTCGGGTCCGTTCGCGACTTGATCAGGTTGTGGAGGCGGTGTCTCGTCCGCAACAGCGCATGCTGCAACTGCGAGCGCTACAAATATCAAAACCAAAAATCGTTTAGCGCTGATCAATGCACTTCCTCCCCTTCCTTAATAACCGTGCTCGAATAAACTGTCACATTAACCAAGAGATTGCCCGTCCTATTGAACCTGCCTCTCGTCTTAGTTCAAAGTTAGCAACGATCAACCAGGATGGTCGGTGACAAAATTCCATCGGCATACGAAGCCATTCTGTGCATACTTTGAGCGGGGGATCGGGGACCAAGGTGCCCGATGACGGTGAAGCAAACGGGGTAGTTCATGGCTTTTTTTCCGCTGCATGACAAAAACGCGCTGAGGTTCATTCCCTTTCAGCGGGTCACCGTAGGATTGATCGCCATCAATTCACTGGTGTTTTGGCTGCAGACCCAACTCAACGCCGAGCAAAATATGCTGCTCGACATGAACGGCGGCGTTATTCCGGCCGCGCTCATGGGGCTGGCAGTCCGCTCAACCGATGTCGCCGTCGTGCCGCCGGAAGTCGCCCTTTTGAGCCATATGTTTCTCCATGGCGACATCGTCCACCTCCTTGGAAACATGGTCTTTTTGTGGGTGTTCGGCGACAACATCGAAGACGCCATGGGCCATATCAAATTCTTGATTTTTTACCTGCTGTGCGGGATTGCAGGGGCCTATCTCTTCGCCATGAGCGAGCCCAATTCACAGGCCCCACTGATTGGCGCAAGTGGCGCAATTTCAGGGATTATCGGTGCCTATTTCGTGCTCTATCCGCGCGTTAGGGTCTGGGTCTGGACGTTTTTGGGCATTCCCTTGCGAGTGCCGGCCTATTGGGCGTTCATCGCTTGGCTCGCCTTCCAATTCTACTTCATCTTCTCTGGAACCAATGAGCAGACCGCCTGGTGGGCACACTTAGGTGGTTTTGCAGCCGGCGTGGTTCTCATCGTCTTCATGAAGCGACGCGGAGTGAAGCTTTTTGGCCGGGGAACCGCGGCCGAGCAACAAACTTAGGGCTTTCGGTCATTTAGATTTCCAAGCCTGTCGTTGACAGTGATAGGCCTCACCAGTAGTTTTTCGCACTGCAATATATCATAGTGCAGTGCCGAAGAAGTCCGTTTGCGGGCTATGAGATCGGGAACGGCTTCTGGGTGAGAGGGTCGGCCCAACGGAGCTAAATCCAATGAAACTGCTGGTGCCCGTCAAGCGCGTGGTCGACTACAACGTCAAGATCCGGCTCAAGCCAGATCAGACCGGGGTGGATCTGGCCAACGTCAAGATGTCCATGAACCCGTTCGACGAAATCGCCGTTGAGGAGGCGATCCGCCTCAAAGAGGCGGGCACGGCGAGTGAGATCATCGCCGTATCGATCGGACCGCAACAAGCCCAAGAAACCATTCGCACGGCGCTGGCCATGGGCGCGGACCGGGGCATTCTGGTCAAGACCGACGACGTGGTCGAACCGCTTGGCATCGCCAAAATCCTCAAAGCGCTGGTCGATGCCGAACAGCCTGAGATGGTCATTTTGGGCAAGCAGGCCATTGACGATGACTGTAACCAAACCGGCCAAATGCTGGCCGCACTGCTGGGTTGGCCCCAAGGCACGTTCGCTTCGAAACTCGAAATCGGCGAGGGCCAAGTCAACGTCACTAGGGAGATCGACGGCGGTCTTCAAACCGTACAGCTCAAATTGCCCGCGATTGTCACGACCGATTTGCGTTTGAACGAACCGCGCTACGCTTCGTTGCCCAACATTATGAAAGCCAAAAAGAAGCCGATCGATGAAAAGAGCCCGGCAGATTTGGGCGTCGACATTGCCCGCCGCTTGACGGTTTTGAAGGTCACCGATCCACCGCGCCGCGAAGCAGGCGTGAAAGTGGAGTCGGCCAAAGAATTGGTTGAGAAGCTTCGTAACGAAGCGGGAGTGATCTGATGACCAGTCTCGTAATTGCCGATCACACCAATTCCGAACTCAAAGACACGAGCCACAAGACAGTGACCGCGGCACTGGCGCTTGGCGGAGATGTTCATATTCTCGTCGCAGGCGCTGGCTGCGCAGGTGTCGGTGAGGCCGCGTCAAAAATCGACGGCGTAACGAAAGTGCTGGTGGCTGACGCACCTCACTACGAAAAACAGATGGCAGAACCCACGGCCGCGCTCATCGTCGGGCTCATGAGTGACTACGATGCCGCACTAACGCCGGCGACGACGACGGGCAAGAACATCATGCCGCGAGCCGCAGCACTGTTAGATGTCGCACAGATTTCTGACATAACCGCCGTCGAAAGCCCCGATACGTTTGTCCATCCGATTTATGCGGGCAATGCAATGGAAACCGTCCAATCGAGTGATGCCAAGAAAATCATCACGGTACGGACGACGACATTTAAGGCCACCGGCGA
This sequence comes from Alphaproteobacteria bacterium, assembly GCA_965248815.1. Taxonomy (GTDB): domain Bacteria; phylum Pseudomonadota; class Alphaproteobacteria; order SMXP01; family SMXP01; genus CBDFKK01. The sequence continues at coordinate 1,359,504 of CBDFKK010000008.1, forward strand.
GAGCGGATCGGCAGCCGTAGAAACTGTGGATGCCGCTGCCGACCCGGGACTTTCGAGCTTCGTGAGCGAAGAGCTTTCGAAGTCGGACCGGCCAGAATTGACTGCCGCTAAGATCATCATCTCCGGCGGGCGCGGCATGCAATCCGGCGAGAACTTCTCGATTCTCGAAAGAGTGGCCGACAAGTTGGGCGCTGCCGTTGGCGCATCCCGCGCCGCGGTGGATGCCGGCTACGTCCCCAACGACTATCAAGTTGGACAAACCGGCAAAGTCGTCGCACCGGAACTCTATATCGCCGTTGGTATATCCGGCGCGATTCAGCATTTGGCCGGCATGAAAGACTCGAAAGTTATCGTTGCCATCAACAAAGACGAAGAGGCCCCCATCTTTCAGGTCGCGGATTACGGTCTGGTCCAAGATCTCTTTACCGCCGTACCGGAACTTGAGAAAGAATTGGAAGCCATCGGCCTATGAGTGACATCGACGTTAAAACAATCGGCGTGATCGGCGCTGGTCAAATGGGCAACGGTATTGCGCACGTGTGCGCCCTTGCCGGTTATGACGTTATTCTCAACGACATTGACGAAGAACAACTCGACAAGGCGATAACGACCATCGATCGCAATTTGTCACGGCAACTCGGTCGTGGTCTGGTCAACGAAGACCAAAAAGCCGAAGCGATGTCGCGCATTACAACCACGACAAAGCTCGAAGCATTTAAGGCCGCGGACTTCGTCATCGAAGCGGCCACCGAAAACGAAGAAATCAAAAAGCAAATCTTCGCTCAGGTCTGCCCTCATTTGCGGCCCGAAACCCCGGTCGCAACGAACACGTCATCCATTTCGATTACACGGCTAGCCACGTCAACGGACAGGCCGGAGAAATTTGTTGGGGTTCACTTTATGAATCCCGTTCCGGTGATGAAGCTCGTCGAGATGATCCGGGGCATTGCAACATCAGAAGAGACTTTCGCTGTCGGTCTGGGGATTGTTGAACGGCTAGGCAAAACTTCTGCGATTGCCGAGGATTTCCCGGCGTTTATTGTCAATCGCGTGCTGCTCCCAATGATCAACGAGGCGGTCTACACGCTTTATGAGGGCGTCGGCACAGTGGCGGCCATCGACACGGCGATGCGCCTGGGCGCCAACCACCCGATGGGTCCGTTGCAATTGGCGGACTTTATAGGTCTCGATACTTGTCTTTCGATTATGCAGGTGCTTAACGAAGGGCTCGCCGACACCAAATATCGGCCCTGTCCGCTGTTGGTTAAATATGTCGAAGCGGGATGGCTGGGGCGCAAAACCGACCGCGGCTTTTACGACTATCGGGGCGAAGAGCCGGTCCCGACCCGCTAAAGCATTTCCAAAATTCACTGAATATTGAAAATGCCATAGCTTTTTAAAGTTGGTCGCGTTTTCGGACGGAAAACCGGAACCACCTTTCCTGAAAACGCTCTAGCTCGCCGGCAAATAGTCTTCAATGAAGCTGATAACCTCGGGCTCATCCCATTCGGCTTTACCTGCCAGGCGCCCGATTTCGTTGCCCTCTGCATCAAAGAGAACGGTGACCGGCAGGCCTTCGGCGCCCAGCGCCTTGGCCACGGCAAATGTCTTGTCATTGTGGGTCTTGAGATCGCGGATGCCCCATTCCTCTAATTTCTCGGCGGATTTCTTGAGCCCAGCCCGGTCGACGCTGATGATCATCACTTCAAAATCATCGCTGCCGAGCTGGGCTTGAAGCCGTTCAAGGGAGGGCATTTCAATCTGGCACGGCCCGCACCAGGTGGCCCAAAGATTTACCAGGGTGACCCTGCCCATTTGGTCCTGCAGCGTGACAGTTTTCCCCTCGGGATCGACAAAAGGCGCGTCCGGAGCGGGCTTCCGCGGCACCGTTCTCTCAAACTTTGCCAAAAATTCGCTGGCGTTCTCATCCGCAGAGTCCCCGCTACCATTGCCAGCAGCGCTCACGATAACGTATAGGACCGCCACAACGCCTAGCGCGACCATGGACGTCAGGCCCAATACGACCAAACGGTCCGATGTCCGGCTGCGGGCCAGGAATTTGATGAAAGCCTCGATATGACCAAGCGGGTTCAAAAATCCGTCTCCAAAGCAGACGCCCCCTCCTCGATATGGGGCGGTCGGTTTGCCGGCGGTCCGGCCGCAATTATGGAGCACATAAACAGCTCCATTGATTTCGACAAGCGTCTTTTTGCCCAAGACATCGAGGGCTCGAAAGCGCATGCCGCCATGCTCGTTAGTCAAGGCATTATTACAGCCCAGGACGGCAAAGCCATTCAAGACGGTCTCGATCAAGTGCGCGCAGAAATTGAAGCGGGCAACTTCGACTTTAAGCCGGCATTGGAAGACATTCATATGAATATCGAAGCCCGGCTCAAAGACCTCATCGGCGAACCGGCCGGCCGGCTTCATACGGCGCGCTCACGCAACGATCAAGTGGCAACTGACTTTAAATTGTGGGTCAGGGAAACCCTCGACCGTTTGGATATATGCCTGAGGGATTTGCAGACGGCGCTGATTGACAAGGCCGCCACAGAAGCAGCCACGATCATGCCCGGCTATACCCATTTGCAAAACGGACAGCCAGTGACATTTGGCCATCATTGCTTGGCCTATGTCGAAATGTTCGAGCGCGACCGGGGCCGCTTGTCTGACGCAAGGGTGAGGCTCAATGAGTGCCCGCTTGGTAGCGCCGCCCTCGCGGGCACATCGTTCTCCATCGACCGGGATCAGACAGCGAAGGCTTTGGACTTTGACCGGCCGACGGGTAACTCACTCGATGCCGTCTCCGACCGAGACTTTGCGCTCGAAACGTTGAGTGCTGCTGCCATTTGCGCCATCCATCTGTCGCGGCTTGGTGAAGAGTTGGTGATTTGGATGTCAGCGCCGTTCAGATTCGTGACACTTTCGGATGCTTTCACGACGGGGTCGTCCTTGATGCCCCAAAAGCGAAATCCCGATGCGGCAGAACTTGTGCGCGCCAAGACAGGTCGGATATTTGCCGCGCAGATTGCGCTACAAACCGTGATGAAGGGCCTGCCTTTGGCTTACGCCAAAGATCTTCAGGAAGACAAGGAGGCGACTTTCGATGCGCTCGATGCCCTCGAAATGTCGATCTTGGTCGCAAGCGGCATGATCCGGGATTTGACCGTCAACAAAGATGCCATGAAAGAGGCCGCTACACACGGCTATACGACAGCCACGGACCTTGCCGATTGGCTCGTACGTGTACTGAACAAACCGTTTCGCGACGCTCATCATGTGACCGGCCAGCTCGTGGCGGCGGCAGAAAAGGCGGGCGTTGGATTGGACGAGCTTCCCCTCGACCAGATGCAAGAAGTCGAGCCTGGCATCACGGATGATGTATACTCGGTGCTAAGCCTGGAAAATTCAGTGGCAAGCCGCTCGAGCTACGGCGGCACGGCGCCGGCTAATGTGACCGCGCAAGTCAAAGAGTGGAAGAAGAGGTTGTCATGATGAGATTACGTTCGATTCCTACACAGCTCGTCGTCGGCGCGCTGCTGATCGGCATAAGCCTCACGGGATGCGGCATCAACGGACCCCTCGAGACGCCGCCGCCCAAAGATGAAGAGCGCGACGACGCAGCACTTGCGATCGAAGAGCCCGGCGACCGCGCTTAACTTTTAGACTCGAACCATGCACCACTTTGATTACCAGAGCGGCGTTCTTTGCGCCGAAGACATGCCGATTACCCAGGTGGCTGCCACGGTGGGCACGCCCTTTTATTGCTATTCGTTAGCGACGCTCGAGCGGCACTACAATGTCTTCACTGAGGCCTTTGGCGGCAACGACACGCTCGTGGCTTATTCCATCAAGGCGAACTCGAACCTTGCCGTGGTCAAGACCCTTGCGGATTTGGGCGCAGGCGCCGACGTGGTCTCGGAAGGCGAACTGAGGCGTGCCTTTAGCGCCGGCGTACCGGCTTCCAAGTGTGTATTTTCTGGGGTCGGCAAGACATCGAAAGAAATGGCCTTTGCGCTCGAGCACGACATCTATCAGTACAATGTCGAATCAGAGCCAGAACTTGTTCAGCTGAGCAGAACCGCATCGGAGCGCGGCAAGACCGCGCCCATATGCTTGCGCGTTAACCCGGATGTCGACGCTCAAACCCACCACAAAATCTCTACGGGTAAAGCTGAAAACAAATTTGGCATTCCATGGTCAAAGGCGCGAGACGCATACAGCCTTGCGCGCCGGCTGCCTGGCATTGACGTCGTCGGAATCGACGTGCATATCGGCAGCCAAGTGACCGAACTTGCCCCATTCGAGGCGGCTTTTTCGAAAGTTGCCGAATTGGTTGGCGTTCTTCGTGAAGACGGACATTCCATCGAGCGCCTCGACCTTGGCGGTGGATTGGGAATTCCGTACGACAGCGACGGCGAAGCGCCGCCACACCCTACACAATATGCCGACATGATTCGAAGCGTGACGAGCGGTTTGGACGTTCAGCTCATTTTCGAACCTGGCCGTCTCATTGTTGGAAACGCCGGCATCTTAGTTAGCAAAGTCTTATACATTAAAGAGGGAGACTCGCGGCGGTTCTTGATTCTGGATGCCGCGATGAACGATCTTATCCGGCCGGCGCTTTATGACGCGTTTCACGAAATCCGGCCGGTTCGTGAGGCTACCAAGACCGCCTCAATATCGCCTTTTGACGTGGTCGGTCCGGTCTGCGAAACTGGCGACCAGTTCGCGCGTGATCGCGAATTGCCGGAACTGGAACCTGGCGAACTCGTCGCGATCATGTCTGCCGGCGCCTATGGTGCAGTCCAATCGTCGGCTTACAACTCGCGACCCTTGGTGCCGGAAGTTTTAGTGCGCGGCGGAGAAATGTCGGTCATCCGCAGCCGGCCCAGCTACGACGACATGATGTCGAATGAGCACCTGGCGCCTTGGCAAGAGTGACCGGTCACGTTTGAAAGAGGCCTCGGCCCCGTGATTGAAAATAATTTGACCCCCGTTCCCCGTAATTTACCGCGTGCCGTAAACGTCAAATTGTTGCTGGCACGTGCCGCCATGTTCTGGGAACGCGTTTGGCCTGCCTTGTGGCCAGCAACGGGAATATTGGGCGTGATCCTGATCGTCACGCTGTTAGAAGCTTGGAGCTGGCTGCCGACTTGGCTTCACATTTTAACACTCGCCCTGTTTGCCGCCGTCTTGGTCTTCGCCCTTTGGAGAAACCTTGCCCCCCTCACCTTGCCAACCCGTGATGAGGCTATGCGCCGCTTGGAAACCAAAAGCGGCATGCAACATCGTCCTATTTCATCCTACGAAGATGACTTGCCGCCGCCGCAAAACCGAAAATCCGTCGACACGGCGACCCAATCATTGTGGGCCACACACCGACAACGGCTGATGGATGCGATCCGAAACGTGCGCGTCGGACGTCCACGGTCCGACTTGCCCGAACGTGACCCCAATGCCTTGCGATTTCTTGTCGGCCTCATATTTCTGCTTGTTTTGATTGCGAATTGGCCTGACCTCAGCCGGAAATTTGCTCTGGCGATTGACCCGAGTGGAGCCGTCGCGGATTTGAACGTCGTGACGTTGGACGCTTGGCTCAATCCGCCCGCCTATACCAGCGAACCACCGATATTTCTGACCCGACCGGAGGCCGATGTCACTGGCGGTACGCCAATCACGGTGCCGGAAGGCTCGAGTTTCGTTGCCCGTGTTCAAGGTTCGGAACGCATGCCAACTCTTGACCTTGCAATTACCGAACTAGACGCAAAAGCCGCCGAGGCTGCAGAAATTAGTGATGAGCCGGTTGGATTTGAAGAAATCGGCACCCAGGCTTTTGAGTATGCGCAGGTCTTAGACCAAGACATTTCGGTAGCCATTTCCGACGGCCGACAAGACTTGGGCTCTTGGTCGTTCAAGGTGCGCCCCGATGAAATCCCGATGATTGCATTCAAAGAGGACCCGAGCGAAACCGACCAAAAAGTGCTCAAGATTCCCTATTCGGTCTTCGACGACTACGGTGTCGTAACCGCACAAGCACGGATCGAATTGATCAGCGAGAGTGAGGAGACCGAGAGCGAAACTCCGGCAACGGTTGATGCTGTGGTCCAAGACGCTGACCAGTCCAACGCGCCTCTCGCCATACCTGGCGGTGCCCTATCGGAACCTGTCACGGTCGATCTAGCACTTCCCTCGCTGCGCACCAAAGACGCCGAAGAAACCGCTTATCAAGATCTCACGGCACATCCCTGGGCCGGTCTCGATGTCACTATTCAATTGGAGTCACAGGACGAAGCGGGTCAATGGGGCAAAAGCGAAATCGTGACCTTCACGCTTCCGGAACGCGAATTCAGAGATCCTTTGGCGCGGGCCGTAATTGAGCAACGCAAATATCTCGTGAAAAATCCGCAAGCTCTTGAGCGCGCTGCCAACGTAATCGCCGCGCTGACCAAGTTTCCCGAAAAATACTATACCGACATGACGGTCTATTTGGCGCTTCGTTCCGTTCATTGGCGTCTCGTTCATGCGCGTGAGTCAGAAGATTTGGAGGGCCTTTACGATTTGCTATGGGACATTGCGTTGCGGCTCGAAGACGGTGACCTGTTACTCGCGGCCCAAGCGGTGCGCGACCTCCAGAAGCAACTGATGGACGCCATCGCGGACGGCAAGCCGCAAGACGAAATTGACAAAGTTATGCAGGCGTTGCGCGAAGCCATGCAGCAATACATGGCAGCGTTGGCGCAAGAGCAACGGGAGAGCGGCGAACAGCGGCCGATGGATCCCAATGCGCAAATGATGACCGGCAGCGATTTCGACGACCTAATGAATGCCATCGAAGACATGTTGCGCACCGGGAATATGGCCGGCGCTCAGAGGTTATTGTCGCAATTGATGGACATGCTCGAAAACATGCAATTTGCCGGTCAAGGTCCCGGCGGCATGGACTTGGGCAACCAAGCGATGAACGATGCGCTTGGTCAACTGGGCGACATGATCGGCCGGCAGCGCGGGCTGCTCGACGAGACGTTTCGACAAGGTCAACAAGGCCAACGTCAACAGGGTCAAAATCAAGGCCAACCTCAGCAGAACCGGCCTGGGGAACCCGGCGATCAAGACCGGCCTGGACAACAGCCAGGTCAACCTGGCTCGCCGGAGCAGCAACAGGGCAATCAAGACGGTCAAGGCCAACCGGGCGGCGATCCTAATCAGCAAGGACGCTCACCAGGCGAGCTTGCTCAAGACCAAGAAGGATTGCAGCAAGAACTGGGCGATATTTTGCAAGAATTACGCGACCAAGGCATCGATGTGCCGCAAGAATTGGAACGCGCGGAACGGGCCATGGGCGACTCGGGCGAAGAACTCTCGGAGGGCGATCTTCCCGGTTCGGCGGACTCACAATCAGAGGCCATTGATCAATTGCGGCAGGGCGCACAAACCATGGCGCAAAATCTCCTCGATCAAATGCTCGAACGGCAGGGCATGGCATCCGACGGCAGCGGTCCCGAGGATCGCGACTACGATCCCCTTGGGCGCCCGAGTGCAGCCGCCGGGCCCGAATATGGTGATTCGGTCAAAGTGCCAGAAGAACGCGATCTGCAACGGGCGCGCGATATTTTAGAAGAATTGAGGCGGCGGGCGAGCGAGCTCGGCCGGCCAACGTTGGAACTCGATTATCTTGAGCGCCTATTGAAGCGCTTCTAGCTTTTCTTCCGTTTCACCTGCGGATTCAAAAGCAATGACCAATTCTTGTGCCGCTTCTGGCGGGCTTCCCAGCCGCGAGACAAAGGCGCTCTTTTCATTTGGGGCTAATTGCTTGACGGGCACCGCAAATGTCCAATCGAAGATCTGCTGGCGTGCGGAATCCCGCAAACTGACCTTAATTCGCGGCACCGGCCGATCTGCATCGCTGGTATTGACCACTTCTCCGGTGACAGCCAATACGGGGATGTCGCCCTGATATTCCAATTGATATGACGCCGACTGAAAGGTCAGTCCTCGCGTATTGATGGATTCACCAAAAAGAGAATAGAGAATAAAGCGTGGCCGCCTGTGGCCAAATCTGAACGATCCCAACCCGATATTGGTAGGTGGCAGTCATGACAACCAGAGCTAGACCTGCCAATACCGCCCATCCGGCGATGCGCCCCGCCAGACCAAAATTGTTGCTTTGGAGTTCACCCAAGGTCGTCAATTCATCGGAATGGGAGCTCTGTCCGCTATAATCCGGCAAGGCGCGCAACGGCAGATCGTCTGGCGGCTCCTGAAACCAACTATGACTACAGCCTGCACACCGCACCATCCTCCCGCTCGGCTGAAAGCTTGCGCCCTCCGCCATATAACGCGTTGCACATGATGGGCAGGTCAATATCATCGGTTGTCGCCATCGGTTGAACGGACTGACAAACTGAACCTCTTTTGGTTAATTTATTACGTGAAGACCATTAACGCTTTCTTTCTAAACAGCGCCACAAGTTAGTTTCAAACACAATCAGGGGTCACAGACGGCGTGGTAAGATTTGAAAATGTGGGAATTCGCTACGGAATGGGCGCAGAGATCCTGCGTGACGTAAGCTTTCATCTCGAACCAGGATCGTTTCATTTTTTGACTGGCCCTTCCGGCACCGGCAAGACATCGCTTCTCAAAATCATGTATTTGTCACGCCGACCCTCGCGCGGCCTCGTCACCATGTTCGGCGAAGATCTTTCAGCACTGGCACGGCAAGACCTTCCGGAGATCCGTCGGCGCATTGGTGTGGTGTTTCAAGACTTCCGTTTGGTAGATCACCTATCTGTCTTCGAAAACGTCGCCTTGCCTTTGCGAATAGTCGGAGCTCGAACCCGTGATTTTCGCGAAGACGTCGAAGAGCTATTGACGTGGGTAGGGCTAGGCGACCGAATGGACGCCAAACCTCCCATTCTGTCGGGAGGCGAACAGCAACGGGTCGCCATCGCACGCGCCGTCGTCGCCAAACCGGATTTGTTGCTGGCGGACGAACCGACAGGCAGCGTTGATCCGGACATTGGGCAACGGCTCATGCGACTGTTCGTTGAACTTAACAAGCTTGGAACTAGTATCCTGATTGCAACTCATGACAGGGTCCAATTGAGCAAAGTCGCTGCTCCCATTTTGCGTTTGGATGCAGGCGCTCTCACACTCTTGCCGCCCGCGCAGAAAGTCCATTAATTCATGTCGGACGAAATTCTCACTGACACGGCAGATGATACGTCCAAATCGACAGTGAGCGATTTTATCGACTCACTGCGCCGTCAAACTCGGGTGTTGCCCAGCGAGGCCAGCGCACGCTGCCCGCTGCTCATGGTCATCGCCGTAATGTGCTTTTTGGCAGCCATATCGGCCGGCGGCGTTTTGGCGGTAAACCGCGTGACACAGGAATGGACAACAGGCCTGGAAAACTCCATGACCGTTCAGCTGAAAACCCAACCGGGATTGGGGGACAGGAACGCCGCGGCCGAAATGCAATTGAGGCGCATTGTCGAAATACTTGAAAACACCGAAGGCGTTCTAAGCGTCACTCCCATCTCCAGAGAAGAAGCAGCGCGTCTTTTGGAGCCTTGGCTCGGCGCTGAAACCTTCGCAGACGCGCTTCCCGTTCCGCAACTGATCGACGTGCGGTTCGATCCCGGCAATGAACCCGATCTCGACACGCTCGAAAACGAAATCGCTGAGGTCGCCTCCGGCGTCGTTCTCCAAGATCACAACCGCTGGAACGACCGAATTCTTACCTTTGCCGACTTTTTGCGCGGCCTCGCGTTTGGCATCATGACTTTGATCGCGATCACGACCACAGCCATTATTGTATTTGCGACCCGAGCCGGACTTTCCGCGCAGCACGAAATTGTGGAAGTTCTGCACCTGATCGGAGCGCAGGACAAATTCATCGCCCGTGAGTTTCAATTCGAACTGTTGGCGCTTGGTCTAAAAGCCAGTCTCCTGGGTGTAGCCGCCGCGATATTGACCTTGATGCTAGCGCCGCGCCTGTCGGGCACGTTCTCTGACCTTCCCGGCGCATACCTCATTTCGCCCACTAGTCTCACCAGCAATGACCTTCTCAGCCTCTTGCTTGTGCCGATCTTCGCAGGCGTCGTCATCGCAATCACGACGCGCATTACGGTAATGCATGTGCTTGGCAAGATGCTTTAGCCGTGAAATTGAGCCATCCACCGCTTTTCCCTTTGGTTAATTTACGCCGTTGTCATCAAATACTTCCGTGCGACGGTAGCTCAATTGCGAGCTGGATCTCAAAGATTAACGGCCCCGCGCCTGATTCCGATTCCTATAGAATCTTCGTGTATGATGCCAACTCGTGTACGAAAAAGAACGTCGAAACGGCTAATTGAGGTGCGCTTCGTTTCGCGTGATTGTAAATGGCAATAACCCATCTTTGGTTATTGTACCCTATGAAAGTGCGACCGAAATCACAGGGTCAGAGCGTTGAAGTGGATGGGGCGTAGAGTAAGACGGATAGTGGCAGTCCTCGCCGGCACGATCATCATAGTATGGCTTGTCGGGCTAATCTATTTCGCCAACACCTTGGCGCGAGAGCGCTCCGAGCCGGCAACTGCAGACGCCATCGTCGCACTTACGGGCGGCGACACACGCCTTGAAGAAGCCGTCTATTTGCTGCGGTTGGACAAAGGCGATCGACTGCTCATCTCAGGCGCAAATCCGGCAACAACGCTTGAAGACATTCAAAGTTTAGTCAACGCTCCGGATTTTATTTTCGATTGTTGTGTTGACGTTGAGCGTACGGCAACAAATACGGTGGGCAACGCCAATGAAGCTGCCCAATGGGTTCTGGACAACGGCTATACGTCATTGATCGTTGTAACCGCAGACTACCACATGCCGCGAAGTTTGCTTGAATTTCGCCGTGCAATGCCCGACATTGCGCTTATTCCCTATTCCATCCAGTCTGATCGGATCGACATTTCAAGATGGTGGGGTGGGCTGGGCACGATTAGATTTATGGCTTCGGAGTACAACAAATATATTGCAAGCTTAATCCGTGCACGGATTAATACACTAGTTCGCTAACACGAACAGAGGCCGCCCGATGCCGTCCGCTCGAGCTCTGCTCTTTAACTTCTATATGTACGTCTTAACGGCGGTCATGATCATCGTTTGCATTCCGGCGCTGATCTTACCAGCTTCATTCACGCTCAAGTTCGTGGACATTTGGTCGCGCTGGATTCTGGCAGGACTTCGCGTAATTGCAGGTATGACTTATGAAGTTCGAGGGCGTGAGAATATTCCTAACCACCCAGTCTTATTTGCCGTCAAGCATCAATCAATGTGGGAGACGATCGCCCTTTTTGAAATTCTCGAGAGTCCTACCTTGGTCCAAAAGCAAGAACTGACGAAATTCCCGATCTATGGCCAATTCACCCAAAAGGCGGGAATGGTCTCGGTTGATCGGAGCGCTCAGGCCAAGGCTCTAAGAAACATGATTGCGGACTGCCGAAAGCGTCTGGATGCCGGTCGGCATGTGGTCATATTTCCTGAAGGGTCAAGAGCGAAGCCTGGACAAGTATTGGGTTACAAGCCCGGCGTCGCCGGCCTCTACAATGGGCTGAAAGTCGCGTGTGTGCCCGTAGCTCTAAATTCTGGACTGTATTGGCCGCGCCGCAGCCTGCAGTTTAGATCCGGTACGATCCTCATTGAGTTCTTGCCGGCCATTGAGCCCGGTCTTAAGAGCAAAGTATTCATGAAACAGCTCGAGCGGCGCATCGAGGACGCGAGCCAGAAGCTCTACGATGAAGGACTTGCGGTGCTTGACAATGAGCTTGCGCCAACTAGCCAAGCCGTGCAGTGACTGCCTGCCACAACCGGTTCAGCTCAGCGTCGTGAATGCCCATGTCATTCAAGTGCCGAACTGTATTTTCCAAATATGCAGGATTTTCACCTGACTGTCCTTCGGCGCCGACGATGGTTTCAACTTGTTCGTCAAACCCTAATTTACCCGCATATTGCCGATGGCTTCGATCTACCGTGAAGCATAATGCTTCAACCGTTTGCTCTTTAGTCATGAGGCGTAGACGTGCCATCGCCTCAACGTAAATCATAGTGACCTGCTCGCGCTGACGCAGATAGTCGCGTACATCATTTGCCTTTGCGCCATCTACGCGGAACGCGAGCCCGCGACAAGAGCCGCCCCGATCAAGTCCGAACACCAAGCCAGGACGTTCCGGCGTGCCGCGATGAACATGTGAAAAAACGCAAAAGGAACGATGAAATCCATAAAGCAAAGCAGAGTGCTGTTCAATAAAGTCGAAACCCGGCCGCCACATCAGCGAACCATATCCAAACACCCACAAGTCTTGCGCCATAGTCGATGTTGCCAATTTAAATCTGCGGTCTAGCCCACAGGAAAGCGGTTCTTGCCTATACTGCAGTAATGGATTCGTTTCTACGAGCGATCAAATTGCGTTGGGGGCTTTATTTACCCTTTGCGCTGCTCACCGTCTTAGCAGCCGGATACTCGGTCTATTGGATTGTTCTATCGCATGACGTCGAGAACCGTATTGAGCGCTGGGCCGAGTTGCAGCGCGCACAAGGCCTCGACATCCAGTATGACGACTTGTTGATCTCGGGATATCCTTACCGCTTCGATATTCACATGACCAACGTCGTACTCGGCGACCCGGCCCACGCAAATGCCTGGTCGTGGTCCATTGAAGAGGTCGTCGCCATTACTCTGCCCTATCGGCTCAACCAGATTCTTGTAGAGATCAACGGTACACAGAAATTCAACTATCAGGAAAGGGTGACAAATGGGACCCGCGAGCCGCGGCAATTTCGCGTCAACAGCAGCGCGGAACGCTGGCGTGCGAGTTTTGTGCTTGCCGGCGCGTCATTGAAGCGCTTGTCACTTGATTTGGAAGTCCTGAAGGCCATCAGAGCGGGTGCCCCCGACACGCCGGAAACGATTACGGCGGACCGCATTCAATTGCATGCGCAATTTCAACCGATATCGCTTGGCGGATCCAAGCTCTACATGAATTCCCAAAATATGAGTCTCCCTCCTCTACGAGGACTGGAAGACATGCAGGGACCCATTGAAATTGCAGAGCTGGAATTTGAACTCGACGAGTCAATCGAGAAAATGTTGGATCGCATTGCTTTGCAGACTTGGATCGATGGCGGAGGAACAATCAACGTTTCAAAAATGCGCGTACTTTGGGATGGTGTGGACGTCAGTGGCGATGGCCAGGTCACATTCGACGAACAGGCACGCCCGGCGGGCACGATCAATACGCTGATTGGAGGCCATGATCGGCTGGTCGACAAACTTATTGAAGCTCAAACCATTAGTGAAAACGACGCCGGACTCATCCGCAGCGCTCTAACTCTTCTGGCGATCGCAGGCGGTGACTCTCAGGGAAGGGTCCGCACACAAGTCAAAATCGAAAATGGAGAGATTTTTGTTGGCCCCGCCAAGCTCGGTCGCGTTGGACCTATTCGCCTGAACTAGTTTTCGCCGTCTGTCTCCGGCTTGTGCGTTCGGCTGCGGCCAAAATCCGGCGCGGCGGTTTCTTGTCCTGCTTCAATGATCGACCTGCGAATACCCCTTGTGCGGCTAAACAAGTCAAAGAGCATGTCCCCGTCTTTCCAACGGATCGCGCGCTGGAGCGCGGTGAGATCTTCTGAAAAGCGTGACAGCATTTCGAGCACAGCCTCGCTGTTATTAAGAAAGACGTCACGCCACATTGTCGGATCGGACGCTGCAATGCGCGTAAAGTCGCGAAAGCCCGCAGCACTGTATTTGATCACTTCCGACTGGGTCACCGTTTCCAAGTCCGCCGCCGTGCCCACTATGTTGTAGGCAATGAGGTGGGGAACATGACTTGTGATCGCGAGCACCATGTCATGGTGCTTGGCATCCATTTTTTCTACGCGGCTCCCACAACCCTTCCAAAATGTGCTGAGACGATCCACAGCATTGCTGTAGTCGTCAGATTGATCCGTAGACAGAGGAGTGAGGACGCACCAACGGTCATCGAATAGTTCGGCAAAACCCGACTTGGGGCCCGATTCTTCAGTGCCGGCAATGGGGTGGCCAGGTATCAAATGAACACCTGCCTGCACGTGGGGTGCCATCATATCGATCACGGCTTGCTTGACCGAACCGACGTCGGTCAAGATCGCGCCCGGCTTAAGATTGGGTGCGATCATCTCAGTGATGCCGCCAAGCGCGCCAACTGGCGAACAAAGAATTACAAGATCGGCATCTTTAACCGCGGCCGAAGCCTCGGCGTGAATTGAATCAACAAGCCCGATATCTTCGGCCGTTTCCCGCGTCGCTTCCGAGCGCGCGTGACCGGAAATGTGACCGGCGAGCGACGCGCGGCGCATCGCATGGCTCAGCGAGGAACCGATCAGCCCCAAGCCGATCAGTGCCACGCGGTCAAACTGCGGTTTGGATGTATCGTTGCTCATTTGCCTAACCAATGAATTCTTTTAAAGCAGCAACAACTGCACGATTTTCTTCCTCCAAACCAACTGTCATTCGCAAGCATTGAGGCAAACTATAAGCACCCATGGGTCGCAAGATCAGCCCGCGGCTTTGTAGGAATTGATCGGCGTCCGCCGCCGTCTTTCCAGTCGCATCGCCAAAATGAATTAAAACGAAATTGGCTATGCTTGGCGTTACTTGAAGCCCCAAACCGGTGATCTCGTCGGTCAGCCATGCTCGCCATTTCTCATTGTGAGCAATCGAAGTTTCAATGTGCGCCGCATCCAGCAGGGCGGCAACGCCTGCGGCCTGCGCGGGCAAATTAACATTGAAAGGTCCGCGAATGCGATTGAGGACGTCGGCAATTTCAACCGGACAATAAGCCCAGCCTAGCCTCACTCCTGCGAGTCCATAAATTTTTGAAAATGTGCGCGTCATCACAACATTTGGGAATGCGCGAACGAGATCAATACCGGGTTCGTATTCGGCAAGCTGCACATATTCCGCGTACGCGGCGTCTACGACCAACAATATGTGTTCATCCAAATCATTTCTAAGTTGGCGTAGTACATCAGCTGAAAGATACGTACCCGTAGGATTATTGGGATTGGCGATGAAAACGATTTTCGTTTTCCGCGTTACCGCCTTCAGGATTTTGACCGGATCGGCCGTGTGATTTGTTTCAGGCGCAACGATCGGGATCGCCGCATTCATTTGGGCAACAAGTTTGTAAATGAGAAACCCGTGTTCGGTGTAAATCACTTCGTCACCGGGATCCAAATACGACTGCCCAAGAAGGTATAAAATATCATCCGAACCGTTGCCGCAGACGATCTGCTCCGCTTCAAGGCCGTAGCGTTTAGCCAGAGTGTCCCTCAGACCGGCAGACGCGCCGTCAGGATATAAGTGCAGCTGATCAGCAACTTCAATGTAGGCCTGGCGCGCCTTCGGACTGGGACCGAGAGCAGATTCGTTGGATGAGAGTTTGGTCGGCGCCGCAACGCCGTCCACTTTGCTCGAGCCCGGGATGTACGGGTTCATTTCCAATATGCTGGGCCGAGCCTTTAGCTTTGTCATAGTTTGTCTCTCGTCTCTAGCAACGCGCCAAGATCGATAGGATTGGCATAGGCACCCAAGAGAGCCAGTCTAAGTATTGACTGGTTCGACTGGCCAACGATAGCGGCAAGCCGTTCATCGCCTTGCGTTACAAAACCAACAACGGAAGCGACAATTGATTGCTCCCCGGCGGGTCCAGTGCGACTTAACACAATGTTGACGCCGTCAAACCCAGCCTTACGCAATTGAGCAACGAGATCGGCTACCGCCATGTCCAGCGCGGCAGTTAGTGACAACAAAGACGTATCATCTCCCGAGGCCTCCGGTTCACTTGCGGCAACGACAAACGCTGAAGAATAGTCGGGCCCCGTCCGCGAGCCGCCGACAAATGGCAACCGAGCGACGATCCGCGGGCGATGATCGCCCATGGCGTCAAGACTGAACAGCCATTGGCCACTGCCCGCCTCGGTCGCGGCGAAGGCAGGTAAGACGCCGACGCAATTCGGTTTCTTGACAACCGCCTTTAAAACCTCATCTGCAGACTTGTACTCGGTAAGCGGCGTTAGCGCCCCAACGTAAAAGCGCGCCAAATCCCAATAGAGCTGTGAGTGCGCGCCCGCATAGAGATATGCACCATACGGCCCCTGCATGCTTGTGGCCGCGGAGATGAGCTCGCGCCAGACCTTAACGACAATCTCAGCCGGCAATGCACCTCGATGCTGCGCTAACAATCGCCGTAGCACCTGTGCTTCACGTCCTGGGCGCAAAGCAACTGTTGGCGCTACCTGCTCATTGGCCTTGGCTTTGGCAATCTGGCCTACCAGCGCAAACCGCTCCATCAGCAGGTTGTGTAGCTGATCATCGACTTCGTCCATCTGCTGGCGCAACTCGCTCAGATTGGAATCTTTGCTGACCATAACATTACCCGTAACTGGAGACTTTGACGCGGATCCTGCCGCGCATCGGCCCAAGTCTACTCCCCATGCCGAGCCGCAATCGGCCGCTATTCATAAGGGCCGAGCCCAGCAAAATCAAAGAAAACGTTGACATTTCAAGGACAAGCACATTAGCAAAGGCGCCCCAAAGGGCGCATAATGGCGCCTTGGACCACGGAACGGAACGCCAACGGCATGGACGACACGAAGGCAGCGATAGAGAGCTTCGGCACGACCAGCCTCAAGGGGGGGCGACTGGCGACTGACAAGCCGGGACGTGTTGTCGATTTTGGCTCCGATCAGCCCTTGATCCTGGACGGCGGGGCCACGCTGTCGCCCTTTCGAATTGCCTATAAGACCTATGGCACGCTCAATGCCGAGAAATCCAATGTCATTTTAGTCTGCCACGCGCTTACGCTAGATCAATACGCCGCCGGTGTTCATCCGGTGACATCCAAACCCGGTTGGTGGAGCACCATGATCGGTTCGGGAAAGCCCCTCGATACCGACCGATTCTTCATCCTTTGCGCCAACGTAGTTGGCGGCTGCATGGGCTCCACGGGACCGATAGATACAAATCCTTTGACCGGTGAGCCCTACGGCTTGGACTTTCCGGTGATCACCATCGGCGACATGGTCAGGGCCCACGCCATGCTACTCGACCGCCTGGGCATCGACGATTTGTTTTGCGTCATCGGTGGATCCATGGGCGGCATGCAAGTCTTGCAGTGGGTCGCCGATTATCCCGACAAAGTTTTTTCGGCCATTCCCATTGCCGCATCGGCTTATCATTCGCCGCAAAACATTGCCTTCCACGAAGTCGGCCGCCAGGCCATCATGGCCGACCGGGATTGGCATGGCGGTGACTATCACAACCATGGCACTCGGCCTCACAAAGGATTAGCAGTTGCCCGCATGGCTGCTCATATCACCTATCTGTCCGAGACGGCCTTGCAGCAAAAGTTCGGCCGAAACTTGCAAGACCGTGAGGCCTTCACTTATGGATTTGATGCAGACTTTCAGATTGAAAGCTATTTGCGCCATCAGGGCTTTACGTTTGTGGACCGCTTCGACGCCAATTCCTATTTATACTTGACGCGCGCGATGGACTATTACGATCTCAAAGCAGATCACGACGGCGTACTGGCGAACGCTTTTCGACAATCCGAGGCGCGCTTTTGCGTTGTGTCGTTTACCAGCGACTGGCTCTTTCCAACCTCGGAAGCGCGGCGCATTGTCAAGGCGCTTAATTCGGTAGCGGCCAATGTGAGTTTTGTCGAAATCGAGTCGGATAAAGGCCACGATGCATTTCTGCTTCACGAACCGGAAATGTTTGCGACGCTAAAGGGTTTTCTCAATGCTGCCGGCGTTGCGCGCGGCATACAGAGCACGTGAGGCGGCAGCTTAAACTCCATGAATGCGTACACAAGCCTTACCTCACATACCGCCGAGCGCGCCGACCTCATTCTCATTGCAGATTTGATCGCGCCAAGTTCGCGCGTGCTCGACGTCGGCTGCGGCGACGGTGCTTTGCTTGAGTTGTTGGCCAAAACAAAAGATGTTGACGGCCGAGGACTTGAGCTTAGTCAGGCGGGTGTGAATGCATGCGTGTCGCGCGGTCTTTCTGTGGTTCAAGGAGACGCGGACAAGGATTTGTCATCCTATCCCGACAGGGCCTTCGACTATGTCATTCTTACCCAGACAATTCAGGCCACGAGGAATCCGAAACGGGTATTGCAGGAACTCTTACGCATCGGCAAACATGTAGTGGTCTCGTTACCGAATTTTGGCTATTGGAAGGTCAGATTGCTTCTGGCTTTTGGCGGGAAAATGCCGGTGACTAAAGCGTTGGATGAACCGTGGTTTGACACACCGAACATTCATTTGTGTACGATCCGCGACTTCATCAATCTTTGTGACGAAATAGACGTTGTGTTTGAAAAGGCTTTTGCGCGGCGTGCAGCGGGACGGCCCTATATCTTTCACCCGCCCGTTCTGTTTGCTAATTTTTTTGCAGAGGAAGCAATTTTCGTTCTCTCTCGGAACGGTTAGAGCGAAATCCGCTGACGTGGAATCACTCTAGATATATACCGCGCCGCAAAAGCGGCGGCTCGCAGTTGCGAGCTTTCGCACGATCCGATGAATCGTTTCGGTTTGAACGGATCGTGCTCGTGCGTCATCCCTCCTGAAGCGTTTGCGCCACTTGTTCAACCTCTTCCATGACACGCAACAAATTTCCGCCCCATAGTTTTTCAATTTGCAGTTCCGTGTAGCCACGGCGCACAAGTTCGATCGTGACGTTGAGCGACTGGCTGGCATCATCCCATCCGTCGATTCCGCCTCCGCCGCCAAAATCCGAGCTGATGCCGACATGATCGATTCCAATCAAAGTCACGGCATAGTCGATGTGGTCGACAAAATCGGCTACCGATGCGCGAGGCCATGTCACGTCAAGTTTGTTCCGTTCGACCATATAGACCACGCGAACGTCATCGGACATCGCTCGGAAAGCCTCAAAACTGTCAATTCCGTATTGGCCGGCCAATTCTCTGCGGGCTGCAAGTTTCTTAGGATCGACGGGCTTAATATAGGAATCATAGGCGACGATTTGGACGACTCCTCCGCTCTGTTTGATTGCCAATAATTCCTCATCATCCAAATTGCGGGGAATATCGACAAATTGTTTGAGCGCGTGATGGGATGAAATAATCGGTGCCTGAGAGACTTCCGCTAGTTCCAGAACCGTCGATTTTGCAGCATGGGCAACGTCCACCATAATGCCAAGACGGTTCATTTCGGCGACAACGCTGAGCCCCAGCGGGCTCAAACCGCTATGTTCGGCTTCCACATCGCCCAGCTCGCCTCTGATCGCCGATGAATCAGCCAGATCATTGTGGCCGTTATGGGTGAGCGACATATAACGTGCGCCAAGATCATAGAAAGCGCGCATGAGTTCTGGGTTATCGCCCATGGCAAAGCCATTTTCGATGCCTATTAGCGCCGCCTTCTTTCCCATTCCATGTAGTTGGCGGACGTCTTCTGCAGATACAGCTAATTCTATTTCATCCGAATACTGATCGATTGCCATACGCCGAATGGCATCGAACTTGGATTGAGCTTGCGTCCGCGCGGTTTCATAATTTTCCGCCGAGCGTTCCGTCTGAGGAACGAAAACAACGAAGAACACCGCGTCGACCTTCCCCTCGCCCATTTTGGTGAGGTCGACTTGAAGCTCGTCGTCTTGATTGGGATCTGCGACCGGCGTTTCGTAACCGAATGGAAAATCAACATGAGTATCGAGCACAATGACACGCTCATGAATGCCTGTGGCGGTCTCGATCAGCTCATCGCCTTCTGCCGCGGCGACTTGAAGGCAAATAGCGCCCACAAAGAGTAACGCCCCCAGTACTTCTGTCTCCCGCCAAATCGCCCGCCGGTTCAACATTTGCGTTCCCTCGCTTTATAATTCCCCTTGCCGGTCCTATCTCTTCTCGAGCTTGCCGCCAACCATGGGCGTCGCCGGTGTGGCTGGCACGGGCCTCAACACTCTAAGGCGGCGAGGCTCGGCCGACACGGCATAAATCTGCTTGCTCGCCTCCAGCATCAAAATACCGGAAAAGCGAGGCCACAGCCGCGCACCGACGCTCTCCCACGCTGCCGCGGAGCGCATCATCAATCCAAAGCCGAACGGCGGAGCATAAAGGCTGCGGGACCACCTTATGGGCGTAAACATCGCATCCCTCATCAATTGAGTGAGCTGCCCTCGCGAATAGGGCCGGCCGTGACCAAATGGCGTACGGTCAACGCATGCCCAAAGCCCTCGGCGATTGGGCGTAACAATCAACAACCGGCCGCTGGGAGACAGGACGCGCCAAATTTCACGCAGCAGGGGTTGCACTGCCTCACTATTTTCGAGGCAATGCACCAAAATTAGCCGGTCGACAAAGGCATCTGGCAAAGGCAGCGAGACTTCATCGACAAGCGCCGTCGAACTTGCTCCTTCGGTGGGCCATCGGCTAACGCCTTGGGCCGCCGGCATGAAGTTTAAGATGCGCTGCGCCTGGCCGCGATAGACATCCAAATAGGGCGAGGCGTAACCAAGACCCGCCAAATCCAAGCCCTGCACGCTCGGCCAAATGGACAGCAATTGACGGCGTACCACACGTAGCACCATGTCGCCTAAGGGCCGTTCGTAGAAATCTCTGAGATCGATTACATCAATTCGCATTTTGAACCGTCGCCTCTTGATTCAAAGCTGTCTCAGTCCGATGCTAGTCGAATAGACCGTCCTACAGAATATTGCATATTCGGTAGACAACATTGTGGAGGCCCCTGTATGGCCGATCTTGCGATTCACATGTTTCCCGCCCTGAGCGACAACTATTGTTATCTTATACACGATGAAGTGGCGAACGTGACCGGCGTCATCGACACGCCAGAGATCGCCGCCATCGAAAACGCACTCAGTGCGACCGGGTGGACACTTACCCATATACTCAACACGCATCACCATCCCGACCATGACGGCGGAAATCTTGAGCTCAAGAAGAAAACAGGGTGCACAATTGTCGGCCCCCGGGCTGATGCGGAACGTATCCACGGCATCGATGTCGGCGTGGGCGACGGCGAAATCTATACTTTTGGCACTCACGCCACTCAGATATTTGACGTGCCCGGACATACCAAAGGCGACATCGCCTATTGGTTCAAAGAAAGTAGTGTGGTCTTTGTCGGCGACGCCTTGTTCGCACTCGGCTGCGGACGATTGTTCGAAGGCACGCCGCAGCAGATGTGGACATCGTTGCAAAAGTTAATGGCCTTGCCGGAAGATACCAAAGTCTACTGCGCACACGAATATACTCAGAAAAATGCGCGCTTTGCGCTGACCGTAGAGCCGCAAAATCAGGCGCTTGTCGATCGGGCGCGCGAGATCGATCGTTTGCGGGAAAACGCTAAGCCAACCATTCCCACTACAATTGGTTTGGAAAAGTCGACCAATCCCTTCTTGCGACCTATGAGCGAAGATCTCCAGCAAACGCTGGGTCTCCAAGGTGCGGCCTTGGTCGATGTTTTTGCCGAAACGCGCCGGCGGCGCAACAAGTTCTAAATCGATGACCGCCGACGAAGTCATCGCTAAGCTTGGCCTGTCCCCTCATCCCGAAGGCGGCTATTTCCTCGAAGCCTTCAAGGACGACCATGCCCCTGGAGGGCGGGCGGCATCGACTGCGATTTACTATTTGCTAAGGGCGGGACAGAAGTCGGCCTGGCACCGTGTCGACGCTGCTGAAGTGTGGCACTACTATGCCGGCGCCGCTCTGGAGCTATGCATCTCGAGCAGGAGTGAACCATCCCAACCACATATGCTGGGCTCTGACATTACAAACGGCGAGCGCCCTCAAATTGTGGTTCCCCGGGGCGCTTGGCAATCCGCACGGTCGACCGGCGAATGGACGCTGGTCGGATGCACCGTCGCTCCCGGTTTCGAGTTTGAATTTTTTGAATTGGCTCCTGCAGGATGGGCGCCAAAGACTTCTAGTACTTAATCGGTCTCAGAAGCCACAATTTTCTTTTTGAGAAAATCGCGAACGTAGCGGAAGTCGTCGGCGGCGCTTTCTCCCATTTGATAGAACAGCGTACCCTGCCTCAACTCCACGCCGCGAGAATTACCTTTGATGCATCTGACGCGCCTTACTTCTTCGCGTATTGCTTCTTTTCCGACCTCATCAGCACACAGACTTTCAATCGCACCGAGTGCCGCATCGCAAGACCCTGTAGGCCCTTCGCCGGTATCATAGTCGGCGGCCGAAAAACTTTGCCAATCGACGGAAGCCAAAATGTTGCTACGGCAAATTTGATTGGTGTAAGCGATTTCCGACGCGAGCGTGGCGGCTTCACCCTGTTGAGCCTTGCGCTCTTTGAGCGACTGCGCGCTAGCCGAGACCAATGTTAGTCCAAGAATAACGCCTATGCTTACAATCTTTTTCAACATGACTCGATGAAACCTAAATCTCTGCGTGGGGGTGGATATGGAGAAAATAGGGCGATTTCATGGCGCGCGGGTTTTCAATCCACATATTGGTCAAAGTGCCTCCTCAAGGAAGCGAAACAGACTATTCGACGATAGCCGGCCCCGAATTCCCAAGGTCCAAACGTAAGTAATCGCCAGAGTTTCCTCCACGATGCGCGCATCTACGACATCACCCGGCGTGAATGTCACCCTCTTGATGCGGTTTTTCAGGACAGTCTTACCCAAGTCGTCTGCTGCCACCCGTTTGAGCGCAATACCGGCATTTTCAACCGCATCGCCCAGCGTGCCGGTCCCCAGCCGCAGATCAGGGACAGCATTCCACTCGGCCTCGAACACGATATCCGCTTCGAGTATCTCGTTCAGTTCTGCCGAGATTGCGACCGCTCGCGCGCGGATCTGTGCCGGGAAACGTTTGGGCAAATCGAGTGGCTTGGCATCTCGATCGCGTACGACGGGCCGCCCTTCCGGCCGCGTTTCGTCGAACAGAGTAATGCTGCCGAAGTTGGTTTCACGAAGAATGGTCGTGCCGTCATCCAATTTGTAGATCGTGTCGCCGCGCGGCCCGAGCACATTCTCAAGAATGAGGATCTCCGGTGAATCGTCAAATCGCATGGTTAGCGGATCACCACCAAGATCGAGGACGAAGCCGATCGTGCCATCATCATTCACGTGGTGACCGGCAAGTCCGGATTTTTCATTTTGCCCCATGGCAGTCTGAGGACAAATGTAGGTAACAGCGAGGACCACAGCCACAACGAGCCAAGTTGTGCCTCGGGCTCTGCGAAGAGCCATAAAGACTCGCTCGATCCGCGCCAACGTCATGCTCCCCTGCGCAGCCGCCGGATAGCGCTGTCGCTCACTGCCAGTATTTGGACCCCGCGGGCGAATAAATCGCCACCTTCACAACTAAACGTCCTTCATGGCAAAATCATGGCCGCAAATCTGCCGATTAACGCGGCGGGATTACGCCGTCAAAGCATGATCGATGCGTCGTTAAGTACGACTTAATCGGGCCCTACCGTAAAGCAGGCTCCGTCGCTGACCAGACGATCGCACGCTTGGTCGCCCGGAGTGATTGCACCGCTTCTGCACCAGAACGTCTTGGGCCGTACGATCTAAATTGGTACAATGCCGGCGCAAAATGGCCCAGGCTGGTGGCGTTCTTCAATGTGTTAACCGTCCATGCTGCATAGCAATAGAAAAACTTGCGCTTGCAGCAATCAAAAGGCCACAATGAAAAAGAAATCATCGGAAATCGGCGGCTCTCTCTTCTGAGTTTGCCCCAGCACCCGGGCCCAATCGGTATGGCAGTGGCAGAAGACACGCATAACGGAGAAGATCCGATCACTATAAAAAAATACGCCAACCGTCGGCTCTACAATACTGCGACAAGCAGCTATGTGACGCTGGACCATCTTTGCGCCATGGTCAAAGAAGGCACCGATTTCCAAGTCATAGACGCCAAATCAGGCGAAGACATCACCCGCTCGGTCCTGACACAGATAATTTTCGAGGAAGAGAGCAAAGGGCACAATCTCTTGCCCATTCAATTCCTGCGGCAACTCATCCAGTTCTACGGCGATAGCATGCAATCGATTCTTCCCAGCTACCTCGAGTTGAGCCTGGAAAACTTCAAACAAAATCAAGAAAAGATACAAGAATCAATCGGCAGCGCCTTCGGAAGCGCCCCGCAATTCAGTCAGTATGATGATCAAATTCGCCAGAATATGACGATGTTTGAAAATGCTATCCGTATGTTCTCGCCGTTTGCAGCCACCGCTGAGCCGGAGTCCCCGAAGTCGGCCGAATCCTCGCCAAACGAAACGCAGGATGGCGAGGATATTGCAGAGCTTAAAGAACAATTTGCCGCCTTGCAGGCGAAGCTCGAAGAACTTTCAAAGAAATAAACGCGGATAAATCTAGGGATTTGGATGCCGTGGCATTGTCAGAGGGGTTAGGATTAGGCTATCCGCTCCGCTTTGATCGGAAACTCGACCTGCGCGGTATCTAAGACCATCGTGGGCTGGCCTATATAATAGCCTTGCAGATAATCAACGCCGTACTGCCGCAGCAGTGCGGCCTCTTCAGCGTTACCGACCCATTCGGCCACCGTCTCAAGGCCGAAGTTTTTGGCCAAATCGACGAGCGTGCGAACAAACAATCTGTTGTCTTGGCTCTCTGCTAAGCCGCGAATGAACGCGCCGTCGATCTTTACGCTATCGACAACCAAGGCCTGCAAGTTTCGAAATGAGGTGTAGCCTGCGCCGAAGTCGTCAATGGCCACTTGGCAGCCCAGGTCGCGAAGCCGAGATAAGAACCGCACTGATTCTTCCATATCTCTGATGGCAGAGGTTTCCGTCAGCTCGATGGTCATTCGGTCGACCACCGACCGGTTTGCTTCGATATGCGCCAGATATCCCTCGAGACATAGCGCTTCCGTCGCCGTCATTCCCGACACGTTAAGCGCCAAGCGGACGTCAGGATGCTTGAGAAGGTCTTCGATCACAAGCTCCAAAACACGCCGATCCAAAAGCCGAATGAGGCCGAGTTGTTCCGCAAAAGTCCGAAGTTACCCGCCAATAAAATTTCGCCATCTGGTTCGACGATTCGCATCAAACACTCGTACTGATCAATTTTCATCGTCTCGGCAGAGACGATCGGCTGATAGGCGAGGCGCACGCGCCTGTCGTTTAGGGCAGAGACAATTTGATCTGCAACATGTGCGTTTCGCCTGCGCACTGATTCGACTTCGTGGGATATGGAAAATTCCGAAAAGCTGGCGCGGCCGGATCGTTTGGCCTGATCTAGCGCTTCTTCAGCGCGCGACATGGCGTCCTGACTGTTCTTTGCGCCTTCCGGCACGGCAATACAACCAATTGAGACGGAGGCAGGCACAGGGCCCGCGGAAGTGTCTATGACCGAATTATGCACCGCGTCGACCATACGCTGCGCCACGGCTGACATGCCTTCCGCCGAACAATCCGCAACTATGATTCCGAATTTGTTGCCGGCCGTTCGACCGATTTCATCGGCGGTGCTCAGCTCGCATTGTAGCCGCTCTCCGATCCCGGCGATGACTTCGTCGGCGACGTCAAAGCCATAATCAGCGTTGATCACACCCAAATCGTCAATCCCCGCCACCAAGTAAGTGCCAAAGCGATTCGCTTTTGACGCTTGAACAATGGCCTGCTCGAGCCGCTCGCGAAGCCGAACGCGGTTGAGGTGTCCCGTGAGTTCGTCATATGACGCCAATTAGTTTAATCGCGCTTCGCGCGACTTGCGCTCGGTAATAATTCGCAAGACGCCGATGACACGGATTGGACTGCCTTTGTCGTCAACCATGCGCCGACCGCGATCTTCGATCCAACAGGTTTCACCGGAAGATTGGCGAAACTGATATTCGATTTCGAATCCTGTAAAATCGGGAGACGGGTTCTTGGCTACGCCTGCGCGCAAAGCCGCACCCTCTCTATCCAAAAACGACAGATAGTGCTTGCCCGTTGAAACCTGAGACAAATCATCAGCGGTCAGCACAGTTTTTGCGGCTTCGTCCCAAGCAATGGTGTCATCGGTCAGCGACCAGTCGTAGACGACGGCGCCATCAATGCTCAACGCGATGCGCAGCCGATCGACCTCGCTGATCGGCATTGCTGCTCCGGACGGAGTCTGTGATCTCTTTGAAATCACCATTTTAGAGGAAGACACCCAACTCTACTAGCGCGCCGACTTACTGAAACGCATGGTGACAATATGCGGGAAACCTTTATGAAACTTGAAAACAACTGGGTATGGCGCGCACTTGTTATGGTTAACAAAATTGCAATGCCATTTGCACTCGCCGAATGTTTTAAATCGAAACACTCCACCAGTGCGGCTCACATCGCAGCGCCGAAAACATCAAAATCGCATCAGGAGAAATTGGCCGTTGATTTGCATCTTATTGGTTCATGAGCAACATCGGCCCCAAAACCCGACACATTACGGTACAGCAATGCGGCGCGCAGGTGCTACCGCGTTCGGCACCGGCACAAGAACCGGTCGGAGACCGTCGCAAGGCGAGAAACTCGGGATCGTCCAAGAGACGCTGCGCCGACTACGCGACAATAGAGTTTACGACGCAGATCATTGCTCAACAACTCACCGAGCAATCTCGGTCAACCGCCGTCGCCCCGCTCGCGATGACTTACCAGCACTGCACAGCTCAATCTGCCGACGACGCCCAACTTCCGACCCGCCTTCTTATATCGGTATAGCCCGATACGTTCTCCCACTTCAGTAAGCAAGCGCGCAACCGTCTTTTCGCGGATCGGACGCTGCCACAAGCGTTCCCTGTTGCCAATCAATTGAGACGATTTGGCCGCCGCCATGAGGTTGGTCAGCGCGTGTCACGTTGTGGCCGAAATCGCCAAGCTGCACGAAAGACTGTTCCGGAATGCCCCGTTCGCAAACAAGGGACTGACCGCTATAAAATACGCGCGGTGCATCGAGAGCCTCCTGCATATCCATTCCGAAATCAGTGATATTCGTGATGACGTGCGTATGGCCGACCGGCTGATAATCTCCGCCCATGACACCAAACGAGATATCGATCTGCGCATGGGGTTGAGGAGACGCCGGCCGTGCCATCGCTGGAATTATTGTATGTTTGGGTCGCTTGCTACCTTGAAGATAATTGGGATGGGTGGGGTCCAATGAAAAACCAAAACCACGATTTTGAAAAGTCACGCCGGTCTCCTGAGAGACCAAACCTGATCCGAACGGCATAAACAATGAATTTATAAATGAGACGGCATTACGGTCGCGGTCAACGACCGACAAGTAAACCGTATCGCGTCTGGGATCATGATAGTGATCTGCCGGGTCAACCATCGCGCGCGACGGATCGATTTGACTGGCCAAGTCTTGCGCGTGACGTCTGTCCAAAATGGCCTCCACCGGCACATTTTCGAATTCTGGGTCGCAAATGAATCGATCCCGCATGTGAAATGCCAGTCTTTGTGCCTCGATCTCTAAATGCAGTCGCTCCGGGCTTAAGGGATCGAAGGACGATATGTCGAACTCCTGCAAGATATTCAGCATCAGAAGCGCCGTGAGCCCCTGACCGTTCGGAGGCAACTCGAGCACTTGAAGATTTCTGTAAGTACTCCAGATCGGCTCGACATACGTCGCCTCAGTCGCAGCAAAATCTTCCAGCGTGTGCGCGCCTCCTAAGTCGTTCAACGACTGAACCATATCTTGCGCAACGCGGCCGGAATAAAATCCATCGCGGCCTTCAGATGCAATGGCGCGAAGGGTCTTGGCTAACGCCGGACTACTAAATGTTTCGCCGCATTTGGGCGCAGAGCCATTGATGAGACTATGTTTGCGTCCAGCGTCCGTCCGTCCGATATAGGATTCAAAAGCTTGCCAATCCCTCGCAATGCGCGGGCTCACCGCGAATCCCATCTCAGCTAAAGAAATTGCAGGTTGGAGCACCGCGTCTAGCCCGAGGGTTCCGTGATCGTGCATTAATGTTTGCCACGCATCGACAGCGCCGGGAATGGTGACCGCTTCAACCTCATCAAAGGAAATGGAGGTCCAGCCCCGATCCCTTAGTTTTTCCGGATCGGCGTTTTGAGGGGCGCGGCCCGAGCCATTCAGGCCAATTACATCGGGCCCGCCGTTCGGCGCATATAGGACAAAACAATCGCCGCCAATGCCCGTGCTCATTGGCTCTACAACGCAGAGGACCGCCGCCGCAGCGATCGCCGCATCGACAGCATTTCCATCGCGCTTCAACATGTCGAGCGCTGCAATACTTGCCAATGGATGAGAGGTCGCGCACGCCCCGTTAACCCCGTGTACCGTCGATCGTCCCGACAGTTGTAAGTCGCGCATGTCTTAGAACCTCCCAAGTCACAAACGGGCTGCTATTTACCTTATCAGATCATAGGAGCGTCGCGCCTGAGCGCAGGCGGCATGCCGATAACCATGTCACGACAAAGCGGCGCGAACATTGCGTGAAATCTCTTTGGGCAAAAAATCTGTGCCGAAAAGAGAATGAGCATAGAAGAAACAGAATCTGAAGTCGTTGAGCTTCAGCCGGCAAACTCAGGCCGCGAAAAAGATCGGGACTCGAAAAGCACGGCGGACGTGCGCCCGGCCGCAGCCGTGCCGTTGACGCATAACACGCCTCT
Organism: Alphaproteobacteria bacterium; assembly: GCA_965248815.1. Lineage (GTDB taxonomy): Bacteria > Pseudomonadota > Alphaproteobacteria > SMXP01 > SMXP01 > CBDFKK01. The sequence continues at coordinate 1,388,173 of CBDFKK010000008.1, forward strand.
AATCGTGGAATCCGACATAGATGACGAAGATGAGCCGGAGATAGAGCTCGAAGGAGCCGGCTATGACGAGCCACAATTCCTATCCGGGATCGATCCCGCAACCTGGGTCCTGCGCTTAGTCGAACTGCTTCTTGCTACCGCAATTCTTTACTTATTTCTCTAGGCCACAGGTAAGACGTCGGAAGCTACTGCCGCACTTACAAACGATGTGCCCGGCACTATTCGACGGTTATCGTAATGGTCTCTGAAATCACCGCCGGGTCGTGGGGTAAATGATCTTGATCTCCCAAGATGAGCTGCAACGTGTGCTCACCCGGCGCCAACTCGACCATGGCCTCTGTCTGACCGCCGCCATAGTGTAGCAACCAGTCTTCACCGGTTGGCAAATAAAAATCGAGCGGCGGGGTTTCATGATCGACCACAATATGATGGTGACCGGTGTTTTCATATTCGATGCCGGAGGGCGCAACGCCCATGCCGGTGAGGCCAAATCGAACCAAGAAGGGTGACGACACTGTTTCACCGTTTAGCGGCGCCGCGAAATAGACTGTCGCGCCTTCGGGCGACGCTACCTTCGGCGGCGCATCCTCTTGCGCGACCGTCCACTCGGCTGACGCTATCACGAACGACATCGCCAACATTGCAAAGGCAAATCTCAACATAACTAGCCCTTTCGAAATGAAAACCAAGAATTTTAGTGCAGCCAAGATGCTACGCGCGAGTATCGCAGTATTACCCGTGTTTCAACACGCGATCGTTGATAATGCAAGGGGCGAGGATCTAGACGCCGCCAAAGACGCCTTCCCCAACACCGAGATCACGCCTGGCTGTACTAATGGTAATGGTGTAGCCCGCGACGACATCCAAAAGAGTCATCGCCATGATCAGAAAGAATGTGCTGTTGCCAAATCCATTGAGCGTAATGAATTCCAATATGCACGCGATGAAAACGACCAGCGATAGGCCGTGATTCATGATGGATGTTTGATCCGTTCGCGTTGATTTATAAATTTCAAAGAAGAGAAGCAGAAGAGATGCGATGACAAAGAGATTGCCTAAGGTAATCGTCCATGTATCACCTGACATGAGACTCCAACTTCCGATAACTTGATCAAACGGAGTTTGAGCATCTTCGACACCAAACAAAAATCCGCCCCCGAAAACCACAACGTTAAATGCAATCACAACCAGTGCGAGTAGAGGAAATATGCCAAACATGCCTGCCTCTCTTTGTTGTTCAAAAATCAGTATTCGAGCAGCCTAGCACTGCCGAAAATTACTCTTACTATAGCAACTATTATTTCTCGCGGTGTGGCAGAAATGTGGCATCGGGTACCAATATGCTAGATAATAGCACTTGATTTCGAAGAACTTTCAATGTTCGGACAATTTGTCGGGCAATGAACACCGGCGTTTCAGCCACATCATTCCCAGAACGTCGCTAAATGCAACCAGCAATCGGTCCAGCACACCATAATTGGATTTTCCATAAAGACGCGGACGGTGAGAGACTTCGACGAATTCAACGTGATAGCCCTCGCGCAACATCAAAGCGGGCAGGTAACGATGCATGTTGTCAAAGTAAGGCAAACGCAAGAAACTTTCGCGCAAAAACAATTTCAGTCCGCAGCCGCTGTCGATAGCTTTGTCCTTCATCATCCAATGGCGAATAGTATTCGCCGCATGAGAGGCAATTTGCTTGCCAAGACTATCGCGGCGCGGATGCCGGTAGCCGGCGATCATTGCGGGGCCCTTCGAAGTGAATGTTTTGTCATAGCAGTGCAACAACTTCGTGATGTCAGCGGGATCGTTTTGCCCGTCTCCATCAAGCGTCACGACCAGCTCACCTACCGCCGCGAGGATGCCGGTCCGGATTGCCGAACTTTGCCCGCAATGCATATTGTGGGACAGAATTCGAAGGTTGTTGTGTTTCAATTTGCATTGCTTGAGGGCTTCAAGGGATTGATCCGAACTTTTGTCATCGACCACAACAATCTCATATGAGATTCGAGTTTGCAGAACTGCGTCAATTTCTTTGAGCAGCGAGACTATATTTTCTCGCTCATTGTGAACCGGTATCACGACTGAAAGTATCGGTTCCACAAGACTAGTCCTTACGTTCTCATTCGACTGCGATCTGGCCGGCCCGAGGGCGACCTGCCTCGATTCTTCCGGCAAGCGTGCACATTATGTTATGTCATCGCCATGGTGATTTGTCGCCGACTCGCTAACATTTTTTCTGCAACGCGCAGAAAACTATCCGCATCCCTCGCCGCGCGGTCTATCGCATGCTACCGATCGCTCAACAAACCTGTAGAGGGAAATCCAATTCGACCGGCACTAGAACGGAACGATCGTGTCAATTAGAGCTGCTCAGATAGAAGCGTTCCGGCGACACGTTTGGTCAACTGCGCTAAGCAGGCCAACTTTGTTGCTGTTTGCATTTACTCTCGCGATGAGCTTGCCGGGGCTCGTTTCACTGCCGCCGATCGATCGCGACGAATCCCGCTTCGCCCAAGCTACAGTGCAGATGATCGAGACAAATGATTTCGTCGAAGTTTGGTTCCAAGATGCACCGCGCAACAAGAAGCCAGCCGGCATACACTGGCTTCAAGCCCTCTCCGTCATGGCATTTAGTGATCTGCAAAACCGGGAGATTTGGGCCTACCGCATTCCGTCTTTGATAGGCGCGATGCTCGCAGTCGTGCTTACGTATTGGGGTGGCTTGACCTTGTTTGGCAAGCAGGTCGCACTACTTGGCGCGTTGTTTCTCGCCAGCGGGCTATTGTTCACCACACAAGCGAGCATAGCGACAACAGACGCTGTCCTACTGGCCTGCGTAACCGCCAGCCAATTTGCTCTTGGACGAATTTATTTAGGAGCCAAGTTGGGACGCAACGCACAGCACTTCACGTCGCCCGGTTCCCTCGCCCTAATTTTTTGGATTGCCATGGGATGCGGCGTGTTGATCAAAGGACCAATCGCACCTCTTATTGCCGCGCTAACTATATTGAGCCTAAGTATTTCCGATCGCCAATGGTCGTGGTTGCGGCAATTGTCACCGCTGCCGGGAATTGTGCTGCTTATTGCAATCACGGCGCCGTGGGCAACGGCGATATGGGATGCGACCAATGGAGAATTTTTTTATCAGGCTGTATCCATCGAGATTTGGGGAAAGTTCACTCAGGCCCAGGAGCTTCACAGTGGCCCGCCCGGTTACCATGCAGCTCTGTTGCCGATATTGCTCTGGCCGGCTTCACTGTTCTTGCTGCCGGCACTCGTTATGGCTTGGCTACACCGCACGCGTCTAGAGGTGAAATTCTGCTTGGCATGGATTGTTCCGGCATGGCTGATTTTTGAGATCACAACAACCAAATTGCCTCACTATCTTCTCCCCATATTTCCTGCGCTCAGTCTACTTTGCGCATGGTGCATATTTGAAGGTTGCAAAAAGACCGACACTATTCGCAAGTTTTGCAAGACCAAACTGGCACGAGCTTGGATCGTCATATGGTGTGCGATTGCCGTTTTATTGGCGATAGTGCCGTTGGTCGGGCAGACACTCTATGCCGACGGGCCGACGCTCATCGCGCTTATACTTGCACTGATCATTCTTGTCTTGGCATTCGGAACCGTGCGCCAAATTCTGAACGTGAGACCGTTGCTTGCAGCAGGGATGAGCCTGGGCTCGGCCGTGGCCATGGCCCTTCTCTGGTTCGAGGCGACCCTCCCAAACCTTCCAGACATTGCCTTGACGCCCCGTATCACCGCCTTGGTTGATCGGCATGACCCGGAGCGATCCGGCGTGGTTTCCTTGCTGGGCTATTCTGAGCCCAGCATCGTCTTCATATTGGGGACTGCCACCATACTTGCCAAACCTGACGCCGCCGCCGACCATATGGCTGCAACACCGGGAGCGCTCGCACTGGTCGACGAGAAAAACACCTTTGAGTTTTTCGATGAACTTTCGCGAATGGGAATTACGGTTGACGAAATAGAAAGCATAAAGGGTTTCAACTACTCCAATGGTAAATCTTTGAATCTTACGCTCTACCGGAACGCCCAATGACAATTATCCAACACATCGACGAGCCAAAGAGATTGTTGGCGCGCGTTGAGGCGCTGCTAACGATCGGCCGATTTTCTGGCCTCACATTGCTTGTCGGTCTTCTTTGCTTTGCACTGATGGTTTACGCCGATACGCCGATTGCTATTTTTGTCAGCCAGGCCATCGACCGGTCGTCATTTCAAATTTGGGCTGAAATAACAAGAATCGGCGATGCCGCTCCCTATTTTATATTCTTTACATTGATGTTTCTGGCCGCTCGCACTATGTTTGTGCGCACCGCGCCGATGACGGTTGCCGGATGGTACGCAAACCTGGCAAGGACCGCATTTTTCAGTTTGGTTTCCTTTGCCGCCGCGGGCCTTGTAGTCAATTTGCTTAAGTTTGGTTTTGGTCGGGGGCGCCCTCGCCATCTCTTTACTGAGGGCAGTGACGGATTCTTTCCCATGAGCAGCGAATGGCTCTTCAATTCATTTCCGTCCGGTCACGCACAAGTTATTTTTGTTATGGCGACTCTCGTCGCCGTTATTCTTCCCCGCCTATCGTATTTTGCTTTTTTCATCGCGACGATCGTGGCTCTGAGCCGAGTCATGATCAGCGTCCACTATGTCAGCGATATTTTGTTCGGCGCCTTTGTCGGAATTGCGACGGTGCTTTGGGTAAAAAAGTTGGCGTATAGTGATCTCGAATCAATCAGTTTCAACAAGTACCGGGCGGCAAGCCTTCAACGCTAAATAGCGACGCGCGGAATAGCGCCTATGCAAAATACAAGCGCGTACGCCAGAAGCGATCTGTTGCTCGCACTTGTTATTCTTGGCGCAATTACAATTATCAGGCTCGCAGTACTGGCGCTAACTGACTTCAATCTCGGGCCGGAAGAGGCCCAGTACTGGAGTTGGAGCCGGGAGCCGGCATTCGGCTATTACTCCAAACCGCCGCTGATCGCCTGGCTCATCGGTCTGTCGACGTCCGTTTGCGGGAGCGGCGAATGGTGCGTGCGGTTTCCCTCACCGCTTTTGCACTTTGCCACAAGTCTCGTTCTCTTTTTTTTGGGCCGCGATCTTTACGATTCGCGAACGGGGTTTTGGGCAGCCATTTCCTACGCAACCATTCCCGGCGTTTGGTATTCTTCTGGCTTAATGACCGCCGACGTGCCGCTTCTGTTCTTTTGGTCCGTATGCCTGCTATCCCTTTGGCGCCTCGCTCAAACCGGGGCTGCAATTTGGGCTGTTATCTTTGGCGTCGCATTTGGCCTCGGGCTCATGTCCAAATACGCAATGCTCTATTTCTTACTTTGCCTGGCAGTTTATTTGGTTTTGCGCCCGGCAGCATTTTCAAATATCAGCCCCCGCGTGAAACTAGTTGCCGTTGCAATTCCCACCATCATTTTTTCGCCCAACCTTTATTGGAATATCAAAAACGGATTTCTGACGCTCGTTCATACGGCCGAGAACATTAATCTTGAAGACGGCATTGTGAACCCGATCAACCTGCTTGAGTTTATCGCGGCTCAATTCGCCATTTTGGGACCTATCTTGTTTGGCGTACTGCTCTGGCAAAGCCGCCGTGCGTTTGGGAGCGAAGCAGGCGACGATCAAGCTCGCAGCCACGACGTCTTCCTCTTGAGTTTTAGCCTCCCCGTACTCGCCTTAGTGGGACTCATCGCTTTCACATTCAAGGCCAATGCAAATTGGGCCGCTGCCGCGCTCGTCTCAGCGTGCGTGTTTGCCGTTGCGTGGTTGAGACGGCAAAGTTCGAACAGATTGCTGTATGCGTCCCACGCCATCCACGGCCTGTTGGCGCTTTTTCTTATGTCCGTGGCGCTTAGCCCGGCATTTGCAACATTTGCCCTTAATGACGAGTCGATTGACAAGATCAAGGGTTGGGGTGAATTCGCCCGTAAAGTCGAAGCACTTACCGCGCAATTAGACTACGACCTAATCCTGATGGATCACCGACCGACCATGGCGGAGCTGCTTTACTACGGGCGAGACTTAAATGTGCCCGTGCGCATGTGGAACGAAGATGGCGTGATTCAAAATCATTATGAATTGGCGCAGGCGTACCAATCGGCTCCGGCAGGACCAATACTCCTTATTGCGGTCAAGAAACCCCCGTCCAGCATTCTATTTGAATTTGAAAACCAAATGTTTTTGACCAAACTTGTAACTGTGATTCGAGAGGATATGTCCCGTGAGGTTTTGGTCTACAGGCTTGAAGGCGCCGGCGGCACTTAAATGACCCCTACAAAAGATCTAAATAGCTTCGTCTGGCTCGGCATCACCTTGGGTCTGGGTATGGCGATGGCCCCGATCTTTGTCATGGCGCCCTGGATTGACATTGAGACGGCAAAACTTTTTGCGGGTCCGGACGGAAATGGCTTCGCTCTTGCCGGGCATCCTATCGCGTCTTGGTTCAATCGACTTATCGTGTCGATATCCGAAGTCGGCCTGTCATTCTTAGCGATCGGCCTTGTCTTCACGTTGATATGGCGAAGAACATTTTTCGGTTTCGACCAAAAGCACTTCTGGTTCTTTATTTCAAGCGCGCTGGCTGGGCCGATATTAATCGTCAACGTATTGTTGAAATCTAATTGGGGCCGCGCACGCCCCCATCAAGTTTTGGAATTTGGCGGCGCGCATGAATTCTCGCCGGCTTTCTACATTGCCGATCAATGCTCTACGAATTGTTCATTCGTCTCCGGCGATGTGTCGGCTGCCTTTTCCTTGCTTGCTCTTGCTGTCGTGATCTCATGGCACCGAAAAATGTGGATGCTGTTGGTTCTTGTATTTGGTGTGATCATTTCGTTCGCGCGTATGGCCCAAGGCGCACATTTTCTTAGCGATGTAATTTACGCAGCCATTATTACCGCCACGGTCGTCTTCGCCGTAAAATATTTTTTTCTGGATTCACAATTGGCTTTGGGACGCGCGCTTGAGCGGGGTGCGAATTTTGCAATCGATCAAATTTCAATCGGACTCACACGACTGTTTTGGATATTGCGCGGCGGCTTGCCATCGACTGTTTCGCTCGATAGCGCGCGTCTCGACAATCGCTTGAGAACCTGGACAGATCGCTGGCTAAAAGATTTCGGTATTTCCGATCTGCCAGAGGAAGCATCTACAGCAAATCAAAAATTCTTGCGGGCATCGTTTGGGCACAAGCTTTGGACGTTTTTTCAAGCTAAAGTTCAAGATCTAAACGTTACGACGACAGATCGTAGTGACGTAAAAACCGATACTGACGAGGGACAAACGCCTTCCTCATGAGTTGTTTCACGAGTGGGTTCGTATCATTCTGTCTCAAACACTGACGCCCGTTGATCCCGCATGACCATATTGACCCAAGACCGAGCTTTCGAGTTTACCGTGCCTGTCGTCATTGTCGGCGGCGGGGGCTGCGGCTTGTGCGCAGGTCTTGCAGCACGAGGCGCTGGCGTCGACGTACTTGTTGTTGAGAGAGATAGTAGCCCGCTCGGCACGACAGCTATGTCGACCGGACTCATACCCGCCGCGGGCTCCAAGCAACAAAAGACCGCAGGGATCGAAGACTCACCGGAATTGCTCGCCCAAGACATTGTCACCAAAGCTAAAGGTCAAACCGACGAGGCGATTGCGTTGGCTCTTGCGCACGCATCGGCAGGCACCGTCGATTGGCTGACAGACGAGCAAGACGTACCGCTTACACTCGTTGAAGGCTTTCTCTATCCGGGCCACTCAGTTTTGCGCATGCACGGTTCGCCGCATCGTACAGGTTCCGAATTGATGGGGGCACTGGCAAACGCATGCGAGCGCGTAGACGTTGACATCATGACCGATGCTCTGGTGACGGATCTTTTTGCCGACCGAGATGGTCGGATCACAGGCGTGCGAGTGGAGCGCCCGGGCGGCGACATTGAAGATATCGGTTGCGAAGCCCTGATCCTTGCGTGCTGCGGCTTTGCGGGAAACCGAGAGATGCTGGCGAAATACATTCCCGAAATTCTCGATGCCGTGTTCTTCGGACACCCCGGCAACAAAGGCGACGCAATAAGATGGGGCCGTGAACTCGGCGCAGGGCTCAGCGACCTTACCAGCTATCAGGGCCACGGCGGCCTTGCCTATGGTCTCGGCATTCCCATTTTGTGGCCACTGATCATGGAAGGTGGGTTCCAAGTGAATGCGGAAGCCAAACGCTTTGCCGATGAATCCCAAGGCTACTCCGAGCACGCCGTGCACGTCATTGCTCAGCCCGGAAATTTCGCTTGGTCGATCTACGACGAATGTTTGCACGAGCTGATGACGCAATTCGACGACTATCGAGACGCCATCAAAGCCCAAGCTTTGAAGACTGCCGACACCGTTGCGGAACTCGCGGTTCAAACGGGACTCGACGAAACAGCACTTCAAGATAGCATGGACGATATTGAAGCGATGGCGAGGGGCGAGCGGCAAGATCCTTTTGGCCGCGACTTCACGCACAAGCCGGCATTGAAGCCGCCCTATTATGGGGTGAAGGTAAGCGGCGCCTTGTTTCATACCCAGGGCGGATTGGTCGTCGACGATTGCGCGCGGGTCTTGAGGGAAGACGGCACGCCCTTTCCCAATTTGTTTGCCGGAGGCGGCGCGGCGCGCGGTATTTCCGGCCCGGGAAGTTGGGGTTACATGGCAGGCAACGGATTGCTGACCGCCACGACATTCGGGCGCCTTGCGGGCGAGACCGCCGCTGCGCTCGTTCAATCAAATAGAGGAATGTAAATCGTGAGAATTTTTGTTGGGCTCTTAAAGGGCATTGGCATTTTCTTGGTGCTGATCGTGCTCGGCCTTACCGGCATCTATCTCTCTGACACCACCAAGTTCGGACGCTTCGTTGGCGCTCTCACGGGTTTCAGCACACTCAATACAAACATGGAATGGTGGGTGCCGAAAGATATCGTCGAAGGCATAGACAATCCTAAGCGCATTCCATCGGCGAAATCTGAGTCGCGCACCATCAGACAAGATGCATTGGATGCCGTTGTCGATTGGAATGAAGATCAAAATCCGATCTCACTCATCGTCTGGCACAAGGGCGCCATCCAGTTGGAACAATATTGGGGCGGCTTCGACGAGACCGTGATTTCCGACACGGCCTCGATGAACAAATCCATCACAGGTATTCTGACCGGTTTTGCAATCGAAGACGGCACAATCGGATCACTTGACGATCCCGCAAGCAAATATTTGCCCGAATGGGCCGGCGACCCGCGCGGCGAAATTACCGTGCGAAATCTTTTGGAGATGTCGAGCGGCCTCAAAGTGGATCCGTTCAGCCTCAACCCGTTTTCGCGAAATGCCGATCTTTTTTTCGGATCGGACATTGTGACTACGGCGCTTGAGACCGAACGCAACGAAGATCCTGGCAAACGATTTCAGTACAGCAGCCTCAATGCACAACTTCTGGGCCTCATCATTGAGCGCTCGACGGGAAAGACGTTAGCCAAATTAGCTTCGGAAAAAATTTGGAAACCCCTAGGCGCTGCGGACGCCTCGCTCTGGCTCGACGATGAAGGCGGCATGGCTCATGCCTTTTGCTGCTTCCACACCACGCCGCGCGGTTGGCTGCGTCTCGGCATCTTGCTTGCCAACAGGGGAAGGCTCGGTGACAAGGAAATTATCCCAGGCTATTGGCTGTCACTGATGACGACGCCATCTCCCAACAATTCCCAATACGGCTTTCAAATTTGGCTCGGCACCAACTTTGTTGGCGAGAGGGCCTACAATGATACCGCCTCGCTTTTAATTCCACACAAAGAACCAATCGCAGCCGACGACATGATTTACTTTGACGGCGCCAACGGCAATCGCTTGATCATTATTCCGTCCAAAGAGCTTGTGATCGTGCGTACCGGGCAGTTCAACTTAAACTACGAAGAGTCGTTCATGCCCAATACATTGATCCGCGGCATCATCGACGAGTAAGGTGCAACATGGCGATCACTTATGAGCAAATCATCCTTGCCCCGATTGAGATCGTGTTCGACTTTCTCGACGACAATGACAAGATGATGGATTGGATGGAGGGCGTCGAAGAGATTACCTTTCCCGATGGCGAAAACCGCGACGACCCCGTCGGTGTCAAATGGCGCATCGCCATTCGCGAAGGCGGGCATGTGACTTGGTATGACGGGGTTACGACCGCTTATGAAAAGCCCACTCACCTCGGCATACGCATGTCCAACAAGCATTTCGCGGTTGATGTCGACTATCGGTTAAGCTCAATCCCCGACGGCACACAGCTCGACTACAGCGCCGACTTTGCACACACATCGATGCTTGCCAAAATCATGGGAGTCTTATTTGGCTGGTTGACCAAGAGTATTCTCAAGAAGCAAATGACAGCGCTCAAGAAAGTCGCCGAGGACGCGGCGAGTTAGTCGACTCCAATAGATCCGCGGTCAAGCCGCGGGATGACAGTTGTATTTGCATTGAGCCTGAGGATTCCAAATGTGTCATTGCGCGACTTGATCGCGCAATCCATTGGCATCTCAGCAAATGACATCCTAGAGATTAAGACGCTTTGGCCAAGCCTTCGCTCAAATGCTTGAGCACGTCTGCTTCCGACACGACCTCGCCGTACTTGGCTTGAATGTCGAACAAATTGGCTTCATGCACCTGTTCGTGACGATCGCCGACGGCATCGCGCACGACGATGGGTATAAAGCCGTTTTGTATGCAATCGATGGACGTGGCGCGCACGCAGCCCGACGTGCTGACACCGGTGATGATCAATGTATCTAAGCCGTTGGCCGCAAGCGAAGGGGCCAAGCTCGTGCCGAAAAAGGCGCTCGCATATTGCTTGGTAATGACGACTTCATCTTCGCGCGGGGTGAGTTCCTTTGGAAACTTGCCCAACGGTGAGCCTTTTTCGAAGCATTTGAGAGCGGGCACTTTGCGAAAAAACACGCCGCCGTTAAGGCCGCCTTTGACGAACTCCACATTGGTGTGAAAGACCGGGATACCCGCCTCGCGCGCGGCATTTAAAACGCGTGCGCACGAGGCCAGCGCATCTTTCACGCCGGCATAGAGCGGCGAGTCTTTTTGCAAATAGGCTTCGACGAAATCGATAATCAAGAGCGCAGGCGATTTGCCGAACCCTAAGTGACCATCAAACGCGCCCTGATAATTTTGCTCAAGGTCGGCCATTAAATATTTCCCGTCTCTTTGAGCTCGGCGATGCGGTCTTTGCTCATGCCTAAAAGCTCGCCGTAGACATGGTCATTGTGTTCACCGAGTTCCGGGCCGACCCATTTGATCTCGCCCGGCGTGTCCGACAATTTCGGAAAGACGTTTTGCATCTTGAATTCGCCGATGGTCGGGTGCTGCATGGTCTTGATGGCCTCACGCGCGGCGAAATGCGGATCTTCCAGCATTTCGGGCGCGCGAAAGATCTTGCCGGCCGGCACGCCGGCTTCGCTGCAGGCCTCAAGCAACTCGTCGGCCGTTTTTTGTTTCGACCAATCGGAAATGAGATTGTCGAGTTCCGTTTGGTTCATGCCGCGTGACGTGTGGCTGTCGAACTTCGGGTCCTTGACCCATTCTTCATGGCCGACCATTTTAGCCAGCCGCGCAAACACCGTGTCCTGATTGGCGGCGATGATGACCATGCCGTCGGAACTCGGATAGATGTTTGACGGTGCGACATTGGGTAAAACAGAACCCGTCCGCTCACGGATATAACCGCCGATTTGATATTCGGAGATCAAGCTTTCCATATTGGCAAGCACCGCTTCGTAAATGGCGCTGTCGACCACCTGGCCCTTGCCGGTCATATCCCTGTTATGAAGCGCCATGAGCACGCCGAGGCAGGCGTACGTCGCGGCCAGCGAGTCACCGATTGAAATCCCGGCGCGGCTCGGCAGCTGTTCCGGATTACCGATAACGTAACGCAAGCCGCCCATGGCCTCGCCCACGGAGGCATAACCCGCCCGCGGCGCGTAAGGACCCGTCTGTCCGTAGCCACTGACGCGGGCCATAATGATTTTCGGATTGATCTCTTTAAGAACGTCGTAGCCGAGGCCCCATTTTTCCATGGTGCCGGGACGAAAGTTTTCCAGCAACACGTCTGACTGCGCAACCAGGTCCTTGATGATTTGCTGGCCTTCCGGCGTGCGCAAGTTGAGCGTGATTGATTTCTTGTTGCGCCCGACAATCGGCCACCACAGGGATTTGCCGTCGGCTTTTTCCTGGCCCCAATCGCGCATGGGATCGCCGGTGCCAGGTTGCTCAACTTTGATAACTTCGGCGCCGAAATCGGCCATCAACTGGCCGCAAAAGGGGCCGGCGAGAAGGACGCCCAGCTCAATCATGCGAATGTCTTTGAGGGGTCCAAAAGTACCTTGTGCTGTGTCGCTCATTAACGCTTCCCGTCTGCTAGACTTGTTTCACTTTTTTGTTGGACGCGGATGCCCCGCCACGCTTTACCTGAATGCGGCAGTATATACCAAGCTCCGTCGAAAGCGTCCAAGATGTGGTTTATGTGCCAGGGTCTTTTGTTGGCGGGGATAGAACTTAAGTATTAGACTGGCAATGGATTGGCCCGCAGGCAACCGCGCGGGCGGCAACAATTACGGCCCGGTGCCTCGGAGAGCAAATATGAGCAATATCAGCGTAGAAATCGTCGACGTCGGTTTGCGCGACGGTCTACAAAACGACCCAGCCATGATGAACACCGAGGGCAAGCTTGAGTTCATCAATCGTCTGCTCGACGCTGGCGTCAAGCGCATGGAAGTCGCATCCTTTGTGAATCCCAAGAAGGTTCCGCAAATGGCGGACTCGACTGAGCTCATGGGCCTCGTACCCCGCGGCAATGGCGTCAAATATATCGGGCTGGCGCTCAATGATCGCGGCCTCGAGCGCGCCATTGAAGCCAAATGCGAAGAAGTCAATTTCGTCGTCGTTGCGTCGGACACATTCGGCAAGCGCAATCAAAACGCGACGACTGAAGAGTCGCTTCAAGTCTTTGAACGCATGGTCGGCGTCGCTAAAGCGGCAAACACGCCCTGTTCGATTACGATTGGCGCCTCTTGGGGCTGCCCGTTCGAAGGGGAAGTGCCGCTTGAAAAGCTGGTCAACACGGCGCGCCGCGCTGCAGAATTGGGCGCCAGCGAAATAGGCCTCGCCGATAGCATCGGCGTCGCCGATCCCTGGGAAGTCAAACGCCGCATCAATGCCGTGCAAGAAGTTGTCGGCGATGTGCCGCTGCGCTGTCATTTCCACAACACACGCAATACCGGGATTGCGAATTCGTTCGCGGCCATCGAGGCGGGGGTGCGTATTTTGGACGCAAGCACTGGCGGTATCGGCGGCTGCCCCTTCGCACCGAAAGCGACAGGTAACATTGCTACCGAGGACTTGCTCTATATGCTCGACCGCGCGGGCGTCCAAACTGGCGTCAACGTCGAGAAGATCATCGAAACCGCAAAGTGGCTCGAAAACGCCTTGGATCATTCGGTTCCAGCGATGGTCTCGAAGGCGGGCCTGTTCCCGCAGCCGGAGGCTGCACGGACTGCCGCGGAATAGAACCTGTCACCGGCAGCAATGACGGCAAACGACCATTCAGCTTCTCGGCGCCCTCTCCATTGGGTCCATATTATCGTGCGCGTAAATCTCACCCCAGAACTGTGGGGCTGGGCTAGCCCACGTTTTGCAGATTCTCCGGATATTCAACAGCTCAAGACCATTGAGGGTTGGCTCTACGAAAACCATGTGCCGCAACATCTATTCGACGAGTTCGGAATCCCCAGAAGCGATTACGTGCACGCTTTCTTTCGCTCCGACAAACCCGCCAAAGCGCTGGCGTTTCGGGTCCTGTGCCACGAGCTCGGCCTGAGCGGCTCCCTGGAGCAGACGCGGGTCGCGATCAATCGCTGTGCGCGCACCCAGCCCCCCCTTCTTGACTTGGCAGACGGAGCCCTGTAATCGCAGAAACCTCCAATCAGCAGGTAGCCATGAGCCGGCGCGGCTCACTGGCCAGCCCGCCACTAAATGATAAAGTATCTCCACGGGTGGGCACTTTAAGGGAACAAACACTATGGCTTACCGTTTAGGCGTCGATGTCGGCGGCACGTTTACTGACATCCTTTTGATCGACGAGGCCTCAGGCCAAACTCACACGGCCAAAGTCCCGTCGACCCCCCAGGATTCTTCTATTGGCGTGCTCAATGGGGTTGAGAAAGTCTGCTCGACGGCCGGCGTCGACCCGAAAGATATCAACCAGGTCATGCACGGCACGACCGTCGCCACAAACACCATTCTGACAGGCGCGGGCGCCAGGGTCGGCCTGGTCACCACCCAAGGCTACCGCCAAGTACTCCAAGTGGCGCGGTCCTACGTTCCCGGCGGTTTGGGTGGTTGGGTGATCTACAACAAATCTGAAAACCTTGCTCCCTTGGAATGCACAATCGAGATACCGGAACGTGTCGGCGCCAAAGGCGACGTGGTTCACAAGCTCGATGAAAAAGAGACACGCAAGCGGCTCAAATCCCTTAAGAACCGTGACATTCAAGCCCTCACCGTTTCACTGGTTAATTCCTTTGCCAATCCGGCTCACGAAGAGCGTGTCAGGCAACTCGCCGAAGAAGAATTGCCCGGCGTGCCGGTTTCGATCTCATCGGAAGTCATCCCGGAAATGCAGGAATATGAGCGCGCGATTACGACAGTGGCGAACTCATATGTGCGCCCGGTCGTATCAAAATACGTCAACAATTTAAGAAGGGAATTGAACGACCGGCTTGGCAACGCGACGCTCGATATTTTGCGTTCCGACGGCGGGCTGTCGACGGCGGAAGCCGCCGAAGCCTATCCGGTCAACCTTCTCATGAGCGGCCCGGCAGGCGGCGTGTCCGGCGCCCTATGGATCGCGGAAAAAGCCGGCTACGGAAACTTGCTGACCTTCGATATGGGCGGCACGTCGACGGACGTTTGCCTAGTCGAAGACGGCACTGCGCTCACTCGCCGCGAAACGACCGTGGGTGACGTGACGGTGCGTGCTTCGTCGATCGACGTGCGCACGGTAGGCGCCGGCGGTGGCTCGATCGCCCACGTACCGGAACTAACTAGGGCGCTTCGGGTCGGTCCCGAAAGTGCAGGCGCTGTGCCGGGCCCGGCTGCATACGCGGCGGGCGGAGAAGCGCCCACCGTGACCGATGCGAATATCGTTCTGGGCTATTTGCCGGCCGAACAAAAACTCGGCGGCGATATGGTGATCGATAAGTCATTGGCAGAAAACGCTGTGCAACAAACTGCCGATGGACTTGGCATAAAGCTTAAAGAAGCAGCCGAAGGCATCGTCAAGATCGTCAACGAAAATATGTTTGGCGCACTTCGATTGGTGTCGATTGAAAAAGGCTATGACCCGCGCGACTTCGCACTTGTCGCTTTTGGCGGTGCTGGCCCACTTCATGCGAATTCCCTTGGCATTCTCATGCAGTCTTGGCCGGTGATCATTCCGCCGGGACCGGGCGTGCTATGTGCCTATGGTGATGCGACAACCCGCATTCGTGACGAAGCGTCGAAGACCTTTATTCGTAAGCTCTCCGATTCAAGCCCGCAAGAAGTGATTGGTGAGCTTGAGTCGTTGGCCAAGACCGCGACGGAGGCCATGCAGGCCGGAAGGCAGGACAAAGTGGCCGCCTCGCTGTACCAAGTTGACTTGCGCTATCACGGCCAAGGCCTGTCGCTCACCGTCGATGTCGATATCAACGAGCTAAAGAGTAAGGGCTTCTCGGCAATCGGCGACAGATTCGACGATCTGCACGAGCAACTCTTTACGTTCAAATCGGATTCGGAAAAAGAGGTGGTCAATCTGCGCGCCGTGGTCTTAGGTCAGCCGACAAATGTCTCTGCAGAAAGCATTTCGTCGGGCAGTGACGACGCTTCGGGTGCAATTATTGGTGACCATTCGATCTTCTACGAAGGACGAGATCACGCCAGCCAACTTTATGACCGTTCAAAGCTTGCCGCCGGGAACAAAATTCCCGGTCCCGCTGTCGTAATGGAGATGGATTCCACCACGGTCATTTTGCCGGATCATGTCGGCGAAGTTGATCGCGTTGGAAATATTCTGATCCGTCCGGCGCAAATGCAGTAAGGGAGAGACACGATGCCTGTAACTATCATCGAACCCAATTCCGCGCCTATGAGGCGTGTCGATGTCGATCCCATCACGCTCGACATTATCGAAAATGCTATTCGCAACGCGCGTGAGGAAATGGATGTCACACTGTTCCGCACGGCCATGTCGCCGGGCATCAGAGAGCAGCATGACGCCTTTCCTATGATCGCCAACCTGCACGGCCAAATGGTCGTGGGGCAATTCGGCTCGTTCCTTCATGGCTTCAAAGAGGCCTATGACGGCACGCTCGAAGAGGGCGATATTATCTTCACCAACGATCCTTATTCGTGTAATGGCGCTGTCAGCCATTGCAACGACTGGCTCCTAATCAAACCGATCTTCAAAGACGGACGCATGATCGCCTGGGGCTGCCATTTCGGCCATATGACCGATATCGGCGGCAAGGTGCCGGGCTCATTGCCGACGGATGCAAAGCAAATTTTCGAAGAAGGCATCATGTTGCCGCCGACGAAGATCTACAAAAAAGGCGTCCTTGACCAGGAGATCTTGAACATTCTGCTGCGCAACTCGCGCACTCCGGATTGGAACAAGAGTGACGTCATGGGCGTTATCGCAGCGTGCAACGTGGCAGACCGGCGCTGCGTCGAGATTGCCGAGCGTTTTGGCGACGACATCTTCTATTCTGCCATGGAAGATCTCCTCGACCGAAACAAGAAAGCCATGGGTCATCTCATTAAGACCATGATTTCCGAAGAAAAGCGTTACTTCGAAGATTACGTCTGCGACGACGGCATGGGCATGGGCCCCTACAAGTTGGCCTGCACGTTGTGGCGCGAAGGCGATGTTGCCATTTTCGATTTCACGGGCACCGACCCGCAATCGATCGGCTCGATCAACTTCCTGCTCAACTCGGACATGTTCAAGATGTTCGTCGGCACCTTTATGATTGCGGTGTTCGATCCACAAATCCTCTTTAACGATGGCTTCTATGATTTGATGGAAGTCAAAATACCGAAGGGGACGTTGCTCAATCCGGTGCGGCCGGCTGCCCTTTCGTGTCGAACCCATGCGCTCGGGCGCATCTTCGACTTGATGGGCGCAACGCTCGGTCAAGGCGCGCCGGATCTCATGTGCGCAGCTGGCTTCTCCGATAGCCCGCACTTTATGTATTCGGGTTACGACCGTAATGGCGATTGGTATCAGCTTTACCAAATCGGCTTTGGCGGCGTGCCGGGGCGGCCTGCGGGCGATGGTCCGGATGGACACTCCATGTGGCCGGCCTTTACCAACGTGCCGAACGAGTAC
Source organism: Alphaproteobacteria bacterium (assembly GCA_965248815.1). Lineage (GTDB taxonomy): Bacteria > Pseudomonadota > Alphaproteobacteria > SMXP01 > SMXP01 > CBDFKK01. Next base: position 1,405,637 of record CBDFKK010000008.1, read on the forward strand.
ATCGAGTCGTACTTCCCGCTTCGGATCGACGTCTATGAGACGATCTCAGACTCCGGCGGTGCCGGCTTCCATCGCGGCGGCAACGCCGTGCGTGTGGGCTATCGCTTCCTTGAACCCGGCGACATCTCGATCCACGACGACCGCTGGCTCACCTATCCGTGGGGAGTGACCGGCGGCGAGCCCGGCATGCGCAGCACGAAGATCTTGGTGCGTGCCGAGGATGGGTCGGAAGAAATCTTGCCGTCCAAGTGTGACCGCGTTCAGGTTTACGAGAATGATATTCTCTACTTCGACACCTGGGGCGGCGGCGGCTGGGGCGACCCGTACAAGCGTCCGGCCGAACAAGTGGCACTCGACGTGGCGCGAGGCCTGGTCTCAGCCGAAGGCGCCCTGCGCTATGGCGTCGTCATGAAGGACGATGTTTCCGCCGACGAAGGCAAAACGGAAAAATTGCGCGCCAAAATGTCGAAGGAGCGGGGCGACCCCAAACTGTTCGACTTCGGCGGCACGGTGGAAGAGCTCAAAGCCCGCTGCAAAGAAGAGACGGGTCTCGAGCCGCCGAAAACGCCAGTCTTCCTCAATTGGTTCACCAAGGAAGCGCGCAAGGTGCAAGCCGCCGAATAATCGAACCAACACCATAATTCAAAAGGGCCGCTTTCGAGCGGCCCTTTTTCTTTGGTTGACTACCAAAGTTTGGCAGACGCCAGCTTCGCTCCTTCCACCAGAGACCCAAATTTTGCCCAGGTGATGTCGGGATAGACGGTGGGGTATCCGCTAAAGGTGGAAAAGCCGCAATCGGAACTAGCAATCACACGCTCGCGGCCGACGACCTCTGCGTAACGGCAGATACGTTGGGCCACGACTTCGGGATGCTCAATGTAATTGCTGGTCGAGTCGATGACGCCCGGCATCAAGATTTTGTCGTCCGGCAATGCCACGTCTTTAAAGACTTGCCATTCGTGCTCGTGACGCGGATTGGCGCCCTCGAGTGAGATCGCCCCCGGCCTCGCCTTCATGACGAGGTCGACAATGGCCTCAAGAGGAATGTCGCGATGATGGGGACCTTCATAATTTCCCCAGCACACATGAAGCCGCAGAGCTTCGGGTGCGATGTTGGCCGTTGCTGCGTTTAGGATTTCAATGTGGCGCGCCACAACATCACGAAACTCGTCATTGCTTTTGTCCGCATGGGCCATGTGGCGCCCCATGGCGAGATCGGGACTGTCGATCTGCACGATGAAACCGGCCTCGACAATGGCTTCATATTCCGTGCGCAGGGCGTTCGCGACGGCCTCTAAATATTCATCTTCTGTTTTATAAAATTTATTGCGTTGAAACAGACTGACAACGCCGGGCGAAGCGGCATTCATAAACGCGGCCTTTGGACGCTCCGCGCGCACTGCAGCATCGAAGTTTGCAAGATCGTCCCGCAGCGGCTTTTCGTCCTTGAGGTCCACGGGACCTTCACAGCACGGACCCGTGGTAGACGGGATCACGCCGCCGATTTCAACCAGGCGCCGCGCATAGTCTTTGTAGTCGGTGAGATCGTACGCACGGTGGCCTTTGGCCTCGCCGCCGAACCCTTCGAGCCGTTCGGTGACGTAGGTCGCGTAACTCGGTTTGCTCATTTCGCCGTCGCTGACGATATCGACGCCCGCGTCGACCTGTTTCGCAACAACGTCGCGAACTGCCCGTCGAATTTCATTGTCTAAGGCGTCGGCGTCATAGGGCTTGCCATCCGCTTTTGCGAGCATCAAGTCGAGCAAAGATTGCGGCCGTGGCAGGCTACCCACATGAGTCGTCAGGATGCGGTCTTTACTCCGGGGCATCACCGCCGTCATCACTCGGCTCCTCTATTTTTGTGACTTCCGTTGAACTCCTACCTTGCCAAGGCGTTGGCCGTGGCAGCCAGCGCGGGACGTTTTCTTTGTAACGCAAATAGGTCTCGCCAAATCGTTTTTCCAAGCCGCGTTCTTCGCTCACAACAAGATAGACCGTGTTGATCGCAAAGAATAAGGCAGCCCAAAGAGCAAGACCCAACGAATTGAAATAGACCGCTTCTGCAATCATGATGAACAACACGCCCGTAATCATGGGGTTGCGTGCGTGGCGATACGGCCCCAGTGCGACAAATTCTTTCGGCGGATCCCATGGCGCGAGTGTCCCCTCGCCTTTGCGACGAAACAGCCCGACCGTCCATACGAACAAGAACAGCCCGAATGCCGCAAAAATTAGTGCCAGCATGAAGAAGAAACTTGAGAAGGTGACGGGCGCTGCACCGAGCAAAGTGCCCCGTGTTAGCCACAAAATAATGAGCGGAATGACAATAAGTGCCGTACCCGGAAGAATTGCGATGGCCCTGAAGTCTCTAGTCGTCATCGGGCCATTTCAGCATGGCTTACTTGCAGGGTCTATGACAGAGGCCTAAGAGATTCCTATGTGCGCGGGTTGCATTTGTCCGTTGGGAACTATGCGGTTTCGAATAAAGGCTGCACCGATCTGGCTCGCGCTATTTTGCAAGCGTGGAACATAGTCCTGAACAACCTGTTCGGGCGTCAGAGCTGACGTCATGAAACGCATGGTCAGACAGGCCAATATTTGACCTTCGGACAGAATGGGCACAGAGGCGGTCGTTTCGCGCTGAGCCTCACGCATATGAAAAGCAAATCCTTGTGCCCGGGTCTCGCTAAGAATGCGCTCAACCAAGCCGGCTTCTCGTGCAAAAGAATCGTTGGGCGATTCCGATTGAGAGAGGATATTTAACAGCGTGTCGCGTTGCTCTTCCGGGCAATACGACATGTAGACCCGGCCAGCGGCGCTACCCAAGATGGGGACGCGATGGCCTGCCGAGTAGCGCTCCAAGGCCAACGGGCTGTCTTTATCGGTCGTCTCGCGCACCAACATGCTCGTTCCCGACAAAGTCGCAATGGCGACAGGCCAGACGATTTCTTTGCACAGCTCGTCGATCAATGGTTTTGCAATTTCGCGGATCCAAGGCTCATCCTCAAAGCCATCGCTTAACGAGCGCACGCGAATGGTAGGCCGGTAGCGATCGTCGGCTGAATCGCGGATGGCATAGCCGCCGACGCAAAGGGTTTCCAAAATTCGGTAGGCCGTCGTGCGGGGCAGTCCCGTCTCTTCGGCGATTTCAGTCACCGTGACCCCGTTATGGGCATTCAGAGACCTCAGGCTATCGAGCCCTCTTAGAAGAGCGCGAATGGGTCGGATCGAGTCAGATTTGCGCTTGTCGGTACCGTTTCCTTTGCTCAATTGTGGCATGGGCTACATCCTATCTACTGCACTAACCGCAGAATTCCGCGATATCGGGTTGCCGAGGGACCAATGAACGTCCAACTAGTGGTCAGTTTGGGGCCAGCGCACGACGGGAGGGATATGACTGCTGATCAGTAGGTTGGCTACCCAAGCCTTTTCGACCGCCAAAGTGACGAAAATGAATAAAATCCATGTCCGCTCATTGGTTCTCTTATCTGGTGCCTAGAATGCTGGCTCCGCTTAAGGGGGGCTTAATCTGAAATTAATTCCACTAAGTGGCCAAGAATTGGCGCAATGCCGTACCCGAAAAATCACAGGTTGGTCTGCCGGGACTCAGTGCTGGACATAAATCGGGCGCGGTTGAACGCCGGGACGAGTTTCCAACCCAAAAAGCTTGCAGTCCCAAGCCGTCTCCGGTTCATTAGCCACGAACGTGCTCAGCTTTAGGGGTTTCAAATTCATGTCAGGTGGAAGCGATCCGGTCCTCATTGCAGGCGCAGGCCCTGTAGGCTGTACGGCCGCATTGCATTTGGCTCAAGCAAACGTCCCCGTCATTTTGATGGAAGCCGAGCCCGACCTGCCGATCGATCTCAGAGCCTCGACGTTCCACCCGCCGACGCTCGACATGCTCGACAAAGTAGGCCTGACGCCAAAACTGATCGATCAGGGTTTGATCGTGCCCAAGTATCAATACCGGGACCGTCGCACAAACGAAGTTGCGGAATTTGATTTGGGGACACTCAAAAGCGAAACCAGCCATCCCTACCGATTGCAATGCGAGCAGTTCAAGATGACACGGACGATCGTGGAGATGCTCGCTGCTTATCCCCATGTTGAAATCTTGTACGGTCATCGGGTCGTCGGTTTTACCCAAGACGATAGTTCTGTTCAGGCTCTGGCATTTTCAGCCGACGGAGAACGCCGCATTAAAGGCTCGTTCCTCATGGGCGCAGAGGGCGCGGACAGCCGCGTGCGCCAATCGGCAGCTGTCATGTATCAAGGCATGACGTACCCGGAGCTTTTCCTCGTCGCGAGCACACCGTTCCGATTTGAAGATCACATTACCGGTTTGAGCCCAGTCAATTACTTATCTGACCCTGACGAATGGGTTGTACTTTTGCGTACGATAGATTTCTGGCGCGTGCTTTTGCCCGCCGACGCGAATGTGGGACGCGAGACACTGCTGTCCAACGAGTACATCCAAGCCGCACTGCAACGCATTTGGAAGAAAGATACGCCCTACGACATCAATCACCGCACGCTCTATCACGTACACCAGCGCGTCGCCGAAACCTATCGTGTCGGGAGACGCGTATTGCTAGCCGGCGATGCTGCTCACATCAACAATCCACTCGGCGGCATGGGCATGAACGGCGGCGTTCACGACGCCATCAATGCCTGCGAAAAAATTATTGAAATCCTCGACCATGGCGGTGATCTCGACGCGCTGTTCGATCTTTACGACCGCCAGCGGCGAGTCATTTGTACGCAATTCATTCAAGAACAATCAAAAATCAACAAAGAGCTCATTGAAACGAGCGATGAGAATGTGCAATGCAAACGCCAAGAACAATTCATGCGCGCAGCAAATGATCCGGCGCTCTCCAAGGACTTCTTGATGCGAACTTCCATGATCGATACCGTGCGCGAGTCATACGAAATTCAGTAGCGACGACCAATCAAGCCGTCTTTTACAGCGGAGTAATTCAATGGTGGACTCACTGGGCTGGCGAATGAAATTCGGTGTTATCGCGCCTTCGACCAATACAAGCGTCGAACCCGAATATGCTTGGATGCAACCTCACGGCGTGACTAATCACTTTAGTCGCATGTGGATTCCAGACCTGCCCATCGAGAACGATGAGGACTTCGAAAAACTCGTGTTGACGATCCGGGGCGTCACCATGGACGCCGTCGATCGCGTGATGACGTGTTCGCCTGGATTTGTGGTGCTTGGAGTTTCGGCGGAAACGTTTTGGGACGGCGCCGCGCGCGCGGACGATTTGCACAAAGAACTGGAGGAACGCGCAGGTGTCGGTGTGACACTCGGCTCACAAGCTTGTGACGCAGCGCTGAAAGCTTATGCGCAAGAAAAGCCTATCAAGAAAATCGCGGTGCTTACGCCCTATATGCCTGTTGGCGACAAGCAGGTGCAAAATTTCTTTGAAGATTTGGGCTATGACGTCATGAAAATGATTGGGCTCAAGTCAAACAGCCCCACGCTTATCGCTCACGAACCTGCGCAGAAGCTGAGACATGCGATCAAGGACCTCAACGAGTCGGAGTGTGATGCAATCATTCAGTGCGGCACCAATCTCGCGTGTGTCCAAGTGTGCGCGGAAGCCGAGCGCTGGTTGGAAAAACCGGTGATCGCGATTAATACCGCAACCTACTGGCACGCCCTGCGGCAGAACAATATCAACGACAAGATGCATGGCTACGGTCGGCTATTGGAAGACTGGTAGGGCGGTTCATGAAATTTCCCTACTCGGCAATTGCGCACCGCGGAAAGCTGAGCTGGCCAAACGGCGCCAAGCTGGCGCTCATGGTCAGCCTCAATATGGAATATTGGGATCTGATCAAAGACACCGACAAGCCTTATTACGCGGGCGGTCCACCGATTCTTCCAGATCTATTGCCGGGCAATACGCCGGACTTTCCCAACTTTACTTGGCGCGAATACGGGCAGCGCGTTGGCATATGGCGTTTGATTGACATTTTCGATGAGGTCGGCGCCCCGGCCAGCTGCACTATCAATGCAAAAACTGCACTGGAGCGCCCCGTTCTTGTGGAAGCCGCAAAAGAGCGCAGTTGGGAAATCGTCGCGCACAATTATGAGCAAGGCGAACTCCTCACCGACTACGCCCATCAACCTGACAAAGAACGCGACATTATTGAGCGAACGTTGGCGGTGTACGAAAAGGCCGTGGGTAGACCTGCAAAAGGTTGGCTGTCGTCGTCGCTACGCAGCACACTCAACACCTGCGATATCCTCGCGGACAACGGGCTGCTCTTCTATTGCGACCAACTGAATGACGACCAGCCTTATCTTATAGAAACAAAGAACGGTCCGCTGGTCTCAACGCCCTATTCCAACGAGATCAACGACTTTACACTTCTGACCCGGCGCAATCACACCACGGACGAGTTTCTCGACGTCTTGAAAGAGGAGCTCGATGTGCTGTTGGCGGAAGCGTCAAAGAGCGGAAGCGGCCGGCTCATGAATGTAGGTTTGCATCCCCACGTCAGTGGCCGGGCTTACCGCGCCCGTGCCGTGCGCGACTTTCTAAAATACGCGCAGTCTCAAGACGGCGTTTGGTTTGCAACCCGCGAAGAAATCGCGACGTGGTATTTGGAAAACCACGACGGGCATATCGCCTAGCGGCCTAATCATGTGCGGCTAATACGCTTCCCGCCGCGGATCGTGATGATTGTCGATCAGCTCTGCCTTCTCGCCGTGAATCATGCGTTTGATGAACGGGTCATTCAGTAGTTTGGTGGGATAGCCGAATTCAATCGCACTGACCTCATCCAATTTCTGCATGTCTTCTGTGCTGAGCTCGAAGTCGACGCAGCCCAAACTGTCATTCAGCTGATCAGCAGTGCGCGCGCCAACAATCGGAATGACAATAGCCTTGGGATTTTGACATAGCCAACTGAGCGCCACTTGCGCCGTCGACTTTCCGGCCGCGCGGGCAATGTCCGACACCTGCTCCGAGATAGCGCGCTTTTGGTCGTCTAAATAGCGCGCGCCCCAATTGGTTGTTGTCATGCGGGAAGTTGCGAGAGCTGCGGCGTCGGCGTCCTTTGCAAACTTGCTGGTGAGCAGGCCGCCGCCGAGGGGACTCCATGGCGCAATTGCCATGTCTTGGGCTTGTGCCAGCGCCAAGAAGTCGGCTTCAATATGTCGCTGCACCAAATTGTATAAGAGCTGCATTGCCGTGAACGGCGTCCAGCCACGCTCAAGTGCCAATGTGTTGGCCGAAGCGACCACCCATGAAGGTGCGTTCGAGACGCCTAGATGCAAAACCTTTCCGGCTCGCACCACATCATCGAGAGCCCGCATAGTCTCAGCAATCGGTGTTGTGAAATCCCACGAATGCACCCAGAGCAAATCCACGTAGTCGGTGCCCAACCGCTTGAGGCTGGCATCCAACGCTTGAACCAGATTCTTCCGATGATTGCCGCCGGCATTGGGATCATCTGCAGCCATATTGTGCGAATATTTGGTGGCAATGACGTAACGTTGCCGATTTCGGCCCATGAATTCACTCAGCAGGTGCTCGCTTCTGCCATTCGAGTAGGCATTGGCGGTATCAAAGAAATTGCCACCTGCCTCAACGAAAGCCTCGTATACCGCGTGGTTGTCCGTTTGAGACCCGCCAAAGAGCTCCGATGCAAATGTCATCGTGCCGAGGCATAATTCCGAGACGCGGAGCCCGCTGCGGCCCAAAAGTCTGTATCTCATGTCTTGCCCCTTCGCCGGGATGTGTTGAAAATCATCCCCACGATACAAGATAATTCAAAGGCCGACACTCAATGAGACCGGTCTTTTCACGGTCGCGCTGGATGCGACCTCGATTTCGATAAGTGACGCCATGTTGACCATTCGCCGTTTTGTCTGTTTCTGCGTTTTGAGCTTGTTGGGAATATTTTCTCCCGCGGCTGCTCAGACTGTCTTAGGCACTGTTGCGGCAACCGATAGTGCGGACATGTCGTGGCAACCCTACTGGCAAGTGTTTCAAACGGGCGCCCGCAAAGAAGGTCTGGACTTCAAATACCAAATAGCAGGCGAGCGTGGAGCCGAGAGCAACGTGCTGGCCGATCTCCGACGCGGCCGCATCGAGATCGCCGCACTTTCTGTCGATTCGCTTAGCGAACTTGTTCCCGAGTTCGCTATTTTATCGGCGCCGTTTCTATTCGAAAACGAACAGGTCGCGGACTACGCATTCGACCGGCAGCTACTCCCATCGCTCAATGCGCTGCTGGACGAGCACGGTTTGATTGCGCTGCAATGGGCAGAGATCGGTTGGGCTCAGTTCGCCGCCAGTCAGCCGATAATGTCGCCAAGCATTGCCAGAGGATTGACTCTCAGAATCGTCGACAACACCGCCGACCGAGAATTCATTGCTAGTCTCAATGCCTCGCCTCTAGCGTTAGCGCTAAGTGAAATAGCAACTGCAATTGATTTCGAAGAAGATGGAGCATCGAGCCGACTAGACGGCGGACTCGTCACCGTAAGCGGACATTACTACGTCACATCCGACCATTGGACTACACTTACACTTACCAATCATGGCTACAAAGTGGGACTATTCATTGCCGACCGAGACTGGTTCGACGAGTTGAGCCAAACTAAGCGTGACGGGCTCTCAAACGCTTTGAGCCAAACACAGACGGCGCGCGCACAAGGGCGCAAACAAGCCCAGGACTCGTTGAGTTTTATGGCCGACACCGGCGCTGACATCAGATCGTTGTCACAATCCGAGCATCAAGCATGGGTCGCAGCCGGACTTGCCGCTCATGGTCCCATTCTCACGCGCATCGGAGGGCGGGCACAGTTTCTTTACGACGCGATTAATGGAGCAAAAGAATCTTTTCTTGAGTCACCTGAAGCGACCGGCGCAATTAACGCCGCGGGCACAAATTCAAATCTTGACCGGTCCGGCACTGACTAGGGCTAAGCAATTTCGAATTCGATGGCGTGAGTGCGAATTAGGAGTCGGCGGAGCCAAACAGGTGGCGCACTGAAATCGCCGCCGAGCGCACCAAGAATAGCGCAGCAACGCAAACGCTAACGGCTGCTAGGCTGAAGCTATTATACTCGGAGCGAAAATTCTTCCAAAAGTAGCGCAAGAAGCCCTTGGTCTTGTACCATTCGACCGACCAGCTGTTTGCGCGGCTGCTACTAACGTCATGCCGGACTTCAACATAAGGAACAAAATAGACCTCGCCGCCCGCCTTGCGAAATCGAAAACAGAAGTCGACGTCTTCGACGTGAAGAAAATATTCCTCATCCATGCCGCCTATTGACCAATAGTCGTCTTTTGAAAGCATCATGCATGCCCCACTGATAACCGGTACAGGCACCGTCTCTTGTGGCGGGCTTTCTTCATTCTTGTTAAAGCGTGCAAAACTTGTTGACTTTGGAAACACGCGATAGATTTGCGACCCCTCAACGATCGCGGACCACGGCGTGAGGGACTCGCGCCGGCCCCCTCTCTGTTCGCTACCGTCGGGGTTAACGAGCTTCGCGCCCAACATCCAAGGGTGCTCAAGTTTTCTACCCTCGGATACCAATCCACTTAGGGCACCGCGCGGGAGCAAGGCATCAGGATTTAGAAACAACAGAAGCTCTCCTGTGGCTTGCTTCGCCCCGAGGTTGCAGCCCCGTGCAAAACCGATATTTCCGTGACCTGACTGGACACTGACGCGGCCGTCGCTCGCTGCAAGTTCGTGCAAACGCGCCGCGACATCGCTCGGATTGCCGTTGTTCACAATGACAAGTTCAAGCGAAACGTCCTGATCGAGGATGGAATCGATCGCACGATCGAGGAGTGGGCCAGTAAAATATGAAACGACGACGACACTTACTTCGGGAAATTTTTCGCCGACTTCGTTATGCGTTCGCGACATATTTTCTCGAGCCGGTGATCTCTAATAGCGGATTAATCCAAATGTTGCGCCGTCAAAGCCGAGGCGTTGACGAGACAGCTCGTCGATTTTCAATTGGCATAGCACCAGTTAACAGCAGGCAAGCGCCGCCTACAAACCAAGATGACGCAACCCAAAACAGCTCCCAACCCCCGGCACCTAAGACAGCGGGCGCAAGAATGCTCAGAGCAGAAGCCGACAAGAGTGCGGCCTGTAGCGGCCCGCGTGAAACGCGCAAAATCGAAAGACCCACCGCAAATATGACCGCCGCAAAACAAATGCCACCGACGAGTCCGAGTTCGAGCCAAATCAACAAGAACAGATTTGGAGGGGAGGAGAGATTCGGCGCCGTCACAAGGTCCTGGTTCTCCACCTGCTCCGCTTGAAGCGGCACGTGGGCCTGAAAACCATATCCAAATATGGGCTTGATGAAGATCTCTTCTGCCGTAGCATGCCACGCGACTAATTCTTGCGTTATGGGTTGAGTCCAAGTGACGCGGCTTTCATTTACTGCAGGCGGCCAGACATGGATTGTTGGAGCCAAAAATAAATAACAAAGAGCGAAACCTGAAATCACGGCGACACCTGTCCGCGCCTGCCATGACACGAACAATAGGGCCGTGCCGCCAACCGCAACGGAGATTAAACCCGCAAGGGACGACAAGCGAAAGAATCCTACCGTAAGACCAACCAGACAAATAGCGGCCAACAACTGACCCAGCAGAGGCACAACCTTGATTCGCGCAGTTACAATGAGGCCGATGAGAGGCCAGCACAGTGCTGCGTAGGCCGCAGCTATTTGCGCGCCAAAGTTCGACTGCCGCACGTCAAATGGATTCCAATTTAAACCAACCGGAAAAAGAAAACCTAATGCCACGATCAAGAGAAAAACGACCGTCGCCAAGACAAAGCTCGTGACGGCAGCCGCAGAAATTACACGCCTTTCTTTTTCGCTTAGATTGCCAATCGCAAAAAGCAAATGAAGTCCAAGCGCCGACAACGCAGCAAGTTCGACAAGCCGATCAGTCCTCGAAACGCTTGCCCACAATGTTGTGGCTAACGCCCAAATCAACAACAGTACGACCGCGCGTGTGATCGGGCTGAATTCCAGAATTCTATAGCTATTGCGCCACACCTCTAAACGCGGCGTCGCCAATAGGCCGCCGACCAAGAAAAACTCCAAGTAATTCGGTGCGAAGAGAATGACAAACGGCAATGCGGCAAAAATTGCACCCAACACGAGCACCGGCCGGGAAGCTGTGACGCTCATCGCAGTCCGTGGCTGCGTGGAAATTTCATGTGTGATGCTCTTCAAGAGCCTGTCCGCGAATCTGCAAGTTGCGTTAGATAGTCACCATAACCGCTATTTCGCAAAGGTTCCGCCAGCTTTCGTAGGTCTGTTTCGTTGATCCAGCCCATATGAAAGGCAATCTCCTCCACACAAGCAATTCGAAGACTTTGCCGCCGCTCAATCGTTTTGACAAACTCTGCGGCTTCCAGAAGCGATTCGTGGGTACCGGTATCAAACCAGCAAAAGCCTCGGCCAAGCTTCTCGGCTCTCAGTTTTCCTTTTTTAAGATAGGCCTCGTTTACGGACGTGATCTCAAGTTCGTTCCGGCCTGACGGGCGAACGTTTGCCGCAATGTCTACAACTTCGTTGTCGTAGAAGTAGAGCCCCGTAACTGCCCAATTAGAAGTCGGCGACTGGGGTTTTTCTTCGATGGACGCTGGCCGGTCGTGATCGTCGAATGTCAGGACGCCAAAGTGATGAGGATCGCTGACGGGATAAGCGAAAACCGTTGCGCCGTCGGGTTGAGATGCAGCCCGCTGCAAATATTCAGTGAACCCGTGACCATAGAAAATATTATCGCCCAGTATGAGGGCGCACGCGCTATTGCCGATAAACTCCCGGCCAATAATAAAGGCCTGTGCCAGACCGTCGGGTGAGGGTTGCTCGGCATAGGAAATCGATACGCTCCATTGCGAACCGTCTGCCAAGAGCCCTTTGAACAAGTGCTGCTCATGGGGAGTCGTAATAATGAGAATCTCGCGAATGCCTGCGAGCATGAGCGTACTCAGCGGATAGTAAATCATCGGCTTGTCGTAAACGGGCAATAGCTGCTTACTCACCGCCTGGGTAACGGGGTAAAGCCTCGTACCCGATCCGCCCGCGAGAATAATCCCCTTCATCTGCCACCCGTTTTGTTCCCGCCCTGAGCGCCCAGCGCCGCGGGTAAATTGACTATGCGGCCAAGTCTAAGCCGGAATGCCTAAGCGCTGGCCGGAATAGCTGGCTTGGGCATCGTCCGCCCAATCTCGATTGTTCAAGTACCACTCCACTGTTTTGCGTAGGCCCGATTCAAACGTCTCCTGCGGTACCCAGTTCAAATCCCGTTCGACCTTTGAGGCGTCGATGGCATAGCGAAAGTCATGGCCGGGCCGATCCTTCACAAGCGTCACCAGGTCACGGCGCGATCCCTCCCGCGGTACGAGTTCGTCGACAATGTCGCAGATCGTTTCGACGATTTCCAAGTTTGCCCGTTCGTTGTGACCGCCGATATTGTAGCTCTGCCCGATAACGCCAAGCTCCAGCACTTTCTGCAATCCGCGGGCATGATCTTCGACGTAAAGCCAATCACGAACATTAGTTCCCGTCCCGTAAACCGGAAGCGGCTCGCCGGCAGCCGCCTTTAAGATCATCAGGGGTATGAGCTTTTCGGGAAACTGGTAAGGCCCGTAATTATTGGATGTGTTGCTCAATACGACAGGCAATCCGTAGGTATGGCCCCAGGCGCGCACGAGATGGTCAGAGGCTGCTTTGCTCGCCGCATACGGCGAACTCGGATCATAGGGAGTCGTTTCCGTGAAGACACCATCCGCGCCCAATGAGCCGAAAACTTCATCCGTCGACACGTGATGAAAGCGGAAGCCCGATCTCTTAACACCCCCAAGTTGGCGCCAGTATTCTACGGCAACGTCAAGCAGAAGCTGTGTGCCGACCACATTCGTTTTGATGAATTCGTCGGGTCCGTCAATAGACCGATCGACGTGAGATTCGGCCGCCAGATGCATCACGCAATCGGGTGCATGATCGCGAAACACGCGCTCGATTTCTGTGCGATCGCAAATATCGACTTTTTCAAAGTGATAATTGGGATTGCCTGGCGCCTGAGGCAACGAATTCAGATTGGCCGCATAGGTCAGCTTATCGACATTGATAATGGTATGATCTGTCGTCGTCAGGTAGTGGCGCACGACCGCCGATCCAATGAACCCCGCTCCGCCGGTGACTACAATGCACATGTCTTACCCTTCGGGACGAAGATCCGGCGGCTGTGATTCCTGCGACAACGCCATGGCGGCGTCAGCCAGGCTCGACGAGCTTTGCTCTTTGCTGCCTAAACGGCGCATAGAAACGGTTTTTTCGTCAGCTTCGCGCTGTCCGACCACCAACATCACGGGGACTTTGGCAACGCTGTGCTCGCGCACTTTGTAATTGATTTTTTCATTGCGGGTATCGATCTCAACGCGCAAGCCCGCTTCTTTCAATACTTCCGCGACTTCTTCCGCGTAGCCATCTGCCTGCGAGGTAATGGTCGCAACGACAACCTGAACCGGGGCAAGCCACAAAGGAAACTTGCCTGCATAATTTTCGATGAGGATGCCCATGAAGCGTTCGAGCGATCCAAGAATAGCCCGGTGCAACATAACCGGGCGATGGCGCTCGCCGTCTTCGCCCACATAGCTGGCATCGAGCCGCTCGGGCAAAACAAAATCCACTTGCAAGGTACCGCATTGCCAATCGCGCCCGATCGCATCTTTCAAAACAAACTCGAGCTTCGGCCCGTAGAAAGCCCCTTCGCCGGGATTAAGTTGGTATTCAAGTCCGACGGACTCGACCGCTTGGCGCAAAGCGCCTTCGGCGCGATCCCAAACTTCGTCTTCGCCCACCCGGGTTTCCGGCCGGTCGGCAAATTTCACGATTATCTCGTCGAAGCCGAGGTCGGTGTAAACGCTTTGAAGCAAAGTAATGAAGTTTGCCGTCTCTTCGGTGATTTGATCTTCTTGGCAGAAGATGTGCGCATCGTCCTGAACCATGGAGCGCACGCGCATCAACCCGTGGAGCGCGCCCGACGGCTCATTGCGATGGCAACAACCGAATTCGGCCATGCGCAATGGCAGATCACGGTACGATTTGGTGCCTTGCTTAAAAATCTGCACATGGGCCGGGCAATTCATGGGCTTTATGGCCATGAGCTTTGACGTTCCCGAGACGATCGGCGCGTCCTCCTCCGTGCTCGGAACTTCATCAGGCACAACGAACATGTTTTCGCGAAACTTCGACCAATGTCCCGACTTTTCCCAGAACACAGAGTCGAGCAACTGAGGTGTTTTGACTTCGACGTAGCCAGAATGCTGCAACCTCCGGCGGATATAATTCTCAAGCGCCAGCCAAGTCGTGTAGCCCTTGGGATGCCAAAAGACCGAGCCTTGGGCTTCTTCCTGCAAATGGAAAAGATCCATCTCGCGCCCGAGGCGGCGATGATCCCGGCGCTCGGCCTCTTCGAGCATGGTGAGATAGGCCTTCAGATCCTTGTCGTTGGCCCAAGCCGTTCCATAGATGCGCTGGAGTTGAGCGTTGTTTGAATCGCCCCGCCAATAGGCGCCTGCCAACTTGGTAAGCTTAAACGCTTTGCCAAGTTTTCCGGTCGACGGCAGATGCGGTCCGCGACAAAAGTCGAGCCATTCCCCTTGGCGATAGACAGAAACTTCTTCGTCGGCAGGAAGATCTTGAATGATTTCGGCTTTGTACGGCTCGCCAATACCTTTGAAATAGTCGACCGCCTGATCGCGATCCCAAACTTCACGAATGATCGGCTCATTGCGATCGACAATCTTGCGCATTTGTGCTTCGATTTTTTCAAGATCGGATTCATGAAACGGCTCGTTGCGCGCAAAGTCGTAAAAGAAGCCGTTTTCGATCACCGGGCCGATGGTGACTTGCGTGCCCGGAAACAATTCCTGAACGGCTTCCGCCATGACGTGTGCTGCGTCATGGCGCAGCAATTCCAGACCTTCCGGCGTGTCGCGCGTGATGATTTCAACTGCCGCATGGCTATCGATAAGTGTCGATAGATCTTTCAGGATACCGTCGATCTTTATGGCAACCGCTTTCTTTGCCAAGGACTTGCTTATGCTCTCGGCGAACGCGGCACCACTGATGGGCTTGTCCAGCTGTTTTTCCGATCCATCGGGAAGTTTGACGTTGATCATCATTCGGCTTTCTTGATGGACCCGGACAGTGAGTGCTCAAAATCAGAATTATCCTGATCCATGATGGCTTTGGACGACCAACGACCATATTTCCAGGCGCTTAAAATTCCGTACTCTCGAGACAGCTGGCGCGGCACGGGATCGTAACCGTGGCTGCCCCAGGGATGGCAGCGGGAAATGCGTGACAGCGCCAGCCAGAAACCCCGCCAGGATCCGTGACGCGAAATGGCCTCTGTCGCATAGTGCGAGCAGCTTGGTTTGTGACGACAGACCCGGCCCAGGAGCGGGGAAATCGTCCAGCGATACGCCATCAAGAGTGCGCGCAAGAGAGAGCCTATGGGATCGAATTTTCGCATGGCGACTTGTTTAGCCTAATCGGCCGGGCCGGACAATTGAGGACCCAAAGCTCAGGCCCCAGCCCCTTCAGTGGTTTTTGGTTTCCGCTGACCCGCGCGCGCCGCTTGAATTTCATCGATGGCCTTGACCACCGCATCAAAGGTCAACATGACCGAGGCGTGACGCCCCTTATACTCGCGCACCGGCGTTAGAATTTCGAGATCAGTCCACTTGCCACCCGGAGGCGGCCCATTTTCTTTGAGCATTTTAAGCATGGTCTCGCGCAAGGCGCGAAGTTCATCGGCCGTAGATCCGACGACTTGACGCGCCATGATAGATGAGGAACTTTGGCCAAGCGCGCAAGCTTTAACGTCGTGGGCAAAGTCCGTGACCACATTGTCCTCAAGCTTGAGGTCAACGGTCACTTTACTGCCGCACAGCCGGCTAACCACCGTCACGGTTGCATCGGAGTCGGCCAAGCGCTCGGTGCGCGGAATGTTTCCGGCAAACTTCAAAATTCGCGTGTTGTAGAGGTCGTTGATCATGACATCTAAAATAGGACTTCTGCCCTGGCCTTCCTAGTCCGACACACGCCATGTAGTTCCGGCGGCCGAATCCTCAATGGTCACACCCATATCAGACAACTGGGCGCGAACGGCATCCGCGCGGGCAAAGTCCTTGTTGGCGCGGGCCGCTGCCCGTTCTTCAATCAGCCGCTCGATTTCCGCTTCGTCGATATCTTGCCCAAGAGCCCCCTGAAACCACTCTTCCGGATCTTGCTGCAACAACCCCAACACATAGCCGGATGCTATGAGTTGTCCTTTGAGTTCGGCAAGCTTCTTGGGATCGGACGCTGAATTGGCGTCGCGCGACAACGCGGCTAATTCCGCAATGGCCTTGGGCGTGTTGAGATCATCGTCTAACGCTTGCACAAACGCTATGGGCGGTTCGGCCTCAGCGGCGTCAATCCCAGAGAGTCGTCTGAGCGTGCCATATAAGCCATCAAGTGTACGCTGAGCTTGGGCTAAAGCTTCGTTTGACCAATCCAGAGGCTGGCGATATTGAGCCGCAATCAGCGCTAACCTTATGGCTTCCCCAGGTGCCTGCTTGAGCAGATCTTGAACTAATAAAACGTTACCCAAAGACTTCGACATCTTTTCCTTGTTCATGTTGACGAAACCGTTATGCATCCAATAGCGCACGAACGGCATGCCATCATGGGCGCACGTGCTTTGGGCGATTTCGTTTTCATGGTGCGGGAAAATCAAATCATTGCCGCCGCCGTGTATGTCTATGGTTGTGCCCAAATGCGCCTCGATCATGCATGAGCATTCGAGATGCCAACCGGGTCGTCCGCGGCCCCATGGACTATCCCAACCGGGCTGCGTATCGTCCGACGGCTTCCACAAAACAAAGTCTGACGGGTCTCGTTTGAACGGTGCCACCTCAACCCGGGCTCCGGCGATCATGTCGTCGCGGTTGCGCTTCGACAAGGCGCCGTAATCCGCAAACGAGTCCACGCTGAACAGCACGTGACCTTCAGCCTCATAAGCGTGTCCCAGTTCAACGAGACGCCTCATCATGCCGAGCATGACCGGGATATGTTCTGTGGCTCTCGGTTCGAGTTCGGGTTTCAAAACACCTAAGGCATCCATCTCTTCATGAAAGATGGCTGTGTACTTGTCCGTAATGTCCGTAATCGGAACGCCAGTGTCGAAGGCCGCCTTGTTGATCTTATCGTCGATATCCGTGATGTTGCGCGCGTAAACGACGGTGTCATATGTCGCCTTTAGATGTCGATAGAGGACGTCAAAAACGACGAACGGCCGGGCGTTACCAATATGCGGATGGTTGTACACGGTCAGCCCGCAGACATACATGGTTACCCTGTTCGGGTCCCCGGGTCGGAACTCTTCTTTTGTCCGGGTCAGCGTGTTGTAGATATTCAAGGCCATGGATCGGCGCGCCGTTGGATTGCTTGTCGTTCACTCTCGCCCCGCCATACCGAATGCCACGCCCGAGCGCAACTGCGGAAAGATTGACTGGAATCCAAGGCCAAGACAGAACGAACCATGAACTATTAAGCGCGTGATTTGACCCCCCATCGCCACGTCACTATAAGAGCGCTCTTTGGCGAAAATGCCGCGACGGTTAAATCGGCACAAAATCGCACTATATAGTAGGCTGTGAGCGGGCATTGCCCGGCTAACGTCGTATCAAATATGAGAAATCCTATGGACGCTGCGGTTAAACCTAAGCTCGTCGAACCGGTCGACGCTCCCAATGACGACGGGTTAAAGGACCTGCGCCCGTCTCAAGAGGAGGCCATGGACGCCGTTCGCACCCTCATTCGTTGGGCAGGCGATGACCCGACGCGCGAAGGCCTGCTAGAAACCCCCGACCGGGTCATACGCTCCTACAAAGAATTCTTTTCCGGCTATAACGAAAACCCGGAAGATGTCTTGAGCCGGACTTTTGATGAAGTCGAGGGCTATCAGGACATGGTGATGCTGCGCGACATCGATCTCGAGTCGCATTGCGAACATCACATGGTTCCGATTATCGGTAAGGCGCACGTCGCCTACGTTCCAACAAAGCGTGTCGTGGGCATCAGCAAACTCGCCCGCGTCATTGAGATTTTCTCAAAGCGCCTTCAAACCCAAGAAACGATGACGGCACAGATTGGAGACACCATTCAACGCATCTTAGAGCCGCAGGGCGTTGCGGTTTTGATCGATGCGGAGCACCAGTGCATGACCACGCGCGGCGTTCACAAGCCGAACGTGTTTACGATTACATCGCACTTTACCGGTGTGTTTCAAACCGATCCGCGGATGGAACAACGCTTCCTGGCTATGGTGAAGAGCGACCGCTAAAGGCCGCATCAAGAGATGACGAACGACAGTACAAAAGTCTTTGCCGCGCGCACGAGCGTTGAGCAAGTCGAAGAAGGCGATGTGCTCGCACCGAAGTTCGATGCCGACGGCCTCATCCCGGTCGTTACGACCGACGCCAAATCTGGTGAGCTCTTGATGCACGGCTTCATGAACCCGGAAGCCTTGCAAAAGACAATAGAAACCGGCGAGGCGCACTACTGGAGCCGCAGCCGGAAAAGTCTGTGGCACAAAGGCGCGACAAGCGGGCTGGTTCAGCACGTTGTCGAAATGCGCATCGACGACGACCAGGACGCCGTTTGGCTGCGTGTCGATGTCGCCGGAAGCGGCGCATCATGTCACGTCGGCTACCGGTCGTGCTTTTACCGTTCCGTTCCAACTGGCAAGTCTCCGCGGTCGCCCATTAAGCTGACATATGAAGAAACGGAAAAGACATTCGACCCGAAGGATGTCTATGGCGACGCGCCAAACCCGACAAAGCTCTGAAATCGGAAACCGGCTTTGCGACGCGCCTTTATGGCTTTCGGGTCACGTCTATACGAGACTTGATATGACCGGTGGTATGATTAACGACGAGAATTTCTTCGCGCGACGGATCATTTGGAAACGATAAGCGCAGCACCAGATTTTCGCCGTCGATGTCGCTTTCTTGAATCACAGCGGCTTCTGGCAGAGTGATAACAAATTCAGCAGTCGTGTTTCGTATCGCAGCACTATTGGACACGCGCCAAAATATAGTTCCGATTAAAACCGTTAACCCAACGATAATGAGAATACCCAATCCGATCACCAAGGCTTTAAGGCCATTGTGGCTTGGCACTTGATTTGCGGAAGGGAGCGGCACGTTGTCGGACATGGATAAGTCTCAGACCAGGTCGGAAGACATAAGTGTCGCAGTTAGCGATGACGATGCAGGTCTTCGTCTAGACCAAATGCTCTCCGAGCGTATGGACGGACACAGTCGGTCGCGACTCAAAACGCTCATAAAAGAAGGTCACGTGACGCGCGACGGCGGGACCATAGATGACCCCTCTCACAAGGTCAAACCGGCTGAAAACTATGTCGTTCACATGCCGCCGCCGACCCCGGCCGAACCTGTTGCGCGTGATATTCCACTCGATATTTTGTTTGAAGACGATGATGTCATTGTCGTGAATAAGCCAGCAGGCATGGTGGTCCATCCCGCTGCTGGTCATTGGACGAAGACGTTAGTTAACGCCATCCTTTATCACTGCGGCGATAGTCTGTCCGGTGTCGGCGGCGTGTGGAGGCCCGGCATCGTTCATCGGCTCGACAAAGACACCAGCGGCTTGATCATTGTCGCCAAAAACGATCACGCTCACGCGAGTTTACGGGAACAATTCAGTGCACATACAATTGAGCGGGCGTATCACGCCTTGGTATGGGGGGCGCCACGACCCCTCGTCGGGACCATAAACGTGCCCCTTGCACGGGGCGGGGCGGACCGAAAAAAAGTAGTAGTACCGAAAAATCGAGAGGACGCGCGCGGCAGGCAAGCGGTGACGCACTATAGGGTCCTGCACCGCTACGGCCGGCCGGAGGAAGCGCCCGCCAGCCTTGTCGAATGCCGGCTCGAAACCGGCCGGACCCATCAAATCCGGGTTCATTTGACGCATATTGGCGTGCCGGTCATCGGCGATCCCCTTTACGGCCGCCGGCGCCAGCTCAAGACGACGAACGGCGGGGCATCCGCAGAGGTGCAGCGCACCATTTCTGGCTTTCAGCGTCAGGCCCTCCACGCTCGAATCCTTGGCTTTTTGCACCCTAGAACCGCCGAGAAACTGCGGTTTGAAGCCGATTTACCAAGTGATATGAAGGTATTAGCCGCTAAGTTGGAACAATTATAAAATAATTGTGAAAGCTCTTAAAATCGCCACGTTTAGGGTTTACATAGATACCAAGTAAGCAGGGGACGATTGTCCCTGCCCGAATATCAACTGAGGGGATGAACCTCGATGGCCCAGGCCAACATCACAGTACCCACCCTGACCCCTGAAGGTAGTCTGTCGCACTACCTGACGGAGATCAGGAAGTTTCCCATGCTGGAAAAGCAAGAGGAATACATGCTCGCCAAGCGTTGGAAAGAGCATGAAGATTCGGAAGCAGCCCATAAGTTGGTGACAAGCCACCTGCGCCTCGTCGCAAAAATCGCCATGGGCTATCGTGGCTATGGCTTGCCCATTGGCGAAGTAATTTCCGAGGGCAATGTCGGTCTGATGCAGGCGGTCAAGCGTTTTGAGCCGGAAAAGGGATTTCGCTTGTCGACTTATGCCATGTGGTGGATCCGCGCCTCAATTCAGGAATATGTACTCAGGTCTTGGAGCCTGGTCAAAATGGGCACGACCGCCGCTCAGAAAAAGCTGTTTTTCAATCTGCGCAAAATCAAGGGCCAAATCGACGCCATCGAAGACGGCGATTTGAAGCCAAAGCATTTGGAAACCATATCGACCAAACTCGGCGTATCGGAACAAGAAGTGATAAATATGAACCGGCGCCTATCGGGCCCCGATCATTCGCTAAACGCCCCGCTGCGCGCCGATGCTGAAGGCGAATGGCAAGACTGGTTGGTCGACGACAGCGTGGACCAAGAGACCGAGCTCGCAAAGAAACAAGAGGTGAGCCAGCGCAGCGCCTTACTCGACGGCGCTTTGGAAAAGCTCAATGAGCGCGAGCGCGACATTTTGGTCGAACGGCGTCTGACCGAAGAGCCGCAGACTCTCGAACAGCTCAGTCAAAAGTATAAAGTGAGCCGCGAGCGCGTGCGTCAGATTGAAGTGCGCGCCTTCGAGAAGGTTCAAAAGGCTGTCCGCTCCGCTGCACGCGAGCAGAGCGTCCCAGCTGGCGCGTAGTTATCGAGCCTCAATCCGCAAACGGATCACGCATCAGGATCGTGTCGTCGCGCTCTGGTGAGGTCGAAAGAAGTGCGACCGGAGCTCCGATCAATTCTTCCACCCGGCGGACATATTTGACCGCCGTTGCCGGCAACTCGGCCCACGAGCGGGCGCCTTGTGTCGATTCGGACCAGCCTTCCAAACTTTCGTAAATCGGCTCGACACGCGCTTGCGCGCCCATGCCGACGGGTAAGTAGTCGATCGTTTCACCGTCGAGCTTGTAGCCCGTGGCGACTTTGAGTTCGTCCATTCCATCAAGCACGTCGAGTTTAGTGAGCGCGATGCCGTCGATACCGCCAGTGATAATAGACTGGCGCACAAGTACTGCGTCGAACCAGCCGCAGCGGCGCGTGCGGCCTGTCACTGTGCCGAACTCTTTGCCGCGTTCGCCCAGCCGCTTGCCGATCTCGTTTTCCTGTTCGGTCGGGAACGGCCCTTCACCAACGCGAGTCGTATAGGCTTTCGTGATACCCAGAACATAGTTCAGAGCCGAAGGCCCAACGCCGCTGCCCGCGGCCGCCTGTCCGGCGACGGTATTGGACGAGGTGACAAACGGATAAGTACCGTGATCCACATCCAGGAGCGTGCCTTGCGCACCTTCAAATAGGATGCGCTTTCCGGCCCGGCGCATATCATAGAGGCGGCGCCAAACCGGTGCTGCAAACGGCAAAATCCTTGGCGCAATTTCTTGAAGCAGCGCGAGCAATTGGTCCGCGTCGGCGTCTTTTTCTTCGTAGCCCCGGCGCAAAACATTGTGATGCTCCAGCAGCCCGCCGATCCGCGTGCGCAACGTCTCTTCGTCGGCCAAGTCAATCACTTTGATCGCCCGCCGCGCCACTTTGTCTTCGTACGCAGGGCCTATGCCACGTTTGGTCGTGCCGATGCGGGTCGAGACTTTGCTCCCTTCCCGCAGTTCATCGAGCTGCTGATGAATAGGCAGAATGAGCGCTGCGTTTTCCGCAATCAGAAGATTGTCGGGGGTCACCGCAACGCCCTGACTTTTTAATTTGTCGATTTCCTTAACCAGGGCCCAGGGATCGACGACGACGCCATTGCCGATGACGGACGTCTTGCCTGGGCGAACAATGCCCGACGGCAGCAGGCTGAGCTTGAAGACCGTGCCGTCAATCACAAGCGTGTGGCCGGCATTGTGGCCGCCTTGGAAGCGCACGACCACGTCGGCGCGCTCCGACAACCAGTCGACAATCTTGCCTTTGCCTTCGTCACCCCACTGGGCGCCGACCACTACGACATTGGCCATACTTCAAGGCCTCCACATTGAGTTCGCTTGGTTAGAACGACAACGCCTTGGCTTGTACCACGTGAGGCAACGCGCGCACCCTTTCAAGAACCTCTCCGTTCGCGGTCTGATCCACGGCGACGAGTGCAATGGCGTCACTGCCTTCTTCGGCCCGGCCCAGGTTGAACGTCGCTATGTTCAGGCCCGCATCGCCGAGGACCGTTCCTAAGGCGCCAATAAATCCCGGCTTGTCTTCGTTGGTCACGTAGAGCATGTGGGGCGAAAGGGATGCCTCCATATTGATGCCTTTGACTTGTATGATTCGCGGCTGGCCATCTGAGAACACCGTTCCCGCAACGCCGCGGGTTTGGCGCTCAGTCGTCAGCGTCAATCGAATGTAACTTTCGTACACGCCTTGCGCATCACGCGTGGTTTCACTGACATGGATGCCGCGCTCTTTGGCAACTACCGGCGCGTTGACCATATTGACTTCCGAGACGAGCGGTTTCAAAACGCCCGCCAGCGCCGCCGCTGTGAGTGGCTTGGTGTTGCGCTCGGCGACCGCGCCCTCATATTCGATTTCCGCACCGGTGATCCCAGATTCTGTGAGCTGACCAGCGAACAATCCCAATTGCTCGGCCAACTGTACGAAGGGTTTGAGATGCTGGGCCTCGTCCGCCGACAAAGACGGCATGTTAAGCGCGTTTGTTACCGCACCCGTCAGGAGAAAATCGGCCATCTGCTCGGCAACTTGAAGGGCGACATTTTCCTGCGCTTCTTGAGTTGCCGCTCCCAGATGGGGTGTTGCGATAAGATTCTCTGTGCCGAAAAGAACATTGTTCTTGGCCGGCTCCTCTTCGAAGACGTCGAGCGCCGCACCGGCGACATGACCGCTTTCCAAGGCAACTTTTAGCGCGGCTTCGTCGATGAGCCCGCCCCGAGCGCAATTGATAATGCGCACACCTGGCTTGGTCCTGTTGATCGCATCAGCGCTCAAAATATTGCGTGTTTGATCGGTGAGCGGCGTATGGAGAGAAATAAAATCCGCCCGCGGCAAAAGTTCTTCTAGTTCAACCTTCTCTACGCCCAATTGCTCGGCCCGCTCCGCCGACAAAAAAGGATCATAAGCGATAACACGCATGTGCAATCCCTTGGCGCGGTCGGCGACAATGCCGCCGATATTGCCGCAGCCAATAATGCCCAGCGTCTTGCTGGTCACCTCAACTCCCATAAAGCGAGACTTTTCCCATTTGCCGTCCTGCGTTGACGTGTTGGCAGTCGGGATTTCCCTGGCAAGCGCCAACATCATCGCAATCGCGTGCTCTGCCGTTGTGATAGAATTCCCGAACGGGGTGTTCATCACCACGATGCCTTTTGCGGTGGCTGCGGGAACATCGATATTGTCGACGCCGATGCCCGCGCGGCCGATCACCTTTAGATTTGAAGCGGCGTCTAAAACATCGCTTGTCACTTTCGTGGCCGATCGAATGGCCAGGCCGTCATATTGATCGATGATTTCGATCAGTTCCTCTTTGGCAAGGCCAACCTTAAAATCGACATCGACGCCGCGGTCCTTGAATATGTCAACGGCAGCTGTGCTCAATTTGTCAGATATCAAAACTTTAGGCATTGGTATTTGTCCCGAAATTCGTCAGTTGCCCGCAAGACGAGCGTTATTGATCAGTTTGCTGATGAAAGGCCTACTTATGCTGCCTCAGCAAGTTCGGCCGAACTGACCGCAAAGGCCCAATCGAGCCAAGGCAACAAGGCTTCCAAGTCAGCTGCGTCAATCGTGGCGCCGGCCCAAATCCGTAGGCCCGGCGGCGCATCTCTGTAACCGCCAATGTCGTAAGCCACATCTTCCGCCTCGAGCTTAGACGAAAGCTTCTTGGCAAACGCTGCTTGGTCATCACCCGACAGAGACGTGATCCGTGGATCGACAACCTTAAGGCACACGGATGTATTAGACCGCGTTGCTTCCGTCTCAGCGAGAAATTCGACCCACGGTGTTTTGGCGATCCAATCGGCAATAATGGCGAGATTGGTATCCGCGCGTCCCATGAGCGCTTGCGCGCCCCCTATCTCTTCCGCCCAAGACAGCGCATCAAGATAATCCTCGACGCACAGCATGGACGGCGTGTTGATGGTCGCGCCCGTGAAAATGCCGTCGATCAGCTTACCGCCCTTAGTCAAGCGGAAGATTTTCGGAAGCGGCCACGGCGGCGTATACGATTCGAGGCGCTCAATAGCACGCGGACTCAAAACCAACATGCCGTGCGCGGCCTCGCCGCCCATGACTTTTTGCCAAGAATAAGTCACGACATCGAGCTTTCCCCAAGGCAAGTCTTGGGCAAAGACTGCCGAGGTGGCATCGCAAATGGTCAGGCCCTCGCGATCGTCCCGGATCCACTTGCCATCTGGTACGCGCACGCCGGAAGTCGTGCCGTTCCAGGTGAACACCACGTCCCGCGCTGGATCCACATCATTTAAATTGGGTATTTGTCCATAGTCAGCCTTCAGTACACGGACATCATCAAGCTTCAGCTGCTTGGTGATATCGGTGACCCAACCCTGACCAAAACTTTCCCAGGTGAGAACATCGATGCCCCGCGCCCCGAGAAGCGACCACAGCGCCATTTCGACGGCGCCCGTATCGGAAGCAGGCACGATCCCGATGCGATGATCGACCGGAATGCCCAGCAGATCCCGCGTGCGCTCGATGGCAGCGGCAAGCTTGGCTTTACCGATTTTTGACCGGTGAGATCGGCCAATTGCTGCATCGTTCAAGTTTTGGAGAGACCATCCCGGCCGCTTTGCGCAAGGCCCGGAGGAAAAGTAAGGACGAGCCGGCTTCATTGCCGGTTTAACCAGAATTGTCATCGTTCTATTCCTTCCAGAATAGGCGCATCCCGTTGGGGGGATGTGGCCCACGGGGGATATAGGGGCGGGGCCCGTCATAGTCAACGTAAAGTTTGGCCGGTGCGACCTTTGGACCGGCAATCTCGCAGAGTGCAGCTGGGACTCAGGCTTTTGCGCGATGAAGATGATTGAGTGGGCCGTGCCCCTTGCCGAAGCCAGGCGCAAGTTTGATAGCCTCGTGCACAAATTCTCGCGCCGCTGCGACGGCGTCTTCGAGCGGCTTGCCTTGCGACAGGCAAGCGGCGAGTGCGGATGCCAATGTGCAGCCGGTCCCGTGGGTCTGCTGCGACTCAAGCCGTGGATTTGAAAACACCTCAATGCCTCGCGTCGTCGCCAAAACGTCGCGCACATCGTCACCAGGCAAATGGCCGCCCTTAAGCAAAACCGCTGCCGCGCCCAAGCTCAATAGTTGCTCAGCCGCAAGTTCCATATCGCGCAAAGATCCGATGCTTCGGCCGGTCAACGTTTCGGCTTCTGGCACATTCGGCGTCAAAACATAAGCGCTTGGTAGGACGTCCTTTTTAAACGCGCGGAGAGCGTTTTCGTTCAAGAGTTTTGCGCCACTGGTCGAGACCATGACCGGGTCGACGACGATTGGCACAGAATCAGGCAGGGAACTTATCTCGACTGCGACGGCCTCGACGATATCGGCTCTGCCCAGCATCCCCGTCTTTACGGCGTCAACACCAATATCATCAACAACGGCGCGAATTTGAGCTACGACAAAAGTAGCCGGCACGTGATGGACCCCGTCAACGCCTGTCGTGCTCTGCGCTGTGACTGCCGTCAAAGCCGTCGCCGCATAGGCCCCGAATGCGCTGATGGTCTTGATGTCGGCTTGAATGCCGGCGCCTCCACTTGAGTCGGACCCGCCGATCGTCAGTACACGCCCTTTCATGGAAATAACGTCTTACTTTCTATCGCCACGCCCAGTGAAACTCTTGCACAATATGTCACCGCCCGCCTGCGTGCGATTTTCGACACGTCGGTTCATAACATGCAGCCGCCCAATTAGGTAACCAATTTGAGAAATTCAGAATAAGCCCCAACCGAGACCCGGGCAGCAATTGCCAGTCGGCTAAATCACAACGTCTTCAAGAACGCCCACGATCTCATCAACGACTTCGTCAATGGCATGCTCATCGTCGCCCTGTGCCATGACGCGAATGAGGGGCTCGGTGCCCGACTCGCGAATCACAAGCCGACCGGCCTCGCCAAGGCGTAATTCGCCGGCCGAAATCGCTTTCTTCACGCGGGCATCTTGGAGAGGCGAGCCGTTTGTATAGCTCACATTCTTGAGGACTTGCGGGCAGGGTTCAAACACCCGGCACGCCTCGCTCACCGGAGACCCACTTTCCTGAATTACCGCAAGCACTTGCAAGGCCGCAATAAGGCCGTCACCGGTCGTTGAAAAATCGCTCAAAATGATGTGGCCCGACTGCTCCCCGCCCAAATTGTAGCCATGTTTCCTCATATGCTCGACGACATAGCGGTCGCCAACTTGCGTTCGCGCCAGGTGGAGTCCGATCTTTTTGAGGTGATTTTCCATACCAAGATTGGACATGACCGTGCCGACGACGCCGCCGGCCGAAAGACGTTCGCCCTTCGACCACGAGACCGCCACAAGTGACATGACCTGATCGCCATCGACAATTTGGCCTTGCTGATCGGCAATGATGACGCGGTCCGCATCCCCATCAAGGGCAATCCCAATATCAGCGCCCTCGCGCTTGACCGCCTCGCACATGTGCAGAGGTGAGGTCGAACCACATTCTTTATTGATATTGAAACCGTTCGGCTCGACGCCGATCGGAATGACGTCGGCACCCAATTCCCATAGCGCCGCGGGCGCAACTTTGTAGGCCGCACCGTTAGCACAGTCGACCACAACTTTTAGACCTTCGAGTCTTAGTTTTTTCGGGAACGTTCCTTTGACGAATTCAATGTAGCGGGCTTGCGCATCTTCAATGCGTTTGGCGCGGCCAAGATCGGCGGGTTTGGCCAGACCTTCATCAAGTCCATTGACCATGAGCCCTTCGATTTGCATTTCAACCTTGTCCGAAAGCTTGAAGCCATCCGGACCAAAAAGCTTAATGCCGTTATCATGGTACGCGTTGTGGGAAGCCGAAATCATGACGCCCAAATCGGCGCGAAGGGAGCGCGTCAACATGGCGACCGCCGGCGTCGGCAAAGGCCCGAACTGAAAGACGTCCATGCCAACCGCCGTAAAACCGGCCACGAGGGCGGGCTCGATCATGTAGCCGGAAAGCCTTGTGTCCTTCCCGATCACCACGCGATGACGATGGTCGCCTCGCGTAAACACGCGCCCCGCTGCCATGCCCACTCTCAAAGCCGTTTCGGCCGTCATAGAGCCAGCGTTAGCGGTTCCTCGAATTCCATCGGTGCCGAAAAGTCGCTTATTCATAACTCAACTCTAACTGCCTAAAACGATTTTTGGATTATCGGATATCTGCCGAGCTAATATGGCACACCCCGACACTACGACAACATCGTTAAGCAATTTTCGGACTAAACTATAGCTGATTTTCAGCGATTGCCTCAAAAACCCTCAGCGCCTGGCGGGCCTCATCGACATCGTGGACGCGAAATATTTGAACGCCTTGACTTAATGCGGACACCATCGCGGCCAGCGAGCCCGCCAAGCGGTTCTCCGGGCTGGCATCGCGGTCCAGCACGCCAATAAATCGCTTGCGTGAAAGACCGACGAGCAACAGGCAGCCCAATCCGTGAAACAGCGTCAGGCCATTCAGCAGTTCAAGATTGTGTTCCAACGTTTTGCCAAAGCCGAATCCCGGGTCGATAATGATATGACGGCGTGGGATGCCTGCCTCCTCGCACGCCTTCACGCGCTCTTCGAGAAAATCGTAAACGTCCAAAAGCACATCATCATAGTACGGATCAACCTGCATATTCTTAGGCTCGCCTTTGGCATGCATGAGAACAACAGGTGCCCCTGTCTGAGCTGCGACGTTCAAACTTTCGGGGTCATGACTTAGGGCGGAAACATCATTAAGCAATGAAGCGCCTGCCTCGTGGGCCGCCTTTAGGACTTTGGCTTTGCGGCTATCGATTGAAAGCGGGCACTTGCTATCGGCCGCAAGGCCCGCAATCACCGGCAAGACACGGCTAAGTTCTTCATCTTCGGAGACCGGATCAGCTCCCGGTCGCGTCGACTCGCCGCCAACATCGATCAAGTGGGCGCCCGCCTCGCACATGGCTTGCCCGGCCGCGATGGCATCTCCAGCCGAACTAAATCGGCCACCGTCAGAAAATGAATCGGGCGTGACGTTGAGTATGCCCATGAGTTTGGGAGCAACGCGATCCATGCCCACTATCGGATTGCGCGCTTCCACCAAATCTCCGACTTGGGTAATGCCAATCAGTCGCTCCAATGCGGCCCGATCGGTTATGCGAACGATGCGCCGGCTCGTACCGCCAGTGTCACGGCGGATCAATTCAAGCATTGTAAAGGCGCGCGTGCCGCCGGCCAACGGCAAGCCAAATCCAGCGTCGATGGCATTGCGGCTGTCGGGGCCCGCAATGATGCCCATTGGGCGCAAATAGACCTTGTCTTCAATGTCGCTCATGGATGCACGATTTAAGTTGCGAGCAATAAGTCCATAAATGAAAAGGCCCCGCAATCGCGAGGCCCTTCAATCAATATGACCAAAGTTGAGCCGTCAAGTTCCCGGCTGTGGCTCGGGATCAAGGCCACCAAGACCAGTGCCCCGGGCAGGCTTGCCGCTAACCGGAACCGATGCCGTGGGCTGATCGGAGGGCGGTGAATCATCCAATTGCTCCCGAACCGGCTGCTTACCGGCAAGCAGATCTTTGATCTCGTCACCTGACAACGTTTCATACTCGAGCAAACCCTGCGCAAGTATTTCGAGATCGCCCATTTTTTCATTGAGAATTTTGCGCGCCCATTCGAGGGCTTCGTCAACAATTCGACGAATTTCAACGTCTATCTTTTGGGCTGTCGCCTCTGAAACATTCTGAGTTTGTGTTACAGAGTGACCGAGAAACACTTCTTGCTGGTTATCGCCATACGCGATCGGTCCAAGCTCTTCGCTGAGCCCCCAACGAGTGACCATAGCGCGAGCCAACTTCGTGGCCTGCTCGATATCCGACGACGCGCCTGAGGTAACTTTCTCTTTGCCAAAAATATACTCCTCTGCAACCCGGCCGCCCATCAAAACTGCGAGTTGAGACTTCATCTGTTCAAGGCTCATCGACAGCTGATCTCTTTCGGGCAATTGCATGACCATTCCTAGCGCACGGCCACGAGGAATAATTGTCGCCTTATGTATGGGATCCGCAGCCGGCACATTTAACGTAACGATCGCATGACCGCCTTCATGATAGGCCGTCAACTTCTTTTCGTCTTCGCTCATCACCATGGACCGGCGTTCCGCGCCCATCATGACTTTGTCTTTGGAGTCTTCGAATTCCGCCATGGTGACAAGCCGCTTGCCCCGACGTGCCGCCAGAAGCGCGGCTTCGTTGACGATATTGGCCAGGTCCGCGCCGGAAAAGCCGGGCGTGCCTCGCGCGATCGTACGGGCGACCACATCCGGCGCCAGCGGTACTTTGCGCATATGAACTTTGAGGATCTTTTCCCGGCCAATAATGTCCGGGTTCGGAACAACAACCTGCCGATCAAACCGACCCGGGCGCAACAAGGCCGGATCCAAAACGTCTGGCCGGTTTGTGGCAGCGATTAAAATGACGCCTTCATTAGCTTCAAAGCCGTCCATTTCAACCAAGAGCTGGTTCAAGGTCTGCTCACGCTCGTCGTTGCCGCCGCCAAGACCGGCGCCGCGATGACGACCCACCGCATCAATTTCGTCGATAAAGATAATGCAAGGTGCGTTTTTCTTCGCTTGTTCGAACATGTCGCGGACGCGGCTCGCACCGACGCCGACAAACATTTCGACAAAGTCGGAACCGGAAATCGTAAAGAACGGCACATTGGCCTCGCCCGCAATCGCCCGCGCAAGAAGTGTCTTGCCGGTGCCCGGAGGGCCAACCAACAACGCACCTTTAGGAATTTTTCCGCCGAGGCGCTGAAACTTCATTGGGTCTTTGAGAAACTCAACAATCTCTTGGAGTTCTTCTTTGGCCTCGTCAACGCCGGCGACATCCTCGAACGTGACCCGGCCCTGGCGCTCGGTCAGCAGCTTAGCTTTCGACTTGCCAAAACCCATGGCTTTGCCGCCGCCAGACTGCATCTGGCGCATAAAGAAGATCCATACGGCAAACAGAAGCAGCATGGGAAACCAGGAGACAAGCACATTCATGAGTGTTGGAACGTTTTCATCGGTTGGGTCGTAGTCGTAGACAACGTTGTTGTCGCTCAGCAGTTGATTGAGAGCTGGATCACCCGATTCTTTGTTGGCAACAAAGGCTTTTCCGTCGACGAAAACGCCACGGATCTTCTGACCGCTTATTGTGACTTCTGCGACATTGCCCTCTTGCACGGACTGAACAAGTTCGCTGTACTTAATCTGCCGGGACACGGTGCGCTGCGTAGGCCCTTGGAAGAGCTGGAACAGCATGACCAGCAGAATTGCGATAATTGCCCAAAGGGCCAAGTTTCTGAGATTCATCTACTAATCTACCCTTCCGACGCCCGGGCCCGCTTGGTGGCTTAACCCGACTTCTTGTCGCCCGCTAGCCTAGGCCAACTTAGTTTAAAACAATTCTATAGAGAGATAGTCAACGAGCAAGATATTACTACCTTTTGCTAACGCTATTACCTACGCCTGAATGAGACTTCATATCTCCCTCAGAGCCTGTTTTCTGCTGGTCCGGCCTACCCATAAACGTCGCCGTAACCGCCAGAGTTGCGTCCATAGAAGCTGGAAACTGGGATTGGTCCAGCAATCCCAAATGGGGTGCGGCCACAACGCGATCGCCAACCCAAAGCGCGGGTAAAGTTGGCCGAACTAACGCTGGAAGTTCTTTCATGGATCCGGCGCATTCTTCGAATGCGCCTGCTTGCGCCAGGCCTGCACGACCTAGGGGCCGGATTTCTCCATTCCAGTCAAATGAGTTTGAATCTTGTGGACCGGTTAATGCGATTTCAAACCTGTTGTCCCACAACTGCCGCTCGCCAAATCCAAGTCTCGCGCCACGCTCATCGCGATGAAGACGGGCCCGCAGTCCCGCCATTTCGCGCACGACAAGATACCGTCCGATCCCTTTTGTACGGACGATACGGCAACCACCAAGCGTCGCGCCTCGTCCCATGGCTTGGGGGTTGCCGTCCTGATCGAGCTTCAGCATGTCGTACAAACGCTCCAGGCGTACCATTCGAGGGCGGTAGATCGCGCCACCAACACTTTGAAGAATGGTAGACAAAGCACGCAGACCAAGTTCCTGAGGTGCGTTTAAGAGTTCGGCCGCGCCAAAGAAGGCAAAGCCCGCATTATCAAATCGGGCGACCTGGCTGCACAGAGTCATCGCACCGTCGCCCAATGCCTGCCGAGCTCGGTTCATAAGGCTGGCCGTTTTTGCCAGTCGCGCCGCATCGATGCCTTCGTTGGCAAGAAGTCCAAGTGCCTTGCGCATGCGCACCCGGGCATATCGCGTATCTTCATTGCTAGGATCGGTCAGCCAGGATTGGTCGGCAGAGCGAAGCGCGGCTTGCAAGGACAGGCGATCAACACTCAACAAGGGCCGCACCAAGACAAGTGCCTTGAAACGTGGATCCGACAGAGGAAGCTCAGCGACTGGCCTCATCGCCGCAAGGCCATCAACCCCGCTGCCACGGGCCAGGCGCAACATGAACGTCTCCGCCTGGTCATCTTGCGTATGCGCCGTCAACAGGGATTTTACACCAAGCTCAAGGCAGGCCTCGCTGAGCAGACGATAGCGGGCCTCCCGGGCAAGTGATTGGATATTCTTTTGAGGCTTCGCCGCTTTCCACGTCAGGACTTTGCTATCCAGGTCATACGTCTTTGCCCATGCAGCCACTTGGCGCGCTTCGGCGGCAGACGCAGGCCGCAGTCCGTGATCCACGGTCAAAACGATCGGCAAGGGATGGCCGTTTGCCTTGGCCCACGCGGCCGCCAGCACCATGAGGGCGACACTGTCCGATCCACCCGAAACGGCCAGCGCCCAGGGAAACGGGACAGTCAAATTAGCCATCAGCTTGTCGAAAGCGCCGGGCGTAAGTCCTTGGGACTCAGAATAAACGTTCATTTTTGAGACCAGTGGGGCTCAAACTCCTAAGAGCACCCCGCTTTGGTTCGCTCGACTTTTACGCGCTGAACGATGGTCTTGGACGCATCAGGATAGCGCCGGTCAAGTTCGCTGAACGTGGTGCAAGCAGCATCCATTTGACTAAGCGCTGCCAGCGACATGCCCAACTTCAAAAGCGTGTCCGGACCTTTGACGTTACTAGGGTATTTGGCCAGGCCGTCCGCGAACGCGCGGCCGGCCTCCTGATAAGCGCCTCTGACATAAAACGCTTCACCGAGCCAATATTGAGCCTCGCCCGCAAGCTCATTATCGCCATGAGAGTCCAAGAAACTCGCGAATGCCACTTCCGCCCCTGCGAAATCGCCGGCCACCAATCGTTCTTTAGCTGCCTCATATTTTTCAGCCGCCGTACCGGGCAAGCTGGCTACAGGCAGGCTGCCCAATGACTGCGGCGCATTCGCGGTTCTGACGGTGGTGTCGAATGATTGCTCTCCGACGACCACAGATTCAGCTGGGGGAAGCGTTGTCATTGTTGGCGCAGCCCCGATTGACGGCGCTTGACTTGGCTGGGTCGTACCCAAAGGTTGGCTCGTCGAGCTTGGTGACGTGAAGCCGGAAGACGACACACCAGTGGCCTTTTCTAACTCGCGAAAGCGGAAGTCGGCATCACCAATGTGGGTTTCCAATTGACGGGACATTTGCTCGACGACATATCTCAATTCTTCAACCTGACCGGTGAGCTGGCGAATCGTCAAATCGAGCTCATTGATACGCACCGTTGCTCTCGCCGCCGCCGAGGGATCGTCGAAACCGACCGCAGCTGCACTGCCCGGTCGACCACCGCCCGAATAAAGTTCGCGCTGGACGTCCTGTAAATCTCTCTCCAGCCGATTGAGTTTATCGTTGAGAGCCTCGACCTGTCGGTCGGACTGAGCCAGCCCCGTCTGTGTTGTCAAAAAGACAAAGACGATGGCAAGCCCCCATCGTCGCATCAAAAGCGTAAAATCGTTCATTGCCCTACTCATCTAAAAATCGCCGCAAGTTGCCCAAGGCAAGCATATAGCAAACTTGGTCGAAATTGAGGCGGCGTCCCCGGCCTCCGATGGCCATAGCATTCCCTTACCATGGTTACCCATAGCTTAAGGGCGCCTTCTTATCCGACAAGAAAGCGCCCGAAGAGCCCGAAGGGCTTGTCTAGCGTTGGATGCGCCGGATTAAGAGGCGGCTCCGCTCGTCACCACAGTGACAGAACGCCGATTTTCGGCCCATGCGCCTTCATTGGAACCGAGGATCGCCGGCCTCTCTTTGCCGTAAGAAATGGTCGTAATCCGCGACGGGTTGAGGCCCAAGCTGACCAAATAATCCTTGACGGAATTGGCCCGGCGGGCGCCCAAAGCCAGATTGTATTCTCTGGTGCCCCGCTCGTCGCAATGACCTTCAATTGTCACATTGACGCTGGCATAAGTTTGCAGCCAAGCGGCCTGTTTTTCCAAAATTGCCTGCGAATTTGCTCGCAAATTGTATGCGTTGTAGTCAAACAACACCCGATCGCCGACGTTTACGACCAGGTCCTCCATAGATCCGGGAACCACGTCCCCCGATCCGGTTCCTGTCGTAGTCGTTTCCGTTGTCGACGAAGCGCAAGCCGAAATTAGCAGCATGAGTGCCGCCAGGCTCGCGAACTTCAGACTAAGTGTTGTGTGGCCCATCGCGTTGAACTCCCCGTAAGAGATAGAATGTCGAAATATAGTATTAGTTACTATTGGCTATCTTATTGACTATTTGGTTACCCCACCGGTCAATTGAGTCTCGCAATTGCGTTACCGTCACGAGCGCTTTGGAGTCTACTCGTCATGATTCACTCGATCAAGGGTGACCATGCCGGATCAGATGCATCGCCGGGCGTGATCAATTGACGTTCGTTATAGCCTGTCAAATCCACTGACCATAAATGCGTGCTGTAGCCTCTGCCTGTGTCGTCAAGTGAGGGCGTTTCGCGAAAAAAGACGACTACGCGTCCGTTCGGCGACCAGCTCGGTCCTTCGGCATGGTAACCTTGCGTTAAGATTCTCTCTCCACTGCCGTCAGGCCTCATCACGCCGATAAAGAAGTTGCCCTGATATTGTTTTGTAAAAGCAATGAGATCGCCGCGCGGCGACCATACAGGTGTCGAATAGCGGCCCTGTTCATAACTGATTCTCCGGACCCCGCTTCCATCACCATTCATCACATATATTTGTGAAGTGCCGCCACGGTCGGAGTTGAACGTCACCTGACTCCCGTCTGGTGAGAAAGATGGCGAGGTATCGATAGACGGATTGGTCGTCAATCTTTCGACCTGGCGAGTTCTCAAGTCCATCGTGTAAACGTCCGAATTACCGCTGCGCTCCAGACTCATGACGATCTTGTTGCCGTCTGGTGTGAACCGGGGCGCAAACGTCATACCGGGGAAGTCGCCGACAACTTCTTGCTGTCCAGTTTCGATATTGAAGAGATAAACCCGGGGAACATCGCCAAAGTAAGACAGGTAGGTGATTTCCTGCGAGGTCGGACTAAACCGCGGCGTCAACACCAAGACGGCCCCATCAGTCAAAAAGCTCGGGTTTGCGCCGTCTTGATCCATAATGGCCAGGCGCTTAATGCGCCTCCCCTTAGGACCGCTCTCCGCGATATAGACAATACGGGTATCGAAATAGCCCTTTTCTCCGGTTAAGCGCTCATAGATCGCGTCCGAGACTAGATGTGCCACGCGCCGCCAGTTTTCCGGTGTCGTGAAAAATTGAAGCCCAACAATTTGCTGCTCGGCCAACACATCCCACAGTCGAAATTCCACCTTGAGGCGGCCATCCGGTTCGATGCTGGTCTGGCCGGTGACCAAGCCAAGAGCATTGATAATTCGCCAGTCTCCAAACCGCGGCGTTGCACTAGCTTCGACGCGCTTTTCGATAAACGAGCTCGGATCAAGGGGACGAAACAGACCGGACCGGCTCAAATTGTTGGTAATGACTTTGGCAACATCGGCACCGATTAAAGCTTCCTCTTCACTTGTGCCGATGAAATCGGGGATTCCCACGGGAAGCGGGTCGACGTTGCCCTGGGTAATGTCAATCTTCAGCAAGGCATAGCTAGGTGTGGTTGTCGATACGCTAAAACAAACGACCATCAGGACGTAAGACCCGACGACCACCCAACGTGAAAGTAAGCTGCATCCCCAATTCCGCGATCTTCTCATTACCAATCTCCAACTCACCGATGTCTATCTCTTTATGTGCTCAGCGGCCTAATAATTCAATTTGCCAATCGCGCATCAATACATTTGGCCGTTTGCGGCTCACTTCCAATTGTCATCTGCCCAGCATATCCCCCGGATCGAATGTCAGTTCAAGCTCGCGCCAGTTCGTATATTTTTCCTGCGGCATGCGAAACGGCTGGCAGCGTTGAATAGCGCGCACAGCGCTT
Source organism: Alphaproteobacteria bacterium (assembly GCA_965248815.1). Taxonomy (GTDB): domain Bacteria; phylum Pseudomonadota; class Alphaproteobacteria; order SMXP01; family SMXP01; genus CBDFKK01. Next base: position 1,441,825 of record CBDFKK010000008.1, read on the forward strand.
TCAGCCGCAGTCCGATAATAGGAGTTTGTCGATAGGCTGAAACGCGAGTTAGCGATCAGTTCCGGGGCCCGCGACAGCGTACCGTCGGAGTTTAGAAAGACACGAATTGTGACCACCAAATCTTCTGAATAGGCAGCACCAGCAGGCACGCTCCAGCAACGTCTCATCTGAACTCGAAACGCATCAATTTCGCTAAGCGTCAACGCGGACTGAAGACCGGCGCCAATATCGGGAGCTTCCTCCACAAGGGCCTGCCGTTGTTCGGGGATCTCGCTCGGCGTGCGGGGAGGTGTTTTCTCTTCAGGAATTTTGTCGAGTAACGCCGCGATCTGATCCAAATTGAACTCGTCTTTTTTTGGCGGCTCTGGCTTTGTCAGTGGACGGACGTTGGGTAACGGTTGCTGATCGGCTTCGGCGACTTCCGGTTCAGGTTCGGGTTCGGGCTCTGGCTTTGGTTCGGGCTCTTCGGGAGCTGCGATTTTTTCGACAATTTCGGGCTCGGGCTCAGGCTCGGGCTCAGGCGCCGGCGGTTCGATCGCAGCCAACTCTTGGGTTTCCGGTTCCGGTGGCTGCTCCTCAGGCTCAGGTTCAGGCTCGGGCTCTTCGGCTTCTTGGCGTTGCCGGATATTGGTTTCTTCTTCGATGGCGAGCAATTCGACCGGAATGATCGTTGGCATGGCGTTGGGTTCAAGAACGGAAGGCAGGGTCACAATGGCAAACAAGATGACACCGGTATGCAAAAGCCCGGATATGATGACGCCAGACCGCACGCTCTAAGCCTCAATTACCTGTCTCCGGCTCTGTTATCAGGGCAACGCGCCGAAAACCAGCCGTATTGATTGTGCCCATGACCTCCATGACACTGCCATAGTCGACGGTTTTGTCGCCGCGCACATAAATGCGTTCGTCGTAGCCACTGTCTGCGATTGCGAGGAGTTTGGGGGTGATTTCGTTAAGTTGTATAATTTCTTCTTGTAAGAAAATTGTGCCGTCTGCTTGGATCGTGACCGTCAGCGGCTCCTGATCCTCTGACATGGCTTCCGCTTGCGTTTTCGGCAAATCAACGGGAACACCGACCGTCAATAGCGGTGCCGTCACCATAAACACGACCAGCAACACCAGCATGACATCGACCAGTGGCGTCACATTAATATCGTGCATGGGACCATTGCGCATAGCCGAGCGCCGACTGGAAGAACGCTGACCTCCACCGGCGGAGACTCCCATTAGAAATCTCCCTGGTCGACTTGCCGGGAAAGGATGCCGGAAAAATCGTCGGCAAATCCGTCGAGGCGAATACCAAAGCGATTGATATCTGTATTGAATTTGTTATAGGCCATGACCGCCGGTATGGCGGCGAGCAGGCCCAGGGCGGTAGCAAAAAGAGCTTCGGCAATACCCGGCGCGACGACCGCAAGGTTGGTGTCGCGGCTCATGGCTATTGCTTGGAACGAATTCATAATTCCCCAGACGGTGCCGAATAAGCCAACAAACGGTGCCACCGATCCGACGGTCGCCAGGAAATTCATGTAGCGTTCCATGCGGGTCAGTTCTTTGGAAATCGTGTTCGACATGACTTTGTCGATGCGTTCTTGCGTGCTTGGCGTAAAGTCGCCGACCGATTGATACGTCCGGCGCCACTCAGTCATCGCGGCGCGAAAAACTTCAGCCATCGGATGGTCTGCGCGCGAGCCCACACTGCGGTGAAGATCTTCGAGCGACTTACCAGACCAAAAGACATTTTCAAACCGGTCAGTCTTTCGACGCACGCGCCCCATGCTGAACCATTTGTCGATAATCACGGCCCAAGACCAAAAAGAAGCAAAAACTAAAACGAGGATCACGCTTTTGACGACGTAGTCGGCCTTGAGAAAAAGTCCCCATACCGAAAAATCCAACGCTGCCGGAGCGTTCATACCCTCCGCAATGACAGTCGCGTCCATAATATGTCGTTGTCCCTCGGTTCCCCGCGTCCCGCTAGCGGCATTTCGCCGGCCCATGGGACGAGGCTAGTTACTCAATAAAATATGTCGAAACTAGGGCCTAGCACCTTGGATTCAATTGCTCATCGCCCCGATTCGCCCTGTCTCGTTATAAAACACAGGTCGTTGACGAATTGCAAAGGCATCCAGGAACCAAAATCGGAGTCACGATATTGTGTGCAAATCTCCGCAAAGAGCGTTACCAAACACCAGGTATCTCAAGCCTTGCGGCAGAAGAACAAAAGACGATCAGCGGTGAGTTGATTCAGTGGACGGCGTGACCGCACACACCAGATACGAAAGGGATTGCCCGATTTGCCGGAGTTCAAATTTCCGGGATCTCGAGCACTACAGCCACGATGATTGGCCGACTGTGCAGTGTGCCGATTGCGACATGGTCTATCTTAAACAGGCGGTCAACTACGAATTTCTGTCGGAGGACATGGCTTGGGAGAAACAAGCCGCAAAGGAAAAGAAACGCCGCCGCGAAAGAAAATCATTCCTCTATTGGCTCGACATGAAAACCCGCTGGCGATTGCATGCGGTGAAGAAAAATGACTGGGCGCGGATTTCGGCGAAAGTATCGCGAGGCCGCATCTTAGATGTCGGTTGCGGACAATCCGCACTGATCACCGAAGAGCACACTCCCTACGGCATTGAAATATCAAAAAGCGCGGCTGCAAAATCGAACGAGTTAATGCGAGCGCGCGGTGGCTATGTGGTTCATGCGCCGGCAGTCGAAGGGCTAGAACAATTCGAAGATGACTTCTTCGACGGCATCATCATGCGATCCTATTTGGAACATGAAGCACGGCCGCGCGAAGTTCTGACTGCCGCTTATGAAAAGTTAAGGCCGGGCGGATACATTTATGTGAAGGTGCCAAACTTTTCGTCGATTAATCGCATCGTTCGAGGAAAGAATTGGTGTGGGTTTCGTTTTCCCGATCACTTGAACTACTTTTCCAAAAGAACGCTGGTGAAGTTAGCAAGTGGTGTGGGGTACACGACCGAGCTGATCAATACGCTCACACAACACACCAATGACAACATGCACTACTTTTTCCGCAAGCCGAGCGTCCAAGAACATCCCAACGAAGACAAACCCAACTAAAGCGCTGCCGTCACGGACGTCATGTTCGATTGAATGGCGCACGACCTAGTCCGCCTGGATATGACGCATCAGCGTTTCGCGAACCGAGCGCGGAATGCGTGTTGCCCGCCCCTCAAGCGAAACGCAAACGGCCTCCAAATCTGCGCGCACCAAGTCTTCATCGGCTCGTTTCACGATTTGTCGCGCAAAAAGACGCGCACCCGTCAGCTTGGTGTAGCTTGTATGAACTTCAAGCGAGTCATCGATACGCGCCGGTTTGAGAAAATCGATATCAAGATGGCGGATCGCCCAACTGACAGCCGCATCGCCTGACATCAGCTCGTTATGGTGCACGCCGACGAGGCGCAAATAATCGCTGCGGCCGCGCTCCATATAGCGCAAATAGTTTGCGTGATAGACGACACCTGAGACATCCGTGTCTTCATAATAAATACGTACGGGCAAGATATGAACGCCTTGGTCAAACCAACCGCTGGACGCGGACTCAGTCATCTTCCGGCTCTGAAAAGAGTTTTGACTGGCCGAGCGATGCCATTGGCGGCGCTTCGAGTCCCAAATGAGCAAAGGCATGAAGCGTCAACATGCGGCCGCGCGGCGTGCGCTGTATGAAACCTTGTTGAATGAGGAATGGCTCGATCACATCCTCAAGGACATCTCGTGTTTCACTCAGCGAAGCAGCCAATGTCTCGATACCTACCGGACCTCCGCTGAAATTCTGCCCAATGGTGGACAGATAACGATGATCAAGCGCATCCAGCCCCATCTTATCGACTTCCAATCGGGTCAATGCCCGATCTGCTATTGCCGCATCAACAATTTCAGTGGACTCTACTGAAGCAAAATCGCGCACTCTTTTGAGAAGACGGCCGGCGACGCGCGGCGTTCCGCGTGAACGTTTCGCAATTTCGCGGGCGCCGTCCGCGGTGAATTGCATGTCCAAAACTCTTGCCCCGCGCAAAACAATCCGCTCCAAATCCGCAGCGCTATAAAAGTTTAGTCGCACGGGGATACCAAAGCGATCGCGCAATGGTGTCGTGATCAATCCAGACCTCGTCGTCGCACCGATGAGCGTAAACGGCGCTAGGTCAATCCGAACAGATCGTGCCGCCGGTCCTTCACCGATCATAAGGTCGAGCTGGAAATCTTCCATCGCCGGATAAAGGACTTCTTCAACAGCCGGATTGAGGCGGTGAATCTCGTCGATAAATAAAACATCATGGGGTTCAAGATTTGTCAGGATGGCTGCAAGGTCGCCTTGACGCGCAATGACAGGGCCCGACGTCGCGCGAAAATTGACGCCGAGTTCGCGGGCCACGATTTGCGCAAGTGTTGTTTTGCCCAATCCCGGCGGCCCTGAAAACAACACATGGTCCAGCGCCTCATTACGCGCTTTAGCCGCATCGATGAACACTTTCAAATTGTCGCAGACCTTGTCTTGGCCAACGAACTGACCAAAGCGTGCTGGGCGCAAATGAGATTCGAGCTCGTCATCCGACCCGCTATCACTCTGAACGAGGCGTTCTTCCTGACCTGCGCTCATGGTGAAATCTCCTGAAGTGCCGCTTTAATCAGGACGTCGAGCGACGGGTCTTGGTCAAATTGCGCGTATGCACCGGCCACCGCTTGGCCCGCGCTTATTTCGCTATAGCCGAGATTGACCAGCGCTGAAATTGCATCATTGCGCAAAACGATATCGGCCAAACCGTCCGCGCGTTCTGCGGACGAAGCGATTTCGCTGCTGGGCGAGGTATAGGCATTCGTTTGCGAAGCCGCATTTATTTGGGGCGCCGGCGGCTTTCGGTCTCTGAGTTCGGTCACGATGCGTGCAGCGAGTTTCGGCCCAACCCCGCTCGCGCGCGCGAATGCAGACTTATCTTGCAACGCCACCGCCTGTTGCAAGTCAGATGAAGACAGCGCGTCAACAATGGCGAGGGCCACACGGGCACCGACGCCTTGCACGCCCTGCAAATGCACAAACCATTGCTTTTCGAGCCAATCACTGAAGCCGAAAAGCTTGATCGCATCTTCTCGAACATGGGTCTCGACGTAAAAAGTGACTGTCTCCCCCAGAGAGGGCAATGCGCGCAGCGCTTTTGCCGAGCAGAAAACGACGTAGCCAACACCATTGACGTCAATGAGGGCGTGATCTTCGCCGACGCCGTCGAGTATGCCCGCAAGTTTGCCGATCATCGGACGACATGCCCTTTTGGAAGTGACAACGCGTCACCGTCAGCGAGTGCGGAGGCGATGCGCTCCGCTGTGCTAGCGTAATGTGCGTGGCAAATGGCGAGCGCTAACGCGTCGGCCGCGTCTTCGCTCGCAATGTCACAGCGCGGCAGCAGCACTTCGACCATCGCTCGTATTTGAGTCTTGTTGGCATGCCCTGCGCCGATGAGAGATTTCTTGATGACGTTAGGGGCGTATTCGGCGACCGGAAGCGTCGCCAACGCCGGAACCAACATGGCGATGCCGCGCGCTTGACCCAATTTAAGCGTCGACACAGCACCCTTATTGACAAAGGTCTTTTCTACGGCGACCGCCTCTGGCCGAAACTGTTCAATGATAGCAGCAAGGCCTCTGTAAAGATTCGCCAGCCGTTCGGCGATTGTATCGCTTGGATTTGATGACACGGCGCCGTTTGCAACATGAGAAAGGCGGCTGCCCCTGACGTCGATGACCCCCCAGCCCATATATCTAAGACCCGGGTCAATACCCATCAGACGCTTGCTTTGCGTTGTGGTCATTGCCGTCCCGATCCGCTGCCTCTCAAATTTTGTGATTCGACCGGATCATACTTGAGTTTAGGCCGTCAGTTTCTCCATTTCCGAATCCGAAATGTCGAAATTGGCATAAACGTTTTGAACATCGTCATTATCGTCCAACGCATCCAGCAGTTTAATGAGGGTCTCGGCCGCATCGCCGGCCAACTCTAGGGCACTTTGCGGCTTCCAAACGATCTTTGCGCCGGCTGGATCGCCAATTTGTTCGGTCAAGGCGGCGACGACGTCGTGCAGATCGCCGGCCGCACAGATGAGTTCATGGCCATCCTCAGATGAAATACAATCATCGGCGCCGGCATCGATTGCGGCCTCCAACATGCCGTCGGCGTCGGCCGTTTCTGCCGGATATTGAATACTACCCACGCGTTCGAACATGAAAGAGACACTGCCGGTCTCTCCCAATTGACCGCCAAATTTGGTGAACGACGCACGGACCTCGCCAGCGGTTCGGTTTCGATTGTCGGTGAGCGCTTCAACGATGATCCCAATACCGCCGGGACCAAATCCCTCATAACGAATTTCATCGTAGGTATCTGCGTCACCGCCCTGACTTTTCTTAATCGCCCGATCAATATTGTCTTTGGGCATATTGTTGGCGCGGGCTTCTTGAATAGCGAGGCGTAACCTGGGATTTTGCCCCGGATCAGGAGCGCCCATTTTGGCGGCAACGGTGATCTCTTTTGAAAGCCTGGAGAAGAGTTTGGACCGTTTGGCGTCCTGAGCGCCCTTGCGGTACATGATATTTTTGAATTTGGAGTGGCCAGCCATATGACTTCCTTTGATGTTTATACAATCCGGCTGAGCCCGATACTGGCCTTATCCGCGTGTTTAACCGTAATCGAGGCAAGAATAGACCTACTGATTAATCATGTCCGTGATCCCCTTGCAAGAACACGTCATCCGTTAACCCTGATTAAAGTTTTCCCGCAGGCCGAGTAGTGCTATGACTACGTATGAGCGGCACTGCTGCTCTCAACAAACCTTAATGAAAATCCGCTAAGGGGCGCAAAGGTGGGGAAGATTCAAGACCGTGCGACCACGGCTGCTTTGCTCGCGTTAAATCGAGCAATTGAAGCGTTGTGTGAGAGCGAGGCAGGAGCGCGAAACTCGATCGCTGCCAGGTTGCTGCGCGCCTATGCTGAACAGACCGCCAATGTCACGAAAGCAATTGTCGAACGCGCGCAGGTCTTGCCGTCCGAGGCCCCCCGCTCCAGCCATTCTCGCCGGCCGCCGCTCCATCGAGAAGCGGAACCTTCGTAGAGAGAGACAATAGTCTTCTCCTCGCTTTCACCCGTTCTTATCACTGCTAGCCCGCGGATGTCATTTGAACCCCGCGCTCCGTCACAATCGCGTCGAGCAATTCGTCATGGGGCTCAGCGGGCAAATTATCGAGACGCTGTCCCGCAAAAGCAAATCCAACGGCGGTCACACTGCCTTGGAGTCGCATCTGCCGAAGAGTTACATCGTAATAGCCAACGCCATAGCCAAGTCGATGCCCAGTTGGATCAAACGCTAATAGGGGCACGGCCAGGATGGTCGGGCCGACGATCGGTGAACTCGGCGACGGCTCGCTGATGCCGTAGGCGCCGCGACGTAATTCATCGCCGCTTTTCCAAGTATGAAACTTCAAGATGCGCTCGCCTTGTTGGACCGCTGGCAGAGCGCAAACAACGCCGCGGCTTACCAACTCATCGAGCAGCGGCCGCGTGTCCAACTCGGTTTTGTGGGGCCAGTACACACCGACGATATCATTGGGCGTTGGATTAAATTTGCCTATGAAATGCGCTGCCGCTTCGGCGCCCGCCTGAGGCGCCGCAGCCGCAAGATGTTCCCGCCTCGTCTGAGCTTCCTGCCTCAGTTGTAACTTACCCGATGCCATAGGTGCTGCCGGCAGGTATTGAAATAGAAAGGAAAAAGTGCGGTGCCGCAAAAGCCGTTGGGGCGACGAACCTCGTAGACCCGGATAACCAGGTGGGCACCGTATGCTAAAGACCACGATCTAAAGCAGGGACAGCTCCCTAAGAGACTCATTAAAGGGTCCTGAGAAACAATCCACTGACGAACTCCACAGCAACCGCTGTGCCTAACCTAGGCTGCACTGCCTGCGGCAGCAAGATTGAAACTTGAGGACCCGTTCAGGCTTTCGACTCGACGCGCGCCGTCATTTCCTCGATGCGCTTCGCGGCGCCCTCGAGAATGTCTGCGACTTTGGCTTCCATGGAATTAGTTTTTCGTGCCGAATCGGTCTGAGTTAGCTTGGTTTCTTCCATATCCGCTTCAAGCGTATCGACGCGGTTTACCATATCGGACAATTCGTCGGCGACCAGCAAGCTTGCCATCAACAGTAGTCGCGCATCGCCTACTTGGCCGACCGACTGCGAAAGCTCCTGCACATGGCCATCGATATATTGAGCAAGCTCGGTGACATGGTCTTCTTGACCATCATCGCAGGCCACTGTGAAAGAACGATTGTTGACGGTTACGGCCACTTGGCCCATGCGTGCCTCCTAGTGTTCCAAAACTGAGCGAATGTCCTCGATCGCGCCGTCGAGTCGAGTCGATACTTCATCTTCCAATTTCTTGGCTTTAGCTTTTGCCGAATCAAGTTCCTGTGCAAGCCGCGCACGATCTTCACGCAATGCTGTGAGCTCCCGATCAAGGCCTTCCGAGCCTTTAACCCGCTGGACCCGCCGATTGACCGTCGCTTCAAGCTTATCCAGCGCCTGGGACAAGCTTTCCATTGAGGACTCTAGTCTGCTCATCGTCGCTCTGATGCCCGCCTCATGAAATCGCGACGCACGCCGCGTCGCTAGCCAAGCCCCAAGACAGTCCTCATGGCTGCACCACAACCGCCGCTGAGCTCGCCTTGAAGAGACTCCATCTTGTGGGCACAACGGAAGATAGGCCGTGCCCTGCGAACGGTCAACTTGCCGCGCAAATACGCGGTGAACATCATGAAAACGTTCGCGCTGGCCTTGACGAAAACAGGACGCGCGGTCATTGTGGCGCCGCTTTCAGGACAGTCAGAACACAAAAAACTCCTGCCCGCGCGCGGGTGCAGCCAAAACATAATATGACCGTATCGCATACAAAGATGGCCCATGCGATCCGCGCCCTGTCTATGGATGCGGTTCAAAAAGCCAATAGCGGGCATCCCGGATTGTCGATGGGAATGGCTGACGTTGCGACTGTCCTGTTCACACGCCATCTCAAGTTTTTTCCAGGTGATCCCGACTGGCCAGATCGGGACCGCTTTGTCCTTTCCGCGGGACACGGATCGATGCTGGCCTATTCGCTGCTTCACCTGCTCGGCTATCAGGACGTCTCCATGGAGGAGATTCGAAACTTCCGGCAATTAGGCAGCCGCACGCCGGGCCATCCTGAATTCAGCCACACCAAGGGAATCGAAACGACCACCGGGCCACTAGGCCAAGGGCTCGGCAACGCGGTTGGCATGGCGCTCGCCGAGCGCATGCTAGCCGCCCAATTCGGCGACGAAATCGTCGATCATCGTACTTATGTGTTGGCCGGCGACGGCGATCTCATGGAAGGAATTAGCCACGAGGCCATCAGCCTGGCCGGTCACTTGAAGCTCTCCAAACTCATCGTTTTGTTTGACGACAATGGAATTTCGATAGACGGCCCGGTCAGCCTGACCGAATCAGGTGACATGTTGTCTAGGTTTAAAGCGGCGGGCTGGGACGCGGAACGAATCGACGGCCACGATCCTAAGGCCATTTCGGCGGCCATTGAACGTGCGCAGACCCACGAGCGGCCATCAATGATTGCTTGCAAGACGATCATCGGATATGGCGCGCCGAATTTGGCCGGTACGGCCGCAACCCACGGCGCAGCGCTCGGCACAGACGAAGTTGCAGCTGCGCGCGTCGAGCTGGGCTGGGAGCACGCGCCGTTTGAAATTCCGGATGACATAACGGCTGCTTGGCGCGATGCTGGCGGTCGGCATGAAACGGCACGGCTAGATTGGCAGACGCGCCTTGAGGCGCTCCCCGCCGTCCAACGTCAGGAATTTGACCGCCGGCAGCGCGGCGACTTGCCGCAAACTTTCGGATCCGCCGTAGCAGACTTAAAACGAAGTCTCGCCGCTGAGCCGCCGACAGTGGCGACCCGCAAGGCATCGCAAAACGCTTTGAAGGCTATCAATGCCGTCGTACCCGAGACCGTTGGCGGTTCGGCCGATCTGACGGGTTCAAATAATACGCGTACAGATGACCAAGCAATTCTGGCGCCCGGCGACTATCAAGGCCGGTTCATTCACTATGGTGTGCGCGAACACGGCATGGCGGCGGCAATGAACGGCATGGCCCTGCACAAGGGTTTCATTCCCTACAGCGGCACGTTCCTCGTCTTTACCGACTACTGCCGGCCGTCGATCCGGCTTGCGGCCATGATGAAGCAGAGGGTCATTTTCGTGATGACTCACGATTCGATCGGTCTGGGCGAAGACGGACCCACGCATCAGCCGGTCGAACATTTGGCGAGCCTGCGCGCTATTCCCAACCTAAATGTCTTCCGACCAGCCGATGCGATGGAGACGGTAGAATGCTGGGAATTGGCACTCACATTCAAAGATTCGCCAAGCGTCATTGCTCTGACTCGCCAATCTGTTCCGCCTGCGCGGTTTGATTATTCCGACGCCAATGAATGTGCAAAGGGAGCCTACGAACTGCGGCCGGCGTCCAGGAACGCACAGGTCACCCTTTATGCGACTGGTTCCGAAGTCGAGCTCGTCCTTCAGGCAAGAGAGAGATTGGAACAAGACGGGATCGGCACGCGGGTTGTTTCTATGCCCTGCTGGAATCTCTTCGAAGCGCAGTCCGATGACTACCGGCGCAAAACGCTTGGCAATACGCCCGTCCGGATCGCTGTGGAAGCCGCGGCAAAATTCGGCTGGGAGCGCTATATCGGAATTGACGGAATTTTTGTTGGCGTGCCCGAGTTTGGCGTCAGCGCTCCGTACAAAGAAATATATCAACATCTTTCCATAACATCGGATGCCGTTGTTGAGGCAGCCCGATCAAAACTTTAGACGCTCACTCATTGAATTAGACGGGCGGGCACAAACGCCCATAGGGAGATATTAAATGCCGGTACGCGTTGCCATTAATGGATTTGGCCGAATTGGACGTCTTGTGTTGCGCGGAATCGCTGAATCTGGGCGAAAGGATATTGAGGTTGTCGGTATCAATGACTTGGGCTCAATTGACGTCAACGCCCATTTACTGCAGCACGATTCCGTTCACGGCCAATTTCCCAATAGCGTAAAAGTTCGCAAGAGCGGCATTGATATTGGCAATGGAACGATCAAAGTTACAGCGGAGCGCGACCCGTCAAAATTACCGTGGTCAAATTTGGGCGTGGATATCGCTCTCGAGTGCACCGGCTTTTTCACAAAGAAGGAAGCCGCGTCGGCGCACCTCAAAGCAGGCGCAAAGAAAGTTCTGATTTCGGCGCCATCCGGGGACGCCGATCTCACGGTTGTTTACGGCATCAATCACGCCAAACTGCGCAAGAGTCACAAGGTGGTGTCCAACGCCTCGTGCACGACAAATTGCCTCGCACCTGTCGCCGCAGTGCTCAACAAAGAAATTGGAATCGACCGCGGCTACATGACGACGATTCACTCCTACACGGGCGACCAGCCGGTTTTGGATACGTTGCATAGCGATTTGAGGCGCGCGCGCGCCGCAGCAACCAATATGATTCCGACCTCGACGGGCGCGGCACGGGCAGTTGGACTCGTCTTGCCGGAACTTAAAGGCCGCCTTGACGGCACGGCCGTGCGGGTGCCGACGCCGAACGTTTCTCTGGTCGACTTGGTATTTACGCCAAAGCGCAAGACGACGGTGGACGAAATCAATGATGCCATTGTCAAAGCTGCAAAAGGCAAACTCAAAGGCGTACTTGCGGTCTGCGATCAGCCATTGGTCTCTTCGGACTTCAATCACAATCCTGCGTCTTCGACATTCGATACTACGCAAACACAAGTCGTTGAAGGAAAACTGGTTCGTGTGCTGAGCTGGTACGACAACGAATGGGGATTTGCGAATCGCATGTCGGATACCGCCGTTGCGATGGGCAAGTTGCTTTAAGGCGGGGACATGGCGTCCTTCGAAACGCTTAGTGATATTGGAGACGTCAAAGGCCGTGAGGTCGTCGTTCGCGTCGACTTTAACGTGCCTGTCGAAGACGGCCACGTGACCGACACCTCACGAATTGATCGAGTCGTCCCGACCATTCAAGAACTCTCGCGCCAAGGTGCGCACATTGTGTTGTTGTCGCACTTCGGACGCCCCAAGGGGCAGCGCGTCGACAAGTTTTCGCTTGAGCAAATTCTACCGGCACTAACCGAGCGTCTCGGTGATGTCGCATTCGCCCGCGATTGCATCGGCGACGACGTAGACTCGCAAGTTGCCGCCCTGGAAGACGGAGCAGTTCTTCTCTTGGAAAATGTTCGCTTTCACAAGGGGGAAGAACAAAATTCGAGTGCGTTCGCCGCTGCTCTGGCCAAGAACGGCGCTTTCTTTGTCAACGATGCCTTTTCAGCGTGCCATCGAGCACATGCCAGTACTGAAGGTATAGCTCATATCTTACCCGCGTTCGCCGGACGCGCGCTCGAAGCCGAACTGACCGCACTGTCCAACTTCCTAGAAGATCCGTCGCACCCCGTATTCGCTTTTGTCGGCGGATTCAAAGTCTCGGACAAGCTCGGCCTATTGACCAATCTGCTACCGCGTGTCGATACGCTGGTGATCGGCGGCGCGATGGCCAATACATTCCTATTGGCAACCGGGCGCAATGTTGGAGCGTCCGCCGTTCAGGAAGATCTAATCAAGACAGCTCAATCGATCTTGGCCCAAGCAGAGACTCAGATATGCAGTATCGTTTTGCCGACCGATGTAGTCGTCGCGCCGGAACTAAGAGCAGGCGCCGCAACCAGAACCGTGTCCGTGGACTTGGTCGACAACACTGACATGATTCTGGATATTGGACCCCAAACCGTGGCACTCATAGACGACAAGCTCGGCCAAGCAAAAACCATCATATGGAACGGCCCTATGGGCGCATTTGAATTTCCGCCATTTGACCAAGGAACGGTAAAAACCGCGCGGCACGTGGCGCGGCGAACGGGGTCGGGTCAGCTTAAGTCTGTAGCGGGTGGAGGCGATACGATGGCCGCCCTTATTCATGCCGGCGTTGCGGATCAATTCACCTACGTTTCCGCTGCGGGCGGCGCATTTCTTGAATGGTTGGAAGGCAAGGACTTGCCTGGGTTAAAAGCACTTCAAAAGGAATAACCAGAAGGTCTTAAATGTGCCCGTAGGGAGGAAAAAATGATGTCAGATTTGCAAGACACCGCGCAGGCGATGGTGGTGCCAGGCAAAGGGATTTTAGCCGCCGACGAAAGCTCAGGAACGATCAAGAAACGATTTGATTCGATTGGCGTGGAATCGAAAGAGGACAGCCGACGCGACTATCGCGAGCTTTTGTTCCACACGACAGAAGCCATGCAAAACTGCATTAGCGGCGTAATCCTATTCGACGAAACCATCCGGCAAAAAGCGTCAGACGGCACGCCGCTGGTGCAGCTCATTGCGGATGCCGGATCGATCCCGGGCATCAAGGTCGACATGGGCGCCAAGGACCTGGCGGGGGCACCCAAGGAAAAAGTCACCGAAGGACTGGACGGTCTGCGTGAACGCCTGAACGAGTATTACGAGCTCGGTGCCCGCTTTGCCAAGTGGCGGGCCGTGATCGATATCGGACGCACGGGCGATAAGTCCGTGCCCAGCCGGTATTGCCTCAATGCCAATGCCCACGCGCTCGCCCGCTATGCTGCTTTGTGCCAAGAGGCGCAGATGGTACCAATCGTCGAGCCGGAAGTGCTCATGGACGGCGATCACGACGTTAACCGCTGTCTCGACGTTACCGAGGCGACCCTCAAAGCTCTTTATGCAGAACTCTATGATCAGCAGGTCGTACTCGAAGGCACGATTTTGAAACCGAATATGGTTGTGTCCGGAAAGTTGAGCGCGACTCAGGCGGGCGTGGAGGAAGTGGCTGAGAAAACGCTGAAGTGTTTTGCCAGAACGGTTCCTGCAGCTGTGCCCGGTATTGTCTTCTTGTCCGGCGGTCAGTCAGATGAAAATGCAACGGCACATTTGAACGCGATGAACCAAATGAAAAATGCGGCGTCGGGCCGATATCCCTGGGCATTAAGTTTTTCATACGGCCGCGCCCTCCAAGCAGCGCCCCTTAAGGCCTGGAGCGGCAAGAGCAGCAACGTGCCCGCAGCCCAATCGGCTTTTGCTCACCGCGCGCGTATGAATGGTTTGGCGACGACCGGCGAGTGGTCGTCAGATTTGGAAAGCCAGGCCGCCTAACCGCAGTCAGTGCATGACAGAACGCTGCCGTCTTTATCTCATTACGCCGCCGCAGTTAGAGCTTGGTCAGTTCACGAAGAACCTTGCCCAAGCGCTGGAAGGCGGCGATGTTGCCAGCGTTCAGCTCCGGCTCAAAGGCACGAGCGACGACGCGATTCGGGCGAGCGCGAAGGCGCTGATGCCGATTGCACACGGTCATGATGTCGCATTTCTGATCAACGACCGGCCAGATTTGGCGGTCGAATTAGGCGCCGACGGGGTTCATATCGGTCAAGATGACGTCGCCTACGACGAGGCGCGACGAGAAATGGGCAACGACCGGATCGTTGGCGTGACTTGCCATAATTCCAGATCTTTGGCCGTTTCCGCAGCAGAAGCTGGGGCGGACTATGTCGCGTTTGGGGCCTTTTTTCCCACTTCGACCAAGACGGCAAAAACTCACGCCGACTTCGATGTTTTAGAATGGTGGCACGAGCTGATCGCAATTCCGTGTGTTGCCATCGGCGGCATCACTGTGGAAAATTGCGCGCCTTTGGTACGGGCTGGGGCGGACTTCCTCGCCGTATCGTCCGGTATTTGGGACTATTCCGGCGGCCCTGAAGCAGCGGTCGCGGCATTTAACGAGCGAATCGATTCGGTGGCACGCTGACCCATGCACCTTCGCCAATTCATGATTATTTCTTTGTTCGCCGCCTTGCTGACCGGATGGGCGGCCCTACCCACTCCAGAGGGCAGCGTTCTTGCCAAGGATGAGGACTCCCAGAACTCCGATTTCGAAAGCGCTGTCAGAGCCTATCGCGAGCAGAAGTACGACGCAGCATTCGACCTATTTAAGAAGCTGGCGAAAAACGGCGATCGCGATTCGCAAACTTATCTCGGCCTCATGTATGCCGAAGGCCAAAGCGTCGACAAAGATATGGAGGAGGCCGTCAAGTGGTACTTGCGCGCGGCTGAACAAGAGCATCCCGACGCTCAATATTGGCTCGGCCACATCTCCCATGGCGGCCTCGGCGTCAAGCAAGACTATGAAACAGCTGCCGCATGGTATCGCCAGGCCGCCGACAACGGCCATTCCGAGGCACAATTCGCCTTGGCGATGCTTTATACCGATGGAGAAGGTGTGCGGCGAAACAACAAAGAAGCCGCCAATTGGTTTACCAAAGCCGCCGTACAAGGTCATGTCCACGCCCAACATAATTTGGGCGTGCTGTTGATGAGCGGAGATGGAATCAAAGAAGACGCTTATCAAGCAGCCAGCTGGTTTAAGCAGGCAGCCGAACAAGGCCACATCGACGCGCAATACAATTTGGGCGTGATGTTTGCCGGTGGAATTGGTATCAGCCAGAACGATGAAAAAGCGGTCCAATGGTTGGGCCGTGCGGCCGAATCGGGCCTGGCCGATGCCCAAGCCGGATTAGGCCTCATGGCCTACGAAGGCAAAGGCATGGAGCAGTCCCATGACGCGGCAGCTCATTGGTTCCGCCTTGCCGCCGATCAAGGTCATCCCGAAGCTCAGTTCTTTATGAGTGCTCTCACCGCAAAGGGACAAGGCGTTCCCGCCGACCCGATCGAATCGTTTATGTGGTTGTCATTGGCCAAATCCCAGGGCGTCAACGACGAAAGCTTAGAAGAAGAGCTCTTGGCAGCACTGACGCCGGAGCAGATGGTGGTAGCGCGGGAACGCGCCGAAGAATGGCAAAAGCTCCAACGCAACTGAGCGGCCAGGCAGCTTAGACTTTTTCGAGTTTGTCTAACTTCTCTTGCAGCGCCAAGCGATCAAGCGTGTCAACCGGCAGACTCACAAATTCCTTAAGGCGTCGGGCGATCATGCGAAAGATATACGCGAAATAAGTGCGCTTATCGGCATCTTCTCCATCAAAGGCAACTGGATCGGGGAATCCCCAATGCGCCGTTATCGGCCGGCCGGGCCACACGGGGCATGTTTCGTCTGCAGCCCGAGCACACACCGTGAAAACGAAGTCCATTTGCGGTGCACCGGTCCCATCGAATTCACTCCAGCTTTTGGGCCTCAGATCATCGGTCGGGTAATTCTGTTTGATCAAAAGATCTAGCGTGAACGGATGAACTTCGCTTTTAGGAAAGCTTCCTGCGCTGAAGGCACGAAATTTGTCTCCAGCGAGCTTAGTGAGAATCGCCTCTGCCATGATGCTGCGTGCCGAATTTCCTGTGCATAAGAACAATACATTGTAAGTCTTGTCTGCCATGGTTCGCTCTCATCTTTGCTTGCAAATTTCGCCAATTTTTTGGCAATTGAAAAATGGCGCGTATGATCGGTCCCAATCATTACATTTATTTGACGGTGGATTTTCTTCAGCGCGAGCGGCATTGAAACACCCAGGGCAAATTGGTAGGGTCCGCGCCACTTTCGGGGTTCAAGCGTCTAGAACGTTTTCAGGAGTGAGGACGGTAGGCCGAACGGATCCGGTTTTCCGTCCGAAGACGCGACCAAACAAAGCTTCTAGAGCATTTCCACGATTCAATTAATCTTGGAAATACTCTGGACGGGCGACCCACTCGCAAGGATGCGACAATGAAAATCAATGGAAACGAAATTCGCCCAGGCAATGTCATTCAGCACAAGGACAGTCTGTGGGTGGCGGTGAAAACCGATCACGTTAAGCCCGGCAAGGGCGGTGCCTATGCTCAGGTTGAGTTGAAGAACCTCCTCAACGGCTCAAAGCTCAATGAACGGTTTCGAGCCTCTGAATCCGTAGAGCGCGTGCGCCTTGAGCAAAAGCGCCATCAATTTCTGTTTGAGAACGGCGACATGCTGACCTTCATGGACACCGAAACGTACGATCAGATTGAGCTCAATCGCGACTTTGTCGGCGAGCGTGCTGCCTTCCTTCAAGACGGAATGGAAGTGGTGGTTGAATCCCACGAAGGCATTCAAATCGGAATTTCTCTGCCCGATCAAGTCACATTGGAAGTGGCCGAAACCGAACCTACGGTCAAAGGCCAGACCGCCGCATCATCCTACAAGCCCGCCGTCATGAATAATGGCGTGCGCGTCATGGTGCCGCCCTTTGTCGACGTGGGCGAACGGATCATCGTAGATACCAACGAAGTCACCTATGTGCGGCGGGCCGATTGACCGCTCAGGAAGCAATTCATTTATGACTCTCAGATCCGCGCTCATCAATGTGATGACATCCGCGGCGCGAAAGGCTGCGCGCGGGCTTCAGCGCGACTTTGGCGAAGTGGAAAACCTTCAGGTTTCCCAGAAAGGACCCGCCAACTTTGTGATCGCTGCCGACTTGAAGGCGGAGTCGATTTTGCAGGCCGAATTGGAGCGAGTCCGGCCGGGTTATGGCTTTCTGCTTGAAGAAGCCGGATCCATTGAAGGTGCCGACAAGACCCATCGTTGGATTGTCGACCCCCTCGACGGCACTACCAACTTCCTTCATGGTCTGCCCCA
This sequence comes from Alphaproteobacteria bacterium, assembly GCA_965248815.1. GTDB lineage: Bacteria > Pseudomonadota > Alphaproteobacteria > SMXP01 > SMXP01 > CBDFKK01. The sequence continues at coordinate 1,459,542 of CBDFKK010000008.1, forward strand.
CTTTGCCATTTCCATTGCTCTCGAGCGCGAGGAGCAGTTGGTCGCCGGTGTGATCTACGATCCCATCAAGGATGAAATGTTCTGGGCCGAAAAAGGCAAGGGAGCGTTCTTAAACGACCGGCGGCTACGTGTTGCCACGCGACGAGACTTGAATGACGCCCTGCTGGCGACCGGCATTCCGTTTCGTGGGCGCAACGGTCACGAGTTGATGATGCGGGAGTTGACGGCTGTCACCGACAAAATTGCCGGGATTCGCCGTTACGGCTCCGCCGCCCTTGATCTAGCTTATGTCGCAGCCGGCCGCTACGACGCCTTTTGGGAACGGGGATTGTCTCCTTGGGACATCGCGGCAGGAATTGTTCTTGTTCGGGAAGCTGGCGGAGTCGTCCGTGAAATCGACGGCCGCGACGTCCGTGTGGATGGTCCAAGCATTCTTGCCTCAAACGACCCGCTATTCGGCGAGGTCTCCCAACTCCTGCTTTCGGCTGAGTAAGCGCTCAGCTCGAGCCGGCATATTGGCAACGGACTGGCCCAAAGCGGCGCGGCCTAGTCCTGCCTTTTTCTCGGCGCAGTTTCCGCTAGACTATGGGTCCTCTGCAGTGCCTTGGACTCGGGGAGGCCACAGGTTCAGGGCACGAGAATTGCAGAGATCGCGGGCGGGGAGTTTTTCTGGCGCGCAAAAAAATAAGGTTAATCGAGAGGCTCTACCCCAGTGTAGGGCCCCCGACGAGTAAACATGATGGCCTCAAGACGACGGGATCCGCTGCTCATCCGCCAACCGGGCCGCTACATCGTTCGAATGCTGGCGTTCATCATCGCGGTCGGCCTGGTGATATGGGGCATACGCGATCAGATTCTGGATGCAATCTCGGCGAACCCTCCTCTCAATATCGGAATCATTGCCGTTTTGGCATTGGGAATCCTCTACACTCTGGGTCAGACGCTCAACCTTCGACCTGAAATCAAATGGATCAATCGGTTTCGTCAGGATGGCGGCGGCCGAGCACTGCGCACGCCGAACATTCTCGCACCCATGGCGCGGCTCTTGGGCGATCGGGGAGGTTATAGCCTCTCTCCCGCACTGATGAAAACGATCCTGGATTCCATTGGCTCAAGGCTTGATGAGTCTCGCGACATTTCGCGCTACATGGTGGGACTGCTCGTTTTTCTTGGGTTGCTCGGTACCTTTTGGGGCCTGCTGCAAACCGTCAATGCCGTGGGCGATACGATTCGCCAGCTCTCCGTCGGCGCGGGCCCCATTGAAGACAGTTTTGAAGAGTTGCGTGCCGGGCTCGAGGCGCCGCTCGGCGGCATGGGCACGGCGTTCTCGTCCTCACTTATCGGTTTGGCCGGGTCTCTCGTCCTTGGCTTTCTCGATTTACAGATGGCTCAAGCACAAAACCGCTTCTACAACGATGTCGAAGAATGGCTGTCGGCCGGCGCTCAGTCCGACAGTGATGGTGGGATCTTTGACTACAGCGCGCGCGACGAATTTTCAGACCCGCCACTTGAATATTCGACGGGAAACGGAGCCGGCGGGGCTGATGACCTAACGCCAGTCTTGTCGCGTATAGAACAACATATGCGGACCGAGCAAAAGCTCATGGTCAAGGTTGCGGAAAGCCAGATTAAGTTGGCCCCGCTTTTGGAGCGCTTTAGCAACCCGGAAAGTGTTTCGACACAAGATCAGTACACAGAGGCTATTTACGGTCATTTGCGCAATCTTGATACATGCCTTCAGCACCTTATGCAGGAGAATGCCGAGGGCCGCGACAAGATGGTGGCTGAACTCAAGCAAGAGATCATCATCCTTACACAAACCATTCGGGACATCGCGGGCAGGTGACGAGCAGATCCGCCAAAGCGATAAAGACGCATGGCTAGAGGTTTCTCTAAATCGCGCCAGACCGGAGCTGACTATTGGCCCGGGTTCGTCGATGCCCTGACGAGCCTTCTGCTCATCATTATCTTTCTTTTAGCGGTATTCATGCTGGCTCAATATTTCTTGGGTCAAGCGATCATGGGGCGTGATGAAGCGCTGTCGAGGTTGAACTCCCAAATTGCAGAATTGAGCGATTTGTTAGCGCTTGAACAACAATCGAATCTCAACTTGCGCGACGAGTTAGCGCAGATACAAGCGTCACTGTCGCAGACCACACAAGCGCTAGCGGAAGCCGAAGCGCGCGCCTCGGCCGCCGAAGGACAACTCGGTAGTGTCGGGACGACCCTCGAAGAAGAGCGCGAAATCTCAGTGGCGGCTCAGAACCAAGCCGCAATTTTGAATCAACAAATCGCGGCGCTGCGGCAGCAACTTGCGGCCTTGCAAGCCGCACTCGATGCGTCCGAAGCGCGCGATGATGAAAGTCAGGCGGTCATTGCCGATTTGGGCAAACGGCTTAACGCGGCGCTCGCCCAAAAGGTGCAAGAACTTGCGCGCTACCGTTCTGAATTCTTTGGACGGTTGCGTGAAGTCTTGAGCAACCGATCAGGCGTGGAAGTCGTCGGCGACCGATTTGTCTTTCAATCGGAAATCCTATTTGATTCCGCATCCGCTGAAGTCAACACGTCCGGCCGGCAAGAGCTGCGCAAACTGGCCGCCGCCCTGCTCGACATCGCCCGCCAAATTCCCGAGGAAATCAATTGGATTTTGCGAATTGACGGTCATACCGACGTCGTTCCCATCAATTCGCCTGACTTCCCTTCGAACTGGGAACTATCGGCCGCGCGGGCAATTTCCGTCGTGAATGTCCTGGAGTCTGAAGGCGTGCCCGGCAAACGCTTGGTCGCTGCCGGGTTTGGTGAATTCCAACCTTTGGATCCTGCAGAAACTGCTGCAGCCTACCGGCGCAACCGGCGCAACCGGCGCATCGAGCTCAAGCTCACCGAGAAGTAACGGGCTGACACTTAGCACTTACGATGCCGGCAAGTCACACGACATGATTTTGGGTTCCGTGATGGAACCGATCAACATTTTGTCCTGGTAAACGGCGGCGACGCTCGAGGCCGAATAGGTATCACCCAAGTCGAGATAGATATCTTCCGGCAAGCCCGGCTCGCCGTCGATCATTGGAACGCGAAACACCTGCGACGGGGACGGAGACTCGAAGCCGCTTATGAAATGCTGCATCAAGGCAAAGAAGTTGGGATGGCCCGCCGTCCAAATTGCGCCGTCAGATGCGACATCCAAATTGTCGACGCCAATCCCGACATCAGAACTGGTTCGATAGGTCAAGTCGCCCGTATCGAGATCGCGATCGTAGATCTGAATAGCGCGCTTGGATGTGGCTGCAAGATAAACTTGTGAGCCATCGGTACTGGCCGCAATGCCGCCGCCGGCTGGCCCTTCGGGCACGGCAGCGCGCATGGTCTCACCATCAAAGTAGGCCAGCGGAAACCGATCAAGTCCAAATGTACGGTCCATGTTTTGAACAAATTGACTGGCCGATCTGGAATCATTGGCAACATAGAATTGCCGCGTGCCTACCGCGACGAGATTGTTGGGTGCCGTTAGGAATTCGCCCGTGATGGTTTCGGCGTGAATAGGCGCGCCACTCTCATCCAAGTTGAAAATTTCTATTGCCTCCGCGCCATCGTAAAGGTGATTGATGACAAAGAGCCGCTTGTTACCGTTTTTATCTTTGTAAAGACTAATGCCGTGAGGCCGAAAATCTTCTAGCTGTCCAAGAGGCTCCGCTGCGAACGTTGGCGCGCTCGCGTTGAGGTCATAGATGGAAATGGTGCCTCGCTCGGACGGCCCTTCGGGTTCCTCGCCGGGTCGGAACGCCGCGGAGAGATAGACAAGGCCTGTGTCGCGATCGATGACGAAGTCTTCGGACCTCCCCGGGCCGGTGACCTCCTCGCACGTGCCGGCAAAATGCGGCTCATAGCTTGCGAACGCGCCATACTGCCAAAGCGCCGCAACAACCAACAATCCAACCAGGACAATGAGGACACCCAAAGTGCCAAGCCCGTATTTCACAAATTTCATGAGATCATTGCCCCCTACCTTGTGCGGCTCGACCCGCCGGGCGCACGAACGGCACCTTTGTTATTGCGCCGCCACTGGCGGCGGCGGCGCCACTGGCGGCGGCGGCGCGACCTCGTGCCCGCCGAACTGCAAATCGGCCAAGTGAGCATAGAGCCCGCCTTTGGCGCTGAGCTCGGCATGTGTGCCGGTGTCCACCAATTGGCCCTGTTCCATCACCACAATTCGATCGGCTTTGACCACGGTGGCCAGGCGGTGCGCGATAACGAGCGAGGTGCGGCCTTTCATAGTGCGCTCAAGCGCCTCTTGGACGACGCGCTCGCTCTCGGCATCGAGGGCGCTTGTCGCCTCGTCCAAAAGCAAGAGCGGCGCATTGCGCAGGATGGCACGGGCAATCGCAATACGCTGGCGTTGACCGCCGGAGAGCATCAGGCCGCGCTCGCCAAGCTCGGTTTCATAGCCGCGGGGCATTTTAGCGATGAACTCGTCGGCAAGGGCCATGTCGGCGGCTTCTTTGACTTCGGCGTCGCTCGCCTCGGGCCGGCCATAGCGAATATTTTCCATAGCACTACCGGAAAAAATGACCGCGTCCTGCTGAACGACGCTGATGCGCTTGCGCACCTCTTCAGGCGAAGCATCAGCAATATTGACTCCATCAAGCGAGATACCGCCTGTCTGCGGATCATAGAAGCGCAAAAGCAATTGAAAAACCGTTGTCTTACCGGCACCAGACGGCCCGACGAGTGCGATGCGCTCTCCCGGTTGAACCGTAAATGAAAGTCCATCGAGGGCCGAGACTTCCGGCCGTGTCGGATAGTGAAACGTGACATTGCTAAATTCGACCGCGCCGGCGGCCGGTTTCGGGAGCGCCACGGGATTATCCGGCGCCTTGATCTGGGGCTCAACGTCGAGCAACTCCATCAAGCGCTCGGTCGCACCCGCCGCGCGCTGCACTTCGGTCCAAACTTCGGCCAACGACGCGACACTCATTGCGAGGAATAAAGCATAGACAATGAATTGTGTGAGATCGCCGGCAGTGAATTGTGCGAGCGCCCCGCCGGACACTTCAGTCTCCATCACCATTTGCGCGCCGGCCCAAAACACCAAGCCGACACAGGCAAATGCAAGAGACGTCACAATAGAGGTCAGTATTGCGCGTGCGACGACCCGGCGAATAGCAACATGAAACGCCTCCTCGACCGCGGCGTCATATTGCTCCCGGTCGACGGGCTCGTGGGTAAAGGCCTGAACGGTTTGGATGGCGTTTAACGACTCACCCGCATGAGCGCTGGTATCGGCAATGCGGTCTTGGCTGAAACGTGAGAGGCGGCGCAAGCGGCGGCCCAACGCGATAGAGACGACCAGCATAATAGGCACGGCCAACAAGGTGATGCCGGTCAAATAGGCGCTCGTGACCAACAACATGATGAATGCGCCAACGCCTTGAACGGCGCTGCGCAGGGCGATCGAGACCGTCGAGCCGACGACGGTTTGAATGAGTGTCGTGTCCGTCGTCAGGCGCGACAGCACTTCACCGGTTTTGGTGATTTCAAAAAACGCCGGGCTTAGAGACGTAATGTGCCGGTAAACATCGCGGCGCAGATCGGCTACGACCCGCTCGCCCAGCCAGGTGACAAAGTAGTACCGAATGGCACCCGCCACGCCCATGACCAGCGCAACCGCGATAAAGGCGAGAACGTATTGATTGATCTGTTCGGGATTTTCAACATTGAACCCCTCATCGACCAAGTCGCCGATGACGATGGGAAAGTAAATCATGGCGCCCGCAGCGACGACCAGGAAGACCAAAGCGCCAATCAATATCAGCTTGTATTGCAGGAGATAAGGAAACAGGCGCAAAAACGGACGCAGATTCTTGCTCTTTTGGCGATCCGCCGCTTCGCGCTGGACGGCCGCTGCATGTGCGGCGCCGCTGGTATGGCCACTCTCACTCAAGATCAACGCACTCCAATTGTTAGCCGCCAAGGGCCCGTTATTTAGTCACTTTCGCGACGTATAACAGGCCTGACGGCCCCCTGCCACAAGCCAGGCCCCCAAAAGCGGCCTTTGTTGCATGATTTGGCCGGGCAAGCTATAAACCGGCCGCCCGATAAGGTAGACGAGTTCGCCATGAAAAAAGACATCCATCCCGAATATCACACGATCACTGTCCAGCTTACGGACGGCTCGACCTTTCAGACCAAATCCACATGGGGGTCCGAAGGCGATACGCTGAAATTAGAAATTGATCCGCGGACCCATCCGGCCTGGACGGGCGGCGGCCAGCATCTGATCGACACAGGCGGGCGTCTCAGCCGGTTCAATAAGAAGTACGAAGGCTTCCTGAAATAATCAGGACAATTGATTGGGGGCCTAGGCCCTCTCGCCGAAAACCTCATGAAGCCGGTTTAGCTGAGCTCCGAATTTGTTCGGGCGCCGTTCGGCCTGATACAAGGTCTCGTCCAACCTACTCACGCGGTCATAGAGTTGCTCGCTGCGGGTCAGCAAATCGCGCAACCACTCCGGCAACAATTCAAGACTCTCAAGAGGTTGACCGTTACAAATTTCGCGCGCTCCGAGGCGGTATTTTTCATTGCGTGCCTCATGAGCGCTAATTTCGCCTTCCTCGATCGCGCGATGCACAAGTAGCCAAGAAGCCACTTGCATTAACCTGGTTGTCAAACGCATGCTTTCTCCGGCATAGGCTAAAGCAATTCCTCTCGACAGATCTTTTGAGTCAGTACGACCCGAACCGTCCAAATAGCTCGCCGTTTCTTCGACTAAAATCATGCCATCCTCAAACAGACGGGAAAACGGTCCTGATGCAACAAACCTCAGGATTGATAATTCAATCTCTGTAGCCCGCGCAGGTTCATTTTCGTTGCGCGCAACCGTTTGGCCGCGTTCGTCAGAGACGATATCGATGGTCTTGCTCCCTTGAATGTGTCCCACACATGGCTTTACCCCAATAGTCTTCGCCCACTTTGAGGTCACGAGATCGCATCGATGATCATGTAAACCTAAAGCATCGCGCACGATTGACCCGCAATAGGCTAACCAAAATGCGAAACACATGCCAACCAATTACTAATATTAAGGTTAACCAATCCGCCGTTGGCGTTGATGGATGCAAGGGTGGATGGCTCGCAACAGTCCTAGATTCCCGGCACAGAATCTTCACTTTCAAAATTTTCCCAACGTGGGAATGTTTGAGACAAAAGTTAACAAAGCCCCGTTGCATTGCGGTCGATATGCCGATTGGACTTGCAACGTCAGGCCGCAGATCCTGCGACGGACTTGCTCGCAAGAAGCTGGGCCCGGCGCGCACATCTAGCGTTTTCGCACCGCCCCGCAGACCGATGCTCGCATTTGATTCTTATGTGGCCGCGAATGAGTGGGGCAAAGCCAATAGCTCGTGTGATCATTCCGGCGGTCTGTCGAAGCAGGCCTGGAACATCACAGCCAAAATCAGAGAGATCGATTCAAAGATTCGGCCGCAAGACCAATCCTTTACCATTGAGGCCCATCCCGAACTTGCCTTTCAAAGTTTTAATGGTGGCCTCTGTCCGGATCGCAAGAGGTCGGCAAAGGGCATGAAACAGCGGATCGATTTGCTTTCGGCGGAGGGATTCGAGGGCTTGGAACGATGCATAGAAAGCCTTGATAAAAAACAAGCATCGCCCGACGATCTGTTGGATGCATGCGCACTTGCGGTGGTCGCTCAAAGAAAGGATCAAGGCCAAGCGCAATGCCTATGGGGCGATCCACTTTACGACGAGAAGGGTCTACGTATGGAAATTTGGTATTGAGATCCGTTCTTACCGGTCGACCTGTTCCGGCATCAACGGCTCTCCTGAACTTCGTTTGGAATTGATTTCCAAAATCGCGTTTTGAATTGTGCCTTGACGCTCCGGAAAATTTGGATGCCCAAATCGGCGATCAATCGCGCCCAGTCCGGCCCCAGCAACGCGATCCCAAAAGTTTGCGAGCTCCGGCTTGGTACGGACACCGGCCCGCGCGAGGAGATACATCGTGACATAGTCGGCGTCTTGCTCATCCTTGAGCCCCAACGCACGCGCGGCTTCCCAAGCGCGCCGGCCGGACGATTCCCCAGAAAACATAGTGCTCACCGCAAAATAGGCATCTCCTAAGAGCCCTCCTATGTCGCTTTCAACGAGGCCGCTTTCGCTGCGTTTGATTGTATTGTGTGCCACTTCATGCGCAATGACCAACGCGAGTTCTTCGTCCCGGCTTGCAAATTTAATCATGGCGGACGAAAGAACGATGTTCCTCCGATCTGAATAGGAATTTAATTTCTCACTGTCTTCGAAAATAACGTTGTAGTTGCACCGGAATTTCGTCGGTACACGGACGGCCTGGCGCTTTTCGTTACGCTTGAATTCCAACTCAACCAAGCCGCCGCGGGAAGCCTCTCCCAACATTGCCAGCAAATGGGCAGTAGCATTTCTCCCTGTCCGCGTCGGCGCCCCGTTTACCCCTTTGATAACGTCGCCTCGCCGTAGCCCTGCTTGATAGAGAGGAGACACAACCACGTCAGCAAGGATCATGGGTTCTTCGCCCAGACTATAGGCAGCCTTTAGGGATTCTCGCCAATCCCCTTCATAGAGGTAAATGTCGCCGCCATAGAAGCCATACCAAGGCGCAACGTTTTCGCCGCAAAGGTCCGCATTTGCGAGCAATATCGAATTTGCGATGGTGTAAAGCCGTTCAGCTTGCTTGAGCTTCACTAGGACGTCACCGCTCGGCTGAACGGATCGATCGGCCACTACGGGACCAACCGTCGTAGCGGATGGGACCACGCGCGGCGTCGCACAATTACCTACAAGCAAGAGAAGTGTGCAGACAATTAGAAAGTAATCGAACCTGGTCATACAGAGCGCCATTCCCGTCTACCGCCGCACAGGACAACGATAGTACGCCCGCGCCGTCAGGTCTACAAATGGCTTTGATCGTTAACGCTTTTCTCGCAGCAGGCGAATCGCCGCCGCGGCCTTCACGCTAATCGACCTCACCTATTTTTTGAAAAAACTTTCTGCTTCGGCACGAGAGCCTTGTTTTGAGACAATCAAAGATCGGCACCGCTCGATCTCTGCGGTCATCTCGCCAATTCTCTCTTCGAGATCTTCGATGGACATCATTGACAGGTCCTGAGATGAGAGCCCCAGGCTTGGTTTCTTCCGGGGCTCTAAATTCTCTTCGTCCATGTCTGCCTCCTTGAAACGAACCGCGGCAAGGCCTTAGTTTGCGCATTGACCGAACGACGCGCAAGCTGCTGGATCAAACAATGGATGGGAACGCCCATGCCTAACACGCTGCCGCCACATATGAACGCAATCGAGATCTCTGAGCCGGGAGGTCCAGACGTCTTGCGGTTGCACCAAATTGATGTACCGGCTCCTGGTCCTGGCGACGTGCTGATCAAAGTGGAGGCCGCCGCCGTGAACCGCCCCGACGTGGCGCAACGCCAAGGGGTCTATCCGCCGCCGCCTGGCGCCTCGGACACGCCGGGATTGGACGTTGCGGGTACCGTCGCAGCGGTAGGTGCCGCGGCTGGTGAATTTTCCGTAGGCGATAAGCTGTGCGCGCTGGTCGCCGGTGGCGGCTATGCGGACTTTTGCATTGCTCCCGCCGCTACTTGTTTGACTTTTCCAAGCGGATTTAGCGCCGTCGAAGCAGCAGCCATACCTGAGACGTTTTTCACGGTTTGGTCGAACGTATTCGACCGGGCCAAATTGGCCGCCGGCGAAAGCTTCCTCGTCCACGGTGGCACATCCGACATCGGCACTGCGGCAATCATGCTCGCCAAGTCGTTTGGGGCAACCGTGTTGACAACGGCCGGGTCCGATGAAAAGTGCGAAACTTGTTTAAGCCTTGGTGCGGATCATGCGATCAATTATCACAGCCAGGATTTTGTAGAGGTAGTTCGGGACGTCGCCCCCGACGGGATCAATGTCGTATTGGATATGGTCGGCGGCGAGTATGTCGCACGAAATATGAAATGCTTGGCCCCCGATGGCCGGCATGTCAGCATCGCCTTTCTTGGTGGCGCCCAAGTGACGCTCAATCTTGCCCCTTTGATGATGAAGAGGCTGACTTTGACTGGTTCGACGCTGCGGGCGCGCGACATCGCCTTTAAAGGCGCAATAGCTGCAGCGCTGCGCGCCAAGGTTTGGCCCCTGTTCGAGGGCGGCGCGATCAGGCCGCTGATCGATTCCACCTTTCCGTTGAGCGAAGCGGGCAAAACACACAGTCACATGGAATCAAGCGCTCATATGGGCAAGATTGTTCTCATTCCGGGTTAATGCGCGAACGTTCGCAGATGAACGGAAGGCCAGGAAACTCGCTTCCAATTTTTGCAAAAACCCTTATATACATCGCAATCCGGTATACATCGCAATCCGGTTGCTTGGCTGAGTTAAGCCAACGGTACTGGAAAGTCTTTGGATTCAACCAAAAAGTGGCTCTTTATAGCCGGTGACAACCGGGAATTCGGGCCATCTTGCGGGCTTCGGTACAAACAGCCCCAGAAGATTGAGAGGAAGAGCCATGGCGCAGCCCCTTATGCCCAAGGCGACAGCCGTTTGGTTAGTCGACCACACGTCATTGACCTTTGACCAAATTGGGGATTTCTGCGGACTACATCCCCTTGAAGTGAAAGGCATTGCCGACGGCGATGTTGCGCAGGGCATTAAAGGGCACGACCCCATCACCAGCGGTCAATTGACCAGAGATCTAATCGAGAAGGGTCAAGAAGACGCGGACTTTAAACTAGAGCTAGTCGAATCCGTCCATGACGTGCCCGAGCAGCCGCGGCGGCGCGGACCGCGCTATACGCCATTGTCCCGGCGTCAGGACCGCCCTGATGCCATTTACTGGATGATCCGCAATCATCCTGAAATCACTGACGCGCAAATTGCTAAACTGATCGGCACGACAAAGCCCACGATTCAATCGATCCGCGATAGAACCCACTGGAACTCGGCAAATTTGAAGCCGGTTGATCCGGTAACTCTAGGCTTGAGTACGCAGATTGAGCTGGACGATGTGGTGCAAAAAGCCGCCATCAAGAAAGCCCGTGCCGATGAGCGCGAGCACAAGAAGGCGGCTAAAGCCGGCAAGCTCAAATCGACCGAAGAATCCTTGGCGCCTCAGCCCGCCGAAGAACCCGCCGTGGCTGAGATTGTCGAGGCACCGCCTCTTGCTGAGATCGTCGAAGCCCCGCCGCCCCCGCCAGAGGCCCCCAAGGCGGACCCCGCGCCCCAAGACGCTTTTACGTTCAAGACGCCTGCGCCGGACGAAGCGGGAGCCGGGGCAGGTGAATCCGCTTCCGACGAAGACGTTGATCCGGAAGATAGAACCTATGACGCCGATTCGGTGTTTGCCGGGTTAGACAAGAAACTTGAAAAAGCGAAGAAGCCCGAAAAGGACGAAGGGTAAACCAGATCTGACAGATCTAATCGGCACCCCCGGCTTCAACGGTATAGCTGAGCGCCAGGCGTCCACCGTCGGCATAAATACATTGTCCGGTGACATAGGCGGCGTCTTCGGAAGCCAAAAATGCGGCGATCGAGGCAATCTCATCCGGATCGCCAATTCTTCCAAGCGGCGTACGGGCAATGATTTTATCTCGCGCTTCTGCGTCAGACCTCACGCTTTTCAGAACACCGCTATTGATATTGCCGGGGCCAATCGCATTGACCCGGATACCAAGTGGCGCCAAGGCGAGCGCCATGGCTCGGGTGAGCTGATTGAGTCCTGCTTTTGACGCTGCATAAGCGACCGAGTCACCGCTCGACGTGACGGCACCGACCGACGACATATTAATGATCGTGTAGCCCGATCCTTCCCGGCTGGGGCCGCCTTCGGCTTCAATTTGCTTGGCCATTTGTCTTCCAACCGATTGGGACACCAGAAAGGCGGCCTTTAAGTTGACCTTAATCACACGGTCGAATTCCTGTTCGCTGAGCTCCAAGAAGTCGGCCCCCACGGACACACCTGCATTGTTTATCAAGACATCGATCCGGCCGTAAGTGTCGAGGGTGGCCGCAAGCATGTTATGGACGTCTAACCGCTCGCCCACGTCGACATGGACAAAAAGCGCATCACCTCCATTTGAGATAATCTCGTCCTCTGCATCCTTGCCGCACGCTTCGTCGATTTCCGCGATCACTACTTTGGCGCCCTCGCGAGCGAACCGGCGCGCGCAAGCCAGGCCGATCCCTCGGCCCGATCCCGTAATGACTGCGACTTTTTCAGAAAAACGCATGGGGCCAAGCTCTAGCGCATCTATCTGTGTTTCGGCAATAGCGCGGAAGTCTCGCGCTCCATCACTAATCACGGCAATCGCGCACCTGACAGTGCGTTGATCCCAGCCCGTAACTTTGTGAAACTCGCGCGGTTCAATGAAGCCCATGCCGGCTTGACCGGGAAAGATGAAACACGAATGACCAGTCAGTACGACCTTGACCTCGATAAGAATCCTGCGAATTTTCAAGCGCTCACGCCGCTCTCCTTCCTTGAGCGTGCCGCAGCGGCATTCCCTGACAGGCCGGCCATTGTCCATGGCGAGCTACGCTATACATACAAGGAGTTCTACGCCCGGTGCCGGCAGCTTGCGGCGGCCCTGGTCGACCACGGGATCAAAAAGAATGAAACCGTGGCCATTGTCGCCCCCAACGTGCCCGCAATGCTTGAGTGCCATTACGGCGTTCCCATGTCTGGTGCTGTACTCAATACAATCAACACGAGATTGGACGCCGCTGCCATCGCTTTCATTCTGGAGCACGGCGACGCCAAAGTGTTGATTGTCGATCGGGAGTTCTCCGCCGTCGTAAAGGAAGCACTCGATCAGTCATCCGCCACGCCTACTGTCATTGACATTGACGACCCCGCCTTCGAGGGCGGAGAACTGATTGGCGATGTTGACTACGAAGCTTTCATTGCGAACGGAGATGCCGAATTTGATTGGCCTTGGCCCGAAGACGAATGGGACGCGATTAGCCTCAATTACACGTCGGGCACAACCGGCAACCCAAAGGGCGTCGTCTATCATCACCGGGGCGCGTATTTGCTGACGGCCGGTAACGTAATAACGACCGCCATGGGACAAAATCCGACTTATCTTTGGACGCTGCCCATGTTTCATTGCAACGGCTGGTGCTTCACTTGGTCGGTCAGCGTTGTGGCCGGCACTCATATATGTCTGCGCAAAGTTGAAGCGGGAGCAATTTATAGAGCATGCGCAGAGCACAATGTGACGCACTTGTGCGGTGCGCCCATTGTTATGGGCATGATCGTCAATGCAACCGACGAGGAGCGCGTGCATCTTGATCGTAGGGTCAGCTTTTTTACGGCAGCGGCCCCTCCGCCGGCTGCAATACTTGCGGCCATGGACGAAGTCGGTTTTGACGTGACGCACCTCTACGGGCTGACGGAAACCTACGGGCCCGCTGTGGTCAATTCATGGCACGACGAATGGAATGATCTTCCAAGTGACGAAAGAGCCAATCTCAAAGCCCGGCAGGGCGTGCGTTACGAAGTGCTGGAAGGATTGTCGGTGCGCGACCCGGAAACGATGGACGAAGTGCCACGCGACGGTGCGACCATTGGCGAGGTCATGTTTCGCGGCAATGTGGTTGTGAAAGGCTACCTAAAGAATCCGCGGGCGACACAAGAAGCCTTTAGAGATGGATGGTTTCATTCGGGCGACCTGGGGGTCTGGCATCCCGACGGCTATATCCAACTTAAGGACCGCTCTAAGGACATCATTATTTCAGGAGGTGAGAACATCTCGTCAATTGAAGTCGAAGATGCGCTCTACAAACATCCCACAATCCTCGAAGCGGCGGTTGTCGCCAGGCCGGATGAAAAATGGGGAGAGACCCCCTGCGCCTTCGTCACTCTCAAGGCCGGTTCAAAACGTACGACGGAAAAGGACTTGATTGATTTTTGCCGGGAAAATTTGGCGCATTTCAAATGTCCCAAACACATTGTATTCGGCGAGCTGCCCAAAACGTCAACGGGGAAGATTCAGAAATTTAAATTGCGCGACCGGGTGCCAGCGTGACTGCGAGCGGCTTGGCAGATTGTACCCAATTTCCGACCCGCACGCGCTCGGCGCCCATTCGCGCTCGAGGTCTGATGGCAAGAAAGCCTAGTGCTGTTGTGTCTGGAGACGTGCGATTTCGTCTTTTAGTTTTAGTTTCTTTCGCTTGAGTTCTGCAAGTCTGAGGGTGTCGTAACTTGTGTGCTGCATTTCCTCTTCGATAGCTTGTTTGAGTTGACGATGCTTTTCTGTGAGTTCAGTCAGATGAGCTTGAACCGTCATTCGTTGCTACCTCCGTCCTGTAATTTATAAATTGAACCACAAATTTTTCCTCTTGTCAGCGCAAATAATAACGCCGCGAGGCACTTCACGCGAATCAAACCAAGACACAACCACGCGAACGTTGCACGACAGAAACTCCGCACGCGAACTAAACGGTAAATGAGGCGTTAATTAATACGCCAAACAATTCGTTAAGACGGCCGTCGGCCGCTTGACCAACGCACTTTATGTAGTTTTCGAAATTCTCTTTCGCTTGTGTCCTGGACGCAGGAAACTCCGGCGCACGCTCCAACAAATCAGACAACAGTCTTTGCTCATGCCATTCGGCTTCGAGCTCCAGATCCTTCACGGCCTGACGCAAATGAGCTTCGGGCCCCTCGGCGGCCTCAATCTTGTCCTTGAGCACGCGGCGCACCTGACGCAGAGGCTGAACGACAGCAACGTTCCAGTCTTGAGAAACATCCACCATTAATGCCAGCTCTTGATCGCTGAGCACACCATAGCCTGTGGCACCGGCCCAACAGCAAAATAGTAAACAATTGACATCGAGCCCGTAGTCGTCTTGGAGCGATAAACAGGCGCTTTCAACTCCATCTGCGCGGTAAGTTTCGAGAGAAAAAGGCCAGAATTCCTTGGTTTCTCCAACACCTAACGGTTTAGACATGGGCCCCCTGCAAGAGTTCAAAAAATGCCAATCCGAGTGACTTTATGCTATAATAAACAAGCCTGATGAGAGAGGCACTCTCGGCTAGTCCAGGATGAAAAATCTAAACGGGAAAGGTCATGATGCCGCGGCAAACCGTTGAACCAAAGCTTGGTGCCCGCCTATCTAATCTCAGACTTGAACATAGCGACCTTGATAGCGCGATCAAAGCACTCGAAGATGGCGGGCCAGCAAACGAACTGCAAATCAAACGTCTCAAGAAGCGCAAGCTTCAACTCAAAGACGAAATCGTTCGAATAGAAGATTACATAACTCCTGACATTATTGCTTGAGCCAAGCAGTCAGGCTTTGCGTCGGGCCTTTTGCTGATACATCGCTTCATCAGCACGAGCCAATGCATCGTTGGCGTCTTCACCGCGCTGAAAACTGTAAGCGCCGTGGGAGACGCTTAAGTTGAGTTTTTGGCCGTTCCAAACAAGCGGCCGGCGGCTAATCAAATCTGCAAGCAGACTGGCCTTTTTGACCGCAGCATCGAGATTGCCGCGGGCTAAAATAATACCGAATTCATCGCCGCCCAATCGTCCGACAGCGTCCGAGGCTCGGACATTTTTCTCGAGCAACGTCGCGACATGACTCAGCGCCGCGTCGCCGGCGGCATGGCCGTGGGTGTCATTGATCTGCTTCAAATTATCTAAATCCAAATAAACAAGACTCGCCTGTACTTCATAGCGTTCCGAGAACGCCATGATTCGCGTGAGCTCGCGCAAGAAAGCGCGGCGATTGAGCGTGGGAACCAAGGGGTTCGCATCGGCCAATTGCTCAAGCTCAATGAGACGCGATTTGTTTGAGGCGAGCTCGCGGCGCAGACTATCGACCTCTGCCATAAGCGACATGATGGCTTCGCGAACTTTTGGCGTAAGCTCAGCCTCTGATAGACCCAAAATGGAAGCGGTGTCCTGCAACGGCGCAACGGGCGCACCATTCGATGTCGCCGATGTTGCGGCATTGGACGGTTTCGAAACCGGCGCGGCCGTGCTTACTGAAGTTGATCTCTGTATCTTCATTGGAATCTGTATTTCTGCCTCAAATTCCCCTGTTCGCGACAAAAACGCGGCCACACACTGCCTTGTTATCATTAACAAAGCCTGAAGCGATGCTTGTGGCTTGCTCTATCATAGCGGTTTGCCAACACATAGGCATCACATATACTCCGCGCCTCTCCTAGCGCAAATTAACCTTACAGAGGATGACAAGGATGACAGAATCCGGAGCCCAAGTGGCCATTCTGATGGGAAGTCAGTCGGACTGGCCGACCCTTTCCCATGCTGCCACCACGCTCGACAGCCTTGGAATCAAACATGAGGCACGAATCGCTTCGGCACACCGCACGCCAGATCGCGTCGCCGACTATGCGCAAAGCGCTAAGGACCGTGGCATCAAGGTGATCATCGCAGGAGCGGGCGGCGCTGCGGCATTACCAGGCGTGATTGCTGCACTTACCGCATTGCCCGTCTTCGGCGTGCCTATCGAGAGCCAAGCGCTCAAAGGCATGGACAGTCTACTCTCGATGGTTCAGATGCCAGGCGGTATTCCCGTGGGAACATTGGCAATTGGTAAGGCTGGCGCCATCAATGCGGCGTTGCTGGCTGGGGCCGTTCTTGCACTCGGCGATGAGCACATCGCACGAGCCTTGGATGATTATCGGGCACGGCAAGCCGATCGAGTGCCCGAGATTCCTACCGATTAATTGCAGTCCGGTCTTGCCTGTTCGGAACTAGCGCTTAATCCCGTAGCGCAGAGCACCAAGTACGCTCCACGGCGACGGCAATTTGTCGAATGTGGTACGCACGCGTGCTTTGATGGTCTCGAATTCCATCACATTATCAATGCGCCGGGATAGGAAGTCCCAACTTTTCTGCGCGCCGTCTGACTCATCGCCAAGCCAATACAAAAGAGTGGATGAATAAACACCCGCCAGCGTTGCGCGCTTGGTGTAGAAGTTGATGTCCGTGGACCGATCTCCAATACCATGCCAAATGGCATCGCAAGTGCCGTATATGAGCTGCGACGCCAGGATCACATTCTGCGGAAGAGCAAGGTATGCCGCGATGCGTTTAGCGACGTCTTTGTGCGGGCTTAGAAGTTCTATTCTCGTGCGAACCGCAAAGGAAATGCGTTCGCGCACGCGCATGGCATCGAGGTCGGTTCCGTCAAGCGCGCGAAGCAGCCTCATATCAATCTCTTGAGAGTAGAAATGGATGAGATCCTGCACGCCCTTGGGGAACGACAACTTGTCGTGACCGTCCGGAACGGCCGCCTTCTTGGCGGCTTGTTGTAGCATTGAGTCCGTCCAACCCGCAGACGCAGCCAATGTCAGGGCACAATCCAGAATTTTCCGACGCACGTCATCGGGATCGTGAGGTTCTTGCGTTCTAACTGTCATCCGTCAGCCTCGCTTGGTTCGTCATCTTCGTCATCGGCGCCCATCCAATGCTGCGCTTCGGATTCGAAGATGAGGTTCGATAGATCCGTCATACGCTGAGGATAGAGTATTCCGTCAAGATGATCGCACTCATGTTGAACAACCCGCGCATGAAAGCCCCGGGCTTCCCGTTCGATCAGCCGGCCTGCTTGGTCCACGCCGCTGTAGCGAATATGGGTATAGCGGGGAACCAGGCCTCTCATTCCGGGAACCGACAAGCAACCTTCCCATCCGTCTTCCATTTCTTGAGAGGGGAATTCAATTTCCGGATTGATAAGAATTGTCAAAGGCACGGACTGCGCATCACCCTCGTCCGTACCCTCTTCGACAGCAACGCGCGCCTTTGGCACATGAAACAAAACGAGCCTTTTGCTTTCATAGACTTGAGGGGCGGCAAGACCGGCGCCTTGCGCGTCTTGCAGAGTATCCAGCATTTCTTGAATCAGGTACCGAATTTCGGGCGCGGTCGGATCGTCGATGGGCCTGGCTTTCTGGCCCAGGATCGGGTGTCCCATACGCGCTATCTTTCGAATGGCCATATCCGAAATATGGCCATCGCAGGCAAATTTGTCGAGATCGGCCGGTTCGTCTAGACGCTAGACACGGCAGTTAGACCCTGCTATGACCGCCCGACTTTTGGGCACAAAGCGGCACCACGCTTGATGCTCTTTCCATGAATGAGACACAGGTGAGGCTGACGTGCTGATCGTCGTTCGCGAGAATAATATCGACCAGGCTTTGAAGGCGCTGAAAAAGAAAATGCAGCGCGAAGGCACGATCCGCGAGATGAAACGGCGTAAGTTTTACGAAAAGCCCTCGGAAAAACGTGCGAGACAAAAGGCAGAGGCAATTCGCCGCGCCCGAAAGGTCGCGCGAAAGCTCGCCCAACGGGAAGGTTTGGCCTTGCCGCGCAGATAAAGCTAACAACAATAAAAAAAGATACTCTGACCTCCCATGGCCGCTTTCTTTATGAAAGCGGCCGTATTGTTTTTGGGCCAAATCAGAGCGACTTGACGATGTCTTCGACCATCTTCTTGGCGTCTGCAAACAGCATCATCGTATTGTCGCGGAAAAAGAGCTCATTCTCGACGCCCGCATAGCCAGACCCCATGCCGCGTTTTATGAACAAGACCGTCTGGGCACGTTCCACGTCGAGGATCGGCATGCCGTAAATCGGGCTTTGGGGATCGGACTTTGCGGAGGGATTAGTGACATCGTTGGCCCCGATCACGAATGCAACGTCTGTATTGGCAAAATCGGAATTGATGTCCTCCAATTCAAACACTTCGTCATACGGTACGCGGGCCTCGGCCAAGAGGACATTCATATGGCCGGGCATGCGTCCCGCAATGGGGTGGACGGCATAGCTGAGCTTCACACCTTCTTCCTTGAGAATGTCCGACATTTCCCTCAGCGCATGCTGCGCTTGCGCGACGGCCATGCCATATCCCGGCACGATTATGACGGATCCTGCATTTTTGAGAATAAAGGCGGCGTCTTCCGCACTGCCCTGCTTGACCGCACGTGTCTCGATTTGCCCGCCTGCCGATAGATCGACCTCTCCCCCAAAACCGCCGAGGATCACACTAAAAAACGAGCGGTTCATGCCCTTGCACATGATGTAGGAGAGGATCGCACCCGACGAACCCACCAGCGCGCCGGTGATGATCAGAGCCGTGTTTTCGAGCGTAAAGCCGATGCCTGCGGCCGCCCATCCCGAATAGGAATTCAGCATGGACACGGCCACCGGCATGTCTGCACCGCCAATGGGAATGATGAATAGAACACCAATAATCAACGAGAGAATCGTGAGCGCCCAAAACATGCTGTAAGACTCACTCGTCGCAAACAAATAAATCAGAATAACAATGATGATCCCGATGAGGGCATTCACTAAGTGTTGGCCTGAAAACACGACGGGTGCGCCGGAGACAAGGCCCTGGAGTTTTGTAAAGGCGACGATTGACCCTGTGAATGTTACTGCGCCAATAGCAGTTCCCAGCGACATTTCAACCAAACTTGCAAGCTTGATTTCACCGACATTGCCGAGGCCATAGGCTTGTGGGCTGTAGAGTGCGGCCGCCGCAACAAGAACCGCAGCGAGACCGACAAGACTGTGAAAGGCAGCGACCAGCTGGGGCATTGCTGTCATCGCGATTCGCAGGGCGATCATGGCGCCGATGGCGCCGCCGATCACCATACCCGAAATGATAAGCCCCCATGTGGACGCTTGCGCGACACCAGAGAGCGCCAACGTCGTCACAATGGCGATCGCCATGCCGAGCACGCCGAACAGGTTGCCGCGGCGCGACGATTCTGGCGACGACAGGCCTCTCAAGGCCGTAATAAAGAGTGTGCCAGAAGCAAGATAGAAAAGAGCTGCCAAATTGACCGACATCGCGCGTTACCGCCCTTACTTGTCTTTTTTTCGGTACATCGCAAGCATTCGTTGCGTCACCAAAAAACCGCCAACAATATTCACCGATGCCAAGACCACCGCGACAAAGCCAAAACTTCTCGAGATGTTTGCCGAACCACTGGCGGCATCGCTGCCGACATTCAAGGAAACAGCGATCAGTGCACCAACAATGATGACTGATGAGATGGCGTTGGTGACGGACATGAGCGGGGTGTGAAGCGCGGGCGTCACACTCCACACCACGAAATATCCGACAAATATCGCTAGAACGAAAATCGAGAAGCGAAAAACGAAGGGATCTATTTCAGCCATGCCTTCCATACTTTTCTGCCGACTAATCGACAAGTGACGGATGCACAATGGCGCCGTCCTTGGTTAGCGCCGTGCCCGTGATGATTTCATCGTCCCAATCGATCTTGATGGCTCCCGACTCGGAGTCGATCATGGTGGATACAAAATTGAGCAAGTTGCGTGAGTAGAGTGAAGACGCATCTGCTGGCAGCCTACCGGGCATGTTGAGCTGGCCGATAATACGCACACCGTCGACGATGACTGTCTCTCCGGGTACGGCAAGCTCGCAATTGCCCCCCTGCTCAACGGCCAGATCGACGATGATGGAGCCTGGTTTCATGGACCGAACCATCGAATCCGAGATCAATAAGGGCGCCGGTTTGCCTGGAATCAAGGCGGTGCAGATGACAATGTCTTGTTTCTTGATCGAGTCTTCAATGAGCTGAGCTTGGGCCTTTTGATAGTCCGCGCTCATCTCGCGCGCGTACCCCCCTTCGGTTTCAGCGGCCTCGGTTTCCTCACTTTCGACCATGAGGAATGTACCGCCGAGGCTTTCGACTTGCTCTTTGGCAACGGGCCTGACATCGGTGGCCGATACGATTGCGCCCAGACGTTTGGCGGTCGCGATTGCCTGAAGACCAGCGACGCCGGCTCCCATAACCAGGACACGTGCAGGCGCAATCGAACCTGCCGCCGTCATCATCATCGGCATGGCGCGTCCAAACGCAGCACTCGCCTCGATAACAGCTTTGTAACCCGCCAAATTCGACTGGGACGACAGAACATCCATTATTTGAGCGCGCGAAATGCGCGGCATGAACTCCATCGTGAACGCATCGACGTACGCGTCTGCATAGCGCTGAATTGCGGCCTTGCCCTCGTATGGCGACAACATGCCGATTAGCAGTGTCCCTCGTTTCATTAGGCTTAGCTCGTCAGCACTCGGAGCGCGCACTTTGAGAACAATGTCGGCGTCTCTCAAAGCATCTTGAGGTCCGGAGGCCACAATCGCGCCTGCCTCCTCATAGGCTGCGTCTGAAAAATGGGCGTCCTGACCGGCGCCGCGCTCGACGGCGACTTGAAGACCAAGCGCGACCATCTTTTTCACGGTTTCCGGCGATGCGGCGACACGCGTTTCGCCCTCCCGCTGTTCTTTAGGAATTGCGACCCTAGTCATGGCTTGCCCCCGGCACCTGAATAGACGTCAGACACGACGCCAAATCGGTGCGATCAATCATGTGTCGCAAAAAATGAAAAATTCATGGTCCGCCGCTACTCGAGCATTTCCAAGATCAATTGAAACATGAAAATGCTCTACACTATTTGGTTGGTCGCGTTTTCGGACGGAAAACCGGGTCCACTTTTCCTGAAAACGCTTTAGAAAACTTGGCCTACGACCCACTATTTATGACAACCGTCATCCAAGTTGCAATGGCGCCAAGCACAAAGCACGAAATCGCCGCCCACTTGAGGAGCCACGTAAAGCGATCCCAGGTTTCTTTATGGTTAGTGACGTCCATCTCACCCCGATCAATATCAGTCCCCGGCATTCCCGTGCCTCTCAAATTTCAATTAGGGCGCGGACTATACCAGAAGGATCACGCCTCACAAGAGACGCTCAAATGCCGCACGGGCGGTGCGATATTGATGAGCTTGCGATTAACTCAGATAAAAGCGGACCCCGTAGAATCGAATCAGGCCGATCTATATCGGCCAGGAATGCGGGGTCAAAATGCATAGCCTGGCAACAGCAAGTCAGGCTAGGACGGCAAGGGCACACCCGCACCCATCAGAGCTTTCGCCTGCCGCGCACTCAATTGCGCCGCATCAAATCCGGCAATGGCTTCGTTGAACAGCTCGTAGTAATTCAGCTCTGCGGCTAAATGTAGAAAGACCGAGCCCAATCCGATTGCTGCGCGATCCATAAAGACAAATTCCCGGGGCGGTGTCACCGGGCCGAGCTCTCTCAGTTTCTTGTGCACTTGGAAGGCTTCTTTACGACCATAATGGCCCGGCTTGATGCCGTCAGCGATCGTCCGGACGCGATCATCAAGAATGGGCCCATAGATAAACTCCGCCCAAATGTTAAGCGTATCGATTAAATCGTCGTTGAGTTCCCGAAACCCCCAAGTCTCATACGCCGCGACTGTCATGTCGCGATCGTTGCGGTTAAGCGCCCGATAGAGATCAACGACGCCTCGAACGAAATCGGGCCGGAACGTGCGTATGCAACCATAGTCCAACAGATTTAAACCATAGTCATCAGCTCGGACCGTGTAGTTTCCCAGATGCGGATCTCCATGGATAACTCCATATTGACTAAAGGGATGCCACCAGGCGCGGAACATATTCCGTGCAATAACATTCCGAACTTCAAGCGGCCGGTCTTTCATATCGAGGATCGAACTGCCCTCAAGCCAGGTCATTGTTAAAAGTCGCTCGGTGCTGAGTTCTGGAAATATCTCAGGCACATGTATTTCAGGCAAAGCGGTTAGCATGTCCCGATAAAGATTCATGTGCCTGGCTTCGAGACCGTAGTCGAGCTCTTCCCGCAAGCGCGCGCCGATTTCTTCTGCGATTTCACTCGTATCTATGGCCATATCGACGCGCCGGTGAATGGCCAAGACAAGTTTCAGCTGTTTGAGATCTGCTTCGACTGCGGACTGCATGTCTGGATATTGAAGTTTGCAGGCTAGGTCCTGCCCGTTCTTGGACGACGCACGATGGACCTGACCGAGCGATGCGGCCGCGGCAGCTTCCTTTTCAAAGGTTTTGAATTTTTCTTGCCAGTCCGCGCCCAACTCGACTTTCATCCGTCGACGGACGAATGGCCAACCCATAGAAGGGGCGTTCGTTTGAAGTTCGGCGAGCTCGGCCGCATAGTCCTCCGGAAGAGCGTCCGGGATGGTCGCGAGCAGCTGCGCAACTTTCATAATAGGGCCTTTGAGCCCTCCCAACGCCTGGCGAAGCTCGCTTGCGTCTTTGTTGTTGCTCGTATCCAAGCCAAGCAATCGTGCACCTGCCACGCGCGCGGCAAAGCTGCCTACTTCGGCGCCAACTTTTGCGTAGCGCTTGACGCGTCCGGTCAAATGATTTCGTTCCCGATCATTCGAGCGCGTGTCATTCATTGGAGCCGAACTCGTCGATTAGACTTTCGATCACCTTTAATCCTTGAGCCCAGAATTGAGGATCGCTTGCATCAAGACCAAGGGGCGCTAAGAGCTCCGAGTGATGCAGAGAACCGCCTGCCTTGAGCATATCAACATATCTGTCGACAAATCCCTCGGGTGCAGAGAGATAGTTTTGATAAAGCGTGTTCACAAGGCAATCGCCGAACGCATAGGCATAGACGTAAAACGGCGCATGGATGAAGTGACTTATGTAACACCAATAGGTTTCGTATCCGGGATTGAGCCTGATCGCCGGTCCGAGGCTCTCCTTTTGCACTTCAAGCCACAATTT
This sequence comes from Alphaproteobacteria bacterium, assembly GCA_965248815.1. Taxonomy (GTDB): domain Bacteria; phylum Pseudomonadota; class Alphaproteobacteria; order SMXP01; family SMXP01; genus CBDFKK01. The sequence goes on from CBDFKK010000008.1 coordinate 1,483,193, forward strand.
ACCAATATGATCGGGCGTTAGCTCGCCTTCACGCCGCGCCGCATGAATACGCGTCTCGAATTCGTAAAACGCGATTTGCCTGACCACAGTATTCAGCATGTCTTCGATTTTTGATGACAGCAAGCTTTGACGTTCGGTTCGGGTTTCGCATTGCTTCAACAACGATTGGAATGTCAACATTTCGCCGAAAACGCTAGCGGTTTCTGCCAGTGTTAGCGGCGTTTGTGACAGGAAGTGGCCTTGTTCGGCAGCCAGCACTTGATGCACGCCGTGGCCCAACTCGTGAGCGAGCGTCATAACATTGCGCCTTTTGCCGGCAAAGTTGACCAGAATGTAGGGATGCACACTCGGCACAGTGGGATGAGAAAAAGCTCCGGACGTCTTTCCAGGAAGGACAGGTGCGTCAATCCAATTCTTGTCGAAGAATTGTTTCGCGATTGCGGCAAAGCTTGGTGAGAATGAAGCGTATGCCGCTAAGACGATGTCGACCGCCTCAGCCCAATCTATCGGCCGTTCATTCTCAGCATAGAGGGGAGCATTGCGATCCCAATAATTAAGCTGTTCGACGCCCATAATCTTGGCTTTGAGCGCGTAGTAACGATGGGATAGGCGAGGATAAGCGTTTTGAACCGCGCCCGACAAAGCGGCAACAACTTCGGGCTCAATATCGTTAGCCAAATGGCGAGACGTGGCAGGATCGGGAAACTTGCGCCAGTCGTCATTGATCGCCTTGTCTTTCACAAGCGTATTCAGAGCAAGTGAAAACACACTGATGTTGGACTCAAACGAGGCGGCAAGCGCCTCGCCGGCCGTTTTCCGCTTTTGCGGCTCTGAATCGGAAAGAGCTTGAAGTGCGCTCTCGAGGGTCGCGTCCTTGCCTTCAAGGTGCACCCGCATGCGTGCGACGGTTTCATCAAACAAGCGAATCCAAGACGCGCGTGATGTCGTTTGTTTTTCGACCAAGAGCTGTTCCAGCTCATTGGAGAGCTGAAAGGGCGCCAGCGCCCGCACCGTGCGGAACCATGGCCGATAGCGAGCCAGCGCGTTGTCGGACAAGGCATCGTTGACTTGAACCTCTTCCAGTCGCTGAATCGATAGCTCAAAAAAAACAAGTTCGGTGGCGAACTTGGTTACCCGCTCAAAGGTATCTGAAGCGAACTTTTGAATTTCGGGATCGCTTGCGTTCTTGGCGCGCACGAGTCCGGCATAAGACATGAGTTTGGAGAGCAATTCTCTCAGTTCCTCGTAACGGCGAACCGCAATACTTAGTATTTCTGCGCTGCATGAGGCGTCGATCTTGCCGGCGAAAGAGCTTACAAACTCACCGACCAGCTCTTCTGCACGTTTGAGATCGGCGTCGATCGAAGGATCGGCGAGCGACAGGTATAAATCGCTGAGATCCCATTGGAGCAGCGCGAGGTCGGGAGAGTCTTTCGATTCAGAGGCCAGAGCAGGGTCGACCGAGATTGGTACTGTCACGCCAAAACTTTCAAAGGCTGGAAGGATCGCCAACATCGAGGATCCATAGGCTGATGTCGGGCGTTTCGTCGATTTTCCAATAACACAAGTTTGGATTTCCCCCGAGCCAATGTATCGCCGCTGGGAGCTCCAATCTAAGTGGTCCACCCTTTTTGAGAGTATCTCTATTTTATTGCCATTTTTGGTAGCAATCCGCCGATTGGGCGGGATTTCGAACGGTAGTGCCTGCCAACTGTATCGTCTTTGAACATCTTAAGTTCGTCTTTACCAATCCGTCCCAGACTGGCCCGCGTTTCGACCCGGCAGGGCGGGGATCAAGTGGCCTACCGGGATCGGCCTTTTCCTAACATGGGAACAGGCAGACGCAATGAGGGGCGCAAACGCGTCGTTTCTGACCATATTGAGGCTAGAAATGGTTCACACAGTTCTAATTGTTGATGACGATCCAACACAGCGACGTCTCCTGGAAACGGCCATCAGCCGAATGGGCTACAAGACCGAAACCGCCAGCAGCGGCCCGGCGGCTATTCAGTTGCTTCAAGATCCGGAAAATCAACACATTAATCTGGTCATTTTGGACCTCGTCATGCCTGAAATGGACGGTTTCGACGTCCTGAAGCGGCTGGAACAGGATCGACCGGCTCTACCCGTGATCGTTCTAACTTCCCAAGGCGGCATCGAAACCGCGGTCAATGCCATGAAGGCAGGCGCCGTCGACTTCTTTGTCAAACCTGCAAGCCCCGAACGCATCAAAGTCGGGATCGAGAATGCGCTTCAGCTAAGAGCCCTCGAGGGCGAAATTAAGCGGCTGACCAAGCGCAGTGCCAATGAGCTGGCATTCGACGACCTGATCGCCAACAGCCCGGAAATGAAACAAGTCATTCGCCTTGGCGAACGTGCGGCGAAATCCAACATTCCAATTTTGATTGAGGGTGAAAGCGGCGTCGGCAAAGAGCTTATCGCCCGCGCGATACAGGGCCAGTCCGATCGGGCAGGTAAACCGTTTGTCACCGTCAACTGCGGTGCCATCCCAGAGAATTTGGTTGAAAGTATCTTATTCGGTCACGAAAAGGGGTCCTTTACTGGCGCCACCGGCAAGCACGCCGGCAAATTTCAAGAAGCCAATGGCGGCACGCTATTCTTGGATGAAATCGGCGAGCTGCCCCTCGACATGCAGGTCAAGTTGCTGCGCGCGCTCCAAGAGGGTGAAGTCGATCCTGTGGGCGCCAAGATGCCCGTCAAAGTCAACATTCGACTCATATCGGCAACCAATAAGGATTTGTTGAAGCGGGCCCAGTCCGGGCATTTCCGCGAAGACCTCTATTATCGTTTAAACGTTTTCCCCATTCACATGCCGCCTCTGCGCAATCGTATGGCAGACGTCCCAGCTTTGGTGGAGCACTTCATTCAACGCTTCTCAATTGAAGAAGGGAAAAAGATTGCGGGTATTGAACAGAATGCGCTTGAGCTATTGGCGCAATACCAGTGGCCGGGCAATGTGCGTCAATTGGAAAACACGGTGTTTCGGGGGGTTGTGCTGTGCGAGACCGAAAAGCTGTCGTTCAATGACTTCCCTCAAATCGCCGGTGCTTTAGGAATTGAGCAATCCGTGCCGGATCAAGTCGCATCTCGCATGGATACTGACAATTCGGTGCGCCTGGCAGGCGCCGCGGGCTCCTCCGTGACGGAGATTGCATCTGCCAACGGCAGCCACGAGTCCGATAGCGGCGCAATCAGCGCCATTGATACCTCCGGTCACCTCAGGCCGTTGGAAGAAATCGAAGGTGAAATGATTCAGCTCGCGATCGAAACCTATAGCGGCCATATGTCTGAGGTTGCACGGCGCCTCGGCATCGGTCGGTCAACGCTTTACCGCAAGGTTAAGGAACTCGGGCTCGACAAACGCGCGTCATAGGCATTCGAACGCCAACCCAATTATTCTCCCAACGCACCCAGGTAGAGATCCCTCAGCGCCTCTTGCTCTTGGCGATCTTCTCTGTCGAGTTTTCTTAGACGGACCACTTGACGCATGATCTTGGGTTCAAATCCGTTGCCCTTGGCTTCGGCATAGACTTCTCGAATATCCGCTGTCAACGCGGCTTTTTCTTCTTCAAGTCGTTCGATGCGCTCGATCAGCGAGCGCAACTGGCCGACGGCAATGCCTTGTGTTTTCTGCGGCCTGTCAGCGTCTTTTGCGCGCGCCCGAGAAGACTTTGCTTTTGCCATAGATTATTGATCTCCCAACTCAATATGAGGCCCGCGCGGTGCGGGCCTTCTTGTTTTCATTGTGCACTCAGGGTCCGGACACAGTGTCCCCATTCGTGCATCCCTTGTGGCTTAGTGCGACGTCTTGTGCTTTTCGAATGCCGCCAACTGATCCGGCGTCGCCTCCTTTTGAAATTTCTTCTTCCATTCATCGTACGGCATGCCGTAGACCAACTCCCGGGATTGGTCTTTGGAAACCGGTAGGCCTTTATCTTCGGCAGCCTCACGAAACCAATTCGAAAGGCAGTTGCGGCAAAAACCGGCCAATTCCATCAACTCGATGTTCTGCACATCGGTACGATTGCGCAAATGAGAAACAAGCCGTCGAAAGGCGGCAGCTTCAAGTTCGGTCTGTGCGTTCGGATCCAGTTTTTCTGTCATCTAAACTTCTCCAGTTTCGCCGAGAGGCTCGTCGAGCGGTATGGAATAATTCTCTCTCAAAACATTGTTGCGTTGAAGGCGCAAATCTTGATTTTCGATATTCTCATGTATGAAGTCGTCGATCGAAGCGTCAACGTCAAGAAGTGATTTTGCCACGCCCTGGACATCAGCTTGTCCGAGAACCCGATGGCGAAGCGTAACGCCTTCAATGCCGGACGGCGCCAAGACCGCTTTATCGACGAACAAGGCACCATTTCGGTTGAAATACGCATGGGCGCTATCTAATGAGTCGCCGTTGCCTAGCGTCAATGATACCCCTTCGATTTCCCATCTATTGTAACTGACCCCCAGCGTCTCGGAGCGATCCATTAGCTCGAGCTGATTATCGTCAAGCAAATTGACGTGCATGCGCATATGTGCGCCGGGCGCCTTAGCTAAGGTCGTAGGAACCGAACCGTATTGGGTAAATCTTGCGGCATAGACAATACAATAGCCCTCAACGACGACTTCAAGCGTCGGAATCAAAATGCCTTCGTCGCCAAACTTTTGTCGCAGCCGCTCGGGCGACGCATTCGAACCACAAGCAATAACCGCATGGCGCCGGCGAACGTGACATAGATTTGGCAAATGTTCATTTGGCGCCATATGTGCCAATGGGACCGAGGATCCTGCAACGTTGACGAGGGATTTCCCAAAATCGTCTAAAGAATAGTGCGCAAGTTCGTGTGCTGCGCCATCGATATAAACGTAACACTGCTTGGGGCGCGGAAACGGATAAGATTTAGCCCACTCAACTTTGTCACGCTTCATGTAAGCGACCTCGGAACTTGTTCGCGCACAATCCAGCTCTTCTACCAGCAAACGTCTCACGGATCACAAGAGAAAAGCGTAAGCTAAGCTCACAATCATGCGACGTGGTCTTAAATGAAAGAAATTCGTGTCAGAGGACTATTGACGGAGATGCTGCGGGCCGCCATCCGCGCAGCGCAGCCCGCCAAATGTGTGCCGCCCCATCTGCCGCCACCGCCGGAAGGCCGCACGGTCGTCGTGGGCGCCGGCAAAGCCGCCGCCGCCATGGCAGAGGCCGTTGAAACGGCGTGGCCGACTGACCAGCTAACCGGTTTGGTCGCCGTACCGCACGGCATCAAGAGTGCGTGCTCTCTGATGGAGGTTATCGAGTCTTCGCATCCGTTGCCGGACGACAATAGCGTCAAGGCCGCACAACAGATTCTGACTTTGGTCGATGGTCTGTCGGAACGCGACTTGGTCATCGCACTTTTGTCCGGGGGTGGATCTTCGTTAGTTGCGCTTCCAATTGGCTCGGTCAAGTTGCAGCACAAACAAGAGATCAGCGGTCTCCTCTTCGCCGCGGGTGCGAGCATTTCGGACATCAACTGCGTGCGTAAACATCTGTCAGCGATTAAGGGCGGCCAATTAGCTAAGGCGGTGTTCCCTGCCCCTCTTTGCACCCTCGCAATCTCTGACGTCCCCGGAGATGACCCCAGCGTTATTGCGTCGGGACCAACGGTTGCCGATTCATCTACGCAAGCCGACGCCATTAAAGTTCTGGAGCATTTTCAAGTGCCGATTCCCAAACCTGTGTCCGATGCCCTGACGGATCCCACGTTTGAAACTCCCAAACCAGGGGACAGCATTTTTGATGCGGCAACATTTAGGATCGTCGCACGGCCTGCCGATGCCCTTCGCGCAGCGGCCTCCGTCGCGCAAGGCGCCGGCTTCGAGCCGATCCTCTTAGGAGAGGCGATCGAGGGCGAGGCACGTGACGTCGCCAGGCAGCACGGAGACATCGCTAAGCAATATTGGCGCGAACACAGAAGCTGCGCCTTGATCTCCGGCGGTGAGGTCACGGTGACGACAAATCACAAGGGATTTGCCTCAAGTGGCGGCTCCAACCGCGAATTCGCACTCGCGTTGGCTTTGGAGCTTGGCGGTCATGCGGGCATTTATGCCTTGAGCGCAGACACCGATGGACAAGACGGACGGTGCGAGCCCGGCGCGCCCATTGCAGGCGCCTATGTCGACCCGAGAACTTTGAGCCGCGCCAATGAAAAATCTCTCGATGCGCAAGGAGATTTGGCCTCACACCAATCCGGCGCCTTTTTTGAAGCGCTCGGCGATGACGTCGTGACCGGGCACACGAATACGAACGTCAACGACTTCAGAGCAATTCTAATTGAGCCGCAAGACGACTAACCGCATCTATCACCGTACTTTGCGCAACATAATGCGGCATATGTCCCACCCCTTCGAGCACAATAAGCTCCGAATTCGCGGCTGCGTCGTGTAAGGGGATCGAATGAATTTCCGGACTTACGGTTCGGTCCTGATCGCCTGTTATGATGATGACAGGCAATGTCAGCTCATGATAGCGCTTGCTCTGTTCACGGACGAATTCTCTTAGCATGACGCTGTCATCGGCATTGGCTCGAAAAGCCGCCGGACGCAACAATAAGGCAGTTCCAACCTTCTCTGCATAATTTGGCAGCGGTGGATTGGGGTCGAAATTTTTTGCAACGCCATTGGGAACCAGCGCTTGCCCCAAAGGAACAACAACCGTATTTAGGATGAGCGTACCGACTAGAGGCAGCCTTACCATACGATTGTACCAGGCAGATGGGGTGTTCCAGGGGTGCGTCGCTCCGGCCAGAAGCACAAGACTGCTCACGTCTTGCGGGTAGTTAAGCGCAAATGCCGTTATGAGGGCGCCGCTCCAAGAATGTCCGAGCAATATGCCGCGCTCGATTCCCAACTCCGTGAGCGCTCCATGGATGAGCTCCGCTTGTCGAGCCGGGCTGTGTCCATTTTCAATAGGCCGTTCGCTGTATCCGTGCCCCGGCCGGTCAAATGCGATTACGGTGAACGTCTTCGATAGCTCTTCGATGAAAGCGCCAGAAAAATCTCTCAGTGAACTGCTCGCCCCGTGAAGCACGATGAGCGCTGGTCCCGAACCTGACGTAACGTAATGCAATTTTACGCCGTCAACTTCCACGAACTGTCCGAGCGGCGGATAAGCGTTTTCCGTCACTCGAATATAGTTGAGCGTGTAGAAATACGAAACGAATGCCGCTGCAATAATGACGATCGCGCTTATGACTGTGTAAGACGGCATGGAACCGCGCCAACGCTGAAAAGAGTTAGATGCCCTGCCCTTCAACGTCGAGCACGAGGCGCTTAATCGCACGTTCGGCACCTTCCAAGTGAGGATTTACGGATAGAGCTTGGCGATAGGCTTGAAGGGCTGCCCGGCCATTGCCAACGGATTCAAAAATTTGGCCCAAACCTGACCACGCCCCATAGTGGCGTGGTTCCAACGACACGGCTCTTTGAATATCGAGTATCGCTTCGTCGTAACGGTCGGTCATGAAATTGAGAATGGCACGTTGATTCCAACCTTCTGCAAAGCCGGGGGCCAATTCCACGATATCGTCCAAATGCACGCGGGCCGTGTCAAAATCTTGCTCATTGACCGCACTCAGACTGCGATTCAGCAATACCTCGACACTGGCGCTATCGGGCTCCTGCCAAATGCTGGAGATCTCAAGTTGCACTTCACGTGCCTTGTTGGAATCTTCGGTATCGCCAAGAGACTTGAACAACTCTTCAAGACGCTCATCTGTTTGATCCGCATACGCTACACCGTCAAAGCAAATCGTGACGGCCAATACCGCACCGACGATCGAGCCGACTAATAGACGTGAGTGATTTGCATGCATGAGCTCTATCTTTTGTTAGTACCAACTACGTCGAATGCATTTGTCGGACCTGGCCAGCGAAATTATCAGTCGGCCAAATCTTGCCGCGACACGCCATCGAAACCAAGAATAAAGTCAGACCCCAGCAAAAGCGATGGCGTCTGAAAGCCCGGCCTGACATCACCGTCTAAAACGCGGTCGGCAATCGAGGCGGCCAACCGAGCGGTCAGGGCATAAGGCTCTGGTGTGTCCAATCTGGCGGTCAATTGTCGCCGTTTTCCGTCGATTGCAGTCGCGAGTATGGTTGTCGTTACCGTCTTGCGTTGAACTTCCGTGGGCCCTTCCGGCTGGCGGTCAATAGCGCGTTCCATGAGCCACTGGACGGGCCGGTATTGCAAGACACGTCCCATGCGCTCGTTTAGCTTCAAAAGTTGCTCGATTTGAGGCGTTGCACAAAAGAAAACATCGATGTCGGGAATTCCAGTCGAGTAATAGGCCGTGGAGATATCCCCCCAACTTGCGCCATAGGCCGGCTTTGGGCCGTCGCCAAAATTCACTTCGCGTCTCGGTGTTGTAGTCATACGGACAATGCGACCGCCGCGCCGCACATTGATGCCGAGCCCCGCCTGTTTGATCGCGGTTCTCGTCGTGCCACGCGAGACCGTCTCGCCTGCGCGAATGGCCAAGATCAGGTGCATCGCGCCTGGAAGATGATTGGCCACATGTTTTGCCAGGCAGTCGGTCGGCACCACGTCAAAACCCGCACCGGGTAAAATCATGATGCCTTGCGCCTTTGCTTCTGAGTCGCGCTTGGCGCACTTTTCGAGAACCTCGATCTCTCCGGAAATATCCAAATAGTGGGTGCCCGTCCTCAAACAGCCATCGATCATCGGCCTCGACGTTACATCGAAAGGCCCGGCGGCATGAATGACACGACTTACATCCGCTAAACTCTTGTCCAACGCGCTGTGATCATCCAACGAAAAAACACGCGACTCCATGCCAAGGGATCTAGCGAGCAGTTTGAGTTTGGAGTCGTTGCGCCCAGCAAGTATGGGAGCAAGACCCAAATCTTTTGCAGCGCGCGCGATAAGGCGGCCGGTAAACCCGGTCGCACCGTAAACGAGACATCGCTGACCTTGACCTGCAACCACCAAGACCGTTCCCATTTCAGTAAGGCGTCGTTTCAAACGAATCGCGACGGACAAATCATACTAGGCGGGCTAACTTAGGAAATCACGACTAGGCACGACTACGAGAGCGCTCCGTCGTGGCATGATCGGCGCAAAGTTACGCTGGCGCGTTTCGACACGAAGACGGCATAAAGACGCCTCGCCGGTCGAGACGCCCACTCGTTAACCAATGTAAACGGGAATTAGCCTTGGCGTGCTTTGAACCGCCGATTGGTCTTGTTGATCACATATATTCGCCGCTTGCGCCGGATCACGCGGCAATTGCGATGGCGAGACTTAAGCGACTTCAACGAACTACGGACTTTCATCTGACTTGCCCTGGCTTCATGTGGCCTGCGGGTCCCCTCCCGCGAGGCGCCGGACCTTAGGGCCATCGCTCCGGCCTTGTCAACTTACCCTCTAGACATTCCAACTGCCTGTGTGAGCACCCCTGAACGGCAGAGACGCCGTCAGCACCAACGGATTGGCCCCAGCTCAGGTTTGCAAGGCGCCTCATTCACGATTTGATCAGATCTCCGAGAATGACAACTCGTTTAGTATTGCTGTGTTAAATTGGCTTCAAACAAGGTTTGTATTTCGTTGGAAGTCATGGCGGGCAAGCATGAAGTCCCTGGTCTCCTTTGCGTTTTTCTCGCCGCGCCGGTCCGCTAGGTCGGTCGCCGCGGATCAAGGCCGTTCGGCGTTCCAGCGGTCATGCTTCGCCCTATCGCTGTGTCTGGTTGCTGCCTTTGCGTCTCTTCCGGTAGCCGCAGAAACGGTTCCGATCCCCAGAGCTAAGCCCAAAGCGGGGGACGTTGCAGACCCCGCGTTTGCCGCTTGGATCAAACAATTCCGAAAAGATGCGGCGGCGCAGGGCATTTCAGCGGCCACATTTGACCTCGCCTTTGCCGGCATTTCGATCAATCGCGTGGTTCTTAAAGCCAGCGAACGCCAGCCGGAGTTTACACGCCAGATCTGGACGTATCTCGACGGCGCCGTGTCGGACTACAGAATTCGAATTGGACGTGAAAAACTGGCGGCCAACAGAAATCTCCTGCAAGAAATATACGCGCGCTATGGAGTTCCCCCTGAGGTCATTGTCGCCATTTGGGGATTGGAAAGCAGCTTTGGCGCTGCCATGGGAAAGATCGACATATTCGAGGCACTCGCCACGATTGCGTATACCGGCCGCCGCAAAGACTACGCAAGAACGCAACTCCTCGCCGCCTTGACGATCCTAGAAAAGAACCTTGCTGCGCGATCGCAGCTGCGCGGGTCTTGGGCGGGCGCGATGGGTTACACACAATTCATCCCATCGACATATCTTGTTTACGCGGTCGATCATGACGGCAATGGCCGCAAAGATTTGTGGACGGCCTTGCCAGATGTATTTGCTTCGACCGCGAACTATTTGGCGAAATCAAATTGGCAACGGGGCCAGCCTTGGGGTCGCGAAATTACGCTACCGGCCGGCTTTGATCATTCGCTCGCGGATTCAACGATCGTCAAGTCGGTGAAAGACTGGTCAAAACTCGACATTACTTCAGCAACGACCACGCCGCTCGACAAAGAAATGAACGAGTCCGCATCTCTTTTGTTGCCCGGCGGATACACGGGGCCGGCATTTTTGGTCTATCAGAATTTTCGTTCAATATTGCGCTACAACAATTCGACTGCATACGCCCTCGCCGTTTCACTTTTGTCAGACCGCCTTAACGGCGCTAATCCTTTGCAAGGCAATTGGCCCAAAAGCGAACCGCCGCTCTCAAGGATTGACAGAATCGACATGCAACAGCGGCTCATTAAACTTGGATACGAGCCGGGCCGAGCAGACGGCATCATCGGTGCCCGCACGCGCGCGGCGCTACGTCTGTTTCAGCGGGACATTGGCGTACCCGCCGATGGTTTTCCAACTCTTGCAGTCTTGTCCCGCCTGAGACAAAGCAAAGGAGCAAACCCTTAGGTTTGCTCCTTCTCAACTCTGAATGTCGATCTAGCCGATCTTATTCAGGATTAGCTTCTGTGTGGGCGGCAGCTTGTGCGTTGTAGGCCTCCACGAATACTTCCTGTTCGCCAACAAACGAATCATAGACCATCGTCACAGCTTGATCTTGTTCCGGCGTCAACGCGTCGCCAGCGGCTTGTGCTGCGTCATTAATGCAATCTTGATACGCCGTAATCCGCTCGCCCCAGCTGTTGTAATCACTGACGACGCCGTTCATCTGATCTTCAGTCGCCGTCGTCCCATCCGGAACTGTAGGCGCAACGCCGGGAGCTGTGCACTCGGATATGCCCGGTACTTCCGTCAGTATCACTTTTGCGCCTTCGAGCGTCAATTCTTGAGCACTCGCCGAAACAATTCCAAAACAGGTCGCTCCAACCGCAGCCGTCATGAAGAATTTATTCATCATGTCCCTCCAAAACTATCTTCGTACTAAATCCCACGCCCAAACCCGGACATTAGTGCGTCTCTTTCAAACTCACAACGCCGAATTGCGGCGCTTTTTATGGTTACCCGTAGGTTAAATCTGAAACGCCGCAGCAATGCTGGCTTTGAACAAGCTGTTTAAGGTCCTTTCACGCAACCTTAAGCAATAATTTTCATTATGTCCCTGCGAAGGAAGCGGGGGTTAGCCCGCTCATCCCGCATCTACTGTTGGGTGGGAATAAGGCAAAAATATGTTTCAGCTGGGCGGCATCGCGTTCGTTTTCATAACGGTGTTCGGGGGCTTCGTTCTCGCCGGCGGCCATTTTGATGTGATCATCAAAGCGCTGCCGTTTGAATTGATGATGATCGGGGGCGCCGCCATCGGCGCCTTTATCATTGGCAATAGCTCGACCTTCATCTTTGCAACACTTAAGGACATCGGAAAATTTGTCTCCGGCCCCAAATGGAAGGACCAAGACTATACGGACCTTTTGTGCCTTCTGTTCCTCCTTACCAAGACAATGAAGTCAAAGGGCGTGATTGCCCTTGAGTCGCATATTGAAAACCCAACCGAAAGTGCAATTTTCACGCGCTATCCCCGATTGCTCGCCGATCACTTTTGCATGCACTTCATTTGCGACACGCTGCGCATGATGACCATGAATTTCGAAGATCCTCATCAAGTTGAAGACGCCATGGAAAAGCTGTTGGAAAAGCACCATCACGAAGTGGAGGCGCCCGCTCACGCGATGCAACAGATGGCGGACGCTCTGCCGGCACTCGGCATCGTCGCGGCGGTGCTCGGGATCATTAAGACGATGGGCGCTATTACAGAGCCGCCGGCGGTACTTGGTAAAATGATCGGCGGCGCACTCGTCGGCACGTTCTTAGGTGTCTTTTTGGCCTACGGATTTGTCGGTCCCATTGCCAGCCGCCTCGGCCAAGTCTATTCGGAAGAGTTCCAATTCTATCAAATCATTCGTGACGTTTTGGTCGCCCACCTTCATGGAAACGCCGCACAGATCTCTGTAGAAATTGGCCGCGGTAATGTACCGACCGCGAGCCAGCCAAGCTTTTATCAGCTTGAAGAAGCGATCAACGAAATCCCGCCTGAAGTTCGCTAGGCCGGAGCGCCACTTCTCAAGTCAGCCAGAAGACAAATCGTGGTTGGAGACCGGCAACGTCCGGAGACGTTTGCCCGTAGCCGCAAAGATCGCATTGGTGAGGGCTGCCTGAACAGCGGGCGTGGCCAATTCGCCCACGCCGCCAGGTTCCGCCTCACTGTCAATAAAGTGTGTCTCCACCTCGGGCATCTCTTCTAACGTCATCATAGGATAGTCGTGGAAATTACTTTCAAGCACGGCGCCGTTTTTAATCGTAACTTGGTTCTTGAGAGCAGCAGTGAGGCCTTGAAACAATCCACCTTCAATTTGCTGGCGCACCAGGTCCGGATTGACAACGCGCCCGCAATCCACCGCGTTCACGACGCGATGCAATTTGACTTTGCCGCGTTCGACCGACAGCTCAACGACTTGGGCGATGAAGCTTCCGTAACAAGGCCAAAGCGCGATGCCCCGCGCGCGACCCGTTTGCGCCGGCATGCGCCAATTTGATTTTTCAGCCGCAAGATCGAGGACGGCGCGCAGACGCGGTTTCTCAATGAGTAGATCGCGGCGATACTCGTATGGATCTTGTTTCGCGTCTTGCGCCAGTTCATCAATAATGCTCTCGACAAAAAAGATGGCATAACTGCGTTGCACCGAACGCCATGTCCCAAGCGGAGCCGCGTAGTTACGCTTAACGTGAGCAAAACGAATGTTGGGAATATTGTAGGGCGTTTCATCGAGCCCATTCATGACGTTGGGATCAGCCTCATCATCTTTTACCGGCAGAAACGCGGGCGCCACAAAGCGCAAATCAAGTGCTTCCGGCTTTCCTTGCTCGTCGAGGGTTGCTCGATAGGACGCCGCAACGGCGGGCCGGTAGTAGTCGTGCGTGGTTGATTCCTCACGCGACCAAATCACATTGACCGGCGCACCGGCAGCTTGCGTAATTTGGACGGCGCGCACTTCAAGGTCCTGCCCAAGTCTGCGGCCGAAACTGCCGCCCAAATAAGGCGTGTGAACCGTGACTTGCTCCGTTGACAATCCAAGCAACTCGGCAACTTTCGTTGTCGATCGGGTCATGTTTTGCGTGCCTGTCCAAATCTCGCAGGCATCAGTGTCGAGCCGCACGGTGCATGACAAAGGCTCCATCGCCATATGCGCCAAGAAGGGCATAAAAAACGTGCCGCGCTTGACATTTGGCGCTGCCGCGTTGACTTGCTCCACATCGCCGGCGACTTTGTAGTCTGCGCCACGATCTGATTCCGCCGCCTCAATGAATGAGTCGTATATGTCATCGGAAGACATGTTCGGCTCGTCACCACCTTCAAACTCAATCCGCATTTCATCGAGCGCCGACTTGGCCTGCCACCAACCAACCGCCACGACCGCGACCGCATTGTCCATCGGCACAATTGCGCGTACGCCGGGCATCGTGCGCGCCGCACCTTCCGCCACACTCTTGACCCGCCCGCCATAGACCGGGCTCTGTTTGACGGCTGCGTACAACATGCCAGGCAGCGCGACGTCGATGGTAAACTCAAGCGTGCCATCCGACTTGTCTGCCACGCGCGGCGAGGGCAATGATCGGCCGATGAATTTGAACTGTTCCGGAGATTTGAGCTTAGGCGGGGACGGCAGCTCAAGGTTGGCTGCCTCTTCGGCTAATGCTCCATATGAAAGCGCATCCCCGCTTCGCACATTGACGACTTTGCCATCTGTTGTTTCGCAGTATTCAGGCGCAACGTCCCAGCGTGCCGCGGCCGCACGGACAAGCATGTCGCGGGCGGCAGCTCCAGCTTCACGCAAGGGCTGGTAGTAATAGCGAATGCTGGTGCTTGCGGCTGTTGATTGCATGGGCATCCCCATGCCGGGATTGTTGTACGCCGGATCCAAGGTCGCGCGCACGACGCACAATTGGTCCCAGCGCGCGTCCAGCTCGTCAGCTAAGATTTGCGGTATGGCAGTGTCGACGCCTTGGCCCATTTCTGCGCACGGATTAATCAGAGTCACCGTGTCGTCTGGCGCAATCTGAACATAAATGTTGAAGCGGATCGGATCGCCCGAGGCAGCGCCCACTGGCGCATCGTCTTCGGAGCAGCCAAGCGTCGCGCCGAGAACAAGCCCGCTAGCAGCGAGCCCGCCCGCTTGCACAAAGACGCGACGATTTATCTTGGATTGGGCTTTTGCGATTTTTTCTCCTGCGCTCATTCGGCCGATCATAGGGAATGGCACTCGGCGGCGCTACACTGTACTGTATGGTCCGGCCCGGCCGTTCAGACGTAGAGGGAAATGAGTTGGCAAACGCTCCAATCAGCTTTAAACGGATGAACCTTGTGGTCAGCGATCTTGACCGTGCGCTCAGGGTCTATCGCGATTGTCTGGGATTTGAGGTTGAGCATATAAAGAACTCCGCGGACGACTCCTACTCTTATCCCGTGTTCGAATTCCCGCGCGATGCCAAGATCCGCTTCGCGACCCTTGACACACCGGGGCAGAAACGCGTCTTCGCACTGACCGAGCTAACCGGCGCGGAGCTGCCCAAACCACCAGTGCCCCGGGTCGCCGCCGCTGTCATCAATATTGACAAGTTTGACGATGCCATCGCCCGCCTTACGGACGAGGGCGTGAAGATTTATCCCGAAGGCGCGTTGAAGGGGGAAGATGGCAACCCAAAGGGGCGCGAGCTTGGCTTTGTCGATCACGATGGCCACCTCATTGTCATCTACAGATTAAACGACGCCTAATTAAAACCGCCGAACAGGACAAAGACATATGTCAGTTGCTGAAGAGACACGAACCAATGTTCAAATGACGGGCCCTTACGACTCGTTTCGTGATTTTATTGCGGCGCTCGAAGCGCGCGGCCGCCTCATCCGAATCAAAGAGATGGATCAGGATCAATTTGAAGCGACGAGCTTCGCCTACAAACTCATCGAAAAATACGGTTACTACGAAGCCCCGGGATTCGTCATTGAACGGATCAAAATTGACGGCAAATGGGTCGAAGGACCGTTGTTCGGCAATATGTACGGCGCGTGGGACGTCGATGCCATGATTTTCGGCGTCGAAAACGTCACCAACAATTACAACGCCATGTACCACGCCGCGATCGACAAGCTGAAATCAAAGGCGGACCGCAACGGCGCCTGGCCGCTCGTGCCGCCCACCACAACGGACGCCAAGAACGCGCCGGTGAAAGAAGTCGTCATCACCGGGAAAGATGTCGACATTACGAAATTCCCCTGGTTGCATAACAACCCGGCCGACGTCGGCCGCTATCTCAATATGGGCGCGGTGATCATTGACGATCCAGAGCTCGGCCGAAATGTCGGCACCTATCGCTGCCAAATCAAAGACAAGACCAAGATCGGGGTGAACCCGGAAATCGGTCAGGACGCCTGGCGGATGTTGATGACCGCGCGACGGCAGGGCCGCAAGACGGTTCCCGTCGCCATCGCCCTTGGTGTCGATCCCATCACATTTTGTTTTAGTGCGACAAAGGCGTGTGGCCCGCGCCAAGACGAGTTAGGGCTCGCCGGCGGCATGCGCGGCAGCCCCGTCGAGCTCGTCAAGTGCGAAACCTCCGACATTATGGTGCCGGCCAACGCGGAGCTTATCGTCGAAGGCGAAGTGCCGGTCGGCGAAGACGAGCCGGAAGGGCCCTACGGCGAGATGTACGGCTATATCGGTCTTGAAAAGCCGCAGAACTTTTTCATGAATATCAAGGCGATCACCCACCGCCACAAGCCGTGGTTTCCCAACGACTTTACCGGTGCGGTTCGCGGCGCGGTGATGGCGCCGGTCGACGCTATGGGGTTCTTGCGCTTTAAAAAGATGATTTACAATTTGGTCGCGCTGCACACGCCGACCGATGCGGTCGGCTTTATCATCATCAGCATCGATAAGACACAGCCCGGTGACGGGATCACTGCGGGCCTGCAGGTCGCCGGCAATCTCAACATCGCCAAGATCACTGTCGTCGTCGACAAGGATGTGGACGTTTACAATTTCCAAGAGGTGATGTCGGCGGTGGGCTCACGCTGGCAGCCCCACCCGGCGAGCGTCATCATCGAACAGACCAAAGGCATGCGGCTCGACCCGAGCACGCGCAACAGAGGCATGGGCAGCAACATCGTCATCGATGCCACGCGCCAGTTCCCCGAAGAAGGCGGACCGGACGCCTATCCGCCGGTCAACCTCACCGCGCTCACCGACGGCGCGCCGGACGCCATGAAGCTCGTCGAATCCAAATGGGACGAGTATCTGAAGGACTGGCAGGGGTAACGCTTAGACTAACGACCCTGCAAGCTCAATCAGGTCACTGCAACGCACTAACGGCACTATTCTGAATGCCGTCAAATGGGCGGCCTATAGGCGATTATCTCGACGATAACCCGGTCGGTTTTGGCTTGATATTATATGTTATACGTACTACGTTAAGCGTATGATACGGAGCTTCGCCGATCAAGAGACGCAAGCTTTATATGACGGTCTGAAAGTGCGACGGTGGCAGGCCATTGAGGGTGTTGCGCGAAGAAAACTTGACATGATTCACGACGCCGAAAGGATTGGCGACCTTCGATCACCGCCGGGAAACAGATTAGAGGCCCTTAAAGGCGACGGGCGAGGACAACGGAGCATCAGAATAAACGATCAGTACAGAATTTGTTTTGTGTGGAGGAATGGAGATGCCTACGAAGTCGAAATCACAGACTACCATTAAGAATGAAATGGGCTTTCCGACCAATCGTGTCAGTACGCATCCCGGTGAGATTCTTTTAGAGGAATTTATGAAGCCGTTCGGCCTGTCGGCGAACGCGCTCGCTCTGGACCTTCATGTACCGTCAAATAGAATACTGGCAATTTCAAAGAGCGAGCGTGCAGTGTCTGCCGATACAGCTCTTCGGCTTTCCCGCTATTTCGGAACCACGGCAAAGTTTTGGACCAATCTTCAGAACACCTACGATCTATCAAAAGAATATTTGGAACGACATCGCACCATTGAGCGCGAAGTCGTTCCTCACAACGCTGATTCAGAAGTCGTTCCTCACAACGCTGATTCATAAGTGTCGCGATGTATCCTAAACCCTCGACCCGAGCCCCGTCGGCGGGGCCGAGATATGTTCGGGGCGTTTTTCGACCCACTCGTAGTCCGGGTTCTCGGGCGGGATGTCCTGCACATAGGCTTTGGTGACATCGAGCCGCTTAGCATGTTCGGTCATGTCGTCGGGAAGCTCTAAGAACTCGGGCGCGTGCTTTTCCATATAGGCAAGCACTTGCGGAAAGACGTCGCCGGTGCCCTGCAAGCCCTTATGGCTGAACATGCGGGCAAACAGGATGCCGTCCTCAAAGCCGGAGCCGCCCATGCGCATCCAGGGCCAAAAGTTCGATTGCCGCGCGAAGCCTGCGATAAAGCGCGACGAGGGCACGTCGCGATCGACCAGCTGGTCGTAATTCATGTTGAACGTAAAATGTTCCGAGGGCGAAATGCGCGGACCGACGGACGCTTTGGGCCAGCCTTCAGGCTTTACTGGATTTGTGTAGTCGTGGGTGTAGTCCCACTCGAGTAACAAATCGTCGCCGAAGCGCTGAAACGGCATGAGGAACGGCACCTCGCCGTTCTCATCGGGGAATACCGTCCCTTCGTTCATAAGTGTCGGCACGTCGTCTTTGGTGCCGAGATCGAAGCGCGGCATTTGAGTGCCAATGCGCCCGGCATTCATATGATTGTAGAAATGATAGACCTCGACGGTTTCCTCCGTAAACGGATTATCCCAGGTCTCAAGCACCTCACCCGTCCGCAAATCCGTAAAGAACGCCGTTTCGCGCGAGCGAATACTCAAAAACCCTTCCGGATCGTACTCGCACAGCGTCACTCCGGTACCCGCATAGCCGAAGACTGGGATCATGCGCTTGTTGCTGATGCGCCCATACATCATGCCGTGATAGCCGCCGATGACCGGCTCGCCATAGCCGCCCCAGATCTTGCCGAAGGCATAGAGATTGTCCTTGGGATCACCGAGATTCAATTTACCGTTTTGCGCGCTCGCCGTTTGGGGCAACATCAGGCCCACAGTACCGGCAATTGCTGCACCGCCGAGACCCATCAGTGCATCTCGACGGCTGGTCATGAGATCTGAGACAAATAACGATGACATGGAATTCTCCCCAATAATTCTAAACGCTTCTGAAGCGCAGTTCGCCGGATCCTAGTCCAGAAGTAATCGCATATGGGAAAAGACGGAGCTATCAATATAATTATCTGAAGGTGCGACACCTGCGAAGGTGTGCAACAGCCGCCTCACAGCTTATGCTCCGGCCAAACGGAATGAATACAGTCAAAACAGGGGAAACATCATGCTTGGATCCGTCAACCTTAAGAACATCTCGCGCCGCTCCACTTTATTTGGCCTGGGGGCCGGACTTAGTGCTGGTCTGGGCGCCGGCCTGGGAATGAGCGCCACGCCAGCTCTCGGCGCGTCGAAACTTCCTTTCGGCAATGCCGATGCCGCCGGGCTCGGTCTTGATTTCTCGAAAGCCGAAGACAATTTGACCGCTTGGGTCAAGCTTGCCTCGAGCCTCGAAGACGGCGTCGAGACCTGCGGTTATTTTGCCGGCAAACAATTTGCCGTCATCGGCAAACACGAAGTGATCAAGCCGCTGTTTCGCATTAAGGGATTCGGCATGAGCCGGGTCACAAAGCTGCCGGACGGACGCTATCAAAATCTGCACCGGGAGGTCGTCTATTATTACGACTTGAACGAGGACCGGATCCTCGAGACTTGGGAGAATCCCTATACGGGTGAGACCGTCGAGGTCTTTAGCACGCACAACGATCCGGTGAATTCACACTACTCGACGAGCTTCAAGCAAACCTTCGGCGACCCGGAATCGGGCGTCGAGACGGTCGAGTTTCCGTTCATTCTACCGTGGGAAGTTCACGGCGATCGCGCCGTGTGCTCGTTTGAAGTCAACACGCGTTGGCCGTCGCCGCTGCCTGCGGACAAATGGCCACGCGAGAATTTTGGCGAGTGGTATCGCACCAGCGAGTATTTCCAAATTCACTCAAGTCTCGCAGAGCTCAACAATCCGGACATACCGAAAGTGAATTACACTGGCTCATGGCAAAAGGTGGCGCCATGGCATCCCTGGATGTTGATGGACAATGCCGAAGGTGGCCTTTTGGGCATTACCAGTGTGTTCTCTATGGACAGCACCGACGATCTGCCTCAGAGCGTGCGCGAGTACACTGAAGCAAATTATCCCAAGTACATGCATGCGCCTGAAGAGTGGACCGAGCCCAACATGGCGACCTGGGAGACCTTCGCCGCCGAGCGCACGCCCGCCCCGGCCAAGATGTAGGGGCGGCAACCGGGTCTGCTCTGGACAGAGCTTGCCCAGCTCAATCGGTGAGCAAGACCCCAGTGTCTGGCCGACAACGTTCGGATCCCTGCGAGCCGACGCGTAGGGAATGAGAGCCGCTGCCCGCTGGGGACGTTTGACGCCATTCTTATGCGCATCGCCGTGTTGATCTTCTTGCGCGAACAACGCACCGTCGTCACCTTGTAGAGGCGAACGATTCGACTGGAGCGCCTGCGTGACGACATGAGATGCACCGATGAGATGATCGCTCGATGATCGACAAAGCCGAATCCACAGAAAATGATACGCCACAACACAAACGAACAGATGTCCGGCCCCTTACGGATGATCTCAAGCGGTCCTTGAGCACGGAATGCGATGACTTTTGTCGCTATCTGACTAATGACGTACCGGGCGACAGTCTCAAAACGCACTATGCCGAGGCGGCCCGGGTGCATGGTCTTGCATTTAAGGAAGACTTCACGCGCTTCGACCGCGCCACACTTGCGCTCGCCCTAAAACACAAAACGCTCGCGCGATGGGTCGATGCCTATTGCGCCCTGTTCCATCGACGCGGCGCGCTGCGCCGCAAGCTCATCCTGCTGTCTGCCCTACTCGAACATACAGCGCCATCAAATGAAATATTTGATCATGCCGAAGGCCGAGGAGCTTTGCGCGCCGTCGCGAATTTAGCACTGCACGGCGCCTCTTTTGCCGTATCACTAGTTTTGGGCACCCTCGTTCTGCTACCTATCGGCGTGATTTGCCTCTCAACGACAATGGCATCAGGCCGGACCGCCAAGGCGAGGCCGCAAGCATGAAGATCATCGTCATTGGCTCGGGTCCGAGCGGTGTTCACTTTGCTCTCTCCGCTTTGCGCAAACGACACAGCGTCGTTATGATTGACGTCGGCCGATCGAAACCCCCTGCCGTCTTGCCGGAGAATGACTTTCTCGGCCTCAAACGAAACTTGCCTGATCCAATTTCTTATTTCGCAGGGTCCGACTATAGCGGCCTGACCATTCCATCGGCCGATCCAAATGACGAAAGCGAATATTACGGACTGCCACCTTCCAAAAACTATGTTTTCGAGCGGCCGGAAGCATTTTCATATATGGCTGACGGACTGACCCCCCTAACGTCCTTCGCCGCAGGCGGGTTGGCAGAAAGTTGGACAGCAGGCAGCTATTCCTTGAATGACGACGAGTTCGCGCAATTTCCATTTTGCTATGAGGATATTGAACCATTCTATGAAGAAGTCGCCGCTCGCATTGGCGTGACAGGAGATGAAGACGATTTAGCTGTGCACATGCCGGTCCTAGACCGCGCATCACCCGCCCTCAGGCTCGACGCCAGCAGCGACGCGTTACTCACCCGTTATGAGCACCGCCGCGATCAGCTCATCGCGAAGCACAAGGCGCGCATCGGCCGATCGCGCCAGGCTGTGCTGGCCCAAGACTTGGGCGAGCGCCAAGCCTGCACGTATTGTGGGCGATGCATATGGGGATGCCCGAACTGTGCTCTGTATACACCGTCGCTAACATTGTCGGAATGCCGCAGCCACGCGGCCTTCACCTACATCCCCCACCGCTTTGCCAGCCATTTTAACTTGAGCGCCGACGGATCGATTGAAGACGTCGAAGCCTACGCCCTCGACAACGGTCAAAAGGAGCGCCACTGCGGTGATGCCTACGTCTTAGCCTGCGGAACGTTGAGCACGTCAAATGTAGTTCTTCGCTCGGTCTTTAAGTCTCAGAACGAAATCATTCGATTGCCCGGCCTGATTGACAACCGGCAAGTCTTGGCCCCGTTTCTCAACTTTGCGATGTTAGGAAAAGACTTCGAGCTGCAATCATACCAATATCACCAACTGGCTATTTGCCTCGAGAGTGAAAGGACAGATCGAAATGTCCACGGACAAATTACAACGCTCACGACCGCGACCACGCACCCCATCTTTCAAAGCTTGCCCTTCGACTTGAAATCTGCGATCGGCGTCTTTCGAGAATTACGATCAAGTATCGGCGTCGTGAACTTGAATTTTTGCGACTGGCGCCGCGACGACAACTATTTGACCTTGTCGACCAAAGGCCGCGAAAACGAGAATTGGCCCGCCCTGTCTATAAGATACAGACCTGCTCCGGGCGAAGCGGCGACAATCAAAGAGTCCTTGTCCAGCGTTCGGCACTTTTTTTTCGATCTCAAGGCGCCGCTCATCCCCGGCATGACTCATATCCGTCCCATGGGTGCCAGCGTTCACTACTCGGGAACGTTGCCTATGTCGCGCGAGCGCGAACCCTGGACCGTCTCAAGAGACTGTCAGTCCCATGACTTTGAAAATTTGTTTGTGGTGGATGGGGCGGTCATACCGTTTTTGCCGGCGAAAAACTTGACCTTCACGCTGATGGCAAACGCAGCGCGCGTTGCTGCAACCGTCTTTTAAGCACCCTTTCGTCCCTGGTGAAGCTCCAGTGTTTCACCATATTCCTCATCTTGCCGCGGCCGACGAATTACATTTTCGATGATGTAGAGTGGGCGACTTTTACCTTGCATGTAGATGCGACCCAAATACTCGCCAATGACACCCAGCACAAACAACTGACCGCTGCCCAATATCAACACGACCGTCATCAAGGTGGTCCAGCCCTGGATGGCGATCCCAGTCACATAGCTGTGAACCGTATAGCTCATAAAGAAGAGCCCAATGAAGGCGCAGACAAATCCTAAATAAGTCGCAAGTCTGAGGGGTAAGATTGAAAAGCCGGTAATGGCGTCAACAGCAAACCGAAACATTTTGCGAAAGGGATATTTTGATTCGCCTGCAAACCTTTGGTCTCGGTCGTAGAGCAGGGGAACTTGCTCAAATCCGATCCAGCTGATCATCCCGCGAATGAAGCGATGTTGCTCCGGCATTCGATTGAGTTCATTCAAGGCTCTGCGGCTCATTAGGCGAAAATCACCGGTATCATTCGGAATCCTGATGTCGGTCAGGCGATTCAAGAGCCGGTAGAACATGCGCGCGGAAAATCTCTTGAAGGGGGTTTCACCTTGTCGCTCTTGCCGCTGTCCGTAGACGACATCAGCCCCATTATCCATGAGCTTCATCATATCGGTCAGCAGCTCGGGCGGGTCCTGCAAATCAGCATCAATGATCAAGATGCGATCGCCCGTGCAGATGTTTAGACCGGCGGTCAGCGCCAACTGATGACCATGATTTCTGGACAGAAAGACCCCTACTATATGTGGATCGTCATCAAACAGACTGCGGATAATCGATTGGGTCTCGTCCGTGGAACCATCGTCAACCAGTACGATTTCATAGTCGTCGCCGGCTTCCAACTGGCAGATATCGGTCAAACGACGGTACAGCTCCGCCAAAGACTCCTGTTCGTTATAACAGGGCGAAACAATTGAAATTTTTGGCGTGGCCGCAATTGACATAGTCGCTACCTAAGCAATCCGCTTGCCAGAGCTAACTCTGCTGCACACCCTAAACGTTGCAGGATGCATGGAAGTTTCTCCTTGAGAGCTCTAAAAGACCGTTAATCTTCCCTACGCATGCTCTCCGCATCTGTAGACGGCGCCCTTGAATCGTAAGGCCAGTCCGATGGCCGTCTACCCCGTCTGCAGAGCGCAGCTTTCCCCCTACCAGACCAAAAACCGCTTTGGCACCTCAAAGCCAGCGGGCACCAACTTCGGCAAAAAACGTCGCTGTTTTTGGTTTCAAGACTTCGAATTTACCACATTGCCATGACAATTCTGGGGTTGAAGCTGGTCGACTAGTGCCATTTTGAGAATTCCTTGACGTTTCGGCACATTGTGTCACGGCGCGCCTGGCACGCCAACGCGACTCCGGCAGCTCCCAAGCACAACATCAAATCGATCAAACCAGGTCGACGCTTCTAACTGAGTTTGAATTCAACGCCTTGTGCAAGGGGGAGCTCTTTTGAGTAGTTCACTGTTTGGGTTTGCCGGCGCATGTATGACTTCCACGCGTCGGATCCCGACTCGCGGCCGCCGCCAGTATCTTTTTCGCCGCCGAAGGCTCCACCGATCTCTGCACCCGACGGGCCGATGTTGACATTAGCGATCCCGCAGTCGGATCCCGTTGCCGACAAGAATCGCTCCGACTCGCGCAAATTGGTTGTGAAAATGCAAGACGAAAGACCTTGGTCAACGGCGTTGTGCATGTCGATCACCGCATCGAGTTCCGAGTAAGGCATTACATATAGAATGGGTGCAAACGTTTCCCGTTCAACAACTTTCGTTTGCTCCTCAAGTTCCACAATCGCGGGACGCACGTAATATCCGCCTGGCACATCTGCTGCTTCGACGCGTTCGCCGCCGGTAATCGCCGCACCATCTTTTTTGACCTCACCCAATGCCGTTTGCATATCGCTGAATGTGCGCTCGTCAATTAGCGGACCGATCAAGACGTCCTCTTGCAGCGGATTGCCCACTCTCAACGACGCGTAAGCTTTCTGTAGCCGATCGACCAATGATTGACGGACGTCTTCATGAACGAAAACGCGACGCAAGCTTGTGCACCGCTGACCCGCTGTTCCCACCGCCGAAAAACAAATTGCGCGCATGGTCAATTCCATATCCGCGGACGGTGCGACGATGGCGGCATTGTTGCCGCCGAGTTCAAGCAGCGTCCGGCCTAAGCGAGACGCGACGCGGGGGGCCACCTCACGCCCCATACGGCACGAGCCCGTAGCCGAAATGAGCGGAATGTGTTTGTCGTCAATCAAACGCTCACCCACTTGCCTATCTCCGAGCACCAGTTGCGACAAGCCTTCGGGGGCCTCTCCGAATTTTTGCGTCGCACGCTCAAACAAGGCTTGTGTTGCAAGGGCTGTCAGCGGTGTCTTCTCTGACGGCTTCCAGATCACACTGTCGCCGCAGACGAGCGCAAGCGCCGCGTTCCACGACCAGACCGCAACGGGAAAATTAAACGCTGTGATGATCCCCACGGGCCCGAGTGGATGCCAACGCTCGGCCATGTGATGGCCCGGACGTTCGGAAGCGATCGTTAGACCATAAAGTTGACGGGACAGACCGACAGCGAAATCGCAGATGTCGATCATCTCTTGGACTTCACCCAATCCCTCCGAGAGGATTTTGCCGGACTCGATTGTCACCAAACGCCCAAGCGCCTCTTTGTTTTTCCGAAGTTCTTCGCCCAGCAACCGGACCAGCTCTCCGCGGCGCGGCGCCGGCACTGAACGCCAGTCTTTGAATGCCGAGACAGACGTTGCGATCTTGTTTTCGACTAAGCCTTGATCGTCGGTCCTGACCCGTCCGATCTCGCGTCCGTCAATTGGTGATTTCACGACTAGGTCGCCGGAAGCGAACTTGTCTTTGTCGAGTCCAAATCCGCTCAGCAATTTGTCTGGTTGCATCGCCGCCTCCCGAGCTCAAGAAATGCACGCCCGCAAATGCTGCCGCTCGTGACCTGGGAAACAAGCGGGCAGCTTCCGATCATTCAGTCAAATTCAATGCCAAATTATTAACATTTTCTTCAAGATCGACTGAAATAACGTCAAGATAGGTTAAATAGTCGGGACGCTATGCCATCGAATTTTATATGTTATTCATGTGAGTCGAAAGAAAGAATTCTATCTAAACATTAAGATCAAAACACACAGAATCAAATAAGCCTGAAGAAAGAAACCTTCCGAGTTAGTTCATAATTTCCAATACATTTCCCTTGAACGATCAGGCTTGCGATATTTGCGATTCATCCCACGTTCAGCGTTTGAGTTCGACAATGTTGACAGTTGCAACCCGGCTAAACTTATTCAGCCAAGAGCTCAGACATGACAACTTTCAGTTTGTTATGCTGCTGCTAGTCTTTTTGGTATCCGGCTTGTTGACTTTCGCGGGACTCACCACAATACCCAGGGTTGCCTCTTTATATTCTCTAGCGGAGGCGCCCAACCCTCACTTCATCGCCGACTTCGCCATTCTGCTATATGTCTGGACACCATTAGTTTCAATGGGCACGATCATCTTCATGATGGCGCCCGGCATGGCGCTCTCCCTGGCGTTCGTAAAAACCGAGGCTTTTACAACTTGGCTCATCTCAAGTTTCGCCATCAGCCTCATTCTCGTAAGCGCTACCGCAGCAGTCATCCAAGAACTTATAGAAGAGCCGTTAGACGGCATCTCATTCTTTAGTACCGTTTCTTTGCTTATCGCCTTATCTGTTTGCTGCCTTGTCGCTGCAAATTTGCGCAATGCAAAGCCTCAGAGGTTCCACTGGCGTCAGTTTTCCGATCAACAACAGACAATTGTTTTTCTTCTGCTGGGACCAATTTTCATTCTTATCGCACTTTCGCCCAAATTTTATTGGGAAAACTTTAATGGTGACGGCGCCCATACCTTCGAAGCGGCTCGCCTCTTGCTGAATATACCGCTTCCTTTTTTTGAGGCTGCCGCAGGTGGCACTGCGACTTTTCCTGGAATGACTAGTTTTCTTTTTATATATCCTGCCTCTTGGTTCGTGCGGCTTTTTGGCGAAATTGAATACGCAGTTCGACTGCCCTTGCTTCTCTATTTGCCTCTTATTTATGCACTTGTGTCGGCACTTGTTCAGCACGGCCGGCCGTTTCGACAGAATGTCATTCGAGATCTGCTTATATGGGGGGCACTGTCAGTATACACCTTAGCGCTTGGCTACAGCGCAACTTACAATCCATTTTTCGCCGATATCGCGCTCCCGGCGACGCAAGACACTCTTTTGATGGTGTGTTTTCTCAGCTTTGTCTTGTTCAGAGGTGGTTCGGTTTGTTTGAACAACTTTCGGACTGCGGATAAGTGGATTTCAGCCCCTGTTATGCCGCGACCGGGATTGGTTGCAGCACGTTGAAGTAAGCCTGATCGGGTGTCTGGCGGTCAAGCGATGAATGCGGTCTCTTGGTGTTATAAAAGACCAAATATTTGCCGAGGGCGGCTCGGGCTTGTGGAACATTGCCATAGGCATGCAGATAGACCTCCTCGTATTTGACCGTGCGCCACAGCCGTTCAACAAAGACATTGTCCCGCCACGCTCCCTTGCCATCCATGCTGATGGCGATTTCAGCATCCTTCAGGATTTGTGTGAAAGCGATGGAGGTAAACTGCGAGCCCTGATCGGTGTTGAAGATGTCCGGCTTACCGTAACGGGCCAGTGCTTCTTCAACGGCTTCAATGCAAAAGTCTGCTTCCAGTGTGATAGAGAGCCGCCAGGACAGGACACGCCGGCTGAACCAGTCAACCACTGCGGCCAGATAAACAAAGCCCCGTGCCATTGGAATGTAGGTGATATCCATCGCCCAGACCTGATTGGGTTGGGTGACCGGCAGCTTACGCAACAGATAGGGATAGATTTTGTGGCCCGGTGCAGGCTTGGACGTGTTCGGGCGGCGATAAATAGCCTCAAGCCCCATACGCTTCATCAGTGTTGTGACGTGCAGGCGGCCAACCTTGTATCCTTCACCAAGCAATAGTCCCTGCAGCATCCTGCTGCCTGCAAAGGGATAGTCGAGATGCAATTCATCAATCCGGCGCATCAGTGCCAGATCACCGACCGATACGGGACGGGGCTGATAATAGACGCTGCCCCGGCTGATCTTGAGCGCCTTGGCCTGACGGCTGAGCGAGAGTTTATGTTTGCGGTCGATCATTTTCTTGCGCTCGGCAATCCCGCCTTGGTGAGCGCATCGCCTAAAAAATCATTCTCAAGCGTCAGCTCCCCAATCTTGGCATGGAGCCTCTTCACATCAACACGGGGTGCAGGCAGCGGTGATTTACCCTCCCGCCCAAAAACACCCGCTGCACCCTCAAGGAGCTGATCTTTCCATTGCTTGATCTGGTTAGGATGAACATCAAACTGCTGAGCGAGTTCTCCCAATGTCTGCTCACCGCGAACGGCCGCAAGGGCCACCTTCGACTTGAACGCAGGTGTATGATTGCGACGTGGTCGTCTTGCCATAGTGGATCTCCTGTTGCCGGCGATCATGCCGCCTACAGGCCAAAATTCCACTTATCTCAACTGTGCAGATTTCCCGAGCCACTTCTAAGGCGATTCTTATAGAGATTTTGACAATTCAGTACTGAAATGGAGCGAACCTCTATTTCGCAAATTGGTACCATCGAATTATCAATTTAAGAGCCCCACACATTCTTATACGGGTTCGCCATTGGTTTGGAACTACTATGCGCATAAACCGAAATCGCCGAACCAGCATATCAACTACATCATTCAAAATTCTGCTCAAAGCGAACCGCTTAGTGGAATGCTGATAAACTCATCTAACGGCTATGATCTATACGTCCTTGATGAAGAACTTTTGAAAGGACATCAAACAAAAATCTTGCCAACTCCGGCCGGTGCAGAGATCTACAGCACACCATCTGAGATCTTATGGTCGACCGGTTGGAGTCTACACGGACGAGCAGTGTACGACCTAATCTCGATCTTAAAGTCAATAACTCCCGAGTAGACCTGGACAAGTCGCAAATACACAAAGTCATTTAAGTGGTTTCTACTCTTAAACATTGCCCTGTTTATTGTTGGCATCCTAATTGCCGCTAGATGGATTACTGCAAGCGGCTGGGAACAAGTTCGTGAAATAGTTTTGGATATACGGCCAGTCTATTTTGTTGCCTTACTATTGTTTTTGAGTTGGTACATTTTTCTAAAATTTTTGCGTTGGCAATTCTTATTGCGCCAAGCGGAAATTGTTGTCCCCATTCGGTCGAATCTTTCGATCTTTTTGGCGTCACTTGTGGGAACGGCAACGCCAGCCTACATCGGAGAACTTGTTAGAAGTATTTTTATGCAAAGACGCTTTGGGACGCCAATACTTCTTTCGGCACCACTCATTATCATCGAGCGCATCTTTGACGTCATGACGCTGTCGATCCTGGGCTTGTTATTTGTTGATGTCGCGTGGTTGAGAGTAATCCTTGGTGCCACCGCATTGGCTTCATACTCATTATTTTTCTTTTCGGCCTACTTCGCTGGATTCGCTGACGGACCGCTGACTCAGATTAGTCGGTTGCGGGACGCAGATGTGCAAATCAAGGTTGGAGTTTTTTCGTTGGCAATTTGGGTGCCCACTGCAGTGATTTTGACCGTTGCGGCAATGAATTACCAAATTTGAATACATCCGCTTTCTAGCATTGGTGTTTTTAGCGCCTCAACGATAACTGGTGCAATGACTCTTATGCCCGCCGGTATCGCGACAGTCGGAAGCGCGTCCATCATTAGTCTCCAGCAACTCGGTTTAGGGCTGGATCAAAGTGTTGCCATCGTAACGCTTGTGAGATTCTCAACAGTTGCGATTCTCCTGATGGTCAGTTTTTGCTTTCTGATCCGCGAAATGATAATCGCGCAAACAACCAACAATGAGAGATCGGATGTTCATTTCGACGCAATTGCATCTGAATATAAGAACCAATTCGCCGAGCATGTTTGGGACAATCTTATTGAAAGAAAGATTCAGCTCATAATTGAAGCGTTGTCAAAATCTTCGCAGCAGGCCGGCAACGGGCTAGATCTCGGATGCGGGCTAGGTCGCCAATGCATGGAAATGGGGAATCGCGGCTATGACGTAATTGGTATCGATGTTTCCCTTGGGCTCTTAACTGTGGCGCGTAAGAAAGGCGCAATAGTCGTGCTTGGAGATGCCAAGACGCTTCCATTTGAAGATAATAGTTTGGAGTTTGTATATTCGATTGGTGTCTTACACCACTTGCCAGACAAGGCGACGCAAAAACAAGTGTGTAATGAAGTATTCCGGATTCTGAAGCCTGGCGGCTTATTCATTATCCACGAGACCAATCCGATGAATCCATTTTTCAAGTTCTACATGAGCTATATATTTCCTCTGCTGAAGTCAATTGATGAAGGCACTGAAAAATGGATCCATCCTGATGAGTGGCAGAATTTCCAAGGGACGAATCTGGTGGAAAGGCGATTCTTCACTTTCATGCCCGATTTCATACCAAAATTCCTGATGCCTCCATTTCTTTCGCTTCAAATAAAACTTGAGGGCAGCCGATACAATAATTATTCAGTGCATTATATGGCCGTTGTTCAAAAAGAAATCTGATCCAATTTAACGAGCTGCAATGCCCTTTCAAAAGTTCGCGAATAATTTGGTTCGGGTCGCATCGTCACGAAGTGCCCGCGAAAAGCCCACGATTCAAGAATGTGTAACTCTTTAAGCGTTCTTTTGGAGCGGAAATGCGTTATCGCAATAAGCGATTTTCAACTTAAATTACGGCCAGATTCAGCACCAAATCTCAAATATTTCGTTCTGGATGGACCGACTTACGGAATTGAAGGTACGCGCCAGATTATTGCGCGATCATCTGCAAAGACTTTTTGAACTCTCGCATTGTTGGTCAACAGATCATATTGGGGCGGCCAGCGGCTCATGCTCCACGTTGTCACAAGTACATATTCAACATCGCTTGACGCTAGATTTTTCACAAACTGGTCGCTCGAAACTTGAGGAGAAAAGCGAAACCAGTCGTCACCCTCGTTTCGCCAATCACTCCACCAGCCCTCCGCCTCCTCACGCCATCTCTCATGTAGCGGTCTTAGAAGAGTTCCATCGTCATCAATGGCAACCGGTATGTGCTGAAGACTGCGCCCAAAAATTGGATAGTACTTGGTATACATATGGGGATCCGACATGATGAATGTGATCCGACTACCGCCCGGCAGACTCTCAACCGCCTTGACAACAGGCCCTAAAGCTTTTTCATCGCTCCCCTCGAAAAATACCTCTGTCTTATAGTCTTTCAACACTGGATAGCTGAAGAACAACGCGGCACTTACCACTAGAAGGAGAACGGCCGAGCCAAAAAGTGGTGAAAAATGGATCGCTATTTTTCTAGGCATAATCAAGCTCAGAGTGAGAATCCCACTCGCGATAAACAAAAATTTCATATCGACTAAGAGTGTTCCAACAAATGCAATACAACAGTACTGTGCCACTCTGTTTTGAGCCGTTAAGAAAAAAAGAAGAACGCCCATCAACACAGCTGCACTTAGCCGACGGATTTCGGGGATGAAGTCAGCATAGGGGCGGTTTCCACCTGCGAAAAACGGCTGGAACGGATACAGCAGAATGAGTACGACAATGATAGCCAGGATAAGAAGCTTTAGGTCTAGTGTACTACTTTCATCTGTTGCAGTTTGATAACCTGTTTCAAAGTATCGCTTCTTAATGTCAAACATGACAAGAATAACTCCCGCGACTGCTATCACGCCCGGGAGTTGAGTTGGCTCTACTATTGACCGATACCACTTTCTGATATTCACCAAATCACTGAACCAGTGATCCATCCAGAAAAACAGCGATGTGCGACTTATGGCTTCGCGGTCAAATGGGCCGTCAAAAAATAGTACTTCCGCGGGGAAAAACGGATTGCCCGTCGCAATCAAATTCCGGAAGTACCAAACGCCTCCGGTTAGTGAGACCGCTGCGAAGCCTATGGCAAGAGCTACTAGGAAATTTCCAAGTTCAGCTCTTTTGAAAAAAATGACGCCCCAGCCCATGAACAAGAAAACAACTGAATCCAAATATGAAGCCTTAAAACCGAGCACTAAACCCGCTGCTATTGAGCTAAATATATAGTTGGCCCACAGATCTTTTTGATCAATAGAGTCGCGCGTTGACAACGCAAGAAACGCTAAGGAGCACATAAACAGGGACGCAGCCGCAGCACTTGTAGCGCTGAAAGTAGACATCTGCCATAAATAGAGTGGTGAGGCCACACATACGAATGCCCCCGCTACACTTTGTAGACTATTATTTGTGACTCGATGGACAATCAAATAAATTGATAGTGCGGCCAAGGGTAGCCAGATGAGCGACGTAAGGCTGACAAAAGTGTCGTCCGAATACGGCAACATAAACCAAGCCACGACGAGTTCCGAAGAAATTGGAAAATAAGCTTGATAGGTGAAGTTTGTATAGTTGAGGCTGCCGCTTGTAACGATTTTTGCTGGTATCGCGGCATGATAGGCAAGCTCGTCCCATCCAACAGTCCAGTTTGGAATGGCCTTCAGAATTGCAGTCTGGACCAAGAAGACGACCAAAAATGAAATTATCGAAATTTGAAGAAATTTTCCATAGAGATCGCTGCTTTGATGGAACTCAATCGTTTTCCAATTGAGCAAAGCAGCCAATGACAATTGCTTAGATGGACTTGGAAGCAGAATTACAATTCCAAGAATGATTACGGAAGCAATGAGTACTGAGGAAGGCGCGAACACTCCAAAGTATGCCAATACAAGTGATTCCGTGTGCACAAGAAAAATAAACAACAACAAGGTGGAAAGGCACGCGACTACTTTGTTCTTATCATCTCCCAGGAATGATCGCAGCAAAATGGCCGATGCAAGGATAGAGGCGTTGGACAAAACAAAGACTATTGTGCCCGAGAACCCAGACGCCAAAGTGAATAAAGTATCCGTCATACGCCCTGTTATTGTCCGTTACTGATTCGTATCAAGTCCCACTTTTGCAAATTTGCTACCACACTGCTATTTATCTTTCGCATGCCAATTTGGCGATCCGCTAATCCGAAGGTCCGTCCAACTTCATCATTCGATTGATCGTTAACAACACACTTCATACAAGTGCTTGGTTCTTGCGCGCATCATTACGGCTGCGGACCTGCCGGAAAGGTCAAAGCCAATCGAAGCGATCTTCGAATTGGTTGAGACTGCTGGGTGCGACCTTAGTTTTTTGGCTGGCGCAACATCTGGTTTGGTGCCGAAAGCGGCCGTCATATTTGCACTAGCGCTATGACCGTTTCTGGCCTATTGGGCAATGGCGCATTCACCACAACACCATTCGCCCGCAAAGTTTTCTGGGCTACAAACCACCGACACCAGAAACCATATTGCCTAGAGAAACAATCGAGAACAGACCAACTTTGTAATTAGACATATCCTGGGGGCGGGTCAGTCCCAAGATAAACGTAACAGCCATGACACGTACGATGGTCGCGAAATTGATTTTGTTGTCGGTTTATTACGCTTTTCTTGTGTC
Source organism: Alphaproteobacteria bacterium (assembly GCA_965248815.1). Taxonomy (GTDB): domain Bacteria; phylum Pseudomonadota; class Alphaproteobacteria; order SMXP01; family SMXP01; genus CBDFKK01. The sequence goes on from CBDFKK010000008.1 coordinate 1,516,160, forward strand.
CGACGATCCACGGAGTAATTGATAACGCAAATTGGAATTGCGACAATTGCGGACCAATGTATGGGTAGCCCTGCAAATCCCAGCATCGATGACGATCAATTGACCTATGCCTTTAAGGTGCTTGAGGAAAACCAAGACGCACGTTGGACGTTTCTTTTCTTGCATCAGCCCTTGTGGAATTTCGAAGATGCAAAGAATTGGCAGGCACTGGAAGACGAGCTGAGATCTCGGAAATATACAGCCTTTGCCGGTCATACTCACACTTACAAGTATGATACAAGCGACGATGAGCAGAGCGATCACATTACTTTAGGAACGACTGGCGGAACTTCTCCATTGCGAGGAGAGGTCTATGGCGCATTCGATCACGTCACCTGGGTTACGGCAAAGAAAGATGGGCCTGTTATAGCCAATCTCTCTCTCGAAGGAATAACGGACAAATACATTACGAGCCCCACATTTGCTGCGACCTTCGAAGAAGCCAAGATCTTTCGCCCAGCTTTGTGGCAAACAGATGAGTCAATAGGTGTGGGGTCAGAAGGCGAGATTGAGCTGACGATTGTAAATCCGTTCGAAGCCGCCCTTGACTACGAATTCGAAAGTCTTGCCGGTCCGGACTATCACGTTCTGTCTGAGCTCCCGTCAGGACAACTCGAACCGCAAGCTCAGAAAACAGAGGTCATTCGTGTACGGATTGCCGAAGACGAGCGCAAGCCGCTATTTTTCACTGCGCTGACTGAAACAAAGCTCAATGACCAAAAGACGGCACAATGGCGTACGCAAATCGGCTTTCTGCCTGAGCCGCAGTTTAATCCTTTCTCTTTGCAATAGAATAGTTTGGCCGCGCCCGAAGTAGACGTCGGCAGGCGTGAGGTTCTTCAGGCTCTCGTGATATCGCTGGTGGTTGTAGTGGCCGACGAAGTCTTCGATCTGCGCTTCCAGGTCGCCAGGCAGATAATAGTTTTGCAGCAAGATGCGGTTCTTGAGCGTCTGATGCCAACGCTCAATTTTGCCTTGCGTCTGCGGATGATAAGGCGCACCGCGTACATGCTTCATGCCTTGATCATCCATCCAGTCAGCAAGATCGCCAGCAATATAAGACGGGCCATTGTCGGACAGCAGGCGCGGCTTGTGAACGACATTAACTTGATCGAGCCCGGATTCGGCGAGAGCTGCTTCCAGCGTTTCGGTAACGTCCTCAACCCTCATCGTGGTGCAGAGTTTCCACGCAATGATATAGCGCGAGAAGTCATCCAGGATCGTCGACAGGTAAAACCAGCCCCAGCCGATGACCTTGAGATAGGTGAAGTCTGTCTGCCACATTTGATTTGGCGCCGTGGTCTTGTCTGTAAACTCGTCAGCCGCCTTGATGACAACAAAGGCTGGGCTGGTGATCAGATCCAGAGCCTTGAGCAGGCGATACACCGAAGCTTCAGATACGAAGTAGCCTTGCGTATCGGTGAACCTGACAGCCAGCTCGCGCGGCGACAACTCAGGCTCTTCAAGCGCTAGATCAACGATCTTGTCTCGAACGTCATCGGGAATACGGTTCCATACCCGTCCCGGCTTTGGAGACCGATCTTCCAGCGCTTCCACACCGCCAGTTTGATACTGATCGTACCAGCGATAGAATGTTGTCCGTGGAATGCCGAGTGTATCCAGCGTGCGTTTAACTGGCAGATGTGATTGCTCAACCAGTCCGATGATCTCGGCCTTCTCGGATGCAGGATATCTCATTCGATATCCTCCCCATCCCCGATCATGCTTTTTTTCAGAAGGCGCAGTTCCAACGCTTGTTCGGCAACGACTTCCTTGAGGTCTTGCGCTTCGCGCCGTAAGTCCTTCACCTCACCAGTATTAGCGGCCCGCGCCGTATCGCCTGCCAGCCGCTTCTTGCCAGCTTCAAGAAACTCCTTCGACCAGGTGTAATACATGCCCTGAGCGATGCCTTCCTGACGGCAAAGCTCGGCAATGCTGTCTTCGCCGCGAAGTCCGGCAAGCACAATCCGTATCTTCTCTTCAGCTGAATAGCGTTTGCGCGTCCAGCGGCGAATATCCTTGACTGTACGTTCCGCAGCTTCTTGATGGCGCACTGTTTTGTCTCTCATCGTCCACTCCTCTCGTGTGACGATGGGCCAAAAACTCTCCCTTACGCAATTCCCTCAATCTGTCCCATGAGTGCTGACGCCGGACAGACATGGAAACGCGGATCATTATGCCGCACAAGATGGTTCCTGCAAAAATCAGCAATTTAAGTGCCACAAAATTTTGGGCGATTGGTTTGTACTCAATAAACGAATAGATGGCGGCGACCGCCAGAGTAATCGTTAGGGCCCAGCGCAGCTGAATATCGAACTTGCTCCATGGCTTTTTTCTTTCCTCGTCCTTTTCGATATGCAGCCACCACACTAACGCCAGCCAGGCGAAACTAAAGGTCCAAATTGCGATGAGCCATGTTTCGGAAATTGTTAGGTAACCCTTCACGGCTGTAAGCGTGAAGCCGCTAGGGATCATAAGCACCATGGTGGTGCGCGGTGCCATGTCGATATCGCCAACAATGCGAGCGAGCAACAGGCGCGTTTTCGGGTCATACTGCGGATCGTTACGGAATCGGCCGGCATAAAAAACACCGAGGTCACCGCCAAGCCAGTACACGAACAAGAGTACATGTAATAAGACGATCAAGCTTTCCCAAAATTCCATTGAGGGCCTCCCGAAATAGCACTTCTGTGTAGCAGATTCGAACGTGGTGTGCCGTACCGATTTCACTCAGTGGCCGAAAAGGAACTTTTAGAATTAGTTCGCACCGTGAAGAGATTGATGGGACTATCCTGAGCTTTGGCAAGAGGATTGGTAGGTAGAGACGACATGGTCCATTCACAAAACACCCACACATGCGTCAAATTGATTTCTGCGTCACTTATTGCACTTGCATGTGCCGGATTAGCGGCACCCGCGACCGCGGGTTATGACGTGGAAATACTTATTCCATCACCTCAGCTCAAAGGGGTGATTGGCCTTGCCGTCGACAAAGAAGGCCTGCTCTACGTGGCGACCACCGCCGAAAAATCCATTCATGTACTGGACCCCCGGACCGGTGAGAGCCGTCCATTCGTGGGCGGTCCAGAAGGTCAAGCGGAAGATCTCGATTTTGCGCCGGATGGCTCGCTCGCCTGGACTTCACCTGACGACAGTACAGTGCGTGCGATAAAGCCCGACGGGCAAATCGAAGTCCTAGCGACGGAGCTCGCCGGCGGAAACGGTATTGCATTTTCCTCTGACGGGCGTCTCTTTGTGACTCAAGTTGACGCGGGCGATACCGTCTATGAAGTGGATTACAACGGTTCGAATGAGCCGCGGCTGCTCGTGCAAGGCATTGGCGGGCTCAATGGTATTGAAGTCGGTCCCGACAATTGGATCTATGGTCCGCTCCAGTTTAAAGGTGAAGTTGCTCGTCTCAATCTGGAAACGCTTGATATCGAGACGATTGCCGATGGATTTCCAATGCCAACGGCCGTGAATCTTGATTCGAACGGCAACATATTTGTGGTCGATTGGCTAACCGGAGATTTAACGAAGCTCAACTCGCCAGACTACGACTCCGAAATCATAACTTCATTCGGCCAACCAATTGACAACTTAGCGATTGATCGAAACGACACCGTTTATGTTTCCACTCCCGCAGAAAATGCCATTTATGCCGTCGATCCTGAGTCAGGTTCTTCGCGGAGAGTGACGGGTGGCTATCTGAGCATTCCGGGTGACGTTGCCCTCATCAACAGTGAGGGCAAGCAAAAGCTGATCGTGGCCAGTCTGTTTGGGCAAAATGTAGTCGATCTCGAGACTCTCGAGATTGAAAAAGTAGGGCTGACAAAGGAGATCATTGCTTCAACAAGCGTAGCGGCAAATGACTCTTTTTATGCACTGTCGAACATTACGACCGGCCAGGTTCAGATCGTTGACCTGGCAACCGGTGAGCCAGTCCATATCGTCGGCGAATTGGCAGCGCCATACGATATGGAGTTTCTGGCAGACGGAAGACTGATTGTCGCCGAGTTTCTAAAGGATCGAATCGTCACGCTCGGCCTTGGCGACAAAAAGATCCAGGAGACCCTTGCAGACGATCTTGGTGGCCCTATGGGACTGGCGCTGTCCAACAACAATTCTGTCTATGTATCCGAGGCTAATCGAGGCAGAGTCACCGAGATAAGATTGACAGATGGCCAACGAAATGTTTTGGCCGAGCAGCTCGATCAACCTGAAGGAATTGCCGTGATGCGCGACGGGCGACTGGCTGTTGCAGAGGTGGGTGAAAAGAGACTAATCGCAATTGATCCCGCTTCGGGTGAGATCGAAGTTTTGGTTGACAACTTGCCGATCGGATTGTCGTTCAAGAGCTTCATGCCAATGTTTTTGCCAACGGGGCTGGCCGTTGATGAAACAGGAGCAATCTATCTTGCCTCTGATTTGGATTATTCTGTGCTCAAAATAACAGAACAGCCTTAGGCTAATCGGCAAACCAACCCGCCGGCTGTGTGCCAATCGTCACTCTAACGCCTATGCGCTGAACATAACCGTTATCGTAGACAAGAAAATTTTTCAGAACCGCACGGCAATGGTGGCAGAAAATTTGACCGTAAATTATTTTGCTATTAAGGCAGCCGAGTGCGGAGAGCAACCCTTGCCATGGACATGATAGTCTTCCACCGTATGTGAAGGACTCTTTTCTGAAAACGCTAAATTGCAGTCCGCAAAGGAAAATTTCATGGACGAAAGCAAAATCATCATTATAGGGGCCGGCATGGCGGGACTAACCGCGGCATTGGCGCTTCAACGAGCCGGCTTTCAAGTTTCCATATTCGAACAGGTGCCTCAGTTGGGTGAAGTGGGTGCAGGGCTTTCGATCAGTGCAAATGCAACGCATGCACTCGACTATGTCGGAGTTGGAGATCGGGTACGTGAGCTCGCCTCGCCAAGTGTGGACAGCACATTGAGGCACTTCCAAACCAATGAAATCCTTGCACAAATGAGCATCGGCTCATCCGAGGAGCAGCAGGCGCGGTTTGGCAATGAATTTTTCCAGATCCATCGTGCCGACCTCCATAAAATTTTGACGGATGCGGTTCTTTCAAATGATCCCGATTGCATTATATTGAGCCATGAATTTAGCGAGCTAGAACAGAACGGATCAGAGGTCCGCGTCAAGTTCCGAAACGGCAACGAAATCAAGGGCGACGTGTTGATTGGCTGCGACGGTGCGAAGTCTTTGATCCGTGAGCGTGTATTCTCCCAAGAGCCACCAAAGTTTGCCGGGTACGTCGCCTATCGCGGTCTGGTGCCCGTGGAAAATCTCGACCCCTCCATTGTTCGAACAGGAGCTACATTGAGTATCGGACCAGGCCAGATGTTCATGCGCTACACGGTGCGACACAGGCAACTAATGAATTTTGTCGGTATGGTTACAACTTCGGATTGGAAAATAGAGGGGTGGAATATTCCATGCGAAGCGGCAGAGGTGTTGAGTCATTTTTCTGAATGGCATGACGAAGTAAAAACCATCATCCATGCTGTACCGCCAGAAGCCAGTTTTAAATGGGCGTTGGTCCACCGCAATCCTTTACCGTCTTGGACGGAAGGCCGTGTTGCGGTGCTCGGTGACGCGGCTCACACGATCACACCTTTTTTAGGTCAGGGCGCCGCGATGGCTGTCGAGGACGGCGTTGTTATCGCCCGCTGTTTCGCATGCTCAAACACACCAGAAGATGCAATACAATTGTATGAACGAATGCGAATTGACCGCGGCAACTGGGTTTTGGTCGAATCTCAACGCCAGGCAGATCGTTATATGACGAGCGATCCGGACAATTTCGACTTGACGACGTCGCGAAGTATCCACGCCAAGGCTTACGATTACAATCCAGCGACCGTTCCACTATCAAGTTAAGTCAGAGAGTTGTCGCCCGCCATCCAAACCGAAACACGCTTAATCTGATCGTCGTCGAATTCTAGCAACGTGAAATTATCCATCTCGTCGTTTTTGCCTGAGATTGTTTCTCTCTTAACTTTGAGGCGAATGGCCAAGTGGCCCGTGTCAACATTGGCAATGAATTGAAAATCGCCGTGCCAAGACTTTTTCACGGTTTGCGCGCGCCGGTCGTAGCTTTCCCGAACGGCCGGAAGCCCGACGTGCCGCACGCCATGCGTAGGCACCTCTAACACACAATCCGCGGTAAAATGAGACAGGATGCCATCGAGATTAAACTCATCTACCGCCTTAAAATAACTCTCTGCGCGTGCAATCATCTTTGACAAATAGGAGTCATTGGTCATGATCTGGCCCAATTATGCTTGCGGATTTGCGTTGATCCCAAATCAACGTACACTGGACTGAGTACCAAAACCAGCTAGGACCAGTCTTTGACCACGCTCCCGCCGAAAAGAAACCTGGCCCAAAGACTAAGAAAGTTTTTCGGTCAGCGCGAAAGTAGTAATTTCGAAAACTCTCGCCAGTATTGGGAGGACCGATATAGTCTTGGCGGGCATTCCGGCAGAGGCTCATACGGAGCCCTGGCGGACTACAAGGCCGCCTTTCTCAATGAATTCGTCGAAGAACACGACATTCAATCCGTTCTAGAATTTGGTTGCGGCGACAGCAATCAACTTTCTCTTGCCAACTATCAGAATTATTTAGGGGTCGATGTTTCACCGACCGCAATTGAAGCCTGTCGGAAGAAATTCGATCGTGATGAGTCGAAATCCTTTTGCCTATTGAAAGATTTTGCTGCGGAAAAAGGAGACTTAGCGCTTTCTTTGAACGTGATTCATCATCTCGTTGAGGACAGTGTATTTGAAAGTCACATGCGGGTTCTATTCGACAGTTCCAAAAAATTCGTCATCGTTTACTCTTCGAATTTCGAACGAGATGAGGGATTGTCTGATCACGTTCGCCATCGACAGTTCACAAATTGGGTAGAAAAATATATGCCGGATTGGTCTTCGGCCGAAAAATTCGAAAATCCGCGCGCTTTAAATAGAGACCAAAACACACGAACAACGGCAGATTTTTATGTTTTTTCCAGAAAAACTGCCGAAACGTATTAGCCCGGTGCTTCATTCGACATGGGCAATCTAACTGCCCGTCACCAGAAACCGTCCTAATAACGCCACCCTATGACGAAGCCGAGTAGAGCCCCCCACTGGCACGGCAGCCGACTGAGACTCACGCGATACCCTGATCACTCAACCATGAATGCGCACCTGCCATAAACTTTTCATGTTTTAGCATTCCGTCTAGAATCCTTCACGTAAGCGATCGGACTTTCCTTTGAACTGCGGGCATTTGTGCACATAGCCATGACCGGAATACCAACTGCTCTGCGCAATTGTTTGTTGATCGCAGCACTCGTAGCCACGGCAGGTGCGGCCGGTTATTATTTTGCTCTATCGCTCAATTATCCGCATGCCGCAATAGGTGTGTCTATTGGGGGGGTGGCTACCATTGGCGCCATCACATTAAGAACTGCAGGGCTGCGTACGGCAGCCCTGTCTCTTACCTCCATCTTCCTAATATTGAGCCTATTGGAGTCGGGTCTCTATTTTTGGACCAATTCTCAGGTCAAGTCGCAACGAGACTACGATCCTAATTACAGGACCGGACCCCTGGGATACCATCTCAATCCATCAACCACAGTAACGGATCGAAAGTACTATCCGGACGGCACTCCCATTTATGAAGTGTCGTACAGTATTGGGCCCGACGGGCTGCGCGTCGTACCAGGAACGAATACGAGGAGCGGCGCCCCTCACGTCCTATTTTTCGGCGGATCATTCGTAATGGGAGAGGGCCTCAATGATGATCAAACAATTCCATACTATTTCTCCGAAGCCTTGGGCGGCCAATACCACGTATTGAATTTTGGCGCTCCCGGCTACGGCACACATCAAATGTTGCGTTCCCTCGAATTGGACCTACCAAAGCAATCGATTACTGGCCCGACGCCTTACGCGATCTATCTCTTTTTTCCTGGGCATATTCACCGCGTTACCGGTCAAATTAATTGGGGACACGATGGCCCAATGTATGAGTTGACTGGAACTGGTGAGCCCAAATATGTCGGTGCCTTTAATCGATCCAGCAAGATTCTCAACTCGATCTATACGAGGTTTCTGACATATGACTTTGCCATAAGACCATTTACAGTCTCAAACGACCAAAAAATTAATCTCACTCTAAGCATTGTGCAAAAATCTCGTGATTTGCTGCGTGATAAATACGACGCCCAACTCATCGTTCTTCTGTGGGATAACAATTCAGAAATTTCAAATGAATTGCACTCTCGTTTGTTGCAGACGGATCTGGAATTCGTTTTAAAATCAACTGCAACGAAAGATAAAGATTGGAAGAAGTACATTATTGCCGGTGACGGACATCCGTCTGCCGCGGCAACGGAGCCGATCGGAAAAATGCTAGCGCGCCATGTTGAGAACAAGAAAGCCCCCCAATGACTCCCTCATCGCAATTAGTTAGCGCAGTCATACCTGTCTACAACAACGAGAGGTATATTTCGGACGCCATCGAAAGCGTGCTCGCCCAGGACTACTCACATTTCGAATTGATCGTCGTGGACGACGGCTCCACTGATTGTCCGTCGTCAGATAAATTGGAACAGATTTCGATTTGAGCAAGCTGAGTCTTTGGCTCATCTGTTGTTTCAATTTAAGCAGCGGCTTTGCGGTGTTGCAAGCGCCGGTGTTCGATTGTTTTTCGTTTAATCCTTTCTCTTTGCAATAGAATAGTTTGGCCGCGCCCGAAGTAGACGTCGGCAGGCGTGAGGTTCTTCAGGCTCTCGTGATATCGCTGGTGGTTGTAGTGGCCGACGAAGTCTTCGATCTGCGCTTCCAGGTCGCCAGGCAGATAATAGTTTTGCAGCAAGATGCGGTTCTTGAGCGTCTGATGCCAACGCTCAATTTTGCCTTGCGTCTGCGGATGATAAGGCGCACCGCGTACATGCTTCATGCCTTGATCATCCATCCAGTCAGCAAGATCGCCAGCAATATAAGACGGGCCATTGTCGGACAGCAGGCGCGGCTTGTGAACGACATTAACTTGATCGAGCCCGGATTCGGCGAGAGCTGCTTCCAGCGTTTCGGTAACGTCCTCAACCCTCATCGTGGTGCAGAGTTTCCACGCAATGATATAGCGCGAGAAGTCATCCAGGATCGTCGACAGGTAAAACCAGCCCCAGCCGATGACCTTGAGATAGGTGAAGTCTGTCTGCCACATTTGATTTGGCGCCGTGGTCTTGTCTGTAAACTCGTCAGCCGCCTTGATGACAACAAAGGCTGGGCTGGTGATCAGATCCAGAGCCTTGAGCAGGCGATACACCGAAGCTTCAGATACGAAGTAGCCTTGCGTATCGGTGAACCTGACAGCCAGCTCGCGCGGCGACAACTCAGGCTCTTCAAGCGCTAGATCAACGATCTTGTCTCGAACGTCATCGGGAATACGGTTCCATACCCGTCCCGGCTTTGGAGACCGATCTTCCAGCGCTTCCACACCGCCAGTTTGATACTGATCGTACCAGCGATAGAATGTTGTCCGTGGAATGCCGAGTGTATCCAGCGTGCGTTTAACTGGCAGATGTGATTGCTCAACCAGTCCGATGATCTCGGCCTTCTCGGATGCAGGATATCTCATTCGATATCCTCCCCATCCCCGATCATGCTTTTTTTCAGAAGGCGCAGTTCCAACGCTTGTTCGGCAACGACTTCCTTGAGGTCTTGCGCTTCGCGCCGTAAGTCCTTCACCTCACCAGTATTAGCGGCCCGCGCCGTATCGCCTGCCAGCCGCTTCTTGCCAGCTTCAAGAAACTCCTTCGACCAGGTGTAATACATGCCCTGAGCGATGCCTTCCTGACGGCAAAGCTCGGCAATGCTGTCTTCGCCGCGAAGTCCGGCAAGCACAATCCGTATCTTCTCTTCAGCTGAATAGCGTTTGCGCGTCCAGCGGCGAATATCCTTGACTGTACGTTCCGCAGCTTCTTGATGGCGCACTGTTTTGTCTCTCATCGTCCACTCCTCTCGTGTGACGATGGGCCAAAAACTCTCCCTTACGCAATTCCCTCAATCTGTCCCATGAGTGCTGACGCCGGACAGATAAAAACCTAAGATGAGATAGAGGATCGTGCTCTTGCCAGCGCCGTTGGGCCCAATGATCGCCACCTTCGCATGTGGGCTTATGTCCAAATTGACGTTGTCAAGAATCTGCTGCCCTCCATAGCCAAAGGAAACACCAGCAAGTGAAACGGCGCCATCGAAGGAAATCTGCTGCGTGCCGTTGTAAGGCTCAAGTTCATCCGTTTTGGCAAGATTACGCAGAGTAATGAGAGACTCGTTTCCTGTAATAATGGAAGGCAAGGCGCGTATCGCCGAATTTGCATAGCCATTCAAGAGACCGGCAGCTACGTAAAAAGATAAAAGTTCGCCGATGGTCATGCTGCCTGTGGCAACCGCAGCGCCTCCCACGACCAGTATTACGATTCCTGCAAATCCCGTCACGGTGGTTTGCACTTGATTCATGATCGCATAGCTAAACGCCATTTTCTCGCCAGTTGCGCGAAGTTGGTCAATTTGTTCAGACTGACGACTGAGCTCTTCTCTCTCGAAGGACTGAATCTTCGTCAAATCCATATGCTTCAAAACGAACTGGATACCTTTGCTAAATCGCTCAAAGGATCTTTGGAAAACATAGACATTCTGCTTGGCAAGCTGGCTGGTTAGACGCGCCGCAAATAACAGAAGTGGCAAAATTAATAGACTGACCAAAAGCAAGAGCCAGTTCAAAAAAATAAGCACCACAAACAAGGCAAGGCTTGAGAAAACCGAAGGAAGGAGACTCGTCATGAGCCCATTGCTCATGTTGTCGACGCGCTCCGTATCTTGAACGATGCGTGCATGAATGGTGTTTCGATCCATGCGGGTATGACTGTCCCTTGAAAGCTTGTATAGGACGTCGAGTAGGTCGCACCGAAGCTCCTTGATAGCACCTTTGATGACTTTCAAGTTTGCCCTGCGTAGCCAGAGCGAAATCCCGCTATTGAGAAATCGAATGACAAACACGCCGGCGCCGACATAGACCAGCAGCAGAATGTCGCCATTCGGAATAGCATCATCAAATTCCACTTTAATGAAATAAAGAATAGGTAAGACCAAAAGCGACTGTGCAGATGCAATTAATCCGTACGCACCAAGCTTTTTTTCCCGACCTTGGAAGTATCGCGCGAAATATTTCCAAGCATCGAGGTCGAAAAGCTCTTTGTTGTCGTTATCTGGCGGTGCGTCCGCCAAATCCGGCGCCACGACGTTATCTATCACTCTAGAAATCGATTTCAGCACGGCGACGAACCACTTATCGTAATTACCATTCAGGACGTTGCTTGCAGCAAGCGTTTATTTTTAGACAGTCTTTTTAACTAGGCGCTCGTTGGGCGTGTCTCGCTGCGCGAGTTTCCGCCAAACCCGACCGAAGCCCTTCTTGACCAGCAAAACCAAGACTTCCATCCTCCCACGCAAGGCCCAGCGATATTGCAAATATTCGGGAAAGCCGAATAGACTCCGCACCAGCCCCCGGTGGTTTGCGAAGCGCCGGTATTCCGCATACGCAAGTATCAATGGTCCAAGAAACAGTTGATAGCTAATTCTTTTGTCTCGCATAACATAGTTATTTTCGAAAATCTCCATGGCTCCAATTTTTTGTGAAGCCAGTTCATTCAAGACCCAATCAGGCACCGGTTGGTCCATACGCTGCTCCAGATACGAAAAACCCTTACGCAAACGCAGTCCCAATTCACGCTCTTTGCCAAGATCGATCAAACGTCGCCAATCAATCTCGTCGTAAGAGCAATTCATGATCATCACGGCGTCAGCGATCCACCGAATTGATGGCATCGGATTCCAACGAATCCCGTGAACAACGACGTGAAAGAGCATATCCGTCGGGTCAAGCATTTGGGTGGGCGTACCGTTGAAATCAAATGGTACACATGAATCCCAGAAATCCTGATCGACATCACTTTGGCAACATTCAAACAAAGCGTGCCAATGTAAGTCGACTTCGCCTTTGTCTGGATCGCGAAATTGTATGGCATGGCGATAGATGAGGTCTTTGTCTGAAGCTCGTTGCGTGCGTTTCCAACCGGTACTCTCCAATTGCTCTATGGCGGTACGGGCCTTGTCGGTTGGAACGAGAATATCCAGATCGCTCATTGGCCTTAAAGCAATGTTGTCGTAGTACTGCAAAGAAAGTGGCGCACCTTTTAGCAGGAGGGTTTTGACGCCGGCTTTGTTCAAGTCCACCAGCGCTCGCTGTGTTGCGTAAAACAATTGATGTGTTTCGTACCAAGAGCGCCGGTAGATCCCTTTGAGTCGCGCCATAAAAGGATCGGAAACACCAAGCTTGTGAACGTTATGGAAAAGGAGCGGCAGCAGGCGAAACGATCCTTGACCGAATTCACCTTCAGGATCGATCCTCTGCCTCCATTCAGTCCAGGCCTCTATTGCCTTTTCCCCGTCGAGCAAGGCTGCCCTCAACAAGAGTTCCTGCTCAAGTGTGGGCCACAGCCCCTCTTCATCAAAAGCGTCAACTAAATAGGGTGAACTGGACATAACAGAAAAAAGTTTTCCAAAAATCTATGCAACGTGGCTTTTAAGAAGGCGCGCCGGCGGCGATATCTAGTCGTGACATTTTTCCTCGGTGCGGAAAGACAGCAGGAATCCATGCAGCTGGTTGCAAATTTCTGGTGCTGCGCCTAGCTATCCTTTGGTGTCGGCCAGCCGGTCTCATCAACGTCATGAATCGGATCTAGGAGGAGAAGATCTTGCATATCCGAATACACATCAAGAACGGGGATCTGGAACGGTGTTTTTGACTCATCAGTTGAAACTGCGTTGCCAGACGAGTCTAGACCGGCTCCATCGGCGCCGGCGTCCTGTACGGGCTCAATCAAATGTTCTTCCGTCAGCCGCATTATAATGTTCTTCCGTCAGCCGCATTATAAAGTCAGCAAGTGCAGCTTCCATATCCTGGCGGGGTGCATCATATTTGCTTTCAAGCGCCTTGATGAGCTGCCCGCGATGCAATCCCTGCTCGATCCAATCCCATAGCTCGGCGCCCGTATTCTGAATGCTGTAATAGTTGCCAGATTTCAGATTCATAATCACGACTTCGCCGTCGATCGTTTCGCTCACGACGGAAGGCGCCTTAACTCGATATTTTTCCTTCTCCATCCCGACCCCGATACTAAATTTGCTTCGCCAGATTAGGATATTGAGCAATTTCCGTTCCTAGGCGATCTATTTTCTGTACCACCAATTCTACCTGAAAACCTCGGATTTGATCCGTTTGTCTCTCACCCACCCCGCATCATCCGACTCAATATTAATAGTATTGAACAATTCTGCCAATTCCGCACAGCGTGAATTGTACTTGGGATAGTTAACGTATTCGTGAATTTCCATCGAAGTAGGCTATCGGCAATCTAGATGGGCCAGGCTCGGACTAATGTCTATCTCCGTTTTGCCGCCCAATAGCGACGCCTCGCATTCAAAATGAGCTTCTTGAATCTGTTTTCGCGCCAAGTCGCCACGCTTTCACGGGCCCATTCCAGCTTGTCGAGTTCAGTCAATGCTTCCAATACATCGTCGGGATTCTTAAATCGATCTAAAATCGTTGACGTGTTTTGCTTTTTGAATGATGGAAAATCGATTTCGAAATTTCGAACGCCAATAAATCTAAAAAGATCGCTTACAGTTTTTCTAGTCGCCAAATCAGAATATTCAATCTTAAGGATCGTGTTTTTGGCACAGTTCTCGATCTGTTGTTCAACTGACGTATATTGCGCGGTCATTGAATCAATGTATTTTACAAATGCTTCCTTCTTAAATGACACTTTGACTTGACCATTGGTAGACTGATCGACCATCAGCCACTCTTGAGTTTTGCTACCGATTGTTTGAGAGGAATATTGAGCAAGCAGATTCCGACGAGAAAGAATGATTTTCTTTATGTCTTGTGCGGTCAGGCAATGGTGCAATGCCTGGGGATCATGTGTGACCTGTCTGACATCAGCGCCTGTGGGACAGATGGAGTTGATTGTGTAACGGAGGATTTCTGGCTCATCGTCGTGACCGAAGGGAACGCAGATGATCCAGAAATCCATGAGTTTGAAGGACGGCGCCGAGACGGCGGTACGGGACATCCGGCGCAAGACGCGCAAGCAATATTCAGCTGAAGAGAAGATCCGGATTGTGCTCTCGGGCCTGCGCGGCGAGGACAGCATCGCCGAGCTGTGCCGTCGGGAAGGGATCGCCGAGAGCCTCTACTACAGCTGGTCGAAGGAGTTCCTGGAAGCCGGCAAGAAGCGGCTTTCGGGGGATACCGCCCGCCAGGCGTCCTCGGGCGAGGTCAAGGACCTGCGCCGCGAGAGGCATGACCTCAAGGAAGCGCTTGCCGAACAGGTGCTGGAGAACCGGCTGCTTAAAAAAAGCATGATCGGGGATGGGGGAGACGGCGCATGAGATACCCCGCATCGGAGAAGCTCGAGATCATCCGCCTAGTCGAGCGATCCCATCTCCCGGTGCTGCGGACGCTGGACAAGCTCGGCATCCCGGCAACGACGTTTTACCGATGGTACGACCGGTATTTGCGTGGTGGCGTACAAGCATTGGAAGACCGGTCTCCCAAGCCAAAACGCGTGTGGAACCGCATCCCCGATGATATTCGAGAGCGGATCGTCGATATGGCTCTTCAGGAACCGGAACTGAGCCCGCGCGAGTTGGCAGTGCGGTTCACTGATACGCAAAGCTATTTTGTATCCGAAGCTTCAGTGTATCGCCTGCTCAAAGCTCTTGATCTGATTACCAGCCCGGCCTTCGTGGTCATCAAGGCTGCCAATGAGTTCCGCGACAAGACCACGGCGCCAAATCAAATGTGGCAGACCGACTTCACCTACCTCAAGGTCATCGGCTGGGGCTGGTTTTATCTCTCTACGATTCTTGATGACTTCTCGCGCTACATCATTGCGTGGAAGCTGTGCACCACGATGAGAGCTGAAGACGTCACTGATACGTTGGAAATGGCTCTGGAGGCATCGGGTTGCGATCAGGCAAATGTCGCACACAAGCCGCGTCTGCTATCTGACAATGGTTCAAGTTATATTGCCGGCGATCTTGCTGACTGGATGGATGATCAAGGCATGAGGCATGTTCGCGGCGCGCCGTATCATCCGCAAACGCAAGGCAAAATCGAGCGTTGGCATCAAACGCTCAAGAACCGCATCTTGCTGGAAAACTATTATCTGCCCGGTGACCTAGAAGCGCAGATCGATGAGTTCGTGGGTCACTACAATCACCAGCGCTATCACGAGAGTCTGCAAAACCTCACGCCCGCAGATGTTTACTTTGGGCGCGGCCAAACCATTCTATTGCAAAGAGAAAGGATCAAGCGAAAAACGATCGAGCATCGGCGCTTGCAACACAGCAAAGCCGCTGCTTAAACTGATACAACAGATGAGCCATATACTCCGCTAGCTCAAACCGAAATCTGTTCCAATTTATCTGATGACGGACAGTGTGACCAGGAGCTTCATGCCCAAAGCTAGATGTTTTCCCGGAGTAGCATAGAGGTTTTCAATAAACCTAACTGGGTTTGCATTTCTCTCCTTGAGCGATTCGCTGTCTTCGATCCGATTGCCTCTGTTCATGAAGATAGCATTGGGATTAAGTACTTCGTAGTGGCAAGCTACAAGCGGGTGCTGGTCGAGAATAGCGCAGAGGAGGTTTGAGCCTGTTCGGCCACCTGAAATAATCACAAATTTCTGCAACTGACGCGCCCCACGAGACCAAACAAAAGTCGCCACTCAGATGCTAGGCAAGGATCTAGAACCGTGCAATGGTGCGTATAGCTCATTCTGGACGGTACTCCAAACAACTGAGGACGCTATGCCCCGACTCCTATGTTTTGCTTTTGTGACATCTTTCTTCTTTGTTCTAGCCGGCGGCCAAACCCATGCGGAGGTGACACCTTGTGACGAAATGGCAAGTCACCCGGAAGACCCAGACAGAGTCATACCCGGCATCGAGCGCGCCGACATAGACTTTGCTGCGGCTGAGGCTGCCTGCAGAAAAACAGTTCAGGACGATCCGGAAAACGCGCGCTCGGCCTATCAGTTGGGCCGGGTTCTGTTTTATCAAGGTAAGAGCGAGGAGGGTATCAGTTACGTCAAACAGGCGAGCGACGCAGGCTACCGTCAAGCGATGTTTGTTCTGGGTTAAATCTACGTAACCGGCTCCAATGTCGAGCAAGACGTTTGCGGCGGCGCAGACCTCGTTCGCCAATCAGCAATCGCCGGTCGTTTCGCGGGATTAGTTGGCTTCCCCCACTACGTCTTGTCCGGGATCACCGATGATTGTCCGGTGCAAAAAGACTGGAACGAGATGCTCGGCTTTTTGGAGACGGCAGCTGACAGTGCAGATGGGTATTACAAAACTCTTCTGGTTGAGACTTTGACTTCGCAAGTAAAGCAAAGAATTGCCGCGAGCTCGGACTGATAAGTCTATTGATAAGGTTTGCAGGGCAGCAAAGTTTCTCCGGAAGTAGAACAAAATGCTCATTCAGCCGAACGTCCAAGTAATTGGCTTCGCGCTCTTAGCCCTTGTCGCCAGCTATCCCTCTTCAAGCGCTGCTCAAACGCAAAGGCCGCCTTTGCATGGCAGTCATTGGATGGCGATCACGGGCAAACCACTTGCAGCCACAGCAGGAGCATCAATCTTTCATAAAGGCGGAAATGCCGTTGATGCAGCCTGCGCCATGACAGCTGCGACAGCCACAATGTGGGACACCCATGGCTGGGGCGGAGAGACGCAAGCGCTCATTTACGATCCGCGGTCAAAAGAAGTAGTCGCGATAAACGCCTTGGGCGTTGCACCCACCGGCGCTACGCCCGAGTTCTATCGCGCGCAAGGCATGGACTATCCACCCCGCTTCGGTCCACTGGCAGCGGTGACGCCGGGAACGCCAGGCGGAATTCTGACCATGCTCGCCGAATACGGAACCATGTCTTTGGCGGACGTGCTTGCGCCGGCTATTGAGATGGCGGACGGATACGCAATTGAAAACGCAACGGTAAAGTCCATAGAGCGCGGCAAAAAGTATATTTCCGAGTGGCCGTCTTCAAAACGCATTTTTCTTGATCGTCGAGGAAATGCGCCCGAGCCTGGCGAGATATTCAAACAAAAAGACTTAGCTAAAACATTGCGCAAGCTTGTTAAAGCCGAACAAGGCGCGCTTGCCGCTGGATTGGACCGGAAAGCGGCGATCTACGCAGCGTACGATCGGTTCTACAAGGGCGATATCGCTGAGGAGCTGGTCGATGGAACTCAAAAACAAGGCGGCCTCATAACGCTCGGGGATTTGGCAAACTGGGAAGTCTATGTCGAAGAGCCGGTTCATGTACGATACAAGGGCATTGATGTTTATAAGCTCGATACATGGGTTCAAGGCCCCGTCATGCTGCAGGCTTTGAACATCCTTGATAATTTCGATCTCAAGGATCTGGGTTACAACACGACGCGGTATATCCATACACTCTACCAGGCAATGAACCTCGCGTTCGCCGATCGCGACTTCTATTACGGCGACCCATACTTCCCGCCCACCGAGCCCATCAAAGGTCTCCTTTCGAAAAAAATATGCGCGCGAGAGAGCTAAACTCATTCAGCCCGATAGAAATGACCCGGACATCCGTCCAGGCGATCCTTATCCGTTTCAAGGCGATGAAAATCCGTTCACAAACTATCTCGAGTCTTGGCATGTGACGGAGCCTGAAGAGAGCGCAATGGCGGAATTCGATCTCACATTTCAGCTCGGCACCACGACCGTGGTTACCGCCGACGCCGAGGGTTGGGCCGTTTCCATTACCCCGAGCGGCGGCTGGCACACCGCCTTTATACCAGGCAAAACCGGGATTGGTCTCAGTCAACGAATGCAAAGTTTCGTTCTCGATCCGGCGGAGAACCCATTTAATGTCGTGGAACCGGGCAAGCGACCTCGCGCAACTTTGACGCCAACTTTGGCCTTGAAAAAAGGCAAACCATACTTGGCATTTGCAGTTCAGGGCGGAGACACGCAAGATCAAAATCTATTGCAATTCTTCCTCAACGTCGTCGAATTCGATATGACGGTGCAAGAAGCCAGCGAGGCCGCAAATTTTACGAGCTATCAATTGCGCGACTCCTTCGGCAGTCATCAGGCAAAGCCGGGGCGGTTGCTTCTGAACGACTCTACGCCGCCGGAAGTCCGTACGGAACTTGAAGCCATGGGCTATGATCTTGTGTTCCGTGACCGCACATCCGGCCCGCTCAACGCGATTCTGTTTGATCGCGAACACAAGAGCTTTTGGGGCGGGGCAAGCAATTACGGCGAAGACTACGGTATCTCGTGGTGATTGAAGGATACGAAAACGGTTTTCAATCTAAAGACGATTGGAGCCGAACTGCATTTGCATTGACGTTATGCACACGCAGCTCGCCCCAATTCTCGATTCTCTGAAAAATTTAATTTAGCCAGCGGCTTTCCTGATCGAGCAACTCTTTCATGTCCATGCGCGTCTGGGGCAAATCCTCAGGCGGCAGGTCCAAATGATTGAGCGGCACTTCCTGCTGAAATTGATCGAACACCGGCTTGACCACTTCCATCGGGTAGCGTGGGATGCGCCGGTTTTCTCTGAATTCGGCGATCGGAATTTCCGCTTCAATGATGGCTTCTTTATTCGTTGGGTCTTCGGCCAGAACTTCTCCTCTCGGACCTACAATCAATGAACGTCCGCCGCCGGACGCAACCGGCGAGTCCGGCGGAAAAGTAATGTTCGACATCGCTGAATAGAAACGGTTGTAATAAGCCATCGCCTTCACGTCGAGAGGATTGAACAACGTTGCGGTGCGGAACATGATCTCAACACCGCGCATGGCAAAGGCGGCAAAGACGAAGGGGTCGATTTGTACTGTGCTAACCGCGATATTGCCGAATTCGGTTTGAATGATCGGAAACTCTTCTTCGATTCCATAGCGGGCACGAAATTTATCCCGCACATTTTCAACGGTCGTAGTAGGAATCTCTCCATCATCGCCCAGGCGAGAGGCGTTACGCGTCTTCCAATAAGCTTTGACCAACTCACCGTCACGCCCAATGACGGGGTTTAGACTAATAATGTGCCCGGGCCATTCTGGATCGTTCGCGTAGCTGCCAAAGATAATGTAGGTGTCGCATTCTTTGGCCAACTCACCTAACTGAACTGTTTCGGGACCGGGGATCTGAATAGTGAATTTGAGCTTTTCGTCTCGCGAGCCGGACGAATATCCCGTCAGCGGAAATTCATTAAACAAGATGAAGTCGGGCTTTTTGCCTTCAGTGCAAGCTTTGTTGATCCACGATGTCATACGCGCAAGATTTTCTACCAGCCCTTCTTCGATGGTCGGGGCGTCCTGCAGATTCTGCACGGCATTCTGAACAACTTTGACGACTATGACGTCCTTCTCAAGCGCCTTTACCGGATAGCTGCCGTCCGGCTGCACCAATTGTGGGACGCCCGCTGAAGGCGCGTTACCCTGTGCGAAAGCCTGTGCGAATGGGCTAACCGTCAATACCGCGACGATGGCGACGGTTGTCCAGATACGGAACTCTTTCATTTTTCGTCTCCCCCTGAAATCACAATGCGGTATTGCCACTTTATCTGACAAAGGGAGCGAAGTGGAGACGACCAAACTCCTACAAATACCTTTTGTTGAGTCAGGCCATATTACGGATCGCTTTCTGAAACTCATTGACAAACGAAGGGCCCGGCCGCTGACTCTGTATGAGCCCGGAAGAGCCCAGCGAGAAGTCAGATTACATATCCGAATAGGCCACCCGCCCCAGAGGTGAGCACATCATGACAAACAGACCTGACAATGTTTCCACGTTTACCCGTGAATATGACCATGCGGCCGATTGGCAAAAATTGTCTTGGGCCCATACCGAGCAGACTTTGTTTCTGGCCGATATTTGCAAGAAGCGCCAGCCCGGCAAGGCCTTGGACATCGGGTGCGGTGCCGGAACGGACTCGGTCTTCTTGGCTCGAGAAGGCTGGGAGGTAACCAGCCTGGATTTCGTGCCCAAAGCAATCGAAATGACTGAACAACGCGCCAAGGACGCGGGCGTCGCGGTGACCCCGGTCGTCGCCGACGTGCTCGAATGGGAAGCGCCTCACAAATACGACCTCGTGCTGGACCACGGGTTGCTCCACAACATGAGCCCCCAAAATCATTCCCTTTATCGCGAGCAGTTGTTCAAAGCCATGAGTGACGAGGCAAACTTTGTCATTGTCCATTGGCTGAAAACCCATTCGACACAACCGGTGTCGATGGTCGGGCCCAACCGCGCGAGTCGAGAAGAGATTAAAGATTTTTTTGCCCCGGAGATGATGGAGCGCTATTTCGCCGTTGAGGAAATTGAAGATTTGCCTTGGTTTGTGGGGGGCGGACTATCGCAGGCCACAATCTGGTTCAAGCCCAATGATGCAATTCGAAAACCGGCAGAACTCGTCTCGCAAATCAAATCCACATTGAGCAATCAAGGCGTTGATTATGAGGCCATGATCGCCGATGCGGGAGACGGTTTAGTAGAGGCAGAACTCGTGCCCCATATGATGGCGCGTATTGTGGGGCCGGGCCGCTTGGGCATGTCTCACACCAATCTTAAACGTGAGGAAGCCGCTTCGGTATTAGCGTCCTGGGCCGAGCGGTCTGGTGAGAACGCGCGCTATATGGAAAATCTATTGCGCGTCTTTAGCTCCAAGGACCACGGCAAGGTCTGCACCGATATCCCTAATTGCGATGTCTGCGAAGTCACGTTTTGCAAACGGTTGCGGAACAAGTAAGCGCCGATAATACGTGCTTCCAGCCAGTGCGCATCGAAAAATGGACGGCCGGGCATTCCGTGCTAGGCATCAGGTAAGCCGCCACTTAAAACCGGCATCACAAGCGCCTATAGGGCATGACTCGCCCAAGATCTGTGAAGGAATGTGTCAATGACGATCAGCTTTGAGACCAAAATCGATTTCACCAGCCAATTTTGGAACCGCGATGCTTGGGCGCGGATACAGGGAGACTTGAACCCTGAAAACGAGCGGTTCACCTATTGCACGGGGCAAATCATGGGCATTAAGCCCAACGAGAAGATCAAAGAACTCTGCAGTTTTGAGACCTTTCTGTGCACGCGGCTCGTACCACAAGAGGACGGCACAATCCGGCGCCTCAACAAGGAGGTGATTTTCTATACAGACTCACGCACTGGCGAAATCATCGAGGAGTGGAAAAATCCGTGGACGGGCGAAGTCGTGAACGTCGTTCAGGTGGCCAACGATCCGTTCAACTACACGATTAGTGAGTGGTTGATTTTGGCGCCTGAAGATTTTCCTGGCCAAGAAAAAGCCGAACCCAGAAAAATTCCCCTTCTATTTCCTTGGCGTCGCTTGGGTGACGATCGGCTCCTGCTGACGACCGATATGCACCTTTGTTATCCGAACGCGCTGCAGCCCGATAAATGGCCTCGCGAGTCTGCCGGTCCGATGGCTCAGGTCTCTGAGTTATTCCGCTACATCGTGTCGGTCGATGAACTCGAGAATCCCGAATTGACGGCGGTGAACTACACGGGGTCGTGGCAGCGCATCACACCTTGGCTACCCTGGATGCTTATGGGCCAAACGCCGGGTCATTGCCTCTATGCTTCAACCATGATCGGCTGCGATAATCTGGACATGGTGCCCAAACACATTCGTCAATATGCGGAAGAACATTATCCCCACATGTTGTCGGCTCCCACGGAAGACTACGGCCCGAGTATCTCGAGCCTAGAGTATTACGCCCGCGAGCAAACCCCGGCACCAGTGCAGACGTCGTGAAGATAAGGTAGCGTCGGCGCAAAGATCGTCGTTTGCACCAATTGAATTGGCCTGGAGCTAGGCCGCCGTCTGATCGGCATCCATTGCGTGCTGGCGGGTGCGCCAGAATCGCATGGTGCGTCGTGCGCTTTCCAGTGGAAGCTTTTCGTAGAGGTCAAGCATTTTTAGATGCTCTTTCTTCAACAAAAATGACTTGAGTGCGGGGTCATAAGTCAAAAACGCCTTGTACGTTGGCGTTTCAAATTGCAACGCGCAGCAGGCAATAGCTAATGCGTCGCCGGCCATATCAAACACGATGCGGCGGGCGGTACGATTGTCAATTTCCGCCATTCGCGCAAAGGCAATTAAGAATTCCGGCACCTGTCCGCTTTCAAACAACTTGACCAGCATGCTTTGGTTGAGTAAGTCCTGCCGCTCGAGATCGTCTACATATTGTTCGGGTGCCGACTTCCGAAGAAGACGGGAATTTGCCTTCTTGCCCAGCCTTTGTCGGGATTTGGCCAGTGCCTCCTCAAGTGTCGCTTCGTCAATTTTCGCGTTTGTGGCAAGTATGTGGTGCTGAAGCTTCGACGAAACAAAAAAGTACATTTCGTTCAACAGATCGGGCGGAAGTTCGCGCCGTAATGCCAGTGGCTCATGGAGCTCTACAACGTTTTCAGAGCGTGTCACCAACTTTTCCATAGAAGTCCGCGTCAGCTGCGCACCTTCGTTGCGAGCCAACCGCACTAACACTTGGCCCTCACCTCTTTCGACGAGGGCATCACTGACGGTTTCCGAAACAGTCTCGCGTTCAGCAATCGAGAATAGATGGTCTTGGCCCTGTTCTTCAGTGATTCTTACCAGGTCATCATCGTTCAATACCGGGCTTCTTGTGAGGACCGGACGGGCAACTTCGATTTCGTCAGTTGCTAGTTGAAAGATTAAGTCATGGGGTGCATTGGTAACGTGGCTCAGCTGGTCAGAGAGCAATACGCGCACTTCTTTTTCTAATTCAAACGCTACGCGACCCATAATTGCGCCAAATTGTTCGACTTCTTTCTCGTTGAATTGGCCGGGGTCGCTGACAAATATTTCGGTTACATCACGAAGAATCTCTCGACGATTATCGCTCGAAGCCTCATTGGCAAGACCGATGAGCCGTTCCAATTGTGAGCCGTCTTGAGTCATGCTGATCCCTTGATGAAGCTGTAATACTCACTGATTTAAGGCCCATCAGTTTCTCAAATAATCATCTAAGTATTGTTAATTCCGGGCAGGCTCAGGATTTGCGCCGGTTCTCATCGTAGGGCAGCAATTTGTCTGAATGTGAATTAGATGCTAGCCATGAGCCGATAGCATCCTGGAATTTAGGGCATCCACGGCAGTCTCATGGCCAGCAATATGAAACCTCACACAGATATCAGATCAGCAATCGCAAATCTGGACTCAAACGGTCAACTGCTTAGATTTTCCGAAGTAGATCAGGATCGCTATGAGGCGACCGCTATTCTTTACAATCTCATAGAGGAAAAGGGACTGTATAACGCGCCGGCCGTGTGGTTTGACCGGGTCAAGATTAACGGTCGCTGGATGGACGGCCCCGTCGTTGCGAACTTATTCGGCAACGTCATCTCCGAATCACTTGCGTTTGGTATCAACGTTGAGACGTCCAACGCCAATGACATGTACAGTTTGTGCGTCCGCGACTTGGCACAATGCTTTGTCGATGGGAAGCTTCCGAAGATTCCACCCAGAGAAGTGAATGCCGCCGCAGCGCCTTGCAAGCAAGTGGTTCTACGGAAATCTGAGGCTGATCTTTCGACTTTTCCATGGCTCAAACTCAATCCCGCAGACGCAGGGCAATACATCAACGCCGGCGCCTTGTTGGTCAACGATCCCGAACTCGGCGGCAACTTGGGTGTCTATCGTTGTCAGGTAAAGGGAGACCAAAAGATCGGCGTCAATGTTGGACGCGGACAAGACGCCTATCCGATACTAATGGGCATGAAAGAGCGCGGCATAAAGGCCGCCCAGGTCGCACTCGTGCAGGGCATGGACCCGGTGACGTGGTCGCTGGCGGCCACGAAGATCGGTGGCAAAGGCGACTACGAACTCGAACTTGCAGGCAGCCTCTTGGGTCAACCGCTGGACGTCGTCAAATGCGAAACGAGCGATCTTCTGGTGCCCGCGCAGGCGGAAATGATTATCGAAGGCAAAATCTCCCTCGAAGACTTTGAAGAGGAAGGGCCTTTTGGCGAATTCCTCGGTTTTCAGGGCCCGAAAAAGCCAAACAATTTTGTAATGCACGTTGACGCGATCACGCATCGCGAGTCGCCTTGGTTTTACAATGCGTTTTCCGGAATCACGTTCGATATGCCCCATTCGATTTGGGCGTCGCAGGACCAGGTGCTCTACGAGGGGCATATTCCAAACTACGTTGACACGTTTCGTCCGGCCGCCGGCGTCATTGTTCTTCGAATTGACAAACACGCCGCCGGAGCCGGCCTCGAAGCTGGAAAAATTCTCCTCGCCCAAGATCCCTACGCCAAAGTCATTATTGTTGTAGACAAAGACGTTAATACGCTTGAGTCAGAACAGGTACTGTGGGCCTTAGGCTCCATGTGGCAGCCTTACCCGGCCACCTACATCAAAGAGAGTATGAAAACCGGTTTCACGGACCCAAGCTCCCCAGAGCGCTTTGTCTCAAGTCGCATCGTTATTGATGCGACTCGTCAGTTACCTGAAGAAGGCGGACCTCAAGTGTTTGCGCCAACCAATCGAAGTCTTCTGGAAAAAGAATCGCCAAACATTATTTTAGAGACCAAACAAAAATGGTCTCATCTCTGGAAATAGACCGATCAGTCCGCCACTTATTTTGGATATCGTCGACCGGAATCCGACTTAGTCGACAACGTCACCGTGCCAGTCGATCGTCCGGCCGCTATTTTCCATTGTCAGGTTTTCTATAGCCTCAATCATACCGCTGACGCTGTCTTCGACCGCAACGGTATTGCCCTGGTTACCATCGTCGGGCTCACCGTGCGTGAGGACACGACCTGGCATCAGTGTCACCACTCTCACGTTCCGACCCTTCCACCGAATGGCGATTTCCTTTTGGATTGAATC
This sequence comes from Alphaproteobacteria bacterium, assembly GCA_965248815.1. Lineage (GTDB taxonomy): Bacteria > Pseudomonadota > Alphaproteobacteria > SMXP01 > SMXP01 > CBDFKK01. The sequence continues at coordinate 1,541,257 of CBDFKK010000008.1, forward strand.
GAGCGCAGCCTTGCTGGTTTTGTACAGAGAAAAGCCCGGCACTGGAATGCCCCGTTCGCCGGTCCCCGTAGTCAGAGCGGCGATGACTCTTTGCTCGCTCGCAATAATGTTCGGTGAAAAGGCTTCCGCGACCTTGAGCGGCCCCATTGCGTTGGTGCGGTAGAACAAATCGAATTCGTCATAGTCAATGGAGCCAACCATTTGCCCCACGTCAGGTCCGCGCATGAGACCCGCATTGTTTACGAGAACGTCGATCGGTTTGTCTTTGTACTTGGCAGCCAGAGCATCGATGCCTTCGTGGTCCACAAGATCCAATCGCTCGACGGTCACATTGTCATAGCCCGAAGCCAGAGCCCTTAATTCGTCTACGCTATCCGGGTTCCGGCACGTCGCAATAACAGTCCAGCCCGATTCTGCATACTGCTCGACAAACTCAATGCCGATTCCGCGATTGGCGCCGGTAATGAGGACCGTCGACGCGTTGGCCGATTGAGAACCTCCGGAAAAGACGAACGAGGCCAAAAACGCAACAAAGACGGCAGATAATCTAACGTATCGGTTCATTCTAAACTCCATAAACTGTTTTCAGCTTGGCCAGTATTAGACCCAGGCTCTCACTTTCTTCAATTTGACTGGGCGTATAGTTGTCTTAGCTGTGCAGCTAACCACTCTCTCTTTCAGCGTTGATCTTGTCCAGGAATTCGACGTCGACTTCACTAATACCTTGAGCCTTGGCGGCCTGGATTATACCACCCAAGGCCGCGCGTAAGAAGGTAGGAGGGATGCCGGTAAGTTGCTTGCATGCGTCCATAGTGAATGTCACGTCATCGTCCATGCGATTGGCTTCGTAGTGCACGACGTCATGCTTGGCGCCCTTGTCTGGAATTGGCAGCTTATAAGCCGAATGGGTCTCTCCGAACCAAAACGTGCTCGCACCACGGAATCCATAGGTCAACGGAAAACGGGGCATTTCATCTTTCGTGCCGTCTATGTGTTTCGCCCACGTCTCTTTCACAAGAATATTGTCAATATTCAAGAGCAGGTGCGCGGAGCGTGAGTCGCGAAGAATCGGATTTTCGTTGATGCGGTCCACGTCGAGCGTGCATTCGTAAACCTGAAAGGCTTCCTTGATGATCTTGGGATAGATATCGTTCGACTCGCGTCCCGGTGTTGGGCTGTCAATCAATTCAAACGGATTATATTCCATTTTTTCTTCAGACGTTTGCCCGGGAAATCCGAATTCCAGAATCGTCTGAATTTTCTCTTTGTCATACTCGACAAAATGAAGGGCGCATTTCTTTGTACGCTTCACGTTAGTGGCTGTATTAGACGTTGCCCTGCTGATCACCATCCATGAACGGCGCTCGATCACTTCAAAAGGAAAGCTCAACTGATAGGGCCCGATGTTGGTCACACCGTTCTCATTGACGGTCGTAATGAGTGCAAACGACGATCCATAGAAAGAACTGGCTTGATACCAATTATCCCGCATCGGACTAACGACAAAAGGCTCGTTTCTTGTATCTATATGCACGTTACGCTTACTCCTTTTCGCCATAAATATCTTAACTTGGCACGATCGGCATGATGGAATACACGCGGCTTCCACGTAGCGGCTTGCCTCCAAATCGCTCCTGCCATTCCATATATCTCAGGAAATCGCTTTGTCTTGAAAGTGAAACCTTGTTCAATTTCGGTCAAGTCGAACTGAACCGTTGCGACGCCAATTCAATTCTGTTTCGTTTAGCTTAGTTGACTATCAAACAGCAAGAATGGCCCGCCGCAGGCCAGAGGACCAAGCAGTGACAAACTCAAACATCATGATCGTGGGTGCGGGCATGGGCGGCTTGACTGCGGCGCTTGCGTTACAAAGAGCCGGGTTCAAAGTGGCTATTTATGAACAGGCACCGGCACTCCGCGAAGTCGGCGCCGGGCTGTCGATCAGCCCCAACTCCATGCATGGCCTCGATTATGTCGGCGTCGGAGATCGCGTGCGCGAACTCGGCTCACTCATGGATGGAAGCACGGTCAGACATTACAGAACGAATGAAATCGTCACAGGGTCCAGCATAGGAACTTCCAAAGAGCAGACGGAGCGCTTCGGTAACCAATATATGCAGATCCACCGGGCCGACGTTCATACGATCTTGACGGAGGCTGCGCGCGCCAATGACCCTGACTGCATTAAATTAGACTGCGAGTTTGTCGACTTCGAACAAAACGACGGACGCGTCACTGTGAAATTCAAAAACGGCTCAGAGGCTTCCGCAGACGTCATGATCGGTTGTGACGGCGGCAAGTCGCTCATCCGCGAACGCGGGTTTTCCGAAGAACCGCCGAAATTTGCGGGCTACGTGGCCTATCGCGGCTTGGTGCCCGTTAAAGATCTCGATCCGTCAGTCGTGCGCACGGGCGCCACGCTAAGTATCGGTCCAGATCAAATGTTCATGCGCTATACGGTCCGGAACAGATCGTTGATGAATTTTGTCGGCATGGTGACAACGTCTGAGTGGAAAGAAGAAGGTTGGAATATCCAATCAGATGTGTCTGAAGTATTGCATCATTTCGATGAATGGCACGACGAAGTGAAAAGCATCATTCGTGCGACCCCGCCGGGCGCCGGCTTTAAATGGGCGCTCGTTCACCGATCCCCACTGCCGTCCTGGACGAATGGTCGCGTCGTCTTGTTGGGAGATGCTGCACACACCATTACACCATTTTTGGGTCAAGGGGCGACTATGGCCATTGAAGATGGCGTCGTCATGGGGCGCTGTTTCGAGGCAGCAAACAATTTCGATGATGCTTTAACTTTATTCGAGCAAGCGCGCGTGGAACGCGGCAATTGGGTACTCGTCGAATCGCAAAAGCAAGCGGACCGCTACATGAAGAGCGATCCAGAAAACTTTGACTTGACGGGATCGCGTAAAGTGCACGGTCAAGTCTATATGTACAATCCGGCGACAGCGCCGCTAATCGCAGCGGCGCAATAGGCAGCCAACAAAGATTATTTGGTTTGGCCAGTTGATCGCCAAACATTCTGCTGCACTCAAACAGTAATACGGCACCCTATTTGGGGACTTCGGTGGTAATTCTATTCACTGAACCTGTTGTGCGGCGATTGGTTAATTCTAAAAGTGGTCCGAAGTAGAACCGCATCGCCACGGCGTATGCGGCGCATAGTGTAAACGCGACACCGGACCAAAACTTGCACACAGCACACAGCAAAGAGGAGACGCTGTCGCATGACGACTTGCGGTGAAGCTGTTCTAGAGCTTCTTTCATCATACGGCGTGGACACTGTCTTCGGCATCCCTGGCGTCCATACGCTCGAGCTCTATCGGGGTTTGGCTCACTCGACACTGCGACATGTAACGCCCTGGCACGAACAGGGCGCGGGTTTTATGGCAGACGGCTACGCGCGTGCTACCGGCAAGCCAGCTGCATGTTTTGTCATATCCGGTCCCGGCGTCACCAATATGGCAACAGCAATGGCACAAGCCAAATCAGATTCAATTCCAATGCTCGTTGTCGCGAGCGTAGTCAATTCAAAAAAATTGGGTAATCTGGAGGGCCTGTTACACGAGCTGCCCGATCAGCGCGGTCTTATCCAACAATGCTGCGTCTACAGCCAAACAGTACGGCACGTTAACGACCTTACAAAGATCTTCGCAGAAGCGTTTTCAGCCATGCTCACCGGCCGGAAGGGCCCCGCTTACATTGAAATCCCAGTCGATATATTGGGAGAGGCGGTTGGCGAAATGGAGACACACGCCCACCCCCTACCCAGCCCTCCCGATATAGAGGCAAAGCAAGTTAAAGGTGCTGCCGCTTTGCTACGCGCCGCAAAAAACCCGATCGTACTTCTGGGTGGCGGCGCGATAGATGCGAGAGACGCCGTCGTCGATCTCATCGACAAAATCGGTGCACCGGTTGTTAACACGACAAATGCGAAGGGCGTTTTGCCTCTGTCCCATCCCTTAAGAGTCGGTGGCAGCCCAAGTGACGCCGACCTGCAAAATGCCATCGCCGCGGCGGATGTTGTGCTCGCTGTCGGAACCGAATATGCGGAAACCGATTACGACTTTTTCTTTCAAGGCCACAAGAAGCCCACGGGCAAGGTCATTCGCATTGATGTCGATCGCAACCAACTAGAAAAAAATATGGGAGCGGACGTCGCGATTCATGGTGACGCTGCTCAGGCACTAGTCCTACTCAGTGACACCCTCGAGGACTTCGTACTTGAAGGTGAGCGGGGCCGTGGCGCACTAAAGCGAGCGAACGCACTTAGATCTCAAGTATTAGAAGCGGCTGATCCGTCATACCGCGCCTTGTTTTCAATCATCGATGCCGCACTCCCCAATGCTGTCATTGCGGCCGACTCGACTCAGCCTGCCTATCATGCGGTTCTGCACTGGGAGCGCGCGTCGCCCCGGTCATTTTTCACCTCCGCTACAGGATACGGCACGTTGGGCTTCGGCCTACCCGCGGCGATCGGCGCCAAGCTGGCCATGCCGGATAGACCCGTTATTTGCTTGACCGGAGATGGCGGTCTTCAGTTTACGCTTGGCGAACTCGCGACAGCGGCAGAGGCCAAAGCGTCAATCATTATTTTGCTTTGGAACAACGAAGGCTATGGCGAAATTGAAAACAGTATGGAGCGAGCAGGAATTATTCCCGTCGGCGTGCGACACGCGCCAATAAACTATCTCAATATCGCAGAGGGCATGGGGTGCCACATTGAACGCGCCACGACCCTTCAAGACCTATCAGCGTTATTGCACGAAGTGCAAAACGAAACGCGGCCTACTCTCATCGAGCTCCGGGAACGGGATTTTGTTCATCCGGATCGCTAGTAAACGCCAAAGAACCGGTGATTGGAGAAAAAAGTTGAAAAATAGCGAACATAGAAAGACAACCCATTCAGTTTTGGATCTCGTGCGCGACCAGCTCCGCACGCTCGTTCCCTATCAGTCAGCGCGACGACTATTTGGTGCAGATCCGAAAAAACTTTTCCTCGATGCCAATGAATTGCCCTTCGAGCCACAACGCCGGAGCTTTGAAATAAACGACTATAATCACTACGCCGACGTTGCCCCGCGGAATTTACGCCGTGCCTACGCCGCGTATGCCGGCGTATCGGAAGATAATGTGATCGCGACTAGAGGCGCCGATGAAAGCATTGAATTGCTCGTCAGGACGTTCTGCGAGCCAGGTTCAGACGGCGTTGTTTTTTTTCCGCCAACATACGGCCTCTATGAAATCACATCGACCATCCATGGAGCGCAAGTCTTACCTGTTCCACTGCTCGGCGACTTCAACCTCGACCGGGAAGCCATTGCACGCGCGCCATCTAACATTAAATTAGTTTTTCTATGCAATCCCAACAACCCCACCGGTAACCTCATTCCGCCGAAAGACCTGCGCTTTGTCCTCGACACATTTCGCGATCGCGCGATCGTCGCCATTGACGAAGCGTATATTGAATTCTGCCCGGAGCAGTCGTCTGTGCCGCTCTTAGCCGAGTATGAAAACTTGGTCGTTATACGCACCATGTCGAAAGCGTTCGGACTGGCCGGCATCCATGTAGGTTTTTCTTTGGCCAATAGGGAGATCATAGATCTCTTAAGAAAAACAATCACTCCATACCCCATTCCCAGTCCTTGCGCTGAAATTGCTTTCGATGCTCTATCGCCTGCAGGCATAGGCCAACTTCAGAGCAATAGGGCCCACATCGAAAAGAGCCGTACACTATTTCTGGAAGGACTAAGAAAGTTGGAGAATGTCGAGCGAATTTATCCAGGTGTCGGAAACTTCGTACTCGTAAAGTACAAAGATGCAGATGAGACCTTTAACGGACTCGTCAAACGCGGCATCATTGCTCGAAATCAGAATGCAATTGTACCATTGCAGGGATGCATCCGCTTTTCCATCGGCACAACAGACCAAATGACACTCGTGCTTCGCGCGCTGCGCTCAATGGAAAAAAGCGGGCGGCGCAATGTCAACGGACAAGATCGCAATTCGGTACTAGCGGCGACCTAAACGTGATTGAAGCCTACAAGCACTCGCTGATCCTCATCCCATAGCGCTAATCGAGCGTATTTCAAACTTTCGCCCAAAGTGATGCGGGAGAACTCTCGAAGATCGGGATTTGCATCAAGACAATCCCGCAATCGATAGTTCGGAATCGTCCCGCAGAGGTGGTGAATGTGATGAAGACCTATATTTCCCGTAAACCAATGAAGGATAGACGGCAAATCATAGTACGAGCTGCCGTAAAGCGCGGCTGCGTGAAAATTCCAATTCTCGTTTTCGACCCAATACGCATTCTCATACTGATGCTGAATGTAAAATAGCCAGCCTCCGATCCATGAAGCCATCACAACGATCGGCATGAACCCGATGACAACAGGCTTCCAGCCAAATACATATATAGCAAGGCCGTAAACGACGACTATCGCGACGTTCAAGGACATAATACTTAGCCAACCACGTGGGATTGAATCGGGTACACCAATTGGAATCCGCTGGTCGATAAAAAAGTGATATGGCGATCCAAGAAATTGAAGGATGAGAGGATGCCGATACAATCGGTACATGATGCGTTTGCGGAGCGGCAAATCCAGATATTCGCGGACGGTCAGTATGCCGATATCACCGACGCCGCGGCGGCAAAGGTTACCAGACGTCGCGTGATGAATGGCATGGGCTTTGCGCCAATAAGCGTAAGGCGTAAAGGTGAGAATACTGGTGAAGCGGCCAACCCAGTCATTGGTCGATCGCGATTTGAAAAACGAACCATGGCCGCAATCATGTTGAATGATAAACAACCGAATTAGTATTCCGGCCGCAGGAATCGTCAGTAAGACGCCGACCCACACTTCGTAAGCAACGCTTACCATCGCGCCGCCCCCAAGCACCGCAATCAACAGCAGGTTGATAATCAGCTGTGTGACGCTTCGTGCAGTGATTGCCCCTTTGTAGCTCGCACAATGTTTAGCCAAACGCCGTACTTGGCGCTCGAACTGCGAGTCAGTGTCTGCCGGCTCCCCATCTCTCACTATTCTAGGCTCCTCTCAACTTCCGACTTTCTTTTATAATCCGATACGTATTAGTGCTTGTAGATGTTTGTTAATAAATTTTTTGGATGTGACGTTAAGCCCACAATATATCGCATAATTCGGGGGAAAAGAGCCCCCGCCAGTTATCCGGCTGGGACCATCGGCCGCTCGCCTTGGGCTTCACCGGGCAAATAAATCACAATGTGACGGTTGTCGTCGAGGGGTAGATCAAGGAAGTCGTCATTTGAGACCTCGGTCGTCAGATATGTTTGATTCGCTTTGACATAGTCGAAGAGATAGATCGTGCCATCTTCTTTAATTTGCTCGAGAAGCGATTCGATACGAGGGTCTTCTGAAATCCATAACGCGAAAAATTCCCCCAATTTGTACTTCTTGACTGGATAAGGGCTTTCCACGTGCAGCGTTCCAGATGTTCCCTCGTGGGTATGAATCTCACGAAAACGGAATCTTTCGTCCTCCGCCGTGATGCCTAAATTGGTCGGAGGCGTGCGCATACCGATGAGTTTTGGAAGCGGCGTGTTAGCTGCGGACGGGTCGTAGAAAACGATCCTAAATAGGGGGTGATGGTGATAGGCGAGGTCAGACGTGATAAATGGCGGAATGCCAAATGTTTCGTCGGCAGTGACCGGAAGCGAGGCAGTTAGCACGAGCCCGAGGACGAAAAACGGCGCTACCCGCCCGTAAAGGCTTGGCTTTGTCCCGTATACCGCCCGGCTACTCATTCCCCCTCCCAATATCGAACTCATAATTCGACAACTTAGCAGTGTCTGCGCAACCCCTCAAAGCTAGCGATCTGATGGTAACTTTCTCATTAAGAGATATTTTCCCGTCGCGCCGAGATATTGATGCGGCGACCGTCAGCATCACAAGATCTTCCAATTCCTGCGCAATCGCGGGGTCCTCGCGACATGTCGGGCCTCGCCTGGGTCAAGTTGGACGTGCCTTCTCGGCTGGTCTAAATTTCTCCATCACGGGCAAGGCCAAGTCATGCAAATTGAAGTTGAAATTACGCCCGGAATGGCAGCTGCCCAAGTTGTCGACCTTGCCAAGCGGGCGGAAGCGGCAGGAATCGAGCGCCTCGGCATATCGGATGTCCTTTTTTACCCCGACAGCTTTCAACTGCAGACCGCCTGCGCGCTCGCGACGAACCGCATTCTAATTGGACCTGTGGTCACCAATCCCTATTCCCGCCACCCGGTTCTTTTGGCGGCCCACGCCGCAACCTTGCAGGATCTGTCATCCGGCCGGGCATTTTTGGGGCTCGGCATTGGAGCCGGGCTTGAAGACATTGCTATGGAGTCCGTTCGCCCAGCTCGCGCCATGCGCGAGGCGCTTGTCATCATTCGCCAGCTCTTAGCCGGAAAAGCAACGAATTTTGACGGAGAAGTCTTCCAGGTGACCGGCAATCGGCTCGTGGTCCCGCCGGAAAAACCGGTACCCCTATCTGTTGGCTCGCGGAGTGAGCGCGTCTTGGGTCTTGCTGGCGAATTTGCTGACATTGCTCTCGTTGGCGCGCGCTACTGGTCAAAGCAGATGGTTGACCAATATCTCTCGTGGCTCAAAGTCGGCGCCGACCGCGCAGGTCGCTCACTCGATGACATTGAGTTCTCGCCGCGCATGACCCTTTGCGTCTCTGAAGACGGCGCGCAAGCGCGCTCCAGCGTCAAACGGTACATTGCGCACTATTTGGCGTTGCTTCGGCCGAAGGAATTGAACATCGATCCCGAGCTTGTCACTCGAATCGATACTGCCCTCGAACAGGCAACAGGCTGGTACTTCGATCACGACCGCTTTGATCCACCCGAGCTGGAAGACTTGATCGTTGACGACTTGGTGCGACAATTCGCGATCGCAGGAACGCCTGACGAATGCGCTGTGCAAATTGCCGAGCTTTCGCAATTGGGGTTCACAGGCTTTAGCTTCAATCTCGTTGCGGTCCGTCGAGCGAACTTCCATGACGGCATTCTGGAGACTGTCGAAGGCTTTGCCAAGATCCTCCCCACGCTGCGGCGAGAGCTAGCTGCCTAGTGCGGTGACCTTAAGGCAAAGAAAAAATGAAAATTAGCGCCATTAATACGTATCCAGTTTCGCATGCCGACCATCTCGGCAATCCTTTGAATTACCTGTTCGTAAGGATTAATACAGATGACGGACTGACGGGATATGGCGAGGTGTGCGACAGCTTTGGCTGTACAAATCCTCTCAGCGTCGCGGGCGTTATCGACGAGGCTTTGGCACCCTTATTATTCGGTGAAGAACCATTGTCCGTCGAACGCTTAACTTTCAAAATGCGTGGCTGGACCCGACGGCGCCTCGGCGATCAAGGGGTGATCATTCAGGCGATAAGTGGCGTCGAAATTGCGCTTTGGGATCTCGCAGGTAAAGCGCAAGACAAATCCGTCAGCCAATTGCTGGGCCGTCGCCAGAATGCCATTCCGGTCTATGCGTCAGGTACATTTCTAGACGAAGGTTCTGCTGACTACCATGCAAAGTTCTTTGAGCCTTGCCTTGCGCACGGTGTTCGTCACGTCAAAGTCCGTATCGGTCTTGATTACGGATCCGACCTTGAAACTTTGCGCGCGCTTCGCGCGCTCCTTGGCGATGACGTTCAAATCATGGTCGACGGTAACGAGCATTATAGCGAAGCAACCGCGCTCGAAATCGCTAAGGAACTTGCCGACGTAGGAGTGCTTTTTTTCGAGGAGCCCATTCCTCAAAACCACCGCGCAGCGATCGCCAGTCTTGTCGGCAAGTCGCCCGTGCCTATAGCATACGGAGAGCACCTCTTCACGACCGATGATTTCGAAGATTGCCTGATTCACAAACGCGCAAATGTGATTCAGCCGGATGCGGCGATATGCGGCGGCATTGCCGAGGCGGTGAAAATCTCCGGCCTAGCCTCAACCTATGGCACGCGCATGGCGCCTCATTCGGCGGCGGGGCCCCTGGCGCTTGCGGCAAACCTACATCTATGCGCCGCCGCTCCTAACATATGGATGCTTGAATTCGCCTTTCCCCTCGAACACTTTTGGAAAGAACTACTAACGGCGCCTGATCTGTCTTCAAGCGCGCTGATAGATGGCGCTTTGACTGTACCGGCAACGCCTGGCCTCGGGCTCGCGTTCGACGAAGACGTGTTGGCACGATATCCCTATAAGAAGCGGCCGCCCGTAGCTGCTATGCCAACCTGGTCTGTTGGGCAGATTTAGACGTTTCACATTCACTGCACTACGGAATTATGTCGGGCAAGACGGCAGAATGATGGTGCATGATCGGACTTGCGCTATGCAAGTCGATCACGAACGTAAAGCGTGACTCGAATGAATTAGGGACGCCATTGATATCGAATTTGAATGAGTAAATTCCGGTGGCAACACTAAAGCGAGAAGTCATTTGCTGCTCACTCAGAGTTTCCTCACTAAATTCGACTTTGAGATTTTGCCGCCCCGCAAGTTGGGTGAAATAGGCCCGGAGAGCTTCGTGGTCACTCAAGAAATCCGGTGAGAACGTTGGCAACAAGAGGGCTTTTGGACCATAAAGTTTTAGAATATCGTCGATGCGGCCGCCATTCACGGCAGCGAGCCACGCCGCAACCACATCAAGACCACTCGTGAAGGGTTCCTTCTTCGAGCGCGCGCTCGATTTCTCTTTTGATTCGTTTGACATGGTGGGACTGTGCAATTGACTCGTTTGTTGAATCTCTTGGCCTAACCGACGCTACACTCAATTATCGTTCTCCGGCAACAGCTGGTGCCACCTCTCCGGGCGCCCGCGTAAACTTGTCGCGGTACTGGTCATAGGGACCCAGAAAGAGAAACATGATCGCCGCGACGAATGAAAAGGCAATCAAGACGGGCAGGAAGCTATCGTAGCTGCCGGTCGCTTCATAACTCCAGCCGAGCGCAAGGGGTCCAAAGCTTGTGCCCGCCAAAAAGCCAATAAAGATCAGCGCGTAAATTGTCGCAAACGCCCGCAGCCCAAAATATCGGCCGACCAGAAAGGCGATCAAATCGAACTCAGCGCCGATGCCGACGCCAAGCAAAATGGATCCCATAATAACCAGCCATCCAATTCCCCCGTAGGCGATTAAGGCAAAGCCGATGGCGGACAATAAGAACGTCACCGTGCCGACGATCGGCGCGAAGACTTCATCAAGCAAAATGCCGACAGCGACACGCGCTACCGCCATAGAAATACCAAAGGCAAAAGTGGCCCAGGCTGCATCCCCCGCACTGAGTCCGCGATCCACCAACAACGGCGGCAAGTGGGGCAATAATCCCCAAAGCCCAAAGGTCACCAGGCCGATAGATACGAGCATCAGCCAGAACGTCTTAGTTTTCATCGCATCAACAACCGAAAGGCCTTCAAAGTTCGGGCTGATCAATGACGTTTGGTCAGCTGTCGCGTTCTCGCCGTCTGTTTTGAGTCCGACATCGGCGGGGTCGTTGCGCATGAGCAGCCCCACTGCTGGAACCAACACAATTAAAAATACAAGTCCTAAGAAGATAAAGCCCACTCGCCAATCGAAAATATTGATGATTTGAGCGGTCCAGGACGGAAAGATCGCAACACCTAGTCCCGTGGCACCGGACACAATACCGATCACGAGGCCGCGGCGGCGGTCAAACCACGCTGTTATCGTGCGCGTGAAGCTGATGGAGTTTGTGGCAATGCCTCCGACGGAAACAAGAAACAAGCCAAGGACGAGTTGCCAAAGTTCATTTACGAAAAGACCGAGTGCGCACAAAAACAATCCTGCGAGCACAAGCGAGGGAATGAGGACCCGGCGCACGCCGAAACGATCAATCAAGAGACCGCATGGAGGATTGGCGGCCGCATTGGCCAAACTATAGATCGTAAGGCCGAATGCCATATCTTGGCGGCTCCAGCCGAATTCGGCTTCAAGCTCGATCATGAAAAGGCCGAACACGGCATAGATGAGAGGACCAATCGTGGCGAACATGCCTAGGGCACAGGCAAGTACGACAGGCCAGCCAAAGATCGGTCCAGAGTACCAAGATCGCGGCGGCGCCCAAGTCAAACTGTAATTTCCCTGTTCGTCATCGGTGAAAGCAGTTTCGTAAGTTGCGTCACATCGTAACCGCCGCGCACGATCCTATTTCGCCACGCTCCTAATCACGCCACGCATCCTACGCAGTGTACCAGAATCAGGAAAGCCAACGAACTGCTGGTATCTCGAATTCAAATTGTCGGTACTTAATCAGCTCACTTCATCTTCAAGCGCTGTGCCGAGCGATTCGGATACGCTTTGGGCGTCATAGACGTCCGTCCCATCGGGCTTTGGTCCCGAGCCCATGAGAATTTCAAAAGTATGCACGGCTACGCTTGTGGCCCCAAGAGGGATGCCCACGCCGACGCCGCCGCCCACGCCGCTACGTCCACCAAACGACCCACCTCCACCTCCGATCGATACACTTGACCTAGAACCGCCTTCTTGTGTTGTCACAGAATTGGTCACGCGAAACCATTCCTGGCCCTGCGACAAGGTTAGTTCGGCAGCCCGCAGCAAAGCAAAATCTCGAGCGGTAGCGGCATCGCCACCACGATAGGTTACGCGATAGCGATCGCTTTCAATCGCGGAATCGAAGTATCCGACTGATTGGGGGCTTGTTGCCGGTTGGTACGTCGCAGGCGTTGCGCAGGTTGCTAAACCAAGTGCTACAGCAAGTGATAAGGCAAGACGATATCCGGACATCATGTAACTCCCCCCCCCAGCAATCAGAGTCAAAACCAAAAATTTTTTTGACGATCAATCCAAACCGTAGATTCTGTGTCGCTCCGGCGTTAGCACCCCAAGGCTCGTACCTTCAAAAGAGAGTTCGCGCGCGCGATCTTTCAAACCCTGTTCGCCAAAAGCGCCGCGCAAGAGATCTTCCCAAAGCTGAACGGCCTTTTCGTCATGGCGAATTTTCATCGTGCCCCATACAATGACGTGGGCAAGAATTCCTGGCTTGCTGATCGAAACACAGGCCCGGGGATCGCGTTGCATATTTAGCTTTTTCTGTTGACCGGTTAGGCTGAACAGCAAGCCCTCACCATGGACGCCCATCATCATTGGAGTCACGTGAGGTCCGCCGTCGCGTCCAATCGTAGCTAAGTGCACCCAAGCGTCAGGAGGGTGAAGTTCGTTGATGGCATCTATCAACGCTTGGTCCATTTATGGGTGTCCTTTCATGGCGATCATCCTGTGTCTAGAGTGACATGGAAAAGTTATGCAGGTTTTGTCGCGACAATGCCGCCGTGGCCCCGGCGCAATGGCTCGATCGACTCGTCGACAATAAAGCCGACACTTGCAATGAGATCTCCGAAATCACGGCTGTAATGATCCGGCCGCCAGATTTCGTTGTTCCAGCGATGATCCCACCATAAGGAAAATCTCCTGGCAGCCGTCATCGCAGGCTCCTGTTTACCAGTCGCGAAATCGACGGGCACGAAAATGCCGCCGGGGCGCAATACGCGCAGTGCTTCTGCCACGATTTGATCAGCGGCCGCAACAGGCACTTCGTGAAACATGATGTAAGACACGATGACATCGAAGTGGTTGTCGGGAAACTTTGTGTCTTCAGCTAAGCGCTGCGCAAAATGGCATTCAATGTCCATTTCAACCGAGCGCAAATGCGCATACCGGACCATAGGGCCGCCCACATCCACGCCCCACACTTCGGCCTTCGGAAATCGCTCCTTCATAGCTTGTGTCAGACGACCGATGCCACAACCCATATCCAAGACGCGATCGATTTGACCGTCAGAAGGCAACGGTACTTTGGATGCAATGCTCGTTTGCACCTCGTCTTGATTGTTGCGCCCTTGATAGAACGCATTGACACCATAGTGGTTGATTTGTCCGGCGAACGGATCGCCGACATAGCCGCCAGGTTGAATGTGTATTTCGTGTTTAGCGTAGTCGGGAATGTCCATCGTCGGATTGAGTTCGAGCGACCCCGGTCCCGTTTCATCGGCGCCTTCCATTTCGGCGAAATATGCGTCTGCATTGTTATGAAATTCGTCCTGAATCGCCTTCCACGTCAACTGCTGACCGCTAATCCACGTACGCACGCTTGTTCCAATGACAGGATCTTTCTCAACCAACTTCAAAACTTTTTTCAAAGGAATATCCGTGTCCGGATCAAGGCCTTTATCGGTTAAGATTTTGGCCATTCGCTCCTGTGCCGCCTGGCGCAGGTCGCCACCGACCCATTTGCGAAAGCCAGTAAAGAAATCTTGGCGGCTTTCCAAATTGAGATTCGGCAGCCGTTCCAATCGGCCTTGCGTGCCGCGAGGTTCAATATCGAACGACATGGTCTTGGCCGCCGCCTTTCCACCGTTGAACTTAGACGCCAACAAAGACGTTGCTGCCGCCGTAGCGCCAAACAATGTTCGACGATTCAACATGCCTTGCCCCTTTCCTCAATTGCTGGATTCTATGCAAGTATAGTCAATGAATGAGCGTTAAGATAGCTTTGGCGGATCCACATCAAATTTGAAGCGAATGTAGGCTTCCCCACAGCTGCCGGCATCGCCGCCCGTTGTCAATTGTAAACGCCGACGATCGTACCAATGTAAGTTTCCGACTCGAGCTGACCCAGAATAAACTCAGCGAGATCAGCTCGCGTTAGTTTTCTATTATAGGGATCATACGTTATCGCATTGACGGCTACATTGACCGTGCCGGGTGGCGCGCCGCCCACAACGCGCGCTGGGCGGATAATGATGTAATCCAAACCGCTCGCTTCAATAATAATCTCCATCCGTCTCGTGTCTTCGAATTTGCGCCGCCTGTTCCACATGAGCTTGTCTACCAGCGGCGCAACGTCGGCCGGTTTGGCAACAAATATTTTCTCAACGCCAGTCGTCGATACGGCTATCAGTCGGCGATTGCCCTTATTCTCCATAGCCTCAATGACGTTTGAAATGCCACGGGAAAATAGATCGATCTCCTCAACGATTTCGTCGTTGATGTCGCCGCTGGAACAACAGCCCAAATAGAAAATAACTATTTCATCGCCGGTCAACGCCCGCTCAATCGACTCGCGATCGTAGACGTCGCCCTTCAAGACCGTAAATCGTTCGTGCCTTAGCGAGACTTCCTCAGGCCGGCGTGCAATTCCGATCACCGTGTGGCCCGCTTCGAGCGCTTGCGCAAAAAAGTCCGGAGCTGATTTGGCGGTCGCGCCAATTAGGACCACGCGCTGAAATTGGGCCTCCTCCGCCTGCGCAATCGTTACCACCATGACCCCGAGAATACCGGTCAGGAAAACGGCGCAAACCTTTGCAAAAAATTTAGGGAACATAATTGGGTTAGACTAAATAAGTTGCTTTGCTTTCACAAACGAAATCCAGCGATGGGACAATAGCATATGCCTAGAATCCAGCCGATCGAAATGGACGAAGCAAGCGGAGACGTCAGACAAACATTACAAGACTTGGAGCGCCAGCTCGGCACGCTTCCCAACGTATTCAAGATAATGGCGCTGTCGCCGGCGGTACTGTCGGGCTACTTGGCAGCTAGCCAAGCCGTTTCCCGTTCGGGCATTTCTGCGCAGCTCCGAGAAAAGATTGCCGTTGCCGCCGCTGGCGCGAACGAATGCGATTATTGCGCTTCGGCTCATACGCATGTCGGGAAGCGTCGGGGCATAGAACCCGAGGAACTAGGTCTTAATTTGGTGGGCCAATCTAATGACCCCAAAGACGCAGCTGTTCTCAAATTTGTCCAGGCGGTTCTGACTCACAAGGGCGAGCTTACCGACGACGAACTCGACAGCTTGCGCAAAACCGGGCTCAGCGATCGCGAAGTCGTAGAGCTCATTTTCTATATCGGTCTAACTACGACCGCGAACTACTTGAACAAAATCGCACAGACGGAAATCGATTTTCCGCTCGTCTCATCTCTTAGCTAGGGTGAGACGACTATCAGGAGTGGCAAACTAAGGCCGCGTAGCGCTCATATATTGATAACCGAGGCTTGCGCGATAGGCCTCAAGATCGTCATAGCGCGCCGCATGCTCGTGTTCCAAATTGACGATTTCTTCTTTTAGCTCACCTCGCTCCAAGATGAGGTCCTTGATTTCGAGCACAATCTTTGTGCGCTCCTCAAGGGACAAACCCTGAGCCAAGACCGCTGCTTCCTTAGCTGTGAGATCTTGATTGACGTCATAAAGATGACTCTTGCGCGCTTGAAGTGTCGAGTAAGCCGCATTGGTTGACCGCTCCAGGTCTTATAGATGAGATGCCGGCCCTTTTGATATTCCGCAAGAAACTGTGGTTCAAGATCGGCTGGACACACCCCTGCATAACTACTTCCCCCGGCGCCGAGACTGAAGCCTTTGCCGGGCCTGCAAAACGTGCGTACGCCTTGCTCGTGTCCTTGGAGGTAGGCATATTGATCAAGGGTCACGCCGTGTTTGGCACAGGCTTTGCGATGTCGGCTGGACGCCGAAACTGGTTGGCCCTGGGCGCCGTCTTGAAAACCAATAGATTGCCAATCTGCGGTTACGCACTCATTTTCATTAAGTGAAGCACACCCTGTCAGGGCAAGGGCCGACGCCGCCAACAACAAGCCAAATCGCGTCATCTTACATACCTCCGGTCCAGCCGGGAGGGTAAGAAAACTTCACTAAAGAACGATGTTTTTAATTACGCGATTCGATTCAATGTTTAACATAGTCAAAATTACCGTCGCAGGAGGAAACTATGAGAGCTTATGAAGTCGGCGATCAAGAAGGGCTAAGCTCTTTGCGCCAGGCGGAGCGCGACTCCCCGGTCGCTGGTTTTGGTCAGGTGGTCGTTGCGATCAAAGCGGCATCACTCAACCACCGTGATCTCATGATGTTGCGCGGCCAATACGGTCAAAAGAAACCGGAATCGCTCATACCCTTGAGTGATGGCGCCGGCGACGTTGTCACCGTCGGCGACGGCGTCTCAAATTTCAAAGTGGGCGACCGTGTGATCGCAACGCATTTTACAAACTGGCTGAATGGACCGTGGCACCCGTCTTATTTCGTTTCCGATCTCGGAAACGCAGTCGACGGTATGCTCGCTGATCAAATTGTTCTGCAGGCAGCCTGTCTAGTCAAAGTACCGGATTCACTTTCTTACGAAGATGCGTGCACGTTGCCGGTCGCGGCTAATACGGCTTGGCATGCCATCCAAGTGCTTGGTGAAATAAAGGCAGGCGACACAATGTTGACCTTAGGCACGGGGGGCGTTTCGGTCGTCGCTCTGCAACTCGCAAAAATGAACGGCGCCCGCGTCGCCATTACGTCGTCCAGCGATGAAAAATTGAAAAAGATGCGCGAGCTCGGCGCCGACATTACGGTCAACTACAAGACGACGCCGGACTGGGATCAAGCGATCTTGGATCAAACGGGCGGGCGCGGCGCGGATATCATTGTCGAAACCGGCGGCATGGGCACGCTGGGCAAATCTCTCAATGCCGCAGCGCCCAATGGGAAAATCGGATTCATTGGTGCGCTTGACCGCAGTGGCGCGGAGCCGAACTTCATGCCCATGCTCATCAAGAACGTCACGATCAAAGGCATTACAAGCGGCAGCCAACGCATGCTTTCAGACGTGGTCGCCGCCGTCACCGCCAATAGAATGGAAGCCATTATCGATAAAGTGTTTCCGTTCAACGAAGCAGCTGATGCCTATAAGTATTTAGATGACGCCTCACATATCGGCAAAGTCGTGATCAACTTAGAATAGCTTCGCTACCAAACAGCCGGTTTTCTGCCACAGCCAGGATTAGCTACATGGCACGGTCTAAGCTCAAGTTACTGGCGATCATTTGGTTCGCGCCAATCTTGTCGTCCTGCTTCCAGCTGAACGAAACAATCGAAATTCGTCCCGACGCGTCGGCACGTCTGGTCTTGGAACTTGGGATCAACTCAACGCTTTATCAGTTTTCCAAGTTGGGAGAAGACGAAGACGTGTTTTGCGAGCCGCACGAGAGAGGGCCAGAAGACTATCCGGACGGCTCGAACATCACGTCCTCTACTGTAGAGCTCAGAGCCCGGGACGACGATACCTTTTGCGTTGCGAGCTATGAAATCCGCGACATTAGAACATTCGATGCCGCGTCACTTGAAGAAGACGGCACCTTTGGCGGAACACAAGGCTTCGACGACGGCTCCACCCTTCAAATCAAGGATGAAGGGGGCGGTATATTGATGATTACGCAGTCCTTTTCCTCTGACTTAGGAGATCCAACGAGAGCCGGTCTCGATGGTCAGTTGGATGCAGGCGATGAGTTGGGCGAATCGCTGATTTCGACAATGTTTGCCGGCAAGAACATCACGATTCAATTGCGCGCTCCGAAGGTCATTGAAAGCAATGGGGACATCAGCGACGACGGCACTGAGGTCAAATGGCAGTTGCCTGTTGCCGAGCTCGCCGACCAGGAGTCCAAATTCGACAAGGAATTCCGTGCGCAAGTCAAATATGAATTGACCTGGTGGGAAAGACTACTGCAATGAGTAGTCTGCGACAGGAGCTAATGAAATGAAGTATCAAGGTTTTGAAGTGCGACCTGTCGCTGGCGCGCTGGGAGGCGAAGTTATAGGACTCGATTTGTCCAAGCCCCTCGACAATCACATGCGGGACGAAGTCAATCAGGCTTGGCTCGACTACCTTGTATTGTTTTTCAAAGACCAGTCGTTAACACCCGATCAGTTCAAGGCCTTCGTTCGTAATTTCGGCGAAATCAAGGTTCATCCCTTTATCAACAAGATCGATGAAGACGATGAAGTCGAGAAGCTCGATCTAGCAAATTCGCAACCCATGGCGCCCCCGACAACGGTCCTGCACATTGACGTATCGATGTTTGAGGTGCCAACGAAAGGCGCGGCCCTTTACGCGGTGGATGTAGGTCCGGCCGGGGGCGATACGATTTGGGTGAATGCTTACGCGGCCTATGACGCCCTCTCAGACCCCATGAAGCGCTTCGTCGAAAATCGCACTGGTCTTTTTTCTACACTGCATGACGGCGCCCTCGACCGGATGATCAAGGGCGGCCCCGAAGCTTTTCAGAAAGCCGGAAATTATATGAACCTGCCCAGCGAGCACCCACTGGTTCACACGCATCCAGAGACTGGAAAAAAGGCATTGTTTGTCGATCCGCTGTTCATGTGGTCGATCGTCGGACTCAATGACGATGAAAGCGACGCCATGTCGCGGTTCCTGAAGCAACACATTGCAAAACCGGAATTTCAATGCCGCTTCCATTGGCGCGTAGGATCGCTCGCCCTTTGGGACAACAGATGCACATTGCACAAGCGCGTCGACGACGCCTTTGAAAATCGCCGAGTCATGCACCGGCTTGCGATTAAAGGTGACAGCGCACCCAAGCTACAAGCGGAGACAAGCTGAGCTCTAAAGCGGCACAGTCACCGGATTGTAGTCAAATAATCCGCGCCCCTCGGCGTTCTTCTTGGGGTCATAGTGCTCAAGCAAATGGCCATTATAGCGATGCTGCATTTCGCGGGTTTGAAGTTGAACGCCGTTGGCGCGTTCTTTGCGCGCATTTTCGTAGATTTCAAAAGCCTCTTTCGGCGTTGATCCTGCTTCAAAGGCGCGGCCGAGGAGCATCGCATCTTCAATGGCCATGACCGCACCCTGCCCCAAAAACGGCGTCATCGGATGAGCGGCGTCGCCGAGCATGCTCACCCGCCGATCAGTCCACGTCGGCAACGGGTTCCGGTCGCGCAAAGCCCATTTAAAGAGAAGCTCCGGCGGCAGTTTCTTGATGATGTTCAAGACGATTGGATGAAAATCTTTATAGAGCTCCAACATGTCCGCGATGGGTGTATGAATGGTCCAGCCCTCTTCCTCCCAACCGGGCTGACGGCAGAGACCGACGACATTGACCAAGGTTTTTCTGCGGATGAGATACCGCGTGAACGACCGGTCAGGCCCACGAAATGCCTTTGACGGAATCTCTAATTCCTCTTCTGTAAGCCGGTTTGCCGGAATAAGAGCACGCAGCGCAACGTGACCCGTAAAGACGACGGGCTCCGGACCGAACACAAAATTGCGCACGGCCGAACTGCCGCCGTCACAACCAACCAAGACATCGCCACGGGCCGTGGCCCCATTTGAAAATTGTGCGGTAACGCCTGTGTCGTCCTGCTGAAGCTCCGTAAAAGTATGATTCAGATGCAGGCAATCCGGATCGTTGCCGAGGACAGCGCCCGAGAGCAGCTCGTGCAAATCGGCCCGATGAATTTGAAAATAGTGCGCACCGTATTTCTCGAACGGCGTGTTGCCGCGATAGGTCCGAAGCAAGATCTCACCGGTTTGATAATGAACAACGGCACCTGCGGTCGGAATATTTGCCGTTTCGGCCAGGCGCTCTTTGAGACCGAGAAAGTCGAGCACATGAGTCGCATTGGGCGTAATCGTCAAACCGGCGCCAACCTCGCCCAACTCAGGTGCCTGTTCAAAAATCGATACGCAATAGCCGTAATGTTGGAGTGCAAGGGCTGCGGTTATTCCGCCCATGCCGGCTCCAATGATCAGTATGTGACAGTCTTTAGCAACCATGATCTAAGCGCCGCTTTATGTTTCGAAAATTTTGGGCTCTCTATCTAGCCATCGCACCGGTAAGTGACTCATCAACCGAGTGATAGATTTTATTTTTACAGTCTGGATTGAGCACGCAACCAATGACCAAGACAGCAAGGTCCGGGCGCGTAATGGGACCAATGACCGACTCGTCTTCTACCAGCTGTCCTTGGCCAGTCGGTTCGGCCCCCACGGGAATGACCGCGCCGGTTCGAATGATAGTGTAGTTGAGGCCACTTTCCCTAAGCTCAACCTCCGCAACGCCTTTATCTATAAGCTGATCTCTGAATGGCTCTTGAAACTTCTGCATGTTTTCGGGGACCACGCTCGCATTGTCTCCAGCGCCGACTGAGCTCAGAAAAATCACTTGTCCAACCCCCGTCTCCTTAGCCCACTTGTTTATGTGTCGCTGCCCGTTCTCGTGAGGGACAGGCTCGCCCATTCTTTTTGCGATCGTATTGATAATTACATCAAAGTCAGTTTCTTGAAGAGCGGCAGCCACGTCATCTTCGTTGATAACGTCTCCCACAGCGTAAGAAACGTCCAAGCCATCCAAGCGGCTTCGATCCGATGTCGGACGAACAAAAACGGTCGTTTGGTTACCGGCCTCAACGAGTAGTTTGACGATTTCAGAGCCAAGGTGACCAGAACCGCCAAATACTATGGCGTTGCCTTCCGCCCCGTAGGACGGACCGGCGGCGAAAAGCAATACGGCGATAAAGCTCAGCCAGAATTCATGAAAATATCTCATGTACCTCTTCTCACTCATTTCAATATTTACTGTTCATCATAGCACAACCAGCAACTCTAGCGGTTTGATTAAGAGCAAGAGACAACTCCCGTGACCGGTCAATGGCGATCGAATCATGGATTGGAACGCCAACCACAATGATCAGTTATACTGAACCTGAGGCAACTAGTTAGTTCTCTCAACTTCCTACACAGAAAGCGCTTCGAATGAGAACCACCTGCTTTTTTCTTTTCGGCATGTTCTTCGCGAGCTTTCCTGCACTGGCGCAAGAGAACTACTTGACTAACGACAATATCGTGCGGTGGTCGAGCGGCACATACGACTATATTTCAGTCGAAGAAAACAAAAAGGATGGCGAAGAGACCTGGCTACTCACAGTTCATCCCGACGGAACACGGACGCTGCGCGCAACGAACAGCTATGATCGATATATTCAAGCTTTTCGCCACGTCGTCATGCGCGCAGACAAAAACTTCAGACCGCTTGAAGCCTATGTCGATTTTTGGGTTGATGGCACGTGGCGCGGATCCGGAATGGTGACGGTAAACGGCAACATGTTGAGCGGTCTTGTCAACGGACCGAACGGCCAGCTCGCGCAGACGCTCGATGTCCCGGACAAGTTTTCCCTTATTCCCCACCCGATTTCGAGCAACAGCTGGCCCACTTGGTATTACGACAAAGACAAAGGTGGAGCCCAAGACATTGTGGTCTATGACTTCGACGCTCAAGGTAAGGGAGTCGGCGGCGTTCTTGGATCACTCGACACGCAAACCGTCACCTATGTGGGCGAGGAAACGATTGACACACCAGCGGGAGAATTTGTCACCGACCATTTCGTTTTCGGTGACGGTGATCCGCATTTCTATCTCTTCGGGCCGGATCGCATGCTTGCTAGAATGACTTGGGACGCAGCCAAAGTTGAATACGTTCTATCGGACTATCGCTCAGGACCATAGCAATTGCGCTCCTACATTAAATCTCCGACTGTTGGTGTAAAGGCGCGCAACCGTCGCGGTTTGACAAGACATAGTGTAGCCTCAACGAAGTTATTCAGGGGAGAAGACGATGGTGCGCAAACAAAACATGCTTCTGGTTTTCGCCGCTTTATTGCTTGCCGGTGCGGCGATGGCGCAGACAGAAAAGCAAGCGCCCCCGACCGGTGAAGATTGTGTCGGCCGCGACTACGATTGTACGCCAACCGATCTGACAGAAGAAGATTATGATAAGATGCCGCTCAGTGTTGAATCCAACCGAGACTTGCCGGCGTTGGTCGAACTTGATCCGCTGGACGATGAGGACGCATTGATCAAACGCTATATGCTGAATGCACGAGGTATTCGTGGGCGCGAAGTGGTTATCGAAGGTTCCGAGAATCACTTTTGCTCACTGAGTTCGGCAACGAACGCGTCACTCACCTATTTTCCCGCGACACAGCTCTGGGCTTTTGTCATAGGATTTAATGAAGAAGCAGAATTGTTGGCAGGAGGCTTAGCAACCTGCGTGGATCTTAGCCAGGCCAGTGCGCGATTTGGAGGAGATGATTGATGACAATGCATAAGTCAGCTCTGACAGTTCTTTGCTTTATCTTCACTGTGTCATTCGCGGACGGCACGGCGGCACAGTCTAATGGCAAGGAGACAATCTTCTTTGCAGGCGCAACAGGAAGTATCGGACGCATTGCCATTGGCATGTTGAATGAGAAGGGATTTAATGTTCGCGGCATGACGCGCAATCCGGCACGCGCCGAATCGAAATTTGGCAGCGATTATGAGTGGGTCCGCGGAGACGTGCGTGATCCGCAAGCGCTCGTGCCACTTATGGCCGGCGCCGACTATGTAATCTGCTCGATCAGCTATACGGAATTCGAAGGGCCCAATGGTCCGCAGTTTGTCGACTATATGGGTGTACGTAATCTGGTAGACGCCGCCGTCGCCAACAACATAAAACATTTCGTTCTAGTTTCCGCAGGATCTTCCGGCCCCTATCGCGAACACCGGCTTAATCCGCGGTTCGGCTATGTGGCCTACTGGAAGACGAAAGCGGAAGGGTTCTTAAAAGAAAGCGGCCTGTCGTTTACCATCGTGGGGCCAGGCGGGTTCTTAAGCGAGCCTGGCGGTGTCAAAGGCCTCAAAATTTTTCCACGTTCCGAATATGAACTCGGAAATCTCGCACGCGAAGATGTCGCGGCAGTTGTCGTCGAGTCTTTGACAAATCCCGACGCACGCAACAAAGCGTTTGCCGTCCAGCAGGACGAGTCGTTCGAGCCCGGCGCCTGGCGCGACATGTTCGCCGATCTCAAGCCGGAGTAATCGAAAAGCTAGTTGCGCCCTTCGACAACTTCGGCCCAATACGCCAGCCCTTCGTTAAATTTGCTCGGCCAACGCGCGCCGATTCGCGGATTGTACATAGCGGCCAAGGCAAAGCACTGTGTCAGTTCACCTTCATGGCCGTTGACACCCGTGAAGGCGTAGCACATGTCTTGTTCCTGACCCTCGACGCCTTCGACCCACCATGTTCCGCTCACCGTGCCACCGCCGTCTGTGACCGACTTATCTTTATTGAAATACAGATCGACGACTTCGGCCTTATCGTCGCCCATGTCCAACTCATAGCGCATAGTGTTGGCATAGAGATTTTCCCAATAGCCTGGATGTGCATCGCCGACTAATGGATGTGGGCGCCCTTGCAAGAATCCACCGTAGACTTTCAAACCTGGCAAGGGTTCAGAAATCCACAAGCCCTCGCCATAGCGCTCGACAGAGTTCGGCACAATCGGGAAACATTCAACCCACTCGTGCGGCTCAACCGGCAGGCCATGAAGCGCGTAACAAAAACTCTTCATGTTTTCCACCCGCCAAAAACCTTTGATCCGATCGTTATTAGCGCTGATCGAACCGTCTTCATTGAAATAGGTAACAAAGACATAATCGTCGTCGTCGCGCTCAATTCGATAGTGCGCAGTATTGTCCATCAAGTGATGCCAAAAATCGGGACGGTTCTCTTTGAGCAATTGCTCGAGCTCACCTATATTCGTGGTCCGAGGATCCTCAACCTCCGCGACGTCCCAAGTCGCAGATCCCGTGCGCACCATGACGTACGAAACGAGAGGAACAATGTCCTCCGCGGCGATCGCCTCAGCAAGCAGCATGGTATTGCCCGGCAAAAAGCCATCGGGATTGCGCATCCATTCTGCGAGCTTGTCAGGCGTCCAATCAAATTTTGCTTCGCCGAAGGCATCAGAATAGTCAAAGCCTTCCTTTGTGCCGGCGGTGCGCTCGAAAAGACGGCCAAGATTAGGCCCCATCAGATTTCCGCCGCCCTCCATGAGCGTGTGGCAGGCGCCGCATCGTTGCGTAAATACTTGCTGCCCGCGGCCCTGATCAGCCCTCGCCAATTGATCCTCAGTTAAGGCCGGTTGTGCAAAGAGCGCGTGCGGCGCAGACGTCGCGGCCAGCCCGATCGCTAGTAAACCTATGTAACAAAAGCGCATTTTCGTCTCCCTGCGGAACTGTCTGATTTCGATTCCCCGTTATCACTGAATTCTCGCCTCATGAGAAAATTAGCGCAAACTGATATCCGCTAGCTAGCCTCTGGACTTTGCGAAAAACCGCAGAAAGCAGACGTCCGCGACGATCCGCGCTCAATCTTAGCTTGCCAGATCACACCAAATTCAGCATTTTTCCACAGACTTCAGTTATTTCAGACATTACCAAGTGGCGCGCTGAGGGCGGGAGGTGTCTCATGTACATCAATTTTTGGTATCCAATCGCAAAGAGCGAAGACATCAAGGATGACGAACCCATCCAGACCCAAGTTTTGGGGCTAAGATTCGTTGCGTTTCGCGACAAAGAAGGCGCCGCCCATGTGTTGAGCGATACGTGCGTGCATCGCGGCGGCTCGCTGGGAAAAGGCTGGGTCAAAGACGGCTGCGTTGTTTGCCCTTATCACGGCTGGCGCTATGACGGTGACGGCGTGTGCACGACCGTTCCCTCGCTGGTCTATGACTCAAAACCGCCCGCCCGCGCGAAAGTCGATTCTTATCCGGTCGAAGAAAGGTACGGTATTTTATTTGCGTTCCTTGGCGATCTTCCCGAGGAAGAGCGCCCGCCTATTTGGGATATCAAAGAATTCGGCCAGGACGGCTGGCGGGAGAGCAAGATTCATATCTTGGACGTCGATTTCTATTTCGAGCGGTCAGTGGAGAACGGTTTGGACCCGGCGCATAATGAGTTTGTTCATCCCTTGCAGGGCGCGCCCGGCATGGTCCCTGACTATCTCAATAAGCCACTCAACATGTCCGAGTACCCCTGGGGCAGCAAATTTAAGGCTGTCTTTGGTCAAGAGACAACAGATACAGAATTTGGTGAGTTGCGCACCGATGCACCTACTATGACGGCCGGCTCAGGGCACCTTGGTCCAAACCAATTGGTGACATGGATAGAATTCGCCAAGGACACCCAGTTCCATCAGTATTTTTTCGAAGCGCCGGTTGATGAATGCCACACACGAATCTTCTTTCTAAATTTGCGCAACTGCATGCTTGAAGAAAATCCGGACAAAAGCGTCGATAGCATCAATCTTCGCGTTGCGGACGAAGATATCGCTGTGATCAGTGAACTCAATCCTATCCGTACGCCGGAAAGCAATATCAAAGAAGTGCTCACGCCGTCGGATCAGGCTGTCGTCCGCTACCGTGAGCAATTAAAGGAATGGGAACGCAATGGCTGGCGCATCGACTTGCGTACGCTACGTGAAAAGCGGGGAGACGTTGCATTTGCGATTCCGAGTCCTGCGCGGCGCACAACCGGGAATTGGGTTCTTGATCCAATTCCACTCTTTACAGCCGCGGACGCTGTCAAGGCCGCGGCCGAGTAGCGACGGCAGGTTCAGCCAATGCGATCTCAATAGCCGACTTGAATATCGGACAATGACGAACTCGCATACACAATAGAGCCAGGAGCTTCTTCAATGCGCGTCCTTGTCGTCGGTGAAGTCCATGAACGCAAGAACGGTAATTTCTTTTACTCGACGACTCACAAGTTGATAAACGGCTTCATTCGAAACGATTGTAGTGTCGTATCGTTCAACGAGCGGGAATTGGCTCGCTCCGCAACAATATTTCACAACAAAAAAATCGGCCGGCGCGCTATGAATCAACGGTTGTTGGAAACCGTGGAAAACTTTGTTCCGCATATTATTGTTCTTTGCCACGCCGATTTAGTTGAGCCTGCCACGCTTAAAGCCATTCGCGCTAAGCCTGACAGGCCAAAAATAATCTTGCGCTGCGTCGACGCGTTGTTCCAACCAAAAACGATTTTGGGCCTAATGCGATTTGCCGATTATTCCGATGCGATTTTCATCACGACCGCCGGGAATGCCATAAAGCAATTCTCGGGCCCCGCGCGTGTTGTTAGCTTCATGCCCAATCCGGTCGACGAATCGATGGAGAGTTTTCGCGCCTTTGAAAACTTAACGCCAGACTTCGATGTATTTTTCGCCTCACGGTATGCCCGTTCAATAGACAGGCTCAATATTGCGCAAGACCTTCAAACCAGACTGCCCCACGTGCGATTTGACTATCGCGGATTTAACGGCAAAGACGCTGTTTATGGTTTTCAATTTGGGCAGGCCATGAGCAAGTGCAGAATGGGGCTTAGTCTCGACAAAGAAACTGGTTGGTATCTTTATGCGTCTGCCCGCATGTCTCAATATATGGGCAATGGTCTCCTGACCTTTGTGCACAAAAGCACTCACTTCGATGAGATTTTCACTGACGATGAACTTGTCCTCTATGACGATACGTCGGATTTAGAAGAGAAAATACGCCACTATAGCGCAGACGATGACAAAGCACGGACTGTAGCTCGACAAGGTCACGCGAAAATTCACGACTATTTCAAGGTGTCGCGCGTTGTAAAATAC
This sequence comes from Alphaproteobacteria bacterium, assembly GCA_965248815.1. Classification (GTDB taxonomy): domain Bacteria; phylum Pseudomonadota; class Alphaproteobacteria; order SMXP01; family SMXP01; genus CBDFKK01. Next base: position 1,568,593 of record CBDFKK010000008.1, read on the forward strand.
ATTCTTGATGTGACACTAGAACGAGGCCTTTCAGAAGACTATCCGTGGCCAACAGATCTGGTTTAGATAGATTTATGCAGCAAGATCCAACCAGAGAGTCACGCGCGCACCATGGGGCTAGCCCGCCAACGGTTCCATGGCATTACTAAACAGGATTTCCAATAAATTCCGCCATCGGCTTGTCGGCATATCCATGCTCGCCGTTTTGTGTGGTCTATTTTTATTTGATACGAGAGGAAGTCGGGCAGTCTTCTATTTTAGCTTTCTTCCTGCGGCATTGCTCCTGTTCGATTGGCGCGACGTCAAAGACATTTGGAACGTCCCTATTGTGCGGTTGGCAGCTCTCTATGCAGCAATCGGCATCTCTTCTTTCTTTTGGCGTGAGCAGCTGACGCTAGTATTTTTCGAAGACTTCGCAGATTTCATCAATGTTGGAATGATGTTCGTCGTTGGCGTCGCTCTCCTTGCAAAACATCCTGCATGGATTAACGTTGCCTTCATCACTCTAGGCATTGTTGCGGTGGCAAGTTTCCTACTTGCGCTTCCCATATACTGGGACGCGCTCGCAGCCGGAGAAAGATTCCGAGGTCTTAGCGACGGTCGAAATGCGATTCGCATCGGCAGTATTTTTGGAGTGGCTGCCATTGGAATGACATTTATTGTCGCACCTGGAACAAGTGAACTACGCGTTCGGCTCTTGTGGTACGGGCTCGCAGTTCTCGCCGTCATTTCTGTCTGGTTAACCGGATCGCGCGGTCCGCTTCTAGCTTTAGCATTTTCATTCTTTGTCGGTTTCTTACTGCGTTCTCCTATCGCATCCCTGCAAGCGGTACTAGGAACAGTCGCCATCGTGATCGTCCTAGCAATGAGCGATTTCATCGATCCAACGATGCTATTTAAACGCGGCGACAGCCACCGCCTCGCACTTTGGCAAGAAGGACTATCCGTGGCGTTCGAACGACCTTGGTTCGGTCACGGCTTCGGGACCATATTCAAGCTGGGAGACGAAGCTGGCATTAAGACCGCAATTCCCCACAACATCATCATCTCACACATGCTTATTGGAGGATTGTTTTGGTTAGGTGCTTTCATTGCGCTTACCGGAGAAGCCCTAAGAGAAGCTTGGCGTCAACACCGGTCGGGACATTCAGGATACTTTATTCTGCTGCTCTTTAGCATCGGCTGTTTGATGACCAACTATCATACGTTGGTCACGAATCTCTCAGTCGAGTGGTTGATCTTCTGGACGCCTGTCGCAGTTCTAGCAGCACAGCAATTGCAAAATCCGAAATACGCATCCCCGGACGCAGCGAGAATGGAAGTTCAAACACAATATTCGCTCAAATGACAAATTGCCGTGCGTAAGCGTTGATCCCGCGCATCTGCGTCAGACAATCGCGACGACGCCGCCTAGTCCTTAGGTCTGGGAAAATGATTGAGATATGTCGTGATCAATGTTCCGCTCGACACAATGTGCAACGGAGCTTCCTCGCCAACATCAATCGTCAAATCAATATCAGCCTGCGCCCAAACTCGATGAGGCTTCATGCTCAAGGCAACAAAAAAGCGAAGTGGCTGGGGAATGATGCCTAAAGGATTGAGGACAACTTGAACAGGCAACGAAGTTGCCGTTCCCACTACAGACGAGCCGTTCAAATCTAGCTTGCCTGGAACCCAATATTTCTTTTGATCGTGATCGGGCGCAATGTCCGAGATGGATAATTCAAAATTACTTGTAACATGAATGATTTCGTCGCCTCTCGACACAAGGAGCCACCTGGTTCGATCAAGTTTTGAGGACGTGAGATCCACGACTTGAAGGCCCAAGCCATTTTTCATTGAAATCAATTCAATACGGCGCAGCAATGAATCAGGTTCCGGTTCGGAACCCCAACTGTGCGTGAAAGTGGCGAGACCCGTTATCACATCGCCACCATTAGGATCATCTGGAGCACCAATACGACCTTCGATTGGCGCCGATAGAGCGAGCGTCTCGGTGTGTAAATCCAGCGTACTGTCATCGCCGGTGAGCTTCACACCCGCATAAGGCGCAAAGCTCAAGTCAATCACCAAATCCTCTTTGTCGATTTCAATTCGATAATTCGGATCTCGAAGGTCCAGATGGCTTGATCCGATATCCATGCGCCGCCGGTCGTCGGCGAGCGTCCAGTCGCCTGAGATCTCCCCATCGTCCCATGCGTAGACGTTACCGTCCGGAAAGACTACGTGCCCGACCACCACGGCAGTTCCCGACCCCGGTCCTACATTTGTAATCATGAAGCGGACATAGACACGATGACCACTTTCGGCCTCCGCCACAATGTCCCAATACTCCCACGCCTTTTTTCCTTCGGGCAGCCGCGCGGAAGGATCGAGGGAAGTCCCGGCCTCAGATGTGCTAATTCCAATCGCAACCCAAAACCCGAGCACCGCTGCTAGGGCAAAAGCCAACGGGGCGTTTCTGCATCTAACGAAAGCAAAGACTTTCAAAACAAATTTCACAATCATCTCACTAAACTGCTTCACCGATTAGCACTCAATCATTGTTTGCGCTCACGGATTTTTAAATCACGTACTGATCAGGGCCAAAACAACTGGGGTTATCCGCATCTGTCCATCTTGACTGATTCAAAGGCAGCAATGTGGCAAAAGGGCCGAGCCAAATAAAATTTGTGTGATTCAAAACTAATGACCTGGGATATTAAGATAAGTTAATGCGCCCTCCAATGCGGCTCAAATCACGTAATATGATTTCGCGAGGGGAGAACTATCCGCCTGTTTGCCTTTCCAGTGCCATAGCCTCATCGCAAGTAAACGCTTGCTTTATTTCAGCAGCTTCGCCTTGTGTTTCGCGCTTGATCACTTCGGCAAGTCTCGACAATTCACGATCGGGCATTTCCGGATAACAGGGCAGAACCAAAAGATTTTTGACGACATCTTGCGCCACCGTCGGTGCAACTTCGGGGCGGTCTTCTGGCGCCTGGAGTGGCGGCGTCCCGACGTCGGCAGTGTCATAGCCATAGCGCCGCAGGGTTTCCTTTACACGTCCCCGGTCTTTTACCACCACCGGAAAAACCCAGAATGCATGAATTTTATTCTTTGATGCGGGAGCGGCGACGGCACCATCCAGATGCCGCTGCAGAGTTTTGGCTTTTGCAATTTGTTTGGCATGCCCGTCTGCAGGCCAGCTTCGAATACGCCTGCACATCATGGCGAGCATTGCCGTGGCCGGCTGATACATAAGAGCTTTCTGCTCATTGAGTACGGCGACGCGCCGTACGGGCCCCGCTATGACTTCTTCATAATCCTTTCCAAACGCGTTAAACGCCCGGTAAATGAGCGCCATGACCGGCCGCGTCATTACAATTTTTATTACAGAAAATTTCAAGACTCGGGTGAAAAAATCCCAATTCCCTTTGACCGGATATCCCGCTTGCAATTTGGCCATTCTATCGCGCGACGCGCGGTCCTTTATCCGGAGTACTGCACCGCCTAATGCAGTCGATGTCTTAATCTGCCCAAAGCTAAACATAGCCATGTCCGACTGCGGGTGCCCCGTGAAGGCCGGCCCATCGAAACATTGGGCGCAATCTTCTATGACCAGCAGCCCGTGCTTGCGTGCAAACTCAAGGATTTGACCCATATCAATGCGCGCGCCAAACAAATGGGCGACGACAATTGCCTTAGTTCGGTTCGTAACCGCCTTTTCCAACGCATCCATACGCGGGGCCATATGGTCGAAATCTAGATCAACCGGAACAGGTACCAGATCATGCCATTCAGCAATTTTCGCCATCTCCTGTACGTTGAGTGCAGAAAACAGGATCTCGCTCCTAGGCGGCAAATCAAGTGCTTGAATCGCGAGATCGAATCCAGAACGCACCGAATAGCTCGCCAGTGCGCTCTGCCCATGTGCGCATAGCTGTTCGAGCTCTTGCTCCCATCTTTTCCGTCGACCTGAGCAAATACTGCGATAGGCGCCATAGAGCAAATCGGTCCAACCAATTTTGAGGCGAATTCTCATCCACATGGTTCAAATTCTGCCTTCAAATGCCATCCAAAATAAGAATATAGTGATTATTCCCCCCAACTTTTGGCTTGGTTTGCGTAGAGGTAATGCCATATACAGGCGCGTCACATAATGTGTAGAGATTTTTAAGGCTATTGGAAAGCGTATCGCATGTCAGCGACCGCCGATAACCCAAGTATTACCAATCGATTCCGCCAAACGAGAAGAAATCTTGTCAACTCGTTGGGTCGACGCATCACGCGAGGAATGGGGAAGTTTCTGGCTGCGCAATCGCTAGTGGGTGACCCAGCCGTATTTAGTTCGGCACAATTTCCTGAAGTTTCCGCGCTTGAAGACAACTGGGAAGTCATCCGCGAAGAGCTTGATGAGGTGTTGAAGACGCGCGAAGCCATTCCCCCGTTTCAGGAAGTTTCGCCTGACCAAAAGCGAATCGCCAAAGGCGATAATTGGAAAACCTTCATTTTCTATGGGTTTGGATTTCGAGTAGACGGCAACTGTGCTCGATGCCCCAAAACGGTGGAAATGCTCGAACGGATTCCCAATCTCAAGACAGCTTGGTTTTCCATCTTGTCTCCGGGTTATCACATCCCGTCTCACCGCGGTGTTACAAAGGGGCTGATCAGAGTGCATCTCGGCCTCAAAATCCCGGCCGAACGCAAAGATTGCTACATGCTTGTTGGCGACGAGCGAATTGTTTGGAAAGAGGGCAAGTGCGATGTCTTTGATGACACGTACGAGCATGAGGTCTTCAACAATACGGACGAAGAGCGAACCGTGTTGCTGCTGGATTTCGAACGGCCCCTGAAATGGCCAGCAAGAATTCTCAATCGGCTTTTTCTCTCCGCAATTCGTAAGACGGCTTATGTCCAAGATGGACGTAGGAACGCGGAGACATGGGAAGACCGGTTTGAGGCCGCCGTCCGGCGCGCCGAAGCAATTACTGACGGTCTAAACTCCTAATTCCAAAGACGAATTTCTGTCGAAGCTGAAGCATGCCCCAAGTGGAACTCGCAGAGATTCTCGTCTGATCGGGCCCGAGGTCTCAGCGCGAGCGGCAAGTCATATTTTGTACACAACGAGCAATGCATTTTCTCATAATTCAGGCTGTGGCTTGCTGGCCGGTACAATTCAGCAGCCAAGGCGCAGAATAAGTGGATTTTTCGACAACTCGTCCGTAATGGTGTACCTAACCGCAACGCAAGAAACAGCATGAACTAAGTCAGAACAAAAATGCCGACCCTTAGCGCATATATATTGCGGGAAGTGATTAGAGCCGCGGCAGTCATATTCATATTGACACTTACTGCACTCTTGCTCGAAAGAAGTTTGCGCACAATTGAGGCAATCGGACCGTCCGAAAAGCTATTGGGCTTTGCATTTCAAATGCTGGCCAATGTTGTCCCCATCCACTTCGGCGAAGCCCTGCCGGTCGCCTTTTTCGCCGGGATATTGCTTACATTCAACCGACTTAATCGAGATAGTGAGCTCGATGTTCTGTATGCGGCAGGCATTGGTCTGCACCAATTACTTCGGCCGATTGCGGGACTGGCCGTGGTCGTGGCGGCAATAACCGCCTTGCTGTTTGGATACTTGCAGCCACACGGTCGATATCAGTATCGCGCGCTCGAACTTCTTGCCGCTCAATCCGCGCTCAGCGAGAAACTAAAAGTCGGGACATTTATTCAACAGGACAACAGCACGTTTTACGTTGAAGACGCCAGCCGCGGCATCGAGGATCTAGGCAAGATTTTCATTTTTGAGGACAAGGAAGACGGCAATGATGTTGTGCTAACGGCTTCAAAGGGTGCTTTAGGCGCCTCGGATGACAACTTAAATCTCTATCTGACCGCGAGCGGTGGTGAAAGATTTACAATTGCAGAAGAGTCAACGACAGCCAGCATTCTAAAATTCGATCGATTGCAGTGGAAGCTGGCGACTTTTACGAAGGAAGAAGTAAGCCCGCGAGGCAATACTTCTCGTGAGCTTACTTTGACGGAGATTTGGTCATACCGTGATAATCCGCCTCCTGGAATTGAATACGACAAAATGATGGTCGATTTTCATGCAAGGGTTTCTCAGATCATTTCGGTTTTCATCCTGCCGCTCATTGCCATTCCACTTGCGCTCGGAGCCAGTCGTGCCGGGCGAGCATCTGGAATTGTTGTCGGGCTCATCATCGTATTCTTCTTCTACCAATTTCTCGTGTTCGGAGAGGGCATCGCCAGGGAAGGCGTTATTTCCCCTTGGATTAGCATTTGGGGTTGCGTGGCGACACTCGCAGTTCTTGCGCTTGTTCTCTTTCCAAGTGTCGCATTCAAAATTGGAGGAGATCCCTATTCACTCTTAGGCAAGCTCGTCTCGCGCTCAGGCAAGCCAGCGGCAGCGGCTCAACAACAAGATCCCGCTGCATGACTTCGCTTTTAGCCAAATACTTGTCAGGATTTATGATCAAACGTTTCCTGCTGCTGGCTGCCGGAATTCTATTTTTGGCAACCATCATGGATTTTTTAAATCGCGGCGAAGACATAATCGCTGATGCGGAAGGAAATTTGTGGGATGTCTTTTTTTATACGGTCTATAACTTGCCCAACGTATTTTCCTACTTATTTTCGTTTACCGCACTGGTTGCAGCTCTCTTTAGTTTCATTGGCCTGATGCGGCATAGCGAGCTCATTGCAATGCTTGCTTCGGGCATTTCTCAATCGCAACTTATGACTGCGCTACTCCCTGCAGCATTGGTTATCGTAGTGATCCACGTTTTCTTAGACAATTTCATATTGCGTGAGGCTGACTATGCACTGCGCGATTTGGGAATCATGGAATATTCGCAGGACGAATTGGCCAATGAATCACAAATATGGACGCGCGAAGACAATGATATTATTCGCATTCGTCACATCGACTTGAAAACTAATGCAATTGAAGGTGTCATGATTTTTCGCCGTGACGACGGGGGGCATTTGCTGGAGCGCCTCTCTGCTGCGAAGGCTTCGCTAAGAGATGGAACTCTTACACTTACAGACGTGACGAGAACGGTCCCAAGTCAGGATTCGCCTTCATACGTTGATGAATTCCAATACGAATTGAATATCGACAACGACACATTAGGAACACTAATGCTGTATCCCCGGTACATTTCTTGGTTTGATATACGCGAATTGCTTGAGCGGCCAACGCTCGGCAACAAGCCGCACTTCCTTTACAGGATTTGGCTTCATAAGAAAATTGCAGCACCCTTAGGAACGCTTGCGCTCATCATGCTCGCGGTTCCCTTGGTTCAAGTCTTTGATCGAAAGGCAAATCAATTCGTGGTTTTGCTCATAGGCTTGGCCGTCGGCTTTCTTTACGTCATTCTGGATTCGATTATTGTTGCCCTGGGTGAAGCAAGTTTACTCACGCCGTTTTGGGCCGCTTGGACACCAACATTTCTCTTAATCGTTTTAATCTCGACATTCGTATTTCAAAGAGAATCTATTAATCCTCGCGCCTCCGCCGATACGCGCGCGGTTGTGGAGTAGGACCACGCCGGTTCATCAACCTTCGATGTGATAGACCTTATCCGCAGCATCACGCCATGCTGGCCGATGTGTAATCGCCAAGACAGTGAGATCGCCGCCGGCTGCTGACGTTAATGACCGAACGTTGTCACAGATTTCCTGCTCAGTTTCGGGGTCCAATTCGCTCGTAACTTCATCGAGAATAAGAAGTTTGGGGTTGTGAACAAAAGCCCGCGCCAATGCAATTCTTTGGCGCTGTCCACCGGATGTGCGCATGCCCCGCTCGCCGACCACCGAATCTAGCCCTAGAGGCAAGGATTGAACAAAAGTTGCTGCGCCTGCTGATCTCAGCGCGCTGAAAACATCGTCGTCACTATAGGTCGGATCTCCCAAGGTTACGTTGTTCCGAATAGTATCGTGAAATAACACGAGCTCTTGGGGCACATAGCCGACCATTGACCTCCATTGTTCAACGTTAAGTTGATCGAGCGGCACTCGATCGACAAGCACCTGCCCCGAATCGGGCCGGTGCAGCCCAATCAACAAATCAACAATGGTTGTTTTTCCAGCGCCGGAATCTCCAGTGATGACGGTCATTTTTCCCGACGGTACTTCGATATTGGTCCCATCAAGTATTCGTCGAGCGCCGTAAGAAAAGCTTACATTCTCCAGCAAGCAACCCTCTATGAGATTTGGCGTTTGGCCCCCCTCTGATGCGAATGGTTCCGCGTGCGCCTCAATGTCTTCAATCATTTCGTGGACCGCATAGTAAGCGCTCTCTTCAATCACGGCCTGTACCAAAGATTTCTGCACGTGAGAAATACTCGAAATCGTAAGCCCTATTAGTAAGCCGACAACTACCAGTTCGGTCACGGGGTTACCCCAGAGCAAAGTTCCAACGTAAAGACCCAGTCCAAGGCTGAGAGCAATGAGGGGTTCCTCTAACGCCATGGGCAGTTCGCGCGCGATAACCTGATTGCGTAAAGCGCTCTTGAGTGATCCAATTTGATTTTCAAACATACTTGTAAACCGGTCGTGCCGCGCCATGGCCTTAAGAGGCTTGATACCGGCAAGCATGTCTGAAAGTTCGGTCACGAGATCATTTGTTTGAACCGTCTGTTGTCCGCCTGCGCGCTTTGTGATCGACACAAAGACCGCCAACACCAAAGCTACGCAGATGCTGAGAAGCACTAACAAAATTGCAATTTGCCAAGAGATCAAAAAAGCGACGGCAATATATACAATCGTTAGAATGCCGTTGGAAACTGACTTCGCAACCATGGCGTATGCATTGGCACCACGTTGTGCCTCCAAGCTCATTGCATTTGCGATGCTTCCCAGCGGCTGTTTCACAAAGTACTGCCAATTGACGGTCAGAAGTCCCTTGACCAATCGCTCCCTCAAATGAGTCGCGACCTCGGCGACCGCGTAGCCGACATACGTATAAGCGAAGACCAAAAATAACGCCTTCAGCAATATGCCCGCGACGACGATCAAAAGCAGATTGCTAAACTCGGGCGCAAGGCCCATGACGTCGAGCAGGCCGACGATCATTGAGTTGATAGGGCTAGAAGACGCCTCAAGTTTTCCTTCTGCAGATAGAAGAAGCGGCACCAATGCGGCCAGTCCAACTGCCTGAAATACTCCAGCAAGCAATAAGAACACCAGTATCGCCGCTGGATTGGTGTATTTGGCCGAAAAAAATATGTTTAGAAATTTTGGCACGACTGGTTTTTTTGCCCGCTACTCAGCTAGTTTCCTTGCCGTTTCAAGTGCTTAACGAAGGCGTGAAGGTATTCTAATCGCGGCTATTGGTCGAGCTGTTTGATTTTCACCTTGCCATTCCATTTGGGGAGAAAACGAGGCCTTTTGGACGCAGGTTCTTATGGACCTTCCCGCAAGAATCTCACCGAGCTATCGGAAAGAAGATTGCGTTTCTCCCTATCGAGCGCTGATCGGCGCTCGAAACGTGCTGAAGGCGCATATCAGCGGTTAAAAAGAAACAGTCATACCCCAGGGAGCAAATAAAGCTAATCAGCTTATTGTTCTCAAGGTTCTCGCGAGCGTCCAGAATTTCAACCAGAAGGACCGGTCTTTCCCGCTCAATTGTTTCTAATGCCCCGTCCAGCACTTGCCACTCATGGCGCTCCACATCCAATTTGATGAACCCGACATTGGAAATGTTTTCGTCGTCAAGACGGGCCGTCGTAACTTCGACTTCCATAATCGCTCTGTTGGTGTAGTCAGTCGAACGTTCCGGGGACAAGGTGCCGATGTTATGCTGAAGCATATCTGCTTTGTCCAAGTCATAGGGAACAGAGAAGCGCGCGACACCAGACCTATCCGACAGCGCAATTCTCTTCAGCGTGCAATTGGCTGGTGCGGCGCGTTCCAAAAAGTCTGCACACCATGGATTGGGTTCGTAGGCAAACACGTGCTTACATAGTTTACTGAGGAAGTAGGTGTAATTCCCACGATTAGCGCCCACATCTATCGCAACAGCGTCTCTGCGAACCAGAAAAGGCAATAGCGCCAATTCCTGTTCGCCGCGCGTTCGCGATCGCCGCCGCGCTTTGCGAAGCGTACGGTTGGCGCGCCACGCCAAATGTAGCTTTGGGGGCACCCATTGATAATGGAACGGAAACGGCTGCACCGCTTGTGATTGATCAGTCACCAGGGCTCTTCTTCGCCTTTGTAGTTGATAAATGATCCACTCTGCTCAAGCGTAAATCCCTCGATGACCTCTATCAAGCCGCGCACAGTATCCTCCGGCTCGACTGCAGGCAGCTTGATTCCGCGCTCCTCTTCCGCTTTGCGAATTTCGTCATTACGGGTAAGCGGGGGACTCAATATGCCTACAATGATTTCACGCCCCGCGAGATCTTTAGAAAGGCTATGCATGATCATGTTTGTGGCGCTTTTGCTCGAGCGATAAAACGGACGTCCACCCATATTGATTTCGGGATGAACGAATGAACCGGCCGTGCTCGATACCGTCATAATCTTCTTCTGATCACTTGCTGCAACGTTGTCAACAAAAGCTTCCGCAAGCTTAAGCGGGCCGAGCGCGTTGGTCCGCATGATTGCGTTGAAGACCTCGTAGTTGAGCCGCCCGAACATTTGATTTTCGAACCCGCCCAAGAATCCGGCGTTGCTTAGTAGAACATCGATTGGCTGGCCTTGGTATTTTAGGGTCAGCGCGTCAATTTGGGCATGATCGAGAACATCAAGCTCTTCAACGCTGACGTTCTCTGTCTCGGCCGCAAGCGCGTTAAGGGCATCGGCCGCGGAGGGATCGCGGCACGTCGCAATAACGTTCCATTCTTTTTCGGCAAACTGCCGCGCAAATTCGAGCCCCATACCGCGATTGGATCCGGTGATGAGAATAGTGGGCGCATCGGCCGCAAACCCGTGAGACGACATGGTCAGCATGCCCCCAATTAAAATTAGCGCACCAATGGCATTTCTGATCATCGTGCAACGCCCTTCCTGATTGTCGCCCGCGACCGCCAAAGCACAGGGCAACGACGACAAGCTAAGCGGCCGCGTCAGCCATCTCTTTCTGTTTAATCACGCGCAAAACTCGCCACGGAGTCATGGGGATTTCAGGCATATAGCCGCCCAACGCATTTGATACCGCATTTGCTATGGCCGCCATGGAGACCACAATCGGGCCTTCTCCGACTTCTTTGGCGCCAAACGGACCAAACGGATCAATCGATTCCACAATGATGTAGTCAACCTCCGGCAATTCGTAGGTGCGCGGCGTCTTGTACTCAAGACGCGAGGGATTCAAAGGCTGGCCATCATTCATGACACATTCTTCGTACAGAACTTGGCTCATACCCGAAAAGACCTGACCGTCAATTTGCCCTTCGATCGCCAGCGGATTCATGGCGCGGCCAATGTCGTGGGCGGCAGTCACCTTGGTCACTTTGACGACGCCGGTTTCAGGATCAACTTCAACTTCGGCGACTTGCGCACCAAATGAATAAGCCATCGACCCGTAAGGCTTGGGTGAATTGTAAAAGCCCCGGCCCATGACAAAGCGGCCCTCCTGACTATGCAGTGTATTGAAAACGACCTTGGCGAAGTCGAGAGTTCGATCGGGATCGTCCTTAGCGTAAACTTTGCGCCCACGGAAGATCACATCTTCAGGTTCGACTTCTAGTTCGCTCGCAGCAGTCGCAACAAGCTGCTGGAGCGCATCTTCACAGGCATTCTTAACGCCATTACCGGTCACAAACGTGCCCCTCTGCGTAAACGCACCTGGATCGAACGGCGTGATGTCGGAATCGCCGGCGACGATGCGAATGTCGTTAGCTTCAACGCCCAGCACCTCCGCTGCGATAATGCCCATCGTGGTGTGTGAGCCTTGACCCATGTCGGGAATGCCGGTGTAAAGCGTGACGACACCGTCGTCGGCAATTTTGACAAAGGCCGCGGACGTGTCGTGTTTCCAGCGCCCCTTTGAGCCCGACGCCATGGCACCGATACCCACGCCGATTCCTTTATAGAGAGGAAGCTTGCCGTACTTATCCTTCCAGCCCGACTTGTCGCGGACTTTTTCCAAGCACTCGATCAATCCACAACTGCCGAAGAACGTACCGTCGATACAGGTATGATCTTTGCCGACGGCATTCTTGATGTGAAACTCTAATGGATCCATGCCGATTTCTTCAGCCACGCGGGTTAGGTGCTGCATCCATCCAGCGCTCATTTGTCCCATAATGCCGCCGTGGTGATAAAAATAAGGCGGGTTATTCGTGTAGACCACGCGCCCGTGAAACCGAACGGCTTCAACATTGTAGAGCCAGTTCACGTAGTTTCCCGGGATCCACGCCAGCATGGCTTGTGATGCCGAATGCGCGCCGCATTCCGTAACGATGTCGACCTCTAAGCCCTTAATCGTGCCGTCATTGTCAACAGCCGTTTTGAACTCGAACATGTTTTCGCCGGAGGCCGGAAACACGGTGAATTCTTCGTCACCCGCTGCGCGCACTTTGCACGGCCGTCCGGTTTTGCGCGACAGCATGGCGGCAATGAAATGATGCGGGCGCGGCGTTCCCCGGCCGGTAAACGCTCCACCGGTATTGAGAAACACCATTTGTATTTGGCTCTGCTTCAAATTGAATGAAGAGGCCAACGTGTCCTGAAAATTGGGAGCCGACTGCAACGGCGTCCACATGGTCAATTTGTCGGGCCGCGTGTAATCGGCAACGGCAATATGAAACTCCGCCAACACATTGTGCGTCGTATGATTTCCGAACTCGTCCGAGAATGTGCGATCAGCGGTCTTAAAAACGTCTTCCGGCTCGCCGTAATCGCGATCCACTTCAAGCGCGACATTGCCCGGCGATTGCCCGTGAATTTGTGGCGCGTCGGGCTTCATCGACCGCATCAACGTCGTTGCGGCCGGCAGGGGTTCGTAGAGAACCTCGATCAGCTCCAGCGCTTCTTGAGCGGTCAATTCGTCGACCGCCGCCACCGCTGCAATTTCTTCCCCGACATAGTTGGCAACGTCTTGGCAAAAGACTGGGCGGTTGGCCGCAACCATGATCCCTGACGCGTCGTCCGCGGTCAGAACGGCTTTGACGCCCGGCAGCTTTTCAGCTTTCGACGTATCGATCTTGATGATTTTGGCGCGCGCGTGAGGACTGCGTAGAATTTTGCCGTGGAGCAATCCCGGCAACACAAGGTCATCGGTAAAAACCGACCGGCCCGAAACCTTCTCGCGGCCGTCAAGCCGCGGCTGGCGCTTTCCGATAACATTGAGATCAGGTCGAATGTTCATGCTGAGTGCTCACTGTTTGATGTGTTCTAGGCCGCGCCGTTTTGCCTTTGCTTAATGGCTCTCAGAACGCGCCAGGGAGTCATGGGAATTTCGGGCATCATGCCGCCGAGGGCGGTGGCAACCGCGCTTGCCACCGCCGACATGGTGACGACGATAGGTCCTTCGCCCACTTCTTTTGCGCCGAACGGACCGTGGGGATCGATAGTCTCGACAATAATGTGCTCGACTTCGGGGAGTTCATAGGTGCGGGGCAACTTGTATTCCAGCCGAGACGGATTGAGCGTTTGCCCGTCGGCTTGCAAACACTCTTCATATAGAACTTGGCTCAAGCCCGAAAAGACCTGGCCGTCAAGTTGACCCTCGACGGCGAGCGGATTCATAGCCCGCCCCAAATCGTGAGCGACGGTGACTTTGAGGACCTTTACCGCACCGGTTTCAGGATCTACCTCGACTTCGGCGACTTGAGCACCGAATGAGTAGGCCATGGAACCAAATTTGTTCGGTGAGTTATAGAAGCCACGCCCCATGACAAAGCGGCCCTCTTTGCTGTGCAACGTGTTGTAAACGATCTTGTCGAAATCCATCGCACGATCGGGCGCGTCTTTGGGATAGACCTTTCGGTCGCGGAAGATGACATCTTCGGGTGCGATGTCGAATTCCTTGGCCGCGGTTTGGGCCAATTGCTGAAGTGCGTCTTCCGCGGCGTTCTTGACGCCGTTTCCAGTGACAAAAGTGCCGCGCTGTGTAAATGCGCCCCAATCAAACGGCGTGACATCCGAATCGCCTGCAATGATGCGCACATCGTCCGCATGCACGCCCAAGACTTCTGCCGCGATGATGGCCATCGTGGTATGAGAGCCCTGGCCCATATCGGGGATACCGGTATAGAGCGTGACGACGCCGTCATCAGCGACTTTGACCATAGCGGCAGACGTGTCGTGCTTGGCAAGTCCCTTCGACCCCGAGGCCATGGCGCCAATGCCAATGCCAATGCCGCGAAAAGGCGGCAATTTTCCGTATTTGTCTTTCCATCCTGAACGATCGGCTGCTTTTTCCAAGCATTCCTTCAAACCGCAGCTATCAAACGAATTGCCGTCGTTGCTGACATGGCCCTGCTCGACCGCGTTCTTCAAATGAAATTCAAGCGGATCCATGTTCATGCCTTCGGCAACATGATTTAAGTGTTGCATCCAGCCCGCACTCATGCGCCCGAAGATGCCGCCATGATGAGACGCTCGCGGCACATTGTTGGTATAGACCATGCGGCCCCGATAGCGCACGGACTCGACGGTGTATAGCCAATTAAAATAGCCGGCTGGCAACCATACCAGCATGCCGCGCTCGGGATGGGCGCCTGATTCAATTGTAATGTCGGCTTCGATCGCTTTGACAACGCCATCCTTATCAACGCCTGTGCGAAAGCGATACATGATTTCGCCGGACGAGCGGAACATGATGAATTCTTCATCACCAGCCGCGCGCACTTTGACCGGCCTCGACGTCTTGCGTGACAAAAGCGCCGCAATTAAGTGATGCGGTTTGGGTGTGCCGCGCCCGGTAAACGCGCCGCCAATGTTTAAGTAAGCGATGTGCACTTGGCTTTCGCTTAACCCAAATGCTTTAGCTAGGCCAATTTTATATGTCGCCGCTGATTGTGTGGGCGTCCAAACCGAAAGGCGATCCGGGTTCGAAAAGTCGGCTACGGCGACGTGAAGCTCCGCGAGCGTGTTGTGTTGGGGTGGGCTTTTGAATTCATCGACAAAAATATGGTCGCAATCCGCAAAGGTTTTTTCTGGATCGCCCCAGTCTTTGTCGAATGTCAACGCGATGTTGCCGGGCGATTGGCCGTGTACCTGCGGCGCATCGGGCCGCAACGCCTTCTTGAGCGATGTGACGGCCGGCAGTGGTTCGTATTCGACTTTAATAAGTTCGCGCGCTTCTTCCGCCGTAACCTCGTCGACGGCAGCCACCGCCGCAACTTCCTCGCCCACATAATTGACCACGTCCTGGCAAAGCAGCGGTTGATTTTCACCAAACATCAGACCCGGCGCGTCGTCTGCCGTCACAACGGCTTTCACACCTGGAAGCTTCTTTGCTTTTGAAGTGTCAATTCTTACAATTCGGGCGCGCGCATGGGGGCTGCGCAAGATTTTGCCGTGCAACATGCCCGGCAGGTCCACATCATCTGTAAAGACGGATCGGCCGGAGACCTTTTCGCGGCCGTCGAGGCGCGGTTGACGCTTACCGACGACGCTGAGGTCAGGCCGAACGTTCATCCGATTTGCCTTCCTTATCGAACTCGTGAACGTTGCGGATCGCTTCCTTTACTTTGATATGGCCCGTGCACCTGCACAGCACACCTGCCATGCCTTCATTGATTTCTTCCTCGGTCGGGTTGGGATTGGCGTTGAGCACCGCCTTAGCCGACATGATGACGCCGGGCGTACAATAGCCGCACTGCACGGCGCCATATTCGATAAACGCCGTTTGGATCGGATCAAGTTCACCGCCTTGCTCTAAACCTTCGATCGTCGTGATGGCTTGGCCGTCCCATTCAATTGCCGGTGTCGAGCACGACAGTATGGATTCGCCGTTTTCATTGTTGACGGTGCACACGCCGCACGATCCTGTCGTGCAACCTTCTTTGGTGCCTTTCAATCCGACTTGATCGCGGATCACATCCAAAAGAGTCTGGCGGGTTGATATGACTATGTCATAAGGATCGCCGTTGACGGTCAGCGTGATGAATTGTTTGCGCACGGCTACATCTCCCTCAATTGAGTTAAAGCCCGTTTGACAAGTACTTTGGCAAGATCGCGTTTGTAGGAGGCCGGAGAATAGAGATTGGTGAGCGCCCCCAACTCTTCACGAGTCGACTCAACAGCCTCTGCAATGACGTCATCGCTCAAGCCCTTTTGTGCCGCGATTTGAGCGGGCTTCACGAGACTGATCGGTGCAATACCAAACGAGCCCAAAATAATTTTCACAGTGCTCGCTTTTTCGCCTTGGCCGTCCGCGCGCGCGGCAACAGATCCGTAAGCGAAGTCCATGCCCTTGCGCGGCGTTTCTTTCATATAAACGACGCGATCTTTGGCCGGCGGAACGGTGATGGCCGTCAAAATCTCATCCGGCTCGCGCACGGTATGGTCAATTCCGTCCTCGCGGAAATAGTCGGCCAAAGCAACTTCCCGCTCTCCGCCCGCCTTAGCGAGCGTCACGCTCGCATCGAGCGCGATTAACGCGGGCGGCGTATCCGCATTGTTGATGGCCACGCAAATGTCGGAACTTTTAATGACGTGACAAATTGTGCCGCCGGTCTTAAGGCACGGCTCTTTGGCGGCCCGCCAAGAATCTGTTTGATTGGTGTACCAGCAGCGGGTGTCGAGGCAGATGTTACCGGCAAGCGTTCCCATATTGCGGACATGAAGCGAGGCCACCGACCGGCACGCGTCGGCCAAAGCCGGGAAGCGTTCTTGGATCGTGCTGTGATTTGCAAGATCCGTCAGGCGCTCCGCACCACCGATTCGCAAGCCGCCGTCCGGCAACTCTTCGATGCCGTGCAATTCTGGCAGATCCTTAATCGCGATAACTGTGTCCGGCGTCATCAAGTGACAGCGCATATTAAATATGACGTCCGTCCCGCCACTCAAAAGCTTAATTTCGCCGTCAGCGCTCTGAAGCGCCTCAAGACCTTCTTTCAGCGAAGTGGGTTTTACAAAATCATGAGCCGGCAAAAGCATGGGCTGTTCCGATTCCCTACTGTTTTTGATCTTGAGCCCGAACTCGTCTGGGTTAACTATGAGACTCGGCCAATTTCCGGTATGGCCAAGTCCTCCCGTTAACCGTTTTCGGGATCAATCGTGATGCCGAGTGTGGCGGTGCGTCACTGGCCGTTCAATACAATCCCAAGGCATCACCACGGGCCGGAATCCGACAATCGAGCGCGCAGCTTAACAGGTCGCCCGAAGGCCGTATATGGAATGAATACCCGGACAACATGTGTGTCTATCGCCGCCGCGGCCTAACCGGAATGCTCTATATCGATGCCGTCCAGGATCGCCACGATCGCAGCCACGATGTCTTTACCCAATCTCGCATCTTCAAAAGAAAAGACAACTGCATTGGCTGGATAGCCAGCGCGCGGCGAGCCGGCTAGCTCAATCTCGGGAACAAAATCTTTCGGATGCTGAAAGCTCGACGCAAGGCGGGCGCACTTTCCAATCGTCCGGATCAAAACCGTGATGAGTAAGACAGGCGCGGTTGAAAGCTTTGGCATCTGCACCGGCGACCAATGCAGCGCCTCGCTCTAGGGCGAGCTAATCCAGCAGCAGGTTGGCTGCATCCAAGTCCGCCTTCCTATTTTCTGCCAAGCCTACCAGAAGCAAGTAGACCAAGCAGCTATTAGACTGGTTCGCAAGTTCCGAGAGATCTGCAACGATTGAAGGCATGTTTAGCTAAACACGAACACAGACGCTACCGATGGACTCCCCTTTAGAGCGTCGGCATATGATAGGGTCAAGCACGCTGAGTCCCTGATGATGACCAAGCAATACTAGCTTAATTGGAGTCACGGTGTTCATGAAGTACGGCAAGAAAGACTGACATGGTCGCGATGTATACAATCGGCCAACTTGCCCGGCGCGTGGGGATGCCGACTTCCACGTTGCGCTACTACGAAAAGCTTGGACTTCTCAGTCCAGCTCAACGCACGGACGCCGGCTACCGGCTCTACGATTCAGACGCCGAGCAAACACTGACTTTTATTCACCGGGCGCAACGCATCGGGTTTTCCCTATCCGACATCGGTCATTTCCTCACGGGCACCCGTGACGGCAAACTGGTCGATAAGACCGTCGCGGAAATTGCCGAGCAGCGCTATATGGACATTGAGCGGCAACTGACCGATCTCAAAATTCTTCAACACGAACTCGAACTTTTTCTCTATGACTTTCGCACGCGCATGCATGACGATGACGCGACTCCGGCAGCGGATTTATTTGGCCGTCTGGTCGAACGGGTGTGCGGCGAACACGATCATGAAACGCCAGTCGAATCCACACTCGACTGGCTCTTGGAAAAAACCGGATGCAACCTCGCGGAACTGGAGCGCAGCGGGCTCATCGACGCGCTTCATGGCCAGCATGTCCATGTCTGGCGCGACGGTGACCGGTACTCGATCTTAGTGCCGAGCCGCGACAAGGCCGTCAAGGAATCGCTGGAAAAAATCGCCAATATGGAAGCCGATTGTCACGCTCACCCCACGCCCCATCTCACCGAGCAAGACGAAGGCCTCGTCTTCACGGCCCAGGGCGACAAGGCGTTTCTGTTCGCCGAATTCTTCTTGGCGCTAGAGCAAGACTCCCAAGACTAGAACCTCTGCACCCCGATCCCCATATAGTAACTACGTTCCGCTCAAAAGCGGCGGATTTCCGGACTTTTGAAGCGCCAAATCTTACTAATTTTGGGCTTGACCTTTGACCTGGCTTCAAAGTCTAGGGTGTCACCCAATGGAATGGCGATTAGCCCTTTGAGGACGAGACCATGGGAGCTCCTGTTCAAATTACCGACGCAGAGCCGACCTTCCGCCTACGGATTTCCGGGATGGATTGCGGCGATTGCGCGCGAACCATCGAGAAGGGTATCGGCCAGCTCGCTGGCGTCAACGACGTCCAAGTCGACTTCACGACCGAAATCATGCGCGGCAAGGGCGATGTGGCTCTTGATGCCGTTGTCTCAAAGTTGAGCGACCTCGGTTATGCCGTCGCTGAGGATCAACAGGCGCCAGACGTCGCGGTACCCGAAGCGCGCGGCCTGAGCGGTTTCGTTCGGTTCATTCTATCTCAGCCCGCCAATGCCCGAGCATTCTATGCAGGACTACTGGTTCTCGCCTCGATGCCGTTCTTGTTTATGGCGGCATCTCCATTTGTCGCGAACGCCATCAACGGGCTCTACATCGCAGTCACGGCGCTCGTCAGTTATCCCCTTGCCAAGAAGGGCCTGCGCACGCTTTTCCAAGCCCAGCGTGTAACCATTGATATTCTGGTCGTCCTTGCCATTGTCGGCGCCGTATTCATTGGCGCGTATGGCGAGGCCGTCACCGTCGCACTTCTCTTCGTTCTGGGTGAGGCGTTGGAAGGCTATAGCGCCGAGCGCTCGCGCGATTCCCTCCGCAGCCTAATTGCCCTGCAACCCAAGAAAGCCACCGTGCTAAAGGCTCATCATGAGGGACATGATGATCACGGCCAAGACCATGATCACGGCGACAAGCACGATCATGGAGATAAGCATGACCATGGTCACGACGAGCACGTTCACTATCATCGCACAGTCGTGCCGGTCGATCAGCTCGCACTTGGCGATATTGTTTTGGTGCGCCCAGCAGAAAACATTCCGGTTGATGGGTCCATTCGCGAAGGGACATCATCGATCAATCAGGCGCCAATAACTGGCGAAAGCGTTCCTGTCGATCGGGGGATCGGTGATGAAGTCTATGCCGGCACCATCAACGGTGAGGGCGCGCTCCAAATTACGATAACTCGCCGCGCTTCGGATTCGACCATCGCGCAGATCGCGCGTCTCGTCGAGCAAGCGCAAGCACAGCGTTCGCCGGCGGAGCGGTTCATCGACAAGTTCGCCGCTTGGTATACGCCCGCCGTTGTTGCGTTTGCAGCATTGATGCTGCTGTCTGCAACGGTCATTTTCGATCAGCCGTTCTTTGATATCGGCGAGACCCGCGGTTGGCTCTATCGATCCTTGGCGCTATTGATTGTGGCCTGCCCTTGCGCATTGGTGATTAGCATTCCTGTGACCGTGGTTAGCGCGCTCACGCGGCTGGCACAATTCGGCGTGCTCGTTAAAGGCGGCGCGCAACTCACGGAACTCGGCGATGCCAAAGTTTTCGCATTCGACAAAACCGGCACATTGACCCTTGGCCAGCCGGTGGTCACCGGCACGCTGACCGTCGATTGCGCGCACACGCCGGATAACAACGGCGACTGCGAGCCGTGCGATGACATGGTTGCACTGGCCCACGCGGTCGAAAGCTCATCGGAGCATCCGCTCGCCCATGCGGTTGTCAGCGAAGCGCGCAATCGTCAAGTCACGAACAAATATCCGCTTGCTTCATCGGTGACGGCTATCGCCGGCGGTGGCGTCAAGGGTGAGCTTAATGGACAGACAATCCATGTCGGCCGTCACGATCTCATTCATGAAGACGACACAGCGTGCGAAGCGGCACGTTGCACGATTACATCGAGCGGCGCCAAACACGCCTCAATGGTTGTCGCCCAAGGGCCAGAACTCTTGGGTCATATTACGGTTGAGGACACGCCGCGCGACGACGCGACGGAAACCCTGCAGGAACTGCACAGGATTAACCCTGACATGCATGTCGTCATGCTGACCGGCGACCATAAGGAGCCGGTTGAGGCTTTGGTCAAACGCTTGAAGGGCATCGACGAAGTGCGCGCTGAATTGCGTCCTGCCGATAAAATGACGGCCATCGAAGAACTGCGGAACAAATACGGTCAAATCGCCATGATTGGCGACGGTATCAACGATGCGCCGGCTCTGGCGTCTGCCGACATTGGCATAGCCATGGGCGGGATTGGCACGGCACAGGCCATGGAAACCGCTGACGTTGTTCTTATGCAGGACAATTTGAAATTGCTCGCCTCCACAGTCCGCATTGGCCAAAAGACCGCGAGGGTCCTTAAGCAAAATATTGGGCTTAGCTTGGGGCTCAAGCTGGCATTTTTGGTTCTGGCCGTGCCGGGAATTGCCACGCTCTGGATGGCCGTTGTCGCCGACGTGGGCGCAACCTTGCTGGTGACTCTCAACGGCATGCGTTTACTGCGGGAACGTGCGGAGTAGTCCGCTAGTCAAATTTGCAGCTGACTTTGAACTGGCACCCCCGTGCTCAGCGACCAACATCTCGAACATGATACAAGTTTGTTTGGCCGCGGCCGCCTTAACTAGGACGCACCCAGAAGGCTGCACCTCAAAGCACGAATTTCAAACTATCAATTCAGTCGCTTAGAGCGACGGACCGAACAACGGTCACGACGAACCTCATCAGCATCCATCCGTTTAATTGCATAGGGAGTCCTGCTAGTATTAAAGGTTGTAGACACTGGAGGTTTTCTACATAACGGGGGGTGAACTATGGGTTGGGTAAGACGATGGGGATTGCCAAGTATTCTCTTCATAGCATTTTCGAGTTGCGCCACACCGACCACTGCGCCTCCGGTGGGCGATAGTGCGGCAATTGACGCTGAACGCGTAAGGCAACGTGAATATGTTGTTGAACGCTGGGTGGAGCAACAATCGCGTTTAGATGCAATTGCATCTCGCATATTTATCGCCAATGCGGATTTGTGCGGCGAAGACGTTGCGCGAGGTATCGGGATAAACGTGGCCGATGCGGATACATACGACGATGAGTTCGGCGACGTTATGCAGCAGAAGTACGGATTAGGTGCGGAACCTAGCGTTATTTATGTGACGCAGGGAATGCCAGCTGAAGAAGCGGGCTTGCTGCCACGCGACGTTATCAAAGCCGTGAATGGTGAAGCCGTGCCTACCGGCAGAAAGGCGCTAGAGCACTTCGCTGAATTGATGGACGGAGCAAATCAAAGCAGTTCGGTCGATTTGCAAGTTTATCGGGATGGTCAGACAATGAACATCCGCGTACCGACAGTCTTACGTTGTGCCTATGATGTTGAATGGTCCAATGGCGACACAATCAACGCATTTGCCGACGGAAATAGAATTGTCATTTTCGAGGGGATGATGCGCTTTACAGAAAGCGATAACGAATTGGCACTGGTCGTTGCCCATGAACTTGGACACAACGCGATGGACCATATTGACGCAAAACGTGCCAACGCGACCGCCGGAGCTATAGGTGGCATCCTGCTAGACGTCTTAGCGGCAGCGGGCGGCGTAAACACTGGCGGAGCTTTTACGCGTGCCGGAACGCAGGCGGGTGGCCAATCTTATTCAGTCGAGTTCGAGCAAGAAGCAGATTATGTTGCACTCTATTATTTGGAGCGTGCCGGTTACGCCATGACAGATGAGTTTGCCGAGTTCTGGCGTCGTATGGCAACTGTTAATCCGAATAGAATCGACAATGGGTTCAGCCATCCCTTAACCGCAGAACGATTTGTATCCATTGACCGAACCGTCGATGAGATTGCCTCTAAGAAAGCTGTGGGTCAGCCTCTTTTGCCGACTATGAAAAATACCGACGAAGAATGAGCGCCGCCCTTTTTTGTTGCAACGCCAACTGTAATGCCGACCCGATTTAGATTTCGCCATTCAGAGGCATAGAGTTTCTTCGCAAGCACACAGGCGTGACGTGGCGTGCCGATATTCTGCGGGCGAGGCACATGCAACCAGTGAGCTGACGGGCGTCTAATACGACGCCAGAATTGGTCCGCATTCCTGCATTTTGCCCCTAAGGCGAGCGCGGTCCGAACTAGATCTGGTTCACTTCCCATAATATACCTAGGGCGATCAGCGTATCAGCTATGGTGCCTGACGACGCCGCAGCAAACCCCCTTGCGCTGCAAGTGACAGAAGGCATCACAAATGATTTGCCAATGCTGCCAAGGTCGCAAGAGCAAAGCGGTCGGCTCAAAAGAAGGCTGGGAATTCACACGATGCACATCGTGCGGCACAATTGTGACCAGCCCGATCCCCAGTGATGCCGAGCTGTCTGCGTTCTATCAGCAGTACCGCACGAATACGACGTATGCGACAAAACGGGACAAGAAGATTAAGCGGGCGCGGCGACGCATCAAAAGACTGAAACGCATTACGAAGGGAAATCGCTTTCTCGACGTGGGATGCAACCAGGGATTTGCCGTTGCTGCGGCGCAGGCCCTGAATCTATCCGCCCACGGCATAGATCTGGATGCCAGCGCCATCGCCTCAGCCCAACGCGAATTCGGGGACGCCGCCTTCAGCACGGAAACCGCGCCCGATTTCGCCGCCAAAGGGCAAACGTTCGACATGGTCTATTCCAGCGAGGTAATCGAACATATTCCGAATTATAGTGAATTTGCAGCAGCGATAGGCCGCCTCACCGTGCCTGATGGCGTCCTTTACTTGACGACGCCCGATGCCGGCCATTTCAGAATTCCCCGTGATTTCGTCTCTTGGCCACAAGTCCATCCTCCGCGCCATCTCACCTATTTCACAAAAAAGGGCCTACGAAGCTTGTTCGAACAGCATGGCTTTCATGACTTCCGTTTTATGTGGAATTTTAAACCGGGCATTCGAATGATCGCCCGGAAGAGAGCCTGAAATTCCGCTTCCCCCAAAAGCTAACCGGCTCGTGATATATGACTGTCCGTGACGTTGACATGAAGTCCTCTGGCGACACACACTTTGTGAACTAAGGATGAAAGCCATGATCAGACAACCCGACCACGACATGCTGGTGGCGCGTACCCACGACGAAAATCTGCGACAAGACTTCGTTGTGAACTTTAGAGAATACCTGGCGCGTAAGGTCGCTTCGGGCAACGCAACGTCTTATGAAATAGGCGTCAAACCGAGCTATCTGAAAGAACATGGTAGCGAACCGCAGTCGCGCGAAGACATGCGCAAAGTCATGACGCGCAATCCCTACTACCAATTCTACAGTGCGATGCAGCGCAATTGTCAGGAAATGATGTGGGATAGCGTCGTGGATAGCCTTGAGCGCGAACTCCCCGATCTGATGGAAACGGCGCAGAGAATTGACGGCAAGAGCGGCGGCACGCTGACATTAGATCCGAATTTTGAAGTGCCCGCTTATTTAGCTTCAAAGGACATTCACCTACAGCCCGGGGGCTATCACGCGAGCATCGGCGAAAGCGACGTCTCTGCCGGTGCGCTCTATGACCGCGCCATTTACCTCTACACCATGGGCCAGTGGGGGCCCCAGATCGACTATTTGGGCCGCACGGTCATTAAACACTATCAAAAAACGTATCCGGACAAGACGCCACAGCGCATTCTCGAGCTCGGTTGCTCCGCAGGCAACTCTGTTGTGACTTACGCCGAAAATTATCCGGACGCCGAAGTTCATGGCATTGATGTGGGCGAGTCACTCTTGCGCTATGCGCACGCGCGCGCCGAGGGCATGGGCCTCAAGGTACATTTCAGCCAGCAAAACGCCGAGCGAACAAACTTTGACGATGAGAGTTTTGACCTCATCGTTTCTCACTTGTTCATGCACGAAACATCGACGCGTGCAGTCCACGACATTTTTAAAGAGTGCTTGAGACTTTTAAAACCGGGCGGCGTCATGTTGCATCAAGACATTCCGCGCTTCGAAGGCATGCCCGTGCTCACGCAATTCTTGGTGGCATGGGAAATATACAATGTGAACGAGGAATTCGCCGGCACGTATCGCGACATGGACGTCGTTGCGGAAGCCATCAAGGCGGGATTTGCCAAAGACAAGGCCCGGCTCGATCTTGCCGATCATTTCAAGCCGCCGACGGTCACGAATTATCAAACAAGCCAAGTTCGGTTGCCTGTCTTGGTCGGCGAAAAGTAGCACGAACAGCGGAAAGCTTCGGCTTTCACAGCCAGCGCTCTTTAGTTAAGTATTCGCTAACAATGTTCTTGGACAATTTCCCGAGTGTGGATCGAACTGATTCGATCTTTTCGCTGGGAGCCTGTCTTGCTCAAACTAAATACACAAGCGGTGCCGGTTGTTGATGGCAGCCTTCAGGTCTCGGCTAAAGCCGTTATTTTCGATGGTGAAAAAGTATTACTACTTAAGTCCTCTGACGGCACCTGGGACCTGCCCGGCGGTAAGATCGATTCCGATGAAGACGTGCTCGACGGTTTGAGACGCGAAGTCCTTGAAGAAACGAATCTTAAGGTCAATCCCGAACAACTTTTAGGAACAAGACTGCGCAGCAAGCGCAAACGCGACGATTCCATGTTGGTGACCTATTTGTGCAGCCTCGCCGAAAAGCCTGGAGCTGATAGTGTATCTCTGAGCGATGAGCATAAGTCATACAAATTCGTTCGCGCCAAGCGCGCGTTAAAATTACCGCTGCCCGATCGCTTTCGCGAGGCGATAAAACTCGCCGCCAACTTGAGCTAATTACCCAACAAAAATAGGATCGACCTTGGGCGATCGTGTGACTAGTCTCTCGCAGGCTTCACCACGTGCGTGCACCCATGTCGACACAAAAGTCTTATAGGATCGCCGTCATTCCAGGCGACGGAATCGGGAAAGAAGTGACCCCCGAAGGCGTGCGAGTCCTGGAAGCCGCCGCCCTAGCTCATGGATTTGGCTTGGACTTTCACTCGTTTCCCTGGAATTGTGACTTTTACGCCGCACATGGCGTCATGATGCCGGATGATTGGAGCGACCAACTCTGCGCCTTCGATGCCGTCTATCTGGGCGCCATCGGCTGGCCGACGGTGCCCGACCATATTTCGCTTTGGGGCGGTCTGATTCCCATTCGACGAGAGTTCCAGCAATACATCAATCTGCGGCCCGTGCGGCTTTTGCCGGGAGTCGTATCGCCGTTGCGCGATCGAGCACCGGGTGACATTGACTTCGTCATCGTTCGGGAAAACAACGAAGGCGAATACTCGAATATTGGCGGCCGGTTGTTTGAAGGCACAGATCAGGAAATGGCAGTGCAGGAAGCTGTATTTACAAGGCGCGGTGTCGATCGCGTTATGCGCTATGCGTTCGAATTGGCGTCCAAACGGCCCAAGCGCCACGTGACATCCGCGACCAAGTCAAATGGCATCATGCATACGATGCCCTACTGGGATGAACGCTTTAGTGAGATCTCAAAGGACTTCCCTGAGATTGCAGCGGACCAATATCACATCGACATTCTGACCGCACATTTCGTGCGCAATCCGGATTGGTTCGACGTCGTCGTTGGCAGCAATTTGTTCGGCGACATCTTATCCGACTTGGGACCGGCCATTGCGGGAAGCATCGGACTTGCGGCGTCCGCTAACATCAATCTGGAAAAAGAGTTTCCATCGTTGTTTGAGCCCGTGCACGGTTCGGCGCCCGACATCGCGGGAAAAAATATTGCAAACCCCATCGGTCAGATTTGGGCTGGAGCCATGATGCTGGACCATTTAGGCGAACAAGGCGCAGCCCGGGACATTCTGTCAGCCATTGATGCGGTCCTGGAGCAAGGCGCGGCCAAGACGCCCGATCTAGGCGGCACGGCGCAAACGCGCGATGTCACCGATGCCATTATTCAAGCGATTAAACAAGGAAAAGAGTGATGAGTACGACGCCCAAAGTCAGTCTTGACGACGTGGTTGACGAACTGAACGATATCGTTGCCAGCCTGCAAGACAGCGGCACTACCGACTGGCACGAATGGCAGCGACAACTGAAAACCGCACTATGCAGTTTTGGCCAGACACAAGGATACGCGACATGCTCGCCTGACGCCGATATTGGTCAACTCGACTCTACGTTGCATCAGACTAGACAAAGTCATGACGCCGCTTGGCTCAAATTCCATGAGGGCGGGGAGCGCAAGCAACTCTGCAATATCGAATTGGCACTCGAATGTGCCGACGCAGAAGATCCCGATACCGCGGCAGGGCTTTACACACTCTTGGATGGCACCGCGACCTTCAAAGTCTTGTTCTTTTGGTGCCAGAACAAAGACGACATGCGTCGCATGTTCCAAGTGCTTGAAGATGACATCAAAGCTTTTGAAGGAGGCGCACACGGGACCTATGTGCTCCTCGGCTGCGATGCAACTTGGGACACTTTGACCAGCGTCGTGGCGCCAAAGAGCGCATAAAGGCGTTTCTCAATCGCATTAGTCCGGAAGTTATCCCTGTGCAGCCCCAGAGGGCACACTGCGGGCGCATGTTAACCTCACCTTGACGCCTGCCAAGCAGCTGAATATGAAAGTAAATTCGTTCAAGGACGAATTCGATCCGTTAGAAGATTTTCGGCTTTGTCCAATTGGAAAATTCTGAAAGGCGCCTGAATATGTCGCAGATTTCTCAGATGTGGACGGAAATTCGCGGCTACTGCTTGTCGGTTTTCCTGGTTTGCTTGCTGGGATGGAGTCTGACCAATATGGATCAGTCTCTGTTTGGGTTCGCTATTCCGGGAATTGTTGTCGAATTCAATGCGCCGATGACGAGCATCGGCCTGCTACTCGCCATTTCATTTGCATTCACGGCGGTCGTGGTCGTTATCGTTGGAATTTTTGCCGATAAATACGGGCGGAGAATCACGTTTCTCGTATCCCTTGCCGTATCCGCTCTCTTTGTAGGTCTGCACTACTTCGCGACCGGCATTGCGATGCTCACTATACTGAGAATGTTTGCCTATGCATTCAGTAATGCACTTGCTCCAATCACAAATGCCTATGTTGCAGAAGCAGCGCCGCCTCGCTATCGAGGACTTATGGTCGGCCTCTTGCAAACCGGTTTTCCACTTGGATGGTTTTTCGCGTCCGGCATCTCGTATTTCTTGATCGAGAGTTACGGTTGGCGATTTTTATTTTTGCCGGCTTTGGTTGTTATTCCGATCGCTTTTCTGTTGGTGCGGCGCCTGCCCGAAAGCGCGCGCTACGAAGCTCAAAAAAAGCAGGACCAGGAGACAGGCAGCAGCGACAAATTTCTGGATAAGTTTGCCGAGTTATTTTCACCTGTCCTTCGACGTCGAACCATTCTTTGCTTCATTGCCTTTGTCATGTGGGGAGGATCGTATGCGGGAACCGCGTTTTATATGCAGGCCTATTTCGTGCAAGATCGAGGCTTCTCCAACGAAGACGCCGCACTCATCATTGGCATTTCCTACCTTATAGGCATCGTAGGTTACATAGCTGCGGCATTGCTTGGCGAATTCTATACGACCCGGCGCAATATCATTGTTATTTGGACCTGGTTGGGCGCGGGTGCGCTGCTCGGATTGCTGTGGGCATCTCCCAACACCACGACCGATATTATTTGGTTCGCTTTGATGGCGACCTTCTTCTTTGGCGCCGCGGCGGTCATTATGACTTTCGTTGTGGAGATTTATCCTACGCGGATTCGGGCGACGGGCGCTGGTTTTGCAGGTACGTTTGCCTTCAGCTTGGGCAGCGCCATCTATCCGTTGGTCGTGGCATGGGCAGCCGATCAGGTCGGTTGGCAGTGGGCCTTTACGTATGCAGCCGTGCCGTCTTTGCTAATTTGCGGTATCGCCATCCTCAATGTCGAAAATTTCAAGTCGGGCGTGGATCTCGACGAAATCTCGACCTGACGGCGCCAGCTGGGCTACGCTCCTGTTCTTTGAGATGAAGGAGAAGCCCGTGCGTATTTGCACTGTGATACTAGCGAGCATTTTACTTTGGGCAGCACCTGCGTCAGCCCAAGGCGAGGCGGACCTTGATGCCCAACTTGCTTTGCTGATGTCTTGGTGGCCGGGCCATTACGACAACAACGAACAGATCGTGCGCCAATCCGGAGGCGGGCTCGCCAAACCGGTTTATGAGCCCATATTTCGCCTCCATGCCCGCTATGAGCGGGTCCATCTTCCAGCCCTGGGCGAAAACGTTCTCTATATCGAAGAGTACAAGAACAATGATCCGGACGAGCTCTATCGCGTCCGGATCATGTCCATCACGAAAGACCTTGAGTCCCATGACTTGAGAGGCAAGCTTTACTCAATCTCCGATGAAAAACAACAAAACGAAATTCGCGCCGACCTGTCAAAACTGACATCTGTCGATATCGACGAACTGTTTGGATTTCGGGATCAATGCGATGTCATCATCAAGTTCGAGGGGGGACAGTTTCGCGGGTCCATGACGCGCGAGTCATGCGACGTCGAAGACTCGTGGTTCGAGTATCAAATTGTGATCGGCCCCAAGCATTATTGGTTTCGTGACCAAAGGCGCAGTTTGGAAAACGGCGAAGTTGTTTGGGAATTGGCGTCGGGCTCGGATTACGCATTTTTCGAACTCACCAAAGCACGCTGGTTTAACTGCGCCGTCAATTACAACTTGGACGGCGACATGACTAAAACAGAATTGCTGACAACCGTAAGACTACATGACCAAGGCGGTGAAGCGGACATCGACTATCCCGATGGCCGAGAGCTTTCACTGATCATCCATTCGCGCGCGTTTACGTCGCCGCCGGATCATACCTACCCGATATTCCGCGTGCACGAGCGCGGCGAACACGTGCCCATTGCGTACGGTTATGCGGTCGATGAAGCCGAGCGGTTCGGGCTTAATCTAGGCTGGTTCTATACGCTCTGCCGCCTCGATACCGAAGGCGACGGTGAAGCAGCGGACTAGATATCCTCATAGGGATTGCCTTCAACTTCGGGAATGGCGAAGAGGGATTTCCAATCCTTGGCGATGAGAAGATCCATTAGCTCCGAAGGTTCGCCTTGCTGGCGCTTTTCCATTTCAGTTTGGATGGTTTGAAGCGCGACATCGGCAGCATCGCCAAAGAGTTCTCTGATGTAGGCAATCGGGACTCTGGGATCGGTGCTGAAATTACCGTTTTCGTCAAAGGCGTCCGGCAAGATCGGCGGGACATAGAAGACATTGGGCTCGGTGCCGTATTCGGGATGGAGCGGCAGGGCCACTTTCCATTCGTTCACCAGCTTGTCGATGGGACCACCGACATCGTCAAGATAGCCCACGAACCGAAGCCGCCCCGGGCATTGCCGGGCACAGGCCGGCGCGACGCCTTGTTCCACGCGGGGGAAGCAGAAGATGCATTTCTCGGACTTGCGGGTGACATAGTTGAAATAGACTTTGCCATACGGGCACGCCCGGTTGCATTGGCGGTTGCCTCGGCACTTTTCCTGGTCAACGAGCACAATGCCGTCTTCTTCGCGCTTGTAGATCGCCTGAACGGGGCAAGCTTCCAGGCACGACGGCTTGGTGCAGTGATTGCACAGTCTTGGGAGGTAGAAGTGATAATTGTTGGGATAGGTGCCCGAGCTCGTGTCCTCGTCCCAGTTGGCGCCGTATTCCATAGGTTCCGACAATTGCAGCCGGTCTTCGGTTCCTTCAAAATAAACGGACGTATGATTGAGCGGGCGCTCCTCGCCGTGGTCTTCCTTGCGCGGGGTGCGGCCATAGCGCACCCTGTCGTTCTTCCAGCCGCCGCCTTTGGCTTCCCAGTTCTTGGGATACCCCCGGCCCGGCTTGGTCTCGACATTGTTCCAAAGCATATATTCTTGGCCTTCTTCGTCAGACCACAGCGACTTACACGCCGCCGTACAGGCCTGACAGCCAATGCATTTATTCAAATCGATAACCATGGCGATCTGTCGTGCCATAGGTGCTCCTCCACTTTCTAAACTGTTCGCGCTCGCGCGTTTTATTTGCCGTTACAGCGCCTGGTCGTCAGGCTCCTCAACATATTTTTCGAAGTCGCAGGTGAAATCTTTGAACGTCGCGTTCGGCGACCAGAAGAAGGACTCGAATTTCAGGTGACCGTAATTGCCGACGAGCGATGTCGGCTTAAACAATCCGGCCGTTGAAATCACCGCGCCGAAATTCTGCTGGCCCTTAAACATCATGGGATCCCAACCATGATACATGAACATCATGCTGGGCTGTATGGCAGACGAGACATGTGCTTGAACGATAAACTCACCCATCGTGTTGAAAACGCGAACCATATCGCCGTCTTTAACTCCGCGCGCTTCCGCGTCAGGCACGCTGATCATGATGTCGGGCTCGCCCCTCTGCAAACTCAGTAGAAAAGAATCGTCGCGCCATTGGCTATGAATGCCGTGGCGCGCATGGCCCATCATTAATTGCAAGGGATATTCTTCCATTCGCAACGGCTCGATGTGTTTCGGCAATGTTTCGTCGAATTTTACGAACCATTCGTGGTCGAAGTAGTACTGTTGACGGCCGGTCAATGTATTGTACTTATGTTTCTTTTCGTAATTGCCTTTGAGCCGCGCATCGTAAGGTGACTTCTCGCCAAACATGACATTTTCTGAATTATCGACACGGGCAATACCTTTGGCGGCCAATTCGTCAAAAGATATTTTTGGAATGCCTGATGACGTGTTGATCAAGAACTGAAGCAGATCTTTCACCGTATTGAGCGTCCCTTGATGGGTAAAGAGATCTGCACACTGCTTAAGGTCACGGGTGGTCGAGATGAAATGCTCGTAATTGATCGGCTCAATATTGCGCTCCGTCGCGCGGCGGCTGATCGCTTCACAAATGCGCTTGAGCATAGTCCAGTCGTCGACGGATTCGCCCAATGCCGGAACGGCCGCATCGATAACCTGCACGTAGGGCTGCCGGCCTTCGTAAATCATGTCTTGGCGCTCATAATGATGTGCAATCGGCAAGATATAATCTGAGTGCAGCGCCGTTATGTTCATGTCCGTCGTTGCGGCAACTATAGTTTCGAGCGCGGCAAATCCGGTTTCGCGCCATCTTTTTCCTGACGAACGCCAATTGGCCGCGTTGCAACCGGCGTAAAACGCCATCTTCCATGGCTTTTGTTTGTAATCGGGAATCCAACCGTTTTGGATGGCCTGTTGATAGTGCTCGTCGACTTCGTCTGCCAATTCTTGACCGTAGACTTCAGCGTTGAGCTTCGCCAGGTCAGCGTGTTGATAATCCCAATTGGCAGCGCCGGCAAAGCGCGTCGGCGGCGGTAGTGTCGGATCCCAAACGTCTTTCCAAGCGTAGGCAAAGATGCCGTCCATCTTGGCCACGTTGGTAATCTGGAAACCGCCGCCTTCCATGCCGAGATTGCCCGTGATCGATAACAGGAGAAGGAAAGACCGCTGCAGCATGTCGGTGTTGAGCCATTTACATGAAGCATAGCCGGAAAAAATCATGGCCGGTTTTGCAGCGGCAAATTCTCGCGCGACCGTGCGCACGACTTCAGGATTGACTCCCGTAATGCTCGACGTCGCTTCCGGCGTATAGCCTTCCAAGTGGGCCTTCAATTTGGAAAATACGGTGGTGACTTCAACGGGACCGTCCTTGGTCTCAACGGTCCATGTCCCTTCAAGCGATGGCACTAGAGCGCCAAGTTCCAATGCTCCATCAACGGGGGCGTTGAATGGCAAGGCGTGTTCGGAACCCTTTACGGTCTCGCGTCCCGTTGCAGGCGCTTGAGCCAAAGCGCCCGTCGCTTCATCCCATAAGTAGAACGCGTTCTCTGGCTTGTCGCCTTCGGGCGGTGACGCCATATCGCTGCCACGCAGGAATAAGTTGTTGTCCGTGCGCACGAGGAACGGCAGATCCGTATGTGTACGGATGTAATCAACATCGTGATTGCCGTCAGCGATGATGGTTTCTACCATCGACAAGGCTAAGGCTGCATCGGTTCCCGGCTTCGGGTTGAGCCAATGATTGGCGTGCATCGCCGTCGGCGTAAACTCCGGCGAAATGGCCGTCACTTTCGTGCCGTTGTATCTGGCTTCCCAGAAGAAATGAGCGTCGGGAATACGCGTGACGGCGGGGTTGCAGTACCAAATGAGACAGGCGCGTGATTTGTAAACTGCGGCCATGGTGTCGCCGAGAATTTCAACACCGGTTGTCATGTAGGTACCCGTCGGCTGATCGCCGACGCCGGCGAAAAGCTCCGGCAGTTGAATGCCCGTGATGGCGGAGAAACGCGACACCCCCGCAAGTGGCGCGCGCTTCATGATCATAGCCGTGCCAAGATCGTAGGAAATCGAGTCGGGGCCAAATTCGACCATGTAGTCAATGAACTTATCGGCGATTTCATTCGTCGCCTGTTCCCAACTAATGCGCTCCCATTTGCCGTCGCCGCGTTCGCCGACCCGCTTCATCGGATAAAGCACACGCTGTGGCCCATACATGTATTTGGCGTGGCGCAATCCCTTTTGGCAGCCGCGCGGGCCATAGTCAGGTGTGTCCTCGCCGCTTCGTTCGTATTCGGCTTGTTGTTCCTCGCGCCAGGCAATGCCGTCTTTGACGAAAACATTAAACGCGCAATGGCCGGTACAGTTGGCGCCATGGGTGCTATGGGCGACTTTGTCCCAAGTCCACTTCTGACGCATCAAGTCTTCAAAGTTTTTGTAATCAGGCACAGCTTCTTCTTGCGCCCACGCCGTCACGGAGCCATATCTCAGCGCTAACGCGCTAGTTGCAAACGCGGTCGCACCACCCAAAAAGCTGCGACGAGAAACGTCCATTGCCGTCATGGTGTGACCTCCCAGTGAAGCGGCGTATTGCGGCCCCGAACCGCTCATTATATCGA
This sequence comes from Alphaproteobacteria bacterium, assembly GCA_965248815.1. Taxonomy (GTDB): domain Bacteria; phylum Pseudomonadota; class Alphaproteobacteria; order SMXP01; family SMXP01; genus CBDFKK01. Next base: position 1,602,140 of record CBDFKK010000008.1, read on the forward strand.
TCAAATGAGCGGCGACAATTGGCACGCCCGAGGAATTCGCCGGTATTCACCCGGCAGGTGGATACCCAAGCAATTGGCACGAAGACGTCTCCGCGAGCTTTGCATCAAGCCAGGTCACTTGATACCAATCTCTTGAGCTGGTTTTAGTTTTCGTGGGCAGCCGTGATAGATTGACCATATATTATTTGTGGTCTTTGGCTTCAGCAATTCAACGGCGATTTTGAGAAAGGGGCACATCACGTGCACGACTTCAGATCCTTTGTAAATGCCTTAGAACAGAGTGGCGAGCTCGTTCGCATCAGCAAGCAGGTTGATCCGAAATTCGAACTGCCGGCCCTCATGGCGAAGCTCGAGGAAGCCGGAAAAGCCTTCCGTTTTGACAATGTCAAAGGAGCGAAGATGCCTCTTGTGGGGGGCATCTATCTTGGCGAGCAACGCCTCGGCCGAGCACTTGGCGCATCGGAGCCGGACGAGTTCAGCCATGCCGTCGGCGCGGCTATGTTCGGCAAGGCCATCGCAAACCCGGTGCCGCCGGAACCGGTTGCAACCAGCCCTGTCAAAGAAGTGATCAAGACCGGCAGCGATATCGATCTCTCCGAGATGCCGATCCCGACTTTTTTCGAGCTCGACACCGGTGCATTTATTACCGCAGCCGTTGGGGTGACCAACAACCCGGAGACCGGTGAGCTCAACGTAGGCGTGTATCGCGGGCTCGTCATGGGTAAGGACAGGCTGAGCATGAATGCCAGCACGTTTAGCGACTTGCGCAGGATTTACAAAGCAAGCGAAGAAAGTGGCAAAGAGCTTTCAATGGCGATCGTCCTTGGTGTCGAACCGGCTGTGATCGCCGCCGCGGTTTCAAAGCCGCCGCCGGGCATGACTGAGTTGGCTGTCGCCGGTGGTCTCAATGGGGCGCCAATCGAACTCGTCAAATGTGAAACCAATGATCTGCTCGTGCCGGCAAATGCAGAGATCGTCATCGAAGGCAAAATTGATTTCAAAGAAACCGTTTGGCAAACGTTGGGAGAATATCCGGGGCTCTACGGTCCGGAAACGGATCCCATTCTGCAAGTGACGGCCATCACCCATCGAAAAGATCCGTTGTTCTATTCGATCCTGGCAGGACCCAACGAGGAGCAAGTCACGATCGGGACGATCTCCATTTACTCCATGGCCAAAATTGCCACGGACGAAATCAAAGCCAAATTCTCAAATATTGTAGACACCAGATTGCTTATCGATCCGCGCTGGACGGGACCCATGTTCCAACTGTTCATTCAGATCGATAAAAAATCCGACGCCGAACCGATGGAGATCATTAAGGCGACTTATGAATCAGCGGGCGGCATCTTTCCCATGAACCGAGTCATCAAACGCATTGTCATCGTCGATCAGGACATTGATATCCAGAGTTATGCAGACGTTGAGTATGCGGTTTGGACTCGCGTTGCCGATCCATCGAAGATCATGACCTTCCCCGGCTATGTCAGTTGGGAACTCGATCGGGCGCAAAAAGAAGACGGCACGTCGGTTCGCATTGGCATCGATGCCACGATGGATTTGGACGATGTCGACAAGCTCGTGCGGCCGCGTATTCCAGGGTATGAAGAAATCAATTTAGACGACTATCTCGATACATAAACGCCGAAGGCAGTTGTGCATCTCTTTAAATCAGGATCAGCGACATGATTAAGCCGTATATGGCCGTCGGTCTGCAAACCACCGTGCGTCACGTCACGACCCGCGATGAGACGAAGAAAAATCTCGACCACATTTGCGGCATGATCGATTTGGTCATGCACATGTGTTCCATGGAGCTGCCTGTCAAACTCGTCGCCCTAAGCGAAGGTGTTATTCAGGGTTTTGCCGATGAAATCTTGCACATGACGCCCGCGCACTATGCCGAAACTATGGCGGCAGAAATCCCGGGTTGGGAGACCGAGATGCTTAGCCAAAAAGCCAAGCAGCACGGCATTCATCTAATCGCTCAGCTCAAGACGAAGCAGCCGGACTTTCCCGATCAGTTTTTCAACACGGTTTTTATTATCAATCCCGACGGCGAAATCATTTATCAATTTCAAAAAAACATTGTGTTGTTCGTCGAGCATTCGACGACGCCGCATGATGTCTATGATCAATGGGTCGACAAGCACGGCGACGGTCTCGACGCATTTTTTCCGGTCGCCAAAACCGAGATCGGCAATATCGCGGGAACGGTCGGCGTTGAAGGTGCGTTTCCCGAAACCTATCGCGCGTTCGCACTCGGTGGGGCGGAAATTCTTTACCGCGGCGCCTTGCCCGAGCCCTGGGTTTCGCGGGAGATCTTCGAAGTGCAAAATCGGGCGCGCGCCATGGACAACACCTGTTACATGATCGCGCCCAACGGTGGGTCACTCATTATGCCTGGGCCAGACGGCGCGCCGCCGACCACCATCGACGGCACGCTGGGTGGGCGCTCGGCAATCTACGACTACAAAGGTGCGATCCTGGCGCAAAACAGCATCATGGGCGATTCGTACGTCTCGGCCGAAGTAAACATCGAGGCCCTGCGCTACTATCGTGAAACCGCGCGCATACAAAATTGGATTCCCTACATCAAGACCGAGCTTTATCAAAAGCTCTACGACCAAAGTCTTTGGCCGAAGAACAAGCCGAATGTCGACGATAAGATTGCCGAAGAGCTGTTTCAGGAATCGTTAGATGCGCTTTACAAAAGCGGCGCCTACACCAAAAGCAAATTGTAGCGCTTATTAGTCCCGGTTTTTCGCTTTGTAGACGCGTTCCAAAACTTCGGGCTTGATTTGATTGGGCTCCCAGCCCGGCGGCGGCGTATAGACGCCCCAGTCCACCATCTTATTGATTTGGTGTTTGACTAACTCCACCTGATCTTGTTCCGTGAACGGCGGATCTTCCATGCACAGATTGCGCGGATAAATCCCGCCCTTGGCCATCATGGCGTCGTAAATAACTTTGTATTCTTCGACGCGCATGTCCTTGGCCAGGTTTTGCCATTGGCCGCGCACGCGAAAGTCGCGCAAGCCGTCAATGTCGAAAATGGCGCTGACGAGGGATTCCCCACTCGCGAGATATTCGGAAATGATATTGCCGCGATAGTCGATAATCTGGCTTTTGCCACAGCTCATCAAATGTTGCTCCCCGCCTGGCATATAGATGCCGCCGATATTGGGAGCAAGTACATAAGCGGTGTTGAAAACCGCGTGGGAGCGGTTTTGAATCTCGGCAATATTATTGCCCATCCAAGGCTCGGGATATTGCGTGCGCCAAATAATTTCGGCCCCGTTGAGCGCAAGGCCACGGGCTGCTTCCGGGTAACTGCCTTCGGCACAAATGATCGTGCCGATATTACCGATCTCAGTCTTTGCGACGGGATACAGGGCTTCGAAGATTTTGATGGGATCGTCGTCGTAGCGCTCGCGATAGACATCCCAAATATCGCTCGGCGCGGTATTTGTTTCACGCTGATAAAACGCCGTCTTGTAATGCTTGTGAATAACTTCGCCGTTGGGATCGATAATAAAAGCGATGTTGAAGACCCGATCTTCCATCAGCTCTGGGTCCTTCGCCACCATTTGAGCAATCAAGTAAATGTCGAGTTGCTTGCAAAGGTCTCCGAGGAATTCCGTTTCTTTTCCTGGAATTTCTGGCGCGACTTCACGCGCAATTCGGATGTGGTCTTCGCCACCACCGAGACACCAGCCGCCGATCCCCCCTTCCGAGACTGCAATCAATTTCACCGGCAAATCGAGACTGCAATTCCAAACGGCGTATTGCATGCTCGTCGCTAAGCGCTCGAGATCTTGCCAATAGTCGTCGCGCGTCAGTGCCATGTGGGAAATATTTTGAATGCCTACGGCGCTATATTGCAAAACCATTGTGCCTTACCTTTCGCGAAGAGGCGCCGCGGCGCCCATAATCACCAATCCAAAAGAATAATCCATTTCACGGCCTTTGGCTCCAACGCGATGGGGCGCAGCGTCTGCCCTTCGGATGGCTGCGAGCCGATCCGCTCTAGCTGCAACACTACCTAAGGATTCGTCTAAATGAACTTGGTCGTCGCAATAAAGGCCACGAATGCCACTAGGAAATAGGTCGTCCAAATAGGGAAGATGGAGATGTTGAATGTCCGCTTAACGAGACCCTCGATCTCCGGCGTTGAGCCTTCCACGGCGAGCCGCATGAACGATTTCGCCATCGGATCAAAGGCAACGACGATCCCGATACAGGTGAGATTGATAACACCGTAAAGACCGACCTTCCACAGGAGCCATGTCGCATTCGGATCAAACGGACCGTTCCCCATGCGCGACATGATGGCGATCACGATCAAACCAATTCCGACAGCCGCTATGAGGAGGTTGCCATAGTGAGCCACCTTCTGGCCCCAGGGCTTATCGTAGTAAATCGCGCCGGTCATGCTGATCGCCCACCATATGATCGTGAACACCCAGACGATCGCGACGCCGGTGCTGCTAATGTCGAGCAGACCCATTTCTTTTGACAGCATGACCCCAAGCGGCAGTGCGGCCTTCCACATGGTACGCGGAATGAGTTCGATGCGCAGTGCCATGTGCAAAAGCAACATGCGTGTCTCAAAAGGCAGGGACGAATCCGTCGACTTCTTCGCCGATAGGAAGACACCCATGTCGGCGCCGACCCAGCCGACAAACATGATGACATGCAAGTATTTCCAAAACAGGAATGAGGCGGTCATTTCCATAGCTCAGCCCTCCTGTGCTGGATTGTTGACTGTGAGTGCGCCCGTGACTGGAGCTGCCGAATCGCTTGATCCCGGTTGTGAGACTCCCATCCAAGCCGCCACTAGCAGACAGGCCCAAATACCAAACATGAAAAGACGCGCCCGTCCCATGCTCGCGCTTATGGCGCCATTGATTTCATCGTTGGGTTCCTCGGTCTCCAGTCTTTTCAGGCTCGCTAAGAACGGTTCCAGATGCCTGCGCATCATCAAACCAAGAAAGACGATCGCGGCAAATAGATAAAGTTTGCCGGCGACCCACGGCGCCGGATCAAGCCGGCCGGTCATAATTGAATAGGTGGTCGATGCGATGACGCTGACGACAACAACCCAGCGCAAAAGGAGGTCGGCTTTGCTCACGGTCTCGCCGAAGGCTGTGCCTTCGCGAAAATAAGCGACAACGACAATGAGCAACCAGACAGGACCCAATGAGAGGATCGCGATCCACTGCCAAGACGCATGAGCAAGCCCCACATTCTCGGTCAGAATTCCGCCGACAGTCAGCATGAGGGCGATACAAACTTTCGGCATGAATTCGATGATGTGCATCATCTTACCCGCGGTAACTCGCATGTTCGGTGTCACCGCCGTGCTCGATGCAATCATGCTCCAGGCGTAAACACCAATGTCGGGGCCCAGCCAAAACACGAACAACAGAACGTGCAAGACCAACAGGACTTCATAAATCGAAATCGAATAGTCAGAATCCGGGGAAAGCACGAGGGCTTGGGCATCACCTAAGACCAGAAATCCCGCGATCAACAATGCAAACCCGAAGACGAGGCGTCGCATGGGCATCCCTCCCGTAGAGGCGTCCTTGTTTAGCGCGATTGCCGCCCGTTTGCCAACACTGGCCTCAAGCAGAATTAACGGAAAACAAGTCAGCCGCTTAGCGGGCAGGCACTCGCAAACCTTGTCTGGACTCTTTGGCCCCCCGCAATTGTCCGAAATGTTGACGTCCAGCTGGAAGCTCCAAGTCGACAATTTGTCGCTGCGTGAGACGAGTTTATTTGCAATCACAAGCGAACTTTGAACCGCTGGTCATTGGGGATCATGGGGCGTCATGGGCGCTAGTGTCAATCGGAGAGCAAATCAGTTACCGTCGGGCTTCAACACAGCACAATGCTATTTGCGGGGATGGGGAACTTGCGACGCTCACTGATCATTGGCGCGCTGGCATTGACGTTGGCCGCGCCCAAGCCTGCAGCACACGCCCAGTCTCAAACTAACAACCCACAAAAAGTCTCCGAGACAATTGAGGACGGCAGCCTCATCCAGACCCGGAACCCGTTCAAAGCCTGTGACGGTGATTGCCGTTTCACGCTTTCCTTTGGACGCAACGTCGATACTCCAATGAATGATATCTTCTTTAAGCCTGTTGCGCCTTGGGATTGGAAATTTGGGGATGTCTATTTTGCAAGTGCAACCGCAGGCCGACCAGTACTGACAATTGGAGACTACATTTCCATTGAGCCGGAGATTGGCTTGGGAAAACGTTTTGGCGATGCTCACGAGTTCGAAATCTGGGGCGCAATATATTTACGCTGGCTGAAATTCCCTTGGAACAACTATGTTGTCACTACGGTCGCCGTTTCGACGGGTTTGAATTATGCAACGGGCATTCCCGATGCGGAAAGGCGTACGTCGGGAAGGTCAGGCGGCGACCCTTCGCAGCTTTTACACTATTTCTCGCCGGAAATTACTTTAGCGCTGCCCAAATATCCGAACTACTCGATGGAAATCAGGCTGCACCATCGCTCTGCCGCCGGTGTATTCGGGAATTTTGCAGGCCTCCAATATCTGATGTTCGGCGTTCGCCGCCAATTTTAGTGCTGGCAATGTGGAGAATACTCGCGGACGAGCACTAGCCAAAGGTGCTAATTTGGGAACTGCTACGTAAGCGGGATTGGATCCTAGTTAGGAATCCCAGGATTTGGGTGGCCCGCACCGTGGAACGGCGTCACAGACAATCTTGTTCGAACGGCAAAGGCGTGCACCTCTACCCTGACAAAGATTGCAATTTTGCCGGTCTGCGTGGCAAAATCGCGCCCAAGCAAGAATAACAATTACAGCCAACCATCCACAAATCAGGGAAGACATCAGCCATGAGTGACGATCTTTCTGCCGAAGTGACAATGAGCATCAATGGCGAAGAAGCAAAACGAGCGATTACGGCGCTTCAGATGCTCTATGACAGCATAATTGAGCAATCGGAAAGCGAGGCCTTTGAGGACGCGGTCGACGCTCTTCAGGATGAGGCAAACCGGACCAAAGCCCTCCTCGACAAAATTCAGGGCGCCCAATAACCATTCACAGTTGAAGGAGCTGTCCAGTGAGACCTCATGTAGAGATTGTCCAGCAGGCTGATATGTGCTGGCACGATGCGGAGTTGCCCAAGGGATCGGGCCAGGTGGCGCAGCGCAACCTGTGTTACGACGAAGAGAACGGGGCAGCTTCAACCAAGCTCAGGTTCGATACCGATTGGAACCGAGAAGGCGGCTATCATGAAGCCGATACCGAATGGTACATCCTCAAAGGTGAAGTCCGGCTCGGCAATCACGTGTTGCGCGAGGGCTGCTATTGGCGCGCGCCGGCGGGCTTCCGAGTGCCGGACATGTTTGTCCAAGAAGGCACTGAAGTGCTGTTGTTCCGGGAATACGGCGACTGGGGCTATTCAGTCTCCGACAACCACCGCAGCCAAGTCATTTCCCAAGGGGGCAATACCGCTTCTAAGAAGCCGGGCAAGCTCACCATCATGGATTCCAACAAGATGACGTGGATGCCCAACATCTTTGAGGGCGACACCCAGTGGGAGCTGATGCTGAAGATGCTCTATCGGGATCCGCCCAATGGGGATGATATCACCAAGGGCTTTGTCACGATCCTATGCTGGGCCCCGCCCGGCTGGTCAGACAATCGCTTGGTCCACCATCCGGTCTTCGAAGAGGCTTACTGCATCGACGGCAACATGGATTACAACTTCGGCCGTATGGATCCGGGGACCTATTTTTTCCGCCCGGCGAAAGTCAAGCACGGCCATTTCACGGCCGGTGAAGAGAAGGGCACAAGCTGGATCTTCCGTCTCGACGGACATCTGGTGAATTGGATCACCATCGAGGAGCAAGTCAAGGTGATCGCCACGGCGCTCAACTACGACCCGGCCACACAAGGCCCGATCATGGCCGGCCTGCCCGTCCGCTCCAAATCGACCGGCCCATGGGACCGTGATGGACAGTAGCAAACATTGAACAAGTTTAGCACGGCGGCCTCCTGACCCGGGGTCGCCGTTCTTTTATCGGCAACAAGGATGAAACCCGTGTCCGGCACCATAGACATCGTCTGCAATCTGTTTACACCGCAAGAAGTCGAAAAAGGCCAAACTGGTCTTGACGAGGACTTCAAAGTTCAAGTGCGCATGCCTGAAGACATGCGCGGCGGCGTTACGATTGAAAATTATTTGGAGCGTATGGATCGGGCGGGGATCGAGCGGTCGCTTCTCATCGCGGTGCGCGCGGGCGATCTGTGCATGAAGGGCTCTTTCGAAATACCCTACGAGCGCGTCTACGAAGTCTGCCAGCAATATCCCGATCGCTTCTCGGGCCTTGCAGGCGTCGACCCGTATCGCGGCATGCAGGGATTGCGCGAACTAGAGATGGCGGTCAAAGAGTATGGTTTTGTGGGGGCGCATCTTTATCCTCACTGGTTTGAGCTCGCGCCGGATCATGCCAAATACTACCCGTACTACGCCAAATGTTGCGAACTCGACATTCCAATTATGATGCAGGTCGGGCAAAATCTTGTTTACCAGCGCGATCGTCGACTGCGAAGTGTTGGCCGGCCGATTTGTCTCGATCCGGTAGCATGCGATTTTCCCGAGCTGCGGCTTCTTGGCATTCATATCGGCGTACCGTGGACGGATGAAATGATCGCCATGTGTTGGAAACACGAACATATCTATACGGCAGGCGACGCCTATGCGCCGCGCTATTGGCCGAAGTCCTTCGTTCATTACGCCAATAGTTATGGCCGGGAAAAAGTTTTGTTCGGCACCGATTGGCCAGTTATCGATCCGGAGCGCGCCGTGCGCGAAGTCGATGAATTGGATCTCAGAGAAGAGCCCAAACGGCTAATGATGCGCGACAACGCCATTCGCGTTTTCAAATTACCAAGCTAATAGTCAAGAGCAGTCCCATGCCCGACTTGCCCCGATCGTTTCAGCACTTGTCGTTTGCCGACGGCGTGCGCGCCTCGACCCAGCGAAATCCCGGCAAGCTCGCCCTTCAGCATAGGGACAATAAGCGGACCTACGCACAATTGATGGAGCGGATCGACCGGGTGAGCAACGCCATTGCCGGCGATCTGAGCCTCGGTCCCGGTGATCACGGCGCCATCATTTCAAAGAATTGCATCGACTATTTGGAAATCGTTATCGGCGCAGCACAGGCTGGACTTGCTTTGGCGACCGTCAATCCACGACTTGCACCTGCGGAAATGGTTACCATCTGCGACGATGCCGAGGCGAAAGTTATTTTCGCTGATGCTGAAAGTGCTGAAGCGATCAAAGACTCAAGCTTCGAGACGGTAAAACGGGTGGTTGTCATCGGACCCGAGCTCGATGACTGGCTCGGCAAAGTCTCTCTGCCTTTGAAGCCGGTCACCGTCAATGAGTGGGACGTTTTCACTATTCCCTATACGTCGGGAACCACCGGCAAGCCCAAGGGCGTCCTCGTACCTCATCGCTCGCGGGTTTTGACCCTGTTTGCCATGGCTGTCGAATATGGTTGTTATTCGCCGGACGACCGTTTCTTAGCGATGGCGCCCCTGTGCCATGGCGCCGGAATGGTCTACGGCCTGGCGCCGATATTTTTCGGCGGATTCGCAGAAATACTAGATCGTTTCGAACCCGAATTGTTTTTGAAACGGCTCAAAGCGGAGAACATCACCGGCTACTTTGCAGTGCCGACTCATTTCCATGGAATTTTTTCCCTAGAACAATCAATTCTCGAAGCCAATCGCTGCGAAAGCTTGCACACCATAATTTCGAATGCGGCTCCCCTGCCTCAATCGTCCAAAGAACAAATCATCGACTATTTCGGTCCGGGCATGCTGCACGAAACCTACGGCTCGACTGAAGCGGGGATTGTGACGAATCTGCGCCCGCCTGATCAGCTGCGCAAACAACGGTGTGTTGGGTTGCCGTTTCCCATGACGGAAGTGAAATTGGTCGACGGCGATGGAAACGAATGCGCGCCTGACGAAGTCGGTGAATTGTTTTCGCGAAGTCCGTTTCTGTTCAACGGCTATTGGAACCGCCCGGAAGAAACCGAAGCTTCTTACAAGGATGGTTGGGTTACGGTCGAGGATCTCGCGCGCCGCGACGAGGAAGGCCACATCTATATTATCGATCGCAAGAAAGACATGGTGATTTCCGGTGGCATCAATATTTATCCGCGGGAAATAGAAGAAGTTTTGTTCAAGCACCCGGCAATTGCCGATGTCGCCGTAACTGGCGTGCCGGACGAGAAGTGGGGTGAGCGGCTCAAGGCGTTTGTTGTCGCGCAACCCGGTAACAAGCTCAATAAGCAAGAGGTCATCGACTTTTGCAAGGACAAATTGTCCGACTACAAAGTGCCGAAGGATGTCGCCTTTATTGATCTCTTACCGCGCAATGTCGGCGGCAAGGTTCTAAAACGAGAACTACGCGACTTATAGCGCCGGGGCCACCCGCTCGCCGATCAAACGAATAGCTTCGGCTGGTTCGTCGTAAATTCGCAGCGCAATCTCGTTGACGCCTAACTCTTTCATCTTATTAAGCTCGTCGATCAACGTATCGATTTCGGCGATACTACCCGTGAGAGTCAAATTCTCGACGAGCTTGTTGACAAGTGAATCAGGCACGCCGTCAATTTCCGGCACATCGACAAAATATGCATTCATGAATGCGGTCATGTTTGACTGGACCAGTTTACTTTCAGATTCGCTCAAAAACGGTTCTATATACCAAGGTAAGAGCATGCCGCGCACCCAAAGTTTGCGGCGCGCTTCTGCAATCGCATCGTCTTTGTCTTGTTTGACGTGCCAGGCATAAAGGTTGTTAAAGCGAAACGTCTCGAGCGACCGCCCACTTTTGGCGAGCCCCTCTTTAAGGGCAGGCAAAGCCTCTTTAATCAAGGGCAATGTGCCGTCGCTGGTCATCAGGCCATCGGCAACCTCGCCAGCCATGCGCATCATTTTAGGCCTGGTCGCAGCGACATAAAGCTGGGGGCGATCATGCTTGACCCAAGTCGGTTGGTAACCGCTGACTTGAAACACCTCACCATCAAAATCGAGCCGACGGTCAGGCGAAGACGCCTTGAGAAACTCAATACATTCACGCACGCCCTGCACCATTTGTGGGTGCATCGACTCGAATGTGGGCTTCAAGTGCATGGCGATCATGGTCTCACCGCCACCGCCCACGACAATGTTCGCGCGCCCATTGGAAAATTCATTCAGCGTCCAGAGCGTGTTCGCCATTTTGAGCGGATGGAGCTCGAACGGACTGACCGCGATGGGGCCCATGCGGATTTTCCTTGTGCCACGCGCCATCTCTACAAAGCACATAAACGGATCGCGGGCCGAGACGTGATTGGCCATCCACATAGCGCCGAGATCATATGACTCGGCCAATGCTCCGAGGTCGGCCAGTGTCTCGGGCGGTGTATTGGGGGCGAGGACAATATCAACTCGCATACTTTCTATCTCCGTGACACCGACAAAACAGCGTAGTCGATCTCAGTTAGTCGAGTAGCCCCGTGCGAAGACCGTCAAAAACAAATTGAACGGCCAGAGCGCATAAGATGACGCCCATCAGACGCGAGACGACTTGCGCCGCGGTTTCCCCGGCACGCGCCAAAATGGCCGAGGCAAAATTGAAGACCACAAAACAGATGATGAGCACAAGAACCAGCGCGCCGATCACCGCCAATTGTGATTCGAAGTCGCCGCTATTCGCAGTCATAAACAAGAGAATGGTCGCGATCGCTCCCGGTCCCGCCATGAGCGGGATCGCCAAGGGCACGATGGATGGATCACTTGCCGCTTCACCTTCTTCAGCGAATTCTTCTGCGTGTGCATCACGGCGGGCCGCGCTCCGCTCGAAGACCATTTCGAGACCAATAAGAAAAAGCAATATGCCGCTCGCAGTGCTAAACGCCGCCAAACTTATGCCGGTCGCTTGAATAAAAGGATCACCGACGACGGCAAAGACCAAAAGAATAACGCCGGTTACGACCGTACCGCGTAGCGCGATCACGCGCCGTCGCTCGGGCAATTCCCGGTGAGTGAGACTTGCAAAAGCAGGGGCAACGCCTAGCGGATCGATCACCACGAAAAAGGTCACAAAGGCGTTTATCGCAACATCGAATGGCATGGCTCTATGGCGCGCACTTGACGGTTATATGATGCCTTGCGGCGATGATAATCGATCTACAACACTATGGCGCAACCTACGCCAACGCCGGTGCGACTTTTTCACCGATAAGCTTTATGGATGAAGCAGGATCATCATAGATGCGGAGCGTAAATTCGGTCACGCCAGCCTTTTTGAATGCTGCCAGCTCGTCAATCAGTTTATCGACATCTCCTAAATCGCCCGTCAGTGTCAAATGCTCGACGAGCTGATCGAGAATACGATCAGGCACGCCTTCGATCTCATGGCTATTGGCCATATAGGCTTTGGCGAATGCGTCGAAATGCTCTTCGACGAACGCGCTATCCTCGTCATCGAGAAATTTCGAGATGTGCCACGGGCTCAACATGCCGCGCACCCAAATCTTACGCAAAGCTTCTCGGCGCGCCTCGCCTCCGTCCGCTTTGACATGCCAGGGCAAGAGATTGTTGATGCGAAAATCGCCTCGCGCCCTTCCGCGCGCGTCTAAGTTTTCATAGATCCACGCAACAGTTTCATTAATGCGCTGCAGCGGCACATCCGACATCATGACGCCATCGGCAACGCCCGTTGCCATCTTGAGCATTTGCCGTCCCGTTGCGCCAACATAGACCCTCGGCGGTGCGTCCGTCGCCCAAACCGGTTGATAGCCCAAGACTTGAAATGACTCACCGCCATACATCAGCGGCTTATCTGGCGAGACACTTTTCAATATCTCGATACATTCGCGCACGCCTCTGACCATTTTGGGAAACATCGTCCGCCGGTCGGGCTTGAGCTTCAGCGCGATGGTCGTCCCCCCGCCCCCGCCGACAACGATATCCGTGCGGCCGTGGTTCATTTCATTCAAGCCGAACACAAGATTGGCCATGCGAACGGGATGCATTTCGAACGGGCTAATGGCCATGGGGCCCATACGGATTTTTTGCGAGTCGCGCGCCAGTACCGAGAACGACAAAAAAGGATCGCGCGACGCCAATATGTTCGCCGTCCACACCGTGCCGAGATTGTACGTCTCGGCTAACTTGCCAAGCTTAGAAAATTCGTCTGCCGACGCATTGGGTTCCAACGCAATATCGATTTTCATATCCGCGAAACTCTGTCCTTTACGAGACCAATGAGTCCGTAGCACAAGGCGACCAATCGATCATCTGGTTTGATCGCGCCTGACCAAAACCTGCCTTTCGATCCCAGACACTGACAAAAGAGATAAATTGAACAAGGATTGGCCGTCACCTAGACTGCCGGCCAACAACTGGGTATTCACGTATGAGCACTGACGTCTTTATTGGTTATAGCCCGCAAGACAGGGCACTTGCCTTGGCACTCTTCGAAGAGTTGACCGAGCGCGAAATCGGCGCTTGGGTCGACCAATCACCGGACAATGATGAGTCCTGGCGTGACGAGATGGCACAGAAGATAATGCAATCGACCATCGTCGTCCTTTTGATTTCCAAGAATGCTGAAACATCAAACGTCATCGAGAAAGCGTTCACGAGCGCAACTCGTTTTCAAAAACTTCTGATCGCCGTCAGAATCGAAGACTTCCCCAAGGAAGGCAGCACCATCGACAAATATCCTCAGCGCAATTGGCTAGATCTTTTTCCCAATGCCGAAGAGCGGCTGCCGGAACTCGCCGATCAGATCGGACTATTTCTGAATATCAATTCAATGTTTTCGTAAGTCGTGCGAGTCTCCGGCGACAATCTCTCGCCTGCGCGCGCGACACTTAAAGGATTACATACATGAATCGCGTTTTCTTTGGCTGGTGGCAGCTTGGTGGCTTGTTTGTCATTTACACCGCATCCAACGGCATCCTTCTCAACACATTGCCGATGTTTTACCCCTCGCTCATGGCTGAGTTCGGCTGGAGCGAAGCGGAAGTGACAAGCCCAGCGGCTATGTTTTATTTTGCGTCGGGATTCATGTCCTTGATTTCCGGCTATTTTCTCGATCGTTATTCGGCGAAGCGTATCATGTTGTTTGGACTGGCGGGCATTGTCTTAGCGCTTGCATATTTTTCCCAGGCTTCCTCCCTCTTCGAACTCTTTGCGATTTATATTGTGTTTTCCGCCGGCCTTGCGACCGGCGGCTTACTACCGAGCATGCTCCTCCTCACACGGTGGTTCGTACGGCAAAGAGGCATTGCAGTAGGGATATTGCTACTTGCGGCGAGTTTTGGGGGAATGGTGTTTCCGCTTTTGGTGCCTGGTTGGCTCGAAGCATACGGCTGGCGACAGTCGATCATATTCTTTTCCGTGATCGGCGCCGTGATGATGATCGTACCGGTGTTATTCCTGGTTCGAAATTTTCCAAGCGACATGGGACTTCAGCCTGACGGTGATGCAACCGCACCCGGATCGGACGACGGTGAGCAAGTCACCATGAGCGGCGGCCCCACATTCTCAGACGCCGTCAAATCTCCAATCACGTACCTCTTGATCTTCACTACCGCGACTCTTTGGATTTGCGTCACCGGCGTGATCAATCATCAGACCATCTACCTGGGCCAGGATCTGGGAATTGAGTTTGGAGCGCTCGGCGTCGTCATTAGCGTGTTCTTCGCATCTTCGATTGTTGGATATTTGATATTCGGCTATCTCAGCGATCATTTCAAAAAAGTGCATATTCTCATGCTAGCGGTGATAAATTTGGGCGTGGGTTTGCTCGTGTTGCGAGTTCTAGACGTTGACGACAGCTTGCTCCTGTACGTTTATGCCATCATTTTTGGGGTCGGCTTTAGCGGCGCCTTTGCTATGGTGCAATTGATCGTTGCAGAGTTTTTTGCAGGTCCGAGTTATGGCAAGATACTTGGCCTCTTCGTTTTTATCGACACAGTAGCGTCCGCAGCCGGCATCGGGCTTTTGGGAAACATGCGCGTTGGCATGGGCAGCTATATCCCCGCCTTCAATATTTTGATCGCCATGTGTGTCCTCGCGGCCATTTGCGTTCTCGTCGTCATGCAACTTCAGAGACAGCCGAGCACTGCGACGGCTTAGCTGCGCGACCCCTCGTTGGTTAATCGGTAGTGCTGGGCGCTGCGCCCGGTCGCGTATATACTTACCTTGTTGGATTCGGTGATAAGCCAATTTGGCGAAGTGCGAGGGTGATGACTCTTTCACCATTCAAAAATCGCGAATACACGAAGCTCTTCAGTGCCCAAGTGATCGCTTTGGTCGGAACGGGCTTAACCACTGTGGCGCTAACCCTGCTCGCCTATGATCTGGCGGGGGGCAACGCGGGCATCGTTCTGGGAACGGCGCTCGCCGTCAAAATGGTCGCCTATGTAGTCTTTGCACCGATCGTGGGCGGCCTCGCTCACCGCTTGCCAAGAAAAGCCCTGCTCATCTCTCTAGATATTGTTCGCGCTATCGTCGTGCTCGCCATGCCGTTCGTTTCAGAAGTTTGGCACATCTATGTTTTGATCTTTTTTCTCAATCTATTTTCTGCAGGCTTTAAGCCCATCTTCCAGGCGACGATTCCCGATCTTCTGCCCGACGAGCGCGAATACACCGAAGCGCTGTCGCTGTCGCGGCTCGCCTATGACCTCGACAATCTACTCAGCCCATTGCTTGCCGGATTGGCACTATTATTTTTGGGTTACTCGGCGCTATTCATGGCGAATTCGATCGCGTTCGTCGTTTCAGCATCCTTGATCGCCGTCACGATTATTCCCAAAGCTGTGGCAGTCGAAAGATTTGGCAATGTCTGGACAGAAATTAGTTTTGGGATCAAAGCCTATTTAAAAACGCCGCGCCTCAGGGCTCTTCTTGCGCTCTATCTTGCCGTTTCGAGCGCCAGTGCCATGGTCATCGTGAATACCGTGGTTTACGTCCGCGATACGCTAGGCGGCACCGACGCCGATACAGCCATGGCACTTGCAGCCGCCGGCGGCGGCTCGATGGTCGCGGCGCTCAGTTTGCCGGCGATCCTCGACCGCATGCCCGACCGGCCGGTTATGATCACAGGCGCGTTGCTCATGGCTGCCGGGCTCTTGCTCTTTGTTAGTCAGCCCGATTTGCCATCGCTCTTGCCCATGTGGTTCATGGTCGGCGTCGGCTGGTCGCTCATTCAAACGCCGGCGGGTCGTTTATTAATACGGTCGTCAACCACCGCAGACCGTTCGGCATTCTTTTCTGCCCAGTTTTCGCTTTCCCATGCGTGTTGGCTGCTCGCCTACCCGACTGCAGGCCAGTTGGGTGCCGCCATGGGGCTGGATACGACAAGCCTCATCCTCGGATTGAGTGTTCTAGCGTTCACCGCAATTGCCATCCTGCTTTGGCCCAAAGAAGATCAGGACGAACTCGAACATGAGCACAGTCCCACGTTTCATGCACATGAGCATGTTCATGACGAGCACCATCAACATTCACACCAGGGCCGAGAAGGACCGGAACCCCACAGCCACAGCCACCAGCACCGGCCCATTCGTCACGCCCACGCTTTCTTTATAGACAACCACCATCTGTCGTGGCCTCGCACGTTAAACGACTAAAAGCGGGGCCCAACAGGATTGGCCCACAACGAACACGAAAAAGGACGGCCTCAAGGACCGCCCTTTATTCAGTAGCCTCCGCTCAATTTAGCTTCGTTTCTTGTCGATCATCTTTTTGAATTCGGAATAGGAACTCTGATTGTTGCGGGGCTCCACCCACTCCTTTGGTGACTCCAAATATTCCGGATAGTTTTTCTCGGTATATTTCAGGATGTCCTTCGGAATATCGCCTACGCCGCCCCTCAACTTATATGTATGGCTATGGTAGGCGATGATGCCTGGGCGATTGCCCATTTCCAGCCATGGCAACCATTGCCCAATGCGTGTCCACGAGGTTGTCGATGAGGCCGACGTCACATTGGGATCCATGGCCTCGCTCTTTCGGCCTTGCACGCCCCAAAGCTCTGCATGCTGCTGATAGTGACCTTGAGCATAAAGCGGGTAGTCTTTTCGCGGCATTTCATTCTCGTGGAAAATATAAAAGTTCCACTGAAAAATAATGTCATCGCCATAAGCAACATAAGGGTATGGCGCCGCTAACGTGCCTTCCCCCTCTCGCAAGAACGTGCCGTTGACAGGGTCATTGGCAATTTGAACGACGTCGACCTTGCGGTCGATGAACGGATTGTACCAATCCTTCAAAATTTCTCCCGTGTCCGGATCAAGGTAATACAAAACTTCACGATGATAAACGCGCCAACCCTCGGGCCGCTCTTCGATGTGCGACGCACCGATGCCAAATGTCTTGAACAGACGGTAGTTCCCCTCATCTGGTATCATCGCCCATGCCTCGCCCGGAAACGCCGAAACGACATCCGCGCCGCTCAAATCGGCGCGGAATTTTAGAAGCGTCGTGAGGTTGGTTGCTGGATCTTCCAAATCAAAAGATTCGTGTTCCGCGGCTTTCGCACTGCCTAGAGCCATTCCCGCCAGTGACGCTGTCGCGCCCGATACGACGGCACGGCGATCCAACTCTGGAAAGATGAAATTCATTCTAGTCTCCCTCGAAATATCAACATGTTTCTTTTCGCGGGCCAGAGTCTAACACACGCGTTCGGTCTGATCCTCGTACCGTGCAGTCAGGTAAGACGAAAGAAATTGCTAAACGCTATTGGTCCAACAGGTGGAGAATGGCATGCGGCACAGGGCTACTCTGTCGCAGAACCGAGCGGCACTCCATTTGGTGCAGCCAGCACTCAAAGCAAAGCCAACACTAAGAATTTAGGATCGATATTCTGGAGATTCCGGATCGCCCCTACTCGATTGCTGCCGATGGCTGAGAAATCCGTCGCGAAAGCCACGCACGTAGCCAGATATATCCGAACCGCATTTAGGACAGATCGGAGCAGTGACATGCCTCAGCCAGCCGAAAGTTTCTTGAAACATTTCCTTGCAGCGCGGACAGGCGAGATAGACTTTGTCGCTGTCAATTGGGCTAGTCATGTTACCGCAAGCCTTGGCCCCATTGAGACGCTGTTGAATAAAGTCGTAAAATTTCGGAAGTGGCTTTCATAGTTTTCGGCGCGCTTTCTATAATACCTAGTGACGCGCCCGCAATTCATCCTCGGAAAGAAAGTTGCTCTTCCACTTAAAGTTTTCCGGCTGTTCAGGATCAAACTTGAGCATCGCTAAAATCGAAATTTCGATGATATAGGCGACAAAGTGTGCGCCGAGCCCTAGCGACTCCTGCCTGATCTCGAGCAGACGATCGCAAATTTCATCGACGGAAGTGAGCGTTTCCGCTCTCTCAACATTACCCTTTAGTTTATTTTTTGACATTCACTTCCATCCCATACATTTGTGTAAATCAACATATCCTCCCTTTGTATATTCGCAGCCAAGCTCTGCATTGAAATTTGGAACAACCTGATCTGTCAGCTATTTCAAGACAAAGTCGCCGACAAATCAGGTTATGCAATACCTTCCGCAATCAAGCTGCAGCCTCGCGAGTTGGCATCGAATACCAATCCTGATTCCTGTGCCGTGCACGCATCATCACGGAGCGATCCGGTCGAAGCGTGACCCGCGGAATTGGTTTAATTGTCTGACCCCCAATCAAGTCAAAATGGAATCTTTGGCCCAACATGCCGAGCGTTTGGGCTGCTTCAATCATGGCAAAGCGGGCACCGAGGCAGGCATGAACGCCTCCGCCAAATGGGAAATAGGCAAAGTCAGAAACTTTCGGCCTGTTTTCCGGTGAGAACCGTCCCGGGTCGAAGCCTTCGGGATTGACCCAGAATCGCGGATGCCGTTGCATGGCAAATGCGCAAAGCATTACGGGAGCACCGGCTGGGATCGGCACTCCCGCCATGCTATCGGCCTCCACGGCTTCGCGCGAATAGGCCCATCCCGGGGGATAGAAGCGCAAAACTTCATAGTAGAGTTGCTGGGTGTACATGAGTTTTTCTAGATCATCGAACTCAGGTGTCTTGCCATTGAGTTCACCGTCCACCTCGGCGAAATACGCCCGCGCAACGTCGGGACGGCGCGACAATTCGATGAATGTCCATGTCATCGAATTCGAGCCGGTTTCGTGACCCGCCAGCATAAAGGAAATGATTTGATCCCGTAATAAGCGGCGCATTTCATCTTTCGGCCGGTCATCGCTGACGGCGTCAATGAACATAGAGAGCAGGTCGTATTGCTCCGAGCCGTTTTGGAGTCTTGTATCGATGAGGCGATAGACAAGTTCATCGACGGTGGCGAGCGCGCGGCGCACTCTAAGCATTTGCGGCGTTGGAATACTCTCAATGATCGGCAATACCTTCCATATACGTCGTTCGACTTCGTCCAAGATGACGGTTAAAGCACCGTGCACTTTGGTTTGCTCGTCATAGTCGAGCTTCATAGTGAAAAAGCACTGCATGACGACATCGAGCGTGTGATGCGCCATTTGCTCAGTCATGTTCACAGCTTCGCCGCGCTCAATGTGGTCTTCGATGCGACGAATGAGCGTTTCGGTACATGCTGCAATAACAGGAAGCATATTCTTGAGCATGTCACCGCTGACGGATTTTTGAGCCGTCTGGCGTTGCCGTCGCCACGGTTGCCCATCGACCGTGAACAGGCCGTCGCCTAGGAACGGCGAGAGCTCTCCGTAAAACTTACTGCGCACATAGTTGTCGCGGTTTTCGACAAAAACTTTATAAATTAAGTCGGGATGATTCAAAAAGTAGACGGTTTTGAAGCCGAGCTTGAAGGGCACTATGTCGCCATTCTCACGTGCCATTTTTAGTGTTGTTTCAAGCGGATTAGCGCGCATCTCCGGTAAAATACCCAACGGTCCCGAACCTAAGGGCATTGTGGCTGCGCCGTTCGGTAGCGAATCAGTCGTATTAGCAAGTGCCGTTTCAAAAGTTGCATCAGTCATCGTTTTGTCCCTCCTCGTAAGTCATGTGATTGTTTCGAGGATCAGGCCTCGATAACGTTCCGTTAGCACCATTCAAGTCGAGTGATTTCTTTGCCGCATCAATTAAGTGAGATGTTAGGTTGAGGTTTCTCGACTGGGCAATACCGAATAAATACTCAAGAGCCATTTTGAGTTCTTCAGAGACATTATTGGGGGGTGGTTCTAAATTGCGCTCAGACATGAGACCCTCGTTTCTTCATCGTCATGATGGATTTGGTCCACTCCAACGCCGAGGACTGAGTCATACTGACCCGTTGTTTTCTTAATGCGATTGAGCGCTCGTTCGGTTACCTCAAAGCTCACCACGGCAGACAGGGTGTCACCGACAAATCGAGCTGGTCCCACAAACTGCGGACGAGCCCCCAGTCTTACGACGAATTTCGTCATTGAAGTGGCATACAACGCTACATACCGGTTGATTCCTTTGACCAAACCAAATTCGCTCAGTCCCTGAATGAGCTCTGCGGCCGCCGCTCCGGTACGGCCATCTGCACTATGACCATTGATCTCGTAGTCCACCGCAAACCGGCTGATTTCCCAAATTGAGTCATCTTCGGGAACTCGAATATCTCTTAAGTAGCCATAGAATGTGTCGGCGAGCATGTTGGGACCGCTCGTCGGCAATAGACGCAAACAGCCGGACAAGTGGCCATCATCGGTGAACGATGCGAGGTACAAGGGAGAGAACTCGGGAGAATCGTATTCGTCTCGCTCTTCTCCTGCTTTCGACCGCGCGCACCATTGCAATTGCTCTGCAAACACACGGTGGCGCAATCGATATAGAGCCGCCGCCTTATTGGGCTGCAGGAGTAGATCTGTGCTGGACAGAACTTCAATCAACGTGCCAGTACCTCCAATATGGAGCCTGACACTTTGGGAAGCGAACGGCATATCCCCCAAATGGGGGATTGACGGCAGCAGCAAATAGCAGAAGTAAGCCTGCTATTTCAATTTAAATTTAGTGGCTAGACAGGGGTTAATGGAGCCAAGCATGATCGCTTTCACGACCGCATGAATCTTTGAACTAGTTCCTAATTTTCGGCATATGCTCTTGATGTGGGTCCTGACGGTATCGACGGAGATATTTAGAATTTCACCGGTTTCCCACGCCGACTTGCCGCGCGCTGCCCAAAGCAAACACTCACACTCTCTTGGCGTCAATCTCGGTTCGTCTAGTTGAGGTTTAGACAATATTCGATCAAAGAATGCGGTGTGGTAGTGAATGCCGATAATTTGAAGATCGTGTACGTGATGCTTGATGCGTCGTCTGTAATTCTTGTCAGTGTCACTGCAGCACGCCGCAAAAAAAGCAAATTCACCGCCAGGGCCGTGGACCGGAATGTTTACAAAATTTCGGATGCCGAAGTCTTGGGCCTCAGATATACATTTCTTTTGATCACGCCCAAGCGCACTTTGATGTGCAGCGGATTCCCAAGCAATTGGAACGCGGCTTCGCCTAACCATCCGTACGGATGGATCAACGAAGATATAGTTGTTGTCGGTATAGTGCTTAAGCCATTCTGCAGGATACGTACTCGCAACAGCGGACTTCGTATCGGCTGCCGGAGGACTAAAGCCTACGTAGCTAAACTTCTCAAATCCGAGGTCCGCCAGAAAATCGGACGTTCGATCCTGCAATATGCCCGGATCATCGATTGATCCGAGCCCTTCAATGAAACCTAGAAAGTCTTGGTCCACTTGCTTACAAACCCTAATGGTCTTTACACAGAGATATCTCCGTTAGCCTCTTATACTTAGCTAATGTCAAACCCGGCGGAATTTCGACTGCGCCTCAATCCTATCCGTCATTCTAACAGTGCGTCAGAGGCACTCGTAGATCATATGCCAAAAAAGATCCAGGTGCAGCGTAATAAATAGTACTGCGGCCTCGCAAACAACTACAAATTGAATCACAATATTCTCATTGGCTTATATAGTGATGCAATTGTGCCGTCATGGGAACAATGACAGACGGGCCAAAAATTCAGACCCAATAGTCACATTCTGCACAAGGTCATATGGGCGGCGACGTGCTCAATCCGCCAGGGGCCGGGCGGCCGAAAGGACAAAGCCTCCTCGGATAGGAAGCTGCCGGATTGCTTAAGACGACAATGGCTGCTAGTTCGATGAGACGGCTTGCGCGTCGCGCAATTAGGTCACAAGGGACTCAGAAATGAGCAAGCAAGGCAATTCCAGCCGAAGCACGAATCTCCCTCCCAAGGCTCAAATTCTAAAAATTATCGGCAGCACGCTCACCGCACGTGCATTGGGCATCGCTGCTGAATTGGGTATTGCAGACTTGGTCGCAAACAATCCAGCTACGGCCAAAGAGCTTGCTGCCAAGACGAATTCTCATGCCGGCGCCCTTTATCGCCTTTTGCGGCTCCTAGCATCGCAAGATATATTCTCCGAGGATGAGGACGGACGGTTTCACCTGACCCCGCTTGCCTCAGTGCTGCGCAAGCAAGGGCCCAACTCGCTCCACGCCATCGTCCGGCTCGCTTGGCAGGACATCACGTGGGACACCTATCGCCAGCTGCCTCATACAATCGCCAGCGGCGAGCCCGCCTTTGCCAAAGCGTTCGGTGCCGACTTTTTCGATTACTTGGCGGCCAATCCCGAAATCAATGCCCACTTCGATGCGTCGATGGCTTTATTCTCCGAACCGGAAAATGACGTCATTGCCGAGACCTATGATTTCTCCGGCGCTTCGCGAATTATAGATGTCGGCGGCGGTCAAGGCGGCTTACTTGCCTCCATACTCAAAGCTCACCCCGGGACGCTGGGCGTCCTCTACGACCAGCAGCAGGTTGTCGATGAGCCGGTTCTCCTGCGCGAAGCCGGCGTGATCGAAAGATGCCAGATTGTCAGCGGCAATTTCTTCGAAGCGGTACCGGACGGCGGTGACATCTACTTACTCAAAAGGATTCTTCACGATTGGGACGATAATGCGGCGCTAAGGATATTGCGTGCGTGCGGTGCGGCACTCGCCAATGACAGCCACATCCTGACCATCGATGCGGTCATTAAGCCGGGCAACGCCCCTGACCCGAACAAAAGCATGGATGTCGGCATCATGGCGCTGACACCGGGCCGTGAGCGCACGGAACCCGAATTCGCGGACCTTTATCGCAAGGCTGGATTGAAGCTAACGCGCATCATTCCAACACTCCAACCCTCGACACTTTCGATCGTCGAAGGCATACGGGTGTGATCATTAAGTAGCTGCACGAGAATGCACCTGGAACCTCACCCCTTAATCTCTTAGACTTCCCGCGACCTCGTAGGGAACACCCTACAATCTCTTCTTGCTAAAACGATGCAATCTGGCGTGAAACAAGCGCGCAGAAATGGT
Organism: Alphaproteobacteria bacterium; assembly: GCA_965248815.1. Classification (GTDB taxonomy): domain Bacteria; phylum Pseudomonadota; class Alphaproteobacteria; order SMXP01; family SMXP01; genus CBDFKK01. The sequence goes on from CBDFKK010000008.1 coordinate 1,625,602, forward strand.
GGAGGACATGAGATGACACAGCAATCAACAATGCAAAAATTCGAGAAAGGTGACGTCTTCGCAGGCGCGACCGTCCTCAACAACGCGGACGACGACCATGCGGGGGACGGCCGCATCATTCAGTTCGACGCCGACTTGAACGAGAAAGGCGTTTTGTGGACCAAAGGCACGACCCATTTGGTCGGCGGTCTTAAATTTGCACCCGACGGCACCCTGTGGGCCTTCGACAGCCAGGAATTTAAGGTTCTCCGCATCAATCCCGACGGCGAACAGTTGCCCGATATCGACTTTCCGGTGCGCAGCTTTTCCAACGTCAACTTCGCTCCAGACAGCAACCTTTACTTTGGCGAGCACTTGGTCGGTCACGAAGTCAAACTGCCGCCTGACCGTCCGCTGCTCACAAAACTGCCGTTTATCCCGGGAGAAGAAAAATTTGGCGACGGGCATGTTTACAAAGTGGCGCCCGACGGCACGCTGCTCGCGGAATATGCCACGGAAGTGACGGGTGGCATGCCGGGATTCTTAGGAGTGACATGTTCGGCGCTGGCGCCGGACGGCAAGACACTTGTCTATTTATCTGAACTTGGCCCGCGGGTTATGCGCTATGACGTGGAAGCTGATCGCCAGCTTCCCGACCTCTTTACATATGATAAGGAGAGCGGCGACATGGGTATGTATGTCTCATACGCGCCCGATGGAACTCTGTTTTACATATCGGCCAATTTCCGCAAAGGGTTCTTTCTGCACTTAGTCGATGAAGACGGAAATGCAACGAAGAGCATCGAGTTAGATGCGCGGGGCTGGGCATCCGCCGCGCCGTCAATCGACGGTAAGCACGCCTATCTCGGCAATTTCTTTACGGGCACGGTAGGGAAAATAAACCTCGATACTGGAGAAATCATCAATCGCGCTGAAACAAATGTGGAGCGTTCGTTGGCGGGTGTCACGCAGTATCTGGGCTAGACCGAGACTTCGCAGATGCATGATTACGAGAAAATATTTCGCGCTTCGTCGGAGGCGCACTTCAACAATGATCTCGACGCCATGTTGGAGCATGCGGCTGACGACTATCTTTGGTATCACGTGGGCAAAGACGGCGCTGTGCTTGGCGCAAACGGCAAAGCCGAAGCTCGTCAAAATCTAGAGCGCTCGATTAGCGATCCGAACTATATCGAGGGTGGTCTATCTGATTACGTCAAAGTCTTTGGCAATCTTGTCGTTGGCGCCGGCAGCGCCAAATACAAAAAGGACGGCAAGATTGTCTAAAGCCGGGCGCTCGGGGTCTATGAATACAAGGACGGAAAGCTCCAGCGAGCTTGGAGCTTCCCGATCCATGACTCGGATTAGACCCTTGCGCGCCGCCTAACGAGAATTGCTTATTCCTCCGTCATCGGCAACGCGTAGGCAATCAACTTATCTTGCTTGTTGTCTGGGTACATCCAGGCGTGACCGCCGGTCGAAACCACGACGAACTGACGCCCGTTCGCCATGTAAGACATAGGCGTCGCATTGGCAGATGTCGGCGCGTCAAATTCCCAAAGCAAATCACCGTTGTCGACATCATATGCGCGAAACCGCTCATCTGCTGTAGCGCCAATAAAGAAAAGACCGCCGGCAGTAGCGATGCCGCCGCCTGCAAACGGAGTTCCCAAACGAAGAGACATCGGGAAAGGCGCCAGCTTGTCGATCAAACCGAGTGGGGATTTCCACTTAATTTCCCCTTCAGCCAAATCGACGCCCACAACCATCGCCCACGGCGGTTCCGTGCACGGCGCACCGAAGGGCGACATGACTTGCCCCTGCTCAAGACCATAGGGCGTTCCCGCGATGAAGCCCGGCGGGCCATTGGGATTGCCAGCGGTCGGCACTTTGGCGAGCTCTGGATCGACTTTCTCATTGGGAATAAGCCGAACGAAGCCCGGAAATTGGCTGACAGGTACAACGAGCAAATTGCGCTCGGGATCAAATGCGCCTCCTGCCCAATTCATGCCGCCACCCACTTGGGGATACATTATTGTTCCCTGCTCACTTGGCGGCGTGTAAATCTCGCCATGCTTAAAAGACGCAATGAGGTCGCGGCAGGCGTTGCGATCATACATCGTGAACCCCCACGCATCGTCGACGCTAATGCCATGGTTCACTAGCGGCGGCGGTTTTACGGGAAACGGCTGGGTTGGCGAGAGTTGTTCACCGGGAACACCGTCCTGTGGCACTTCCCGCTCTTCAATGTCAAAAAACGGCTCGCCGGTTTCGCGGTGAAACACGAACACCATGCCCATTTTGGTGAGTTGCACGACGACGGGGATCTTTTCGCCATCTTTGGTGATGTCGACGAGAATAGGATGAGTCGGCAAGTCCCAATCCCACACATCATGATGCAAAAGCTGATAGGTCCACACAAGCTCGCCGGTCGAACCGCGAATAGCCAAAATGGAATTCGCATAACGATTGTCGCCGGGCCGAAGCACGCCGTAATAGTTTGGAGAAGCACTAGCTGTTGGAATGAATACGAGATCGCGTTCATTATCGACGGACATCGTCGTCCAAACATTGGCACCGCCAACGTTATAGTCGCTTGCTTCTTCACTACCCTCCGGCTCGCGAATGAGCGTATCAAATTCCCAGAGGATTTCGCCGGTCCGAATGTCGAAAGCCCTGAGAGCGCCATTCACTGAACTGACGTCTTTGAATTTGTTCGCCGTGCCGCCGATAATAAAAACATCACCAACTACGGCGACCGGTGACATGAGTTGCATATTTCGGATCTGATTGGTTGGCGGGAGTTCTTGAATTATAGGTGTCGCATCAACGATGCCATCTTCCCCGAAACTTTTGCAAAGCTCGCCATCTGTTGCGTCAATTGTCATGAGACGGCGGTCATTGGTCGCCAAGACGATGCGATGCTTGCACGTTGCGCCGGCCGGCGCCTCCGTGTCGGTCCACTGGGTTACACCTCGGCAATTAAAACGGCCGGCAACGGGAATTCGGTTAATCTTGGGATCGAATTCCCAACGCTCTTCGCCGGTCGTCGGATCGAGAGCGACCACCCGATTAAATGGTGTACAGGTGACAAGATGACCGCCTGCCTCATCGCTCAACATGATGGGCGTGGACTGAAAGCCTATCGCCCAAGTCAATTGCGGATTGTCCTTCAGCGCGCCCGTTTCATAAATCCAGGCGATCTCAAGTTCGTCAACATTGTCTTTATTGATTTGATCGTGGCTGGAGTAGCGGCCGCCACCTGCCTCTCCACCATAGGTTGGCCAATCACTGGCTTCGGTACTGCCAACGGCAAAAAGTGTGACTGTAAGTGCAGCTACAACTAGCGCTAAGCCGGGTGAAAATTTGTTCATGAGATTCCCACTACATTGTTGGTTTGAAGCCGTGGTGTATTGCGCAAAGAATCGGCTTGGCCGCAAATGCCGCACTTCCCGACAGGGACCAAGAACCCATATATTAAACAGGGCAAGTCACCAGACAAGAATGGGAAAACACGCAACGTCCATTATTGCTCTGCGACAAACATCCGATGCAGGACAAATCCCGTATCGTCTGGAAGTGCGGGATGAGGCGACGCCTGCTCAAACTGGAACTCGATTTCAACCCGTGAGCGATCGCTGATTTGTTCGACGGGAATGCGAAATTCAAGAAGGCCGCGCTCGCCGCCGACAAATTCAATTTGGCCCATATCTTCGCCATTTAAATTTAAATGCGTCTCCGTAGGAGTACCCCCTGGAAACGAGGCTTCAAATAGAAGCGACTTGACCGGAGCCCCGATCCTGTCGTCCAGCTTGAATCTCAGTCTCGACCCCGAGACGAGCGCCGGCGTACCCGCCGGCTGATAGGCACGCGTCGCCTTTCCCCATTCCCCGTCAACAAAAATCTTTCCGATGCCGGCCGGGTCAAAAAAGACCGTGTCCAAACTTCGAAGCAGCGGATAGGCAGTGTCTTGTCCGGCAGAACTGCCCGCTGAACCCGCAACCTTTTCCCCTTCGGGGGCCTTCGCCCAACCGCTTGGGTCAAACGCGTTTCCGGCTATAACAAAGTCCTCAAATCGCCGCTTGCGATTGGAAAGGTTAACTTCGGCAAGTAAATCGTATCCTTCGAAGTCAGAATCAATATCGAGCGCGCCAAGTAGAGTATTGGGGACATCGATCAAAGATGCCGGCAAATTTGACATCGTAATTTGGCCCCGCGCTCGAAGCGGCTTTACGGCCAAAGTTGGAAAAGCCATACCTGGCTCGTTCACAACATCCAACGATTGAAGTTCTGGCGCGTCGTATGACCCGGTATCAGCTTGGAGAATGACGACCGTATTGTCGTAAATTCCCATTTCCTTCAACCGTTCCAAAAGTTCCGTCACAGCAAGCAAGGCGCATCGGACCTGAACCGCATAGCGCTCTGGATCTCGGGGCAATGTTTTGCCTGCATAAGAACAATCTTCCAAATGAGTATAGGGCGGATGCGGCGTCAGCAAATGGACGAAGTAGTAAGTGGGTGGGGTGGCACTTCCAGAAACCTTCGACAATCGTTCTGTGTAGTTTTCAAGGAGCGACAAGGCCAAAGACGACCCATGGGGATTGTTCAACTCTCTTGCGCTGACATTGGCAAAAAACCAGTCATAGTTATTCAAAAAAATGTCCTTAAAAGCAAAGGGCAGAGCGCGAATGAGATAAAGATCAATGAGCTCGCCAAGCTCTTCACGCAGATCATGAACGTCCGTAACGATCTGCCAGTCCTTCCACATAGACGTTTGCTCAGGCACGCTCAGCGGAAGAACCGAAATCACATTGATATCAAACCCTTGCCTTGCAAGAACGTCGAGTACAGTCGTTTCTTGACCGGAATAATAATTTATAAGTTCGCGGTCATTGAAATACTTACCTGAAAAAATGCTGGGCAATGACCGCTCCGTCGAGCGGGCCACGCCGAGCATGTCTACAAAAACAGTAAAACCGTCAAAATCTTTCTCCAAATTCGATTTCTCGATTTGGCTCACAAATTCCGTCGATTGAAGCGTATCGAACAATAAATGAATGACGTTTGTATCGGAGGAAAGTGGAAAGCGCGCAGGCACGCGATAGGAAAATGCGCCGTCGTCCCCTTCGGTGAAAACAAAGGCGGATAACACTTGAAGTCCAACAAAAATAAACACGAAGGAGGCAATCAAGTTTGCAACGCTACTGCGCGTATTGTCCTTGCTGGTGACAACGAAGATTGCCGCCCCGAAGCCCAAACATACAATATCGAGAAGGTAATACCAGGGATTTGGAACGGCGCCGGTTGCTCCGTCAAGTTCGGGGATCAGAAAAAACAAAATTTCTGAATAGACGAATAGTATGGCCAGTATGGTAATTGTTGCCCGCACCATTTGTTTGCGCGCGCGCTGAGAAAGCGTGAAATAGATCATGCCAAGACATAACGCGACGGAAAAGAACACACCGAGGACGAGAATGATAACGGAGCCAACATCTATGCCAAAATAGAATCGGTTCTGTAAATAAAGGCGCAAGGGACCGCAAGAGATGTAGAAAGACAACGCTGCCAAGATAAGGAGCGAGCCGCGGTTCGCTCTTATGACGTCAGAAATCAAGTTGTATAAATTTCGGATTTGCTCAGGCACAAAACGTCTCTAAAAGTCGCGGCCCTGGCAGCGAATTCATTTATTCTTCCCGCAAGACAACGGCCGATCACGATGGCGCAACAGCCAGTCTTGCGTCGCGCTTCGCAAGCTGGTTCATCACGACGACGCAAACCGTGGCAATCACGCATAGCGCGATCATGAGATTGAACGCGGGAATATAGCTGTCCATAGCAACGCGCATGTTGCCAAGCGCAAAAATCCCGATTGCTCCGGCCATTGTGTCGACCATCGTAAAACACCCTAAGATCTTTCCGTAGGACGTGCCGGAAAAGAATTCTGCGATCATCAATTGGATCATGGTGAAGGCGCCGCTATAGCCAAAGCCGTAAATCACCGCATACGCATAGGCCGTAAAGACGTCGCCGGGGCCAACCAAACGCAAGACGATGAGTCCGAGCGCCAGGTTAACGACACCAAGCAACATGATGAGGCCTTTATCGAAAATATCACTTAGATATCCGAACGATATCTTGCCCACGACGGCAGCCCAAAAGAACGTACTGAAAATCAGCGGTAGATGTTCTGCACCAATCCCTACGTCCTTACTTAGATAAATTGACTGATGATTCAACACGCCAACAATGCAGAACCACATGGTTCCCGTTGAAAATGCCAAGAGCCAGAAGACGGGCGTCTTGACCGCTTCGCCGAGCGTCGGCCCTGATGTGACAGACGATGCGATTTGAGCACTTCGTTGCACTTTAGGTTCTTCTGCGGCGCCGTCGGGATGCAATCCCATGTCCTGCGGTCTATTTCGAACCAAAAACAAGATTGGCACGATCATCATGACGCCGCCGATTGCCGTCATCAGCAAAATGGACGTCCGCCAATCACCGGGAATATATACCAGGGAAAAAACGGCGCCGCCGAAACTCGACGCCATGAGCAAGGTACCAACAGCGAGGCCGCGATAACGCACGAACCATCGCGTCAGCAAAAGCATGCTCGCAATTATGCCGCCACATGAAAGGCCAAAAGCGAACACGACAAAAATTGCCGTCATCTGCCAAAGTTCGCTGATGAATTGAAAACAAAAGAGCGTGGCGGTAAGTAAAACGACGCCGACGAGCATAACGCGCTGAGGCGGAAACCGGTCAATAAGATATCCGCCGACGGGGGCAAGCAAAGCCGCGAAGAAGTAGAACAGGAAAGCCGGCCGGGTTACTTCCTCCTCATTCCAACCAAATTCTTTTATCATGTCAGGATAGGCGAGCGGCAACGCATTGATCACGATGCCATTAGACGCGGTGTAGGCGACGACGAGGCCTAAAAGTACAAACCAGCCGTAGTAAATGCGGCCCATAAATATCCTCCCGCGCGCTTGCTGTTCTTATTTGTTGGCGATTATGCACAAAAGCCAGCGAACTGCACCAAGCCATATTGGGGCGGCTCTAATCCTCGGGCAGGGCATAGGCCATAAGATAGTCGTTGATATCAGCCCCGTTGATAAACATATGGCCGCCCGCAGCGATGACCACGAATTGACGTCCGTCCACTTCGTAAGTCATGGGACTTGCGTGGGCCGACGTGGGCATTGTGGTCTCCCACAATTGGTCGCCCGTTTCGATGTCGAACGCGCGAAACCGATGATCAGCAGTGGCACCAATGAAGACCAAGCCTCCGGCTGTCGCCATCGGGCCGCCGGCAGAGGGCGTGCCGAATTTCATGGGAATGGGAAGCGGTGCCAGCTTGTCGATGGTGCCGAAGGGAACGGTCCACTTAATTTCGCCCTCCGCCAAGTCGACCGCCACTAAGGTCGACCACGGCGGCGGGGTACACGGAATAAAATTGGGACCGAGAAAGATCCACTGTTCGATCGCATAATCGGTCCCTTCGATCACCGAAGGTGCGCCCATGGGTGCGCCGACTGATGGATCAAACGCCGGGTTCGAACCAACTTCGGATTTCGGCATCAATCTCAGATAGAGGCCGACATGCTGTACTTTGGTGACCAACAAGTTCCGCTCAGGATCGAAGGCACCACCGCCCCAATTTAAACCGCCGGCTGTGCCCGGAAACATCACCCAGCCATCGGTACTCGGCGGCGTGTAGATGTCGCCGTATCGCGCGTTCTCAATTTGCGCTCGGCACTGTGCTTTGTCCCAAAGCGTCATGCCCCAAGCGTCGTCAGGCGTAATGCCAGTCTTCATCAAAGGCGGCGGTTTCACTGGAAACGGTTGGGTCGGCGATAAAATTTCACCAGGTACGCCATCGGTCGGCACCGGGCGCTCCTCGACATCGAAATAGGGCTCACCAGTTTCACGATCAAATACAAACACCAAACTCGGTTTTGTCAGCTGAACAACGACGGGTGTTTTCGTGCCGTCTTTTGTTATGTCGACCAGCATCGGCTGGGACGGAACATCCCAATCCCACACATCATGATGGATGGTTTGAAAGTGCCAAACGACTTCGCCCGTAGAGCCGCGCAGCGCGACCACTGAATTGGCATAACGATTATCGCCGGGCCGCGTGCCGCCGAAAAAGTTCGGCGCCGCACTCGATGTCGGCACAAAAACCAGATCGCGCTCTGAATCGGCAGAAAGAATTGTCCATGAATTTCCACCCCCGGTGACGGCCAGACTGTCTGGATCCCAGTTTTTGAATTGCGCATCTGTTGGGTCATGGGGAATGGGATCAAAGGTCCAGAGCGAGGATCCCGTTCTCGCGTCAAAGGCACGGATAGCACCGTTGGCCGCGCTGACATAACGGTTCTTCATATTGTTAATGGAACCCATCACGACAACATCGCCGACAATGGCCGGCGGTGCGGTGAAGACAACACCCCAGGGATTGTTTGTGATCGGCACCGACGCTGCGATCTGCGGATTGACATCGACTTGGCCGTTCACGCCAAAGTCCGGACACGGATCACCATTTGCGGCATCAACAGCGATCAGGCGGCGGTCGGTGGTTCCCATGAATATGCGGTGCGCGCACGCATCACCTACCGCAGCGAGCTCGTCCTTCCAATAGCTCACGCCCAGACATTTGAGCCGGGTGCCGAAGGGACCAAGCTCGATGCTGGGGTCATAGACCCATCGTTCTTCGCCGGTAGCGGGATCAAGCGCGACTATGCGATTGAGCGGCGTGCAAAAAACCAACGAGCGGCCCCCCGCCTCAGGAAGCAAAATCGGTGTAACTTGAAACCCGGCGAATCCTCGACGCTCTGGTTTGCGCTCCAAGTCGCCGTGCCGGTATTGCCAAATGACTTCAAGGTTTTGGACATTTTCGCGGCTGATCTGATCTAGGTTTGAAAATTTCGAGCCGCCTGCGTCGCTGCCGTAGTGTGTCCACTCCTGTGCGAAAGAATCGCTCACTAGGATCGATAGCCAAACGAAGCAAGTCAGAATTAGTCTCATCGGCAGCTCTCCCCTTCTGCGACACCGTATTTGACCAGACTGGGCTACCTCATTCAATTGAACGAGGGGACCGGGCTTGGAAATGGACAAAGGCAGGCCGTGCGATGCTGAATTGTCATTTTTTTGCTATGATCGCCCAGCAAATTACAGGATAGGACACGATGTATATCAACTTCTGGTATCCGATCGGAACATCCGAAGAGATCAAAAACGACCAGCCGTTTCGTGCGCAGATCTTCGGTCTAAAATTTGTCGCCTTCCGAGACCAAAAGGGCGAGGCACAAGTCTTGAGCGACACATGTGTTCATCGCGGTGGCGCGCTCAGCAAGGGCTGGGTCAAAGACGGTTGCGTCGTTTGCCCATACCATGGCTGGCGCTATGGCGGTGATGGCAAATGTCAAATCGTGCCATCCATTGGCTATGATGCCAAGCCGCCGGCCCGCGCAAAAGTTGATGCCTATCCCGTACAGGAAAAATACGGAATCGTTTTCGCTTTTCTTGGCGACCTTTCCGAAGAAGAACGCCCGTCGCTTTATGAAATCCCGGAGTATGAGCAAGAAGGCTGGCGTGCGAATGAAATGGTCGTCATCGACATCGATTATTATTACGAGCGCTCCGTCGAAAACGGCCTTGACCCGGCACACAATGAATTCGTTCACCCCACACATGGCTATTCGGGAGAACGCGGTGACTACACCGTACCGCCCTACGAAGTACAAGACTGGCCTTTGGGATGTTTTTTTTCGAATCAATTTCAATCTCAAGGCTTCAAAGACGAATCAGCCAAGAAGATGCGCGACGGCATTCACAACACTGTCGCAAGTTCCGGCACACACGGACCCAACGTTCTTGTCACTCATATTGATTTCACGCCAACGAGTGGCGTTCACCAATACTTCTTTGAAGCACCTGTAGATGAAAGTCATACGCGAATCTTTTTTCACAATTTCCGCAATCGGGCGACCGAGCCGAAGTACGACGATGAGGTCATGAAAAAGAATATGACCGTAATTCACCAAGACATTGGTGTATTGAGTGAACTCAATCCGGTTCGCTCCCCCATCAGCAACGCCAAGGAAATCTTGCTCCCAGCCGACCAGTGTATTGCGAGTTATCGGGAATGGCTCAAATCATTCGAGCACAAGGGCTGGCGTATTGATCAGGCTAAATTGCGCGAGAAACGTGGTGACGTGGCTTTCGCCGTACCGTGCCCAGATCGGCGCACATCTGGCAATTGGGTACTTGATTCCGTTCCTTTAATTCAAACTGCCGCGCAAAAACAAGCAGCCGAGTAGGGCCAGTTCAAGAACTTGGAGGTCGTCATGTCATACGAGATAACTCGCTCCACCTTTTCGAAAGTTTGCCATTTTCTGGTGATAGTGATGGCAGCGGCCCTGACCGCAATAAATGGCGCGCGGGCCGCAGACGACAAAGCCTGGCCGGGCCTAGATGCGGAGCAATCGGCGTTCGCCAACGAGCTGCTCGATTTTATCGCCGGAATGGAAGGCAAATATTTCACACGCATTAACGAGCTCAACGGTAGTGATAATCTCGAGACAAAGAGCTTTAGTTATGATCACGCCGACTACGACGTACGTGTTACACGTGGTCCGGTGGTGGAGAAAGCAGGCACTTTGCTTGCCAACACCAAGAAGGTTCGAGAAAGTTATCAAACAGAAACCTATTGGAGCCGCTTTTATTCCCTCGACATTCACCCAAAAACGCCCCTTGTCGGCATGTTGCATGCCGCCGTAGTCATGCAGTTTAACAAAGATGGTGGCAGCTCCTTGGGCGGCTGGCTTGATGTCATGCCGGGGACGCGCATCGAAGAAGACATCGCCGACCTCACGCAAACTATGGACGATATGTTTTCGAAGTTCGGCAAGGACAGCAAGCGCAACCGTGAGCTCAGTTGCGAAGGCGACCCAATGGAGTTCGATCAAAGCTTTCGGCGTCAACCCGCATGCGCGGGCGCAAGTTTTTACGGCAATCCCATGATGACCGTGACGCGTGAAAACTTCGACTTCATGACCCAGTCATTCGATGCATTTATTGGAGCCTATATTGATACGATCGAGAAACGCCGGGATGATGTGTTCACTGAAGAAGACGTCGCCAAACAGGTCCGCATGCGCCGGCGCTGGCTCGAAGACCAGCTTTACGCCGATCCCTTTGCTAGCCGCGTTGTGCCTTATGAAGTTTGGTCTCTCGCGAATTTGCCGCCCATCATTAATTGGTGACTTATCTAGAAAAACCGTCTGTATAAAGATGTTAGCAGCGGGTCGCGAGCAGATGACTAACATGGCGTGCACGCAAGCTCAGATGTCCACTGTCCGCCTGTAGGGCATTTCGGCCAATAGGTTAACGCGAATGGGCCGTGAACCTTGAATTCGGCCGATCTTGATTGTCATCAGCTCCGTTGATCCCTTAGACTTTCCGGGAATTTCAGCACGGCCCAGATCCGTCCAAGTGGGGATAGAAATGTCAACGACAACCGCCCAAGACCAAACGCTGTCGGTCAATCTCGGCGTCACAAAATATGTGGTGGATCTGAAACCCGGCATCACCACGATGAACGCGTACACCAAACTCTACGCTACATTCATCAGCATCGCCATGCTCACCGGCATGAGCTTTCTGCAGCCGTATGTGTTGGAAGTGAACTTGGAATATCCAAGAGCGTCTCAAGGCGAAATCTCTGGTTGGCTTACTTTTTGGACGGAGATTGTTACCATTGTGTTGTTTGCACCCGTTGGCGTTATCGCCGACAAAATTGGCAGACGGCCCGTATATATATTTGGCATCGTCACGATTGGAATCGGTTACGGCCTTTATCCGTTTTCTGACAATCTCACGGAGATGTTTATCTACCGCATGATTTATGCGGTGGGGCTAGCAGCCGTCGCCGGCATGCTGGCAACAATTTCGAACGACTATCCAAAAGAACGTTCGCGCGGAAAATATATCGGTATCAGCAGCATGATGAATATTCTCGGCACGATCATGATGTCGACCGGTATTGCGCGAATTCCCTTCATATTGACAGAGCGCGGCGTCGATGAACTTGCTGCAGGACAGGTTATGTTCTTGCTCTCAGCGGGCCTGTGCATGATCACAGCTGTCGTTGCCCGCTTGGGGTTAGCTAGCGGAACGCCGGTCGCCAAAAAAGATCGGGAGAACGTCAAAGTTCTCATCACGAGTGGGCTTCGAAATGGCCTTAACCCTCGTATTGCTTTGTCTTATGCCGCGGCCTTCTCGGCGCGTTCCGATCTCGTGATCAAGGGCATGTTTCTCTCACTTTGGGGCGTCCAAGCCTCACAGGATGCCGGCATTTCCACCGGACAAGGCATGGCCCAGGTCGGCATTGTCTTTGGCATCATGAACGGCTTCAGTTTTTTCTGCGCTCCCCTGTATGGCGCCTTATTAGATCGTATTAATCGTGTTAGTGGCGCCATCATCGCGCTAGCCTTTGCTTGCGTTGGCTATACCTCCATGCGACTGGTCGAAACACCACTCGACTTCACCTACATCCCGCTCTTTATAATTCTTGGCCTGGGCTCCAGCTTCCTATTGAAAGCGTCCGTCACACTCGTCGGGCAAGAAGCGCCGGAGAAAGAACGCGCGTCAGTCGTTGCTATGAACGGTACGTTCGGTGCCATCGGCATTCTTATTTTTGCTGTCTATGGCGGAATCTATTTTGATGCGTGGGGACCGTGGGCGCCGTTCTTTATTGCCGGTGTTTGGCAATGCGTACTGTTGATCGCGGCGATCGTGATACGGATTTTTGCGCCCGGGCCTGATTTGGTCGGGTCGGGTGCCACAAAGCTGGCCGGGCAAGGAGCACCGACAGGTGCTCCCGCCGAAGCGCAATACACGGCGCAATCGGCAGCGGGCGGAACGAGCGGCGACGCGCCACCGGCCTCTGCACCCGACAAGTAGAACTGAAAACTAACTAACGGTAGTTGCCGCCCGACTTTTGGAGTTCGCGGATTTCATCGAGGTCCATAGGCGGCAGGCGCCAGCGATCCATGCCCGGTTCGGTATCAACGACGGTGCGAATGGATTCAGGCAGGTCCTCGTAGGCGTCATAGCGGTAGGACCACATGTGCATGGTGCTAAAGCCCTCTTCCATAAAGGAAAAGTTTGGCGTGTACTTGGCCCAGACGGACTGAAAGCGCGGCCAGGCGCTACCCTCGGGCAACGCCAGAAAATCGTATTTCTCCCAGCTTTGCACAACCTTTGAGTTGATCGGAACCGGCGTCGTAATCGTAACGAGATCGCCCATTTTTCGGTACTCGGCGCCGTCACCGCCAGAGTTGGTGACGACGCGGTCGCCTGCGCCTTGCTCGATATCCCAAAGAAGTTCGTTCCCTTCGAGGTGCCAGGTGAAGAACTGATAGTCGTAGCCGATAAACCGAGCCTTGCCGTTTTCGTCGCGCAGAATTTCATTAGTTTTGGCATCCCGAAAGACAATGAACTTGCGCGTAAACATCTGGACGCGGGGCATGCTTGGATCGGGCCGATAGAGTTTACCCAGATCGACGCCTTCGACCCGCAACAGCGGCTCGCCGTCGGGATAGCGGTTGACCGAGCCCATGCCGTACCACCAAATGGGATCGCCGTTGCCGATGCGCATATCGGCAAATTCTTCAAATTTTTCCCGGTCAAATCCGGTGCGTTCCACTGGAGGTATCGGTAAACTCATAGCCTGTCCTTCCATCTTGTCGTTTGATTGATTAGCTGCATTTGCCGGTTCGGCAGCGGATCGGCCAGACTTCATTGAAAGCGCGGCCGCGCCAAGCAATGAGTTGGTCATGAAGTGCCGACGATTGGGCATGGAATGTTCGCTGCCGTGAAGTCTAGCTGCGGAGATCTTAGCGCGAATCCGGCTGGCCGCCTCGGCCCAATCACCATGTGACCAAAATTGCCCGCGGCCAGGGAATGACGTTTCACCCGCACCTTGGCAGGCCTTTACCTGACGCTGGAAGAATTGGCCGATCACGGGCATAATTGACCTCTGCCCACAAGGAAAATTGGGAGAACGAGGCGATGTTCATCAACTTCTGGTACGCCGCCGAAGAGAGCAACAATGTCACTGAAGTTCCGGTTCACGTGCAAATGCTCGGGCAAGACTTCGTCTTGTTTCGAGATACGCAGGGAAAGGCTCATTGCCTGAACAATGTGTGCGTGCATCGGGGCGGTTCGCTGGCCCACGGCAAGCTCAAGGGCGATTGTGTCGAGTGTCCCTATCACGGCTGGCAGTTTGATGGCTCCGGTAATTGCACCCGCATTCCGTCTATGGGTCCGGACGCCAAAATACCGTCACGCGCCAAGGTCGATGCCTATCCGACATTTGAAAAATACGGGCTTATCTTTGCTTTTTTAGGTGACCTGCCCGAAGCCGAGCGGCCCCCGGTGATGCAAATTCCGGAGTGGGATGACGAAACATGGCGCTCAACATATCAGCGGTTTGAATTCGACTTTAATTTCGAGCGTTCTCTCGAAAATTCAGTCGATCTCGCTCACAACGAATTCGTCCATGCGCTGCAACTGCACATCGACGGCGAAAGCTTTGCAATTCCGGATTTCGAACTCGAAGAATATGACGACGGCTGGGAGCACGGCTTCCGCATGACCATGCCGGGCCAATCAGGGGGCATTCGCAAGGATGCCGGCAAAACCAAGCCCGGACCGAGTACTGTTTACACCGCATTTCATGGCGTCAGCAGTTTCCGCACTCTGATCCATCCCGCGCCCCATATTCAGATGCATCAATATATATTCGAGACTCCGGTCGAAGACGCTAAGACGCGGCTCTTCTTTATCAACATGCGAAGCTTCATGATCGAAGAAGGTGCCGACGAGCGGATGATTGGTGAAAATGCCGGAGTTGCTTATGAAGATAGAGATGTCTTGCAGCTGCTGCGACCGGTGATTACGCCGACATCCAATGCGCACGAAACTTTTGTACCCGCCGACAGGCCGGTCGCGCGCTATCGCGAGCGCATCAAGTTATTTGAAGCCAACGGCTGGCGCATCGACAGCGAAGAGGTCAATCGCAACAAGGACAAAGTCGCTTACGCCATTCCCAGTCCAGCGCGGCGCACATCGAAAGGCTGGGCTCTCGATCCAATCCCTATTTTGGCGGGAGAACGTGACCAGCAAGCCGCTGCCGAATAGCTGAACATTCGTCCGCAGCTACGCGCAATTCATTTTCTGAACGACGACCAATAGTCTGGCCAATTTTTGTCGACGAGATCGAATGCTTGTGGGCAACCGTCTTCAAATAATTGGCGCGAGACCGGCGGCCAAGAGGCGGGGCCGCCTTCTTCCGGGTATTGCCGCGTTGCATCAATCACGATCTTGCTGATCACGCCTGGTTTCGCGGCGCTCGGATCTATAACGGAACCCCACGCATGAGGTATGACCAGCGTTGCCGGATGCGGCTGCCAGCGCGAGCCCACCGCGTGCATCACTTGACGCGTGTTGAGCACGTCAACATCGTCATCCACAACAATGGTCACTTTTGCAACGCGGTTGGTGGCTGCAACTTGTTGACCAACGGCCAGACCATCGCCTGCGGTCCTTTTCTTGATACTGGCAACCATGATGCCCATGGCGCCATCAAGCGAATGGAACGCCACAATGTTTGGAATTGTTTTTTTGTATTTTAATAGCGCGCTGGCTTCCAAGGGCGCCGTGTGAAACCCGCGCGTTACGCCCGTATGAACATTGATAAATAAGGGATCGCGACGGTGAGTCACGGCTTTCACGTTCATAAAGAAATTGGCGTCTCTTTTATGACCCAAATAGCCGAACATTTCCGCGTGCGGGCCTTCCTCTTCCTCCTGATCGAGTGGGATCTCGCCTTCGATAATCATCTCCGCATTGGCCGGTACGAGAATGTCGCTAGTCTCACACTTGATGACTTCGACGGGTTTCCCTCTGAGACCGCCGGCAAGCTCATATTCGTCCTCTCCCAGCCGGGCAATCTTCGCGCAGCTCATCGCCCACGTAATCGGATCGGCCCCTAACACGACGGCCGCTTTCATGACTTTTTCGCCGCGCGCACGGGCCGCCATAAGTTGCCGCCAGCCATCTTTGCTGGGTTCAGGATTGACGCCGATTTTGGTTTTGTCTTTGACTTGGCAGCGGTACGTTCCGACATTGCGGCCATATTCCGGGTCTTCCGTGATGACGGCACCACAATTGATATAGCGGCCGCCATCGGCTGGATTACATTTCAACCAAGGATATTGCAAAATATCGACATCATCGCCGTAGACCTTCACTTGCTTGCAAGGCGCATCGTCTTCTTCCGCAACGACGGGTTTGTGACGCGGCCATTCTCCGTTGGCATCTGCACGATCGACAAGCACGGCGATGGCGCTTCGGAACATTTCGGATTGGTCTTCGGTAATGTCTTCAACTCCGAAACCCATCGCCTCGGTGTCGTATCCTCCAAACAAATTGGAAATGACGGGACCTTTGATCCATTGACCGTCGATTTTGACTTTCTCCACAAGAAAAGCAGGCGCCCCATTGATGCCGTACTTTTCAACCAGGCGATGGGCAAATCCGGTCGTTTCAAATTGGTCTTGATCCATCTCTTTGATACGCAGCAATCGACCCCGCGCCTCAAGCGCAGTTACATAATCCCTGAGCGACTCGAACGGCCCCGTGAGCTGGAGGTTTTCAAAATTGGACTGAGAGTTGGACATCTTTAATCGTTTTTACCACGAGCCAGTCATACGTCACAGTAGGAATGACAATATCACCGGAATAGTCACGCACGCCATCAATGTTGATGCCGCGATAATGCTGGCCACTTCTTCCGGCCGGCGATCGTAGAGTTGAGCAAATAAGAATGAGAAGACGGCAGGCGGCATGGCCATGTCGAGAACAATAACTTTGCGGGCGACGCCTTCTATCTGCAGAAGGCTCACTATGGCTACACCGACGACAAGACCCATTGCTAATCGGCTCGCACCAATCACAAAGCTCCGGCCTACTTCGGTCAACTGAATTTGCGCGAGATTGGCACCTAAGGCCATCAGCATCACCGGAATGGTCACGCCGCCGATAAGCCAGGTTGTGTTGTCCAGCCAAGACGGAACATTGAAATCGAATAGCAAGACGCCAAACCCGACAAGAGCCGCCGGAATGGCAGGCTGGCGCAGTGCCTCAACCGGAGACGCAGTGCCAGATGCGATCCAAATGTTGGACGTCAGGGAAACCACAGTGAGCGTCGCATAGACCGCGATCACAAACGCCAGCCCTTCTTCGCCAAAAGCGAAAAAGCAAATGGGCAATCCCATATTGCCGACATTCGGGTTCATGAGAGGCGGCAAATAGACGGCGAGCGGTAGCTTTGCAAATTTGAGTGCCATCGATCCGATCAGAGCAAAAATTGCCATACAAATGCACACCGCCCCTGCAGTCGTCGCCAATGATTCGGGCGATACTTGGGCCCGCGTCAGCGCTGAAAATACAAGGCACGGCGGGCCTACGTACGTCACCAAGCGCACGGCAAATTTCATATCGAAGGGCACGCCCAGGCGCGCCCAACCATATCCAAAGGATGCCGTGATTAGGACCGGTGCCAAAACCGAATTTAGAGTGCTAAAGGAATTCATCAGCGCTCCTTAATTTGCAAGTGAGCGCCGCACAAATAATTCCAAGCTACATTCAAGCTAAGCGAGCGCGGGCGCAACCGCCTCTCCAATGATCCGAATGGCTTCTTCCTGATCGTCGTGAACGCGCAGAGCGATGTCCGTAAGCCCGCCTTTTTCAAACTGTTTAAGCCGATCGATAATACCATCGATGGCGTTCATATCACCTAAGAATGAAAGATTTTCAATGAGGGGGTCAATGACGCGATCAGGAACGCCCTCAATAATGTGCGTGCGCGCGTAGTGAGCGATGCGAAACGCGTTGAAGTTCGCACGCACCAATTCGCAATCCGATTGGCTCAAGTAAGGTTCGAGGTACCAAGTCTCTAAGACACCGCGCCATACCAATTCGCGCCGCGCTTCCCTAATCGAAGCATCTTTGTCCTTCTTGACATGCCACGCCCAAAAATTGTTGACGCTGAAATTATTTGGATCGCGCTCATTCTGCGCTAGGCCGTCGCGAATGACCGTCATTCTCTCCTCGAGCCGCTCGAGAGGAATGTCGCTCATCATTAAGCCATCGGCATGTTTCGTAGCCAACTGCAGCATTCGCGGCGCCGAGGCGGCGACATAGATTTGTGGCGGTTGGGACGTCGCCCAATCAGGTTGATAATCGCGTATGCCGTAAAGATCCCCTTCATACTGAAGCATATGTTCTGCGGAGGCCTGTTTTAGGATTTCGACGCACTCGCGCACCCCGGTCAGTCTGCGCTCCGGTTGAATGCGCATGCCGCGTAATATGCCGCCTCCGCCGCCAACAAAAATGCCGGCGCGACCGCCGCTCATTTCGTTGAGCGTGTGGAGCGCATTCGCCATCTTCAATGGATGCGTCTCGTAGGGGCTTATGGCCAAGGGACCCATGAGGATCTCTTTCGAAGCTTCCGCGAGCGGACATAGGGTCATAAACGGATCTCTCTGGCTCACGTAACTTGAAGACCAGATGGCCCTGAGGCCTAAACTTTCGGCAAGAAGTCCAAGTTCTTTGACTTCCGCGGGAGTCGAGAATTCATTGAGAATGATATCGATTTTCATCTGTAGCATCCTAGCGACAGTGCAAATGGAAGGGCCTGATCTCAATATCAGCACGAACGAGCACAAGAAAGGCTGCGTTCCCCAGCATCCGTTCTCTGACCACATGGGCCGCCGTGATTTAGCGTGAGAGTTCCGGAACCACGCGCTCTCCAAGGAATTTTATTGTATCAGCCGGATCATCATAGATACGCAGTCCAAATTCCGTGAAACCTGCCACCTTGAATTGCTTCAATTTGTCGATTTGTTTGTCCAGCTCACTAACATCGCCAGTCAGCGTGATGTGTTCAATGAGCTGATCGACGATGCGATCCGGCACGCCCTCGATTGCAGGGCTGTCGGCAAAATAAGCGTTCATGAAGGCACCAATATTCTCTTGCACGAACGCACAATCCTCTTCATTCAAAAAAGGTGATACATAGAAGGGTTGTAGTCCCGCGCGCACCAGCAGTTTCCGGCGTGCCTCGCGCACCGCTTCTCCTCTGTCTTGCTTAACGTGCCAGGCAAAAAGATTGTTGATACGGAACCCGTCGGCAGATCGGTCCGAGTTCTTAAACGCGGCCTCGATCGTCCCGACGGCCTGGTCTGCCAATTGCAGCGTAATGTCCGTCATCATGACGCCATCCGCCACGCGTGTTGCCATGCGCAGCATCTGTTCGCGACTTGAGGCTGCGTAGATCGTGGGCGGCGCATCAGTTGCCCATTTAGGTCGGAAATTCCGGACAGAAAACAACTCACCTTCGTAGTTGAGCATGCCTTCCGCCGATGTCTGTTTCAGGATTTCAATACATTCGCGCGTCCCGCGGACCATGCGCTCGGCTTTTAAACCCATAGACAGCATGGTGCCGCCGCCGCCGCCAACTATGATCGCCGCACGGCCGCCCGCCAGCTCATTCAATGAATAAAGCGAATTTGCCATTTTGAGCGGATGAAGTTCGTAGGGACTGAGCGCAACCGGACCCATCAATATTTTCTTTGAAGACTGCGCCAACTTCGAGAACGCAATAAATGGATCCCGTGCAGAAATGTGATTGGCCGTCCACACAGCGCCAAGTCCGTATTGTTCGGCCAGCAGACCCAATTCCTCAAACTCATCGGCCGAGAATCTGGGTTCAAGAATGACGTCCAGTCTCATGTCATGCACTCCACGGCGAGCTTTGATATAAAGGCTTGGCCGCGATAAGCGGATCCAAGAATTTCACATGTCAAAAAATAAGAGGCAATAACCACATCGCTACCAACGTAATGACGAACATTCCGGCGATGTTAATCCAGAAGCCCGCGTGTGCCATTGATGAAATCGAAATACGGCCCGAGCTAAAGACTATCGCGTTTGGTGGTGTGGCAACCGGAAGCATGAACGCGCACGACGCGGCCATCGCTGCGGGTGCCGCTAGCTGCAGCGGCGCGATACCAAGTTCATCGGCTAGCGCCGCCACGACTGGCAAGAATGCTGCCGTTGTCGCGGTATTGCTTGTCAGCTCCGTCAAATAGATGACCAGCCCGACAATACCTAACACCAAAACCGCCGCCGGATAGGCGCCCAGCAGTGACAAGCCATTGCCGAGCCATTCGGCGAGGCCACTAGAGTCAATCGCAGCGGCAAGGGTTAGTCCCCCGCCAAACAGGATTAGAACTTCCCACGGCGCACGCCTGGCCCAAGTCCAATTCAACAAAAAGTCACGCTGTTTCCAATCGGCCGGAATAATGAACAAAAGTAGGGCACCGAAAATTGCGATCCCAGGATCTGAAAGAGCGGTTAGGCCACCATATTTCGCTATGAGCGGCCGCATCATCCAAAGCGATGCCGTCAACAGAAAGATGCTAGCGACACGTTTCTCGGCGCGGCTCACCGGTCCGAGCCGTGCCAATTCCTGCGAAAAAAACTCCTTGGACTGAGCATTATGATCGGACGGTACTTCTAATTTACGCGTGAGAAAGAGCCATATAATGACCAACATGATAATAGTTACGGGCAACCCCACAAGCATCCAGCGGGCAAAGCCGATGTCGATCCCATAGGTCTGTTCGAAAAAACCTGCCAGTAGCGCATTGGGCGGCGTCCCGACAAGCGTCGCAAGCCCGCCAACGCTTGCCCCGTATGCCACCGCCAACATGAGTGCGATGGCGAACCGCCCGGAATCGTCAGCCGGTGCATCGTCACGTTCTGGTTCAAACAGCGGCACAACGGCCAAAGCAACCGGCAGCATCATGATTGTCGTGGCCGTGTTACTGACCCACATGCTCAAGAATGCCGTAATCAGCATGAATCCGCCGACCATGACACGCGGCTCGCTGCCGATACGACCTAGGAAATAAAGTGCCATACGGCGATGCAGAGACCATCTTTCGGCCGCAAGCGCAATCAAGAACCCCCCAAGGAAAAGATAAATCAAGGGGTTTGAATAGGGCGCCGCAGTCTCTTGAATGGACGCTATGCCAAGTAGCGGAAATAAGACGAGCGGCAAAAGGGCTGTTACCGCAACCGGAACCGCTCCGCTCGCCCACCAGACAGCCATCCACGTCGCCATGGCAGCGGTGCGCCATGCCAGTGCATTAAGGTCCTGCGGCGGCGGCAGAAGCAAGAGTGTAACAGCGGCAACGGGCCCGAGCACGAGAGCGGCGTCACGGGGAGAAAGTTTGCTCGTTTGGAAGCCCATCATCAGAGCGGCGCGCTATGCGACAACGCGATACGCGTCCCCGATGATAAATGTGAATCAATCAGCATTGGTTTAGATAGTGGGGGTTGAAGGCGCTTACCATGCAATGGATTCACCATTGAAGCGCGTGAACGTTCCTGTCCGGTCAAGCGTTAGTTCAGCGATCAATTTTGTTAGACCTTTTATGCTGTCTTCAATTTCGATGGTTGCATCAGGACCCATCCGCGTCTTGACATAACCCGGACAAAAAAGAGCAACAGCGATCCCTTTGTCACGCAATTTGTCCGCCAATAGTGTCATAGCTTTGTTCAGCGCGGTCTTGCTTGAGGCATATGCTATGGCCGGGAGACGATCTTCCGCGATCGAGCCTAGCGTGCTCGACAAAGATACGAGTTTCTTTTGCTCGCTGGCGGCGATGTTGTCGACAAAGGCTTCGGCCAGTTTTACCGGTCCGAACGTATTGGTTCGAATGACCTCTTCCCACACATCATAGTCAATAGTGCCAAAGTGCTGACGTTCAATATGTTCACGAATAGGAATCGGACCGATAACGCCAGCGTTGTTGATCAATACATCTAAAGGTTGGCCTTTATACTTGGCAGCGATCTCATCGATCGTCGCATGATCAAGTACATCGAGGCGCTCAATGACAACTTGATGGCCGTCCGTAGTGGCGACTTGGTGAAGCTCATCCGACGAATCGGGCTGGCGGCAGCCCGCAATAACGGACCATCCAGCATCCGCGTAATATTTCGCAAATCCGAGCCCCAATCCCCGATTGGCGCCGGTCACTAAGACTGATGGCATGAATTCCTCCCCACCTAAGATGCGACAGGCAAAGCGCGCAACGTCTGCACGCCATCGCCACGAATTGTTTGACCTACCAAGGTACGCGCGCCCCATCGTAGCGGGTAAACGATCCGCTATTGGCAAGAGTCAACTTTTCGATGACGCGCATCATTCCGGTCACGCTCTCCTCAATTTCGACATCAGCCCCACCTACGCCCATACGGGTCTTGACGTGGCCGGGGCAAATGGCGACGCAAATGATTTCTCTCTCTTTAAATTGATCCGCCATGAGGGAAACACTTTTATTAAGAGCGGCCTTACTCGACGGATAGGACATCGACGGTGTGCGGCGTGATTCAATCGAGCCCACACTACTAGAGAGGCAAATGATCTTTCTATCGCCACTGCGGGCGACATTTTTGAAAAATGCCTCTGCCATTCTTACAGGACCAAACGTATTGATGCGCATGATTTCAGCCCAAAGCTCGTAGTCCAGCGATCCGAAATGCTGGCGCGGAAAATTTTCGACAATAGGATTGGGCCCAAGCAAACCGGCATTGTTGATCAATATGTCTATGGCTTGGTCTTTGTATTTGTTTGCGAGTGCGCCAATGCTCTCTGCCTCGGTCACATCCAATTGCTCGATGGCGACTTGATCCGGCTTTGACATTAACAAGTCTTGTAACTGATCGGCATTTTGAGGATAACGGCAGCCGGCAATAATCTTGTCTCCCCGTTCAGCGAACTGCCTCACGAATTCCAGGCCAAGGCCGCGATTGGCCCCGGTTACGAGAAGTGTTTTCATTTCATTTCATCCCAAAAGCCAACCGAGGGTCGATAAAAGAGTAAGCCGTCAGGCGGGCATAGGCCATTGTGATTTGGCCAAAATGTGGTTGCGGACCGGCGCGCGGCGCGCGTAAGCTAGTGCTCACGGCACGTTTGATTATGCAAGAGGGATAGAGATGACGAAACTACTATCGATCCTGGCGGTTAGCGGTCTAGCGCTTTTGGGCGGTCCAGCTTTCGCGCAATCATTAGATATTCTGTACGCTAATACGATCGTTCTATCGACCACTGGCGGCATGGGCGATTCAAGCACTAAATATTTTTACGAAGCTGATGGATCAGTCACGGCCGACAATGGTCGGTCAGGCACATGGGAAGCCGCCGACGGAGAGTTTTGTACGGACATACCGGAATCTGGCGAGCAACACGCAATGTATATGTGCTATGAGGCAAGCCATATTGAAAACAACCAGCCAGGACACAGTTGGGAAATCGACTCACCCATGGAGGGTGTAACGATAACGGCCGAGATTGTTGAGGGCCGCTGATTAAGGTAAGCGCACCTTCAAAACGATTTTTGAGCCCGGCCTGCGGCCGGGCTTTTTTTCTGACCTGAGCGCGTCAATCTGTCCTTGAAGACGCTGGCTGACTGAGCGAAACTACAGACAGGCGGTTGTTACACGTACAAACACCGTCTCTTTTTATTGAAAAACCCGCAGGCAGCGGGAAATTGGTTGGGGCTCGAGGTTGGCGGTCTCGAGAGTGTGGGCAGACGTGAGCTGCCATGCGCCTGAGTTAACAACGAAATTTCGTCGTGCTGTGACGGTCGGCGCCTTGATGGGCCGATGCAGCGCACTCTTGTCTGCACTTGAAAAGTGGCGGCAATGGCGCGCTTAAGGACACCCTTGATATTCGCCATCGGCTTTATGCTGCTTGCAACTTTGGCTTCGTGCCCGCCTGATCAATTGGATCATGATGGAGGAACGGGCAACATCCGCAAGGGCGACGCATTGGTCGATGCCAGCAACATCATTGAAAAATATTCGAAAGCGAACGCGACTTTTCCCGGCCAAAACTATTGAAACAACTGCCAACAAAAAGCCGCCGCCGATTTCGACCTGCAGCCCCTCGAGGCCACGATCTTCCACTTTCTGTCGTGCGATAAAGTATTGAAGCGGCATCAACGGTTCGTGCCGCACAATAGTTGAATTCGCTCTAAAGCGGTTTGGGCACCGGATATGGTATTACGCGAACACCGACAAAACCCGAATTGTCAAATACGGCGTAGGGCTGCCCTGCCTCATAGAGATCCGAGGTAATGCCAGTTTTCGCCGATGCCACTTGAGTCTGCTGAGGCCGCGTCGGTTCAGCTGCAACCCGGTCAACAAGCGGAGAAGGATCTTCAATCAATTCAGGCTCAATAGTCGATGCGGGCGATTGAGGTGCCTCGTAAGTCTGAGACACAGGCTCGCTCGCCGGTCGCTGCGCAACGTCGCCCTCGTAAACCTGGGCTTCCTTTCGCCCCTCGAAGAAACCCAATATGCCTTTGAAGTCTTTATCAGCGGCAGAAGAATTGCGCTCCTCGCAAAACTTGCGGTCTTCACGAACGGCCCCTTCGAGAGTTTTGCAGTCCTTATTCGTCGCGCCCGAAAGCGCATGGTCATGCAGCCCTTTACCGGTCAGTACGGCCGAGGTGGCCCCGGCTACCAAGAGGGGTGTCGCACAACCCCAAAGCGTAGCAATGACGACAAACATGGATGCCAAAACAGAAAAACCTAACACGCGTTTGCGTGTCCGGCGGTCATGCGGAACACTCATTGTACCCGTCCTTTTGATACGCAACGCTACTGGTACGCAACGATTACACCACTCACCCGCGGGTCGGGTACTCCTGGCAAGTAGACAAACCGGCCCCCACGACCCCTTATTACAATAGGCATCATGACGTGTTTAGGACATGGGCTCAAGCATTAGTGGGCGCCAACGTCGCTTTTGTGCAGTGCCCCATCGTGGCAACATCGCTAAGACCGGTAATCAGACGAACTTAGCGGCAGGCGTCAATAAACCGGCAGATCACGCCGCAGCCGCCTGAAGCCACCGTTCAAGAGTTTGCGCAAGTTTCAGGTGATCGAGCGGCTTTGACAGATAGTCGTCCATGCCAGCACGCAGACATTTGTCTGCATCCCCCTCCATGGCGCCCGCGGTCAGTGCAACAATCGGGATCCTCCGCCGACTTGTAATAGCCTCTTCTGCTTGTCTAATTTGACGAGTTGCTTCAAGCCCGTCGAGTTCCGGCATCTGCACATCCATGAGAATGAGGTCGTAGGCATACGAGTTGAATTCCCTAACCGCTTCTTCGCCCGTTGCCGCAATATCTACCTCATATCCCATCGCACTAAGAACTTCCTTCATGACCTCTTGATTGACCGGATTGTCTTCAGCGACCAGAATGCGAGCGCGACCGTTCGTTGCGCCAATCTCAAGACCACTTTCATCTTCAGCGAATTGCTCGTCATTGTCAGTCGAATCTGAACCCGACAAGACGCGCTCCAAAACTGCCTTAATGTCGGAGGCTCGCACAGGTTTTTGCAAAACGGCGGATAGGCCCCAAGTGCGTTCTTCGGTACTGCTCACATCCCAGCTTACGGAACTTAAGAGAATGACACTGGCCGAATAGCCCTCGGCAGAAACTTTTATCTCACGAGCAAGTTCAAGTCCCGTTAGCCCGGGCATATCCATGTCTGCAAATACAACATCAAATGGGGCACCGTTCGCCTCAAAATCGTGAATCATTTGCAGCGCCATATCACCGTCTTCCGCTTCATGAAGGTCGTAGACCAGCGGTTTTAGGTATGTCGTCAAGATTTCTCTATTGAGAGCTTGGTCGTCAACGACAAGCACGCGCAGCGCCGAAAATCGCCGCGGCCGCTCGGCAATCAAATCCTCATTTTTGTCGCTTTTTCGGAGTTCAATCGTAAACCAGACAAGTGAGCCGCGACCGACCACACTCTCGATGCCGATTTCGCCACCCATCAGCGCGACCAACTGCTTTGCAATGCTGAGGCCCAAACCTGTTCCGCCAAAGCGCCTAGTCGACGTGCCGTCCACCTGCTCAAACGGCTCAAACAGTTTTTCTTGTTCCGGCAGAGGAATACCGATTCCCGAGTCTTCAATCTCAATGCGCAAAGAGACATTGCCTGGCAAACCATCTGCCAAGCCAACGCGGACCATAACGCCGCCCCTTTCGGTGTATTTCACGGCATTACCCATTATATTGACCAGAATTTGGCGCAGCCGATCTGAGTCTTCAACGACAAATGAAGGAATATCTTCCGCAATCAAATAGGTCAGCTCGAGCTGTTTCAAGCTTGCCATCTCGAGGAACATGTCGACGGTATCGCCGATGAGGTCTCGAATGTCGAAGTCGTTAAAGGAGAGTTTGAGTTTTCCAGCTTCGATTTTCGAAAAATCTAGAATGTCATTGATAACGTGGAGCAACGAATCCGCCGATTGCTTTATGGTCTTGACGAATCGGACTTCCCGCTCGCCCAACTGAGAGCGTGACAATAGATCGGCCATTCCGATGACACCGTTCATAGGCGTGCGAATCTCGTGGCTCATGCGGGCAAGAAAATCAGATTTCGCGACGCTCGCTTGTTCGGCGTTTTCTTTGGCGGCAATCAAACCTTTTTGTGCGCTTGCCAGCTGATCCAACATGATATTGAATTCTTTGGACAACACACCGATTTCATCCTCTCGATCGATATTGCTGCGGGATTCTATTTTGTCGCCGCGGCTGATGTCGAGGATTGTGGAAGTCAAGTCGGCAATCGGCGTGACCGCAATTTCTTTGACTGATATTCTAATTGCGGCAGTAACGACGACGCCTACCAAAAGCAGCAACAAAAGCGCAGATACGATAGCGGACTTACCGATCGCCAATATTTCTCGCGGCATTCGAGAATCGATAACAAAACCTATGTTGCCTTTTGGGTCATTTAGGGCGGAAAGCGTTGATATTTCCTCATTAGTGGCAACAGAGTAGTAGATGCGGCCCGCAGAATTCGGACCGACAAGATTGTTTTTCGCGTCGAGCGGCAATGCTACGCTAGCAATGGGCAAAATCTCAAAATCGACTTGCACATTTCGGCGCAACTGCGAAAGTTTTGTTTCGTCTAAAAGTCGTCCAACAATTAATGCGCCCACCGCAATACCCGCACCGTTCGACTTGAGAATCGGTCGCGCCACCACAAGCATAGGCCCATGATGAGTGTCGATGCTTCCATTGATTTGCACGTCGTGAGTCATCGTACGAATCTGATCGAAATTCGAAAAGACATACGATGGAAGTTGCTCAACACTTCCGCCTTCACTGTTTTCTAACCCAGGTGAGGCAAGTGAGGCATGTGCAGCAATGGCGCCGTCTAAATCAACAAAGAGTATGGCGTCGATGTTGGTAGCTGCAAAATCTTCAACAGCAACGTAATCTGTTACAAATGAGGGGTCACGATCCTGCATAAATTGTATGCATCATCCCAAACTGCCCAGTCATCAGCCAATTGCCTGAGCGATTGCATTTCGGCGTCCAGCGCAAAGTACACGCGCTCGGCATTCTCTTGAGCTCTTCGGTTCTCGAGTTCAAAAAAGCTCGGCTCGACAGCCCACTTCAGCGCGCCATAGTTGAGCAGCATCGACACGGCAAAAATTGCGCACAATACAAGTGTGATTTTTCGAATGAGGCGCACGTCGCGAGCCTTAACAAACTATAAACAACTACAAAGATGGCGCCGCTAGGCTACGTGAGGGGCGTTACCTCCACGTGAATAGCGCAAGAGTCGCGCTAGTGACTGGCCTCTCCTCCCTCTATGATTGGCCACCCATTGATCGAAAGGGATGGAATTCATGTCAATCGCCCAAAAACCCGCCTCCAACATACAACTTCGCGGGCCGTTCGATTCGTTCCGCGACTATTTCACGGCGCTCGAAGCGCTTGGTCGTGTATTGCGGATCAAGGAGATGGATCAAGATCGCTATGAGGCGACAGGCTTTGCCTACCGGCTACGCGACAAGCTAGGTTACCACAAGGCGCCTGCATTTCTAATCGAACGAGTCAAGATCGATGGCGAGTGGCGCGAAGGACCGGTCGTATGTAATCCCTATGCAGGATGGGATTCAGAAGCGCTTGCGTACGGCTTGGATAATATCACCGATGACCAAGATGAAATGTACCGCGCCGTGCGCAATGAACTTGTTTCACGCGCCGGGCCCAACGGCGAGTGGGATCGAATCTCACCGATTGAAATCGACGCCAAAGATGCGCCCTGCAAGGAAGTTTTTCAATCGGGCGACGATGTAGACCTTTTGAAGTTCGCGTGGATCACGAACAATCCATGCGATGTCGGACCCTATGTCAGCATGGGATCCTTTTTTTTCGTGCATCCTGAATTAGGTCGCAACGTCGGCACTTATCGCTGTCAGATCAAAGGCCCTCGCAAAATTGGCGTCAACCCGGAACGCGGCCAGGATCTATGGCGATTTTTTGCAGACTTGAAAGAGCGCGGTGAAACGCACGCCAAAGTGTCCATTGCGTTTGCGGTGGATCCCATTACCTTCACACTTTCGAGTACAAAAATTACGCGGTTCGGCGAAGACGAACTCGAAGTCGCCGGCGCGCTCCACGGCAAGCCCATCGAACTCGTCAAATCTGAAACCAACGACATCTTGGTGCCCGCGCATGCGGAAATGATCATTGAAGGCACAGTGCCGCTCAATGAGATGGAACCCGAAGGGCCCTATGGCGAAATGTACGGCTTTCTAGGGCCGCGCAAAGAAGAGAACTTCTTTATGAACATTGAAGCGATCACCCATCGGCGCGACCCGCTGATCGTGAATTGCTTTACCGGTGTTTTAAAAGGCTTTCATCGCGCGCCCAACGAAGCAGCGGAACTATTGACGTTTAAGAAGCTGATTCCCGGATTGAGCGATATTCATTCTCTCCCAGACGCGACTGGCGTCACGATACTCAGTATCGACAAGAAATTCCCTGGCGACGGCATAACGGCCGGTCAGCAATTGGCGGCAGGCAAATTTTCCGCAAAGGTTGTGATCGTTGTCGACAAAGACATTGATGTGCTGAATATGTCTCAAGTGATGCATGCGTTGGGGTCGCGCTGGCAGCCAGATCCGGCCAGCCAAATCATTTCGCGAACCAGAGGTTTGGGCCTCGATCCGAGCGCGCCGGTGCGCGGCATGACCAGCAAGATGATCATCGACGCCACGCGCCAATTGCCGCAAGAGGGAGGGCCTAAATCGTTTCCTGAAGTTTCTCGCGTTCTTTTGGAAAAAGGCGCGCCCGACGTATTCGATCTCGTCGACGAAAATTGGGATAGCTATTGGGGCAGGTAGTCGCGCAAAATACCCGCCGCCGATCAGCGACGCGTAAGCGATAAACGTCCTTTAATGATCGAATGCGACTGTAGCGACTAAGTCGCGCTCAAGTCGGACTGGTCGTCTTTCGATTCAAGCGATCGCATGATCAAGGCCCACGCCTTGTACGCAGCGATATCACCCTTCTCGAGGAATTGATCCGCGAGCCGTGTGGCGACAAACGCCGCAAGTGTATCAAACTTTCGGGCCAAGAATTCCGCGCTCGTTCGGATTTTTTGTTCGTCCGTCATCACACTTACCCCTTTAAAACCCTGGCGAGGCCGCGTTGCTCTTTGGACTAAAGTTCAATTCAATGGCTATGATGTTTATTGCGGCGCGCCGTGCGAACGGCCCGCGTCGTCAATCGGAAATCAAAACCAATAGGTTGAACTCTCGGCGCGCCTATGCCCCCAACGTCGCGCTATACGCTACCACTACCTTTTCCCCTTTTGGCGGACTGATCGTCCACCGGAACGAATGTTACACAATTGTACAAAGGCAAACAGCGCGGGCTGCCCTCACTTTGCCGTGACAGCAGCCAAACCCTCTGGCCGCGACCAATGATCGGACGGCATCGATGGGCTCCATAGAGGCCCGGCCCATAAGACAAATCTTCGCTTCGATCAGATTTGTTCGCATTTTGTCTGCGGTCGCGGGGCGCGAAATGGGCGCGCAATGTTCCTTTTTCTGAAACAATGAAAATCCAGCACGTGTTACCCAAATGAGACAGGAAGAAGGGAGATCTGCGCCGTGGACCTCGACATAATCTTGAATGAATTTGTGACGCCGCAGGAAACGGGAGAACTCGCTCAGCTCGCAGAAAGTTATGGTTTTCGCGGCCTTTGGTCGGCGAGCTACGGCTCGCAGCGCGATCCCTTTATGACGCTGATCAAAGCAGCGGAACAAACCTCGCGCATTCGCTTAGGGCCACTTGCGGTGAGCCCCATGGAGCTGCACCCCCTTAAGATGGCGAGCCAACTACTCACACTGAACGAATGGTGCCAAGGCCGCGCCATGATCGCGGTCGGCGGTGGCGGCGGTATGATTGAAGCCATGGGGATTAAACGCGAACGCATGATCCGTCACATTCGCGAATGTATGGAAATTCTGCGCGGTGCCACCGCAGGGGAAGCGCTAACTTTTAAGGGCGAAATTTATCACACGCGCAACTACCACCCCAATTGGGCAAAGGACACACCACCCCAACTTTATGTCGCCGCCAATCATCCCCAGACGACCAGACTCGCCACGCGATTGGCGGACGGTCTCATGGGAAGCGATCTTGTACCTTCCATGATGGAACAATCATTGAGCTGGATGAACGAGGGCTTCGCCAAAT
Source organism: Alphaproteobacteria bacterium (assembly GCA_965248815.1). Taxonomy (GTDB): domain Bacteria; phylum Pseudomonadota; class Alphaproteobacteria; order SMXP01; family SMXP01; genus CBDFKK01. The sequence continues at coordinate 1,656,309 of CBDFKK010000008.1, forward strand.
ACGGCACCAAACAAGACTTTCGCATAAGCAACTTTTGGGCATGGCACATCAAGGAAGACAAGCAAGCGTCTGAACACGAGGCGCGCCGCGAGCTCATTTTGCGCGGCATGATGTATCGTCGTTACACAGACGCGATCTTGTCGCCCGATGAAAGCGAGCTCGTGCAAAAGAATTGGGGCAACTTGATGAGGGCGTTCGTTACGGGCAGCGGAAAAATCGAAGGCATTCCCGACGAGATTATTTACAAGCTGCTCGACACCATCACAGCATGGGGCGACCTCAACAGTCTCGATCACGCAATGGATGAAATGCAGACGTTTAAGGATCTTGGCCTTACGGAAGTCGCCATTCGCGTGCACGACGATCCGGCGGACGCCATCAAACTTATCGGCGAACACATCTTGCCGAAGGTGAAATAGGTTTTGTCTTCAAAAAATCAAAGCTGATGGTCAAAACAAGAGACTTTTCTTCAACGGATGGCGCCGCTGGATTCCATGGGCTCGGCTCCTATTTTCGCGACTCTTTTGAAGGACCGGGAAGTAATATTGGTCAAATTTGTGTGGGACTAAGTGATCTGCAAATCAACTTTGAGAATGGCTGGAGCATTCAACCCATGATGGGAACAATACTCCACTACTCCAGAGAAGATAAGCTTCTGGGCTCCTATGAGGTGGAGACCAAACCATGGGATATCACTTTTTTTGAACTGATTTATGTTGACGTTGAAAGTTTCGACGTTCCCAATCCTGACTTGCTCGTAATGCGGTTCGAGAATGCAGACAGGCTTGAGTTCAAAAACGATGGAAGTCCAGAGTCTTTTGTTTTTGCTGGCCCGTCCGAGCCAGGTTCATCCGGACTCTATGTCATTTGCCCTAGCCGCTGAAAAAATGTCTAAAGGCAAGAAAGAACAAAGTAGAGGCTGAACATGGAACTGGGCTCCAATAACAAAGCGCGAATGTTGATTGGCGGTGAACTTGTCGAGGCTGAGGCAGGCGGCTGGATCGAAGCGATCAATCCGGCGACGGAAGATGTCATCGGTTTCATTCCTGACGGCCAAGCCGCCGACGTGGACAAGGCTGTGGCGGCAGCCAAAGCGGCGCAGCCGGAATGGGCGGCGCGCTCCATCCCCGATCGGGTGGCAACATTGCGCAAGATGGCCGACAAGATCACCGAGCGGATCGACGACATTGTAAACGCCGAGGTCCAGGACAACGGAAAGACCATCGGCGCCTTTCGGCGTATGACCAGCTTTTATCCAAAGTTGATAGAGCGCGATACGGCACTGGCCGCTGAATTGCGTGGCAGCACTGTGCCCGCCTCACCGGGAAATCTGCATTACACCGTGCGCGAGCCTTACGGCGTGGTCGGCGTCATCACGCCCTTCAATCACGCCTTCGGATTCGCCGTTATGTCGGCAACCTCGCCGTGCGTTGTGGGAAATACGGTGGTCTTGAAGTGTCCCGAAACCTGTTCGCTTGCCTCGCTCATACTCGGCGAGATTTGTGCGGAAGTTTTACCCGCCGGCGTCTTCAACATTGTCTCGGGCTATGGCGAGACGGCGGGCGACGCCCTTGTGCGCCATCCCGATGTCAAGCGTATTGCCTTTACAGGATCGGCGCAGACCGGCCGCATCATTCAAAAGGCCGCCGCCGACTCCGGAGTCAAACACGTTTCCCTGGAACTGGGCGGCAAAAACCCGCTTATCGTCTTTCCTGACGCCGACATCGACAAGGCGGTCGATGGCGCCATGCGCGGAATGAACTTCGCTTGGCAGTCGCAGTCGTGCGGCTCGACCAGCCGGGTGCTTTTGCATGAAAGTGTTCACGATGAATTCGTCGCAAAACTGGTCGATAAAGTTTCGGCCATCCGAGTCGGCAACCCCCTGGACGACGCATCGGAAATGGGAGCCATCAATTCGCCCCAACAATATGACAAAGTCATGGGACTGATCGCATCGGCACGCGATGAGGGCGCCACGCTGGCGACCGGAGGCAAGCGGCCTGCAGGCACAGAATTCGCACGCGGCTATTGGGTCGAGCCCACCGTGTTTACGGGTGTCACTCAAGACATGCGTATTGCAAACGAAGAAGTGTTCGGCCCGGTGATCAGCATTCTCAAATGGAGCGACCCGGAAGACATGATCGCCATGGCCAATGCCACGCAGTATGGCCTTACCGCATCGATCTGGACCAAGGATCTAGATACTGCACACAAGACCGCCGCGCGCGTTCAGTCCGGCTACATTTGGATCAATGATGCCAGCGATCACTATCACGGCATGCCCTTTGGTGGCTATAAGGCGAGCGGCGTCGGGCGGCAAGAAGACGGCATCAACGAGCTCCTCAGCTATACCGAGGAAAAAGCCGTCAACGTCATCTTAGGCTAGCACACCAATATCCGCGACAAACCGCTCCTGATCGGTGTGTTGACATCCTCTGTTGATACGTGTATATACACTCTTATGACGGCTTCAAAACCATACAAATCGACCGATTGGCGCGTAGCAGACGTGTCTGCCTGCACGCTGAATAACCTGCGCAAGGCGGCACGGGCGGTGGGTCAAATCTACGACGCGTCACTCATGCCGACCGGCCTTAAAGGGACGCAATTCATTTTGCTAGCCCATCTGAACAGTTTGGGACCGTTACCGCTTACGCAATTGGCCGACGCCATGGTCATGGACCGCACGACCCTCACGAGAAACTTGAAGCCACTGATAGAGCAGAAATTAGTAGCAACGGCGCCGGGCGAAGACCGCCGCGTGCGCACCATAGTACTGACGAAACAGGGACAAGCCAAAGTTAAGGAAGCCCTGCCCCATTGGCGCAAAATTCAAAAGCGGCTGGTGGACGACATAGGCACTAAGCGCTGGTCCGGCTTGCTCAACAATCTGTCGGCGACCGTAAAGGCGGCCCAACAGCAATAAAAATTTGTTTTAATACGTGTATCTACACTTAATGGAGGAGGAAAGATAATGACACGGCAAGACACACAGAGATGGAGCTTCACTGCCAAAACAACCTTGCTAATAGGCCTCACAGCCTTTGGCGCGCTTGCCTATTGGATTGGGATAAGCGGCATCGCAACAGCACCGGCCGGACAAGTGTTCAGACCAATCGCCCTAACCGCACTCATTCCCGTGTTGGCGTTTGTTGCCATCTATCTGCGCTCTACGCGCTTTCGATCGTTCGTTTTGAATCAAGACATCAAATGGCTCACCATGCTGCAAAGCTGGCGAGTCATCGGATTTTCGTTCTTATTGATTTACGTCCTTGGCGATCTGCCAGGGTTCTTTGCCTGGCCCGCGGCGCTGGGTGACGTTGCTGTGGGACTTGCGGCGCCCTTTGTTGTGGCACGGCTCGAGCGAGATCCCTCGTTCGTTCATTCATTCCGCTTCGCTTCCTACCATGCCTTGGGTCTCTTTGATTTTGCGGTCGCGATGGTAGCCGCGATGCTTACGTCCGGCACGTTTCCTTCTATCACTGGTTCAGGCGTCACGAGCTACGCCATGGAAGTGTGGCCGCTCAATCTGTTCCCCAGCTTTGGCGTGCCCATTTTCATAATCCTTCATCTTGTCGTGTTTTTGAAACTTCGTGCCCTTCGACGCGGCGAACTCGAAGACACAAACGCACTCGCGGAGGCGGCTTGAAGCCGCCTCCCTTTTCAAGGGAGATTTCACAATGACCGCGCATAACTTACCTGCAACGACCGAACGGCCTCAGCTCAGAACACTTAACTTCACCGGATTTTTGAATGGATCCGTCATCAAACGAGCGGCGGTCATTGCACTTACGCTCGGAAGTATTCTGGCCCTGATAAATCAAGCCGACGCCGTCTTCGGTAACGCATCCGTCAACATCCCGCGGCTTCTTTTAGTTTTCTTGACGCCATTTATCGTCGTGACCGCATCACAAGTTTTCGCCATGCGTCAGGTCATGATCGATGCAATTGAAGGCATCTCAATATCTTATGAAAGCGCCTTCGAGACGTCGTTCTCTCACAACATCCCCCAGCGCGCCTTGCTCATGGGTCTTGTTGCGGGCTCCGTCAATTCGGCGATCGTCACCAGCGTAACGTTCGCAACCGGCGCCGCCTTGCCGTTGGCAATCATCGCGCAAGCTTATGTCTTGCCTGTAGTCTTCAGCCTATTGTCGCAAACCCTGACCTACCGCCGCGCCGCCTTGGCACACGCTCAGTAAAGCTCGCCAGTGGCATGGATCTCGACCATCGCGCCGGGAACATAAAGGCCATTCACTTGCATGCCCGTTGAGCCCGGCACCGCAGCACCCGCTTCCGCATAGATCTTGTGGCGCTCGCGGCCGGCCCCGGCCCAGGCTTCGCTGTTTGTAATGAACAACAATTCACTCACCACGTTCTCAAGCGTAGCGTCCACTTTGCTTAACACGTAAGTCATGCGTTTGTAGATCTGGCGAATTTGGGCCGCCATATCGTTCTCACCGACGAGCTGAAGATTTTCATCGACCGAGAACAAACCACCTAGATGCAAATTCTTGCCCGATCGGACCAAATAAGTAACGCCAAACTCCTTCTCAAGTTCAGGATAGACAGAGATAAAGTCTTGCTTGCGCGCCATGGGTTCCTCCTTGTGTATGTCGTGAGATTAGTGACCAGAGGGTGAAAGTCGCATCGTATCTCAAACACCCTACGCACCTCTTGCCTAAGACTTCCTGCCAAGAGCGTATTTATTATTTCAAGCTCGGCGGACCGTGCATAAACGTCTAGACTTCAAAAGGTACGAAGCCGACGGTGCGTTGGCAAAACTCGGACGCAAAGCTGCCAATTGACTGATTGGTAGCCCAGTTTCATGTGAAGTTCTCCCTCGAATACTCCTTGTATTATGATCTAGACGTACAGCCGCAGAGCAAGCAATTGGAACAGAGGCGCCGCGTGTCGAGCAGGAACGGATTTTACGAAGAGGATCTCGCCTACATTCACCACGTCGGGTATCGCGACTTTGGGGACAAGGCAGCACCCGCTTTGCTGGACGCTTTGCGCAAAGCTGGATTGCAAGACGGGCTTGTGATCGACCTGGGATGTGGCGGCGGGAGCTGGTTAAGCACGCTCGGCAAGGCTGGCTACGATACCGTCGGCGTCGACATCTCACCTCACTTTGTCGCCTTGGCTCGCGAGACGGCGCCAAATGCAAAACTCGTTACGTCCTCTGCCTACGACTTCGACATACCCAATTGCATGGCCGTAACCGCTATCGGCGAGGTGCTCTGTTATGTTCCCCCGAGCGCAACCGAGACCCCACCGTTAGAGAATTTATGTATGCGGGCATTTGAAAGTTTAACTCCTAGCGGTCTCTTTATTTTTGACTTGGTCGTCTCCGGTCGATCCGAGTCCCCGACTGCGCACCACTGCAGCAACGGCGAAGATTGGGCGATTCTTGTTGAAAAGAAGGAAGATGCAAACCAAGCCCGTTTGACGCGGGACATTACATTGTTCAGACAGGTTGACGGTCACTACCGGCGTTCACAGGAAACTCACAGCCAACACTTGTTTGCCGACGACGACGTCGAATCAATGCTGAAGCACGCTGGGTTTTGCGTAGAGACATCGAAGACCTACGGTGATTTTTCCCTCCCGCCAGGCCGCCTAGCGTTCAAGGCGAGAAAGCCTTAGCCCGCCATGGCGTATTCGATGGCAAAAGTGATCACCGTCGTGATGATGGGCACCATGACAGTGACGCGAAAGCCCACTTGGGTAGCGAGCTCCGGATGGTTCCAAAGATTGGAAAAGGAGTAGGGCGTCGAAGGATCGACGCGTATCTTGACTTTCTTGCTTCCGAAGTCGTCATAGTCGTCAGCGCCCGTCAATTGGTTGAACTGTTTGAAGGGCAACAGCATCGTGCCCTCGGGCACGGCGGTGATGCGCTTATAGACGATGCCTTGTGTCTTGCGCATGCGTTTGCCGACTTTGGCATGAACGACGACTGCGTCGCCGGTTTTCATGCCGACGGGCAGATCGTAGTGATTGATCGAGATGTAGTCGTCTGGCGCTTGGTCGATTGCAAAGCCGTTGAAGTCGCCGGCGGGCGCGATCAGATCGTGCAGCCAGCGCACCGCCGACAAGACTGCCAAAAAGAACAAGGCTGCAAAGTAGACAAGCGCGATAAACAAGACCCAAGAATCCGTCGGCAATGCAGTGAGCGGCTGCCACGCATCGGCAAATCTTGTATTGACCATTTCTCCCAGTGTCGGCATGGCTCCCATCCGCCGGTGGGTGAAGCCACGCACTTTATCCAATCAAGGGTGACAAACCGTTAAGCGGACCGCTCGCATTTGCACCAAGTCGGTTGTCGGCGAGGCGCGGGCGGGCCTATCATGTCCCGCAGGAGAGCGGTGATGAACTTTGAACGGGTTTCAATTCTGGGCGCCGAGGTGAGCGACATTGATCTCACGCCGCCACACGACAATTCGACAATTCAAGAAATCAAAGCAGCACTGGCGCGCTATCAAGTGTTGTTCTTCCGGGACCAGCCACTGACCGGCGAGCAGCTATTGGATTTTGCGCGCCAATTTGGCGAGCTTTTCGTTCAGCCCTTTCTTGCGGATCTTTATGGCGAGCTTCTGTTTCTCGAGAACGACAAAGACCGCCCGCCACGGCTCAACAAAATGCACCAAGATTTGACCGGCCTCGAATGTCCGCCGGGGGAGCATTTTTTGCACGCGTTGGCCGTGCCCGACGGCGGCGGCGATACCATATGGTCGTCCCTCTTCGCGGCATTTGAAGCCCTATCCGAGCCCATGCAAGAATTTGTGAGCAGGCTGACGGTCACACACGACTGCATGAAAAACTACCGGACCGTGTTTCAGCGCCAAGGACGCTCGGCGGAAGAAATCGACGACTGGGTCAAAAAGTATCCGCCAATGCAACATCCGTTAGTGCGCACTCATCCCGTGACCGGGCGCAAAGCGCTTTACGTCAACACGTTCTTCACAATGAAAATCGACGGGCTCGATCCCGCCGAAAGTGATCTGTTGCTCAACTATCTGTACGAGCACATCTCCAAACCGGAATTCTGCGTGCGTCTTAAATGGAGCGTTCATACCCTTGCAATTTGGGACAATCGCTGCACGTCTCACTACGCCGTCGCCGATTACTATCCCCAGCACCGACACATGCAGCGCGCAACAACCCAAGGCGACAAACCATTCTAGCCGGCTAGCTAGCCTTTAAGGGAAAACACAATCATGACAGAAAGCCCTTCAGCGCGCATCCACGATCAGCTGGATTATCCTGTGATCGATGTCGACGGCCACATGATCGAATTCATGCCGGTCTTTTTTGACTATCTCGAAGAGACGGGCGGACCCGACATGGTGGAACGCATGTGGAGCGCCTACAACAAAGGCGACAGCCACAATTGGTATCAAACCAGTGAAGACGACCGGCGCCGCTTCGGTGTCATGCGGCCGGCCTATTGGGCACTTCCGGCGGAGAATACCCGCGATCGGGCAACGGCCATGTTGCCTCAGCTCATGCGCGAGCGCTTGCCGGAAATGGGAATCGATTATTCGGTGGTCTATCCAACGGCCGCCATGGCGCACTTTAATATTGCGAGCGAGGACGTGCGGCGCGCCACGTGCCGGGCTCATAATCTTATGGTTGCCGACATGTTCAAGGGATGCGAAGACCGCTTAACGCCCGCCGCCGTTATTCCATGTTACACGCCGGAGGAAGCGATCGAGGAACTCGATTTCACCATTGGCGAGTTGGGCATGAAGGTGCCGATGATCGGCAATTTGGTGCGCCGGCCCCTTGCACCGGTCGAAGAACTCGATCCCAAGCTGGGCGCTTACGCCTTTTGGGTCGATACCCTCGCCATCGACAGTCTCTACGACTATGACCCGGTCTGGCAAAAATGCATGGACTTGGAAGTTCCCGTGACCGCGCATGCGGTTTCACAAGGGATCGGCATGCGCCGCTCGATCAGCAATTATATGTACAATCAAACCGGTCACTTTGCCGACGCCGCGCACGCCTTTGCCAAGTCACTGTTTTTCGGCGGCGTAACAAAGCGATTTCCCGACCTCAATATTGCGTTTTTGGAATGCGGCGTCGCCTGGGCCGCTTGTTTGGTGTGCGACCTAAAAGAGCGCTATGAAAAACGCAGGCTCACGGCAGTCCAGAAATTCAACCCCGAACTCATTGATCGCGGCGCGTTGGACAAATTCTTCGAACAATATGGCGGTGAGATTTTTGCCGGCAAGGAAGCCGCGTCCGAAAGAATGCGCAACAACGAGGAGGCCGACGAGGTCGACGATTTTGCCGCGGCGGGAGTAAACTCGATGGACGATCTCTACGATCGGCTGATGCCCAATTTCTATTATGGCTGCGAGGCTGACGATCGCATGAACGTCACCGGCTTCGATGAAAAGCTGCTGCCATTTGGCGAAAAGCTGAAAGCCGTGTTCTCGTCCGACTTTGGCCATTGGGACGTGCCCGACATGAGTCACGTCCTGGCTGAAGCTTATGAACTAGTCGACGAAGGATTCTTGGACGACGGCGACTTCCGCGATTTCGTTTTCACTAATCCGGTCAAGCTGTTGGCCGGCATGAATCGCGACTTCTTCAAAGGCACCGCGGTTGAGGCCGATGTTGACCGCTTGGTCGCAGAAAGTGATCAGTTCGCAGCGTGAACGCTCCTCAGCGCATTGCAACATTTGAACAGTGGTGTTCGATTACCGGCGGTGTTACCGTTTGAGCTCTAGATTGTTGACGACATAACTCCATTCCAAAAGAGCAAGGTGGGATCATGATCAAACAAAGTTTTGCGGCGACCGCCGCACTCGTAGGCGCGATGGCACTGGCCGGGCCCGCATCGGCCATGGGCACCTGCGCCACTCCGGAACAACAGACCGCGGTACAAGCCTATTATGCCGAAGGCGGCGGGATCCCGTGGCAAGCTCAGCAGCGCGGCGGCCTCGATATGTCCGAAGAACTCATCGCCAGCGCCATGTCGTCCGATCAGGCGGTCGGCGCGCCCGGCGATGCATTCATGGAAGTTTGGGAGTCCATGGGCTCTTGGGAAAGCGCGACCATTCTCGTGATGAAGGGCGGCAGCGTCTTGGAGACGACGAGCGGCATTAATTCCGGTGTGCCGTCGGAGCGCAGTTCCTATTTCAACCTCGGGCACGACCATCCCTTTAGCGGCCATCTCTGACCCGATTTAGTAAGCTCGGTTTATGCCTTCGAGCTCCCCGGGGAAGGTGGCTCGACGACGCGCTCGGTTGCATTCTTCAGCGAAGAGGGCGACTCGGTTTTTTATGCCGCTATGCCCGGCGCCAATCCGGAAGAAGGCCCTCCGGACGAAGAGATCGCCAAGTTTGACGCGGTGAAAGCCATTCTCGAGTCCAAACCGTCCATGTGCGCGGGCTCGTAGCACCGCACTCATCGTCAAAAGTAGCAAAACCGGCCGGGTCACCCCGGCCGGTTTTGTTTTGTGACAAGTATTGAATCCTAAGCCCCCGCGACAAACTCAAAAGAATAGGCATCGCCGTTGGCGCGGACGTGGCCGGCGCTGGTGTCGCCGAAGTGGGACGGGAACATGATGGTGGACGTGTCGACAATCCGGTCGATCAGCTTGTTGCGCGTGGTCATGGCTTCGTCTTTGCCCTGATCGAAAAACGGCACCCAAGCGGGCGCGGCCATTTGCACGACGTGATGTATGACATCGCCGGTCATGACGCCTTGATCGTCGCCCGACTTGACATTCACAAAGCAATGACCCGGCGAATGGCCATAAGAAGCCTCTAACCACACACCTTGTTCGATTTCATGGTCGCTGTCGACAAAATCCGCCTGGCCCGCCTCGACGACCGGCAGCACACTATCGAAGTAGGACGCGCGCATGAACGGGTCTTTCTCAACTTTCTCCCAATGCGCGGTCCAATGATCATATTCCTTGCGGGCAAAGATGTAGCGCGCGTTGGGAAATGTCGGCACCCACACGCCATTGTCGAGCTTCGTGTTCCAACCCACGTGATCGGGATGAAAATGGGTGCACATGACAAAATCGATGTCTTCGGGCTTCAATCCGATGGCGCCCAGCCGCTCCAAGTATTTCGAGCTTTGCATATGAAAGGCTTCCGACACGCCGCGCTCTTTGTCATTGCCAATGCAGGTCTCGATTAAAATATTCGAGCGCCCAGTTTGGATGACATAAGAGTGGTAACTCATAAGCACGAGGCGGCTGGCATACGAGATGTGATGGGGCGCCAGCCATTCGGAGTTGGCTTGGCATACTTCCCAGTCCCCGTCCGGATAGACAAAGTCGAACGCCATAGGCGAGTGCTCCTTGTCGAGCACTTTTTGCACCGTGGTGTCGCCGATTTGAATGGGTTTCATAAGTATCCCCTTTTTTCTAAGCCGTCATTCCGGACAAATACTTTCTAGCACTTTGCGTCATTCCGGACGCAAATTTCCTCCGAAGCTGCGCTTCGGTTAGGAAAGTTAGTGATCCGGAATCCATTGGCATTAGTTGCAACGCACGAAACCAAATGGGTGCTTTCACCATGTTCACACGCCCATGGATCCCGGATCGCGCGCTCGCAGCGCTCGCGCTTGTCCAGAATGACGCGGATTTTGATCGATGGTCAGTGCTCAACATCACCAACCGATAACAGTGCCGTCGTAATTGATGAGTTCTGCGCCCTTGGACGGATCAAGGAGCTCGATTTGTTCCATGACCATGCGCGCACTTTCTTCAGCGCTGAGCGACGGTCCGACCCAGCCGGAATCGGCTAACATCTGCGTGTCGACTTTACCGGGCGAGATAAACGAAACAATGACACCTTGATCCTTGAACTCGGTGTGAATGATTGCCATCGAAGCTAGGTTCGCCGCGCGGCTCATGCGATAAAAATAATGTCCGCCTGCAAATGAAATCGCACGGCGCCCTGCCATCCCGCCGCCAAGAACAAGGATTTTCTTTTGCTCGCTCGCCAGCACATTTGGCATTAGGGCTTGTGTCACGCGCAATGGCCCAATGGCATTCACCTCGTAGACCTTTTGGTGTTCGTCATAATCAAAGCTGCCCCAAGACTGCTTGTCCATGTCGCCCCAAATACCAGCATTGTTGAGCAACACGTCGATCGGCAGGTCGCTATATTTTTCAGCCACTGTGTCAATCTCGCTTTGCACGGTCACGTCTAGGGTTTCGATCACGACTTGATCATGGGCAACTGCCACCGCCTGCAATTCGTCAGCCGCGTCGGGTCGGCGGCACGTCGCTATGACGTTCCAACCTTGATCGGCATATTGACGGGAAAATTCGAGACCAAGGCCCCGATTGGCGCCGGTTATGAACACCGTGGGTGCGTCGGCATCAAAGTCCGCATTGGCAGGCCCAGCACATGCAAATGCCAATAGGACTGCGCTCACGATTAAATTGTTCTGTTGCATCATGTGCTCCCTTTGTCTCGGTAATCACCATGGAATAACGGTTCCGTTGTACATGATCAGCTTTCCGCCAACGGAGGCATCAAGCAACTCGATCCGTTCGATGACATGGCCGGCGCTTTCCTCAGCGCTGATCGATGGCCCCGTCCATCCTGAATCACGCATCAATTGAGTGTCGACCCGGCCCGGCGATATCATGGTAATGATCGCACCTTGATCGCGCACTTCGGCCTGCAATGTTCCCATGGCGCTCAAATGAGCGGCCTTACTCATCTTCATAAAATAATGACCGGGAAACATAGAGCTGATGGTTTGAGTGCCCATGCCACCGCCCAGCGAGATGATCTTTTTCTGATCGCTGGCGAGAACATTGTCGAGAAAGGCGGACGCAACCCTCAACCCTCCGATGGTATTGACGTCAAACACGCGTTTTAATTCTTCAAAGTCGAAACTACCTAATGTTTGCTTTTCGAGGGTGCCGTAAATCCCCGCATTGTTGAGCAAGACATCGATGGGTTGATCTTTGTATTTGGCCGCAACGGCGTCCACGTCTTCATCAAGGGTAACGTCCAGTTTTTCAATGAGGATTTGATCGTGCTCGGCCGCTAAGGCTTGCAAGGCCTCTGCCTCGTTTGGCGTGCGGCATGTGGCGAGGACGTTCCAGCCGAGGGCTGCATATTGGCGGGCAAATTCGAGACCCAGTCCCTTGTTGGATCCGGTGATCAAGACGGTCGGCTTATTGGCTTCAAAGTCTGCCCAAGCGGGAACGACGAGGCCGAGCCAAATTACGGATGCGAGGGCAGATCTAAAAAAGGCAGACATATCAATCTCCTGAGTTCCACTTGCCTTCATTATGACAGACATGACGCCTGGCGACAGCGCCAGTTTGGACCCGGGCGCGCAGGCTGGACTCGGAGCGCGCGATCTTTGGTGTTCGTCAAGGCCCGGGATAGGATTTCCATAACCATCAAGCTTCAGCGCGCCACCCGCGCGCCAAATACGGAAGGACAAGTCATGACAGGGATCATCCAAAGACTTTGCCTATCGCTTGCCTGCGTAGTTCTAATATTAGCCGGAAATGGACAAGCGGCAGCCCAAGATCATCAGCACCACAACATGTCGCCTGAAATGTTTGCGGAGCTCCGAGAAAAAGTTCCTCTGTACCAAGAATTTACGGACGAAGAAATCGTTCAAAACATGGAGGACATGGGCCCCAACTACAATGTCTATGTCAGCGACAAGGACGTTCAAGGCAACGTGGGCATTCTCGCATTGGCCCATGGCTTTCATGAGCCTGGTGATACCCAATTCAAAGAAGGCTTCGTTCCCATTTCCAAAACGTATCCCACGGCCCTCGGCTTTGGCATGGCGATGATGAGTTCGGCGCATATTCAATCTGCCGTCGACGAGTTGACGGCCGCCGGTGCCGAGACGATCGTAGTCATTCCGACGACCTATACGTCATTCGGCAAATTGGCCCTTCAATGGGAATACGTTTTCGGACAGCACGATACGGCACCATGGATGAGCGTTGCAATTGTGGAAACGGAAGCGAACGTCATTATTGCCAAGGCTATGTCCGACAGTCCGGTTGTAGCGGACATCATGCTCACGCTTGCCAATGAGCTAAGCACGGAACCGGAAAACGAATTACTAATCGTCGCTTCTCACGGTCCGGCCAACGCAGAAGAAAATGTACGTGAGTTGGTGCTGCTGGAAAATCAGGCTGACATGATGCGTGCGAATAGCAAATTCTCGGCCATTAAAGTGATTACGCTTCAAGACGATGCGCCGTCAGCAATTCGCGCCGCCAATGTCGACAAGTTCCGAAGCTGGGTGGAAACAGCTACTCAGGAAGGAAACCGCGTTTTGGTGGTCAGCAATTTGCTCACCACAAGTAGCGTCCACAAAAAGATCGAACGAGACCTGGAGGGGCTCAGTTACGACTTCAATACGACGGGATTGATGCTTCATTCTGATTTCCAAAACTGGATTGAGGACACGGTGGCGCGATCACTCGAGCAAAGCTAACGACGATTTGAGACGACCCCTTTTAGACATCGATTAGGAGTAATTCCCATGACAAGAACAGCCTGCACCTCTGTGAGACTTCGATTGAGCCAATTGGCCATTGCTGGGGTTGTGATAGGTGCATTTGTTGTCATCGCATCGGCACAGGAGCATCAGCATCACGAACACAATATAACGCCGGAAATGTATGCGGAACTTCGTGAGAAAATTCCTCTGTATCAGGAATATACAGACGAGCAGATTATCGAGAGCATGAACCGCATGGGTCCGAACTTTGATGTTTATTTGAGCACTGCAGACATACAAGGTGATGTTGGCGTCATTGCGCTCGGCCACGGTTTCGGCGACGCCGGCAATGCAGACTTTCAAGGCGCCCTCGGCCAGAGTGCCGAGACCCGCCCCACAGCCGTCGGCCTCGGCACGGCGATGATGGCGTCGGCGCACGTGCAATCCGCTGTGAACAATTTGACTGAAGCCGGCGCCAAAACCGTCGTTGTGATTCCAGGAACGACGCTTGATAACGGATCGCTAGTACGCCAATGGAATTATATGTTCGGTTTACGCGAAGAGGCCGACTTTCTTTCCGTGCCCCGCATCGAAAGCAGTGCGAAAGTAATCATGGCGGCCACGCCCACGGCTCATCCTTTGATGGCAACGATCATGGGCGACTACGCCAAAGAGCTCAGTACCGATCAGGCAAATGAAGTCGTCGCCATCATTACCCATGGACCTGTCGATGAGCCCGACAACATCAAGGAACACGAGATATTGGATCGCCACGTACAGCGGATCAAAGACACCAGCGACTTTGCGGCAGTAAAAGCATTCACACTGCAAGACGATGCGCCATCTGCCATCTGCGCCGCGAACGTCGAGAACATTCGTGCCTGGATTGAGGATGCCACGAATGACGGCAAGCGTGTCATCGTGGTCACAAACTTACTGGTCCAAGGCAGCGTTCACGGCAAGATCATCAAAGATCTCGACGGCCTGAGCTACGACTTCAATCAAAAGGGCGTCATGCTCCATCCCGGCTTTGCCGATTGGATCGAGGACACGGTGAGCCAAGCGCTTGCGAAGAGCTGATCGACACCCTCCGCTTACGTCAAAAGAAAACGGCGGCTCAAGAGCCGCCGTTTTTACAAAAACGAATAGCGTCGATTTTAATCGCGGCCGCCGCCACCAACTGAGCCACATTGCCGCTGATTTCACTTACCACGAGACTGCCAATCTCGCCGCCAGTCAGCCCGCCTTCGGCGGCACCGATATTGCTCAAATCGACTTCAGGCAGATTTGTCGAGGCAAGATCGCCAAGGTCTGACTTCACTTGCACTTCGCCTTGGGAGATAACCAGACGATCGACGATGAACTTCATACCGCCCCCTGAATCATCCGCAGCCACATTGCTCGCGCCGACATTTTGTTCAAAAGCTTCCTGAATGGCGGCGATATTGTTGGTTCCGCCGCTCATTTCATAAATAACAATCGGCTTGGTTACACGAAACTCGTTAATCGCGATCACATCTGTCGATGAACGAGCCGGATCGATCGCAACGCTGATCTCGCCCAATGAGAGCACTTTGTCGCCTTGGTTGAAGCCATCGGGATTGGCAATTGTCAGCCCCTGCAGAGATGCCCGGCTATCTTGAAATCCGATGTCGACATTATTTAGAGCAACCGTCGTGCCGGCCGCTTGGCTACCGCCGTTTTCGATAGCCCACTTAACGGCGGTCGGCGAAAAGACATAGATCGCGCCGCCAGCGATCACGACAACGATCACGATAAATAATAAGAACTTACGCATTGGTGTCCCCTTGTTCGTTCAACTAACTAACTGGGTATTCCGATTGTGGAACACCCCACCGTGGATGATGCCGGCCTGTTAACTTTGATCGTCAATGCCGGCGAGACGTTTGGCTCGCGCTTTGTTCTCGTCCATTTTTGCAAGCCGTGCGATTTGAATGCGTTGTGCTTGGGGCGAGCCGGCGCCGTGCATGGATTCGGTCAAGTAACCAACCGCATTGCGCCCCAGAGTCATGTTTTCGATCAACCGCAATATCTTCATGCGGTCGACGGGATCCGTGCCGTCGCGTCCTTTGATGAACTTGCGCACGAGATCGCCGGTCTCAGTATTGTCGAGATCTTTTTCCGACGGCATGGTCACCATGAGCCCGCCGGCGATGTCTTGGGCGAGACGCGATAATTCGTAAGGGAAACGCGTCACATTGTGCTTGCAAACATTTGCCAGCATTTGGTCGTTGAGCCATGCCCCTGAGTCCAACTTCTGTGCGCGGTAGGCGGACGCCATGGAGCTCGAATAAACGGTCTCATTCAAGTGTGTCATTTCGACGAGCTTGTCTCGGATGTGCGACACTTTTTCGACGCCGTTATAGTCCGCCGCGGTCGCCGCCGCGCCGACGAGGACATCGCCCAACCCGGTTTTGCAAACGTAAGACGCACGATGATAGGCGGTGAAGCGCTCAACAAGCGGCGCCGCATATTCAAACTCGCCATCCATGAAAATATGCTCGTGGGGAATGAACACATTGTCGAAAATGACCGTCGCCTCTTGACCGGAGAAGTTGGCGTTCCCAGCGTCGATGGATCCCCCGTCCATGACCCGCGTATCGCATGACTGGCGGCCATATATATATGTAATGCCCGGCGTGTCTGCCCGCACCGCGCCAACGACGGCAAAATCGCGATCGTTTTCGCCAAGCCTCATGGTCGGCATGACAATGATCCAATGGGAATTGATGCACCCGGTTTGGTGCATCTTAGCGCCCTTGACGTAAACGCCTTCGTCAGTGCGCTTGGACACGTGAAGAAAAAGATCAGGATCGGATTGTTCGTGAGGTGCTTTAGAGCGATCGCCTTTGGGATCAGTCATCGCGCCGCCGATGATCAAATTGAGCTTCTGGATGCGTTGAAGAAAATTCAAAAACCGCTGGTGATAGGCCGTGCCGTTTTTCTGGTCCATGTCATAAGTAACGCTGTGCAGCGAGCCGATGGCATCAAGGCCCACGCAACGCTGAAAACACGTGCCTGTCCGGCGCCCGAGTTCGCGCTGCATTTCGTGCTTTTGCACAAGATCGTCGGCGCTTTCCGGAACATGCAGGAACCGGTTGACCGAGACGCCGGCAATTTTTGATGGCGCCGTCGCCACCGCCGGATCGTCCAGGGCCAATTGATAGGTTTCCGCCATGGCGTTCATCGACGGGCGAATGACCGGATGATCGACGGGCTCATGAACGCGCTCACCGAGATAGTAGACCGTCATATTCCGCCCGCGCAGGCTCTCGATATAGTCGTCGGGGGTCTTGACCGGCTTGAAATCGGTCCACAGGTCCGCCGCGGTAGTTTTCGGATCCGCAATATTCACATTCATCGGGGGAGCCTCTCAAAACTCAACCGGCCGAGTCTACCATAGGGGCCGGTGCCGAGCTACGGACGGACCATTGTCTGATTATTACTTGGCTTGCCTTGAAGGACTCAATTGGCTACCATCTGGTAACAATTTTTGTGGCCGCGGGAACGACACATCGTGCTGAACTCAAAAAACAAGCATCAAATCAAACGTGAAGCCACCGAAGAGTCCATCTTGGATGCCTTTGAGCGGGTGCTCATTCGCGACGGAGTCCGGGATCTCACGTTGAATGCGGTGATGAAAGAAGCCAGAGCCGCCAAGCCGCTGCTCTACAAATATTTCGGCGACCTCACCGGCGTTGCACGGGCCTGGGGCAAAAAACGCAAGTTCTGGCCAGAGACGGCAGACTTGGAAGCGCTTGAACCGGAACTCTACAAATCAGGTGACGAGAAAGAGCGGCTCAAATTTTCGATGATCCACATCGCCAACCACTTGCGTCACAACCCGGTGTCCTTAGAGGTGCTCGCGGAAGAATTAGCCTCTCCGTCTGCCCTGTCGGACGCGTTTGAAGAAATCAGAAACCGGCGCGGTAGCGATGACGAGCATGACTTTCCCGAGGGTCACCCGGCACGGCGGCGCGAAAATTTTCGCCTGCTTCACGTCATCTTCTCATCGGTCGTATACTTCGCCTTGCGCGCACGGTCCGCACCGCAACTACAAGGTATTCATCTGGACACAGATGAAGGCTGGAATGATACGATGGATATGATCTCAGAAATCATCGATGATTGTATTCTCGCTTCCAAGGTGCGCGCGCTTGTTCACGACAACGACAAGGTCGATCATTTGGCAGATCTGTACTCCCCGAGCCACAAGGACTCGGAAACAAAATAGGCCATTCGTCAAGCTAACGGAGCAACCTCATGGCGATCAAAGACACCGTAGATGTAAACACCAGCTCAAGTCTTTCTTGGCTTTACAAGAAACCTTATATGGGCCTCGTCATCTGGGCGACCATTCTTCTTTGGAAGCCCATCGCGCACACCGTCGTGGTTTCTGAGCGCCTCGTATTTCCGGGCAACGGCGCGTACGTGATGGGCGGGCTCTTGGGTTTCATCGGGCTCATTCTCGTTTGGAACGGCTTCAAAAGAGACGAGCTAACTGCCACGACCCTCGGTTATATGGGCGGCGCGCTTATATGGCTCGGCTGGTTCGAATCGGCGTTTCATTTCTTTGCGCATCTGCTCGAAATTGAACCTGTAAAAGTTGGCGGCTACGAAGTTTTAAGTGCCGAACTGCAAATCATCGAAGCCTCGGCCGTGTTCTACTTGGCAATTTTGGTTCTCTTGGGACTGAACAAAGACACCCGCTGCCGGATGTTCAAATGGTTTCATCGCAACGCCAAGCTGACGCCTGAAGCGGCGACGCCCGGCTACCGGCGGCAGTATTCGCGCATCACGGCCCTAGAGACCATCTTCATAAGCTGGTTCTTTTATATCTTCGTTATTTTACTTTTCGACCCACGCGTTCTCGGCACGCAACATCCAGTGACTATCGCCGCGTTCTACGGCGCGCTCGCCTGGGGCCTCTATCTCTTAGCGTTCAAAATGCCCAAATTCACCAACCCGGGCGAAGCCATTCGTTATGCGATTCCATCTACTGGGATCATCTGGCTGTGCTTTGAGATGGCATCGGTCTGGGGCTGGTACCAGGAGATTTGGCTGAAGCCGATTGAATTTCCCATCTCGAATGTTGCATTTGCAATAGTGTTTGTCCTCCTCGGTATCGCAATCAATATGAACACCAAACGCGGCGACCGGAAAGCCATGGCTTAACTGCAAACAAAACGACTTAAGGATTTATCCGATGGCAATTAAGGACGCGGTAGACGTCGGTTCCGGGCCTGATTACTCATGGCTGTTCAAGCCCCCCTATTTGGGCATCTTGGCCTACGTCACGGTCGGCATTTGGACACCTTTAGCCCACGCACTTATGGTGACCCACGACAATATCCTGACCGGCGGCGCGCAATATTTCTCAGCCAGCTTGATTGGGCTCTTGGGCTTCATTCTCATTTGGATTGGACTTAAGAAAGACGAGTTGACGGCCACCTGTTTCGGGTTCATGGGCGGCAATTTAGTCTGGCTCGGTTGGTTCGAACACGGTTTTCATCTGTTTGCTGAGCTTTTTGATCCAGCGCCCGTAACGTGGCAGGGCATTGAAATTTTGAGTCCTGAATTACAGATCATTCAGGCCTCCGGCATCATGTATATGGCCGTCTTGTTTTTCTTGGGGCTCAACAAAGACACACGATGCCGCATGTTCAAGTGGTTTCATCGCAACGCCAAGTTGAAGCCCGAAATGCCAACCGTCGGCTACGTCCAGCAATATTCGCGCATCACGGCTATGGAAACCGTATTCATTTCCTGGTTCTTTTACATTCTGATCATCACCCTTTTCGATCCGCGCATCCTTGGGCCCTACCATCCGGTAACCTATGCCGTGTTCTATGGCTTCATGGTGTGGGGGCTCTACTTATTGTTCTTCAAAATGCTCCAACAACGCGACATGGCGTTTGCCATTCGCTATGCAATACCCGCCAACGCCGTTTTATGGCTTTGCTTTGAAACGGCATCGGCCTGGGGTTGGTACACAGAACTTTGGGTTAAGCCGTTCGACTATCCGGTTTTCAATATTGTGCTGCTTGCTGTTTTTATTGCCGGCGGTGTAATGCTCAATTTAACGGCCCGGCGAGGTTATGTCGCGAAGACGGCCTAGACTGATATTCAAGTAATTCTTTTAGGAAAAAGTAGCCAAAGATGACCAGTACAACCATTCGCGACGAACGACGTTCCGTGTTTCCCGCAGCTCTTTACAGAAAACCGTTCATTGGGCCTTTGGCTTTTGTGACGGTTTTTCTTTGGATGGCCGTGGGCCACACTGTGACCGTGCTGATGCATAGCGCGTTTCCCGGCGACCAGGTGTATTACGCGGCGTTCGTGCTCGGGCTCGCGGGCGTCAGTCTCGTTTGGTTTGGATTTGGCAAGGACGACGTGACGGCAACGATTTACGGCGCGACGGGTGGAGCGATTCTATGGATCGGCTGGTTTGAATTTGCCTTTGAATTTATGGGTGAATTCCTTCAAGTGCCGTGGCTCGAATATCAAGGCGTTCCTTACTTCACGCCCGGTATTCAAATGATCGAGGCTACCGCATTGCCCCTGTTAGGCGCGCTTGTGCTCTTGGGTTTCAACAAGGACACAAGATGCCGCATGTTCAAATGGTTTCACAAGAACCTCAGACTCAAGCCGGAGGCACCAACGGTCAATTATCGCCGACAATATTCGCGCATTACGGCGATGGAGTTCATCTTCATTACCTGGGCGATTTACGTGATCGATCTGATGGTGCTCGACCCGCGGATCTTGGGCCCGGAAAGCATGGTCGCCATGGGCATCATTGTCGCGTATCTCGGCTGGTGCGCGTTTCTCATCTTTAAGCTACCGCAACAAAGTGAAGTGGGACTTGGCATGCGCTACGGCATGGCGACCGCCATCGTCGTGTGGATGATTCCGGAAACTGCCTCAGCTGCGCAAATGATGACCGAGATTTGGCTTCTGCCGTACGACTATCCAGTCACAGTGAGCCTCATCACGCTGTCCATGGTGGTGTTGGGTTTCATTCTATGCTTCGCGCCCAAGCCACCCGCGCACGTGAAGAAGGGTGCGGTCGTTGCTTAGCGGTTAGGCTTTCCGCTTATGGAGAAAAAGGCGGTGTCGCAGCATCGCCTTTTTTGTGGACAACTGAATGCGATCCCAGTTTGGCCCTTTCAGCTAATGCTTCCAGCTTGATGCAAATCTAAGCTAGGCCAGAATTCGGCGCCTATGCTTAAACAACAAGTCAAAATAAGCGCGAAGGAAAGCAATGCGAGATGAGAAGTCTGTACTTTGTAAGTCTATTGGGGCTTAGCATTTGGGTAACCACAGCGGAAGCATACGCCGCCGATCCTGAAAACGGCGCCACTTTGGCGGCGGAATGGTGCAGCTCGTGTCATGCTACAGGTAGCGAGAATGGCGGAACGGATGTCGGTCCGGCATGGACCGCAATCGCGGCCGATCCGGAAAAGGATGATGACTTTCTCACGGGCGTGTTGACCGCGCCTCACTGGCCCATGGAGAATATCGCACTTACCCACCAACAGATTGGTGACTTAATCGTTTACATCAGGACCCTTGAAAATTCTTAGATAGAGAGTTGCATAAGACAAGAATTTAATGAAAGCGGGTCTTGTGCGAGCCCAATTTGTGCGATTTGAGGTCGTCCTTGTGGGGCTTTTTGCGCGTCACAATATGATAGATGTAGACGAAAGGCGCCATCATGAGGGCCGTCAAAAACACGATGACGGCTGTCGGGTCATGCATGATGGCGTCGATGATAGTGCTCATGGCGGCCTACACATACAAAACTGGCAACGACCAACGGCGGAATTAAGGCGCAATTCCTACATCATCATATAGTCATTGAAGTTAATGAGCTTATAAGTGTTTGCGCCCAGCAGAACCAATAAACAGCAATAGCCTCTCAAGAAAACATGGATTGAGAGGCGTGCATTTTGATTAAAGTTTTAGTGAATACGTTCGTCTGTAGACGGAGCGTCTGCCGGTATTGCTAAGCCGCGCGAGACTGCTGCCGCGGCTCTTCACTGGAGGAGTTGCGCTCTGCCGGGACTTCTGCCAGCTTGCGCGAAGACGTGCGGCTCGCGACCAAATAGACAGCGGCGAAAGGAAGCATGAGTGCAATTGTGAGAATTACGATCATCGCGGTCGGTCCAGTCGGTACCAGCTCCATTATGAAGTCCATTCTTACCCCCGAAAACGTCCCCACTTACCTGACCATTACTATTGCTTAGTTCAATCCTTTGTAAAGGGGCCGACTTAACATCGGTATAACATTGTGTTGAGCGTGCAACAGCTATCAGCTCAGGACCCCCGGATTTCCGTCACTCACGGAAAAGTTATACGACGCGACATATAGAAGCATGGCCAAATGGCTCGTCGTTGGGCCCTCGGACCCAAAGACACGAACCTTTGGGTATCATGGCAAATGGCCCGGGAATCAGCGCTAAATAGCGCGGCAATAAAACGAAACAATCCGTGTTTTCCAACAGAAACGAGAGAGACGAGC
The DNA here is from genome assembly GCA_965248815.1 of Alphaproteobacteria bacterium. Classification (GTDB taxonomy): domain Bacteria; phylum Pseudomonadota; class Alphaproteobacteria; order SMXP01; family SMXP01; genus CBDFKK01. The sequence goes on from CBDFKK010000008.1 coordinate 1,678,318, forward strand.
ATCAGCCGTTCACATGTTTGCGCCGGCCATGCCAATTTGACCACCACCCGGCCGGCTTACAAGGAAACCTCTTCATGAGCGAGTCTGTCGTTGTCCAGAATATTTTTTCTCTCCCAACAACCGAAAGAGACGCAGAGGCTGTAACGAAGATCCTGGGAACAACTGATTTGTTGCTCGAGCGCGTCGTATCGACGGGGCAGTCAACCCCTGATCAGACTTGGTACGATCAAGGAAGAGCGGAATGGGTCGTGTTATTGAAGGGAAGCGCCGGCGTTCGTTTTGAAGCGGAAGATACAACGCACGCGCTTGCGCCAGGAGACGCCTTACTTATTCCGGCCCACGTTCGCCATCGTGTCGAATGGACCGATCCAGACCACCCGACCGTATGGTTAGCATTGCACTACGACGACACCGGCTTGAGTCCTAATCCGTCGGAATTGTAGACGGCTCGCCTTCGCGCGGCGATGTCCCTTCCATAAAGCGATGAATCAACCATTTCCCGCTTTGGCGTTTGTAGATGATCGTATTGATGCGTTCCTCAACGAAAGATGGAACGGCGGCACCATCTCGGGGCTCGCCCGTCAGCGTGGTGCGGCTGATCATATACGCAATATCGTCATGGACTTCGATGTCTAGAACTTCAAGCTCGCTCGCAAAAAGATATTTCGACATGCCCGGCGTGAACGCGGCCCCAATACCTTCTCGCGTCTTCTTTATCGGACGGCGCATTGAGATTTGCCAGGCGTCTTCGGTATATGCGGATTTAAACTTCTCCGGATCGGATTCATTGTAGGCACCGATCGAGTTCATCAAGAGAGCTTGCATCGCTGCATAGTCAGCTTCGGTGCCGCCCTTAAATTCGGTTGCTTCTTCAGACATGACGGAGCCCTGCCACCCAATAGTGAAAATGCACGCGATAAGAATTACACATATTCTGGGCATTGCCCCAACTCCTATTTTTGAACTTCCATATTTGGCTTGGATAACTTCTCACAATTCCAATTGATCTCTCGAATGGAGTTCACGTCCGCCGCTCGGTCAACTGGCGCCACTTTCGACAGGACTCGCATTGAGGACCTCCTATACTCTCTCCGCTCCTGCGACCTTGCGCGCCGCCGGAAACGGAGACTTGCTCAGGATGAAAGCCGACACGACCTGCAATCGACTAGGGCCCAATTGGTGGCCTGTCTGGTTGCAACCGGGAATTAGCGTCACCAACGGCGTCACGCTGATGTATGCCTCCTTCATCGGCATCAGCTTTCTTACGTTCATCAATTACGGACAAGCCTATGTCCTAGATGCAAATCTTGGCATACCCCGCAGTCGCCAGGGAACGATCACGGGGAATCTTGCCTTCATCACCGAGGTTGTGACAATCACACTGGCGTTTCCGATCGGCGTGCTGTGCGATCGGATCGGCCGCCGGCCGATATTGATCTTCGGCCTGTTGGTCATGGGCCTGTCCTACATCCTCTACCCGCTTTCAACTTCCATCTTCGATATGAGCATCTACCGCGCGATCTATGCGGTCGGCGTGGGATGCACCACAGCCATGGTCGGGATTATCGGACAAGATTACCCGCAAGAAATCTCCCGCGGCAAAATGATCGGGATCAGCGGCACCATGATCAGCGCGGGAATTCTAACGGTGCTGATTGTTTTTGTACGCTTGCCGGCCTTTTTTTCAGAGCGAGGGTTCGATGATATTGCCGCCGGACGCTACACACATTGGGCTGTCGCCAGCATCTTAATTGTCTCCGCTGTTATCATGCGGCTCGGTATCAAGGGTGGAACGCCGGCAAAGAAACACGAGCGACCGTCGCCGGCAGATTTGATCAAGGCCGGCATCAACGCCGGTCGAAATCCACGCATTGCATTGTCATTTGCAGCGGCTTTTTCAGCGCGAGGCGATTTGGTCGTGCTCGGCGCCTTTACCGCGCTTTGGGGTGTGACGGCTGCACGTGAACTCGGTCTCTCCATTCCTGAAGCCACGAGCGCGGCGGCAACTATTGCCATCACAGCGCAAGTCGCGGGCATGATTTGGTCGCCGATCTTTGGATATTTCAATGACCGCGTGAATCGCGTGACGGCGCTGATTGTCGGTGCGGGTTTAGCGGCGGCGGCTTACGTCTCGACTCTATATATAGACAATCCCCTCGACCCGAAATGGTTGCCCATGTGGGCGTTGCTCGGCGTCGGAAATATTTCAGGCTTTCACGCCTCCCAAGCGCTGATGGGCCAAGAAGCACCCCACAAGGAACGCGGCGCCGTACTTGGTGCCTTTGCCATGTGCGGGGCCGTTGGTATTTTGGTTGCGGTTTCGATTGGCGGCCGGTTGTTCGATTTGTGGCTACCGCAAGGACCGTTCGTTTTGGTCGGCGCCATGGACGGCGTGATTTGCCTCTTGGCCATCCTGGTTCGGTTCAAGGCCCCCGGCATCATGATCTCGCCAGTTGCGGCGAACGCACCGACAACTGCGCCAGGCGGTACTGACGCCACGCTTTCCGACAAATCAGACGATACAAGTCCGATCCCGGTAGCGAGCAAGGCACATGATAATGACCAAAGAAAATAGCACCGCCATTGGCTTCAAGAATAGAGCCCCGACGTAATCCGGCAAGCATTGGCCAACTGGCTCGAAGGCTTAAGTTAGCTCTATGGAATTTCTAGCCCCGCCTCCCCGGTAAGGCGCTCGTACGCGCGCAAAAGAGACATGTAAGGAGGGACCGGTTGAATCGCTGCACCGCCCGGTCCTTGCATGTTTTGCAGAATTTCGAAGTGCAAGTGTATCGTAGTCGGCGTGCTGCCGAAATCGTTGGACACTTTGCCGATACGGTCCCCTTTCCGCACGTTTTGTCCAACGTTGACCGCAAGATCGTTCATCTTGAGATGCAGATAGCGATAGATCCGGCCGTCGGATCCGGCGAGCGTCACGGTGAAACGGCCGATATTTTGAACCCAGCCGTCCGCCGCAGCAACCGCCCAGTAGCGTGCATCCGCGCACGTTGCTGGCCGAATGTCTTGGCCCTGATGTCCTTTGCCCGTCGGGCACAACGGTGTATCCCAGCTGCGTGTTTCGCAAAAATTGTCCTGCCAGGGAAATGAATAGTTGGACACGGCGCACTGTCCGCCCGCGCCGCCGTTGATGCCGCCCGGCCGGTAGACTTGTGAATTGAGAAAGGCCGGCGCTTGTTCAACAGGAAAGCGCATGTTTGGCGCATAGACAGTGTCATCGCGCAATCCCTGGCCGCTTCCCGATATCAAGTCGCCAGATCCGTAATACTCAAACCCCGTTTGTCGAGGGGTTGCACAGCTCACAAATAACACGACGACGGACAAAACAAATGTCCCGCGCACTACTCTCATACAGATTTAACCCCCTGAAGACATGCCGCCGACCAATTGCAATTTTTCGTAAACCGTCATGATGAACTCTTGATCTGTGCAACGATCGTCCGAAGAGGGATCGTCGCATTCGATCGACATGAAATACGAGGCGCCGAATTTCGAAAAACTCATCTCGATGCCGGACTCAGTTGTCGACACGAGATAATCATTTGCCGAGATGTCAGGTCCGATGCGAGGCGTTGCGTAAGCGATGCGCGAGCCGTTGACCATTACGACGGCGCTGTCGAGCGCGAGCGTCGCAGCGTACGAGTCGTCATATGCTTTGAACACCATGCGACGCAGGCCGGGAATTTCGTCTGCCACGGCATCTATTCCGTAAGTCGAAGAAAGTTGCACCGTTTCGCCATCCGGAGGAATAAGGACCGGCATATAACAAGTGTCGGCGCCCGGATATAGTTTTTGCGAGGCCGTCCCCGACAAGTTTGCGTATTCCTGTTCCGTGGCACCGGCATAGGCATAGGCCGCCGACCAATCTATTTCGAGCAGCGCTTCTTGCACGGCTGGTCCCTCGGATTCGGCTCCAAGTCCGTTTCCAGATGCAGCGTCCTGCGCAGCCGCATCTAGGGGTTCCACCAAAAGACCGCCAATCAATATGATTAGGGCAAGGGATTGATGAACAGCCATGTTATTCGTCACCGTTTTCCTGATCGTGATGCTAACGCCCTGGCCATCGTCCTGTAAATCCAATCTCAAGACAGAATAGGCCATCAGCACCTCTTTGCCCAAAGCCTGTCACCGCAAGGCACGAGCGGCAATTCAATTCGCCGTGTAGCTGTTGCGAATGCAAAATTAGGCCACGAAAAGGTGACGAAATTATGGTTTATGATTGTGCCCGATACTCCGCGTACGCTGCTTCCGGGCGCACTTCTATTGACTGATCCTAGTTGACCCTTGGAGGAAGAGGTCTAGACTCTCCTGCTAAGCTGGCGGCAAGACAATGCTGCGACCTAGACCACTCGGCTCGGCAGACTCCAGGGAAACGGGAGCTTCAATATGGCAGATGTGATGTCGCTACTGGAACAGCAAGCAGCGCGATTTCCAAGAAAGGCCGCTCTTTGCAACGGCGCGGTCGGCAGCACGGAGATTATCACCTACGACGCCCTCCATGAACGTGCCGAGCAACTTGCAGCTTACTTGGTCGATCTTGGCATTGGGCCGGAGGACAAGATTGCCATTTTGTCGGAGTCGCGCGCCGAATGGGGCTTATGCTTCTTTGCAGCGCTTCACACGGGCGCTACGTTCATTCCGCTCGACGTCAAACTTAGTCTGGCGGAGCTGGACTCGATCGTACGAGATTGCGAACCGACTGTCTTGTTCACATCGTCGGCCGCCGTCTCAGTTGCCCTTGAACTGCGCGACCGGGAACGGACCATCAAACGCGTATTTTTGATGGACGAAGACAAAGACCTGCCCGAGAATTCCGACCTGTCATCGATAAAAGGTCTTGCACGCCAGGCACAAGTGCCGCGCCATCAACCCCAGCCGAACGATACCGCCGTGATTTTCTATACGTCGGGCACGACCGGACGGCCCAAGGGTGTGATGCTCACCTTCGACAATCTCAACTCTCAATTGGAGAGCTTGGGGCGCATTCCCGACATTACAAAGAACGATCGTTTTCTCTCGATCTTGCCACTCAGTCACGCCTTCGAAATGATGGGCGGACTTTTGTATTTGCTAAGTCTGGGATCGACTGTCGTCTATGCCCGCACGGTCTATCCTCAAGAACTGCTCAAGCTGATGAAGCAGCACAAGACCACGGCGATGGTCGGCGTACCGCTTTTTTTTCATGTTCTGAGGACGCGCATCGAGACGCAGCTCGCCGGTAAAGGCAAGCTCGCGCAAAGCTGGTTCAAGAGCACCTCGGCTCTGGCCTGCAAGATTCCGAGTTCCGCAGTCAGGCGCCGCTTGTTCTTTCCAATCATGAAAAATTTCGGAGGATCGCTACGGCTTTTCGTATCCGGCGGCGCTCCGCTAGACCCAGAAACCGGCGAGTTTTTTAATCTCCTCGGCGTCGACATGATCGAAGGCTATGGCCTGACCGAAACAAGTCCGGTTATCTCGGTAAATGTGCCGAAAACAAACCGCATCGGCTCGGTGGGGAAACCGCTTCACGGAGTCGAAGTTCGGGTCGATTTGACGGAAGGCAATGACGAAGGAGAGATTCTTTCTCGCGGCCGCAACGTTATGAAAGGCTATTACCGAGACGAAGAAAGCACGCGTGACGTGATTGACGATGAAGGTTGGTTCCGCACAGGCGACTTGGGGCGCCTCGATGACGACGGCTTTCTCCATATTACCGGCCGGCTGAAGAACATGATCGTTTTGCGCAGCGGCCAAAAGGTCCAACCGGAAGAGGTCGAACAAGTCTTGATGAAAGCGCCAAGCATTCAAGAAATTTGCGTCTGCGGACGCCAGAATAAGAACGTCAAAGACGATCGCTCGGCCGACGTCTGTGCCGTGGTAGTTCCCGACGAAGGATTGGTTGAACAATTCGCCGATGAACCTGAAAAACTCAAAGGCCGGCTTGATGCGGAGATTGCCGCTGTTGCAACGGACTTAGCCTCGCACAAACGCCCTAAAAAGATCTTTGTGTCGACGGAAGAGTTGCCTAAGACAACCACGCGCAAAGTCAAGCGGCCGTTGGTTCTCAAGTGGGTGGAGGACCAGGAAAAAATTGTCGATCTCGCGGAAACGAGAAAAGCGGCGGAAGACGCGCAGCAAGTCGATCAAACCAACGAAGACGGGAGCAGCGCAGCGCCTCTGACGGGCACATCCGACACCTAGAGAACTCCTCTTAACGACAAATCAAAGTTGGTGGATTTAACCGGGTTGAATCCAACCCAGTCACTCCGCCGGCGTAGACGACGCGCCCGCCCCGACAAGCGCTTTCTCTCTCTCGTAGTCTGAAAGTATGTGGGCGATTCGTCCCGGCGATCCTGTACCCCGAGCGAGTAGATTGTAAAAGATCGGTACAATGAACAGCGTCATAAAAGTTGAAATTAAAACGCCCAAGAAGATAACGATGCCAATTGTGACGCGGCTTCCGGCGCCAGCACCTGTCGCCAACAGCAAGGGAATAGCGCCGGCTGACGTCGACACGCCGGTCATGACGATCGGACGGAATCGCGTTTCAGAGGCAGTTAACAACGCTTCTTTAAATTCTAAACCCTGATCGCGTAGCTGATTGGCAAACTCAACGATCAAAATCCCGTTCTTTGCCGCGATGCCAATGAGGATTACCAGTCCGATTTGGCTATAAAGATTAAGGCTGCTTCCAACCAGATAGAGACCTAAGAGGGCGCCCGCGATTGCCACCGGCACAGTCAGCATTATGACGAAGGGATGGATGAAACTCTCAAATTGCGCCGCAAGTACTAAAAACACGACGAGAAGCGCAAAACCGAATGTGAAGAAGAGCGCGCCACCTTGTTCCTTGAAGCGGCGCGATTCGCCGTTGTAGTCGATCTTTGGACCCGACGGGACTTCTTCCGCGACGACGCCCTCCAAAAACTCGAGCGCCTCACCCATAGAATATCCGTCCGACAGATTTGCCGATACGGTAACAGCCGGTAAGCGATTCCATCGCTTTCGATCAGCGGCATCGGCAATAGAATTTATCTCGACAAGATTAGCCAGCGGAATGAGCGGACCCCTAAAAGCCCGAGACGAACGAACAAAAATATTGGAAATATCGCTCGGCGTCTGACGATCCTCGTCACGCGCCTGAAGAATGACGTCGTATTCGCGTCCGCGATCCATATAAGTTGTGACGCGCCGTGAACCCATCATGGTTTGAAGCGTATCCCCGATAGTTTGGACCGACACGCCGAGCGCCGCCGCCCGTTCCCGATCGATATCGACATCGAATTTTGGCTTAGTCGGTTTGAAGTCGGTATCGACGCGCATCAGACCCGGATTCTGCTTTGCGCGCGCCGCAATTTGGTCGGCCCACCCGGCAACCGTCTCATAGTCGGGACCGCTCAAGACCAATTGAATCTGCGGGCCCCAGCTACCTGCCATGCCTTGCTCCATGCCGGCAAAGCCAAACAGTCCAGGAATCTGTCTGAGCTTGCCGCTTACCTCGCGCGCGATGATAAGACCGTCACGATCTCTGTCGGACCAGTCGTTCAAGATCATCATGATCATGCCACTATTCATGGTCCTGTTGGGACCCCAGCCGCCGGGAACGCGCAGCATTATCTGATGCGCTTCGCCGTTATCGAGATAACCTTTCAAGCTTTTTTCGGCCTTTCCCATTTGCCTGACCATGAAATCGAAACTGGCGCCTTCAGGACCTTTCACTTGCGCATTGATAACGCCTCGATCTTCCTCCGGCGCCAACTCTTTGGGCACCAGCTGCCACAACAGGACAATGAGGCCAACAATTAAGACAAGCACCGCACCGCCAATCATCGGATGCGGCAAGATCTTGCCAAGCAGGCGCACATAACTAGCCTTTGCGCGTTCAAAGAACCGTGCCATCGGCCTGGCTTGTGCGCGTTTCACCTTGTCGGCGCGCAGTAGCTTGGAACACATCATTGGCGAGAGAGATAGCGCAAGCAGAGTCGATAAAGATACCGCTGCCACGATCGTCACGCCAAGCGAACCAAAGACCCGTCCTACAAATCCTTCAACGAAAATAAGAGGCGTGAAGACAGCGACAAGAACAAGCGTCGTCGCAATGACTGCAAAGGCAACCTGTCGCGCGCCGTGAAACGACGCGACAATCGGCGGTTCTCCCGCCTCTACGCGGCGCTGAATGTTTTCGAGCACAACAATGGAATCATCGACCACCAGGCCGATACAAAGCACTAAGGCCAAGAGGGTCATGAGATTGATGGTGTAATCGAAAAGATCGAGCACGCCGAAAGTCGCGATCAGACACACCGGTACGACGATCGCCGGTATCAATGCCGCGCGAACCGACCCCAAAAACGCAAAAATCACCAAAACAACAAGGGCCGTCGCCAAGAGAAGGGTCCGCAACACTTCTTGAATGGCGCGGTCAACGAAAACCGTCGAGTCATGGCTCATGAGTAGTGTCAACTCAGGAGGCAGAGTTTTTTTGATCTCCTCCATTTCAGCCCAAACCACGCGAGACACGTCAACGGCATTGGCCGTGGATTGTTTGACAATGCCGATGCCAATCCGGTTGTCGCCGTTGCTCCGAAACATGAGCCGGCGGTTTTGAGGGGCAACTTCAACGTCGGCGACTTCGCTTAAGCGAATGAGATGGCCATCAGGACCTTCGCGAATGACCAGCCGGCGAAAATCTTCAGCCGCCGAATAGAGCCGCGTTATTCGTAGCGGAATCTGAATGGCCTGGGTTTCGATACTGCCTGCAGCGATCTCAATATTTTGAGAGCGCAGTGCAGTTTCGACATCCGTCACTGTGAGGCCGCGCGCTGCGAGCTTGATGCGGTCGAGCCAAACACGCATTGAATAGATTGCTTCTGCGCCACCCATGACTTGGGCCACACCTTCAAGTACGGCAAGACGGTCATGAATGTAGCGGTGATAATAGTCGCCCATCTCCATTTGATTTAGAGAGCCCGACGCCATTGCAAGCCACATAATCGCAAAAGCGTCGGAATCCATTTTACTCACAGTGGGTGTGTCAGCGTCCTGAGGCAAGCGGCCGCCCAATCGCGAAACTGCGTCTCGAACGTCGCCTGTCGCAGCATCCAGATCGCGATCCAGCTTGAAGACAATTGAAATTGATGAGCTTTCGTTCTTGGACGTCGATTGTATGCGGTCGATACCTTCAATGCCGCCGATCTGTGATTCGATAACTTGTGTAATGCGCGTCTCAATGACTTCGGCAGAGGCGCCAACGTAATTTGTACCAATGGATACAATTGGAACATCGAGACTAGGGAGTTCCTGAAGCGGCAACCGCGTAAACGATATGGCACCGAACGCCACGAGCAGAATACTGGCAACGGTCGCAAAGACAGGTCTTTTGACGGAAACGTCCGAAAGGATCATTTAGTCTATCATCCAGGGGCCATTGACGATGCGCACTGTTCAGTCTGCCGCGCCCATTATAGCGGCTCGCGACCAAAAATGCAGGTTGATTGAGCGTCATTAGGCCATCTAAAACAGATACTTAGATCAAGTGCATCTATCGGTCGGCAGTGCGGCACGTTTTGGCCACATTCTCAGCGTTAGATTTCTTTCATGCGATCATTATCAATCATTGTACTGACCGTATTTTTTGCACTTCCCCCTTCGGATGTGGGCAGCGCAGCGCGTGACTTTTCACTTGTTGACCTGTCGATCGAAGCCTCGATACCGTCCAATCAATCGCCCTCGAGTGATGGCCGCTACAATGTAATATTGACCATTCGCAACGGCGACGCCGGATTACGGCCCGCGCCTCCCGCCATTGCACTTCGCGCCGTTTACTGGGCGGAGGACGGTGATGATTCTGATGTTTGGAAAGGCCCCCTCTCTGGTATCGATGCCGAAAACGATGACGGCACAATTGATTTCATAAGTGCTTCAGGAATTGCGCATACGGCCGCCACAATTCCGAAGACAACGCGTTCATTCGAGCGCGGCCTCCTTTTGGTCGACGAAGAACTGCAGGTTACAAGGCCGACGAAAGTCACGCGTGCCGTCACTCGAGAGCTCGTGGTGCGCTACGTCATCATTCCGCGAACCGCAACAGATGGTCTGTATGTGCCGATTGAACGCCCCGGTGAGTTTCGGACGGTTTTTGGACCAATGACGGAAAACGCCTGGGACCAACGCCGTGGCCAAGGCGGAATGGGGCTTATCCATGGACCCAAAGAAGGCGAGCCAAACTCTCTCGAAATCATGGAGGATCGCGTTGACGTTCGATTGATATTTTCAAGCGGCCCCACTGACGCCAATAATGAGTAACCATTGAACTTCGATTACTTAGCCGGTTTCTTCCAAATTCCCCGTTCAATCAATTGCTTAATATTGCCGCGCATGACTTCGTCGTGATCAGCGTGCTTGAGCGGTGGCGTATTGAGCGCACGGTTCTTCTCATAGATGGGTTCATCGTAAATAATCCGATACTGCTCCGTGCGCAGATCTTTGAGCCAATTGCCCCAAAGCGACCGAGCGCGGTACTCACGCAAAGCTTCGATATTAATAATCGCACCAGTATAAGATGCCGCGCCGCCCGGGGCATGACTTGAAATAACGCGTCCCTGATAGTCGACGACCATTGATTGACCGCCAAACATGTCCAGTGGAAACGGCGAATTCGGCATGGGGCTGTAAGAGGCCGGATTGGGCGACACGACATACATCGTGTTGTCGAGCGCCCGCGCCCGGTTTTGTACTTCCCATAGACCGTTGCCCACATATGGCTCGGGGTAACTTGCTCGGTAAACGATTTCAGCACCATTCATGGCCAACCCGCGTGCAATTTCCGGGTAGCTGCCTTCCATACAAATGATGCAACCGATCCGGCCGATTTCGGTATCCGTAACGGGGAAGAAGGCATCTAGCCCCGTCCCATATAATTCCGTCCACTTATCCCAAACATCATGCGGCAACGTCGTGTGTTCACGGGCAAAGACCTGTAATTTGTAATGCTTGTGAATGATTTCGCCCTGAGGGTCGATTACGAACGCACAATTGAAAAAGCGCTCCGGGATGTCGGGATGTCTAACTTTAGCCTGCGCGATAAAAAACGCATTGGTTTGCCGCGCCAAGTGGCCGATATATTTCGTTTCAGGACCTGGAAGATCAATTGCGAGCTTGTCGACATATTTTATATGGTCCCAATCAAAGATCTCGTCGGTAAAACCCTGAAGAGCTCCTTCGGGAATCGCAAACAAACGCACCGGCAGTTCGATCTCCGTGACATTCTTTGAAGCCATCGCCAATTCGGCGATGTGATCCAGATTTCGGATCATGTCTTCGCGCTTATGTGCCCCAACCATGACTGGCTGCAACGCAAGCGCCATGTATTGTTCGATCGGCCGCGATTCACTAGTCATTCCACAGATCTCCCTTATTAACTTCGATGCGCTAGTCGCCGCGCCGCCAAATTTGCCGGGGTGCATAGCCATCGCGTCGCAAAAAATGCTCTGTAAAAACGATCCGGTCGGGATCGATCTTCAGTAACTGCCCCGCCGGCGGCTTATTATCCTTCTTGCCCAACTCCGCAGCCGAGGCTTGCCACTTAAATATTGTCATGCCGTGTTCCCATTCGGGCGTGCCCACTTCCAATAACTCTCCCTTGCCAAAGAGTTGGGCGCCTTGCGCGCAGGCCCATCCGGCCATCGGATTGGCAACGGCCAAACAGACACGCGGGTCCGCCTGAATAGCCTTTAGCTTTGGACTGCCGGGCTGCGGAAATATGTAGCAAACAAAGCCGTCAGCATAGAACTCTAGCGGGCTTGCAATTGGTCCTATTTTTCCGCTCGTTGCTAAGACGGCAATATTTGTGAGTGTCAACGTGCGTTCGATATGACGGACCAAATCTTCTCTCGGCAGCTCTTTGGAAGGCCAATTCTCGGGTTCAAGCCATGGATGTGCGGCACTCATACGCTTGCCTCTTGTTGCGATTGAGAAAGTAAAGCAGCACAAATCATGTCATAGGCACGCAGACGGCGCCAGCGAGGTCCGCGACCCGTCCAAAGTTAAGTTTCCAAAGTTCTGAGAGTGAGTGGCTTGATCGAGTCGACGCTCACGCGGTGGCAGTGTCGATCGCCGAAGTGAGGTCATGAGCAAAGAATGGTCGAACAAGTTTTGCGGCCACGCCGAAATCGGTTTTTGCATGCTCGTCGTTTTCCACGCAGCGCGACCGCGTCATCAAGATGACCGGTAGAACTTGCTTGGCGCCATGGCCACTTGCTTGAACCATGCGGGCAAATTCAAGGCCACCCCAAACGTCCATATCGTCCGAGGCCAGCACCAAATCAATTTTCTGCGTTTTGAGCTTTTCGAGCGCGCCTAAAATGCCGGCTGAAGAAACGACTTCATGTATTCCTATTTCTCGCAGCATTCGTCGGATTAGAACGCGCCGATCGCGGTCTCTATCAGCCAGCAAGATGCGCGGTGATATGCTCAATGGCATCAATACGCTCCTTGGCCATGACAGGACGGGCGACCGAGATGAGCTTCGACTTCCGGTCGTAGCTGCAAGACTCGTAGAAACTCATTGAATTGAGGGCCGGTACGCCGGCGATACAGGATTGAGGGGAACGTACCGCCGGCTCCGAATGTTGTGCGCTTAGAGAGCGCCAGCGATCGTCGTGAACGTGGTGTTCAGATTTGTACCGGCCGTTTGGACGGTAACCAGGATAACTACGGAGATCCCGGCAGCAATCAAACCGTATTCAATGGCCGTTGCACCAGAATCGTCTTTCAGAAAGCGGGATACGAGGGTCTTCATTGCACATACTCCTAACTCTTTACCAATCTCGCCGCGCGTGCCGCCTCGAGTGTTAAAGACAATGCGCGCCAGCCACGGGAAACTACGCGCCTGCCGGTTAAAAGTGTGTTAAAATTTGAATATAAATTGAAAACTTTTAAGTATTAGCGTTAATTGGTTAAGTATAAAAATTTAATAAAATCAATATTAAATTTTACCCAATCGCTTTTTACTGCTCATGCCGCCCCATGTGAACTGGCAACTTCGCGTAGTTGATAGTCGATTTAAGCGGAGATTTGCCGACTTACTCTGCCGGAACTTCGTAGCCGGGCGGTACTCCCACGGGCTGTTCTGTTCTTGCGCGACGCCGGCGCCCGTCTTTCAACATGAGCGCGCATGGTGTCACGAAAAGAGTCAGGACTGAGGAAAAGATCAGTCCGAAAATAATGGTCACAGCAAGTTGCTGCCATAGCAAAAGCTCTGGCGCATCAAATGTGATGGAACGGGCAAAAAAATCAATCGAGACAATCATTGCCATCGGCAGAAGGCCCAGGGCCGTTGTTGTCGTCGTCAGAAATACGGGCCGGAGCCGTTGTGCGCCAGTCTGAATCACCGCGTCAAATGTCGTTGGCGCGGTTTGTTTTAAGCGGTCATATGTATCGATCAAAACAATATTATTGTTGACTACAATGCCTGCCAGCGCAATGAGCCCGATCCCGGACATGACCAACACAAACGGCTGACCAGTAATGGTGTAACCCAGCAAGACGCCGATGGTTGATAAAATCACAGAGTTCAAGATCAAGAGCACGCTGTAGAAGCTGTTAAATTGAATTAGCAAGATGGCCGCCATCAAAAACAACGCGAGCGCAAAGGCGAACAAAAGAAATGCACTGCTCTCTCCTTGCTCTTCTTGTTCGCCGCCAATTTTGAGGCGGATGCGCGGGTCCAGCGGATTTTCTTTGAGCCACGCCTGAAGCGCAACAACTAAACTGTTGGGCAAGTTCCCGGGCTCTACGCTAGATTCAATTTTGAGGACGCGCCGCCTATCAAAGCGCAGCAGTTCGGTTTCTTGCTGTACGGCAACCCGCCGCACAAAATTGCTAATCGGAACAAGCCCTTTATTGGTTTCGATACGGAGCTCATCAAGCTGGCTAATCGAGCGATAGGTCTCCGGATAACGTAAAAGAATATCGATTTCGTCGTCGCTATCGTCGGGTCTGTATGTCCCAAGTTTTAGGCCATTGGTGATCATTCGAACGGCACTACCAACCGCCGTGAGATCGGCGCCAAATCTTGCCGCTTGTCCGCGGTCCACTTCGAGCCGCCACTCGATACCGGGCAATGGCCTAGAATCTTCCACACTCGCAAAGCCGCCGAGCACATCCATGCCGCGCCTAATATGTTCGACACCATCGAGCATGACTTGATAGTCCACGGCGGACACTTCGAGCTTGATCGGCTTTCCGCCGGTCGCTTCCCATTCATTGATGTCAAGGCGAATACCAGGTATCCCGGCAGACGCTCTCTTGACGTCAGCAACAATCTCACCCAACGGTCGCCGCTCCCTGTAATTCTTCATGTAAAGGGTTATCTGGCCGATGACGTCAGTATTCGTCGATTGACCGTCCGACCCTGCACGAACATGCAACGCATCCATTTCTCCTAAGCCCACCTGATCGAGAATTCTCCGTTCAACTTGACGTACTAGGTCGTCTTTCTCTTCGATCGAAAGATTACCAAGGGCATGAACGACAATCGCGGCACGCCCCGTGTCGCGATTGGGATAAAGGAGCAATCCATTACCGGAGTAGTAGTAAACGACAGGCACCAAGAAAAGGAGCACAACGGTTCCAATCAGGATTTTGCCAGGTCTGCGAAGTGCATTGGAAAGCAAGATCACATAGTTGCGCGTTGCCCCGGTGAGTTTGTTGACGTCGAGTGTCTCGGTTCCGCTGATGGCGTTCATCGTTTTGCGGTCAATCTCGCCTGGTTTGCCGATCAACGAACCTACGGTTGGCACAAAAAATAGGGCCATCACCAACGAACCCATCAACACACAAATGAGCGTGACCGGCAAATAGGCCAGAGCCTGTCCAAGCGTCCCAGGCCAAAACAGGAGCGGTACGAATGCGGCAATCGTCGTCCCTGTCGAACAAATAATCGGCCAGGCCATTCGTTGCGCAGCAAGGACATAGGCTTGGCGCCGGTCCAATCCTTCCGCCATCTTTCGATCGGCGTACTCGGTCACCACGATGGCGCCATCGACCAAAATGCCAACCGCAATTATGAGCCCAAACATCACGACAATGCTGATGGTGATACCGAGCCAATATAAAGCCAAGATTCCCATCAGGAATGAACCGGGGATGGCAACTCCGACAAGCAGGCCGGAACGTACGCCGAGCGCGGCAATGACCAGAGCCATAACCAGAAACACGGCGAGCAAGACATTGTTTTGCAAAGTTGTGAACTGGTTAAGAACATTGCGCGAGACGTCAAGCACGACCGTAGACTCAAGGCCGTCAGGCCAACGACCCGACGCGCTATCTAAGACGCGCCGCACGGCCTGCGTTGTTTTTATAATGTTGGCGCCATTTCTTTTCTTGATTTCGAGAGCCAGCGCGCGTTTGCCGTTGACCCGCACAATCGAGTCGGGATCTTTGAATGTGCGCCGAATGTCGGCAATATCCCTAACGCGCACGACTGCGTTTCCGCTGACCTTAACGGGCATATTTAGGACATCATCGGCCGATTCAAAGAGACCTGGAACGCTCACGGAAAAGCTGCCTTGGCCTGTATCAATTCGGCCCGCCGCCACCAAGCGATTCGCGCGCGAAACCACACGGGCTAAATCATCCGTATTCAGACGATAACTTTCAGCACGTGCGGGATCGACTATGAGCTCAAGTGTTTCTTCGCGCGCGCCGACAAGATCGGACGCCAGAACGCCGGGCACCTTTGCCACTTCGTCGCGAAGATTTCGCGAATGTTGCAGCAGCGTTCGCTCGGCGAGATCGCCGGCGAGTGTAATAATCATGACCGCGTATACTGAGATGTTCACTTCTTCGACGATCGGCTCTTCCATCTCGAGCGGCATTTCGGGCCGAGCCATATCGATCTTTTGCCGGACTTCGCGGACGGCGATATCAGAATTCGTGCTGGGATCGAATTCTAAGATCAGGCTGGCGCCCCCTTGGAACGAGCGCGCTTCAATTCTTTCGAGGCCTTCGAGGTCGGCGAACTGCTCCTCCAAAGGGCGCACCAGCAGCCGCTCGCTGTCAAACGGCGATACTCCTTCTAACGCGACGCTGACCGAGGCAATCGGGCTCGCAAGCTCGGGATCAGATTCTTTGGGAATATCCAGATAGGCGATGCTTCCCGCGGTGAGGACAAATACGAGAGCGCTAATGACCGTGCGGGTCCGTCCAATGATCGCTGCGAGCATTTTGGCCATCGGCTCGGCTGGCCTTTTCAAAGGTGTGCGCACTAGGCGCGAATGAGGATGACCCATACTGCCTGATCGCGGCGAATCGTGCGCTCTCAAATGGACTAACCGGTCGCGCTGAGGTTGCTTTGGAGGGCGCCAGTCTTGTGTATCAGCCTGAGACGCATTGGAATAAAAAGCGTTATTTTTCACACATCTTACGACTGCTAAGATATATCTTAGCATTGATTAGATAGTACCAGATATGTTACTGATGTGATGTCCGAGCCTAGGGGGAATTCACCAGCGCCAGGCGACGCATCTAACCTTCAAAATCGATAAAAACAGGTTCAACCAGTTCGTTCTCGGCGACAAAATCTTGCCCAACGGTGACCAAATCAACTTCGCGTGGCAATCCGCCAATCCATGTTCCATCCGGCCCCTCATCCAATATTGTAACGGGGACGAAACGAATTCGGCTTTCCACATCCACGATTTTGACGCCGATTTGGCCTGAGTCCGACAATGTTAGGACCGATGGAGAGACCAGATGGCCCAGTTTTTCGCCCGTCGGCAGGCCGATCGTGGCTGTCAAACCGCCAATAATTGCGCCTTCCGGATTGGGGGCTTCCAGCTCAACTTCAAATGTCCTGGTTTCGGTGTCCGCTGTCGAAGACTTGAACGTCAAACGGGCCGGAAAGCGGCGGCCGTCAACCAAATCGATTTGCGCCGTCATACCCACCCGGACGTCGTTGATATTGCTTTCCGACACCTGGCCAATGACCTTGATCGGATTGAGCTCAACGATACGGCCAACGGAACGACCTTGCTCGACAACGTCACCCGCCTCGACCTCTCGTTCGTCCAAAACACCGTCAAAAGGCGCGCGGATCACCAGATGGTCTGCATCGAGCTGCCGGGCCACAAGCTCAGCCTGAGCCGACGCTAAATTCGATCGGGCCTCTGCCAGACGAATTCGGGTGTTGAAGCCGGTTTCCGTGAGCGATTGGGCCGCCTGAAACTCTGCCTGGCGCAATGCCATGGCGGCTTTTGCTTTATCCAATTGTTCGGTGCGCCCCTCATCGGCAATAGAGAACAAGGCTTCATTAGCGACAATGGCCGCCCCCTTTTGCTTCGTCACCTCCGTAATCGTGCCGCGAACTTGGGCTTTGACCTCTACAGCGCGATTGGGCTTTGTTTCGCCCTGCACGATGACCTGGCTCACAATCGGGGCCGCCACTAAATGAGACACGCGCGCCTGGACCAAGGGTTCCGAGCGGGCGGCCATGGCCGGACCACCGACTTGGCCGGTTTCCAAAGCCTGGCCTTGAGAGGTCGCAACTTGACCGGGCTCTATCGGGCCTGAAAATTGGCCGCTGGCCACCCAAAGCGTCGCCAACAAGACAACACCCAGCGCGATCCCATATGACTTCGGAATCCGAGAAATTGGACTGACTCGGCCCCGGCGCTTTGGCGCCTTCGCATTCGCTGCTCGGGTTTTGGGATCAAGATAATTCACGAATTACTTTCTAATGTTGACTGATCGGTCACCTGTTACCACATATAAAGGCGCGATAGGGATTTACAACAGATACGACCGGTGCCCCTGCGCAGATCATAGCCGTAAACCTTAAGCGCACTTTAAGCGTGAATGGCCAAGTTTAGCACCCGCCGGTTAAGAGAAACCGCGATTTTCGGGGGTTTCGGGTAAATATGACATTAGATCTTAATACCGTTGAGACCAAGAGCGGCGCCCGGCTCAAACGCCAGGCGACCGAAGCCTCTATAATTGACGCGTTCGAAATTGTCCTGGAGCGGGAAGGTGCGCGGTCGGTCGGCGTAAATCGGGTCGTCAAAGAGGCTCGAATCGGCAAGGGCCTTCTATATAAATATTTCGGCGGCTTGCCGGGATTGGTTCGTGCCTGGGCGCAAAGGCGGCAAATCTGGCCAGACTTTAAAAGCGTGTTGAAGAACAACGAACGTGCAGAGATCGATCCGCGTCAGGCGATGAAAGATATGCTGTTCACGTATGCCAACGCGCTGCGGGATCGCCCCGTTGCCCTTGAAATACTGGCGGAAGAATTGTTGAGTCCATCAGTGCTGACGGACGCGTTCGCACAGGCGAGACTCGACTTCGGCAAAGATCAAATGGATGTGTTTCAATCCGTGCGCGGACTTGAGGATCCGACCAATCGGTCGCTCATGGTCGTACTGTCCGCGGCGGCGACCTATTTAGCAATGAGGTCGCGAGCGGCACCTGATTACATGGGCATCCATCTTGATACGGACGAAGGATGGGAAGAAATAACTTCCTCGATAGATAAAATTATTGAAATTGCCGGACAAAATGACCCGGTCATTGCAAATGAAAATAAGGCTGACGCGCCTCTTCCGAACTTAAGCATCGCTAAGGAACCGCGTTGATAAAATTGAGCGGTAATTCATAACTATGAACAACGCACTTGAGGTCATTATTACGCGTTCACGTACAGTGTTGAGCACACTCGTGTTCTTATTCGTTGCGGGTACGATCGCCTATATCGAAATACCAAAAGAGGCCGAGCCCGAATTCGAGATGCCTTTCGTCTTCGTCAACGTTGCGCTGGAAGGCGTATCGCCGGTAGACGCTGAGCGCCTTCTCGTTCGGCCTCTCGAAGAGCAATTCAAAAACCTAGAAGGCGTCAAGACGACGACGGCCAAGGCCTTTCAGGGGGGCGCAAGCGTTTCCCTCGAATTCGATGCAGGGTTCAACACCGACTATGCAGTCCAGGAAGTTCGTACCAAAGTTGATATGGCCCGTCCCGAAATGCCTACCGACATGGAAGAACCGCGCGTTAACGAACTCGATATGTCTCACTTCCCCATGATGGTGGTGACATTGTCAGGTGATCTGCCTGAGCGCAGCTTGCTGCAACACGCACGCTTACTTCGCGATGAAGTCAAAATTGTTCAGGGCGTCCTCGACGCAACAATTACGGGGATACGCGAAGAAGTCGTCGAAATCATTATTGATCCGACACGCGCTCAAAGTTACAGGCTTAACAGCGACGACCTTTTCCAAGTTTTTTCCCGCGCCAATCGACTAGTCGCCGCAGGCAAGCTAGATACAGGCCAAGGCAGCTTTGCCGTTACCGTGCCGGGACTTTTTGAAACCGGCGAAGATATTTTGAACATGCCGGTCAAAGTGAGCGGCAACGCCGTCGTACGCGTCAAAGATGTTGCCGACATCAGACGCACGTTCAAAGATGCCGACGCTTTTGTGCGTGTGAATGGGGAACGCGCCGTGGCCGTCGAGATTGTCAAGCGCCGCGGTCAAAACATGATCATCACTTCAGAGTCGGTCCGGCGCATCGTTGATCGCGCGCGAACCACGTGGCCCGCAAACCTCGCGGCCAATATCACTCAAGATCAGTCGACCCAAGTCGATGAACAAGTCGGGACACTGCAGAACAGTGTGCTGCTTGCCATTTTTCTTGTCATGGCAGCGGTCATTGCAGCGTTGGGACTGCGGGCTGGATTCCTCGTAGGCGTATCCATACCTGGCTCATTTCTACTTGGCATTCTGTTCATTTTTGTCATGGGAATGACGGTCAATAGCATGGTGATGTTCGGCCTCATTCTTTCCGTCGGCATTCTCGTCGATGGCGCGATTGTCGTGACCGAATACGCTGATCGCAAAATGAATGAAGGGCTGGATCGGCGAGACGCTTACGTCATGGCGGCGCAGCGCATGTCCTGGCCGATCATTTCGTCGACTGCGACAACGATCGCGGCTTTTGTACCATTGCTCTTTTGGCCGGGATTCATGGGTCAATTGATGTTCTTCATGCCCGTTACGATAATTTGCGTCCTCATTGCCTCGCTCTTAATGGCGCTTGTCTTCGTTCCTAGCCTGGGCCGTCAAATCGGTAAGCCTAGTGAAGCGGACGCTCAAACGATGGCCGCCTTGAGCGGTTCCGAATCCGTTGACGTCGAACAGCTCAGAGGCGTCACAAAGACATATGTCCGTGTGCTGAGCAGAGCGCTGCGTCATCCCGGCAAAGTCGTTGCGGGTATGATTAGCTCACTTTTCGCAGTGATGATTATTTACGGCGTCCTCATGGGAGGCATCACGTTTTTCCCCGAAATGGAAGTCGATCAAGCTGCCGTCGTCATTCACAGTCGCGGCAACTTGTCCGTCGAGGAAAAAAATGAACTCATTCAACAGGTCGAGCAGCGGTTACTCGGGCTTGAAGGGGTAAAAACTCTTTACGCCCGCACAGGCGGTGGCGGACAAGACGCCGCGCCCGACGTCATCGGCCAGATCACACTCATTTTCTTACCGTGGGACCAACGCCCCACTTCCAGTGAAATATTGAAAACAGCGCTCGCGCGCACATCAGGGCTGGCCGGCATCCATGTTGCCACAGCAAAGCAACGACATGGTTTTGGGAGCGCCAAACCGGTCGAGATCGAATTGACTTCAGCATTTTCGAGCGAGATTGCGCAGGCCACATCCCATGTCCGCCGCGGTATGAATGAAATTGGCGGATTCACGAATGTGGAGGACACGCGGCCCTTGCCGGGTATCGAATGGCGCCTTGATGTTGATCGGGCACAGGCTGCAAGATTTGGCGCCGACTTGACATCGGTCGGCAGCGCCGTGCGCCTAATTACAAATGGTATGCGCCTCGGTACATTCCGGCCCGACGACAGCGAGGAAGAAATCGATATCATCGTGCGTTATCCGATGGATTTTCGTTCCATGACCCAGCTGGACGAATTGCGCATTGAAACCAACAAAGGCCTGGTTCCAATCAGTAACTTCGTCACCCGCGTACCAGTTCAGCAAGAAACGCAAATCGACCGTATCGATGGCCGACGGATAATGTCGATTACGTCAGATGTTGAAGACGGTTACCTTGCCAACGACAAGGTCAGCGAATTGCGCGCCTGGCTCGCAGCCAATCCCGTCAACGAGCGGGTGCGGGTAAGTTTCAAAGGCGACGAAGCCGAACAGCGCGAGAACGGCAACTTCTTGTTGTTTGCTTTCGCATTTGGCCTCTTCCTCATGGCCGGCATTCTGCTGATTGAGTTCAACAGTTTCTACAGCGTTCTACTCATCCTAAGTTCAGTGATCTTGTCGACGATCGGTGTGCTCTTTGGCTACATGCTGTTGGGCATTCCGTTCAATGTCGTGATGTCGGGAATGGGCTTGATTGCGCTTGCGGGAATCGTGGTCAATAACAATATCGTGCTTCTCGACACCTACGAACGGCTGGTCAAGACGGCGCCGACCGCGTTCGATGCGCTTGTTCAAACGGGAGCCCAGCGCCTTCGTCCGGTATTCTTGACCACTCTAACGACCGTGCTCGGCCTCGTGCCCATGGCCAATCAAGTTTCCATAGACTTCTTTTCACGAAGCATTTCGTTCGGCGCGCCGGCGATGATGTGGTGGCAGGAAATGTCTTTGACAATTATTTTTGGATTGATCTTCGCCACAATCCTGACGCTCGTTGTGACACCATGCGCGGTTATGTTGCAGGCACGGCGTTCAGAACGGAAGCGGAATGAACCACCGCTTCCCGCCGGAGTTATTCCCGCGGAATAGATAAATGAAACCCGGGATCGCGGCGGCAGTATTTTACTCCGCAGGCTCCTGGTCAGACGCTTAAGCGATGAGCAGACTTAGCCGCCGTCGCCGAACGATATATCTTCTCCGGCAAACTCTTCTGCCCAATCAATCACGCCGTTGCGAAATTCGAAGACCGGAGCGCTAAGACGCTCGCCTTCTGCGGTTAGGCCGGGCACGGAATTGTTGTACAAGTTTAGAAAGGCATAAGCACACCGCAGTACCGCCAGAACAAGCCCTTCGAGTCGACTAATGACGCGGCCTGTAAGCATGAACGGAATAACGAGTACCGCGATTACCAGCAGGAAAATGATATCAGGAACATAGAAGTAATCGA
The DNA here is from genome assembly GCA_965248815.1 of Alphaproteobacteria bacterium. Classification (GTDB taxonomy): domain Bacteria; phylum Pseudomonadota; class Alphaproteobacteria; order SMXP01; family SMXP01; genus CBDFKK01. Next base: position 1,700,465 of record CBDFKK010000008.1, read on the forward strand.
TCACAATGCCGGTTCCCAAGCTCACGGCAACTACGGCTGTTAGGCCCAACACGCCTAAGAAATTGATCACACTGCTTCCGATTAGATTGCCCACGACCAATTGCCTTTGACCCCGCATGAGCCCGAACACGGTTACAAGGATTTCAGGCAACGCCACGCCCAGCGCCACGGGAATGAGCATGATGACACGTGGATCTTGCAACAGATAGTCAGGCCAAAGATCTGCAGTATCCAAAAGAACATCTTGCAACACATTAACGAAGCTAAACGAAACGAACGTCACGGCCGCAATGCCGGCAACGAAAATCAATGCCTGCGACCAAATAGGCAAGCCTGACCTGGCGTCGGCACCATCACCGTCAGCAAGCGCGGACGACTGGCGGCTTTCGCGTGTTACGACATAGATGATGTAAAGAAGAAGTACGATCAAGAACAAATAGCCATCATGAACACCTTCAACGACGGCACTTTCTCCTCCCTGAAATAGTTTTGCCGAACTTGCATCGCCGGTCGAGGAAATGATTTGTGTAAAACCGGTCAACGCAACGAATGTGACGAGAAGAAGTGCGAAGACTAAAAAGAGGCCGTCAAAAGCAATTGAACGATTCGGAATACTGATCGGAGAGCGCAAGGCGCTTACACCAAGAATAAGCAGCATGTTGACTAAACTACTGCCGACGACTACGCCCATGACCGCATCGGTCCAGCCAATACGTGTCAAATTAATTGAGATGGCAAGTTCGGGCGCTGTGGTCGCAAGCGATAACAAAATTGTGCCGAAGAAAAGTGCCGAGATATTTCCCGCACTTGCCCATTGCATACAAAGGCGCACAGCTGCCTGAGCACCGAGCAAAAGAATCAAGAAGTAAATCGCAAGTTCGACTATCGTATTCGTTGGCATATCCCCTCCTCAGCACCCCAGGTAGCGCGTTTCGTTTGGTCTAAATTGGCCCCGCGCCGGTCGAACCGGCTCGCTGCTTTGTGCCTCGCGCTGTCGAGCGCAATTGTGACGCGCCCGAGCCGATTAGAATCAACTAAATTCGGTGCTCTCGCACCTGGCGCAGGGCTTTAGCCGCAAAACTTATGTATTTTTGCACCACCCCGAGACCAGACCAATGCGTTCCCCCCAAGAACATTTGCCTAACTCAATTGGAAAAAGACAAACGTCCCAAAATTAAGTAACATTAACATCGAAGGGGCAGCGATGGTTAGGGCAATCGGCTTGTTCATAAAACGAAGTTTGTGTGCGTTAACGAGAACACACTCGCATTTGGCGGGCAGGTTGGCTTGGCGACGATTTCTTATCACAAGTAGCCCTTGGGGATTGGTACCGCGGCGGTGAAGGCGGTCGGCGAGACGAAGTTGAATCGTTTGTTTGGTATTTCCTCGCCTGCATTCATCCGACACCTTTGTCGCTTCGCAATGAAGTCGAAGCCGATATCAAAGAGGTCAAATTACAATCTTCTAGCAACGCTCTTTTTGAACTTGCGCAATTCATGCTCAACAGGGACAAGACCGAAGCGCAGGATCGCATTATTTATATTTTGAGCTCTCGCGGCTCTGACGGGTTCAAACGTCTTTCGCAAATTTATGATCCCGGATTAAATGTTGGCGCCAATTGCAGCGGTGGTTTTAAGAAGAACACAAGTCAACGCGATGTTTACGACCGTTTGGCCGAAGGCCTGAATTCCGAAGGCTCCGACGCCTGGCAGCCGCCGTTTGAAGTCTATCCGGACACGTATTGGGATGCCTCTTACCAGAGTTATTCGTCTCGCGAGTCGCTCGAACGAGCCGGCGAAATTCCAGCACTCAATGTGAATTCCGCTTTGCGGGAACTCAATCACTACAGATTCAACACGAACTCAAACGCCGAGGCCTATGTCGATTTTCAACAGCGCTTAAACGAAAAACTGACTGGCAAACTAACAGCGGAACAACGCGTCCGCGCGATTCAAATTGCAGCGGTTGAAAATCACATCGTAAGCCAAAAAGTATTGGGCACGATGTATGCCAATGGCTCTGGTGTGGAACGAAATCATCATCGCGCAGCCTATTGGTTTGAGCGCGCGGCGTATCAAGGCGACAAAGAAGCCGAAGATAATTTGGCGACCGTCGAGCAATGGATCGCTGAAAGCGCACAGAACGGGCCGGCCCCCGTCAGCGTCGAGGACCTGAGGCGCGCGGCTTGGCTCGGCGACGATCTGCTTGCCCAAGTGGCACTTGGCGATCTTTATAGCGGCCAGGACGGTATCGAAGCTTTTGTTTGGTACTATTTGGCGACGATCAATCCATCGGGGCTCGAGCGCGGCATTGATATTCCTCAGGCCGATCGGGATGATGCCGTCGGCCGGGCGAAGGACGGGGTCAATGAGCTCTTAGACTCATTGCTGAACAGTGAGATCAACGACGCCCATTTGCGGGTTATTCAAGTTCTGAGCACGCGCGGCGCGGAAGGGTATATCCGTTTGGGCGAAATATACGACATGCGGCCGGACACGGAAGTTGTCGAGCAGATCGGATCACAGGCCACGCCCGGCGGCACGCAACCGACCTTCGGCGAAGACAGAACCGGATTTGGCTTTGAAACGAACAATTTGGAAGCCTTTGTTTATTACCTGAAGGCCGATCAATACGGCCATACCGTGGCGAGTCTCCTCAAAGGCAGCTTGATGCAAAGCACTGACCAGTCATGGCCCAATCAAGCAAGCTCTGTCGAAGTTGAAGAAATTGCGAAGGACGGGGTCGCCGCATGGCAGCCGCCTTATGAGCTTTACCCCAACAACTATTGGGATGCATCGCTTGAAAGTTTTGCCGCGCGTGACGCTCTCGATCGACTACTGGACTTGCGCCTAACCGACAAAGGCATTCCTTATAGGGATCTGCAATACGCGTTGAAAGCCTTGGGCTATTACAATGGTCCGTTCGACGGCAATGAATCTTCGGCAACCGGGGCGGTCAAAAATTTTCAGAAAGACGGCTTGAACCTTGTTGAGCGCAAACAAACGGGCACGCTCAAGCCCTGGGAGATGGTCCAGCTTGTCCAATATGCCGCGACAAAAATCAAAGCCGAGGACTTCGATCAAAGACGCGCGATCTTGCGCAGTCAAAACACCCTCGGCACGATGTATTTCAAAGGGATCGGCGTCATCGAAAGTGGACCCCGCGCGGTTTACTGGTTTGAGCGAGCAGCAGTGCGAAACGATCCGCGGGCACTGCGCAATCTTGCGGAAGTCTTCCAGTATGGTGCTGCAGGCCTGGAAATCGATCTGGACCGGGCGAGCAATTTCCGCGTGCGCGCCTGCCGGGCCGGATATGACGGCATTGATCTCAATTGCTGAGGCAAGAGCGAGCGGCGGATAGATAAGGAGTTGGGTTATGGGGGCACAACGAGAAAATAACGTGAGGCGTCGCCGCGGCATAGTGGCTGCGCTCGCTTGCATGATATTTGCGCCCGCCGCTTTGGCACAGACGGCCGATTTAAATTTTCCAGATGTACAATTCCCGACCGACGAACCAGTGCGGCCGGGACCCAGGTGCACGACCTATTCGGAATCAAAGCCCGCAATTGTCGATCCGGGCGGCGCCAATGGAAGCTTTGCCACGCTCGAAGATGCTTTGATCGAAGCTTGTCCGTATTCCCACGTGAAGATCAACGCCGGTGTATTTCGCGATGAACAGGCCGGGTCGGTTCGGATTACCGAACCAGTCACGATCATCGGCAGTTACGTAGACGACACAAACAACAATAACGAAAGCATCATCTACTACTCCGAACGCAAAATGCCCTGCGTAGAAGTGGCTCTAGCCGATGGCTTTAGCGGCAACGAATTGGTCAGGATCGAGCATATCAATTGGGAGCCGGAAGAAGGCTCCGGCAATCGAACCGAAGCATGCATTGTATTGAAACGCGGCCGATTCGAATTGAAACACAACACGATCACAGGAACCTTTACGGCACCCGGTATTTTGATCGATGGCGGACAAGCAACCATCGATGACAATACCATTGCGGGCACCGCAATTGGTATTCAGGTTAATCCTAGCGACAACGATCATCTAATCATAAACAACTTTGTCTATCGCAATGAGCGGGGCATTCGACTGATTTCCGATGATAATGCGCGCGTTGTCGACAATAGAGTGAGCGAAAGCATTTTGGAGGGTATCCGAATTGACGGCGCAGGTGGCGTGATCAGCGGCAATTTCATCGAGTTTAACGGCGCAGGTGGCATCTCTATAGCCGGGGCGCGTCCGGCGGGCATTTCAATCCCCGAGATCAGATCGAATGTCATCGCCATTAACAATATTGCCGAGCTCGTCTCTGATTCTTCCGCCGACGCGTTTATTGGCGACAACACGATATGCAGCAACAAGGCTGCCTTTAGAGGGTATTTCGAGGACGCCCGCTTCAAGAACATTCGTTGGCTTCAAGGTTCGAGTTCTCCGGCCGGTCAGAAAGGCAACAATTTCGTCTATGGCCATAAAGGCGACAAGAGAGTGTCCGGATTTTTCTTGGGCGGAGAGAAGCTTTCATGTCCGCCAAGGGGCACGCGAACGATCGGCAACACTGAGGCATTTACCAGTTTGGCTCCGCCCCCGACTTATGGCGGCGACAGCATGGTGTCTCAAGCTGCTGCGAACGGAACGCCGACACCGCTGCCAAGGCCAGAACAATAGGCCGTGCCAAGTTTCCGAGCGGGTTTCCAACATATCATCGACGACGCCTGAGGCCGCAGGAGGGTTCCGTTTTGGGAGCCCTTCTCCTTAGGTCGCCACACGGCCAGCTCCCCCGCTAAACTCTTGGTGATTCGATCCCCCCAAGGCGGAAGATTTAGTCGGAGCACAATCATGGGAGAAGAGATTACTAAAAGTCACTTTTCCCCCTCAGACTTTGACGAGTTCGACAAACGCCTGCGGCAAGAAACGGCGCTGCTTAAAACCTGGTTTGACGAGGCGCGGTTTGAGCAAACGGACGGCGTTGGCGGCTTGGAGCTTGAAACCTGGCTGCTCGACCAACAAGGGTTTCCCGCCCCTCAAAATCAAGACTTTCTTGACCGTCTTGGCAGCAATTTGGTGAGCCCGGAACTGTCAACTTACAACATTGAGTTTAACGCGACGCCAATCCCCCTAGAGGGCAATGCGCTATGTCGACTTGGCGAGTCACTCCATCAAATATGGCAGCGTGCGCACGTAGTCGCCGACGACATGGGACTCAAGCTCATGATGATCGGCATTTTGCCGACCGTAGGCGATCGCCACCTATCGCTTCGCTATATTTCGCCTCTCAATCGGTACTACGCCCTAAACGAGCAGATCTTGCGCTTGCGTGAGGGGCGGCCGATTGAACTTGATATTCAGGGGTACGATCGGCTGCAGAAGCTTCATTATGACGTGATGCTCGAAGCTGCTGCGACCTCATTTCAAATTCATTTGCAAATCAATCAAAATGAAAGCGCGCGGTTTTATAACGCGTCGAAAATTGCCTCCGCGCCTGTTATTGGAGCAGCAGCCAACTCGCCTTTTCTATTCGGCAAGGATCTATGGGACGAAACGCGCATCCCCCTATTTGAACAAGCCATTTCAATCGGCGGTTCGGACTATACCGAGCGGGTCACATTTGGTGTGCGCTACGCTTACCACTCGATCATGGAAGTGTTCGAGGCAAACCAGCGCTACCCTGTGCTTCTGCCACTTCTGTTTGACGACCCTCCCGAAAAGTTGCGTCATTTGTCGCTTCATAACGGCACGGTTTGGCGCTGGAACCGGGCCATTGCCGGGTTCAGCCCCGGTGGCTCGCCTCATTTACGATTAGAACATCGCGTTGTTCCCGCAGGGCCGACAATCGCCGACAGCATCGCCACGACGGCGTTCTTTTATGGACTTGTTTTTGGACTAGTACGCAGCGTGGAAGACGCCGAAGCTCGTCTGCCATTTTCAGTTGCGCGCAAAAATTTCTATGCGGCGGCAAAATATGGACTGGACGCACATGTAACTTGGCTCGACGGCGAACAAACAAGCCTTGATAAGCTTATACTCGAAAAACTCCTACCTCTCGCCGGGAAAGCGTTGGCCGAACAGGGACTGAATGAAAGCGATATCGTGAGCCAAATGACAATCATCGAACAGCGTGTCGCCAACAAGCGTAACGGCGCCCAGTGGCAAAGAGAATTCGTACACAAACATGGCGGGAACATGGGAAAACTTTGCCAAGCCTATTTCGAAAATCAAGAAACCGGCGCGCCGGTTCATACATGGCCTTTGTAGATGCTAACCGTTCAGACGAGTATCCCTCCAGATTTTTTGACCATGAAGGCGACGCAAGCCAAAGACGTCTTGGGCGGACCCACACTTTTTCTTTTGGAAGGGCGGCGGACGCCTTTTCTATTCGTTTCGATTTTGCTTCACGGGAACGAGACGACTGGACTCAAAGCGGTTCAGCGGCTCTTGCCCCGCTATACGAGTGGTGAACTTCTGCCGCGGTCCCTGGCGCTATTTGTCGGCAACGTTGATGCGGCCGCGCAAGGCTTGCGCCGTCTCGATCACCAACCCGACTACAATCGCATTTGGCCGGGAAGCGCGCCAAACGGTTTGCCGGAGCAAGATTTGGTGCGCCAAGTCTTCGATGTGATGGAATCGCGGGGCGTCTTTGCGAGCGTCGACATTCACAATAATACAGGACGCAACCCTAATTATGCGGCGATTGCGGAACTCGACGACCGGACGCTTCAACTTGCGATTTTGTTCGGACGCACGGTGGTTCATTTTTTGGATCCTACGGGATACCAATGCAAAGCCTTTGGAGAATTGGGGCCGTCCGTCACACTCGAATGCGGTTTGCCTGGTGCAGAACACGGTGTCCACCACGCCCATGAATATTTGGACGCCTGTCTTCACTTATCGGAGATTCCCGGCCACCCGCCGGCGCATCATGATTTCGACTTGTTTGAGACGCGCGCTATGGTCAGTATTCGCGATACTGTTCGATTTGGCTTTGACAATAACTCCGATGATTTAGTCTTGCGCGAAGACATAGATCAGTTGAATTTCTTGGAACTTGAGTGCGGTACGCATTTCGCGACCCTGAATGACGGTGATGTTTTTTTTGCTGTCGATGACGGCAGCGGTGAAGACGCGACGCGCAAGTACTTTGAAGTTGAGAACGGCGACATTCGGCTCACGCGGCCGGCGATGCCTTCGATGCTCACCCGCGATTTGCGTATCATAAAGCAGGACTGCCTGTGCTACCTCATGGAGCGTGTCCCTCTTCAAGCGAGCGTCGGAGACTGAGCGCCATGGCCAAATCAACTTCCGGGCAGATAACAGTCTACGGACTCAAAAACTGCGATACCTGCCGCAAAGCCATGAAGTGGCTGGCCAGCAAAGGTGCCGACGCGCGTCTCCATGACGTCCGCGATGAGGGACTGCCAAAAGGCAAGGCCAAGTCTTGGATCCAGACGTTTGGACCGGAGACCGTGATCAATCAGCGCAGCACGACTTGGCGCGGCCTTTCTGAAGGGGAGCGTTCAGGATTGACTCCGGTTAAGGCGCTAGCACTGCTCGCTTCTCATCCGGCGCTGCTCAAACGGCCGGTATTTGATATGGGTGATGCGATCATCATCGGCTTTAAGGCACCGCAACAAAAGAAGATTGAACAACATCTCTAAGAGACCGTGCAGGGTTGCTGCGACTTGCTGCCTTTGGTCCTTTCGCGCGATTTTGCCACTATTCCACCAGTTGACAATAAACTGGCAACCTAGGCATGCATCCGAGGAATTCAGCCAACACACGATTTTGTCTATCTGGGCTATGATCTAGATTGTATGCAGTTAGCTGAATCGATTGCTGTGTTGACGTCTATCCTCAAACCCCAGGCCCCGTGTTGGTAGGCGGAAGGAGTAGGGTGTGGCAGACACGAACGCAACCGCCCGTTATTCCGATCCACCGTGGGATCAAATGTTGGCGATCATTGCCATTGCGGCAATTGTTTTTTTCGTACTTTACTTTTTTGCTATTTTGCCTTCGCCAGCCAGCGTTATTGGATTCACTGTCGTCAGCGTTCTCGCTTACTGGCGCTATCGCAGACTTCGCCCGGCAGCTCATCGGTCGCCTGAATTCGCTGAGAGCGCGCAGAGTGAAGTAGATTTTGCCAGAACGCTCCGCGAAATCGCACCGGCAGCATTGGAGCAATTGCCTGACCCGGTGCTTATTCTAGATTCATCGGGCCGGGTTTTGTTTGCAAATGCCGCTTCAGATGCTCTAATTGGCGTTGCTGTAGAAGATCGCCAGATTTCTTCGTTTTTCCGCAATCCATCCCTTCTCGAAGCGGTTGCTAAGGTTTTATCGGGCCGCGAACGGCAAATCATAGATTACTCGATTCCTGTCCCGGTTGAGCGTCACATCCGGGCATCGGTTTCACCCATACATGCACCTGCGGAAACTCTGCCTGGCGCCGTCGAGAGTGCGACAAATCCGGCCGCACTCCTCGTTCTGCACGATCTCACGTCCATCAAAAGATCAGATCAAATGCGGGCCGATTTTGTCGCCAACGCTTCTCACGAGCTGAGAACGCCGCTCGCTTCTTTGTCCGGATTTATCGAAACCTTGCGCGGTCACGCCCGCAACGATGAAGTTGCGCGCGACCGGTTTCTCGAAATCATGCAGGCCCAAGCCAGCCGCATGGGACGTCTTATTGACGACCTTTTGTCACTCAGCCGTATTGAGCTGAATGAACATGTACCACTCAGCACGCCGGTCGATCTGATTGGCGTTGTGCGTGACGTGCTCGACGCGGCGGGCCCGCGCGCGCAAGACGACAACGTGACGCTGCGGGTCACATTGGAAGGCGCCGCCTTCAAGCCACAGCCCAATCACGCCATGGCTTGGGTCTTAGGGGAGCGCGACGACTTGGTGCAAGTCGTGCAGAACCTAGTGGACAACGCAATTAAGTATGGGGGACAGGGCGGCACGGTGACCATTGACCTTGGCGTAGCGGCTTACGAGGGCAATTCGCAAACCGGCAATCGCAGTTCTGACCCGAAGGCGCAGAAGACCTATTACATTTCGGTTCAAGACCAAGGCGACGGCATCGATCGCCAGCATATTCCTCGGCTCACGGAACGGTTTTACCGGGTCGATATCCAGCAAAGCCGCGAGCGCGGCGGCACTGGTCTCGGCCTTGCCATCGTCAAACACATCGTCAACCGCCATCGGGGTACGCTCAAAATCGAAAGCGAATTAGGCCGAGGCAGCACGTTTACGGTGTTCTTTCCCACCACCCAAGGGCCGGCGGCTTCAAGCCCTCAAAATATCCCGGGCGATGCCACGGATCGCCAGCACATTGAAGGCGATTGAAGGCGGTTGGTTGCCACAACTTCCTTAATCGTTGCCGCCCTATCAGAGGCCCACGAGCACGCGTCACAAAAGTGTCACGGAAGTGTCGTAGGACTTTTCTCAGTGCCTTATATGAGATTTCCTCGCCAGCTGGAACAACCGCGTTCGACGGGATAAATTCTATAAGGGGAGTCGGCGAACCTCGTGTCAACGTTGACACTCACAACACTCATCGCGCTCGCATTGTTCGGGTACGTACTCGGACGAATGAAGTCGGCGAAGCTCGCCGTAGGCGCTCCCTATGCACTTCATTCACAGCCCGGCTATCACGGCGGCTTTGTCGCTCTTTGGGCCGGACTACCCGCGCTGGCCGTATTTCTCGTTTGGACTTTGCTTGAACCTCAAATTATTCGAACGATCGTTTTTAGTGAATTTTCTTCCGAGACCTTGAACCAGCCCAAAGAGCGACTTGAACTTTTCTATCGCGACGTTTTGGCTCTAGCGGACAATAACATTGCGAGCCAAGTGACGCCCGAGCACGAACGGGCAGCGGAGAATTATTCCCGTCTAAAATGGTATTCAACTTGGTCGCTATTTGCGGTGATCACCAGCCTGGCTGTTGGATGCCTCGCCTATTCCAAGAGCAAGCTTGGCCTAACTCTGCGCGCACGGAATCACGTCGAACGAATAATTTCCGCAGCGCTGATTATTTGCTCCATGATCGCGATATTGACAACAATCGGTATCGTCTTATCACTCTTGTTTGAGTCACTGAGATTTTTTTCCCGCGTTTCAATTTTTGAATTCTTATTTGGACTCCAATGGAGCCCGCAAACCGCATTAAGAGCGGAACAGGTCGGCCAATCGGGGGCGTTCGGTGCAGTTCCTTTGTTTACCGGAACGCTGCTCATTACTGTCATAGCGATGGTCGTCGCCATTCCTTTGGGTCTGATGTCGGCGATTTATCTTTCAGAATATGCCGCGCCCCGCGTGCGGTCGTACGCTAAACCATTGCTCGAAATCCTCGCAGGTATTCCCACGGTCGTATACGGATTCTTCGCGCTGCTAACGGTGGCACCATTCGTGCGCAATAACGCCGAGGCCATCGCCGCAAATCTCGGATTTGTTATGGAGGTCCCAACGCAAAGTGCGCTCGCTGCGGGCATCGTCATGGGAATTATGATTATTCCTTTCATCTCAAGTCTATCTGACGACGTCATCAATGCTGTGCCCCAATCCCTTCGAGACGGCTCCTATGCCATGGGCGCCACGCAATCGGAAACGGTTAAGCAAGTCGTCTTGCCGGCGGCGTTGCCGGGAATCGTGGGCGCAATTTTGTTGGCGGTCAGCCGCGCCATTGGAGAAACCATGATCGTTGTCATGGCTGCGGGCCGTGCCGCGAATTTGTCTGCAAATCCATTGGAGGCCGTTACGACGATTACTGTGCAAATTGTCACGCTCTTGACCGGAGACCAAGAATTCGACAGCGCCAAAACCCTTTCCGCTTTTGCATTGGGGCTTGTGCTGTTCGTGGTGACTCTCTTGTTGAACGTCATTGCACTACGGGTCGTTCAGAGATACCGGGAAAAATATGACTGACGTTGCCCGCACAAATACAGATAGTGCGGCTCCCTTCGGCGCGGCACGCCGTAAGAGATTGCACAAGCGGTATGCTGCCGAAAGGCGTTTTCGCCTCTATGGCTTGACGGCGCTCTGCCTTGCGCTGGCGGCACTCGTAATATTGATGTTTAGCTTCGTGAGCCAAGGTTACACCGCCTTTTGGCAAACCCACATTGAACTCTCGATAGAGCTGGACGAAGCCCGTCTTGATCCGAGTGGAAAGCGGGACGAGAAAGTCTTGAGAAGGGCAGGTTATCGTAGTCTGCTGATCGAGGCCTTGCGCACTCATTTTCCCGAAGTCCAAGATCGGCGAGACGTGCGTGCGCTGTCGGCCATCATATCGTCCGGAGCGGAGACTGATCTGCGCAATGCAGTCGTTGCCGACCCCTCGTTGCTAGGGCAAAGCATTACGCTGAAGTTTCCTGTATCCGACGACGCGGACATGTTGTTCAAGGGAGTGATTCCGAGAGATGTGCCCGAGTCTGACCGCCGCCTGAGCGATCGGCAAATCTTCTGGCTCGATGCCCTAGCCGATCGTGGCCTCATCACTCAAGACTTCAATACGCGGTTGCTAACCGCAGGTGACAGCCGTGAACCTGAACTCGCCGGATTGTTTGGGGCGCTCATGGGATCCCTCTATGTCATGCTGATTACTTTGGCTCTTTCGTTTCCTGTTGGCGTGGCGGCCGCCGTTTACTTGCAGGAATTTGCACCAAAGAATTGGCTGACGGATCTGATTGAAGTCAATATCAACAATTTGGCGGCGGTTCCTTCAATCGTGTTTGGCCTTTTGGGCTTAGCCGTCTTTCTCAACTTTTTCGGGTTGCCGCGTTCTTCACCTTTAGTCGGCGGATTAGTATTAGCGCTCATGACTATGCCAACCATCATCATTGCGGCGCGGGCCTCGTTGATGGCAGTACCCCCATCAATTCGAGAAGCGGCCCGCGGCATTGGCGCCTCTGAAATGCAAACGATATCTCATCACGTCCTACCCCTGGCTATGCCCGGAATTCTGACCGGGACCATCATTGGCATGTCGCGGGCGCTCGGAGAGAGCGCCCCACTGCTCATGATAGGTATGGTGGCTTTCGTAGCGGATATTCCTTCGAGCGTTACCTCGCCGGCCACCGCTCTGCCGGTGCAGGTCTTTCTTTGGGCCGCCAGTCCCGAACGGGCTTTTGTCGAAAAAACCGCCGCCGCAATCATCTTGTTATTGATATTCTTGATCGCTATGAACGCGACGGCGATTTATCTTCGCCGAAAGTTCGAGCGGCGTTGGTAGTAAGAAGAGGTGCCCCAACCTTGGCAATGACAGCAGAACATATTTTCGTGGAAGAAGAGGCGCTCCCCGTTGAAACGCCCCATAGTGTGCAGCACAAATTCACAGTGCGGGATGTATCGGTGTTCTACGGTGAAAAGCAAGCCCTCTTTGACGTCTCACTCGACGTTCCCGATCGAACGGTGACCGCTTTGATTGGACCCTCCGGCTGTGGCAAGTCGACATTTTTGCGCGTTCTAAATCGGATGAACGATACAATTGATGGCGCACGCGTTTCAGGCGACATTCGATTAGACGGTCAAGACATTTATGATCGAAAAGTCGACCCGGTCTTATTGCGTGCCCAAGTCGGCATGGTGTTTCAAAAACCTAATCCATTTCCAAAATCCATTTTCGACAACATCGCTTATGGACCGCGCATACACGGACTCGCCGGCCGCAATGCTAACCTTGAAGAGATTGTGGTTTCCAGCCTGGAAAAAGCAGGTCTATTTGAGGAAGTCAAAGACCGGTTGCACGATTCCGGCACAAGCCTTTCAGGTGGACAACAACAGCGCCTGTGTATTGCCCGCGCTATTGCCGTCGACCCCCAAGTCATTCTCATGGATGAGCCTTGCTCGGCGCTTGACCCAATCGCAACGGCTCGTATCGAGGAATTAATCGACGAGCTCAGGCGAAATTTTTGCATCGTTATTGTGACGCACAATATGCAACAAGCGGCCCGCGTGTCGCAGCGAACCGCTTTCTTCCATTTAGGGCAGTTGATCGAGACCGGTGACACCGAGCAGATTTTCACCAATCCGAAAAACCAGCGCACTATGGACTACATTACAGGGCGTTTCGGATAGATCTGTAGCCGTACGGAGTGTTTCGCCATGACGACTTCAAAACACGAACACATCGTCAAGTCATTTGCCGACGAACTTGAATTATTGTCGGCCGATATCGCGCACATGGGCGGACTTGCGGAACAACAGCTGGCGCAAGCCATTGAAGCTGTAGCCCAAAGGGACAGCGCGCTTGCCGAAAAGACGATTTCCGATGACGCGCGCATCGACGAACTCGAAATACAAATTGAGACTAATGGCATTCGTGTACTCGCCTTGCGCCAGCCCATGGCTCTAGACCTCAGAGAAGTCGTATCTGCGATCAAAATATCTTCGGATCTGGAGCGCGTCGGCGACTTGTCTAAGAATATCGGCAAGCGGGCGCTGGTTCTAAACCGAGAAGAACCCGTGCGACTTACCAAAGGCCTAACACATATGGGGCGCATGGCGCTTACGCAGCTCAAAGATGTTCTCGACGCTTTTTCTGCGCGAAATGCCGAACAGGCAACCGCGGTTTGGCGCCGCGACGAAGAAATCGACGAACTTTATAATTCTCTCTTTCGTGAACTATTGACTTACATGATGGAAGATCCGCGTACGATCGGTCTGTGTACGCACCTTCTTTTTGTAGCAAAAAACTTAGAGCGAATTGGCGATCACGCAACGAACATCGCCGAGATCGTCTATTACTTGGTCGTTGGCACACGCCTCGATGACGAACGGCCTAAGGGCGATATTACAACTTTGACGCAATACAGTTTGGAAACCAAAGGCGTCAAGTGACACAGGACTTCGAATGATGCTTGCCAAACCCTTGATTTTGGTTGTCGAGGATGAAGAGGCGATTCTGACACTGCTTGAATACAACCTTGAACAAGAGGGCTACGAGGTGAAGTTAGCCCGCGAGGGCGAGGAAGCAATGTTGCTGATCGATGAGCAAGTCCCGGATTTGGTCCTGCTCGATTGGATGTTGCCCAAGCTGTCGGGCATCGAGGTTTGCCGCAGACTGCGCGGCCGAGCAGAGACCCGCAACATTCCGATCATCATGCTGACGGCGCGAGGGGAAGAGTCCGACCGGATAAGAGGCTTGGACACGGGCGCCGACGATTACATTACCAAGCCGTTCTTAACCTCCGAGCTGCTCGCGCGCATTCGTGCCGTCCTCAGGCGCATTCGGCCCGGCTTGGCAGAAGACATCGTAACGTATGGCGAAATCTTGCTTGACCGTGCATCTCACCGGGTCAAACGGGGTAGCCGCGATGTTCATTTGGGACCTACGGAATTCAAGCTTCTCAACCATTTGATCGAACATCCCGGTCGCGTGTTCAGCCGCGAACAACTGCTTAATGCGGTTTGGGGAACAAATATTTACGTCGAAGAGCGTACCGTCGACGTTCATATCGGCCGGTTGCGCAAAGCGCTAAACCAGAACGGCGAAGAAGATCCCATCAGAACGGTGCGTGCTGCAGGATATTCATTAGACGAAAGCTTTGGCGTCGGCGCATAGGCAAAGCGCCGAAGCGCAGCCAAAATCGCGCGCCGCAGAACAGCGCGCGACTTAAGAGCTGACTATCTCTAACCCGCCGCCCGCCGAATGGGCGGTAGAGACGGGTTCTTGTTCGCACGCTTGCGATCGCGACGCGAGGTTGACGCCTGATAGGCCACGCGCGTATGGGCATCGCAATAGGGCCCAGATTGCGCCGCGCTGCGACCGCAGAAATGAAAACTATCAGTGCCGGGATGGCCGATCGGCCACTTGCACATGCGCTCTTTGATCGTGAGCACAGTGGCATAGTTGCCGTCTTCCAGCTTCTCTTCTTCAATGACCTCCGGCTCAATTATGACCGGCTTGGGCATCGGTTTACGCCGCGCGGAAATTCGCGGTCGTTCTTGGCGCGCCGGCGTGGCGCGACCCGACAATCCCAATCGGTGCACTTTCCCGATGACGGCATTGCGCGTGACATCACCAAGTGTCCGCGCGATTTGACTCGCACTTAGGCCTTCCGCCCAGAGCTTTGAAAGCATCTCGACGCGTTCTTCTGTCCAAGCCATGGCAGGATTCGCTCCCCTTTGCTGATTTTGCTTAAGTCCGCCGCAACAAGTGGCCCTACCCACACCCAACGGGCAGGTACAACCACAACCTCCTGAGTCCTTATATAGGACACCAGATATCGTAGACGGTCTTGCGAGAAATACAAGATGGTCCATTAACTATTTTTTAAGGCGAGTTATTGCCGGCGGATTCCCGACACGTGCCCTTTGGTTTCGACTTGCTGCTCAAGTCCGGGTGGCCTATCTGTGCGAGGGGCGGCGAACCAAGAAAGCAGGGACACATGACAAGCGACACATATTTGGCAGTCGGCGAGCGCCGCTTCGGGACGGTCAATTGGCTGGGGGTTTGGACGCTCTATCTCAAGGAGGTGCAGCGCTTTATCAAAGTCGGCACACAGACGGTGGCGGCGCCCGTCGTTTCGACACTGCTTTTTCTGTTTATTTTTGACGTCGCGATCGGCGACATACGCGGCCCTGTCAACGGAATTGAATTCACTCAATTTTTGGCGCCGGGCTTGGTCATGATGGCCATCCTCACCAACGCATTCGCCAATTCCTCGTCCTCTTTGTTGATGGCCAAAATGCAAGGAACGCTCGTCGATGTGCTCATGCCGCCGCTCTCTCCCTGGGAGCTGATGGTCGGCTATGTCATGGGCGCTGCAACCCGGGGCCTCCTCGTTGCGGTCGTCACGGCGATCGCAATGCTTACGTTCGTATCCCACAACGTCCAACATTGGTGGGCGGTCGTCTTCTTTGCCATTTCCGCATCCCTTCTGATGTCGCAAATCGGGGTACTTGCTGGAATTTGGGCCGACAAATTCGACCATATGTCCGCCATTACGAATTTCATCGTCACGCCTTTGATCTTTTTGTCCGGAACGTTTTACTCCGTGACCCGCCTTCCCGAGCCCTTTTTTATCTTTAGCCAGTTCAACCCGGTTTTTTACCTAATCGACGGCTTTCGCTACGGCATGATCGGCCAGGCCGACGGCTCGGTGGCGATGGGCGCGGGCATTACGATTTTTCTCAACGTGGTCATGGCAGTGGCCTGCTACCGGGTATTCAAGTCGGGT
Organism: Alphaproteobacteria bacterium; assembly: GCA_965248815.1. GTDB lineage: Bacteria > Pseudomonadota > Alphaproteobacteria > SMXP01 > SMXP01 > CBDFKK01. The sequence continues at coordinate 1,716,646 of CBDFKK010000008.1, forward strand.
TACAAGCTCAAAACGTGAGCCGCCGGGGTCATTGACTCCACCGGTGCGGGCAACGATACTCACGCTCTTTGGTGCCGCCCGTGTTCATGTGGGCGGCTTCATTTGTTCCAGACTTTGACGTGAAACAAACTTGGCGGTCAAACCGTTAAGGAGCAGAGCCCGTGACCCCGCCCCTGATGCCAACTTACGCAAGAGCTGAGCTCGCGTTCGCGCGCGGAGAAGGGCCTTATCTCTTTACCGAAGACGGCGAACAATTCCTCGACTTTGGCGCCGGACTGGCGGTGGCTGCGCTGGGCCACACCCACCCCCGCTTAATCAGTGCCCTGACGGAACAAGCCTCGAAGCTCTGGCATACATCTAATATGTATCGCATTCCGGACCAGGAGCGGTTGGCACAACGGCTGATCGAAAACAGTTTCGCGGATCAGGTCTTCTTTACGAACTCCGGAGCTGAAGCGGTCGAATGTTCAATCAAGACGGCCCGCAAGTACCACGCTGCCAAGGGCGCGCCGGAACGCTATCGCCTGATTACGTTTGCCGGGGCGTTTCATGGCCGCACGCTCGCGACGATTGCCGCCGGAGGGCAAGAGAAACATTTGGAAGGCTTTGGCCCACCGGTCGAAGGCTTTGACGAAGTCGAGTTCGGCGACGCCGATGCGGCGGCGGCGGCCATCACAGATGAGACCGCAGGAATTCTTCTTGAGCCGATCCAAGGCGAAGGCGGCGTCAATATTCCGCCTGACGGGTTCTTGCGCGATTTGCGCCAGCTCTGCGACGAACATGGGATTCTGCTGATCCTTGACGAAGTGCAAACGGGCCTTGGCCGTACCGGAAAACTCTTCGCCCACGAATGGAGCGGGATTTCACCTGATATCACTGCCATCGCGAAGGCGCTTGGTAGTGGATTTCCAATGGGCGCATGTTTAGCCACGCAAGAGGCCGCTCAAGGCATGATCGCCGGTAGTCACGGCTCGACGTTTGGCGGCAACCCTCTCGCCATGGCAGTCGGCAACGCGGTGCTCGACGTCATATTGGAACCGGGCTTTTTGGAGAATGTGTCGCGCGTGGCCGGACGCCTCAATCAAGGCTTGGCCAAGGTGCAAGAGCATTACCCGTCCGTGATTGAAGATATAAAAGGCGTCGGCCTGATGATCGGACTCAAGTGCGGCGTTGAGAACCGCGCCCTCGTCAAAGCTTTGATCAATCAAGGTCTATTGTCTGTGGCCGCCGGCGGTAATGTCGTGCGTTTTCTGCCGCCGCTCATTATCGATGAATCCCATGCGGAAGAGGCCGTGCAGCGTCTTGAACGCGCTTGCGCTGAGCTTACGCAAAGCAGCTAACAAACCAGATTGGAGTGTGGCCGATGTCTTTTCAGGCACCGCGGCATTTTTTGGATTTGAATGATTTCGATTCCCAAGCACTGCGCAACTTGATCGACGGTGCACGAGAGCGAAAGAATGCACGCCGCGAATTTAGCGCAGGGGCCAGAGACCCGGACAAACCGCTCGCGGGCAAAGTGCTCGCTCTGATTTTCGAAATTCCGTCGACGCGCACACGCGTATCGTTCGATATCGGTATGCGCCAGCTTGGCGGCGAAACCATGCTCCTGCGTAGCAACGATCTGCAGTTGGGGCGTGGCGAGACCATCCCAGATACGTCGCGGGTTCTGTCGCGCTATATCGACGGCATCATGCTGAGGACCAATAGTCATGAAAAGCTATTGGAACTTGCGGATGCCGGCACGATTCCCGTCATCAACGGACTGACGGACAAGTCTCATCCGTGCCAGTTGATGGCCGACATTTTGACTTTCGAGGAACACAAGGGCCCGATCAAGGACCGGATCGTCGCTTGGGCAGGCGACGGTAACAATGTCGCCTCGTCGTGGATTCACGCCGCCACTCTGTTTGACTTCGAGCTACGGTTGGCCTGCCCGCCTACTCTGCAACCCAACCCTGACGTAGTCGCCTGGGCCAAGAAAAAGAATGCGCGCGTTCACGTGACAACGGATGCGCGTGAAGCAGTCGAGAACGCCGATTGTGTTGTGACTGATACTTGGGTGTCTATGGGGGACGAAGACAGCGGAACCAGGCACAATATGCTGGCGCCCTATCAAGTTAATGATCAGCTGATGGCTGGCGCTAGCAAAGGTGCCATTTTTATGCATTGCCTTCCCGCACACCGCGGCGAGGAAGTCACTGCCAGCGTGATTGACGGTCCCCAATCGGTCGTCTTTGACGGCGCAGAAAACCGACTTCATGCCCAGAAGAACATTCTACTTTGGTGCATGGGCAACGGCGCGGCCGGCTCGCGGGAGGGCTAATGGCCCAGCACGATCTTGTGCCCTCGGATGATAAGGTCATTTCATTCCGCATAGAGGGGACCGATTATCGGGGACAAATCGTCAAGCTAGGCGATGCCGTGGATCAAGTTCTATCACGGCATGACTATTCCTCACCTGTATCCAAACTTCTTGGCGAAGCCCTCGTCCTTACCGCCTTGCTTGGCACTTCCCTAAAATTCAACGGTAAGCTAATTTTACAGATCCAAGGCGACGGACCTGTCCGATTGTTAGTTTGTGATTATGTGACCGATGGGTATTTGAGGGGCTATGCCCGGGTCAATGACACAGGGAGTCCGCTCAACGAGCAGGCACAATTTTCAGATCTCTTAGGCAAGGGCCATCTCGCCTTGACTGTCGATCAGGGCCTCGACAAGGAACGCTATCAGGGGATTGTTGCGCTGGAAGGCGATACTCTAGCCGAATGCGCGCTGGGATATTTTGCACAATCGGAGCAAATTCCCACACTACTCAGTTTGTCGGTCGCGGAGCTGTTTATACCGGGAGAGACAAAGACGTGGCGGGCCGGCGGACTCGTAGTCCAATCACTTCCCGGCGATGACGATAACAATTCGCTGATCGACCAACCAAATGACGACTGGGACCGCATCAGCGCATTTATGGATACGATAGAAGCACACGAACTCATCGACCCAATGCTGACGTCGCAGGACTTGCTCTTTCGGCTGTTTCATGAAGACGGTGTGCGCGTTTTTGAACCCAAGCACGTGGCTTTTTCTTGTAGCTGCAACCGGGAAAAAATTGAACAACTCCTGCAGACGTTCAACATGGAGGAGCGCCAAGACATGCTCGAAGACAATTTAATTAAAGTGCGCTGCGAGTTTTGCAATACGTCATATGAATTTGACCCCGAGACATTACCGGTGCCATGATTCTTAACTTAGGCGTGGTTGAATGTTCGCCATCCCGAGCAGATTGAAGGATTGAAGATGCGTCCGCTAAATCTCCTACCTAAAGCCGGCATGTTCACAACCGCAATTGGTGTCTCACTTGCCGCAATCGCCCTGTCTTCTTGCAGCGTTGTCGACAATGAGCCGCCGCCCGTGCCGCCGGCGTTTGAATTCGGCGCCGCAGCGCCTTTTGTCATTGCCGCCCAATCCATTGAAATTGTTGAAGAATTCAGACCGACCCTGCTGCCACCCAACGTGGAACACGAGTACGCAACGCCGCCCGCGGCCGTTGCAATGGCGTGGGGACAAAGACGTCTTTCGGCAAATGGTGGAAGCGGAACCATGCGCTACATCATTAGAGATGCAAGCTTGGTCCAAAGAGATCTTGAGACAGCAAGCGGTTGGCGAGCCCGCATGATTGACGAAGCCGACATCGAATTGAGCGCAAGGTTGGAAGTTGTGATTGAGTATGAGGGGCCCACCGGCGAAACGACAGCACGAGCCGTAGTCGCCGCCAAATCGACATCGTATGAGAGCGCCTCACTCACCGACATGGACCGAAGCTATTTTGAAATGCTGGAAGAGATGGCAACTGAACTCGATACAGCTTTTACCGAACAATTCGACGGGGAATTGTCACAGATCTTAGCGGCGCCTTAAGTCGCGGCAGACCACGGGACCATGCACCGCCTAAGACGACCAAACATGATCCATCAATCGGTTCATAAAATCGGTGCATGCCTCCACCTGATCAAGTGAAATGAACTCATTGGGCCGATGGGCTTGTAAGATGTTTCCTGGCCCACACACAACGGTCGGAATTTCGGCGGCCTGAAAAATTCCGGCCTCCGTCGCGTAAGAGACGGCTTGCGTATCATTTTGCCTAGCCAGCAAAAGCACCAAGGCCTCCGCCGGTGAGTCTTTGTGCGGCTGAAAAGGCGGAACGGTGGCCAGAGCTTCAATTTCAATCGACGCTTCGTCAGCCACGTCTCGCAAGCCGGGAAGAACTTCCCCTTGCGCAAATGCATCTAGTCTTTGTGCCAGCGCGTTCGCATCTTCGCCGGGAAGAGCGCGGCACTCCCAAAGGAATGAACATGTCTTAGGAATGATATTGAGTGCCGTTCCGCCCTCAATGGTACCAACTTGCAGCGTTGTATATGGGGGATCAAAACGGCCAGACGGGTCGCCCTTCGCCCGCATTTCGCCCGCTAGCCGAGATAGAAAACCGACAAGCTCGGCAGCGGCCATGATTGCGTTGACCCCTTTATCGGTGGCACTCGAATGAGCTTCTTTCCCGGTGACCTTGGTCCGGAAGGCATTGATGCCTTTGTGTGCGTTCACGACCTTCATCATGGTCGGCTCACCAACAATAACGGCATGGGGCCGCGGTAAATGCTCGACAATTTGCTGAACGAGAGTGTGGGCACCGAGACAGCCCACTTCTTCATCGTAGGACAAAGCAAAGTGCACCGGCGTCGTGAGGGGACGCTCAAGAAACTGAGGTACCAGCGCTAAAGCTATGGCAAAAAAACTTTTCATGTCGGACGTACCCCGCCCGTAGAGCCGTCCGTCTTTTTCAACTAATTGAAATGGATCAGTGTCCCAGTCTTGTCCGTCCACCGGCACAGTGTCCGTGTGCCCCGACAGGACAACGCCGCCCGGCGCGTTGGGGCCCAAAGTCGCATAGAGATTGGCTTTGGTTTCACCCTCATTGAAATCCAACACCGCCTCGATACCGTGTTGACGCAAGTAGTCGGCAACGAAATGTATAAGATGCAAATTGGAGTTCCGGCTCGTCGTATCATAAGCGATAAGCCGCTTTATCATTTCGATCGGCGTATATGTTGGTGCACTCATCGGAGGGTCTCACTTAAGCCGAAATCGCGATACGTGTGAGGCATGAATGTTCAACGGCGTTTCCGGCCGTCAAGCGCGCCAAAAGCTTGGGGCGAAAAGCACCAAAACCGTAAAGAGCTCCAATCGGCCCAATAGCATTCCCAAACATAGAACCCACTTTGCAGAATCCGGAAGTGAAAAATATGTCCCTTCCGGTCCTATCGTCTCGCCCAAACCTGGTCCGACATTGGCGATAGCGCTGGCCGCTGCCGACAACGCCGTTAGAGGTTCGAGTCCAATAATGGACAACATTACCGCGAGGACTGCAAAGCATACGAAGAATAAGAAAAAGAAACTCATGACCGACAATGTCACATCTTCTGTAATGAGACGGCCATTGTACTTTGCGGAAAACACGCCGTGAGGATGCACCATGCGTTTGATCTGGATCCACATGGCCGCATAAACGACTTGAAAACGGAAAATCTTCATGCCGCATGACGTTGAGCCAGCGCAGCCGCCGATAAACATAATGCAAAAAAAGGCGACAACAGCGAATGTGCCCCATGTGCCGTAGTCGGTCGTTACATAACCTGTTCCAGTCATGATCGAAACAACATTGAAGGCCGCTAGACGAAAGGCGCGCCAGCCCTCATTTGCGTTCACCGACCATTGGTAGAGCGTCATGGCCATGACGAGCGCAAAAGCAATAATCAGAAACCATCTCACTTGGCTATCTCTCAGCAGCGGTTGCGGCCGCAAACGCAGCAAATCGAAATAGAGGACAAACGGCAGGCTTCCCAAAATCATGAATATCACCGCCGTGTAGTCCACCAAGGCGCTATCGAAAGCAGCGATCGATTTGTCGGATGTCGAAAATCCGCCTGTTGCGATGGTAGTCATGGCATGAGCGACCGCCTCGAAGCTCGTCATGCCAGCAAAACCGTAACCAACGGCGCAGAGTGCGGAAATAATCACATAGACCAGCGCGATAGAACCGACGACTTGCGTCGCGCGAGGCAAAATCTTTTCGGACGTGTCGGATGATTCCAACCGAAACAGTTGCATCCCGCCTACTTGCAGCATGGGCAATATAGCGACCGCCATAACAATAATGCCGATGCCGCCTAGCCATTGAAGAAGCGCGCGCCACAAAAGAATGCCGGACGGAGCATTGTCCAAACCCTTGACCACAGTCGCTCCCGTTGTCGTCAAGCCCGACATGGCTTCAAAAAACGCATTCGTGTAGTTGAGCTCGAGTTCGGAAAACACGAACGGCAGCGCACCAAACGCCGTGGTGAGCACCCATGCCAATGTCGTCAAAAGGAATGCCTGTTGAACACTTAACGAGTGCGCAAGCCCCCAATTTGTCAGCGCAAGACTCACACCCGCAAACATTGTCACGCCTGATGCGGCGAGAAAGACTTTCCAGTCGGGATGACCAACCGATAAATCTGCCGCGGCGGGCAGCAGCATGGCGATGCCAAGCGCCGACAATAAAATGCCGCTCACGAGTAAAATGGGCCGCAGATCAAGCACGTTCTCGAGGCCTCTTATTGAGTCGAGTTAGCTTTCTCGGCTTGTCTCAGTGGACGTTATAATCTTGATAAGGACTATCCAGAGAAAATGCAGGAATCTCAACATCAAAAGACTCGCCCGCTTCCGTTACCATTTGGTAGGTCCCGCCCATAAAGCCCGTAGGCGTAGGAAGTGGCGCACCGCTGGTATATTCGAACTGTTCTCCTGGTTGCAAAACGGGTTGCTCTCCTACGACACCATCACCCTTTACTTCTTGCACATGTCCGGTTGAGTCCGTAATTCGCCAGTAGCGTGATCGCAATTGAACGGTTTCAGGTCCCTGGTTTTCGATTTGAATCGTATAGGCCCAAACAAAATGGTTTTCATCAGGTGTCGACTGGTCTTCCAGATAGATGGGCGCGACTTGAACTCGTATATCTCGCGTCGTTGCATGGTACATTGTATTTAGCCTTACGCGGCATCAAGGGCGCGGGCCAGATCTTCCTTCAGATCCTCCACGTCCTCAAGCCCAATCGAAATCCGCAGCGTGCCGGGAGTTATGCCAAGCTCCGAGCGCTCGTCGTCCGTGAGACGTTGGTGCGTCGTTGTTGCCGGATGGGTGATCAGACTTTTCGCGTCACCCAGGTTGTTTGAAATGTCGACAATGGACAGCATGTTTGCCAGTCGGAAGGCCGGGTCCTTGCCGCCCTTTACATCAAACGTAATAACGTTGCCCCCCATTTCCATTTGCGACATGGCCAAATTGTGCTGCGGATGATCGGGGCTTCCCGGGTACATGACTTTGCTCAGTTTGTCGTGACCGGAAATGAACGTCGTAACGGTTTCGGCATTACGGCACATTTGCCGTACGCGCAAATCAAGCGTTTCCAAACTTTTGAGCAGCACCCATGCGTTGAATGGACTGAGTGACGGCCCTGTTTGACGTAAGAAATTGAACAAGTGATCGTAGATGAATTCGTCATCGGCAAGGACAACACCACCAAGAACGCGGCCTTGACCATCAATGTGTTTGGTACCGGAATAAACAACGATGTCGGCGCCGAATTCCATTGGCCGTTGCAGAATGGGCGTCGCAAAAACATTATCGACGACAAGGCGTGCGCCCGCCTGATGTGCAATGTCGGCCACTCCTTTCAAGTCGATGATATCTAGCGTGGGGTTTGCTGGCGTCTCAACAAAGAACACCTTTGTGTTGTCGCGTACCGCTGCTTCCCATTGCGCATTTTCACGGCCGTCGACAAATGTAAAGTCGACGCCGAATTTCGGCAGCAGCGTATCGACAATGTAGCGGCACGACCCAAACAGCGCCCGGGCCGCCATGACATGATCACCCGCTGACAGTTGGCACAGCATAGACGCGGTCACCGCGGCCATACCGGTAGCTGTCGCTTTGGCCGCCGGTGCGCCTTCGAGAAGCGCCATGCGGTCTTCAAACATGGTTACGGTGGGATTGGAGAAGCGGCTGTATATATAGCCGTCATCTTCCCCCTTAAAACGCGCTTCGGCTTCCTCGGCATTTTGATAGACATAGCCTGACGTGAGGTACATCGCTTCGCTGGTCTCGCCAAAGCCCGAACGATTGGTCCCGCCGCGCACTTGGCGCGTGGCTGAGCGCCAGCTGGCCTCATCGGGATTTTTGCCCCGAGAGCCTTTCTTTTGCGGCATTGATGTTGAATTTTTGGTCATACCACCAAACTTATACGTTAAGCGACCAACGCAAAAAAGCTTGGCCTTTTAGGATCATATGAGGAGGGGGTCAAGCCGAGGACAATTTGGCGATTGCCCACAAGATATCCACATGCGGCTTGTGGATAACGGGGATAAGGTTCGACTGGTGCGAGGGACCATACATTTGGCCCGCGGATCGTTGTCCCCAAGCGGACAGCGCGTAGTGGGCGTGGTATCGTTAACTTTCGGCGCCCCTGATTCTGCGCGCCGGTTGGGTATGACTTTGCAACAAAAACAAAAGACCTCTCAAATGGCATATTCGGCAACCCTGTTTGAAACCGATGCCGCGCCGGCGCACCGCGTCAGCGAGCAGCGCGGGCGGCCGCCGGACGGGATATTACCGTCCCATACGCTGGAGAGCCTGATTGCAAGCCACAATATCTGGGGCAACCCCGAGATAGAAGACTCCCAAATTCAGCCGGCCAGTCTCGATCTCAGATTGGGCAATGTCGCTTATCGTATTCGCGCGAGTTTTTTGCCCGGCGCAAACGCAACCGTGCGCGACAAAATACAGACACTGGCGCTGCACGAAGTCGATTTGCGCCAGGGTGCGGTTTTGGAAACCGGATGCGTTTACCTTGTTCCTCTCTTGGAGCGGATCAATTTACCCGACCGCATATCGGGTCTTGCCAATCCCAAAAGCTCGACCGGCAGACTTGATGTTTTTACCCGGCTCATTACCGACTATGGCACATCCTTTGACCGCATCGAGGCGGGCTATCAGGGCCCGCTTTATGCAGAAATTTCCCCGCGCACATTTAGCCTCTTAGTTCGGGCGGGGTCACGGCTTAGTCAGTTGCGGCTGCGCCGGGGAACATCGAAATATTCCGATAGCCAACTGCGCGCGCTTCAGTCGGAACGCATGCTGGTCGACGGCGATGGCGACATCGATCACGGGATAGGGCTTTCCATTGATCTGACCGGCAATCCGAGCACTGGTCTTGTCGGCTACAAGGCGCGGCGCCATGCTGGGTTGATCGACGTAGACCAGGTCGACGCCTACGAGCCGGCGGACTTTTGGGAGCCGGTATATGCCAGCAAACAAGAGGGTATTATTCTGGACCCGGACGAATTTTATATCTTAGCGTCGCGAGAAGCGGTCCACGTCCCCCCCGACTTTGCTGCCGAGATGGTGCCGTTCAATCCGGTCGTGGGCGAGTTTCGCGTGCATTATGCTGGTTTTTTCGATCCGGGATTTGGGCATAGCGAAAGCGGCGGGCAAGGCGCGCGCGCCGTTTTAGAAATCCGAAGCCATGAAGTGCCGTTTATTTTGGTCGACGGACAAATCATTGGCCGCTTGATCTACGAAAAGCTAACTGAGCCGGCCCAGAAGATTTATGGCCGCGACATCGGCTCGAACTATCAACGCCAGGGACTCAAACTGTCCAAGCAATTTAGGGCCTGGCGCTAGCTCCGGCGTCAGTCGGCGACCGAACACGACCCGCCGCCGAGGACGCAAAATTTCGCGCAATGTGGATGATTGAGTTTTACCGCACCTTGCGCTTCGCTCAGGCGTGCGCCCATTTCAAACGCGGCTCCGTAAGGCAGCAATGTGCAGGGTAATACAACAGGCGCTCGCGCGCCTTTGCGTTTGACGATCATGCGGCTCGAGGCGCACATCATGTCGCTCGGATTCTTGCCAAGAGTGCTCCAGCAATCGACTGTGATTTCGGGCACGTCCGCTTCTTCATCCATTTCGGGAAAAAGAACGAGCTCCGTCGGGTGCGCGGCATCAACCAAAATGCCTTCTCGATCAAATAGCTCCGCATAGCCCGCGCGCGCCGTTTCGTCTGTTTCCCCCCAACACGTCCGGCCGGCGACGTTCATCTTGAAGCCGTTTTTCGACAACCATACCAGGCCCTCTAGTGTCTTATCCCACGTATCTGGGCCGCGCTCTGTTTCGTGCAGCTCCTTGCTAAAATGATCAAGACTAACTCGAAGCGACAGATGATCTTTATACTGATTATTTAGTTGCAACAAATGAGTGCGGATGCGCGGGCGCAGCATAGGTTGCATGGCGTTGGTCAGAACCAGTACCTGAAAGCCCCGCTCAAGGGCCGCTTCCATCATCGCGCAGCAGTGAGGATTCATAAACGGCTCACCGCCGGTCAGACCAATCTCCCGTGTGCCCAATTTGAGCTCTTCGATTTCGTTCAAATAGCCCAATACCTCATCCAAGGAAATATACGCAAGACTGTCATTTGTAGGGCTGGAATCGATATAACAATGAGCGCACTCGATATTGCACAGCGTACCGGTGTTGATCCAAAGGGTGTCCAACTTGCCGAGCGCCACCGACGCGCGGCGCGTACCATCGGCAGTGACATCCGGATTGCGAAATTTTTCCGGCCCGAGCGGTACTTTCTCAAGAGTTATCGCGTCAGACATGTGACAAGTCGATCACACGGCTGTTCGGCAGACAATAGTTAGCCGGGCTGATCAAGGTCTTTTGAGCAATTGTCAACGACGGACCTCCGCTTGGCCCGGCCCAAACCATTGGCTATGCTCACGGCTTCTTGGCGGGTGTAGCTCAGTGGTAGAGCACGAGCTTCCCAAGCTCGGTGTCGAGGGTTCGATTCCCTTCACCCGCTCCATTCAGCGCCTTAACCTTAACGCCGCCTTTTGGCATGACCGTTGCTTCACAATCATGTGAAGAGGGAAACAGGCTGGTTTTCCTTAGTCAACATTAAGGGGTTTGGGTCATGGACGAACAGAATTACCTCGACGTTTGTGTCAAAATCGACACCGTAGAAACCGATTTCTCACTCCCTCCTCAAACCACGTTCGGCGACATTGCCGTTCTGGTTTCGACATTTGCCACGCAGGTCGGCGCCCCACTTCAAGAAGTCACTGTCACCACCCGCTAGGGGATTGAGTACGTGTCTCTTCGGTGATCGGTGGCGACCCTTACAAGGCGTCGCGGCGCCGGGCGAGTTCGTTTAACAACACGCCGGTGTTGTCCAAATAGTTATCCGTGTCGCGGAGCAGGTCGGGATGCAAGCCGTCTACGGATTCGACAAAAGAAACGGGTAGCTCATCCAGCGCGTTGTACTTAGCCCCGCTCGCATGCCAAAGCAGATGACCGGGCCCTTGACCCATGAACATCCAGGGCTGCCAATTCGTCTGAGCGCTGTAAAAAAGCGTGGCGGGCGCACTCGTCAGGTCGTCGTTTTGTAGATCATTCAAACTCGTGGTCCAGGTCAAGAAATCCCCATAGCGGCGCGTCGGTCCTGTCGACGCAAGCGGCCAGTCTTCCGGCTGAACCGGATTGGGATACTCTCGCATGGTTTCAAGACGCAGCGTCACTTGATCGCCGGACTGGCGCCAATCCAGCAAGAACGGCGCTGCCTTTCGTTTCGGCTCGTAGTCCAAAATCACGCGACGGCCTTATTGAGGCGTCACTTCGAATAGCAACGGACCCGTGACACCGTGGATCGGTTCGTTCGCTTTGCCTGTGAACGGATTATCGAAGCGCTCAAGCACGGCACCCGACCCCAGATCCAGAAAGTGCATGGTCTCCCATCGGGTCAGGCGAAAGCCGCCATTGGCCATGGCTTCCGTCCGATCAATCAAGCCGGACTCGTAGTCCATCAGCGGCTTGATGAGGATGCCCGGCATCGCGCCATAAACGCGGCCGCGCGTGTACGTGTAAGACGTGCGAGGGACCGTATCGCCAATCGTTTTGAAGTAAGCGTAGACGTTGTCCGTTGGATCCTTGAAATTCAGTGGACGGACGGAAGCCGATGCTGGTCGTACTCCGTTAACAAGAGTCGTCGCTGCTGCAGCCGCCAACGAACTGATGACATCACGCCGCGATCTAGGTGAGTCCGCATTCATCATTGTATCCCGACTAGTGTCACTGAGACTTATACTTGCGCTCCAACTTTATCGCACCCTCAGAAGAACAAGCACGGAACCGCCACACTCCATATTTGTATTTTGCAACTCCTGGTTTAGCAAATCCGCTGCTTGGAAGATAAAACCGGAACTCCAGCAGTTGATACAGCTCTGCGTTGTCATTCCGCTCATCCACAATTACCGTCAAATGAGCACTACCGATAGGGGACGACACCATGACACGCAGCTTTCGCCGCAACGCCGTTCTGTTTTGCTTGAGTTTTGGATTTGTCTTCGCCTCGGTTTCGAACGCGCTCGCGGCGAAAGCACCGGTCACTGCGTTTGGCCAATTGCCATCCCACGCAGGTCTAGAAATTTCACCGGACGGGCGATATTTGGCAGCGCTAAGAGAAAACGGCGGCCGCTATGTCGTCATAATCTACGATTTGATGGACTTGAATAAGAAAGCTTACGCGGTTGGCTCCGAAAAAGCGGATGCCACATGGGTCGAATGGGCGAGCGCCAATCGTTTACTCGTCAGCTTGCGATTTCCCGCGCGGCGCTTCGGGACGCCAACAACGGAGACGCGCCTGGTTGCCGTCAATGCCGATGGGTCAAACATGAAAGAAATGGTGAAGCAAAGGCGCAACGAAATCATAATTCAAATCAAAAACAGAGTTGTGGATTTCTTGTCTAATGACCCAAACCACATTCTTATGGCCTACAACGGGGACAATCCGGCAAAACCCCGCGTCTACAGCGTCGATGTAAATACCGGGAGAGGAAGCATGGTCCAATCGAGCCGCACTAATATTCAGGGCTGGCTCAGCGATCAACAAGGGCGAGTGCGTATTGCCTTCGGTTTTGACAAGGGGCTTGAGTTTGTAGAGGCGCGCTCGGCGGGCGCCGAAGACTGGCGTCGCATCTGGCAAGCGGACATGCTGGGAACAATTGTCTTTGATCCGCTTCTATTCAAAGCGGATGGCAACAAGATGTACGTTTTGTCGAATCATGAAGGCGGTACGTCCGGCATCTATGAATTCGATTTGGCTCAGCAGAAGTTCACAAAGAAAGTATTCAAGCACGACAGGTATGACACCAGCGGTCTGGTGTTGAATTCGGCGCGTACGAAAGTGTTAGGGGTAAGCTATTTATCAACCGGCGGCAACGTGCATTGGCTGGATTCCACGGCGGAGCGCATGGATGATCAGATAGAGGAGGCGCTAGGGGTCGGCGCGACCATCATCAACCGCACACGAGACAACAACAAAGCAGTTGTCTATGCCGGGTCGTCGACCGATCCCGGCAAATATTACATTTTTGACGTTAAGAAGCGCAATCTCAACTTGCTGACCTCGCGCTACCCGGGATTGGACCAAGTTAAACTCAGTAGGCCAATTTCATTCAACTACGAGGCGCGGGACGGATTGGAAATACAGGGCTTTTTGACGCTTCCTACCACAGTCGATACGGACAACATCGAGCCGCTTCCTACAGTCATTTTGCCTCATGGCGGTCCAGGCGTACGCGACGCGGTGTCGTTTGACTATGAAGTCCAATTCTTGGCCAACCGTGGCTATGCCGTGTTTCAAATGAATTTTCGCGGATCGTCGGGATATGGCGCCGAATTCCAGCAAGCCGGCTATGGCGAATGGGGCCAGGCCATGCAAAACGACGTCACCGATGGGACGCGTTTCTTAATCGATCAGAGCATAGCGGATCCTGATCGTGTTTGCATCTATGGCGGCAGCTATGGAGGCTATGCCGCTCTTATGGGGCCGATACGCGAACCCGGTCTGTATTCCTGCGCCGTAAGCCTGAATGGCGTTACGGACTTGAGGGCCATGATGCGATTCGACCGGCAATATATCGGCGGCAAGTACGCGAACGAGGCGATCGGCGATTATTCAGACGACCGAGCTGAGCTCAGAGCTTATTCTCCGAAATTGCGCGCCGACGAAATGGCCGTCCCAGTTCTGCTTGCCCACGGAACTGACGATCGGACCGTACCGTTCAACCAGTCACAAGCGATGGCAAGCGCCCTGAGCCGGGCCGGCAAGGAACACAAGTTTGTCAAGCTTGAAGACGGTGATCACAGTTTGAGCAGCGGCGAACACCGCGTCACATTTTTGCGCGAACTTGAGTCGTTTCTCGCTGCAAATCTGCAATAATGGTCCCATGGTTGGGGGGACAACGTTTTTCCGACGACTGGTTCTGTGCGCGATCATTGTAGTCGCGCATTCCATTGCGCTTGGCGCACAGCCAGTCCCCAAACTGCCTATCACTCATTTCACGCTTCCACCGCAATTCAGCGACGCTACATTGTCGCCCGACGGTCGCTATCTAGCGGCGCTAAAATGGCGGGCGGGCCGCTATCTCCTTGTCGTCAAAGACCTCGACGACGCAAACGACATCCCGACGGATGCGACCGATCCCGGACCTGGACAATCATTTCTGTGGACCGAATGGGCGACAAACGAGCGGCTGTTGTTGGGAGTTGGCGCTTTGGTTCCGGAAGGTGGCGGACAGCAAATTGTCACTAGATTGTTTGCCGTTAACGCAGACGGCGAGGATCTCATCCCTCTGTTCGATCCGGAGGGCGAAAGCAAAGCTGCGCGGCATGACCAAGTGGTCGATCTGTTGCCTCAGGATCCTCGGCATATTCTTGTGAGCGTGGCAGAGCGCAATCCCAATTGGCCAGATCTCTACCGCGTTGACCTTGAAACCGGCACGGCCGAACTCGTTCACCATGGCCAACAATCCATTCTATATTGGATGACGGACAAGCAAGGCCGCGTTCGCATAGGAGGCGGGCTCGAGCAGGGCAATTTTTTTCTTATTGCAAGAAACGACGAAGCCTCCGATTGGCAGCGGATTTGGCAAGCACCGCTCGCAAGCACTGCCGAATTTTCGCCCATTGCCTTCTTGACCGATCCCGACGTGCTGCTGGTTGAATCAAACCACGAAGGTGGACCCAGCGCGATTTATCAATTTCGCCTTTCAACTAATGAGTTCGTACAGCGGCTTTTCGGTCACGATGAAGTCGATATCGAAGATGTCAGTTTGGACTCGGCCCAGCGTCGGCTGCTTGCTGTGACCTATGTTCAAGACATCAAACATACAGTTTATCTGGATAAGGACGTTCGGCGCGACACAGATTTTATGAGCCGCGCACTTCCGGGGAAAGAAATTGAGTTCGTCAACGTCTCAAACAATGGACGGCGCTATGTGATTGTTGCGCGCGGACCGAAGGACCCTGGGCACTACTATGTTTTTGATCGCAGAAGGCAATCGCTGCTGGAATTTGGCGCGCAAAATCCCTTGATCGGCGAAGCGGATTTGGCGGTCATGACCCCTTACACTTACGCGGCACGGGACGGGCTCGAAATACCAGCCTATCTAACCGTACCTAAAGGCGTGAAACGCGGGCAGCACGACCCATTACCGGCCGTCATTTTTCCCCACGGGGGTCCGCTTCATCGCGATCGTTTGCAGTATAGCTATGTCGTTCAATTCTTGGCCAATCGCGGGTACGCGGTGTTTCAAATGAACTTTCGAGGATCGTCAGGCTACGGACCAAATTTCGTTGAGCAAGGTTTCGGCGAATGGGGCGCGGCCATGCAGGATGACATCACCGACGGCGTCGACTGGCTTGTCACACAAGGCATCGCAGATCCGCGCCGTATTTGTATTCTGGGGGGATCGTATGGCGGCTACGCGGCGCTGATGGGTTCGGTCAAGACGCCGGACCTTTACGCTTGCGCAATCAGCCTCAATGGCGTCGCCGATTTGCGCACCATCGGCAAAACCGCCAAGCGCTATGTCGGCCGCCACGGGGTCGCGGCGATGAGCAATGCGCGACAAGAGGGTGCGGGCTTACGCGACTATTCCCCGGCACTTCGTGCAGACGAAGTTCAAAGCCCCATCTTGCTCATTCATGGAGAGGATGACCGTGTCGTTCCGATCGATCAATCCAAGCGCATGGCCGCGGCGCTAAAGCGAGCGGGCAAGCCCTACTCTTTTGTGACTTTACGCGGCAGCGGTCACGATTTGATGCGCCAGAGCGATCGGACACAGTTTCTGGAGCATTTGGAACGGTTTCTTGACCAGCACATCGGCGGCGAAGATAGCGCAGGCTAAGCCGTTTCGGCCGCCTCGCTGGTCTCGTCGCTCAACGGATTTTCTAAGCGGCCCACCATTTCCTTCGGACAAACCTGCCAAAAGCGACCGACTTCCAGATCCCAGTGGGCCTCGATGTTGGCCGCGTACACCGAACCTGTTTCCATGACATGGGCGCGGACAAGATCTCTTAGGACACCTTCCCAATAAGACGATTGAATGCGTTGCCAGATGACCGCTTCATCGTTGATGCGTTCGGCCAGAGTGTTGCCCGTGTCATAAACGAAAGCCATGCCGCCAGTCATACCGGCTGCAAAATTGTCGCCGACGGATCCAAGAATTGCCGCTGTCCCGCCGGTCATATATTCGCAGCCATTGGAACCGCACCCTTCGATCACAACCTCCGCGCCCGAATTGCGCACGGCAAAGCGCTCGCCCGCCTGGCCCGCCGCAAACAAGCGCCCTGACGTCGCTCCATAGAGCACCGTATTGCCGATGATGGTGTTTTCGTTGGTAACAAATTTGCTCGCCGTCATCGGACGAATCACGATAGTCGCACCGGACAAGCCCTTGCCTACATAGTCGTTGGCGTCGCCAAAAACTTCGAGCTTTAAACCCTGCACACCGAATGCGCCCAGTGACTGGCCGGCGGATCCCCGCAAGCGCACCGTAAGATGGCCGGGCTTTAGACCGAACATGCCGTACTTACGCACAATGTGTGACGAAATGCGCGAGCCAATGGCGCGTTGCGTATTGCGCACCGTATAGGTGAGCTGCATTTTCTCACCCATTTCGAGCAGCGGTGCGGCATCGCGCACCATTTGCGCATCAAGCGTATCATCGACTTCCGTGCGGCCTTCATTGGTGCAATAGCGAGCGTGATCTTCTTGGTCGGCCTGCACCAGCAACGGATTGAGATCGAGATCGTCTAAATGCGCTGCGCCGCGGCTAACTTGCGCGAGGAGATCGGTGCGGCCAATGATTTCCTTTAATGAGCGAAAGCCCAAATTTGCCAAAATTTCGCGCACTTCTTCCGCAATGAAGCTGAATAAATTGACGACTTTGTCGGGCGTGCCCGTAAACCGTTCGCGCAAATTTTCATCTTGTGTGCACACCCCTACGGGGCACGTATTTGAATGACACTGGCGCACCATGATGCAGCCCATGGCCACCAGCGAAGCGGTGCCAACCCCGAACTCTTCGGCTCCCATCATCGCCGCGATCACGACGTCACGCCCCGTGCGCACGCCACCGTCCGTGCGCAGGACCACACGGTGGCGCAAGTTGTTGAGCGTCAGCACTTGATTGACTTCCGTCAGGCCCATTTCCCATGGAATGCCGGCATACTTGATGCTGGTTTGGGGACTGGCGCCCGTGCCGCCCGAATGACCTGAAACCAGAATGACATCGGCCTTCGCTTTAGCAACCCCGGCTGCAATCGTGCCGATACCGGTTGACGCGACCAGCTTAACGCAAACCTTGGCCACCGGATTTATCTGTTTCAGGTCATAAATCAGCTGCGCCAAATCTTCGATTGAATAAATATCGTGATGCGGCGGCGGCGAGATCAATGTCACACCGGGCGTCGCGTGGCGAAACTTGGCAATGAGTTCAGTCACCTTAAAACCGGGCAACTGACCGCCCTCGCCGGGCTTTGCGCCTTGGGCGACCTTGATTTCGATTTCGCGGCATTGGTTCAGATACTCGGCCGTAACGCCGAAGCGGCCGCTCGCGACTTGCTTTACCGCGGAATTGGGATTGTCGCCATTAGGCAGCGGTGTAAAGCGCGCAGGATCTTCACCGCCTTCGCCGGACACAGACTTGGCGCCGATTCGGTTCATGGCAATGTTAAGCGTGCCGTGTGCTTCAGGCGACAAGGCGCCAAGCGACATGCCCGGCGTGACGAAACGCTTGCGAATTTCGTTAATGGATTCAACTTCGTCCAAGGCAATGCCGAGCAGACCTTCTTTAAAGTCTAACAAGTCGCGCACTGAAATCGGCGGCTGGTGACCCAGCGCCTGGCTATACTTTTTGAATGTGGCAAAACTGTCGTGATCGCAAGCGTGCTGCAGCAGATGAACCAATTGCCCCTCGAGCGCATGGTTTTCCCCATTGCGCCGGTAGCGGTAAAGACCGCCGATGGGCAAGGTCACAATGTCCTCGTCAAAAGCGACCGCGTGCAAATCGGCTAACTTCTTTTGAATACCCGGCAGGCCGATCCCGGAAATCCGGCTGGGCATGCCTGGGAAAAACTCCGCGACGAGCGCACGACTCAATCCCAAGGCTTCGAAATTGTAGCCGCCGCGATAAGACGAGATCACGGAGATGCCCATTTTTGACATGATCTTGAGCAGGCCCGCGTCGATTGCATCGCAGTAATTCGCCATGCACTGCTCGAGGGTCATATCTTCAAACAAACCGCGCTCATGGCGGTCGGCCACGCACTCGAGAACCAAATAAGGATTGACCGTCGTCGCACCGACACCAATTAACACGGCAAAATAATGCGTATCCAAACACTCGGCTGATCGCACGTTGATTGACGTATAAGTCCTCAGGCCCTGTTCGACTAAATGGGTGTGCACACCACCAACCGCCAAAATCATCGGCAAGGGAAGCCTGCCTGGACCGATATTTTCGTCAGTCAATACGAGGTGGCTATAACCTTGACGTACAGCGTCCTCCGCTTCAACGCGGAGTCGTTCAAGCTCGTCGCGCAGTGCGGATTCGTCTACTGCCGCCTCGCCTTCTATATCTATGGTGCAATCGAGTTCATAAGCTGTATCGCCAAAATACTCTTTCATCTTGGCAAACATGGCGTTGGTCAGAACTGGACTTTCCAAGGTGAAAACATCAGTTTGAGAAGAATCCTCCTCCAGCACATTTCCAAGATTGCCGAACCTAGTCTTCAAACTCATAACCCGGTGTTCGCGCAAACTGTCGATCGGTGGATTGGTGACTTGCGAAAAATTCTGCCGGAAAAAATGCGACAGAGGGCGGTATTTGTTCGATAGCACGGCGATGGGCGTATCGTCGCCCATCGACCCCACAGGCTCTTTGCCGGTTTCGGCCATGGGATGAAGGATGAGCTCCATCTCCTCGACGGTGAACCCGGCGGCAAGCTGGCGCTGGCGCAATTCAGCGCCTTGATAGAGGCGCGGCTCGGAGTACGCGTGCACCACCGAATCCAATTCGATAATATTCTTGACCCATTCCTCGAACGGCTGCGACGTCGCGAGCAGATGTTTGATTTCGCCGTCGTGATAGAACTTGCCGTCCTCAAGATCGACGCAGATCATCTGCCCCGGACCGACACGGCCTTTTTCGGTCACCAGCGCCTCGTCGAGCGGCACCATGCCGGTTTCCGACCCGACGAACAGAAGACCTTCTTCGGTCATGGTGTATCGCATGGGACGCAAACCATTTCGGTCCATGCCCGCGATCGCCCATCTCCCGTCCGTCGCAACAATGGCGGCTGGACCGTCCCAAGGTTCCATAACCGAATTCGAATACGCGTACATTGCACGATGAGACTCGGCCATGACCGTCGCCCGTCTCGACCAGGCTTCAGGAATCAATAGCGTCTTTGCCATTGGCAAAGAGCGGCCGGCACGGGCCAATAGTTCGAATACCGCATCAAGAGCAGCGGAATCCGAACTGCCGGTCTGTACGATTGGTTTAATTTCGTCTCCATGTTCGCCGAATACTTCCGACGCCATCCGGATCTCATGGCTTTTCATCCAATTGACATTGCCGCGGATGGTATTGATCTCGCCGTTGTGGGCCAGCATGCGAAACGGTTGGGCGAGCCACCAATTTGGAAACGTGTTCGTCGAGTATCTCTGATGAAACAAAGCAACCGACGAAACAAATCGGTCGTCCTGCAAGTCCGGATAGAAGACGGATAATTGTTCGGCGAGAAACATGCCCTTGTAAACAAGCGATTCGGTCGATAGCGAACAAATATAAAAATCGTTGATGCGTGAATCGGCGACCCGCTTTTCAATGCGCCGGCGCACAAGATAGAGCTCTCTTTCAAGCTCTTGATAGCTGCGCTTGGTCGGACTTTCGAACATGATCTGTTCGATCTCCGGCCTTGTCGCATTGGCTTTAGCGCCGATCACTTCGGTATTTACCGGGACTTGCCGCCAGCCATAAATGTAATAGCCAAATCTCAAAATTTCCGATTCGACAATCGTACGGCACAGCTCTTGCGCGCTATAATCCGTGCGCGGAAGAAATACCATTCCTATTCCGATGGGATTATCACGCGGCTCGTGCCCCGTGCGGGCCACTTGTTCGGTGAAGAACCCTTGCGGCACGTCAAGATGAATACCGGCCCCGTCACCTGTCTTTCCGTCGGCATCAACTGCACCACGATGCCATACGGCCCGCAGGGCATCGATGCCTGCCGTCACCACGTCGCGCCGCGGCTCCCCATCGAGGGCCGCAACGAGACCTACGCCGCAAGCGTCGTGCTCTTGCTCAGGCGAGTAGACGTGCGCATCCTCAAGGAGCTTTGCGTTTCGGCTGTATCGTTCGAGCTCTTTGCGAGCCTTCTTTTGATCGGTCATATATTGACTCTCTATGAAGCTTGAGCCAGTTCAGGACGGCCACGCTGCGTACCATGTTCCCCCTCGGTTCCGGCCGCACGCGCCCGCAAATATTGACGCATAGCCGCCGCGGCGTCGCGGCCGTCGCGTATAGCCCATACGACCAGCGAAGCACCACGTACGATATCGCCCGCGGCGAAGACGCCGTCCAAGTTGGTCATCAGCGTACGGAAGTCCGCTTTGATCGTACCCCATCGCGTGACAGCAAGATCTTCGGCGTCGAAGAGAACCGGAATTTCTTCTGGGTCAAAACCCAGAGCTTTGATCACCAGATCCGCATCTAGGGTGAATTCGGAGTCGGGAATTTCTTCGGGCCGTTGGCGACCTGACGAATCCGGCAGACCGAGGCGCATTCTTGTGGTGCGGACACCCGTAATCTGGCCTGGGCCATTGGAAGCGTCTTCGCCCATCAGTGCCTTGGGCCCCGACAGCCACATAAAATCAACGCCTTCCTCTTCGGCATGGGTCACTTCACGCATCGATCCAGGCATATTGTCCCGGTCACGGCGATATAGGCATTTGACCGATTTGGCGCCTTGACGCACAGCCGTGCGGACGCAATCCATAGCCGTGTCGCCGCCTCCGATAACCACAACGTTTTTGCCCGCCGCATTGAGCGTGCCATCCTCAAAGTCGGGCACGGAATCACCCAGTCCCTTGCGATTGGACGCGGTTAGGAAGTCCATTGCTGGAAAGACGCCGCCGAGACCGGCACCGGGCAAAGTCAAATCACGGGCCTTGTAAACGCCCGTCGCAACCAATACGCAATCATGCTTTTGCCGGAGGTCGCCCAACGTCGCGTCACGACCAACTTCGAAATTCAAATGAAAGTGCACACCACTTTCGCGCAGTAATGATGCGCGCCGTTCCACAACGATCTTTTCCAGCTTGAAATTTGGAATGCCGTAGGTGAGCAGTCCGCCGACGCGGTCGTAGCGATCATAGATGTGAGCTTGATAGCCCTTGCGCCGCAACTCTTCGGCCGCCGCCAAACCTGCGGGGCCGGCCCCGATGATTCCTACGGACTGCGAGAGCTGGCGACGCGGCTTGACCGGTTTGACCCATCCTTTTTCCCAAGCCGTGTCGGTGATGTATTTTTCGATGGCCCCAATCGTCACCGTTCCATGACCGGACTGCTCTATGACGCAATTGCCTTCGCAAAGGCGATCTTGGGGACAAATACGCCCGCAGACTTCTGGCATGTTGTTGGTGGCTTGGCTGACCTCATATGCCTCCTCAAGGCGGCCTTCGGCGGCCAATTTGAGCCAATCTGGAATGTTGTTATGTAGGGGACAATGGACTTGGCAGAAGGGAATGCCACATTGCGAGCAGCGCCCGGCCTGTTCTTCTGCCCTAGCCTGCAAATACTCTCCATAGATCTCGCGGAAGTCGCCGACATAGATCTCGCGGAAGTCGCCGACGCGTTTGTCGGCCAAGCGCTTGTCCGGCATCTCTTTGTCGAGCTGAACAAATTTCAGCATCTTCTGCGCCACGATTGGCAACTCCAAATAGGCTAGCCTATGGAAACTAAGGCGGGGGTTATGAGCGCTAGGCACCCTCGGTCGGTGAAACCATGTCCGCCATGCACTTACGCCACGAAACACCAGCGTCTCAGCTCATCTGAGCCCAATGTTATAGGCCAGTTCTTCTGAAGTTTCTATGAAATTCCAGCATTCATGGCAATAATATTGCCCTTTTAAAAGCCATGTTTTTCGTTGTCTCGGTTATTCTGTCCGAATAGAGGTCAAAATATTTTGCATTTAGGGCCGTTACGGTCCTATTAATTATGTTGTAACGTTGAGGAGATAGGAATGCGTCTTGTACTACAAGGCGTTAGACAGGGCGTACCGTTGATGATGACAGTGGAACAATTGGTCGTACTGGCGATTATCCAAGGCATTACCGAATTTCTGCCGGTGAGTTCATCGGCCCATTTGATCTTGTTGCCAGAATTGATGGATCTCCCAGATCAGGGCGCGCTCATCGATGTCTCCATTCATGTCGGATCGCTGTTCGCCGTTATCATCTATTTCTGGCGCGATGTTTTGGCAGTAATTCGGGGAGTTTGGCTGTTTGTACGCGGACAAACCACCGAAGAAACGAAGCTGTTTGGCCACATTGCCGTAGCGACGCTTCCCGTGGTCATTGCTGGCGGCGCCTTGTTCTATTCAGGACTTATCGACCAGTTGCGAGATCCTGAGATTATCGCCTGGGCCACGATCATATTCGGGATCGCGCTATATGGAGCCGATCGGTTTGGCTCGCAAAACTCGCAGGTAGCTGACTTGTCGACCGGCAACGCGCTGGTGATCGGTCTGGCCCAATGCCTCTCGTTAGTACCGGGAACGAGCCGCTCGGGAATTACGATGACAGCCGCGAGAGCCTTGGGTTATTCGAGGGTTGAGTCCGCGCGCTTCTCCATGCTCATGGCTGTGCCGACCATCACAGCCTTTGGCATGGCCGCGGGGCTCGAGATTGCAGAAACCGGCGACCGCATTTTTCAGCAGGACGCGCTGATCGCCGTCGGGCTTTCGTTTGTTTCTGCGCTCATCACTATTGCCTTCTTTATGCGGCTATTGACGAGGATCACCCTCACGCCGTTTGTGATCTACCGACTTGGTCTTGGCGCAGCGTTGCTTCTTTATGTTTATGCAGGATAAGACAAAAGCGAGTGTTTAGCCGACGCGGCTTTCTTCAAATTGCCCGTGGCGCCGAAACCGTTCGAGATAGGTAGGAACGATTGTCTCCATCGATCTTGCGCGTATGCCGAGGTCTTCGAGAAGACCGACACTATCATCTGCTCCGGATATGATGTTGTCGTGCTTCAGCAATTGCACTTGGTCCATGGTCAACAATGGATTGGGAATCAGGCCCAAAAAAAAGCCTGCGGCAGACGCCATGGCATAGGGCAATGGAATCAAAAGCCGTGAGCGGCAGGTTTCTTCGAGAATGTATTCCATGAGCTCTCGAAACGAATACCGGCTCGGACCACCTAATTCAAAAGTTCGTCCGCTTGCTGACGGATCGTCGACCGCACTCGCAATGGCGGCAGCGACGTCACCAACAAATACCGGCTGGAACATGGTATGACCGCCACCGATCAACGGCAGAGCTAGAGACATGCGCGCCAGGCTGGCAAATCGATTGAAGAACTGATCCTCCGGGCCGAACACAATAGACGGTCGCATAATGACAGCGCTCGGAAAGACTTTGCGAACATGCGCCTCTCCCCGGGCCTTAGTTTGGGCATATTTGGATTCACTCGGCTGATTAACACCGAGCGCCGAAATCTGAACCAGTTGACACACCCCAGCCCGCTTAGCCAGGCTTGCCACCCGCTCCGCGCCTTCTACATGAACGGCCTCAAATTTTTGCCGGCGCGTTTCGGATAAAATGCCAACCAAATTGATCACGGCATCCGCACCTTCCAGCGCCCGGGCAACGGAAGCCTCATCACGAATGTTCGCTTGCACCAACTCTATTTGCCCGACGTCTCCGATGGGTTTGAGAAAGTGTGCCGTATGCGGCCTCCGGACACCGATCCTCATTCGGTGTCCAGACCGGGCTAGCGCGCGGACCGTATGGCGCCCAAGGAATCCTGACCCCCCAAAAACCGTTATTAAATTTGCAGTCATGGAGCCCTCCGCAGCTTCGCCGCCCGATCAGACACTCTTGCCTGCACCTAGATTACGCAATCCTAACGCGTTGATAAGGCCCGAATGAGAACGGGCAAAGTGCGCTGCATGCGTGCGTTGACAAGCGCTAAGGACAGGGATAGTCAACTCCTGGACGCCCAGGTGGCGGAATTGGTAGACGCGCTAGTTTCAGGTGCTAGTGCCCTTTTTGGGCGTGGAAGTTCGAGTCTTCTCCTGGGCACCACAACCGCGAGAGGGAGTTAACGGAGTCCCCATGACCATTCATCATCATCGCGGAGACTTGCCCTCAGACGTGACATTCAACGACAGCATTGCCGTAGACACGGAAACGATGGGCCTCAATCCTCACCGTGATCGGTTGTGCGTCGTGCAATGTTCGGGCGGAGACGGCGATGCACACGTCGTGCAACTCGATCGAAACTCCTACAACTGCCCTAATTTAATCGCCGCTATGTCAGATCAAAACCTGACTAAGATTTTTCACTTTGCGCGATTTGACGTCGCCGTTTTGCAAAAATATCTCGGTGTACAGACAATGCCGATCTATTGCACGAAGATTGCGTCCAAACTGGTGCGGACTTACACCGACCGGCACGGGCTCAAGGATTTGTGCAAAGAGTTGCTCAGCGTCGATGTCAGTAAACAGCAGCAAAGTTCGGACTGGGGCGCCAAAGATCTCACAGATGCACAATTGAACTACGCAGCATCCGACGTGCTCTACCTGCATGATCTAAGGGCAAAGCTGGACGTTATGCTCGCACGCGAGGGGCGCTTAGAGTTGGCGGCAGCGGCGTTTGAATTCCTGCCGGCACGGGCGCTTCTGGATCTGGAGGGCTGGCCCGAAGAGGATATCTTCGCCCATTAACCAGTTTCTGGGCTTTGTTGACCTGTCTGCTCGATCATCCCATACTCAAAAAATGGCTCGAAAGTCGGAATTTTTAGACCCGGTTGCCGCGCTGTGAACCGTTCATCCAGATTTATGCGACAGTGTTTGGGTCATGAAGCCAGCCAGACAGGGCAAATCAACCAAACCGGATAGAGAGCCGAAAGGCACTAAGCCGAGCCGCAAGGACGATGACGATCACATCGCGTCAGCGCGCCGGGTCCTGGAGCTTGGCGCGCAGGCGCTGTCGGACCTTGCACATCGTTTGGGAGAGGATTTCCTCTCGGCAGTTCGAGCGTTGGCCGGCACCGAGGGCCGCATCATCGTCAGCGGCATCGGAAAGAGTGGCCATATCGCTCGCAAAATTGCCGCAACTTTTTCGTCCACAGGATCGCCCGCACTTTTTGTCCACCCATCCGAGGCCAGTCACGGCGACCTCGGAATGATTACGAACGCGGACAGTGTCCTCATGCTGTCGAATTCCGGTGAGAATCAGGAACTCAGAGATCTAATTGCGCATACGCGGCGTTTTTCAATACCGCTGATCGGCATGTCGAGCCGTGCGGACAGCACGCTTATGGAACATGCAACCGTAGGCCTCTTGCTGCCGCCCGCCCAAGAAGCCTGTCCGATGGGACTGGCGCCAACCACATCCACTACGCTGATGTTGGCATTGGGCGACGCGCTAGCGGTCTCGCTGATGGAGCACAGGGGATTCTCGGCGGACGATTACCGCGTGCTGCAT
This sequence comes from Alphaproteobacteria bacterium, assembly GCA_965248815.1. Lineage (GTDB taxonomy): Bacteria > Pseudomonadota > Alphaproteobacteria > SMXP01 > SMXP01 > CBDFKK01. The sequence continues at coordinate 1,742,854 of CBDFKK010000008.1, forward strand.
CCTGGCGGACAACTCGGCAAATCGCTGGTGCGGATTCAAGACATAATGCATGGGCAAGATGAGCTGCCCCTGGCCGGACCACAAAGTCCGATGTCAGACGTAATTAAAGTCATGTCAGAAAAAGGCTTTGGTTGCGCGGGCATCGTCGATGGGGAAGGCGGAATCGTCGGCATCATTACCGATGGAGACTTGCGCCGCCACTTAGGCCCTGACCTGTTGGACCGCACGGCCGGTGACGTGATGACCCCGAACCCTAAAATTATTCGCGCTAGCGCTTTAGCTGCCGAAGCGGTTGCCTATATGAATAATAGTGTGCCGCCATTCTTGGTCGTATTTGTCAAAACCGACCACGATACAAATAGTAAGCCTATCGGCATTCTCCATATGCACGACTGCCTAAAGGCGGGCATTACATGACGCTGACCAGATTGGACTCGTCGATGAATAGCGGAAATAAGCACTCGCGGTGGGCGCAGGCCGATACGGCCAAAGGTCTGTTTCGGCATTGGATACAGCGGGACAACAGCCGAACCAAACAACTCGCGGCGACGGCCGACCAGCACAGTCGTTTTGTCGAATTGATGAAGACGTCGCTGCCTATCGTTGCGGTCGGCATTATCGTCATGGCCGTGGTATCCGGGGTCATGGTGAGCAACCGCGAGGGAATTTCAATCGTATTCCCATCCCTGCCGACGGTCGAAAACGATTTACACATGCTGAGCCCGAAATTTTCGGGTTTTGATTCAGAAAATCGTCCCTACATCGTAAATGCACTTACCGCCATTCAAGACCGAGACGATCCCAATCTCATCCGCCTGACAACAATCGATGGACATGTAGTTTTGGCAACGCCCGAGAATTCCACTCCCGATTCCATTACGGAGCTGGACCTCACAGCCAATGGCGGCTTGCTACGCTCGGATGAGCAAACGATGGAACTCGAAGGCAATGTGACCTTGCAGTCGAATAACAACTATGAATTCGTAACCCAGTGGGCTTTTATCGAGTTTGAAACCAACCGCATCCACGGAACCAAGCCGATAGCCGGAACTGGCCCGCGAGGGGCCATCCAAGCCGAGGAGTTCGAAGTTACCGAAGATGGCGACCGGCTGCTCTTTAAGGGAAATGTTCAAACGACTATCAATATGGACATTGAGTCATCGGGCATGCGCGGCTCGCTTGAATAGGACGGATGATGAAGCAGCAACGAAAAGCACAATCGGAAGTGCCATTCATTCGAACGGTTCGGCATCAATGGCTGTTCATTGCTGCGATAGCGCTCGGACTGACTTCAAGTCTGTCACTATCGGCTGCACAAGAGGACAACACAGCAACGAAAGAAAATTCTTCTGAACAAGAAGACGGCACGTCTGTCGGTATTTTTTCCCAGGGGGGCCACGACACCAAACAACCGATCGCCATATCTTCGGACACGCTCGAGGTGAAGCAGGATGAAGAAATCGCGATCTTCACCGGCAACGTCGATGCCATTCAAGGTAAAATGCAGCTCAAGTCTCAGTCGCTCGAAGTCTATTACGCCACCCAAGAAGGCGACGGCACCGTAACGCCCAACTCAATCAAGCGCATGAAGGCGCTTGGAGGCGTTTTCTTGTCTTCGCCCGAAGAGACCGCAGAAGGGGATTGGGCCGACTATGACGTAACGGCCGCCATGCTCACATTGCACGACAATGTCCTGCTTACCCGCGGGAAGAACGTCTTATGCGGTCAAAAATTGGACTTGGACTTGGATTCAGGCCGGAGTGTATTGATAGGGTCATGCGGAGATAGCCCGGCGGGCGAGGGGCGCGTTCAGGGACTGTTTTTTCCGGCAGAATCTGACGACGAGTCTGAGCAATAAGCAAAGGCCGTTGGGCCTCAGGTTCACAGAATCTTAAGGGCACTCAGTGTCTTATCAAGGAAGCAATGACCGAACAAACAAACGATAAGACGCCCCAAAAACCGGGCCTAGAGACCGACGCAGAAGGCAGCGAAGGGCCAAACCTGCGCGTCGTTCCCGGAGCCAGCGGCCTCGAAATTAACAAGATCGGCAAAAGCTTTAGAAATCGGCCAGTCGTACGAGGTGTGAGCCTCAAGTTGGAACGTGGCGAAGCTGTTGGCCTGTTGGGACCGAACGGTGCCGGCAAAACCACGTGCTTTTATATGATTACCGGCCTCATTCCGGTCGACTATGGAACAATTGAATTGGACGGCCACGATGTCACGCGGTTGCCGATGTACCGGCGGGCGCGCATGGGCATTGGCTACTTGCCGCAAGAGTCATCCATCTTTCGCGGCATGAGTGTCGAAGAAAACATTCGAGCCGTGGTTGAATTGATCGAACCGGCAGCCGATCGACGCGACTCCTATGTCGACGCTCTGCTTGCCGAGTTTTCGATTACACATTTGCGTCGAACGCCCGCCGTTGCCTTATCGGGCGGTGAGCGGCGGCGAGTCGAAATTGCGCGAGCGCTTGCAACGCAACCGATGTTTATGCTGCTCGATGAACCATTAGCGGGCATAGACCCGATCGCGGTGGGGGAAATACGAGAGCTCATCGTACATCTAAAAAGCCGGGGGATCGGCGTTCTATTAACTGACCATAATGTGCGGGAGACCTTAGATCTTGTTGATCGTGCTTACATAATTCACGACGGCAGATTGTTGATGGAAGGTGCTCCAGCCGACATTGTGGGCAACGAGGACGTTAGACGAGTTTATTTGGGCGACCGCTTCAGGCTCTGATCGAGCCACAATCTAAGTTTGGTAGGTAGTCCAATGGCGTTAACTCCGAAACTAGAGCTTCGGCAAAGCCAATCCCTGGTTATGACCCCGCAGCTGCAGCAAGCGATTAAGCTGTTGCAGCTCTCCAATCTTGAGTTGTCCTCTTTTGTTGAAGAGCAAGTGGAAAAAAATCCACTGCTTGAAATAGAAGAGCGCGAAGGAGGCGAACGCGACGCGGCAAACGGGCCTTCAATCGCGAGCAGCGACGGGCGCAGTGAGGAAGCGGGGAACAATGCCGCACAAGCCGAAACTGATATGACGGCTGCGGACAAAGCGATGTCGGATGATACGCCGGCCACCGAAACACAAGATTCCCTCGATACGGATTACGATAATCTGTACTCGGAAGATTCTAAGGCGGATCTCGAAAACGCCTTTTCCAACGATCAGACTGCGCCGACGGTTGATTGGTCGAATGCCAAAGGCGGCTCCACGAGATTTGACAGCGCAGATTACAACCTGGAAGCAACGCTGGCCAGCGACGCTACGCTGAGAGACCACCTGACCGGACAATTGCAAGTAGCCATAGGTGATCCCGCGCGCCGGGTCATTGGCATTCATTTGATCGATACAATTGATGAAGCCGGGTATCTCACAGAAGATTTAGCCGCAATCGCCGAGCGACTTGGGGCGCCCATTGCCGACGTCTTAGAAACGCTCAGCGTTTTACAAAAGTTTGATCCGCCGGGCATTTTTTGCCGGGACCTTGCGGAGTGTTTGGCAATCCAGCTCAGAGAAAAAGACCGATTCGATCCGGCAATGGAACGCCTAATCCAAAACTTGGACTTGTTGGGGAAACACGACCACCGCGCGCTGATGGATCGCTGCGAGGTAGATGCCGAAGATCTCGACGATATGATTAAGGAAATTCGACAGCTCGACCCAAAACCTGGGCTTGTGTTTGGCGGAGAAGTTGCTCAGCCGGTCATTCCGGATGTCTATGTGCGTCAAACTCCAGACGGCGGCTGGCGTATTGAACTCAATACCGAAACGCTTCCGCGAGTTCTAATCAACCAGCAATATGCGGCGGACATCAACAAGTCGAACCAGTCTAAAGAAGCCAAAGCTTATCTGTCCGATTGCTTCAATACGGCAAACTGGCTGGTCAAAAGTCTAGATCAGCGCGCAAAGACGATATTGAAAGTTGCCACTGAGGTAGTGAAACAACAGGATGCCTTCTTGGTACACGGCGTGCAGCATCTTCGCCCGCTAAATCTTCGGACGGTCGCGGAAGCTATCTCAATGCATGAGTCGACTGTTAGCCGTGTGACAGCAAACAAATATATGGCGACGCATCGCGGGGTGTTCGAGCTGAAATATTTCTTCACGTCAGCGATCGCATCGTCGGTCGGCGGCGAGGCTCACTCTGCCGAGGCGGTACGCCATCGCATCAGGATATTGATCGAGAACGAAGCGCCTAACGAAATATTATCTGACGACCGTATTGTCGATATTTTGCTGGGCTCCGGAATTGACATCGCTCGACGCACTGTCGCCAAATACCGTGAGGCCCTGCACATTCCCTCGTCGGTACAACGGCGGCGACTCAAAAGGCGAACGGCGTAACTGCATACAGGCTGAACACTTAATGATCCAAGTAGTCCGATTAACTTGGCAATGAGTGCAACAAAAACAATATACGGCCATTAGGAATATGGCATTCACATCGATTGACACCCTTTTCGCTGCCCCTTATGGTCCGCCCCGTCTGATCCATGCGCCTAATGTTTGCGTTCCGTTGCAAAAACGGCGAACGCCATTGGTGTTGATTGGGATAGCCCGTCGCAGCTGTCTTTTGTATTTCCGTTTGTTAAATTGTCGTTCAAAAATGGGCGTGTTTCCATTCACTATAGTTAGACAAGGCGAAGCACTATGGATGTGAGCGTTATCGGCAAGCATATTGATATAGGTGACGCGCTAAAACAGCACGTCGAGCAGCGACTTACCGACGGTGTAGGGAAATATTTCGATCGCCCAGGTCAAGCCCAGGTAACTTTTTCCAAGGAAGGCATCGGCTTTAGGTGCGACTGTTCGGCCCATTTGGATTCGGGCATACAGCTAAACAGTTCGGGCCAAGCTACCGACATCTACGCGTCATTCGAGACTGCTGCCGAACGCATGGAAAAACGTGTGCGGCGATACACGAGGCGGCTCAAAAATCATCACAGTCATCGGCGCCAGCCAATTGAATCGGTGATTGCCCCTGCCTACGTCATTGCGGCAGAGGAGGACGCGGCCGAAGAGGTCGAAGGGACCGAACCAGTCATCGTCGCTGAGACGACGACTTACGTGAGTACGTTAACCGTCGGCGAAGCTGTCATGCAAATGGATCTCGCCGACAGCCCGGCACTCGTCTTTAAGAACACAGCGCACGGCGGTTTGAATGTCGTTTATCGCCGACCTGACGGAAACATCGGTTGGATCGATCCAGCCGATCAAACCAAGGACTGACTTTAGATTTGCAATGCAACCTGCCGGATGTTGCTTAGCGATGATGTTTACCGGACGATCTAACTTGAAACACAAATATTGAACATGGATCTATCGAGCCTTATAAAACCGGAGAATGTCCTCGTCAGCCTTGCGCCGACGACCAAGAAGCAAGTTCTGCAAGAACTTGCGAACCTTTCGGCGGAGCTCTTGGGAATCAAAAGCCGGGAAATATTCGAAGGATTGCTGGAGCGCGAGCGATTGGGAAGTACGGGCGTGGGCCACGGCATTGCGATTCCGCACGCCAAGTTTGATGCCCTTGATGAAGTTTTCTCCTTGTTTCTCAAATTGGACCGACCAATTGACTTTGACGCCGTCGACGATCAGCCCGTAGATTTGATTTGGCTCTTGCTGGCACCCACGACGGCGGGGGCAGATCATCTAAAAACGTTGCAACGAGTATCGCGTCTTCTTCGTGATGAAAAAACGCGAGAGAAAATTCGCGCCGAATCGGACGCCAATTCTGTGCATGCGCTGCTGATTGTCCCCCCGCTGGACCAGCGCCCGCCCACTCAGGTCCATAGATCGCAAACAGCCTAATGGTGAAGTGAGATTGCGGCGCTACCTCGCGATACTCAGTGTACAGATACAAGTGTCATTTCATTTTGCCAGGCTGCTTCCAACGCTGCCTCACGGCTATCGAGAATAGCTAATCGCGTACCATCAGCCGCATGAAGTGCGTAAAGCTTTTGCCCCGGCTCAATATGAAACTCGACATTGTGATTTGTCGTCAGGCGCGCCAGCTCGTCCCGTGCCGTTTCGGCATCGATCTGCCGTACATAAACGGTCTGCGGCGCACCTAATTCTGCAAGCGCGCGGTCGGACATAACTTGGTTGGTTTTATAATCTGTACTTTGCATTGCTGCCTCACTCACCAGATGGCGTCGAAATCGGCCTGACAGGCTTACGCGTGTCTTGCTTGGCCGTTTGCCTTTGTCATCGTGTCCATATTGGATTGCTGCCCAGATCTTATTTCGATTTTGCGTACTGATAACTCGGGCTCAGGCCGTACGCAGTCGATACTTAGCAATCCGTTTTCAAACCAAGCCCCGGCCACTTCGATTCCTTCTGCTAATATAAACGTTCGATGAAAGTGGCGTGATGCGATACCGCGATGTAAGTACACGCGCTCGCTTTCGCCGGCCTTATCGCCTTTGATATTTAGTTGGCCGTCTTCAAGTGTGATTTCAAGACTTCCCTTTTCGAATCCCGCGACTGCCAACGTAATGCGAATCTCCCGCTCGCTCGTTTTTTCAATGTTGTACGGCGGATAGCCGTCATTGGCGGCACGTGTAACGCGATCCAAAACGCGCTCCATCTGATCAAAACCGAGCAGAAATGGACTGTCAAAAAATGAAGGTGGTGACATCTGTTCAAGCCCTTCAGTAAGCGACTTTCCTGGGCAGCCGACGCATTGCGCCAGACCTAACGCGACCCCCAAATGGCGAGTCGCAAGCAGCGTCGAACCAGCGCTTGACGCCCGCTCTCAATGCTATTTGGTGCTTCTTTTGGATATTTCAAGGCGGCCTTGACGCCATTCTCATCTGTCGCGCTCAGCGATCCGATTGAGGCTCACCGTCAATGCCTAGCGGAAACTGGTGGAGCCAGCCGGAATCCGCCTACGCTAAAGCTTCGGCGGACGAGAGGTGCACGTGGTCATTCAGTACTAAGACTTGCCAGCCGAAGCCTTGGCGAAGGCTGGTGGAGCCAGCCGGAATCGAACCGGCGACCTCTTGAATGCCATTCAAGCGCTCTCCCAACTGAGCTATGGCCCCTATGCACCGCAACGGCAAGCAGCGGCAGCGGTCCGCCATGCTTACCTGAAGTTCTTTAACTTTCCTTATCGATTTTCGTGTCGATGATTTCCGATACGTCGTCTAAGTCGTCATCGTCAGCCAAGAGACCCGCAGCATCATTGTTGTTGTCGTCATCATCCTCGACTTCGACATCGATGGCGGCGTCGTCATCCATCGAGGGAGCCCCCGACCGTTTGACGTCGGAAGCCTCCGCATCGGCCTCTTCAAATGTAACTATCGGTTCAGCCTCTTTGGCTTTCTTTAGAGCTTCAGGCTCGGCCGGCTTTTCCGGAGCCTTTGCAGCGCCGTTAGCACTTTGCCTCGAACCGCCGCGGCTCCGCGGCATCAATTGCTCCGGTACGAAGCTGTGCTCGCATTTCGGACACTCCGCGGGCTCGCGGGTGAGATCATAGAATTTCGCCCCGCAATTCGGGCAGGTTTGTTTTGTACCAAGCTTCTCTTTGTCCACCGCTATCGCACCTCTTCATCGCGCCTTTTGACCAAGACCGCTTGCCATGATCACGACCGCCTGTCAAAAAGAATATGTTGACCCCGCGACCCCAACCGGACGAAGGCTGGATTGCCGTCACGGTTAGGATCTTAGCCAGGATCTGATAGAGCCAAATTGTCCATAATTCAAACGGAAAGCGTCGATAGGCTTAGAGCACGGCGATCCGGGCCGTTACGCGGAAAAGTGCGCGCGCCGGCCGACAAGTCGATGTCGCATCGGGCCGTCATCTGCGGCGCCCTGGCTGCGGGGGAGACGTCGATTAGCGGGCTATTGGAAAGCCAAGATGTACTCGCCACGGTGGCTGCCATGCGCGATTTTGGATCAGACCTGAAGGCCGTGGCCGAGGGTCAGTGGCGGGTCCGGGGTGTCGGTGTCGGCGGATTTCGCGAGCCGGATCGCGCCATCGATTTCGGCAATTCGGGAACTGGCGTCAGGCTCGTAATGGGCGCGATGGCCACAACGCCAATCCAAGCTACATTTGTCGGCGACCCGTCACTTTCAAGCCGTCCTATGCGACGCGTTTTCGATCCACTTACCGAGATGGGCGCGCACGTGCTTGCACGTGAAAAAGAGTTTTTGCCCGCAACAATAACGGGCAGCGAGCTTGCGCTCCCTATCGTCTACGAGTCACCGGTTCCTTCAGCACAAGTCAAGTCGGCCATCTTATTTGCCGGGCTCAACGCGCCGGGACAGACCAGTGTCATCGAGCGAACAGCAACGCGCGATCATACCGAACGAATGTTGCGTCTATTTGGGGCAAGCGTCCAAGAAGAAACAACTACCGAAGGCAAACATGTCGTACGGGTAGACGGTGATGCAGAATTAAGACCCTGCAGCTTAAGTGTTTCTGGTGATCCCTCATCGGCCGCCTTCGTTGCAGTTGCCGCGCTGCTGCTTCCGGGCTCCGAAGTCGAGATCACCGACGTCCTGGTCAACCCTTTGAGAATTGGACTCTACGAGACGTTGCACGAGATGGGCGCCAACGTTGAAATCACGAACAAAAGAAACGTTAGCGGAGAACCCGTTGCCGATCTCAAAGTAAGCTATAGCGAACTCAAAGGGGTCAATGTTCCCGCGGCGCGTGCGCCTTCGATGATCGACGAATATCCCATTCTCGCGATTGCTGCGGCTGCCGCTGAAGGGCGCACGTCGATGAAGGGGCTGGCGGAGCTGCGCGTCAAGGAAAGCGATCGGCTCACTGCCATCGCCGAAGGCCTAAAGAGCTGTGGCATTATCGTCGACGCCGGCGATAACGATCTTGAAATCGAAGGAACAGGCGAGGCGCAACGCCTAGGGCGAAATAGACCTGCGATTGCAGGAGGCGCAAAAATCGCCACCAACGGTGACCATCGCATTGCCATGTCATTTCTCACATTGGGCTTGGTCGCCGAGCAGCCGGTCGAGATCGATCAAGCACAAATGATAGGGACAAGCTTTCCGAACTATCGTGCGCTCATGCGATCGCTCGGGGCCGTCATCGAGGACGTGGCATGATTATCGCTGTTGACGGCCCGGCGGCTTCGGGAAAAGGAACACTGGCGCGCAGATTGGCCGCTCGCTACGAATTGGCCTATTTGGATACCGGATCCCTTTATCGCGCCGTCGCTTTGGCCCTACTTCAAAGCCACACTGACCCGACCGACGTTGATGCGGCCATAGCAGCCGCCCATGCCGTTGATATTGGCAAGATCGATCACGAGGCCATTCGCCAGCCTGAAGTCGATGTTGCGTCGTCCATTGTGGCCGCACTGGAACCCGTCAGAGCTGCGATCCGCAATACTCAGAGACGATTCGCCAAAAATCCGCCGGGTGGAAAACGCGGCGCTGTGCTAGACGGCCGCGATATCGGGACGGTCATTTGCCCCGACGCAGACGTCAAGCTCTATGTCGACGCAAGCGCTGAAGTCCGCGCGAATCGGCGATTTTTGGAGCATGAAAGCAAATCAGCTGACGGCAAGCCCCAACAGTCCGAGAGGCAAATCTTTGAAAATCTCGTCGAGCGGGACCAGCGCGACCAAGCGCGCGCGAGCTCTCCACTTCGAAAAGCTCAAGATGCTCACTTGCTTGATACGTCCAATTTAAGTATAGAAGCCGCGTTCGAGGCGGCATGCAAAATCATCGATGAGGTCAACTGACCTGTCGGCGTTGCGCCGTAAACCCTACGAACCAGATATCCAACTCATTTAGTCCCGGAATTATCCGGGCGTCCTGGCATAGGAGTGGCGTTAACGTCATCGTTAATCGCTGGGGCTTAAACACTGAATACGCCACAATGTCCGTAATGGACGCCAAGGAGACATAATGTCCGAAGCACAGTTGAACCCGTCAAGCGACGATTTTGCCGCCCTTCTCGAAGAGTCCATGGGCTCGTCGGGATCCATCGAAGGGACCGTCATGGAAGGCAAAATCATTTCCATAGAGAATGATTTTGCCGTTGTTGATGTGGGCCTTAAAACGGAAGGCCGCGTTGCCCTCAAAGAATTTTCAATGCCGGGTCAAGATGCCGCCGTCAAAGTCGGCGATACGGTCGAAGTCTATCTCGAGCGGGTTGAGAATGCGTTGGGTGAAGCTGTTCTTTCGCGAGAGAAAGCGCGCCGCGAGGAAAGTTGGACCAGGCTAGAAAAAAGCTTCGAGGCGAATGATCGCGTTGAGGGTGTTATTTTCGGCCGCGTCAAAGGCGGCTTTACCGTTGACCTGGATGGCGCTGTGGCGTTCTTGCCGGGAAGCCAAGTCGACATTCGCCCGGTGCGGGACGTGACCCCGTTGCTCAATGTTCCGCAACCGTTTCAAATTTTGAAAATGGACAAGCGCCGTGGCAACATTGTCGTCTCACGCCGCGCAGTATTGGAAGAAACCCGTGCCGTACAGCGCAGCGAGCTGATCAATAAGCTTAAAGAGAGCGACATTATTGACGGCGTGGTCAAGAATATCACCGACTACGGTGCATTTGTCGATTTAGGAGGCGTCGATGGCTTACTGCACGTCACCGATATCGCATGGCGACGGGTAAATCACCCGACGGAAGTTTTGACCATTGGCGAGACCATCAAAGTTCAAGTCATCAAAATCAATCAAGAAACACAGCGCATTAGCCTTGGAATGAAACAGCTCCAGGCCGATCCGTGGGAAGGCGTCGCGGCAAAGTATCCGACGGACGCCAAGTTTACGGGACGAATTACCAACATCACCGACTACGGCGCGTTCGTTGAATTGGAAGCCGGCGTCGAAGGACTGGTCCACGTATCGGAAATGAGCTGGGTTAAGAAAAATGTTCACCCCGGAAAAATCGTGTCGACTTCCCAGGAGGTGGAGGTGATGGTTCTCGAGGTCGACCCTGCCAAGCGAAGGATTTCGCTAGGCTTGAAACAATGCCTAGACAACCCCTGGGAGTCCTTCGGAGAGAGATATCCTCAGGGTACGGAAGTTGAGGGCGAAATTAAAAACGTTACCGAGTTCGGTCTGTTTGTCGGCCTGGATGGCGACGTCGATGGCATGATTCACATGTCCGATTTGGACTGGAACCGGACAGGCGAAGAAGCGATCAAGGACTATCAAAAAGGCCAGATCGTCAAAGCCACGGTTCTGGACATCGATCCGGAAAAAGAACGGATCAGCCTTGGCGTGAAGCAGCTATCGGGCGACCCGATGGAAACGATGGGCGAAATTCGAAAAGGCACAGTCGTCACCTGTACGGTCGCGGAAATCCAATCGAACGGCATCGAAGTCACAGTCGGCGAAGGCATGAAGTCCTTTATCCGCAAGAGCGATCTTTCCCGCGACCGGTCGGAGCAAAGACCGGACCGCTTTGCCGTGGGTGACAAAGTCGATGCGCGCGTAACGAATATCGACAAAGCCAATCGACGCATATCGCTGTCGATCAAGGCGCGCGAAGTCGCTGAAGAAAAAGAAGCCGTCGCGCAGTACGGCTCATCTGATTCCGGGGCAACTCTGGGCGACATTCTTGGCACCGCTTTGAATAAGGTCAAAGACGATTCCGAAGGGGAAGAAGCGGCACCGGATGAAGGCGAGGCGGGTATAGAAGCTGCCGAGGCGACCCCGGAAGCCGAGCCGGAGGCTGAGCCGGAAGCCCAGCCAGAGGTAGAAGCTAGCGAACCCGAAACTCCCGCCGATGAGGCCGCAGCAGAACCGGCTGAAGCCGAAGAAGCAGCTGCCGAGACGGCCGAAGCTTCGAGTGAGGACGGCGACAATCCAGTAGCGGCGGACGCCGATGCCGAGCCAACTGAGGAAAAGCCGAAGAAAAAGCGCACAACGCGCAAGAAGACCACGAAGAAAGCCGCCAAAAAGACCACTAAGGCCAAAAAAGACGGCTAGGCAGAAAACTGACCGGACAGCGCCTCAATTCCACCGACACTTGGTCGGCGGCGACAGTGCGTGGCGGACTTGGCTAGGTATGAGCCTTGACGCTAACTCTTTGGTTTGGCACCCTTTTGGGCGACGACGAAGGCCCGAAAGATCGATCTTGCGGGCCGTACTATTGACGGGGTCACCGGACACGATGTCCTTCAGCACGATGACCCTCAACCGGTGAGCGAGCCATGATCAAATCCGAACTGGTAACTCAAATTGCACAAGCCAACCCACACCTCTATCAGCGGGATGTCGAACGCATCGTGAATACGGTATTCGATGAAATTTCCTCGGCCCTTGCGCGGGGAGACCGGGTGGAACTGCGCGGCTTTGGAGCCTTCTCGGTCAAAGAGCGGCCGGCACGGACAGGTCGCAATCCGAGAACCGGCGAGCCCGTTCATGTCAAAGCTAAACGCGTTCCATTTTTCAAGACGGGCAAGGAAATGCGCGAACGGCTGAACAGCGGGTCCCGTTAAGTTAAAGCGGGGTTTGGGTCTTTAAGTTGAAGAGATTGGTCAAGTGGTTGTTTCTGATACCCGTCGCGCTGCTGGTATCGGTTTTTGCCATTTCAAATCGCCAAAGTGTTCCCCTCGGCTTCAGTCTTTTCCCTTCCGGCGAACCTCTATTGTCGCTGGAGATGCCGGTATATCTGGTTGCCCTCGTATCAATTTTTTTCGGAATCTTAATTGGCGGACTTAGCGCGTGGATTGCCGGCGGTGAAGTTCGTAGCCAAGCACGGCGACTTAGACGCAAGACCCGCGTCCTTGAACGTGACCTGGAAGCCGCTACGGCCGAAGACACCGGCACGCAGTTGCCTTCGACTTGATCGCCTTGTGCACCTCGCGATTCACGATTAGGAAACTTGTTCAGTCAAATAAGGTGAACGCCGGTGTGGATTGTGCCGCACCTACAACCCATATTCTGCTAAAGGGCGACGCGCGCGAAGTTTATTATCGAAGGCAGAACTCGACAGGCTCTACTTAAGAATGAATGTCAAAGCCAAAATCTGCGGACTCTCTACGCCGAAGGACGTTGCTGCCGCGACGTCGAACGGCGCATCGTTTCTTGGCTTCAACTTTTACGACAAGTCGCCACGTTATGTTTCGCTAGAACAAATTGAAGAGCTCAGTGAAGACGTACCCTCCGAGGTAAACCGAGTCGTACTTTGTGTCGATGCGAACGATCAAACCCTTGATGAAATTGTAAAGAACTGCGATCCGCACTACGTGCAACTTCACGGCGCCGAGTCGCAAAAGCGCGTACGTCAGATTCGCGACCGGTTGAAACGACCCCTAATCAAAGCTGTTCAAATATCAACTGCGCAAGATGTCGAGCAGGCGCACCAATTCGAATCTGATGTTGATATTTTGTTGTTTGACGCCAAACCTCCGCTATCTGATAAAAAGGCACTACCGGGCGGCAACGCTAAAACATTTGATTGGGCTCTTTTGGCGGGCCATACCTGGGAGTGCCCCTGGATGCTGTCCGGCGGCTTGACCAAAGAGAATGTTAAGGCGGCCGTCCAAACAACGGGGGCCCGCATAGTTGACGTCTCCTCAGGCATCGAATCCAGCCGCGGCGTTAAAGACTCAAAACTAATTGAGGAATTTCTTGAAACGGTCGGCAGACTTTGAAATGTTGATCGCACAAAAACCAAATGGCGTTCAACGCATTAACCAATGAGCAATACAAACTCATATAAGCAAGGTCCCGACCAGGACGGTCATTTCGGGATTTTCGGCGGCCGTTTTGTCGCCGAAACGTTGATGCCTTTGATTCTGGATCTGGAGTCTCATTATACGGCTGCGCGAACCGATCCTGCCTTCCAGAATGAATTCGAGTCTTACCTTGAACATTATGTCGGGCGCCCTAGCCCGCTTTATTTTGCGGAGCGGCTAACCGAGCATTTAGGTGGCGCCAAAATTTACTTTAAGCGCGACGAACTCAATCATACCGGCGCGCACAAGATCAACAATTGCATCGGTCAGATCTTGCTTGCCATGCGTATGGGCAAACAACGCATCATTGCAGAAACGGGCGCCGGTCAACACGGCGTCGCGACGGCAACAGTCGCAGCCCGCTTTGGTTTGCCCTGTGTTGTCTACATGGGCGAAACCGACATCGAACGTCAAAAGCCCAATGTGTTTCGGATGAAATTGTTGGGCGCGGAAATTATGCCGGTGAAGTCTGGCACGCGAACGCTGAAAGACGCCATGAACGAAGCGTTGCGCGATTGGGTAAGCAACGTCGAATCCACATTCTACATCATTGGCACCGTCGCCGGCCCCCATCCTTATCCGGCTATGGTGCGCGACTTTCAATCTGTCATTGGCCAGGAAGCAAAGGCGCAAATGTTAGAACGCGAGGGCCGCTTGCCGGACTCGCTCGTTGCTTGCATTGGCGGCGGGTCGAACGCCATGGGTCTGTTCTATCCATTTCTCGATGACGATGTTGCTATCGTCGGCGTGGAGGCAGCCGGCAAGGGCGTAGACACCGGGCAGCATGCGGCCTCGCTTACCGGCGGATCGCCCGGTGTTCTTCATGGCAATCGAACCTACTTGCTTCAAGACGAAGACGGTCAGATCATCGATGCCCACTCGATTTCTGCGGGTCTCGACTATCCGGGAATCGGACCAGAACATGCCTGGCTTAAAGAATCAGGACGTGTCGACTATGTCTCGGCGACCGACGACGAGGCCCTCGAAGCGTTTCAACTGTGCACAAAATTGGAAGGTATTATTCCCGCACTCGAACCGAGCCACGCTTTGGCCGAAGTCATGAAGCGTGCGCCAGGCTTGCCCAAAGATCATCTCATGATCATTAATTTGTGCGGCCGCGGCGACAAAGATATTTTTTCGGTCGCCGATGCGCTTGGAGTCACTTTATGAGTGGGAGCACACGGATTGATCGGTGCTTCGCTCGACTCAAGAGTGAGGAGCGCGCCGGTTTAGTTACTTTCGTAACCGCCGGCGACCCTAATGCTGCCGTCTCATTGGAATTGGTCCGACGGCTGCCTGCAGCAGGTGCGGACCTGATTGAGCTCGGCATGCCGTTTACCGATCCTATGGCGGACGGGCCTTCGATTCAGGCGTCCAGTATGCGCGCGCTGAAAGCCGGCGCTTCAATGGTCAAAACGCTCAAGCTCGTTGAGGCGTTTCGCGAAGATGACGACGCGACGCCCATCGTGTGCATGGGCTATTACAATCCGATCTATGTGTATGGTGTCGATAAATTTTTGATCGACGCAGTGGCCGCAGGCATCGACGGATTGATCGTCGTTGATTTGCCTCCGGAAGAGGATGACGAATTGTGCATCCCCGCGCTCAAAGCCGGGCTCAATTTTATTCGCTTAGCAACACCAACAACCGACGACCACCGTCTGAAAACGGTGCTGAGCAACACCAGCGGTTTTGTCTACTACGTGTCGATCACAGGAGTTACCGGAACGCGGGAGGTCAACGCTGACCACGTCGCTCCGGAAGTTCATCGCATCAAGCAGCACACAGAGCTGCCGATTGCGGTCGGATTCGGTATTAAGACCCCTCAGCATGCCGGCGCAATTGCGCGCGTCGCAGACGCGGCTGTGGTAGGATCTGCCATTGTCGACCGCATCGCTGCAGGCCTAGACGCAAACGGCGAGCCCAAAGCCGAAGTGATCGACGATGTCTTGCGCTATGTGGCGAGTTTATCTAAGGGAGTTGCCGAGGGGCGCCGCTAGGCGAGCCGGCATTGGAGAGCTAACCTCATGAACTGGTTGTCAAATTTTGCTCGGCCCAAGCTCAAGGCCCTGTTCAGCCGGCGCGAGTCACCGGAAAACCTTTGGGTGAAATGCGGCAATTGCGGCGACATGATCTTCCAAAATGACCTTGTCAGCGCTCAGCATGTTTGCCCTAGCTGCAATTTCCATATGAAGGTCGGGCCCAACGATCGGTTGGCCTCGCTATTTGACGACGGCAAATTCGACCTTATGGAGCTCCCTGAAGTACCCGCAGATCCCCTCAAGTTTCGTGACGAAAAGAAGTACACCAATCGCATCAAAGAGGCGCGCAGTAAGACCGGCCAAACCGACGCCATGGTTGCGGCTTCAGGTACGCTGGACGGGATACCGGTCGTCATAGGTGTACAAAATTTCGCCTTCATGGGCGGCTCGCTCGGCATGGCAGCTGGTGAAGCCATTATCAAGGCAGCTGAAGTCGCGCTTGAGAACAAGTCACCCCTCCTTCTGTTCACCGCGGCAGGCGGCGCACGCATGCAGGAAGGCATCATGTCACTGATGCAGATGCCCCGTACGACAATCGCGATACAGATGTTGAAGGACGCGCATTTGCCCTACATCGTTGTTCTCACCGATCCGACGACGGGCGGCGTGACCGCCTCCTATGCCATGCTGGGCGATGTACAAATATCCGAGCCAGGCGCGCTTATTGGATTTGCAGGCCCCCGTGTGATTGAGCAGACGATCCGCGAAAAACTGCCCGAGGGCTTTCAACGCGCGGAATATCTTTTCGATCACGGCATGCTGGATATGGTTGTGCATCGTCACGAGTTACGCGCCAAATTATCCAGCCTCATCAGCTTACTGATGAACAAGAACACCAAAGATCTCAGAGAATCGCGCAATATCGCAGGCGCCGAAAAATCGAGGGATGAGACTGGAGACCAATCGGATCAGAGCGTCGAGATTATCGATCCCGGCGATCCGGCCGACTCTCGGGAATCTGCGGCCAAAGATATTAGCGAAGCTGAGCGGCGCATCCGCCTCGCTGGCCAGACCCCATAAAATGTTGACGGCAGCCTCTGAAGGTTCGAACAGCACAGCCATTCTTGAGCGTTTGCTCAAGCTGCATCCGAAAAAAATCGATCTCGTGCTGGATCGGATCGAACGCTTGCTTGCTGAGCTTGGCAATCCGCAGGACCAGTTGCCGCCCGTCATTCACGTTGCGGGCACCAATGGCAAAGGATCGGTGACGTCCTTTCTCCGATCAATGTTCACGAAGGCAGGTTACCGCGTCAACGCATACACCTCTCCTCATCTCGTTCGCTTTCATGAACGCATTTGGCTCGCAGGCGAAGCCGGAGAGGACGGTGCGCCGATTGCGGACGACCTACTGGACAAAATTCTCGGCGAGTGCGAAGCCGCAAACGGTGCAGAGCCCATAACGTTTTTTGAAATTACGACAGCGGCAGCCCTTTTAGCCTTTTCGCGAAATCCGGCAGACATCACAGTTCTCGAAGTCGGACTTGGCGGGACGTACGATGCAACCAACGTTATTGGGCACAAAGCGCTCAGCATCATCACGCCCATCGACTATGATCATCAGGATTTCTTGGGCACTACTCTGCAATCAATCGCAAAAGAGAAAGCCGGCATTTTGGCGCCGGACGTCCCGGCCGTCGTTGGTAAGCAAAGCGCGGAAGCACTCAGCGTCATTGAAGAACGTGCAGCGGAAGTCGGCGCACCTTTAATTGTGCAAGATCGCGATTTTACGGCCTATGAAGAACATGGTCGTTTGGCATATCAAGACATGAGCGGACTATTGGACTTGCCTTTGCCGCGTCTCAAGGGGCGGCATCAAATTGACAATGCAGCCCTTGCCGTTGCTACGACACGCACGCTCGACGCGTTAGATGTAACCGCGCGCTCCATTGCACAAGGGCTACGGCACGCTCATTGGCCCGGGCGGCTCCAACAACTCGATCCCGAATCCTTAGTGGATTTTCGTTGGCTCGGTGAACTTCCTGAAATTTGGTTGGACGGCGGACACAATCCAGCCGCCGCACGCGTGGTCGCACAGGCCATGGCTGAGCTGGAAGAACGCGTGTCCCGGCCTCTCTATCTCATCGTAGCCATGATGGATAGTAAAGACGCCGAGCAATTCCTGTCTGAATTCCAAACGCTCGCGCGGCGGGTGATTGTTTTGCCGCTCCCCAATCAAGAAAACGGCATGTCTACCGAAACACTTTTAACGGCCGCAGAAAAAGCCGGCCTGCAAAGTGAAAAAGCGGAAGATCTCTCTTCCGCTTTTAATGCGATTTTGCTGAACACGGAGTCCGTCGATGGTGAAGGCGAGTCACCGCGCATTCTCATTTGCGGCTCTTTGTATCTCGCTGGACATGTCTTGTCCCGCTGCCGCACCGCTGACTAAGCGTCGGCTGTCGAAGATTCAATCCATTCGGCAATCTTGCCTTTTGGCAAAGCACCGACTTTAGTTGCCGCAACTTCACCGTCCTTGAACAGCATGAGCGTCGGGATGCCGCGCACGCCATATTTGTTGGGCGTGTCTGGATTCTCATCGATATTGATTTTGGCGACCCGTATTTTCTCGCCCATTTCGGTGGCAATCTCTTCAAGGGCGGGGCCGATCTGTTTACAAGGTCCGCACCATTCAGCCCAAAAGTCTACAAGCACCGGACCCGATGCTTTTAGGACATCTTGGTCAAATGAGTCATCCGTCACTTTTTCTGTCGCCATGTATCTATCCGCCCTTCTTGATCTGGGAATGCGGTCTCTTGCGAGTTACCGGTCAGGGATCAATCTCTAACACCCAATCTAGGAACGGCCCTTCAGATCGTCAAGATGTGTCCTCCGGGCCAAAATATCACAGTTTTGTGGCATTCATGTGCAGCAAGGCGTCAGTCAAAAGCACGTCTGGTAAAACCATCAGTCTCGGTTCGTCGGTCCACAGCAAAGCGCATTCAATCGACCGCCCGGGACAAATTTCTTGGAGTAACCCCCGATAACAAGCCATCTGCCTCAAATAAACAGCGCTTACACCTTGCGGCTCCAGGGGTGGAGGCCGATTCGTTTTGTAATCGACAATCAGGACTCGTTCTGATTCGATCAGTAACCGGTCCACTTGGCCGTTAACAATGACACCATCAGGAAAATTGGCCGCTCGCCCAACAAGCGGCACTTCCGCTTTGCTTCCCGGCCCAAAGATCGGTGCAAATTGCTCGTGGGTAATAACATCGAGGGTTTCAGAGAACATCTCATGACGTTCCTCAGCGCTTAAATGGGACGCCAAACGATCAAAATAGTGCTGAGCCACATCCACATGATCCGCTTGCGGAACATCAGGCAAATATTGAAGCAATTTGTGGATGAGGCGGCCCCGCTCAAAACGGCTTCGTTCGCCCGCGCCAAGCGGCGACAGAAGTCCAGGCCCTATCTCATCACTTACATTTTCGGTGAAGCGTGACGGGGCACTGCGGACGCTTACCGTTTCTTTGGGCGCCTTCGTCTTGAGCCAGGGCGGGGTGGAATTGTCTTTGGAACCACCTGCGGTCGGCACTCTTTCGATTGGTTCCGCCACCGGAACACTTTGCTCGCAAGCAAGGCGCATTCCGGTTTCCTCGAAAGAAACAGGTACGGTTTGCGCAATCGGCTTTAACGCGTCAGAAATCACGCCATACCAGCTGCCGGCAGCCGCACCCCGTTTGCCATGAAAGCCTGCAACATAGAGGCGATCTTCGGCACGAGTCATCGCGACATAGAGCAAGCGGTAATACTCGGCACGGCGTTTTCGGGCGAGGATTTCGCGCGCAGCGCAGGCCGCCGCATCATCATTGCTTTTTCGACCAGGCCAAAGCAGCATACCGCCTTCGGTTTCTA
Organism: Alphaproteobacteria bacterium; assembly: GCA_965248815.1. Lineage (GTDB taxonomy): Bacteria > Pseudomonadota > Alphaproteobacteria > SMXP01 > SMXP01 > CBDFKK01. The sequence goes on from CBDFKK010000008.1 coordinate 1,762,412, forward strand.
GGAGCTGCGGATCGTGGCGGCCGTCAGGCGCATCGCACGTATCGGGCAAAAAGACCACGCGACTTTCAAGTCCTTTGGCGCCGTGAACGGTCATGACGCGAACTTCGTTCTTTCCACTTTCAAGTTCGCGCTTCAATTGAACATCTCCACTTTGCACCCATTGCAAAAAACCTTGGAGAGTTGGCAGCGCCATACGCTCATAGGCAAGAGCGAGATTCAAATATTCTCTGATCGGATCTTCTGCGTCTTTTCCCAGGCGCCTCAGCATCATCTCGTAGCCCGACGGCGCGCCGCGTTCCCTTATGAACTGCAAATCCAGTACTCTTTGATAAAAGTCGAACGGCCGGTCATCTTTTGCACCTTGCAAGAGGTGACTCAATGACTCATAGGCTTGAGAATAAGCCGTGTCGGGCGCTGCCGCAGCTTTCTCTGAAAGTGCCTCCCACATTGATCCCTTACGCTTAAACGCTAAGTCAAACAACTCCTCTTCGGTCAGACCGACAAAAGGACTCTTGAGCAACGTTGCCAAGTTGAGATCATCGCCGGGTAGCAATACAAAACTGCCCAGCGCAATCAAATCCATGACTGCAATATGATCGGTCAGCACCATGCGATCGGCGCCCGATACAGGAATATTCCGATTTTTCAGTGAGCGGATCATCTCTTCCATAAATGCGTCCCGCCGCCGAACGAGGATCATGATATCCCTTGGTTCAATTGGCCGGCCCTGACTTGCCAAAGATTCATTGGTGTCAAGCCAACCGTCGATCGTGTCAGCGATCCGCGCCGCCAGTTGAGCACGGGGATCTGTCACTTGAATTTGATCGAGCGGGGCGTCCCATGGATCGCCCGATGCTATCTCGGACGGACCGATCGCCGGCCACAGCTCCACCAGCCCTGCTTCGCCTTCGCGATCGGCGACATGGGAGATGTAGCGCTCAGACGCCGTGACATATCCCGACATATCATCGCCGGAAAACACAGCATCGACAGCGGATAAAATCGGTTGCGTCGAACGAAACGACCGGTCGAGATCCACTTGTTGCCAGGTCTTTGCGCCGCCTTCCACACGGTCACGAAATTTCGACCGCATTTCCGCAAACATGGCAGGGTCTGCGCCCTGAAAAGAATAGATCGATTGCTTCTGATCTCCGACTGCAAATACCGAACGAGACTGATCGGGTGCCTGATCGGCGCGTGCACCAAACCCGGAAAAAAATTCTTCCCCCAATGCCTCAATCACCGACCATTGTTCGGGACTTGTGTCCTGTGCTTCATCCACCAGAATGTGATCGAGACCACCGTCCAACTTATAGAGTACCCAGGCAGCGGCATCCGATGACCTCAAGAGATCATTCGTGTGATTGATCAGATCGTCGAAATCAACGCCGGCACGCGCTCTTTTCCGGTCCTCATAGCGTTGCAGAAAATGTGCGGCAATTTTTAGAACGGCGCACGTGGCCTCGAATATATTCGCTGACTTTAGTTTTCCGGAGAGTTCGTAAACGCGTGTTTGTTCGGTCCTCAATAGATCTTCAAGCCACGGGTTGGCGCGACGCATATCTGCTGTGGCTACGGACTTTTGAGGCTCGCCATCCTTTTTGAGAAAAGCGCCCGCGTACAGCGCGAAGTCGGAGTCTTCTAAGTCACTATCTGCGTATTCTGAAATCGTATCGCTCCTGGACGCGTCCGTTTTCGAGCCTCCTGATAAAACTTTCGCAGCTTTTTTCAAGTCGCGGCGAGCGGACTCAAAGCCAGCGCGGGCGCCTTCAAGAATGGTCTCGATCGTGTCTGTTTCGGATAATCCGAGGTGATCGCGGGTTCGCTTGACCGCACCGACAAGTCCGTTCGGGCCATTGAGCAAAGCCGCAATTTTGCGCCGCTTGCCCGCGATCTCGCGAAGCAACGTTTCAAATCTCATGTCGCTTGCGTGGGCAATAATGGTCTCGAGCGCATCATTCAACTCGTCACTGCCAAGACCATAGGCATTTAGCAAAATATCATCGCGCGCGGCACTCATAAGTTCAGCAACGATGCGTTCGTCGAGGACTTCGAAATGCGGCGCAATGCCCGCTTCGAGAGGAAAGCATGCAAGTAAACGCTCACAAAAGGCATGAATCGTTTGAATTTTGAGACCGCCGGGGGTTTCCAAAGCGCGGGCGAAGAGCCGTCGCGCCAACTGCAGTTGCTCTCGACGGACCGAACTCTGGCTCGCCGACTCGAGCGCGCTTTTCAAATCTTCGTCGGGCCAGGTTGCCCAATTGCCAAGTGTCGAGAAAAGGCGATTGGCCATTTCAGCTGCGGCAGCTTTTGTGAAAGTTAAGCAAAGAATTCGTTCCGGCGGCGTGCCTTCGAGCAAAAGCCGAATGACCCGTTGTGTGAGGACATGGGTTTTGCCTGTGCCCGCGTTCGCCGCCACCCAAACTGATGCGCACGGATCGGTGGCCGCGACTTGAGCTGCGCTTGACTGGGTCATGCGCCGTCTCCCGCATCACTCAATCCGGGGACAGACCATTCCTTCACGCGTGCTAGATGGTCGTAAACGCTTGCTCTCGTCGCAAACATGGGCCTTGGCCGTGACAGATAGGGCGTATCGGCATCATCGAAGTTAGCGATGTATCGCAATAAGCCGGCCTCTGCCTCGCCGATGAGAGAAGCGGCAGCGTCACTTTCATCGGCCACAAGAATTTCCGACACTGGTGTCCCGCTGCCCGAAAGCCGCACATAACCCAGGTACGTCACAGTTGCTGCCTCGATGCCTTCAAAACCGCCTTCGCGGGCGATCAGCCCTTCCAGAGGCAGCTGGGGCACCAGCAATGTATCTACCTGCTTTTGCGATGGGACAGCTCCAGTTTTGTAATCTGAAATTGCAAACGCGCCGCTAATCTCATCAATTCGGTCGGCGCGGGCCACCAAGACGAAAGGGCCGCCGGAACCACTAAGTTCGAGACTGCCCGCAACTTCAGTTCCCAAAGGATGGCCGTCTACTCTGAGGTCTCTTTCGAAATCAACAAAACTTTCGGCAATGCGTAAAAACTGGCGCCACCAGAAAGCGCGTAACGCTGGTGGAAAACGTGCGCGGTCGAAAACATCTTGCCCAATGGAAATTAATTCGTCATAGGCATTGACCGGCAATTCATCCGTAAACTGACGGACAAATTTTTCAAGAATATCATGAATGACGATGCCCCGCTCCGGGCGGCCGGGATCGTCGTCCAGCGGTTCAAGTGGCAACAGCTGCAGAACCTTCTTCGCATAAATTGCATAAGGATCACGAATCCAGGATTCGATTTCCGTGACCGAAAACTGCCGAGGACGCGCACTGAGCGGTGGGCGCGGCGCAGGGGGCGACAACGGCGCATAGTCCTGTGGCTCGTCCAATTGCTTAGCCCAAGCGGTATAGGGATGTACGGGATGCAAAAGATTTTCTGCTCCCGCCCCCCGCAATATCGTTTGAAGCCGCATGAGCCAGCGCGACGCCACCGTGGGGGTTCCCTCGACCCGTTGTGATCTCGTCAATACGACACGGTCTGCATTCGTCAATTGCGCAAAGTCATGTGCGGCCAAACCGATGCGCCGTTCCGGCGGTGACAGGCCCAACTGCGCGCGCATTTGGCGACTGAGCCAAGGATCGGTATCGACCTGCGAGGGCCAAGTCCCTTCATTAAGACCGCCGAGCACGATGACATCGGCCCGCTGCAGACGAGCCTCGAGCGGCCCCCAAATAAATAGCCGCGGATGAAGCCCATGCCGCGGCCGCACCACGCGTTCCGCCATTAAGCCGTCGAACAAGGCGGCATAGTCTGCGCAGAAGAGAAGCGGCGCGTGGTTGGCCTCGTCGATCATTTCGCTCAACAACCGGGCAGCTGCCTCTCCATCGTCTCCCGACCAAAGCGCGGTCCCGCGCTTGTCTTCCGTCGTCGCAAGATTTTCCGCAGCTTCGATATGGGCGCTCACCAAATCGCGTAGCGCGACCGGTTTCTGGGGCGACAAACTCAATACCGGAGCCAATGCCGCTTCCATTCGTCCCAAGAAATTGGACATGCCGGAATTATCCCCGTCGAGCCGAGCGCAAGCGCGGCGCAGACCGCTCACGCCTTCCCCAGGTCGCGGTCCTCGTAAGCAGGCGATTTCTAATTGCTCGACCAGCCGCCGCCACTCCTTTTGTCCCAAACCGCAACGGCACAACGGATGCTTCAACACACTTAGCAGCGATACCGGCGCTGCTTGCTCCTTTGCTACCTCCGCAATGAGACGCAAAAATATTCCGACACGTGTTTGACCAAGCGGCGTGCCTGCGGAATCGTCTATGGCGATGTCCCAGCGGCCGAGTTTGGCAGCAACGCGGCGGGCCAGGCCACGATCCGGCGTGACGAGCGCGCCCGTCGCGTCGGCATGGTCATGAAGCACCTCACGTAACATCATCGCAATGACGCTCGCTTCTTCATCAGGATCGGCCGCGCTTAGAAATGAAAGTCCGTCGAGCCCGCGCGCCAAGCCTTGCGCCTCAAATTGTTCAATAGAAGATTGCCAACCGTCTGTGGCATTGGCGGGTCGCAAGGCTTCTGCAATGACGCGACGTCGCAGCTGCGCAGCTTCAGCATCTATTGTCTTTTTTTCTTGGGCCCAGAGCGCTACAGCCTTCCGGTCAACATCCATGCGCTCTAACAGTTCTTTCATGCCAAATTGCGGGTGGCTCGGATCGACGTCAACCCATCCCGCCTCGTCCATATCAAGGTCCAAGCCGGGCAGGACGACGGCCCCTTGATCCAAAAGCGCAATAACGGACAACAAGTCCGCCGTCGCAGGGATCGAACCCGTCGAGCCCGCTGCGATGACTGGATCGCGAGGCGGGGCCGTGCGCCAAAGCTGCGCCTGTGCCTGAAGTAGCCGGTTGCGCCGCTCGGCAGTATCGATCGCGTTTTCTTCGTTCAAGATGGCGGGCCAGTGTTCCGAAATAATCGTCAGAAAGCTAAGCACATGGCGCCAATGCTCCGTAAACTGATCAGGTACGATATCGCTGAGTTTCGAGGGATCGACTCGCTCCGTCGTCAACGTGTCGAAAAAGCGGCCAAGATCATCTGCCAGACGCACGACCTGGTTCGGATGAGCCAGATTGACGTGCGGGTCGGTTTTCCCGGACCGTTCACCCCAGCGATGGATCAATTGTGCCAAGATAAACTGCCGCCGCAGTGCCGGCATGGATTGCGGCAAGTTCGACAGCGTTTGAGCATCGGCCTGGCCGGGAAAGCTTTCGCTAATGAGTTCGTCTTCATCGACGTCGCCAATGGGTTGCATTTGCGGAAGTAAGAGCGCGGCCGGGCCGGTTTTTTGCGCAAGCCGCAAAAACGCATCCGCAAGGCTTCGCACCGCCCTCCTCGTCGGCACGAGGATCGTCACCCGCGATAAGGCCAGGGGATCAGCTGCGTCACCAAATCGGTCGACGATACCAAGCGCCAAAGAGTCGACAAACGGAACAAGAGGCGGGATTGTGTAGAGCTGAGGCATATGTCTCATATCGCCCGTCAAAAAAAATTCCTCAGCATACGATCCATCTTATTGGAAGGCGCCCGTTCTAGCTTTTCGAATAAAGCCCTCTGCGTCTTGGACGCCTTCGGGCGTACCGACATGCATCCATGTGCCGTCGAGTTCCAGCCCAAAAAGTCGCCGCCTTTCAAGGGCTTGGTTCCATATGATATTGGTAGAGAAGCGGCCTGTAGGGCAACCGGCAAACAGGCTTGGGCGCATAATTTGCACGCCGGTCCAGACAAAGGGTGCTGTGTCTTCGTTTCCCTTTCGGCGGAGTCTACCGTCAGGCCCGAGAAAGAAATCACCGTTGCCCGCATAGCCAAGCGCAGTTTCAACGGGCGCAACCAGCATCAATGCATCCATCACGTCGCTGTCCCACGCGTCTTTTAGCGTCAAAAGATTTTGCGTGTTGTGCTCGAACCAAATGGAGTCGCTATTGTGCGTAAAAAACGGCTTATCTTGAAAAAACGGCAATGCCTTGGTGACGCCGCCTCCCGTATCCAGCAGTTCGTCACGTTCATCGGACAAGTGAATGTGCACATCTGTTCGCCGTTTCAAATGCGCTTCAAGCATGTCCGCTTTGTAGTGAAGGTTCACTATGATTTCGGTCAAGCCCAAGACACTAAACCGGTCGATGGCGTAGTCGATCAATGGCTTGCTGAGGACTTCGACCAACGCTTTTGGCCGATCTGCCGTCAGCGGCCCCATGCGCGTACCCAGGCCGGCCGCAAGAATCATGGCGCGCTCGGGATATTCAGCCATGAGCGGCTCCTGGCTCATTCGCCGCGCCCTGCCTGACACTCGGCGGCAAATGCTGATCGAACCAATTCTTAAGTTTTTCGAATCGGCCGGCTTCGAGATCGTGTTCGAAATGCCGCCAAACCCGTGGCAACAAGTTCAAATAGGAAGGCTTGCCATCACGCCGGCTGAGACGGGCAAATATGCCAATGATTTTTGCGTTTCGTTGAGCGCCGAGCGCCGCATAAGAGCGGCGAAACGTTTCGGTGTCAAACGACGGCGAATTTTTTTTGGCCACAGTGCAATAGGACGTGATCATATCTTCAGCCAACTCTCGTGACACGTCGCGGCGCGCGTCTTCTAAAAGAGAAACCAAGTCATAAGCGCGCGCACCCAAGACCGCATCTTGGAAGTCAATAAGGCCGACCCGGGCAGGACCTTCACGTTGACCTAACCAAAGCAGGTTCTCGGCGTGGTAGTCGCGCAAGACCAGTACGGGCTCGTCGTCTTGCATAGCGGGCCAAACGTCCTGCCACGCATCCAGATAACTTTGCCGGGCCGCTGGCACCGGGTCCGTTCCCAGAGCCAGAGGCCAAAACCAGTCTATAAGAAGCTCAACTTCGATCTTGAGGGCCGCTTGATCGTATGCTCCCAATACATAGTCATCACGCCCCGGAACGGAAAGTGACTGAGGAATATCTTTTTGATGCAATTCGGCCAACACATCTACGGCCGCCTGATAAAGTTCGACTTCGTCGGCGCCTTTTCCAATGACACGAGCGAACAAATCGTCTCCTAAATCCTCCAGCAGCAAAAAACCGTTGTCCAAGTCCGCAGCCAAAACTTTTGGTGCGCTCAAACCAGCGCGATTGAGGAGATTGCTCAGCGCCAAAAAGGGGCCCGAGTCAGGACCGGCCAGTCGCGCGACCGCGTTGTAGCCAAGTCTCTGGCGCTCGGCGACGGTTGCGCCCGGTGGGCAGGACGGCGCTTCAGCTGACGGTGGCGCATCCATAAGCACGGCACGCCCGCGTGGACCTTCCAGCCGCTCGTACTTACGCGTCGAGGCATCGCCTGCGAGCGGCGCACGCCGCGCCTCTGACCAATCGGCATCAGCAAGAAACGCCTGCAAATTGTTTTCTCGATCAGTCATTCCGTATTTCCCGGGTTATGCCTTCAAATACCATGATTCTCAAGCGAGGCGCCCACGATCCGTAGCCGGTGATTTTCGCTCGGCGCTGCGCGCCGGTGCCCGACAATGTGATCTCGACACGGTCGTCCAAGAGCAGACCACCGAGCCGGTCGGGCCATTCGACGATGACCGCACCTTCTTGCAAACCATCCTCATAACCCAATTCAATCAAATCCATCTCGTGCTCAATTCGGTACAGATCAAAATGAAAGACCGACAAACTCTCGGTTTCATAGGTCTGCACCAGCGTAAAAGTCGGACTAACAATTTCTTCTGGATCGTCCGTTTTTCCTTGCAGCGACTGGATCAGTCCGCGGGCCCATGTGGTTTTTCCCGATCCCAAAGGACCAACTAGACAAATCAAGTCGCCGAGCTGCAAATCATTGTTGAAGGCCGCGCCGAGCGCTCGGGTCTGTGCCTCGCCTTGCAGTAGAAATTGGCGCACTGTTGGCTCGGTCATCTGGGATCAATCTCTCGAAGCCGAGGCCAGATTGCCCCGTTCGCTTGGCTTCTTGCGCTTTGCAAAGGACCGCTCAACCGCAAACGAACGGCTGGAACACTTTGACGCCCTTGTAGGACTTGATTCGCCTCACGGGGTTCGACATTTTACGTCTTCCGGCTTTGCAGCCGTTCCATCTTATTCTGCCGGAATGACCAATGGATGCATACGTTCGAACGCCTCAGCGGCGAAAGGAGGCATCATGACGTCAAATAGCACGATTGTCATCGTGGGTGCGGGGCACGGTGCGGGTCAGGCCGTGGTTAGTCTCAGGGCGGGTGGATTTGACGGTCGACTGATATTGATCGGCGAAGAACCCTATGTACCTTATCAGCGGCCGCCACTATCCAAAAAATTCTTGTCGGGCGAACTTGAGGTTGACCGGCTCTATTTCAAGCCAACGGATTTCTATTCGGACAAGAACGTTGAATTAATGCTGAGCGCAAGGGTTACCGAGATTGTCCCCAGCCAGCATTACGTCAAATTGCATGACGGGCGCGAAGTTCGCTACGACAAACTCCTGCTGATGACGGGATCACGCGTGCGCGAACTCGACGCGCCCGGCACAGACCTTCCAGGCGTATTTTATCTTCGCAGCATAGATGACGTTGAAGGGATCCGCGAACATTTTGCGCCTAAAGCCAAACTTGTGGTTGTGGGCGGCGGGTATATTGGACTCGAGGTGGCTGCGGTCGCCGTCAAAAGTGGACTCGACGTAACCGTACTCGAAGCGGCAAACCGCTTGATGCCACGGGTGGTAGGTGATGAGATCGCCGAGTTTTTTCTGCAGATGCACAAGCAAGAAGGCGTAAAAATAGAAACGGGCAAAATGGTGTCCGGCTTTGAAGGGCGCGGCAAACTCAAGCGTGTCATTTGCTCCGACGGCACTCACTACGATGCCGATGTTGCCGTAATCGGTGTGGGCATCCTTCCCAATCAAGAGTTGGCCGAAAGCGCCGGCCTGACAGTAGATAACGGTATTTTCGTTGACGAGTTGTGCCAAACAAGTGAACAAGACATTCTTGCCGCAGGCGACTGCACCAATCATCCCAATGCCTTGTTAGGGACCCGGCTTCGGTTAGAGTCCGTGCACAATGCGTTGGAGCAAGCGAAGACGGCAGCAGCTTCCCTCTGCGGGACTCCGAAAGAATACGCACAAGTACCTTGGTTTTGGTCCGACCAATACAATGTCAAATTCCAAATTGCGGGACTAAGCCAAGGTCACGACGAGGTTGTCCTTCGCGGCGATTCGGCAAAGCGAAAGTTCGCCGCCTTTTATTTGAGGGATGGCGTGCTGATTGCGGTCGATGCAATCAATGCAGCGCAGGAATACATGGCGTCACGGAAATTGATTGCTCAAAAGGCGAAAATTGCCCCGGATCGATTGGCAGACACGACTATTCCCATGAAAGAGATGACCTAGAGCAAGTCCAAGATTCATTGAATTATGGACCTGTTCTAGATTTTTTATATGGTCGCGTTTTCGGATGGAAAACCGGACCCACTTTTCCTGAAAACGCTTTAGGCCCAAACAGGACACACGAATGGCGAAAATTACCTATATCGAATTTGACGGCAGCGAGCATGTCGTTGAAGTGGCCAAGGGCCTGAGCGTCATGGAAGGCGCGATGAAGAATATGATTCCAGGAATTGATGCTGATTGCGGCGGCGCATGCGCATGTGCCACGTGCCACGTTTATATAGACAACGCTTGGCAAGAAAAACTGGAAGCGGCGACGGAAATGGAGCTCAGCATGCTCGACTTTGCCGATAACGTTGAAGACAACAGCCGGTTATCATGCCAAATCCCGGTGACCGGCGATTTGGACGGACTTATCGTGCGCACGCCCGAGTCGCAATATTAATTAATGCGTGAAACGAGAATCTCGCGTTAGAGCGGCGCGCTGAGCAACTTACTCGGCAGCTGCTTTTTTCTTGCGAGCGCGTTTAGCGCGTGCGCGTTTTACCGGCGCCGGCAAGTGGAACGACACTTTCGTTCCGACCTTGGGAGTCGATTCAAGGGCGACCCAGCCGCCATGCAATTCCACAAAACTTCGCACCAGTGCAAGACCTAAACCCGGTCCACGCCGCCTGCCTGCCGTTCCCCGGCTTTCAAAGCGGTCGAACACCGAGGGCTGATCCTCAGGCGCAATACCCATGCCCGTGTCGCTGACCCAGATACAAACATCGCTATCGGACCGCTCCGCACCTAGCGTCACGACGCCTCCGGCGCCCGTGAATGAAATCGCGTTCGACAAAAGGTTGAAAACGATTTGGCGAAGTCTTCGTTCGTCGACCTTGATGGATCCGATCTTTGAGTCCACTTCGAGCTTAATCGTGATGTTAGCGTCGACCGCGCGGCCTAACGCCAACTCACGCGTGTTCGAAAGGGTCGCATGCAAATTCGTTGTCGACAATTCAAGAGACATGACGCCCGCTTCGATACGCGCGAGATCCAAAATGTCATCCATCAAGACCATGAGTTGGTTCGATGCTTCTAAAATCGCATTTGAGTATTCGTGCTGTTGTTCGTTGAGGTCTCCGACCATTTCCTTTTGCAACATTTCGGAAAAGCCTTTGACCGTCGTAAGCGGTGTGCGCAACTGATATGATACGTGAGAAATGAATTCAGACTTCAAACGATCCGCCGCTTCCAAGGCTTCGTTGCGATCGCGCAGCGCTTGGGTAATGCGCGTGGTGTCCGTGACGTCTAGAAACGTCAAGAGTGTCGCTCCGTTGGGCAAGGGCAAAATAGCGTACTCGATTTGCGTGCTGTCACGACGTTCCAACCGGCCCGTCAATCTGTGACGCTGCTCGCTAAACGATGTTATGCGCTCGGCCATGCGGCGCCACTCTTGGTCATCGTCAAATAAAGGCCGGCACCATTCCACGACGGCGGTAAAGTGAGGCTGCTCCTCGAGTTTATCCTCCTCCAAGCGCCAAATATCATTAAACGACTTGTTGTGAAGTTCAAGTTTTCCGTCACTACCAAAGACAGCAACGCCTTCGCTCAAATTATCTAGCGTTGCGCGCTGCACTTTCGTCAGTGTGTTGAGTGACGACTCTAGACGGAAACGATCGGTGACATCTTCATACAGAAAGAGCAAGCCGCCCATAGGATGAGGCTGGCACGCAACGCGCAAATGACGCGAATCCGGCAGGTGCCAAATCTCGTCGGGCTCCTCGGTTACTTTGGTATAGAGGGCCAGAATTTTTTTCTTCCAAGCTTTGAAATCGGCTTGCTCGGGAATCAATCTGTTTTCACGGAGCCGGTCTAGAATCTCGCCATGACTAGGCTGTGTATCCAGCCAGGCCGAGTCAAAATTCCACAGGCGCGCATAAGCCTGATTGTAAAATTGAATTTTCTTGTCGGGCCCGAAAATCGATACAGCGGTCGCCAACTTGTCTAGTGTTTGGGCTTGAGCATCAATGTGGCGCTGGAGTTCTTTTTCCGCAGCGTCCTTGCCGGTAACATCGAGCGCCATGCCGACATAGCCGTTGTCATGTGGCATTTCGATAATTTCAAATGCGCGTCGCTGGCCGTTGACAACGATGTAATGCTTTTCTTTCTGCGTTTCGCCCGATTGCCCGACCCGGTCGGTGAGCGCCTTGGTGCCTGAATCCAGCTTAGCCGCAAGTGCAACCGCTTCGGTGGGGCTCCCCAAGTCGACAGCGTTGGAATAGGCGTTGTTGACCTAGCTCAATTTCTTTTCATGATTGCGCCGCCATACGGGGAAGGGGGCTGCATCCAAGAACGTTCTGAGCTGTGAACTTTCATCACTGAGCTGAGCAAGCTTCTCCCTAAGGCCGCCGACGCTTCGGGTCTTCGATGTAATGTCAGTCAGCCAGATGACCGCCTGAGCGCCCGCCGGTCGGCCCTCAACTTCTATTTCACGGCCGTTAAAGCCTTTGACGATGAGAGAGAAGCCGTTGCCATTCCAACGAAGATTTTGAATGGCCTCAATTAAGTTGGGCGCAGCACTTTGTACGGTTTCGTCGTCCGGCAAAAACGATGACACTGAGTCGCCGGGTTCGACGGCCTGGGTGGCAAGACCCGATAGAATATTCTCGACCGGAGTCGAGCCTGCAGATCCTTCCGCATAGGTCAGTAAGGTTGCAAGGGTCGTGGGGTTGCCCAACACTTTCGGACGGCCCCAGCCTTCGGCGGGGACGTCAGAATCCTCATCCCAAACGATCACAAGATCGGGTTGGGCATTGAAAATAGTTTCCGCGCGATCAAGCTTTGACTCAAGGACGGCGAACCGCGATCGCCATTGCCCCGCTGTCGCACGCAAGGATCGGCTCATGCGTGCCGCCAAAAGCGCCATCGCAATTGCTAGGGAGACGGCGCCAAGCGTCGTGAGAAGACTAAACAGAGCAAACGGCGAACTCTCATCCGCGATTGCGCTACCTGCCACTTGGTCTTGCGCCGAGTCCTGGCCGCCAAATTCGTCAGCTTCGTCGTCGGTTGCAACCTCTTCATCATCAGAAAACAAAGAGCCGTTACCAAGGACCTCCGCGGGCGCCGGAACGACTGGCTCTGTGCTGTCTTCGACGTCCGTTGCTAACGCTTCAGATTCAACGCTCGACCCAAACACATCAGAGTCCAGTTCAAGATCACCTGCTGCCTCCAGACCGTCGGTTTGCTCTATATCAACCGACTCTTCGATTGGCGCCAGAACCTCAAGTCCGTCAGCCTCGTCAGTCGCCGCCTCAGTCTCAGCTTCGTCGATCGACCCGGTGGGCTGACTAGTAGCATCAAATTCTTGCTCGGCGTCTTCACTTTCGATTGAAAGTTCCCACCACGCAGGACCCGTGTTTTCGGTGGTCTCTCCTGTCTCGCTGGTCTCGCTGGTCGAGCCTCGGAGACTGTCGATCACGGCGTCCGCGTCGGGCGCCGCTTCCCACGGCGGGTCGTCTGTTTGTTCGTCGACTTGAGCCAGACTTGATCCGGCCCCAGCACAGATAATGCCGAGGGCAAAAAACAGAATTTGAAATGAGCGGCGGCCCTGAGACCTGGTCCGCAAGCGGTCGCACCTGTAGGCCCGCGCCTCACTCTGATCGTGGATGTCCCGGTCTGAACGCATGTTGGCGCTCCATTTCAAGCAGCTCCCCGGCCTGGAAGCCACTTGAAGAGGTCAACAATCAAAGGAAACCGTCGAAGCACTACCGCCCGCTTCGAAACGCCGCATTTCTCGGCCCCTTAGACCCCTAACGAAGCCCAGAATCCCGCCTCATGTCAACCGGTCTCTTGGCGGTTTAACTGCTCATCACAAGGAAATGAGCTAGTACCGATAATGTTCCGGTTTGAAGGGCCCTTCTTGGGGAATACCTAGATAGTCGGATTGGTCGGTCGTGAGCTCAGTGAGCTTGGCTCCAAGTCGGCCCAAATGAAGGCGTGCGACTTTTTCATCCAAATGTTTAGGCAGAACATAGACTTGCTTGGCGTATGAGGAATGGTTCTGCCAGAGCTCGATCTGAGCCAAAACTTGGTTGGTGAACGACGCGCTCATGACGAAACTCGGATGGCCCGTCGCGCAGCCTAAATTAACCAAGCGGCCCTCGGCCAACAAAATGATCCGCTTGCCGTCCGCGAACTCAACTTCGTCAACTTGCGGCTTAACATTGTGCCATTTCATATTGCGCAACGCGTTGACCTGCACCTCGGAATCGAAGTGGCCAATGTTACAGACGATCGCGCGGTCTTTCATGTCGCGCATATGATCGATCGTAATGACATCTTTGTTGCCAGTGGCGGTGACGAAAATATCGCCTTCCGATGATGCCTCTTCCATCGTGGTGACTTCAAACCCTTGCATTGAGGCCTGAAGTGCACAAATGGGATCGATCTCAGTGACCTTGACGCGCGCTCCTTGGCTGCGCAGCGATTGCGCCGAACCCTTGCCGACATCGCCAAAGCCGCAGACGACGGCGATTTTGCCAGCGACCATAACGTCAGTAGCGCGCTTGATGCCGTCAACAAGACTCTCGCGACAGCCGTAAAGGTTGTCGAATTTTGATTTCGTGACCGAGTCATTCACATTGATCGCAGGAACACCAAGCGTGCCCGCTTTGGCCATATCGTAAAGTCGTACGACGCCCGTTGTCGTTTCCTCCGACAGTCCCACAACGTCATCAAGCAGGTTCGGATATTTTTCGTGCATTAGTTGCGTGAGATCGCCGCCGTCATCGAGCAGCAAATTCGGATGCCATCTGCCGGGCCCTTCAATTGTTTGCTCAACGCACCACCAATATTCCTCTTCGGTTTCGCCCTTCCAAGCAAATACCGGAATGCCAGTAGCGGCAATGGCAGAAGCGGCATGATCCTGCGTCGAAAAGATGTTGCAGGACGACCATCTGATTTCGGCGCCTAAGTGAGCCAGGGTTTCGATCAGCACGGCAGTTTGAATGGTCATATGAAGGCAACCGGTGATCCGTGCTCCTTTGAGGGGCTGCTTGGAGCCATATTCATGGCGCAATGCCATCAACCCCGGCATTTCGGTTTCCGCAATAGCGATTTCTTTGCGGCCCCAATCGGCGAGGGAGAGGTCGGCAACTTTGAAGTCTTGCTGATCAGGCGCGGCGGCGGTCATGAGCAAACGCTCCTTTGCACAAATAAAAAAGCACCATGGCGGGCAGCGCCGATGGCTCCTAAGGGCGCTTATATAACAGTGGCCTCCAGCGGGCACAAGCACTATATAAAGAAATCTTTATATCTAAAGATCCCGGCAGAAAAAACCAATTAATACAATGGCTTTTGATTTTGCCCGTCCGCGATAATCCTCCGAATCACGGCAGCGAAGAGCCCGCTCAGGCATCGAGGAAATTGTCCCGCACCAAGTTCGTCAGCGCCTCGAGAGCTTCGGCGGCTTCCGGACCGCTAGTTTGAATTTCGATCTCCGTTCCAAAACTCGCTCCGAGCATTAGGAGCCCCATAATGGACGTGCCTTCGACCATGTTGCCTTCTCGCGAGACCATAATTTGAGCTTTGAATTGTGCAGCGCAGGCAACGAATCGCGCGGACGCGCGCGCGTGTAAACCTTTTGGATTGTGAATCGTCAGCGTTCGCGAGAAGGACGCGGCATCAGACACAAGTCAGACCAACCCATTCTTTTCTTCGAGACCCGCAAAGAAAACACCGGCCCGCATTACTTACCGTCTCCTGCCAATACATGAGACGCAATGCTGATATATTTACGCCCCGCTTCTTGAGCTTGTTCAACGGCGTCAGCAAGCGAACTACCATCTCGAACACTTGCCAGACGAATGAGCATGGGCAAATTTATGCCCGCGATGACTTCAACTTTGCCCTTATCCAAAATTGAAATGGACAAATTGGACGGCGTACCGCCGAACATGTCCGTGAGCACGATCACGCCATCTCCCGTGTCTACGGCCTTCACGCCTTGCACAATGTCTTCGCGGCGCTTTTCCATATCGTCATCAGGACCGATACAGATGGCGCGCAAATTTTCCTGTGGCCCAACTACATGTTCGGCCGCCGATACAAATTCTTCGGCCAACCGTCCATGCGTAACAAGAACAAGGCCAATCATAAAGGAATCCTATCCGTCTTAGGCATTCCGTGGCATCTGGTCAACATAGCGAACTTTATCTCATGGCCCGTGACCGGGACGCAACGCAGAACTTCTATGGCCGGTATTTCAGTCACGCCGGTCGTCTCTTTTCATGCGCATTGCGCGATTGTTCATTATGAATCATGGCGACTTTGGCAACTGCGGACGACTCAAACGGCGCAAGCGCAAAGAGCGGTATCTCCGCCATTCCCGATTCAAAGTCTATTTCTAGCCAGCGCGGTTCCGGCAAACGGGGAACTTCCGCCGCCTCGACTAAGTCGAATGCAACACTAACGCCGATGCGCTCAAATGCCGGCAGTTCGATTATCCCAACTCCGCGCACTTCTATTTTACCTAACATTGCTGAGGGGGCGACTGCATCCACCGCATTACCCGAACGCCGGACACTGACATAGTCATCGGCAACCAGGCGCGCGCGCTCCGGACCCAAATCATAAATAAGACGAAGCGCCAAGTCTGACTTTCCGCAACCCGACGGGCCTTGCAACAGAACTCCCGACCACTGATCTGTCAATGCCTTAAGTGCGACGCAAGTGGCATGCAATAGCGGATCCGTCATCTCTAACGGGACTCATCGGCTGGGAACGTTACAATGAACCGCGCGCCCAACACCTTTCCGCGCTGCATTCCGTCTTCCGTCTGGCGGTTGATATTCTCTGCACTGATCGTACCGCCGTGAGCTTCGACAATCTGCTTGGCAATACTTAAGCCCAATCCAGAGTGATTTCCGAAGTCCGACCTATCGAGTCGCTCGGTGTAAAAGCGCTCAAAAATGCTTTCTAGATTTTCTTCCGGTATGCCGGGACCTTGATCCTCGACCACCGCAACGACAAAAGATTTTCCTTTAGAGCGTCCTGAGCGCGCGGAGATCCTAATTTTTCCACCCTGCGGGCTAAACGATTTAGCGTTGTCGATCAAGTTCTGAAAGACCTGGCCGAGGCTGCCTTCGAGGCCCGAGATAAGAAGTTGATTACGGCTATTAGGACGCTCGATGATATCCAGCATAAGTACCGGATCACCGTCCTTTCGCGTCGTCTCATCCACATCAACAAGTGTGCGTAGCAAAACACCGATATCGACTGAACTTGCCTCGCGACGCGCAAGTTCTGCGTCCAATCGCGACGCATTGGAAATGTCACTTACAAGACGGTCAATCCGCATCACGTCATGCTGAATGACATTCAGCAGGCGCGTTCGCTGGTCATCAGACTTTGCTAATTCAATAGTCGCTACGGCGCTCCGCATCGAGGTCAGTGGATTCTTAATCTCATGAGCGACGTCGGCGGCAAAACTCTCAATGGCGTCTATGCGGTCGTAGAGCGCGTTTGTCATCGCGCGCATTGAGTCCGAAAGATCGCCAATTTCGTCTTTTCGCTTGGTGAAATCGGGTATTTCTTTGCGTCCCGATTGACCGAGCCTGACGATGTCAGCTGCCACCGCCAAGCGCCGGATCGGTCGCGCAATAGCTTGTGCCAAGTAAATCGACAGGATAAAGGAGACCGCCAATGCGACCGCCACAACGCGCAAAATATTCCGGCGTTCGGCTCGAACCGCCGCATCAATGTCCGACACCTCCAGCAAAAGCACGCCCAAGACCTTTTGCAAGGGTTGAACCGGCAGCGCAAAGCTGACGATCAATTGACCTTCGTTGTTCCTGCGCACCGACGAATAGCGTTCGCCTTTAAGGCCGGCATCCACGGCAACGCGGATGCCGCCGACACGGCCACTCCCAGCGCTTGGATAGTAATAGTTGCTTGCCAGAAAGTCCGCAAAGGCGTTGTAGACGGAGCTAAAGGGATTCCAAGTTTCCTTCTCCTCCCCAGGAGGAGCAAGGGATCGACGCAAAATAATGTCGTTGATTAGATTGGAATCGGCGATCAGCACGCCTTCGCTATTGTAAAGCAGTGCACGATTGCGATCGGGGTCGATGAGGCGTCGCAGGATCGGCACAACCAGCTCCCGATCGAGAAGCGCCTCTTCACCTTTTTCGCTCACCGCAGTTTCAGCAAGGACGCCGGCAATGGTCGACGTCTGAGCTTCCAGCGATTGACGGTGGGCTGCGATCAGATTTTCGCTACGCTGGTTGAGATAGAGAACGCCGGCGATCAGCACAATCAACCCGGTCAGATTGATGACAACAATCCGGCGGGTCAGGACTGAGGGACCGCGGGTCTTGGCGCGCTTCCTGGTTGTCGCCTCGACTTCTTGCTCCAGAGCGGCGCGATCAACGCGCTCACGCGCGCGGCGCACCCACTCCTCCAAATACTCGACTACTCCCGACGTGATGGACTTGGAGGCGTCCGTCGAACTATCGGCAGAGCGGTCAGCAGCAAAAGACTCCTCTTTACGATCGACGCTTGTCACCCTCGTTCTCCGGGCCGCTACGATTCACGATAGCGATATCCTACCCCATATAAGGTCTCGATGGCGTCATAGTCATCGTCTACCATTTTGAACTTTTTGCGCAGCCGCTTGATATGACTATCGATCGTGCGGTCATCGACATAGATTTGGTCATCGTATGCCGCATCCATCAAGTGATCCCTGCTTTTGACATAGCCCGGCCTCTGAGCAAGGGCCTGAAGGATCAGGAATTCGGTGACGGTGAGCGTCACCGGCTCTCCGTCCCATGTGCAAGCGTGGCGCATCGGATCGAGCACGAGCTTACCGCGCACCATGGATTCGCTGTTTTCTTCCGAAGACTCTCCGGGCTTGATGGGTTCGGCGCGACGCAGCACCGCGCGGACGCGCTCAAGCAGCAATCGCTGAGAGAAGGGTTTGCGAACAAAATCATCGGCCCCCATATGAAGCCCGAGTACTTCGTCAATCTCTTCGTCTTTCGACGTCAAGAATATGACTGGCAGACTCGTTTTCTGTCTTAGGCGCCGCAACACTTCCATGCCATCCATGCGCGGCATCTTAATGTCCAATATAACCAGGTCGGGCAGATCGGCCGTAAGCGCCGTCAGCGCGGATGCACCATCCGTATACGTCCGCAAATTGTAGCCTTCATTCTCGAGCAAAATACTCACCGAGGTGAGAATATTCTGATCATCATCGACTAGAGCGATAGTTGCCATAGAAGTCGCGCATCCTTCCTTTGTCCGCAAATGTGCGGGCCACGCTTCATCTTGCTATTTAGTTTACCACAGCACCCCTGTTAGCCAATCCGCGCACAAATGCAAGCTTCAAACACTACCTGTCATGCGCGGCCGGGCCGTATTTGCACCAACATTGCGACTATTCTGCGGCAATTTTGGGTAAAGTCCGTGCAGATCGGCAAATTTTCCGGGCCGCTTCGATCTCACTTACCGTCGCAAAATTCGGAATCAAAAAATCCCGACAAGCCAAATTTCGCTCGCGACAACAGTTCGTCAATTAGCGAGTTTCATGAACATGACGCAGTAGTGCTCATTCGAAATCTTTGACCGAGCAGATCTTGCTCTAATGCACTTATTGTTTCGTTAACTTTATCGTCTCTTAACAAAACACTTTTAAGTTTCTTACTGACCTAAACTACTTAACGTGCGTCGCACCATCATGTCCTCCGAAATTCATTATGAAATATTTGTACGGAAAGGCGCAAACGCATCATGGAGTCTTATGGATGTCCAAGAACGCAGAGACTTCGCACTCAAGATTGCGCAGGAACTAGTTTTCCAAAATCCAACTTTTGGCGTGAGAGTCATAAAGGAAACTTACCAGTCGGACGATGGCAATTTTTTGAGCGTCAAGATTTTCGAGAGAGGAAAAAGGGGCAAGGAGAAGAAAAACAAGAACGATTCAGAAATTTTCTTACCGTGCATGATCTCTGATGATCTGTATTCCTACCATACCAGAGAAACGATTGCGCGCCTCCTAAATAGATTGCTGAAACGATGGCAAGTGACGGTTTCCGAATTGATGCATCGGGCGGATCTTTTGGAGAAATTGGAAGCGACCGGAACAGAACTGCAGCACGCAATTCAAAAATATGCGATCGCGCGCAGCGGTAACAGCAACGACCCTGTTCACAATATTATACGCAGGCTGAACGACCTCATTCAAACAGCCCTCGACCAAGTCTACGAAGACTCAAGAAATGGACTATTTCCAAAAATTGACCCGTCCTCGTTTCTCGGAGCGGCAAAAAAGCTAAGCAAGAGCACCCGGGCGATCTATATATTGAGCGGCGCGATTGCCGCCCATATCGCCAACAGCGCCTCGGTGGAAGAAAAGCTATCTCTGTTACTGGAGCTTATCGAAGGTGTTTCCGGGGATGACCAAGCCGCGCGACTTTGCCTTGGCGCGATTGATTTCTTCGTATCGGATATCTTCAAGAGCCCCGACATTACGGAGGCGCACATTGCAGAAGAGGCTGATCTCGGCGCAACATTGATTGTGATGTCCGAGGTACTTCTCGGACGACTTCACAAATCTTCCGATAAAAATGTGCCCAAAGGCCTCGATCTGTTAAGCAAACACATTAAGGCTGACTCGCTACCGAAATCCAAAGTCGCTCTGTGCCAAAGAATATTGGACGAAATTCGAAGCACGAAGCGCTTCAGCCCCGAGTCAATGGACGACGAAGTTGCGGTCATGCGCGAACTTGCCGACCGCTTGGTATTGGGACAAGGTCCAAGCCTGTCTTCGAAAGACATCACCCACTCATTCTCTTTGAGATCCCGGCGCCTCGTCTCGACTGAGCAGATTAAGCAATATTTGGCGGGCATTACTGACCCTGAGCAAAAAATCAGAAAATTGCTGGCGCTTGAAAAGAATATTGTCGGCCCCGAAAACAAAAGAACCTTGGTAAGCGCGATCTCAGCGGTTTTGCAATCACACCAATTCGAACGTCATTTTTTGGTGAGCAAGGACCCCGCCCTCAAACGGCTTGCACGCATCGCCGAAATGCAGAAAGCGGTGTTTGAATCCGGCATACAAAGCGGGCTCAAAGAACAATTAGCGGGTGTTTTCGATCTCATTGCATCTAAAGTCGAAGTAAACACCGCATTTTTTGAAAAAATCGACCGCAAAGACATCGCATCATCGGAAAAAGCGATTGCCTTTCTCAAATTGTGCGGAAAAGACGTACTTCCCGAGGGCGATTGCAAGAATAGGGCAAAGGCTTTGGCCCTCAAATATATTCAGCAGCCCGGATTCCTAGATAGCTATCTTAAGACGCAACAAACGGAGCGCTCTTCGCAAGAATCCCGACAACAACTCGAACTATTGCGCGCACTGCTGGATGAGGCAGGGATCGAACCTGCCAGATCACTCTTAATCGCCTGATACTTACGAGCTAGTTGAACGACCGAATAACGCGCACACCTGCCGTAAATCTGCGGAAATCTCCGACTAGCATTGTACCGTCTTGGTTGAGCCTTGCCCCTAGGCGCCGACGGATCGTAATTACTGAAGGGTCACGCAGAGCGCACTTGATGGCTTCAGGATTGTGTTGACAAATTTGATCGAAACCTCCCGTCGGCCGTCTAACAACATGGGTTCGAATGGCGCTCAACTTGGCGCTCCGGCTGAGGTTGGATTTGACCGCCACTAACGGTGCCGGTGCCCAACACTGGCCCTCAGTGCTACTTAGTGCTTGAAAATTCCGTCTCCGAACATTGCTCAAAGCTACAGCTGTCAAAGCACGACGCGAATTTCTTGCGCCTACCGGACTATATCTCCCCTCGGATGCTGCGCGACGTGAAGGGCGCTCCGGGTTTCTTCGGCAGTCATATCCCAACATCAAGGACGCATGATCGATGCTCACAGCAAAGCTAGCCCGCTTACGCGCCATCGTGTTCGACTGAAAGTCAAACGGACTAACCAGCAATTTGTCCACACTTTGATGCTCTTCCAGAACTTCCTGAAAAAACTTGACGTCCGGCGCCGGCACGGCATGAACAATCAGCGGCGGGCAGGCGATGCAGTTTTCCAAAGCTAGATGTGGAGAGATTGCACTATCGGGGGTGATGCCAAAGACAACAATCCCAAAGGCAAACGTAAAAACAGTGTTTTTCATTTCCCAGCTCCCAGCATGACGCTATCGAGCGGGGCTTAATAATCATTCATTAACTTCCGTAAAAAGATCGTAAGAATTCCGTAAAAGAAGTGTAAAAATCCATGCAAAACTCAGTGCGCGGCCGCCCAAGTCGGCCCGTTTCCGGTTTCTACGGTCAATGACACATCTAGCTCTAGCGATGGGTGGACGGCATCTTCCATTATACCTGCGACGACTTTTGAAGTTTCTTTGACCTCAGCAGTCGGAGCTTCAAAAACCAACTCATCGTGGACTTGCAAGAGCATGCGGGCCTTGAGCTTGGATTTACTGAGCGCGTCCGGAATTCGCACCATCGCGCGCCGAATGATGTCAGCGGCGGTGCCCTGAATGGGCGCGTTAATGGCAGCGCGTTCGACAAATTGGCGCTGCGCCGGATTTTTAGACTTTATATCGGGCATGTGGATGCGGCGTCCAAATAATGTCGAGACAAAGCCGTGCTCGCGGCAAGCCGCCTTGGTTTCTTCCATGTAATCGCGAATTCCGGGAAAGCGCTCAAAGTATGAATTTATATAGGTTTGCGCTTCACCCCTCGGTATCGAAAGTTGATTACCGAGACCAAAAGCAGATATGCCGTAGATAATTCCAAAGTTGATGGCCTTTGCCCGCCGGCGAACCATCGGATCCATACCCTTTATCGGCACGCCGAAAATTTCGCTTGCTGTCATAGCGTGAATGTCGAGGCCATTTGCAAAGGCTTGTTTCAAGGCATCGATGTCCGCAATGTGCGCCAGAATTCTGAGCTCTATCTGACTGTAATCTGCGCTAATCAACTTGCAGCCTTTCTCAGCCACAAACGCTGTTCGGATTTGGCGCCCTTCTTCAGTTCGAATAGGAATGTTTTGCAGATTAGGATCGCTCGAGGAGAGCCGCCCGGTTGATGTTGCCGCCAAAGAATAAGACGTATGAATACGGCCTGTTTCCGGATTTATGAATTCCGTCAGAGCGTCCGTGTACGTACTTTTGAGCTTCGACAATTGCCGCCAATCCAAAACCTTACGCGGCAAATCGTGGCCCTGAGCAGCAAGGGACTCAAGCACATCGGCCCCGGTTGCAAATGCGCCGGTTTTTGTTTTCCTTGCGCCTTCGATGCCCATTTTCTCGAAGAGAATTTCGCCCAATTGCTTCGGGGAACCCAAATTGAATCGCTCGCCGGCCAATTTGTGGGCGCTCTTCTCGAGCTTTGTCATGCCCTCGGAGAATTCCTTTGAAAGACGGGCAAGCACGGCTCGATCGACCTTGATACCTGCGGTTTCCATTTCAGCTAAGACTGGCACCAAAGGTCGCTCCAAGGTCTCATAGACGGTGGCCCTGTGTTCCTTAGCGAGCCGCGGCTTCAGAATGCGGTGAAGACGTCCCGTCACGTCAGCGTCCTCAGCGGCATAGTGCGTGGCTTTATCGATCGGAACCTGATCGAATGTGATTTGGTTCTTACCGGTCCCTGCTACTTCTTTGAACGGAATAGGTTGGTGGCCCAGCATTAACTCGGACAATTCGTCCATGCCATGTTTGTGGAGCCCGGCGTCGAGCGCATATGACATGAGCATGGTGTCATCGACGGGATCAAGGTTAAGGCCGTGGCGCGCTAAAACGACCATATCGAACTTGATGTTTTGGCCGACCTTTAACACAGAAGAATCTTGACAAAGTCCTTTGAGACGCTTGACGACGTCTTCCAAAGGTAGCTGGTCCGGCAAGTCCGCGCTGTCGGCGTCCAAGTCCAATCCGCCACCGCTTCCATGCGCGAGAGGAATATAACATGCCTCTCCCGGCACGACCGATAGCGAGATGCCGACAAGCACTGCCTGCATGGGATCAAGTGAGTTGGTTTCGGTATCAATTGTCACAATTCCAGCGTCATAGGCCTCAGCGACCCAGTCGTCTAAACGGTCGAGCGTCGTGATGGTTTGATATTTGGAAACGTCAACCGGCACGTTAACACTCGGAATTGATGAGTCGCGCGCTTGCGTTTTCTTTTTAGGTGCTGACTTTGACTGTGACTTGACGGACTTTGTAGGCGCCAGCGCAAACGCATCTAGGTCGTCAATTCCAAACCCCGACGCCACGCGTCGGGTGAGGGTGTTGAACTCCATTTCCCTCAAAAACGATAAAAGAGTTTTGGGTTCGGGCTCGGCGACCCCGAATTCGGTTACGGGAACTTCGACTTTCACGTCTTGTTTGAGCGTTACGAGTTCGCGGCTGACCCGCGCCAAGTCGGCATGTTCGATCAGCCGTTCACGACGCTTGGGCTGTTTGATTTCTTCGGCCCGTTTCAGCAGCGTGTCCAAATCGCCGTATGTATTAATCAGCTCAGCAGCGGTCTTGATCCCGATCCCTGGAACGCCTGGCACGTTGTCGACGGAATCCCCGGCAAGCGCCTGCACTTCGATTACTTTTTCAGGACCGACGCCGAATTTCTCTTGCACTTCCGCCGGACCAATGTGCCGGTCTTTCATCGTATCCAGCATTTCTACGTTAGAATCGACAAGCTGCATCAGGTCCTTGTCGGACGAGACGATGGTCACTTTAGCGCCGTCATCAGACGCGCCGCGGGCATAGGTTGCGATGAGATCGTCGGCTTCGAAATTCGCCATCTCAATGCACGGAACATTGAAGGCGCGGACGGCGTCGCGGATGACGGCAAACTGAGGAACTAAGTCTTCCGGCGGCGGCGGGCGGTTCGCTTTGTATTCGGCATAAATGTCGTTGCGGAATGTCCGAGCCGAATGATCAAAAATGACTGCGAGATGGGACGGCCGATCACCCTTCTTTGTGTCACTCAACAACTTATAAAGCATGTTGCAGAAACCGCTGACGGCCCCTACCGGCAGGCCGTCACTTTTGCGCGTGAGCGGCGGCAGTGCGTGATAGGCACGAAAAATAAAAGTGGACCCGTCAACGAGGTAGAGGTGGTCACCGTTTTTGAGGCGTTTTTTGGTCATCGTCTATTCGGTTTGATCGGTTATCTCAAATAACGGCTAGGAAGCACGTTTAGTATCGGAGCCGCCGGCAAGGGGCATCCTGGATTCGGTCTCCTTCAATATGAAGAGCCGATCGCAATAGGGACACTCAACTTTGTTCTTTTCGCCCATCTCTAAGTACACACGCGGATGACCTAAAACTCCGCCGCCGTCGCACGCAACCCTATGAACGGTGACATAGAGTGTTTCTGGGGGCTCGGTCGTCATAATCCTGCACTCCGATGGATGATGCCGTTCAATATGGTCCTCTTTGCCCGCCTATTGACCGCTCGTTCCTCTGATCAATTAAAGCTAGCAAGCCAGAAGCAAGTTGATTAAATCAAGGGTTGCGAGATACCACTTGTGTCACTTTTCGCATATTAACGGCTGCGGCGCCACCAACGCGCTCCAGATATAGCGCAAGGCCATGTTAAATAAAGCTGACCCCAACTCGAAGCCACCAAGCGCAGATGCTTCCGATTTTGCCATTGAGGCGCGGCAGCTGCGCAAAGTCTATAGGGGCCAAAAAGGCGAGCCAGACAAAGAAGCCCTCAAGAAATTTGATCTCCGAGTACCGCGAGGGTCGATATTCGGTTTGTTAGGACCGAACGGCGCCGGCAAATCAACATTCATCAACATCCTCGCCGGACTCGTCGTCAAGACGTCTGGCACCGTGCGCACCTGGGGCTTTGACATAGACGTTAACCCGCGCCAGGCGCGTGTATCGATTGGCGTCGTCCCACAAGAATTAGTTATCGATGTTTTTTTCTCGCCTGTCGAAGCACTCGAGATTCAGGCTGGTCTATTCGGGGTCCCCAAAGCACAACGGCGGACCATGGAAATTTTGAAAGCTGTTGGCCTAGAAGACAAAGCGAAGGCCTATTCCCGAGCATTGTCAGGCGGCATGAAGCGCCGGCTGCTCATTGCCAAAGCGCTTGTGCACGATCCACCCGTACTCATCTTGGACGAACCAACGGCAGGCGTCGACATCAAGTTGCGCCGCCAATTGTGGGGCTACATTAACGAGTTGCATGACCGTGGTGTCACCGTCGTTCTAACGACACATTATTTGGAAGAGGCGCAAGCGCTGTGCGACACTATCGCCATTATAAACAATGGCGATAGTGTCGCCTGTGAACCGACACCCCAGCTGCTTCATCACATCAAAGAAAAGACACTTATTATTCAGCCGACATCGCCGTTGTCGTCCGTGCCACAAGCTCTCTTAGGTCTCGATGCACAAATTCGCGCTGACGGATCACTCGCCATTCAATACGACACGTCCAGCGACAACGCCGGCGAACTACTCGCCAAAGTAAACGAAGCGGGCGTCGAAATCAGCGATTTAAGAACGGAAGAGTCCGATCTCGAAGATATCTTTATGCGACTCACCTATGAGGCGGAAACGCCCAGATCTTAACTCCGCCTTGATTACGTGCTCACCGATCGTCGTCTTGCTGATCGGATAAGGATCTGCAGTTGGTTCTCTAATCGCTGCCGGCGGCAGTTTCCGCATCTATGATCTTTTTGAAATATGTCCAGCTCGTTTCATTCGGCCGGTCGTCGTCGAGGGGCGGGGGCGCGACATAGTCGGGATAATTAGTCCGAATTTCAGTCTTCATGACGTCGGGCATGTCGTCCCAGCTCTCAAGTTTGGTGCCAGCTGTATGCATATAGATATTACCGACACGGCCTCGCATCTCCATCCACGGCAGCCAGTCAGATTGCCTGACCCAGCCGACTGAAATGTCCGCCGTGTCTATAGACAAGTCGGTAAGATCGCTCAGACCGCCGAAGTAGTTAAACATCTCTGTAGCGTGATATGTGCCGCCAACATATCTTTGGTAGTCCCCGGCCAAGACATTTGTATAGAACAAAGGCACGGTGATTGTATTCCACCATTCGTCTCCGTAGCTTTGGGCCGTCCATTTGAGATCATCGCCGGTGCGGTCCTTGATAAAGGTCTCGCCGTTGACCGGGTCATTTGCAACGTGCAACACGTTTACCGTCTCGCCTGTCCAAGGATTTTCCCAAGTGCGCAGCGGCAGGCCGGTATTCTGATCGAGATAGAGCAGAATTTCCCGCGAGATCAGCCTATAGCCTTTGCCTCTCTCCGGATCCTCCGTAGATACGCAGTGGCGCACGTTCATACCTTCGACATTAAACAATAGCCTATCGGCTTCGCCGGGCATGCGGGAATAGGCCCGGCCGCGCCATGAGTAGGTAATCGCTTTACCGTCTTGCAGCGAACATTGGATCTTGCGGTAAGCCAACAGCGCGCCCTCGGGCGTCGACAGATCTATCGTTTCCGCGGCGGCTTCGCCATCGCCCGATTGCCCCTCCGTAATTGCGTTTGCTCCTTCTTCATCTTCCGAGCAGGCCGAAACACTAAGGGCCAATGCCGCAGCCAGTAGAATGGCACGCAACGATTAAGTGGTCGGACTATTCATATCTGTCATGTCGCATCTCCTGCGCCATGTCCAAATTCAATTCGGTCAACCTGTTCAAAGTTACCAGGCAAGCAAAATCCGGAACGTTATAGTCCCTCGCCTGACCAAACCCTAGCTACAAAGTAAGGCCGGAACTACATGATGGCCGGCAACTCATGACTTTCCTGGCGAGATGCGGCCTCCGCCTCTCCGATGGGCAACGCAGGATCCCAATCCTTGCCGATATAGCGTTTGCCGGTCGTGCTATTAGCAAGATCCGAACACCGCCACAGGGCCGGCGCGGCCATGACACTGGGATGCAGCAGGCGACCGCCGGGACCGCTACGCGTGCCAAGTTCGCCAAGGCCCGGCACGAATTTCGTATCGGTGGCGCCCCCCGGCAACAGTACGTTGGCAGTAACCCCTGTGCCTTCCAAATCTTTGGACCAGTTTATGGTCGCCGTTTCGAGCGCCGCCTTTGATGGTCCGTATGGGGAATATCCCTGGCGAACCATGGTGTTCAGACTGGTTGAAATGTTGATGATCTTGCCGAAACCCTGTTCCAGAAAATGGGGCATGGCGGCTTTTGACATCTGAAAGACGCCGTTGATGTTTATGTCGATCACCGTGCGCCATCCTTCGGTGGGAATTTCCCAGAATTTTGGCGGCGCAATCGGAAAGTCCGGCTTGATCTCCAGCAGACCTCGTCCCGCATTGTTGATCAACACTTGAAAGCCGCCGAAATGATCGATCGTCTCCTTGATCACCCGCTCGCAGTCCCGCTCGCGCATAACGTCTGCCTGAATACACAAAACACGGCTGGCACCGCCCAGCTCCGCAGCACTGCGTTCAACATCCCGCAAGTCTTCGGTCCGGCGCGAGCCGGTCAAGACCAATTTTGCTCCGGCGCGCAACAGCGCTTCACCCATCACCCAGCCGAGTCCGCGGCTGCCGCCGGTAATAATGATGACCCGATCGCGCAGCGATTTGTGATTGAGAGGATCTGCCACCAACCATTTCCTTGTTCGAGCTACGAAAAATTGTCATTTATAGACTGACACAATGCTGGAACAGGACAAGAGCTATCGCCCGATCATCCGCACGGAAAACCGGCGGCCGCCTTGACCGAATTGATGTCCGTCCGTCGATGCGATAGGTTGCCCGTCCTCTTCCAAGATGCACCCGTAGCTCAGCTGGATAGAGCGCTGCCCTCCGAAGGCAGAGGTCGCAGGTTCGACTCCTGCCGGGTGCGCCATGTTTTCAAAGAATTAGCTGGTCAACAAATTATCGCTGTTTCCGTTTGGAAGCAGGTAACCAACGGTGCAAATCTAACTTGCAAGGCCCCTGTAGCCGATTTGCGCATATTGTGGATGCCCGTTGCATTTAACAATTCGAAAGTTGAACAATCAGATGATTAGCCCGTTACAACCAATTCCAATCCCTTATAAGTTATCGAGTATGCATTGTTTCTTGTCGCATCGACAGCAAACGTCAATGTGATTCTGTAACGGACGTTCATTCTCCCAACAACAGGTGCATTTTCGTTTATGAGCCATCGCGAAGACAACGCTTCACCAAAAATGTTCTTCGGGTGGTGGGTTCTCTTTGCCGCAGTCGTTGGACTGGCCGCTAGCCCCGTTCCTTTTGCTTTTATGACCATTGGCGTTTTCATGAAGCCGCTTGGTGCAGAGTTCGGTTGGAATCGGGCTCAGGTTTCTGGCGCTTACTTTGTTGCCAATTTCATGACGGCACTCGCAACGCCGCTTGCCGGTATGCTGCTCGACCGTTACGGCGTTCGCAAGGTTTTGTTTCCGTCCATGCTCATCGGCTCGATGTCTCTTGCGTCTTTGTACTATCTCACGAATTCCATCTGGCATCTCTATTCGGTTTTTTTTCTCATCGGCGTCATGGCCGCAGGCGTGAGCGGCGTTCTGTTCTCCCGTGTTATTACGGCTTGGTTCGATGAGAAGCGTGGCATGGCGCTCGGTCTGACCATGTCCGGTATTGGGCTAGGCGCAGTTATCACACCAATTTTCGCTCAAGTGCTCATTGATCAATATGGCTGGCGGGAAGCGTATCTTGGACTGGGTTCTGTTATGCTAGTTGTTGGCTTCCCAACCGTATTTTTCCTCTTGCGTGAATCACCGCTAGAGATGGGTCTTAACGCTGACGGCAAACGCAAAGAAAAGCAGTTGCGGCCCGGCGAACAGGCTACGGCGACCGGCGTCGCGTTCCGTGACGCGTGGCATAAAAGTGCGTTCTGGATGATCGGTATTTCGTTTCTTCTTTATTCGTTCGGCCTGAACGGCATTATCGCACATCTCATCCCGCTTATGACGGATCGCCAATTCGATGTCACGAGCGCGGCGCTCGCCGCCTCAATCATGGGAACATTGATCATGTTTAGCCGGGCGGGCGTTGGTTTACTACTCGACTATTTCTTCGCGCCCCATGTTGCAATGATATTTTTTCTATTGGGAGCTTCGGGTTTGTTGTTCCTCGCACTTGGCGAATCCAGCATTTTAGTATTTCTGGGTGCGGTATTAGTGGGCAGCGGCATAGGCGCCCAAACGAACATCATGTCTTTTCTTATTGGTCGGCACTTCGGTCTCGTCGCATACGGCACGATCTACGGGTACATGTATAGCGCCTTTATAATAGGTGCTAGCGTATCACCTCTTGCGCTCGGGCTCATGTTTGAGATGAGGGGAAGTTACAACGCGATGCTATATATAAATGTCGGAGTCATTGCTTTTGCAGCGGCTGTCATCTTAAGGCTTGGGCCTTATCCAAATTTGCAGACCGATAGTGCGTCGCGATAGGACGAAACCAGTGTTCAATTGGTGCCTGCAGGCGAGTTGCGGCAAGAGTTGGCGGCTTAGCAACTCGGCGATTTGGCGATATAGCGAAAAGGAAGAAGCAGTTGTTTGAAGGCTTTCAAGAAAAGAAAGTAAAGGCAAATGGCTTAGAACTTTATATGCGAATGGGCGGTTCAGGGCCGCCTCTCGTCCTGCTCCATGGCTATCCTCAGAGTCACATTATGTGGCACAAAGTGGCGCCTGAATTGGCAAATCACTTTTCAGTCTACGTCTTTGATCTCCCTGGCTATGGCGAAAGCGAGGGACCGCCGCTCATTGAATCTCACCTCAATCACTCAAAGCGCGAAACGGCTAAGACGATCTCAGCGGCAATGGCTCAATTGGGTCATGAAAGTTTCAATCTCGCAGGCCATGATCGCGGTGCGCGCGTAGCCTACCGGCTAGCATTGGATCATCCTGAAACTGCTGAGCGCCTCGCACTGCTCGATATCATTCCGACATTATCAATGTGGGAGCATGCCGACGGGCAGTTCGCGGCCGTTTGGTTTCATTGGGGCTTTCTGGCCCAGGGCGCGCCGTTTCCCGAGACGATGATTGCCGCCGATCCGGACACCTGGCTCGAGTACTGTTTGGGAAAAGCGTCCGGCGACACGCGTCATTTCGATTCTGAAGCTATAGAGGCCTATCGCACCGCTTTTCACAAATTCTCCGTAATCGAAGCGAGCTGCGAAGACTATCGGGCCGGCGCAACCGTTGACCCCGAATATGATCGTCAAGACCGAGCGGCAGGCAGAAAGATTGACATTCCGACGCTGCTGCTATGGGGAAATAAAAGTATCGGAAATTTTGGCAACGACGTGTGCCTTGAACTATGGAAGCAGTTCGTCGAAGCCCCGGAATATGCTGTTTTAAATTGCGGTCATTTCCTACCTGAGGAGGCATCGGAAGACGTGTCTCAGCGATTGATTAAATTCTTCAATCTGGACTAATCACGCGGCGCTGTTTTTCCGTCATACAGCGCAGTTTACTTTATAGATTAACTAACGCTATGTTCAGCAAAATTAACATGCAAGCGCTGAGTTTGAGCCAAAAGAGGGGGATGGCTAAGTGAAATTCTCATTTAATTCTAAGCTATTAGCGACAGTGGGCGTATTTGCGTCGATGGTGGTCGGCACAACGCTTGCCAACGCGCAAAGCGGCGGCACGATTGTCGTCACCGCGCGGAAACGGGCGGAATCTCTGCAGGACGTTCCGATCGCCATCAACGCTTTTTCGTCGCGGGACATTATCGAAGGCGGCATAGCCGGGCTGGAAGATATCGCAACACTTTCGTCCGGTTTTACCTTCTTCAATCAGGGAGGCCAGCAGCCTATTTCGGCCGTAACACGTTTGGCGGCGCGGTGAATTTCATCACCAAAGACCCCGACCTTGGCGCGTTCCATGGCCGGTGGGATCTCAGTGCCACAACGCGCGCCAACTTTGATGTTTCGACTTACATTGAAGGCCCGATTGTCGAAGACAAATTATCCGCCAGTCTCAGCGGCCGGTTCTATGACAAACGCGGCCACTACACCGCTACCGACGGCGGGCGTTTAGGCGACGAACAGAGCTGGTCCGTCAATGGTAAAGTCTTGTTTCAGCCCAACGATAATTTTTCACTCAGGCTGCGTGGCGCCTACGCTGAAGACCGTGACGGTGCACCCGCTGCCGGCTTTGTGTCAGGCGATTTCAACGATTCGTGTACTGGCCTGACGCTAACAACAAACGCTGGCGAGACCGTTATGCCGGTGAACTATTTCTGCGGTGAAGTTCCGAGCATTCAAACGGCAGTCAGCGGCTATAGTCCGATGCTGATCGACAGCAACACGATATTGCCTGCCAATGTGTTGGCTGATTTTCTCTCACGTCCATTGCCGGACGGTGGTGTGCCGGATTTGGAAGAGGTCGGTCTGAGAAGAACGACGACACGATTAAGTGCCCACGCTAATTATGAAACTGATGGCGGCTATAACTTCGACGCCATCTTCGGCTACCACGACCAAGGCGCCAACTTCATCCGGGACTTTGATCTGACTGGATTTGACAACGCGTGGTCGCGAGATCCTCAAGCCATCGAGGACCTCAGTGCCGAGGCACGCGTTACGTCTCCTCAAGATCAGCGGTTCCGATGGACCATTGGCTTCAACTATTATGAGCAGACGTTTACGGCCGGTCTGACGGGCGGAGACTTTGCCAGCAATTGCGCCGATACAGGTACCATGCCTCCGCCGGTTGTACTCGCCTGCGTACCGGGGGTACTTTTGACCTTCGGCGGCAATAACTTCAATCAATCGGACGAGTCGACCGTCTACGGTGTCTTTGGCGGTGCTGACTTCGATATCTTCGATACGCTGACGCTGACGTTCGAAGCGCGCTACCAGGTTGACAAGCTGTCCAAAGGCGGCGCGTCAGCGCTCGGTCTTGGAGCCGGGGCCTTGGAGGCCGAATTCAAGAGCTTCTTGCCTCGTACGATCCTGCGTTGGACTCCAAACGATGATACGACCGTCTATGCGAGTTATGCACTTGGCGTTGTTCCGGGCGACATCAACAGCCAGTTTGTTGGTGCCGATGCCATGGAGCGGCCGCAATATCTCGCTCAGTTCCCGGGTCTGGCTGACAATACGCCGGAAGAAAAGCTGAAGAACTATGAGATCGGCTGGAAGCAACAGTTCCTCGACGGCCGTGCGCAGTTCAATCTCTCAGCCTTCTACAACGAATGGACGGGTATCAAAGGCCGTTCAACCGCAAGGATCAACGAGACCTGCGACGCCAGCGGCACCAACGCCATTGGCGTGACTGGTTGTGACCCCGCGGACGGGATCATGGTTGGCGACCCCAAAATGATCCTCAATCCTGTCACGATGATGCTTGAACCATTGCTCAACGCTCGCAACATTCTCATTGATGGCGATGCCAGAACGTGGGGCTTCGAAGCCGAACTCGGTGGCCAGATCATGGAAGGCTGGACCGCGGACGTGCAAGTCGCTTTTGCCGATACACGGTATACCCGCTATGAATTCAACTTTGTTTCGGGCATTGCCGGCACCTCGAATATGAAGGGCAACAGGACGCCCCGCGCGCCTCGCCTGAGCGGCAACTTCTCAACGACCTATACCCATTCGTTGACGGATACGATGGATGGCTTTGCCCGCTTTGATCTAAGCTATTTGGGCAAAACGTTTGTCGATGAATCCAATCTGGCGTTCATTGATGACTATTTCCTGGCGAACCTGCGCGTTGGCGTGGAACTCGAGCAGGTCCGTCTAGAAATTTTCGTGAACAATCTGTTCAACTACGAAAACTATATCACGGGCGCCCGCTGGTCCGACTTTGCGGTACCGACGAGCTTTACCAACGGTACGTTCGTGTCGAGGCAAGGTGTTGCCTTTACGGCGCCGGACAAGCGTGAAGTCGGCTTTAGGGCCTCGTTCAACTTCTAAGTCATTTGCGTCGGCGGCTCTGCTAGCCGTCGGCGCAAGTCAAATTCAAGTGGGGGCGTTGGCAGAGGCCAGCGCCCCTTCTTTTTGGGAAAAGGGTCGGGCCATGCTCAAGTTCATTGTCGCGGTCACAATTTGCGTTTCCGATCTTTCCGCCACCGAACAGGCCTATCGCCAATTTCTCGGCTATCAGGTGATTGAGCGCGCGAGCATTTCCGATGAACTTGCGGAGCTGTGGGACACGCCGGCGATGGCGGGAAGCGACTACATTGTGATGCAACCCGAAAGCGGCGCCGATATTGTCTTGCGCTTTATTGCGCAAGAACCGGTCGAGGGCTACGCCATGCTCAGAACCGAAGGCTGGAATGCGGTCGAACTTCTCGTTCAAGACACCGACGCGGTTGCCGCGCGGCTAGTAGACTCACCCTTCGAAATCTTGGGTCAACCACGCGACCTAACAACCGACGGCATGGTGCGCGCGATGCAGGCGCGCGGCCCTGCAGACGAAATGGTTTATCTAACGCGCATTGCGGGCGAGCGCACCGCACTCCTCGGCGAAGCGACTTCGTTCGTTGACCGGCCTTTCATTGTCGTTATCGGTGCGCGCGATGAAACCGCGCTCATTGATTTCTATGGAGCCCGGCTCAGCAACGAGACCGCAAGCTCCGGCGATTTTCCCATCACTATGATTTCCAAAGCCTATGGTCTGCCGCTCGAGACGACTTATCCGATTACCTCGGCGCGGCTCGAAGGCAAATTCAGTATCGAGATGGACAAGTATCCTGAACAAGCCATCGCTCGGCCGCGCCGCGATGGCGAACTGCCGCCGGGCATTGCCATGGTTTCATTTGGTGTGGAGTCATTGGACCAGATCGATCTTGAATGGAGAGCCAGGCCAAAGGAAATCATGACCGCACCCTATGGCGGGCGCCGCGCCGCCATCGCCGTCGGGCCCGCCGGTGAGTGGATTGAGTTTGTTGAAGAGGTCTCTTCGAAGTAGCACACGCACACATTATATAATGCCCAAAGGAATTGAAGGAGCAACGCAATCATGTCCTCCGAAAGTCTCCCGGTCTCGGGCATTTACGAATTCGTGTTCGGCTCGAGTGCCGCAAGGCGGGACCCGGTTTTGGAATATTGGAGTCACTTAGGCTTTCATCCCATTGCCGAAGGCAGCCTCGGCCCCTCTGACTCTAATGCCCTCTACGGTCAGGAGTCACAATTGACGTCACTCCGGTTGGAACATGCGGGCTGCCGCTCTTTTGAAACTGGCTATGTCCGGCTTCAGTTTTGGGACCAGTTACTGAACGATGGACTGGGCCAGGCCAAGCCCCTCGACGTTGGCAGCCGCTGGATGGGTCTTTACACCAAAGACATCTTGCAATTGCGTGATGCGTTTGCCGACACCAAGCACAACCGCAACGAAAATTGGTGGGTCTCGCCATTGGTGCGCGCGGCGCTGGAATGGCCGGAGCCCGCGTTTGCATTGGATAGGCCTTTTATCGGCCTGCGCGAGCTCGTGGTCTTGAGCGACGATTTTCGGCACGCCTTTATTCAACGAGGCGGTTTTGATCGGCCGGGGTTCGGAACGTTCGATGACGCACTGCCGTTCAAAAATACCGAAGGCACTCACGCCAATATCGTGCAGCCCGCGGGGGGCTTTTCTACTGAATTCTACAAACGCGTTTTCGGACTGGTGACGGCGCCCTTCGGCGAGGCCGAAGATGCCGGCGACAAGCCCTCGACCATCGACGTGCTCGATTTGGCGCCGGGCCAGATGTTCCGCATCGAGCGGTTAACAACGCCTGGCTGTCCGACCGGCATGATCCAAGTCTATGCCCCTCACGGAGGAGCACAGGATTGCAGATCGTTGTCGCGGCCCGGCTCACGCGGGCTTTGTTTCAACACTTATCGCGTTCGCGACATCGCAGCGCTTAAAGACTTAGTCTCGACTCATGGCGCAATGGATGTAACCGACGTCAGGGCAAATGAATTCGGCGAATCGTCCCTTTGTTTTACTGCGCCCGATGGTATCGCCTGGGGATCTTTGGCTCTGACAGAATAATCGAAAGAGAAACAAGCGCATGAAAGCTTACATCGTTCGGGAATTCGGTGGACCGGAAAATATGCATTGGGAAGAGCTTCCCGATCCGGTGCCTGGTCCGAGGCAAATTCTAGTAGACGTTAAAGCAAGCGGCATAAACTTCGCCGAAACGCGCATGCGCGCCGGAACTTACGGCGGCCAAGAGATTCCCTTCATCATGGGCATGGAAGGCGCGGGCGTCGTCGAATCCGTAGGGCCCGACGTCACATCTTTCAAGCCTGGCGACCGCGTCTTCGGCCGCGCGCGGGGCTGCCACGGGGAGAAGGTGATCTTCGATGAAGTCCATCTCATGCCTTTGCCGGACAACTTGTCATTTGTCGACGGCGCAGCCATTCCCGTCGGCTGGCTGACCGCATGGCATGCCCTCATAACCGTAGCGAAGATTCAAGAAGGTCAACAAGTGCTGATCGAGGCCGTGGCAAGCAGCGTCGGCAGCGCTGCACTCAAAATCGCGAAATGGAAAAATTGTTGGGTGGCGGGAACCGCAAGCCGCGACAAAAAGCTTCGAGCGGCATCAGAGGCCGGCGTGGATCTCGCGATCAACTACAAACAGGAGCGCGTCTCCGAGCGGGTTCTGGCTGCAACCGACAATCAAGGCGTTAACGTCGGTCTCATGACCATCGGGCAGGAAACCGCTGAAGAATTGCTCGGCTCCATGGCCATGGATGGCAAAGTCATCATGTATGGCAGCACTTCGGGTAAACAAATTTGTTTTGATCTTGGGATCGGGACGAGGAACCTTCAACTTCTTTCCATGAGTATTTCGTCCAGTCCGTTGTTCATACCTGAAACGATGAAATCGTTTCGGGAACTGGCGCTTCCTCTTCTTGCTGATGAAACATTTGTGCCGGTGGTCGGCCATGTCCTGCCCATCTCAAAACTTGTCGAGGCGCACGAGATGGTGAACCAGCGCGCTCACTACGGAAAGATTATCCTTGAGCTGTCTTAGGCGTCGGCCCGCTTAAGATTCATAGGCATATATAAAGGCATTTGCTATCCGCCTAGCACGCTTTTGAGCCACAACCCGCTTAAAGCGGTTCGTCGTCTTGGTAAATACCAACGATTTTATGGCCGGCATTTGTAAAGCTGGCGCGAAACATGACGTTGGTATTGAACTTCCATGCCGTTTTGCCGTCAGGGGCGACCGCGATTACGCCTCCCAGCCCATTGAGACCTTCAAGTGCTGCCATCATTTGGTCGATCGCCTTTGCAAGTGAAAGGCCGCCATATTCGACCAAAGCGCAAATATCTCGCGCCATGGCAAGCCGGATGAACATCTCGCCTTGACCCGTACCCGAAATTGCGCCGGATTTATTGCTGGCATAGGTGCCCGCGCCGATGATGGGCGAATCGCCGACCCGGCCCAGCATTTGACCGCTGCGTCCCCCTGTCGAGGTCGCCGCTGCTACCGTGCCGTGAACATCGCAGGCGACGGCACCCACAGTGCCGTATTCTTCTTCAAGTTGCCTCTTCTTTTCTTGCAGCTGCTTCCAGCGATACTCCGTGTAAAAATAATCTTGGGTGACTTGTTCAAAGCCTTGCGCTTTCGAAAAAACATCGCCGCCTTCGCCTTGAAGCAGGACGTGACTTGTTTTTTGCATGACCGCACGTGCAACATTGATTGGGTTCTTGGTTGCGGTCAAACCGGCAACGGCGCCAGCGTCGAGGGTATCGCCTCTCATGATTGAGGCGTCGAGTTTGTGGCACCCGTCTTCGGTAAACACGGCACCCTTTCCGGCGTTAAACGTCGGCTCGTCTTCTAAAACCACGACGGCCGCTGCGACGGCATCAAGGCTCGTACCGCCGTTCTTCAAAATTTCCCCGGCTGTCTCAATTGAAGAAATCAGGGCAAAGCGTGATTCCTCCTCATGCGCGAGCTTTCGGTCGAGGACATTGCCGGCACCGCCATGGACGACAATCGACCATGTATCATTAAATCGAGCCATTGTTGTCTCACTGCGCGTCTTAATCGGAGTTAGAACAATTTTGGAACAGCAGCACAGTAGCGCGCGCGATATGCCTGGGGTACAACAAAAGTATATTTTGGCTACGAAGCGATGCACGGCAAAGGAAAGTGAAAATGAAGCTTGCGACGTTAAAGAACGGGACGCCAGACGGTGCATTACTGATTGTCAGCTCAAGTCTTAATCACGCTATTGCAGCAGCGCAGATCACCCCGACGCTTCAATCCGCGCTCGATCGTTGGAACGAAGTCTTTTCGCATTTGCGCAACGTCTACAGACAACTGAACAACCTATCCGACGCGTCGTCATCCGAAACCCTTAAGAATATGACCGGCGAGGCACCGTTTGCTCTCTCCATCGACAGGCTTGAAGCGCCGCTCCCGCGCGCCTTTCAGTGGGCCGATGCGAGCGCCTATCTCAGTCACGTTCGGCTGGTTCGCAAGGCGCGCGGCGCCGACATGCCGCCAGATGCCGAAACCAACCCTCTCATGTATCAGGGCGCGTCCGACTGCTTCATGGCGCCGAGCGAACCCATTTGCATGGCGAGCGAGGAGTGGGGGATCGACTTTGAGGCGGAAGTCGCCGTGATCACGTCGGAGATTTCCGCAGGCGCCGACGAGCAAACATGCGCTGACGCTATCCGCCTTGTGACGTTGGTGAACGACGTGTCATTGCGCAATCTCATTCCAGGAGAACTCGCCAAAGGCTTCGGCTTTGTTCAGTCCAAACCGGCGACTACAATGGCGCCGGTCGTCGTCACGCCCGACGAACTTGGGTCTGCCTGGAACGGCCGACGCCTTGCCCGCGAACTTCATGTTCGTCGCAGCGGCAAAAAGTTCGGCAGGCCGAACGCCGGCGTCGACCTCACTTTTGATTTTCCTATGTTGCTGAAACACGCCGCAAAGACGCGCAAGCTTGGCTGCGGCACGATCATGGGATCGGGTACCGTGTCCAATGATGACCAAACAAAAGGTGCATGCTGTATCGCCGAAATCCGCATGATCGAAACAATCGAGCAGGGCGCGCCAAAAACGGAATTCATGAAGTTCGGAGAGCGGGTTCAAATTGAAATGTTTGACGATGCAGGTCAGTCGATTTTCGGGCCAATCGATCAAGTTGTAGCGCCGTTGAGCGCCAATCAATGAGAGCTCTTTAACATGTTTGCAAACATGCAGATCATTCGCGCGTTTCTAATTCCCATATGCATATTTTGTATTGAAACCGCGAGCGCACAGCCTGACCCAGAAACGATTTTTTCCCATGGTCTATCGGCGTTTGGCGATCTCAAATATCCCGCGGACTTTCCTCATTTCGACTATGTAAATGTCAACGCGCCAAAAGGCGGGGAATTGAGGCACAACGGGGTCCGCGACACGAAGACTTTTGACAGCCTCAACGCCTTTATTTTGTTGGGTGACTATCCTGAAGGCATGTTACTCGAAAACAGCGACGTCGGCGGTGAAGTTGGCAGTCTTGTATTCGACTCCCTGATGGCGATCGCCGGAGACGAACCCGATTCTGTTTACGGCTTGGTCGCGTGGCAAGTCGAGTACCCGTCCGATCGTTCTTGGGTGATCTTCCGCCTGAGGCCGGAGGCCCACTTTCATGATGGCACGCCGCTGACTGCGGAAGACGTGAAATTCTCTTTAGAGCTGTTGAAAGAAGAAGGCAATCCTCGGCTAAGCGTGCCTCTTAAAGATGTCGAGCGCATTGAACAATTGAGCGACTATGAAATTAAGGTAACGTTCAAAGAGGGTGTTTTGACTCGAGACTTGCCGACAAAAGTCGGGCTGTTTCCTATCTTTTCCAAGGTTTACTACACTGCAAATGACTTTTCGAAGTCGACGCTCGACCGCCCGCTTGGAAGCGGGCCTTACCGGGTTGGCCAATTCAAACAGGGGCGCTGGATCGAATATGAGCGTGTCCCTGACTATTGGGCGAAGGACTTACCCGTCAATCGAGGGCGCTGGAATTTCGACAAGATCCGTTTTGAATTTTATCGCGACCGCAATATCGATTTCGAAGCTTTCAAGTCAAACCAGTACGACTTGCGCGAAGAATTCACGTCTAAGACTTGGGTCACGGAATATGATTTTCCAGCGCATCTAGACGGCCGAGTCGTTAAGCGTCTGCTGCGCGACTCGAATCCGTCGGGCGACCAGGGTTACCACATAAATACGCGACGCAAGAAATTTGCCGATGTCCACACGCGCAAAGCACTTGATTATGCGTTCGATTTCGAATGGACGAATAAAACCATCATGTTCGATCAATATCAAAGAACAACAAGCCATTTTGCGAATTCAACGGATCTCAGTGCAGAAGGCAAACCAAAGCCCGATGAGCTGGCATTGCTTGAACCTCATCGCGACGTCCTGCCACCGGAAGTTTTTGACGAGGCCTACGTCTCGCCAACGACAGACGGAAACGGGCGCAATCGCGCTAATTTGCGCATGGCTGTGTCGCTCCTACAGGAAGCCGGATGGCAGGTCGTGGACGGCATGATGGTTGATAAAGCGGGGTCGCCACTTACAATCGAATTTCTCGACTACGATACGTCGATACTTCGCATCACCGGTCCCTTTGTCGAAAATCTAAAGTCTATTGGTGTTGATGCTAACATGAGAGTCGTCGATCCACCGCAATATGAGCGGCGCAAGAAGGAGTTTGATTTCGACATCATTGTTATGCGGACGGCCGAGCAAAATACGCCGAGTTTTGAATTGCGCAATTATTTTGGCTCAACTTATGCCAACGAAGTGGGTGCTTGGAATTTCTCGGGCATAAGCGATCCCGTTGTCGACGATCTAATCGAGAAAGCCATCAAAGCAGAGAGTCGCGCAGAGTTGACCGCGGCAACACGCGCGCTCGATCGCGTCCTGCGCGTCGGCCATTACTGGGTGCCCCATTGGTATTCCTCCTTCTACCGCATGGCCTATTGGGACCAATTCGGTTACCCCGATACGCAACCGCTATATCAGCGCGGCGTGCTCGACACTTGGTGGTCAAAAGACGCCGAGAGCGCGCCATCGAATTGAACGTCAGCCTACCGAAATGTCCTCGTAAAACTCGTGACTGTGTTGCGGCAACAGATGGGGAATAAGATCCCTATTGCGGCCGCTGGCCAACCCCTTCAAAAACAGTATCCGTTCGTCAATGCTATCCCACTCCTCGATGAGAATAAATTGAGTTCCGGGATCCTCGTGGGGCGGTTCGGCATGCTGGGCTAGGTCTTCGGCTGAATAGTGCCGATAAACGGCCTCGGCCATGGTGCCGGTTTTCGCTTGAAAGATTCTTCGGCCGCGAAATCCCTTGGCCCCTTCATAAAGGGGCTCCATGTCCTGATAAAATTGGGCGACTTGTTCGTCATGACCGGGCTTTGCTATGACGTTTACAATATACGTGTGCATAACGTCTCTCCTTAGTCGTTCTAGCTACTTGGGACCTGCACCCAGGCTCCATCGTGTCCAAATATGTCATGATCGAGAAGCTGCCGCAAAGTCAATCATAGTGGAGATCCAAACGATGACCGCCTTCATTGTTGCTGTTGCTCAGGTCGACGACTGGTCGGAAAAATTTCAACAATATGCCGACCGAGCCGCTGAACTTACCGCCAAGCTGGGCGGTGAGTATGTCATTCGGGGCGAGCCGGTAAACAACTGCGAAGGTACGTTGTTCG
The DNA here is from genome assembly GCA_965248815.1 of Alphaproteobacteria bacterium. GTDB lineage: Bacteria > Pseudomonadota > Alphaproteobacteria > SMXP01 > SMXP01 > CBDFKK01. The sequence continues at coordinate 1,803,436 of CBDFKK010000008.1, forward strand.
AGGGCCGCGTGATGGTAATTTCGAAGTTTCCGTCGCTCGCCGCAGCAAACAAGCTTTGGGATTCCGAGGAATACCAAAAGGAAATTAAGCCCCTACGAGATGATACCGGAGTCTATGACGTCGCCATTTTCGAAAGCCCCTAAGGGCATAGGAACGAATTCAATCCGATAGCGGAATAAAGGCTGCCGAATTAAGCGGATCATGCGATGAATGCGCGGCACCGACTACTCTAATACTTATCGTGGTGGCGAATCCATTCCATGGAGAAGTCCAATCCGCTTTCATCACGACCCTTGGGAACTGTGTCGAGAAAATGATAGGCGGTAATGAACATATCCAAGCCGCGTCCGTAACTAGAGTAGGTGTGATAAATATCTCCACCTTCATCTTTGTAAAACACACTGCGCCCTGGTGCTTCCGTGCTTGGAAACTTCTGCTTGCCGTAATTATATGCAACGTCGCTTTGTAGCTCTTGTTCAGTAAACGATACGTCGAAGTCGCGATTGAAGTCGTTTTCAAAAGAGGAACTCCATTTGAAGGACCAACCCATACGCTTTTTGAAAGCATCAATCTCGTCGAGCTTTGCTTTTGAGACGGCAATCATCGTGACGTCTCTTTGTGCCAGATGAACGATCGCGGGGTCAAAGTGGTCGGCCAAATAAGAACAACTCGGGCAGCCCGCTTCCCATCCCGGACCCAGCATAAAATGGTAGATGAGTAGTTGGCTCCGTCCCTCAAACAGAGCGGCGAGAGATTCTTTTCCCGACGGGCTGTCAAAAACATAGCTCGTTTCAATGCGCTCCCAAGGCAGTTGCTGGCGCTGCCGGGTTAGTTGATCGCGCAATCGCGTGAACTCTTTTTCTTTTGCTAAGTGTTCTTTGCGAGCCGCCAGCCAGTCGTCGTGAGAAACGATTTGATGATCCGCCATGTCCAACTCCATAATTTTCGATTTGCACGAAATACAGGCCGCAACAACACACTTTAAGTCCGACCCCAGCTTCGAGCCGGCGGCGGAGTGAGCCTAAAGCGCGCGGCTATTCAAGCGCGAACGTTATGGACGCCCAAAAACTCTCCCATCTTGCCTTGGGATCGTTTTCAATAGGGATCAAGTGAACGGCTTTGACGAGCCATTCTCCGGGTCGCGACAAAGTAAGTACGACCCGCCCGTCAGCATCCGTGCGTGCATCAATGGGCTCGTCCAGAAGGTCTTTGGTGAAGGCACGCACAAGCGTGCCCTCAAGTGGTTCGCCCAAATAGAGCAGGCGAATTGCGAAATCGCCCCCTGCGGTCACTTCATACGGATCGGACTCGGGAATGAGTTCAAGCGTATAGCCCAACTGGGTTGAGAACGTATCGCTGCTTTCGGAGCCGGCGGTGTAAAGAAACGACTTTGCGCAACGAACAAAATATTCAAGGGCGTTTTGATCGGCCTCGCCCCGCTCTTCGCGTAAATCGAAGACGAAATCCATTCCCTCGTCGCGCAAATAAGAGGCGAACTTCTCCGGCCCAAGGTCGACAAAACTGCGTTGGCTTTGATAGCCCACCAACGTCACCCCGTCTTTCAACGAAATAGTTGCCGCTGGATTGTTACCAAGGACCGAGACAATATTCGAACGGCCGGACGCATCTGTTTGCGAAAAATCCTCGAACCACTCTGTGATGTAAGGCAGGGAATTTCCTTTGAGGTCGACGCCTTCACGCAGGGTCAACTTGACATCGCCCGGGCTTTCTAAAACAAAACGATCCGGCTCTATCCAAAAATCATGGCTCGATACAGATTGAGGCAGGACTGCGCTTAGGACGATCAACGCAAATTGAACAAAGATCTTTTTCATGGCCAGACTTTATCACTTGAATACAATCAAAAGATAGCCAATCCTCGATTTCACAAAAAGTTGCGGCCGGTACACGAGTATTATGTCAAGACGATTTTTGGAGATCAGGAAAGATTCGGCCAAGCGCCACATTGTTGTCTTTGGACTGCTGGCACTAATTCTTCTATCCGCTTTGAATGCGGCACAAGCTCATACAATTCGTCCGGCCGTCGTCACAGTTACGTTTGCTGCAGACAGCACATTTCAAGTTGAAATCGATACTAACGCCGAAGCGCTGCTCACGGACATCGGGCCTCAGCACGCCGATACCGATGACGCGCCATCTGCCGAGCTTTACAACATGTTGCGCGCATCAACGCCTGACGCGCTGCGTCAGCAATTTGCGGCTTTTGAAACTTCATATGCGGACTCCCTGGAAGTTTATTTCGACGGAGCACGGTCCGATCTGAATTACTTGCGGATTGATGTTCCGGAAGTTGGCGATCTGGATCTCGCCAGGGATTCCGTCATCATTCTAGAGGGCAAAACTCCAGCAGGCGCTCGCGAATTTGTTTGGCTCTATCCTGAAATCTATGGAAGCAGCGTGTTGCGCCTGACCTATGCCGGTTCGGAAGACATGCAGGCCTTTTTCTTGTTGGCAGGTGAAACCAGTCAGCCGTTTGAACTTGCCGATACGATCGCACAAAGATCCCGGCTCGAGGTCGCACGCGATTATGTGGTGATTGGGTTCAGACACATATTGCCATTAGGCCTTGACCATATATTATTTGTTCTGGGCATTTTTTTACTAAGCCTCAGGCTGTCTCCCATTTTGTGGCAAGTTACCGCGTTCACGATTGCGCATACCATCACGCTGGGCCTCAACATTTACGGTTTGGTTTCCTTACCCTCTTCGATCGTCGAACCTTTGATTGCGCTCTCAATCGTCTATGTCGGCGTCGAGAACATTCTCATCGGCGAGCTGAGACCTTGGCGTGTCGTGATCGTTTTCATGTTCGGCCTGCTCCACGGACTAGGTTTTGCGGGCGTTCTAACGGAGATCGGCTTGCCGCGCTCCGAGTTCTTGACCGCGCTGATCACATTTAATGTCGGTGTGGAATTTGGCCAGCTCGCCATCATCACTATGGCCTTGCTCGCGGTCGGCTGGTTTCGTCACAAAACTTGGTATCGCAAGGGCATTGTCGTACCAGCCTCCGCACTCATTTCAATTATCGGACTCTACTGGACGATAGAGCGAATTATTTAGAATGCACACGGAACATATGAGATCACCTTTCGCCTTGGTAAAGACTAATAGGTCCGCCCGTTTCTCCGCTTGCATTGCGAGCTGTCGTTCTGAATCTTCCACAACATTATCGACAATCGGCACGCGGTCCACGCTTTGAAATTGAACATGGAGCGCGGCGACCTCTTTGTTCGCAAATTCGGCTGAGGATCGAACGAGAGCGACCGTAGCATTAACCATTTATCCTCAGGTCGGTTGTCTGTTAACCATTCGTTGTTCCCGCGCAACAGTTGCGTGAAAAACCACAAACATATGTGCTGTTGATTGGATTTCACCGCTTCGGGTGCAGTACAAGCAGCAAAGACGAGCGGCCGACGCATAGTTTCGTGAGGCCAAGACAGCTGCCGTTCTCTGTAACCAAAAGCAATGCAAACTGTCATTATTTCCTAAGGGGGAAATACAATGAAACTTCGCAACTATCTCATGGGCGCGGCGGCTTTAGCAGCAGCGACACTGCCGACATCATCTTGGGCCGTCGATAATCTCATCGTTACTGTCCAAAGACGGGCAGAGGACCAGCAGTCGGTCCCGGTCGCCGTCAGCGCATTTGGTGCGCCGCAGATCGAAAAGAGGCAAATCAATATTCTTCAAGATATTGCCACCAATGTTCCCAACTTTCAGATGAATGCTGTGACCGCAAACGCCTCAGCACTACAGCTGCATATGCGCGGGGCCAGCATTCAATCGCCGGGCCTCAATACGTCCGAAGCGCCCGTCGGCATATATGAAGACGGTGTCTACCGCGGCCGGCTCGCGAGCGCGAATTTGGATCTCGCTGATATTGAGCGTATCGAGGTGTTGCGCGGACCGCAGGGCACCCTCTACGGCCGTAACACCATCGCCGGCGCCCTCAAAGTGATCAGCCGCACGCCGGGCGATGATTTCTATCTCAACGGCTCAGCTGGCTATGGCAACTATGAAACGTTTAAATTGACGGCCGCCCTTGGCGGACCCATTCAAGAAGGCAATCTCGCGGCATCTGCTGCCATTACATATCACGATCGAGACAAAGGTTATTTCACTCAAGTCGGATCCGGCGACAACCAAGGTAAATTCAATAATTTCGTCGGCCGCGGTAAACTCCATTGGTATGGAAACGACAACTTAGATGCCGTGCTTACTGTATGGGGCGTCGACGTCACTAATGACGGTTACAATGGCGTGCCGTTTATCGGCATCGGACCGGGAAGCATGCCGGCCGCCGGCGGCTTCTTTAACATAAATACGTCTTTCGATAATTCGGGTGCCACAAAGCAATGGGGCCTCAGCCTCGATGGCAGCTGGGACATCAACGGCAACACGACCCTGAGGTCAATTACGTCGTACAGCGACATTCAAGACAAGTTCGCGTTCGACCTCCAAGGCGGCGTGGCACCGGGCGTTGCCGGAACCATCAACGACTCCGATTCGGACTTCGAACAATTCACTCAAGAAGTTCAACTTGTGGGCGACATTTTGGATGGCGATCTCGAGTACCTTCTAGGGGTCTACTATTTGCACGAAAAGGGCTCACAGACTTTTGGTCAATTGTTTGGCGGCGGTCCTACCATTTGGACCGAAGACACGACGAATAAGACCGATAGTATCGCCATCTTTGGTCAGTTCACATACAACCTCACAGACCGCCTCTCGCTCACGGCTGGTGCGCGCTGGACCCGGGATGACAAGGACTTCACGCTTACTTGCACGACGGGTGTGGGATCAGCTATTGCCGGCGCTGCCTTTATGATACCCGGCGGCCTGTTGCTGCCTTGCTCCTTTGACCCAAAATTGATGCTCCCGCCCATTCCTGTTGGTGGGTCTATATCCGTCGCCTTGAGCGAAGTCTTCACCAAGGCGACACCCATGGGCGGCATTGATTTCCAAGTAACCGACGACATTCTGCTTTATGCCAATGCATCGACGGGTTTCCAAGCGGGAGGATTCCAAAATCTTTGCTTTGCCAACGTGACGTGCGCGAGTGAGACGTATAGGCCGCAAACGGTTTTATCCACGGAAGCCGGTATCAAAACCGATTGGTTTGACAATATGCTGCGCGTCAATCTGGCGGGCTTCTATGCCATGTATAAAGACATACAAAATGTCATCCCGTCGGGTGGCGCCTTTCCGACACAAAATATCGGTGAAGTGGATGTCTGGGGCGTCGAGTTGGAAGTCTATGCGAGCCCATTGGAAGGTCTGAACCTGTTCGGCTTGTTCGGATATGCCGACAATGAATACGGTACGATCGACCCGAGCAGTCAGGTTGCGTTTTTCGGCGCCACGGAGCTTCCGCAGTTGCCGGAATTCACATTCAAAGTCGGCTTCGACTACGAGCACGCCATGGTGCCGATCAACAGCAGAATGGGAACCGATCTCAAGTTCAAGTTGGGATTAGACTACTACTACAGCGATGACTTCTTCTCTGAAGCGTCCAACCTCTTGCCGATCGAAAGTTATGGCCGGCTCAATGGCTTTGTTGGTTTCGGGGCCGCAGATGACAGTTGGGACGTTGTGGCGGCTGGCCGCAATTTGACGAATGAGAATGACTTCATCTCAGGCATCTCTGTGCCGGGCCTCACCAACATTCGAACGGCTTTGCCGCCGCGCGAATGGATGGTCACGCTTCACCTTAGATTTTAGAGAACAGTCTGAAAAAAGAAAAGAAAGGGCGGGGCTTCGGGTCCCGCCCTTTTTGTTTAGAGTCATCGTTCAAAGCGAACGCTTAAGTCATTGTCTTCGATTTGAGCATTTAGTCGAAGTCTGCGGCCAGCACACCGCGCACCGCGTCGGGCATCACCGCCATGTGTTGATACTTTTCCTTGTTGATCGCCAAGACCACCGGGTCCGACGAACCTCTGAACGCCGCAATTTGCTCGTCGGTGAAACTAAAGTGTAGAAAATGGACCGAAGACGCTTTGCCTTCATCGGTCGTGCGTTCCACATCGACTTCCGGTTTCGCTCTAACCTCGTGGCCGCCGATCGTAAGGGTGATTGTGTTCTCAACGCCGCCCAGTTGAGCTAATAGGCGCGCGCGGCGGGCCTCGTCGTCCACTTCAAACATTAGCGTTGCGACCAATTCTTTACCCTTGGGGATCAGCGGATTGTACGCCGCCAATTCGTCGGCAATTTGGTCCTCGCCGCCCTTTTCGATATAGAGCATTTCGTGGATCTGGTGCCACATCGTCTCGTAGTTTTCGAAATAGAAAGTAGCGTTTGGTCCCACATCCATGCGCCGATGACGTTTTACGGCTACCGCTTCCTTCCGCAAATCTCTGCGCCGCGCCGCATAGTCTTCGATGGCGAGCAAATCGCCATTCGTTATTGAGTGGGTTTCAACGGGCATCAGATTTTACTTGTCAAGATCAATACCATAAGCCATCGCAAATAATTCGACAGGGTGATAGGTGCGATCCGGCACACTCGCCCCGTCAATCCGCGCCATCCCTTGAAGTATGTGATCGGCCGCAAGTGGGCATTCGCTGGCAATATAGTGTTTGCCGCTTTTGACGGTGTCACGCGCAACAGGCTTGCCAACTTTCAAGGCAACGTCGAAATTATTCTTCATCACACCCCACGCGCCGCCGTGCCCTGAGCATCGCTCGATGGGATGCACATCGGCGTCGGGAATGAGCTTCAATAGATCCAACGCCTTAGGACCTATATTTTGGGCGCGCCCGTGACATGCAAGGTGCATGTTAATGCCGCCGCCGAGGGGCTGGAGGCCGTCGGCTAAACCCTCTTTTTTTGCAATCTCCACGATGTATTCGGCGGCGTCGAAAGTTGATGACGCTAATCGCTTCACGTCAGGATCATCAGGCATGATGAGCGGCCATTCGAACTTCAACATCAATGCGCAAGACGGCACCAGCGCGATAACGTCGTAGTCTTTTTCTATCCACGGCTTGAGGGCTGTCGTCACAGCTTTTGCACTTGCTGCGACGCCCTCGAGATCGCCCTTTTCCAATTTGGGCATACCGCAGCAAGACGGATGCACAACGTGGGTTTCAACGCCGTTTCTTGCAAGGACGGCGCAAAGCGCAAGACCGATTTCCGTCTTGTTGTAATTGCCGTAGCAAGTAGCATAGATCACGGCTTTGCGGCCGTGAGCCGGCGCCGCCTCATTGACAGGTATGGTAAGTGAACTCGCCGACTGCTCCAATGTCATGCTTTGGTATTTAGGAAGTTCGGCGTCCTTGTGAATTTTTGCGACCGATTGAAGAATTGTCCGCGTAAGTTTGTTGCTTGTGTTCGTCGCCCAATTCGCAAGTCCCGCAACAGGTCGCGCTAATTTGCCGTTGCGGTCCGTTTCCGACAATTGATCTTCGATAAAACTTTTTTTGCCGGCCGCACGTTCTGCCCGGCGAACGCGCAACATCAAATGCGGAAAATCAATATTGAATTCGTGGGGCGGCACATAGGGACATTTGGTCATAAAACACATGTCGCACAGCGTGCACGCCTCGACGACAGGTGTGAAATCTTTGCTGTCGACCGAGTCGAGTTCCATTGTTTCCGACTCGTCGATCAAATCGAACAGCCGCGGGAATGAGTCGCACAAATTAAAGCAGCGGCGACAACCATGACAAACGTCAAAAACGCGGCGCAGCTCTTCGTCGATTTTCTCCGAATCGACAAAATCAGGATCGTGCCAGTCAATGGGATGGCGCACGGGCGCTTCAAGGCTGCCTTCGCGCATGGCCTTGGCTGTCCTATTTAGAAGAGAGTGCCGGGAACCGTTCGCAATTCCCGGCAGTCATTCGTGAGGCCTGAACGACTTAGTCGTCCAAATGGTCGAGCGCTTTTTGAAAGCGGCCGGCATGAGAGCGTTCGGCCTTGGCCAAAGTCTCAAACCAGTCGGCAATTTCGTCAAAGCCTTCTTCGCGAGCCGTGCGCGCCATACCTGGATACATGTCCGTGTATTCGTGGGTTTCGCCCGCGATGGCAGCTTTCAAATTGGCCGGCGTAGCGCCAATCGGCTCGCCGGTGGCCGGATCGCCTACTTCTTCAAGATATTCCAAATGGCCGTGGGCGTGACCTGTCTCACCTTCCGCCGTTGAACGAAAGACGGTGGCCACGTCGTTGTAGCCCTCGACGTCGGCTTTTTGAGCGAAATAAAGATAGCGCCGATTGGCCTGGCTTTCTCCAGCAAACGCTGCTTTGAGATTGTCGACTGTTTTGCTTCCCGCGAGTCCCATCATTTTCTCCTTTGTGACGGTTTTCATTCTGAAAAACGGCAAGGTAGGCAATTACGCAGCCCTACCTCATACAAAATATCGCTAAGGCCTTATGCGAATTGAGGATTTTATCTAGTTTAGAAATATTCTAATATAGATAGCGTGGAAGTCAAGTAGCAAATAGCAAGAGCCCCTATTTTCTACGAACAGGTTCCCCTTGCAACCCACTATCGCAGCCTGGACATTCATTCGGACGAAGCGGCGACCTGTTCAACGTCTCTCAAAACCCGCAAGAAGTTGCCGCTCCAGATTTTAGCAATATCATCTTGCGAGTAGCCCCGCCGCACGAGCTCCTTGGTAACGTTGAACGTCTCGCTTGCATCCATCCAACCGATCACGCCACCGCCATGTTCAAAATCCGAACTGATCCCCACGTGATCGATGCCTAAGAGTTCCACCGCATAGTCAATATGATCGAAATATTGGGCAACGGTTGCGTCGGGCATTTTGGCAAACAGGCCAATTTGATCCGCGCCATATGCTTCTTGTTGGTCCGACGGTAGGTCTTGTACGGTTTGCCCGGCTTGCAATCCATACCTCTCATTGAGATCGGCAAGCTCTGCGTTCAATAGTTCCGAGTTGTCGATGATGTAACCGCTGAACGCGACAATCTGAATGACGCCGCCTGACTCTTTGATTGCAAGTAATCCTTCGTCGGTGATGTTGCGCGGGTTGGGAACGATCGCATGAATCGAGGAATGCGAGGCGATTACCGGCGCATTGGACGCAGATGCCATTTGTATAAGCGCTTCCATAGTGACCTGCGATACGTCAACTATGATGCCAAGGCGATTCATTTCGGCGATGAGATCGCGGCCTAAGTCTGACAACCCGCCGTGTTCAGTTGCACCGTCACCGAGCAGCGGCTGCGGCCGGGATGAGTCCGCATAATCGTTATGGCCCGCATGAGTAAAGGAAATGTAGCGCAGGCCCTCATCGTAATAGTCTTGCAGCAAACTCAAATCGGGACCGAGCGCAGAACCATTGACCATCCCGATCAGCGCCACAAGCTTTCCCTCTGTTCGCAGCCGCTCAAAATCCGCAACCTTGTAAGCAATGCCGATTTCATCGGGATACATTTCGTCGGCCATTCGGTGAATGGCGTCGAGCTTGACGCGGCCAAGTTCAATAACTTTCGAATAGGCCTCGGGCGCACGGACCTCTTGACGCACCCATATGACAAAGGCTGCGGCGTCAAGGCCGCCTTCGCGCATTTTGACTAGGTCAACTTGCAATTCCGTTCGTTTACCGGGATCCAATTCTTCGGTCGCAAAATTGAAAGGAATATCGACTTCACTATCGAACGTAAGCACGGCGTCGTGAATCGCGCGAGCACGCACATCGAGGTCGGTTCCGGATATAGATTCTGGCGTCGTATTGCAAGCAGCCAAAACTGCTCCCAACGCGAAAGTCCATCCCAACTTGAATGGGCTCTGCATCAAATGTCCCCCTCGCTAATTGCTATTCGGACTCAGTCACTAAATCGTCGCTCGTTTTGCCCGACAACACAGATCGCGTCATCGCAAATACAGTTCCACTCAAAAGCAAAAGGGCGATCAAGTTGGGAATAGCCATAAGTGCATTCATGATTTCCGCGATCAGCCAAATCAGATTGAGATCAAGGGGAGCACCGACCACAACAAGAGCGACCCATAAAAGCCGATAGGGCAATATAACTTTAACGCCGAACAGAAACTCGGCGGAGCGTTCGCCGTAATAGCTCCAGGCAATGATCGTCGTGAACGCAAAGAACACGAGGCCAAAGGTGACGATCCATTCACCGCCTGGCAAACCGCTGCCAAAGGCAAGCGCCGACAGCGCCGCGCCGTTTTCGCCGCTGGCCCAAGCGCCCACTTCACCTACACCGCCTGCGACTTGAACTTGGACGGTAATGATGACCAAGGCCGTCATGGTGCAGAGTACGATCGTATCGATAAAAGTGCCAAGCATCGCGATCGTGCCTTGGCGCACCGGATCATGGGCCTGAGCTGCCGCATGCGCGATGGCAGCACTACCGAGCCCTGCTTCGTTGGAGAAGACGCCCCGCGCCACGCCATAACGAATAGCAGCCATGACAGCCGCACCTGCAAAACCGCCAGTCGCCGCGGTGCCTGTGAACGCATCGGTAAATATCAGCATGAATGCGGCTGGAACATCAACAATGTTGATTAACAGGATCGTCAGTGCACCGACAACATAAATGACGCCCATGATTGGTACCATGAATTCGGCAACACGCGCTATCGACTTAATGCCGCCGATGATCACGGCAAAAGTGAGGACCGCCAATCCAATTCCCGTATAAAGCGGCTCAATACCAATATTATCTTGGAAAACATCTGCGACCGAATTCGATTGCACCATATTGCCAATGCCTAAAGCTGCCGTCATGGCAAAAAATGCGAACAAGACGCCCAGCCAATTCCAATTCTTACCCAATCCGTTTTTGATGTAGTACATCGGCCCGCCGACAAAGCGTCCTTTCTCGTCGACCTCACGATATTTTAGCGCTAAAACCGCTTCGGCATATTTTGTCGCCATGCCGACAAGTGCGGTCATCCACATCCAAAAAATCGCGCCCGGGCCGCCAAGAAATATGGCGGTCGCCACGCCTGCGATGTTTCCAGTTCCGATCGTCGCCGACAGCGCGGTGGTCAACGCTTGAAATGGCGTGATGTCGCCCTTGTCCCCCGATTCAGGATGCCGACCCGATAACGCCAGACGGAATCCCTCAGGAATACGGCGAATCGGCATGAAACGAAGACCAACCATAAGAAAAACACCGGTTCCCAGCAGGAGCGCCAGCATGTAAGGGCCCCAAACAAAGTTGCTGACCGATTGCAGGAATGCCATGAGAGCGTCCATCAACTTCTCCGTAATCTGACCTATTGAGATTTAGGCGATGAGGTTGGCGAGGAATTCGGTTGGGCCGTGACTTTGCCTGGGATTGCGGCCGCCCGCAACCGCATCAAACCGAAATGGTCGTTAGCGCCAGGACTTTCTTGACCACACCATCAACGTCGGTTTCCCGCGAATAAATTCCCGTAGAACCTTCAGGGATAGCTTCGGGCTCAGGCGAGTCGCAGAGGCCAAAGATCACCTTGCCGAAGGCGAGGCCGTGTTTGATTTCATTGGCCGTGCCCACACCTCCGCTCACCGCCACCAAGCACAGCGCGGACGATGCAATCACCCGGTTGCGACTCACATCATGAGGCTCGCTTACAAGAGGATGTTGCGCGATCCCAAGATCCGTAGGCAGAACAAGTGTCGCAAATTCATTTGCGGATGACACTTCCAGCACAGGAAGAACTGCAATTCCGATCCCGCCTTCGTCGCGGGCGCCCTTGCACGCGGCCTCCATGACACCTGATTGGCCACCGCAAACAATAGTAAGCCCGTTTCGCGCCAGGGCGCGGCTTACGCTGTAAGCCGTTTCATAGGGCCGTGAGCCCGGCATGACTTTCGAAGAGCCGATCAAGCCAACGGGTTGGCGATGCTCAATTGCAAAGTTTGATTCCGACATGAAAATGATAGACCTTTCATTCCCTGAAACTTCAAACAACAACCATATGTTGTGTTTGATCGACCCCGCCAATCAATTCTCAAATGCAAATAAGCCTTTCAGCAAGGGCCCCCTGCTGATCCAACTCGTATCTTGGGCCGTATACATCTTAAGTCGTTTGCTAGTTGGTTTGGCGGTGTGCGATATTTGAGTCGACCAGGATCATCGGATACGGTCCGCGCAACAAATTCGGTGCTGGCGCACAACAACATAATGATCGCTTTCCTTCCAAGACTGAAAACTTAGACATATCAGGAGAGTTTGTGTGACCGTTGAGACAATGACGGCTGAAATTTCGCTTTTGGCCGGCGAAAATGCCGCGCAGGCCGATGTCAATCAAGCGTGGGAACAAGGAAATCAAGAATGGTGGGATTGGTACGTTACTCTGGCCGAAAATGATCGAGAGTCGATCAGCACGCTTTTAGATCCCCCCGAATTGCCTAGCGTTCAAGCACCTTCGACGGATGAACTTAACGTTGAATTGTCCGAGCCTTACGATCTGAGCCAAAGCCAAATCGACTTTTTTGCCCGTGAGGGCTTCATCAAGATCAAAGATGTATTGTCTCCCGGTTCACTACTGCACCTGCGCGGCGAGCTTTTTCGTCTGCTGAGCGAAAGTATCTCGCAAAAATTGGATGGCGGCGTACGCGATCGATTCCTAAGTCTCGACATGGTTTGGCTTGAGAACGAGTTAGTGCGCCAATTTGTATTGAGCCCGCGCATTGGGAAATTGGCAGCGGATTTGCTCGGCGTGCCAAGCGTCCGTCTTTACCATGACAACATCATGTCAAAAGAGCCCGGATGTGGACGAACACCTTGGCATTATGACGACCACCACTTTCCGATTGCTTCGGATGATGTCGTCACCGTATGGATCCCGGTACAACCCATTCCAAAGGCAATGGGCCCTCTCGCATTTGCAAAGTCGATCGAAGCTTACAAATTGGTCGAGTCGATCCCCTTCAATAAGTTTGATACGAGCTATGACCGGCGGGTCTCGGAAGCGTTCAAGCAGCATGGAATGGTCACAGACGACGGCCCGTTCGACTTAGGTGAAATTAGTTTTCATCACAATCTCAGCTTCCATACAGCCGGTGCCAACAAAACGGCGCGAAGCCGGATCGTATTGTCGAACACATTCTTTGCAGATGGCGCACGTCTCGTCGATCAGCCCACGATGGTTTCCGGCGATTGGCGGAAGTTTGCGCCCGGTGTACAGCCCGGTGCGCGATTGGCATCGCCTGTCAATCCCATTTGCTGGCCGGCGAAACAAGTTCGGGCTATGTGACATGGCCAATTCGGACGTGGCGCTAACGGATGTCGATACGTTTGAACGCAGCTGCGCGCATTGGAGCGAGCAGGGCCGCCAAGAAATGGAAAACTTTTACGTGCTTGCGGTCGAGGACTACCGCCAGCTCGCGGTCTCGTTTGATTGGGCGGCCTGGTTGAAAGACCATGAACGGCATGCAGGGGAGCGGGCTATACGATTGCTCGACGTCGCTTGTGGATCGGGAAAGTTTCCGAGCGCTTTGCAAGAACATGCCGGCCTTTCAACTGCCGGGCTCAATCCCGTTCAGTACGATTTGCTCGATCCCACGTCATTTGCGCTTGAGGAGGCCAGAGGCGTGCTGCAATCGCCGTTCCAAGCGGGACAAGATTACCTTTGCCGGCTGCAAGATTTGGAGTGCGCGCAGCCATATGACGTGATTTGGGCGACACACGCACTTTATGCACTGCCGCCGAACGAACTCAAAGACGGGTTAGAAAAATTTGTCGCCGCCATTGCTCCGGGAGGCGCGGGCTTTATTGCTCATGCTGGTGAAAAGGCTCACTATTTGAAATTTTACCAGCCCTATCTCGAGAGCGTGAAGCAAGGAGCGGGTACGCCCTATACCAGCGCGGAGCAAATTGTCGATGCCCTCGAAAACCTCAACGTTAAATTAGAAGCCCGCGACATTGTCTACGATTGCCGAGCCGCAGACGGATCGCCCGAAGTCGAGGGTTATTTGCAACGCTGCCTTTTTGACGACACGCTCAGCTTGAACGATATGTTGGCAATTCCGGCTCTGGCGTCGTATTTGGCGACTTGCCGCGACGAGCAAGGCTGGCGTTTCCGTCAGCACGTCAAAATGATGTTCTTCGCGGCTTGAGAACACCTAATCCTTTATCGGCACGGCGTCCCTTAGAATTTCCTCGGGTTTTGCCCAAATCCTTTTGTCTGCAAGATAGCGCGCAGAATCCCTACCGTCCGTGGGCAAATAATCGGAGAATAGGTTTGGCGGATAGGGCTCGACATAATTCATAAACAAGTCGCGATAGAGCGACATGTGAATGTTGGGGATACTCCGGTTGGCACGAAACTGCTTAATCGGAATGCGCGCTAACACCGGGCCTTCGTTTGCCGTATTGGCTTTCGCCACCATGTTCCCATCAGGACCAAAAATTGCGCTGCCGCCGGAGCTCACATCTTCGAACGAGCCGGGATTGCCCGAAGAGATCGCGTTGTTGACGACCGCCGTATACATTTGATTGTAACGCGCGGGGGCTTGGATATCGAATGTCGAAAAACCGCCCGTCGCCGTGCGGATCATGATCTCACCGCCCTTCAGCGCAAAGGCACGAATGATCTCCGGCTCGAGTTGCGTTGACGTCGTACATATGTTGCCAATATCCGTACGCGTGACGGGGATCACTTCATCGCAGCCGTACATTTCGACATACTCGTCCATGACGTCAAAGACCGTGGTGGTGAAGACCTCGAAACCGCCGCCAAACAGCCCTTTGATGTTTCTGAGTTTCCAATGACGCCCGACGATGTCGCCAGACGGCGCGATGATGCTGGTAATACTCAAAATGTGATTGGGCCAATCCTTGTCTTTGCAGTAGGAACCAAAACTGACATAGCAGCCATATTGTTTGGCCTTTGCCGCAATTGCTTCGGTTTCGGGTCCCGGCACTTCAATGGCTGCTTTGAGAAGGCCCTTCCTGTCCCAGCGCGCGCTAAAGCCTGTAATGGGGAACTCGTGAAATACGACGAGATCTTTCGGTCCGCCCCAACCATTGGCGGCATCGATAAGACCCAACATGTGATCCATGTTGTCTTTGCGTGTGGCCTCGAGATTGTCGATATCGACGGCACGAACTCGAGATTGAACGACGCACATGCTTATGCTGTCTTTTTTGAGCGGAACGGTGTCGTATGTACCGTCCGTGTGCATATTAATTTTATCGTGGCCGTTTTGACTTGCTTCAGACATGGATAACTTCCTAATCGTCAAGTAGAAGTGAGACAATAAGAAGGGGGCAACAGCCGGTCACCCCCTTGGAGATGAAAATTCGCCTCTCCCTGGGACGAAAGCGGAACGCCGCCTTACTCGGCCGCCGTCTTCATTGCCTGATCAATGGCCCTGGCAGTAGGAATCAGCGGGACGGGATTAAGGGCCCAACCTTTCGACTGGCGGCGGGCGGGACTGGGAATAGCATACGCAACTTTGTCTTTTGTAACATCGACTCGCTCGCTGTCGATCCGCCAGCCACGGGCCTCCCACTCTTTGATTTTTTCGCGATAGCGAGCAATCGGCGAATCGGCTTCGACAAATACTTCGTGAATGTTGGTATGCGGCGTGACGGTCGGTTGCATGCGCTCTAAGACCTCGCGATCCTGGAACGCTACATACTGATTGCGTTCCTTCATGCGCGCGTCGTGCTCTTCTTCAATCATGAAATTCCTAAGGTTGACCAGAAAGACTCGTGTGTGGCTGTCATCGATCGGCGTCTCATAGCCATATTGATGAATGAACATTTCTTTGGTGGGGTGAATGAAGGTCCAGATATTCCCCGGACAATAATGACCTGTCCCGGTTTCGATCATGGCGTCTTCGGTACGGCCGGAAGCCGCGCGCATTTTTCGATCGGGTAATGGTGGAGCTTTACGGGTATGGAAAAAGCCCGTTCCCCATTCGCTCTCTTCAAGCTTCAATGGTTCGATGTGATATTCTTCCCAGCTGCCCGAAAATCCGTGAGTGGGGTGTACGAATTCGTTGTGCGCCGAGTCGATGCCGTTTTCGATCGAGCGCTTATAGTCGAAATTAAACTCCCATTGCTGCACCGTTGCCGTCCAGCCTTCGCCGCCATACTCGGAAATCTCCATCAAGGGCGGTCTTTCGGTTTCAGGCAAATCCCCTAGGAACGCGAACACCAATCCATATTTTTCCTGAACCGGGTAGGCATCGATCTTGGCGCGTGAAGGTACTTTCACATCGGGGCCCATCGAAGGAATACGCGTGCATTGTCCTTCGCCGTTAAATTGCCAGCCATGATAAGGGCACTCGACGCAGTCGCCCTTGCGTTTTCCATGTGCCAGCGATCCGCCGCGATGCACGCAGACATTACTTAAGCAGCGTGCCGCGCCGTCTGAGTCGCGAAATAATACAAAGTCTTGCCCCAACATGCGCACATGAACGGGCTCTTCTTTCAAGTCAGCGCCTTGAAGCGCGGGGTACCAAAAGTTGATGAACATCGATATTTCATCCCGTTTGATCGACCAATTGATACGAGGTCAAATGCCATAACAGACAAGGGTGTTCGATTATAGTCGAAAGTTCCCAGCACCCAAAATAATGCTTACTGCATAAGAGAATGAATCGCAGACCAGCCTCATGATTCCAGCTGGTGGAATTATTGCGCGGGCGGTAAGCGAGCGCTCAATCTTCCAACCAAAGATGGCGGGACAGATTGATACCAAGCGGATTGTCGATCCAGCCTTTCACGCGGGGATTGATCAAACGGCGGTAATGGTAATAAAAGACCGGTGCAACCGGATAGTCGGCGAGCATAACGCGTTCGGCCGATTGCAACATCTCAAGACGTTTGGCCGAGTCCAAAATTTTGTCCGCCTCCGCGACTATTTGGTCGTATTTGGGGTTGGAATAGCGAGCAGAATTGTAGGCGATTTCAATGTTCCTCGTTTCATATTGATTGAGAAACGGAATCGGATCGTCAAAGCCAGCGTAAAGAGCTGTGAAGATCACATCGAAATCACCCTTCTTGCGCTGAAGAAACAACGCGCCAATCTGAACGGCCAAAATCTCGGTATTAACTCCGATCTCCCTCCACATGCCTTGCGCGGTAATGCCGACCTGCTGTTGCTCTTCCTGCACGAAGTGCAAAAGCGAAAGCGTAAGCGGATTTTCCGGCCCATAGCCTGCGTCGGCCAACAAGGCGCGTGCCTCAATAATCCGCTGATCCATCGGTGCTTGAATAGTGGCGTCGTCCTGAACTACGTAGTCGGAAACCGTCGGCGGTACAATACTGTATGCCGGAGTCAATCCTGTATTGAGTACGCGATTTACGAGAACGTCACGATCGATGGCCAGCGAAAGTGCCTTGCGCACGCGCACATCGTCGAAAGGAGGACGCGCATTGTTGAAGGCCAGCACGAAAGTTCCCATGCCGGGCGAGATCTGTAGCGAGTCGCCTAAATTTTCTCGGAGCCATCCAAGCCGCCCCGGCGGAAAATTCAACATGACATCGAACTCACCAGTGCGAAACCGTCGAACACTCGCATTCATGTCGCCAGGCGAATGTATATAAACGATCTCAATATCAACTTCGTCACTCTTATAGTAGTGAGGATTCCGCTCCATGCTGACATGGGTGCTTAACACACGTTCGGTAAGTCGATAGGCGCCGCTGGAAACCAAATTCTTCGCACGTGTCCACCTCTGACCATGTTCTTCGATCACATGGCGCGGAACCGGCATGGCCGTAACGAGCGACATGAGTTTCGGGAAATAGGGCATAGGGCGATCAAGCGTAAATGCGACCGTGTTAGCGTCTAGTGCCTCTACACTCAGCTCTTCAATTGGCAGATCACCTTTGTTAACCGCGCGCGCATTCTTGATAATATAAAAGCGCTGCGCATAAATCGCCGCAGTTTTCGGGTTTTGCAAACGGCGCATTGAAAAGACTATGTCTCGAGCGTCCAACGGTGTCCCGTCAGACCACTTGAGACCATCGCGAAGTACAAATGTATGGGTTAGCCCGTCTTCACTGACATTGTGAGATTTGGCGAGGCCAAGTTCCAATTCCCCGTTGGCATCAAAAGTCATAAGACCTTCGAACAGATCGTAATCAACGATCAGAGCGCCGGCACCGAAGGTCTTTTGCGGATCCAATGTGTCGGGCTCGGCAACGGTCGCGCGATGCAGCACACCCTCTTCCGAGAATGCTGGCGCAGAAAGAAACGATACGGCGCAAACCAAGCAGGCCGCGCAAAAACCGGCAAAAATTTTCATTTGTTTATCCACGCCAGAGGTCCCTTAATTTTTTATGTCAGGCCACTTTAGAGGAGCGCTGCAAAATGAACACCTCAAGTCCATTGTAATTGCCGCCTGGTGATCTCGAGCAAGAGGCCAAATGAATCTTCGACTGCCTATCTTTCCGGGCTATCTTATCCCCGGCCTCTGGATGCGGAACAACAGTCAGGGTCCTATACACTGCAGGCGCTACGGGTGACATGATGATGAAATTATTCTATTCGCCGTTCCACGGCTTTGTGCACAAGTCCCTTGTCGTTCTCCATGAAACAGGCTTGTGGGACGAGATAGAATTTGTTCCGACATTTCCCTTTCTCAACCTTGATCGCGAGCTAGTGGGGGACGCCTATTCGATTGCCGACATCGCCCCTTTGGGAACCGTGCCAACGCTTGCGCTCGATGACGGGACCGTTCTCTATGGTAGTCAGGTCGTTGTTGAATATTTGGATTCAATTAACCCGGGGGCAAAGCTTTATCCTGAAACGGGAAGCAACCGCTGGGATGCGCTGCGCCGCCTTGCGTTGGGCGATGCGATCTTTGAAACCAGCGTTCGCATGAGCATGGAATCTTGGTTGGCCGCCGAAGAGCGACGGCAAAGCCTTTATGAATGGCAATGGCCCAAAATCATAAGGTCGCTAGATGCCCTCGAACTGGAAGCCGCAAGCTTTGATGATTTCGACATCGGTCATACCGCGATATTACAGGGCATTACTTATTGCGCATCGTGGGCGAGTAGGGCCGAGGACCTGCCGGTGCATCCTAAATTTGATTGGCGCGAAGGCCGTCAGTCGCTTGCCCGCTGGTTCGACAAAGCCGTCGAGCGTCCTTCGGTGACCGCGCACTTCAACAAGGACTACGACGGCGATATGTCTCCGGAGTTTCACCGACGCAAAGTCGAAGAAGTATTGGCCGCGCAAAAACGGAAGCGATAGCGCAATGATCGACCTTTACTATTGGCCGACGCCTAACGTCCACAAGGCTTCCATCATGCTTGAGGAGACAGGCCTCGCCTACGACGTTCATCCCATAGATATGGGGAAGGGCGAGCAATTTGCGCCGGACTTTTTAAAGATAAGCCCCAACAACAAAATTCCAGCCATCGTCGATCGTGACGGCCCGGGCGGGTCCTACGCCATTTTCGAGTCTGGTGCGATCCTGATGTATTTGGCGGAAAAGTCTGGACAGTTCATGCCCTCGGACGACGCCCGCCGTTACGAAGTGCTGCAATGGCTGTTCTTTCAGGTCGGCAACGTTGGCCCGATGTTTGGCCAATGCGGACATTTTTTGGGTTACGCACGCGAAAAAATTCAGTACGCCATCGACCGCTATCAGAATGAAACACTTCGACTTTATGGCGTGATGGACAAACGACTTTCAACTGCTGACTTCCTAGCAGGAGACTATTCGATCGCCGACATCGCCACGTATCCATGGGTGGAAGTAAGATGGTTTCACAAGATCGATATCGACACATTTCCTCATGTGAAACGCTGGTATGAAGAGATCAGCACACGCCCTGCTGTGCAACGGGGCGTTGCCCTGCTCAAAACCGATATGAGAATTGGCAACCCGACCGACGAAAGCTGGGAAAACCTGTTTGGCAAAACTCAGCTAGAGCAGAATAAGCCCAACTAGTTTTGGTTCGAATGACAATGGGACCAATTGTGAAGCCAGAAATTCAACTGTCGTCGACATTGACGTGCCCCAAGTGCGGGCACAGGAAGGCCGAAACCATGCCCGAAAATGCCTGTCAGTACTTCTATGACTGTACCGGCTGTGGCGAAGTCCTCCGTCCGAACCCAGGTGATTGTTGTGTTTTTTGCTCGTTTGGCACGGTGCCGTGCCCCCCAATTCAGCAAAAACAGACTCAATCGAGTACGAACGGCTAGGCGCGCGCTATCGAGACCTGCGTCACGTCGAGTGTGCCCGCCTTAAACCCGGCTTCACAGTAAGACAGATAGAATTTCCACAAGAGCCGAAAGCGCTCGTCAAATCCCATTGTTGAGATTTTGGGCCAGGCGGCTTGGAATTGACGCCGCCATGTATTGAGCGTCCTAGCGTAATCAAGGCCAAAATCCTGGTTCTGACGCCACTCCAGGCCGGCGCCTTCAATTTGCTGGCGAAGCGCGGTCGGGCTCGGCAACATGCCGCCCGGGAAGACATAGCTCTGGATAAAGTCGGAACTGCGACGATAGCTCGCAAAGTGTTCTTCGCCGATGGTAATGATTTGCAGCCCCGCAAGACCTTCGGGCTTAAGACAATCGTGGATCTTCTGAAAAAAGACAGGCCAATATTGCAACCCTACTGCTTCGAACATTTCGATTGAGGCAATGCGGTCGTAGGACCCTTCGACGTCGCGATAATCTTGCAGGCGGAATTCAACTTGGTCCTGGAGCCCGGCATCTTGGATCCGTCTAGTCGCGAATTCGAGCTGCTCTTCGCTGATCGTTATGCCGGTGACGCGGCAACCCGCCTCGCCAGCAGCGTATTCAGCAAACCCACCCCATCCGCTGCCGATTTCGAGAACAGATTGACCGGGCTGCAAATCGATACGTCTTGCAAGCGATCTGTATTTGTTCAACTGGGCATCACCGAGGTCTTGTTCTAGAGACGAAAAACGCGCGGAGGAATAAGTCATACTCGGATCGAGCCACTCTCCATAGAACGCGTTGCCCAGATCATAGTGAGACATGATGTTGCGCTTGGCCCCCCAACGGGTATTTCGATTAACTGCATGAATAACGCGTTGAATGGCCTTGATGACCGGATTGCCGTCGAAGAACTCCCGCATTTTGAGGCTGTTTTGTGCGACTACCTCCAGGAGTTGCGTAACATTTGGGCTTTCCCACTGGCGGTCTAGATAGGCCTTGGCAAAGCCGATCGTCCCGCCGTGCAACAGCCGTTTTGCAAAGCCAAAGTCGTTGATCTTGATCACGCCCTCGCGGCCCGGCGTCCTGCCGGGAAATCGCAAGGCGCGGCCGTCTGGTAAAATGGCAAGGATGCTGCCCCACTCGATACGGGCAAGGACACTTAGGGCCAAACGCGCCAGCCGGGGCAAATCTGGGACTTCGCGCAGATTGTTGGATTCAATGACAACGACATTGTTTGGAATTTCGACATTGTGATCGGGTTCTTCGTAATCATAGCGTGTCATAACAGCCTCCCCACTGTCTCGGTAGGGCCGGGATCTTAATCATCTTTCTCAACCTACAAGTCTGTCCCTGTCACGCACCGGTGTCTAGACCCGGTTCGGGGGTTTGAACGAGAATCTTTATGGTAAACGACCTCAAAGACCGAAACCTATTACGCTTAAAGATCGCCTACGGATCAAATCCGTCCCGCATTTAAATCGGATTGGCTCTGTATTCGATCACATCTGAGCGAGAATGAGGCTTTGAATGTATTTTAATATTACATTCTCAACATTTCGACGCTATCATTGCGGTCTAGTTTCGAAGTTCCAGCTGCGTAAATTGTTCCGAGTTAGAGTTGATTGTAATGGTTGCGTTCGTATCCACTAACGAACTGCTTTCACATCCCACTGCCCCCTCATCAAATTTTCAAGACGTAGTGCCTGCGGCCAAATCTCTTCGATTTGGCCCCATTGGACTCTGTGTCTGCAAATCATCTGTCTTAGATGTGGCTCAGCCCGGCTCCGCAATTGTCGCAGAGACCGGCACTCATGACGCGGCAAAATGTCAGCCAAAGGAAGAATTTGTACCTTTTTTGCGTCCGACGGCCGAATGAATGGCTTCGGCAGCATGGTGCAACTCTCCTCATCGAGCCAGGTGTAGAATAGATGCTCACGATACCCCCCGTACCCACCCTTCAGGCTAACCAAGCTGTCACCGCGTCAGGTCAGTAGCTAACGGTCGGGCCCAATTCTCAATATGCCCTTATTCATGATGCCTTAGCCGCGGCCCAACCGGGCGCGACAATACTTGTGGAAGCCGGCACTTATGATCTAGCGAATTACAATCTCGGCCATGGTGGACGAGGGCAAGTTCAGATTGACTTCGACGTGAGATTGATCGGCGTCGGAGGCATGGTCAAGTTGACGTCTTCAAATCTGGTCGAAAAGGGCTTCTTGAAGACACAGCCCGGCGTAAGCCTCTATGTCGAAAATTTTGAATTCTTCGGAGCGGATTCGGGCAGCAACAACGGCGCCGGCATACGCCATCAAGGCCAGGACCTGACGGTCGTTAACAGCTTCTTTCACGACAACGAACAAGGCATTCTGTCCACCGGAAGCCCCACCGGTACTATCTATCTCTCAGGCATTGAATTTGCTCGGAACGGCTTTCAAGACGGCCGGTCACACGGAATCTATATCAATCAGGCGGACAACCTCGTTGTCGTCGACAGTAATTTCTACGATCAGGTCGTTGGTCACCACATTAAAAGCTTGGCGGCGTCGAACACGTGGGTGGTGAACACGATCTTGGATGATGCCGGTGGCACTTCAAGCTACGCCATCGATGTCACGCTTGGCGGCAATTTATATGTGACAGGCAGCACCATTACCCAAGACGCCACCTCGCAGAATCCTTCGATTATCAATTATACCACCGCACGCGGCGGGATTCCTGGAGTTGTCATCATCGACAACAACACTATTACGGACAACCATGGAAACGGCAATTTCATCCGCAACACGACCGATGCCATTACACAAATTTATAATAATCAATTCTTCGAAGGTCCGGGCGCGTCTCTGAACATCACCGGTATCTCAGATCAGTTCAGCAACTCGCTCAACGGCTCACCTTTGCCGGATATGGACCATCTATTTGGCGCTACTGCCGGTACGGCGGGTAACGACAGCATCGTCGGTACTAATGCGGGTAACAAAATTGCCGGTTATGGCGGACACGATGTGCTGACCGGCGGCCCCAACATTGCGATGGGCAACGACACTCTTTATGGGGGCGACGGCAACGACAGTTTATATGGAGGCAATGGTAATGACTATTTGTCCGGTGGTGCAGGAAACGACTACATCCAGAGCGGCAATCATGACGACACTCTTGCAGGCAACGATGGTGACGACGTTCTAGTCTCGCTGACCACATCAAAAAACGTCATCTACGGCGGCGACGGAAACGACATTCTCTATGGTGGCAGCTGGAAAGATGAACTTAACGGCGGCGCAGGCTTCGATATCGCCATTTATGACAATAAGGGCTCCGACTATGTCATTAAGTACGATCCGATTGGCAAAATAACAGTCCAAGCAAATGGCGGGTCGGGTGGAGGTGAGGGTGAAGGTGGCGAAGGCGAAGGCGGAACCGGCGAAAGCGGCACCGACAATGTTATCTCGGTCGAAGCATTCCAGTTTTCTGATGGCGTCTACTGGACCGAAACCTTTGTTTGGCAAGCTGGCGCAGTTATCGTAGACGCCTCCTCGGTCTTGGCCGGTCAGCCATTCGGGAGACTTTACGAAGGTACGGACAGCAATGATGTCCTTTCGGGAGGTAGCGGCGGCGATACTTTAGTTGGATTTAAAGGCAACGATAGTCTGTCGGGACAGGCAGGCGTTGACATTATTTACGGCGGTGTCGGACAAGATACGCTAAAGGGGGGAACAGAGCTCGACGTACTCTACGGCGGGGTTGGGTCTGATTGGCTGCTGGGCGGAAGTGGCAGTGACTACATCGAAGGCAATGACGGGAACGACTCTATCACCGGCGGCACGTTCTCTGACACGCTAAAAGGCGGCAACGGCAACGATACGATCGAAGGCAACGCCGGTCATGACATCATTGAACGACATAACGGCGACGATCTACTGATCGGGGGCACCGGCAACGACACGATGTATGGGCTCAATGGCACCGATCACATGTCGGGGGACGCCGGAAACGATGTCATTTTCGGCGAGCAAGGCAACGACACACTCATTGGCGGATTAGACAGCGACATATTAGATGGCGGAGATGATGGCGATCTTTACTTATGGAGCAACGGCGATGGACGAGATCAGATCGTCGACAGCGGCTCTTCGGGCAGTGATGTCATCCGCACATCTGACACCTCTTTTAAGGGACTGGGTACCAGCCTCAATGGTATCGAAAAAATTGAACACGATTCCAATGCAACGTTTTATGTCATCGGCGGCAACGGAGACGACAATTGGAACTTCACATCCGTCGATCTGACAACGGCCAGGTTTATCAACACCGGCGAAGGCAACGATACCGTCGATGGTACAGCCAACAATGATGACATTCGTGGCGGGCTTGGAGCGGATCTTCTAATAGGCCGCAGCGGAGACGACACGATCTCGGGCGGTGCAGGCGCCGACCTTCTCATCGGCATGTCCAATCATGACTCAGTCGATGGCGGTGGTGGCAATGATCATATTTTCCTGGGCTTCGGCATGGACACTGCGATCGGCGGCGCTGGCAACGACACAATTGAAGGTTTAAATGGCGCCGATCACATAGCAGGCAACGGAGGCAATGACGTCATTCGCGGAGAGCAAGGCACCGACACGTTAATCGGTGGCGACGGGAACGACTTTCTCTTGGGCGGAACCGAATCGGATTTGTTTAGTTTTGATGGCGACGACGGGGCGGACACAATTAACGATTTCGAAATCGGCATTGACCTGATCGAAATCACAGGTGGGATGTCGTTTACTGATGTCTTGTTAACGCAAGCAGGAAGCGACCTCGACATCAGCTTCAGCACCACAACCGTTCGCTTACTAGGCGTAGACCAGAACGACGTAGATTCTGGCGACTTTTTATTCAATTAGCGCCGCGCGCACTGCAGGCTCCACCGATCCGAGTTCATGAGTGAGGATCTCTACTGTAGGCGAGCACCGATCCCCTGGGCGGCAGAATCGGTGTGCCGAGTGGCGCATTCCTGATATAGGAAGAATCATGGCCCCGTAGCTCAGTCGGATAGAGCGACGGATTCCTAATCCGTAGGTCGCAGGTTCAAATCCTGCCGGGGTCGCCAGATCTTCCTTTAGATTATTAGACTTATGGTGGAGCTGAAGGAAGCACGACAGTTCTTTTGGCCGGTCCAGAAAAAATGACGGCTATGTAGTGAGATATGCCTCACCACATAGTCGTCATCGTTGTCACTTTTAGTTACTGGAATCTCTGCATTCAGCTGTCAGCAGCTCCGGTTCACCTTTAGCTTGACATACTACAGTGAAGTTTATCTTTGTTGAGTTCACCGGTTGGGGGCAATTATCCAGCTTTTTCTTCATCGCTTCGTTGATATGAATAATGGCTTGTACGTTCGCTTCACCGTTCGTCTCGCCCAACACCTCGATTAGGTAACCGCCGCTACTATCATTGATGTAAAAACTTCCACCTTCCTGAACCTGCATATAGCCGCCCATATCGGCCTTTTCGCCTGCCGCCACGCCTTCGCACAAATAAGCGGCAGATGCTGGCTGCCATATCATCACAATTAGTACGGTAGCGGCGATCGTCGTGAATGTTGATCGAATAGTTATTTGCTTCCCCTCAATTTCGAGTGCTCATGCAACTCGTTCAGCGCGCGATCCTAGCGCATCTTCTTCGACAAAGACAAAATATCAAACTAACTGTGTAAAGCCCCAATGTCATGGGCCACCGTGGTTCAGCCCAAATGAATTAGGTGTCCACTAATAGCCGAGGCTTTTGATAAAGTCTGTGTTGCGCAAGTCGTGATTCCGTGTTTCCTCATGATTTGTAGGAGGATGCGGCGATGATGGGACGGCTCAATAGTGATCAGCGCAAGTTCTTCTACTCTTTCTGGCTTGAGGATCATGAGCCTTCGGACTATTCCTAAACTACAAAGTCACCTGCCGGGAACTCGACATTTACGATTGGGAGACGCACACTTTTTGCACCGGTGTTTGTTACGATAACATCGGCGGGCTACTGCCTCACTTTGACCAACTGCCCGGAGCCCCATAGCGATGCGGATCTTGATCATGGCAACCCCCGTGGCTCCTTTGGGCCAAGGCAAGACCGGCGGGGTGACAGCGCACGTGGCCAATACCGCCGCGGCACTCCAACGACACTCACACACAGCCACCATCATAGCCATGGAGGGGTCCACCGGGATGGACGCTCCGGTGATCGAGATCCCCGGCAACCCTCAGCCCTCTCTCGCATCAGAGGCGGGCGAAGATGTCTATCCGATTCCGTTAGATGGGGCTTTGGCTGCCATGTGGCGCGAGGCTCACAAGCGGCAAGACAAATTCGACGTGATATTGAATTTCGCCCATGACTGGCTTCCCTATTACTTAACGTCATTCTTTTCGACACCGACCTGCCACATCGTCAACATGACAGACGTGAATAAGCCGACCGACGCCGAGATCGTGCGCGTAGCAAATGCACATCGCGGGCGGGTTGCCTTCATGACCAACGCGCAAGCAGAACGCTTTCCGGATCTCGACTCTCCACACATTGTGTCTTTCGGCCTCGATCTATCCGTGTACGAATTTACCGAGGCACCACAGAGCGCGTTGCTTTGGGCAGGCCGAATTTGTCCGGAAAAGGGTCTCGAAGACGCGGCCAATGCGGCCCAAAAGCTCGGCCGAAAACTGATCGTCGCCGGGGCCGTTGACAATCAAGCCTATTGGTCAGACTTAAAAGAGCGGTTCAACGATACGATCGACTATAGGGGCTTCTTGCCAACGCCGGAGCTGCAAGCCTTGATGGGCTCTGCGCAAGCGTTGCTACAAACTCAGAAGTGGCACGAAGCATTTGGGATCGTCACGATTGAAGCCATGGCATGCGGCACGCCGGTCGTAGGCTATGCTCGAGGCGCCAACAGGGAACTAATCCGCGAGGGACAAAGTGGCCGGCTCGTCGCGCCGGATGATGGCGCGGCTCTCATCGACGCCATCGGCGGAATCGAGGCGGTGCCGCGGCGCGCGTGCCGCACTTATGTAGAGCAGAATTTTTCGCTGAGTTCTTATGGACAAAAATTGGACGCTTGGCTCAACTCAGCGCGAATGAAACAATGACGCCCAGTCAATCGCGCAAGCCACTAACTTTTCAGGGAGCGTCAACAACAAAGCCATGAAAACGGCACTAATTACGGGGGGCGCACTGCGCGTCGGCAGGGCGATTGCCATAGCGCTCGCAGACCGAGGCTATGCGGTGGCCATACATTATAATACGTCGACAGAGGCGGCCACGGGCCTTGTCCGAGAAATCGAGAAAAAAGGGGGCCGCGCGGTCGCATTGGGGGCCGACCTTGCCAAGACCGAAGACACCGAGAGCCTGATCGAGTGCACGTGCAAGGCCCTATCCCCGCCGGATTGTCTGATCAATAACGCGTCCACGTTCGATCATGATAATGCGGCATCATTTACAGCTATGGACTGGGACCACCAACTCAATGTCAATTTGCGCGCGCCCGCACTCCTTAGCCGCGATTTCGCGCGCGCCCTTCCCGAGCAGAAAGAAGGTTGCATAATCAATCTTTTGGATCAGCGCATCGACGATCCGAGCCCATCGTTCTTTACTTATATGATGAGTAAAAGCGGTCTGGAGACACTTACGAAATTGAATGCAATCGCTCTAGCGCCACGAATTCGTGTGTGCGGTGTTGCGCCGGGGTTAACCTTGCCAAGTGGCACCCAAACCCACGTCCAATTCGAAACGAGCCACGCTAAAACGCTGTTGGGCCGCGGTAGTACCGTTGAAGGGATCGTTGGAGCCGTGGGCTATCTAATTGATGCCGATACCGTCACAGGCCAGGTCATATATGTCGATGGCGGCGAGCGGCTTTTGCCCATGCGCCATGATCGCGATCTCATTGCAAAGGATTAATCCGTCGTGACGTCAAACAAGTCTCTCCCGATCTCACCGCCGCACTCCCTTTGGGACGCCAACGCCAGCTATCAGCGGGTCGCATTGCGAGATATCACCATTGAAATGAGTGTCGGCATCGCCGATTGGGAGCGCACGCCGGGTTTTCGGCAACGTGTGGTTGTCGGCATTGAGCTCTTTTCCCACAAAGACGGCCACAACGGCCAAGATATCGGCTCCTGTCTTAACTACGACCCCATACATGACTATGTGGTCACCGAATGGCCCAATCGAGCGCATACTGATTTGTTGGAAACCTTGGCCGAGGAACTTGTTGGTAAATGCTTTGAAAATCCCATGGTCGAGGCGTGCCGCGTATCGCTGCAAAAGCCCGACGTTTACCAAGATACGGGCGCGGCGATGGTCGAGTTTTACCGGCTGCGCGGCGCTTCTAGCGCCTAAGATTGTCGACAATCGGCGCCACTAAGTCGCAGAATCGCTCGCTACAGCACTCATTTTCTGACTATTCGCCAATTGAAGCGCATTGGAACGGGCGCCGGCGTATGGTTCGCGGCTAAGTCGCCCGCAAAATACCGCCTCCCTAACGGGGAACAAAACGTGGACACAAAAATGCAACAGTTGGGTCCGATTGGTGGTTGAACGTTAGATTTCGCCCGAAAATGCTGTTCAGCAGGCGGAAAAATTCGCTATCATTTGTCATGATTTCGGTTTGTCGCTGGGTAGGTGGATGAGCCGAATTTTTGAGAGCGAGCCGTCCGACCTATTCAGGGGTGCTGGGCACAACATACCCTGGATCTCTAGCCGGGCAGCCAAAAGCGAGCAGGCGCAACGAGCGACCTGTCTTCTGGGGGACTATATAATGTACGCACGAAAACTCATTCCCGGCGTCGCGGCAGCGGCACTGTTAGCAACACCTGTAACGGTTAGTCTGCCTACGGACGGTTGGTCTCAAGTCAGCACCATCGTCGTGACCACACGGAAACGCGAAGAGAATATTCAAGACATTCCAATTGCGGTGACTGCGTTTGGTCTTCAAGACATTGACCGCAAAAGCATCGACTCGATCACCGATCTGTCGCGGCTTTCAAGTAGCTTGCAATGGGACCAGTCGGCTACACCTGAATCCAGTAGAATTGTCATTCGCGGCCTGTCCCCGACACGCGGCCGTCAGAACGTCGCCATACTCGTTGACGGCGTCGACATCTCGTCCGAGTCGATCGCCCAAACCGGCGGTAGTTCTTTCTTGACCAGCCGTCTGGCTGACTTGCAACGGGTTGAAGTCGCCAAAGGTCCGCAAAGCGCTCTTTACGGACGGAGTGCCTTCAACGGCGCCATCCAATTTATTACACAGGACCCTGCGGAAGAATTTGAAGCCGAGATGCAAGTCGAGGGCGGCAACTTTGATCGCTATGAAGCTCAAGCCAGCGTCAGCGGGCCATTAACAGATACACTTGGCTTTCGCGTTTCGGGCAGCTGGTGGGATGAAGAGGGCTTTTACAAGAACGCCCGGAATGGCCAAAAGGTTGGCGGCCAGGACGGATTCAACGTAGCTGGTACCTTAAGATGGGAAGCGACGGACTCCATTTGGTTCCGCTTTAGAGGCGAATATCAGCAATCAAATTCGGAGCAATCAGCAAGCCTCGTGGTCAATCCCAACTTCGTGACCACGGCACCGGCGGGCGCTTGTGTTGACCAAATTGCTGATGGTCCTGCATCGGCCACCAACGAAGAACCAGATTCCGTATTTGGTTGTGACAGTGTACGCATCGATTCTCTTTCTGCGGCGGAAGCTACCGCTTATGATGCAGCCCTCAACGGAGGGGTTGCTCCGGTTGCAGGTCCCGTCACGGCGACGAACACGCTGATCGCGGGTTATGCGGCCAGCGCGGCGACCCAGGGCCTATTTGGCCAATATCTCGGCGCCATTCCGGACATGAGCGCTTTAGGCCCACCCAATTTGAGCCCCGATCCGCGCACAGGCCAAAATTTCCCAGGTCTTGAGGTAGAACATGTCCGCCTCAATTTGCAGGCGGGCTGGGATGTCGGCATCGGCAGCATCAATTATTGGGGCGGCTATTTCGAAGGCGATAGTCATTCCATTGTGGATTGGCAGTCAGCCGGTGATCTTGGTTTCTGCGGCACATTTGTCGACCCTGTCGCGACTGCCACCGCTGGCGTAATCGTCCCGGCGACGATCGACCCCACATCAGTGGCCTGTGTCCTTGCGTATAACGACAATCGTCATGAACTCACTCAAATAAGCCAAGAAGTCCGCTTTGCCTCCGATTGGGATTCTTGGGTGCAAATCACCGGCGGCGTTCAATATTGGGATACGGACCGCAAATTCTTTAATAACGGCGGCACGGTCCGTGCACGGAGTTTTGACTGTGCAAATCCTCCGGGAACACCCTTCAATGGATCTGGTCCTGCTGCGGTTCCTTATCCGTGTGACGTTTATTCAGTTCCGATCACGGGGCCCATCTTCCAGGATGCGTTGGATGCAGGCCAAGCCGCATTCGGCGGCCTCTTAAC
Organism: Alphaproteobacteria bacterium; assembly: GCA_965248815.1. Taxonomy (GTDB): domain Bacteria; phylum Pseudomonadota; class Alphaproteobacteria; order SMXP01; family SMXP01; genus CBDFKK01. The sequence continues at coordinate 1,833,974 of CBDFKK010000008.1, forward strand.
CGGCGTCGTCGGACAGCGGGAAGTCAAGCACTGGTCGTTCTATGGCTCGACGGATATCGACATAGACGGCATGTTCGCTGGCCTGTTTGACGGCGGGTTCTTGGGCGGCGGTTGGTCGCTCATCCTCGAGGGCCGCTACAATCGCGAAACCGAGAACGTCAACGGGCTTGACAGCACAGACACGGGATCGACCGGCGTTAACATTTGCGGCGGCGGCCCAATCTTTTCAGCGATTCAGGGCGTCCCCATTGAGGCTCGTGCTGGCAACGGCTGTGCTGGCATTCCTGTATCCTTTGGAGCGACCACCGGTGGTCCGCCGCTCTTGCCGGTAACAACGGCGAATTTGGATACGCCTTTCTGCGGCGCATTCACGGCCGATGAACTCGACCCGGCCACGGCGCCTTGGTTTACAGCAACTCCTGTTGGTGACCCGGCCCGGTTCGCGGAACTTTTTGCACTCACGCAAAACTGCGATGGCGTTTTCGAGAATCGTAAGTTTGGAGAGAACAAGTCTGATTGGTTCACTGGCAAGTTCACGCTCCAGTGGCAACCCACCGAAGACGTGTTGCTCTACTTCTCGCACGCTTGGGCCCAAAAGCCGGCTGGCTTTTCCACCGTCGCGTTTGGCTCCGCAGGCTTCCAACCGACGTCCGACCGGTTCGACGCCGAGAAAATGCGTGTCTACGAGGCGGGCTTCAAGAGCACGTGGATGGGTGGTCAGCTCGTCGTCAACGGCGCCGGCTTCTTCCAAAACTATGCGGATAAGCAGGTCAATACCCAACGCGTCATATTCAATCCGTTTGTTCCTGGCGACATCAGCACCTCACCGCTGGTTATCAATGCCAGTTCGGCCGAGGTTTGGGGCGGCGAAATTGATCTTTTCTATGCCCCGGACTGGGAAGTCTTCGGCGGAAATATCACCTTGGGCGGGTCATACACTTTTCTCGACGCCAAATACACGGACTTCGTCACTCAGAACTTCTCGGGCACGGACATTTACGTCGTGAACAATTGCACGCCGGAACTCTTTGCCGATAATGGGATTGACGGCGTAGCAGGCACTGTCGACGACATAGCTATCCCAACTTGCCTAATCGACCGCAGCGGGTTCACGTTGGAAGATGCACCGAGAAATGCTGCCACCATGTCGGCGACATATGTCCGGCCCCTGGGCAACATATGCGGTTGTGACGTCGATATGTTCTGGGAAGCAGACGGCCAATATACCGGCAAGCGTTTCGTCGAAGACACGGAGTCAGTCTTCGTGGACAGCTACTGGAACTCCAATATGCGTATTGGCGTTCAGACCGAGCAATATGAGTTCTTGTTCTTCGTCAACAACATCTTCCAGGGCGATGGCATCCAAAATGCCCATACCATTCCGGGCCTGGCGTGCTGCTTTAATTTCTTCCATGGCCGGCGGGGACCAAGCCCGACGGCGGCAGCCCGCGGTGGACCAGTCTTCAACTCAGCGACGGTTGTCGCGACGTTGCGGCCGCCACGGCATTGGGGCTTCCGCGCCACGGCACGGTTCTAGTCCACACAAAACTTAAGACGGAACAACGCCCTTCCGAAAATTCGGGAGGGCGTTTTCTTTGGTCCATCCTCATCGTGCTGATTGTTAACGGCGGCTACTTGTAGCCGCTCGCGAACGCGGCCGTTGGAGCGGTCGGTCGAATAATATCGATCAACACACCGTTGGGATCGTGAGTCATGAAGTGGCGTTGGCCCCACTCTTCGTCACGTAACTCCAAATCGATCGGCAGGCCAGCCTCGCACGCGCGGCCGTATTCTGCATCGACATCATCAACCTCAAGGTTAAGCAGCAAGCCTTGCACGGGCTTGCCGTAGCCGGCCGGCACGCTGGGATGCGTGTAATCGACAACGGCAAGTTCAAGAGCAGGGTCTTGGTCCAGGCGCAGGCCGACATAAAAGTCCGCTTCGAATGTCGTTTCAAAACCGAAATGCCGTCGATAAAAATCGGCCGTCGCCGCTACATTCTTTGTTCCGATCACGGGATAAAAGCTGCTGATACCCATGTCCGTCATCAGATAAATTGGAACAGATTTCGGTTTGAGCTAGCGGAGTATATGGCTCATCTGTTGTATCAGTTTAAGCAGCGGCTTTGCTGTGTTGCAAGCGCCGATGCTCGATCGTTTTTCGCTTGATCCTTTCTCTTTGCAATAGAATGGTTTGGCCGCGCCCAAAGTAAACATCTGCGGGCGTGAGGTTTTGCAGACTCTCGTGATAGCGCTGGTGATTGTAGTGACCCACGAACTCATCGATCTGCGCTTCAAGATCGCCAGGTAGGTAATAGTTTTCCAGCAAGATGCGGTTCTTGAGCGTTTGATGCCAACGCTCGATTTTGCCTTGCGTTTGCGGATGATACGGCGCGCCGCGAACATGCCTCATGCCTTGATCATCCATCCAGTCAGCAAGATCGCCGGCAATATAACTTGAACCATTGTCAGATAGCAGACGCGGCTTGTGTGCGACATTTGCCTGATCGCAACCCGATGCCTCCAGAGCCATTTCCAACGTATCAGTGACGTCTTCAGCTCTCATCGTGGTGCACAGCTTCCACGCAATGATGTAGCGCGAGAAGTCATCAAGAATCGTAGAGAGATAAAACCAGCCCCAGCCGATGACCTTGAGGTAGGTGAAGTCGGTCTGCCACATCTGGTTTGGCGCCGTGGTCTTGTCGCGGAACTCATTGGCAGCCTTGATGACCACGAAGGCCGGGCTGGTAATCAGATCAAGAGCTTTGAGCAGGCGATACACTGAAGCTTCGGATACAAAATAGCTTTGCGTATCAGTGAACCGCACTGCCAACTCGCGCGGGCTCAGTTCCGGTTCCTGAAGAGCCATATCGACGATCCGCTCTCGAATATCATCGGGGATGCGGTTCCACACGCGTTTTGGCTTGGGAGACCGGTCTTCCAATGCTTGTACGCCACCACGCAAATACCGGTCGTACCATCGGTAAAACGTCGTTGCCGGGATGCCGAGCTTGTCCAGCGTCCGCAGCACCGGGAGATGGGATCGCTCGACTAGGCGGATGATCTCGAGCTTCTCCGATGCGGGGTATCTCATGCGCCGTCTCCCCCATCCCCGATCATGCTTTTTTTAAGCAGCCGGTTCTCCAGCACCTGTTCGGCAAGCGCTTCCTTGAGGTCATGCCTCTCGCGGCGCAGGTCCTTGACCTCGCCCGAGGACGCCTGGCGGGCGGTATCCCCCGAAAGCCGCTTCTTGCCGGCTTCCAGGAACTCCTTCGACCAGCTGTAGTAGAGGCTCTCGGCGATCCCTTCCCGACGGCACAGCTCGGCGATGCTGTCCTCGCCGCGCAGGCCCGAGAGCACAATCCGGATCTTCTCTTCAGCTGAATATTGCTTGCGCGTCTTGCGCCGGATGTCCCGTACCGCCGTCTCGGCGCCGTCCTTCAAACTCATGGATTTCTGGATCATCTGCGTTCCCTTCGGTCACGACGATGAGCCAGAAATCCTCCGTTACACAATCAACTCCATCTGTCCCACAGGCGCTGATGTCAGACACGCTCCAGGAGATCTCTCTGGGTATCAAGATTGCCGAGCGTTAGATCATAATACTCTTTGAATTCTTCTCTGAGCTCGCGGCTCTTGACGGTTTCGAGTTTGGTTTCGATATGAAGCGGCAAATCCGACAAGCCATTGATGCTGACGGCGCACTTGATGAGATTGGGTTTGAACGCTGACAGAGCAAGTGCTGCGTAACCACCAAAACTCCCCCCCGCGGCACACACGCGTTCGGGGTCGGCGTAGCCGTCTTTGACCAATGCCTTCACGCCCGCCGCAATGTCCTCGATGATCTGATCGCCATACTCCTTATAACCAGCCTCTTCGAACTTGCGTCCATAGCCCGTCGAACCGCGAAAGTTCGGCTGCAAAACCGCATATCCGCGGCCTGCCCAAAACTGTACAAAGGGATTGTACGTGAGCCAGTCGCGTGCTTGCGGCCCGCCGTGGGGATAGACGATCAACGGAAGGTTCTTAGGATCCCGATCGACAGGCAGAGTCAAATAGCCTTCGATTTCCTTGCCGTCATTCGACGGGTATTTAATGACTTCAACATATGTATACGCCGCCTCGCTTAATTGATCGGACACGTTGCTGATCAAGATCTCGGACTTGTCCTTTGCGTCGAAGACGTAATAAGAGCCCGGCCGCCACGGCGTCGTGACATAGACTAGAAAGCGCCGCTTGTCTTGCGACGTTTGCCGAATGGAGACGAGGCCGTTTGGGAAACGGCGTTCAAGCTGTTGCTGAACTGCTTGAAGCTCGCGGTCGAAATAGATGTGATGGGGCCGCTCGGACACATAGCTGATGCCGATGACTTCGCCCGTATGGGTATCCGTCAAAGTGTCACTGATGTCATAGCGATTTGCATGATAGACGGTGTCTGAAATTTCGTTGGTATCAAGATCAAATTTGTGAAGGCTGATAAAATCCTCGTTGCCCTTGCGATCGAGAACCAGTACGTCGCCTTTTTGATTGATTCCCGCTGTCGTGAGAGAGACGCCTTGGTCGATGTCGCGCCGTCTGATTTTTAGAATTCGTTGCCAGCGGTTGCGATCTTCATCGAAAGCATAAATTTTGATGGTTTCCGAAAACGAAGAATAGTCGAACCGGATGCGCGGCTCACCGTCTTGATTAAGCACCCAACCCACTGTGTTGCTTTTGCCCTTGACGACTCGCTTTGCGTCGCCTGTAAACACGTTGACTCGGAAAAGCGCGGGCCCCGAATCATAACCATAGGCGAGGATGTGGTTCGGATCTTTAGGCAGGAGACTGGCAATCCGCGACAGATTGAAGTTGTCCCTCAATTGCCTATTTGTCATCAGGCCGACTTGATTCGACCCGTCTGCATTCATCGCAACCATGCGTGCAAACGGCAATTGCAAACCATTTAGTTTTGCCTTGGTGATGATGCTGACGACAAGGCGTGTCGGCGACACCCATCGCACATTCGCCAGCAGCTGGTCCTTATTCTCGTTGATGGCTAATAGAGTCTTATTGTTGTTGACCAGATCTACAACGGCAAGACCGTACAAATTGTCACTCAAGTGCCGGATGAAGGCGAGCTTTCGACCGTCCGGCGACAGAGAAATGGCTCTTAGCAACGACTCTTCGGTATAGGCCGCCACCGGTGGGGGGCGACGCTGTTGGGCCGTTGCGTGTTGATCAATTAAGATGCAAGCAGCGAAGAGCGCAATTGTTAGCCAAGAAAAGATTTTTGCGAACATCAAGTAAGCCCCGCTCAGTCAATTCGAAACGAACAACTCCAAATCAACAACTCACTAGAACTTCAATCGTATCCTCTAATTGTGCCAACGCAAGGATAAGGTCAATTTGCGGCAGGGTTGTCGTAATATGATTGGGCGCTCGCTCTGTGGAACATCCGGGGCGTGCAATGACAATGAAGACATCTCGGAAATGTAATATAGTCGAAGTCTCGGCCAACAATGAGGAGGGAGCTGGATGACCGGCGGCGCTAAGAACACGACCGCAACAATAATCCAGGGCTTGCGCTATCAAGATGTGACGAAGGCCGTCAGTTGGTTATGTCGGGCTTTTGGATTTGTCGAGCACATGATCGTGAAAGATGACGACGGGTCGATTGAGCATGCGCAACTCGTGTTCGGAAACGGCATGATCAAGGTGGGTCCTTCTCGTGACGACGAGTATGGGCGCTTGATCAAACAGCCGGCCGAAATTGAAGGCGCGGAAACACAAGCGCCCTATTTGATCGTAGATGATGTCGATGCTCATTGCCGTCAAGCAAGAGAGACGGGCGCTGTGATGGTCATGGAACCGGAAGACCAAGAGTACGGCGGGCGGTATTATTGCTGCCGCGATCCTGAAGGCTATTTGTGGAATTTCGGGAGCTACGATCCTTGGGATGTGAGCGCAAGCTCGGACTAGAGCTGCAACTGTGAAACAATTCATTTCATCGATTTCGCTTCTGGTGCCGGACTATGACGCAGCGCTTGCTTTTTATGTCGGCACGCTCGGGTTTCGGCAGGTCGATGATGCGGACTTGGGCAGGGGAAAGCGCTGGGTCAAGGTGGCGCCGCTCGGTGCGACGGAGACCTGTCTCTTGCTGGCGCAAGCGGACACGCTAGACCAAAGGCAAAGAATTGGTGATCAATCCGGCGGCCGCGTCCTTTTGTTTTTAAGAACCGATGACTTTGCACGCGATCATGCGCAAATGCAGGCAGCAGGTGTCAAATTCCTCGAAGAGCCGCGATACGAGACTTACGGAACTGTTACTGTCTTCCAAGATCCGTTCGGCAATAAGTGGGACTTGATTGAAGAAAAGGAAACATCGACATGAAGGCTCTTGTGAAAGCTGCCATGCTTTGCGCGGCTTGTATCTTGATAATTGCACTCGTTGCCGGTGCCTCCGGTCATGCCGCTTCGTCTGAAGAGACGTCTGATTTGATTCAGGAACAAGAAGTCTTTGCCGAACGCTTTCTGGCTTTTCTTTCAGACGTCGACGCGAAGCATTTTGCGAGAGCCGCTGCGCTAAACGGCACCACAAAAACCGAGACGAAACAATTCTCTTACGATTTTGCAGACTATGAAGCTCGGGTTGCTCGGGGTCCGGTTGTTGAGAAAATTGGCAGGTTGCTGACAACGGGCAAAAAGCCTGTCATGTCATTTCAGAAACCGACGGTGTTCAGTAGGCATCTCATAATTGATGTCCATCCCAAATCACCGTTCGTCGGCACGCTGCATATGACGCTTCTGTTTCAATATGAAGCTGATGGAACGAGTGCCATCATGAGCTGGTTTGATGTGATGTCCGGCGCCAATCGGGCGGAAGACCTGGCGGTACTCCGGCAGGCGATGGATGACGTCTTCGCCGAACACGACACAGATGTTGAGCCGTTCCGTCAGGGTGTATGCACTGGCGAGGGAACGGACATCCACCGCGCCCGCCGTAAGTCGGATTACGCCGGTCTAAGTTTCCAAGGTAGACCTGCGCTGGAAATGACGGAAGAAAACTTCCAGCTGGTGACGGATGCATTCGAGCGATTCCTCGATGCCTATTTCATGATCGTCGAGCTGCGCAAAGACGAACCTTTTTCGACAGCCGAAGTGACGGCGCAGGCGTCCATGCGGCGAGATTACTTTCATTACAATCTGACTTCCGATCTTTTCTTTTCAAGCGGGTATCCGCCCTTCGAAGTTTGGTCGTTGATTGTTGCGCCGCCGACGGTCAATTTTTAGACTGCGTCTTCCACCAAGAGTAGGGAGCAATCACTTTGTTCCAAGATCCATTCAGCAGCGAGTGGGCCCAATTGCAGAGAGGGAAAAACGGAAATGAGAACTTTTGTGAAGGCCGCCATCTTTTTTGCGGCTTGCTCAGTTTCAGCATCTACTGTGGTGGCCGAGGAGCAGCTCTATGATCAGGCTCCCGGCGATCAAATCATGGATCAAGGAACGATGGTCGTGACGCGGGAAGGCGCAATCGTTAGGCGCGATGTGTTTGAGATCATTCGGCGAAGCGATGGCGGGCGGACAATCGCAAGTGTGATCACCGCTGAAGACGGCAGTTACCAGGTTGAAGGCCGTTGGGACTATGACGCCGCAGAACAAGCGACGTCCGCAAGGGGTCTAGGGCGCCATGGGGAACAAGATTTGACCGTCGACATTGCGGCGACTTCGCCTACGGCGACCATGGCTGTGACATTCGCAAGCGGCGAAGAGCGCGTTTACGAAGGGGAATGCCCGCCCGGTTGTTTCATCGATATGGGACCAGGTACGTTGCCGCAGTTTACCCTGACGCGGCGCTATGACTTTGATCAAGGGGGCGTACAGGACTCTCGTTGGATTGCGTTTGTGTTGAACGAAGACATGAGATCGTTCGACGTAGTTGTACGCATTGCCCATGCCGGAGACTTCGATGTCACTCGTGCTGACGGATCGTCACTCAAGATTCGTCATTTTGTATTTGATGAAGAGGGAAGCCTTGACGGAAGCGGAGAGGGTTATGAACTCCGCTCTCATCTTTGGGTCGACGACGATCATCGGCCCATCAAATACAAGGCCGGCGAACGCACTGTCGGTCTGAGAGCCGGGTTTGAAGACATCGGCGATCAACTCGCGCCCGAATAGTCCGATGGATTCGGTTTTCATCACTCTTTGGTAGCTCGAAGCAATAGACCAAGCCACAGCCTTCATCGGTCTTGCGCAAAAACCTTCAAGACGGCACATCGACTAAGTGAATGCGCTTGGGACCTTTGCCGACTTCGATGAACTTCAAAACTTGCCGGGCCGCAATGTCGATCACGGCCACAGTGCCCTGCTCTTTGCTGGGTTCCTGGCTGGTGGCATAGAGAGTTTGACCGTCGTTGCTGACCGCAATCCAATTGGGCAGCGTCCCGATGTCAACAATCGCCAACTGTTCAAGCGCAGGTACGGAATAGACATAGAGTTGAGATGTAAACGCACTCGCCGCCCATATTTCCTTATTATCTATGGTCAAGCTGATGCCGTGGCTGGGCGTCCATGGTCCGACGCCCTCCGGCGGTTCGCCCTCGAACGGCCACTCGATCCGTTTCATCTCTTCGCCAGTCTCCAAGTTCACGGCGATAAAGCCGTTCAGTTGAGACAGCTGAACGAAGGCGGTCGACATATCTTTCGTGAGGGCAGCCGGCCGGGGCTGGCCGTTAAGGCGATAGATGCGGACGATTTCGCGGCTCTCCATGTTAATTTTGATTATCGACTCATTCATGATCGAAAGCGATAACATGTGGATGCCGTCGGCCAGCTCATAAGTGTTGTGAAGGCCGTCGAATTTGTCGCCCGTGTCTGGGTCGATCATTTTGATCTCATCGACGAGCGCGCCCGACTGCGTATCGATAATGGCAAGCCGCCCTTCGCGAAAATCGGGCGCGAAAATATAGCGATCATCGTGGGTAATGCTGGGTTCATGCAGCATGGTGCCGGCTTCGACCCGCCACAAGATTTCGTTTGACCTCGTGTCAACGGCGATCACTTCCCCTGTATCTTCCGTCGTCATGTAGATGCGGTCACCCGCGTGGGCCGGCACGCTGCCGTGATGCCGCGCACCAATGTCGATGGTTTTGATAACGGTGCGCGTCTCATGATCGATGACGGATACGTTCGCCGAACCGCTATTGCCGACATAAAGGCGCGTGGCGTCTGCATAAGCTGGAACGGAAAGACCGGCGGCTATGATCGTTAGACAGGCAAGAAGTTTCACGAATTTCATGAGTGTGCTCCTTTAAGCGCGCAAAAGCGCCTCGATCGATCAGAAGGTCGATTCTACGCCTGCCAGAAGGTTCCGTAAACGCAGGGCACTTGCCTGCAGATGTAACAAGCGTCTTGCGCTTGCGTGGCATAGATGAAGCAGATCTAATACCGCCATTCACTGTTGTGAACGAAATGGGCAGACGGGCTATGGTTTCTCAATTTCTCGCTCGAAGCAGGTTGCTTTGCTTCATTTTTTTGATGTCGACATTTGCGCTTGCGCCATTCATTCCGACGACCGGAGCGTACGCCCAGGGACCCGATTTCGAGAACGCCACGATCGAGACAACGGAATTGGCCGACGGTGTTTACATGCTTGCGTGCATGGGGACCAACATCGGTCTATCAATTGGCAATCAGGATGCCTTCGTCGTTGATAGTTGTTGGACAGAGCTCAGCGACAAGCTTGTGGCTGCGATCGAGGCGCAAACCGATAATCCTGTGACGTTTGTCGTCAACACCCATTGGCACGGCGATCACACGGGCGGTAACGAAAGATTCGGCACTATGGGATCGGTCATAGTCGCCCACGAAAAATCGCGCGAACGTTTGCGCGTCGATACGCCGAGATGGCCATCGGGTCGGGTGTTAAAGGCGTCACCGGCAATCGCACTTCCCGTGATGACTCTTTCTGACCGCGCAACGTTCTATCAAAATGGTCAGCAGATCGATCTCATTAGCGTGTCGCGCGCCCACACCGACGGCGACATCGTCGTGGTGTTTCGTGAGGCAAATGTAATTCATGCCGGCGATGTTTTCTTGAACGGCAGTTATCCCTCCATAGAGTACGACAAGAACGGCTCCTTGGAGGGCATGATCGCCGCCGTCAATATGATTATCGACATGTCTAATGATGAAACGAAAGTCATTCCGGGCCATCTGGACTTGGGCAACAAGGCAGACGTCATACGCTACCGCGACATGTTGTTGACTATTAGGTCGCGGGTCATGGAGGGACAGGCTTCGGGCAAGCCGATCGAAGACCTACTTGCGGAAAAACCGCTCAGCGATCTAGAAGGAGATTGGGGTTCGGAGCGCGGCCCGCTTTTCAGAAAAGGCAATGACGTATACGAGCTGATATTCAACGAAGAACAGTTCGATCAATAGTGCAGGTTGAAAGCCGGTCTAGCCTGACCTGTAATTCTCAAATGTTTACTGGCTTCTTCTTTTGACCTCTCTTTTTATGGTCGACACCAGCGCGTCCATGCGGACGCGATGCTCGCTTTCGGCAACCGTCTCGTCGAGAGCCTGAGCGATGGCCGATCCGAACAGCCGGATCGCCTGCTCAATGTCTTGTTCGACGCCGCGGCCCTCTTGATACATCAGCCCCAATTTGTATTGCGCGCGCATTTCATCTTGATCGGCAGCCAAGCGATAGTAGCGCGCGGCTTCAGCGGCATCTTGCTCGACGCCGCGCCCTTCCTCATACATGGTGCCCAAGCCGTTTTGTCCGCCAACATCGCCTTGCTCGGCCGACAAGCGATAGAGCCGCACGGCCTCTTTATCGTCGCGCTCAACGCCGGCGCCAAGTCCGTACATCAGGCCGAGATTGTGCTGGCCTCCGGGATCGCCTTGCTCGGCCGACAAACGAAACAAACGTAGTGCCTCTCCATAATCTTGCCCCACGCCTCGTCCCAATCCATACATGCGTCCTAAATTCACTTGGCCGCCGGCGTCGCCTTGATCTGCCGACAATTGAAACAGACGCACGGCCTCTTCGTCGTTTTGCTCGACACCTATGCCGTCGCGATAGCGCATGCCCTGTTCATTTTGAGAGATGGCGTCACTTTGAAGAGTCGAAAGATCTTGGCCGATGCCGCCGTCTTGTTGAGCGATGCCCGGTGAGGCCAGCGACCCCAGCGAAAGCAATGAGCCGATCAGTAAAATCCGAACAGAAAGCCACATGATCATTCCTCCCGTCGTAGGCCTTTTGCAGTTCGTTACACTTGCCCACGCATTGATTGCTGTCGTCGACTACTATTGCTCCCGAAGAGCCTGCTTTTTCTTGAGGGCCTCTTCTCGAAACTCGGCAAAATCCGGTTTGACGTTGCGCTCTACCAATTTGCGAGTATGGGCCTCGATGCTATACGGACAATTCGCATAGAGAATCTGTTTCCAACCGTCAGGCTTTTTTCGATAGATCGACAGTAATCTGTCGAAGCCAGACTTGGGCACTTGATTTTCACCGACGAGTTGAAACTCGAACCAATGATCGCAGAGCGCAAGTGCAATGTCGGGGGATAGGAGTTTCGCCTTGACGTTCGAGAATCCCCAGCGAAAGGCCGCCAGTCCACTTCTCGGTGGTGCCAAGTAGTCGTTGAGCGCCGGCCATCCGATTATCGTCTCATCAAGCTCTGCGGCAACGTAATATGGCTCGGGATCATCGTGGTCCCACAATTCCCTAATACGTTGATAATCTTGGCTATTCCAAATCTCTTCTTGTTTTTTCAGTTCGGCTTCGATTTCGGCAACGAGTTCGCTGTTCTCCGTCGTCTCTTGTGCGAAGGCTTCGGACAACGAGGCAGCGCCTCCTGCGCCCGCAAGCGTTAGAGCTAAAAGAACTGAATCTCGCCGATTCATTTCGAGTTGAGTCATTTGTTCAGTCATTTTCCATTCTCCTGTTACTATCCATTTGATTACCTTACCAAGGTGTGTGCTCACCGGTATAGCGCGTGAAGTGTCCAGACGTTTCAAGATCATAGCTGTCGATCACATGAATCAATCCCTTGACGCTCTTTTCTGCCGGCATGCCGCCGAGGTCTGCCATGTCGACGCCAGCGCTCTTTCCCAAATTTGTAATGACCACGCCGGGGGATAATGTGCCGACGATTATGCCTTTGTCGGCAACGTCGTTTGCAAGTGTCACCATGGCCATGTTCAACGCCGACTTGGACATGCGGTAGAAATTAAGTCCGCCATGGCCGGTGCCCGCTCGTGTCGACAAGCTCCCTTCTAAACTAGAAATCGCCATAATCTTTTTGATCGTGCTGCGTGCGACATTTTCTAAGAGTGCTTCGACCACGCGCAAGGTTCCGAACACATTGGTATCAATCACCTCGTGTCCAACGTCGTAGTCCAGATTAGCGAGACTCTGTTGCGGATTGGTACCGCCGAAAATGCCGGCGTTACTGATCAATATGTCGATGGCCTCGTCGCCAAGTTCCTGAGCCAGTCGCGCCACTGATTTACTGTCGTTCACATCCAATTGTTTTATCGGTACGTTTGGTTTTGTTTTGGCGCACGCTTTTAGATCAGCGGCCGCGTCCGGCGCGCGGCAGGTGGCGACGACATTGAAATTCTTTTCGGCATACTGGCCAGCGAATTCCAAGCCGATGCCGCTGCTTGCACCCGTGATCAACACCGTGGTCACAGCGCGCCTCCCTAACTTGTCTCTATATCTTTCGCGTGCGCTTGGCCGCGATCGAAATTTCAGGATGCCAGGTTGACTCCGCGCCTGCTCCGTAGCGTGCGGTCAGCGCCTCGATCAGATAAGGCCGTCCTTCGCGCGTGACCGCGCTGGCGCGCTCCATAGCCGGGCCGATTTCATCGGGCGCCGAAATGAACTGACCGTCAATGTCAAAACTCTTGGCGATGTTGACAAAGTCAATATTTGGATCGCCTAGATAACACGACATGTCCTTCCAAAGGTCCTTGTTCGATGCAGCCAATTTAGATTGGCTATAGAGCGCCAGCCGCTCGGAATTGTAGCTGCGATTGTTGAGCACAATTATGATGATGGGAATGTCGTAGCGCGACGCCATCCATAGCGACTCCACTTGTCCGAACATCATCGACCCATCGCCGACAAGGCAAACCACTTGACTGTCAGGCCGGGCGATTTTGGCGCCGAGGGCGGCCCCCAAGTTCCAGCCCAGCGCGAACCCTGTTGTCGGCCCAATGGCCGTTTTTTTGCCCGGTCCAAAATCCATCCGCTCGAAAAATCGTCGGCCGGTCGGCTCGGTGACGATAATCGCATCTTCCGCTAAATGATCTTCGAGTGCATAGGCCAATCGTTCCGTGACAATGGGACTATCATTCCATATCGGCGCCGCTTGAGCGCGCCGTCGTTCAGCGGCCTCGGTGTGCGCTATTTGAGCGGCCTCCCATCGTGTGTTCTTGATGGTTTCAATGCGGGCCTGCGTCAGTTTGCTTTGAATTGAGTCGATCAGAGCCCTGATGGTTTCTTTGGTTCCGGCCGCGATCGCCAACTCAGTGGGATAGGTATTGGCGATCTTGTCGTACTCCACACGGGCATTGATTACTTTCGCCGCTTCCGGAACCGGTGAACCGAACATGGTCGGGTCCGGCATGTTGCTTCCAATATTAAGAAAGACATCTGATCTGCGCACGGCCGGAGGGCGCGCGCCGACCGTGTTGCCGGCAAACAGCGGATGGCCGAACGGAAAATCGCTATAGACGCTTAAGCCTTGCGCGATTGGGAATGCTAAAAGTTCGGCCAGCTCGATCAAGTTTTGCTTAGCGCCCGCGCGCGTGACTTCCCCGCCAATATTGATCACTGGATTTTCTGCGTTGACTAAGAGATCCGCAGCTTGATCGATCAAATCGGACTTGGGCTCCATATCGAGCGAAACGCGAAAGTCCGATTGAGGATAGATGGTTTGCTTAATGTCCGTCGCGCCCATGACATCTTCGGGTACGCGCAAGTAAACCGGACCGCCCGGCGGCGTACCCGCCAATTTGATTGAGCGGCGAATCATTTCGGCCAGCCGGTCGGCATGATTGACCTGCCAGCGCCATTTGGTGAAGGCCTCCGTCGGCTGCAACCAGTCATCTACTTGTTGAAAGCCGTCGCGTCCTTCGAGATCCGAGTGCCGCCCGTCGGAGAACACGACAAGCGAGGAACGATCCTTCCACGCATTGTAGAGATTGCTCATGGCGTTGGGCATGCCAATGCCCGGCAAAAACAGTACGGCGGTCTTGCCGCTCGCGAGTTCATAGCCTTGCGCCATGCTGACGCCTTGGCCCTCGTGCAGGGCGACAATTAATTCGATTTCAGGTCGCGAGCCAAGCGCATCGTAGAATGAAACTTGGCCTGACGAATTGGCATCGAACACATATTCTACGTCTGCAGCCACTAGACATTCGGCAACAATTTCGCCGCCGCTGCCGACAAATTCTTTGCCCCGCTCGACCCGGCTTTGCTCGGTACTATCATCTTGAGCGTAAGCAACAGCGCTCAATATCGAGTCGATAGCGGCAGAGCTAAATCCGAGCGCCATCATATTTTGCCCAAAGGCGCGGCGAGATAAATCCTGGTCGAGAAGTTTCTTGACGAGTGTTCTCATGGGATCGGTCCCTCATGCGCTATAGCTATCGACGAATGAAGCGTACGACCACTGCCCTTTATGCGGCAAACTTTTATCTGCAGAGAGTCCAAAGTCATCCCGTGCTAAACTCCGCCAGTAGAATCAGCGGCGGGTATAAACGTGACGCAACAACTCAAGTCCGACAAAATCATCACAACGCTGGAACAGCTGCAGGCACGAATTGCGGAACGCTTTCCTAAATCAGGGCTTTCCCTCGTGTGCGCGGACCTGATAGAGACCGCGCGCCTGACGGCCATGCGGGCTTACGCAGCTGGCAATCCGAACATCCTGTTGCGCTCAGCCATTCTTATTGTCGCTCTCGTATTTCTTTTCGGTCAGATGTACGCGCTGCGCCAGGTTGACTGGCAAGATCTTTCCGCGATCAACACGGATGCGCTGGGCTGGACTCAAGCACTCGAAGCCGGCGTCAATTTGATAATATTCGCCGCGGCGGCGATATGGTTCCTGGTTACGTTGGAAGAGCGGCTCAAGCCCCGCCAAGTGTTCGAACATTTGCATGAGCTGAGATCATACGCTCACGTCATTGACATGCACCAACTGACTAAGGATCCCTCGGCGATTTTGAACAAAGCCCCTCGAACGGAACATTCGCCGGTGCGCGAAATGACTCAGTACGAACTCGCGCGTTATCTTGACTATTGTGCAGAGATGCTGGCGATCACTGGCAAGCTGGCGGCGCTCTATGGTGAGCGCACGCGCGATGCGGAAGTTATATCCGCCGCTAATGAGATTGAGACCTTAGTCACTTTCTTGGGCCGCAAGATCTGGCAAAAGATTATGATCATTAGCAGCGGTGTTTCACCGATCAGAGAATAGCGATTGCGGCGCTTGACTCATCAGTGATCGATGACTTTGCGATAAAGATGCCAGGTCGCGTGGCCGAGGATCGGCAGCACCACTGATAGCCCGACAAATAACGGCAGGCTGCCTATCAACAAGAGCCCCGCGACAATGAAGCCCCACGCAGCCATGGTGAACGGGTTTGCGCGTACAGCTTTAAAGGATGTTTGCAACGCTGTCGTGGCATCAACATGATGGTCAACCAAATAGGGAAAAGAGACTACGCCATAACACAGAGATAGGACCGCAAAGAGAAAACCGGCACCGCTGCCGGCAATTATCATTCTCCAGCCTTCTGGTGTCGCAAAAATTTGACGGGCAAAATCGGAAAGAGTTGCGGGCACGACATCGCCAAATATTTGTGCATAGATAAACTGCGCCGTTGCTATCCAAATCAGGAAAATGACTGCCAGCCCTAAACAAAGCACTCGAATGGCGCCGATTTGAGGCGAGCGAAAAACATCGAACGCATGAGTCCAATGGGAATCAAGACCCTGTTCGCGGCGACGGCTTAATTCATAAAGACCTATGGCCGCGATGGGTCCGATCAGCGCGTAGCCGGCGGCAAGTGGAAAGAATAGGGGCAGTACATTGTAGCCGAACGCAAAACCGATCGCGAATAAACCGACGGTCGGGTAAATCAGGACAAGGAATATCGCGTGGGATGGCCATTCCTTAAAATCGCCCCAGCCCAAAACCAAAGCCTCTTTTAAGTCAGCTATGGTAATTCTACGAATTTCTGGCGGGGCAGACACAGAATGACTGTCTGAAATCGTCGATTGGTTGGCCATGTCGTGCCTCCTCGTTCATGGACGCGCGGCGCCAACGAAAGTGACACGGAGGAGAAAGGTCTCGGCCGCCGGTCACGGTACGCGGCGAACTACCTGCGACGTCAGTATACGCAGCCCGTTCACTATAGCCAGCCATTGGGCTTTGGCCACCACGCATCGCTGACAGCAAAAGTCTATGAGCGGGATCTTTCGCACAAGTTAACGGCTGTTAATCGCCTTCCGTGAACGAGGCGTACATTCCCGGAATTCGGTGAAATTTGCGCCATGAACTCTGGGCCAACTTCGATAATGCAACTCAGTTGCTCATGCGAATTGCCAAGTTCAAGTTGATTGATTAACAGTTTTGTTGCCTGAGTATGAGACCATCAATCTATGGAAGGCTTTGATCAAAATTTACTGTTGCTTTTCGCCGTCGCGGCAATTGCGTTCTATGTCGGACGCATGTCGACCGGATCAGTTGCGGACCGCGAGCGGTATAAGGCATTCGATCGGGACTTGGCGCAGCAGAATTTGAGTCGCCTGTCATCCGAGACGCGTTCCGATGTCGAGCGCCTCATCGGTGAGGGCCAGATCATAGAAGCCGTCAAAGCGTGCCGCGCCGAACTCAACATTGGATTGCGAGAAGCCAAACTCATGGTCGACGCGCTTAAAGCGGCAAGATCATAAGGTCTCGCGTTTCTAATCCCTCAACCCCGGAAATAGTCGAGTATCAAGTCACCCGTCGATGCAGGACGGTTGAAATTGATGCGTGCAAATTCGGGCATCATAGTATTCCTTCTCAGCCGCAGACCTAGTATGAGTCGGTGTCGCGTGCACCTTGTTTTGGACCAGCTATGAGATTCGACTCACGACCGACAAAACGCCTCGTCCTCTTAGGCGCTGGAGCACTCTTGATCGTTGCCTTGATCATAGGCCTACGATTCGCGGTAGTTCAACCAATTGACGAGATCGTGGACGTTACCATTTCGAATTTTCCCCTAAATCAGACCTCAACGACCCTCCGTGTTGCCGTGCCGGGGCTGCCGCCGGGCCTTGGCAATCCGTTTACATCGATCAGTATACCAACGATCTATACCTGGGCGGCCATTTTCGATTCGCTGACTTATGTCACTGAAGACGGAGAGATCCTTCCCTGGCTCGCCACATCTTGAGAAAGCCTTGACGAAACGACATGGTCGTTTCAATTGCGAACAGATGTGGAGTTCCACAGTGGTGCGCCGTTTGACGCGCAAGCGGTGGCCGACGCCATTGCCTACATAGTTACCGATGAGGCCAAGGCAACGTCGGTCGGTCAGGAAATGTCTTTTCTCGAGTCGGCCCAAGCCATCGACGAGTTTAACGTCGAAATCGAGACTAAAGTGCCCCAACCAATGTTGCCGTCTTACCTTGCCATGTTGCCGATTGTGGAGATGGGCGCGTGGCGCGAGCTGGGCGAAGATGGATTCGCTTTGGCCCCGGTGGGCACGGGCCCCTATCGCCTTGATGAATGGTCAAATAGCGCGGTCAAACTTTCCGCGTTCAATTCCTCTTGGCGGGCGCCTAAGATCTCATCGTTGGAATTTATTTCTATCACGGAGCATTCGGCTCGCGTGCAAGCTCTTTTGTCGGGAAGTGTAGACATTGCCATCTCTATCAGCGTTGAAGACATTCCGGCGATCGAGGCGGTGGGGGGGCAGGCGATGCTGGGTGAGACGCTGAGCAATATCGGCGTCACGTTTATTTTGACAAAGCTCGATGCCGACCATCCGCTCATGGATAAGCGCGTTCGGCACGCTCTAAATTACGCCGTTAATAAAAAGCGCTACATAGACGCGTTACTGGCCGGGCGGTCCCGCGTCGCGAGCCAGCCGGCGACACCCGAGGCATTTGGGTTTAACGAGGATCTAGAGCCTTATACGTACGACCCGGAACGTGCGCGCGCAATGCTGGTGGAAGCCGGCCATGCGGATGGATTTGAGTTCACGACGGCTTTAACCGCTGACGCGAATACGGGTCTTAGCGCGGTCTATCAACAGGTGGCCGCCGATCTCAAAAGCGTCGGCGTAACTATGAGAATTATTGCGATACCGGTTACGCGGCTTATTCAAAATATACATTCGGGAGACTGGACAACCGAAGCCTTCGGCATGAACTACAATGCTGAGCGGTCATTGGATGCTTTGCGATTTACGCGGCTTCATTCGTGCCGCCTGCCCAATCCGTGGTATTGCGATGAAGCTCTCACCGACGAAATCATGGGTGCGTCGAAGATTTGGAATCTTGATGATCGTCGCCATAAAGTGCAGGCGATCATGGCGCGCTATCACGAAGAAGCGCCGGCCTTATGGCTGCACGAAATGTACTATCTTCACGGTATCAGCGGCGCGGTTTCCGGCTTTCAACAGGATTTCGCGTTTTTACGCTACGACTTGATGGAATTAGAAAATTAAGTGGCGTGAGCGCTGGAAGGAGGGCACGACTTTGGAAATGGGATTTTCACTCGGGTTTGCGCGCAACGTGAAGTCCGACAAGATGAAAGATTATTCTGCGGCATTGCCGCCGATTTATAAGAAATATGGGGGTCACTATCTAGCACTCGGCGGCTCAGGACGGGGCGTGCGCGCTCTTACCGAGACTTGGAATGATCGCGCCATTATGTTGGCGACCTTTCCTAGCCCGCAGGCCGTCTCCGGTTTTTGGTGGAGCCCTGAATATCGGGCGGCCGCAAAATTGCGCGAAGGGGCCGTCGATGTGGACGTTTGCGGTCTTGCCGGTCAAGCGGCAGCTCCCGCGCACAAATTCTTTCTCATTGCGGCGTTGCGCGGGCCTGATCAATCACTCGAAACACTCATGCCGCCGCAAGAAGATCTTGCGCGCAGTGGCGCTAACATTCTGGTTTCGGCGACGGGCGAAGAGGTTGAAGCTCTTGAAGGCGATTTTGCGGATACATCGATCGTGATTATAGGGTTTCCCGACGAGGCGGCATTAACGAGTCTCTGGAGCGTTTGGGGTACGCAATTGAACCAACGCTCCGATGACGGCGCGTTATCTTTCGCTGCGTATTCCGCGCGGAAAGTCGGCTCATGAGAACGCTGCCAGCGTCACAGCTCAACAAACAATCAGATGACTGACAATTTAACGGAGCCGCTTAAGCGGACGACGATTGTCGTCCGGAATATAGAAGCGTCGCTGGCGTTCTACCGCGATCTTTTGGGCATGGATGTCTTCTACGACAGCGTGATCGGAAATCCGGGCGCCTCGGAACTGACCCAAATTCCATGCTCTGGTTTGCATATGGTGGTGCTTTCGGTCGGCGGCGCCGACATGGGGATGGTGGGTTTGATGCAATTCAAAGATGCAGACCCGCCGCTCGCACAAACTGAGTGGGAATCGCGGCTCAAAGCCGGTGAAACCATTCTGGTGATACCAACCGAGAACATGCGTGCGCTCCATGACGAAATGCTTGCGCGTGGCACGACCGTGGTCACGCCGCCAACCAAGATGGAGGTCCCAAACCGCGGAGAAATCCACGAAATGATGGCGCGGGACCCCGATGGAGTGGTGGTCAATTTGACCCAGCGGGGGCCGCTCCGCTAAGCGGCCACGCAACTCGCGGGACCGTGAACTTTGTTAAGTGCTTGGGCTTGCAATCTAGCTTTCATCTCAGGTTCAGAATCATTAGGCTAGGTGACACGCGTCATTCGAGCGGCGGATGTGCCGCTCCATTCAGTGCGCGGAAGGAGATTTTTCATGCGGACGATTTCATTTGTTGTAGCGGGCATCGCGGCCCTCGGACTTGGCACGGCCGCCTTGGCCTAGCAAGACGTCTTCGTTTATCCGGCCGACGGCCAATCGCCGGAGCAACAAGCAACCGACGAAGGCGAGTGCCGCCAGTGGGCGACTCAACAAACCGGGTATGACCCTTATTACAATTACGCAGAACAAGAAGCGGGCAAAGGCAAGGTTGCAAAGAACACGGCAATCGGAGCCGCGGGCGGCGCTGCAATTGGTCAAGTCGTTGGCGGCAAGCCGGGCTTAGGTGCCCTAGCTGGCGGCGCGCTCGGTGGCATTTTGGGCAACCGCAAAGGCAAAAAATCTAAGCAAGAGGCGCAAAGCGATGCAGCCTCTTACCGGATCGACTACAACCGGGCGCTCACTGCTTGCTTGGAAGCCCGTGGTTATTCCGTAAGCTGATTTTTGCCGTCCCTAACGGATGAAAGCGGCTAGTCGTCAAAGCCGTGAGCAGCCGTGCCTTGGATTACATCCGCGACGCCGCCATCTTTGAGCCAAATTTGCCGGGGCGCATAGCCTTGTTTGCGAAGCAGATGCTCCGTATAGACGATGCGCTCCGGATCCAGCCTCGCGATCATTGCGCGTGGCGGTCCGGAAATGTCGCGCCCCAATTCGAAGGACGAGCCGACCCACTTGAAAACTTTCATGCCTTTCACCCATTCCGGCGAGTCAACCTCGAGCAAATGGGCGATACCAAAAAACTGGGCTCCCATGATGCACGCCCACCCAGCCATGGGATTGGCAATGGCGAGCGAGACCCGCGGTTGATGCTTCATGGCATAAATTTTGGGGCTTTTGGGCTGCGGCAGGAAATAGAGAGATAGCCCGTCATTATAGTACTCAAGAGGGCTGACGATGGGGCTGCCATCTTTGCGTACGGTGCCGAGATAACCGATATTGGTCATCGTAACGACCCGTTCGATCCGGCTTTCCAGCATCTCCTTGCTCATTTTCTTAGTGGGCCAGGGTTCTTCTTCCAACCATTTGTGCGCAACGCTCATGGGCTCAGTCTCCGATCGATGTTTAATTGCTGCGGACAATACTAACGGCGTCGAGGGTTTATCAAACGCTCAATTGAGCAAGTGACCACGGTGCGCTGGTATTCGACCGCCAAGCGCAATCATGCTATGGGCGGACAACGCGAGCGAATGCATGAATGAGAACTTTAGTTATTGAGGACAGATATCATGAGCAAAACCAAGTTTTTGCCTGACGGGCCGGCGAAACCAAGCGACAAAGCTCTGGATGCGTTTTGGGCCCAAGCGAAAGCCTCGGTAGACGGATTGGGCGACGAGTATGGCGTCAAATGGATTGGCATTGACGAGCCTTCCACCTACCAGATCTTCGACTTGATCAAAGACGGCGACAAGCGGGGCACGTTCGGCCTGCCGTGGATTTTTGAAGCCAACGGCGAAAAGCTGCCGGCGGCCGGCGATTCGATGATTTTGATCGGTTATGACGGCACGCCGACACTTTTAGTACAGCTAACAGACGTTATACACACGCCGTTCGGCGAAATCACCGCGGAGCACACCTCCATTGACGGTTCTCCCGTTCGCGATCTCTCGGTTTGGATACCCTTACATACGGACTATTGGAACAAACTGCTCAAACCATATGGTCGTGAAGTGAGCGCCGACATGCCGGTTTTGATTTTACCGTTCAAATTGGTCTATCAGGCGTAAGGCGGCTTCAACTCTGGTTATCGTCTGCGAGTACAAGCTTCGATGATCTGTCGAGTGTTTTGATCTCGGCTTCGCGTTTGAGCGCTGCGCCTCTTGTGGGGCGTTCTTCTTCGAAGACGATCTTGAACGGACCGCGGCCGCGGGTATATTTCGCGCCTCTCCCGGCTTCGTGTTCTTCGACGCGTTTTGCAAGATCTTTGGCAATGCCCGTGTAGAGCGTCGTGTCTGCGCATTCGAGAATGTATACCGTCCAGGTCATCACGGTTTGAGCATCAGTCCACCGACGCCAGCGGCTCGTTGACTTTGGTCATAACATAGGAACCGCCCATGGAACCGATATTGATCCGCGTATCGTCGTCCAGATAAACAACGTCGGAATGAAGGCGGGGAGATTTCTTGAGATCCTTTTCCAATTCGACATCTGCGTCGAGACCCAATGCCTGGCGCATTTCGTCTGGCGACGTGCCGTTTTCGGGAATGACTTTGACCGCATAAAAATTGACGTGAAAGCGCTGGCGATTTTCGTCGTCTTGGGAAAACTTGCCGTAGACGATGATCCGTCCTTTGGGGCCGCCGCCCTTGGGCTCGAATTCAACAACATTATTATAGGCGCCCGTTGCTGAGTCGATCTCCTGGTCAATGCAAGTCACTTCAATGTCAGCGGGCGGCAAATTGTTGAAGCTATGAAGTTTCAGATCGGAGTCATGCTTGACGCCTAATCCCTGTGAATGCGCGACTCCAAAGCTTGCAAACAGGGAGCGCCAGCGGCCGTCCACTTTATCGAGCCTGTCCATCGGCTCTGGGTAAAGGCTTTGCGCCGGAATTTCGTCAACCAATTCTTGAATGCGCGGCACCCAGGGCTCGTCGGACTTGAAGCCGCCTTGGGTTTTGTCGACGAGTTCTAAGAGTTCGGCTTTTAATGCCGTGCGTTGATCGGACATGAACGGCTCCTTTTCTTCGCTTCCGGGTCTTTGGGCGTTTTACTCTGTATCCAAAACAAACACGCCAAGAGTTTGTACGTCAAACGATGCGGTCCGTGCGGCTTCATCGACGCGTACGGGTTGTCCGCTTGGCACTGGATCGACAGGTTCATAATCGCCGCTCAGGTCATTGAAGATGAATGCTCTCAACAAGCTCGGATCTTCAACTTTTGTAGGGTCGTAGGGCAACGTCACGGTCGCAGGCGCGTTGAATAGTGTGCGGTAGGGTCCGACATAGACGGCCGGGGAGGCAGCGTCCTCGCGAGACGGCAACTCGGTATCCGGATCGGACTTGGTTTGAGTTCCGATATAGGCGGTGAAGTCGTCTTTCGCGCTATCGAGAAAATCTTCGCGGGCATCGCGAACATTGACCCCTCGAATCGCATCGGCTTCCATGTAAGGCGTGCCCTCATCTTTGTCCGATCGAAATGCCTTGTCCCAAGTGCGGGACTCCGGTTCTGCGGGTTTCGGGTCGGGATGAACGTCCAATCGGGCGCCTTTGAGGGGCCCTTCGGTCACGGCGACTTCGCCGCCGCTGAGCTTGGTGATCGATCCTTCGGCGGCGATTTCAATGTCGAGGTCCGGGAATACGCCAAAGCGTTCGACACCGCCGCGAATGCGGCTGCTGAACGCTGCGGCATAGTCTTTCGACAGGTCCTGAAACGCATCGGTGATTTGAAGTCGGGTCCAGCCCTCCGGACACTGATTGTTTTCAGCCAACTGTTGCTCGTAGTCGCCAGGCCCTGAATAAAGCTCGCACCAAGTTAGGGTGAGAACGCGGTTCTCGATTTCTTCCTTGGTATTGAGAGGAATATTGTTGACGGCGCGCAGCGTCACCGCGGTGATGGGCGCGATGCCGTGCCAATGCGATAATAAAATAATGACGTCTTCGGGATTGTCTTCCCAAAGCAACTCATCGAGATTGTCTCGAATATTGGTATAGGCAAGAAGATCATAGGGCCGGCCGAGATTAGGCCCGTCATACATGGCATAGGCATAAAGACTGTCGACACGTGAATTGGGATTAATGCTTTCCGGCTTATTGAAATTGAGCCGGTAGGCTCCGCCCGAGCTATCGTCATAAGCGCGCACGATTGCTTCTTTAGCGCTGCGGAAATTGAGGAACGCGTTTTCGTGAAAGGTCTCTTTAATCCAAGGCTGTGACGACGTGCGCGGGACTTCAGCGGGATCGCCTCCGGGCCACGGCAGGCCGTAGGTGGCGTAGATGATCGAGACTTCCGAACCCGGCGCGATAGTATCAAAGTGCGGGGCCAATTCATTCACCACCATGTGGTTGTATTCCGGCGTGCGTCCCAATTGGCGCACTTGCTCAATCGAGAAGTCATCAACGTCAAAATTGGCTCGGCATAGACCTTGAAGCGTCAATGCCTTGTCCCAATAAAAGTTGGCGTAGAGATTGTGGTCGGTGATGGGCTTGGCGAGAACCAATTTGCGCAAGCCGCGGCCGGCGACATCTACGACCGTGTCGGGAAGATGAGCGCGCAGCCCATCGGCCGGCGCGTATTTGCCTTGCAAAATCTCAACGTTGTCGGAGAAATGATTGCCGACATAGTCACTGAGATATTCATATTCTTTTTTGGCGCCCTCGGGCAGATAGGCCGGCACGTTTGGATCCCATCCCATGAGTCCCCCAACGCGCATCCAATAGACCGTGTCGGACTCCAAATAATCGTGCATGCCGTTGGCCTGTCCGATGCGATAAATGCCTTGAAGATAATCCGACCCATCGCGTGGATCGGGCGCGTAGGCAAGACCGCCGGAGCGCGAGCGCACATCTTTCATTTCAATAATCTCGACGCCGTCGAGATCGGCAACACTATGAGTATTCTCAGGGTCGATGAGGGAGATGTAGGTCTGTCCATCCTCGCTCAAGCGATATATGCCATACGAATCCCAAAGCTCTTCAAAGCCTTTGACTTTCTGCGCCTGGGCGTAGGAGAGCCGGCCCAGTTCCATTTTGTAAGGGTATTCGCCGACATGCCAATCCGAACAGGGTTGGTCGGGCAAAGTGACAAGAACGCCGCCCGAGTTTCGCCAAACGAGATATTCGTTATAGGCCTTTGACGTGCCATGCGGGCTACCCCAGCCCGTAATGATAACGGCTATGTCATCGGCGCTTTCGGATTGAGCCAAAGCACTTGCGAGAGGACAGGCGTAAGCCAAGAGTGCAAACAAATAACTTTTGAGGGGTGCCATTCATACACCTTTACCAACTAACAGTTTCGTCTACAGCGTGAGTTCCTGCCGGGGCGGCCAGTCTAGCCCGACTCCAGGTCGGTGAGAAACTCTCGTACCGCTTGCACGGTGCGCTCAGTGTCAAGCTCCGGCGAGAAATAACGGGCGGGACCCAAGATGACAGATTTTGCCTCTGGCTTGGCGTCGAGAGCATCTTGAAACCATGGTCTTAGCATCTCGTCTTCGGCGCACATGGCGAGCATTGGGCAGCTCACCTGTTTGAAAACGCCGGTAAAGTCTTCGCTGAATAATGCGGTGTGGGCTTGATGGCGTCCGTCGAGGGCGCGCATGGCGGCCACGAATTCCAAATGGGTCAGCTCAGGATCAAACTTTGAAAAAAGCCCGGCAATGATTTTCCAAGTGGCTTTGAGGTAATTACCGTCTGGGTCCGGGGGCAAGTGTCCGCTTAGTTGCGCCTGAAACTGGCGCCGCTGTTCTTCAGACCAATAGGCGATGCCGTTCAGCATGAGTGAGCGCACGCGGGCTGGTTCTGCCGCGGCCATCTCGGTCGCGATATGCGTGCCCGTATGATGCGCAAAAATATCAAGTTCGCGGATGCCCAGTCCGTCGAGCGCCTGAAGCATCCAATCGCGGTAATCATGCATGGTGGGCATGCCGGGCGGATCGAACGAGCCGCCAAACCCCGGCGTATCGAAAGCGTAAAGCGGTCGCTCCCCTTCCATCATTGCCATCATTTTTTCGAACGAGGCTGATGAGGCAGGCGTGCGGTGAAAAAAGGCAAGGGGCATGCCTTCACCCGGCGTAAACCGGTAATGAATTTGCCCACTCCTCGTGTCGACATAAGCTTTTTTGATGGTCATATGGGCCTGTAACATTCTATTTCCGATGATCTTGGGGCGCTGATTGACCGGTCACAAGGCCCAGAGCCGCCGCCGTCTGTCGGTTGGTTACTTGGTAATGAAAATCTGCTATGAGCTGGTTTCGATGATCGGGGCCGCCTTAGCTCAGCTGGTAGAGCGACGCATTCGTAATGCGTAGGTCGGGTGTTCAAGTCACCCAGGCGGCACCATCTTTTCTTTTGGTTTAATAATCTTAGAACAGACTTGCACTTCGGGGACCTCGGGCAATCACGCTGGGGACATGCTGCGTGACAGGTTTTTCACAATCGCATTGCCGTCCAGCACAAATTTGTGATTAGGACAAACGTTTTATTCAGTCGGCGGCGAGAGGACATTGTTTTCTGAAACATATAGGCCCCACTTGCTTACAAGCTCCGCTAATTTTTCCGGCTCTTTGTCTGACAGATCGTTCACTTCACCTGGATCGGCCAAAATATTATAAAGCGTCCAGCCTCCTTTACCATGTGGAGGGTCGAGCCACACCGCTTTCCAATTTCCCTGCCGAACGGCCCGGTGCCCGGAAAGTTCAACCGCAAACGCCTCTTCTTCTGAATAGACGTTATCCGTTTGATTCTCCAACATGGGGATCAATGACCGCCCAGCGAGGGGATGAATGGAGCGGCCATTATATGTTTCGCCCGGATGCTCAACTTTTGCAAAATCGAGAATGGTCGCCGAAACATCCATAATCGTACCGAGGCCCGTTTGATTTACTGCGGGCGTAAACTTTCTTGGGTAATGGAAAATGGCCGGCACACGAATACCGCCTTCTTTGGTAACGCCTTTGAAAAGGCCCAGGGGTCCAGCGCTTACATGAGCCCATCCGGGTCCATACCAAATATAAGAGCCGGGGCGGCCCATATTCTCAGCTGAATTATCGAACATCAGCCATAGCCAGATATACATGAATGGCATTCGTTTATCAATTTCACCGGCTTCGGGCCCGTTGTCAGATAGAAATATTATAAGAGTGTCTTCATACTGATTAATCTTCTCAAGATGCGCTAGAAGTTTACCGATATCATCATCTAGCTTTTCGACCATGGCGGCATAAATTTCCATTTCCCGCGATTTTTGTCTTTTTTCTGAATCTACTAGGGCATCCCACGGTTTCACACCGTCCGGAAATGGAGCTTCCTGGATGGAATTGCCAAGCAAGCCCTTTTGCCTCATGCGAACAAGCCTCTTTTGAGAAGCAACCTCATATCCTTCGTCATAAGCGCCCTGATATTTGTCAATAAAGTCTTCAGGTGCCTGCAACGGCCAGTGTGGCGCCGTGTAAGAGAGATACCCGAAGAAAGGGCGGTCGTCGTCCTGGTTGGAATCGATGAATTCAATCATGCTGTCGGTGTAGAATGTCGTCGAATAGAAATCCTCCGGCAGATTGAGCGTTTCGCCGTTCTTGTTGTATTTGGCATAGGGATCAAAAATGGTGATTCCGAGCCTGTCGCTAAAATGACTAGCGCCACCGTGGGGCAAGGAAACGGATTTCTCAAATCCACGTGCAGCCGGCCCTTGGTCTGTTTCCAATCCCAAATGCCATTTGCCGGCCATGTAGGTGTGGTAGCCGTCATCTTTCAGCAATCTTGCAATCGTCACGACATCGTTATTGAGATAGCCTTCATAACCCGGCTTGCCGCGCCGCTCGTCTGGTCTGGCTTCGGCCATCATGCCTAAGCCTGCCAAATGGGGGTCAACGCCCGACATGAGTCCGGCGCGTGTTGGTGCACACACAGGAAACGTGTACATTTGGGTCATCATGACGCCGCTTCGCGCCAGCGCGTCAATGTTGGGTGTGCGAATTTCGCTGCCGTAGACACCCAGATCGGCAAATCCCATATCATCAACTAAGATCAGCAGAATATTGGGGCGTTCCGATATGTCGTCCGGCAAATTCACTATGGTTTCATCGACATTTGCCGCGCCTAAAGACTCCTCCTCAGAACACGCCGAAAGTGTCAGAAGAGATATCAGAGTAAAGCGCGCCACTAGGCTCGTCATTGGTTATCGCCTCATGAACTGACTGCCCCCAGGCATGGTCCAGTTGTAACGTTAGTCTGTTTTCCATTTGATCTTCATACAAGATTGCTGCAAGCGCTAACGGTTTTATGGCCCGATTGCCGATGCCCCAGAGTCGGCTTTTGGCAGCACCGACCAGCTTTGCATCACCGTCAAAAAAACCCTTACCAAAACGGAGCCGTCCACACATGGCTGAGGATGTTGATAAAGTCTATTTCTTACGAGGACAAAAATTCTATAGCCATTTGAGTGATATGCATTCTAATAAATATGACGGAATACGTAGAATACTTGAAATCTCGATCTGGAACCTCTTGTGCGACCATGCGGTGCAAATGAACCATACTTTATAAAGTGAATGGCATTTGGCGGATACTTAGCGTCCTCAAATTTTCGACTTTATCAACATGGAGTAATTCCGGGATTGGCGTTTCGGATGGTTTCGGACGCTGCTCTCCGTAATCTAGCGAAGTCTGGCTTGGGCCAGCTTCAGTGCAATGAACGATTAGGAGAGCAGCTATGGAACTCTATATTGGAATGGACGTGTCACTCAAGGAGACGTCGATCTGCGTGGTCGATGATGACGGTGAGATCCAGTGTGAAGGCACGGTGATCTCGGAACCGGAGGCCATTGCCGAGTTCATCAAAGCAAAGGCAGGGAGTGCGAAGCGCATCGGCCTCGAAACCGGTCCGACGACGACCTGGCTTTAGCACGAACTCAGAGCGCTCGGCTTACCGGTGATCTGCATTGACGCGCGACATGCCAAGGCGGCGCTGTCGATGCAAATCAACAAAAGCGACCGCAACGATGCGGTGGGCCTGGCTCGGATCATGCAGTGCGGTTGGTACAAGGAGGTCCAGGTCAAGAGGCTGTCGTGTCATGAGATCCGGGCGCTGCTGAATAGCCGTGCGCTCTTGGTGAAGTGCAAACGTGATCTCGAGAACCAGATCCGGGGTTTGTTGAAGAACCAAGGTCTCATCATCGGCAAGGCGGGTGGCAACGTCTTTTGCCACCGGGTTGAAGAGCTGGTTGGCGGACACGGTCTTTTGTGGCAGGCGGTTCGACCTCTCTTGGAGATCCGCGACAAGGTCGGCCGAGAAGTCGCCACTCTTTATCGAAAGCTCCTGGACTTGGCGCGGGAAGACGTTGGCTCTAGACGTTCCATGACGGTGCCGGGCATCGGGCCGATCACCGCCTTGACCTTCCACTCGACGATAGATGAGCCAACCCGCTTCCGGCGCTCCAGGTCTGTCGGCGCCTACGTCGGACTGACGCCGCGCCGCTATGCTTCGGGTGAGGTCGACTGGAGCGGGCGGATCTCCAAATGCGGTGATGCCATGCTTAGAACCTATCTGTTCGAGGCCGCCGGCGTGCTGCTCACCCGAGTGCCGCAATGGTGCAAGCTTAAAGCCTGGGGTCACAAGCTGTGGAAACACATCGGCTTCAAGAAGGCCAAGATTGCCGTGGCACGGAAGCTGGCGGTCATCCTGCATCGCATGTGGCGTGATGGAACGGACTTCATTTGGTCAAGCAAGGAGGCAGCGGCTTAGAAGAAACAACTTCCAAGAGTTCCGCGAGAGCGGAAGCAATGTCCCTGCTGGGACGATGGCGGTGGCGAGATCGACCGAGGCTTTGCGATGCCTTGCAAGGGCAAACGCGTTATCAACATTGATCCGCCAACGTCTTCTAATGCCATGATGCGGAGGGCAACATCCCTACCGCGAAGAGAACAGTGAACCCGGCAGGTACACTACGGAGAGATTGACTTCCATCCCGGAATTAGAGAACAGCCTCGGCTAAAAGCAGACAAAAGCGCTAGCGCTGCAGGACGGCCGCTTTTCGGTCGAAATCGGTCAGACATTCCAGCAGCTCCGCCTTCCAATATTCACCAACTTTATACTGGACAAAGCTGACCACCCCGACGGTGCCACTCTTCGTCAATTGATGGGCGGGAAACTTCTGCTGATGTGGACCAATTCAGTTTAAGGAAACAATTGAAACAGAATTGATCGCTGTTAGTCACGACCGAGAAACAATGAATAAGCAAACTCTCAACATCCAAGGCTTGAGAAACGAGCACAGGGAAAGACGACGTCAGCAGCCAATGTGAGTGCTCAATGTCAACGATCAAACAAGGCGCTGCTTTGCATTGCCGGACGGAGAAATGAAATGGACGCGAAAACGACAATGAACCCGAATAAGGCCCTTTGGGAAAAAGGCGACTTTACCCGTATTGCCGCGAGCATGCGCGAGAGTGGAGAAGCGCTGGTGAATACCTTCGGAATCGAGAACGGGCTCAAGGTCCTGGAACTCGGATGTGGCGATGGAACGACAGCTCTACCTGCAGCGAAACTTGGCGCTGATGTATTGGGCGTCGATATCGCACGCAATCTTGTCGAGGCCGGTAACCGGCGCGTCAAAGAGCAAGGTCTTGCGAACATCCGCTTTTAGGAAGGCGACGCGACCAATTTGGCTGAACTGCAGGACAACACATTTGATCTCGTCGTCAGCATCTTCGGCGCCATGTTTGCCCCCAAACCGCAAGATGTCGCCAAAGAAATGGTGCGTGTGAGCCGACCAGGCGGCCGGATAATCATGGGGAATTGGATCCCGAATGACCCGACCTTGGTTGCACAAATTCTAAAGACTTGTGCAAAATATTCGCCGCCACCCCCGGCAGGCTTCATTAGCCCAATGACCTGGGGCGTTGAGGGCGATGTGATCGAGCGATTTTCCGGCGCCGGCGTTTCGCAAAACAACGTGTCGTTCAAAAGAGATACGTTCACATTCAACTTTGACGGCACACCGTCGGAGTTCGTCGACACGTTCCGCGAGTATTACGGCCCCACTATGAACGCCTTCGGAGCGGCAGACGAAAGCGGCCGCGCCGATGAATTAAAAACAGAACTGGATGTGCTGTTTCAAAGCCAAAACACGAGTTCTCGCACTGACGTGACGTCTATTCCGGCGACTTTCCTACGCGTAATGGTGGCGGTGGACTAAGCGGAACGTGCTGCCAGGCGCTTAGGCAAAACCCCCAACGTCCACGACCGATGCCCGATGCTAGTGGCTGCGATACGAATACACCCGAGCATTACTGACGCGTGCTGATCCCAAGCTCGTCACAAACAGCTTTGTCCGTGACCCCTTCTTCGCTTGCTCTAGGGATCGCATCCAGTTTGAATTCCGCACTGCAGCGTTTGTATCTCTTCAGTTTTGTCATCTGACACCTCCCAGCGCTCCTCGCACCTCATTCTAGGTGTCCATGAAATCAGCGCAAAACCATATTCGTCTTGCCCCGTTTCAGTGGACATCACTCCGCTGGGGCAAGACGATTCACTTCGACGAGCCCGTTTTCCTTTTTGTTGGTGTTTTAAGTGGCCTCAGCCAGCATCGGCTTTCGTCTTTGCATGTAGAGGGAGACGCCCATGTACAAAAACAGGGCAACAAGGGCCATACTGCCACTGACAACAAACATGGTGCTGTAGCCCCAACCGGCTTCTAATACCGAAGCGGAGACATTGGGGCCGACGAATTGTCCAAATCCTTGAACGCTTGGCAACAGGGCAACCAGGGATCCCTTTTGGTCCATGTACCCCATCATCGCCGATTGAAAAACATCGACAAATGTCCACAACGTCATGAAGGAGTAAAGACTCACAACGATCTTGATATCGTTAATCCCGGTACTGAGCATGATGACAATTGCTGCCATAGCCACCAGGGATATGAAAAGAGGTTTGAACAAACCAAAGCGAGAAGCAAAATATGCAATCACACAACCGACAATGGCAAATATGGACGTCGTTGTCAGTACGTTGCCAATCCAGTCTTCGTCAATGCCATCTGCAAGTGCAGCCAGTTCAATATAAGTATAATATCCGCCGATATTGACATAGGTAAAGCAAACGGCGATGAGACAAATCACTGGCAAGATTCGAGGCACTTGCCAATCTTGTTCATCATCGCGGTCCTCGTCTTGTCGTGCGAGTTCTTCGGCATTAAGAGGCCGGGCCGGAATCCAGCGAACAAACACGGCGCAAATCACGGCTAGACCAATGAAGAGCAGGTATATCTCATTCATTGATAGTTGCGGCAAGTAGTGCAATTCCAGGGCCGTCGAAAAGGCAAAACCGAATAACAGCATATTGAATGCTTGCACCGGCTTTGTCGTCGCTCCCAATGAAACCACAGCAACGGCCGTGAATATACCGCTACCGATGCCTGCTGCCACGCGAAGCACCATCATTTGCTCGTATTCGGCAAACACCATGCATAAGGCATTGGCACCGACAGACAATACGACGCCTGCTAAAACCAAAAACCGCCGGTTAATCCGGGCGACTAACAATGCAGACAAGACGGCGCCAAGGGACAATCCCAAGAGATCATTGCCCCAAATTCTTCCCACCTGCACCTCGGTGAAACCGACCTTTTCTACCAGGGCAGTGCTGAGCACGGGAACACTCACCATCACGGTGTATCCGACCAAGGCCATGAAGAGAGCGATAGAAATAGATCGCCAGCCATCGAATAAATTGGCAGTGCCCCTGAGAGGGGCAGCGTCACTAGTCATAGATTGCCTTTGATGTGTTTTGGGAAACCCCAGCTGCTAATACTTATAATTTGGAACCGTACGAGCATACGTTCAAACTACAAAGTCTAACTACACTTTAATCGTAGTTGGAATTTGGAGTCTAAAGCGCCATTTTCCTGAACCGCGTTGCGAATTAGTTTCCTGTCTGCCTTTACCTGCGGATTCAAACGCCCACTCAGCGATTTAGTCAATGTGTTGAATCGATCGGTTGTATCCGCAGCTAATTGTGGCCGTGCGGATGGGCCAAGTTAGACGGCAGTTCTTGGCCAAAAAGCCGCCGTCGTTTTCTTTCCTTCGGAAAGGCCGCCGGCCGCCGCCGAGCCGCGGTCCACTGCGGCCCATGCGCTAAGAACATTTTTGCCGATCCCGCACAAAGCGTTGGTAAAATTCTTGGTTGCGGGCGTCGCGCGTCTTTTTGGTGCGGGGCTTCGGCACTTGAAAGCCGTCACCCGGATTGACGGCTAAAAAATCAAGAATCCTGTGCACTTCCGGCTCCGGGTCTCTTTCAAGGCTCTCATAGTCAACGGTCAAAGTATCGGCTCCGAATTCCTTCACTACTCTCGCAAGGCGCGCCTCTTCACTTTCCATCCTTGTCACGATGGCGTTGATGGTCTTGAAGTCATAAGCCACTTCCTTGACGGCCCTGCGGCGTTTGCCCTGTTGAAAGGGCAGGTCGGCTTTGAAAAATCCGGATGTTCGTGCGAAATGGCGCGATATCGCTTGTGCCACTTTGTCGTCGCGCTTGAGATAGATGAGTTTTGCGCCCGGCTTCAATCCTTCGAATAGATCCGCGCCGTTTTGCTTCCCTATACGCAACGCACGAAACAAAAAGTGAGAGATTACTTTTGTCCCGAATACTTCGTTGGGGGTTCGGTTCAAGCCGACTACAGCGTTCAGCCAATCTTGCCAGCTAAAATCCCTAAACTCGGCAAGGCTGAGAACGCCGTTGTGCACATGCTCTCTGGGGTAACCGCAAAATCCGGTCAATGTGAGAATATTGGCCAGCATCGTGCTGCCGGATCGCGGCAAAGACACAATCATGTAATGTGTTTGTTCGTTTGTGCGTATGGGGGCCGTATCGACGCGGGAGGCCAACGCTTTCCCCGCGACGCTTGGCAAGGATATGCCCGATCTTAAGGCGTCGAGTTTCGCCAGAAATGGGTTTGCGCGTGAATAGGGAGCGTTAAGCGCGACAAATACATCCGCGAACAGGGCAAATGCATTTTCAGCTCTAATACGTCGCGCACTGATGAGATGCTGAACTTGTAATAGAAGTGCACCTTCCTGATCAAAAGACCCGGCCACGTATTTGTATATTGCCGCCTTGTCATTTGAAATGTTGGATAGCCAATTGTCCAACTCATCAATCGGAATGATCCTGGATCGCGGCGAAACTGGCAAAACCGCCGTTAGGGTGTCGTGCGAATTTTCGTCTGTTACATAGACAACATCGAACCTACTTTTCGCGAGCGCTGAGAATAATTTGGTTTCGCCAAGGTCGCTTACAACTTTGGCCATTTGCTCGGCGCGCGACAGGGTCATTTACGCACCGAGATCCGCAGTAACTGCGCCAGCCCGCGCGCGGCGATCTTCCATGAATCGCTCATAAAACAATTGATTGCGTTCGTCGCGCAGCTTTCGAACGTTGGTCGGCGGAACTTCGAACTCTGGTCCCATTTCAATATCCAAGAACTTCAATATCCTGATGATCTCCGGTCCGCGATCATCGTCAAGCGCTTCGTACGAGACTTCAAGCACATCGAGCCCCAACTGGTCGACGGCTTCGCGTAATCTATCTTCTTCCTTTTTAAGGTTTGTCACGATGAGATTGAGCTTTTCATAGTCATATTCTAAGTCTTGTAATGTTTCCCGCCGCCGTTTCCGGTTGCCGCGAGTTTTCGTGTTGAAGACGCGGGCCTCTTTCGCGAAGTGTTTGGAAATAGCTTGAGCTATTTTGTCATGTCGGACGAGGTAAATAACTTTGGTGGCGGCCTTGTGCGGTGTCAAAAAACGATGACCCGTCGCCAATAACATGTCGCGGGCGCGAAAAAAGAAGTGAGAAATTATCTTTGTACCAAATACCCCGTTTGGCGTTCGATTGAGATTTACCACTGCATTCACCCAGCTTTCAAAATCGAAAGTACCGGCCTCGGCGAGGCCCAAAACACCGTCACGCAAATGCTCTTTGGGATAACCGCACCGATCCGTGTTCATAAGAATGTTAGCAAGCATGGTGCTGCCGGACCGCGGCAGGGAGAGGATCGCATAGCAACGCAAGTCATCCGCCTTCGGCTTTGTCGTATCGACCTTGGATTTCAAGAACGGGCCGGCTTTAGCCGGAATAGATTTTCTCTTGTAAAAGGCGCGCGCTCGCACAAGTAAAGAAAATCGATGCGCGTACGGAGCATTCAGCGCAACGAAAACGTCCTTAAATAATGACTGGACGTCCACGCCCGATGCATCGCGGCCGGCAAGTGTGGTTTTTACTTTTTCAAGAACCGCAGCTTCATCGACAAATGATGCGGCAAGAAATATTTTCTTCGCCAGATCTTCTGGATCTTCTTGGGAAATCCAGTTTTCAAACTCGTCAAGAGACTTGGTTAGACAGTTCGGCGCCTGTTTGAGTGCGCTTTGCAAAGACGGCAGAGACGCCTCGTCGGCGACGAGAATGACCTCATTTGCCAACTCTTCAAAGCGGGTCCAAAGCTTTGATTCGTGCAAGTCATCTATGAGCTTCGAATAAGTAATTTCGGTCATTCGTGCCGTGTCAGTGAATCGTCCGTCAAGCCAAACGAGGCTAAATTGCTAAAGTTCCAGGCATTTGACCAGGACATTCTTGACCGGTTAGCTCAAGGAACCGATGGTGAATTTCCGCAGAAATCCAAGTCTTTTGCTATAGATTGGGTGAAAAATTTTGATTGGACGTTAAATACTGATCGTTCAATAATTAGCTATATTAGGTACCGGGACAAATTCTCCTGAAGGAGGCCTTCATTATGTCAGTTGATCGACGCCGCGGGAGCAGCAAAACCTTTCGTACGACCTCTATGTTGTCGCTTGCGGCGATGGGTTTTGTATTGGCGACGTGCGCCACACCGACGCCTTACCAACCTGATGTGGGTCAATTTGGATATAGCGACCAGCTCATCGAAACCGGCCGTTACAAAGTTAGTTTTTCCGGCAATTCGTTGACAAAGCGCGAGACGGTCGAGACCTATTTGCTCTACCGGGCGGCTGAATTGACGCTTCAAATCGGGAACGATTATTTTGTCGTGGCCGAACGCGACACGGATGAACGGACGACGTATCGGGCGAACTACGGTTACTACCCGTACAACAATTTTTACTACTCGCTGCACTTTCACGGCGGCCGCCGTCATTATTATCCGTATTACGGATATGGCTACGGGTTTGGCTATGACGACTTTTACAGCCGTCCGATTACGCGCTACACCGCAAGCGCTGATATCGTGACTTTTCAAGGCGATAAGCCGCGCGAAAATGCGGCTGCCTATGACGCACGGGACGTTGTTCAAAACATAGGGCCCTCGGTCGTGCGTCCGGAGCAAACAAGTTAGGCTGAACGCATAAGCAAGAGCTTTGCATGCAAAGAGTTCCTCTTATGGGGGGGCTCTTTTTTAATTCGCGAAAGCACCCACTAGGGTCGGTGCAACATCACTTGGCCGAGCAAAACGTGGGCGCCTGGCTGGCCCAATAATTTGTCGGTGACCGCCTGCAGTGTGAGCGCGATCTCTTCGGCGTTGGGCGTGTAGAATAGTTGAAGGCGGTGGCTTGTATAAAACTGCAACGACTGGAGGTAGGCGTCCTGCAACCGGGCATCGAGCATCAGGGCTCTGTCTCGAAGTTCGCTGTCCGGGACGTCGAGCCCAAATTCCACCTGCAGCATGCCGCGGATGCGCAATTTCTGAACAACCGAAATATTGAAAGGATCGAATGAGACGTAGGACTGGGCGGACTCAGGCCGGCTGGCCTCAGGCGCGCCAAGGCTCGCGGGTGCCGCTGCGGTTAGTGCCGCTAAGAGCGTCAACAGGGGTATCCATGCAGTTTGCTTAGCCATACTTTTCGCGCGAATCGGTGATCTCCAGAACCACCAAAGTGGCCCATGAGCAGTAAAGGAACGGTTTCTTGCGGGTCCGCGCGGGGTCCCTCAAAATTTAGCTAAAATTTTATAAGTTATTGAATTTAAACACTTTTCTTGACACTCACGATTTCGTGAGCTAGCCTTTCCCCATGATAAGTGCATTCAACTTTGCTTTGGCAGGGCTCAACGCGGCGGCGAACCGCGTCAGCGTTGCGGCCAAGAATATCGTCAATGTCCACACGCCGGGCTACGAGTCCGACCGTGCACACCAAGTGTCGACGCCAGCTGGTCCTGCCGTCATCGTTGAGCCCGGGCGCCCCGGCGGCTATCCCGCCAACGTGACACCGCCGTTGCCTCCAACGCCGAGCGACGTCAATTTGGCAGGCGAATTTGTCGATCTCAAATTGGCCGAGATCTCATACAAGGCGTCGATCGCCGTGCTTAAGACGGCGGACGAAATGGAAGACTCCGCGCTCGACATTCTGAGTTAGCGAAAAGTCTGCGAATGGGTTCGGCGCTCTTTCGTCACGCCCCCCTTAACAAGCTCACCGAATAGGCGGCCAGGAGGACGATTCCGACTGCGGCCAAAAACATGAGCGCCGTGAAAGGAATGAAGCGGACCTTGCCGAATTCCACCGGCTTGCTCGCCATGTGCCTGGCCCACATGAAGACCGCAACCGCAAAAACTAAGAGAAGGCCCGGTACGACCCATTGCATGGCGTCATCTCTCAGTTTCAGATGGGTTACCCGGCGTTGCCTCGAACTCGCCTGCCCAGGTTGCGAGTAGTTCGTCGAGTTCATCGTCCGAGGAGGCCGCATGTGCAGTGGTCCAACTTAATAGGGCCTCCATCAGCAGCGCGCCTATTCTAGTCATATGCATTTTCCTCTTGGCGATTGTCGTGAGAGACGCGAACTGGGTGCGACCTCTAGCTCGAACACCTATAGCCGTTTCTTAGCGAAGGCGCGTCCAGAAGCCGTTTCAAATATAGCTCGAACGCCAACGCCTGCTTGTCGTCGTCGAAAGCAATATAGGTTTTTACGCGCCAGGGTCTGAATTTTGAAGTGTATGAGATATCGCCAGCGTTATGCTTATCCAACCTGGCTCTTAAATCCTCTGTTACGCCAATATAAAAACGCTGGGAAAACTCGACGCTTTGAAGAATATAGACATACTTCATCTCGGCCCGACTGCGCGCTGCGCGCTTCGGCGCGGCAGCCTCCGCTCTAATCTCGCCGCGTCTTGTCAAGCCTCCGGCTTGCCGAGTCGGAGCTCGAAGAGTCACAGCCGCTTTTTCGCGAAGGCGCGTCCGGATCCTGTCTTAAGGTATCGCTCGAATGCCAACGCCTTTTCGCTATCAGAAAATGCAATATAAGTTTTTATCCGCCACGGTCCGTATTTCGATGTATGCGAGACTTCGCCGGCATTATGCTTGTCCAATCTGGCTGTCAAATCGTCTGTGAAGCCAACGTAGAAATGTTCGTCGAATTCGATGCCTTGTAGAATATAGACATACTTCATGTCGGCCCGCCTGCGCGCTGCGCGCTTCGGCGCGGCAGCCTCCGGTCTAATCTCGCCGCGTCTCGTCAAGCCTCTGGCTTGCCGAGCCGTAGCTCGAAGAGCGAAGGCTGGTGGAGCCGAGGGGAATCGAACCCCTGACCTCGACATTGCGAACGTCGCGCTCTCCCAACTGAGCTACGGCCCCGGCTGATCAGGCCTTTTAGAAGCGCGCCCCGCCCCTGTCAACAAAGCTCAGATTTGACTGAGAAGTCGGCCGATTCTGCGCCCATATTGAGCTTGCCGGCCAAACAGGGGGTGTGGCTTGCGAAGCCGACGGCGAACGCGCTAAACGTAACTCTCAAAACATAAAAATGCGGCGGGTCCTATGACTTCAACTCTAAGACTCATACTAACGATCATCGATATCTATATGTTTATAGTGATCGCCCAGGTGATCATCAGCTGGATGATCGTGTTTGGCGTCGTCAATACGCATAATCCCTTCGTTGCCTCTGTTCGCGAATTTCTCTTTCGTGCTACGGAGCCCGTACTAAGACCTATTAGGGATTTCATGCGGCGGCTTATCGGTGATATGGGCGGCATAGATATTTCGCCGCTTATTCTGATTTTGGGGATGTGGTGGGTCAGCGGGCTGCTCGCCGAATATTGGCCGAGATAGCCTCGTGCCGCTCAAGTGCGTGCCGGCCGGTGTCGCGCTGGCGGTGCGGTTGATGCCGACGGCATCTCACAATGGGATCGACGGTGGAGCCGAAGCTGGCCGAGGCGAGGTGCTCAAAGTGCGGGTTACAGCAGTACCCGAACAAGGCAAAGCCAACGCGGCCTTGATCAAATTATTGGCAAAGTCTATGGGCGTCCCGAAATCGACTGTGTCGATCATCGCGGGCGGTTCCGCCCGTAACAAGACGGTTTTGATCGAAGGAGATAGCGCGGACCTGATGGCGCGCCTGAAAATCTGGTTGGAAGAGGTGATATGACGGCGAAACTGATTGACGGCAAGGCCTTCGCGGCCGGATTGCGGGAACGGGTGGCCGGTGCGGTCATGAGCCTTAAACGGGATCATGATCTCGTTCCCGGCCTTGCGGTGGTCCTCGTGGGCGAAGATCCGGCGAGCCAGGTCTACGTGCGCGGCAAGGGCAAGGCGACGCGTGAAGCGGGAATGAATTCGTTTGAATTCAAGATGCCCGCAGAGACGAGTGAAGAAACATTGCTCGCTAAGGTGCGCGAACTCAATGAAGATCCCTCCGTACACGGCATATTAGTGCAACTGCCGCTCCCCGAACAGATCAGTTCACAAAACGTCATTGAGACGATCGATCCGGCGAAGGACGTAGACGGGCTTCACCCGATAAATGCAGGTTATTTGGTTTCAGGTCATGAAGGCACCGTGTCGTGCACGCCGCTGGGGTGTCTTATGCTGATCAAAGATCAGGAAGCCAATCTCGCAGGCAAGCGTGCAATCGTTATCGGTCGCTCGGTTCTTGTGGGCAAGCCGATGGCGTTTCTATTGC
Source organism: Alphaproteobacteria bacterium (assembly GCA_965248815.1). Taxonomy (GTDB): domain Bacteria; phylum Pseudomonadota; class Alphaproteobacteria; order SMXP01; family SMXP01; genus CBDFKK01. The sequence goes on from CBDFKK010000008.1 coordinate 1,873,565, forward strand.
TCAACGAACACTGCACGGTCACTTTGGCCCATTCACGTACGAAGGATCTAGCCGATGAATGCCGCCGCGCGGATATTTTGGTGGCAGCTGTGGGCCGCGAGCGCATGATCAAAGGCGATTGGGTCAAACCCGGTGCCGTCGTCATTGATGTGGGCATTACGCGCATTCCGGCGCCGGAGCGGGGCGAGGGCAAGACGCGGCTCGTCGGCGACGTCGATTTCGAAAGCGCTAGTGAAATCGCCGGGTCGATCACGCCGGTGCCCGGCGGCGTCGGGCCAATGACCATTGCGTGCCTGTTGCGCAATACGGTCGTCGCGGCGTGTCGGCAGGCCGGCATTGTGGCGCCAGACCTTTAGATCAAAATGTGAGCTGTGGTTTGAGCTGGACTTGCGGCGGGCGCGCATCCGAAGCACGCAGCACGTATGACTTTTCGTCGACGCTCGGCGGACGGTGGTTCGCTTCGAAAAAATCGTAGGCGAGTTTCAGTTCCCGCCAAAAGCCGATCCACTCAGAATTCTCATGGCGCGCCAAATTCTCGTCGGTGAGAGCGAACGGATAAATATGCAGGGGAACCGCAAACTGACCTGCAAAGAGTGCTGTTTCCACAAGGCCATAGATTTCCTCGATGACCGTATTGGTCATGGCGTAGCAGCCGACGGACGTGCACCCGCCATGGACCATCAAGAATGAACCGGTGCGCCCGTTAGCTTGGTCGAAAGCATTGGGAAAGCCGATGTTGAACGCCAAATGATACTGGCTGTTGGGATTGAGTTGGCGTGGGCCGACTTCGTAAAAACCCTCCGGGCTTTGCTGGTCACCCTCGTTGAGCTTGGGTCCGAGCGAGCCCGACCAGCGGCAAATCGGATAGGTCTCAAACAGAATGTAGCGGCCATTTTTTTCGCCCAGAGTTCCAGCTCAGATTCTTCTTTGAAAATCCGAATGAAAACCGGCGCGCCCCATTGGACATTCTTGTTGATTAGCCGCTCGGTGACCGGCGCCCTGAACTCATATTCAATCGTGGTAATCAATCCGAATTCGATGACGAGCAAGACCACGGCACTCACGACCGCAAATGCGCCGCCAATCCAGAACCAATCCCTCGTGCTACGGCTGATCCATTGTCCGAGTTTCCTCATCGCACGGGTCTAGCAACCCAAAGTGACCACATTGGGGCCTTGGTGTGACGGCGGGATTAATTTCAGATTTTTCTAGTTGGACGGAGCTTTGCGCGATCGGCACATAATCGATTGCGCGGTGGCGCACTCGGAGTGAGACGAAACTGGCCTCGAACCTTGCGTTGACTTAATTGCTCTGCAGGAGAGTTGGCGAACGGTCTGGTGAGAGCTGTCTTTGTAACATGAATGACATCCGCACCCCACCCATGCCCCGTTTCATAACAGCAGCAGAAAACTGACTCATTTGCGCATGCGATTGTCAGTGTGTCGTTTAGGTAGCCAGAGCGCGACAAGGTCACTTCATTACCTACGATATCCCGCCAAAGTGGGGAGTTCGAAACATCCCGGACGACAGGAATTGGCGGCACAAAGAAACTCTCGGCACTTAGCCCAACTTCCGCCCAATCTTCGATTTGCTGCCATGAGACATAGGTTCGCACACCTGACGAGTCTACAAGGCATATCTCCCTGTCAATTTCATGAAAGTGACAATCAGGATTTTGATCCAGCGACTGAGCGTCACTTTCGAATAGATGATACTCAACTCTCGTGAGTTGCATGATTCACTCCGACGAAGTCTAAGCGGCGACTTCGAAGCGCACATTGGCGCGGGCGACGAGATTACGTTTTTCAAGATCGGGGCCGACGGCCTCGTCGCCATAGAGCTCGCTCTTGACGACGCGATCAGCCGACAGATCGCGCATGGTGTCCCGGCGCAGGATGACGATGAGATCCATGTCCTGAAGGGCAAAGGGAAATTCGTGCCATGTGCCGATTTTCATGGTGAAGCCGGCCGAGCCGTCGAAGTGAAACGCCTCGACTTTATCGAGATCGGGCAGCTCTTTGTCATTGGGGGGTGCGAGCACCGCAACGAACGGTTTACCGCCGAGCGGCACAAATGTCTGGGTGTGCAAAAAGTGGCGCTCCATGAACTTCACTTCAAGCGCCCGCGGCTTCAATTTGCACAGGGTGAGTTCCGTCGTGTCGTCGGAAATAAATTCGACCGGCTTGGAGACGGCCACCGCATCGCCGTAAAAAGGAGACGTGCCGGTCGGGGCATCGACTTGGCTGCCTAGGACTTCGCCATAGGGTGCCAGCGCCTCGGGGGTCGCCTCCTTGAGCGGCAACGTGCGGCTTTCAATTGCGGTGGTGGACATGGGCGCGCTCCAGCAAAGATTTGAACCTCATGATGCGCCACTTCCCTCACGCTGTCATGCCCGGACTTGATCCGGGCATCCATCAAGCGTTGCAAGGCTGCATGGATTGCCGGGTCAAGCCCGGCAATGACACGGGAGAGTGAGATTCTACTTCCTATTCCGCGCAGCCAACAACCTGAGGCGTAAGGCGTTGAGCTTGATAAAACCCTCGGCATCTTTTTGATCGTAGACGTCGTCTTCTTCGAAGGTGACGTGATCCTCCGAATATAAAGAGTAAGGCGAGGCGCGCCCGACAACAGAGGCGCTGCCTTTGTAAAGCTTGAGCCGCACGGTGCCGGTGACCAGTTCCTGACTCTTGTCGATCAGTGCCTGCAGCATTTCCCGCTCAGGCGAAAACCAAAAGCCGTTATAGATGAGCTCGGCGTAGCGGGGCATGAGATCGTCTTTCAAATGAGCAGCACCACCGTCAAGGGTCACTTGTTCGATGCCCCGGTGCGCCGCGAGCAGGACAGTCCCGCCGGGCGTTTCGTAAATGCCGCGGGACTTCATGCCGACGAAGCGGTTTTCCAACAGATCGAGCCGGCCGATGCCATTGTCGCCGCCAAGCTCGTTGAGCTTGGCAAGGAGCGCCGCCGGCGTGAGCTTTGTACCGTCGACGCTCACGGCATCGCCTTGTTCAAATCCAATCTCGACATAAGTCGGCGTGTCAGGTGCTTGTTCCGGATCGACCGAGCGCTGATAAACGTGCGCCGGCGCTTCTTGATTGGGATCTTCGAGCGCTTTGCCTTCGCTTGACGTGTGCAACAAATTGGCGTCGGTCGAAAAAGGCGCTTCGCCTCTTTTGTCTTTAGGAACTTGGATCTGATGTTTTTCCGCAAAGGCGATGAGGTCGGCGCGGGAATTAAACTCCCATTCGCGCCACGGCGATATGATCTTTATGTCGGGCTCGAGGGCGTAATAGCTCAGCTCGAAACGCACCTGGTCGTTGCCCTTACCGGTGGCGCCATGGGCGACGGCGTCGGCGCCGACTTCGCGCGCGATTTCGATTTGTCGCTTGGCGATAAGTGGCCGCGCGATCGAGGTGCCGAGAAGATAAACCCCTTCATAGACCGCGTTGGCCCGGAACATGGGGAAGACGTAATCGCGGACAAAGTCCTCGCGCAGATCCTCGATATAGATCTCCTTGATGCCGTGCCGCTCCGCGTTTTTCCGGGCGGGCTCGAGCTCTTCACCTTGGCCGAGGTCGGCCGTAAACGTCACCACTTCGCAGCCGTAGGTTTCCTGCAGCCATTTGAGAATGATCGAGGTATCAAGGCCGCCGGAATAGGCCAGCACGACTTTCTTGATCTTTTGCGCCATTGCATGTGTCCCGGTTGCCCTTTTGGGGGCTGGTCTTGGCGGCGCACTATAGGCAAAAACAGAGGGAGGGCAAGCACTGCCACACTCCCGCCACATGGGCGCAGTGCAATGGGCGCCCGCCGCCACGGCTCTTGGAGGTTGCTGTATGGTTCGCTCCAGCATCTATCTATTTCTCTTGATCCTTGCGTCACCGGCTGTGGCGTCGGACGTGCCGCGCTTCATATCTTGCGACGCCGAGGTGGAACGGACATGCACTGCAGGGGGCTGTACCGAACTCCAAGATCCACCAATGGAACTGACGGTCGATCTCTTGGAGGGCGTGGGAAATTTTTGTCTTTATACGTTTTGTGGCGAGATGGACGGTGAGCTTTCGTCTCAAGGCGGCGGCGTACTCAACGGCCCCTTAGTTGTCATTGCCACCATCAACGACGAGACGGGTCTCATGCGTTACCAGGCCTCGTTCGATGCGAAGAAACTGACCTTTTCGGTTTTTACGGCGTCGGGCGATGAAGTCACAGCCTATGCAGGAACTTGCGAGCCGCGCGAGTCTCTTGATGCAGAGCAATACTGACCACCCCCTCACCCCTCCCTCTCCGCCTGACAGGGGGAGAGGATGTCCCGAACGAAGGGAGGACAGGTGAGGGGGTCGTGGATTGAGTCCCTTCCCTATGGCAAGCTTCGATCATGAGCAAAAATCTGCGACCAATCCTGTGATGGCCATATGTATAAGAGGCGTTTCGCTTGCGTTTTGCGTTGTAGGTGCGATTGCAATCGCGGGCCCGGCCCGAGCGCAATCCGATCAAACCCTGCGCATGGGCCTGTCTGAGCTCTCGCCAACCTTTGGAAATCCCTACCACTATACCGGCCGGCCCTATATTTACACGCTCGCAGCAACATTCGATGGCCTCACGCGTCTCGATGAAGACGGCAATTTGCAGCCGTGGCTGGCGGTGTCTTGGGAACGGTTGGACGAGCTGCGCTGGCAGTTTCGGTTGCGGGACGACGTCATTTTTTCAAATGGAACTCCTTTTACTTCTGATGCAGTCGTCACCGTTGTCCACTATTTAAAAAGTGAAGAGGCCGTCGTCGATGTGGCGGGGCGCTACTTTAAGTTTTTGAAAGGCGCCCGCGCGATTGATCCGCACACGGTGGAAATCGAAACCCTGACGCCGCGGCCCGATCTGCCTCGTAATTTGCCTCTGATGTATATGGTGGAGCCGAACTTATGGCGCGAGCTCGGCCGTGAGGGCTTTGCGGAAGTCCCTGTCGGAACCGGCCCGTTCAAAGTTGATCGCTATGACGGCAATAACAAAGTCACGCTATCGGCCTTTGAAAAGAGTTGGCGCCCGCCAAAACTTGCGCGCGTTGAAATCACAGCCATGTCGGACATGGCGGCCCGGGTTCAGGCGATTCAAGCGGGCTCGCTTGATTTGGTTATGGCGCTGGGACCGGAAGAAGCGAGTGCGGTAGAAGCGGCCGGTGCCGTCTCCCACGCCTGGCTTGACGGTTCCCTGTGGGCGATTAATTTCATTTCCGAGCGCAGCCCGCCGCTCCAAGACGTTCGCGTGCGCAAAGCAATCAATCTTGCGGTTAATCGCGCGCCGCTCACGGAGATTCTTCTCCAAGGGGTGTCTCATCCGGCGACGCAGCCGGCTTCGCGCAAGATCTTCGGATACAACCCCGATTTGCCGCCGATCCCTTATGACCTGGACGAGGCGCGGCGCCTCATGGCGGACGCCGGCTATGGGGATGGCTTCACGCTTAATGTCGAAGGTGTCGTGGGCACGGGCCCCGGCGACGGGCTTGTGTATCAGTTGATCGCACAAGACTTGTCCAAGATCGGCATCACCATGAACTTCGAAATCAGTCCCGTTGCCCGGTTGGTGCGCAACGCCGTCCAAGGCGGCTGGAAAGGCGAAGCGTTCGGCCTTAATTACGAGTTTCAACCAAGTTTCGATGCGTTACGCGCCCTCGAAAACCATTCGTGCTGGTGGTCACATCCTTGGTATTGCGACGAGCGCATCACGCCGGTGATGGATGAGGCGCGTGCGGAGTTTGATCCAGAGCGTGCTTTGGCTTTGCGACAACAGGTCATGGCATTTTACCGCAACGAATATGCATCGCTTTTCCTCTACGAAACGCCGCGCTTTGCTGGCTCGACGCCCCGGCTCAAAAACTTCAAAGTTGTCAACTATTACATCGACTATTCAGTGCTCGAACTCGCTCCGTAGACATTAGGCGTCATCCCGGACAAGCACGAGCAAAGCGAGTGCGCGATCCGGGATCCATGTGCATCACTGTTGATACCGGTCAAAGATCTACTCATAGATCATGACGCAATCGCCCATGGATTCCAGATCGTAAGGCTCGCGCGCCAAAATCCTAGGGATTTTGGGCTCGCCTAACGTCCGGAATGACGCATTTGGTTTTGCCAGGCTACGAACCCGTGCGCCGCTCGGACGCGCGCTGCTTGATGCTGGTGGATTTGAGTTGTCCGCAGGCGGCCATGATGTCGCGCCCGCGCGGCGTGCGAATGGGGCTGGCATAGCCCGCTTTCATCAGAACGTCGGAAAAGGCTTCGATTTGTTCCCAGTCCGAACATTCAAAGGGCGCGCCCGGCCAAGGGTTGAAGGGAATGAGATTGACTTTGGCGGGAATGCCCTTGAGCAGGCGCACGAGTTGTTTGGCGTCGGCGATGCTGTCGTTGACGTCTTTGAGCATGACGTATTCGAACGTGATCCGCTTTGAATTAGCGAGCCCGGGATAATTCCGGCACGCGTTCATGAGTTCTGCGAGCGGGTATTTTTTGTTCAGCGGGACGAGTTGATCGCGCACTTCGTCGCGCACGCCATGGAGCGAAATCGCCAGCATGACACCGATTTCTGCGCCGCAACGTTCGATCTCCGGAACTACCCCAGCGGTCGACAATGTAATGCGCCGTTTTGAAATGGCGATGCCCTCGCCGTCGCTCGCGATGTGAATTGCTTGCTTGACGTTATCGAAATTGTATAGCGGCTCGCCCATCCCCATCATGACGACGTTAGTGATGGCGCGGTTGGCCTCGGATCGGACACCGATCTCTGGCCAGTCCACAAGTTCGTCGCGTGCGACTAGGAGCTGGCCGATAATTTCTTCGGTGGTCAAATTTCGCACCAGGCGCTGCGTCCCCGTGTGACAAAACGTGCAGGTCAGAGTGCAGCCCACTTGTGACGAGACACAGAGCGTGCCCCGGTTTTCTTCGGGAATATAAACCGTTTCGAATTCCACGCCGGGTCCGGCGCGCATCAGCCATTTGCGCGTGCCGTCGTTTGAAACTTGCCGCGTCACGATTTCAGGCCGCGCCAGCGTGCAGGTCTCTTTCAGGGCGGCTTGCAAGTCCTTCGACACGTTCGTCATATCATCGAAGGTGCAAGCGCCGCGAAAGTAGGCCCAATGCCAAATCTGATTGGCGCGCATATTGAGTGCGCGCTCCGGCACGCCAATACGCTTTAGCGTTTCCTGGAGCTCACTTCGGGTTTGCCCGATGAGATGAACCGGCGCTGCGTTTGGTTCAGCGCTGGTGCTCGACGACCGGGGTGCATCGAAGCCATCCGGCTTGCGCGGGTCATGGTGCTGTTCAACGGACACGGCGTCCCCACACGTCCGGCGGCCCCAACCGGCTATTTGTTATGGCTTGAGTTGCTTCAAGCCCTAGCTGCAAGACGAGTTGATTTGATTGATCGCCGCCGTGATGCCCGAAAGCGAAATGCGATACTCGGTTGCCGTGCCGCGGGCCGATGTTGCCTTAACGCGCATCGAGCTTCCTCGCCTCATGGCGTTAAGCAGCGCCTGCTCATCGCCGCGATCGCGCAGCCAAGCCCCATTGTTGTTCGTGAAGAGTTCCCACTTGGTCGATCCCACTTCGACCACGGCTTTACTGTTCTCTTTGAACGTATAACCGGTGAGCACGCTCGGCTCGCCGCTCACTTTTTGTGAGCTCCAATTCGTCACCATGAAAAAGACGTCGCCATGATCGACGCTATTGGGCAACTTTTCTTCGGGTGAAGCGACGGCAAAACATATGAGCTGACCGTTTTCCGAAAGAGAGTAGGCGCTCCAATCTTTAAACGTGCCCAAGGATGTCGGCGTTTCGGCAAGCGCAGCGCTCAGTCCAGCAAGACTTGAAAGGAGGGCCGCAGAGAAGATGATTACAGCTGACTTGAACTTCATGATGTCACTCATGTCCATCGGTTTATTGTTGTGATGATCTCAGTGTCTTCTGATTCAGTTTTCAAATCCTTAACAAAAAATTATGGCTCGAATTTGTCCCGCGTGCCGATGTTGATTGTCGGATCATAGCAGGATTTTGGCCCGCACTTCTGACGAAAATGTGGCAAGGCTGCTGGTGTACATCCATGATTCAATAAATCATTGAAATGCTCCAGGTTCTTAGTTTGGCCGCGTTTTCGGATGGAAAACCGGACCCGTTCGGCGTATCCGCCTAAGTCCAGAAAACGCTCTTGCATCATGAACGTGGGATCGGGGGCACGGCGGGGTGCTCCCATTCGCTAAGTTCTGGCGCGGCCGGCCGCGTTCCTGGCATGACGGGCCGCTCGCCAAATCGGGTTGAGCTGAGAAGCCGGTCATACATGACCAGGGCCCCGGCCATACCGACATTGATGCAGAATTTGGTCGGGATTTTGATGACGTCATGACAGCGTGCCAAAAGCTCAGGCGACAGCTCCCCGCGTTCCGGCCCCAGCACATAGGCGGCTGTACCGGGATGGCGGTAGCGCGGCAACTCAGTTGCCTCATCCAGCAACTCGACCCCAACCAGCGCGCACTTGCGGGGTATGACCAAGGCTTCCACATCCGGCCACTCGTAGAACGGCACGCTCCCCGCCGCATGGGAGGTGTCGGCTCTCTGACCCTCACGATGCTGGTAATTCGCTCCTATAGTAAAGACAAAGCTGGCGCCGAATGCATTGGCGGCCCGGAACAGACTGCCCGCATTCATCGGTTTGCTGATCCCTTCAACGCCAATCCCGAAATAACCCCGCATGTCACGACCCTCACTGGATGGCTCGGCCATAATGGTGTAGCGATGTCGCTGCTCAAGGTCAAAACTGCAAGGGATCGATCATGAAAGCCGTACTTTGCAAAGAATTCGGTCCGCCGGAAAGTTTGGTCGTGGGCGAGGTTGATCCACCGAAAGGGGGGTCCCATGACGTCCTCATTACTGTCAAAGCGGCCGGGGTCAACTTTCCCGACGTTTTAATCATCAAGGATCAATACCAGTTCAAGCCCCCTTTGCCGTTTACGCCAGGGGGCGAAGTGGCGGGTGTGGTCAGCGGTGTGGGCGCTAAGGTTAAAGACTTTGCGCCGGGCGATCGTGTGCTCGCATCACCGGGCGTCGGCGGTTTTGCCGAAGAAGTTGCAGTTCACGCCGACAAAGTAGCAGCTATCCCCGATCAGATGCCGTTTGAGCCGGCATCTGCTTTGGTCTTTACATATGGCACGTCGCAACATGCCCTGAAGGACCGGGCGCAGCTCAAGCCCGGCGAAAATTTGTTGGTGTTGGGGTCGGCAGGCGGGGTCGGCCTATCGGCCGTCGAAATCGGTAAAGCCATGGGCGCGCGGGTCATTGTGGCCGCCTCGTCTGAAGAAAAACTTGCGGTCACTCGTGAGCACGGCGCGGATGCCACCATTCTTTATCCTGCCGGCGCGCTTGACCGGGATCAGCAGAAAGCCTTCTCGGCCGAAATTAAAGCGCAAACCGAAAACAACGGCGCCGACGTAATCTACGATCCTGTCGGCGGTGATTATTCCGAGCCCGCGCTCAGGGCGACCAATTGGGAAGGACGCTATTTGGTGATCGGATTTGCAGCCGGACCGATTCCCAAAGTTCCGCTCAACTTGGCGTTGCTTAAAGGTTGTCAAATCGTCGGCGTATTTTGGGGCTCGTTTGCGGCGCGCGAACCTGAGCGCAATAGACAAAACATCCGTGAGCTGATGGATTTGTATGTCGAGGGCAAGATTCGCCCGCACATTTCAGCAACGTTTACTTTCGACGATGCCGCCGCGGCCCTCAACACACTGGCGGAGCGCCGCGTGAAGGGCAAGATCGTTCTTGTGCCGGGGTAGCTTTGACTAAGGTCTCGCACACGATTTCTTCAGGTAGTCTTATTCAGGGGCAATGTGCGGCGCCGTTCGCGCGTGTATTTGAGGCGTTTGCTGCAAACTTCGAAGACGGCCATGAAGTGGGCGCAAGCATATGCGTGATCCGTAAAGGCGCCGTCGTCGTAGACCTTTGGGGCGGCCGCAAATCTAAAGATTCTGATCATCCGTGGACAGAGCAAACACTTGCGGTCATTTTTTCGGCGACCAAGGGTGCCGTCGCGCTTTGTGCCCATCTTCTGGCGTCGCGAGGAAGGCTTGAGTTGGAAGCCCCGGTCTCGACGTATTGGCCGGAATTTGCGCAAGGTGGCAAAGAGCAAATTACCGTATCGATGTTGCTTAATCACTCTGCGGGCGTGCCTGCGGTGCGGGAAAAGGTCAAGCGCGACGGCCTGTATGACTGGGACTATATGTGCGATCTCATCGCGCGCGAGACGCCCTTTTGGGAACCCGGCACACGCTCCGGATACCACGGACTGACATTCGGCTGGCTCGTCGGCGAAATCGTGCGCCGGGTTAGCGGTCAATCCCTCGGCGATTTCTTTAGGAGTGAAATTGCAGCGCCGCTCGGCCTCGACTTTTGGATCGGCCTACCTGAGCGTGAAGAGCCGCGCGTTGCGCTGGCAATTCCGAACCGTCCCCGCGCACGCGATCCACAAAGCGACTTTCTAAAAGCTGTGCTCACGGAACCTCAATCGCCGGCCTCGCTCTTTTCTCTCAACACCGGCGCTGCCAATCCGCATACGCGCGCCTTTCGCGCCGCGGAGCTTGGCTCCATGGGAGGCGTCACGAATGCGCGCGGGCTCGCGGGTCTCTACGCGCCGCTCGCGAACGGCGGTGAGTGGCGCGGCGTGACATTGTTTGATGATAAAGCGATTGCCCGCATGGCAGCAGTGTCGATGGAAAGCGATCGCGACGAGACCCTGCTCATGCCCATGCGCTTTGCCTTAGGTTTTGTCAAAGCAATCGACAATCGCACTCTACAAGCCGATCCGCCTACGGAGAGTTTGATTATGAGCGAAGCGGCATTCGGACATCCTGGCCGGGGTGGGTCCATCGGCTTCGCCGATCCAGAGCGCGGCTTTAGCTTCGGCTATGTCATGAACAATTTGGGACAAGGCGTCCTGGTCAACGAACGCGGCCAACGCCTAATTGATGCAGCTTACGCCTGTGTCTATGCCAAATCCGCGAAGAAACCCGCCTTAGGTTATCCGCCTTGAGGTGAAGTCAAGACATTGTGCCTGGCGCTTGCCGGTCGAAGCGACTAACGTTTGCATCAATTGAAAGAGAAGCTGGAAGCGTTACGGCAAAGATTAAAGGGGCGAGTTATGGACCGACGTACATTCCATAAGCTGGCTTTGAGCGGCGCTATGGTGGCGGCCTATCCGACACGCCGGGCCTTCGGCGAGGCGGTCGATGCCATGACCGAGGTGACGTCCGACCTTGAGGCGGTGACCCGCACGGGCGGTTCAACTGTTCTCGAAAAAGCGGCAATCAAGGAATTTCAGGAAAGCCTTGCGGGCAAGCTCGTCTTTCCGACCAGCGAAGCGTACGACGAGGTGCGCAAGGTTTGGAATGCCATGATCGACAAACGCCCGGCGCTGATCGCGCGGTGCGTGGCGCCGTCCGACGTTATCAAAGCTGTCGACTTTGCGCGCTCACACGATCTTCTTTTGTCGGTTCGCGGAGGCGGTCATAGCATTTCCGGCAAAGCCGTGTGCGAAGGCGGGCTGATGCTCGATCTCTTCCTCATGAGAAGTGTCCGCGTCGATCCCTTCGCCCAAACTGCGCGTGTCGAAGGCGGCGCACTGCTGGGTGACCTTGATCGCGAAGCGCAGCAATTTGGTCTGGCGACCACCGCCGGTACGGTTTCACATACAGGCGTCGGCGGTCTCACGCTTGGCGGCGGCCACGGCCGCTTGGCGCGCCGCTACGGTCTGTCCTGCGACAATGTCCGTTCCGTCGACATTGTCACCGCGGATGGGTCATATCTCCATGCCAACGAAAAAGAGAACAAAGATCTCTATTGGGGCGTGCGCGGCGGCGGCGGAAATTTCGGTGTCGTTACGTCGTTTGAGTTTCAGCTACACAAAGTGGGCCCCACTGTTCTCGGCGGTCCTATCATGTATCCCATTGCTCAGGCCAAAGAGGTACTCAAATTCTACGCGGAGTATTCGCAGACGCTGCCCAATGAATTGACCTTCGACGCAATTCTCATGTCGCGGCCTGGCGGCCCTGCCTTTATCATGCTCGATGTGTTTTATACGGGACGTGCCGACGACCTCGAAAAGTTGCTCGCGCCTGTGCGCGCGTTCGGCAAACCCATGGCCGATCAAATCGGCGCCGAGGACTATGTGCACGTTCAGCAGCGCGCCAATGCAGGCACGCCGTGGGGAGGCCTTTATTATAATAAGGCCGGTCTAGCGACGGAGCTCAAAGAAGAAGCCATCGAAAAGCTTGTCGACCAGTTCGAGTCCGACGCCAATGTAAACGGCGATCCCGGGCGCACAACATTGGTAATCATTCAGCAGCTAGGCGGTGAAATTGCCGCGCTCGATCCTGGAGATACGGCATACGTCCACCGCGATGCGCGATATGATTTCTTGACGCTAGCCGGCTGGAGCGATCCGGCGCGCTCCGAGGAAAATATTGGGTTCTTGCGCGGGACATATGAGGAGGTCGAGCCCTATATGATAGGCTTCTACAGCAACCACATGGTCGATAGCGACAATCCACGAGCGCGATCGGCGTTTCGCGGCAATTACGATCGGTTGGTAGAAGTTAAAAACAAATACGATCCGAAAAACCTGTTCCAGCTCAACGCCAATGTAAAACCGACGGTTGCATAAGAGAGGCGTGAGTTAGAATGGATCGGAAGTTGAGCTCATAGGTGCGCGAGCGTTGAGGCGCTGAGCACGTTTTACCGCGTCACTGCCAGAGGGAGCCGACACGATGAATATAAAGCCTGACCTGGGCGTCGTCGGAAAACGCCAACCACGTCTCGATGGGCGCGACAAAGTCTCAGGCCGCTCGGTCTTTACCGATGATCTCACCCTCCCTGGCATGCTCCACGGCAAAGTCGTGCGCAGCCCTTATGCCCGCGCCCGCATTGTCAATATCGATACGTCTAAAGCGGCGCGGCTACCCGGCGTAAAGGCAATTCTCACGGCTGACAACGTTCCGGGGATATTGATCGGTGAAAACCGGCCTATCTTTGCTCAGGACATTGCCAATTATGTCGGCGAGGACATCGCAGCGGTTGCCGCTGTCGATGAGGTGACAGCAGAAAAAGCGCGCGAGCTCATCGAAGTTGAATACGAGCCGCTGCCGTCGGTGACCACCGTCAAGCGCGCCACAAAGCCGGGCGCACCTCTGGTTCACGGCCAAACACCTGGAAATCTCGCACTCGATTTTGACAAGGATTTTGGCGATCCGGATGAGGCTTTTTCCAGATCCGACTATGTTCTATCGGATAAGTTCGGCAGTCCCGCCAATCATAATCAGTATGCGGAGTTTCATATTGGCGTAGTGGATTTCACCAGGCCGGACAGGTTAGAGGTCTGGACACCGACACAATCCGCGCACAATTTCCAAACCGGCATGGGCAAGGTCTTTGGTCTCAGCCAAAGTCAGGTGCGGGTCTCGTTCTTGAACGTAGGCGGCGCTTTCACCGGTCGGGGCGGCCCTAAACCGCATCACTATGTTGCCGCCGTTTTGTCACGCGAGACGGGCCGGCCGGTCAAAGTCCGGGCGACCGGCGATGAAGAGTTCCTGGTCGGCAATTCCGCTGGAGGGAATCTGTTTCACTTCAAGACCGGCGTCAGCAAAGACGGTAAAATTAATGCCATTGAGGCGGAGATCATTTTGGATTGCGGCGCCCACCAGGAAGGGCAAGCCATGCTGGCGGTAATTCCTGCAGGCTCCCTCTCACGCCTGTTCATGACGGAAGACGTGCGCTATCACGGCCAGCTCGTCTACACCAATAACAAGCCGTACTTTTGTCACCACGGCGGACCCATTGGCCAATTGAATGCGGGTTGGATGCAGCACTTAACTCGCGTTGCCGAAAAAATTGACATGGACCCAATCGATTTTTTTTTGGCGAACGCCGTTGAAGCCGAACACAAAGCGCCGGACGGCGCTTATCTCGGCAGTTGCGGGCTGAAAGAATGCCTCGAAAAAGTGTCGGCCGCCTCCGGCTGGAAAGACAAGTACGGCAAGCTGCCGCCTTATCATGGCATTGGCGTCGGCATTGGCAGCATGTCGTCCGGCGCCAAAGGTGCGCAAAAGCACGACACGTCGGCCGCCTTCGTCAAAGTTGCTGACGACGGCATCGTCACGCTTTACACCGGCATTCCCGACATGGGCCAGGGCACGCATACAACAATGGCCATTATCGCGGCCGAGGTGTTGGGCGTGGAGGCAAGTGACGTCCGTGTTGTTGCCGGCGACACCGACGTGACGCCGCTTGATCCAGGCGCCTACGCTCAACGCGGCACGTTTGTGACCGGCAATGGTGTCAAAGCCGCCGCCGAAGATGCGCGCGATCAAATTGCCAAGACCGCGGCTGCTGAATTGGAAGTCGAGCCATCGGACTTGATCTTCCGGGGACGGTCCGTCTTTCCCAAAGGCGCGCCCGACCGCGCGATCCCCTTCGATAAAGTGGTTTACAACACGCTGCATAGCGAAGAGGGCCGCTTCGTCATGGGCCGCGGCTTTTACAATTCGCCGGTGCCGTTCGGCTCCATGGCCTATTCGTTCGGCGCGCAGGTTGCCGAAGTGGAAGTCGATCCTGAAACGGGCCGGGTTAAAGTCCACAAAGTTACCGTCGCGCACGATCTCGGCCGCGCTATGAATCCGCTCGCGGTCGAAGGCCAAATTGACGGGCAGGTCTTTTCGGGTATGAGTCAAGTCCTGTACGAAGAATGCGTCATGGACGAGGGCCAAACGCTCAACCCGTCGCGCCTGGAATATAAATTGCCGCGCACTTATGAAATGCCCGACATCGAATACATTATTGTCGAGACCATCGATCCTTTTGGCCCGTTCGGCGCCAAGGAAGTCGGCGAAGGTCCGATCGTGGTCAGTATGGCAGCGGTCGCAAGCGCGGTTGCTAATGCACTGGGTGGCATGATGCCGGAGATTCCCATGACACCGTGGCGCGTCTTGCGCGCCATCAAGCAAAGAGAGCAGGCTGCCGCATAGCCTAGGGAGATTTAGCCATGACGCGTGTTGGCACGTTCGTTTTGATGATGTTTGGGATTCTATATGTTTCGCCGGCTTTGTCCGATGATTTAACCGACATTCTAGTCGCCGCCGAAAATAACAACGTTCAAGCGCAATTGGTCTTGGGCGGCATGCACGAACATGGCATGGGCGTGGCTTTGAATGACACGCGAGCGGCCTATTGGTGGCAGCGGGCGTTGGACAATGGGCATGTGGACATCGCCAAGGGTCTGGGCTCTATGTATTTCAGCGGGCGCGGTGTTCCGCTTGATTACGAACACGCCATGGAACTCTATTTGATTGCGGCGGAGGCCGGGCATCCCCACGCCATCAAACTTGTCGCCTTGGGATACAAGCGCGGATTGGGCCTGCCCCAAGATGATGCCAAGGCAAAAGAGTGGGCCGACAAAGCGGCGGTTCTTGAGGGACCGGACGCCGACGTGGTGTTTTTGGACTCTTATCAATCAAAAGAGACCGAGCCCCAAGGCGAAGAAGAAGTATTTGCCGAGTTTTTAAATCAAGCGGAGAAGGGCAACTCGCGCGCCTTCTATTATATCAGCGTCGCTTACACCTCTGGAACCGGCGTGAACAGAAATTACACGGAAGCTGAAAAATGGGCGCGCGAAGCAGCTGAGCTTGGTTTAACTTCCGGCGCCCGGCATTTGGGGCTATTCCATCAATTGGGTCAAGGCACGGCGATCAATCGTGTGGAAGCTCAAAAGTGGCATTACGTCACCGAAGCTTTGGCGCCCGACAACGAACCGTTTCTCAGCCAAGTCAACGCCGGTTACATGAGCCAAGATCAAATCGCCGATGCGCGCGGCCAAGCCGACGCGTGGCTGGCGTCCCACGAAGATAGACTTGCAATTCGTTAGAGGCGACGTGGCGCGTGCTCCGCGCCTTAAAGCAAAGAGAGCAGGCGGCGGCTTAACGCGTCGCTATTTCCGACAAGCCTCGATGCGCAAGTCCGCCGGTGAGCGAAACAAGTGCAGCGTCTGGTAATGGGTCAACTTCCGCCGAACACAGACCGCGCTGATTTCGTCTGGTCTCTGAGCTTAAGCAGTCGAAGTTCCGCCGATGTCCGAATTACACCTATGAGCTGACGAAACTGAGAGGTGCTCTGAACGGCTCAGAGTAGTCAATAGCAGCCATGTGGAGACCTGCACCGCAGCTCGTTGGGCTAACTTTCTTGCGGCTAATATTTCTGCTGCCGGAAGGGCGAATCTTAAGAGGTAGAAGCATCTCTAAGGCGATTGTTCCGTGTAGGAATGAAAGTGTCAGGATTCTTTACAGTTGCTCTTTGTCGTCGAACTCCCACGATCGAGCGCTTTTTCGTTCTAAATGTGTTTTCTGCTAACTCAACACAGTTAAAAAGTGTCGGAATTTTTTACAATTTGGCCACATGCTTAACGGCGCTAACCAACTAACTGCTTAAAAAAATTTGGGTTTCTTACAAAGGCACAGAACTTGCTTTTGTATATAACAGCCGCGCTTGCGTGTGGGGGCAATAATTCAGAGTTTCCTCAACAAAGGAAAAGACAATGAAAAAAATATTTAGCGTATTTGCAGTCGCTGCGATTGCAGGCGCAACGCTGTTTGGCACCATTGGACCCGCGAATGCCATACCTGTTACGGAAAATTTCGGGCCATTTAGCAGTGTCGATACAAATCCGGCCAGCACTTTCAACTTTACTTCGACACAGTCTGGAATAATTAACGATCTCGATGTTTCACTGACATTTGATAGCATATTTGGTTTTGTTTTCGCAGATGACATGGAAATCACACTGTCGCACCTCGGCACTACCGTCTTAATCTCTGATAATTCGCTAGGTTTTGGTTTTACACCAATCACTTTTGTCTTAGACGATGATGGCGGCGTGGGAACACTGTTGCCCAGTAATCCGCTCTCAGCGTTTGATGGCCTTCAATTTGCCGGCCTTTGGACAATATCTTTCTTGGACACCGTCCTTCCCGGCGAGTTAGTCGACGTGAATGGCTTTCTCTCAGCCGATGTGACGCAGTCTGTCCCGGAGCCAGGCGCCATTGCCTTAATCGGCTTTGGCCTAATGAGCCTCGGCGTTGCACGGCGCAGGCGCAAGACTGCCTAAACAATCATTCTAAAGAATGCGACTAAAGGCGGTTCTTCGGAGCCGCCTTTTTGTTGCGCAATTGAGGTTTGCCGATGGCTGCTAATGGGATGGACCGGCTGCTTCCCTAGCTGGTTAGTCTGGAAAGACTAATGACCAGCGATTAGAAGGAGAAGCAGCAATGACGAAGAACCAGTGTGAATCCCATCCTGCACTTGCGTCAATCGGCATCGATATCGGCAAGGATGTTTTCCATATTGTCGCGTTCGATATGGACGGGAAGATGGTATTGCGGCGGAAGATCAAGCGCCTTGCACTTGAGAACGAGTTCAAGAAGCTACCGCCTAGTGTTGTTGGCATGGAAGCGTGCCTAAGTGCGCACTTCGTCAGCCGGACATTGCGCGCGCTGGGCCATGAGCCTCGGATCATCCCGGCGATCTACGTGAAGCCCTTCGTGAAGGGGCAAAAGAACGATTACAACGATGCCGAAGCGATTGCCGAGGCGGCTCTTCGTCCCAACCTTCGTATTGTGCGGGAGAAGACGCAAGATCAACTTGATTTGCAGGCCTGCCATCGGGTTCGCTCGCGCCTGGTATCGCGGCGCACCGCGACCATCAACCAGATCCGCGCCTTTCTGATCGAACAGGGGATCGCCGTTCGAACGGGTGCGCATGCGTTGCGTAAATCTCTGTTTGCGATCTTGGAGAACCGCGAGGAAGAGATCTCACCCCGAATGAATGAACTGATCGTCGGGCTTTATGAAGACTGGCTCTGGCTCGACGAGCGGATCGAGACGATCACGCGCGAGATTGAGGAGATCAGCAGGAGTGAAGCAAACTGTCAGCGGCTGATGAGCGTTCCCGGCATCGGTCCTATCATATCAACCGCCATGGTGGCCGCCATTGGAACAGGAGAAGCCTTCAGCCGCGGCCGTGACTTCGGAGTCTGGCTGGGCCTGGTTCCGCGTCAATACAGTACAGGCGGGCGCCCGATCCTGGGGCGCATCTCAAAGCGGGGCAGCAAGTATCTTCGAACCCTGTTCATTCAGGCGGCACACGTCATTTTGATGCGTCCGCATAATTGGGAGAAGTTCAGTTTTGGGCCGTGGCTCAAGCAAGCGGCAACACGGCTTCACCGAAACAAGCTCGCCACTGCACTGGCCAACAAGCTTGCCCGGATTGCATGGAGCGTTCTGCGAAACAAAAAGAAGTTTGATACACACAGAGAGCCTGCGGCCATCTGAGCCTGTAAGCCTCGACAAAGTTCGCGATTGAGAAAGCGCATGGAACGGATCAAGACACGCCCCAAAAGTCTGATGACCCAAATGGTTGCTTGCCAACCTGTCCGCTAATGAGACCAAAGGCGCGTGCGTACTCCCATCAAGGCCACGGCCCGCGAGCCGATCAAACAGGCCGGATACATATCAGCGACTTCCGATATCCTGCAAAATCTCTCTTGCGAAACGCAGCCGGTCCATACATTTGGGTCAACTTCTGCCGAATCAGGGCATCACCAAAAGAGTCTGCTAATCACCAATAAGATAACGCATGTTAACGTGGAAGCAGTCGTGCTTTTGAAATAGATCGGCTCATCTTGAGATTTCTAGACTGTCAACCATTACGCGTGTCGCTACCTTGACGAATGCCAGTAAGTTGTTTTTCAGTTTACGTTTCATCGAAAGAGTTTGGAACCGCTTGGAAGGTGACTTAGACTTTCAGAGCACTGCATCCGACTGGGCTGTGTCACGCATTGAGGGAAGCATAATATGAAGAAAGTTGATGAAGTTCTGAGCCAAGAAAAACGCAACCGCAGCGATTTTTTGAAGAATGCCGGCACCGTGGCCGTAACCGCACCGGCCGTAGCCTTGTTGCTATCGTCTGAAACCAAGGCAGGCCCGATAACTGGATATAACGGAACGACAACGCCACTGCCTACGCTACAAGCGTTCTAAAATCATTTGGCTGGGAGGGATAGCAAACTTTGACAAAGAAAGTTGACAAAATTCTTGAAAACGAAAAACGCAATCGCCGCGATTTTCTCAAGAATGCGGGAACCGTCGCAGTAACGGCGCCCGCAGTAGCGATCCTTTTATCCTCAGAATCAAAGGCGGGGCCCCCAAGTGGCTACAATGGCATGGGAACAATCAAACCTCCCATCGCAGCACAAGCATTTTAGCAATCCTTGGTTGAAACTTTCGGATGTGCCGGCGCGTTATGTCGTGATTGCGAAGCCGGAGCCTTTTTCGCTGTCGCTTTTGACAGCTTGACCGGCGGACGGGGTGAAGCACAATTGACGAACCGGAAACTAGCAGACGCCAATATTTTCCGAAGAGCGGCCCCTGGGGGCCGCTTTTTTGTTGCGTGGTTGGACTTGTCTAGTGACGGCTTTGGTTGCGGATTCAACCGGTCGATGCAACACGCCGTCCGATCCTTCTCTGCTGGGGGTCTTGAGCGTCCGCGCCTAGCTAAAGCGGGACTAATAGATCGCAAACTCGGATCCTTATCCAACTTCCGCGATTCCTCTCGCTTCCAGCGGCTCTACCCCTCCTGTTGCTTGAATAGCCTGGTGGTACAAGTGATTCCCACCACTCACTCTTTCCTCCATATCTGAGTCAGAGTGTTGCGTTGACCCATTGAGACCGCAGGCAGAAGCGGACATTGCATTCCGTCTTATTATCTCCAGGAATTAGCTTCACTACGCCATACTTGGTTCTAAGCTAACAACCACGGGGAGTCCCAATTTGTCCCTAGCTCTCCATAGCACCACCATAAGGCAAATTTAGGGCGAACTCATTTGCAGCAGGCACGAGCGTGTGATCTACTTCACAGTGCGGCGAGGCCCAAGTCTTTTTTTGGAGGTGGGGGCTGATAATGAAAGCAGAGGTGGTTCGGTTTGTTTGAACAACTTTCGGACTGCGGATAAGTGGATTTCAGCCCCTGTTATGCCGCGACCGGGATTGGTTGCAGCACGTTGAAGTAAGCCTGATCGGGTGTCTGGCGGTCAAGCGATGAATGCGGTCTCTTGGTGTTGTAAAAGACCAAATATTTGCCGAGGGCGGCTCGGGCTTGTGGAACATTGCCATAGGCATGCAGATAGACCTCCTCGTATTTGACCGTGCGCCACAGCCGTTCAACAAAGACATTGTCCCGCCACGCTCCCTTGCCATCCATGCTGATGGCGATTTCAGCATCCTTCAGGATTTGTGTGAAAGCGATGGAGGTAAACTGCGAGCCCTGATCGGTGTTGAAGATGTCCGGCTTACCGTAACGGGCCAGTGCTTCTTCAACGGCTTCAATGCAAAAGTCTGCTTCCAGTGTGATAGAGAGCCGCCAGGACAGGACACGCCGGCTGAACCAGTCAACCACTGCGGCCAGATAAACAAAGCCCCGTGCCATTGGAATGTAGGTGATATCCATCGCCCAGACCTGATTGGGTTGGGTGACCGGCAGCTTACGCAACAGATAGGGATAGATTTTGTGGCCCGGTGCAGGCTTGGACGTGTTCGGGCGGCGATAAATAGCCTCAAGCCCCATACGCTTCATCAGTGTTGTGACGTGCAGGCGGCCAACCTTGTATCCTTCACCAAGCAATAGTCCCTGCAGCATCCTGCTGCCTGCAAAGGGATAGTCGAGATGCAATTCATCAATCCGGCGCATCAGTGCCAGATCACCGACCGATACGGGACGGGGCTGATAATAGACGCTGCCCCGGCTGATCTTGAGCGCCTTGGCCTGACGGCTGAGCGAGAGTTTATGTTTGCGGTCGATCATTTTCTTGCGCTCGGCAATCCCGCCTTGGTGAGCGCATCGCCTAAAAAATCATTCTCAAGCGTCAGCTCCCCAATCTTGGCATGGAGCCTCTTCACATCAACACGGGGTGCAGGCAGCGGTGATTTACCCTCCCGCCCAAAAACACCCGCTGCACCCTCAAGGAGCTGATCTTTCCATTGCTTGATCTGGTTAGGATGAACATCAAACTGCTGAGCGAGTTCTCCCAATGTCTGCTCACCGCGAACGGCCGCAAGGGCCACCTTCGACTTGAACGCAGGTGTATGATTGCGACGTGGTCGTCTTGCCATAGTGGATCTCCTGTTGCCGGCGATCATGCCGCCTACAGGCCAAAATTCCACTTATCTCAACTGTGCAGATTTCCCGAGCCACCTCTGTAGATTGCAAGCCCGCCAGCAAAAGCAATGAATACGCCGGTTACAGTGCCAACTAACTGCGCTCCAAAACTTACCCCGCCAAGTCCGCCAAGTGTGGTCGTTCCGAATTTGCCAGCCGCGATGCCACCCCAAACGCCGGCCAGTCCGTGAAGTGGCCAAACGCCTAAGACATCATCAATCTTCCAGCGGTTTTGCATGACTTGGAAAAGCAGTACAAAAAGCGCCCCGGCGACTGCCCCTATAGTGAATGCGCCGATCGGATGAACAATGTCCGATCCGGCGCAAATGGCCACAAGGCCCGCCAGAGCGCCATTGTGAACAAAACCTGGATCATTTCGTCCTGCAATCAGCACAGCAATAATTCCTCCAACCATGGCCATCAATGAGTTCATGGCTACAAGCCCGGTAACTCCTTCGAGCGACTGGGCGCTCATGACATTGAATCCGTACCAGCCGATGCAAAGGATCCAAGACCCGAGTGCTAGCCAAGGAATACTGGAGGGGGGAATTCCAGCAACGCGACCACTCTTGTCATATCGGCCCAGACGGGGTCCTAACAACAAGACGGCGCCCAAGGCCATCCAACCGCCAACCGCATGAACCACAATGGATCCGGCGAAGTCATGAAAAGGCACACCAAACATTCCGGTTAGCCAGCTCTGAAAGCCAAGTCGGTCGCCCCATACCATGCCCTCGAATAAGGGATAGACGATTGCAACAATGATAGCAGTGGCGGCCAATTGCGGTCCGAATTTAGCCCGTTCAGCAATGCCACCCGAAATAATGGCCGGAATTGCAGCAGCAAAAGTTGCTAAAAAGAAGAACTTGACGAGATCATAGCCGCTAATTGCAAATGCAGCCCCCTCTGCAGAAGCCTGACCGGTCAAGACCGCTGCGCTGCTAAAAAAGTTGACCCCGTATGCGACCGCGAACCCAATAAAGAAATAGGCAGTTGTGGAAACAGCAAAGTCGACCATGATTTTGACAAGAGCGTTGACCTGGTTTTTGTGCTGGACTGTACCAACCTCCAAGAAAGCAAATCCCGCGTGCATTGCAAATACCAAGATCGCACCCATTAGAACAAAGAAGACGTCCGCGCCCGGTTGGAGAGAGCCCATTTTTAGTTTTCCCTGATTTTTCGTGTGTGAGGCTCTACCTTGGTAGAGTCGCAAATTGACTTAACGTCTCGATTAGAGGGCATCAACGTCTCTTTCGCCGGTTCGAATCCGGACTGCATGATCGACATTAAAGACGAATATCTTTCCGTCACCGATCTGACCCGTTTTTGCAGTCGTCGCAATTGTTTCGACTACCTTGTCGACAAGATCGTCGGACACGGCGATTTCCATTTTTATTTTTGGAAGAAAATAGATGGCGTATTCAGCGCCCCGATAGATCTCCGTGTGCCCTTTTTGACGTCCGTGGCCTTTGACCTCACTAACCGTCATGCCTTCTATTCCAATATCCATCAGCGCTTCTCGCACCTCGTCTAATTTGAAGGGCTTTATGACCGCCGTAATCAATTTCATTGGAGAGACCTTTCAATGGAGCAATGCGATGGACACAGGCGCTGTGGAGAGGTTAGTGTCGTCACGTTAAATTGCTTGTTGTCACAGGGACCTCTTTGACAGTCCAATTCACATAACAAGATTTGTGCCGATTGAATGAATTAGAATCATTGACCGGAAACTGCGGTTTTTGATGAATTGGCAGGTGATCAGATCGTAATTCAGATTGAGGCGTGCCTAATTGTTAGGCGTCACCAGCTTTTCCTTTGCGCACTTGAATAACTATTGTGCGTTGTTCTCAAGCTTGCAATCGTCGAGGCATGAGGCAATGCAAAAGTGCTAAAGCCACACTGATTGCAGTGAGCATTGGGGCGCGTGATCATCCGGCGAAGGTAATGATAACGGAGACCGAGATGCACAAGAATCATCGTGTAATACCTTTGCTTGCTGCCGGGTACTTGTGTCTTCTGACAAGCTGCGGTGATGAGCTGCCGCAAGCGGAAGAGCGTGTTCGAGCGATCAAACCGTACTATGTTAGCGAGCCTGCAGGAGGAGACGTTAGGCGTTATGCGGGCACCGTTATGGCATCGGATACGTCGTCTTTAAGCTTTTCAGTAGCGGGGACGGTTCAAGCTGTTTCTGTCTCTCAAGGTGATCGCGTCACACGCGGACAGGTGTTGGCTAGTCTCGACCCGGCGCCTTTTGAATTTGATGTAGACGCCGCGGGTTCCCAACTGCAGTCAGCGGATGCGGCTTACGCTAATGCTCGGCTTGAGCGTGACCGGCAAGCCCAGCTCTATGAGAAGCAATGGGTATCGAAAGCTGCTTACGATCAATCCGTTGCAGCATTCGAATCCGCCGAGGGCGACCTTAATTTGGCGCGCTCTCGCCTCAACTTGGCCGAACGGGATCTCAATAACAGCCGGCTCGTCGCGCCCTTCGACGGTGTTGTCGCATCGCGCGATATCGAACCGTTTGTGGAGGTCAGTGCAGGAGAAACTCTGTTTCAAATCAACTCGGAAGGTGCACTCGAGCTCGTCATCTCCGTTCCCGACTTTATGATCAGTCGGTTTTCGATCGGGCTGCCGGCAAGAATTGATACGACAACATTGCCAACCTGCGGATGCAATGGCCGGATAACAGAGATTGGCTCTGCAGCCGGCGCGGGGAATGCCGTGCCTGTTAAAGCGACTCTCCTGGATCCGCCTTCCCAAATGCTGCCCGGCATGACGGCGGAGGCCACTGTGGTTCTCTCAAATGATGAAAACAAACGGGGCTACCTTGTGCCGCTCGTCGCGGTGGCTCCGGGGGACAAACCTGAAAGCGGATATGTCTTCAAGTTTGATCCCGACACGCAAACAGTCAATAAAACAGAAGTCACGGGCCGTGCGGGACAAGGCAACCTGGTCGAAATTACGCAAGGCATTGGCCCCGGAGATATTTTGGCGTCGGCAGGTGTCAGCTTGTTGCGCGACGGTCAAAAAGTAACGCTGATGCAGCAATAAGCTTGGCCAATGCGTCTCCGGAAATTGTCATGACCCTCACGAAGCTCGCAATAGAGAATTCGCGTATCACCGTATTGGGGATCGCATTGATCGCGCTAATCGGGACTAGACTGTACTTGTCCTATCCGAGCGCCGAAGACCCTTCTATTACCATTCGAAGCGCCATAATTACGGCTTACTACCCCGGCATGTCGGCGGACCGGGCCGAAGATCTCATTACACTGCCAATTGAAAATGCGATGCGAGAGATTTCCGCGATCGACGACATCATTTCGACATCAAAGACCGGCGAAGTTCAGGTGGAAGTTACAATCGAAGACGCGGTCGATGATCTCGATGCTGTGTTTCAAGATATTCGCAACAAGGCTAACGACGTTAAGCCGCAGCTGCCCGATAATACTCAAGGGCCGTTCGTCAACGACGAATATGGTCTAACCGCTGTGGCAACAATCGCTCTTTGGGCGGACGGATTCTCGCTTTCAGAAATGCGCGATGTGGCGCGAGATGTGCGGGACAGGTTGTACGTTCTCGAAGGTGTCAAAAAAGTCGAACTTTTTGGCATTCAGGAAGAGCGGATATTCCTTGAGTTTTCGCCGGCTCGGCTTGTTCAGCTTGGAATTTCGCCTCAGGGTATATTTGGCGAACTCATTCAACAAAACATCATAGAGCCGGGCGGTGAAATCAATGCGTCCGGTCGTTCGGTTCTTATCGAGCCGTCCGGAAACTTTGAATCGGTCAATGAAATTGGAGATGTTCTCTACACCATTCCAGGCACCACGCAGGTAATGAGGCTAGATGAAGTTGTCGAGATTAGACGAGGATATGTCGATCCACCGAAGACTCCGGTCTTTTTTAATGATCGGCCGGCCATTGTAATTTCCGTCTCGACGATTGACGGCACGAACAACCTTGAGTTTGGCAGTCGGCTGACAGAGGTGGTCGACAAAATAGGTCAAGAGTTGCCGATCGGCTACGTTCTCGAATACGCGACATTCCAACCGGATCTCATTGAATCAGCAGTTCAAGGCGCGGTCGAAAACGTTTACCAAACGCTCGCCATCGTGCTTGGTGTCGTCATGGTCTTTCTGGGTGTTCGTACCGGATTGATTGTCGGGTCGTTTGTGCTCTTTACAATGTTGCTGGGCATAGTCGTGATGCGCATGTTTGAAGTTGAGTTTCAGCGCATGTCAATTACCGCGATGATTATTGCATTGGGACTTCTGGTCGATAACGGCATCGTCGTTGCGGAAGACATTCGCGTGCGTATGGAACGTGGCCTCGACCGCGTAAAAGCTGCGATCGAGTCGGGGCGTACACTGGCGCTTCCCTTGTTGACGTCATCACTGACGACAATTTTTGCGTTTTTGCCAATGCTGTTGGTCGAAGGCTCAGCTGGCGAGTATACGCGGTCGCTTAGCCAGGTTGTCACAATCCTTCTCTTGGGCTCGTGGTTCTTGTCCATGACGATGACGCCGGCAGTTAGCGCGTGGTTTATGAAAGTCGATCAAAGTGCCGGCGAAACCGATACTGACTCAATCTCAGCTTATAGCGGCGCGATGTATCAATTTTACAAACCCATTCTGCGGGCGGTGTTGAAGGCGAGGCTTCTGTTTGTGATTGTTTTGGTCGTCTTGCTCGTCGGGGCGATTCAGATATTAGGTCTCGTTAGAAATGAATTCTTTCCCTTAGGCGACCGAAACCAATTTCTCGTCTATTTGGATTTTGAGGCGGGAACGGATGTGCGTGAAGTTGAGGACGAACTGCAACGCTTTACCGACTGGTTGGCAAATGCCGAATCAAACCCCGAAATCACCAGTCATATCGCGTATGTCGGCAACGGAGGTCCGCGGTTCTTTTTGGCCCTTTCTCCTGTTGACCCAGATCCTCACCGCGCTTTTGTTCTCGTTAACACCGCAAATCCAGATGATGTTTCCACGCTGATAGATCGAACGAACCGATTTCTTGATTTGAATTTGCCCGGAGCCCGTGCGGATGCCAAGAAAATGTGGTTCGGTGCGACGGAGCCAGGGCAGATTAAAATTCGTCTCGCTGGTCCGGATGGGGCGGTTCTCGCTGACCGCGGCGACAGACTTGTAGAAGCATTTCAAGAAGTTTCCGGTACGGTTGGCATCAATCAAGATTGGGAAAACAAGATCTTGAAACTGATCGTCAATGTCGATCAGGCCCGTGCACGCCGCGCGGGCGTTACGTCGAGCGACGTAGCCAGCTCGCTCAACGCTACATTTGCGGGCGTTGATATCAGTGACTACCGTGAAGGCGACAAAGTCCTGCCCATTCTTTTGAGAGGCGAGTCGAGCCTAAGCAACTCACTCGACGGATTGGGGCGCGTGCAAGTCTATTCATCGTCGTCGAACAGTTTTGTGGGGATCGACCAAGTCGCCGACATTGAGGCGGATTGGCAATTTGGCCGGCTCAAGCGGCACAATCAGGAACATACGCTGACCGTAGAGGCGCGCAATCCCGGTATTTCGGCTACGGATCTTTTTGATCAGATCGCACCAACTTTAAATCAGCTCGACCTGCCTGCCGGCTATCGATGGGAAATCGGCGGTGAAATTGAAGATCAGGAAGATGCAAATGAAAAACTGTTCAGCACAGTACCTTTCGCTCTGGCCGGCATCGTTATTCTGTTGATTGGCCAATTCAACTCATTCCGCAAGGGGGGAATCATCATCCTAACAATTCCCTTGATCCTGATCGGAGGCGTGTTGGGTTTGGTGGTTATGAATGCTGCATACGGCTTCATGGTCTTGCTTGGCTTCTTTAGCCTTGCGGGCATCGTGATCAATAACGGGATCGTTTTGATAGACCGTATACAGATTGAAGAGGCAAAATCCCAGGCGCCGCTCGAAGCAGTTATTGCAGCGTGCCTGGCGCGTTTGCGCCCCATACTGATGACAACGCTGACGACCGTGCTTGGCCTCGCCCCGCTTATTTTGTTCGGCGGGGCGCTTTTTTACGGCATGGCGAGTGTCATTGCGTTTGGGCTAATCGTCGCGACAGTGCTCACGCTCGGCTTTGTACCCGTCCTCTACACGCTATTCTATGGCATCTCCACGAAAGACGCAGACAACATCCTTGCATCTTAACCCCTCGCCTTAAGCTCTCGATGCTTCCCTCACCGCGACAGCGCGGCGCAGGCGCGGCTCTGGACTCCCGCCCGTTGAGGGCCGATGCTTCAATCCATGGCAGCTCATGCGACGCAACAGGATGCGATCATCGCCGGCGGCGGCCTTATTGGCTTAAGCATGGCGCTCGCGCTTGCGCGCGGCGGGATGCGTGTGACTGTCGTCGACCCCCTAAAGCCGCAACATGCCGCTGGTGACAAATTCGATGGTCGCGCTTCGGCTCTAGCCTCTAGTTCCGTGCGTCTTTTGGAAGCGCTGGATATTTGGCGCCATCTCGAACCCTATGCTCAGCCAATCAAAGACATCGTCGTATCGGACGGCACAGTGTCGGATCGCTTTCGCAATGGCGGTCCCGCACCGTTTGTTTTGCACTTTGATCCGCGTGAGTTGACGGAAGACGCGGAAACATCTGAACCACTCGGCTATTTGGTCGAGAACCGTCATATCCGGCGTGGGCTTTACGCTGCAATCGAAGAACGCCCAGCCGTCACATTGATGACGGCGCGCGTGGCAAGACTGAGCGCGGACGGTGCGGATGCGCGGGCCGAGTTGGACAGCGGCGAAGAATTGCACGCAAGCTTATGCGTCGCTGCCGATGGCAAAACCTCCCCTCTCCGCAAACAGGCGGGCATCAAAACGGTGCACTGGCCTTATGCGCAGTCCGGCATTGTCACCACGGTCGAACACGGCGAGCCCCACAATGGCGTAGCACAGGAATATTTCTTGCCGTCGGGGCCGTTTGCTATATTGCCGCTCACGGGCAATCGAAGCTCACTGGTTTGGACAGAACGCACGAACTTGGCACCGCTCATGATGGCGCTTGATGATGATGTCTTTGCCGATCAAATTGCGCGACGCTTCGGCGCTTACTTGGGCGGCACACGGCCGGTTGGGCCTCGCTGGTCATACCCGCTCGGGCTGCAGCTCGCGCGCAGCTACGTGGCGCCGCGTTTGGCGCTCATCGGAGATGCGGCACATGCCATCCATCCAATCGCAGGACAGGGATTGAACTTGGGGCTGCGCGATGTCGCGGCGCTGGCAGAAGTGCTGATCGATGCGCGGCGGCTGGGGCTCGACATAGGCGGGCTCAACGTGTTGGAACAGTACCAACAATGGCGCCGGTTCGATAACGTCGCGCTCGCTTTCATTACAGACGGACTCAATCGTCTGTTTGCGAATGACTTTCCACCGCTGCGCCTAGCCCGCGACATTGGCATGTCACTGGTTGGCGGAATGGGCCCCCTGCGCCGTTTCTTTATGCAACATGCTATGGGTACCAAAGGCGAGCTGCCACGCCTGCTAAAAGGCGAAGCGCTTTAGGCGTGGGGGTTCGCGGCGCGGGACGCAAGGCGTGCGCGCCAATAAATGCCGGCACGCCGTTTCATGAGGCCATAGCCGACCAATTCGCGCCGGACGGTTGCGAAGTCCTCGTGATAACGGCCGATGACTTGATTGACTCGTTTCTCGGGGAACTTGTCGCCCTCGGGAAATTTGCAGGCGAGCCACTTCAATATGACAAACCGTTTCTTTCTGCTAGCGGGAAGCGCCGTCAACCTGCCTCGGTCTAAGAAGTCACCGAGAAGCTTTTCATCCCAGCTTGCAAAGTCGATGGCTTGGCGCGCTGCTTTGAACAGGCGCTTCGGTGCCATGATCTTTTCCAAATCACGTGCAGCCTTGTCACTTAACGTATAGATATGTGTATTGCCTTCGGCCTCCATATTAACGAGCCTCGCTTTACGGCACTTGTCCAAGTGATGGGACACTGTGGGCGGCGTCAGGCCTAAGAGCGAGGCCAACTCATCGACGCTGCACGGCCGGTTCTCAAGGATAGCCAGCAGCTTGAGACGACTTTCGTCGGCGAGGAGTTTCAACACTTCTAATGGGCAGTCGAGGGCCATAAAACCATCTACTTCAACGGACATCTAATTAGATATACATAAAAATAGATGCGTTCGCAACCGTTTGTGCGCGCCTTACTTCCGCTTGCGCGGGACGCCGGCATCTGCGAGTCGTTTGATGTATGCCCCCCAGCGCTCGGAAACTTCCGCGCCCAGCCTGTAGAGGTAGTCCCAGGTGTAAAGCCCTGTATCGTGTCCGTCGTCGAATATGAGCCGCACAGCATAGTTGCCGACGGGCTCGGCATTAACGAGCGCCACGTCTTCCTTGCCGGTTACCGGCGGCATGACTTCGCCATGGCCTTTGACCTCGGCGCTCGGGCTTTCGACCCGCAAATACTCCGCAGACAGACGAAATGTCTCGCCGTCGTCGAAATCCACTTCAAGCAAGCGTTCCGCACGTCTTAGCCGGATCTCCACCGGCCAAGACTTTGCTGCTTCAGAGTTCATCATCGTTTAGCACGCGCGCCTCATCTGGCAACATAATGGGAATGCCGTCGCGAATAGGGTAAGCAAGTCCCGCCGCCTTGCTGACGAGTTCCCCTGCTTCGGCATTGTACACAAGTGTTTCTTTTGTCACTGGGCAAACCAGCGTCTCCAAAAGTTTTGCGTCCACTTGTGAAGATTTGGACGACGATTTAGGATCTGAAGACTCAGTTGTGTTGTTCATTTGCGTAGTCGCTATGGTTTCAGCTATTGCATCGGTGTATCGGAACTACCCGCGTCCGGCGCATTGGCCATTTCAATCAGTGTCGTTAAGACTTCTGAACGGTCGTGCAGCGTTTGCGCCTCGAGCAGCGCTTGCTTTTCTTGCGGACCAAACGGACAAATCATGGACAAGGAATTGACCAG
This sequence comes from Alphaproteobacteria bacterium, assembly GCA_965248815.1. Taxonomy (GTDB): domain Bacteria; phylum Pseudomonadota; class Alphaproteobacteria; order SMXP01; family SMXP01; genus CBDFKK01. The sequence continues at coordinate 1,903,802 of CBDFKK010000008.1, forward strand.
CGCTTCACCCGGCGCCTGCTCGACGGAGTCCCAGTCCGTTTCCAGATTTTGAACTTCGAGATAAACTTTCAGCACCTTCAAGAGCCTCTTGCGATCGACGCTCTTATCATCAGACGTTGGGCGCAAATCCTCCGCATACGTCGTAAAATTGCCGTTCACTTGTCGATAAGGCGTGAGGCTCGAAAGTTCTTCGTTAATGCGATAGCGGCACACGCCGGTGAGCGTAATGAGATAGCGCCCGTCGCCTGTTTCAGCGAACGAGGTAATGCGCCCTGCGCAGCCTACGGGGTAGAGCGGCGGCGCGGCCGGGTTGGCTTCGGGATCCGTCGGTTGAACCATGCCGATGAGCCGTTCCGAGCTTAGCGCGTCGTCGACCATATTGAGGTAACGCGGCTCGAAGATGTTGAGCGGCAGGCGCGCCCGCGGCAGTAAAAGCGCGCCGGTCAGGGGAAACACGGGGAAGGTTTGGGGCAGATCACTTGGCTGATGATAAGGATAAGGCTCCGTCATCTCACTCACGAAAACAATATAGAAGAAAGCTGGCGTCGCCCGCTCACGGTGATTTCGTCCGTCGGCCCATAGGCCTCGAAATATTTTAGCAGTTCTTTGCGCGCGGCTTGATCGTTCCATTCGCGATTGGCGGCGACGATGGCGATAAGCTCATCGACCGCGCCTTGTCGGTCGCCATTGGCGTTCAGGGCCTGGGCCAAATCGAAGCGCGCTTGATGATCTTTGGGATTGGCCGTGACGGCGGCGCGCAGCTCGCCGACATCGCCGGCATCTTCGGCCACAGCCGCGAGCTCAAGCGCCGCCCGCGCACTTATAATGTCATTATCTTTTGTGTCCTCTGGTGCCTGGGCCAAAACTTCACGGGCCTCGTCTACCTGGCCGCCGGCCAAGAGGCATCGCGCGAGCCCGGCAATGGCCGCTTCGTTCTCCGGTTCGGCCTGCATCACTTGAGAAAACGCGGCGCCCGCGGTTTGCACATCGCCGGCTTCCAGTGCCTGTTTCCCGCGTTCGATCAATTGCTCAACCGGCAACGGGCCGACTTCGCCACCGAGCCGCTCAACGAAAGCTTTGACTTGGCTTTCGGGCTGCACGCCCATAAATCCGTCGACCGGCTGGCCATTTTGAAACGCGATCACCGCGGGGATCGACTGTATGCGCAATTGCTGCGCGATCTGTTGGTTGTCGTCGATATTGATTTTGACCAGCTTTACCGCGCCTTGCGCCTGGCTCACGATTTTTTCGAGCATCGGCCCCAGCTGTTTGCACGGCCCGCACCACGGCGCCCAAAAATCCACAATGACCGGGACTTGGTTGGAGGCCTCGATGACGTCGGCAACGAAGGTCGCCTCGGACGAGTCTTTGATGAGATCTTGGCCGGCGCCCGCGCCGTTGCCGGTGGAGCCAGTGAGGTCGATGTTCATGAAATTGTGCCGATCTTTTGGGTCTCAGGGTCCTGTCTGAGATGGGGGCTCGGGGCGGTCTCGAAAACCCCCTGAGCTGCCAATGGGGTCAAAAATCCAGCGATGATCTTATCCGCTTTCGCCTGGCTGCGCATCTTCATCGAGCGCGGCAAAATTCACAATCAGGGGCCGGTGGCCGCAGGCTTCGATAAAGCGCAGAAGATCCGGTGATTTCAGCGCAGTCGTGGCGTCATTTTTGAGCGGATGATAGTTGAGAACCTCAAAGGCCAGCATCTCCTTGTCGAGTACGACGGTGAGCCGCTGATCTCGGTCGTTCATTAGGGCAAACGGCGTGACTGAACCGGGTTCGACGCTCAGGATCTCTTGCAGCAACTCCGCCCGGCCGAAGGAGAGCCGCGCCGCGCCAATATGTTTGGCGAGCTTTTGAATGGGCACGTCCCGGTCCTCGAGCACGACGACGAGGTAGAACGCGCTTTTCTTGTCTTTGAGAAAAAGGTTCTTGCAATGCCCGCCCGGAATGCCCTGCCGCGCCGCCTGGCTTTCCGCCACGGTGTGCAACGGCTCGTGCTCGACAGTGGTCGTCTTGATGCCGAGTTCTTCGAACTTGGCAAACAGCTCGTCTCTTGTGATGGAGCAATTGCCCCCTTTATGAGTGGTCTCGTCGGCCATACCCCCCTTCAATCACGGAAAGACCGCCATTTGAAGCCTTTTTGTGGGCCGCGGTTAACGCCCGGCCCACCTCCGTCCGCAAAATCCCAAAACATGCAAAACAACCCCATGCAATGCCAAGTCAAGCCCCGAACCCGCCCATTCATGTGGATGAACACCCCCTTTGGAAAAACCACCCCGCCGCACCAGCGTTAATTGCACTGATCCCCTCACGCCAGGCAGCTGCGTCAATCCGGGCGGATCCGGCTCGCCCTTCCGGCGCCCAACCCTCCGCCTCATTCCGGACGCAACTTTTCTCCGCCTACTCTTCCAATCCGCGTCGTTCCGGAGCCTAGGTGAGCCCAAAATGCCCTTGGCATTTTGGCAGGCGATCCTTGGCATCCGGAATCCATGGGCGATCAGTCTAGTCGCCTTTTTTCAGGTTTTCGGCCAAGTGTCGCGCGGCAAAAGCCCATGGATCCCGGATCGCGGTCTCGATCCAAGGGACCTCGACCTTGTCCGGGATGACGCCGATGGGGAGGAAAGGTGGCTTGCCGCCGACCTGGCTACGCCGTCGGCTTCGCCAAGGCGAGGCGGGTGAGGGGGTGATCAAAGAGGATTACGGAAGGCCGACACAAAGAACCCCCGAAAACCCGGTCATACTGAGTCATACGCAGGCCCTTGCTTGCAATCTCTTAAGGCTTAAGCCATATGTTGCGGCCTTGACCGGCCCCCATTACCTTTAGGGGCTCTGGCGCGCGGGCGTAGCTCAGGGGTAGAGCGCAACCTTGCCAAGGTTGAAGTCGTGAGTTCGAATCTCATCGCCCGCTCCAGATTTTTCCGTTATAACGAAGTGCTAGTATTCGATCATTAAGCCCAACGGACAGTGATCGCTTGGATAGGCGTCGGCAAACGAAAGCGTTTGATCTTGTTTGGGGCTTGTGACTTTCATCGATCCATCGCATTCAAGCAACGTGTTGCCAGGATTAGTCAGGCGAAACGGTCCTTCCATCTGTATTTCGCTGCTGAAGTATGAATGAGCCGACGGAAAATTTGCCAACAGAAAGTAGCTAAGTTTTCGATTGTCCCGTGGATGGTAAATCCAGGGTGATATTCCCCTCGCCTCGAACTCTGCATTGTTTTGCCGCGACTCAGCCTTGAGGCGATCAAAGTCTCTCTCTTTGTCAAACCAACAGCTGCGTATGTCTGACGGTGGAGTCAGGATGACGCTCGGGATAGCCGGCTTTATTAAATCATTCAAGATGCTATCTCTTGGCTTGTGAAATGCACGATTAAAATCACCGGCGACAATCACAGAGTCTTCCGGTGGTAACGTCGCAATCCATGTTACAAGCTCTTCGTACTGCCTAATCAAAGTTTTGCAGTCATCTTCCGTATCAGTTTCAATCTTATCGTCACGGCAAGACGCTTTCATATGCACGGAAAGCACCCACGTGCGAACGCCATTAAGACTGAGCACTACGCCAACGCCACCTCTTACTGTGCGTGTCTCACCGCATTCGTCAGTATGAGGAATTGCCAGGCTTTCTAGTTGAAATGGCTCTGGTTCGCCAATCAGCGACTTTCTGAAGGCGATCGCAGTAAAAATATCGCCGGTATCTGATTCGCAGGCAGTGGCATTTTCAAGACACCTAGTTTCAAAATGTATTTCATATTCTGTGCCGAGTATTTTTCTAGCGCCCGCCAAACTACCAATTTCCTGGAGAGCGACTATGTCTGCATTCTGGTCTGTCAAAATATCTTGTATCTGAAGGTAGTCGGACACGTCTCGAATTTGCGATCTTCGAAGGCTAGCTCCCGGTTCACTAGCCAGATTCGCAATATTCCAACTCATGATTTTCAGCTCGCGAACATTTTGACTTTTTGCGTGGCCGTGAGGCCAGACAAGTAATATCAGGGCCAAGCAAAACGCTAGGACGGACGAAAGTCGTATTCCATTGATTGCTTGCATCATCTTGACTCCAACATGCATATGCTGATGTGCGGTGACCTTACACGCCGATAGAAGCCATCCGCGGGAGGGCGTCAATTAAGTTGTCAATGAACGGAGAAATCAGTTCGACTAAATTTTTGTCCCAAATCTTGGACATTGCTCCAATGCCAGGGGTTGTAATTGATAGGACCGGCGCTGCTATCTTTGAGAAAAACCTGTCGGCATGAAATCGTGCACCTCGTATTCGCAAAAAAATCAGCAAAGCGATGAAAACGAATGCGATTCCGACAGCAAACGCCGCATCCCAAATCCAAGTATCTAGGAGCAATAGGAGAAAGAGAGGAACAAACAGGATCGTCAGAGCTACGTAATCAAATACGTGGTCAATGACCTCGAAGCCCGCTGAATCCGATTCCCATGTAGAATAGTTCGTTAGGCTTTTCGGGGCGTATTCGATAAAGCGCAAAGACGCCCGTCAGTGCTGCCACAAGTTCAAACGGAAATGCGAATAATTGAGCAGGTTGATTGTTCCACTCGTCGATAATCCAACCAATTGGATCGCCCGCGACGGCAACAAGCTCCATGACCACCCAGATGGCTGGGGTTGCGACAGTAAGAGCGATTAAAAGACTGACGGGCGCGAGTCTGGCCCGCATGCGTTTCATTTTTTCCGCGGCGGAGAGATTGGGCATTCTTCTCTTCGACCAAGCATTGGTTGTGGAGGGCCTTCAAGGCAGCTTATGGTCGCGCTATCCCATCTCTAATTCAAGATTGTGCCGCTAGCATATGTTCAAAGTGCACGATGCGGATGGCGGAAAACTGCCGATCGGGCTAGTCTGCGACGCCGATTGGAGGAACAGGGGATGAACGAAGAAATATCCGAGGCGAAGAAAGCCTATTCTTCCGCCTCCTCCAACTCCGACTCCAACGCCCCCGCCCATTCGCATCACGACGAAGAGGTGGTGAGCGCTGCCAAAGTCAAAGCGTATTGGGCGGCGAACATCAAGCTGGTCGGCGGGTTGCTCATTATCTGGTTTGCGGTGTCGTTCGGCGCTGGGATCTTGCTCGTCGGTCCGCTCAACAGGTTTTATCTCGGCGGGTTTCCGCTTGGGTTTTGGTTTGCGCAACAGGGCTCGATCCTCGTTTTCGTCGCGATCATTTTCTTTTATGCCCGCCGCATGCATGATCTCGAACGGCGCTTCGGCGTCGACGACGACGACTAGCCGAACATGAGCGTTCAAGCCCTGACATATATTTTGATCGGCGCCTCGTTCGCGCTCTATATCGGCATCGCTTTTTGGTCGCGCGCGGGCAGCACCAAAGATTTCTATGTCGCGGGCGGGCACGTCAGCCCCGTGGCCAACGGCATGGCGACCGCGGCGGATTGGATGAGCGCCGCCTCGTTCATTTCCTTGGCGGGCATCATCGCGTTTGGGGGCTACGACGCCTCGGTCTATATCATGGGCTGGACCGGCGGTTACGTGCTGCTCGCGCTGTTGCTCGCGCCTTATCTCCGCAAGTTCGGCCAGTTCACGGTGCCGGACTTTATCGGCGAGCGCTATTACTCCAAGGCCGCGCGCGTGGTCGCGGTCGTCTGTCTCATTGTCATTTCGTTTACTTACATTGCCGGGCAAATGCGCGGCGTTGGGGTCGTGTTCGCGCACTTTTTGAATGTCCCGATCACGGTCGGCGTCGTGGTCGGCATGGGCGTCGTCTTTTGCTATGCGGTGCTCGGTGGCATGAAGGGCATCACCTACACCCAAGTCGCGCAATATTGCGTGCTCATCTTTGCCTATACGGTGCCCGCGATTTTCATTTCGATCCTGATTACCGGAAATCCGGTGCCGCAGCTCGGCTTGGGATCCGAAGTGGCGGACGGATCGGGGCTCACACTCCTGCAAAAGCTCGATGAGACGCTCGTTGATCTCGGATTTAATCCGTACACGGCGGGATCGAAGAGCATGATCGACATCATCGCCATTACGCTCGCGCTTATGGTGGGGACGGCGGGGCTTCCTCATGTCATCGTGCGCTTTTTCACCGTGCCTAAAGTTTCCGACGCGCGGCTCTCGGCCGGCTACGCGCTCATCTTCATTGCGCTTCTTTATACCACTGCCCCGGCGGTGGGCGCCTTTGCGCGGATCAACTTCATCGAGACCGTCAACGGCTCGACCTATGCGGCCGCGGAAGCGAATGGCGGCACGCCGCAATTTTTCAAAACGTTCGAAGATATAGGGCTCATCCGCTGGCTCGATAAGGACGGCGACGGCGTCGTGCGCTATGCAGCAGGCGCGCCGTTCGAAGGCCGCGCGGAATTTAGCGGCGAGCGCGGGCCGTCAGGTGAGCGCCTCCTCACCAACACGCCGACCGCGAACGTGAACGAAGTCGACGTGGACCGGGACATTATGGTCCTCGCCAATCCGGAGATCGCCAAGCTACCGAACTGGGTAATCGCGCTCGTCGCGGCCGGCGGCATTGCCGCGGCATTGTCGACGGCAGCAGGGCTGCTCCTCGTCATTTCGTCCTCCATCAGCCATGACTTGCTCAAGAAAACTTTGCGGCCGGATTTTACCGAGCGCGCGGAACTCATGGCCGCGCGGGCGTCCGCTGTCGTGGCAATACTCATCGCGGGTTACTTGGGCATCAATCCGCCGGGCTTTGTCGCGCAAGTGGTGGCGCTCGCCTTCGGGCTTGCGGCGGCGTCTCTCTTCCCTCCCATCCTCATGGGCATCTTTTTCAAGGGCATGAATAAAGAAGGCGCCATCGCGGGCATGGTGTGCGGGCTTGGCTTTACCCTTGCCTATATCGCTTATTTCAAGTGGAGCTGGTTCGGCGCCGTAAACACGGCCGAGCATTGGCTGTTCGGCATTTCGCCTGAAGGTATCGGATCGATCGGTATGCTGATCAATGTGGCCGTCGCGGTCACCGTGTCGCGCTTTACCGCACCGACACCCGCGTCCGTTCGGAAACTCGTTGACGACATCCGCGTGCCTGCGGGTGCGAGACTCTCTGCTTGAGCCTCCCTTATGCTCCGTACTATGAGGAACGGCCCATGGATTCCGGATCGTAAGGCTCGCTTGCCAAAGACCTTCGGTCTTTGGGCTCATCTAACGTCCGGAATGACACAGACTAGTTTACGATTGGCCCGCCTCTAACCGCGTCATTCCGGATGCTAGTCGAACCCAAAACTCGATAGTGTTTTGGTTGTGAGACTTGCAGTCCGGAATCCATGGGCGTTGCGGCCGGATCTCGGGTTACGTGCTCGTGCGCAAGGCCTTATTCAACGCGCCGGCGTTTGTTCTTTTGCATAAAGCTGCATGTCCGATAGGCTTTGTCCCTCCATCGATGTCGGCGCCTCGAAGTAACGCGCGTAATGTTTTTCCGCGTAATCGACCACCGGGCGCGAGAGCACGTCGGCGGGATGATCGCAGGTGCTCATGAATGCCGAATAGCTGCAATGGCCAACCTCCTGGCCCATGAGCATCCAGGGCAGCCACGGCGTGATGCGGCTCCAGCTCCCCCGATAATCGAGCGAAGTGATCTTGGGGTTTTGCATGTCGGCGGCGAGGACGTGATGTGTAAAGAGTTCAGAGGCGATCGCGACCGGCCCGGTCGACTCCCGCGGCCATTCGTCCGGCTGCAGAGGATTGGGATAGGCCATATGCAAATTGAAATTCATTTCCAGCCAACGCCCGTGTTGATACCACGGCAGAATGAAGGGCACGCGCGGCGGCGGCTCTTCACCCATGCCGTCGTAAGCGGGCGGGCCCGGAAAATATTCTTCGATGGTGTAAGTCACGTGATCCATCGCCACGTGCACGACATTCACCGTCTCATCGATGAACGGATTATGCCATTCGGCCAGGACCTTGCCGGATCTTATGTCGGTAAAGATGCCGATCTGCCGAGCCATGCGCTCGATGACACCGTCGTCGCGCTCGGCCAGGCGAATGACGCCGAAGCCTTGGGCGCCGAATAGGTCTTCGACCTTTTGCCCCGGCCGAATGCCCATGACGTAGCCCTTGAACCAATAGAATTTCTCTTTGCCAAAGTCGATGTCGCCTTGGATGCGGGCATAGGCGAGCTGGTTGCCGCGCCCGGTGCGCAAATCGAGATAGGGCCCCTCGAGGGCCGGGCCTTTTCCGTAGCGCGGCGCGGCGCTTGCATCGTTTGGCATCTCTGGTCCCTTCTCCGCTTCAAGCTACGTTACGCCCCAATGCGCGTCTGCGCCGGCGGCAGCGGCCGAGTATAGGGCAAGGCGCAGGCGTGCGGGATAGGCCTCTGGCCGGGGGTTGGTTGCTTGCATCATTTGTTGGCGCTTGCAGCGGGCCGCGTGGGACATGATAGATCTTTGGTTTCCCTTAGCCGTTCGAGCGCACACATGATTGATCTTTATTTTTGGCCGACACCCAACGGATGGAAAGTTTCGCTGATGTTGGAAGAGTGCGGCCTTCCCTATACCCCGCACTTTGTCGACATCGGCCGCGGCGATCAGTTCAAGCCCAACTTCATTGGGATCAGTCCGAACAACCGGATCCCGGCACTCGTCGATCAAGACGGGCCGGACGGGCCGATTTCGATTTTCGAGTCCGGTGCGATCCTCATCTATCTTGCGGAAAAGTCCGGCCAATTCATGCCCAAGGATGTAAACAGGCGTTACGACGTGTTGCAGTGGGTGTTTTGGCAAATGGGCAATCTTGGACCCATGGCCGGCCAGTTCGGTTATTTCAAGAATTACTCAAAGGACAAAATCGATCATGCGTTAGAGCGCTATAGAAATGAATTCAACCGGCTGCTCGGTGTAATGGAGCGCCAGCTGGCCGATCGCGACTTTCTCGCCGGCGAGTATTCGGTTGCGGATATGGCCGCGTTCCCCTGGGCGCGGGCGCAAGACCGGTTGGGCATGCCGCTCGATGAGTTTCCGAAAGTGGCAAACTGGCTCGAGACCATTGCCGCGCGCCCCGCGGCCACACGCGCCTATGAACTTGGCGTCGGCAAACTGCGCCGAGGCGACGGCCCCGATGAAGAGAGCCGCAAAAAACTGTTCAACCAGACAGCAGCGAGCGTTGCCGCATTGATCGAGGAATTTTCGACCAGCGACGGCTAAGCCGACGCCTTGTGCGCCGATCAGGTGCGGCGTAATCTTTTGCTGCACTTCTAAGAAAGACCCATTTCACCTGTATGCGCAACTTTGATGAGGGCTAACCATGGCAATGCGATACTTCAAAACTACACCGGAGACCGCCGAGCGATATGGAATTCCGGGCCGGGAAACAACCTGGTTCTTGTCCACGGCCGAGGAAACCGAAGGCCGCGTGACCGTCATGGATTCCTTATTTCCCAAGGGAACGGGCGTGCCCTGGCACAATCATGAAATTGACGATGAACTCTTTTATGTCGTCAAGGGCGAGTTTGATGTCAGCGTCGGCGATGAAACATTCGTTTTGAAGCCGGGCGAATGCGCGATTGCGGGAATTGGCGTACCGCGCCGGTTTGAATCTCTGAGCGACGATGCGCAATTGTTGGTGATCACATCTCCCGGCGGCCCGGCCGAAGGCTTTATCCGTCACATGCAATCGTTAAAAGGTCCGCCCACGGACGAAGATATCAAGACAGTTCGCAAGGAATACGGTGTCGCGTTCGGAAAAGAACTCGACTAGCGCCGTTCGTTTCTATGCCCCTTCATGTAATCGAACCTCTGGGCGACGACCCGGCGCCAGCCGCGCACGGTTTTCGGATGCCGGCAGAATGGGAGCCTCATGCCTGCACCTGGATGGGCTGGCCCCATCGACCGGAATATTGGCTCGGGCCTTTGGAAGATACCCAAAAGGCTTACGCTCAGGTTGCCAACACCATCGCCAAATACGAGCCCGTGCGCATGCTGACGGCGCCGGTTGCGATGGAAAGCGCGCGGGGCTTTCTGGGCGACAGTGTCGAGCTCGTGGAACTTGAAATCGATCAGGCTTGGCTGCGCGACACCGGGCCAAACTTTTTGGTCAACGACAAAGGCGAGTTGGCCGGCTCCACGTGGCAGTTCAATGCCTGGGGCAACAAATACCGCCGCCGCGCTAACGACGCGCTCATTGGTGACGCCGTGCTTCGGATCGCGGGCGGACACAATTTCACTTCTTCCATCTATGCCGAAGGCGGAGGCATCAGCGTCGACGGTGAAGGCACGGTTCTGACGACGGAGCAGAGCTTTTTGAATTCCAATCGCAACCCGGCGTTCACAAAACAAGAAGTCGAAGCCGAACTTTGCCGGACCCTCGGCGCGCGCAAAGTCATTTGGCTGGTCGGCGATCCCGACGACGATGAAACCGACGGTCATGTTGATGGCCTTGCCGCCTTTGTGCGCCCAGGATTGGTGCTGGTCGAGCGGGCACCGGCAAGCGACAAGCACCGCCGGGCGGTAGGCGATGCCAACGTGGCCGCGCTCGAGGGCCAGACCGATGCCAAGGGCCGGCCAATCGAGCTCACTTTCATCGAAGAGGCCGAGTACACAGAGGCCGACGGTGATGTTTATTGCAAGTCCTATGTCAATTCCTACATGGTCAACGGCGCCGTAATCGTGCCTATTTATGGCATTCCCAACGACGACGATGCCGTGCGTGTCTATAGCGAGCTTTTTCCCGACCGCGTGATCGAACAAGTGCCGATCCACTCGATTGCCATCGGTGGCGGCGGCATTCACTGCATTACGCAACAGCAGCCGCGCGGCTAGGTTCCATGTCCGTAAGCCTACGGATCATCAGCCTCAGCCTCCTTGGAAGCATCACGGTTTTGCCGCTTCTCATCCTGCCGGTCATGGTCGGCGCCATGGTGGAGGGCTTTGGCTTTTCCGAGTCCCAAGCGGGCATTGCGGCCTCATTCGGCTTTGTCGGTGGCGCACTCGCCGCGATCCCAATCTCACTGCGCGTGCACCATTTGAATCTGCGGCAGCTTTTCATTTTTGGCTTTTCGATTTCCATAGTCGCCGACTTTGTCTCCGCCTATTCGGCAGACCGAGAAGCTTTTTTTATGGCCGTGCGATTCCTCGGCGGCCTTGGCGGGGGTGCTGCTTATACCGCGGTGGTGACCGCGATTGCGCGGCTGGCCAATCCGGATCAAGGCTACGGTCTCTTCATGGCGTTTCAGTTTGCGCTTAGTGCTGTCGGGCTCTACTGGTTGCCCGGACTCATTCCGACCGTTGGCGCCGAAGGCCTTTACGTTGGGCTCGCGCTCGTCAGTTTAGTTTCGCTCTTGTTGGCGCCCACGCTGCCCAATGAAATTGTTGCGTCACCAAGCGACGCCGCTGCCATTGAGGCGCGGACGATTTTGCGACCGGCGGCGTTGCTCGCCCTCATCGGCATCGGCTTTTATGAGGCGGCGAACACTGCGCAGTTCGCCTATGTCGAGCGCATGGGCGATGCGATCGCGCTTACCGGCGATCAATTGGGCCTGGCCCTCGGCGTGTCGTCAATCATCGGCGTGCCGGCGGCGCTGGCGGTTGTCTATCTTGGACCGCGACTCGGTAGGCTCTTTCCCGCGTTACTCGCGGTTGCGACAGCGATTGTTGCTCTCTTGATATTGATTTTTGTGAAAAGCTATGCCGCTTACTTTGTGGCTTTGTGCATGTTAGGTGCGGCTTGGGCGTTCGGTCTTCCTTACTTTCAATCCATGCTGGCCGAACTCGATCACAAGGGAAGCATTGCTGCAGCGGGTGCATTCTCGGTTACAATCGGCGAAGCCCTGGGTCCGGCGCTCGGCGCTTCGACGGTCGAGCAAAACAATTTCGCTGGCGTTTTGTGGCTCGCGGTCCTGCTCTTCGCACTCTCGATTGTGCTGATGGTGCCGAGCGGGCAGCGGGTTGCACCCGCGTCAATCTAACGCCGGTCGTACATCTCCGAAGGAGCGGCTTCTGTGACCGTGCCGTAAAGGTCCGGCCGGCGCGTGCGAAAGACGCCCCAATTGCGCCGGGCTTCCGCAATTGCGTCGAGATCAAAACTTGCGAGTGTTATCTCTTGTTTGTCGCTCGAGGCTTCGGGCACCTTTTTCCATGATGGTCTGCAACAAATGAGCCACCGTAGAAGTCGAGCTGATCGTTGCCGTCGACTTCCGTCCCGATGCGGTTGGAGGCGGCGACAACAACGAGATTGGCCGCGGCATGGCCTTGCATCGTGTGTTGCCAGTGGGCTTTTGAATCAAGATCGGGATAGAGCGGTTCACTACCGATGGCGGTCGGATAAATGAGCACTTCCGCTCCTTGCATCGCCATGGAGCGGGCGGCCTCCGGAAACCACTGATCCCAACATACTGCCGCGCCAATGCGCCCGAATGACGTATCGAACACTTTGAAACCCGTGTCGCCGGGCGAAAAATAATAGGCCTCTTCGTAACCGGCGAAATCAGGAATATGGCTTTTGCGGTAAAGACCTAAAGTACTGCCGTCCGCATCGATGACGGTCAACGCATTGAAGTAGCGGCCTCCGTCCTTTTCAAAAAACGAAACGGGAATAACGATACCGAGTTCCCGGGCCAAACCTCGAAATAGTTCAATGGTCGTATTGCCGTCAAACGGCCGCGCGAGCTCGAAATGTTCGGGCCGCTTGTTGATGCAAAAGTAGGGCGTCTCGAACAGCTCTTGCAGGACGACAAGGTTCGCGCCCCGGGCCGCTGCTTTGCGCACCAGCGCTGCCGCCTGGTCAATATTACGCTCCCGGTCCCAAGAGCAAGCCATTTGTGTAGTCGCAATAGTGATATGGCGCATCGTTCCTGTGTTCCGTTTCCTTCTCTTCCGCTGCTACTTTAATTATGGCAAGACGAAAGCAGGTTGCCGATATCTCCGCTGTGGATATTCACGACAGTTCCCCTAGCATGAGAAGAGTGAACGAAGTGCACTAGTGTCAAAGCAGCGGCAGCCTATTAGTGTACGACGACGCGTCTGTGATGGAGCAAGTCAATATGGATCAAGATCAACGCAAAGAAGCCATTTTGGGCAAGGTGGAAGCAAGGATTCCCTTAACCCCTCTCGAGGTCGCACCCGAATTGGCCGTTATGGACGCCGACGCCTTCAAGCTCAGGGCCTACAATTGGAGTGCGGATCGCTTTCGTAAAATTTTCTGCTTGCTCCAAACCTTTCAAGAGCCGTCCCTCGATACGCTCAACGTCATCATGTATCCGGATACATCCTATGATGCGCCGATCTTTTTGAGTTTCTTTTTGATGACCGGCAACAAAGTCATGGTTCATTTCAATGTCTACACGCCGCTTGACGACGAGGCTTACAAAGCCAAATGGGTCGAGCCCCTCAATGACATTCTCACGACCTATCCTAAATTCGAAGGCAAGGGCTGGTATCCGGATTGGATGGAGCCCTACCGGCACCCCTGCGCCGTTCACGGTATGCATTCTTACGAGCAGCTCGATGACTTGACCAATTGCCTGCTCGATTATGTCGAGCACTACGCGACCAACTTTGCCGAATCCGAACCGGTGGAAGACGCGGACACGTTGGGACGCATCGAGGCCTTTCACAAGCGCTTCATCACCGACATTCGCACCAAAGACCGCGCCCGCGAAATGCTGAAAAACTTCATGGATGAAGATCTTATCCGTCGGCAATTCTATGAAGTAACGACATAGATCAAACTTTGTCCGCCATAGGTGATCGCATGAAAGTTCTCGCCGCCCTTACCACTATTTTCCTGTCACTTTCTGCGGCTCACAGCGCCGAGCCGTCTTTTCAAACGATTGAAGGTGCCGGCGGTGTTCCGCTTGTTACGGTCGAATGGGGAAATACTGAAGGTCCTGGCATTTTGTTCATACATGGTTTTCAGCAAAGCTATATCAGCTGGAAAAGGCAGCTCGACTCCGATCTTGGCGATGACTTTCACATGGTGGCATTTGATCTGCGCGGACACGGCGGCTCCGGAAAGCCATGGGAAGTGGATCAATATGCGGATACTAAAAAGTGGGCTGACGACATTGCGGCTGTCATGGCCGCGACGGATCTTGAACAGCCCGTCGTCGTCGCTTGGTCTTATGGCGGTGTCGTCATTGGCGATTACGTCCGCCACTATGGAACGGAGTCTTTGCGCGGCATCAATTTTGTCGGCACCGACGGCCGCTTTATTGAGCGCCCGCCCCTTGATCCTGACATTCAAAAGCAACGCCAAGAGCGAGGCGCGCTCACCATTTCATCCAACACAGAAGAAAACTTAATTGCCGCGCGGGCCATGGTTGACTTCTTAACCGCTGAAACATTTCCACCGGAGTGGCGTGAGACGGTCCTTACCTACAATATGGGCGTTCCCGTTTATGCGCTCAAAGCACTAAGGCAACGGCCCATCGACAATTCAGACGTCGTCGATCAGGTTAACGTTCCGATACTAATTTCGTGGGGCTCGGAAGATGAAGTGATGAGCGAGGAAATGGCCCAATCGCTGGCGGCCGCATTCAAAGATTCGCGGCTTTCGCGCTATGACGGTTTGGGCCATTCGCCGTTTTATGAGGATGCGGCACGTTTTAATCGTGAACTTGCCGACTTCGCGCAGTCTCTGAACTAGATTACTTGAATGTAGTCATGAAAGCTGATACGTCACGCCCCCCAATTGCATACTGGCACAATAGGGAGGAGCGGAAAAATGTCTAAGCATCACAAATTCGAGCAAGCGGCGCAAAGGTTTTCCTTCTGAAGCGCATGTCGGGCGCGGCCACCGTATCGTCCACGGCGACAAGGAGCTCATAGAGAAGCTTGGCCGCAATGATTTGTGCCCATGTGGCTCGGGACATTTGTTTCAAGGCGTGCTGTCTCAAGACCGGCAGGTTCGACGGATCCAATCGGGACGACTATTTTTAGAGATTGAGCCTCGTACCTTATCGCGTGGCCCAACGAGGAACGTCGAATAATTCGTCCTTGCACACAAGCCGGGTAAACAAACCATCGCCGGTTTCGTCTACAACTGTGTAAGCTGCGCCGTTTGCATTCAGAATGTCGATCGCAAAAACATTCTTGCCAATCGTAAAAGTTGCCGTGCGCGAGCCGTCGTCCGATAAGTACTTGGCGACGACTGTTTCCAAGCCGATCATTTGATCGGTACCGTCGATGAGAGACATTTCATAAGGTTCTAGACCACGCCACTCCGGCACGAGGTAATTGAGACTGCCTGCCCAGTTGTTGAGGACGGCATCCTTGACGGCGTCGTTGCAGCCCGGAAATTGGAGTGCGCTTCTATTGATCCGTTGTGTAACCCTGTCGGCAGCTTGGCTGCCGCCAATTGCGGCTGAAATGCAGAGCGCGGCTGCCGCGATGGCGGAGAACCGGAGATTCTACTTCGATTTGCAAGATCTATTCAAGACGTCCACTGCCTCGTTTTCGCTAACACGCAACCTATGCGGTCCAACCTAAAAGAGAATGAACGGAATCACTAAGGATGCAGATATTCCGGATACGGCCGTTTTTGTGCTAGGATTCTCACACCCAGCAGCAAAGGCAAAGGATGTTGACTATGTCACGAGTAAAACAACTCACAGCACTTTGGACGACGCTCGCGTTTCTTGCGGGCTCTCTTGTTCTAACGGGATGCGGAGAAGAGGCGGAAGATGCCGATGTCGGCACCGACGACATCACGGATGACAGCTCCGGTCTTAGCGACGATGCCACTGACATGACGGAAGATCTGGCTGACGATGCCGATTCGGCAATGGACACGATGGAAGATGAGTCGAGCTCAGTCGTTGATGACGTGGTCGACGACGCAATGGATACCGCAGGGGATACGACTGACGACGTCATGGACGGTGCGGAAGGCATTGTGGACGACGTCGTAGATACTGTCGAAGATACAATTGATGACGTGGTCGATGGAGCAGTCGATGCCGCAGACGACGTGGTAGATAACCCGCTTGGAGGGACTGAGTAGCGCGTGACTGTCGTGTTATTCTGGCGAAGCATAACTTGAAATAAATCGGGGCGGCTCGAGCCTCACATGTGCTATGGAGACGGCCCTCTATGGTCGTCTCTCTTTTTCCTTTAGTGCATCAAGCCAATGAAAAACTGCAATTCGATTCCTAGCGCTTGCCTGGTTCCTGGCTATGGCAATTGGATTCGAATTAACGGCGTCTGCTCAAGAGGTGTCGCCGTCCGGTATTTTCGTTCTTGGCGGTTCGCGAGGCACTGGTCTCGAAATCGTCAAACTTTTGCGCCAACGAGGAGACGATGTCACAGTCTTAGTCAGGGAATCATCGAATACGGTCGCGCTTAATCTTACTGGGGCGCAGCTTGTCGTCGGCGACGCGCTTGATCGCGGCAGTCTTGACGCTGCTCTGGCGCAAGGGGAGTTCCAGCTTGTGATCAGCACGATCGGCGGGCGCGCGCCGGACAATACCCGTGTCGACGGGATCGGCAACATAAATACAATCGAGGCAGCTAAAGCGGCGGGCGTTTCGCGCTTCCTGTTGATCAGTACGATCGGTACCGGCAATAGCTACGAGGCCCTGAATCTTATGATGAAGGCGGTACTGAAGACTTCGCTCGAAGCGAAGAACCAAGCTGAAACCCACCTTATTGAGAGCGGCCTTGCCTATACGATCATCCGGCCCGGCGGCCTGTTTGACGCCGAACCCTCAGGAAAGGGTATATTGTCAGAAGATCCCTCCACCTATGGCAGCATCGCACGATCGGAGCTGGCTGGCCTTGTGCTCGCGTGCATTAATGACGATGCTAGCGTCGGCAAGATCTATTCCGCGATTGAAGATTGGGATTGAAACCACGACGGCAAGCTGTGGCGACCGCAGTCAGGCACATTAGACTTTTCTTGTTCGTCCCTCTGCGATCGAAATTTCGGGATGCCAGTTCGCGTTGGCGCCGGGCCCGCGTTGGGCGATCACCGTGTCGATCAGGTAAGGCCGCCCGGCTTGAGTCGCCTCTTTGGCGCGCTCGAGAGCTGCAGAAATCTGATAGGGCTCGGAAATCAGCTGGCCTTTGATATCAAAGCCCCTCGCAATGCTGACAAAGTCCACAATCGGATCGCCGAGATAGCAGGACATATCTTTCCACATGTCCTTGTTGGTTTTGGCCAGATTTGAAGTTAGATAAATGGCTTGCCGCTCGGAATCGTAGCTTCGGTTATTGAGCACGACGATCGTAATTGGAATGTCATAACGCGAAGCGGTCCAGAGCGCTTCCAGCTGACCGAACAGCATGGCGCCATCTCCGACAAGTGCGACCACTTGTTGATTGGGCCGGGCGATTTTAACGCCAAGTGCGGCACCGATGCTCCAACCAAGCGCAAACCCAGACGTCGGGCCGAAGGCGGTTTTCTTGCCGGGGCCAAAATCCATATTCTCAAAGAAGACGCGGCCGCTGCCCTCCGTTACAAGGATGGCGTCTGTGTCAAGGCCCTGGTCAAGCTCAAAGGCCAAGCGGTCTGTCGCAATGGGGCTATCTTCCCACGTCGGTTGGGCGCGTTGGCGGCGACGCTCAACGGAAGAAGCCTGGGACGTTTGCGCTACGGATAGCCGCTCTGCGCGAACGGACTCCATTTGGGCTTTAGGCATGCCGTCCTTGACCGCATCAATCAGGGCACGGATGGTTTCCTTTGCGCCGGCTGCAACAGACACATCGCTGGGGTACATATTTGCAATCTTGTCGAATTCGACGCGGGTATTAATGACTTTGGAAGTCGCCGGCACCGGGGCGCCAAAGCTTGTCGGGTCCGGCATCGCCGCGCCGATATTAAGGAAGACGTCGCTTTGGCGTATCGATGGCAGTACGCCGCCAACGGAAAAGCCAGCAAAGAGGGGGTGGCGATACGGAAAGTCACCGAACACGCTGTTACCTTGCGCCACAGGTATAGACAGCAGCTCAGCCAATTCGAGAAGGTCCGCTTGTGCACCTGCGCGGGATACTTCCCCACCAGCATTAATGACAGGCGTTTTCGCGTTGATAAGCAAACGAGCCGCCTCTTCAACAAGCGAGGTCTTCGGTTCCATGGTTACAGGAACGGAAAAACTCGATTGGGGATAAATCGTCTGTTTTAGTTCAGTGGTGCGCAAGATGCCTTTCGGCAAGCGGATATAGACCGGGCCGCCCGGCGGCGTGCCAGCAAGTTTGATCGCCCGTCGCACCATTTCGCCAATGCGTTCGGGGTGGTTAACTTGCCAGCGCCATTTTGTGAACGATTCCGTTGGCTGGAGCCAATCGTCGAGTTGTTGAAATCCGTCCCGACCAGCAACGTCTGGATTTTGCCCATCTGAAAAAACGGCCAACGAAGACCGGTCTTTCCAAGCGTTGTACAGATTGCTCATAGCGTTGGGCATGCCGATGCTGGGCAAGGTTAAGGCCGCGGTTTTGCCGCTGGCCAATTCATAGCCCTGCGCCATGCTCACCGCTTGGCCTTCTTGGAGTGCCACAATGAGGTTGAGCTCGGGGCGCTTATTGAGAGCGTCGTAAATGGGTCCTTGTCCGGTCGAATTGGAATTGAAGACATATTTGATGTCGGCGGCCTTTAGGCACTCGGCAAACACGTCGCCGCCCGTCCCCACGACGTCATAGCCTCTTGGCCGTGCCTCGTCGGCCGCGTGCGCAACCGATGTGAAAACCGAATCGACGGCTGCGGCGCTAAAGCCCATGGCGACCATCGCCTCGCCGAATTCCCGGCGGGAAATATTGTGGTCCAGGAGTTTCTTTATGAGGTTTCTCATGATTATTCTCCGCGGCTATTTGCAACCGGTTGCAAGGCTGGCGCTCACTGGCGATGTCTCGGGAAATTTGATCCGCCCCCGCCGACATGCCCAGCCGCCATTTACCATGTTCGTCACATCGTACATCACGAAAGGCGGTCTGTCAGATGCCATTAAAGGCGCGCGGCCTGTCTGTCCGCGTGAAGGTGATCTCGAGAAGTCCGTTGCAGTGCGATTTTGGCACCAAACTGTGCACGGAACTTAGGCACGAATTAGAGTTGTTTTCGCCGGCTGCAACGCATCTCCCTCAGTGCAAAAGTTACACCTGCCTGTACTGACGAGCCAGGTTCTTGAGCCGGAGCTTTGTCTAGAACTGAAAGTCCTTTCACTCCGAAGACATCAAACAACTGCCATAAAATAGACTTTAAGGGGCGCTTCAGTTAGCGGCCGCATTCGGATGACGAGCAAAGGCGGCGCGTGCACGCCCCATGGCCATGAGCGGGAAATAATGGCGATACATGTTGTAGTTGATCATGAAAGCCCGCGACAATTCTGGCCCTTGCTTTAGCCGTTCTTCCAAACGCGGGTCGCCGAGCTTGATGCGCAATCCGACCCCGTATCCCGGAAAGCCCGTTCCGGTATATTCGGGCTCTTCCCATGTGCCGTCATCTTGTTTGGAAACTATAAACTCAATGCCGCGTTCAACGGCTGTGCGATCCTCAGGCCGATCGACGGCGAGCAGCGACATCAGCGCCCAGGCGGTTTGCGATGACGTGCTTGTGCCGCGCCCGCTCATGTTGGGATCCATATAAGAGGCGCATGATTCACCCCAGCCACCGTCAATTTGTTGACGGCTTTTGATCCAGTCGGCGGCCTTCAACACATAACCGGAACGCATGTCCTCGCCAATTTCCTTGAGGGCAGGCAGGACGGATGCCGTGCCGTAAATGTAATTGACACCCCATCGCCCAAACCAACTGCCGTCTTCTTCCTGTTCGGCTTTCAGAAAAGTGAGGCCCTTGGCCACGGCAGGATGGGTGCGCGTATAGCCAAGGCGGCCGAGGGCATCGAGAACATGTGCGGTGACATCGACGCTTGGGGGATCGAGCGCCTCGCCAAAATCGCAAAACGGAATTTTGGTGAGAATGGCTTTGTCGTTATCTTTATCGAAAGCACCCCAGCCGCCGCCCTTGCACTGCATGGCAAGCATCCAATCGACCGCGCGGTCCATCGCATTATTGACGCCTTTTTCCTGCCATTCTGGCTTGTCGCGCAACTCTGACAAAACGATCAAGGCGACGGCCGTATCGTCGACGTCGGGATAGGACGCGTTTTCGTATTCAAAGGCCCAGCCCCCGGGCTCGACATGCGGAACTTTGACTTGCCAGTCCCCGCCCACGCGGACTTGTTGACTTAGCACCCAATCGAATGCCTGACGCATTTGATCCGTATGCTGTTCATCAGCTTCACAGTCTTGAAACGCAAGAACGCCCAAGACCGTATCCCAAACCGGTGATACACATGCCTGAATGTAAGTGGCGCTGCCGTCAACGTGCTGCCAGCGAGGGTCGTCGAGCGCGCCTAGCCCTTTGGCCATGACGGGATGGTTGTGGCGATAGCCTTCGAAGTGAAGCGCCATGAGGCTATAAATCCAAGGCGGCTGAATGCCGCCCCACACGCCGTCGGCATCTTGATGCTTAATGATCCATTCGAGTACCCGGCTGATCGTGCCTTCACGACCGGGAATAAAGCCAAGGGTCTGGAGCCCATGAAGTACACGGTCGGCGCCTATGAAAAACCGCTCCCACGCATCGGCTTCCGGTTTCCTCGGCAAGGAGAAATTGAAATTTTCCCGGCCGTTCGGAAATAGTTCGTCGAGTCGCAGTTCGTTCGGAAGAGGTTGCACAGGACGCCGCGCGCTCAAGACCGTAATCGCCATCAACGTTGCGCGCGCCCAGCACGCAAAATTGTAAATACTGAACGGAAACCATGTGGGAAAGCGGATAACTTCCGGCGGCACATTAGGAGTTTGCTCCCACGGCCATTCGCCAATGAGAGCAAGCCAGTAACGAGTAAAAACGCGGACATTGCGGAGCGCGTCTCGTTCCAAAATCCATGCGCGTGCTTTGCGCAAGGGCTCTTCGTCTTTGTCCATGCCCGTGGACCGCAGGGCCGCGTAACATTCGACCGTGGCGTTGACGTCACCTGCGGGCGCGCCGTGATAGACCTGCCACGCGCCGTCGGGCCGTTGTTCTTTGAGAATGGCCCGAGCCAATTGCGGTCGCAACGGGTGGTCGCGCAATCCCATGAAATGGAGTGCCAAAGTCCATTCGGCCTCCATACTCGAATTGGTCTGCAGCCGCCCGACCCAATAGCCGTCGTCACTTTGACGGGCGAGCATCCAGCGCAAGCCCTGCTCGATTCCGGCTTCGAGCGCTGCTGCATTCTGGTCGGTTTTTAGCGCTTGCGAGCTCACGCGGCTTCCCTCAACTCCTCTTCAAAGTCACAATTCCCTAGCAGGAAGAAGAGGTAATCGGCAAGGGGACGCTAAGTTTGGGATAGGTGTGCTGAATAGAAAAAGGCGGCACGTAAGCGCCGCCTTCATAGCTCGAGTCTTACATTTCGTCAGTCGACGGATTTTCTCTGGTGATGCGCTCGCCAATTGGTAGGGCCGCTTAACCCGCGGGCTTCCTATGAATCTGGGGCAATATTGCCAAATTCTGTGCGCCATTCATCGATCGCCAGGGACTGGTCATTGTTGATGACAATGGTCTTGGCGATGGCCTCGGGGTCGAACAAAGCGGCGACCGACACGGCAGCTAAATCGGCGCGATTGATAGAACCAAATCCCCCATCTTCGAGGGATTCCATCGTGATTCCCGCTTGGCCCGCCGGCTCATCCTCTAATCCGCCGGGCTGCAAGATCGTGTAGGGCACGCCGCTTGCGCGCAAATGTTCTTCGCCCTTGAATTTCCAGTCGAGCGCTTCTCCCAATAGGAAACTCAAGAACCAGCCGGTGAGACCGGACCCGCCCACACCCAATGAAGAGACAAGTACAAACTGTTCGACGTCATTTTTAGAGGCAAGGTCGGTCAAGTTCTTGACGCCGCCATAGTCCACAAACTCATAGCTATTGGGTCCGTCGCTTTGAGTCGAGCCAATCGTGCAGATAATTTTCGTTACGCCCTCAAAGGCGGCGCGCATGGATTCGATGTCGCGAACGTCTCCTGCCACCCATTCAATGTCACCGCTAACGTTTGCTTTGGCCCGCTCGACATCTCGCGTAAGGCCGCGGACGCGATGGCCCTTGGCGGCAAGCTCTTGCACAATGAAGCGACCGGTCCGCCCGCTGGCACCTGCGACGAGGAAAATGTCTTGGGTGATCGTCGTGTCAGCAGGAGTTGTTTCCGATTCTTGCGCGAAGACGCCCACGGCGATCATCGTGATTGCGACTGGGGTGAGAAGCAATCTTTTGAGAAACGCTGCACGCGTCATTATTCGGGGTCTTCAGTATGAAAGATCTTGAAAACGCGCTTGTCGAGCCACAAAAATCCAACCGTAAGAACGGCCGGGATGGCAATGGCGACAAGCACCATGCCGAATTGGTAGTACCACGGGCCGTTCGCTGTGATTGTGCCCATTTCGACTCCCGTCAACTTAATTTGCCCTTTGCTTACCTAAGGCAAGTTTTGATCGCCGGCAAGGGCCGTGTGCTGTTGGCCCTACCCCTGGGAGTTGTGTCGTGGAAGGAAACAGCGATAACGCTGATCTCATTCTGAGTATGGCCTATACGGTTTAATTGCGACTTTGTGCGGCGTGGTATTGTTAAATTTTTCGTAAAATTCGAACTTCAGCCTTAGGCGGATTGCAAGACTAAGAGGACTATCTTTTGCGTATCTTCGTGCTCTCGATGCGCATGCCCTTCTTAAGTAGGGGCAGAGAGTCCGGAAAAGCTGCTAAGGAGATAGTGTCATGACAAGATTGTTTTCTCGCTTTCTAAGAGATGACTCGGGCGCCACGGCGATTGAATACGGTTTGATCGCGGCCGGCATCGCAGTTGTCATCTTAGTAACCGTCCAGACGGCCGGTACAAACCTCAATACGACCTTCACCACAATTGCCGGCGCGCTATAAGCGGCCCAGCGATTGAGGAAATAGTTTGAGCCGCTGAGGCTCTTACGTTACAAATAATTGGGAGGGCGGTGCTTCGGTGCCGCCTTCTTCTTTGTTGGTAAAGCATCGTTTAGAGAAAAGACAAGTTCGACTAGTCCCGCGTCGCTACCCGATACGCTCCAACTAAGACGAATAGCCCACATAAAATTAGGACGGCCCGCGGAATCGGAATTTCGTTGGTGATGGGTTTGGTTGTCAACCAATCTTCAACGAATGAAGCATATTCCACTGCACCATCTTCAAGGGGCAAGGGCTCGGCGCCTTGCTGCAGCACTTTCAGCCTTTTGAGTCTTGAGACGGTGTCAGTACTTCGAATTCCGGAGTTGCGAATGCCTGCGTCGAGCTTGGGAGGGTCCCAACCAGCGTCCAGCAAGTAATTATGGCCACCAAAGCAAATCTCATCTCTATCGCACTCTCCTAAGGAAGCAGGATCGACGGCCTGTGCCAAAACGGGTCGCGATCCGGCAAGACCCCAAGGGGCGGGACGACGGACCAAGGCGCTAGCTGCGCGGCCATTGAACGGCCGTAGGGCCGGTCTAATCGCCATACCTTTTATAGTGAAGGCGGTCGTTTACCCGTGTTCGGGCCTGCTTCTCCCCAAAAGATTGCAAGATCCATGCTCCTGCCGCGCTCGTAAACTTTGGCGGGCTGGGGCAAGCGGTCGCCACACTGCTATAGTCGCTTGAAAGGTGCTGCGCGCCGCCAGTTACAAAAGGACGAAGATTGTGGCAGTCACAGGCCTCCGCATGCCCCAAGCGAAATATCCAGGGGCCATCCCGACGTTGAACGGGCGCGGCTTTATGCTCGAGTCACTCGACCCCTACTCAAAGGCATTTGTTGAATTTGCGCCGGACGCCGAGGCGCCAATGTTGGATGTCGGCTGTGCATATGGTGTGGCGACCCTTGCCGCTTTGGCAAACGGTGCGCAGATGGTCGCATGCGATATGGATGCTGGCCATGTCGCAATTCTGAAAGATCATGTTCCCATTGAACATAGTTCGAGATTAACAACGAGTGTTGGAGTCCTGCCGGACATCGATTTCCCATCTCGTAAATTCGGCGCCATTTTGGCGTCACGAGTTCTCCACTTTTTGACCGGCGACGATGTGGAACAAGCCGTGAAGAAGATGGCGACGTGGCTGATACCCGGCGGGCGGCTCTATCTGGTCGCTGATAGTCCCTATATGCCCAATTGGAATGCAGCAGCCTCGGACTATGAGTCCCTCAAGCAAGCAGGTCACAAATGGCCGGGCTTCTTGCCGGACTTTTCCAAATTTGTACCGGAGGGCACCGATCCGAACTCTCATCCGGATTTCTTAAATCCTATGGACCCCGATATTCTTGCACGCGTCTGCGAAGAGGCCGGCCTGAATGTAGTGAGCAAAAGCTTTATGGGGCTTCAGCGCGGCGGGCCGGCTACGGAAGGTAAGGAACACGCCGGATGCGAAGCGGTCAAAGCAAGTGATTAGTTAGGGAAACTATTTGAAAGCGAGTTCAACCGACCTTTGAACATTCTGGTGCGCGCCTCCGCGGCAAACCGTCCCGTGAGCGCTGATCAAGTTGTCGAAGTCAAGTTGCAAGAGCCGATCAAAGTCTTTGCGCAACGAACCGTCATCTGGCGTAAGCGCCTTCAGCCAAAACGGTCCAATCAACGTGCGCGTGGGAAAGCCGATAAAGGGCATAATCAAACGCGCCAATAGCGAACAGCGGCTTTTGTCACTGTAGTGTTGAATGCCGTCCACGGTGATCAGCCGGCTGTGTTTGGGCAACAAAATTGCGCTTTCGGGTTTTGTTGTCATTCGAAAAACAAATAACTCCGCATCGTCAATCGGCAAGGGACTGCCTTCAGCTATAATGTGGTCCGGTTTCGGATTTGAGTAGTTGTCTGAGCCCTCTTGGCACCAAAACGCAGCGCCATATCGTTCAACATAATAGGAATCATCCACGCCGTGAAAGCAGCCGAGCCGCACGATGTTCTTGACCGTGCCCAGGGCGTCGAGCGCAGCTTCGCCTTCGGTATTGAGGCGCACCGGACTGATCAGCGTCAAGTCGGTGCCGCTTCGTACAATGACCATGTTTCGGCTAATTCTGATGCCACGCCCTAAGCTGATGCTGCCGTGAACCCAATAAACGTTATCGAAGACTTGCTCGATCGCGTCATGTGGTTGAGGCGGATATGAGTCTTCTGAGCGCTGTGATTCTGACATCGCTTGGCCACTATGTTGGTCTATTTTCCATACAGGCTTTACTCACTTGATGACTATTGTTTTTAGTGTGGCCTCGAAGAGCGTAAACTCACTAACAACAATCTGTGATGCTATGAAGTTGGATGTTAGTGGTCGTGGCCGTGAGGACGCTCCGCAAAGGTTTGCGTTTTCGCAGCCAACTCGTTCGTGCTGCATAAGCCTTTGGTGGCAAGCAATCGTTCCAGTGCGGCCGCCCAGCGCTCATAATAATTCCATTCGGCGTCACTGTGCCCGGCGCGCTCCCAACTTTGAATTTCGTCGATCAAAAGCTTGCGGAACTCCTCCCACTCAAATTGTCCCGCTTCGTGCAGCGACAGGGTGACACCGAACAATCGGCTTTCCCAGGGGGCTTCGAAAACGAGCTCGCCATTCAAGCGCGGCGGTGCGGCAGGTCCGTCCGTATCAAGAACATCTTTATGGGCAGACTTAGTCATCGCCAGCGCCTGGCGCCGTCGCCTTGGCAACGCCAATCATGGAATCGCGGCTGATGAGGGATTTAAGTTGGTCTTCGCCCAGCTGATCGGTTCCGCGCGGCCGTTCCGGCAGGACAAGGTAGCGCACTTCTGCACTCGAATCCCAAACGCGAATGGTCACGCCTTGGGGCAATTCCAAACCCATTTCATTCAACACCGCGCGCGGTTCGCGCACTATGCGGGCGCGATAGGCAGGAGATTTATACCAGGTGGGTGGCAGACCCAAGACCGACCACGGATAACAAGAGCACAACGTGCAAACCACCACATTGTGAGTGTCAGGCGTGTTCTCCACCACTACTAATTGTTCACGCCCGCCGACGCCTAGCTCTTCGAGCGCGCTGTTGGCGTCGTTGAGCAACCGGCTCTTATAGTCGGGGTCCGTCCAAGCCCGCGCCACGACTTTGGCGCCGTCCATGGGTCCAACGTCGTGTTCGAAATGATGGATGACGGCATCGACGGCTTTAGAATCAAGCAATCCCTTTTCCGTCAGGAGCTCTTCGAGCGCTTCGACGCGTAAAGCTAGTTCCGGAGTGCCGTGTTCATGAATACCGTTCATTGCTCTAACTCTCTTGAGTTTGTACGCGCCCTAGACGGCTTCGAGGTAACTTTCGAATAGATCGAGACGCACTTGGGTTCCTGGTTCAGCCGAGTCGCCCCATAGTTCGCGCCCTTCGAACTCTACATTGTAGAGGTATTGTGGGTTTTCACCTTTACCGATGGCGTTGGTATCGGGAAACACCATCGCCGGAAATACGATCGAAATCTTGCCGCGTTTTGCGCGCGCGTATGCAGGCAGCCGCGTATGACCCGCCGGCTGATGATTGCGCGTCGTGATGACTTGGCCTTCTTTGAATTTCGGCTTGCCGTTGACCTCGCGAATGTGGCCACCGAGATTCGGCGGGCCATCCCGTTGTGCTTTCGCGCGAATCGCATCGGATGCTGGCGTAACAACTTTGTCGCCTGCAACACGTCCGTCGAGTTCGCCCTCGGACAGCAAGCCGTCGCGCACGAGCGCAACTTCCATGGAGGCGAGCCATCGTCCGAAATAGCCATTTTTAAAATAGGCGACGGGATCGAGTTGTTCGGCGCGGAAGCGGATGGCGTCGATATTTCCCGTGTCGGAGCCGGCGACGGACATGGCCATGCCAAAGACACGTCCCTCCCAAGGTTCGTGAAATGTGGGCTCATCAGGGTCGTAGTCGATTTTGCCGAACCCGTGATACCCGCCAAGATCATGAACGCCGTTCATGGGAAACGTCTCCTATTGAGCCCAGCCTTTGAGATATTCAGGCCACTTGTCTTCGACTTCATCAAAAAGATCCGGGCACTGTTCTTCTAAGAGCACACGGGAGACCGGAGGCCAGGCCTCCGGTCCGCCTTCGCCTGGAAACTGTTGCGTCGCATCGATGATCATTTTGCTGGTAATGCCCACAGTCTGCAAACTTGGATCCGGCATACACATTTGGGTTTGCGGGATCACAACACTTGCTTTGGGCTGCCAGCGTGCGCCGAGGACATGGAGAATATTAAGCGGCTGCAAAATATTGACGTCCTTATCGACAACTATGACCACTTTGTTGAGACCGACATTTGCGGCCACCGCTTGACCGGCCGACATGCCTTCACCTGGGAATTTCTTGTCGATGCTGACAAGGCTGACGCCGCTCGCGCCGCGCGGCGAATATATGGCAGTCAGATTGGGGATGAGCTTTTTGTAACGGTGATACTCCGCCGCGCATTGGGGTCCCTTAGGCATGTCGGCAGCAACGCCGGTAAAGGAATTGAAGAACAGCGGGTTGTGGCGATGAGTAATGGCCGTAATGTTCATGAAGAAATTGTCGCGCTTCATGAGACCCAAGTAGCCGTACATCTCGCCATACGGGCCTTCGTCCTCCGTCTCGTCTAAGGGGACCTCGCCTTCGATGATCATCTCAGCGTAAGCCGGCACCATGATGTGGTTGGTTTCGCTTTTGACAAGTTCGATGGCCTTGCCTCTCAGTCCGCCGGCCACTTCGATTTCGCTTTCGCCAAAGCCCGCCATTTTTGTGCAGCTTACGGACCAAATGGCAGGGTCAACGGCGACCGCAATCGAAACTTTGGCAACCCGGTCTCCGCGCCGTTTCATTCCCATGAGTAACCGCCAGCCGTCTTGACCGGGTTCCGGATTTAGTCCGATTTTATTCTTTCCTTTGATTTGGCAGCGATACGTGCCCACATTCGAGCCCAATTCGTCGTCTTGCATAAAAACGGTACCCGTATTGACGTAACGGGCAGCGTCCGCCGGATTGTTCTTAAGCCAGGGAAACTGCAAAAGGTCAATGTCGTCACCTCGAATAACAACGTCCTTGCACGGAGCATCGTTGGAGTTGACTTCCGTAGGCTTGACTTTCAACCAGCTTCCGGCGTCATCGATTCGAGTGATGAGCTTGTCGCGAATGGCTCTGTACATTTGCTGATCATTGTCGCTGACCAGCTCCACGCCAAACGGCATCGCTTCAATACCCCAATTGCCGTAAAGGTTGGCGACGATCGGGCCGTCGCGCCATTCGCCGTCGATTTTCATGCGTTCGATCAGCATGGCGGGTGCCCCTTCGTAGCCGTATTTTTCAATGAGGCGGTACATAATGCCCGTCGCCTCATACTTGTCCTGATCTATCTCTTTCAGCCGCATCAGTTTGCCCCGGGCCTCGATGGCATGGACGAAATCGCGCAGTGAATCGTAGGGGCCAATGAGCTGTACGTTTTTTTCGTGAGAGAGGGCAACTGACATGGGCGTCTGTCCTTTTAATTATATTTGGCGCCGGCTTGGTCCGGGGGGCGGTCAAGCCGGCAAGGCTTTCCACGCCGCGGTCCGGCCGATATTGTCTTGCCAAGTACCGGCTTGGACAAGGACGATTAGGACCAAGTCTAACCCTTGGGCAAGATAATAGGGGGCGCCTCATGATTTCCAAGATGATGCGAATTTCGGTTCTTTTGATTGCTTGCCTGGCCGCAGCGCTTTTTTGGCCCGCAAGCGTCGATGCGGCGACCGACGCCGATTGCCGCCGCGCCGCGCAATTCTTTCTGGGCGGCTTATCCGAGGAGCTCCGGGCTAAGGCGCAAGCCCCATTCGAAGGCGAGGCGCGCAAGGTCTGGTCCTATGGTCTTAATAATATTGCGATTATGGAGCCTCGATTGGAAGGCGTGACCATAGGCGAGATGACCGAAGCCCAGCGAAAGGCGGCGTACCGTCTTATTGCATGTGGCCTCAGCGGTCAGGGCTATCAGAAGTCAGCTTCAATCATGCGGCTTGACGATATTCTGGCGGAAAAGAAATTCGAACTAATCTTTGGCGCCGACGATGATACGCCGATCGGGTCATCGTTCTACTGGCTTGCGGTTTTTGGTGATCCGTGGACGGAAGATCCTTGGAGCTGGCAGCTGGAAGGGCATCATCTCGTGCTGAACTTTACATTTGTCAACGGCATAGTTGCAGTGACGCCCGCATTTTTTGGCGCCGATCCTTCGAGAGTGCCGGACGGCGCCTACGCCGGCTGGCGTATACTAGGCGGTGAAGTTGATCGCGCCTTTGACTTTATTGAAGCTCTTTCGGATGAGCAGAGAGAGGCGGCAGTATTAAGCCCGGATCTACCTCGCGGCTTGTTTACAGGGCCGGGCCAGCGAGACGTTGTTTTGGAGTATGAAGGTTTGTCTGCTGCCGACCTCGACGGCCGTCAATTGGCTTTTCTATGGCGCGTCATTGAAGAATATGTTCTGAGCATGAATCAACAGGCCGCACAAGAGCAGGTGCGTCAAATCGAAGAAGACGAGCTCGATACGCTCCATTTTTCTTGGATGGGGCCGACCGCGCGTGGAAGCGCGATTTACTATCGCATTCATGGGCCATCCCTGCTGATCGAGTTCGACAATACGCTCAACAATCGCTCGGAAGCTCGCGAGCCGGATCCCAATCACATTCATACCGTTTATCGTCAGCCAGGAAACGATTTTGGCGATGATCTATTGCGCCGGCATTACGAAACCAGCCCTGACCATCAGGATGATTGAGGATGTTCCTTCGGGCTTACCTTAAAACGGTTGTTCTTCACCGTTGTAGCGATAGAACTTGCCTGTATCCTCAACCGAAAGGCCGTCAATCACATTGATCAGCCCACTGATGCTTTCTTCAATGGCAACCAAGCCCGGAAAGGTGACGCCTTCGGGGATCTGGTCTTGCGTATCGACAATACCAGGCGAAAGTGTCGTAACGATAACGCCATCCTTTTCTAATTCGCGGGCCAAATTCGCCATGATCATGTTGAGGGCGGCTTTGCTCGATTTGTAATAGTACAGGCCGGTCACGCCGCCGCTTTTGGCACCAAATGAGCCGGCAAGTGAGGCCATTGCGATTATTTTCTTTTGCTTGCTTGCCTTCACCTGCTGAATGAAGCCCTGAGCAACTCTCAAAGGGCCCCAAGCATTTGTGCGCATGTAGCGGTCGAATTCGAAAGCATCTAATTTGCCAAATACTTGCGTTGGGGAGGGTGAGCCCGACATCCCAGCGTTGTTAAGAAGTACATCAATCGGTTGGTCCTTGTACTTGTCCGACAAGGCGTCGATCATCACGTGATTCAATACGTCTAGTCGCTCGATCGTTACATTTTCTTGCTCGCTGGCGAGGGCTTGAAGCGCATCCGCTCTTTCAGGCGTCCGGCACGTCGCAATGACGTTCCAGCCTTTGGCGGCATACTGTTTCGTCCATTCAAGTCCGAGACCACGGTTTGATCCGGTGATGAGCACCGTCGGTGCGTCCGCATCTTGAGCGGCTGCAGGCACGGTCTCTAGCCAGATAACGAGTAGAGCCAGTGCCGCAGCAACCAACACGGCGCGCCGGGACAAGGAAGTGCCCGCGGATTGAATTGTTGCGGTTGTCATAGATAATCTCCCCGATACTACGAAAATAGTCGTTATCTCCTAACCTAGCTGGTCGAAGCTGCTGGCGCAGCAGCTAAGACGGTTTGATGTCCATCTAACAGCCGCTGATATCTGCGCGGAGTTTCTTGACCCCCATTTCCTTTATCCCTAGCTTCGCGCAAAGCCCGTAGACACCTTCTTCTGGACGCGCCTTGATGGCCGAACAAGACCGTAGCGAAAATGGTTTGCAAACAATGTTTGCACGCGCGGCAAAGTTTGTCCGCAAAACCAATTGGACGCCGACGGTTATCGGCATTCAGATCGTCTCGCTCGTGTTTTTGAGTTTCGTAGCGGGAACGGCCGTGAGCTACTTTCGCGTCTTTCCCTACAAATATTTTCGCCAAGCCTATATGGCGGGCGTCGCGGTGTATGAGGATCAATATGCCTATAGCGGTCAATATGGCCAGATCACTGGCGATCCGACCAAGCGGCCCGATCAGGCGCAACGGTCTGCGGCGAGTCAGGCTTTAAAAAGAACGACCCGCCACGACCCCGTTGCTGCATATAACGGCTTTACGCTTTTTTCCGGCGCCCAGGGCCAAACACAGAGACCCGAGTGATCTCGATGAACGGCAGTGTCGTCCATGATTGGCATTTGCCGTTTAGCGAGGTGTGGGACGAAACGGCGGCTGTTGGAAAACCGGATTCCTATTCGAAAATCTCCGTGCGCAATACGTTTCTATTCCCCAATGGCGATCTGCTGGCGATTTATGTCGGTTTCGGCACGCCCTGGGGCCAAGGGATTGTGAAAATGAATAAGGACTCCGAACTGATTTGGAAATATTTAGAGCAAGTCCATCATGATCTTGACGTTGGAGAAGACGGACGGATTTATGTATTGACGCACAAGATTGAAACTGAAACCCGGCCTGGATTGGAGCAATTCGAACCGCCGATCATAGACGACCGTCTGGCAATCCTTTCGGAAGACGGAGAAGAGCTCAAGTCCATTTCCATCCTGGAGGCGTTTCGCGACTCGCCTTTTGCCAACGTCCTTGATTTACAGAATTCATACACAAGCAAGGGCGACGTTTCGCATGCCAACGGCGTTGAAGTCGTCAGGCCTTCTTTGGCCGATGAGTTTCCGATGGCAGAGGAGGGGCAAGTGCTGCTTTCTTTTCGCGAAATTGACGCCATCGCGCTTCTTGATCCTGATACGGAGCAAATTGTCTGGGCGCTGCGCGGACCATGGCATCATCAACACGATCCCGATCTGCTTGACAATGGAAATATATTGATTTTTGACAATGAAGGAGATCTTTCGCGCGGTGGCTTGTCCCGCATTTTGGAATTCAATCCGAGTACGCTCGAAGTCGTGTGGAGCTACGATAGCCAAGTTGATGAAATCTTTTGTAGCCAGGTACGGGGAACACAGCAGCGGCTGCCAAACGGCAATACGCTAATCACTGAGTCGGAAAACGGCCGGCTTATTGAAGTGACCCCGGACAAGAATATTGCGTGGGAATATTACATCCCCTTTGTTGGCGAGAACGACGGGGAACTGGTCAAAATCGTCTATCCTTCGCCGCGCTATGCCCCACAAGACCTTGCATTTGATTTTAATGGCCCCACCAGATGGAATGGGAATTAGCAGCAGCTTATCGCGCGTCCATTCCAATGAAATGATACTTGGCCAATACAAGGCTGCAGCAGATTCAATCGCGAATTGCGCCATCGGGATCTAAGCACATGACGTCAAAACCTAAGCTAAGCGACCAAACCTCTTATCAGCACCGTGAATCACGGCGGGACTTCACAAAATTCATTTTGTCGTCTCCCTTGTGGGGTGCAGCTGCGATGTCCATGACAGGCAGGGCGCGCGCGGAAGAGGCGCTTGGTGCGGTCAGCGTGGACGACATGACGAACACGCTCCAATTTGAAGACGTTGCCCGTGAAAAATTGACGGAGGAGCTCTATCACTTTGTTGCCGACGGTGCCGACGACGGCAACACAGTTCGCGCCAATCGAGCAGCCTTCGACGATGTGCAAATCCGCGCGCGCCGCCTGGTTGACATCAGCGGCCTTGACATGTCCACGACAATTCTCGGTCAAACCATGGAAACGCCTATTCTTTTGGCGCCGGTCGGTGGCCAAGGCCAATTGAACGCAGAGGGTGAGCTTGCGACCGGTCGGGCCGCTGCGGCCCGAAAGCATGTCATGCTCGTATCGACCGTGTCGACATACAGCATCAACGATGTGGCGCAAGCGGGTGGCGGGACAGTTTGGTTTCAACTTTACCCTTCGACGGATCGCGATCAAACAAAACAACTATTGGCGCGCGCAGAAGCGGCGGGCGCCAACGTCGTTGCGGTCACAATCGATGGGCCAGGTCTTGGTAATCGTGAACGCGAAAATCTAGAAAGACGTCGTGCCGGAGGCCGTCGCGGTGGCCAAATCGGTAACTACGAAGGGATTGCAACCAGACCTCTCATTGGTGATCCGACATTGACGTGGGACTATGTCGATTGGCTCAAGAAAAACACTGACATGAAAGTGCTGCTTAAAGGCATCGTGACTCACGAAGACGCTCGACTTTGCGTTGAGAATGGTGCTGACGGTTTGATCGTTTCCAATCATGGCGGACGGCAAGAAGAAAGTAATCGAGGCACATTCGAATGTCTTCCCGAGATCGTGGAAGAAGTCGGCGGCAAATTGCCTGTTCTTATTGACGGGGGCATTCGTCGCGGCACGGATATCTTTAAGGCCCTCGCGACGGGAGCTGACGCTATTTGTATTGGACGGCCCTACATTTGGGGCCTTTCCGCTTTTGGGGAGGATGGCGTCGCGAAAGTTCTCGATATATTGCGAGCCGAGTTAGCGCGGATCATGCAGTTTGCCGGGACACCGACATTGGGCGACATCAAAAGCTCTTCACTTATGCGCCGCAACTAGCTCGTTCAAACTCCGCGTACGCACAATGCGTCCGCGTTGACCTCATCGTGATTTGGTTGCTCATGGCAATTTGCCTGTCGATCCAATAGGCTTGGCGCGAAAGGCTGGTCGAGCGCGTTGTGATGCGAAGCAACGACGACAACAATTGCTAAGGGGTGAGCTTGATGAAAAAGAGAAATGAAAAATTTAAGGATGCAAAGGTTTCCAGGCGTAGTTTTTCGGCGGGTGCCGCGGTGCTCGGCGCTAGCCTGCCCCTCACCCTTTCCATGAAAGCGGCCGCCGCTCCTGAAGTCGCAACAGATATTTTGCGAACTCCCGAAGACCGATTTGAAAATCTAGCCGACTACGATTTCAAGCCGCACTATATGGAGATCCCTTACGGCCGGAAGCAAAAGCTGCGCATGCACTACATCGATGAGGGCGACCGCAATGCGCCTGTCATCTTATGTCTACACGGCCAGGCGACATGGGCCTATCTCTACCGAAAGGTTATTCCGGTCTTAGTCGATGCCGGCTTTCGTGCGGTCGCGCCGGACTATATCGGCTTCGGCCGCTCCGACAAATTGGCCTCCGAAGAAGATTACACGTTCAAAGGCCATATTGAGTGGATCAAAATCTTTATGCGCGAAATGGAGTTTGATGATGTAACTGCCCTTATGTTCGATTGGGGCGGCTTTTTCGGCCTTCGTGTCGCGGGTGAAAGCCCGGAGCTTTTCGATCGGCTTGTGCTTGCCAACACGCAATTGCCGACACTTGATGAGGGTGAAAGCGCGTGGTTCAATCGCTTCCGCGCCATGGTGATCGGCGCTGAAGAATTTCCCATCGGCAAAATGGTCAATGATGGCGTGCCCGGCACGCTGTCTGCCGAGACCATCGCTGGATTTGATGCGCCGTTCCCGGATCAAAGTTATAAGGCCGGACCAAGATCATTCCCAATGATTCATCCGATTACGGAATATGATGCGCCGATTGAACCCAATCGTGCGGCATGGGCGGCGCTTGCCGAGTTTGACAAGCCAGTTCTCACAGTATTTAGCGAGATGACGGCAAAAACGGCCATGGATCCGGCCATGTTCCACACTCATATACCAGGTGCAAAAGACCAGCCGCACGTGATCTTGCCGGGCGGTGGTTTCTATGTTGTGGAGGCAAAGCCCGTGGAGGTTGCGCAACACATAATTGACTTTGTCCGCAGCACAAGCAGCTAAGCTGAACGCAGCCTGCTAAACTGCAAGGTGATAGACGGACTCATCATCACTGGCGGCGTCTGATTTCCGTCTGCGCTGACGTGGTATGACCGGCCGAACAGTTTTTTCGATGTGCTCGACAATGAGTGCGGCAATATCCTTGCCGGAAACGCTTTCGATTCCCTGAAGGCCAGGCGACGAATTGACTTCGATCACTTTTGGACCCGTATCCGACCTCAGCAAGTCGACGCCGGCTACATGCAGACCGATGACGCGCGCCGCCTTGACGGCAAGTTGCCGTTCGGCCCTAGAAATCTTGACGGCTTTGGCTTTGCCGCCGCGATGAAGATTGCTGCGAAATTCACCGGCTTCTGCCTCACGTTTCATGGCGGCCACAACTTTCCCGCCGACGACAAGACAGCGAATATCGGCGCCGGCGGATTCTTCGATAAATTCTTGAACCAAGAAGTTGGCGTTAAGATCGCGAAACGCGCCGACGACGGAATGAGCGGCCTTTTTTGAGTCCGCCAGCACGACGCCGCGGCCTTGTGTACCCTCAAGGAGCTTGACGACCAAGGGCGCCGTCCCCACGACCTCGATCAAGTTGTCGGTGTCTTTGGGGGAATTGGCGAACGCGGTCGTCTGCATGCCGATTCCGTTGCGCGCCAGCAATTGATGCGCAAAGAGCTTGTCGCGTGACGCGCCGATCGCAGCAGCGGGGTTTAGGCAATAGGCATCCATCATCTCGAACTGCCGGACCACGGCCATGCCGTAGGACGTGATGGATGCGCCGATGCGTGGGATCACAGCGTCGTAGTGGGGAAGCGCCTTACCGTCATAATGCACTTCGGGCGCGCAGGAATTAATATTCATGTAGCAGCGGCTGGTATCGATGATCTCAATGACGTGATCTCGTTCCTCTGCGGCTTCGATGAGGCGCTTGGTCGAATAACTCTCTGGCTCGCGGCTCAGAAGAGCGATACGCAGCGTTCGCTTAACACAGGCGACTTTGGGAAGATCGTCGTACAGATCATACGAAAGTTGGAGCTGCAGAAATGACTGGCTGGGGTTGACGTACATTTCGTACTCGATCGCCCGGCGCCCCACTAACATTCTGTGTTGCATGTTTTCGCGGTTTGTCAAAGAAATATGAATGGGCCATTTCCGCTCGCCAATTCGGACATTGGTCTCGATGATGTATCTGAGTTCCGTTTCGCCGTTTGAGCTCGTGACTTCGCGGTGGTCGATCAGTTTTGCCGAGCAAAATATTTCAACGTCCGGTCGCTCTGGGATTGGATGAATGCCAAAGCGCACGCGCGGCATATCGGGACCGCCGAAAGGCTCAATGGCAAAAGCGTGCAGAGCCGAGGTTCGTGCGCCGGTATCGATCTTCGCCTTTATGGTAGGAAGGCCGAGCTCTGGCAGTGCAACCCATTCCAGCCAACCCAGTGCCGCGCTGGCGCGGGCCGGTCTGGACTTTTTTTCTTTTGCGAAGTCTTTCGTATCCTCGCAGGGAGATTCTAACATGTGCGAAACACAAACGTGCGCTTGCCCCAGTACTAAGCTCGCAACAGCGTTTGCCCCCTCTTGCTAGCGTCACATCAGCAAGTCTCTGCTGGCAGCCTGATTCCAGCCCGCCTGGTTGAACATATGGTTAATAGGTGCGGCGATTATCGTGTGTGTTGGAAAGATTTTATTAACTAGTGGCTTGCCGTGGGTTGACTGCGCTCGAATTTAGAATTCGTCAACACATTGACAAAGGCTGCGCAAACCGGGCCTTGGGGCGGCGTTCTATTTTCGTAAACTAAGCGAATTTGAATCGGGCAGCGGTAATCTTCGAATATTGCGCTTCAGGAATCAAAGTTTCGATTCCAAACTTTCTGCGCAATTGAGGGCCATAGTGCCAGATGGCAGCGGCCAGGATTATCAAGGACAACCAGGCGATCGGAGCGGTACGAATGTCATTGTTGACGCCCATCCACCAAACCGACTGATCAAGTTCTAACAGACGTGTTCGCTCCAATATGACGTCATGGACAGCAAGTAAGCCGCCGTGTAGTCCGATGGAGCAGGTCAGGCTGCCGGTCGCAAGGTAGGTATAGGCCAGAACGACCCCCAATAGCGTAAGGCCAATGAGTAAGGGTAGTTCTCCAAGCGTGAACCAGGCCAGTGGATCACGAAAGTTGTGAACCAGTGCAAAGAAAAAGGCTGATCCGCTTACCGCTGAAGCCGTTGTCCACTTGCCGCCGTTTCCGAGGAAATAGCGAAAACTAAAGCCCCGAAAAACAAGTTCCTCGGTCGCTGCAAGAATCGCCGCGGCGATGATGCTGACGGCGATATTGCCAAAGTTCGGCAGGGTGAGCCGGCTCCAAAAGCGATCCGACACTTCGGCGGTGCCGGATAAATAGCAGACGATATAAAGAGCAATCACCGCGACGGCGGCCATGCCATATAGCGTCAAAAAGCCTAGAGCTGCTGCGTGGCGGTTTTCCCAATATGCTTGAAAGTACTGACCTGTCGATTTCTGCCAAACATACCGGACAAACAGATACACCCCTCCAATGCCGACTGCATAAAGCGTAACTTGTCCGATGCCGCTACGCGCCGTCAGATCGAGTAGCAAGCCGGCATACGCTGATATGGTCTGGATCAACCAACTTACAGCAAAGACAAACCCGCAAAGGCTTATGACGAGAAGTGGTTTCACCTGGCCCTCACGGCAGCCTGCGCGCCGCGGCAAATTAGGACAGCAGATAGACTCTTAAGAGCTACTCGTTCAGGCATGTG
The DNA here is from genome assembly GCA_965248815.1 of Alphaproteobacteria bacterium. GTDB lineage: Bacteria > Pseudomonadota > Alphaproteobacteria > SMXP01 > SMXP01 > CBDFKK01. The sequence goes on from CBDFKK010000008.1 coordinate 1,941,209, forward strand.
CTGCGTCTTTGATCGTTTCATGCGCGGCTGGCTTTAATGACTAGAGACGAAACTCGTCCTTCAAGGATCCGGGGGGATCGTAGTGCAAGTTCAATTGGTCATAAAAGACACTTGTTAGTGTGCCGTTAACAACCGTCTTGTGAAAGCACTAACGATCGGAGAAGGAGGCTTCGAACCGAAGTTGATCTAGAGGGATCGATAATCGCTCAGGGACTACGCGCCGCCAAAGAGAGCGGCGACGCCGCCGTTATAGAGCACCCAAATTGCCGCGAGCCAAATGGGCCCATAGAACAGCACGCGCAACATTATGGTAAGGCTGCGGCGCGCGCGGCCCTCATCCTCGGATGCAAAAATGCTGGGCGTTTTCCCCTCGCCAGATCGCCGGGCCTGATTGCTGCCGGCCTCGAGTGCGGCGTGTTCCAAATAGCGCTCGCGCAAATTCTTCCATTGCTCAGCTGTTGGGCCCGGTAGGAGCTTTGGAACATTGTCAAGCACTTCGCGAATCGCATCAACGCGCGCTCTTAGGTCTGACAGACGTTTAGTGACTTTGATTTGAAATTCGCGAATTTCGCCAATCGTGGCCTGGCCGTTCCAGAGTTGAGCCAAGGCCGCACCGGCTTCGCGGGCTTCTTGGAAATAAATGGCTTCCATGTGATCCATTAGATTTTCAAGGCTGCGGGCTATATCGTCGAGTGTACCCTCGACATCCGGTGCTTCATCGTCATTGGATTGGTCTGCAGAGCGTGCAACTGAGCGCGCGGCCCTCGCAAACATGAGCTGCCGTTTGGATGCCGCATCTTCCAGTCGCGTTGACTCTTGAATTTGCCGATCCCTCTCGCGGCGGTCCATTGCGTCCTCCCGTTTGCTGGGTTGTGCCTGATCGAAACAACTCAGCCGATACTCTAGGCAAGCAAGCCAGTTTGTCCAAAGCCGGAGTTCTTCGTTCAAAGCGGCGATTTGCGCACTCCGGCCCGTAATTCGATGCGCTAGGCGTCGTCGAATACATGGATCGGCCTTTCAAACCAGCAAGATTGGGGCCAGGCTTTTTTGGCTTCGCGGCGGCATGTACTTGCCATATTTGGCGGCGAACGACCGTTGACTGAGGCAATCGCGAGGCCAACGTTGGTTAATGAGGTCCGGGCGGTGGCTTGTGCATGAAGGGTGCAAGTGACAGAATTGACTGACAGGCAAGACACTATAATAAGAGGTGGCTCGGGAAATCTGCACAGTTGAGATAAGTGGAATTTTGGCCTGTAGGCGGCATGATCGCCGGCAACAGGAGATCCACTATGGCAAGACGACCACGTCGCAATCATACACCTGCGTTCAAGTCGAAGGTGGCCCTTGCGGCCGTTCGCGGTGAGCAGACATTGGGAGAACTCGCTCAGCAGTTTGATGTTCATCCTAACCAGATCAAGCAATGGAAAGATCAGCTCCTTGAGGGTGCAGCGGGTGTTTTTGGGCGGGAGGGTAAATCACCGCTGCCTGCACCCCGTGTTGATGTGAAGAGGCTCCATGCCAAGATTGGGGAGCTGACGCTTGAGAATGATTTTTTAGGCGATGCGCTCACCAAGGCGGGATTGCCGAGCGCAAGAAAATGATCGACCGCAAACATAAACTCTCGCTCAGCCGTCAGGCCAAGGCGCTCAAGATCAGCCGGGGCAGCGTCTATTATCAGCCCCGTCCCGTATCGGTCGGTGATCTGGCACTGATGCGCCGGATTGATGAATTGCATCTCGACTATCCCTTTGCAGGCAGCAGGATGCTGCAGGGACTATTGCTTGGTGAAGGATACAAGGTTGGCCGCCTGCACGTCACAACACTGATGAAGCGTATGGGGCTTGAGGCTATTTATCGCCGCCCGAACACGTCCAAGCCTGCACCGGGCCACAAAATCTATCCCTATCTGTTGCGTAAGCTGCCGGTCACCCAACCCAATCAGGTCTGGGCGATGGATATCACCTACATTCCAATGGCACGGGGCTTTGTTTATCTGGCCGCAGTGGTTGACTGGTTCAGCCGGCGTGTCCTGTCCTGGCGGCTCTCTATCACACTGGAAGCAGACTTTTGCATTGAAGCCGTTGAAGAAGCACTGGCCCGTTACGGTAAGCCGGACATCTTCAACACCGATCAGGGCTCGCAGTTTACCTCCATCGCTTTCACACAAATCCTGAAGGATGCTGAAATCGCCATCAGCATGGATGGCAAGGGAGCGTGGCGGGACAATGTCTTTGTTGAACGGCTGTGGCGCACGGTCAAATACGAGGAGGTCTATCTGCATGCCTATGGCAATGTTCCACAAGCCCGAGCCGCCCTCGGCAAATATTTGGTCTTTTATAACACCAAGAGACCGCATTCATCGCTTGACCGCCAGACACCCGATCAGGCTTACTTCAACGTGCTGCAACCAATCCCGGTCGCGGCATAACAGGGGCTGAAATCCACTTATCCGCAGTCCGAAAGTTGTTCAAACAAACCGAACCACCTCTCAAATTTCAAGTGGCTTTATTCAATATCAACGCTACGAACTATCTCATTCTTGGTAATAAGGTTTAAATTCCACACGATTCAGGTTATATAGAACACCAGGATGGCTTATAGATTGATTATGAGCTTGTCCTAATTAGACGTATACCCTTCATAAGTTCTCGCAGGGGTTGTCTAACACGCCTCTCCGTCCTTCGTCCAAGTCCTTGATTTAACTGACAATAAGTCTCTCGGACGATCGGTCGGATCAGTTGGATATTCCTAGACTCAAGACCTGCTTTTCAGCGGGTCCACGACTCCCACAACTTAGTTTGACAACAAAGAAATCCATATCGAGATGACTCTGCACGATCTCAAGCTGCAGGAACTCAAAGCAAAATCGCCTACAGAGCTCCTAGAATTTGCCGAAGAGCTGGAAGTCGAGAACGCGAGCGTCATGCGTAAGCAAGACATGATGTTCGCGATTTTGAAGCAGCTCGCGGAGCGCGAAGTTGACATTACCGCGGGCGGTGTCCTGGAAGTTTTGCAAGATGGTTTCGGATTTTTGCGCGCGCCGGAAGCAAATTATCTTCCTGGTCCGGATGATATTTATGTTAGCCCCAGCCAAATTAGGCGCTTCTCGCTTAGAACTGGCGATACGGTTGAAGGGCAAATTAGAAGTCCCAAGGATGGCGAGCGCTATTTTGCATTGCTCAAAGTTGTAGCGATAAATTTTGAAGATCCGGAGAAAGCACGCCACAAAGTTCACTTTGATAATCTGACGCCTCTTTATCCTGAGAGTAAGCTCGATATGGAGCTCGAGGGTCCGGCGCTAAAGGATCGCAGTGCTCGGGTAATAGATTTGGTAGCTCCATTAGGGAAAGGGCAAAGGGGGCTCATTGTAGCTCCGCCAAGGACCGGTAAAACGGTGCTCCTGCAAAACATAGCTCACTCGGTTACGGGTAATCATCCCGAATGTTTTCTCATCGTACTTCTCATCGACGAACGGCCGGAAGAAGTCACGGACATGCAACGATCTGTAAAAGGGGACGTTGTTAGTTCAACATTCGATGAGCCAGCGGCACGCCACGTTCAAGTCGCCGAAATGGTCATCGAAAAAGCAAAACGATTGGTCGAACACGGCCGCGATGTTGTTATTCTTTTGGATTCGATCACCCGCCTAGGCCGTGCGTATAACACAGTCGTTCCTTCCTCTGGCAAGGTTCTAACCGGCGGTGTGGATGCAAATGCACTTCAGCGACCGAAACGTTTTTTCGGGGCTGCACGAAATATAGAGGAGGGGGGCTCTCTGACGATCATAGCAACGGCGTTGATCGATACGGGTAGCCGCATGGACGAAGTTATCTTCGAAGAATTTAAAGGGACCGGTAACTCCGAGATTGTACTTGATCGTAAGCTTGCTGATAAACGGGTATGGCCGGCCATCGACATCATGAAATCTGGTACACGCAAAGAAGAGCTTCTGGTTGATAATGATATTTTGCAAAAGATGTTCGTGCTTCGCCGGATTCTTAATCCAATGGGAACCATGGATGCCATGGAGTTCCTGATCGATAAGCTTCGTCAGACGAAGAACAATGATGAGTTCTTCGATTCGATGAATACCTAACCAAGTTGGGTAAATTAGGTTTAGGGAATAAGTACGCTAGATCCCTTTGTCCGTCGCGCCTCTAGATCTTTGTGAGCCTTAACCGCATCACTTAATGCATATTCTTGGTTAATTTCTATACGGACGATTCCAGAGCTAACAACTTCGATGAGATCTCGGGCGCCAATTTCGAGTTCGTCATCCTGACCAAAGTAGTGAAAGAGACTGGGCCGGGTGAGAAACAATGAGCCGTTCGCCGCAAGCTCGCCGACGTTTATTGGGTTCGGCGGCCCGGAAGCATTGCCAAAGCTGACAAGCGTGCCAAGAGGTTTCAGGCAAGTAAGAGATTTATGCAGCGTTGCCTTGCCGACAGAATCGTATGCGACAGCAACGCCGGCACCTTCAGTGATTGCCTTTACGCGTTCTACAAAGTCTTCTTCATCGTACAAAATTGTGTGGTCACAGCCGTGCTCGGAAGCAAGTGCTGCTTTATCCTTTGATCCAACTGTTCCGATTACGAGGGCACCTAAATACTTTGCCCACTGACAAACTATTAGTCCGACTCCGCCGGCTGCCGCATGGATAAGAATGGCATCGCCAGCCTGAACATTGTATGTGCTCTTCAGAAGATAGTGAGCGGTCAGCCCTTGGAGCATCATCGCGGCCGCCTGTTTGTCGGAAATGGTATCAGGAATGCGAACGACACGACCGACAGGTAAATTTGATGCTTCCGCATAGGCGCCGATTGGACCCGTTCCGAAGGCGACACGATCGCCGGCGGACAGTGATGAAACTTTAGACCCAACGGCTTCAATAATACCCGCGGCTTCAAGACCTATGCCCGTTGGCAACGGGAGGGGGTATTGGCCTGTGCGGTGATACACGTCGATGTAATTGAGGCCGACGGCCGAGTGCTTGACACGAACTTCGTGAGGACCGGGATCAGGCAGAGATATTTGTTCCCAAAGTAGCGCCTCAGGACCGCCCGGCTCGTGAACACGGATGGCGTTTACATTCGTCATAGAGCATCACCGGTGTTGAATGAACGAACAATCTATTTATGCGGCGCGCACTTTAGCTGCTGGTGTTCTGGAAATCGAGGCGCCGCTTAGTTTGCTGAGCAAAAACACTTTCCATAGGGTGACACGTTCAAAACCAGAAAGAGATGTAATGAAGGTTAGAATTGAGATCGATTGCACACCGGAAGAAGCTCGTCGCTACATGGGCTTGCCTGATGTCACGCCCATCCATGAAACCATGCTCAATCATATGAGGGAAGCTCCGGACAATGCCGCCGGCTTTATTGATCCGAAAAAGCTTGCAAAGGAGTGGCTGCCGATGAGCAGCAAGGCCATGCAGCAATTTCAGGAAGCTTTTTGGACCGGGGCTGGTAAACCACCGCCATCAAAGGACGAGACTTAGCGCGAAGGAAGAGGCGCCGAGTCGTGATGTCGGACAACAATACAATTTTTGCACTGTCCAGTGGAGCGGGGCGGAGCGGTCTCGCCGTCATTCGGCTGACGGGGCCTCATGCAACAAGCGCTTTGGAAGCATTGACGCGAACTGCACTTCCGGAACCTCGGAGAATGGCACTGCGAAATGTTTGGAATCCTGAAGATGGAGAGCTCATCGACCGCGGTCTCGTCGTTAGATTTACAGCACCAGGAAGTGTGACCGGCGAAGATGTCGCGGAGCTCCATGTTCATGGCGGCCGCGCGATCGTTGCAGCATTGCTAGAGGGTCTAGAACGGTTGGGCTTGAGGCTCGCCGAGCCCGGTGAATTTACGCGCCGGGCATTTGAAAACGGAAAGCTCGATTTAACAGCGGCGGAGGGACTAGCGGATCTAATTGAGGCGGAAACGGAAGTTCAGCGCCGCCAAGCCATACGGCAAATGGGGGGGTCTCTCAGCGCGTTGTACGAGACCTGGCGCGCAGAGCTGGTTCGAGCGGCCGCTCTGTTTGAGGCGGTTATCGACTTTCCCGATGAAGAGATTCCAACCGATACTCAGAAGCTGGCAGTCTCAACTCTGACTGAGCTCAGCCGATCGATCGGACAGCACCTCGACGACAATCACATGGGGGAACGCCTGCGGGATGGCTTTAGGGTAGCAGTAATTGGTGCGCCAAATGTCGGCAAGTCGAGTTTGGTCAATGCACTGGCTCGGCGTGATGTCGCCATCGTTTCAGATCAATCGGGCACAACGCGCGACGTCATCGAGGTTCATCTCGATCTGGCCGGCATTCCTGTGATTGTCTCTGACACCGCGGGCCTGCGTCAAACCGAAGAGGCCGTCGAAGCGGAGGGTATTCGTCGTGCTCGCCGCGCCGCTGCTGAGGCTGACCTGACAATCTTCATGTTCGATGTATCAGCGGACAAAAAACGGGATGCGATGGAGCAAGAAACAAAATCGGGTGATTTAATTGTGGCCAATAAAACAGATTTGGTGGATCCGCCGCCGCTGGAATTTGATGGCAAATTCAGCGTGCCTGTTGTCTATCTGTCAGTGAAGACAGGTCGGGGTATGGGCGAGCTGCTGGATCGTATAGCGAAATTGGCGCCTCTTAGTGTCGGCACTGGCTATGAAGGAAATCTGACTCGGCGGCGGCATCGATCGGCGTTAATCGAATGCCGTGAGGCCATCGACAGATGTTTGGATCGCGAGCCGAGCGATATTGCACTATGGGCCGAAGACGTGAGACTCAGCGCGCGGGCCCTTGGTCGCATAACTGGCAAAACAGATGTTGAGACTGTTCTCGACGCCTTGTTTGCTGAATTCTGTATCGGCAAGTAAATGTTTCACGTGAAACACTTCCGTGGCGGCCGCGACGGCCCTTGGACGAAAGGTTCATGACTTTTAGGCCCCTTAGGATTGATATCGAATCAAATCAGTGGCAATCCTTACGCCAATAGAGTCCGGGGCTGGAATACTATTTGGAAGCAGAAATGGGCAAAAGTCGCCGATCAATCGACGTTATCGTCATTGGAGGAGGACACGCCGGCTGCGAGGCGGCCGCCGCAAGTGCTCGCCTCGGCGCCGAAACGGTGCTTGTTACCCATGACCCGAAGAAGGTTGGCGAAATGTCGTGCAATCCAGCAATTGGCGGATTGGGCAAGGGGCATTTAGTTCGTGAGATCGACGCCCTTGATGGGGTGATGGGCAGGGTGGCCGATTTTGCAGGCATCCAGTTTCGGCTGCTCAATCGCCGCAAGGGGCCAGCTGTGCGCGGCCCTCGCGCTCAGACCGATCGGGCCCTTTATCGTGAGGGCATGCAACAGGCCTTGTCGGAGTATGCAAGTCTTTCCGTACGGGCGGGAGAGGCCGCCGACTTGATCATTGATTCTGGAGTCATTCACGGAATTGTGATGGTCTCGGGCGAGGAGATCAAGGCTCCTACGGTCATCCTGACAACCGGGACTTTCTTGCGCGGCGAAATACACATTGGTCAGAAGCGTGTACCAGCCGGCCGTGTCGATGAGGCGCCTTCGGTAGGACTCGCCTTAACTCTGGAGAAGCTGGATTTTAAAATGGGGCGGCTCAAGACCGGCACGCCGCCGCGGCTCGACGGCACGAGCATTGATTGGGCCAATCTGGAAGAGCAGCCGGGAGACGAGCCTCCCGTTCCGTTCTCCTTTTTGACGGAAAGTGTTCCCCAGAGACAAGTGCGTTGCCACATAACCGGGACCACGGAAGCCACCCACGACATCATTCGAGATAATATTCATTTGGCTCCCATGTTCAGTGGTCAGATCGAAGGCACGGGGCCGCGCTACTGCCCGTCGATTGAAGATAAAGTCTCGCGATTTGCCGACCGGTCAACCCACCAGATCTTTCTCGAGCCCGAAGGGCTAAACGACGTCACAATCTACCCCAACGGCATATCGACCTCTCTGCCCGAAGACGTCCAAGCGTCATTTCTGAGGACGATTCCAGGACTCGAAAAGGTTGCAATCAAGCGCTTTGGATACGCTATCGAATATGATCATGTCGACCCGCGGGAGCTTTATGCCACCCTCGAGACAAAGAAGCTGTCGGGGCTGTTTCTAGCCGGCCAAATCAACGGTACGACTGGCTACGAAGAGGCGGCGGCCCAAGGATTAGTGGCTGGTGTCAATGCTGCTTTCGTTGCAGGACACGCAGCCGCAAAAGACTGCCCGAAGTTCGTCTTGGGCCGCTCCGAAGCCTATATAGGTGTCTTAATCGACGATCTCGTTACACGTGGGGTGACGGAGCCATACCGGATGTTTACGTCGCGCGCTGAGTACCGTCTGTCTCTTAGAGCGGACAACGCAGACCAAAGGTTAACTCCCAAGGGCATGGAGTTGGGGCTAATTTCAAATGCGCGCCGGCAGAGTTATCGCCGGAAAGCAGATGAGCTGGCGGCTGCGCGTGCGGCATTTGCAATTCATACCATGACGACTTCGGAGGCAAAAAAGCGAGGCTTGAACGTTAACCAAGATGGGCGCCAAAGAAGCGCCTATGATCTCTTATCCTATTCCGATATCGGACTCAGCGATCTGACTTTTATATGGCCAGAGCTGGGAAATTTTGGATCTCAATGTCTTGAACAGATCGAAATCGATGCCCACTATTCCGGCTACATGGACCGGCAGAACGCCGACATAATCGCGTTTCGGCGGGATGAGTCACTGACCTTGCCGCGCGACTTTGACTACCGCTCACTTTCTGGCCTATCCAATGAGGTCTGTGAAAGGCTCATGATTGTGCAGCCATCGACAATCGGTCAGGCCTCACGAATCGAGGGCATAACTCCCGCTGCCATTACGCGCCTTCTGGCCATAACGAAGCAAGCCAATAAACGCAAAACTGCCTGAGCCGCGAAAGCGGGTTTTCGACCAGGTCCCCCTATCAGAGTGAAGTCTGGATGGCATCTCCGATGACCCCTGAAGGGTTTGCCAAGATTGCAAATGTTTCACGTGAAACAATGGTGGATCTTGTTACCTTCGTAGAACTACTCCAGAAGTGGAATCAATCTCATAATCTTGTGAGCTCGGCATCCTTATCTGACGTGTGGCGGCGCCACATTCTGGATTCCGCACAAATCGTTGAGCTCATTCCAAGTTCAGCCGACTCCATTATCGATTTGGGAGCAGGCGCTGGTTTGCCAGGGATCATTCTGGCAATATTATTCGAGGCCCAATACAAGAAGCCGAAAATCTATCTCGTTGAGAGTAATTCTCGAAAATGCGCGTTTCTGAGGTCGGTTGTTCAAAGTTTGGAATTAAAAGCGTCAGTTATCTGTGATCGCATCGAGCAGCTAGAGCCCTTTCCGGCAGACGTAATCACGGCCCGCGCCCTTGCTCCTTTGCCGGATTTGCTTGAGCTGGCCGAGCCCTTCATTTCTTCGCACACTCGTTGTGTGTTTCCAAAGGGTCGGCATTTTGATGCTGAATTGACCCAAGCCACTAAATATTGGAATATGCAGATGAAGAGGATCCCCAGCAAATCTGATCCGTCGAGCCGTATCCTTTGCTTAGAAGGTATTCGCCGTGTTTGAGCCCAGGCCAATGAAGTCATCTGGCCCGCGATTTCGCACCATTGCTGTAACCAATCAGAAGGGAGGCGTCGGCAAAACGACGACGACTATCAATGTGGGCACGGCGCTGGCTGCCATCGGCCAAAAGGTTCTTATTATTGATTTGGATCCTCAAGGCAATGCCAGCACAGGTCTAGGCATCTCCGAGGCTCAAAGGAAAAAGTCGATCTACAATGTTATTGTAGAGCGTATGCCCGTTCGCAATGCGATTGTTCGTTCCACAATTCCCGGTCTTAGCCTGGTTCCATCCAGTATCGATCTGTCCGGCGCTGAGATAGAACTTATTCAGGTTTCGCGCCGATCGTTTCGGCTGCGTGATGCTCTCCGCGATCTCGACAGCGGCACGCCAGAGGAGTCCGAGCTTTTCGATTATGTTCTGATCGACTGCCCCCCGTCTCTCAATGTTCTGACGGTCAACGCTTTGACGGCGGCAAATGCGGCCTTGGTGCCTCTGCAGTGCGAATTTTTTGCATTGGAGGGACTGAGCAAATTGATGAGAACGATTTATCTGGTCAAGAACAGTCTCAATTCGAAGCTGGAAATCCAAGGCATCGTACTGACCATGTACGATCGTAGGAACAAACTTTGCGGACAAGTGGCCGCCGACGTCCGTGAACATATGGGCACAAAAGTCTATGACACGGTCATACCGCGCAATGTTCGGGTCTCCGAAGCCCCGTCATATGGTAAGCCCGCTATCCTTTACGACCATAAATGTGCTGGCAGCCAAGCTTATATCCAACTTGCCGGAGAAATGATCCAACGCGAGCGCGCGTTGAGGGCCGCTTAAGTTTCGTCGGTGAGATTAGAGATGCAAGGAGAGTTGCCGCTTCGCCGTTTCATCCGGCGGCGCCGGACCGGCGCGGATTGAGCGACAAGAACGACCAATAAGAAGGCGATCGATGCCAGAGCAAGCCAAACAAAATCGTCTAGGGCGCGGACTGTCCGCTCTGCTCGGCCAGACCGAAATGGAGCAAGCCGACGAACGTACGGAGCACGAGCTGCCGCCCGAATTGCCGATCGAGTTTTTGCAGCCCAACCCCCATCAACCGCGCAAAGTTTTTCAGGAGACTGTGCTTCAGGAGCTGGCGAACTCAATTCGAGAGCGGGGAATATTGCAGCCAATTGTCGTGCGGCCGATCGAGGGCGAAAAAGACGCCTATCAAATCGTAGCAGGCGAGCGGCGTTGGCGCGCAGCGCAGCGGGCGGCCATACATTCCGTACCCGTCATTATTCGAGAATTGAGCGATTCAGAGGCACTCGAACTTTCGATCATTGAAAACGTTCAGCGGTCTGATCTTAACGCCATTGAGGAAGCTGTCGGTTACAACGTCCTAATCGAAGAGTTTGACCATACACAAGAGCAACTTGCCAAGGTTATTGGCAAAAGCAGAAGCCATGTTGCCAACACGCTCAGACTCTTAAGTCTACCTCAGAAAATACAAGGCTTCATTTCCGACGGCGACATGACGGCAGGACACGGCCGTGCATTGCTTGGCGCGTCGGACGCAAACGATCTGGCGAATAGGATTGTTAGGGAAAAGCTCAGTGTACGGCAGGCCGAGGCTTTAACAAAAGGTGGCTCCGTAGACTCTGTTGAGACGAAAAAATCGACAGCCCAGCCCAAACCAATCGACAAGGACGCTGACACGCTAGCGCTGGAACAAAATGTATCAAACACATTGGGGCTGAAAGTGTCTATCGAGCATCTTGGCGAGAACGGCGGCAACGTTCGCATTCACTATAAGACTCTCGAGCAGCTTGATGATGTCTGTCGTCGATTGAGCCGCGATACTTAACTCTGCCTAGCCAATTGTGAAACGCGCAGTGTCCCTCGCCGACATATAATTTCTGCGGGGCTACCTGTCGTTTTGCATGCGATCTCATCTTCGAAGAGCGATGATAACGCGCGGCGACACTTTGCTCGATTCCAATTCTTGAGCTGCTGTTCGAATGCGGGCGCACGCTTGAAATGGATGCGGGGGCGCAAACCTTGTATGGCTTCGCGAACGGTCATGCCGGAATCGATCGCCATCAGAGCTGCATACAATTTTTCGATATGGCGTTGTAATGCGCGAACTACCGATGCTGGTTGAGCGCCGTCCAGAAAACAGCGATCAAGCGAGCTTTCAATCTTGCTGAGTTGTCCGAGACCTGCCGCGTAGCACGCATCCTCAATATCTCGAACCGTAGCTTCGGCCACAACGGCGTCGATATCGTCTTCAATGACAGTGTCTCCTCCCGAGGCGTGAGAGCCGCGCTTGTAAAGCACTACCTTTTCGAGTTCCTGTTTTGTAACGCCGCGATCGTTTCCGAGTTGATCTGCGAGCGCCGATACAATTTCGTTTGACGCTTTAAGACCTTCTAAGTCGAGCGTCTGTCTTATGTACGATGCGAGAGTACGCTCATCATCAATGTAGCAAGGAACTGCGACGGCACGCTTTGTGGATTCGGCTGCTTTTCGCAAGGAAGAGCTCGGCGGCAATTCGCCGGCTTCAATCACGACCATCGCGTCGCCGGCGATCGATCCTTGATCGAGCTCGGAGATAAATGTTTTTAGAGATGCACTGGCGCGTTCACCGGTAAGGCGAAGTCTGATCACACGCCGCCCTCCTAACATGGCAAGCGCACCAAACTCGTCGATGAGACGTACAGGGTCAGATCTATATTCGCTTTCAGAAAGATCGAGAACGCGAAATGGGTCTTTGGGGTCCTCGACAATCGCCCGGGTCAAGGATTCGGCCCGCTCTCGCACGAGGCCTTGATCGGGTCCATAGATAACCGCAATGTCGGCACTTGGCGGCACCGTCTTTGGAAAGCTGGCTAGGTCTTTGTTCTTCAATCTCATGACGCCGAACGGTTTCAATATCGTGAACTATGTCGCCGGAAAAAAGCTTACTGGGCACTACTCACATCGGTCTCTGCTTCGGTGCCGCGGCGTTGAAAGTATAGCGCCAAGCTTAGCTTGATATTGTCGCTGACGTCGGCGGCCGCGCGTTCCTGTGCGTCCTCGCGGGAAATGACGGTTGCAAACTGCGAATCAACAACGTCATAGGCCACAACGGATTCATTTGAATCAGAATGCAGAACTTTGCCGCTGGATTGTTCAATCAATTGATACCGAGCTATTAGACGGTAGTTAAACCGGGTTATCGACGCATCGACCCGAACACCGCTGCCGACCTGCCGTTCAAGAAGCCTTACGTAAAGACGGTACCTTGTCGACCCGGGTGCGCCGTCGGGCGTCAACCGATCGAGTAGTAGGTTCCGCATGATAACGCCGGTGCGCGAATTAACTGTCTCGACTTTGACGCTTTGTAATTCCTCCGAGACAACACTTCCTGTGATTGCTTCACCGTAAAGCGGCTGAAACCCACATCCCGAAAGAGCAAGGGCCAGTCCACAGAAAACTAGTATGGCAACACGGGACATTTGTTTTTGCTCACACAACAATATTTACAATGCGGTTTGGTACGACAATAATTTTCTTGGCTGTTCGACCTTCCAGAAGGGCTTTAACCTTTTCATTTTCGAAGACGGAAGCTTCTACGCTTTCTTGCGTCGCGTCTTTAGCAATCACAATTTCCGCGCGCTTCTTGCCGTTTATCTGAATTGGCATGGTCACTTCATCTTGGACGAGTAAGGCTGTCTCAGCTTGAGGCCATGGCTGCTCAATAGCAAGACCGTCACCTCCCAATCGTTCCCAACAAGCTTCCGCCAAATGCGGCATCATGGGCGCTATCAAAACGACAAGCTGGCTCAGAGTTTCTGTTAAGACCCATTTTTCACCAGCGCCGTTGGCCTCGCGCAATATCGGAGCGGATTTGCGAATGGCGTTGGCTAATTCATAAACGTGAGCGACGGCGCGGTTGAAGTGGAAGCGTTCGATTTCTTGCGTTACGCTCGCAACGCAACGATTCGCCTCTTTTCGTAGTGACTCTGCTTCTGGCCCTAGTGGCTCATTCGGAATCGGTTTCCCCGGTTTCGGCAGCCCGTGACAGAAGTCATCAATCAGACTCCACAGCCGCTGCATAAATCGCCATGCACCCTCGACACCTGCTTCGGTCCATTCTACGTCTCGTTCCGGGGGTGAATCCGAAAGCATGAACCAGCGCGCGGTATCGGCGCCGTATTGAGAAATAATGTCTTCCGGGTCGACGGTATTTTTTTTCGACTTGGACATTTTCTCTATGGGGCCAATTTCAACGGAATCGCCGGTCTTTTTCGTTTTAGCTTTTCTTTCACTCTCTGAGCCGGCCACGACCACGTCATCAGGAGATAACCACTCGCCGTTTTTGTCCCGATAGGTTTCATGGGTGACCATGCCTTGCGTGAACAGGCCTTCAAACGGTTCCTCTACCGCAACATGACCACACGATTTCATTGCCCAGGTGTAAAAGCGCGAATAAAGCAAATGCAAAATGGCGTGTTCAACACCGCCGATGTACTGATCGACCGGCATCCAATAATCGACCAAGGCACGATCCGTTGGCGCATCGGCGCTGGGCGAGCAAAATCTTGAAAAGTACCAGGACGAATCTATGAACGTGTCGAACGTGTCCGTCTCCCGCTCAGCATCACGGCCGCAACTTGGGCACGAAACGAACTTCCAAGTCGAATGACGGACGAGGGGGTTGCCGGGTTTGTCGAAATCTATCTCTTCCGGAAGCGTAACAGGCAAATCTTGTTGCGGAACTGGAACGATACCGCATGTATCGCAGTGAACGATCGGGATTGGACAACCCCAATAACGCTGCCGGGAAACACCCCAGTCGCGAAGTTTGAAGTTGACCATCCGTTTGCCGATGGCCCCTGACTCCAGGCGGTCGATCATGGCCGACTTTGCGGCGTCAACGTCCAGACCATCCAAGAAGACCGAGTTTTCCAGGCGTCCTCCACCTAGATAAGCCTCGGTTCCGACCTGGTAAGTTTCTGCATTCTCGCCCTCTGGAATAACAACCGGGAGAACGTCGAGGCTATATTTGCGGGCAAAATCGAAGTCGCGCTGATCGTGCGCCGGACATCCGAAAATTGCGCCCGTGCCATAGTCCAAAAGAATGAAATTGGCGACAAATACGGGCAGGGTCTTGCCATCGACAAACGGATGCCGCGCGACAATCTTAGTTCGAAAATCGAGTTTTTCGCCCTTTTCTATTTCCTCTTCGCTCGTTCCGGATTGCGCACATTGTTTCACGAATGACGCCAAGCCTGCGTCGTTTTCGGCTAGGGCGCGGCTTAAGGGATGATCGGGAGCAATTGCACAAAAGCTGGCGCCAAATAGTGTATCGGGGCGCGTGGTATAAACGCGAAGTTGGGCGTGGCCGTCTGGGGCGCTTTCAAGGTCGAAATTGATCAATGCGCCCTCTGAACGACCGATCCAGTTGGCCTGCATAATTCGAACTTTTTCCGGCCAGCGTGTCAGGCTCTCGAGGTTGTCGAGCAGATTCTGGGCCCTATTTGTGATTTTGAGAAACCACTGCGAGAGTTTGCGTTTTTCAACCGGCGCACCGGACCGCCAACCCTTACCGTCGATCACCTGCTCATTGGCAAGCACCGTCTGGTCCACCGGATCCCAATTCACGCTCGCCTCTTGTCGGTAGGCAAGTCCAGCCTCCAAGAACTCCAAGAAAAGTCGTTGCTCGTGCTGATAGTAGTCAGGATCGCATGTTGCGAATTCTCGGTCCCAATCGATGGACAGTCCCATCGCTTTGAGCTGGGCGCGCATGGCGTCAATATTTTGATAGGTCCAGGTCTTTGGGTGGATACCTTTTTCCATGGCGGCGTTTTCGGCTGGCATTCCAAAGGCGTCCCATCCCATCGGATGTAAAACATTGAAACCCTGCGCGCGCTTGTAGCGGGCAACCAGATCCCCCATCGCATAATTGCGTACGTGGCCCATGTGGATTCGGCCTGACGGATAAGGAAACATTTCGAGCACATAATACTTGGGCTTTGATACATCTTCAGTTGCGCGAAAAGCGTTGGCATCCGTCCAAACGGCTTGCCATTTCGGCTCGTTTTCTTTTGGGTTGTATCGCGCCATGCTGTTTCCTTGCACAGAACGGTAGCCATGCTTACAGCAATCTTCGTCAGGCAAATCCTTAACGCGATCCGGTTATTAGTGCTAGGGGAGAGGTAGAGCCGCTAGTCCTGAATGGAGTCGATGCGAAGCTGCCTTGCACGTGTAAGAATAGCGTTCTCGAGATCCAGAGCCGTAGACGCTTCAACCGGCGCGTCGCTCCATCCTTGACTATCCTGATTCTGCTGACGAAAGACTGCCACCCTTATGCCGTCAGCTCTGAGTCTTTGGTCCAGAATATAGACGGTGACCTTGAACCGTTCGTCAGCACTTTGCGGATCCTGATACCAGTCCGTAATGATAACTCCGCCGAATGGATCGGCAGATTGCAAGGGCATAAAGGAAAGGGTATCCAAACTTGCGCGCCATAAGAAACTGTTGACACCTATTCCTGCACTTTGTTCATCATTGTCGCCGCCGAAAAATAAGAATCCCCCATCATCGCCTTCATCAGTCACATTGCTTTGAGCGCCATCCGCGGTGGACACTGGCGTATCCCCGCTGTTCCGATTGCCCGATCCGCAACCGCTTAG
This sequence comes from Alphaproteobacteria bacterium, assembly GCA_965248815.1. GTDB lineage: Bacteria > Pseudomonadota > Alphaproteobacteria > SMXP01 > SMXP01 > CBDFKK01. The sequence continues at coordinate 1,957,452 of CBDFKK010000008.1, forward strand.
CAGGAACAGTAAAATGCCCGCAAGGCAGGCGAGAAATATTGTTTTAGGGGTGAATAGCACCGTCATTTGCTCGCCATTTGCTGCGGCCAATCTGCCGTTGTGAATTCAAATCCGCCTCGCGCAATGGAATATGGGATTATTGCGTTGATCTCAACATCTTAATTTGGGGACCATACTTTTTGCCTGTGATGCATTGCCCCAATTTGCATTAAGAGCTCTACGGCTTTTGGCGGGGACCGCTCCAGCGCGAATCAATTTCCTTTTCTGCGGGCACCAAGCCAGAAAGATGCTTGTATAAGTAGTAATTAACATTATATTGCAATCAATAAGGGTGGTTCGCAGCTTGGCGGCATCGAGTTATCAAATCCAAGGGTTGAGTCAGGATTCCTTGATTCGCCCAATTTTGCAGCCTAACCGGCTACGCGTGTTAAGCTTTAGCTCGAAAAAGTGTTGATTTTCTGCACCTAACGGGACCAATTCGTCTTGCGACCAGTTGACGCCCGCTCTTCAGTTAAAGTTAAATGCATTAGATTGTTTTACCGGGTGGGGCGGCGTCCGATCCTTTATGGGGAGGGGCGCTCGCTGCGCTTACGTTGTGTTACGGGGACTTTATGAAAAGGCTGCTCCTCAGCACTACATGAAAAGGCTGCTCCTCAGCACTACCGCTATGATCGCCGCCGCCGCGCTGGCGACGGAGGCGTCAGCTGTAGACGACATTGAGCTCGACCTTTCGGGTTACTTCAATGGAGTCGGTGGCGCACGCGTGGAAGCTGACGCCAGCCGAATTCGAGATTACACATTTGGATTAGATTCCGAACTTCATCTTGAAAGTTCATACTTATTCAGAAATGGACTCGAGATCGGTCTGCCGGCGGGCGGAAAAATAAATAGGGACACAGACGATCCTAAGCGCGGCCATCTCGACGGAATACTGGCTGGAACGATAGTTGCTAGCGCCGGAATTGACTCGGCGTGCGGAGGTATTGCCGGGTATGGCCTCTACGGTTATTTCGGCGGTTACATTGCAGGCCTTGTAAATTATGCCTCGCTCGGTGGTTACGTCCGCAACTTTTGTGGATCTAACAATATAGACAATGATTTCTTACAGGAAACATTCGCATTTTTTGAAGGCCCATTTGGCCGACTTGAATTCGGACGCCAGTATGGCGTGGGACACCAAATGTCATTCTTGGCTCCGACTATTTTTCGCGGGTCAAATGTGAATGATTGGGAAATTGACTTATCTGGGGTCAACACCGTCAACACTCGAAATACCGTAAATAACGGCTTTGACGACTTTTCTCCCAAGGTTGTTTATTTGACGCCTCGAATATTCGGTTTACAAGGCGGAGTTTCATTTGCTCCGGAGACGGACGATTGCGGTTATGACTTTTGTCCGCGTACGGATAGTGCATTCTTCCCGTCACAAGATGAAGTCATTGAGCTTGGCGCAAATTTCTACCACACGTTTAGCAATGGAACTCTAGAAGGGGTTAGCGTTGGCGTAAGCGGCACCTATTTGATGGCCGACTCAAAAACCACTGCAGCAATCGCAACGATGCTGGGAATTGATGACTACGAAGCTTGGAATGTCGGGGCCAGCGTTGCAATTGACGGCTTTACGATTGGCGGATCCTTCAAGAATGCTGAGCTTGCGGTTCTAGGGTCAAACTATCTTGCGTATGATGTGGGCGCGACTTACGAACGCGGAGCCTGGGGCTTCATGGTGTCATACGGTGCTGATGACAATCAATTAACCGGGCAAGAAACAATGGCCATTCAAGGCGGCGTCGACTTCATGTTGGGAAGTGGTGTGTCCGTTGGTATTGGGGCCCAATATGTTGATGCCAATTTTGAAACTTCGACTCTTTTGTCTGCGGCAGGATTAAGTTTGTCATTTTCAGACATAGATTCGACGGCAGTATTTATCGAAACTGACATAAGTTTTTAGCAAGCCAATTCATTCAACATTCGAACGTTTGTGTCCTGGGATTGGTTGGCGATAAATTTGCACGTCTTTGTCCTCGAACGCGGTCAACTTTCACATTGCATTCTCGGCTGCGAAAGGAATGCGCTAATGCCGGCGATTCCCGCAGCACCTGTTCCTATGAGGCGTGTGGAGTTGCGTTCGGAAACGCCCCCTAGCGCATAAACCGGCACGCTCGAAACCCGCACAAAATTTGCAAGCTTTGTTGTTCCTAAGTGAGGCCGTTCGGGGTGACTCGCTGTAGCAAACACCGGCGATGCGAGCACCGCTGAGGCTCCGAGGTTTCCGGCCTTGATTAGCGTCGGCAAATCGTGAACGGATGCGGTGACGAATCGCAAACGCTTATCGCGGCCGTACCCGGCAAGTTTGGAAATTTGCCATTCAGGCAGATGCAGGCCGTCGGCATGAACCTCTCTTGCCAAACTGGCGCTACCGGCTACAAAAAACAGCAGACCTCGCTTGCGGCACGCGCGCGCGAGATCGCGGGCTAAGATATCTCGCTGGGGATGACCATAATGGCGAAGTATGACCGCAGTCTTTGACGGTAATTCGCGAACAATTGAGATCGGGTCGGGCGTTCGAGACTCATCGGTCACAAAAAAGAGCGATGGCAGGCGCCCTTGTTTTCTGGCTTTCCGGTTGAGCCAGCGGCCATGTCTGGCTAGCGTTTCTGGACCACTCATATTAGTCATTGAGAGATTGACCAAAGAAAGGTTCGCCGTTTGAAAATCAATATAGCCGCACCATCCCCGGATCCCGCTTCTAACATGGAAGAAATTCGTGGGCGTATCGATGCGGCAGCGAAACTGTCTATTTCACAGCCACCGCAGGAGGTCTCTATCGTTGCGGTAAGCAAGCGGCAACCTGTGTCAAAGATTGAAGCGCTCCTAAGGGCTGGGCATCGGATTTTCGGGGAGAGCCGCGTCCAGGAGGCCGCCCAGAAATGGCCCAATCTCCGTGAGCGGACCCCGGACGTTGAATTACACATGGTTGGGCCTTTGCAAACCAATAAAGTCGCCGAAGCCGTAGCATTATTTGACGTCATCCATTCACTAGACCGCCTGAAGCTTGCCTCGAAACTAGGCGCAGAAGTCTCGAAAACAGGCCGAAACGTTAGATGCTTTGTTCAGGTCAACACCGGTGAGGAGGAGCAAAAATCTGGCGTAATGCCGTCGAAAGTAGATGATTTCATTCTCCAGTGCCGTCTCACATACGGATTGGATGTTGTGGGACTAATGTGCATCCCACCGTTTGATGAAGAACCGGCTCTGCACTTTTCACTACTCTCTGGTATTGCCAAGCGAAACGAGCTCAGCGTGCTAAGCATGGGCATGAGCCGTGATTTCGAGACGGCAGTGCAATTTGGCGCCACCCATATACGCATCGGAACGGCTCTGTTTGGCCTTCGGGAAACATGAATATTCCGCCTTGGCTTTCAGGCCAATTGCCCTCGGTCTCCAAAGGGTCTGCTATATTGAAAGTCGAAAGATTAATTAGGCAGCGACCGACGCTACGACCAATCACTTTGGCTTCCGACGCGGACGGATTATTCTCACAGGCCTGTGAGTACGATTGATGACAAATCACTTTAATGAGTGGGCAGCTGAGCTATCTTTAAGTCGATGGGCGCAAATGATTGTCACGCGCGGCCACATAATGGTAAATCGAGGTGATGATGAGCAACGCCAAACGAATACTAATCGTCGATGATGATGACACTTTGCGGGCTTCCCTCGCCGAACAATTGGCGCTGCATGAGGAGTTCGAAAGCGACGAGGCGGCAACAGGCGCAGAGGGCCTTGAAAAAGCAAAAACAACTCACGTCGATCTTGTTGTATTGGATGTCGGCCTGCCGGACTTTGATGGCCGCGAAGTTTGCCGCCTTATGCGCAAGTCGGGTGTGAAATGCCCAGTCATCATGTTGACGGGACACGACTCAGAAGCAGATACGATTCTCGGCCTGGACGCAGGCGCCAATGACTATGTCACAAAGCCATTTCGTTTTGGCGTATTGCTAGCTAGAGTCCGCGCTCACCTGCGAAGCCACGAGCAAAGTGAAGATGCGGTCTTTCAAATTGGCCATTATACGTTTCGTCCCAGCGCCAAGATTCTAGAAGACGAAGAAGCCAATAAAGTTCGTCTGACGGAAAAAGAGACAGCGATTCTTAAATATCTTTATCGCTCGGGCGACCGCGTCGTAGGACGCGACATCCTACTTCATGAAGTTTGGGGATATAATTCGGGTGTTACGACCCATACGTTGGAAACCCACATTTACCGCTTGCGGCAGAAAATTGAACGCGATCCATCAAACGCTCAGCTGCTCGTAACCGAAACGGGCGGATATCGACTCGTGCCATAGCGGCGTTAGCTAAATTTCCAGAGACATCAAGACCGGCGCATGATCTGACGGTTTCTTCCAACTGCGCGCGTTTTGTGAATTTGTAACTTCCCGCTTCTCTTATTCAAAGCGGGCGTGACCCAAATATGGTCCAGCCGCCGCCCCCGATTGTTTTTGGTCCAATCGGGGGAGCGATAGCTCCACCACGTAAATACCGGCTCAGGCTCCGGCATATCGCGACGCGCTATGTCTATCCAGCTGTGGGAGGCGGCAACTGCTTTGAGATGCTCAACTTCTATGGGGGTATGGCTGACCACGTTGATGAGCTGCTTGTGCGACCAAACGTCTGTTTCACAAGGTGCTACATTGAGGTCTCCAACCAGAACGAGCTTATTGGTTTTTTTATTTCGCCGCTTCTTAAACCAGGCCGTCATCTCTTTTAGAAAATTGAGTTTGTGATCGAACTTTTCGTTGTTCTCCCGGTCTGGGATATCGCCTCCGGAAGGGACGTAGAAGTTATGCAGTTCTATATTGTCCGCAAATGTTACAGACACATGACGTGAATCGCCCTTATTGCAAAATTCCTTTTTGGACGTGCTCGTAAACGGCACGCGGCTTAGTATAGCTACGCCGTGATAGGCTTTTTGACCATTGAGCGCTATGTGCTCATAGCCGATTTCCCGAAACGCCTTTTCCGGAAATTGATCGTTTTGACATTTTATTTCCTGGAGGCAAAGCACGTCCGGCCGAAACATTTTGTCGAATTTTCTAATAAGATCGATCCGTAGACGAACTGAATTGATATTCCAGGTTGCGATATTTATTTTGCCCACACTTAGCCCCACCCCACTTAGAATAGATTGAAACTGGATCCGGCGATGCTAATCGGCCATCGGCCCATTTCAAAGAGTTTCAATTTAATCGCAAAAGGGTGGTCATTTTCGGCTTCAGCCGCAATAACAAGGGCGGCTTGATGGCTGACCTGAACGGCCGCACCGGCAGCCGCGTTGATGAGCGAATAATCATCAACTTCCCATAGCGCGGCGATTTCAGCGCTAAGCTCTTCGAGCGTGTCGCCAGCTTTGGCTGCAACATGGCTCATGGCCACCGCGAGCGCATCCTCGTTCATATGGTCCAAGGCTTGGACTGAAAGCGACGCCCTTAATTGTTCCTCTGTTTGCCAAGCGTCCGAGTTCCAGTCCAGGCTTTCAGCCGCGGCTGCTGCGGTTTCCCAGTCTTGAACTGGGGCCAACTCAACATCGGGAAAGCCGAGCGCATCCAGATAAGCGCGGGCGCATTTAGCCTCTGGGTCCTCGACTGAGTCGCCGACATTCTTGAACCACGCAATACCGCCCAATCGTGAAGCAAATGCGCGCACAGCCACCAGAGCGGGCAGGTCGGCAATGACGTCTTCAATCTCATTCTCATCAGGAATGCCGTAATCGATAGGATCTGGCACAGATAATTTCCCTGATTCTCAAAACCGGCAGCCATCGGTCACGCCAAGGTATTGCAGGTTCCGCCTGAATGTGGAAGCGCCCAGCCTAATAATAAGACCGGGCGCTTCAACGCGATGTACGCGTTGCGCCGGGAGGGGATAGTCCGGCGCTTGCTGAGCGAGGGTCAAATCTGCAAGCCGGGGGGGCAACGCTGATCTGACCGTAGTCTCGCCCACTGTGGCAATAATGTAGCATCCCAAAAAAAATTTACAATATATTTCTTTTAAATTCTTGAGTGTTGCTTAGAATCCACACCAGGGCTGACCTAGTTAAGGCCTTGAAATTGCGAAGTAAAAGTCAGACAAACCCGCCCAATCGCTATATCCAATAGTAATACCGAATTCTTCTTTGGGTATTTTTGCATGCAGGCGTTAACGATTACGGTCAAAAGGATTGACGTCTTTGACGACAAACAGTGAGGGACTGATTTTTGTGTCTCGCCGGAGGTCACGCAACGCGACAGTAGTGGTAAAACCCTGCGCGTCGGTAATGATCCATTGCATGAGCTCTAGTCTGGGGTCCGTAAAGACCATCGTGAGCTCGCCCTGGGCAGGACCATCTTCTTCCCGGGCCGTCACCGATAGGCTGCCGGGATCTCTTGCCACGTCCACGATATTTGCATCTTTTGCCAGGTTGACGTTCTTTTTGAGCAAGAGTTTCAGCGGAGTCGCGCCCAAAGGATAACGGTCTACCGTTTTCAACTTGCGGTCAGTCAATGTGACCCAAGTTCCGTCGGCGACGATGGTGATCGGATTGGGATCATCGTACTCGAATCGGAGGCGGCCAGGTCGGCGCAAGTAAAACTTACCTTGATCCTGAACACCGTTAGAGGCGACCTGAATGAATCGGCCTTCAAGTGTCTCGATTCCGTTGAGATAATCGCTGATCCTGGTGAGATCGTCCGCTTCGCCGGTTTCCGCCGAATGGTTTTCCGCCCTTGCCGTACCGATCAAGGTGGCTGCAAAGCCGATTAGTGCCGCCGAAGCGGCCCCAGCCAAAAAAGCTCGTCTCCCCATCATGTAGAGATTCTTATCGATGCAATGTGGCAAAAACAAGAGGATCAATAGTTTGACCCCGCACCCGCGCTAGTGGTTAGCGTGCTCGCCGATCAATATTTCCCTCTTTCCTGCGTGATTTGGCGCCGATACGACGCCCTCTTCTTCCATGCGCTCCACAATGCGCGCGGCGCGATTGTACCCAATCTGAAGGCGTCTTTGAATGTAGCTAGTCGACGCCTTTCCATCGCGGCCCACAATTTGAATGGCGTCCTGATATAGCTCGTCGGTATCGCTCGAACCCATGCGACCGAAAACGCCAAGTGAGTCTGCCGCTTCACCTTCAGGTTCCAATAGAACATCTTCAAGGTAATCAGGGTGACCCTGCTTCTTGAGAATTCGCACAACTTTTTCGACTTCTCCGTCCGACACAAAGGGCCCGTGAATTCGGCGAATTCGCCCGCCGCCTGCCATGTAAAGCATGTCGCCTTGTCCAAGCAGCTGCTCGCCACCTTGCTCGCCCAAAATTGTTCGACTGTCGATTTTTGAGGTTACTTGGAAGCTGATGCGAGTTGGGAAATTTGCCTTGATTGTTCCTGTAATGACGTCAACGCTCGGCCTTTGAGTCGCCGTTATGAGATGAATACCTGCCGCGCGCGCCATTTGAGCAAGCCGCTGCACGGCACCCTCGATGTCTTTTCCGGCAACCATCATGAGGTCTGCCATTTCGTCTACAACAACGACAATAAATGGCATGGGCTCGAGCGGTAGTTCTTCGTGCTCGTAAATGGGCTGTCCTGTTTCGCGATCAAAACCAGTTTGCACAGTGCGGGTGAGTGTTTCGCCCGTCTCTGCAGCCTCTGCGACGCGCACGTTGTATCCAGAAATATTTCGAACGCCTAACTTTGACATCTTTCTGTATCTGTCTTTCATCTCGCGCACGACCCATTTCAAAGCCACTACGGCCTTTTTCGGATCCGTTACAACAGGTGCCAGCAAGTGTGGAATTCCATCGTACACGGACAATTCAAGCATTTTGGGGTCTATCAGAATAAGCTTGCATTGATGGGGTGACAGCCGGTAGAGAAGCGAAAGAATCATCGTATTGATTCCCACCGATTTACCGGAACCAGTTGTGCCCGCAATAAGCAAGTGGGGCATGCTGGCTAAGTCTCCCACAATCGGATCACCGCCGATGTTCTTGCCCAAGGCGAGTGTGAGTTCCGAGCTCGAGTTTTCGTATTCCGGCGAGGATAACAACTCACGCAGAAATACCATCTCTCGTTTTGAATTCGGTAGTTCTATGCCGATCACGTTGCGCCCGGGAACAACGGCTACGCGCGCAGAGACTGCGCTCATTGACCTTGCAATGTCGTCTGCAAGGCTAATTACGCGAGAAGATTTTATACCGGCGGCTGGCTCGAGCTCATAAAGCGTTACGACCGGACCTGGTCGAACACGAATGATCTCACCTCGAACACCGAAGTCTTCCAGTACGCCTTCCAGCATGCGCGCGTTTTGTTCAAGTGCCTCATCGCTTATTTCGGCTGCTGCGTCACGCGGTTTCGGCTTGACCAAGAGGCTGAGAGGGGGAAGCTCATAATCTTCAAGAGGCTCTAGGTCTAACGTCGGCTGCGATTCTGCCGTTTCTCTTTTTCCAAGTCTGCTCTTCTTTCTTGACCTTACGATGCGGTTCGATTCCGAAGCGGCGCTCAGTCGCTCGGCGGCTTTGCGTTGGTCTGCTTTGTGGCGCCGCCGTGCGAAGAAACCGCCCGCGCTTTCTGCAGCCTTTGTGTCCTCTTCGTTTTGCAAAGTACCAAATGGCTCACCGTCTTCTGGGTGGTGACGGCGCTGAGCCCTTGAAAAAACATTTGGCTCGATGCGTGGTGGATCGCCGCTTGCCACACCTTGAAAATGCGCTAATGTGATTGCAATGAGCCGTTGTAAGGCTTCGCGGATCATGAAGAACCATAGGCTCAACAAATCGGCTAGTTGCCCAATGCTTTTTATGGTCGTGCCAAGTCCATAAGTGAGTGTGCCTATACTGATAGTTGCGCAGCAAGTTACGACGACAAAGCTCAATTCACTTTCGGTAAGTCTAAATGAGACAGATTCGATTGCTGCAAATAGTGCGTCACCAGTCAATCCACCCAGCCCGATCGTCAAAGGCCAACTTTCTGGCGACTTGATCGCGCTAAATGCTGTAGCGGCCGCGAAGAGCGATATCAGGCACGCCGCCAATCGGAACCTCGTTTGTCGCGTCGACCACAGCCAATGGCCTCGTCGAAGCAGGGACCAGCCCCAGACTATCAACGGAAAAGTAATGACCGTTGCGCTGATGCCCAAAGCCTGAATTAAGATATCCGCCGCGAAGGCGCCGCCCCCACCCATCCAGTTCTTTGGCAGTGTGCTGGTCGAAGTATTCAAACTTGGGTCGCTTGCGTTGTAACTAGCGATAGAAAGCACTAAAAAAATGCCCATCAACGCCAAACCTGACCCAAGGCCTTGTAGGCCAGTTCGATAAGACAAGTCTCGAACGGATTGAGGCACAAATTCTGACAGATGTTTGGTCCCCGACCGAAGTACGCCTTGGCCCGCCATGTTCCCCTCATGGTTTTGAATATTGCTAGGGCTATTTTGGCAGGATCTGAAAAGAAATTGGTTAACGCTTGTTAACGAATTTTTGGGACGATTTTCCGTTTTCTCGGTATGGCCGGCGAGCGACTAACACACTTATCTTTCTTTGTACGGATTAATTATCGTATAGTATGATGTTCATGTTGCGCAAGACTACAGCGTGGCGAAAACCCCATCTCAACGCTGAAAATTTCTCATCGCCCACTACATTAAAGGCCTAATACGTCCGCCTCGGGGTTTGCTCGAATCTTGTGAATAGTGAGATCCGCACCTTGAGATTCCTGCTCTGGCGTCAAGCGAATGCCTACTACTGCTTTCAAGCCTCCGTAGAGAGGTGGTTCGGTTTGTTTGAACAACTTTCGGACTGCGGATAAGTGGATTTCAGCCCCTGTTATGCCGCGACCGGGATTGGTTGCAGCACGTTGAAGTAAGCCTGATCGGGTGTCTGGCGGTCAAGCGATGAATGCGGTCTCTTGGTGTTGTAAAAGACCAAATATTTGCCGAGGGCGGCTCGGGCTTGTGGAACATTGCCATAGGCATGCAGATAGACCTCCTCGTATTTGACCGTGCGCCACAGCCGTTCAACAAAGACATTGTCCCGCCACGCTCCCTTGCCATCCATGCTGATGGCGATTTCAGCATCCTTCAGGATTTGTGTGAAAGCGATGGAGGTAAACTGCGAGCCCTGATCGGTGTTGAAGATGTCCGGCTTACCGTAACGGGCCAGTGCTTCTTCAACGGCTTCAATGCAAAAGTCTGCTTCCAGTGTGATAGAGAGCCGCCAGGACAGGACACGCCGGCTGAACCAGTCAACCACTGCGGCCAGATAAACAAAGCCCCGTGCCATTGGAATGTAGGTGATATCCATCGCCCAGACCTGATTGGGTTGGGTGACCGGCAGCTTACGCAACAGATAGGGATAGATTTTGTGGCCCGGTGCAGGCTTGGACGTGTTCGGGCGGCGATAAATAGCCTCAAGCCCCATACGCTTCATCAGTGTTGTGACGTGCAGGCGGCCAACCTTGTATCCTTCACCAAGCAATAGTCCCTGCAGCATCCTGCTGCCTGCAAAGGGATAGTCGAGATGCAATTCATCAATCCGGCGCATCAGTGCCAGATCACCGACCGATACGGGACGGGGCTGATAATAGACGCTGCCCCGGCTGATCTTGAGCGCCTTGGCCTGACGGCTGAGCGAGAGTTTATGTTTGCGGTCGATCATTTTCTTGCGCTCGGCAATCCCGCCTTGGTGAGCGCATCGCCTAAAAAATCATTCTCAAGCGTCAGCTCCCCAATCTTGGCATGGAGCCTCTTCACATCAACACGGGGTGCAGGCAGCGGTGATTTACCCTCCCGCCCAAAAACACCCGCTGCACCCTCAAGGAGCTGATCTTTCCATTGCTTGATCTGGTTAGGATGAACATCAAACTGCTGAGCGAGTTCTCCCAATGTCTGCTCACCGCGAACGGCCGCAAGGGCCACCTTCGACTTGAACGCAGGTGTATGATTGCGACGTGGTCGTCTTGCCATAGTGGATCTCCTGTTGCCGGCGATCATGCCGCCTACAGGCCAAAATTCCACTTATCTCAACTGTGCAGATTTCCCGAGCCACCTCTTTTGTTTAACGAAAGCAATAGCATCAAAAATTCTGGTTAAAGGCATCTTTTAGTTTGTCTTTTTTCTACGTTTGGCAATTCGGAGAGGCATTCATTGGAATTCTTATTATCAATCAATAGAAATAGATTCTTATAGTGGTTGTAGTAGGGCCTGTGAATATCGGGGAGCCAGTTTTCCCAACGTGTTATCCACAGAAACAGAAGCAACTCCTTGCAAAGGATAACTAGCCCTAGTTAATAACAGATTTGAAGAAAACGAATGATATTAGCCTTTTTTGAATGAAATATGCGGGTAGATCTTTGTGAATAAATATATAGAACATTTGAATAAGTGGGATTTTTTGACTTCTAAAGTCTCTGCATTATTTGTTCCCAAAAGGAAGAAAGTATCTCCATTCATCGTACAAGAATCACCAAAAACACACAGATCTGGAAAGAATTGGTCGTTCCACAGATAATTTCTGGCTTATCCCCAGGGTCCAACCAATTAGTTGAGGCCGCTCTCAAACAAAACTATAGCGGTATTTAGTAGGACGAATGTCTCAAATTCGACGCCCGGGCGTCTATTTTCATATTCACCTGGTTTCTGATGCAACCGGCGAAACGTTGAATTCGGTTTCAAAGGCGACCTGTGCTCAGTTTGCAAACGCCAAGCCTATTGAGCATGTATACGCTCTTGTCCGTTCCCCGCGACAATTAGACAGAGCTCTTAAGGAAATTGAAGGGGCTCCAGGCATCGTTCTCTATACGATGATGAGCGATGAATTGCGCAAGGCTCTTGAGGATCATTGTCAAAGACTTGGTATGCCTTGCATTCCCGTACTTGATCCCGTGCTTTCAGTCTTAGCGGGTTATCTAGGAACTGAACTGACTCACAAAGCTGGAGGTCAACACGAATTAAATGCTCAATATTTCAGCCGAATTGATGCGCTCAATTATACGATGTCTCATGATGACGGACAAAATGTGGATGACCTAGATGATGCCGACGTGGTTCTTGTTGGCGTTAGCCGTACGTCGAAGACGCCGACATGTATTTACCTTGCAAATAGAGGAATAAAGGCTGCCAACGTGCCTGTAGTCAAAGACGTGCCCCTCACAATTTCATTTGAAGCGATTAAGCGGCCACTAATTGTTGGTCTAACACTGTCAAAAGAACGCCTCATTCAGATAAGGCGACATCGATTGATTACGATGCAGGCGAATACAGATACGAGTTATGTTGAAGAAGAAGAAGTCCGCAAGGAAATCATCTTCGCTCGGCACCTCTTCGAAAAACATCAATGGCCCGTTATAGATGTTTCTCGAAGGTCGATTGAGGAAACGGCCGCTTCTGTCCTGAATTTAGTTTCACGCCGAAAGCAAGCTGAAATTACCGGGTAGTCCGCCAGTTTTACAAGCTTATGGAATAGCGCTTGAGCATGGTCCAAAAACCATTCGTCGTACTTGCCTCAGCCAGCGAGGCTAGAGCAAAGCTGCTCAAGAACGCCGGCATCCCATTTGAGATCAGGTCGGTACGGGTTGACGAAGAAAGCGTACGTGACTCATTGTCAGCAGAGCAGGCTACTGGCCGCGAGATCGCTGAAGCCCTCGCCGAACTCAAAGCCTTACGTGGCATAACTCACGGAGACGAGTTGCTGATCGCGGCAGACCAGGTATTGATCTTTAAAGAAGAGGTTCTCGGCAAAGCAAAAAATACCGAAGAAGCGCGTCGGCGGTTGAGCACATTAAGCGGAGAAGAGCATCAGCTGGCCACGGCTGCATGTGTTGCTAAAAACGGATCGATTATTTGGCGGCACGTTGATACCGCAAGACTCTGGATGCGTTCTTTGTCGAATTCCTTTCTGGATCTTTATGTTGAGCGAAATAAGGATGCCATTCTTAAAACGGTCGGCGGCTATGAAATAGAAGGAGAGGGCGCTCAATTATTTCGCCGTATGGAAGGAGATCATTTCACGATATTGGGCTTGCCTCTTCTGCCTCTGTTAGACGTCCTTCGAGAGCACGGCGTAATAAAAAAATGAGTATTAATGGCAAAACAATCGTCGCGGCGGTCATCGGATATCCGGTCCGTCACTCTCGTTCACCGTTCCTACATGGTTATTGGCTTGAGAAATACGGTATCAATGGCACGCTGATTCCTTTGGAGATCTCGCCCAACGACATAAGTATCGTACTTCCGCTCTTGCCAAAACTCGGTCTTGTCGGCGCAAGCGTGACACTGCCGTTTAAGGAAACGGCCTTCAGTCTAGCTGAGCATACCGACGAAGCTGCAGAAGCAATTGGTGCTGTGAACATGCTGAGCATGAGCCGAGATGGGGGTCTTTCAGGCCGAAACACTGACGGGTATGGATATATTGAGAATTTGCGTCAATGCCATCCCGGATGGCAACCGAGCCAAGGCCCGGCCATGGTCCTTGGCGCTGGCGGAGCTGCGCGTGCTGTGGTTTATGCATTAGCTCTCGCAGGAACACCGGAAATCTGCCTGGTCAATCGGACACAAGACAAAGCGGAGAAAATTGTTAAAGACCTCTCGTCGAAAGTCGATTCAAATCTGGTTGTGGGAAACTGGTCAGACAGAGAGGCTCAATTAAAAACTATAGCGCTGTTGGTCAACTCAACGAGCCTTGGCATGTCTGGAAAACCGGAATTGCCGATCAATCTCGAGCAATTGTCGAGAACAGCGCTTGTTAGCGATATTGTTTATAGTCCTTTGATGACGCCGCTCTTGAAAAACGCCAGAGAGCGCGGAAACCCCATTGTCGACGGGCTTGGCATGTTAATCCATCAAGCGCGGCCTGCATTTAGAGAGTGGTTTGGCATTGATCCCGAAGTCACACAAAATTTGCGTGAAAAACTTGTGAAGGATCTAAAGGACCGCAGTGATTAGAATTGGTCTTACCGGCTCGGTAGGTATGGGAAAGTCGGAAACGGCAAAAATGTTTGCCGCCGAAGGAGTGCCCGTTTTTGATGCCGATGCGGAAGTGCACCGACTATATGACAGAGGTGGCGAGGCGGTTCCTCTGCTCGCTAGCGCATTTCCTGGTGTTATCGTCGACGGCAAGGTTGATCGCGATCTATTAGCGCAAAAAGTATTAGATGATCCGGCTGAGCTTTCTCGGCTCGAGGAGATCGTTCACCCGCTTGTAGAACGCGCCCGCGCTGGCGCACGTGATGATGCACAAGCCAGCGGCGCGGCAATGATCGTCTTCGACATCCCCCTGTTATATGAAAAGGACCGTACGGCTGATGTGGATGTTATCGTTGTGGTCAGTGCGCCGGAAGACATTCAGCGGAAGCGAGTTTTGGAACGGCCCGGCATGACTACAGCTAAGTTTGATTCCATACTTGATCGGCAAACGCCGGATGAAGAAAAAAAGCGGCGGGCGGACTTTGTGGTTTTAACGGATAAAGGGTTAGAAGCGGCTCGGGAGCAAGTAAAGGAAATCATCGATAAGTTAACAGCGGATGCAGGAGTTATTGATAGCACTTGAGCGGCATTGCGGCGAATGAGGCATTAACATTGGGCGGGTGAAGATGCGCGAAATTGTATTAGATACGGAGACCACCGGACTAAATGCCAGCGGCGGAGACCGGATTGTTGAGATCGGATGTATCGAACTTGTCAATCACGTTCCTAGTTCGAATTCATACCATACCTATATAAACCCTGAGAGAGATATGCCCGCGGAAGCGCAAGAAGTGCATGGCTTGTCTGCCAAGTTTTTGGCCGACAAGCCGGTTTTTGCGGCAGTCGTTAACGACTTCATTTCGTTCATCGGCAATGCGCCACTGATTATCCACAACGCAAAGTTCGATATGGGCTTTCTTAATGCGGAATGCACGCGGGCGGAAAAGCCGGTGATTCCGTATGAGCGGGCCATCGACACCTTATTGATTGCACGGAAAAAATTTCCGGGCTCTCCAGCATCGCTTGATGCGCTGTGCCGTCGCTTTGAGATTGATACGACGTCGCGGAGCAAGCACGGCGCGCTGATCGACGCTGAATTGTTGGCGCGGGTCTACCTTGAACTCATTGGAGGGCGGCAGCCCGGTCTGGATCTGGCAACTTCGCCGGTCTCGGCAGATTCGAGGGCTGCTGAGGGACGACAAATTCGGCCGCGTCCGCGCCGGCTGGAAAGCTTACTCAGTGATGACGAGCGTGATGCTCACCGGAAATTCGTAAAGGAAAAACTAAGTAAAAAACCTTTGTGGACGCGCGTTTGAAGGATCGGCCGCGATAGCTTGATCAGCTGGGTTGCTGATCGGTGGCAGGTTGTGCTTGCTCGCCCTGTTTGGCGGCAAGTTGTCTTTGATAAAGAGCGACAAAATCTATCGGGTCAATCATGAGCGGTGGAAATCCGCCGTCTCGGGTCGCATCGGCAACAACGCGCCGTGCAAACGGAAAAAGGAACCGAGGACACTCGATTAGGACCACCGGCTGCAATTGCTCCGCCGGAATATTGGAAAGCAAGAACAAACCGGAGTAGCTAAGCTCGACGATGAAGGCGACCTCCTCCTCGCGCTTCGCGTTTGCGGTGATCTTGAGCTCAACCTCAAACTCAGTATTACTGCGCGGCGTTGCCTGAACGTCCACCGTAATATCAATTTTTGGAGAGGTTTGGCTGTTGGATAGGGAACCAGGAGCGTTTGGATTTTCAAATGACAGATCCTTGGCGTACTGAGCTAGCAACCGAAGCTGTGGAGCGCTTTCGGGCCCTGCGGCCGGTTGCGTACCCCCGTTGCCCTGGGGCGATGGAGCTGACTGATCGTCTTCGGCCATAAAACCCTCCCTCAACCGGCATTTCTCCGGCGTTACAATGGGATTGTGGCTAGCATGTCCCGCATTGCGAAACAACCTGAGGAGCCGCTCCGCGACGCCTTTGGGGGCTTGTCCCGGGGCAAATTACCGTGTTCGACGGCGGCAAATTATCCAAGGCAGGCCAGCCCTTTACCGGCAATTTGGCGGACTTTTCGTTGCATGACGCTTGTTTGAGTCCGGCAGGCCGCTTAAATAAGAACATCAAAATGAATTATGATGTGGTGGCAAAAGTAGACCTATGCGCTGGGTTAGAGTTAAGGTGGAAGTGACATATTTCGCGTATAAGGAGACTAACGAAATATTCAGTGTGCCATGGCGCGTTGGTGGCGGTTAAAAGGGTTCTCTTCGCATGAGCGCATTCCCGGTTTTTGATATCTTTCTATTGGCGATGATCGCAGCGTTTATAGTGCTTCGATTGCGCAGCGTCTTGGGCCGGCGTACAGGCAACGAGAGGCCTCCGGGAAATCGTTTCTCCCGGCGCGATGTCGACGAAAGTGCTAATGGTGTTGAAGCCGACAGCAATGTGGCGTCACTGCCCGGCCGAGGGCCTGTCCAACAGAACACAGATGAAGAGACTGCCGAAGCGGCAATTGAAAAATTTGCACCAGCTGGCTCGCCGATAGCCACCGGTCTTATGGACGTTCGGTCGGCAGATCGTTTTTTCGATCCTGAACAATTTCTGGAAGGCGCAAAAAGTGCTTACGAGATGATCGTTAACGCTTTTGGTGCGGGCGACCGGAATTCTCTTCGCCCGCTGCTCGCAGAAGAGGTCTACGAAAGCTTCGATTCAGTGATTGGCAGCCGGGAAAGAGACTCTTTGACTGTCGACTCCAATTTTGTCGGCATTGAGAAAGCCGAAATCGTTGCTGCTTCGCTGAAGGAAAAGATCGCGGAAATCACGGTAAAATTCATCAGCGAGATCATCTCCGTAACAAAGAATTCTGATGGCGCTGTAATCGAGGGCGATCCGAACGCAGTCAGGCGGGTGACCGACATTTGGACCTTTGCCCGTGATACCCATAGCGGCAATCCAAACTGGAAATTGGTCGGAACGGCAGCCGGAAATTAGACGGCGCTAGACGTTTCAGTTGACGCCCTAATCCAAGGGCGCCAAAAGAACACCATGAACAATCGAACAGTTACGCTCGGCGCCCTGTGTGCCGCCGCCGTCACGTTGGCCTATGGTCTTGCGCTCTTCGGATCATGGCTTGGCGGATCGGGCGCGCTTGATGTCCCAGAACTCAACATACACAAGCTCACCTTTAGCAGCCTTCCGGGGTGGCAAGCAGATTCTCACGGCGAGGCGCTGCCGGCGCTTGTCCGCTCATGCGACCGCATAAGGCAGCGTGAAGGTTCGGCAAAACTCGGATCAAGCGTTCGGTCGGAAAAGTTGGATGCTCTTTATGGTGCGACGGAAGCCTGGAGCGATGTTTGTCGCGCGGCATCAAAAATTGATAGCAAGGACGATGCGGCATCACGACAGTTCTTTGAGGCGTGGTTTGCGCCTGTCCAAATTTTTGAGTCATCGCGCCGACAGGGTCTTTTGACCGGATATTACGAGCCTCAGCTCGAAGGCAGCCGCCAACGCAGCCCGGCATTTGACATCGCCTTGTTGCGCTCGCCGTCCGATCTCATCCAAGTCGAACTAGGCGAGTTCAGCGACGACTTCAAAGGCGAGCGCGTTGCAGGGCGGTTGGTCGGCAACAGATTGCGGCCCTACGAGACGCGTGAACAGATTCGAACCGGCGCTTTGGACCAGGAAGACTTGGCCCTCGTTTGGGTTAACGATGCGGTTGATGCGTTCTTTCTCCACATCCAAGGGAGCGGGCGCGTTGTGATGCAGGACGGCAGCGTGATGCGCGTGGGATATGCCGGTCAAAATGGGCGGCCCTATACAGCAATTGGGCGCGTCTTGGTCGACCGTGGCGAGCTCGAGCTCAAGAACGTTTCAATGCAGTCCATAAGAACTTGGCTCAATGATCATCCTTTCGAGGCTGATGAGCTGATGGACACCAATGAGTCATTCATTTTTTTCCAAGAGATCCCGGTGGAAAATTCCCTGCTTGGGCCTTTGGGCGCGCAAAACGTGCCTTTGACTCCAAGGAGAAGCGTTGCCGTCGACCGCAGGTACTACGCACTCGGCTTGCCCATCTGGATTGACGTCTCGACGTCGGCATTTGATCCGGAAGGCGCAAAGACCCCTCTTAAGAGCCTCATGATTGCTCAGGACACGGGTGGGGCCATCCGCGGTCCGCAACGGGGGGACTACTTTTTAGGTTTTGGCGACGAACAGGGCGAAATTGCCGGCCGTATGCGCGCCGAAGGCTCCTTTTATGCTTTGGTCTTGCGCGCTCTGGCCGACAAGCAACTATGAGTGGCAAGCGCTCAGATCCTTAATGACCTTTCAAACCCTATCTCTCTAACATAGACACATGCGCGATCGCCGGTCCTTAACCCCCTCCGAAAAGGCGCTTTGGCAGCACTATGTCAAAGACCTAAAACCCCTGCCTAAAGGGCAGGCGGGCGAAGAGGCCGTACAGGATCGTGGGGACCCGCCCCGCAAACCGCCGCTCGCGCGACAAAAGTCGGTAGTGCGGACATCGACCCGCGCCGGAACGACCGGTTACTCAGCCCAATCATCTGTAAGGCCGGCTGATATCGATCGAAACGCAAGGCGCAAACTCAAGCGCGGTCGCACAGCTGTTGACGCCAAGCTGGATCTTCATGGCTTTCAAGCCGTGCAAGCGCAACATCGGCTCACCAAGTTTGTTGAAGACAGCTGCGGCCGCGGATGCCGATGCGTGTTGGTCATAACTGGAAAGGGAACCAATTCATCGGACGGAATGTTTAATTCCGGCGGGACGTTGCGACGACTTGTGCCCGAATGGCTAAGGCAGGCGCCGCTTAACCAACACGTTGTTTCGTTGGGGGCGGCGGAACGCCGCCATGGCGGAGAAGGGGCGTATTACGTTTTTCTGCGCGTCAAAGGCAAATAATCCGTCTCCGGATCAATTTACCAAAATGACACTCATAGAATAAACTTGCTTAAGTCCGTGTTTTTGGCCAGGTCGCCGACATTGTCGTAAACGAATTTGGCATCGATGACCAACGCCTCACCCGGGCGGTCCGGCGCTGTAAAGCTAATATCATCTAGGACGCGCTCCAAAACTGTTTGCAGGCGGCGCGCACCGATATTCTCGACCGTTGAATTTACTTCCGCAGCAATATCCGCAAGAGCTTCAATCCCATCATCGGTAAAATCGAGGTCGAATTTTTCGGTCGCCATGAGTGCTTTGTATTGTTTAATCAGGCTGGCTTCCGGCTCGGTTAGGATTCGTTTGAAGTCTTCTCGCGTCAGCGCGCTCAACTCGACTCGAATTGGCAACCTTCCCTGCAATTCGGGCAGCAGGTCCGAAGGTTTTGCAAGATGGAACGCGCCCGACGCAATGAAAAGAACATGGTCGGTTTTCACAATGCCGTATTTCGTGCTGACGGACGTTCCTTCAAGAAGTGGAAGTAAATCTCTCTGCACGCCTTCCCGGCTGACGTCGCCGCCGACGCGCTCCGAGCGCGCGGAAATTTTGTCGATTTCATCGAGAAACACGATGCCTTCGTTTTCGGTTAAATCGAGTGCTTCATGAATTAACTGATCTTCATCGAGCAACTTGTCGGATTCTTCGTCAATCAAGAAATCGTATGTTTCTTTCACTTTCATGCGGCGTTGCTTGGTACGCCCGCCCATGGCTTTGCCCAGCATGTCATTCAAATTGATCATGCCCATTTGCGCGCCGGGCATGCCGGGAATTTCAAAGCTCGGCAGGACGTTGCTTTGATCGGAAATTTCTAGTTCGACTTCTTTGTCGTCTAATTCGCCGCTGCGAAGTTTTTGCCGAAACGAGTCACGGGTTGTGCTACTTGCATCGCGTCCGACTAGAGCATCGACGACACGTTCTTCTGCATTCAAGTGAGCTTGAGCTGACACCTCCGAATGCTTTCGATCGCGTAACAAAGTAATAGCGACTTCGATTAGATCGCGAACGATCTGTTCAACGTCGCGCCCGACATAGCCGACTTCTGTAAACTTAGTAGCCTCGACCTTGATGAACGGAGCGTTGGCAAGACGCGCCAGGCGCCTGGAAATCTCGGTCTTTCCGACCCCAGTCGGCCCGATCATCAAAATATTCTTGGGCAAGACTTCTTCGCGCAGCTCGTCTTCTAGTTGCTGTCTCCGCCAGCGGTTGCGCAGTGCAATGGCGACGGCGCGTTTGGCGTCGTGTTGACCGATAATATAACGGTCTAGTTCGGAAACGATTTCCCGCGGTGAGAAGCTCGACATTCAGGCCCAACCTTTAACTTTCGACCTTTTCAACGATGACATTGGTATTTGTGTAAACGCAAATTTCGGCAGCGATGGCCATGGATTTGAGCGCGATCTCTTCGGCGCCGAGGTCCGAGCCGTAAAGTGCCCGGGCAGCCGCGAGCGCGTAGTTTCCGCCGGAGCCGATTCCCATCATTCCATCTTCAGGGTCAAGCACGTCTCCGGTGCCGGTGAGAATGAGGCTCGCGTCCTTGTCGGCAACAATCATCATCGCTTCCAAACGGCGCAAATAGCGGTCCGTTCGCCAATCCTTGGCCAGTTCAACGCAAGCCCGGGTCAATTGATTGGGGTATTGCTCGAGTTTGGCTTCAAGGCGCTCGAAAAGAGTTAGTGCGTCCGCAGTAGCACCGGCAAAGCCAGCAATGACATTGCCCTTGCCAAGGGGGCGGACTTTTCGCGCCTTGGCCTTAATAATCGTATCACCCAGGCTGACCTGTCCGTCTGCGGCAATGACGACTTTGTTCTTCTTGCGCACAGTGAGCACGGTTGTCCCGTGCCAGGGCGCGCGCGGCTCGTTAACGTTTGGGGGTGACTCCATCCTTGGCCCTGACAGTTTGAAGGTAAGCCGGCGTAGGCCCCAAAAGGGTGCGGAATCGCGGCCGGCAATGAGGCGGTTCAGACTTCATTTGGAGCCTTGACGTCATAAGGTCAAGTCCCGGAACGGTCTCGTGCCATTGTGGCGGAATTCCCAGGCGTGAAATGCGGAAAATCTGGAAGCCATATCAACTATTTCGCGCTATATATGCGCCCGCCCGGGGCTCGGCGCCCCTCAATCGGAGTACGGCCCATGCGTGTGGCGACCGTGGAACGCAAAACCAAAGAAACAGAAATCTTCGTCTCCGTCGATCTGGACGGGAAAGGCGATTA
This sequence comes from Alphaproteobacteria bacterium, assembly GCA_965248815.1. Lineage (GTDB taxonomy): Bacteria > Pseudomonadota > Alphaproteobacteria > SMXP01 > SMXP01 > CBDFKK01. Next base: position 1,978,594 of record CBDFKK010000008.1, read on the forward strand.
CGATATCGACACCGGGATCGGCTTTCTGGACCATATGTTGGAGAGTTTTTCCAAGCACTCTGGGATCGATCTCAAGGTCCGGGCAGAGGGCGATCTTCACATCGATATGCATCACACCACCGAGGACACGGGCATCGTGATCGGTCAAGCGGTGGCTCAAGCCTTGGGAGATATGTCCGGCATTTGTCGTTTTGGTTCGGCGACGATTCCGATGGATGAGACGTGCACGCGGGCTGCCGTCGATGTCTCCGGCCGGCCCTATTTGGTGTGGAAAGTCGCGTTTTCACACTCGAAATTGGGCGAGATGGATACAGAACTCTTTAAGGAGTGGTTCAAGGCGTTTGCACAGCATGCAGGTATCACGCTTCATGTCGAAACGCTTTACGGCGAGAACAACCACCACATTGTCGAGTCGAGTTTCAAAGCATTGGCGCGCAGCCTGCGCCAAGCTATGGAAGTCGATGAACGACAGGAGCAAGCTATACCGTCGACCAAGGGCGTCTTAAGAAATTAGAAGGGTGGCGTGGATGTAGCAGCTGGCGGAGTGAAACGCGCTCCGCAAGCAGCTTTTGGCGTCCGCGCGAGACACATGATCGTCGCCATTATTGACTACGGATCGGGAAATCTGAGGTCCGCCGCGAAGAGTTTTGAGCGGGCTGCGCTTGAGCATGAAATCTCCGCTGAGATTAGGGTAACAGCGGACCCGAAGCTGGTCGGCGCGGCGGACCGGATTGTCCTGCCGGGTGTCGGGGCATTTGCCGATTGCCTCGCTGGACTTGAGGCCATATCCGGCATGCGAGACACGGTCGAGCGCGCCGTGCGGGAACGAAACCGTCCGTATCTTGGCATCTGCGTTGGGCTGCAACTAATGGCGGACCGTGGCTTGGAACATGGCGAGCATCGCGGTTTTGGCTGGATCGCCGGTGACGTGGTTCCTTTTGAGGTGAAGGGAGCGGCGCTAAAGATTCCTCACATGGGCTGGAACGAGCTCAGGATTGCAAGCGATCACGCACTCACTGATGGTCTCGCAGTGTCTGATCAGGCGCCCCATGCCTATTTCGTGCACTCATACTTCCTTAAGGCGCGCGATCCGGGTGAAATCTTGGCGACAACTCATTACGGTTCCGAAATTACCGTTGCAGTGGCGAAACAAAATATGGCCGGGACCCAATTCCATCCGGAAAAAAGCCAACAAACCGGGCTTCAATTCATTGCGAATTTTTTGAGGTGGCGCCCGTGAATCTTTATCCGGCGATCGACCTGAAAGATGGCGAATGCGTGCGTCTCATCAAAGGCGACATGAGCCAGGCGACCGTCTTTAACAAGGAGCCGGCCGCACAAGCTGGCGTCTTTGCGGCACAAGGATTTGACTGGATTCATGTGGTTGATCTCAATGGCGCCTTCGAAGGGGCGCCGGTCAATGGGCAATCGGTAACCGGCATTCTGAACAACGTTTCACTGCCGATACAATTGGGCGGCGGCATACGGACGATGGAAATCGCCTCCTATTGGATCGAAAAAGGCGTCTCGCGCATCGTCTTGGGCACAGCGGCAGTCCGTGATCCTGACTTTGTCAGAGAGGCGGCGCGCGCGTTTCCCGGGCAGGTCGCGGTCGGACTTGATGCGCGCGAAGGCCGGGTGGCCGTGGAAGGCTGGGCGGAGGACACCGAGCTTAGCGCTCTTGATGTCGCTGGCCGCTTTGAAGACGCAGGTGTTGCGGTCATCGTCTTTACTGATATCGGCCGGGACGGCGTCCTGACCGGGGTCAACCTCAAAGCAACGGTGGAGCTCGCCAACGCGATTTCGATTCCTGTGATTGCGAGCGGAGGGGTATCGTCCGTGGGCGACATTGAGGCTTTGATCAATGCCGAGGCGCCAGGTCTCGACGGCGCCATCATCGGCCGCGCGCTTTATGACGGCCGGATGGATGTGACTGCCGCGCTTGCTCTCACGAGGGGCGAAAGTAGTGCTTAAAATTCGCGTCATACCGTGCCTTGATGTGAAAGACGGCCGCGTCGTCAAGGGGGTGAACTTCGTCAATTTGAGGGACGCGGGCGATCCGGTAGAGCAAGCGAAGATCTACGACGAGGCCGGCGCCGATGAGCTCTGTTTCCTCGACATCACCGCGAGCCATGAGAACCGGGATACAATCTTCGACGTCGTGGCGCGCACGGCCGAGCAATGTTTCATGCCGTTAACCGTCGGCGGCGGTGTGCGCACTCTCGATGATATTCGCAAGCTCTTGGTGGCCGGTGCGGACAAGGTTTCTATCAATACAGCAGCGGTAATAGACCGGGAGTTTGTACGCGAGGCTGCCCAAAAATTCGGCAGCCAGTGCATCGTGGTCGCCGTCGACGCCAAAGGAGTAGGGCCAGGCAAGTGGGAGATCTTTACCCATGGCGGCCGCGAACCAACCGGCATTGACGCGCTTGGCTTTGCCAAACAAGTGACGCGGCTAGGCGCTGGTGAGATTTTGTTAACCTCAATGGATCGTGACGGCACCAAAAACGGTTTCGACCTCGATGTGACCCGTGCCATAGCAGACGGCGTTTCTGTCCCTGTCATAGCGAGCGGCGGCGTCGGCTCCCTAGAGCATTTGGTCGACGGCGTTAACAAGGGGCACGCCAGCGCCGTGCTCGCCGCTTCGATTTTTCATTTTGGCGAGTTTTCCATCGGCGAGGCAAAGCAATATATGCACGACGCGGGCGTCGCCGTGCGTCTCGACGGTTAATCTTGCTCAATAAGAGAATTGACGTGGGGTCATGGGTTGATGAAAAAGGCGGCGATCATAGAATTCTTCGCACGGCTCGAAAAGCAAATGCCGGATCCGGCGGGCGAACTACATTATAAAAATCAGTACACGTTGCTTGTCGCAGTCGTCTTGTCGGCCCAGGCCACTGATAAGGGCGTCAACAAGGCGACAGAGCCTCTCTTCAAGAAAATTGATACGCCCGAGAAAATGATCAAACTCGGCGAACCGAAATTGCACAATGCTATCAAAACGATAGGGCTCTACCGCAACAAGGCGAAAAACGTCATCGCCTTGTCCAAAAGGCTCGTCGAAGACTTCAACAGTCAAATTCCAACAACGCGAGAAGATTTGGAGACGCTGCCGGGTGTTGGGCGTAAGACTGCAAATGTGGTTTTGAATATTGCCTTCAAGGAACCGACGATCGCCGTCGATACGCATATATTTCGCATCTCTAATCGCACAGGCCTCGCGCCTGGAAAAACGCCGCTTGCAGTGGAGGAAGGGCTTTTGAAAGTCGTGCCGGATGAATTCAGGTTGCACGCTCACCATTGGCTCATCTTACACGGGCGCTATGTTTGCAAGGCACGCACGCCCGAGTGTTACGACTGTGTCGTTAGCGATTTATGTCCGTATAAGGATAAAACAAAACCAAAAGCGGCGTGAGCTGCTCAAGCAGATGGTGTGACCGCCAGGCAGCCGGCAACGTCGGACGGGCCTTCACCCTTGCCGCGCGCCTCCATATGCGTGACATGATAGGCATTCATTTCATCCGCATACAGATAAAGCAGGAGAACACAAGACGTGCTGGCATATTGCCACACTTGAGCGCCCTGTTCTTCGCGCAACAGCGAAGGTTGACCTAACAGCGATTCCACTTCGCCGGCGGCCTTGCCCATAATTGCTGTCGGCGCAAGGCCGGAGCCCTGAGGTGCAGACTCTACCACTGCCATTTGCGGCTCGTCAGGCGCGTCGAAGCGTCCGAGCCCTGCAATCTCCGAACAGGCCGCCACCAACATCATCGCGGCGAAAAATCCGCCAAGCACAAGATATTTCAAAACAGAGTCCGCTCTATCTTCAACCAGCACGTTGGGCGATATCCTTGTACACATGAACCATAAAGGCGACGCCAAACAAAGGGCCGATTAGGTTGACAATGGGAATACTGAGTGGAATCGCGATAATGAGTCCAGCGAGAAAAACTGTTCTGCGCTCCTTGTGTCGCAGTTGCGCCATCTCGGCGGCGCTGTGATGCCTGAGGGCGACAAGTTCAAAGTATTCCCGGCCAATCAAATAACCGTTAAGCGCATAGAATAACAAAATATTAATTCCGGGGAGCAAGAAATAGGCGGGCAAGAACAAGATATTTAGGCCTAGCACTACCAGAAAAAAACGAATACCCGTGAGAAGTCCGGCTGAAAGGCTGGCCTCTTTACCCCTTGGGTCGCCCGGGTAGTGCCGCGCTTCGACCGCGTCGGCGATCTCTTCGAGAAACAGCCCGACAAAGAGTGCGGCTACGGGAAACAGCAGAAAAACGAAAGCCACGATAATGCCGAGGCCCGCCACAAACGAAACTGCCGTATTGGCCCAAGCCCAAGGCAATTCGGGGACAAAGCCAAAAACCCACTGAAGAAGAAAGAAGGTGGCCACAAACAGCGCGAGCGTCAGCCCGATCGCACGAGCCAGCACCCAGGCGAACGCCCGGCTCTTCATTTGTCTCAGTGTTTTCGCGATGGCACTGGTCATTTGCACCTGTCCGTTGTATGCGTCCCGTCGTCAATATTCTGTCGGCTGACCGTACGGGGGTGTCCACCGTCACACGCAGATCTATAAATTCAACGCTTGAGAGATGAAGAAGCAAGTCTTATGACGAACAATATTTTTGATGTCATGGCGATCGGCAACGCCATTGTAGATGTGCTGGCGCATGTCGGTGATGAATTTTTGATAGAACACAAGATTGAAAAGGGCGCCATGACCTTGATCGACGCCGAAGGAGCGACGCTTCTATATAACCAAATGCCTCCAGGCGTGGAGATTTCCGGAGGGTCGGCCGCCAATACAGCTGCAGGTGTTGGATCATTCGGCGGCAAGTCGGCCTATATCGGAAAAGTACGCGATGACCAATTGGGAGAAGTCTTTGCCCACGATTTGCGTGCGGTCGGTGTTTCATATGAAACAACTCCGTCTACGGAGGGCCTTCCCACCGCGCGATGTTTGATTGTGGTAACGCCCGATGCCCAAAGAAGCATGAATACGTTTTTGGGCGCCTGTCAGACATTAGGGCCCGACGACATCGACCCGGAACGCGTCGGCCGCGCGCGTATCGTCTATTTGGAGGGTTATCTCTACGATCCACCGGCCGCGAAGCTGGCCTTCGAAAAAGCCGCAAAAATCGCGAAAGAGGCGGGCAATAAAGTAAGTCTCACCTTGTCAGACCCGTTTTGTGTTGAACGCTACCGCGCCGAATTTCAAAACTTGGTCGAAGGGCGTGTCGATCTGTTGTTCGCCAACGAAGCAGAGATTTGTTCCCTCTATCAAACAAAAACATTTGATGAGGCGCTTCAAATTGTGCGGAAAAAATGTGAGCTGGCAGCACTTACACGGTCGGAAGCCGGCTCTGTCGTTGTCGCTGGGGACGAGGTCCATGTTGTCGACGCGGCGCCTGTTGAGCGCGTTGTAGATACCACCGGGGCAGGCGATCTCTATGCGGCAGGCTTTCTATATGGCTATGCGACGGGCCGCGATCTTTTGACGTGCGGACGGTTAGGCAGCTTGGCGGCAGCGGAAATTATCAGTCACTTCGGAGCGCGGCCGGAAACGTCGCTTCAGGAGCTCGCGAAACAGAAAAAGCTTTAGGAGATAGCCTACGTCCGGCACACCATGGGGCCGACGTCGCTCCCGCCTAAAATGTGCACGTGATAATGCGGCACGTCTTGGCGGCCATCGGCGCCCGTGTTGGCGATCAGTCTATAGCCTGGCCCGCCCTCTGCGGGATCCAGTTCCAAATTCTTCGCCGTCTTCGCCACCGCCTTATAGAATCCAGCGATCATTTCCGCAGGAGCATTAGCCGAGAAGTCCCCGGCGTCGACAAAAGCACCTTTGGGTATGACCAGGACATGCACTGGCGCTTGCGGGTTGATGTCGCGAAAGGCGAGCGCGAATTCGTCCTCATAAACGCGGTCACTGGGAATTTCGTCGCGCAAGATTTTGGCAAAAATATTGTCTTGATCGTACGCCACCCGCCTTCTCCCAAAGTGGACTAGTTCTCTCGGCCGGCTTTTTCCTCGAGGCCTGAGCGACCCTGGCGCCGTGCCAATTCCGAATAAACTTCGTCTAGCTTGACGTCTTGAACCGCAAGCAAGACGAGTAGGTGATAAATGAGATCTGCGGATTCGCGCACCAAGTCGTCGTGCTTGTTTTGAACTGCCGCGATGGCCGCCTCAACGGCTTCCTCCCCAATTTTTTGAGCGCATTTGGCGGCGCCCTCGGACATGAGTTGCGCGGTGTATGATGTCGTGGGGTCGGCAGTTCGGCGCGAGGCAACAACGTCATAGAGGTCATCGAGAACAGTGCAAGGCTGGGTCATGACAGGGGCAAGCCGCTTCAACAGGTCAATGTTGGCCAAGGCCTAGCAGATTATGGGGCCCCAAGCCAGAAACGCGGCACTTGATGTAGCTCAAGTAGCCGGGTCTAATTCTCGGCTATGAGTACGGCGGCAAGAGATGCCGCCAGTGTGGAGTAGTCGAGTGTCTGATGTGACCGCCGATCGATGGGCCGAAGCTGCCGGGCGGCGCGCTGAACATGAACGTCAGAAAAGACTCTTTTTCGACGCCGTATTGCGCCCACATCGCTCACTCAGTCGTCCGGGGTTCATTGCGCTGATGGCCGCAATCGGCACGGCGAGCACACTCGGCGCAGCTCCGTTTCTGGTAGCGGGCGCTTGGCCCGTCCTAGCTTTCATGTCACTCAACATGGTTCTCGTTTTCGCGGCGTTCCACGTCAACTATCGTGGCGCCCGCGCTTTTGAAACGCTTCATTTGGATGCGAAAGACCTCATTGTGCGAAAAGTCGATGCCGACGGCTCAAGCCAGGCCTGGCGCCTCGAACCCCATTGGTTGCGGATCGAAATGGACGATCCGGCCAGCCATGAAAACCTGTTGGTTCTGTCGTCGGGTCGCCAGCGTTTGATCGTCGGCGCCTTCTTAACGCCGGACGAGAGACTGGAAGTAGCCGAAGCGTTGGGCGCGGCGATCGTGAAGAGGCATTCGGTACTGACAACGCCTTGAGCCGAAGAATTTTTTTGCGGCGCAAGAATCGGGTGGAGAGGTTCCGCGCTCGCAGGTAACGTCAGGCTCATGACTCATATGCACTTAAATCCAGAATCTGGGCCCCGCGATTACGATCGTATCGCCCTGGCCATTGAATACCTCGTGGAACATGCGGTCGATCAACCGGATCTCACGCGCCTGTCGCACCATGTCGGTTTGAGCCCACATCATTTGCAACGGGTGTTTACTCGTTGGGCTGGCGTGAGCCCTAAACAATTCTTAGGATTCGTGACGCAGCAAAAAGCACGCGCTCTTCTGCGCGGCCAAGCTAACCTTTTGGATACTTCGCTTGATGTTGGCCTTTCCGGTCCAGGGCGGTTGCATGATCTTTGCGTGACCTGGGAAGCAATGACGCCCGGTGAAATAAAGTCCGGTGGCGAAGCGCTAGACCTCGCTTTTGGTTTTCACGACTCGCCATTCGGGCAAGCACTGTTAGTGGTCGCACCACGGGGACTTTCGGCCCTTGCCTTTTGCGATGGAGATGAAAAGGATGACGCGCTAAGCGATCTCAAAAGTCGCTGGCCTAAGGCGCGTTATGAAGAAAACCTGGAGCTAACCCGTCCGTATGCGGAGAACATTTTCCGCAAAGAAACCGGGGAAGTTAAATTGGTCATGAAGGGTACGCCGTTTCAGATCAAAGTCTGGGAGGCGCTCCTGCGCATTCCCGCAGGGCAGACCGTTAGTTATGGTGACATTGCTACACACATCGGCAAGCCTCGCGCGGTGCGTGCCATTGGTCAGGCCGTGGGGCGCAATCCCATCGCCTATGTCATTCCGTGCCACAGAGTGTTGAAAAGCACGGGAGCGCTCGGCGGTTATCATTGGGGGCGAACTCGTAAACAAGCGCTCCTGGCCTTTGAGCAGGCCCGTGCGGCTAACGTGACATAGAGTCATCCGCCGTTTTCCGGACTTGCGAAACTGATCCGACAAGGTAATTCTTGGCGGGCAGTTTTTTATTTTGTCTGCGGAAACAGATATGTGGGCTTACGCTTTTGTTTTTGCTCTGATTATTGCATTTCTCGGCTGGGTAATCGTCTCATGGTGGCGTGACGCGCAAGCGGTTAAATCTGATGCACGGGCGATATTCGGTGACATTCGGGGCGAAGACGACCATCCGCTTCGCGATTTGACGGAAACAGCTTTTATCGCGCTCTATTCTCGCGTTCATCGCGTGCGTCGGCCGGCCTATGTCGCTTTGTTTATTGCATTGGCCCTGGCTGGTTCGGTGGCGGCGCTGATGCTGATGGCGCTTGTTAGGCAGTACATGTTTATGGGGCCATTGCTTTGGGGCTTTCAAACTTTCTTTGCACTCATACTGTTTTGGGTCATTGCACTTGCTATAACGCTCAAAATTTATCATGCGCGCAAACCCGGCACGCTTGAAGAGGAGCATCGCCGTTCTAGGTCTTAACTAAATTCGATTGAAGTGTTGCGGTATACAATCCGTATACGAACGGGCTCAATATTGGTCAGGCATTAAGTCCCAAAACATCCATCATGGAATAGAGTCCCGCTGGCTTGCCCCGGCCCCAGATTGCTGCCTTGAGAGCGCCGCGGGCGAATATGGCGCGGTCCTCGGCAATGTGGCCGAGTTCGATGCGCTCGTGATCGGCGGCAAATATGACTTTGTGTTCGCCGACAACGCTACCGCCGCGCAGCGCGGCAAGTCCGATTTGACCGGGCGCGCGTTCGCCAGTGTAACCGTCACGCCCCCGCTCCGCCACATCGCTAAGCTTGACGCCGCGTCCCGCCGCGGCCGCCTCGCCGAGCATTAATGCCGTACCAGACGGTGCGTCGACTTTGTGTCGATGATGCATCTCAACGATTTCGATATCAAAGTTGATGTCGAGGGTCTCCGCCACTTTTCTGGTGAGGTGGGTTAACAAATTGACGCCCAGGCTCATGTTGCCGGCTTTGATGATCGTGGCAGAGGTGCTTGCCTTCACAATCGCTTGCTCGTCGGCGTCGCTCAGACCCGTGGTTCCTATGACATGAATAAGTTTGCGCGCCGCGGTTATGTCGGCATGAGCCAATGTCGCGGCGGGTGTCGTGAAATCGATGACCGCATCGGCTTGTTCAAATGCGAGGTCGGGGCTGTCGGTGAGCTTCACCCCCAAAGACCCAAGATTGGAAATCGTGCCGACATCATCGCCAAGCGAAGGATGGCCCGTCGTCTCTGTTGCGCTCGCAACCGTCAATCCGCCGGTCTGCTGCGCAAGGCGCACCAATGTTTGGCCCATGCGCCCTGCGCCACCGGCTACAGCAATTCTAAGGTCGGACATTGCGCGCCTTCTCCTATCGTATGGACGCGGATATATCAGGCCTTGTGGTGTTGGTAAATCATGGTTCGCCGTCGCGCCCGACGGTGAGGGCAGAAACTCTAGTCTTTGAGTTCGTCCCAAATGTCTTTGACTTTTGCGAAGAAGCCGGACGATTCCGGCGTGTTCTTGGCAGTACTGGCATCCTCAAATTCCTTGAGGAGATCTTTTTGTTTGCGCGTGAGTTTCACCGGCGTCTCGACAGTTGCTTGAATGTAGAGATCACCTGTGCCCTGGCCACGCAGGCCCGGCATGCCTTTGCCGCGCAAACGGAATTGCTGTCCTGATTGTGTACCGGCCAGAATCGCGACGCGCGCGCGCCCGCTGCTCAAAGTCGGGACTTCGATTTGGCCGCCAAGTGCAGCTGTGGGAACTGAAATAGGAATGCGGCAAAACAGGTCCAGTCCGTCGCGCTGGAACAAGTCGTGAGGTGCGACCGACAAAAAGATATAGAGATCGCCGGCCGGCCCTCCGCGCACACCCGCCTCCCCTTCGCCGGAAAGCCGAATGCGCGTGCCCTCTTCAACGCCCTGGGGGATATTGACCGACAACGTGCGCTCTTTGTTCACGCGACCCGCGCCACCACACGAGCGGCACGGATCCTTAATGATACGGCCCTGGCCGTGGCAAGTCGGACAGGCGCGCTCAACGGTAAAAAACCCTTGCTGTGACCGGACACGGCCGCGGCCCTGACAGGTTGGACAAGAAACCGGCTGCGCGCCGCCTTCCGAGCCCAATCCCGAGCAGGCGTCACACGTAACAGATGCCGGCACGCGCACTTCGGTCGTTTTTCCTTTGAACGCGTCTTCTAAGGATATTTCCAAATTGAATCGGAGGTCGTTGCCCCGATTACGCTCGCCACCTCGGCGGCGGCCGCCACCCATAAAGTCGCCGAAAAGATCGTCGAAAACGTCGGCAAAAGAGGAGCCAAATCCCGCGTCGAAGCCGCCACCTCTGCCGCCTTCAAATGCGGCGTGACCAAATTGATCGTAGGCTGCGCGTTTCTGATCGTCCTTTAGGACGTCATAGGCTTCATTGATTTCTTTGAACTTATGCTCTGCCTTTTCGTCGTCCGGATTGCGATCCGGATGATAAAGCATGGCAAGTTTACGGTATGACGACTTCAGCTCGTCGGGTGACGCGCCACGGTCTACGCTCAAGACCTCATAGTAACAACGCTTTGCCATACTATCCGACGATCATCAGCTTACAGATTAATGGAAGTGGGAATAGTAAATAGAAGCATCGCAAGAAACGAGGCATCGAATCGAGTTTGATTCGTAATTTCATACCCCAAAAGCACTTGCCACGTGAATTGACGAAAGGCGCTAAATTAGGCCTGCTTCTTGTCCGTCGTCGTCCCACTTCTTCGAAGTCGGCATCAACGACGTCTTCGTCCTCGCCGTTATCAGCATCGCCGTCTTCGCCCCCGGGCGCGCCACCGCTTTGACCGTACATGGCTTCACCCAATTTCATGGCGACTTTGGCCAAGACCTCGGACTTTTCTTTGATCTTTGCGGTGTCGCCCTCTTCAACGGCGGCTTTGAGATCCTTGATCGACTCTTCGACGGCCTTTTTGTCGTCGGCGCCTACTTTGTCACCGAATTCCTCTAAGTTCTTTTCCGTGGCATTGACCAGCGCTTCGGCTTGGTTGTTGACCTCGACTTCTTCGCGCCGCTCTTTGTCTTCAGCCGCATGTTCCTCGGCCTCTTGCACCATCTTGTCGATGTCGCTTTCCGAAAGGCCGCCGGACGCTTGAATTCGAATTTGCTGCTCTTTACTCGTTGCCTTGTCTTTGGCCGACACATTCACGATGCCGTTGGCATCGATATCAAATGTGACTTCAACTTGCGGTACGCCGCGCGGCGCGGGTGGGATGCCCACTAAATCGAATTGGCCCAAAAGTTTGTTGTCCGCGGCCATCTCCCGCTCGCCTTGGAATACGCGAATGGTCACAGCACTCTGATTGTCCTCGGCCGTAGAAAAGACTTGGCTCTTTTTTGTCGGAATGGTCGTGTTGCGGTCGATCAGCCGCGTAAATACGCCGCCCAAGGTTTCGATCCCGAGGGATAAGGGCGTCACGTCAAGCAGCAGCACATCTTTGACATCGCCTTGCAAGACGCCCGCTTGAATGGCCGCACCCATGGCAACAACTTCATCGGGGTTGACGCCTTTGTGAGGCTCTTTGCCGAAAAAGTTTTTGACCATCTCTTGCACTTTGGGCATGCGGGTCATGCCGCCGACCAGCACAATTTCTTCGATCTCGCCGGAGCTGAGGCCCGCGTCTTTCAACGCGGCTTTGCAGGGCGCGATCGTGCGTTGAATTAATTCGTCAACCAGCGCTTCCAGTTTGGCGCGGGTTAATTTCATGGTCAGGTGTTTCGGGCCCGACTGGTCGGCCGTAATAAACGGCAAATTGATTTCTGTTTGCGTCGCTGACGAAAGCTCAATCTTCGCTTTTTCCGCCGCTTCCTTCAGGCGCTGCAGGGCAAGCCGGTCGCTGCGCAAATCGATGCCTTGCTCTTTTTTGAATTCGTCTGCCAGATAATCGACAATCGTGATGTCGAAGTCTTCACCGCCAAGAAACGTATCGCCGTTGGTGGATTTAACTTCGAAGACGCCGTCGCCGATTTCCAAAATCGAAATATCGAACGTGCCGCCACCAAGGTCGAACACGGCAATTGTTTTGCCTTCATTTTTGTCTAGACCATAGGCGAGGGACGCCGCTGTCGGCTCGTTGATGATGCGCAGCACTTCAAGACCGGCTATTTTACCGGCGTCTTTGGTCGCTTGGCGCTGGGCGTCATTAAAGTACGCTGGCACCGTGATTACGGCCTGGCTCACGGCCTCGCCTAAATAGGCTTCAGCCGTCTCCTTCATTTTTTGAAGAATAAAAGCGGAAATTTGTGACGGTGAAAACTTTTCGCCGTCGCGCCCTTCGACCCATGCGTCGCCGCTGTCAGCTTTGACGATCTTATAGGGCACCATCTCCATGTCTTTTTTCGTAGTTGGGTCGTCAAACGGCCGGCCGATCAGCCTTTTGATGGCGAAAAAAGTGTATTCCGGGTTGGTCACCGCTTGGCGTTTAGCCGGCTGGCCGATCAAACGTTCTCCATCCTCGGAAAACGCGACCGTCGAGGGCGTCGTTCTCATCCCTTCGGCGTTTTCAATGACCCTAGGGGCCTTGCCGTCCATAATGGCGACGCAGGAATTGGTTGTGCCAAGGTCGATCCCGATTACTTTTGGCATCTCAATCTCTCTCTTCTTAGGCGATTCTCAGTGGTCACTTCGTGCACCAGGTCGAACCCCAGTTAACTTAGAATGAATTAAGAAATCATGCTCGTGGACAGGATATAGGTGGAGCCATCACTCCGCGCAACCTGAAACAAAAGATTAATGCAGCGTGCAGGGGCGCCACGGGCGGTTTTGCCGCAGATTCAAGGCGCGTTGTCCGTCCCCTGCCGGAGTTCTCACCGCCGAGCCCAAAGCAAGGCTTGCGAACTATGGGGCGAACGAAGATAGTCCGCGGCCATGAGCCAAGCTGAATCGCCAATTTCGCCTCCATGCTGGATCTTGACCGACGGGAATATCGGTATGGAAGTCCAATGCTTGGGGCTGGCCGAGGCGATGGAGCTGGAGCTGGAGCCCGAGGTCAAACGCATAGATTTCAGGCCGCCATGGAGCTGGTTGCCGCCGCAACTGATCCCTGACCCGCTTGGTCATCTAGCTGCGGATGCGGATGTTCTCAAGGCGCCATGGCCGGCGCTCCTGATCTCGAGCGGGCGAAAATCCGTTGCACCGGCGATGGCCATTCGGCGAAAAGCTGCGGGCGCGACGTTTGTGGTCCAAATTCAAAACCCCGCAGTTGACCCAGCGCATTTTGACCTGGTTCTCGCCCCGGCTCATGATGGCGTCAAAGGCGACAACGTCTTTGAAACGAGGGGGGCGCTCGGTCGCGTCACGCCTGAACGATTGGCGGCCGCCGCGGAAAAATTTGCAACCCGATTTGCACATCTGCCGCGGCCACGCATTGCGGTTCTGATCGGCGGCAACAATCGGGCTTACAGGTTAACCGAGACCATCGCCAAAAGATTGATGCAGGATCTCGCCGCGATTTCGCAGCGCGACGGTGCTAGCGTGATGGTCACCGCGTCGCGTCGCACGAGTCCCGGCGTCAAAGCTTTATTGCGCCAAGGCTTGGCGGAGGCAACCGCTGAAATTTGGGAGGGAGAAGGAGAGAATCCATACATTGGCATGTTAGCGCTGGCCGACCATGTAGTCGTTACGGGAGACTCGGTCAATATGATCTCCGAAGCCGCCGCAACGGGTCGCCCGGTTCATGTCGTGAAACTGGAAGGCGGGTCATCCAAATTTGACCGCTTTCACCGCGCAATGGAAGAAGCTGGGATTACCCGGGCCTTTACCGGCGAGCTTGACCAGTGGAACTACGAACCGCTTCAAGAGGCACGCCGGGCCGCGGGTGAAGTTCGCCGTCGCTGGCCGGCCGCAGGCCCGGTATAATGAACTTTTTCAACCTGCGTCGAGTACGCCATGGCGTCAGCTCGTCAGTCTCAATGGCATGACCAATTTATCCAATTCCCAATTTATCCAGTTTGATGCCCAGAACTACAAATCTTGAGCGCTTTGCCGCCGCACCGCTGGAGCGAGAGCCGTTTGATCACGTCGTTGTATCGGACTTTATCGCAGCGGACGCGCTGGGCGATATTGTTGCTGGGTTTCCTCTCATTGAGCAGGGCGGCAGCTTTCCGGTCGAGAGCGAACATTGTGCGCCGGCGTTTGCGAACTTTGTCTCCGATCTTCAAGGCCCCAAAGTCGCTCAAGCGTTTTCGGAAAAATTCGATATCGACCTCGCCGGGCGGCCCACGATGGTCACGCTTCGCGGCCAGTCGCGCAAAAAGGATGGCCGTATTCACAGCGACTCAAAAAACAAGTTGATCACGGCCGTCGTCTATCTGAATAACGACTGGCCCGATGCGGCTGGTCGCCTCAGGCTTTTGCGGGGGCCGGACGACATCGATGACTTTGCAAATGAGATTGTTCCACTCGCGGGCTCGTTGGTGGCGTTTCGCTGCACCGAAAACGCGTATCATGGTTACCGCTCTTTTGTCGGCCCGCGGGCCAGCCTCCAGCTCAACTGGGTTACAGATGACGGCGTGCTTGCCCGTGAGCTGTCGCGCCACGGCATTTCAGCTAAACTTAAAAAGTGGACGGGTCTGGGAAGCTGAGGCTCGGCCTATGAAGTCGCCTACTTCAGGCCGTCGTGTTGATCTTGCTGCCGGGATCGGCAGAACCCGGCGGCTCTTCACTGGCAGGCCCGGCACCTCTCATGTCAGCCGCATTCTTTGCAACCAGGACCATGGCGGGACGCAATAACCTTCTGTCGAGCAGATAGCCGATTTGAGTCACTTGCACGACCGTGCCGTTAGGTTGGCCGGGGCTGGACACTTCGGCTACCGCCTGGTGATAATTGGGATCGAACTTCTCTCCCGGTGCGGGATCGAGTGTAACAATACCGTTGCGCTCGAATGCTGTGAGCAATTCGCGCTCGGTCATTTCGATGCCCGCAATCAGATTGCCAACTGTGGCGCCGGCCTGACGCACATCTTCGGTAACGCTTTGCAAGGCGCGCTGGAAATTGTCCGCCACAGTCATCATGTCGCGCGCGAACTTGCTAATACCGAATTTTGCAGCGTCGATTTTTTCGCGTTCCGCCCGCTTACGCACATTTTCTGATTCCGCGGCAATGCGCAGAAGCTTGTCTTTGAGACTAGAAATCTCGTCTTGCAAGTCTTCGATCGTCGGCTCTTTGTCGCTTGGCGGAAAACCGTGGGGGGGGTCGAGATCTTGAGCTGCGACCTTTCCCTGCGGCTGTTCTTGGCTGGGCGGTCCAGGTTCAGCTTGGGGTTTCCCTTGAGGCGCGCCGGCCTGGCCAGAGGGTTGCTGCGGCTTTCGGGCTCGGCCCGGCTCCGTATCAAGCGTTTCCGGCGGTGCGCTGTGCCCTTTGTTTTGCGGTTCGTCTGCTGAGCTCATGTCACCACCTTTTGGTGCCAGGTCCGAATAATACGTTTCTCTATCAAGACACCACCCGCCCGACAACCTTCGCCGTGTAGTCGACCAATGGGATGACGCGCGCGTAGTTCAAGCGCGTCGGCCCAATTACACCGAGCGCGCCGATTACTTTGCGATCGCTATCCATATAAGGAGAAACAATTAAAGAAGAACCCGAAAGGCTAAAAAGTTTGTTTTCGGATCCGATGAAAATCTTAACGCCGTCGCCTGCTTTGGCGGACTCCATAAGCTGAATGAGATCGCGTTTGTTCTCGAGGTCGTCAAATAGCATGCGCACCCGCTCAAGATCGGCCGCCGCTTCAATGTCTTCGAGCAAGTTAGCGCGGCCGCGCACAATCAATGAGGCGGTCTCCGATGAGTCGTCGCCGGACATGTCGACAAGGCCGGATTGGACAAGCTTAGCGGTGAGAGCATTCAGCTGCGCCTTGTCTTGTTCAATTTCAGCAAGAACGCCAGCTGTGACCTCGGACAAGGTCTGCCCTCTAATCCGGGCGTTCAGGAAATTTGTCGCCTCGGCCAAAGCGGCGGGCGGCATGCCGTGGGGCACCGTGACGACCCGGTTTTCCACAGCGCCGCCTTCGGTGACGATGACAACAAGCGCTTGGCCGGGGCCTGTCGAAACGAATTCGACATGCTTCAAGGGTGATTCAATTTTTGGCGTCACGATCAGGCCTGCGCACTGCGAAAGACCGGAAAGCATCGCGGTCGCTTGGGTCAACACATCTTCCAGATTGCGTTCGCCGCCCGCCAATCTTTGTTTGATGTTTTCACGCTCGGACTCGCTGAGATCGCCAACTTGAAGAAGGGCATCGACGAACAGCCTGAGCCCGGGCTGCGTGGGAATACGCCCGGCGCTGGTGTGCGGCGAGTTCAACAGACCCATATTTTCCAGGTCAGACATGACGTTGCGGATGGTTGCCGCGGACAATGTAAGTTGGCTGCTTTGCGATACCGTACGAGAGCCAACCGGTTCGCCGGTATCCAAATAGGTTTCAACGATCTGCCTGAAGATGGCGCGAGACCGCTGATCCAGATCGTTCAAGCTGATTTGCCCCTCATTGGACACGAGCATGGCAATTAAATTCCCTTTGGTTCTCCAATTGCGCGCGCGAAACTAGCACAAAATCGTTTCTGGACGCAGACCTCGCCGCGGGCTACAGAACGGTTCATTTTTAGACTCCATCGCTCAAGGAAAAGCTAATGCGCCCATCTGGACGAGAGCCTGCGGCTTTGCGCGCCATTTCCCTCGAACCTGGCTTTGCCAAACACGCAGAAGGCTCATGTTTGGCGCGTTTTGGCGGTACTCACGTTTTGTGTACCGCAAGCCTTGAAGATAGGGTGCCGCCGTTCCTGCGCAATACCGGCCAGGGCTGGGTTACCGCCGAATACGGCATGCTGCCCCGCTCCACCGGCAGCCGGATGCGCCGCGAAGCCAGCGCTGGCAAGCAGTCCGGCCGCACACTCGAAATTCAGCGCTTGATCGGCCGCTCGCTCAGGGCCGTCATCGACACGGAAAAGCTCGGTGAGCGCCAAATCACCATTGATTGCGATGTCATTCAGGCCGATGGCGGCACGCGGACGGCCTCGATCACCGGGGCCTGGGTCGCGCTGAAGCAGTGTTTGGACCATATGGCCGAGACAGGTCTTATCGAAACGGTACCGCTTACCGATCAGGTCGCCGCCATCTCCTGCGGCATTTATAATGGTCTGCCGGTTTTGGATCTCGACTATGCAGAAGACTCGGCAGCGGAAACCGATGCCAATTTTGTCATGACCGGATCCGGTGGGATCGTGGAAATTCAAGGAACCGCCGAAGGGACGCCCTTTAGTGAAAGCCAGTTCCAAGATTTAATGGGTCTTGCCAAAGACGGCATTGGCGAATTGTTACAGATGCAAAAGCGCGCGCTCGGAATTTAGTAAAGCGATGCACCGTATGCAGATGAATGATGAGTAAGCCGCAACATCGAAGATTATCCAACGAGACAATTGTTGTCGCGAGCCATAACCAAGGCAAAGTGCGCGAGATATTGGATTTGCTCGTTCCCTTTGGTGTGAATGTTAAGTCGGCAGCCGAACTTGGGTTGCCTGAACCTGAAGAAACCGGCGCGACATTTGCAGAAAACGCAATAATAAAAGCGCAAGCTGCGGCCCTTCAGTCCGACTTGCCGGCGCTGGCGGACGATTCAGGTCTTTGTGTGACGGCACTAGATGACGCGCCAGGTATATATTCTGCGCGCTGGGCGGGACCGTCGCGCGATTTCATGATGGCCATGAGCCGGGTGAACCAAGAGCTTGATGAGCGGTCGGCGACTAGTCGCCGGGCGCATTTTTTCTGTTGCTTGTGCCTTGCGTGGCCTGGCGGCGACGTCGAGACGTTCGAAGGACAGGTTGACGGCGATTTAATTTGGCCGCCGCGTGGCGACAAGGGGTTCGGCTACGATCCAATGTTCGTGCCCGACGGCGAAACACTGACCTTCGGCGAAATCGAACCTGACACCAAACACGCCATGTCCCATCGGGCCAGGGCGTTTCGGCAGCTGGTCAATGCCTGCTTTACAAGCAAGTGAACCGGCGCCCGCTCGGCATCTATGTGCACTGGCCGTTTTGCGAAGCGATATGCCCTTATTGCGATTTTAATGTTGCCCGCGCGCGTCAAGTTGATGAGCAGGCCTGGACGGGCGCCCTCGCTCGTGAACTCGATCACATGCGGTCTCATGCGGCAAGCCATGAGGTCGAGTCGATCTTCTTCGGCGGTGGGACACCATCTCTTTTGAACCCGGAGAGTCTCCGTAGACTAATTGATCACGTGAAATCACTTTGGCGCGTGCGGGACGATGTTGAAGTTTCCCTCGAGGCCAATCCAACCCATGGTGAAGTCGAGCGCTTTAGAGGGTTTGCCGAGGCGGGGGTTACGCGGCTTTCGTTGGGAGTACAAGCCCTTGAGGACGACGCACTAAAATGGCTTGGGCGTTGGCATACGGCAGATGAGGCACGCAAAGCCTTTGCTGCTGCCGCGAAAATCTTCGACACTGTATCGATGGACTTGATCTATGGTCGGCCTGGCCAATCACAAAGCGACTGGCGGGCAGAATTGGCCGTAGCTTTGTCGTGGAAACCAACGCATCTTTCGCTTTATCAGCTGACCATCGAAGCGGGCACGGCCTTTTCCAAGGCCGAAGAGCGCGGCGCACTTGTGATGCCGCCAAATGAAGCGCTAGCAAATTTCTATGAGAGTTCACAGGAGCTGTGCGCTGCGGCCGGATTGTCCGCCTACGAAGTATCTAACCATGCAGTGCCCGGAGTCGAATGCCGGCACAATTTGGGCTATTGGCGCGGCCAAGATTACATCGGCGTCGGTCCGGGCGCCCATGGACGCCTCACGGTCGGCGGCCGGCGCCATGCAACAGAGACCGTTCGCCCTCCCAAAGCCTGGCTTGCCCGTGCGGTGCAGCAGGGCCACGCGCTTGAAGCCATGGAAGCCCTAGGGTCCGAAGCCCAAGCGCGCGAGATGCTGCTTATGGGGTTGCGGATAGAAGAAGGCATTTCGCTCGCCCGCTACGAACAAGTTGCTGGCGCACCTCTCGGGCAAGAAAGCCTGAACGACCTCGTAGCCGAAGGATTGATCCGGCTCGCGGAGGGGTGCGTGCAAGCGACCGCGCGCGGTCGTCTTGTTCTTGATTCGGTAATTAAAGCCTTGGCGCCTTAAGATCCGAACTCGAATGTATTGGGCGCCGCATTGATGACTTTGAATCCATCAGGCGTCACTTCGAGTACGGCAAGGCCTCGTTCCGAGCGCCCGTCGGGCAACAGCCGGAACAGGCCGTCGATCCCTAAAAAGCCGTTTGGATTGGTGATATCGGTCCGGCCAAAGCGCGCGCCCCTGGGGCCGCTGGACAGGCTTGCGGCCAGCATCATGGCGTCATAGGCAAGGCTGGCGATGCGGGGCGGCGTGTGACCGTATGCCTGCAAAAAACTTTGCGTAAATGCCTGATGGGCATCGGGGGACGGCGCTGCAAACCAACCGCCCAAGAGCGAGGGCTCACGGACGATTTCCGGATCGTCCCACAATCCCGTTCCAAGAAACTTCACGGTACGCGGGTCGACTTCATAGTATGCCAGCCAGGGTGCCAAGCTTCTCAGAAGGTTGCCTTCTTCGGGAATAAGCACGGCCTGAAAGTCGGTGCCGCTCCAGATTTCGACGTCCTCAAGCCGCTCAAGCGCTTGGCGCGATGCTTCATCGTCGTTTTCGCTGAGGCGCTGTTTTTCCAATTGGATTGCAGCCAGGCGCGCGTTGTAGTTGGCCAAGCGTTTGACCGGCTCGGACATTGCCGAAGTCTCGCGGACATAGTTTTCAACTTGGGTGACCGTGCCGCCCGTTTCCATCACGCTTTGATTGAAAGCGTCTTGCACGCGAGCGCCATAGGGCCCGTAAGGGATAAGGGCCGCAAAATTTATTATGCCTTGCGACACCGCATAGCGTGTCACGGTTTCGATCTCATTTTCCGGCATAAAGCTGAGTAAATAGACCCCGTCTCCGGCGACTTCACGGTCGGTCGAAAAAGCGACGATGGGGACGTCTTGCATGCGCGCGATCGGAGCAATCGCTTGGACCGACGGTGCAAAGAGCGGTCCCAAGATTAATTCTGCACCTTGGTCAATGACGTCGCGTGCGGCGGCAACGGCGCCTTCAGGCGTTCCGAACGTGTCTTTAGGAATGAGCAAAATCTGCTGGTTGCCTTGATCGAAAAGGGCAAGCTGCGCCGCCTCAAGCAGTGACTGGGCGAGGTCTCGAACTTCGTTAGATTCTGCTCCCATGGGCAACAAGATTGCGACGCGTACAGGCTCACTGCCTTGCATGTGCGCAGGCGATATCCAGCGCGAGGGATCGCGACCCGTCGCCTGTGGCGCGGTCGGATCGGTAATAATGACTGGTGAAGGCGGCGGACCGGAAGAACACGCCGCTAAAATGAACACGCTCAGGATGAACGTGACGCTCAGCGTCAAAAGCTTCATAATTTGTCCCGATCGCTCAGCGGGCTGAGCGGCGGCGCAATCGATCGACGTACTAGATGGCATCTCGACAATCACAAAAATCCCCTCAGACTGCGGACAATTCCCTAAAGCGCGCGAGCGGTGCGGCGGATCAAAGTATACTTGGCCCCGGACTTTATGTCACCGCAACGCCGATCGGCAATCTGCGCGACATCACGCTACGAGCGTTGGATGCGCTTGGCGCCTGCGATCTGATCCTTTGCGAGGACACGCGCGTCACACGAAAATTGCTCGACGCCTACGCCATCAAGAAGCCGGTTCAGGCATATCACGATCATAATGCGGCAAAAATACGTCCCCGTGTCATCGCCCGGTTGGAAGCAGGGGAACGGATTTGTTTGGTGAGCGATGCGGGCACGCCTTTGATTGCCGACCCCGGCTATCGCCTAGTTGGAGCCTGCGCGGAGCGCGGCATTCCTGTTGTGAGCTTGCCCGGCGCGAGCGCGCCTCTTGCCGCATTGAGCGTCGCGGGTCTGCCGACCGACCGTTTCCTATTTGCCGGTTTTCTGCCCACCAAGGTTGGCGCGCGCCGGCGCTTGTTGGATGAATTGGCGCCTATTGAAGCGACGTTGGCGTTTCTCGAAGCGCCCAGCAGGTTAGCAAAAAGCCTTTCGGATATGGCTGACGCCTTGGGTCCGCGGCCCGGAGTTATTGCGCGGGAACTTACCAAAAAATTCGAGGAGCTGCGCCGCGCGGATTTGTCGGTTCTTGCTGCCTATTACGCCAGCGCGCCGATGCCCAAGGGCGAGATCGTCATTTTGGCCGGGCCGCCCGAAAAGGCTGTCCGTTCGCCCGAAGAGATCGACGCCCTTGTGCGCAGCACTGCGGGGTCCGTCGCGGAATTGCCCACAAAGGCGGCGGCGGCGGCCCTTTCCGGCGAACTCAAACTGCCGCGGCGCGCGGTCTATTCGGTGCTCCTTGCCTTGAAAAAAGAGCGCGAGTTGTGAAGGGACGAGGCGGCAGAGCCCGCAAAGCGCGCCAGGAAGCGGTTCAACGGGGACTCTGGGCCGAGCGGTTTTGTGCCCTGATGCTCCAGGCCAAGGGCTTTCGCCTGTTGGCGCGCCGATTTCGGACGCCGGTAGGAGAGATAGACCTCATCGCCGCGAGGAAACGGCTGATTATTTTTGTCGAAGTGAAGTTTCGCGCCAGCGCAGACGAGGCTCTTGGCGCGATCGGATCTGCTCAGATGGACCGGATTAGGCGCGCGGCCGGGCTTTTTATCGCCCAGCACCCGGAATGGGAGGGCGCCGACCAGCGCTTCGACGTTTTGGCCGTTTCGCCGTGGAAATTACCGATACACATTAAGAACGCATGGTAAGGGACTGGAATTTATATGGTAAAGTCCATATGATTCGGTTTGCTCTGTCTTAGTGAGAGGTCCACTATGTTCTTTAATGCGGTAACGGGGGGCCGTTGGCTCTCCTCTCGGCTGGTCCTGGCGGTTGGTTTGCTAGGGGCGGCTTTTTCCATGTCTGGTTGTGTTGCGGCGGCCGTGGTTGGTGTGGCCGGTACTGGCGCGTTGGTCGCACAAGATCGCTCGATCGGTGAAGGCATTGACGACATTGCCACCGACGGCGAAATCAAATCGGAATTGTTGCGCGAAGGCGGTGGTCTTAATCAAGTCAACGTCGCGGTTAATGAAGGCCATGTGCTGTTAACCGGTAACGTGCCTTATGCCGAAGATCGAGTGAAGGCCGCCAAGATCGCCTGGTCGACGCCTCACGTGGAAACGGTGGTCAATGAGATCGAGGTCAACGGCAGCTCCGAAATTAAGCGGATTCCCGGTGACACGTGGCTGTCCACGCGGGTGCGCACTGCTTTGATGTTCCAGAAGGGCGTGAAAAACCTCAATTATGGCGTGGAGACGGTCAACGGCACAGTTTACTTGTTCGGCACGGCGCGCAATCAAGAGGAATTGCAACGGGCAACCGACCGTGTGCGCCGGGTTTCCGGTGTCAGGCGTGTCGTCAGTCACGTCCGGTTAAAAACGCCGCCGCCGGCAATCGCTGCTCCGGCCCCGGTCACCATCGGACAGCTTTAGCGCAATCCGTCTTGCGTAAAGGTGCCGCGCCGCGAGATACTGCGACGCGAGAGTTACGCGCGCCTGTACGGCTTGGCCCATGCCTCAACCAAAGCTTGATCAAACGGACCTTCTCGCCAATCTCAAAGAGATCGGCGCTTTGCGGGATGAAGAAATTCCGGTGGCGGAGGCGGCATTGCTCTTGGGTGCGCTCGACCGGCCCGGTTGTTCTCTTGAGCCTTATATGGCCCACCTGGACGACTTGACGAGCTCGTTGGCGCGCATCATCGACGATCCGGGGTTGGCGGGAGCCAGGTCTCACTCGGGCTTCGCCCGCGCTCATGCATTAAGCGGTGTGATAGGCGATGAGTATGGCTATGCCGGCGCCCGTATTAACTATGACGATGTGCGCAACGCCAATCTTCTTGACGTCATCGATCGCCGCAAAGGCCTGCCTGTCGCACTCGGCATTCTCTATATTCATTGCGCCCAAAGTTTGGGCTGGGAGTTGGCCGGCCTCAGTTTTCCCGGACATTTTGTCGTCGGCCTGCGCAATGGTGATGAGCATATCATTCTTGATCCCTTCAATGGGGGGCGCATCCTGCAAGCCCACGACTTGGCAGAACTGCTTCAACAGATCGGCGGTCCAGCCCTGCAACTGGATCCGGCGCTGATCGAAAGCATTGGCAATCGAGATGTGCTTTTGCGTTTGGAAAACAACATCAAAAATCGCCTTCAATCTCAAGGCGAATACGACAGAGCCGCGGATATCATCCAGCGCATGGTTCTCATTGCCCCGCACGAACCAAACCTTTGGTTTGAACTGGGCGAGGCCCATGCCGAAGCGGGAAAACTCGCTGCCGCCATTCAGGCACTGAAGAACTGTCTGTCGAAAAGTCCTGGACAAGCCCTTAAACATGACGCCACCCTGGCGCTCGACGATCTGAGGCGCAAGCTCAACTAGGGCCGCGTAAGACGGCCAGGACCACACAAACATGACTCTCAAAGTTGCGATTTTGATGGATCCCATCGAGCGGATCGACATCGAGGGGGACTCGACCTTTGCCCTTGCTCTGGAAGCGCAATCTCGCGGTCACAATCTTTGCTATTTCCTGCCCCATCATCTCAGCATGAGTGAAGGGCGTATCATCGCGCGTGCGCGCTCTCTTACGGTGCGCCGTGAGGTTGGCAATCATTTTAATCTTGGTACGGAGGAAGTCATCGACCTCAGCGGGCAGGACATCGTACTGATGCGTCAAGATCCGCCCTTCGATATGAGTTACATCACGGCGACCCATTTGCTCGAGCACATTCACCCGAACACCTTGGTGGTCAATGACCCGGCCGAGGTGCGCAACGCGCCGGAGAAGTTATTTGTCACAAGGTTCGAGGGGCTGATGCCGCCGACCTTGATCTCGAGCGACGCCGAGGAAATCAAGGTCTTCCGGGCGGCCCACAAGGACATCATTTTGAAGCCCCTTTATGGCAACGGGGGCGCGGCTGTTTTTCGTGTGACCCCGGGGGATGAAAATTTAAATGCCCTCTTGGAAGTATTCACTGAGCTCTACCGTGAGCCAATTGTGGCCCAGGCCTACCTCTCGGAGGTGCGTCAGGGCGATAAGCGCATCATTTTGGTCGATGGTGGGCCTGTCGGGGCGATCAACCGGGTCCCGCCCGAGGGCGATGCGCGCTCGAACATGCATGTGGGGGGCCGGGCGGAGCAAAGTCAGTTGACTAAGCGTGAGGAAGAGATTTGCGCTGTGATCGGGCCGGAGCTGAAAGCAAGGGGTCTTATTTTCGTCGGCATCGACGTCATCGGCGATTATTTGACCGAAATTAATGTCACCTCGCCGACCGGCATTCAAGAGGTTAGCCGATTCGATGGGACGGATATTGCCGGGCTCATCTGGGATGCAATAGAAGTACGGCGGTGATGCGCGGCACGGAGTTCGACGTTTGTTCTCTTATTGTTCTTGTCGATGTTCTCATCGTTAGGTATGTTTGTGCCTCTCACGGAGGGGTAATCCATGGTCGCCCATGTCTACACGCTCGCCTTTGAAGGCATCAACGCCCGCGAGGTCGATGTCCAGGTCCAGATCTGTTCAGGCGTACCCGGTTTTTTGATCGTGGGGTTAGGCGATAAAGCCGTCGCGGAAAGCCGGGAAAGGGTCCGCGCGGCGCTCTCGGCGATCGGTCTCGGACTGCCGGCGAAGCGGATTACGGTCAATTTGGCCCCTGCGGATCTGCCTAAAGAAGGCAGCCACTATGACCTAGCCATTGCCATCGGCTTGTTGGTGGCCCTCGATGTGCTGCCCGCAGACAGCCTTGCTCGTTATTCTGCGATCGGCGAATTGGCCCTCGATGGAGAAATCAGCTCGGTTGCGGGCGCATTACCCGCTGCCATCGCGGCGCATGCCGCAGATCGCGGTCTTATTTGCCCAAAGGACTCAGGGCCTGAAGCGGCGTGGGCCGGCAACAAGGATGTCCTTGCTCCCCACAGCCTCATCAGCCTGGTGAATCACTTCAAAGGCACACAGATCTTAAGCCCGCCCCAGCCGGGCGCGCCCTTGGCGCGGCGCACAGTTCCCGATTTGAAAGACGTGCGCGGTCAGGAAACGGCCAAACGCGCCCACGAAGTGGCGGCCGCCGGGGGCCACAATCTGCTCATGGTCGGCCCGCCGGGAGCCGGCAAATCCATGATGGCGGAACGTCTGCCTGGCCTCTTGCCGCCGCTGGCGGCCGAGGAGATGCTCGATGTGAGCATGGTTCACAGCCTTGCCGGGCTCATTGATAAAGGCCGCATCGGCCAGGATCGGCCCTACCGCGCGCCTCATCATTCAGCCAGCATGGCTGCCATGGTCGGCGGCGGGATCCGGATCAAGCCCGGCGAAATCTCGCTCGCCCATTTGGGCGTACTGTTTCTCGATGAACTGCCCGAATTTACCAGGCCAGTGCTGGACTCTTTGCGCCAGCCCTTGGAAATGGGTGAGGTCAGCGGCGCGCGCGCCAATGCCCATGTCACGTTTCCGGCGCGTTTTCAATTGATTGCCGCCATGAACCCTTGCCGCTGCGGCCTGGCCCACGAGCTCGGCCGGGCGTGCCGTCGCGGCGCCCATTGCACACTCGAATATCAGGCACGGCTATCGGGGCCGCTCTTAGATCGCATCGACATTCGCTTGGACGTGCCCGCGGTCAGTGCCACCGACTTGGCACTGCCACCGGCGACGGAGGGCACCGCCGAGGCCGCCGGCCGCGTTGCGCGCGCTCGTGCCGCGCAAATTGATCGGTACACGGAAGATCAGCAAACAGGTTCATCAACGAACGCACATGTGCCGACGGCGCGGCTTGAAACTGTCGCCCGCCCCGATGAGGCCGGTGCCGCCCTCCTCGCCCAGGCCGCCGAGACCCTGCGCCTCAGCGCCAGGGGCTATCACCGTGTGTTGCGGGTGGCGCGGACGCTCGCTGATCTCGATGCCCGCGACGGCGTCGGCCGGGTCCACATCGCCGAGGCCCTGGCCTATCGGCGCGCGCCAGGGGCCCAGTTGGCTGCCGCGGAGTAGCGATCTCTTGTCTAGATCGAGCCTTCTGGCCCGTGTCTTCCCGCCGCTCCTCTTCAAGCGCGATGCTAGCGAGGACATGCTCTTGAACGGCCATGGCCTGAGCTATCAAAAATTCTGATCTCTTGGTCACTTTCGCGGGCGCGCGGGTTGCGGCGATGTCACGGCCAGAGCCGGCAGACGCTCTGTTATCAGGCCGATCTCATTCATCTTTCGTTTTCCTTGGTGAATTATTAGCTAAATTTAGTAACCACTCATATTACTATTAGTAGGTTACTATAAGAAAAGTAACTGGTTATATAGTATTATGAAGGTTACTCTTATGACATAGCGCCGGAAAATGAACGGCGGGTAAAAGGAACGGCCGATTACCACTGAACCCGAACGCCCCGCCCCTCGCTTCATCGCGGAAGATCCGGCGCTGGACTTCCTCAACAGCAGCGCCGCACCAAAAGGCAGCAAGATCGACTGGATCATCGATGGCCACGACTTGCTTGTATGGCTGGTGCTGGCGGGCTTGATCCCCGCAGTCCTCGCTGCGCAATTCCGAGAGAAAGCAACGCAAGCCGAGCTTGACGGGGTCGCGGCTGAGGCGCGAGATATGCGCCAGTGGTTCCGCGCCTTCGTGAGAGCCCACGCAGGCCGGCCGATTCAAGCATCCGCGATCGGCCAATTGGGGCCGCTCAATCGCGCGCTTGCCAAGGATAGTGGCTTTCAGCAGCTAGAATCACGACCTCGTCCGGGTCGGGCCGAGGCATCGCACGGCTCGAACCTGCGGTGGCGGCAAGAACGCCGCTGGCGGTCCCCAGAGTCGCTGTTGCTTCCCCTCGCCCAAGCCTTGGGTGACTTCGTCTGCACGGCCGATTTTCGCTACGTCAAAAACTGTGAAGGCCCGACATGCGCCATGTGGTTTCATGACATTAGTCAAAATCATAGCCGCCGGTGGTGCAGCATGGCGGTCTGCGGCAACCGGGCCAAGGCAGCCGCCCATCGCGCAAGGCAGCGGGCGTCCGGCGTCCGGCTTTAGCCCGACAGGTTGAATCTGTTGCCCTGCTTTTTTCGAGAGCCGCGAAGGCGGTCTCGGCCGCCTAGATGGCGTCATTGGGCGTCACCTGTTTTTTTGGCGACATCCTCGCTGACCACAAACATGAGCAGACCTGCAACACCAGTTTGGCCCCTGACGTGTGCGCCCGCCGTAAGCGTTTTTTAGGGTCGTTCAGGCACACTGACGGGGCCGCAAGAGCGGTGTTTTGTAGCGTTTGAGTATTGGGCCATGGTCGACGAGGCGATTTATCGGGAAGTGCTGACGGCGTGCGGCGATCTGATCGTGCGCCTTGACGCCGCCGGCCACCTGACATTCGTTAATGATGCCTTTTGCCGGGCCTTCGGTGGCACGCTTGATGACTGGGCGGGCCGTCCTTTCTGTCTGGAAGACCGCGGCGCTGCAGGCCGGGCCTGGCCGGACGCCGCCGATTTTGACTCGCGCCTTGAAACCGAAGAGGGCGCACGCTGGTTCCACTGGCGTGTCGCAAAGCTTGGGCCCGAGGGCGGCATTCAGGCGGTCGGTCGGGACATCACCGACCGCCGGCTGATCGAAGAATCCCTCATGCTCACCCGTGACAGCGCTGAAGAAGCGAGCCGGGCCAAATCGCTTTTCCTCGCAACTATGAGCCATGAAATCCGTACACCGATGAACGGCATCTTGGGCATGGCAGGCCTGTTGCTCGACACCAAACTCACGGCGGAACAAGAAACCTATGCCAGGTCGGTGCGCGAGTCGGGCGAGGCGCTTCTCAGCCTCATCAACGATATTTTGGATTATTCAAAAATTGAGGCCGGAAAAATTGAACTTGAAGAACTCGAGTTCGACTTGTCGCACATGGTGCAAAGCGTGACCGAGCTGCTCGCGCAGCGCGCTTTCGACAAAGGCATCGACATTGGTTTCTTTATTGAACCCGGCACTCCGATCTTGCTACACGGCGATGAATCGCGCTTGCGTCAAGTCTTGCTCAATCTCGCCAACAACGCCGTCAAGTTTACTGAAGAGGGCGGCGTAACAATTAAAGTGGGAACCGAACAGACGAGTGCCGCCGCGACGATATTGCGCTTTGAAGTGAAGGATACGGGTATTGGTGTGCCCGCAGGCAAACAGGACACGATCTTCGACGAGTTTGCGCAAGCCGATTCCTCTCACTCGCACAAGTATGAGGGCACTGGGCTTGGGCTTGTCATCTGCAAAAAGATCGCTGAGGCCTTTGGCGGCGCAATTGGAGTCGACAGTGGCGAAAATCACGGCAGCACGTTTTGGTTCACGGCGAAATTAACGCGGCAGGCCGACGACCGCCGGGTGCTGACGGCGGGAGAATTGTTCGGTTTGCGCGTTCTTCTTATCACCCCATCGGCCATCACGGCAGAAGTCATGTCGGCACAACTCGTGGCGCCGGGGGCGGAAGTCACAAATGTGTCGTCGGGTCGCGGCGCCATCGACATTATGCAAGCCTCGCGCGGGCCCTACACGACGCTCATTTTCGATCTCTCGATTGCGGACATGACGGCCGCAGAGTTTTTGTCACTCGTATCGGAAAAATTCTCCGACTACGGATTAAAAACTATGCTGCTCTTAGCGCCCAAAGATCGCGCCCAGCTCGATCGGCTTTTAAAGCTTGGCTTTGACGGCTATTTGATCAAGCCCGTGCGGCAAGACTCCCTGTTTGCGCGGCTGCAGACGATCCATGGTATTGCCCCTTCGGAAGACGTCATCGAATCCGAGAAGGAGGTTGCCGAACAGGAGCGCGCCGTCTTGCGCATGGGTGCGAGCGGCCGGCGCCTGCGCGTGCTTCTCGCCGAGGACAATCAGATCAACGCTATTCTTGCCATCGCGCAATTGAACAAGGCCGGTCATCGCATTGATCACGTGAGCAACGGGCGCGAAGTTTTGGAAGCGCTCGATCAGGCGCCTTATGACGTTGTTTTGATGGATATGCGCATGCCGGAACTGGACGGGCTGGAAGCAACGGCGCGCATAAGGCGGCGTGAGGACGAAGCGGCGGACATTCCCATCATTGGCCTGACCGCCAACGCCATGGAGGAAGACCGCAAGCGATGCCTCGACGCCGGCATGAATGATTTCGTCACCAAACCGGTCGACCCTCACGCGCTTTACGATGTGATCAACCGCTGGACAAACGACCGCCCGGCCGCCAAGGTATCGTAACGCGTTGGGGCGGGCTTTCAGGAGACGCGCGTGGCGGAACTAGCCGGTCAAGGCGAATCAAAAAGTTGGACCGACGCGCTCAGCGTCTATCGTCATCCCCGCGTCATCGTCATGCTGTTCCTGGGCTTCTCTGCGGGGTTGCCCTTTCTTTTGGTTTTCTCAACCTTGTCCGCTTGGTTGCGTGAAGCCGAAGTGGCCCGTACGACCATTGGCTTTTTCAGCTGGGTAGGCATCACCTATTCCATCAAAGTTTTTTGGGCACCGTTCGTCGATCGTTTGCACTTGCCTTTTCTGACAGCCGCGCTTGGGCGCCGCCGCAGCTGGATGCTGCTCGCACAAACCGGCATTGCGATTGGCCTGTTGGGCATTGCGTTCACAGATCCCGCGGTGGAATTGAGACAAGTGGCGTTGTTCGCTCTCTTGGTTGCGTTCTCTTCGGCGACTCAAGATATTTCGATCGACGCCTACCGTATTGAAGCGGTTGAAAGAGACAAACAAGGCGCGATGGCGGCGACCTATCAGTTGGGCTACCGGCTTGCCCTAATCGCAGCCGGTGCCGGCGCCCTTTTTGTTGCCGACTACAATTCGTGGTCTGCCGCATACACGACCATGGCGGCATTGGTGTTGGTCGGCATGTTTACGGTTCTCGTAATCCGAGAACCAACGCCGCCGCGTGATGAAGCCGCCAATGAACGGGAAGAAAAGTTGGCGAGGCAAGTCACAGGCGGTCAAGCGGAAGGAGTACTGGCCTGGTTTTCCGGAGCGGTTGTCAGCCCGTTTGTCGATTTTTTCGCGCGCATGGGCCCAATGGGTATCGTTATTCTCCTTTTTATCGCCGTTTACCGCATCAGCGATATCACCATGGGCATAATGGCAAATCCGTTTTACATCGATATCGGATTTTCGCTTTCCCAAATCGCCAGCGTGACAAAGCTCTACGGCGTCGTCATGAGCATGATCGGGGCGATTGCTGGCGGATTCCTGGTCGCGAAGTACGGCATAATGCGCCCGCTTTTGCTCGGCGCAGTGCTTGTAGCGTCAACCAATCTTCTTTTTGCGCTGCTTGCCGTTGTGGGTGCCGATATCAGATTTCTCATGATGACCATCAGTGCGGACAATTTCAGCGGCGGATTGGCGGGCACGGTCTTTATTGCGTATCTCTCGAGCCTCACCAACACCGCCTACACGGCGACACAATACGCGCTGTTTAGCTCACTTTTTACATTGCCGGGCAAATTCCTCGGCGGCTTTTCAGGGATCGTTGTTGACAGCTCCGGCTATGTGTCATTTTTCATTTACGCGGCTGCTCTGGGTCTGCCGGCTATCGCGCTCACCATGTTCCTTATGGCGCGGGGCCCCAAAATCGAAGCCGCAGATCAGCCAGTTGAGGCGCGTGGCTCGTCGGGCTAGCACTGTTTTTTCATCCGTACACCAATCAATTTTATAAGGGACCGCAACGTCCGGTCTGGCGTCACGCTGCGCTCATGCCTCGTTCGGGCTCGAATTTTTTTCGCGTTCTGATAGGGTTCGGCCCATGAGCGAGCCTGCCGTCATCCCTCCAGACGAAAATTCTACCGACGCCCAGAAACCTGCGGTGACCGTCACTGTAACGCCCATGATGGCGCAATATCTTGGGATCAAAGAGCAACATCCCGATGTCCTTTTGTTCTACCGGATGGGCGACTTTTACGAGCTGTTCTTCGAAGATGCGGTCAAGGCGTCGGCCGCCCTCGATATTGCACTGACCAAACGTGGTAAGCACTTGGGCGACGACATTCCCATGTGCGGCGTGCCGGTCCATTCCTCGGAAGCCTATTTGCAAAAGCTTATTCGCAAGGGCTTCAAGGTCGCCATTTGCGAGCAGACGGAGGACCCCAAAGAAGCAAAAAAGCGCGGCTCCAAAGCGGTCGTGCGCCGGGAGGTTACCCGTTTGGTGACACCTGGCACCATTACCGAAGACACGCTCTTGGATGCGCGCCGGCACAATTACTTGGCTGCCGTTGGCATGGCTGGCGGCGGGGCCGAGTTGGCGCTGGCCTGGCTCGACATGTCGACCGGCGATTTTTATGTAGTTGAAGTAGAGAAATCTGATCTTCCCGCCGAACTGGCGCGGCTCGATCCGGGCGAAGTTCTCCTGCCGGAGCCGCTCCTCGCCGATGACGCGCTGTCCGGATTGGTGGACGAGCTGGCGGGCAAAGTGACCGTGCTCGCCCGCGGTCAATTTGACAGTGATAGCGGCGGAGACCGCCTCAAGGTGGTGTTTGGCGTGAGCGCCCTCGAAGGCTTCGGTCTGTTCGCCCGTGCAGAGATTGCCGCATGCGGCGCGCTTGTGTCTTACATTGAGCTTACGCAAGTGGGCCACATGCCGGCGTTAAAACCGCCGAAACGCGAAATCCGCGGCGCCGTTCTTGTCATGGACGCGGCGACGCGGCGCAATCTCGAATTGGTTCGTACTCTCGGCGGTGAAGCAAAGGGCAGCGTGCTTTCCGTCATCGACGAGGCGGTGACGGGCGCGGGCGCGCGGGCATTACAGCAGAGATTGATCAGCCCCCTGACGGATGTCGATAGCATCGATCGGCGGCTCGACGCGGTCGCCTACTTTGTTGACGATTGCAGCCAAGCCGAAGATGTGCGCAAGGAGCTCAAGCAATGCCCGGATGTGGCCCGCGCGCTGTCGCGACTGCATTTGAGGCGCGGCGGCCCGCGCGACTTGGCGGCCATTCGCGACGGATTAAGTGCAGCCCGAGAGGTGCGAAGTTTGCTGGACCGCGCGCCGAGCGCTCGCGATGGTCTGCCTACCGCACTTGCTGAAGCCGCTGAAAGTTTAGGAGAGCACGGGGACCTTGTCGGCGAGCTCACCCGGGCGCTGGCGCTGGACTTACCGCTGTTGGCGCGGGACGGCGGATTTGTTGCGGCGGGCTTCGACCAAGGGCTCGATGAGACAAGGCGCTTGCGCGACGACAGCCGCCAAGTTATGGCTTCGCTTCAGGCACAATATGCCGAAGTGACGAGCATCAAGAGCCTCAAGGTTCGCCACAACAATGTGTTGGGTTATTTCATCGAAGTTACCGCTCAGCATACGGATAAAATGCTCGCTCAACCGCTGGCGGAAACGTTTATTCATCGTCAAACATTGGCCAATGCGGGCCGCTTTACCACGGTCGAGCTCAGCAAGCTCGACAGCAAAATCTCGCGCGCCCGCGACCAAGCCTTAGCGCTGGAGCAACGCTTGTTCGAAAAACTTTCGGATCTGGTCATTGATCAGGTTACGGAGGTTTCGCGTGCGGCCGAGGCGCTCGCCGAAATTGACGTGGCGGCAGGGTTGGCTGAAGCCGCCATCAGCCGGCGTTACACACGGCCGGTGCTGGAGACGGGCAACCGGCTCGACATCAAAGAAGGCCGGCACGTTGTTGTGGAGGACATATTGGGGCGTCAGGGCGACACGCCTTTTGTCGCCAACCATTGTTCCCTGGGCGGGGCCAAAGACGCCGCGCGCATCTGGCTTGTGACCGGCCCCAACATGGCGGGCAAATCGACCTTCCTCAGACAGAATGCGCTCATCGTCATTCTGGCGCAGATGGGCTCTTACGTGCCTGCGGTCGAGGCGCGCATCGGCATGGTCGATCGATTGTTTAGCCGGGTTGGCGCGGCGGACGATTTGGCGCGGGGCCGCTCGACCTTCATGGTGGAAATGGTCGAAACCGCCGCCATCCTCAATCAGGCAACGTCCCGCTCGCTTGTGATCTTGGACGAAGTCGGACGCGGCACGGCAACCTTCGACGGACTGTCGATTGCCTGGGCATGCGTGGAGCGATTGCACGAGACCAACGCGTGCCGCGCGCTGTTTGCAACGCACTATCACGAGCTCACCGCGCTTGCTCACAAGCTCGGCAGTTTGGCCAACGTCACTATGAAAGTGCGCGAGTGGAAGGGCGATGTCGTGTTTTTGCATGAAGTGGTCGCCGGGGTCGCCGACCGCTCCTACGGCATTCAAGTCGCGAAACTCGCCGGGCTGCCCGACGAGGTGATCGATCGGGCGGGAGAAGTCTTGAGCTTCCTTGAAGAAGACCGTGAGGCTCGCGGCCCGACGTCGATGATCGACGATTTGCCGCTGTTTTCGGCCAGCTCCAAAGACCAGGCGCCGCCACCCGAACCAAGTCAAGTCGAGGCGGCCTTGGCAACCCTTCAGCCGGACGACCTCAGCCCCCGCGAGGCTTTGGATTTCGTTTACAAATTGCGGTCATTACTGAAGGGCGCGTAACGCGCCTTGATTCGGCCCAATTGCTGAATTGAGCTGTGCACGCACCAGGATTGGCGGCAGGCCGACTGCTATGAACGAATGGTTCTTACTGATTGCGCTTATCGCCGGCGTCGTCGCCTTCTATCGCTCAAATAAGCTGACGCAGGAATTCGAAGCGTATCGGCGCAGTACCGAAATCCGGCTCGATAAGCTGGCCGCGGCCCTAAGAGCCGGCTCCGTTGCGGCGCCCGCCGAACCGGAGGCCGACGCATCCCTCGAGGACGTTGCCACGTTAGAGCCGGCCGACTTTGGCCCGCGCGAATCGGATCAGCCTGCGAGCGAGACGCCCGACGAGACTGAACCGCCGCTGGCCGAACCTGCGCCGCCGCCTTCGGCGTTTCCCGAAGAGGTTCTCAAGCCCGCTCCCGCCGCACCGCTTGCCCGGCCGAAACAATCTTTAGAAGAAAGTCTGACCTCACGTTGGTTCGTTTGGGTCGGCGGCATTGCGCTTGCGCTCGGCGGCGTTTTCCTCGTGCGCTATTCCATAGAACAAGGTCTCTTGGGTCCGGGAGCCCGCGTCACGTTGGCGATCTTGGCCGGCCTTGCCTTGATCGCGGCGGGGGAATGGTTGCGCCGCCAGCCGTTGCAAAAAGCCATTGCACAACTCCAGCCGGATTATGTCCCGCCGGCGCTTTCGGCCGCGGGCTTGGCCACAAACTTTGCGGCGATTTATGCCGCCTACGGATTATATGGCCTAATTTCGCCCACGGTCGCCTTCGTGATGCTGGCGCTCATCGCTTTGGCGGGGCTCGGCCTGTCGCTGCTGCAAGGCCCGCTCATCGGAGCGCTCGGACTCCTCGGTGCCTTTGTCGCGCCGGCGCTCGTCTCGACCGAGGAACCCTCCGCGATCACCTTGTTTACTTATCTTCTCTTTGTCACAGCGGCGTCCATGGCGGCTTTCCGATATCGTAACTGGCCCTGGCTTGCTGCGTGGACCATCGCGGCGGCGATGATTTGGCCCTTGATCTGGATTATCGGGCCTTTCGAGACGTCTGACACCACGATGTTGATCGTCTACCTATTGGCCACAATGGGTCTCGTGATAGGTTTCGCGCCGGATGCCGCCAAGACACTTATTCAGACCACTGACGAAAGCGTTGCAAAGGCCACCTCAACAGAGACGTACGTTGTACTTGCAGCCGGGGCGGCGGTCGCTTTGGTGGCGCTCGCGCTATTTGCAGAGCTCAACTTTGGCCCGCAGTCGGTATTTCTGACTGTGCTGCTGTCGATGGGCTACCTCGGCGCCGGACGGTATTACGAGCGGCTCTACCTGTTGCCGGTGGCAAGCGCCGTGCTCGCAGGGCTGGTCTTGCTCTGGTTACAACCGGACCCGTCCGTGCGCGCCATATATTCACATGACCTTGCGGAAGAACTTGGCGCCAGCATGGTTTTGGGCGCGAACATATCGACGTTTATCTGGCTCTGCGTGTTATTGGGCGCGCTCTACAGTCTGGCAGGTTTTTTTGCGGTTCGCTCATCCGCGCGACCGGGCTATTGGGCGGCGCTGTCGGGCACTGGAGCCGTCGCGGCGTTGGTCATCTCTTACTATCGGGTCACCGGTTATGACCAAAGTCTTGTATGGGGGCTGGCTTCGAGCGGTCTCGCACTGGCCGCACTCGTTGCCGCGGACCGCATGCGCACTTGGGGCTATCCGACGGCGCTTGTGGCCTATGCGGTGACCATCGTGGCGTTCACCACCCTCGCTATGACCATGACTTTGCGTCAGGCATGGCTCACAGTGGCGCTCGCCGCGCAGCTCCCCGCCATTGCGTGGATCTATACAAAGTACAGCGAGCGGGCGTTGCGCGTGCTGGCGCTCATCATCAGTCTCATCGTGTTGGGCCGCTTGCTTGTCAATTGGAACATCTTTGCGTACCCGATCTCGGCAACGCCGTTCTTTAATTGGACGCTCTATGGCTATGGCCTGCCGGCGCTCGCCTTCTGGGGGGCTGCGCGCATCTTTGGCCGCGATAAGAAAGACATGACAGTCCAGGCCCTCGAGGGCGGGGCGTTTACATTCACGGTTGTGCTCATTTCAATGCAGATCCGTCATTGGGTGAACAATGGGTCGCTGGACGCCGACTATTTCAACCTGTTCGAAGTTAGCCTGCACACAAGTGCGTGGTTGGCAATTTCCGTTTTCTCCTTCTGGCGCAATCCTGAACCGGGCCGCACTTTATTGAGCGTCGTGCGAAGCGTTTTGTTAGTTGTGGCATTGTTGCAGATCTTGATCCTGCACTTGCTGTTCCTCAATCCCATTTTCGATGGCGATTCGGTCGGAACGCTACCGGTCTTTAATGTTTTGCTCTTGGCCTACGGCGTACCCGGCGTCTTGCTCGCGCTTTACGCAGCGGTGGCATGGCCTCGTGGGCGTGAGGCTCTCGCAAAGTTCTGCGGCGCCTTGGCGCTGCTGCTGACTTTCGTGAATGTTTCTCTTGAAGTGCGCCGCGCGTTCCGCGGACCCGATTTGACTTTTGGTGCCGTGTCGGACGGCGAACTGTACGCCTACTCTGCCGTTTGGCTGCTCTATGCGTTCGCGTTGCTTGGACTTGGTATGTGGACGAAAATGTCGGCTTTGCGTTACGCTTCACTCGTGATCCTTGCACTGACGATCGGCAAAGTATTTCTGTTCGATATGTCGGCCCTTGAGGGATTGTACCGGGCCTTGTCATTTTTCGGTCTGGGATTGGCGCTTGTTGGCGTTGGGCTGTTCTATCAACGCGTCGTGTTCACCAATCCAACGGCGCCGGAGGACACGCGCGCCGCTCAATAGAATTGAATGCACTGCCGCCAAATCGCCCGATTCAAGTGCCTATTGTCGTCATTAAAGGGCGAACCTGCTATGAGTGTCGCGGAGCGCCGCGCCGGCCACATCGCATGCGGGTGCGCCAAGGGCCGAATTCATGAAACCAAAACCGGGCAAGCGTAGGGATCAAGCCGCCGCCGACGCGCTTGAGGCGGATCTGACTTCGATTGCTGCTGACGCAGAACTCAGCGACGGCGCGCGCAAACAATCGCTGCTCGAGCGCTTGCGTGCCTGGCAAACAGAGTCGCTTGAAGCTGCTGAAGAGAGGCTGACATCCGGCGCGCAAGGTTATCAAGTGGCAAAGCTTTTATGCCAGCGGGCCGACGTGCTCATTCAAAACCTCTATGACGTCACGACCGGACACATTTATCCGACACAGAACCCGACGGAGGCCGAGCGCTTGAGCGTCATCGCCGTCGGCGGGTACGGGCGCGGCCACTTGGCTCCGCAATCGGATGTCGATCTTCTGTTTCTGATGCCTTACAAGCAGACCGCCTGGGGCGAAAGCGTCGTCGAGTACATGCTCTATCTCTTGTGGGACGTCGGCTTCAAAGTTGGTAACGCCGCGAGGTCCGTCGATCAATGTTTACAACTTTCCAAGCAGGACATGACCATTCGAACGTCGATCCTGGAGAAGCGTTTTCTGGCCGGTGACGAAGACTTGTTCGGTGAGCTCAAGGAGCGGTTCGCAAAAGAGATTGTAGCAGGCACAGCGCGCGAATTCGTCGACGCCAAATTGCAAGAGCGCATTACGCGCCACACCCGTGCCGGTGATTCGCGTTACTTAGTCGAGCCAAACATCAAGGACGGTAAGGGCGGTCTTAGGGATCTCAATTCGCTGTTTTGGATTGCCAAATATGTTTATCAAGTTGAAAACGCGGGCGAACTTGTCAAAGCGGGCCTATTTACAAAAAACGAATTCCGCACGTTCCAGAAAGCCTATTCGTTCCTGTCGTCGGTGCGGTGCCACCTCCATTTTTTGACCGGCCGGTCGGAAGAGCGATTGACGTTCGATGTGCAGCCGGAAATGGCCCGGCGTCTGGGCTATGTTGACCGTCCGGGGCAGACTGCCGTCGAGCGCTTTATGAAGCACTACTTTTTGGTAGCGAAAGATGTGGGTGCTCTCACCCGCATCTTTTGTGCGGCGCTGGAAACCAATCAGGCCAAGAAATGGCCGCGGCTCGAGCGGTTGTTCCGCTTTGCCGGCCGCAGGAAACCATTGGAGGAAGGGTTTTACATCGAAGGCGGCAGGCTAAACGTAGCGGGGCCCAGCATTTACAAAACCGATCCAATAAATCTCCTGCGTCTGTTCTATCTCGCGGATCAAAAGGCAACCGACATCCACCCCGATGCGCTAAAATATGCCACGCGGTCGCTAGGTCTCATTGATCGGTACTTGCGAAAAAATCCGGAAGCCAACAAGCTTTTCTTGAAGACGCTAACGTCTGAGCGCGATCCCGAATGGGCGCTGCGGCGTATGAGCGAAGCTGGCGTGCTCGGAAAATTCGTGCAAGATTTCGGGCGCGTCGAGGCGATGATGCAATTCAACATGTATCATCACTATACAGTGGACGAACATACAATTCGGGCGATCGGAATTTTGTCCCGCATCGAGCGCGGTGAGCTGGCCGAAGAGCATCCGCTCTCTAACAAGATCGTGCATAAAGTCTTGAGCCGGGAAGTGCTCTTCATGGCATTGCTTCTTCATGACATTGCCAAGGGCCGCCCCGAAGATCATTCACTGGTCGGCGCGCGCATTGCAAAGAAACTGTGTCCGCGGCTTGGCATGTCGAGCGCCGAGACGGAAGCCGTCGCATGGCTGGTGGAAAATCACCTGGTCATGAGTGAGTTCGCCCAAAGCCGCGACATCTCCGATCTCAAAACGATCAAGGACTTTACGGATATTGTGCAAAGTCCGGAGCGATTGAGATTGCTCCTGGTACTGACGGTTGCAGATATCCGCGCAGTGGGACCCGGCGTGTGGAATGGTTGGAAAGGTCAGCTCTTGCGCGACCTTTACTATGAAGCCGAAGGCGTTCTCCAAGGAGGCCAAGTGCCGGGCAGTGCGACGTCACGGAAGGCGCGGGTTGAGGGCGCTCAGGACGCGCTGGGCCAACGACTGGGGAGTTGGGCAGAGGAGCACCGAGCCCTGGCACTCGGACGGCATACCGATTCCTATTGGCTAAGCTTTGATACAGATGTCCATTACCGTCATGCGATAACTATGAGACAAGCCGACGCCGACGACAAAGGCGTCGCCCTCGACGTTCAAACCGATCCGTTCAAATCCATTACCGAAATCGTCGTCTATGGCAATGATGAGCCGGGATTGTTCTCCAAACTGGCGCTCGCGTTTGCGGTATCCGGCGCCACCATCATGGACGCCAAGGTCTTTACAACGTCCGACGGCAAAGCGCTCGATGTCTTTTTTGTCCAGGATGCGCAAGGCGCTCCTTTTGCGGAGCGCTCAAGATTGAACCGATTGCGCCGTGTCGTTGAACATGCCATTGCCAGGAAACTGGCGCCCGAAAAACGCTTTTCTCAACCGAAATTGCGCCAGCGCGAAAAAGCTTTCTCGGTCGAACCCCAAGTTCTCATCGACAATAAAGCTTCTGACATCCATACGCTCATCGAAATCAATGGGCGCGACCGACCGGGCTTGCTCTATCAGTTGACGGCGGCGCTTAGTTCATTGCGACTTACTATCGCATCGGCTCATATTTCGACTTATGGCGAGCGCGCCGTTGATGTGTTCTATGTTAAAGACCGTGCGGGCTTCAAAGTAACCAATGAAACAGCTATTGAGTCTATAAAAGAGACTGTGTTCGAAGCGCTGAGCACGGACCAAACGGCGGCCCCGGCGGAGGCGGCCGAGTAAAGAGGCCTATCGCAGACGTGGCGTCACAATCCAAAAAGTTCGTCATGAATACGGCGACCGTCGGCGGCATGACGATGATCAGCCGTGTCCTCGGGTTTGTGCGCGATATTCTGATCGCGTCATATTTGGGCGCGGGGCCTATAGCAGACGCATTTGTAGTGGCCTTCCGCTTGCCAAACCTGTCGCGGCGACTGTTTGCCGAGGGGGCCTTTAATGCGGCGTTTGTGCCGCTCTTTTCCAAACGTTATGAGGCGGACGGACTGGCCGCCGCTCGGGGCTTTGCGCAAGAGGCCCTCGCAGTTCTGCTATTTGTCTTGGTACTGATTACTATTGCAGGTGAACTCTTTATGCCGTTGCTGGTCATGGCCCTGGCGCCCGGATTTATCGACGAGCCAGAGAAATTCGAAACGACGGTACTGTTCGCGCGCATAACGTTTCCATATCTGCTTTTCATTTCTTTGACCGCGCTCTACAGCGGCATGCTCAATTCGCTAGGCCGGTTTGCCGCCGCCGCATTCGCACCCTCGCTCCTCAACGTGGCGGTGATCAGTGCCATCGTATTTGTGACACCCAATGTGCCGACCGCCGGTCACGCCGTGGTTTACGGCGTTGCCTGGGCGGGAATCCTGCAATTTGTAGTCCTGGGATGGGCCGCCCACCGTGTCGGCCTGTCCCTCAGATTGTTCCGCCCGCGGCTCACACCGGACGTGCGCCGGCTTGTTCGTCTGGGCATACCGGGGGCCATCGCGGGCGGTATTACGCAAATTAACGTTATGGTCGGCACGATGATTGCGACCCTTGAAGCGGGCGCGGCGTCTTATCTTTATTATTCCGAACGGGTTTATCAGCTTCCCCTTGGGCTCATCGGCGTCGCCATGGGTGTTGTCTTGTTGCCGACGATTTCACGCCAATTGCGCGCGGGCGATGCGGACGCGGCTTCCAATAGCCAAAATAGAGCCCTTGAGCTTTCCATGCTGCTTACCCTTCCCGCGGCGGCCGCATTGCTCGCCATTCCCTTAATCATCGTGACGGTTCTGTTCGAGCGCGGCGCCTTCGATGCGGCAACGTCCGAGGCTACAGCTGCGGCGCTAGCCGCTTTTGCGGTGGGCCTGCCGGCCTTCGTTTTGATTAAAGTCTTTTCGCCGGGCTTTTTTGCGCGGGAAGATACCAAGACACCGATGCTCTATGCGGGCATCAGCGTGCTGGTGAACATTGTGCTCAGCATTATTCTGTTTTTTCAGATCGGCTATTTGGGCATCCCCGTGGCGACCGCGGTCGCAAGCTGGCTCAATGCCGGATTGCTTGCCGGTAAGCTAATATCTCTTGGACATTTTAAGGCCGACGCCCGCTTGTGTTCCCGCTTGCCGCGCATCGTGCTTGCAAGTGCAGCCATGGGTGCCCTCCTTTGGTTTGCGGGCGCGCAGTCTCAAGGGGTTTGGGAACAATCCTTTGTCGGACAAATCGTCATTCTTGGTGTGTTGGTTGTGGGTGGTCTCTTATCGTTCGGCCTTTTGGCGCTCGTCTTCGGAGCCGCGCGCCTGTCCGACTTGCGTACGATCTTAGGCCGGTCGTAACGGGGCCTTGCGCGGCTGTGCGGCAAAGGCCATAAAGCGCGCGCACTTGAACCATGAGTCCAAAGAATCGAGACAAGTGATGTCACAAGAGTCAGGCAGCAAGAAATACTCCGGACCTGAGCTAGTGTTTTCCGGTGTGCAGCCGACCGGCAATTTGCATTTGGGAAACTATCTCGGTGCTATTCGCAACTTTGTCGAACTCCAAAAGATCCATGATGGTCTTTATTGCGTTGTCGATCTTCACGCCATCACGGTGTGGCAGGACCCTAAGGACCTCACGCACAATACCCGAGAGGTGACGGCAGCGTATTTAGCCGCGGGTATTGATCCCACGAAGAGCATTATTTTCAATCAAAGCGCGGTGTCGGCTCAGGCGGAGCTTGCCTGGGTGTTCAATTGCGTCGCGCGCATGGGTTGGCTTAACCGCATGACTCAATTCAAAGACAAGGCGGGCAAAGACAAAGAGAACGCGTCCGTCGGGCTGTTCGCTTATCCCAATCTCATGGCGGCAGACATTTTGGCCTACAAGGCCATGCACGTGCCCGTCGGCGATGACCAAAAACAAAATTTGGAGTTGTCGCGGGATATCGCGCAAAAGTTCAACAATGACTTCAACGTGCCCGGGTTTTTTCCGCTACCCGAGCCGCTTATTCTCGGCACGGCGACTCGGGTCATGAACTTGCGTGATGGCTCGGTCAAAATGAGCAAGTCCGATAAGTCGGAATATTCCCGCATCAACATGACGGATGATGCCGAAACCATCGCAAAAAAGATTCGCAAGGCCAAGACGGATCCTGATTCGCTTCCAGGCGAAGAGGCGGGGCTCAAAGATCGTCCGGAGGCGGATAATCTGGTTGGTATTTATGCGGCGCTCAATGACGAGACCAAGGCCGACGTCTTGCGGCGATTTGCAGGGGCACAATTTTCCACATTTAAGCCCGAGCTTGCGGACTTGGCGGTGTCGATTCTGGCCCCCATTGGCGAGGAAATGGCGCGGCTCATGAATGATTCCGGTGCTATCGATCAGATCTTGCGCTCCGGCGCGGAACGGGCGGCCGTGATTGCCCAGCCAATTCTGGAGGAAGTCAAAGGCGTCGTTGGCTTTGTGCGTTAGGGCGGCTCTTTACTTGCCGGGCCGCGGCCCCCATCTATAGAATCGTTTTGATTCTTGAAAGAGCTCCGCCCATGCAAATTTCCCAGGGCATCCGCCAAGCAAGTTCCGGTGTGCGACGAGGGTTTTCGTCCGCTCGCGTGTGGCTTCTCGACCTAGACCGCAAAGCGCTTGTCCGCTGGGGTAAACCCATTGGCATTGCACTGCCGATTCTGATCGTTTGCTATTACACGCTCGGTGCGTGGTGGATGAATCGGATCGATGACAGTATTGCGTTTTCTGCGGACACCGAACTGGCACCCAATCAAAGCCACGCCGTTGCAATTGCCGCCGCGTTGATCGATCGCGAAGTAAATGACAACGGATGGGTCGCCAACGATCCGTTTTTTATGCCCGCCGCGGTCTTGGACAATATGCCCAACTATCAAATGGGCATCATCGCGGCCCTGGCGCGGTTCAGTTTCGAATTGACCGATCAGCTGGGTCGGACGCGCGGCTCAAGTCAGGCCGATCCCGACTTGCAAGACGCGTCGGGACTTTTGCAATATAGCGGGACCAGGTGGGTGTGGGACCCGTCCGTTAGCGTCATTCCGACTGCCTCCTCCGAAGCGCAATATCGAAAAGCGCTCGAGTCTTTAAAGTCGTACAACGCAAGGCTCGCCGCCGGGACAGCGGTCTTCGATAAACGGGCAGATAATTTTTTGGCAACGCTCGATCGAATTGCGCTCGATATTGGATCATCATCCGCGGTACTGGACGACCGTATTGAGCAAAGCGGATTTGGTATCGATAGCGTTGCCGATGATTTATTTTATGGGGTTAAAGGCCGCACCTACGGATACTACATTATCCTGCGCGAATTGCGTGCCGACTTTGCCAATTTGGTCAAGGATCGCGATTTGGATAGCTCATTCGATCAACTGCTCGACAGTTTGGCCAAGGCCGCCACGTTGCAGCCTTGGGTCGTGGTTAACGGTTCGCCGGATTCGCAAATCATGCCGAGTCATTTGGCAGCGCAAGGGTTTTATTTGTTGCGGGCGCGCACCCAGTTGCGAGAAATCACGAATATTCTGCTCAAGTAGGGCCGGACGTGGGTTAATACCGGTCTTGCTGGGGCCCACGCAGAATGGCAGCATCTCGCCATGACAGCCAAAGTCAAAAAGACGGCTAAGAAACCCGACGCCTCGCGCAAGTTGCTCGTCGTCGTTGACGATAGCCCGGAATCCCGGGTGGCAACCTATTTTGCCAGCAGGCGCGCACTCCATACCGGCGGTATCGTCACACTCTTGCATGTTATTCTCCCCGCCGAGTTGCAACATTGGCAAGCGGTTGAAGAAGTCATGCAGGACGAAGCACGCGAGGAGGCTGAGCGGATCCTTCATGATGTTGCCGCCGAAGTTGTAGAGGTCTGTGGCCATATGCCTGAAATGGTGATTCGG
The DNA here is from genome assembly GCA_965248815.1 of Alphaproteobacteria bacterium. Lineage (GTDB taxonomy): Bacteria > Pseudomonadota > Alphaproteobacteria > SMXP01 > SMXP01 > CBDFKK01. Next base: position 2,022,033 of record CBDFKK010000008.1, read on the forward strand.
GAAGGACAGACCCGTGAACAGATTCAAGAGCTGATCAAAGAAGACCACAACATCAAGATTTTGGTTTTGGGGGCTGCAGTTGGCAAAGGCGACCCCGGGCCCCTCATCAGCTCGATCGCCACCGGCGGGTTTGTCGAAGACTTTGGCGCACCGCCCATCCCACTGACGATCGTTCCCGGCAACCTCACCCGCGAAGAGATCGACGCCCTGGCGTAACGTTCCCAAGAGCGCTGAGACTGTGTTCAAGTCTTCAAGGCTTTTTCTAATTGGCTGAAGAGACCGCCCTTAGATTTTTTGGGCGAGCGCAAACGCGTGCCGTCATGGTCGTCGTAATAGACTTCTATCCAATCTTTCGCGGTCCCCATGACCCAAACCATGTCGTCGAGCTCCCGGTCTTCTTCGATAATGCGAAGTTTAAATGTCCGTACCAAGAAGGTTATGAAATCTTCGAGGTCCTCTAGATTGGCAATGCCCAGCACTTTAAATTCGCGATGCTTATCGCGTGTCTTACAGGTCTTTGTGCGGCGATAGGTGGGGGTGCGGGCGGCATGGCGCCAAAACCATCCGACCACAATGACACAAAGTCCGATGAGGGCGGCCGCAAAGAGCAAGGCAAGAAATTGCGTCATAACAGGGATAATTAACCCTTCGATTGCGACAAAAAAACGGCAAGGGTTGGGGAATACAGGGTGTTTGGCCGCGCGCTGGCGGATGATTTGGTACCGCGTGGCTGTTTTGCTTGATTTTGCGAGGAACTATCGCCAAGTATGGCTTAGTGCGCGGGCCGGGCAAGACCGGCCGCATTAACAGGATTCCTGACCCATGTTTATCCAAACCGAAGAGACCCCAAATCCAGCGACGCTCAAGTTCTTGCCCGGAAAAGACGTATTAGGGCCCGGCGGCGCTATTGATTTTCCCGATGCCGAGACGGCCACAGGTTCGCCCCTTGCCGCCCGCCTGTTCGAAATCGAGGCAGTCGAGCGTGTCTTTTTCGGCGCGGATTTTATCAGCATCACCAAGTCGGACGGCGAATGGCAACATCTAAAGCCTGCCGTGCTCGGCGCCATCATGGAGCATTTTACCGCGGGCTTGCCCATTCTCGGCGAGGGCGAGGAGGAGGCGGGCGATACCAACCACGCAGCCTATGAGGGCGAAGAAGAAGAAGTCGTCGAGCAGATCAAAGAGCTCCTGGACACGCGCGTGCGACCTGCGGTGGCGCAGGACGGCGGCGACATCACCTTCCGTCACTTTGAGGCGGGCGTCGTCTATCTTGATATGCGCGGCTCATGTGCCGGATGCCCCAGCTCGACCATGACTTTGCAAGCCGGCATCGAGAATCTGCTGAAGCACTACATTCCAGAAGTTACCCGTGTTGAACCAGCGTAATGGTCGGTCGTTGGCGCACCCGCTGGCATGTCCCAATAAGTTCTCTATAAAGTAAGGATGTCGTACCCGGCTGCCGGGCACGACTCCAATTTTCTGTGATCAAGAGAAGGACGAGCGCTATGGCGAGCGTGTTGGTGACGGGCAGTAACCGGGGGTTGGGCCTTGAATTGGTCCGCCAATACGCCGAAGACGGCTGGCGCGTTTTCGCGTGTTGCCGAAATCCAGACAGTGCCGATGAACTTCGCGGCATTGAGGCCGCAGCAGCGGGCCGCGTCACCGAGCATGCTTTGGATGTGACTGACTTTAATGCCGTCGACGACTTGGCGCGCGGGCTTGAAGGTGAGTCCATTGACGTTTTGATCAATTGCGCGGGGCTGATCGGGCGCAAGAATTTTGACGAAGGCGTCATGGCTGACCAAGCGTTCGGCAAATCGGACTACGACGAATGGGCGGACATATTTCGGACGAATGTCATGGCCCCGATGAAAATGTCTGAGGCGTTCGTCGAACATGTCGCGAGAAGCGATCAAAAGAAGATCATTACACTGACAAGTGAAGTGGCGTCCATGGCTGAGAATAATTTCGGCGGACTGTACGGTTACCGCGCATCGAAGGCGGCCGTAAACGGAATTATGCGCTCTATGTCCATTGATCTCGCCAAACGCGGCATCATAGCGATACCGCTGCATCCCGGCTGGGCACGCACCGATATGGGTGGCAGTATGGCGACCGTCGATCCAGCTGATAGCGCGCGAGGAATGCGTGATGTCATCGCGCGGGCGGACATGGCGCAAAGTGGACATTATCTCGTCTATGACGGCAGCGAGATGGCGTGGTGACAAGAGGACACGAAGAGGGCGGCAACGGTCTATGACCATTATCAACGACGACGGGCTCGATATTATCTTTCGGGCGGCGCGCTGCCAAAACGCGTGGGCCGACAAGCCTGTGAACGAAACAATAATTCGCGCGCTCTATGATTTGCTACGCATGGGGCCGACCAGCGCCAATTGCTCGCCGGCGCGATTTTTGTTTGTATCATCCCGCGAAGCCAAAGAGCGCCTGGCCTCCCATGTGGATGATAACAACAGGAACAAAACCCTGTCCGCGCCCGTTTGCGCCATTATTGGTTACGATCTCAAGTTCTACGACAAGCTACCACTACTCTTTCCTCACAATCTGGGCGCGCGCGATTGGTTTACCAGCAGCGAGCAATTGATCCGAGATACGGCCTTACGAAACGGAAGCCTGCAGGGGGCGTATTTGATAGTCGCGGCCCGATCACTGGGATTGGACTGCGGACCAATGTCCGGCTTTGACAATAACGGCGTCGACCAGGAGTTTTTTCCCGACGGTACGATAAAATCGAATTTTTTATGCGGGCTTGGTTATGGCGATCCCGCCGGACTTTTTCCACGCAGTCCGAGGTTCGAGTTCGACGAGGCGTGTGAAATTCTTTAAGGCAAAGTTTTACGGTTGAAAGTTCTAGCCTTCGATACCGCGATGAGGGCATGTTCCGCAGCCGCCCTCGATAATGATCAAGTCCTGGCGTCTCGCTGTGAATTGCAAGTGAAAGGTCACGCCGAGACGGTCATGGATATGGTCGCAGAGGTGCTCGCTGAAGCAGGATTGGCGGTTGCGGATTTCGACCGCTTGGGTGTAACCATCGGGCCGGGCACCTTTACTGGCCAGCGGGTCGGTTTGGCTGCCGCGCGGGCCATGGTCTTGGGCACATCTGTTTGTCTGATCGGGATCACAACTCTTGAGGCTGTCGCCGCAGCCGTCGAACCACCGCATACGGACAATGTGATCGTAAGCGTTTTCGATGCAAGGCGTGGCGAAGTTTACTATCAAGCTTTTGATTCTGGCATGAAGGCGTTAAGCGATCCGGCGGCAGACCGGCCTGAACGCGCAGTGCAATCAATTTTGGCGTTGGGACATAAATTTGTCCTGGTCGGCACAGGCTGCGCGCTTGTTGCAGATCAATTGTCGGCGCGCGGCGACGTGCAGCTGGCGGGTGCTGCTCCTCAACCTAACGCAGTACAAGTGGCACGCCTTGCGGCTCGCGCGCAGGCGGGGGACTCTGCACCACCTTCGCCTCTTTATTTGCGCGCGCCGGATGCCAAGTTGCCGACGCCCAAAGCCAACCAATGACAAGCAGCTTTGAAATCGCGCCGGTAACGTCCGCGTCTTTCGGCGTTATCGAAGCGCTCCACGGCGAGTGTTTCGACGAACCATGGACGGATTCCGACATCGCCAAAGTTATGGCGATGCCAGGGGCATTCGGACTGGTGGCCATGACTTCCGGCGCACCGGACCCGCAACCGGTAGGGTTTTTGCTCGCCTGGTGCATCGCCGGAGAGGGTGAAATCTTATCGATCGGCGTCCGCCCCGATTTACGTCGCCAGGGCATCGGCGCACGCCTCCTCTCTGCTGCACTTGGCCATGCCAGGTCTCAAGAGATCAGGCGCGTTGCCCTCGAGGTCGCACACGACAACGCTGAGGCCATAGGCCTTTACGCAAGCCAGGGCTTTACGATCGCGGGACGTCGCCCAAAGTATTACCGTGATCGGGCCGGCGAGGCGATTGACGCCCAGATTATGACAATTGAGCTAGCGCAATGACGCCGCGCTGTCCTGCGGTCAAAATCCTTATTGGATCGTGGAGGCCTTGTCGGCCTATAGTGGATTGCGCTGGGGCTTCCGCCGTCGCGTCGAATGAAATCAGAAGGGTCTGAGCAAAAAGACTATGGAACGGCTGGAAAAAATTTGTGTCGAAAAAGGCATGAGAATGACGGATCAGCGGCGCACCATTGCGCGCGTTTTGTCAGATGCTCATGACCATCCTGATGTTGAGGAGCTCTATCGGCGGGCCTCCGGTGTGGACCCAAAGATCAGTATTGCCACAGTTTATCGTACCGTTCGCCTATTCGAGGAAGCGGGCATCCTCGAGCGGCTCGATTTCCGCGACGGCAGGTCGCGTTACGAAGAAGCGAGCGAAAGCCATCACGACCACTTGATCGATATTCAATCCGGCAAGGTTCTTGAGTTTCGCAATGAGGCGATCGAGGCCCTGCAGAAAAAAGTGGCGGAAGAATTAGGTTTCAAGCTGGTTGATCACCGGCTGGAGCTTTACGCTGTGCCGCTGGACAAAGACACGGAAGCTTGAGACCGTTGAACACCTCAAGTCTAGCTCCATATAGGGATAGGTCCGGCGAGGGGCCCCAAAGTGATCTTTAAACCACTGACATTGATGAACGATCTTCACCGCCTTGCGAGGCGGCGTCGCCATGCATTCATTGGGGCGGTCCGCCACATTGTCTAAAAAACTCTTCATCAAATCTTACGGCTGCCAAATGAACGTCTACGATTCCGAAAGGATGGCGGACGTCTTGCGGCCTATAGGCTATCGAACCGTTTCCGAAGTGGACGATGCGGACCTTGTCATCCTCAACACCTGCCACATCAGGGAAAAGGCGGCGGAGAAAGTGTTTTCCGAATTGGGACGCCTCAAAATCGTCAAGGACCAAAAGGCGAAACACGGCGAAAAGCTTTTGATTGCGGTTGCGGGCTGTGTGGCCCAAGCACAGGGGCGCGAGATCATGCGCCGTCAACCTGCGGTCGACATTGTCTTCGGGCCTCAGACCTATCACCGCCTCGCCGACTATGTGAGCCGCGCGGCCGAACGCGGCGAGCGCGTCGTCGATACGGATTTTCCCGTTGAAGACAAGTTTGACTTTTTGCCCGAAGAGCGCCGCACCACGTCCCCTTCAGCTTTCCTGACTATTCAAGAAGGCTGTGACCGCTTCTGCACGTTCTGTGTGGTGCCCTACACGAGAGGCGCTGAATTTTCTCGGCCTGTCGATAATATTGCATCGGAAGCGCGCGGGCTTGTGGCCGGCGGCGTTCGTGAAATCACGCTCCTTGGGCAAAACGTCAATGCCTATCACGGCGCGGCGCCGGGCCATCCCGATTCTCAGACTTGGGGACTTGGACGTCTCTTGCGCCATTTGGCCGACATCGACGGTCTTGAACGGCTGCGCTACACGACCAGCCACCCCAAGGACATGGACGACGAATTGATCGAGGCGCACCGCGACGTCCCGCAGCTCATGCCTTTCCTTCATCTTCCGGTTCAGTCGGGGTCCGACGACATTTTGAAAAGCATGAATCGTCAGCATACGGCGGACGATTACCGGCGGCTGGTCGAAAGAATTAAAAATGCGCGGTCGGACTTGGCGCTCTCATCAGATTTTATTGTTGGGTTTCCTGGAGAGAGCGACGCAGACTTCGCTGCAACACTCGAGTTGGTTCGCGAAATTGGCTATGCCCAAGCATTCTCTTTCAAATACAGCGCCCGGCCAGGAACGCCTGCGGCGGGCGCGACCGATCAAGTTGAGGGTCAAGTCAAAGCGGCGCGTCTAGCCGAATTGCAATCGGAATTGAACACGCAGCAGCAGTCATTTAATACCGCATGTGTCGGCGAGACATTTTCGGTTCTTCTTGAAAAGCCTGGCCGGCGCACTGGACAGCTGGTCGGACGAAGCCCTTTTTTGCAGGCCGTTCACGTAAAGGCGCCAAATCTTTCCATTGGAGATATCGTCAGTGTAAAGATTAAGAAAGCTGGCCCCAATTCCCTTGCCGGCGAGGTCCTCAAACCTGTTGGCGCAACCGCGGCTCCGCCCTCGCAATACGCGACAGCAGATGCCCGTGCAAAGAATGAGGTGAATACCGCTTGACTAACTCCAATCATCGAGACGAGGGCAAGTCGAACGACGCCTCGCGCAAGAAAACCAAAGGGCGCGCACCGAATAAGCTTTCATTTGAAATCGACAACACTCGCAATTTGGCTGACATTTGCGGCAGCCATGACCGCCACTTGGCCTTGATCGAGCAGGCTCTCGACGTTTATGTCGTGGTGCGGGGAAATCGCATTTCAATCGAAGGGCGTGCGGAAGACAGTCAGCTGGCCGAACGCGTCATCAAAAATTTGGCTGAACGTTTGGAACAAGGACTTAGCGTCGGCGAAGCGGAAGTGGCCGCGGCTATTCGCATGGCAAAAGCTGAGAAACCGTCTGCACCAGGACGTTCAGCGTCTGATGGTCAGTATCAGATTCGGACGCAGCGCCGCGTCATATCGCCTAGATCTCCGACGCAGGCGAGTTATATCGAAGCGCTCAGAAAACATGAACTGGTTTTTGCGCTCGGGCCTGCCGGAACGGGAAAGACTTATCTCGCCGTCGCGGTTGCAGTGGCTATGATGAACGATGGTCAAGTCGACCGCTTGGTCCTGTCGCGGCCAGCTGTTGAGGCAGGGGAGCGTCTCGGCTTTCTGCCCGGAGATATGAAGGACAAAGTTGATCCCTATTTGCGGCCGCTCTACGACGCACTTCATGACGTAATGCCCGGCGACAAGGTCATTAAGAAAATCGACAATGGTGACATCGAAGTCGCGCCTTTAGCGTTCATGCGCGGCCGGACGCTGAGCAATGCTTTTGCGATTTTGGACGAGGCCCAAAACTGCACGCCCATGCAGATTAAGATGTTCTTGACCCGATTGGGCGAGAATTCGCGAATGGTGGTCACGGGCGATCCGACCCAAGTAGATTTGGGAGAAATGGGCCAGCGGGGCAGCAAATCCGGCCTTTCGGAGGCCCTCGATATACTAAAAGGTGTTAATGGCGTTGCGGCTGTTCATTTCACAGACGCCGATGTAGTTAGGCATCCCCTCGTCGAACGCATCGTCCGCGCGTATAATAAACGTGACAATGGCTGAAATTGCTGTGCGTATTCTGTGTGAGGCTTGGTCGGATGCTCTATCTGATCCTGAAGCAGTGGCCACGCGGGCGGTAAATGCCGCGGCCTCTGTCGACCCTGGCAGTATGATCAAAGATAATGAAGTCTCGATTTTATTCGCCGATGCCGCTTTTGTCCGCCAGCTCAACCGCGACTATCGGGGACAAGATAAGCCGACAAATGTGCTGGCTTTTTCGAACAGCGCTGGTTGTGAGGAGACGTCCAATTTATTAGGTGACGTCGTTCTGGCTTTCGAGCTCGTCTGCGACGAAGCCGAAGCGCAAAGCAAACCAATATCCGATCACGCCACTCATCTCATCGTACATGGTCTGCTTCATCTCTTGGGATTTGATCACGATACGGATCAAAAGGCGGAAGAAATGGAAGCAACCGAAGTTTCGATTCTCTCCTCATTAGGAATGCCCGACCCTTACACTGCGTTGGAGGCGCGCTTATCGGCCGCGCCCGATCATGGCTAACATCACGTCACAAGAGCACGACTATCTGTCCAGGGGGGCGGCCGAAGCCGGCAGGCCTAATTTGTGGCAGCGGCTGCGCGGCTTGCTGGGCATGAAGAACGGCGACGCCACCCTGCGCGAGAACATCGAAGACATCATTGAGGGTGACGAAAACGCGGCTCAGGAGTTGAGAGACGATGAGCGTCATATGCTCATGAACATTCTCAACTTCGGCGAGCTTCGCGTTGAGGACGTGATGGTGCCGCGCGCCGACATTATCGGTGTCGAGGTGCAGAATTCGATTGAAGAACTGGCTAGCGTCTTTCGTGACGCCTCACATTCGCGCCTGCCCGTCTATCGTGAAAATCTCGATGACCCGATCGGCATGGTTCACATAAAAGATGTCATCGGCTTTCTTACCGCATCAGATCATGGTGCCCGACATAAGGCCCAAGAAGATATTGCTGCAGCAAGTATGCCGATTACAAAATTGCAACGCGAAATTCTATTCGTTCCACCGTCGATGCCGATCCGCGACTTATTTCTTAAGATGCAGGCGACCCGCATTCACATGGGCCTGGTCATCGACGAGTATGGCGGAACGGACGGGCTTGTGACGATTGAAGACCTTGTAGAGGAAATTGTCGGTGAGATCGAAGACGAACATGATCCGGATGAAAGCCCGGGGCTGACCCGGCGATTCGATAGCGGCTTCGATGCCGACGCGCGCGTCACAATCGAAGATCTCGAACAAGCGCTTAGTATTGACCTTATGCCCGACGAAGATGAGGACGTAGACACTCTGGGCGGGCTTTTGTTTTCGTTGGTTGGCCGTGTGCCGCAACGAGGCGAACTTATATCGCATCCGCAAGGTCTCACTTTCGAAGTCGTCGATGCGGACCCCCGCCGCGTCAAGAAACTTCGTATTTTGCAGCCTGCAAGTGAAGCGACAGATCTGAATTATTCAGAAGTGCCGTCATCCTATTCCGCCGACAAAGATTGAGTTTGCCGATGAACAGAGTGGCGCTGAGTATCGCGGGCCTTAGCGGGTGGCGGCGCGCGCTTGTCGCAGCATTGGCGGGCGGCCTGGCCGCTGCGGCGCTTCCGCCGTTTAATTATGTGCCCCTGCTTTTGCTCAGTTTCACCATACTCGTCTGGCTGATAGACGGTACGTCTACAGATGAAACGCCCGGCGGAGGAGCTGCAAAGGTCAAGTCCGCGGCTTGGATCGGATGGTGGTTCTGTTTCGGTTACTTCTTGATTGGTCTGTACTGGATCGGGTTTGCGTTTTTGGTCGAAGCGGACGCCAACGCGTGGATGATCCCTTTTGTTATTATTCTGTTTCCGGCGGGTCTGGCTCTATTCGGTGCAGCGACGACCGGGCTTGCGCGCGTGTTTTGGCGCACCGGACCCACCCGCATAGTGAGTCTTGGATTGTCGTGGGTAGCGCTGGAGTGGATGCGCGGTCACATATTGACCGGATTTCCTTGGAATCTTGTCGGCTATGCTTGGAGCGTGTCGCCTGAAGTCAGTCAGACCGCAGCGATGATTGGCATTTACGGATTGAGTCTCGTCACAGTTCTTATTGCGGCCTCGCCTGCAGCACTAGCAAACGGGTCGTCGCAAGAACGCAAAGTTTCGTTCGGCGCGCTGGCGCTGGCAGTTTTAGCCGTCCTTGTCATGTGGGGAGCGGGTGCGTGGCGACTGGGACAAATACCGACATCTTATGTCGCCAATGTGAACTTGAGGATTGTTCAACCAAGCATTCCGCAGGCGGAGAAATGGAAACCGGAGAATCGGGCAAGCAATTTTGAACGATTTCTGGCTTTGACCGAACAAGATGGCTTTGAAGACATTACGCACATTGTCTGGCCAGAGTCTGCGGTTCCGTACATTCTTTCGCGCGAGGCGGACAAGCTCGCCATCATCAATCGCCGCCTTGGAGCGGGGCGTACACTTTTGACCGGAGCAATTCGCTACGACTTGGACGCGCAATCTTCAGATAAGTTGTTTTACAATTCACTCCACATCGTGCGGCTTCCCCCTGATGGAGTGAGTGCAGACGCGGAAATCATAGAGACTTATGACAAGCATCATCTGGTGCCGTTTGGCGAGTACATGCCCTTCGACGCGCTTCTGTCGCAGATCGGGCTAAAGCAACTGACGTTTGGCTCGTCCAGTGGTTATACGGGCGGGCCCGGGTTGCGCACGCTGTCAGTGCCCGGTGCGCCTGCGGTAGCCCCACTCATCTGTTACGAAATTATCTTTCCAAATGAAGCGGTCGCAGTGGGGACGCAAGCACAGTGGATTATCAATCTTACGAACGATGCGTGGTTTGGCGACAGCAGCGGGCCCCGGCAGCATCTCCAGCAGGCGCGCATGCGGGCCATTGAGACGGGATTGCCCATTGTCAGGGCGGCCAATAATGGTGTTTCCGCTGTCATCGACCCAGGCGGTCGGATATTGCAGCGTCTTGATCTCAATGAAGCGGGAATTCTTGACGGCCGTTTGCCTGAACCATTGCCGGCTCCCCTTTATGCGCGCTGGGGCGATCTCATCTTAGGCGGCATGGCGCTCCTGTTGGCCTTGGTTCGTATGCTTGCGCGGGAGCGGCGCTAACTCCCGTCGAGCGCGCGCCTCTAGTTACAAAACTTGATCGACCAATCGGCGGAACAGCGGGTAATGGGGCATTATGAGGCCTTTTGTGTTGACCGCTCCGATGGCTATAATGAGACTGCGTGGCCAATAGTAAGTTGTTGACAATGTGAGGGTTCATTTATTCATATCGGTCGTAAGATTGTAGAAGATCTTAGGATCAAAATTGAAACATGGGTCCATTTCGGTTTTATCGCCCACGTTTTGCAGATCTCCGTATTATTATAATAAGAGAGCTTGAATGGCCTTGGGACAATTGAATGAGAACGCACCGGGATTGACTAAGAAAACGCCCAATCCAATTGACGTTCATGTTGGAAGCCGTGTGCGGCTGCGTCGCATGCTAGTCGGGATGAGCCAGGAAAGACTGGGCGAAATGCTGGGCCTGACTTTCCAGCAAATACAGAAATACGAAAAAGGCGCTAATCGGATTGGGGCTAGTCGTCTTTATCAAATTGCACAGATATTGGGCGTTCAGGTTCAGTTCTTTTTTGACGATATGGCCGACACGTCGGGCATTTCTCCGGGGAACTTTTCTGAAACCGATTCAGCTCCCTATGTCATGGATTTTGTCAGCAGCAACGAGGGTTTACAGCTCAATCGGGCATTCACCAATATTGACGACCCTCGGGTGCGAAAGCGGCTACTTGACCTCATAAAGGCGCTGGGCGAAGAGAGCCAATTGGCTTAACTCTGTGGCGGCACAGTTTGTGCACTTGACCGTCTCCTAATTTCTCTGCGACAAGAACTTGCGGGCCGCCGCGAGAGCGGATAGTCGGCGAAAAATTCGGAGTATTTAGGGGAGACCATCGAGCGTGCGACGAGGAAACTACCTGTTTACCAGTGAAAGCGTGTCAGAGGGACACCCTGACAAAGTTTGTGATCGAATTTCCGATGCCGTGGTTGACACTTTTCTTGAGGCCCAGTCGGATTCCCGCGTAGCGGTTGAAACTCTATCGACGACCAATCGCATTGTATTAGCTGGGGAAGTCCGTGGCCCGGCTTCAATTACGCCAGACAAGATGGAAGAAGTTGCCCGACAAGCCATTCGCGATATCGGCTACGAGCAAGAGGGCTTTCATTGGCAAAATGCCGATGTAGAAGTTTATGTCCATTCGCAATCTCCAGATATTGCCCAAGGCGTTGACGCAGCTGGCAATAAGGATGAAGGCGCTGGAGACCAAGGCATCATGTTTGGCTATGCCTGCCGGGAGACTGACGTCCTGATGCCGGCGCCGATTTATTATTCACATCGAATTTTGCAAGAGCTGGCAGAGGTCAGACATGCGGGCAAAGAAACAGGGCTCGGACCCGATTCCAAAAGCCAAGTCACGCTGCGCTATGAACATGGTGAACCGGTCTGCGCAACGTCGGTTGTAGTATCTACTCAGCATGCGGAGAATTTGAGCCAAGACGATGTCCGAGACTTGGTCCGCCCCTATGTCCTAAAGGTGCTTCCCGAAGGCTGGATGTGTCCCGAGGACGAATTTTATGTCAACCCGACGGGCAAATTTGTTGTCGGCGGTCCAGATGGTGATGCCGGCCTTACCGGGAGAAAAATCATCGTTGATACATACGGTGGAGCAGCTCCTCACGGAGGCGGCGCTTTTTCCGGAAAGGACCCCACGAAAGTTGATCGGTCCGCTGCCTATGCTGCACGCTATTTGGCGAAAAACGTGGTCGCCGCGGAACTCGCGAGTAGTTGCACTATTCAATTGTCTTACGCGATCGGCGTTTCGAAACCGCTTTCATTCTATGTGGACATGCATGGCACGGGCGCCGTTGACGAAGACGCGCTGGCGCGGGTTCTTATGGATACGGTCGATTTGAGTCCCCGCGGCATTCGCGAGCATTTGAATTTGAACCGGCCCATCTATGCCCGAACGGCGGCCTACGGACATTTCGGGCGAATCCCTGAAGCCGACGGCGGATTCTCATGGGAGAAAGAAGATCTCGTCGAGACACTAAAGGCGAGTCTGCTCTAGGCTTTTGTGCACAACCAATTCAGACAATTCTGACCAAGGCCGGGCCGCGCGGCGCCTTTATGGACGCCGACGCGGTCATCGCTTGCGTGCAGGTCAGGCCAAGCTTTTCGACGAACTGTTACCCAAGGTCTCGCTGCCACAAGCCGGTGATGCGTTGACCATCGAGTCGCTTTTTGATGCGCCTAAAGAGTTGTGGATCGAAATAGGAATTGGCGGCGGCGAGCACCTGGCCTGGCAGGCCGAACGCAATCCGGACATCGGAATAATAGGCTGCGAGCCTTTTTTGAATGGAATCGCGAAGACGCTGTCCCAAATTCAGGACAAGGGGCTGACAAACATTCGATTGACCATGGGAGATGCCCGCGACGTTTTAGACAGACTCCCGGCAAAGTCTGTGTCGCGAATATTTTTATTGTTTCCGGACCCATGGCCCAAAAAACGTCATCATAAGCGCCGTTTCGTCTGTCCTGAAACTTTGGATCAAATGTCCCGCATATTGGTGACCGGCGGCATCATTCGGATCGCCACGGATATTCCCGACTATTGCCGCTGGACGCTTCGGCACATTCTGGCGCGAAAGGACTTTCAGTGGATTGCCGAATGCGCGGATGACTGGCGCCGTCGCAGCGCCGATTGGCCCGAAACGCGCTATGAATCGAAGGCTATAGAGGCCGGCCGGCCTTGCGTCTACTTGACGTTTCGACGGATCTTGCCCGATTAACCTCATTTCGGTATTGAGGTTTGGGGCTATTCGGACTATATGAGCCAGCCATAAGTAATAGAGACGCTTACAAATGATCGTGTCTTTGGTATATTGGGCACGTTAGGTTCTTGGGGAGTGGGCTGCGGCCCACTTTTTTGTTGGTTAGGTCATCCGCACGATGCAACGCACTGCGCAGACATCGGATGGCGCCTTTAGTGGGCAGCGGCAATTGAATTCGCGAATTGAAGCGTCGATAGAACCCGTGATCTCGTCCATGGGTTTTGAGTTGGTCCGAGTCAAGCTGACAGGCGGCCGCAAGAAAACTTTGCAGGTTATGGCGGAGCGCAGCGACGGCTCGATCGATGTTAACGATTGTGCGGACATCAGTTTGGCAGTGTCCGCGGTATTGGATGTAGAAGACTATATTCGAGGAGAGTATGTCTTAGAGGTCTCGTCACCGGGCATTGATCGCCCGCTGGTGAAACTGGATGACTTTGAGCGCTACGCCGGCCACATAGCGAAAATCAAACTTGGGGCTCCTCTCGGCGGGCGAAAAGGATTCAACGGTAGACTGTCGGGCGTGCACGATCGTGCGGTCGAAATCGTCATGGAGGGTGAGCGCGAAGCTGGAAAACGGATCGAATTGCCGTTCGATGAAATTGAAGAGGCGCAGCTGCTGCTCACCGACGAATTGATACAAGAAAGTGTGACGAACACAAAAGAAAACCGGCGCGAGTCTTGATCGTTGCCAAGAATTTGAGAATTTAGGAGTGCAAGTCATGTCGAATTCGGCCGTTAGTGCAAACAGGCTGGAATTGCTGCAAATTGCTGAAGCCGTTGCGCGCGAAAAGTCGATCGACAAGCAGGTCGTCATCGGCGCAATGGAAGAGGCCATTCAGAAGGCAGCGCGCTCGCGTTATGGGGCGGAGAACGATATCCGCACGGAGATCGACGAGAAAACGGGCGAAACGAAACTTTATCGCTTGCTGCACGTAGTGGAAGAAGTGGAAAACGATTCCGTGGAGATCTCGCTTGACGGTGCAAAGAAACGCAATCCCGCCGCCCAAATCGGCGATTACATTTCAGAGCCCCTGCCTCCTGTTGATTTTGGGCGCATCGCGGCGCAAACCGCCAAGCAAGTGATTGTGCAAAAAGTGCGCGATGCCGAACGCGAACGACAGCACGAAGAATATAAGGACCGTGTCGGCGAAATTGTCCACGGCATTGTGAAGCGCTCCGAGTACGGCAACGTCATCGTCGATTTGGGCCGCGCCGAAGCCATCGTGCGCCGCGATGAATTACTTCCGCGAGAATCGTTCCGTAATGGCGACCGCATTCGAGCGTACATCTACGACGTCCGCCGCGAACCGCGGGGCCCGCAAATCTTTCTGTCCCGTAATCACCCGCAATTTATGGCGCGCCTGTTTGCGCAAGAAGTGCCGGAGATTTACGACGGCATTATCGAGATCAAATCCGTGGCGCGAGATCCGGGAAGCCGGGCGAAAATTGCCGTCTTATCGAATGACAGTTCGATCGACCCAGTCGGCGCTTGCGTCGGGATGCGGGGCAGCCGTGTTCAAGCTGTCGTAAACGAGCTTCAAGGCGAAAAGATAGACATTATCCAGTGGTCACCGGATGCCGCGACGTTCATTGTGAATGCTTTGGCGCCGGCCGAGGTTGTTAAAGTCGTTTTGGATGAGGACGCGCAACGTATCGAAGTTGTCGTGCCTGATGAGCAATTGTCGCTTGCTATTGGCCGGCGCGGTCAAAATGTCCGGCTTGCGTCTCAATTGACCAGTTGGGATATCGATATTCTGACAGAAGCCGAAGAATCCGAGCGGCGCCAAGAGGAATTCCGTCAGCGCACGGAGATGTTTATTGCGTCGCTCGATGTCGACGAACTCGTCGCTCAGTTAATTACATCGGAAGGCTTTTCCTCCATTGAGGAAGTTGCCTACGTTGAAGCGGAAGAACTTTCGATGATAGAGGGCTTTGACGAAGATACTGCAGAAGAGCTGCAAAACCGGGCGCGCGACTACCTGGACCAAAAGGAGGCGGAAGCCGACACCAAACGCAAGGAGTTGGGTGTCACTGATGATCTTGTCGAGATCGAAGGTTTGAATACGGCCATGCTGGTCACGCTCGGAGAAAACGACGTCAAAACATTGGAAGATTTCGCAGGGTGTGCGACCGACGATTTGGTTGGCTGGTATGAGCAAGTCGATGGTGAACGCACACACATGCCTGGCATCTTAGCCAACTATGATGTCGACGCTGAAGCGGCAAATGAAATGATCATGGCCTCCCGCCTTAAAGCGGGATGGGTCACTGAAGAAGATTTGAAAGAGCCTGAAGAAGACGAGGAGAGCGACGCTGAAGCAGTCGACAACGAGCAAGCGCAAGAACAGACATGATGCGCTCGACGCTCATCAACGTCGAGACGCGCAACCTGAACGCCAGTGTTTGGTTACCGGCGAACGCTGCGCGACCTCTTTGCTCGTCCGCTTCGTCGTAGGACCTAACGGCGGGCTGGTTCCCGACATTGACGGTAAGTTACCGGGTCGCGGCATGTGGGTCGGCGCGCGCCGGGAACTTGTCGATCAGGCCGCAGACAAGAAGTTATTTGCGCGATCAGCTCGGCGTGCGGTAACGCAATCCAAAGACTTGTCGGATCTTGTCGAAAATCTTTTGGCGCAGCGCACGCTTAACGCTCTAGGCCTAGGTTGTCGATCGGGCCAAGTCACTTCAGGATTTGAACGGGTTTTGACGGTTCTGAAGGACTCGGATCCGGCCATTTTGATCGAAGCTAGTGACGGCTCGCCTCATGGGCGCCAGAAGATATTGAGGCAGGCACGCGGCCGCGGCCGAAACTGCCCCATTTTGGGATGTTTTACGGCGCAAGAATTGGGTTTGGCCATGGGCCGGGATAATGTGGTACATGCTGCGGTCAGCCAAGGTGGCCTTGCCCGCCGGCTGGGCGAACTTGTCGTCCAGCTCGGCGGTTTTCGGCCCATTTGTCCGTCGGCGTGGAGTGCCTAAATCAAGTGTGCGCGGCAGACAGAGATGATGTTGAGGCCTGTGAAGGAACGGTATGAGCGAGACGAATAATTCAGAAGAAAAGTCAGCCAGCGCCAGCGGGCGCAAACCTTTGACGCTGAAGCGCAAGGTTGATGCTGGCACGGTGCGCCAGAACTTTTCGCATGGCCGCTCGAAAACCGTTGTTGTCGAAAAAAAGCGGCGTAAAACCATTACGCCAAAGGATGCAGCCAATGCGAAAGCCGCAGATGCTGACGCCAAGAAAACTGAGAAGCCTGTTTCAAAAGCGCCTGAAGAAGTAAAGCCGGAAACAGCAGTGGAAACGGAGAGTGCCGAGCGGTCCGGCATCGTATTGCGCACGCTCACCGAGGAAGAAAAGGCCGCGCGGACGAGAGCGCTGGAAGAAGCGAAGGTTGCCGATGCAGAAACCCGCAAGCGCATGGAAGAAGAGGCGAACCGTCGCGCGCGTCAAGACACCGAACTTCTTAACCGGCGCGAGCAGGTAGAGCGCGAGTTTGAGGATGACATACGTCGTGCAGAAGAGGCTGAACACCGCCGCGTAGCGGAGGCCGAGGCCGAAAAGGCGTTGGAAGCCGAGCGGTTGGCGGCGGCCGGCGATGCCAGCCCCAGGGAAAAAGCCAAAGAAAAAGCCGATGACGGTGGACGGCGACAAAGAAAGACTGAAGCCGAAAAACCGATCTCAGGTCGAAAAGGTGAGCGTAAGCGGCGCGAAGGCAAGCTGACGATCGCTAATGCGCTTCATGAAGATGAGGATCGGGTGCGCTCTCTCGCGTCCGTTCGGCGCGCCCGCGAGCGCGAACGCCGCGCGGCCCAAGCACGGGTTGGCGCCCAGTCCAAAATTTTCCGCGAAGTTGTTATCCCTGAAATCATCACTATCGAGGAGCTGGCTAATAGAATGGCAGAGCGCGTGCCGACCGTCATTCGCAAGCTCATAGATAGTGGGCAAATGCCGGAAGAGGGCGACGATCTTGACGCTGACACAGCCCAGCTCGTCGCTGAAGAATTCGGTCACGTCGTCAAGCGCGTCGCCGCCGCCGATGTGGAAGCGGGACTTAAAGGCGACGTCGATCCCGCCGAATCGCTGGCCCCGCGGGCGCCGGTCGTGACCGTCATGGGTCATGTTGATCACGGCAAAACGTCGCTGTTGGACGCGCTGCGCGCAACGGATGTGGTCGCGGGCGAAGCGGGCGGCATTACGCAACATATCGGCGCCTATCAAGTCACCATTCCGTCCGGCAAGAAGATTACCTTTATCGACACGCCGGGCCACTCGGCATTCACAGCAATGCGCGCACGGGGGGCAAAGGTCACGGATATTGTGGTGCTTGTCGTTGCGGCCGACGATGGTGTCATGCCGCAAACGATTGAAGCGATTAATCACGCCAAGGCTGCCGAAGTGCCCTTGATCGTAGCCGTCAACAAGATCGACAAGGCCGATGCAGACCCTGATCGGGTGCGCCAAGAATTGCTTCAGCACGAGATTGTCACCGAAAAGCTGGGCGGCGAAGTTCTTGAAATCGACGTCTCGGCAACGGAGAAAACAAATCTGGACAAGCTTGAGGAGGCAATCCTCCTGCAGGCGGAATTATTGGAGCTGAAAGCTAATCCGGATCGATTGGCCGACGGAATCGTTATCGAATCCAGACTCGATAAGGGCCGTGGACCTTTGGCAACGACTCTCGTTCGCAGAGGCACGCTAAAGGTCGGCGATATTATCGTCGCCGGAGAGCAATGGGGCAGAATCCGTGCCTTGATTAACGACAAGGGTGAAAACGTCAAGGAGGCAGGCCCAACGATTCCTGTGGAAGTTTTGGGACTTGGCGGCACGCCCGAACCGGGCGACGATTTCGTGGTCGTGGAAACTGAAGGTCGCGCCCGGGAAGTAACTGAGTATCGTCATCACGACGCCAAAAACCGCCGCGCCGACGGCGCCGGGCGCACATCGCTCGAGCAAATGATGTCCAAGCTCAAAGAGGCCGACATCAACGAATTCCCGATTGTTTTGAAGTCCGATGTGCAGGGTTCTGCTGAAGCCATTACCGGCGCCCTGAACAAACTTGGCAACGAAGAAGTGGCCGCGGGCATCGTTCATAGCGCTGTCGGTGGCATCACAGAGTCGGACATTGTTTTGGCGGCGGCGTCGAAAGCGGTCGTGATCGGGTTTAACGTCAGGGCCAACAAGCAGGCCCGCGAGCAGGCCACGCGTGACGGGGTTGAAATTAGGTACTACTCGATCATTTATGACGTCATAGATGACATTAAGGCAGCCATGGAAGGCATGCTTGCCCCGGGTCAGCGCGAGCATTTCCTCGGCAACGCCGAAATTTTGGAAACCTTCAATATTTCAAAAATCGGGCGCATTGCCGGTTGCCGCGTGACCGACGGCAAGGTCAGGCGCGGTGCTAAAGTTCGCCTTCTGCGCGACGACGTAGTGATTCACGAAGGTGCGTTGTCGACACTCAAGCGCTTCAAGGATGAAGTCAAAGAAGTGGATTCCGGACAAGAGTGCGGCATGGCTTTTGAAAACTATCAGGACCTGCAGGCTGGAGACACTATCGAGTGCTTTGAGGTGGAAGAGGTCATCAGAACTCTTTAGTCGAAGTGATTGGTCGACACTCCGTTAACATTAGAGATTTGTACGGGATCCGTCCCGGCAACAGATCACGTAATCGATCTTGGGATGTCCAAAGACAAATCACATAGGCGCTGCAGACGCTGGGCGCCCACGCAACGCCAGCTCCGCGTCGGAGAAATGCTGCGCCATGCTCTGTCGGACATTTTGGCGAAGGGCGAGCTGCGTGACCCCGACTTGGAAGGGCGCTCCGTGACGATTACGGAAGTCCAAGTTGCGCCCGACATGCGCAACGCCGTGGCATACTGCACATCTCTTGGCGGTAAAGACGACGCTGTCGTCATTGCAGCGCTTAATCGGTGCGGGCCCTACTTGCGCGGACAATTGGGGCGCACCATCACACTGAAGTTCACACCGACCTTAGCGTTTCGCGCGGACAAGACCTTTGACGAAGCCCGGTCCGTCGACTCACTGCTGCGCTCGCCCCGCGTGGCACAGGATTTAACCAGCGGCAAATCGGAAAAGTCGAATGGCGAGGCGACGTAAGGGCAATCCCGTTCACGGCTGGGTCATTTTGGACAAGCCCTTCGGATTGACGTCAACTCAAGCCGTCGGCCGGGTGCGGCGCGTCTTTTCAGCGCAGAAAGCAGGGCATGCCGGAACCCTCGATCCGTTGGCGACGGGCATTTTACCGATCGCACTTGGCGAGGCGACCAAGACCGTGCCCTTTCTTCTCGACTCACAAAAGGTCTACCGCTTCACAGTGAAGTGGGGAGAGGCGACCACGACGGACGATACTGAGGGCGAAGTGGTTGAAACCTCGGATCTGCGCCCCAATGGTGCTGAGATCCGCGACGCCCTAAAGCAATTCACGGGTGACATTGCCCAAGTCCCGCCAGTTTTTTCGGCTATCAAAGTCGACGGCGAGCGCTCGTACGATTTGGCCCGTGCCGGTGAGAAAGTCGAACTTCAACCTCGCATTATTACTGTTCACGAGCTCCGGCTTCTTGAGATCATTGACGCCGACCACGCCGAATTCGAAGCAGTTTGCGGCAAAGGGGCCTACGTCCGCGCTCTAGCGCGGGATATTGCGCGCGCCTTGGGCACAGTCGGCCATGCCGCAGGCTTGCGGCGAACAGCGGTTGGACCGTTCGAACAAGCCCAATCAATTCCGCTGGATAAACTCGAGGAGTTGGGCCATAGTGGCGCCGCCTCGAGCCAACTCAAACCGGTTCAGACCGCGCTGGACGACATCCCGGCACTGGCCATAACCGGTTCCGAGGCACAACGCCTCCGCCATGGTCAAGCGATCAGCTTGCTAAGGGGGCACTCAACTCAAGTGCGTGAGGAAGACGTCGCTTTTGCCATACAGGGCTCTCAAGCCATCGCCCTAGGCGAAGTCAGAGCTGGCCAATTCCATCCGACACGCATATTCAATCTTCCAATAAAGGGGAAGCACGATGTCGATTACGGCTGAACGCAAACAAGAACTGATCAAAGAGTACGCGACAAAATCCCAAGACACGGGATCACCTGAAGTGCAAGTCGCTATTTTATCGGAACGGATTTCCAATCTTACCGAGCACTTCAAAAGCCATGGCAAAGACAATCATTCCCGCCGTGGCCTTTTAAAACTCGTATCACAACGGCGCCGTCTTCTTGATTACGTCAAGAACAAGGACGACGCTCGTTATCAGGATTTGATTAAGCGCCTCGGCATTCGCCGCTAGGGTTGCTTATCCAATGAACAATTTGCTGCCTGAATTGAGAGCCGCTTATCCTGCTCACCGCGCTTTACAAAGCGGCGGGCCTATTTGCGCGCCCTCAATTTTGTATCAGCGAGAAATTCAAACTCAAAAAACTTAAAGAACAGGCGACAGCAATGGGGCTGTGGCCGAACGAGGACAAATAGAAATGTTTAATATCCATAAGAAGACCATCAATTGGGGCGGCCGCGACCTGACATTGGAAACGGGACGTGTTGCCCGGCAAGCCGACGGCGCCGTCTTGGCAACATACGGAGAGACCACTGTACTTGCAGCCGTGACCGCGGATACCTTCCCGAAAGTGGGTCTCGACTTTTTCCCTCTCACCGTCAATTACCAAGAAAAGACCTATTCCGCCGGCAAAATTCCCGGCGGTTTTTTTAAGCGCGAAGGTAGGCCTTCGGAAAAAGAAACGCTGGTATCGCGATTGATCGACCGGCCAATAAGGCCGCTTTTTGTCAAAGGGTTCAAAAACGAAACCCAAGTGATCGCCACGGTCTTAAGCCACGACATGGAAAACGATCCCGACGTCGTGGCCCTAGTTGCCGTCTCGGCTGCGCTGACGATTTCAGGCGTACCCTTCATGGGCCCCATCGGGGGCGCCCGCGTCGGTTACATCAATGGCGAGTATGCGCTTAATCCCCAAATCGATGAGATGACTGAGTCCGATCTCGATCTCGTCGTCGCGGGCACCGGTGACGCCGTCTTGATGGTCGAATCCGAAGCTAAAGAATTATCCGAAGAGGCCATGCTGGGCGCCGTCATGTTCGGCCATAAGGGTATGCAGCCTGTAATTGAATTGATTATTGGCTTGGCTGAAGAATGCGCGAAAGAGCCGTGGGATTTTGCGCCCCCGGATTACTCCGATCACGAATCGAAAGTGGCCGGCGTTGCCGAGGCGGATTTGCGCGAGGCTTACAAAGAAGCCGACAAGCAAACGCGCCAAGACAAAGTTGCCGCCGCCAAACAGCGCGTTATGGAAGAGTTGGGCGGAGACGGCGAAAACGCCATTGCTGATGACATCTTGAAGAATCTCTTCAAGTCGCTCGAAAGCAATATTGTGCGCGGTAATATTCTTGAAGACGGCAAGCGGATCGATGCCCGCGCGCTCGATCAGGTGCGCACTATTCAAGCCGACGTCGGCGTTTTGCCTCGCACTCATGGATCGGCGATTTTCACAAGGGGCGAGACCCAAGCGTTCGTCGTGACAACGTTAGGCACCGGCGAAGATGAGCAATTCATTGATGCTTTGGAAGGAACGTACAAAGAGCATTTTATGCTCCATTATAATTTCCCGCCTTATTCGGTCGGTGAAACGGGGCGCGTCGGCTTTACCGGACGACGCGAAGTGGGTCACGGTAAACTTGCTTGGCGTGCGGTGCGCGCTATCTTGCCGAGCCGAGAAGAGTTTCCATACACCATGCGCATCGTCTCCGAGATTACTGAGTCCAATGGTTCGTCCTCCATGGCAACCGTATGTGGAGCGTCATTGTCCATGATGGATGCGGGCGTGCCGGTAAAACGGCCGGTCGCCGGAATCGCCATGGGTCTTATCAAGGAAGGCGACAAGTTTGCCGTCCTGTCCGACATTTTGGGCGATGAAGATCATTTGGGCGACATGGACTTTAAGGTCGCGGGCTCTGATGCGGGTGTGACGTCTTTACAGATGGACATCAAGATTACCGGCATTACCGAGGAGATCATGTCGGTCGCGTTGGAGCAGGCCAAGGGTGGGCGGCTTCATATTTTGAATGAAATGGCAAAAGCCATTTCCTCTTCACGGGAGTCGCTCGGCGAATACGCACCCAAAATCGAAACCATTCAGATCCCGGTCGATAAAATCCGCGAAGTCATCGGCACCGGCGGTAAGATCATTCGGGAAATCGTCGAGACCACCGGCGCAAAGATCGACATTGCAGACGATGGGATGGTGAAGGTCGCCTCGTCCGAGCAAGAAAGTATCGACGCGGCGATGAAGTGGATCAAATCCATTACCTCCGAACCGGAAGTCGGCGAAATTTACGACGGTAAGGTTGTCAAAGTGATGGACTTTGGGGCCTTTGTGAATTTCTTCGGACCCAAAGACGGGCTCGTTCACATCTCGCAGTTGGCACCGGAGCGCGTGCGCCAGGTAACGGACGTGGTCAAGGAAGGCGACAGTGTGAAGGTCAAGCTCTTGGGCTTTGACGATCGCGGCAAAGTGCGCCTGTCCATGAAAGTCGTCAATCAGGAAACCGGCGAAGAAATTTCGGGCGACGAAGCGCCAAAGCGCGAGAAGGAGCAAGCATAAGCGACGATTGCTCTACATGTCTTCCAAATTGGGGATTCCAACGACGTTATAGCCGGAATCCACATGCAGGACTTCGCCGGTCACGCGCGACGACAAATCGCTCAAGAGGTAAAGGCCGGCCGCCCCCACATGTGGCAGCTCGACATGCTCTTTGATGGGCGCTTGGCTTTTGTTCCAGTTGAACATGGCGCGCGCATTGCTGACGGCCGAGCCCGCCAGGGTGCGCATGGGCCCGGCGGATATGGCGTTGACGCGAATATTTTCGCGGCCGAGATCGACGGCTAAATATTTGACGCTGATCTCCAGCGCGGCCTTGGCGACCCCCATGACGTTATAACTGGGCACAACTTTTTCGGCGCCGTAATAGGACAGCGTCACAAGGGCGCCCCCGTTTGGCATCAGCTCGCTTGCGCGCCGCGCCATATCGGTAAAGGAATAGCAAGATATATCGAGGGTCTGCAGGAAGTTGTCGCGGCTGGTGTCGACATAGCGCCCGCCCAATTCGTCCCGATCCGAAAATGCAATCGCATGGACCGCAAAGTCCAATGTGCCCCACGACTCTTTTAATGTTTCGAATACGGCGTCCATGCTGGCCGCATCCGTGACGTCGCACGGCACGACGATGTCGGAGCCCACCGACGCCGCAAGCGGCTTTACCCGCCGCTCGAACGCCTCGCCTTGATAAGTAAAGGCGAGCTCGCCGCCCTGTGCGGCAATGGATTTGGCAATTCCCCAGGCGATAGAATGGTCGTTGGCCACACCCATGATGAGACCCTTCTTCCCCGCCATTAAGGACCCCTCGGGGAAGTCACCACTCTTTTCGTTTGCCATACACAATCACCGAAAACTTTTTATTGGAAATTGAAAGATGTACGCCCTCGCGGGACGCACTAGAGATCCGTTCGGCTGAACGTCAAGGAACAATTCGTACCCCCAAACCCAAAACTGTTCGACAAAACCGTATTGAGGTCGACATTGTCGAGGCGGCTCGTCGCAATAGGCACGCCGGCTGCCTCCGGGTCAAGCTCTTCAATATTGGCTGACGCGCACACGAACTGATTGTTCATCATGAGCAGGGAGTAAATGACTTCATGCACGGCCGTTGCCCCTTGGCTGTGACCCGTCAGGGACTTGGTCGAGCTGATCGGCGGCATGTCGTCGCCGAATACTTGGCGGATGGCTTCGAGTTCGATCGTGTCGCCAACCGGCGTCGACGTGCCGTGAGCGTTGATGTAATCCAGTTTGCCGTCGACAGCCTCGACCGCTTGGCGCATGCAGCGCACGGCGCCCGGACCTGCGGGGGCAACCATGTCTTCCCCGTCGGATGTTGCACCGTAGCCAATAAGCTCGCCATAGATTTTGGCGCCCCGTGCTCGGGCATGTTCCAATTCCTCGAGTACGACGCAGCCGCCGCCACCGGATATGACAAAGCCGTCACGATTAGCGTCATAGGCACGGGATGCTCGTTCCGGCGTGGCGTTGTATTTGGACGACAGGGCGCCCATGGCGTCGAATAGAACGGTCAGGGTCCAGTCGATTTCTTCGCCGCCGCCCGCAAACATAATGTCTTGCTTGTTGTATTGAATTTGCTCCGCGGCGTTCCCGATGCAGTGACCGCTGGTGGCACAGGCTGAACTGATCGTGTAATTCACGCCTTTGATCTTAAATTGTGTGGCCAAGTTCGCCGAGGCGCTGCTCGACATATTTCGCGGCACCATGAACGGCCCGACTTTCTTTGGCCCCTTTTCGCGGGCGGCATCACACGCGGCCAATATATTGCGCGTTGACGGGCCGCCGGACCCCATAATGATGCCGGTGCGCTCGTGTGAAATTTCGGAAGCTTCGAGGCCCGCATCGCGAACCGCCTGATCCATGGCAATGTAGCAATAGGCGGCGGCGTCCCCCATAAAGCGCCGCGCTTTGCGGTCAATAATGTCGTCGAGGGAAAGCTTGATCGAGCCATAGACGTGGGAGCGAAATCCCATTTCCTCGTACTCATCGCAGTGCTCGACGCCGGACTTGCCTTCACGCAGCGACGCCAACACCTCTTGGGTGTTGTTGCCGACGCTGGACACAATGCCCATTCCCGTAACCACGACCCGCCGCATGAAAGTACCTCTTTAAAGTTGTTCGTCCGTAAGAAGGCCTACTCTCAAATCCTTAGCCTCATATGACGATGTCGGAGCCCACCGACGCCGCAAGCGGCTTTACCCGCCGCTCGAACGCCTCGCCTTGATAAGTAAAGGCGAGCTCGCCGCCCTGTGCGGCAATGGATTTGGCAATTCCCCAGGCGATAGAATGGTCGTTGGCCACACCCATGATGAGACCCTTCTTCCCCGCCATTAAGGACCCCTCGGGGAAGTCACCACTCTTTTCGTTTGCCATACACAATCACCGAAAACTTTTTATTGGAAATTGAAAGATGTACGCCCTCGCGGGACGCACTAGAGATCCGTTCGGCTGAACGTCAAGGAACAATTCGTACCCCCAAACCCAAAACTGTTCGACAAAACCGTATTGAGGTCGACATTGTCGAGGCGGCTCGTCGCAATAGGCACGCCGGCTGCCTCCGGGTCAAGCTCTTCAATATTGGCTGACGCGCACACGAACTGATTGTTCATCATGAGCAGGGAGTAAATGACTTCATGCACGGCCGTTGCCCCTTGGCTGTGACCCGTCAGGGACTTGGTCGAGCTGATCGGCGGCATGTCGTCGCCGAATACTTGGCGGATGGCTTCGAGTTCGATCGTGTCGCCAACCGGCGTCGACGTGCCGTGAGCGTTGATGTAATCCAGTTTGCCGTCGACAGCCTCGACCGCTTGGCGCATGCAGCGCACGGCGCCCGGACCTGCGGGGGCAACCATGTCTTCCCCGTCGGATGTTGCACCGTAGCCAATAAGCTCGCCATAGATTTTGGCGCCCCGTGCTCGGGCATGTTCCAATTCCTCGAGTACGACGCAGCCGCCGCCACCGGATATGACAAAGCCGTCACGATTAGCGTCATAGGCACGGGATGCTCGTTCCGGCGTGGCGTTGTATTTGGACGACAGGGCGCCCATGGCGTCGAATAGAACGGTCAGGGTCCAGTCGATTTCTTCGCCGCCGCCCGCAAACATAATGTCTTGCTTGTTGTATTGAATTTGCTCCGCGGCGTTCCCGATGCAGTGACCGCTGGTGGCACAGGCTGAACTGATCGTGTAATTCACGCCTTTGATCTTAAATTGTGTGGCCAAGTTCGCCGAGGCGCTGCTCGACATATTTCGCGGCACCATGAACGGCCCGACTTTCTTTGGCCCCTTTTCGCGGGCGGCATCACACGCGGCCAATATATTGCGCGTTGACGGGCCGCCGGACCCCATAATGATGCCGGTGCGCTCGTGTGAAATTTCGGAAGCTTCGAGGCCCGCATCGCGAACCGCCTGATCCATGGCAATGTAGCAATAGGCGGCGGCGTCCCCCATAAAGCGCCGCGCTTTGCGGTCAATAATGTCGTCGAGGGAAAGCTTGATCGAGCCATAGACGTGGGAGCGAAATCCCATTTCCTCGTACTCATCGCAGTGCTCGACGCCGGACTTGCCTTCACGCAGCGACGCCAACACCTCTTGGGTGTTGTTGCCGACGCTGGACACAATGCCCATTCCCGTAACCACGACCCGCCGCATGAAAGTACCTCTTTAAAGTTGTTCGTCCGTAAGAAGGCCTACTCTCAAATCCTTAGCCTCATATATGGTTTCGCCGTCAACTTTCATGTCGCCGTCACCAACTCCGATCGTCATGCGTCTGTTGATGACGCGCGTGAGATCAATGTGGTAGCTGACCAGTTTGGCGTCCGGCAAAACCATCCCAGAAAACTTTACATTACCCGCAGCCGATGCGCGGCCTCGGCCTTGCCCTCCAATCCAGCCCAAATAAAATCCGATGAGTTGCCACATGGCATCGAGGCCAAGACATCCCGGCATCACCGGATCGCTCTCAAAGTGACAATTGAAAAACCAAAGATCGGGCCGGATATCAAGCTCGGCCACTATTTCCCCTTTGCCGTGGCTTCCGCCGTCTGCGTTGATTTTCGTAATGCGGTCGATCATCAACATAGGCGGCAATGGGAGCCGCGCATTCTTCGGGCCAAAGAGCTTGCCCTGGGCACAGCCGACCAGATCTTCGTAGCTATAACTTGATTTCTGTTCGAGCATATCTGGAGTGTGCATCAATCTTGATTTGTGTGACCTGGAGTTTGGCCGCGCATGATTGGGCGCGGGATCTCGCATCTTCGAGGCCTCGCCGACGAACGTGCGTCGTGACAGGGCCTTTCACCAATAACCGGCACAATTGCGTTGTTTCTAACATAGGCAGAGTGCCACAGGAAGCGCAGACATTCACGCCCAAAACTGAGGCGGTCTGGCTACCGGACCCAACGGGCACCTGGTTTTTTGCCGGATTACCGGGAAACCTGCGGGCAAACGTGAGGTAGATAGGAGGTTCGTTTGGTGTAAGTCGCAAGAGAGAGGTCCAGCCCGCCGCTTGTTTAGAATTAATCTAAATTAAGTCTTGACTTTCGGCTGATAGGGTCCAATTTCAAAAGACCGCATTGTAGTGCGAGTCATTCTGGCGGAAACTCAAGCTATGAAGTCCTTGCGCCCGTTTAGCAAAACCCAGCAGCACCTCAAGGCTGCCGGCCTGAGATTAACCAAACAGCGTATCGCGTTGGGCCGTCTTCTGCTTGAAGGTCCCGACCGGCACGTGACGGCCGAGTCGTTTCACGAAGAAGCTCTTAGCGGCGGCATCAGCGTGTCGCTAGCGACCATTTACAACACGCTTCATCAGTTCACTGAAGCAGGATTACTGCGCCAAGTTATTGTCGACGGCGCTAAAACTTATTTCGACACCAACACTTCGGATCATCACCATTTTTATTTGGAATGCGACGGTGACCTCATTGATATTCCCGCCGGTTCTATCGAAGTGAATGGATTACCGATGACACCGGACGGCACAAGCATCGATCGTGTGGACGTTGTCGTTCGGCTGTGCGAAGAGCCCAAGCGGCGCTCCGATACCAAGTAAAGTCTTTATGCGTCCATATCTTGCTTCGGTAAATGCCGATAGCTGTGCTAGGAATATGCGCGGCGAAAACTTGTGGATAGCCGGCGCGATTTGACAACATTCGTCCGTGACCGGAGCAAGTTTGCCGCATGTCTCACGTGGACACATGCGGCATAGGGAAATCTTTTGATGGGACAGGTTCAGTCAGCAGCGCGGCAATCGTCGATGCATGACCGTTTGATTGCGATCGTAAAAGAGAGATCGTTTTCAAACGATCGTGAAATAACACTCGCCTCCGGCAAGAAGAGTTGGCTCTACTTCAACATGAAGCCTTCCATGCTTGACGCGGAAGGTGCGTTTCTCATTGGTCAACTTATGCTGGACGAGCTTGCCGGAGACGACATTGATTATGTCGGTGGATTGGAGTTGGGGGCTGTGCCGATTGTGTCCTTCGTCTCTGCTTTGAGCTTTGAGCGGGCGTCGCCCAAGCCCGTTGCTGCCTTTATTGTGCGCAAACAGGCCAAGTCGCACGGCACCCAACAGCGGATTGAAGGATTGGCGAAAGGTGAGACTCTGCAAGGCAAACGCGTCGCCATGATTGAAGATGTCACGACGACAGGGGGGTCTGTGCGCGACGCCATTGAAATTGCGCGCGCGGCGGGCGCTGACGTTGTCAAAGTCGTGACAATCGTCGATCGCCAGGAGGGCGCCCGAGAATTGCTCTCTCAAGATGGATTAGAGCTCAAGTCGCTACTCACTGCCGACGAGTTCGTCGACTGACGGCTCGCCATCGCCGTGTTGAGCTGGACATTATTCTTCTGCGAATTCGTCTGGATAGATTCCCCAAAGCAAAGTTCGGTGGACCCAGCCGCGGCTATCCGAATGGGTCATCAGGCACCATTCGCCCTGGCATTGATCTAATCGCCCCATAACCCCGACTTGTGCCAGCGCCCTAACGGTGGCGCTTGCATCAGGCCCTGATCTCAGGGCGACGGGTCGGTCTGTTCCATCTCCTTTAATCATGAGGAAGCGCCGCCCCTTGAGCAGAGGCGCGTAGACCCAGCCTTCTTTTCCGTCCCAGTCCCGAATGCGGCGCCACTCTGCCGTTTCGGCAATGACTTCAACCGGCGATCCTTGAGCGTTTCTATATTGCCAGAGAATGGGGTGGTCCGTGCCTGGTCCATTGCGCACATTGACTTTTTCACCGAGGCTGACAAAGCGGGGCACGGGCAGGCCGCTTGGTGTATCAGCGGCCCACAGCGGTATGGCCCACAGCGCGATCAAACATGCAAGAAAACAAAGGGAGACTTGGTTCCTTCGGTGATTACGCGTTTGGCAGTAGTTTTGGTTCATGATCGATAGGCCAGGGGGTTCACGCATCGGACGCATCGAACGAACCCCAATGTCGGCTCGTCCAAATTAACCGTGACTTTGCAAATGCGCTGGGGCGCTGCAAAGTCGCTAAGACTTTATCTCCCGTGCTTGGCGCAAGCGTCAAGGGACCCTTTTGGCCCCGGAGCTGCATGAAGGAACATGAAAAGGAACCACCGTTAAGTAGCGCCTTAAGAGTAGGTCTGCTAAATGGAGGGCGGCCCTGACCGCTGGCGCTGGAGGCGCTTGGATGTCTATCGCTAAAAAACCTCTCGTAATCGTCACGCGGAAATTACCCGATCCGATCGAAACGAGAATGCGAGAGCTGTTCGATACGCGGCTCAATCTTGAAGATCGAGAATTGTCCCAAGCTGAACTCGTAACGGCCGTCAAAGAAGCCGACGTCTTGGTTCCGACGGTAACCGATCGCCTGTCCTCGCGGGTTTTAAGTCAGGCCGGTCCGAAATTGCGGTTGATCGCTAATTTCGGGACTGGCGTTGACAATATCGACGTCGAGACGGCGACCCAGCGGGGTATTACAGTCACCAATACACCAGGCGTGTTGACCGAAGACACCGCAGACATGACCATGGCGCTTATTCTGGCTGTGCCCCGGCGTCTCGCCGAGGGCACCCGGGTTATGCGCTCCGGAAATTTTAATGGCTGGACGCCCACGTGGATGCTGGGGCACCGAATTTGGGGCAAACGGCTGGGCATTATCGGCATGGGACGGATCGGCCAAGCGGTTGCCCGCCGGGCGCAGGCCTTTGGTCTCCAGATCCATTATCACAATCGCAAACGTGTCCATTCGGGCATCGAATCCGAACTCGAGGCCACCTATTGGGAAAGCTTGGATCAAATGCTGGCCCGCATGGACATTATTTCGGTCAACTGTCCGCACACACCGGCGACCTTTCATTTGTTATCTGCGCGACGGCTTAAGCTGTTGCAGCCGCACGCCTATGTGGTGAACACCTCGCGCGGCGAAGTTATTGATGAGAACGCCTTGGCGCGCATGCTTGAGGCGGGCGAGCTTGCAGGTGCCGGTCTTGATGTGTTCGAGCGTGAACCGGCCGTCAATCCGAAACTGTTGGAAAATGAACGTGTCGTACTTCTGCCGCATCTCGGCTCGGCGACCATTGAGGGCCGGGTCGATATGGGCGAAAAGGTCATAATCAATATCAAGACGTTTGTCGACGGTCACAAGCCACCCGACCGTGTCATTCCTGCAATGCTCTAGGCGTGGCCTGACAGGTCAGTGATCACGGCCGTTTCGCCGCAGAGTGCGCATGCATCGTCGGCGCTCAATTTGACAAGGCGTGTTGTCGCGTCGAGCCCGTCGTAAATGAGCAACTTCCCGGCAAGGCTTTGTCCAATTTGCAAAAGTTCTTTGATGACTTCGAGTGCTTGAAGAGACCCCATGACGCCGGTAAGTGCACCCAGGATGCCGGCTTCGGCGCAAGTCGGCACAGTGCCCGGCGCCGGGGCTTCGGGAAACAGGCAGCGATAGCACGGCAGTGGCTCGCCGTCCGGTCCGGTGGTGAACGCTTTGAACGTTGCAAGCTGGCCATCGAACTGACCCACGGCCGCCGAAACTAGCGGCACCTTTGCAAAGTAGCAGGCGTCGTTGATTAGCGTGCGCGTTTCGAACGAGTCGCTGCCGTCTGCCACAAGATCATATTGTTTGACCAATTCAACAGCGTTTGATGCATTAAAGTGCACTGCGTGTGTCTCAACTTTAACGTCGGGGTTGAGCGCGTGCAGCGTTTCGCGTGCACTTGTCGTCTTGGCCTGGCCGATATCTCCTGTGTGATGGATGATCTGCCGTTGAAGATTTGACAGATCGACGGTGTCATCGTCGACGACACCAAGGGTGCCAACGCCGGCCGCCGCTAAATACATCAGCAAAGGTGCACCCAAGCCGCCCGCGCCGATCACAAGCACGCGCGATTGAAGCAGCTTTGCTTGGCCCTGTCCGCCAACATCGCGCAATAGTAAATGCCGGGCGTAGCGTTCTATTTGTTGATCTGTGAGTTCCATGGCACCGGCGCTCAATTAGCCGCCTGTCGAGCCGAACCCGCCGGCGCCTCGCGCCGTCTCGCCGACGCGTTCGGTTTGGACCCACTCGGCCTGTTCGACGCGCGCGATGACCAGTTGCGCGATCTTATCACCCCGGCGAATGGTATAGGGGGCCAGACCATGGTTGATGAGTATGACTTTCACTTCGCCACGATAGTCGGAATCGATGGTGCCGGGCGAATTCAGCACGGTAATACCATGCTTCATAGCAAGGCCCGATCGCGGCCTGACTTGTGCTTCAAATCCTTCCGGTATGGCCATGACAAGGCCTGTCGGGACGAGCGCCCGCCCAGCCGGGTCAAGCACTACCTCATCATCGCGATCCAGTGCAGCAATAAGGTCAAGCCCAGCGGCACCTGCAGTTTCATAGCTTGGTAACGGGAGCCCTTCTGCAGTGGGCAGCAGCTGAACGGCAATACTTGGCTTACTGGCCACGCTTGGCGCCCTGGGTTTTGGATGGTACGGCCACGGCGCGCGCGCGCAAGAAATGTCCGATTCGTGTGACCACAGAGTGGGCAACTTCGGACTTTGGAAGTTGCGGCCAGGCCTCAGCTCCTTCACCGGTGATGAGGTGCACTTGATTGGTGTCGCCGCCCATGGTGTTGGTGCCGAGGGCCACGCTGTTGGCAACCATCCAGTCGCAACCCTTTGTGATGCGTTTTTGGGTCGCCTGATCAATGAGATTTTCAGTTTCAGCGGCAAAGCCGACAACCAGTGGCGGCCGGTCCTTACTACGTATACTGATGGATTTCAAAATGTCGGGATTTTTTTCAAGGCGAAGTTGCTTAGGCGCCGTCGCGCCCATTTTAAGTTTTTGGGACGCTTGAGTGTTCGCGCGCCAATCGGCGACCGCAGCGGCGCAAACGGCAACATCAACGGGCAGTGCATGCTCGCAGGAGGCCAGCATCTGCTCGGCAGTTTCGACGCGGATTGTTTTGACACCTTTGGGATCGTTGAGCGCTACCGGCCCGGACACAAGAACCACCTCCGCGCCGGCCTCATTGAGCGCGCTGGCAATGGCGTAGCCTTGCTTGCCGCTTGACCGGTTGGCGAGGTAGCGCACGGGGTCAATCGGCTCCCAAGTGGGGCCCGCAGTCACGAGGGCGCGATAACCCATAAGCGGTTTTGCATCACCCTGCGCGCCGCCCCGCCGAAGTTTTGTGACGCGGCCGTTTTGCTTTTCAAAGTGTCCGGCAATGGCTTTGCGGATTTCTTCAGGCTCGGACATGCGTCCCAAGCCAAACTCGCCGCATGCCATGTCCCCTTCATTGGGCCCGATGACGCCCACGCCGTCCTCGGTCAGCTGTTTTAAATTGCGCTGAGTGGCCGGGTGTTCCCACATGCGCACATTCATGGCTGGCGCGATGAATACAGGCTTGTCGGTTGCGAGAAGCAGGGTTGTTGCTAGGTCCGTTGCGAGGCCAGCCGCTATTTTGGCCATCAAGTCGGCAGTGGCGGGTGCGACCACAATCAAGTCGGCGTCGCGCGAAAGTTGGATATGGCCGATCTCGGTTTCATCGGTCAGGTCAAAAAGGCTCTGGTAGATCTTCTCGCCGGTCAGACTTGCCACGGACAAGGGTGTCACAAATTGGGACGCTGCCTCGGTTAAGACGGCACAGATGGTGCATCCATCCTCCCGTAAGCGGCGGATTAGCTCGAGTATTTTGTAGGCGGCGATGCCGCCTCCCAATATGAGAATTATTCGCTTAGCTGATGTCACCGTTAACCTTGTCTTCAGAAAGGATGGTAAATCGGGCAAAATCGGCCTCTGAGATGACCTCTAAAGTATATAATGGTCATCCAGATAAAGAGTAGCTCGAACATCCTATAGAGCTCTTGGGTAAATGCGATGGTAATTAGTGGAAAGTTCGACCCCTATACATGGGTCACGCAGCGACAAAAGGGGCGCAGCCTCTACTTTGTGGATAATGGCCTCTCGCCAGGTCTCATTGCCGCCATTAGTTATGCTGCTTTGATGGCGTATTTCGGCAGCGAGTCCTCGCCCTATTTGAATGCGGCTATTTTCGCCGCTTTCACCACACCCATTTATGTTTGGATCAGTCACCGGGTGTGGGAGGCTAATGAAGACGCCTTGGCGACATTTATTGTCGAGCGCGCCCAGTTCTTGAGCGGAGACGACGACTAAAGTCCGGCGGCCATTCCCCCGACGTGAGCCGGATCTAAAAGATCGTCGCGACCGCAATTACCGTAAGCGCTGCGGCCCCAATCCATACCCCGACACGAAGCGACGCGTTTTGGGCCGTATCGGCTTGGGCAATGGCTTCGGCCGTGTCCGGGTGCAAACGCAATCCGTCGGCGCTCACCATGGCGGCGATGTTTTCAGCTTTGCGCAAGGTTTCGGGCAGCTGGCTAAGCGAGCGACCGATCGATGCGGCCCCTTCGGCCGCTTCTCTGAACCGTGCCTCAGGTCCTAATTGTTGGGCCATCCAATTTTCGACGATCGGGTGCGAGACCCGCCAAATATCAAGATGAGGGTCGAGGTCGCGCGCTACGCCTTCAACCACAACCATCGTCTTTTGTAACAACACCAATTGGGGCTGCAGGTGCATGTCGAAAATTTCAGTGACTTGAAATAACTGCGCCAAGAGCCGCGCCATGGAAATCTCTGAAGCGTCGCGCCCAAAGATGGGCTCACCTATGGAGCGCAGGGCCTGAGAAAAGGCGTCCTTTGATTGAGAGGCCGGCACGAAGCCTGCGTCAAAATGCACCTCGGCCAAACTTTCATAGTCGCGGGTCAAGAATCCAAGCAAGATTTCGGCAAGATAGCGGCGTGTTTGAAAGTCGAGCCGGCCCATAATGCCGAAGTCAACCGCCACGATGCGCCCGTCCTTGTCGACAAACAGATTACCCGGATGCAAGTCGGCGTGGAAAAAACCGTCGTCGAGAGCCTGGGTCAGAAAAACTTCCATAAGGTTTTGCGCGAGAACGTCTGGTGCGTGCCCTTCGCTCACAAGTGTTGCGCGATCTCCGAGGGGTATTCCGTCCACCCAGTCCAGCGTCATGACCCGCTGGCTTGTCAGCTGCCAATTGATCGCCGGCACGCCGAAATGAACGCGGCCCGCATTTTTCTCGGCAAGTTCCGATGCAGCAGCCGCCTCGAGCCGCAGGTCCATTTCCATTTCAACGCTCGCGCGAAGCGTCTTTAACAATTTAACCGGCTCCAATCGGCGTAGGCTCGGTTTATATCGCTCCGCCAATTGGGCGGCCCAATCCAAGGCCGCGAGGTCCTTTTCGAATGCGGTCTCGATGCCTGGGCGCAGTATTTTTACCGCGACATCGCACCCTGGCTCATCGGTTTGGGTTACACCCGATAGCGAAGCTCTGTGAACTTGCGCAATGGATGCGGCGGCTACTGGATTTTCGAATTTCGAAAAGAGTTCGTCGACCGGTTTGTTAAATTCGGCTTCCACAGCCCTGCGTGCCTCAGCCATGGAAAACGGCGGCAGCCGGTCTTGCAATCGTTTGAGGTCATGGGCCAAATCCGGACCGAGAATGTCTGGCCGCGTGGCTAGGAATTGCCCCAGCTTTATAAACGAAGGGCCAAGTGAATGGAGCGCTGCGGTCAACCGTTCACCAGCCGAAGCGTCAGGGGTAAGGTCTTCGTCCTTTGTGTGTCCGCCCGGCCATAGCCGCGCCACCTTCCCAAAGACTTTAACCGATGCGGGGATGCGATCGGAAAACTCGTGGGGCACCAAGGCGTCGTATTGCGCCAAGACGCGCATCGCTTTTAGAAGCCGAACGGAATGTCGAAGCGCTTGGAACATTCACTGGTCCGTTCACTCAAGTGCGCCATGCGGAATGCAAAGCTGCGATGCCGCCACTTAGATTTCTAACTTGAATATTGGAAAACCCTGCGTCCTCGATCATGGCGGCAAAGGCCTCCTGATCTGGAAATCGCCGAATACTTTCGACTAGATATTGATAGGACGCGCGATCGCCGGCCACGGCCTCGCCAAGGCGCGGTAGAATATTGAATGAGTAGCCGTCGTAAATGTCGTCAAGACCGGGAACGACGACGGTCGAAAACTCGAGACACAGAAATCGGCCTCCGGGACGGAGCACGCGATAGGCCTCGCTCAAAGCGCGCGAGATATCAGTGACGTTCCTTATACCGAAGGCAATGGTGTAAACGTCAACGGCATGGGTGCTCAGGGGCAGTTGTTCGGCATCTCCGCATATCCAATTGAGCGCGGGCAGGAATCTAGCGTGACGTGCAGCGCGGACGCGCCCGACCTCCAACATGGCATCAGTAATGTCGCAGACAAACATTTGAGGTAAGGCATTATTTGCGCCCGGCCGCACGCGTTCAAGGATGCGAAAGGCGATGTCGCCCGTGCCGCCGGCCACATCCAAATAAGTGCGGCCCGGTTGCGGCGCCAACCAATTGACCATGGCGCTCTTCCAGAGTCGATGAACGCCTCCCGACATGAGATCGTTCATCAGGTCGTACTTGGGCGCGACCGCGTCAAACACTGAGCGGACGAGATTACTTTTCTCATGCGCGGGAACGCGCTTGAACCCGAATGGGTACAGCGGCTCGTGATCCTTCTTAAGTGACCGGGGAGTGGCCTTATTGTCTGCCATGTCCAAAACCATAGCCCAGGGCTTGCGGCGAAGCCACTTTGCAACCGCGGCATGATAGCGCGCCGCGCGCCTCGTAAACCGAGGGAAGCAGCGCGGCTTTGTGATGAGCCCGGGGGCATGAAACACAGCCGACTATGTGGCAATGTGGACCCAAGTCATGAGATCACTGGGCCCATTTGGGCGAGAGTCGCAAAGCACGATGCCTGAGCTGCCTGAAGTTGAAACGGTACGAAAGGGTCTATCGGATTGTTTGGCCGGCAGGCGTATTACCCGCGTCACGCAACGCAGGCCCGATTTGCGAATACCGTTTCCCGACGCATTTACGGAACGACTTGAAGGCCGCCGCGTGCTTTCGGTCGGCCGGCGCGCAAAATATTTGCTGATTGAGTTGGACGACGACACGACGCTCATTGCGCATTTGGGAATGTCCGGTCGCTTTTCTTTTTACGATATTGACGATTGGGCCCGGAAACCGGGAAGCCGCCGTTTCAACGGACCGGCGAGCGCCAATGGGGTCGCGCCCGGCGAAGGCACGCACGACCATGTTGTTTTTGATCTTGAAGGGGGTATGCGGGTCGTCTTTACGGATCACCGGCGCTTCGGGTTAATGACGTTGGCCGAAAACGGTGCGCTGGCGGCCCATCCACTTCTAAAAGATATTGGCGTTGAGCCCTTGGGCAACCAACTCAATGCCCCTTATTTGAGCACGGTATTTAAAGGCAAGAAAACGCCTATTAAAGCAGCATTGCTCGACCAGAAGTTAATTGCTGGGCTCGGCAACATCTATGTTTGTGAAGCGCTTTATCATGCGCGCGTGTCGCCGCGTCGTCAGGCTCGTACAGTTCCAGGACGGCGCGCCGAACGTTTGGTTGTGGCCATCAGGCAGGTTCTGTGCGACGCCATTGAGGCTGGCGGCTCGACATTGCGGGACTATGTCAATACCGACGGCGAGTTTGGTTACTTTCAGCATTCATTTGCCGTCTACGACCGCGCCGGCGAGCCGTGCTTAACACCGGGCTGCAATTCCCAGGTCCAAAGGATCGTTCAAAGCAACCGCTCGACGTTTTTTTGCTCGGCCTGTCAACGCTGAACGCGGGACCCGCGACCATGGTACGGCGTGACGGCGCGCCGATCTTCGTATAGAAAAGCCGAAACTTAAGGATACGCGATGGCCTACAAAACAATTTTGGTGGACACCGAGGCTTCGGTCGGCCTGATCACACTGAACCGGCCCGATGCCATGAACGCACTAAATAGTGAACTCATGTCAGAATTGACCGCGGCATTGGACGAGTACGAGGCTGACGCAAATATTGGATGCATCGTGGTGACCGGATCGGTAAAAGCATTCGCTGCCGGTGCCGACGTCAAGGAAATGCAGTCGAAGAGTTTTGTCGATGTCTATAGAGAAGACTTTATCACGGCAAGGTGGGAACGCATCACACGGTGCCGCAAGCCGGTGATCGCAGCGGTATCCGGTTACGCCTTGGGCGGTGGTTGCGAACTTGCGATGATGTGCGACTTCATATTGGCCGCCGACAACGCCCGGTTCGGTCAACCTGAAATCACGTTGGGCATCATTCCGGGATCCGGAGGCACCCAGCGACTGACGCGCTTTGTCGGCAAATCCAAAGCGATGGAAATGTGCCTGACGGGCCGCTTGATGGATGCCGAAGAAGCCGAACGGGCGGGCTTAGTCAGCCGCGTTGTGCCCTTAGATGAGCTGCGCAACGAGGCGCTCAAGACGGCGACTAAAATTGCCGAAATGTCGCGCCCGGTGGTGATGATGGCTAAGGAGTCGGTCAATCGGTCCTATGAGACAACGTTGGCCGAGGGCGTGCGCTTTGAGCGCCGGATGTTTCACTCCTTGTTCGCTTTGGAGGACCAAACCGAGGGAATGGAGGCATTTATCGAGAAACGCAAGCCGCACTTCAAGAACCGGTGATTGGTCGGGTGCGGCGGCCCTGAATTTGGGCATATTGACGCCTGGGCTCTGCCTGGCTATAACCGCGCCCCTGCGTTAGGGCGATGAGATCGCCGAGACTAGGTGGCATGAGAAATGGCAAATACGGCGTCTGCAAAGAAAGCGACCCGCAAGATAGAGCGTAAGACCCTGGTTAATCGCAACCGTCGCTCGCGCATTCGAACATTTGTGCGCACGGTTGAAGAGGCGATTGAGAAAGGCGATCAAGCTGGAGCAGTGGACGCTTTGAAGTCCGCTCAGCCACAAATCATGAGAGCAGCCAGCAAAGGTGTCTATCACCGCAATACGGCAGCTCGAAAAATCTCTCGCTTATCGAAGCGCATCAATAAGATGACCGCATAACTTTTCGGTCAAACTTTCCTAATCAAAATTTGTTCAAAGTGTTTGCAGGGCGATTGCGTCCAGCGAAGCTTGCAACGTGCATGCAAATTGTCGCATGTGAATGCACATGAAATGATTGGCGCATATAGTTCTATCGTCTTTCGAACTCTCCCAAAGCAGCAACTGTATTTCATCATCCGGGCTAGTACGTTGGTGTTTAGTGCGTGTAGGATAATTGATAAGTTGTCATTGCAGCTGCGCAAAAAAAACTTCGAAGTCGAAAAAGTTTTTGCAAGCAATTTTTTTTTGACGTTCTGCATTCATACCTATTGCTTCGCTCCTAAAGTTGGGTCTATTTTATCGACCGTCGATGGGGTGAATTAAACATACAAATTCGAACGACGACAAAAGTTACGCGCCCTGACGAGAAGTAGATGGTTCTCTTGTCCGTTGCTACGGACCCGACAGTTTAAAACATAAAATGAGTTAGCCCCGCATTGGTTTGAGTGGGGGCATAAAATCCGCTCCACAAAGGTCTTGGATCGGGAAGGGTGTCGTGCGCTTCGCTGGGAGGATTCGTTGTGAAACTTGAAGCAGTTATTTTCATTACTTTAGCTTTCAGTTTCCGTCGACTAACCACTCGCGTAAGACGCTATCAGGACCGCCTTCTCAACTAACTAGGAACGGATTGCGGTGTGGGCCTTCACAAACTGTTCGGCCCGGCGAAGTGTTAGATGATCAATTCGGCCTCGAGTGTGTTGATGGGGCCGCAAATTAAAATAAAAGGTTACCGCTTGCGGTGAAGTGCCGCGGGTAAGGAGCAGCGAGAGATGCGGACTGTCGGCGGGTTTGATCCGAGTGAACATCAGAGCGAAGTTTGTCCCATGCCGGTCATAGAGCCGGAAGCGGAGTGGGAAAGAGTTTGCACGCATATGAAAACAGAGCTTGGCCCAGAGGCTTATTCCTCCTGGTTCAACTCTGTGCGGCTGCATGAACGGGTAGACCACCGCGCAATTATCTCGGTTCCTTCGCCGTTCAGGCGGGATTGGATTATTGCGCATTACGAAGATCGCCTTCGATTCTTTTGGGGGCGAGAGAACCCGCAGGTGACGACGATTGAATTTGTGGTCGGCAACCAGTCCCACGCAACGAATGAGAACGTACAGCCGGAGCAAACCAAATCCCCTGCTCCGGTGACAGAGGAGGCCAAACAAGCGGGTCGGGCGCCGCGGCAAAGAAATCCTGAACGGTTTTCAGGTTCGGTCGCGGCGTCCCG
Organism: Alphaproteobacteria bacterium; assembly: GCA_965248815.1. Taxonomy (GTDB): domain Bacteria; phylum Pseudomonadota; class Alphaproteobacteria; order SMXP01; family SMXP01; genus CBDFKK01. Next base: position 2,061,376 of record CBDFKK010000008.1, read on the forward strand.
CCCCGCGCAACAAGCGTCGGCAGGCAATTTGGCGCGAAAGCCGTTTGATTTTGAGGAATTGGGCAATCTCTCGTTGGGCACGCCGCTTAATGCCCGCTGCACATTTGATAATTTTGTAACTGGCCCCTCGAACGAGTGGGCCGTTGCCGCTGCCAGGCAAGTCGCCAACACGGGCGACGTCGCGTTCAACCCCCTCTATCTCTACGGTCATGTCGGTCTTGGTAAGACCCACCTGCTCCAGGCTATCGCATGGGAATTGCGGCTTCGGTTTCCTGGGCGACGAGTTTTATACCTCTCCGCTGAACACTTTATGTACCAATTTGTGCGGGCGCTTAGAGGCAAAGACATGTTGGCCTTTAAAGATGTGCTTCGAACGGTTGACGTTTTGCTGTTGGATGACATCCATTTCATTGCGAATAAGGCCTCAACCCAAGAAGAGTTCTTCCATACCTTCGATGCCTTGATCGGCCGTAATCATCAAATCGTAGTTTCGGCAAAAGTGCCGCCATCGGATCTTTGCGGTATTGACGAGCCAATTCGGTCACGATTGGAACAGGGACTGTCGGTCCTCATCAAACCCACGAACTACGATTTGCGATTGGGAATATTGAAACAAAAGGTCGGATTGGTCCGGCGTGACTCAACACACCCGCTCGACATTCCCGATGAAGTTATTCAATTTCTTGCTCGACGTTGTGTCGACAATGTTCGATTATTGGAGGGGGCGCTCAATCGTCTAGTTGCACAAACTGAATTGGTGGGCCGCCCGATCTCGTTAGCCATGACCAAAGAAGTCTTGAGTGATCTCTTGCGATCGACTGAACGAAGAATAACCATCGATGAAATTCAGCGCTGCGTAGCAGATTATTTTCAGCTGCGCATGGCCGATATGCTGTCTTCGCGAAGGCCGCGCGAAATTGTCCGCCCGCGTCAAATAGCGATGTATTTGTGCAAACAGCTGACGACCCGGTCTCTGCCTGAAATCGGTCGCAAGTTCGGCAATCGAGACCACACGACTGTGTTGCACGCAGTACGGAAAATCGACGAACTTCGGCAAAATGACAAACGGATCGATGACGACGTCGACCAGCTCTCGCGGCGTTTGGCCGCCTGAATGGGGGTCTTGGGGCAAGCTAATGTGGCTGAAAAGGGGTCTGCTGGCGCGCGCAATTTGTACCGGCGTCAGTGTTAGTTTTGGGTCCTCCGGGCCGCTCGGTCGACGGTGTTAATCGATCTGAATAAACTTTTATTTTCATGCGGTTACGGCGCGCCCTAAAAGCATGCCGCGGCGCAAAAAATATAAGCTTTGGCGCAGTCTTCCTGCTATAATTTTAATGAGAGATTCGGGGCCTTTTTGGCTCAAAAGGTCGGTCGATTTCCAGCGCCGATCATTTCATCGTGCTCCTCACTGCCCTGCTGGCAATTACCGTTATGAGGTTTGCCTCAGGAGTTCGTGTCCTCCAACTAATGTGCAACTTGACGACCAGAAAAAAATGAAAACAACAATTGAACGCGCCACATTCCTCAAAGCCTTGAATCATGTCCAGAGCGTCGTCGAGCGGCGCAATACGATACCCATCCTTGCAAATACGTTGATGAAAGCGTCAAACGGCCGTTTGAGCCTGACATCAACGGACTTGGACATCGAAATCGTCGACGCCGTCGAAGCCAGTGTTAGCCAAGAGGGCGCGACAACGGTTCCCGCTCACACACTTTATGAAATTGTCCGCAAGTTGCCGGATGGAGCTCAGATCCAACTGGCGCTGGGCTCCGACGACGGCAGGCTTGAATTGACGGCCGGCCGCTCTCAATTCTGGCTGCCCTGCCTTCCGGCGGAAGATTTTCCGGTCATGGCCGGCGGTGATTTGGATCACCAATTCGCCATTTCGGCTGCCGATTTGATCCGTCTGATCGATCAAACGAAGTTCGCCATTTCGACGGAGGAGACCCGCTATTATCTCAACGGCATTCACATGCATGCTCGAGCGTCCGGCGACACGCCCGCTTTGCGCACGGTCGCAACCGACGGACACCGGCTCGCCCGCGTCGAGTGTCCTCTGCCTGAAGGTGCCGAAGAAATGCCCGGCATTATCGTGCCGCGAAAAACAGTGACGGAAATTCGGCGGCTGATCGACGATGTAGAAGAGCCTATTGGGGTCAATGTTTCGGACGCCAAAATCCGCTTTACGTTTGGCGAGACTGTGCTGACCTCGAAGCTGATTGACGGCACATTCCCCGACTATGCGCGGGTCATTCCGGACAACAACGACAAAGTGCTGCACGTCGAGGGGCGAGATTTTGCCCAAGCCGTCGATCGGGTCGCAACGATCTCGACGGAGAAATCTCGAGCTATAAAATTGATGCTTGATGACGGCCGTGTCGTATTGACCGTCAGCAATCCTGAGAGCGGCAGCGCCTCGGAAGAACTTTCGGCCGATTACACGTCTGATTCGATCGAGATCGGATTCAATTCACGCTATTTGCTCGACGTCATGGGCCAGATCGACAGCGGCACGGCGAAATTTACGTTCGCCGATTCGGGATCGCCGACCGTGATTAGCGACTCCGATGACAAAGACTTGAGCGCTCTCTTCGTGCTGATGCCGATGAGAGTATGAAGCCGTGAGCCCGGCGAGCCGCGAGGGGGTCGTCGAGGGGATGATGTGAATGCAGGTAAACAGTCAAGACAGAGCTGCGGACGCCGCTTTTCTAGAAGGCCGCCGCGCCAATACGGCCGTACTTGAGCTCAGTCTTACGGCTTTTCGCTCCTATCTCTCTCTCAAGCTTGAGACCGATGAGAGGCCTGTCATCTTGACGGGCCCTAACGGCGCGGGAAAGACGAATTTGTTAGAGGCCTTGTCACTCCTAACTCCAGGACGGGGTTTGCGGCGCGCCGAACTCAAAGAGATGATTCATACGACGTCGTCGGCAGTTGATGGTGCACCTGATGCGCAGTTTTGGGCGGTCTCTGCGCTCGTGGCCAATGATCAAGCAAAAACGCGCATTGGCACCGGTGTTGAGCAGTCGCCGCGCGGAGGCCATCGCCGTGTTGTGCGGATCGACGGCGATCGCGCTGAGGGGCCGTTCGTTTTGGGTCACTTTGTGCGCGCGGTCTGGCTGACGCCGGCAATGGATCGCTTATTTGCAGAGGGCGCGGGCGTTCGACGCCGCTTTCTCGATCGCCTGGTTCTGGGGCATGATCCGGAACATGCACGGCGCGTCAGCGCATTCGAGAAAGCCATGCGCGAGCGCCAGCGCTTGCTTGCTGACGGCGTTTCGGATGATGCGTGGTTGAGCGCCCTCGAATCCACCATGGGCGAAAAGGGCATCGCCATTGCTGCGGCGCGCGCGCATCTGGTGTCTGAACTTAGTCGCGCGCTGTTGGAGGGCGTATCGCCCGCGTTCCCGGCGGCGCGGCTCGAACTCGACGGAACGCTCGAGGATACAGTGGCCAAAGGGGCTGCAATCGATGCCGAAGATGATTATATAAATCTTCTGGCGCAGATGCGCCGGCGTGACGCCGAAGCCGGGCGCGCACTCGATGGTCCTCATCGCAGCGACTTGGCCGTATGGCATGAAGCGGACGATAAGCCTGCGCACACCTGTTCGACGGGCGAGCAAAAGGCACTACTGATTGGTATTGTATTGGCGGCGGTGCGTCTGCTGTGTGCTCAGGACGTTCATGTTCCACCTATTCTCTTGCTGGACGAAGTGGCCGCACACCTTGATGAGAGGCGGCGCCAGGCGCTGTTTGACGAAATTGACGGCCTTGGCTGTCAGGCGTGGATGACAGGTACCGATTACACGTTGTTTGCGCCGTTCGGCGACCGTGCGCAGCACTTGAATGTTGATGATGGAAAAATTCAATTACTTGGAGCTTAGAGACGTGAGACTTTATGGCTAAAGCATCGGCAGTGGCAAAAAAGAAAGCGGCTAGAGATCAAGCGACGAGCGATTATGGCGCCGACTCGATCAAGGTCCTCAAGGGTCTTGAGGCTGTTCGAAAACGTCCGGGCATGTATATCGGTGACACCGAGGACGGATCCGGCCTGCATCACATGGTTTATGAGGTCGTCGACAATGCGATCGACGAAACACTCGCCGGCTATTGCGATCTGATCGAGATCACGCTGCGCGCGGACGGCTCGGTGTTGATCTCAGACAATGGTCGCGGCATCCCCACGCAAATTCACGAACAAGAAGGGGTGTCGGCGGCCGAGGTCATCATGACACAGCTCCATGCAGGCGGAAAGTTCGACCAAAATTCCTACAAAGTTTCCGGCGGGCTGCACGGCGTCGGCGTGTCTGTCGTCAACGCCCTGTCCGAATGGCTTGAGCTCTATATCTATCGGGAAGGCAAGGAACATTTTCTTCGCTTCAAATACGGTGAACCGGAAGAACCGCTGAAAGCAATTGGCGACGCCGAAGGACAAACAGGGACCAAGATCATTTTCTTGCCGTCCGACAAGACATTTTCCGCGATAGATTTCGACTACGACACGCTTGAGCATCGCTTGCGCGAATTGGCGTTTTTGAATTCGGGCGTTTCGATCAAATTGACTGACGAACGCCACGTGGATTCAAAATCGGTCGATCTTCACTATGAAGGTGGCCTGGTTGAATTCGTTCGCTATCTCGACCGGACAAAATCACCGCTGATTGAGCGTCCCATCGCGATCAAAACGGATCGAGACGGCATCACCGTGGAAGCTGCCCTGTGGTGGAACGACGGCTATCATGAGAACGTCCTTTGCTTTACCAACAACATTCCTCAGCGCGACGGCGGCACGCACCTGGCGGGCTTGCGCGCGGCCTTGACGCGAACCGTCAATGGCTACGCAAACAATTCCGGTCTTGCCAAAAAGGAAAAGTTGACACTTACGGGCGATGACTCCCGCGAAGGCTTAACCTGCGTTTTGTCGGTCAAAGTGCCCGATCCTAAGTTTTCCGCTCAAACCAAAGACAAGCTCGTGTCGTCGGAAGTGCGGCCTGTGGTCGAAGGCGCTGTGAGCGATCTTTTGGGGCAATGGTTTGAAGAGCATCCCGCTGAGGCCCGATCGATCGTGGCCAAGGTGGTAGAAGCCGCCGCGGCGCGCGAGGCTGCGCGCAAGGCGCGGGAGCTAACGCGGCGCAAGGGCGCGTTCGATGTTGCTAACTTGCCCGGCAAATTGGCCGATTGTCAGGAACGCGACCCCGCCAAGTCAGAGCTCTTTATTGTCGAGGGCGATTCTGCCGGTGGTTCGGCCAAGCAAGCGCGCGATCGTAAAAATCAGGCAATCTTGCCCTTGCGCGGTAAAATCTTGAATGTTGAACGGGCGCGCTTTGACAAAATGTTATCGTCCAATGAAATCGGCACGTTGATTACGGCACTGGGCACCGGCATTGGGCGCGACGATTTCGACATTACTAAATTGCGCTATCACAAGATTATCATCATGACGGACGCCGATGTCGACGGCTCCCACATCCGAACCCTCCTGCTGACGTTTTTCTATCGTCAGATGCCGGAGCTCATCGAGGGCGGCTATCTTTACATCGCGCAGCCGCCGCTTTTCAAAGTCACCAAAGGGCGCTCCGAGCAATATTTGAAAGATCAGGGGGCGCTTGACAACTTTCTGATTACCGAAGGCATGGAAGGTGCCGTCTTGACGCTTCACACCGGCGATCAGCGCGCTGGCGTGGATTTGCGTGAGATTATCAATCGTGCGCAAGTTGTGAAGGCGTTGCTCGATGCCTTGCCGCAAAAATATCCGCGCTTCGTAGTTGAGCAAGCGGCGATTGCCGGCGCGCTCAACCCTGATGTATTAGGCGATCCGGAAAAAGCGACGGGCGCGGCGGCTTATATTGCGCGGCGCCTCGATTTGCTGTCGCCGGATACCGAGCGCGGTTGGACGGGAGAGCCGACGGCCGACGGCGGCATCGCGTTTGCGCGCGAGTTGCGCGGCGTCAAAGAGGTGCGTGTGATCGACGCGCCGCTCATTGCCAGCTCCGAAGCGCGCCGCCTCGACCGCTGGGCTGCCGAGTTGCAGGAGGTTTACATCAAGGCGGCCAAGCTCCGGCTCAAAGAAGATGAAGTCGAGATCCGCGCGCCAACGCAATTGCTCGATGCTATCTTGAAGGCGGGCAACAAGGGATTGTCTTTCCAGCGCTACAAAGGTTTGGGCGAGATGAATCCCGATCAGCTGTGGGAAACGACTCTTGATGAGGACCAGCGCTCATTGCTGCAGGTCAAGATTAATGAACTCGATCAGGCCGATGACATGTTCGCCAAGTTAATGGGTGACGTCGTGGAACCGCGCCGCGAATTCATTCAAGCCAACGCCCTCAACGTGGTCAACCTCGACGTTTGATTTAGAGACACTGACACCAACTCTGCGTCATTCCGGACACAACTTTCCTCCGAAGCTTTGCTTCGGTTAGGAAAGTTCGTGATCCGGAATCCATGGGCGTCTCGCTTCGCTAAAGGGGCACTATTCTTGTCCCGGCCTTGTATCGACTCAGATGGATTCCGGATCGTAAGGCTCGCTTACCAATACCCTTCGGGTTTTGGGCTTGCCTAACGTCCGGAATGACGCCGCAAATGTGCCGTCAGCTCCTTCCAACATGGTTCACAGATCGTTAACAGGCCGCCGCCTATAACTAAAAAGAGGCAGAAATCCGGCACTTCCGCCGGAAGTGAGGCGTCAATGGCGGCGGCACGCAAACGCTCTCCTTCAACTAAGCGAACCATTCACAGGCGTCGACGCCCGGCGCGGCGGCGCAAATCGGCTCTTCGGAAAGCCTTGTCGAAATGGTGGCGGGCCAACGTCGGAAACCGGTTTCGCAAACGCCGCCGGCGCCGACGGCGTCAGCCGCCGCTGCTGCGCGCCGCCTATCGTGTGTTGTCGCTCTTCGTTTGGTTCACCGTAGCCCTTGCAGGCGCCGCGGCGTACTACGCCGTCGACTTGCCCGACACGTCGAACATGTGGAGCGTGACGGCGCAACCCGCGATCAGCATTCTCGATCGGACGGGCGCGCAAGTGGCAACGCGCGGCGCCTCGTTCGGCGAGCCGGTAGGGCTGGCGCAAATGCCGCCTCACGTGCCCCAAGCAGTGATCGCGACCGAGGATCGCCGCTTTTATCATCACATCGGCATCGATCCCTTGGGCCTCATTCGCGCCTCGCTTGCCAATTGGGAGGAAGGACGCATCGTGCAAGGCGGCAGCACGATCACGCAGCAGCTGGCTAAGAATCTGTTTCTGACGAACGAGCGCACGTTCAAGCGCAAAATCCAAGAGGTCATGCTGGCGCTTTGGCTGGAGCAACGTTTTACAAAAGATCAAATCCTGACGCTCTATCTCAATCGCGTTTATTTAGGGGCTGGCACGTATGGCATCGAGGCGGCCTCTCAACGTTACTTTGCCAAGGGCGCGTCCGGGCTTTCGTTAACAGAAGCCGCGGTGCTCGCCGGTCTCCTCAAGGCGCCGTCGCGCTACGCGCCGACTAACGATCCGGCGCGCGCCCGGGCCCGCGCGGACATTGTGCTCGCCGCCATGGTCGATGCGGGCTTTATTACTGAGAACGAGCGGGCAACGGCCAATGCAACATCGCCGGTCTTCGAAGCCACCGCACCCAATGAAGGCATTCAATACTTTGCAGACTGGGTGGTTGACGAGTTGCCGTCCTATGTCGGTACGCTCAATCAATATTATGTCGTGCGCACAACGCTCGATGCGCGGATGCAGGACCTGGCGACCGGGGCGATTGCGCGTGCGATCGATGGCGAAGGTGCGGAACTCAAGTTTAGTGAGGCCGCATTGGTTGCGCTGGACACGGACGGCGGCGTGCGTGCGCTGGTCGGCGGGCGTTCTCACACGCGCAGTCAATTCAATCGGGCGGTTCAAGCCAAACGTCAACCGGGCTCGTCGTTTAAACCGTTTGTCTATTTGGCGGCTTTGGAAGCGGGATTGACGCCGGACAGTATTGTCGAAGACGCACCGATTAGAATTGGCAAATGGGCGCCGCAAAATTATGCGGGCAAATATGAAGGCCGTGTCACCCTCAGCCGCGCGCTGTCCGGCTCGCTCAACACGGCCGCCGTTCGCGTGGCCCAACGCGTGGGGCGCGACAAGATTGTGGAGGCGGCACGCCGCATGGGCCTGTCGTCGACGTTAACGTCTGACGCGACCCTGCCGCTCGGCACGTCCGAGGTGACCTTGCTCGACTTAACGCGCGCCTACGTGCCGTTCGCCAATGGCGGCCGCGCCGTCATCCCCCATGCCATCGTCAGCATTACCACCGGCGGCGGTGAAGTGTTGTACGAACGCGCCGGCAGCGGCTTGGGGCGCGCGGCGGATCTCAGCCATATTGGTGCCATGAACGACATGCTCACCGAGACCTTGCGCTCGGGCACAGGCCGGCGCGCCAATTTGGGCGCCCGCCCGGCCGCCGGCAAAACCGGTACCAGCCAAGAAAGCCGCGATGCTTGGTTCATCGGCTATACCGCTGACTTGGTCACCGGCGTTTGGGTCGGCAACGACGACTCGAGTCCCATGAAGCGCGTGACCGGCGGCACTGTCCCGGCAGGTATTTGGAAAGATTTTATGCAAGTGGCGACCGCGGGCGATGCGGTGAGCCCGCTGCCCCGCTACGAGGCGCCGCCGCAAGTCGCAACAAACGATACTCCCACCGGCAGCACAGGCGGCAATTCATTCGCGCGGTTCCTCAAGCGCATCTTTTCGGTGTTGGATCAGGAAGAAGTTGCGGGGAATTAGGACAACGCCCCAAAGCGATGCAGCTCGTGGCCGTTTTGGTCGAGCCAGCGGTCAGCCTCGATGCGCCGCGGGGTAAGGGTGTCGAGAACTTTCCAGAACTTGGCGCCGTGATTCATATGAATTCGGTGCGCCGTCTCATGAGCTGCCACATAATCCAGCACAAAGGGCGGCGCCATGATCAGCCGCCAGGAAAACGACAGCGCGCCCGACGTGCCGCACGAGCCCCAACGGCTGGTGGTATCACGCACGCTAATTCGAATGGGAGACAGACCAAGCGCTGCTTCATGAGTGCGGCAGCGATCGACCAATTCCCGCCTGGCGGTGTGCTTGAGCCAGTCGCGTACCCGGCGCGGCACATGCTCGCCGCGGCCAGAAACATTGATGTTGAGAATTTCATCCGTCCACAGAGTAGGTTCATCCAGCCAAACACCGCGCCGCGCATGGGGTCGATGCGTGATCATATGTGGTGTCCAGCGCAAAGGTACGAGCCGGCCGGGTATGAAGGGAACCGGCTCCGGCACGCCCGCAAGCTGCTCGGCAATCCAGTCGGTTTCGCGTAAGGCGAAGGCGAGCGCGTGTTTAACCGAGCGCTTAGATGGCGCCACCACGATGATACCACCCTTGGCCGCGTCGAGACGCAAAATGAAACGACGGGCGCGCGGGTTCACGCGCACAGTGAGCGGCACGGCGCGGCCGTTGACATTAAGATTTTGCCGGGCGAGATGTTTTGCAGGCACAGTGACGCACTAAATGTGTGACGGTTGAGTCGACTTGATTCGACGACACTATCATGACGTAACGCTCCAACCGTTAACAGATTCGTCAACACCCCCTCACCTGTCCCTCACTTTGTTCGGGACATCCTCTCCCCCGACTTAGGGGAGAGGAGCAAACTTAGTTACGTGCCTAACTTCCCCTCTCCCCCGTGGGGGAGAGGGTTGGGGTGAGGGGGTTCTATTTATTGAGATAATCGCTGAGGGATGAACGTTCCAGAGCGCTAAGCGGTTTTGCCGTTGCTTTTCTTGCGGGAAGTCGGCCGTGTCGCGAACTTTAAGATAAAGTCGCGGATGCGCGGTTGGATTTCATTGCGAAAGCGAGTGCCGTTAAACACGCCGTAGTGGCCGACATTGGGTTGCACATAGTCGAGTTGGCGATTGTCCGGGATGTTCACACATAGCTCATGGGCCGCTTGCGTTTGCCCGATGCCGGAAATGTCGTCCTTCTCGCCTTCGATGGTCATAAGCGCGGTGGTTTTTATAGTGCCGGGGCGCACTTTGCGGCCCCGATGGGTAAACGTGCCCTTGGGCAGGTTGAATTCCTGGAAGACCTCGCGCACGGTTTGCAAATAATATTCTTCCGTCAAATCCATCACAGACATGTATTCGTCGTAAAACGAGTGGTGCTTGGTGACGGAGTCGCCGTCGCCTTGAACCAGACTTTCGAAGAACTTCACCTGGGCCTCCAGATGATCTTCGCGGTTCATGGCAATAAAACTGCCGAGGGCGACAAAGCCCGGATACACCCGGCGCATAACCCCCAGCTGCGGCGGCGGCACGGTCATGATGACATTGTCGCGAAACCACGACAGCGGGCGCTCGGTCGCGAGCTGATTGGGCACCGTCGGTGATTTACGCGGATCGATGGGGCTGCCCAATATAATCATCGAGGCGGGCTGGTTGGGATTGCCGTCTTCGGCCATGAGCGAGGCCGCGGCCAATACCGGTGGGCCCGGCTGGCACACCGCCATGACATGCACGTTTGGCCCTAACAAATTCAGGGTCTGGATCAACGTGTCGATATAGTCATTGAGATCGAAGCGGCCGGACCAGATCGGCACCATGCGCGTGTCGGTCCAGTCGGTAATGTAAACGTCGTGTTCGGGCAGCATCGCGGCGACGGTGCCGCGCAACAATGTGGCGTAGTGGCCTGACAAGGGCGCGACGATTAAAAGTTTGGGATCATCGCCGCGTTTTAGTTTGTGTATGACCGCCGGGTCCCGTTCAAAACGCTTCACTGTGCACCACGTCTCTTGCAGCACGATCTGTTCGGTCACCGGCACTTTTTTGCCGTCGATGACGGTTTCGGAAAGGCCAAAGGAGGGTTTGCCGTAGCGCTTGGTTGCCGAGCGAAAGACATCGAGGGCCGCGGCGGTACTCCGCCCCGCCAAAGTGTAAACCAGCGGATTGAGAGGTCAGCGCAAAGCCGCTTGCCCCGCTTCGGCCGCCGCGTGCAGGGGCGTCATGGCCGCATGGCTCATTTCATAGACGTGATAAAGCATCTCATTCCAACCCCCAGTTCGGCGTCAATATGGAGGGGGATCTGCTGCGCTGCAACATAGCCCTAATTTTGGAGCGGAAAACTACAAAATTCCATGGTTGGAACTAAGATTTCAGAATCACTCACTTTTCAGAACACGGTTTCAAAATTTAAGGTGAGGTAGGACGATAAGGATCGGCCAAAGTCGCTAGTCATACCGATTTTAGGCGCTTTGTTTTCGATTGGCTTGCACTTGCGGTCTAGACTGTCGGCGGTTTCAGCGGGGTTGGACCCAAAGCGTGCCGCCCCTACTTAAGATGGCTGTCCGCCGTATCGGCACCTATTTGCTTGAGAACGCCTCGATGGATTTACGGAATATTCCTCGGCCCGCGCATCACCGTCCCGACGGCACGTTTCGCAATCCGCCCGGCAGTCCGACACGGGGCGCGAGCCCCAAACAGTTGTGGCAGTTTTGGAAAGGCATGGCGCAGCGGCGCTTGGAGCGGCCGGATATTCCCGCCGGACATCGCCTTTCGGAGCGTGAAGCCCTCAATCAATTTCACAGTACTGTTGACGACAGCGTGACCTGGCTTGGCCATGCCTCGTTTCTTGTTCGAACCGGCGGGCTCACAATTCTGACCGATCCTTACTTGAGCAAGATCGCCGGTCCGGCGGGGTTTGGCCCTAAGCGCTATGTCGACTGCCCGATTTCTCTAAAGAATCTTCCGCAGCCGGACATTCTTGTGGTGAGCCACAATCATTATGACCATTTGGACGACACGACATTGCGCCGCCTCAAGGGCAATAATCGCATGACCGTGATCGTGCCGCTCGGCCTTGCAGGTTTCTTTCGCGAGCGCGGTTATAAGAATGTGGTTGAGCTTGATTGGCGGCAATACATTCATTTGGGTGCTGGCGACGAGTTGGGCGGCGTCCGCATTACCGCATTGCCGGTCGTGCACTGGTCGCGCCGCATCGGTCATGATTACAACGCGACGCTGTGGGCCGGTTTTTCATTCAAATCGAAGTCGCGGCATATATTTTTCGGTGGCGACAGCGGCTACGGTGACGTATTCGAACATATCGGCAATCACTACGGACCGTTCGACGAAGCTTTGTTGGGCATAGGCGCCTATGAGCCCCGCGATATGATGCGCGCTTCCCATGCAACGCCTGAAGAAGCGGTGCAAATGGGTCTAGATTAGGGCGCACACAATATGGTCGCCATGCATTGGGGAACCGTAATTCTTATTCTTGAGCCGCCTTTTGAACCGCCCCAAAGATTTCTCGAAGCCGGACGTGCTCGGGGACTTGACGATGACCGGCTGTGGGTGATGCGGATTGGCGAAACCCGCCGTCTGCCACCACGTTCCGGCGAATGGCCTTCCAATCGTTGACGCGGCCATCGTGCGCTTCTGCCCAAAGGACAGGCGCCCCGTTCTGGTATAGTGAACCGGAGGAGACGCCCGCATGACCCAGTCGCACGATTTCGATGCCGCCCAATTGAACATGGCCGATGCCTTGAGCGCGCGGCCGGGCGGCGTGCGCTTGCGTACACTTATTTGGTTGCGCTGGTTTGCGATCATTGGGCAGACCGGCGCCATTTTATTTGTGCACTTTGTGCTGGCTTACAACTTGCCGCTCATTCCTTGTTTGCTCCTTATCGGAACCAGCGTCATTCTCAACTTGGTGGTTCTCGTCGTCTATCCGTCAAGCCGGCTTCTCAGCGATCTCGAGGCCTCGGGCTACCTCGGTTTCGACATTCTACAATTAGCGGGCCTTTTGTTCCTCACCGGGGGAATCGAAAATCCGTTTACGCTGCTGTTTCTCGCGCCGGTCACGATTTCGGCGACAATGCTCAGCTTGCGCAATACGCTCATGCTGGGGTCCCTTGCCATTTTGTGCGTTACGGTTTTGGCCGTCTACCATATGCCGCTTCCCTGGCGTGAGGCGACGGGTTTGAGCCTTCCCACACTTTATGTCTACGGATTGTGGATCGCGCTTATTTTGGGTCTGGGTTTCACGGGCTCATATGCGTGGCGTGTCGCAGCGGAATCGCGGCGAATGTCGGAGGCGCTGGCGACCACGCAGTTGATTTTGTCGCGCGAGCAGAAACTTTCGGCTCTCGGCGGACTGGCCGCGGCCGCTGCTCACGAATTGGGAACCCCGCTCGCGACCATTCAATTAACCGCGCGTGAATTAGAACGCGACGTCGACCCAGCCAGTCCGTATGCAGAGGATATTGTGCTCATTAGTTCTCAAGCTGCTCGCTGCAGAACCATACTGGGAGAGCTGTTCGAACGGCGCGATCAAAGCGATGAAATATATTCGCGTTATCTCATGAGTACGCTCTTGGACGAAATCGTCGAGCCCTACCGCGGTGAGAGTATCAATATATTGGTCCAAACACTGAGCGGCAAAGGGACAGAGCCTCAAGTTTGGCGGCAGCCTGAAATCAAACATGGACTGGATTGTTTTATTCAGAACGCCGTCGACTTTGCGCAGTCAGAAGTCGTGATCGCTGCAAGTTGGGATAAGGAGTCGATTGCGGTTTCGATCATTGACGATGGATCGGGCTTTTCACCAGACGTGTTGGCGAGGTTGGGTGAGCCTTATGTGACCACGCGCCCCCAAGGGACAAAGAAAAAGGAGGTATCGACGCGGCTCGACGGACGGGTCAATGAAGGCTTGGGCCTTGGATTTTTTATTGCCAAGACCTTGCTGGAGCACACTAGAGCGAAAGTTAGTTTTGGAAATCTGCCCCAAACTGATCCGGGCGACACCATTCCGGGAGATATTAAATCGGCACGCGGCGCCTGGATTACGATCCGCTGGCCCCGTGAAGTGATTGCGGCGGGACCCATCGCCTCGGAAGTTGAACGTCTGCATGTTGCGGATGCCTCAGCCGCTGCTGCCGAATGAACGGCAAGCCTGGGCAGTCAAGGCCGACAAGGATATACTCGCGCCAAAGTCAAATGGTGCCAGAACCAGGATGAACATGGACCAACAAGAAGATCGCAGTTTATTGATCGTCGACGACGATGCCCCGTTTCGCAATCGCCTCGAGCGGGCAATGGAACGCCGCGGATTTACCGTGACGTCAGCGGAAAGTTGTGAGGCGGCCGTCGCAGCGGCAACGAACGCACCACCGGCTTACGCGGTTATTGACCTGCGTTTGGGCGACGGCAACGGTCTGGATGTGGTCGAAGTCATCCACCGCCAGCGTCCCGACGCGCGCGTCGTCATGTTGACCGGCTACGGCAATATCACGACCGCCGTTGCCGCCGTGAAAGCCGGCGCGGTCGACTATTTGTCGAAACCTGCTGATGCAGATGACATTGAAAAAGCGCTGTTGGCTCAACCGGACGAAAAGCCGGACCCACCAGAAAATCCCATGTCGGCGGACCGGGTGCGCTGGGAACACATTCAAAGAGTTTACGAGCTGTGCGATCGCAACGTTTCAGAAACGGCGCGGCGTCTCAATATGCACAGACGGACCTTGCAGCGGATTCTTGCTAAACGCTCGCCGCGCTAGTTCGCATAAACCTCTGAAATTCCAATCAAAATTTGGTTAACGCCATGGTAAGCGCGGCCCACTAATGTTGCGCCTCAGAAGCCCTACAGCGTGGACTGAGTCATGTCGGCTGACACCGAACGTTTGCCAGAGCAAGAAGACCTTCTGCTCGATCTTGCGAAACGCCTCGCCTATCACAAGCAGGGCCGCTCGGCTGTTTGCATTCACACCTCGATGCTGCGACCCGAAATAAAGACCACACAAGACGTTAACTTGGCAGCCCGGAAGGCACGCGACTTGGCTTATCGCTACCAAGGCGAAGTATTCCATCTGTCAAACGACGACTTGGTCTTTATCATGAAGGATGCGAAGGAGGGCCTCGTCAAAGATATTTTGGATCAGATTTGTCACATTTTTCGGCACGATCCCCTAGTCAAGTCGAAGCGCGACAGGTTTATCACGCGCTATGTAATGGACGATCAGTACCAAGAGTTTTTGGATTTTGCAAAAATCACGAGACATCAGGCTTCGACGCAAGGAGAAGATGGCACTGCCCGTCCCTTCGATGTTGATCTCGAAGATCCAGGTCTGATTCAAACGCCCACGGGCGCGGTCGATCCGGAAGAAATCGTACAGAAATCTCAAATTTACATGTTTGGCAATTCAGACCTCGAGCCGCGTGCATGCAAAGTATTTTTGCCAGACGACTCGCATATCGAAGGTCTGATGGATGGCATCGACATCGAAAGCAATATGGAGCTTCGCTCATTTGCGCTTGAATTTGGAGAACGCAATGTGCTCGTTGTAGCGCCTCACCTTGCAGCACCTTGGCCCGCGCCTTGGGCAATGAAAACTAAGGTTGCCACTTTATTGAGTTCAGAGTTTTTAACTTTTGACCGAGATTGGAAAGCAGCCGCCGACCCGGAAGACCCTCAGCGTCCAAGTTTCATTATTGCGTACCGCGATATTCAAGCCGATCGGACTCTGTTTCAGTTCGCCAGGGACTTTGTCACTGAGCGCGGTTACGACCTATGGCTCGACGGTGTGACAAAAGATCAGTTGCCGACCATCGATCTCGATAGTCTTGGGGTCAGCATGATTTGTCTTGAGTCGCTTGGGACACGTGAAGAGCTGGGTCTGACCCGCAAAATCCTCAAAATGGCCGTCGGACATATAGGCGGAGAACGCGTCGTGCTTGGCCAGTGTGAACTCGAAGGATCTCTTGATTTGGCCCGTGAACTGGGGATCGCTTGCGTCTCGGGAAGCTATGCCGACGCGGTATTTGCTGGAACTAAGTCTTGGAAAGCAGCCTAGAGCGAATTCCTCTAACGTGGAAACGCTCTAGATTTTCATCGCTCACGGCAGTTTTGTTCCAAGATAGACAAAACGCCTGCGCGGGCGCGCCGCAAAAGCGGCGACTCGCAGTTGCGAGCGTTCGCAAAATTCAATCAATCGTTTCCGATTAATAGAATCGTGCGTCTAAAGCTCCGCATCCGTATAGTCGAAAAGGCGGGATGCGGCGGCGCGTGCGAATCTGAGGAGCACGGCCCGTTTGCGCGCGCTTTGGGCGCGCCCTTCCGGTGCCGGGCGCACGATTTCCCCGCCATAGCGGTCCGCCAGAATAAGGCCGGTCGTTTCCGGTAGAACTTCAACCGGAAAATCCTCGGCGACCGCGAAAAAAAACTGATCGCAATAATCCAAATATTCAGGCCACTTTACGTCGGCGCGAAAGTCGGCGAGGCTACTTTTGATCTCTACAAAGATGATATGGCCGTTCTTGCCGAGGCCTGCGACATCGACACGTCGGCCCGTGTTGAGGGTAAGCTCGGTTAGTGGACTGTGACCCAAGTCCAGCATCAGGCGGCTAACGCCGCGAGCGAGATCCAAAGCAAGGCGATCGTCGCGTTCCGGCATTACAGGCCCTGACTTTTGTGCGCCTTAGTGCTCTTCGGGGCTGGCGGGCATGGTCTCAAATCCGAGTTTGGCCATGAGCGCGTCGTCCTTGGCTTGACCCGGGTTTCTTGTGGTCAAGAGTTCATCGCCGACAAAGATCGAATTGGCGCCGGCGATAAAACAAAGCGCTTGAACTTCTTCGCTCATATGTTCGCGGCCTGCCGAAAGCCGAACCATGGAGCGCGGCATCATGATGCGCGCCGCGGCAATGGTTCTCACAAAGTCGAGAGGTTCTAGATTGGAAACCTCGGCAAGCGGCGTCCCCTCAACGCGCATCAGCATATTGATCGGTACGCTTTCAGGGTGAGCCGGCAAGTTGGCAAGAGTGATCAACATGCCTGCCCGGTCCTGTTCGCTTTCGCCCATACCGACAATGCCGCCGCAGCATACATTGATCCCAGCGTTCCGCACGCGTTCCAATGTATCAAGGCGGTCTTGATATGTCCGTGTCGAGATGATCTCAGCGTAATAATCTTCTGACGTATCGATATTGTGATTGTAATAGTCGAGGCCGGCATCCGATAGCCTCTGAGCTTGACATTCCGTTAGCATGCCGAGGGTCATGCACGTTTCGAGGCCTAGAGACTTCACCTCTCCAACCATAAGGCACAGCTCATCCATGTCCCTGTCTTTGGGCTCGCGCCAGGCGGCGCCCATACAAAAGCGCGTCGCGCCCTCCGATTTTGCCTGGCGCGCCGTCTCGATGACATCCTTCAGGGCCGATAGTTTGGTTGCGGCCAGCCCGGTTTCGAAATGGGCGCTTTGATTGCAGTAGCCGCAATCCTCCGGGCAACCTCCGGTCTTGATCGAAAGAAGCCTGCTCTTTTGAATTTTATTGGGATCAAAGTGTGTGCGGTGAACGGCTTGTGCTTCGAAGATCAAATCGGAAAAAGGCTTCTGGATCAGCGCCAAAGCCTCAACCGGCGACCAGTCGTGCCTCTCTTGCGCTATGGGCGTATGAGTTTGCATGGCCCGGAAAAGAACACCGAGATCTGTCATTAAAGCCTCGCACATCGGAAAGGGTGCGCCGCGGGGCGGCATGTGGCCGCAGTTTAGGCGGCTTTTTGCCAGATGCAAGTGTGTGACTTTGAGGCGCAAGTGCCAATTCTTTGACCCCATCCTGCTCATGAAGTTGATATTTTTGTAAACAAAAGTGCGCTAAGTGAAGTGATGAAGTGAAGTGGCGCTCATGGGCGGACATCGAGGACAAGAATGACTCTTGATTGGCTGGACCTGACATTAGGCGGGCTTGCGCCCGATCGGCAGCTCCAAGTGGCGCGAATGGCCAGACGGGGTGCCGTTGGTCTACTCGTCATTGTCACGATACTCACGCTCGTTCCCGATACGCTGGCGGGAGATATCGAACGGTTTGGGATTGACGACAAGGCGGGGCACATACTCGCCTATGTATCGCTGATGTCGAGTTGGGCTTACGCAGTGGCCTCGCCGATGGCCAGGCTCCAGGTGCTGGGAGCGCTTGCGGCCTACGGCGGGCTCTTAGGGTTTCAAGCTTTAATGGGATACGGCCGCCAAGCGTCGTGGGAAGACATGGTGGCGAATTCTTTGGGGCTGCTTATTGGCCTTGCTCTTGCCGTTATGGTGGCGCGGGTGTTCCGCCAAATCCACCGCAAGTTTGCTGAGAGAAACTAACCAGCCACGCCGCTAAAGAGCACCAGGATTTAGAAACTTAGGATACGGAGCAATTCCCTCGAGCAAGTGCGCACCTTGCTTTCGGGTAATGGTCAACTTTTGGTCGTCCATCATTGTTACAACTTTTCGCAATCGCCGCCCATCATCCGCCCACAGATGAAGCCGCCGTTCCGGATTGCCCCTTTTCTTGGATCGCTCCAAGGGCGTTACATCGCAAATAAAGTAATCAAGATCAGTCAAAGTGCCGTCTTCATTTTTTGCATCGACGCGATCTATTAGCTTGACGGATAAGATATTCTTTCCCATCAGGAAATGTTCCGCCGTGGCCGAGTAGGCGAGCCAAGTAAATTCTTGTGTGCCGCCAGTATTGCTGTTGTAGCGGCCGAGCATGATTTCAAGGGGCACGGCGCTCGGATCGATATCGATCATCCAATCTTTTTTGTAAGCTACCGTCAGTTCCATGGGGTTATCGGGTGCGCGAATTCGCAAATTGGCCGACGACGCCTTCAAGACAAATTGCGCCGTCCAGTCTCGCGGCTTGCCGTTGAACACGCCGTGTGCCTGTGTTGCCGCCCCGAGGGGGCGAAGATTGTCGTCATAATCCCAGCGGCAATCCATATTGAACGCGGCGCCTGCACCTTGCGATACGGCGGTTGCGGAAATTCCACCGCCCTTGCGTTTCATGAATCCGCGCCGCGCTTTGCGCACGATGGAAAAGTGTTCGACTTGAAGCGTGGTGTTGTCGAGCGCGGTCTCAAACGTACCGCCGTCAATCAGCGTGTCACCCTTACCCAACTCAAAAAAGCGACTTTTTGCCTGGGAAAACTCGTCCGGCAATACTGGAACCCCCACTAATTGCATCTTAGCAGAGAGCGCGGCCGAGCCATAGCCGTCTTGCGGGTATAAGTTGCGAAAAGCGAACGACAATCGGACAGAACGGCAACTCTGGGATAAAATAGAGACAATGGGACAGCCAAGAACCATTACAATTTAAGAGAAAATCAAAAGTGACAAAATCAACCAATAGTAGTGGCGACCTCAAATTTGAGCCGGGGCGGACGCGCTGGTCCAAGGGCAAACGGCCAAAATTTCACGACGATGAGGCCGTTGACCGGGTTCTGTCGATCGTCATGGCTTTGGCCGGTGAGGTGTCAGTTCTGCGTGAGCGCGTGGACGCCCACGAGCGATTGGCGGCCCAACACAACCTATATGGTCCGGCGGAGGTCGATGCTTTTGTCCCGGACGATGCCGTGGAAGCCGAACGCAACGCATGGCGGGACGGCTATTTGCGCCGGGTTTTTCGGGCTGTCGAACAAGACATTGAGGCGATTGCGCCGTCCGCAACCAAGGAAGAAGACTATAATGAGGTCATTCGGGAAATCGAGGGACCCACTTTTGATGATCCTTAGACATAGGGCTTCGGCTCTGCCGGCTTTTTATAGCCGCTGGAACGCGATACCTTTCACCCCCTCGACCAACTAGGGTACGAAGATCATGGGACTACACGCCGGCCACGAAATGCTTGCAAAAGCGAACCACGACGAAGCGGCGCAGCAGTATTTTGTCGCCAGCCTCAAAAAATATTTGTTTCATCCTATCGAGACGGGCAACAAACGCATCGTCGACAACGTGGTCGTGCCGGAAATGGAAGCCGAGCAGGGCCGTCCACCGGAGAATTACCGCGAAGTCCGTGCGCGATTGGAGGGCTTGACGGTTCACCAGACATGGAAAGCCATGTTGCGAAATGCGCAAGAAATGATGTGGGAGTATGTCGGCGAAAGTCTTGATCGCCAGCTTCCGGAAATGATCGAAAAGTCAAAGATCAAGAATCCCAAGGGCTCGTTGACGCTCGATCCGAACTTAAAAATTCCGCGCTATATCTGTGCGCTGGACATCCACTGTATGCCCGGCAATTACCAAACCGAAACGCGCGAAGATGACATTCGCGCGGGCGCGTTTTTGGATCGGGGAGGCGCCATTTATCTTATGGGCCGCAATGGAAGTTTGAACGACGCGCGCGGCCACACGCTTGTGCAACATCTTTATGATCGGTTCGGCGATATCAAGCCGAAACGTATTTTGCAAATGGGGTGTGCGGCGGGCGTCAGCACCGTTCCTATAGCAGACGCGTTTCCGGACGCCGAAGTCCATGCCCTCGACGTCGGCGCGCCGATGTTGCGCTATGCGCATGCACGCGCAGAATATTTAGGCGCAAGCGTTCACTTTTCGCAACAAAATGCCGAGCACACAAACTTCGATGACAATAGTTTTGATGTCGTCATGTCGAGCGCCACACTTCACGAAACCTCACACAAGGCACTGCCCGCAATCATTCAAGAATGTTTTCGCGTCTTGAAACCGGGCGGCATCATGGCGCATTTGGAGGTTCCCGGCCGTTTCAATGATATGGACACGTGGCAACGCATCCGTGCCGACTTTGAAACCTTTTGCAACAACGAGCCGTTCTGGCATGGCATATCGAAGGCAGACATCGCGGGAATAAGTAAGCAGGCCGGCTTTGAAGACGTCAAAGAGTTTTATCAAGGCGCTCCCGAGAAAGCGCAATTGGGCAAACCCACCATCGCCGACAAATACGATCCAAGGGTTTGGCGCTGGTATCTTTTATCGGGAGTCAAACCTGCATAACGCTACGCACCTGTGAAATCAGGCAGGCCCATGCCTTTCGGGGCATGGGTTTGCTTTTGCAAAATGAAACGAACAGCGACCTTGAAAGGCACGGGCACTGATGACTGCAGATTCTGTTGAGCAGGCAAGAGCGGCGGACAAAGCCGACGACGGTGCGCTTCCTATTTCCCTCTATCTCGGCTTTGGCGTCGGCACGCTGGGCGTTTCGCTCATTCTCAATGTGACGGGCAGTGTATTGCCGCTTTTTATGACAAATTTTTTGGGTCTAAGCGCGGGTGTTGTCGCCACGCTACTGTTTGTGTCCAAGATGTACGACATGGTGACCGACCCCGTGATGGGTATCATCAGTAACCAGACGAATTCGCGATGGGGACGGCGCCGGCCCTGGATTTTGGTCGGTTCGGTCACAGCGGCAATCGGGTTTTTCATGTTGTTTGCGCCGCCGTTCGTCCTCGAGAGTCAGGGCGCTCTTATTGCCTACATAGCGGTTGCGTTCTTCATTACCTACACGGGCTACACCATGTTCAACGTGCCTTACTTGGCCATGCCTGCGGAAATGACCGATAGCTACAATGCGCGCACTGACATTATGACCTATCGAACGCTGTTCATCGTCATTGGGCAGACGATTTCAGGCGGCACGTTTTGGATGATCCAGATTTTTGGTCAAGATCGCGGCGCCCACGGTGAAATGGCGGGGCTTCTTGCGGTCTTAATTGCAGCTTCGGGAATTTTATGTTTTTTTGCCACTGCTACTGCACGACAAACGAAGCAGACCACCACGAAGAATTTTACGCTTGGTGAGCAAATCTCGACGGCCCTCTCGAACAGGCCGTTTCTACTGCTCATTACGTTGAAATTTTGCCACCTGTTTGGCTTGGCCTCGGTTCAAAGCGTCATGACCTATTTCGTATTTACGGTATTGCAATTATCGTTTTTCGATTTGACGATATATCTTTGGTCCGCAAACGCCTTCATCTTCATGTCCCTACCGTTTTGGAACATCGTCGGCAAACGTCTCGGCAAGCGCAACACAGCGATCGTAAGCACCATCGTCTATGTGATTATTGCTCTGTCTTGGCTGGCGGCGGACGCCAGCGATCCGGTTTGGATGTACTATGCCCGGGGCGGTCTGATGGGATTTGCCGCTGGTGGAATTCTCATTATGCCACCGGCCATGCTGGCCGATACGATGCAATATGATTACTTACGCACGGGGCTCCGGCGCGAAGGCATTTTCTCCGCTCTCTACACGACCATGGAAAAGGCGGCCTTTGCCATTGGGCCCGCCGTGGTTTTGGGCATCCTGTCCTTTTTTGGTTACCAGTCGACGACAGAGGGGATCGCCATCGAGCAACCGGAAAGCGTGCTAACAGCCATCTATCTCGCCGTGGCTCTTATTCCGACGTTCGCTTATGGCATCAGCATTACGTGTCTCTATTATTACGATCTGACGCCGGAAAAGCTTAAGTCCATGCCAGAGCCAGAAAGTGTTTCATAAGACGTAGGCGACTCTGTTAACGCGATAAGGCATTGTAATATATGGCTTTATTTCGTTAATTTCGGAACAGGAATAAAGTTTTCACAGTTCATGAGCTTGTGGTTGCCGTGTGATGCCGTGTGATGCCGTTGGGTGATCGGGCTCCGGCAACGACTGTGGCGGACTTGCATCTCCAAGAGGCGGATAGACCCATACGCAAGATTAGGGCTATTGATGGCTGCGCTTTTTTAGTAGTCTGTCTCAGACGGGGTAATTGATGGGACGCTGACTTGGCGCTGAATTGGCGCTGTGGCGCTGTGGCGCTGTGGCGTTTTGGGGGCCAACAGAACTTGATAATTGGTATGGCGGCGCATTCTTTTTTGCGGCGCAGCACCTTTTTGACATTTGCTGGCGAACAGGGGGAAGCATGTTCATTCAAAAACTCATTAGAAGCGCCACCGCATTGGCGCTGATCGCCACGCCCGCGACGGTGACCTTTACCAGCGAAGGCTGGTCGCAGGTCGGCACAATTGTCGTCACCACGAGGAAGCGGGAGGAAAACCTCCAGGACGTTCCTCTGAGCGTCTCGACTTTTGGCGCCATTCAAATTCAGCAGCGCGGCATTCAAGGCATCAGCGATGTGGCGAAACTTACGCCCGGGGTTGAATTTACCGAAAGCTTTGGCGCGCAAGACACACGGATCACGATCCGTGGCCTGTCCCAGACGCGGGGTCGACCCAACGCAGCCTTTCTGGTCGACGGCGTCGACTTAACGGGTGAAGGGGTTTCGACGGCCGGGGGCGGGTTTTCGGTCAACCGGCGCTTGCTCGATGTGGAACGGATCGAAGTTGTCAAAGGGCCGCAAACCGCGCTTTACGGCCGAAGCGCGTTCGCAGGCGCGATTCAATACATCACCAGAAGCCCGAGCATGGAGGAATTCGAAGTGGAAGCCGTCTTCGATATCTCTGTTAAAGAAGACTATGAAGCTTCTGGCTCCGTCGGCGGCCCCATTATCCAGGACATCTTGGCCCTGCGCGTCAACGGACTTTATTGGAACGAAGACGGTTACCATGACTCGAGTTTGACGGGTGAAACCGTCGGCGGCGGCGACGGCTGGGGCTTGGCCGGCACAGTCTTGTTTGAGCCGACAGAATCGATTTCGGCCAAAGTGCGCGTCGCTTACTCGGAAGACAATTATGAAGTCAGCGCCCAAGCGCGCATCCCGAGCAATACGCTTGTCGATCTTCCCGCTTCACTCGTGACCACGAGAGGCGGCTTCCCATTTGTATTGTTTGCCCCCAACTATCCCGATTGCGCGGGAAAGGTGGAAACTGCGGTCGGCACAATTACGGACTGCTTTCAAACGCCGAAAGTGCTGGTCGCCGGCAATCTTGGCGATGCCGACGGTTTGGCGATCACACAAAGCCCCAACCCAGCGACGGGTGGGGAGTTTCCCGGCACCAATCTCGAAACTTTTCAACTGACGTCTAAGATCGATTGGGATATCGGATTCGGCACGGTCACATCTTATACCGGCTATCTCAGCTCCACTTCCGACCAACTCTTCGACGGAGACTGGGATTCGCTTCCAGCAGGCACTTTTACGTCGCTGGACGGGTCATGGAGTGACGTTTTGCCGCCCTGTGGCTTTGCCGATTGTTCCCCGGTCGCCGGGACAGTCGACTTTCAAAACGACACAGGCGTGATTAGCCAAGAACTACGTTTTGCCAGCGATTTTGATGGGCCGTTCCAATTCGCGGTCGGTGGTAATTTCTGGAGAGAAAATGTCGACCAAATCGAGAACGGCGTGAGCGTGTCGGGAAACCTGTTCCGCGGCTCATCAACGGTTGCAGCCGACTTGACCCCGGCCGCACTGATTATCCCAGTAGCGTTGGTCGGCCCGCGCGAGGCTGGTCGGGAGACGACCCATTGGTCGGGCTACGGGATGCTAGAATGGGACATTGGCGAGAAGTTCAAGGTGAGCTTTGAGGGCCGCTATGTCGACGAGACCGTTGATGTCCTCGGAATTATTTGTGACGGACCGGGGACCCAAGCGCGCACGGGTTTCCCCAGCACTGACGCGGGCGTCGACTTAAATGGTGACGGTAAGGTAGAAACGACTGGGCCGGAATCCGTGCCGGATGGCATTCCGGAGACGTGTCATGGAAACTTTCGCGGTGGATCATCACTCGTAAATGTGGGTGTCCAACCAGGAGGCCCTCCGATTCCGTTCGTGCCGGCCACGTTACCCACTGGCTCATTTGCAAATGCCGCCTTTCTGCCGCTTCTGGCAACATCGAGCGAGTCATTCTTTACACCCAAGGGCACGGTTGAATGGACGCCCACAGAGAACCAGCTCTACTATTTCTCCGTCGCCCGCGCCGTGAAACCGGGCGGCATTAGTACGATTAGGGCAGGTGCGTTTTTTGATGTCGTTAACAGCACCTTTACCTCCGAGAAACTGATGGCGTATGAACTCGGCGCCAAGACAAGTTGGCTGGATAACACGCTGATCATTAACGGCGCTGCCTATTTCCAAAAATTCTCCGACAAGCAGGTGGGCACGACACAGTTCGATCCTCGGATTGGAAGTGATACGGGCCGTATCGAGAATGCCGGTGAAGCGGAAATACTTGGCATAGAAATCGACAGTCTGTGGCAAGTGACTGAGGAAATCACGCTTGGCGCCGCTTACAGCTTTATCGATGCTGAGTACACGAGCTTTAAATCATCGACGGGATCCGCCAATGAACTTGCACGCATAATTGCCTCCGGTAACGCAGGGTGTTTGAATGTTATTGATTCAAATCCGGGGCCTGGAATCGCTAATATTTGTGAAGTCGACCGGACCGGCAACCGCATTGAAGGCATTGCAAAACATTCGTTTGTGGGAACCGCCGAATACCGGGCGCCGGCGGAGATCCTCGGCAATTGGTTCTGCTGTGAAGTCGATTGGTTCCTTCAATCAAGCGTCGTCTATACGGGGGAGCGCCCTGCCGAGGAAAATAACTTTAGATTTCTCGACAGCTACGTAACGGCTGACTTCCGCCTTGGCATTAGCACAGAGAATGTTGATTTTCTGGTTTATGTCGACAACGCATTCAACAACGACACCATCAAGGGCGGTATCGATTTTGGCAGCACGGTCAATACATTCCGCCAAACTCAGTTCCCGCCGGCCCCAACCGATGGGTTTGTGGCCAATCTTCCGGACCCGCGCGTCGTAGGGTTCAGAGGCCGCGTCCGGTACTGACAACTTAACCGCAGTTTTCATCGCCCCCGCCCGGCGCGTGCCGGGCGGGGGTTTTCTTTTGTGTGTGCGCCCTAATGGACAACAATTCGTCGAAGCAGAGTTTCTAAATTGGACTTTGCAACCTTGAGCGTCGCGCGGGGCGTCATCGAGTCGGCGACCCAAAGTGCCAATTCATTCATGGCGCCGGACAAGAGATAGGCCAAGGCTTCGGGCGTGTAGCCGCTGAGCTTTCTTTCCCTTGCAAGCTGGTCGATGCAATTTATTAAGAGCGCGAAACCGTGTTCGCCATCAATGCGCCGCCATATAGACCAGCCGAGGACTGAGGGCGCGTCGTCAATCACAATCCGGCGCAGCGACACGTCTGCACAAGCGTCAAGAAAGGCGAGCGAGCCCGCAACCAATTGATCGGTTGCATTTTCGTGTCGACCGGCCGCACGTGAAATACGTTCAGCGATCTGGCGTTCGCAGTCTACGAAGACTGCCTCGAAGAGGCCGCGCTTGCCGTCGAAGTGATGATAAAGCGCGCCCCGGGTGACGCCAGCTTTGGCGACGATGTCCTCAGCTGCGACGTCGCGATAGCCTCGTTCGCTGAACAAGGCCAAAGCAGTTGCGGCCAACAGGGTCATCGTCGCCTCCCCCCGCTCGACCAATTTTTGCGCTCTTGCCATATTGACAAACATACATACAGTATGGATGTATATCAACACTTCGTTTGAGCAAACCAATAGACAAAGGTGAAGAGCTATGGGTATCAGTGTCTGACATCAGCGCCTGTGGGACAGATGGAGTTGATTGTGTAACGGAGGATTTCTGGCTCATCGTCGTGACCGAAGGGAACGCAGATGATCCAGAAATCCATGAGTTTGAAGGACGGCGCCGAGACGGCGGTACGGGACATCCGGCGCAAGACGCGCAAGCAATATTCAGCTGAAGAGAAGATCCGGATTGTGCTCTCGGGCCTGCGCGGCGAGGACAGCATCGCCGAGCTGTGCCGTCGGGAAGGGATCGCCGAGAGCCTCTACTACAGCTGGTCGAAGGAGTTCCTGGAAGCCGGCAAGAAGCGGCTTTCGGGGGATACCGCCCGCCAGGCGTCCTCGGGCGAGGTCAAGGACCTGCGCCGCGAGAGGCATGACCTCAAGGAAGCGCTTGCCGAACAGGTGCTGGAGAACCGGCTGCTTAAAAAAAGCATGATCGGGGATGGGGGAGACGGCGCATGAGATACCCCGCATCGGAGAAGCTCGAGATCATCCGCCTAGTCGAGCGATCCCATCTCCCGGTGCTGCGGACGCTGGACAAGCTCGGCATCCCGGCAACGACGTTTTACCGATGGTACGACCGGTATTTGCGTGGTGGCGTACAAGCATTGGAAGACCGGTCTCCCAAGCCAAAACGCGTGTGGAACCGCATCCCCGATGATATTCGAGAGCGGATCGTCGATATGGCTCTTCAGGAACCGGAACTGAGCCCGCGCGAGTTGGCAGTGCGGTTCACTGATACGCAAAGCTATTTTGTATCCGAAGCTTCAGTGTATCGCCTGCTCAAAGCTCTTGATCTGATTACCAGCCCGGCCTTCGTGGTCATCAAGGCTGCCAATGAGTTCCGCGACAAGACCACGGCGCCAAACCAGATGTGGCAGACCGACTTCACCTACCTCAAGGTCATCGGCTGGGGCTGGTTTTATCTCTCTACGATTCTTGATGACTTCTCGCGCTACATCATTGCGTGGAAGCTGTGCACCACGATGAGAGCTGAAGACGTCACTGATACGTTGGAAATGGCTCTGGAGGCATCGGGTTGCGATCAGGCAAATGTCGCACACAAGCCGCGTCTGCTATCTGACAATGGTTCAAGTTATATTGCCGGCGATCTTGCTGACTGGATGGATGATCAAGGCATGAGGCATGTTCGCGGCGCGCCGTATCATCCGCAAACGCAAGGCAAAATCGAGCGTTGGCATCAAACGCTCAAGAACCGCATCTTGCTGGAAAACTATTATCTGCCTGGCGATCTTGAAGCGCAGATCGATGAGTTCGTGGGTCACTACAATCACCAGCGCTATCACGAGAGTCTGCAAAACCTCACGCCCGCAGATGTTTACTTTGGGCGCGGCCAAACCATTCTATTGCAAAGAGAAAGGATCAAGCGAAAAACGATCGAGCATCGGCGCTTGCAACACAGCAAAGCCGCTGCTTAAACTGATACAACAGATGAGCCATATACTCCGCTAGCTCAAATCAAAATCTGTTCCAATTTATCTGATGACGGACACCCCGAGAGTCGTAGGCCGTGAATGAATTTGGAACCAGTTCAATAGCTCTGTCCAGGTCTTGAATTGCCTGCAAATACTCGCCAATGAGACCTAGCGCGGCCGCGCGGCGCAGGTAAGTAAATGCGATATCAGGATTTAGTTCGATTGCTTTGGTTAATGCCTCAATCGCACTTTCATAGTCCTTGAACATACTGGCAACTCCAGCTTCCCTGAGGTACCTCTCAAATTGATCAGGCTTATAGATGTTCTCTCTGTCATACTTGTCAATCGGGTCACTCTCCGCTGCTTGCGCCCACATTGGTGGCGTCTGCTCGGTAGTCTGGGCTTGGCAGGGACCCCCAAACAACGAAAGCACGATAACTAGCGCGTAAATTGGCAGTGGAACTCTGTTCATCATCAATTCTCAGATCCGAAAGAAACTCGCGAAAACCTTTCCTTCAACGCTAGTGCTAAACTGTCGTCATTAGATGCTTTCGATACTAGCTAATTGTGAGGGCAAATGTCGCCTCAAGGTTTTGGGCGCGCCAACGACCGTTAAGGGTCATCTTCCGCCGAATTTTGACCTTGCGGATTTCGTCTGCTGATAGGAGCAAAGCGGTCGTCACGATGGCGCACAAGCCGGCACAGAACGTGCGCCACAATATTATAAGTCTTTGGCTTAGACCGATTTCACGTCCGTGGATTTGCCTCAGAACTTCACTTCCGGCGGCAACGTTGCCATGGAGAAAAGCTCGAACGGCACGACGGTCGTTGTGAAATCGTCCGAGAACAACCGGTCCCTCAGCCACCAGCGGCGCATGTCTTCTTGCTTTTCCTTGTCTTCCGCCGTGTAGGGATCGTCCACTCGTTTGTCGGCAAGAGTGATGATCGCGTCGGCAAACGCCTCCCACGTATCGCGCACGAGAATATAGTTCTCCCAGTTGGCTTCCAAGAGCGGCGCAGCATAAAAGCTCACGCCGGAGCACACTGTTAAATCATGCTCGAGCCGGAAACCCGCGCAGCGCGCTTCGCGATAGGGCGCAATGTCACGCCCATGTTTCTCAAACACTTCGTCGATCCGCTCTTTGACATATTGAAAGTCTTCTTCTTTTCCGGCTGAACGCGCCAGATGAACGTTACCTCCGACCACGGACGTATTGTCGGTAATGTATTGCAAGGTCATCGTGATGTGCGCAAGGCCTACGAAAGGCGAACTTGGATGCAAATCAGTGTGAAGATATTCGTTCCAGTAAGTGTCGTCGATCCGAGGCGGCAATCCGTCCGTCGAGTGCCCGGTATAAAGCCCTGCTTTCTCCATCGCCTCACTGCTTGCAACCTGCACAACATATTCGCCGTATTTGAGATCGAACTCTTTGCGTTTGCTATAAGGACCAACCTCATCCGCAAGCTTTTTTTCCATGCGCGCGACAAAGGCTTCCATGTCGGCTGCGATCTTTTTTTGTTCGTCGTTGAGATAGTCCAAGTTCCGCCCGGGATTATCCACGGTAATGCGCGGACCTGGCTTAATGACATCATGCCCGCCGGAAAAAGCAGGGGGCGCTGCAAGCGCGATCACGCCGCAAACAAAAACAATTCGCGAAAGTGGGCGAGAGCGGTCTGTCAACATGGCTAAACTCCTCTAGTTTCTTAAACTCAACGGCGGGAACACTAATATATACACGCACATATTCGAGCGGATTTATCTCTCGCGCCGGTCCCGGTTAACGGTCACCGTCTTTAGCCGCCTCTGCCGCGTCACGGGCCAAGTCCGCTTCAGCCTCAGCCATTGCCGCTTTGTTGTTCGCAACAGCACTCTCGAAATCCATGCCTTCCATATCGGACATTTTGATCTCGCTGAACGTGCTGACGGTTTTATACAAAAAGTCGTCCGACTCGACTTGATCCAGAAGCCATGCAGCGGAATCCGCATAGGTCACGACCCGCTGACTGGGGACCGGCTCACCGTCGACCGCCAATAGCAAATTTCCCCGCGCCGGCTCAATGACGAGCTGACCGGGCCGCCAGATGATGTAATCGAGCCCACTTGCCTTTGTGATCCCCTCCATCTTGAGCATGTCGAGATAGGGACCGCGTAAATTAAAAAGCCAAATACGGTCGTCGACGGGTTCAGTGCTCTCGGTCGTATAGCGCTCGGCCACGTGTGGCGCGGCCATTGATGTCGTCACGATGAGGCGCGTGTTGCCCTTAGCCTTCATGGCCTCAATGATGTTCGTTGTCCCTTGGGAATAAATATCCGTCTCCGGCATAGGAATGGATGGATCTTGCCGGCCACCATAGAGCGAAATCACGACTTCGCTGCCGTCGCCTGAAAGCGCCGCTTCAATGGAGGCTTTGTCGTAGACGTCGCCCTTGACCACCGTCAAACGCGGATGACTGGCATAACGCACCCGGTAAGGCCGGCGCGCCAGCGCAACAACTTCATGTCCACGCCACAAAGCTTGCGGAATCAAATCGTTCGCCGTGCGCGCCGTGCCACCAATGACCACAACGGTGACGCCCGACGGTTCGGTCCCATCATGCGCTACAGCACCTGTTGAGAATACTTGGACCAGCAGGGCGACCATGCCGGTCAAAAGTGCGGCCACGTAAGAATTTCCTAATCTCATGAAACTTGTCCTTCCTCTGCTGCGAGACTTCCAAAGTCTAGCCTATATTGCGCGGCCATTGAACCGGCGTCTCCGGACGAGGCCGCTGCGAGGCCGTAGGGGATGTCTTAATTCTTTTGGGATTTCATGAACCTCTCATGCTCCAGGAGATAGCTCATGAAGTGGCTGATTAGGTGGATCGAAGGGCTGTTTCGGCGCCAGGGCATCAAAACCTACGCCGGCGAGCTAGGGCCGTTGCTGGAAAAGCGATACGGCCGGCGAAAGACCTATAACGCCGAACAGATCCGCAAATCGTCCGAAGACGGGCGCTTGCCCCCGGCCTACATTTGCTACGGCTTTGCACTTTTCTTGGATCGGGCAGATTTTGACCGGGTGCAGAAAGAGCGCGGCGAAGACAGCATTGCCGAGCTTTGCCGTCAGGAAGGCATCGCTCAGGGCATGTATTACACCTGGTCGAAGGAGTTTCTTGAAGCTGGCAAGAAGCGGCTGGCAGGCGATACGGCGCGGGCCGCTAATACTGGTGAGGTGAAGGACTTACGGCGCGAAGCGCAAGACCTCAAGGAAGTCGTTGCCGAACAAGCGTTGGAACTGCGCCTTCTGAAAAAAAGCATGATCGGGGATGGGGAGGATATCGAATGAGATATCCTGCATCCGAGAAGGCCGAGATCATCGGACTGGTTGAGCAATCACATCTGCCAGTTAAACGCACGCTGGATACACTCGGCATTCCACGGACAACATTCTATCGCTGGTACGATCAGTATCAAACTGGCGGTGTGGAAGCGCTGGAAGATCGGTCTCCAAAGCCGGGACGGGTATGGAACCGTATTCCCGATGACGTTCGAGACAAGATCGTTGATCTAGCGCTTGAAGAGCCTGAGTTGTCGCCGCGCGAGCTGGCTGTCAGGTTCACCGATACGCAAGGCTACTTCGTATCTGAAGCTTCGGTGTATCGCCTGCTCAAGGCTCTGGATCTGATCACCAGCCCAGCCTTTGTTGTCATCAAGGCGGCTGACGAGTTTACAGACAAGACCACGGCGCCAAATCAAATGTGGCAGACAGACTTCACCTATCTCAAGGTCATCGGCTGGGGCTGGTTTTACCTGTCGACGATCCTGGATGACTTCTCGCGCTATATCATTGCGTGGAAACTCTGCACCACGATGAGGGTTGAGGACGTTACCGAAACGCTGGAAGCAGCTCTCGCCGAATCCGGGCTCGATCAAGTTAATGTCGTTCACAAGCCGCGCCTGCTGTCCGACAATGGCCCGTCTTATATTGCTGGCGATCTTGCTGACTGGATGGATGATCAAGGCATGAAGCATGTACGCGGTGCGCCTTATCATCCGCAGACGCAAGGCAAAATTGAGCGTTGGCATCAGACGCTCAAGAACCGCATCTTGCTGCAAAACTATTATCTGCCTGGCGACCTGGAAGCGCAGATCGAAGACTTCGTCGGCCACTACAACCACCAGCGATATCACGAGAGCCTGAAGAACCTCACGCCTGCCGACGTCTACTTCGGGCGCGGCCAAACTATTCTATTGCAAAGAGAAAGGATTAAACGAAAAACAATCGAACACCGGCGCTTGCAACACCGCAAAGCCGCTGCTTAAATTGAAACAACAGATGAGCCAAAGACTCAGCTTGCTCAAATCGAAATCTGTTCCAATTTATCTGACGACGGACAGATCGAAGGGCTGTTTCGGCGCCAGGGCATCAAAACCTACGCCGGCGAGCTAGGGCCGTTGCTGGAAAAGCGATACGGCCGGCGAAAGACCTATAACGCCGAACAGATCCGCAAATCGTCCGAAGACGGGCGCTTGCCCCCGGCCTACATTTGCTACGGCTTTGCACTTTTCTTGGATCGGGCAGATTTTGACCGGGTGCAGAAAGAGCGCGGCGAAGTCTGCGACTACGATGCCATGCGTCAAGACATCGGCAACACGTGCTTTGCAGGCGACGAGGCGTTCTCAACTGAAGACGCTTTGACCTACGGCGAGACGCACACCAGCGGTTCTGACTTTACTGATTCAGATTTCGATGCGGCTACCGACGTCGGAGGCGACTAAGTCTACTCCCGTTATTCGGCAGGGGCCTGGCGCTGCTTAGATGCACTTGCCGTCGTCGTAGCTGCACTTTGCCCTGCGCCGTAAACCTCTTCACCTGCCACAGCAACGGGCTCGGCTTTAAACGCCGCGCCGCTCATCCATTCGCGCAAACTGCGTTGCCCGACAAGATCGGGCCCAGGTGCAAAGATCCGCATCATGATCGCCGCGACAAACAATAAGGTTTGATACGCACCCGCAACTACAAACGGTGCCCATGGGCCCCAGGCGTCGAACAATCTCCCGCCGATGAGCGACAAGGTTAGAATGCCTAATGCCCCGAACATGCCGCTCATGGCGATGACCGTACCGCGCTCCTTCAGTGGCGCTTCTTGTCCGACCAGCGCAATGGACGCCTTGATCATAAAGCTCGTTCCCAAGCTTATAATGATAAAGAACGGCAACATGTTGAAATCCAAAGGCGAGGTTATAATGCCCATGGACAAATACCCGGCGGACGCAAAACCCAAAGCAATCGAAATAGCGGTGACGCGATTGATTTTGTCGATAAACCAGCCAAAGAAAGGCGAGATGACAAAACTAACGGTCGTCATGAGCCCCAGCATGAGGCCAAAGCGTGCCATAGATCCCGCCGAGTCGAGGCCCTGTGTTCTGCCATCATGCAGTGCCCACAAGACAAGAAACATACCCTTGATCACCATATCGGAGCGCGCCGCGAACGCGCTTGCATAAGACAAGGCAATTCTAGGATTCTTGCCAGCCTTCAATCCATTGACGACTAATACTTTAGTTTTCAACCGATCTTTTAGTGCGACCGGCGTTCCGTCTTTTAGTCCCAATTGGCAAATCAAGGCGGCAGTAAGAGCGAGACCTGTGACAAACAAAAACGTCACCTGTCCGGCCGCTACCGGATCAAAGTCTTGGGCTTTCAGGAGATGAGGGATGCGCGCGATGCCCGTCGACATCATCACTGTCCCTGCCGTATTGCACATGCTGGTCAGGCCGATCAAAAGCCCACGTGATTTTTCTTGCGGATAATCGTTAGATATGGTCGCCATCATGGCAGCGCACGCCGCCAACCCAACGCCATAAACCATCCGGTAAGCTAAGAGTTCGCCTGCGGTTGTCGCGAACGGATAGAGTCCGTAGCCCAAGCCAATGATGATCAAACCAAAGACGAAGACCGGCCGCCGTCCGATGCGATCCGACAACACACCCATGGGCCCCATCAAAAAGATCGAGATGATCTCGGTCCAAAACGTCAGATCGCCGGACAACGTCCCTTGTTGGCCCCTCGGAATGCCAAGATGTTCTTCCAAAATGTAGGCATTCATAAAACTCATGCCCGTAAACAAGGACACCATGATGAACGCGCCGTAAAGCTTGGTGGCGACGTTTGCCCGGCTGATCCCGGGCGTTAAATGAATGGGTGGTAAAAAGTAGAGTGGGAAGGTTTGGGTTTTCTCGTTGACCGCCATGGCGTGTCCTTTTTCCGTTTCAGGAACAAACGTCCCGAACTCCAAAAGAGTGTAGGAGGGCCGGTCAAACCGAACAAGCGATCAATGAACGGCGCGCTCGGGTTTCGACCCCCTGCCCAATCGTTGGTTTCCGCCTTTGGGCCTTGGTATCGCCCAACCGTCTCCCGATATCGATCTGGTGCACGCCGAATGCGCACGCCATACTGAAGCGAAGCTTTCGTCTCGAGTTTGAAGTTGAGGGAAAAGTCGTGTTTCGACGGTTCTTAAGAATACTCTTCAAAAGAGAAAGGCCCCGCGTCTATCTTGGGACCATCACGGTCGTGCCCAGAGCGGACTTCAAAAGATACTTTGAGCACGACTACCCATATCCTATTCCCGTTGCCAATTTAGAGAGTGAGGAAAAAATAACGGACGGTCTTGCTGAAATTTTTGCGCTTCCATTAGCCTCTGAGGCTCAGAGTCCAACTTCGTCGGATCTTGTGCTGGATGTCGTCGTCCCGCATTTCCAACTGGGCCATGTTATTCTTGAAGACCTTGGTAAATTTCCTCTATTTCTTTTTTGGCGGCCGCGTATTGAAGTGCGCTCGCGGCTACGCAGCTTCAAAACTCAAAAACCGATCGCAACCTTTGCCGTAAAAGAAAAACTTCCGTGGGGGGAATTCGTCAAGCAATCAACCAGAGTAAAGTTTGTCCCTATATTG
The DNA here is from genome assembly GCA_965248815.1 of Alphaproteobacteria bacterium. GTDB lineage: Bacteria > Pseudomonadota > Alphaproteobacteria > SMXP01 > SMXP01 > CBDFKK01. The sequence goes on from CBDFKK010000008.1 coordinate 2,096,004, forward strand.
TCACTTCGTAGACAAGCGGACATGGACAATCTCTTGAATCAAGCCTGCGTCAGGTTGATCAAGAAGATGGTCGCAAAGATCTAAAGTACGCATTTCCACCAAACGAAAGTCATTAATATCCTGCTGGCGCAGCGCAATAGCCCGGGCCATACTGCGCGAACTTTTGTTAAGGGATCGCCGGGGATGAAGGCCAAATATTTTTTGCTTGTTGCTGTTTGCGGGTTGGGCCTTGCTGCCTTTGAGCGCGCGTCGGAAAATACTGTCGACCGTTCGCGCGTCATCGAGCTTGAGGGCGCGCGAAACTTTCGCGATATCGGCGGTTATGAGACGGCGGACGGGCGCACGGTCAAGTGGGGCGAGATCTATCGCTCCGACAAACTTTCCGATTTGACAGCGGCCGATTACGAGACGCTCGACGACATCGACCTTGAGACCATTGTCGATTTCCGCTCCGACGCCGAACGGGCCGACGCGCAAACCGTTTGGGGCAACAATGACGATCCGGAAATCCTGAACTTATCCATCGGTGACAATGCCGCCGACTGGTCGAGCACATTGTCGCGGCAACTCCAATCGGGTGATTTCACCAAAGAACAAATCACCGATACGTTCATCGACATGTACCGCGCCATGCCAATTGACGCGGCGGAGCAATACAAAACCATGTTTGCGCGGCTTGCCGATGGCGAACACCGGCCGCTCTTGATGCATTGCACGGCGGGCAAAGATCGCACCGGCGTCGGCACGGCTCTCATATTATCGGCGCTTGGTGTTTCCCGTGAAACGATCATGGCAGACTTTCTGTTGACGAATGACGTTGCAGACGTGGATCGGGCGCTGCCGTTTGTTGCCGCCGGCTTCAGTAAACGTGCCGGTCACGAAATCGAGCCTGAAACCCTGCGGCCCTTGGTGGGTGTCGATGCCGCCTATCTCGAAACCACGTTCGAGACCATCGACGCCGAATACGGGTCCGTTGATGCATATTTGGACGAGGCGCTCGGCGTGACGCCGGACGTTCGCACGGCGCTCCAAAAATCTCTGCTCGATTAAAAGATGACGAGCGATCCCCACATTGAGGCCCGGCCGCTTACAGTTAGAGAGCTCATCGCCTATAGCGGCCTTTCCATTCCCTTGCAGGCCTTGCTCGTTCCTTTGATCGTATTTCTGCCGCCTTTTTACGCGACCGAAATGGGATTGAGCCTGACGGCTGTGGGCGCGGTCTTTTTTGTGGCGCGGTTGTGGGATGCGATCAGCGATCCGATTATCGGCGGCTTGTCCGACCGGACTAAATCCCGCTTCGGTCCGCGGCGGCCATGGATCTTTATCGGCACGCCGTTCTTAATGGGGCTCACGTGGTTGCTGCTGGTGCCGCAATTCGAAGTCAACTTTGTTTCCCTCAGTGTGCTGATCTTCACCTTCTATGTCTTTTGGACTGCGGTCTTTATTCCCTACCAATCTTGGGGCGCAGAGGTAACGCCCGACTATGACGAGCGGGCGCGCGTTACCGCGTTTCGCGAAGGCGGCACCGTGATCGGCATTCTCCTCGGCATGGGCGTGCCGCTCTTGTTACTCGATCCCGTCACCGCGCCGATCCGTGATGTTATTTGGCCAGACGGACTGCCCCTCGACAATTCGCTGGGATCGCTTCTGCGCGTCATGGCCTCCACGGTCGTAATTCTTCTTCCCATAATGGCGCTCATGGCTTGTACGTTTGCGCCCGCGCCCGACTTCGCTTCGACCCAAACCATCGAGTGGCGCCAATCGTTGAGCGTTCTCAAACGCAACAAAACTTTTCAGCGCTTGTTCATTGGATACTTATCCGCACAGCTCGGCTTTTTGTGTTTTCTCGCGACGGTTCAGCTCTTTGTCACCAAGGGCCTGATGCTTCAAGAATTTTTGCTGCTCGTTTTTCTGCAACATGTGGTAGCCATCGTGACGGTGCCCGCTTGGATCTGGGCTTCGGGAAAGATTGGCAAACATCGCGCCTATTGCGCCTCGATCGGCTTCATGATGGCCGGCTTTATAGGCTTCCTATTTATTCCCACCGGCAATTTGCAAGCCGCGATCATCGTCTTCATGTTTCACGGCATTGGCGCCAGCGGAAAACTCATTTTGCCGTCCGCCATCGCTGCTGACACCGTCGACTACGACACCCTGCAAACCGGCACGCGGGAAGCGGGCAGCCATTTGGCGCTGTTGAACCTTGCCAACAAAGTGACCTTTGCGCTTTCGGTGGGAATTACGTACCCGCTGCTTGCGCTTGCGGGTTTTGATCCCAACGGCGAGAACTCACCGGCCACGATCAATGCCCTCATGGCGATCACGGTCGGGCTGCCGTTTTGTGTCATGGCTATCGGTGTTGCCGTAATGTGGAATTTTCCGCTGACGAAAGAGCGCCACGCCGAAATCCGCGCCCAGCTCGCAGAAAGACAGGCTGCGGAGTAATTCTGATCCTGCGTGGTCTTTGTTATGGCCAAGATGTCCTATTTCAATTGTCTGGCGCATGTTCTGCCTAAGAACGCGCGGTGTCCGTTAGACCCCGACGAACTTGGCGCTTATGTGGCCATCTACGGTTTGGCAATCGATATCGATGAATTTGAGGACTTGGCACGAGAGGAATTGGAGGATTACGAATTCATCGTTGATGAGCTTACCGATTTCTTCTTAGTCGATCCCGATGATGAAGACGAAGAAACGAGAAAGTTGTTGGAAAGCCTGACCGAGGAATCTCCAATCGTGTTTGGTACCTTCAACACTTACACTTCTGAACACGGCCCAAACTAGTCCGTTCTCGGCGGCTATTGACTACAATTCTCTTTATTGAATCGGTACACCCCCTCACCCCACCCCTCTCCCCCAAGGGGGAGAGGGGGCAAAAAGGCAATCGCTCTTATAACTCGCCCCCTTTAGGGGGAGAGGTCGTCCCGAACAAAGTGAGGGACGGGTGAGGGGGTTCGGACGAAAGCCCTATTTAACGAATTGGCCGCCGTCGACATTGACTTCTATGCCGGTGACGTGGGAGGCGGCATCGGACGCCAGCCAGACCGCAGCGGCGCCCACATGTTTCGGCGCTCCCCATTCGCCCATGGGCACGCGCTCGACCATGCGGGGTTTGTATTCCTCAACATTTGGACCCATCACGTCGACCACACCTTCTGTCCAAATGAGGCCCGGGTGAATCGAATTGGCGCGGATCTTAACCGGCGCTCCCTCCGCGGCAGCAGCTTTGGTGAGCGCGGTCAGCGCGCCCTTGGCCGGACAATAGGCGACGCCACCGGGAACCGCTTTTTGTCCGCACAAAGACGACATATTTATGATTGACCCGCTGCCGGCGGCGACTAAGTGAGGCCAGGCGTGCTTCATGCCGAGGAATGGGCCCTCCACGTCGACGCGAATTAGAAATTGGAAATTTTCGAGGGTCACTTTTTCAAGCGGCGCGACGATTGTGTCACCTGCATTGTTGAGCAACACGTCGATTTGGCCGAAGGATTCGATCGACTTGTCGATGACGCGCCGCCAATCGTCTTCTTGGGTTACGTCCTGACGGACGAAGATGCACTCAGCGCCCAGCGCCGTGATCTGATCGACCGTTATTTGCCCGCGTTCTTCGTTGCGGCCGGTCGCAACGATTTTTGCCCCCTCTTGCGCCATTGAGATCGCGCAGCCCCGGCCAATGCCAGATGTTGCGCCGGTGACGATGATGACTTTGCCTTCGAGTCGTTTCATGAACCCGTCCTCACGCCGTAAGAAGACCGCCGTCGACGGGGATCACGTCGCCGGTCATATAAAAAGAGTCTTCGGAGGCCAGAAAGACCACAAGTTCCGCAATGTCGCCAAGCGTTCCTTTGGACCCTAAAGGCCCGCCGGATTTGTGCCCACCGGTTAGTTGATCGATAAGATCGCCTTCGATATCGCCGGCGAGAATCCCGTTGACGCGGACCGTTTTGTCTTTTTCTGCGCCCTCGAGGGCCGCTGCCTTGGTCATCATTTTGACGGCGCCCGCGCTCGCGCACAGCGCTGCCGCGTTGGGCCGGCCGGCGGTGCCAAAGACAGAGGTCAAATTTACAATCGAGCCGTTGCCTTGCGCTTTCATAACCGGAAACGCGGCTTTAAGGCCGAGAAAACAAGCCTCGATATTCTGCCGGTTGACGGCCCGGTATTCATCCAAGCTGGTTTCAATGATCGGCTTGATGTAACCCGCAGCCAAGCCCTGAACCAACACGTCGAGTCGGCCAAACGTTTGCCTCACCTCGTCGATGACGCTCGTCCAGCTTTCAAGCGATGTGATGTCGTGGTCCCTGACCAGCAATCGATTGGGAGCAAGGTCCAAATTGTCGGCGATGGAGCCAAGCGATGCTGCGTCCTTTTCCGTCAAGACAAGTGTTGCCCCTTCGCCCGCCAGTGCTTGCGCAATCTCCGCGCGGCCGGGCACAGAGGCCGCGGTTACCAAACAAATCTTATCTTTGACGCGTTCCCCCACCATGCCCGTCCTCAAACTTGTGTCCCCAGAATCGCTGCCCGGTCTTTAGGCTTCTTGAGAAGGTCTTCGGGATCGTCGACCAGAGGATCGCCTGTTTCTAAGCCGAGCAAATATTTTCCTGTCGGCGCCATGGTGTGATCCCAATTGAGCTCGATGTGGGTGGCTACCGCGGCGCAGTCGCGCCTGTGCCGCTGCACGGGGTTTGATTTGTGTTGACCGCCCGCCCCCATCATGGCGGAAAGGCGCGCCGTCGCGCTTACACAAAGATGCGCAGCAAATGTCGTATCGCGCCGGCACTTTAAGAGATCGGCCCCGACAACATCTTCTCCGGCAATACCTTTTTCATGGAGAAACTTACAAGAGTTTTCAAAAATCATTTCAGCCGTTTCGAGTTCAGCCAAAGATTCGCCAACGCGTACTTGTACCGGAATTTGCCCGACAATTGACTCGCGGAACATCCGGCCCACACGCTCTTTGGTAATGTCGCAATAGGACTCAAGCGCGCCCCGCGCCGTTCCCGTCAGGGGACCCGCAAACCACGTCTTTTGATAAAGCGTCGTGCGCACGCGATAGAGATAGCTGTCGTGAAACTTGGCGCCCGGCGTGTCGTTGCCCATGATCTCTTCCCGCGTACCGACACGGCGCGCTGGCACGAACAGTTCGGTCACCTTGACATCATGACTACCCGTGCCGCGCAAGCCTTCGGTATCCCAGGTATCGATAAGTTCGTAATCGCCCGGATAGAGCATGACCATATGTGAAAACGGTTTTTCGGAATCGTCTTTGGCCAAGACCATGACGACGCTGGCATGATGAATGCCACTCACGAATTTCCAGAGCCCGCTGACGACGTAACCGCCGTCCGCTTCGACGATCGACCCACCGCCCGCCGAGCCGGTGCTGACGATGGCATCTGGATTGGCCGGCCAAAACTCTTCCTGCGCCTCCGGCGGAAAACGTCCGATAAACATGGCATGGGAAAAGACAAGGGAAGCAATCCACGCGGTCGAGCCACACGCGCGGCCAATTTCGCGCGAGATGTCGTAATGGACGCCGAAGTCCATTTGATAGCCGCCGTAGCGCTTGGGCATATAAATCTTGTTGAGACCGGCGGCGCGCAAATCTGCGATGGTTTCATCCGGCATACGCCGAAGGTCTTCCGCCCGCGGCGCACGGTCTCTCAATACGGGAACGAGATTACGCGCAGCTTCAACCAGTTCGTCCCGCGAGGGCACGTGGCTTGCTGTGTTAATTTTTCTGACAACCGGCATGTCCCGTCTTTCCCGCTGTTCGCGAACAGCGCAATCAGCGTCACGAAAAAGATCAAATCTCATTTCAATGGGAAGCGAGCCTACCAGCTCGACGACGACAACGTTAGGGTCTTTGCTCCGCTGCTCGGTCCTTGGACCCAAGGCTACAAAACGAGGAGAGCACTAAAGACATCTGACGAACGACATATATAATGCGCGCCCAACGAAAGAGTGGATCAAGGGAGACTCCTTATGGGTGAAATGATTGAACTTACTGCATCGGACGGACACAAGCTCGCCGCCTACAAGGCGAGACCCGCAGGCCCTGTGAAAGGCGGGCTTGTCATTATTCAAGAAGTGTTCGGCCTCAATGACAATTTGAAGCGCGTCGCCGAACGCTATGCCGGCCAGGGCTATCTTTCGATCGTGCCGGCCATGTTCGACCGCATCGATCCGGGCATCCAAATTCCCTATTCGGATATCCCGCGCGCCCTCAAATGTATGGGCAAGCTCGACAATGAAAAAGTCTTGCTCGACGTCGAAGCCGCGCGCCGAGAAGTGGCCGGTGCCGGCAAGACGGCCATTGTCGGTTATTGCTGGGGCGGCGCGGTCAGCTTCAGGGCATCATGCAATCTCGATTTTGATGTCGCGCTTTCGTACTACGGCGGCGGCATCAACAATCTCGTTTCTACGATGAAACCGAAAATTCCGATCATGTTTCACTTCGGTGAAAAGGATACGCACATTCCCATGAGCGCCGTCGAAGAAGTCAAGCAAGGCTATCCAGACGGCGTTTATCATGTCTATGACGCCGAGCACGGCTTTGTCTGCGACGACCGTGACAGCTTTAGCGCCGATGCCACGAAAATTTCCGAAGAGCGCAATTTGGAGTTCCTTGCGCAGCATATGTAGAAGAGTCCGCGCTAAACATATGCCCTAAGAGGAATTGGAAAGTCAGATGGATTCCGGACAACTAACATTCCTGACCAAATCAGAGATTTGGAGGAAAGTTGTTTCCGGAATGACGCAAAGGTGGGGCACAACTTAGACAAATAAACGGCGTCATTCCGGACGTTAGGTGAGTCCAAAGACCGCAGGTCTTTGGCCGGCGAGCCTTACGATCCGGAATCCATGTGCCTTTCGGTTCGCACCCCAATCAATCGGAGACTTCCTCCATGGCGGCTAATCAGGACTTAGAACAAGAACTCGAAACCGTGTTTCGCGCGTACGAAGAGCTTTGGGACAAGCAAGACGCGTCCGAGGTTATCGCACTTTGGGATTTAGATTACCCTGAACCCTTTTACCTTGCCGAAGAACAAGACGATTGGCGTGTCGGCTGGGATAGGTTGAAAGACTACTGGGGCCCGCCAGGCCGCAACAAAGCCAGCGAAACCATGCGCATGCGCTTTCACTCCATTCAAGCCAAACTTCTCGCGCCGGATTTAGCCTTTGCTTCATTTTGGATTCGCTTCGATACCAAAATGAAATTTCTACCCAAGCCCATCGGTAACGATTCGCGCGCTAGCGCCGTGTTTCGTAAGAAATCCCAAGGCTGGCGTCTAGTTGCCTAGACCGAGGCGCCCCAATCGCCGCTCGTCTATATGCAAAAACTCTATGAGATGAACGTGCACCCAGAGTTCGAACAATTCAGCAAAGATGTCGCCGACTCAGCGAAGTAGGATATCGGCGATTAGGCCCCGTCACCCCAACGGATCGCCGGTGCGCCTAAAGTTTTCGATATAGACTTCGATCGCTTCGGCCGTGCCCGTCTCGTAGAGCCGGCCGTCTTCCAGCGCGACGATCAACGGCGCGTTTCCGATCAACGCTTTTGCGTTATCGCCGGACTCAATGAAACCTTGAGACTGATAATAAAAGACCCAGCCGAAGTCGCCGATGATTGTTAAATCGTCGCAGATGCCGAGGCGAGTTACCTCGTCGGTTTCACCCAACCCCAAGACGTCACGCTCTTTGGCCGACAAGTCTTTACGAAATTCAATGACCTTGTTCCCGTCGACTTCGAGCGCTCGCAGAAAATTTAAGACTTTCTGCCGCGCCTGTTGAAACGTGATCATTGAATTTTCCGCGAAGTTAAGAAGCGAATCGCCTGCATTAGAGGCGATATGGGACTATCAAATGAGACGCTTCGCAAGCCGCTGGTTAATCGGTTTTACGCGCTTCAAATGCCGTTAACCAATAAGCGGTCGCTGGACCGGATCCTCAGCGTAGAGTACACTTTTGGCTCTGACTGAATCAGGTTGTAAGTGAGCGCCATACTGGCGATGGGGGTATTGATGAAGCTTCACAAAAGATTATCGCGAACCGTTCTTGGCCAGGGCGGATTGATTGTAGCCGCGACAATTGCAATGGCTGGGTCCGCCGCCGCGCGCATTCCCATGGCGTTGCCGGAACCGTCTTCGCTGTCGCTTGTCGGGCTTGGCATTGTCGGCGCCATCGTGGCCTACAGAGTTAGGCGCCGCAAATAGACCGCTCGCGGGGCTATGAAGTCATCGGCCCCGCAAAAATCGCCGTCTTTTTTTTGGAAGCGGCCAATAAAAATAATAAGAACGGCATGAACCTTCCATGCGCGAAGCTTTAGAAGCCTTTTTGTTCACTTATCATACGACGATTTACACCTCGCTGTTTTTCGGAACGATCGGCGCGGTCGCACTTTGGGAAAACGCGGCGCCGCGGCGCGAACTGCTGACATCGTTGCGTACGCGCTGGCTGAACAATTTCGGCATCATGTTTGTCAACACGTCGATCGTCTGGATCGTGTTTCCGGGCTTCGGCATTGGCGCGGCGCTGATTACGGCGGAGCAAGACTGGGGCTTGCTGCGCCTTGTCAGCGCACCCTATTGGGTAGCGTTCGTCGTCTCCATCATTTTGATGGACCTCACCCGCTACGCCGAACATTTTCTTCTGCATCATGTTCCGATTTTTTGGCGCATCCACCGCATGCATCACACCGATCTCGATTTCGACGTCACCACCGCGGTGCGCTTTCATCCGGCCGAAGCGATCGGCGTCATCGGCATTAAAGTCGCAACCGTCGCCGTGCTCGGCGCGCCCATCGCCGCCGTTTTGCTTTATGAACTCGCCTATCCCATGACGACCTTTTGGGTGCACGGCAATTTGCGCATGCCCAAAGGATGAGACAAGGCCATTCGCTTGCTCTTCATCACGCCGGACATACACCGCGCGCATCATTCTATTTTACCGCAAGAAGCCAACAGCAATTTCGGCGGGCTGTTTTCGTGGTGGGACCGGCTGTTCGGTACTTATACTGACGAACCACAAGCGGGACACGAAGGCATGACCATCGGCCTGAACGGATTTCGCGACGACCGGCATTTAAAGCTCGGTTGGATGGTCATGAATCCGTTCTTGGAGCCGGAACGCGAAGAAGAGCTTGCCGAGGAACGCGCAAGCTCTCTTTCCGTCCACGCCTCAACCCAAGGACCTGCCCAACGCTAAACCGGCGCGGCGTCCACAAGACTGTTCCCTTTATCATCGCGCTCACCATACGCCGCTCGCTCCACGAGATCGAGCTGCACCCCCTCAACCGTCCCTCACTTTGTTCGGGACACCCTCGCCCCCTTTAGGGGGAGAGGTCGTGAGGCGGCTTTGCCGCCGAGCGGGTGAGGGGGTTAGTCAGCATTGGGACGGGCGTGTGATTTCTTGATAGGATTGACCAACGCCTCTTACAGAAAGAAATTCTCATGGCCAAAGATTCCATTCTCGAACCGTTCGAGCCCGGTGACATTTTCGTCGGCGCCACCGACCTCAATAATCAAGAAGACGACCATGCGGGCGACGGCCGCATCTTTCAATTCGACAAAGAACTCAACCGAAAGTCCGTGCTTTACACCAAAGGCACGAGCCACCTCGTGAAGGGTCTGGCCTTCGCACCGGACAAAACCTTGTGGGCCTTCGACACGGCGGAGCGCGCCGCAATTCATGTCGATCCCAAAGCGGGCACGCAATTGCCGTCCAAATCCTACGGCGAGCGGCCGTGGGGCTCAGTCGTGTTTGCCAAGGACGGTAGTTTCTTTTTAAACGAACATTCGACGGGCACCCTCGACGACGTGCCGGAAAACATCCGCCACAATTACAAAGGCCTAGGCGGCACCAACAGCATCGGCGACGGTAACATTCACAAGTTCGATGCAGACGGTACTCCAGTCAAAGTGTTCGAGACGGAAACTTCCACGAGCTTTGCCGGCTTTCTCGGCGTCACCAGCATGGCGCTCCACCCGTCCGAAGAGTTCATCACTTACACGACGGAAACCAGCAAGCGCATCATGCGTTATGACATTGTCAACGACAAACAGATGCCCGACCTCGTGAAGCTACCGGAAGAGGAACGCGAGTTCGTGTTTTGCTTAAGCCAATTGGCCGACGGCTCCATTGTCGCGACAAGAGGCGACAAGATCGAAGTCATCGATGAAGCGGGCAAAGTCACCCGCACCTACCCGATGGAGGATCGCGGCTGGGCCACCATTATTGAATCCAAAGACCGCGACCATTTGCTTGCCACAAACTTCCGCGACGGCCGCGTCGTAAAGATCAACAAAGCGTCCGGCGATATCGTCAACACGATCGAGCTCAACGTTGAGCGCGCCCTCGCCGGCATCGCCGAATTTCCGGGGTAGCGGCTAACACATCAGCACTCTCCAATCTGATAGGAGAACGAAGATCGCCGCCAATAAATGGGGGCCGATCCATCTCGCCGACGGCGTGACCACGCGCGCCGTTTGTACGCTGGTATTGGTGGCGTTTTTGACGCAAGGACTCAGCGGCGGTCTGGACTTCCTTCAACCTTACATTTTCACGAACATCTTCGATGTCGAACAGGCTGATCACACTAAATTGGCCAGGGTCATACGCGCCTTAGTGATCATCGTTAACGGCTTATCAACTGTGACATTCAGTTTACTGAGCGATAGAATTGGTCGCAGGCAAATAACTATATTTGGACTATGTATAGCTACCGCCGGGTTTGTTGCTTTGCCAATAGTGGCATCGGTGGATCAATTTTTACTCGCGCGTTTGGCAGTGGCTTTGGGTGCGGGGGCCATTACCGGCATGGCAGCAATACTTGTTCACGACTACGCCGAAGAGCGCTCACGTGGCAAGTTCGTCGCGGTCGCGGTCCTTGCTGGGATCATCGGCGGCACCGTAATAACCACATCGGCCTCCTCCATATCTCGATTCTTTTTGTATCCGGAATTTTCCATTGCCACTTCTATTTATGTCGCTTTTTGGTCTACAGCACTTCTCTTATTGCTGGTGGCAAGCGTCGCCTGGAGCGGATTGAAGGACGTGACTGATGGTTCAAAGCATACGCCACCTCGGTACGGCCATCTATTTTCTCAATTACTGACCGCCAATAGCAATATCCGACAATGGGTTTCATACGGCGCGACTAGTGTTGCCATCTTTAGCACAACGATCTACGGCTCGTATCTTGCGCTTTGGGCGATTTACGTTGGAAGATCCAACGGTATCGACCTTGGAGAGGCGTTAGCCGCAGTCGGATTGGTAATAGGGACAAAACATCTCGCGGAATATGTTGGGCTGCCGATATTCGCATTGTTAGCTGATCGAACTAATCGCGTATTCGCCGTATTTGTTGCAGCAGCGTGGAATGCATCAGGCTTAGCTATACTTGCGATGCTGGACGGCCCAACATCTGTTGGGAGCTACCTTGCCGTAATTTTGCTCGGTATCGGGTACATAAGCATGGCGATTGCAGCACTAACATTGGCAGGTCAAGAAGCACCCGCTGCATCGCGCGGCGCCATCATGGGCGGTTTCGCACTTTGGGGATCAATCGGTTCGATCGCCGCCTTCTATCTCGGCGGCCCAGCATTCGATACTGACCCAAGACTTCCATTTGCGCTCGCCGCTTTTGCCAATTTGCTCTTGGCTTTCTTCGCCGTGATGGTCTATCGCAAGTCGGGCGAGCCGTTTCGCCTGACCTTCGAGCAGGACGAAAGTACTCCGGCATGACGTCCAATTGGATCCAATACCTGCCGCGGGCAATCTTGATGCTGGCGGTCATCAGTTACGGCAATGTCGGCATGCTTTATGTCTTCGAGCCGGCGCTCATTGGGCGGGTTGGCATCGAGGTGACGAGCCCGGCCGGCATGACCAGTGTGCGCGTCGGCATCGGCGGCTTTCATTTCGGTGTGGCAATGATCGCGCTTTACTGTGTCGCGGCGCAAACGCGCGTCTTTGCCGGGCTTGCCATCATGAGTGTCATGACCGGCGTCGTCGTCGCGACCCGGCTCGGCGGACTTGTCACCAATGGGTTCGACCAACAGGTCGTCGGCTTGATGACGCCCGAAGCCTTGATGCTTTTGATTTTCGCGGGCGCAGCGCTCATGCAGCTGCGATTAGAAAACGCATCACAAGAGGCAAGCGCATGAACATCGCCGCACTCCTCACCCGTCTCGCGCTCATTCTCGCCGTGCCGGGTTTCGGCTGGATCGGTGTGCGGTTCATGGCGTTCCCCCATGACATGGCCGCGAATATGGGAATGCAGCTGGTGACGGACGCCGCGGTCAGCACCATAAGGTCCGGCTTCGGCGGCTTTCACATTGGAGTGGCGCTTTTGGCCGTCCTCTTTGCGTTGCGCCAGAAAACGGTGCTTCCGGGGCTGATGATCGCCGCGACCATGGCGGGCTCCGCCGTTATCGCGCGGACCATTGGTCTTTATACGGACGGCCCCGCGCCGGAGACGCTCATGGTATTTCGCGGCGAGGCCGCCATGCTCACGATCTTGGTCGCCGCTCTTATCGGCGAACGCTGGCGTGTGGTCCGCGCGTCAGTCTGACGCTTTTTGCTCTGCGGGCGCAGGCCGGCGGGTGATCCAAAACGTCATGATCAAAGCAGGGATGACTGAAATTGCGGCGGCAATGAACGCTGAACTGCCGGCATATACGGCATAAACATAGTAGGCAAACAGAGGTCCGGTAATACGCGCAAACGCCGCCGCCGATTGCTGCACGCCCATCACGGCGCCGCGCTCGTGAGCCTCGGCCAGTTTGGAAATTAAGCTGTTCAATACTGGAATGAATATGCCGAACCCGATCGCGAGCAGCGTCATGGCGAACAGAAAACTGGTCAAGCTGGCGCTGAACGAAAGACAGATCAGCGAAATCGTATAAATCACGACCGCTGCTTCGGTCACGCGCTCTTCGCCAAGACGTTTGACCAAAGGCCCCAGTCCCAACGCTTGGATGACAATGGTGACCGCGGCAATATAGGCAAAACTAAAGCTGATCGCTTGTTCGCTCATGCCCAATGTTACGGATTGCCATTTGGGCAATATCGCCTGACTCACTGCCCCTGCTTGATTCAAAAGAAACGTCAAAAGAATGAGGGCTGTGAGCATGCGCCGGTCCAAGACGACACGCATCGACTCCATCGAGGGCAGCTTGACGTCCCAGCTAAAGGCCTTGCGGCGATCCGCAGGCAGACTTTCCGGCAGCCAAATCCAAGCCGCAACAACCGCAAGAGCGGTGATGACCGCCGCCGTGAGGGAGACGAGTATGAATTTATCGATCCCCTCGACACCCAATAAAATCCCACCAATGGCGGGGCCCAAAAAGAAGCCGGCGCCAAAGGCCGCCGACAAGCGGCCCAAGACTTTGGCGCGTTCGGCCTCGTCTGATTTGTCGGTGGCAAAGGCGTAAGCGGTGGAAATATTTCCGGCCATAAGGCCGCCGAGCACCCGGGACAAAAACAAGAGCCCTGCGGAATCCGCATAGGCCATAAGAATGTACGAAAAGACGGCGCCCGCGGTGCTCCAGATCATGACGGGCCGCCGGCCCCAAGAGTCGCTGAGGCGCCCCCAAAACGGACCGCCCATCACCTGTCCGATCGAATAACCCGCAATGATCCATCCGATGGCTTCATCGCTGGCGCCAACCCGGTCCCCGAAAAACGGAATGAGCGGAAACACGACGCCAAAGCCCGCCATGCCGATCAGAACAATGAGAAACAGAATTAGCATCGGCCGCCATTTCAGATCTTGAGTGATGCGCGTTGGACGTCGGCCAAGCCGTTTGCGCCGTTCTTCGCACGGCAGCCCGGACCAAACATAGGGAAAGGATCCGCCCCAAAGTGGCGCGCACCATACGCATTATGGTCCGGCACCGCAATCGCCCGCATTTGCGCTGGACAGGGGGATAAATGGCTGGCAAACCGGCAGCCGCTGGCTCACTATGACGAATCATCGAAACCAGAAAATGAGTCGTCCGATCACAGCGGGCAATGAAGAATATGACGATACGATCTGACTTAGTCCCCACAGTCGTGGAACAAAGCGCGCGCGGCGAGCGCTCTTACGACATTTATTCGCGGCTCCTGAAGGAGCGCATCATCTTTATATCCGGGCCCATTGACGACGCGGTCACCAGCATCGTTTGCGCCGAGCTGTTATTCCTCGAGGCGGAAAATCCCAAGAAGGACATCTCGATTTATATTAATTCGCCGGGCGGCGTTTTAACGTCGACCCTAGCGATTTACGACACCATGCAATATGTCCGGCCCGACATTTCGACTCTCTGTTCGGGCCAAGCGGCATCAGCGGGCGCGCTTCTGCTCATGGCCGGCGCCAAAGGCAAGCGCTATGCGTTGACCAATTCGCGCATTATGATTCATCAGCCCCTGGGCGGCTTTGAAGGCCAGGCGAGCGACATTATTATTCAAGCGCAAGAGATTGCCGAGACGCGCAAGCGCGTCGAAGATCTGTTCGCCCATCACTGCGGCCGGCCGGCTCAAGAGATGCATGACGCCATGGAGCGCGACAATTTTATGTCGTCGGAGGAGGCACTCGAGTTCGGTCTTATTGACGACGTTGTAAGTCACCGCGCCGAAGATCCGTCCGACGACTCTTCTGACAACTAGGTGCACTCACCATAGCGGCGCATCATCGCGATCTTGCGGGTCCGGCCCCGGATCGTCGGGCTGACGCGGAAGACTTGAATCCGCTTGTTTGGCCCCTGGTTTGCCGCTCGGTGCTGAACGGCCCTTCTGTTTTGTCGATTTGAACGAGAGGCGATGCTTGGGGACAGCGCTCTTGCCCTTCGTATCCGAGGGGGAAACGGCTTGCCGACCCGGTTTGACTGACTTGAGACCGCCGGAGGCGCGCAACGAAGAAAGATGGGGAGCGTTCAAGGCCTCGCCGGACGACGAGCTGCCCTCCTGATCGGCCGATCCACTTTGATCTTCCGGCGGTACGTGATCGACAGCGATAGGCGTTTCAATAATAACCGCCTTGCCTGAACCGCTCGATTCATCCGTGGACGGGCCGATAGTTTCATCATCGGCAGGATGGAGTTCCGGAGTAAACGGTGACACTGATCCAGATCTACCAACGAAGAGACTGGGATCGGGCGCAGGTGGCCACGCGGCGTCCGGCGCGCCCAGCTCGCGCGATAGCCCGGCCCAATCCAAGGTTTCAAAGTCAAAGTGCGCGCGAATCCACTCGGGCTCCGGCGGCGCCACGACCGCGCGGGCAAGCCATTCGCGCGCCGCTCCAATATTTCCATCGCCTTGTTCGATTTCAGCCATCAGCGCACAGACCCGGGATGTCGGTGTCGACATCACCACGGACTCAAGTGCGTCCCGCGCGTTTTGCCAATTGCGAGTATTGATCGCCTGGCGCGCCAAAAGCAGCCGGCTTTCCATATGGTCGGGCTTCATTTCCGCCAAGCCTTTGAGCCGCTTGGCCCGCTCGTGGGTCGTCTCGTCCGGGTTCAGCGCGACGTAAGCTTCGACGAGTGCCGGATGCGGCGCCTCGCGCCAGGCATCTTCGAGAATGGCTGCCGCCTTCCAAGAATTACCTGCTGTGCTAACCTGGTCGGCCGCCAAAATCGCCGCATGCGTGAGGGACGGCATGAGCCGCTGTGCCTGACGGGCGTCAGCTTCGGCTTGCGCCGTATCGCCGTGGACGTTTGCTCTTGACGCCCGCGCGGTCAAAAGGACCGACCGGCGACGGCGCTCCGCATGTTTGTCAACCACGCCGGACTTCTTTGCTTGTTCGAGCGTGGCGAGCGCCCCGTTCCAATCGCCCCCATCGGTTTGCAAGTCAATTAACGCCTGAAACGCCCAGACCGTCTTAGGCCTCAGTTCAAACGCGCGAGACGCGTGTTTGAGCGCGGCGACCGTGTCGCCCTTGCGGGTCGCTTGAACCAAGAGCCCTCGCAATCCTAAAAACTCGGTATCCGGAGACTCAAGCATGGTTTCAAAATAGGCATTTGCCTTTTTTTCGTCACCGTCGAGCTGTGCAGATTGAGCGCCCAAAAGTCCAGAAAGGGCTTTGTTCTTTAATAACGACTCGGTTTGGGAAACATATTTGCGCGCCTCGCCCGCATCACCTGCCGCCACGGCGACCAATCCCTTGGCCAACGCATTCAGACCCTTGTCTTGGCGGCGACTTCTGACGCTGGCGGAAATATTCTTAGGCGCTTTCCAGAGCGCGATGGATACCCGATAGATCGCCAACAGCGCTAGGATCGAAATGGCGAGGGCCACAATCGCCGCCGAAAACGAAGTGCGGATTTCCCAATTCCAGGCCTCAATGACCAAGCTGCCAGGATTGTCCGCAAGCACGGCTGCGACCGTTGCGATCGCAGCAATGACCAGGAAGATCACCAATGCGCGAATCATGAGCGGCTTTGTCCTACTGGCCCAAGCTCGTCAGAACTTGAGTCGTGAGCGTACCAACGAGCTCATCGAGAGCAATGTGCGCGTCCAATCCGCGTTTCCAATCCGCAACGGCATCGGCACTCGGGCCGTCCAATTGCGCCAATTCCTCGGCCGCGGCTTTCAAATTGCCGTCGTCCAAGTTGAATTCCGCACGCGCCAAGATTGCCTCCGTGCCCGTTCCCTCTATATCTCCGGTCTGACGAACGGAAACAAACGAGCTGAGCCAAGCCCATAGTTGGGCAAACCATCCGTCAGCTTGGGCGATCCGTTCGACTTCAAGAACGCCGTCAATGACGGTTTCGAATTGCGCAAGAAGCTCCGGCTGGGTCGGCAACCCTTCGCCGGCGCGTGTTCTGAGCATCCCAATCGATTTTTGGTTTGGCGCAAGGATGGCGACCGCCTCGAGTTCCGCATCGAAGGGCGCGCCCGTTTCGGCCGCCCGCGACAGATTTGCCAATGCCAGTGCCAAAGCTGCACGTTTGGCATCACTGCCCGTCCGATCCTCTTCTAGCGACCCGACGCGCGCTCCAAGTGTTGACAGATCGTCTCGCGAGGCTAGACCGCGCAAGATCTGATCGAGATTTGCCGGGGGCGCCGTGGCCTCGAGCGCGCCGACGCGCCCTGCCAATTGGCCTTCCAGTTCGGAAACGGTCTGCCGCACGTCGCTCAGCCCGGATGAGAGTTCAGAGATGACCGCCGCGCCAATGGGTGTTCCGTCTTCTATTGGTACACTGACGATATTGGAAACCGATTGCTCCAATCCAGCAAGGCGATCGTCAAGCTCGTCCACCAATCGCGCAGTCTCCGCAATATCTCCGCTGCGAAGCTCGCCCAACGTGTTTTCAAGCGCCGTCACCTGATCGCTTGCGCCAGACGCTTGGGCCTCAAGATTATCAATTTTGGCCTGGAGCTCGGTGACGCGCGCGGCGACGATGGGATCGGCCGCGGCTAATTCTTCATCGGTCGGCGATGACCCACCCATAAACGTGGCGACAAGTCCGCCCAGCGCGCCCGCAACCAAAAGCAACACTGCTGTCCCGATGGCGCCACCGGGAACACCGCTTTTGGCCGCCGGTGGGGAGAGAAGCGGTGGGGAGGAAGGCGGAATTTCGCCAGTTTTTGTAGCCGCCGGTTTGTCGCTTGCTTCAGCTTTTGAACCTGCGTCCCCCACAGACCCAGCGGCCTTGGACTTCTCACCTGCGAGTTTATCGTCAGACTTTTTCGCGGCCGCTTTTTTGGCGCGGCTTTGCTTTGAGGCCGCGCCGGCCTCACTTTTATTGGACGCATCGCTGGTCTTGGGGGAGTCAGTTTTGTTCTTCGCCGCTTTGTCTTTGTTTGCTGGCGGTTCAGCCCCCGAGGCCTCATCGGGCGGAGTCATGACGCGGGCCCTTTCTCCTTGTGTTTGCGGCTTAATCGCCTAGCACAATCTCACTTAAGGAAGACCTTACCCTCAATCAAGAAGGCCGAGAAGGGCAGCCTCATTAGGCCGTTCGGCTGCAAGAATTTCGCGGAACGGCGATGATTTGGCGGTCTGAGCAATCGCCGGGCTGAGACAATATGCTGTAAGACCGCTGCACGCCTCCGCCAATCCCTCTTGCCGGACAAGGGTTTCAAAAATCTGCGCCGTTCGCGTCGAGTAGAGCAGGACCCCGTCAAGCGGCGCGCCGGCGCCAAGTATTGATTTCAACTTGCCGGGCATATTCGTAACAGCATGCGCTGCATATATCACCTTGCGCTCCGCTTCAAAACCAAGCTCACTCAAGTGCGAAATGAGATCTTCCGCCGCATCAGCGCCGGCAAGATGAATGAGCCGGCCACGGTCCGGCTTGCACGACTGCGCGGCGAGGGCCGCCAATGCACGCGCGTCACCATCAGCCGAGACCACATTTGAAAACCCAGCGTCTCGAGCCGCCGCTGCGCTCGCCGCTCCGACCGCCATAACGGATACATCCCGGCGCGGCGAAATTGACGCGAAAGCACGTATGCCATTGCCGCTTGTAAAGAGAAGCGCTTGAACGCCCTCCATTTCCAAATCGACCTTGGTCAAGTTTTCGATTCGGAGAAGAGCTACGCAATGCGCCACGTGACCGCGCGTCTCAAGCGAAGTGGCAGTCGCCCTAGCGTCTTCCGTCGGCCGGGTTACAAGAATGTGCATGCAGGATTATTTCTCTCCATCAAAATAGCGCGAACCCGCCTGTGTTTTGAGGTCGACACCTAATTGCTCTCCAATCGACGTCGCCTGCGCCATGACGTCACCGCCGAGTTGGGTTTCCAATTCGATTCGTTCTTGGTCGGTGCCGTCGGGGAGCAAAACTTGACCCCAAAAAGACAACATAGCTTCCTCGGACACTTCGGCAAGACAGGCAATGGGCGTGCGGCAAGAGCCGTCAAGGACGCTCAAGAAAGCGCGTTCCACCGTTACGGCGACGCGGCTTTGTTCATGATTGATCGGCGCCAGCAGTTCGAGGACCGACGCGTCATCTGCGCGGGTTTCAATGCCGATCGCGCCCTGTCCGCCCGCCGGCAGCATATCGCTTGTCCCCATGATGTCGGTGATTTCGTTTGAGAGCCCCAATCGCTTGAGACCTGCGACCGCTAAGAACGTCGCGTCTATGTCTTGATCGCCGAGTTTCTGCAGTCGCGTCTCTACGTTGCCGCGCAATTCGACAATGACGAGATCCGGCCTGAGGTGTAAGGCTTGCGCGCGACGGCGGGGCGACGACGTGCCCACAATCGCACCTTGCCCGAGGGCATCGAACGACGAGACCGCCCGGCTCACAAAAGCGTCGCGCGGATCCTCGCGCCGCAGAACACATCCGATCATTAGCTCAGCCGACAGGGTCGCCAGAAGATCTTTAGTCGAATGGACAGCCAAATCAATCTGTCCACGGAGCAAAGCGTCTTCAATTTCTTTGGTGAAAAGCCCTTTGCCTCCGGCATCCCGCAGGTTCGGATCTTGAATGCGATCGCCGCTGGTTTGGATAACCACGATTTCGGTGGCCAATTCCATGGCAGTTGTGTCCCAGCCATGGGCCACAGCTAATTCTGCGCGAACCAGCTCGGATTGGGCACGCGCGAGCCGCGACCCCCGCGTCCCTATGCGCAATCGTTTCGCCATCTCTCGGCCGAAAGTGTAGAGGCAAGATCCTCCATGGAGTATAGAGTTTCACTCTAAGAGTCGAGTTATCGGCACCCTCACAGGAAGACGCTTCGTGGATCCGATCTGTGTTCTTGGCATCGAGAGCAGTTGCGACGAAACCGCCGCCGCGGTCGTGCGCCTGGTTGAGGGCGGCGAACGGCAGATATTGTCGAATGTCATTCTTAGTCAGCTCGATGAGCATCGCCCCTATGGCGGCGTTGTGCCGGAAATTGCGGCGCGCGCCCATGTGGAACATATGGACGGTTTGGTCGCCCGCGCGATGAGCGAGGCGGCGGTTGAGTTTGCCGATTTGAGCGCCGTAGCCGCGACCGCCGGACCAGGACTCATCGGCGGCGTCATCGTCGGACTCATGACTGGCAAAGGTATTGCGGTCACCCACAACAAACCACTCGTCGCGGTCAACCATCTTGAAGGTCACGCGCTGAGTGTTCGGCTTGTGCAAGAGGATTTGTCCTTCCCTTATTTGCTTCTCCTCATTTCAGGCGGGCATTGCCAAGTGCTGCGGGTTGAAGGGGTTGGCCGATACGTAAGAATGGGCACAACGGTTGACGACGCTGTGGGTGAAGCCTTCGACAAAATCGCGAAATTTGTCGGTCTCGGCTATCCCGGCGGGCCAGCCGTCGAACAGGCCGCGCGCTGCGGCGATCCCGTGCGGTTCGATTTGCCGCGACCCATGCGAGGACGGACCGGCTGTGATTTTTCGTTTAGCGGTCTTAAGACAGCAACGCGGCAAAGTTTCGAAGCACTTCCTGATCCGAAGAGCCAAGATGTCGACGACATCTGCGCATCATTTCAGAGTGCCGTTTGCGACGTCTTGGTCGATCGCTGCCGCAATGCCATCACCGCGCACAAGGCGCGTACAAACGGCGAGCGTCAAAACTTTGTTGTTGCAGGCGGAGTCGCCGCCAACGGCGCGGTTCGTTCTGCACTTGAGAGCTTGTGTGGGGAAATGAGTGCCAACCTCGTCGTGCCTCCGCCCGCCCTTTGTACAGACAATGCCGCCATGATTGCGTGGGCCGGCATTGAGCGCCTGCAGGCAGGTCTCATTGACGACTTCGGCGCGGCCCCGCGCGCGCGCTGGCCTCTTGAAGATCTCCGTCTCTAAGGAATGCCAGCGATAGTCAGCAAAAAACCGGGCCGCTTCGGGAGGAGAAGCGGCCCGGACTGACCACCGTGCTGGGAAGTGGGGAGGAATAGGGCTACGGGGCCAGGATTCTTAAGGTGCAGCTTGGCAGAGCCTGCGGTCCGATCCGCCGATCACTCGGTTTCTCAGGCAGCCAAAGCGGTCGTACCATTGGAGCAACTGCTGCAGCATTGACCGTCTCCCTTGGCTCTATGCTTGAGCTCTTGATCCGGCTTATACGATAAGCCCCTGGGTGGCGTCGGCCACGGCCCAAGCCAAGGCGTAAAACACGACGGCGGTGCTGAGCAATGTAGCGGTCCACCGCGCGACAGCGGATTTGGCTGAATTTGTTTGCGTTAAAGTGGTCATTTTCGGTCTCCTTTTCATCTCTTTCGCCGAGCACCCGTCAGAAGCGCCTGCGCTGTTGATCTGTATATAGGGGCCAACTAAACCAAAAACAATGAACATTTTGCAAAATATTCATTTTTTACGTTTAGTTGACGGTTCCTGGCCTTTTGAAAGGCATAAATTACCCGTAAACCGAGTATTATATTTAATTAAAGCTTTAAGTTGGTTATTTGAAGCTGCGCTGGCCGTAGGGCCAGCACGGCAGTGTTACTTGCCTACGACGCCTGGCGGACCTGTTGCCCGCCGGGCCCCGAGCCCATGTATCAAGAGCTCGAAGACCCCTTCGAGCTCGCGCTCGAGTTGCTCCAGTGACAGGGTGCTGTGGAGCTGGGGCAGTTTGAATTTTAAGGTTGCGGCCTGGATTATTTCGGAACCGAAAAGAATATCCTTGACGTCGAATTCCCCTGCCGCATTACCGGCGGCTAGGATCTCCGAGATGAGCGCACGCTCTTTTTCAAGTTGCCTATTGGCAAATTCCGGTCGGTCCCGGGCCAAAAACTGTGCAATTTCAACAATGCGCTGATCCGCCGCCAATGTCTGGTAGGTGTCGCGCAGGGCATCGAACAGGTAGAGCTTCAGGCGCTCAGTGGCTGAAAGGCTCGTATCCCGCACAATCTTGCGGATTTCCTCCAGCCGCCGGTCGGTATTGCCCTCGGCAATACGTTCAGCGATATCCAATTTTCCGGGAAAATAGCGGTATAGATTGCCGGGAGACATCTTGCAGTCGCCGGCAATCTCGGACATCGTGGTCTTACCGTAGCCGTAATGGGCAAACCGCTTATGTGCGGCTTCAACGATCTGTTCGAAGATGTGCTGCTTTTTCGACATATCTAAAATATGGCCCGCACCAAGTGAATATTCAACGAATCATTCACGTTTTTCAACCCTGAGACGGAATTTTCTACGGCCAGAATGACTGTTTCTTCGTCACTTCAGCAAGTTCTTGTGATCGGTGCAGGCGCCTGGGGGACCGCGCTGGCAACCGTGGCCCAGCGGGCCGGCCGCGACGTTACGCTTTGGGCGCGGGAAGCCGAAGTTGCCGGGTCCATCAATCAGCGCCATCAAAACGAAATGTTCTTGCCGGACGTCAAACTCCCAGCGGAGATCAAGGCAACAAACCACTTTGCGCATCTCGCCTCCGCCGACGCTGTACTCGTCGTCACGCCAGCGCAAAATGCGCGAGCAACCTTTTTATCAATCGGCGATGTGCTGCCCAAGGCGACACCGCTCATTTTGTGCTGCAAGGGCATCGAAGTAGGCAGCGGCAAACGAATTAGTGATGTGCTCGAAGAGACGTTGCCCGGAACACGCCACGCGGTGTTATCAGGTCCGAGTTTTGCCCGCGATGTGGCAAACGGTTTGCCCACCGCCGTAACACTCGCCTGCCGCGATGTGTCCCTGGCCCGCGATCTAGCTGAGGCCATCGGCCTGCCGACGTTTCGTGTTTATCTTTCCGACGATGTCATTGGCGTTGAACTGGGTGGTGCCGTAAAGAATGTCTATGCCATCGCGAGCGGTATTGTCGAAGGATGTGGGCTCGGGGACAGCGCCCAAGCCGCAATGATCGCGCGTGCGTTTGCTGAGCTCACCCGTCTCGCGGTTGCCATGGGCGCCAAGGCGGAAACCATGACAGGGCTTTCGGGCTTAGGCGATCTCATACTGACATGCGGCAGCCGCCAGTCGCGCAATATGTCGCTGGGCATCGCTTTAGGCGAAGGCCAGATGCTCGACGAAATCTTAGCGGGGCGTACGTCCGTCGCCGAAGGCGTTCATACGGCGAAAGCCGTGCTCGAGCTTGCGCGACGACACTCGATTGAGATGCCAATCGCAGAAGCCATCAACGCGATCCTAAGCGGCCAGTCGAGTGTCAGCCAAGCCATCAACCAGCTCTTGAGCCGGCCGGTCGGCGACGAAACCTAAAGACGTCGTGCCGAATATCGGAGAACGATCATGCTGTATGCAATCTACTGCTTGGACAAACCGAACTCTCTCGCGTTGCGCATGGAAAATCGCCCGGCTCACTTCAAGTACGTTGATGAGACGATTAATATCATTCGCGCGGGCGGCCCGATGTTGGCCGATGACAACGAAACGATAATTGGCAGTCTTATCGTCGTCGAGTGCGAGTCTATCGAAGACGCGACGGCGTGGTCAGACGGCGATCCTTATGTCAAAGCAGGCCTGTTTCAATCGCGCGACATCCGGACATTTAAATGGTTGGTTAGTAATCCTTACGAGTAAAGCTCTCCCGACATGCCGTCTGACTCCAAACCTCTCACCTACGCACCCAAACCAGGCACTATCTTGTGCGCCGTTTCGGACGTTGACGATCCCGGCGCCAGGGGCTTCGTGTTCGGCAAGGGCGCGAAACGCTTCGATATGTTTATCGTCCGAAAGGGCGATCAGGTTTTCGGCTATGTGAATTCGTGTCCACACTTGCGCATGCCGCTCGAAACTCTAACCGACAGATTCTTGAATAAGAAAAATACTGCGATTGTGTGTTCGACTCACGGCGCAACGTTTCGCATTGCCGATGGCTATTGTTATGCTGGTCCATGCGCGCGCGCCTCGCTGGTCTCCATTCCCTTGGAGATCAACGAGGGACAGATCGAGATGGGCGACACCATTGCCGCGCTATGACTCGGCGAACTTCGTGTAGCTCTTGATGAGTCCGTCGACGGCCTTTTCAACCAACTTCTCGCCGAGTTCCGGCGTGGCCAGAGATGGGTCAGACCCGATGCGCCCGTCGGGAAAACGCCGGCGGTAGTCATCGGCATCGTAAATCGGGCCGCTCGGTGCTATTTGAGGATCAAGCTTTGCCGACTTGATCACATCTGGATAGGCAAAATGAGTCACCGCGACTTCCGATGGCGTGGCGTGGGCGCCATGTCCTTTTGGAAATAAGTCCTTGCACATTTTAAAAACGCCTTCGAGCTCCCACCAATTTTGAATCCGGCATTGGGGTGTCCCAGCATTGGCCCCGCTTGGGCTAAGACTCGACGCAGCATAAACTTCAGAAAAGGCGGCGCGCACTGTGTCCACATTGCCACCGTGTCCATTCAAAAAATAGATTCGCTCGAAACCGTGCTTAGCAAGTGACGTAACCCAATCAACGATTACGGAGATCATCGTGGCGGGGCGCAGTGTCATACTGCCAGGAAACGCCATGTGATGCTGCGCGCAGCCGACATTAAATGTGGGCGCCACCAATATGCCCGCACGCGCGCCCGCCTTTTCTGCGATCACTTCCGGACAAATGGCGTCCGTGCCTAATAGCCCCGTGGGCCCGTGCTGTTCGGTCGAGCCGATCGGTACGATGATCCCCTTGCTGGACTGCAAGTAGGTTTCGATCTCTTGCCAGGTGGATTGGTGAAGCTGCATGATCAAGTTTCACTGAAGGTTTACGGACGTTGGCGCGGCGCGGGCGGATCTTACCCCGGTAATGTCCCCCGTCCAAAGAAAAGCAAGGGCGCGCTTGTGGCCCAATTGCCGCTCGACCATAATGCGCGCCAACCTTACCCCAGGGCAGGAGACGCCAAGTCATGAGTGAACATCATGTCTTTCCCGTTGGCGATGATTGGGCGCGCCGCGCCTTTGCCGACGAGGCCAAATACAACGACATGTATTCGGCCAGCATTGACGACCCCGATGCGTTCTGGCGTGAACAGGGCCAAAGGCTCGACTGGATCACGCCCTATAGCAAAGTCAAAAACGTTTCCTTCGACGTGCCCAACGTATCGATCAAATGGTACGAAGATGGCGTGCTCAACGTCGCGGCAAATTGCATCGACCGGCATTTAGCGACCCGCGGCGATCAAGTGGCGATCATCTGGGAGGGCGACGACCCGAACGACGACGCCAGGATCACATACCGCGAACTCCATGAACATGTCTCCCGCTTTGGCAACGCCCTAAAAGCCCGCGGCGTCAAGAAAGGCGACCGTGTCACAATCTATATGCCCATGATCCCTGAAGCGGCTTATGCGATGCTCGCATGCACGCGCATTGGTGCCGTGCATTCGGTCGTGTTCGGCGGCTTTTCGCCAGACAGTCTCGCGGGCCGCATTCTCGATTGCCAATCAACTTGCGTAATCACGGCCGACGAAGGCGTTCGCGGCGGCAAAGCGATCCCCTTGAAAGCCAATACCGACCAAGCGCTTACAAAGTGTCCGGATGTCAGCACTGTCTTTGTCGTGCGACGCACCGGCGGCGCCATCGACATGAAAGACGGCCGCGACGTTTGGGTTCACGAGCAAACCGAAAAGGCCTCTGCTGATTGTCCGGCGGAACCGATGAGCGCGGAAGATCCACTTTTTATCTTGTACACATCCGGCTCGACCGGAAAACCTAAAGGCGTGTTGCATACAACCGGCGGCTACCTCGTATACGCCGCGATGACGCACCAATATGTTTTCGATTATCACGACGGCGACATCTACTGGTGCACCGCCGATGTCGGCTGGGTCACCGGCCATTCCTACATCGTATATGGCCCGCTGGCGAACGGCGCCACAACGTTGATGTTCGAAGGGGTGCCTAACTATCCCGATAGTTCGCGGTTCTGGCAGGTCGTCGACAAGCACAAGGTCAATATATTTTACACAGCGCCCACAGCCATCCGTGCACTGATGAGAGAAGGCGACGGGCCGGTGACAAAGACTGACCGCTCCTCGTTGCGATTGCTGGGCACGGTCGGCGAACCCATCAATCCCGAGGCGTGGATGTGGCATTACAATGTCGTCGGCGACGGGCGCTGCCCAATTGTTGATACGTGGTGGCAAACCGAGACCGGCGGAATTCTGATTACGCCATTGCCCGGCGCGACGGCCCTCAAGCCCGGCTCAGCCACCAAGCCCTTTTTCGGCATCAAACCCGAAATCGTCGATCAAGAGGGCAACGTGCTCGACGGCGATGCGGAAGGTAATTTGTGCATCGCCGACTCATGGCCTGGGCAAATGCGCACGGTCTATGGCGATCACGAGCGCTTTATCAGCACATATTTCGTTCAAGTGCCCGGCAAATATTTTGCCGGTGACGGCTGCCATCGTGATCAAGACGGTTATTACTGGATCACCGGCCGGGTCGATGACGTCATCAACGTCTCCGGTCACCGCATGGGCACAGCAGAGGTCGAGTCCGCCCTCGTCGCCCACGACAAAGTGTCCGAAGCCGCGGTCGTCGGCTATCCCCACGACATCAAGGGTCAAGGCATCTACGCCTATGTCACACTTAAGGTCGGTGATGAACCTTCCGACGAGCTGCGCAAGGAACTCATCGGGTGTGTGCGCAAAGAAATCGGGCCCATCGCCTCGCCAGACCTTATTCAGTTCGCGCCCGGTCTGCCCAAGACACGCTCGGGCAAAATTATGCGGCGCATCTTACGCAAGATCGCGGCCGATGATTATGGCGAATTGGGCGATACCTCGACTCTCGCCGAACCGGCCGTGGTTGAAGATCTCATCGAGAACCGACAAAACCGCCCGGCCTAAAGAAAGTCTTTCATGTCCCAGCTAGGTGCGGGACGAACCGCACTCATCACCGGCGCCTCTGCAGGGATCGGCAAAGCCTTTGCCGAAGTCTTCGCACGCAATGGCTTTAATGTGATCTTGACAGGACGGCGCGAAGACCGCCTGCACGCTTTGGCCGGCAAACTCGTAGAGCGGCACGGCATCAACGCCACTGTGATCCCGGCGGACATTGCAGTACCTAGCGCACCTCAAGAGATTTTCGACCGCGCCGCTGAGCTTGGATTGCAAATCGATGCGCTGGTCAACAATGCGGGTTACGGCTTGCACCACACCTTCACGCAGACCACTTGGGAGCAGCAGCGCGACTTTATTCAGGTCTTGGTCACGGCCGTGGCGCACATGACTCATTTGTGTCTGCCGGGCATGATCGAACGCGGCTACGGCCGCATCATCAACATCGCCTCAGTTGCGGGTCTCGCCCCTAGCGCAGCGGGTCATACGCTTTACGGCGCGTCAAAGTCTTTCGTCATCAAGTTTACCGAGTCACTCCACCTCGAAGCGCGCGAAACGGGAGTACATGTTACCGCCGTGTGCCCAGGATTTACGGTGATGGAATTTCATGACGTCATTGGCAACCGCGCGCAAGTCAGCAAATTGCCCAGTGTCATGTGGCTCGACGCAGCGACGGTGGCGGAACAAGGCTTTGAGGCTTCGATGGCGGGCAAAGCGATCATCATCAACGGACGCTTCAATCGCTTTCTCACGTCTTTGATTAAAGTCATTCCGCGCAGTTGGGCGCTAGGCTTGGCCGGGCGCGCATCTAAGCGCGTCGTCGGGGGAGATAGTGATTGACAGAGAGACAAAAGTGATCGATGTCTCTCGCAATATGGTTCCGGCACAAACACCATGACGATTGGTCTAAAAGATCGCTTGATCGTGCCCCTTGACGTTCCGACAACGGAACAGGCTCACGATCTCGTCGACGAGCTCGGCGACGCGGTCTCTTTTTACAAAATTGGCTTGCAACTCTTTCCCGTCGGCGGCGTCAAACTCGCGCACGACCTCATCGCCGACGGCAAGAAAATCTTTCTCGATTTTAAGTTTTACGACATCGGCAACACCGTCAAAAGCGCCGTTGAAAGTGCAACAAGCTTTGACGCGACGTTCCTCACCGTTCACAGCGACCGTGACGTTGTGGCCGCTGCCGTCAAAGGGCGCAGCGACAGCGCGCTCAAAATTCTGGCAGTGACCGTGCTGACCAGCATGAACGAAAAGAGCTTGGCGGAACTCGGCTTTCAGGGTTCCGTCGAAGACATCGTGCTGAAACGGACGCGCATCGCGCTGGATGTCGGCTGCGACGGCGTCATTGCCTCCGCCCAAGAAGCAAGAAGACTGCGCGACGAATTAGGAAACGAATTCTTGATTGTCATGCCGGGCATTCGCTCGGCGGGAACCTCTCATGACGATCAAAAGCGCGTAGCAACCCCAGGCGATGCCATCAAAGCCGGCGCCGATCATCTGGTCGTCGGCCGCGAAATCACACGTGCCGTCGACCCCAGCGCCGCCGCCGCACACGTCCTCGACCAAATCGAACAGGCTCTCTAGCGTTTAGGCAACCGCCTAATCCAAAAACTCTTTCATGAGTCCGGCAATTTCTTCCGTCGCGAAGTCCAGCATGCCGTGGCCTAAATGGGGCAGCTCATGGACGCGGCCGTTCTTCATGAGCGGCGGCGCGCGTCTTGTATGCTCTACGAGATCGTCGTCGGAATTCAAAACCAAGATGGGCTTGTCGATCTCCGGCAAATGTTCCGCCAGCGGATAATTAAACGCGGCTTGATGGCCCCATTCGCTCACCGGGCCGCCGCGCATGCCTTGCGCATTGTTGCGGGCGTAATTTTCTATCGTCTGGTTGGGGCCGCGCCATTTCCAGAAGCGTTGCCACGCCAACACATTGTGTGAACCGTCTGGCTCATAGTCTCTATGGGTGTAGTGAGCCTTGAACGCGGCGAGCTCCTCGTCAGTGAAAATTGGTGCCGAAATCATCACGATCTTGCGTACGAGGTCCGGCCGCTGACGGGCAAGTTCGATCGCCGTCATCGAACCGGTATGAAAGCCCATGACATCGGTTTGCTGAATGCCGAGATCATCGAGCAATGCCGCCATCGCCGCGGCATAGTCTTCGATACCAGGCGGGGTGAGCGGCGCTTCGGACTCGCCAAAGCCCGGCGTATCGGGCGCAAGCGCTATACGATCCCGGCCCATGACTTTGAGCAAAGCTTCGTAGACCAGCCCCGATTGGGGACTTGCGTGAAAACACGTGAGCGGCGTTTGCTTTGGGTCTTCCGGTTCCGCCAAGCGATAATGAAGGGGTCCATAGGGCCCACGGCCGTAAGCCCGGCGGACTTTTCCCGCCTCCGGCAAGCGCAACTGAACGATCGGAGCTAATGCTTCTACTTTTTTGTGGCCGGTTAGGAATTCATCGATGAGCGCCGCGACATCGCCTGCACTTGTATCTTGAAATCCCTGCGCCCAATCTGAGCGGTCGACAAATCTTCCGTTGTTGATCAAGGGCGCGGCCCGTTCGGTCGGCGCGTGCATTGGATTGTCGATATTTACGAGCAAAACCGGCTGCTGCACCCGCGGCAGCGTTTGGCTGAGGTCGTACATGTGCGAAGCTTGATAACCCCACCAATGATTTGGATACGGAAGAAGTGCTTCAGCGACATCCCGTTGGATCGCTGGAAGCGCGCGCGCATCTTGCGACCCCCGCGTCAACTCTTTCCAGAAAGCACTCAAATGGGTGCCGTCTTCTTGCAAGGGCACGGCACCGAAATTGATATTCTGTAGTTGCGGATCGTCCGGATCGAATATAGGCGCGCTGACAAGCAGGAGCGCTTCGATTTGCTCCGGCCGTTTCAGCGCCATGTCCACGGCGATCTTCGATGCTCCTGCGTGGTAAGCGAATATCGCGGCGGGCCCCAATGCGAGCTGATCCATGATTTCGAGCGCCATATCCGCATAGTCGGAAATGGACGGCGGCCAGGTCAGCTTGTCGGACAGCCCATATCCGGGAAGATCCATGGCAACGGCATAACGGCTGTCCGTCAAGGCTTCGAGGAGCCGAACAAACATGCGGCCCGAAACGGGCATGGGGTGAATAATAATAATGGGAAGTGCAGTGCCGGCACGCACACCGTTGTCGCGCACATGCACTTGCCCATGACGGTCATCGACATAGTACTTTTGGACCGTCGCCGGCGTTCGCCAATAGTCCATCGCCTCCATGGACGTCCTCCTCGCGCGCGCGTTCGATTAAAAGTCGTGGGCGACGCCGCCCTTTTCCCAATCGCCATAGCGCGTGGGTTCGGGCCCCTTCGGCCCACCAACTTCTTTGGGTTGTGCCCCTTTTGCTTGTTGCTTGCGCCGCGCGTCCGCCTCTGCAAGAGCGCGCTTGGCTTCCGGCGTCAGAACCTTTTCGCCTTTGGCCTCGGTCGCTGCCGGCGTGTCATTCTGAGCTTCGTTCTGATCCACGGAAATGGCTCCTTCTAAAGCCTGATTGATCCCTTGGCGTGAGCGCTTAAATAAGTTGAGATTGAACTATGGCCGAAGCTGCGAGAGATTTCAGCAGGAATTCGCCAAAGCCGAACCCGTGCAACGAGGGGAATGAGCCATGAATTACGCAAAGACATCCCTTTTGCTGGCAGCCATGACCGGTCTGTTTCTGGCCATCGGCTATATGATTGGCGGCGAAATCGGCATGATTTTCGCCTTCGTCCTCGCCCTTGGCATGAACGTCTTTGCCTATTGGAATGCCGACAAGATGGTCCTGCGTATGCACGGCGCCCGGGAAGTAGACCTGCAATCCGCGCCCGGCTTCTTCAATCTCGTCAATCGGCTTGCCCAAAACGCAAATCTTCCGATGCCCAAGGTCTATGTCATCGACACCGATCAGCCCAACGCCTTTGTGACTGGGCGCAATCCTGAAAACGCCGCCGTCGCGGCCACGCGAGGCTTGATGAACGGCTTGAGCGAACAAGAACTCGCGGGCGTCATGGCGCACGAATTGGCACACGTCAAAAATCGCGATACGTTGACCATGACGATTACCGCGACGTTTGCCGGCGCGATCTCCATGCTCGCCAACTTCGCCTTGTTCTCCGGCGGGCGCCGGGACAATGGATTGGGAATCATCGGCGCGCTCGCACTCATGATTCTGGCGCCGCTCGCGGCCGGCATCGTTAAAATGGCCATCAGCCGCGCGCGAGAATATGAAGCGGACCGCATCGGCGCCGAAATTTGCGGCCAGCCCCTATGGCTCGCATCCGCACTTGAGAAAATCCAAAGAGGCGCCAGCGCCATCGACAATGTCGCAGCCGAACGTAATCCGGCGACGGCCCATCTCTTTATTATCAACCCGCTTCACGGGCAAAAAATGGACGGCTTGTTTTCCACCCACCCCAACACCGCCAACCGCGTGGCCCGCCTGCGGGAGATGGCCGGCGCCATGACCCAGGCCGGCGGCACGTCTGCCAGCGGCCCATCTGCCACTGGCCCCTGGGGAT
The DNA here is from genome assembly GCA_965248815.1 of Alphaproteobacteria bacterium. GTDB lineage: Bacteria > Pseudomonadota > Alphaproteobacteria > SMXP01 > SMXP01 > CBDFKK01. The sequence continues at coordinate 2,127,174 of CBDFKK010000008.1, forward strand.
GAGCGCGCCGATACCGCGTCACTTGTAACTAATTTCTTAAATCGAATTTCACGGGTTGTCCGCCTAAATAGAGCCGGGAACTAAGCGCAGAATGGGTTATACTCTTGCCGGGGTGATCAATATCGCCGGAGAGTATCCCGGACGTCAGGTCCGTGCGCGCCGGCGACAGTTACGACGGGAACCTCAATTGTGCATAGCGTAAACTCCACACCCTCACGGAAATCTTCCTCTCTCATTCTCTTTGCGGTGCTTTCTTCAGGACTGGTGATCTCCGGCTGCGCGAGATCAACGGCGCCCGATCAGTACAGTTATTACGAAACCGGCGCGGTCAGTTTCGCCGAAGGCGGCAAAGTCGTGACAACGCGGAACGTCAAAATCGCCGGCACGCGTACCGGCATCGGTGCAGGCGTTGGCGCTGTGTCAGGTGGCATCGGCGGCTCGCATATCGGCAACGGCGGCGCCGGCAGCTTCTTCGGCGCCCTTGGCTTTGCGCTGTTGGGCGGCCTGGTTGGAGCGGCGGCAGAAGAAGCGGCGACCGCACAAAGCGGCATTGAGTACACAATCCGCGGTGACGATGGCCGGACACTGGTAATCGTTCAAGCTCAAGGCGGCCCGGTCATCGCTCCTGGCCAACGCGTGACCGTCATTCATAGTCCGGAACGCGCCCGCGTCATTCCGGAAACGCAAGCAGGCCAATACACCGGCACGACTTTTAGCGGGACCCCAACCGCCGGTGCCTATCGCTAATGGGTTGGGTGAGTTCCAAGCTCAACGGGCTTTGGCAAAGCCGGGGCGGCCAGTCTGTCGTCCGGACATATAATGCCGTCAAGTGCCGGGTGAGTGATCGCCTGCCCCGCCGCCTGCCAGCTTGGCATTCTTCTTATCTGTTTATCCCGCCGAGCCTTCTTTGGCTGTCCGTGTTGTTGTTTATGGGTTTCGGTCTTGAATGGCCGATTTGGATCGTAGCCGGGTGGGCGCCTAAATCGGCCTTCCTATTGTTCGGACTCGTTTTTCCAGCGATCGCCCTTTGGCTGGGCGCATATCAATGCCGCTCAACGACGACTGGCGATGGATTGGTCATCGGATTTGGCGGACTGTTCTTTATCGTCTTAATGCTGTTCACCGGGTTTGTGCCCATCGGGTAGGCCAATCAAATCGACGGCGCGAATGTCAGATTGAGTCTCGCGCACCATGCTTGTGAACATTTTCCGAGTCCTGACGAGTTTCAAAAATGGCACGGAAGACCGCCAAAACTTGCGCCCCGATTCACGAAGTGTTAACCATCGAGGATGACTCGATCGATTCGGATCGCGCCTTCCATCTTAGCGGCCGATTTTTCAAATCTCGGCGAAGAAGTTCAGTCTGTGACTGAGGCCGGCGCCGATTATATCCATATCGATGTCATGGACGGGCACTTCGTTCCCAACCTGACAATCGGACCGGACGTCATCAAGTCTCTCAGGTCCCATAGCGCGCTTCCCTTTGACGTGCATCTCATGATTTCGCCCGTCGACCCGTTCATCAATGAATATGTCGATGCGGGGGCTAACATTCTGACGGTTCATCCCGAGGCGGGCCCGCACATCCACCGGACCATTCAGAAAATCAAGGCGGCCGGCGTCAAAGCAGGTCTTGCACTCAATCCTGGAACGCCCGCCGACGCCGTGGACTTTGTCTTGGGCGACATCGATCTTATTTTGGTCATGACGGTCAATCCCGGATTTGGCGGACAATCGTTTATCGACTCACAGTTGGAAAAAATTCGCGATCTCAGAGGCAGAATCGATGCCAGCGGAACGGCGATTGAATTAGAAGTGGACGGCGGGATCAATTTTGAAACCGCCCCTCGCGCCATTGAAGCCGGCGTGGACGTATTGGTCGCAGGCACCGCAACGTTTAAGGGCGGGCGCAAGGCCTACAGCTCCAACATTGCAAAGTTGCGGGGCGGCTCATGACCGAAACGCTGCTCAATGACGGCATGCCGACTTCACCGCGTGCCGAACTATTGGGCGAACTCGCTGCCAAAACCGCAAGCCGATTCGCAAACGCAGCTCGAAATATTTCGTTCAGTACACGGCTTTATCACGCCACTCTCTCAGGTCCGATGCCCGACCGGCTGCTGGCCTACCCCAATGAGCTCCACCCGGGTTCCGCAAGTCTTGCCAAAGCCTTGATGGAGGGCAGATACGCGTTTCCCGGCGGGGTCGTTCAGGCCAATTCACAAACTGAACCATGGCTGCTTGTTCCGCCAAACGATGTGTGGGCCGAAGCCCTGCACGGATTTTCGTGGTTGCGGGAATTCGAGGGGCCCCGTGACCCGCAATCTAAGGACCATGTGCATTGGCTCGTTGCGAGCTGGCTCAAAGATTGCGGGACGTGGCATGATATCGGGTGGCGCCCCCATGTCATTGGGCGCCGTCTTATTTCTTGGTTCTGCCATAGCAGGCTGTTGTTCAACGGATCCGATCTTATTTGGCGCAGCGCGTTGCTGCGTAATATCGCCCAGCAATCGCGTCATCTTGCTCGCACGGCCAGATGGGCTGAAGACGGAGAACCAAAACTAACTGCGGCGATCGGCTTGTGCCTATCCGGACTTTGCCTGCCGGACGGCACGCGGCGGTTGGAACGCGGCACGAATCTCTTGGAGAAGGAGCTGGCCCGGCAAATCCTTCCCGATGGCGGTCACGTAAAGCGAAACCCTTCCGTCCTGCTCCATGTGCTTGCAGATCTGTTCTTGCTCAAAGATACGTTCGACCAGCGAAATCGTCCGTTGCCTGAATTTGTTCAAATATTTATCGATCGAATGGCGCCGATGGTTCGATTTTTCCAGCACGTTGACGGACGACTCTCTCAGTTTAATGGATCGTCGGAGGGAGACGCCGGTGCGATCAGCGCAGTTCTCAGCCGCGACGACGCGAAGGGCCGGCCTGTCAGCGCGGCAACTCATATGGGCTATCAACGCATTAAGGCGGGACGGACCTTGATCATAATCGATACAGGACCTAGCCCCAAGAAAGCCTTCAGCGAAGACGCCCATGCCGGATGCCTCACATTCGAAATGAGTTCCGGACGTCACCGCCTTATCGTCAATTGCGGATCGACAGACATGCAAGGGCCGAATTGGCACAATGCATGTCGCGCCACAGCGGCGCATTCGACGCTAACTCTTGCCGATAAATCTTCGGCTCGCATTGAAAAAGACGCCTTGTAACCAATCTGCTTGGACCACGAATCGCGCAAGGACCCTCGCAGGTCTTTAGCCGACGGGATGAAAATGAGGGCCAGACCTGGCTGCAGTGCAGCCACGATGGCTATGTCGATCGCTTCGGCTTGATCCACGACCGCCGACTCTACCTCAGCCCTGATGGCGACGACATTAGGGGCGAAGACAAACTCGGGCCTCCCTATGAAGCACTTTCGCGAAAATGGTTTCACTTGCGCCTCGGCCGCAAGAAGACAGCCGTTCCTTTTACGCTCAGGTTTCATCTTCATCCGGATGTGCGGGCAACGACTCCCCTCGACGGCGGCAAGATTATGCTCATGTCTCCCGATGGTGACGGCTGGGAGTTTCTAACCAACCTGCACAACATTTCTCTGGAAGAGAGCATCTACATGGGGCCAGCGATTCCATTCGGCGATCCAAACAAATCGTCGTTTCAGGCGCCGCCGTTAGAGGCGAAACTACGTCGGTCAAGTGGGCCTTCCACAGACTTACGGGGGACGCGAACCAAATTCTAGGTTAGCGCCGCACAAGTGCCTTCTCATGACCCGTCAAAAATGCAACCTTCTACGAAGTGTTGACCAAGGTTCGGGGGTTGACGGCATACAGGTGGGCGATCTGTGACCAAAGGGGTTTCCGACACATCATTCACGCCGCGCATGGCGCTTACGCTTCTGCATGACTGTTTTATGGCCACTTTGGCCATGCAGTTTTCGATCTGGCTGCGCTTTGCACTTGACGGCGTTGACATCGGATTTTTCGACATTCGTGAGGAAGCCATCGTTTACGGCGCCGTCGCCTTGTGCGTGTTCGTCATGCTCGGCATTCACAGAGGCATCTGGCGTTACACTTCGTTCGACGATCTGATTCAAATTCTCAAAGCTGTGACGCTGGCGACTTTGATCTTTCTACCGGTCGTCTTTGTCATCACGCGATTGGAAAACTTGCCCCGGGCAGTGCCCTTTGTTCAGTGGCCGTTGCTCATCGCCCTACTCAGCGCGTCCCGACTAGGCGTTCGTCTCGTACTCAGCGGCGACCTGGCCGCATCGGTCATGCGGGAAGACAAGGACCGTATTCCCATCGTGCTTGCCGGCCCTAGCAAGAAGACGGAACCGTTTATTCGAGAAACACAAAGGCTGAACGCGGAAAATTTTCCCTATCGGATTGTCGGCTTGATCGACAAAGATCCGAGTCAGGACGGGCATGATGTGCGGGGCAAACGCATCCTCGGTCACTACGCGACATTGCCTCATACCATTGACATATTGAATCGGATGGGCCGGGCGCCTCAAAAGGTGGTCATTACAGATCCCGACATGGAAGGCCAGGTTGTCAGCGAACTATTGGAGAAATGTGATTCGCTCGGTCTGGCTCTTGCCCGCGTCCCGCGCCTAACCGATCTTCAAACCGATGACGGCGCCAGTCAGCTCGAAGTCCGCCCCGTTGATTTGCGTGACCTTTTAGGCCGCCCCCAACAGGTCCTTGACCGAACGGCGATGCAGAAACTCACTACCGGAAAGCGTGTCCTGATCACGGGTGCAGGCGGCACGATCGGCTCGGAGTTGACCCGGCAGGTCGCGGCGCTGCAGCCAGCTCAGTTGTGTATGGTCGATAACAGCGAATTCAATCTCTATCAAATCGATCTTGAAATGGCCGAGGTTTTTCCGGACCTAAAGCGGGTATCCCTATTCGGAGACGTGCGGGAAGCGACAAAGATCGATAAAATTTTCGCCGCGCACAAACCTCAAATCGTCTTTCACGCTGCAGCTCTTAAACATGTCCCCATTGTCGAAGATAATCCTGCCGAGGGAATTTTGACAAATGTCGGCGGCACACTTCGCGTGGCCGACGCTTGCCTTAGCTACGAAGTCGAAACGATGGTCTTAATATCAACCGATAAGGCCGTTAATCCCGTCAGCGTTATGGGCGCGAGCAAGCGCATCGCGGAGCTCTACTGTCAGGCACTTGGCGTGGCGCAGTCTACCACGCGCCTTGTGACGGTTCGTTTCGGCAATGTGCTGGGGTCTACAGGCTCGGTTGTTCCTTTGTTTAAGCGGCAACTTGAGCGAGGCGGGCCACTCACTGTGACGCACCCGGATGCTTCTCGATATTTCATGACCACCCGAGAGGCCGTTGAGCTCGTACTTCAAGCCGCTACGCTGGACATGCCGGGAAGCGCGTCGACGGCAGCAGGCGGGCACATTTACGTCCTCGACATGGGAGAGCCCTTGCGTATCGAGGATTTGGCGGAACGTATGATCCAATTGGCGGGACTTAAACCCCATAAGGATATTGAGATCGAGCACATCGGCCTGCGCAAAGGCGAAAAGCTTCACGAAACTCTGTTTCACGCGCTCGAGGAATCAATTCCAACCGATGCGCAGGGCATTTTGCTGGCACGGCCGCGCGCTATTGAACTCGATCAACTCAAGCCAGCTCTGCGGCGGCTTGTCTCGGCCGCAGAAGCACGGGATTTGCCGGAAATTTATCGCACGTTGCGCACTTTGATCCCTCAATTCGAAGGCGAACATCCGGATATTTCGCCGGACCAAGGACCCTCGGACGCACGTGTGAAAGACGATACGGTCCGCACACTCAAGTGAGGGATGCTAAGTCCGATAGGGCCTTTTCGGCGGCCAAGAATCGTGGTACGCGGTCGGCACCATCCGACGGGTAGAAACAAACATAAAGAGCAACACCATGAGCAAGCGAAACGCGCTTCCAATTCGCCGTGCGCTCATTTCCGTTTTTGACAAGCAAGGTTTAGTAGACTTCGCTAAATCCCTGACACGTGACGGCGTCGAGATCCTATCGACAGGGGGAACAGCGGCAGCACTTAAAGACGCCAATATCGCCGTCACCGATGTCGCGGACGTCACGGGATTTCCGGAGATATTAGGGGGGCGGGTCAAGACCCTCCACCCGAAGATCCATGGCGGCTTGCTGGCTATTCGCGACGACGACAGGCATATGGCACAACTCCATGAACAGGGCATCGAGCCCATTGGTCTTGTGGTCGTCAATCTCTATCCCTTCGAAGCGACGGTCGAAAGCGGTGCGGACTTTGCCACTTGTATTGAAAATATCGATATCGGCGGGCCGTCGATGATACGCGCCGCGGCGAAGAACTATGACGACGTCACCGTCGTCATCGACCCCGAAGACTATGGCGCGGTAGTTGAAGACATGAAGAGTAACAAGAGCGCCACTTCAGGTGACCTGCGCCGCTCGCTCGCGGCCAAAGCCTATGCTCGAACTGCAGCCTACGATTCGGTTATTTCTAATTGGTTTGCCGAACAAATCGGTGAAGCTGCTCCGAAGCATCACACGGTTGCCGGCACCTTGCGCCAAACGTTGCGTTACGGCGAAAACCCGCATCAGTCGGCCGCCTTTTACACGACGCGGGATACACGGCCGGGCGTTGCAACGGCGCGGCAAATTCAAGGCAAAGAGCTCAGCTACAATAACATCAACGACACCGATGCAGCATTTGAATTGGTCTCGGAATTTGATGCCTCCGAGACCGCCGCCGTCGCCATTATCAAGCACGCCAATCCGTGCGGCGTTGCGCTGGGAGCTAACCTAAAGTCGGCTTATGAAAAAGCGTTGGCTTGCGATTCCGTCAGTGCCTTCGGCGGCATCGTCGCGCTCAATCAGAAACTCGATGCAGCGACCGCCGAGGAGATCGCAAAACTTTTCACCGAAGTCATCATAGCTCCTGACGCTGAGACCGACGCCCTAGAGATCTTGGCGGCCAAAAAGAACCTGCGCGTGTTACTCGCCGGGGAACTGGCCGACCCGTCTGCCGCGGGCCAGACCGTGCGAAGTGTCGCCGGCGGCTTTTTGCTGCAAGGCCGCGACAATGGCCGCATCGCCGCAGCCAAACTTGAAATCGTCACCAAGCGCGAGCCCAGTGCACAGGAGATGGCCGATCTCAAGTTCGCATTCACCATCTGCAAACACGTCAAGTCGAACGCCATCGTCTACACCAAAGACTTGGCGACGGTTGGTATCGGCGCCGGGCAAATGAGTAGGGTCGACTCCGCCCGCATCGCCGCGCGCAAAGCCGAGGACATGGCCAAAGAACAAGGGGCGGACAAGCCGCCGACCATTGGCTCGGTGGCCGGTTCGGATGCCTTCTTTCCATTTCCCGACGGCTTGCTCAGCACCGCCGAAGCTGGCGCCACCGCGATCATTCAGCCCGGAGGCTCAATCAGAGACAAGGACGTGATTGCGGCGGCCGATGAAAAAGGCCTTGCAATGGTCTTTACCGGCATGCGGCATTTCCGGCACTAGAGCAATTCCAAGATTAATTGATCTATGAAAATACTCTAGAATCTTTATATGGTCGCGTTTTCGGACGGAAAACCGGATCCACTTTTCCTGAAAACGCTCTGGGCAGGTCTAAGACACAGAGTCCTTTTTATTCAGCACGGGTCTGTGCGACTGGAAGTAACAAACAAAGTCCTGCAATCAAGAATCCGACAATGACAAAAAGACCGGCACGTTGGTCGGCAAACAGCCCCGTCATCACCGCCAATAAGGCAGGCGCGGCAAACGATGTTGCTTTGCCGGACAGGGCATAGAGTCCAAAAAACTCTGTAGCCATCCCCTGCGGCGCGAGACGTGCCATCAACGTGCGGCTGGCCGCTTGGGCGGGCCCGCCCGACAGTCCGATCAGAATTGCGAACGCCAAGTAGACAAGTTCTTGCTGCGACCCGAACGGCACCCGCTCCGGCGCGAGCGGCGCCGACGGCACGACAAATAGAATCGAGTCGGCCGAGATCGAGGCAGCGCCCAGCGTGCCGACGATGAGGCCGACTAACGCAATGGCGATAGTTGCCTTCGAGCCAAAACGATCATCAAGACGTCCGCCGATCACACACCCGATGGCAGCAAAGAACGCCAAAATAATTCCAAAGATTCCCAGAACCGTAATATACCAACCAAAAACGCCGCGCGCATAGACGCCGCCAAAGGCAAAAATCGCAACCAAACCATCGTTGTAGATCATCCGTGCCAAGAGGAATAAGAGAACGTTTTTATAGGTTTCCAGCTTTCTTATCGTCGCCAAAATTGTCGCCATTCCTTGACGGGCGGCTTGCGAATATGTGCGGATCGAACGGGGCTGGTCGGGCGTAAAAAGAAACATCGGCATAGCAAAGATTGCAAGCCAAACGGCCGCTATAGGACCGGTCAGGCGATCGGCTTCATTGAACGCCGCGTTGACGCCAAAGAGGGGTTCGTCAGGGACAAAGGGCCAGTCCACGGTACCCGGCAGCGCGAAGGCCCACAGGACGAAAAACAAAGAGACAAGGCCGCCGACATAACCGAGCCCCCAAGCAAAACCGCTGAGCCGGCCCATTTCTTCGTCGGGAACCAGGCCGGGCAGCATGGCGTTTGTAAATACGATGCTGGCCTCCATCATCACGGACGAAAGGACGATCAAAGTCAAAACGAACATGACAGATTGGCTCTCCCCGGGAGCCGCAAGCCACAAACCCGCAGACGAGACGACAAAAATTAACAAGAAGACAAAGATCCAGGGCTTGCGTGGCCCTGTTGCATCCGCAATGGCTCCGAGCACCGGGCTTGTAACGGCCGTGATCGCGCCGGCTGTGCCAAGCGCATAGCCCAGAAGCTCCTGACCTCGAACTGGATCGCCGATATAAGTCGCGGCAAAATAAGGAAAGAAAATAAACGTCGTGATCAGCGTAAAGTAGGGCTGACCCGCCCAATCAAACAGCGCCCAACTGAGTTGGCCGCGCCGTGACGCTGGCGGCCGCCGGTCAGATCCCGGCTCCACCGCCGCGCGAGTGGTGTTCGTGGCGCTCGTCGTCTGAAGCCCTTCTACTGCCCGCCCGATACCAGAGCTGCAAGTTCGCGAATTTGACTTCCGGCCAAGGATAGTTTGGCCGCCGTTAGACCGCCGCCGCCTTCCATTTCCGTAAGGAGCGTCGTGGCCCTATCGATGGTTGCTTTGTGCTGTAAGGCCCATGCCTCAAGCACAGCTTCTTGTCCTTGTTCTTTCGTATGTAGAACCGATTGTGTCAACAGCCGCTGCTGGAAGTATAGGTCGTCAACGATGCGCCGCACCGCCAGTCGTTCCCAATGCTCCGACAGCTGCATGGAAGCAGCCTGTTCGCGCAATTCGTCAAGTCCGATACTTTCGCCAAGAGCAAAATAGGATTGCGCAGCCAGCTTCAGCGAACGATTGCTCTCTTTGGTCACATCGATAATGTCACAAGCAGATTTCAACGGAATGAGCGAGACGACAGCCAATGCCAAGTCCTTATCCACGCCGTGCTCGACATAATGAGCGATTCGTTTGGTCACAATGTCTTTGATGTGAGTCGACATGACTTGATTGAGACTCTCGCTCAGCTCACCAATTCCATCGCTGTACCGACTTGTGGTTTTTTCAATCAAGAGATTTGCCTTACCGCCATCGTTGTACAGGCCGTATCGCATGAACCAGAGCACTTGTCGGCGTAGAAGGGAAAATACGTCCTGGTACAACGACATCTGTATGTTTGCCGGCACCAGATTGTCTAGTTCATCGATTCGGCGCCGCAAATCCGCCAAGCCGAACATGGCGTCGGTCACGATAAAGGCGCGCACGACCAAGTCCGCGCTCGTACCAGTATTATCTGTTATGCGATCTACGAAAACGATTCCGCCGTCGTTAACAACTCTGCTTGCCAGAACCGTTGCGACAATCTCACGGCGAAGCTGATGGGCCTCAATACACGTCGGATATCGTTCGCCCAATGCGCTAGGGAAGTAAGCCGCCAGGTCTCGCACAAGATAGTCCGAGTCCGGCACGTCTGAGTCCATCAGCTCGTCAAACAGCGCAATTTTCGAGTACGCCATGAGCACGGCAAGCTCCGGGCGAGATAGGCCCTTACCCTCAAGCGCCATTTCATCGAATTTCTGGTTGTCGGGCAGTCCTTCGACCTTTCGATCTAATCGTCCATCCCGCTCGAGATGCTGCATGAACCGCCGATGTGCATCACGGTCTTCGACGGCAGCAACGTCGGACATGCTGAGCGCGAGTGTTTGCTTGTAATTGTTGCGAAGGACGTGAGCGGCGACCTCATCGGTCATGTCTTCGAGCAGTTGATTTCGTTCATCCGTGGTCAGGTTCTGTTCAGCGACCGCCGCGCCCAGCAAAATCTTGATATTAACTTCATGATCCGAACAATCGACGCCGCCAGCATTGTCAACCGCATCAGTGTTGACGCGCCCGCCGGCACGCGAAAGCGAAATCCGGCCCGCTTGAGTCACCCCTAGATTGGCGCCTTCACCGATGACCTTGACGCGAAGTTCCGGCGCATTAATGCGGACGGCATCGTTGGCCTTGTCGCCGACTTCGGCATCGCGCTCGGCCTCATCTTTAATGTAAGTTCCTATGCCACCGAACCAGAGCAGTTCCGCGGGCGACTTTAGAATCTCCTGAATGAGTTCATTTGGTGTCAGCTTTTTCTTAGTCGTGTGAAGGGCTTCTTGCATCTCCTTCGTCAGCGCAATGGTTTTCAAACTCCGGCTAAAGATTCCGCCGCCCTTGGAAATAAGCTTGGCGTCATAATCGTTCCAGCTGGAGCGCGGAAGCGCAAAGAGCCGCTGCCGCTCGGCAAAGCTCTTGGCCGCATCAGGGTCCGGGTCGATAAAGATGTCACGATGATCAAAGGCGACAATTAATTTCGTCTGCTCGGACAACAGCATTCCGTTGCCGAAGACGTCGCCCGACATGTCTCCCACGCCGATCGCGGTGAAGGGTTCGCTTTGGATATCTTTTCCAAGCTCTCTGAAATGGCGCTTGACCGCCTCCCACGCGCCCCGGGCCGTAATGCCCATCTTTTTGTGGTCATAGCCTTGGGAGCCTCCGGATGCGAAGGCATCGCCCAACCAAAAGCCGTAGCGCTCGGAAATCGCGTTTGCAATATCGGAAAAGGTGGCCGTGCCCTTATCGGCGGCGACGACCAAATACGGATCATCACCGTCGTGAACTACAACGTCCCGAGGCTTCACGACTTCGCCCGCGACAATATTGTCCGCAAGATCCAGCAGTCCCGATATGAAAGTGCGGTAGCAAAGCACACCTTCGGCCTGAATCTCTTCCCGACTTCCTGTGGTGGGCAAATGTTTAGGAACAAATCCCCCTTTGGCGCCGACCGGTACAATCACTGCGTTTTTGACTTGTTGTGCCTTTACGAGTCCCAAAACCTCCGTGCGATAATCTTCACGCCGGTCCGACCAGCGCAACCCCCCGCGCGCAACCAGTCCCCATCGCAAATGAATACCTTCAACCCGCGGCGAATAAACGAAAATTTCCGTGAACGGTTTAGGCGCCGGCAATCCTTCAATATCCCGGCTTGAAATTTTGAAAGAAATGTAGGATTTGACCGATGCCGCCTCGTCGGTTTGGAAAAAGTTAGTCCGCCACATCGCCTCAATAAAATTCAAGTATTGGCGAACGATTAGATCTTCGTCGAGGCTTTGAACCGTTTCCAGCGCATTGAGAATGCCCGCGCGCAATTCCTGCTGCCGCTCGCGGCGTTGCTCCATCGTCAGTGAGAGCTGCGGATCGAAACGCACTTTGAACAGCTCGATGAGCATGAGCGCCATGCGCGTATGCTTCGCAAAGGTGTCTTGCATGTAGTCGATGGACAGCGACTGTCCCGTTTGCCGCCGGTAGAAGGCGATGGCTCTTATGACGCTGACGTCCCGCCATGCTAATCCGGGGTCGATACTGAGATAATTGAAACGGTCGTTGTCGGCCTGCCCATGCCAAATAGCTGCGAACGTCTCTTCCAAGTTTACATGGGTATAGCGCTTGTCGAGCGCAACTTTCTCGGCATGAACCATGAAGAACTCATGGATCCAAAATCGCGCATCGCCCCGCTCCACGGGATGTCCGGCCTCTTGAATGACCATGAGTCCCATGTTTTCAAGAATCGGCAATACATCGCTTAGGGGAATAGGGTCGCGCTCCCGATACAACTTCAAACGAATACCTTCGGCCGGATCTCCGTCACGTTGGAAGCATCGAATTGCTATCGCGGGAAACGCGCCTAAAGGCTCGAGGATCTTGATATCTTCGAATGCGTCGTCCCCGGAATTTCCGTCGCGATACCCGGCAGAGAAGGCGTCGCCGTAGCGCGCAATTAAAGGCCGGCTTTTTTTTTCCTCGCCATAGTTTTGAACCACGGCGCCGGCAAGTTCATCGCGCCAACTTCTCGTCACCTCGAAAATCTGGCGCTCGAGATCTTCTATGATGGGACGATCCAGGACGCTATCGGGAAATAGACCGACAATATAACGAACACGCGCAAGCGGGGAATCGTTAAACTGCGGATAGTAGGCGGAGAGGCGACCATTAAAAGTCGAGACCAGAATGTCCGCGATGCGTTCGCGCACGTTGGAGTCGTAACGATCCCGGGGGATATAGACCAGCGCGGATACATAACGGTCGTAACGATCGTAGCGCAAGAATAGCTTGGTGCGCGGGCGCTCTTGGAGGTCCAGAGCCCCTTGCGCCAGGCGCAATAATTCTTCTTCCGTAACCTGTATCAATTCGTCTCGGGGAAATGTCTCGAGAATATTTCGTAGCGCATTCGTATTAAAACTCGCGCGCACAAAGCCACTGCGCTCCATGACACGCTCCGCTTTGCGCGCCAGCAACGGAATTCGAAAGACCGACTGGTTATAGGCCTCAGCTGTAAACAAGCCGACAAATCTAAATTCGCCGGTAAGCGCCCCTTGGCTATCGAACACTTTGACACCGATATAGTCCATATAGACGCGCCGGTGGACATCGGAGCGCACGTTTGCCTTTGTAATGATCAAAGGCGCCGGCAGCATAAGGAATTCGCGAACCTCTTGGGTCAAATTCACAAGTTCATTGCCGCGTCGCAGAATACGCGTATCGGGGTCACGTAAGAGACCAAGGCCGGAGCCTTCTATCGGGGCCAGATCCCCGGTCTCCAGCTCTCCGTCGAACCGATACATGCGGGATCCCAGAAATATGAAATGATTGTCGCGCAACCACATGAGAAACGCGACGTTCTCATCGAGTTCTTCGCGATCGATAAAAGGTGGATTCTCGTGAAGACCTTCAATCGCTTCATCGAGACGCTTAATCATGTCGTCAAAATCTGCAATAACAAGTTTGACGTTGCTGATAACGCTTTGAACAGCAACTTCGACTTTCTTGAGCAGTTTGAGATCGGAGTGATACTCGAATTCGATGTGGATCATCGATTCACGTATGGCGTCATGTGAAAGATCAAGGTGCGCGGGCGCAAACGCCGTTCGACGACCTTGTTCATCGCGTTCAACTTGTACTACCGGATGAAGAACCGCATGAAGTTCCAATTCCTGAGCGGTGAGCTCTCCCAGAATTGAATTCAACAAGAACGCCGTATCGTCGCAGACCACTTGCAAAACAGTATGGGGGCTCTCCCAGCCGTCTTCTTCGAGACTGGGATTGAAAACGCGCAGCAGAGGTTGGTGAACCGGACGTTGTAGAGCATATTTCCAAAAAGATTGGGCGATCCGAAACAGACCATCGCTGTCATAAGCGTCCAGCTCATCGGACCGGGCGTCCGCGAAGAAGATCTCAATAAATTCGCCAAAGCCGGAATAGTCGGGATCGCGCTTGTCGCCGTCACCATCTTGGGCGCGCGATACAATTTCCGCGATCCGGCCATTGCCCGACTTCACTTGCATATTCAACATCTCCACGCCACTCCTTCATTTTGGGAGTCCGAAGCAGCTCCCGCAATGAATTAACGACACCAGGACCAAAATTGTGCGGCAGCTTAACGGTAGTCCCCGGCCGAGATCCTACGGAAAATTGGTTAACGGCCCCAAAAGAGCACAATTCTTCAAGGTCACAAAAGCGCCCTGAATTTCGCGGCTAACGCCCGACAAGACGGCGATTCAAGGAAGGGTGGCTCTGGCAATCCATGGTAAAGACCCAACCCAATCGCCGCCGGTTGGTCCATGGATGAACCGCTCATGACAATTCGTGAAATCGGTAGTGGCCGGTTATCGGAAATTCAAACAGCCGATCTTCGAGTTTGGGCCCACGACCGATATTGTGAACGATGAGGGGCCGTGTGCCGTCGTCCGATTTTAGCGCGCTGACAATGCCGATGTGGGGCAAGTGCGGCGGAACGGTCCAAGTCACAAGATCTCCCGCCTGATACGCAGTTGCCTCGCCCGTTACCGAAAGGACGCTTCCATAGCGGGCAAAGAATCTTTGCATGTTGGGGACCCGGCGATGATCAATATTTGAATCAGGTTTTGCAAGGCCCCAATTGTTGGGGTAGTTCGAAAATGACACCTTCATGTCTTCGTGAATTAACTTTTGTAAGTCGGTGCCGAGCGCTCTATAGGCCCGGATCACCAGGTCCGTGCAAACCCCCTGATCGCTCGGTACATCGCCAAGGGGATACGATATCGAGACGTAGGACCCATCGTAGCGAACATCGTGCGTTGTGCGCTCGACTGCCGCCGCCGCAAGTCGTTCGCCGAATGTTGCTGGTGTGGCTCGTGCCAATGCCGATAGAGCGACGAACACAAGCAGCACAAAAACAGAAAATCCGAAAAACCAAATCGTGCGTACCGTCATGCCGTTCCTCGTTCGCAGGACTGAACTCAAAACTTTATGGCGTCAAATCGTGGCGTGATTTAGGCGGAGAACCCCTCAAAGCGTAAACGTCATTTCGTCAATAAGCGCGCCAGGCAGGTGCATCGAGCGCGTGGCGCGTGCATCATAGGACCAAGGGTCCAAAATGAACTCGCGCTCTTTAGTGAGACCCACCAAATTTTTTCCAAACATGCGATAGATCGTATCGTCAAACCGCAAAGCTTGGATCGGCGAAACAATCTCCCCGTGCTCAACCCAAAACGTTGCGAACCTTGTCATGCCCGTCAGCCGTCCGGCACTCTCATCGGAAAAATTGGTATACCAAAGATTGCTGATATAGAGGCCGGTATCAAGAGCCATCAGAATTTCATCAGTCTTAAGCGTGCCGGGCGCCATGTCGAGAGACTGAGCCATCTCTTGGGCCGAGGCCCCATTCGTTTCCACGTTAAATTCAGCCGAAGAACGCGGACTGACAAGAGAGCCGGCATAAAGCCCGTCGTAAACGAGGCAGATCCGATCAGGTTTTACAAATCCTTCTGACTGAAACCCCGCAGCAACGCCGGCGGTTATATCCTCTGCAAATCTGACTTCGCTAGACAGCTGCGCGTTGCCGTCAAACAATTTCATAAACGGAGTCCGGCCGGTTCGCTGCGCGTTCAACCCAAAGCCGCCCCAATTCAAGCGGCTTAGAATTTCGTGCATCGCGGCGGGCGCCAGATAGACACGGAAGCGCCCCGGTTCCAGCGCTGCCGCCTGACGCGCTAAGACCTCCATATGCGCCGCGGTTTGATCGGCGCGTCGGCACAGTTCTTCTCTATTCCATTCAAATCCCGAGTAAGCCGCTTTCGCCGCCTTGTCGCCGTCGTGATAAAAGCTCCAATCGAAATTAAAACTCTCGCTTTCATGCCAATTGCGTTGACCCAGCGAATTGGCAAAGCCTTGCTGAATGGAGCCGGCAGCATAGATTCCAACAAGATCTTTGCCAGTGCCGATTTCAATGACATCCGCGACCGCTTCATCTTGGCTGGCAAGCCGGCCTTTGTGGTGAGTCTCGCTTGATGCGGGCTCCGCATTATAGATGAGATGCGGGTCGTCGCGAGTTGCGCTTAACATGTCACGCACTGTGGCAATCGAGTCCTTCAACAAATCCAAATCAGTGTTGCGCGCCCCTGTCAGCGTGATCGTTGCTTGGCCGTGCTTTCGACCCTTTATGAGTTCGAGCGATAGAAAATTTTGACACACCGATCCCGGCTGGCGCACCGAAGACCTATTGAAGCGCACAAAGTCAGACTGCTCACCAGCATAGTTCGCGAGATAAACTTCGTCGGCCGCAATCAGACGATCCAGGCCTTCCGCCAGAGTGTAGAAGTAGTCTTGCACGGGCCTCACGCTCCGCCGAAGACGGCAACGTTGCGGAACAAACATGCCACCGTCGCATGGCCAACTCGGATTCCTTGATTAGGTTCGCCTTTGCCGCAATAAGACGTACCCCCGATGAATGCGGTGGTTTGATCGCCAACGCCTGCGAGCGAATGCCAAAACTTCCATGACACGCCCCTATAGTTGGGATTACGCACGACGTCTGTTAGTTCGCCCTCTTCGATCTTCTGGCTCCATTCGCAGCCGAATTGAAATTTATTACGCGAGTCGTCAATCGACCATGAGCGACACGTGTCTACATAAACGCCGCGTTCCACTTGGGCGACAAGCTCGGACAGGGACGAGCCTCCCGGCTCGACATTAAGGTTGGACATGCGATCGATAGGCGGCCGGTTCCAACTGCAAGCCCGCTCCGTCGCCACGCCTGGCAAATTGGCACGCGCCTGAGACGTCGCGCCGCCGAGAGTCGACCGCAAGAGGCCGTCTTTGATCAAATATTCTCGCCCGGCCCTTGTCCCCGCATCGTCGAATGCAAAACTCGCGGCTTCTCCCTCCACATCCGAATCAAACGTCACGTTCAGCAGCTCGGAGCCGTAGCGATGAGTGCCGATCATGTCGGGGGTTACAAAACTCGTTCCGGCGTAGTTGCGTTCGTCCCCGAGAATGCGGTCGAGCTCCAAGGGATGACCAATCGACTCGTGCACTTGGATGACCATTTGGTCGCCGCCGATGACGATGTCCATGTCGCCGCTCGGGCAATTCTCGGCCTCAAGCAATTGGATCGCTTCGCGGCTAACCCGCTCGGCCGCGCCGTCCCACCCGACGGCATCCAAAACCTCCAAACCACCTTGGCGCACTTCGTAGCTTCCTAAACTGCGCGTTTGTGTCTCCCCTTTGTCGCTGGCACTGGCATAGAGACTTGGATGCAGGAAGTGATACCGTTGTTCAAGCCGACCGCCATCGGCGGTGATGAGCAAAGTCTCCCTTATGGTCGACCAGAGCGTTGCGCCCCAATCTAAAATGCGGGCGTCAATATTGAGCTCTTCGTTGGCACGCACCAACAGATCCAGCTTTTCTTCAAGTGGAACGGCGTGCCAAGGCTCCATGACTGGTGTTTCGTATTTGCCTTGCACACTCTCGGGACGCACCTCGGAGAAATTGGTAACCGCGCGACCCGCTGAGCGATGGGCCCAGTCTTTCGCCTGACCTATTGCGCGTTTTAGTCCTTCTCGGCTCAGGTCAGCGGTCGCCGCATATCCGAGGCCGCCGCGATCGTGAATAGTCACCATTGCGCCGAAGGAGCGCGACAGATTCGGCGGACGCGGTACGCCGCGTATGACGCTTACCCACTCGTCGACCTCACGCTCAATGCGCAAAGAGCAAAAATCCACGGATGGAGCGATCTCCCGAAAGGTCTGTTCAATGTTTTGAAACAACAGCTCCCCCAAGGGCCATGCAATATTAGCCGACCCTATTCATACCTGACCAGACGGTCGGTTCAAGCGGAAGAATCTCTTGTTCTTTGGCGCCAAAAAAGTGCCCGCACCTCAACTGAGGCGCGGGCGTCTTATAGATACGAGCCAAAGCTCGATCAGGCCTTAGGCTGGGTTAGGCGGCGTTCGAATTGTTCACCGACCGGAACGAAGCCGCCAGGTTGGCCAGCTCCGTCATGGCGGAGTCGCCGGAGCCATTGACCATGATGACATTGCCGGGATGCGCCGCAGCATCGCGGATCGTGTCCCAATGGTTAGTCATCATTAGCATGGACAGAATGGTTTCTTCTGTCACGCCGGGCATCGCGGCTTTTAGTTTGCTCATCGCTTCGTTATAGCCCGTCGCGATGGCAAGACGCTGTGCAGCGATGCCTTCACCCTGCAGGCGCTTGCTCGTCTTCTCTGCCTCTGCAATGCCGACGAGTCGAATGCGCTCCGCTGCTGCTTCGTTTTCAGCGGCTTCTTTTTCGCGTTTTGCAGCAATCACTGTATTAAAAGAGTTCTGCACTTCTTCGGACGGCTGAGGTTCATCGACCAAAACGTTGACGATTTCAAAGCCGTACTCTGACATGCGCTCGCTAAGTTCCGTCTTGACTGCATCTTCCACAGACTGTTTCGCCGTGTACAACTGTTCGAGCGACATCTTAGCGCCCTCGGTCCGCACGACGTTAAGAACGAAGCTTCCGATCTGGGCGACCGCGTCTTCCAGCTCATAAAAAGCTTCGGCAACACGCGACGACATCACGCGGTATTGCACAGCGACGGGAAATGAAACAAACAACTTGTCGGTCGTCTTTACCGATACAACTTCATTCATTTCCAAGAGTCGAAGGCTTGTGCGCTGATTGCGACCATCGCGGCGCTCAATGCCGATTGGCCAGGGATATTTCAAGCGCAACCCAGCCATCTTGACTGTATAGAAGCGGCCAAAAACTTCTATGATGGCCGCAGTCTTTTGGCCAACGACCATGACGGACGTTGTGAGCCAAGCCAACAAGGTAAACAAAAATAAAAGTAAGATTAAGAAAATTTCCATATCAATAGTACCTCCTTATTGCTCACGAGACGGCCAGGCCGTAATTCAACGCGAAGCGGCCTCAACCTTCTCGTTTCTATTCATTAGAGATAAGCGCTAAAGTCGCGCGTATTAGTGGGATTAGGAGGAGACGAATCCCATGTCATTCAAACCGTTAAAGACCCGCGCTTACGGCACGACCAAGGAAGTCATATCCCGGCTGTTTCAACAGGCCGAAGGCGTTCCTTTTGTCATGAAGACTCTGAATTTAAGCCGTACACGGACCTACGCCTTGGCCGATCCAAATGACAAGGCACGTATTTCTTTTGAGAGGGTAGAGAGACTTATGCAGCAGACAGGTGCCACGGCGGCCGCCGAACATCTCGCTTATTTGGCAGGTGGGGTTTTTCTACCCGGCAGCTCTTTCGAGAATGAGGGAGACCGTCAAGACACCGACGATTGGCATTCCATTGCAAGGCGAGCAGGCATTAACCATGCCAATAACATTAATGAGCTTTTGAAGAGTATTAGCCCAACCAGCGCCTCGCCCGGCGAAGTTGATTGTGACGAGGCTAGAAATTTACTTGAGAAAGTGGACGCTCAGTTCGCGTTACTGGCTTTGCAGCGGCAGCGCCTTATCGCGATACTCGATGATCAAGAAGATAGCGAGCCAAGCGCGTAAAGGCGTCAAAATCGATCCGATGACGAAGTGATGTGCGGGCACGCCAGCGCAATCTTCGGCCGATGGCCGGAAATAACGGCTACGTCGTTGGATGACAAGGACCTTACTTTGTGGCCTCAGAAGTACAAATAAAGGCCCAAAGCCCCGCCCATGATACCCATCGACAGCAAGACTGAGATTGTATGTCCAAACATGGTCGGCTCTCTCATGCAAGCGGCAGGCCCCGTACCGCGCTCAACATGTGGGTGGTTAAAAGCTGGTTTGCCACCCTTGTCGCGTCACATTAGGGTGAAGAGAATTTGCGGCAGAAACCTGCCCCATTTGAGGCTGAAGGCGGGGTTTAATGAGGCAATTTCATGGCAGGCGGTGGGCGCCAGAGCCGACCCTGCCATACCTCTAGGTCATACTATTCATAGTGAATAGAACGGCGGCGGCTCATTATGGGAGAGCCGTCCGCGAGACTATGACTGAGCTATTTGCCGCCGATCGCGACCATCTACCCAGGTATTGCTTTTTTGAAGGCCGGCCGTTCGTAGGCCGCCTCGGCCCACGACTTGACCTGCGGCCATGGACTCAAATCCATTTGGAAGAGATTGACACCACGCAGCAAGGCGGCAACGTTGAGGTCACCGATATTAAATGGGCCTTTTGTCAGTGTACCCCCCATTTTTTGAAGATGGCCGTCCAGCAAGGTCAATTGGTTTTTTAGCACCCCTTCGGCAGCTTCCGCTTTCGCCGGATCACGCGCCGGTTCTGGTTTAAATACGCGCTCAATACACAGCGTCACGACATGGGGCTCCAGTTCGGAAACAGCCCAAAACGACCATTGCAAGGCCAAAGCCTGGGTTTCCTCATCCTCAGGCCAAATTGCACCTTTGTATTTTTGCGCCAAATAATAATTGATTGCGACCGACTCAAATAGGACGAGGTCTCCGTCGGTCATGGTAGGGACTTTACCTGCGGGATTGAGCTTCAAGTATTCCGCACTCTGCGTCTCTTTCTTGATGTGATCGATATCGTCTCTTTCATATTCGAGACCCAGCTCTTCAAGTGCCCACCAGCACCGACTGGCGCGCGATCTACTGTTCCCGTAAATTTTGATCATGTTCGGTGTCCTTACAAATGCGGAATGCCACATCTCAAACGATCTTGAATGAGAGAGCATGCCGTTTGGCAGTGGATTTCCGTGAAATTAAATTTTGATTTTGACCAAGTGGCGCTCAGAGCTGGCCTGCAAGGTCATCCAGAATGGGGCAGTCGGGCCTTTCGTCGCCGTGGCAGGCCGCAGCCAGCGTCGTGAGCGTCTCCTTTAGCCCTCTAAGCTCAACGAGCTTTTGATCGATTTGCGAAATTTTTGCTTCCGCCATGGCTTTGACGTCCGAACTCGCCCGTTGTTTGTCTTCGTACAGGGACAAGAGACCGCGGCACTCTTCAATTGAGAAGCCTAGACTCCGGGAACGCTGAACGAATTTCAATTTGTGTACATGAAAGTCATCATAGTCACGATAGCCATTGGGACGTCGATCGGCCGTGACCAAACCGATGTCTTCGTAATATCGAATGGTTTTTACAGGTAATCCGGAACGTCTGGCAGCTTCGCTAATGTTCATGGGGACACCTTTCGACGTCATTATTCCAAGAACGGGCCTATAGTTTTACGCTCGGCGCCCCCGGTTTGCAGCTCCCCATGCATCTGCGCGCGCGCCGCTCGTTCTCTCGCTCTTACGCCTTACTCAGTCTCGCTCAAATAAAGCTCCTCCAGTCACTGGAATGTCAAGAAGGTCGTTTCGCCTCTACAGTTGTTTCGTCCGCCGACATAAACGGATTGATCAGCATCCAGCCAAACGTAAGATGCTTTGCGTCCTGAAAATCTTCAATACCGATACGCATGTTTTCGTAGCCGGAACGCGGATCCTGCGTGTAGGTGCTGAATGTCCAATCAAACCAAGGAAATATCCCGCCGAAATTACTGTTCATTTCGGAGAGCTCCGACGAATGGTGAATGCTATGCATGTCCGGTGTCACCACAACCCACCTCAGCGCATGATCGACAGATTTCGGCAACCATACGTTGCCGTGAATGATCATAGCGGCCGCAAGAAATACAAGCTGATAGACGAGGACCGCCACCACGGGCGCGCCAACCATCGCAACAACCAGAAGTCCGAATGACGTCGTAAACAACGTCTCTATAGGATGAAAGCGCAGTCCCGTTGTGAAATCGTAGTCCTGATCGGTGTGATGCATGCGGTGAAGGCGCCACAACCAGGGAATGCGATGCAAGAGATAGTGTTGCAACCAGCTGCCGAAGTCGAGCGCGACAAAGCCTATCAAAAATGCCAAGGGATACGGAACGGCAAGGGCATTCATTATCCCCCAACCCCGCTCGGCTGCGAAAATTGCGAACCCCGCCCCCAAGACAGGAAACAGGGATCTAGCAATAATTGTATTCAGTATACTGAAGGAAAAATTGTTGACCCAGCGCACCCTCATAGACGATCGCAGCGTACGGCGCGGGGCAAACCCCTCCCACGCCGCCACAAACGCTAATGCAAGAAAATAGATGGCCCCGTAAAGGACCCGTTCCAGATCTAAGAGGCTGTCAAATTCGCCCATGTCTGGCGCCTAGCCGATACCTGATCGTCGACGCAATCGTCGCCCAACAATGTTTTGCAAAATCGGCCATACCGTAAACCATGGCCAGCCGGCTTATTTACGGCCGCGAAGTCTCGCCGCAACCACAACGCCTGCAATCCCTGCACCAATGAGGCTCATGGTTGTCGGCTCAGGTAAGTTTTGCGAGACAAGGGCATGAGCCGATCCCGTACCCACCACCGTGAATGTAGCCACAATTCCCCAAATGAATTTGATATTTGACTTCATGTCTTACCCTTACAGTTTCTGCCGGGCCAATTTAGAAAGCAAAATTTGCGCCTACGGCATGTCAGCAATCTGTTTTTTTGCGCTTACTTGCGACGGCGAAGTCTTGCCGCAACGACAACGCCTGCGATCCCCGCAGCGACGAGGCTCATAGTCGTCGGCTCGGGCAAGTTATGCGCGACGTAGGCATTTGCCTGTCCGATTGAGAGCATCGACAAAGTAGCGAGCGATGCCGCGCCCGAAAACAAATCTCTAAATGATCTCATGGTGTCCCTCCCCAAATTCGTTCGTCTGCTGCCAAACGGGAATGCCCTCCCCATTTGGGCATATAGAGGTGGTTCGGTTTGTTTGAACAACTTTCGGACTGCGGATAAGTGGATTTCAGCCCCTGTTATGCCGCGACCGGGATTGGTTGCAGCACGTTGAAGTAAGCCTGATCGGGTGTCTGGCGGTCAAGCGATGAATGCGGTCTCTTGGTGTTGTAAAAGACCAAATATTTGCCGAGGGCGGCTCGGGCTTGTGGAACATTGCCATAGGCATGCAGATAGACCTCCTCGTATTTGACCGTGCGCCACAGCCGTTCAACAAAGACATTGTCCCGCCACGCTCCCTTGCCATCCATGCTGATGGCGATTTCAGCATCCTTCAGGATTTGTGTGAAAGCGATGGAGGTAAACTGCGAGCCCTGATCGGTGTTGAAGATGTCCGGCTTACCGTAACGGGCCAGTGCTTCTTCAACGGCTTCAATGCAAAAGTCTGCTTCCAGTGTGATAGAGAGCCGCCAGGACAGGACACGCCGGCTGAACCAGTCAACCACTGCGGCCAGATAAACAAAGCCCCGTGCCATTGGAATGTAGGTGATATCCATCGCCCAGACCTGATTGGGTTGGGTGACCGGCAGCTTACGCAACAGATAGGGATAGATTTTGTGGCCCGGTGCAGGCTTGGACGTGTTCGGGCGGCGATAAATAGCCTCAAGCCCCATACGCTTCATCAGTGTTGTGACGTGCAGGCGGCCAACCTTGTATCCTTCACCAAGCAATAGTCCCTGCAGCATCCTGCTGCCTGCAAAGGGATAGTCGAGATGCAATTCATCAATCCGGCGCATCAGTGCCAGATCACCGACCGATACGGGACGGGGCTGATAATAGACGCTGCCCCGGCTGATCTTGAGCGCCTTGGCCTGACGGCTGAGCGAGAGTTTATGTTTGCGGTCGATCATTTTCTTGCGCTCGGCAATCCCGCCTTGGTGAGCGCATCGCCTAAAAAATCATTCTCAAGCGTCAGCTCCCCAATCTTGGCATGGAGCCTCTTCACATCAACACGGGGTGCAGGCAGCGGTGATTTACCCTCCCGCCCAAAAACACCCGCTGCACCCTCAAGGAGCTGATCTTTCCATTGCTTGATCTGGTTAGGATGAACATCAAACTGCTGAGCGAGTTCTCCCAATGTCTGCTCACCGCGAACGGCCGCAAGGGCCACCTTCGACTTGAACGCAGGTGTATGATTGCGACGTGGTCGTCTTGCCATAGTGGATCTCCTGTTGCCGGCGATCATGCCGCCTACAGGCCAAAATTCCACTTATCTCAACTGTGCAGATTTCCCGAGCCACCTCTTAAGACAACTGCAGGCGTATTCAAATGAGCGGTCCTTCGGAGCCGCTTTTTTGTTGCGCAATTGGGGGTGTGGCCCATGGCAGCTTTGGGTCAAACTCGGCCGAAAATGGACTTTGAGAAGCACGGCTGCTTTTCCTCTGTAAACGGACAAACGATACCTTCAACGCACTCCTTGCAGGCAGCTTGCATACGCTCTGCGGTGCTATGGGTTAGCTCACGGCGGCGCTCCAATGCGCGCGCTAGCGTTGATGGGCCTCTATGCGCAAGCCCGCCGATGAGTCAAAAGAGATCGAAGGGCTGTCGCCGAACAAAGTGTCGGCGGCTTCGTGCTCGGCGAACGCAATCTTCGACGCCGACAGCCGCGCCATAAGCGGCGCCAAGTCATCAAGCACATAGCTGACATGGAGCGTGCCAAGCGCTTTGGGTTTTGCCAGCGGATAACGATCGGTTCCTTCGACCCCTTGGTAGTTAACGATTTCCGTGAGACCAAAGCGCTCCTCCCCCTGACCCAGAATGCGGACATCGAGTCCCGAGCCCGGGCGCAGGCCAATCATTTTTTCGATATCCGGCCCGACCAGCAAATTTTTGGAGAGCTCATCTAGTCCCAAAACTTGGACATAGAAGTCTTGTTCTTCTACCGCGTCTGGGACAATGGAAATGAGGGGCCCCACCCCGGCAAAGCCTTTGCTCGTATAATGCGGTTCTTCATTGCCAACTGTTTCCAGCAACACGATGTTGGTCGCGTCATGGCCATACATATGAATTTCCAAAAAGCGCGTGCCGTTGGGCGCCGTGACATCGCTGTATGTGTCAGTGCGAAACGTCATGCCCGCATTACACAGCTCTTCGATCCGCGCCGGCAGATCCTTGGCATAAATATCCAGATTCTTAGGAACGAGATCGAAAACTTCCGCGCCTTCGCGCACCGGCGGGTCGGGATTGTTGAACTGGACGAGGTGAATAAGGCCTGTTTGGGTCCCCGGCGTTGCTATGAGTGCTTGGTTTTCGATGTCGCCGGCAGCAATGTTCCACAACGATGCCAAGCCGGCATCGGCACCCACCCGCCGTGCTCGCACTTCGAAACCGAGCAGGTCGACCCAGAGCCCGAGCGCGGCGTCGAGGTCTGCAACGCCCACGGTGACGTGATGCCAAGCGGCCATGTTCCACTCTTGTGCCGCTTGTTCTTGTTCGTTCGGCACAGTCGTGCAGGCGGTCACGAGGGCAACCAAACCTAAAGTTATTCCCGCGATGACGCGTCTATGCATAATTTTTTTCATGGGACTAAAAGATCACTTTTTGCGAACGTCGTAAACTCTATGATCCCGATATGTCTGGGCTAAGATCGCGGACAAAAGGAATGTCAAATGACGCTCTCCATCATTGGTGCCGGGTTTGGCCGAACGGGCACGACGTCTCAAAAAGCCGCGCTTGATGAGCTAGGCCTTGGCCCTTGTTATCACTTCGACGAAATCCTGAAGAATCCCGGGCACGATCAGCTCTGGCTCGATGTCGTGGGCGGTAAGCAAATAGATTGGCGCGCGCTGTTCAAAGACTATCAAGCCACCGTTGATTGGCCGGGCTGTTACTACTGGCAAGAACTCGCCGCAGAGTTTCCGGACGCCAAAGTCTTGTTGTCCACGCGCGACTTTGACAGCTGGTATGACAGTACGACGAAAACGCTCTATAGAACGATGAAGACTGACTATTCCAAGGCCCCGCAAGGTCAATACAACGTGCTGGAAATGTCATGCATCATGATTCTTGAGGACACGTTCCACGGCCGCTTTGAAGATAAGACCTATGCCAAAGAAATTTACCAGCAACACCACGACAAGATAATCAAGTCGGTTGATCCTGACCGCTTGCTTGTTTATCAAATCTCTGAAGGGTGGGCGCCGCTCAGCGCGTTTTTCGGCAAGCCTGTTCCCGACGCGCCGTTTCCCAATGCCAATTCATTGTCTGAATATCTTGCAACTTGGTTTTGAGGTTGCAGATGTATCAGTGCTGGAACGACTTTGGCCGAACCACATCAAACGCCGTCTTCCGAGTCCAAGCTTAAGGGAAACAATATGATTGGTCTCAAGGGGTAAACGGCCGCAATGGGTGTTGCCGTTAAAAGGCAGCTCGCACTGGCGTGATGGCGAAAACAAAAGATGTTTCATTGTGATTGTAGCTTTTTGATTCCTCGCAAAATCGTGTTGGGGAGACGCGCCTCATCCATGTCGGGTGGATTGAGGCCCATGCGCAACACAACAAGTTCTTCAGACGGCACCATCCACATGCGGAATTTGGAACTGCCCTCCATATAGAAAATGTCGCCGCCGTCAAATGGCTCGGAATGATAATTGGCAGTCATGCCTTCAAGCGTTGGCAGGTATTTGCGTTCTTTTGTGGGTGGGGACCCAACCCAAATTTGATAGCCGTAGTTCGGATTGACCTGAGACGTGGTCTTCATTTCCTTAACCCAGCCTACGGGAATGATCTGTTCACCATTGATCCGTCCATCGTTGATCAAGAGATGACCAAGGCGCAACCAATCGGATGGCGTTGACAAGTAGCAACAAAACATTATGGGTTGGCCGCCGATACCGTCGAGCCGCATTGCGCCGCGCACGGCGCCCATCGGCCGCCACAGTTTCTCCGAAAGATAAGTCGTGTAGCGTACGCCTGTGGCGCGTGCCAAGACGATCCCTAGAAGTTGCGGCGACGGATTGAAGTGGGCGAAAACGTCGCCTGGCTTAGACTCATAGGGCCATGTCAATACCGTCCCGTCCACATCGCTCCCGTTGACCATTTGCGTTTCTCGGCTAAACGGCCCGTACACGGCGGGCGACATATTGCGGATTTCACTTAAGTCGAAGCCGCTCGTCATTTGTAGCGCTTGACGTATTGTCGTCTTACCGCGTGGATCGTCCTTCCATTCATTGACATAACTTCCTATCGGGTCGTCAATTGAGTCGATTTCACCGTCGGCAATCGCAATGCCCACCAAGATTGAAGCCAGCGTTTTGACGAATGAATGGGAGCTTACTGTGGCCGCCGCGTGCATACCCTCGTCAAACCATGCGAGTTGAATTATATTTTGGTGGAGGACAATAAACGTGTGTGAATTTTGCTCCTTGGCGTAGTCAAGCGCAGCCTCGAGGGCGTCATCTCTTATGGTGCGCTTGCTCCATTTAGCTTCCTCAAAGTATGGCCTAATGCCGCCAGGCACGAGTTCGATAGGCGAATACCATTCCAACGGCGGCTCGGAAAAATTCTGCGGCTGCCTAAAATAACGGCGCCAGAAATGAAAGTTTTCCGCCTCTACTTCTTTCACCCATAGGCGCTTTGCGTTGATTTCTGCCTCGGTCAGTTGGTCATTTTCCGCTTTGGCGGCGCTCATCAAAAGGACAGCGGCCAGCATCCAAACCGCAATGTTTGTAACTGAAATTTTCATTCACATTACCCTCTGTATGGTCTTGCAGTGCTGAAACGATAAGGGATATCCAATTATCGTAAAACTCCAGTGTTATGAGCTGGTGACCAGAGTTTAGAGACGGTGTAATAACCATGACAGTTTTTTCAGACGACGGCGACCGAAGTCCGCTTTTACCCCTGTGCCGGCCATGAATCCTTTCACCACGACTGTTGTTTAATGTCCAGGAACAGCTGTTCCATCCCCTAAGCGATTACTTCGGTCTTTGACCGCTAGCGTGGATGACGCTTAGACTTCGCGGGCGCCGAATAGCAACAAAAAGGAAGTGATACCGTACAGCACAGACCGCTGCATTCGTCGCTCACGTTGTGTTTGATGGCAGTCGGGCTATCGGTGTGCAAGCTGATCGCCACTTGCACGCGCTGAGCTGACGGGCATAACGAGGAGGAAGCCAACACCATGACCATCAAGCGTCACTATGCCTATGCAGGTGAGCGACAAATTCACTACCGGCGCGCCGGCAGTGGGCCGCCCCTCGTGATGGTGCACCCCTCGCCGGGCAGCTCTTACATGCTGCTTGATCAAATATTGAAACTTGCCAAGGGGCACACCGTGATTGCCGTTGACAGTCCGGGTTACGGTGAGTCTGACGGACTGGGCCTCGATAGGCCGGAGATCGGCGACTATGCCAACGCCCTACCGGACACGCTGGATGCGATGGGCCTGGGCAAGTTGGATCTATTCGGAAGCCATACGGGCGCGGCCATCGCATTGGAAACGGCCGCGCGCTTTCCGGATCGGGTGCGGCGGTTGGTGCTGGACGGGGTGCCCGCCTTTCCGCCCGAGGAGAGGGACCGCTATATCAACAATTACACGCCGTCGCTCGAGCCTCATTGGGACGGCCGCCATCTCGTGACGCTATGGTCCATGCGGCGTAACATGTATTTGTTCGCACCCTGGTTCGATCAGTCGCCGGACGCACGGCTCGTGGCGGATATTCCGTCTACAGAGGACTTGCACGGCGGCGCCGTGGATTTCTTGCGCGCCGGGCCAAACTACTGGATGGGCTATCATGCCGCCTTCCGCTACGAGTCGCTGCCGGTGCTTAGGGACGTTAAAGTGCCGACGCTTGCAACCGCTGCTCCCGGCGATATGTTGAGCCGCCATCTCGAATTTATGACTGACGTTTCATCCCATGTGCTGGTGGAGCAGCCGCCGGACGATTTCAACAAACGTATTCTTGAGTTCCTCCAAGGTGAGCCGCTGGATGACGCCGGCTTGACCCCACCGGCGGCACGGGCGGCCGATCGGGTGACCCGGGACTATGTGGACACGTCCGTGGGTCAATTGTTGGTGCGACGCACCGGCCCCGATGCGGGGCGGCCCTTGGTTTTGCTACACGCCTCACCCACGTCGAGCAAGGGGCTCGAGCCCATGATGCGCGAGCTGGGATCTGATCGACCCGTCGTGGCGTTCGATAACCCCGGCAACGGCGACTCGGCGGCTTTACCTGGGACGCCTGAGATCTCAGATATCGCGGCGGTGCTGCTGGAGGGACTCCGCGCACTGGGGATCAAAGACTACGATCTCTACGGCACTCACACCGGGGCCCTGGCCGCCATGGAAATTGCCATTGCCGATCCGCAAGGCGTGCAGCATCTTATTTTGGACGGCATCACGCTTCTATCGGAGACACAGACCGCAGACTATTTGGCCAACTACGTTCAGCCCCTGCCTGTGCGCTGGGACGGCAGTCAACTGATCTGGGCCTGGAACTTTTTCCGCGATCAATCTTACTTTTGGCCTTGGTACAACCGCACTGCTGCCGGCACGCGGACCGGTGTTCGTCCGGGCAGCCCGGAGCAGTTGCAAGACAACGTGGTGGAGTTTTTGAAGGGCGGTACGACCTATCATTTGAACTATCGGGCGGCGTTTGCCTATCCAACCCGGGAGCGTCTGCCGAAGCTGAGCATGCCCACTTTGATCTGCGCCGGCGAGACTGATCCACTCCGGGAGGGGATGGAAGAGGCCAAAGAGTACGCGCGCGATGCGCTGGTGCGCGTGATGCCGGCACGCGGCACACCTGAGCACGCATCGGCGACGCTGAATTTGTACCGCAGCTTCATGGCGGATAAGCAACCGGCGAACTAGCAGATATTGGAGCGCTCACGAAATCCGGCAGGAGTAAAGTAGCTGAAGCACGGCCTTCCGATTACTCGTAGCTAGTCGTGAGCGATGAAGTGGTATCTCCCCAGTTCCTGTTTCGTCGCCGGAATCCCCTCCAAGTAGAGGATCTGACCGAGCAATACGTCTTCGTAGCTCAGACCCAAAGACAAAATTTGAGGCTTGTACTTATCGATAAACTGTAACGCGTCTCTACTTAATCTGTATCCGTAACCACCGCAGGCGTATCGGATGCTGTAAAGCGATTCGTACATCTTATCGTCGATGTCGGGCACGAACGCTCTGAAGCCATGACCGAAATCAAGCTTAGTCTCGTTGAAGGCCTTGTCGGTACACATGTTGACATGGATCGTATTCAAAGTCGGCTTGAGCGCCTTATGCTGATCCGAGGCGGATCATGAGCGGCCGAACTGCGCCGCTATTATCATCCGGTCCTTATTGCGATCTCGGGGAATTTTCTCTTTTGGCGTTTTTTCACGCCCATATCCTTAGTAAGTTGAGATCTAATTTGTGTGAGAGAAGCTAAGCCGCGCGCGCACCCTTTAATAAGTTTCCAAAGGAGTGCCTTATCAAATTATCTTGCGCGCCTTCACGCCGATGATCCTCAACTTCTTGGGGATAAATGGGATTTGGTAATCCAGCTCCAATGTCTATAAATTGGTGTTCGATATAATCTTGTTCAATTACATTATTCATATCGAAGAGGTGGGAATAACTCTTTGTATAAGCTCGTGACAAAGTGACGATGAATTTAAATTCGCCGGATCGATCCGCTAGCGGAAAACCCACATCTTCAACATAGGCTGAACGGCCGTTGGCGTATTTTTCATTGGTTATCAACCGATAGCCGCAGGGTTGGCTTAGAACGGTAACAATGTTGCGCTGGAAAATCGTCTGATCTTCTGCATCTTCAGGAATGGCCAGGGTTTGCCGTGATGCGTCCTCCCTGCACCGATCAACGATCGCCGTACCAACCAGTCTTACGCGTAACTCTGTGGGCGAGCTAAGCTCGAAGAGCATTATGTGGGGAAGAAGCTTTTTAATGGCCGACGGATCTAATTTGGACCTTGGTGGTATTAATTCGCCGTCGCGCAAATCTAGCCAAAATTCTGCAAAACTTTTATGGGCTTCCATTCTGAATTGGACGTCCAGCTCCATGGTCACACCTCGTCGTTGCTGGTTCATCCCCCAAGGCAATTTTAATGCCCAAGCTGCGCTTTGTATAAAACCTTCAGATTTAGAGAAAGATAAATTTTTATGTTAATTCAAGCCTATTATTAACCAATGCAGCGAAGGCCATTTTTGTTAGACGCCCATCAGCCGATCATGTCTGTTGCGCGGCACGCGTCACGAAGACTGAAAGGCAGCATGATGCGACCCGATACCCAAAACGTAAAGTTATCCATTTCGATCAGCAATTGGCCTATAGTCGCGACATAGCCTAAATTGGAGGTGCTCATGCGTTTCAAAGATCAAGTCGTGTGGATTACCGGCGCCTCGTCAGGCATCGGTGCGGGTTTGGCGCAAGTTTTTCATAAAGAAGGTGCCAAAGTCATTCTGTCAGCACGGCGCGAAGCCGAGCTCGAACGGGTCAAGGCTCAATGCAACGCTGGGCCCGGAGCGGTTCACGTAGTGCCGTTCGATGTCGTCGATGCCGCCGCGCGCGAGGAGGCAGCCCGCCGCGTCGAGGACATCTCCGGGAAGGTCGACGTGCTCGTTAACAATGCCGGTATTTCGCAGCGTGCGCTTGGCAAGGACACGGATATGGATGTCGACCGGCGCATTATGGAAGTGGACTACTTTGCACCCATTGCGCTGACCAAACTCGTGCTCCCTAAAATGATGCAGCGAAAGAGCGGACACTTGGTCGTGACGTCGTCCGTAGCCGGAAAATATGGCATTCCTTTGCGCAGCGCCTACTGTGCGGCCAAACACGCTTTGCACGGTTATTTCGACACGATGCGCATCGAGCTGATGCCCTACAATATTAGTGTTTGCCTTTTGGTCGTTGCGGGTATCAAAAGCAATGTGTCTTTTCGCGCTTTGACCGGCGACGGCGGCGAATGGGGCAAGGACGATTGGGGATCGGGCTCAGGCATGACGGCGGTCGCTGGCGGCGAGATCATCGTCGACGGCCTAGCCGCGGGCAAATATGAAATCGACATCGGCGCCGGGCCGCCCTTAGAAATGCTCAAGCTCAAACGGGAAGACCCCGACGCGCTCATCGAACGTATGGCAAGAATGAAAGTACCGGGACAATAACAGCAGCCACTCTTGCTGTGTGACATGGGCATGTCTTGGATTTAGGTGATACAGACAGTGCTTATTAGGTCTTAGGTGTCCGCTTTGGGTTGTGGATTCAGCTGATGGACGCAACATCTAATCTCAATTTGTAGGGAGGTGGATGTTGGACATGGAGCGCGGAGCAGGCAGCAAACAGACGAAGTGCTTAGGCGCAATAATTTTCTGGTTAGTCCGGCAGCGGTGAAATATCCTCCTTAAGTAAAATTGTAGTCATTGAATGTGCTCGCAAGTGAGGAGAACAAAGTGAAAAATGGGCTCAACCTAGTTACAAAGGCATGTGTCGTATTTATCCTGTGCATCGGTCCTTTGCGCGCGGAGACCTACGCCGTGATCGGCACGGGAATGATGGGAACCTCGTTTGGAACGCGCCTTGCCGCCCTCGATCACACGGTTATCTACGGGTCACGCACGCCGGACAGCGAACGCATGAAAGATCTGGTACAGCGAACAGGGCCGAACGCCACAGCGATGACGCAACTCGAAGCGGCGAAGGCTGGTGACATTGTCGTTCTCGTGGTCCCGCGGGAAGCCGTGCCGGATGTGGTTGCCAAGTTAAGCGACGAGCTTGCGGGCAAAATTGTAATCGACGCGGGCAACGCGGTGACATCGGGTGCCGACGGACTGCCGCAATATATCGACGGTCCATCTACCGGAGAAAAAGTGCAAGAGATGGCGCCGGACGCGCGCGTGGTCAAAGCCTTCAATACCCTCGGCTATCACATCCTTGCCAACCCGGACCGGGCCAATGGAATCGTTTCGGTTCCTGTGGCCGGCAACGATAAGGCAGCGAAGGAAGCGGTCATGGGGCTTGCACGAGACTTTGGCTTTGACACGATTGACGTTGGTCCCCTCCGCGTTTCGCGTGTCTTGGAAGCTATGTCCGCGATGTACCGGGTGCCCCATTTTGAAGGGCGCAAAGAAGATACGTTTGAGTTTTATCTGCGCCGGGTTGCGGAGCCCGAACTTTCTGAGACACAGGCGATCCGAGGCCAATAGGTCTGCCGGCCGGTCTTGCGTTAGCGGTCCATGACCACCAATTCCGAAATCATGCCAAGACCGGCGTGATTGAAGATGTGGCAGTGAATCAACCAACGCCCGACAGCGCCGCCGGTCGCCGGGCCGTCGAAGATCGGACGGTCGTCGAGCCTCACGCGAATGACGACTTTGTGTGTGCCTGGGATGTCAATTGTATCGACGAATTCGTTGTAATCGTAGGTGTAGATCAGCTCGTCTTCCGAATCGAGCAAGCGCACCGGCTGAAACGAAAAGCCATGCAGATGCACCGGATGATGCATCTGTGTGCTGTTGCGGATGGTCAGCTCTAAGAGATCACCGACTGTGGCATAACGTGCAGAGTACGGGTGAGGAATTTCAGTGAAGTTAACGTCGCCCCCTTCCAGACGTCCATGAAAGCCGTCAATAGATTCGCGCAAACCCACAACCGCCAGCAAAACCTCCTCGCTGGCAATGCCGGGCAAAGGCTCGTCGAACGTGGCCGGGTCGCGCAAATGATCTGTGATTGGAAGGTCTTTAAGACTTTCGATTGGGTCGTTTACCTCCTCATGAAGGCGTAGTGGGTCGCCTTCGGCAATTTCGAACCGATCGTCGTGCTCTGCAATGTCTCCTATTTCGAAATGTGCAACCGGAACACTCGGCAATGCTCCGTAGCCGAATGGATATTCAAGAGTGCCGTAACGTTGAAAGTCAAGAGTCCACAACGTCAAAACATCGCCGATATCGCCTTGGGGAACGGCGACGACGTCAACGCGCTCGGCGGGACCCAAAACGATCTCTCCCGGATCGTATTTGGACTCGAGCGTGCCGATCATGCCGCCTTCAAGCCTGACCTGGTCAAGCAGCCCACCTTGTCCTCCAACGCGGTAGAGCATGAGTTGATCGCCGTTTTGATCAGTGAGGCGCAACCGGAAATAGCGGCTCGCGGCCGTATTGAGCAAGCGAAGCCGAATGCCTTTGCCTGAGGTAACCGCAGTGGTGCTTGGCTTTGACGCCAAATCCCCCGGCGCTTCGGGCGACCCGGCGCGGGGCGTGGCGGCCCGTCCGTTCGCGAGAACGATTTGACCCTCATTCACGCGGCACTCATCGGCCAAGTGGCATCGGCGTTGCGGTTGAATGTTTGGAATCTCGCCGGCAGGAAGCACGCCGGCTTCAGTGGGCAATCCGTCATTGTCCCTCGGTGTGTCGCACAGATCTGAAGGAGTCGGAAAGGCCGTCAGCCCGGGAAAGGGCCCGAGCTCGGCTGCAAACACCCAAGGCGTATCCGCGTCCGCCGCGAACGTGGCGTCATCGTTCTCTCCAGCCGGTTTGCAAACGGTGGTGTCGGCCAACACAAGCACTTGCTCTTGCTCAGGGATGATACCTGCGAGCTTCAATGTTTCTTCAGCCGGTTCATCCACAATGATCGGGCCATACAATCCTTTGAATTCCGGATTGGTCGGTTGCATATGCGAGTGGTACCAAAACATGCCGGGCCGGGTAACGACAAACCTGTAAGTAAACGTCTCACCCGGTTGCACCAAGTTTTGCGTCACAGGTGTGCCGTCGTTGGCATTATCAAGTTCGATACCGTGCCAATGGATCGCGCTGGCAAACGAAAGATTGTTTGTAAAGTGCACGATGGCCGTGTCGCCCAGCTTGAGGCGTAACAAGGGCCCTGGCGTGTCGCCGTTAAAGGCGAGCACGTTGGCGACAAGACGGTCACCTGTTAAGTCAACTTCTGTTTCCCCGGCCACGAGATTGAGCTCGAGAATATTCGGGTCGACATTTAAATCGTTAGCCGGCCGCGGATAGGTTTGATCCGCTTGGGAAGTTTGCTCGGTGCAACCTAAGATCAACGAGGCGATCGAGATCAGGCCGGTCAGTGTGACGATGCCCCAATTGAAATTGCTTTTCCTCATGAATGCTACTCGGCTGCGCCAGTGAGCTGCATGTAGCCGCCCTGCCATGAATTGTCGTGATCGTCAGCGACTTGAAAGATGGGTGGGCCTGCTTTGATGTGGTATTCGTTGGTCCAAAAGCCTTGGGCGCTGACGACGCGGCCGTCAGCGTCGATCGACACTTTCAAGAGTAAGTTGTCGAGGCCAGGATCTTCAATTGATCCGCCCCAAATCACGTTGTGGTCGGGGCACGTAATGTTGTCGCGATTATCGACACACTTATAGTCCGTGAACTCGGCCGTGGTTTGAGCACCGATATTACCGCCCATCTCTGTGTCTCGTGTTATGGGCGCTGTGCCGGGCGCCGCCCAACGTTTTACCAATTGCCCGTCCGTCGTCTTCGGCGCCTTTGCGCTGGGAAAACAGTTGTCCGGATTGTCGGCGTGACACAGGCGAGAGGGAAACCCCCTCGATCCGATCACATAGTCAATGCCACCGAACTCGTTCGCTGCGGTTTCGTTGACGGCGGTTGGCGCGAGGGTATGGGTTATGCCCGCCCACGACTCGATGGCGCGCGGTGGCGCGCCCGCAGGCCCTCCGGCCAATTCGTTCACGTTCACCACGACACTGCGCGCCGTGGGTCCGACCGTCAGTACACCGCTGATCAAATCGTCCGCCGGATCGGGCGTGTCGCGGTCGTCGATGGTCAAAGTACCGTCAAGCGTCGGTGATATGCGGTCGTCGCCGGGCACGGGCGTATAATCAGGGACGGCGTTAGGGCTGTCCGGCGCGAAATAGACCGGATTGACCGTGGGGCCAGTCCACGGCAATTCGTTACCGGCGATCGTTTCGTTGATTCGGCCATAAGAGCAATCGGTGAGATAGAAGAATGTTGAAACGTGTATGCAGGCGTTTTCTTGGGAACCATTGAAAGTTCCGCTGACGGATGTTGTAACCTCGCCGCCACTTGCGGAAAGCGCCTGCATGGCCAAAAAGATGGCTGAAAAGACGAGCCTTTTCATTTTCTATTCCTCCCGAACCCTTGACCCGAAGCCTGAGCGCCCGAAATATACTGTTGTTATGTAAACATGACAACAGTATATTGGTGTGAAATGCTGATGCTGGAGCCGGGTGCCCGCGCGGCAACGAGGATTTCATGACCGATTCTAATGTCGTAACTCTTGTCGACGAATCCCTAAAGGCGCCCCGTTATCATCAGGTCTATGCGCTGACTAAAGGCTGGATCTTCGACGGCAGCTATGCGCCCGGGACCAAGTTGCCGCCGGAAAGCGAACTTTGCAAAATGTTCGGCGTGTCGCGCATTACCACGCGCAAGGCCCTAGACATGTTGGCGGCCGAACGACTGGTCTATCGCATCCAAGGTAAAGGCACCTATGTCACCAAAGATTTAGCGGCGGCTCCCAATCAAGGGGACATGGATCAGTTAATCCGCAAAACGGCGCGGCTGGCAAAGACGTCGACGGTCAAATCTATCGAGATCAACGAAGTGGTTGCTGACAAAAAGACGCGCGCCGACCTTGGACTCAGAAACGGCGCCAAAGTTATTCGCATTTCTTTTGTGCGTTGGGTCAAAGGCGCCCCCATCGGCTACCGCGTATCTTATGTGCCAAGTAACTTGGGCCTTGCGTTTACGGCCGCGGAGATCAAGCGCCATCAATTGGTGACAATACTTGAAGACAAGGGCTTGGAGATTTCAGGCGCCGATCAGTTGCAGGGCGCTTGCCTTGCCGATACGGCCAAAGCGTCACTCCTCGGCACGACGATCGGCGCACCGCTTGTCCGCATTCGTCTGGTCACACTCGATGCTGCAAGTCGTCCCGTCGAGCGCAGCACGATCTATTACCGCGCTGACCGCTACGAGCATCATGTATTTCTAAGCCGCAAGTCGGAAAAGGCCGAACGAGCCGGTATGATTTGAGCCCGATTGGTGTTTCAGTTCGTTGTTGGTGGGTAGACTCCCACTTCGCTCACAGAAACATGGCGCTTGCTACCGCCCGTAAGACCGTTCAGGCGAACAGATTTCGTATTGACGCCGTCAAAACTCAGGATGTATGTCGCGTAGGGCGGATGAGCGAAGGGATTATTCTCAAAAGAAGGTTCCGGCGAAACGGCCAAATTCGAGACCGGCACCCACCTGCCATCCTCGGTCAAGAGTTCGGCTGACATAGACATAAACCAGCCGCCATCGTCGGTCATGTCTCCCATTGTTATTTCAATTGAGCCGATATCCTGCGGTTCCGACCATTCGTAACCAAAAAACACGAGACGGGCGGCACTTCGCCCAACGCTTTGATAGCTCGCGGTGTTCATGGTTTGCGCATCCCGCAGGATTTCGCGATCCGTTTCCTTGTCCGTCTCGGGCGCCAATATATTTTGCGCCGTTGCCGCAAGGTTTTCTCCCCGTACAACGAAGGCAAAGGTTTGCTTAATCGTCTGTCCTTCGTTTTCAACTTGGAGCGTGACGTCATAGTTTCCAACTTTTGTGGGACCGCCTAAGAGCGCGCCCGCGTCAAATGAAATGCCGGGAGGAAGGGCGCCTTTTACGATGCTCCATTCAGGATCGCTTCCGCCGCTGTGGTATGACACGTCGACAAGCTCGCCAGCGGTGAAGTGTCGTGTGGGTTCCGCGGCGAGCTCGAACGGCGAAGTGAAAGTCGCGTTTGGATTAACTTCGTATACGGTCTCTCCGTCGTCCTCTCGCTTGCTACCTCCATTTTTCAATATAATTTGTTCGGCAATGGCGACGCTGCGGGCCGCTAAGCGTTTGATGCTTTCATTCGGTAAATCGAACCGCGAGCGGTTGATGTAGCGGTCGTTAAACGGCTCGCGCCAGTCTTCGAGTGGCATCAACAAATCTTTGGGCAGACCCGACCGGCCCTTGATCACCCCAAGCAAGCCGATCATGGAGGCTGCTTGATTGTCGGCGTCAAATCCGAGGACGCAAGCTAAATCGAGCGTTTTCTGA
Source organism: Alphaproteobacteria bacterium (assembly GCA_965248815.1). Classification (GTDB taxonomy): domain Bacteria; phylum Pseudomonadota; class Alphaproteobacteria; order SMXP01; family SMXP01; genus CBDFKK01. The sequence goes on from CBDFKK010000008.1 coordinate 2,164,902, forward strand.
ACGTCGCCGTTGCCGTAGAGCAAAGCGAGGATCGCCGCCGCGCCGTTGAGATTAGCGTTCCAAATCGTTTTGTGTTCCGCATTATGATAGTAGGCATCCGCCATTTCCCGACGCGCTTTTGTCCAATCGTTCGGATACTTTGTATGCAGGCGTTTCATGTGTGCGACCGTTTGGGCAAATCTTGAGCCTTCCGGCAAAGCCGCAGTTGCGATGTCAATAACTTTGCCAATGTCGTTCTCGAAAAACGCGGCGGAATACATCGCGCCATAATGAATGGTCGGTTCGATCGCCCAGTCGTCATTTGTGATGCGGGCGGCCCATGCCGATTTGGCGGCGGCGTAGTCGACCATGCCCGGCGCGGTCAGCGCCCAAATCTCATTAATGAGTTGGCCGTCGATTTGGAACCAATGAACGTTGTTGGTTTTTGCCCCAGTCGCGGGCGGCGAATAGCCTTGCACCATGAGTCCCAGCGCCGCTCGGTTTGCTAGCCACACCCAATCACGAATGTGATAGGTCCAGGCAGCGCGCAAATCAGCGTAGCTTGGTTCGACGCCGCGCTCTTCCATCACGTTTAGATAAATGTATTCAATGTCGGTGTCGTCGTCGGAAAATGCCCCGCCCATTGCATTCATCACGCCCGTCATTAGGCCGGTGCCGAAATGAAAGGGGTAGAAGGGGACTTCACGATAATCGTAGCCGTAGGGAAAATCGCTAGGGCCCGGCTCGTCGATATAGATATTCTCGTGAGGCAGCCCGTACATGTTGCCGATCATCTGACCGAGCCAAGCGCCGTATATTTTGTCTTAGAGAGTATCGACTGAAATGTCGGTGGCATTTTCGTCGTCGGCGCGCGCGGATCCCGCGATGCAAATCTCAAAACAAAGTAGTACCGCGATAATGAAACGGACCATTGATCTCTTTCTTTTTGTCGGGTGTACCTAGAGCTATATTGACTTAACTTCAACGACGCGAGCAATGCTAGGTTTTTGGCCGCCCGCGTTTGATCGCGGAGCAGAACGCGAATGCCAGCTCGCCCGCGCAGCCCGCCATTAGAACAGCCGCAAGAAAGAGGACGCTAACACTTGTAAACATTGTGATTTTGGATTTCCATCACTCTAATTGAGAGATCAAATTTATCGGTAGCGCAATGGAAGAGACAGCTACAGGGCAAGTGTCAAAGAGTGCTGCGGACTTTTACGAAGAGTATTTTGTTCCGGCGCTTTTTGTCGCCCGGACGGAGAAAGTCTTAGACGCCGCCGATTTGCAGCCTGGCCAGTCCGTTTTAGATGTCGGCTGCGGAACGGGCGTTCTCGCCCGCGACGCACTCACGCGCGCAGGCCCCAGCGGCTCTGTGACCGGCGTCGATCTCAATGAAGGCATGATCGCGACGGCGAGGCGAGCGGCCCCAGACATCAACTGGACCGAAGCCCCCGCCGAAACTTTGCCCTTCGAGGACGCAAGTTTTGACGCCGTCATCAGTCAATTTGCTTTGATGTTTTTTGCCGACAAGGAGGCGGCGTTAAAAGAGATGTAACGTGTGCTCAAGCCCGGCGGCCGGCTCGCCGTTGCGGTTTGGGATTCATTGGAAAACACGCCGGGCTACCTCGCCATGACAAGGCTGTTGGCGCGCCTCTTCGGCGACAAGATCGCCAACGAACTACACACACCCTATATGTTCGGCGACGTCGCGAAGCTTCGCTCTCTCTTTGAGCACGCCGGTATTGAAGATGTGAAAATCGAGACCAAGAACGGCACGGCCCGCTTTCCGTCTCTCAAGGAGTGGATCGACATGGACGTTAAGGGCTGGACCCTTGGCGACATGATCGATGACGATCAATACAAGCTTCTCGTGGAAGAAGCGGAAGGGGAGTTGCAGCACTTTGTGAAACCCGACGGCAGCGTCGCGTTCTCATCTCCGGCGCACGTCGTCAGCGCCTCGCGACTTTAGTTTAGGCGGGGCTCTTCTTGCTTCCTCTTAGCGAAGCAAAATGGCCAAAGAGCCCAGATGAGCTTTAGAAATATTCAAGGGAGATGACTAAGTTGGCAGGCCACCAGCCTCTTTACGAAACAAAATACAGTATCTCGTCTGCGCCCTTTGAAATATGCTGGATGAACGTTCACCCCCACGGGAGGCAAAGATGACAATTCCATTGATTCATAGCCGAAGGTTGTTCTTGCAAACAACGGTATTTGCCGCCGCCGCTTTTAGTTCGCCCGGGCTTTTTGCCGAAGAACTCGTTCGTACAACGAGCACAAGTGAAGGGCCATTGTATCCGGATGAGATGCCACTAGACACCGACAATGATCTACTGATCATCAACGACTCAATTACGCCGGCGGTAGGAGAGATCACCCATCTAACTGGTCGGATACTAAACGCCAACGGCCAACCGCTCCGCAATGCATTCGTTGAAATCTGGCAGTGTGACGCTAGAGGTATCTACCATCATTCCAGGCATGTTGACTCGGACGGCGCAAACGCTCAAAGGACCTTCCAAGGATATGGCAGATTCTTGACAGACTCGACGGGAAGTTATTATTTCCGCACGATCAAACCGGTTCCCTATACATTCAGAGGGGCTCGCCGCACGCCTCATATCCACATTGCTGTCAGCACGAATGGCGTTCGCATCTTCACCAGCCAGATCTTTGTCAATGGCCATCCGATGAACGAGAGCGACGGCCTAGTTCAGGCAATAGATCCCAAAGATCGCAAATCAATCCTTATTGACTTTAAGCCAGTCAGTGATTCAAAGCTGGGCGAGTTAGTAGCTGATTTCGACATCGTGTTGGGTGCAACCGTTCAGGAATCTGATAACGGAACTCTCATGGGTGGAATAGGCAAGCCGACATGGGATGCAACTTCTTTTCGTTGAAACAAATAGCTCAAAGCAAATGGCCGCTTACGAGGCAGAAGAAGGCGTAAACCTGTGTTGCGTCGATCGGTTGAATCCGCAGCCAACAGCGGACATTGTGGCACTGGAAATATAGTACCAAGAGCGCCCCCATTTGCAGCAGCTCGCCTCAAGATAAAATCAAAAACAGACTAACTTTTTGACTGGACTAAACCTGGGGGCGGGTCAAGTATTTCTGCGAAATTCGTATTGCAATCGAATATTGGGCACTGACGAAGACACCTTACTATGAATATAGATGCAATTACTCCGCAGGAAATGCGCTTTAACCCACCAAATTTTGACGCATTACAAGTTGCAGATGGAATAGCAGATGAGTACGGCCTAATTGGTGAGTGGACGCAACTTGAAGGGGAACGCGATCAGAATTTTCGACTGAGTATAGATGATGGCCGAAAGTTTGTTGTGAAAATCGCCGGTCCTGACGAAGACACTGATGTTGTCGACTTTCAAGCACAGGCGTTGCTTTATTTTAAAGAAAACTTTCCTCAAATACCTGTACCCCGCATCTTCCGCACCAAATCTGGTCACTAAGAGGTGGTTCGGTTTGTTTGAACAACTTTCGGACTGCGGATAAGTGGATTTCAGCCCCTGTTATGCCGCGACCGGGATTGGTTGCAGCACGTTGAAGTAAGCCTGATCGGGTGTCTGGCGGTCAAGCGATGAATGCGGTCTCTTGGTGTTGTAAAAGACCAAATATTTGCCGAGGGCGGCTCGGGCTTGTGGAACATTGCCATAGGCATGCAGATAGACCTCCTCGTATTTGACCGTGCGCCACAGCCGTTCAACAAAGACATTGTCCCGCCACGCTCCCTTGCCATCCATGCTGATGGCGATTTCAGCATCCTTCAGGATTTGTGTGAAAGCGATGGAGGTAAACTGCGAGCCCTGATCGGTGTTGAAGATGTCCGGCTTACCGTAACGGGCCAGTGCTTCTTCAACGGCTTCAATGCAAAAGTCTGCTTCCAGTGTGATAGAGAGCCGCCAGGACAGGACACGCCGGCTGAACCAGTCAACCACTGCGGCCAGATAAACAAAGCCCCGTGCCATTGGAATGTAGGTGATATCCATCGCCCAGACCTGATTGGGTTGGGTGACCGGCAGCTTACGCAACAGATAGGGATAGATTTTGTGGCCCGGTGCAGGCTTGGACGTGTTCGGGCGGCGATAAATAGCCTCAAGCCCCATACGCTTCATCAGTGTTGTGACGTGCAGGCGGCCAACCTTGTATCCTTCACCAAGCAATAGTCCCTGCAGCATCCTGCTGCCTGCAAAGGGATAGTCGAGATGCAATTCATCAATCCGGCGCATCAGTGCCAGATCACCGACCGATACGGGACGGGGCTGATAATAGACGCTGCCCCGGCTGATCTTGAGCGCCTTGGCCTGACGGCTGAGCGAGAGTTTATGTTTGCGGTCGATCATTTTCTTGCGCTCGGCAATCCCGCCTTGGTGAGCGCATCGCCTAAAAAATCATTCTCAAGCGTCAGCTCCCCAATCTTGGCATGGAGCCTCTTCACATCAACACGGGGTGCAGGCAGCGGTGATTTACCCTCCCGCCCAAAAACACCCGCTGCACCCTCAAGGAGCTGATCTTTCCATTGCTTGATCTGGTTAGGATGAACATCAAACTGCTGAGCGAGTTCTCCCAATGTCTGCTCACCGCGAACGGCCGCAAGGGCCACCTTCGACTTGAACGCAGGTGTATGATTGCGACGTGGTCGTCTTGCCATAGTGGATCTCCTGTTGCCGGCGATCATGCCGCCTACAGGCCAAAATTCCACTTATCTCAACTGTGCAGATTTCCCGAGCCACCTCTCTACCTCAGTGAAATAGTTGATGGAGGAGGCAAAGAGCATACCCTTCGAGTAGTTACCTATCTTGACGGTATTCCTTACGGTGAAGGGGCATTTCCTGACGCGGACAATTTACAAAAAATCGGTGCCTTTCAGGGAGAAGTCGTAAACGCGCTTAAGGGCTTTGAACATAAAGCATCAAGGAAATTTATGCCTTGGAATTTGTCAAACGGTATTGCGGTGTCCAAGGATTTGTGGGCAGGTGCCGCTGATGACGTTAAAACTCTCGCGGCACCCTTGCTAGACAGATTACGCCATGAGGTCTTGCCGACACTGAATGCGGGGCCGTCTCAAATAATTCACAATGATGCGCATCCAGATAATCTATTGCGGTCAGATGCCATTTCTCCGGATGTGATCGGCCTGATTGACTTTGGAGACATGGTCTATGCGCCAGTCATTAATGACCTGGCCGTAATGGCTACAACTTTTCATCGCTTAGATAGAGAAGACCTCGATACAGTGAAAAATCTGTTGATTGGATTTCATCACGCGCACCCTTTATCGGATGCAGAAGTTTCCGTGTTATGGGATGCCATGATACTGCGCCTATTGATCACTATATTGCTGAGCGACATAAAGCTGAAATTGAATACAGATCAAGATCCTGATGTCATTGAAGAGAGAAGGGCCGGACATGCCAAACTTCAGGTTATCTGTAGTCTGGATCACAAGTCTGTAGTCGATCGATTGCGGGCCGCTTGCGGATTTAGCTAGGGTGTCGTCATGGAACTACTCGAACGCAGAAAAAGAGCCCTCGGCCCGTCGTATGAGCTGTTTTACGACCAACCGGCTCACCTCGTGCGCGGGCAAGGAATTTGGTTATGGGGCGCTGACGGGCGCAAATATCTCGATTGTTATAACAATGTCGCTTCTGTCGGTCATTGTCACCCGGAAGTAGTGGCAACACTTTCTAAGCAGGCAGCAACTCTTAACACGCACACACGTTATCTGCATGAGAGTGTGGTTGAGCTGTCAGAAAAAGTCGCTTCAAAAATGCCGGGTGATTTAGGCGTCTGTATGTTCGTTTGCACCGGGACAGAAGCCAATGATTTGGCAAGTCGGATCGCTCGCACCGTCACTGGCAACTACGGGATGATGGTGTCGGAGTATAGCTATCACGGTAACTCGACCTTGGTATATACGCTGTCGACGGCTGACAGCGACGAACGCCCGGATTGGCTCTCGCTTTTTGAAGCGCCGTGTCAGTATCGCGTGGCTGTAGAAGGTAATGATCTTCTTGACGGTTATGTCGGTTCCGTGTGCGATGCCATAGGTGATTTGAGGCGGAAAGGTCAGGCACCGGCTGCGATCATGATTGACAGTATCTTTGATTGCCCAGGCACGATTGAAGCGCCGCAAGGATATTTTCAGCAGGTATATAAGATCGTTCGCGACGCAGGCGGTCTTGTGATTGCGGACGAAGTGCAATCTGGCTATTGCCGTACTGGCGATCACTGGTGGGGTTTCGAGCACGACAGCGTCGTGCCGGACATTGTGACGCTGGGCAAACCAATGGGGGCCGGTCATCCTCTGGCTGCTGTTGTGACCACCCCGGATATTGCGACCAGGTTTGCTTCTAAATCTGACTATTTCAATACAACGGGCGGCAATCCTGTTTCTGCGGCGGTCGGCAAGGCTGTTATTGATGTCATTGATCGGGAAAGTCTTCTTGAAAATGTCACCAAATTGGGCGCGTATACAAAGGCGGGGCTACAAGAACTTCAAACTCAATACGACATCATCGGTGATGTACGCGGACGCGGCCTATTCTTGGGCGTTGAGTTGGTGAAGCACCGTGCATCCAAAACGCCGGATACGGACAAAGCGCGCCAAATGGCCAATATGATGAAAGATAAAGGTGTGCTGATATCCACGCATGGGCGTTATGACAATACGCTCAAGATCAGGCCCCCCATGGTATTTTCAAAAGAAAATGCTGACCAATTGCTTTCGACTCTGGATCTGTGTTTCAACAGATTATAACCGGTTCACTGAATGGCACATTGTTGACGGTGCTCCGCGGAGATCACAAACTTTCCGACGATTGCGATGGAATGATACAGTGAACACGTGACAAGAAATTCCCAAAACATCGCTGTCATTGGTGCAGGTATCAACGGACTAGTTGCGGCTAACTATTTGGTTCGTGCAGGACATCAGGTTACGCTGCTAGAAAGCAAAGATCGGATCGGCGGCGCCTGTGTATCCGAAACCGTCGAAATCGATGGCCTTCAGCAGGATTACGCTCTGGGTGCTTCGACGCTGGGGCTGATGCAAGATTTTGTCTGGCAGGAAACGGGCCTAGCGGATCGGCTGGATGTTTGGGCGTGCAAGCATCCAGATTTAGTATTCTTTCCCGGCACGGAACAACCGGCTTTTATTTACAACGATACCTCGCAATTGATCCAGGAGCTTGCCGAAAAATGGGATGAACGAGGTGACTTGACGGCATTCCATGCTGATAGCGATCGTGTGGTGCGGTTTCTTCAAGATGGTTATCGAGCTGGCCAACCGCCCAGCGTGTCAGATGCGGTTGCAGATTTAGGGGCTGACCTGACAGCATTGTGGATCACCGGCAGCGCCGCAACTCTATTTGATCACTATATGACTGCCGAACGGACCAAACTGCGTGTCAGTATGATGGTGAATGAAAGTGGCCCGGTTTCACTATACGAGCCATATTCAGCTTTCAGCATTCCTATGATGTCTTCAGGGTCAGTAGTCGGCGGATATTATGGCTATGTGCGTGGTGGTATCTGGCAAATTACCCAGGAACTCGGTCGGATAAATATGGAATTGGGCGTGGATTTGGTGTTGTTGTGCAAGGTGCACGACATAGACACGAAGACCGGCACCATACGTTATGAAACCTCCGACGGTAGCCAAATACTTCACGCGGATCATCTGGTGTTTGCCACCGATCCCCAAATCGCCGCGCGATTGACTGGTGCTTCGGACTTGATTGAACTCACCGCCCAGCAACGAGTCTTGGGCACTTCCGGCAAACTCAACCTCATGTTCCGCAATCCTATACAATGGAAACAGGGCAGCGCCGATCCGGACTCCGATACGGCGTTCCGCTATTTCTTTGCCGTGGATACAATTGCAGATTTTGAAACAGCGACCCTGGCGGTGGTTGATGACGGGGCTGACTTCGTTCCCGGTTACTTTCAAGTTTATTGTGAAGGGGCTGCCATGCGCCACATGGGCATGGCTGAATCCTATGAAAGGCTGGCAGTGTTCTTTAAAAATCTTGCGCTGGGTAAAACCGGCGAGCAACTTGCCGCAGTCGAAGCCGAAGTCAAAGAGGTCATCCTAAGTCATATCGCCAACCCGCAAGATTGCGTTTGGTCCCGGCTGCTCACACCTCGGGATTTACAGCAAACCTTTGGCTTTCCTGGCGGTAATATCGAACACACCATGTTGGTTGAGGGGCAAAGCTACGACGGCCGGCAATATGCCAACGAAGCGAACCGGCGCTTCTACCAATTCGGCGCATTCGAGAACGTGTCTATTTGTGGCTCGAGCACCTACCCCTGCGGCTCGGTGGCCGGTACCCCTGCCTACATGTGCGTCAAAGAGCTGCTGCGTCACCTGTAGAGATAGTGGTCCGGCAACGTTGAACCGAGTCGAGATCAGGATTCTGAATCAGGTTTTGACTAAGGCCTCGACCGCAAGATGCGCCGCATTGAACGCACCCTCGGTCGTGGCGTCTGCCACGGCGTCTGAGTTTGCGATCGCAATCCGCCCGAATGGCTTGCGCGCCGCGAGCCACGGCGACCGCTCGGGCGACAGCTCGTCGAGCATCCAGGCGACCTGCCCCGTTGCCGGGTCGTGGCCATAGGCATAGCCGTGCGGCCAACGATTTACGGTGATCGCTTCGATGTCCCGTGCGGAGTCGAATCCTCCCGCCGACAGAATACGCCCGAGCTGATCCCTAATCTTCAGTTCGAAAGTCTCAAAGGTCGTGGTGAGCAGCTCCGCGCGCGCTGCCCGCCATTGTTCTGGCGCCGGTCGTCCGCGCAACCCGGGATCAAGCGGGGCCCGGTTTAAGCGCACGACGATAGGATCGTCGGGCTTGCTTGAATGGCGATAGCCACCGATGTTCACGGGCTCTGTGAGATTGATGGACTCGAAGTAGCTGCCGGGACAACGCGTGCCGCGGATTCCGAGCCGGGCGAAGGCGGTCCAGTTGCGAATCAGGACGTTGGTGTAGATCAACGGCGCTTTGACAGCGAGAGACAAAGCTTCTTTCTGGGCCGCCGGTAACTCGTCACAGATGTGCGGGATGGCGGCGTTGTAACAGGCCAGTACGCAGCGCCCGCCCCTAACGCGATACGCACGGTCGTCACGGACATACGTAACCTCGACCTCGTCGGCGCTTATCGGGTCGCCGCGGTGCCGGACGTTGACGGCGGTGCTGTCGAGACGGATGCGCACGGGTGAGTCGACCGAATCAAGCGCGCTGTAGTCAAACCGGGCAGCGACGACGTCGTCCAGTGAGCTTCCGGGCGCCACGTTGGGGACCAGCGCGCGGGTCAGCAGGCGTGCGATCGTTGCATTGCCGTCGGGAAACTGACAGAACAGCGCTTTTTCGGGGGGCAAAGCGCCGTTCAAACCGTAGTCATCCAGCCCAAGCCCGGCGGTTCCCGGCCAACGGCTAGTCGTGGCCACCCACGCGGAAATCGCGTCGAGGCCGATTGCCCAGGTGCTAGACCGCCATACAAAAGAGACTGCCTCCAGGCCGATCCCAGCATTTTCAAGGAGAAATTTTTCGTAACTGGTGCGCTGAAGATACTCGACCTTTTCTTTCAGGCTGCGGCCTTCAAGGTAGTCGACGTCGGACTCGTAGAGATAGGCAATTTCTTTGCGTGCTTTGTCCGACAATGGCGTTTGAGTAAGAAACTCGCGCCACGTCGGTTGGCCTTCGCCAACCGCGAGATGATCCGTGCCGAACGACTCTCGGCCGAAGAATACAGCGCGACGCAAACCCAGGGATCGGTAAAGCTGGTCGTCGTGGAATTCAGAATAACGCTTTACGTCGATGCCGAGCGAACCAATCAGGCGACGTCCTGCTTCGCTGTAGCGATTGAAGTCCTCGATGTTTTCCGTGCCGCCATGCGATAGCAGCATCCGGTCACCGTGCCAAAACTCGTTGCGCTTGGCATGGCCGCCAAAGTCATCGTGGTTGTCGAGGATAAGAATGCGGGCAGCGGGTTCCGCTTCGCGAAAGTACCAGGCTGCCGCCAGGCCGCTCAGTCCTCCGCCCACGACAATGAGATCGTAGCGTTCGCCGGTATCGTCCGGACTGTCCCAGCGGGCGCCAACTGGCATTTGATGGGCGACCTCGTAGGAACCCTCGTGGCTGCCTCGCATGCCGGTGCGCATAGGCGGATACGCGTCCGCGAGCACTTGCGCCTCCGACCACCGCCAGGCCAGGCTTCCGCTTATCGCGACGGCGACGCCGCCGACGAAGTCACGGCGCGTGATCCGCCGATTTAATCCCAGTTCGCGGTCTTTCATGGCTTTGGTTTGCCCCAACGTTCACCTACGCAAGAGAGTCGCTTCGAGTATAGCAATACTCGCGGAGCGATCGCAGCTCATCGGCCCGATACGTTTGTTTTAACCAGCCAGCGATCCCACATTAATGTCTTTTGTTCTTCGGTGTAGTAGTTCCTCGGTCGCCGCTTCATTTTCAACACCCCTCTCTCTATAGTTAGAGATTAGATGTTGCGCCGACCGGTTGAGCCCGCAGTCATTAGCAGCCGTTTAGACACGCGCACCTCGGCGGCGGCTATTCCTTCAAAAGCGTACATTGTCTGCTTGAACTTCACATCGCACGCCTACGGGATCATTGGCAGTGAATCCAACGACAATTCAGTGATGTCTTTGAAAATTGAGCGCCGAACTATCGGCCGTTTTGAAACTTATCAAATGCGCGCCGCAAAGCCTTGCCGGCCGCATAAGCACGATCATCTTCTTTGGCGATCTTCTTGGCTTCTTCAACAATGCCGCTGGCGACCTTGGCCGCTTTCTCCCTGACCTCGGGATCGGACGCGGCTTTTTGCGCAGCTTGGCGGGCGATATGGCGTAGCGGTGCTGACATCGCATTAGGGTATCCGATCCAAGCGATTTCCGCCAGACAGGAAATATCCCGGGCGGAAAACGTTCGCCTGCTGCCGAAACTTAGAAACCTCGCCAGGCGCCTCAAGACGATTTAGTCTGATAAAGAGGTTGAATTATTTTGCCGATGACACCACGCCTGATATAGACCGACCAGACAAGACAGGCTGATAATTGGAGGCTCCCAAATGGAAGAGGCAAAGATCGATCCTGCGGCCATGGGGCGATTGGCCAAGGCTTTGGTTTTCATATGTGGAGCGGATCATGCGGCTACTGTTGCACTCAAAGCGGCCGCCGAAAGTGGCAGCGAACAAGACATTAAGAAAGCTCGCGCGCAGTTTCTTAAATTGAAATCGGGAGACAGACAGGCCGCCTTAGCCATGCTCGCCGATTGAGTAGCGTAGGGAGTTCGGAGAAGGAGACAAATGTCGAAGGGAGTAACAAGCAGCGTGAGATTAATGAGATTTGCAGCTACAGCTGCTTTGTTGTTTCTCTTTGTTTCAATGAGCACATCCGCAAGGGCTCAGCCTTTTGCAATGACGGTTGCGTCATCGTCATCTCCTAGAACGGCGGGTGATGAATATTGGCAGATGTTGAAAGCGGATCTCGCTGAGTCATTTGGGGACAGGTTAGACGCGACATACTTGCTCTATGGAGAACTCGGCTCGGAAGAGAATTTGATTTCAAGCTTGCGCCGCGGCCGGATTCAAATTGCAGGACCTTCTGCGCAGTCCGTATCTACCGTCATTCCCGAAGTGGCGCTGTTATATGCACCCTATTTATTCGACAGCTACGAGGAAGTCGATTACGTCATCGACAACCATTTGGAGCAAATTCTGGCGCCTCTCTTCGAAGAAAAGGGAATGACTTTACTTGGCTGGACCGAAGTTGGATTTCATCAGGTCTACGGCAAAAAACCGATTGTCGTGCCGGCTGATGTCGAAGGCGTGCGATTCCGTTCCTCCATGGCGCAAAGTGCGCAATTGTTTGCCGCGTCCATCGGTGGCGATGTAATTCCGATGGGGTTTGCCGATCTCGTGACATCGCTTCAGACCAATATGGTCGCGGCGGGCGAAAACGCCGTGATCATTTATGCCCGTTACGGTATTGCCGAAGAGGCGACGCACTTGACCTTGACGCAGCATGCCTATGGCGTTTCGATCGTTGTAGGGCGAACGAAATGGCTAGAAGCGCTCCCCGCAGAAGATCGAAGCACTTTGCTTGCCGCATTGCCTGACGTCGCCACGGCGCGGCAATTGGTGCGCGACGAAGAACAAGAGCTGATAGCTGAAGGCGCAGAAAGCGGCTTTACGGTCCATCGCCTGACGCCCGAGCAGCGCGAGGCTTGGCGCGACGCGACCGCCACAAGCCACGTTGCATTGATCGATGCCATTGGGGGGCGGGCGCAAGAAATTTACGACGCCATCATCGTCGCCCGGGAAGAATATCGAACACTTCAGGCATCAGGCAACTAAGCGGGCTGCCCAGCCTAGCGCAGTGCAGGCACGACCCGCTCGCCGATGAGTTTCAACGCATACATGGGATCGTCGTGCAGGCGGATCGCCATTTCGCTAAGGCCTGCTTTTTCGAACAATTTGTAGCGCGCGATCTCCCGGTCGATGTCGTCAAGACCGCCGGTGGAGGTGAGACCTTCACAAAGCGCGTTGGTGATGTGATCTGGAATACCTTTCACGTCTCCTGAACGGTCGAACCAGGCGGCCACAAACGCATCGAAATTGTCCGTCACCATTTTTGTTTCTTCTTCTGTGACGTAATTTGATACCAATTCCGCGTCCAGTTTGCGCGCGCGCCAGGCAAGCTCGCGGCGGGATTCGCGAAACGCCTCATTGCGATCTTTTTTCATATGCCAGGCCCAAAATGTATTGGTGCGAATTTGCTCGTTTGGATTGTCACGGCGCGAAATGCCGACGCGCACTTCGTCCATAGCAGGCGCCATATATTCCGGCGGCGTGCAGCCGATGAAACAGCCATCGGCGACCCGCCCCATCATGCGCATCATTTGAAACCGGTAAGCCGTGCCGTAAACAAGTGGCGGCGTGGCTTTGACCCAATCCATAGCGCACGGATAGGTCATGTTGAAAATCTCGCCCTTGTAGCCGGCAGCTTTCAAACCGCCGGTGCCCGCCTGCTTAATCAGTTCAAGAGCTTCGCGAATGGCGAGGACAATCTTTTTTGGTTTTTTCAAATCCATGGCATCGAGATTGCCTTCGCCGGCGCCCACTGCCGCCATGCCGCGCCCGCCACTCATTTCATTGACCGTCAGGAGCGCGTTGGCGATTTTCATCGGATGCATTTCGAACGGGCTCACCGCAAGCGGCCCCATCTTGAGGCGCTCGGTCGATTGTGCTAGCGGCACCAGACTTAGAAACCCGTCCCAATGGGCGAAATAGTTGGACGACCAAATGGCGCGGATGCCATAGCCTTCCGCCGCCTGGCCAAGCTCTGTGATTTGGCTGGGCGTGAGGTCCGGTTCCAGGATGATATCGACGTCCATGGTGTCCTTCCTTGAAGTGCCAGAAAACCTGTGAAAACAGTCGAATTGGGGCCGCCAACTTAGTCTGTCCACAATCAAAATTCCAGGCACATTCCGCCGCAGTTTGATGGAGATCAAACGTAGGTGTGAAGGAAGCACTAGAGTGACACATGATCCAGTGCATGACGGAGTGCGAAGCTATGTCGTTACTATCTCTCAGCAAGTTTGCATTCGCATGCGGTGTTTTTGCTTTCCTGAGCTCGTGTCCGGGAACTGTGGAGGCGCAAGAACGGAGCGTCGCAGACATCGCCATCGGCTTTGACAACATGATCGTTGGAGAACCTCCTGCTGGTTTTGCTGTGGCGTTAACGGGAGGCGGCGGCTCCGCAAACTGGATTGTCGAAAGCCATCAAGACGCGACGACACAAACCAATGTGGTTGTCCAGACCACGTCGGAAGACGTCAACTATCGCTTTCCCTTATGCGTCCATGAGAACTTCTTGGCGTCCGATGTTGACCTCTCGGTTCGCTTCAGGTCCGTTTCCGGTCAAATAGATCAAGCTGCGGGTCTTGTGTGGCGGTATCAGGATGCCGACAATTACTATGTCGTCCGCGCCAACGCGTTGGAGGACAATGTTGTTCTCTACAAGATGGAAGGCGCCAAGAGAAAAGACTTGAAGCCGATTGGGTCTTGGCTTTTTTCTTATGGAAAGAAAGCGGAAGTTCCAGATGGCCAATGGAGCACGCTTCGCATTGTTTCAACTGGTAAAACGTTTGCCATTTGGCTTAATGAAGTCCATCTTTTTGATGTAGAAGACGAGACCTTTCAAGGCGCGGGCAAAGTCGGCCTGTGGACCAAAGCCGACAGCGTCACTGGTTTTGACGACCTTAATGTGATTAATCTGGATTAGTTCACATGTGTAGTCAGACCCTAAGGGGATTCTCTGCGCTTCTGTTGATCGCTGCGCACTGCGTCCTGAGTTCCGCGGCTTGGCCCTTTCCGCCTTACCGGTCGACGGATGCCGATACCGCTGACCCCTACACGCTCGAGCTGCGTCTCGGTCTTGTCAAAGTTGAGCGCAAAAGCGGCAAAACCGAAATCGTGACGCCTTTGATACGGGCCAATTTAGGATTGCCAAACAAGTTCGAATTCATTTCTGAGTTTGAATATGTCCCCGAGAAAGGCGAACTGGGGGATGGTGCCTTAGGAATTAAATGGGTGCCTATTTTTGACACCGTGAGCATCGGCGTGGAGGCCTTGGCCCTTCTCCCTGTACGGCCGGGCGACGACGGGGCGGGCGTCGAAGCGCAATTGCTCGGCACCTACTGGGCGGAGGCGTTTCGCGTGCACGTAAATGCAGGTGGATTTCACGACCCGCGGGGCACTGCTGCCGAAAACGGCTGGCGCGCGAGCATGCTGGTCGAGTTTCCTCGTGACGGCTTTCGCCCCGGTGTAGAACTTTTCGCAAAAGAAGTGAGCGGCGAAGCGACGGACGTGCGGCTAGGCGCCGGCGTGCTCCACGACGTGGGGCTCTTCGAAATACGAACTGGACTTCATGCGGGCCTCACCTCTAAAGCGCCCGATATCAGTTTCAATCTCTGGCTATCCACCAAGTTGCCATTCAAATAACTGATTTCTTATATCTGAATGTGTCGAATCCCCATACTTTATCGATCATCCGACTACTGACGGCCTGCCGAGTCATTGTACATTTGAACTTTGATCTATCCCATCAATAGTGCTTGAATAATTTCAAGCAAGAATAAAGTCACTCGCGCAGTTGCTTGAAGTGGAACCATTATCAATGATGAAGCTAGGTGCTTTAATATTCCCCGGCTTTGAGTTGTTCGACACCTTTGGTCCGCTGGAGATGTTCGGCCTGATCGGCGCGGTGTTCAAAGACGTTGAGATCAAGATGGTCGCGGAGACATGCGACGCCGTGCCAAGCGGCCAGGGCCCCCAGAGCGCCGTCGACGATTTGATATCCGACGGTCATAGCTACGACATAATTCTGGTCCCCGGCGGCAGGGGTACGCGCAAGGAAGTCGATAACGACGCACTTTTGTCGTGGCTCGAAACTGCGGCGGCAGATGCCTCACTCGTGTTAAGCGTTTGCACGGGCAGCGCACTCTTGGCGCGCGCCGGACTCCTCGACGGGCACAAAGCGACGACCAATAAAATGGCCTTTGAGTGGGTGACCTCCCAGGGACCGGACGTTCACTGGCAGCGCAAAGCCCGTTGGGTTGAGGACGGGAAATACATGACCTCGTCGGGGGTTTCGGCCGGCATCGACATGAGTCTTGCGGCGATCGCGCGTCTGTTCGGCGAAGAGAAAGCTGAGAAAGCTGCGACCTGGGCGGAATACGAATGGCACAAAGACGCGAGCTGGGATCCGTTCGCCGAGATTCACGGGCTCGTTTAACGCGCCGGTCGTATCAGACGAACCAGCAGCGACAGAACTAAAAATTCAAGTGCGGCAAAAAGAGCGAGAGCCGGTGCGATAAGGTAGAGGAGCCGCGCGTCATCGCATTCGAATCCATCTTCTGCAATACAAGTTTCAATCGACAATTCGATGCTCAACGACTGCCAGAAGACAAATGCCACGGCCAAGACCGCAAATATCGCCCATGCGGCAATTACTTTGATTGCAAAATCCGGCCACGAGCCCGTTCGGATCGCATAGCGGAATACGAATAGCATCGGCAATGCAAAAACAAGGGCGACCGCGCAAAATCGAAGTGCGTCAAATAAAGTTGAGATGACTGGTTGCCTTTCAGCTGCGGCTTTGTTCCCCCGTCTACTGAAGACCAGGGAAGCTACTCACCAGCTTGATCTTAATGTCCGGGAAGCTGTCGACATATTTCACTTTAAAGTCGGGAAAGCTGTCGACTTGTTTCCACAGGCCACACTTGTCAGGAAAGCTGTCGACCATTTTGACGTGGATATCAGCAAAGCTGTCGACAATTTGCACTTTGATATCCGGAAAGCTATCGACAACTTTGAAGTCACCCTTGAGGTCAATGCCGTTGAACGAGCAGCTACTGAGATCGCCGGCGTTCGCCCCGGTCGCACAACACAAGAATGTCGCAGTCAGAAATGCGCGCAACATGAGAGGTCTCCCCTTCGGTGTGCCTAAGGGAAAGAGCAAAGCCAGATGATGAGGCGAATTTAAGGCAGGCTATTTGAGCTCGTCTGGCCCAAAGACCTCGAGCAGATTGTCGAGCCCGGAGCCCGACCACAACAGATCGCCGTCGGGCGCGAGCACTTCGTAAAAGCCCGGGCTTGGCTGCGTCAGGATAAACCGATCTCCTGGACTGTCCTCGGATAAGAGAAAGACCCGCGCCAAATCGTCGGCGCCTGGAGCCGTAAAACCGTAACCCACCCAGGCCGGCCGGCCGGTATGATGTTCGTAACCGCTGGCGATCAACGCAAATTCCTCGGCGCTGAACGGATCTTGTGACGATGATGATTTCCATTTGCCTGGATGGTGATCGGGCGAAATGGACACTCGTGACTCTGACATACAGAACCCCCCGGTTTCTGGCAGGGTTAAGAGTGTGTTACGGAATCGTAAACAAAGTGTTAGGACGGCGGCGTGGCGTTAACAATTAATCGCGGATTCGGAAGAATTTTGGGCCGGTGGCGATGAATGAGTTAACGCCCTGGGAGGACAGGCCGCGGCGCGCCGCTTTGGACCAGATGAAATCGAGCTGGGCGCCAATTGAAGCGCGGCTCTTGGCGCTGCCGCCCAATCTGCGCGGCGCCCTTTGGCTGCTCGTGTCGTCGGTGATATTTACGTTCGTGGGCGTCATCGCCAAGCAATTGGGCACACGGCTCGACAGCTTTCAAGTCGGGTTCTTTCGTGCCCTTGCCGCGGCCTTGATCGCGCTGCCGTTTTTGATGCGCGCGGGCACCCAAAGCTTCAAGTCGAAACGGCCCTGGTTGCAATTGCTGCGTGCCGTTGCGGGCGCGATCTCCATTGCCGTCAATTTCTACGCCTATATTCATCTGCCGTTGGCGGACGTCACGTCCTTAAGCTTTTCGCGCAATCTATTTGTGATTCCGCTCGCCATGTTTTTTTTGGGTGAGATCGTGGGCTGGCGCCGGGCCGCGGCCACGATTGTCGGCTTCATTGGTGTACTGATCATGCTGCGGCCTACGGTCTCGATCGAGCCTGCGGCCATTGGCGCTGTCGGTGGTGCATTCTGTTTGGCGATTGCGGCGATCAGCGTGAAGGTTTTGGCGCGCACCGACAGTTTGGCAACATTGTTGTTTTATTCAGGCGTGTGCGGGGCAATTTTGCTTGCGGTTCCGGCGGCACTTGCCTGGCAAGCACCTACCCCGCAGGAGTGGCTGTTATTGATCCTCATGGGTCTGTTCGCCGTTACAGCTCAAGGCTGCTTTATTCGCGCCTTTGCTGTGGGTGAGGCCACGGCCCTTGCGCCCATGGATTATATTCGTCTGTTGTTTGCCGGTCTTGCCGGTTACGTCTTCTTCAGCGATGTGCCCGACATTTGGACGTTCGCCGGCTCGGCCGTGATCATTGCCTCGACGCTTTACATCACGCGCCGCGAAGCCAAGCTCGGCGAAGAGCACGTGCCGCCGCCCTTGGCGGCTCAGGACACGCCGGTTGCAACTGAAGGATCGGAAAAGCGCTAGGCCGGCTTGGGCTAGCCGATTTCCGCCGACTCAAGCGGGGGCATGTCGAGAACGACGCGTGCCTCGTCACGATGGCGCGGCTGGATGTAACCGCTGACAATGCCGATGGCTGTGGCGATGACCGTGGCGTCGTCGGTAAAGCCAAGGCCGACAATAAAGTCAGGGATCAGGTCGGCGGGAATGACGAAGTAGGCCAGCGCTGCAAAAAGAATCGCGCGTACTCGGGTGGGCGTGCGGTCGTCGATGGCACAGAAGTATGCAGCCAAAAGATCGTCCGCAAACGGAATAATTCTCACCACTCGTTTGACCTTGGGCCAAAATTTCGAGGTGACCACTTTTTCGTTGGCATGAATTACCGCCGGCAAATGGATCTCCGCATTGTCGAAATCAGGTGTCGCCATGACACTTTCGTCCTTTCCAGTCCCTTTTCCGCCATTTCAAGCCTACTTTGAGAATGTGGCAACATCTGGACGAAATTTCAACACTCTCTAGGGATCGCTCCGCTGTCCGCTTGAAAATTGAATGTGGCTTTTGGCGCATTCAGCCTTGTGTAAATGCGGAATGCCCCATGGAGTCCGGATCGCAAGGTTCGCGTGCCAAAGACCAATGGTCTTTGGGCTCACCTAACGTCCGGAATGACACAGAAACAATGTGGACTCGCAAAACTATTCACGTCATTCCGGATGCTAGCCGAGCCCAAAACGTCATCGCGTTTTGGATTTGAGGCTTGCAGTCCGGAATCCATCTGAGGTCGTTTCAATGTACCATACCGAATTCAAGCATTCGTGCTTATCCGATGAGCCCATGGATCCCGGATCGCACAGTCGCTGCGCACCTGTTTGTCCGGGATGACGCTGAAGGATGGTGTCGATAATTACATTGCCGCGGCGTCCATGAACCGAGCGAGCTCGATGTCCGACTCGGAAAGACCGCCGACATCGTGAGTGGTGAGCGTGACCTCGACACGATTGTAGACGTTGAACCATTCGGGATGATGATTCATGGCCTCCGCTTTAATGGCGACACGCGCCATGAACCCGAAGGCCTCGTTGAAATCCGCGAATTGAAACTTTTTTGAAATGGCGTCGCGGGCATCGTCGTGTTGCCAGCTTGATAGTTTGCCTAACGCTTCTACGCGCACTGCGTCGCTTAGTTTTTCCACCATCGTAAGTCTCCTTAGCTTTATTCAATGAGCCCGCGAACATAGTCCGGCACGACTTCAGTGGCCGGGCCGTAGTGTTTTTCAGCAAACAGGGATTCCCCTTCGGACGGTTCCATGTTGAGCTCGACCGTATGGGCGCCGGCGGCGCGGGCTTCAGCCACGAAGCCGCTGGCGGGATAGACCGAGCCGCTGGTGCCGATGGAAACAAAAAGATCGCACTGCGCCAGCGCGTCATAGATGTCATGCATGTGCTTGGGCATTTCGCCGAACCATACGACGTCTGGTCTCAAATTGCCCGGCGTGATGCATGCCGGGCAAGAGCTTGAAAGCGAAAGGTCGTCGAGCCATTCATCTTCATGATGACACGCGGTACAACGCACCTTGAGCAATTCGCCGTGGATGTGAAGTAAGTTTGCGCTGCCCGCTTGCTCGTGGAGATTGTCGACGTTTTGGGTAACGAGCAGGATTTCGGCGTCGGACTTCTTTTCCAAGTCCGCAAGCGCAGCATGGGCAGCGTTGGATTTGCTGTTCAACAGATTGCGCCGCCGCGCATTGTAGAACGCGTGAACGAGCGAGGGGTTGCGCGCAAAGCCTTCTGGTGTCGCCACTTCGTTCAAGTCGTATTTGGTCCACAGTCCGTCTTCGTCGCGAAACGTGCCAAGCCCCGACTCGGCCGATACACCGGCCCCGGTGAGTATGACTATGTTGCTGTAGGACGGCATGATGTGATTGATTGCTCGAATGTAGTTAGGAATAACTTGACTAAGTGAGCGAGCAGACGAGAGTTTGGCACGGAAGGGTCAATCGCGTGAATATTTCTGCAATCATATTCGATTGCGACGGCGTTCTTGTGAACACCGAAGAGCTCGCCGTCGGGCTTGAGCGCGATCATCTGGCGCGTATTGGGCTCGACTATGAATATAATGATTTTGTCACGCGCTTTACCGGCCTGTCGGACGTGGATTTTTTTGCGGAACTCGATGCCGATCATCGGAAGAAATTCGGCGAAGCCCTGCCGGTCGACTTCGAGCAGTCGGTGAACGATGCTAAATGGCCGTTATTTGAAGCGGAACTTAGGGCGATTACAGGCATTGCCGACTTTGCATCGGGTTTGGCACGACCCAAGGCCGTCGCTTCATCGGCGCCGACCGTCGACCTTGTCAGAAAATTACACATGGCGGATTTGCACGACGTTTTTGATCCGCACATCTATTCAACACAATTGGTCACCAACGGCAAACCAGCGCCTGATATCTATGTCTTTGCCGCAAACAAGCTGAACTGCGCGGCAGAAGAGTGCGTGGTCATCGAAGACAGTGTGAATGGTGTTTTAGGCGGCGTCGCGGCGGGCATGACGGTTTGGGGTTTTATCGGTGGCGGCCACGCCGATCCGGGCTTGGCAAGCCGGCTGCGGAACGCGGGCGCGTCGCAAGTTTTTGAAACGTTCAGAGACCTCGGGGGTCACTTGGCTGGGTCATAGTCTTCCATCATCGCCATCATGTCGGTGAGGGGGTAATGGGTGCGCGCAACATAGTGGCTGGCGCCTTTGCCCATATGGCTTTGAAACAGGACGAAACGGTCGACGCTAAAGGTGTCGGATTTAAAGTCCGCATGTTGGGCGACGTAAGTATCGACGTTGGCGCGGCGTGCACGGTTAAGATAGGCCAACGTGACGTGGGGCGTAAACTTGCGCCGCTCCGGTTTCAACCCATTGCGCTGTAAGGCGGCTTCGATTTTCTTGGCAAGATGGGAGACCGCGTCCCCGTGTTCAACGCCGGACCAAAGCGCTCGGGGGCGGTCATTGCCGAATTGGCCGGTCCCTTGAAACGCCAAGTCAAATGAAGGCGCGTCGATTTGGTCGAGTGCGCTTTCCACGTCGCGCTCCGTGTGTGCGTCGACTTCGCCGATAAAGCGCAATGTTACATGAAGGTTTTCGTCGGGCCGCCAGCGCGCTCCGGGAACGCCCGACTGCAGCGTTTGAAGTTGCGCGCGAATTTGGGGGGGAATTTCTAGTCCGACAAAAAGGCGGGCCATGGGTCGCGTTCCGTGGAGTTAGGCGCAAAAAGCATCAGTCCGAATGAGCATGAGCGGCGCCAGGCGCTTCGCTAAACAGGAGCGAGGTCAAATAGGACGCCATCTTTTTAACGATAATAGCGACGCCCGCTTCGTTGGGATGAATACCGTCGGCTTGATTGAGGCTTGGATCACCGGCCACACCGTCTAAGAGAAACGGATAAAGAGGAACGCCATGGCGCTCGGCGAGCGCAGGGTAGATGGCGTTAAACTCTTCGCCGTATTCGGGACCGTAATTGGGAAGTGCCAGCATCCCCGCCAAAACTATATCGACCTTGCGCTTTTTCAGCTGCGTGACAATCGATTCGAGATTTTTTTGGGTTTCGGTCGGAGGTATGCCGCGCAAGGTATCATTGCCCCCCAGCGCCACCACGACCACGTCCACGTCTTCGGCCACGGACCAGGCGATGCGCTCTCGCCCTCCGGCCGTCGTGTCTCCCGAAATCCCGGCGTTGCGAATTTCAACGACATAGCCCTGTTCGCGAAGTGTTTCCTCAAGCTTGACGGGCAACGCTTGGTCCTCTTCAAGACCGTAGCCCGCAGTCAGGCTATCGCCCAACATGACAAGCACCATGGGTTCTTCGGCGCGGGCGAAGCCGGCGGCCATGATCCAAACGTTTAAGCATGCCGTAAGGCAAAAGGAATACGAACGAGCCATATTGATCATGGGGGTCAGTCTACTTGAAAGTCCTAATTGTTTGACCAAGTTGCGAGGGCGCAGTCTTACGGGCGATTGCGGCAGAATTGCGCAATCAACGTTCATTTATACGGTGCGCCCTTCTCATTTAAGCCTACCACGGTAAAGTGATCACATGTCGGCAGCCACACCTTCGTCCAATCCTTTAATCAAACTCAGCGATATCCACCTCACGTTGCAGAGTGAAGCGGGTCCCGTCAACATTTTGCGCGGGATCGATCTTGGCGTCGATGCGGGCGAAGCGGTCGGCATGGTAGGGCCCTCGGGCTCCGGAAAATCAACCCTTCTTATGGTTCTGGCCGGCCTTGAGCGACCGACCTCCGGTGTCGTGCGTGCCGCCGACTGGGTTTTGAACGACTTGAACGAAGATCAGCTCGCGGAATTTCGGCGCGACAATGTCGGCATCGTCTTTCAGTCGTTTCATCTGGTGCCGACCATGACGGCGCTGGAAAATGTCGCGGTCCCGCTGGAACTTGCTGGCCGTGAGGATGCTTTTTCTCGCGCCGCGGAGGATTTGGCCGAAGTGGGACTGAGCGAGCGGCTGACTCACTATCCCGGCCAGCTTTCCGGCGGTGAGCAACAAAGGGTGGCACTCGCCCGAGCTGTCGCGTCCGGTCCCAAGATTCTGCTCGCAGACGAGCCGACCGGTAATCTTGATGGCGCCACCGGTGATCAAATCATCGATCTGATATTTCGGCTTCACGATACACGGGACACGACGCTCATACTCATCACGCATGACCCATCTTTGGCATCACGTTGCGATCGGGGCATTGGTTTGCGGGACGGCAGGGTCGACAGCGACATGCCAGGAACGGCGACGGCCGCGGGACTAACGGCCCTGTCGCCATGACGGTCAGAATGAGTCCTTTTGCAACAATGCGTTTGGCGCTGACATTTGCGAGCCGTGAGCTGCGCGGCGGCCTCAGCGGTTTTCGCGTGTTTTTGGCCTGCCTCACGTTAGGCGTGGCGGCTATCGCTGCAGTTGGCTCGGTGACGGAGGCTTTTCGCCGCGGCTTGGAAGATCAATCCCAAGCGATCCTCGGCGGCGACGTTGAAGTATTGATGAGCCAGCGCGATGCGACCGACGAGGAACGCGGCTGGCTGGACCGCCAGGGCCTCGTTTCTACGGCACGCGAAATGCGCAGCATGGGCCGGGGCCTTGAAAGCGACGTGCGCGGCCTGGTTGATATCAAAGCGCCGGACACGCTCTATCCCTTGTTTGGGCGGGTCTTGCTTGAAGGCGATGTAAATCTCCATGACGCGCTCGCCGTGCGGGATGGCGTTTGGGGCGCTGTGGTCGAACCCAAAGCACTGCCGCGCATGGGCGTTCAAGCGGGCGATCTCATTCGGCTTGGCGTGCTCGACGTTGAAATTCGCGGCGTCATCGACCGCGAGCCGGACCGGGTCAACAACCAAGGCTTTTTGTTTTCTCCCCGAATATTTCTTGCTGAGCAAGCGCTTGATCTCACCGAACTTATTCAGGTGGGCAGCCGTGTCACTTATAAGTACCGGCTAAAGCTTCCCGAAGGCACCGACGCGGACGAATTCAAGGCTCGTGCTGAGGCGCGCTTCCCGTCGAACCCTTGGACCATTCGCAGCCCTGCCGAGAACGCCTTTCGCGCTGACGCATTTATTGACCGGGTGGGATTGTTTCTCACCATGGTCGCGCTCACGGCGCTATTAGTTGGCGGCGTTGGTGTCGGCAATGCCGTGCGCGCTTATCTCGACCGCAAAACGGAAATCATCGCGACATTCAAATGTTTAGGCGCCCCGGGGACGCTCATTTTCCAAACCTATTTGGTACAGGTCATGATGCTGGCGGCCGTCGGCATTTGTATGGGACTTGTGCTCGGCGCGGTGACACCTCTGATCGTCAACATGTTTGTCGGCAATCGATTGCCCATTGAAGTGGAAACCGCTGTTTATCCGATCCCCCTCATCATTGCGGCGATCTATGGCTTCTTGACTACGCTTGCCTTTGCAACCTGGCCCCTGGCGCGGGCGCGTGAAGTGCCCGCCGGCAGCCTGTTTCGCTATATCGTGTCGCCCGTGCGCCGTTGGCCGCGGCAGACTTATGTCGCCGGTACGGTTGGAGCCTTTGCGCTTTTGGGCGCCATGGCAATTCTGCTTACGCCTTATCGTTTATTCGCCGTCTACTTCTTAATTGGCATTGGCCTGATCTTTTTGTTGTTGCGACTTGAAGCCGTGGGCCTCATGCGTTTGGCCAAAGCAGTAGGCCGCCCAAGACATCCCGGTCTACGCCTTGCGTTGTCGAATCTCTATCGCCCGGGTGCGCCAACGGCAGGCGTTATTGTGTCATTGGGACTTGGCTTGACGCTGCTCGTCGGTGTCTCATTGGTCAACGGAAATTTTGCCAAACAAGTGGGCGACGAAGTGCCCGTGCGCGCGCCATCTCTGTTCGGTATGGACATCCGCCGCGATCAGGCGCAAGCGTTTGACGCGTTCTTCGAAAACATTCCTGGGGCGACGGAATATCAAAGGTTCCCGATGATCCGCGGGGGGATCGTTGAAATAAACGGCGTGCCGACCGCCGCCGCCAATGTCGATCCCGATCAACGCTGGGTCACGTCGCGCGAACGCAATTTGACATATCGGCCAGACGTGCCGCCTGGCACTGAGGTGGTCGAAGGCGAATGGTGGCCCGCCAACTATGACGGCCCGCCTTTGGTCTCCATCGGTCAGGAGATGGCACGTGGCCTCGGCGTTAAGATCGGTGACACGTTCAAATTCGATGTGCTGGGCCAGCAGTTCACGGCGGAGATTGCCAATCTTCGCTTTATCAAGTGGACAGAGGGAGGCGCGAACTTTGCCTTTATCTTCGCACCGGGCCCGCTCGACGACGCGCCGCAACAAAACATGGTGACGGTGAAGTTGCCGCCAGAAGCGGAAAACAACATCCATGAAGCCGTCACGAACGCCTTTCCTAACGTCACGATCATCTGGGTGAGGGACGCGCTCGAAGCGATCAATGAATTGCTCAGCGATCTCGTCATGGCAGTACGTGCAGCTACCAGCGTCACATTGCTCGCGGGCGTGCTCGTGCTGGCGGGCGCTATGGCCTCGGGTCATCGCCACCGGGTCTACGATGCGGTGGTCATGAAAGTGTTGGGCGCGACGCGAAAGCGGGTCATCGCCGCCTATGTTATGGAGTACGCCATTTTGGGTCTCGGTACTGCGCTCGTCGCGGCGGTGGTCGGCGGGCTCGCCGCCTATTTGATCGTGACCCGAATGATGGATGCTCAATGGTATTGGCTGCCAATGACCCTTGGCGGCACGGTTTTGGGCGCAGCGGTGGCCACCGTCATTTTGGGCCTGTTTGGTACTTGGCGGGCTTTGGGTCAAAAAGCTGCCCCAATTCTCAGGGCAGAATAAGGAGTTAGCTGGCAATAACCATTTATAAAGCGCGGTTAACTTATGGTTACAGCGTTCGGATTTGCTTGAAACTCGACGAGCGATACCCAATATTAGAACCAGTTGTATCGCAAACCCTATGTGAATATCTGGAAGGATTGAGCGAACATGTCTGATTTCCAAGAGCGCTATATGCGCGAAGCAGCCGCGGGCACGCACGCTGGGATCGATGAAGGTCTCCGCGCCTATATGCTCCGCGTTTATAACTACATGGCGTTGGGTGTAGGCCTGACGGGCATCGTGGCCTTTTTCACCGCGAACTCGCCGGCGTTACTGAACATCATCTATGGCAACCCCGTTATGCCGTGGGTTGTGATGCTGGCGCCGCTGGGCATCGTCTTTTATTTCTCTGCGCGTATCAATTCGATGAGCGCGTCAGCCGCGCAAACGACCTTTTGGGTTTTTGCCGGTTTGATGGGCCTGTCTCTGGCGACGGTCTTCTTGATTTACACCGGCACGAGTATTGCGCGCGTGTTTTTCATTACCGCCGGCACGTTCGGTGCGATGAGCCTTTATGGCTACACAACACGCCGTGACCTAACGAGCTGGGGCTCGTTCTTGTTTATGGGCCTCATCGGCATCATCATCGCCATGGTCGTCAATATCTTCTTGCAGTCGGCCGCCATACACTTTGCGATTTCGGTAATCGGTGTCTTGGTATTCGTTGGTCTGACCGCGTACGACACGCAACGCATCAAAGAAGATTACTATGAGGGTGACAGCAGCGAAGTCATGAGCAAGAAAGCGATCTCTGGAGCGCTCCACCTCTACCTCGACTTCATCAATCTCTTCTTGATGTTGCTCCGCCTGTTCGGAGTTTCGCGCAACTAATTGCTTCTTAAGAGCAGTGCACAAACCCCCGGCGGCGAAAGCTTCCGGGGGTTTTTCTTTCTTATTTGTCATCCCGCGGCTTGACCGCGGATCCATGTAACGGGTCTTACGACGACCACTAGAGACATCAAATCTGTACTTTGCAGGATCGCCAATGGATTGCGCGATCAAGTCACGCAATGACACCTATGGATGTCTACGCCTTAACCAACTGCAATTTTTTCTTGTCGAAAACGCGAAGCACGTTTTTCAGCTCATGGCCCCGTTTCAAGATCAGTCCGGTAGGCGTAATGATCGAGTAAGCGCCTTGGCGGCGGGCAAGCTTGGGCCGCTTTTCGACGCGGTAAAGCGGCATTTCGCTGGAGCGGCGGAAGATGCTGAAGACGGCGGCTTCGCGCAAATAGTCGATGGCGTAGTCGCGCCATTCGCCGCCGATCACGCCCCGGCCGTAGGCCTGGAGGATGGCGTCCAATTCCCTGCGGTTGAAATGGACAACGCTTTGTGAGGGGGGCGTGCGTGCCGGAAACCGTGGAGTTCGTTGACTGTTTGCAGGCGTCATAGGGGTAATAGCATTGCGGGTTTTGACGGTAAGATCAAGCCGCTCCGCGGACGCCGTTTACCTTTTTCGGGCCAAGAAAACACCGTCCCCGATCGGCGCGAGCGCGATGTCGACGCGCTCATCCACGGCAATTTTTGCGTTCAGTGTACGGAGGGCTTGTGTATTTTCCGATGTATCGGTTGGGTCTGCGACGGCGCCGGACCATAAGACATTGTCGATGGCAATGAGCCCGCCGGGCCTGAGCAGCTCTAAGGCATACTCGTAATAGCCGTCGTACCCGGTTTTATCGGCATCGATAAAGGCAAAATCATACGGGGTTTGGCCTTTATGTTTTTCGACGAGGGCGCCGAGCGTTTCTTGTGCCGGCCCGACGAGAGCTTCGATCTTGTCGGCGACACCGGCTTCAGTCCAATACCCCTGTGCGATGCCGACAAAGTCTGCGCTGACATCGCACGCGGTCACGCGCCCGTCTTCGGGGAGTGCCAGGGCAACTGCAAGAGAGCTGTAGCCGGTAAAGACGCCGACCTCGAGGGTATGCGTGGCACCGAGCAGGCGCACTAGCATAGCCATAAACGCGCCTTGCTCCGGCGAGATCTGCATGATGGATAGCTCTTGTGATGCTGCGGTCTCTTCGCGGCACTTGGCCAATATTGAGTGCTCGCGAACGCCTACGCGCGCGATGTAATCCAAGACGTTGTCGGTGAGGGCAATGCTCCGGTCCATCGGCTCGTCCCTTGTTTGTCATGACAGTAGACGTGTCATGCACTGCGTCAACATGAATGAAATTTAAGGCTGGGCACAAAAATGCCCAAGTTCAGCCCTGCGCCTGCCCCAAATGCCTCCCATATTTTCAATGTTGGCTAGGCCCGGGCTCGAGGCGGGAGTCGATAAATTAGCCCCCCAGCCCCACGAGTTCCGCTAAGGACCCGGGTCACTTCCCACAGGAGCCATGCCAACGCTACCCAGGAGGGGCCGCTATGATCAAACAACTCAAGTCCAGCCCAAAGAGCCAGAAAGAACGCTCGCGCGTGAAACGCTATATGGACGAGAAATTCGGCACGGGATTTTTGCGCAGTTTGGCTCTTGATTCGTTCGAGAGCGACGAGAGCCCCGGCGCGGCAGAGCTTATTCCAGTTCGGGTTGAAACAACGTCCCGTCGATAAGTGCCTTTAAAGTTCTTAAGATCACTGCCAATACAATCACGCTCGTGACCCCCAAAAGCACCACCGCAATCCATTCAATGCTGATCTCGCCGGTTTCGCGGGCGTAAACCAAGGCCGCGATGGTCATCGCGGCTAATGGGAAAGTGTAAGCCCACCAAGCGAGGGAAAAGGGCAATTGGCTAAACAGTCTCAACATCGAAAAAACAAGAAGCGTCGTGAGCAGAGCAAAGTGAAAAAGCACACGTGAAGCCGCGTCGATTTCGCCGCCTTGCAAGGCGAAGTAGCTCAAAAAACCGAGCGATGGCGGCGCGATCATGATGAAGAGCGTGGGCACGAATTTCTGTGGCAACTGATCATGAAAAATGATCCGGTTGAGGACGATGGCAAACAGCAAAATCCAAAAGACGAGCCCAAAGGCGAAAAAACACCAGCTGAATTCGATGTAGCCCAAGGGTACGCCACTCACGGGCGCCAAGAGATTGCCGGCGAGCGGCATGAACCATGCCGGATTGCTCGACTGGATCTCGCAATTTCGCGTCACCCAAAAATTGAGCTGTCTCAGCGCCAGCAAGAAATGTGAAATCGCGCCGATCAGCCATACGGCATTGGCCGCCGGCATTGAATAAGGCATGAGCGCGCCGGCCATCAGCATGAGCGCAATGGTGAAAGCGGCCGTGAAGTTTGATATCACCGGATGATCAAAGTCAGCCGCAACGGACGAGCGATGGAGCACAGTCTTGGCCCCATAGGCTGCGGCGCTGAACAAAAAGACCACACACCCGACGCCAATCACCGTTTCGCCGATCAGCGGGGTCAAGCCCAAAACTTGTGCTGCCGTCCGCCAGGCGAGCCCCAGACCGATCACGCCCATGGTGATGGTGAAGACGGTCGGTGGGACATAGGCCAGAGTTCCGGCTTTTGCGTCCCCATGCGCGGTGTTGGCGGTCATTTGATTTGTGCCGGCCAGCTTGATCTAAGGGCCGATCATGTCACGACCCTTGGCCGAGATCATCTAATAGGAAGCGGCGCACCGGCCTGAGGGTACTTGAACCTCACGCGCCATTCGACTATTTCCTTTGGTCGACAAAGACGCCTCCAACAAAGTTCTGCCATAACGCTCCTTCGGATAACACGAACAAGCGAGATCCATGTCCCAGCCGATGATCAAAATCGACGGCCTCGTCAAGAAGTTTGACTCGAATACGGCTGTGGCAGGCGTTAGTTTTTCCGTGGACAAGGGAGAAGTGCTGGGCTTTCTCGGTCCCAACGGCGCCGGCAAATCGACCACTATGAAGATGATCACCGGCTTTTTGGCCCCGACCGCCGGATCGGTTTCCGTTTGCGGCCACGATATTGCGACCGACCCGATCGGCGCGCAAATCGTAATGGGCTATTTGCCGGAAGGCGCGCCCGCCTATGGCGACATGACTGCGCGACAGTTTCTCGATTTCGTCGCCGAGGTGCGAGGCTATAGCGGCGAAAAGAAACAGGCGGCTTTATCCCAGGCGGTGGTGCGCACGCAGCTCGAGTCCGTGCTCGATCAGCCGATCGACACGCTATCTAAAGGCTTCAAGCGCCGGGTTGGATTGGCGCAAGCGATCTTTCACGATCCGCCTGTGCTGATTATGGACGAGCCGACCGACGGTCTCGATCCCAATCAAAAGTTTGCCGTGCGCCGGCTGATCGCCGCGATGTCGCAAGATAAAGCGATCATTATCTCCACGCACATTTTGGAAGAAGTAGACGCAGTGTGTTCGCGCGCCATGATTATCGACCAGGGACAGATTGTCGCCGACGGAACACCCGGAGAATTAGAATCTCGCTCGCGCTATCACAACGCTGTCACGGTTCACGTGGGGCCCTATCATGCGACGCCCGCGCGCCAGGCGTTCGGCGCGCTGGATGCAGTTGACGAGATTAGGGAAGTAACGCTCGCGGAAGGCGTGCTTGCGTTTACGCTGTTCACCAAGCCGGGGCAGCGCATCATTGAAAGCGTTAGCGCGTTGGTGTCGAACAAAGGTTGGGATGTGCGCGCCCTTGTTGCAGAAGGAGGCAGGCTCGACGAAGTCTTTCGCCAATGCACCACGGCCGATGCGGGTCCGGCGGCCATCGATCAAACGCCAGATGCCGCGGGCACGAGCCAAGAGGCACCACAGCCATGAATCAAACCTTGGCAGTCTTTCGCCGTGAACTCGTCAGCTACTTTGCGACGCCGCTGGCCTACGTCTTTATTGTCGTGTTTTTGTTTTCGACGGGCATATTCACATTTTACGTGTCCGATTTTTTTCGCGCAGGTCGCGCGGATTTACAGTTGTTCTTTTTCTTTCACCCCTGGCTTTATCTTTTCTTGATCCCCGCGATTTCGATGAGACTGTGGGCGGAAGAGCGCAAGAGCGGCACGATCGAGCTGATCATGACCCTACCGATTCCCCTTTGGTCGGTTGTGCTAGGTAAATTTTTGGCGGCTTGGATATTCACCGGCATCGCTCTCTTCGTTACATTTCCTATTTGGATGACCGTCAATATATTGGGAGATCCGGATAACGGTGTGATCATCGCGTCCTATATTGGAAGTTTCCTTATGGCCGGAGCTTATCTTGCCATCGGGTCCGCGATTTCCGGCATGACCAAAAATCAAGTGATCGCCTTTGTCATCAGCGTAGTGGTGTGTTTCTTGTTCATGCTGAGCGGCTTGCCGCTGGTCTTGGATTTCTTTCAGCCTTGGGCACCACAATTTCTGATGAGCGCCGTCGCGTCCTTCAGTTTCCTAACCCATTTTGAGGCCATTCAAAAAGGCGTCATTGATTTGCGTGACCTCGTCTACTTCGTTTCCCTCATTGGCTTGTGGCTCTACATCAACAAGGTAGTGATCGAAACGCGCAAAGCCGCCTGAGAGCAACTGACATGCCGTCTATGAGCCGCACAACATTCGGAACTATTTCAATTCTGTTGGCCATCATTCTGTTTCTATGCGCCAATATTATTGCCGGGTACTTTTTCCGAAGCGTGCAACTGGATTTGACCGAGACTGGTCAATACACGTTGAGTCAAGGCACGGACAACATATTGCAGGCGCTTGATGAGCCGGTCACGTTGCGGTTCTTCTTTTCCGAGGAATTGGCAAATCAGTTTCCGCAAATTCGCGTTTACGGCAATCGCATTCGCGATCTGTTGCGCAATTATGCCTCGCGCGCCGGCGGAAGAATAAGACTCGAGATTATCAATCCCGCACCCTTCACAGAACAGGAAGATATCGCTGTGGCGTTGGGCATCACCGCGGTGCCACTCGATTCAGGCGAGAGCCTTTATATGGGATTAGCGGGAACAAACTCCGTCGACGGGCGCGAAGTCATTCCTTTCTTCGCTCAGGAGCGCGAACCGTTTCTTGAATATGATTTGACTGAACTAGTGTTCAAGCTCGGCCAGGGCGAAAAACCGAAACTCGGCATACTGAGCAGTTTACCTCTCGACACGGGCCTTGGCGGGCCGATGGCAGCGATGCAAGGTCAGTCTCGCCCGTTCATTGTCTATGATCAGTTGGTCGATACGTTTGACGTTCAAAACATGGACCCGGAACTGAGCGAAATTTCAGAAGACATCGAAGTCTTGATGATCGTGCATCCGACGGCACTGTCCCCATCGACGCTCTATGCGATTGATCAATTCGTGCTTGGCGGTGGCCGCGCGCTTGTCTTTGTGGACCCGTTATCGGAAGTGGCGCAGGCCGCCGGCGGCGGCATGGGTCCCATGGGACCTCAACCGTCCGGTCTGCCGCAATCCTCGAATCTTGAGCCGTTATTCGAGAAATGGGGCGTGGAATTTGACGATACGATGGTCGTTGGCGACCTTGCGCGCGCGCTTCGTGTGCAAAGCGGCGTGCCCGGCGGGCGACCCGTGACGGATTATGTCGTATGGCTCGGCCTCAATCGCGAAGATGTCAGTCAAGACGATTTGGTCACGGCGAACATCAATAATATGAATTTAGGCGCCGTGGGCGGTTTCGTACCGCGCGACGATAGCGCGCTCAAATTCCAACCGCTTATTCAGTCGACTTCGGAAGCCATGCTGATCGATGCCGGAGCGGTGGCGATGAGCTTCAATCCGGACAACTTGATCACATCGTTCGCGCCGACGGGCGAGACCTATGTCATCGCCGCCCGTCTTTCCGGTACCGTCGAAACAGCGTTTCCGGATGGTCCTCCGCCGGAAGAGACAGACGAGGCGGACTTGGATATTGACGGACTCGGTCTCGACGAAGAGAACCTCGGAGAACTGGATAACGAAGTGGATGTTGCCGCGATCGACGAAGACGACGGCACGGATGAAGTTTCCGAAGCGGTAGATGCCGAAGTTGAAGAGGTCGAAGAAGACGCCGTGGAAGAGATCGCTCTTCCAGACACTCACCTGGCAAAGTCGGCTGAACCGGGAAACATTATCGTGGTCGCCGATACGGATATCTTTGACGACAAGTTTTGGGTGCGCGAGCAGAACTTCCTCGGTCAGCGTGTTGTGATTCCAACGGCAGACAATGCGACGTTCATTACCAACGCGGTGGAAAATCTAATGGGATCGAACGATCTCATAAGTTTGCGAAGCCGTGCCCGCGACGACCGGCCACTCACCGCCGTCGACCAGCTGCGCCGTCAAGCAGAGGCGAAATTTCTGGCCGAACAACAGCGACTGGAAGCCGAGCTCGCCGAAACCGAACGGCGCCTCGCCGAATTTCAAGCCCAAGGGGGCGAAGGCGCGACTGAAAGCCTCCCCGTTGCGGTGTTGACAGCGGAAGAGGAAGAAGAAATCGACCGCTTTCAAGTCCAGTTGCTGCAAACGCGGCAAGAGTTGAGGCGGGTGCAGCGGGATTTGCGCGCCGATATTGAGGTACTCGAGACACAGGTAAAGTTTGCCAACATTGCGCTCATGCCGATCCTGATTGCGTTGCTCGCTGTCGTCTTGGCCTATTCACGCCAGCGCTGCCGGGCCGCGGCACGGAGAAGCTGAATGGCTGCCGCGAGAACCCTTCCTCCGAAATCGTTCACGATTTTAGGTGCCGTCACGCTCATAGCAGTGCTGGCGGCCGCTTACATTATTGGCATCGAAAATGCCGACCGTTCGTCGGATTTCGAGCGGCGTGCTCTGTTTCCCGACTTGGAAACCCAAGTCAATGATGTCGCGCGTATTTCGATCGAAACTAAAGACGAATTGTTCGATGTTGCGCGTGCCGATGATGGCACCTGGTCATTGCCGAGCAAAGGCGGCTATCGTCCGGCTTTGTCGCCGCTACGGTTGACCATTCAAGGTCTCGCGGGTCTTGAGATTACCGAATCCAAAACTGCCCGTCCGGAAATGCATGAGGCGATTGGACTCAAGAGCCCAACTGAAGGCGGCGATGCCGTATTGATTGGCCTATATAGCGACGCCGACGAAGTGTTGGCGAGGGTGCTAGTCGGCAATTCGCAGAATCGCGGCAGTGGCTCCACGCCCAACACATATTACGTGCGTTTGCCCGAGGACAATCAGACGTATCTGGCACGGAGCATCCTCGAAGTGCAATCCGATCAAACCGATTGGATCGAGACCAGTCTGTTTGACGTCGCGCGCGACGATATTCAATCAGTTTCCGTGACCCCCCTCGAAGGCCCCGCTTATTTGCTCGATCGCGAGAGTAACGAGTCGCCAGATTTCGCGCTGGGCTTTGTTCCCGAAGGGCGCACGCCCAAAGCTGCGTTTAATCTTAACACGACCGCCTACGCGGTGGCCGGTCTTACCATCGCAGATGTCAAACCGATTGCGGAGGTTGAATTCGCTGATGCGGCGCGCGCGACCTATCGCCTGTTCAATGGTTTGGTCTTGGATCTAGAGTTGATCAAGGTGGAGGAAGAATATTGGGTCAGCTTCATGGCGGATGCGGTGGATCCGCCAATAGTGGTTAGCGCCCCTAATGACGACGGGGCGGAAAAGGATCTGCCGGCTGAACCATCGCGAGAAGACCTGATGGCGCAAGCGCAAGAGTTGGCCACGCAGATTAACTCCCGGACCGATGGCTGGGCCTTTGGGCTTGCGGAATTCAAATTCAGTCAAATTACCAAAACCCTCGATTCTTTGCTGGAACCACTCGAGGAAGAGACGGACGCCGGCGAGGCCGAACTTGACGCCGAACCGGAAGTCCCGAACCCATAGTCGATCGCTGCACTCTTGTTTTGATCAAGTCTTGAACCCTGCCCCTCGCTTTCTTACTTAAAACCCAGCTCCAAACATTGTTTTATGAATGAGGCCTTGCGCCATGTCGTCGACTGAAAGTGCTGAACCAAAAACAAGCGAGACTCACGATTTTCAAGCGGAAGTCTCCAAACTTTTGCAGCTCATGGTGCATTCGGTCTATTCCGAAAAAGACGTATTTCTGCGCGAGCTCATCTCTAACGCCTCGGATGCTTGCGATAAACTGCGTTATCTCGCCCTAACGGACCCGTCTCTCGTTGATAGCGAACCAAATTTCCGAATTGAAATTCGCATCGACAAATTGCAGCGTCACATTGAAATTGCCGACAACGGCATTGGCATGGACCGCCAAGACTTGATCGACAATCTAGGCACCATTGCTCGCTCCGGTACCAGTAACTTTGTCGAGCAGCTCTCGGGCGATACGGCCCAAGACTCGCAATTGATCGGACAATTTGGCGTTGGCTTTTACTCGGCGTTTATGGTGGCGGAAAACGTCGAGGTGACAACCCGCAAGACGCCTTCCGACGAGGTATTGCTCTGGCAATCCGACGGCACGGGCTCATTTGAAATCAGCGAGGCGGCCAGCACGGAGGGTTTACTTGACGGGCGCGGCACTGTTGTCACGCTTCACTTGAAAAAAGACGAAGACGAATTTCTCGAAGACTTCCGCCTGCGGCAAATTGTCAAATCTTATTCCGACCACATTGCCATCCCGGTTTTGCTTCGCGACGGCGACAAGAAGGACGACGCGGCCAGCGAGCCGGTCAACGCCGTCGGCGCTCTATGGACAAGGCCAAAGTCTGAGATAACCGAAGATCAATACAAAGAGTTCTACCACCATGTCGGGCATGTCTTTGACGAGCCGTGGCTGACCGTTCACTACAGGGCGGAAGGGCGCCACGAATACAATGTTCTGTTGTTCGTGCCGACGGCGCGGCCCATGGATCTGTTCGATCCCAAGCGAGAGACACGCGTCAAACTTTATGTAAAGCGCGTGTTCATTACCGACGAGGCAGAGCTGCTGCCCGGCTATCTGAGGTTTGTGCGCGGCATTATTGATTCGGAAGATATGCCGCTCAATATCAGCCGCGAGATGCTGCAGAACAATCCGATTTTGGCGAGTATCCGGAACGCCATCACCAAGCGGGTTTTTTCCGAACTTACGAAGAAAGCCGACAAAGACAAGGACGGCTATCTAACGTTTTGGGAAACGTTCGGGCCGGTCCTCAAGGAAGGCATCTACGAGGCGCCCGAACGCCGCGACGAGTTGTTGGACTTGGCGCGCTTCAAGTCCACGAAAGGCGCGGACTGGCGCACGCTCAAAGACTATGTGGCCGACATGGTGCCGAACCAAACGGCGATCTATTACATTCATAGCGACGACCCGGCGACCGTCAGCCAGAGCCCTCAGCTCGAAGGCTATCGGGCAAGAGGCATTGAAGTGTTGCTCTTGAGCGATCCGGTGGACGCTTTTTGGGTGAGCGTGGCGCAAGGCTTTGACGGTAAACCGTTTCAATCAGTCACCAAGGGCGCGGCCGAACTCGACGCAATCGCCAAAACCGGCGAAGAAGATGAAAAGAAGGACGACGCGCCCAACGATGCGGCGTTGGGAACCTTGATCGCGCTGTTCAAACAAACGCTGGGCGATGGCATCGCCGACGTACGCCGTTCGGACCGGCTGACCGAAAGTGCCGTCTGCTTGGTGGCGGCCGAAGGTGCACTTGATGACTATATGGAACGAATCATGGCGCAGCAGGGTGCGGCCGACGGCCAGGCCGATCCGCTTGCCAGCCGTATTCTTGAAATAAACGCCGACCATGGGCTCATCCGCCGCTTGGCCGCAAAAGCCCAAGCCGACGGGGTTTCACCTGAATTGGAAGACGCCGCCCATCTTCTGCTCGATCAGGCGCGCATCATCGAAGGAGCAACCGTGAAGGAGCCGGTCGACTTCGGTCGGCGCCTGGCCGCTTTGCTGGAAAAAGGATTGGGATAGGGGCTGGGTTAGCGCCTGTTCGAATTTGATCAAATCAAAGCCGGGCTCAAATTTCTTGATTAGTCGTGTTTCCGGACGAAAAACCGGTGCCTGTTCGGCCCAAGAGCCTCACTCCTGGAAACACTCTAGCTGGTCGGGGAGAGCAGCATGCGCCGGGCCGCCAAGATCGGCCCATTGTCGTCTTCCTGAACCACGATCACGCAGCCGTCGACCTTTTTGTCCTGCAGGTCTTCGAGGGAATGGAACAGCGCTGTCATTGTGCCCCAATAGTCGCCGATCTTGCGAATGCCGTTGACCACGTTTGAATATGAGATCGTTCGCCCGCGATTCTCGCCCCGCTCGATGGACACCGGAAGCGGCCCCTTATGATAAGGGATCATCCAGACGCTCGCACGAACCTCACTAAGATCGACTGGCGCTTCGGCAATGCGCACCGTAAACCGGTCGCCCAAATTGACGACATTAATGTTGACCTGGGCGCTGGTCTCTTCCGACAGGCGTTCGATTGTTTCATAAACTTCGTCGCGCCGGCTGCCCACCACATCGAAACGGCCGTTGACGACCATTTGCGGAGTGTAAAGCCGACGGTTGGGAAGCCGTTGCGCGTATCCGCGCTGCCGGTCGGTATGCTCCGCGGCGGCAAAGGTGTCGCGCCAACCTAAATTGTCCCAATAATCAACGGGCATGGAAAGTGCGATCACATCATCGCGTTCAGCAAGTTCAAGTAACAATTCGTCGGCCGGTGGGCAAGATGAACATCCCTGACTTGTGAACAGTTCAACAACAATGGGATCCCCAACCGAGATTTGCGCCTGTGTGCGCACGCCGCTCAAAGTAGCAGCACTTGCGAGAGTCAGAGCGCCGAAGGCGCGTCTGGTCATGGGGCGCGGGGGTCGATGGGACATGGGCCCAACATACTCAGGAGGCCCCAGATTGCGAGTCACGATCCGGTGAAACGAGCGCGATCTTCCTTAATGCCAGGTTATCGCTTGCGTTTTCATCACGCCGCGCTCAACAAATTACGCAGCACATAATGCAGGATTCCACCGTTGTTGAAGTAGTCGAGCTCGTCGACCGTATCGATTCGAGTTAGCAAGGCAACACTTTTCGTTTCACCACTTGTTGAACGAACAGAGGCGGTCAATGTTGCGCCGGGATTAAGGGAACTTTCCAAACCCTTAATAGAGACTGTCTCTGCACCGGTAAGGTTTAGTGTTTTTCGATTTGTTCCCGGCTGAAATTGTAACGGTAGAACACCCATGCCGATAAGATTGGAGCGGTGAATGCGTTCGAATGATTCGGCGATTACCGCGCGCACGCCCAAAAGTCTTGTGCCCTTTGCGGCCCAGTCGCGTGACGAACCAGTGCCGTATTCTTTCCCGGCGAACACGACAAGTTGCACATCGTCTGCTTGGTAACGCATTGCGGCATCGTAGATCGCCATTTGTTCTCCGCTCGGATGATGCACGGTAACACCTCCCTCGACGCCGGGGACCATTTCATTCTTGATACGGATGTTTGCAAATGTTCCGCGCATCATGACTTCGTGATTACCGCGCCGCGATCCGAACGAATTGAAATCTAACACTTCGACATTGTTGTCTAAGAGATAGTCGCCTGCGGGCCCGTCTCGTTTGATGGCGCCGGCCGGGCTGATGTGGTCGGTTGTGATGGAATCGCCGAACAGACCGAGTACGCGGGCGTCGACAATGTCACCGACCGGTGCGGGTTTCGGCTTCATCCCGTCGAAATAGGGCGGGTTTTGTACGTAGGTCGATTGATCGCTCCAGTCGTAAGTGAGTCCACCCGTAAACTTGATTTTGCGCCACTGGCTATCGCCTTTGAATACGTCCGCATAGCGCTCGCGGAACATGCGCGGCTTCACGACCGATCGGGCGATAGTGGCGATCTCCTTTGACGTCGGCCAAATGTCCTTGAGATAGACCGGCTCGCCTTGTCTGTCGTGCCCGATGGGATCGCGGGTTATATTGATATTCATCGACCCCACAAGGGCGTAGGCGACGACGAGCGGAGGTGAAGCCAAGTAGTTTGCCTTGACGTCCGGGTTGACCCGGCCTTCAAAGTTTCGGTTGCCGGAAAGAACCGACGTCGCGACGAGGTCGTTCTTCTGAATGGCTTCTGAAATTTCGGGCGGCAGCGGACCGGAATTACCGATACATGTGGTGCAGCCGTAGCCGACCAAATCGAAGCCGAGCTTGTTCAATTCTTTTTGCAAGCCTGACTCTTTCAAATAATCCGTGACGACTTGCGAGCCAGGCGCAAATGAGGTTTTGACCCAAGGTTGCACATTCAACCCGCGCCTCAGCGCATTGCGCGCGACCAACCCGGCGCCAATCATCACGCTGGGATTAGACGTATTGGTGCAACTGGTAATGGCGGCGATCACAACGTCGCCGTGATCTAGAGTGAAATCCCTGCCTGTGACCTTCACGTTTTTTGTTTTGTCGCCGCCTTTTCTAAATTCGTCCTTGAGCGCGCCGGCAAATTTCTTTGCGGCTTGTTCCAACGCAATTCGATCTTGCGGGCGCTTGGGCCCCGCGAGGCTTGGCTCGACCGTCGTCAAATCTAAGTGGAGCGAATCGGTGAACAGAGGATCGGGCGTGCGGGCAGTGCGGAACATGCCTTGCGATTTGGCATACTTCTCGACCATATCGACTTGAGCTTTGCCGCGGCCGGTGGCTTTAAGGTAGGCGAGGGTTTCGTTGTCGATGGGGAAGAAGCCGCACGTCGCGCCATATTCAGGCGCCATGTTGGCGACGGTCGCCCGATCTTCTAATGACAAATTGTCGAGGCCCGGGCCGTAGAATTCGACAAACTTTCCGACGACACCTCTATTGCGCAGCATTTCGGTAACTGTGAGCACCATATCGGTTGCCGTCACGCCGTCGCTCAGCTGGCCGGTCATTTTGAAGCCAATAACCTCTGGTATGAGCATGGAAATCGGCTGGCCGAGCATGGCCGCCTCCGCTTCGATGCCGCCGACGCCCCAGCCCAAGACCGCTAAGCCGTTGACCATGGTGGTGTGGCTGTCGGTTCCGACAAGCGTGTCGGGGTAGGCCAAGTTGATCGTCCCCTTATCGGTTTTGACCTTTGCCGACCAAATGGTCTTGCACAAATATTCCAAATTGACTTGATGGCAAATGCCTGTGCCCGGCGGCACGACGCGGAAATTGTCAAAAGCCTCCGCGCCCCAACGCAAAAAGGCGTAACGCTCGCCGTTGCGCTTGTATTCATTGGCGACGTTTTTCTTAAACGAATCCTTTGTGCCGAAATAATCGACCATGACCGAGTGGTCGATCACCAAGTCCACAGGTGCCAAGGGGTTAATTTGTTCGGCGTCGCCTCCCAGGTCCGCCATTGCGTCGCGCATAGCGGCAAGGTCGACCACGGCGGGTACGCCGGTAAAGTCCTGCATCAAAACGCGCGCTGGGCGATAGGCGATTTCCTCCTTGCTCGATTTCTTTTTGAGCCAATCGGATACCGCTTTAATGTCGTCCCTGGTCACGCTGCGCCCGTCTTCATGGCGTAACAAATTCTCCAACAGGACCTTGAGCGAAAAAGGCAAGCGTGCGATGCGCGCGAATCCCCGCTGCTTTTCCAGCGCCTTCAAACTGTAATAATCATAGCTTTTGACACCCACTTTGAACTTGCGGCGGGTCTTGTAGCTGTTAAGGCCAAGCGTGGTCACGAGAATTGTTTCCTTTCACATGTGGAACGTCAGCTCTTCGCCTTGGCGCCGCTCGCGGACGATAGGAATGCTTTGCGGTCCATTGGCGTCTCGTCGGGGTGGTTGTGGCTGGCGCGTTCACCGGTCCCGTATCGACGCCCGGGGATGGCTGGAGTTTTATCGGCAAGTGCGGCAAATGGAAAGAGTGTCGGGTGCGGAACAGGCAATTATGACAGAATCGCCCAAAGGTGGGAAACTCGCGTTGATTCTTATTTCAATGCAGCTAAGGCCTTGGCGGGACCGGTTGTTAGAATGAAACGGCTCTATGTCAATTTTATTTAGTCCGCGAGCGGACCGCTTTGGGGCGGCACAATGCGGCATTTGTGCGTGGGAGCGCCGGGCCGCGTGACATTTCAGGATTTAAGACTGACGGCAGATAAGGTGAGCTGCATCCGCGGCGGCCGTCTTGTTTTGGATCGCTTGTCATTTACTTGTGATGCTGCGACGCCCCTTGTTGTTCGCGGGCCCAACGGTGCCGGCAAATCGACTTTGCTGAGACTGATCGCCGGCCTTGCGACCCTTTCCCACGGCAAACTTGGTTTGACCGGCAGGCAAATCGTAGACGAAGGGGGCGTCAATCTTGACCAGGTCCACTATGTCGGCCATGCGGATGGTGTCAAATCCGTACTTTCCGTTCGGGAAAATTTGAGCTTTTGGTCGGCGCTCCTGGGCGCCGATGGTTCGTTCTCTGCTTTGGAACGGGCGCTTGACGCATTCGGTCTCGGCAACGTCGCGGATTTGCCGGCTCAGTTTCTGTCCGCCGGGCAGCGCCGCCGCGTTTCACTGGCACGCTTGGTCGTATCGAAGCGCCCACTTTGGCTGCTGGACGAGCCCACCGCGGCCCTCGATGCAAATGCGCTTGAAAAGCTTAATTCGCTTATGGCGGCCCATTGTGAGTCCGGAGGTCTTCTTGTCGTCGCAACCCACGATGCGCTTAAGCTCGCAGGCGCGCGATCGCTTGATTTGTCATCGAGCCAATTTGGCGTCGCGTCATGAGCAGTAGACAAAAATCTACTGGCATTTTCATGCCACTGGTGCGCCGCGAGTTGCGGATCGCCGCACGCCAGGGCGCTACCCCTGTGCAGGCAGTAGTCTTTTTTGCCGTCGTCGTCACGATGATACCGTTTGGGCTGGGGCCTGAACTTGCACTCCTGACAAAAATTGCACCGGGCGTATTGTGGGTCGCGTTTGTGTTGGCGTCGATGCTGACGCTTGACCGATTGTTTCAGGCGGACTTTGAGGACGGCAGTCTAGATGTGATGACGCTGTCGACGTTGCCGCTGGAAGCGATCGTTCTTGCCAAGGGCTTTGCTCATTGGCTGAGCAACGTACTGCCGCTCATCATTGTGTCCCCACTTTTGGCCTTGTTGCTCAATCTCGAAACGTCGGCCCTTGTCATGGTGGCGGCGACGCTCGTTTTAGGAACTCCGGGACTGACATTCGTCGGCGCCATTGGCGCTGCCCTCACCGTCGGCGTGCGGCGCGGGGGGCTTTTGACGGCGCTTCTAGTTTTGCCGCTCTTTGGCCCGGTGTTGATCTTTGCTATTGGCGCCGTCGATGCGGTGCGCGCGGCCGAGGTTGGAAGCGCATTCAATTTGCTCGAGCCCAATCTGCTATTGCTCGCGGCAGCCTCTCTCGTGGGCGTTGCGATGGGGCCGATTGCTGCCGCGGCCGCCCTCAGATTGAACGTGTCATGAGTGATTGCGTCAAGCTGTGCCTTGCGGCGAATCAGTGGAACGTATAAGTCTGAACCATGTGGTCGCTTGCGAATCCCCATCGCTTTATGGCCTTTAGCGGGCCGCTTCTCCCGTGGGTCGGCGGACTTGCCGCTGTGCTGCTCGCGGTTGGCGTCATTTGGGGCTTAATCTTCGCGCCACCGGACTACCAGCAAGGTGACACAGTCCGCATTATGTTTGTACATGTGCCCGCCGCTTGGATGAGCATGTTCTGCTACTCGTTCATTGCAGCCGCGAGTGTCGTGTCGCTCATTTGGCGTCATGTGTTAGCTGACGTGGCCGCCAAAGCCGCGGCGCCTTTGGGTGCGGCCTTTACTTTGTGCGCACTTGTCACCGGCATGCTCTGGGGCCAGCCCATGTGGGGCACGTTCTGGGTGTGGGATGCAAGGCTCACGTCCTTCCTCGTCCTGTTTTTTATTTATTTGGGCTACATCGCTTTGTGGGAAA
The DNA here is from genome assembly GCA_965248815.1 of Alphaproteobacteria bacterium. GTDB lineage: Bacteria > Pseudomonadota > Alphaproteobacteria > SMXP01 > SMXP01 > CBDFKK01. The sequence continues at coordinate 2,207,016 of CBDFKK010000008.1, forward strand.
CCCTAGAGGATCCGCAAAAGGCGGGGCGTGCAGCAGCGATCCTGGCCATCGTTGGGTTCATCAACGTGCCCATCGTAAAATTTTCAGTCGATTGGTGGAACACGTTACACCAGCCCGCAAGCATTTCGAGAATCGGGGCGCCTTCTATTCATTGGACGATCTTGACGCCCCTGCTGATCATGACGGTGGCTTACACAATTTTATTTATCGCGCTTCAATTGGTGCGGATGCGAACGGAAATCATGAAACGCCGCGTGCGCAATCTTCAAATGACCCGCGCCGCGGCCTAACGACGTGCATGCGCCATGAACGAATTTCTTTCCATGGGCGGTTACGCCAAATTCGTTTGGCCATCGTTTTTGATTTCGTTAGCAGTCCTGGCCGGAATTGCCGTCGTCAGCATACGAACCTACCGCAAACAAAAGGCGATGTTGGCGGCGCTTGAATCGGGTGAGACGGAAGAGGACATGCCACCCTCAGGGCAAGCGGAAGCGAGCTCGTGAAATGCGCCGGCGCCTTCTTTTCTTAGTTCCGGTTGTTCTGTTCTTGGGTTTGGCCGGCGTTTTCTATGCCGCCCTGCAGCGCGACGACTTGGGCGATGTGCCCTCGGTTTTGATCGGTACCGAAATCAGACCGTTCGACATTCCCAGTCTTGCACCGGATGCGACGGATTTAACTGAGGCGGGCCTCAGTGATCAGGATCTAAAACTGGGCGGCGCCTCAATTGTCAATTTTTGGGCATCTTGGTGTGGGCCCTGCAAAATCGAGCATCCCCTGTTGATGGCTTTGGCCGCGCGCGACGACGTCAGGCTGATCGGTATCAATTACAAAGACGATTTGGGCAAGGCCCAGGTTTTTCTAGACGATCTCGGAGACCCGTTCGAGCGGATAGGGGTAGACGAAGCGGGTCGAGTTGGGATCGATTGGGGGCTCACCGGGGTGCCCGAAACGTTCGTGCTAGACGGCGAGGGCCGCATTGTGATGAAGCATATAGGTCCACTAACTGCGGAAAACGTGGAAAAAGAGCTCCTACCAGCGTTAAGTAGGGCCGCCCGTTAACCTCATTCCTTTACGCGATCCTAACGGCGCTAAGAGATACTGGCGTCCGTCATATCGGTGAAGTCGCCGCGCAGAAGCGCGCCCGCCTCTCCTTCGTAAAATGTTGAGGATGTATGGAGATTCTTTCGCAAGCGTCGTTGATCTCAGCGCAAGCCAACCGCCTTGGGCCCGGTGCGACCGATCGGGCCGCTCAACAGCGGGCCGCGCGCGAAGATCAGGCAGCCACGCGTACCGAGCGCACCGAAGATGCACCGCCACCCCGGGACGACCCGGTTGATCGGGTCGAGGTGCGCAACCGCTCTGAAGACGAAGCGGTAATTCGCGCCGAACGGGATGACCGGGACGCCGATCGCGCCGCGGCCGAAGATCGGCGAGAACAAGAACGATCGGACGGTGTCGGCCGACGAGAAGCACCTATTGCCGCGCGGGCCGAGAGTTATGAACGACCTGGTTCACGCCTCGATGTAACGGTCTAGCCTTTACCTAGCTCACAAATCGGCCTTGGACAGCAAGAACCCCGCAGGTTTCCCGGCGGGGTTTGATTTTGCCATTAGAACAGTGTTTTTACCGCCGCCGCGTCGTCTTTCGCTTGGCTTTTCTCTTTGTCTTGCGTTTTGTTTTGCGCTTAGTCGTGGGCCGCTTGCGCGCGGCAGTGGATGCCGCCTCCAGTTCGTCGTCGATGGCGTCCGACACTGTTCTCAGTGTGCGCAAAAAGCCTGAGCGTTGAGCGCCCGGTACGGCTTTTAGCAGGGCCGCATCCGCTTTCATGACTTTTGCTCGAGCTTTGTTCATGGCGCTGCGTCCGGTGGACGTGAGCTTGACGGAATTTGCCCGCGCATCGCTTTTCGTTCGCTGGCGGGCGAGCAGTCGTTTTTTCAGCATGCGGCTAATCATGTCGGCAAGCGTGCTGCGGTCGATACCGGTCAGCCTTACCAAATCCGTTTGGCTGCAGCCCTCATTCTGAGACACCGTGTGCAACACGGCGAATTGGCGAGGCGTCAGGCCGTCGGACCCAACCTCTTTGGCGTATTGATCGAATGAATATTGCTGTGCGCGGCGAAGCAGGTGACCAGGCGATTTGTTGAGATCGAATTTTGCCATTTGTTGGTCCTTCAAAATGTCGTGGACTTGGTTGGAACTGAGGCTACCCGTAGCAAACGGTGGGAGAACATACAAGTACGCATGCGAATAATCAACGTACGTACGAATTTGTGAGTGGATTGTTTATTACCAAGTCATCGATGACCTGTTCAAGTTATTTACACATCAATTGATATATAGCGAGTGCGATAATTTGATCTTGGAACTCTTGACCGGAGCGCGCTCTTGGGGCGGGATGCTTTTTGAATTTGGCCGAGTTTTCAAGATTCTATGTGCGCTAGACGAATTATCACTGCAATGTAAAATCAGTCTGATCACGGTCTAAGGTCGAAAATCATGCCTACGGACACTCCAAAATTCAGTTTCAGAATTCCTGACGAAGATTCGCGGGAGAGACTTGTCTGCGAGTCTTGCGGCTGGATTCACTACCAAAATCCGAAAGTCGTCGTCGGTTCCGTGGTCACGTGGCGGGATCAAGTATTGTTGTGCCGCCGCTCAATTGAGCCGCGCATAGGCTATTGGACACTGCCGGCGGGATACCTCGAAGAGCATGAGACACCAGAAGCCGGGGCCATGAGAGAGGCTCAGGAAGAAGCGTGCGCCAAGATTAAAATCAATGCGCTCTTGGCCGTATACAGCATTCCGCACATTAGTCAGATCCAACTCATCTATCGCGCAGAACTTCCCGCTCCCGAATTTGCAGCAGGACCTGAAAGTGCGGAGGTCGACTTATTTGCCTGGGGCGATATCCCACGCAACGACCTTGCGTTTCCAAGCGTGACGTGGGCGCTCGGTCACTTTCAAGAGTCGCGCGGGCGCGATGTGTTTGCACCGTTCGGCAACCCGGAAGGGCAAACCGGCCGGGACGAGCAGCAAGGTCTGTGAATTTGTAAACTATTGAGGCGGACTTGGCTCTTCGGCAGGTTTCGCAGGGTCAGAAGGTTCAGTGGTCTCATCAACAATGGTGTGTTTGGTCAACATGGGTATTTGGGAAGACGTGAAAATAGCAATCAGTATTAGAACACCGAAGACCTTGTAGCTGACCCAGAAGTCTTGCGAGAAGTTCCGCCATACGATTTCGTTCAAGCCAGCCAGCAAAACAAAGCACCCTGTCCATCGCCACGTAAGCTTCGACCAACCCTCTTCCGTGAGATCAAAAGCTTCTTGAAGCAAGAATTTCAGGAGAGGACGTCCCGTAAGCAAGCCTACGAATAGAATTGAGGCAAAGAGCAGGTAGACGATTGTGGGCTTGACGTAGAGAAATCTAATGTCTTGGAGCATCAACGTCATGCCGCCGAAGACCATCAGCAAAATACCGCTAATAAGAGGCATGCGGGCAATCCGTTTTTCGCCCACATAGCCGATCAGCACGGCAATGACCGTGGCCACCATGATTGCTCCTGTCGCGACGAAGATATCGGTGAACAGATAGGTCACGAAAAAGATCAGCAACGGGCCCATATCGACGCCGATGCGGAATAGTGGATTTGCAGGTGGAGCGGTCACGTTGGCCATTCTGTCCGGTCTTTCTTTCCTAATACCTAACATAAGCCGGAACAGATGCCCGGATCAGACGGCGCGCAGCACAACAACGCCCACGGTGATCACGATTGCGCCAACGAGCCTTTGGGCGCCGAAGCGCTCATTCAGGAGAAGCGTACCAAAAAGGGCTGCGAAAAGAATGCTTGTTTCCCGTAAGGCCGCGAGCTCTGCAACCGACGAAAAGCGCAGCGCCAGAAGAAATGCCGTATAGCCGATGAGCGACAACAGTCCTGCCACGACGCCGCTACGCCACTCCTGATTGACCGCAGGCAAGAAGCTTTGCCCGCGCCAAAGGCTGGTGCCTGCCGTCAGAAAGATGGCGTCGAGGACAAAGAACCAAGCGATAAAGGTCCACGGATTAGGCGCGGAGCGGGTGCCGGTGGCGTCGATCACCGTAGTGACCGCAATAGTGACGGCCGTGCCTGCCGCATAAAGAAAAGCCGCGCGTTCCTTCGTCGCGCTGAACAACGTGCGCGCACCATCAAGTGCAAACAGCATGATGCCGAAGGAAGCTGCAACGAGTGCACCAACTTGAATGCCGCTCATGCGCTCATCGAAAACCAAGAAGGCGCCTGCTGCCGTAAGCACCGGGCCCAAACCCCGCGCCACCGGATAAACGACGGAAAAGTCACCAAGCCGGTAGCTGTTAATCATTAAAACGAAATAGATCATGTGAATCGTCACCGACAGCGCCAGCAACAGCCACAATTGGGCATCGGGTAGGGGCACGAAAAAGACGACGGGCGTCATGAGGAGACCTGATGTGCCGTCGAGCACCGTGCGGCGTACCAGCGGGTCCGCGCCCGCTTTGGTCAGCATGTTGACGGTCGCGTGCAGGACCGCAGAAAAGAGCACCAGAAGCGTGGCGAGGAGTTCAGGCGACATGGCGCGTTACAGGACGGTGTATCGCAACGCTCTGTCCACGGAAATAACTCTCCCCATCACCAGCCGCTGGACTCGTCGCCGGTCAGCGCGCGGGCAAAAGCGCGTGCGTTGAACGGCTGCAAATCCTCCACGGCTTCACCGACGCCGATCGCATGGATGGGCAAGCCGAATTTTTCCGTGAGGGCTACTAGAATGCCGCCGCGCGCAGTGCCGTCTAATTTGGTCATGACAAGACCGGTAATGTCGGCAGCCTCTTTAAAGGCTTCGACTTGACTGATGGCGTTCTGACCCGTGGTGGCGTCGAGCACCAGCAAAACCGAATGGGGGCCGGTCTCGTCGCGCTTTTTAATGACGCGGATGACTTTTTCAAGTTCGGCCATCAAGTTGGCCTTGTTCTGCAAGCGGCCAGCAGTATCGATCATGACCACGTCCGCGCCGCCCTCTTGCGCTTTTTCAACGGCTTCGAAGGCGACACCTGCAGCGTCAGAACCGACGTCCTTTTCGATGACCGGCACGCCGGTCCGCTCACCCCAAATGCGCAATTGCTCGATGGCGGCGGCTCGAAATGTGTCGCCTGCGGCCAACACGACGCGGCGCCCATCGTCGGTAAACCGTTTGGCCAACTTGCCGATGGTTGTGGTTTTGCCCGTGCCGTTCACGCCCACGACGAGAATGATGTGAGGGCGATGCGAAGGATCGAGCGCCAATGGCGCTTCCACCGGCGCCATGAGGGTTTCGATTTCCTGAGCCAGCACATGGCGCACTTCGTCGGGTGAAATTTCTTTGTCGTAGCGACCTTCGCCGACCCGAGCGCAAATTTTGGCGGCGGTGGCAACGCCCAAGTCTGCGGTGATCAGGAGTTCTTCCAATTCTTCAAGCGTCGTGTCGTCAAGCTTGCGCTTGGTAAAGATGCCCGTAACGCCGTCTTTGATCGCTGAACTTGATTTGGTCAGCCGCTCTTTGAGCCGGCCGAACATTCCTTTGCGTTTTGGCTCGTCCGATCGCTGGTCGTCGTTCACCGTGCCGGTACTCCTGTGAGCTCGTTTTGCGAAAGACCAGTGACGCGTACTGCCATGAGCCTGCCGGGCGCGTGCTCATCTGGTTCGGCAAGACGGAGCTTGGTATAATCGGCGAGTCGACCTTGGGAGTTGGTTTCCATTAGAACATCGGCTGTGTGGCCGCGATAGTGCTCGAGATGCGCCTCGACCCGTCGAGCCCTGACCTCGCGCAAACGCTGCGACCGCTCTTTGATGACGGCGCCGTTTACTTGCGGCATGCGGGCGGCAGGCGTGCCCGGCCGCGGCGAATACGGAAACACGTGAAGCCAGGTGAGCCCGCACTCGTCAACGAGATCAAGTGTGTTCGCGAACATTTCGGCGGTCTCGGTCGGAAAGCCGACAATGAGATCGGCGCCAAACGTCACTTCGGGCCGTGTGTCACGCACTGCGGCGCAGAACACAATGGCGTCTTCGCGCGTATGGCGGCGCTTCATACGCTTCAAAATCAAATTGTCTCCCGACTGGAGTGACAGATGGAGATGAGGCATGACGCGTTCGTTCTCGGTGATTAGCCGGAACAACTCGTCGTCGACTTCGATGGAATCGATGGACGACAGCCGTAAGCGTTTTAGTGCGGGCACGTGTTGCAAAATTTTTGTGACTAGTCGTCCCAGAGTGAGTTGACCAGGGAGGTCGCGGCCGTAGGCCGTAAGGTCGACTCCGGTGAGCACCACTTCGTGGAGGCCATTGTCGGCAAAGCGGCGCACTTGGTCGATCACAGCGCCGGCAGGCACGCTGCGCGAATTTCCGCGGCCGTAGGGAATAATGCAAAAAGTGCAACGATGGTCGCAGCCGTTCTGGATTTGTACGGCGGCGCGCGCGCGGCCTTCAAACGAATCGATAAGGTGATGCGCCGTTTCCGTCACTTGCATAATGTCATGCACATGCATGCGCACGTCAGATGAGACAAGTGCATGCGAGAATGACTCAGATCGCATCTTTTCGTCGTTACCCAAAACCAGATCGACTTCGTCCATATTGGCAAAGCGCTCGGGCTCAATCTGAGCCGCGCATCCGGTGACAATGATCGGGGCGTCGGGATGTTTCCGCCGTACGCGCCGGATCGTTTGGCGCGCTTGGCGCGTGGCCTCGGCCGTGACCGCGCAGGTGTTCACGATCACCGCGCGGTCCAATCCAACGCTTCGCGCATGATTGCGCATCACTTCGGACTCAAAGGCGTTGAGCCGGCAACCGAACGTAATGACGTCAATATCTTGGGGCGCCGTCATGCCGGCGTTCCTGCCAACAAAGCGTCGTCAAGCTCGCCTTCGTAGTCGAGGCTCGTCGGTCCTGTCATCAGGATATGATCGTCGCGCTCGCGCCATTCGATGGCGAGCGGCCCGCCGTCGAGGGCGACCGTGACGTTGCGCGCGCACAACTTCTTGCGCACGCCTGCAGGTACCACGGCACAAGCTGCGGTGCCACAAGCTTTCGTGACGCCGACGCCGCGCTCCCAAACACGCAAGCGAATAGAATTTTCATCCGTAACTTGAGCGAGACTCACATTGGCTTGTTCGGGAAACAGCGGATGGAACTCGACAAGGGGACCGATGTTGTGAATGTCATGGGCTCCAATGTCGTCGACAAAGAAAATGCAATGAGGATTTCCGACATTCACCGCGCTCGGTCCCGACAGAACCGGCGCGTCGATGGGTCCCAACTTGATGTCGATGTTACGCGTGTCCATGCGTTCGTCGAGGGGGATGTCTTGCCAATCGAATTTCGGAACGCCTATATCGACCGTGACATTGTCGCCGTCGGGGTAACAGCGCAGCAGTCCCGCATTCGTTTCGACGATGACTTTATCCTTACCGGTCTCGTTAAAGAGTTCACCGGCCACGCAACGAGTGGCATTACCACATGCCGCAACTTCGCCGCCGTCATTGTTGAAGATGCGCATGAAAATGTCGGCGGGGGCTTCAGCTTTTGCAAGCACGATCACTTGGTCGCAACCGATGCCGTTCGTGCGGTCGGCAATGCGCGCCGCGCTATCGCGGGTGAGCGCAATCGGCTTTGCGCGTGCATCTAGCACGACGAAATCGTTGCCGAGGCCGTTCATCTTTTTGAAAACCGTGGTCATGGGCCCTATATGGCGTGGCCAGGCCGCAAGCGCCAGCCTTTTTCGCCCAGGACCCGCGGCTTTGACTCTGGCGCGGCTGGATGCTTAAGGTAGGGCCTGCGGCGATTCTGCCTTTTCGATCAAACCCATAGGGGGTCCGGCCCATGCTGGCTTGGTGGTTCGAGATCAAGTTGTGGAAGCGCGTCATCGGCGGACTTGTGCTAGGCCTTTTGGTCGGTGCGGTATTGGGAGAGTCGGCTGGACCACTCGAATATGTCGGCAAACTCTTTGTCAACTCAATCAAGATGCTGGTCGTTCCGCTCATATTTACAACGTTGGTGACGGGCATTACGGCCATGGGCGATGTGGCCAAGCTCGGTGCCATCGGTCTTAAAGCGATTGGTCTTTATACGGCCACGACAGCGGTGGCGATTACGATCGGTCTCATGTTCGGCGCGAGCTTTGGACCGGGTCGTGGAATCGAGTTAGAGGGCGGCAAACAGGAAACGTTTGAAAGATCAGTTTCAATCCTTGAGATGCTGATCAATATTCCTAAAAACCCGGCTGCTGCGCTTGCCGATGCAGACGTGCTGTCGATTATCTTGTTTGCGCTTTTATTCGGCGTCGGCATCTTGCTGGCAGGCGATAAAGGCAAGCCTGTGGGTGACGCCATTTCGTCAGCGGCGGAAGTCACGCTTAAGATCACGCACTTGGTCATGGAGCTCGCGCCCTTCGGCGTCTTCGCCTTGATCGCGTGGGTCACTGGCACGCAAGGTCTCGACACTCTCATCGGCGCGGTCAACCTAATTATTGCCGTCTATCTCGCCTGCATCACGCACGCTGTGCTTGTATATGGAGGAATCGTCCGCTTCGGCTTGCGCTTGCCCTTGGTCCGCTTCTTTCGGGGCATTCTCGATGCTCAGGCAGTCGCCTATTCGACGGCGTCAAGCTCGGCAACTTTGCCGGTCACCATGTCATGCGCTGAAGACAATCTCGGCATCAAGCGCACGGTGTCGTCGAGCGTGTTGCCCTTGGGCGCGACTATGAACATGGACGGGACGGCGCTCTATCTCGGCATTGTTGCTCTGTTCGCAGCTCAGGCCTTCGGCGTTGAACTTTCTTTTGCCGACTATTTTATGATCGGCCTAACGGCAACTCTCGTGTCGGTGGGCGCTGCCGGCATTCCTAGCGCCTCTTTGTTTCTGCTCGCTACGGTGCTCGAGGTGGTAAATTTCACCGATACCCAGACGGCACTTGTCGTGGGCTTTATTTTGCCCTTCGATCGCATCCTCGATATGGCGCGCACGACGGTGAACGTTACGGGGGACGCCACGGTGGCGCTCACCGTTGCCAAATGGGAGAAACAGTTCGACGAAGAGGTCTACCGGACCCCGGCGGTGGTCTAAGCCGTTTGAGGTCTTATCCGATGGTTTTAACCAAGCATTAAGTGCGAATTTGCTTAGGTTAAACGAATCGTCTTGCCGCCGCGGTGGCTGCAGACCTTCGGGGCATATCGCGTGAGCCAGCTTTTCAAGATTCCGCCGGCGACGTTTGATCGATATTTCAAGCGAAAATCGCCTTGGTTCATACCCAAACGCTGGGGCGCTCAGCGCAAGCAAAAACAATTGCTGCGCACCATCGTGGCGCCCACCTTCGAGGCTTGGGCTAATGCGCTGAATGGTCAGGCCGAGGACGATGTCGTGACCACAGCCACCGAGGGCCAGAGTTACATGCTGGCGCTTTACGTCCACGATCTCGAAGTTAAAAACGGCGGTTTCTCAAGGTTTTTCTATAGTCGCAAGGGCCGATTCGCCCCTTTGGCCCTGTCCGGATTCCAAGTGCTAGGCGCCGGGCAATACGTCACGGTCATGCAAAGCGCGATCGGCATTTATCCCGATGCGGCGGTGCCCAAGGACGTGGAAGACCGGCGAAAACCGCTGAAAGACCGCAAAAACAGCCGCACATTAAAACGTTGCGACAACGCCATCCGGCATTTGTGGAAGTCCGACCCGCTGCTGCCCTACGTCGAGGGCTACATCAAACGCCATCTTGACGATTTCGTTTTGGACAACGATCCGGAAGTGATGACGCGGCGCTGACTTCGGCTTCATCCGGCCTTCTCAACCTTGACTCAGATTACAGTCGGACCTAGGGTGCCCGCCGTTTTCGTCACGTTTTGAACGCCAACCGGTCCGTCCCCATATAAGCGGATCACCACCAGTCAGCGAGGATTCGCCCACTGGTGCCATCGGTGTTTGCGGTGAGCTTTTTATGTTCGACAGCCTGACAGACCGCCTTGGCGACATTTTCGACCGCTTGCGCAAGTCCGCGAGCCTGTCGGAAGCCGACGTTGGTGAGGCGATGCGCGAAGTTCGCGTGGCCCTGCTTGAGGCCGATGTCGCCCTGCCGGTGGTCAAATCGTTTATCGATCAAGTCAAAAAGCGTGCCGTCGGTCAAGAGGTGCTGCGCTCGGTCACGCCCGGCCAAATGGTCATCAAAATCGTTCATGACGAATTGGTCGTCATGCTTCAAGGGGATGAAGGCGCCAGCGATACCGATGCGCTCAATCTCAATGCCGCCCCGCCGGTTGCCATCATGATGGTGGGCTTGCAGGGCTCCGGCAAAACGACCACCACAGCCAAAGTGGGATTGCGGCTCAAAGAAAAAGCCAACAAGAAAGTCATGATGGCGTCCCTTGATACGCGCAGGCCCGCCGCACAAGAACAGCTGCGAGTGCTGGGAGAGCAGGCGGGGGTCGATACGCTCCCCGTGATCGAGGGGCAAAACCCGGTCGACATTGCCAAGCGCGCCATGGCGGCCTCCCGTCTTTCAGGTTACGACGTGGTGTTGCTCGACACAGCCGGCCGGCTTGCCGTTGACGAAGCGCTCATGACGGAAGTCGCAGACATCGAGAAGGCAGCGACTCCCCACGAGACGCTGCTCGTCGTTGATTCGCTCACCGGCCAAGACGCTGTCAACGTGGCGGAGAACTTCCGTAAACGGATTAAATTAACGGGTATCGCTCTTACGCGCGTCGATGGCGACGGCCGTGGCGGCGCGGCGCTCAGCATGCGTGCGGTCACGGGCTGTCCGATCAAGCTCATGGGCGTCGGCGAAAAGCTGGATGAGCTGGAAGATTTCCACGCCGACCGCATCGCTAACCGCATTCTCGGGATGGGCGATGTCGTCAGCCTGGTGGAAAAAGCCGCCGAGACCATCGACCAAAAAGAAGCGCAAAAGCTTGCCAAGAAGATGATCAAAGGCGCCTTTGATCTGAATGACTTGGCCGAACAGTTGCGTCAGATGCGCAAAATCGGCGGAATGCAAGGCATGCTGTCCATGCTGCCGGGTATCGGCAAAATGCAAAAGCAAATGGCTGAATCCGAGCTCGACGACAAAGTATTAATTCATCAAGAGGCGTTGATCGGTTCTATGACGCCTCGAGAACGCGCCAATCCAAAGCTGCTCAACGGCTCGCGCAAACGCCGTATTGCGGCGGGCGCGGGGATGACGGTGCAAGACGTCAACAAATTGGTCAAAATGCACCGGCAAATGTCCGACATGATGAAGCGCATGGGTAAGATGGGCAAAAAGGGTCCGCTCGCCGGTCTTATGGGGGGCGATGCGCCGGATCCCGGGCTGGCGGGAAGCTTGCCCGGTCTGGGCGGTGCGGGATTGCCGCCGGGGGCGTTGCCGCCCGATTTCGGCAAACTCAAGAAATAATCAGTCAGCAGATGAACGTGAATTGAAGGTTTAGAGGAAAGGAAATCAGAGCGCATGGCACTCAAAATCAGACTCGCGCGGGGCGGTGCAAAGAAGCGGCCCTATTACCGGATTGTCATTGCCGACTCGCGCTCGCCGCGCGACGGTAAATTCATTGAACGAGTGGGCTCATTCAATCCGCTTTTGCCGAAAGAAAGTCCAGAGCGGGTCAAGCTCGAAACCGAGCGCGTAAAACATTGGCTGAGCGCCGGTGCTCGTCCGACCGACCGTGTCGCGCGGTTTCTAACCCAAGAAGGCCTTTATAAATGGAAACACGGCAACAATCCGCAAAAGGCCTTGCCGGGCAAGAAAGCGCAGGAGCGTATAGAAGAGGCGAAGAAGGCGGAAGAGGAGGCCAACGCGCCGAAAGAAGAAGAGAGCACTGAGGCGCCGGCTGCCGATGCGCCAGCCGACGCATAAGCGTAATGTCCGGCCAAGACAGCGATCGTCTCTGCGTGGGTATAGTCAAGGGAACGAGAGGTCTCAAAGGCGAATTGCGGATTAAGCCGTATACGGATGAAGCGGAGAGTATCGCGGCTTACGGGCCGGTAGAAACGGAGGACGGATCGCATCGATTGATGCTGTCGCAGACGAAAATCTCAGGCGCCGTCGTCTTGGCAAAGGCTGAAGGGATCGAAACACGCGAAGCGGCTGAGGCCATTATCGGACAGCGGCTCTACGTGGATCGTGCGGCCCTTCCCCCGGTCGACAAGAACGAGTTTTATCATGCAGACCTGATTGGTCTCACGGTTGAAGGGCAACAAGGAGAAAAGCTCGGCGAAATCGTCGCTGTACAGAATTTTGGCGGTCAAGATTTATTGGAAGTGAAGCTCGAGGCCGCGCGAGAAACAGCGTTCGTTCCTTTTACGCCGGAAATTGTGCCGGTCGTGGATGTGAGCCAAGGCAAAGTCATAATCGACCCGCCGGAGGGACTATTAGATCAGTCTCCCAAAGCGGGAGCTGACATGAAAAGACGGACGAAAAAGCGGAGGTAGGACTAGAGATTTGAGCACGAAGTGGCGGACCACGATCCTCACCTTGTTCCCTGACATGTTCCCGGGCCCGCTGGGCGCATCGCTCGCGGGCAAGGCACTGGCAGACGGGCTTTGGCACTTGGAGGCGGTGGACATTCGTGACTTTGCGCGCGATAAACACGCCTCCGTCGACGACACGCCGGCGGGTGGCGGACCGGGCATGGTGCTCAAGGCCGATGTCGTCAGCCGGGCCATCGATCAGACTTGGGGTAACGAACAGCAACGGCCGCTAATTTATTTAAGCCCGAAGGGCGAGATGCTGAGCCAGCATCTGGTAAGGGAGTTAGCCGACGGGCAGGGGCCCGTTCTGATTTGCGGGCGCTATGAAGGGCTTGATGAGCGCGTGTTGAAAGCGCGGCCGGTGCGAGAGTTAAGTGTCGGCGACTATGTATTGTCGGGCGGTGAAGTGGCCGCCATGATTTTGATTGATGCGGTTGTGCGTTTATTGCCCGGTGTTGTGGGTGACGAGCGGTCACTTGGCGAGGAGAGTTTTGAGCAGGGTCTTCTGGAGTATCCCCATTACACCCGCCCACAATCTTGGGAAGGGTTGGACATTCCGGAGGTCTTGCTATCGGGCCACCACGGAAAGATTGAGGCGTGGCGGCGGGAGCAGGCAGAAGCGTTAACCCGGTCTCGGCGACCTGACCTTTGGGAGCGCTACCGGCCAAGAGCGAACAAGAGACGTGAGAAGGACGATTGAGCCATGACCAATATTATCGAGCAGCTGGAACAGGAGCAGATCGCCGAACTCACGGCAAAGCGAAAGATTCCGGAATTTGCCCCCGGCGACACGTTGCGCGTCAAGCTGCGCATTACAGAGGGCACCCGTGAGCGGATTCAAACTTTCGAAGCCGTGTGCATTGCGCGTTCGGGCAAAGGCATCAACCAAAACTTCACCATGCGGAAGATTTCCTATGGCGAAGGTCTTGAGCGGGTTTTTCCTCTCTATAGCCCGCTTATTGAGTCGGTTGAAGTTGTGCGCCACGGGGACGTGCGACGCGCCAAGCTCTATTACTTAAGGGGCCGAACGGGCAAGCGTGCCCGAATCGCGGAGCGCCAAGACTGGCGCCGCCAGCGCGACAAAGAAGCCGAGGAAGCTGCGCCAGCAGCAGCACCGGCGGGCGATGCGCCGAAAGAGAAAAAGGACGCAGCTGAGTCCAAAGAGGCATAGCGCGCACTTTGGGGTAACGATATGGCCGCTAAGACACTCTACGAAAAAATCTGGGATGCGCACGTCGTCGATGAGATCGATGACACGACGGCGCTTCTCTATATCGATCTGCATCTCACCCACGAAGTGACATCGCCGCAAGCCTTCGAAGGCTTGCGAACCTCAGGCCGAGGCGTGCGCCGAACCGATCTCACCCTCGCCGTCGATGATCATAATGTTCCGACTACGGACCGATCACTGCCCGTGACAGATCCTGAATCGCGTCTTCAGTTGGAGACCCTTGCAAAGAATGTCAAAGACTTCGATATCGAATATTTCGATATGCATGACATTCGCCAAGGCATCGTGCACGTCATTGGGCCGGAGCAGGGCATGACCCAGCCCGGCATGACCATTGTCTGTGGCGACAGTCACACGTCAACCCATGGCGCGTTTGGCGCGCTGGCTGTCGGGATCGCGAGCTCTGAAGTTGAGCACGTGCTGGCGACGCAAACGCTCATTCAGGCCAAAGCCAAGACCATGCGGGTGACGGTGAACGGCACCCTTGGTCCCGGCATTACCGGCAAAGACCTCGCCCTCGCGGTCATCGGCAAGATTGGCACCGCAGGCGGCACCGGCCACGCGATCGAATATGTCGGCGAGACGATCCGCGCTCTTTCCATGGAAGGGCGCATGTCGCTGTGCAACATGACCATCGAAGCCGGCGCGCGCGCTGGCATGGTTGCACCCGACGAAACAACATTTGAATACATCAAAGGCAAGCCGCGGGCACCCAAGGGAGCGGCCTGGGAAATGGCGCTGGCATACTGGAAAACCTTCGTCAGCGATCCGGACGCGTCCTTCGACACGGAAGTCGAACTCGATGCGGCCGACATTCCGCCGCTCTTGACTTGGGGCACCAGCCCCGAAGATATCGTGCCCATTAGCGGCGTCGTGCCCGATCCGTCGACGGCGCGCGACGACAATAAACGCAAGGCCATGGAGCGCTCGTTTGAGTATATGGACTTAAAGCCCGGCACACCCATGACCGACATCAAAATCGACAAAGCCTTTGTCGGCTCTTGTACCAACAGCCGCATCGAGGATTTGCGCGCGGCCGCTGCGATCGCAAAAGGACACAAGGTAGCCGATCACGTTCAGGCCTTGATCGTGCCGGGCTCAGGCCTTGTTAAAGAGCAGGCAGAACAAGAAGGGCTCGATAAAATCTTTATCGAGGCGGGTTTCGAATGGCGCGAGGCGGGTTGCTCCATGTGCCTCGGCATGAACGCGGACAGGCTCAATCCGGGGGAGCGTTGCGCATCGACCTCCAACCGCAATTTCGAAGGCCGTCAAGGCAAGGGCGGGCGCACTCATTTGATGAGCCCCGTCATGGCGGTAGCAGCGGCACTCAAAGGCACATTCGCCGACTTCAGAGATTATCAGTAGGCGGAGGGAGCCATGGATAACTTTCAAACTGTTGTAGGCGTTGCCGCGCCTTTGTCGCTGGTCAATGTCGATACAGATAAGATTTTCCCGGCACGGTTTTTGAAAACCGTTGGACGCGCGGGACTTGGAAAATATGCTTTCCGCGACATGCGGTTCAAGGATGACGATATTGAGGATCCCGACTTTGTCCTCAACCAAGACGCCTACCGTGATGCGAAAATCCTAATAACGGGTGCCAATTTCGGCTGTGGGTCCAGCCGCGAGCACGCGCCATGGTCACTTTATGATTACGGTATACGCTGCATTATCGGGCCGAGCTTCGCCGATATATTTTTCAATAACTGTTTTAAGAACGGCATTCTCGCGATCAAAATGCCGCAAGAGCAGGTCGACGTTTTGATGGCTGATGCGCAAAACGGATCCAAAGAGACGATGACCGTAGATTTGGAAATGCAAACCATTGTGCGCGCCGGCGGCGAGGTGATTTCTTTCCACGTTGATTCGTTCCGCAAGCACTGCCTCATCAACGGTCTTGATGACATCGCTTTGACGCTGCAAAAGGAAGACAAGATCAAAGCCTTTGAGGCTAAGCGTTTGGCCTCGACCCCCTGGCTCGAAACCAACGCTTAAGCGGAGGCTTTAACGGCTGACGCGCCACCCATTCTGCGTCATCCCGGACAAGCGCGAGCAAAGTGAGCGCGCGATCCGGGATCCAACTGAGTTCAAATTTCGCACAAATTTAGATTGATAGGCCCATGAATTCTGGATCACGAACTTTTCTGACCAAGGCAGAGATTTGGAAAAAAGTTGCGTCCGGAATGACGCTAGGTAGAAGTCAGACGCCGTGCGGGAAGATAGGGCAGTAAATAGAAATGAGCAGCGAGCGAAAACTTTTGTTATTGCCGGGTGATGGCATCGGGCCCGAAGTGGTCGGCGAAGTGCCGCGTATCATTGAATGGCTCGGCGCCAAGCGCGGCATCGGCTTTGAAATTGACGATGATTTGTTTGGCGGCGCATCGATCGACGCCCACGGCGAAGCCTTGACCGACGCTGCGCTCGCCAAGGCCAAGCAAGCTGACGCAGTGGTCTTCGGTGCGATCGGAGGGCCCAAATGGACCGACAATGGACCAGAGCGCGGCCTTTTGAAATTGCGCAAAGAATTAGGCCTGTTTGCCAATTTGCGTCCTGCCGTCTGTTTCGACGCGCTCGCCGATGCCTCTTCCTTGAAACGCGATCTCGTTAGCGGGCTCGACATCATGATTGTGCGTGAGCTTATCGGTGGCATTTATTATGGTCTGCCCTCGCAAATCGATGAATTGGAGAATGGCGAGCGCCGCGCCTATGACACGGAAGTCTACACGACACATGAGATTCAGCGCATCGCGCGTGTTGCTTTTGATCTTGCTCGTAAGCGCGACAGCCGTGTGACCTCGGTTGAGAAATCTAATGTCATGGCGGCCGGCCGCCTGTGGCGCGAAGAGGTTCAAAAAATTGGCGACGACGAATATTCGGACATCGAGTTGCAACACATGTTTATCGACAATTGCGCCATGCAGCTCATTCGCCAACCCAAACAGTTTGACGTCATTCTGACCGGCAACTTGTTCGGCGATATTCTGTCGGACGAGGCTGCCATGTTGACGGGTTCTCTCGGCATGTTGCCATCGGCGGCGCTGGGTGCGCCGGAAGCGGGCGGGAGCCCGTGCGCGCTTTACGAGCCGGTCCATGGTTCGGCCCCGGACATTGCAGGCCAAGGCATCGCCAACCCCATTGCGACGATCTTAAGTTTCGCCATGGCGCTGCGCTACACATTCGATCTCGGCAACGAAGCCGATCTCATCGAACAGGCGGTCAATACGGTTTTGGAAGCCGGCACCCGCACGGTCGACGTTTTAGAAGAGGGCATGACCAAAGTCTCTACCTCCGCAATGGGCGCCGCGATCGTTGAAGAATTGGATCGTCTCGCAAGTTAGCGAAATTGAAAAACGGATAGACGCACAATCAAAATACGGATACGACCCCCTCACCCTCCCGCTTGCGCGGGTCCCTCCCTCTCCCCCTGGGAGGACGAGTGGGTGTGAGGTGGCAACGCCACCGAACGAAGGGGTGTTATAGTTGGAAGGACTTGCGCTAGGAGCGCAAGGAAGCGGAGCCAAGGATATGGGCTACAAAATTGCAGTTGTCGGGGCCACGGGAAATGTGGGCCGCGAAATGATGACCATCCTGTCGGAGCGTCAATTCCCGATTGATAAAGTGACGCCGCTTGCTTCACGGCGCAGCGTCGGTCAGGAAATCTCGTTCGGCGACGAAACCCTCAAAGTACAGGCGCTGGAGAATTTCGATTTTTCCCATGCGG
The DNA here is from genome assembly GCA_965248815.1 of Alphaproteobacteria bacterium. Lineage (GTDB taxonomy): Bacteria > Pseudomonadota > Alphaproteobacteria > SMXP01 > SMXP01 > CBDFKK01. The sequence continues at coordinate 2,224,468 of CBDFKK010000008.1, forward strand.
ACATTGCGCTTTTTTCGGCAGGCTCCGCCGTTGCCGACGAGTGGGGGCCACAAGTCGCGGCCCAAGGCTGCGTCGTCATCGACAATTCGAGCCGCTTTCGCATGGATCCCGACGTGCCGCTCATCGTGCCGGAAGTCAACGCCGACGCTATTAGCGGTTATGCCAAGCGGAATATCATTGCCAATCCCAACTGCTCCACCGCGCAATTGGTGGTAGCGCTTAAGCCTTTGCACGATCGCGCCCGCATCAAGCGCGTGGTCGTCGCCACGTATCAGTCGACGTCGGGTGCAGGCAAGGACGCAATGGAAGAGTTGTGGACGCAAACCCGCGCGATTTACGTCAACGACGACATCGTCAAAGAAAATTTCTCAAAGCAAATTTCCTTCAATGTCATTCCTCACATTGACGACTTCATGGATAGCGGTGAGACCAAAGAAGAATGGAAGTTGATGGTCGAAACCAAAAAGATACTCGATCTGAAGATCAAGCTGACTGCCACCTGCGTGCGCGTCCCGGTCTTTGTCGGCCATTCGGAAGCGGTCAATATCGAATTCGAAGAGCCGCTCGGTGACGACGAGGCGCGCGATATCTTGCGCGAAGCGCCGGGCTGTCTCGTAGTCGACAAGCGCGAAGATGGAGGCTATGTCACGCCCGTTGAGTGCGTCGGCGATTACGCGACCTTCATTAGCCGTATACGGAGCGATCCGACCATCGACAATGGTCTCAATCTGTGGGTCGTGTCCGATAACCTACGCAAAGGCGCGGCGCTCAATGCAGTGCAAATCGCTGAAGTGCTGATCAATCGTCACTTGGCGCAAAGGGTGGATGCAGCGTCTTAGAGCAGAATCCGCTAACGCAGTATCGCTCTAATTTTCTATCGCTCACGGCAGTTCGGTTTCTTGAGAAACCAAACGCCTGCGCGCGCGCCGCAGTTGCGGCGGCTTGCATTCGCGAGCGTCCGTGCAATGTCTTCGATTATTCATATTAGAGCAGTCGCACGCGGCCCCTTACCACTCGATCCGCTCGATACCGTCGAAGGCGATCTCGGTGCCGTCATCGAACGTGATGGTGCCCGACCGGTCGGCGCCCAAGTCGAGAAAGCCTGCATCGCTTGAAATGGCGACGTCCGTGCCGCCGTCTATGGATATCATCCAGTCAGCATCGGGTGCGCCGCTGCCGGCCGCATTCTGGACGGTTATGACGTCGGTCCAGCTGGCGTCGCCGTGGACGGCAACCGCACCGCCGGCCTCGAAAACATTGAAGGCATCGTTGCCATCGCCGCCATACATGCGGTCGTCTCCGGCGCCGCCGATGAGTTGATCGTCTCCCGCGCCTCCGACCATGTAGTCGTTGCCGTCACCGCCTTGGACGTCAACCCTGTCGCGGCCTGCGCCGCCGTCGATGATCATGCGGTCGTCGCCGGCGCCACCGACAAACTGGTCGTCGCCCGCGCCGCCAACCATGTAATCATTGCCCTCGCCGCCCGTGAGCGTGTCCGCGCCACCGTCGCCGTACATATAGTCGTTTTGATCGCTACCGGTCAGCGCGTCATCACCGTCCCGGCCGTAAACGGCGACCGCTTCGGTGGCAGTTGAACCGTCGAACGTATCGTCGCCCGCGCCGCCGACCGCGACTTCAACGCTGGTGTCACCGAGGTTTAGATCTACGCCGTCGGTGCCTTGCACGTCGACCCGGTCGCGGCCTGCGCCGCCATCGATGCTGGTGTCTTCGGCATCGATGAGCATGCGGTCATCGCCTGCGCCGCCGACAAACTCGTCAGCACCCGCGCCACCGACCATGTAATCGTTGCCTTCGCCGCCGGAGAAGGTATCGTCGCCGCCGTCGCCGTACATGTAATCGTTAGCGCTGCCGCCCGTGAGAGCGTCATCGCCGTCACGACCGTAGACTGCAAGTGATTCTGTTGCGTCGGAACCGTCGAACGTATCGTCGCCGGCGCCTCCGACGGCAATTTCAACACTGGTTTCGGCAAGATCAAGATTGACCCCGTCACCGCCTTGGACGTCAACCCTGTCGCGGCCTGCGCCGCCGTCGATGATCATGCGGTCGTTGCCGGCACCGCCGACGAACTCATCGGCGCCGGCGCCGCCAACCATGTAATCGTTGCCCTCGCCACCGCTGAACGTATCGTCGCCGCCATCGCCGTACATGTAATCGTTCGCGCTGCCGCCGGTAAGCGCGTCGTCGCCGTCGCGGCCGTAGACTGCAAGTGATTCCGTTGCGTCGGAACCGTCGAACGTATCGTCGCCGGCGCCGCCGACGGCAATTTCAATGCTGGTTTCGGCGAGGTCTAAGTCGACACCATCCGTGCCCTGAACGTCGACCCGGTCGCGGCCTTCGCCGCCGTCGATAGCAGTATCTTCAGCGTCGATGATCATGCGGTCGTTGCCGGCACCGCCGACAAATTCATCAGCTCCGGCGCCGCCAACCATGTAATCGTTGCCCTCGCCACCGGCAAGCGTATCGTCGCCGCCATCGCCGTACATGTAATCGTTAGCGCTGCCGCCAGTCAGGGCGTCGTCACCGTCGCGGCCATAGACCGCCAGGGTTTCTGTTGCATCTGAGCCGTCGAACGTGTCGTCGCCCGCGCCGCCGACTGCGATTTCGATGCTGCTTTCGCCGAGATCGAGATTGACGCCGTCGGTGCCTTGCACGTCGACCCGATCGCGGCCTTCGCCGCCGACCATATAGTCATTGCCGTCGCCGCCATCGATCGTGTCGTCGCCGTCGCGGCCGTAAAGATAGTCATTGCCTTCGTCGCCGGAGAGCTGATCGGCTCCAATGCCGCCGTCGAGAAAGTCGTTGCCGTCTCCGCCGGACATTGTGTCATCGCCGCCTTGGCCGTAGAGCGTATCTGCACCGCCAACTTCGCCGCTCTTGGCGTTCGCCGTCCCGCCGGTCATGACGTCGCCGCCGTCGCCGCCAACCATGTAGTCGTTGCCGGCACTGCCGTCCATTGTGTCGGCGCCATCGCCGCCATAGACGCGGTCGGCGCCGTCGTTGCCAAACAAATTGTCGTCGCCGTCTTGGCCATAAATTGTGTCGTTGTCCGCACCACCGGCGATCACGTCGGCGCCAATGCCGCCGTCGAGGAGATCGTTGCCGTCGCCGCCGATCATCGTGTCGTTGCCGGCTTCACCGTAAAGCGTGTCGGCCCCGCCGACTTCGGAACTCTTGTCGCCGCTTGCCGCGCCGCTAGACATGACGTCGTCGCCGTCGCCGCCATAAAGTCGGTCATCGCCGCTGCTGCCATCAAGCGTGTCGTTATCGCCGCCGCCGCGCAGCGTATCGGCGCCGCGTCCCCCAATGAGTTCGTCATTGTCCGAGCCGCCGGTAATGACATCGTCACCGGCAAGCCCGTCGATCTTGTGAGAGGCGTTCGAGCCGCTGGCGTCTAGGACATCAGCGTTGGGCGTACCCGTTAGCTCGATGACACTTTGCGCTGCCACGGAAACGTTGAGTGACTGTGATGTCGTCGCCGTCGAGCCCTCCGCTTCGCTGCTGGTTGCTGAAACGGTCAGCGTAAAATCGCTGGCATCGTTGGCGGCGGGCGTAATGGTCAGTCCATCTAAATCGTCCGGATCGACGGTCCAACTGCCATCGCCATTGTCGCTGCCGGCGGACAGGCTTGCGCCGTCGGGAACGCCGTCAATGGTGACAGAAAGTGTTTCCGAGCCGTCGGTGTCGACAAGCGATGAATCGATGTCTAACGTAATCGCCGAATCTTCCTCGCCTTTGGCATCGCCTAACGAGAGGTTGGGGGCATCGGCGCTGGCATCGACGGACACGCCCATCGTGCCTTCGACCGTTGCGGTGTCGCCTCCGGCATCCGTACTCGTCGCCGACACGCTTAAGGTAAAGTCGGCATCACTGTCGGCGGGCGGCGTGACTGTCAAGCCGTCCAGCTCGTCGCCGGTTAGCGACCAAGTGCCGTCGCCATTGTCGACGCCAGCTGAAAGACTCGCGCCGTCTGGCACGTCGGCAATCGTGACGGACAGAGTTTCCGAACCGTCGGTATCAACGAGGGATGCGTCAATGTTCAGTGCGATGGCGGAATCTTCTGTGCCGCTTGCGTCTTCGAGCGTAAGGCTCGGGGCGTCGGCGCTGGCATCGACGGACACGTCCATCGTGCCTTCAACCGTTGCGGTTGCGCCGCCATCGGATTCAGTACTGGTCGCCGTCACGGTCAGGGAAAAGTCAGCATCGCTGTCAGCTGGCGGCGTAATGGTCAGGCCGTCCAAATCGTCGCCCGTGAGTGACCAAGTGCCGTCGCCGTTGTCGATGCCGGCGGAAAGGCTCGCGCCGTCCGGCACGTCGGAAATCGTGATCGACAGAGTTTCAGAACCGTCCGCGTCAACGAGGGATGCGTCGATGTTCAAAGCGATGGCGGAATCTTCCGCGCCGCTCGACGCCGCGAGGGTCACCGCAGGGGCTTCCGCGCTTGTGTCTGCAACAACGGGCGCTACGGGATCATCGACGATTGGCTTATCGTCCTCGTCTTTGCCGACCGTCTCTTCATCTTCGCCGGACGACGAGCCTTGGTTCGTAATGGTCGACGGGTCTACCGCTTCGGTGCCTCCGGTTTGAGACCCAGACGTCTGACCGGTCTCGCTGTCGGCCGCGCTCGCGATCTCCGTCAAAATTGCGTTGATCTCGTCGGTTTGCAAGTCGACGGGCAGGACCGCTTCGAATGTCGCACCGTCGCCGGTTGTGGTAATGGTGAGCGTTGCATCAGGACCAGCGGACCCGGGAACTCTGAGCACCAAGTCTTGAAGGTCTTCGCCGGTAAGCGTCCATTCGCCGTTGCCGTTATCGGTGCCGTTCGAAAGGCGCGCCCCTTCCGGCACGCCTTCAATGGTCACCGTGACAGAAGACGGATCTTCAGTCGCAAATGCAGGGACATCAACAGTAAGTGCAATCGATACAGCGTCGCCGGCATCGGCAACTGAGTCGAGAGAATTGCGCTCGTCATCGGAGTTGGACTTCAATTTTCCGTTGGGCGCGCGCCCCTCAAGGACTTCTGCCTCAATTGCATCGCCGTCATTATTATTAGGGCCGCGTCGGGCCCCATAATGCGCGTTGCTCAGTGTCGGATCGATTCGATCAGGAGAAGCGTCGGCGTTTGCGACCGTATGGTCGGTGCCGTCGTCGTATCCTTGACGGTTGTTCGCCTGTCTTTGGGATTCGACGGCGCGCTGATCTTCCACCGTCGGCTTTTGTGCCGAACTTGAATTTCGTTCGCTCATAGAGTCTTCTCCTCCATGTGGCCCTATGTTGCGCATCGACGCACGCGGATTCTCCGGGCGAACCGTCAGCGCTACTTAACCGTTTGAGAGGTTTTATTACGAACTTGTAAATCTGAGGTTTCGGAACCTGGTTAATTCGATGAAAGTTTTGCCCGTATACGGATTATTTTCGAAAGGATTGATCAAGGTTAATGCGTGCGCGATGTTTACCCTGTCGAAAGCTGCCCGCTCGTATATTTAAATTGTCCCCAATTGAATTGGTCATCCAGACGATGCTGCAATGCCGGCAATTCAAAAACGAAGAGTTGGCGCTTGGCCGCGCGCTCAATCTTGTCCGCGGTGTCGAGCCGTTTCGGTCTTATAAGTTCGGAAATCTCAGCAACGTGCTTATGGGCCAGATTAAACGTGGCCACTACCTCTTCACCCTCGATGAAGAGCGATTGGTCGGCTATGTGGGCTGGGCGTTGTGCCGAGAAGACGTCGCCAAAGCCTGGGTCGAGAACCGCGGCGTGCGGTCTTTCAAGGAGTGCGATGACGGCGATTGCTGGGTCGGCATTACGTTTTTTGCCGCGACGGCCCAAGTCTGCCGGTTTCAGGCCCGCGCCTGCCGGCAACTCTATCCCGGCTATGTGGCTTACGGCATTCGCGACTACGGCCCGCGCCAGCGATCGATGCGCACAGTCAACCGCATCGCCAGCGCGGCCTAACGTCTAAGAAGAAAATCGCAATGCGGACAGACAGGTCAGTTAGGCCTCTGCCGATGTTCTTTTGTTTTTGTTCGCCCTTAGGCATGAGCTTACGTGCCACCCGGTGCTCACGGTCTACCACCCGAATTTCAATATCTAGGGATCCGGCGGCCTTTTTCCAAGACCGCGATCGGCAAAATGTTCTTTGTTGTCACGGTAGTTGCTTTTGCCTATCACTTTGCGGGCTTGCTTCGAAGGGGCACACCCCAGAAGGAGACTTCACATGGCCAGCACCATTCGGCCGCGTCGTTCCGTTCTCTATATGCCCGGCGCCAATGCGCGGGCGCTTGAAAAAGCCAAAGGCTTGGCTGCAGACGCGCTCATTTTGGATTTGGAGGACGCGGTTGCGCCGGATGCTAAAGAAGAAGCGCGATCCCAAGTCTGCGATGCCATCCGTGGCGGTGGATACGGTCATCGTGAGTTGGTCGTGCGGATCAACGCCATCGACACGCCGTGGGGGCAGGACGACTTAAAGGCTGTCGCGGTCACCGAACCTAATGCGATTCTAGTTCCCAAAATCAATGATGCGTCCGACATTCATCGCTATGAAGCAGTTTTGAAGGACCAAAGGGCGAGCGAAGGGGTTTCGCTTTGGGTGATGATGGAGACGCCGCTGGCGATTTTGAACGCTCACGATATTGCGGCCACGGCGCACCAACCGGGCGCGCGGCTTGGCGCTTGGGTCATGGGTACAAATGATTTGGCCAAGGAACTGCGATGCGTGCATGACAAGGAGCGAGAGCCGCTGGCCGCGTCGCTGAGCTTGTGCGTGCTCGCCGGCCGGGCCTACGGGCTGACGCTGATTGACGGCGTGTACAATGACATAAAAGATGCGGAAGGTTTCGCTCAAGTTTGTGCCCAAGGGGCTGCCTTCGGCTTTGATGGTAAAACGCTCATTCATCCCGGCCAGATCGATGTGTGCAACGATCTATTTTCGCCAAGCACGGCCGACGTGGCGTGGGCGAGAAAAGTCACGGAAGCGTTCAAACTTCCCGAAAACCACGCCAAAGGGGCTATTCAAGTCGATGGGCGCATGGTCGAACGTCTCCATGCGGACGATGCCAAACGAACCCTCGAAATTGCGAAGGCAATTGCCGATATTGCCGGTGCGGTCACATGACGACGTTTCGCGCGGCCATGGACTCGTTGCGGATAAGTTGGGGCTAGGGCAGAAGAGCGCGCATGTTTCAAACATTTTGGGGTAACAAACTCGACAGTGCAGATGGCGCAAGGGGCAGCTTGACTTTACTGGCTGCTACATTTGCTGCCTATATGGCGCTCGGGCCCCTGCGCCTCTATTTACAGAATCGGTATTATTACGATCTCGATGCACTGACTGTGATCTTTGCCGCACTCGGTTTGTTTTTAGTGCTGTTCGTTTTGATATATGGCATTGCCGGCCTCGTGCAACCCACAGCGCGCGCGACTTACCTGCGCGTCCTGCTTTGTTTTCTTGCGGCGGTGTTCGTCTATGACAATGTCCTATTTTTTCTAGTGCCCGAGCTTGACGGCTCGACCCAGGCAGTAACCAGTTCATTGTTTGTCGGCTTAGATGTCGCCGTCATTGGCCTCTTGGTTTTTCTTGCATTAAAGACCGCGGCTTTTGCGGATTGGCAAATCATCTCCCGCGTGCTCTTTTTAATTTTGGCATTCTCCGGTCTTCAGCTTGTCTTCGCCGCGTTTTCACCTGAGGGCGAACCGGATGATTCTTTGCCGGATGAAGTCAAAGAGATTGTCCTTTCTCCTAACCGAAATATTATTCATGTCCTATTTGATATGTTCCAAGCCACTGAGTTCAGCGCCGCGCTGGAAGAGGTCGGCGGTGAAAAAAGCTTGCCGGGATTTGTCTGGTTCAAGGACTCGCTTGGCGTCCATTCGTCAACATCATTTTCGCTCCCAAGCATCTTCGCCGGCAGAATTTACCGAGAAGATAATATGCGGGGCTATTATTCCGGCGAAGACAAGACATTTCTCGACATCCTATCTGCCAACAATTTCGATCAAACGGTATTTACAGCGCTACCCATTCCCGGGGGCGTTGACGTCAGGAAGCAACGTGCAATCGCGCTGCTCGACGAACGTCAAAGCGTAGTCAGTGAACTGGGGCAATTGCTCGATTTATTTTTTACCCGTGCCGGTCCGTTTTTGATCAAAAACTTTTTCTTGAACGACTACAATTACAGGTTGGCGCGTCTTGATCGTCAGACGACACCCGTCGGTAACGATCGTTATAAGCACGCTTTTGTCAATTTCGCGGATCGGCTAGTGGTCTCGGAAAACGAGGAGACAAAGGATCGCTACTATTTTCTTCATCTGATCTATCCTCATCCACCCTATACGCACAATGCGGATTGCAGCGCAGCGGATGGTGTAGTGCCGCGCTCGCCGCAGCAATCGCGCCTTGAACTGCGCTGTTCGTTGCGGGATTTTGTTGCCTTCCTGGAGCGGCTTAAAGAGGCCGGCGTCTAAGACGAAACGATGATCATCATGCAGGGAGATACCGGCGGCGGGCACGAGGTGGCCGCACTCAAAAATTCAACATTGCCGCAGCCAATCAGGTACGGCATGCCTTTTCCAGTGATTCTTGTGAAAGATTTTGGTGCTCAAGGTGCGATGACCGTTTCGGAAAAACCCGCATCGATTCAAGACGTGCCGAACATTGTCGTAGGAGCGCTCGGGCTTGAGCCTGAATTCCCGGGATTCGATCTGATGTCGGATGTTGATGTCTCGTCCCGCCGGCGTATTTTCCGGGCCTGGCAGGTCGAGCCGAACGGATTGGCCGCATCAAGTTGGTCACGAATGAAGCCGGCAGAATTTGTTGCAGCAAAATCGCAATCCAATCAATTAGGCATGGGCGACGTTGTGAGTTTTCGCGGTGACGGTTTGGGTCATCTCTACCGGCGCGGCAGGGGTTGGTCCGGGACGACGGCGCATGGAACATGGGCCTACTATCCGGAGGCAAAACTGCAAGTGGCAATCGAACAAGAAAACGCAAGCCAGGTAAGCGCACTGAATTTTCAAGTACGGCTTCCCGATGCGGTCGGTCCGTCAAAGCACATTAGATATTCAGTCAACGGCGCGGCGCCCAAAGACATCGACTTTGATTATAAAACCAAGCGTCTGGCATTTTTCGACATTCCAATCCCCGAAGATATGGCGCGAAAAGAAATTCAGTTGTCATTCCTTTTTGACGCACCCATGAATGCGCAGATCTCGGACCCTCGTGCGCTGGGATTTCTGATCGAAAAAATGACGGTGCAGTAGCGAGCCCGCCAAAGCGGTAGGTCTTACAAGGTTGTGACTCAAGATTTGCTTAACGGCTATCGGGTTAGGTTGTCATACGAAGACGAATAGGGACCAAAGTGAGCAAAGCGACAGCAGGAAATTTCTTTGAAGACTTTCGCGTAGAGCAGTCGTTTGCGCATGCGACGCCGCGCACACTGACCGATGGCGACGTGGCGGTGTTTCTGTCTCTTTACGGATCGCGCTTTGCTCTGCAGTCTTCGACACCGTTTGCAAACTCGGTCGGATACGTCCGCGCCCCCCTCGACGATCTACTCGTCTTTCACGTGGTGATTGGTAAGAGCGTTCCCGATATTTCACTTAATGCGGTCGCCAATCTCGGTTATGCGGAATGTCAATTCTTGGAGCCCGTCTTTCCCGGCGACACGCTGACGGCGTGCACTAACATTTTAGGTGTCAAAGAAAATTCTAACGGCGCAACTGGCATTGTCTATGTAGAGACGTCCGGTGCAAACCAGAATGGCAACACCGTTTTGCGCTTCAAGCGCTGGGTCATGGTGCGCAAGCGAGATTCTGCCGTGCCGGCGCCCAAGGCGCACGTGCCCAAACTTTCAGACCGTGTGGCGCCGGAAAATCTCGTTGTTCCAAATTCACTGTCGTTCGTAGCGTACGACGAGCAGCTTGCTGGCGGCGGCGCACTTTGGGGCAACTATGAAGTTGGCGAAAAGATCGATCATGTGGACGGTATCACCGTCGAAGAGGCCGAACACATGTTGGCCACGCGGCTCTATCAAAATACGGCGCGAATTCATTTCAACCAGCACGCGGAGTCACAAGGCCGGTTTGGCCGCCGCCTCATTTACGGTGGCCACGTCATAAGTCTCGCGCGTGCCTTGTCTTTCAACGGGCTCGCCAATGCGCAGATCATTGCCGCGATAAACGGCGGCCAACATGTCGGACCATTTTTCGCAGGAGAAACGGTTTTTGCTTGGTCGGAGGTCTTGGAACGTGCGCCTCTTGCGAACCGCGTTGACGCCGGGGCTCTGCGTTTACGCCTCGTTGCGACTAAGGACCGTCCCGCAACTGATTTTCCGTACAAAGACCAGTCAGGCAAGTATGAGCCCAGCGTCATTCTCGATTTCGATTATTGGGCAATCCTACCGCGCCGTGACTAAGGCACCGAGCATTCGGGTAGGCAGACATCAATTCCGTTAGGGCCGACATCGCATATACCGAGTTCGATATCGACGGTGCGGTGGCGAAACCGGCTGGGCTCGCGGAATTCTTCAATGCCGGGACAATCGACGTCGATGTCATTACAGACACCGCGCACGACATCGTCAAGCCGCCCGGCCGACGGATCGTCGATCGAACGCTGGGCCTGGCTGAACAGGTTGGCTTGGCACGAGCCAGCGACGATGGCGCGGTCTTGCGGCGCGCAGCGCCCCTCGACTTGTAGCGTGACAGACATAGGAAATGTCACGCTCTTTAAACGGAGCTCGCCCCGCTCTTCTTTCGCGATGACCGCATCACAGGTTTCAAATAATTCAGAACAGTCATCCCCATCAACCGGGCGCACCTCAAGATCGGCACAGGTGCGGTTGTTGAGCCGAACGGACAGACCCGAGTCATCATTCTGTGCTGCCGCCAGAGTGACAGGCAGCAATATCAACATGCTCAACGTGATTGCGGTTTTCATGGAATGTGGCACCGACTGAAAGGAACCATCGATTCGAGAGTCTATCATAACCCGACTTTCCCATTGGTCGCCTATGACTTCTTTGTGACGCGGATCCCGCAACATACATTCCTCGTGCCAGTGGGGCATTGGTGACTTGAGGCCGGGGGCATGAAATGTCATAACGTCAACCCATCCGGAGGTTAGCGGCGACTCACAAACGCTGTTCTGGTGGATCGGCGCCTCCGGCGATCCACACACTATAAGTCAACCGGACCCGCCCATGGCTCAAGACGCAAAGTCCTCACGGCCGCTGTCGCCTCATTTGCAGATCTACCGCTGGCCCATCACCATGGCGACATCAATCATTCATCGGGCCACGGGCGTTGCCCTTTATGTGGGCACGCTGTTTTTGGCCTGGTGGTTGATCGCTGCTGCCTCGACGCCGGCGGCCTATATGATTTTCAAAGACGTCGCCGGGAGCCTTATCGGTGTCCTTGTCATGTTCGGCTACACCTGGGCGCTTCTTTATCATTCGATCAACGGAATCCGCCATTTGGTCTGGGATACCGGATACGGATTTGAAAATGAAACGGCAGAGCGTACAGGTCTACTTGTAATCGCCTTGTCTGCAGGCTTGACCCTCCTCATTTGGTTCCTCGCCACGACTGGGAGGGATTTATTGTGAGTCTCAAAACGCCGTTGGGCCGCGTGCGCGGTTTGGGATCCGCCAAAGAGGGCGTCGGTCACTTCTGGCAGCAGCGGGTGAGTGCTGTTGCCTTAATCCCGCTGGTTTTGTGGTTCGCGTGGTCGGTTTTTGTCCATGCGGGCGACGATCAAATCGAATTCCGCACTTGGCTGACGCAGCCGCTGACGTCAATCTTAATGCTGCTGTTCATCGTTGCCGGTTGTTTTCACATGCGATTGGGTCTGCAGGTCGTTATCGAAGACTACGTGCACGTGGAGGGCGGCCGGCTCGCACTCGTGATTCTCAACAATTTGGCCTCAATTGGCTTAGGCGTCGCCTGTGTCTATTCCATTATCAGGATGGGCTTGGAGATCATTTGAATGGCGGCATATCCGATTACGGAACATACGTTTGATGTCGTCGTCGTCGGCGCCGGCGGCGCGGGCTTGCGCGCGACCATGGGCTGTGCACAGGCGGGCCTTCGCACGGCGTGCATTTCAAAAGTTTTCCCCACGCGCAGTCATACCGTTGCTGCCCAGGGCGGCATATCGGCCTCGCTCGGCAATATGAGTGAAGACGACTGGCGCTGGCACATGTACGACACGGTCAAAGGATCCGACTGGCTGGGTGATCAGGACGCCATTGAATATTTGTGCAAGGAGGCCCCTGCCGCCGTTTACGAGCTGGAACATTTCGGCGTGCCGTTTTCGCGGACCGAAGACGGCAAGATTTATCAGCGTGCCTTTGGTGGCATGACGGCCAATTTCGGTGAAGGCATTGTACAGCGCACGTGTGCGGCCGCGGACCGCACGGGCCATGCCATCCTTCACACGCTCTACGGTCAATCGCTGCGCTATGACGCGCAATTCTTTATTGAGTACTTTGTGCTCGATCTCATTATGGAAGACGGCGAATGCCGCGGCGTGCTGGCGTGGAATTTGGATGACGGGTCGTTGCATCTCATTCGCGCGCAAAAAACAATTTTGGCAACCGGCGGATACGGACGCGCCTATTTCTCGTGTACCTCAGCACATACTTGCACCGGCGATGGCAATGCCATGGCGTTGCGTGCGGGTCTTCCCCTTCAAGATATGGAATTTGTACAGTTTCACCCGACGGGCGTGTACGGTGCGGGTGTCTTGATCACCGAGGGCTCGCGCGGCGAAGGTGGCTATCTGGTCAATTCCGAAGGTGAGCGCTTTATGGAGCGTTATGCGCCGTCAGCCAAAGACTTGGCCTCGCGCGATGTGATTAGCCGCTCCATGACTGTCGAGATCCGAGAAGGCCGCGGCGTCGGTCCGGAAAAAGATCACATCTTTTTACACCTCGATCATCTGGATCCGGACATTTTGGCCGAACTCCTGCCGGGCATTTCCGAATCAGCGCGCATCTTCGCTGGCGTTGACGTTACCAAAGAGCCAATCCCGGTCTTGCCGACGGTGCATTACAATATGGGCGGCGTTCCCACCGACTATCGCGGCGATGTGGTCACGCTCAAAGACGGCGACCCGGATTCGATCGTGCCGGGCCTGATGGCCGTCGGCGAGGCGGCGTGCGTGTCGGTACATGGTGCCAACCGTTTGGGCTCGAATTCGTTGATCGACCTTGTGGTATTCGGCCGCGCCGCCGGTCTTCATTGCGCTGACGTGGTCACTGCCGGTGCCAAGCAGCCTGATCTTGCAAAAGACGCTGCCGAGAAGGCGCTCGACCGGTTTGATCGCTTGCTCCACGCCAGCGGCAGCACGCCAACAGCTGAGTTGCGCTTGCGCATGCAAAAAGTCATGCAGACGAATTGTGCTGTTTTCCGCACCGGCGAGATTCTCGAAGAGGGTAAAACCCTGATCAACGAAGTCTTTGGTGCCAGGTCCGATATTGGCGTTAGCGACCGTTCGATGATTTGGAATTCCGATCTTGTCGAAACGCTCGAGTTTGACAACCTCATCGAACAGGCGGTGGTGACGATGCATTCGGCCGCCAACCGTTTAGAGAGCCGCGGCGCTCATGCGCGGGAAGACTATCCTGATCGGGACGATCAAAACTGGATGAAGCACACGCTGACCTGGCTCGGCGCCAAAAGCATCGTCGCGATCGACTATCGCCCGGTTCACTCGTACACGCTCACGAATGAAATCACTTACATCGAGCCGAAGGCGCGCGTGTACTAGAGCGGAATTCGTTTTCGCGTGATCTGATCGATCGTTTCCATTTGAAGAGATCGCGCTTCACGCTTGCACAGAATCTGAACATCCCACCACAAAATGGCCAAAGTCAGGTCACGAATCCTTCCCAATCGCGCTCTTTAATCCCCGCCGTCACCATCGGTACCTGAGGGAGGAGCCATGACCGTCGCCACACGAGTAAAACGCTTCGGTGAAGCGCGCGGAATTAAAGCCATAGGCGTCAGCCTTCTCGTCCTTGTCATGTTTGTCCCTATGCTTTTCGTTAGTGGCCTGATCGAAGAGCGCCAAGAACGGGCCCGCGAAGCGCGGGGCGAAGTGGGGAATGCCTGGGGCGGCGGCACGCAAACCATGGCCGGTCCGTTTCTCGTTGTGCCCTATGACCGCCGCGTCTCGGTCCGCGAAGACGACACGGTGACAGAGCGGATTGAGCATTATTTCGCGATTTTTTTACCCGATGACTTGACCATAGAAGGCAACGTCGAAACCGAGTTGCGCTATCGCGGCATTTTCGACGTCTCGGTCTATACCGGCGACTTTGAAATCGCCGGCCGGTTTGAAGCTCCTGACATGACACCCTTCATCCAAGCCAGCGACACCATTTTGTGGGACCAAGCATTCGTCACCCTCAACGTGACCGACACGAGAGGCATCCGAAATGTGCTGAAGCTCGATTGGAGCGGCGCAACGGTCGATTTTTTGCCCGGTCCGGGTGTAGGCATTTATGGAATGACCGGCATTCATGCGCCCCTCGACAGCACGACCGGACAGACCGCCAATTCGTTTCGCTTCGATTTGCGGCTGGCGGGTAGCGAGGGTTTGCGCTTCGTGCCGTTGGGCCGCGACACACGCATCGCCATTTCATCAACCTGGCCTCACCCGAGCTTTGAAGGGGGCTTCTTGCCGTCCGAGCGCAACGTCACGACCCAAGGCTTTAGCGCCGAATGGCAAATCCCGTCGCTGGCGCGCAGCTTTCCTCAATCCTGGAAGGTGAACTCCGCCGTCATGCAGCAATCCTATTACGAAGTGAGCGAATCGGAGCCGCACCACGCGGCAACAGCGGCCATGAGGGAGGCAGCCTTCGGGGTTGATCTGCGCCCAGCCGTCGATTTCTACCAAAAGGTAGCGCGCTCGGCGAAATACGCCATTTTGTTTTTCGCGTTCACATTTCTTGCTTTCTTTCTCTATGAGACCTTACTACCGGCGCGGGTTCACGTGGTGCAATACTTAATGGTGGGCCTGTCCCAATGCATTTTCTATCTTTTGCTACTGTCGCTGGCCGAGCAGATCGGATTCTTGTGGGCCTATATGGTCGCGGCTGCCGCCAATATCGGCCTCATTACGATTTATGCCTCGAGCGTTCTCAAGCATAAGCGTTTCGCAGCCGTGATCTTTGCGGTGCTCTTGACAATTTACGCGCTACTCTTCAGTTTGCTGCAAAGTCAGGACTACGCGCTGCTATTCGGTTCTATCGCCGCCTTTGTCGCTCTGGCCGCAACGATGTTCCTTACACGGAGTGTCAATTGGTACGGAGAGGAGGAACCCGAACCGGCCGCCGCGTGAGATGAGGGGCGAGGCCGCATGGTACAATTGAGATTGCCGAAAAACAGCCGCATGAAAGACGGCAAGACATGGGAGGCTCCTGCCAAAGACGGCGCAAAGCCCTCTCGTGTCAAGACGTTCAAAGTTTACCGTTGGAGTCCGGACGACGAAGAAAACCCCAGTGTCGATTCCTACGAAGTTGATCTCGACACATGCGGGCCCATGGTCCTCGATGCTCTCATTAAGATCAAAAACGAAACTGATCCCACGCTCACGTTTCGCCGGTCATGCCGTGAAGGTGTGTGCGGTTCCTGCGCCATGAATGTCGACGGCCGCAATACGCTGGCCTGCACCAAAGGCATCGATGAAATCAAAGGCGACGTGAAAGTCTATCCGTTGCCAAACCAGCCGGTCGTGAAAGATCTCGTTTCCGATCTCACCAACTTTTACGCCCAATACCAATCGATCGAGCCCTGGCTTCATACGGACACGCCGGAGCCTGAAAAAGAGTGGCCGCAAACACAGAACGACCGCAATCAGCTTGATGGGTTGTATGAATGTATTCTGTGCGCCTGCTGTTCGACCTCGTGTCCGAGCTATTGGTGGAACAGCGACCGCTATTTGGGACCAGCCACATTGTTGCAGGCCTATCGCTGGATTATCGACAGCCGCGATGAGGCGACCGGCGAGCGATTGGATAATTTGGAAGATCCGTTCCGGCTGTATCGCTGTCACACGATCATGAACTGCGCCAACACCTGCCCCAAGGGGCTTAATCCGGCCAAATCGATTGCCGAAATCAAAAAGATGATGGTGGAGCGCAGCGTTTAGAGCGTGATCCGATCAAGCAGAAACGGTTGATTGGATTATGTAATAGCTCGCAACGCGAGCCGCCGCTTTTGCGGCGTGCCCGCGCAGGCGTTTTGTTTCTTTAGGAACAAAATTGCCGTGAGCGATATGAATCTAGGGCGATTTCACGTTAGTGGATTTCGCTCTAGGCGGCACCGTTGCCCATGTCTTTTGCCGGGGGCTCCCAAAGCTCGACCTTGTTGCCTTCGGGGTCCAAAAACCAACCGAACTTTCCGAAATCTTCAGCGACGATCTCGCCCACTTGCTGTCCGCCGCCTTCTGTAATTTGAGCCATGGCGCCTTCGATATCGTCGACGATCAGATTAATCATGAAATCCTTGCGCCCAGGTTCGAAATAGTCCGCGTCCTGACGGAACGGGCCCCAGACTTGAAAGCCGCGTGTGGGCAGCTGGGTGATGGGCAATGATGCGCCGCCTTCCCGCTCGATCGGCATATTCAGGCAACGGTGGTACCAGGCGCTCAGCGCCATGGGGCTCTCGCACTTAAAAAAACAACCACCAAAGCCCACGATTTTCGCCATACTCGGTCCTCTTACAATCAACTCAGAACATATTGAGTACTATGAAGGCCAAATTGTGACGGTGCAATACGCGGCCGCATTCTTGCTAACCGTGATGACCTGTCGATGAAATCGACACTGACGCATCAAGTTTACGATCCCCTCACCCCACCCCTCTCCCCCAAAGGGGAGAGGGAGAATTCAGCGCGGCAGGAATACATCACCTCGCCCCCTTTTAGGGGGAGAGGTCGTGAGGTGGCAAAGCCGCCGAGCGGGAGAGGGGGTGCATTGCCATCTCGTGCTGCTTACAATTTCCAAAGTTAGAACTTTGAAGTTTGCAAGGGGGCCTTAGAGCGCATGTCGGAATTCAAAGACTTGGTGGCGGTGGTCACCGGCGGGGCGAGCGGCATCGGCCGTAGCCTGGCTCTGGCGCTTGGGCGCGCCGGCGCCAAAATCGTGATCGCGGATATGGAAGAGCGTCCGGCTGAAGTGGTTGTGAGTGAGATCAATTCAGAGGGCGGCGAGGCCATCGCGGCACGTTGTGATTTGTCCGTTCGGAAGCAAGTGGAAGGCTTGGCGCGCACGACCATTGAAACCTATGGCGGTGTCAATCTGCTGTGCAACGTTGCCGGCGTGCAAGTCCTCTCGAAGCTGCATGAGACCAAATGGTCCGACGTCGAGTGGATCTTCTCGGTCAACGTCTTCGGCCTGTGTCACACGGTGCAGTTCTTCATGCCGCATTTGCTGGCCGCGGCCGAGCGCGGCGAGCGCGCCCATGTGATTAACACCGCGTCGGGATTCGGCTTGGCCGTTCCGCCCTTCGGGCCTGTCCCGCCCAGCGCCTATACCGGCTCCAAGCATGCGGTGATCGGCCTCAGCGATGCCATGCGCACGGACTTGAAGGATACCGGCGTCGGCGTCAGCGTCGTTTGCCCCGGCGTGGTCAACACCAAGACTTGGGAAAGCACCAGCTTCAGGCCAGAGCGCTTCGGCGGGCCCGCGCCGGGCTCGCCGCAGTCTAAAGCCGTCATTGAAGCCGTGGGACAAGATCCCAATGAGACAGCCGCCATGATCTTGGACGGCGTCAATCGCGGCGACTTCTATATTCTTCCCTACACGGAAGAAAGCGCAACATCTATGAAGCAGGCAATCAAAGCGCGCTACGAAGAGCTGATGGCGGTGCTACCTTAAGTTGAGGCCCATGGATTCCGGATCGTAAGGCTCGCAGCCCAAAGACCTTCGGCCTTTGGGCTCACCTAACGTCCGGAATGACACGGAAGAAGATACTCAGCGCTGCAATACCCATTGGTGTCATTCCGGGCAAGCCCGAGCACAGCGAGGGCGCGATCCGGAATCCATGCGAGTTTGCCCAATACAACTAACTAGCTTTTTTCAGGAAATCGGAACGGGCAAAACTTGGCGTCGTCATCGCCGGAGCCGATGGCGTCTTCGCGTGTGCCCTCATGTGATATATCATCGATCATATCGAGAGAAACGCCGCGCGGCATTCCGACAAAGTCTACAGCGTTGCCGGTTGCCAGCGTTTTTCGCCGACCGTCTTTCAGCACTAGCGTGAATACCATGAGGCCCATGCCGCTTTCGCCGTGCGCGTAAATCTTGTTGGCGAACTTGGCCGGCAAGCGATGGGGCGACTCCCAAATCTTTTTCACGTCGTGCACGGAGACCTCGAGAGATCCGATTTGCTCTTTGGTTCGTACGCCGAAGCCCCAATGATTGATAAAAGAGTCGGCACTCAGAAAGCTTACGCGTTCTAGGATTTTGCCGTCTTTCAACTCGACCGAAGCAGGCCAATATTTGACGTGGGGCTCGAAGGAACAGCGATCAACGGACGGCTCGATGGCGTCGAGTTGCTTCAAAAGACGGGCTGAAATGATGGGAATGTCGTCAACCGTTCGCGGCTGGAACTCGGCTTTGCGGCCCCGCGCCATTCATTCCATCCATTCAGGGGCGGGCAGATTGCGCTCGTGCAAAAATGCTGGGTTCCACATTTTGGTAATGTAGCGGTTGCCCCAATCGCAAAGCACCGTGACGATGGTGTGCCCGGGCCCGAGTTCTTCGGCCATGCGGATCGCGCCTGCGACATTGATGCCGGTCGAAAGTCCCATGCACAGGCCGTCGTGCTTCAACAGGTCGAAGCAAACGGGCAGCGCTTCTTCGTCGGGAATTTGAAAAGCCATGTCGACAGGCGCGTCTTCTAAGTTCTTCGTGATGCGCCCTTGGCCGATCCCCTCACTGATCGAGTCGCCTTCTGATTTCAGCTCACCAATCGAGTAGTAGCTGTAGAGCGCGGCGCCCATGGGATCGGCGATGGCGATCTTGACGTCGCTGTTGCGTTCCTTAAGTGCCATGCCGACGCCGGCCAGCGTGCCGCCGGTGCCGACCGCGCAAATAAACCCGTCGACCCTGCCGTCGGTTTGCTCCCAAATTTCCGGACCTGTTGTCTGAATGTGGGCGTAGCGATTGGCGGTGTTGTCGAATTGATTGGCCCAGATTGCTCCGTGGGGTTCATTCTTGTCGAGTTCATGGGCCAGCCGTTCGGAGACGTGGACGTAGTTGTTTTTGTCCCTATACGGAACAGGCGGCACTTCTTTGACCTCTGCGCCGCACAACCGCAACATGTCCTTTTTTTCTTGGGATTGATTGTCGGGAATGACGATCACGGTCCGGTAGCCCCGTGCGTTGCCGACGAGCGCGAGGCCAATGCCCGTATTGCCGGCGGTGCCTTCCACCACCACGCCGCCAGGTTCGAGCTTTCCGTCTTTTTCTGCATCCTCGATGATGGATAAGGCCGCCCGGTCTTTGACTGACCCGCCCGGATTAAGGAACTCGGCTTTTCCAAGGATTTCGCAGCCTGTTTCCTCGGACAGCCGGGTTAGCCGGATCAGGGGGGTGTCGCCTATGGAACGGGTAAATCCGTCGCGGATATCCATATCCGGCCTCCAGAGATCGTGATCGCGGGCTATCCGCCTGTCGATCATCGGTGGGTTGCATTGATGTTCTAGGTACTGCTCTTATATGAGGGATTCAAGCACGGCCCGCTGGCGAGTGCCAGGCGGCGGCGAGTAACGACCCTATGTTTAAACAACTTCGCGAAGAAATGCAGTCCTATGTGGACCGAGACCCAGCGGTCCGCTCTCTGTATGAGATCTTTTTCACTTATCCCGGATTTCATGCGGTGTTGTGGCATCGCATGGCCCATGGGCTCTATCGCCGCCGCTGGTATTTTTTGGCGCGGGCGATCAGTGCGCTCAGCCGATGGCTGACGGGCATCGAGATTCATCCCGGCGCACAAATTGGTCAACGGCTGTTTATTGACCATGGCACCGGCGTCGTCATCGGCGAGACCGCTGAAATTGGCGACGACGTGACGCTGTATCAGGGCGTAACCTTGGGTGGGACGACCCTGGAAAAAGGTAAACGTCATCCGACTTTGGAAGATGGTGTAATCGTCGGGGCGGGCGCCCAAGTGCTCGGACCGTTCACGGTCGGGCGCAACGCGCGCATCGGCGCCAACTCGGTGGTGCTGAAAGCGGTGCCTCAAGGTGTGACCGTGATTGGCATTCCCGGTCAGGTCGTCGGCTCGTCGGAGCTGTCGAGCCGCCAAGGTGTCTTCGAAGCGTATGGGACGGCCAGTCACGATATGGATGCAGCCGTGTGTGCCGCAGATCTCGGGCAAAAGATCAAGCAGCTCGAAGACCGTATCGACGAACTTGAAAAGTTGGCCGCGCGATCAACTCCCTCAAAATCCGAAAACGCTTAAGCCACGGTTTCTTGTAGTGGTTCATCCCGCAGCTTGACCGCGGGAATGAAATGCCGTGAGGCGCAACTCTTTTCTCCGAACAGTGCACGGAGGACCGGCCCATGGATTCCCGATCACAAACTTTTCTAACCAAATCAAAGATTTGGAGAAAAGTTGCGTCCGGAATGACGCAGAAAAGGGACTTGAGCCTGATTAGCACTCCGCGTCATTCTGGATGCTAGCCGAACCCAAAACGCGATAGCGTTTTTGGATGTGAGGCTTGCAGTCCGGAATCCATGGGCATGGTGGATGCCATCGAAATGCATTTTCATGTACTCAATTCAGTGGCACGAATTCGCCGTCGATGTCGCGCACCCCTTTGGTCGAGTTGAAGAGTGCCTTGCGCCGGATAAAGCGCCGGATCCCTTCGGGTCCGAAACGGGTGCCGCCCATGCCGGAAAAGCCGAACGATTCATGCTCGGTATCGTGCACGTAGGCCGTCAATGAGCCCTCGTTGATGCTGACAGCGCCGCCGTTGATCTGACGTGCGACGGGATAGGCCTCATCTGGTGCTCCGTACACGGAGGCACTGAGACCGTAACGCGTGTCGTTGGCAAGATGAATCGCTTCGCTGACGGTCTTGAATTTCGAAATGGGAATGACCGGCCCAAAGGTCTCGTCGGTAATAACTTTCATATCTTGGGTGACATCGACAAGTACCGTCGGTTCAATCCAGTTGCCGCCGTTCTTGATGATCTTGCCACCGGTCAAAATCTTGGCGCCTTTGGCCTGCGCGTCTTCCAAATGCTCGGTTATCGTGTCGGCCTGCTTTTCGAAAATTAGAGGTCCAATATGGCCCTGCTCCAATTGATGGGTGTTAAGTGTGACTTTTTGCGCCTTGTCGACAATCTTTTCGACAAACTCGTCGTAGATCGGCTCTGCTACATAGACCCGCTCAAGGGATTGACAGGCTTGCCCCGTGGCCCCCACCGATGTGCGCAATATGCTTGACGCGGCAACGTCAACGTTGGCGGACTCCAACACCACCGCCGGGTCCTTGCCGCCCAATTCCAAGAACGCGGGAATGAAATTGCGCGCCGCATTCTCCGCCACTTTGCGCCCGGTGCGCACACTGCCGGTAAAGGCAACAAGGTCGACATGATTTATCAGCTCGGCACCTGTCTCGCCCGGTCCCAACACGATGTGAAACACTTTTTCAAGCTCGGGTACTGCCGCGATGGCGTCGGCAAACGGTTCGGCAAAGCGCGGCGTCACTTCGCTGGGCTTGAGCACCACGGCCGAACCGCAAATGAGAGCGGGCAGCGTATCAACCATGGACAAGAGCAGCGGAAAATTCCACGGGCTTATGTTGCCAACGAGTTGATACGGTACGTATTGATTGCTGGTCTCGATGCCGGGGATCATGGAGTCATGGGGCTTCGTCTCCGGCAACATGGCGCGGGCGTCGCCGTAGAGCCGTTCCAGAATTTGGGGGATCCAGGCCGCCTCCAGTTGCGCGATTTCCGAGCGGCCCGTGTCGGTCTTAACGGCTTGGTAGAGCGCGTCGTAACGCGCTTCCATGGCGTCTTTCAATTTGCCCATAACGGTGATCCGGCCTTCGAGGCCGAGCGCTTCCCATTCCGGCTGGTTTTGCCGGAGCCGCGCGCAGATTCCTTTGATTTCGTCGGCCGTCACCTGCTTGAACTCGTAGTCGTGCTCGCCGGTATAGGGATTTCGTACTGAAATAACGGTCATGACACCCTCGTTGATTTTTTCGTTGCCCCTTCAATATCGGGTTTGGCCCGGTCGGCGCAAGCGGCCCGGTGAGCGCTGCCCGGCCCCTGATCACGACTTGCGCAAGGGCCCGAGACGCGGCAGTTTGGCGCCAAAGAAAGGTGAGGGTGATGACCAAGGAACTTCATCATTTTGTGGGCGGCACGCCGGTCAAGGGCACAAGCGGGCGCTTCGGGGACGTGTTCAATCCCAATACCGGCGAAGTACAAGCGAAAACGCCGTTCGCCGCGGGCGATGAGGTGCGTGCGGCGGTGGCCGCCGCCGCCGCGGCTTTTCCCGAATGGGCGGCGGTTAATCCCCAGCGCCGCGCTCGGGTCATGTTCAATTTCAAAGCACTGCTCGAACAGAACATGGACGAGCTTGCCCACATGCTGTCGTCGGAACACGGCAAAGTCATTGCAGATTCCAAAGGCGACATTCAGCGTGGGCTCGAGGTGATCGAATTTGCTTGCGGCATACCCCATCTGTCCAAAGGAGAATTCACCGAGGGCGCGGGTCCCGGCATCGACATGTATTCCATGCGTCAGCCCTTAGGCGTGTGCGCAGGGATCTCGCCGTTTAATTTTCCGGCCATGATTCCGATGTGGATGTTCGGCATTGCCGTGGCCTGCGGCAATACGTTCGTGCTCAAACCGTCTGAAAAAGATCCCTCGGTTCCGCTGCGCCTTGCCGAACTCATGATGAAAGCGGGCACACCGCCCGGCGTACTCAACGTTGTCAACGGCGACAAGGAAGCCGTCGACGCGATCTTGACCGACCCGACAATCAAGGCGGTTAGCTTTGTCGGCTCGTCGGCCATCGCGCAATATGTTTATGCGACTGGCACGGCTCACGGAAAACGCGTGCAAGCCATGGGCGGCGCCAAAAACCACGGCATCATCATGCCCGACGCGGACTTAGACCAAGTCGTCAACGATGTGATCGGTTCAGCCTATGGCTCGGCCGGCGAGCGCTGCATGGCCTTGCCGGTTGCGGTGCCGGTGGGAGAAGAGACGGCGGAGCGCTTGATTGAAAAACTCATTCCCCGTGTCGAGGGATTGAAAGTGGGCCTGTCGACCGATCTTGATGTGGACTATGGACCTGTCGTTACCGCTCAACATCGCGACAAGATTAAAGGCTACATCGAGCAAGGCGTCGACGAAGGCGCTGACTTGCTGGTCGACGGCCGCGACTTTTCTTTGCAGGGCTATGAAGACGGTTTTTGGGTCGGGGGCTGCCTGTTCGACAACGTCACCACCGACATGGTGACCTACCAAGAAGAAATCTTTGGCCCCGTATTGCAAATCGTGCGCGCGAAGGATTTTAACGAGGCGCTCAGCCTGCCGTCCGATAATCAGTATGGGAACGGTGTCGCGATCTTCACCCGCGATGGCGACGCCGCGCGTGAGTTCGCTGCCCGTGTCAATGTCGGCATGGTCGGCATCAACGTGCCCATCCCCGTGCCCCTGGCCTATCACAGTTTCGGCGGCTGGAAGCGCTCGGCCTTTGGCGATACCAATCAATACGGCACCGACGGCGTACGCTTTTACACCAAGGTGAAAACCGTCACCGCCCGCTGGCCCCGAGGCGGCGCCCGCGACGGCGCCTCCTTCGTCATGCCCGTCATGAAGTGACGGCCCTTGTTTGGCAATGTCTCGCGTTGCTCTAAAGCGTCTTGCCGGACTCGCATGAGTTGCTAAAACGATAGGTCCATGGATTCCGGATCGTAAGGCTCGCTTGCCAAAGACCTTTGGTCTTTGGGCTCACTTAACGTCCGGAATGACACAGAAAGAGAATGCGAGCCTGCAAAATATTCCCCGTCATTCCGGATGCTAGCCGAGCACAAAACGCGAAAGCGTTTTGGTAGTAAGGCTTGCAGTCCGGAATCCATGGGCGTTTAGGATTTTACTCACTTGCGGGGCTACTCAATGGAAGTGCCCCTGGATCCCGGATCACGGACGCTGCGCGTTCTGTCCGGGATGACGCTAAGGTAAGATGGAGCGCCTTCTGCATCATCGACGCGAGGTTAACTTGAGCGCGATTATCGTTTATGTAAGCGCGACATGACGGGACCATTGGCGACATATCGGGAGTTGGTGCAGGCGGGAGAGCTAGAAGCTGATGCTGCACAGCTCAATGCCGCCGAGCATCTCGAGCTCTTGCACTTGCGGCTCGAGGACTATGAGCGGCAAGGCACACGCGGCTTTTTTTCGTTTTTGAACAGCTCTTCTAGGGAAAACAAACCTCAAGGCACTTATCTTCACGGCGATGTCGGCCGCGGCAAATCCATGTTGATGGATTTGTTTTTCGAACACGCCCCGACCGCGCCTAAACAGCGTGTGCATTTTCATTCGTTCATGTTGGAGACCCACAAGGCGATTGCAGCTTGGCGCTCCCTTGGCGACAAAGAGCGGTCGCGTCAAGTCAACTTCGTCAAAGACGCGGGCGATGATCCGATTGCGCCCGTGGCGCGCGGCATTGCACAGAGCGCGACGCTTCTTTGCTTCGACGAATTCCAAGTTTCCGACATCACCGATGCCATGATCTTGAGCCGCCTATTTGAAGCTTTGTTCGACGAAGGCGTGATCGTGGTTGCCACCTCCAACCGCGCACCCGATGCGCTTTACGAAGGCGGGCTCAATCGTCAGCTCTTTGTGCCGTTTATCGATCTCGTGAAAACGCACATGGACGTGGTTCATTTGAATGCGCCGGTCGACTATCGCTTGTCGCGGATCAGCGGCGCGCCCGTCTATTACTTTCCCTTGAGTGAAGAGGCCGATGCCTGCATGGATGCGGCGTGGCGGCGCCTGACCGACTGCGATGCAGGCGCACGTGAAGAACTCGAAGTGCAAGGTCGCAAATTCATCGTGCCGCAAGCGGCTAAGGGCGCCGCACGTTTTTCATTTGATGACTTGGCGGGGCAACCTTTGGGCGCGGCCGACTATTTGGCGCTTGCCCAGCATTTCCACACGGTCTTGATCGACCGCATTCCTTGCATGAGGCGCGAGCAGCGCAACGAGGCAAAACGCTTCGTGACGCTCATCGACGCGCTTTACAACAATCACGTCAAACTCATCTGTTCGGCCGACGGCGGGCCAGATGAGCTTTACGAACAAGGCGATGGTGCGTTCGAATTTGCTCGGGCTGCCTCGCGGCTTGTAGAGATGCAATCCGAGGATTATTTGGCCCACGGCCACGCCATTTAGGCGCTAGAGCGTTTTCAGGAGTGAGGCGCGTGCGCCGAACGGGTCCGGTTTTCCGTCCGAAAATGCGACCAAATAAAGAATCTATCCTGCGGCGAAGCTGTCATTGCGGCGCACCCGGATTCGCGCTACGTACCGCCTCACACGAATGATCGGGTAAGAGGAGGCGGCCATGGCGCGCAACAAGATCGGGCTCATCGGAGCAGGGCAAATAGGCGGCACGCTCGCCCATCTCGTCGGACTGAAGGAGCTCGGCGATATTGTTTTGTTCGACATTGTCGACGGCATGCCCCAAGGAAAAGCGCTCGACATCTTTCAGTCTTCGCCCGTCGAAGATTTCGACGTCGCCTATTCCGGCACCCAAGACTATGCGGACCTCAAAGGCGCCGATGTCATCATCGTGACCGCTGGCGTCCCGCGCAAACCGGGCATGAGCCGCGACGACCTCGTTGAAACCAACCTTAAGGTCATGAAAGCGGTGGGCGACGGGATCAAAACACATGCGCCGGACGCTTTTGTCATTTGCATCACCAATCCCCTCGACGCCATGGTTTGGGCGCTGCGCGAATTCTCCGGCCTGCCCCATAACAAAGTCGTGGGCATGGCGGGCGTGCTCGACTCGGCACGCTTCCGCATGTTCCTGGCACAGGAATTCAATGTCTCTGTCGAAGACGTGACGGCCTTTGTGCTCGGCGGCCACGGCGACACCATGGTGCCGCTCCTGCGTTACTCGACCGTCGCCGGCATTCCCATTCCGGACCTCGTCAAAATGGGTTGGTCGACCCAAGAAAAACTCGATGGCATTGTTCAGCGCACGCGAGACGGCGGCGCGGAGATCGTCGGGCTCCTCAAGACAGGCTCGGCCTTCTATGCGCCTGCGAGCGCGGCCATTACGATGGCGGAAAGCTATCTAAAAGACAAAAAGCGGCTTCTTCCGTGTGCGGCACATTTGTCCGGCCAGTACGGCCAGGATGATCTTTATGTCGGTGTGCCTGTGATCATCGGCGCGGGCGGCGTTGAGCGCGTTGTTGAAATTGAAATGAACGCCGACGAGCAAGCTATGTTCGACAAGTCGGTCGATTCGGTCAATGATCTACTCGAGAGCTGCAAACGTTTGGAGCCGTCGCTGGGCTAACAGAAGCATGTGTGACTCGCAATGAGATTCGCGAAGAGCAGTGTTGGGCTTGCGTCCATACTAGGCCTTGCCGCTATGGGGGATCCACAGCCCACCGAACTCGATCGCGATCAATCGCTGACCCGCATTGCATTCGGCTCGTGCGCCCACGAAGAACAGCCGCAACCGATTTGGGACAGCGTACTGAAAACAGAGTCCGAGCTCTTTATTTTTATGGGCGACAATGTTTATGGGGACGTTGAAAACGATAGATTTGTCGATCTCGCGGTCGACATGTCACCCATGGGTCGGTCCTACGATCTGCTCCGCGAGGTCGAGGGTTTTCAGAAACTAAAAAAGTCTGTGCCGCTGCTCGCCACTTGGGACGATCACGATTACGGCAAAGACAATGGCGGCGCCGACTTTGCCATGCGCGCCGAGTCGAAAGATCTCTTTCTCGATTTTTGGGAAGCCGCTGCGGACGATCCCCGACGTGCGCGGGACGGCATTTATCAAAGTCACATGTACGGACCCGAAGGCCGGCGCGTTCAAATTATATTGCTCGATACGCGCTACTTCCGTTCGCCGTTGACGCTAGGCGAAGAAATCACCGCGGGCGGTTGGCCTGCCATCGTTCCCGATCCCGATCCGGCTAAGACCATGTTGGGCGATGAGCAATGGGCGTGGCTGGAAGCCGAGCTCAAGGCGTCCGCGAACTTGCGCATCATCGTCTCGAGCGTGCAAGTGATTGCCGAGGCCTATGGCTTAGAGAGCTGGACCAAACTGCCGACGGAACGTCAGCGACTGTTTGATTTGATCGCTTCAACGAATGCTCAGGGAATCGTTTTCCTCTCGGGTGACTTGCATTCCGGTGGGCTCTATCGCACCGAGGATTCCGCCTACCCACTCATCGAAATCACGTCGAGCTCACTCAACCGATCGTTCGACGTCGACGTGCCGGGTCCGCTCCGCTTGGGCCGTCTGTTCAACGGCAATAACTTCGGCACCCTGTCTATCGATTGGGAGGCCGAGATCGTCGTCCTCGAAGTCCGCAATGTGTCCGGCATGGTTGCCAAGAGCCTAACGGTGGAATTGGAAGACCTTCGTCCCGCTGAGTGACAGACTGTTCCTTCATTTGTCATCCCGCGGCTTGACCGCGGATCCATTGACGACTGTCCACAAATCCAACGCTATACTTTTTGTCATGCCCGGACTTGATGCGGGCATCCATTAAGCTATTGCGCCATCGCATGGATTGCCGGGTCAAGCCCGGCAATGACACTCGCTGGGGAGGACCATCCGACGCTCCAATAGCGCACGATTAAGCTCACATCCATGTTTGGTCATTATGGTGCGGCCTCATGTGGCGTTTGAGTCTTTGTTGTGTTGCGAGTTTCATGCTCGTCGGTTGTGGGAGCAACGGCCTGCCCAGCGGACCGGATCGTGTGACTGCGCAGGGTGATGCCGCATTCGAAACAGCCGAGGACATTTCTGAAAGTCCGGTCGAACACGCTACCGCGCCGGAGGCAGCGCTCGCGCGCATTGCTCTCGGTTCGCGCGCCAATGCGGACTTATCGCCGTCCGTATGGAATGCCGTCTCAGCGACTTATCCTGATCTGTCCATTTTTGCCGCTGACGTCGTTTGCCGGGACGTTGAGATGAGTGCGGGCCAAGCGAATATTGGAGACCTAATCGCGTTGCATGATGCCTATTCCAACTTCGCCAACCTCGATGGATTTATGCAGCTGAGAGAAGCAGCACCTGTGTTGGCAGTTCGCTACGACGACCGCTTCGATGGAGAAGGTCGCCCTGCGGACGAGGGCTTCAATAGAATTTCGAACCAAATCCATTTGGATTTTTGGCAAGCGTCGGAGAGCGATCCGCGCCGCTCGCGAACCGGGCTCTATTTCTCTCAAGGCTATGGTCCGGCGGACAGGCGCGTCCAGGTCATCGTGCTGGACGTGATGTCGGTACGCGGACAGACTCTGGGATCTAATGTGTCGGACCCTGGCTCCACGCCTTCAAACCGGTCGCCTCTGCTTGGCGAGGCCCAATGGGCATGGCTTGAAGCGGAGTTGCAGAAGCCGGCCGAGCTTCGTTTGATTGTCTCGAGCACGGAAGTCTTGTCCGAAAGTAGGAAGGCCGACGGCTGGGCTCGCTTTCCCGAAGAACGCGCTAGGCTACTCCAGCTTGCCGTCGGGGCCCAAGGCCGGACCATGCTTCTCTCGGGCAATCAACGCCACGGTGTCATCTATCGCTACCAGACCGGTTCATACTTTCCGCTTTATGAGTTGTCGCCGAGCTCCCTCATCAAAGCCGGCAAGCAACGCCGTGAAGTTGGCTCCCATCTCCTGTTTCGCCCCTTAATGATTCCGAATTTCGGTATCGTCGGAATCAACTGGCAAGAGCGAGAGTTTTTTATGGAGATTACGGACGATACCGGCGCCACGTTCAGATCCATGCGCGTACCCCTGGCCATCCCACTCACATCGTAACCGGTGCGAAATTGGGCAGCGCTGGTCGAGCTGATGTCGCCGCCAAGTCCCCTCGTTCAGCCGCTGTCACGTCTGTGTCAAAGGTTTCGTTTCAAGCTTGCGCAGTCCCTGCGCGGTGCTATAACGCGGGCAAATATGGTTAATGTGAGAGTAACGGTTTTCGTGTTGAATAGCGGCGAAATGCTGTGGTGGGGGCACGCAACATAAAGCCCGGATTAAGCCCCCGCGTATCAACAAGGCATTCGACGGAAATGAAGATACACGAGTACCAAGCTAAAACTGTTTTGAAGCAATTTCGTGTGCCGGTGGCCAAAGGCTATCCGGCATTTAGCGCCGACGATGCGGTGGCCGCCGCCAAAAAGTTAGGCGGCTCCGTTTGGGTGGTCAAAGCCCAGATCCATGCTGGTGGCCGCGGCAAGGGCGGCGGCGTCAAAGTCGTCAAGTCCATCGAAGACGTGCGGGCCGAGGCCGAACGCATGATGGGCATGACGCTGGTGACCCCTCAGACAGGTCCTCAAGGCAAAGTCGTCAACCGGATTTACGTCGAAGAAGGCTCGGCGATTGCTCGTGAGCTTTATCTCTCCTGTCTCGTCGACCGCGCGACATCTCGCGTTGCGTTTATCGCGTCGACGGAAGGCGGCATGGACATCGAGAAGGTCGCGGCGGAAACACCTGAAAAGATCCTGACACTGA
Organism: Alphaproteobacteria bacterium; assembly: GCA_965248815.1. GTDB lineage: Bacteria > Pseudomonadota > Alphaproteobacteria > SMXP01 > SMXP01 > CBDFKK01. The sequence goes on from CBDFKK010000008.1 coordinate 2,254,213, forward strand.
CGATTGATCCGGTCACGGGCGTTATGCCCCATCACGGGCGTCGCATGGCCCATGCCTTGAAGCTCAAAGGGCCGCAGGCCAAGCAATGCATTTCCTTGATTGGCAATCTTTATCGCGCCTTTGTCGAGCAGGACATGAGCCTGCTCGAAATAAATCCCTTGGTTGTCACTGAGGCCGGCGATTTGGTTTGCCTCGATGCCAAGATCAATTTCGATTCCAACGCGCTGTTTCGGCACAAAGACATTGAAGAGTTGCGCGACGAGTCGGAAGAAGATCCTCTGGAGATTCAAGCGGACAAATTCGATCTCAATTATATCAATCTCGACGGCACGATAGGCTGCATGGTCAATGGCGCCGGTCTTGCCATGGCGACCATGGACATCATCAAGCTCTATGGCATGGAGCCCGCAAATTTTCTGGATGTTGGCGGAGGTGCCAGCAAGGCGCAGATTACCGAAGCGTTCAAGATTATTACCTCCGATAGCAACGTCGAAGGCATTTTGATCAACATTTTCGGCGGCATTATGCGCTGCGATATCATCGCGGAAGGCGTCGTGGCGGCGGCCAAAGAGGTCGGCCTCTCGGTACCTCTTGTGGTGCGTTTGGCAGGCACCAATGTGGAACTCGGCAAAAAAATTCTGGCCCAATCGGGTCTCAATATTATTGCGGCGGACGATCTGGGCGATGCAGCTCAAAAGGTCGTCGGCGCCATTCGGGAGGCCGCATAATGGCTGTACTTGTCAACGAAACCACAAAGGTCATCACCCAGGGGATCACCGGGACCCAGGGTACGTTTCATTCCGAACAAGCAATTGAGTACGGTACACAAGTGGTTGGCGGGGTCAGCCCCGGCAAGGGTGGCCAAGTTCACTTGGACCGGCCCGTGTTCGACACAGTGGCCGAAGCGGTTGAAAAAACCGGTGCTACAGCCAGCGCTATTTATGTGCCGCCGCCGTTCGCCGGCGATGCCATATTGGAAGCGGTCGATGCCGGCATTGAACTTGTCGTCTGCATCACCGAAGGTATCCCCGTTACCGATATGGTCAAAGTCAAGCGCGCGCTCCAAGGATCCGATACGCGGCTGGTCGGTCCCAATTGCCCCGGCGTCATTACGCCAGATGCCTGCAAGATCGGTATTATGCCCGGTCACATCCACAAACGCGGCACGGTCGGTATTGTTTCGCGTTCCGGAACGCTTACCTATGAAGCAGTGGCCCAGACCACGGCGGTGGATCTCGGTCAGTCGACCTGCATCGGCATTGGCGGAGATCCTGTGAACGGCACAAACTTTATAGATTGTCTCGACTTATTTCTGGGCGATCCGGAAACGAAATCCATCATCATGATCGGCGAAATTGGCGGCAGCGCGGAAGAAGAGGCAGCGGCCTTTCTGAAATCGTCCAAAGTCAAAAAGCCTGTGGTCGGGTTTATCGCAGGCGTTACGGCACCTCCGGGCCGGCGCATGGGTCACGCCGGCGCGATTATTTCCGGCGGCAAAGGCGGCGCGCAAGACAAGATTGAAGCCATGCGCTCGGCAGGGATTGAAGTCGCGGACTCGCCGGCCGCCCTTGGCACAACTTTGTTGGAGGTGTTGAAAACCCAAGGTAACGTTTAAGCGATTGATTAAGGCCGCGTGTGCAAGACTTGCCGGTCTTATGACCGTGCCATGAAAGGGGTGAGCGAGGGCAAGGCTCACCATAAGAAATGATGTCCCAGTCCAAGGGTAATGGTGGTTCCCTACACGATATATTAGAGCAAACGGGTTTTCTTTATGGCGCCAACGCGCCGTTTATCGAACAGCTCTACGCCAAGTATGTTCAAGATCCCTCTTCAGTGGATCCCGAATGGCAAAAATTTTTTTCCGATCTCGGCGACGACAAGGCCAGCGTTGAACGCGAAGTCAAAGGCCCGTCGTGGGAGCGGGACGATTGGCCGCTCCCGGTCAACGGCGCACTGACAAGCGCATTAGACTCCAATTGGCCTGCGGCTGAGGAACTGCGCGCCAAAATATCTGAACGTATGCCAGCGGCATCGGGCGAAGAGGCGCGCTCCGCCACCCTCGACTCTATCCGCGCAATCATGATGATCCGCGCTTACCGTATTCGGGGTCATCTGATTGCAGATTTGGATCCCCTCGAACTTGAACCCAAGACGCCTCATCCAGAGCTCGACTATCGCTCTTATGGGTTTACCGATGCCGATCTCGACCGGCCGATCTTTATCGACAATGTGCTCGGTCTTGAGTCTGCAACGCTTAAAGAGATGCTTGGCATCTTGAAGCGCACCTATTGTTCGACACTAGGCGTGCAGTTCATGCACATCTCCGACCCCGACGAAAAGCGCTGGATTCAGGAGCGTATCGAAGGCGTCGGCAAGGAAATCCACTTCACGCCGGAAGGCAAGAAGGCCATCTTGAACAAACTGATCGAAGCCGAAGGCTTCGAGAATTTTCTCCATAAGAAATATACTGGCACCAAGCGTTTCGGCCTCGACGGCTCGGAGTCGCTGCTGGCCGCACTCGAACAGATCATCAAGCGCGGAGGCCATTTGGGCGTCACCGAAATTGTCCTGGGCATGCCCCATCGCGGCCGGCTCAATATTCTGTCTGCCGTTATGGCGAAACCTTATCGCGCCATCTTCAACGAATTTCACGGTGGTTCTGCAACGCCCGAAGAAGTCGAGGGTTCGGGCGACGTTAAATATCATTTGGGCGCGTCGTCCGACCGTGAATTCGACGACAACAATGTGCACTTGTCACTGACAGCTAATCCCTCTCACCTGGAGGCGGTCGATCCTGTCGTCATCGGTAAGGCGCGCGCCAAGCAGCATCAACTCGGCGACAAAGATCGCAAAAAAGTTCTTCCGGTTTTGATGCACGGCGACGCTGCGTTTGCCGGTCAAGGTATCGTGGCTGAATGTTTTGCCCTTTCCGGGCTTAAGGGTCATCGCGCGGGAGGAACAATTCATTTTGTCGTCAACAACCAAATCGGTTTTACGACAAGTCCTCACTACGCACGTTCCTCGCCTTACCCGTCTGACGTGGCTTTGATGGTTCAAGCGCCGATTCTTCATGCCAACGGTGATGATCCGGAATCCGTCGTTCACGCCGCGCGCATCGCGACGGAGTTTCGGCAGGAGTTCGGCAAAGACGTCGTTGTCGATATGTTTTGTTACCGCCGCTTTGGTCACAACGAAGGCGACGAGCCGATGTTCACCCAGCCGCGGATGTACAAAAAAATCAAAACACATCCGACGAGCATGCGGCTCTATGCAGATCGGCTCATCAAAGAAGGCTTGATCACCGAAGAGGAACTCCAGCGCATTATTGACGGGTTTCAGAAATTCCTTTCCGACGAATTTGAGACAGCCGATAGCTATAAGCCCAACAAAGCAGATTGGCTCGACGGAAAGTGGTCGGGGTTCAAGGTGGCGAGCGGAGAAGACCGAAGGGGCAAGACCGGCGTTCCCAAAGACGAGCTTATCGATGTTGGTGAAGCGTTGACCACAGTTCCCGAAGGCTTCAAGACTCATCGCACGATTAACCGGCTGCTCGATAATAAGAGGAAGATGTTTGAAACGGGCGAGGGAATCGATTGGGCAACGGCCGAGGCGTTGGCATTCGGAACCTTGCTCAACGATGGATTTCCGGTTCGCCTGGCCGGTCAGGATTCAAGCCGGGGCACTTTTTCACAGCGTCACGCGGCGCTGATCGATCAAGAATCGGAAGAACGTTTTCATCCGCTTAATCAGATCAAGAGTGCCAAGGCCGACTTCGAAGTTGTCGACTCGTTCTTGTCGGAAGAAGCGGTTCTCGGATTTGAATACGGCTATTCGGTGGCGGAACCCAATACGCTAACGCTGTGGGAAGCGCAATTTGGCGATTTCGTCAATGGCGCTCAAGTCATCATCGATCAGTTCATTGCGAGTGGCGAGCGCAAATGGTTGCGCATGTGTGGTCTTGTGATGCTCTTGCCTCATGGCTATGAGGGCCAAGGCCCGGAACATTCGTCCGCGCGGCTTGAGCGTTTTCTCCAGCTTTGCGCCGAAGACAATATGCAAGTCGCCAATTGCACGACGCCTGCAAACTACTTTCACATTTTGCGCCGCCAGATGCTGCGCAACTTCCGCAAGCCTCTTATTTTGATGACGCCGAAGTCGCTGTTGCGTCATAAGAAATGTGTCTCGACGCTTGATGAATTAGATCTGAACTCGTCTTTCCACCGCGTGCTGTGGGATGATGCCGAGTCGAAAAAGGGGTCGAGCGTCAAGCTCGCTAAAGACGCAAAGATCAAGCGGGTCATCCTGTGTTCAGGTAAGGTCTATTATGACCTCTTCGAGGAACGTGAAAAGCGCGGTATCAATGACATTCAGATTTTGCGCGTCGAACAATTCTATCCCTTCCCCGCCAAAGCTCTGATCAAAGAGCTTGGACGGTTCAAAGGGGCTGACGTGGTTTGGTGTCAGGAAGAGCCGAAAAATATGGGTGGCTGGAGCTTTATGGAGCCCAACATTGAATGGGTGCTCGACCATATCGAAGCTACAACGAAGCGGCCGCTCTACGCCGGGCGGCCGGCGACCGCGTCAACGGCGACCGGATTGATGAGTAAGCATTTGAAAGAGCTCGGCGCGTTCATGGACGACGCATTGACGCTCTAAAAGTTTGGCAGCACAGGAGAGGCTGACATGTCTACGGAAATTCGAGTTCCAACGCTCGGTGAGTCTGTTACCGAAGCGACCATTGCTCAATGGTTCAAAAAAGAAGGCGAGGCGGTTTCTGCCGACGAACCTCTTGTCGAGCTTGAAACCGACAAGGTGACGGTTGAAGTGCCGGCGCCGAGCGCCGGAGTTCTGTCCGAGATCGTTGCTAACGACGGCGACACGGTTGAAGTGGGCGCGCTTTTGGGTGCTATCGGCGAAGGCAACGGTGCTGTCGCCGCACCGGCGCCTGCAAAGGCCGAACCCGCCCCACCTGAACCGGCAAAAGAGCAAGCGTCATCGAGCGCTGCGTCTCTGTCGCCTGCTGTCCGTAAGATTGTTGAGGAAAACGAACTCGACGTCTCCCAAATCAAAGGTACCGGCAAAGACGGCCGCATTACGAAAGCCGATGCCATGGCGGCGGCGAAATCCGCGCCCGCACCGGAAGCGGTCTCACAACCCGTAGCCGCCAAAGCGCCGTTAGCGCCTAAGGCTCCCAAAGCGCCGCGGTCAGACGATGCGCGCGAAGAACGGGTGCCGATGACGCGTCTGCGCCAGACCATCGCGGCGCGCCTGAAAGAAGCGCAAAACACAGCGGCCATGCTCACGACGTTTAACGAAGTGGATATGAGCCCCATTATGGCGCTGCGCTCCGAATACAAAGAAGTGTTCGAAAAAAAGCACGGCGTAAAATTGGGCTTCATGAGCTTTTTCTTGAAAGCAACGATTGCCGCGCTATATGACATCCCTGCCGTCAATGCGGAAATCGACGGCACGGATCTCGTCTATAAGAATTACTACGACATCGGCGTCGCGGTTGGGACCAAAAAGGGATTGGTGGTGCCGGTCGTGCGCAACGCCGATCAGTTGGGTCTTGCCGATATTGAAAAGACGATCAATGATTTTGCGGCACGCGCCCGTGACGGCCATTTGAAACTTGACGAGCTCCAAGGCGGCACATTCACGATCTCAAACGGCGGCGTCTACGGCTCTCTCATGTCGACACCGATCTTGAACTCGCCCCAGTCCGGTATTTTGGGTATGCATAAAATTCAAGAGCGGCCGGTTGTGGTCGACGGCGAGATGGTCGTGCGGCCCATGATGTATTTGGCCCTGTCATATGACCACCGTGTTGTTGACGGCAAAGAGGCCGTAACGTTCCTGGTTCGTGTTAAAGAGTGTCTTGAAGAGCCCCAGCGCTTGATCCTAGATCTTTAATTTATTGTCGCGGCCTCAAGAGGTCCGCACCCCAACGGAGCATTTCCTATGGCAGAAGCCTATGACCTCATCGTCATTGGAGGCGGCCCCGGCGGCTACAATTGCGCCATTCGCGCGGCCCAGCTTGGTCTAAAAGTGGCGTGCATTGAAAAGCATAAGACTTTAGGCGGCACGTGCCTCAATGTCGGCTGCATTCCGTCAAAGGCATTGCTGCACGCCTCGGAGCTTTACGAAGAGGCACAAAACGGCATGGCCAAGATGGGGGTCAAGCCTCAGCGCGTGACACTCGATCTGCCGGCCATGATGAAACACAAGAATGAATCCGTCGGTACACTGACCAAAGGCATCGAGTTTCTGTTTAAAAAGAACAAAGTGACCCACGTCAAAGGAATGGGCGAGATCACCGGCCCCGGCAAGGTTGACGTAAAGACCTCAGGTGGCGGCACAGAGAGCTTGGAAGGCAAAAACATTGTCATCGCGACCGGCTCAGACCCGATGGGTCTTCCCGGCATCGAGATCGACGAGACCGACATCGTGTCCTCGACTGGTGCGTTGTCCCTCGGCCGCGTCCCCAAGACCATGATCGTCGTCGGTGGCGGTTACATCGGCCTTGAGATGGGGTCGGTTTGGCGCCGCCTCGGGTCGAAGGTCATGGTCATCGAGTTTCTCGATCACATCGTGCCGGGCATGGACGGCGAAGTGGCCAAGCAATTCCAGCGCGTGCTGAAGAAGCAAGGTATGGAATTCAAGCTCGGATCCAAAGTCACTGGCGTGAAAAAGCTCGACAACGGTTTGGAAGTCAGCGTCGAGCCGGCCAAAGGCGGCGACGAGGAAATGATTAAATGCGAGGTCGTGCTCGTCTCCATCGGCCGTAAACCTCATACAGACGGGCTCGGCCTCGAAAAGGCAGGTGTGCGAACCGACAATCGCGGCTTTATTCCGACCGAGAATTATCAGACCAATGTCGAGGGCATCCTATGCCATCGGGGATGTCACCCATGGGCCTATGCTCGCCCACAAGGCTGAAGACGAGGCCATGGCTGTGGCAGAGATCATCGCCGGCCAAGCGGGCCACGTGAATTACGACGTTATTCCCGGCGTAGTTTATACCCATCCGGAGGTCGCAGCGGTCGGCAAGACGGAAGAAGAGCTCAAAGAGGCGGGCATCGCCTACAAGTCGGGCAAATTTCCGTTTTCGGCCAATGCCCGGGCCAGGATCAACCTCGACAGCGACGGCTTCGTGAAAGTCCTGGCGGATGCCGAGACCGATAAGGTCTTGGGCGTGCACATGATTGGGCCGGACGTCGGCAACATGATCGCCGAAGCCGCCATCGCCATGGAATTTGGCGCTTCGGCGGAAGACATTGCGCGTACCTGCCATGCCCATCCGACACTATCGGAAGCCGTGCGACAGGCCGCCATGGGCTGTGACGACCGCATTATGCAAATGTAAAGGGCTGTTTTCTGCCCCAGCCAATTCGGGTCATACTGGGATTCGTCCGGTCGAAAATCCCGGAATTCTCGTAACTATACATTGATAAGATCTAACTATACGATGTATAGATGAATATGCAAGTCAATCCACCTGAACGCTGTTGCGAAAGTTCTCAAGTCGCATGAAGTGGAAGTTCAAAGCCGCATTGTTCCGGATCATGCAGCGCTTGCCACACGGCCGCGCGCTACACCTTTGGTCTCAGCGCCATGTCACGAGGACTTTGCCCGAGCCCCTGACGCCCCTCGCCGAAGCGGCGCAAGAGTATCTGGGCAATCTGCGCGCCTTCAAAACTCACTTCGGAGATCTCGGTCAGGCGCGCTATTTTGAGTTTGGCGGTGGGCGGGATTTACGCAGCAACATCATTCTGTATTGCGGCGGTGTTAACCATCAACTGGTTTATGACATCGAACCGCTGCTGCAGACCGATTTAATCAACCACGTTATCGAAACGGTTGATGCGGCAACGCCAGACGACTTTGTGCGCCGATCCGCCGGACTCGTAGACGGCAATCTGCCGTCGAATTTGCTCGAGCACTATGGCATCGATTACAGAGCTCCGGCCGATGCGCGGGCAACCGGCTTGGCCGCAGGCAGCGTCGACCTTATTGGCTCAGTCAACACGTTGGAACATATTCCGTGGAAAGATCTTCCAGCGCTGCTTCGCGAGTGTTGTCGTCTTTGCCACGCGGGCAGCGTTATCAGTTTTTACGTCGACTACACAGATCACTATTGGTACAGCGACGCATCCATTACGCCGTATAACTATTTGCGCTTCAGCGAACGCCAATGGCAAGCCTATTCACCGCCGATCCACTATCAGAATCGCAAGCGGTATGCAGACTATTTGGCGCTCTTTTTAGAGACCGGCTTTGATGTGATAAGCGAAACGGCTTTCCAGCGCGAGGGAGCTGACGCGATGTTGGCTCACGTCAGTCTGGCGACGGAATTTCGGTCGTATCGTCTCGATCAGCTGTTACCTACTTCTGGTCACTTCATACTGAAGAGGCGCGCTTAATCGGGCGCGCTCGTTTGCCGGCGCGGGGGTGGGCCTTGTTGTAGTCCGAAATCAACTTCTTAGCATCGACTTCCGTATAGACCTGGGTGGTCGACAGGCTGGAATGGCCCAAGAGCTCTTGGATCGTGCGTAGGTCGCCGCCATTGCCGAGAAGGTGAGTGGCGAAGGAATGGCGCAGCGCATGGGGCGTGGCGCTGTCGGGCAAGCTAAGGCGGCTGCGCAGGAGCTGCATGAGCTTTTGGACCTGGCGGGGCCCCAGCCGTCCCCCTCTGGTGCCGACAAAGAGCGGATCGTCCTTATCCAAAACATGTGGGGCACAGCTCCAAATAGGCATCGACCGCGTCGCGCACCACGGGTAACACCGGCACCAACCGATGTTTGCGGCCCTTGCCTTTTAATCACGATGACGTCTTTCAAAGGGACGTCGCCCCGATTAATGCCGAGAGCCTCCGAAATTCGCAAGCCGCTGCCGTATAGCAACGACAAGACGGCAACGTCGCGGGCCTGAATCCATGGGGCTGCACCCTGCTCCTCGATTTCCGACAGGGCTTTGGCGGCTTGTTCCACGCTGAGAGGCTTCGGAATCGAGTGGGGCAGTTTAGGTGCGCGCAAAGCGCCAAGCGCTGCGTTCTCGACATAACCGCGGCGTTCCAAAAAGTGAAACAACGAACGCACGCCGGAAAGTGCCCGCGCCATAGAGCGATTAGACAGAGGACCGCGCTGACCGCTTAGGCGCCGTTCGCTTAAATAGGCGCGAAAGTCGGCCGGGCGTAATTCGCCAAGGCTGCCAAACGAAGCCGGCTCGCCCGTATGCTCTAACAGGAACGTAAACAAGCGGCTAACCTCTTGGTCGTAGGCCTCATAGGTATGTGGGCTGACGCGCCGTTCTGCGGAGAGAGATCGACGCCACGCCTCAATGGCGTCACAAACGTCCTCGTTGGCGCCGATCGCGCGTCCGCTCGATTTACTTTTTGACTGAGCCATATCCTTCAGCGCGCCGCACGCTGACGCATCTTATCTATCGAGAATCGACTGACCGGTTTTTCCCCAATCGTCGAGAAAGGCCTTAAGACCTTTGTCCGTCAACGGATGATTGATCAGCTTGCGTAAGACATCGGGGGGTATCGTCGCGATGTCGGCGCCCATGAGGGCGGATTCCCTGACATGGTTAGGTGTCCGGACCGAAGCAACCAGTATTTCTGTCTCGAAGCTCGTATATTGGTCATAAATCTCGCGGATATCGCTAATGAGCCCCATACCGTCTTCGCTAATGTCGTCGAGCCGGCCCACAAAAGGCGAAACGAACGTGGCGCCCGCTTTGGCCGCAAGGATTGCCTGATTGGCGGAAAAGCAGAGCGTGACATTCACCATCGTGCCTTCATCCGACAGGGTCTTGCAGGCTCTCAGCCCGTCGAAGGTCATGGGAACTTTGACGGCGATATTGCCCGCCAGCTCGCGCAGTTTGCGGCCCTCGGCGATCATGGTGTCCGCGTCTGTTGCGGTCACTTCGGCGCTCACCGGCCCGGCAACCAGGGCGCAAATTTCGTCCAGTACCTCGAAAAAATCACGACCGGTCTTGGCCACCAGCGAGGGATTCGTGGTCACTCCGTCGAGCAATCCAGTCGCTGCTATGTCGCCGATTTCGCCGGTGTCGGCGGTGTCGATAAAAAACTTCATGAATTCAACCACTGCAATCGCATGATTCAAGACGCTGGACGTCGGCCCAGAATCGTCGCAAGAAGCTAACACGGTTTATTTGCGCCGCCTATCGTTGGGTGGTTTGGTTAGCGCGCCCCATGTATGCATCGGTTTTGATCCCGCTCCCTTTGGCCGGGCCCTACGATTATGTCGTTCCCGAAGGACTTGGCTGTGAGCTGGGCTCCATTGTTGAAGTACCGCTCGGTCCGCGCACGGTCACCGGCGTCGTTTGGGACTTGCACGATGAAGATTGGGCGCCCGACGGGATCAGTCTTGATCGCTTGAAACCGATCGCAGCATGTTTGGAAGCCGCTCCTCTTCCACCAGTCCTGTTGCGCTTTGTTGATTGGGTTGCCGCCTACACGGTGACGCCCCCCGGCTCGGTTTTGCGTCTTGTCTTACGTGTTCCCGCTGCGCTCGAGCCGCCTAAAATGAAAACGGCCTATGTAGGGGGTGATACCCCTCCTGCCAAAATGACTCGAGCGCGCGAACGTGTGCTTGAGCTTTTGAAGGACGGACTGCCGCGCACGCCCACCGAGATCGCACATGAAGCGGGCGTGAGTGCGGGGGTTGTCAAAGGACTTGCGGAAGTAGGCTCTCTCAACATTGTCGAGCGCCTCATTGATCTGCCGTTTCCGCCTCCCGTTGCCGATTATGCAAAGGTCGACTTATCGGTCAAACAGCAGCTGGCCGCCGATGGTTTAGTCGCTGCGGTAAAGCGCGCCGAATTTTCAGTCAACTTGTTGGACGGCGTGCCCGGTTCAGGGAAAACCGAAACTTATTTTGAAGCCATCGCCGCTGCGATTGAATGCGACAGCCAAGTTCTCATTTTGCTACCGGAAATCGCCTTAACCGTGCAGTTCCTGGATCGCTTTGCTGCGCGCTTTGGCGAACGGCCGGCCGAATGGCACTCCGATCTCTCCGCGCGGGAGCGCCGGCGTACGTGGCGCGCGGTGGCGCAAGGCAATGTGAAAGTTCTTGTCGGCGCCCGCTCGGCTTTGTTCTTGCCCTATCCGAAGCTGGGTCTGATCGTCGTTGATGAAGAACACGACAGCGCATTCAAACAAGAGGAGGGCGTAATTTATCATGCCCGCGACATGGCGGTGGTGCGCGCCTCATTGGGAGATTTTCCCATTGTCTTATCGTCGGCCACTCCCTCGCTCGAAACATTGGTGAATGTCGAACACGGCCGTTATGGGTGCGTATCGTTGCCCTCGCGCCATGGGTCTGCCGTGATGCCGGAAGTTGAAGCCATCGACATGCGCCACGATGAGCCGGAGCGGGGCCAGTGGTTGTCGCCAGTTTTGATAAATGCGCTCAAGGAAACATTTGCAGCTGGCGATCAGGCCATGCTGTTTCTCAATCGGCGCGGCTACGCGCCTCTCACATTGTGCCGGCGCTGCGGACACCGCATGACGTCTCCCAATTCGACGTCCTGGCTGGTCGAGCATCGCTTTCTCAACCGATTGATTTGTCATCAAAGCGGCTTTTGGATGCCTAAGCCTAAAGAGTGCCCGAGCTGCGGGGCGGAAGACTCGCTTGTTGGCTGTGGGCCCGGCGTAGAGCGTGTTGCGGAAGAAGCGGCCGATCTCTTTCCCGAGCAAGTCATGGAGATCATGTCGAGCGACACGGTGCACGGGCCCATCGGCATTCAAGAAATCCTCGATGACATGACGAATGGTGAAATAGATCTTTTGATCGGTACACAGATTGTTGCCAAAGGCCATCACTTCCCAAATCTCACATTGGTCGGCATCGTCGATGCGGATCTGGGCTTGTCGGGCGGTGATTTGAGGGCGGCCGAGCGAACCTTTCAATTGCTGTCCCAAGTTGCGGGCCGTGCGGGCCGCGCCGAAAAAAAGGGCCGCGTTTTGTTGCAGACCTACATGCCCGAACACAAAGTTATGAAAGCATTGGTGGCTGGCGACCGGGACGCCTTTCTCGAGACGGAAGCCCAAGAACGAGAAGATTCGGGCATGCCGCCGTTTGGCCGACTTGCAGGCCTCATCGTCTCGGGTCCGGAGGAGGATCTTGTCCTTGAAACCGTGCGTCGCTTGGCGCGCGCCGCGCCGGCCGCCTCGGGGATCGAAGTTTGGGGTCCTGCGCCTGCGCCCTTTGCGCTTTTGCGAGGCCGCCATCGTCAGCGCCTCTTAGTCAAGGCGGAACGGGACGTCAATTTGCAGGGCTATCTTGCCGCTTGGGTGCCAGCAGTTAAGCCGCCCCACAATGTGCGCGTGACCGTCGATGTCGACCCCTATAGTTTTCTGTAACGCGCCGGTTTGACTTGGGTTTTCGGCCTTGCTGCGACAATGTTTCAGAGCGGTTTTGTTGCAACGCCGCATGGGGTGTGTTACCAAATCGCGCGGTCGCGGGGGTGCCACCATTCTGTGACGCCTGTTTCGAAATAATTGTAATAATTTCAAATAGTTAGCGAGATGTCACCCGGTGCTGAACTCGCTGAGGAAACGCGGTTAAAGGCAGTCATTACGTGTCAGGACAAGAACCCATTGTCGCCGGAATGGCCGGCCGATATGCCAGCGCGCTATTCGACCTCGCCCGCGAAGAAGGCGCGATCGACCAGGTCGCTGCCGATCTGGACGTGCTGCGAGAACTGCTCGCCTCCACGCCCGATTTAGTCCGGCTCGTGCGCAGTCCCGTCTTCGACCGTGAAGACCAAAGTCGCGCTATGACCGCCGTTATGGAGCGCGCTGGCCTCTCGCGCCTGACCCAGAATTTCGTCGGCGTCGTGACCCGGAACCGGCGTTTGTTCGCCTTGGCCGACATGATCAAAGTGTTCGCTTCCTTGCTTGCTCAACATCGCGGTGAGGTGAGCGCCAGCGTGACCAGCGCCAGGCCGCTGAGCGGCGCCCAACTAGACGCCCTCAAAGATGCGCTCCGGCAAATGGCGGGGCTCAACGTTCAGCTCGATGCAGATGTAGATGCCGAGTTAATCGGCGGTCTTGTTGTGAGGCTCGGCAGCCGCATGATCGATACGTCGCTCCAAAACAAACTCAATAATCTTCAGCTTGCAATGAAAGAAGCGTGATGAACATTCAAGCAGCAGAAATTTCGAATATCCTTAAAGAACAAATCAAAGGCTTTGGCACTGAGGCTGAAGTTTCGGAAATTGGACAGGTGTTGTCGGTGGGTGACGGCATCGCGCGCATCTACGGCCTCGACAATGTTCAGGCCGGTGAGATGGTCGAGTTTCCCGGCGGCATCAAAGGCATGGCGCTCAATTTGGAATCAGACAATGTGGGCGTCGTGATTTTCGGCTCCGATAGAGACATTAAGGAAGGCGACACGGTCAAGCGAACTTCGTCGATCGTTGATATTCCGGTCGGCAAGGGGATGCTCGGGCGCGTGGTCGACGCCTTGGGAAACCCCATTGACGGCAAGGGCCCGATCGAAGCGACTGAACGGCGGCGGGTCGACGTGAAAGCGCCGGGCATTATTCCTCGAAAATCCGTACACGAACCGATGCAGACGGGTCTAAAGGCCATTGATTCGCTCATCCCGATCGGTCGCGGCCAGCGCGAACTCATCATCGGTGACCGTCAGACCGGCAAGACCGCCATTGCGATCGATACGATTCTCAACCAGCGCGAAGTAAACGCGACCGGAGACGAGTCGGCAAAGCTTTATTGTATTTACGTCGCCATCGGCCAAAAGCGTTCAAGCGTGGCCCAAATCGTCAAGACGCTCGAGGACAACGGCGCGCTCGACTATTCAATTGTTGTCGCCTCGACGGCCTCCGAGCCCGCGCCGCTGCAATATCTGGCGCCCTTTGCCGGATGTACGCTAGGCGAATATTTTCGTGACAACGGCATGCACTCGCTGATCATCTATGATGATCTTTCCAAACAAGCGGTGGCCTACCGGCAAATGTCCTTGTTGCTACGCCGCCCGCCGGGACGCGAGGCCTACCCGGGAGACGTATTTTATCTTCACAGCCGCTTGCTCGAACGCGCGGCGAAATTGAATGAGAGCAACGGTTCCGGCTCAATGACCGCGCTTCCTGTCGTAGAAACTCAAGCCAGCGACGTGTCTGCGTACATTCCCACCAACGTCATCTCGATTACAGACGGACAGATTTTCTTGGAAACGGAATTGTTTTACCAAGGCATCAGGCCGGCATTGAACGTGGGTATTTCCGTGTCGCGCGTGGGTTCTGCTGCGCAGATTAAGGCCATGAAGCAAGTTGCGGGCGCCATTAAGGGTGAGCTCGCGCAATATCGCGAGATGGCAGCCTTTGCGCAGTTCGGTTCAGAGCTTGATGCGTCAACCCAGCGATTGCTCAACCGCGGCGAACGGCTGACGGAACTTCTAAAGCAAGGTCAGTTCTCGCCGATGCCGGTGGAAGAACAAGTCATCGTTATCTTTGCGGGCGTCAACGGCTATCTCGACAAAATCGAGACCAAAGATGTCGGACGTTTTGAAGGGGAATTGCTGCGCGCATTTCGCGGCTCCCATGCCGATATTCTGTCGACCATTCGCAGCGAGAAAGCGTTGTCCGACGATACGACTGCCAAAATTAAAGATGTGGTCGAGACGTTCTCAAAGGCTTTTGCATAAGGGCTCGCCAGTTCGGCGCACAAGGACACGGATGACCCATGCCTAGCCTGAAGGAACTTCGGAACCGGATCGGCAGCGTTCAGTCGACCCAAAAGATCACCAAGGCCATGCAAATGGTTGCGGCGGCAAAATTGCGCCGGGCGCAAGATGCTGCGGAATCCGCACGTCCTTATGCGGAACGCATGGATGCGGTTCTTGCAAATCTATCGGCTTCGATCAAAAACAATGAAGGCGCCCCGCCTTTGATGGTCGGCACAGGTAAAGACGATGTGCATTTGCTCATCGTGGCCACCGCCGATCGCGGCCTATGTGGGGCTTTCAATTCGGCGATTGCCCGGCTGGCCCGCGACTGCGCCATCGCCCTGAAAGCTGAGGGCAAGCAAGTCAAAATGATCTGCATCGGCAAAAAGGGCAATGACGTTTTAAAGCGCCAGTTCGCGGCGCAAATCGTCGACGCCTTCGATCTTGCTGATATGGGGGGCAGCGGTTACGACAGCGCGGCCGAAGTTGCGGCAAAAGTCTTGCGCATGTTTGATGACGGTGAATTCGACGTTGCATCACTCTTTTACGGCCGGTTCAAATCGGTTCTGACGCAAGTGCCGACCGAACAGCAAATCATCCCGGCAACATTGCCGGAAGGGGACAACGAAGTGGCATCGCTCGACTTGGGCGGTGCGATTTATGATTACGAGCCCGACGAACAGGACATTCTTGAAGATCTTCTGCCGCGCAATTTAGCGGTGCAGATCTTTAGGGCGCTTCTGGAAAATGCAGCGGGCGAGCAAGGCGCGCGCATGACGGCGATGGACAATGCGACGCGCAATGCGGGCGAAATGATCGACAGCCTGACCATCCGGTATAACCGCACGCGTCAGGCCATGATTACAAATGAGCTGATTGAAATCATCTCAGGCGCGGAAGCGCTTTAGCCGAGGAAAGTTAAATGAGCACAAATATTGTCGGGCGAGTGACCCAAGTTATTGGCGCTGTTGTGGACGTCGAATTCGACGAAGATTTGCCGGCGATCCTAAATTCGCTGGAAACGCAAAATGCCGGCAAACGTCTGGTTCTGGAAGTTGCTCAGCATCTGGGACAAAACACGGTGCGCACCATTGCCATGGATTCGACCGAAGGTCTTGTGCGAGGCCAAGAAGTCAAAGACACAGGCGAGCCGATTTCGGTACCCGTTGGTGAAGCCACGCTCGGGCGGATCATGAATGTCGTCGGCGAACCCGTTGACGAGGCAGGGCCGATTGAGACACAAGAGAGGCGCGGCATTCACCAGGACGCTCCTGAATTCGTCGAACAATCCACCGAAACAGAAATCCTGGTGACCGGGATTAAGGTCGTCGACCTTTTGGCGCCCTATTCTAAAGGCGGGAAAATCGGATTGTTTGGCGGCGCCGGCGTCGGCAAGACCGTGATCATCATGGAACTGATCAATAATGTGGCGCAGTCACACGGTGGCTATTCGGTGTTCGCAGGCGTTGGCGAGCGTACGCGCGAAGGCAATGACCTTTACTGGGAAATGATTGACTCCAAAGTGAACGTGGAAGGTGGCGGTGCAGGGTCCAAGGCCTCGCTGGTTTACGGCCAAATGAACGAGCCACCGGGAGCGCGCGCGCGCGTCGGCTTGGCGGGTCTGACCGTCGCCGAACATTTCCGCGACCAAGGACAGGACGTTCTGTTCTTTGTCGACAACATTTTCCGCTTTACCCAGGCCGGTTCCGAAGTGTCGGCGCTTCTGGGCCGCATTCCCTCGGCGGTGGGCTATCAGCCGACGCTCGCCACCGACATGGGCACATTGCAAGAGCGTATTACAACGACCAACAAAGGCTCGATCACCTCGGTGCAAGCGATTTACGTGCCCGCCGACGACTTGACCGACCCGGCGCCAGCAACCTCGTTTGCCCACTTGGACGCCACGACCGTGCTCAGCCGCTCGATTGCCGAGAAGGGTATTTATCCGGCGGTCGATCCGCTCGACTCGACATCGCGTATTTTGGATCCGCGGATATTGGGCCAAGAGCATTACGACATCGCGCGCCATGTGCAGGAAATCTTGCAGCGCTACAAGGCGCTGCAAGACATCATCGCTATCTTGGGCATGGATGAATTGTCGGAGGAAGACAAGCTTGCAGTGGCACGGGCGCGCAAGATCGAACGCTTCTTGAGCCAGCCGTTCTTTGTGGCTGAGGTCTTCACCGGTTCGCCTGGCGTTTTGGTCGATTTGCAGGACACAATCAACGGCTTTAAGGGATTGTGCGCAGGCGACTACGATCATTTGCCCGAGGCCGCCTTTTATATGGTCGGCACCATCGAAGAGGCCGTTGCTAAGGCCGAGAAGATGGCGGCGGAAGCGGCTTAACGCGAAAGACAAAGTTTCATGGTCGACAAATTAAAGTTCGAACTGGTCGCGCCGGAAAAGTTGCTCATGTCGGCGGAGGTCGACCGAGTTACCGTCCCGGGTACGGAAGGCCGCTTCGGCGTCCTCGCCGGTCACGCGCCGGTTATGTCGAGCCTCCGCCCGGGAGTGATCGACGTTGACGTAGATGAGCGCACCACGTCGCAGATCTTTGTGCGCGGCGGCTTTGCCGAAGTCACGCCCGAAGGGTTGACGGTGCTGGCGGTTCAAGCGATTGCCGCGGAAGATCTAAACGCGGAAGCCCTCGACCAGCAAATCAAAGACGCTGAAGAGGACGTTGCCGACGCTAAGGACGACGGCACCCGCCAGAAGGCGCAAGAAGTGCTCGACCATTTGTGCGAAGTCAAAACGGCGCTGAAGCTTTAAGTCTATTCTTTCTGTCTCTGCTCTCGAATTATGCGGCCGCTTTAAGAGCGAAGCGGACATCTCAGCACAAGAATTAAGTGCGCCAAATTTCTCAGCTGAAGAAAGTAGATCTCCTCGATACTTGCCACCGCAACATCATCATCGTCACAGCCAATGCTTAGGCAATTCAATATCGGGCAAAGTTGCGCAATTTGGCTGATCCAAGCGATGCGGCAATTGATAAACCGGCGAGCGCGAACGAACACGGTCCTTGCGCAAGAAAGTTGCCTCGAAGACATGTGGCATTGTCACGTTGCTCACTGATACAATGCCACCATAGTTGTTGGGGTGGACATGGACGACTTCGAAATCGTCCCTAATTCGGTCCAAGGCCGAATAGACTATTTGGCAAAACCCCTTGTCGCTGAAGTTTTCGGTGTTGTGAAATTCAACAATAATGATGCGAAACTTCCTCAGCGTCTCGCTTTTCGTGGAAAGTAAGGTGGGATACTCCGCGCCTTCAGTATCCATCTGCAGCAAAAGATCACAGTCGGTTTCGTCTCCCACCTTACTTTCTGCGATCCAGCGATCAAGCGTTATGAATCGTTCATTGTTAATCGGGCCGATGAACTTTTTGAGAAATCTACAATTAGGAAGTTCTATTGGCGGACCATCCACAGAAGCGTCGGCAAGAAAAGAGGGGATACCCCTATTTGAGCAATCCAGCTCGAAAGAGGCCGCGCCACCGACTCCCGCAGAAAAGCAGTAACGAATTCCGGCCAAATCCTCAGGTAAAAGGTATCCGCCATCATTGTTGCCACCAAGCCGGATAAGCTCAACACCGCAGTCAATGGGTCGCAAAAGCTCGACAATCTTTTGCACCTCGGCCGAAGAAGACGCTTTAGAGGTTTGAGCCCCAGTAGACTTCAGGAATTTGTTGATTAAGCTCCTATGGATAATTGCAAACGGGTTTATATTTCATTTCTCTACGCGGCCGTAAGGTCAGACTGCACGAAGTCCAGGCCGAAGCCTATAGCGACCTGCAAAAAATACGGCCGGCCGGAACTAGCGCCGACGTGGGAGGGTAGGACGCACATGGCATCAAGTGAGCTTATCGCTAACCTGTCCGCTCATGAGACCAAAGGTACGTGCGTACTCCAACCAAGGCCACGGCCGGCGAGCCGATCAAACAGGCCGGATACATATCAGAGACTTCCGAAATCCGGCACAAACTTACTTGCGATAAGCAGCCGGTCCATACATATGGGTCAACTTCAGCCGAACACAGATGGTGCAGGATTTCGTCTGCTGTTAGGATGCGGATTCAACCGATCAATGCAACACACCGTCCGAACCTTCTCTGCTGGGGTCTTAAGCGTCCGCGCCTAGCTAAAGCGGGACTAACAGATCGCAAACTCGGATCCTTATCCAACTTCCGCGATTCCTCTCGCTTCCAGCGGCTCTACCCCTCCTGTTGCTTGAATAGCCTGGTGGTACAAGTGATTCCCACCACTCACTCTTTCCTCCATATCTGAGTCAGAGTGTTGCGTTGACCCATTGAGACCGCAGGAGTTAAGCGGCCGTGATTTTGTCGAGCTGATTACGGCTCAGATTAGCCATGAGCAGACATCTACTCTGTCATTCTTAGTGGTTTAATTTGTAGTTCACAATCCGCATGATCATCAGGCCCTACGGGTCCAATTTTTCCTTCCGCAGACCTAAGCAAGCTTTGAGGATCGTGTACGACACCTTCCTTCACGACAATTCGGATGTCGCGAGCAACTCTAATGTCCTCAAGTGGGTTCCCCCTGACAATTACGAGGTCGGCAAGCTTACCTGTTTCTATCGAGCCCAGTTTATCGCTTACGCCAAGTGCGGTAGCGCC
The DNA here is from genome assembly GCA_965248815.1 of Alphaproteobacteria bacterium. GTDB lineage: Bacteria > Pseudomonadota > Alphaproteobacteria > SMXP01 > SMXP01 > CBDFKK01. Next base: position 2,273,564 of record CBDFKK010000008.1, read on the forward strand.
GTTAATCGTCGCTGCTTTCAGAATGGATACGGGTGGTAATCCCGCATAGGTCATGGCAAGTAATTCACGGTGATATGCAAACCCGGGCAACAGACTCGTGTAGACAGGCTCATCAGTACCTACAATAAGCAGGTTTCCACCGCCAGCCTCGAACAGTGATTTCAGTTCAAGAACGCGCTGCTTATATTCCGGCTCATCGGATTCAGGTTCCGGCTCCCCGCGCTCCTGAAGGAGGGTCTGCGTATAAGGTGTGAAATACTTAGCTTCATCTTCCCAGATCATATCAGAGGCGTGCTTCCGACGCTCATTAATACCGCCATACATTTGCAGGGTGGCGTCGTAATAAACCTGGTGCTCTAGCATCAGGTCGACCATTTGCTGCATCTCTTTGCTTCTAGGATCGTCGCTTCCCAGCGCAAGGGTCAGCTGGTGTTCAATACGGTCAATGCCCATCAGAATTGCATCACGCATGGAGACATCGTATTCGACATTGTAGTTTCCCAGGTGCCCTGCCGTTGTCATGCCATTGATATGGGCTTGATCAATAATGATCTTTGCATCAGACGGTGTCGCCTGCTTAATTTTGATGCTGATGACACCTTGCTTTGCCCATTTGTCCACTTCATTGCGAATTTCTGTTTCCGAAATGTCGTTAGGCCAGGCAATGCACTCATCCTCCGCCACTTTAACGCTGTACTCACAGCGGAACGCACCGAAATAAGGCCCAGATACAAATAAGCGCGGGCCAATCGCTTCGCCAGCTTCGATAAGTTCACGCTGCGCGATGACACGCTCAGGATAATACTCACCGGCAGACCAGGTGGATGTTACGCCGTTGGCCAAGAAGATGATGCCGTTATGAGCGACTTCCTCAACCCGCCCTTTATCGACAAGATCAAAATTGTAATGGGCATGCAGGTCTATCAGGCCAGGCAACATCGTTTCGGAGTCACCTAGCTCTATGACCTGTGCGCCAGCAAGGCTTTGGGAATCTAATTCAACATCAACTTCGATGATGGTACCATTTTGTACAACAATACCATTGTTACGCCGGCGTGTGTTACGGATACCGTCAAACAACCAACCTCCGCGGATAACGAGTCGCTCTTCGGGTTCGTTGGGCGCTTGCGCATACGCTAATATCGGTAGTGAGATCGCAAAGCCTGTGACGATACAAAGTGCGAATCCGAGAGTATATTTCATGACCGATTATTCCTGTTGACGAGATCCGCGGCCCCATCCCTTGATCATGGCCGCTATGTTGCGGATTCAAGCGGACGAATAAGACAGATAAGCTATACTACGCTTTTGGTGTTCAATCTCCCCGTTGAAAAACGGGCGTTGCTTAAGTATTGGAAAGTTGGGCTCGGTGCAGAAGGAAGCACACTACTGATCCGCCACGAGTTTTTTCAGTATGCTGACCAACATTTCTTCATAGAAGCCCTCCGCGTTGGATTCACCGAGTGTCAGCATATTGAGCATGTCATCTTTTTCTTTTTTTACCGGGCAATTATCAAATTCCCCACTCAGAACATAGTTTGGAAACGCAACCTGCCCTGCAAATCGCCCAGCAAACGCAGAGTGGCGAATGAGTTCCGCGCCGAGACAAACGTCTTGTTCAATATTCGCCCCGATCACATATATATATCCAATGACAAAGAGAGATTGCGGATAACCAGCTTCTAGTGCTGCGATGTGATAAGGCATCGCCTCGTCACCTCTCTCACTGTAACCGAGCAAACGTCCAAGCTGATAATTTAGACGCGGATTTTCCGGGTCTGCGTCGACTGCAGCCATGCAAGCTTCAATGGCAGCAGGAAAATCCGTGATTCCAGATTGACCCTTTCCTGGCGCTACTTTGTGCGGGTCTTCGCGGTGTGCGGCAAGCTCGTCGCATTCAGTGGGGGTTTGGGAATAGGCAGCAGGATCAAATACGCTGATTTCGTAGGGGCCTATATTCGTCTTGTCAGCGGCCGAAGCCACTGCCGCAAAGATGAACATTGAAATACCCAGGATAGGGAACATTCGTCCGAACAACTTCATATGTTTTCTCCTTCCACCACATTTGTAGTCGATAACGTCGTTGACGCGGTTTCTTTCAGCGATCTTCAAGAATTTCTCACGGAATGTGCGGAAACATTGTCCAGCTAGACCCATCCCTACATCTTAAGAGATGCCCGGCTGAGGTCTAAGCTAGTTTGATAGTCAATCTGTTTCCAATCTCTTCTTTTGCAACAAGGCTTCGGGTATTGGTGAGATGCAGCTAAACCAAGTCTACTTGCGAATAAGAGAGGTGGCTCGGGAAATCTGCACAGTTGAGATAAGTGGAATTTTGGCCTGTAGGCGGCATGATCGCCGGCAACAGGAGATCCACTATGGCAAGACGACCACGTCGCAATCATACACCTGCGTTCAAGTCGAAGGTGGCCCTTGCGGCCGTTCGCGGTGAGCAGACATTGGGAGAACTCGCTCAGCAGTTTGATGTTCATCCTAACCAGATCAAGCAATGGAAAGATCAGCTCCTTGAGGGTGCAGCGGGTGTTTTTGGGCGGGAGGGTAAATCACCGCTGCCTGCACCCCGTGTTGATGTGAAGAGGCTCCATGCCAAGATTGGGGAGCTGACGCTTGAGAATGATTTTTTAGGCGATGCGCTCACCAAGGCGGGATTGCCGAGCGCAAGAAAATGATCGACCGCAAACATAAACTCTCGCTCAGCCGTCAGGCCAAGGCGCTCAAGATCAGCCGGGGCAGCGTCTATTATCAGCCCCGTCCCGTATCGGTCGGTGATCTGGCACTGATGCGCCGGATTGATGAATTGCATCTCGACTATCCCTTTGCAGGCAGCAGGATGCTGCAGGGACTATTGCTTGGTGAAGGATACAAGGTTGGCCGCCTGCACGTCACAACACTGATGAAGCGTATGGGGCTTGAGGCTATTTATCGCCGCCCGAACACGTCCAAGCCTGCACCGGGCCACAAAATCTATCCCTATCTGTTGCGTAAGCTGCCGGTCACCCAACCCAATCAGGTCTGGGCGATGGATATCACCTACATTCCAATGGCACGGGGCTTTGTTTATCTGGCCGCAGTGGTTGACTGGTTCAGCCGGCGTGTCCTGTCCTGGCGGCTCTCTATCACACTGGAAGCAGACTTTTGCATTGAAGCCGTTGAAGAAGCACTGGCCCGTTACGGTAAGCCGGACATCTTCAACACCGATCAGGGCTCGCAGTTTACCTCCATCGCTTTCACACAAATCCTGAAGGATGCTGAAATCGCCATCAGCATGGATGGCAAGGGAGCGTGGCGGGACAATGTCTTTGTTGAACGGCTGTGGCGCACGGTCAAATACGAGGAGGTCTATCTGCATGCCTATGGCAATGTTCCACAAGCCCGAGCCGCCCTCGGCAAATATTTGGTCTTTTATAACACCAAGAGACCGCATTCATCGCTTGACCGCCAGACACCCGATCAGGCTTACTTCAACGTGCTGCAACCAATCCCGGTCGCGGCATAACAGGGGCTGAAATCCACTTATCTGCAGTCCGAAAGTTGTTCAAACAAACCGAACCACCTCTTAAGTGCTTTGAAACCGTCCACGGAAACGGGCAAGACTAAGAAGCAGACCTGCGGTTGCAACCCATCGACAGTCTTCTTTCGGACCAATAACGGACTTCGACTTGCGAATACTATCGGGATGAGTTCTTCGAGCCCCGCGCATTCGGTTCGCAGAGCCGAGGAAATGTTCATTCAAATATCGTCAGTCGCGCGGTTTGGCGAATTGTGCGAATTCCTGGACCAGGGCCTCGTAGACCGGCCGTTTAAATTCGATAATGAGACCGGGCAGGGCGGCCAGTTCGACCCATTTGAAGTCGCTAAATTCCGGATGAGTATGATGGTCGAGATCGATATCACGGTCGACACCCAGAAACGACATGGCAAACCACTTTTGTCGTTGTCCGCGGTATCGGCCTTTCCAAATTTGCCCAACTAAATGCGAAGGTAAGTCGTAAGTCAGCCAGTCTTGGGTCTCGCCGATGATTTCAACTTTGCTGGTGCCGACCTCTTCCAAGAGCTCGCGCCGTGCAGCGTCTTCCGGCGCTTCGCCTTTATCGATACCCCCTTGGGGCATTTGCCAGCCGGCAGACTCGGTCGTGTTGCTGCGATGTCCAACAAAGACCAGCCCGTCTTTGTTAATGAGCATAATACCGACGCAGGGCCGATAAGGCAGATCAGCTCGGTGCTTGCCTTTTCCCGATACCATGAAATGAACTTTTGTTGAGAAACTTAACTTTGCGGCGGCATTTCCACCACGGCCGATATTGGTACCAGCTGAATCCCCTTGTTTTCAAGATCGTCGGCCCAATCGGAGATACGTTTAATTGTCACCGGAAACGAAAAGCCGGTTGCGACCGCAACGCCGCGCTGGCGCGCCAGCCCTTCCAAGTTCACCAGATCAACATCTATTGCCGACGCCGACGCATCGTCCAAAGAGGTGGTACTTTTGGTCCAACTTAGGCCGGTCGAATCCGCGATCTCTGCCAGCACTTGGCCATACGCTGAGCCGTCATCGAGATAGAGCAGGCCACGGTTGACGATGTCATTGAGAACTGGCTCAAATGAGCGCCGCGTTGAGACAAACTTCGCACCAAGATAATTTGTAACCCCGATGTACCCTGAAAACCGGCTGAGCAGCCATTCCAGACGTTTTTGGTTCTCTTCCGTTTCCAATCCGGTCAACAAAGTTGATGGTCCAGGATCGTTGTCGGGATAGTCATAGGGCTCCATGGGCAGTTCGAGCATCACCTCGTGGCCGGCAGCGCGCGCCTTGTTGACCCAGGTTTGCAAGTTCTTGGGATAGGGCACAAAGGAAAGCGTGACTTCAGGTGGCAGCGTGTCGATTGCGGTTTTTGTGGCCGATTCACTAAGTCCTAAGCCGCGAACGAGAATTGCGACTCGCGGGCGCGACGTATCGGCATTCGATGGGCGCGCGTAAACCGACATGGCGCGACGCCCGTCCGGGGCAATCACCGGAAGCATGCCATCGCGGCTGCGTGAGATCAGTGCCGGGTCCGGCGCCATCGACAAGGCAGATCGTGAAGGCCGGGCCGGTGCTTCGGGTTGCACTGTTGTGACTGCCGACTGTGATGGCGTTGTGTCCGTCCGACGCAATTCGGCGATGCTGATCGGCTTGCGCCTTGGTTGCGGTACAGCTGCAAGGGTCCCGGCGTAAGCGTCGATTAGGACCTCAGGATCTATTTCCTGCTGGATGCGACCTTCCCACGCTAAAGCGACAACGACTTCCGGTTCGCCCCCTTTGGGATCTCCGGCGACTGCCAGCCAACCGATAACCGCCGTGACCGAGGCCAGAAAAAGAAACGTTGCAAGCGCGAGTGGGCTCACGGCCGTCGCTCGCGATTGGCTGCTCAGGTCGACGCCCAAGGGCGTAATTGTGTCGTCACGGGATAGTGTCGGCTTCATCGCGAACTCACCGTTGCTGGATCAAGACCGGCATGATTCGATTTATGAAGCAATTGTAGCTCTGCCGCGCCCAAATAAGGTTAACGGGAATCAAAAAACAATTCCCGAGCACGAAAAGAGGAAGCGAACCTCAGTGCCAGCCGAGTGACTGCCAACGACAGCGTTAACGGTTCGTTTAGTTAAAGGGGAAGTTAAAGCTTGGCCGTACCGCCGGCGGCTCCTTAATTAGGAATCGGAGCCGTCGGCGCCGCACTAGCGGTGGCACCGTTTTGAGCGAGCCCACGAAGAATCTGAAGAGCGCGCTCCAGCTGATAGTCCTCGACCTCATCGTCAAGCGGCATTTCTAGCTCGAGAATTTCATCGGGAACGTTCTCTTTGGGCGCGGCTTCCGTCGATTGCTGTCCCTTCGCTTCGCCTTCCGCTGCTAGGTGGTTGCGAAGATCGGCTTCACTCGGAAGGTCAGGCCGCTCCTCCTCTTCCTTGCTGTCCATCTCGACGAGGAAGTCAGGTTCAATGCCTTTAGCCTGAATGGAGCGCCCAGATGGCGTGTAATATTTGGCCGTGGTCAGTTTAAGCGCGCCTTCGCCGCCGCCGCTCAGAGGAATGATCGTCTGTACGGATCCCTTGCCGAACGACTTTTTGCCGAGGATGACCGCGCGGCGATGATCTTGCAGGGCGCCGGCGACAATTTCAGACGCCGAAGCCGAACCGCCGTTGATGAGTACGATAATAGGCGTATCTTTGGCGAGGTCGCCGGGACGGGATTGATAGCGTTGAGTGTCGCGATTGTTGCGGCCCCGGGTCGACACGATCTCCCCTTTGTCTAGGAAGGCGTCGGCGACTGCGACCGCTTGGTCAAGCAAGCCACCGGGATTGTTACGCAGATCAAGCACGATCCCGGTCATGTCCGGGCCAATATCTTTGGTGAGCTCCAACAGTCCGCGTTCGAGACCAGCTTCGGTTTGCTCGTTAAATGTTGTAATGCGGACGTAACCAACGTCGCCTTCAGTGCGCCAGCGCACGGACTGTACGGTGATGATGTCGCGAGTGATCGAGATGTCGAGCGGCCCATCTTCGCCTTCACGGACGACGGTCAGACGCAGTTGCGTGTTGACTGGTCCGCGGATTTTGTCGACCGCTTGATCTAACGTCAGACCCTGTATCGGCTCATCGTCCAAATGCGTAATCAGATCCCCCGATTCAATTCCCGCTCTAGCCGCCGGTGTTTCGTCGATCGGAGCAACGACCTTAACCACGCCGTCTTCCATCGTGACTTCGATACCCAGACCACCGAATTCGCCTCTAGTTTGAACTTGTACGTCGCGGAACGTGTCTGGATTGAGGTAGCTCGAATGCGGGTCGAGCGACTGCAACATGCCGTTGATAGCGGATTCGATAAGCGGTGCATCTTCGACTTCTGTGACGTAGTCCGTGTGAATTCGCTCAAATACGTCACCGAATAGGTCGAGCTGGCGGTAGGTTTCCGAACTGGCAGTGATGCCTGCAATAGGAAAAGCCAGTATGACTCCACAAACCATACCGATAAGAACTTTGTGCATTATCCGCTTACCTTGTTCTCGTTAGATGCTAACCAGGGCATCGGGTTGATCGGGTCACCGTTCTTTCTAAGTTCCAAATACAGCTGCGGCGCTAACTCATTTGCCTCTGCCGTGCTGTCATTTGGAATTGCTCTCATTTTGCCGACCGGTTCCCCAGCCAACAGGCGATCCCCCACGTTGCCGTAAATTCGTGCCATTCCCGTTAGCAGTATATGATATCCTTCGCCCGCTTCGATAAGCAAGAGCTGCTCATAATCCATGAACGGGCCCGCAAATACGATTCTTCCGTCAAATGGAGCGATCACTTGAGCGTTTGCCCGTGTCCCTAATGTGACACCAAGTGATTCGTCGCCGTCGGGGGTTGGCGCTCCATATTTCAGCAATACGCTTCCGCTGACCGGCATTTTCAGCGATCCTTTGGCATCGCTGAATCGTAACAAGGCTGTGCGTTGCGCGCGTATCTCATCACCGATCTCTGCGTCCGATTGATCGGCGGAACCTGGCAGACCCGCAATCGCTAGATCACTTTCGCTCTCGAGGCCTTGAATGAGCGCCTTTAGAGTGGTCGCGCGCTTGGCGAGTTCATCAATGCGCCGCTGATCCGCCGCCATGGTCTTTTCGATGTCGGTCTGCTGCTCAATTTTGAGGGACAGCAATTGCTCAATCAGCTGGCGCTCATACTCGAGTTTTGTTTCGGCAACCGCGATGGCGGCCTGTTCGGCGACGATATCTTCTCTGAGCGTGCGCAAGTCTGATAATTCCTTAGCGAGAAGGTCGGCCCGCACCATCAGTTTGGGAACTATCTCATCCAGCAGGATTGCGCTTTGAACCGCTTTAACTGCGTCGTCCGGCGTGACCAACAGAGCGGGCGGACGCTGGCGCTCAAGGGTCTGCATGGCACCTAGCAACGCGCCGAGTTCAAGTTGGTGATCACCAAGTTGCTCTGCAGCGGATTGTTCTTGTTCGAGTAGTTCTGTCATTCTCTGTTCGGCGCTTATAAGTGCGTCTTCCTGAGCCTGGATTCTAGCTGCAGTTCCGATCAGTGCCGTGCTGAGCGCGTCGGCTTCTTGCCCAAGCCGTTCGCTGGCGGCCGCCTGCTCTGCTTGGCTGGATCTGGCGGCTTCGAGTTCTCTTTCGAGCTGCTTAAGCTCCAATTGTTCATCGCTTGGCTCGGCCACTGCCTGCCCGTTAATAGCCGCGAGCGTAACGACAAAAAAAGTGGCCGCACCAATTGATGCCACCCTTTTCGCAAACGGCTCGATCACCTTTTGTTTACCACTTGGTTGATGCACCCTAGCTCCTTAGCCCGCCCGAATTGGGGCTATCTCGGCGCGTTTTCCATGACTTATGCGAAATTCATACCTTTATACGACACGTCATTAGCATCTCGTGAAATTAATCTTAACAAAGCGTTTAAAGCATTCTCGTTGGTCGAATGTGGCGCATCTATTTGTTGATTTTAGGGCGTGAGCCATGGTGATAAGGGTGGCCCGTCAATATGCAAATCGACCGATAAAGCTGTTCAGCGACCATGATGGGTACGAGCTCGTGCGGCCATGTGGCTGGGCCAAGGGCCCACTTGAAATTTGCGCGGTTCAAGACGTCGTCGCCATGACCAAAGGGGCCACCTATGAGGAACGACATCGATCTCGTGCCTTGGTCCCGCCAGCTGCCAAGTTTTCGAGCAAAATCCTCGCTAGATAGGGATTTGCCTTTTTCGTCCAAGGCAATCATCAGGCTAGCTTCTGGCACTTGCTGAATTAGCTTTCGCGCCTGCCATGCGCGCCCTGCCTCGCCGGTCGGACTTTTCCGGTCGTCAATTTCGCGATAGTGAAAATCGGTAAACCCCGCTTGAGGCGCGCGGGCCGCGATCAATTTTGAATAGTGCCCGACGAGGTCTTCGTGTGGCCCGCGGCGAAGCCGTCCAACCGCACAGATTGATAGACGCATAGCTACACCGGCATGATCATGACCCGACCGATGGCGGGTTGCTTAAATGGCAACTTGTTCAGAGGGCAGGTCGACACCCCACAGCTTTTCAAGCTTGTAGAATTCTCTGACCTCAGGCCGGAAGACATGAATAATGACGTCGCCCGCATCGATAAGCACCCAATCGCAGTGGGGTAGGCCTTCCACGCGGCAGCGACCGAAGCCATGATCCTTGAGCCGTCTGACTAAGTGATCGGATATAGCTGAAACGTGTCTGTGGGAGCGGCCGCTGGCAATCACCATGTGATCTGCCAATGATGTCTTACCCGCGAGATCAATCAGCGTAATATTTTGAGCTTTGTCATCCTCGAGACTATTACGCACCAATTCGATGAGATCGGATTGGGTGCTCCGGGTCATCGTTTTAGGACTCAGGTTTCGCCTCCGCTCTTAGCAATCAGCACGATCCAATTTCGGAACCGTGCAACACAGATAATTTTAATAGCATAAATCGCCCCTCGATTCCATGCGTTGAGTGGCTGTTTACCATAGGAAATTGGCCCAAATAGGTTAAGTCTCGACCGATAAGAAATGGATACTGAAACGATCCTGCTCGTCGGTCCATACGGTCCGACTTTGAAAGCCTGTTTCTTTGGCAAGACTAATGAATTCATCGACATGATATTTGTATGAATTCTCGGTGTGGATGGTCTCATCCTTTGCGATCAGAAATTCCTGACCATTTAGGGTAATCGCCTGATCCCGCTTGCTCTTAAGGTGCATTTCGATGCGCCCGGCGCCCTCATTGTAAAATGCGCAATGCTCGAAGCCGTCCACTTCAACATTTGCGCCGAGCTCGCGACGCATGCGGCGGAGGATATTTATGTTGAATGCTGCAGTGATGCCCTCATCATCATTGTAGGCTGCGGTTAGCGTCTGCGCGTCCTTCTTCAGGTCGACACCGATGAGCAGTTGTCCATTGGGTGAGAGAAACTGATGATATGCCGCGAGCAATTTCCGCGCCGCCGCAGGGTCGAAATTTCCGATGGTCGAACCGGGAAAAAAACCAAGCCATGTTTCGTCTTCGGGAACGATTTCGGCGGGCACATCGATCGGTACCGTAAAATCTGCGCAGATCGCGCCGACTTTGATTTTCGGATAGTCTTCTGCAATCGATGCCGCCGCACCGCGCAAATGTTCGCGTGATATATCGACCGCAACATATTCGGACGGATTTTCCAAAGCATCCAGCAGCGTTCGGATTTTAACACTCGAGCCGCTTCCATATTCAATCACGCGGCAGCCGTGGCCACCGAGCGTTGCGATTTCTTCGCCGATAGATTCCAAAAGAGCAAGCTCAGTACGAGTCACATAGTATTCGTCGGTCTCGCAGATTTGATCGAACAATTGAGACCCAATCTGGTCGTAGAAATATTTGGGCAGCAGCCTCTTTTGAGTTTGAGCCAGTCCCGTCAGGGTATCTTGCAAGAAATCGCCCTGTGGCGGTTCCAAATCGACAAAGTAGGCCAGTGGCGCGGAGTCGCCGTTTGATGCGAGCGTATGGCTGGTAGACATGGACTTGTGGCTTCCCTTCAAACGAATCTGTTTAGGTATCTCGGGCCAATCGAATGCCGCTAAACTGCCAGCGGGCATGCGGAAAAAAGAAGTTGCGATAAGTCGAGCGCATATGGCCTCGCGGTGTGGCGCACGAGCCGCCCCTTAAGACCATCTGATTGCACATGAACTTGCCGTTGTATTCGCCCAGATTGCCCTTCAGCGGTTTAAAGCCGCGATAGGGCGTGTACGGACTTTGTGTCCATTCCCAGACATCGCCAAACAATTGGTTTATTTCTGCGCCGGTGTTGGCCGCAGGTTTGGGTGACGGTGCGGCCATGGGGTCCGTTGCTCGGACAGACGGTATGTCTAGGAAATTACCCTGGAGGCTAGCATCGCTTGCGGCCAGTTCCCACTCGAATTCAGTCGGCAGTCTTGCCTCTGCCCATGAGGCGTAGGCGGCGGTTTCATAGAAACTTACATGGGACACGGGCGCGTCCGGATCAAGGCGCGCCAAGCCATGAAGTGTGTATTGGTGCCACTCGCCCTCAACGTTGCGCCAATAAACCGGAGCTTGCCATTGATCCTGTTCAACGGTGGCCCAGGCATCGGACAGCCAGTGGTGAGGTTTTGTGTAGCCGCCGTCTTCGACGAAGTTCAGATATTCCCGGTTCGTTACTAATCGAGAGCCGATTTCGAAAGGCGCTACAAGTTGGTCGTGACACGGCGATTCGTTGTCGAAGGCAAAGCCTGAACGTTGCCGATTGAAATCGTGCCCGAACGGATATACGCCGCCAGCAAAAGCAACCCACGCAAAGTCTGCAATTTCCGTTTCCGCCCCGGACGATATTTTTTCAGGCGGGGAATAAGGTGCCGGCGCCATGGGATTGTAAGAAAGAACGTCCTTGATATCGGTCAAAATGAGTTCTTGGTGTTGCTGTTCGTGATGCAGCCCGACTTCAATAATCGGCGCAGCTAGCGCCCAGGTTTCGTCATCGGCGCGATCGAAAATATCTCCCATCCAGCGTTCGACGTACCCCCGGTAATCATGAACTGCCGCAACGGTTGGTCTGGACAAATGACCGCGGCGAGGGCGAAAGAATTGCGGGCCAACCGATTGATAATAAGAATTAAAAAGGTACGCATACTGATCATCAATCGATTCATATCCGTCAAGATGCTGAGATAGAATGAATGTCTCGAAAAACCAGGTCGTATGTGCGAGATGCCACTTGGTGGGGCTGACATCCTCACAGGTTTGTATGACCTGATCTTCGATCTCCAACTGATTAGTCAGCGCGACGGAATTTTCGCGGACGCGCTGAAATCGGCCGCGAAGCGATTCTCGGTCAAAGCGCAGGTCCGAGTCCAAATCTTCATGGGTCGCGATAGGCCGAAATCTAACTTTTTCTGACATGACGGGGATCCGTAAAGCGTTGCTATCGATCGTTACGATCTAGCCGCGAGACGTGACATTGGTCTTGCGGATTTTCGTTGATGACGCTGGATGGAGATAGTCAATAATAAGTGTCCACGCTGGGGGAACAGAAGTCGCAAGATTTGGGGATAAATTCGCCTTGAGGCGATGAGATCGGTATCGAATAGCCGCTTTGCTGAGAGCAGAGGCCAGATGATAACGGGGACGGCCGATAACCGCAACCGGCATGGCTGACATAATTTGGCTCCAACTGCGCCAAAGCGGTAACTGCACGAAGTTATCCGAGCCCATCAGCCAAACAAAGTGTGTGGCTGGATAATGGGATTTGAGTCCTTTGATTGTGTCGATCGAGTAACGCGTGCGGAGTTTTCTTTCTAAGTCCGTGACGACGATTTTCGGATGGGCGGCGACTTGGCGCGCAAGGTTTATGCGTCTATCAATGTCTTGTGTTGCCGTGCTGGGCTTTAGCGGATTCTGAGGTGTGACCAGCCACCAAATTTGATCGAGCGCCAATTGTTTCAGGGCGACACTACTAATATGCACATGGCCGGCGTGCGCCGGATTGAATGAACCGCCCAAGAGGCCAATGCGTGCCCCGCGCCAAACGGAGCCGTCATAAAGCGAAGGTTCCATGTAAGGGAAAGGGTCCAGAGCCTCGTGTCAGGGCCGCGTCTGTCCGGACCCGCGAACAACATATTTGAACGTTGTCAGTTGTTCTGCTCCAACCGGCCCGGGGCTATGGAGCTTGCTGGTCGAAATGCCGATTTCTGCGCCCATGCCGAATTCGCCACCGTCGGCAAATTGTGTCGAGGCGTTGTGCAGCACGATGGCGCTATCCACTTCGCTCAAGAATTTCTCCGCGGTGGCTTTGTCGTCAGCCACGATCGTATCGGTATGACGAGAGCCGTACTTCGCGATATGTCCGATGGCGCCGTCAACGCCATCTACGGATTTGATCGAGATGATTGAATCTAAATATTCCGTATACCAATCGTCTTCCGTAGCCTGTTGAACACGACCATCGATTTGGCGCGCCTCGTCGTCGCCACGCACCTCACATCCCGCCTCTATAAGCGCCGTCACTATCGGCTTTAAATGGGAGTCCTCAACCCTGCGATCGATCAACAGAGTTTCGGCCGCGCCGCAAATCCCCGTGCGGCGCATTTTTGCATTGACGGCAATTTGCCTTGCCATTTCCAAATCGGCAGACCGATCGACGTAAACGTGGCAGAGGCCCTCGAGATGAGCGAGCACGGGAACACGAGCTTCCGTTTGCACGCGCTCAATGAGACTTTTGCCGCCGCGAGGGACGATCACGTCGACAAATTCGATCATGTCATGCAGCAGGATGCCGACAGCCGCGCGATCGGCCGTTGGTATGATTTGGATTGCGTCCGAGGGCAGACCCGCGTCTCTAAGGCCAAGGGCCAGACATTCATGGATGGCCCGCGAGCTCAAGAAGCTTTCGGATCCCCCGCGCAGGATGACGGCGTTGCCCGCTTTTAGACAAAGTGCGCCCGCGTCGGCGGTGACGTTCGGGCGGCTTTCGTAAATAATCCCGATGACGCCCAAAGGCACACGCACGCGGGAGATTTCCAAACCGTTCGGCCGCGTCCACGTGGCCAAGATATGACCGACCGGGTCGTCGAGTTCAGCCACAGCCTCAATTCCAGTCGCCATCGCTTCGATGCGTTCGTCATTAAGCACGAGACGATCGAGAAAAGCAGGCGAAATGTTGTTTGCCTTTGCGGTAGCGACATCTTGATCGTTCGCCGCTTGGATCTCTTTTGCGTGCGTGCGTATTTCGTGGGCCATGGCCGCAAGGGCTGCATTTTTGACGTTTGCATCCGCCGTGGCGACCTCGGCGGCTGCGGCACGAGCCCTGCGGCCGAGCGCCAGCATCGTGCTGGTCAGATCTTGTCCGCTGTCGAACTGACTGATTTTGTTTTCTGCACTACTCATGACGATGTCTCGCGCCCATTTGCCATGATGCGATGAGTAATCACTAGATCGTCCGCATGGATCATTGACGTGCGGCCACGGTACCCCAGCAAGGCCAGAATTTCACTGCTTTTATGACCTTTGATTTTATCCGCATCGTCACGTGAGTAGGCGGTTAGGCCGCGTGCCAATTCTTGCCCCGCAGCGTCGGTCACCGCGACCGCGTCGCCGCGCTCGAATGCTCCTTCAACATTTGTGACACCCGCGGGCAAAAGGCTCTTGCCGTTGCGCAGCGCGCGCGCCGCGCCATCGTCAATCATGACGGTACCTCGTGGTCGAAGAGAGCCGGCAATCCATTGTTTGCGCGCAGCCAGCGGATTGGCTTTGGGAATGAACCACGTGCAGCGCGCGCCGCCGACAATATTGCGAATTGGATGGTGCTCACGGCCGCTGGAAATTACCAATTGACAGCCCGCGCCAAGACAAATGCGTGCTGCCATTATTTTGGTCACCATGCCGCCCGAGCCCATGCGCATCGCATCAGCAGGGCTAAGCGTGCCCGCCATGGCTTCGATTTCAGGCGTAATCTCATGGACTTCCGGAACCGGCTGGGCGTCACTGTTACGCGTTGGATCGGCAGTATACAGACCATCGATGTCAGATAGAAGTATTAAACAGTCAGCGCTGATCATTTGGGCTACACGCGCCGCCAAGCGATCGTTGTCGCCATAGCGAATCTCCGATGTTGCCACGGTGTCGTTCTCATTGATGATCGGCAACGCGCCAACACTCAAAAGAGTGTTCAGCGTTGACCGTGCGTTGAGATAGCGCCGTCGCTCTTCGGAGTCTGCGAGAGTCAATAAAATCTGCGCCACGGTAATATTGTGCGGCCGCAACGCGTCTTCATAGGCAGATGCTAAATGGATTTGGCCCGCGGCAGCGGCGGCTTGGCTTTCTTCGAGTTTTAGCTCGCCTTTTGTCAGTTCAAGAGCCCGGCGGCCGAGCGCTATGGCACCGGACGATACGATCGCCACCTCTTTGCCTTGGCCGCGCATCTCCGATAAGTCTCCGGCGAGACTTTCAAGCCAAGGCGCGTTCACTCGGCCGGTCTTCGGCTCAACCAGCAAGGCTGACCCAATCTTGACCACGATGCGTTTGGCGCGGCTCAAGATCTCTGAAGATCGAATGGCGCTTTGCGTGTTCATTGGCAGGCTTTCAAATCGGCTGCCAACCGGAGGCGGCTGTGCTGTCTTGGCCATGGGGTTGCCCAGCGTCCGTTCGGTCCGACGACTTCTGAGACGTGATGATGTCGATCAGATTGCGGGACAGCGATTTCAATCCGTCGCCGCTAACGGCGGAAATGGTCAACACATCGGCCCCGGTCATTTCTTCCAGCTCCGCTTTCTTTTTGTTGATGTCGTTTGCACCAAGTGCATCGCATTTGTTTAGGACAACAATGCAGGTTTTGCGATCAAGTCCCTGGCCGTAAGCAGCCAATTCAGATGTAATCGTTTCGTAGTTCGACGCGACATTATCGGCTGTTGCATCGATCAAATGAATGAGCAGCCGGCACCGTTCAACATGCCCCAAGAAGCGGTCACCCAAACCCGCGCCTTCGTGTGCGCCTTCGATGAGGCCGGGAATATCTGCAAGGACAAAATAGTCCCCATCTACGTCAACTACGCCCAGGTGTGGATTGAGCGTCGTGAACGGATAGTCGGCAATCTTGGGTTTGGCGCGGCTAACCGACGACAACAACGTAGATTTGCCGGCATTCGGCAGACCGATCAAGCCCGCATCCGCGATTAACTTCAACCGCAGCCACAGCCCGCGCTCTTCTCCCTCGCCGCCGGGGTCGGCGCGGCGCGGCGCCTGATTGATCGAGCTCTTGAAATGGATATTGCCCCGGCCGCCTTGACCTCCTTTGGCAAGCAACACTTTCTGGCCGACTTCGGTTAGATCAGCGATCAAAGTTTCTCCATCGGCTTCGTAAACTTGCGTTCCCACCGGCAGCCTTACGACGGCATCGTCGCCGCCGGCGCCTGTACGCATCTTTCCCATGCCGTGCATGCCGCGTTTAGCTTTGATGTGCTGTTGGTAACGATAGTCGATGAGAGTGTTCAATGCCTCGACACATTCGGCCCAAACATCGCCTCCGTTTCCGCCGTCACCGCCGTCGGGACCTCCGAACTCGACATATTTTTCACGACGAAAGCTGACGCAACCGGCACCGCCGTTGCCGCTTCTTACGAATACTCTCGCCTGGTCCAAGAATTTCATGTGACGTCGTCAGTCCGTTTGAAGCTGCAACCAGTCGTCGCGGCGTAATTCCATTTGACGGCAAAGAACTTTTTCGCCGCGGGCACTACATTCTCGGAGCTTATCATCCGGCAGATAGTGAAAACCGTTTTTTTCAAGCACGCGCCCCGAAGCCGGATTATCAGTAAAGTGGCCGGCCCAAACCCGCGCCAGATCGACTTTCCCAAAACTGTAGACGAGCATTTCAGCGACGGCCTGTGAGGCATATCCTTTGTTCCAGTGGGGTTCGCCCAACCAATATCCCAGTTCTGCGGAGCCGTCTTTTGCGTCTTCCAAGCCGATTACGCCGATCGGTTCTGCCGCGACAATGGCGAAGACGTGACTGGCGCCCGTTTTTTGGTTTGCTGCCTGGACATCGATAAATTGACGAGCCGATTCGAGATCGTATGGATGAGGTATGCGGCTTACCATTTTGGCTACGTTGTAATTGCTGACATAGGCGCAAATCCAATGGGCGTCCTGATCCGTCAGGGGACGGAGCATAATGCCTGATGTTCTAAGTGTGCGTGCCATAATGCTAGTTCTTACTATACAGTTGTCACAAAAAAAGGAGATGGCGATCCATCTCCCTAAATCTTCGTGATCGCCACGGTTGGTGGCGAATGTCGCCACGATTTATTGCGGTCCGGTCGGCGAGTCTTTCGGTAAGACCGAAACATAAACCCGCTTTCCTTTCTTCGTATCGAATTTCACGTTGCCTTCGATCAAGGCAAACAGCGTATGGTCGCGGCCCATGCCGACGTTGGTGCCTGGATGCCACTTTGTGCCGCGCTGGCGTGCAATGATGTTGCCGGGAATAACGGGTTCACCGCCAGACTTCTTAATACCAAGACGCCGGCCAATAGAGTCACGTCCATTGCGCGATGAGCCGCCTGCTTTTTTGTGAGCCATGATCTAATCCTAACTATCGTCTTTCTTGGTCGTCTTCTTGGCAGCAGTCTTTTTCTTGGTTGCAGTTTTCTTTTTTGCAGCTGACTTCGGCGCAGCCTTGGCTTTGGGTGCGGCTTTTGGCTTCGCCGCCGTCTTGGGTTTGGTCTCCGGCGTCTTTGCTTCTTTGGCCTCGGCCGGCGCTTCTTCTTTTGCTGTTTTCGCTTTCGCTTTAGTTGCGGCCTTCTTTTCGGCCTTTGCGATGGCTTTGCCGTTTTCCAGGATTTCTAGGATCCTAAGCGTCGTCAGCGATTGGCGATGGCCCTTCTTTCGTCGGTAGTTATGGCGGCGCTTTTTCTTAAACACGATGATTTTGTCGCCGCGGCCCTGCTCGACAACTTCAGCGGCTACGCTGGCCCCCTCAATCATCGGCGTCCCGACCACGGCATCGCTGCCGTCGCCTTTGCTGCCGCTCAACATCAGGACATCGCCGATAACCACTTTGTCTCCGGCTTTGCCAGCGAGCTTTTCGACGGCGATTAAGTCGTCAGTGGCGACTTTATATTGTTTGCCGCCTGTCTTGATGACTGCGTACATTATATATCTCGAGACCAAATAGAATTGCGTTCCGGCGCCCGGGGGCGCGAAGCGGGGACTATACTTGGCCGCTTCGGCCTGTCAAGCAGCGCGGAATCCGGCCAATTGGAGGGCCTGCCCTAGCGCAAGAGTTCGTCCAAACAGACCTTAAGACCCTGTTGCCAAGGTTCGGCATGTACGCCATATGCGGCTTCGATTTTCAAGCAATCGAGCACCGAATTCTGGGGCCGGGCGGCCGGGGTGGGGTAATCGGTGGCCGGAATCGGCGAGATCCTGGGCCCGGGCTTAGCGCCGGCGGCTTGGGCTTGGCGAAAGATCTCCCGGGCAAAGTCATACCAACTGGTTCTACCTGCGGCCGTGAAATGAAATAGTCCCCAATCCTGAGCCCCTTCGCCAACGATCCGGGAGGAAACTTGGACCAGCGCCCGGGCGATTTCAGCGGCTGATGTAGGCGCCCCCCATTGATCGTTAACGACGGTGAGCTCGTCCCGCTCGCGGCCCAAGCGCAGCATCGTTTTGACGAAGTTCTTGCCGTGGGGGCTATAGACCCAAGCAGTGCGTAAAATAATGTGCTGAGGGATTATGGCTTGAACCGCCTTCTCTCCGGCTAGTTTGGTCGCCCCGTAAATGCCCAAGGGACGGGTCTCATCGGTTTCCAAATATGGTTCGGTTTTCTCGCCATCGAAAACATAATCAGTCGACAAGTGAATAAGCGGGATGGCCATCTTCGCGCAAGCTTCAGCGATGCGCCTTGGGGCAAAAGTATTAAGTGCTGAAGCGGCGTCTTGCTCTTGTTCCGCCTGATCGACGGCGGTGTAGGCCGCCGCATTGATGGCCAAGGCCGTGTTGGCGTTGCTCAAGACATCAGAAATGGTTTCAACAGGGGCCGTCGCGAGATCCAAATACTCGCGACCGATCGAGCCGACTTTGTAGCCCTCGGGCCACTCGGCGCGGCGCAATTCTGTTGCAACTTGGCCGTTGCGTCCAAATACCAAAATGTTGGTTGCTTCTGTCACACGCTGAAATAATCCGGCAGATCCGACAGCGCCGGCATTTCCTGGTCTTTTTCGGACAAGACCGCTTTGTCTGCCGCCACGCCCCACTCAATGCCCAGCGCCGGGTCATTCCAGAGCAGGCCCTTATCATACTCGCGGGAATAGGGAGCGGTTACTTTGTAGACCACAGCTGTGTCCGGCTCGAGCGTGCAAAAACCGTGAGCGAATCCTATAGGCACCAAGACCTGGCGCCAATTGTTGGCGGTGAGATGCGCACTAACATGAGCCCCGAACGTTGCTGAACCTTTGCGGATATCCACGGCTACATCGAGGATCGAGCCAGAGATTACGCGGATGAGTTTGGCTTGCGCAAAGGGCGGCGTTTGAAAATGAAGTCCGCGAATCGTGCCTGGCTCATTCGATAGACTTTGATTGTCCTGAACAAAGTCCAATTCAAGTCCGGCCTGAGCAAACAACTGGCGATTCCAAGTTTCAGCGAAAACGCCGCGCGTATCCTTGTGCTGTGCCGGCGTGAGTAGCATAACGTCCGGGATATCCAGCTGCGTCAGTTCCATCATGGCTTGGGCTAAACTCCTTGCCGAATTGGTAGCTCAACTGGCGGCCGCGTTCAAACTGTTTGGAAGGGTCTGGCCAAGTGTCGACGCCCGACTCTGTGACGGTCATGAACGAGCGTTCGCCATTGTGACGCGCCATTGTGACCTGCATGGGGCTGCGCTAGTTTGCGTCGGGAAAGCAGAGAATATGACCAACGGGACTCCCCAAGCATTGCCCAGATGGGTTTTGATACTTTTCACAGTCGGTATGCTGACCGGCTGTTCCATGACCGTTGACCACCGACCTCTCAGCGTTGCTGAATTCGAAAAGGTCGACTTGTCAGACGCCTATCCGGGACGATGGTGGGGCGACGAGGCACCGCCAAGACTTGAAGAATTAATGACATCTTTTGGCCCTGCGCTTCGGGCCCGCTTTCCAGCGGCGGTGAATGCGCACCCCGATTCGGCTCCAATGCTAAGCGTGCTGGCGCTTTCGGGCGGCGGGGCGAACGGCGCATTTGGCGCGGGGCTCCTCGTCGGATGGAGCGAATCCGGTCAGAGGCCCGAATTTGAAATTGTAACCGGCGTCAGCACCGGCGCCATGATCGCACCGTTTGCCTTTTTGGGTTCGGATTACGATTCGAAGTTGATTGAGATGTACTCGAACGTCACCAGCGACGATTTATTTCGCTTGCAACTTTTTTCCGGCTTCTTGTTCGGATCGGCTCTCACGGATAATTGGCCGTTGAAAGAGCTCGTCGACTCCTACGTGACACAGGAGCTCGTCGATGCAATTGCCAAGCAGCATCGGCGCGGCCGCTTACTCCACATCGTCACAACACATTTCGATGCCCAGCGGCCCATGGTTTGGGATATCGGCGAAATTGCAATCCGCCGCGGCGAGGAGGCCGTTCCTCTGATTCGAAAAATCATTCTGGCATCGGCCGCTATTCCCGTCTTGTTTCCGCCTGTTTCCATAGAATTGGAAAGCAATGGGAACCGCTTTACGGAATTGCATGTCGATGGAGGTATTTCCCGCCAACTATATGTTTATCCATCTCAAGTATCTCCGGAGCGCTTGGACGAGATGATGGGTTTGACATTCCGCCGGCAGATTTACGTCATACTCAATGGCAATGCACAGGTCGGCTATGATCCTGCCCCTGTCAAAGTTGCGCCCATCGCTGAGCGCGCACTTACGGCGCTTGCCCGTAATCAAGCAAATGCGGATATCGAGAGAACATATTTGCTTGCCCAGCGTGACGGCATCGGTTTTCAAATGATTGCAATTCCTGATGACTTCAAAGCCGACCGATCAACGAACTTCGATCCCGACTACATGCAGTCGCTCTTGGATCTTGGCCGTGAGATTGGCCGTCGGGGCGACTTCTGGGCCGACCGGCCGCCTTTTACATAAAGGCCCTTCCGACGATCAACACGGCCTTGTCGAAGTCGGGCCGGACGTGATAGCCATTCGGCGCGTCGCGTAAGAGTTCCGTGGTAACTGGGTTGCAACTTAGCCCTTTGTACGCCGAGTGTTCTGACGCGGCATGACAAAAATTGGCAGAAAAGCCTCTGCGGAGGGGTGCCGGAGTGGTTGAACGGGGCGGTCTCGAAAACCGTTGAGGGCGCAAGCCTTCCGAGGGTTCGAATCCCTCTCCCTCCGCCATCAATTGCAAGCTGAATTCGCAGTCTCCGAATCCAATGAGCCAAAAGAAAACCCCCTCCCGGACGGACCGGGAGGGGGTTTCATGTCGAGAACTTCTCTGGTTGTTAGAAGCGGAGCTGACCACGCACGCCGACAACTCTTGGGTCAGGCAGAACGGCGACGGTATTGCCTGAAGGGCCCGGCGGAAAGAGGCTTTGGCGAACCGTTTCAATTTGTGAACCAACGCCGGTGACCGACTTGACAGTATCGTCGTTAAACAGGTTGTCCACATAAACGATCAGATCCCAGTTTTCCGATGTTAGGCCCGCGCGCAAGTCAGCGGTCCAATAGGATGGCAGAATGACCAGGTTGGAAGGATTCGCAAATCGCTCACTGGAATAAACGGCGTTGGCTTGGATAAACCAGTCAAGATCCGTACTTGCCAGCGGCCGAGTATACTGAACAGAACCGACAAAGCTGTGTTTGGCGATGTCTTCGATCGCGTTGCCAGTATTGTCAATCAGACATAAGTCGGTGTTGTTGTCCTGCACAGTTGCACCAGGCCCGAGGATAGGTCCAAGTCCATCCGGATCGAGGCCCGGAATGTCATCGATGATCGCTACGCAACCGCCGTTGCCATTCTGCGTAGCAGCGATAACCTCACTACGCGAGCCGGTGATCGTCCGAAAATCGGTGTATTCGGCATCGATAAAGCTATAGCCGGCGGTTACAGTCCAATGGTCATCGGGTTGCCAAAGGGCGTCAAATTCGAAGCCCCAAATTTCCGCAGCCCCGGCATTTTCAATGCCACTGACGTCTACCATAGTGACGGGGTTAAGCTGGGTTACGTCGGTTTGTTTGTCGGTGTACTTTTGGTAGTAGCCGGCGCCATTGATTTGAAGCGTGCCGTCAAGCCAGGTCGTTTTGCCCCCGATTTCATAGACGCGGAGTTTTTCTTTATCAAAGCTCTTGGTGGACGGGGTAAAGAAGTTACCCGCAAGAATCGTGCTGATCCCGCCCGGCTTTACGCCTTGGGCCACCGAGAAATACCATAATTGATCGTCCGTGGGCGTCCATTCTAGGGTTAGTTTCGGGGTAAAGAATGATTCACTTGATTCTGCTGTTAGACCTTTCGTTGCGGCAGCGGTCAGCGTCCCTACAGGTAAGCTGCCACCAGCAACTGAAGCGGTTGTAGACGATGGTCCACGAAATGCCGTGTTACAGACATCGGCGATTCCGTCGGGAGTGACCGATTCACTACCTGTAATCTCGCCATCGCCATTGGTATCTGTACCAATATCCACGCCGGCGAGTCCGGTGAGGGCCACCGTGGCGGCGACGTCACATTGCGGACCCAAACGGGTGAGCGTTTCATCGACATAACGACCCTCAAAAGTCGCCTTGAGCTGGTCAGTGAATTCCCATTCGGCCATGACATAAGCCGACCAGTGTTCCGTATCGCGGGAATTAATGCTGCGGTCCGGTCTGCTGGCAGTCAGAATGAGCGGTCCGCCAACCGGTAGAGTTTCCACCATGGTGATGAACCCTCTGCGGAGAATCGCGGGAGCAATCGTAAGGCCGCCTTCATTTTGCTCAACGCTTTCATTCCAATAAAGACCGCCGACCGTAATGTTAATGAGACCGTCAAAATCGGTTGCGAAACGCAACTCTTGGCTCCACAAAGTCGTGTCGTTTGCAAAGTCGATTTCCTGGTGAACCGGGGAACAGTTCATCAGCCCGCAATCAGGCAGCGTATAGACCCTCGCTACACCATCGATTGATGTGTAAGTGCCCGGGGGCTGAGCATCCCAATTGCCTTCAAACATTTGTTCCGATTCGGAATGAGCATAGCCTGTGTATGAGGTAATCGTTCCAAAGTTCAAATCCCATCCGGAAACCAAAGTCACGTTTAAGGTTTCCAGTTCCGTACCCTTATAGTCGTTGTTTGTGCGTGGATCGACCGCATTGGCGATCGTCAGCGTATCCCCATCGGGCACCGTGCCGATAAACGAGGGGCGCGGTAGGTTCGCACAAGAGGTAATGGCTTGGTCTCGCGTGGCGGTTTTAGCCGTGGCACAATCCGGACCAGTGCCGAGACCGGAAAATCTAACCAAGCTCGGTTCCAAAGTTCCAAAGGTGTTGGACGGCACACGGGCCTGAGCACCCACTTCATAGTCGTCCTCAGAATAAGCAACCCGGCCTTTGAAAGAGAGCGCATCTGTCGGCTCAAAAAGACCCGTTGCAGCAATACCCCAACCTTTGGCGCCGCCAATTCGCTCGCCGTTTTCGCTGATTGTGTTTACGTAAAAGCCGTCTTCATCGTACCAAATGCCGTTGACGCGCAAGCCGAATATGTCGGTTACGGGGCCGCCGGCTGCGGCGGTCACTTCGTATTGCCGGCCGTCCGAAACATCAAAGCCGCCTTCGGCTTCGAACTCTTCCATGTTCGGATTCTTGGTAATGTATTGTACGGCGCCGGCAAATGCAGACCGGCCATAGAGGGCGCTTTGTGGCCCCTTCACCACTTCGATGCGCTCAATATCCACCAGGCGTTGATTAACGGCAAAGCCGCCGCCCGCAGTTGAAACCGCTTCACCGGTAAAGTCGATTCCGTCGACCAGAAAAGCGGCATTGGGCCGGCCCCGGGTTGGAGACAGGCCGCGAATGACAATACGAGTATCTTGGCCGCCATAGCCCACATCAAAGTCGGTGCCGGGCGTAAACTTGATCGCGTCGCCGACGCTATTGATGCCGCGCTGTTGAATTTGAATGCTGCCGATGGCGGTCACGCTGAGCGGAACGTCTTGAAGATTTTCCTCCCGCTTCCGCGTGGTGACGACAATATTGCCAACTTGGGACCAGCCCTCGGTGGGGAAACCCACAGAGATAGGCGCCGCAATCAGCGCTGCCATGATGGTGCTGAGTACAAATTTTCGGTTGAACATGGTGTTGCCCCTATTTGTGCCGCAAATTATGTGCGTCTTTATCGCAAATGATGTCCGTCGTAGAAAATTTATTTAAAAAAATCCAAGGTCAAAAAGCACCGCTAACGAGCGGCCGGTATCGTGCATTCCTTGCTCGCTGACCCTCAGATTCGATTTTGCCGCTTACTGTCTTATTGTCATCGTCGGGAAATTAACAAACTGTTAAGTATCTTGGTTTTCTTACTTGAGCTCCAGAATCATAGGAGGTCAGCCGAATATCCGTTGTTCTGAGGGCTTATTTGGTGCCCGTAACGTCATGCCACGCCGGGCCTTCTTATGACTCGTTCTTGGCCATCCATTCGTCGGCCTGGCGGCGCGCCTCGGCTATTTCGTCGGCTGTCATGTACTTGGCATTGACTTCGCTGATAAACGGCTCGTTGTCCGGACGCGCCGCTTCCGCAACATAAAACCATTTTTGGGCCTCAACGCGATCGACAGGCATGCCTTGTCCCAGTTGGTGAAACATTCCTAAATGTCTTGCTACGGTGGTTAGACCCATGTCGACTGATTTGCGCGCCCACTTTTCGGCTTCAACGTAATCGCGCGGCACGCCGACGCCGGCCGTATAGGCAACACTGACGTAAAAGAAAGCCCGCGAATTGCCTTTATCCGCTTGATCTAAGAACTCAGCAAAAATCTCTGCGTCGTTTTGCGGTTCTGTCTCTTTTGATTGATAAGAGTCCAAAAACACAACGTCGGCGCGGGGCCCTTCTAAGACGGCTGCCTTTTCGGCCCACTCTTCTGCTTTGGCATCATCCTGGGGTAAGCCCAAACCGCGCTTGTAACCCAACGCGACATATTTGATCGCATGTGGATGGCCATTTTCCGCGGCGATCAACATGAGCTCCATCGCTCTTTCGTAATCCAGTGGCACACCGCGTCCGCTGAAATACATAGCGCCCAAACCTTTAGCGATATCCACGTGCCCGTTGTCTAAGGCGCGTTGCCACCAGTAAGCGGACCGTGTGAAGTTAAGAGCCACGCCCATCCCATGCTCGTGCATTCCGCCCAGAAGCAATTGGGCTTGGACATTGTCATTTTCCGCGGCGATCAGAATATCCGTCAAATCATCGGATGAAGCCGGTGTGACAAAAAGAACGCCAATCAGTGCCAGCAAAATGGATTTAACTCGCATAGCGTGTTCCTTTCTCATGATTGAGACTCGATGCGATAATGATAGCAATTGTTCTTGAGCCAGTATCGGATGTCGATTGTGTCCGCCAACTGTCGGTGCGCATGTTCAAGAGCGTCACGACCCAGCCACTACGGAATATTAGCGGAATGCTCCAAAGGTCGTCATCTTGCTGGCGTCAGGATACATAATAGCTATGGAGGCTTGCCGGTTCGAGCGGGTCGTGTAAACGATTGCGCCATCGCCTGTGCGATCAATATTCGGATTGTCGGTCTGTCGCGGAAGCGGATAGTAGGCAAATTCTTCCGTATCCGGATCGAACTTTATCAATGCCCCGCCCAAACCATGATCACCAAACCAAATCTTATCTTCATGGTCGGCTATGATGCCGTAGGGCCCCGAAGCAACCACTTTCGAGTCCGACCGAAACGGTAGAATGTCATACTCGACTTGTTTGCCCGACTTAGGATCGAGCTTGCCCAGCTTTCCCGATTGCACCAAAGAGTACCAAATCGTGCCCTTGGAATCGGCGGCGAGGCGATTCATTGCGCAGGGCTGATCGAGCGCCGGATATTCAGTGAATTCTTCTGTCTGCGGATTAAATCTCCCCACGTTGCAACCCCACAGCTGGGCGAACCAGACTTCGTCGTTTTGATCCACGTCGATGCCGTAAGGGAACGAGTTATCGGTAGGGGCTTCGTAAAGCGTGATCTTCTCCGTCTTGCGGTCCCACTTGCCGATCCTGTTGCCGACAATGACGGTGAACCATACGTTTTCCTCAGAATCCAGGTGAGGCGTATGGCCCTGAATGTTCCGAACCAAGCCCTCCGGATCCATCGGGAACCGGTCCATTTTGCCGGTTTCGGGATCTAAGCGGCCGATATGCGCGCCCGTGAGCTCGGCCCAAAAAACGTCGCCTTTGGAATCTACCGTCATGCCGTGACCGAAGATTTCCGAACTGGGATAGGGGAAGTGCGACCACTCTGCCGTGCGAGGATCAACTCTGCTCACCCCAACAACGCCGTTGGTTGCCCAGATATTTCCGGAATTGTCTATATGGGGCTCAACAGTTCTATGGGTGAGTGGGTCATTCGTCGCGCGACGAGTTAGATCGGCCTTCGGCGAAAGCGGCATCAAATATTCGACGAACAACGCCTTAGACAACATTTTTTCATCCAAAGGATATTCAACATCCTTCTTAAGGGCGCGCTGTCCGCTCTCCGGACCGAAGTGAGTCGCCAAATATTCTGCCAAGACCTCGCGCTCCTCCGGCGAGATATCCCCGACCGAGCCCTCACCGGAAATCATAGCGCCGCGTTGTCCGAGCGCTCGCGTGTCGGCGTCGGGATCGAGCATAATGCCAATGACCGTATCCCATCCGTCTTTGGTCATATGCAAATTGGGAAGAAAGGACTGTCCGTGACAGGCAATGCATTTTCCTTCTGCCAATTCTTTACCGGGACCGTTGGGGTACATTTCCTCATATGTAATTTGGGGAATGCCTTCTTTCACGCCACTTCTTTGAGTCAAGGGATAAGGCGGCGCTTCGCTCAAAGAAAAATCAATGGAGATTTTATTTCCTGCCTGAATGCGTAATTGTTGGTGCTCGGATGCTAGCTCACCTTTCTCCGACCAAACCTCGTAACCCCCAGGCATCAAGTTGATCGCTTCGTATTTGCCCCGGTTCGTGTAGACCATGTACAGGACGCTCTTATCGAGGTTGCGGGCATAGACTCGCGCAGCTTTGAAAGACTCTTCTGCTTTCACCTTTCCCGACAACGTTGCTGTGCCTTCAATCGTGTCGGCGGCGGTAACGGAGATCGCCGCTCCCATGAACGCGCACGCCGCCAGCAGACCGAGCAAGTAAGTCGTCGTCGACGCCCAAAATCTCGATGTCATTAGTGCCTCCTTGTTTCACCCCAGTCGCAAAGGGACCCGGACTTCCATTGCACACGTGTGCATAATACGGCTATTTCTTTTCGTGACAAGTGTGGAAGCTCCAGACGTCGACCCGGTCATGGCGATGTAATCCCTGTTCAAAACCTCAACGACGAATTTAGTTTCTCAGTAGTTGTTTAGGAAATTTGCACGTAAAGACCTGAAATCATTCAGCGATTACGCGTCGTACAGGCTCGGCCGTCAGCTACTGAGCAGGCTTCACGACTTTATTGGACGGCGAGATTAGATCGCAAACGCGGTCAAAAATGTTTCCACTCATTTGGTTTGACTTATGAATGAAGTCTTGGCGCAGGGGTTTTGTGCGCCACTCGTGATAGTGGCTATCGTCAACCGACTTCATAAATTGAGCCAACTCCTTGACGCTGGAGAAGTCATTGACGTTTATGTAAGCGTTATCGCCTGGCGCATATTCTTCCACATTTGGTGCGCCCAAATAGACAGGAATGGAGCCAGCCAAAAAAGGTTCGAATAGTTTTTCGGTGACGTAGTCTTGCGAAATACTGTTCTCGAAAGCCAAACTAAATCGGTAGTGAGATAGCGTCTTGATTCTTGTTGCTCGGCCTCGGTCCCAAAAAAGTCGACGATTTTTCATAAACTTTCCGTAAGAGTCGATTGGAATGTAGTTCGCCAATTCCTCGAGGTATTCTTGTCTGCGGCTACTGTTTTGGCCGCTAGAGACGAATGCGGCGCACAATCTCTTCTTCGGCTGCAGTTGAGCTGAAACGAATTTCTTTGGCCACCATGGTCTTAAATAAGGCGTCCAAATGTCGGCCGATTGTCGGTATGACATTTCATAGTCAAAAAACTCCATACATTGCGGGTCGTCGAGCAGCGGGTAATTGACAACACTCTCTTTGCTCCAGGCGACCCAGATCTGGTTGCGCGGCGCG
This sequence comes from Alphaproteobacteria bacterium, assembly GCA_965248815.1. Classification (GTDB taxonomy): domain Bacteria; phylum Pseudomonadota; class Alphaproteobacteria; order SMXP01; family SMXP01; genus CBDFKK01. The sequence continues at coordinate 2,301,408 of CBDFKK010000008.1, forward strand.
TCCTTGCGAAGTTCGCGCAATAGCGGCCGATCTAATTCGGGTAGACCGGGAATATGAAATACAACGCATTTAACTTTAGGGAGAAATTCTCTGTCATCCGTAATAGTGCATCTGCAATCTTCATCCATCGGAGTCCAAGCAGGCCGATCGAAGAAGTGCTTATCGTAATATAAAAGTATCGCTGGTTCGGCCATTCGACGGGGCCCCATCAAGCTGTCACAGGGCGTAATATTCTACCCGATCGTTCCGAGCAAGCTAGATTGGCGCTGTATCGCCCCTCATATAGATTATTTTTTGGAATTTGTGCTCGGTGGCCGCAGCCTTATTGTCGTGAGTCACGTCGTCTTCCTGCGACCAGCGCACTGCATCACTAGCTACGATCTATAATATATGAGTGAAGATTTAGGCTCCATCTTGCAAACGCCCGTCTGCGCCTCCCGCGATCGCAATAACCTTACCCGAATAGTTCGCTTCTTATTCCTCTGAACTTCGTTGAAATATTGAATTCAGCATGCCGCGTTAGCACCAAGAAAGTTACTTCTTGTCACCGTAGTAGAGTGTGACGGTGTGTGTGGCTTCGGCAAAAAAGAGCCAGCGTTCAAGCAGCGTTCCCGCCGTTGCGGCGATGGCTGCTATGAAAAGTAAGGCAAACGGGTTTGCATTAAAGAACCCGAAGGCGAGTATCGCCAAAAAGAAGGGAAACACGGCCCCCGCCACGAAAGCCAGCCGGCGCAACTTGTTCGCATGCTTGCGTGCCACGCGGTATCCCATCTCTCGGAGCAGATAGTTTTCTTCCGTGTGGGGAGGGTCAAGCATTTTAATGTTTCCGGATAGACCGGTTGCCGACTGAGTTGTGCTCAGACGAACTCGGTGATCGATGTGCCACCAATAAGTGAGCTTGAGAGTCCACACGGCCACTACGGCAATAAAGTAAACGACGATCCATGTCTCCACGGGCTTGTCGAACCAAGACAGGAGCACAGCGAGCCATAACGTTCCCTGCATTAATGCGAATCCGAAATAGAGCGGAACGACGAAGGGATTGTGCCACTGTCGAATCGGCTTGAGGCTGGCATAGATCATGGCCGTCGTGCCGACCATGATTGCTGCGCAAAGTGATGCAATGATGCCAACGCCGACGACCCCGCCTTCGGCTGATTCGCTGACCATCCACATCCATGCCAATAGAAGTGCCGGTATGTAGGTTACGACCGCCGCGATCCCCTCGCGTGACAACCAGGACGACCGCCATTGGCTGAAGGAGCGCCAGGCGCGTTCGGGGTGATGTAAGTGAACTGTTGAAGACAGAAGCCCCACGGTTACGAAGCTCAATGCGACACCCACAGATACGACAATAAAGGTGCCGTCTTCAGGCACCGAACCGACGAGCGGAAAAAGACCTAACAAAAACAGCAGACCGTAACCGGCACCTGAAAACGTCGTAAAAAAATTAACGGAAAGGGCAGGATGCATGGCTCTAGTCCGAGAGCAGCCGATCGATCCAGCCCAAAAAACCGCCATCAGGTGATGCATCCTCAAGGGCTGCGGAATGGATCGGGTCTGCCGTATTCTTCTTAGGCCGGGGCGGCAGATATTTGTTGGTGGGCTTGCATCCCTGCTCGGGCATGAGATCGAAACCGCCACGCTCTTCGACTAATTTAGAAACTTTAGACTTAGGGTCCGCGAGATCGCCAAAGTGACGCGCCGACGCTGGACAACTTGCGACACATGCAGGCACCCGGTCAGCTTCGTCCAACGTTTCGTTGTAGATCCGGTCGATACACAGCGTACACTTTTTCATGACGCCGTCTTGGGGGTCCATTTCGCGCGCGCCATAGGGACAAGCCCACGCGCAGAGACCGCAACCAATGCATTTGTCTTCGTCAACCAAGACGATGCCATCTTCGCTGCGTTTGTAAGAGGCGCCGGTCGGACAGACGGTGACGCACGGAGCGTCCTCGCAGTGAAGGCAAGATTTTGGAAAATAGACCGTGCGGCTTGAGTCATTTTCGTTGGGACCGTCGTTCGTTACTTCAAACGAATGAATGCGGTTGAGCCATGCGCCACTTTGACCGGTTCCATAAGGATGGAGATCCGAAAGTGGTGCCGGATAGCCGCCGGTGTTCCATTCTTTGCAGCTAACGGCGCAAGCGTGGCAGCCCACACACGTATCGAGATCGATGACCAGGCCGAGACGTTTCGTTGATTTCTCCGACGGCAAGCTGGTCATGGCTTGTTCCTAAACGACGCGCCGTAGCGCAGCGCCAACGGTGCACGGCCCAGACCTTCCGGTTGCGTCAATGCAGGAAACGCTGGCTCAATCTGATGAGTTTCATCGCCAGCGGCTTTTTCAACTTGCACCCGCAAGTCATACCACGCCGCTTGGCCGGTCACAGGGTCTGAGTTCGAATAGCGATAGCCTCCCGGCTGCTCCGGCAACAGATCATCGATCAAGTGATTTAACAAAAATCCCTTTGTTGCCTCCGACGCGTTCGGATCGAGGTTCCAAGCACCGCGCCGTTTGCCGATGGCGTTCCACGTCCAGACGGTGTTGGAATTAACGCCCGCCATAAGCCGCGCTCGAACTTTGATCCGCCCCTGCCGGCTGGTGACCCACACCCAGTCGCCGTCACTAATTCCACGTTTCTTGGCGGCTACTACGGACATATAGAGCGCGTTTTCGCCGTGAATTTGGCGGAGCCAAGCATTCTGCCCGCCCCAGCTGTGGTACATGGCCATGGGCCGCTGCGTTACCGCATGCAATGGTAATTCTTTGTCATCGGCATGAACGTCTTCGAGCGGCGCATACCAAAACGGCAAAGGGTCAAAGTAAGTTTCGATTCGAGCCCGATGTTCTTTTGGAGCTGTAATTTCTCCAAGCCCCCGAGCGGCGAGCCTAAAGCGCTGCAATTCCTCTGCATACAGATTCATAAAAATAGGCTCGGCGTCGCCAACGAACCCTTTTTCGACTGCGTAATCGAGGTAGGCTTGATTGCAATGTCGATAATATTTTTGCTCCGGTTGCAACTCTTCCCGCCAAAAACAATCGTTTTCGATATATCGTTGAATTTGATTTTCGTTTGCGGCGCCGCGTGCGGTTTGGTTTCCATCAATTCCCCGCCATCCAGCAAGGCTCCCCATTCCGGGTAGGCGTTCGTGATGAATTATGTAGTCTACGTAGCCGCCGGGAAACTTCGAGTCGCCATTTTCGTCGATCATGCCCGCAAGGCCTAGCCGCGCGCCCAAATCCAAAAGAACGTCTTGAAATGCGCGTACATCGCGATCGGGTTTAAGGACCGGTTGGCGAATGGCGTCCGCAGCTGCGTCTGCGTCAGAAATCGGTCGGTCTAGAAGCGAAATGCAATCCCATCGCTCGAGATAGGTCGTGTCGGGTAGAATGAGATCGGCATAGGCCACCATTTCAGACGCATAGGCATCTGAATAAATGATGTGGGGAATCTTGTATTCGCCGGTACGAACGTCCTTGTCGGTTAGCATGGCGATCGTGTCGACGGTGTTCATGGATGAATTCCAAGACATATTCGCCATGTACATGAACAATGTATCGATCGGGTAGGGGTCGCCCTTCCAGGCGTTGGAAATCACGGTATGCATCATTCCGTGAGCGGCGAACGGCGCTTCCCAAGAAAAGGCTTTATCAATGCGTTGCGGTGCACCTTTTTCGTCAATCAATAGATGTTGGGGCCAGGTGGGAAAACCCAGATGGGGCCCGGGAAGCGACTTGTTGCGTAGGACGTCTTCAGGCCGTCCCGCAGGACGTGGCAAGGAGGAAAGAGATTTGGGATAAGGCGGCTTGAAACGCAGGCCGCCCGGCACATCAATGCTTCCAATCAAGATTTGCAAGATGTGGATCGCGCGGCAGGTATGAAAGCCGTTTGAATGGGCCGAGATACCGCGCATTGCGTGCATGCTGACAGGGCGACCGACGGTTTTTTCATGTTGGCGACCAAAAGCATCCGTCCACGGAATATCAAGTTCAATTTCTTTTTCAAATGCAGCGTGAGCGATTTCAGCCGCAATGCGCCGGATCGTCGAAGCGGATATACCCGTCCGCTCAGCAACGGCGTCAGGGCTATATTGATCATCGAGATAGCGCTCAGCTAAAAGTTGAAACACTGGCCGGCCGGTTCGGCCGTCGGGTAAAGTGAATTCGCCTTTCAGTGCAGGTGCCACGCCGGGTTCATAAGCGTTGCGAATTTCATTGCGCTTGCGGTCCCAGCAAACGGGACGGCCCATCTTGCCGTAGTAGATCAAGCCGTCGTCTTCGCTGCCGGGAGCGTCTATCAAAAGCCAAGGCGAGTTGGTATAGCCTATGAGATAGTCGAGATCGACTTTGCCCGCGCGCAAGAGTTCGTGAACGAGTGACAAAACAAGCAGACCGTCGGTACCAGGCGTAATCCCCAACCACTCGTCGGCAACCGCCGAATAGCCAGTCTGAATTGGATTGATGGAAACGAACTTTACGCCGCGCTCTTTAAGTTTGGACAAGCCCATCTTAATGGGGTTGGAGCTGTGATCTTCGGCAACACCGAACATTAGAAAATATTCAGTCTGTTCCCAGTCGGGCTCACTAAACTCCCAAAAAGAACTGCCGATTGTGTACAGACCGGCGGCCGCCATATTGACCGAGCAAAAACCGCCATGAGCGGCATAGTTGGGCGTGCCGAATTGTTTCGCCCACCAGCCCGTCAGCGCCTGGCTCTGGTCGCGGCCGGTAAAAAACGCAAGCTTGTGGGGATTGGTTGCCCGGATGCGCGCGAGCCAGGCGGTCGCGGCATCGAGCGCTTCGTCCCATTCTATTTCTTTGAACTCGCCGGAGCCCCGCTCGCCGACACGGCGCAATGGCTTTCTAAGGCGCGCCGGCGAATAGTGCTGCATGATACCGGCGGCCCCTTTGGCGCAAAGCACGCCCTTATTGACTGGGTGGGCCGGGTTACCTTCGATATAGCGAATGGCGCCGTCTTTGAGGTGAACTTTGATACCGCACCGGCACGCGCACATGTAGCAGGTGGTTTCCTTCACCTCGTCGGAGATCTTTTGATTCAGCTGGGCTTTGTCAGGCTTCATACGATTGTCGTCATCCTTACCTAAATTACGCGGCCCTGAAAATCTCATGCTACATCGTTAAGTGTAAAATTGACTTCAGTAATTCTGTGAGGAGACTTTATCCCGATTCGAGCAAAACAGGGCGAATCCAGCCCGCGCATGATTTGCCGCTCTAGATCGCCACGGTATAACTTGTGAAGTGAATAGAGTTGGCGCACTGAGTTTGCTATGCAAACCCAGAGATCGCCTTAGCCGGCCGTGGCGCCATTGGGATCAGCCAAGATATCCGGGTGCCGTTCGGCCATCATGGTCTTCCAGGTGTCCGGCATATCATCGATGGAAAAAACCTTTCGTCCATAGCCGCGCGCCACCGAGTTGCCGGGTAAGTCGCCCATGTCCATTGATCTTGGCCAAGTATTGATATCATTGAACGCCCAGGTGGCCGGCGCTGAGATCACAGCCGGATCAGCCACCTGCCTGAGCGAGCCGTGATAAGTGCTCCAATCGTTGACTTGCACGGTCCGGCCTTTTGCGCCGTCTTCAGGCTCCATCCTAAGGACGTTGTCGGAACGCAACCATACGTCGTCGCCTTCCACCCAGGCCGGTCCTACAAGGATCCTGTTCGACATGTCGTAACCAGGAGGGGCGGCGCGCTCGGGCTCGACGTCTCCGCCGCCGGCTCGGTAAATCACGCGGATGGGTTCACTGCCGCCGAACGGCTCTATTTCGACTTTTTTATTTGTCCACGGATTAATTATGGAGTCGATTTCTTTGCCGGTGGCTGGATCGGTATAGATGGTCACAAAGATCACGGAGACTTCTTAGCCGTCCCCATCTTCCCGGTCTCGCACGGAGAAGATGGAGCCACCGTCCTCTCGCCAAATCGGCGTGAACTGGCTATCGACGAGACCCATCCGGAGCGAATGTATCCACCAAAAGATCGGCTCGTCGCCGGTCGTATGTGCCAATTTGCGCAGCATGACGAGGACGTCGTCTGGGTTGGCCGGATCGAGGTCGAGTGCGGCATGGCCGCGCGTCGATTTAATTAGAGCCGGCGCCGCGGCGGCTGCCATCAAACCCAATATTGTTCTTCGATCCATGATTGCTCTTTCTTATTTATGTCTGCGGCTTGTGTTTTCTATCCGGCCATTGCCCCCTCTGGGTCGGCCAAGATATCCGGATGCTGTTCGGCCATCATGTCTTTCCAGATTTGCGGCATGTCATCGATGGAAAAGACCTTGCGGCCATAGCCTCGCGTCACATAGTTGCCAGGCGGCGTTCCCTCACCGATCCATGAGGGCCAAGTATTGATGTCATTGAAGGCCCATGTCGCCGGGGCGGATTCGATATCCGGATTAGCAACGTCCGCGAGTGAGCCGTGATAGGTGCTCCAATCATTGACTTGGATGAGGCGGCCTTTGTCGCGATCCTCTGGCTCCATCCGGAAGACATTGTCCGTGCGGACCCAGACATCGTCCCCCTCGATCCAGGCCGGTCCAACCGGTATGCGGCTTTCAAGCTTATAGCCGGGCATTGTGCCGCCCATGCTACCCATCTCGGTTTCCCCACCGCTTGCTTTATACGTCACGCGGAGAGGCTCGGTTCCCCCGAACGGTTTGACCTCGACTTCTTCATTCGTATACGGATTGATAAAGTTTTTGACCGGCTCGCCGGTCACAGGATCAAGATTGATTGAAAGCATTAGAAAGGCGGCCTCGTAGCCTTCCTCTAACTCTCGAACGGAAACGATTGCGCCGCCGTGCTGAACCCAAAACGGTGTGAACTGGGTGTCCACCAAGCCTTGCCGCAAGGCCTTGATCCACCAGAAGATTGGCTTATCATCCGTTGTATGCCCCAATTTCTTTAAGATCAAAAGCACGTCGTCCGGATTGTCGAGATCTAAGTCGAGGGCGCCCCGTGCGCGTCCCGACTTCAACAAGGCCGGCGTTGCTGTCGCGGCCGCAAGAAGCCCCAATGCCATTCTGCGATCCATGATTCGTCTCCTTTGTTCGAAGCGTCGGCGACTAGCCAGCTAACGCGCCTGCGGGATCGGCGAAAATGTCCGGATGACGTTCGGCCATCAGCCGGCGCCAGGTCTCGGGCATGTCGTCGATGGAAAAGACTTTACGGCCATGGCCGCGGGAGACGTAATTGCCCGGCCGGTCCTCCATGCCGAGCCAGCCCGGCCAGGTATTGATGTCATTGAAGGTCCATCGGGATGGCGGATTTAAGTTATCGGGATCGGCCACTTGCGCCAGCGAGCCGTGATACGTGCTCCAGTCGTTGACTTGGAACATGCTGCCTTCACCCTCGACTTCGGGCTCCATGCGGAACCAGTCGTCACCTTGCACCCAAACATCGTCTCCTTCGATCCAGGCAGGGCCCAAGGGGCTGCCGCTTTTCATTGTAAAGCCGGGAGGGGCTTCGGGCTCTGGTCCTCCGCCTTCCAGCGAAATCGTTCGCTTTCCGGGATTGGGCGGGAAGTAACCGATCTCCGCCTCCTGATCGGTGTATGGGTTTTTGAATGTCTCGAGAAACTGACCTGTTTCAGGATCGGTATAGAAGACAATGCTGATTGTCGTCGTTTCGTAGGCGCCGCTGTCGTCGAGATCTTTTGCGGTAAACATGGCGCCGACATGCACGTCCCACAAATGCGTAAAGGCACTGTCCACGAGACCCGATCGGGTCGTGCGAAGCCACGCAAACGTCACACTGTCGTCCATGGTATGCGCGAGCTTGCGATAAATTAGAAGTGCGTCTTCCGGTTTGGTGGGATCAAGTGTTAAGGCACCGCGGGCGCTGTCGCCCATGGCCATCAGAAGCGGCGAGGCGGCGGTCGCGCCGATCACACCGAGGGTGGTTCTGCGTTTCATCATGGTTCACTCCTTTAAAGTCGTCACTGCAGTCGTGGATCGGGCGTTTGCTTTAGCCTTCCAAGGCACCGGCAGGATCACTCAAGATATCGGGATGGCGTTCCGCCATGAGCTCGCGCCATCGCGCCGGCATCTCATCAATCGACTCAGTTTTTTTTCCAAAGCCCCGGGAATAATAGTTGCCGGGCCTGTCCCCCATGCCGAGCCAAGCTGGCCAGGTGTTGACATCGGTGAACGCCCAAGTCGCCGGCGCGCTCATTACCTCGGGGTCAGCCACTTGCGCGAGTGAACCGTGATACGTGCTTTGGTCATTGATCTGTATCAGCGGGTTGCTTGCGGGATCGTCCGGTTCCAGTCTGAATGAACCAAAGCCGCGTACCCAAACATCGTCTCCCACGATCCAGGCCGGTCCCATGGGAGAATGACCCGACACGGAATAGCCGGGCCGGGGCGACCTTTCGTTGACCTCGCCGTCGCGCGTATAAGTTCGTTTGCCGGGCGTCGGCGGGAAGTAGCCGATTTTGACTTCTTCGCCCGTATAAGGATTTTTGAACGTGTCCAAATATTCGCCGGTTTCGACGTCGGTATAGAACACCGTACCGACGCGCGTAGCTTCAAACGAGCCGTTGTCATCGATAGTTTCGCTTTTCACGATGGCGCCGATATGAACGTCCCACAGCGGGGTAAAGATGCTGTCGACCAGTCCATAGCGTGTCGACTTCAGCCAAAAGAAGATCACGTGATCATCCATCGCATTTGCGAGCTTGCGGTAGATCATCAAGACGTGATCGGGGTTGCTCGTGTCGAGATCAAGTGCGGCTCGTGCAGTGCGCGTGGTCATGAGATAAGGCGAAAGCGCAGCTGCCCCAATAACACCGAGCGCGGTTCGGCGTTTCATCATAATTTACGTCTCCTACCACGTGCGGTTTTCAAAGAAATAACGCCCGGCGTCATTCAAGTCCTCCGGAATGTAGGCGAGCTGCAATCCGGGCGGATTTGGTGGCGTGTACTTTTCGTAGACAGGCATCACAAGTGCCATGGGAATGTCAGGCGTCTGATGGGTCTTGCGAAAACTGCCCATGGGAATCGTCGCCGTTACCAATTCCTCGTGATACGACTCCGCTATGGCGACCTCACGCCCAAACGGTCCGTAAATGCTGGTGCCCCCCGAACCGGAGAATTCGGCAAAGCCAGGATTGTTGGGTGATATGGCGTTGTTGACGGTAATCGTATAGTTCCGATTGAAAAAAGATGACGATTTCGAATCTTCCACCGCAAAGCCTCCGGACGAAAATCGGACTTCTATCTCCGCGCCCTTGCATGCGACAGCGCGATGAATGTCCGGATCGAATGGCGATGCCAACAAAGTAAGATTACCGATATCCGTTCGTGCCACAGGTAAAACCGCATCGGCGCCGTACATTTCTACGAATCTATCGAGCACGTCATAGACCGATGTGGTGAACATTGTCCATTCGCGCTGTAAGCGAACGTTGTGCTGTTTCCAATGTTGCGCGACCACGTTGCCGTCGGGACCGATAAGAATGCCATTGAGCAGAAGATGGCCGGGCCAATCCGCGTCGACGGCATAGGTGCCGAACGCAACATAGCAGCCATGCTCTTTCGCTTTTTTTCCGATGGCTTCGGTTTCTTCGCCCGGGACCTCAATCGCAACCTTGAGTGCTTCTTCCCGCGTCCAGGGATTCCAGCCCATGATCGGTTGCTCGTGAAAACACACCAGATCTTGTTTGCCGGGAAACCCGTTCGCCGCATCGATCAACTCAAGCATGCGTTTAAGATTTTCGCCCATAACCTTGCTCGGGTTGTCAGGGTCGGCTGCCCGAATGGCCGATTGAACGGCGGTCACGCGAATTGCCTCTTTTCTGAGGGGCACCATTTCGTATTTGCCGTTAACTGCCACACTTATTTCGTCATTGCCTTGAGCGGCGGCTGGCGTGGCGGCAACCGTACTACTGGCCAGCGCTGCTGCGCCGGCCACTTGCGTGATAGCGCTGCGGCGGGTGATTTGAGATGTCGTCTTTTGTTCGCTCACGATTTGTTCTCCAGCCAGAATTACAGAAATTGAGTGTTGAGGTTAGGTCGGGCGCGCGCGGTCTAGGAATGAAGCGAGTGCCCAATATTTCTTTGCTTTGTTGGTCAAAGTGTTTCTTATCAAGGCAAGGTTTTCAATCGAGAAATCGACAGAAATCCGACGAGAGGCCAACATAGCGCGCGGGAGCGCATATGGCGGAAGGACTATGAAGACTATGAATAAGACATTGTTTTCACGATGCGCCCGCAATCGGGGTAGCCCGCGCCGCCACTTTGTCAGCGCCTTACAATCTCTTGATCGAAGCGTTCAAAGTCGCTGACTAAGAATTTTTAAGCTTCGCCACTTCGTCTTGCAAAGGCACGATCAAGTTGTCGATCAAATGTTCAACGGCGACGAAGCTTTCGTGGATGATCGGTATCGCATCCTCCGTTCTCGTGTAATCGAAGTCTGACGGAATTAGTCGCCGACCGCTATCGATTGCCAACAAGAACATGCCACGGTTAAAGGCAAATGATATGTCGACGTCTTGTGTTTCAAAGATCTGCCGAAGTGCGTTCTGCTCGCCCAACGCCCGCTGCATGAAAAGATAGGACAAGAGGCGATTGGTATACTCGGTATCATTAGAATGTACGACAAAGTGTTTATCGAATTCTTTGTTTCCGGTTCTAACCTCATCGTAACCGCCTTCGTTCATCCACTGAGCCAGTCGGTTAAAGCTTCTGGTTAGGCTCGCGGAGCTGGGAGATATGGCATTGGCAATAATCTTGAGTTTGGGAGGAACGGCCACCGGAATGCCGGCCAAAAATCCCTTGAACAATTCCGTATCATCGTCTTCGATTCTCGCATCGCACATCCAAAGGTTTGCGCCACCCACGATACGTTGTGCGGCCCAGGTCGTTTCAACGGAGCCGCTGAGAATTCTGGCGGCTTTGAAATGATTGAGTCTGGAGCGTCTTGCGACAGGTGCTGGCGTTGACCAGCCAAAAAACGTGGTTGAGCGTCGCGCCACTTCCAGGGCAGCTCTGTCTTCAATATCGTCGGACTGGAACACCAGTGCTCCGATAGCGGCAGTCAATATCAGGATACCTATGATGAGGAAGACGCCGAGCGATTCAATGAGGGTGAGCGCAACGTCAAGATTGGCAAGTAGCAAGACTACGAGCGCAAGGAGGGGAAGAACAACCAAGGCCAATTGCGGTTTGTTTGTTCGCTCCCACAGGGTGCGACGTTGGCGGAAGATGCGTGCGACCGCCGGTCTGATCTCGGTCTTGAAGTACATCTCGAAATCATCGAGCGACGGCAACGGGCGGTCGTCTTGGCTTGGCTGATCCATGAGCGCAAGTATGCCACGGGCGCGGGGCGCCCGTGGACTCTATTGTGTCGGTTGTCGTGGAGTGCGCGCTACGCCTGCGCGACGCCAGGGATGCGGATGGTGATGCGCCGGTCTTCGTTCCAGGGCGAGATGTCGAAGTCGACGCCCAGAATCTTGCCGTAAGCTTTCATGCGCGGTGTGGTCCAACGCTCGTGGATCACTTGTTCGGTCAAGTTTGTCCAGATGCCGCGCTTGTGGCCTGCTTCGAGAATGCGTTTGTAGGGCGAGGTGTAGCTAACTTTGCCGCGCTCAAGTTCAAAGCCTTCGCCGACCACGAGGTCACGGAAGCAGGTCGGCGTCGTGATTGCGTCCATGGCGAGATCAACGTCGCCGGTCTTTTCGATCCATTCGGTGCGTTCCCCCAGAATGGGATTCATTTCCGCAACGTCGTGGGTGATCATTTCATCGACGCAATCATTGCTGATTGCATACGAGATCCATTTCATGGATTCTTTGATGAGGGAATCGTTGCCTTGATGCGGGTAGGGCAAGAGCATTTGAAAGGTGCGAGCGTAATTGCTCAGGATACGGCCGAATTCTTCCTCACGCCCGTCTACAAACTTGGGTGAAATACCGATCGCTGCCGCCACCGCCTCGGCGCCCGCACGCCCGATCTCGGCGTGCTTGGGATTGGCCGCTTGATCAAGGGCGTCGGTTTCCTTTTTGAAGGCGAGCCAGCCGTGCATGATGGCATTGGCGCGGACTTCTTCTTCTTCTGAGCGCACTTGCTTATGTTGGACGTTCATGGCTGATCCTCTTCGTTTGAATTCTCACCTAAGGGTAGATTTATTGGCCGCTGGGGGCAAGCGTCATACCTTGGCGGTCTACTCTTCGGGAGATTTTGGCTCTCCAGCGGTTAACCGCACGATCAGCGCAGCCGCGGCGACGACGAGGTTCGTGACACCCACTAAAATGAATGGGGCGGTGTAGCTGATCGAGTCAAATATTTCGCCGCCGACAAGCGTGACTGCCACAATGCCAAATGTGCCGAACAGACTGAACGTGCCCACGATGGCACCGCGCGTCTTATTCGGTGCTTCCTGACCCAAAAGCGTATTTCCGCCAACGATGACACTCACTTCGGCGGCACCCTGAATGAAGATCGCGGGGATCATGATTGACATGACGAATGGGTTTTCAACGAGGCCTAAAGAAATATAAGCAACGGCGGCGAACGTCATGGCGATGCACAGGCCGGTGACGCGATTGATCCGATCGAGGATGAATCCGAAAATCGGTGACCAAGTCATGCTCGCGATATTGAGAACCGCGAACAGCATGCCTGTTGTGGCGAGTGCTTGCTCGCTCGGTATGCCTTGATCGGCGCCGGACCGAATAAGCCATAGAGAAAGAAACGCGGTGATGACGATGAGGTCGCCACGCCCGACAAAGGCGGCGGCATATGTCACGGCGAGCCGCGGATTACGTGTGGCTTCGGCGAGACCTATGCGCATCCCGGACAATACACTTTCGGTCTGAGATGCCGTAACCACGGCCCCCGACCTGTAGCCGAGACGGACAAACAAAGCCGTAATCAAGGCGATGGTTGTCGCGGTCCAAAACGTCGCGCGCGCCGTCTCGATGGTGCCCCAACCCTGGCTACTCAAATAATCGGGCATCTGCAGGAGCGTGTAAGAGAATGTAATGAGTGCGATTCCTGTAAATACGCCGTTGACGCCAAGCCACGTGCCACGCGACTGTTCTTGGGCGTAGTCCTGGAGTGCCGACAGGGTCATGACCGATGCGATGGCGACGCCGGCGGCAAACACGGCGCGGTAGATGGTCAATTGGGTGATGTCAGTCGCGAGCGGTAGCAGAAGAAAGCCTAAGCCCATCACGGCGAAGCCGAGCGCCGCGAGCACGCGGCGTCCGATGATGTCGGACAACGACCCCACAAACATCACGAGCGCAAAAGACGTTATTTCTTGAACCACATTGAGCCGCCCGGTGACGGCGCCCTGACTGCCCGCGGGTACCTTGAGCACGTCGTTCAAGAGATACGGTTGAATGAATCCCATAAACGAAACGAAGGGCACGAATATGGCGCTGGAAAAATAGGCCGTCGCCGCGTTGAGATGCGTCACTCCTGGTTTGAGCCAGATGGGGCCGACCTTCAGACCTGTGGAATCAGGCTCCGCAAGGCCGGGCGTCGACTCGTCAACTGAGTTGGCCAAATTGCTAGCCTTCGTTGCGGCACGCGCGTTCGCGCTTTATGAATTCGAGATGGCGATTGGTGTAGTCGACGTAGCGATCGCGGTTGATGAAAATTTCGGGGTAGAGACGTTCACCATCTTCGCGGAAGTGCTCGGGCAAGTCGTCGACGGAAAAGAATTTCTTGCCCGCCGCGAAGCGGGACACGCCGCCGGGGCGATCTCCCATAAGCATCCAGGGATACCAATTGGTTTCCAAGTGATACGTCTGCTGGGAATTGGCTGCAGGCAATTCATCGTCCAAGAGTTCGTTCAAGCTTGTGCACACCGTGTAATGATCAAAAAAACGAATCCACGGTCCGGTAAAGGCGTCAGGAAATTCCTCTTCCGTCACCGGATTGGGCAGACCGGTGATGAGCTCAACCGAATGCCAAACCGTGTCGCCCTCGATCTCCCAATCGAATGACAGTTCGCCGGATTCGCTCGGTGGGATGACGGGCTCGTCGGCGGAAAATTTGGGCCAGAACACGCCTCTGGTCGGATGGAACTCATAGATGAGCGGCCCATTGATAAAATGCACCGGCTCGTTCACTTGTTTCGTAAACGGATTGAGAAACTCATGGAGCAGTTCGCCCGTTTCCGAATCGCGGGCGAGACTTATTGCTCGGGAGTAATGTTCAAAGGCGCCGTCGCCGAGTGCGCGGAACCGGTCGATGCTGCAGCCTTCTGTGTCGTAGAGATGCTGCTTCGGCTCTCCGGGAATGTCGCTAAAAACTTGGCCTTTGAGATAATTGTAATAGGTGCCGCCGTCGAGCCCGCCAATCATTTTGACCATGGCTTCGACATTGGCGGCGCCGGAGCTGAGATCAAAGCCTTTGGTGTCCGCCGCGCGAGCCGCAAAGACCGGCGCCAAAGCCGCAGCCGTTCCGGCCGCCAAAACACGACGCCGCGTCAAATTCGAAATGGCCAAGCTTGACTCCCATCGCTGATGATCGATGAGTTTAGGGGCACAAGAAGATATTGAAAGCTCGCGCAAGCTTCACGCCACCAGGCGACCCAAATTCAAGCAAAGCGTTTACTACCATTAGTCCTTCTTTTCGAAGGGGAGGCTGCACGCTAAGGTGACGCGAATCGAGCAACGAAGGAGCATGGCATGGTCCGAATGAGCGATGTAAGCGAAGGCTTGCGCCAACATCTATTGGACTTGGAATGTCCGGACTATGGCAGCGGCCATTGGGTGAGTGGTCCGCCCTTGCGTGAACGACGCATTGCCATCGTCTCAAGTGCCGGCTTGATGGAACGGGGCGACCGCCTGCACGACTTGGGTTCGGGCGAAGTCCGCGTCATCAAACAGTCGACCCCCGACGAAGACGTCTTGATGGGGCACATCTCGGTCAATTTTGATCGCAGCGGATATCAGCAAGACGTCAATGTCGCATTTCCCCGAGAGCGTCTTCAAGACTTGGCCAACGAAGGCGTCATCGGGTCCGTCGCCGATACGCATTATTCGTTCATGGGTGCGACCGATCCGGTGCAAATGGCCGACGACGTTGCGGTCATTGCCAAGGAGCTCAAAGTCGACAATGTCGACTCGGTAGTCATCATTCTTGTCTGACCGTTTTGTTCGCGCGCCGTGAGCGGGCTGGCATGCATGTTAGAGGGACACGGGTTTGCAACGACGTTGATCACGCTTGTTCGTGAACACACAGAAAAAATCAATCCGCCGCGCGCACTCTGGGTGCCGTTTGAATTGGGGCGCCCGCTCGGTGCGCCCAACGATCCTGCTTTCCAACGAAAAGTCTTGCTCGCGTCGCTGCAGCTCCTGGAAGCGGAAAGCGGTCCCGTGCTGGTCGACTTCGACGAAGACACGCCGGGCCGTGATGACAATCCGGAATGGGCGCCGCCATTTGTTGCCCCGCCGGTCGTTGCTGGCGATTTATTAGAAAACTTCGAAGCAGAAATTGCGGCGCTCGACAAAGCCTACATAAACGTTGTGGCGTCGGGCGGTCGCGCCGTCGTGGGCCTCAGCAACCTAGATCCTCACGGCATGAAAGACTTCTTGCTCGCGTTTATGCGAGGCCAGACACCCGACAATCCGCGGCCCGATTGTGCTTTGCGAGATGCGGTGCGCGCGGTTACCGAAGACCTCAAAGCAGTGTATCACACCGTGGCGCTTAGTCATCCGCAAAAGCCCTCGAGCGAGCAAATCGCCAATTGGTTTTGGGGTGATACTGTGTGCGGTCAATTGTTACTTGAGCTCATCGACCGCTGGTCGCAAAGCGAAGAGCGCTGGCAAAAGACCATCGCTGCGTTCCTCATTCTGCCAGCCGCACAGATCCATCGGCGCAAGCCAAAGACTTGAGGGCTCGTCCATAGTGCGATCATTTGGCGATTGACCCTGTCCGGGCGGGGCGCTAGCGTTGTGATCCTTTCAGGCACAATCCGTGTGATTTTGCTCGTGGATCAAGCTTCCAACGATAAGCCCATACCTTCAGTGGACCAAGTTCTCAACTTCGAGTCCATCCGCCCACTGATGAGTGAATACGGGCGAGACCTGGTCGTGGACCAAGTCCGTGCTGTGCTCAACCAAGTGAGGACGGCGCTAGGGCCGAATGTACGCTCGCAGATGGTCGATCAAGTCGAACTGTCGACGCGCATTAAGGACAGCCTTGAGGCGCTGCTCGCCAATCCACTAAAGCCCGTCTTCAATCTCACGGGCACCGTCATACACACTAATTTGGGTCGCGCGCCGTTGCCACGGCTGGCCCTCGACGCGATGGCCGCCATTAGCGGTACCGCGAGTAATCTCGAATTCGATCTTACCAAAGGCAAACGCGGGGACCGCGACACCCATATCGAAAACTTACTGTGCCGTCTGACGGGCGCCGAAGCGGCAACCGTCGTGAACAATGACGCGGCTGCCGTCTTGCTAACGCTCAACACGTTGGCTTTGCGCAAAGAAGTCTTGGTGTCCCGCGGCGAGCTCATCGAAATCGGCGGCTCGTTCCGGATGCCGGACATCATGGCGCGTGCGGGATGCAAGCTCAAAGAAGTTGGCACCACCAACCGCACGCACGCACGCGACTATAAAGACGCGATTGGTCCGCGCACGGCGCTCCTCATGAAAGTGCATACCAGCAACTATGAGGTGCGCGGGTTCACGAAGGACGTTGATGCCAACGGATTGAGTGAGGTCGCACATCGCGCCGACCTGCCGGTGGTGGTCGATTTGGGAAGCGGTAGTTTGGTTGATCTCACGGTCTTCGGCTTGCCACAGGAACCGACCGTGGCCGACACAGTTCAAGCCGGCGCCGATCTCGTGACGTTCAGCGGCGACAAATTGTTGGGCGGCCCGCAAGCCGGGTGGATCGTCGGCCGCGCCGATCTCGTCGCTAAGCTCAAACGCAATCCGATGAAGCGCGCCCTGCGTGTCGACAAAACAACTTTGGCCGCACTCTTTGAAGTGCTCAAGCTATATACCAATCCCGAACGTTTGCCCGAACATCTGCCCGTACTCAAACTCTTGACACGTCCGGTGGACAAGATCGAAGCGTTGGCGCAGCGGCTTATTCCTGTCGTCGCACAAGTGATCGGTCAAAACTTCTCGGTTGAGGCCTTCGCATGCCGCAGTCAGATCGGCAGCGGCGCCCTGCCGACTGAAGAGTTGGACAGTTTCGGTCTGGCGTTGCGTCCGCTCTCAGCCAAAGCCGATGCGCGGCTTAGAAAGCTGGCGGCTGCCTTTCGTGCTCTGCCAATGCCGGTGATTGGGCGACTCCATGATGGCGCCCTTGTCTTCGACATGCGCTGTCTCGAAGATGAGCAGGCGTTTGTCACGCAATTGACCAAGCTCACTCTCCCGAAGTCATGATTATCGCGACCGCTGGACATGTCGACCATGGCAAGACGGAACTCGCCAAGGCGCTGACGGGCATTGAAACCGATCGCTTGGCGGAAGAAAAACGCCGCGGACTCACCATTGAATTAGGCTTTGCCTATCCCGAGCGCGCGAGCGGCGCATCGCTCGGCTTCGTCGACGTGCCTGGTCACGAGCGTTTTATTCACACTATGCTTGTCGGCGTGGCAGCGATCGACTTTGCGCTAATAGTCGTTGCGGCGGACGACGGTGTTATGCCTCAAACGCGTGAGCACCTCGCCATCCTCGATATTTTGAACGTCAAGCACGGCGCTGTCGCACTTAACAAAATCGATGCTGTGGACGCTGCTCGCGTGAACGTCGTTGATAGTCAGATCAAATCTCTCTTGGCTGCGACCGCGCTTAAGAATAGTTCAATCTTTCCTGTTTCAGCGCGTACAGGTGAAGGTGTGACGGCCCTTGGAACTCACATTGAGGCGGCGGCTTCCGATCACGTTCAAAAAACCTCCGCTGGAAATTTCCGCTTGGCAGTGGATCGCAGTTTCACAATGCCGGGCGCAGGCCTTGTCGTGACCGGCGCTGTGTTTAGCGGTGAGGCCCTTATTGATGAACAACTTGTGGCATCGCCCCAGGGCGTAAACGTTCGACTTCGTTCGATCCAATCCCGCAATTGCGAAACCGATGTTGCGCGTCAGGGTGAGCGGTGCGCGCTCAATATTGCCGGCCCCGACGTGAAGGATCTCAATTTGAAACGTGGCGACTGGATTGTCGCCCAAGCTGCCCATGCACCGACGACACGCTTTGACGCCAAGCTTCGGGTGCTGAAGACCGAAGACAAGCCCCTCAAGCATTGGGCTCAGGTGCACGTGCACGCGGGCGCCCGCCACGACATGGCGCGCGTCGCCATTCTCGGTGGCAAAAAGATTGAACCCGGCGAAGCGTCCTATGTTCAATTTGTTTTGGAAGCGCCAATCAATGTGTGGGCACGGGATCGCCTTGTCGTGCGCGATCCGTCGGCGCAACGCACGTTAGGCGGCGGGCATGTGGTCGATGGGTTTCCGCCTCAGCGCGGCCGCGCCCGCCCGGAGCGCTTGGCGCGTCTCGCTGCAATGGATCAAGCCGCGCCGGAGGATGCGCTCTCGTCGTTGCTGGATCTGTCGCCGCAAGGTGTGCCCATCGATGCCTTTTCGTCGGCCTGGAACCTCACCGCGTCCAAGCAGGAACATCTGCTCGCGCTCACGCCCCACGTCGTGTTCACAGGCGCGACTGAGCGCCGTCTGGTCACGCGCCAAGTGTGGGAGGGGGCAAGCGGCGAGATCTTAGATGCCGTTCAAACCTGGCATAGGCGCCAGCCGGAAAGCGTCGGTCCTGATCTTGTATCGCTGCGCAACAGTTCGCCTAGCCGGACAGCGCCGGAACTTTTTGCCGCCGTGATCGAGAACTTGATCAGGTCAGGCACGCTGGTGCGCGACAGCGCCCGTGTTCGGATGCCTGATCACCGCCCCCAACTCACATCGGGCGAGGAAGCACTATGGCGCGACATCAAACCTTTGCTCGATGCCGGGGGCCTGAAGCCGCCGGTCGTTTCGGGGATTGCTGAGACGCTCGCTCTTGATGTCAAGCAGGTTGAAGAGTTTTTACGCCGCGCTTCAGATTTGGGTCTTACCGTGCAAGTTGCGAAGAATCGCTTCTATTTGCCACAAAAGATTTCAGCACTTGCGTCGATGGCGGAAGACTTGTGTCGGGATGAGCGTGATCAATCTTTTGATGCCGCCGCTTTTCGGGATAGCGCCGGCATCGGGCGCAATTTGACCATCGATGTGCTTGAATATTTCGATCGCGTTCACTTTACAAAGCGCTTCGGCAACGTGCGCCAGCTGCGTACATCTGCTATGGAAATTTTCGGATCGGGAGCGGATTGATAAGCCGCCGGCGATTGCGACAAGATTAGAGAGGGAAGGGAATCGCACCCTGGTGGGGCGCACGGACTTCAAATCCGATGAGGGGCGTTAGACGTCCTTGGTGGGTTCGACTCCCACTCTCTTCCGCCAATCTTCGCGGCCGCACATGACTACTACTTCTTTTGCCTCGCCTGCATCTTCGCCCAGGTGTCGCGCAGGCCGATGGTGCGATTAAAGACGAGGGCATTCGGTGCGGAGTCTTTGTCCAAACAGAAATAGCCCGTTCGCTCGAATTGAACGGTTTCACTGAGTTTGAGATCGCCAAGGCTTGGTTCCAAATAGCAGCCCGACAAAACTTCGAGCGATTCTGGATTGATGTCATCCAAGATTTCGCCTTTGGCGCCGGGCTCCTCTTCTTTGAAGAGCGGATCATAAAGCCGCACGTTCGCTTTGACGGCGTGTTTGGCTGACACCCAATGAAGCGTGCCTTTGACTTTGCGCCCGTCGGGCGACTTGCCGCCCCGGCTTTCGGGGTCATAGGTGCAGCGCAATTCGACGACGTTGCCTGCATCGTCTTTGATCACGTCGGTGCACGTAATGTAATAGGCGTAACGCAAGCGGGCCTCGCGGCCGGGTCCGAGCCGGAAAAACTTTTTGGGCGGATCTTCCATAAAGTCTTCTTGCTCAACATAGAGCTCGCGCGAGAAAGGTACTTTGCGCTTGCCGGCGCTCTCATCCTCCGGATTATTGACCGCGTCCATCTCTTCGGTTTGGTCTTTCGGATAGTTCTCAATCACGATTTTGAGCGGACGCAGTACGGCCATACGCCGTTCGGCTTTCTTGTTCAGAACTTCGCGCACGCAGAAATCGAAATAGGCCATTTCAACGACGCCATTGTTCTTCGTAATATCGAGGCGGCCGCTGAAGTCGCGAATCGCGGCAGCTGGCACACCGCGCCGGCGCAAGGCAGAAATTGTAGGCATGCGCGGATCGTCCCAACCGGTCACGTGTCCTTCCTGCACCAGTTTTATGAGCAGTCGCTTCGACATCACCGTGTGAGTGAGATTCAGACGCGCAAACTCATATTGATGCGGTTCGGCTGGCACCGGCAGGTTATGGATCAACCAATCGTAAAGGGGCCGATGATCGGCAAACTCCAGTGAACAAAGCGAGTGAGTAATGTGTTCGATGGCGTCCGATTGGCCGTGGGCAAAGTCGTAGGTCGGATAAATGCACCAGGTGTCACCTGTGCGCGGATGATTTTCACGCAGAATCCGATAGAGAACGGGATCGCGCATGTTTATGTTGCCGGAGGCCATGTCGATTTTGGCGCGCAGCACGTGGGCGCCGTCTTCATAGGCGCCCGCGCGCATATTTCGGAACAGTTCAAGATTTTCGTCGATCGATCGATCCCGGTGTGGACTGTTGCGACCGGGGTCCGTCAACGTTCCTCTGAATTCGCGAATCTCGTCGGCTGACAGATCATCCACATAGGCCTTGTCCGCTTTGATCAGATCTTCAGCCCAGTCATAAAGTTGTTCGAAATAATCAGAAGCAAAATGAAGGTGCTCGCCCCAATCAAATCCCAGCCAGCGCACATCTTCTTGAATGGCGTCGATATACTCCTGCTCTTCCTTGGCGGGATTTGTGTCGTCAAATCGCAGATGGCAGCGGCCGCCAAACTCTTCCGCTATGCCGAAGTTTAGGCAGATTGAAAATGCATGGCCGATATGGGGGTAACCGTTGGGTTCCGGCGGGAAACGCGTGATGACGGTGTCGTGGCGGCCTTTGTCCAAATCCTCGCGGATGGTTGTGCGGATAAAGTCGCGCGCAGCGGTGTCGCTTTGGGCTTCAGCCTCGCTCATGTTTGTCGTTTTGCCTCAATGGGCCGAGTAGCGAACAGGTTTACGTTACGCCAGCGGCTTTTCGTAAATGCGATAAGTCTTATACGGCTTGCAGCCCGTACTTTCGATGATTTTGCGCACGGCGACATTGTCCTCGAGAACCCAAGACAGTTCTCCTTGCACACGCCCGCGCTTTTTGTTCCGGCTGTGCACCATTTCAATAATCACAAATGACATAGCCGCGCCCATCCAGCTGTGCTGGAATTCCTTGCGTACTCCCATGAGCGGGAGGCGCGCCGTTTTTACTTTGTTGAACTTCAGCCGGTAGATAAGTTTCGCCCATCCAAAGGGCAGCAATTTGCCGTTGAGGTCCGCAATGGCCTCGTTGAGGTTTGGCAGCGTTAACCCGAATGCCGCCGGCTTTGCATCGACTTCTATGATGCAAACATGCTCGGTTTCAATGAGCAGTTTGAAATCTTTGATGAGTTTTCGAACTTCCGAATCGGTAAACGGAATGAAGCCCCAATTATCCGACCAGGCGTCATTGAAAATATCCATGATCAAATGAACTTCGTCAGCGAAGCGTGATTTGTCCATGCTGCGAATGGTGACGCGCTCACTGGTCTTGAGGCGGTCGGCGATTCTGCGAGATGTGGCGGGCAATCCGTCTACGGCGATCGTAAAATCATAGGCAATTAGATCTTTGGCTTTAGAGTAGCCAATTTCCTCGAGTCTGTTGGCGTAATAGGGTAAGGCGTGGCCCATCATGAGTGAGGGAGGCCGCGAAAAGCCATCGATCAGGAGCCCAGGCTCGTCATTGATGGAAAAACTGAAGGGGCCTTGAACGTTCTCCATGCCCTGTTCGTGCAGCCATCGCTCAGCAGTTTCTAACAAAATGCGGAACACAGCGGGATCGTCTTCTGCTTCCAAGAAACCAAATTGACCTGTGGCGTGATTGTGTTTCTTAAGTCCTTCTTGATCCACTTGAGCGGTGATGCGCCCGACCGGGCTCCCGTTTCGGTGGGCCAGCCAATATGTGGCTTCAGCATGTTCGAAATAGGGATTCTTATTTCGTTGAAGATGCTCGCGACGCTCCATCAGCAAGGGAGGAACCCAATTGGGATCATCAACGTAGAGATGCCACGGAAGCTTTATGAATTGATCAAGGTCAGCTTTAGTGACTACTTCATTGACGTGGATGGCACCGTTTGTTGCGTCTTGATCAGCCATACCTGCCGTCGCTAAATGTGTCGTTCGTGGAACCGCCGCGCCCAGAATTTCGAACTCTCTGAGGTTCGACGGCAAAATTCGGTAGTTGCCAAATAGAGGTCTGGAAGAGCCTAACGTGACACCTACGTATTGCTTGCTGCCGCGACTTCAACCAAAGAGGCTTGAGAATAGCCTTTGTTCATACCTTCCGCGACTGTTTGGAATGCAGTCACGATTTTATTGATCTGAGCAGACGTATGGGCTGCCGACACGCTCGACCGCAATAATGATTTGCTGCCGGGGGTTCCTGGAGGAATGGCTAGATTGACGTATACGCCCATTTGAAGAAGCTGATTCCATGCGAAGACAGCCGACTCTTGACTGGGCATTTCAACCGATATGATTGGGCTGACCGGGGCGCACAATTTAAGCTCGAGACTATTCAAACCGTCATGAAGCTGCTGAGCGTTTTTCCAAAGTTGGTCGCGCAATTCCGGGTGGGCTTTGATTTCATTGACGGCGGCAATCACCGTCGCGATGGTCGCCGGCGAGATCGACGCCGTAAACATATAAGGCCGGCTTGCAAAGCGGAGCTGGTCCACCTTCGGGTGATTGGATGCGCAAAATCCACCGATCGAACCGAGGCTTTTACTGAACGTGCCGACCAGAAAATCCACGTCCCTTTCGACCCCTACATGCTCAGCAAGGCCGCGTCCATGGTCACCAAAAACGCCCAGGGAATGGGCTTCATCGATATAGAGATATGCGCCGTGCTTTCGTTTAACAGCGGCAAATTCCTTGAGTGGGGCGACGTCCCCAAACATGCTGTATAGCCCCTCAACTATGATCAATTTGTTCGATCCGTTGCCCTCCAATTGGGTTAAACGACGGCCGAGGTCCTCCGGTGAGTTGTGGCGAAAGCGAACGATGGTTGCACCGCTCATGGCACAGCCGTCGTAAATACAAGCGTGGCAATCCGCATCGATCAACACATAGTCGGTTTGCCCGGCGAGTGTAGCAATGATCCCCAAATTTGCTTGATAGCCTGACGGAAAAACAATTGCCGACTTGCAATCCATCAGGTCGGCGAGACTCTCTTCTAACGCGCGATGTCCAAGGTAAGTGCCATTGGCAATGCGCGATCCGGTTGTTCCGGTCCCCTGTTCAGCAAGCGCTCTTTGACCTGCTTCAATACAGTTTTCATTGAAAGTGAGGCCAAGATAATTGTTGGAGCCGGCGAGAATGACGTCCTGCCCTTCGATGACGACTTCAGTCGCCGACTTGATGGCATCCATGCATACGCCAAAAGGATCCCGGCCGGTTTCCAGTATTTCCTGATAGCGATCCGTAATATTCTCGAATTTATCGAAAAGATCCATCGGACTACCTTTTGCCGCCAAGGTCGTGGATGGCCTGAACTAAATCGCCGATCGTTTGGATTTTAGCGATCGAATTCATCGGAATAGATATTCCGTAAGAATCTTCAACTTCCATGATCAGGTCGAGGACGGCCACGGAATCAAGTTCTAGATCGGCTGAAATATGCGTGCTCTTTTGCAGGGAGATGTCTTTAAGATTGTATGGTTTTAATAGTTCGCACGCCTTGAGAAAGACAAGATCGTTCTCTTTTGCGGCAGCCTTATCTTCACTCATAATCGTTGTCTTCTTTTGCGTTCGGTTATCACACGTGTGGTGGTTGGAAAGATGACTTTCCGGTCCGACGAAGTTCTGACCTAAATGGATTGGACCGATGTGCGGTAGCCTCTCATTAGAACCAGCCCTCACGCTCATACCAAATGCATGATCTCTTGAGCCCTTCAAGAATTGTTACAGTTGGTTTCCAATTTGTCACTTGGCTCAAGGGATTACTCCGACAAGCCCAATCTAAATGATACATCTCTCTTAACTTCCCTGGCGTCACCATCGGTGCCGCCCCAATGAGCTTGCCAATCCCCTGGTTAGCTACCGCAAAGGGCCATAAAACTGCGCGGGGCACCATGACGCTTCGCACCCTTCGGCCAAAATACTGACCGGCTGCGTCGGCAACTTCAGGCCAGCTGTAGCCGTTTTCCGTACCATCGTGGACCTCTAAATTGTGCCCCGTTATATCGTCCGATGCTACGGCGCGCTCTACCGCTGTGCATAAGTCGTCGATATATATCATTGATACCCTGGCATCTAGAGAGCCAGGAACCAATGCGACTCCGTATTTCATGAGCTGAAAAAGTTTCAAAGACTCGCGGTCTTCCGGTCCGTAGATCACCGGCGGTCGCAAAATGGTCCAATCCAGCTGAGCGGCGCGAGCCTCGACCTCGAGTTCGCCAGCGCGCTTACTTGCAGCGTAGTCGGAAATCTCAGGCAAGCGGGCAGCTAGGCTTGAAATAAGAACGAAGCGAGTACACGAATCTGAGGCAGCGCAAATGGACGCAAATTGGCCCGTTGCTCGTTCATTTACAGAGAAAAAGGCATCGCGACTCGCAGCCTTTATGACCCCGGCACAATGAACCACCGCGTCCGCCCCTTGAACCAGTCGTCCAAGGCTCTCAGGGTCTTCGAGAGAGCCATGAACTGCCAATACGTTGTCGGAGACTTCGACGCGTGAGGCGTTCCGCACGAGCGCCCTGACGGACCAACCCTGTAGGGCAAAATGCCGACAAAGGTGACGCCCGACAAATCCGGTTGCGCCTGTTATTGCAATTGTGCCCGCCATCACTCGCTCTGATCGGGCCGTAAACGCGCAAGTGAGGGGGGAGCAGCTAGAATCCTAACCGACCGCCACTTTCGCGGAGGCTGACTCATAGGCCGATGTTTGATATTCGCCGGCCAAGAAACTTTCTCTCGTCGCCGCCCGACCGATCTTTCCAGATGAAGTAATGAGAATACTGCCTGGCGGCACCAGAACAACTTCGCAGTCAGCCCCGGCCACAAGCCGTACGGTCGCCTGCACTTGCCGTTCCAACTCTTCTCGCTGGCTAGCGTCGCGTGTGCGACATTGCACAACCGCCACGATCCCTTCCGCATTGTCTTGGTCAATCGCAAATGCTGCGACATCACCTCGGCGTATGCCGGGCAATTCCTGAACTGCCCATTCGATATCTTCAGGCCAGATATTTCGGCCATTTATGATGATCAGGTCCTTACTTCGTCCAGTAACCACTAACGAACCATCGACAGTGTAACCGAGGTCGCCGGTATCCAACCATCCGTCATCGGACAATATTTCCTGCGTTAACCGCTCGTCATTGAAGAATCCATCCATGAGGCTCGGCCCACGTATGACGATCCGCCCTATTTCCCGATCACCTAATTCTTGCCCGTTGTTGTCTAGGATTTGAAGTTGGTGTTCCGGCATCGGTTTGCCGCAAATTACGAAGCGTCTTGCCTCATCGGAACCGTCAACGGCGTGAAGCGGTCGGGCTTTACCGGACACTGAAAAGTGTTTTCGATCGATCGTATCCGTTTCGAATTCGTCGTCCGCACCGGCAAAGGTGACCGCAAGAGTCGACTCAGCTAGCCCATAGCTCGGCAAAAAAGTTGCGCGCTTAAATCCGCACGCTGAGAATTTTTCAGTAAACCGGTCGAGCACATCGTTGCGAATCATATCGCCGCCGATTCCGGCAACGCGCCAAGTTGATAAATCCAAAGACGAGATCGCGCCATTGGATGCTCGCCTTTGGCATAGCTCATATCCAAACGAGGGGCTAAAGGCGATCGTACCTTGATTTTCCGAAAACAGACGCAGCCAAGTGAGGGGACGCTTTGCAAAATCCGCCGTCGCCATATAGTCGATCGACATCTGGCTCAACAGTGGCGTTAAGCAAAAGCCGACCAATCCCATGTCGTGGTAAAGTGGCAGCCATGAAATACAACGGTCGCCATGGCGCAACTCAATACCGTCGGTCAAGATGGCGTTGGCATTGCTGGTGATGGCTTGTTGTGAAATGAGCACGCCTTTCGGACGCCGCGTGCTGCCCGAGGAATATTGTATATAAGCCGGCTCTTCAGGTGCTAAGGGCTGCAAATCTGTTCGGCCGGGCAATTTCAATAAATCTTCGTGAGTGCCGACAAACTTGATGGGAAGCGTCTCGCAGGCTTCTTTAAGCATGTTGATGATGTCGGGCGAAGATACGGCCGCCGAAACGCCGGACGCTTCCATAAGTCCGCGCAACCTATGAACGTAAGAATCCTTGCCACCCAAATTAATATGCATGGGCAGGGGAACTGGCAAAAGCCCAGCGTACTGACATGCAAAAAAGAATACTGAAAACTCGGGAATCGTTTCGGCAACAGCCGCGACACGAGCGTGACGCTTCAGTCCCATTGCTCCTAACGTTGCCGCAAGGGAACGCGCCCGGTCTCTGAGTTCTGTGTAAGAAAGCGTCGTGTTCAGCTCGCCGCGTGCTGAATAAAAATTGAATCCTGTCTGTCCGCGAGCGGCATAATCCATTCCCTCGACCAGGCTCGAGAAGTTCGCCCGGTTCATGTTCAAACTCTCATTTACTGTTGGCGTACTAGACAGCATTGAATCCTCTTAGCCCAAAATGAAGGAGCCAGAACCATGTCTCTCTCGCGGCTCTGACCCGGGTAGGAGCGATCGCTGTTGGCAATCGTGCAGACTCGTACGCAAATTGCGCATCGCCTTGCCCCCCAAATTTGTGGTATGCGCCCTCTGAGCAACCACAATGAGCTAAATTCTAGACTTTCAGGTCAATCACCCGCGTAGCTAGCCAGCCCTTAATTCATAGCGTTTTTTCCAAACACCTAAGATACTTAACTCAATTTCGATCGGCAAGCCAAGCGGCCGACCACTGATCAGCAGAGCGACACATTGACCTGGCCCGGTCCAACTCCGGGTCGGGCGCCTGGTCATCTTTGATTTAGCTTTCCATGTCAACAGCTTAATTCTCCATCACCTAGACCTCACTGGTCGCCACCGGTGTCAACAATTCGTGACAAACGAGATTGGCCAACCGCTGACCGAGCGTTGATTTCTAGCGGTACAAACGCTCTACAACCTATGCGGGTATTCTACCTCTTGAGCCGGTGATCTTTTTGGGTCAGTTATCAGAACACCGGCCCAAAGGATCATATGAATTGACGGAGTGATTGGCCGATAGCCGCCAATGGGAGGGCTCACGGTTCAACTATTCGAGACGCACCGCCTAGCTCAATTCGGTCAATTCCGACAGCAAGGCCTGAGGAATTTGAGTTTTTGCCCGGTACGCTGATAACCAGCTGCATTGCGCCATCGGTAAAGGGAACCTGTAGTTCAACGGGCTGGGGCGGCGTCAATTGCGGCGCATATCCGTCAAACTCAATGGCCGGCGTATCGTCGAAGACCGGTGCAGAGCCGAGTTGGCCTTCATTCTGCCTGTAGTGGATATAGAGGCGTGCTAGACCGTATTCGGGGGCCGAAGTGACGTGCACCTTGATGACATATTCGCCAGGCCGGTTCGTCGTTAGGGGGATTGTCAATAAGCTGCCGATTGTTTCGGGCTGCCAATAAAGTTGCGCATTATTGCTCCATGTTGTTGCGCCCGCCGGCATTCTCTGAATGGCCAACCGGCCCTGGCTGGATGCGCTCGCTACAAGAGATTCAGCTTCCAGAATTCCTTGCCCCTGGCGCGCCATGGAATCTTTGATTGATGTTCCCAGAAGCGGTTTGGGTCCCGCCAAAGAATTCGGACTTGATGACTTTTCTGTACCAATGCGTCGTGCTAGCTCAAGTGCCTGCGCGGGATCGATCCTTTCGCTCATTAGCGGTTTGTCCGATTGACGTAACGTCCGGTCGATCAGCGGCCAGGGCGTGTCATTTGTAACTTCGGAAAGCAAACACGGCGTTTCAAAGATGAAAGGATCCTGTGTGCATTGAAAAGCAGATCTGAGCGTCCCACTTAACCCGCCGGCAAAAGTCACCAATTCCGTGGCGCGAACAACGGCATCGTCCCAAGTGGCTTCGATGATAGCCAGGCCAAGTACGGGCTGATTGGATTCGGTACCGCTTGTTGGAGGTCCTTCGGGCGTAAACATACACAGGCCGTTAAGCGTGTAAGTTTTGGGAAGGCCTTCCGAAACTGTCGCGCTCTCTAGTTCAAAATCAGCGCAGTCCAGACCGACATTAGCGCCGCGCGATTGCGCCCTCACTGCGTCTGGCGCCGATACGACAAACGCAACCGTCAGAATGATCCATCGCAACATTAAAACTGACCCCCATAACCCATGGACCGAAGTCTACAAAAGGGGGCAGACGCGGACAATGGAAGCCAGTCGTATTTTCAACAAAATCGACTTTTGCTGGGCTTGCGATGTTCGATAATTTGACGACTTTGAGCCTAGTGGTGGGCGCTGTTGCGCAAACGAACAAGCTCGGCTTCGTGAAGCTCAGCAGACTCCCTGGTAAGACAGCAAAAGACGACCGACCGTCTGCGCTCACAATCGCCTAGAAAATCTGCTGCCGACTTGATGGCGATCTTGGCGGCACACCCTTCTAAAGCGCGACGCTCTGCAGGCAGTTCCGGCCCCGCCGCTCTATGAATGGCGCCGCCGCCACCGCCAAGCAAGCTTGTGTTGGCCGCATTGACGATGGCTTCAATTTCAAGTCTACACATGTCGGCCACGTCAACAGTCATTCTGGATAATGCGTCCAACGTCGCCTCAATCGGTGAGTTTGGTAAATTCAATACGTGCGGCAAGTTGAATTGCTCTTCGGTCTGCGCATGGTGGACGATGGTTTTACAGTATGGCTTGTAATTCTGGCCGCGCGGTCCTAACTAAACGGCATGATGGAATATATTGGCACTTGTATTGATCTCGTAAACAAATGACCCGAAAAAATTCAAAGCAGATCGCGCTGATTGGAAACGGAGCCATTGCGCACGAGATCATTCGGCAAATTGAAAACAGCAAGCAGCTGTACATTGTTGGCGCCCTCGTGCTGCCTGAAGAGTTACGTGATATATCGCCCCATCCGCTCGTCGCGACGATCGATGAACTGCTACAATGGAAGCCGTCTTTGATTGTCGAATGTGCAGGGCACGCAGCGGTGAGGGATTACGCGTCTTCCATTCTGAAGTCAGGCATTGATTTCATGATCATCTCCATCGGCGCGCTGTCGGATGCGGCCCTTCACGAACATGTCACGAAAGAAGTTACAAAATCACCTGCGCAAGTTTATCTGCCAGCCGGTGCTTTACTCGGCATTGACGGACTGGCTGCGACCAAACTCGCCGGACTTGATTGGGTCCGTTTGACATCGCGCAAACCCCCGTTGGCCTGGAGTAGTGCACCCGGCGTTGAAGCTATAGACCTGGAGGCGATTTCATCTGAGCAAGTTATTTTTTCCGGCTCGGCGCGGGACGCGGCTCGTCTGTTTCCTAAGAATGCCAATGTGGCAGCAACGGTGGCCATCGCTGGAATCGGTTTTGACAAGACGGAAGTCAACCTCGTTGCTGATCCGAAGGCACAACGAAATTCACACCTTTTAGAGTTCGAGGGCCGGCCTGGTCGCTATCGAGTTGAGACGCAGGGTCTTGCTTCACCCGAGAATCCCAAAACTTCAATGTTGACGGCATACAACATTTTGCGCTCCATTCAGAACCTTGAGGCTCCCATTGTCATATAGCGACGGTCGGTATTCTGCGACTCTGAAATAGGTTCTTAAGCAGAACTCAGCTAAAATTGTTGGATGGGGGCATTCGTAAATCGATATGGATTGACGAAGCCTTGACGCAATGATCGCGACACGAAGTGTATTTGTCATGCGCTTGGCATATTACTTTGTATGGCAATCCGGCAGACTTATGCATTGATTGAGCTCGAAACCATGGATCCCGAGAGCGTCACGCGGAATGAATACCGGCCTAACCTCTACACTTGGCAAGTCGCCTCCTCATTCGGAACTGGCTGAGATTTGGCAGGAGCTCGAGTCTCGAGCGCGCCCTTCATTCTTTCAAACCTGGACCTGGATTGGCACATGGCTTGAAAAAATTGATGCGGAGCCCTGGCTAATCACTGTGAGAGAAGAAAACCGGGTGGTAGGCCTTGGTTTGGTCGTCAAGCACTTGGACAAGAGTCTCGGCCTTAGAATTCCGACGCTCTATCTGACGCAAACGGGGACAAAATCAGAAGACAGCATATTTACAGAATTCAATGGATTTTTGGTCGCACAAGAATATTCACAGGAAGCAATCGCTGCTTGCTTTGCAGCGTTGCTACAAGAAGGCGCTGATAAGACATTGCCAACTTTTTGGCAACGACTCAGACTGAACGGAGTGCCAGAATCCTACGTACCCTTGGTCGAAGACTTGGGATTGACATTGGAAGTTCAAAGCCAGAGGCCTAGCCCATTTGTCTCTCTTGAATGGTTACGATCGTCAGGCAACGATTATTTTTCGACGTTGAGCAAAAGTTGCCGCTATCAAATCGTAAGATCGATGCGCAAGTATGGCGAAAGAGGCGCGTTGTCGATCGCGCCTGCGACAACCGAATCGAAAGCTTTCGAATGGTTGGATGAGCTCAAAATTCTTCATCAAAAAACATGGCAGCAACGCGGAAAAGCGGGCGCATTTGGCAACAAATTTCTTGAGGCCTTCTGCCGCCGCCTAATTCGCGCAGGTTTTTGACCCGACCCCTTTGAACGCAGCCACATTGAGATAGTAAAATGGCTGAATCGAAGGAGGATTGCGATGTCAGGAAAGCGTTACAAGCCTGAAGAAATCATATCGAAGTTGCGCGAGGCTGAGGTCTTGCTTGCGGAAGGCGTCAATTCTGGTGAAGTTATTCGCCGTCTGGGCGTGACGAAGATCACATACTATCGCTGGCGCAAAGAGTATGGCGGGATGAAGATCGATCAGGCCAAACGTCTGAAGGATCTGGAGAAAGAAAACGCACGGCTGAAACGGCTTCTTGCAGACGCTGAACTCGACAAGGCGATCTTGAAGGAAGCTGCAGCGGGAAACTTCTAACGCCCTCGCGCAGACGCGATTGTGTTGAGCGCGCTGTCACAAAGCTCGGCGTTTCCGAACGCCGGGCCTGCCGGGTGCTTGGGCAACACCGTTCCAGCCAATGGCGCAAGCCGAGACGCGCCGACGACGAAGACGCTTTGACGTCGGCAATCATCGACCTGGCGGTGCGATATGGGCGCTACGGCTATAAGCGGATCACGGCGCTGCTTCGCGCTGACGGCTGGCGTGTCAATCATAAACGCGTCGCCCGGATATGGCAGCGTGAAGGCCTGAAAGTACCGCAGAAACAACCGAAACGAGGAAGACTATGGCTCAACGACGGGTCGTGTATTCGGCTGCGTCCGCAATATCGCAATCATGTGTGGGCGTATGATTTCGTGCAGGATCGGACACGCGACGGTCGCAAGTTTCGCATGCTGACTGTGATCGACGAGTTCTCGCGCGAATGTCTGGCAATCGAAGTGAACCGGCGGCTGAACAGCCAGGACGTTCTCGCGGTCCTCGGCGAGTTGATGGTCCGCCACGGCGTTCCCGATCATATCAGGAGTGACAATGGCAGCGAATTTACCGCTACAGCGGTCAGAGAGTGGATCGCCAAGGTCGGCATGGCCGATTCTGGCAATAGGAAAGAGCCTTTCCAGCTGCGCCGAATGCACCAAAATGGACGTCTGCCGGCGCGCCGTTTTGGTCTGGCTTTGCACCGTCAAGTCTTAGATTCTTCGGCGGCAGCCAGTGTTCGCATCCAATCTGCAAAACTTTCTACTTTAGCCAGTGTCGCTTTCGATCTCGGACATACCAAGTAGTAAGCAAAATCAATAGGGAGGGTGAGATCGAAGGGCTTTGACAGCCGTCCCGCGGCCAAGTCGTCAGCAGCCAAAGTGCTTTTGGCCAGGGCGATCCCGCGCCCACTGATTGCGGCTTCCAAGACCAGGCTCGATTGGTTGAATCGCAATCCTCGATTGCCGTCCACACCGGCAACCCCGGCTGCTTTGAGCCACATGGTCCAGTCCGGACAGCTTTCGTCGTTGTCGGGACTGGCGTCGTGCAGAAGAGTGAATCGAGACAAATCGTCCGGACTTGTCAACGGCTCGGCGCCGGTTAACAACTCTGGGCTGCAAACAGGGAACACAGAATCGGTTAATAGGCGTTCGACCTGAAGACCATTGTAGTCCCCTGAGCCATAGCGAATGGCCACATCAATCCCGTCCTTAATAAAGTCCACGAGTTCCATGTCTGCCGAGATCCAAACGTCGATTTCCGGGTATTGAATTTGAAATTCACCTAGCCTTGGCACCAGCCACTTGGACGCGAAAGATGGTGCCGCGCTTACGGCCAGCCGATTGCGTGATTCACTGGCATTTAGTGCATTGGTTGCCTCGGCTAATTTGTCAAAGCCCTCACGCAGTGCAGGCAGGCAGGCTTGTGCGTCGTCAGTCAGAAGAAGAGCGCGGTTCATACGGCGAAACAAAGTCGTGCCGACATATTCCTCAAGAGATTTCACCTGCTGACTTATCGCGCCTGGCGTGACGTGAAGTTCCTCGGCTGCTTTGGTGAAACTCAGGTGTCTCGCTGCGGCCTCAAATGCGCGCAGGGCATTCAACGGGGGAAGACGTCTGGTATCGGCCATAACACCTGCTTCAGAAAAACTAGGCTGTCGTCTTAGAAATAATCGTTTGTCGTCACTTTTTCCAATCCCTAGCTTTTCTACAGCCATTTGAAAATAGGGAAGAAATGCCAACCGGAAAGTTAGATCGAGTTTACAGCAAAATTGTCATTCGCATTAGAAAAACTAAATCGAAAAATAGTGAGTTTTGCCGTTGCCTCATCGCCAGACGGCGATAGCGGCAGGGCAGCTGTCAGCATTGCCTAATGACCGACCGCGCCATTTTAAAGATTTGAATTTATGAAGTATTTTCCTGCATTTGTAAGACTTAACGATCGGCCTTGCCTTGTGGTTGGCGGCGGGGAGGTAGCGCTCAAGAAAGCTCGGCTGTTGCTTCGGGCGGGCGGTCGCGTTCACGTCTGGGCCGATGAAATTTCTGAGGCCTTCAAAAGAGAATTTCTCGCCCAAGAGGCGGGCGGTGACGTGACCTACTTGAAGGGCTCATTTGCGGCCGATCTTGTGGCCGGCTACGACGTGGTGATTGCAGCTTCGGGTCGGGCGACATTGGATAAGCGGGTCGCGGCCGCCGCGGTCGAATTTGGACGTCCGGTGAATGTGGTTGATCGAACGGATCTTTGCACATTTATCATGCCGTCCATTGTCCAACGCGGCGATGTCCTGATCGGCATTTCTACAAGCGGCACCTCACCCGTTCTGGCGCGCCGTATTCGCGGTCAAATCGAAGCGGTCCTGCCGGCGCGCCTGGGGGAGCTTGCAGAATTTGCGCAGCGTTTTCGGCAAGCCGTAAAATCGAAATTTAAATGGGAAGACCGGCGCAGATTTTGGGATCTATTTTTTGATAGTTCGATTGCCCGTGATGTGCTTGACGGCCGACAATCTTCCGCACAGGAACAAATGCTGTCACTCGTTAATCGCGGACTTCCGGAAAGCGAGCGTGGCGGCATGGTTCACATTGTCGGCACAGGTCCCGGCGATCCTGACCTTCTCACGCTGCGTGCGCTTCAAGTCATGCAACAGGCCGACGTGGTGCTTTACGACAAGCTCGTTGGACCGGATGTGCTGGACTATGTCCGCCGGGAAGCCGAGTTAATCAACGTCGGCAAATCCCGAGCACATCATCTGCGCACACAAGATGAGATTAACGACCTCATGGTTGAGCACGCCTGCGCGGGGCGACGTGTCGTACGGCTCAAAGGTGGTGATCCTTTTGTCTTTGGCCGTGGCGGCGAGGAACTCGATTTCCTGGAGTGCCACGGCATAAGTGCCCAAATCGTTCCCGGCATTACGGCCGCGATCGGTTGCGCCTCAGCCGCCCGTATTCCCTTGACCCATCGTCAAGTATCGACGGCCGTCACCTTTGTTACAGGTCACGGTGAACACGGGGAACCAGATTTGGATTGGGAAAGTCTGGTACGCCTTGGCCAGACACTTGTCATCTATATGGGCGTAAATACGGCAGGCCGGACAAGTCGGCGTCTCATCGACCATGGTCTTAGTCCATTGACCCCCGTCGCAGTGATTGAAAACGGCACGCTGGCTGCGCAAAAAGTCGTGCGCGGTGCAGTGTCGGAGCTGCAGGCGCTCATCGACCAGCACAATGTTGAGGGTCCCGCGGTGCTCATCATTGGCGCGGTAGCCGCCGAGGCCAACGAGCAGTCCCTGACCGCATTGGCGCAAGACGAAGTCAGGAAGATCGCATGACGCTGTTCATCGTAACTGCAAATCGACTGGGCGACGGCGAAGTCGTCTACTTGACCGGCGATGGTGAATGGTCCGTGCAATTGACCGACGGTCAGATCATGGAAGATGACAAGGCCAAAACATTGCTGTCAAAAGTTGAAAAGCCTCAAGAAGAGCTGCGAATAATCAGCCCCTACCTTATGAAAGTGAGTGAACTGGACGGCCAGATCGAACCGCTGAGTCAGCGGGAAATAATTCGCGCCAAAGGGCCCACCACACATCTCCAGTTTGGCAAGCAAGCCGATCAGGAGAATTCTCATGTATAGATACGACGAGTTCGATCAAACAATTGTCGATGAGCGAGTTCAGCAATTCCGCGGTCAAGTTGCGAGGCGCGTGTCCGGCGATTTGTCGGAAGAGCAGTTTAGGCCACTGCGCTTAATGAACGGCCTTTACCTTCAACTCCATGCTTACATGCTGCGGGTCGCCATCCCCTACGGCACTCTATCTCCCAATCAAATGCGCATGCTAGCCCACATCGCTCGAATTTATGACAAAGACTACGGTCATTTTACGACCCGACAAAACATTCAGTACAACTGGCCTAACCTCGAAGACGTCCCGGACATCCTTGCCGATCTAGCCAGCGTGGAAATGCACGCCATTCAGACGAGCGGCAATTGCATACGCAATGTAACGGCGGATCAATATGCCGGCGTAGCCGCTGACGAATTGGAGGACCCGCGAATTTACTGCGAGATCATTCGTCAATGGTCAACGTTGCATCCGGAATTCTCATTTCTGCCGCGCAAGTTCAAGATTGCCGTGACCGGCGCACAAAAAGATCGCGCAGCAATTCGCGTGCACGACATTGGCTTGCAGTTGAAGCGGAATGATGACGGCGACATTGGCTTTGAAGTGCTCGTCGGAGGCGGGCAAGGCCGCACGCCGGAAATTGCGGTTAGCATTCGCGATTTCCTGCCGAAAAGGCATCTGTTGAGTTACCTCGAGGCGATCCTGCGTGTGTATAACCTTCTTGGGCGGCGGGACAATCTTTACAAAGCTCGTATCAAGATTTTGGTGAAAAGCGTTGGCGGGGACGAATTCGCTCGATTGGTTGAAGAGCAGTGGCAACACTTAAGAGACGGCGCGCTTGATCTGCCGCAAGAAGAGATACACCGCATCAAGACTTATTTTGCTCCGCCGATCTATGAAAATCTTGAAGACAGCGATGCTCTATTTGCATTGAGGCAGGCTGAGGTCTTCGAGTTTGCTCAGTGGGTGCGAAGCAATGTCGTTAACCACAAAATGCCGGGCTATGCCATTGCCAACATTTCCTTAAAGCCGATCGGTGGAATTCCTGGTGATGCGACATCTGAACAAATGGACGTCGTGGCCGACTTGGCCGAGCGCTTCAGTTTGAGTGAAGTACGCGTCACTCACGAACAAAATCTCGTGCTGCCGAATGTCAAACAGTCCGACCTATTTGCCGTTTGGCAAGTCTTATCGGCTATGGAATTGGCAACCCCTAATCTCGGTTTGATTTCCGACATTATTTCTTGTCCCGGTCTCGACTACTGCAATCTTGCCAACGCCAGGTCTATTCCCGTAGCTCAGCGGATTTCGGACCGGTTCCAAGATCTGAAACGGCAACATGATATTGGCGAACTCAAAATCAAAATTTCCGGCTGCATCAATGCCTGCGGACATCATCATGTTGGCCATATCGGCATTCTGGGCGTCGATAAAAAGGGCTTGGAGTATTACCAGATAACGCTCGGTGGTAGTGCCGATGAAAATGCGGCTGTGGGCAAAATTGTCGGCCCGGCATTTTCTTACGATGATGTGGTTGATGCCGTAGAAGCGATTGTCGACGTATACGTCATAGAACGGCGCAGCGACGAAGCGTTTAACGAAACGCTGGCCCGCGTCGGCTTGGATCCGTTCAAGGAGAAGCTTTATGGCGCTCATTAAGAATGGAACCATCGTCGACGATCGATGGCTGAGCGTTGACGATGAAACGGATTTGAGCGCTTATAAAGGTGACGTCATCGTCGGTCTTGAGCGCTGGCAGACTGAGCGCGCTCTGCTTCTAGAGCGCAGCGGCCAACTGGGCTTGCACCTGAAATCAGATCAGTCTCCCGAAATCGTCGAAAACGATCTCGACTGTTTCGATGTCATTGCATTGGAGTTTCCGGCCTTCAAAGACGGCCGAGCCTATTCTTATGCGCGGATCTTGCGTGAGCGTTACGGCTACGAGGGCGAACTGCGCGCCGTGGGTGATGTCTTGAGGGATCAATTCCTATTTATGCATCGATGCGGCTTTGACACTTACGAAGTGATAGACGAGAACTTGCTTCATTCGTGGCGTGAGGCGCTTGATGAAATCAGTGTGTTTTATCAATCCGCCTCCGATGAGCGGAATACAGTATTGGAGCTCAGGCATCGCAAGCGCGAGGCGGCGGAGTAACGTGAATGAATGAGGCCACCTTTAAAGATGAAGCGCTCCGGCTGGCCGTCGAGCTGATCCGCGAAGAGCGTCCTGATGATGCCGTTCAGGGGCCCGCGCAGCGCGCTCGAAATTTGGATCGGCAATACGCTGATGCATCCACGGAAGATTTTCTCCGGGCCATGATTGAAGTTGAGTTTCCCGGAAAAATCGGCGTGGTCTCTTCGTTCGGCGCTGAGGCAGCAGTACTGCTTCAGCTAGTGTCACAAATTGACCGGTCGATTCCAGT
This sequence comes from Alphaproteobacteria bacterium, assembly GCA_965248815.1. GTDB lineage: Bacteria > Pseudomonadota > Alphaproteobacteria > SMXP01 > SMXP01 > CBDFKK01. The sequence continues at coordinate 2,338,756 of CBDFKK010000008.1, forward strand.
CGTCTTTCTAGAAACCGGAATGCATTTTGCTCAAACTCTGTCCTACCGCGACCGCATTACGCGCTTACTCGCTTTGACAGACGTGCGCTCAATCCAACCGGAACCTAGCGATTTGGAGGCTCATGATGCCGACGATTCTCTTTGGCAATGGGATACGGATAAATGCTGTCATATTCGCAAGGTGCTGCCGCTTGATCGTGCTCTTGGCGAGTTTGACGCGTGGATTAATGGCCGCAAGCAAATTCATGGTGGCTCTCGCGTGCGCTTGCCCCGTGTTGAGGCGGGCGGCAAGCTGATCAAAGTCAATCCGTTGGCGCACTGGGCGCGCGATGAAATTGATGCAGCTTTTGAAGAGAGTGGCCTGCCGCGCCATCCTTTGGTCGAGCAGGGGTTTCCGTCGATCGGATGCTGGCCTTGCACGCAGCAAGCCAGCGGGTCCGAGCTTCGATCAGGGCGCTGGGCGGACAGCGAAAAAGATGAGTGCGGCATTCACGGGCCCATCGTCGGTAAGGACTCGCGCGCAATCGCGTAGTTTTTCTTCGCCTTAATGTAAAGCGACTCGCGATTCACCAACACCGGCTTTGTTTCGCCTTTATTTCGCCCCATCCCCGGTTACAATCGGATTATCGGGGTGCGTAAAGGAAAAAGTATTGTCGGGTATTTGTCCTCAGTTTGTTGATGATGAGCTCTTTGAGAGTCAGCTAAGTCAAATCCGTGCTGCACAAGGCGATCCCAACCTGGGCGTGTATGGGCCGGACTCTTTGACGTGGAAGATCGATCGCGAAGCAGTTCTCTTCATGGGAGCGGGCCGGGCGACGCTTTTGCAAACTGCACATCCATGGGTTGCTGCCGCCATCGATCAGCTGTCGACCACCAAACAAGATCCGATTGGTCGGTTTCATCGCACTTTCACCATGATGTATGCCATGGTCTTCGGAACAATGGATCAGGCGCTCGGCAAAGCGCGGGCGCTACATCGCATTCACAAACAGGTCACGGGAACAATTAAAGAGGACGTTGGTCCGTTTAAAGCAGGCTCTCAATTTTACGCCGGCGACGTCGACGCCATGCTTTGGGTCTTCGCGACGCTTCTCGATACATCGTCGCGGATGTACGAGTTAGTTTTTCCGCCGCTGTCAAATGACGACAAGAGCCGCCTTTACGATGAGCAGCGCCAGTTCGCTCATCTCTTTGGACTTCCGGATCAAGCCTTGCCTCCAACTTGGAAGGCTTTTGTCGAATATAATAAAGACATGTGGCACTCAGAGATCTTGTCGATCGGCCGGGAAGGCCACGAACTTTGTGCGTTCGTTATGCACGGCGAACTCGGCGAGGGTAAGAGAACCGTCGTCTCCATGCCCCAATGGTTTCGGGCTGTCACAGCGGGCTTTCTGCCGGAGCCCATTAGGACTCGTTACGAATTGCCGTTTGGTGCTGAGGAGCAAAAAGCCGCGGCCCGCGCATTGCATTGGGCCCAGCGTGTCTATCCGCGATTGCCCAATCGGCTGCGTTACGTTGCGCCCTATCAAGAAGCCATGGGACGTCTTGAAGGGCGCACAAGCCCGGACCTCATTACGCGCGGTCTTAATCGGGTTTGGGTCGGTCAACCGACTTTGGTTTCCTGAACAATAGTTTTTTTGACCGAACAAGAGGACGCGATCGCGGCGAAACGTTTTAGCCGCTCGTTTCCGGCGGCACTACCTTGGTGTAATAGTCCCATGTGCTGCTGACCGGCCCCGGTTCCCAGTCTTTGGGCGTTTCCAGAAGGTGCGGATAATCACGCTCCAGCCGCGCCAACAGAGGGCGTGGAATATCGTCCATGGTGCCTGTTATTTTGTAACTATGGGCGCGCAGGTACATGAGCCCGTTGATGCCGCTTTGACCCATGCGCATCCAGGGCAACCACGGCATTTGGCGCACAAAGCCCGCCATGAACCGCGCAAATGGCTTATCCGGATCATGCAAATCATTGACGGGCACGAAAAATGAAAAGTGCTCCGACGTATTGAGAATGGAGCCGGTCGAAGCTTTTGGCCAACCCTCAGGCGTTACCGGATTGGGAACTTCTAGCGCGAAATCCCAGCCGAGCAAGTATTGATCGCCAACTTGTTCCCATGGCAGGACGAAGGGCACCATGTCTTCCTCGTCATTGACCTCGCCGGCCATTTGTTCTTGAACGGCCTGATCGGTCGCCTCGCCGACGTTGTAGTGCCAGCCATAAGCCGTCGTCAGCAAAACGCGGCGGGGATAGGCAAGCTGCATAGTGGCTCGAGAGTGATCATTGATGTAGGGAATGACCTTCACCGTTTCGTCCGTCCACGGATTGGTCCAATTGTCAATAATTTCGCCGGTCATAAGGTCGGTGTAGAAGGAGGCTTCGTTGCCGCGATATTTGGCCCGGCCGTCGTCTAATAATTTCATTTGCAAACAACCGAAACCGACATGACCGAACAAAGGAATAGCACGCTGTTCGGGAAGTGTGGCGTAAAATACGCCTTGGAACGCGCCGTAGGCGGGCTCGTCGGCAAGGGTTGCCCAAATCTTGGCAAAGGCGTGGATATTGTCTTTCGGATCAGTGAGGTCGAGCCTGTTTTCTGCGGCATTCGCAACGTTTCCGCTAAGACCCGGTCCGCTGGCTGCAAGTGCCAAGCCTGATGCGCCAAAGCCTAGGGCAGTTCTTCTATTCATGGCGGAAACGCTATTGCGGATCATTCCGTCAAACATAGCTTTCGTCCTTTCGCTTCACTCGATCCCATTTGCGCATGTCTTTTCTTTACGCCCAGAACCAATTGCGGCTGCGATCCCACAAGTCTACGATCGCCATCACCTAAGTGGAAAAAGGTAGCGTCTTAACAGTGGTTTCGAACCATTACATTTAATCAACACCACAAGGGAAACAGTCGATGCTTAGGGGTGTTTTTTGGTTGCTTCTCGCAAGTTTGATTCTCACGCCGCGTGTCAATGCGCAAGAGAGTGGAGAGCTTAGGTCTGCCCCCTCGGAAAAACTAGTGCTGGTCGGCGGGGCAACCGGTCGAACGGGGAGCATCATCGTTCAGCATTTAGTGGAGCACGGCTATCGCGTTCGTGGAATGACGCGCAACCGTGAGCGAGCGATTGAGATGTTCGGTTCTGATATAGAATGGGCAGAGGCGGATGTCCGGGACATTCCGTCCCTCGACCGCGCTTTTGACCGCATCGACTATTTTATATCCGCCGTTGGTACGGAGAGTCGAGGCGGTGACAACGGGCCTGAGCAGGTCAGCTATTTGGGCACGAAAAATCTTGTCGATGTGGCCAAAGCAAACGGCGTTGTGTATTACGGATTGATATCATCGGGCGGCGTTGTGAAGGCGAAAGAATACATCGATCGGGGGTTAAACGATGGACAAACCTGGAGGTTCAAAGGCGAAGAATATTTGAGAGCCAGCGGTCTTTCCTACACCATAGTGCGCCCCGGAGGTATGCGTGATTTTCCTGGCGGTGAGAACGGCATCTTGTTGCTGCAAAAAGATGAAATCGCGTCGGGAGTGATAACCAGATCGGACGTTGCCGCGGTCATGGTTGAATGTTTGGCAAATCCAAATGCCATCGGCAAAACCTTTGCCATAACAAACTATCTGGCACTCGACCCTGAGGCTTGGCGGGACAGTTTGGCAGGACTGGAATTCGACGAGTAGATTTGATAGTCATTCATGGAATGGTGCCAACGTCCGGATCCGTGTCTGCGAATTTACAAAACCGCGCCGCGACGGGGTTGCGATCAGAAACCGATTGCTCAAAGTCGGCCGCTGGATTGACAAGCACTTTGTCGTAGCGATAAACGCGGGCATTTATGAATTCTTCCAATCCGCCGCAATACTTTTGAAGGCTGCACGTGCCAGGCCGGTCCCACCGGCGCACCAATATATTGTCAAAGCTTTGTCCGGCCACTTTGCCCGATGTTGTTCTCGTGCTCGCTCTGGAGCCCGCGACGGCCTCGTCAAAGGATAGGTCGGACAAGCCAAGATTGATCAGCAATAATGGATTGATCAACGGCTTCATCTGAGGAAAGTAGTTGCCCCTGAGTTGGCCGGGCGTGGCGGCGATGCCTAAGTCACCTACGACGATTCGATCTTGCTCATTCGAAAGCCAATCATAATTCTTGTCTAGGTTTTGGAAATCTTGGACGAACGAATCCAGGTCTTTCTTGTCAACATTGACGTTGATCAGCGCAAAGTCGAAACGCTGTGGGCTTTGGCCACTGGAGCTTTTCACCCGAAAATAAGAAAGGTGAGAAGCTGCAATTGTGACGGCCGAGCCTGGTGCGGATTTCATCAATGGCGCATCATGAATTATTTGAGCCGCTCCTGCTGCACATCCGGTCTCTGCGCCAGCTGGATATGCTAAGTCGACCGTATTTGTGTCATACAGAACTGCGTAGGTTCCCCCTTGTCTTTCTGCGGTGACCGCGGCCTTATAGCAACGGGTATCGGTTCGAAGCGCAGCCGTGAGTTCGACTATTTCATCAGCTTTTGCCGTCACTTCTTGAAACGCTATTATGTCGGCATCAATTTCTTTGACCATGAGAACAAAATCATCGAACGCAGCTGCCTCCAGCCGTGTCTGATAATCATGGTCGCGAATATTCCATGATGCAATTTTGAGAGTTTCGGAGTTGGCGATCGAACACTTGCCCGACTCGTCTATGTCCGTTTGGTCGGAACTTGAGAATGCGTGTCCCTGATTTGCACTACACACACTTATCAGAATGATGAAAAGCCACGGACCGACATTGAGCCGCGCATCCTCGATGGTCGACATTTGAATACCTAATCTAATCTAGTACCCGAGAGATGTATCTTTCTCATCGTTAGAGTTTTTCGCTTTGGCATTATTGGTTTTGTTTAGCGCGCTCTGCATCAGCAGCGAGATCGGCTTCGGCTTCCAGTCTTGCCGCTTCCAATAAAACGGCTTCAGCCTCGATGTCGAAGTTGCCGCCAATCTCGATCATTTCATCGCTATAAACGCCAACGGTCTTGCCGATGAGTTCGCCCGACTCCGATTGATTCAGAATAAACGCTGCGAAGTCGGCATACATGATGACACGCCGGCGGGGGGTATCTTCGGCAGTATATTTAAGCGTGCCCCGAGCCGGTTGCACGAGCAATTGCCCGGGACGCAATACCGTTGCGTCGAGGCCGCTTGCAAGCGCGATGCCCTCCATTTTGATCATGTCATTATAGGCGCCGCGCATATTGTAATACCAAAGACCTGTTTCTGCCGTCAGCCCTTCAGGTTTTGGCGTATCGGGTTTGAATCCGAGTTTCTTGAGCTCCTCTACAGCGGTCGAGCTTGTCACAAAAAGTCGTTTCGTACCTTTGGCTTTCATGGCCTCGATAATATTCGTCGTGCCCTGAGACATGAGATCGGTTTCAGGAATGACCGATGTGGGTCCGGCGCGAGGGCCATACACTGAAATGACGACCTCATTGTCTCTGCCTTGAAGCGCGGCTTTCATCTCGTCAAGATTGTAGACGTCACCTTTGCGAATGGTGAGACGGGGGTGTGGCGCATGGCGCACGCGGTAGGGACGCCGCGCTACGGCGATGACTTCGTGTCCGCGCCAAAGTGCTTGTGGGATGAGTTCGTTGGCCGATTTTGCCGTCGCCCCGATGATTACCACGCGAAGCCCTGAGGTTTCACCCGCCTTATGCGCATATGAGGGCGCTGCCAACGCGACGCCGAGCACGAGGCTCACGCCTGCCAGCAAAACTCGCAATGAGCTCACTTCAAATAGCCCCATCATCGGCCGCCTTTTTATTGGTTGTTGTAGTCGGGATCCGCCGCTAAATCTGCGTCGACTTGCGCTTTGATCGCTCTCAGTTCTTTGACAGCGCTTTCAAAGCCGGTGCCTTCTACTTCGCTCATGGGCGTCGTGCCGAAAACGTTGACCGTCTTGCCGACAAATTCATCGGATTCGACTTGATCCAAGATCCAAGCGGCAAAGTCCGAATACATCACCACCATTTGTTTGGGTACCGGTGCGTCGTCAACGGCTATTCTAACATCACCACGCGGCGGTTCGATGAGGAGCTGGCCGGGCCGCAAGATTATGTAGTCGAGATCGGTTTGTTTTATGATCTCTTCCATTTTCAACATGTCGTTGTAGGGCCCGCGCAAATTGTAAATCCAAAGATTATTTTCCGGGGTAATATCATCGGTTTTTGGAGTGTCGGCCGTAAACCCTGCTTCTTTGACGCGCTCAGCTGCCATCGAGCCGGTGGCCATGAGCTTCGTGTTCCCCTTCTTCTTCATGGCGTTGATGATATTGGTTGTGCCCTGGGACATGAGATCAGTTTCTGGCACTTCCTCCGTTGGATCAACGCGGGGACCGTAAACCGAGATCACGATCTCCTCGCCCGTCAATACCGCTTCGATGGACTCCTGGTCGTAAACATCGCCTTTGGCAATTGTCAGTCGCGGATGAGCCGCGTGTCGCACGCGCTGCGGGCGGCGGGCAAACGCAATCACTTTATGACCACGCCACAAGGCTTGCGGTATGAGATCATTGGCCGTGCGTGCGGTCGCACCAATCACGACAACCGTAATACCGGACGCCTCGGTGCCTTCGTGCGCGGTTACTTGTGTCACGGATAGGGCGACAAGACTAATGACGCCTATGGCAGTGGACACGATGATTGCGATCAAGTGGCGTTGAATGTAGTCAAACATTTCTCTTTCCTTCATTTGCCCACGTTTAGTGTCGCGCAATCGCAGCGCTCAATCCAGCTGCCAATCTGTCACGGCGTGTGTTGCCTGTGCTCTGGATGCATATTGTTCGCGTGGTGGCGGAGTTCGCTCAGTCGCGAGGCACGTCTCGGGTGATAGAGTAAACGCCGCCGTTCCGCGTGAGGTCGACTTCCAGTCTTGCTTGGGCGCCTGGCGCACCGGCAACCCAGGTGCACCCAAAGCGCGCCATCTTCTCTAAGTAATTGCACCCCCGGTTTGGCTCACCGAGAAGTTCCACGAGGCTTGTACGTTCGCCGGCGACATCGAAGTCGCCCTGAAAACGCGTCGTCATTTCAACTTTTTCTACAAGATCGTCCCACACGAGCGCGGAGATCTCACTCATGCTTTCGGCTTGTTCGTCGCGATAGTGAGATTCCGATTGTCGTGTGCTGATGGCTTTGGCGGAGCCCTCAAGGCGTTCATAGCCTTGTGCGATGAGCTCATCATCGATCTGTGCCGGTGTCATTGTGACCGTGACGCCGTCAACGTCGAAACCGAGAATATCTTCGACGCTCTCGGCGAGGACGGAATGCGGTGCGCAGATCGCGAAAACGGCACCAAAAAAGACGAATACTATTCGGCTGAAGGTCGACATGATGTCCTCCCCCTTTGGCCCCCTTACCGCACTCTTAGTTTAGCGTGCTCCGGCCTCCTTTGGCACCTCATGAATTCCGCGAAATTTCATGGGTCCAAGAAGCGGCGCGCGGTCTTAGTCCCTCGGATCTTTCAATTCGCCGATCCCACTGTAGTCGGTTGACAGCGCCGCAAAGTCATCCCGCCAGGCATCTGGCTCAAGGTTGGCGTCGCTGACCAATTCAAACGTCTTGTTGCTGGCAGCGGAATCTTCGAGCGCAGCAACGATCACCGCGGCTACGTCGGCTCTGTGAACCATGGCGAGTTCATTGAGTCCCTGTGTGATCTGAAGGCCGCGCTCTCCCGGCTCGTACTCGTGAACCAGGCCGCCCGGGCGAATGATGGTGTGGTTGATGCCGCTGGCGCGCAAATGATCTTCGGCCTTGCCCTTCCAGACCAGAACGTTGCCGCGATTCTTGTTCAGCCACAATTCGGGATCGGCATTTCCGGCGTTGGCTGAGGAAACGAGGACAATTTTCTTGACTTTGTTTTCAACTGCTAGATCCACAAGGTTTATGTTGCCGCCATAGTCAACGGCTTCCGCGTTGTTGTCGGTGTCTGGGGCGCCGCTGCCGATCGTGGAAATTAGAATATCGACGCCCTCAAATGCTGGCCGCATGGAGTCAATATCGCGCACGTCGCCCGTGACCCATTCAAAGTCACCGGGCAGTTTCTCTTGCGCGCCCTCGACATTGCGGGTCAAGCCGCGCACTTGAAAACCGGCATCGGTCAATTGTTGCATGGCGTAAACACCTGTTCGCCCGGACGCGCCCGCGATGAGAACGGTTCCCTTGTTTTCGGATTCAGGTCTGTCGTCAAGGCTCGCTACCATGAATGCAACGGCCAGCAAGACGACCACGGAGGTAATCGATCGAATGAACTTCATGTCTTCCCGTTTCCCTTAATTTACCCACTGAACATCCATTCTTCGGGGAGTTCAGTACACAGAATAGTATTATTTTAGTTTTCTATTGACGGCGACGTACGGGGTTGTGGTTCCCCGGTTGATTCTGAGGTCATTGTCTAAATATGTCACAGTTGAGTTGGCTGGTGGAATGCCGTCCGGCATGGTCAGCACGAGGGGCGTGTCCGCAGCGAGGCCGAGAGCAGCGCGCAAGTCATCGGTTGAATGGTGGGCGTCAGACGGCACGAATTCGAAAGTTTGAAAGCTGACGTCGACCACATTCGCCGTGTCGGCGTTAACGCCGAATTGCGCCGTGGCGAGATAGTGAAACGGCACCTTTGCCTCGCCCGCCTGCATGATCATGGTATTGCGATAAAAGCCGACCCCGGGTCTCAGCTCTTGCGTCGTCATGCGCACCGGCACCAACTTTTCAGGAAAGACGCCGCCACTCATGAATTTGAGATCAACCTGGTAGTGAAGGTTGCGCGTGTCGTACAGACTGAGCCACATGCCGTCGAGGCTATCGGACTGCGCATTTAAGTCGACAGCGCCCGCCACCTCTTCAAGCGCGCGCGCTGCTTTTGACACTTTGGCATCCATTTCGGGGGTGATCGGTGTGCCCGGCTCGTATTCAGCCACGACATCGAGCAGCTGCGCTTTGAGCGCTTCTGGTGTGGCTTCGTCCGAAGAGTGGGCTACCTCCGACGCAACAACCAATGGCAGCGCCAGCACGCCCCAGCGCCAACGGCTCTTCGTCATTGACATGATTGGTCTCTCCGTATGAAGCCCGCCCCACAGGGCTTAACTATAGCGCGTCTGGGAAGTAAGGCACGAACAATTCGAATCAGACAGGCGTGTTTTGTTTTGCCTCCCAGGTGCGGCCAATAGCTCCGGTCATTGTGACTTCGCGCGCGGCCAAAGATCTGGCAGACTGGTCATTCGGCTATGGAGACAAGCGGCGTGACAATCCCTGACCAGCCTCTGTTCAAAGATCGGGTGCTTGATTGCACGTCGGTCCGCTATGGATTGATGGCGTTGGGTTTAGCCTGCGTTGGGCTCGGCGTCGTTGGAATTTTCTTACCGGTCATGCCGAGCACGATTTTCTTTATTATTGCCTTGTGGGCATTCTCGCGCAGCTCCGTCCGTCTTCATCGCTGGCTTTATAATCATCCGCGTTTTGGCGACGGCGTACGTGCCTGGCACGATTACAAAGTCATTCCCATGCGAGCTAAGGTAATGGCGGTGACGCTGATTAGCGCGAGCTATGTCTTCGTCCTAACCTTTGTGGCAGAGACGTGGGTGCTGCCTACCGTGATGGCGGCGATCCTTGTGCCGGTCGTTGCATTCATCGTGACCCGCCCTCATGACTTGGCCGCCGCCCGCGGCGACGTCGTCTAGCCTCATCTGTTTTCAGTCATAGAGTCTCTTTGGTGCGCATCGTTGCGCACTCGATCATCCGTCGTCAGATGATCGTCAATTCATCCATCTTTTGTTTAGTTTATGTCTCGTGATGACTAGCGAGTTTCTCGGCAAACTGTGCTAGATTCGCGGCGCAACGCGCAGCTCCTGGGAGGCCCCTCATGGAATTTTCAATCTTTGCTCTCTTTATTCTATTTCTCGGCATCATCCTCGTTTTCATGGGTGTCAAGACGGTGCCCCAAGGCAACGAATATACCGTCGAACGCTGGGGCCGTTATACGCGAACCTTGAGACCAGGCTTACATTTGATTATTCCGGTGATCGATCGCATCGGGTCAAAAATGAATATGCAAGAGCAGGTGATGGACATTCCGAGCCAGGAAGTCATCACCAAAGACAACGCCATGGTGCGGGTCGACGGGGTCGTCTTTTTTCAGATTCTCGATGCCGCCAAAGGCGCCTACGAAGTTCGCAATCTCATACTGGCCATTCTCAATTTGACGATGACCAATGTCCGTACGGTTATGGGATCGATGGATTTGGACGAGCTGTTGTCTCAGCGGGACCGCATCAATGCGAAACTTCTCAATGTGGTGGACGATGCAACCGCACCTTGGGGCATCAAAGTTACGCGCATTGAGATCAAAGACATGGAACCGCCGAAAGATATTGTCGACTCCATGGCGCGTCAAATGAAGGCCGAACGGGATAAGCGCGCGCAGATATTGGAATCAGAGGGTTTTCGGGCCGCGGCAATCTTGCGCGCCGAAGGCGAAAAGCAATCAGCCATTCTCGAAGCCGAGGGCCGGCGGGAAGCTGCGTTTCGCGATGCCGAAGCGCGCGAGCGGGAAGCCGAAGCTGAAGCCAAGGCGACGACGTTGGTCTCGGACGCCATCGCGTCAGGAAGCACCCAAGCGGTTAATTATTTTGTGGCACAAAAGTACGTTGACGCGTTGAGTGATTTTGCCCGTTCGCCCAATCAGAAAATTGTGTTTATGCCAATGGAAGTTTCAGGTTTGATCGGATCGATCGGCGGCATCAGCGAATTGTGGAAGGACCTTGGCGGGCCGAGCGGCGGCGGCAACGGGGCCGGCCCTCAGTCACGTAGCAGCGTGCCGCCTGTGCGCCCCGGCCAAGTGTGAGTTGCACATGCCTGACTTTTTAACGTCGCTGACCTATTGGAGCTGGTGGATCTTGGCCGTCCTGTTCGTCATTGTCGAGATCCTGGCCCCTGGGGCACATTTTTTGTGGCTGGGCCTGGCGGCCGGCGCCGTCGGTTTCATCGTCCTGATCATTCCCGGCATGGGGTGGGAGCTGCAGGTCACAATCTTTGCCGTTTTGTCGGTAGTGAGCATCGTGGCGGGACGGACATACCTACGCCGCAACCCGTTGCAAACCGAAGACAGCAATCTCAACCGGCGGGGCGAGCAATATGTCGGCCGCGTATTCACGTTAGTTGAACCCATCGTCAACGGCGCCGGCAAACTGATCGTTGACGATACGACCTGGAAAATTGAAGGCGACGACTTGGCTGCGGGCACAAAAGTGCGTGTCACCGGCGTTGACGGTACCAGTCTGACGGTGGTCGAAGACGACGTGTAATTCGCGGCTTGCGCCGGCTACATCCCTTCCGGCCGCATGGGTTCGGTGCCGGGTCGGCCGCTTAAACGTTCGGGATGTTCGCGCTCGGCGCGCTCGCGATACTCGTCCGGTAAATCATCGACGCTGCTGAGCTTGCGGCCGAAGGCATGCCAGATCGTCTGGCCCCGCTCGCCGCGCATGTCCAACCAGAACAGCCAGGGCGCCATATAGGTCGATGCAAATCCCGAGCTGAACCGCGTGACGTCTGGATCTTCGAACTCGCTGCGCGGGGCGAAGACGGTTTGCGCCTCGATCAGCGGTACGCCAGGAGGAAAGGCGCGGGTGCTCTTTAAGATCACCATGTCTCCAGCTGCCATCCATTCAAAGCTGAGCGGCCCTTCAGGGAATTTGTCCTTCATGCCTTCCCAGTAGATGCCGTTCGTCGTGTGACGCACGCCGTCACCGCCGCCCAAAACATTGGGCTTCACTTCGTTGGTTTTGCCCGTGTACGGATTGTCGAACTCATAGATCATCTCGTTGGTTTCGAAATCCCGGAAAAACGTCAGCGTATTGCCCTGCAGCCGGTAGGCGCCGTCGGCCAATTTTGTAGGCCAGTAGGCTTCCAAACCCTCGAATCGCACAAGCGGTCGTGCGGGCTCACCGTCGCGCACGCCATAGATTTTGCCTTCGTACCACCAAGGGCAATCCACTTCCGACTCCGTGCTCGCCTGCAATTTAATGTAAGCATCCAAATGCTCTTGCGGCGTTGCGAGCGTCACGTCAGAAATAACACTCGATCTATTGGTAGTTGGTCGCAAGCTGCCCGCTGCCATGGCGGTGGATGCAGCCAATAAACTGAAACCTCCAAAGGCAGCGCGTCTTGTTAATTCAGAACCATTCATTTTTGGCATCCATGTGAATGGCAGGGCCCCGTCACTTTTGTCACGAGGCCCGCACCGAAGAGTGAAACAATCAATACTCGCGCTCTAGCTTGCGTCGGGTCCTTGCGGTTGCGCCGGTTGCTGTTCGCGCGAATAGTTTTCGAGGCTTGAAAGGCTGGGCTCTTCGAATTCGGCCGGCGCTTCCAAATATTTGGGATAAAATTTGGAGGCATAGTCGACCATCTTGGGATTGATGTCGTCCAAGGAATTCATTGCACCCATATAGCACTCGTAATAGCAATGGCCGGGCGCATTATCCATGAGCATCCAAGGCAGCCACGGCGTTACGCGGCTCCACGTGCCATGATATTCCACCGAGGCAATGTCTTCGTTTTGCAGATCGTCATAGGGAATTTGATACATGTAGATTTCCGTGACACGAGTCATGGGACCATGATTTTCGCGTGGCCACTTTTCCGGGACCAGCGCGCTAGGATAATATAAGTGAATGTGACGCTCGAGCTGGGCCATGTTGCCCCGGATCATCCACGGTAGAATGTATGGAATTTTTGGCGCCTCGGCCGATTCGTTCAGGCCGCCGAAGCTGGGCGGGGGCGGAAAGTGTTCTTGGATCTTACCGTTAAACGGATCGTTAGCGATAGGAACGACGCGTACCTTTTCGCCCGTGTACGGATTTTCGTAGTCTTCCAAGATCTCGCCGGTTTCGTGATCGATATAAAAGCCGACCTCGCGCAGGACTTTTTGATAACCGCCGTCTTCAAGCTCAATCAGTTTGGCGCAACTGAAGCCTTCGAACTTGAACAGGTCGCGCAACGGTTCGTTGTCGCGCACGCCCATGACGTTGCCGGAGAACCAGCCGTATTTGGTCTCGCCAACATTCAGGCTTCCTTGAACCCGGGCCATAGCATTGACGTTGCCCGGCGCTGTGGTGAGATCGATATACGGGCCTTTCAGCGCGTCATCGTCAATTCGTGATGTGTGCGCGGGCGGCGTGCTAAGCGCCAAGCTCGAGGCGGCAGCAACGCCTAAGCCGCCAACGCCTTGAAGCATCGTGCGCCGGTCGACGGCGATGTCGGAAAATTTCGATTTTGCCATAGTCATCTCCCCTGTGTTCACCCGTTTACTGTGGGATGGCTTGTGTTTGTGGAATTTGCGCCTGCGTTTTTGTTATATATATGATGGCTGCCGGCTCACTCCCGGACCCTAACATCATGGGCGAACCAAGTTGACAGAAAAAAAGTCACACACGGATTTCGTCATAGGAAACTTGACCGCTGAGACTTGTCCTACAAAACTGGTGTAGTTCGTTGCACGAAAGGCTTGTCATAATGATCAACCGAATACGCTTTAGCTTTTCAATTCTCGCTGTGGCCCTTGTGTCTGGTTTGTTGGAGAGCGCTGCCTGGGCTGAAGATAAAACGGTTGAGACCTTGGACCTAATCGAAGAGTGGGTCGAAGACGGCATCTACGATACCAGTGCCCAATTTGAATCGGATTACGCTAACGACGTTCCCGACAATTTGAAGCATCGGCTGATGTACCAAGTGTTCCACAAAGTTGAAATCGACTGGCTCGACGGCATAACAATATTTCAACAAGGATCGGCGGACGGCACGATCGAAACGACGATGCGCGCCGGCATACTGCATTTCTTTGCGGATCCGGCAATCGGCAAAGTGCGCCAACGGGAGCACAATTTTATTATCGTCGAAGATTGGGTCGACGCCTACAAGGATCCCGAAAAGATCGCCTCAATCACGGCCGATGATGTTGTTTTCAGCGAAGGCTGCGATTTCTATTTGGAAGTCAGCGACGACCGCAGCGAGATTCGGGGCCCGATGCCTGAAGGCACCTGCAAACTGCCTGCGGAACAGCTCGGGATTGAATTGACCGCCGAAGATGAAGTCGTCATCCGGCCGGGCGAGTTTTGGTTTTTGGGCCGCTATGTCGATGACGAAGGAAATGTGATGTGGGGAACGGAAAGCGACGAGCTCAACAAGCTGGTGCTTCAACGTTGATTTTTTTTGTTAATGAACTCAACATGAGTTGCGGCTGCAAGAATAAGAAAAGGAGATGCCTCGATGGCGTCCGAGATCACAAAGCCTCGAGTCGCAAACCGCGGCCCTTCAGTCGATAACTTGATTTTTCTGCTTGTTGCGCTGCTGGTTGCAGTATTGGCGACCTTCTCTCAGTCTCGCGCGCAGGTCTTGGATCTGTCAGACCCCAACGACGCTCTTATGACGACCCGCAAGGTTCTTTGCTCTTTGACTGACGGCAAGCCGACAGTGCTGACCTGGACGGGCAAGGTCTATAGCCACATTCAGGGGGAGCCGGATCGGCACCTGTTCAACATCGAAGGGTTCAGCAACCGCAATTGCAAAACCTATCAGGACGATGTGCGCGGCTATGGCTTCCGCATCGTCGCCCGTGAGATCGTTCTCTATCTCGACCCGGAAACAAACGAAGTCTTGCGCATGTGGGACAATCCTTGGTCGGGGGAGCAAGTCAAAGTCGTCCAAACGGCGAACGACCCTATGAGCGTGCCCTTTCCATTCTATGCGCTGGATGAGGATGGGATAGGACACGAATTTGAAGGCACGTTTCGCAACGGCAAAGTCTTCACGATCGCCGAAAAAATTCTGTTCTATGACAACCCTCTGGGAGGCGATTACCAACAATATGTCGGCGGCATGTATCATGCCTCGGAAGTCTTCTATTTCTTCATGAATGAAGCTGAGCTTCTGGACGCGACCAACGACGAAGTCATGGATCTGACCATGACTTATTCACGAGTCGCACCATGGATGCCGTGGATGCAGATGGGCGGCCGGCAGGGCGTCATGTATTTCCATGCGGCCGGGCAAAAAATCCCGGGCTTCGAAGGCCTATCCGACCGCATGAAGCAAGAAGTGGCGACCTATCATCCCATCTTTGCCGATCCGCCCTCGCTCGATGACTTCCGGCCCATGGTCAATTCATGGAGTGTCTTTAAGCAACTCATCGATAGCGAGAGAAAATAACAAATACGCCTAGAGCGACAGGCCGTAATAGACGAGAAAGAGCCCAAAGATCACGGCGAGTGCGCCCATGAAACGCATGGCGGTAGTGCCAAACGACGTCCAGACACTGGTTGCAAATTTGCGCGCGAGTCCGGGTAACAAAATCGCGCCGAAGGCCACAAAGCCCATAAACAATCCAAAACCATTGACAATTGCCGCAACTGTTCCCGGCACACCAAGCGCTGCCCAAACAGCGATGACGCCAACCGCGCCAATTGTTGCGGCGAGCAGCCGCATTTTGCTGTCCGTATCGAACAGGCGCAAATAGGCGTCGCGTGTCTGCTGGGGTGCAACAACCAAAGGTGCACGTGACAGAACGATAGAAACTCCGAGAATGACGATTAGGATGGCGAGTGCACTCATGATGACTGACCTCCTTTGTATGGACCTATAGTCTATATATGGTGATCACCGTTGGGCGCTTCAAACAAAATCGGGTCATGATTTTTGGCTATTTTCCGAATGTTATGGCGATTTTTTCTGGCTTAGCTTGGAGCGCCGCAAAGGGTTTATCCGGTCATGACTGAAGAACCAAATCTTGCCGGCGAGATTGCAAGACTTGCAGAAATCGTTTTGCAAGAGGGCCTATCGGACCGTTTCCGCAACGTCGCCAAAATTTCGGCGTCTTCCTTCGATGAAGAAGATCTAGACGATTTAAAATATTATCTGCACAACCCGCCGCCAGAATCGAAACTGTTCAAGCCCGCAGACCATGGCTATGGCGGATGGTTAAGTGCCTGCCAATTTTCAGCCTTTGAGCTTGTCGTTAATATGGGCGAACCAGCGCTGCCTTGGCTCCGGCGCTTGGCCTGGGGCGAGTACGACTGGACACAAGGCAATGCGATTGAGATCCTGATCAGGCTTGCCGCTCGAGGAATTCAATCGGAACAAATTATTGCCGAGGTAGCACAAAAGTTTGTGACCCTCGAACATGAAGCGCAGCTCTATGTCATCGAACCGCTGATCCCGCTTGCCGCTAATGACAACGATCTCAAAGCTATTGTCGAACGGCTGAACCAATCTAGCGCCTTTGCAAAGGCGTATAAAGAAGTCACCCAGTCGTAAATTTCAACCCAATAATCATTGAGCCGCGAAGGGAAAGTCATGCGTGTCATCGTCATTTTGGTTTCGTTGTTTTATTCAGGTCTCGCATGGGCAGGCGCCCATGAACAAAAACTGCCGGATGCCTCCGCCTTTGCCGAGGCAGCGGATCCGGAGCAACGCCAACTCATAAAAGATATTGAAAACTTCCTGGCAACTTATGCCGACGCGTACAATCGCCGGGATTATGAAGCCCTGTTGTCGATGTGGGACCAGACTGATGCGTTTCCAATGTATATGGCCGAAGAGATCGACGGGCCGATATACGGCTGGGACGCTATCAACAAATATTTTGACCCCTTGCCGGGCACACAGGTCCTGGACGGCATACGCAATCGTTACACGGAAGTTAGGGCGCACTACCTTGCACCCGATGTAGCGCTCGCCACGTACGTCTTACATTTTGACATTAAAGTGATGCGCTCCCCGCCCATGTCCAGTTGGGATCGGGTCATGGCCGTGTTTCGCCGTGTCGATGGTGAATGGAAACTGACCGCCTATGCGGAAGCGCCCTTGGCGCCGGCGACGATGGTGCGTAAAATGCTGGAAAACGCCGTGCCTGAGGATTTTGACGATTTCATCGAAGCGCAAGACTAGCGGCCGATCAAGTCGTGCGCGGACTCAAAAAATTCGGCGCCCGCCTTTTCTTAGGCGGACGCCAATTTGTCTAGCTAGGGTTTACGGCTGACTACCTTCGGCGTCTGCCACCGTTTTCGCGTCGACCGCCGCCGCCTTGTCTTCGGGCACCGCCGTTACCGTTCCTGCGGGCACCGTCTTGCCGATTGGCATTGTGCTGATTGCCGGCGTCGCGCCGCCTGGTCGTTTGACGTTGCGCGGCGTTGGTATCCTGCTGCTGAACATTGCGCTGCCGATTGGCGTTCTGTTGGCGATTGCCGCTGCCTTGGCGATTGGCACCACGTTGCCCACCGCCGTTCTGTTGCGCACCAGTGTTTTGCTGTTGCCTAACGCCCCGTTGCCGGTTGCCGCCACGCTGCCTTTGGGTATTGCCCATTTCGATCTGCCGCTGTCTGCGGACAGCCTCTTGCCAATTCTCCTGGCCGCGTCGTCTCACATTGCCTTGACGGCTGCCGTTGCGGTCGCTCGTTACGTTCCGTTGCTGCTCGAGGTTGCGTTGGCGCACAGCATTCTGTTGCTGATTGCCGTTGCGTTGTCGATTCGCACCACGTTGACGACCGCCATTTTGCTGTCGATTGACGTTGCGTTGCCGATTAACGTTTTGCTGCCGATTGACACCATGTTGCCGGCCGACATTCTGCTGTTGATTAATACCGCGCTGGCGATTCACGTTGCGTTGACGATTCACGTTGCGCCGCCGATTGACATTACGTTGGTTCGACGCGCGCCGATTCCAGCCGCGATTGCGCCATCGGTTGCGGTCCCGGTCCCTAAGGCCATACCAATCCCAACGATTGTCGCGCCATCTGCGGCCGCCGAAATCGATCCAAAAGCCGCTGCTGAAATACGATAGGGCCCGATAGGTATTATTCGCGACAAAATATCGGCCGTATTCGTCGTAGCAGATGATGGCTTCGTAGCGCGCTCTGCGCCGCGTCTGATAGCCGAACATGAATGCCGGATGGCAGTCATAGCCACGGTAGTTGGTATCCCAATAATTGTAGCGCACCGGTTGGTCCCAGGCGTACCAGTAGCCGGCTTGATAACCGTCCGCCCAATAGCGGTCATATCCGGGATTGTAATAATTGTTGCCCAACACCAGTCCGACCCTGAAACCGATGCGGGGCCCAGCCGATACCGGTGGGGCGAAAGCCATGGTCCCTACGAGTAGTAGGGCGCTTATGGCAATGACTGTCTTGGTTTTAGACATCTGTCTTTCCTCTTCCTGCGTTCACCCCAACGCTCAAAAGAAATAGCTAATCGACGCTAGATCTTCCTTTGTGAATGCAAAATGAACGATTTTTTCATGTCGCGCGGCAGGCCGCGGTGCGGGCGAGTTGCTCCGTCTAGACTTGGCGGATGCAACTCGCCTCACATTGGGGGTCTGTTTCTGTCGGTTCGTCGAGCGGTTGCCGTTGAACTGGCACAGCCTAGCGCCAGCCGCGGCGGCGACCGAAGCCGTTGGACCAGTTGTGATCATTCCGCCAGTTTCGGAAGAACGGCCGGGTTCTTACGACGCGCCCGGTCCATGCATCGACAATCACAATCCGATGCTGGTGATAATGATCATGGGCCTCTACGCGGTATACACCTCGATTGGGATTAAAGTTGAGTAACTGAATCTGGTGAAAACCTTGACGCCGTAAACGTCTTCGGATTCTCCGTTCAGGAAGAATCGACTGCCGGGCGAAGCTGCGGCCTCCGCCATAAAATTGGATGGTGAGGGTGCCGGCCCCATTGTGTTGGTGAACCTGGGCGGCGGAAGCTGGAAGTGAAAAGGTTGCTGCGCCGATGGCGGCGCTGATTGCCAGACCGTAAATCAATTTATTCATCGTACTTGCCTCCAAAGGGGGTTTCGTCTTTTTTGACCGTGGCCATAATCAGATATCCCCTTTGAACTCAGCCTGAAGCTTGTATTCAGCCAAGGTTCACGAAAAGACGCCGGAATTCAGCGGGTTTTAGCATGCGGTGAACTCTTGGAGTATTGAAAATGATGGCGTGAGGGAGAAGCAGCCTGGGCTTAGTCGCTCAAAAGAAATTCTGCGATGGCTTGGCGATCTTCATCGGTCAAATGTTTTGTGCTGTCGCGGATGACTTCGCCCATTGAGCCGCTGAAGGAATCGCCGTTGGCCATGAAACCGGAGCTGAGGCCGAAAACTAGTCCGCGCTCCGTCCAGCCGTTTGCTTTGAGAGCTTCGGTTTTGATTGAAGGCACAACTTCACCACCCGGGCCGGTGTCGGATCCTTCCAGGAGCCGCCCCGTGTCGAGATTGCCTAAAGCGCCGCGAGGGGAATGACATTCGATGCAATGACCGGGACCGAGGACGATATAGGCGCCGCGATTCCATGGGTCAGTTCGGCTGGGATCGGGCTCAAATTTCGCGGGCTTGAAAAACAAAGTCTTCCAAGGCCCCAACAAAAAGCGCCAACCGAACGGTGCGGAAACATCGTGCGGCACGCGCGGCGCCGAACTCGCCGGCACGGTTTGTACATAGGCCCACAGGTCGGCGATGTCCTGGTCGGTGAGTTTCGAATAAGCCGTATACGGAAAGACGGGAAAATAATGGCCGCCGTTCGGCGCAATACCATTGGCTAAAGCGTTGGTGAACTCACCGAGTGTCCAATCACCGATGCCGTTTTCCAGATCTGGCGTGATATTGGGGGCGAAGAAATCCCCATAGGGTGATTTAATAGGCGCCCCGCCGGCCAACAGCGCCCCGTCATTGTTTGAATCAGTGTGACAGGCAATGCATGCCGCGACGCGCACCACATAGGCGCCTCGTTCTGCATCGCCAATCGTGCCTTGGAGCGCTCGTTCCTGACTCGGAACCGCTAAAAACAAAAAGAGTAAGACGACAAATGCCAGGACGCCGACGATCCAGATAATCGTTCGGCGTCCTCGCATCTCAAATTCCTTCGCTTAGTCCTGCGGGACGCGGAATTTTGTATGGCAGGCATTGCATGTCTCGCCGAGCGTTGAGAACGCAGCTTGAACCGCGTCGGCTCCCTCGTCGGCTGCCGCCTCCAAAGCTTGGGCGTTGGTGACGAGGTCATCCGAGAGAGCGGCGAATTCATCCCAATTTTCCCAGATGGTGGGTAACGCTTCGGTCGGCTGAATGAAACTGTCTTCCGGGAACATCGCGGTCATGGTTTCGCCGCCGGTTCCGGCAACGGCCTGCGCATGCGACTTGACAACTGCAGCGTCAAAATCAGCCTGCCCTGAAACTATACCGAAGAGAGCGCCTGCGGCGTCCTTGTTGATTTCCATAAGTTCGCGGCGTTCTTTGACAATACCGGTGGCACCGATGTCGTCGGCCTTCAATGCGGGTGCAAGAGTTAATACGGCGCCAACTAGACCAGCGCTTAAAATAATGGCGTTACGCATGCAAAAAATGTTTCTCACTTGTTCTTCCTTTCGTAAAACGCGGCTTAGCCCATCCAATCTTGTCGACATTGTCAAGCGGATAACGGCAAAGTGACTATTCGGCTAGTAGTCCCATTGCCATTTGACGCCGATATTGCTCCCGGTTTCGCTGGTGAGCTCGCTTTCGACAGCAATATTCTTCGTCACGTCGACCTCAAGCGTCACCCGGTCGCTCACACGGGAGGGGTCGGTCTCTAGTTCGAGATAGATATTCTAGGTCAAATACTTGCCGCCGGTGATGCTGGGCTGAATGGCTTCGTCCGCCGCGGCGCCGATGCGCAGAGTGTCAAGGCCCAAGGTATCGCGCGTCGCACCTATGAATCCGCCTACGCCGCCGCTGCCACCGCTAGACAGAGATCGAGCGGCCTCGGCGAGCTGAAGCGCTTCAAGTGGGCTGAGCTCGCTCACGCTATTGCCGAATAGTATGCGCGCGAGAATTTCGTCGTCGGGTAGGCTGGGAGACGACGACAGCGTAACGGTTGGCTTGGAACTCGGGCCGCTCACCCGAGTAGCTGCGGTGAAGTCGTCATCTTCGTATGTTGCCTGAAGATTGAGCCGCGGATCGATTTTTTCAGTACCTTCAAACGTCAACGTTCCACCGTCCAAGTCAAAGGCGCGGCTTGCGAAATCAAAACGTCCGCGCACGACACGTAATTGACCTGTAATGATCGGTGTCGCCAGCGTGCCTTTGATGCGCAAGTTGCCTGCCCATTCCGAATCTAAACCCCGTCCGCGAACAAAGGCCTGACCCGACACGGACACGTTGACTTCGAGTTTCGTCTTCTCAAATTCCGTAGATGCGATATCTTGTTCGCTTGATTGTTCGGGTAGGCGCGCGCCGCCGACTTCGATGACCTCCAGATCAACGACATTGGCCGGCAATCCGCCAACCAATTTTGCTTCGATGGTGTCCGATTTGATGTTTCCGGTAAATGAAGCAGCGGTTCCATTGCGCTCATAGACAAAGCTGCCGCTGGCGCTGCCCTTAATATCATCACGCCGTACGAGCTCCGCATTATCAAAATTGAATGCGATACGCGCTGGAAACTGACGTGCCGGATCAACTTGAATTCGCCCGTCAAGTCCGACGGAGCCCCCGTTGCTTGTCTTACCTTTGCCTTGTCTGATCATCAGCACTTGGTTTTCAAGATCGACATCGACCGCGAGTTCGTTGAGTACGGTGCCGAATTCAAGATGACGGTATGTTCCATTGCGCAAGACAAAAGAACCGGTCAGCTGAGGTTTGTCGATCGTGCCAGCCAGCGCGATGTCCGCGTTGACGGCGCCGGAAAGCGTATGAAGATCCGGTTGGATGATTTGCCATAGGGGCGCAATGTCTGCGCGCCATTCGAAATTTCCCGATAGCGGCTGGTCACCGGGCGTGGCAAAACCGTCAGCGGTGTAGGTGAAGGGCACAGCGGCCGTGAGATCGATGACGCCGTCTTGCTGTCCTTTGAGCCGGCCCTGCAACTTCAACTGGGTGCCGTTCCAATCTCCCTTAATGGAACCTGTTAGGGATTCGGTGTCGCCGACAATTCCTCTAGGGCGTAGATTTTTGATTTCTAGATCTAGGGTACCGCTTGACGCGCCTGGCCGAGCGTTGAGATCCGCTGTGCCGTTCATTGACCCGCCCAGCGCGTAGCGCGGACTGATCAGAGCGACGAGCTGCAAAGGTACATCATTCGCATTAATCTTGGCGCTCAAGGCTCGATCCGTCATCGTTGCGTCGACCCCGATGCGGCGCGCCCCCGAGGTTAAGGCAAATGGCGTGATGGAGGTTCTCGACAGGTCACGCTCAACGCGCACCTCCTGGTTCAAGGTCCAACGATCGCCTTGAACGAGGGCGCTTACATTTTTCAGCGCAACGATGACAGTGTCGGACTGCCGTTCAACCGATCCCGACGCTTGAACATTTAGCTCACCTTCGAAAAAACCGGCACCATTGACGTCGAATTTCGTATCCTCGCCATTTGTCGTGCCCGATATTCTGAGTTCATCAAAATGTATGCGGTCCCTGTCTACGTCTGCGCCGTTGAGTTCAAATTGGACTCTATTGTCCGCGGTGCTTGTCTCGGAATTTGCGATAAATGACAGCGCGCGTGAACTAACAACGCCGAACCCGGGCACGTCTCCAGAAAGCCGGGAGCCTTCAGCCCGTACCTCAACTTGCGGCGCGGCGTCCAAATTTGTCAGCAACGATGTGAATGTAAGATTGCCTGCAAATCTTTGGCCGAACATGGCCGACAGTTCTCGAACAGACGTGAGCTCGCCGTCGAGTTTGCCGGAAACGGGGCTGCCATCGCCGTTGAGCTGTAGATTTCCAGTGACGTTGTTCTTGCCTGCGGTGATCTTTGCGTTTTCAATGTTCAGATCACCCGAGACATCAGCGCGGGAAATGGTAGCGGCCACGTCTGTAGGCCCGAGAGGGCCGTTGAGCGATCCCGCAAGCGTGCCGATCAATGGGCCACCGTCCCGCTGCAGGTTAAGTTTCAGGTCAATCTCTTTGAGATCCGTGCCCGCGACAGTGAGCGCGCCTAGCGTTGCTTGTGTCGTTCCAATGATTTCGGAAGACGTTTGACTGAGCTCACCGTTAACCAAAAGCTCGTCACCATGTGCCTCAACACCGAAGATTGCGGCGGCTTGCTCAATATTTCGCAGCGACAAATTGTAGTGCCCGTTGAGCCGCGAGGCCTCCTGACTAAATCCAAGATCGGAACGCAGCGCTAAATTGGGGTGGTTCAATTCAATATTCTCAAGTTTCCATTCCTCCTGCCATGCAGAATTGTGCGAGACGCCTGCTCTAATCTCGGCGGGGGCACTAAACCAGTCTTGCAGAGCGCCATTGTCAATCGGCAAGCTTTCGATGGTGCTGAAAATCAGCACGGCTAATTCCGGTATGCCGGGTTCGCTGAAGTTGGCGCTGCCTTCAAGAGTTGCCGAGGCATATCAGTTTGTAACGTCGCCCTGTGTCAGGGTGAGCGTACGCGAGGAAGTGTCGAAAGTTGCTTCTGTGACCCACGTGACATCTTCAAAGTCTATCGGGTTCTCGTCTTCGGAATTGACCGCCAGTTTTTCAATCAATCCGTCAAGTGCTAACGATATCGGATGATCTAATCCCTCTGATGCATCGAGGGCAGCGTTGGCGGTCAGCCGCGGCGACGTCAGAGCGCCCATAGTTGCATCATCAAGTTGAGCTGTCAGGCGCATAAACGGCCGGGCGACGTTTCCCGTAAGCTCAGTCTTCAAGCTCAATTGAGTGGTGCCGCCGAACGAGAGAAGATCAGCGATGGCATCTTCGTCTTCCATTGTGATTTCAGCGGACGCATCGATCTCTTGCTCTTCCAAGTTGACAACACCGTCCATCGACAACACCGTGAAACGGTTCTGAATGCTAGCCTTGGAGACTCGTATTGTTTGCTCGTTGGAAAGCATCGCAGTGGCCGACACTTGATAGGGTCCCGCCAGCGTGTTGCGCAATTGATCCGGCCATCGAAGGCCGGGGGAAACGGAACCGCTAAGTGTCAATTGCCCGCCCGCGGCTGAGTTTGTTTGCACATCGAGTGCAGCAAGTTCGATTGGGCCCGCACTAAGGTCAATGCGGCCGCGCCAGTTCATGACGGGGCCCACACCTGCAGCTGCCAACGAAAGAGGCGAATCGCTGGGCAGGCCGAGTGTCTGGCCGACGAAACCTCCCGGTGCTTCTTTTAGTGCTGCATCGAGGAAGAGCGAGCCGTTTGGTCTGTCATACGTGCCTTCAATTCTGGCGAGTGGTTCAGTGCTTCCTTGCTCGACGGCTTTGAACGTCACGTCAAATCCGGCCTGGGCACGGACGTTGAGACGGCCGTCTCCGTCAAGCTCCCTCCTATCTCCGGCAAATGCGGACTCCAGAACTGTTTCTAGAAGCGTGAAACGGCCAATGACTATGTCTAACGGCAGAGTGGGAACCTTGGGCAATCGAAACGGCTCGGATGATTCGGATCGCGGCGGGCGTATGACATGGAGCCCTTGTGTCTCGACTACATCAATTGACAAAGTTCCCAAGAGAAGTGAAAGGGGATGCCAATCGATGCGTGCCTTGCGAAGTTCCAACCAGACGCCAGAGGTATCGCTCATGCTGACATTTTCGAGCACAACATTTGCGAGGCCGGCGCCTGAGATTTCCTCAATTTCTAATTGACGCTGACCGTCTTCGGAAAAGACAGACTCCGCTGCGTTGGCCAGCCGCTCTTTGGCCCAAGGGGTTTGCAAAATTCCATACTCGATCAAAAATAGCGCGAAAAGTATTACCAAACTCGAGCCCGCAACTTTGACAAGGCGACGCCGCAAATTTTTGGTCTCGGCCATTTCTAAAAAGCTTGCCCTAGACTGATGTAAAACTCGAACACGCCGTCAACACCAGGCCGCCTGTTAATCGGAAATGCAAAATCAACGCGGATCGGTCCAATCGGCGTGAGATAAACACCGCCAATGCCTGCCGCCCATTGATAGTCATCAGAAAAATTTGGCAATTTTTGGTCGAACACATTACCGCCTTCAATGAACGGCACGACGCCGATTGATTTGGTCACGCGGATGCGCGCTTCGGCCCCGACCTCGACAACTGAACGACCGCCCACGGGTTCGTTCTCCGCGTCGAGCGGTCCCACGGATTTAAAGTCATAACCGCGAACGGAGCCGCCACCACCGGAATAAAATCGTTTGGTCGCGGGAATGCTGCCGGTATCTGTGCCAACAATCGATCCGATTTTTCCGCGCGCTGCAAGCACGAGGCGTTCGTTCCACAGAGCCTGGTAAATCGATGCCGCGACCTCACTGACCAGAAAATAGTCGGTTTGGTCGCCGACGGCCATGTAGGGCACGACGCGCGCGCGAATACGCGATCCGCGCTTGGGGTCGAGGGGATCGTCGGTTGTGTCTCTCCGAGCGGAAATTGGTAAGCCAAAGACGCCGAAGGTCTCCGTCGAGGTTGAGTCCCGAATTTCCGTCACCTCCGCGGTTACGCCTGCCGATACGGCCCAAATTTTGCCGATTGGGCGATCAAACGTCGCGCTTGCGGTCAGTGCCAGTTCTCGGAACGCCAAATTGTCTTCGCGGCGTGCGGCCAAAGCCGTCCGAAAATTTTGATCCATTCGAAAAAAATTTGGTTTCAAGAATTTGATCGCGAACTCTTGTTTGATCTCGGCAACATCGCCGATGGCGTTGAGCGTCTCCCCTTCATGAAGAATGTTGCGATGTTCCCAAAAGATTGTTCCGCCGACGCCTTCTGTCGTCGAATAGCGAGCGCTGGTACCGACCGATCTGTGCTTCGCCTCAGTCAACGTGACGCGGATGGGAATTTCTTCGGTGGTGAGTGTTTCGTCCTGTGGATCGACAGTTACGCCGGAAAACAATTCTGCCCCGGCCAACCTATTGCGCAACGTGTCGAGTTCACTTTCTTTGTAGATGTCGCCTTGTTCCCACGGAACGAAGCGTGCGAGATAGCGCGGGTCAATGCTCGTTAGGCCGTCAAAGGTGACTTTGCCGAAGCGAACGTTAGGACCGGGCTCGACAGTCAATGTGACGGCGAGAGTTCGCTCGGCATGATTCACAACAACGCGGCGATCGGTGATCTGCGCGAAAGGCCGACCAGAATTTCTCAATTCTTCTAGAATTTCGTCTTGCGCTTTCTCGATCGGCGGTGCGATGGCTCGTTGGTTGAGACGGCCGACCAGGCTCGGGGCGGTTTTTGGGAAGTCGGCGCCAGCACTGTTTGCGCCGTAGTCGATATTGTAAGAAGCGAGGAGATAGGCTGGACCCGGATCGATTTCTATTAAGACCTCGATTGGGTCTTGCGACAAATCAAGACGATAGCTGACGCGATTGTCGTAATAGCCCTCCGAGCGAAGCGCGGTTCGGAAGAGATCGAGGTCGTTTTCAGCCCGCCGCTCAAGACCCGCTTGAAGAAGCGGCGGTTCATCCTCCAGTGACTCAAGACGCGACAGGCTTTTCAAGAGTGAAATGAGATTATCGCTCGCGCTTCCTTGCCAAACGAGTTTGTACGACAAATCCTTCGCGGCTACAGCTTCGTCTACGAATGATTGGCCCGCCACCGCGGTTACACGAAGACAGCAAAGTGCGCATAGAATGACTCGGCTAAGGACTGTAAGAGCGCGCATCCATGTCCTGCATCAGTGTCGTGTTGAAGTCTCAGCCGAGAGCGTTTGCCTTCGTCGGCTTAGCAATGTCTTCCGTCTGACCGGAAGTGTCGACTAATCTTGTTTAAGCTCCGGCAACGCATAGGCCACAAGATAATCGCCCAAGCCTTGCGGGTAATACCAGGGGTGGCCGCCTGAGGCGACGACAATAAATTGGCGACCGTTGGCCTCGTAGGTCATCGGCACCGCGTTGGACGCTGTCGGCGTGTCGACTTGCCATAGCTCGTCACCGGTCTCAATGTCGAAAGCGCGTAATTTTTCGTCGAGGGTGGCGCCAACGAACACAAGCCCGCCGGCCGTCACGATAGATCCTCCCGAAGGCGGTGTGCCCCACTTGATCGCCAGACCCATGGGGGCGAACTTTTCGGCGGTGCCTAGCGGGACATCCCAAGCGATTGTGCCTTCGTCGAGGTCAACCGCGACAAGGGTTGCCCAAGGCGGCGCCGTACACGGCATGGAAAACCGGCCGAGCAGGGGCTCCTGCTGCATGACGTAGCCGGTTCCTTCAATGATGGGGGGTGGGCCTTTGCCCATTCCCGTTATCATCGGCTCGGCATTTGCTGCGTCAAATTCTTCGATCGGGGTCAGTTTCAAAAGAAACGGCAATCGAGTGACCGGGGTCACTAAAATGTTCCGTACAGGATCTATTGCACCGCCACCCCAATTGCTGCCGCCGGCTGGCCCGGGATACATGATGGTGCCTTGGGTGCTGGGTGGGGTGTAAAGACCACCATAACGTGCGCCTTTGATAAGCCGTTTGCATTTTCGTTTTCCAAGGCCGGGCAACCCCCATGCGTCGTCGGGACTAATCTCTTGGGGGACCAGCGGCGGAGGAGCGGTTGGAAAAGGTTGCGTCGGCGATAAGATCTCGCCGGGCACGCCGTCTGTCGGCACTGACCGTTCTTCAATCGGAAACAAAGGCTCGCCGGTCTCCCGGTTGAACACGAAGACAAACCCCTGTTTGGTCAATTGGACAACAGCCGGAACCACTTGACCGTCCCGTTCCAGATCGACAAGAAGCGGCTGCGCTGGCAAGTCGCGATCCCAAACGTCGTGGTGCACGATTTGGTAGTGCCAGACGACTTCGCCGGTGGAACCCTTCAGGGCGACCAATGAGTTGGCATAGCGATTGTCGCCCGGCCGTTTGCCGCCAAAGAAATCCGGTGCGGCGCTCGACGTGGGGACGAATACAAGGTCGCGCTCCTCGTCCACGGACATCAAGATCCACGCGTTGGCACCGCCCGTTCCTGTGCGGGCCTCTTCAGTCCATTCCTGGGCATGGTCATCGGTTTCAGACCGTGGAATGGGATCAAAGGTCCACAATAGATCGCCGGACCGTGCGTCGAACGCGCGAACCGTGCCGGCAGGCGCACCAGGAGAGAAAAACTTGTAGATGTTCGTCGAGCCGAGAATGACCACATCGTTGATGATCGCGGACGGTACGCTGAACTTCACGGTTTCAAGGTTTGCTTGAGATAGGGGGTCGGTCATATGAGTTTCAACGTTGACCTCGCCGTCATCGCCAAAACCGGCGCAGGGCGCGCCTGTTTGAGTGTCCACGGCGATGAGGCGCCTGTCACTGGTTCCCATTAAGATGCGATGGCTGCAGGGCGCTCCGGCCGCGGCTTTGTTACCATGCCAATAGGCAACTCCGCGGCACTTATAACGCTGCCCTTCCGCAGCAAGAGCGATGGCCGGGTCAAAACTCCACCGTTCCCTACCTGTCGCGGGGTCCAGGGCAACTATCTTGTTGAATGGCGTGCATAGAACGAGCGCTCCCCCGGCTTCTGCAGGAGCGAGAATAGGCGTCGCGTGAAAGCCTACGAGCGCGGCTTGGTCTGGATGGCGGTCGCGGGCACCAGTCCGGTAAGACCAAGCCAGCTCCAGATCCTCGACGTTATTGCGATCAATCTCATCGAGTGCTGAATAGCGCATGCCTCCCGGGTCGCCGCCATAAGACGACCAGCCTTGAGCATGGCTTTGGGCATGGGCAACATTTGGGATCCCGCTTATCAAACCGATAAGGAGCGAGAGCCCGAGCAGAGGTGAGACGAGCCGTACCGAACTTACCACGCCAACCTCTATTGGGCCTCAAAATATACGTTGTAAAGATTTATTTTTACAACGTAAAGATTAAAGAAAATCTGGGATTTCCGAGCATCTGCGTCTCTTTTTGGGAGCGCTGGGTCAGGCGGACTACCTTCACCTTGTCTAGTCATCATCGCTCAAGAAATCCCACTTTGCGCCCATAAAAATGAAAAAGTCGTCGACCGCCGTACGGGGCCGCACTTTAAGACTTTGTTGTGCGTTCGGGGACGCGGACCCCCGAACAAAGAATGGCTCTTTATCAATTCGACGCAACTCCATGTCCAATCCTAGGCTCAGCCGGTCGGTGATTTGCCAAGCGGCCCCCCTCTTATCCCAACACCCCATGTCCAAAATGTGTCGTGAATCCGGACTTGGTTTGCAAAGTTCTGATCGAGCGGTCCGCAAATAGCACAGATGTTCACCTCGTCGATATTGACTTCGGCGTCTTTGTGCAAGGCTTCAAACGTCACAGTGGCGTAAAGCTTGACTCTTTTCTGCTTACCGTGGCGCGGATCTGCCACGAGAGTGATGTTAAATCCCGCACCGATTTCACGGTTTTTTTGTTCGCCGGTCCGGTCCTGCTGAATACCGAGATTGCCCGGCGTGGTTAACGACGATAACCACGAATGGCGAAATGTTCCGTACGCTACTTGAAGCCCAGCCACTGCAGTAAGGCTCGGCATTTCCTTCAGGAGGAAGTCCAAGTCCCGATCAAGAGCAAATATGGCTCGCCGATACTTGAAGTCTGAGCTGATGGCAGCATCTAAGCCCATCAGGCCTAACGACTGACTCTGTGCGCCGCCTGGAGATAGGCCCAAATAGTCGACGTTTACCATCGCGGTTCCCGGCTGGACCTGACCTTGGTCATTGAAACTTCCACTTCCCCAATAGTAGCGGCCAGAAAACTCCGTCCGGCCAAAGTCAACGGCGGCGCCAACCAAGGGACCGGCGGTATGTACCTCGGCGTCCGACGCGACCACGTCAAGCTCTTCTCCGTCGGTGCGCACGAATCTGCCGATGCGCGCTGACGTCATTTCTTTGTTGATATAGGCAGGACCCGCCAAGATGGTGAACCGGGGCCCGCTTTTAATATCGGGTGCGGCCAAGCGTTTGCCGACGGACCGTTCTGATTGCGACCTTAAATCAGGTGACGCCGAGCGTGTGCTCGAATTTCCAGGCGCATCGGTGGCGTCTTCTGCATCGTTGCCAGAAAGTCTTGGATTGCCAATTTGCGATTCAGGCGCGCCGGTCTCGCGTTGTGATTGTTCGACTTCGGCGACGGCGATAGAAGTCTCAAAAGCGCTGCCATCGATTTCGATCGCTCCACCAGCGACTACCGTGAAGTTTGTTTTGACAATTCGTTCTTGACCGCCCTCGTTGATATAAACTTTGGCGCGGCCAGAAATTCCGCGCGCTATTTTGTCGTAGGCGAAAAACACAAAGGCCGCCCCAGCGAATTTATCCCGTTTGTTTTCCTTAAGCTCGCTCGGCCGGAGCGAGACAATCGGCCTCGATGCGAGCGGGGCAAAGAGCTCAATTCGATCAATTCGATCTATGGGAGGGCGCGTATCCTTGAAGACGCCCGGATGGTAGTCCGCGCGCGCGGGTACCGTTTGCCATGAGATCATAAGGCAAAAAGCCGCCAACCCTTTCACAATCGATCCCATGGAAATTCCCCCGCTCAGAGGCAATTCTGATTTCCTCTGACCCGGAACAAATTGTGAGACTCCGGCAGCGGAGTCAAACAAGGGCGGTTTGATCATCGGAATTGGCCCAGATATTGGCGTAAATGTGCCATTTGACGGCCGGCGATCCACGAGCGGTCGCAAGCCGGCATTTAGCCGTCCAAGGCCAATTGGCACGATATTGCCGCCTGCACGAAATTACAGCTCGAGCCGAGCGGTGCTAATCGTCGTGCTTGAAGCTCACTTTGAGTTTTTTGCGGAACAGCTCAACTTCGCCTTTGTCGCCAAGTGTGACGTCCATGTCCGTGACCTCGGCAATCCGCAATTCCCGCAGCGACTGGGTCGCGCGTACGATT
Source organism: Alphaproteobacteria bacterium (assembly GCA_965248815.1). GTDB lineage: Bacteria > Pseudomonadota > Alphaproteobacteria > SMXP01 > SMXP01 > CBDFKK01. The sequence continues at coordinate 2,369,506 of CBDFKK010000008.1, forward strand.
GCGGTGCGCGCCGCCTCTTCCCAACTCGTCGGGCTTGTACCGATTAGCTCAACAACCTTGTAGACACTCATCCCACCTCTCCTTTGCGTGTTTTGAATTTCGTTATTTGATTGTCTTAAGCTATACGTATTGAAATTGACGATCAACGTGGAGGGCTAGAAACGCTGCATTCCCATCTCTTTCGTCCGCATACGATGTACCTCATTGTGCATCTACAAAAATTTTGAGGGTCAATTAAGTTTCCATGTCCGGAAAGTACTGCATTGGATTTGCTCTTGGCGGCGGCGCTGCGCTCGGCTGGGCGCATATCGGTGCCTTGAGAGCGCTGATGAAGGAAAATATTGAGGCCGACTGTGTCGCAGGAACGTCAATTGGCGCACTCGTTGGAGCTTGCTATATCGCCAATAAGTTGGATGCGCTCGAGGAGACGGCCCGTGCGATGGATTGGAAACGTATGCTCACGCTTTCGGACCTTCAAATTCGCGGGCGAGGGCTGATGGGCGGCAGTGCCGTCGTCAAGGAGCTTAAATCGCATTTTGGCGGCCTAACGATCGAGGAATTGCCAAAGTCGTTTGCGGCGGTGGCGGCCGATTTGGTACAGGGCTCGGAAGTCGTATTCACGAAAGGCCCTGTGATCGATGCCATTCGTGCGTCGATATCACTGCCCGGCGTCTTCACACCGGTTACAGGAAAAGAGAAATTGATGGTTGATGGAGGACTCGTCAATCCGTTGCCGGTTTCGGTCGTGCGTGATTTAGGCGCCGACGTTGTGATTGCCATCGATATTACCGGCGACTATGAAGGGCGAGCGCGGGCTTCCGGATTGACAGATAGTGACATGCAAGGGGAGGGCAAATCGCGCCGCGACAAGCGTGACCGAAAAGAGAAAAACTGGAAACGGCCTCTTTCCGGGTTTGCGGGGCGCTTGTTCGCCCAAAGCGAAAAGGGACCAAATTTAGTTGGAGTACTGACGACATCGGCGTCTCTGTACATGAGGGAATTGACAAAATCGAAATTAGCAGTGGCGCCGCCAAACGTTCATATCGTGCCCAAGATCGGCCATATCACACTCGTAGAATTCGATCGAGCCGACGAATTGATCGAGCTGGGACGGCAGGCCACAAATGACGCTATGCCGTCGATTCGAAGAGCAATTGAAGATGCCGGAACTGGCATGAAGGCCTCGGTGTGAGTGGTGCCCTTGCAAGAAAAATTGGAGCCGATCACGCGCGCGCGCATGGATTGGTCCGATGCGGGGCATCCGGTATCGTGGGATTTTGGCGACGTTTATTTTTCTCGCGACGACGGGTTGTCCGAGTGCCGTCATGTTTTCTTGGCGGGCAACGGTCTGCCTGACGCTTGGGCGCGCCAGCATCATTTCACAATTTGCGAATTGGGGTTTGGCACGGGGCTGAACTTTTTGGCCGCTTGGGAGCTCTGGCGGATCACACGGCAGCCCGGCGCGCGCCTTAATTATGTTTCGATCGAAGGTTTTCCATTGGAGCCGAGCGATCTGGCAAAATCGCTTCGTCCGTGGCCGGAGCTTTCTATTTTAGTACGCGAGCTTGTTCAGCTCTATCCGTTTCCCCATCGGGGATATCATCGCCTGTATTTTGACGACGGTGTGACACTCACCATCGTTATGGATGATGTGCTGCGGGCGCTCGAGGGCCTGGATGCGGGCGTCGACGTTTGGTTTCTCGATGGCTTTGCGCCGCGCTGTAACGCCGACATGTGGGACCAAGATGTTTGTGTTGAAATGTCACGCCTATCGCGGCGTGGGGCGTCTCTAGCAACTTTCACGGTTGCGGGATCAGTGAGGCGGCATTTGCAGCGCGCCGGCTTTGTCGTCGAACAGTCCGCAGGATTTGGCCGCAAGCGCTCCATGCTGCGCGGACGGTTTTCGGGCCGTCCCTTGCTCACTCGCGGTGCTCCCTGGTACCGGCAACCCCAACCACAAACCCCAGGAAGTGCTTTGATTGTCGGTGGCGGCATCGCCGGCTGCAGCGTTGCCGCCGCATTGAGGCGCCGGAACTGGAAGTGCACGATTGTCGAGCGCGGATCCGCACTTGCCCAAGGGGCATCCGGAAATGAGACCGGTATCATCATGCCGCGCCTGACCGCCGACCTGTCGCCCGACGGTCGGTTCTATGCAGAGAGCTTTCGAGCCACGGTCCAGCACTTGACGCACCCTTCGCTTGCTGCGGCCCCTGTCGAGCATGATCTTTGCGGCGTCATTCAATTAGGCGCAGAGGATATAGATTCGCGCCGGCATACTGCTCTGGTTGAAGCGGGGGCATTGCCGAACGAAATGCTAAAGGCCCTGATGGCGTCTGAGGCCAGCGACATTGCGGGCGTTTCTGTCGACGCCAACTCTCTCTACTTTCCGCAAGGCGGTTGGCTCGATCCCGCTGCACTCTGCGGTAGCCTCGCCGCGGAGTGTGATGTCTTATTAGAATTGCCGGTCCAGACCCTCAGCCATGAAGACGGGCGATGGTATGCCCGAGATGAAAACGATAGGGCAATTGCTGATGCCGACATTGTCGTCGTGGCAAACGGTGCTGATGCGTACCGTTTCCTAGAACTAGCGTTGCTGCCTCTAGAGGCCTTCCGCGGGCAGATTACTTACCTTCCCGAAACAAAAGAGAGCGCGAAACTGAAATCTGTCGTAGCCTTCGGCAGCTACATCACGCCGTCGCACCAGAGCCGGCACATTCTCGGCGCGACGTACAAGCCTCTGTCTCGCGATGCGCCTGCCGAAAGTTTGTTGCCGCGCATCGCAGACGATCGGTACAATGTTAAGGCGCTCAGAAACCATTTGCCGTTTTTTGCAGACCCCCTGGATTCAGAGTCCTATCCAAACCGCGTCTCCGTGCGCTGCACGACGCCTGATCGCAATCCCGTCGTGGGCGCGATGCCCGACGTGCAATTCTTCAATGCGGCCTATGCCGGAATCCGTCACGGCCAGATCAAACTTTATCCCGAAGCGCACTATGTGCCAGGCCTCTACGTTCACTTGGGGCTAGGATCGCGCGGTTACACGACGGCATTGCTATCTGCAGAATTGATTGCGAGCCAAATCGCAGGCGATCCTTTACCGGTAGAACGCGCCCTCGCGGACCTCGTACATCCCGGCCGGTTTATCATGCGCGCCTTGAGATATGACCGTGATGTGACGGCCGCCAACTGAGTCGGGGCTTTCTGGCACGGGCTCGTCCCAAATACGATTTATGGTAAGCCGATTAGTTTTTCTGCGTTGCGGATCATGTCCGGGTGCTCGCGCTCCGCCACTTCCAAGAACCAAGCCGGTAAACCGTCCCGACTGAAAAGTTTCTTGCCGGCCAAGCGGCTCATCATGTGTCCGGGATGATCGGCCATATTCATCCAGGCTTGCCACGATACAACACTTTGAAACGACAACGTCGACTGCGCCGCTGCGACCGCGTCGTCGTTGAGCTCGTCCAATGTTGCCTTGTAGGTTGTGATGTCGTTGGCATACCAGGCTCTCCCGTCCGCACTCATGGACGGCACTTCCGCATAGAAGTCTTCAAAGAGCCAGGCGTCATTGTCATGAATGTGTACGGGACCAATGATGGTTTCGAGTTTTGCAGACTTAAACTCCTCGCGCTCGGGCGGCAGCCTAATTCCATCTTCATAAATATAAAGAATGTTGGGCCCGAAAGGCCTGTAGGACAGCTCGATTGTTTCGTCCGTAAAAGGATTGTCGAAGGTCTTAATATGGTCGCCCGTCTTGAGATCATAAGGATAGTTGAATTCGGCACTGGTCATCGAATAGCTGTCGTCATCGCGCTTCTGAAAGTGATTGAAGTTGACGCTATGCAGGCCCCAAAGCGGCGTTACTTTCTGATCGACAACGCCGTAGACGGGGCCTCTGAGATACCAAATGATCAGTTCGCTTTTGAGGCTCCCGCGCATTTTCACAAGCGTTTTCATAAGATCTTTCGGTTGCTCGAAGTCGAGCTCTGCCGCAGCAGGCTTTGAGCGCATCAGAGAAGAGGAAAGGGCGGTCGTAGCGACAACCGCTTGAGCAAATCCGCGTCTAGAAATCATCTTATCCTCCCATCGATGCGCCCCGCGCAAAACTCGCGTCTAGGCATAAGTTGCCCTACCATACAATACGATGGCCGTGTGTGCCGTGGTCCATTCGTTCCATATCTTGGTCAATTGATCGGCAATTGCTACTGGGGAGGACAAATTGAAAAATTCAGATAACAGAAAATCGGCCAATCCGCGGGGCCGCTCGATATTGGTATCATCATGCCTGGCAGCGCTGTTGATTATTTCCTGGGGTACAGTCGCGGTCGCTCAAAACCAAGAGGAAGAGAACAAAGGTTCCAACGCAAATATCGTGCGTTGGGCCAAGGGAAGTTATCTTTATCGGGGGCTTTCCGACGGCCGAATTAGAGGTACCGAGGATTGGACCTTAACCGTGCATCCCGACGGGTCGCGAACGATGCGCATGTGGAATGATCTTTTCGCGCGCAACGGACATCTGACTGCGACGTTGCGCGTCGCGGAGGATTTTCGGCCGATCGAAGCCCACGTTTCCTATTGGGCGCAAGGCAAGTTTAAAGGCTCGGGCCTGTTTACGGTCAATGGCGATACGCTTGAAGCAATCACCAACGGGCCGCAAGGACGCGTGGCCGAAACAGTCGAAGTTCCCCAGGGCTTTTCCATTATTACGCACCCCTTGGCGGGCGATGGTTGGCATACCTGGTACTATGACCGGGAAAAAGGTGGCGAGCAGTCGGGCACCACATACAACATTGAATCAACAGATCCCTCGAAGCCTGCGATCGGAAAGGTCGAGCCTATGGCGTTGGAGTTTATTGCCGACGAGACCATCGAAGTTCCGGCGGGGACATTCGAGGCGGCACATTTTCGTATTGGTGGGAACGGCGATGTTTGGACCACCGGGTCCGATAGCATTCTGGTCAAGTTTTCCTGGGAAGTGTTTGGTCTGGAGTACGTGCTGGACAGTTACAGCACCGGCGAAGGGCACCAACGCTAAGGGGATACAGCCGTTTCAAGATCTGTCGATTGGCCTGGCCGCAGGCTAACCCACGATATTGGATTGTCGGCAGATTGCCGCTTCTCCCAAACGTAAGGCGTTTGGTGCCAGGGCAGAATGTCGTAGGTCTGATTGTCGAGAACGTAGTCGCCGTGGTCTGTTGCTGCAATGAGCAGGGCATGCGCCTCACCGTCGGATTCAAGCGCAACAGTAATCAGCAAGGCGCTGGGCGGCCAACCCATGGCGATCAAGTCTTTTCGTTTTTGCAGCACATAGTCTTCGCAATCGCCGCTCGTTTGAGGATAGGTCCAATACTCAGGCGTTTGATAGAGTTCGACGTCGGTCTGAGGTGCAACGTCCAAATTGACATTTAGGTTGACGATGTTGAGCTGGCGCCAGCGTTGCTTGGTCAGCTTGACCTGGTCCGCCGCGCCGTCGCTTTGCCGACAGTCTTCCGGTTGACGGCGACAAAATTCGAGATAACCAATGGGCGCGAAGGTGGGGCTGCCGACGGGCATCGCGCGGCTGTCTGGCACATATTCAGGTATGCCGCAGCCTGCGGCACACAGGAGTGCAATTGTCACAATCAAACAGCGAAGATTAAACATTTGGTGCGCCCGGATCCAATCAACGGAACCGGATCATAGGGCCGGGCTTTTGATTATGATTGAAACTGGCTGGGCACTATTGAATCGAATTTGAACTAAATTGAAATGACCTGAAGGAGATAGCGTTCGGTATCGACTATGCGTTTGCCGCAGCGCGCGATCCAATGCAGCCCCTGCGCTATTACTCATGCCTCTGGGTTCATGCTTGGTACTGCAATGTGAGCCTTATGCTACTCATTGAGGCGTCCAAGGTAGAAATGGATACGGTCAAGCCCCTGGAACTGATTAGGCAGATTTACCAAAATTATCATGGCGATCCGCCTGAGATATATTTCTTTGAGACGATCGGATTTGACGGCGTGGGGCCGAAAATCTCCCAGTTTGCGGCGCCGTACGGCGTGCTCGACTAAGTCAATATCGACAAAGAGAATTTGCCCTCGAGGGCTGATCACGTAACCGTTAGTTCCGTCCGAACCGGGACCTAAATTCGTCACACAATGGACGCTTTTGATTGCGAGGGTTTAACAGCGTGCGCCAGTACGGCAATTTGCGCGAACGGGGACTTTCGTGTCGGCCAACCTTTGAGTATCTTGCGGAGCTTGGCTGGCCAAAGGAAATGAACAACTTTCGGCTTCGCTGGTTTTCAGGGGCGAAACAAGTAAAGAGAGACGGATGAAAAATATTATTTTTGGGATTTTGGGGCTCGCATCATTGGCATTCATATCGCCGGCGGTTGCGCAGGAAGTCATTACCGCCGAGATGTTGGAAGGTGCCGACACCGAAAGAGGTTCGAGGTGGTTCATCCGATGCCGCTCTTGTCACACGCTGGGAGAGGAAGAACGCGACAAACAAGGACCAAATCTATGGAAGCTCTTCGGCCGCCAAGCCGGAGAATTTGAACGGTTCGCCGAAGGTAGAATTGGCTATTCCCAAGCATTGGTTGATGCCGACTTTGTTTGGACCGTTGATCGGCTGAACGAATGGTTGATTAAGCCAAAAGACTTCCTGCCCGGAAATAAAATGCAATTTGCTGGGCTAAATAAAGAAGAGCAGCGCATTCAGCTTATTTCCTATTTGATGGAAGCGACCGGTTATAGCCTTGTGGATTCGGGAGGGGCGGCCAGCGAAAGCGACGCCGGCGATGGAGTGCCCGAGGACACTGACCAAGGGGAACAAGCCGACGCCGGCGACGGGGCTGAACCAGCATCTGAGTAATCCAAGGGATGTAACTTCGGAACGGCCGGTGCACGAAGCGATCCAGTGCATCTACCGATCGAATTGTATTTACCAATCCGATAGTCTTGTGGTCGTCCGAGCCTAGGCACCGAAATTCTCGCATGGGGTGACGAGCCAATGAAGCTGCGACGGAGTCCGATAATATTGCGGCGAATGGCTGCGCCAGCCGTCTTATATCTGATTGCAGTTATCGCTCTCAGCGGCGAGGCCTTGGCTGAAAATGTCGTGCGCTGGTCGAGCCAAGGCGATGCGATTACGTTGGATCCCCACGGAGAGAACGAAGGCCTCACCCTCGCCATTCAAAGCCAATTCTATGAACCCCTGATCGAACGTGATCCTTCGCTCGGTCTCGAACCCATGCTGGCGACCTCATGGGAGCTGACAGAGCCAACGGTTTGGGAGTTTGAGATCAGACAAGGGGTCACGTTTCACGACGGCCGGCCGTTTACTGTGGATGACGTGATCTTCAGTTTCAATCGCGCCATGAACGACGTATCGGACATGAAGACCATCATTCAAAGCATAGTTCGTGTCGAAGCGATCGGTCCGGCGCGGATACGCATCACGACCGATGGTCCGGATCCGATCCTGCCACAGCAGATAACAGACATTTACATGATGTCGCGCGGCTGGGCGGAAGAAAACGGCGTTGCAGTGCCGCAAGACCGTGCAGCACAAGAAGAAACGTACGCCGTGCGACATGCCAACGGCACCGGCGCCTTTGTATTGGAACTTCGCGAGCCCGACGTGAAGACCGTCACGGTCAAAAATGAGGCGTGGTGGGGTTTGACGGACCCTTCCAAGAGCGAGCCTCACAATATTGATCGGATCGTCTATTCGCCGATCGCCAATAGCGCGACTCGCGTTGCGGCGCTGCTTTCCGGCGAACTTGATTTTGTGTTGGATACTCCGCTCCAAGACTTGCCGCGCATCGAACGAACGCCTGGACTGAAGGTCAAATCTGTTCCTCAGGTGCGCACGATCTTTCTTGGCCTCAATATGGGCGCAGCCGAGCTTGCAAGTTCGAACATCAAAGGGCGCAATCCCTTTGCCGAGCCAAAGGTGCGCGAGGCCATGCAGCGATCGATCGATGCGACCGCCATTCAGAAAAAAATTATGCGGGGCAAATCTGCGCCGGCTGGCACAATCAATCCGCCCGGCGTGCATGGGTTTAGCGAAGAGCTCGACCAGCGCCTGCCTTACGATCCCGATTTTGCGCGAGCCTTGATGGCTGAGGCGGGCTTCGCAGAAGGATTCGAAGTGCAGCTCGATTGCCCCAATGACCGCTACATTAATGACGAAGCTATCTGCCAGGCTGTGGTGCCGATGCTGGCGCAAATCGGCGTGCGCGTGAGCCTTAATTCGCAACCCAAGTCGCTGCACTTTCCGCTCATTCAAAATGCACAGACAGATTTCTATATGTTGGGCTGGTCGAGCGGCACGCTCGATTCACACTACACATTTTCGTTCCTCGCCTCACCGGACAACCGATGGAACCAAACAGGCTTTCGCGATGCCCGCCTTGAGCAGCTGATCAACGACATGGCGGTTGAAACGGACATCACCAAACGCGACGCCATAATCAATGAGGCTTGGACGATTTTGAAACTGGCCAACAACTATCTTCCACTGCATCATCAGGTCTTGGTTTGGACCATGCGTGACCGGCTCGATCTCCCGATCCAGCCCGATAATGTGCCTCAGTTCAGGTATGCTCGGCTCAACTGATTCTCATTGAGGCGAGGAAGGTACATAGCCACCGTCATCGTACAAAGGCTGTTGCAGGCGGTTGCCGTCATGCTGGTGGTGGCCTTTGCGTCGTTCGCCTTGTTCAATTATGTCGGCGATCCAATCAACAACATGGTCGGTCAGGAGACGTCGTTCGAGGACCGCGAGGCATTGCGCGAGCGATTGGGGCTCAATGATCCGTTTCCGGTTCAGTTTGCACGATTTGTCAGCGGCGCCGTTCAGGGTCAGTTTGGAATATCGTATCGCCAGCAGCGCCCAGTCGAAGAGCTGCTTGCGGAGCGCCTGCCCGCGACCATCGAGCTGGTCGTCGCCTCGGCGATTTTCGCTATCGTCTTTGGCATTCCTCTCGGCATTTTGACAGCGATTAAGAGAGACAACTTTGTCTCGCGGCTCGTGCTTACGTTTTCGCTTATCGGCGTCTCGCTGCCCACGTTCGTGATCGGCATACTTCTTATCTATTTGTTTTCGGTTATTTGGGGTTGGTTCCCGTCGTTCGGGCGCGGTGAAGGTCTGGTCACTATTGGCGATTGGAAGACAAACTATTTGTCATTGGCTGGGCTCAACGCGCTGGTGCTGCCCGCCATCACTCTCGGACTGTTTCAGCTGACATTAATTTTGAGATTGGTCAGAAGCGAAATGTTGGAAGTGCTGCGCACGGACTACATCAAGTTCGCGCGTGCGCGGGGGTTGACCAATTTTACGATTCATTTTGGGCACGCTCTGAAGAATACGCTTATTCCGGTGATCACGATTATCGGCCTCAATATCGGATCGCTGATCGCGTTTTCAATCATCACCGAAACCGTATTCCAATGGCCGGGCATGGGTCTCTTGTTCATCCAAGCCGTTCAGTTTGCCGACATTCCGGTGATGTCGGCCTATTTGGTTTTGGTGGCATTCGTTTTCGTTGTCATCAACCTCGTAGTCGATCTTTTGTACTACGTCATTGATCCCCGTTTGAACATTGAGGCATCGCAGGCTTGAGAGGGCAAGCAAGCTAGACATGGCTTTATCGGCTGATCCTATTTTATCTCTCAAACGAACGCTGACGCGCACGCGGCAGAGTGACGTTGTTTACAGTTTCCTGCGCTCGCCCCTTGCTATAAGCGCTGCTGTAGTTTCTGTCCTCTTGATTGTGTCGGCCATTCTTGCGCCGCTGATCACGCCTCAAGATCCATTTGACCCTCTGAGCCTCAATCTCATGGATGCCTTTACGCCGCCGGTGTGGAGCGAAGGCGGCACTATGCCGTTTGTTCTGGGAACGGACGATCAGGGCCGCGACATGTTTTCGGCCATTCTCTACGGGATGAGAATTTCGCTCACGGTTGGCTTCGCGGCGGTTCTCTTTTCAATTGGGCTCGGCGTGGCGATCGGTCTCTTGAGCGGCTATTTTGGTGGATTCATGGCGGCTGTCGCCATGCGACTGGCGGACGTCCAGCTCACTATCCCGGCGATCCTGATCGCGCTTATGATCGACGGTTTGGCGCGTGCGATCTTGCCCGGCGGCATTCAAGAGGACGTGGCAATTTACGTGCTGATCATCGCCATTGGGATTGCCGATTGGCCGCAATATGCCCGTGTCGTACGAGGTGTGACCCTGGTCGAGCGGGAAAAGGAATATGTTTTGGCTGCACGACTAATCCGTGTTCCGCCGATCACTATTTTGATCCGCCATATCTTGCCAAATGTCATGGGGCCTGTGCTGGTGCTCGGAACCCTAGGGCTCGCGCTTGCCATTATCGCCGAGGCAACACTGAGTTTTCTGGGGGTCGGCATGCCGCCGACGACACCGTCGCTCGGCACGCTTATCAAAACGGGCAACGATTTTCTGTTTTCAGGCGAATGGTGGATCACAATGTTTCCCGCGCTGGCTCTCGTCGCGCTTGTTCTTTCCGTCAATATTATTGGCGATTGGTTGCGCGACACGTTGAACCCGAAATTGAGATAGAGATGATGGACGCGCTTTTGACAGTGCAAAATCTTTCTGTTGCGTTTCCGACCCGGCGCGGGACCGTCGTGCCGGTCAAAGACGTTTCGTTCGACATCATGCCCGGGGAAGTTTTGGGTCTCGTCGGCGAATCCGGTGCCGGCAAATCGCTGACGGGCCTTGCCATCATCGGATTGATCGAACCGCCTGGCCGAATTGCGGGTGGGGAAATTCAATTCACCGGTCGACGGCTCGACAATGTGCCGGATGCTGCATGGAGTAAGATTCGGGGGCGCGAGATCGGCGTCATTTTTCAAGACCCGCTCACGAGTCTTAATCCGCTTTACACGGTCGAAAAGCACTTGACCGAAACCATTCGCACCCACAGCGATCTATCCGAAAATGATGCACTCCAGAGAACCATCACGCTCTTAGAGGAAGTCGGAATACCCGATCCCAAAGAGCGCGCCAAAAGCTACCCGCACGAATTTTCCGGAGGCATGCGTCAGAGGGTTGTCATTGCACTAGCACTGGCAGGGCGCCCCAGACTCATTATTGCCGATGAGCCGACAACCGCGCTTGATGTCTCGACACAAGCGCAGATCATTGATCTGCTCAAAGAGCTAGCTCAGCGGCATCAAACCGCATTTCTTTTCATTTCTCACGACATCGCCGTCATCGCCCAAATCGCCGACCGGGTTGCCGTGATGAAATCTGGCGAATTGATTGAGTTGGGGCCCACACGCGATGTCATTCACAATCCCACTCATCCTTATACAAAAACCCTTATGTCGTGCATTCCGCCTTTGCATCGAACGCTCCGGCGTTTGCCGCGAATCGGCGAAAGTGGAGCTGAGGCGACGACTGCACCGCCTGAGACTACCGATCGATCCAAGCAAGCTAAGCCCTATGTTTATGTTCGAGGCCTGAAAAAATATTTCGATGAAAGAGGTTCATGGCTTCAGAGCATCTTTCGCTCTCGAACAGACGCAACGATCAAAGCTGCCGACGATGTCAGTTTTGACATTGATCGGGGGCGAACCTTGGCGCTTGTAGGCGAATCGGGGTCGGGCAAATCGACGGTCGCCAAAAGCATCGCCGGGCTTTATAGCCTAACAGACGGTGAGGTTCGTTTGGACAACCAGAGTTTGGAGTCGGTCGGGCGTGTACCGTCCGCCCAACGCAAATCGGCGCCGCACATTCAGATGATATTTCAGGATCCTTTTGCCAGCCTCAATCCGCGTTGGCGTGTCGGCGATATTATCGCTGAGCCGATACGCGCCCTACTCTTGAAGGGTGACCAAGATACAACGAAACAGCGCGTCCACGATCTGTTGAACCAGGTCGGCCTGTCGCCCAGGGATGAATCGAAATATCCCCATGAGTTCTCCGGCGGAGAACGCCAGCGAATTTCAATTGCGCGGGCCCTGTCGAGCAAACCTGATTTTATAATCTGCGATGAGCCCACATCGGCGCTCGATGTTTCCGTACAGGCGCAAATTTTGAATCTCATGAAAGATCTCCAGGACGAGCTTGCGCTCACCTATCTGTTTATCAGCCACGATTTGTCGGTGGTACGCTTCATGGCGGATGTGATCGGCGTCATGCAGCAGGGGCGTCTGGTCGAGCTCAGTCCGACGGAAGAGTTGTTCGATGCGCCGTCTCACCCCTATACAAGGCAATTGCTGGACGCGGTGCCATCGCTAGACGTCCCAGGCGCGGACGCGCCGGCGACGGGCTAAACGCCGATGTCTAGATGCTTGAATAGGTGCACCATGTCTGAGAAGTTACGGTCATGCCAGCCATTTCAGTGATTTGAAAAACAGGCGGAACGCGTTGACTCTTTTGGCGGACGATCCCATCGCCCAAGAAAAAACCGCATTGCTCATTCTCGGCATGCATCGCAGCGGCACGTCTGCTCTCGCTCGCATTTGCAATTTGCTTGGATTTGATCTGGGTTCGACGGTCGCGCCGGCGAGATCCGACAACGAGACGGGCTTTTGGGAAAACGATGCCGTGGTCTCAATCCATGAACGCATGTTTGATGCCCTCGGTGCGTCATGGAGCGATATGACTCCTTTGCCGTCGGATTGGCATAATCGCGTAGAGGTCAATCAACTTGCCGAAGAACTTAAAGATATCTGCCGGAGTGAATTTCAGGACTCGAAGAACTGGTGTCTCAAAGACCCCCGTTCAAGTCGCTTGCTTCCGATTTGGATTGATCTTCTTAGCGATCTAAATGTGAGACCCCTTGCGGTTATCGCTTTTCGCAATCCGTTAGCAGTTGCTGCGTCTCTGGCGAAACGAAATAAACTATCGCTCAATCATGCCTGTATGTCGTGGCTGCGCTACAATCTCGAGGCGATCGAGCATACGTCAGAGATGGCGCGGGTCTTTGTCTCCTATGAGTCGCTCCTCGAGAATTGGCGCCAGACCATCGATCACTTAGCTCAAGGACTTGATGTCGATATTCGCGTCGCCCTTGAGCGATCTTCAAACGAAATCGACTCGTTTATTGATCCCAGTCTTTCACACCACTCTGTCGAGGATAGTGTTGCAGAACTAGACCCGCGTCTCAGAAGTTGGATTGAGCAGCTATATGTCGCGTTAAGCGAGGCCCAGGAAAATGGCCCGTCGTACATATCTTCCCGAGTTCAAGACCTGCGCGCCGAAATTGATCAGTCTGATCTCGCAAATCGGGATCTTGCGGAAGACTTACGGCAACGCCAGAAATTTATCACCGAGCAGACGAAAAAAATCGAGGGGCTGGAACACGAACTTCGCGTCAGCGCGGATCAAATCGAAGCGCGCAATGCGGAGATCGCGAGCCGCGAAGAGATTATTCTTCAGCGCGATAATTGGGTGACGCTCCTACAGTGTGAAATTGAAGTTATACAAAATTCATTGTCGTGGCGGCTTACCAAGCCGCTACGCTTTGGAATGAATTTGGCGCGCCAGATCGCGGCGCCCCTTAGGCCGCAACTATCTCACGGTGCTCGTCAAATTTATCGGGCGCTTCCTTTGCCCCATGGGGCAAAGCTGATGCTGCGCTCATTCGTCTTTCGGACCGCGACGGCCGTCAATCGCTTGATTAGGCCGGTCGGCACGATGAGCGAAGGTCCGCTCTCGATTTTCCGAGTCAAAGAAATTGTTGAAGGCGGCGAAAGCAGAGAAGTGGATTTTGGCTTCGCAACGCACGACGCTCCCGATGTGTCGATCATCGTCCCGGTTTACAACAAACTCGACTATACGTTGCGCTGTCTGAGGTCGATTCATAAATACAGCCCGCGCGTGTTCTTTGAAGTCATCGTTGCAGACGATCATTCGACCGATGAAACCGCGGAGCTGCTCGGCCGTGTCGACGGTTTGCGTCTCGTAAGTCACGCCGAAAACCAAGGCTTCCTCAAGAATTGCAATAGTGCGGCTGAGAAAGCACGCGGTCGTTATTTCTATCTCCTCAACAACGACGCAGAAGTCCTTCCCGGATTTCTCGACGAGCTCGTGACAACGTTTGAGCATATGCCGCGCGCCGGTTTGGTCGGCTCCAAGCTTCTTTATCCCGACGGGCATTTGCAGGAGGCGGGGGGCATTATTTGGAATGATGGCAGCGGTTGGAATTTCGGGCGCGGCGACCGGCCCGACCGGCCGCAATACAATTATCTGCGCGAAGTCGACTATTGTTCCGGCTGTTCGTTCGTCATCCCGAAAGATCTTTGGGAACAGTTGGGCGGTTTTGACGAGCGCTACGTGCCCGCCTACTACGAGGATACCGATCTTGCATTCGCGGTGCGAGCGGCGGGGTATCAAGTTCTCTATCAGCCCCTATCTCAGGTCGTTCATCATGAAGGCGCTAGTTCGGGCACGGATCTCACGCAAGGTGTGAAATCTTATCAGGTCGTCAATCAGAAAAAGTTTCTTGATAAGTGGCAAGACACACTTGCGACCTATGGTGACAATGGTCGCGATGTTGATAGAACGATCGATCGCTATGCCAAGCGGCGAATTCTGATAATTGACTCGGTGACGCCCACGCCCGAGCAAGATGCGGGCTCGCTGAGGACTTTTAATCTCATTAAGATGCTCGTCTCGTTGGGCTCAAAGGTCACATTTATTCCTGAAGACAATATTGCTTATGCGGCGCGGCATACGCCCAACTTGCAGCGGCTCGGCGTCGAGTGCCTATATTTTCCCTATATCGCGACCGTCAACGGTTTTTTGAAGCGGCGCGCCCGCGAATTCGATGTGGTTTTGTTGGAGCGCGGACCGACGGCAAGCAAATACATCGACACCATAAAGTCGGCGGCGCCTGACTTGCCCATCATTTTCGATACTCACGACCTGCATTATTTGAGAATTGAGCGCCAAGCTGAAGTGGAAAGCTCCGATCGTCTGGCGTCCGAAGCACGGGCCATGAAGCGGACAGAGCTTCAGGTTATGTCGAATGCCGAC
The DNA here is from genome assembly GCA_965248815.1 of Alphaproteobacteria bacterium. Lineage (GTDB taxonomy): Bacteria > Pseudomonadota > Alphaproteobacteria > SMXP01 > SMXP01 > CBDFKK01. The sequence continues at coordinate 2,384,507 of CBDFKK010000008.1, forward strand.
TGTACGATCGTGGTTAGCGAACATGAGAATGAAGTGCTGGAGCGGGATGCGCCTGAAGTCCGTTGCGAAATCTTGCCGCTCTTTATTGAACCGGACCCTCAATCGAACGCGTTTGGACGGCGCAATGGGCTTGTGTTCATCGGCGGCTTTCGCCATCCGCCCAATGCCGATGGGGTGCTCTACTTTGCGCGCGAAATTTGGCCGATCATTAAAACAGCCTTACCGGACGTCGTATTTCATGTTGTGGGCGGTGCGGTTCCGCCGCAAATCCAAGAGTTGCAATCGGACGATTTTCGAATTGAAGGATTTGTCAAAGACCTCAGGCCTTTGTTCAAGCAATGCCGCTTGTCCGTCGCGCCTTTGCGTTTTGGCGCCGGTGTCAAAGGTAAAATCGGTACGAGCCTCGCTTTGGGATTACCGTGTGTTGCCACACCTGTAGCAGCGGAAGGCGCAGGTCTGACGCCCGGCACGGACATTGAGGTGGTAGATGGGGCAAATGAGTTCGCCGAAAAAGTCATCGATCTCTACAACGACGAAGCGCATTGGAAAGATTTGTCGGAAGCGGGCGTCCGCTTTATAGAGCAAGTTTATTCGACGGAGGCGAACTTGCCTAAAATTCGCACGCTCTTGGATGACTTGGCTCCCGTAACCGAGAAGAAAGTCGTTTGAAGTTGTGCGGCACAAAGGGCCATGACGCAGGTGTCTATCGAAAACCAGTCAAAAAGATGCGCCGCCGGCAAGGGGGTGCGCCGACGGCGCATATGCTAGGTCCTAAGGGCGTCGCATAAGCATGCGCTGGGGCAGGACCCTGCAATCTAACCAACGATTAGATCTCTTATGACTGAGGCCTCCTCACTATCCGGAAAGACGTCCGTGTTAAGAGCGGACTTCGGCATCTTCATATGATCATGCAAGACGCTCTTAAATATACTGCGCATATCGGTGGTGGGCCTGAGGTCGCGGCCGTCTAGCAGGTCACGTGAGCTGAGGCCCGGCCACTCCGCGACAACGCGGCTTGATTGGAGGGCTCCGCCCGCCAGGAAGGCAACATTCCCTGTGCCGTGGTCTGATCCACCGGTGCCATTGACCGCGACAGTGCGTCCGAATTCGCTGACAACCAGAAGGCATGTCTTATCCCATGCCTCGCCTAGTGAGTCCGACAAACGCGCGATACCGCTATCGAGGGCTCCGAGCCGTGTTGCGAGCTGACCTGTTGCCGCTCCTTGATTGGCATGGGTATCCCAACCGCCGGTTTCAAGCACGGCAACCCGCGGGCCGTCATCGGCGGTTAGAAATTTGGCTGTTGCATCTATGGCAAAGTCGAAGAGTGCGCCTCGGTTGCCGCGCGCGCCTCTTTTCCGGTTTGGCATGGTGACACCGTCGAGGGCTTCCATGGCCATCTCGTCCGTCGACATAGCTTTGGCAAGCGCGGTGCTGAGTACTGGATCGTCCTGGTAAAGATCGGCCAGCCGTTCGATCGTGTCGTCATCGGCATCAGGCAGGGGAGACGGCGCCCAGCTCGTCACCTCTTGCGTGCCGCGCATGATGAGAGGCAGATTCTGACCAATGGCGAGCGCGTTCGTGTCCGAACCGGCCGCCCTCGGTGCGAGATGGCCGAGCGCGCGATTGAGCCAGCCGTCGCCGAGTTCGAAAGCTCGCCGCCCGCCACTTTCTAAAATGTTCTGGGCATCAAAGTGAGAGCGGTCGCGATAGGGCGAGGCGACTGCGTGGAACACAATAAGTTGGCCGTCGCCGAACAGCCTGTTCAATGTCTTGAGCTGAGGGTGCAAGCCAAACTGGCCGTCTAAATCCAAAAGCCCATCGCTTTGGCCCGCCCGGGGTAGCGCAAGTTCACCGCGTACTGAACGATAATTGGGATCTCCATGGGGTGGGGCGGCGGCTAGCCCGTCGAGGCCGCCTCTCAAGATGATTGTGACAAGCCGGCTGTCACCTGCGGCAGAGGCGAACGAAACGCGTGGCGCGACGGCGCTTGCCGCAAGGGCGGCCGCAAGACCGGCAATCGTTTGGCGGCGATCCATGGTCATCTGCGTTGAAACTCCGGGCTCATGAGCAAGAGGACAAGACCCTGAGCGCCATTCGCGGCGCGTTCCACAGCCTCTGCAGTATTGTTGGAGAGCAAATTGCCGAGCGCGCGAGTGGCAACGGCGGACGGGTTTTGCAGAACCGGCAGCCGTTCCGACAAAGCCGTCGTCCACTCCAGCCGTTTTTTGATGGCGTCAGGTCCGGTCCAGTCTTCTTCTCGATCCGGCCAGCCGGCTGGCGAAGGCGCCGCAAATGGTCTTTGACCCAAAAGTGTGAAGCTGGCCAACAAGTTGCTTGTCGCTGACCCGTCCGCGCCAAGGGCGCGTAAAGTCGAAGTCAGATATTCGTTGGGCGATTTGAATTTTGTTAGCGGGACCTGCCAGGCTTCAGGGGAGGTGACTAAAGTCGTGGCAACGGCTTTTAGGTCGCCATCCGTCTCAAGAAAAGTTTGGCTTAGTCGGTCGATGGCCGACTGGGGAGGATCATCCGAAACAAAGTGACGGGCAAGTTTCGTGGCAACAAAATTTGCCGTCGCAGGGTGCGCCGCCATGTCACGGAGAATCGCTTCGCCTTGCTCGAGTCCTTTCGTGCCGTAAGATTTGCCGAGAACGGTTTTTCGCCCGGGTTCATGCATGATGTTCTGAAAGTAGAATTCGCCCGGCTCGCCGCCGAAGCGTGGCCGCATGGGAACCGTCCAGCCGGTAATCGCTTCGGCAAATGTGGTGACATCTTCTTGGGTGTAGCCTCCATTGACACCAAGCGTGTGCAATTCGAGAATTTCGCGCGCGAGATTCTCGTTTAATCCGAGATCGCGCCGCTTTCCCGCCATGGAATTGGGGCCGGCCGACCGCACATTGTCGAGATAGACGAGCATGGCCGGATGTTTGACGACCGCCATCAACATATCGATGAATCGGCCAGTCACATGGGGGCGAATGGCTTCGCGCTCGTAAGAACCAGCAACATTGGCGATCTGAGGTTTGGTCAGCGATACTGTGAAATGATTTGACCAAAAGTAGACAAGCCGCTCGCGAAACGGATGCTGTGTAGTCAGGGCGTTTCGGGTGCGGGCTTCCACTTCCGAGCGGTACGGCCCAAAGCGCTCCATCATGCCATCGCGATTGCGATTGCGATCCGGGTTTGTTTTTTTGTTGTCTTTATCTTGAGAGCCCTGGCGCCGCTCCTGCAACCGTTGAAAAGTCTCAAGTATATTATCTTTGCCTGTTCTCAGGCCCTCGCCGCTGATCGTACTATTAACGCCTGGTGAAAGTTGCTCGGTCAGCCAGTCCGGACCATTCGATCCGATGGTCTCGAGATCGCCGGGCCGGGCGCCCAATCCAAATCTATTTGCCGCTGTTTCGGCGAAATACGCCACCATTACATCGTCTCACGGGTTCGGCGCGGGTCAAAGGCGGGCCGCAACCATATCACTCAGATTTCAACGTATGCGAAGCGAGATTTCCGTCGCATTAAGGGGCAGCTATTCGTAGCGAAGTGCCTCGATCGGATCGAGTTGTGCGGCGCGCCTTGCGGGGTAAAGCCCGAAAAACACGCCAACTCCGGCTGAAAATGCGAATGCGAGAATGACGGCATTGAGAGGCAAGACCGTGGGCCAACCGGCAAAGCGCGCAATGCTGCTCGCCCCCAAACCGCCGAGCGCAATACCGATCGACCCCCCGATCAGCGACAGCGTGACGGCTTCAATTAGAAATTGGGTTTGAATATCGCGACCGCGCGCACCGACGGCCATGCGCAATCCGATTTCCCGTGTTCGCTCGGTCACGGATACGAGCATGATATTCATAATGCCGATGCCGCCGACGAAGAGCGAGACGGACGCGATTGAGGCAAGCAACAAAGTCATGATTCTCGTTGTTTGCGCGCTTGTCTCCATGATTTGTGCGAGATTACGAATGGTGAAATCATCCTCATTGGCATCGGAAATACGATGACGCGCCCGCATGAGGTCTCGCGTATCGCTTTCCACCTGATCCATCCATTCGGCGCCAGCCACTTTCACTGTAATGGTTCCCACTCGATCACGACGCGAATGAGTCATTCTGCTTAGTCGTTGGCGAACCGTTGTGAGAGGAACTACCACTTGATCATCTTGATCGCGGCCGAAGGAAGTTTGGCCCTTCGCTTCCAATAGGCCGATAACACGGAAGGGAACGCGGTTGAGTCTAATTGTTTGACCCACTGGATCCTGTCCGGGAAACAGATTCTCAGCGACCGTTTGTCCGATGACGGCGTTTTTTGTGGCGCCGCGCACGTCCGCTTCGACAAGGAAACGCCCTGTTGCCAGTGTCCAGTCACGGGCCTGAAACACGCCAGGCGTCGCGCCGACAACGCGTGAGTTCCAATTTAAGTTTCCGGCGATGAGCTGAACGCTCGTTTCCGTCGTCGACGCGACGACCAATACATTGTTGACTTCGCTTTCGATCGCCTCAGCATCCGCCAAGGTGAGACTCATCCGGGATCCTGCGCCGCGGCTGACGCCGCCGAAACGATTGGCGCCAGGCGAGATGGTCAAAATATTCGAACCCAGCCCCTGAATGAAATTTCTAACGCTGCTTTCCGCACCGGAACCGACCGCGACCATGATGACCACCGCGGCAACTCCGATAATAATGCCCAACATGGTCAAGATACTGCGCAATAAATTGGCGCGAAGTGACAAGACTGCGGACATCAGGGCGTCGACCGGTGTCATGCAACGGTCTCCTTCTCCAAAACCGTGTTCGATGGTCCTGACGATGGCTCCGCAGAGGTTTGATCCACGTCTGATCGAGCATTTCTTTTGTCATCAATCATACGGCCATCGCGAAATGTCAGTGTACGTTGCGCATAGGCGGCGACGTCTGCCTCATGGGTGACAATTGCGATTGTGCGCCCTTCGCGATTTAGGGACTCGAACAGCCGCATAATCTCCGCGCCGGTCGTCGTGTCGAGGGCGCCTGTTGGTTCGTCGGCAAGAACGATCGCCGGGTCATTGACCAGGGCACGCGCAATTGCGACGCGTTGTTGCTGTCCGCCTGAAAGTTGGGTGGGTAAATGATCTATTCGATCCTTTAGCCCTACGGCGTGCAGAGCAGATTTGGCCTTTTCATGTCTTTGCGTTCTGGGAAAGCCCCCGTAAAGCAAGGGCAATTCCACATTTGCCAAAGCCGTTGCCCGGGGCAAGAGATTGAACGATTGAAAGACAAATCCGACTTTACGGCTGCGTAATTCGGCGAGCTCATCGGGTCCAAGTTCCGATGTGTCGACACCGTCGCACAGGTAGCGCCCGCTCGTCGGGCGGTCGAGACAGCCTAGAAGATTCATAAGCGTTGATTTGCCGGAGCCCGACGGTCCCACAATAGCGAAAAACTCACCGCTCTTTACGCGCAGCGTAAGCTCGGCGAGCGCATGAATGGTCTGGGGCCCTAGAACATAGTCCTTTGACAGTTTTTCTGTTTCGATGACGAGATCGGACATTTAGAAAAAGCCTGGCCCGCGCCGCCTTGGTCCGCCCGGCGCGCTTTGTGTGCTGCCGCCCGTGGTTCCGATGATCACTTGCGCGTCGGCAGGGATATCACCCAATACCAATTCGCTGACGTTTCCATCGGAAATCCCCAATGACACAGGAACGACGCGAGGTGTTTCGCCGTCATCAAGGATCCACACACGCGTTCGTCTAATCGCACCGGCCTGGTGAGCCGCCAACATTTCGTCGAATCTTCTACGCTGAGACTCGTTCAGGACGCCTTTGATGGCACTCGAGTTTCCGACAATGATTTCGGCAAGTCCTCTTGGTCCGTCCCCGCGCGCGCGCTCTGCCTTCGGCGCTTTCCAAGTTTCCGACGAGCCTTCGAGAGCTTTTACTTGTTCGTCCGACAAGTCCAACGTGTTTGATATTGCCCGGATGTGACGGGCAATCAATTCTGAAGGATCTGGCGGCCCGTCGGCGATCGCTTCGCTCATCGGGCCGAAGGGGCCGCCTTGACCGCGTCGGTCCGGGCCACTGCCGCTAGGCCGGAATCGCAGGGCCCGGTTCGGAATTTTGAATACATCATTGCGCTCGGCAATCACTATTTCGACATTGGCAGTCATGCCGGGTAGCAAGCTTTGATCAGAATTATCCGCCGAAACGATCACCGTGTAAGTGACGACATTTTGTTCGACAACAGGCGCCTTGCGCACCTGTTTGACGACGCCGTTAAATCGCCGGCGTGGATAGGCATCTACGCTAAAGTCGACTTGATTACCGTCCCGTATCTGCCCAATGTCTGCTTCGTCGACATTGACCTCGAGCTGCATCTTCGACAGGTCCTGGGCAATGGTGAACAGGATAGGGGCTTGTAAGCTAGCCGCAACCGTTTGACCGATATCGATATCGCGCCCAATCACGACCCCATCGACGGGAGAACGGATGTGGGTACGCTCGAGATCGACCCGCGCAGTCTCGAGCGAGGCTTCCCGTTGCTTGACTTGGGCTTTGGCATTGACCACTTGGGCTTCTGCGGAAGCTAATCGCGCCCCGGCCTTATCGAACTCGGCTTGCGCCGTATCAAATTGTTGTTCCGAGGCCGCACCGCGCTCGCGCAATTGCTTTTGACGATTGAGATTGAGTTCTGCCTCCGATAGGGCAGCACGGGATTCGGCGACGGATGCCTCGGCCTGTGCCACGCCAGCGATCGCGATGGCGACTTCCGCTTCGGCTTGCTGCACACGGGTTTCGAACGTTGCGGGATCAAGGCGCGCGATGAGTTGCCCTTCCCGGACGATAGAATTGAAGTCTGCGTGCAATTCGTTGATTTGACCGGAAAGTTGAGAGCCGACCTCGACCGTCACGAGCGCCCCTAACGTTCCCGTTGCCGATACCACGCTTCTCAAGAATCCGCGTTCGAGCATCGCCGTCTGATATTCGACATCTTGTTCGTCGCCACCCGAAAATGCCCACCAAGTGAAAAGTAATGCGAAAACAGCCCCGCCAATGGCGACACCACGATCGCCGCCGGGCGTTTTCAACGCAATTTGCTTGTATAATTTTTTGATCTCAATCATGTGCAAGTCGTGACCGAAACGCAGGAGTCTCCTAATCGGAATGTCCGTTTTCGCCAACGTTTGAATTAGTATAACTCGGCGCCGGACATTTGTTGTTATTCACGTTAACGAGAGCCTTGGGCTCACCTTTCGAAGCCTAAACAGTTGAGAAAGTTGAGCTTAATCGGCCCTTAAGGCTTCGGCATACAACTAAGAGCTATGAAAAGATTGGACGAATCTGGAGACAAAGAGCGTCACGCGATCGACCTAATACTAGAACGCGGCGATTAACATCGCTTCGCAAGAAGCGTCTAGACGTCTTATGAAAATGCACCAACCGCGATCGTATAGATAACGCTGGCAGCCAAGACCGTAATCCAAAAGGACCTGTCTTTGGCGGCATAAACGATCGGGTCGTCATGGACTTCACCGCGAACAGCCGCAAGCCACACCCGGCATTGCCAAAACAAGCAAAGAGGCACAAACGCCCAAATCGCAACGGGCACTTGATAAATTGAACTCGCCGTATTGGATTCAACATACAGTGCTAAAATAACCGCGGCAGCGAAACTCGCCGACATTCCCATAACCAACAAGAGCGTCTTATCTTCGGCTTGATAACCCCGTCTTGATTTTTCGTTTTCGCTTGATTCCTCTGCTGAAAACTCGACAAACCGCTTTAGCAGCGCCAAGCCGAGGAAGAACAATCCTGCGAATGTCAAAAGCCAAACGGACGGAAGGTGTCCCGTTGCGATTCCACCAGCTAAGATTCTGAGTACATACAGTCCTGCAAGAGTGAAGACGTCGACCAGCGGTATAGTTTTGAGGTACGCGGAGTATAAGGAAGTTACGATGACATACGCCAATAAGGCGCTGAAAAGCCAAACACCGACAGCAAAACTTATTGCCAGTCCGATCACCATGAGGCCAGGCCCGAGAGCCAGGCCCCATGTCACGGGAAGTTGTCCGCTTGCGAAGGGGCGATTCTTCTTGGTGGGGTGAAGGCGATCGGCTTCCAGATCAACGACGTCGTTTAACAGATAGACGCCCGATGAAATCATGCTGAAACAATAAAAAGCGATTGCGGCTTTACCCAGAGCAGATAGGTCAAATAAGGCGCCGGCCGTCATGACGGGCACAAAAACCAAAAAGTTTTTCGTCCATTGGTAGACGCGCATGGCGCGAATGACCAATCGGAACTTGCTATCGCTTGTCTTCATCTCGGTCTCGATCGGGACAGATATGCGCCTAGAGACACGCCGTGGTGTTTCCACGATAATTGCCGATTTCGCCGATCTCCAAACTTGAAGGTCATGCGCATCATTGCCTGCATAGGTGTAAGCCCCTCACCGAATCGCTGGCAAAGTATGTTCGCTTTGTTGGCTCCCCTCAAATTAATTGAGCCATCCGTTGCGATCACATCGTCGAATATTCCGACGTGATCCGCGATCTTTTCCGCCCAGCTGCGATGGCTGGCGGTGACCAAGAGCACCTTCCTGCCGGTCGCTTTTTGCGCCTTGAGGTACGAGACGAGTTCGCTGTTATAAGGCAGAAGTTCGGGAGAAATTGTGACGTGCTCGGCGATTTTCTCTTTGAGATAGGCTTTGCCCTTCATTATCCAAAAGAGACATAGGACCAGCAGCCAAGGTTGAGACCTGCTCGCTTTCAAAAGCAACTCGATGAGCGTGTCGGAGCGTACTAGCGTCCCGTCGAGATCAACGCAAATCGGAGCTGCATCCGCTTTTTCGGTCCGAAGAGGAAGCTTAGTCGTGGACGGACTGTCAATCATCGGAAGTGCGGAGTTGCCCGAGTTCATTTGAGATCTCTCATGGCAGGAGACGAAAGCTTTCTCAATTTCACGATGCTGCCTCAAATAGGGTTACCGGAAAAAGACTCGGTAAACTGGCGAGAATGATAACCCAGAACGCCTGATCTCCATCACATCCAACGCTATTTTGACAACGAGTCTGATTTGCTCTGTCCTCAACAAATTAAAGAAAGACGCGCGAACTCGCAGAATTATGTCCATGGTGATCTCACGACCGTTAGAAGAGTGGTTAACATTTTGAGACTGCGTTCCGATAATTGGCGCCGAAAAAATGGCCGGTTTGACTCAATATTGCAAAGAAATGAGAAGTGAGCAGTTAAGGTCTTGCGTCGCGTTAGCTCAACTTTCGCTGTACGACCTGGACGATATCCCTTGCCGCTACTAAAAACGTCACCAGTAGGAGCGGTTCAATCATAAAGCGCATGCGGTGCGCTTCAAAACCGGTCAGCATGACCGGCAGCATGAATGCCCAAAAAACAATCCAGGCGATCAAGAGCCATTCGATTTGTTTTGTTGATCCCTCACCGATCAGAAGGCCAAAGGCAGCCCCTGTGCCCCTCAATGCGGCATATCCGAGCGCTATCACAACGATGAATGGGAGTAAGTAGGCGGCATGCCAGTCTTCGAGCCACGGCTGATTTGTTTTTATGCCTTTTTCTTCCCGCTCGCGGCTGGTACTGGCGTTGTCTGACAACGAATCTCTGAGCAACAATGCATAGAAAGTTTTGTTCCACGCGATGATGTGTTTTGCGTTATCGACTAGAAAAATATAGTCGAACGATGGCTTTAGAAATGACCGATAGACATTTGACGAGAGGTTGCGCAAATAAATGTTTGGGTCTTCGTTTAGTAAAGTCAACGCGTCCTGCTGGGACAAGCGCGATAGGCCAATGTAAGGCTCATAATTGTAATTCGCATAGCGAGACTTCGACTTAAAAGGCCTTGCCAACAACCGCACATCGGGCCGTGTGACCTGCGCTTTGAGCATGGCATCTTCGGAGATCTTCTGGCTAAACGCACCGTACTGGGCTGCCGCCGACAGCTTTCCTTGCGCAAGCAAGCGATCGACTGTTTTCGCATTTCCGACTTCGTACGCGCGAGCCTGCCAATCCCAGCTCCTTTGGTAGTAAACAGTTTGCAAAAGCGTCATGCCAAACCATGAGCTTGCTGAAAACGAATCGAACAAAAGAAAGTTTTTAAAATAAATACTGGCAACAATTGCAATGCCAGTGAGAAGAGCGGTCGCGGCGCGTTTGCGCGAATGTCCAGCTATTGCTGCCGCCCACCAGATAATTCCGAATAGAACGATGAGCCACGCCAAATGAAACATTGAGCGAAGCAGACAAACGGCGGTAAATGAAAAAACCGCGCCCCACAGTACGGACGATGAGCCGGTGCGCAAATACCGAACCGACAAGTAAGTGCCAAGCGTCAACAAAAGCGCCGTCGGGTATGTATAGAGAAGCCAATTCTCGAATAATATCGCCTGAGGACTGATCGCGAAAATAAAGGCGGTCGCCGCAGAAGCGCCGAGACCAAAGGCAAAAATGCGGCACAATTTGTAAATCGTAATGCATAGGGCCAGGCCTAGCGCCGCGAACAACCCGCTCCAAATCGGCGTCCACGCGGCCTCGGGCAATTTGGCCACCGATCCAACAATAAAATTAAATAGTGGCGGCTGACCGTGAAGATAGAAGAGCGTCTCGATCAGTTCTTTTCGAAGCCACACCGGATCGACGATCTGCCACATGGTGTACAGCGTGGTGGTGTCTAGCCGGATGCCGAGCGCATAGAACACAACGCGCGAAATCAAGAATGCAACGACTAGGAAAGTTTGTGCTTGCCGGTCGGGCGTTGCGAAAAAGAAGTGCACACTCAGCCTTTCGCTTTGACAATACCAAAGACGCGGTTGCGATAAACGAATTCCAAAGATTCTCTTTCCGCGATAGTGAGTGTGCTCAGTCTAAACACGATGTAGTCTATATTGTTTGTCGAGGCGTAGCCAAACCACTCGTCCATAGTTTTCAATTTTTGCACATCACTCATCCGCGCGTGCCATTCCGGAAAATAGTCCGGCTGCCAGTTTGCCGCGGCTCCCGATTTCCAATCAACCCAGACCGGACGACGGGACAGTGTTGCAAATTCACTCAAGTATTTGGGAGTCAAGAATAATGAATCTGCTTCCGAATTGATACGCGCCCAAGATTGCGTCTCAACCCAAGCGTTGTGCAGCAGGGTTTGTTTGCTAAGACCGCCTTGCGCTATTGATTGGGAGATAGCGTAGGTTCCAACTGCAAGAAACCCGAGAACTAGCGGCGCCTTAAAGGCGAATGATGTAGATCGAGGTGCTAGCTTCGTCCAATTCGTTGAGACGCTGCCTGCAACCAAACCGATTAAGGATGCGGTCGGTCCCCAAGTTTCTAGCGCGCCGATCACAAACCATACCCAAATAATAATGACGAAGAAGACAGTGGCGATTGGTTTAGTCATGGCCTCTCCCAAGCTCGGTAGGACGAAGAAAAATCCTGCCAAAACAAAGAGAGCTGTAAGCGGCCATACGACTATGTCGATGTTTGTTACTGACGACATACCGGCAATGGCAAGGGCCGGATAGAGAACGGCAAGTATGGGGGCGTCGTTTTCATGGCGCACAAGCCAAGGCGTGCTGAAGCACAAGATGGCAACGAAGATCCAGCCCGCTTGAAGCGTCGTTGCGACTGAAAGTGGCGTGCTGGCATTGGCCCAATGCAGTGGGGAGATTTGATAAACGGCGACATAAGCACCTAACGCCAGGAACGTAGCTCCTGCGAAGCGGCGCCACCGAGTGTCGTCAAGATCCAAGGCGCCAGCCGCCAGAAGGAGCGGCAAGTTGCCGTGTGAAAGGCTGAGCAGGGCGATTATGGAATGTGGAGAGGCATTGGTTGGGGTGTCGCCCGCGTTTTGAAAGGCAAGGCTTAAATAGCTGAGCGCACAAATAAACAGAAGAAAGGTTAGAAACCCATCGATACGAAGAGGATAGAGCAATAAGAGCAAACGACTGTCGGTCACATAGGGAAGTATACAACCGAAAATGAAAATGGCAATCATTGCGACAAGAAACGCCGCAAGAGTATCGCGCTGACTGTTCGCGAGCGAGCGCCACATGCTCGTAAGTAAGAAGACAATGCCGGCGACCATCAAAATTATCTTAATCAGGTTGTGATACTGAACATGGACGAAGTTGTGTTCGGGGAAATGGGCTAAGACGAATTCCCGAAAGTCATATGTCACAACTTCGTCTGGAGCATCGATCAGTGATGCTCCAATCCAATAGACTGTGGGCAGAGCGACGACAGAAAAGCCAACGGCCATGACTGCTGCCTGTTGCGTTGTCGCCAAAGAAAAGTGTTTGTGCTCCTGCCAAAGCATTGCAGAACCTATGACCAAAGCGCCCCAAAAGCCCACGAAAGCATTCAGATTAAAAGCAACGCCCATAGCCATTGCTGCCACTATCCATTGCTGCCGAAGCGCCAGTAACCACGACAGCAGGAGGAATGTTGTTGCAAATGCCGAGTGTGATAACGCGCTGCCGAAGATCCCGTGAAAACCGATCGGCGTAACACCCAACGCTAACCCGAAGAGAGGAAGGCAGCTCACGCCGAGTGCAGCTGTGACTCGATCGCCGTTGGGAATGACGTTGCGCACTATGAGATAGAGAACTGAAAGATTTAGGAAGCGCGCCAAGACATGAAAGGCGAGAAATGTTTGGTAAATATTGTCTTCGTTGACGAAGAGCGACAATAAGATCCAAAAGCCTGAATAATAATTTTTGAGTGACGTATGGTATGCATCGTGAGGCCCTTCATCGGATCCTGCATAGTCCAGGACGATGGGCACGTGAATCGAATTGTTGCCATAAGGAAACTCAAATCCCATCAGTGAAATGGAAAAAGCACTGGCCATCAGCAGCAGAGCCGGAATAGCCCACGTATGACCTGCAATCTGTGATTGTCGGTTGCTCAGGGTCTCCATTTGAGGCGTTCAGGCCTCCCCAATTTTGTCGCTAGCTTGCGTCTGACCAGTGTGCAAACGGCAAAATTACCGGGCGCACCGCAGTGCCGGAAGCGTCTTTGCCGCTGCGATCAACAGGAATGAATTGCTGCAACAATTCGTGCGATAGAAGACCGTTGCGGATGAAGCGGGGAAACAATTTTGAGGCAAGCTCTGTCGGCAGCGGAAAGAGAAGACGGTCGCGTTTTTCGGCCAGGCCAGAGGCAAGAGCCCAAAGCGAATAGTCTCTGTCACCCAGAATATCGACGGGTCCCGGCAATGATCTGTCTTCGTACAAGAACTGGAGAATGTATTCCGTCAGCGCGGGTGCATCGATGGGGCGATAGGTATGCCCCGGCGCCAACATGGCTCGGAGCGGGATTGGAATATCTAAGATCTTCATAATCATTTCGGCCATGCCAGTCCCGTTCCAATCCCAAATGAGGCCTGGTCTTAAGATGGTGACGCCAAGATCTTCGAGTTCTGCTTCTGCGGTCCGCTTGCTGTTGCTGTAGCGGTCATTGAGCGCCGGAACAACGACGTTAAAACTGCTGAGATAAATAAACCGGTTTGACGAGCGTTCATCGACAAACGCCTTGGCCAAGCGCGCGGGCATATGAGCGTTGAGAAAGAGTTCCTGTCGGCCCCGCGGCCTTAAGCATACGGCGCAATGCACGAAGGCGTCGGGCTGCGCATCTTTGATGATGTTGGCGGGAAGTTTCGGGTCCTCGATGGCGAGATCTCGGGGCAGCGAGATGCGGACAGGAGTCCAGCCCTTCGCCTCGACCGCGCTTGCGATCGCCGAGCCCAGAAATCCGCCGCTACCCGTGATTGCTACGCGCATGGCTTGGTTTGATTGAGGAGTTGACGAAGCGGCCGATCCATTTGGGATTCGTGTAGTAACGGCGATAGGCCGTGTCCACCAATTTCCGAATCTTTTGAGGCGACAGGTTCTTGTGGCGGAAGACTAGATGCCATTGAGTGTAATTCTCGTAATTGTCGGCTGTAATGAGATCCTTATATTCATGAAAAATGGGCGTGCCCGGATAGGGTGTAAAGACGCAGAACTGCGCGAAATCAGGCAAAATTTTGCGCGCGAATTCCAGCGAAGCCATGCAACTTTCTTCCGTGTCGGCCGGACTGCCAAAAATAAAGGCAGCTTTGATCTTTACATTTTTGGATTGCAGATCCTGAATCCGCGCAATCTGCTCTTCTTGCTCGATCGTATAGCGTTTCATTTCGGTCAAGACCGTAGGATCGACGGACTCAATTCCCACGAACACCATTTCAAGACCGGCTTGCTTCAATCGATCCGTCAATTCGTCATCGAGATTCTTCAAATGCGTTTCGATGGCAAAACGAAACTTGCGGCCGGATTTCTCAATGGCATCGCAAAACGCCATGGTGTGTTTCCGATTGATTGAAAAGACCGGATCGCGGAACAAATAGGCGTCAACGCCCAATTTATCCTGCCAATAGACCATTTCCGCGACGACTTTTTCCGGATCGCGCAAGCGAACCGTGCGGCCTTGTTGAAGCGGGTAAGTGCAATAGTGGAAGCATGAATAGGGGCAGCCGCGGCTAGCCAAGATCGTCAGGGTGTCGGTTTTCCGACCGGCGAGAAAGCCGTTTCTCGGACGGTAATTCTCGAAGACGATATCCCAAGCTGGATATGGCAAATCGTCGAGCTCGACTTTCGCGTCATTGATCACAATGTCGGGCAACTCGTCAAAGCGATCTTCGCCAAGCCCATAGGCCTGAAAATACATCTCAGGCTCGCCCAAAATGACTTTGGCGCCAGCATCGACGTACGGCTGAGGCATGGTGGCGGAGAAGGGGCCGATGACAAAAACCTTAGCGCCAGAGCTAGCGGATACTCTTGTGGCCTCTACTTCGGTTTCGTGGGCAACAATTGAGCTAGGCACGACGACAAAATCATATGAGCTGAGATCAGCGGGGGCTTTGCGAGCGTAAGCGACGTTGTGCCCCTGATCGCGCAGAACAGCCAGTGAATAGATGGCGTGAAGCGGTGGCCAGTCGATCATCCAGCGCACGACCCGTTTCAGTGCCTGGCAAACCAAACTATCGCCGAAATCGTTGGCCGTGCCGGACCCGCCGTTCGTGTCTTTCGAGACCCGATACGGAACGTCAGGATAGACATCTAAAACTAGAACTTTGGCCACTCTTGTTCACCCCCGAACGCGACTCGAACGAGATATAGCAACCCAGGCGCTAAAATACCAACTTCTGGTCATAATCGCACGCGGCTGGAAAAGGCGCACGCTTTCCGTGACTTTAGCGGTCGCGATGGGCCGAGCGTCTGCTAAAACCCTGACGGCAGTCCGGTTATTTGCGCCAGGTGAAAATGGACGACGCCGCGTAATTCCAAACTACGCCTACGATTACGCCGGCACCTCCGGCAAACCACCACTGGTAATTCGACTCAAAAATTACGTTTGCAATTCCGATGTTGGCGATCGCGCCGACGCTGCCGACCAGGTAAAACGAAATCAGTCCTCGCAGATATCCCCAGCCCCTTAGCCGCATGTCCCGATAGGTAAGAAAGTTGTTGAGCACAAAATTGCTTGTCATCGAAATGGCGGTCGCGGTGACCTGTGACCAGAAAAACGATAGTCCAGCCGATTGAAGCCCAAGCCACAGAGTAAACATGTGCAATACGGTACCGGTTCCCCCAACCATCGCGAACATGACAAAGCGAACTGGCAAAATATGGCCGACCGACTTATCGATCACCAAAAGCAAATATTCCCAAAGCACGAGAGTATCGAGCTTGCTTTCGCCGTGGAGCCGCTTCTTAAATTGATAGGGCAGTTCCTTGTAACGCAGTGGCTGCGGGGCGGAAGCGAACAGATCTAGCAAAATCTTAAAGCCTTGGCCCGACAGGTTTCTGACGATTTGATCAAAGGCGTCACGGCGAATCATGAAAAACCCGCTCATGGGGTCGGACAATTTTGCTTTTGTAATGATACGGCTTATTTTCGCGGCGAATTGGCTCATCGATAACCGCTCTTTAGTGAGGCCCCCCGCATCCCCGCCGGGAACGAAGCGGCTTGCGACTACAAGATCGAGCTCTTCGTTTTTAAGAGCGTCGAACATGTCCGGCAATAAACGTTCATCGTGCTGAAGATCGGCGTCCATGATGGCTATGTAGGGCGCATTGCTGCTGAGCATGCCTTCTATCACCGCGGAAGATAGTCCGCGGCGGTCGATCCGCTGTACACAACGTACGTTGGGCTTGGTCCGGCCTATCTCTCGCAACAGGTCCGACGTCTGGTCTGGTGAATCGTCATCGACAAAAATAACTTCCCAAGAAATTCCGAGAAGCGTGCTCTCGAGTAATTCGATTAGCGGCTTAACATTATCGCGTTCATTGTACGTCGGAACGATCACCGCGAGCTCGATACCCCTGTCCGACGCAGCCGCGCCGGAAGGCGCAGTGTCCGTTTTGGAGTCGGCGAGGCCGACTGTGAGATTGGTCTTTGTCATGCGCCTTCTCGGCAGTGCCTCTCAGAGTGCGGCACTGCCCGGATCGTTCGTGATTTGTTGCAATTCTATGATGATTGCTGGCGCAAGACCAAGAGAAACAAAAGCAACTGGAGAGATGGCTAGGCCATCTTTTGCTATGTGGGTCGCGCCGCAAGCCTGCGCTGTAGCGGCTGCCAGATCCAATCGCGTGCCGCTTGAAGGAAAACGACAAAGATCAAAGGTTCGATCACGAACCGAATTCGATTGGTTTCAATGCCGTTGACAGCCAAGGGAACCACAATAACCCACATCATGATCCAGGCAATTGCGATCCACACTGTGCCTTCGCCGACCTCAGAAGTGCGAAATATGACTCGTATCGCCCCCACGGCGCGCGCGCAGGCAAAGGCCAGAGCCAACAAAATGACAATGAATTGACCGTAGGCGGCGGTTCCCCAGTTCACCGTAGGGCCAAGTGACTTCAAACTATTGTCAATTTGAGCCTGCCCGATATTGCGTAGTAGCAAGAGATGGCAGAATTTGTCCCACCATGCGATCCGCTCGCGATTCTTACTTGCCCGATTCAGCTCCAGATAGTCAGAAGACGGACGAAAGAAGGTATCGAAGGCGCCAGTTGCTATAGACGCAACATATATTCCTGGAAAATGCCTGATCACGGCAAAAGCGTCACGCTGCAGTAATTTCGAAAAGCCAATATAGGCCTCGTGGTGGTAGTTGGCTTGACCTCCCGGCTTTTTGAGACTCGATAACAGCGCGACGTCTGTAAAAAGAAGGCTTTGCGTAAACCGAGGGTCATCAAGAACGTTCTCGCTGAACGGTTTGTAGTTCGAAGCTAGCGATAGTTCATTTCTATCCAGAAGGCGTTTAACCAGTCCGGGATAACCTTTTGACCGTTGGGGCAGTCCATGGGTCATGACGGCGACATTCATACCCTGCCAGGAGCTCGGCCCAAAAAAGCCGTAGAGCGCATAGTTCTTGAAGTAGAGGCCGGCAATCAAAAGACCGGCAAGCACGATGGAAAACAGGCCAACGCGCCTTGCGTTCGGATTTGCACGTGACATTGCGAAGATGATTGCCGCCAGGCCCAAAAACCAGACGAGATGAAACAGACCCCACGTGAACGAAGCCAATGCCGCCGCACCCACAGCGCCGAAAAGGTTAGAGGCTCCTTGGTCGTGGCTGTACCGCACAAGGAAATAAGTGGTCGCCGTTACGAATAGCGTTGCGGGATAGACGTAGAACAACCAGTTCTCATAGAGGATCGCTTGCGAGCTGACGGAAAACCCAAAGGCGGCGACGCCTGCGCCGATCGGTCCGAATGACAGGATGAGTCGACAAAGTCGGTAGATTAAGAGGCACATCGTTAGCCCGATCGCCAAATAAGCGGCATGAAAAATCGGGGTCCAATACGGGCGCGGAAACTGCTCAATCAGTCCAACAAAGAAATTGAATAGTGGCGGTTGACTGTGGAGATAGAAGAGATTTGTAAATAACGCGTCTCGCAGCCAGTCAGGTGCTAGAAATTGCCAATAGTAGTCGACGCCGCCGCTATCAAAGCGCACGCCGGCAGCAGCGAAAATTATCCTCGACAAGATAAATGCGATGACCAGAACCAGTCTGACCGTTGCATCGTCAGATAGAGAGGACCAGCGCAATTGACTCATGGATCGCCTTACTTGTCGCTCGGAATCGCGGGACTATCTCACAAAAGCCATCATGCAGATAGCGCCAGCCGCCAAATGACTGGCGGACGACGTCATCGACGTTTCTTTTTGTTGTTTGATGTTGTGCTTGCCACTAGCAAGTGTCTGGTGCAAACCTTTCTCAAGTGACTCCGTTGCACCAGGCCGCGTCGGCCATGGCAGAAATCGGAAAGAACTGCGTAAGATATGATGAATTGCGTTTGTTCGGACAAGGACAATTTGGGGTACTAAACTTGCAATTGGCTAGGGCGACGAGTGTGCAGAGGAGTCTTTCTGAAGCTGTGCTTGGGTCCTTTAGACCGATCCGGGTTGCCAATGACGTACTTTGCCGGGACGTTCGCTTGTTCTACTTCTCAGCCTTTACTCTCGTTGCAGCAATACAAATTGTCCTCTATATCGTCGATCCGGTCGTTCATTTCTATTGGTTGGATTCAGATGAATACCTCTTTACCGCTTTGGAAGGCGGCATACCACCTGACCGGCCGTTTTTCTATGGTTACTTTCTAAGGTTTGTCACGTCGCTCTCGAACGACTTTACATCGATCGTCATAGTTCAGATCTTGCTCTACGTTTTTTCGGCACTCGGCCTGGCGGTTATCATGAGAGAGTATTTGAAGGCGCCGCCAATCGTCGCATTGCTCATTGCGGTCATTGCGAGCGCGCTTCCCTTACATGTGATTTGGACCCGCTATCTGATGACGGAGACGGTCACGTTGTTCTTGCTCACGGCTTTTGTCATCGCCTGTTTGGAATATTTGCGGTCCGCCAAACTGCGTTGGCTTGTTGCGGCGGAGTTCATTGCAGTTTTGAGCATCGGGTTTCGTTATGCCATGATTCCGCCTTCCATTATCGTCCCGGTCATTTTGCCTGTGCTGCTATGGATTAAGACCACATGGTTTGACAATCGGGTTGGCGGCGACGATAGAACGAATGTTTATTCAAGCGGCCGGCGTTTTCTGACGCACACCGTTTTGGCGGTCGCTCTTTTGTTTATTTTGCATGGCTCCTATCGGGCTTACTACGCCCAAGAATTTGTTGCTTGGTATAGCCAGAGCGACGGACAATTTCGATACGGCAAGGGCCCCACTTACAATAAATGGTATCAAAATAAACGCGGCCGCTATTCGTTTGGGCCGTCCTACTCATATGCGAACGGCCTGTTTCTGATCGCCTACCTCGTACCTTTGGTTGAAGCGGAAGACTTTCCCTTAGGCGTGGATGGCGCGGCGATATTGAACGCAACCAAGTTTGATCTCAAAGACCGCAACATGAGAAATTGGCACTATTGGGCTAGCAATGAAGGACTGATCTCGCAAATCATCAAAGCGGTTGAACGGGATCGAAGCATTTTGCTCTCGCCCAATGAAGTCGCCCAGCAAACCGGTTACAATGTCTTGCGGCGAAACCCTTGGGGCGTTGCAAAAATTTTTTGGGCAACTCAGCTCGATTTTTGGGACCGGCGCAGATTCCGATTGCAAATTAGACACGATTTGGCCGTGAATTGGGGCGCCATCGAGCGCAACGTGCATCCAAATTTTGCGGCCAACATGCGCGAGCAGTTCGGTTTCGATGTTACGTCCAGTTACCAGCAATGGTCACCCCTTCAAGCTTGGGTGCGCGAACAGCGTCGATTTGCGGCCTATATGAGCATTGCCGTTCTTCTTGTTCCCCTGGCACTTGTTATCCATCGTCGGGAATCGTGGATCTATCTATTCTTAATCGGTGGATTGTTGTTTTACTTTGAGTTCTCCGCGGTCATGCTGGCTACAGGTCCGAACGTTCGATATTTGCATCCTGTGAGTTGGCTTTTCTTTTTGGTGGTCGCTTCGATATTTGCTCCCGATTGGCAGCGTCTCAGGCTGGCAGGCGCCGCGCGGTCCGGTGAGAGTTGACACCGGTGACGGTCGAACACGCCAAAGGCGACAGCATTTCGCCGAACTCTGTCCTTAATAAAGGAGAAATCTTCGCGCTTACTCTGTCATTTGCCGCGAGCGCGATTATTTCGATCTTTTGGCAGGGGTTTGATTTTCCTGCGGGCAACAATATTTTTCACGTCCCTATCGTTCTAGATTACTTCAATTCACAAGAAGGTCCTCACGATACATTTCATCGCGCGCTGCAAAACTATGTCTCGGGTTTTTGGGTCGTTATGTCCTCAATCGTCACCGAGCGAAACATTTATGCTGTATTTCTTGCCGCGCATCTGATCACGCGGTTCGTCATACTCGGCCTTCTGTTTGAGATTGTGCGAACCCTTGAGCCGCGCGCCGATTGGCGGAAATTGGCACTTGCGGTCGCGGTGATTCCATTCTGCCTCATTGCAACGGCGCTGACGCCGGTTGGTCGTCACGAGATCTTTCCGGATTACTTGAGACAGTCCCACGTCGTTACAATATTTGTGCTCGCCTCTTGGCTTTTCGCGCTGCGCCAAAACTGGCTTTTAGCAGCCGCGGCACTCGGCCTCGGATTCAACGTCAGCGCCTTTGTTTGTGTTTGGAGTGCTGTTGCACTGGGTGTTGCGCGCCTTTGGGCTGGCCGCCACTTGAGCACCCAAAAACTCATCCGCCAGGCATTGCTCATGACGGCTGTGTTCGCGCTTCTTGCCTTTCCAACGCTCTATTGGATTCTCTCAACGGTCTTTGAGGCTGCTGTTCAAGGACCGGCTTACGACTTTCGCGATTTCCTATTGGCTTACTACCCGTTTCACAATTTCGCTTTTCTTCAACCCCATCAACTTTTCAAGGTCATTCTTGTTGTAGCGGTTGGCAGCATCCTTTTGTGGACCACGGGTCGAACTGCATCGCGGGTTCGTGGCGATGTATTGACCGGACTGTTCGTCGCTCTCTGTGCTGTCTTTGTCCTTGGACTAGTACTCCCGCTTATAACAGGGGAACGGCTATTGCTTTTGCTCTATCCGCTAAGGTCGGACGGCTATTTGATTTTTCTACTAATCATATTTGTGTTAACTCGCCTCGCCGAAAGCGCCGCAACAGCGCAAGACAGCGGACGCGCATCACCATTTTCTCTTTTGATATTGTTTGGTTTGGTCCAGGGAAATCTTCCTCTCGTGTTGGCAAGCTCAAGTTGGGACAATGACGCGAACGCTAAAAACGCGACAAGCCGCATGCGCTTTGCCGCTGCATTGAGTTTCGCACTGCTAAGCTTGCATACGCTTACTTTCAATCGGGTGCTCTTGCATCCGGGTATGAACATGCCTGCGGCTGATGCCGCTGCAATTCATTGGCCGCATTGGCTGTTGATCGCTGCGATCGCCGCGTCAATTCCCCTATTGCTCCGTGAGATGAGGAACGCGCTGGCGCTCAGTGTGCTCTCGTTTTTGCTTGTCACATTGGGCTTTGCGGCCGGAACACACACGCTCGACCCGCTGTGGCCTCCCGTTCTCGCGTATGGAATGACAGCTCTGTTTTTTGCGCGATCGAAGTGGCCTGAACCGGCGGAATATGCGTTTGCTATTGCGGCACTAATCATTGTGATCGGTGCGCTGGCGCCGAGTTCTGCAGAACTGCGATCGGGGTTGGCGGCGGCATCCGTCTTATTTGTCTTGAGCCTTGCGTTAGTCCACTGGCGGCCGGTGTTCAAAATCACATCAGGTCTTTCGACGGCTCTAATTGCGCTGACCCTGATCGTTTTTTGTGGAGCTTCGCTTTCGAAATTCGCGCAGACCAGATCTTTGTCCAATTTGACGCGGCATCAAGTGTCTTGGATCTCAGCGCAGCGCTGGGCGCGTACCAATACGGCGCCCGATTCATTATTTTTGACGCCGCCAGGTCAAAATGCGTTTGCGACATTGTCGCGTCGCCCCGTATGGGTTGATTGGAAGTCGGGGGCTACATCGATGTGGTGGCCGGACTATTACGCGACTTGGAATCGCCGCCTTGATGAAATCGAATCACTTGAAACTTTGGCAGACTGGTCAACTTATGCGGACGCGCACGACATCAATTTCATTGTGTTTGCAGTCGACAATCTCGAAGAAACCGAAATCGAGCTTGTTCCTTTTGTCTATCGTAATAGATATTACGGCATTACCGCTGCCGACAGCCTTTCACGCCTTTAGCGTGGCCTGCCCACACAATTCTGATCGCCGTCCCTGTCGCAAAATAGCCACCCATAGCGTTCTATGAGCTCGCCAGGGTCCACATCGGTGAACGGATCATCTTCTGAGTCGTACAATTCCTGGAAAACGGAAAAGAGTTCACGTGCGGACTTCCGTTCGAGCATGGACATGGAGCTATTCATAAGATTGTTTTCTTCATGCTTATCCGTTTCGAGATCGAATAGTTGCAACAGGTCCTTGCTCAAAATGAGTTTGTAACGCTTGCCACGAACCGCGTGGACATAGGGATCAGCTTCCGCGCCCCGTTCGGCGTAGATCCAAGAGCGGCCGGCCATCGGCTTCTCATTGGCAAAGTAGGGCGTCAGACTTCTCGAATCGCGTTGGATCCGCATATTGTCCAAGGTTTTTTGCCCTCCTGCGAGCTCGACAATGGTCGAGTAAAGGTCCGTGATATTGACCAGCTCGTCGACGCGCCGGCCGGGATGCTCAATCTTTGGCCCGCTAATGACAAGCGGCACCCGAATGCCGTCTTCGTATACCGTTCCTTTGAAACGGTACTGGGGGCGCTCGCTCATTGCCACTTCGCCCGACGTTCCATTGTCGCTCAAAAATATTATGTATGTGTCCCGGTCGACGTCTTCTTCGATATGAGTGATGAGCCGACCAATTTCCGTATCGAGGGCCTGCAGCATGGCAGCGAAATAAGGCCGCGCCTCAGGAAAACGCACCAAGGCTCGTTCCGGCAATTCGTGGGTGGCGTTCGGATTGTTGCGATCGTAAAGACGATCTTCGAGTTCATCGAACTCATGGAGTTCTCTTGGCGGCAAGTGATAAGGCAGGTGCGGGTTATAAAATCCAACCCATAGGAACCAAGGATTTTCGGCGTCCTGATTTCAAATCCATTCGATGGCGTCATCGACAATCGCGGTCGTTTTATACTTCGTTTCGCTCCCGACGATCGCGCCGTCGACATTCTTCGGATATTCAAAATAGTTAAAACTTGATGTCCCAACATAATGTTGGAACGCTGAGGTGACTGCGCTTCTGGTGCCGCCGTTGAGACGGTCAGCGAGATGCCATTTGCCGATGGCGGCGTTCGTATAATTGGCACCCTGAATTCGACTCAGTGCTTCAGGAATTATCACTTCTCGGTGGCGCAGACGTCGGGTCTCGATGCCGGGTTCGTTTCGTACCGCACCGGCACGATGGCGCATGGTATAACGGCCGGTGAGAATAGACGCTCTGCTCGCCGTACAGCTCGGGTTGGCCCACACCGTGTCAAATGTTAAACCGGTTTCGCACAAGGCTCGCAAGTTGGGCATGGATACAAGATCGCCGTAACACGGAGCCCAATCGAGCCCTAGATCGTCCGCCAGAAAGACGACAAAATTAGGATGACGCGTATTGTTTCCTTCGCCACAGCCGGCAACAATGAAAAGGACACAAATAGCAAGAAAGCGTGCGAACCGTGTTTCTTTGTGCCATCGCTGCTCGAATGACTTCATAATCCCCAAGTGCGGTCTCCTTAACAATTGTGTAGGTTGGTCTCGTAACGGCCGGTCGAGCAAAACAGACGCGAGTTGGGAGCGATGAGCCTATTTCCAAAGAAACGTTCAGCTCGGCACATCCGAATGGCCCGCTCAGTTTTTGCCTTCGTAGCCGCATTTGCAGCAAGCGCGGGTCTGACCGAGGAGGATGCGGCCCGGTCCGCGGACTCTGCGTTTGAGCCGGGGATCCAATTTCGAGATTGCGACGACTGTCCGGAAATGATCGTTCTTCCCGCCGGTTCTTTTACCATGGGGTCCCCTAAGGCTGAAGCCTCCCGCGACGAAGACGAGGGGCCGCGTCATGCGGTCGAGATTTCTTACTCATTTGCCGTCTCCAAGTATGAAATTACCATCAATCAATTCCAACATTTTGTGAAGTCGAATCCCAATGTCGCGTCCGGTCCGTGCCGGGCTTGGGAGGGCGGCGAATGGGCAAGTAAATGGGTTGAGCGAGAAGATCGAAGTTGGAAAGATCCCGGTTACGATACATCCGATGCCCATCCTGTCGTCTGTGTTGGTTGGCCTGACGCGCATGCTTATGTCGACTGGCTCAGACAGCTCACGGGCGAGCCCTATCGCCTGTTGAGCGAAGCCGAATGGGAGTACGCCGCAAGAGGCGGCGCCGCGACGCAATTTCATTTTGGAAATCGCTACCAAGATATTTGCCGCTTTGGAAATGTTGCAGACCGGAGCATGCGCGCCCGTTGGGCGGCGACGGGCTGCGATGACGGCTATGGAGAGACAACAAGTCCCGTAGGATCGTATTTGCCCAATGGATTTGGCCTATTCGATATTCACGGCAACGTCTGGGAATGGGTTGAGGATTGCTGGAACGACTCATTTGCCGGTGCGCCGGCAGATGGGCGCGCATGGCGATCCGGTGACTGCGAGCGGCGCGTGTCGCGCGGCGGAGCATGGGATACGGTCAGATCGTCCGCACGCAGTTCCAATCGTAGATGGAATACGGTTGGCTACAAAATCTCTAATACCGGAATCCGGGTGGCGCGAGACTTGCCTGAATAGAACAGATCGGAAGTCCAGTGTGGCTCTCAGTGACCTGGTTGACTTGTGATTCAAAGCCTCAGATAACTTTTGAGAGTCGTCGATTCAACAAGTTGGATAGCGTAGGTCCGCGTCGGGGAATCTCGCCCACGCGCCAGCTCGAAGGCTTCAGCAGCTCGGCCTCACGGGTCAATTGGTCAACCAAGGTGATTGTTCTGCCGGTTTCTAGCACGATAGGTTTGTCATGAGGTGGAAGACGTCTCAGTTGACCGGTTGGGGCCGCAATCGGATCAGCGAAGTGCGTCTAGCCAGACCCGAACGCTATGGCGAATTCGTTAGATCGCTGGACGATGTTGGCGACAATGGTGTGATCGCATTTGGTGGTGGACGTAGCTACGGCGATACCGCCCTTAATGAAAACGGCCAGGCCATTTTGACAACCCGGCTTAATCGCTTCATTAGTTTCGATGCCGAGACGGAGGAATTGATTGTTGAGCCTGGTGTTACGTTTAAAGATTTGCTCGATGTGTTTCTGCCCAAAGGGTATATGGCGCCGACTTCGCCAGGAACGGCTATCGTGACGATCGGCGGGGCCGTTGCTAACGATATTCATGGCAAAAATCATGATTTCGTGGGCAGCTTTGGGGATCATGTCAAGTGGCTTGAGTTATTGTTGCCAAATGGCGACATCGTGCGCGCATCACCGAAAGATAATCGTTCACTTTTCGAAGCAACAATTGGCGGCATTGGTCTAACAGGTTTAATCACCGCCGTTTGCTTCAAACTCATTCGCGTCCCATCAGCATTTGTTCTCAGTAAAGAGCAACGAATTCCGGATCTTGATCACTTTGTGGACGCCTTTTCCGAACTGACTGCTGATGAAATGATCTATTCGGTTGGCTGGATCGACGGATTGGCGCGCGGCGCGGCGCTCGGGCGCGGCATACTTGAAGTCGCGCGGCCGATTCCCTCGACACTGAAACATAAATCTAGAAAGCGCCGAAGCGTGCCGTTCGATTTTCCCAAATTTGCCGTCAGTAGCTGGTCCGTGAAGGCGTTCAACGAGATCTATTTTCGGCATATTCCGAAGCAGGGACGGGAGCGACAACTCCCCTACAATATTTTTCTCTATCCTTTGGACGCCATTCTTGAATGGAACCGAATATACGGCAGGCGCGGCTTTTTCCAATTCCAGTGCGTTCTGCCGTTAGAGCAGTCCCGTGACGGTTTACGCAAGTTATTGGAGGAGGTCACCAAGTCACATGCGGCTTCGTTTCTCGCAGTCCTGAAGACGTTGGGCGATTCTGGCATCGGACATCTTTCGTTTCCAATCAAGGGATTCACTTTGGCGTTCGATTTTCCGAAAAATCCTGGTGTGGTGGAGGTGCTGGGTCGACTTGAAACCATCGTACGAGACCATGGCGGGCGGATCTACCTGGCGAAAGATTCTTGTCTGTCGGCGGACGGATTTGCCGAAATGTATCCGAGGGCGAAAGATTTCCGAACCATCTTGGAGGATATTGATCCTAAAGGTGTCATGGCGTCCGACATGAGTCGCAGATTGGGCATTCGGGCAACGTGATGGCGAGCGGCACGTGGGTCATATTTGGTGCGTCATCCACGATTGCTAAGGCGTTTGCGCATGAAGTGGCGCGTACGGGTTCTGCGGTGCTCTTGGCGGGCCGAGAGCGTGACGATCTTGAGCGATCGGCGACGGATTTGGCCATTCGGTATGGCATAAAAGCCCAACACACGATTTTTGATGCCACAAATCTATCGACGCATGCTGCCTTCGTGCAGATGTGCCGAACGGCGTGCGAGCAGCCGATCAATGTGTTTGTGGCATTTGGGCTCATGCCCGAGCAATCCGATATTGATCAAGACGTGACTTTAGGCATGGAGGTCGTAACTGCGACTTACACGGGTGTCGTATCTGTCTTGCATCATTTTGCTCCCCTCTTTGAGGAGCAGAAGACAGGAAATATTATTGTATTGGGCTCCGTCGCGGGCGATCGCGGCCGGCTCAAGAATTACGTTTACGGTTCAGCCAAGGCTGGCGTTCACACATATCTTCAGGGATTGCGGGCCAGGCTCTGGCGCTCTGGCGTGAGCGTCACGACGGTCAAACCAGGGTTTATCGACACATCAATGACATGGGGGCTGCCCGGCCTTTTTTTGGTTGCGAGCCCCCAAGATTGCGCCCGAGCGAGTCTGAGATGGGCGGCAAAGGGCAAAGAGAGCGGTTATTACCCGTCCTTCTGGCTGCTGGTCATGACGATCATCCGGACCATCCCTGAGAGAATTTTTAAGAAGCTTAGTATTTAGTAGTAGAAACTTCGTCAGATAAGGCGTTAAGGAATTTGAGCAACCGGACAAATTGGGGTTAGATTAGTCGCAATTAAATTCAATTCGCGTACGAAGCATGGTGGAAGCTGTCAACTTAGAAGATCGGATGTCACCAAAGAGTGCAGCCGATGACTTTCGCGTCGCCGTTTTGATTCCTTGCTACAACGAGGAAGCAACGATCGGTAAAGTCGTGAGTGATTTCAGGGCGGCGCTTCCCCGCGCCGAGATTTTTGTTTTTGACAACAATTCAACCGATGAGACCGTCGAAATCGCCGGGCGCAACGGTGCGAATGTGAAGCAAGAAGGTCGGCAGGGCAAAGGGCATGTCGTGCGCCGCATGTTTGCGTCGGTCGAAGCCGACATTTATGTGCTCGTGGACGGCGACGACACATATGATGCGTCATACGCGCCGCTGCTCGTAGGCACGTTGATTGTCGGCGAACTCGATATGGTGAATGCGGCGAGGGATAGTGATGAAGCTGCGGCGTATCGGTTGGGCCATCGCTTCGGCAATTGGCTTCTCACATTTATGGTGAGAACGATCTTTGAAGACAGCATTTCAGATATGCTATCTGGCTATCGGGCATTCTCGCGGCGCTTTGTCAAATCGTTTCCGGTGCGCTCCCGGGGCTTTGAGATCGAAACTGAGATAACTGTTCATGCACTTGAGCTGCAAATGCCGGTTAGCGAGATGGCAGTTCCGTATAAGGAGCGGCCCAGCGGTTCCAGCAGCAAGCTCAATACAGTTCGAGACGGCTTCCGAATTCTGAGAACCATATTCAATCTTGTGCGTGATGAACGCCCGCTCATGTTTTTTTCGCTTATTAGTATTTTGCTTGCTGCGATGGCGGTGGTTTTGGCATGGCCCATTCTGCAAACTTTCTTGGAAGACGGGCTTGTCCCAAGACTCCCAACGGCGGTATTAGCCATGGGCCTCGTCGTTCTCGCTTTCTTGAGCTTGACCTGTGGCCTTATCTTGGACACCGTCAGCCGCGGTCGGCGCGAAATAAAATATCTCAACTACCTCAGGCTGGCGGGGATCAGCGACACAGCATCGCCAACTCGCGACGGTCAACCATGATTGCGGTGACGTGCAGCTCAGCGCTCTATACATCACACTTTGCCCGTTTCCGAGATTCACTTCTCTTGACGAAATGATCGAGCTAAGTGCGGAGACTGATTCAATTCTTGATCAATTGCATGAGCCGCCAAGTGTCTCACTCTAATGCCACGTGACGGGGGTGCATCCTTGGCGACGAAGACGTTGAGATTCTATCTCGGTCTATTCACGGGAATAATCTGCTTGCATGTCGTGCTCTATGCCGTGGATTCCCGTGTACAAATCTTTTTGGATGATTCCATTTCATACCTGTCCACGGCCGTTCTGAAATATATTCCTCAGGATCGCTCTTTCTTTTATGGGCTGGTGATCCGATTTATCACTCAGTCTTCTCAAAACTTGGCGTCCTTAGTCGGCTTTCAAATTCTTCTTTTTTGTCTGTCATCGCTCATATTCGCGGTCATTCTTAGAGAATATTTCAAGATCAGTGACCGGCTTGTCTTGTCTGTAACGTTGATTGCCACGTTGTTGCCATTGCACATGATTTGGACACGCTATGTCATGACCGAAAGCGCCGCGTTGTTCCTCTTTAGTTTGTTTATTCTTTTTTCTTTGGAATATTTGAGAAGCGGACGACTTTATCTTCTCCTTTTACTTCATATCGCCGGTATTTTGGGTATCGCGTTTCGATCAATCATGATTCCGCCGGCAATTATCGTTCCACTCATTCTGCCCATATTTTATTATGCAGCCTGCCTTTGGCAGGAAGCCGGGCCAGATATGGGAGGCCTGATGAAGAGCGCGCGCGGCAATGTTGGACGCTTCATGACTCACATGGTTATCTCCCTGGCCCTCCTGCTGTCTCTTCACGGCTGGTATCAAACTTACTATGCCTATGAGTTAAACGCGCGCTTATCGCAAGATCGCGAACAACGTTCCCCAGAGGCTTATCAAAACGGATTTCCCTTTGGGCCTGCCTATTCATACGGCAGTGGATATTTTCTATTGGGTTTCGTGGCGCCCCTTGTCGAACCCGAACATTTTCTAAAATCCATTGACGGCAATGAGATCCTCGCGGGCTTGGGCAAAAATACTGAAGATCGGCAAAATCGAATTTATCACCGATGGAGTCCTAACGGCCTCATCGTGCAAACAAGGCTTGCCGTTATTGACGCCGCTCCGCCTGGTATGTCCGCCGATCGCGCAGCGCGGATCATCGCAACAAGGGCAATACGACAGAACCCCAAAAAGTTTCTTTACTTGGGTATCAGCACACTTTTTGACTATTGGAATACTGAACTTGTCAGGGACACCGTCGAGAGGGATCTCGGTCTTAACCGCACGCCTGACGATTGGACCGAGAATTTCATGCTCGAGAATTTCCACCTATATATAAATCCAAAGGCAACCGAGCTGACGTTTCTCAAATCGGCCTACCTGGCCACGTTGCCCTACGCTCAATTATTGGCCTTCGGCTTTATATTGATTCCGATCTCGCTAGCTTTGCACGACCGCAAGACTTGGCTATATATGTTTACGCTCTGCGGCATACTGCTGTACTTAAATCTAACGCTATTTATCTTTGCCGAAGGACCCAATGTCAGGTATTTGCAGTCGGTGAGCTGGGTTTTCATGATCATTTTTGTCGCGAGTTTTCGAGTTGATCGTGACCGCGCTCAATATTTTGCAAACCTAGCTAGGTCATTCAATCGACGCGGCAACGAAGCAAGCACCTAGCTGCCTTTACGTGTTGCGCGGATCGTGATGTTTTTTCCAAAAAAATTGTGGCATATCAGGTCCAGCACTTTGCTGAGGGGAAAAATAAATCGATCGTAGATCCTCAAAAGTCTTACGTTGATTGCACCGTTGCCGGGGTCGGCAACCCGATAAAGTAGCGCTACTAGAAATCCGAATGAGTCGGTATAGGTAGCCCGGTCAACGTCGAAGCCGGCGCTTTGTACCTTTTCTTTCAGCTCCTTCAATCGGTAGCGGCGTCGATGCCCGACCAAGCGGTCCATGCTGCTGAACAAGATCTGAAACGCCGGGACATATAAAATAAGCTGACCGCCGGGCTCTATTGCGGCCTCCATGCTGCGCAATGCTTCCAGATCGTCGTCAATGTGTTCCAGAACATTGAAACTATAAATGGTGTCATAGCTGTGCCGGTTCTCCGAGCCAAGCGACGGCAGGACAGTAAACCCTGCCTTGACAAGTTCCCCGGCAAGAGTCGCATCGGGCTCCACGCAGTCAACTTGATAGCCCATGCCAAGAAGTTGTTTAGCGAAAAATCCTGTGCCAGCACCGTAGTCGAGCAGCCGGTCTTCGCGCTTGCACGATCCGGTTACCAGCTGAAGAAGAGAGGCGTTGTAGTTTTGGGCTTCCACCATCGCCCGAAGCTGATCAACTCCGGAGTAGGAATTTGTATCCGCCTTCACGATCTGTGTCCCATGGGCGGTACAAATAATTCTTTGATGTGAACGAGTCGCGAAGTTAAGACTCTTACCCGCGACCATTCCGGCGAAAATGATGCCACGACCAAGACGCAGAGCCAGCTGACAGCTTGCATATAGCGTGCATTTGGCCACGACGTTAGCGCAATCGATGACGCACCAAAGAAAGCCAAAAGCAATGAGACGATAGAAAAATAGACCCAAGTGCGCCGTTCATGCAAAGCCAGGACGAAAGGAACGATCAAGAACGATAAACTGATTAATGTGATATAGTCCTGGAGCACCAAGAAATACGACTTCAAGGGCGTGACGTTGTTTTGTTGTCTGGTTACGTCGTAGCCGAAGATTTGTTGAACTTTGTCGATGAAGTCTTGCTGTGGAAAGTTGGCACCCCATCTAATAACCAAATCATGCCGGATATGGCTTTCAAATAGCGGTTCGTTCCAAAAATCAGTCAAGGTTAGATAGCCTAGTCGGACAAACGCTGAGGGTTCACGCAAGAGCGCGTTAATTCCGATTTCCTGCGCAACTTCATTGGCGGATCGATCTAAGTCGGGGTGGTTCAACACATAGTATTGCAGCTGCCTGACAATTCCCCGACCGTCCCATCGATGACGCTCTCGCCGATGCCGGTCCGCCCAATCGATCTTAACGGCGTCCCACAAAAAGTCCGCGTCGACATAGTGTGGAATATCTACTTTCTTAACGATTGGCGACAAGAAACCCAATAGAAAGAGTCCGTTCCTATAGGAATAGGCAGGCCTGTCAAAGTTACCGATTACAATCCGCGAGTTCGTATACTGATAGGTGGTATGCACGACAGTCGATAACGCAAGAGACAGTGCGAAGAAAAGCATCGCTTTCCTTCCCGTCCAAATCGTTCGGTGAGATCGACCAGGCGTTGGGTTTTCGGACCCGTTCAATGACTCATGCAACCATTTCAATATTGGTAGGGCAATGGGGATACAAATTGCTGCCGGTACGATCGTCCAGCGAAAGCCGATGGCGATTCCGCCAACAACATGTGCCAAGACAAGCGCTGAAATTCTTTCAGATTTTATGAATTCAAGTGAAACTAAGACAAACAGCGTCAGCAATAGCAAGAATATCGTTTCGGTCATCACATAGCGGGTCCAGATCATATGGACCGGCAATAGACTCGCGATTAGTGTGACGGCAAATACAACAATATGTGACTTAGAAAAATGTCGACGAAGGATAATAGCAAACAGCATGCATGTCGCACAGAAGACCAATATTTGAAATACAACGATTGCGGCGAGATTTGATGTGACATCCGTAAGAAGCCAGATCACAAATCCATAAAACACGGGCCGGCTGCGTGGGATCTTTTCGTCAAGGATGGAAAACATGTAGTAGCGAGAATCTGACCAGTAAAACTGAATATCATGATCGGCAAAGTAAAGTGCGAACTGGATCAAAAGAAGGCAGAGTCCGAGAATTAAGTAGAATTGGTGTTCTCGAGGATGAAGGTTACGGACTTGCATGTGGTTAAGCCATGGCATCGCTAGCAGGTCCTTACAAAACGGATACAGCCGCGTGTCGAATGTTTTGCATTTGGTGATTCGCTCAGTTGATCATGTGGTACTGCTTGCGGCGGCTACTCTACCGATCAATTTCCGCCCACCAAGCACAATCGCCGCAATTACTTTCGGTGGTGTGTCCCCAGGGACACGACTTGTGCCTGGTAAGTCGTCAATTTCCTTATTGCCGCCCGAGGGGGCTCTTGGTTGACGAAGCTCTTCACCTTAGCTACCAAGTGGCCATGATTTGTAATGATTCACTGCTCTTTGTCCATGTTCCGAAAACCGGTGGGATGTCAATTTCACACTCCCTACTGAAGTGCCTGCCCAAACCGGTTTACAATTTTGTCCCTGAAGGGGACGCTGAGCGCGTGCCGGCCGGCGTTGAGGTCAAACCTGGAAAGCGCCACGAGTTTCTTTCCGAGTCGCTGGAGCTGTCAAAAGATCTTGGCATCACGCCAACAATTATTATGGCCTGTATTCGTAGTCCGTACGAACTGGAGGTATCCCGGTTCTTTTATCTTCGAAAAGGCCATGCTTGGGACAAAGGACCCGCACAAGATCTCGCCATGACAAATGATTTTGAAAAATTTGCAATTGACAGCCCGTACCATGGCCGCTCAACTCCATTCATTCACAAATATTTTGAAGTGGATGGAAAGTTTCCCGACACGCTAAGAATATTGAAACACGAATCACTTGATGAAGATTACGCGGCTGTTATGGCAGACCTAGGAATAAAGGTCGGTCGCTTGCCCAAAAGAAACGCAACAGAGCATGATCATTTCGATCAGTATATGACACCGGCAGTCGAAGAAGCGATCTATCAAAAATTCCAATGGGTCTTCGATAAAGGTTTATACCAACGATATATCTTTGAAGACTGATCAATTGACTGAGCCAGGCTAAAGTCATCATATGACAGACACAGCGCGAGTTGGAGGAGTGGGCCCTGTCGGCTCGGTGGTATCTCCATTTCGATCTCTTCAAAAGCACCATTTTCTCATCACACAATTGGTCAAGCGAAATTGGGGGAGCCGTTATAGAGGAACGCTCATCGGAATTGCGTGGCTGGTGCTTAGGCCCGTTCTATTGCTGATCGCCTTTGTTTTTGTACGGGGCATAATTCTTCAAGGCAGGATTGCGCCGGTTGAACTTGAGGGATTAACCCCCAATTTGAACACTGCCGTATTTCTGTTTTGCGGCCTCATATTCTTTTTCTTCTCGTCTGAAGTGTTGCAACGGGCTCCCACCTTAATTTTGGGCCGGCGGGGCTATGTGAAGCGCTTGGTCTTTCCCTTGGAGACATTTGCGTTCGTGGCGGTCGGCGCGTCATTGCTGCCATTTGCCGTAACTTTTGTATTGCTTACTCTTACCTTGCTGTACGGAGGAGTTGGTTTTTCTTGGCTGTCATTGTTGATCGTTTTGCTCTTGATTCCTTTGGTTGTTCTTTGGTGCGGCGTGATGTGGCTGGTCAGCTCGATCGGCGTATATTTGAGAGATCTGGGGCAATTCACGAGCTTGCTCGTGATGTCCATGCTGTTTTTGGGCCCAATCTTTTACAGTCTTGAAGATGTGCCAGAGGAATATCGCGCATTCATGTACATCAATCCCATTACCTTTCCGGTTTCGCAAACCCGGCGCCTAGTTATGGAGCAGCAGATGCTTGACTGGGTGGGACTTGGAAAGTATGCCCTCATATCCTTCGTGGTTTTCTACCTCGGCTACTTTGTCTTTCAACGGCTTCGTCGCGGCTTTGCAGATGTCCTCTGAGATTGCAATTTCAGTTCAGGACTTGACGAAGAGTTATCCAGTGTCTCCGTCACCTGCAGGCCGCTTAATTGATTTTGTACTACCCAATCGGAAGCATTCCGGCGTCGTCCACGCGCTCAACGATGTTTCATTTGACGTGTACCGCGGCGAAACCGTTGGCATTGTCGGACGAAACGGATCAGGTAAATCGACGCTTCTGAACATCATTGTCGGCACTGCTTTTCAGACTAGCGGTGTCGTGACAAAGAGGGGTGTGATTACGGGGTTGTTGGAAATAGGTTCCGCGTTCGATGGCGAATTTACAGGGCGCGAGAACGCCGAACTTTATGGCGCGGTGATGGGTAAGGGCAGAAGAGAAATTGAAGCACAGATCGACCAAATCATAGAATTTTCCGAAATAGGCGACTTAATCAGCCAACCTGTGCGCACCTATTCAAGCGGCATGAAGATGAGGCTTGCATTTTCCGCTGCGATCATGGTCGAGCCTGACATTCTCGTAATCGATGAAGCCCTTGCGGTAGGTGACCAGGCTTTTCAGGAAAAATGCAACGGCCGCCTAAAGGAGATACGGAATCAAGGGGCCACAATTCTTTTTGTGTCCCACAGCAAGAGCGCAATAACGGATCTCTGTGATCGGGCCATCCTATTGGACAACGGTGAGCTTTTGCTGCAAGACACGCCCGATCTGGTTATGAGCGAATATTCCCGTCTGGTTGAAACGTCACCCAAAGAATCGCAAAAGATAGGGAGTGAAATTCGCCACCAAGCCGGTAACGATCATTCAGATGGCCGGAAGTCCTAGGAAATTTCATAAGGTGTCCTGCGGCGGAACTATTGGCTAGCCAACTGTTGTCCCAAATTAGGAGGCGGTCCGAAAATTGCCCTCAATTTAATTCAATTCATTGCTTTCAATCACCTATCCGTGTTTATTCTGTACTTGAATTCTCTGGTAGATTTCTCGACATCTTGAATGGCGCTGGCTGTTCGACGCTAACGCACACCAAACCGGCAAAGCTTGACGGCTTGAGCCCAGAAAGTCAGTCGTGGCCATAGTAAGCGCGCCACGCAGTTCCAGTGATCAAAGTTAAACACTTAGAGATGAGGCCATAGGGGTGTTTGCAAATTCTCAAGATCAGGTTGGGGTCAACGGCGCTTCAGCGAATTTCTATGATGTGGCAGATAAAGCTGAAGCCGATCGACCGACAGTTTTGATTTCACTAACGACGCTCAATTCCGCGTCTGTATTAACTCCATTCTTTAAATCTCTGGAGCGCCAGTCCTATCCACTCAATAAGATTGCGATCCATGTTTGCGACCGCGGATCAACCGATACGACCTGGTCAGACCTAAAGCGGTTCAAATCTAACCATAAGAGTAAGGCGGCAGCGTTTGAACTCATTCAGTTGCCTGAAGCTGGACCGGGCGTGGCCCATGACGCCAACATTACGAAATCGACTGAGAATTACATTTTTTTGGTTTCGCCCGACGTGCAATTTGACAGGCACGCCATTTCCGGCGCCGTTCAAACAGCCACGATCGCGTCGGACGACGTCGCGATGTGGGAACTTCGCCAGTTGCCGGTGGAGTCGAACAAGATTTATTCGCCGGTCAGTCTGGAAACAAGTTGGGCTCATGCGACATGTACGCTCATTCGTAGATCTGCATATGAACGGGTCGGCGGGTTTGAAACCAATGCGCCTTGGATCGGGACGGACGTCGAGCTGTCGTATCGCTTAAGGGACTCGGGATATCGTCTCCTTTATTGTCCTAACGCGTCCTACTGGCGCAGTCTCGATGCTTCGCCGAAGAAAGATGCACCAACCGTCAGCTATGAGGCTGCGTTATCTAATCTCTTTATGCGCTTGAGATACGGGACGACGCGCCAGCGTCTTGCTATTCCGACAATGCTATTGTCACTCTTCAAGATCCCGGCAAGCGAGCGCAAGGGTAAACTATCGATCTTTGCCCTTTGCATGAAGTTTGCTCGGCACACCCCGCATTTCTTACTTAGCCGAAAACGGTCTTCACGGGTCTTTCCCCTCGCCGGTTGGGGGTATGATTTTCTTCGCCCGGGCGGCAATCCGGCTTCGAGGTTCGTCCCAGACGCGGTTCTGCCGCGCGTTAGCATTGTAGTGCGGACCGAAAAAGGCCGGGAAGGATTGCTGGCCGAGTGCGTTCGAAGCCTTGCCAATCAAACGTACACAAATTTTGAAATTATCGTGGCAGAAGATGGGACTTCTGGGTTTGCCAAGGCAGTCGTGCCGGCGGAGCTGCTGGGCGATCCGACCAGACTCAAATTTGTTCAAAGTGCTAAGTCTGGTGTCAGCGAATCTTTTAACGCCGGTCTGGAAGAGGCGACCGGCGAGTATTTGGCGGTAATTGAAGACGACAATTTGTTTTTTGCAGATCATGTAGAACGTCTCGTCACCTCATTAGAAAGCGACAGTAAGGCGGTTGGAGTGTACTCATCGTGTATGGAAGTGGCGACCGATGTGGAGTCGGCGGATCCTTTGATCTATGTCGAGCGGCAGCGTCGTACTCTTGCGACGCGCGCGTTCTCCCGGCCTTTACTGTGGACGACCGACTACATTCTCATGACGTCGGTTGTGTTTCGGCGGTCATGCTACGACGAGCGCGGCGGATTCGATACGGATCTCACTGTCAGTGCTGCATGGGATCTTTGGATCCGGTATACATTGGATAGACCGTTTGACTTTGTAGACCTGGCGACATGCTTGTGCCGGGCGCCCGCCGAACAGATCGAGCAGGACGTCAAGCAAGCCGAGGTAAATCGAAACAAAATACTCGTCCGCCGGAAGCAAAAAAACTACACGATGATTATGTCGCCGGGGGATTTTCTAGAGCTTCACGACGAACTCGAACGGGAAAATGCACCCGCAAATGTAGCCTAGGGCCGCTCGATGCACCGCCCTTCTAGAGTTCCCGCACGCCTTTTCTCAACGTGCTATTGAATGGCGCCGTCAAATAACTCCATGCAGTACGATTGCCGGTAACGATCATGACCTCGACCGGCATTCCCGGATAAAGAGCGATTTCCAGAAACTCCTCGAGTTTTGTCAGATCAACTTCCACCCGGGCTTGGTAATAATTCTCTCCTGTAACCTTGTCGCGAAAAATGTCCGCAGACACGCGCCGCACGGTTGCGTCGAGATAGGGCGTCTGGCGTGTGTTGTAGGCGGTCAAAACGACTTGAGCGGGCAATCCGGCATGGACGACGTCAATGTCACGCGGATTGACGCGCGCTTCCACAATGAGCGTATCTTCGATCGGCACGATCTCCAGGACGGTTTGCCCCGGTTGAATAACGCCGCCGATTGTGTGTTGTGTGAGATTAACGACGATGTCGGACCGCGGCGCGACGATTTCCGTGCGCTCCTGCTGGTTCTCGAGCGCCCGTAGGCGTTCTGCTAAATCGGCGCGTTCGGTTTCTGCTTCGCGAAGCTGCTCGGCAATGCTTGTCTTGTTGCGGTTGATCAGGTCACGAATGTTGAGCTCGTTTTCCAGCATGCTCTGCTTGGCGCGGGCGATTTCGGCTTGATATT
This sequence comes from Alphaproteobacteria bacterium, assembly GCA_965248815.1. Taxonomy (GTDB): domain Bacteria; phylum Pseudomonadota; class Alphaproteobacteria; order SMXP01; family SMXP01; genus CBDFKK01. Next base: position 2,422,005 of record CBDFKK010000008.1, read on the forward strand.
GGCCGACACGGCCCTCGATCTCCGTCAATTGGCGTTGAAGTGCGAGCAGACGGGGTTTGCGTTCAAGGCCTTTGTCGAATAGTTCTTGGACGCCAACGATCTCTTCCCGGATGAGATTTAGCTGCGTCGCCTCCGAGGCCCTTTGAGCTTCCAGTCCCGTAATTTCCTCTTCGAATTGCTTGACTTGTTGCTGCAGGACGTCGATTTGACCCTGCAGCGACTGTCGGCGACTCACGAAAAGGTTGTTCTGGCTTTCAATGATTTCCTGAACTTCCTGTTCGTCGTAATAGTCAATAAGCTCTTCGGGATATTTGGGTCGATCTGAATCTTGCTGCTCCGCGGTGAGGCTGGCGACTTGAGCGAGGATCGAGCGATATTGGCCAAGAATGAGATCGACTCCCGCGCTTGTGCTGGTGTCGTCAAGGCGCAGGAGAACGTCGCCTTCTCGTACGCGGCTGCCTTCCGAAATCAGAATGTTCTTAACGATTCCGCCTTCAAGGTGCTGGACTTCTTTTCGGTTGGTATTGACCGTGACGATTCCAAGTGCGATGGCCGCGCTGCTCAATTGCGCCGAAATCGCCCAGATGAAAAACGTTCCGAAAAAGATACCAAACGTTGCAACGCCAATTCTAATGGGGCGTCTGACCATATCGTTTGGTGAAGGGGGAACGTCTCTTGACCATTCGCCGTCAAACCCCTCGGGCTCCACCGCATTGTCAATGCGGTTGTATAGATCCCTGGCGCGCGCTAACGGATCCGCATGGTAGAATTTCACAAACTCCGCATACAAATTCTGCAATTTCTTCACAAGCTGAATTAGCGGATTTTTGCTTTTCTTTGATGTTGCATTCTTCATTGTTCAAAAACGGCTTTCCATTCCAATTAGCGGCCGGTACTGGTCTTTTGGTGGAGCGGCGTTACTTTCTGCTGATTGTTGAGTCTGGCCATTATTTCTTGGCAGGGCCCAAATAGAGCGACCTTTCCGTCGCCTAGCATGAGCAGTTGATCTACTTCCACCAAGAGACTGGGTCGGTGAGCAATCACGACAGTTGTAATTCCACGTTTGCGTGCTTCTTTGAGGGCGTTCATCAAGGCTTGGTCACCGGCGGTATCAAGATTCGAATTGGGCTCATCGAGCACCAAAAATCTCACGTCGCCATAGAGCGCCCGCGCAAGGGCGATGCGCTGCGTTTGACCGCCGGAAAGGCTGTGGCCTCCTTCTCCGATTTGGGTGTCATAACCGTCGGGCAGTCTTAGGATCATGTCGTGGCAGTCCGCCCATTGTGCCGCTGCCACGACGTCGGCATCTTCTGGGTCAAGGTTCATGCGCGCGATGTTCTGCTTGACCGTCCCTGCAAACAGTTCCACATCTTGCGGCACATAGCCGACATGGCGGCCGAAGCTCTCCCGCTCCCAGTTGTAGACGTCGGCGCCATCCAACCGAACATGGCCGAGACGCGGCTCCCAAACGCCGATCAGAAGCCGTGCGAGGCAGGACTTGCCTGCTGCGGACGGTCCGATGACGCCCATGATTTGTCCGGCATCGAGGTTAAAAGTAATGCCTTGAAGCGACGGCACGCTAGCGCCGGGCGGGATGAAAGATACATTCTCGACGCTCAAGTCGCCTTTGGGGACCGGCAGTTGGGTCTTCCCTCGCTGGGCGATGGGCTGAGCGAGGCGCTCGTTAATTCGTTTGTAGGCTTCGCGCGCGCCGACGAACGCCTTCCACGTACCGATCATTTGTTCGACCGGCTGCAAGGCGCGTCCGACTATGATCGATGCAGCAATCATCACGCCGGCCGAAATTTCTTGATTAACGGCAAGCCAAACACCAACACCCATGATTGCTACCTGGACGCCCAAGCGAAGGACCTTCGTCGTCGCCTGCAGAACGCCTGCGCGGTCGCTCGCAATACTTTGCAAAGCGAGGACCTTTCCGCTTTGAACTTTCCACTGATTGAGAAGTACCGGCAGCATACCCATCGCTTCAATAACTTCGGCGTTTCTGGCATTGGCTTCCAAACGCGTCTGGGTACCAATATTCATTCTGCTCGCTTCTGCCAGTGGTTTACGCGTTGCGAAATCGTTGAGAAACGCCATCGCTCCCAACACAGCCGCACCGATAATCGCAATAACGCCCAAGAGCGGGTGCATCATGAATACGACGAGCACGTAAATGGGCACCCACGGCGAGTCGAAAAGATGAAATACGCCGTTGCCAGCAACGAATCCGCGGAGCGTTCCTAAATCGCGCAACAATTGCATATTGGAGCCGTGGGGCAGTAACGGCGAAGAGCGAATGCTAAACGACAGAAGTTCCGGTCCAAGTAAGCGGTCGAGCCACGCGCCAATGCGCACCATGATGCGCGCTCTCAATATCTCAAAGAAGCCGAGGAATAGGAGAAAGATGATTGCAATCAATGTGAGCAGTATAAGCGTGTCGATGTTTTGACTTGTGAGAACGCGATCGAACAATTGCAACGTGTAAATCGGAACAACAAGCATGAGCAGATTGATGATGCCACTGAAAAGTCCGATACCGGTAAAAGCTTTTATGCAGGCCTTCAGGGCTTGCTTTGCATCAATCATAGTTGTCTGACTTCCCGACTTGACTTCGTACATTCACCGAGGGCGAGAGTTTCACAGGCGCGGAGGCTGCGATGCGTCACTATTCGAACAATCACCCTGGGCAGCCAAAGGCCGACCGAAATCAGTCTTCGATGAATTTCGAATTCGATAGGATTGTTATTGTGACGAACCGCATCTCCACCAACCCGAATGGCTTTATAAACTAGCGCAAATTGCTAACCAACTCTTATAGAAACGCTGGGGCAAACACGATAAATTGTGATTCGTTTATCTCTCAAGTCATGATGCGTGGTCGCTGACTCCTTTTCACTTGCAGCCGCGCAGCAAATCTTACCGAAACGTTTAAGCAACTGAGTTGACGGGGCAAAAGTGGCGCCGGCAGTCATGAAATGAGGGAATTCCAGCCGGCCCAATCGGCGCCATAAAGAATATGGGGTGAGGTCGGCTTGGCTTGTGGCAATTGAGAAGGCACGGAATGTTCCCCGAAATCCATCGATGGCTGAGCGAATCACTACCCACCCAGGTGCCGCGTTAGATGGCTGAATGACCCATGGCATCTCGATGAACATACGGGCCAGAAGGCACTGTTCGACGTCTACGCAATCTCAACGCAATTAACTTGCGGTCAATCGGACTTCTGCGAATGTCAGATTCATTGCACATGATGGCTTTAACATGTGAGCCTATTTCAATCAGAGCTGAGCTATGAAAATTTGGTTCGTGCATCAGAATTACCCGGGGCAATACAAGCACCTCGCCCGCCACTTTGCCGAGCGGCATGATTGCGAAGTTTTGGGAATTGGCCAGTCCAGTCGGATGGAAATTCCGGGGGTCAAACAATTCACCTATGACCAACCGAAGGGGGCCTCAGCATCGACGCATGCCTACATACGCGGATTAGAGGCGGCTGTCCGGCGGGGACAGCAATCGGCCAGATTGGCCATCGAGCTCAAGAAGCGCGGATTGATACCCGACATTGTTTGTTCTCATCCGGGCTGGGGCGACACACTTTACTACAAGTAAGTTTTTCCTGACGCCAAGTTCCTCAGCTATTTCGAATTCTACTATCGTTCAATTTGATCGGATGTCGGTTTCGACTCAGAATTCTCATCTGCGACATTGGATGACATATGCCGTGTACGAACAAAAAACAAAGTAAACCATTTGACGTTGGAAATAGCCGATAGAGGAATTTGTCCGACCAATTGGCAGCACAGTCAGTTTCCCGAAGACTTTCAGAATAAGATCAGCGTCATTCACGACGGCATTGATACTCAAATCGTGAGTCCTAACCCTGATGTCCAAGTCAAAGTCGGGCGGGACAATCGGACGATCGGAGCGGACGAAGAAGTCATTACATTTGTCGCTCGCAATCTCGAACCCTATCGCGGGTTTCACATCTACATGCGCGCTCTGCCTGAACTCATGCGCCGGAGGCCCAATGCACGTTTTTTTATCATTGGCGGAGACGAGGTTAGCTATGGGCGATCACTTCCCGAAGGCCTCACTTACCGGGATCATTTGTTGAAAGAAGTCGGCGATCAATTGGATCCCGAACGGCTTCATTTTTTCGGCCGTGTCTCTTACGCAAATTTCCTGAGTGTACTGCAGCTATCTTCCGTACATATATACCTGACTTATCCCTTCGTCCTTTCCTGGTCGTTGCTTGAAGCGATGAGCTGCTCTTGTAGTGTGGTTGCCTCCCGGACGCCTCCTGTCGAGGAGGTCATTACCGACGGCGACAACGGCCTATTGTTTGACTTTTTTTCGCCGGAGGAATTGTGCGATACGGTTTGCCGCGCTTTGGAAGACCGGGAGCTAAGAACAAGCTTGGGCCGGAATGCTCGTCATACCATTGTCGAGAAATATGATCTTGCCACGGTTTGCCTTCCCCAGCAGGTGAATCTCGTTGAAAAAGTCTTGGAGGGAACCGCTTAGTTTTCGCGATCGGCCCTTGCTTTTTCTACGGGGCAAGAATGTTCTGGCACTCGGCTGGAAGGTGGCCCAAATAGGAGGGGGGGGTCCAGATCATTTCGTAGGGTTCGCCCTTAATTCGCAGATACTCCGCGATATAATTTTCCCACGGATGCTCCGCTGGCGGCTTGTTGGTGGCGACCCCTCCGTGAAATTGATGAAAGCTCGCCTCACCCAATAGCATCACGGGCTCAAGCGCACTAGACGCTTGCAGCCGGTTAAAGAAATCCAAATTCACAATGCCACCGCCGGGCAATACAAAGCGTTCATCATAACCGCCCAATTCCAAGAAACTGTCGCGCTTCAATGAGACGCAATTGCTTTCGGATGAGCGCGAGAAGAATCCCTCCTTGTTAGAAGCTGCCAAACTCGAAATTTGGAAAAGCTGATAACCGTTTGCGCGCCAGGCGATCGTTTCGAGCAATTTGTCTTCGACTTCTTGACTGTATCCCTTCAGCATCGACTTGTTCTGAACTTCAGGGCCCAAATGCATTCCAAGCGTGTAAACAAAGGGATCGCGAAATGCTTCGAAGGCGCTCTGCGTGTAGTGCAGAATTCCAGGCGATAGAATTCGTGCGCCGTCAATGAGCAGCATGACGACATCTCCTTCCGCAAGCTTAGCGCCGTAATTGAGAGCGGGAGCGGGCGAGGGCGTTGCGGACGTGAAGTAGGTGTAGCGAAAATTCTTTCCGAAAGCCTTCACATCTTGCTCTGAAAGCGGTTCTGTCGATCCGCTGTCAATCGCAATAACCTCGTAGGAGTCCGGATCTACATCACGTTGATAATCCGCAGTAAGCGAAAAGAGCGTGCGCTTCGCTTCGCGGCGCATGTTGTAAAAAATGACAACAATGGAGAGTTTGGGCTTAGCCATTAGTGGCATCTCCTACGCTGTCCTCTGCGATAGACTGTAATCTTTGATAAATCTCCATCGCTTTTGTGGGCACGTCTTCTTGATCGTTGGCGATATGTTGATGAACGAGACTTTGCTCGAAGAAGTTCAGTTTGGCGCCTTCTCTTCCGGCGTCGAGTCCGATCTGCTCGCATATGCTCGTCAGGCGCTGGGCATAGTCGGCGATAGGCAGATCAAATGAAATAATTGAGAATTGAAATTGACTCCAATAACTCAGCAATAGTGTGTTGTAGGAGATCCAAAGTTCGAATGCTTTGTTCCTGCCGATGCCGTCGCGCGCTAGAAGGGATCGGGCAACAGATAGGGGATGACGAAATGTTCCCACGTAGGCGAGATCGGCGATTCCAGCCATCCAAAACGGCAACGTAAGCAGTGTTCTGGGATCTTTAAATCCCCAGTCTCCTTTGTTCTCAAAGACACTGAGCACCGCATCTCGTTTGGCGGCAAAACTCGGCTCCCAGGTGAGGGAGGCAGGCGGCAAATCCCAAGCACCGCCGTTGGCTTCGAGGAGCCGATCGTTCAATCCGCGAATCGTCAGGCTCTCTCGGTTTCCTTTCTTATTGTGAGGCGCTTGTTCGACGACTTCGCCAAGATAAAGTCCCGCCTGCTGTAACGATCCGGCCAAGCAACTGGTGCCGCTTCGATGCATGCCCAAGATGGCGATTGCCGTCATCGCATTTGTTCTTCCCATCATGAAGTGAGAAATCTCTAGTGCCAATGGACCCTGAGGGCAATGAAAATCGAAGTGGAGAATTGCCGAAATATTGTCGTTGTTCGAATGTCTTGATTGATCTAACAATCCTTATCGTTGGAACTCTACCGAGGCACAGCCTTACAACATGTCAGATCTGAGAGCGCTACTAAAACTTGCCGAAGACAGTGCCCGGGAAGCGGGTAAGCAATTAAAGACCAGCGATGCCGAATGGCGCGCAATTTCCTCAGAGCTAGATCACGACATTAAGGTCGCAGGAGATATCAAGTCGGAAGCTCTGATCTTAGCCCGATTGGAGTCGGGCTCGGATGTTCCGATCCTCAGCGAAGAGAGGGGCTGGGAGGGGGACCCGAATGAGTCTCATTGTTGGGTTGTTGATCCGCTCGACGGCAGCGCGAATTACGCGCGCGGAATTCCAGTTTGCGGCGTTTCGATTGCTCTGTTGGATGACCACACGCCTGTTCTCGGGGTTATCTATGATTTCTTTCGCGACGAAATGTTTTCGGGTCTCGTTGGAGACGGGGCATGGCTGAACGGCGTGCCGATGACGGTTTCCAACGTTCGTGAGCGTAGCAAAGGCGTTTTGATGACCGGTCTGCCGGCGCGCATGAGCTATGACGAAGAGACGCTTCGCAATCTGGCGATGGAAATGAGAACCTGGCGCAAGATTCGAATGATCGGCAGCGCCTCGATTGCAACTGCCTACGTCGCTGCCGGGCGTGCGGAAATGTATCGGGAAGAAGGAACAATGTTATGGGATGTTGCAGCGGGTTGCGCACTTGTTGCTGCCGCTGGAGGTGCTTACGAACTTTCGCCTGGCGCGTTTGACTTGCCGCGAAGCGTGATAGCGCATAATGGCAGCTGGGATTCGGTTTAAGTACACGCGCGGCGCGGCGACATATTTTTGGGATTGGGAATAGTTTAATGGTGCATCTCGTGATGGTCCGGCACGGGCAGAGTCAGTGGAATCTGGAAAACCGATTCACGGGTTGGACGGATGTTGAGCTGACGGAAAAGGGCATTGAAGAGGCGCGCCGTTCGGGCCAGTTGGTCAAAGATTTGGGCATCGAGTTCGACACGACGTTTACGTCGGTCTTGACCCGCGCCATTCGCACGTTGTGGCTCATGCTCGACGAAATGGATCGGATGTGGCTTCCGCAGACGATCGCTTGGCAACTGAATGAGCGCCACTACGGGGCTCTCCAGGGTCTCAATAAAGCCGAGACGGGTGAGCGGCACGGTAAAGAACAATTGCATATTTGGCGGCGCAGTTACGATGTGCCGCCGCCGCCCCTGGAGGACGATGACGAGCGTCACCCTAAGTTTGATCCCCGCTATGCTTCATTGGTACTGGATCAGCTTCCTGCAACGGAATCGCTAAAGTCGACGCTTGAGCGCGCGCTACCCTATTGGGAACAGACGATTCGGCCCGGTTTGGACGGCGGAAAGAATGTTTTGATCTCGGCGCATGGAAATAGCGTGCGTGCGTTGTGCAAACATCTCATGGGTATTTCCGATCAAGATATTTCAAGCTTAGAAATTCCCACGGGAAATCCGTTGCACTTGGTGTTTGGCGACAGATTGAAACTGAAGAGCTGTATTTATCTAGATTCCAGTCGTGCAACGGAAATGCCGGCGACGACGACGTAATCGGCAGATTCTTCGGCAAACCGAGGAACACCTTTGCATAAGACAAAGTGTAGAGTTAAGTTGACGCGTTGAATGCGAGATCCGAATCACCGAAATGCATTCGCGTTGTCCGATTCAACATTCAATGGATCCGGCACGTGCAATCAACGCTAGTTTCCGAGCCTACAAACAAGGAATCGGACAATTGAGTTCATCGTCCGAAGGCGTCGCCTATATGCAAGAAGCTTTGGCGCTGGCCAGAGCGAATTTGGGAAAGGTCTGGCCCAATCCCACTGTTGGTTGCGTCATCGTCAAGGGCGACGAGATTGTCGGGCGCGGTGTAACTGGAGTGGGCGGACGGCCCCATGCTGAAACGACTGCTCTCGAAGAAGCATCGGACCGCGCCTTTAACTCAACAGTTTATGTTTCTCTTGAGCCTTGCTGTCACTGGGGCACATCGCCGCCCTGTACAGAGGCGCTTATCCAAGCAAGCGTCGAAACCGTAGTTATGGCAACGCTTGATCCTGATAGCCGTGTCAAAGGACGCGGCTTGGAGGAGTTGCGCACGGCAGGGATCAAGGTTGACCTTGGGCTTTGTAAGGAAGAGGCTGAAGAGGTCAACGCTGGGTTTTTTCACCGTGTGGCGACCGGGCGCCCCGTGGTCTGCGAACTTGAAGAAGACAATCTGAAGACGGGCGATCTGTTTTACGGCGCCGTTTTTTTTGATGCGGTCCTGTTGGACTTGGCAGCGTGGCTGTCGATTTCGCCAATGGCGACGCAAGGTCGGCTTTGCATCGTTATCGATGATCCGGGCATCGCGCCGGCTGATTTCGCCAATCGGCCAAGCGAGTCTAGAGACAATGTTTGGTTGGTGGCCCCGAGCGACCGTGCGCCGCGCCGTCTCAATTTGCTTTCATCCATGGTCGGCCGTCTCTTGCCGGTGGATTCGGATTCAGCGGGTGCGATCAGTCTCGAGACTATGCTGCGCCAATTGGGCGAATTCGGTTTGACTCGCATTGCCGTCGACGCGAAGGGCCCAGTGGCTGTGCGCTTGCGGGAGGCGGCACTCCTTTAGATATTCGTAATATGCGAACTGCCCAAGCTCTACCATGGAAAACATGCGGGTCTACCAGTGACCCGAATTGGCCATGGAAACCCAAGGTTCCTGTTTGGGTAGTGGACTTCCCGTTTGCAGCAGCTCGATGGAGATATTGTCGGGGGATCGAATGAACGCCATATAGCCGTCGCGCGGCGGGCGGTTGATCGTTACGCCATTGTCTAATAGTCGCTGACAGACGCCGTAGATATTGTCGACTTGATAGGCCAAGTGACCGAAGTTTCGCCCTTCGTCAAGGTTTTCGGGATCCCAATTGTAGGTGAGTTCGACTTGCGCAGCATCATCGCCGGGCGCGGCGAGAAAAATCAGCGTAAAGCGACCCGCCTCGTTTTCCGTGCGTCGTAGCTCCGTCAGTCCGAGATTATTACAATAGAAATCCAATGATTTCTCGACGTCTGTGACGCGAACCATTGTGTGCAGATATTTCATGGGCGTTTACCTGTTTGGAAGGACAGTCGTAATCCAGCATTAATGAGATTTTAGAATGTCGCTTTCTAAAGTGATATCTGGTCTTTCGTACAGTCGGTACTTGAAAATGGCAAGCAACGGGAAAATCACGTTTCGACACTTAGAGCAGTCCGCGGTGGATGAACTGGTTGCGCGTCACGAAAAACTTTTTTCGGGCAAGCTCGGTGGATCGCGTGCCGACTTTTCATTTTCCGATCTGACTGGTCTCGACTTCTCGTCCAGAGATTTGAGCGATGCCGATTTCACAGGCGCGCTTCTTGCCGAGGCCAACATGACCGGCGCCAAGCTCGACAATGCCACTTTCTATTGTGCTGATCTTCGCCGCGCGGATTTATCTCTTGCCAGCATGAGGCGCGTTGATCTTCGCGGCGCCAGCATGCAAGGCGCCGTCCTGGGGCGGGCGAATTTATCAGAAGCCGATTTGCGGGACGGCACGATCGCGGAGCGGGGGCGCGGCGGCAGCTTGAAATTGCTGCGTCATGATTCGAGTTTCTATCAGGTGCCGTCGGCCCTTTACGCCGAGTCGAAACTTGGTAAGCGTCGCGGCAGTAATCCGTTCGCCGTCAACACTGATTTGTCCGATGCCGACTTGCGCCACGTGAAATTAGTGCGTGCGAATATGAGGCAGGCAGTTCTCAATAATGCAGATCTGAGTGATGCGGATTTGTCTCATGCGGATCTGTCCGGGGCGGATCTAACGCGTGCCATATTCTCCGGAGCCGATCTCGACTTGGCAACGACCGATGGTGCAGAGCTTGACCATGCGCTCTTTACTCATACAGTGGGTCGTTCGATCGATGAATTGCCTTTGGCGATCGCAGACATGCTCAAGTCGCATGGACAATGGGCGGCAACCGGCGGAGCGAAAGGGGAGCCGGCTTCCTTAGCAGGTACTGATTTGCGCCGTGTGAAATCGATGGCGCGGCTCAATCTAACGGCTTTGGTCGCGACAGCATCGGTATTCGTAGGCATAGATATGCAAGGCGCACACTTGCAAGGTGCTCAATTGGCAAACGCTGATTTGAGGCGTGTCAATCTGCGTGGCGCCGATTTGAGAGGTGCAAATCTTTCTGGTGCCAATCTCAGTCGTGCCGATTTGCGCGGCATAAATTTGAAACCTCTGGTGCTCAAAGGCGATCTTCTTAAGTCTGCTGACATGAGTGGGTGTTTTCTTAGATATGCCGATTTGCGAGGTGCCACTCTTAACAAAGTGAATTTTAGCGGCGCAGACTTAAGTTATGCAACGCTGCTCAAAGCGGATCTAGCGGAAGCGAATTTTTCCGATGCCGTGCTTACAGGTGCCCAAATGACTCACACATCGTTTCGCGATGTTGTCTTTGAAGGGGCAACGGGTATCAGGCTCATTGCAGCTTGAGTAGTTGCGGTGCCAAGCAAATGGGGCGCCCGGTCGGGCGCCCCACTTTCCAAGTTAGCGCATGAGGATTGTGTTAGGCGGCTGTCTTGCCTTCAATGACTTGGGCCTTGCCTACGCTTTTCCCGATTTCGATCTTACGCGGTTTTAGCGCTTCGGGAATTTCACGTGCGAGGTCGACGTTCAAAAGGCCGTTTTGGAGATGGGCGCCGCTGACAACGACATGATCGGCAAGCTCAAAACGCCGTTCGAAGTTTCGCGTCGCGATGCCGCGATGCAGAAATTCGTTTCCGTCTTTCTTGTCGGCCTTATTTCCCGAAATCAAGAGCGAGCGATCGCGCACTTCAACGTCGAATTCGTCATCGGCAAAGCCGGCGACGGCAATCGAAATACGATACTCGTTTTCGCTTAGCCGCTCGATGTTGTACGGCGGATAGGATTTGGTCGAGGCTTCGGAGCTCACCCTGTCGAGTGTGTCGAACATGCGGTCAAAGCCGACGCTGGCACGATAAAACGGAGAAAAATCTAGAGTTCTCATGGATACACATCCTTCTGTTAAGCGATATGTTTTGCCCCTGCTGTTAGAAGTTTCGGGGCTCACGTGGTCCTCCTCGAAAGGCTGGACCGGTTCAGTGCCGAACCCGCTTGGGGCGTCCGACAAAGCTTAGATAGGAAGGGGTTAGATCTCTTTCAAGACCCGAGCCTTACGGTTAACCTATTGTTTTAATGGATAAATTCGTGCGGCAAAAAGGCTTGCGGCCAGCACCAGCAGCCCCGCGACATGGAGTTCTCCCTGCTCGTGGGGCCACAGTAAGAGCAAGGCGGCGAGCCCGGCTGCAAGCCGAACGAGAGCGTTGATGGGTGTTTCCAGAACGCCGTACAAACTGCCGAGAAGTGCATAGAGACCAACAGCGGCGAACGCAGAAATGCGCAAGGCGTCGAGCCAGTTTCCAGTTATGAGCGGCGTATAGGCCATCAAGAGCGGCACAAGATAGAGGCCTTTTGCGATACGCCACGACGCAAACCCTGTCGTCATGGGCTTTGTCCCCGCGATGCTAGCGGCGGCAAAGGCTGTGAGACAAACAGGCGGCGTGACATTGCTGTCTTGGCTTAACCAAAAGATGATCATGTGGGCCGCGAGAAGAGCGCCAGCGAGCAAAGACGGATCGAGCAAATCTTGTTTTAGCGTTCCCAGCATTTCAGTCGGCACGCGGGCGACAAGCTCGGCTGCCTCTGCAAACGAAATCGTGGTGCCCAATCGACCTGCCAATGCCGGATCGGCCAAAGCAAACACGGCGCGTGCGCGCTCCGTCATGTCTCCGCTTGCCACTGTCTCGATCAGTTGAGTGTCCGTCATGAGATCGAAGATTGCGGGCGCTGACAATGTTGCGAGAACCACATAGGAAGCTGTGACGGGGAGCCCCATGCCGAGCACCAACGAGGCGACAGCGATCAGCAAAAGTGTGATCAAAAGGCTGCCCTCGGCCCATGTGGTCACCATCAGCGAAAAGGTCGTGCCTAGCCCCGTTGTGCCGACCACGTTGACCAAAAGGCCGACGGCCACCAGCAAGACCGACGTTGTGACGGCGTTGCGCGCGCCGCTTGCGAAAGCATCCACAACGTCAGCGAGCCCCATCGGGTTTTTCGATAGCCAAGATGCTCCCACCACGGCGGCGATGCTGATGCTGGCGGCATAGGTCGGCGTAAAGCCCGCGGCTAAGAGACCGATCAAGACAAGCAGGGGAACCAGTGAGGGCCAGCCGTCCCGGGCGATATCGCGCACGCGCGGCACGTCGCCGGGAGTGGGTTTCATGTCGAGGCGGATGGCTTCGAGCCGTACGAAAAGCGCAACCGAAATGAAATAGAGCAGAGCCGGCAGGGCCGCGGCTGCGATGATGTTGAGATAACTCACCTGGGTAAAGTTCGCCATGATAAAGGCGCCTGCGCCCATAACCGGCGGCATCAATTGTCCTCCGGTTGAGGCGGCAGCTTCCACGCCGGCGGCAAAGCGCGGCGAGAAGCCTGATCGCTTCATGAGCGGAATGGTAATGACGCCGGTCGAAACCGTATTGGCGACTGCCGATCCGCTGATCGAGCCCATGAGGCCCGAGCCGACCACAGCGATGAGGCCTTGCCCGCCGCGAAATCGCCCGGCGGCGGCCTCAGCCAGCTTTAGAATAATGTCGCCGGCGCCTGACTTCACCAGAAAGGCGCCGAACAAAATGAACATGAAGACAAACGACCACGATATGCGCGCTATCGGGCCGAACATGCCTTCGGTACCGAAATAACTGCGAAACAAGATCGTTTCGGCGCTCAATCCGGGAAAGCTAAAAACGCCGGAGATCCATTGCCCCCACCACACGACGTACGTCAGCGAAAGAATAATCAGTGACGGAATGATCCAGCCTGTGGCGCGCCGCGTGAACTCGAGAGCTAGAACGACAGCGAGCCCCGCGAAGATCCAGTCATACGTATTGAAATTGACGCCGCGCTCATAGAGCGCGGTTTCAAATAGTATGAGGTAAAGCGCGCTTGTGAAGGCGAGCGCGCCCAGGCAAAGATCGAGCGTGGGCGTTAGCTTTTCACCAAGCGCCGACGAGGGCCGCCCGCTCGGAAAGGTGAGGGCGCATAAGAGACCGAACAGCCCGAAATGGAGCGCCGAAACCCAAAGCTCCGGCAGCGTGCTTAGCGTATTGAAATAGACGTGCGACAAAGCAACACTGACGCCCACAACCGTCGCTGCCTTCGCGCGCCATGTCTCGATTCCTTTTTCTTTATTCACGAGGCGCGCGCTGCGAATCCGGAATCATCAGATTCTCTTCTTCGTAATATTTTTGGGCACCGGGATGGAGCGGTGCGGGCAGCCCCACGAGCGCCTGCTCAAGAGACATGGCTGACGTCGCTTTGTGAATAGCGCGTAGGTAGGGCAAGTTTTCGTAAATCGACTTTGTAATGCGATATACAGTTTCGCGGTCGACGGTGGCATGCACAGCTAAGAAATTGGGATGTGAGATTGTCGCAACCTCAGTGTTTTGACCGGGATAAGTGTTAGCAGGAATGACAGACCGAGACCAAAGCGCGAAGGCGCTATTGAGTTTTGTTAAGTCCTGTTCTCCGAAACTCAACAGCACTAAGCCGTCAGGGTTTGCTGACAGCGCTCGTGTTACCGCGCTGACGGGAAGACCGGCCGGCGTGCTCATGCCGGAAATGGTGCCGTTTTGAAGGGCGTCGGCACTCGGCCCGTAACCCTGATAAACCGGAGAGAAGTTTTCCACAGCGTTGAGTCCGAGCGCCTGCAAAATGAAACTCGTCGATCCTTCGGCACCTGAATTGCGATTGCCGACCGAAAATTTACGGCCCTGCAGTAGCCCTATGTCTTTGATCGTCTGCGTCTGGGCGAGTTCCTTTTCCAATACAAAGTGCTCGACGTTCTCCCAAAGAGCAGTGATGGAGCGCAAATGAGTTTGCGGCCCGTCTCTCTCGAGGCGGCCTGTTCCGCTCCAGGCCCAGGCGCCGTAAAGACCCTGCAGCAACGCAAACTGTGCTTCGCCTTCTCTCAAGAGCTTTAGATTTTCCGCTGAACCGGCGGAACTGATCGCTGACAGCGAAATGCCGGTTTTGGGCTCGAGCTGAAGCTTGGTCAGCGTACTCAGGGCCACTCCGACAGGATAATAGGTTCCGGCGGTTGTCGCGGTGGTGAGTATATAGGACTTAGACTCCTGGGCGGCAGAGGCGCTAGCAGCCAGGGCGGCAAAAGCCCCACAACACAGCGGTCTAAGCCAGGATCGGACAGTCATGACGATGGACGCCTTTCCTTGGGCACAATTGCGCCGTCAGGACAATCTGACGAGGCGGTTGTTCACCAAGTGGTGCAAAGCTTGCTGTTTAGGTCGCCGATCTGGCTTCCAATCTTTCTTGTCGCTACGGTGCCGCTCCATTAAAACCATTTGGGTGGGGTCCGATCAACTCGGGGCTGGCGAAAAGCTAAGTCCGGATGGTCCCCGAGTTTGGATGACAGGGAAGGTGACAAGATGGTCAGCATAAGAAAATCAATGATAGTCGCGATTGCACTGATCGCGGCGGCTTTATTTTGGGTAGTTCAGACGGGGAACACGGTTGCGGGATCCCGCGCGCCTGATGCGGCTGAGAGTATTTCTGAAGCAGACGCGGCACTGCTTGCCGAAGTTTTGGCGGGCGATCATCGCAGCGACGAAGAAAGAGCACGTGACGATTGGCGCCATCCTGCTGAGACACTTGCTTTCTTCGGTGTTGCTAGCAATATGACCGTTGTCGAAATCGCTCCCAGTGGTGGCTGGTACTCCAAAGTTTTGGCGCCTTACCTTAATCGCGGTGGCGGCACATTTTATGCGGCGCACTTCGACGCATCGAGCGGACCCGATTTTTTTAAGAACGCAGTTACGCGATTTGAAGAAACGTTTACCGACAAAGAACTCTATGGCGACTATATCCTCACAGCCCACGGTGCCGATGTCGAACAAATGGCTCCCGACGGAAGCGCGGATGTGGTTTTGACGTTCCGAAATGTCCACAATTGGATGCCCGCCGGATCTGCCGATAAGATTATTGCGGATGCATATAAGGCCCTCAAGCCGGGAGGCATTTTTGGCGTTTTGGATCACCGTGCCGACGATTCGGAGCCTCAGGATCCGAAAGCCGTCAGCGGCCGCCTGCGTGAAGATTATGCGATTGAATTGATAGAGGCGTCGGGCTTTGAATTTGTCGCCACATCAGAGGTCAATAACAATTCCAAGGACACGCGCGATCAGCCATTTGGCGTTTGGACTCTGCCCCCGACGTTGCGGAGCTCGGCGACTAGAGGCGGGGAGCCTGCAGCGGATTACGACAGCGCGCCCTACGAAGCAGTCGGCGAAAGCGACCGGTTTACGCTCAAATTCAGGAAACCGGCCGAATAGCGCCTGTAATAAACTAAAGTTTTTGAACGGCGGTGCCCTGGGGCGCCGCCGTTTTCTATTGAATATGCGTTAAAGCTGCCGCGCCTGGTTATGATCCCTTTAAACCTTCCTGCCCTAAACTACATATGGAGCAAATGGGTCGCGTCGTCCTCGGAGCGGCCTGGTCACAATTTGGTCGCGATGGGCTGGTAAATTTACAGTCAGACATGCGGCAAACCGTTTAGTGACTTTTGGAAATGAACGTCTCGCTTGAGCCGGTGGAAAAGACTGAGACCAGCGCCGGTCCAGTACTAACCCGCGATTTGAATAAGCTGTTTGGACGGGGCCGCCAGGCCATTAAACGTGAGTGGCGCGATTGGACCCGCGGCCGCAAAGGTACGATTGCGGGCGAGTTGGACCCTGATCTGGCTGAAGACGATTTGAACCTCGTCCGGCGCCAAATCGATGCTTGCTTGGAGGCTAAGGGCGGCAAAGTGTCGGCCCGGGCAACCGCGGCTGATTTGGGGCGGGCATATTTGGATCTTACGTCCAAAGGCAAAGCGCGCTTTTTTGAGTAGCTAGCGCGCGAATACAATATTGACCGACGCGCCTTGCGTTCAGCGGCCCGAAGTCTGCTCGAGTCTTACACCGAGCAAGACCAAAAGCACGCGGAACAAAAATTACGCTTGCGTTTGACGTCGCCGCGTATTCGGCTCTTAAAACAGTTCAATAGTCTAGAAGAAGGCGTAAAATTTCTGGTCGACATGCGCGCCGACCTCATTCATGCCAAAGCCACGGACTTCAAGAGCGATCCCGATATCGCCGTACTCGACGATGAGCTCAAGGGTCTGTTGTCGTCGTGGTTCGACGTCGGGTTTTTAGAGCTCAAACGTATGACATGGGACGAATCGGCGTCAGTATTGGAAAAGCTGGTTGAATATGAAGCGGTCCACGAAATCACGTCTTGGGATGACTTGAAGAACCGGCTCGATTCAGATCGCCGCTGCTACGCGTTTTTCCATCCGAACATGCCCAACGAGCCCCTCATCTTTGTAGAAGTGGCGCTGGTCAACGGCATGGCAGATAACGTTCAGACGCTCTTGGACGAGCGTGAAATAGTGAGCGATCCGGAACAGGCCGACACGGCTATTTTCTATTCCATTTCCAATGCGCAGGCCGGATTGGCGGGCGTCAGTTTCGGCGACTTTTTGATCAAAAGAGTTGTCGCGGAATTGTCGCGGGAATTTCCCAATCTCAAGACCTTTGCAACCTTGTCGCCCATTCCTGGTTTTCGGCGCTGGCTCAAGCGCAAGGTGAGCGGTTCAACGCCGTTGCTGGATGCGCAGGAAGCGCAGGCCATCGCCTCTGTGAACGGCAGCGGCGAACCGGGCGCTTATCTACTTAGCCATTTTGATGGTGGCGCATGGATTGAGCGACAGGATGTAGCGGAGAGCGTCAGGCCAATTCTCGTGCGTCTTGGCGCCACCTATCTGATGAGCCAAAGAGAGGCGAAGGATGGGGTTGCCCGTGCCATTGATGCGGTCGCACACTTTCACTTAAGCAACGGCGCGCAAATTGAGCGCGTCAATTGGTTGGCAGACCGATCTACAAATGGCCTCGCCCAATCAGCGGGGCTTATGGTGAATTACCTTTATCGCTTGCCAGATATTGAACGACATCACGAAGCTTACCGCTTGTGTGGAACGATCAACGCCACCAACCATATACGCACACTGAGCCGTTTGTAGAGACGCGCTCTTTTATGGCCTCATGGTCACGGAGTATGGGGTCAGTTGGCGTTCAAGCGTCGGCCATACCCATTCAATCCAGTCGCATAGACGCGCGCGGGTTTCCCGCGGATCAATTAATTCGTGGACCGAAAAATTCTCTGCGCGCGGGCCAGGCGATTGCGAGTCGGCCAATTTGTCTTCCAGTTCACGGCGCAGGGCGTCAGGATCGTCCGCTTGTGCGATTTCGCGACCGAACGCAACGGCAACGCCACCTTCGACCGGTAAGGCACCCATTTCAGCTGACGGCCAGGCCAAGACTAGACCTCGGGGCCCGAAGTGGGCCGCACCTGCGACGCCGAAAACTTTCTTGACCACAATGCTGACCCAAGGCACGCGCGATTGCACTACAGACGCAATCGCCGCCACGCCGTGCCGGATCGTTGCCGTTTTTTCGGCGTCCGGCCCGATCATAAATCCCGGCTCGTCCACAAAACTGACGATCGGCAAATGGAAGGTGTTGCACATGTCAACAAAACGACGAACTTTTTGGGCGCCTTCGGCAGTCATCGCGCCCGCGTAAATATAGCAGTCGTTGGTGAGCACGCCGACGGGATAACCGTTTACCCGCGCGAGTCCCGTGATTTGGCCGGGCCCAAAGCCCCTTGTCATTTCAAAGAAACTTCCTTCGTCTACGCATAGAGCAATGATACGTCGCATGTCGAAGGGCTTGCGCCGGTCCTTTGGGACGACGTCGAGCAACTCGTCGAGGGGCCTGTCTGGCGGGTCGGTGGGTATCACATGTGGCGGGCATTCCCATACGTGAGACGGAAGATAACTTAAGGCGCGTCGGATCTGTGCGAAGGCATCTTGTTCGTCCTCAGCAACATTGTCGACGACGCCACTTTTGGAATGCACGTCAACACCGCCCAGGTCTTCTTTTGTCAATTTCTTTCCGAGCGCGCGTTCCACGACTGCTGGACCTGCGACCAGGACTTGCGCTCTCTTTGACATGACGGAGAAATGAGACGCGGCAAGGCGGGCGGCAGGCAGCCCAGCAACGGGGCCGAGCGCTGCCGTCACCACCGGCACTTTGCCCAAGAGCTCGACAATGGAGGAAAAGCGAGGGACAGCGTACACCGGATCGCCAGTGCTGCGGCCCTTTCCAGATGGTCCCGCGACGCTTCCGCCGGCACCCTCATGGAGGCGAATGAGGGGGACTTGAGTGTCGAGCGCCAATTGTTCCGCATAGATGCTTTTGCGCAGGCCCGCTTCATTGGGGGATCCGCCGCCAAGCGTAAAATCCTCGCCGCCTACAGCAACGCGGCGACCGTCGATTTTAGCCAAGCCAAGAACGAAGTTGGCCGGTGAAAAACTTGTGAGAGCGCCGGTCTCGTCATAGTTTGAGTGTCCTGCACCGGCACCGAATTCACGAAATGATTGATCATCGGCCAATTGATCAATCCGCTCACGGATGGTCAGGCGTCCCTTATCGTGGTGCCTCTCAACGGCGTCCGCGCCGCCTTGGTCTGCCGCCTGACGTCGACGTTTGCTGATGTCGTTTGCTTCTTTTTTCCAGCTCATGCGGATCGGCCTATGATTGTTGCAAGTCGATTGTAACAGCCGGTGCCATCCGGGGAAGTTGTTTGAACAGGGATTGGCTGAACTTATCAAGATGTCGGATCGGCTCTTGTTTTTGGTTCATCGGGCTGGTCATATAGGCCTCAATTGTGCATTCGTTAACGAGTTGGCGGAATATTAGGTCTAACGAATCGAATTTGGAGGGTGAACGATGAGCGCCGAACTTACGGAATTGACCAACAGCCTGAGCAATGCTCTATCGGGCGAATCGGCCCTAGGGAGTACCGTAAAGTTCGTCCTTGATGGTGCCGGTACGATTTATGTCGACGGCTCGGGCGATACCAATGCCGTCAGCAACGACGACGGCGATGCAGATTGCACGATCGCCATGACGTTGGAAGATTTTCAAAGTATTGCCGCCGGCACACTTGATGCCACGTCAGCCTACATGCAGGGCAAGCTCAAAGTCGAAGGAGACATGGGTATTGCCATGAAATTGCAGCCATTGCTCAGTAGTCTCGCCGGTTAGCTCTGCGGTCGGCGGACATCCTCCAAATCTGTCTAAGGCCGTGGACTCTCTTCATCACACTGCTGATCCGATCGTCATCGAAGGCAATCCCTTGCCGCAAGGCGGATCGTTCAATTGGTTGGAGCGTCCCGGCAATATTCGCCTCCGCTTTGCACTATGGCCTGCATTGAATCCCACAAGCGACAAGGGCACAGTTGTCATTGTTCCGGGCCGGATCGAATTCATAGAAAAATACTTTGAAACCATCGGTGAATTGAGACAGCGCGGCTTTGCTGTTGCGACGCTTGATTTGCGGGGTCAAGGACTTTCAAGCCGTGAGCTCGGCAATCGGCTCAAAGGTCATGTTCAGGATTTTAAATCTTATATCGATGACGTTCATGTCTTTGTTACAGAAGTCGTATTGCCCAGCATGCCTGTGCCGTTGACGCTTCTAGGCCATTCAATGGGGGGAAATATCTCTCTCCGCTATCTCCATGATCATCCGGAAATATTCAAGTGCGCAGTGTTAAGCGCGCCCATGACTGGCATCAAGCTTCCGCTCTTGGCGCCGTTTGTTGCCTCCTGGTTGGCGCGTATTGCGGTCGGCGTTGGCGCTGGAGCAATTGTGCCGATTACTACGCAGTGGGAGCCGCTCAAAGCCGCGTTCGACCAAAACCTGGTCACCCGCGATAAGGATAGATTTGCACGCTACTTAAATATTTTACGCGCTGAGCCCTTGCTTGCACTTGGGCCGCCGACCTTCGGATGGGTCAACGCCGCCTATGAATCAATGGCTAAGTTTGCGTCGCCTCTTTATGTCGAGAAGATAACGACACCTGTGCTCATTGTGAGTGCCGGCAATGATCGTCTAATTGACAGCGCGACTCACCGCACCCTCGCCCCCTTATTGCCGGCGGGCGAGCTTGCGGAAATTCCGGATTGCGAGCATGAAATCCTGATGGAGCGCGAAGAAATGCGCGCTGTGTTTTGGAACGCCTTCAATCAATTTGTCGCGCGCAGCGATTCCTAGTGCGACTCAATAACAGTCGGCTTGGCCGCTTGCCCCAGAATGCCAAGCGCTTCAGCGTGAACACGGGCATCCCCTGCCGCCACGATCTGGCCCCCGTTGACGGGGAGATTGCCGTTCCAATCGGTGACAAGTCCGCCCGCTGCTTCAATAATCGGAATCAAAGCCTGGATGTCGTAAGGCGCTAGGCCCGCCTCGATCACTAGATCAATCGTGCCCAGAGCGACCAGACAATAACCGTAGCAATCCATGGAATAGCGCACGAGTTGGCAGCTCGTTTCGACTTGTCTATAGGCGTCAAGTTCAGCTGCCTCGGAAAACAAGACTGGATCGGTGCAGGTCAAAATCGCATTTGCCAGTCGCCCGCACGCTCTTGTTTTGAGTTTTTGGGCCCTGCCTGCAATGCGCAATTCCGCTTTCGAAATCTTGCTCAAATGAACGCCGACAAACCGCTCGCCCAGATACGGTTGATCGACAACACCGATGACAGGACGGTTACCGTCATTCAATGCGATGAGCGTGCCCCACAGGGGCACGCCTGAGATAAAACTGCGCGTGCCGTCGATAGGATCGATGACCCAAGTGAGGGGCGAATCCCCTTTCTTGGTGCCGAATTCTTCGCCGACGATGGAATGGTTTGGAAACGCTTTCTCAATGCGTTGACGCAACACTTGTTCGACGAGGCGATCCGCCTCAGTGACAGGATCGAAGGCGCCGCCGCTGGCCTTGTTATCAACGTTGAGCCCGGCACGAAAGCGCGGACGTAAGACCTCGCCCGACGCATCAGCTAGAACGTTTGCAAAATCGAAAAGGGGATCAAGGTCGGTAGGGCTTAGGCCTACCGCATCGTTTTTGTCTGAAGATTGCGTCATTAGACTCCGATCGCACGCGCGGCGTGGAGTCTGACATAGTATTCATATTATTCAACAGGCAGCTAATTTGCGGAGTTGTTGAGAGCTTTTGCAAGTTCCAACAGACGGCGCCGGGGTGACTTGGCCAAGCCGTAATAGGCGCGCACCAAGTCTATTGTCTCTTTGTCATGCATAATGTCGGCATCGAGCGATGAAACATGGCTGCCGTTTTGGGGCGAAATAATGAGGCCTTCGAAGAAATAAGAAACGGGAACCTGCAATGCGCAGCTGAGATCCCACAGCCGGCTGGCGCTCACGCGATTGGCTCCGCTTTCATACTTTTGAATTTGCTGAAATCGTATGCCGACAGTGCGCGCCAACTCTTGTTGGGTCATTCCTAACAACTTGCGTCGGTGTCGGACACGTATGCCCACATGATTGTCGACCGGGTGTGTCATTCTTGGCCATTCTTCCCTATGGCGTCGTGTCTTCCATACACGAGCCTTCTTCCGTGGAAGTGGGATTTGCAACAACCGTGCCGCGAAGACTAAACGGGCGCACGCCCTATGTGGGAAAGATACGGTTAATGAAGTTGGCCTTGAATGGCTCAACGCGGACATGGGAACGTCTTGACGTTACGTATCGGTTTCTGTGTGAGCATTGGAATGGCTCCTCAATACCGGCGTGATGTTGGACAAAAATTGGCCGGCGCTGGCGGGCCAAGAATAGTTAAGTGCGTGCTTGCGGCATGCCTCAGGGTTAATTTCCTTCAACGCACGCTGCGAGGCTAATTCGAGATCTTCATCAAGAATGCCGACAGGAGCGGTTGCAATAATATCATTGGGGCCTTGAACCGGGTAGGCCGCAACCGGCAAGCCGCTTGCTAGCGCCTCGATAATCACGAGGCCGAACGTATCGGTCTTGCTCGGAAAGACAAATACGTCGCTTCCCGCATAGTGCAGCGCCAGTTCTTCGCCGTGCTTAGGTCCGACGAATTTGGCTTGAGGAAACTCATTCTGCAACAGGTTGCGCTGTGGACCGTCTCCTACCAGCACTTTTGTGCCATCCAGATTGAGATTCAAAAACGACGTGATGTTCTTTTCCACCGCAATGCGGCCGACATAGAGCCAAATGGGTCTTTCGTAGGGCAGGCCTGCGGAGCCGTCTCGTGGAAAGAATTGGTCGAGATCGACGCCACGCGACCAGATTTTCAGATTTTGAAAGCCGCGTGCCGACATCTCCTCCTTTAGAGACTGAGTCGGGACCATCATCGATGTCGCGGCGCCGTGAAACCAAATTAGAAACTTATAGGTCCAAGCGAGGGGAATGCGCGTCCGGGCGTGAACGTATTCAGGAAACCGCGTATGAAATGACGTCGTAAAGGCTAAGCCATTCTTGACGCAGTAGCTCCGCGCCGCCATTCCCAGCGGCCCTTCCGTTGCAATATGAATTGACGTCGGTGAAAAGTCTTCGATGATTTTGGAGGTCTTCTTAAAAGCATTCAGCGAAAGACGGATTTCCGGGTAAGTCGGACAGGGAATCGTTCGAAACTGTCCGGGTTCAATCACGCAGACTTGGTGACCCAAGGACTCAAGTTCCCGGCACAACGTTTCCAGAGTTCTGACAACGCCGTTGACCTGAGGTCGCCACGCATCGGTTGCGATGAGTATACGGAGCTGACGTTTTTTGGCGCTTTGCGCTGCACCATCATGCGCATTCATTTCCGCGGCCGCCTTGCGCCGATAGCCGCACTTAGCGGTGCTGCACAAATGTCGAAGGCTCGAGGCTTGCAAGTTCTTGCAGAAGGTTCTGCATATCGCGCGCGATCCGCGTGATCGTGCTTCGGCGCTCGAACACTTCCTCGTTCATATAAAGAGCGCGATTGATCTCAATCTGTATGGCATGCACTGACTTGATTGGCCGTCCATAATGGTCGGTCGTATAACCGCCGGCATACGGATTGTTGTGGACTACGCTGTACCCCATTTGCGTGAGTGTTTCTTCGGCCAGTTGTGTGAGCCCCGGGCTGCACGACGTTCCGAACCGGTCGCCCAAGACAATATCCGCACGATCGTGCCCGCTGTCTTCGTCCATCGGACCGCCGATAGACGGCATAGAGTGGCAATCAATCAATACTGAATAACCGAAAAGTTCGCGTGTTGTGTCGATCAAATCTCTAAGTTGCCGGTGGTACGGGAGATAGAGAGATTCAATACGCTGTTCAGCTTCCGCGAATAGCATTTTTTGTCGATAGATTTCCGCTCCGTCAGTGACGACCCGGGCAAGCGTTCCCAGACCACCGGCGACGCGGAGCGAGCGCGTGTTGGCATAGGCCGGCAGCGCATCTGCAAACATCGCGGGGTCAAGCTCATAGGGCTCGCGGTTGGGATCGAGATAGGCGCGGGGGAAGAGAGCGCAAAGCAAAGGTGCACCGGCGGACGCCGCCTCGGCAAACAGCTCATCCACGAAAGAATCTTCCGACCGTCTAATCGTCTTCAAATCTAAACTCGAAGCGGCCAAGAACTCTGGCGGATAATGCCGCCCGCTATGGGGCGAGGAAAGAACAAAGGGAATGGATTGTTGAACCGGCCCTAGAACTTCAAATGGCGGCTCGAACAGCGGCGCATCAATGACCTCGACGCTATCGACACGATTCTGGGGCGGATAGATATTCATTCCTGAGAAAGTAGTCTTGGCGGCACGGGTCTGACAACCCTTTGAATTTGGGGCCCTTGAGCCGACGCTCTCAGAATCGACCGCCGCGTCCGCCGTTCCTCGCAAAGGGCGCAACCGCCCGGAGGATAGACCGGGAACATCGCCGGATCGGGGCCAAACACGCCGGGTTGCCGCGGGTCTTCAAGACATATTTACGTTTTTGTCCTTACACTCATTCAGATATAGTGCGCACCCAAATTACGGGTTCGGCGCCGCTTCCAGGGGGCTTTCAAATATGCCCAAAATTCTATTGGCTGAAGACGACGATTCTATGCGTCAATTTTTGGCCAAGGCCTTAGAGAAGGCCGGTCATGAGGTCGATTCGTGCGATCAGGGCGATGTCGCCTTGGGACTGCTTCAAGAAGACACTTTCGATCTTCTTTTGACTGATATTGTCATGCCCGTGATGGACGGCATTGAACTGGCGCGCCGGGCGTCGGCCTCTTACCCTAAAATGAAGATCATGTTTATTACCGGTTTTGCCGCCGTTGCGCTCAATCCGGATAACCAAGCGCCCAAAGACGCCAAGATCCTTTCCAAACCGTTTCACCTGCGCGATCTCGTCACCGAGATCGATCGTATGATGGCGCCGGAACCGGTAATCGAATAACACCTAATTATGGTTGCGCCGGGACCTGTCACTGGCTATATCCAGACCCCCTGGATGAGGCACCGCGTTGGCCCAAGCGTCTTTGCGGGTTAAACTCAGTCCGGCGGGCGCGTAGCTCAGTGGGAGAGCACCTCGGTGACATCGAGGGGGTCGTAAGTTCAATCCTTACCGCGCCCACCATTACTTCAAAAAATGATTTCAATTGTATTTCAAGAGCTTAGGAAGATCCGTCTACGGAATAACGTCGAAATTTTAGTGATTCGACTCGAAAAACGAATCAACAAAAACGGCTAAAGTCTGGGATTTGACAAGTTACACATTTCGTACACGTGGGCTTTTCGTGGGACTTAGACGAAAAGCTACACAGAACTTACACGTGGGGATGTGTGTAAGGTTTGAGCAGAAGGACTTTGATTTAGGAATGCTCGGAAATTTCATTTAGCATAGCAACCTCACTGATCGTAAATCGAAGGAGAGTTACGCAAGCAAAATATCGAAAAAGCAGACAAAGTAGAATGCAGTCCAACTTGAAAAGGGATCTTGATGTATTCATGGGAGACCTTTGTGTTGGATGGGGTTTTTGCAACTACACTCTTCATGGCAGGAACCTCATTGCTGAAGGAGGGGGAACAGTAGACGCCGAGGCATTTGCGAAGGCTATTTTGCACGCCGAGGGAATGACACCGGAATACGAACCTGGATGGATGCGAGCCCTGAAACACGCCTTTATTGAACGCTATGGAAACCATGAGGTTTCAGTGGAAGGCTTCGAAGCGAATTGAAGATTATATGTCCAGAAATGTCATAGGGCTGGCATTCGCCTTTGAGTGTCCGGCGTCAGCACTCATGGGACAGATTGAGGGAATTGCGTAAGGGAGAGTTTTTGGCCCATCGTCACACGAGAGGAGTGGACGATGAGAGACAAAACAGTGCGCCATCAAGAAGCTGCGGAACGTACAGTCAAGGATATTCGCCGCTGGACGCGCAAACGCTATTCAGCTGAAGAGAAGATACGGATTGTGCTTGCCGGACTTCGCGGCGAAGACAGCATTGCCGAGCTTTGCCGTCAGGAAGGCATCGCTCAGGGCATGTATTACACCTGGTCGAAGGAGTTTCTTGAAGCTGGCAAGAAGCGGCTGGCAGGCGATACGGCGCGGGCCGCTAATACTGGTGAGGTGAAGGACTTACGGCGCGAAGCGCAAGACCTCAAGGAAGTCGTTGCCGAACAAGCGTTGGAACTGCGCCTTCTGAAAAAAAGCATGATCGGGGATGGGGAGGATATCGAATGAGATATCCTGCATCCGAGAAGGCCGAGATCATCGGACTGGTTGAGCAATCACATCTGCCAGTTAAACGCACGCTGGATACACTCGGCATTCCACGGACAACATTCTATCGCTGGTACGATCAGTATCAAACTGGCGGTGTGGAAGCGCTGGAAGATCGGTCTCCAAAGCCGGGACGGGTATGGAACCGTATTCCCGATGACGTTCGAGACAAGATCGTTGATCTAGCGCTTGAAGAGCCTGAGTTGTCGCCGCGCGAGCTGGCTGTCAGGTTCACCGATACGCAAGGCTACTTCGTATCTGAAGCTTCGGTGTATCGCCTGCTCAAGGCTCTGGATCTGATCACCAGCCCAGCCTTTGTTGTCATCAAGGCGGCTGACGAGTTTACAGACAAGACCACGGCGCCAAATCAAATGTGGCAGACAGACTTCACCTATCTCAAGGTCATCGGCTGGGGCTGGTTTTACCTGTCGACGATCCTGGATGACTTCTCGCGCTATATCATTGCGTGGAAACTCTGCACCACGATGAGGGTTGAGGACGTTACCGAAACGCTGGAAGCAGCTCTCGCAACAGGACCCTATTGGGCTGTGATCAGCAATCTGAGCGGTAAGACTTCAGATGGTCAATATGTCGACGGAGTGGGCAACATCAATGCCATCGACGCCGCGCAAACCGCAGGTGTTGAACGGTTCATATTGGTAAGCACTATTGGGGCCGGTGAGAGCGTCAATGCGGTTCCTATCAATGTTCGAGAAATACTCGGTCATATTTTTGAAATGAAAGACCGAGCGGAGGAACGACTAATATTGACCAATATGAATTACACGATCATTCGTCCCGGCGGCCTCTATGATGGACCGCCAAACGGAAATGGTTTGATGACAGAGGACACGAAAATGTATGGGAGAATTGCGCGAGGAGAAGTCGCGCGCCTAACGGTGCAAGCGCTAAACGACGATGCGACAATAGGCAAAGTCTATTCGGTAATTGATGCGAAGCCTGAAAACTGAGTTGCGCATAATTTCAGTTTGGATCCATGAAAATGGAGGTTCTCAATGGAATGTTGCGCCCAAGGAACAATGTCAAAAACGGATCGCGCTTAAGTCAAAAATGATTGTAGTTCGGAAGGGATGACGCCATGGCAAAATTACCCCACCATATCAATGTCAAATTTTGGCCGTGTCAAGTTTCACAGCTCAGCAATATCGAATTTGTCTTGAGGACAGGCATGATTGCGGCTTTTTTATTCGCGAGTTTTGCTGCGATTGATAATGTTCAAGCAGAGGGCGAAGTGAATGACGTTAAATTGGTTGAGCGCACATATACTTTGAAATATGCGTGCTTGTCTGTGGAAGAACAAGTCGAATGCGGTGGCGAGCAAGCGGTAATGAGCGTGCAAAAAGATGGCACGCGCGCACTTAGAGCTTACATGGATATAAAATCCATATTCACGCAAAACAATTCTATTTTGAGGGTAGGCTCGGACTTCCGGCCAATTGAGGGTTACTCAAGCGTTTATGTTGGCGAGACATATTGGGGATCTAATTTGTTCGTCGTGGATGGATCAACCCTATCTGTAACGGTCAACAGGCCAAACGAGAAACTGTCCGTCGAGCATGCCATACCCGACGAATTCTCCCTCTTGCTATTAGTGTACTCCGGATACGGATGGCTATTAGCAGATTATGACTATGACTCTGGGGGCGTGCAGACTAAGAAGTTTTGTATTCTCGTTCCTGACGATCGAGGAACAGGCTGCGCCATAAGAGATCAACCTGTCGAGTTTGTTGGTAAAGAGACGATATCGGTCCCGGCTGGAACGTTTGAGACTGAGCACTTCAAAATTGGGCGCGGCGATACCTGGGTCACCGGTACCGACAGAGTCGTGGTCCGGCACGAGCATCCGGCGCGCAATAGGCGTGCTCAACTTGTCGAGTACAGCGTGGATCCATAAGGCCGCGAGAGATTGTAGTGGTTGTTGGATAGCATTTGGCGTTCAGTATCTAGCGAAGTCCTTAGATTTCACGGCTGGAACAAATCTAGGGGTCAGCGCATCATCTGTGGGATATGAACGGAATATTGAACAATGAGACATAGCCGTGGTTGGGCCGTTTTTCTATTTCTGTTGACTGTTCTGGCCGTCAAGAGTCCTGTTGTGCGTGCGCAAGAGAGCTCTGCACAAGGTACTGGCCCCGTTGAGCGCACATATTTTATGCAATACGAATGTATCGGTGCGAACGGCCAGAATTGCGGTGACGAATTTGCCATCATGACGGTACAGCGCGATAATACGCGTACGCTGCGCGCCTACCTTCGTTCAGCCCCGGCCTTAACCTCTCAAGGTGATGATGCGTATTCTCAAAACAACACTGTCTTGAGAGTGGATCCCCAATTTCGGCCACTGGAGTCCTATACAAGCCTATATACCGGCAACAATTATTGGGGTTCCAACCTATTCGCTGTTGACGGCTCGACTTTCTCAATTACCGTCGACACGCCTCAGAAACAAGACACTGTACAAACTTCCGTTCCCGACCGGTTCGGGCTGGTGCTTTTTGTGAATTCCGGATACGGCTGGCTCTTTGGCGACTACGATCACGATGTAGGCGGCGCACAATCAAAGAAAGTGTGTCTTCTCGTTCCAGATGATCGAGCTACTGGTTGCATTCTACTGGATCAATCGATCGAGCTCATTGGCACAGAGACCATAACGGTTCCAGCAGGCACATTTGAGACCGAGCATTACAAATTAGGCGAAGCAAATACGTGGGTTATGGGCCCTGATATGGTGGTCGTTCAACACATGCATCCTGCTCGTGATGGACGCGCTCAGCTTATCGATTATGAAATTCAGCCATGAGACGTTACGAGTTGTCCCAGACTTTGCATTCAATTGTTCTAGCAGAGGAAACCCAACATGAGTGCGTCACGAGAACACCAAAGAACCGCTCCAATTATCTGTCCCTTAGCTAGATCAGAGAAGAATCCAACGACTAAGTGTTTTGGGTTTCTATTTATTTTCGTGATTTTGCTTTCTTTTTCGGGATGTGCTTCTGAGTTGGAACAGCCGATGCAAAGTACAAAGTATGACTACGATACCCTGATAAATACGACGCAGGCTGCATTCGCGAGGAAAGATGCGGATGTCGCCGTCGAAGCATTTGAGGAAGACGGCGTATTCTACCGTGTGACTGACGAGGGCATTGAGGAGCTTGTGAGCGGCAAAGAAAATCTTCACAAGTCCCTGAAAATGGTGTTTGCGAGCGAAAATAATTACCTCGAGTCCAAAGCCATACGCTTGGGTCTCATTCAAAATGTCTTGGTCATGTATCATGAAGATACGTACCAAACGTCCGAAGGCTTAGAGATAGTACCTCGGGTCGTTGTCATCGAGCACCGTAATGGCAAGCGTTGGCGTGAATGGGAATTCAATCCAAAAGATCGCTGAAGACAATGGCGCAATAGAAGCGCGCCAGAAGGACGACAAATGAACAAGAAATTCTTATGGCTGGTTTATGGCGCATGTACCTCGGCACTTACACTCTTGGCCCTGGCAATGTTGACCAATTCCGCTTCAGCCCATGCGCCAGGTGAAAAGTCAGGCATCAAGATATTGGTAATTGGTGCCACGTCCCGGACAGCCGATGAACTGATTCCACAAGCGCTGTGGAGGGGGCACGACGTGATTGGTTTGGCACGTCGGCCTCACGCCGTTAGATTTGCCGGACACCCTAATCTGGCGCTGATCAAGGCAGACGTGAGGGATCAAGATTCTCTTAAGGCGGCGTTCGCGGGACACGAGGATGCGATAATTGTTTCTCTTTTCGGAGCGCGGGATGATCCGGACAAAGAAGTGGCCGAATCCGACTTAATGACCGTCGGAATTAGCAACATTATTGTGGTGATGAAAGCCAGCGGTAACGAGAGGATTTTTGCTACGAGTTCGGCATCGGTTCAGGAAATGCCTAAATTTGGCTACAAAGCCGATACGCCGAGACCAGACGATCTGACTATACGAACCGGCCTTTGGTACTATTTAAAGCGCGGTCTCTACAACGACATGACTGAAATGGAGCGAATCGTTCGAAAAAGTGATCTGAATTACACCAATTTGCGCCCGGGATTGATTTTGATTGAACCGGCTTACGGAAACGTCAAGGCTGCTGTCGATGTCAACGCCCCTGGGCAAAGAGTCATTACCTACGCCGATTTTGCTGCATTTATTTTGGATGTCATCGAAACCGATGAATACGATCGCACGACGGTGGGTATTTATAGTGATCGTCCCATCGAATTTGGCGATGACAAAATCAACCCAGAAGCCATCATGGCGAGGCAAAAGGAAATTAATCGGAAGATTAGAGAAGAGCTCGCAGACCAACAATAGTGCGCATCATTTATGGCCGCACAGGCCGTTCGTGATCGCCCTGTCGCAATTTGCGATGGCATCCACTAACCGAAGAATCGAGTGGAGCCTTGAAACAGGAGTGAGTCAATGAAAGTGAACAGTTTACCTGCCTTAGCAGTGGCTGCGACGACGTCTTTGTTTCTGATGGGAATGGGCGACAAGGTGCAAGGTCAAGATAAGGGCATTGTATTGGTCGCCGGGGGCTCGGGCGGCACGGGCGCCCAACTCATGAATCAATTGACTGAGGCAGGGTTTAAGCCGCGGGGGCTTACACGCGACGCAGAGGGCGCCCGTAACAAGATTCCTGGCGACTTTGACTGGGCTGAAGCCGACGCCCGCGACATCGCCTCGCTCAGACCGGCGTTTGAAGGCGCTGACTTCTTGATTGGAGGTTTGCCTCCACCCATTGGTGTTGCCGGTGATCAACTTGACTTTAGTGTCACCAAAAACCTAAACGATCTTGCCGCCGAATACGGCATCAAGAGATATATTCTCATCACGAGTCTCCCTAGCAACAATGAAGATCCCGACCATTGGCTTAGTCAGAATCCGGATGGTTTGTTGGCATGGAGGGAAAGGGGCGAAGAATATTTGAAAGAAAGCGGCGTAGACTACACCATTATTCGCGCCGGCAATCTTGGACCTGCCTATGAGCCGGGCTCCCGCGGGCTAAAGATTGCTCAGGGCGATGACTTCACTGGTCAAATTCATCGCGCCGATTTGGCGGCGGTTTGCGTAGCCGTGTTGGAAGCTTTGGCA
This sequence comes from Alphaproteobacteria bacterium, assembly GCA_965248815.1. Taxonomy (GTDB): domain Bacteria; phylum Pseudomonadota; class Alphaproteobacteria; order SMXP01; family SMXP01; genus CBDFKK01. Next base: position 2,453,167 of record CBDFKK010000008.1, read on the forward strand.
GCCAACCGCACGACGTTTGCACTCGCCAGTGACGAAACAGCCGTGGCTGACGCGTGGCGAAATGAATTGTCCGATCTTGTTGCGGACTGATCCGAAACAATGTTTGGCTTCAGCGTAGATGCACGCCAGATGTACGAATGATTTGCTTTCGCTTCGTTGTCAGATACACAGGAAATTGGAATGAAGAAACTCAAAAGCACCACCGTGATTTTGATCGGCATATTGATCAGTAGGGTTCGCCGCATCATTGGGACTATCGTCGCGCCTTGCGTTGTTCTAGTCCCGATGCTTTTCTCTTTTGATGCGCCAAATGCTTGGGCCGAAGAGAGCGAAGAGAAAGTAGCCGTGGCGGTCGAGCGCACGGTCAGAGGCGAATACTCTTGTGCAGTATTAGATGATGGCAGCGACTGCGGCGACGCCCAGTGGATTCTATCTCTCCAAGCGGACGGCAGCCGAATCCTGAGGGCGTATCACTACGTCACTGCCACGGGCGTTCAAAACAGTACTGTCTCGCGAGTCGATGAAAACTTTCATCCGGAGGAGGGCTTTATCAATTTATACCGAGACGGAGAGTCTTATGGTTCGGCATTTTTCTTGGTCAAAGGATCGACTTTGTCCATGACGGTCAATACGCCCGATGAACACTATGCCGAAAACCTCGACGTCCCCGACGAGTTTCACCTTTTGCTCTATCCGATCACGGCTTATGGCTGGCTTATGGCCAACTACGATCACGAAGCCGGCGGTCCGCAGCCGGTAAACTTGTGCGCCGTAGCCCCGGCGGGCCGTGGCCCTTCGTGCTCCATTGATGTCCGTGACATTGAGTTCTTGGGGAAGGAAACAATTACAGTGCCGGCGGGCACCTTTGACGCCGATCATTACAAAGTAGGCAGCAGCGGTGATACCTGGATCGTCGGTCCCGACCATATGGTCGTGCAACATCAACACAGTCGGCGCAATCTACAATTTAAGCTCGTAGAGTACGAAATCGAGCCCTAAATCAGAGGCAGCTCCATCAAGAAAATCTCTTCGCCTGTGTGATTGAGAAAGTTGCCTGTCACTGCCGCGAAGTCCCTCCCCGGTATGACTCTGCGAGTGGCCTGAAAGTCAAGTAGGCTTAGCTCATGGAATTTCGCGGGAAGTCAGCTTCCTCTAAACACTCTTCGTGAGCTGTCTTGACCCTTGAGAACTATCAGTCTCGCCACTCAAAGCGCGGCACCGTAATTTGATGCAATCCCAGGTACAGCGAGTGGTGCTCCATTTCGTTATTCGCCGGGTTTAAGAAATGTGTAACTCTTCCATTATGGGAGGCACGTGCAAATGCGCATTAAGATGAAAACTGGACATTTCGGATCGTTCTTAATAGTCGGTTTATGTAGCCTCTTCTTGGCCACGAGTGCTTATGCGGACAGCATATTGGTTTTTGGCGGTACGGGACGTCTTGGGGCGGAAGTCGTCAAGCAATTGGTCAATGGTGGTGAAGATGTGGTCGTATTTGCGCGACCGGATTCCAGTCGTGAGCGACTTGAAGGTTTTAGCGTCGATTATCTGATTGGTGACGCGCTGAACAATGGGGAGGTCGAAGCAGCATTTAAATCCAAGAGTTTTCGGATTGCCGTCAATGCCCTTTCAAACAGGCGAAATACTGACAGTGCGGCTTTTTATGAGAGAAGCCAAAAGCTGATTACGGACTGGGCCAAGGCGACGGGAGTAGAACGCGTCATCCTTCACAGCTCTGTTGGCGTTGGCGACAGCCGCGCTATCTTTTCGGAAGGCGCTTTGAAATCACGAGAGGACGTGCTTCGCGACAAGGAAGCCGCCGAGAGTTATCTGACGTCGTCAGGCATAGAATACACGATCATCCGAAATTTCCGCCTTCGCTACCAACCGTTAGATCCACAATTTAAGGGCACGGCCTACCTGACCGATGACACCACAGTCTTAGGAGGAATAAGTAGAACTGATCTTGCAATCCTGATGTTGTCCTGCCTTGAGGGACCATATTGCAAAAACAAAATTCTGCATGCCAAAGACAATGGACCTATGCCGCCTCCTGCCCAAAGATGAATCTGATTAATTTGCCGCAGCAAGAATCAATTGCTGCATTGGCCCCAAAGCACTTGGCAAGCCCCTTCAAGTGCCCCCACAGGCCCTTTGTGAGCTTTCTTGACCCCTGAGAATTAGTCGTCTAACCCCGCAGTCTTTTCAAATCTTTGGATGACAGCCGGGCTCAACCCGTATATGTGCACAGCACACGATGGAATTTCTTGAAAAGAGATTCCGCGAAATAAAAGTGCCGCGCGAATGAAATCAGCTAAGTCTCAAGCGAAAAATAATGCGTCAGCGCGCAAACTGATTGAACATTGATTTGGTCTGCGTTTCCGTTGTTGCTCATTCTGGTCCTAGCCTTCAATCTGATTGTTCTATTAACCGGCGCTGATGCTCAATAATTTCTCGAAATAGAATTAATCGGAATTATCGTTGCCTCCGGCGACGTTCGGCATTTAACGATACGCGATCCTTTGCTATCAAGGGCGCTTGTCATGCTTTTCATTGACATCTTGCAGTCCGCCGACATTGACCGAAACATTTTGGCCAATCACGCGTTGTCCACCGTTGTCTTGATCTTGGCTTCGATTGAATTTATCGCCTATCCGGATTTGCGAATGGCACGTTCTTCTTAATCACGTTAATAACGCTGATTGATGTCGTCGCTGGCTACTCAATTACAATTCGTACCGCTCTAAGGGGTATCGCCGTTGGTTAATAGTTGACTCTCAATGAATGTCCTTCCGCAATTCACGTGTCAGCTAACGTGGTAGCTGGTTTTCTTCAATGGGCAGGGTTCTATGAGCTATTCCAGGTAAGTCAACGCTAATAGAAGTGATCTTGAGAAGGTCTGCTTTTGCGCTGAAAGCGGCCCTTAGCCGTTTATCAATACACGCAGCGCGACAGATCGTTTTGCGTGATTAATTGATATTCACAATAGCTCCCTTCACGGTCACACTACCGCCGGTAGATATCTCCTGTCCGGCCGAACCTCCCGAGACGAATTCGGCTTCCCCCATTTTCACCTTAAAGGGCGCGCCTAACTCAATATTACATTCGGCTGAAATATTGATGTCGAGCTCCATCTTCGCTTTCTCGTTCTCAGGCAACAGCCTCAGCGGCTCCTCAATGACAATGACCGGGCTCAGCGTGACTTTGTGTTCGCGCGCGCCGCGGTCGCTTGGAAATTCGCCCGGACCTTCGATTAATAGGCCGTCGACAAAAATTCCCCCAAAGACGCCGCCAGACTCGCCGTCAATATCCAAAAAAATCTTGCAGTCGTCCTTGCCGGCCGACTTTGACGATTCATTTTCTGCCATGGCCGTTGCAGCCATCGCCATGACCCCACCGACTAACGCCGTCGCTACGCGCGTGTGAAATCCATTCATTTTTGTCCTCCTCTCAAACGGGTCGCTGGTGAAGACTGCGCGGTGCTCATGCCCTGCACAAATCCCGTCTCCATTGTGCCCCATAGCTGACATCTAAACCGGGCAATTCCGCTTTCGCTTCGTCTGTTTCTTGGCGAAAAGCGGTCAACCGGATCTTTTGAAACTGCCCAATGAAACCGGGCAAAACCAGCACAGCAGACATTGTTATATATTGTGCTGCTGTCTTTCGCTCATGAGCTATCAGACGAACCAAGCTGATTCACAATCTCACGACGTCCCTATGTGTAAGTTCTGTGTAAATCTTCGTCCTAGTCACACGAAAATTCCACACGTAAGAAATGTGTAACTTCCTTATTCCCAGAAATCCGCTAAATAATCGATCAATCGATCTTCGGAAAAAGTCATATAAATTTCGTTTTCATCCGTGGACGGAGTTTTTTAAGTTTCTGATTGAAAAGAAAATCTGGTCGGAGAAATGTGGCGCGCCGAGAGGGATTCGAACCCCCGACCCCCAGATTCGTAGTCTGGTGCTCTATCCAGCTGAGCTATCGGCGCGCAAGGCCCGCCAGCTTGCTCGACCGGCGGAGCCGCGGAGATTTGGCACAAAGCGGGCGCCAAGGCAAGGGCAGGCGGTTTCCGCCAGAGAGTAGGCGTTTACCGATCTCTTGCCCGCGTCCGCCGCCTTGGCTAGGGTGCCCTTCCGTCTGTTCCTTATCCGATTGTCGAAAAACGCGGAAGACGGTTTCCGAACTGGAGAGCAAAGCATGTCCAAAAGGACGCGTCATCTCAAACGCGCGAGCTCCCTTGTCGTAGAGCTAGGGTTAGCGGCGGTGCTGCTTTCAGGTTGCAACGGAAATCCCGGTTTTTTGGGCGGTGGTTCGAAAGACAATTTGCCTGCGCCGGTCGTCGAATGGCCTGCAGAACCTGAGGCCGCGGCGGCTGAGCTTCAATCCGTCCCGTCGAGCGGCACACGCGTTGGCCAGTACGCCACCGGGCTGCAGGCGCAGCTGGCAAATTTGCAGTCGGAAATCGCGATGCAGCAGGCTGACATACAGACCTTACTGAGCGCCAACGCCGCGAATGTCGAAATTTTTTACGGTACATTTGCGGCCGTTGAAGCTCGCCTGCATTTGGGCACGCTGCCAAACAACCCCGTTCTCATAGAACAGTGGAACGAAGCGCAAGCTGCTCTCGATCAAATCGCTTGGAACGTCCGTGATCTGGATCTTCTGATTGAGTCGCTCATTGGCCAGGCCAATACCATTAACAATGTGCGCCGTGAGGTGCAGATTTTGGGCGGAGATCCAGAAGGCAACGCGCGCGATCGCGACAACCTCATGCGAGTCGAAAGTGACGCAACCGCGACGCTCAACTTGATCGATCGTCTGCAGCAAGAGGCGCTCTATGCTATGGGCCGCGAGGCATCGTTCGTTCAGGTTAGGCGGGGAGAACTAACTACGCTTCAAGATGCAATCCGCGTCGGCGATTTGGCGGATACAACGATCGCCACCGCAGCCGTGCCCTCGCGTACGGTGAAATCGCCTGAGCCGAAGTTAGAGGCAAGTCAGCCGGCGCCGCCTGCTCCGGACTTGGCGGTGGAGCCGGCACAAGAACGACCGCAACAGGAGTCCCAGCAATCAGCGGCACCCACCGCTCCCGCCGAGCCAGTAGAGCCGCCGGCTAAGCAACAAGTGGCCGCGGTGGACATGGATGCGATCAAGAGCTTGCCGCTGGTCATTATCCGTTTCGATCGGCCGAGCGTTGTCTATGAAGGTCCTTTGGAGCGAGCCATCCGAAAGACGTTGGCCGAAGACCCCAAAACTCAATTCAATTTGGTCGCTGTCTTTCCGCCTCGTGAAGACGAAGCTGCACTGCTCCAAGCCGAGTCGGCCTCTTGGCAATACGCCGAATCTGTATTTCGGTCGCTAACTGAAATTGGCGTAGCCCCGGAACAGATCGAAATGCGCACGCAAGTCAAAGACGCCGCCAAGAGCAATGAAGTGCATATATATGTATCGCCTAAGACGCTTTGACCGATTGGCTTTAGGGCTTGATGCGCTCTTTATAGCTCTCCAACGAAAATATAGTTTCAGCTTCATACACCCCACGCGCGATAGCGCGCGCCATGCAGTCGGCTGCGAGTGCGCCTAACTGCGATACCGAAAGAGCAGCCGGGCCATCCAGCGCGCGTTTGCCTGTGGCAAGCATGAAAACGGTGTCGCCATCCAACATCGTATGAGCCGGGCGTATAGCCCGCGCCAACCCATCTTGCGCCATGATGGCGACGCGGCGTGCCTCGGCTGGAGTTAAAATCGCGTTCGTCGCGACGACGCCAATGGTTGTGTTTTGCTTGGTCGCCGCTGCGGCTTTGGTATCGGCGTAGACATCTTGTTCGATCGCTTGATCGCCCGGCCGGCGACCGCCGAATTCGCCATCTCGTTCGAACGGCCAAGCCCAAAAACACTCCGTACCCGGAATGATCGGCGAGCCGAATGAATTGACAGCTGCAAGGGCAGCCACTTGCAGACCGTTATCTGTAACGGCTGAAGCGCTACCTAAACCGCCTTTTACCGAGCCGGCGGAGGCGCCAAACCCTGCGCCTACATTGCCAAGGGAAAACGCGCCGGTTGCAACGTTGCTAAGAGCTTCAGCGCCTAGTCTGTCGTAGGGTGGCTCGTCGCCCCAGTCCTTATCACCGCCGTTGGTCAGATCAAACAGAATGGCAGCCGGTATCACAGGGGAGGCGAGGGCCGAGCTGTCTAGGCGAAAGCCTCGCCCTCGGGCGCCCAGGATTTTAGCCACAGCTGAAGCGGCGGCGAGCCCGTAAGACGAACCACCTGATAAGACGATCGCGTCCACGTCGTCGACCAGGTTTTCGGGGAGCAGGGCATCGGTTTCTCTCGTGCCGGGGCCACCGCCACGGCAGTCAACGGACGCCACGGCGCGAGCGTCGGGGACAATCACCGTCACGCCGGTACCCACAACTTCGTCATGGGCGTTTCCCACGGTAATGCCGTCAACATCGGTTATTAAATTAGCAGCGCCGGGTTGTGGGACTTTGGTCATTGCGAAGATTAGCTGGTGATGAGATCGGCTGTGGTAAGACGGACGAGGCGCTTATGCGACTTTGCGCAATACTTCACCGGCGAGAAGCCGAATTTCCGCCGCTGCCAGCGAACTTGGCGCGGATTCCGTAACCCCTTTTCCCTCCATCAGGCTGGAAGCAAAGGCAATCCGATTGCCGACGTGAGAGCGTGCGAGGGGCACGCCGTCGTCTTTCAAGCCTTGAAGCAACTGATCCGCCAGCCGGGCCCGTGGAGGCACGCGATTGAGTACGATAATCGCCGGCTTGCGCTCCTTTTCGATGAGATCGAGGGTCGATTGTGAGGCCCAGATGTCCATAGGGCTCAATTGCGCAGGGACGACAATAAGGTCCGCAACACGAATGGCTTGTCGCGTAGCCGACGTGTCACGATGGGGCGGCGTATCGAGAACAACGATATCGGAATCCCGCTTGGCCCGCGCCAATTCCGTTGTGATTCGCCAGCCCGGTGCTTGCCGCAAAACTAAATTGTCGTCGGGACCGAAGCGCTCTTCTCTGACATTGAACCAGTCGGTCAAACTTTGTTGCGGATCCATATCCAGCAACGTAACGCGGCGGCTCGCTTTTTTCACCTCGCGTGTGGGACGACCATTGGTTGGTCGGCGAAATCCGTATCCGGATTGTTCTGTCCCGAGACCTGCCCATGCAATCGCCAAATGTGCGGCCAATGAGGTTTTACCGGCGCCGCCTTTTTGTTGCGCCACAGTAATGACCTTGACCATTGTCATTCCTCTGAAGAAACGGAGGGAAGTTTTCTTCGAATCGCGATGTGGATCTTAGTCCTTGAACACGACCCGCTCAACAATCACGACGATGGATTGTTCAGCGAGCAACTGCAATCATGAACAAGCAGCGAAAAGGAAACAAAGTCACATTGTTATCATGGGGTTGATACACTGCGCCGAGCTTATTTTTACATTGCGCGAGAAAGTCTTTTCGTTCTGTACCGTTGAGCTCAGACACAAACGGCAACAATGCCGTCGCACTCAGCCAAGAAAAAACCGCATCCTGGCCGGTAAGTAATTGCATATATTCGGTTTCCCAGATATCGATTTCAAGCGCCGCCGTCGCCAACATTTTATAATAGTCTTCGGGTCGCGAAACCGGAATAAAATTGCGCACATGTTTCAGGTGATCGGACCAGGGACCGTTTTCGACCACCTGTTGAATAATCGTGTGACTCGGAGATGTGAAATTACGGGGCATTTGCACAGCAAGAACGCCTCCAGGTTTGAGAAAACCTAATAATCTCAAAAATAAGTCGTCATGATTGCCGAGCCATTGAAGCGTTGCATTGCTGAAAATGATGTCCGGTCTCGTCTTCGGTGACCAATCGGAAATGTCGGTCAATTGCCATTGCGCGCCAATTTTAAGCTCCTTTGCCTTGGCCATCATATCGGCCGAATTGTCGACACCGGTAATCTGTGCATCTGGCCATCTTCGTTTCAAGAGGCTCGTCGAATTGCCGGGCCCGCACCCCAGATCATAGATCTGGCTTGGAGCGTCGAGCTTTATACGCTCCACCAGTTCGGTTGCCGGCCGCGACCGATAACCTTCAAAACGAAGATAACTTTTTGGATCCCATTCAAATTTGGCAGTGTTCGTCATCTTATTTCTCATTGGGCAGCGTGACGCGAAAGGACGTCCCATTGGGACTGCTTTCCAAAAGATCGATCACACCGCCGTGCGCCAGAGTGAGCTCTTTAGCAATCGCAAGACCGAGGCCCGTCCCGCCTTTGCGCTCGCTCGCTGAAAAGGCCTCGAACAAATGCTCCCGACCGTTTTCGGGAATGCCCGGCCCGGTGTCGGAAACATCAATCGAAATCGCACTTCGTCCGTCGTAGTCGGCTGGGCTGGCTTTGACTTGGATTTCGTCGATTTGTCCAGGTTTTGTACTGCTATCGATGGCCTGAGCGGCATTGCGTGATAGATTGAGTAGGATCCGAAAAAGCTGGTCGGAATCGGCATAGACGTGCAAACTCGATTCAACGGCGTTCTTCCAAGTGATGTGACCGTCTTCTGGCAGTCCTAGTTGGTCTCCCACCTGATCGACTAATTTCGCTAGTTCGATATTGGACTTTTGCGGGGTCGGCTCGTCGACTTTGCCGAATTTGAGCGTGTTTGTCGCTAGATTGACTGCGCGATCGATCGAGCCGACCAGCCGTGGTGCCAGCCGTTGAACTTTTGGGTCTTCGCTGGTCGCCAACATGTCGGAGACGAGCTGTGCGCTAGCCAAGATATTGCGCAAGTCATGATTGATCTTGCTGACCGCGGTACCGAGCGCTGCCAGACGCGCTTGCTGATTGAGGGACTTGCGCACACGTGTTTGCATAGTCGCGAGTTCTTGTTCGGCGGTTCTCACTTCAAGGACATTTGATTTAGGTTCGATGATGCGGCTTGCGTCCTCCGGTTTGCGGCGGAAACTAATCATGTTCTCAGTAATTCGTCGCATCGGCTGAACCAAAATGGTTCGCAGGCTGAGGAATACGAGAATGGCCGTGAGCAGCGAAATAATAATCGACAAGCTCAAAATATTGCGCGAATAAATGTACATTGCCGAGCGCAATTCTGTTTCGTCGATCACCGCTTCGATGAGTTCACCGCCGCCATAGCCTGGTGTGCCCTTGACGAGTATGACGCGGTCTTCCGCGAACAATGTGAGCATTGCATCGCGCACGAGAATCAGAGGATTTCGTTCTCTGAGATCGAAGGCTTGATCGACCATGGGCAGGTCAGTGCGCGCCAGCATCAACATTCGGGTTTGGTTGCGATGAAGAATAACCTGCAGAACCCGCGCATTTTCGAGAAGCTCTTTTTCAAGCTCTTCGCGAACGTCTTCCCCCATTGTCGCTTCCAGCGAAAGCGAGGCGATCTGGGCGGCCGCTAACCGCTCTTCAAGCCAGGTGACACGAAAGTTTGCGGTCGAAGGAAAATAGATCAGAATTTCCGCGATCATCACGAAGACGATCGTCAACAGCAACAAGCGCCCCGAAAGGCTGTGGCCGAGCGGAAATCTTGGCGCGGAGTCGTCCTGCGCGTCAGACGAATTCTGTGCTTCGCTCATTCCTTCCCATCCACTCGGTACGTCCGCCGCCTAACTTATCCTAGTTTGGACAAGACGCGCACAAGCCAACGCGTTCTGGTGCTGAATAATGACGGCGTATAGAACGATCCGGCGGCGCGCTTGCTGATTTCACCCATGGTCGGATAAGGCGCGATATAATTTGCCATGGTCCCGATTTTGAGTTTTGCGGAAAGCGCGACGATCCAAGGCTGAATCAGTTCACCGGCGTTGGGCGCGACCAGTCCTGCGCCTAAGATCTGCCCCCGAGCAGTGGTGATCACCTTTACCAGACCGTGAAAGCTGCGTTCTGCCTGGGCTCGATCATTGTCTTCAAGAGGCCAGGTCAGAACGCGGATTTTATCGCCATATTTTTCCCGGACTTGCGCTTCGGTCAGCCCGACATTGGCGATTTCCGGATCAGTATAGGTCACCCAAGGCGCCACTGATGTATTGCTCTTCGCCGGTAAGCGAAATAGAGCGTTGCGAATCACGATGCCGGCGTGATAGCCCGCCACGTGAGTGAATTGCAGACCACCGGCAACATCACCTATGGCAAAGACCATCTTATTTGTGGTGCGCAGGCGCGCGTCTACTTGGATGCCCTTTCTGTCGTAGTTAATCCCGGCGGCTTCTAGGTTGAGCTCCTTTACGTTGGGGCTGCGCCCTGTGGCAATCAGAAGATGGGAGCCCACTATCTGTTTCTCCAGCCCCTCTATTTCCGCTGTCACGATGGGCCCGTCCACGCCATCGGCAACGGCATTGACGCGTGCGCCTGTCAGCAAGTTGACGCCTTCTTTGCGCAGCTGATCGACCACAATTTGCCTTAAGTCCGGGTCGTCCTTGGACAAGATGTCCGACATTTCCAGCACGGTGACGGCGGCGCCCAGGCGGCGATGAGCCTGGGCCAGTTCGACGCCGATGGGTCCCCCGCCTACGATCACCAAATGCCGTGGACACGCTTTGTTGTCGAAGATCGTCTCGTTGGTGAAGTGTGGGGTCTCGCTTAAACCGGGGATTGGTGGAACCGTTGGAGAGGAGCCCGTCGCGATGACGATACGCCGTGCCTTGATCTGTGTGCCGCCTGCTTCAACCGTATCGGCCCCAACGAACCGGGCTGCATCGCGAATAACAGTGACGCCGAGCCCTTCGAAACGCTCTTGCGAATCATTGGGTTCAATCGCCGCCATCACTTCATGAACGTGATCGTGCACGCGTTCGAAGTCGATATCGGGCTCGTGGGGCGCGATGCCAAAGGCTTCGCCGGAGGTCATGGCATAGGCGTGTTTACCGGCGGCTATGAGCGATTTCGATGGGACGCAGCCATAGTTCAGGCAATCCCCGCCCATCCTTCCCTTTTCGATCAATACCGTTTTGGCGCCCAACTGGGCAGCGCCTGCCGCCACGCTGAGACCGCCCGAGCCCGCGCCAATGACGCAAATGTCGGCTTTGATGTTGGACTTCACGTGGATCAACTTTCGAGGGGAGCGGGCTTCTTGGAAACCTTTGTATAGATGACGGGCACGAGGGCCAAGACCGCCAATCCGACAATGGGGAGAAGAATTTCAGGTCTGAAAATGATGCCGAGGTCGGGAGTTTGGCCGGCGTCGAATACCGCGCCGAGACCATTGCCAACGCTGGTGTATACCGCGGAACCGGGAATGATGCCGATAAAAGTCGCAATCACGTATGTCTTAAGCGGCACGCCTAAGAACGCCGGGACCAGGTTGACCAACCAAAACGGGAAAGCAGGGACGAGCCGCAAAAACAATAAGTAACTGAACGCATTCTCGCGAAAGCCTTGTTCCATTTTTTTGATAAAACCCCCGGCGCGCGCTCTCAGTGCGTCGCCAAGCGCCGTCTTTGCCGCTACGAACAGGATCGTTGCTCCAATCGTCGCGCCGATGACGACATAAATTGTCGCGACAAGACCAAAAAGAAACCCTCCGGCAATCGTCATAATGGCGCCACCGGGAAGAGAAAAGGCGACGACCAAGGCGTATGCCAACATGAATAAGAGGGCAGCGGTAAACCCATAGTCGCTGACCCATTGAGATAAAGCCTCGCGATTTTCCCGCAAGGCGTCGAACGAAATGTAATCGTTGAGGCCGAAGGCAAAGAACGAGACAAGTCCCGTGCCAAGTAGAACGAGTGGTATCAGCCGGCCGAGCGATAACTTCGGCTTGGCCATCGCATCCTTGGCGACGTTTTTTCCTGATTGCGCAATGTCATCCATCAGCGTGCGACCTTTGTTCGGCCAGCTTCATCTAGTTTAGTTCATGACTTGCGAAATGTCGTTGAGAGCCCAATCGTATTCATATCCCCGAATGTCACTTTGCCCACTCAGCTGTTCCGCTAATTCCGGTTCGGCAAATTTGAGGAGATGCTCGATGACGCCTTGTTCGCTATTGCCAAAGTCTTCACGAAACCACTTGTAGATATTTGATACGACAAGTCTGTCGCCGTCTATGCGCGCACCACGAGGGTGATTGATGTACGCGCGTGCATTGGCGTCAAGAGTCTGGTCCAAATCTTTTGATAAAATGGCACGGTTGTTCAAATTCGGGCAGCCGATTGAGGCGCAATTGACGGCGTAGTGAACTCTTGGGTCATCCCAATGGGTTCGCAAAATGTCGTGCTCGATATTGTCGAGAGTCAGTTCGCGGCCGGCGACGGTTACGAGTTTCATTCCCCACGGACCGATGGACAAAAATGTCGGTTTAATTTTGCGGATAGAATCGACCGGATATCGATCGAGGATCAAGTTGATCGTGACGGCGTTGTAGAGATTTGCCCAATAGACAAACTGCTCATCACGATTGAGGCTGGGCACATCCACTGCAGTTAGATCTGAAATGTAGGACACCAGTAAGTTTTTGTCCTGTTCAGTGACACCGCCATACTGAAAGAGATTGACGCCATCTTGCCCTGGAACGATGTAGCGGCCGAGCAAGTCCGTCCATTTGTTGTGGTCCACGTCGATGGTGCTTGCGGCATCGTATTTGGCCCAATAGTCATCTTGGGCTTTAGCGGGAATCGTACTTGCGGCTAGCGCTAAGAATGCAATCAGGGCGCTGATGAAATTCTGACCGGCCTTTTTTTGGACCATGGACTGATCTCCTTCTATTAATCGCCGCTTCTACGTCAACAGGTCTATCAGCGACATAGGTTGTGGAGAATTGTTTGGCGGCCCGTGTCACGCCCTTGTGACATATTGTGGTCCTCTGTGAGGTATTTTCGAGCCCAATTAACCATTCCAGCGATACTTATAGAGAACTGGGTGGCGCCCGGCATTCGCCTCTGCCTCCGCGTTGACTTCGCCACAGTGCCCCCCTATAACCCGCCATCGGGCACTGGATTCCAGCGCGAGCGAGATATTTGGCTGTCTGGGATTCTGTGGGTCAACTATTTGATTAATGCGAGGGACAGAACGGTGAAACGTCCTTTTCAGCCGAGCAACCTGGTGCGAAAGCGTCGCCACGGATTCCGTGCGCGTAAGGCCACAAAGGGCGGTCGGCAAGTACTGGCCCGCCGGCGGGCACGACGGCGCAAGCGATTGAGCGCGTAAATAGAGCCGAATATCGCCTCAGAGGACCGCCCGGGCGTAATTTTGGACTATCATGTCGATCGCCGATTTCTCTGCCTCATTCACCTGAAGTCAGATGGAAACCTTGAAAAAACGCGCAGATTTCTTGCGGGTTGCGAAGGGCCGCAAGGTTGTTCTGCCGGGCATGGTGGTACAAAGAGCGCCGGCTCCTATGGCCGTGCCTGGCCAGCCGTCGGACACAAATCAATCCGTTCGGGTTGGCTTTACAGTTACAAAAAAGGTCGGAAACGCGGTGATCCGCAATCGAGCGCGCCGGCGGCTGCGGGCAGCTGCGAGCCAAATCTTCCCCGACCTTGGAAGGCCGGGTCACGACTATGTCTTGATTGCAAGGTTGCTGACGGTCAACTGCCCCTTCAACTGCTTGCTTGACGATCTCAAGCGGGCGCTGATAAAGCTCGACGCGCCACCGCGGCGCAAGCGCGTCAGCCGCAAATCTGCAGATTTCCCCAATGACACGCGAGGGTCTTAAAGCTGGAAGAGCTGGGGCCCCCATATTATATGGAACGACAAGGACAATGATGGCCGAGCACACCTTGCACTCCATTTCAGGCGCCTGTGATGGCTGACGATAAAAGATTCATGTTGGCAATCGTCTTGTCGATTGGCGTCTTGCTGATTTGGCAACTCTTTTTCGGTCTACCGGCCGTCGAAGAAGAGCGCGCGCGTCAACAAGAAATCGCGACCGCTGATCAAACGGCTGATCCGACCGCACCCCAGCTGGATGCGACGGTTCCACAGCCCGGTGCTGCATCCATTCCTCAGCCCGGCGATGCGACTATTCCTCAAATGGATGCGCGTCCAGACGCTGGCGTGCCGGGTGCTGCGCAGCCGCGAGAGGCTCTCATTGCAGCCAATCCTCGGGTCGATATCGAGTCGCCCCGACTGTCAGGCTCGATTTCACTGATTGGTGCACGTTTCGACGACTTGCAGCTCAAAGACTATCGCGAGGAAATTGATCCGGAGAGCCCGCAAATCGTTCTCCTTTCACCAGAAGGTGCCGAAGGGGGATACTTCGCCGATTTCAGTTGGACCGCCCAGGCAAATAGCAGCGTTGCCGTGCCCGATCCTTCAACACGATGGAGGCCTCTGAGTACAGGGTCTCTAACGCCTGACAATCCGCTGCGGCTCGAATGGGATAACGGTCAGGGGCTGACATTCAAGCGCACGATTGAAATCGATCAGGATTACCTTTTCACCGTTACTCAATCCGTTGAAAACACGGGTAATCAGTCGGCGACACTTTTTCCCTGGGGGCGGATCAAACGATTTGGCACGCCGTCGACATCTGGTTTCTTCATCTTGCACGAGGGCCTCCTCGGTGTGTTCAACAGTACACTGAATGAAGTCGGGTATGATGACGCACAAGAGGAAGGTGAGATAACAGAACAATCCACCGGCGGTTGGGTGGGTGTGACCGATAAATATTGGATGACGGCTCTAGCGCCGAACCAGAGTAAGGAAATTAAGGGCAGGTTTTGGGGCACCACAAGCGGCGACGTAGAAGTGTATCAAGCTGATTTTCTTGTCCCCGAAGGCCAAGTCGTCCAACCGGGCCAAACGGTATCGTCAACAACTCACTTCTTTGCGGGTGCCAAAAAAGTTTCCATCATAGACGGCTACATGGAAGAGTATGGGATTGATCGCTTTGACTTGGCAATCGATTGGGGTTGGCTCTTCTTTCTGACCAAGCCGTTTTTTCAGGCGCTCGACTTCTTTGGCAAATTGTTGGGCAACTTCGGACTTGCAATTCTTCTTTTGACCGTGCTGATCAAGCTGGTGTTTTTCCCTCTGGCGAATAAATCCTATGCCGCCATGAGCAAAATGAAAAAGCTCCAGCCAAAGATGACTCAACTCCGCGAGCGATATGCGGACGACAAAGTTAAACAGCAACAGGAGCTAATGGAACTCTACAAAAGGGAGAAAGTGAATCCGGCGGCGGGGTGTCTTCCCGTGGTAATCCAGATCCCCGTGTTTTTTGCGCTTTACAAAGTCTTGTTCGTTACGATTGAGATGCGCCAAGCACCTTTCTTTGGTTGGATACAGGACTTGTCGGCGCCGGACCCGACGTCACTATTCAATTTGTTCGGGCTTATTCCTTGGGATCCGCCCTCTATCCTCATGATCGGCATTTGGCCTGTCATCATGGGGCTGACAATGTTTCTGCAAACAAAGTTAAACCCAGCACCGGCCGATCCCGTGCAGGAAAAAATCTTCCTGTTCATGCCATTGTTTTTTACATATCTACTCGCGCAGTTTCCGGCCGGTTTGGTCATTTATTGGACGTGGAACAACCTTCTTTCTATTTTGCAGCAATACGTCATCATGCGCCGTATGGGTGTCGAGGTGAACCTGGTCGAGAATTTTAAATTACCAAGCTGGCTCACTGGGGCGACAGCATCACTTTCCGGCGGCGGCGCAAAGGATAGCAAAGATAAAGCTGACAAAGATAAATCCGAATCCTAAGCGTTCGCTCTTTAGAAGAGCTCATGACGATACTCGATCAAGATCAGCCGGACGAAGAAGTAGGACGCCTGCTTTTCGCGGGAGAATGTCAGTTCATCAAGGGCATAAAGGCGCTTGATCAATTGCCGGATCTTGGTCTGCCAGAAATTGCTTTTGCCGGTCGATCAAACGTCGGTAAATCTAGTTTGATCAATGCACTGACTAATCGAAAAACACTGGCGCGCGTCTCCAACACGCCTGGTCGCACCCGCGAAATTAATTTCTTCAATCTTAGTGAGCGTCTCGTCCTTGTCGACTTGCCGGGCTACGGCTATGCGCGCGTGTCGCGCTCCGAAGTGCAAGAATGGACGATGCTGATCACGGACTATCTTCAGCAAAGACCGGCTCTGCAGCGCGTTTGTGTCTTGATCGATGCCCGCCGGGGTATTCGCGATTCCGACGAGACCGTCATGAAGCTGATGGATGAGGCGGCTTTGTCGTATCAAGTTGCTTTGACCAAGATCGACAAACTGAAACCCGCCCCTCTTGAGGAGCTTTGCGAATTCGTATCGCAGGCCTTGAGACGCCATCCGGCGGCTCATCCGAAGATTATTCCTACCTCGAGTTTGAAAGGAACGGGCTTGTCCGAATTAAAGGCGGCGCTGTCGACGTTGGCTAATTAACCTCAGTCGGATATAAGGCGCGACCACTAATTGAACCCGCGGGTGTGACGCCATGGCAAAAAAGACCGAGCCGGCTAAGACGGATAAGGCCTCGCCAAAAGGCATCGAAACCGCCCGGACGCTATCTGAGGCTCTCCCTTATATTCAGAGGTATGCAGGCAAAACTGTCACTATAAAGTATGGCGGTCATTCCATGGGCGACGACGCTCTTCAACAGTCGTTTGCGCGCGACGTGGTGATGCTCAAACAAATGGGGGTCAACCCCATTGTCGTTCATGGGGGCGGCCCGCAAATCGGCGAAATGCTGGAACGTCTCCAAATCAAGAGTTCTTTTGTCGATGGGCTTCGAGTGACCGATGAGAAGACCGTCGACGTCGTCGAAATGGTGCTTGCAGGCACGATCAATAAACAAATTGTCCGCGCCATTAATCAGGCGGGAGGGCGGGCAGTCGGCCTGTCGGGAAAAGACGGAAATCTCATCGTCGCGAAAAAGATGAGGCGCACGAGACGGGATCCTGAGTCCAATATTGAGAAAATCTTGGATTTGGGATTTGTCGGCGAGCCGACCCGAATTGATCCCAATGTTATTGCGGCGATCCAAGAATCCGACTTGATCCCGGTGATTGCGCCTATCGGGATCGGCGACGACGGCAGGACGTACAATATCAATGCGGATACGGTTGCTGGCGCGATCGCGAGCGCCGTGAGTGCCTCCCGCTTGATATTGCTGACCGATGTGCCCGGCGTACTCAATAAGAGCGGAAAGTTACAGGCACAACTTAAAGTGAGCGAAGCAAAGAAACTGATCCTGGACGGCACGATAACTGGCGGCATGATTCCCAAGGTTGAAACCTGCATTTCTGCGTTGACGGACGGCGCAGAAGGCGCGGTGATCGTGGATGGAAGGGTTGAGCACGCCTTGCTCCTGGAGCTGTTCACTGAACATGGCGCCGGCACACTGCTCTATTAGCAAAATCTTAAGCTGAATAAATCGTAAATTCCTACCGGCCGAACAGAACGTGAATTCATTTGAGTTTCGGGAAACTTAGATGTTTGTTCAATATACCCATGCATGAATTAGGTATTACGAAATTCGCGTTTTTGGGTTATATATGCTTCTGGGTGCGGCCCGGGGGCGCAACTCACGCAGGGGCGCAGGGGGCAGGGGCGCGTGGGGGCGAGGGAAGTCAGTTGCTTATTTGGGTTCAAAGAGTTCGTGGCGTTTGTCTCGTGCTTGCGTTGGTAGGCGGTGTGATGGGTCTTACAGCGACTGACGCGAATGCCGATTACAAGTACTGCAACAATACGAGCTACGTTCTACGTGCAGCAATCGCGTATGAGTCCAACAATGGTTGGACATCGCGCGGTTGGTGGACGTTACTTCCCGGTCAATGCCGGGTCGTCCTCCCACAAGATCTCAAACATCGCACATACTACACTTACGCGGAATCTGTTCGCGGACACAAAGGCGGCACAAAGTACTTTTCCGGTGAACACAGTTTCTGTACGGATGAAGGATACTTCACCATTCAGGGGCGCAGCGAATGCGGCGGCAATGGCAATGACAAGGGTCAATTTGTCGAGGTGCGTGTAGGCGGTGGTCAAACGTGGACCACGACTTTTACAGAGCCGGCCGAATTCAATAGCGAAAAAGCCGAAATTGCTGGTGTGCAGCGTCTGCTCACGGACAATGGCTATGACGCCGGCCGCATTGACGGCCACCTCGGGCGTAAGACCCGGCGCGCAATCAATTCATTCAAACGTGCGAACGGCGTTTCTGTAGCGGGTCTCATTTCGGAAGAACTTCTCAACGCGCTCGCGGAATCGGCAAGCACATCTGCGCAGGAAGAAGGCTTCCGATTCTGCAATAGAACAAACGAAAATGTTTGGACCGCAATTGGCTACGAACTGAATGACCAATGGCGTTCCCGCGGTTGGTGGATGCTGAAGCCCAATACGTGCGCCAAAGTGATTAAAGATGCGCTGCAATCAAGCGAATATTATGTCTATGCGTCGGTCGATCGCGATAATCGCGAAGTCATCGTCGCTGGAGGTGACGTCGGTCTGTGCACAGCGGACGTAAAGTTTGACATCAAGGGCCGCGAAGATTGCGACCTGCGCGGTTACAACGAAACGAGCTTTGCCAAAGTCGAGACCGATGGGGCCGCATTCTGGAATCAGGAATTCGGCTTAAACGACGTCGCGCAAGGCAATTGAGTTGAGCTTTACGCAGAGCGCGTGAAGTAGCTTAAGTGCCATTCCATTTCTTCTGCACTCAATGGATAGTCCACGCCTTCGCGGGCTAAGATCATATCGCTGGGCGGGACGTGGCCGATATAAGTTTGCAGTTTCAGCGCAACGCGCATTTGAAGTCCTGACTTCCATGTAATGGCGGTAATGGCTTTGCCTTGCCGGGAGTCGAAAATGCGCCTGACGACCGCTCCGGTGACGCCCGCCAGCAATGCAAGAGATTCGAAAACGAGTTCCCGATCACCGGCTTCAGCTGCTTGTACAACGTACTCTGCCGTTAGATTGCCTCCCTCACGCGCGCTTGCCGCGGCTGCTTTGGCGGCGGCTGTTTGTTGTGTAGAGTCGGCGCTCAGGCTGCCTTCTTCCTGTATGCGTTCGCGTACGCGACCGCGCAGTTCTGTGACGAGCTGGTCATCCAAGTCATTTCGTTCGCAAAGAACGGTAATCAAGGATGAAGCAACGAAGCCAGCGACCCGTTTTGTCGCGCGGGTCGAAAGTTCTGGCCTCATGACAAGTGGCTGGTGCCAGGATTCAATGTCATCGGCGTGCTTCACGATTTGATCGAGCGTTTCTTCTCTAATGTGCGCGTTGGCGTTGACGAGCAGTGCCGCGACGGCAGGCACGTCTAACGTTGCGACAATGGCGTCCGAAACCAGTTCGCTAACGCCTTCTCTATTTGCGATGGCTTCCAGAGCCTCGCTGGCTGCGCCGCTTGCTACGATCTCAAGGAGATCTTCGTCCGCCAGGAGCGGCGAGTATTCGAGAATGGGTGCCGCAACGATGGCCTCAAGGTCACGTGCAAGACTTGCGACGATCTGTTTTGGCACGTCGCTGTCTTCCTTTATTTCTTCGGCAATAATTTGACGCACGCGGGGCAGATGATCACTGGCTAGAGTTTCCAGAACTTCGATGGTCTGTTCGCGAAGTCGGCCGGCTTCGGACGGATCAATTCCAGGTAAAATGCGCGCGATTTTGAGGGCCAGTTGACACCGTACCTCGTCGTCGTCGTCTGCCGACAACAGGATGTTGGCCTGAATCGGCGTCACAGGATTGGTTGCGACTAAAGACCGAATTTCGGCTGACTCTTGTTCCGCTAAGAAGTAAAGCATCTCAGGCTTGACGTCGTCTCGCTGCGCCAGCTGTTTGCCCATTTCATGCGAATGCGATTCAAGGATTTCGCGCGCCTCTTCATAGCTCAGCTTATCGGGTAAAGACCGCTGAGGCAGGATGCGTCCCAATAAGCGCTTTAACATCAGGCCACCTCACTGTTTCTTTTGTTGTCGGATAGTCGGTACGTAGGCGCGGCGCGCCAAGTATCTCTGCCGCTTTCTTTGGCCTCATAAAGGGCTTGGTCGGCCCTCGCAATTAGCCCGTCCAGGGACTCGTTTGAGTTCGGATCAAGCGTTGCAAGCCCGACGGAAAGGCCAACTTGTCCTGAGAGCGGTTTGCAAACGCGAATCTTATTTTTTAGGTCAAAGAATTTTGCAATTTTTATTTCGGCATTTGCTTGCGAAGTCTTCTCTAGCCAGACTCCAAATTCGTCCCCTCCAAACCTGACGACGAAATCGCCTTGACGAACATGCGCGCTGAGCATCGTAGCGACTTCGGTCAAAATACGATCGCCTTCGAGATGCCCGCCTTTGTCGTTGATGTTTTTGAATTTGTCTATATCGATGAATAGGAACGATGCTTCTCGCCCATGGCGAATGTGCTGGGCGTGGCGCTTCTCGACTTCCAGCATAAAAGCCCTGCGATTAAGGGCGCCGGTGAGCGAATCTTTTCGGGATAACTCACTTAAGTTTTCGATATAGCCGACCTGTGCCACGGCGATGCCGGTGTGAAGACCGATATTTTGAAGCAGGTTTGCCGCCTCGTCATCCCAAGGACCGTCCTTGAACGGCTTGCCGATGGTTAGCGCGCCATTGACGTCGCCTTGGTATTCAGTCAATACGCTGAGGAAGTTCCACTTTTCTACATACACGCCGAGCCGCCGATCCTTTTTTGCAGCGGCTTCGTTGAGATATGACAAGAGAGCTTTTGGCTTGGGCAAAGCAGGTGTCTTTGCGCCCGGTTCGCTTGATTGATGTGACTTTGTTTGTACGATGAGCCGCTCATCCTCATCGAATTTCTTTGCCGGTCCAATACGATGCAGCCAACAAACCTGGGCTCCTATGGCGTGTAGAGTCGCCGTCGCGGCAGCGAGAAGCGTTGCTCCTGGATCAACTTCGTTGCGCATCGCGCCGACAACCGCCGCGACCGCTTCTTCCAACAGAGCAGCTCTGGCAACTTCAGTTTCTTTTGCCCGGAGGGCTGTGATGTCATGACCAACGCCCCGCGCACCCCTCCACACGCCTTTGCGGCTGTAAAGGGGCGTTGCCGAAATGAGCATGCGGAATTCGGATCTGTTTTTCCCCGCCAAGCGAACTTCTTGGTCTTCAATTTGATCGGCGGTCGTGAAGGGGCTCGTGCCTTGGGCGGTAGGGCTCTCCTCAACACGGTCGAGAAGCATGCTACTTGCTTCTACACCATTAAGCTTTGACGCCTTATAGCCAAGGGCGCCCCTCCGGCTCACATATACGAATGCTCCTTGTACGTCAGTTTCCCAGGCGAAGTCCGAAGAACATGCGACGAGGTCACGATAGAGTTCGCGCGAGGCCGTGAGCGCCGCTGTCAAATTGGCTTCCGCTGTGACATCGCGGGCCAGCATGAGATGGTTAGTGCCGCTTGTTCGACCCGGTAATAGAGTAAGATCGAAACTCTTCGGTCCGGCTCCCGGATCGGAAAGAATTTGTCCATTGTCGGCAAGGCTGCCAAGCCCAGCGCTGAGACGCAGGCTCACGCGTCCAATGATTGAGGTCTTTTCCAAGTTTGCGCGGGCCAGAAGGATAGCGAAATCTTTTGCGCACGCACCACCCATCCGCAGGGAATCCATCAAATCCAAACCGCGCTGGTTTGCGCTTACGACTTCGCCTTCGCGGTCCAATTCTGCCGCTGGCCCTGGAAACGACTTGATGATGTCGAGCACATCCATGAGGCTCGATCCCCGTTCTTTTCTTTTGCGGGGGTTCATTTTTTGAATAAGGGTCTTAGCCCGGCTCATCGCATGGGTCTTCATGTTTTGTTTACAAACGGATGTTGTCTATTGCTCAAAATTACCGGGACTGCGTTAAAGCTCGTTTAAGCACGATGTTGCTTGCGCTTGCGATCGCACCGTGATCATCGCAAGCTGTATCTATGAAGAACGAGGAGGCAGAAAGACCGGATTTGAGCCATGTCGAGACATGGGTCTTCGATATGGATAATACGTTGTATTCAGCCGAGATCGATCTCTTCGCACAAATTGATCAGCGAATGGGCGAATTCATCGCTCGTGAATTTAACATTTCATTTACTGAAGCGCGCCAATTACAAAAAAAGTATTACGGCGCCTATGGGACGACGCTGACCGGATTGATCAAGCATCATGAAATTTCGCCTGATGCCTACATGGATTTTGTTCACGATATCGATTTAAGCGCCATAGATCCGAACCCTGTTCTCGACCGGTTGTTGGGTGCAATTCAGGGTCGGAAGATTGTCTTTACAAATGCATCGCTCGCGCACGCCGAGCGGATCATGTCTGTTTTGAATGTCGCGCATCATTTCGATGAAGTCTTTGATAGTGCCGATGCTTCATTCGTTCCCAAGCACGAACCAGATGCATTTTATCGATTCGTTGCCAAGACGGGAATTGAGACGGACACCGCGGCCATGTTTGACGACCTTGAACGAAATCTTGCGCCGGCGCGCGCGCTTGGTATGACCACCGTCTGGGTTCGCGCGGCCGCCAGTCACAGCGCGCCATCCTCAGCAGCGATCCGATACGAACAACTCGCTCACATCAATCACATTGCTGAAAATTTGGAAAGTTTTCTCGGATCCATGCAGCATCGCGGTGAGAAGTTGCGACCAGCCGGCCGGCAAGGCGCCGGTTGACTTGGGCGCCACCCCCTGTAAGGTCCGCCGCCAGTGATCCACACTCGTACGAGGAAATAGTTCCATGGAGCTCTCGGAACTCGAGCCCATCGTAAATCAAGCGTGGGAACAGCGTGACGACATCTCGCCGTCGGTTCGCGACGAGCGGCGGGACGCCATTGAACAGGCGCTCGATGCGCTTGATCAAGGGCGCGCGCGAGTTGCCGAAAAGCAGAGCGCCGACTGGCATGTCAACCAATGGCTCAAAAAAGCCGTTCTACTTTCCTTCCGTTTGAATGACATGTCACCGATCGGAGGCGGCCCCGGCGAGCGTTCGACATGGTTCGACAAGGTTCCTTCCAAGTTTGAGGGTTGGGGCGACAATCAGTTCCGGGCAGCGGGATTTCGCGCAGTGCCCAACTGTATTGTTCGCCATTCGGCGTATATTGCGCCGGGCGTGGTGTTGATGCCGAGTTTTGTCAACCTCGGCGCCTATGTGGACCAAGGGACGATGGTCGACACCTGGGCCACGGTGGGCTCGTGCGCGCAAATCGGAAAGAACTGCCACATCTCCGGCGGTGCCGGCATTGGCGGCGTGCTCGAGCCGCTGCAGGCCAATCCGGTCATCATCGAGGACAATTGTTTTATCGGTGCCAGGTCGGAAGTGGCCGAAGGCGTCGTGGTTGGTGAAGGCGCTGTTCTGTCCATGGGCGTTTATTTGGGCGCGTCCACCAAAATCGTTGACCGGGCAAGCGGCAAGATTTCTTACGGCCGCGTGCCGCCTTTTTCGGTGGTTGTGCCGGGATCGTTGCCGGGCAAGGAAGGCGCGCCGTCACTTTATTGTGCCGTGATCGTCAAGACCGTCGATGAGAGAACGCGGTCCAAGACTTCAATCAACGATCTGTTGCGCGATTAGCGCCGATTGACCGCGCGTCATGTGCGGTCTACACCGACGGTCAAGATGTCTGAACCAAAGTCAGAAGTTGATGCCATCGATTTGGCGCAATCGCTTATTCGCTGCCCGAGCGTGACGCCTGTGGACGCCGGCGCGCTTGACGTTTTGCAGGTTGCTCTGGAAAAGCTGGGATTTAGCTGCACGCGACTACCTTTTTCCGAGGGGGGCACGCCCGACGTTGACAATCTCTATGCTCGTCTGGGTACGGATCAACCGAATATATGTTTTGCCGGCCATACCGATGTTGTGCCCGTTGGCGATGAAGGAGCATGGTCGGTCGATCCTTTCGGAGCTGAGGTACGTGACGGTATTCTCTTTGGCCGCGGTGCTTCCGACATGAAAGGAGCCATTGCTGCCTTTGTCGCGGCCGTATCGCGATTTGTCGCCGGCAGGCAAGGCAAGTTCGACGGATCGATCAGTTTCCTGATTACCGGCGACGAAGAAGGCCCTTCCATTAATGGCACCAAAAAGATGCTGTCTTGGTTAGCCGATAAGGGCGAGACGCTCGATCATTGTCTGGTGGGCGAGCCGACCAATCCCAAAGTGCTGGGCGACATGGTCAAAATCGGCCGCCGCGGCAGTCTGAATGCATGGCTCACGGTCCACGGTGTTCAAGGACATGTGGCCTATCCGGATTTGGTCGATAATCCGATCCCGAAGCTCATGGAGATACTCGGGCGGTGGACGGCAAAGCCGCTCGATCAGGGCAACGAACATTTTCAACCGTCTAATTTGGAAATCGTGTCAATCGATGTCGGCAACCGGGCGCCCAACGTCATCCCGGCGCAGGCGCATGCCGTGATCAACATTAGGTTTAACAACAAACATACGGCAGCAGATTTGAAAGATTGGCTGCGGCAAGAGTGTGATGCCGTCATGGGCAGTCAGCCGAAAAGCTATGATTTAAGAGTTGAGTGGAGCGGCGACGCCTTCGTCACGGAGCCGGGTGTCTTTTCAAGTTTGATTGTAGATGCCGTTTCAAAGCAATCTGGCAAAACCCCCGTCCTGTCCACCAGCGGCGGCACGTCGGATGCGCGTTTCATCAAAAATGTCTGCCCAGTCGCCGAATTCGGACTTATTGGAGCAACAATGCACAAGGTCGATGAGCATGTCACCGTCAAAGACATCGAAAACTTGCGCGACATCTATGGTCTCGTACTTGAAGGCTATTTCCCATCTTGATCCCCTCGCCCCGTGAAATCTCCGACGGAATGACCGGGGCATGGCGTCTTGCGGTCGTAGACCCCGATGCGCTCGACAGTTTCGACTTTAGTGCGGACGGCTTCTTGAAGTCGTTTACAGCGATTCTGTTAGCGGCGCCGTTTTGGTTTTGGATGACATTGGCCAACCGGAATGCGATGACGGAGATGTTGCAGGAGCGCGGTGAAAACATCGAGATGCCTCCATTTGGACAATTTGTTGCCGTTGAGGCCGTCAGCTACTTGGCAGCGTGGCTGTTTTTTCTCGCTATAATGTTCATGATTGTTCGTGTCCTGAATGTTGAGGACAGATTCGTGCCCTTTGTCATCGTGTACAATTGGGCGACGCTCTTTCTTTATTTTCTGATAGCGATGCCACCCGTTGCGCTGTTCAACCTTGGAATTTTGGATGTGGCGGGTAAGTTTTTTATTGATCGACTCCTTTTTGTTGTGCAGCTCATCTATATGTGGCATGTGGCACGCACGTCGTTGCAGATAGACGCGTTGCAGGCTGGAGCAATCGTCGTCCTCGACATTGTTCTACTTCTTTTCATAACCCAGATAAGCGTCGTTATTCTCTATTCGTAGTCGACGCCCACGAGATAGAGGCCTTCCGGCGGCGCAATCGGGCCACACGCGGCGCGGTCCGCGGCGGTCAAAGCTTGCTTGACCTGCTCTATAGTCCACCTTTTCTCTCCAACGAGTTTGAGCGTGCCAACGATAGAGCGCACCTGATGTTGGAGAAATGACGGCGCTGTTACACTCACATGAATTTCGTCAGCGCGTTCGCTCACCGAGATTTTATTGATCGTTTTAACCGGCGACTTGGCCTGGCAGCTGGCTGCGCGAAACGTTGTGAAATCATGATCGCCGACGAGAACTTGTGCGGCCTCATGCATCGATCCGCTGTCGAGTCCCTTGTGCACTTGCCAAGCATGGCCGGCGTCTAAGGTTAGGGGCGGGCGGCGCGTCGAAATGCGATAAAGATAATGCCGGCGCTTGGCACTGAAGCGGGCATGAAACTCGTTCGGTACAAGCTCGACCGACAAAACGGCAATCGGATTGGGCTTTAAATGATAGTTGAGCGCATCGCGGATTTTGTCGGGTCGCGCATCGGTATCAAGATCGAAATGAGCAACTTGGGCAAGCGCGTGGACGCCGGAATCGGTGCGTCCGGCACCGGTGGGCGTAATGCGCTGGCTGCAAAACCCTTCAATAGCCAGTTCTAGAGCTTCTTGAATTGACGGTCCGTTGTCTTGGCGTTGCCAGCCGACAAACGGTGTGCCGTCATACTCAACGGTAAGTTTGTAGCGGGGCATGGGGCTAGCCGAGCTCGGTTCCGACGGGCAGCGAAAGGCCCCGGACGAATTCATCCGCCGTCATGATCTTTTTGCCTTCCCGCTGCAATGAGACAAGTGCTAGCGCACCGGTGCCACAGGCGACCGTTAACGCATCGTCTACAAGAGTGCCTGGCGTGCCGGGTCGGTCCACGGGCTGGGCGCGCAGCACTTTGACGCGCGTGCGCTTGCCGACTGTTTCGATCTCAAACCATGCTCCCGGTGACGGCGCGAGCCCGCGGATCAAACAATCGACTTCGCGCGCCGGGCGCTTCCAATCGATCCGGCTTTCACTTTTGTTGATTTTTTTGGCATAGGTCGCATCCGCCTCGATCTGCGGCGTCGAAACGAGCGAGCCGCGTGACAGTGCCGCGAGCGCCCGTGGCAAAAGATCGGCGCCTAGTCGCGCCAACTCATCGTGCAGGCTGCCGGCGGTTGTTTCGCCAGTGATGAGGATTTGTTCGGCCAGAAAAATATCGCCGGTATCAAGCCCCTCATCCATTTGCATGATCGTAATGCCGGTCGCCGCATCTCCCGCCATGATCGCGCGCTGTATCGGCGCCGCCCCACGCCAGCGTGGGAGCAACGAGGCATGGACATTGAGACAGCCCCAGCGCGGCGCGTCTAGAATTGCTTTCGGTAAGATCAGCCCGTAAGCGGCAATGATCGCCGCATCGAGCTCCAATTCGATAAACTCTTGTTGTTCGGCGCTGCCCTTCAGCGAAGACGGGTGGCGAACGGGCAAATTCAATTGATCAGCAAACTGATGAACCGGCGAGGGTTTGACGTCGTAGCCGCGGCCCGCCGGACGCGGCGGCTGAGTGTAAACCGCCACAATGTCATGACCCGCCGCAACCAACTCACTCAGAGTAGGAATGGCGAAGTCCGGGGTGCCCATAAAGGCAAGGCGCAGAGCGGTCATGTCGGCCACGAGGTCAGGCGCTTTCTTTCAGTTTTTGCGCTTTGGCCAGTTTCTTGAGGATCATCGTACGTTTTAACCGCGAGAGATGGTCGACAAAAAGAATGCCGTCCAAATGATCCATCTCGTGCTGCAGGCACGTGGCAAGCAGGCCTTCCGCTTCGAGAACCTGTGGTGCACCGTCATAGCCCAAATATTCGAACTTGGCTTGATGGGGCCGTTCCACATCTTCGTAAAAATCAGGCACAGACAGGCAGCCCTCTTCGTTGATCTCTGTTTCATCCGAAGTCCATGCCAGCGTCGGATTGATGAAATATTGCGGCTCCGGTTTGGTCTTGTCTTTGGAAAGATCCATGACGATGGCGCGTTTGGCCACGCCCACTTGTATAGCGGCCAGCCCGATCCCCGGCGCCGCATACATGGTCTCCATCATGTCGTCCATTAGCGCGCGCAGCTCGTCGTCGACGGCCTCAACGGGCTTGGAAACTTGCTTCAGCCAAGGGTTTGGCGCGGTAATGATGGGTTTAATGGCCATGGGTGGGACATAGGCGAAGCCTGCGCCAGGGTCAAGCAAGCCCGTCTATACGGTGTTCACGGCCTGTTCTCATGTTAAACTGAACCTGATTCTCTCGCGGGCCGCCCGAGTGCCCGCCTAAATTCAGGATTGAGCCATGGATATCTTGGTCATCGCCGCGGCCATACTTCTTGCCGGTCTCGCCATTGCGTTTGCACTGGCCCGGGGGGCAGGACGGAGCCAAAAGCAAGACGCACAGGCTGATAGAATCGGCGATCAGATCGCTGGCGTGTGCGACGGTCATGCCGCTTTGACGGAACGTCTCCAAGCGTTGGCCGAGGCTCACGTCACCTCTCAAGCGACCTTGACCAAACTTCTCGAGGAACGGCTCGACAAAGTGAGCCAGCGCATGGGCCAGAGTCTGACCGACACGGCGACCAAGACGGCAGAATCTTTGGGCAAGTTGAACAACCGTCTCAGCGTGATCGACCAAGCACAAAAGAACATCACGGAACTTTCAGGGCAGGTTGTGAGCTTGCAAGACATCCTCGCCAACAAACAGGCCCGCGGCGCCTTCGGTGAATTGCAGCTCTCCGAGCTCGTCGAGGCCGCACTTCCTCCGTCGGCGTTTCAGTTTCAAGCAACACTGGGTAACGGCAAGCGCGCCGACTGTTTAATAGATTTGCCCAATCCGCCGGGCCCCATCGTGATCGACGCCAAGTTTCCATTGGAATCGTTTTATGCCTTGCGTGCCGCCGACGACAATGCAGCAAAAGCCCAAGCCCAGCGCGACTTCCGGATAGCTATTCAGAAACATGTCAGCGACATTGCCGACAAATACATCGTGCCCGGCGAGACCGCGGAATCCGCGCTGATGTTCCTGCCCTCCGAAGCAATATATGCCGAGCTTCACACCTCATTCGCCGATCTTGTGCAAAAGAGCTATCGAGCGCGCGTTTGGATCGTCTCGCCAACCACTTTAATGGCGACACTCAATACTGTGCGCGCGGTCTTGAAAGACGCACGCATGCGCGCGCAGGCTCACGTCATTCAGCAAGAAGTCGAGAAGATGGCGCAAGATGTCGGCCGCCTGCAAAAACGCGTCGGCAATTTGCGAAGCCATTTTGGACAAGCAAATAAGGACATTGATGAGATCGTCACATCGGCCGATCGCATCGCCAAGCGCGCCGACCGGATCGAACACGTGCAGCTTGAAGATGTTGCCGAAGAAGTCGAGGCGCTGAAGCCCGTATCGCCAGACATGCGCCTCGTCGAACGCGCCAGCGGCAAAGCCCGCGCCCTTGGCGGTCGGTCGTAGAACGCCTTTGTCATTGCACAACTAGACCGTGGCATGACACGCTAAAATGCAGCGTGCGCGCATTTCGTATCTTGCATAGGTTCAGCCATGACCGATCACACTCTCGACGACTCTACTGTTCACGCCTACTGGGACAACAGCGAGCCGCCACGGCTAACGATTGAGCCGGGGGACATTGTGACCTTCGAGTGCCGCGACGCTTCGGATGGGCAGATGACGCCGGGCTGTCCGGCAGACACGCTTCTTGGGCTCGAT
The DNA here is from genome assembly GCA_965248815.1 of Alphaproteobacteria bacterium. Classification (GTDB taxonomy): domain Bacteria; phylum Pseudomonadota; class Alphaproteobacteria; order SMXP01; family SMXP01; genus CBDFKK01. Next base: position 2,482,201 of record CBDFKK010000008.1, read on the forward strand.
CGCTCGCGCATACATGCGCTCACCGGTCCGGTATCCATCGAGGGCGCCAAGCCGGGCGATACGCTTGTAATCGACATACTAGATTTCAAGAACAAGGCTTGGGGCTGGACCGGTCATGTTCCGGGCCTCGGCTTGTTGCACGAAGAGTTCGACTTTCCATTTGTTCAGCATTGGGAGTTGAGCGACACAATGTGCACCATGACTGATGAACCGCGGGTGCAAGTGCCCTTCGAGCCGTTTTGCGGCGTCATGGGCGTGGGGCCGCGAGAGCCCGGCCGCCTCAACACTATCCCGCCGCGCGAGAACGGTGGCAATGTCGACATTCGAGGTTTGTGCGCCGGCGCCACGCTTTACTTACCCGTTCTTGTCGACGGGGCCCTTTTTTCATGTGGCGATTGTCACTCGGCGCAAGGCGACGGCGAGGTCTCAGGAACCGGCATCGAGTCGCCCATGACGGTGACCTTGAAGTTTGACGTAAAGAAAGGCCGAACACTCCGCGAATTGCAATTCACCACGCCGAGTCCGCTCACGAAATGCGATTCTAAAGGATACTACTGTACTACTGCACACGGATCCGATCTTTATGAGCTTTCGCAACGGGCGCTCCGCACCATGATCGATTGGATCGAAGAGAACTGGGGGCTTAGCCGCAGCCAGGCGCTTGCACTTTGTTCCGCAGCGGCCGACCTTAAGATTTCCGAAATCGTCGACGCGCCGAACTGGATCGTCAGTTGCTATATGCCGCTCGCGGTATTTAAGGGATAAACATTCGCCGGATCGTTATTGCGGGTTTGATTGACTGCTATTTTCAACGTAGGCGGACCAACTCGTGAGTTCGCCCCAGACTTTCGTTCTACTTTCACCGACGGCCGCCCACTTGCGGCGCATGAGTTGTGGTGGCGGCGTGTAGAGCCGGTCGCTGTCGAACAGAAACTCTGTGACGATATCTTGATTGGAAATCGTGTCTTTTTCTGCGGCGACATCAACGACCAAACCCGTCCCATCGATGGCTTGAACTTTAACCCACCCTTTATTCCGTGTCAGATCTGGGCCAAGCACGCGCTGATTGAGCGGGTTCAAATGGGGCGCATAGACATGTGCGAAGACGTCTGTCAGGCCTTCTTGTAGGTCTTCAATCTTGTCCAACAGATCTTGAACGTCTTCCTCGGAGCCTTGCAGCCCAACCGAAAACTTTGTTGTCGTAGGCCGACGAGTTTCCAGATTGTAAATGCGTAATAGCCCGGCCTCGTCTCTTCTTTGCTCATGAACGATGAAGAGTTGTCCGGCCGCGGCAACGCGAAAGGAATTGGGCTCGGCGGGCATGAGATAGCGAGCAAAGGAATCGTCCTTGCTTTGAACAATGTAATGAAGCTCGTCGCTGCCAAAGAACCGACCTTGATAAACAAAGAAATTAGGATGCGAAACAGGATACCGGCGAATGTCGTTGTGCTTGAATGATTGCTGGTAGCTCCATGTACTGAGATCACCCAGATCCCAAAAGTGCACCATGTTCTTGTGGTAAACGTCATCGATGATTTTAATCTGATCGGCTTCGTCCCAAATCATATGTCCGCCTTTTTGGCAGCGGCAATTGACGACGCCTTCGCCACTGAAAAAGCGATGGCCCACAAGTGTCTCGCGGCCCGTCTCGAGGTTTAGAAAAGCGACGTGATTTGCGGGCTCGCCGCAATAAGCCAACGTCTTGCCGTCCGGAGAAGTTGCGGCCATTTCCAAGCTGTGATTGACGGGGATGGTTCGAGTAACTGTCCAGTCATTGAGATCGAATATTTCGATGCGGCCCTTGTAGGCTTTCTTATCGAATTCACGCGTCACGCGGCAGGCTTTCTCTCCTTCGTCGACGATGTAGACCAGCTTTGTTCCGCTTGCCGTGACATGAAAGCGCGAGACGTTTGCCACTTCGCGGAGGACTCTGCCCATTGTGACGATGTGCGCATCCGTCGTCGCGCCGACATAGATGGGCCGGTTTTGAGCATGTGCGGACGGAGCACATGTGCCCCCCAAAATGATGCATGAGACGAGCACAATGAAGTACGCGAGCTTATCTTTTGACTGTCCACTCAACGTCGCCCCTCCATATATTGCTGTGTCCCTGCGCTCCAGAGTTGCATGAGGTTGGTGAACATTGGCTTTATGAGGAGAGATTTCTGCGGTTTCCGTGTTCGGAATAGCTTACCGAACTGTTAAGACAGGACGCACCGCGGACTCCTGACCTATTGAGTAACCGTTCCTCAAGCCCCTTCTGTTTAACTACAGGCCCATTACCGACAAAGGGGCCCCGGCTCATGCCCGCGGCAGCGGCTATTAAACAAACGATCGAGTCCCATCGAGGAAAGTCTGTCCGTGAGAAGACGCTATTACTCGTTACGGCAATAATTAGCACGATCGTCATCTTATTCGTATGGACGGGTGCTCACGGCGTCGGCCAATACTTGCTCAAATCCCAAGCCGAAGAAGCGGCCGTTTATTGGCTAGGCGCGCTTCAGAAACATTTTTTGGATTTTGATTGCGTACTCGCCGGGGACTGCGCATCGGAAGACTTTTACGATACGGCAAACCTCGTTAGCGATGCCGGGCCTGTGTTCAGCTACGGGTTCTTGACTGCGGGTGGTAGGGAACGCGTCGTCTCGTGGAGCCGCGGTGTTGAGAAAACGGTTTTTACGCCCTACCTCAACACACGCCTGTCTGACGGCGAACATATTGTCGAGTTTCAGCACGAAGATTTGATCGGCGAGGGGCGCCCAACGGTGGTCAAAGTCATTCTCCCGATGCTTAAGAGAGGCGCCTTGGGCGGCACAGCAATTCTCTATTTGGATCTCACGACGCAAGCCAAACAGTTGCGGACCATTGGAGCCCAATTGTTTGTCGCGTCGATTCTCATTCTTGGCGTTTTGGGTTATGACCGGCTACGTGGTCTGGCGCAATCATCGCGAACGCAGCCGCACCGCAGCCTGGTTCGACAGTGATGGATCGCTGGCGGTGCAAGAGGAATTTGCCGAGACTCAAAAGTCGCCAAACCAAGATGAACCGGCCGATTTCGGCATGTTCGGCCGGTATGAGTAACGTTTCACAGCGGCCGGCGTGACTTCATCGCGGCGGCGAGAGTGCCGTCATCCATATAATCCAATTCACCGCCGACTGGGACGCCGTGGGCGACCCGCGTAATTGTCGCGCCGGCGTCAGCCAATCGATCCATAATGTAGTTGGCCGTGGTTTGGCCTTCGACGGTGGCGTTGGTCGCAAGCACGACTTCGGTGATGGTATCGGCGCTCGCGCGCTCTACGAGTTTGGCGATGTTGAGATCGTCGGGCCCGACGCCGTCGAGCGCAGACAAAGTGCCGCCTAGCACATGATAGCGGCCCTTGTGCGCCACGGCCCGCTCCAAGGCCCATAGGTCGGCGACGTCCTCGACAATGCACAGAACGCCGGTTTCGCGGCGTGAATCCTGACAGATCGTACACGGATCAATCGTGTCGATATTGCCGCACGTTTTGCAGACTTTGACATGTCGCAGTGCGTCTTGAAGCGCCTGGGTCAGCGGTTCCATGACCGTTTGCTTCTTATTGATCATGGCAAGTGCCGCCCGCCGCGCAGAACGGGGCCCAAGCCCCGGCAGTTTGGCCAGCATTTGAATCAGCCGTTCGATTTCAGGTCCGGCAACCGGTCCGCTCATGTTGTGGTCTCAGTTCGTGAATCGCGGGACGTCACAGTAAGACGTTCGCGCTGACTTGCGCAACGACGACCCCCGCCCCATTTTTCCACCAAGGAGGCCTACATCCTTCGAGACACGCCGGCCTGTATCGCAAACGATAGAGGCGGCGCCCTCACGATGAGGAGAAAGGATGTGCAGACGATATCCTCATGGTGAGGGCGACCCTGAACTTGATTCAGGGGAGCGTCTCGAACCAAGCAGGTACCTGGGTAGACGCACGCGATACCTAAAACGGCAGCTTCATGCCCGGGGGCAGCGGCAGGCCGCTCGAAACTTTGGCCATTTCTTCGGCCGCGCGTTGCTCCACTTTTTGTTTGGCATCGTTGTGGGCAGCGACAATAAGGTCTTCCAGAACTTCGATCTCATCGGGTTTCAACAGGCTCGGATCGATTTTCATACGCTTGAGTTCGCTCTTGCCGTTCATGACGGCAACGACAAGGCCGCCGCCGCTCGATCCCTCGATCTCCATGGCGACAAGATCATCTTGGACCTGCGCCATTTTTTCTTGAAGCTCTTGCACCTGCTTCATCATTTTTCCGAGATCTTTCATGGGCCGGTCCTTGCTTGGCGCGGTTCATGCGCCCTTCCAATTAATCGTCGTCGACGGGCGCGTCACCTGACGATTCGCGTTCTCTGATGTCTACAATTTTCGCATTCGGGAATTCTTCGAGCGCTGCTTTGACAAGGGGGTGCTCTTTTAGTTTTGCATCGCGGTTTTCTTCCTTTTGGCGGCGGACGCCTTGGATGGTATTCGCACCTTCGTCGTTTGAAAGGCTGACAATCCAGCGTGTGCCGGTCCAATGGGTGAGCTGGCTCGCAAGCCGTCCCGCCAGATTGTCTGGCGCGTTGGCGGCGGGGCGAAACTCGATTCGTCCCGGCTCGAACCGCACAAGATGCACATAGGTTTCAAGTTCGGTGCGCAATCTGATGTCGCGTTTAGCGCCCGCCAATTCGAGTACGTCCTCGAACGTCTCGGCAATAGCTTCCGTCGCAACAGACGATTGCGCCGTGGCCGCGGGTTGCTGAGCGAGTGCTGACGTTTCTGACCGAAGCTGTGCCGTAGGCTCCCGGCCGCCGCCGCGTGATTTCGTTTTCTTTGGCGCGCTTGCCGTTGTCGGCGCTTCCTTGCTAGTACCGGTGCCGCCGCGTCGAATGATGTCGTCGGGAGTCGGCAAATCGCTGGCATAGGCCAGGCGCACCAATATCATCTCCGCGGCATCGAGCGCGCGCGGTGCCGTTTGCGCCTCGCCTAATCCCTTGAGGAGAATTTGCCACGAGCGCGCGAGCGTACCCATCGACAATTTGTTCGCCATCTCAAGGCCGCGCGTGTGCTGCGCTTTCGACATATCAGCTTGCGCTCCGCTCTCTCCCGTAATTTGCAGGCGCGTTAACCAATGGGTGAGTTCGAGAAGGTCGCGTAAGACTTCTAGGGGATCAGCGCCGAGATTATATTGAGCCTTCAACTCGCCCAGCGCGCTCTTGATATCTCCTTGGAACAAGTGATCCAGCAGATCGAGAATGCGGGCCCGGTCGGCGAGCCCCAGCATATCGCGCACTTGGGGCTCCTCGATGACTTCACTGCCCGCTGCGCTTTGCGCGATGGCTTGATCGAGCAATGAGAGGGCATCGCGCACCGACCCTTCAGAGGCGCGCGCAATCAGCGCCAACGCTTCTTTCTTGGTCTTCACGCCTTCCTTCTTGGCGACGTTTTTCAAATGCTCGATCAATTGGTCGGGCTCGACCCGCTTCAAGTCGAACCGCTGACAGCGCGACAGTACAGTGACCGGCACTTTGCGAACTTCTGTGGTGGCGAAAATGAACTTCACATGCTCCGGCGGCTCTTCGAGAATTTTGAGCAAGCCATTAAATGCCGCTTTGGACAACATGTGAACTTCGTCGATGATGTAGACTTTGTAAGGCGCGGATGCAGGCTTGAATTGCGCACCTTCAATAATTTCGCGAATGTCGTCGATGCCGGTGCGCGAGGCCGCGTCCATTTCAAGCACATCCATATGACGCGACTCGGCGATCGACTCGCAATGAACGCCAGGCTTGCCCATTTCGATGGTCAGCGTGCTCTCACCCTTTTCGTTTGTGTAGTTGAGCGCGCGCGCAAGCAGCCGCGCGGTCGTAGTTTTTCCGACCCCGCGCACACCTGTCAGCATATAGGCATGTGCCACGCGTCCCGTCTCAAAGGCGGCGGTTAAGATATGCACCATGGCTTCTTGGCCGATCAAATCGTCGAACGATTGCGGCCGGTATTTGCGCGCCAGAACACGATAGCTTGTCTGGGCGCCGGATCCTTTGTGCGCACGCTTGGCCATGAGAGTCGCCGAAATTAAAGGGTCCTCTGACGGGACCTGACAATTGAAGTGGGAAGCTGGACAACAACCCGAACAAATCTCGTTACGGCTGCTTCCTTCCGGACCTGACCGGGTTGGCGAGGCGTCCGTCTGCCGCCAACCTCCCGCGGGCACTATCTGACGAGCCGCCGGCTAAAGCAAGACCGTCCATGGGCGAGTTGCCGCAGTCCGGGCGACGTGCAATTCTCGCCGCCGCCATGAGCCGCAATCCCAACACGTTTGCCAATAGCCCGCTCAACCGCGCAAGCGAGAAGCGATCCGACAAGGCGTGGCTGGAGGCTTGTTTGGCCGATCCGACCACGCACATTCTGCCCCTGTGGCAGCTCAAACCCTTTGTAACCATGGCCGAAGCGGCAGACGAGAGCTGCGACATCGGCTGGCTGGCGCCGGGTGAGTTGAGTGGCGCTCTGTCGGACCAAGCGCTTTGCCTGTTTTTGGGAGAAATGGACGGACGGGCCCATTTCGCCCTTGATATCCGCGCCGAAGAAGACCCAGGAGCCGAGGCGCCGTTCAATGCGGCAGGTACGTTCGCCGAACTGCGCGATGTGGCGGCGAAGTTGCAACCAGGCGAGGCCGCCATCATCGCCCAGGCCCGCAGCATGATCGATTGGCACGGGCGGCATAAATTCTGCGCCAATTGCGGCGCAAAGACGGCGCCCGTCGAGGCCGGTTACAAGCGGGAATGTTCCGCCTGCGGCGCGGAGCATTTTCCCCGTACCGATCCCGTGGTGATCACATTAGTTGTGAAAGGCGATAGATGTTTGCTCGGGCGCAGCGCCCGATTTCCAGGCAACATGTACTCGTGCCTCGCGGGCTTCATCGAACCCGGCGAGTCCGTTGAAGAAGCTGTGGTCCGCGAAATCGAAGAAGAAGTCGGCGTAACCGTCTCGAACATTCGCTATCACTCGACCCAGCCTTGGCCCTACCCATCGTCGCTGATGATCGGCTGCATCGCCGATGCCCTTGACGACAATTTCCGCGTCGACGGCGTTGAAATCGAGTCGGCACTTTGGTTATCCCGTGAGGAAGTACTAAAACTAGTAAACGGCGAAGAGCGCGACGACGTGCGCTTGCCGCCGCCTATGGCGATTGCCCATCAACTCGTGCGCGCTTGGGCGTTGGGAGAGGAATGAAAATGATTAGTGGCGCTCATTCGATACTTTATAGCACCGACCCTGAAGCCGATCGTAGCTTTCTCCGCGATGTCTTGAGTTTGCCGCACGTTGACGACGGCGGGGGTTGGCTGATTTTTGGATTGCCGCCGTCGGAAGTCGCGGTTCACCCGTCGGGCGACAATGAACTACGCGAGTTCTATTTATTGTGCGACGATATCGAACAATTCGTGACGGAAGTGAAAAAGCACGACGCGACCTGCAGCGAATTGAAAGACGAGGGGTGGGGCATAATCACGACTGTGACCTTGCCTGGCGGCGGCAAGCTCGGCGTTTACCAAGCGCGCCACAAAAGGCCGCCGTCCGGATAAAGAGTTGACGCCCTTCAGGCGCTACCAAGTAGTGCGCTAAGGCTGCTGGTTGGCTTTTTGGCGATAAGGGTCGGCGCGGTAAATACCTAACACTTTGAGCTCGGTGGTAAAGAACTTCAGCTCCTCCAACGCCAATCTCACGTTGCGCTGATCGGGATGGCCTTCGATATCGGCGTAGAACTGCGTGGCGCGAAAGGTCCCTTCAAGCTGGTAGGACTCGAGCTTGGTCATGTTAACGCCGTTGGTGGCAAACCCGCCCATGGCTTTGTAGAGCGCTGCCGGCACGTTTCGCACGTTAAACACGAAACTCGTGATCGTCGGGCCGTCTTCCGGTTCCGCATCGTCGGGCGCAGCAGCCAAAACTAAAAAACGCGTCGTGTTGTGGGCGGCGTCTTCGATGTCTTTCTTGAGAATATCGAGTTCGTAAATGTCGGCTGCGAGCGCGGAGGCGATCGCAGCCGTATGAGGTTCCTGGCGCTCTGAAATACGCCGCGCCGCGCCGGCCGTGTCAGCACTAATCAAGGCGTTGAGTCCTAACGCGCGAATGGTTCCCCGGCATTGACCCAGAGCATGGGTATGACTCATCACGGACTTGAGCTGTTCAAGTCTGATCCCTTTTGGCGCCAGTAATTGATGGTGAATGGGCAAGAAATGCTCACCAGTGATGTAGAGGCCCGACGCCGGTAACAGGTGATGAATATCGGCGACACGGCCGGCCAGCGAATTTTCGATGGGAATCATTGCATGGTCAGCGCGCGCTTCGCTCACCGCCACAAAGGCATCTTCAAACGTCGGGCACGGTAAGACTTCGCGATCGGGAAAGAACTCACGGCATGCGAGTTGCGAATAGGCGCCCGACTCGCCTTGAAAGGCGATCACGTTTGCAGAGGTTGACTGTTTGCTCATACGCTCTTGGCCGTCATTTCTTGCCGTGCTTTTTCTAAGTCGGCGGGAGTATCGACACCGGTCGGAACAGTGTCAACGAGCGCCACGTCGATGCGCATGCCGGCTTCGAGCGCGCGAAGCTGTTCCAATCGTTCGCGGCGCTCGAGGGGCGAGGGTGGCAGGGCAACGAAACGCTCAAGGGCCGCTCGTTTGAAGCCATAGATGCCGATGTGATGGAGGTATGGTCCGTCACCTGCTTTTTCAGGAGCTCGGGTGAAATTCCGAGCGCGGCCAACGCGAGCACCCGGACCGAATCGTACAACGGCTTTCACGACGTTGGGGTCGTCGCGCTCGGCGTCATCAGTAATCGGTGCGGCAAGGGTGACGATGTCCGCTTGGCCTTCAGATAAAAGGTCGTTCAATATTTGAATTTGCTGGCGGTCGATCGACGGCAAATCACCTTGAAGATTTATGACCTGATCGAAAGCGCCGTCCGGGTCGATGGCCTTGAGCGCGTCATAGATGCGGTCTGTGCCGGACGGACAATCGGGATTGGTTAACACCGCTTCGCCGCCGGCATCTTCGATGGCCTGCACTATCTCATTGTCCGCCGCCGCAACGATAACCCGGCCAAGGCCCGCCTCACACGCGCGCAGCCAGACATGAACAATCATCGGTGTGCCGGCAATGTCGAGCAGGGGCTTGCCGGCAAGCCTCGTAGACGCCAGTCGCGCTGGAATTGCGATCACAGTCGTCATAGACAAGCTCACCCCGGGGGACAAAAAGTCGCAAATTCCTGCGACCCTTAGTCTCTATTCATAAGCCATCAACCCCTTTAAGGACATAACAGGATTGCCCGACTCATGTAGACTTAGGTCTCAGGGTCCGGAAGCTGCAAGCAACTGAGAGCGGAGCGTCCCATGGTGGAAAACAACACACCTCACGGAAAAGACGATCTCCTCGTGAACAAGATTGCAGGCGCGATTTTGGGCTCAATCTTGATTCTCATGGTGTTTCAAGAAGTGGGTGCTGTGACCTACCGAACCCAGGGACACTTGGAAGAGCCCGCCTATATCATCGATATCCCGGAAAGCGCGGCCGGCAGCGGTGCGGCCGAAGCAGTCATTGATTTGGGGACGCTGCTCGCGAGTGCCGACCTGGCCAAAGGTCAGCGGGTCGCGAAGAAATGCGTCTCTTGCCATACATTCGAGTCGGGCGGCGACCACGGGCAGGGGCCGAACCTGTTCGGCATTTTGGGAGCAGCGCGCGCGCGGATCGCCGAGTTTAATTATTCAACGGCGATGCGGGAATTTGGCGGCAGCTGGGCATACCAGGACATGTTTGACTATTTGCTAAATCCAAAGAAATATGTCCGCGGCACCAATATGGCTTTTGCAGGACTCAGAAAACCGAAAGATCGGGCGAATCTCATCGCCTATCTGCAAAGCTTGAGCCCTGATGCGCCGCCGGCGCCCGAGCCAGTCCCTGCCGAAGCGGCCGAAGTAGCCCCGGCCGAAACGCCCGAGCTTGAGGCCGAATAGTTCGGCTTTACGTGCTCTTCATAATTCTCACGAAATGTTGTGCAGATCGTCTGTGGCAAGCCGTTTTTTGGCCATTTTTGGCGGAAATCCTGGGATTGTCGAGGTCGTTTGATGCCCAGCTCAAGGGTTTGTTTCACTCCCGCGGGTTATCTCGACCGGCCTTCAAACGGACAGAGAGGATGAGTGAGCGTGAGCCAAAATCAAAGCGTTGCTCCCCGGCTGGCAATCGGTAACATCCGCCCTGTGACATCAAAACGCGCACATAAATCCCCTGGAAAGATGACTCGATTCACAGCACTGCGATGCGGGTTGATGAGTCTAACAATCGCTCTGGTGTGGTTTGCCGCGACACTGAATGCGTCAGCCCAATCAGACGGTGTTCCCGATGCAGCGCCCTCGACGCCGGTTAACTCCTCCGTCACCTTCACGACCAAGACCACTCACGCCCTTTCACTATTTGGCGATGTGAAATACGGGCCCGACTTTAAACATTTTGATTACGTCAATCCCGAAGCGCCCAAGGGCGGTCGCGCGCGGCTGCATACGATTGGGGGGTTTGACAATTTGAACCAATTCACGATTGCAGGCACCCCCGCAATCGGATTAGGCTTTGTATATGACATGCTTATGGGCGGATCCCTTGATGAACCAGGCACCGAATATTCGCTGGTTGCTGAGTCGGTCGAGGTGCCGAGCGATTTTTCATGGGTGACATATACGTTGCGTGAAAATGTCTACTTTCACGACGGCGAACCGATTAAACCGGAAGACGTCATTTTCTCATTGAACACATTGAAAGAGAAGGGGCGACCACAATATCGCTTCTACTATGCGAATATCGTCCGTGCCGAGAAGATCGGCGATCGGCAAGTGAAATTCACATTTGACCAGTCAGGCAATCGTGAGCTGCCGCAGATTACCGGACAGTTGGTCGTTTTGCCCAAGCATTATTGGGAAGGTACTGGCCCAGACGGCGAACCTCGTGACTTTTCAAAAACAACGTTAGAGCCGCCGCTAGGAAGCGGTCCCTATCGGATAAGAAAAGTCGATGTTAATCGTTCGATTTCATATGAGCGCGTCGAAAACTATTGGGGCGCGGATCTTCCCATTAATGTTGGCCACTACAACTTTGATGAACTTCGTTTCGAATATTATCGTGATCGTGAAATTGCTCTGACGGCGTTTCTTGCGGACGACTACGACATTCGTGGTGAATTTACGTCTAAGAATTGGGCCACACGATACGATGTTCCTCCTGTTAAGAAGGGCTTCGTCAAGCGGGAGTTTATTCCGTCGAACTATCCGCTTCGCATGCAGGCCTTTGCTTTCAATTCGCGACTGTCGAAATTTGGCGATCCGCGCGTGCGCGAGGCGATCGGTCTTGCTTACAATTTCGAGTGGGCGAACAAATATCTGTTCTACGGGATCTACAAAAGGATCAATAGTTACTTCGAACCTTCGGAGCTATCCGCAAGAGGATTGCCCTCCGAGGCTGAACTCGAATTGCTCGAACCTTTCCGCGATCAGTTGCCGGATGACGTTTTCACTAAAGAGTTTCGTGCGCCAGTAACGGACGGGACTGGCAAATATCGCAAGAATCTCGTTAAAGCATTGGAGCTTCTAAGCGACGCTGGCTGGTCGCTTAAAGACGGCACAATGACGAACGATGAAACCGGCGAAGCATTAACAATTGAGTTTCTCATTGTTCAGCCGACGTTCGAGCGGGTTATTCAGCCATATTTGAGGGATCTCGAACGCATTGGAATTCGCGGCACAATTCGCCCGGTCGATACATCTCAATACATCAACAGGCGTGACAAATTCGACTTCGAGATGATGGTCCATTCACAGGGCCAATCACTATCGCCGGGCAATGAACAGCGAGAATATTGGGGATCCGAGGCTGCCGATCGGGAGGGCAGCGATAACGTTATGGGCATAAGCGATCCGGTGGTCGACGCCCTAATCGACAAAATTATCTTTGCCCGCAATCGTGAAGAGCTTGTCACGGCAACACAGGCCCTGGATCGTGTTCTGTTGTGGGGACATTACGTTGTGCCCCATTGGTATTCCGGTGGGACCTACTATGCCTATTGGGACCGATTCGGCCGCCCGGAGATTGTACCGCCCTATAGCGATGGTGTGCCGACGATCTGGTGGTACAAGGGCGAGCCCAAAGGGATGGAACAAGAGACGGCGGCTGGGCAAGACTCGGAGTAGGATAAACCTGAATGCAATCAGTGTACAGACAGTTGGTTGTGATTTTGTTTGCCTTCGGCTTTGCCATCGAGGCGCAAACGGCCGGGACTCAAGAAACTCCCTCTAAAGAAACAATTGTCTCTCACGGCCTGTCCGCCTTTGGGGATCTCAAATATCCTGCCGACTTCAAACATTTCGACTACGTCAATCCGGACGCGCCCAAGGGCGGCTCGATATCCACGTTGCCGGTTATGCTTCCCGCTACATCCTTCGACAGCTTTAACGGCTTCATCCTAAGAGGCGACGAAGCGGCGGGCCTTTCAATTGGTTCCGTGGATGGTGGCAGTTTGCTGTTTGAAAGCTTAATGACGACAGGATTTGACGAACCAGACTCCATGTATGGACTCGTCGCCTATGAAGCCGAATACCCTGCCGACCGGTCGTGGGTTGCGTTTCGCCTGCGTCCGGAGGCGCGTTTTCATAATGGCTCGCCAATACAGGCAAGTGACGTTGTTTTTTCGGTCAACGTGCTCATGGAAAAAGGGGATCCCGCTTATCGTCAAGTCCTACGCGACGTTGAAAGTGTGGAAGAAGTTAGCGCTCATGAGGTCAAATTCGTTTTCAGGGACGGCGCGGAGACACGTGATTTGCCGACGACTGTTGCTGGGCTGCCAATCTTTTCAAAGGCCTATTACACCGATAAAGAGTTTGATGAATCGACTCTTGAAAAGCCATTGGGCAGCGGCCCGTACGCGATCGGCAAGTTTCAGCAGGGCCGTTTTGTAGAGTACGATCGTGTCGAAGACTATTGGGCCAAAGATCTACCGGTCAATGTGGGGCGCTGGAACTTCGATAAAATTCGATTTGAATACTTTAGAGATCGCACGGCCGCGTTTCAGGCATTTACAGCTAATCAGTATGACTTCCGGGAAGAATTCACGTCGCGCGTCTGGGCGACACAATATGACTTTCCGGCCATGAAAGATGGGCGCGTAATAAAGCGCAGCATTCCTGATAATCGCATTGCGGGCATTCAAGGGATGCGGATCAATACCCGCCTTGCCAAATATGGCGACGTGCGCACGCGCCAAGCCCTCGACTATGCGTTTGACTACGAATGGATGAACAAGAATCTGTTCTATGGAATTTATGATCGCACTGTTAGTTACTTTCAAGGCTCGACGACACTTGTTGCCATAGGCAAGCCGAGTCTTGACGAACTCAAACTATTGGAACCAATTCGCGATCAATTGCCGCCTTCTGTATTTGACGATGCATATTTGCCCCCAATAACCGATGGGTCTGGCCGTATTCGCCAAAATCTCGCCAAAGCAAGAGCGCTTTTGGATGAGGCGGGTTGGTCGGTTGTCAATGGCAAGACGGTCGATGAGGATGGTCAGCAATTCGAAATTGAAATTCTGACCTTTCAGCCGTCATCCGAGCGCGTTGTTGCTCCTTTCGTAAAGAATTTGAAACTTCTCGGCATCGAGGCGACCATTCGCATGGTTGACGGGCCTCAGTACGAACGGCGCCGAAACGAATTTGACTTCGACATGACCACGGCCCGCTATTCAATGGGCAACAATACGCCCGGTGCATCGCTTAGAAACATGTACAGTTCCGAGGCGGTAGATTCTTCGGGATCGGCTAATCTTTCCGGCATCAAGGATCCTGTGGTCGATGCGCTGGTCGAAAAAATTGTTGGCGCAAAAAACCGCAAAGAGCATATGGCTGCCACTCATGCGCTAGACCGGGTCCTGCGCGCAGGTCACTATTGGGTTTCTGAATGGAACAATTCCACCCATAACATTGCATATTGGGATAAGTTTGCGTGGCCGGAGGTCAAACCCAAATACGACCGAGGGGTTATCGACATCTGGTGGTCGAAAGAGGCTGAAACTGCCGGCGAAGCGGGGACCCCCTAAATGGCCGCTTATATCGTAAGGCGCCTGTTGCTCATGATCCCGACCTTGTTCGGCATCATGCTGGTCACTTTTGCGGTGATCCAATTTGCGCCGGGCGGTCCAGTCGAACGGGTGATTGCGCAAATTCAGGGCACGGACGTCTCGGCCACGGCCCGCATCGGCGGCTCAGCCTCAGGTGATTTTGGGGCCGCCAGCCAACAAAACTTTCGCGCGGATTCCAACGTCAACAGTAAGTATCGCGGCGCTCAAGGGCTCGATCCGGAATTCATTTTAGAACTAGAAAAACAATTCGGCTTCGACAAGCCCGCCCACGAGCGTTTTTTCCTTATGATTTGGAACTATATGCGCTTCGACTTTGGCGAAAGTTACTTCAGAAGTGTCCAGGTCATCGATCTTATTTTGGAAAAGATGCCGGTTTCGATTTCCCTAGGCCTGTGGGCGACTCTCGTTATTTATTCGATTTCTATTCCTCTAGGCATACGCAAAGCCGTGTGGGACGGCAACGCACTCGATATCTGGACCAGCGGCGTCATTGTCGTTGGCTACGCCATCCCGGGTTTTCTGTTTGCCGTGCTATTGATTGTTTTATTTGCCGGCGGCACATATTTTGATTGGTTTCCGCTGCGGGGGCTCTCATCAGACAATTGGGAAGAGCTCAGCTTTTTCGGCAGGGTGGTCGATTACTTTTGGCATTTAGCTTTGCCGCTGCTCGCTTACACGATCGGCGGTTTTGCCACCATGACGTTTCTGACTAAGAACTCTTTCCTGGATGAAATTCGCAAGCAATATGTGGTAACGGCGCGCTCAAAAGGATTGACCGAAGGACGTGTGCTCTATGGCCACATCTTCCGCAATGCCATGCTGATCGTTATCGCCGGCTTCCCTGTCGCATTTATCAGTATGTTTATTACGAGTTCTCTCTTAATCGAGACGATTTTTTCGCTCGACGGTCTCGGCCTGTTGGGATTTGAATCGCTGCTCAATCGCGACTATCCCGTTGTCTTCGGAACGCTCTTTATCTTTTCCCTTGTGGGATTGCTGGTCACCCTCCTAAGCGATCTGACCTATACGCTGGTCGATCCGCGGATAGATTTCGAAAGCCGGGAGGTCTGACGGCGTGGCGGTGCTCGACGAAGCGGCCCCTACCGACTTGGCCAAAGAAGAAACAAAAGACGTCGACGAGTCTGCGTCTGAGGTAGAAAAAGGCTGGTTTGGACGGGAACGCCACCGCAACCCCATGAATGAGCGCCGCTGGCGCAACTTCAAGGCCAACTCGCGCGGCTATTGGTCCATGTGGATCTTCGCTGTCTTGTTCGTCCTGACCTTGTTTGCTGAATTCATCGCCAACGACAAGCCATTGATGCTGAGCTTCGAAGGCGATCTTTATTTTCCAATCTTTGTAGCGTATCCAGAAACCACATTCGGCGGTGACTTTCCAACCGAAGCGGATTATCGCGATCCGTTTGTGCATGAGTTGATTGAAAACGCCGATGGTTGGATGTTGTGGCCGCCCATTCGCTACTCCTATCAAACAATCAATCTGGATCCGCCGACGCCCGCGCCGTCGCCGCCATCGGCTGAAAATTGGTTGGGAACGGACGACCAAAGCCGAGACGTCATGGCGCGTCTCATATACGGCTTTCGCATTTCCGTTCTATTCGGTCTGACCCTCACGATCTTTTCTTCAATTGTGGGCATCGCTGCAGGCGCCGTTCAAGGTTATTACGGCGGATGGACGGATTTGTTGTTTCAGCGCTTTATCGAGATTTGGTCGACTGTGCCGCAGCTCTTTTTGATCATTATTATTGCGGCGGTGATCGCTCCAAATTTTTGGATTCTACTGGGCATACTATTGCTATTTAGCTGGGTATCGCTGGTGGGATACGTCCGTGCCGAATTCCTGCGGGGTCGCAATCTGGAATATGTGCAGGCGGCTCGCGCCATGGGCGTGCGCAATAGTAAGATTATGTATCGCCACCTTTTGCCCAATGCGATGGTGGCGACGCTGACGTTTCTTCCCTTTATCTTGAATAGTTCGATCACGACGCTCACGGCCCTTGACTTTTTGGGCTTCGGCCTGCCGCCGGGATCGCCGTCTTTGGGCGAACTGTTGAAACAAGGCAAAGATAATCTCCAGGCGCCTTGGCTTGGCATTACCGCCTTCATGACTATTGCAGTGATGTTGAGCTTGTTGGTCTTCATCGGCGAAGCGGTGCGCGATGCGTTCGATCCGCGAAAGGGTGGCCGATGAACACGCCGCTCCTTTCGGTGAAAAATCTCGCCGTTAATTTCACAGCCGACGGCAAAGTGACCGAAGCGGTCAAAGGCATTTCCTTCGACATCGAGAAGGGCGAAACCGTCGCGTTGGTCGGCGAGTCGGGATCGGGCAAATCCGTTTCAGCGCTTTCCATTATGCGCTTGCTTCCCTATTCTACCGCCAGCCACCCATCGGGCGAAATATACTTTCAAGGTCAAGAGTTGATGCACGCGAGCGAGCGCACCATGCGCGCGGTGCGCGGCAATCAAATCGCCATGATTTTTCAAGAGCCCTTGAGCGCGCTTAATCCACTACACACGATCGAAAAACAGATCTATGAAATTCTTAATGTACATCAAGGGCTTAGCGGCGAAGTGGCGCGCGCGCGGATCATCGATCTCATGACCAAGGTCGGCTTGCCCGATCCCGAGCGCCGGCTTGGCGCCTATCCGCATCAATTGTCCGGCGGCCAGCGTCAGAGAGTCATAATCGCGATGACGCTCGCTAATGAACCCGATCTCCTGATTGCCGACGAGCCGACCACCGCGCTTGATGTCACCGTGCAGGCGCAGATCATTAAATTGCTCAACGAACTGCAAGCCGAATTCAATATGGCGATGCTGTTGATCACCCATGACTTAGGGATCGTGCGCAAGATTGCCGACCGCGTAAATGTCATGACCGATGGCAAAATCGTTGAAACCGGCACGTCCGACCAGGTATTCTTGTCTCCCACCCACCAATATACGCGCCATCTTCTGGGGGCCGAACCAAAAGGTGAGCCGCCGCAACCTGATCCGCTCGCGACCACGTTGGTTGAAACAAAAAATGTGCGCGTGTGGTTCCCGATCAAGAAAGGCGTGCTGCGCCGAACCGTCGATCACGTCAAAGCGGTTGATGATGTCTCGTTCAAGTTACGTGCAGGCGATACGCTCGGTATCGTCGGCGAATCCGGTTCCGGCAAAACGACTCTAGGACTTGCTATATTGCGTCTTTTGTCCAGCAAGGGACAAATCGTCTATGACGATCAAGAGATCAGCGATTTTCCGTCTAGGCGGATGCGTCCACTACGGCGCGAAATGCAGATCGTATTTCAAGATCCGTATGGTTCGCTTAGCCCGCGCATGTCAGTGGGCTCAATTATTATGGAAGGTCCCGAAGTTCACGGGCGCGCGCCTAAAGGGGAAGAACGTCGCGCCCTCATTGCCAAGGCTTTGGAAGACGTGGGGCTGGAGCCCGACGCACAGGATCGTTTTCCCCATGAGTTTTCCGGCGGCCAGCGCCAGCGCATTGCTATCGCCCGCGCCATCGCCCTCAAACCTCGCTTCTTGATGCTGGACGAACCGACGAGCGCTCTCGATATGTCCGTTCAAGCTCAGATTGTCGATCTCTTGCGCTCCCTCCAGCAACGTTACGATCTGGCGTATCTCTTCATTAGTCACGATCTCAAGGTCGTGCGCGCCATGGCGAGCTACGTCTTGGTGATGAAAGACGGGAAAGTCGTCGAACAGGGCGACGCCGATAAGATCTTTGACCGTCCCGAAACGGACTATACGAAAGCCTTGATGGCGGCAGCCTTTGAGCTTGAAGCCGACACATTGGGCGTGGTGGAGACTTAAGCCACACGTTTCAAGCTTGTGATCGGTCCCGCAATCGAGCGCACGTCGGCCGCGAAATCAGTCACGTTATTTGTGTTCACGGCCATGGCCAAAACATTCGCATGAATTATTCTTATGGCATCCAGCATGATTGCGACGTGACCCTTCCAAAACACGAGGTCGCCGCGTCGAAGCGCGCCAAGGTCACTAGGATCGGGCAAGAATTCTCCTAGTTCTGCCTCCTGCATGTCGGCGTCCCGCGGGGCTGCGATCCCGGCACGCTCCAGCGTGGTCTGCACGAGACCGGAGCAGTCAAGCCCGGTACTTTGTTTCCCGCCCCATAAATATGGTGCGCCCAAATACAATTCGGCTACAGCGAGGAAATCGTCGGCGAAGTTTCCGGCCGGTGACAAGTGATCCGCAAAAACAAAGCCCTGGGACGGACCGAATTTGATCTCGTTGAATGAGTCGACGGTGGCAACCACCTGAACTTTCGCGTTCATGCTCAAACCCGCCAAAGGCGGAACTTTGGGATCGGCCACCGGATAAACATGGGTAAGCAACTGGGTCACGCGATGGGAGGCGTCAGCCGATCGGGGGCCCAGATCATCTGCCGCTACGTATCCCACATAGTTATCGAGTTCCGCTTGTCCCCATGCCCAGCCCTCGCGTTCTTCGTAGACCACAAAGCCCTCGCCATAGAGCAGCTCGGTATCAAGATTTCCACTATGTTGAGGCGTGCGTCTTAAAGCTGTACTTGGCGATATGACTTGAGCGGGGCGTCCCACGACATATGCGTCGGCGCTCACTTTGCCTTTGAGGTGGGCCGCTGCCAAATCCGAACGCGCGGGCGTGCGGCGCAGGTCGAGTTCATTCATCTAACAAGGCCTGAATCCGGGGCCACCTGGCCGTTCAAAAATCGGCGGTGTGATCGGTAATCAGATCCGCAAACTCGCTCAAGTAAATAGAGCCCGCAACGGTTCTTTGAACCAAAACGTTGCGTTTGTCGCTTGGGTCCCTTTTGCGCTTGAGCATCTCCAATTGGCTGAGTGTATCTAGTGCCCGTGTGATTGCCGGCTTGGTCACACCCAACTTGTCGGCCAACCCCCGCACCGTATGCGGCGGCGGCGAAAGATATACCGTCAAGAGAATGGCCATTTGTCGCGCCGACAAGTCTGGCGCCTCACGGCGCACAGAATCCAAAGTTACGCCGTGCCAAAGAGAAAGCGCTTCGATTGATTTGAGCTCTATTTTCAGTCTCCCCGCCGCTTAGTCGATGGCCCCGCCGGAGTCTCATGTTGTGAGTTGGACGAATCAACGCGTCCAACTTCAATAGAAAATTAGCGATTGCTTGTCGTCATGCAACAAAATTTTGATGCGTGCCAGTTAATGTTCGGCAAAACGAGTCTTAATGAGTTCATACAAGGCTCGAATGGCTTGTGCCTCGCCGCCAATTGGCCGGCCCGGACGGCCTTTTGGATTCCAAGCGTAGATATCGAAATGAATCCAGTTAGGCGTTTCGGAAATGAACCGCGACAGAAACAAAGCTGCCGTCGTCGAGCCGGCCATTTGATTTGACGCCATGTGATTAATATCTGCGACCTTGGATTTGAGCCAGTTCCTGTAACCGGGCCAAAGGGGGAGCCTCCAGACCGGGTCGTGGGTGCGTTGTGACATATCATTGAGCTCTGAAGCTAGCGCGTCATCGGGCGTAAAAAATGCCGCCAATTCGGGACCCAACGCAATGCGGGCGGCGCCGGTTAGTGTGGCCATGCAAATGAGCAAGTCCGGCTTTTCCTCATCCGCCAGCGAAAGCGCATCGCCCAATATCAGCCGACCTTCGGCATCCGTATTGCCGATTTCGACCGTCAATCCCTTTCGACTTTGCAAAACGTCTCCGGGGCGAAAAGCATTGGCCGAAACTGCATTTTCAACGGCGGGAACAAGGACGCGTAGGCGAACCTTTGTCTCGGCGGACATGATCGCGTGCGCGAGGCCTAAAACGTGTGCACCTCCGCCCATGTCCTTCTTCATAAGTTCCATGGCGTTGCCCGGCTTTAAATTAAGACCACCGGAATCAAAGCAAACACCTTTTCCGACCAATGTAACTTTTGGTGCTGCGGCGTCCCCCCAGGTTATGTCGATCAACCGCGGCGCGCGGGACGACGCCCGGCCGACAGCGTGCACCATTGGAAAATTCTCCGTGAGCAAATCGTCGCCGCAGATCACTTGCATATGGCCGCCATGCTGCTCACAGAGTTTCCGAGCTGCGGCTTCAATGTCCTCCGGACCCATGTCGTTGGCGGGGGTGTTGACTAGATCGCGCACCAAATAAACGGCTTCAGCGATGCGGTTTACCTCGTCGGCGTCGGCGCCGTCGGGCAATACGAGCCGCGGGTGGTCGTCGCTATTCGGGCTGCTCTTATAGGTATCAAACCGATAGGCGCCCAACGCCCAACCAAGGGCAATCAAGTTCGGATCAATATCAGAGCTTTGCACTTGGTAATTGCCAGGGGGCAATTTTGAGAACAGCGCGCCTATAGCAAATGGATCCGTGTCGTCTTTTCGACCAAGTCCCAATGCGACGCCTAAAATTTCCCCGCTATGGTCGGGAATCAAAAGAATGCGGCCGTCTTCTCCAGAAAAACGGGAGGTTCGCGCCCACTTAACAAAGTAGTCGGGTTGGTTCTTCAGCCACGCCTCGGCGTCACCGGAATGAACAAGCCAAATGGGACGGGCGGCAGATGAATCGGTTGCAAATAAATCAAGCACTTTTATCTCATTATGATAGGACCGGATTAGGTAGCCGGCGATCTTAACGCCGGGCCCACTTTATGCGCAAAGATGAGGAATGGATCAATCGCCATGTCGGCTGAAAAGTTCGTTCTTGTGATCGGCAGCAAAAACACATCCTCCTGGTCATTTCGCCCGTGGCTCGTTTTACGGCGCTGCGGCGTTGACTTTGAAGAGGAGGTGATCGAATTGCGGCGGCCGAACACCAAAGCGATCCTAAGAGAGCGATCACCTTCTGGTCTCGTTCCCTTCCTCAAACACGGAGACCGGCTGGTCTGGGACACAATCTCTATTTGTGAATATCTCGCAGAGACTTTTCCGGGCGCCGGGCTCTGGCCGTCCGATTCTCATGCGCGTGCCGTCGCGTGGAGTATGAGTGCTGAAATGCATGCCGGATTTACGGCAATGCGCCAAGCCATGCCCATGGATTTCCTAGCGAGCGTGGCCGATTTTGCGCCGGATGTTGGCGTTGAAGCAGATATAAGGCGCGTTGTTCGACTCTGGACCGACGCGCGCACTCAATTTGGTCAAGGCGGCCCCTTTCTATTCGGCGCTTGGAGTATTGCCGATGCCATGTATGCCCCAGTTGTGTCTCGATTTAAGACCTATCGCGTCGACATGGACGAAGTCGTCGCTTCGTATATGGAGTCTGTCTGCGCCGAGGCAGATTGGCGCTCATGGGAAGGATGCGTGCCGAGATGAGTTGCAGACCTAGTTCGTCGTAGCTTCTGGGGATAAGGCGGCCTCGGTTTGGGCACCGTCGGTTTCGTCAAGCGCATCGTCAATCAGACCGATGTCTACATAATAAGACTCGGCGCCGGGATGCAGGGGAATGGGCAAGTCGGTCAAAACCGAGAGCAACGTCATGAATTGGTCCTGATCGTGTCCGGCGATCAGTGTTTCCCGATTGTCCTCATGCCAAAGCGCTCGTGTGATGGCATAGATGCGGTCACGGGAGATATTAGCATTAACGAGCCATAATGCGCCGACGTTGATAGACTCAACCGCCGATGGAGTTTCATATGCGTCTGCCGAGATTACGGCCTCTTTGAAGAAAGGCGTAAGCGAGTGCAGACTTTCAATCTGTTCCGATTCAAGTCCAACCAAAGAAAAGTCACCGCCGCTCAAGAGTTCGGACAGGACCGGAACGGGAGCTCCACCGACAAAAAATAAGGCGTCAATTTCGTCGGCCAAAATCATGTCTATGGCTTCCAGCGTGGAGGTCTCAACTGCAACGAAATCTTGTTCTGAAAGTCCGGCGCTCTCTAGCACTTTTAGTGCGACAGACTGTGTCCCCGACCCAGGGCGGTCAATTGATACGCGCCGCTCATGTAAGTCCGCGACCGTCGAAACTTCAGCCCGGTTCGCAGCCACGACATGCAAGGTTTCCGGATACAAATAGCCAATTGCACGAAAATTCGTGAGAGGTTCGGAGGTATGAAATGGTGCTTCACCTTTAAATGCGGCGTCCGCCAAATCAGCTTGCGCCAATCCGGACGCAACGCGGCCTTCATTGACTGCCGAAATGTTCGTAATTGAACCATCGGATGTTTGAGCGATAGCTAGCATGCCTTCGGGCCCGCATTTGGCCTCTTCCGTGCAACGCTCAGATCCCTCGGGATGAGAAATGACAGCTGCGATGGCTTCACCGACAGCAAAATACGTTCCCGCGGACGAGCCCGTCGCGATCGTAAAAAACGTCGGTTCGCGCTGCGTGGTCGCCGGATGCTCGAGGGGGGTTAGGCCGGGTTTCGGGAGTGGCGCTACCGGCTCGGAAACCGGTGCCGCAAAACCAATAAATTGCGATTGCGCAAAGACGGAGAGCGCCAACCAAAAACCAATTGTTCGGTGCTTTGATGTTGTATGGCCTGTAGAGTCAGCAACCGGCGCTTCTGCGGCGCGCCCTCGGGCGACGTCTTGAGATGAATTGGCGGGCCAAGCAAGGCTGGGGCTGAGCGACCACATAACCCTTTATATCGTGCTTTTGCTCCAATTATTAAAGAATCCTTTCACGCTTTATGATTAACAATTTGTTGATGTCTGGCGGCCACACTGACGACACAAATTACTTTTCCCAATTACATCAACTTTGTGAGTCTTTCACCAATGACCCATTCTCATCCTTCTTTCAGATGCCTTTCGACTTTGAAGAGTGGATTGCACCGTGGTGCCGCGCCTTTAGCGCTGTAGGTCTTTCTTGGCGCATGTGCCGCAAGCGAAGCAGTAGATACCGCCGAACCAAGCAGCTCGAATTTCGCGGTATCTTCTTCGTCGACACGATCGACAGAGGATTATCTTGCTCTGGCCACATATTGGGGCGGTCTTTACGACGAAGAACCCGACAATCGGGATGCGGCTCTAAACTTCGGCCGGGCCTTACGACATTTGAACCGTCACTCTCAGGCAGTTTCGGTATTGAGCGAAGGCGCGAGGCGCCATCCGGAAGATCCTTCCATTATCGCTGAATATGGAAAATCCTTGACGGCAGCCGGTCGGTCGCTTGAAGGCGCCGAATATCTAGCCCAGGCCAATGCCGGCCGCGCTGGTGATTGGACGAACCTGTCGGCTGAAGGCGTTGCCCTTGATAATTTGGGACAACACCAAGAGGCCCGGTCAAAGTACGAAGCAGCCCTCAAATCCTCACCGGGCAATCCATCGATCTTGAACAATCTCGCCCTATCCAGGGCGCTCGACGGCGACATTAAGGAGGCGGAGACCTACATGCGCGAAGCCGTAGGCCGGCCCGATGCCAGCCCTCAGATGAGATTAAATTTAGCTTTGATCTTAGGCTTGCAGGGTCAATTTGATGAGGCGCGTCGATACGCGTCGGTTGATTTGCCGCCTGCAGCCGTCGAAGAAAATATGGAATATATCAAGTCAATGGTCGATCGGCCGTCGCCCTGGTCCGAGCTCCAAGCGCTCGGTGAATAGCCGAGGACCAAAGTTCTCAAACACAAAGGATCCGCTGCGCGTCATGCTGGCGGATCCTTTTTTTTGACAAAAACCTAGAGCGCTTGATAGCGAATATAGGCCGGGCCCAAAATCACTATGAACAATACCGGCAGGAAGAACAAAATCATCGGAACCGTCAATTTGGCGGGTAGAGCAGCTGCCTTTTTCTCGGCTGCCGACATGCGCATATCCCGGTTTTCCTGAGCCATCACACGGAGCGCGCGCGCGAGCGGCGTACCGTAACGCTCCGACTGAATGAGTGATGTCGTCACGGCCTTGACGCCTTCAAGACCGGTGCGGTCCGCTAGATTTTCATAAGCTTGGCGCCGGTCAGGGAGATAGCTCAGTTCCGCAGTCGTAAGGCTAAACTCCTCCGCAAGTTCGATCGAATGAAGACCCATTTCCTTGGCAACCTTGTCGAGCGCTGCTTCAATCGACATACCGGCTTCCACACAAATCAACAGCAGGTCCAACGCGTCCGGAAACGCCTTTCGAATGGAATCCTGACGCCGGGAAATCAAGTTTTCCACGAACAAATTCGGTAAGTAGAAGCCACCGTAAGCGGCGCCGATCGCAATGGCGACCTTGGCCATGGGGGCTGCTTCCATTTGAAGTACGACGAAGACATAAAACAGCGTCGCAAAAAACACCACGAACGGCATCACGAGCCGGAAGAATAAGAATGTTACGAGAGGTGCTTGGCCCCGAAAACCTGCACGCGCCAGTTTTGATTTCGTGGCCGGCGATTCCATCATCTTTTGCAGATTGAGCTGCTCGACCGTTGCTTTCATATAACCGGTCGGCGATTGCCGCAGCTGGCCCTGGCCCTGACCTTTGCCTTTGGTGTCAAATTCGGCGCGCTGTTTTGCTTTCAGTTCCTCGCGACGGTTCGCCACCGACTTCAGGCGAGAGGCCAAGCGATCGCCGCGCATATAAGGCAATCCGATCGTAACGATCGTCGCAAATGAGGCAATTGCGGCGAGCGCGGACACCATGAATTCTTGGTCGATTAATAGAAAAAGTCGGTCCATTTCCCGGTTGTCCCTTTGTATTTATCCGATTGTGGACGAAATACCTAAAACTTAAAGTTGATCATTTTCTTCATGATAAATACGCCAGTTGCCATCCAAAGGCCGGAACAGATCAGCATAAGATTTCCGAGTTGTTCGCTAAATAGCAGTGCGATGTAGTCAGGGGTGGTGATGTAGATCAGAAAAGTCACTGCCGGCGGCAAAGAGCCGAAAATACTCGCGGATGCTTTAGCTTCCGACGACATGGCTTGAATTTTTTCCTGCATACGTTTCCGCGATCGCAAAACATTTGACAGGTTGCCCAGAATTTCCGAGAGGTTGCCTCCGGTCTTGCCTTGAAGCGCTATCACGATTGCGAAGAAATTAACTTCCGGCAACGGCATGCGCTCGAACATGCGCTCCATGCCGACGTCCAATGCCACACCGACGCGGTTGCCTTCGACAAGATCGCGAAATTCAGAACCGACCGGATCGGGGCTTTCATTCGCTATGATATTGAGACATTCGTTTAGCGGCAGACCCGATTTCACACCGCGTACGATAATGTCTATGGCGTTGGCAAATTCGTTCAAGAATGCTTTCTGCCGCCTGGTGGAAAGAAACGACAAAACCCAACGAGGAAATCCAAGGGCGCCGGCAAATCCAGCCGCGCCAACGATCATGTAGTTGTATCCCATGATCAGGAAAATGATCGTAATGCAGAGGCCAAACAGGACCGATATCGCGTAAAACGTTGATGGTGTAATTTCGAGACCAGCCCGTTCAATTCTTGCGCGAAGAGAAATTCGCTTCTTTTGTTGTTTGTTTTCGATATCCTTAAGAGTGTCTTCTACGTTTTTTCGGCGATCTTTAGTCTTGTCGCCGTCAGTCTTTACAGGCTTCGCGACTTTTCGCCTACTGTGATGGATTTCAAGCGCTTGCCGGCACGATCACGTCCCGCTAGTACTGGCGACAAAAGAGCGTAGCTCAATCCCCCAATGCTTAGAGCCGCCATTGTGGCGATGCCTAGCGTTAACATCATGGTTTCAGTCATCGTGTGACTCCTAGACCGACGACCCTACGGGCAACTCTATTATTCGGCCGCTTCGAGGGCATTCGCCAGTTCACGCTCGCGGCCAAAGTATCGGGCCCGATCCCAGAAAGCCGGGCGGGCGATACCTGTAGAGCGATGCCGTCCCAAAATTCGGCCGTTGTCATCATCTCCCTCGATGTCATAGACAAAGAGGTCCTGCGTAATGATGACGTCGCCTTCCATTCCCAGGACTTCGGTGACGCTGACGATTTTTCTTGTACCATCCCGCAATCGCGACGCTTGAATAATCACGTCGATCGATCCGCAAACCATTTCTCGAATGGTACGCGACGGCAGGTTGAACCCGCCCATAGTAATCATACTTTCAAGACGGCTCATGGCTTCGCGTGGGGAGTTGGCGTGCAACGTTCCCATTGAGCCGTCGTGACCGGTGTTCATGGCCTGTAGAAGGTCGAAAGCTTCCGGTCCACGCACCTCACCGACGATGATCCGTTCAGGACGCATCCGCAGACAGTTCTTGACCAAATCACGCATGGTGATTTCGCCCTGGCCTTCCAGGTTGGGCGGTCGGGTTTCCAATCGCACAACGTGCGGCTGTTGCAATTGAAGCTCGGCCGCGTCTTCGCATGTGACTACCCGCTCATCTTCTTCGATGTAAGCAGTCATGCAATTGAGCAGCGTGGTTTTACCTGAACCGGTACCACCGCTAATGAGAACATTACAGCGGCTGGCTCCGATGATGCCGAGAACCGTTGCTCCCTCCGGTGTAATCGTGCCGAAGCTGATAAGGTCGCTCATCTTGAGCTTGTCTTTCTTAAATTTACGAATGGTGAGTGTCGGCCCATCCAATGAAAGGGGCGGTGCGATGACGTTGACGCGGCTGCCGTCAGGCAAGCGCGCGTCGCATATCGGGCTGGATTCATCGACCCGGCGGGCGACCTGGCTCACGATCCTCTGACAGATGTTCATCAGCTGCGCGTTGTCTCTAAAGCGCACCGGCGTTAATTGGATCTTACCGTTTACTTCGATGAAGACCCGATCGGCCCCGTTGACCATGATGTCCGAGATGTCGTCTTGGGCAAGAAGCGGCTCCAGCGGGCCATAACCCAAAACGTCGTTGCAAATGTCCTGAAGCAGAGATTCTTGCTCTGCAATACTCATCACCACATTTTTGATGGCGATGATTTCATTGACGATATCGCGAATTTCTTCGCGTGCACTCTCGGTGTCGAGCTGCGCCAATTGCGCGAGATCGATCGTATCGATCAGCGCATTAAAGATTGTTGTCTTTATTTCGTAATATTCGTCGGTCCTGCGATCCAAAGCGAAATCAGAGGACGGCGCGCGTTCGCGTGGCGCCGGGGGAGGCGGCGCCGCTTTTTTACTTCCGTTTGAACTATCGCCAAAACTGGTACGTTCGCCGCCTGACGTCCCTTGGGACGAGTCGGAAGGCTTCTTTTCGGTTTTCGGTTGAGCTGCAGGTTCGGGCCGTGGCCCTGTAGGAGCCGGCGTCGCCGGAGCACCTTGTTTTGGCTTTGACGCTGCCCCACCGCTTCTTTTGCCAAACATTTATGCTCTCCGCTTCTTGCCCTTAAACAGCTCCAGGATTCGATTTGATTTCTGTGCCGGTTTTTCCCGCCCTAACAATTTGGCCGCAAGCTCGCCGACCATTTGCGTAGCGAATGAGCTAGGCTCAACTTCACCCAGCATTTGTCCGTTGTTGGACGCTGTACCAAACAGATTAGCTTCGAATAGCATAGAAAAAGCCGGCTCAACGCCGATAGCTTCGGAGAAATCCTTAGCAGGAATCTCCGGCCGCTTCGCCACACCAACTTGATTCAGAATGACATGAGGAATGCTGTCATTGGGCCGCGCTACTTTGATGCGCTCATAGAGGCTCTTGGTATTGCGCAGGCTTGCCAATTCAGGCGTCGACGTCAAAACAATCTCATCGGCAGACACCAACACGCTTTTGCTCCACGCCGTCCAAATGTGGGGCACGTCGATGATCACGACAGGTACGCTTTGACGCACGATGTCAATCACGCTTTCGAATGCTTCGGGCTCCAGGTCGAATTCGCGATCCAGAGTGCTTGGTGCGGTTAGCAGGCTGAGGCGGTCCGTGCACTTAACCAGCAAACGATCCAGCAACACGTCGTCCACGCGTTCTGGCGAGGTCAGGGCATCTGCTATGCCTTGCGTCGGGTCTTGGTTGAAATCCAAACCCGCCGTACCGAATGCAAGGTCCAAGTCGACCAGCGTAACGTCTTCGTTCATCTCCTCAGCGATGAACCAACCCACATTGTGAGCAATCGTACTCGAACCAACGCCACCCTTAGCGCCGACGAAGGCGAAAGTACGTCCGATCGGCGGTGCGTCGGGATCGACGTAAAGCGAAGATACCGTTTCGATGATTTGAATCGGCGTAAGCGGTGTGACCATGTATTCGCTAATGCCCTGACGGATCAATTCGCGATACATAGAGATGTCGTTCATTTGACCGATGACGACGACCTTGGTTGTTGGGTCGCAGACATGAGACAATTGTGCCAAATGTCGGAATAGGGTCTCGGAATCGTCAAGGCATTCGACCACCGCCAAATTCGGTGTTGGCGTTTCTTCGAAATGTTCGACAGCGCCGGCGATACCGCCCATTTGGACGGTCATGTGTGCTTTCGATAGCCGGCGATCTTCCGCGGCCTTTTGAAAAACTTCCCCAGTTGTTGCCGAATCGCAGAACACTTGAATACTGATCCGCGGTACCGGCCGGATTGCAGGCGCTTCCTTGACGGAAGCCATCCCCCGATCTTGGCCGAACGATTGTCCGAGAACGGACGGAAGGTTTGTGCCGCCGAAACTGGCTGACTTGGAAGTCTCGCCCTTGAGCGGATTCCCATCGGATCCAAGCACCGCATCCGAATCCGGTTGTAAGTTTTCTGCTGGGTCGCTCATGTTTACCGCCCCTGTGCCTTTTGAGTATTCAGCCGTTTCTTTACTGGTTCCATGTGCCTTTGCGCGATCTACTGAACCGATTGCGTAACTGCGCCAGACTCTTCTTCCGACCGTTCGGAAGCCGTCACTTCACCTTCGCGATAGGTCTCTAAGACCTTGCCTCTGCGATCCGCGTCCGCTGGGCCCATGCCGCGAGGCTCGACCAAGTCATAGGGATCTTCGAGCATGGCAGCGAGATTGTTCTGGGTCGCGCAACCAAAATTGCGATTGGGTACGTTGCGCCATGTGCGTGACAATTGGTCATCCCAAAGTCCACATTCGTAGACCGAGGTCGAATACCGCGTGTACGAAAGCATGACCGGGCCGCCGGCGGGACCTGACGATGAGGTTTCGACTGGTGCTTCAGATAGGCCGGCCGCATGCAGCTTGCGCGTAATCGACTTGACGGCGGCATTGGCATCGGCGCTGTTTCCTGCTGGCGCCGTGACCTTAATCGTGCCATGGCCCCGCTGCTTGTACTCGGATGCCATGCTCCGCACGGTGACGGCATCAATTGCAGTAATGCCTTTTTTGCCAGCCATCGGTGTTATATCAGCCGATACGGTTTCCGCTTCCACGTTGATCGGGAAGTTGTCCTGCGAGTACGTCGCTTGTTCGGGCCCGTTGAAGACGGGTCCACAGCCGATAAGTAAGACAACTGGAAGTGCTACTAGTACTTTTTTCATAATGCCCTCAATGTCGAGAAGGGAACGATTCACTGAATCGGTTTCTCTTTGGTCATTTCCGCCATACAGCATGTCGATCACGCCTCTAATTAGTTCACAATGAAGCCAACGGGACCTTGAAGTTTTTTGGTCTCGGGGACTTGTCCTCTTTTGCCGTAACGCGCGTTAAGCTTGTTCATCAAAATTGTGTCCGCGTCGCTTGCCGGAGCGAAACCTTCGCTTGGCGTTACCAACTTCTTCTCATTGACAGGGCCAACGAGATATGGCGTTACGATAACGACTAATTCCGTTTGTTCGTTTTTGAAGTCACGGCTCTTGGCAAGGGCGCCAAGTACGGGCATGTCTTTGACACCAGGTATCCCGTCCAAGTTCTGCTTCATGGTATCTTGCAACAGACCAGCCATGACCATGCTACCGCCACTCGGCAATTCGACCGTCGTTTCCGCGCGCCGGACATTCAAGGACGGCAGCGTCAGGCCGCCGAATTGAATGGGGTTACCGTTCGGATCAAAGACGATGCCACCTTGCAATTGAAAGGAATCGTCATTCGATAGTTCACTGACTTCCGTCGAAATTTTGAGCGAGATACGACCTTCGCTCAAAACAACGGGAGTAAAAGCTAAGCTGACACCGAAGTCTTTATATTCAATTTGAATGTTACCGTCCCGGTCGCGGCCCACAGGAACCGGAAACTCACCACCTGCAAGGAAGTTGGCTGCCTCTCCGGTGATAGCCGTCAAATTAGGTTCAGCCAGTGTGCGTACCATGCCGACACGCTCGAGCGCACTTAAGAAGCCTGTGACCGTGTCGCCGCTGGCGCTGCTGTAACCGCCGGTATACAGAGAGTCACTCAGCGACTCGCCCAAGATGCTAAATGGGTTGTTGGAAAGAATTCCGATTGACCCTCGGGCGCCAACATCGATCGCAGCAGCCACATCAACGCCCAATTGTTTGGCGACGTTGCGCTGCATTTCGACAATTCTGACTTTCAGAAGAACTTGCTCGCCGGCTTCGATGCCGATCATGCTGACAACACCTTCTTCGTTGCCGACATAGCGTGCTGCCATTTCGCGTGCCTTATCCGCCATAACGGCATTTGGCACCGTGCCGCCCAGAACAATGTTGTCATTCACCGCGTCAACGGTGATGTTGGCGTCGGGCATGAATTTTTTGTACATGCTTCTCAGCATGTAGAGATCTCGCTCAACGCGAATTTCGAGGTTTGCAATCCGCGCACCGTTTTCGTCGAAGAAAAAGACGTTGGTGTCACCGACCTCTTTCGCGATGAGGTAGACCTGGCGGGCCGTTCGGACAACGGCGTCGACTTTATCGGGATTGGCTACAAGCACGTCACGAGTATCGACTGGAAGTTCGACGATGCACGCTTTGTCCAGCCTAAGCGTGATCCACTTTCGCCCGGCCGTCGTGCCGCGGCCATCGAGCTTGATAATCCGCGTCTGTGCACCGGCTTCCGTCGGTGCCAAGAGGGTTGCGCCTGCGCAGACTAGTCCGAAGACAATAGATGCCTGTGTAAGCCTATTAACAAAGTTCCAAATCATTAGCGGGAGCTCCCTATTGGCACGCTTGATTCTGCGCCGTAGCGATACATGCGTAGAGTTCCATAGTTTTTGGACTCAACGGTATCGACGGTTTCGATTGGACCTGAGTCGGAAAGACTGCGAAGGGCAAGCTGTATGTCGCCTACCGCTTGACTAAGCGCCAGCAATTCAGCTTGACCAGGTGACAACTCAAGTGTTGCGGTCTTACCAATAACGACCTGATTGTCTTCGGTCTCCCGATACGTTTGGTCAATTGCGAGAATGCGAATATTTTCCAAGACCGTATTCGATGTCGTCATAGAACCGCCGAAGTCACTGTCTTTTTCTTCCGTGAGGATGATATCAACGCGGTCATTCGGAAGAATAAAGCCGCCGGCGCCGGTTTCTGGCGAGATCTTTACGGAGATTGCGCGCTTGCCCGGCTCAAGAATGGCAGCCATAAATCCGTTCTCGCCAGTCGATACGACTTTGTTTGGCGTAATCGGCTCACTTGTCATGATCGGCATACGGACGACTGAACCAACGGAATCTTCGAGAGCCTTCGGGCGGTTGTTTTTTACAACGAAGCTTGGGGCTATGCCATCTTCCGGCCACGGTTGCCAGCGAAGGCTCCCCCGCACGATTGTTTTGCCTCGATTGAGGTTAGTGTTCGCGACTAACACTTCGGTCGTTGGCATTTGGATGATTTCTGGCGTCGTATTCGCAGTTGCTTGATTGTTACCGGAAACCAGATTGCGTACGAGCAGAGCTGCTACACCTGCAGCAAGTGCTGCAACGACAAGAATTGCAATTCGGGCCACTCCCATTTTCGCCTGTCCTTCTCAGTTTCTTACGACCTCGTGATGAAGCCGAGCACCGTCCCCGATCGATTGATGCGATAAAATTCGTAGTGCAGTGAAAAAAATGGCACGAATAGGTCAAGTTAAAGTTAATTCTGGAGATCGTCAGTACATTGAGATTTTCAGAAGTTGTTAAGCAAACTTACGCGACCGCTAATTTGAAAATGATTGTGTTTGTAAAAACAGTGAGGCCGCCGATCGCAAGGGCGATGCCATAAGGGACACCGCTTTCTGAATTGTGTAACCGTGAAATCCATTCTCTGGACAACAAAAACTCCGGCAAAGGTATTCGGCGCGCTCCAAGCAGGAGCAAAGAAAGAACGCCGCCGGCAAACGTCACTGCAATGAGATAAGGAAATAGGCTGGACCAGCCCACCCAAAGGCTGCTTGCGGCTAAGACTTTGGCATCGCCTCCGCCGAAAAGGCCAAAGGCGAACAAGGCAAAGCCAAGTACGAGGGCGCCCATGGCGACGACGGCATGAAGTCCCAAAGACGCCGGATCCATGCCCGCTAAGATCGCGACGACAAAGAAACCTGCAATCAGAACGAGGGAGATCCAGTTTGGAATGGTCATGGTCGTCATGTCGTAGAGAGCGACCATGACCATGCATGTCGGAAAAATAGAAAGGATCAAAAACTCAATCACAGTGTGCCTCGCGAATTGAAAATGACCGAGGCACCTATCTAAAACGAAACTGGTGTGCGGATAATTAAGCTGGTCGAGAAGAGTCTAAAATAAAAATTGGCCGCCTCGATCCCGAAATAGTGCCCGGGCTGAATGACGGCCAATTTAAGTCGTATCAATAATCAAAGTGCCGCCGGCATCCGGCGAGCGACACAAGGTTTACTGAAAAACCAGCTAACGCTTAGAGAGCGCCGGCGATGGTCGTGAACGTGGTGTTCAAGTTCGTTCCGGCGGTTTGAACCGTCACGATAATGACCACCGCAATACCCGCTGCGATCAAGCCATATTCAATGGCCGTCGCCCCGGAGTCGTCCCGAAAAAAACGAGAGACAAGCTTGCTCATGATAAACACTCCTAGGTTGTTACCAAGTCGCGCGGCCACGAGGGCAGCGCCGTCCACATACGTTTTGCGGACGCTACCAAATTTACTTCGAACTGATTACTTATGAATGAAATTCATAGTGTAAATTGAATATATATTTTACAGTATACTTGAATATATTTAATAGGATCCATTATAATACATATAAATATTTAGTATAATCTGAATGGTTAAGTTTAATGGTAAATTTTAAGCACGCTAGGGCGTGCCATACTACCGTTTGAACAGTGGGGCCATGGCGCTATCCGGCGGTATGAAGCAGATTGTAGAGGGCACTAAGCACAAATCCCGCCGCCTGGGTGGCTACAACAACGGCGAGTGCTATAGCTGCGGCTAGCAAGCTTTTGTCCAGTGCGCAGACGCCTAGGTTGTGACGAATGAAAAGTATGACGTTTTCCATAGGGACAGCGAACAGACTTGGTTTGGGAGTACACCGTTCAAAAATTGTGCCGAGGTAGGAAAAAGAGCTGGGTTCCGGCGACAGGAAACATAGGGCACTCCCGGCTAAGCGGATTTTTGTCTGGCGACGTGAGGGGCGGCTATTTTATGGTGCGGGCAGGTAAGTTGAAGATCGCCTTATACGATCTTGGGAACTCATTGGCGTGGCGACACGAAAAATAAATAGAAGAGAAACGCTCGCGATTCATGAATCGCGCGACTTCAAGAGTTACCATGGTTTCTTGCGGGCCTCCCGGCGATATATGGACGGCCCTCTTTATCAATCGATGAAGCAGGCATATGACGAGGAGTGTTCTGAGAAATTCGGCGACCTGCGCAATGCGCCGCCGACCTTCGATGAAGCGCTTGAAATCGCCGACAAGCTTCCGCAATTTCATCTCTACCAATGGATGTACCGGAACCTCCAGCAATTCAAGTACTTCCGCAACAATTTGGGAATTGTGCCAGCGGTCGAACGTGAGCGTCAGACATTAGTCGAGCGTCTCGACAAGTCGGCGGGGCGTGCTGGTGACAGGCTTCGGCTTAATCCCAATATTACACTGCCTGAATATTATCGGATGGTTGATTTTCACCAACAACCGGGCGGCGTTTGGTCGGATTCCGCTGCGGGACTTATATACGAATTGGGGCGGCGCACGACTGTGCCGCAACACGCTGACCCAACTTCGATTTATCAAATCCTGTTTGATCAATTGCCGAAAGGCAAAATATTCAAACGTGTGTTGGATTGGGGAACGGGCGTAGGTGCGGGCATCATTCGATGGAAAGAAACCCATCCGCACTCCGAATGTCACGGCGTTGACATTGCCGAACCTTGCTTAAAGCTAGCCCACAGGCGCACGCGCGAAGCCGGCCTTCGCATATATTATTCTCAACAAGATCTCGAAAATTTGGATTTTGATGACAATACATTCGATCTAGCCTTTCACATGTTTATGCTTCATGAAATACCGGCAAACAAACTCCTGTTGCTGCTTAAAGAAGCTTGCCGGGTATTAAGGGGCCGGGGTCTGTTTGCGGGGCCAGAGTTCCATTGGTCGCCCGGCGATGCCTTACAGAATGTTGTCCAAGAATCTCATGCTTGGACCAATAACGAGACCTATGCAGCTTCGTGGCATAGGGTGCCCATAGAGGAAATTGCCAAGGAAGCGGGATTCTCAAAGGTCAGCGTTACGCCATTTGACTCGCTCATCGGTTCGGTTCGCAAATCCTCCAACGGCACGGCGCCTAACACGAGCTATTGGAATCTCTATGTTTTTGAGAAGTGATAAATCATGAGTAATCAAACACGCTTTCATAACGTGCTTACCGGTCCGATCACAGATCAAGAACCTCATCTGCTTAAGGATCTTCCAGTCGATAATTTGGTCGGGGCGATTACGGCGCTAGCGAGCGAAGTTTATATTTTGCGCGAGCGACTAGCGTTTATGGAGACCGAGCTCACAAGGAATCGTGTGCTCGCAGAAAATTCCGCCGAGACTTTTGAGCCTACATCTGAGGAGATGGAAAAAATTCAGCGCGGCCTGGATGCTTATATCGAGAGATTTTGGTCAGAACTTGGGAGGAACGCCAAGCCTGTTTCCCACATTGATCCCGGTGTAGAGTCCTATCTCGGCGATCATAAATCGTAACAGCTCAGTGCGATCGCTACTGCAATACCTTAATGAAAACTTGATCAAATTGCTGAGTTAGCATTTAGAGAAAGTTCAGCATTTTTGCTTAGGGTCTGCCTCGTGATATGGCTTCATTCATTGGGGGCCGTCGAAATAATAACGAGGCGTTTCATGACGACATTAGCGATTAACGTACGCTTTCTCCGGCGCTTGGCGTCGGCGAGTGTTACACTGCTGGCGACCCTTGGCGTATTCGCCATGACCCAGTTTGCCGCCGCTGACGATTTGGCGGTTCAAATCGA
Organism: Alphaproteobacteria bacterium; assembly: GCA_965248815.1. Classification (GTDB taxonomy): domain Bacteria; phylum Pseudomonadota; class Alphaproteobacteria; order SMXP01; family SMXP01; genus CBDFKK01. The sequence continues at coordinate 2,517,507 of CBDFKK010000008.1, forward strand.
CCAGACAGCGCCGATTAAGCTCGATCGGGCCGCGGCCGCGATCGTCGTGGGAAACCCGAGCGTCGCCGATATTTCGGCACACAACCAAAACGTATTTTTTGTGATTGGGCGCACCATTGGGACGACCAACGTTGTGGCTTTGGACTCCAATGCTGAAACGATTGCCAACGTCGTCATTCACGTAACGCCTCCAGGCACAAAACGCGTCGTGTTGCACAGAAGCGTCGATCGTTTGAGCTACAACTGCGCGCCTCAATGCGAGTGGACGCAAATTCCAAGCGATGCCATCGAGCCCTATACGAACTTGGACGAAGAGAACAAGCGTAAGCTTGAGCTCGCCCAAAAGGGTAAGGAAGCATCAGCCCTCGGCGCGCGCTAAAGATCTCTTGCTCCTAGCCAATACTTTTTAAGAACCGCCGCGTCCCATATTGAGGCGCGGCGGTTTTTCATTTGATGGTCGAGCCAGCCTTAGCGGCGCTCAACCATGAGCTATTTTTCTTGGTTCTCCTGCTTTAGACGTTTCCTGATTTGAGCCCTCTGGTCTCGGTTATCGTTAAACAGGAACTCTTTTTTCCATTGTTCGAAGAATTCATACCTATTGTTGAAGACGCCTCGTTTGAGTGTGACATTACTGTATTTGGCCAAACCGGGTTGTTTCGTTTTATTGTTATTATTATCCATTCCATCGCGGTACTCGATCGGCGGTGTTTCGAGCTCGAAGCCATCGGCAAAGCCCTTGCTCCCATTCTGCTCCGTAGGCAGTTGAAATTTTGGAAGGCGTTTCTTGCTTGGCCTACTACTCGATGTTTCCAGCTTGGGTTTGTCCTTGTTGGTCCACGGCGATGTGCCTTGGGCGGTTCCCAGTTTTTTCAGTTGCTCTTGTTTATCTTTATTCTGTGACGGTGCAGTATCGTCGGCAAATACCCCTTGGGGGCTGACTGCCACGGCCAGCGCTATGATAAACGCCGCAATAATCAATCGAAATTGCATTAGTTTGTCCTCCCGAATATGAGCGGCACGCTTCATATTGAGGGAAGACTCTAGCTCTACACCTGTCCGACAACTGTGACGGCTGTCACAATCCAATCAGAACTTTGAGAGCTCTCTCCTTCTTCGAGGCCCTATTGGTAGAACGGATCAGGTTCCTTCGTGAGTGCGGCCAGCGGGTCGGCCATAATGTCCGGGTGGAACCGGTCTAGCAGGGCGCGAATGTGCTCGGGAATTTCGTCTACATTTGCAACCTTTTCGCCGTGACCGCGACCCAATTTGCTTCCCAGTTGGTTGCCCATATTCATGTAAGCGGGCCAACTGGTGACAGATTCGAATGAATTCGTCGTGCGCGGCATGGCAACCGATGGGTCTTCTATCTCTGTCATCTGCCCGTGATAAATCGACATGTCATTGACGAAGAAATCGGCTTTGCCGGCTTCGTCGTATGACACCGTCGTCGAAATGTCGTCGCGCAACCAAATTTGATCGTTGGCAACAAAGGCTGGCCCTAATTTAGTTTCGCTATCGAAAGTGACGCCAGGTAACGCCGCCGGCAATATTGTTTCCTTCGCTGTGTGAACGATGGTAGTTGGCCCTACGGCGCCCCTTGAAGCCGGCACCATTTCATCGGTATACGGATTGTACCATTCTTCGACGAATTCGCCAGTTTCCACGTCGGAACTAAAGACAATTTCCAATGATGTTGATTCAAAGCCGCCGTCGTTCCGGTCTCTTGTTGCGTGGAAACTCGCTACTTCATGGGTGAACAGGGGTGTTAATCGTGCATTGACGTTGCCCAACGACACGACGCGCAGCCACCAAATAACAAGACGGCCGTCAGCCGCATATCTAATTTTTCGCATAATAGGCAAAAGTTGCGCACGGTCTTCGATGAGTCCGTCGGGTGTGGCGGCGAGAGTTGGTATTATGAACGGCACGGCGCCGGCGGCGGCAGTCCCTGCCAAGACGCTTCGGCGACTCAGGATAGGATTCGTCATCGCACGGCCTTTCCCAATTTTAAAAAGGGCGCGGTGAACGAGTGTCCGCCGCGCCCCGTTGGCTTGAGTGTTGGCTACTGCTTATGCAGCTTTCGGAAAGACTTACATCTTCTTTGGCGCCGGCGTTTGTTCAAGCGCATAGTTTTCGAGGCTCGACAAGCTCGGCTCGACATATTCTGTCGGCGCATCGAGAAACTTGGGATAGTTCTTCTCTGTATACGCCACGATTTTCGGATCGATGTCGTCGAGGCCATTCGGGGCAGAACCCATGAAGCACGAATAAACAATGTGCCCATCCGTCTGGTCCATAAGCATCCACGGCAGCCAGGGCGTGATCCGGCTCCAGGTCCCGCGGCTATGAATCGACGTCGCATTTGGATCTTGAACGTTGTCCATGTCCATTTGATACATGAAGATCTCGGATACCCGCGTCATGGGGCCGGGCGATTCACGCGGCCATTCATCCGGCTGCAGAGCGCTCGGATAGTACAAGTGGATCGTGCTATCCATATTCATGACGCTGCCGCGCGGCTCCCAAGGAAGCTGGAGTGGAATGCGAGGCGGCTTCTCGGTATTCAGTCCGCCGTAGGAGGGCGGCTCGGGAAAATACTCTTCGACTTTGAAATTGAACGGATCGTTGGCCACCGGCACGGTGCGTACGGTCTCGCCGGTATACTCGTTTTCCCATTCTTCCATGATTTCGCCGCTGCGGCTGTCGACGTATAAGCCTACTTCGCGCAGCAGTTTCTGGTAGCCCTTACCGTCCGGCAGCTCCTGCAAGCGTGAAACGCCGAAGCCTTCAAAGCGAAACAGGCTTCTGATTTTTTCACCCTTGCGCACGCCCATGACGTTGCCGGCGTACCAGCCGTATTTCGATTTGCCCACGTCGATATCGCCTTGCATCCGCGCCATGGCGATCATGTTGCCTCGTGGCGTTGTCAGGTCGAGCGTCGGACCTTTCAACAAGTCCGGCGTGATCTTCGAGGCTTGAGCCGGTGCCGTCCCCAGCGCCAAAGTCGTTGCGGCAAAAGCGCCCATGGCACCGACCCCGCCCATCGCTTGGCGCCGATCTAATACTAATTCCGAAACGTTCTTCTCACTCATGTCTTCCCTTTCCAAATGACTTCCGCGCGGCATCTCTCAATAAGTCCGCCCCGAAACGTGCACTCTATGTCGATTACGTATTGCTTTCAAAGAATCCCGGATGGTCGTTCTCAATACGGTTCACGAGGTGTTCCGGTATTTCATTCGGTTCCTGATGCTTGCTGCCCAGTAGACGCCAACTGATCACGCCGGGTGTCTCACCCATTTTCATCCAGGGGCGCCAGGAATTGATCGTGGTGTAGTGGAGCGTGCTTGACACGAAATCGATCGAGTCGTCGAGTACCTCGGACAATTTGGCGCGCCAGGTTGCCAGCGACGTTGCGACGCGAACGGAAGGCACACTGGGTTGATCCTTTTGCTCTTGCGCAGAAGGTGAGCCAAAAAACAACTCTTCACCGAACCACACGTCGTCGCCGTGGATGGTCGGGCCGGACAGGTCCCCTCGAAAAGAGACTTCAGGCGGTAGAGTGACCTCCAATGGTTCAAATCCGCCTTTCCCGACAAAATTCATTGCCGCTTTTTGTCCGGACCGGTAATGCTCAGGCTCGACCACGGCGCCGTTTAAGGGGTTCTCCCAATCGTCCAAAACCTCTCTGGTTTCAAGATCGACAAAATAACCGGCTTCGGCGAGTGACCATTCATACGTGCCGTCGACCTTGCGCCGGAAATAGCTGATGCTTGCACCCTCGATGCGCATCAGCGGCACTGCGCTTTCATCATGTAATTTGCCGTAAAAGTCGCCTTCGTAATGCCAGAAGACTCGGCCGCCGCCGGCACGATTGCGCACCTTAACCAAGCCATCGAGCAAGGGCAGGGTCGAGGGCCAATCCGTCTGCGCAGAGAGTCTTGCTGTTGAAAGAATTGCTGCCGCCGATCCAATGACAAAGTTTCGTCGCGACAAGTGCGCGTGCATAGTCAAGTCCGATCAATATTTGTCCCAGGGTCAACGAGGCCTGATCGTCATTCCATATTTGGCAATTCAATAGTGGCGGCATTGTAACCGAAGAGCTCTTTGCTTTGCGTTGGCGCATGGCGCTCGGCGTCATACGAGTCGGGATCCTGGCTTTTGTATCGCTTGCCTTGAATACGTCCGCTTTCCAACACCCATCGTGCCCGGGGTTGGCGTGCGGCTTCATAAGTTTTGAATGCGCTAGCAAAATTTGACGATTGATCGAAACAACGAGCCAGAATCAGAGCATCCTCGAAAGCCATTGCAGCGCCCTGGCCGAGGAACGGCAGCGAGGCGTGGGCAGCATCTCCTAAGAGCGTGACGCGCCCTTGTGACCATTCGGGCAGAGGGTCACGGTCGAATAAAGCCCACTTGTAGCAAAGCTCGGGCGGTGTTGCGGCGATAATGCCACGCACGTGCTCATGCCAGCCTTCGTAAGCCGCGAGAACTTCTTCGACCGTTGAGCGTTCCGACCAACTTTCGATCTCCCACCCGCTCTTCTCTTGGCCTGCTACGTAGTTCACCAACGTTTTCTTGCGCACAAAATAACGCGTGAATGTTTGACCAGGACCAATCGTCATCGCGGACGACGGCGTCATCATCTCTTCGGTCAACCGCTCGGCAGGCACTAGGCCACGCCACGCGATGTTCCCTGTAAACAGGGGCGGTTCAGGTGTAAAAAGTTGGGCACGCACAGTCGAGCGCGTGCCATCACATCCGATCAAAAGATCACCGCGGGCGCTCTTGCCGCCTTCAAAGTAAGCGGTGACGCCATCACCGTCCTGATCAAGGTGGGTGAAATTGTGGTTGAGATGAATGCAAGCCGCGTCATTTGCCTGCACTGCGTCCGCCAGAGCGCTGTGAATATCTGCTCGATGAATTTGATAATAGTTTGCGCCATAGAGCTCACGCGGCGTATCGCCTCGATAGGTGTTCACCAAGGTCTTGCCGGTGCGCCAATGTTTGACTGCACCTGCGTCCGGAATATCTGCCAACTGAGCAATCTCGTCCCCGACGCCCAGATATTCCAAAACATGCGTCGCGTTGGGGCCAACCGTGAGCCCGGCCCCCACTTCACCGAGCTCCGGCGCTTGTTCGAAGATTTGAACCCGATGCCCGAATTTTTGCAGCGCCAGGGCGGCGGTCAACCCGCCCATGCCGGCTCCGATGATGAGAAATGTCTGTTGTGTCATTTTCTTTTGAATGGGCAAGTGTTGACCAAAACGGGTATTCCTTGACTATTGAAGAATCAAGTCTACGGCTGGTCACCACTTCCCGCTAGCTGTAATGCCGCCAGGCACTGTTGAGCGACCTAATCGCCTTGGACCTGGCCGTCTGGTGAAGATACACTTGTCTCAAGGGGTGGTGAGCGGAGCAATCCTGAATGAAGCATTGTTTTCAAATGGCGTGGCTTGCCAGCGCATTGCTATTGGCGGTGACGACAATAGTTCACGCGCAGCCGTCTCGGTCAGATCCCGAACCGGCCACAGCTGAGGCCGTAAAAAAACAAGTCCGCGCCAAGGAATTCATGGTGACGGCGGCCAATCCGCTCGCGGTTCAGGCCGGTTACGACGTGCTGAAAGAGGGTGGCAGCGCGGTCGATGCGGTGATCGCCGTGCAAATGGTGCTTAACCTTGTCGAGCCACAATCGTCTGGTATCGGAGGTGGCGCTTTCATTCTCCACTTCGATGCCAACAGCGGCGAACTAACAAGTTACGATGGACGGGATACCGCGCCAGCTGCCGCCACACCTGATCTCTTTCTCGACGGCGAAGGCAATTTCGTCGGAATGCGCAACGTCTTTTCCGGCGGCCGCTCGACCGGCGTTCCTGGGCTCGTTCGCTTGGCCGAGCGGGTCCATGAAGATCACGGTAAGCTTGACTGGGCACGGCTTTTCGCGCCCGCCATCGAGTTGTCGCGCCAGGGCTTTGCGGTTTCGCCCCGGCTCGCCAGCATGTTGAAGGGGATGGGCCGCAGCCTCGCCCGCAATGCTGACACCAGTGCATATTTTTTTGCCGGCGGCGATATTCCCGTTGGCGAAGGCGAGATCCTGAAGAATGCGGCACTTGCGGATGCCTTCGCTGTGATCGCTGAGCAGGGGGCCGACGCGTTCTACCAGGGCGACATCGCCACTTCCATTGTTGAGCGGGTGTCGCGCGCTGTAGCTGAAAGTCCGTATCCGGACTATGAGGCACTAACGCTGGAAGATTTTGCCCGCTACGAAGTCATTGAGCGTGACCCGATTTGCGGCACCTATCGCGACTATAAAGTTTGTGGCATGGGCCCGCCCAGTTCCGGTGGTGTCGCGGTGTTGCAAATTCTGGGCATGCTCGACTCATTCGAGTTGGCTTCCGATCCCGATGCCCGGTCGGTACATCTCGTCGCAGAAGCGCAACGACGGGCCTATGCGGACCGCGCCCTCTATCTTGCAGATCCCGCCCAAGTCAAAGTGCCGGTCCAAGCTTTGATTGATCCCGCCTACCTTGCGGCGCGCGCCTCGACCATTGATCCGACACTTGTCGCGGCGCCGGTGGTGGACGCCGGCGTGCCGAACGGCATGGATCTATTCCCCTATGCGCCGGCGCCCCGGGGCCGCCGAGGGCGATCGACCAGCCACCTGTCCGTGATTGATGCAGATGGGAATGCTGTAACCATGACGACATCCATTGAGACTGCTTTCGGGTCGCGACTCATGGCCCACGGCTTCATTCTGAACAATCAGCTTACGGATTTTTCATATTATCCAACAAACAACGGCAAGCCCGTGGCCAATGCGCCGGGCCCTGGCAAGCGTCCTTTGTCGTCCATGTCACCGACAATTATTTTTGAACCTGACGGGTCTTTATATATGTTAATCGGGTCGCCGGGTGGTACGCGCATCATCGCCTATGTCGCCAAAACCATCGTCGCACACATCGATTGGCAGCTAAACGTGCAAGACGCGATCGCCTTTCCTCACATTATTAATCAAAACGGCATAACTGCGCTCGAAGAAAAGCAACCTGTTCTTGGCTTTGTAGAATCGCTTGAGGCAATGGGCCACGAAGTGCGATTGCAAAACATGTCGAGCGGATTGCACGGCATTGTCGTCAGCGGAAAACGCCTGTTGGGCGGTGCAGATCCACGCCGCGAAGGCATTGCGATGGGCGATTAAAGCTTTTTCAGGAAAAGTGTTAGCGGTTTTCCGTCCGAAGACGCGACCAAACATAAAATATCGAGCATTTTCACTATTCGATGATTCTTGGAATTGCTCGAGACTTCATTATGGCAGTATGATGGATCCGTCGTCTTTGATTTCAAAATACGGATTCCACGCAACTTCCCAGGCGTGCCCATCGGGATCGGCGAAATAGCCGGAATAGCCACCCCAAAAAACGTCCTCAGGTTTCTTCAAAACGCTTGCGCCTGCCTCGATCGCCGCAGCAAATACCGAATCGACTTCTTCTTTGGTGCGGCCGTTGTAAGCGAATGTGACACCGCTAAAGCCGTCTTTCGGCGCATTGACGTGGGCGTCCTTGGCAAGCGCATTGCGCCCATAAAGACCGAATATTACCCCGCCCATTTGAAAAAAGCTGACATCATCGTTGCTTTGCGATTCAGATGGTGACCAGCCTAATCGCTTGTAGAACGCCGTGCTCGCCTGAACGTCGCGAACACCAAGTGTGACGATACTGATGCGTTGATCCATGTCACGGACTCCTTAGATTACGGCAACGGCTTTGAGATCGAAGTCCAGTAGAGACTTGGCAAAGTGGTCCTCAAGCGGCCCCTATCTTTCTTTTGTCCGGCGAGAGAGCTAATCGGACAGATGCCGATCAAGCTATTCGATAAAAATAGTTCATCGGCTGTTGATAGTCTTGCCGCGTCGATGGTGTCCTCGGTAGCATCGAGATCGGCCTCGCCTGCCAGCGCGATGATGCGCTGCCGAGCGACACCGGGCAAGGCGCCATCGCTGACGCGAGGTGTCACCAGCTTGTCGCCTTCGACCAGCCAAATATTTGCGGCGCTTGCGCACGCCACATGGCCTTTTGTGTTGAGCATGACGGCCTCGTCGGCGCCCTTGGCTACGGCTTCCCTCCGCGCCACGATATTGTCCAAATAGTTCAGGGTCTTGTAGCGAGAGAGTGGCGACAGTTCGTTGCGCCGCGGTTCCGCAATGATAACGCTCATAGCTGCGGGCGGGTCTGTCGTCGGAGCGGCCGTGACCAGAATCGTCGGAGTTGGGGTCTCGGGCGGTAGAAGTCCGCGTGGGCCGGGACCGCGCGTCACTGTGAGCCTCAAACTGGCGCGCGCCTCCGTCAGACCGTTTGACTGCAAGACTTGGCTGCATGCACCGCCTAAAACTTGGTCCGAATAATCGATTGGTAGGCCTAAAAAATCTGCCCCCTGACGAAGCCGCGTAAAATGTTGCCGGCCGTCGACGATGCGGGCATCGAGCGCACACATGGTTTCGAAAACACCGTCGCCCAGAAGAAAGCCGCGGTCTTCGAGGTCGATGTGAGCGTGGTTGGAGTCTAAGAGGTTACCATTCAGCCATATTTTCATCGGGCGGCCCTATTGGGCGGCCTTTGGCGTCACGCGTTCTTCACGGCGCCAGCCGACTGCGAAGTCTAGAAAGTTTTGAAGAATATCATAGCCGTGGTCTGTCAAAATCGACTCCGGGTGGAATTGAATCCCAACATGAGGCCGCGTGCGATGAGCGAGCGCCATGAGTTCGCGATTTCCCGCATCGTCAGCTTGTGTGTGGGCCGTGGCAACAAGAGGGCCTTTCGGGGCGAGCTCTGCCACTAGAGAGTGATAGCGGCCGACTTTGAGAGGAGATGGCACGTGTTGAAAGACACCACGACCGTCATGCTCGATCAAAGACGATTTGCCGTGCATCGGTTGTGCCGCGCGCTGCACGCGCCCGCCATAAGCTTGCGCCAAACATTGGTGGCCGAGACAGACCCCTAAAATCGGCAATTGCATGCCGGCGGCGCCAATGAGATTGAGACTGATGCCGGCCTGTTCCGGCCGGCCTGGACCCGGCGACAAAATCACGGCAAGCGGATCGCGTGTGAGAATACGATTGACCGTAACCTCATCGTTGCGAATGACCTCCCGTTCAAATCCGAGCTCGCCGACATAGCGCGCCAAATTGTGAACAAAAGAGTCGTAATTATCGATCAGCACAATCATGGATTGACTCTATCCGGCGATAAGGCATCAAAGAAAGCTTGTGCTTTGAGCAAACTCTCCTCGTATTCGGCTTCGGGATCGGAATCCGCGACGATACCGCCGCCGACGGGGAAGATCGCGCGTCGCTCGGATCCTTCGCCCACAATGCTGAGCGTGCGTATGGCAATCGAGCTATCCATCGCGCCGTCGAATCCTATGTAGCCGATCGCGCCGCAATAAGGACCGCGGCTTATCCCTTCCAATTCGGCAATAATTTCCATAGCCCGCACTTTCGGAGCACCGGTAATGGAGCCGCCGGGAAAACAGGCTTTGAGCAGATCAATTGCGTCGCGCTCAGGCCGCAGGCGGCCGTGAACAGTCGATACCAAATGATGCACGGCGGCATAACTTTCCGTGTCACAAAGATCGGCGACGTCGACGGACCCGTCCTCGCAAACCTTGGAAAGATCGTTGCGCAAAAGATCGACAATCATAATGTTCTCAGCGCGATCTTTCTGGCTTGTGCTGAGTGCGGCCATTCGGCGCCTGTCGTCAAGTTCGCCGCTGCCCCGGCCCGCCGTTCCCTTGATGGGCCGCGTTTCGACCCGCCGTGCGCCTTGCGGATCCGACACCTGCACAAATCGTTCTGGCGACGTTGAAACGACGGTAACACCGGGCAAATTGAGATAGGCGGCATAGGACACCGGGCTCGTCTCGATCATTCTCACGAAGAGCTCGTAACACGCTGCCTCGTTCTCGAGTGCCGCTTCGAAGCGTTGCGATACGTTAGCCTGATAGATGTCTCCATCATAAATGTAGTCGATGGCTCGGCGCACAGCTTTCAGGTAATCCGGCTTACTGCGATTGGAGTGCAAGTTCTGAAGTTCGGGCATTCGGGCCGCCCCGGTTTTCCGATCACCGAGCTTTGCTTGTAGATCGTCGGCCCTTTCAACGGCACGGACATACCGTCGATTTAGATCTGTCTCAGGCAGGCCGGTCGACAGTATCCATGCCCGCCCTTGCAACCAATCGACCGCTGCAACGACGTCGTAAAGCCCGACGACCATGTCGGGAACGTCTAGATCGTCTCTTGTGTTCGGACGAATTCGCTCTAAATGATGAACGAGCTCATAACTGAAATAGCCCATCGCTCCGCCTTGAAACGGAGGCAGGTCGGCTTGGGTTGGTAGGCGGTAGGACTGCAATACCTCTTGAAGGGCGTCGAACGGGCAACCCGTTGTCGTACCTTCGCGGCGTTCTACGGTCCCGTCCTTGGCGGCGATGATGTCAAACGGATCAAGCGCGATAAAACTATAACGCCCGTTGCCCGCCGCGCCCGGGACTGAATGCAAAAGTTGAGCGAACGACTTTTCGGCCTGGGCACAAAAGACGCGCACTGGATCAAAAAAAGGAATCTCTCGGGCAATGAATGTGTCAGGTTTGCGCATGGGAATCATTTACCCCTGGCCAAGGGACCGCGACCATACACGAAGCTTTTGCAATTATGCACGGCCTAATTGGTCCATCTGTTTCAAACTTGAAGGTCTGACATGAGCGACTCTTACCTTCTCGACTCCGTCATCTTTTTGGCCGCTGCCGTATTGATGGTGCCGATCTTCAAACGATTTGGCCTGGGATCTGTATTGGGCTACCTGGCCGCCGGCGCGATCATTGGTCCTTGGGGGCTCGAATATGTCGAAGACCCAGAAGCAGTACTTCATTTCGCTGAGTTGGGCGTCGTGATGCTGCTTTTCATTATCGGCCTTGAGCTCAAACCGGCCCGGCTTTGGACCATGCGCCGCTCGGTGTTCGGATTGGGTGCAGCGCAAGTTTTTGTCACATTTGTTGTCTTGGCGGCGGCTGCCTCCGTATTCGGTTACGACCTTATCCCGGCTTTGGTCGCGGGCTTTGCGCTCGCGCTTTCGTCGACGGCCTTCGCGCTGCAAGTCATGGCGGAGCGCGGTGAGTTGTCCGCGCAGTCCGGCCGAGCGGGCTTTTCTATTTTGCTGTTCCAAGATCTTGCCGTGATTCCCGTGCTGGCCCTTGTGCCGCTCTTTGGTCCACTCGAAGCGGAAGGTGAGCCGAATCTTGCGCTGTCCATCGCACTCATCGTTGCCGCGATCGGTGGTATCGTCATCGGTGGCCGCTATGCGTTGCGTCCGCTGTTTCGGTTGATCGCCGTCACGAAAGCCAATGAGATTTTCACCGCGGCTGCTTTGCTCGTTGTGTTGGGCGTTGCTGTACTGATGAACGCCGCCGGTCTGTCCATGGCGCTTGGCGCTTTCATAGCCGGCGTCCTCCTTGCTGACTGCGAATTCCGCCATCAAATCGCCGCGGACATCGAGCCATTTCGCGGTCTGCTTTTGGGTCTGTTTTTTCTTTCCGTCGGCATGACCGTCGACTTTGGTCTGCTGTGGAAAGATCTGAGCTTGATCGTTGGCGCCGTTGTCCTCCCGGTCTCGCTCAAGGCCCTGACAATTTGGGCGCTAGCGCAGGCTTTTGGTTACAAGCCCTCTGATTCACTTAAGGTCGGATTGACCCTTTCACAAGGGGGGGGAATTCGCTTTTGTTCTTATGGGGGTGGCGGTCACGGCGACGCTGGTCGACGGTGAATTGGGCGACCAAATCATTGCTGTGATTACGCTTTCTATGGCCGTCACGCCATTGCTCCTAAAACTGCTCGATCTTTCTCAGTCAGACGCGCTTCAAGTGCCCGAAGGAGCGATGGAGGAATTAGACGCCTCAGACAATGCGCCGGTCATCATCGCAGGGTTTGGACGCGTCGGGCAAATCGTCGGGCGAATACTGGAACAAGAAAATATTCCGTTCACTTCACTTGATCCGAGCCCGGATCAAATTGATCTTTCTGCACGCTACGGTCACAAAACCTACTATGGCGATGCTACGCGGGCAGACGTCTTGCGTGCGGCGGGTGCGCATGAAGCGAAAATTCTAGTGGTGGCTGTTGACGATCCGGAAACGTCCGTGCGGGTTGTCGAAAACGTCAAAAGAAATTTTTCTCATCTCAAAGTCTATGCACGTGCGCGCAATCGTCCCCATGCGTTGGATCTCATCGAGGGCGAAGTCGACTCGGCTGTACGCGAAACACTCGAATGCGGCCTACAGCTCGGCAGCGAGACCTTGCAGGCGTTGGGCCGGGACATCAGCGAGGCGACCCAGTCGGTTGAGACATTTCGCACTGCCGATTTTCAGCACCTTTTGGACCAGCAGGCCAATCGCGCGGACGGCTGAATATTGTCGCGGCGGCTTGCGGACATTCTGGGGCCAGGGCTCACTTCTAGCGGTCAATGCGGGCGAACTTTCCGCGTTTTGTCATCGCAGCGAAAAAAAATTGTTAATAACTAACATTCCCATATTGACGCTCACGTCCGCGTGAGACACTATATTTTGTAGCGGCACCCCCCGGTGGTCCCTTATCTGGGGGGAACAAGCACCCAAAAATCTGAGTCGACGGTGGGAATAACGACTCGCTTTGTGAGGGGAACAAAAGCGAGCCGTTAGGGGCACTTGGTCCCATCTCCGTCAAATTGGGCCTGCAAGTGGGATTGCAGGCAACGGGAGAGGTGCGTTCGTAAAAGGTCACGCTGGCGCCTTGGCGCCGGAGGGGGCCGAAGAAGGGGGTCCGCGGCGGGATCCCCGGTCTTTGGAGAGTTCCATGAGGGCCACTGCGCCCGTGAAGCTTATGGGAGGAATGAAAGTACAGATGACAGCGCCTGAAATTGCCCCCGCGCGACCGTTTCCACAGAAGACGGATTACCTGACACCGGACTTGGGCCTGGAGCCCGATAGTCCGAGCCTGCGTGTACTGGATAATTCGATACAACTCGATCACGACCGTGATTCGAATTTGACGGCGTTTGGCAAGGCGACTCTGAAGGACCGCTACGTTATGCCGGGCGAATCATTCCAAGATATGTTTGCGCGCGTCGCTCAGGCGTTTAGTGATGACGCAGCCCACGCCCAACGTATCTACGATTACATGTCGAAGCTTTGGTTCATGCCGGCGACTCCAGTCTTAAGCAACGGCGGAACGAAGCGCGGCCTACCCATTTCTTGTTTTCTAAATTCCGTTGATGACAGCCTTGACGGCATCGTCGGCACTTGGAACGAAAATGTTTGGCTTGCCTCAAATGGCGGCGGAATCGGCACCTATTGGGGGCAAGTCCGTTCCATCGGCGAAAAAGTCAAAGGCAGCGGCGAGACCTCCGGGATCATTCCGTTTGTGCGCGTCATGGATTCACTCACGCTTGCGATCAGCCAAGGCTCGCTCCGGCGTGGTTCGGCCGCGGTCTATCTCGACATCCACCATCCGGAAGTCGAAGAGTTTCTTGAGATCCGCAAACCTTCCGGCGATTTCAACCGCAAGAGTCTCAATCTCCACCACGGCCTCAACATTACCGATGAATTTATGGAAGCGGTGCGTGATGATGCGGAATTCGGCCTGCGCAGTCCCAAAACCAACGAAATCATTCGTCTGGTGAGCGCGCGCAAGCTGTGGCAAAAAATTCTTGAGATCCGGCTGCAAACCGGCGAGCCCTATTTGATTTTTTCCGACACCGTGAACCGCCGTCTGGCGCCTCATCAGCGCAAATTGGGGCTCAAAGTCAGCACCTCAAATCTGTGCAGCGAAATCATGCTGCATACCGGCCGCGATCATTTGAACAAAGACCGCACGGCCGTTTGCTGCCTGTCCTCGATCAATGCCGAAAAGTATTTCGAGTGGTCGGAAGACGAAAACTTTATCGAAGACATTATGCGGTTCCTCGACAACGTGCTCGATGACTTTATTGAACGCGCGCCCGAATCAATGGATCGCGCGCGCTACAGCGCCATGCGGGAGCGTTCAGTCGGGCTGGGCTTGATGGGCTTTCACTCTTTCCTGCAAGGCCAGGGCATCCCGTTTGAAAGCGCGCTGGCCAAGTCATGGAATTTGCGCCTCTTTAAACACATTCGTCGCGGCGCCGACGCCGCTTCCGTCAAGCTCGCCCATGAGCGCGGGTCCTGTCCCGACGCTGAAGAGCACGGCATGATGGCGCGCTTCAGCCACAAGCTCGCAATCGCGCCCACGGCCTCGATCAGCATAATCTGCGGCGGCGCCAGCCCCTGCATCGAGCCCATTCCAGCCAATGTCTATATTCATAAGACCTTGTCGGGCTCGCATACGGTTAAGAATACCCATCTTACAAGGCTACTGAGGGAGAAGGGTCAGAACACCGAAGATGTTTGGGCCTCGATTCTCGAGCATGACGGTTCGGTCCAGCATCTAGATTGTTTGACCGACGATGAAAAGTCCTGCTTCCGCACCGCTTTCGAAATCGATCAAAGGTGGATTGTCGAACTTGCCGCTGACCGCGCGCCCTTTATCTGTCAGGGCCAGTCGGTCAATTTGTTTTTGCCCGGCGACATCAATAAGTGGGATCTCATGATGCTGCATTGGACCGCGTGGGAAAAGGGCGTCAAAAGTCTTTACTACTGCCGGTCCAAGTCTGTGCAGCGTGCGGCGTTTGCCGAAGGGACCACAAACAACGAGGTAGAAGCTTCTTTATTGGCGGCGGCACCCACCGACTATGACGAATGTTTAGCTTGCCAGTAGTTTGAGTTATCGCCTTCAATTGATTTTCAATCACTTCCAACTAGTGCACCAAAAGTCATGAATGAAATATCTCAGAGCCCCCAGCTTCCCGGCCTGCTAACGCCCAGCCATAGCTACAAACCTTTCCGCTATCCTTGGGCTTTTGATTTCTGGAAACTTCAGCAGCAAGTGCACTGGATGCCGGAAGAGGTGCCGTTGGGTGATGATTGCAAAGATTGGGCGAACAAGCTCAGCGATGCCGAACGCAATCTGCTCACTCAAATTTTTCGGTTTTTCACCCAATCCGATGTGGAAGTGAACGACAACTATATGGAGCGCTATGCCCGCGTCTTTCGGCCGACCGAAATCAAAATGATGATGTCGTCGTTTTCCAACATGGAAACCATACACATCGCGGCTTACGCCTTGCTGCTTGAGACCATCGGCATGCCGGAGGCGGAGTTCTCGGCCTTTCTTGAGTACGACGAAATGGCGGCTAAGCACGACTATATGCAGGGCTTCAATGTCGACACGCCGGAAGACATTGCGCGTACACTCGCCATGTTCGGTGCCTTTACCGAAGGTCTGCAACTATTCGCCAGTTTCGCCATGCTGTTAAATTTCCCCCGCAACAATAAAATGAAGGGCATGGGGCAAATCGTAACCTGGTCGGTGCGTGACGAAAGTCTGCATTGCGAAGGTATGATCAAGCTGTTTCACACATTTGCTCGTGAAACTGGTTGCGTGACCAAACAAGTTGAAGAACAGCTTATCGAAAGTGCTAAGACCGTAGTCGGTCTTGAAGACCGGTTCATCGACTTGGCGTTCGAAATGGGTCCCGTCGAAGGCATGACGCCGGACGACATCAAGAGCTACATTCGCTACATCTGCGACTGGCGCCTAGGCCAGCTTGAGTTGCCGAAAGTCTACGGGATCGAAAAGCATCCCTTACCGTGGCTTACGGAAATTCTGAATGGCGTCGAGCACGCAAACTTTTTTGAAGCGCGCGCCACGGAGTATTCAAAAGCCGCGACCCGCGGCGATTGGCATGGCAACGAAGGCGTCTGGGCGTCGTTCGATAAAATGCGCGAAACAACCACTGACGCCGAGGCTGCGCACTAATTCTGCTTCGTGGTTTCGAGCGCGGCGCGAAGTTTTTCCAGATTGAAAAGTGACTTCTCGGCTGCTTTCACGACTTCAATGCGCTGTGACACGTACTTCCTGTGCCACTCTCCCAACTCGGCGTTGGCCCCGGCGCCATCGCCTGCATCCAACAGATCTCGAATGGACCGCAGCTCCCCACTCCACTGCTGGATATAGTCTCGTTCCTGCGCGAGTTCTTGACCCGGAAGTCGTTCGGCAATGCGCCCGAAGTGACTGCGAATGGCGAAAATGACGAACAGTGCAACTTCGCGGTCATCCTTGCGAACGGCTTGCTCCAACACTAAAAGTGAGCGCTCCAGATCGAGGAACTGGCTTTGCAAGTTGAATGAATGTCGAGGTTGTTGCAGTTGATCTTTAAGAGCACTGATGTAGGTAATAACTGCGTCGAAGATGACGGGGTCCGGTTCGCGTCCTGCAAATTCATCGACAATGACCGTACGCGTAAAGGCCTCCAGCGACGGCTCGCGTCCGTCATGGCCGTAGGGCCCGCTTTCGGTGATGCCAACGAGCGTCGGAATTTCAATTGGGTTGAACGTGCCATCGCCTAATACTTCGCTGAACACGGCGGTCGTCGTGTCTACCGTTCCAGGGTCGCTCGACAGGCCCGCCAAAAAGAAATTGGGATTCGACCGGCCGTTCATGTGGCACGTTTGACATGTAAGTCCCTCCCGCGCGGCGACGCCGCCTAGAAGACCCGGACTGCGGAACGCGAGGCGGCCCAATTCAAACTCATAGGTTCCGAAATCGTCTTCGCTGATCGGTTCCGGAACAAACGTGGTCAAATGTTCGACGCGATCCGCATCGACCGACAACCATTTAAGCTCAGTGAGAATTTCATCCGCCGCCGCGGGGGAAAAAGCGGGACTGGAAGCTGCCAAAGCGGCGCAGGCCATAAGCCCGCGCCGCCAGGCGTTCATAAAGTTAGCCGCCAATCGTCGACTTATGCTCGTCGATCAAGGCTTTGAGATCTTCATATTGGGTGCACGCGAAAGTGCAGATCCGATCGAGTTTGGCCAATTGATTTTCGGCTCTGTCGATCTGTCCGAGCTCGATATAGAGCTCGCCCAAATATTCGGTCGCGCCCGCATGATTGGGGCTGATCGCCAATGCGGTCTGATAGTAATTCAGCGCCGCGTCATAATCGCCAAGCTTGCGATGGCTGAAGCCCAAATAGTTAAGCACGTCGGCATTTTCCGGATCGGATTCATGCATGGTGCGGAGCACGTCGATGGCGGCCCAATAGTCGCCCACATTTACGTGGCGTACTGCCTGCTGATAGGTCTGGTCCGCTTTGCTTGGTGATAAGAGCGCTTGAGGCTCGGTGCCGTCGCCATATGCGGTAATAGCCGTCTGCAGCGCATCGTAAGTGCTTTGCAGCTCTTCCGGGTTCGGGCACGGATCCGCACAATTGTCTTTCAATAGACCCAGAGCGGACAATTGTTCGTTGGCTTTATCGACTTCGTCGAAGTGCAGATAAACGATGCCCAAATACTGCCACGCACCCGGCAACACCGTGTTGTCGTCAATCGCTTTTTCGAGCGACTTGCGGGCGCCTTTGTAGTTTGCTAGTTCGACTTGCACCATGCCTAAGTAGGCCCGTGCATCGCCGTCGTTGCTACGGCCTTTGACGACCTTCTTGAAAGATTTTTCTGCTGCCTCCCAGTCGCCCGCTTCAAATGACGTCAGCCCATTCTTGTAATCTTCTTTGACGTCTACCTGGCTGCTCGACGAGCCACCGCCCGACGGACCTGCACTCGGCGTCGGCGCACCGCCGCCGCCACTTGGTGCGGCGATCACTTGGCCAAAAGTGGCGAGCGATAGGCTCAGCGCTAAACCTAAAACCGCTGCAAAACCGAAATTTTTCATCATGCATCCTCTCTTGGGGTAACCCGGGCCTATCCTAGCGCAAGGGAGGTAGAAGTCGACCGGGGAGAGTCACAAGTTCGTTATCGGCTTTCGGCTCATGGCAAGCCAAGTGAATGTGACCGAAAAGTCAGTGAAGGTCCCGGCTTGGGGAGAAGGCAGGTGAAGCCGGGACTGGATTGCCGACGTTGGGGGGACAACATGTCGGCGCTCACTGACTAATGATTTTGCGCGCAGAGCTGAAGTCCGGATCGGTAAATTTCAGCGTGGGCCCCGGCCAAAGATACCACGGCCTCTCGGACCCATTTCATCTGGCGTGACTTCGCCGTCGTCGTTTTCGTCAAGGCGTGGCACCAGATTGGCCGTTGGCGCGTCAAATTCCTCTGACGTGACGTTACCGCTGCCGTCATCATCAAAGGATTGAAAGCGATCAACCATTCGTGGCCGTGATTGCTCTCGCCAAAGAGGTTCATATTCTTCGAGCGACAAACTGCCGTCGCCGTTGCTGTCATATTGTTCAAAGCTTTGAGTGCGAGTTGCGTCGATTTCTTTCTGTGTGACTGCCCCATCACTATTGGCGTCAAACTGTTCAATTATGCGACCTGGTCCCCCACTCACGCCTCTGCGGCCGAAGCCATCACGGGCATCTGTGCTGCTTGTCGCGCCTGCTGAAACAAGTATTGCGACGGCCAGCACGAGCAAAAGGACAGCGAAGCTAAAAGCGACGTTTTCGAATTTTGCCATGAGTTTTTCTCCTTAAGTTCGATAAATGCCCAACCTTCGAAAGTTCAACGGCAGAGGCTTCTAAATCCGTCGCAATGACTTAAGGGCGTCAATTCTTTTTCCAATTCATCCGGCCAAAGTCGTAACATTGGGTCAATCTTGCTCGCATCAGCGGCCCACTGAGGAGACATTCGGCATGTTTAAGCGAAGGGAATTACTCAAAGGCGCCACGGCATTGGGCGCGGCGATGCTAGTCACCGGCTGTGCGCCAGGGAAATCGATCCTACCGTTCGGACCGTCATCCGCTGACATCAATGTTGAGATACCGCCTCAACTAAGCGGCCGCATGTTGGTCAACAAAGCCCGCGCCTATGATGTGCTGGCACAAGAGGGCGTCGATGGTCTGATCGCGGTATCGGATCCGAATGTCTACTACTTGAGTAATACAGTTCCCGTGATGACTAAAATGCGGCGCGAGTACACTTCGTTCGCGACATTCGCTGCCAATCCCGATGAGCCTAGTTTTCTTGTGACGTCTTCAGCACAGAGCTGGGATATCGCCAATGGGGAACGTGAAGTGCCGGATGTCATGACCTATTCCGGTCCGGCAAATTGGCAGGACTATCTCGATGCTGATGCAGGCCGCCTGACTGAAGAACCGGAATCGGCACGTCGCGGTTATGGCGTCATGAAGGGCGCAACGTTCACCACGAGAGAGCAGGCTTGGGTAGATGCGCAGGCGGACAATTTGGATAATGCCGCGCCGACGGCCGTATGGGCTCTTGCCCGCGCACTGAAAGAATCGGGATTGGCCAAGGGACGTATTGCTGTCGATGATATGAATGTTGCGGCGATGTTGAAAGACATCGGCATGAGCGACATTCAATTTGTCCCAGGTACCAATATCTTTAAAAAGATACGCATGATTAAATCCGATGCTGAGCTCGAACTCATTCGCGTCGGCGCAGAAAATAATGCGCAAGCGGCCCTCGCGTCGATCAACGCAATTGAAGAGGGAATGACATTTCCCGAATTTGAGCGCCGATTCATGACAGAAGCTGCGTCGCGGGGGAATGAGTTGGTGTTCGTTTTGGCGGGTGTAACGTTGGGTCTCTTGCCAAATGGTGAGGTCAAGCGCGGAGAACCGATTCTCGTAGATGCCGTCAGCCGTTTTCACGGTTATATGGGGGACTTTGCCCGAACTGTTGTCGTTGGTGATCCATCGCCAGAAATCATAAAGCGTGCGGCGGCAAATAAGATCGGGCGGGACGTCGCATTCGATATGATCAGGGAAGGCGTGCGCTATTCTGAAGTCGTTGAAGCTACGAAAGCTGCCATGATCAAGGCCGGCATGCCGGAATACGCTTTAATTGTGAGTCCTCATTCCGTCGGTCTTCAGCACACGGACGAACCAAGCCGCGATGGTTATCCGTTTGGCGTTAAAGACGATCTCGTTTTGACAGAAAACATGACGATTACAGTTGACTTGCCCTACATCGAAGTGGGCTGGGGCGCCGGTCACAACGAGGACTTAATCCGAGTTACCAAAACGGGATTCGAACCGCTCAATACGATCGGTGACCCGCTGATCGTCGTCTGAATCCAGGGAAAAACTGATGGCAAAAGGACTCGATCAACCATTATCCGAGCTCTACGAGCGCCGTCAGCGCGAAGCCTTGCTGACGGCGCTGGCTTCCGCGTTCGCGCTTATTGCCTGTGCTGACAATCAACTGGACCGGCGCGAAATCGACCGGTTTTTCGAAGTCGTGCGTTCGACCGATAAGCTCGCGAGCCTTGATCTTCGCAAAATTGAAAAAGAGTTTACCGGCATAACGCAGGCTTTGATCGAAGACTATGCAGCCGCCCGGGAAGAGGCATTAGCTAATATCGCTAAAATGAAGCGCGATAAGGACGACGTCGACATTGTTCTATCGGCCTCGCAAATCGCGATCGTCGCCGACGAGCGTCTTGAAGATTCGGAAGAAACAGTCCTCAAGGATATCTGCGAGGCGTTAGGCGTCGATCCCACGTCGTACTAGGCCTCAAAGATAAATCTCTAAAAGTGCAAATTCAGCCCGCCTTCAAAGGCGCGGGTCTCGCCGGGGAAATAGCGCTCTGAGTCGAAGAAGAAGTCGGCGCGCTCCGCGTAGGCTTCGTTCGTGAGGTTGCGGCCGGTGAAAAACACATCAACGTTTTCGTTTGCCTGCCAAACAAGCCGCACGTTTAAGAGGTCGTGTCCCGGATAGTCGTGAAGATTGGACGCGTCAGTATAATAGCGCCCGACATGGGTCCATTCGATTTCGCCGCGGATTGTCTCTAGGGGCCGCCAAATGAGCCTAACGTTACTGGTCACACGCGGCGCGGTATCCACATCATTGCCTGCTGAAATAGATTCCGTCGAGTTGGCCGTGACCAAATTCGTGAAATTATACGTGTGCCGCGCGTAGGTTGCGGCAGCGGCCAAGTCGAGGGTTTCGTGAAGGGGAATCACAACTTCAAGTTCGACTCCCTTGTGCTTGGTCTTACCATTCGGCACGTTGAACCCGTCAGTATCGCGGAAGAAGAAATTGCGCTTGGTCATATAGAATGCGGCGGCTTGGTACGCTACGCCGGCGATTTCTCCCCGGGCGCCAATTTCGATGCTGTCGAGCTTTTCTTCTTTGATATCTCCGACCACTTGATTGATTTGCAGGCGGTAAAGATCGGTGGTCTGCGGCGCCCTGGCGCCCCGTGCGTAATTGACAAAGAGCGACGTGTCTGGACGTACGTCCCATACGACCCCCAACTTCGGCGTCACGACAGAGTACGAGTCTGTGCGGTCCGCGGGACGTTGAAATCGTCCGACAGTGTCGCTGGCCAGATTGTTGTCATAGTCATAGTGGGTATATTCCCAGCGCACGCCGCCAACAACGCGCAAGGTTTCCGTCGCCTGCCACTCTGCATGACCATATAGCGCGGCAACAATGGCGGTCACGTCAAAGTCGTAATGTGGGCCTTGGGTGAAGCTGCCAAAGCTCGGCAGCGACTGCGTCTCTCTTAGGAAGCCGTCGGTTGCTTCGAAATCCGCGCCGATGGTCACTTCGCTCGAATCATCGAACGACCACAACAAAGAGGTTAGGGCGCCAATGCTTTTGTGTCCGTTCTCTTCCAACGCCTGGCTGGGCAAGAAGTGCATCAAGAAATCCATTTCATTGATGCGGCCAAACGGTGTGACCGACAGCGTCAGCTGATCAGACAGATCATGATCAACGCGCACGGCGGCGCGCAAGGCGCGGGTATCGCGAAATGCTTCCGGGTTGGGGTTTGTACGTGCTAAAGCGCGGTCCAGATAGGCGTCCGGTCCGCGAATGAAACCGGCAGTTTCTTGGTTCAAATTGTGACCCGCCAGGGTCGCGCGCACCCGCGTTTCACCACCGTCGAAATCGTAACGCAGCGTAGCTTTTTGTTGATCAAGTCCAGACTCCCCTCTGAAGCCGGCTTCGCTGGTCAGCGTCATCCCCGCGAAAACACCATGGCTGCCCTGGCTGCCGGTTACGGATGCTCTCAGCTGTCCACGGTCGAAACTGCCCCACGACCCCTCGAGCATGGCAGCGAAGTCCGCGGCAGGAGTCGGCGTCAGAATATTGATCAATCCATGTACCGCGTTGGAGCCATAAAGGGCGTTACCCGGGCCGCGTACCACTTCGATGCCGCCGGCTAGTTCACTATGAGCTTCGAACAGGCCATTGACGTTGGCAAAGCCTGCGGCGCGTAGAGGCACGCCATCTTCCAAATAAAGAAATGAACCTGCCCCGGCGCCGGCCGTCAGAACGGGCGAGCGAATCGCCGTTAAATGTTCCTGGCCATTTCCTCTTTGGATATTGAGGCCCGGCAAACGGTTGATCGCTTCGCTGACATGATCGACCCGCAGGAAGTCGACTTCGTCTTGGTTCAAAACCGACAAATTGCTCGCCAAATCGCTAAGGGACTTATCGCGTCGGCTGGTTGTCACCGTCAATTGAGTGAAGTAGGGGGCGGCTGTGGCGCCCGGTTCTCCCGTGACGGTTTGGGCCAGAAGCGGCGCAAACCCAAAGGCAACCCACGCGCCCGCTGCAGCCGAAATCTTAAGTAAACTCATACGCCCCCGCTTAGGCCGACAGTGCCACTATCGCGCCGCCGGTCACTTTAGGGATCTTTGTCCCAAGGAGGATGAAAGAGCAAGGGCCCCACCTCACAATGAACGCGACGTCTCGTCGCCCTCACCCAGTCAAAGTTTGGCTTTGCGCAGGAGTTTCGCCGTTGCTTTGTCAAAATCAAGCTTTCCATCGAGGACAGCTTTTGACAATTCATCGAGTTCTCCTTCGGGCAACAATGCGATTTTATCGTCGAGCATTTGGCCGGCAGCGCGTATTAGTAGGCGCCTGAGGCGCGCGCGTGACGCATCGGCACGGCCCTTCTTGTCAAGTTTGCTGCCCATATTGGCGATCGTGTCGGCAAGTTCCTTAATGCCGTCACCGCGCGTAGCGACGGTTTTTATGACCGGCGTGTCCTTGCGTGAGGTCATCCGCAGACGGAGCATAGCGTCGAGTTGCATTGCCGTGAGATCCGCTGCTGGCAAGTCTGCCTTGTTGACGACCAAAATATCGGCAATTTCTAGAATGCCAGCCTTTATGGCTTGGATATCGTCACCCAGCCCCGGCACGTTGATGACGACTTTGACATGAGCCAAATCAGCAATGTCAATTTCGCTTTGGCCGGTTCCAACGGTTTCGACAATGATTACGTTCCAGCCTGCAGCGTCGAGGATATCAATGATGCGATGCATATGAGCGTTGAGGCCACCAAGGTGACCACCGGATGCAAACGAACGAATGAAGACGCCATCATCGCCGCCGTGGTCCGTCATCCGCAGCCGGTCTCCCAAGATTGATCCTCCCGATATCGGGCTTGAGGGATCGACGGCAGCTACGGCGACCGTTTTGTCGCGGCGGCGGAGTTCACTCACATAGGCATTAATAAGAGTCGATTTACCGCAGCCAGGTGGGCCGGTGAATCCCACAACGACGCCATTGCCAACATGCTCTTGCATGGGAGTGTGAAGTTCGGCGCCCGGCCCAAGCTTGCTTTCCATCAGCGTCAGGGCTTTGGCCAAAGCGCGGCGGTCGCCGGCAATTAAGTCACTTGCCAGTTTGTTCGGTTTGATCGATGCAGCGGTCTTGGCCTTTGACATAGCCTCCGGCGGGCTTCTCGTGTTTGAATAACAAGTCCAAATCCTATCGCACGAGTGTGACCAATGCCTTGCCAGATTTCTGCCCTTAAACTTTCGGCAGAAATCCCCGCTGGGCATAAAGGTCGAACCAGTAGCGGAAAGCGTCTTCCGTATCGAGTGCGGCTTGAAAACCCGACTGACGAATTTTGATGGTGCTGAGAAGGCCGGGTTTGTTTGCGCCGGCCGCATAGGTCAATCCGACATCGGCATAGACGTCCGATTGGCCCACGAATTCGCTAAGACTAATGGGAATGAGACTATGCTTCTTGACGATTTCGTCCCAAATGTGGCCTTTTTGGCGGAAATAGTCTGCAATAATCAAGGGGTTATCTGGTCCAACATCGACATTCAGCGCATTCGCAATAGCGGGCCAAACATGAGGCCAAATGAAAATATCGCCGTTTGTCACATTGAAGATTTCGTTTCGCGCCTCGTCGGCGGTTCCCGCCCATTCGAATGCACGAGCAAGTAGTCGCGCGTCCGTTGCTTCGAGAACTGAGTTCGATTTTCCGGGATAACCCATGAGCCGGCCTTCCTCTCGGCGAATTGCAGCAAGTGCGCCGATGACCGGGATAAGATTCATTGACTTTCCGATAGAAAATCCAAAAATGATCTGTGGACGGAATATCGTCCATGCCCAGCTTTGCCTCTGCTGAACTTCTTTCAGATAGTCTTCTTGCAAAAAGTAAAAGTTGTCGTGATTTTTTCTCGGCCAACGTTCCTTGGCCGGTGCGTCGAATGGTTCAATGTGAACGCCATAGGCCTTTGTGCCTTGAAGGATAGTCACATTTTTCAGATTACGTGCGCGGTCTCTCAGAGGTTCAACGAGATTGCGCAACATTTGGGTGTTGGTATCCAGTTCATCGCGTTGTGCAACGTCGCTAACCGGCCCGCGTCTGTCATGCAGGGCGGCGTAAACGACGTGGGTTATGTCACTCATTTGACCGATAACCTGTCGGCACCCGTCTTCATCTGTAAGGTCGAGTGCGACATGGTGGTAAGCGCCCTCGAAGAGCGGTTGACTGCGGGAAACTGCGATGACGTCCCAGTTCGGCTGAGCGGTGAAATGTTCAAGCGCTGTGTGACCGACGACGCCGGTGGCACCGGCGATAAGGATCGTATTTTTACTAGATCGGTTTGCCGCAAATCCGGTTGTGAGAATCGATGCGCCGGCCGCCGCACCACTCAACAAGGCGCTGCGTCGCGTAAGTCGTAGTTTCTGCATCGTCTCTATCGAAGATTGAGCTAGTAGCCGCGCTCCACATCGACTACGGAGAACATTTTTTCGCCGGCGACGTAGCGACGCAAATTCTCGCGGACGACGAGCCAATATCGATCGCTTCCTCTATCCGATCTGGTCGCGACGTGAGGCGTGATAATGACATTGGGCGCTTTCCATAACGGATGGTCTTTGGGCAGGGGTTCCGGCTCGGTCACATCAAGACCGGCCCCCGCCAACGCACCCGATTCGAGCGCCGCCACGAGATCATCAGTGACGACACTTTTGCCGCGGCCTACGGTAAAAAAGTAAGACTGCGGCTTCATGGCCGCAAAAAATGCGGCATCGAATAAGTTGGTCGTCTCCGGCGTGAGCGGCGTTGCATTGACCACAACATCGGCTTGCCCTGCCAGCTCAAATAGCTCGTCGGCGAGTCCCACTTGGTCGACAAATTCAGGTCCCTCGCGGCTTGAATTGCGTGTTGCGATGACGCGCATGCCAAGCGCATTGGCGCGGCGGGCGACTTCCGTGCCGATACCGCCTAGACCCACCACCAACATGGTCTTGCCTTGAACTTCGCGCATGCTTGTGTCGCCGAACCCGGTGGGCTTCCATACCTCTTCGTTTTGGAGCGATTGAAAGTGGGGGAGGCTGCGCGTTAGTGCCAGCATCATGGCAATAACGTGCTCGGCGATGGGCTCGCTGCTGACGCGCTGCATGTTTGTTATCAGATAATCGCCGTTCTTAATCTCGGGCTGCGACACGCAGCTTTCGACGCCGGCCGATGAGACATGGATCCAGTGAAGCTCTTTAGCCGCGCTGATGAGACGGGGGGTGCAGAACCCGATGAGCCCCTGAACGTCGGTCATGTCTGGTGGCGGCCCACCTCGACTCATGGGGACAAGCTCAACGTCCGTCACGACTTCTCCGAGCCAATCAAGCCGCATGTCATTATCGACCGACACGACGATACGCTCAGGCTTGGTCCAACTTGGCAAATCGCGCGCAGCGACATTGCTTTCATTGAGGCCGAGCTTGGCAACGAGATCTTCGGCGGTCATGTCGCCCTGAGCGTGAGCCATGCCGGCAACCGTGAGGGCGGCAACGATGCTGATGAAGGCGATGCGCCGGTTTGTGTGATTTAACGATCTTGAATTTAGCATTTTTGCTTCCCTTGGCTGGCGGCGCGGCGATTTAGGCCAAATTGGCCGCTTCCATCAATATTTCTCAATGCTCCTACGCAGAGCCAGTTCGGGTGTTTATTCGCCCGCCTGTCGGCCTCAAAGTCCCCTCTTACTAACGTTGTATTAACGTGGCCAATTCGCGATAGTGACCCGTTAACGCTGTTTACGGCTCCTTAAACGCTCCGATCCATTGTGCTTTCCATGAACACGCCGAAAAAAATAGAACTTCCTCACGGGAGGCCCAAGGTAGCGAATCGCGACTTGTCGACCTAAGCGTTGTAATTCCAGCGTACAACGAGGAACACGGCATTAACAAAGCCGTAATGGAGGTTCACAAGGCACTTTCCTCGCTGTCTTTGACTTTCGACATAATCGTCGTTGATGACGGCTCGACCGACGGGACCCGGCAGGCTGCCGAAAAAAGCGGGGCCCGCGTTGTCTACAATCATGAGAATTCAGGATATGGCGCTTCGCTGAAGCGCGGGATGGCTGCCGGCAATTCGGAATATGTCGCGATCATTGATGCGGACGGAACCTATCCCGCCGAAAGCCTGCCGCTTATGTGGGAGCAGGCTCAGTCGGCAGGTATGGTCGTGGGCGCGCGCGATTCGAGCATGACAAATGTACCCCTCATTCGAAGACCCGCTAAATTTGTTCTCAATTCGCTTGCCAATTATTTGGCACTGCGCAAAATTCCGGACTTGAATTCCGGTTTGCGGATCTTTCGGCGCAGCGCTCTTGAGTCGTTCGTGCCTCTACTACCGTCAGGCTTTTCTTTCACGACGACGATTACGCTCTGTATGATCTGTTCAAATCTGCAGGTCGTCTATTTGCCAATCAAGTATGGCAAGCGAATCGGCAAATCGAAAATCCGCTTTACGGATTTCTTTAATTTCATCTTGCTTGTGTTACGCGCCATCGTCTTGTTCAGTCCGTTGCGAGTCTTTTTGCCTCTCGGTGCGGTTCTGTTTGCTTTTGGTATTGTCAAACTGGGCTATGACATCGTGATCGGGGATCTATCTGAAAGCGCTATTTTTGGATTGCTGGCGGCGATCATGATTTGGTCCCTCGGACTGATAGCAGACATGATAGCGCGGCTACACCTGCGGCCGTGACACGAGTTTGGACAGCGTAGTTGCGTCATGCAAACAAATCCAGCAATTCAAGCCCCGCGCATTCCCCGGCAATGGATCATCCGAGTCACCGGGTCGATCGTCATTCTCGGTTTGACCCTTTGGCTTTTGCCAACAGGCCAAGTTTGGGAGGCGATGCGCGCCATTCCGATTGCGCTGTGGTTGTTCGTATTCGTCATCCATCTTTTAGGCCATGTCGTTTTGGCGGCCAAATGGTGGCTGCTGATCAATCACGAAATCGAAGTGCCATTTGTCCGGGCGATGCGTGCCCATTTTACCGGCCTTGTGTCAAATCTTTGTCTGCCGGGGATGGCCGGGGGCGATGTCGTGCGCGCCGGATTGGTCATTCGAAAGTCAGAAAACAAGGCACGGATCGCAGTTGGGTCTGCTGCCGACCGACTATTAGATACGTTCGTGCTGTTTTTGATTGCCTGTAGCGGCGCCCTTTTTGCCGTTGGTGACAGCTCCGTTTATATGGCTCTCGTCAAAGTCGGTGCTGTCATGGTTCTCGCCGCGGCAGCTCTGACAGCATTGGTCGTGGCGCTGCCGAGACTACCTTTCGAGGGAATTGTTGAACAAGTCAGAGGTGCGATTGACGAATTCAAAGGGCAACCACGCAGGCTGGCCATCTGTATCGGTCTTTCCTTTATGGTGCAGTCGGTATTTATCCTGTTGAATCTTGCGCTGGCCCAGGCGAGTGGCATCGATGTAGGGGCCGCGGCTTGGTTCTTTGCTTGGCCGCTTGCCAAGCTAACGGCGATCGTCCCGATCAGCATTGCTGGATTAGGTGTGCGGGAAGCAAGCTTAGCAGGCCTTTTACTCCCGTTTGGGGCCGTTCCGGCAAAGGTTGTAGCGGTCAGTCTGGTCTGGCAGACCATTTTCTTTGGAGGCGGATTGCTAGGCGGTGCGGTCTTGCTCTCGTCTTCGAAGATCAATATGTCAAGTCTTCGGAGTTCTGGCCGCGAAGAATTGGACCCATTAGTGCATTCGGAAGAACAGCCGAAATAACTAACTGACCGAATAAGGTGGAACGAAGAAACGTATGACTCAGTTGACCAGTGATCCGGACACCTCGAACGCACAGCAGATGCGGGTCAAACCGCTTTCCCAAACATCACCCCACGTTGCTATATTGGGCGCAGGTCCTGCGGGTTTGGCGGCGGCCCTTACGTTAGCGCGGCGCGACGGCCTTAGTGTCTCCGTCTTAGAGCGGAGTGATGCGGTTGGAGGCAATGCCGGCAGCTTTCAGTTAGGCGGCATATGGTGTGATCATGGCAGTCACCGGTTGCATCCCGTTTCCGGCGAACGTGTGTTGGGTGAAGTCAAGTCGTTGTTTGGGGATGATTTGCTTTTGCGCCCGCGCCACGGCCGAATTTTATTGCAGAGGCGCTGGATTCATTTTCCGCTGAAGCCGGTGGACCTGTTGCTCAGGCTGCCCAAGAAATTCACCGCCTCACTAGCGCTCGATACTCTTGGCAAACCCTTCCTTCGCGAGTCGGTGACCGATGAAAACTTCGCGACAGTTTTGGAGCGAGGTCTCGGCAAAACGATGAGCGAAGCGTTCTATTACCCTTATGTGCAGAAGCTTTGGGGTGTGAAGCCGTCCGAGCTTGCAGTGACCTTGGCAGAGCGCCGGGTGTCGGGCAGTTCGGTCTTAAAAATCATGCAGAAGGTTGCACAGCAGATCCCGGGATTCGGATCGAAAACATCAGGCCGTTTTTTCTATCCTCGGAAGGGTTATGGACAGATTTGTACCGGACTTCACGAAGCAGCCGCTGAACGTGGTGCAGATTTTGTTTTCGGAGCTTCGGTAACCCGCATTGGTCGGAACGGATCCCGAATTACGGACGTCAGCTACTCACATAATGGCGACGAAATGAAACTGACTGCCGATACGGTATGGTCAACTCTGCCGATCGGCATGATGGTACGGATGATCGATCCGCCGCCGCCGCCGGAAGTCCTTGCGGCCGCGTCTCGTATTCGTTTTCGCGGCATGATTTTGATCTATCTTGTGCTCGAGCAATCCCAGTTTACCGAATTTGACGCACATTACTTCCCCGAACTGTCTATTCCCATATCCCGCATGTCTGAACCGAAAAACTACAGCGCGACGGACAAACCTCTGGGACGAACTGTCTTATGTGCAGAATTACCATCGGATCCTTCGGAGCCCGAATGGGATCTAACAGACAAGGAACTAGGCGATAGAATGTGCCACTGGCTTGAAGGCGTAGGCCTACCTGTGACGTCGCCCGTTAGCAAAGTGATGACAAAGCGCCTGCGCTTTGCTTATCCCGTATACGATCGAGACTACGAAGAGAATTTCAAAACGATGGACAACTGGCTTACTGGTCTTGACGGATTACTGACTTTTGGACGACAAGGGCTCTTTGCTCATGACAATACTCATCACGCGATGACCATGGCCTATGGGGCAAGTGATTGTTTTTCCGATGATGGGCTTTTCGATTGGGAGCGTTGGTCAACGTATCGCCACGAATTCGAATCTCATGTTGTTGAAGACTAGAGCCTCGAGAGCCGCGATTTCGGCCTGGCCGTGCGGTTTTAGGTGCTGAGGAAGCCACTCATTGTCACAGCTTGATCTGCAAAACCAAGTCATCAACGTTTTGATGTATCACTCTATTTCGGAGCGTGTTGGACCAACCAACATTCCAGAGAAAACGTTCGAGTCTCAGATTGGTGTCTTACAAGAATGCGGCTACCAAGCCGTCAGCCTCGCGGACTTTGCCAAGTGGCACGCGGGCGAACTTGAATTATCGGAACGGGCCGTTGTTATAACCTTCGACGACGGCTTTGCCGATTTTGCCGAACACGCCGTTCCCAAACTTCTAAAATACAACTGGTCTGCGACAAACTTCATTCCTACTGGAAAAATTGGCGGTTGCGAAGACTGGGATGATGGGCCGTCGCGCGAATTATTGGATTGGGACCAAGTGATTAGATTGGCCGGCCAGGGTATTGACTTTGGTGGTCACAGTGTTCGTCACGTCGACCTGACAACGCTTCCACCGGACGATCTTCACACAGAGATACGGCAGTCGCACGATGAGATCGAGAAGCGGCTCGGTACTGCGCCGACAAGTTTTGCGCCGCCCTACGGCAAATTAAATGAAACCGTTCGCAAGGAAATTTCAAAATGCTACGACATTTCCGTGGGGACGAGGCTGGATCGCGCCGACCGGCAGTGCAATCTCTTTGACGTGCCGCGAATCGAAATGCATTACTTTCGCGATATTGATCGATGGCGGGCGTATTTGAATGGCCGTGCCGAATGGTATTTCAACACGCGCAAGATACTCAGGCGTGTGAAGGCCTCTTTGCCGGTCTAGATGTTTTCGCCGTGTCCCATTCACGTTTCCTGCTCAACGGTGCTTGTTTTGCGCCAAGTGAGCCAAAAGGCGCAACCCGGCAAAGCTGCAGCGATCATAGCGATGCCAAATATCAGCGACACAGCGAGCGCCGCGTCACTGGTAACGCCAAGAAGACCAAGCAGGTAGACCATCGCGCTCTCTCTGAGGCCCCAGCCGGCAAATGAGATCGGAATGAGCAAGCTCAATAAAACCATAGGTACAATGGCGAGGCATTGCCAAAGCGTCACATCAAGATTGAGACCCATTGCAAAAACATAGACTGCCAGTGAAGAGAGCGAATGAACGGTTAGCGATAGAATCACGGCAGGAATCGCGATCCTTGGTTCAAAAAAGATGCGCCGCGCGTCATTGGCGAGTTGTGCCAGCTCAGCCAAGGGGCGCCATTGGCGCAGCCGGAACGGCATGAAATCCAAAGACAAAAGGACGACGACGCCAACAAGGCAAATCGGCAAAACCGCCATAAGAAAATAGCGCAACGAGGAAGGCTGAATTGTTTCGCCTAGAAATGCCACGCCAATGGCAACCAGCGTGCACATGCCGAGCACGCCCATGACCCGCTCCAGCAGCACGCTTTTAATGGCCATATCAACGCCGATTTTGCTTTGGTAGAGGTACCAAATACGCATGGCGTCGCCGCCGACGCTGGTTGGCATAACTTGATTGAAAAACACCCCAACGAACGTCAGGCGGATTGCCCGGCCCAAGTCGAGCGGCACGGAAAGTCCCCCGAGCACCAGCCACCAGCGAAGTCCTTGCAGGCAGGATTGCAGGCCAAAAATCGCGATCACGACGATCACTGCCCAAATCTCCATGCGGGAAAGTGTGTCTGCGAGTTCCTCAACTTCGATTTGGCTAAATAGAAAGTAGAGAAGGCCCAATGAAAAAATGACCTTCGTCGCGGCAAGCCAGACCTTGTTGTTGGATTGTGGGGCCTCAGCGCTCACGGGCTACTAATCCTTGCCGACCCGCAGGCAATGCAAAATTGCAATGAAATGGCGTCCACGTCGGAAATTTCGTCTCCGCGAGGCAGAGGAGGTCTAATTGGATAACATTCCAAATTCTTCAAGGCGCTCCCCCCGGCGGGCGTGTCGATCGCCCGGTTTCATTTTTGCAGTCCTGATCTGCACGCTCAAGCCGCAAGAGCCGCGAGTGTCACCCTAAGGTATCACCCGATAAAAGTCCTTTTACAACATCATAATATTTACTGTCGTTTGCGCGGCCTGTTTGTGTTTGGTCGAACGCTGTCTGAAGTGTTAAGGAAAGCTAAATGAGCACGGCTTCGGCACTCTTTTTCAAAGGGATCATTGGTCCTAAGACTATATCAAGACCCAGGCGCTAACTTTGCATCGCCCGAAAACCCACCAAAAGCGGAGCATGAATTGACTTCCCCTCATTTTGAGACGCTCAAAGCATTACTCGAAAATAACGCGGCCGTTGTCGGCGTTATAGGCCTGGGCTATGTGGGCGTTCCTTTAGCGCTGGCGATATGTGAGGCGGGATACCGGGTCGTCGGCTTTGATATTAATCCGGATCGGGTTGGCGACATCAATGATGGCAAACAGGTCATCAGTTATCTCGGAGCAGAGGAGATTTCTCGCGCACGCGCGTCCGGCAGGTTTGAGGCGACGGACGATCAATCTCGACTTGGCGAAGCGGACGCCCTCATCATTT
Source organism: Alphaproteobacteria bacterium (assembly GCA_965248815.1). GTDB lineage: Bacteria > Pseudomonadota > Alphaproteobacteria > SMXP01 > SMXP01 > CBDFKK01. The sequence goes on from CBDFKK010000008.1 coordinate 2,549,898, forward strand.
GTGTTCCAACGCCATTGTCGGCTGATCGGGAGCCAAATCTCTCTTACATAGAAGCGACGGCGAGCTCGATTGCAAAAACCTTGCGTCCGGGGCAACTCATTATTCTCGAGTCGACAACTTGGCCTGGCACGACCAAAGAAGTCGTTCAGCCGCTGCTTGAGCAAACGGGCCAGAAACTAGGACAAGACTTCTTTCTCGCTTTTTCGCCAGAACGCGAAGATCCAGCTAATGCTCAGTATACGACTAAATCGATTCCGAAAATTGTCGGCGCAGACGAAGCTCAATCCTTCGAATTGGCCGTTGAACTCTATCAAAAAATAGTCAAGCAAGTCGTCGCAGTAAACGGAACAGCGACCGCCGAGGCGGTCAAGCTCACCGAGAATATATTTAGAGCGGTCAACATTGCCTTAGTAAATGAGCTCAAGCTTGTCTACGAGGCAATGGACATCGATGTCTGGGAAGTCGTCGAGGCGGCAGCAACCAAACCGTTTGGTTTCATGCCGTTTTATCCAGGCCCGGGTCTAGGCGGGCATTGTGTTCCAATTGATCCGTTTTATTTGACATGGCGGGCACGGAAATTTGGTGTCGACTCTAAATTCATTGAGCTGGCCGGTGAAATCAATACGCATATGCCGACTTATGTGACCAATCGGCTTGCCGATGAATTGGAGCGCTCCAGCGGTAAGAGCTTGAACGGTGCACGCATATTGCTTTTTGGTGTCGCCTACAAGGCGAACGTTAATGATACACGGGAGAGCCCGTCTCTAAAGTTGATGGAAATAATTGAAGATCGTGGCGCAACTTGCGATTTCCATGACCCCCACATAGAGGAAATTCCGGCCACTCGTGATCATCCAACGCTAACTGGTCGGCTGTCCGTGTCGCTGAACGATGGGATACTTGCGGACTATGATGCCGCAATTGTCGCAACCGACCATGACGATCTTGATTACGCCATGATCGCCTCAAATGCCAATCTCATAATTGACACTAGAAATGTATTTGCGCGCCTTGGTTTATCCGATCAGCACATCAAAAAGGCATGAGCGGATCGACCCTGCGGTTGCTCGAAGCCTGTAACTCACTAGACGTAGGCGGAATTGCGCGCCGCAAACAGCTAACTGCCGCCACGCATTTTCCATCTCATGCGTCTTTGCAAGTGTCTATTTGTTAGCCTCTGAAGCCATCGACGCGATTCGGTGAGCGTTCGCCATGACGGAATAGGTAATCGTCGTTGCGGGAATGCTGGGAAATACTGATGCGTCGACGATGTGGACTCGTTGGAGGCCTGCCGGTCGACCTAGTCGATCGCTCTGGAGGTCCCGCGGAGTCTCGTGCATGGGAAATGTTCCGCCACAATGAAAACTGCTGCCGACGGATCCGCGCCGAAGCAAAAGCGAAAGCGGCCAAAGTCCAAGTGACCGGACCAAGGGGCTTACTTTCTTGATGACCGCCTTGATCATGTCATCGGTGTTTGCGTTAAATTGGGCTTTCATTGCGAGCTGCGGCGTCTCGCCTTGGCGATTGAGGCGAATCTCCATGGATGGTGAAAAGTCCGAGTGCAGAAAAAATTGCCCCACGATCAATCGGCGACTTAGGGCATTGATCAACGGCTTCATCATATTTGCAGCTGGGCCGAACCTTCTGCGCATGTCCAGGGGATACAAATCATTATACGTGTAAAGTTGAGCATGCACTGTGTTCGGGCAAATATCCTTGTCAATAATCTCCATAAATAGTTGCGCCAATGTGTGGCGGGCTTCTTTTACCGGGTCGGGCCGGGGCGCCCATGAATGAAGCATGGGTAGAAAGAGATGTTGGCTGTCATTTAGAGTTATCGATTGATCGAAGGCGTTCAGTGAATTCAATACCAGAGATGCCGTTGGCAAGACGCCGGCTGCTACAAATAGCCGATCAGCTTTGAAATCCACGATTTGTCCAGAGTCCATCTGACGCGCCCAAACTTGAACGCCGTCGGCCTGCTCGGCAAAGCGCGTGACATAATGTCCGGGGTGATAGTCGAATCCGTCTTGCCTTTTCAGCCGCTCGACAATATTGGCGCTGTTGAAAATGAGGCCGTAAGGGCAGCCGTAATGACACATGGCGCAGCGGCGGCAGCCAGCATCGATGGCCACTCTCGACTTTCCGGCAAAAACGTTCGCGCTGGTCAGGTCGTCGCGCCGGTCGTCGAATCGCCGCGCCAGTTCTACGGCCTGCGAGCTGAGCGACACACTATGATCCGACGGGCCTCCATGTAGTGGGAAGACATGGGCAAGGTCGTCATCTTCAGAAGCGATCGGCACCAAGCGTTCGACGGCGGCATAATGGGGCGTCAATTCGGCTTCCGTAATCGGCCAGTCGGCAATGTCTTCGGCGCGATAAGGTAGAACCGCCGCGCCCCAGCCATTGCTGAGGCCACCGCGGCCGAATGAGGGCCGTAAGTCAAGCCAGGTTGGATGACCTTTAGGGCCGAACAATTGAATACGGTCACGATAGGGGTAGTCGGAACCGTAAGGATGAATCAGCCCCCCGCCCGAATTGAGCTGCGTGCGGGCATTCATGAATTCGATATCTGACGTTGCCCATTCGTCCGGGTCTTGCTGGCTCATGCGCTCGCGCACACGAGCATTCTCCGACTCAATAGTTTCGCCAACATCGAGCATGATGACGTTTCGGCCGCGCTCAGTTAGCGCCGCCGCTGCTGCCGCACCGGCTGGACCCGAACCAACAATGATATCGCGCGCCATTTCGTTACTCGCCTATCGCCCAGTCGAATCACCGCAACAGCGGCGAAAACTTTCTTCATCGAATTCCGCGGCCGATGCCGATTCGCGGATTGACCGTCGGAATCCCCAATCATTTGACCAGCTCGTTGTAACGATGCCTATATGAAGTAAGGCTGGGGACATATAGTTGCGATAGTCGTGTCGGCGCTGACGATTCGTCAAGCCCTGCAAGACTGGTGCCTTGTCCCAGCACACGAGACTTGGCGGATCGACCGTCGATACAAGGAGAACCGCCACGTGTCTAGCCTGCATTGCAATCATAAGTGTGGCGCAAAGAACGATGGATAATATCCGACTCGCGATCGTCGGCTGTGGTCGTGCTCCGCAGTATGACTATCTGCCGGCACTCAAACGCATGGGCTGGCGGCCGGTGTGCTTCGTGGACGAAGACCTAAGCAGGGCCAAGGAGATTGCAAAGGGTTCATCGGCCTGCGTTGCCGTTGATTTGGACTCCGTTATTGACGATTTCGATGCCGCAATCGTCACGTCAATGCTTCGCGATCGCCACAACGTGTGCCTAAAACTTGCCGATGCTGGCAAATACCTTTTGGTGCCTCCACCGTTATCCATGACCCCGGAACAGGCGTTGAGCGTGTTCGGCAAAGCCCGCGCAACTATTACTACTGCCAGTCCATTGCGGTTTGCTCGGGCGGCGCGGTGGATCAAGTCGTTGCTCAACGATCAGCATTTGGGCCAAATCACTGGATTTGAAGTACGTGCCGGCAATCCTTTTACTAGATATCGAGAACGGGGCGCGCTCGCAGATAACGACGAGGAGGGCGGCGGCGTCTTCGCAGATTTTGGCCCCGAGCTCGCCGACCTTCTGTCATGGTGGCTGCGCCCACTATCGGTCGACTCCTTTGCTGATGACGGACTTGGCGGTGCGGAGGCCGAAGCTCTGGCGAGCTTGCGCACGTCTCAAGGCGTTCCGGGAACGGTCGAATTGAGCCGAAGCCGACCATTGCGAAACTCGATTGTTGTTCGCGGCGAAGTGGGCTTGATTGAGTTCGATCTGGTCAAACTAATACAGCGTGCCGAACCAACCAGCATCTTGGATCAGCGCTACAACAATCAATCCGGGCACCAGTCAAATGACCGTTCAAAAAGCCATGTCTACACCGAACAACTGAGGCATTGGCGATTAGCCATTGGCGGTGGCAGTGATAATGAAAGCGAAGAAGTGGGGGCTCTGCAGACCATTTCGCTGCTGAATGACTGTCGGCAAAAGCGGAAAGCATTGAGCCAAGTATGGCTTACGCCGGCCAGCAATCAGTCAACCGATCCCGTGCCCGCACACTCCAACTTGGCCGGGCGACGCGTTCTTGTCACGGGCGCGTCGGGCTTTATTGGCACGAGACTTGTAGAAAAACTGGTCCAGGACCATGGGGCGCATGTCACTGCGCTGGTGCGCAATCCAAGCCATGCGGCGCGCCTGGCGCGTCTAGATGTGCAATTACGGCAAGGCGATCTTAACAACTCTACGGACCTGGACGAGGTATTGCCAGAACAGGACGTCGTTCTCAATCTTGCCCATGACTTCAAACGCACTGCGCGCGAGAATGTATCTGCATTCGCGAATCTGACGAACGCCAGTATTGTCAGCGGTGTTGGCCAATTCATACAGGTGAGCTCAATCGTGGTCTACGACGATTGGCCGAATGGAAACATCACCGAAAAGTCGCCAACGGAGAAACCCGGTTCTGACTACAAAAATGCCAAATTGGAAATGGAGCGGGAGCTCTTGGATCGAGCGGCACTTGCCTGCGCTATTGTTCAGCCAACCATCGTCTATGGCCCTTACAGTTGGATGTGGACAGATCGTGTGGTCGACCAGCTGGCAAGTGGTACGGTCGTTTTGCCGGGCGAAGGACAAGGCTTGTGCCACGCGGTCTATGTTGATGATGTTGCGGACGCAATCATTTTGGCAGCTTTAGCAGAGGGTGCAGGTGGAGAGAGATACATTGTCTCGGGCAATGAACCGACAACCTGGCGCACGTTCCATGAGGCTTACGAGCGTGCGTTGAATGTCAACTCGCTCAAATATATCGATGCGAATGCATTGTCGGGTGAAAGTCAGGGCGGAGGCAAACTAAAATCGCTCATAGCGAATCCGTTGCAACTTGCAAACTGGGGACCAGTGCGCCATGTGTTGAACACGATTGAGCAGACGATGGGAGAGGAAACGATCGAAAAATTGCGCGCTCAGGTTATCGCACTTCGCGGTCGAGGAGGCAGACCGGTCTATAGAGGTGGCTCGGGAAATCTGCACAGTTGAGATAAGTGGAATTTTGGCCTGTAGGCGGCATGATCGCCGGCAACAGGAGATCCACTATGGCAAGACGACCACGTCGCAATCATACACCTGCGTTCAAGTCGAAGGTGGCCCTTGCGGCCGTTCGCGGTGAGCAGACATTGGGAGAACTCGCTCAGCAGTTTGATGTTCATCCTAACCAGATCAAGCAATGGAAAGATCAGCTCCTTGAGGGTGCAGCGGGTGTTTTTGGGCGGGAGGGTAAATCACCGCTGCCTGCACCCCGTGTTGATGTGAAGAGGCTCCATGCCAAGATTGGGGAGCTGACGCTTGAGAATGATTTTTTAGGCGATGCGCTCACCAAGGCGGGATTGCCGAGCGCAAGAAAATGATCGACCGCAAACATAAACTCTCGCTCAGCCGTCAGGCCAAGGCGCTCAAGATCAGCCGGGGCAGCGTCTATTATCAGCCCCGTCCCGTATCGGTCGGTGATCTGGCACTGATGCGCCGGATTGATGAATTGCATCTCGACTATCCCTTTGCAGGCAGCAGGATGCTGCAGGGACTATTGCTTGGTGAAGGATACAAGGTTGGCCGCCTGCACGTCACAACACTGATGAAGCGTATGGGGCTTGAGGCTATTTATCGCCGCCCGAACACGTCCAAGCCTGCACCGGGCCACAAAATCTATCCCTATCTGTTGCGTAAGCTGCCGGTCACCCAACCCAATCAGGTCTGGGCGATGGATATCACCTACATTCCAATGGCACGGGGCTTTGTTTATCTGGCCGCAGTGGTTGACTGGTTCAGCCGGCGTGTCCTGTCCTGGCGGCTCTCTATCACACTGGAAGCAGACTTTTGCATTGAAGCCGTTGAAGAAGCACTGGCCCGTTACGGTAAGCCGGACATCTTCAACACCGATCAGGGCTCGCAGTTTACCTCCATCGCTTTCACACAAATCCTGAAGGATGCTGAAATCGCCATCAGCATGGATGGCAAGGGAGCGTGGCGGGACAATGTCTTTGTTGAACGGCTGTGGCGCACGGTCAAATACGAGGAGGTCTATCTGCATGCCTATGGCAATGTTCCACAAGCCCGAGCCGCCCTCGGCAAATATTTGGTCTTTTATAACACCAAGAGACCGCATTCATCGCTTGACCGCCAGACACCCGATCAGGCTTACTTCAACGTGCTGCAACCAATCCCGGTCGCGGCATAACAGGGGCTGAAATCCACTTATCCGCAGTCCGAAAGTTGTTCAAACAAACCGAACCACCTCTAGGGTCCATGATACCGTTGCGGTGTCGATCCCCGCTTGGTAGGTGGCCTTGCCGAAATGAAAGCCGCTTTCGTCGAGAACCAGCGCGGGGTAGTTGCCCGGCCTGCTTGCCGTTGGCGTTGGCCAGTACGAAGAGGCGTTGGCGAAGATGGCTTGCGCCGACTTCAGCCGCCGAGAACAGTCCCGCTGCAATGCGGAAACCCATGTGCGCCAAGTCGTCGGCGCCCCGGCGCTTGCCGGATGCGCTGAACGGCTGGCACGGATAGCCCGCAGAGAGGATATCCACGAGGCCGCGCCACGGCCGGCCCTTGAAGGTGGCAACGTCATCCCAGATAGGCGCTTCCGCCAAGGCCTGGTCTTCCATCCGGGCCACGAGAGTGGCCGCGGCGTATCCGTGTCGCTCGACGTAACAAACAGTTCGGTATCGGGGCTCGGCGATATGGAGCCCGAGTTCGAGGCCGCCGCCTCCGGTGCAGAGGGACAGGCCGAGGACGGGAGATAAAGCCAAGTCATTCACGATGGACGGCCAGCGGATTTGTCACCGGCGCGGTGGCGCATAGGGCCGGGGGTCTCGACTCCATCGGACCTCTCCCAGGATAATGGCCCCGCCCCGTGCCGGGTGGCGGGACGGCCGCGGCGCGGCCGGTTGCGGTCGTGGGAGCGCTTTCTCCCGGCTCGGGATGGTGAAGCATCCCGGCCCCCGCCTTTAGTCTGCGGGGGACACTTGGATTATGGCGCGCAAGGGCGGACACGGGAGGGCCAGGGGTGTCACTTTTTTTGCGCCCCGCGCCTAAGCCGCGCTTTCCGTCAGCGCCATGCCTTGGCGATAAAGGCGCGCAGGGTCTTCTCGATGACGGCCCGGTCGGCCGGGCCGACGCCGAGGAAGGGCCGGGCCGGGACATCGCCCCAGGGGATGGGAAAGCTGCCCTTCCGGGTCTTGTAGGCGCCTTGGCCGTATTGGCCTTTTTTGGCCCCGAACTGGTGGGTGGCAGCATAGATGAGATTGGTGCCGGCCACGGCGCTGCGTTCATCCCAATGGGCCAGAATCGAGCGGGCGAGAACGCCTTGCCGTTGCAAGAGCTTGACGGGGGTGAAGCCCTTGCGCTTGCGCTCCTTGACGGTGACGGGCGCGGGCGGTGCCCAGGGCGCGCCGCTGGGGCTGGTCTCGCTTTGGAAGGACTCCTCAGCCCGGTCGGCCAAGTGGATGGCGATGACGCCCATGGCCGGGGAGAGATCGGCGCCGGCGGCGGTGAGGCGGTTCAAGCCCCGCCGGACCTCGGTGTCCTGAAGTTCGATCCGGATATCCATTATTTGCTCCTGGGCCCTGCCCCTTGTATAATGTGTGCCGGTCAGAGATACGTGCACGGCTGCCCGCACTTTCCTGGTTGATTCAAAAGAAACCTGCGTATCTGGCGGTGACCAGGCAACGCCGCCATTACTGACCATCCTTCCGGTACAACAAGAATCCCTGCCGCTGATTGTCCAGGTATGTCTCTCGTCCAGCGGGAATAAAATTGAACAGGACCGAGCCGTCCCGGTTGTCTGACATCAGCGCCTGTGGGACAGATGGAGTTGATTGTGTAACGGAGGATTTCTGGATCATCTGCGTTCCCTTCGGTCACGACGATGAGCCAGAAATCCATGAGTTTGAAGGACGGCGCCGAGACGGCGGTACGGGACATCCGGCGCAAGACGCGCAAGCAATATTCAGCTGAAGAGAAGATCCGGATTGTGCTCTCGGGCCTGCGCGGCGAGGACAGCATCGCCGAGCTGTGCCGTCGGGAAGGGATCGCCGAGAGCCTCTACTACAGCTGGTCGAAGGAGTTCCTGGAAGCCGGCAACAGGTCCAGACGGGCCTGGCGATTGCCGAGGAGAGTTTTGGCAATTTCGCGCAATACAGCAAAAAAGCCTTCCGCTTACAGCAGGCGGCGGGTATTGCCAACGCGACCATCAGTATTGCCGAGGGGGTATCGGAGGCCTGGTCGAAAGGGTTTCCGCTGGGCCCGATCGAAGCGGCCTTGATTGCTGCCGCCGGCGTGGCGCAGATCGTCGCGATCAAATCCCAGCAGCCCCCGCAAGCCTTTGCCAAGGGCGGCATTATCGACTCCCCCACGTTCTTTACCGCGCGGGGCGTCCCCCGCGGGCTTGCCGGGGAAGCCGGGCCCGAAGCAATCCTGCCGGTTAAGCGCATGCCCTCGGGCAAGTTCGGCGTGCACGCCATGGGCGGCGGGACGGCGATTCACACCCACAATAGCTTTCATGTCGACATTGCCGTCAACGGCGAGGTCGAGGATGCCGAATTCACCGGCCAAGAAGTCGCGCGGGGGTTCTTTCAACACGTAGAACCCCTGCTCAATCGATGGGCGCGCGACCAGCACCGCGCCGGCGGCGTCTTCAATCCGACGGACCGGATCTGAGCCATGGAGACCTTTCCCGACATCGAATTGAGCCGGGGTTCGGGCCCCAAGACCAAGGCCCGGGTGCTGGAAAAGCGCTTGGGCGACGGCTACACGCAAAGCGCCGCCGACGGCCTGAACGCGTTGCCGATGACGTTTCGGGCCGTCTTTCAGTCGCCGCCCAAGGCCGACATCGCCACCATCGAGGCCTTCCTTAAGCGCCACGGCGGGCATACGGCGTTTGTCTTCACCGTGCCGGGGGAGACCGCCGCGCGCCGCTGGCGCTGCACGCAATGGACCGGGCCCACCTGGGTCTCGGCCACCGCGCGCTCATTGACCGCCACCTTCATCGAGGATTTCGGCTTATGAGCACCATCGCGCGGGACGAGCAAAACCCTTATGTGGGCACAGTGGTGTCCCTCTACACCATCGATGCCAGCGCCGGCGGCGGGCTCACGTACCGGTTCGTGCCGGGGCCCTTCGGGGGCGCGGTGGTGACCTATCAAACCCACATCTATACGCCGGTGCCGATCGGGATCGAGGGCATCGCCTATGGCGGCGAGGGCGCGGCGGCGCGGCCCAAACTCACCGTCTCGAACGTGGACCGCGCCATCGTCGCAAGCCTCCTCGGCGCGGACAATCTGCGCGGGACGACCGTCAGCCGCTTGCGCACGCTTACCAAATATCTCGACGGCGGCGCCCAAGCCGACCCCAACCGCCACTGGCCCGAGGACCGCTACCGCATCGAGCGCTTGGCGTCCCAAGACAAGACCCGGGCGGTCTGGCAACTGGCAAGCCCCATGGACTTCGACAAGAAGAAGCTCCCCGGCCGCCAGGTCTTGCGCGACGTGTGCCACTGGTCCTACCGGCGCTGGGACGGGGCGGGGTTCGTCTATAGCCACGCGCTTTGCCCCTATACGGGGGACCTCTATTTCGACGATCAGGACAATCCGGTGACCGATGCCGCAGACGACAAGTGCTCCCGGCGCCTCAGCGGCTGCCGGGCGCGCTTTGCGGGCGCCCTGCCCTTCGGCGGTTTTGTCGGCGTCGCCCGGGTGCGGCGGTAAGCTCCATGTTCGACGATACCGTCATCGGAGCCATGAAAGCCCATGCGGAGGCCGCGTTTCCGCGCGAGTCCTGCGGGCTCGTTATCACAGGTGCGGAGGGAACCCGATATCTGCGTTGCGAAAACACCGCCCCGGACCCGGGCCGCGCCTTCCGCATCGACGATCACTTGGTGCTTGCCCATCTCAAGGCCGGCCGCCTCGCCGCGGTGATCCACTCCCACCCGGAACCCTTTGCCGCAGCGCCGAGCCGCGGCGATATGCAATCACAGTTGGACCTTGACGTGCCTTTCGGCATCGTGCCGATCACTGACGGCCAAGCCGCGGAGCCGTTCTTTTGGGGCGACGGAGCGCCGATACCGGATCTCATCGGCCGGGCTTACCGCCACGGGGTGACCGACTGCTATTCCGTGGCGCGCGACTGGTTCCGGCTGGAGCGCGGCATCGTGCTGCCCGATTATCCAAGAGGCTGGGGCTGGTGGGAGCGGGACGGCCACCCGGATTTTTACATGCGCCATTTCGAGGAGATGGGCTTTGCGGAGATCGACCGGGCGCACGCCCGTGTCGGCGACGGGTTGCTCATCGCCGTGCGCGGCGTGGTCTGTCACGCGGGCGTCCTGGTCGAGCCCGGAATCATGCTCCATCACGCCGCGGGCGATGCGCCTTACGATCCCACGCGCCTGTCCAAACGCGACCCGGCGGCGCGCTGGGCCGCCCATATCCGGCACGTCGTGCGTTACTTGGAGCGTGACGGGGTTCAAGACGGGGCGCGGGCATGATCGCGGTCCATCTGCACGGGCGCCTAAAGGCGCTGCTCGATCAAAGCCTGCCGCTCACGCTCGCGGTGGAAACCCCGGCCGAGGCGATCCGGGCGCTGATGGCGCTCCTGCCCGGCTTCGAGCGGGCTTTAGCTCACGGACACTTCCGGCTCATGGCGGACGGGGCGCTCGTCACCGAAGAGACATTGGGCCTCTGCTTCGGAGCCAAGCGCGCGTTTCACATTCACCCCGTAGCGGAAGGGGCGGGGCTCGACCCCCTCACCATCGGGCTCGGCGTGGCGCTCGTGGCCGCCGCCGTGGCGCTCACCGCCATACCCGCCGTGGGCGACTATGCCGAGCGCGAGGAAGCGGACGACAGGCCGAGCTATCTCTTCAACGGTGCGGTCAACACCCACGAACAAGGCGGCGTGGTGCCCTTGATCTTCGGCGGGCCGATCCGGGTCGGCTCGGTGGTGGTGTCGGCGGGCATCAGCTCGGAACGCGTGGCGCTGGCCGGCAACGCCCCCCGCGTCGACTGGCACGACGGCAGCGCTTGGGAGCATGGCTTTGCTTCAGGCTTCGGCGGCGGCGGCGGTGCGCGCACGCCCGTCGAGGGGGACAATACGTTGCAGACAAGGGCGACCATCCGAGTGGTCGACCTCATCGGCGAGGGCGAGATGAAGGGCCTGGCCGACGGGCTCAAATCCGTGTTCATCGACGGGGTGCCGGTGGAGAACGCCGACGGGTCGACAAACGTCCAGGGCATCAACTTCGAGTGGCGCTCCGGCCTGCCCGACCAGGCGGCGCTTGCGGGCATCGGGCACGTGGAGTCCGAGCGCGACGTTAATCAAGAGATCACCCGGGCCACGCCCCTGGTGCGCACGATCACCAATACGGGTGTCGACAGTGCTCGCGTGACCCTCAAATTCCCCCGGCTGGTCGCCACCAACGATGACGGGGATACGGGGCCCGCATCCGTGCGCTTTACCATTGCCGTGCAGGCGGCGGGGGGAAGCTACGCCACGGCGGTCAATCAAACCATAAGCGATAAAACCACGCAGGCCGCCGAGCTCTCCTGGCATGTGCCGCTCGAAGGCGAGGCCCCCTTCAACATCAAGGTGACGCGGCTCACGCCCGACTCGGACTCCGACCGGCTCCACGACAGGCTCGAATGGGCCCGCCTGACCGAGATCACCGAGGTCAAACAGAGCTACCCCTACTCGGCGGCGATGGGGCTGACGGCCGAAGCCGACAAGTTCGAAGGCCAGGTCAACAAGCGCGAATACGAGGTCTATGGGCTGATCGTCGACGTGCCCTCGAACTACGACCCCGGGACGCGCACCTATACAGGGCTCTGGGACGGCACCTTCAAGCAGGCCTGGACCGACAATCCCGCCTGGTGCGTCTACAAGCTCCTGACCGAGCGGCGCTTCGGGCTGGGCGCCGAGATCGCAGATGAGTTCCTGTCCGCCACCAAGTGGGAGCTCTATACGCTGGCCCAGTTCTGCGACGAGCTGGTCGCCGATGGGACGGGCGGGACCGAGCCCCGGTTCCGCTTTACCGGCATCGTCAACAAGGGGGTGCAAGCCAAGAAGCTCCTCGATCACATGCTGGGGGCCGCCAAGGCGACATTACATTTTGGGGCGGGCAGCGTGGTGCCCGTGACCGACGCACCCGCGGATGCGAGCGCCCTCATCGCCGACGCCAATGTTATCGACGGCGCGTTCGAATACGGGGATCTTGCGGTTGCCGAGCGGGTCAGCGCCATCGCCATGTCGTTCAACGATCCGGGCGACGGCTACAAGCTCGGCATCGAGCTCGTGGTCGACGACGCCCTGGTCGCCAAATACGGCTACAAACAAGACGACCGGGCGGCGATGTTCTGCACGTCGCGCGCCGCGCCGGCGTGCGGGTCCACGGCCGGGTCGCGGCCTACGACGCCGCGGCGCAAACGCTCACCCTCGATGCGCTCGACGCGAGCCTCGATACCACTTTGGCGTGGACCGCCCATGCGGTGCTGGCCGACGGCAGCGTGGGCGAGGCGGGCGTCGCATCGATCACCAAAGCCGATAATGCCCTGGTGCTGGAGGACGCACTGTCACCCGCACCTCTCGTCCATGCGCTCGCCGTGCTCGAGGCGCCCGAGCTCGAGCCCAGGCTGTGGCGGGTGATCTCGGTCGCCGAGCGCGACGGGCTCGAATTCGCCTTTACCGCGCGCGCCTACCGTCCGGACAAATACGCCGCCGTGGAAGACGGCGCCGCGGTCAGTATCCCGTCTTATAGTTTTTTCCCCACGGGGGCCTTGGCGGCGCCTACCACCGTCGCCCTCGAGGAATATCTCTACCGCGACGGGGTCGCGGTCAAAGCCGCGCTCACGGTGGCAGCGGAAGGCGGCGGCGATGCGCGCGTGCGCTTCGTGGACTATCAGCTCAAGGGACCGGGCGGCGGGCCCTGGCGCCCGGCGGTCTATTCGAGTGCACGCACGGTCGACCTTAAAGATATGCGCGTGGGCGTCTATCAAGCGCAGGCCCGCTTCGTCGACGGCACCGGCGCCCTCAAGAGCCCGTGGACCCAATCGGGCGCCTTCACCGCGCAAGGCAAGACGGCCGCGCCGTCCACGCCCGCTAACCCGCGGGTCACCGTCCGCGCCGATACGGGCTTCGTGATCGCCATCGATGCCATCGCGGACCTCGACCGGGACCATTACAGCTACTGGGTGGGCGATAGCTTCGAGGCGGCCCGGCTGCTCGCGCGGGTCCAATCGACCGAATATCTCTGGACCACGGCGGCAGCGGGCGCCCACACCTTTTGGATCGCGGCCCACGACACCTCCGATCATATCAACGGGGGAAGCCAGCCCGTCTCTCTGAGCCACACCATCCGCGCGCCGGGGCAACCGGCGGTGAGCCTCAGCTATGAGGGCGGTCACATGGTGTTGACCTGGACCGAGGCCCAGACGGACTTCCGCATCGCCGCTTACGAGATCGCCTATGGCGGTACGACGCTCGCCGAGGTCACGGCCACCACCTGGCGCCGGCGCATCACCTGGGCCAGCAGCCGGAGCTTGACGCTCCGCGCCCGGGATCGCCGGCAACCGGGGCGGGGCCGCAAGCGTGACCGTGACGCCTCAGCCGCCGGCGCGGCCCCAGGTCAGCGTGCGCACCATCGACAATACAGCACTGTTCAGCTATAGCGCCGTGGCCGGCAGCCTCCCCGTTGAACGTTTCGAGGTGCGGCGCGGCGACCGCCTGGACGGTGCGGTGGTCATCGCCGTCAAGGCCGGCACCAGCACGTTTACCGTCATCGATGAGCTCGCCGGCGGCACTTATACCTATTGGTGGACCGCCGTCGACAGCGCCGGCAACCGCTCGGCCGCGGCCAGCGTCAGCGCGGTCGTAACCCAGCCGCCGGACTATGCGCTGCTCGCAAGCTACAGCGCCAAGGCGGACGACTGGCCGGGCGCGACCGTGAACGCCTGCCTGACCCACGACGGCAACCTGCTCATGCCCATCGTCACCGACGACACCTGGGAGGCGCATTTCACCCGCAACAATTGGCAGAGCCCCCAGCACCAGATCGACGCGGGCTACGACTATTATCTGCAACCTTCGGCACTAACCTCGAGCTACACCGAGACCGTCGATTACGGCGCGGAGCTGGCACAGGCCTTGGTGACCGTGGCGGTCTCGCCCGTGACGCTCGACGGCGATGTCACCCAAACCGTGACGCTCGGCTACTCCAACGATAACGTGACCTGGACCGAGGTAGAGGCGCGCCAGACGCTTGCCACGTCGTTCCGCTACGTGCGCTTTAAGGTGACCGTCGCGTCCGATGGCGACGATCTGGCCGCCCTCAACGACATCCGCCTGACCCTCGACGTCAAGCTCATCGCCGACGCCGGTCAGTCCACCGCCGATGCCGGCGATGCGGGGGGCACCTGGGTCGCCTTCAACAAATCCTTCATCGACGCCGTGCAGCCGACCGTCACCCCGGCGGGCAGCGCGCCCCGCTTCGGCGTCACCGACTTTGCCGACGAACCCCACCCGACCGGCTTTTACGCCTACCTGTTCGATACCGACGGCAACCGCGTCAGCGGCGACTTCGGCTGGCAGGCCACGGGCCTCGGCTACAACGCTTAGGAGAGAGCCATGAGCGCAGACTTCGACAAACCCGTCAAGCAAGACCTCTATACCGAGATCCTGACCCAGATCCGCGACAACCTGGCCGCCCTGGCCACGCAGGACTTCTCGGCGGCCGACAACCCGCCCGACGGCGCGATCCAGTTCAACCTGACCAACGCCCGCTGGGAGCGCCGCACCGGCGGTGCTTGGGAGGCGCTGCGCTCGCTCGCCCAAGAGTTCGAAAACAAAGTCCGCGACAGCGACAAGCTCGATGGCCAAACCGCAGACTATTACCGCAACGCGGGGAACCTCAACGCGGGCACACTCGACACCGCGCGGCTCGAGACCACCACGGCGTATACCTCCGCCAGCACCGCGCGCGTGGCGCTCGCAAGCGCCCTTAAAGGGCTCTACGACTGGGCCGTGGGCCAGCTTGCCGGCAAGCTCGGCAACACCGCCAAAGCCGCCGACAGCGCGCGGCTCAACGGCGCGGCCGACGCGACCAGTGCCGCGGCCAATACCATCGCCAAGCGGGATTCGGCAAAGGACATCCGCGCCCGGGTGTTCCGCTCCAACTACAACGCGCAGACAAGCGCCCCCGCCGCCTCCGCCGCCGTCGCCTTCCGGGTGAGCGTGACCAACGACTATATCCGCTTTATGAGCTTGAGCGCCTTCAGGAGCTGGATCTCGGGCTCCGGGCTCAACGCCGACAAGGTCGACGGCTACCACATCAGCACGGCCGCCTCCGGCGCCGACCCCAACACGATATATTTTAGGACTTGAGCCCCATGGGAATCTACGTCCGCAGCCGGGAAATCCGTGACATCCGCATCGGTACGACCAAGATCAACAGCGTCTGGATCGGGGGGACCAAAATATGGTCGCGGGCGACCGTCACCGTGTCGGGCGCCACGATTTCGGACGTGAATGAATTCTTTGCCATTGCCGGCGTGAGATTCAATTCCGACGGCACGGTGGATCAAGGCTCTGTTTCCAGCCAAATCAATGCCGGCACGGACTGGGTCCGGCCGGTGAGTGAAGCACCCGGCTCGTATCAAATACGTGCTCAGCTGGTGTCCGGCGTTGCATCGAACGTCGCAGGCGCTGCGCTCGACACCTGGCATGCACTGACGAGCTCGCGCGAATGGACCGTCGGCGCCGGACTCAACCAATTAGTATCCGTGACGCTTCGAATTAGCATCCGGGAAGGAACGGGGGCTATTCTCGATACAGGCGATTACGTCATCAGTGCTCAGGGACTCCAGCCCTAGACCTGACAAGGCGCGGGCCGCCCATCCCCGCTATATATCCCGATGCATATGAATGTGTCGGGGGCAGGTGGCGTGAGTACAGGCACTGACTGGGTAACGGCCCTGCGCAGTCATCTTTCGCAATTCCGGCGAAATTTTTTTCGCATGCCTCTAGTTTGAGCCGAAGCCAATACTGGAGAACTGTAGCAATTTGGCCGCGATATCAATAAGATCGGGATGGAGCTATGGGATCTAATTATCCACGAATGGCGGATTGATTATTCAATGCGACGACGGCTGCACAATTCCGGCAGCCTTTAGTATTTGCATTTTGCCAGGAATCAATTGCGGCTGAATTTGGCCGCGACATGACCAGGAGGACGACATGTTCTTACGGAAATCTGTATATGGCGCTGCGATTGCTGCGTTGATCGCAACACCCATGTCCGTGGGATTTACAACCAGCGGCTGGGCCCAAGTCGGCAATATTGTCGTCACCACGCGGAAACGGGAAGAAAACCTTCAAGACATTCCGCTCAGCGTGACCGCCATCGGCAGCATCCAAATCCAACAGCGCGGAATTAATAGCGTCGGTGATGCGATCAAGTTTACGCCCGGCACCGCTTTTGACGTGGGCTATGGCGGCCAAGATACCCGCATCGTGATTCGCGGCCTTTCGCCGACCCGGGGCCGGCCCAATGCGGCTTTTCTGGTCGACGGGATTGACTTTACCGGTGAAGCGGTGTCGACCGCAGGTGGCGGTTTCGCCGTCAATCAGCGTTTGGTCGATATCGAGCGCATCGAAGTGGTCAAGGGGCCGCAAAGCGCGCTCTATGGCCGGTCGGCGTTTGCCGGCGCCGTTCAGTACATTACCAAGAGTCCGAATATGGACGAGTTCGAGTTTGAGGGCGGCTTTGATGTTTCGGCCAAGCGGCAGTACGAAGTGACGGCCTCAGCCGGCGGCCCCGTGACCGACATATTGGGTTTGCGCATCAATGGCATTTGGTACGATGAAGACGGCTTCTACGTAAACACAATCAGCGAAGATGGTGAACGAATTGGCGGCGCCAAAGGTTGGGGCCTTGCTGGAACGGCTCTCTTTGAACCGACGGATGCGCTCTCTTTCAAGGCGCGCGTCGCCTATTCTGAGGACGACTATGAAGTGGGGGCTCAGGCCCGCGTGCCGTCCAACACAGTTGGGACATTACCCCCGAGCTTGGTGAGAAGTACTTTCCTTGGTTTCGGTCCGGATTGTACCACGGCGGGCAAGACGTCCTCGGCGCGAGACCAGGCGCTTACCTCTTGCGCGAATTTGCCGCGCCCCTTTTTTACTGGCGAAGTACCGGATGGGGACACACTGACCATTGCGAACGCGGTCGATCCGCGCACGAACAACGATTATCCGGGTACGGAGCTTGAAACCCTGAATGTGACTTTGGTTTCCGAATGGGACGTAAATTTCGGAACGATTACCTCTTACACCGGTTACGCTAACTCCGAGTCAACGCAACTGTTTGAGGGCAATTTTGATGCTCAGCCCCCGGGGACCTATGTATCCATAGATGGCGTCGCGCGGGTTTACACACTCCCAGATTGCGGCCTCAAGAACTGCTCCCCGGCACACCAAGAAGTAGACTTCATAAACGAAACGACTCTGTGGAGCCAAGAACTGCGTTTTGCGAGCGACTTTGACGGCCCCTTTAACTTTACGGTCGGTGGTCTCTATTGGAACGAAGACGTCGATCAAAACGAAGGCGGCATTACAATCTCACCAGCCATTCTGGGCAGAGGGCAACTCGGCGGCCCCTTTGCTTCAATGGTAGAGACTTTCCCCGTCGGCGGACCGCTTATTCTGGGCGTCAGCAGACCGAACCGCAGTGTCAATTCCCGCGATGTAGAGCATTGGTCGGCCTACGCCATAGCCGAGTGGGAATTCACGGACCAGTTGAAGGCGACGTTTGAAGGTCGTTATGTCGATGAAAAGCTCACCCGTTTGGGCCCGCAATGTGACGTCCCCGCGACGGAGGCCCTCACAGGACTTCTCGGCGTTGATATTGGCACTGATCTCAATGGTGACGGTGAGATTACAGGTAGTGAAACGATCACGATGGACGGAATCCGCGATGTGTGTCACGCGAATTTCCGCGGGCCGTCGTCCACTACCGCTTCAGTGGCAGGTGGCAGCTTACCCGTTGGTACGCTGACTGCCGCCCTTACCAAAGACCTGGTCGCTGAATCAAGTGAGTCTTTCTTTGCCCCGAAACTCACCCTGGAATGGACACCAATGGAAGATCAATTGTGGTATTTCTCCGTCGCCCAAGGCGTAAAACCGGGCGGGATCAGTACTATTCTTGCGGGCAATTTCTTTGCTCCGTCCACCAAGACCTTTGATAAAGAAAAACTGCGGGTCTATGAAATCGGCGGCAAGACAACCTGGCTTGACGGCACGCTTCAAATCAATGGCGCGGGCTACTATCAGAAATATACTGATAAACAAACGGGCGTGACCCAGTTCAATCCCGTCACAAATGTCGACGTCAGCGGTATTGATAATGCCGGGGCTGCGAGAATCTGGGGTCTCGAATTTGACGCCATTTGGCAACCTGATGAACATTGGACGGTGACCGCGGGCTATAGCTGGATCGACGCCGAATATACGGAGTTTCGAACGGTTACCGGCTCGCGTACCGAGGTTATCGAGTCAATACTGTATGGTAACGGCGGTTGTCTCGAAATCATCGACAACGAGCCGGGCCTCGATCCGGACGGACTTGGGCCCACCCTTGGACCGGGCGCAACCGATCAAGACAACACCACCGACCTGTGCCTGATTGACAATAGCGGTAACGCGATCGAAGACATCGCCAAACACAGCTTTGTCGGTTCTATTCAATATACCCGGCAGCTTGCAAGCACGGACATCGACTGGTTTATCCAAGCCAACGCCATTTATTCAAGCAAGCGCTTTGCCGAACCTAACAATCTGGAAATTTTGCCATCCTATTGGACGGCCGATTTGCGCGCTGGATTAACATCGGAAATCTGGGATTTGATCGTTTATGTCGATAATGTGTTCGACGACGATACGGTTAAGTCGGTTCTCGCAGTTGGTTCGCAAATCGAAACGGTTCGCCAGAGCCTTTTCCCGCCGGGTCCTTCAGGCAACATGATTGCTATATTGCCCGACCCAAGAGTTGTAGGCGTACGCGGTCAGGTCCGCTTCTAACAGCTTGAGAAGTGATTAACATGAAGCCCCCTTCCGGGTCGTCCGGGAGGGGGTTTTCTATCGGCTCATCAGATTGTGAAGTCCACAATTCCCACAATCCGCTTTGAGACTAATCATTGACGGCTTGCTCAGGCAATACTTCACGAAAGGAACCGATCTCTCAGCGCACAGCCAAGCCAAACTCAATGCCATTGCCAGACGGCTAAACGGACGCCCGATAAAAACGTTAGACTTCGAAACCCCGGCGGAAAGATTCAGCCAGTGTGTTGCATTGATCGATTGAATCCGCAGTCATAAGCGGACTTCATTTAAAGTCAAAAAGGGCAACCGTTTCTAGCCGAGGCTGTTGATAAAGTCGTGAGATTTAGCAGTCCGATGTCCGCTATTACTATGAGCGGACATTTTGGCTCCCGCCATTGCCGGACGCTATGGCGGGTTTTGCTTTGAAGGCCTTTATTAGCTGCCCGTTGTCACGAGGCTCACGCTGGTTTTAGAATTGGTGGCGGTCTGGTGACAAGCTTAGCCAGGCGTCCGAGACTAGAGGCGTGCGAAAGATGGAGAGTAAGAAATGCGAAAGATAGCTGCGCATTTTTGGGTGGTCGGGGAAAAATCAAACGGCCGTTTGACTATGTCAACACTGCTGCGCAGCCGTCTTTCGCGATTCCAGCCGAATTTTTTCGCATGCCTCTAGTCAAAAGCATAGACTTCCTCATAGGGGATTTTTTGGATTTCCGAGGTGCTACCGACCGTCTCTTTGACTAGCTCAGCCAATTGCGTGATCGAGATTTCGTGGTTGTTGCCGATGTTGAAAACTTGACCGATGGCATCGGGTGTGTCCATTAGCCGAATGATCGAGTCAACGACGTCGCCGACATGGCAGAAGCAACGTGACTGATCGCCGGTTCCATGGACGGAAATCGGCTCGCCTTTGAGGGCTTGTGTGACGAAGTTAGGTAGGACCATGCCGTAGCGCGCTGTCTGGCGGGGCCCTGTCGTATTGAACAGGCGGATGATGATCGTTTGAACCTTGTTTTCTTGCGAATAGGCAAGCGCCAAACATTCGTCCAGCGCTTTGGCGCAAGCGTATGACCATCGCAAATTCGCGGTAGATCCCAGAACGAGATCATCGTTTTCGTTAAACGGCGTCTTTTCGGATTTGCCATACACTTCCGAGCTGGAGGCAATAAACACCAGCTTATTTCGAGAGGAGGCGGCATGCAGTACGTTTTCGGTGCCGTTAACATTTGTATGGATTGAATTGCTAGGCTTTTCGAGAATTAGCTTTACGCCGACGGCGGCTGCCAGGTGAATCACTATATCGCAGCGATCGACGCATTCCTGCACGAGCGATTGGTCGCGCACAGACCCGATAACGCATTCAAAGCCAGGCCGGTCGGCCAGACCAGTGATATTGTCCATTGATCCCGTTGAGAGATTGTCCAGAACTAGGACTTCGTGACCCTCGTCCAGCAATCGTTCGGCCAAATGGGATCCGATAAATCCGGCGCCGCCGGTAACCAAGATTTTCATGCCAAAATTACGCTTCTAATGCTGTTGCTATATGACTATAGCCCTTAGCAAGAGCTGTACCATGCAAAGTCTTAAAATACTCGGCCAAAACGGCCCGTTCGCTCCAATACGACCTAAATCCAGCTTCAGCGGCTACCGCTAAAGATCTTCGATGGTCGGCGTCTTGTTGCAGGCGCTTCATCGCGTCTACCATATCTGCAGTATTTTCAAAAAGAGCGCCTCCGCCGCATCGTTCGACTATCTCTGTGAATGGCCCGATCTTTCTTGCGATTACGGGCGTACCCTTGCGAAACGACTCGATCAGAATAATTCCGAAAGTCTCAAAGCAGACGGACGGCACAATGAGCGCGATCGCATGTTTGTAATAGCGAGAAAGGTCTTCAGGGGCTAACCGGCCAACAAAAACAACGTTGGGAATTGCGTCCGCCTTTCGCCGCAATTCTTCTTCATATTCTCCGGTCCCAATAATCAGAAGGTCGGCGTCCTTGTAGCTGGCAAACGCCGGAATGACATCGTCGAGTCCTTTGATCTTTTCCAGGCGGCCAACGAACAAAAAGTAGGGCCGGTCGTACGGCCGCGCTGATTCACTGAGATCCTCTGGTTCATCAGGAAGGAAATACGGAATGACTTCCATGTCCTTAGGGAAGCCAAATTCTTTGTGCTTGTTGCGGCTGAACTCGCTCTTTGCGATGAATGTGTCGACCTGCTCCAGCTGCCGATTAAGCATGTTCGTATAGCGCCAAAGTTGCGGTGGACGCCGGTAACTCATAGTGCAGCGAATACATCGCCGCCCGTCGCACAACTCGCGATCGTAGCGCCACAAGACATGGGTTGGACAAACCAGCCAATGCTCGTGAGCTTCATAAACCTTGAGACCACCTCCCAGGGCAAGCAGACCAGGGCCACCGACGAGGGAAACATTATGATACCAAATAATGTCGAACGCGCCGGGCGTGAGGATCTCTTGCAATTTTCGCCCGTGAATCACTGGTCGACCCAATTGATGGGTCAAAAAATTCGATAACATACCCATAGTGCTGCTGAGCCCGATGACTTTGATGTCGTCTGTTGCATTTTGAGATGCCGGCATGGAAGGCGCGAGTGTCTTGTAGGCATCAATGTCGTGGATAACAGTTACGTTATGGCCTCGGGCGGCAATCGCTGTCGCAAGCCGCTGTACGCCGAGTGCGTCCCCCCCAAAACTATAAGGCGGATAGAACGTCGTCAGCATCGCGATATTGAGGCTCTTCGTCGGGCTCACGCTGAAGGTCCAATGGTTGAAGGTCGAATATCGGTTACGCGAGTTAGCATGCAAAGACGTTGAGCTGGAGTTAACAGACCTCAGAGGTTATAGCGTGTTGCCGGCTCGTTGTTCGCGGTTGAGAAGTAGAAATAGCTTATGAGCTCATGTTGCAAGTCGCGCTTGGCTACCCAAAGTTTAGCCTTAATCTATCAAACAAAAAGCCGAGATCCGCGAGAGCATCGGCTTCCAGTTATCAGCTTCGTTGGCGGCGTCGATACCACATATATGTGCCGGACCCAAAAAGAACCGGCAGGGCAAGGCCCCCTATGAACGCTATGAATCGTCCAAGTTCCCCAAATGCGGCGCCAGTATGTAGAGGATCGACCCATCCGTTGAAAAACTGATCCACGACATTTGGATCGGCTGTCGTTGGACCGCGTAGAATGTCTCCGGAATACTGATCCACTAGCAAAACCTGATGAGGTGCTTGAATCAGGGCGCCCTTCGGTGCAGTTCCAACAATGTAGTTTCCCCGTGGTCCATAAGGCCCCCAGACCTGCTCGACTTTTTTCTCTGGGACTGCGTTGCGTACCACCTGCACTGCTTGGGCGACTGAAATGCGTCGCCCGTCCGGTAGTGGCTGTGATTGAGGGCTTTTCTGAAATACTTGATATCCACCTGGGACAACAAGTTTGAATGCTGCTTTTGTTACGTTTGGAAAAACTATCGCGGTTCCGGTAAAGGTTAGTACGAACGTCACTAGTAGTAAATATATTCCGCTTACATTGTGTAGGTCGCGCAAAAAACGTTCAAATCCAAATCGCCAAGATAGCGTAAGGGAGCGCTTAAGCGAAGATTTGGAAGGCCACCAAAGAATCAAGCCGACAAAAAAAGTCACCAACATGGCGATTGAAACTAGGCCTACTAGAATAATGCCGTAAGACCCCATGAGAAGGTTGACATGAAGATTTCTAATAACGGAGATCAATGTCGATCCGGAGCGAGCGCCAATGACTTCGGCTGTGTACGGATTAACAAAGACACTTATGTCCCTTTCCCCTTCTTTGTGAACGTCGAATTGGTAGGTCCTGCCGGGGTGCCCGTCGTTTAGAGCAAGGTAAACCGGCCGCCGCTCAGGATAGGCCGCAAGGGTCGACTCCACGACTTCCTTTAGCGACGCCACCTTCGGACCAGGCTCGACATAGTAAAGGTCCGGTGCGAGTGCTCCTTCAATTTCTGGCTTGTAAACTACAATTGAGCCGGACACTGCAATGAGCGTAATCAGGACGCCAAGGATTAGTCCGACGTATTTATGAACGGCAAGCAAAAAGGGTCTATACGCTTTGACCATAGATCAAGATGCTCTCGACAAGTTCCTTGTTGCAGCTAGAAGCCTTGAGCCGCTGTTTCGTTGAGCACATTTTGTTGAATGTTGTTCCAATTGTAAACGGGAGGCGTTTAATCAGATGCGCGCAACAAAAAAATACCAAGCCATAGGGCCCAAATCGCTTGTAGGGGCAAATAAGGAGTAAATGTAAAGAACATGCCAAGGCCTGACAGAGCTGCAAGCAATCCGTAATAGCCAAATACTTTTGACATATGATCGGTGCGCAAGATGCACCAGCTTAGTTGAAGGGCAAACCAACCAGTCATGCTGACGCCGAATATGACGGCCATATTCCTCATATAGGAGGTTGCTATTAGGAATTGTGCATTGCTGCCCGGACTAAACTGCATGAGCAAGAGTTTGAGTCTGGTTCCCGGCACGTCATTGATCCCGACCGTGAGGTAGCCAACACCTGCTAGTAGCGCCGCCACCAAAGCTATTTGAGCGGCGACGGGACGCCTGTCTTTGAACACGCCATAGACACCAAGCCCGATAATTGGAAAAACAAAGCCCGATGCCAGATGTGCCAGGCCGCTAAACCACCAGAACCAGTTTCCAAGCGCAGCCTTAATCTTGGTCATGTCGGCGTAGTCAGAAGGCTCCACAAATCCTAAATATGTCGGCTCGAAATAAAAGGCGTTGGCGCAATGGGTCGCCAAGGCGGCGAAGAACACGAATGCGGCATAGCCGGCGGGTTTGATGGATGACGACATGGGGATTCCTCCATGGTGCTGGCTTCGGCTTCAAACCTGTCTGAGCGGATACGGCCGAACAACCAAAACAAGCCACCCTGCCAAAGGGCGGGCGCGAGACGAGCGGCCCTACTTTCTCGCGGCGACCGTATTCTCACGATTATTGAGGTTTTGATGCCTCGATCGGTTCGTCTGCAGGACGTCTCTTACGCCTCTCTTGAATTAAATAAACGACGTTCAATTAATTCTTGACTCCAGTCTAACGGCACGCAATGTCGCCGAGCGGATCGGCTATTCGCCGGGCACGCTTTACAACATGTTTGCCAACTTTGACGAACTCGTTTTGAAAGTGAACGCATCGACATTGGACGCCATGTACGACCACATGTCGGCACTTCGATTTACCGGCGATCCGATTGAGGACTTACTCAAGCTTGCTGATGGCTACATAGAATTTGTCGGACGGAATCTCAACCTTTGGACGATGGTCATAGAACATCAAAGCTCCAGCGATGACCCATTGCCCGACTGGTTTCACCAAAAAGTCAATCAGCTTTTGGGCGTTATCGAACAAGCTCTGGCACCCATGTTCAAAGGCGGAGCCACGGCAAAGCACCGCGAGGCGGCGCGTGTGTTGTGGTCGGCGTTTCACGGCATTTGGTCGCTTGCGGGCAATGGCAAACTCGACGTCATAACGGATCGCTCAGTCAAAGATATGACTCGATCGCTCGTGATCAACTACGTCACGGGCCTGGATGTGAGTTTGGAGAAGGCAACGGCAAATGTTTGAGCTAATAAAACAGATCCAAGGACTGCCTCTGGGCTCAATTCTCTTTCGAGCAAGCCTGGTCCTTTTGATCGCTCTTCCTTTCTTTGTGGCGCTCTCGCGGGTCACCGACTCGGTGCCGCCGCCAAATTTGCCGTTGCGGACGCTTGGCGGCAAACAACTTTGGTCGGACATTTTTGTCCATGCCGGGTGGCGCATTCAGGAGCACGTCTATACGGGCCACGCGCGGCTTCTCGACAGCAACAATGTCAGGCGCGCGTGGGGGTCTTATGAAGACTGCCGGGCTCACTTTGAGGGCGAGCGCGAACGTCTAAATCTCAAATGGTCCGGTTCGAATTTGGTGATCCTGGTTCATGGATTGGGCGGCGCGCGCCACACGGTTTCCGATCTCGAACGTGCACTCAGCCAGGCAGGTCTCATGACCATTTCCATTGCATATCCCAGCTCACGTCAAAGCTTTGCCGACCATGCCGATGATTTGGAACACGTATTATTGCGCCTGAAAGGAATCGAGACTGTTTCGTTTGTTACTTACAGTCTGGGCGGACCCGTCGTAGGGGAGCTCCTAAGCCGCCCGTCGGTGCGTGACTTGGATCTGAAGTTCGACCGCATGGTGATGATTGCACCTCCCAATGGCGGCGCCCGCGCCGCTGAACTTTTACGCGACGTTCCCTTGTATGATTTTCTATTAACCGATACCGGCGAAGATGTCCTGCCAAACCGCGCACGCCGCATACCATTGGCAGATTTGGAAATCGGCATAATTGCAGGTGGACGTGGCGACAAGGGCGGCTACAACCCTCTTCTGGAAGGCGATGATGATGGGTTGATCCGCGTGTCTGAAACTCTATTGCCAGGGACGGATGATTTCTTGTTGATCGACGACATTCATTGGACCATCAATAATCACCCCCAAACAATTCTAGCGACTTACTCTTTCCTGCAGCACGGCAAATTTCAGCCAAATCAGTAACCCTTATTGAGTTTTCAAATTGGATGCGAGTGCAAGACCATGGCGAACAGTGAATTAGATCTTCTGAAAACACGCCGCTTCTTTCCACTGTTCGTGACCCAATTCTTGGGCGCTGCGAACGACAACTTTTTCAAGAATGCACTGGTGATGCTGATCGCCTTTCGCCTGGCCGAGCAGGCAAGCATAAATGGTCAGATCTTGATTACCGTTGCGGCTGACATTTTTATCTTGCCGTTCTTTTTGTTTTCCGCGACCGCGGGCCAATTCGCTGACAAATTCGAAAAGTCCGGCCTGTTCAGAACCATAAAGTTTGCCGAAATCGGTATTATGGGGTTGGGCGCATTGGGATTGATATTGGGCAATGCCTACTTCTTGATTGTCGTACTATTTCTCATGGGCGCGCAGTCATCCTTCTTCGGCCCCATCAAGTACGGTATTTTGCCGACGCATCTCCGCCAAGACGAACTTGTTGGCGGCAATGGGCTGATTGAAGCGGGAACATTTCTAGCCATTCTCATTGGCACGATTGCCGGCGGCCTTTTGATTTTGACAAGTGGCGGCACTGCCATCGTTTCTGTGACGATTGTCGTCCTCGCTGTCGCTGGGTGGGTCGCCAGCCGGTCCATTCCGCGCGCTGAACCGCCAGCGCCCCACTTGCCGATTAATTACAATTTTGTCAGCGAAACTTATCGCCTGATTCAATTGGTGCGCTCGTCACGCGTCGTTTTTCTGACGATCCTGGGCATTTCCTGGTTCTGGCTCGTGGGCGCCACGTTCCTGGCTCAATTTCCAAATCTTGTGAAAGACAATTTGGGTGCCAACCAAGAAGTCTTCACTTTGTTTTTAACCACGTTCTCGGTCGGCATTGCGATCGGTTCGCTTACGATCAACAAGCTGCTCAAAGGCGAGGTTACGGCCAAGACCGTTCCGTTGAGTGCCATCGGCCTCACAATCTTCATTCTCGATTTTTATTTCGCGACAAATAGATCAGCGCCGGTCGGCGGCGAATTGATCGGCGTTGCGAGTTTTCTGAGTCAGTCCGGCAGCTGGCGCATTCTATTTGACTTGCTAGCTATCGCTGTTTGCGGCGGAACCTATGTTGTACCGCTCTTTGCGTTGTTGCAAAGCCGTAGCGACGAAGAACAGCGGGGCCGTACCATCGCGGCCAACAATATTGTTGGCGCGGCTTTCATGTTTATCAGCGCTGTCGGCTCGGTCATTTTGCTCAATCTTGGATTCTCGGTACCGGACATTTTTCTTACCGTGGCGCTCCTAAATGCGGTCGTTGCAATTTACATATGTGGTTTGTTACCTGACGCCCTGATCAAAGCGATGCTCGTCTCACTGTTTAAGCTCGTCTACCGGGTCGAGATCAAAGGTGTTGAGCACTACAGGAATGCAGGCGACAAGGCGGTCGTCATCGTCAATCATGTCTCATTCGTCGATGGGCTCTTGCTCGCCGCCTTTCTTCCCGACAAGCCAACCTTTGCCATAAACACCTTCATTGCGCGCCAATGGTGGGTGAAGCCGTTTCTAAACCTCATCGATGCGTTTCCGATTGATCCAACCAATCCCATGGCGACCAAAGCCTTGATCAAGGCGGTGAAAGAAGGTCGCAAGTGTGTCATTTTTCCGGAAGGCCGCATCACAGTGACCGGCGCATTGATGAAAATCTATGAGGGCCCTGGACTCGTTGCCGACAAAAGCGAAGCGCAAGTCATGCCGATCCGGATCGACGGCGCACAATTCACGCCGTTCTCGCGATTGCGCGGCAAATTGCGGATCCGTTGGTTTCCCAAAGTCACAATTACGATTTTGGAACCGCGCAAATTCGATATGCCGGATGATGTCTTTGGCCGCGCCCGTCGCCAAGTTGCCGGCAATCGATTGTATGACGTCATGTCAGATCTTATTTTCGAGACCTGTGACTATCAGCAAACGCTTTTTGACTCCCTAGTCGATGCACGCGACGTTCATGGCTCTCGCCATGTCATCCTCGAAGACATTGAGCGCAAGCCAATGTCGTACAAGCGCTTGATTCAGGGCGCGATCATATTGGGCGGCGAGATCAGCCAGATCACAAGCGCTCAAGAAAAAGTCGGCGTCATGTTGCCCAATTCTGTGGGTGTCGTTGTCACGTTCTTTAGCTTGCAAGCCTATGGACGCGTACCTGCGATGCTCAACTTCTCCACTGGGTTGCGCAATATGAAACTGGCATGCGAAGTCGCTGAAATCGGCACGATCTTGACCTCGCGCCGCTTCATCGAGTTGGCGCGGCTGGAGCCTACAGTCGAGGAGCTCGAGAAGTCGGCGAGAATCGTCTATTTAGAAGATCTGCGCGATGGATTGACACCTTTGAAGAAACTCTGGGGACTGATCAAATCGAAGGCGCCCCGGCTGGTTCATCGGCGCAATGAAGTCCAGCCAAACGATCCAGCGGTTGTTCTGTTTGCCTCTGGATCTGAAGGCGCCCCGAAAGGCGTCGTGTTGAGTCACGCCAACCTTTTAGCGAACCGTTATCAGTTGGCCTCGCGGGTCGACTTCAATCCGACAGACACGGTGTTTAACGCGTTGCCGGTGTTTCATTCGTTTGGCCTGACCGGCGGCACATTGTTGCCCGTCTTTACAGGCATCAAGGCTTTCATGTACCCCTCGCCGCTTCACTATCGGATCGTTCCGGCGCTGGTTTACGATTGCAATGCGACGATTATGTTCGGCACCGACACGTTTTTGTCCGGATATGCGCGCGTTGCTCATCCGTATGACTTTTACAGCGTGCGTTACATTTTTGCCGGCGCAGAAAAGGTCAAGGATGAGACCCGCCTGACTTGGGCAGAGAAATTCGGCATTCGTATCCTTGAAGGTTATGGCGCGACGGAAACCTCGCCGGCGCTCTCGACTAATACGCCTATGCATTTCAAAGCGGGTACGGTTGGTCGTCTGTTGCCCGGGATCGATTACAAGCTCGAGCCCATGCCCGGTATTGAAGAAGGCGGGCGCTTGATTGTGCGCGGGCCCAACATCATGCTGGGCTATTTGAAGGCCGACAGACCGGGTACGCTGCAGCCTCCCGCCGGCGGCTGGTACGACACCGGCGATATCGTCACGGTCGACGAGCACGGCTATGTCAAAATTCAAGGGCGCGCCAAGCGCTTTGCCAAAATTGCCGGCGAAATGGTATCGCTCAGTGCCGTCGAAGGTTTCGTGAATGAACTTTGGCAGGGCGCGACCCATGCAGTGGTGAGCGTTCCCGATGCCAAGAAGGGCGAGAAACTCATTCTCGTCACGGATCATACCGGTGCTGACCGCAGCGATCTGCAGCACTACGCTAAGGGCAACGGCATCGCTGAAATCATGCTGCCCCGGGAAATACGGCAGGTCGACAAAGTGCCGGTACTTGCAACGGGTAAGACCGACTATGTCCGGGTTTCTGAGCTGGCAGTTATTTCATAAGACTGTAAGTAGTCCATTGCACCTAGGGTTCGGAGATAGACTTAACGGTTTATTATACGCGCAGCGCTAGCATCTAGCTTTGTCTACAAGTCGTAGATCAGCACAGATGACCGAGTCCGCGCCACTTCAACTTCGATCCCCTCGCGTCTTGACGTCGTCGGCGACGCAACTGCTTTACGCAACCACAATTTTCTTGAGTGCTTTTCTTTTGTTTTGGGTGCAGCCGATGTTCGCCAAGATGACGTTGCCGCTGTTGGGCGGTGCGCCGTCGGTCTGGACGACGGCGATGCTATTTTTCCAAACCGTACTTTTGGCCGGTTATGCCTACACTCATTTCATCAGTCGTTCGCTATTACTACGCCGCCAAGTTCTTACGCATCTATGCGTCATTGCGTTTGGCTTAATCGCGCTACCTGTCGCCGTAGCAAAAGGAGTTTCTCCCTCGATTGACGGTGCTCCTGTTCTCTGGCTCATCAGTTATTACACCATGAGCATTGGTGCACCGTTCTTTGCCTTATCCGCAACTGCGCCGCTTTTGCAGCGATGGTTCTCTTTGTCCGGGCATCAAAGTGCGGCGGACCCCTATTTTCTTTATAGCTCAAGTAATATCGGCAGCATGATTGCCTTGCTGGGATACCCGATTTTATTGGAACCTGCCCTCCGGCTGCAAGATCAAAGCGCGTTCTGGACAATCGGTTATGTGCTCCTCGGACTCCTGATTCTCTTATGTGGTCTGGTGGTTTGGCGGTCTGGTTCAGAGCTAACCGAGCGATCTAAATCGAGGATAACCTCAGCCACTTCAGTGACGTGGTCCAAGCGCCGGCGCTGGACGCTTCTGGCATTTGCTCCATCGAGCTTGCTTTTGGGTCTGACGACATTCATCACTTCCGATGTTGCCTCAGCCCCCTTGCTATGGGTTATTCCGCTGGCGCTCTATTTGTTGAGCTTCATTTTAGTTTTTGCCCGCAGGCAATTGATTCCCCATCGGGTTTACGTTCGGCTCCAGCCTGCTCTTGTCGTCATCATCGCGGTCATGTCGGCCGAATATATCGGCAATTCTTGGTTGGGCCTTGGTTTCAATTTAATTGCATTCTTTGTAGTGGCCATGGTTTGCCACGGCGAGCTTGCCAGAGAACGACCAGAGGCTGAGCATTTAACTCAGTTTTATCTATGCATGTCGTTCGGCGGTATGCTTGGAGGTGTTTTCAACGCGCTTATTGCGCCCGTTTTGTTCAACGGTGTTTACGAATATGCTTTGGCGGTAATTGCAGTTTGTGCTGTCGCACCATGGGCGGGAGCTGCTAACAAAAAACTACAGTCGCGAGATATTCTTTTGCCGGTTCTAGTGGTTGCAGTGTTTCTTGTCGCTCCACAACTCATCGCTTTGTTGCCTGAAGCAATTCGACTGCCTACGGTCGTCGGAATTTTAGTTGTCGGTAGCTTAGTCGTATATAGCTTCCATGAACGACCGCCACGATTTGCTCTCGGCATCGCGTCATTGTTTATCGGGTGTGCGTCTCTTTATTCTTTTATGACCAACAATGAGGTGCTGTTAAAAGAGCGCAGCTTTTTTGGCGCTTATCGCGTCACTTTAGACGAAGGCGGTTCGGTCAGACTATTGCGTCACGGCACGACGATTCACGGTGCGCAATATGTTGATCCCAAACGCTGGAATGAGCCTATCAACTACTATTATTCCGGCGGACCGCTAGGCCAATTCTTTGATGCCATGAGCTCATCAAGTCGGATAAAAAGTGTTGGCGTCGTAGGCCTTGGTGTGGGGGCAACATCTTGCTATCGAAAATCAGATCAGACCTGGACTTACTATGAAATTGATCCGCTTGTCGAAGAGATTGCTCGAGATGATCGTTACTTTCGCTATATGACCGAATGCGCGCAGGACACGACAGTCGTAATTGGCGACGCGCGTCTTTCATTGGAGCTTGAACAGGATGACAAATTCGATTTGTTAATTCTGGATGCTTTCAGTTCTGACTCCATTCCGATTCACCTCATCACGCAAGAAGCATTCGAACTTTATGCGAAGAAAATCAATACTGACGGAATCATCATACTTCATGTCTCAAGTCGGTTTCTGGATCTGGTGCCTCAAGTCTCCGCTATATCCGGAGCACTGAAACTCGAAAGTCTATTCCAGCACCATACATTGGAGCAGGATCCCGATACGCTACGCGACCTCATCGTTCGAACTCCCTCCAAATGGATCGTTTTGGCAAAAAACCGCTCAGCGCTTCAACCGCTGCTCGACGATCAACGCTGGCAAACTCTTTCTGCGGCGGCACCAGGTCCTCTTTGGACTGATGATCACAGTAACTTATTTTATGCCATCACATGGTAGTGAATGATCTTTAGGCGATCGCCTGTTCTCGACACATATAGTTTTATTTTTGCGACCGCATCAAGTCGATAGGCGGACACCACGTCTTTTGCTATACCAGTAAAACGCGGCGCGATACTGTTCAACATTGACCATGGGGAATGAGGCCACTTATGGACTTCGAGCTCACGACCGATCAAATCGCAATTCAAGAAATGGCGCGACAGTTTGCGCGCGACGAACTGGCGCCCCATGCGGCGGACTGGGACGAAAACGGAACTTTTCCCATCGATGTCTTCAGACGGGCCGTCGCACTTGGCTTCGCCGGCATTTATGTCAGGCCAGATAGTGGCGGTTCCGGTTTGACGCGCCTCGATGCGGCGCTTCTGTTTGAAGCGCTATCTGCCGGCTGCACGTCGACGGCTGCGTTTATTTCGATCCACAACATGGCGTCGTGGATGATCGATCGGTTTGGCTCGGACGAGCAGCGCCGCAGTTGGCTACCCGATCTCTGCACGATGTCTAATCTTGCAAGTTATTGTTTGACGGAGCCGGGGTCCGGCTCTGATGCGGCCTCGCTCAATACCAAAGCGGTTCGCGACGGCGACGATTACGTTTTGAATGGAACAAAGGCGTTCATTTCTGGCGCTGGTGTGTCTGACGTTTATGTCTGTATGGTCCGCACGGGCGGAGACGGGCCGAAGGGCATTTCATGTCTGGTCGTCGAAAAAGATCGTCCGGGCTTAAGTTTCGGCGCACTGGAGCGAAAACTCGGCTGGCGCTCTCAGCCGACAGCACAAGTCATCTTTGAAAACTGCAAAGTGCCTGTCGCCAATCGTCTGGGCGCGGAGGGCGAAGGATTTACCATCGCCATGAGGGGGCTTGACGGGGGCCGTATCAATATCGGTGCTTGTTCGCTCGGCACAGCGCAAGCCGCACTCGATGCCGCGCTCACCTACATGGATGAGCGCCAACAGTTCGGGCGCAAGCTGAAAGAGTTCCAAGCGCTGCAGTTTAAGGTCGCCGATATGGCAACCGAACTTGAGGCCGCTCGATTGCTGCTCTATCAAGCCGCGGCAAAGCTAGACGCAGGCTCACCCGATGCCACTCAGCATTGTGCTATGGCCAAGCGGTTCATGACCGATGTCGGCTTTGACGTAGTCAATCAAGCGCTTCAAATTCATGGTGGTTATGGCTATTTGCGCGACTATCCCCTGGAGCGTCATTTGCGCGACGTTCGAGTCCATCAAATCCTAGAAGGCACCAACGAAATCATGCGCGTG
This sequence comes from Alphaproteobacteria bacterium, assembly GCA_965248815.1. Lineage (GTDB taxonomy): Bacteria > Pseudomonadota > Alphaproteobacteria > SMXP01 > SMXP01 > CBDFKK01. Next base: position 2,582,715 of record CBDFKK010000008.1, read on the forward strand.
ATCATTGCGCGGGAAATGCTGCACCCATGACAGATCCAGCGGATCTCTTATTCGAGCGGCAAGGCAAGCTCGGTCTCATCACACTCTATAGGCCCGACGCCTTGAACGCTTTGACGCGGAACATGTGTCTTGCGATAACAGAACAGCTTCGTCAGTGGACAGACGACCTAGAGGTCAAGGCCGTTGTTATTATGGGTGCGGACGACCGCGCCTTTTGTTCAGGTGGCGACATTCGCGCGCTTTACGAGTCCGGCCGTGCCGGCTCCTCTTATGTCATGGATTTTTACCGCGACGAGTACCGACTCAATACACTGATCAAGGAATTTCCAAAGCCGTTTATCGCAATCATTGATGGGATCACCATGGGGGGCGGTGTTGGCGTTTCCATTCACGGCAGTCATCGGATCGCAGGCGACCGGACGTTGTTTGCCATGCCTGAAACGGGAATCGGTCTTTTTCCTGATGTCGGTGGCACCTATTTTTTGCCAAGACTTGCAGGTGAACTTGGCATGTATTTGGGATTGACCGGCGCACGAGTAAAAGCTGCGGATGCAGTCCATGCCCAAATCGCGACACACTATGTCCCCAGTGGCCAGCACATTTCCCTCGTTCAATCGCTTAGCGACAGCAGCGATATTGAGGCAACACTTACCGCCGCGGCGCAGCTCCCCGGTGACAGCGCGCTCGCAGTCATTCAAAGTCAGATAGACCGTTTGTTTTCAGGCGAATCGGTCGAAGCCATAGTGGCAAATCTCGGAAACGAGGATACACGTTGGGCGCAAACGGAACTCGACGGTCTGCGCACCAAATCTCCCACTGCCCTCAAAATTACTCATCGCCAATTGCGTGAGGGCCGCTCCCTGTCGTTTCGCGAGGCGATGCAGCTCGAATTTCGATTGACCAGCCGCGTTATGAAGGGCCACGATTTTTTCGAAGGCGTGCGCGCCGCCGTCATCGATAAGGATCAAAAGCCCAAGTGGCAGCCCAGCCGGCTGGAAGACATATCTTCGCAAGACATCGATAAGTACTTCGAGCCTCTCGGCGACGATGATCTTGAGTTTGATTTTTGACCATGAGGAGTCGACTCCATGACCAGCATCGCATTTATCGGCCTGGGTAACATGGGCGGTCCAATGGCGCGCAACCTCTTGAAGGCGGGGGTAGAGCTCAAGGCGTTCGATCTCGTTCCCGAGGCGCGCGACTCTATCGCCGCTCACGGGGCGCATGTTGCCGCAAATATTTCTGAAGCCGCGACTAATGTGGACGTGGTTATCACGATGCTACCGGCCGGCAATCACGTGCGCGATGTTTATCTGGGGGACGACGGTGTCCTTGCAAAAGCCGGGAACGACACGTTGTGTATTGACTGCTCGACGATTGATGTTGCCACAGCCCGCGAAGTCATCTCAGTTGCCACCGCGCAGGGCACCCTGATGGTTGATGCGCCGGTTTCGGGCGGCGTGTTGGCCGCGGAAACAGGCACCCTGACCTTCATGGTCGGCGGCTCGGAAGAGGCATTTCGCGCGGCACGGTCTTGGCTCCAAAAAATGGGCAAGAATATTTTTCATGCTGGGGCTGCGGGCAACGGACAAGCGGCAAAGATTTGCAACAATATGCTGCTCGCCATTTCCATGATCGGCACGAGCGAAGCTTTCGTTCTAGCCGACAAGTTGGGCCTTGACCGCCAAAAATTGTTCGACATCGCGTCGACGGCGTCAGGTCAATGCTGGTCACTAACGAGCTATTGTCCGGTTCCCGGCCCACTGCCTTCATCGCCTGCGAATCGGGAATACCGGCCGGGTTTCAGCGCGGCGATGATGCTCAAAGACTTAAAGCTCGCTCATGAGGCCGCTCAATCTGAAGGCGCTGCTACGCCTCTGGGCGACCACGCCCTAGAGCTCTATCAAGCGTTTGCCGATGCCGGTCACGCCGGTCTCGACTTTTCAGGCATATTCACGATGCTCCAGAAATCCTAATCCGTCCGCTTACGGAGCGCCCAGGTTACGGTTTCAACAAGCGTGTCGGCATGACGTCGAAGGCGATGCTGAGCCGTGGTTCAGTCGACGTAAATGGAATGGTCTGGTGATAGAAATAGGAGGGGAAGAGAACGAGTCGCCCGGCTTTCGGCTCGATCGCGCGTCGCTCGGGCTCTGCCGTCACGCGGTAGCGCGCAGGCGGTGCGCCGAACTCAAGCCAACCTGCGTTTGCCCCTTTTGCTGTCATGTCTTTAGGCAATTGGACATAGTAAACGCCGCTCAGCCACCCCAAGGGGTGAATATGTGGCGTTTGGTGTCCCCCGCTCGCTAGAAGTGTTCCCCAAACGCGCAGCGTCCAAGCATCCGGTGGATCGGTCAGTAACGTGTGCCGCGCCGCGCCGCTGGCCCGAAATGCGGCTGCCGATTCTACAATGGCTTCGCCAATCATCGTTTCAAATGCAGTGAGCGCATTATCATCCTCTAAATCCAGTTCACCGGTCTGGCTCCCCCCATGAGTTGCTTTGCTCAGAGGGTTGGGGACAAGGGAGGAATGATTTTCGATGATTTTAGAAAGCGCTTCATTGAGGTCTTCGATCGAGTCGCATTCTTTCGGAGGTTCTAAGTCTGTGACTCGAACAAAGCGATCGAAATCGAACAACGCGCGCGCCTCGTCGTCGCGGCCGGCATCGCGCAGCGCATAGGCATAAGATGCCACCACCATGCGTTCACCGGGATGTTGGGCCAAAAACGTTTCACACAATGAGAGAGCTCTTGCGCTGTCACCGGTCGAAGACAAAACATTTGCAAGGTCGGCGACACCGCGGGCGTTATGGGGATTGATCGTTACGGCACGCTGCAAGGCGGCTGCGGCGTCCTCGATCTGACCGAGGGAAAGCCGAGCGACACCCAGATTGATCTGGGCCACCTCGTTGTTGGGATCAATTGAAATTGCGCGTTCTAGAACAGAAACGGCTTCATCGAAGCGTTCGACGTCGCAGAGCACACTTCCCTTGTTGGTAAGTGCCATTGGATGCTGTCCCGACCGCGACAATGTCTCATCCGCCTCTGAAATCGCCTCCTCTCCCCGGCCCGCATCCGCCAATGCTTTGGCCAAGTTGCTGCGTACTTCCAAGTCTTCGGGCTCTAAAACGAGTGCGCGCCGATGAGTGTCAATCGCTTCGTCGATATGGCCCCGGTACTGAAGGAGCGCCCCTAGGTTGGCGAGCGCTTTATGGGAGCCCGGATCCGCATCGATAGCATCACGCAAGGCGGCAACTGCCGGGGTCAGTTCGCCGGCTTCCATGTAGCTGAGTGCCAATTCGCACAACGCATCGGCATCATCCGGCGTCGTTTCGATAGCTGCCTTTAAGTCTTCAAGCGATCCCAATATGTCTCCGCGCTGGCGCGCCAAGATGCCGCGCAACCGCAATGCTTGCGGATTTGTCGGTTCGGCTTCAAGCACGCGGCTGTATTGGTCGTCTGCCTCCGCAAGCTGACCTTCCTGGTGAAAGGCAATGGCCTGGCGCAGTAGATCACGGGTCTGATCTTCTTCCGTCGTCGGATCAGTCACAGTCGCGCGCCTTTGCCGATACTCTCATGACTTTGAAAATAGATAAGCGGCAAGTTCTACAAGCTCTTCGTTGGTCAATAGCGCCGCCGGCATGGATGACGGCGGTGTGGTAAGCAAATCTGCCAGCGAATCCAAATCATATTCGGTGCTCAAGCTGACGATCGGCACGGCTTCTTGGCTATCTCCTACTGCGCCATGACAAGACGCGCAGTCATTTGCTGCATACAGCGATTCGCCGCGGGTAACTTCTTCCTCTGAAAATTCGGGAAGTGCAGCCAGCAAAATAATCTCTTGGGCATCGACAGTTGCGTCGGAGCCGCCCTCCTCGCCATAGACGACTCGATAGACCGCACCGCTGAAGTCATCCGAAATAAAGATTTTGCCGGCTTCACTTTCGACGACGTCTACCGGCCGACCGATGACATTGCTATCAACCATCAGCCCGGTTACGAAATCGGTTTCCGTAATCGATCCGTCTTCTGACCATTCCAAACGGACCACTTTGTATCCGTCCTTTTCGCTACGATTCCAGGAACCGTGCAGGGCGACGATGGCGTCGTTGTGGAAGGAGTCCCGATAGCGGCCGTGGCGTAAGAACGTAAATCCCAAAGTTGCGTTGTGCGCTCTAAAGCCGTGAGCAGGGCTGATCGACGCGGCTACTTTGTCTTCATTGCCTTCACCAAAGTCGGGATCGGCATCTCCAAAGTCGTTAGCGTAGGGCCAGCCGTAGAATCCGCCCTCTTCGATGCGATTAAGTTCTTCTACCGGATAGTCATCGCCCAATAGGTCGCGGCCATTGTCGGTCGCATAGAGCGCGCCGTCCCGGGGAGACCAATCGAAACCGACGGAATTGCGCAATCCGGTGGCGTAGATTTCCTGCGTCTCGCCGTCAAGACTGATGCGCATCATAGTGGCGCGGCGCTCGTCTTCTTCTTCACAGACGTTGCAGCTAGATCCCACATTCATATAGATCCAGCCGTCGGAGCCGATTCGAATGGTCTTGCTGCTATGGTTGCCGTCGCCGGGAAGGCTGGTCACGAATCTCTCATAGTTACCACTTGTGGAGCGTGCATTGGCGTCAAATCGAATGCGGCCGATTGCGTCTTTCTCGCCCACGTAAAGCCAGCCGTCATGGAGCTCCAATCCCGTCGGCGCGTTAAGCTCGGAAGCGCGAATATCTTCGTCGTCTACTCTGCCAATAAGGATCTCTTTGCCGTCTGTCTTTCCGTCGCCGTCTTCGTCCTTGTAAAGCAAGTAGATCTGCCCATTACCCCGTGAAGAAACAAGTAGATCGCCGGTCTCGGTCACGCGCATCATCCGCGCGCTTCCAAGCCCCGTTGCAAAAAGGGTAAAGCGAAATCCATCGGGTACCACAACGCGTTGGCCCAACTGTTCTTCGTCAGGCTCTACGCCGCCGCGGAACATGGCGAGTGGAATATTGACCGGCGGTAACATTACGTAAATGACGCCGACGCCAACGATCAGTAAGACAAGAAGCCCAAGTAGAATTTTCTTAAACATTGTTCAAATCTCAGTTCGGATTGACTTAGGAGCTCGGTCTAGCCCCTGATCTAGCCCCAGATCTAGCCCCAGATCTAGCCTAAGGGATTGGAATAAAAGCGTTCGGTCTGCCTGCGCTCAAAAGCTTTGTCGTCGGCTCTTATGGCATCGCGAGCGTCGTCTGCGCCAATGCCGGCAAAAATGTCCTCCACGCCATTGGCAACGGCATCGAGCACGTCATGCGCATGTTCAACCGGTGAAATTTTTTCATTTTGGTTCTTTTCTGCCATGCGCGTATCAACGCCGGCGGTAAAGACGCCAGCCACGAAAATATTACGGTGGACAAGTTCGGTCCGAATGCCTTTAGTCATAATGGCAGCCGCCGATTTCGCCGCGCAGTAGGACGCATAGGATGGCAGGCAAAAGAGCGCCCCGATCGACAGAATATTGATGACGGCCGAGGGCGCTTGTGCTTCGAGCGCAGGCAGTAGCGCGCGGACCATTTCGGCTTGCGCAAAGCAGTCGGTTTCCATGACCTGGCGCGCGTCTTCAAGCGAGGCGGCAGCAAGAAACTGCCGCTCCTTCATGTCTTCGTCGCCGGGAATACCCGCATTGTTGATGAGCAAATTAATATCGCCCGCGACCGCCGCTGCGGCTTCGCGCTGTGCGGCATTGGTGACGTCGAGGGTCAGCGTAGTTACGCGCTCTGGATCGAGCGCAGCCAAGTCCTCAAGTGTTTCCGGCCGGCGCGCCGTTGCGTAGACGTGAGCCGCCCCACGTTCAAGCAACACTTTGACAAAGCCCAAACCGATTCCCTGATTGGACCCTGTGACCAGCGCGCGGCAGCCCTCAACGGATATGGTCATGTGTTGGTCCCCTATTCTTCACCTCGTGTCTTACGGCAAATGAACCATGACGGCTAGGCGTTGGCGAGCAAGACGTCCAAAAAATTGCCGAAAAGTGGGCGTACGTGCCCGACTCAGCTAGACTAAGAACTGCGAGACGGTGGGTAGGCAGCACCTATCACGAACCCAAATGCTAGAGGCACACAATGGCAGCGACGAGCGGAGCACCGAGCAAACACGAACATTGGTCGTCGCACTTTGGATTCCTGATGGCGGCGATCGGTTCGGCTGTGGGGCTTGGAAATTTCTGGCGCTTTCCATTTACCGCCGGAGAAAACGGCGGCGGCGCATTTGTTTTGATCTATTTGCTTGCCGTCATATTTATCGCGCTTCCCGCGATGATGGGTGAGCTCTCTCTTGGCCGTAAAGCGGGCTTGTCTGCGCCCGGCAGTTACCGTGCAATGGCCAAGGCAAACGGCACGTCGACACTATGGGGATTTGCCGGCTGGATCGGCGTCATCGCCTCTTTCACAATCCTTAGCTATTACTCCGTGATCGCTGGTTGGATTATCTATTATTTCGGCCAGGCACTTGCGGGCACTTTTGTGAACATTAGCGCCGAGCAGTCGGGGCAAACATTTGACAGCTTCCTGACACAATGGCCGCTCATCATATTATTTCATGCGGTCTTTATTTTTATCACGACGTTCATCGTCTCGCGCGGCATCCAACATGGCGTGGAGGCGGCGTCCAAAATCTTGATGCCGACCTTCTTTGCGCTTTTGTTGATTATCGTGTTCACGTCCCTTTCAATTGGTGACTCGGCACAAGCGATTTCATTTCTGTTCAGTTTTGACTTTTCCAAAATCACGATCGAGGTTGTGATTAGTGCGGTCGGCCAAGCGTTCTTTTCCATAGGCGTCGGCGCAGCGCTGATGATCACGTACGGTGCTTATCTCGATGATAAGGCGCGCATTCCACGTTCCAGCGTGATCATTGCGTTTTCTGATTCCAGTGTGGCGCTGCTCGCGGGGCTCGCTATCTTTCCCATCGTCTTCCAGTATGGTTTGGAGCCTGCTGCGGGTGCGGGGCTGCTGTTCGTCACACTTCCTGTGGCCTTCGGTCAAATGCCGCTCAGTATTGTCGTGGCGGCCGCCTTCTTCTTTTTGGCGTTTGTGGCCGCGCTCACGTCAGCGATTTCGCTTTTAGAGGTGGTTGTGTCGCGTGTCGAGGAGCGCGGATCATTGGGGCGGCGCAAGGGTGCCATCATCACCGGCATACTTATATTTGTTGTTGGTATACCCAGCGCCCTGTCGTTTAACTGGTTGGCCGGTGTGCATCCGCTTGAAGCGCTTACAAGTTTTAAGACCGCCACGATCTTCGACATTGCTGATTCCTTGGCGTCCAACATTCTGTTGCCCATTGGTGGCATTCTTTCAGCGCTTTTCGTAGGCTGGATCATGAGCCGTCAAACCATGGTTGAGCAGTTGGGCTTTGGAAACGGAACTATCTTTGGTATTTGGCGAGTGGCCGTGCAGGTGTTGGTGCCGGCGGCCGTGTTTGCGGTATTGGTTCTATTTTTCTATACGCAATTTGTCCCGGAATAGGTGCGTTCAATCCACTAGCTCGATTTCATGATAGTTGGCGAGGCTCGTCCGAGGTTCGTAATTCCTGACGGATTTGTTGAGTCCTTCGAAGTGGACAGTCTCGTGCAGATACAACATGGGCGGGCTCTCATGGTAGCGCTTGAGAATTTTGCGTAGAAGCGTGAGACGGTGCTCGGGATCGAACGTGGTTTGCGCCTCTTCGATCCAGGGAACAACGGTTGGATCGCAATACCAGGGAACCGCGCGCAGGCATGAATGCATGGGGATCGGCCTCATGGCATCGAGCGTCGGGTTTGTATCGAAATCCATGCCGAACGCCGCGCCGGCAAAGCCGCCATTTACGGCCTTGCGGATGAGTTCGGAAATAGGAATCGTGCGAATTTCCATCTTCACGCCCACTTGCGCTAGTTGAGACGCGACGAATTGCCAGATTTCGCTGCCGCTGGTGCTTCCTTCGATGACCCCTTCCATGACGAGATCGAATCCGTTGGCGTAGCCCGCGTCTGCAAGCAATGCACGCGCGCGATCCGGATCGTAAGGGTAGGGTTCAAGTTCGGGGTCAAAGCCGTAGGCGATCGATGGTGTTGCCTGCGATGCCGGCCGCGTTATTCCGTGGAGCAGGACATCGATATAGGCTTGCTTGTTGACCGCATAGTTGAGCGCTTGGCGGACCTTTTGGTTTTGGATCGGGCCTTCCTTGACGTTTACGAATGACAGGCCAACAACCCCGCCAGCGTCCATGGAATGATAAGAGTGTCCGGATTGCTCCAGTAGAACCGTATCTTCCGCGCCAAGACCAAAGGCCAAATGCAGATTGCCGCTGATAGTGGCTTGAACGCGCGCCGTTCGTTCTGGCACGAGTACGAATTCCATTTTGTCAGTCTTGGGCGCGCGCCAGCTCGTTGTGTGCGAATCGAGATAAATTCGATCGCTATTCCACGCGATAACTGCGAACGGGCCGGTCCCCACCGGCAACCCTTCAATGCTGTCGGCGATAAGCTGATCCACATAGGAGGGCGCGGGTATGCGCGTTCCGGCAAGTAGCGCCGGCAATATCAGCGCTGGCGCCTTGGTTTTGATTTCTACCGTGAGCGTGTCGATGGCGCGAGCCGAGTCCAGCATCGATAACTCCCGCGCAATCGAGTCCGATTGGGCGGCCGGCGAAATCAAATAAGTAATGACCTTCACCACGGATTCGGCATCGAATGGCGCGCCGTTTGAAAACGTCACGTTAGGCTGTAGCTTAAAGGTCCAAGTCATAGCGTCGTTCGCTTCCCATGTCGTCGCCAGCATGGGGAGCACGGTGCCGTCTCGATCGATCTGCGTCAGGCTGTCGTATATGGCTGCGTAAACGTATGACTCCGAAACACTGGTCGAGCGAAACGGATTGCCTTCGCCCACAGGAAAACCATAGACGCCGACCCTCAAGACATTCTCCGCATACGCGTGCCCTGGGCCAAGACCAAGGGCTAATAATGTCAGGACGAGTGCGACACGGCCGATGAACACGGGTGATGATCCTAACTAGGTTGAGGTACAAGGGGAGTATAAACTGTTCTTGTGTTTCGGCGAACCTAATACGATCCGATCAAAAGAAGGAACTTCGAAATGTCAGCAACGCGCAAGGGCGGCGAGTTCGTCTGTGACACGCTTGTCTCGCTCGGGGTGCGGTCGGTCTTCGCCATTGCCGGGGCGTCCCATACTCATGTGTTGGCGGCGCTGCAGAAAAATGACGTGTCCATTATTTCCAATCGGCACGAAACCGGGGCGGTGGGAGCTGCGGACGGTTATGCACGGGTCTCGGGCAAGCTCGGTGTGGCGCTGATCATCGCCGAACAGGGGCTGCCTAATGCGATGTGTGGAATTGCCTCTGCTTATCACGCGTGCTCGCCGGTGCTCGTTTTAATTGCACGGCTGCCGTCGAGTTGGACCGAATCTCAATCCGAATGGGACGCGGACAAACACGATCTTGTCTCCGGCGTTACCAAATGGGCGCGCACGGTTCCGAGCGCCGAACGATTGAGCGAATATGTTTGGACCGCGGCGAAGGCAGCCCAGTCCGGGCGCCGTGGCCCCGTTGCCCTTACCATTCCAGTCGAATTGCTGGCGCAGCCAGTGAGCGCGCCGCTGCACAATGGGGGCGCAGCACCGGCCATTTCCCATCCTTCGTGCGCCGCCGGAGATGCGGTTGTCGCCGCAAAGCTCATCGCGAACGCCGAACGCCCGTTGATTGTCGCCGGCGCGGGCGCGCGCTGGGCCGGCGCCTCCGGTCCCTTGCAAAAATTGCATGATGAATTTGGCATTCCCGTCCTCGGCAACGGACTGGGACGCGGGCTTGTGCCGGAGAATTGGAAAACCAGTTTCAGCTGGCCCTTCGGGCAGCTCGGCGCCAAGCATGCCGATTGTGTCATCGTGGCCGGTGCGCGGCTGAAGCAGCGCCTCGGTTTCGGATTGCCGGCGCGCTTTTCGCCGAGCGCAAAATTTATTCAAATCGATCTGCATGCAGAGGAATTGCATCGGAACCGTCCGGCAGACGTCGCCTTTCACGGTGATGCCGCGGCGACTTTGACCGCGATTGTCGACGCCCTTGGCCGTCAATCACCTCAACCGAAGTTCGAGTCAACGTGGTTGCGCGATCATCTCCAAGAACGCTTTGACAAAGTGCGAGAAGAAAAAGCGCGCTCGGGCGAACGCGTGCATCCTTTGGTGCTCGGTGAGGCCCTGCAAAAATTTGCACCCGACGATCTCATTTATGTGGGAGACGGCGCCGACATTCAGGCGTGGCTCTACAATGTAATCGCCATTCGTGAGGCACCCGGGCATTTGGATCACTATCCCATGGGCGCGATGGGCATCGGCATGCCACTCGCTGTGGGCGCGGCCGTGGCTGCACGTGACGGCGACGGGCGTCGCGTGGTGCTCGTCACCGGTGACGGTTCGTTTGGCTTCTATCCAGCTGAGCTTCATGCCGCGGCGCGCGCTAATCTCCCGCTTGTCGTGATCATCGCCAACGACGGGGCATGGGGCTCTGAGTTTCACGAGCAAAAAACGTCTACGGGAAAGACCTTCAATACCGAGCTCGGCTATCACCGCTACGAAAAAATCGCCGAAGCCTTCGGCTGTGAGAGCCACTTCGTCGCTGAGCCCTCAGAACTTGAACCGGCGCTCGAGCGTGCTTTCGCCGCGACGGGTCCGGTGGTCGTCAACGTTGTAATGGACCAAAACGCCGGCGCCGCGCTACGCAAAACACCGATCCTCAAAACCATCGTATTTGACGATTTGGCGTCGTCGCAAAAGTCATTCGGTACACCGGGCGACTCCGATGACACCGGCGAGGGCACGTCGGGGCTGATCTGAGTATTGCTGAAACGCTTGGCAGAAGAGTATTTCTCTCCAGCGTTTGTCCTTATGCCCGGTCAAATGCAGTGCCATTGGGATGATGACGGTTTGGCGATGTGCTCCGGTCATTTGTGGATTGAGCAAAATTAGTCCGCCTCTAGCCAAAAAAGAGCATTGGCAGTCAGGAGGGTGCGAGATTAGAGTGACGCTCTTTTGTCTCTGAAAACTGGCGGATTCGGCAACTTTCGCGCCCATATCAGGAGGATTTCATGAAATTTTCGATCATACTTTGGGGGCTGGTCCAAGCGCTGAGAGTTACCGCACGCATGTATCCTAAGTTCGCGGAACGTGTGAAGGAGAGAAATCTTATCGCGCAATTCAAACTCGAAGATAACTCGGAAGGCCGCTGGATACAGTTTGACAACGGCAAAATTAAATCAAAGAAGGGCATTCATCAGAAACCGGACTTGTCCATTTATTTCAAGACCAAAGCGATCGCGGAAGAATTCTTGATGCCGCCGTTCGACCAATTGGTCAGAATTGACGCCGCGAAGAATTTCAAAATTGGCGTGAGCGGTTCGGACGAGTTGGGCGTCTGGTTTATGGGCACGCTGAACGCTATGCAATCGGCCGGCTGGAAAAGCGGGACCGACATGGGCAACGGCGTCACGCGCTATACCAACGGTACCAATGGCGGGCCGATCTTTGTCTATGTCAAAGACGGCAAGATTTTGCGGATCACCCCAATAGATCTCGATGATAGCGATGCACCGTCCTGGTCGATCAAAGCGCGCGGCAAAACATTTACGCCGCCGCGCAAGACTACATTAGCCTCACATGGTTTGGTGCTGAAATCCATGGTCTATTCGGACAAGCGCATTTTGCATCCCATGAAGCGCGTCGACTTCGACCCCAACGGCAACCGCAACATTCAAAATAGAGGCAAATCGGAATTCGAACGGATCAGTTGGGATGAGGCGCTGGATATTGTCGTCAGTGAAATTAAGCGCTCCAAAGCGAAGGGCCGCGGCGCCGTTTTGTTCGGTAGCGGATCCCATCATCAATGGGGCAATCTCGGACATTATCTAAGCGCGAGTAATCGATTGTTCAACCTTATCGGTTGTTCCAGGCTGCACCACAATCCCGACAGTTGGGAAGGCTGGTTTTGGGGCGCAATGCATCACTGGGGCAATAGCTTGCGTCTGGGGACGCCCGAGTTTTATGGCACCGTCGAAGATTGCTTAAAAGAAGCGGAGATGATCGTTTTCTGGTCCAGCGATCCCGACGCGACTTATGGCTTTGACGGAACAATTCGGCGGGCCTGGGCGAAGGAACTGGGCATCAAGATGGTGCACATCGATCCCCATCTCAATCACACCGCTGCTCTTATGGGTGGCAAGTGGATCGCGCCTAAGCCTGGCACCGACGCCGCTCTTGCCCAGGCGCTTTGTCATGTTTGGATCACGGAAGATCTTTACGACAAGGAATTCGTCGAAAAGCGGACCGAGGGATTTGCCGAGTGGAGGGATTACGTCCTCGGGCGCTCGGACAACACGCCGAAAACGCCGGAATGGCAGGAAGCGGAAACTGGTGTTCCCGCCCGTGAGGTGAGAGCGCTTGCCCGGGAATGGGGCCGCAAAAAAACCTATCTCGGTGCGGGCAGCTGGGGCTGCGGTCTCGGCGGCGCAAACCGCGGACCCATGGGGGTTCAATGGGCCCGGATGATGACGATCCTTGGCGCCATGCAGGGATTCGGTCAACCAGGCGTCAACTTCGGCAATCTGCAATTCGGCGCACCGCTCGACTTTACGTTCTATTTTCCTGGATACGCCGAAGGCGGCATGTCCGGGGACCTGACGGGCAGCGCGAATGCGGCCAACAACTATCAGCGCATGCCGCACATCGTGACGATGAATTCAGCCCGGCAAAGTATTCCACGGATAAACCTGCCCGAGGCAATTATGGACGGCAAAGCCGTTGGCTATTTGACCGACGTCTCGTCTCAACAAGGCCAGTTTCAAAGGATCGGCTATCCGGCGCCGGGCCACGCCAAAATCGAAATGTTTTACAAATACGGCAGTGCGTCGTTCGGAACGATGGTCGGGGCCAATCGCTGGGTGAAGATGTATCAGTCGGAGAACTTACCGTTCGTCGTCAACCAGTCGATTTGGTGGGAGGGCGAAACGCCGTTCTCTGACGTTATCTTACCAGCGTGCACCGTTTTCGAACGCTGGGATATCAGCGAGTGGTACAATGTGGGCGCCGGTTATGTGCATCATATGTATTCGATGAACAATCACCGCGTCATCTCGATGCAACACAAATGCATTGAGCCCCTGGGTGAATCCAAATCCGACTACGACATTTTCCTTTCCATAGCGGAACGCTTGGGTATGGGCGCGATGTATTCGGAAGGCGGCAACACGGAGCTTGAATGGTGCAAGCGCGTCTTCGACTCATCCGACGTCTCCAAACACATGTCTTGGAGGCAATTCCTCAAGAAAGGCTATTACGTCGTGCCCCCGGTGGCGGAAGAAGCGCGCGCGCCCACGGCCTACAAATGGTACTACGAAGGCCGGAAGAAGGATGTGCCCGAGCCGTATCCGTTGCCCTCTGACTATGTGGGCGAATACGGAGAAGGGCTGCAAACCCCTTCAGGGAAATATGAGTTTGTTCCTAATTCGCTCAACAATATTGACGATCCGGGACGGCCTCCTTTGAACAAATATATGCCGACCTATGAGAGTGCCGAGCGGGAACAAGGGCTTTCTGACTATCCCTTGCAGTTACTCTCACCTCACTCGCGTTACCCGTTTCATGTCATGGGCGACGATGAAGACTCGAACATCCGAGACATTCGCGAACACCGCATCTTAGTCGATGGTCACTACTATCTGACCGCCCGGATGAACCGGCAGGACGCGGAAGCAAGAGACATTCATGATGACGACCTGATCCGGCTGTGGAACAACCGCGGCTCAGTTGTATGTGCGGCACACGTGACGGATCGCGTACGCCCGGGCGTGATCAGCGCCGCAACCGCATCGGCCGAATATCGGCCGGCCGGCGAGCCGGGCCGCTCAACCGATCTCGGCGGCTGCGTCAATCTGCTCACCTCTAAAAAGGGGATAACGGACCAAACCCATAGTATAAGCCCGAACTCGACGCTCATTCAGGTTGAAAAATGGACCGGCGTCGATACCTGGCAACCGGCGGAGGCCGTTTAATGGCTGCGAAATGGAACATGATCGTCGACATCGCGCGCTGCGATAATTGCCGCAACTGTTTTCTTGCGACCAAGGACGAGCACATCGGCAACGACTTTCCCGGTTACGCGGCCTCGCAACCCAAACACACCCATAACTGGGTCGATATTGAGAGACAGGAACGCGGACGCTGGCCTGTTGTCGAAGCGCACTTCATGCCGGTGATGTGCAACCATTGCGACGATGCACCGTGCATGAAAGTTGCCAAAGACGGCGCGATAAAAAAGCGTGAAGACGGCATCGTCATCATCGACCCCGTAAAATCAAAAGGACAGAAAGCGATCGTCGATGCTTGTCCTTATGGTGCGGTGTATTGGAACGAAGAAAAGCAAATCCCTCAGGCCTGGATCTTTGACGCGCACCTTCTGGACGACGGCTGGAAACAAACGCGGGTCGAGCAAAGCTGTCCCACTGACGTCTTCAGAGCTGTAAAAGTCGAAGACGGCGAGATGCAGCGAGTAAAAGAACAAGAAGGTCTCGAAGTCTTAAAGCCGGAACTCGAGACAAAGCCGCGCATTTACTACAAGAACAAGCATTTGATGACGCATTGCTTTGTCGCTGCATCTGTAGTGACCCATATCGACAATTTGGAAGAATGCGTCGAAGGCGCCGAGGTCGTCCTGAAACAAAATGGCAGCGAGATCGCAAGGGCGACGACGGATACATTTGGCGATTTCAAGATCGACAAGTTGGAGAAGAAAAGCGGTCAATATGAGATAGAAGTGAGTTCTGAGTCGTCGGGTAGCAAATCGATAGAGTTCGATCTCGGCGACGAAAGCCTCTATCTTGGTACGATGATGCTGGCCGGCTGAGTTGGGGCGTTAGTAGCCATTCTCAGAACACGATAACAATGACCGGTAAGCGCGGCCAAGCAGACGTAGCGGCACGCGCCTTTTAATTTGCAGCTAACCTATGTCCGCGCGCCTTTGCCGGTGGGCACTTTGAAGTTACTTTGTTCTTTGTTCGTGTACTCCGGATTCTCCGGCGGAATATCTTGGGCATAGGCTTTCCACGTATCGATGCGATGATCATTCGGTTCCCAGCTAATGTCGTCCGGCAGGGTTAAATATTCCGGTGCGTACTTTTCGACATAGTCCAATACTTTGCGCGGCACATCGTCATAGCCTTTGAGACCCTTGTGCGAAAACATGCGACCGAACAGAACGCCGTCGGCAAACTCGGTGCCGCCCATGTTCATCCACGGCCACCATTGAGATAAGCGGCTAAAGCCTGCCTTCATGCGCGACGTCGGCAGGCTCTTGTCTTCCAGCTCCTGCTTCGAGACATACATGGTGAAATGTTCGGACGGCGAGATGCGCGGGCCCGTCGATGATTGGGGCCAGCCTTCCGGCGGCACCGGATTGGCATATTCATGGGTATAGTCCCACGCCAGCATGAGATCGTCACCAAACTGTTGGAACGGAAGCAAGAAGGGATAAATGCCGTCCTCATTGGGAAACACGGTGCCTTCATTCATGAGCGTGGGCGACTCGTTGTTGACCCCCATCAAAAATTTCGGAATCTCAGGTCCGGTACGCCGTGTCGAGATGTCGTTGTAAAAGTGATAGACGTCTACGACCTCGCCCGTCCACGGGTTCTCCCACTGCTCCAATATGTCGCCGGTACGCAAGTCGGTGAAATAACCGGTTTCGCGTGATTTTCTTTGTAAGTCGCCGTTGTCGGCAATCTGACAAAGCAGCGTGCCGGTTCCGGTAAAGCCGAAAAGAGGTACCATGCGCTGGTCGCCAATGCGGCCGTACATCAGTCCGTGCCAGGCGCCGATCACCGGCTCTTCATAACCTGACCAAGCTTTTCCGAAGGCATAGAGATTGTCGTAAGGATCATCGTAGTTGAGAGCGCCGGTGGGCCGCGCGCCTCCCATGCCAAATGCCAGGCTCGCAGATGACGCGGTCGCAAGGCCTGCCCCGCCCAAGAGTTTAAGAGTGTCCCGCTTATCGACATGCAGGTCGTTTATAAAACTTGAGTGCATGAGCCTGACCTTTCTAGCCATTCATAGCGACTGGTTGTGCCGGCAGTCTACCTGGAACGAAGTCACGCGCCACGTAAGCAAACTTGTGCGACCAATTTGCCGGAGTGAACTTGCGGCAAGTTAGAAAACAAATATTAGTCAACGCCCAAATACACGACCCGAAATGAGGAATTGAGGCTTTTGTCGCTTTCGTCTGATACAGGTGCAGAATGAAGCTCAAGCGTTAGTTCGCGACTGTCCGGAATGCCATCGACCACTATAGAAAACTCGAAATAAGAGGGTTTCCTTGGATTTGGAATAACGATGTGCACTGGGCGTGTTGCGCCTCCATTCAACTTATAAGACGTCGGCAGCGCTTCGTTTGCGCCAAACCTTGCATGAAAGGTGAGTTTGGATATTTCTTTGCCTTCGACATCTGCCACAGGCAGGCTCATCATCGAGGTTGGGCCAATGTTCTCTATTCCGTCTCGCAATAACGACGTCCACCCCTTTTTGAAAAACTCTACGCCCCGGGGTGTAAAGACGCTGAAGCTGAACCTATCTCCAACCTTGATTTCAGGCACTTCCTGAGGCTTGTAGTCGGAAATTTTTCTCCAGCTCTTAGGATCATAGACGTAGCCCACGACACCAAACGTTCCTTGCTTTTCGGCCCAGTAGATCCGCTCTCGTTCAGCTAAATCCTCCAGTTCGAATAGATCAACTCCATCAAAGCTTTTTGGCAGTCCCAACTGACCGAGTACCGTATTGGGGATATCTTGGAGTGAGGCGGGCTTTTCCGAAATCTTCAATGCTTGGGATGTCCCCACCGGTTTGACAGCTAAGAGCGCAAACGGCGATCCAGCGGCGACGCGGGGAGGTAACGACGACCCTTGTAGTGAATCCGCCTGGATCAGATACCTTTCAACCGTGTCAGAATGAAAAACGACTAACGTATTTTCATAAATTCCTAGATCGCGCAAACGATCCAACAAATATGCGAAATCCTTTACGGCGCAATGTATTTCTAGTTTTGCTTGTTCTGCCGTTAACGACAATGCGCGGCCGGAGTATGAGCAATCTTCGCCGTGTGTATAAGGCGCATGCGGATAAAGGACGTGCATAAAGTAATATTTCGGGAGCACTCCGTCCTGACTATCAATGAACAGAGAATCGGCGAATTTGAGTAAGCCCGCCCGATGTATTTCATTCCCGATAGGCGTGTCTTGTCGAAAAAAACCCGCAAAAAAATACTCGTAATCATTTAAGAATAGATCCTTAAGAAAAAACGGAACTATGCGGATAAGCGCAATGTCGAAGAGTTCACCGATATTCTCTGCAGTGGATGGCTTCGAATTTGTGAGGTCTTTGACCCTGGTTCCTTTCAGTCTCCTGGGATCTGGCCCATCAAACGAGTAGATACCGTAATTGTTTGATGCGACAACGTCGAAAAAAGTAATTCGGCCAGGGCGATAGTATTCTGAAAACTGACTGGCTTCGGTGTAGATCTCCCCTGTAAATATGGCGGGCTTGCTGAAAAGTGTGCGATAGCTGACGCCTACGGTATTCCGAAACCATGTAAAGCCTGCATAGGCGTTTTTGTCGGACAGGGATTCCAATGCATTGTCAAACTCTGTCGCTTGCAGTGCATCCATCAAGATATGTATGACATTGAAGTCTTTGGATAACGGCAGCCGATCGAAGTTCTCGTCCGACCTTTCCCTCGTTTGAGGCGGGTCGTCAATGAGAGCCGTCGTCAATCCTAGGGATGTCATGGTGAAGAAAAACAATAAGAGTGCGCCAACAAATCGACCTTGAATCCTATTGGATTTGAGCAGAATCCAAATGACCAAAATCAGAAGCCCGACATCAACGGCATATAAGAATGGCGTCGTTGTGGCTCGTGTCTGACCGTCGAGTTCCGGCACCAGTGTAAACAAGATGTTTTCGTAGACAAAAATCGTTGCTAGCGTCAGCAGAATAATTTTCGTGAACAAGCCTTCTGAGGGGAATTGGCGCCAAACGCAGAGACCGCCAAGACCCAGCGCAATTGCTAGAAATAGGGCGGTGGTGGCAATCAATGCCGTCCCCAACGTCACATCCATTTCGATTTGATTCGCCAAGAACATGCGAAACAGAATCGCAGAAAGATAAAAGGCCAGGCAGGCGATCGCCCAATAGCTCAATGGAAGCCCGCGAAAGAAGTCAGTCACAACTGATGGAAATCTGACCAAGGCTTTTCGCCACAAAATTATTTGGAAACCGATTGAACTGAACGTTAGAAGAACTTGGATTAACTTTGAAGCTTGTCCTCGTGCAGGCGCCCTTTGGTGGTCAGTAAAACCTCTTTTCTTCGGAATCAGTCGAAGCCCGTCCTATCCCATTTAGTCTTTAGCGCTAGCTTGGCGGTGCGTTTATCGGCCCACCGGTCATTCCGCTTCCGCGCGCAACACTACGACGAGGAGGCGGCAGGGCGTGTCGGTCCGGTTTTCCCATGTGTCGTTGTTGCCCCCTTGAACGAGGACATCGCCCGCGCGCATGACGGTCTCTTCATCGTCGAGCACGAGAACGATCTCACCGGAGAGCACCGCCATGTAGTCGACGCTCGGCTCTTTGTGCATGGGGATCGGCACGGCGGAATCGCGGCCGGGAATATCGGCGACATAAAAGCTCGTTCCTTCGAAGCCTTCGCGATAGGCATTGCCGGCTGTGAGGCTCACATCATCGGAAAGAGGCAAAGCGGCCGGAACTTTTTGCGTCTCCCACAGCCGTGTGATCGTACTGCCGTTGAGCACAATCGCCATCGGCGGCGGACCGTCAAATAGAATTTTCGAGCGGCCGGTGTTCCCTTCCCCAGTCACGATTCGGCGAATGGCCGGCAATTCGTCGCCGCGCACCGGTGCGGCGCATGCAACCGTCGCTGTCGCGGCCGCGGCAAGCACGTCGCGCCTATTTAAGGGGTTGTAAGTCTTGCTCATGAGGCGCCTCCACTATTGATCACAAGTGTGCCTCATTCGTGAAACTTCAGCAAAGCTCCTGCCGCATGGTGCGGCGTCGCCCAAACGGCGTTTGCATCGTACGCAAGGGGAACGTCGTTGCGGGACAATAGTCCGCGTAACTCTTCGAGCGATTGCACTTTGATGGCAAAGCCTTGCAAGCAAGGGGTTGGCAATTGCTTGAACGGAAAGCTCAATTCATCTCTTGTCTTATCGTCCCAGAGCCAGACGTCGTGGGTTTGGGGAAGCGCGATACTAAGCTTGTCATATATCCGCAAGCCGTTCCCCAAGTTAGCCGGACAAACAAACACAGCCGAAAGACCGATCGCGCCGTTCGGATGTGTCATGACCTCTTTCTGAAATACGACTTCAGGCGTCTCGTGCTCGACACAACAAACAAGCCCTTCTTCAAATATTTCCGAGTCGACGACGAACCATTTGAACCGCGCTAGTCCAGGAGTGCCGTACACGACATCTCGTGCCGCCTCAGCCACGGCGCTCGTTTTTATGCCCGCCGCTTTAAGCGTGGCACGGCACGTCTCGGCTGTGCCCGCAGCCAAAGCTAATATTTGCACGCCTTCATAACGCGCAAGATAAGGCGCTAAATGATTGCCTCGTGCCGCAGCTTCGACAGCCGTCAATTCAATATAGGTGTCGGGGAACATGATGTGTGCGCTCGTTTGCCCCAACGGCACAAGTTCGCCGTTCTCGTTACGGCCGAGCAAGGGTTGCTGCGGAGTAATGTGAAAGCGGAGTTTTGCGTAAGCGGCGACCATCGCGCCGATGTCCCGTCCGGCAACCCCGACATGATCCAACGGCAGCTTAAGAGCGCGTGCGGTCACGGTTCGCTAATAGTTTTTTGGTGCTACATAGGATTTGGCATGGCGGGCCAAATTTTCAGGCAATTGCGGTTTAAATTCCGGCTCCCACGTGAACGGCAACTTTTCCTTTTTGAAGCGGTTGTCAAGCGGTCCATTCACCGTCCGTACAAAGAGGTTGTAACCTACATCCGTGCCGAACGGCCCGTGGTAAACCTCTTCGCGCCACCAGGCGTAGCCGCCAGGGCCCATGCGTCCGCAGTCGCCCCAGACATATTCGCCGACCAGGCAGTAGAGTTCCTCGACCATGGAATGAGTCCATTGGGGCTTTGCCATGCCGGGAGGGACCCGGTGCGGCGGCGAGCTATAGAGGAACGAGACTTCTTTAGTATCTGGATCTTCGCGCAAAGGTTTGATCGCGACTCCTGAAGCCAGCTGCGGATCGACAAGGCCCGGGTCCCACTCCATCTCCAGCGGATTGACGTAAGGAATAAGGAGCCGCTCGTCCATATCGATCTTTGGCGGTCCCGGCTCGACCACCGGTTTGTCGTAGAACATGGTTAGAAGAACCGCGCCGTCCAATGACGCGGCCTTATCGCGCACAAAGCCTTTTGGCAAGAAGCCGTATGTGTGTTTGTCGTAGCGCTGGCCGTTTATTTCAAGGGAACCGTCGAGTACCAAGAACTCTTCGTGGGCGAGTAAATGCTCGGGCGCGCTGCGCTCCCAGCCGCTTGGATATTTTACAATGCAGGTCGAATCCGTGCCTGCCTCGTCGATGCTCAAAATCTTAGACTCGACGTCTTCGCGACCGGGAGCATAAAGGCCCTTTGACCAAGGCAGATCTTGAGCGTGAATGAACATGGTATGGGGACGGGCCACGCGCGACTCCTTTTTGGCGTAGGGCGAACGCCCGATCAAGTCTTCTTAGGCGCGGGTGTCATTTGATTCACCCAGGTCTCGAACGTCGTCATATTCGGCTCCACCCATTCGGTTGGGGCGCTCAAATATTTAGGATAGTTCTTATCCGTGTAATCGCGAACTTTCGCCGGCAACAATTCGTTGCTTTCGAGAGAAAACGTCTTGGTATTGTAAATGAGGCGGCCCGGCGCATTGTCCATCAGCATCCATGGCATGTAAGGCGCTTCTTTAAACCAGGCGCCGCTGCCGTAGACTTTCGACCGGTCAGGATTGTTCATGTCCGACATGCGGAAATGAACCTGAAACATTTCCGACGTCTTATACCACTCGCCAATATATTCGCGCGCCCAATCAGCTTGCTTGAACGGCGACGGCCATCTTGTGTGGACTTGAAAAGTAACGACGCAGCGATCGCCATGTACTTCCCATGGCAATATGAATGGAAAAGAGACAGTTTCTTGTGCGCCCTCTTCGCCGAACGTTTGTTTGAATTCAGTGGAGTAGTAGCTGTTCACCGGATCATTGTTGGTGGGGTAGACTTTCACCCGCTCTCCCGTCAGCGGATTGTCCCATTCTTCAAGGATCTCGTCTGTTCTCAAATCCGTGTAAAACGAGATTTCCCGGTGAAGATTTTGCCAACGTCCGTCCGGCATAAGCGTTTTGCGGCTCATGCCGAAACCTTCATAACCAAATAGCGAGATATTCTTTTCTTCAGGCGCAGTAACGGCTGCTACTTCGCCTTTATAGTAGCCGCAGGTTTCTTTGCCGCTGTCGAGGCTGCCTGTTAGTTTGATCCAGGCAGCTAAGTTATCTTCCGCCTTGCTGAAGTCGAATAGTGACATCTCCGCAGCCTCAGCCGCGTCAACAAAAGGCAGGGCTGCGGCGCCGGCACCCATGGTCAAGATCGAGCGGCGGCTCATGACGTCCGTATCGGGATTAAAATGCGTCGATTTCCTTGGATCCATATTCAATAGCGACATCAAAATTCTCCCCTGGATATACTGGCTCTGGCGGACCCTAACCTGCTTCCGCAAGCAGATCTAACGGTTGATCTAGAAAATCCGGATGGTGGGTCCGGACAAGGGCCGCATAGTCGGTCGGCAAGTCGTCGGCACTAAAGGCGCGCCGTCCGGTACCGTTGCCGAGCAAATGGCCCGGATGATCGCCCATCTTGAGCCACGGCCTCCACCCGACGATCCCGTTGAAATGAACCTGGGTGTTAGCGCTTTTGATTTCCGGATTCATCAGCTCATCCATCCGTGCATGGAAGGTCGAGATTTCGTTGTAGTGGAAAGGCAAGCCCCCGGGCGCCGCCGGCATGGTGACCATGACTTCCTCGACAATATAAACGTCGTCATGAACCACGCGCGGGGGGAGAAATCGATCGCTGACTTCCGCGCCCGGCAATTCGTTTCGTCCTTCGGGGATGCGACGTCCTTCAAGAGAGAGGATCGTCTGGCTAGGTCCGAGACGGGTTTGCGGCACGTCGACCGTCTCGCCCGTATAGGGATTGTCGAATGTTTCGAGCAAGTCGTTGGTGTCCCAGTCGGTGAAGAATGCTACCTCCAGACTACGCGAATCGTAGTCCCCATCGTCGCGCCTCTTGTATTGACTGATGGTGCCAGCCAGCACGTTGTAGAGCGGCGTTATGGTGCTTTCGACGACGCCATAGTAACGGCCCTTGATAAATCCCATGCACAGCCGGTCATCATGGCTCGCTCGAATTTTGATGAGTGCGTTGAAGTGCTGTTCGGGATCGGAAAAATCGACAACAGCAGCATTGGCTTCATTGATGCTTAGCACCGGCGCGATAGCCGCACCGGTGAGCGCAGTCGATCCGGCGCGCACGAACAATCTGCGATCGATTGATTCGCCAGCTTTCTTCAGATTTTTTGATAAGTCGTCGTTGGTCGTAGAAGTCATGAGCTGTCCTTATCAAGTAGAGAAAATCTTGGACTTAGTCTAATTCGTGAAATGTGCCTAGCCAAAGTTCGGCCTAAGAGTCAGGCGCATATGATCGATTTGTTGCTTAGAAACCCAATCTGGTCTGCGGCAGCGGAGGGACAAATTGATCATACAATCGGCTAACCGGTAAAGAAAGGGAGCATCAATTTGGAGAGCAGACCTTCCGCCCCTCTCAGATACGACTGCTCGCTCACTGTACGTAAAGCATGTCTGCTCGGAAGATCTTTCATCTTTGCTTTGGATTTGAATCTTATTCACTAAGACTTGAAAGGGAACGGATCGCATTTGCACGATCAAATCTAGCTTCTGTTCACTGAGTGCGGCTAAACTCGATTTGGCCAAATGAGTAACGGCGAATTCGCCGGCTTGTATGAGTGCGAGGTGTGCCATGTTCTCCGTTCAACACATAACGACTGGCCTCAATCAGCCGTTGTTTCTTACGGGATTGAACGATGCGACGGGGCGCGTCTTTGTTCTTGAAAAAACCGGCGACATAAAAATTCTCGACCCCTCGACCGGTGCATCGACGACATTTCTAAGTTTGGCTGGCACTATCTCGACAGATTTCGAGCGCGGCCTTTTGGGTATGGCGCTTGCGCCTGATTTTGCGTAGAGCGGTGAATTCTATCTCAACGTGACAAATCTGGTGGGCGACACGGAGACCCGGCGATACACGGTTTCGGCGGGCAATCCCGCTATTGCTGACCCGGGCAGTGCGGACGTCGTTCTTTCTATTTCGCAACCGGCCTCGAATCACAATGCTGGCTGGCTCGACTTCGGCCCTGACGGATTTCTATATATCCCAACCGGAGACGGCGGAGGAAGCGGCGATCCGAGTGATTTTGCGCAAAACATAAACTCGCTATTGGGTAAAGTTTTGCGCATCGACGTCTCGCAAGATGCGTTTCCAGGCGACCCCAACCGCGAATACGCAAACCCCGCAAACAATCCGTTTGTCGGTGCCGCCGGTGCTGACGAAATTTGAGCAGTCGGCCTGCGCAATCCGTTTCGCGCAAGTTTCGATTCACAGACCGGCGACCTTTACATAGGCGATGTCGGTCAGTTCCTAATAGAGGAAATCGATCTCATTCCCGCGGGACAAGGTGGGCTCAATTTTGGCTGGAATGAACTTGAAGGCAGGCTCCCTTTTGACGGAGGACCAAGCCCGGCGTTCACCCCGCCCATTACAGAGTATGGTCATGGGTCCGGCCCGTTCCAAGGCAATTCCGTGACGGGCGGTGTTGTTTATCGCGGCCCCATTAGTGCGCTCACCGATCATTATATTTTCGGCGACTTTGCCAGCGGCAATATATGGGCGATACCTCTTTCGTCTATTTCACAAGGCACAACAATTCCTGCCTCGCAATTGGTTCGCCTGACAGATCTATTCGTTCCGGACCAGGGGTCAATTGACAGTTTGGCCAGCTTTGGGTTTGACGAAAACGGAAATCTCTACGTTGTCGATTTAGACGGCGACATCTTCGTCGTGCAGGGAGACATCAACGAAGACGATGTCATTATCGGCGACGACGGCGATAACCAACTGATCGGCGGGGCCGGCGACGACACGCTGGCCGGTTTGCCTGGCAACGATACGGTTTTGGGCGGTGAAGGCTTCGATCTCCTGTTTGGCGGCGACGACGACTTGATGTCTGGCGGTACATTTCCCGACACCATCAATGGAGGTGCAGGCAACGACACGATCAACGGCGGCGCCGGCGGCGATCTCATTTTGGCCAATGGTGGCATGGATCTCATTAACGGCGGCGGCGGGGACGATTCCATAAACGCTGGCTTTGGAGCCGATACCATTTTGGGTGGCGGCGGCAGCGACACGCTCGAAGGTTTCAACGGCAACGATAGCTTAGAAGGGAATGCAGGCAACGACGTGCTCGAAGGCAATATCGGCGACGATTTGCTTGTCGGAGGGATTGGCGCCGATACGATGGTCGGGAATGAGGGTGACGACACACTTTTGGGTGGCGCCTTTGGCGATCTCCTAGTGGGGATGGGCAATCACGATTCCGTCGACGGCGCCGGCGGCAACGATCTTATATTTCTCGGCTTCGGCATGGATACTGCCACGGGTGGCAACGGCAGCGACACGATTTGGGGTCTTAATGGGCCGGATTTGATCTCCGGCGCCGCGGGCATCGACGTTCTTAGGGGCGAACAAGGCAACGACACGCTCTTGGGCGGCAGCCAACTCGACGTGTTGTTCGGTGGCACGGAAAACGATTCTCTAAACGGCGGCGCAAATAGAGATTTTCTATTTGGTGGCAATGGCAACGACACCCTGACCGGCGGCGCGGGCTTTGACCGCTTCTTCTTCGACGGCAATGACGGTGTTGACGTCATCACAGATTTTGAAGATGGAATCGATTTGATCGAACTGCCGAACTCGTTATCTCTTGCAAATGTTACGTTCACGCCAATCGGAGGCGGGCTCGAAGTAGCTGTCGGCACTACGACTGTTCTGCTGTTCGGTATCACGGACAGCCAGATTGATGGCAACGACTTCGTCTTCGTCTAGGTGTTGGCGTGACGTCGT
Source organism: Alphaproteobacteria bacterium (assembly GCA_965248815.1). Taxonomy (GTDB): domain Bacteria; phylum Pseudomonadota; class Alphaproteobacteria; order SMXP01; family SMXP01; genus CBDFKK01. The sequence continues at coordinate 2,608,032 of CBDFKK010000008.1, forward strand.
GCGTTTCCCTAAACGAATATGAAGTCGTTTGAATCGATATCGTTGTCGGACGTATTTTCCAAAGTTATCAAGGTGCCACCAAAGCTGATATCGAGATCGCTGCCGACTTAAGTAAACCTCAAGTCAGAGATGCTAAAGCCTCCGTTAATCTCAATAAGATCCAAGCCGTCTTCGAAATCATTGATTATGTTTGTGTCATCGGCACCGTCAAAGACGAAGAGATCCCCGTCGGCACCGCCGTTCATAGTGTCGTTGCCGTCACCACCGATTAAGGTGTCGTTGCCGCTGTCTCCATAAATAATGTCTTTGCCGGATTCACCGTTGAGGAAATCGTCACCGGCTATGCCGTACAAGTCGTCGTTGCCTGTGTCACCCAACAATGTGTCGTGACCGTCCCCACCAACGAGGATATCTGCGCGCGCGCCGCCATCGAGGACGTCGTTGCCATCTCCGCCCCACAATTCGTCGAATCGACCGCCGCCGATCAAAGTATCGTTGCCTTGCTCGCCGAACAGATAGTCGTCATCCAGTCCGCCATCGAGATAGTCGTTGTTGGTGCCGCCGAACAGTACGTCAAGTTCACTACCGCCGAACAGTGAGTCGTTACCCTGTTGGCCATAGATAATGTCGATCCCAGCATTGCCTGCGATGATGTCGTGGCCGTTCTCGCCTCTAATTGTGTCACTGCCATCGCCTCCGGTGGAGGTGTCGCGCCCGTATCCCAAGAATATGAGATCATCACCGCCATTACCGTCGATTGAATCGTGATTGCTCATGCCGACGAGCACGTCGCCGCCGCTGCCGCCTTGAATAATATCGTTGCCGCGAAAGCCAACGATGGTATCGCCGCCGCCGCCGCCTATGAGCAAATCATTGCCGTCATTGCCTTCTAATATGTCGTTGCCGGCGTTGCCTTCAATGGTATCGTCGCCGGCGTTGTCTTTGAGTGTGTCCCATCCCGTCGCACCGACGATTGAATCGTTACCGTTATTTCCTTCGATGTAGTCGCTGCCGCTCTCACCCCTCAAAATATCGTTGCCGTCCTCGCCAAAGAGAACGTCAAGAGTATTGCCGCCGCGCAACGTGTCACTACCGATTCCGCCGAATACGATATCGAGGCCGTCGTTCCCAATGATGCTATCGTGGCCGCCTCCGCCGAACAGGGTGTCCGCTCCGAAATCGCCGTCGATCTGATTGTCGAAGCCATCGCCGCCGAGATCGTCGTCAAATTGGGAGCCGATCAAGTCTTCGATGGAGTCGTAGAAGTCTCCCGCCGCGTCGCCAGCATTTCTTAGGGGGTCCGAAAGATCCGCAATGACGCCGGCAAGTGCCGACAAATAACTTGCCGCGTCAAACCCAGCGTCCCCATACAAATCGTCAGGCCCGGCGCCGCCGTCGAGCGTGTCGTTGCCGCCGAAACCACTCAGAATGTCGAAGCCGTCAAATCCTTGGATATAATCATCGGAATTGGTTCCGTCGAGAATGTCGTCAAAGTTCGTGCCGTTGATATCGGCAAAAATTCCGGAATAACGGTTCTGAACGTCCTCGGTGAATGCGATTTCGGTCTCATGGTCATCGGTGCGAACATTGAGCGTCCAGTCACCACCCTCAAGCGGGGAGCCGACGGGCCCGTCAGATGCTGATACCGAAGCGCCGACCAACGCCGCCAACCTATTCATAAATGACATGCCGGCGTCGCCTGCGGCGACGTCGCAACCGTAAAGTAAAATGTTGGGGCGCGCGGCTAGCGCGTCAGACCATTTTGAAATGTCACTGGCGTTCTGCAGGAGGGTTGCAAAGGAAAGAGTCGTCGAGCCGAGCTTGAGCGTGCCGGGTAGTCCGTGGCTTATAATATGGACGCTCTGTATATCGGAAAGGCGCGATAATTCTTTTGTAATCTGTGCAACGCCATCGCGATCTTGATCCAGCAATACCGCGCGAATACCGGGACGCAGTCCGTGAAGCAAGACGTTCAAGTCCGTCAAAGAACGATCGATTAAAGCAATTTCACGCTCCGGCGCGGTCAGAGTGCCGCTCGCCGTCCCGAATTGCTCTAGCTTGTGGTCACCGTATGTCTCTTGGTTCAATAAGCTCATGTCCACATCCCGCCTTTCCGCCAGACCTTTCCGGCGTTTCCGAAGGTGATTAAAGAGGATGCGGGCTGAACCCGGGATGAATGGGGCGTGCAGCATTAGTTAGGTATTTATTGGCTCAAATCCAACGATTCTAGCCATAGAGAATGCTAAACAGTGAGACAAGCTGAACGGTCTAGTCGCTGTCTGCGTCTGCCTCGATGTAGAGGTCGCAGGCGCCGCTGGCCATGCTTGTGTCGGCAACGGCATCTTTCAGCTTGAGCGTATGCCACAGTGTTTCATCGGCAGCCTTGCAGTTGAACACGCAAGTGCCTGCTATGGGCTCGGCATCGCCGCGCTGACGGCACGACGACCGACTAAACACGCCGCCCGCGCCTTCATATTTATTTTCGGCAGCCAGAACTGCTTCGCGTGTGGCATGGCGCTTGCCACACTCTTCCTGCGCTGCGGCGATCGTCCATTCCGCTCCACTGTAATCTTTGCAAAACGTCGATTGGCTTGGCGCAAAATAGAACCGGCAGCTGCCCACTTGAGATGTCATCGAAGTTGGCGCGTCGCATGGTGGGCGGCTTCGTGGAAACAATGAATTCTCATTGTTCAGCCCGCCATCTACCATCCATCGTTGCATGGCGGCTGCGGTGATCAGCTTGCAATGATGGGTTCCCTGAAAGAATTGCCGCTCGCTTGCGTTCCACGGTACCTGCACCGAGGGTGCTTGAATCTCAAGATAGCTTGATTTGCCATCGTCGACGTCTTCGATGTAGTCGTCGACGCTCGACGGCAGCCACTCGCCACCCGAGCTCGCAACATAGTCTTCGACGAAACGCAGCGGCTTGCCTTGCGCTTCGAAAGCTTGACGCTCTTCGTTCGATAAAGAATCCAGAGCGACTTGGTAGGTTCGGGCGTTAACATCGCGGCAGGTGCGCTCAGGACCATTTAGAGTGAGCCCCAACACGTTGTTCACCCGTTCGCGGTTGACCATTTTACACGACACGTGAGTGACGAATTCTTCGCCCTTAATCGATGTAGTGGCTTGTGTTGTAGCGATTGAAACCGTTCCTCCATCCGCATCGACGTCCATTTGTATATTGTGGAAACCATCGCCAACGCCGGTCTGAACGCTAATGGGGAAGGGCTTATCAGGAGAGCTATCAGAATTTACGATAAACTGCTGTGCAGTTGTGCATAAGTTTTGATCATAACTCTCAATCAATGCCTGTTCGCGTTCGTCGCTAGCAGAGTCGGCGCGGGCAGCGCTGAAGCAAAGGGCGACCGCGCACACCACGTTAGTATAGCGAGTGAGGCGTAGTTTGCTGTTGGTGAATTCCGTCATCATCAGGACCTTTAGCTCTACAAGGTCGATTTGTAAATCGTAGCTCTGGGAAGCATGCTAAGTCACGATCAATCGGAATCCCACCGTGACGTTGGCGTCCTCACAATCCAAAAAGCCGGTATATGCTAAATCCTCCGACAATTACGAAACTCAGCGATGATGCTAAGAGTGCCGCGTCCCAGGCGCGCCCCGGCCGCAGGCCGGGATCGGTCACGCGGTAGCGCAAATACAGCACGCTTACGGCAACAACGGGCAAGAACAGAGCCTGCACAATGCCGCCCATTACGATGAGCCGAACGGGATTGAGACCGGTTAAATAAATGGCCAACGTTGCGACTGGCAAGAATACGGAAAGGATGGAAACCGAACGCTGCATTTGACGCTTGTCAGTGCGATCAACCACACCAATTACGGTAAACAGGTCGGTCAAACTACGCGCGCTTGCCCCCATGACGACCAAATATGTCGAGTACAAAATTGCAGCGGCGCCAACGACGAGTAGCCATTTGGCGTAACTCCCAAATACCGGCACATAAGCTTCAGTTAGCGTGCTGACGAGTTCCATACCGTCGGGGTCCAAACCCTGCCGGTTTAAGACCGCCGCCCCGATCATGTAGAACGCCAAGGTCGCCGTCGTGTATATAGTGAGTGCCATGATCGCATCCGCGCGCATGACCCGAACCCAACCGCGCGCGCGGGTGAGCCAGGCCGCGTCGTTCGTTCGTTTGCCGGTAAAGCGCGCGTAGCCTTTTTCGACACACCAATAGGGGTAACTGACAATATCCGAGGCTGTGACGCCGATGAGCCCAAACGTGGCCACCGCAGTTGCCACGGCGGCATCGCCCGGAGGTAACTCAAACGTCAATCCGCCGACAATGTTGGACATTGAAACCCTATAGGGCGTTGCTTGTAAGCCCACCGCGGTGCCTAACGTAACGATCGTAAAGCTCACAACCAGCACAGTCGCTGTCGTCTCAATACCTTTGTATTTGCCGATGATCAAGATTGAGATGGTGAACAAGACCATGACGACAGCGGCAAGTTGTTGATTGACGTCGAAGCCGAGCGCTATGGCTTGAACTACGCCGCCGATGATGCCGCCGAGCGCTGCGTAGGTCAGCGCGACCGCGATGAACCAGGTCCACACCACCCAATTAGCCCGGAACAACGGCAATTGCGCAAATCGACTATCGCTAAAAAGCGAAAGCGGACCCGGCACGCGATTGAACGCAGTGAGCGTCGTCTCTCCGGAACTAATGGCATAACGCGCCATTTCGATTTGAAGAAAAACTTTGAGCAAACAGCCCAAAATAATGAGCCATAATAATGTGAACCCGACCTGGGCGCCGAGCTTGGTCGTGGCGACGAGTTCGCCGGACCCCACAAGGGCAGCGCTTATAATGAGTCCCGGACCGAGGTGGCGAAGCGTGCCGCCCCACGTGGTCGGTGCTTCGCGCGCGGCGCTATCCGTCATGCCGCATGCGCCGGCTCAATTGACGATGGCCAGGAGTTCGACATCGAACACGAGTGTGGCGCCGGGGCGAATTCCACTTGGTGTGCCAGCCTCGCCGTAGGCCAAGTCGGAAGGAATTGTAAACTCGTAGGTGTCGCCGACCGCCATCAATTGAAGTCCTTCGGTCCAACCGGCGATGACGCGATCCAACGGAAACTCCGACGGCTCGCCACGGCTGTAGGAAGAGTCGAATTGATCGCCATCGATCAGCCGTCCTGCATAATGGACGCGAACCATATCTGTCACGCCGGGGCTTTCCTCGCCTCCGGAGCTTTCCACGATCCTGTATTGCAATCCGCTCGGTGTCACCGTGACATCTTCTTCTGCCGCGTTTTGATCCAAGTACGCTTTTTGCTCCGCGCGATAGGCGGTGTCGTCGGCAACTTGTGCGGCGTCATCACTTATGACACCTGCCAACTCGGCGTTATCGACTGTGGCTGTGTCCGGCCAGACAAAAATCGCCAGCAATACGATTAGAATTGTGACCACGGAGGCCAGCCAGATTAGCAGATTTGTACTGCTGTCAGTGTTGTTGCTCATGAAAGCACCTCGCCGCTTCGGATTGGAACGGGCGCAGTATGCGGGGGATTGGCGCAAAAGCGCTAGAGAATTCTTGCAGTTGAGGGAATTGTATTGGTCTGTTGTCCGCTTTATTGTGGCAGGTCTCGCGTTTCAATTTCGAGAGAGCCGCACCATGACCGAAACAACCTATATCTTAAATGTAGTGGCCGCGCCGGGACGCGCCGACAATGTTGCTAACTTCTTCCGTGATCTCGAGCCCTCACTACGGGACGCACAGGGATTTAAATCTCGCCAGATTTACCAATGCCGGGTAGGAGTGATGGCTCAATCGATTAACAAACACTTTTTGGGGAAAGACGCCGAGAGCATCGAAGTTCCGGTTGAGGATGATAAAGGCACGCAATTCGTCGTTATCGAGAAATGGGAATCCATCCAAGACCGCATGGCGTTCTCTAAAAATCTGAATTCAGGACGAAGCAACGACCTCAAGTCCAACCTATTGCCCCAACACAGTCACGAGTTCTTTGAAAACATTTCGGTCGCTTGAGGGTCCTCGGGTAAGGGTCTGAGATAGCGCGGCATTTCGTCCGCTCACAATTAGGAATATGATTTAGCCGGCCTTTTCGGGCGTTCGGGTCTTGAAGTCGGTCAACTTCCAGCTGGAAGGTCCGTTTCGTGTGTGCCACTGTCGCTCCAACTGGTTTCAAGGGGAGTGACTCATGGATAGACGAAAATTTCTGAATTTGACGGCAACGGGCGCGATGGCGTCGCTGGCCTCGTTAAAAGCGTTTGCCGGCGCCCACGCACAGCTTCCGACCATCGCGCTTATGGGCGCGACTTCTCGCTCTGGCCGGGAGATCGTCCGGCAGGGGCTGGAAAAGGGATACAAGATCAAGGGATTCGCGCGCACGCCGTCGAAGCTCGGCGTCGAGCACGAAAACCTTGAATTGTTCCAAGGTGACATTCGCGATCTCGCCACGATCGAAGCAGTGCTCGAGGGCGACGAAGTGGTGGTCTCGATGGTCGGGCGCGGCCCGCCCGCCAATCCCATGGCCGAAGTTGGACCCGTCGACATTTATACTGTCATGGGTGAAAACCTAATTACCGCCATGAAGAACAAAGGCAACAAGCGTTTGATTATGGCAAGTTCGACAGGCGTGGAGCATCGGTTACCGATCGACAGCGAAAAGCCCGCGCCTGGCGATATGTCCAACATGTGGCGTTGGAATGCGCGCCATCTCTACAACAACATGTATGAGATGGAAGAAATGATCGAGAAAAGCGGCCTCGAATACATTTTGCTGCGCCCTGGCTTTATGGTCGAGCGTCCTGCGCGCAACGATTTGCAGTTCGACACGACCGGCAATACCCCGGGCGCGCGGGTTATTACGTATGAAGATTGGGCGGCGTACATCTTGGATAATCTCACAAGCGACGATTATCTCAACAAGGCCGTTGGCATTTATTCCGACAACGTGATGAACGTTCAAGCGGAAATCGACGAATATATGTCGAAGAAAGACAAATAATAAAATTCATCAGTTCAACATAGCGGCGGCCTTTAATTTGGGCCGCCGCTTTGTCGATGTCGAGTTGATATCTCAGGAATTTGAGGAACAATCATGCAATCTAGTTTCATTAACAATCTCATGGTCGACAAACGCGACACGCTTAAGCTTTTGACAGGCGCGGGTCTTGCTACTGCTTCGTCGTCGAGCCTTGCTTTTAGCATGGGAGGAATCGCGGCGACCGGTGGTCTCAATTACGAAGATCCATATGACAATCTTTATGCCTTCGGCAAGTTATGGTCGGGTTTTGAGGAACCGGTTATCGGCGCATTTCACGGACTGATGTATGGCCGCATCGGCGACAAGCGTATGGTGCCAATCTTTGGCTATGTCGGCACAGGCGTTCTGCTTTGCAAAGTTGCGGAAAACGGTGACCTCCAAATTCAATCGCGCGAGACTGGCTACTTCACTGACTTGGAAAGCGGCGATATCTTAGAGCAATGGGACAATCCGTGGACCGGCGAAACCGTCGATGTTTATCACTTTTACAATGACGTGCTGGTTGGCCGCATTGGACCCGAAATCCCGAAATTCTTTATGGGCGCCAACAACGATTCACCGACTCTCATGAATGAAGGAACCGTCTTCCCTAATGAAGACGGAAAATATCCTTTTGTCTTGCCATTTCAGCAGTTCGGCGACGAACTCATGCTGGGATGGGATTATACCCACGAATACGCCAATCCGGTCGCGCCTGAAGGCTGGCCTAAATCATCGACGGGTCCGCGCATTTCTCCGTCAGAACATTTCACCATGTATGTATCTAAGCAGGAAATCGAAGACCGCGACTTACCGACCGCACGCATGAAAGCCGGCTTTAGCCGTGTTTCCCAATGGTGGCCATTCATGAAAATGGGCGGTACAGAGTTTGAGAACGGCGTCATGTTCGGCCGCATGTTTTCTCACAAAGGGCTCAAAGGCTACGACGACGTGCCCCGAAAAATGCTGGACTACATCGAAAAGCACGCGCCGGAATATTTGACTTTGCCCGACATTGGTTGGGAGCCGACCACTCATCGTATGGATACGTGGAAAGTCTACGCCAAAGACATTCCGCCAGAAAATCCGAACTATGCGGATTACAAGCCGGATGATTTTACGCCGCCGACGGGAAGTGGCGCGCGCGTATAACAATGGCGGCGGCCTGGGGCCGCCTCAAGGGGAGGCAACAAGATGAGTAAAGTGGAAAACAACATTCGGTTTGCAAAAGTCCTACGTTGGATTATTCCTGTCGCCGCGCTTGCGATTACCGGATGCACTACGGTTTCTACCGATGCTGAAAGCAATGCAACCGAAACCACAATGTCCGACGACGGCTTCGAGAGAGCCAAAAGCCGGTTCTATGAAGAAGACAACCGTTACGTCGGCGTCATCGAGGAGTCGGAGGAGTTCTTCAACAATAGGGACGTTGAAGGCGCCATCTTAAGCCTTGATGACGATTTCGTTATGTATGAAGTGACGGAAGTGGGCGCGGAGGAACGCGTGCGCGGCGTCGAGCAAGTGAGACAAGCCGTAGGCGCTTCATTTGGAACGGGCAAATGGCTAGGCGCCAATGTCTATAAATGGGGCCTCACCGACAACACCTTGGTGCAAATCGAAGAAGATTTTTTCAGCAACGACGACGGCAGCCGCTACTCCATTAAGACCCTTGTCGTCTTTGAACATCGTGACGGCAAGCGCTGGCGCGAATGGCGCTTTAAGCCGAAGGATATGTAGGGCCCGTCACGCCTAGTTCTAAGGTTTTTCCAACTGAGCAAGAGCCAAAGTCATGTTGAGTTTCATGGAAGCCGTTTTTCGCAACCCGAAATCATTCCGCGTGATTGTAGTGGCGCTTGTACTTGCCGGATGCGAAGGCGTGCCCGAATCCGACGATGGCTTTGAAACCGTCAACAGTCGGTTCTACGACGAAAATAATCGCTATGCGCAGATTAACGAAGAATCTTCGGACCGTTTTACTAATCTGGACATCGAAGGCGCCGTTGCCGGGCTTGATGAAGACTTTGTCATGTATGCCATCACTGAAGCGGGCGCCGAAGAGCGAGTTCGCGGCAAGGACGCGGTCCGGACAGCGCTCGGGTCGACCTTCGGCAAAGGCAATTGGCTCGGCGCGGATGTATATCGGTGGGGATTGACCGATAACACACTCGTTCAAATCGAAGCCGACAATTACACGACCGAAGATGGCGGTATCGAGGTCATCAAGACACTAGTTGTTATCGAATACCGGGACGGCAAGCGCTGGCGCGAGTGGCACTTTAAGCCTAACGATATGTGAGTTCCAATATGCGGTAGAATGACCCCCTGACGGTGTGTTTTGTGCACGTAAGTTAGAGCTTTCATTCGGTCAGCTTGATCTGAGTTATTCGATTACAAATTACTCCGATACAAAAAATCTTTGGAAATTTCTGGCCGTAGTACTTGCTACCGGATACCCGTAGGAAAATTACGAGCCATGCATTTCTATATCGGGCTATTTTTGATCACGGCGGCAACTTTGATGCTCCAGATCATTCAGACGCGCATCTTATCAGTGGTCGCTTGGTATCATCTCGCTTTCTTTGCGATAAGCACAGCGATGTTTGGCCTGACCCTTGGGGCTGTGTGGGTCTACCTGCGCGGTAGCCGATTTTCCCAGAAGACACTGTCTTATGATCTCTCCTATTTCAGCTCAGCTTTTGCCGTGAGCATAGCTCTTGCGCTCGCCGTTCAGATGACCTTGTCTCCGGTAGATCGAATGACGGCGACAAATGTGATCACTTGGATCGAACTCGCGCTTTGTTTGTCGGTTCCTTTCTTCTTTTCAGGTGTAGTAGTCAGTCTTGCTTTAACGCGCAGTCCTTATCCGATTGGGCGAGTTTATGGTGTGGATCTATTTGGCGCAGCAACAGGTTGTCTGGGCGTGATCCTACTTCTCAATTTTACAGATGGCCCATCGGCGGTTCTTTGGGTCGCTGCACTCGCGGCGCTTGGCGCACTATTTTTTGGTTGGTCCTCAATTGGCGCCCCACCGGAAAGGCTGCCAATCTTTGCGACACTCATGCAGAGGCGACTTTGGTTCTTGGGAATTTTTGTGCTTTTGCGCTTACAAACGGCTTTGGGCAGTCGCAAAATGGATTGCGCCCCATTCTCGTGAAAAACAGAGTCGAGACCGTGGCGTTTAGAGATTCATTCATTTTCGAAGAATGGAATTCTTTTTCACGGATACTTGTCAGAGAGTCGCGCACTCTCAATCCGCATCTGTGGGGCGCTTCGCCAAAGTTTTCAAGTCGAAACTGGCAGATTGAGCATCGTGACCTGACCATCGATGGCTTGGCAGGAACAAAGTCAATCGGAATTGCCGGTGATCCGAAAAAAGCGGGGTTCCTAAAATACGATGTTACGAATTTTGCTTACTATCTGCCCAACATTAATAAGGCAGCAATCATTGGAATTGGCGGCGGCCGCGACATGCTCAGCGCCCGCGTGTTTGGTGTAGAAGATGTTACGGGAGTCGAAGTCAACCCAATTTTTGTGCGCCTTTTGACGGCGGAACCCCGATATCGAGATTTCATGGGACTTTACCAGCTGGATGGCCTGCGCTTTGAAAACGACGAAGCGCGAAGTTGGTTTGCCCGAAATACGGAGAGGTTCGATCTCATTCAAATGAGCTTGATCGATACCTGGGCGGCAACGGGAGCCGGCGCTTTTTCGCTCACCGAAAATGGCCTCTATACGGTCGAAGCCTGGAGGGTCTTGCTGCGCCGCCTGTCGCCGGACGGCATATTTACCGTAAGCCGTTGGTATAGCGGGGCTAATCCTGATGAAGCGGGGCGGGCCTTGAGCATAGCGGTGGCGAGTTTGATCGAGGAAGGCGTCGGCAATCCCAAAGCACATTTAATGATGGTGGCGAGTCGGGGCGTTGCAACACTTGTCATGTCTCGCAGCCCATTCTCCGAAGAGCGACTCGCTCTGTTGAACCAAACAGCCGAAGAGCTTGATTACAAAGTATTGTTTCACCCTCGGAATGAAAGTGGGATTGCTACACTTGAGACGATTAACAATCAATCTACACGCCGGTCTCTAGAGGAGTTCACGTCCGGTTTGGATCTTGATCTCACGCCCTCGACAGACAATCGGCCATTTTTTTTCAATCAGCTGCCGTTCAAACGCGCAATTCAAGTTTTGGTCGCAGGCCTTTTCGGTGACGCCCCTGAACTTGGTGGTATTGTCTCTAAGGGCAATCTATATGCGACGATAACTTTAATCGTCCTTTTCATAATTTCACTTGTATTGGTGGTAGCCACCATCGTCGTGCCATTGCGGTCGGCGATCGCAAATTCCGGTCTCAATTTGGCGCTTGGGGGAACGGCCTATTTCTTCTTCATTGGTGCAGGTTTTATGCTCATGGAAATTGCCATGTTGCAGCGTTTGAGTGTGTTTTTAGTACATCCGATTTACTCACTTGGGATCGTCTTGTTTTCACTCATTCTATCAACGGGTATTGGAAGTATTGCTAGTGATAGTGTGCGATTGGACACGCGAGCGAGGTTCCTAATTTGGTCTATTGCGACCGCACTTTACATTGCCAGCTGGCAATTGTGGTTGGGCGATTTATTGAATTCAAATGATGGCACCAGTTTAGCAATGCGTGGATTAGTTTGTGTTGTTGTGCTGTTTCCAGCCGGACTTCTAATGGGATTTGGATTTCCGACGGGAATGCGGCTTGTCTCCGAGATCAGCTCACGACCCACGCCATGGTTCTGGGGAATTAATGGTGCCGCAGGCGTATTGGCTTCATCTGCAGCCATTGCCATCGGAATTGCATATGGGATCAATACGACGCTAACGGCATCCGCAATTTGTTATTTGATGTTGATACCAGCGACCCTGTTCATTGGATTGCCACAAAGCAATGCAAGAAACTCGGCTTAATGCCGATTTCTGATCACATTCAAACTACAGATCACTTTGTTGAATTCTCGGTGCATCGCAGGCGTTAGCGGTAAGAATCTAATAGTCATCTTGTCCGTGGAAGTGACTGCAATAGCATATATGCTCTGCGTGTCTCGAATTACGGTGGCGCTAACTTCCTTGATAAACCTCAATATGGTCCTTGACGAATTGCTCGACGGACGTCGGCTCGCGTCCGAGCACCTGACGGATTGTGTCAGTCGTATGCGTGCCGGCTTTTTCGGAAAGAAGCTTGAACTCGTCACAAACCGCATTGACGCGCCATTCCGGCAAACCAACTTGAGTCAAGACTTTCCGGAAGTCTTCCACGGGCTGCGCGACGTAGCGAATTTCTCTTCCCAGAACCTTTGAAAATTTTTCCGCGACCTGCGACAAGCTTAAGGCTTCCGGTCCGGTCATATTGTAGCTCTTGTTGAGATGGGCGTCGTCGGTCAAGGCCAATCGAATGATCTCGGCAACGTCACGAAGGTCAGTCGGGGCCACGACGGCGTTGCCGAGTGCCATGACGATTTCGTCACTCGCTTTGATCGTGCGTGCCGAAGTCAATAAATTCTGTGTAAAGAAGGTCGGCTTGATCATCGTCCAGTCAAGTCCGGACGCTCGAATGTAGTCTTCCGATGCGACATGCATTGCAGGAATCGGCTTGGTCGTCCCCGCTTCCGATTCCATCGAAGACAATTTGATCAGATGTTTTACGCCTGCGGCAACGGAACAATCCGTAAACTGCTTTTCGATGGTGAGTTGGTCTTCTCCGTTGGACATGATGAGGACAGCTTTGTCGACTCCTTGGAGCGCCTTGCTGACCGCGTCCGCATCGGCCATTTCGCCTAAGGCAATTTCGGCGCCAAGATCCTTAAGCGCCGCTGCCTTGTCCGCGTTGCGCACCAGCGCTCGAAACGGAATATTGTTGGCAGCCAGTTGTTTGGCCACTTCACCGCCGGTCTTTCCCGTTGCGCCCGTCAATAAAATCATGTCACCCAATCCTTCTTTGAAATGAAGCGCCTATGCGATTATAGGTCGTTCCCAAGTCTAATGAGCGAAAATCGAAAGGAACGCAAGAGGCGTGAGCCATAGTGTTCACTTGTGCATGCAACGCGGGAGCCGTCCGAAGAAGCGGGTGTGATGAAGCTAAGGTTCCGTACCCGTTTGCGCCGCTACTTGGCGCATTGTATCGTTTGGCGGCCGCGCGCCTGGCGCCGCTCGTCAAAGAAATCACACGGCTCAGTCTCAAAGGGTGATGGTTCATGGGAAAAGTCTGGGTAGCCGGAAGCATTAATGTCGATCTCGTCGTGACTGCGGAGCGATTTCCAAAACCCGGCGAAACGCTTATTGGCAATGGATTCGAAACATTTCCGGGCGGCAAGGGCGCCAACCAAGCCGTCGCGGCGGCCTTGTCCGGTGCGCCCTGCTCCATGATCGGCCGCCTGGGCGAGGATACGTTCAGCCAATTCCTATTGGACTTTCTGAAGTCCAAAGACGTCGACGTCAGCCTTGTTGAAATAACGAAAGATGCGGTTTGCGGTACGGCACTCATTACCGTGGCGGAGCAGGACAACACTATTATTGTTGTCTCAGGCGCAAACGCCCTTCTTTCGGCACAGGACGTCGGTGCCCCTGTATTGACGGCGGGTGACGTTCTGGTAGCTCAGCTGGAAACCCCTATCGAAACGACCATCGCATTCTTCCGGCGCGGCCGGGAAGCCGGTGCCAGGTCCATATTCAACGGTGCCCCTGCCCTCGACGAAGGACGGCAAGTCTTTCCTCACGCCGACATTGTGGTTCTTAATGAAACAGAGCTTGCGATCTTTTCTGGCAAGGCCGTTTGCGATGACAGTCAAGTTCAAAAAATCATCAACATCATGCGCGGTCTACGTGTCACGGTTCGCCAAGATATAATTGTTACGCTTGGTGCGAACGGCGTGTTGGGGTTGAGCGGCGACGAAATTTCACAGGTTCCCGGGCGGAAGGTCAGCGTCGTTGATACGACTGGCGCGGGTGATTGTTTTGTTGGCGCCCTAGCGGCGCGCTTGGCCCAAGGAAACGATTTCGGCCAAGCGCTTCGCTTTGCGAATGCGGCGGCATCGATCGCGGTGACGCGTCCCGGCGCCGGAACGGGAATGCCCCAGGGTGCAGAAGTGAATGAACTATTGGCTTAAAGATCCTCAGGCTTGACCATCTGCGTCTGGCGCAATTCGTCGTCCATTTCTCCCAGTAGAAAAGCCCTTATGTCGCCTTCCAATAGCGCGGGCTCTTCAAGATAGGGATAGTGACCTGTCCCCGGATATTTTTTGACGAGTGACGGCGCGCCGTTTATCCAGTGCTGAAAGACATCTGCCTCTAAATGCACAACCGTGGGATTGTCTTTGCCCCACATGATTAATGTCGGCGCTCGTATCCCCGCGAGCACGCTTTGCGGATCTCCCGTTTCGTAAACAAACCGATTTCGCGATTCCAAAAAATCTTCGCGGCGGTGTGTGTCGAACTGCATTTCAGGTAGCCAATCCGGCGGTTCATTGGGATCGATGAAATTGACGTCGAGGGATTGTTCCCAATAGGCCTGAGGTTTCAAAGGCATATCGTCGTATTTTGCAAAATCCGGGTTCGCGCGATTGGGATTTGTCCGCGCTGTGCGCGGCATGCCGGCCGAATTGATCAATACAAGGCGCTCAATGCGTCCAGGGTTGGCAGACGCATACCTGAATCCGACAATGCCGCCGCTCGACGTGGCGACCAAAGCAAATGTATCCAGGCCAAGAGCATCGGCGAACTTGCCCACAATCTCTTCATTCCGCTTCATCGATTCTTTCTTTTTCGAATCGACGCCGCTCAGCCCGACCGCTGGAAAATCGAAGCGAACGACGCGAAACTCATCTTGTAGAGCCTTCGCCAAACCATCCCAAGCGCTCAAATTGAAAAAAGACGCGTGCAACAACATGACGGTTGGACCGCTGCCTTGATCTTTGTAGTGAATTTCAATTCCGTCTACGTCCAAATATTGGGACTCGCTGGTCGCATACTTGGCACGCAAATCTTCAAGGCTGATTGTGTCGACAGTTTCGGCCGCTATTGCGTCAGGAATTCCCAATATCCCCAGCATCACCGCAGACAAATATTTTCGCAGACGTCTCATATCGCTTTCTCCCAAACACTACGCTGTTACACTATCACGAGCTGCCCCGGTTCTTTAACGGATATTGGCAGAGGAACACCCAGGGCATGACAAACAATTTGGATGTCACAAAACGCACGCTCATTGGTGCCGGCGGGGCGGCGTTCGCCCTATCGACGATTTCATGGGCCATGCGCCGAGCGCTCGCTCAAGAACAGTTCGACCTCATCGTCATTGGCGGAGGTACGGCCGGCATGCCCACGGCAATTGCGGCTGCCGACAAGGGCGCGCGGGTTTTGCTGCTGGAAAAGGGTTCACAGCTGGGCGGCACTATGGATCGTTCCGGCGGCCAAATTGCGGGTGCGGGGACAATATTTCAAACGGAAAAGGGAATCGAAGATTCACCGGATGCGCACTATGACGACATTATGCGCATCAGCAAGGGCACATCCGATCCTGCGCTGGCGCGGCTATGGGCCGATCACGGCGCTGCGGCCATCAATTGGCTGGCAGCAAACGGTTATACCATTGATGAAAAACTGCCCGTCGCCGGCTTGGGGCATGAGACTTATAGCACCGCGCGTTACTTGTGGGGTCCGGACGGTGCAAGGTCGATATTAAAAGTAATGGACCCACTCGTTTCAGCGCACGTTGACGCGGGCCGTATCACACTCGTGTTGAATGCAGAGGTGGTCGATCTCATTCAAGATCAAGACGGCGCTATTCGCGGTGTTGTAACCGAAGACGACGAAGGCAAGCGCTCTGATTTTCAAGGCCGGTTCGTTGTGTTGGCGAGCGGCGGCTGTGCGGGCAATCCTTCGATGTTCGAAGAATTGCATGGCGTGCCCCTCTATTGGCAAGCAGCACACCCGAATTCCCAAGGTTCAGGCATTATGCTGGGACGGGCGTCGGGCGGCTGGATCCGGGGTGGTGAAAAATATCTTGGGACCTCGAGCGGTATATTGGAGGACCACTTCTTTCCCTCACCATTGTACATGTTCATGACTCACGATCCCGAAGTGCGACGGTCATGGGAAATTTGGGTGAATGTGCGCGGCGAACGTTTCGTCCAGGAAGGCCATCCGAGCGTCGATCACCGCGAGCATGTTTTGCTCAATCAGCCCGGCCACCGCTTCTGGGTCGTTTTTGATCAGACGATCATCGAGCAAGCGCCCTCGCTGTTCCAGGGACAGCGGCCGCAGCCGACTCAGGCCGCCTTTGAAGAGTGCCATCCTATGTTCACGACGGCCCAATCGATCGGGGAGCTCGGCGTCAAAACGGGAGTTGATCCTGTTGTTCTGCGTCAAACCGTTGCCGACTACAATCATCAGCAAGCGAACAATTTGGATGACCCGTTCGGCCGGACGCACAGGCCGGCGCCGATCGCAAGAGCTCCGTTCTATGCCATTCGGGTTCAGGGCGGCTCGCTAATATCTTTTGCGGGCCTAGCGGTCGATAGGGGCTTGCACGTAATCCGCGAAAGCGGCGAGCCCATTCCCAATCTCTATGCAGCGGGAGAAGTTCTGGGCGCGGGGGCAACGTCCGGCAATTCTTATGTCGGTGGCGCCATGATCACACCGGCAGTCACATTCGGGCGCCTATTGGGCGGCGAGTTTATTCCCCTGGAGACCTGATCGCGCAGTCGCGCATCCCATTTACGTGTGCGTAATGACCACTTTGCCGATCCGCGTCGGTTCACGCATGTAGTTGAATGCGTCTTGCGCGTCATCGAATGCAAATGTGCGGTCAATGACCGGCTGAATATTCTTTTCCGCAACAAAGGCGACGAGGTCTTGAAACATTTTGAAGCTGCCCACACTGATGGCGCGTAGTGTCAAATTGCGCATCAAGAGATCTTTCATGACGGGACCGGTTTTGGGGATGGGTCCGCTGCCAATCATAATGACTTTGCCGGCGGCCGCTGCGGCAGGCATCGAATTGTCGATGTTTGTGCGCCCGACATTTTCCAAGATAATGTCGGCGCCGTGACCATTCGTCTTCTCATAGACTTCCTCGGCCCATTCGGGGTTCGTGCGATAGTTGATCGCAATGTCGGCCCCGAGTTTGCGCATCTTTTCAAGCTTTTCGTCGCTTGATGAGGTAATTACCACCGTAGCGCCGGCTGCTTTTGAAAGAAGCAATCCATAAGTCGAAACGCCGCCGATGCCGAGGGTCAATACTATGTCGTCTGCTTTGACGTGACCCACTTCAAAAAGTGCCTGCCACACAGTCACGCCCGAGGAAGCAAATGTGGAGGCGGTCTCATAGGAAACTGAGTCAGGAAGCTTGACTAGCGCCTTGTCGGGCATAAGGACATATTCCGCGAGCCAACCGTCGAGGCTGTTGCCGATATCTTGTTCGTAATACTCGGTTTGCCACGGTCCGTCGATCCAGTCGGGCAGATGGTTGGCGGTGACACGGTCACCTTGTGCCACGCGGGTCACACCTTCGCCTACGGCAACCACTTGGCCGGCGCCTTCAGCTAAAGGGATACGCTCTTCGGGTTTGCGCCCGAAAAACCGGCCCGCAATGATTCCAAAATCCCGGGCGTTGATGGAACTTGCATGAGCGCGGATCAAAGCTTCGCCGGGTCCCGGCGCTGGAATCGGGCGGTCGGCGATGCGCAGGGTTTCAACGCCCTTTTGTTCGCCAACTTCATAGGCCCGGAAAGGTGTGCCGAATATCGTGTCGTCCGTCTGGGCGCGGGCGCGGCCCACGATCCCGCCAAAGCTCGAGAGCGCTGTTGCTGTCGCGGCCTTCTTTACAAATGTGCGTCTATTCTCCACGCGTCAAACCCCTGATGCTATCCGTCGTCCGAAAACGTAACTCGCTCGTACATGATGCCGTGCGGACGGAAGTAAAAATCTTCAATGCGCTCGCTGAGACCGAACGCCGTCGTGCCAGTCATCAAATAGATCGACGGTGCAAGGTCTCGCAGATCAGACATTATGGTCTGAAGCAATTTCTCACGTTTGGCGCTATCTGTCTCTTGAAAGCTTTGTTCGATGAGCGGCATAAGTGCCGGTTCGCAAAAAAACGGCTTGGGTTTGGCACAAGAATAATTCCTAACGGCGCGGCCGGCGTCATTGTAAGCACTGTTTTCCCACAAGAAAGAAAAGGCATCGGTATCGCCCCATTCGTTGCTGGCAAATTTTCCGAGCCATTGCCCGAATGTTGCGCTCTGAAGTTCCACTTCAACACCTACGGCGCGCAAATCCTCAGCGACTTTTTGAAAGACGAGCGTATCCGAGGCGTTTGGCAGCATGACCTCGATGGTCATAACAAAACCATCGCCATAGCCCCCATCCGCCAGCAATTGCCTGGCGCGGGCCGGATCGTAAGCGTAGGGCTCGAGGGCAGGATTGAAGCCAAACGTGATCGGTGCGGCACCTTGGCTTGCCGGTTGGGCCCGGTCTTCGAGCAAAGCGGTCGCGATCGCTTGTTTGTCAATCGCAAAGTTCAAGGCTTGCCGCACGCGTTGGTCCTGCAAGGGTGAGTCGGGATTACCCACATTGGGCAACGCGATGGAGGTAACCCAAGGCGTGGCTACAGTGATAAACCGATTACCTTTGCCTTCGACGGATGATGCATCGTCGGGAGAAAGTCCACCGATCAAATCCACCGCTCCGGTCAATAGAGCCGCAACGCGCGCGCTAGGGTCAGGCAGATTCAATAGTTCGAGCCGATCGATTGTCTTCGACGCGCGCCACGAGTTTGGATTTGTCTCAAGTACTGTGACTTGCGTTTGTTGACCCCAATCGACCAGTCTAAACGGGCCTGTGCCGATTGGCGCTAGCGCAAAGTCGTCCATACCCTTTGCAGCAAGTTCGTCCGGTTCCACCATCATGATGACATTAAACCGCCGCGGAAAAATAGCGTCGGGCTCCCTTGTCTCGAACGCGATGGTCAACTCGTCTCTGACCATCACTTTTTTGATGTCTTTGACTTCCGCCGCAACATAGAGCGCCGCGTTGTCTTTGTTGCGTAGGAAGTCGATAACGGCGGCGACCGTGTTGGCATCAAATGGTTTGCCGTTATGAAAGCTGACGTCAGGCCGGAGCCTAAATACCCATGTGGTGGGCGTTTCGTTTTCCCAAGACAGAGCGAGCGCCGGGACGAGATTTCCGTCGTCGTCAATCATTGTCAGGCCGTCGTAAATGGCGGTCCACACGCCGCTGCCCGGCATGCCCACGGAGGTAAATGGATTGCCGAGACTTGTTGGGTTCTCGGTGCGTCCCACGCGCAGCGTTTCAGCAGTTGCGCCAGTAGAAAAGAGGAGTAATCCGCTCAACAGAGCAAGGGCCGGCCACGAGCCTATGCGCAACGACAATTTCAAACTGAAACTCCTTGTGTCCATGAATAACGGATCTATTTTTCACCAAAAACTGAGGAGACAAGCTACCATAGAGCGCGCGCCGCTTCTTGTGAACAAACGCTGCCACAACTGAATTAAAACACCTGAGTCAGCTCCACCGTTCAAACCCTTCGCACCAAACCAACTTCGACGGAAAAGGAAATCACATGCAAACAAGAAAACTCGGCTCCCAAGGCTTAGAGGTCTCCGCCCTTGGTCTGGGATGCATGGGCATGAGCTTTGCTTATGGCGGGCGCGATGACGATGAATCGGTCGCGACGCTCCACAGGGCATTGGACCTCGGCGTCACCCATTTCGATACCGCGGAGCTCTACGGGCCATTTACCAATGAAGAATTGGTCGGCCGGGCCTTGAAAGAGCGGCGCGATGATGTCGTGCTTGCGACCAAGTTCGGTTTTAAACTAATTGACGGCAAAATCAGCGGTGTGGATAGCCGGCCTGCACATGTCAAGGAGGTGGCAGAGGCATCGCTCAAGAGGTTGGGCGTCGAAGTGATCGATGTTTTGTATCAGCATCGCGTCGATCCGACAGTTCCCATCGAAGACACAGTCGGCGCCATGGCGGACTTGGTTAGCGAAGGCAAGGTGCGCTATCTCGGTCTTTCCGAAGCGAGCGCGGATAACATCCGCCGCGCTCATGGGGTTCACCCCATCAGCGCCCTCCAGTCGGAATATTCGCTCTGGGAGCGCGGTGTCGAGCCTGAAGTGCTGCCGACGGCGCGCGAACTCGGTATTGGTTTCGTGCCCTACAGTCCCCTCGGCCGCGGTTTTTTAACGGGCGAGGTCAAGCGTGGTGAAGACTATGCAAACGACGATTTTCGTCACACCGATCCGCGCTACCAGGGTGAAAACTTTGATCGCAATCGACAATTGGTCGACCAATTGGACGAGCTCGCCCGCGAAAAAAATGGCACGCCGGCTCAGATTGCGATCGCCTGGTTGCTCCACCAAGGCAAAGACATTGCGCCGATTCCCGGCACCAAACGGCGGCGTTATCTGGAAGATAATTTGGCTGCGCTCGAGGTCGAATTCACGGCGAGCGAACTGGAAAGCCTAGGTAATGTCTTCGATTTTGGCACCACGGCAGGTCTTCGCTACACCGAACGCGGCATGAGAATGGTAAACAATTAGCTCAAATGCACGCTTTCTGGGCGTTCGACACGTGACCGTGTGAACTAGTTATCCCATACACTCTTGTCTCAGATCATCTGCCGTCATATCCTGATGCGAACTATTTCAAAGAGGGAGGCTCTTGAATGTTGAAGAAAGTACTTTTGGCGGGCGTGGCCGCTTTTGGACTAAGCATGGCAGGGCTACCTGCAATGGCCCACAACGTGGTGAGTGTTTGGGAAGCGCCGGCGGGCCATTCCTTTGCTATGAAATTGAATGTGAATCACGGCTGCAAAGGCAGTCCTGTAGTTGGTCTTCGCTTGCAAATTCCCGATGGGGTCGTGGATGCCAAAGCGGGTTATTCGGACGATTGGACCATTGAATACAAGATGGTTTCACTTGATGAACCTATTGAGTTGCACGGTCGACCGGTCACGGAAGTGGTTTCCGAAATCGTTTGGTCGAAGAAAGAAGGCTCTGTTCCTGCGGACGGTTGGGCAGCATTTGACTTCCGCATGACCATGCCGGACGAGCCCGGAAAGATCGTTCACATGAAGAACATCACCGTGTGTGAAGAAGGCACCGATCCTTATATCGATATGCCGGAAATGGTGCTCGACATAAATGACCCCGAGTTTGCCGCCAAGACCTGGGAATTTATGACGGCGACGCCTCATCCGGCACCATTTGTCGTATTACGGCGCGCATCCAAGAAACAATATCCATGGGAATGGACGCCGGAAGAAGCAGTGGGCGGACCCGAAATCCCAATGTCCGACTAGTCTAACCTAGATTTTCGGCGCAAAGTTAGATCGCCGTCCGGCACTGCCGGGCGGCGATTTCTTTTGCGCGCATGGTCTCAAATAAGGATTTGTGCTACTCTCTTACTCAGTAGGGGGGTGTCTTGGTTAATAGGTACAGGCGTTTTCTTGTTGGCACGGTGGCGTTCGTCGGCGTTTGCTTGACGTATGGCGTTGCAACGGCGCAGAGAAACGTACTTGCCGTCGATTGGGATAGTGCCAGGCAAACGTCCAACGCCCGCATTACGCAAAACAATCAAATGTCAACGCTCTATCCGGGCATTAATTCTGTTCGCATCCCGGTGTTGGCGCCAGTGGATGGGAGTTTGGCCGAGGCGATGGAAGATCAGGGGCTCGGCAATCTCGTGGCCGAAAAAGCTATGTCTGATCTACGGATTCAATCGTTTAAACCGTTTCCGGACAATTACTTTTTGACGCTCGCTGGGCCGGAGGTCAAGGTCCGCATGAGCGGCACCCGGGTCGGCTTCACAGTTGACCGCTCAAAACTGCAAACCGATTCAAAAACTTTAGGCACCGGCGAGGACGGCGACGCCATCACAACCGATGTCAATCCTGACCGCCACACGCTCGACGCGAGCTTCACACGATTTGGCGCGTCCTATCTTGTTTTTATCGAATGCACAGAGCCGCCTTACGCGGCATGTGAGGATGATGTTTACGCAAAATCGATTATTGAAAAACTTGAACTGGTCGGCGGCTCACCCGACGGTGCCACGCTGAACGAAAACCCAAGAGAAGTTCCAAATGAGATTGATAGCGGCACACAAGACGAAACGCCCAATGAAGGGCCGAACGGCCTCAATCTGCGTGACGTCATCGATAATTTTCAATTGAATTTGCCGACGAATGGCGGGGGATCGACTCCCGATCCCGGACCCGGCACGACCCCTGGACGTCCTCAGTAGGAGTGAAGCGGCGCGCCGAACGAAAGCGCGAAAATAATGTGAGTTAAAAAATGTTTCGTTTTCGAGAAGTGTTTATCAGTTTGATTATTGTCGTGGCCGCGACTTGGAGTTTTATATTCTTGACGGTGGATGGGACACCGCAAGACGCTCCCGTGGCTGAACAAGACGCGGCCCCTGCCGAAGAACCGACTGCGCCGGTGGATGAAGAGACGGACGTCGCGGATGTCGATGAGCCGGTGGAGCCGGAGGAAGATGTGCCGGCTGCGCCTGCAGAAGACGACGGCCCAACCTTTGCGCACTATGCGCCGGGCGATCTCATTGAAGGCAGCGGCAGCGGTCTCAAGGATTACAACATCTACGTTGAGGGCATGCGCTTTCCCATCGAGGCGGCACCCGCCTTTGCCAATTCCCAAGTTTATAACGCGGGCGGCATGTATGGAGACACGGGAGGTCAGTGCGCGGCCGGCAATTACGAATATCCCTGGCGCGATAATTTTTGCGAATCCCGCTCGAGGCAGACCGACAGTTGCCCGGCAGGCACGGGTCATCAGGGGCAAGACATCCGCGCGCAAAGCTGTGACGACGCCGTGCATCATGCGGTGGCGACGGAAGACGGCTTCATATGGAACATCGGGTCATACACGGTGACCCTCGCGACCAATGACGGGTCGCGGATCTACCGCTACATGCATCTGGATATGGACAGTCTCGAGGTCGCCGAAGGCGACGAGGTGACACAAGGACAGCGCCTCGGCAAAGTTTCAAACGATTTCGGCGGCAGTGCGACGACAATTCATTTGCATTTTGAATTAAAACAAAACATCGTCTTGTCTAACGGCACGCAGTGCTATTGCTTCGTATCGCCCTTTATGTCGCTCGTAAAATCATACGAAACATTGATTGGCGGCAAGGGTTTCGAAATTGAGGACGGCGAGTCGTATGCGCTTCGCCGATTGACAGCCTCTTTTCGCGGCCGTCTGGCCCTTGAAATCCCCAAAATCGTAACTATGTACGGATGACACTGTGCCGCCCGGATGATCGGGAAATACCGGTTTTGAGCGGGTCAAACGAGCGACGGGCATTCATTTGGATTTACCGGCTCGCGCTGTTACAGCACAGTGCAGACACATCCTTGCCATAAATTGGCCCGGTCCCCAGCGCATAACATGGGGGATGGCGGGACAGATATTCGAGTGACTTGAGTATGGAAATGAAAACGCTCAGTAAGAAAGATCAGAAAAAGCGCGATAAAGTTCACAAGGTCCGGCCGTGCCTTTTGTGCAAAGAGCCGTTCGAAAGCGAATGGGCGGGCAATCGCGTGTGCCCGAAATGCAAGTCGAAATCGATTTGGCGCAGCGGCGGCACGCCGTCCAGCTTCTAGTTCTCAGCTTCCCGTACCGGCGCAAGCTTGAGCACCCAGACATCTGACTTTCCGGCACCCTTCGACCAATTATCGCCGCCGAGGGCGAGGGTGCCGTCAGGTAACTCGACGAGCGCCCGCGTCCATTCGTTGCCGTCGTCTCCGAATGTCTGATCCCAGACAAGCGCACCATTGCGGTCGAGTTTAAGAATCCACGCGTCGTACAATCCTCCGTCGTCGGACATTCGATAGCCCGCTGCGGCATGGCCGCCGTCTTGGGTTTCTTTCACGGCTCTCACCCAATCATCGTTCGGGCCGCCGAAGGTCCGGTCCCAAACCACTTCACCATTCGCGTCTAGTTTGACCAGTTGGATGTCGACTTTGGTTTCGCCGGGCTCGACAGGCCCGGCAACGACGACACCGCCGTCGCGGGTGGCGCCGACTGCGGTCGCAAAATCGCGGCCCGGTCCTCCAAATGTGCGCTCCCAAAGGAGCACGCCGGTCGCATCCAGATTCAAAAGCCACATGTCTGCGCCGCCCGCGCCCTTGGATTCCGTATGGCCGGCGACGGCGAGACTACCGTCTTGCAGTTCAGCAATTGCGTTCGCCCAATCGAGTCCTTCGCCGCCGAAGCTGCGTTCCCAAATGGTCGACCCGTCTGCGTCAAGGCGAATGACCCAAAAGTCGAACTCTTCGTCTGGGGACGGCTGCGTGTACGCGCCAATCGCGAGGCCACCGTCGCTTGTTTCAACGATGGCGCTCGCCCAATCGGTTGACGGGCCGCCGAAAGTCCGGTCCCACACGAGTGCGCCGGCGGCATTGAGTTTGATAACCCAAGCGTCATAATCGCCTTTGCCTTTTGACTCAGTGGCGCCGGCAATCGCAAGTCCGCCGTCTTGTGTTTCGACAATGCCGCGGGCCCGGTCGATGGCGGGCCCGCCAAACGTGCGGTCCCAGATGAGATTGCCGTCTCCATCGACCCGAACGATCCACACGTCTTCACGCCCTGCGCCTTTCGACTCGGTCCGCCCGGCGGTAACAAGACCGCCGTCGCTGGTTCCGGTCATGGCGTAGGCCCAGTCACTATCCGGTCCGCCGAACGTGCGATCCCATATGAGGCCCTTTATGCGCGAACCGTTGCTATCAGCGGCTTGATTGCCGTCCGCGGTGGCCGCGTTGCGCAATCCCTCAATATCGGTCCGGGCGACGTAAGCGAGTTTGGCGTTTTTCGAGCACGTGCCCGTATATTGAATAAACGTATTGCTGGCGAGCGCTTGGACTTCACCGTCTTGCTTGATCAGCACCGGCTCATCGCCGACATGATCCAGGCGGCCGCCGGTGACTTCAGCGACTGCTGGATTTGAAAATGTGTTGGACACGCCGCGCATCATGGGCGCGTTCGCGGTAATTGTGATGACGCAGCTGTTGTCATCTTTTCGATAAATCGCGCTGGTCGACGTACCGCCGCCGAAGAGAGTTGCGTCCGCTTTTCGCGTTTGCGGCGCGCTCATGGTCCAACTTGCATCAAGCGGCTGAGGCAAATAGGAGGCGTAGCTCGCTTCACCAACAAGAGAGTCATCACTCAGATTGGAACATGCACCAAGAAAGAGCGTCGTGAGCAAAAGAAAATTCAAGGCGGGAGGAATTTTCTCAAACCGCATTGCTCATTGTGTCTTTGATGGGGAAGGATAGAAATAGACGAATAGGAATCCGACGGCAGCCACGGCCACTCCCATGAGCTCGCCACTCAAAATGCGGAAAGTAATCGGGTCCGAACCATCCAAGGCAACGCCTACAAGCCGCGAAGCCACGACGGTTGAAGTTGTAATCAAGAAAACGAAAATGCCGGCAAGGATTCTGTTACCGATGAGAGCCGCAAGTAAAACAATTGCCGCCGCCAAATGAAATCCCCCGAGACCGGCTCGCAGATTGGTGATTGCCGCAACACCTTGGGCTTCGAAGCCCCATCGACTTGCTGCCGGCAAGGGATCAATGAGGTAAATGAGACCCACGCGCCCGAACGCATAAATGCCGAACAAGAGCGCCAGCGTGCCGATAATTCGAGAAGGTAGTGCCATTACTATTCATCCTGTCAAAGACATGGCCGTTAGCAGTGCTGAACTATAGAACGAAAGTGGCGATGATAGGCACCAACAGGCGGCGGTTGCCGGGCACTTACCTTCATCGAGGCAGCAAAAAATTAAGCTTCTTCACCAGAAAATGATGTTACGGCTGGGCATATAGTTTGAGAATCACCAGTTGAAGCGGTATAAGATCGAGAAATGAGAGAAGAGAGAAGAGACTCATATGCGGAAGCCGAATTTCGGTCCTGTTGTCATAGTCATGGCGACCCTCTTTGTGGGTCAAATTGCTGCGGCATGCGCCTGTGTCATGCAGCCGGGCCATGCGCCGGTCGCCGAAGCGGCACATCAAGGACACGATCACGACGGCCATGATGCTCCCGCGCATTGCATCGATCCCTGCGTCGTCACGGCAAGCGCCGATCCAAGCTCACAGCAAGTCAAGGGCACGGTGCAGACGTTTGAGTTCACCGATGATGCATTAACGCAATTGACGACCCTCGTTGGTCGAGATCCTCGGCTTGGCGCAACACTGCATACTGCCTATGAGATTCCACCAGCGATACGGGACACGCTTGTCCGTCTGCACACTCTCCTTCTGACTAAGATCCTGTTCACAGCGAAGCTCTGCTCTGGTCCCCTCGGACTGGTGCACTTCTGTTCGTCATGGACGAACGACGTTTGTGTGTAGGTCAGAACATGTTTACCAGAAGAAAATTATTGGCAAGCGGCACGTCCCTCGCGAGTTTTGCGGGGAGCGCATCAATGCTACCCGCTTGGGCGCAGAGCGAAGGCGAAACGGCGGGACACCGCGTCTTGTCCGGCCAATCCTTCGACCTCGAAATCGCACGCCGTCACATTGTCATCGATGGCCGCGAAGGCCATGCGGTCACAATCAACGGCGGTGTGCCGGGTCCCTTGTTGCGCTGGCGTGAAGGCGATGAGGTGACACTCAATGTAACAAACCGGTTGGACGAGCCGACATCAATCCATTGGCACGGGCTGCTCATCCCGTTTCAAATGGACGGCGTGCCCGGCGTAACGTTTCCGGGGATCAAGCCTGGCGAGACCTTTACGTATCGCTTTCCCGTGAGGCAGGCGGGCACTTATTGGTATCACTCTCATTCGGGCCTTCAGGAACAGTCCGGCCATTACGGTCCCATTGTTATCGAACCCGCCGCCGCCGACCCCGTCGCGTTTGACCGTGAGTATGTCGTTGTTTTGTCCGACTGGACCTTTGCCCATCCCCACCGTGTTTTCGCCAAGCTCAAAAAGATGAGCGAATCCTACAACTATCAACAACGCACCCTCGGTGACTTTTTCAAAGATGCCGGGGATAAGGGTTTCGAGGCCGCATTGTCAGATCGGGCCGCCTGGGGCGCGATGCGCATGAGTCCCACGGACATCTCCGACGTCACTGGGGCGACCTATACGTTTCTTATCAACGGCCATGGCCCGGACGACAATTGGACCGGGCTTTTCTCGCCGGGTGAACGCGTACGGCTGCGCTTTATCAATGCAGGCGCAATGACGATTTTCAATGTGCGCATCCCCGGCTTATCGATGAGCGTCGTTCAAGCGGATGGGCTCAATGTGCAGCCCGTTGAGGTGGATGAATTTCAAATCGGAAATGCCGAGACCTATGACGTCATCGTTCAGCCGACAGAGGACCGAGCCTTCTCGCTGATTGCAGAAACCATAGATCGCAGCGGTTATGGGCGGGGAACGTTGGCGCCCCGCGCCGGCATGGAAGCCGAGATTCCTAACATGCGATCCCGTCCCACGCTCACCATGAAAGATATGGGCATGGACCATTCGATGGATGAAGGAGCCATGGATGATTCGGCCATGGATCACTCGCAAATGGACCATTCCCAGATGGATCACGCCGATGGCGCGGCTCCGATGAGTGCCATGAACATGGACATGAATATGACAATGGGCGAGATGCAGGATCATCGCCATCGCAAGGGTCCCGGCGTCGTGAACACCGCCATGAGTCCGTCGAGCCGTCTCAATGAGCCCGGCGCTGGACTGGAGGATGTACCCCACAGAACGCTGCGCTACACCGACCTCAAGAGTCTGGAGCTCAATCCCGACCAACGCCCGCCTGAACGCGAGATCGAATTGCATCTCACGAGCAATATGGAGCGCTATATGTGGTCGTTCGACGGCGTGAAATTTTCAGAGGTCGATGGACCGATCGTTTTTTACAAAGACGAGCGCGTGCGCATGACTCTGGTCAACGATTCCATGATGCCGCACCCTATTCATTTGCACGGCATGTTTTTCGACGTGGTCAACGGCGCGACCACGCACAAGCCGCGCAAACATACGATCATCGTCAAGCCGGGCGAAAAACTCTCAGTTGACGTGACGGCGGATGCGATCGGCGATTGGGCGCTTCACTGCCATCTCATCTACCACATGCATGCGGGCATGTTCCGCGTGGTGTCTGTCCGCGAAGAAAAACCGGGTGCATGATGAGGATTTGGGTTGCGTTCATTCTGTTTTTGAGTTTGCCGGCAGTTGCGCACGCGCAAACGGCGGCTGATGAGTATTACGATCCGGCTGAGATGGAAGCTGCCCGGCGCGCGCTTAAAGAAGGCGCGGGCGGACAAATCAATTATTTTCTTCAAGGCGAGAGGCTTGAGTTTCAATCCAATGAGGGCGAGCCGCTGGTTCTTTGGGATGCCCAAGGTTGGGTCGGCGGTGACATCAATAAGTTTTGGGTGAAGACGGAAGGCGAGTATGAGTTCGACGCGGGTGTCTTTGAAGAAGCGGAAGTCCAAGCATTGTTCAGTCGGGCTGTTACACCGTTCTTTGATTTGCAGGCCGGTGTACGCCATGACATCGAGCCGGATCCTTCGCGAACCTTCGCCGTTATCGGGCTGCAAGGTCTTGCACCTTATTTGTTCGAGATTGACGCCGCGCTCTTTATTAGTGGGCGCGGCGATGCGTCGGCACGCCTCGAAGTGGAATACGAATTGCTGTTGACTCAACGCCTCATCTTTCAGCCGCGCACCGAACTCAACTTCGCAGTCCAAGACGTGCCTGCTCTTGGCATCGGCTCCGGTCTCAGCACTGCGGAGGTCGGCGCGCGGCTGCGTTATGAAGTCCGGCGCGAGATTGCGCCTTATATTGGCGTATCTTGGCAACGCTCTGTTGGCGACACCGCCGACTTTGCCCGCGTTGCGGGCGACGATGTCGGTAGTGTTTCGTTCGTCGCCGGCATTCGAACGTGGTATTAGTTTAGCTGAACAGTTTTTCCCAACTGACAATGATCTCCATGACTCAAGGGAGCAATTTGGATGACGTTCAAACCCATCAAGCATGCATTGGTCGCCCTCTTGCTGACGCCAGTGTTTATAGTGACACAAGCCGCGAACGCCCACGAAGACGACGAAGATGGCGCGGCCGATCCAAAGGATCTGACGGCGGCGCAGGAAGAAATCGTCGATGTGCTAAATCTCTATGCAGCCGCTATGGAAGCGGCTAACTTCGATGCAATCGAAGCGCTGGCATTCAACGATGACTCCTTTTCGTCATTTGAAGGCGCTCATCTCGATATCGGTTGAAACGCTTATCGAGATCACGTTGCGCCGGAGATGGCGCTTTTTGAAGACACGCAATACAGGTTCTCCGACGTTCGGCCTGTCGTCGAAGGGGCAGCCGCCTATGCCACGTTGCGTTATGACATGGACGTCGTGGTTGTGAGCGAGCAATTCGAAAGCGGCCGGCACCCCATCCACATGTCCGGGGTTGGTACGGTCATTTTCGCGCAACATGACGGCGCATGGAAAATTCGCCATCTGCACATGGCCAGAGATAAAGGCGAAGTCAAAGAAGAATGAGGGCAGTCGTTTCAACACGAAGCAAATTGGAATTTGGAAGATCAACAAGTCAGTTAGGAGAAGAAAATGAAGTGGTGGAACTGGAGGATGACCGTTGCAGTGATGGCCTTTGGCCTGTCAGCAATGGCTGGATTGAGTTCAAGCGCGCTAGCGCAAGAGCGCATCGATCTATCGACGCCCGAGGGCGCAATTACAGCTATGCGGAAAACCCAATGCTCGACGATCGATAACAAGCCAGTCTTCTACTACTGGAACGGCACGGCCTATTCCCGGCGTATGGGGGAGGCCGACAAGATTATCTTCCGCGTCGACGGCATGAATGTCCGCCAATGCGTCACGGTCAATGACGACAAGCGCGGCGAAGGCATGCGCTTAGTGTCCCGTGAGATTCTTCTCTATACGGATCCTGAAACGGGTGAGCCGTTGGAAACGTGGGACAATCCTTGGACCGGAGAAACGGTCAAAGTCCTGCATGTGGAGAACGACCCCGTGAACGGGCGCCCGATCTTTCCTTACGACGAAGACGGCAAGCCTGCGATTAGCTGGACGGCGCAAGAATTGGAAGGCCGTTGGTGGAATACGTCCGCCGTGCCGCTGTTCTATCACAACGTTCTGCAGGGCGACTATCAGAAGGAAGTTGGCGGCGTCTACCATGCCACGGAAATGTTCAACTTCATGGGCGATCTGGATAGCATGACCGACGCGTCCGTCGACTCGGCGAACATTCAAGTAGGCTGGGTGCGCATGTCCGACTGGCTACCTTGGATGGAAATGCAGGGCCGGGAAGGCGTAATTTACATGCATACCGCGGGCAAGAAAGTGTCCGGCTACGACGCCATGTCCGAGACGATGAAGAAATACATCGAAGACAAAGCTGAAAAGTACGCCGGACCACCGCCGGGCGATGACGACCGGCCTAATGAGACTAGCTGGACCTACTACAAGAAAATGGTGGAAGGTGAAAAGTTGCCACGGGGCGGCCATAACTAAAGTGAAATTGATGAAGGCTTAGCAACTCAGGCATGGCCGATCTAGACTTCACTAGGCTTGTCGATGACGGCGGGTCCAGCGCTGGGCATCACGTGTTACCTCCCGCTAAAATGGTGTTCCAATCGCTCACCCGCTGCTGGGATCAACATGTCTAATCCGAAATTGCGCGCCGTCGATGTCTGGGCCAATTATTGGACGGAAGAGTTCTTTGCGGCATATCGCCCGCTGGGCGAGGTTTACGACAAGATGGGAATGGCCGGCCAAGCGTCTCGTCTAGAAAAATTGGTCCAAGAGGCGCCGGCGGCAGGCGTAGAAAAAGTCATTATCTCGGCGACACATGTCGCTAACGCGCCGTCTGGTAACGAAGAGGTAGCCCGGGCAATCGCTCCTTACGCGAACGTGCTCGTCGGATGTGCCAGCGTCGATCCGCAGTTGTCTTCAGCCGTCGACGACGTGAAGCGAGCGGCTGAAGAATTCGGTTTTCGTGCCTTAAAGGTTTTGCCCTTTTTGCACGAATTGCCGCCCAATGATCCGCGCTATCTTCCGATCTACGAAGCGTGTGTCGATCTAAATCTGCCTGTCATTTTCCTCACGGGACATCAGGCCACGAAAGTTTCATCGGAAATCGGCCGGCCAGCACACATTGACGATATCGCACTGCGCTATCCGGAACTCAAAATGATTGCTGGACCCGGGGGCTGGCCTTGGGGAGATGAACTGATCGCGCTTGCGTGGAAACACGAAAACGTATTCATTCATTCGGTAATCGCGCCGGAACCGTTTCGCGATCAGTATTTGCCGTCCCAACTGCTTCACTTCTTGCAAACGCTCGGTTCCAACAAGTTGGTGTGGGGCACCGGTTATCCGTTCATGACTCACGCGGGGCCCTTGGAAGACGCAAAGGCGCTCAACGTGTCGTCGGAAGCGCGCGATGCTTTTCTTTGGGGCAACGCCGCGCGCATCTGGGGTTTTGAATAAGGTCCTCTATACCCAAGCGACGGTTTCGAAATAGTCTTTGATTAATCTGTCAGCGTCAGGATTTGTGCCGTAATCGATATCAAGCACACCGGTCGGATGGCACACAATCACCACACCGTTCTTTGACACGAGCGGCCCGTGACGTGTGCCCGGCGGGCGGCAGAAATAGCTGCCTTTTTTGAGTGCGTAACCGCCGGCGACTTCGCCGAGCAAAAGATCGCCGGCGAGCGTGAATTCCTCTTCGCCTACGGGATGGCTCTCGACGTGTTCGCACACCCAGCCTGGCATCAGACCGGCGATATAAGTGCTCGCTTTTGTTTCGGGATTGATGCGCAAAGATTTGATGAAAGCGCCGGGCGGGAATGGAATTTCCGGCTGGGTGACTTTCAGCGGATCGAACCATTCCATGGCCCAGATATTGATAAACGGAATAGGAGCTTCGTTAGCTCCGTCAATTCCCTTGGGCGCTTCGACGTAGCCGGGTTCTGAGTCGAACAGCGCATAAATTGTGCAATCAGTTTCCGCGCGCCAGCCACCGCTTTGTAAGCTGCCCGGCGGATAATAGCTGTAGCAGCCATTGGTCATGCGGTGGTCGCCCATTCGGAACGTGCCATCGATGACAAAAAATTCCTGGTGACCTTTGTTGTAGCCAGTCCACTCCCACTCCCAGCCTTTCGGAATATCGAGCAGCGCCGTCACGGCGCCATTGTCGTCATCTTCATTTAGCGTGCGGATGGTAATGCCGTCAGGAATAGGAGCAAAGCTCCATGGCTTGCGCTGTTCGAGATCGCTGTCGATGTTTTCGCGATGTCTTTTTGCCATTGTGCGACACCTCTTAGACTTGAATGAGATCACGCGGCACGGAGTAAAGCCGCTCAGCGCCGTTTTCCGTGATCAACATGCTTTCTTCGAAGAACACTCCGCCAAAGCCGATTTCATGCACTTCCATGTCGACATTGATGATCATGTCTTTTTCGAGTTGGAAAAGGCCCAGGCTCCCGCCGGCAATGGCAGGCACTTCGAGATGTTCAAGGCCGATACTGTGAATGAAAGCCACTTCAAAGTCGGGGATCCCGGCTTTGCGTACCGTGCTGACTGCGGCCTCCCGAATGTCTTTAGTCGACATGCCCGGGCGAATGCTGCCATAGGCTTCGTCGACGCCTGTTTTGAGTGCCTTCCAATAACGCGCTAGTTTTTCGGTTGGTTCGCCGACTGAAACTGTACGTTGAATATCGCCCATGTAACGCTTGTACTTCAGCATGCAGTCGAAGCACACCATGTCGCCTTGTTTGATTTCATAATCCCGGTTGGGCCGGCCGGCACCTGCGCTGCGCGGCCCTGAACCATTGAAAACAGCAAAAACGCGGGCCTGTTGTTCGGCCACGGCCATTTCATAAGTCGTATAGACTTCTTGCCAAGTGACACCCGGCTTTACGGCGGCGATCGCTTTTTCGATGCAAATTTGATTGCGCCGCGCCGACTCGCGCATGATCGCCTGTTCGGCCGGCGTTTTGACCATGCGAATTTCAACAAACAAATTGGTCGCGTCGACTATATCGACGTCGTCCATGAGGTTGCCCAAGAAACCGGGGAACCGTGTGTCGTCGAAACCGATCCGGCCTTTGGTCAGTCCTTTTTCCTTAAGGGCCGGGACGACCGCTTGAAAGAGTCCGACGGTTCCCTTGTCTTCGATGATTTTCACCATGCGCCGGACTTCGGCGTCTTCACCGGTAAGTGCTTCGTCTCGATTGAATGTCTGCGTTGGAAACGCTTTGTCGAACAACTCGAAGAAGTAGACGCGCAGGTCCGGCATCCAAGTTGGCTGTTGAATAATAACCGGAATATCAATTTCAGTAATCACCAAGCACGGCTCAATGCTCTCGTCCCGGGGGAGAATGGCGCAGGCTATATAGGGCGGGTCGTAAAGAAGATCTGTTTCGTAGTCACTCAAATAGTAGACATTGTTATCGGTAACCGCGATGAGAGCATCGAGGCCTTCACGATCCATAATCGCATTAGCCCGTTCACGATTGAGCAGCATGGGTGAGAACTCCGGGGTGTTGCTATAACACTCGCAGCGGCCTTTGGCTTGAGGCGGGTACTCTAACAGGCGAGAAAAGCGCTGCCCACTTTTTAGATCAGTTATATTTTGCTGTAGTCTCAAAAACAAATCCAGCTCTAGATCCCTAGAGCTGGGTTTGGACCTTCGAGGATTAAGTGCGAGCTCTATGCCAAATAATCGCCGGTGATTTCTTCTGAAACGTCCCACAACTTCAGCGCTAGGGCATCGTCATGCATGTGAGGCCCTTCTGGCTCCACTGGATTGCAATCTTCAAAATAGTAGCCGCTAACACCATCCAGCCTTGGATCGACAGCAACATAAACCTGCGTCGAGGCGCCTTGGTTCACAGTTTTGAATCCGTCGCGCAAGGGTTCGTTGGGGTCGCGAGGCTTGCCTGTAATGTAGCGGCCTAAGTTTGTCGCAACTAACCCGGGGTGAATCGAATTCGACGTGACTTTGTTGCCTTCATAGCGTCTTGCCAGTTCACGGGAGAACAAGGCGTTGGCGAGTTTGGTCTGACCATAAGCGGTAAAGGGACTATAGCCTTCGTCCCAACCCAAATTGTCGAATTGGATGCCTTCCTTGGGTGCATTCTTGTATCCGATGCTAGAGACCATCACGATCCGCGACGCATCAGCCGCTTCGACTTTCGGCAACAAACGCCGCGTTAAGATGTAGTGACCGAGGTGATTGACCACAAACTGCTTTTCAAGACCATTGACTTGCTCAAGTTTTGGCAGCGCCATAATGCCGGCATTGCACATTAGAACGTCGATGGGTTCATCCAGCGCTGAAATTTGATCGGCACACGCCACGACCGAATCGAAATCGGTCAGCTCCAAAACCAGTGGCGTCGTTTGTCCATCGACGCTGTCGCATGCCGTTTGCGCTTTTTCCATGGTTCGAGCCGTGCCGATGACATGGGCGCCTTGCTTGGCCATGGCGCGCATAGATTCCAAACCGAGCCCCGAGTTGCAGCCTGTGATGACGGCCGTTTTGCCATTGAGATCGATGCTTTGGACGACATCGTCTGCTGTTGTCTCAAAGCCATAGTCGCTGCGGGGAACGTCCTCGATACCGGCCCAAAGATGCGTCGGTAGGAACGCCGAAGCGGCCAGCGCCGATCCAGATAGCAATACTTTTCGTCGGTCGAAATCGTATGACATGAAATGTTCTCCGTTGATCAAGCAGCGCGAAGCTTTCTTGCAGTCTAAGCGCCTGCTACCGCTAAAACCGTATGGTCAGAATAGCGGGACCAAGGATCGGATACGAGAACCGCGAAAGTCACATGAATGTGATCCTACGCACCGACAAAGGGAGAAATTGGCGGCGGTTCTTAGATTGTAAAAATTGCTCTATATTGGTCTCAAGCGTGTTCCTCGGAATGATAGAATTTGATCGCCATCCGAGTGATCTGGTGCAAAAGGAGTTTCAATGAGCCGTTTCTCACGACTGACGACTCTAATCGGAATGAGTTTGGTGATCGGTTTTCCCGCGTTGGCCCAACCGGCGGACATGGACATGGAAGCGCTCAGCAAAATCCCCATGTTCGATCCCTTTATCAAAATGTACGAGACTGATTGCGCGGTGTGCCACGGGGAAGACCTTCAAGGCGCGCCTTTGGGCACACCGCTTGTGGGCATTGATCTTCGCCATGGGGACAGCGTTGAGGAGATTGCTAAGAACATTGCCGACGGTTTTCCCGATACGGGCATGCCAGGCTGGTCGGAAACCAAGAACAAAGACCAAATTTGGAATTTGGCGCTCTACGTGGCCGAGCAACGCCAAGGCACGACCATTCTTGATAAACGCAACGAGATTCCATTGGAGATTCCTGACGGCGCCGTTCACAGCGAAAAACATTCATTTCTCATAGAGACTATCGCCACCGACTTGGATCCGATGCCGTTTTCCATTGCGCCATTGCCGGATGGGCAGTTCCTTTTGTCTGAACGTATGCGTGGGCTCAGCCTCATCTCCGCTGACGGCAAGACCGTCGAACTGGTTACCGGCACACCCAAAGTCTATGACGATTCAGGCATTATGTTCGGTCAAGTGATGGGTTTTGGTTGGATGCTCGATGTCGCGCTGCATCCCAAGTATGAGGATAACGGCTGGGTCTATCTGCACTACACAGACCGCTGCGACGAGTGCAACGACGTTAGTCGTGAATACGATAGATCCGTTTCTATGAACAGACTCATACGCGGCCGGATTAAGGACGGCGAATGGTTAGACGAGGAAACGATCTGGCAAGCGGACAAGCGCTCCTATTCGACCACCTCTGACCTCGCCGCCGGCGGACGGATCGCCTTTGACGACAAAGGCTATGTCTACATCAGCGTTGGCATGAAGGGCGACTACGACTTTATCGGCACGCAAGATCTCGATTCGCCATATGGCAAAATCATCCGCATTCATGACGATGGACGCATTCCGGAAGACAATCCCTTTGTCGGCGTAGAAGGCGCGCTTCCGGGGATTTGGACCACCGGTCATCGAAGCCAGCAAGGACTCGAGTTCAATCCGCAAACCGGCGACGTTTGGAATACCGAGATGGGCCCACGTGGCGGCGATGAACTCAATCGTCTTGTGCCTGGCGGTAATTACGGCTGGCCTGTCTTTACAAGCGGCGTGAACTATGACGGCCGCCCTGTCGATGTTGCTGATCAGTTGGGACTCGATCTTAAAGAAGAAGATGCCGAGTTCCCTGTGATCGACTGGACCCCAGCGATTGCTGCGTCGAGTTTTATTTTTTACGACGGCGCAGAATATCCCGCGTGGAAGAATAATGTTTTGCTTGGTACGCTGCGCGCAACCGACCTCTTGCGCATAGAGGTGGTGGACGACCAAGTGGTTCATACCGAAGTCTTGCTGGAAGATCTCGCCCGTTTCCGCGATATCGAACAGGGGCCGAACGGCGAGCTCTACATTTTGCTTGAGCACGCCACGGGCGGACAGATCATTCGCATTGTTCCCGACGCAAGTTGAGCCGTAGACTCACTCATCTAGATCCATCGCGACGCGAAAGCCGACAATGTAATAGCCGCCGCTCATATTGAAGCGCCTTGCCGCCCGAATATAGTAACTGTCGTTCCACCACGATCCGCCGCGGCCGACATGGTTTTCGCAATCGCCTTCGACATAGGCTGAGCCGTCGCTGGGGGCCACAGTGGCGTAGTTCGGTTGACCGCAATCGGCGGCCCACTCGCCGACATTACCGAGCATGCCGTAGAGCCCGAAAGCGTTGGCAATGCCGAATGTCGCCGGCGCGGTATACCGATATCCATCGTCGCATTCGAATTGCTGACGATGAGAATTCACGTCGGCCACGTTGGCGTATGCGCACGCCTTCTCGACGCTATCACCCCAATAGCGCGCGGTCGTCGTGCCCGCGCGCGCCGCATATTCCCACTCGGACTCGCTGGGAAGCCGATAAGATTTGCCGGTCTTGGTGCTCAACCAATTTGCGTATGAACTGGCGTCGCCCCAATTGACACAAATGGTGGGGTGGTTGTCCTCTTGCGGAAACGGCGGGTGTTGCCAAGACGACCCGGGCAGTTCGGTCCAGCCGACATCTCTATTGTAAATGAGACAGGTCGCGGCTTGATGGCCGGTATCCGCGACAAAGGCCGCGAATTCGGTAATCGTGACTTCCGTCGCGCCAAGTGCAAAAGGCTGAGCGATTGTCACGTCGTGTTGTGGTCGCTCGAGAGCCGCTTGATGGTCCGGCACATTCTCTCGCGTCGTCTCTTCGACATTGGACCCCATGACAAAACTGCCTGCCGGAATTACAACCATTGTTGGGCACGTGTCGCAATCGCGAAAACTCTCACTAGGCTCGGCAGCTGTGGTTGTTGCAAGGGCGCCAATTAGGAAAACGAAAAATGCGGACGGACGCATAGTTTTATGTCGTGTAGATAGATCCATCTTGCTCTCCGTTAGGTGGGTCGCGAAGACGTCTGGGCAAATAGACCAAGACTGTGAACTGAGCAAAGCTCAAGCCAGTTTAGGATGCTGCAAATGCCAGTTCGTTGCTTGCTCGAAGGCGTACGCAACTTTGAGCACTTGGGCATCATCAAATTTGCGCCCGTTCAACATAATGCCGACCGGCAGGCCGGTTTCGGTGAAGCCGCACGGTACCGAAATGGACGGTTGGCCGGTAAAATTGAAGATCCCTGTATTGCGCCAAGTCGCGAATGCTTGGCCAGGTCGCGGTTCGTCAATTGGCCAGGTTGCAGTGGGCGATGTGGGCGTGACCAGCACATCGCAGGTCGCGAGCACCTCCTCTACGTGCATGTAGAATTCATGTCGGGCACGCTGCGCTGCCACGAAGTCTACGGCCAAGTTCCTCATTCCTCTTTCCAGATCTTGGCGTACCCCGTCGCTAAAGGCTTCCGGCCTGGTTTCCAAGTCATGTTTGTGCAGTGACGATGCTTCAGCAAAGCAAGCGCCCGCCGCTTTGAAGACCTGGCTGACATTGGGCAAGTTGATCTCCACGATGTGTCCGGCGTCAGCACTCATGGGACAGATTGAGGGAATTGCGTAAGGGAGAGTTTTTGGCCCATCGTCACACGAGAGGAGTGGACGATGAGAGACAAAACAGTGCGCCATCAAGAAGCTGCGGAACGTACAGTCAAGGATATTCGCCGCTGGACGCGCAAACGCTATTCAGCTGAAGAGAAGATACGGATTGTGCTTGCCGGACTTCGCGGCGAAGACAGCATTGCCGAGCTTTGCCGTCAGGAAGGCATCGCTCAGGGCATGTATTACACCTGGTCGAAGGAGTTTCTTGAAGCTGGCAAGAAGCGGCTGGCAGGCGATACGGCGCGGGCCGCTAATACTGGTGAGGTGAAGGACTTACGGCGCGAAGCGCAAGACCTCAAGGAAGTCGTTGCCGAACAAGCGTTGGAACTGCGCCTTCTGAAAAAAAGCATGATCGGGGATGGGGAGGATATCGAATGAGATATCCTGCATCCGAGAAGGCCGAGATCATCGGACTGGTTGAGCAATCACATCTGCCAGTTAAACGCACGCTGGATACACTCGGCATTCCACGGACAACATTCTATCGCTGGTACGATCAGTATCAAACTGGCGGTGTGGAAGCGCTGGAAGATCGGTCTCCAAAGCCGGGACGGGTATGGAACCGTATTCCCGATGACGTTCGAGACAAGATCGTTGATCTAGCGCTTGAAGAGCCTGAGTTGTCGCCGCGCGAGCTGGCTGTCAGGTTCACCGATACGCAAGGCTACTTCGTATCTGAAGCTTCGGTGTATCGCCTGCTCAAGGCTCTGGATCTGATCACCAGCCCAGCCTTTGTTGTCATCAAGGCGGCTGACGAGTTTACAGACAAGACCACGGCGCCAAATCAAATGTGGCAGACAGACTTCACCTATCTCAAGGTCATCGGCTGGGGCTGGTTTTACCTGTCGACGATCCTGGATGACTTCTCGCGCTATATCATTGCGTGGAAACTCTGCACCACGATGAGGGTTGAGGACGTTACCGAAACGCTGGAAGCAGCTCTCGCCGAATCCGGGCTCGATCAAGTTAATGTCGTTCACAAGCCGCGCCTGCTGTCCGACAATGGCCCGTCTTATATTGCTGGCGATCTTGCTGACTGGATGGATGATCAAGGCATGAAGCATGTACGCGGTGCGCCTTATCATCCGCAGACGCAAGGCAAAATTGAGCGTTGGCATCAGACGCTCAAGAACCGCATCTTGCTGCAAAACTATTATCTGCCTGGCGACCTGGAAGCGCAGATCGAAGACTTCGTCGGCCACTACAACCACCAGCGATATCACGAGAGCCTGAAGAACCTCACGCCTGCCGACGTCTACTTCGGGCGCGGCCAAACTATTCTATTGCAAAGAGAAAGGATTAAACGAAAAACAATCGAACACCGGCGCTTGCAACACCGCAAAGCCGCTGCTTAAATTGAAACAACAGATGAGCCAAAGACTCAGCTTGCTCAAATCGAAATCTGTTCCAATTTATCTGACGACGGACACCCGAGATATAGCTCGATAAAGTTAACTGAAAGAAGAGTGAGCGATCTGACGACGGGTGAGTGGGTAGAATTGTTTGGCAGGAATGTGAGTTGGGCAGTTAGGGAAGTCGAACATGGAAACTACACATGTGTCAGCATTGCGCGTGAAGAAAACGCTCCTCAGTACTTAAACTTCTTTATACATCGAGATCGAGTTGATGATGTATGGAAGAGTGAGCCCCTGAATCTTAGTTTGGACGACTGTTGGTAAGTCCAAATTCCAATTGATTCGTCAACAACAATTTCTTTCCGATCATAGTCCTGAAACGACGGCAATACGACTGGTCTTGGCTAACTGCAGCCGTCAACTTGGGCCGTAAACTGCAGCTGCTTCTGACCCAGACTGTGTAAAAACTATTTTCTGGAGACCGGGACGAAATATTGATTCGTGAGGATGGCCTCATGCGCAATATTGATTCGCCTGCAATATTCTCCGGATTCAATTATTGCGCTGCAGGTCTCGGGGTCTGAGTTTTTACACAGCCTGGACCCATAGCGGCCATCGTAACTTCAAAGAAATAATCACAACAAAGAGGTTTTCAGGAGCGCACTTTTACTTCTTGAAGCTTTCAATTCAGGAAATATGAAGCACGGCAGTCTAAAAAAGTTCGTGCCATACCTAAAGTCGTTTTCAATATAGAATACTCTATTCTCATCGTTGACATAGGCAATACAGGATTCCACTCGTTCGCATTTAGAATGATATCCGACTTTAGTGACTATGGCTTGCTGCGCATCTATGAGCTCAATATGCTTATGATGTCTCGAAGTATCACGGAACAAAAAAACTCACCACCAGTTTCGTACCAATCCCTTTGTCCCACGTAAGGCTCTACATCAAAAGTCCGCAAAAGGTCGAGAAATTCATCTTTCTCGATTGGCAAAGATAGTTTGAGACCAAATTTCTCATTGAATGACTGTTCCCCTTGTGGAGCCCAATCGGGAGAATTTAATAGTGGGTCAACTGTTTGAGAATCACATCCTGCAACACTGATTAGAAATAGAATGAATACGCAAGTCGCCAAAATTGAGAACAATGACGGACACCACAATCGAATATTCCTTGAAGTCAATCGCATTTTAGCCTACCAATCGAAACGGCTAATTTTGATCGATCTGCAAAATTAGTCCTCTTACAAAACTAACCTGTTCTGTAATTTTTCTCGAGGCGAGACTGCTGTAGGCGCAAGCAGTATACGTATGACTGCTTTTGGCCAATCTGAGCCGTTTAGCGGCTCGCGGATTAACGTCCGCTGTTTGATGTAAAGCAGAAGTGGGCCCTGGCTCCTTTATCCTTTGCAAACGCCCGTTACCACAAAGTGAGACATTTCTACTTAGCCCAATCAGAGCCATTTCTATCTGGCTTTGACAATATCTCGCGAGAGCAAAGAGCGCTGATGGTTGGGGGCACGGTCAGCTGCGGAGGCCGAACTAGGCAGCCGCTGCCGCTGGGGGCAGTTCATAGTCAACAGTCGGGCGGCGGCGTTGCGCGGGCGCGTGCAGGGGCCCAAAACGATTTTTCTTTTTTCGTGCAGCGTGCAATCCGGCTGTACTGGCGCAATTCCTTTTCATAGTAGATTTCGGCCCACAGCTCACCTTGCAAGTGCTCCGTTTTAATCATGGCGAGTGCAATGTTCGCCTTGACCGCAGGCGACCACATGGCCGAGGTCACATAGCCAATTTCCTTTGTGTAACGCTTGTTCTTATAGATGTAGGAGCCGGTCGCGGGTTTGTTGCCCTCGATGTCGAGTTTGGTCAGTGTGTAGGTCGGTCCCCGTTCTTTTTCTTTCAACAAAGCGGTGCGGCCGCTGAAATGGGGTTTTTTGAAATCGACCAGCCAGCCCAGGCTTAATTCGAACGGTGTTTGGTCATGCTTGAAGTTGACCGTGCGAAGCGCTTCGTTGAATTCCATCGCGGGCATGATAAATCCGACTTCTAGTCGGGCCATATTCGTCGCCGCCTCACCGTAAGGCTGTATGCCGTAGTCCGCGCCAACGGCATAAAGTTCATCCCACAACTCAAGTCCCAAGGTGGGCTTGATCCATAACTCATAACCGAGATCACCGGTAAATCCCGTGCGCGACACCATGAGCTTTTCCCCATGGAAATCAAAGTGTTTGATGTCGAATGGTTTTGCCGTTTCAATCCCGCCCAGTCCCATTTTCTTGAGGACGGCACACGTCGTGGGGCCCTGAAAAGAGAGAGCGGCGATTTCATCGGTGACATCCGTGACCGTGATGTCGTCGAACCCGAATGCGCTTTTTTCGAGCCATGCCGTGCAGGGGCTGCCGCAGGTCAGCATGAATTTGTCGTCGGCGAGTTTGAAAATGGTTCCGTCGTCAATCAAACGTCCTTCGTCGGTACACCACACGCAATAGGCAACGCGATTGACTTTGATTTTCTTCACATCTCTCGTCACCATGCGGTTGAGCATGGCTTCTGCGTCGCGTCCGCGAATTTCATACTTCTGCATCGGGCAGATGTCATACGTTCCGCAACTATTGCGGATGCAAAAGTATTCGTATTCTGCATCGTAGTAATACTCAGCGAATTTATAGCCGTTCCACGAGGCCCAAGCGTCGCGGATGTTCAGCTCTTCTTCCCTCGGATAGAAGGCGGATTTCTTTAGCCGTTCGCCGGCATAGGGATCAATTGAAGTCATTATCACTCGTCGTAAAAGTCATCTTCGGGAACAGTATTTGGACGTCGCAGATCCATGAGTATTTCGCGCGCGGCATTGGCGCCGCAAGCGGAGGAAACACCGCCGCCTGGATGTGTCGACGAGCCGCACATGTAAAGGTTTTTGACGGGCATGCGGTATTGCGCGTAACCGGGAAACGGCCGATTAAACAGCAACTGATCGATCGTTAGTTCACCCTGAAATATATTTCCTTCCGTCAAGCCAATTTCCTGCTCGATCTCATGGGGTGTGCGAACCTCGACGTGCTCGATCAGGTCCTTGAAGCCCGGACTGTAGCGTTCAATCTTGTCGATGACCGTCTGGCCAAATTGATCGCGCTTCTCTGGCGTCCACGGCCCGTCGGCAAGTTCAGGCGGGCAGTACTGGACAAAATTCGACATCCAATGCTTTCCGACAGGGGCAACCGTTGGATCCCAGGCTGACGGTATAACCGACTCAACAAACGGATCATCCGACCATCGACCGCGCTTCCAGCAATCGTAAGCGCGCTCCATGGTTTCCAAAGAGCCTGTGAAGCCCTGGCCGCCCCGGTCGATGTATCTATTCTCCGGTACTCCGGTGAATTTCGGCAATCCCGACAAAGCGATATTGACCTTGCCCGACGAGCCGCGAATCTTAAAGTTGCGGGCCTTGTCGTAAATGCCGTCCGGTAAATCGTTTCTGTCCATGATTTGAGTAAATGTTCGCTTCGCATCCAAATTCGACACAACAATGCGGGCTCGAATCTCGTCGCCGTTATCAAGCACGACGCCGACGGCATTGCGATTTTCGACGAGCACCTGTTGTACGCCTGCGTTGACACGAATTTCTCCGCCGTGTTCCTGCAGGGCACCGGCAATGGCATTCGATATCGCGCCCATGCCGCCGCGCGCGAGACCCCAAGCACCGATGCTACCGTCGACATCGCCCATAACATGATGCAGCAAGATGTAGGACGATCCGGGCGAGTAGACGCCGAGCGCTGTGCCGATAATACCTGGGCTTGCCATGGCGGCCTTAATCATATCGTTTTCGAAATAGTCCTCGAGATACTCGGCAGCGCTCATGGTGAAGAAGCGGACGTATTCGTAAATCTCCTTTTCGCCCAGATTCCAGAACTGTTTGACAAGGAAAAGAAGCTCGCTAATGTCTCGCGGTCGAAACGAAGTTGGATCGGGCGGAGTGCGCAACAATGTTTTGCGAATCAGTTGAGAGTAGCGTGTTAAATCAGTCTGAAACCGGTGCATTGCGTCTGCGTCATGGGGTGAATGACGTTTGAGCTCAAGATGCGCAGCTTCTTCATCGTGATAGGCAAATAACCTGTCGTCGCCGTCGCCGAAATTGATCGTGCCGAGATAGGGCACCAGCAGCAAACCGTGCCGCCCGAGATCCAAGTCGCGGTGCAATGCCTGGCGCAT
Organism: Alphaproteobacteria bacterium; assembly: GCA_965248815.1. Taxonomy (GTDB): domain Bacteria; phylum Pseudomonadota; class Alphaproteobacteria; order SMXP01; family SMXP01; genus CBDFKK01. The sequence continues at coordinate 2,651,808 of CBDFKK010000008.1, forward strand.
CATGCTGCAGACATAGGAGCAACTCGAGTAAAGCCAGCCTTTGTGAAGTTCCCGCGAAACAGCTGCCCCACCGATATAATCATTCTTTTCAACGACGACGACGTTCAATCCGGCCTTCGCAAGGTAGGCAGCATTCGTCAAACCATTGTGACCCGCGCCGATGATGATGGCGTCGTAAGTGCTCATCGCAAAATCTCACGCGCGGCGTTGTGACCTGCCGCACCGGTTATATCGCCGCCGGGATGACACCCCGCGCCGCACAGGAACAGGCCAGGAATTGGTGTGCTGTATTGCGCGGCTTCATAGGTCGGCCGCATCATCATCATTTGGTCCATTGCAAATTCGGTATGGTGCCAGTGGCCACCAGTTACGCGATAGCGTTGTTCAAGATCGGAGGGCGTCAGAAATTCTTGGTGAACAATTTGCTCCCGAATGTGCGGCGCATAGTGCGCAATGGTATCGATGGCACGTTCGCAGATCGTTTCACGAGCTTGGTCTGACCATCCACCCTTTAGCTGATAAGGCACATACATAACGTGAGCCGATAATACGTGATGCCCGGCGGAGGACAGCGATATATCATGCACGCTGGGTATGACGATTTCCATGACAGGATTTGTCGGGAGCTCACCGTACTTGGCATCGTCGAATGCAAACTCGATGGCGTCCAGATCTGGTGCAATGATCATCCGGCTGTCAGGCCGCTCAAGCCCGTCAAATTCCGGCAAACCGTTCAGTGCGAGATGTAGTTTTGCGACATAGCCATCACTTCGCAAGCGCCGAATCCGGTTAGTGAATTCTATATCGAGATATTCAACGCCGACGAGATTAAAAAATGTTCTTTGCGGATCAGTCGCAGAGATAACGCGATCGGCCTCTATCGACTCACCGCTGGCCAACTCTACGCCCTTCGTTTTGAGACCTTCAGCTCTGCCCTCAATCAAAATGCGACTGACTTCGGTTGAACATCTGATTTCGGCGCCCAACGCCGTGGCGGATTTTTCAAAAGACTCAACTAGGCTTTTCATTCCGCCCGCGGGAATGGCGTGAGCACCGCGAGACGAACCACCCATGCGATAAAGCATCGCGAGAATTGCGCTATTTGGGGAGCGCGGCGCCATCTTCGAACCAATGAGTCCGTCCCAGCTCAGTGTCGCCTTGAGGATGTCATTGTCGAAATACTCATCCATAAGATCTCGGGCTGGAAGCGAGGCAACCCGCAAAAATTCCTGCATATCCTGCTTGCCCATTCGTCGGATATTGAGGCCAAGGTGGCCGAAGGTCATGAGATCGGCGAGGCTGTTGTTGCCGAAACGCGGCATGGTTTTGAGCCAGAAGGGCTGCAACGCATCGGCAAACCGCGTCATGCTTTGGCAATAATTCCGATAAGCGTCCTGGTCATCTGCTGCGGTTCCGCTCAGAGAGTCCTCGTGCAAAGTGACATGGTCTTTGTCCGCGCTGAGTCCGACCGTTGGCATCGGGCTCTTCGCTAAATCGTATCCGTGGGAATCAAGTCTCAAGTCACTGGCTATTTTGCGCGGGAAGTGGCTGACCGAGTGGGCGACAGAAGTATGAAATCCAGGATGAAATTCGCGACTTGCCGCAAGTCCGCCTAACACTTCGGAGGCTTCAAGCACAAGCACGCGCTGGCCACCCTTTGCCAAATAGGCAGCGCAGACCAATCCATTGTGTCCCGCGCCTACAATGATCGCGTCGTACCGATCCAAACGCTTATCCCATCTTGTTGTTCATTGATCAGCGCGCAAGTTAGTCGCTATATGACTACGAAACTTCCGTGCCTATACGCTCACATATGCTTGATCGCTAAGCTTGACTTATGCATGATTGTAACATGCAATCCAACCCTTCGTCGGTCCTCATGACTAAAGCCCTCAACGGCTGGAATCGGTTTTGGATCATTACGGTTTCAGTAACTGTTATTGTATTGATCGGAACGACGACGGTTGATTTGTCCGACGCCGTCGGCTGACGTTGATCAGCGTATCCCAAAGTCCAGACAGAAAATTCACAATTACAAAAGGCAAAGGACGAGTTCATGACAAATCAATCGTATCGACGTTTTGGATTGGCCGGTATCTTCACGGCAGCCGGTGTCGCGCTCACACTGACGGCTCAGTCGATCGCGCCAATTGTGGGATCGGCTGTGGGATCGGCACTTGGCGCTAATGGCATCGACTTAAAGCCACCTCAAGCTTGGCGCGTCAACGACTTGAACGCCATGGAATTGGAGGACCTCGGCGATATCGATTGGAGGCCGGTGGAAAGCGGCTCGATGGGCAACAGTGAAACCGCGATATTTGAAGGCGAGAATACGGTTTCGGTGTGGGACGCGGGACCGGCCAAGCTTATTTACGACGAGCCCTTCGGTTACGATGAGTTTGTCGTCGTTTTGAAAGGCACATTGATTCTCACAGACAATGAGGGCAACCAAGCGACTTACGGGGAAGGCGACATGTTCATGGTGCCTAAAGGCTTCACGGGGACTTGGAATATGACCGAAGAGTATCGCGAGCTCATCGTAGTCGATACGCTCGCTTACAATGCGGAATAGATGGCAATTTACTTTGGCCTATCCCTGATGCCAGACGAAGGGAGCCGAAAACTCCAGGGCCGTGTCTACTGCACTGGTAGACTTGTACAATTCACATGTCCAGCACCAAAGTTATGGGTCATTTCCTGACAGAGTCTCGGGTACGGTGGACCCGCTCCGGGACATACTTAGTGAGGGCTTTGAAGTTGTGTTCGGCGATACTAGGCCGGACTTTGCCCGACGCGTTTCTTGAAAGCTGCGTAAAATGTAGAATTGGAATTGAAGCCCACCGCGAGTGCGATATCTAAGATTGCTGGTTTTGGGCCGGTTCCATTCGCGAGGAGTTCCATGGCGAGTTCGATCCGGTGATGATTCAAATACTCGAAAAAACTCATGCCACATCCGAAATTGATAATCTGAGACATGTGATTGACCGAGCAATCTAACGCATCAGCAAGTATCGGTAACGAGAGATCTGGCTTCTGAAAAAGCTTTTGCGATCGCATGATCTGTTCAAGCCGCTGCTTGTACTCAAGTACTTGCTCGGAATTCAATCCGGATTTCGAATACTTATGCCTTGTCCCACGCCCCAATGGCCGCCGACTGTAGTAAGAATGCTGGGCCGCGTTCGGAAGATCGTAATAGTCGGTGATGGTCATCGCCGCATCGCCATGGAGCGTTACAAATTCAGCGCCACGATATGAATTCGGAAGTTCAGCTTGGTCGTCTCTATTGCGCGGATACATCTTGTACTGAAAGGCGATCGTATTCCTGCTTACTAAGACTTCACCAATGAGTTCCTACCGGTGCCGGTATTCGCAAAAAAACGAAGTCAGGCTTGAAATCAATTCGTCGTGTGAGCTCTGTACGTTTTCCGGAATGTCACAGTAAATTCCGTCGTCAGTAAGGTGATCGGCGACGCCTTTCGGATCGCAGTGATTCCAGGCTTCAATATAGCTGTGCACAAAGTCTGTTGTGCGCATTGAACATCTCCTGACATCGGCGTTAGGGGATACATCGTATCCCAGCATTGCGCGTGATGTCAGTCCATAATCAACCGTCGTCTGGCCAATTTTCGTGTTGTGGCAGGTCATCACTTATCTCAAACCAGGGTGCTTTTGACCCGACGAATTGATGGAAGCCGGGAGGGCACTTCACATCTCCATCGACCGTGCCTAAGGTAATGTAGAGCATGTCGGCTTCCGGCTTATAATCTACCAGGACCGTTGATCCGCAATGTTTACAAAAAACACTGTCTGCATTTTCGGAAAAAGAATAGGTCTTCAGATCATTTGCTCCCGTTAAATAAGTGAACTCATCGCGAGAAACACCGCCCCAGGTAGCGAATGCGGCGCCGTGAAGCCGCCTGCAAATTGAGCAATGGCAATGGCAATAGTCCTTAAGTTCACCTTTCACTTCATACTTTATCTTTGCGCACTGACATCGGCCCGTTATCATATCAGCGTCTCCGTGGCTTAGTTTGAGTTAAGGCGGTGCTCGAAAACGAGCTCGATTGCCGCCGTGGATGCTCGATAGTTGGTAGTGCCAACTAGCCGGCAGTAAAAAACGGTTGTGTTTAGCAAGCGGCTCATAAATTTTGCATTCTCTATTTCAAGCGAGGCAACAGCGATGACAAAACTTGACCCTGCTATTCCCGTCCTGCGAATTTTTGTTGAAGCCAAAGCTAGGGAATTCTACGCAGAATTCCTCGGCTTCACTGTCGACTTTGAACACCGTTTTGAGGACAACTTTCCCATCTACCTAAGTGTTTCTCAATCAAGTTGTTGCCTGCATTTATCGGAACATCATGGTGATGCTTGCCCAGGCGCTCATTTGCGAATACGCATCGACAATGTGGAGCAGTTCCGCGACCGTCTGTCGGCAAAGGTCTACAAGTATGCCAAACCTAATTCCAGCGAGCAGACTCCATGGGGAACAACTGAGCTTACTATCGATGATCCATTCGGAAACAAGCTGACTTTCTATCAGGAGAATTGAAGTTAACTACAACAATCGATGCAATGGCGGCATGGGCAGACAAGACGTTCAATCGGTTGAGCTGAAATCTCAGCTTAAAGCGGATGCTTGGTGACGCCGGCTAGGTTAAGGGGAATGAAGCCGTAGCTAACTCATTATGAAATAGACTTTGCGTACGGTTTCCTTCACCTCTGCCACACCTTTCCAGCCGCGCGGAAAAATCCAGCTGTCTCCGGCCCCGATTTCTGTGACTTGGCCCGATTCCGATGTCAGAATCCAATGTCCTTTGAGAAGATGACAGAATTCCATAATTTCCAGATCAAGTTGCAGCTTACCTGGCTCACATTCCCATGTGCCCGCCACGAGATTGGCCTCTTCGAAGAAGCCACTGTCGGTTTGCTTAGGGAGATCGCCAATAGGTTCACCAAAAGATTCCACATCAACTAAATTCGTCAACGAAGCGCATTGTTTTTGAATGCTAATTTCCGGCATTACTTTTTCTTTCTCCAAATCTAAAGATTTCGTAGTTGTCAAATGAGGGAATGAATTTTGAGTTTCTGTGTTGCACCTGATCTGTTCTTGCAGAGTTAAGCACACTAGACGCGCACGCTGAGTTCGAAACCTCCCTCGAAAGGGATCGTCATCGTGCGAAACCGGTTTTGCGGATCATTCACAAACTCGAAATAGTCGTGATACTCGCCGATATCCTCCGCTGTATTGTCGGTCACCACAATGGCGCCTTGATGAAGGCACGGTGAGATGAGTTCAAGGGCGGGACGTGCCACGTCCCAAATGTCGACCAGCATAAAGTCCACAGGGCCCCCAACATCTTGGAGAGTTTGACGCAGGTCACCCTCGCGCAAATCGATGAATTCGCCAAGCCCGGCCTCCTCAAAATTTGCACGTGCGGCTTCTGCCTTTTTGGGCTCGAACTCCGTTCCGATGACCACGCCGTTTTCAATCCGATTGTCGCGTACCGCCGCTGCCAATATAAAGTCGAAACGCCGTACGACGTGCCCGCTTCCACAACCCGGCTTGCTCTCAAGGATCGGCAGAGCTGATAGCAGAATTCGGCTTTGTCTCGGTCAAGCGCGACTAGTTTGTCCGCAAAAAAGCGATGCAGATGTCCGTCAAAGCGGAAATCCGCGTTGAGCGTGCCTTCTTGTTCACGCTGTGCGTAGTATGCGTCGATTGCGGCAATCTGCGCGTCGGATTGCGCGTGCAATCGGTCAAGTAGACTCTCGAGCATTGGATCGTTCAACGGCGATGCCATACATCATTTCCTGCGGCGCTTAGCGCTAAGAATCACTACTGCGCGCCTGCGCGAAGCGGACACTTTGTGACTCACGACAAACTGGGACTATTTGGACAACCATTTAGGTGTTTCATAAATATTGACGGTAACTTCATCTCCGGCGTTGATAATGCCGGGGACGTCGACGATGCCCACCAAACCGCGGATAAGTTTTGCAGCTATTGAGAATGCTGTCGCGGCTATCGGCTCGCCTGTTGTACTCGTGTGAATGGAAGCCAGTTTCTGGCTCATGTCCTGACAGGGCGGATTGTACTCTTCAACAATGAGCTCCGCACCAGATGGGAATTTCAAGATTGTTCCTTTGGGCAGGAGAGACAGTTCGGGTAAGCCCCTGAAACAAAGATTTGCCCCCAGACTTGCGGCCGTCAAAGGTTCTTTTATGCCCATCTTTTCTCGAATGTCGGCAAGCTCCTCAACGGACACTGCCGACCATTGTCGTTCGTTCCGTCTTACCGTGTCTTCGGGTTGCTTGTCTCCAGCCCAGGCCTCACGCATGTGAGACCGGTGGCGATCGCCGACAACACCGTCCAACTCAACCTGGATCGATGGACGCTCCTCCTTGCTGAGTTCATCCTCCGCACCTGCGTGCACGGAAACAACTTGTGCAGTGATTTTCGCCATCTTTCTTCCTGTTTGAATGTCAAACTATCTGACAAAGGCTCGCTACATTTGAACCGCGAACGGCTCTGAAGGTCACAATCAAGAGTTAGTCAGATGAGGTCGCGCAAGCGATAGTACAGCATACCTATAGCGACCAATTGATTTCCGACCCATTGGCTGCCCGGAACACGAAAATGATTTATCTTTTCGAACAGGTCGAAGCGCTCAAGCGTACCTGAAATGGCATCGGAAACGACCTTGCTCATCATATGTGTGACGTTCACGCCGTGACCCGAATAGCCTTGAGCGTAATATATATTGTTGTCGATGCGCCCAATGGTGGGAATGCGATTGATCACGATGCCCATTTTGCCACCCCATTCATAATCTATTTGCACGCCTTCAAGCTCGGGGTAGATGCGAAACAAACGAGGTAGGAGCGTATCGCGAATGCTGCGCGGTTCACGTCCTGAATAATTGCAGACACCGCCAAACAACAATCTGTTGTCGGCGCTTAGCCGATAGTAATCCACGATGTTATTTACATCGCAGACGGCCAAGTCCTCCGAATTGATCCTCTGAACGACTTCATCGCTCAATGGTTCGGTCGCGATGACAAAGCTGTTTGCCGGAAAAACGAGGCCGCTCAACTTGCCGCGCTCCAAAGTGTGGTATGCGTTTCCGGCAAGGACCACCGTCTCCGCGGCGACTTGTCCATTTGCGGTTCTAACAACAGGCTTCGGCCCATGATCAATTGTCATCACAGGCGATTGTTCAAAATATCTGACGCCCAGCGCTTCACCTACTTTGGCTTCGCCAATACACAAGTTCAGCGGATGCAAGTGTCCGTTGCCCTTGTTGATGAGACCGCCGACGTAGTGCCTCGTGCCCAACAGGTCTTCGATTTCGCTCTTTGAAACCATGCGAAATTCATGACGGAATTGATGCTCCGCAAGTTCGTCATAGTCTTCTTGGAGCTCGTCCATTTGCCGGTCTTTAAGCGCCACATCGATATAGCCGCTTTTCAGATCGCACTTGATGCCGTAATGCTCGACGCGTTGGCGAATGATGTCATTGCCCGCCCAGCGCATGTCCCAAACCATGTCAGCAATGTGCTTTCCGTGCCGCTTTACAAGTTTACTGGCGCCGCTAAAGCCGCCGATAATTTGTCCGCCATTGCGACCGGAAGCACCCCAACCGACGCGGTTGGCCTCAAGCACAACCACATCGTACCCCTGCTCCGCTAAATGCAGCGCAGTGGAGACGCCGGTGAACCCCGCACCCACGATGCAGATATCCGTCTCAACCATCCCCTGAAGTTGGGGATAGTTCGTCCGCTCGTTTACGCTGGCGGCATAGTAGGAACCAGTATGTTCTTGGGGAGACTGCATCAGGCCATTTAAACCGTTCGCAGATACCAGTCGTAATCGCGGTCGCTAATCTCCGAGTGGAACTCGCGTTCTTCATAGGCACGCAAGGCCCAAAACGCCTGGCAAAACTCTTCGCCTAGATATTTTGGCAGGATGGCCGATGAATGGAACGCTTCGAGCGCGCGATCCCAACGAATGGGCAACGTGATTTTCTCGTCAATGTCAGTGTTTTCTTTGATCATGGGTCCAGGATCAATTTGGTGCATCAAACCATGATGAATGCCTGACAGAATGGCGCCGCAGACCAAATAAGGATTGGCGTCGGCGCTTGAGACGCGGTGCTCGAGACGCGTGTCTTCCGCTTTGGACACCGGAACACGAATCGAGACGCCTCTGTGATTGTGTCCCCAATTGGAATCGACGGGGACATAAAATCCCGGTTGTAACCTGCGATACGAGTTGGCATTTGGCGCAAAAATCGCCATGGACTCGGCCATTGATGTCAGCAGACCACCAACTGAATACCGAAATTGATCGGTATACGGACTAGATGGGTCGCGCCCTGCGAATATATTTGCTCCGTCGCGATCTAAGATACTCAAGTGAATGTGCAGCCCATTGCCTACTTCTCCGGAAAACGGCTTTGCCATAAAGCTTGCGAGCAAACCATGTCGGCGTGCGACGCCCTTGACTGTTCGTTTGAGCAGTAAGCCGTTGTCGCAGGCTGTCGCAATATCGTCTCCGTGGTTCAGGTTTATCTCAAACTGCCCCTCTCCAAACTCTGCCAACATGCCGCTCACTGGCACGCCCTGGTCGCGGCAACTTTGCTCGACCTCATGGATAAAGTTCTGAAAGTCGTAGAGCGGATCAAAGTTGTATGTTTGCGCGCCGGTCAGTTCGGGAAAGTGAACTGGTGGTTTTGCGGGTTCCGGCGGCATTTTTTGCGTATTGAGCAAACTAAACTCGAACTCGAGTGCAACAACGGGCGTGAGGCCCATATCATTAAGAGGTTCTAGAGCTTTCAAAAGAACTTGCCGCGAGTCTGCAAAGAATGGTTCGCCGTTTACTTCTTGCATTGAAGTGAGAACCTGAGCCGTCGGGCGAGACGCCCATGACACGGGCTGGAGCGTGCCGGGTATTGGAAAACAAAGTTTGTCCGGGTCTCCGTCTTTGGTCCCATAAGGCACTGTGTCTGCAGCTTCGCCTTTTGTGTCGGCGAGGACAGATGCTGCAGGGAAGTTAAAGCCGCTGTCGTATATTTTTTGAAGATTCTTGATAGGCAGCTGCTTGCCGCGGATAACCCCATTGATGTCGGGGACGAGAATATCGACAACCTCTGTGTCTGGCGCTTTCTCTAGAAGCTCCAAAATGTCTTTTGATGGCGAACGAATATCCATATGTACTATGCGTTTGTATTGACCCGTTTCGACAAGTGCGCTTTTGAACAGGGTCCGGCATCAGGCGACAGATTGAGCAACGACATCTTTATTTGCCACCTGTTTTGCGATAAGTCTCGGATTAGGTTTGAGTGAACATGTGGGTTGCTTTCCCGCTTAGCTAGGCGATATTCGCATCGGCCAGACCTGCCTGTCCATGCAAAAATGAATGAATAATCATTCAATCAAGCGATATTTTCATGTTTTGTCAGCGAGGCTGTCGTGAACACCAAGCAAAGCGCTTCAACGAAAACAGGCGTCAAGAAGCGGAAATCGAAAGCGGGTGAGCGGGCAGTTTCCAGGCGTCGCCAGTTGTCCAAGGAGGAGCGCCGCCAACAGCTGATCGATGCAACCATCGACTCGATCGCGGAGCGTGGATTTGCAGATACCACGCTCGGCCATGTCTCAAAGGCTGCGGGGCTCAGCCAAGGAATTGTCAATCTTCATTTTACCAACAAAGAAACATTGCTCACCGAAACGCTGCGCTTTTTGCGGGACGAGTATCAACAGGCCTGGCGAAGTGCCATAAGCAAAGCTGACGAGCATCCTGCTGATAAGCTCTCCGCTTTGGTCACCCTCGATTTTGATCAAAAAATCTGCCGCCCCAAGAAACTCTCAGTTTGGTTTGCCTTTTTAGGCGAAGCGAGGTCCCGGCCGACCTACAGCAAGATCTGCGAAGAGCATGACAGCGAGTACTCGGACGTTTTGGTCACTCTTTGCCAGAAACTCATTGAAGAGGGGCAATACAGCGAATTGGATCCTTACCTGGTCGCCGGAGGCCTTGAGGCGATGGCTGAAGGGCTTTGGCTTTCTCTTTTGGTCACGCCAAAACACATTAGTAGAAAAATGGCCCGAGAGATTTGTTTTGCCTATTTGGCGCAGTTCTTTCCGAACCATTTTTCGGCCGCTGTTTCCGAGACTCCAAATTGATCTTGGCGGGTTCCAATTTTTAGACGAGCCTTGGTTAACCCAAAGTCCGCTTGGCTGAACCACTACCGGGCTTGGTAGTCTTAATTCGGTTGACGGGCGCAATCAGCGGTTTATGGCCCACATGAATCCTTCTCTGGTACTCAATTTGAATGCAGTGGAATCGCTTGTTTTGAAGGGCTGCCCGCGATTCAAATGAGCGTCTCTTGACACCTTGTCGTCGGCCATAAAAAATCAACAGGAAAATACTCACATCGAAAGAAGATGGTGCTTAAAAAAACTAGGTTAACGGCTGATGGCAATTCAGACACAATTAGGCGTTAAACGGGCGTTTGAGCAGGCAGGAGGTTTGTTGCAAAAAAATAGGCTTGTTGAGGCTGAAAGCGTTCTTTTCGCTGCGCTTGAGGACCACCCTAACGAGCCCAACCTTTTGCGCTTGCTGGGTCTATCACTGCTAAAGCAGGGACGCAGCGAAGAAGCCGCGCAAAAATTAACTCAGGTCACGCGCCTCGTGCCGAGCTTTGCCCAAGCCCACGAAGATCTCGCCGAGGCGCTCTTTGCTCATGGCAAAATCGAAGAGGCGGTCAAGTCTTTCCGAACGTCGCTTAAGCACAATCCAAATTCGGAATTGGCGAATTTGAGGTTAGCTGAACTGCTTGCCTTGCTCGGTCGAGGCACAGAGGCCGATGATTTTTTTGAACGCTCCTTTGAGCTTAATCCTGACCGCAAGGCTTTGGTCGAAGCCATGGAGCTTCAGCAGCATGACCAACCTGAGAAAGCCGAAGAAATTTATCGAAATGTATTGCGACGCGACCCCGACAACGTGGATGCGTTGCGGCTGATGGGCGTTCTCGCCATGAAGCAGGAGCAATACAACGACGCTGAAGCTCTTATAAGACGCGCCGTAGAATTGGCCCCAGACTACATCGTCGCGTGGAACAATTTGGGCGCGGCCCTCAATGAGCAGGGAAAGCACGATGAAGCCGAAGAGGCGTATCAGCGTGCGCTACAACTTGGTCCCAAGAATGTCAATACGATCTGCAATATGGCAGGCAATTGTGCGAGCGATGGACGTTTGGATGAGGCAGTTGAGCGGTATCGCCAGGCTCTAGACTTGAATGATTCGCATTATCCGTCATTGCTCGGTCTTGGTCATGTCTTAAAGACGTTGGGACATCAAGACGAGGCCATCGAGGCCTATCGCAATTGCGCCAAATCTCGCCCTGATTTCGGTGAAGTCTATTGGAGCCTTGCCAATCTCAAGACCTTTCGATTTGAGGATCATGAAATCGAGGCTATGGAGCAGCAGCTTCTCCAAGACGAGCTTGATGAAGCTGCGACAGTCGCTTTTTCATTCGCGCTCGGCAAAGCTTATGAGGATCGTGGTGACTTTCAGCGCGCATTCGATAACTACGAACGAGGAAACGAAAAGAAGCGGATGCTTGTTAACTACGATCCGATCAAAGCGGAAATTTCAAATGATCGAATTGTCGATGTCTTCACCAAGGAGTTTTTTGCCGAACGCAAAGAAATAGGACATTCTGATGATGCGCCTATTCTCGTCGTGGGATTGCCTCGATCCGGTTCTACTTTGATTGAACAAATCCTCGCCAGCCACTCAAAAATTGAGGGCACCGCCGAACTCTCCGATCTGTCGCTTATTGCATCGGCGACCGGCCACAATCGAACGGACGGCATCAAGTATCCCCAAACGATGCTTGAATTAAAATCGCAAGACTTTGAGGACCTTGGAAAAGAATATATTGAAAAGACGATGCATCATCGTACGGGAACACCGTACTTCATTGACAAGATGCCGAATAACTTTCCGGCCATTGGCTTTTTGCACGCAGTTTTGCCAAACGCAAAGGTGATCGATGCCAGGCGACATCCCTTAGATAGTTGTTTCGGTACGTTCAAACAATTGTTTGCCAAAGGTCAGGTTTTTTCTTATGACCTTTTCGATCTTGCCCACTACTACAATCAATACCAACGCATGATTGACCATTGGGACGACGTGCTGCCGGGCAAGGTTTTGCAAATGAATTACGAAGACGTCGTCGCTGATCTCGAAGGACAGGCAAGACGCATGTTGGACCACTGTGGGCTTGAGTGGGAGGATCAGGTCCTGCGCTACTATGAAACCAAACGCGCCGTAAAGACCGCGAGCTCGGAGCAGGTTCGTCAACCGATCTATAGAGGTTCGCTTAATTTTTGGCGCAACTATGAGGAACAGCTGCAGCCGCTGATCGAGTACCTTGAGCCCAATTTAATGAGACTTCCGGAATCCAAACGTCCCAAATCTCTCTTACAGCAGGACTAGAAGGCTCGCCTTCTTGACGGTCAAACCTTGGGTCACTCGAACGGCCAAACCTCGAGGCCGTGAATGGCGTTTCGAATGTCGAGCGACAGGTTAATAACCATTCTTGTTTTTTTATCTTTCAAGTCGTGAATAGATATTGTCGAGGGAGACGATCCGGCCGCGATTTCGGTGTCGGAAATCAGACACAAACCCCTGCCGAAGCCTTGCCGCGCAATCCGGGAATCATCCAGTTTCGTATGGGTCAGCTTTGCCGGACTAAAGCGTGGCACGCGGAATGCCTGCTGCGCATCGGGTGTGACAAATCGAACGGCATCGGACCGCGTGTCGTTAAAGAGCAAGCCATTCTGAAAAGGCCGGGCGTTGTGCGTGCCCTCTGGCAGCGTGGCCAAAACACTTAGAGCGTCGCCATTGTAAATGAGAACAGCCCCGGTGCGCATACCGCTGATGTACATGCCACCTTCATCGCAATGGACGTTATTCAGATGCAGCTTGTTCAACATCAAGGGCCCATCGTCACCATTTGGGTCAAAGCGAACGGGAAAAAAACGTGTCCCGTCTGTTTTCACAAAAAGTCCCCATGAGAATTCCTCCTTGTCGAGATCGAATGCCAAGATACTGTCGAATCTGGTCGACGTCAGAAAGAGATGCCGCTCATGAACGCAAATCTCGTGGCAATGCTTCAAATAGGGATTGCGAAACGATCCGATGAGCTCGAATGCGGAAGTGTAAACGAACAGCTCGTCACTCGCGGCGATGTAAATTCGATCGTCATGAACCTCGATTCCCCTAAGGCCGCGATCCCAGCCCCGTCCCTGCCAATCGATGTCCATGGTGTTCCAATCGATCGGCTGCAGGATCTCGTCCCCATCAAGATCGATCAAATAAACGCCACCATGGCTTTCGCCCTGATGGCTCCCGCGAACGACCGACGTTGCGATGAGTTTTACCATTTGGCCACAGATAAATGTATGAGATGACTCAGGATTGCGAACCTGGAGCATAGTCGAAAATAAAAGTGATGCGGTCTTCTTTGCCACTATTGATCACGCCGTGTGACTTTTGATTGTTGATCTCATATGCCTTGCCAACTTCCATTTTGTAGGGTCGACCGTCAATCATGAAGCGTACTTGGTTATTTGTAGTAATAGGTACATGGATACGATGGCCATGGTGAAATGACGGCGCATGATCTGTGTGGGACCTAATGCGCCCACCGGCTTTGAGCTTTGCCGCCATGGCGCGAAGGATTGTACCGCCTTTGGGATAAAAACGACCGATGAGGTCGTGCATCACGGGGATAGCCTGGTCGGCGAGCCGATCCCATCCCACGTCTTTGGTGACCGTGACGTTGGGCCATTCTTCGTCACAAAAAACTAATACGATTGATTGCGTGTCGCCGTGAACTTCATTGAAATCCTTCTGCCGCACTCTTTGCTCGTGCCATGCTTCGTCGTCTTGCGACTCGATGGACTTCTTGAGGGCTGCCAATTCAATTTCCCCAAGGTCGCGAAACGGTACGCTGATATCCATCGTGGTAACTGCTCCTCGATTCCTCACAATTGACGGAGTTGCGCCATAACTTGCTTATCAGTAGGCTTTTGTTGAATCTAGCCCTGTCGATCAAACCGCCCCAGTCGGCAACAATCCTCAGGCAGATCAGTGTTGCCATTATGCAACAGTAGCCTGCGGCTGAATGAATGGTCATTCATTTGCGATGTTTGTTATTGTCAGACTTGGCGAATGTGCTTAACCTCAAATCGGAGCAAATTCGGGGGAGTTTCTTATGCCGCTTTACACAAGAGGTCACCTCAAGACTGCCTTGAGGGGAGGTGTTTCGTTTTTAGCCATTGCTGCTTTGACCGGCACGCCAACGGACGTTTATGCCCAATTCGGTGACATCACCGTTACAGCGCGGAAGAGAGAACAAAACCTCCAAGATGTTCCTCTGTCCATTGCGACGTTCAACACAGCTCAAATCGAGCGGCAAGGCCTGACGGATTTTCAGGATTACGCCAAATTTCTGACTAGCGTGTCCTTTGGCACCTCCTCCCCTGGTGCTTCGACCATCGCTTTTCGCGGCGCGGTTTCGCAACCCAGCGGCTTCGATACGGTGAGCTCGTCCACCATTTATTTGGATGAGATACCGGTCACCAGAGACGGCCAAAACCCTGATATCCGATTGATTGACATTGAGCGCCTGGAAGCGCTCTCCGGACCGCAGCCGACCATCTATGGTGCCGGAGCACAGTCGGGCACGCTCAAAATCGTCACCAACAAACCCGATACATCAGAGTTTGGGGCGTTCATTGATTTAGGTGCCGGCAAGACCAAAAACGGCGAAGCGAGTTACGATGTTAGCGGGATGGTTAATATTCCCATCATAGAAGACAAGCTCGCGGTGCGCTTGGTCGGTTTCTATGAAGAAGAGGGCGGCTATATCGATAACGTCCTTGGAACAACGAGCTTTTATTCGCCAGCGTCCGGCACTCGCACAAATGCCGCTGTCGTCGAAGAAGACATCAACAATTCGACATCCGTCGGTGCACGTGCACATATCAAACTTAACGTCAACGAAAACTGGACAGTGACTACCGGAGTTACTTATCAGGATACGGACCTCGACTATTTGTTTGATTCTAACCCTCGTTTGGGCGACTTGCAGGTAGTCAAGTTCAAGGATGAAAACCGCAACGATAATTGGTACAACCTTTCCTTCACGGTTGAAGGCGACCTCGGATTTGCCAACCTCGTCTCGGCATCAGGCTATCATCGGCGCAACATACAATATGACTTCGATGGCACGCAGTATGCGACTTCGGCTCGTGACGATTACGCGTCCTACACCGGCGCCTGCCCCGATGTGACGCCTCTTGATTATATCTATCAGTGTTACTACAACCTTCACTACGGCTTCGGACCCGATCCGACGGCGCTGATACATCTTGATCAACGCGTCAAATCGTTCGTTCAGGAAATTCGCTTAACCTCTAAGGAAGACTCCGATAGCCGCTTTGGCTGGCTGATCGGTGCCTTCTATGAAAAGAAAAAGAACGATTGGGAATATACACAAGACATTGATGATCTTCCCACCGCGCCGCTTTCGTCGTACGCCTTCGGTTATTATTATTTGATGCCGACGACAACATATTTCAGTTCGGATTTTTATCGCCAGACAAACGAACAGATCGCCGTATTCGGTGAGGTCAGCATAGATATTACCGACCGATTGGAAATTAGCGGCGGCGGTCGCTGGTTCCGCGACGAACAAAATATTAAATATCAGTCTTCGTTTCCAGTCGGTGTCGTTTACGACGCGTACGACATAAGCGGGAGAGTTACCGACTTTGCCTCCCGCGCCAACGCGACCTATCGGGTGACCGATGATTTCCTTGCCTATTTTACCCGCTCAGAAGGCACCCGCATTGGCGGCACAAACAACCTAAGGCCGGGAGGTGTGTCATCGCGGACGTATGACCCGGACAAGCTCATCAACTATGAAATAGGTGTGAAGACCACATGGTGGGACGGGCGGATCGTCGCCAACCTATCGGCCTTTATGATGAAATGGAAAGAATTCCAGATTCAAACCACAGATCCGGTGGCCGGCAACTTTGTGGTCGTCAATGTGGGGCAAGCGTCGATCGATGGGATTGAAGGCAATTTCGCGGTCCAGCCAATGGAGGGCCTAGAATTTTCGAGCGCCTTCACCTATCTCGACGCCAAAGCCGATACGACCGTCATGGAGTCAGGTTTTGTCTTTGTCGCTGCGGGTGATCTTCTTCCCACTACGCCGAAGTGGAAGCTCACCGCGAGCGCACAATATACGCACGTCTTGCCGTGGGCGGATACCAGTGGTTATGCCCGCTTCGACTTCAGCCACGTGGGCAATTCCGTCAATGGCATACCGGGATCGCTGGCTAATTTTGGCAGCGGCACAGCCGTCCAGACTCAGCCTAACTACCAGATCGGCAATCTGAGACTGGGAATAGAGGCAGCTGACTGGGAAGTGAGCTTCGCGGTCAACAATATCTGGGATGAAAGGGCGGTTGAGTACATCTGGCCGAGATTCGGCACCGATCGGTTCATTCACAATCGGCCCAGAGAACTCAGGATCGGGATGCGAAAAACATTTTAATCTTTGAGCGACCCATGGCGGTCCCTTTCAAAGGGGCCGCCTGCTAGCTCGTCCAGTTATCCGTGCACAAATCAAATCGTCATAACACCGTCTATGGCGATTCTGGAAATTAATGCTCAAAGAGCACAGCGGAACGCATGATCACAACGACGACGGCTGTTCCGTTCAAAGCGCTTCCATTTCGATAGGCTGACGCGTGGCTGCCGTATCCGTATCCTGGATCGACTACGGCGTGCTCTCCGCCTACTTGGCGCTGATGATCGGTGTGGGCTACTACGTCTACCGGCAATCTCCCAACTTTGAAGAATATCTCCTCGGCGGTCGCATGATGACGACGCCGATTCTCGTATGCACGCTTGCTTCGACTTATTACGGGCTTGATATTCTCTTTGGCACGACCGAGCTCGCCTTCAATGAAGGCGTCGTTGCGTTCTTCGGCTATTCGGAACTCTCGCTCCTTATCTATGTGTTTGCCGCTTTCGCCATAGCCAAACGGTTGCGCGAAGCCAACTTCACAACATTGCCTGAGATCCTCGAGCGAAATTACGGGCGCTCCGCTGCACTCGTCGGCGCGTTCGCTTCGATTTTTTATGCGGTTCCGTCGACGAGCCTCTTCGCACTTGGCCGTATTTGCGAAGCGATCTTTGGCATTCCGGCTCCCATTGGCGCTGCCGCTCTGGGCGGCATTGCTCTTGTGTACACGCTTCTTGGCGGGCTTTGGGCTGTGGCGATCACCGACACGATCCAATTCGTCCTCATGTGCGTGACGCTCGCGGTCGCCATCCCCATGCTCATGGCCGAAGTCGGCGGATTTGATGCCGTAGCTGTGTCCGCGCCCGAAGGCTATTTCTCGATTTTGGGAGGCACGCCGATCTGGTTGATGATCGCCTATGCTGCGATGGGGCTCAGTATCTTAGTGGATCCTGCCTACTATCACCGCATTTTTGCTGCGAAGAATTACCGCCAAGCGCGCAATGCCATGTTGATCGCTATCGTGGTTTGGACGGCCTACGACTGGGTGGCGACGGCGGGCGGCATGCTCGCATTTGAAGCGGCGCAGGCCGGCTTGATCCCCGCAGATATACACACTAATGATGCCTTCCTCGTTGCCGTCTTCACGGTTTTGCCGGCCGGTCTCGCCGCCCTGTTTCTTTCGGGTGTCTTGGCGACGGCCATGTCGACGATTGACTCCTACACGCTCGTTGCCGGCGCCAACATGTCTTACGATCTCTACCGGCCGCTCGTGAATAAGAAGGCCACAAGTGATGAGTTAGTCCGGGTGACGAAATGGGGCGTGGTTGTGTCTTGGTTGATTGGCTATGTGCTGGCGTTCATGTTCACGAAAATTTTGGCATTGCTCGTGTTCGTGACGACCATTCTGACGTCGACCGTGCTTGTCCCCATCTTCATGGGTCTTTTTTGGAAGGGCACGAAGAAACCGCTTGCCGGCACGCTCAGTTGTGCCAGCGGACTTATCACGGTGGTGGTCTACTATCTACTCATTCGGGAATTGGGCGTCTTCAATGAAGTTTACGGAACTTACGTTTGGAGCTTCTCGATCGGAAATG
Organism: Alphaproteobacteria bacterium; assembly: GCA_965248815.1. GTDB lineage: Bacteria > Pseudomonadota > Alphaproteobacteria > SMXP01 > SMXP01 > CBDFKK01. The sequence continues at coordinate 2,670,010 of CBDFKK010000008.1, forward strand.
AACCATATGCGCTGTGGCAGGAATACGCTTTGTATTTCAGTTTGCCGGCCAGCTTGCTTGGATTCATCGTTGGCAACGTGATCGGCCACAAGAGTGAGAAACTCATGGCGCAGGAGGCGGGCGAATGAACCCTTGGGACGTTTTCACCTGGATTTCGTGCCTAATTGTTGGCGGTGGCGCGATTATTATATTTGGCTATTTTCTTGGAGACGCACGTGGAATTCTCAATCGCGAATACCGCGATCACCGCAATCAAAAAAAAGAAAGCTAGATTTGGTGCAATGCCTTCGCACTCTCGGTGACGTGCCCCGGTATAACTGAGCCATTTAATTTGTAAAACTCTACGAAGATTGGAGCTGCCCCGAAAATTGATCCAGGGGCTAAGCGATTTTTGGCTCGCGAAGATGCCACGTCGCTCATCTTATTGGGATGCGGAGAGCAGGCGTCTCGGCTCAAGATCTAGCGGCCGGATTGCGTGCATGGCAAACGGACGTCGAACAGGGGAAACGTGTGCCCGTCGATTGGTAGGGCGCGCGCACTCGCCACCGGTTGTGGCGGAGAAAGCAGTCCGGTGCGAACTCGTCTCCCGCAAAATTCCCTGCTACACGGGAAAGAACAGGGAAATTTCGCGAATTTGAACGTTTTGCGCGAAGTGCCCGCTGAGTATATAATAATGTGTAGTTTGTCCTTTAAGCCTAAGCGGAAAACAACAACTTGCCCATTTCCCGTAGAGCAGTCATCTACTCGGGCCTCGCCATAGGCGGCGGTCTCATTGTTTATTCGGCATCCCGGGCATCCCGCATGCTCGATACCAGCGGGGACGGCGATGCCCGGCTGAAATTCGGCGCGATGACGCCGGACAGCACGGCGCTAAACGCCTGGATCAAGATTGCCCCGGACGGGCAGATTACACTTGGCGTCCATCGCGCTGAGATGGGGCAGGGGGTTACCACGGCCTTGCCGATGATGCTGGCCGAAGAACTGGATGCGGACTGGGATCGCGTCGCCTTCGAGTTCACCCCGATCGACAAAGACTATTTCAATTTTGGTGTCATGAGCAGAGGCCGCCCGTTCGGCGACACCGAAGGGCGCTTCTGGGCAGGAGCCGGCACCGCGTTGCTGCGTCGTTGGTTCCATGCAAGAGGGGATTCGCTGACACTCAGCAGTACAAGTGTGATCGACGCGTACGACACGTTGCGGCCTGCCGGTGCTGCGGCCCGGGCCGTGTTGGTCGAAGCGGCGGCGCAACGCTGGCAGGTCCCCGCCGAAGAGCTGCAGACCGAGCGCAGCCACGTAAAACATTTAGCATCAGGCCGCTCCGCCGGTTACGGGGAGTTGGCTGAAGACGCAGCTGAGCTCGACCCGCCGTCCGACCCGGTCCTCAAAGAGCAAAGCGCGTACCGGATTGTCGGCCAAGACCTGCCGCGGCTGGACGTGCCGGCTAAGGTCGATGGTTCGGCGCAGTTTGGGCAGGACGTCATGCTGCCCGGCATGCTGTTCGGCACCGCTGTGCACAGCCCGGTGGTTGGCGGGCGGATTGCGGGATTCGACGCAGGCGAAGCGGAAGCCATGCCCGGCGTCGAAGCGATACTGCCTCTGGGCGATAAGGCCGTCGCCGTACTTGCGCAAAATACTTGGATCGCGTTCAAGGCGGCGGAGCGGATCGAGATCGAGACGGCGCCCGGCGATCAACGCGTTGACTCAAGCGAGCTGGCACCGGCCTATCTCGAAACCCTCGACAACCCCGAGCCATCGTTGTTCCGGGAGGACGGCGATGCGCCCGGCCTGCTTGCAGAGTCGAGCGCGGTAACCGAAGCGACTTATGAGTTTCCTTACTTGGCACACACGTGCATGGAGCCGATGAACTGCACCGCGCTATTCGACGACGGTCGGCTTGACGTATGGGCGCCGAGCCAGGCGCTCAGCACTGCCCAAAAAGTCGCTGCCGAGACGGCCGGTATTGATCGGGAGCATGTGACGATGCATCGAACCCTGCTCGGCGGAGGCTTCGGCCGGCGCGCGGAGATGGACTTCGTCGAGCGCGCTGTCGCCACCGCCATTCAAGTGCCGGGACGTCCGGTGAAAATCACGTACACGCGCGAACAAGATGTTCAGCACGACATGTACCGGCCGGCCGCTGTCGCGCGGCTGAAGGCAGCGTTGCAAGACGACGGTAAAATCCTCGCCATGGACTACGCGCTCGCGACCCAGTCTGTCGTCGCGAGTTTTAATACGCGCACACCCTCCCCGAGACCTGCCGATGCCGCCGGTGACATTACGGTCGCCCACGGTGCGCAGGATATGGTCTACGCCGTGCCCAATTATCGCATGGTTTATGTCCCGCAAGACCCCGGCATACCGGTCGGTTACTGGCGCAGCACAAGTACGTCGTACAACGCTTTCTGTATGGAAAGTTTCATGGATGAATTGGCCGCTACGGCCGGCGAAGATCCTCTGGAGTTCAGGTTGCGCAACTTGGCCGAAGACTCACGTCATCGCGGCGTGCTCGAAGCTGTGGCCGAACACAGCAACTGGGCCCGTCCGATGCCGGCCGGGCGCGCGCGCGGCGTTGCGCTCTTTGAGAAGGCGCGAACGGTGATTGCGCAGGTTGTGGAAATCAACATAGGTGACGGCGGATTCCTTTCAGTCGATCGAATCGTTTGCGTTATTGATTCCGGGCAGATCATTCACCCGGGGATCGTCAAGGCGATGATGGAAGGCGGGATGGTGTACGGGCTGAATGCGGCCCTGTTCGGAAAAATCACGATCAAGGACGGCCGGGTTCAGCAGAGCAATTTCCACGACTACCGCGAGTTGCCGATGGCCGAGATTCCGCCGATCAAAGTGCACCTGTTGCCCCAGGGAGGGCGCCCGGAAGGCGTCGGCGAGACTGCGGTTCCCGGCATCGCACCGGCCTTGGCCAACGCGATATTCGCCGCGACCGGCAAACGTATACGCAAGTTGCCGATCGGACAGCGCATCGCCTGATCCTTGAACGCGTTTGTCACAGCAGTGAAGAGGATCGAATGCTAACAAGCGGACCTAATTAGGCAAGGTGCAAGGAGACCGTTAGTTCGTCTACAGAATATTCACGATAGGTGGTCCGCTATTGAACCGAAAGTGGACCCTGGACAAATCGCAATTGTTAGTCCGAGAATGAACCAATGCGGACTCAAGCAGCACCTCCCGCTGAAGCTAAGAACTAGCCGACAGTACCCCTTGAATTATCGGCCTGCGTGTCCTCTTGTCGTTGCTCCCTGGTGAGGCTTTTCTGTATGCAGCCGTCCGCCCGGATTAACCGTTGTACTCAGCAATACCGGCAAGTGCCCGCTCGACTCCAATTTCGGCGCTGGCGATAACTCCACCGCTTTCGAGATCCAGTTTGATGAGTTTTCCGACAAAGAAGTTGCCCAAATAAGCGTGCTGATTATCCGCAGAAGCGGTGACCACCGCCCATCCGCCCTTACCCTCCAAGGCATAGGTTCGAATAGTTTCGCCTGTCCGGTCATCGAGCATATGCAAGGCACCGCCGCGCGTATTGAGTAGACGACCGTCAGGTGTGTACGCCATGCAAAACACCATGCCGCTTCGCCCTTCTTAATAGGTCGCCAGGTCTGGTAGCTGACGATCGTTCACGACGTCAAATTGCATGATGCGGTTACCAGTTTCAGAGGTATAGATAACGCGGTCTTCCTCCGGCGTGAGCACCGAATGTGTAACGCCTAGAAAACCAGCCATGCCCCCATGGGTATCGGAATCGTACGTTGCCAAAAGCTCCCCGTCCGGATTGAATTTGTAGATATTGCCGTCACCGAGCTTGTCGGATCCGGGTAGACGCGCCAAAGGTGTCCCCAAAGTGTCAGGCACTTTGTTGCCGACCAGATGCTCACCGAAAAACATACTGCCATCGCAGGCAAAATTGACGTGGCTGAGACTACGCTCGGAGTTCGCCCTGCTAGGCAATTGCTGGCCTTTTGGGCTGACACGAATGATCTGTCTGCCCTCAAACGCCCAAAGCTCGCCGCTGGGGTGGAATTTAAGACCACCGACCAGGTGGGTCGTTCCTTCGACCCACAACACACCTTTTTCATTTAGGTCGGTGTCATACTGAATAATCCTGCCGTCACCCGCGTGGTCATCCTCGGGATTGTTGAGCACCGTTGCGCCGACAAAAACGTCACCGGAGGCGAAGGGTTTCATTGTTGACTGATGGGCCATTTCTCGTCCTCGATCCATTTTGGCGGTCCTGGGACTTTACAAGACCGTCCGCTTGTTTCCATAGCACCAATTCCAAGCCAGGCCACCTTGGGAACGTAAGAACCACGCCCACTAGTGACAGCTATGCTTGCTAATTATTGAAGCTGCCGCATTATTCGGAGGCTAAATCGAACTAGTGGTGGGCGGATGGAGAATATTCAGGGTTGCGTGCCTCGGCGGCGCGAATTTGCTATAATTGCTTCGAAATATTCTTGCGCTTCTGGAAATATTCTTGCGCTTCTGAATGTGCAGCCAGGGAGGCGAATTCATGTTTATCAATTTTTGGTATCCCATTGCTCTCACCACCGACGTCAAGGATGACGAGCCATTTCGAATCGAACTCTTGGGCGTCAAAGTCGTTGCGTTTCGCGATCAAGAGGGTGCAGCCCACGTTTTAAGCGACACTTGTGTGCATCGCGGCGGCTCATTGGGTAAGGGATGGGTCAAAGACGGCTGCGTCATTTGCCCTTATCACGGTTGGCGCTATCAAGGTGATGGCGTGTGCACCACCGTTCCTTCCATCGGCTATGACGGGAAGCCTCCAGCGCGCGCGAAAGTTGATTCGTATCCAGTACAAGAAAAATACGGAATCGTTTTCGCCTTTATGGGTGACCTGCCGGAAGAAGAACGGCCACCTCTCCAAGAGGTTCCAGAATATGGGCAAGACGGTTGGCGCGCCAATAGACTCGTGGTCCAGGAAATTCCGTACTATTACGAACGGGGCATGGAGAATGCGCTCGATCCTTCACATAACGAGTTTGTTCACCCGACCCATGGCTATTCTGGTGAGAAGGGGGACTACCGTGTGAAAGACTACGAAGTCGAAGACATTCCCTATGGCTGTGGCTTTGCCCTTGAAATGGATTCGTCTGAATATAAGGACAGCACAATTACTAAGATTCGTGCGTCGTCCGGCACGACCATTGCATCCACATTCGTCCTCGGGCCCAGCGTGCTCACGACACGCATTCATATCACCGACACCAGATGGTTCCATCAATATGGCTATGCGGCGCCTATAGATAAAAATCGAACGCGCAGTTTCTTTATCAATATGCGCAATTGCATATTGGAGCCGGAAAATGATGAGCGCATTCACGAACGCAATATGGTAATTGGCGATCAAGATCTGGCGGTACTTTCGGAAGTAGCACCTATCCGCACTCCACAGGATAATACGAGCGAGGTGATGATGCCCGCGGACCGCGCAATTTTGCGTTATCGAGAACTGCTTATGACCTGGGAGAATAATGGCTGGCGGATTGACGAACAAGAAATGCGTGCCAAGCGTGGTGATGTGGCCTTTGCCATTCCGAGCCCAGCCCGGCGCACGTCAGGCAATTGGGTGCTCGATCCCATCCCGCTCAAACCTCGAAGCCAAGAACGGCAAAAAACAGCGGCCGAATAGAGGCCTCCCACAAAAGAGTTGCGAGCGCCTGGCCTTTGCGCGACCTTGCACCTTTAGAATCCGGGCGCACGTGAACGACGCCCTTTGATCGCGTTGCTTTGCGTTGAAGGCCTGCACAATCCGTCAGATGAGCTGCGTTGCCGCTTGCAGGCAGTGACATAGAAAGTTAGGGCAGTCTTCTTTCCAAGGACTGCCCTCTATGGGATCACTTATCTGCCAGTAATACCAAACACGCTTTGCCCCACGGTCTTTCCGGCGGCTCTGCGCTCATCGATGACCTTTTTCGAAATGGTCCAAGAATTCTCTTGTCGCCCTTCAGACCATTCAGTCGGAGCTTCCAAATATTGCGGGTGATTTTTTTCCGTGTATTCGAGAATGTTTTTAGGAAGATCGGCGGGGCTCTTCAGTCTCTTGGTTTGACTATGGTAAACCATATGTCCCGGCCGGTTGCCCATTTCCATGAACGGAAGCCACATGGCGATGCGCGCCCATGACGTGTGGCCACTGGCACTGGTCACTTCCGGATCGTTGACTTGACTCCAGGGCGCGATGGTTCCCCAAAGCTCCGCAGACTGATAAACATCCTGTTGAGAATGAAGCGGATAGTCTTTGCGCGGCATGGGATTTTCTTCCGCTCGAAAAACGTCAATCTGGTAGACAATATTGTCGCCACTCATGGTATAGGGATAAGGCGGCGCGAAGCGGCCCTCCGACAGCGGATAGAAACGGTGAACGGGATCGTTGAGAATATGAAGCACCTCGACTTCCTCTCCCGTCAACGGGTTGTTCCACGTCTCGAGAACATCGCCGGTTTTCAGATCCGTGTAATAAAGAAGCTCGCGGTGATACATGCGCCAGCCAGTCTCTCCTTGGACATATTCGAGGCGACCCGCTCCAATTCCAAATGTGCCGAAAAGCTGAACGTTCTTCTCCCCCGGGATCCAGGCCCAGGCATAACCGCTAAAGCTGCCGACGCCTGGCGCGCCCGATAGATCGGATTGCACTTTTAAAAGCGCCACTTGGTTGTCCAGCGGCTTTTCGAGATCCAGCGGCCCCGGATTAAACCCTTCCGGTACGCTTTCCATAAATTTACCCATTGTTTGTCTCCTTTGAGTTCTTGTAGGAAAGATAGAAAAGCATGGCGATAGGAATTGCGAGCGCTTGTCGCAATCAGTTCGGCAGGTGGGCTTAGGGTGGAGCACTATTTAACGAGCTGTGGCCACAAGTTCTTAGCTCAAATCAAACTACTTTATCAACAACCTCAGCTACTTTGAGAAGTAAGTGTGAGCGGCCCCGCATTTGATTTTGACGGTAAAGTACTCAAAGCCGTCATTGATCTGTGCGCTTTGGCCTCTCGAAGCATCGAAAGGTGGCCTGGAATCGTCCGACTACGGACTTTCGGTCTAGACAGTTGGTGGGATGTTCGCGTTCAGGCGGAAAAGATTGGTCGGATCATATTCGTTCTTCAACGCGACCAGTCGCTCGTAGTTGGCACCGAAGTTGGATTGGATGGCTGTCTGTCCCTCGTCGCCCATCATGTTGTTGATGTAGAAGCCGTTGGTGTACGGATACAACTTGTCCCAGTCTTGGCGGCACATGGCGATCCAGGCCTCGGCTTCATCGACCGGTTTCGGCCAGCTGCAGCCAATGACGATCTGCGCCTTCGCGGCGCGGTTCGCATATGCGGTTGCCTCGACCGGTGTGTCGTTGATCGCGCCCCCGACCTGCGTGAAATTGATCGTCTGGCTATGGGGCTTGGGATTGCCGATCATGTCCATGACGGCGTCAATCATTCCGGGTTCCAGCGCGTCGATGAACGCTGCTTTCTGGTAGTACTGCTGACCGTGCGGCACGTTCCGGTCGGTCTGCTTTTGGATATCGATGTATTTCCTAACGCTGACACTGTTGTTCATCGGTTTGCCGAAATCCACGATCGGCTGAATAACTTTTTCACCCTCAGCCGGGTCGCCAGCGTAGAAGAGGGAGAGGATGGCAAACCCATTGCCGTTTGGCATAACAACGGAGTTGCAACTGATCTGCAATTCGTTCGGAACCGTCTCTATCAGTTCCGCATAGAATTCAAACACGTCACGCGCGTTTGAAATCGGATGCATCAAAGAGCCCGACAGGAAATCGGTGCCGACCTCGTGTAAACGATACTCAAACGAGGTCGCAACACCAAAGTTGCCGCCGCCGCCCCGCAGGCCCCAGAACAGATCCGGATTTTCCTCGGCGCTAACCCGCTTGAGTTCGCCGGACGGGGTCACCAGGTCGAAACTTAAAACGCTGTCGACGGTCATGCCCATCGTACGGCTCAGTTTGCCGAACCCGCCGCCCAGCGTCAGCCCCGCCGCGCCAGTATGCGACACGACGCCGGCGGGCGTCGCCATGCCGTAGCGCTGTGACTCGTGGTCGAGTTCACCCAGCAACACGCCGGGTTCGACACGGGCGGTCTTGTTGAACGGGTCGACATGCACCCCGAGCATGCGCGAGCAGTCGATGACGATCCCGCCCTCACAGATGGACTTGCCGGCCGCGCTGTGCCCGCCGCCGCGCACCGCGGTCAGCAACTTGTATTCGCGGGCCAAGTCGACCGCGCTCGCCACGTCGGAAACGCCGGCACATTGGACGATCAGCGCGGGCCGATTGTCGATCATGCCGTTCCATATTTTGCGGGCGTCGTCGTAACCGTCACTGCTGGGCAACAGCATGCGGCCGTAAAGCCGGTCCTCAAGTTCCTTCAGCACGGCGCCTTCGATCACCGTCGTGCCACCCTCTCCTGTGACGGCATTGATGTCTGCTGGTGCGGCTTTGCCACCGCCGGTGTGCGCGCCCGCCAGCACCTGGCCTCCAGGTAGGCTGAGGGTTGCCGCTGTTGCTAGCGCGGAACTTACAAACTCTCTTCTTTTCACGAAACTGACTCCTGTTATTCGGCCGATCTATTCCTCCGGCAACGCATAGGCGATCAACCAGTCGCTGACCTTCTCCCGGTAGAAGATATGATGTCCACCGGCCGCGATGACGACGTACTGCCGCCCGTCGCGCTCATAGGTCATCGGGTTGGTCATGTTCGAGGTCGGCAGTTCATCGACCCAGAGTTCTTCGCCGGTTTCGGTATCGAATGCCCGAAACCTCTCGTCAGCCGTGGCGCCGATAAAAGTTAGACCGCCGCCTGTGATCATCGGTCCGCCAATGCCGACGGCGCCGTATTTCAGCGGCAACGGCACACGCATCATTTTGTCGAGCGTGCCAAGCGGGATCTCCCATTCGACTTCGCCGGTCGACAAGTTGATCGCGGTCAGCAAATACCATGGCGGCTTGGTGCACGGCGAGAACATCGGCAGCGTCGGCGAGACGTCGGGGAAGCTGAAGACCTTGTCCGGCCCGCGCTCCATTCCATGCTCGGTGTTTTTAATGTATCCGGCCGGTCCGCTGGGCATGCCGGCTTGCGGACTTGTGGCGTCTTCCGGATCGAGCGTGTCTGCGCGCGGCAGCCCGACATAGAGCGAGAATCGCCGGTTGTTGGTGATCAGCAGATTGCGTTCCGGGTCGTAGGCCCCCCCGCCCCAGTTATTGACCATGCCGGGCTGGATGATCAAACCTTCCTCGGTGGGCGGCGTCCACTCGGTCCCGTGAGCGTACTTGTCATAGATCGCCCGGCACGCGGCGCGGTCGATAAAGGTATAGCCCCACGCATCATCCTTTGTCGTCACCATGGGCGCAAGCGGAGGAGGCTTCACCGGATAGGGCTGAGTCGGCGATATCTGCTCGCCCTCGATTCCACCAGTGGTGTCTACCGGTCGTTCTTCGACGTCCCAGAGCGGCTCGCCCGTCTCGATGTCGTAGACAAAAGTCAGGCCCTGCTTCGTTAGTTGCGCGACAGCGGTCTTGCGCTCTCCCTCCCAGTCCAATTCGATGACGATCGGTTCGGGCGATGTGTCCAGGTCCCAGATGTCGTGGTGAATGGTTTGGAAGTGCCAAACCAACTCGCCGGTCGAACCGCGCAGGGCAACCGTCGAATTTGCGTAGCGATTATCGCCGGGCCGGTTCACGCCATAATAGTTCGGCGACATGCTCGAAGTCGGCAGGAACACGAGGTCGCGCTCGTCATCCCAACTCATGTACGACCAGACGTTACCGCCGCCGGTCGTCGCCAGCGCTTCGGGTGTCCAGTTCGCCGCTTCCGGATCGCCAGGGTTGCGCGGTACCGGATCCCAGTACCACTTGAATTCGCCAGTGCGCACGTCGAATGCATAAATAGCGCCGCTCGGGGCGTGCGCGTCCTTGAATTTGGTGCCGACGACGCTTCCGATAATGATCGATCCACCGACGACAGCCGGTGGGAAATAAGTCCGGATCGCGTCGATGTCATGGGCACGGGGAACCGAGGCGATGGCCGGCTCGACGTTGACTTCGCCGTTATCGCCAAAGTCGGGACACGGGTCGCCGTTTCTCGCATCCATTTTGAAAATGCGCCGGTCGCCGGTGGCGTTGATTATCGAGTATTCGCACATGCTGCCGGGGGCAGCCTCGGTATCGTGAAACTGTGCGACGCCATGACATTTGTACTGCAGGCCGCGCTGACCCTTTTCGATGATCGGATCCATCTCCCATTGCACTTCGCCCGTTGTGGGATCGAGCGCAATGACCCGCCAGAACGGATTGCACAGCACGAGGTAGCCACCCGCCTCTTCGGGCAACAGGATGGGTACGGCTTGCAGCCCGAACGAATTCCCGAATACCGCCATCGGTCCTTCGAAGTCGCCGGTGCGATGGGTCCATGCGACTTCGAGATCCTTGACGTTGTCGCGGTTGATCTGGTCCAGCGACGAGTACTTCGAAGCACCCGGCGGGCCGCCCCAGGTCGGCCACCCCTCTTCAGCCGCCGCGGCGCTTGCGAGGATCAGGATTAGTGCGAAGCTTGCCAGTGCTTTCATAATGTTCACCGTAATTAGATTGTTGGTGGTCGTTGATGCCATCATGCGGTTGCCGAAGAGCGCACGACCAGGCAACCGATCAATGCAATGATCGATATGGCGACGACCCACATGACGAGATACATCGGAACTGCGAAGAACTCTCTCCCCGGATCGACGTCGTTCGGCAGCATAGCGCCCAAATACCGCACAACACCGAATGCAGCCGGTACCAGTGTCGGCGAAATCGCAATCCATTGCCCTGCGCCTCCGGGTCTTGCCGCATACTTGAGAAGTAGCGCGGACACCAGACCGCCGATCAGCATCGGCACAAGATTCACACCGAACACGAAGGCGATCGTGTCGGGCAGAAAGCCGAACACGATGATCGACGCGAGGGCTGCAATGATAGGAAGCCCCAGCATCGCATAGAGATTGTATTTACCGTAGGTGCTCATTGATCCTTCCACCCCTGTGACTGATGGTGCTGGCTGGCCGGCATGGCCTAACGGGAGATATCGACCATGTAATCGGTAATTGCATTTATTTCTTCGTCAGTGAGATCGTCTCGTCCGCCCTTGATTGGCATAACCCCACTCTCACCTTCAAAACCCGCGATCGCGTTTCCGCGTACCGTCTCAATGCCAAACACCATGCGTTCCGCCCAGGCGGCGGAGTCGCCGGTCCTGGGCGCGCCACCGACGCCCTCTCCATGGCACTCCGCGCAGCTATTCTCATACCGTTTGATTGTGAGTTCAGAAACTTCGATCGACGGTTCCTTGACGTCCGAGCAGGCACTCAGAAAAACTGTTCCTAACAAAAACAAAAGGATTCGATCAGGAGTCCTTGTTTTTAGCATCCGACGTTTCCGTGGCATCTTTAGACGAGGAATTTGTTGACGTCTCTGGGGACTAACTTTGCCAGAACCGGAGCAAATTGGAAGCGATAACTGCGCTATAGGGCCGAAGTGCGGACTGAATTTGCGCTGCTAATACAAAAAGTTACAATGACCACCCTGCGGAAATTCGTGTCGGGCGTTATGCTGTTATCCGGATGCATTGACCTTGCTGGGTTTATGCCTAACATATCTTGCTGGGTTTATGCCTAACATATAAAGACTGCTGGGAGCGCCTGTACAGGTGCTGTGGCAAGAAGCTCAATGACTTGGAGGGGGGTGATTGATGTATTTCCGCACAATGCTTGCAGGGATGATTCTGCTGGCCGGCACGGCCGCTTGGGCCGAAGCGCCTCTGGTCAAGTATTCCTATACCGGACCGGCACTGACCGCAATTACCGGCGATGAGCCGCCGTGGAACGACGAGTCCCGGTTGACCGGGTACTTTGTTGTCCAAGAGATCCCTCCGTCGACGACGATCGATTTTACGGATCCGGACATCGAGTTTCCGATGATTAATCTGCCGCCGACCTTCGCGTTCACGGACGGTGCCCGGACGATTACAGAAAAAAACATTGAACCCGCGATGAAGAATACGCGCTTGCGTGAGCGTCCTCTTCAGCACGAGGTTCGCGCCTTTTGGGTCAGCACGGACGAGTCCGGAAACATTGCGGCCTGGGATCTGCTGTTGGTCAGTCACGTACTTGAAAATACTTATTCGACCATGTTTGACGGAGAGGATCACGGGCAGGATCAAACTCAGGTGCAGGCCGGCGATTTCGGCTGCACGGCATCGGTCGAGTGCACGGCCAATGTGAACTACACCAGCGAGGGTCCGAAATTCAGGGGCACGACCTACCCAGGCGGCTGGACTAAAGAGGTTGTGAATTAGTTCGGCTGTTACGGGCCCGAGCAGACGAAGACACGGATTAGGGAAATTCGATGATGAAAGCTGGATGGAAAGCCACACGGGCGATCGGCGCGATCGCGGCGATCACCACAATATCATGCGCGCTCATTCTGCTGACGGTTTCGAAGCGTAGCGCCATGGCGCAGGAGCAGCTCGCCGCAGTTCAGAAGCAGCAGAGCTCCGACGATCTGCGCGCCCAGCTGCTCACGGTTCCCTTGAGTCCGAATCTCGGGGGCGACATCTCGGTGGATGCGACAGGGCCGCGCGCATTTCGATCGTTCCCGGCTAGTGCGCGCAACCAGTTCATTGCGCCGTTTCTGTCCGGTCAGCACTTCTTCGACGCGGTCTGGGAACCGACGCCCGGTATTCAACCAACCCTCGAGGGACTGGGCCCGATGTATAACCGGACAGCCTGTCGCGAATGCCATGAGGGCAACGGGCGTGGTCAGCCGCCGGAATCGGTGGGCGAACCGACCAAGTCGATCCTTGTACGGATCAGTGTCCCGGGACAAGACGATCACGGTGGACCTAACCCCGTGCCGAACTATGGTGACCAGATCCAGGACCGCGCCGTCGAGGGCGTCGCGCCGGAAGCCTTGCCCGTATTTACCTACGAAGAGATACAAGGAACGTTTGGGGACGGCACGCCGTATTCATTGAGAAAACCGACGGTGCGGCTCGACAGCCCAGCCTATGGCGAACTGCCGCCGGAAACGATGATGTCGGCACGGGTCGCATCGCCGGTGATCGGGCTGGGGCTGCTCGAGGCCGTGCCGGAGTCGACTTTGCGTGCCCTGGCCGACCCGGACGATGCGGACGGGGATGGTATTTCCGGACGCGTGAACGTGGCCTGGGATGAGGTGAACCAGCAAATGGCGGTCGGCCGTTTCGGCTGGAAAGCTAACGTCCCCAGCATACGGCACCAAAGCGCCGGCGCCGCGCGCGGGGATATGGGGCTGACATCACCATTGTTCACCGAGGATTTGTGCGAGACCGTTCAGAAGGATTGCCAGACGGCGTCCGCCCAGGCGGCCTCACTCGGTGTGGCGCCTGAACTGCTCGGCTCGTTCCTTGACACACTCGAGGTTTACATGAGGCTGATCGCGGTGCCGAGACAGCGCAATGCCGACGACCCGGCCGTGCGGCGCGGCGAAGCTTTGTTCCGCGGCGTTGGCTGTAGCGGCTGCCATATGCCAACGCTGGTTACCGGCGATGATGCGATGGATGAACTGAACGGCCAGGAATTCCATCCGTTCACGGACCTTCTGGTGCACGATATGGGCGAAGGATTGGCCGACAACCGGCCCGACTATGCGGCCTCCGGCCGAGAGTGGCGCACCGCGCCGCTGTGGGGCATAGGCCTGACCCATGACGTTGGTGATTTCAACTTTCACCTGCACGACGGCCGGGCGCGCAGCCTGAGTGAGGCCATTCTCTGGCACGGCGGTGAAGCCGAAGGCCCGAGGGAGGGCTTTCGTAACATGAGCGAAGACCAACGGAACGGTCTGCTCGCGTTTCTCGGTTCGCTTTGACCGATGGCGAGCGCACCGCGCCCGCCATCGATATTTGGTTGGATGACCGCCGGTATACTGAGTCTGACAACGGCCGCTTGCGGAGACGAAGCGCTCTACAAGATCGATCCCGGCCCGCACGAGGTCCGGATTATTGACGACATCAGCCTTCGGGATCCGCTGCAGGATCGCGAGATCCGGTATCGCGTGCTGTACCCGGATAGTCAGTCCCCGGACAGTCAGGGCCCGTTCCCGGTCGTGGTGTTTTCGACCGGCATGTTTTGTCTGCCCCAGCTGTACGACCGCATCACCGGTCATTGGGTGTCCCACGGCTACGTCGTCGTTGAGCCCAATCATCCCGACTCGCCAAACAACGCGAAGCCACCAACCACGGAGGATTTGGAGATCGTCGTGGAAGCGCGGCTGCGTGACGTGTCCTTTGCGCTGGACTCGCTGGATCAAATTGCGGAGCGGGCTGATATCGGGGAGAAGATTGACGCAGGACGCATTGCGGTCGCCGGGCATTCATTCGGGGCCGTCATCTCCATGGTCAAAACCGGCCTGAAACTGAAACCGAAGTTCCAGGATTCCTTTGGCGGCGCCTATGACGAGCGTTTTCAGGCTGCCGTGCTGATGAGTGCGCCGGGACCCGGGATGGAAGAGATGGCGGACAATGCCTACGCCAGCCTGAGCAAACCACTGATGGTAACCGGAGGCACAAACGACGTGGGCCGGGTCGATCCAGGCGATCTGTCACCCGGGGAATGGCGCAAGCAGGCCTTCTACTTGGCGCCGCCGGGAGACAAGTATTCGGTGATCGTTGAGGGCTCGGATCACTATTTAGGCGGGCTGATTTGTAACGCCAGCCGGGGCGGCGATCCTGATCCCGGGGCGGTCGAGATACTCCGTGTCCTGACGACAACTTTCCTTGACGCCTACGTTAAAGAAGAACCGGACGCTCTGGAGTTCCTGAAAACCGCCGATGTCGCCGGCGCGACCGGCGGCCGGGCTGCATACGACTACAAATGATCCGACGACTGACATTGCCGCCCAAGGCTTGTCGATTTTGCCGCAACCTCAGGCGAAATGACGGAGGCAAAGTTTAGAGCCTTCCTTGAACTCCCCGTCTCAAGTCTTGTCAGAATCAGCCTCTACGAGTCCGTTCATTATATATATGTAGGGACTGGTCGCATTTACAGGAAATCCTAACCGCCGGAAGCGCTATCTATGCAGTGCTAGAGAACCTCTGCATCTGGAACAAACCCAATGCGGGCATGGGTAGCAATTCACGCGAATTCAGGTTTCCCCAACGCCATTGCCATCGCAGACGAAGCTGTCCATCATAATGGGTTAGTCGAAGTTCAGGCTTCACCTCATCAAAGGGGACTGGTTATGTCGGTAAACACGCGCACAAAAAAGCAAAGCCAAGGGCTATCACGGCGCAACTTTATGGCCGCCACAGGCGCAGGCTTGGCCGCTGCCTCGAGCGAAACGGTGCTGGCTAGCCAGCACGCAACCGCGCCTTCGGTGTCGTCTCCGCAAGGGAGCAGTGCGCCGACCCCGCCCTTTGACACGTTTCGCGATTGGATCGCCGCGCTCGACGCCCACGGCTTGGTCATGCGCTTCGACAGAGTCGATCAGGACGCCTATGAAGGCACGTCCATCATGTACCGCTTGATTGACGAATTCGGCGTGTTCGGGGCACCCACGGTTCTGTTTGAAGAAGTCAAGATCAATGGCGAGTGGATCCAGGGCCCGGTGATTGCCAATCATTGTGGCCATTGGGACGCCGAAGCCCTCGCCTTTGGCCTCACCCCTGATCCGGTCAACAGCAACCAGTCTTTCCGCAAAGCCAGAGCCTACTTGATGGACATGATCGAAGCGGCGGGCGGCACCAATTACCCTCAAATCGAGCCCGTTGAAGTATCGCGCGATAATGCTCTTTGCAAAGAAGTTGTTCTGCGTGGCGACGAAATCGATCTCACGCGTTTTGCCTTTATCAAAACCAACCCTGGCGATGCCGACCGCTATATCAATACGGGCTCGATCTTCACCTCGGACCCGGATATGGGACTGAACTTCGGTACCTATCGGTGTCAGCTCAAAGGTCCGCGCAAGATCGGGGTCAACCCGGAACCCGGTCAAACGGGATGGCGAATGTTGATGGCCGCCAAGGAGCGGGACGAAACCATGGCGCGCATGTCCATAGTCTTGGGCCATGATCCGATTGTGTGGATGGTCAGCAGCAGCCGGGTTGCCAACCGCCGAGGCGACGAGCCCATCAATGAGTTGGCACTCGCCGGTGGCATCCGCGGCAAAGCGCTCGACATTGTCAAGAGCGAGACCAACGATTTTCTCGTGCCGGCCCATGCAGAGATGATCATCGAAGGGGAAGTGCCTCTTGATGACTTCGAGCCCGAAGGACCATTCGGCGAAATGTATGGCTATCTGGGGCTGCCGAAGGACGAAAACTTTTATATGAACGTGACCGCGGTCACTCACCGGCGGAACCCGTGGATCTTAAACAGTTTCACGGGCGTCTCTCGGGCCTCGCTCAAAGCGCCGGGTTCGGCTTTGTCGTTGTTGAATCTAAAACAATTGATGCCGCAGCTTGGCGATTACCATTCGCGTAACGATGTCAAGGGCGTGACCTTTCTCAGCATTGATAAGACAGGACCAGGTCAAGGGCTCGAAATCGGTAAGCAGTATGCCGAACTCGTTTTCACGAGCAAAATTGTCATGGTGGTGGACAGCGATCTCGACGTCATGAAGATGTCCGACATGATGGTGGCGTTCGGCTCGCGCTGGCAGCCACATCCGGCGACTCATATCTATGAGGATGCACGGGGCTTGGATCTCGATCCGAGCTCGCCCGAACGGGGCAAGACCAGCAAGATCGTCATCGATGCTACCAGGCAATGGCCCGAAGAAGGGGGACCACAGGAGTTCGCGCCGCTCAATCGGACATTGTTGGAAGAAGCGGTGCCCGATGGTTTTACCGATGTGGATGCCAAGTGGGGCGAGACCATCAAGCAGTGGGGCCGCTCCAAAGTTTAGGGAACAAGAGACTGCCCGCATGGCCTTTGACCCGCGACGCGGGTGAGAAAACCCAAAACGCAGATGTCGCCGGCGAGACCGGCGGTCGGGCCGACTACCAGTGCAAATATTGCGATAACAGAATGTCTGCTTTTAACTTGCGGATTCAACCAATGTGTTGCATCGATCGGTTGAATCCGCAGATCTAAAGCAGACATCGGCAACGCCCGGGGTGATCTCGACGTGAAATCCGAGCGCAATTGTACAATCACGCACAAAGACGGTAGCAAAGTCGCAATTGATGTTATTTGAAATATAGAGCCTCGATGGCTTTTGACGGGCAATTTTAGGTCCCGCCTGCCCAGGTACGGAGATCGCCTGGCCGACGCACGCAATTGACACAGTGGAAGATTACTCGTCAATGTCTAGCTCGATAATGCCGCCTGTCATTGGATCGATGACGACTTCGGATTCAAGTCCATCATCAGATAACGGCTCAACTTCAAATACAAAGCCGCCATTGTCTTCCTCAAACTCCACCGATACGGCAAGGGCGCCTGTTTCGCTTTCTGCAATTGCAATCGCTTCGACAAGGCTGACCGAAGCCAAACGGAGCGCTTGTAATTGCTCAACATCATCCAAGTGACTTTTCTCATTGTTGGCCCGTGAAACGTCGACCAAGATTAGACTTAGGAAAGACGCCGCGGCGGCACCGAAGATAATAGATTTTGATAACACCGAATTCTCCAATTCATGTGGCGCCCTTTTTGGCGTTCCAAAACACACCCCTGTATATGACGGAACCATGAGACATCGCCCGCTATCGCGTGCCTGACGACGATTTCATGAATAGCTAGGGCGTCGAGTGGCAAATGAATCCACTTGTCTTGCCTTTGTGCTTCCGAGCCTTGGATTGGTGAATTATCAGCCTGCGGCTTGAGGAATGGAGCGGCGCCGTAAGACTAATTTTTTTCGTGAGAAAGTTGCAGCAATCTAGATACAGGTATATCGACATATTTCGCTTTCTCGTTCCACGTACCAAATGTCATTCGAGCCAATGATTCATTCAATAAAGCCATTCCCGATGCATATTCAATAATGCAAGGGATATCCAAGCGAATATTCTGGTCGTCAAATATGAAGGGTTTTGAGTTTCGCAAGAATTTAAACGGAGAATTACCCGATAACGCGTATACATAGTGCAAGAACCCGATAGGGAGACTCTTTGTGTGGGCAATTCCGATCAATTCATTACCAACAGGAATCAACCCAGTTCCTCCTCGTAGTCTTTTGGAATAACCATTGATCTTTTTATTTTCTGAATAGATTTCGCTTTGTCCCGATTCCATATCAATTTTCAAAATGCGACACGGATTAATTCTTTGGACAGCGTACAATTGTTTTTCCACCAAGAATGGCGGCCAATTCTCCTGATAGTTTTTCTCTTCAAATTCTAATAGACATCTATTTTCAACCTGTACGCTTTCGTCCCCTAATCTAAATTGAACATAGGACATTGCATCAGGCCGACCGTCAAATTCGTAATTTCTGGACGCGAACATAATGTATTTGTCCGCATAAGAATTATAGAGCAAACGCCCATCTTCTTCTGAGTAGTCAGCGTTTGGTGCGCGTGAAACTTGAAAAAGTTTCTTTCCCGGCGAGAACAAATACGTGGTCGATATTCCAGGTTTTGCAATAAGTCCCTCCCTAAACCTCGAGCCTAGAGACCCCACCCTTTTGGTGACGTTCTCAAACTGTAAACAACGCCCGTCTTTCCCATTGCAATCGAAGGATTGTATATCTTCTTCTGCCTCATGGAGTGGGCAGCAGTGCGTTTCACTGGTATCTCGTGACTGGCAATTCCTATTGATCGTACAATGAAATGAGTCCTTCGAGGAATGGACATACTGACTCTCCCGCAATACTCGACGGATGGCCGGGTAGTCGTCCGCATTAATTCTGAGGAAATTTTTGTCAGACCTGCTTTTGAAGAGGTCGTTGTGACCGTTCGCTTATCTCATTAGAATCCACTGTACTTGTCAGCGTGTCGCGAGTGGTGCTTTCTAGTTTCCTCTAATACTTGGACGTTCCCGTCAGGCTGGCACCGCTATTTGCACGTAGTGCGGAGATGTACTTTTGGCCTTCTCGGGTCTTGGCGTACCGATCTTCCGGTCAGTCTTGCAGTGCACAGGCAGATCATCCAAGGCCGAACAAATTATTCGGCTGTGTAAGGATTTGTGATCTTCGAGAATGATCGGAACGGCAATTTTGGTGTCGCGGCCGCCTCATTGGTCTCGGCATTGTGGCAGCTTGTTACCTCGAGCCGACATGTGCTTAGACAGTGGCAACCGCCAAGTCCGAGGCGTTGGATCGATCACCGTAAAATAATATTAGAACGCCAAGCGACGGCTGCTATTGGCTAACAAGAGAAGAAACAGACACCTGCCTAATACGACCGCTTACCCTGTGCGGATTCAACCGGGCCGCTTAACTGTCACCCGCCGCCATAGCGTCACCGCAGCGAAGACGATCGTCAGTATGAGGATCACCGCCTCGACAAAGGGTTTGATTGTTTTCAGAGTGCCGGCCAGATTTCCAATGGTGCGATGCTCCTCGGGGTAGCTGAAGACCACGAATAGAAACCCTACGTTTTCGAGCCAGTCCACCAGCGCAAACAGGAAGGGGAACACCAATATTCCGGCGGCCGTCAGCCGTGCGTAAAACGGACCGGGTGCTTTGTTGAACAGCCATGCCCACAGCAGGGCAAAGAATGCCGCGCCCGCCGCTGGATAGATGTAGTCGGCCAGCGCAAACCACAGATACAGGCTGCGCGAGCGATCGGTATAGGCGGGCAGATCCCGGTACATGGTCTCGGCGCTGATGCCGAAGTTCAGGTCGAAGGGACGCAGTCCCCCGGTGGCTTCCTGAAACGCCGGCGTCACCACACCGGCCATCACCCAGAAAGACGCGATGGTAAGGACGAGCATCAGCAAAATGTTCCGGCCGGTCGCGCCGTCCAGCAGGATGCGGTTGTATTGGTCCAGCAGTTTCATCGCTCTATGGGAATGATGCGGTAGATGCGGCCCGCCTCGGTCGCGAAATACAGGAGCCCGTCGGGGCCCTCGGCAATATCACGGATGCGTTCCCAGGAGTCGGGAAACAGGCGCTCCTCGTTGATCACCCTCTCACCGTCCAGGGTTAGACGAACGATTTTTCCGCGCAGCGTGCCGTTGAACAGGTCACCTTGCCACGCCGGATAACGATCGCTGGTGTAGAACGTAATGCCGGCCGGAGCGATGCCGGGCGCCCAGACTATCGCGGGCTGTTCCATGCCGGGCCGGGAGGTGCCCTCGGGCTTCTGCCCGCCCCAGATCTTTGTGCCGTGGGTAATGACGGGCCAGCCATAGTTCGCACCCTTAACGAGGACGTTGATCTCATCGCCCCCGGTGGGCCCGTGTTCTTGTTCAAAGACAAGTCCGGTTCCCGGCTGAACGGTCAACCCTTGCGGATTGCGGTGGCCGTAAGACCAGACTTCCGGTGCCGCGTCATCGCGCCCGACAAAGGGGTTGTCTTGCGGAACATTACCGTTCTCGTCCAAGCGGATCACCTTTCCGGCGTGACTTTTAAGGTCCTGGGCATTGTCGGGCACATGGCGTTCACCCACGGTGACAAAGAGATAGCGATCCGGGTCCATCACCACACGCGAGCCCCAATGCGCCGCTTCGGTGCTGTCATTGTTGGCAACGAACAGGTCCATGAGATCGATGATCTCATTTCCCTGGAGCCGACCCCGGGCGAGTGCCGTCACACTGCCATCACCCACGGGTTTAACGTAGGTCATGTAAATCAAGCCATTGTCGGTGAATTCCGGATCGACCATGACATCGAATAAACCGCCGCTGTCCGATTTGAATACGTCCGGCCCACCGGCGACGGGCGTGACACTAAAGTCATCGAGCGCCAACAGGTTTAATTGTCCGGCGCGTTCCGAAAAGATCATCGTGTTGCCATCGACAAAATCCATGGCCCATATGACGTTGTTGATCTTGAGAACTTCCTCCACGGCCAGAGCCATGCCTTCGGACTCAAAGGTGGCCGGTGGGACTACCGTCGTTTCGACCGTTGCTTCGATCGTTGCTTCGATCGTTGTTTCGACGTGGGCGCCGGCAACCGCTCCGGTTATGGCGGCGGCCGTGAACAAGGACGCGAAAACGGTGGAGCGCGTTGAGTTAATCTTCTTGTCTTTCGTGTCGTGATCTTCGCGGCTACTTTATCAGAAAATATGGTCATCCCTAGGGATATACGTCTGTTGTGAAACGCACCCGATGACCAACCGCGCCTTCTTCGTCTGCTTTTAGCGGCTAAGCAGCCGTGATTTCGTTCAGCTGACTATGCCCGATTAAAGAAGCGGACATCGCAACCGGCATCTAAGTAGGTCTAAATACAGTTGATCGCGCAGTTCCAGAAATCGACATCTAAGTGAGCGATCAATACTTCAACATGGGTGGTCCGTGTGCGAACGTCCATGCCTCGTAAGACACGAAACTGACCGTAAATTCATCTTCAAACAAATGATCTTCGAACCAGGCTCGCCTCATGCGATCTTGTGCTGCCAGATCTTCATCGGAGTATTCTTGATCTTTTCGCTTTTCGAGTACCTCAATATAGGCATCGAAGAAGGTCTCGAATGTTCCGCTTACATGGTTGAAATTCTTTTGCGTAATAGCGAAGGGGTCGGACGTATAGAAACTGACACCGGAACAAGCCAAATTAATTGCCTCATGCCGCGGTCCTGAGCAATTCGTTTCGCGATAGGGGGCAACGTCGACACCATATTTTTCAAAGACAGCATCGACTTTAGCTCTCATCTCAGCAAAGTCTTCCTCAAATCGTGTGGCCGGTGCAATTTGCATGACGCCGCCCACCCTCGACTTTCCCCCCTTCTCATATTGGAAGATCATGGTGATATGGAGCAGGCCAACCAATGGCGTCTTCGGTTGCAAGTCGATCATTACATACCGATTCCAAAGCGGCTCACCCAGAAAAGGCGGAAAGTCCGAGTGCGTAATATCGGTCGTAAGTCCGGCCTTTTCAATCACGCTACCCCGAGCAACCCTGACACGACGACTTGATTTCTCGTCGTTAAATTCCCGATCTTCTACTTCCGCATTGCCATTGAAACGTTCGACGGTATTGAAAAATTTACCCTCCATTTTGCCGACAAAGGCAACCATTTGATCTGCCAATTGAGCTTGCTCAGGTGTCAGCGCTTGATAGTCATCGCCGGGTTCAGCCGCTTCGATCTCTAGAGGTAAAAAGCATATGGATGTCACAAGAAGGAAGACTCTAAATCCGTGTCGAACGCGATCGCGTAAGAAAAAGACATAATTTTGAGACAAGAGGATACACATTGATTTACTCCTCGTTTAAGTCGGCCATAAAGTCTGACCTCACTGTTTCACTTCATTCAGGTGGATCAAGCTGCATCAATATGACCCGGTGCCCATCGTTATCCGTGAACAGAAGCTCGTTGCGGGCCGGGTTGGATAGTCTATAGATGTTCTTTATTTCACACCCGGCCTCGATGAGTTGATCGCACAGAGGCTCGAGATCTCTTTGCACTTCGATAATCAGCACACTGGGAAAAAGACCGGTGGGCTGGGATAAGTCCACGCCCTTCACTTCGGTGAAACCGATATTACCGAATTTTCCGGGAACGCTGCTGACAAAAGCGATGCGCGTATCGGCTTCGGCGGGGATGTTCAATACATCGTGCATAAAATCGGTGATAGGCCCAGCCACGGCATTGACTTCGAACCCAAGAATGTCGCGATAGACACGAAGCGTTCTGTCTAGGTCGGCAACGAGGAAATTGGTTCTATGCACATAAGGATCCACCTCCGCCAATACGACGGGCGGTGGGCCTGCCGTGTGGCTGCCGGCGTTGACGGTTACGGGTGAAATCAAGATTACGAGAGAGATTACGATTGACGACACAGACGACGAATAAGTTGACGAAATGCAATTTAGCATGGGTCTTTCCGTTTCGATTAAGTTTAGGTTGTGCCCAACGAACAAGTTTTTTGAGAGGGATACTCTATCCGAGGCTATACCAGAATCGCAAATTCTCAATCACTGTCGTCCCCAACCAACCGTTTGCGGTTGGTAAGTTCGAGATTACATGCAGTCAATACAATGACTTTATAACAGCTATCAACCGTAACAGTGTGGATGAGTGCTCTTATTGGACGGAGACGGGTCCTGTTCATGATGTTGAACATACCTGGCGCAATCCGAATTTTGAACAGACGGACAATGATCCCGTACTTTGTGTCAATTGGTATGATGCGCAAGCTTACATCTCATGGGCTTAGCGAAAAGACGGAACGGACTTATCGTCTTTTGAGCGAAGCGGAATGGGAATATGCGGCCCGGGCGGGCGCCGGTGGACAAAATTATTGGCATGCTATTCATGACGAACAATGTGCTCACGGCAACGGTGCTGATGTGAGCCTTAAACCTTTTCTCAGTTTGCCAACGGCCGCCACCTGTAACGACGAAGCCCCGTTTACAGCGACTTACGAAATCCTGCACAATCTCACTTGCGATACGCAGCCGGTCCATACATTGGGTCAGAAGCGGTCGAACTTTTTAAGTCAGTAATTCGTCTGCTATGTGACGAAAAGCAGACATCAGATTGTTGCGGCTCAACCCCTCTACGCTGCAACTCCGGTTCATACCGTCCCGACCTCGGCTGATCTCAAAATAAGCCGGAATCAGATTTTTGGTTTCGTGTTGGTAGGGAGAGGCGGTCACATGCGAACGTGGATGCGAGAACGGTGGAGCGCGTTGAGTTAATCTTCTTGTCTTTCGTGTCGTGATCTTCGTGGCTACTTTATCAGAAAATATGGTCATCCCTAGGGATATACGTCTGTTGTGAAATTCATCCGATGACCGACCGCGCCTTCTTCGTCTGCTTTTAGCGGCTAAGCAGCAGTGATTTGGTTCAGGTGACTACGGGGCAAGACGATGTAGCGGACAAGCTCCACGTACCAACATATGGCGCAGATTAGCCATCAGAGGACATACATCTAGAAAGCAAATGATGAAGAAGTGTGTTAGCGTTCTTCATAGTATGAATTTTCACGACGCTGATTTGCTACTCTCGCAATTATTCGTCATCTAAATTCCTTAGACTTGGGTCTTTGGGGTTTCACTCGCACTTCAGCGGCAGATAAGCAAACAAATTGCCCCGCTAAGCTTGTTGAATAATTTTTCAACAGGTCACCCATCCTAATTGTCTCAAGAAGAAGGAATGACATGAGTAGTTTAACACTTGGAGTCATTGGAACTTCAAAAAAGGCGGATGAACGACGCGTCTCAATCCATCCCGAGCATCTTCTGCGCCTGTCTGAAAGTGTTCGCCGACAATTGATATTTGAGGAAGGCTATGGGGCGCCCTTTGGTGTTACAGACCATGAAATCGCAGCTCAGACAGGCGGCATTGCAACACGTCACGAAATACTAGCCACCATTGGGTCGGCCATCGTCGCCAAACCGATATTGTCTGATCTCAGTGAACTTCGCGAAGGAGGCATTCTCTGGGGCTATCCGCATTGTGCGCAGCAGCGTGCTATCACTCAAGAGGCAATCGACTGCAGACTGACACTCATTGCATTTGAAGATATGTTTGTATGGGGCAATGAAGGGCAAATTGGCCGCCACACTTTCTACAAGAATAATGAAATGGCTGGCTATTGTGCGGTACTCCATGCCCTGCGACTAAGAGGGATAGACGGACACTACGGAAACCAACGTAAGACAGTCATTTTCGGATTCGGCGCTGTCAGCCGTGGGGCGATTTACGCCCTCAAAGCACACGGCTTTAGAGACATTACGGTTTGCATTCAGCGTCCTGATAACGAGGTCCGTGAAGAGGTGCTTGACTGTCACTATGTCCATATTCAGGAAGGCAATGAGGACCAGGCGCGCATGATGGTCGTAGAACACGACGGGACCAACCGGCCCTTGTCTGACCTCGTTGGTCAATCGGAGATCATCATAAACGGAACCTTTCAGGACCCTGATGATCCCCTTTTTATTGTGACCGAAGAAGAAATATCAGATCTCAGACCGGGCTGCCTGATTATCGATGTCAGTTGCGATGAGGGTATGGGGTTCTCTTTTGCCAAGCCGACCTCGTTCAAACAACCTATGTTTAAGGTGGGAACAATAGACTACTACGCAGTTGACCACACGCCGAGCTATCTCTGGGAAAGCGCTTCTCGGTCGATCTCTGCCGCTCTCGTTGTTCATCTGCCGACGGTGGTGGCAGGTCGTGGCGCTTGGCAGCAAAATGAAACCATTCGACGTGCAATAAATATTGATTGCGGCGTGATCCAGAAGCCCAATATTCTGTCCTTTCAGAAACGCCAACCGCACTATCCGCATGCACCCTTGGACAAAATCGAAATTCTCTCCTGAATCAATTTGGTATCTAGCTGGGCCGTAACCTGAATGGCAGCTTAGGGATACTAGCATTCAAATGTGTTCAACCAAAAATTTGACTGCTGGTAACTGCGGATTCAACCGATCGACGCAACACATTGGCTGAATCGTTCAGCCGGTGTTTCGTAGTCTAGCGTTTTTCGCGGACGTTCGTTTAGCTGTCTGGCGACGGCGTTGAGTTTGGCTTGTGAGCGCGCTGAGTTGATCTTCTTCACTTTCGCGTCGTGATCTTGCCCGTTACTGTATCAGAAAATATCTACATCCTTAGGGAAATTGCTGTTGTGAAACTCACCCTTTATGCCTTCGCCGTTCCGTCTCTGCTTGGGATAAGCATGCTCATGGTCGCCTGTTCGGAGGACGTAGACGAAGTCGTGGGGGAGACGGGGTACCGGGTGGAAACCTTGGTTGCCGGTGGACCCATGCACGGGGCCAAGGGTATGACCCTCGGCCCGGATGGAATGCTTTATGTGGGCAGCGTATTTTCCCAGAGCATTTACCGCATCGACGTTACCACCGGGAAAGTTACAATTGCGGTTGGTGCCCCGGACGGTGAAGCAGACGATGTCGCCTTTGGCCCGGACGGCACCATGGTATGGACCGCGATGCCAAGTGGGGAAATTCGCGCTCTGCAGAAAGACGGCAGCATCGTCGTCGTTGCCTCGGGTCTGCCGCTGATCAACCCGATTGATTTCACGACCGACGGCCGGCTGTTTGCGGGTCAGATCGGGTTCGACCGGCTCCACGAGTTCGACGTAACCGGTGAGACCGCGCCCAGGTTGGTCGCCGAAGGGATTGGTCATCTGAACAGTTTCGAGATCACCGACGACGATGAATTGTACGGGCCGTTGTCAGAAATAGGTACGGTCGCGCGTGTCGACATCGAGACCGGTGAGGTTTCACCCGTCGTTGAGGGTCACGAAATGATGTCGGCCGTGAACCTCGATTCCACGGGCTTGATCTACGCTGTTGAATGGGCCGGCGGTCGAATATGGCGCATTGATCCCGCAACCGGCGATGCGGACGTCGTAACACGTCTCGAACCGCCCCTCGACAATCTGGCCATCGGTTCCGACGACAGCATTTACGTGACGCAACCAGCGCGCAGCGCAGTCGTCCGCATCGACCCGGCAAGCGGGGAGACATCTGATCTGGTGCCCGGCAATTTTTCTATGCCAAGTGGTTTGACCCTCGTTAGCCATGAAGGAAGGGAAGCCCTGGTGGTTGCCGACGATCTGGGATTTCGCATGGTGGACACTGAAACCGGGCTTGTGTGGACAATTATTGACCTGGCTGAATTCATCGACCCCTATTCGGCCACCAATGTAGCCGCGAACGATAACGTGATGGTATTCACGGACGTAGCGCGATCGCGCGTCTTTTCATTCGACAGACAGGCGAACAGCATTACTCACACCTGGGCTGGGCTAGACGATCCCTATGGAGTGGTGTTGCTGGGTGACGGTGATCCGCTGGTTGCTGAATTCGGAACCGGTAAAGTGGTTCGGCTTAGTCAGGATACTGAGCAATCTCGGGAGGTCGTTGCAGATGGTCTCGGCGGACCCGTAGGTATGGTTCTATTGGATGAGCAGACGCTCTACGTCACCGAGGCCCTGTCCGGTGCTGTCTCGAGCATTGATCTGGCCACCTCGGCAAAAACGCTTGTCGTGGAAGATCTTCAGCAACCCGAGGGCATTACGGTGTTCTCTGACGGACGGTTGGCGGTGGTGGAAGTGGGCGAACAGCGGGTCATCACCGTGGACCCCGGCACAGGTGACATTGCCGAGCTGGCCACCAATCTGCCCATTGGACGCACGGTCCCCAACACTCCGGCACCGGTGCATGCACCCAGCGGGATCACCGCCGGGGAGGGAGACGTTCTCTATCTCACCAGCGATCAAGATCAGAGCGTGCTGAAACTCATGCCACCGGGCTGATCCCACGTAATTCGATTTTCGAGTAAGTACGAAACGCCACTGCTAAATCATTTGCTTGATGAAGCCGGACCCAACTTATTTGTTTTCTTCTGGTAGGCGAGAGGGACAACCGAGACATATAATGGACAACCGAGACATATAATAATGTCATTGGCTTACGAATAAATTCCTTAAACAAATAACAGGGAAATTGAATTCCCCGTTACACGGGCCTGCTCACTCTGACCGACGTCTTCTACGCGAAAAAAGCTTTTTCGCGTCGGATTGGGTTTTTGATAAGGACAGCGTAAGTGGAAGTGTCCCTAGTCGTGACTCCCCAGATTGAATTTAAGGCGTGAAATGCAAAAGCCATTCGATGGCTAATCGCGCCTTGCGGAAAGAGACCGTCTTGTCCCGTGTCATCAACGGAACCGGTTTTACCACCCAATTGCCGGAAGTGTGTCTCTAAGGAGATGGAATAGAAAAGGCGCGATCTCCACGCACAGAACGAAATTTAATAAATCGATGCGCCCTGCGCAATCGTCAAATCGCGCGTAGGCCAATCGATACTCACGTAAAGGCGTGAACCACAGACGAGCATTCCGCTCGTCATTTTGACATTGAGTTAACCAGCGCCTCAAGCTGCCGCTTGGCGTCCTCAACTATCGGTTTGCCGTCACCAACAAGAAGCGTTTCGAAATCAATTTCGAGAAGATCACGCACGCTCTGCTTCAATTGTGCCGGATCGTCCATCACGGTTTCATTTAATAGGCCGCAGCTGCCGGGTGGATTGCCGATAATGGCGTCTCCGACAATGAGGATTTTCCGATCCGGCCAGTGAAATGCTACTTCTCCGGGAGATTTACCGGACGCGCCGATTACGACGAGGGGACCGATCTTGTCTCCTACCCGAAAACTGCCGTCGAGTTCAGTACCTTGATTGCGAGCGTGCACTGCATCATCGGGGTGAATGGCGGTCTTTGCTCCTGTGCGCTCGCGCACCAAATTCGCCGCTCGCGAATGGTTGCGATTGGTCAGGAGAATTTGTTTGGCCCCGAGACGCGTTAGTTCATCGAGCGCTTCTCCCGGCTCGACAGGGTCGATGCAAAGGTTGCCGTCGGTATGGCATATGAGGTGACCGTTGAAGTTGTATCCTTTGTCCTCGGAGAACCACTCCCAAAGGAAAATATTTTCAAGGATCTTCCGCATCGATTTTTCCCTTCATTGCCTGTCTTTACGCCTGATTATCTACTCCATGGCAGGCAGGTGGGCAAACCCGAACTGATCTATATAAAATTACCGCTTCTGTCTTTGGCTTAGACTAGCTCCAATGAAAACGCTGATTAAATGTAAGAGTTGGCGCCATGTATATAAATTTTTGGTATCCGATTGTCCGTAGTGTAGATTTAGCCTCGGGCAAGCCCGAAAAAGTGAAAGTTTTGGGCGTCGAACTCGTCGCGTTTCGTGATGCACAAGGCAGGGCATGTTGTTGAACGCCTGATGCGGACGGATATGATTGTACTGCCTGAGCCACTTACCGATGACAGTCTTGGCTTGATCAATGGTCGAGAACCATTCTGCATTGAGAACTTCTCGTCGTAGTGTTCCGTTGAAGCGTTCATTGTAGCCGTTCTCCCAAGGGCTCCCCGGATAGATCCTGATTGGCTTGATCCCAACCTTAGTGAGCCTGGTCTAGAATGCTTCAGCGATAAATTTCGGGCCGTTATCAGACCGAATGTACTCAGGCGCTGTCGGTCGGTTCCTGCGGCACATCATAACGGCCCATCACAAAACGCTGGCGAATAACGATCACGGTCAGCACGGCAAGAATTGCGAGCAAGATCATCAAGACGGGTCTGCTGGCAATAAAGGCCAGCCAACTGTCCGACGCCTCGACCAGAATGAGAGTCTGGCGGGCAGATCGCTCCAAAATGGGCGCGAGAATAAATCCGATCAAAAGAAGTACGGCTGGAAAGCGAAGCTTGGACATCAACCATCCGATGAGTCCAAAAGCAAACATCAATTGCACATCGAACAGCGAGCCGCGCATGGCAAAGGCTCCGGCTGAAGCAAACACGAGCACTGCCGGGAACAACAGCCGCTTTGGTACGGAGACCATCTTCTTTGCAAGCGGGATGAAGCCGAGCCCGATGATATAGTTCACGGCGTTTGCCAGCAGCATTGCTGAGAAGATGGCATAGATCGGAACCGGATCGTCTCGGAAGGCAAGGGGCCCAGGTGTAATGCCTTGAATGAGTAGGGCGCCCAAAATAAGTGCGGCGGCTACGTCTCCCGGAATGCCGAACGCCAACAACGGAATTAAGTTGGCCCCGCTAACTGCATTGTTGGCCGCCTCTGGCGCTGCGATACCATGCAGCGAGCCACGGCCAAACTCTTCGGGTCTTTTGGCCCGCCGCCGCGCTTCGTTATAGGCAATAAAGGCCGCGACGGTCGAACCCAAGCCTGGCAACGCACCCGTCACGGTTCCGATGACGGACGATCGCAGCAGAGTTGGTAGAAGTTCCCGCCGCTCGGTGCGAGACAGCAGATTATCTTCCGGTTTATTTGAGAAAAAAATGGTCTTCTCTGCCAGTTCCTTTAGGGGTTGCTCCAGTTGCGTAAACACCTCTGAAATGGCGAGGAAGCCGATCAACATGGGAATGAGGCCGACGCCATCGAAAAGTTCTGCGTTCCCCAAGGTCAGCCGTTCTGTTCCCGTAATCGGATCGAGGCCAATACAGCCGATCAATACACCCAGTGAAATGGCGACAATGCCTCTCCAGGAGCTTCCGCGATTGAGAGAGACGAGGCTGAGAAGCGCGAAAAGAATAAGAATGACATATTCAGAGGGGCCGAAGCGGATGGCGATCGCCGCGAGTGCGCCTGCACCAAGAATAAGACAGACATCGGAAAACGCATCGCCAAACACCGACGCATAAAGAACCGTATGCATGGCTTTGCCGCCTTTGCCTGCTTGGGCCAAAGGATTGCCGTCGAACACCGTTGCCGCAGCGGCAGGAGTGCCGGGGGTGCGCAGTAAAATGGCCGGGATACTCGAGCCGAATAGGGATCCTTTAAACATAGCGAGCATCATGGGAATGCCGACCCAAGGATCGAAATAGAAACTAAATGGAACCAACAGCGCCACTGCCATGGCAGCTGTTAGGCCGGGTATTGAACCGAGGACTTGTCCGAGAATTACACCGATGACGATTCCCGCCAGCGCATAGATGGAGAGCGAAAGGGAGATGCCTTCGAGTATCGCTTCCATTTAGATCGGAATTCCTGAAAAGAGGTCCGACTTCGGCAACTTGATTTGCAGACCTAGTTCGAAAATCAAATAGATCGATGCAAGGACAAGAACAGGAACGAATATAACGATTAGTGCTTTGCGCTCGCCGAGCAGCAACGTCATTATCATCGCCATTGCGATGCCGCCCAGATAAAAGCCGCCAATAGCAAATCCATAATACGCAAATAATAAAGAGATCATGACAGCGCCGAGAGCTCTGAGCGGGTGGTCTCCGCCTGTGCTTTCGAGCGGCGATTCGGCACGGCTACTTTCCTTGCCGAGTGCCAACTGTGCGAGACCGAACGCAAGTGCGAGTGCAAGTCCAACGGTTGCGAGTTGTGGCATGAATCGCGGTGATAGGCCGGTCCCGCTACTATTGATACCAAGATCGATGGCGATGGGTATGACGACAAATCCGAAGGCCAGCGCTGCCGCCAGCAGGGCGGTAATGATGAGGAGCTCTAATCGCCTGCTGCTCATCATGGAATTACATGATGCTGATACTCAGGACGTGTCATTTAAGCATGCCCAGAGACATGAGCGTTTCCCGCATATCTACGATGTCACGATGCACGAGTGCTTCAAATTCCTCGTGAGCGAGAAATTTCACGTTGCCATTGAGGCGTGCCGCAACCTCTTGAAATTGTTCGGACGACGTAATGGTCCGCATCGTCTCATCCCACTTTGCGATCACGTCTTCCGGCAAACCTCCCGGTCCACCAAGACCGAAGAAAATCGTCGGCGCCAGCGGGTAATTCATTTGTTTATACGTCGGAATGCCCGGCAGTTCGGCAAATGGCTCCGGTCCAATCTCCGCAAGAACGCGCAAATCTCCGGCGGCGACCGGGCCGGCATAGTCGGACGTCACTCCCATATCAAGCGTGTCGCCAAAGAGAGCGGCCAAGACTTCCGTCGAGCCCTGCATGGGAACAAACGCCGACGTAATATTTTCGGCCTCCAATGCCGCCTGTGTTGCAATGTGCGGTGCGCCGTTAATCCCGGCGGTTGACCAACGAAGCTTCCCGGGGTTGGCCTGGCCATAGGCAATCAAGTCTTCAAACGACACGAAGGGAGAGTCGCTTCTAACCAACACCGGATAAGCACTGACAACAAAGCGGGACAGATACGTAATGTCCGTCGATGGGTCATACGGCACATTGAAGAAATTTGGCACGACCACGACTGGGCTGCTCGACACAAAGCCCAACGTATACCCGTCTGGCTTAGCGCGCGCGACGGATCCCACGCCGATCGTCGCGCCACCGCCGGTTCTATTCACTACGAAAACCTTAGTGCCCAGAATTTCTTCAGCTTGAACGGCAATCGCGCGGGTGAATGTGTCACCGCCGCCACCAGGCGCATAAGGCACAACAATTGTGATCGGCCTGGATGGATAGTCGTTGGCGCCCGCATGTAGCGGCAAAAATATAAGTAAGATCGCCGCAGTGAGAGCAAGACTGATGAGGCGTAAGGCTTTCATGGTATCCTCAATTTTGAACGATCGAATTTTGCATGTGGCAAAGAAAATCTAGTCTCGAAGTAGCTTACGCGCGATTAGCATGCGTTGGATTTCGTTTGCGCCGCCTCCGATTTGGCCGTGGCGCAGGTAGCGATAAAACAATGTCAACGGGAGCTCCAACGATTCACCCATGGCGCCATGAATCTGAATGGCTTTGTCGAGCGTGCGCGCGCCCCAAACCATTGATGTCAATTTGACCATGCCCGCTTCGGTGCGAATGTCTTCGCCGGCGTCGGCCCGCGCCGCCATCTGATAGGTGAGCGCTTGCAAGGCCTGTAGGTCAATATACATATCGACCAGTTGCCACTGTATCGCTTGGCGTTCCGATAGCGGCTTGCCAAAAGTGATGCGCTGCTTAGACCAGTCAATCGACATATCGAGAGCGCGTTGCATTTTACCCAACGCGTAAGGACCGCGCAGCAGCCGGTCGTGAATTGTCAGCCAGCGCTGTCCGAGTCGGAAGCCATTGCCAACCTCGCCCAACACGTCTTCTTCGGGAACGCGGCAATCATTGAAATTCACGACATATTGTGAGGCATGCGGTCCCAACCACGTTTTGATTCCAGGCTCTTCGACTTTCATTCCAGGATTGTCGCGCCGCACCAGAAACATCGTAATGCCGCCCCGCTGGCGTTTTTCAGGATCAGTCACCGCCTGCACCATGATCAAATCTGACTCGGCGGCCCCAGAGATCCACATTTTAGTTCCGTTGATCACCCAATGCTTGCCGTCTTTGACGGCTTTGGTCTGCATCATGCCGCCTGGGTCGGATCCCGCGTCCGGTTCGGTTTGAGCGAAACACGTCGTCATGCCGCCTTCGATGACCGGCTTCAAAAAACGGTCGATCTGATCGCCTTTGCATTGATAGAGAATGTTAGCAACGTTCGCGAACGGGAACGGCACGGCGGTATAGTTAAACTGCTCGAGCACCGCGACTTGAGTCAGCATGGACAGTCCGGAACCGCCGAATTCTTCCGGGACCATGAGATACCAAAGACCCGTATCGCGCGAAATCTGAGTTAGGTGCTTGACGACGTCGTCACCGAAGACTGTTTTGAGGTTGGTGGTTTCCTTGATGCCAAAGGCATGACCGGGGTGAGGCAAGAATTCCGGCTCCAGTGGCAGCAACTCGTTTTGGACGATGCGTTTGGCGAGATCGACAATCTCGACCACGTCCGGCGGCAATTGAAAGTTGCCATTGTCCATTCTTTCCGCTCCTTCGTCCTCTATCGCCTAGCCGCGCAGGGCCGTCATTTGCCGCGGATAACCGCTGGGATCAATGTTTACATCAATCAGTGAGGGACCGTCTCCGTGCAATGCGTCTGAGAGAGCTTTGCGATAGTCCTGAAGCGTGTCCACCCGAAAGCCGCGCCCGCCAAGCCCCTCCATGGTTTGGGCAAAGTTTGGTCGATTCCAACGAACTCCGCGGGCCGGCAAGCCGCGCTGCTGCTGTTTAATATCAATAAGTGACAGGGATTGATCGTTGAAAACGATAACGACAATGCGTGCTTGATGTTCGGCCGCGACGGACAATTCGCCGAGGCACATTAAGAGCCCACCGTCGCCCGTAAATGCGATGACCGGCCGCTCTGGTTCGTGCAACGCGGACGCGATCGCAGCGGGCAAAGCAAATGCCATGGTCGCAAGTCCATTGGAAATCAAAACGTCATAGGGTTCGGTACAGGGCCAAAATGTCATTGCCGAGAACATATGTGCGCCGGCATCGACTGTAATTCGAGGAAGTTGTTTGAGCGATTTGCATTCCTCGACGGCCAACTCCACAACCTGCTGTGGCCCAATTCCTTTGGTGTCTGGGTACTGCAAGCGCGTTCGCATCTTGTCGCGCAGCTCGCTGCTTTCTGAGGTGGACCAATCAGTTTTCTGACCGCTCGCCGTCAATCTAGAAATATGCGTTCCAAGCGGTCCAAAGATCCCAACAGCGGGCGTCACGTAGTGAACGGCATGTTGTACCAAAGCAATATCGACAACCGGCGCTTCGTAACGCCAAGGCTGGCGCAGCAGTTCTACCGGATCGAGGCCGCATAGTATGATGAGATCTGCTTGCTCGACGCAGTCTGCTTCGGCGCTGCCGGACGTGAAGATACCAACATAGTGCTCGTGTGTATCGCTGATAACACCCTTTGCTTTGTAAGTCGTCAAAACAGGACAATTCAATGCGTCGATAAGATTTCGAGTTGCGGTCGCAGCATCTCCGTCGCGTGCCTCCAAGCCGGCGATCACGACAGGCCGGCGGGCGTTTGCCATGAGGGTTTCAGCTTTGGCCAAGGCAGCTTCATCCAGCTGTGTCTCTGGTCGTACAGGGAATGACGTGTCCGCGGCGGCAGCTGACATAACGCGTGCCCGCTCGCCGGTGAGTTCGATATGAACGGGACCGAATGGAGGTGTTAGTGCGGACTCGATGAGTGCTTGAAATTCCCGTTCAGGCGCATCGCTATCGAGCCTACTGTGACCTTTCGTGATGGGAGCGAACATCGCGCGCTGATCAAACACTTGATGGCTGACATAGTCTTGCTCTTTCGAGCTGAAGCCGTCGGTCAGCACCATGACTGGCGATCGGTCAAGCGCTGCATAAGCGACGCCGTTCGCGGCGTTGGCAGTTCCGGGTCCCTTAGTGGTGAGCGCAACACCAAGCGTTCCGCTCAACTCTGCGGTGACAGCAGCCATCATGACCGCGGCGCTTTCGGTCCGCGTTAGGATGAATTCAATATTTACGTCCGCAGCCGCTTCGATGAGATCAAGACTGCTGCCTCCCCCTGGTACACCGAATATTCGACTTACCCTATGTGCCGCAAAGGCCGACGCCAAGGCTTGCGCGATTGTTTGTTGGGCTCGTTCGTTTGCAACCTCCATAGATCAACCCGCTGCCGCATTCGAAGGAAGATCGACTATTAGATTTAAAGAAGAGTCTATATGCGCGTGTGCGCCGGGTGGCACGACGGTCGTCGACTCGCGCTCCTCAAATATTCCCGGCCCTTCGAAAGTATTTCCGGCAACAAGATGATAGCGGTCATAGATGGGGGCATTCACAAACCCTATTTCGGTCCCAAAGTAAACGGGACGCTCACCTTTCAGTACCGCACCTTTGGGCGCTACCGATCGTGCCGTTGCCAGATCGATTTCCGGCCGTGGTCCAGATACGACCACGCGCCAGGACACGATCTCTACAGGCATAGATGCTTCATTCCGGCCAAACTGTCTTTGATACGCCTGCTCAAACGCGTTGCGCATGGCGGATGCGTCATGGGAGTCAAGCATGGCGTCCGTCAGAGGCGTTTCAACATCATACCCTTGGCCGATATAGCGCATCGCTGCCAGCCTCACGACGTGTGCGGAGTCACTTCTCGTCCCTGCTTCTTGTAGGAGTTCAAGGCCTTCGTGCTCCATCTGGTTAAGTTTGGTTTGTACACTGTTGAAATTGAGGTCGTCCAATGCCATGACGCCCCCTCGTACCAGCGTAAAGGACGTCGGTGACACAAGAAAACCAAGCGCCGAGGCGACGCCGGCGCTCGGCGGACATATTACGCGCCGCAGAGATAGTTTTAGCGCGATATTGCATGCATGTACTGGACCGGCTCCCCCAATCGACACCATTGCGTAGTCAGCGATATTCTTGGCCTTTTCTAAGGCATGGATGGTCGCGGCTTGCGCCATATTTTCGTTTACGGTTTCATGGATGGCCCATGCCGCGTCGACCACCGATACACCTAGCGAATCACCAATGTTTTTCTTAAGGGCGGCGTTGGCTGCAGCGACGTCGAGTTCCATGTCACCGCCGAGAAAATTTTCGGCGGCCAAATAACCGAGCACGAGATCGGCGTCCGTCACCGTCGCATCTTCACCACCTTTGCCGTAACAGGCTGGGCCTGGATCCGCACTCGAACTCTCCGGCCCAACTTGAATCAGCCCGAGATGGTCCAGGTGTGCGATCGAACCACCGCCAGCGCCGATTTCAATCATGTCAATAACCGGAATGCGCAGCGGAAGTCCGCTGCCTTTTTTGAAGCGATAAACGCGAGCCACCTCGAACTCGGTTGTGCGCAATGGTTCACCGTCATCGATCAAACAGGCCTTCGCGGTGGTGCCGCCCATATCGAAACACAACACATCAGATTCGCCTGCGAGTTTACCGATCACAGACGTCGCCTGCACGCCACCGGCGGGACCGGACTGCACTAACCGGATTGGATGCGATGCGGCAGTCGTTTCATGCACTGTGCCGCCGTCTGACAACATGAGGAATAGATCCTTGTCGATACCTATGTCTCGCAGTCCATCGGTTAAACGCCGCAGGTAGCGCTCGAATAAAGGCAGTACATAGGCGTTGCAGACAGTTGTAGACGTGCGCTCGTATTCTCCGATCTCGGGCATGACTTCGCTTGAAATACAAACCACGAGCTCCGGTGCTTCACGTGCGATTATTTCCCGAACGCGGCGTTCATGAGTGGAATTGCGGAAGCCGTGTAGCAGCGAAACAGCAACTGCCTTGACGTCTGTCTTAGCGATCGCGCGAGCGACGTCGGCAACTCCCTGCTCGTTCAGTGGTTTGAGAATGTCGCCTTGAGGTCCAATGCGTTCGGCCACTTCATAGCGCCAATGACGGGGCACCAATGGCTCTGGCATTTCCATAAAGAGGTCATAAGTGTCGTAGCGCCACTCTGTGCCAATTTCCAAAACATCGCGGAAGCCGCCCGTGGTTATGAGTGCAACGTCAACGCCTCTGCGCTCGATCACCGCGTTAGCGACCAGCGTCGTACCGTGAATCACATGACTGACCTCGCGCGCCGCTACGTCATTGGCGTCGAGAATTTTTTGCAGGCCTTGTAATACACCGATCGACGGATCTTCTTGTGTGGTTAATATTTTTTCGTTGAACAGGCGACCGTTTCTTGTATCGACCATCACAAGATCTGTGAACGTGCCGCCGATATCTACGCCGACGCGATGAGAGCTAGCCACGAGACTTGGCCCCCGCGTGCTCGGCGCCGTAATCGCGCGCTGTGCCTTCCGGTGTGACAAGTCCGCTGTGGATGTCCGCGTATATTTTTTTTCGATCCCGTTCGGTTGGCTTGCCCATGCCGCCTCCGCCGGGCGTATCAAATGTCACGCAATCATCGGGTTGCAAGTCCATGCGGACCTTGGCCGGTATTTGTTCGCCATTGACATAGTCGCGGCCCGCGGCACCCGGAGAGCCACCGCGTAATCCACGCGGCGGAAATTTAACCCGCTCATGCCGAATCGTCATTGTGATGGGCTTTTCCGAAGTGACGCGAAACGAAACCCGTTGGGCGGGACCGCCACGATATTTTCCCGCACCGCCTGAGTCGGGAATGAGGCTTTTCTCGGTGATCAGCAACGGCACGCTGTTTTCAAACTGTTCGATCGGAACGGTGGCAACGTTACTGGGGAAACTGAGGCAGGCTGGGCCGTCTTGATGGGGTCTGGCGCCGTGGCCTCCGTTCATAAAGAACATTTTTACAAACCGTCTGCCATCGGAATGGTGGCCTGCGAAATAGACGTTCCACAACGGCGACCCGCAATCCGCAATCACTCTGTCGGGAATCAGATTCGCAAGCGCGCTGAAAATTACCGGCGGCAAATAGTGTCCTGATAGATGACGGGCCCAAATCGGTGCCGGACGCCTTGGGTTGACCAGGCATCCTTCCGGCGCGGTAATTGTAATGGGGCGAAAGGAACCGTCATTGTTGGGCGTCGTGGGGTCAAACGCGCATTTAATGGCATACGCACTATATGCCCGCGTGAAGTTCATTGCTGAATTAATGGGCCGGTCGATTTGCGATGATGTGCCCGCAAAGTCGACCGTGAGGTCGCTTCCCCTGATGTGTACGTTGCAGCAAATCCTGAGCGGTTCGTCGAAACCATCGACCATGATCTCGTCGCGGTATGAGCCATCGGGAACCGCTTCGATGGCGCGGCGCATGGCCAATTCGGATCGCTTCAAGATCTCTTCGACAAGCCCGTCCAGATCATCAATGTATTCGTCGTCAAGAATTTTCAATAGACGTTCAAGACCAAGATCATAAGCGGCAAACTGGGCGCGAATATCGCCCAAGGTTTCTTCCGGCGCCCGAAGGTTTTCGCTGAGGAAGGCAACGACATCCTCGTTTTCAAAACCCTCGCGAACGATTTTCGAAACGGGAATAGTCAACCCTTCTTCGAATGAATCGCGTGCATTGACGGAAGGCGCGCCGCCGATATCGACAGTGTGGAACACGCTGCCAATAAATGCGATGAGCTGATCTTGACGAAAGACCGGCCGAATCATCGTGATGTCGTTCAAGTGCCCGGTACCGTGGTATCCGTCGTTCGAAATTAGGACGTCGCCGGGTTTCAATGTTTCCTTCGGGTAGCGCTGCAACATCACGTCAAGTGTTCGCGGCATTGTTCCAATAAACGAGGGAATGCTGCGCGAGGACTGCGCGAACTGCCGGCCGTTTCTATCCATCAAGCTTACGGCGAGATCCCAATTGTCACGGACGACGGACGAGAAGGACGTGCGCACGAATGTATGTGCGGTCTCGTCCATAAGACCGTTGAACCTTTGCCATGTGACGCCCACTTGTAAGGCGGAGAATTGTTCTGACTTCAAACTTTTATCCTGACGCGGCTGCGATTCCGTGAGCTGCTTTGAGAGTTGTGCGGAGTGCGGCGGTATAGCTCTCTAACTCGTAAGCGCTCTGCCCAGACTAACGCAGGCGTTGTTGGAATCCGGAATGTTCTTGCACACGTGTGCATAATAGGACTATTCTAAAGCTAGGCAAGGGCGCCGCCACAACGGGCCTTGAGGAGCCCAATCCCTGCAACAAAATATGCCGTAGCCTCTTGCGTCTTAACCCCTGTCATACACCAAGCCCCCAACTGAAAAGAGCGGCCCACTTGGTTTGAGACACATATATATAGTTTGAGACACATATATATAGAGTGTGCGATGTCGGATAATAAGCGTAAGAACTGGCTTCTTCGTCTAGAGCCGACATTTGCAAGGGATTGAAGATGCAAAAGTACCAATTGTTCATCGATGGAGATTGGCGCGATCCAATATCCGAGGATTGGATGAATACCGTCAACCCTTATACAGGTGACGTCTGGGCAAGAATTCCGCGGGCCAATGAAGCCGACGTCGAGGCGGCGGTTACCGCAGCACACCTTGCCTTCAAGTCTGACCAATGGCGCGGCCTAAACGCGACCCAGCGGGGTCGCATGCTTTGCAGATTCGGCGACATCTTGGCTGACCATGCGGAACAGCTCGCTGAAATTGAAGTTCGCGACAACGGCAAACTTATTGCCGAAGTGCTCAACCAATGCCGTTATATGACTCAGTGGTTTCACTATTACGGCGGATTGGCTGACAAAATCGAAGGCCGCGTGCCGCCGATTGACAAACCGAACATTTTGAATGTGACGCGCTACGAGCCGCTTGGCGTCTGCGCCTGCATAACGCCGTGGAACTCACCGCTTCTCCTTTTGGCCTGGAAGGCCGCGCCGGCCTTGGCGGCGGGCAATACGATCGTCATTAAGCCGTCGGAATTCACCTCAGCATCAACTCTCGAATTCGCGCCGCTCTCAGAAAAGGCGGGCTTCCCCAAAGGCGTGATCAACGTTGTTACAGGCTTGGGATCCGAAGTCGGCGACGCATTGGTACGCCACAAAAAAGTGCGCAAGGTGGCGTTCACCGGCGGCGAAGCGGGGGGGCACAATGTCAGCACGGCTGCAGCTGCCGATTTCACAAGAGTAACGCTCGAGCTCGGTGGCAAGTCAGCCAATATTGTGTTTGACGATGCCAAAATCGATCAGGCGGTGAACGGCGCTATTTCCGGAATTTTCGCGGCCAGCGGACAAACCTGTATCGCGGGCTCACGACTCTTGCTGCAGGAGTCAATTTATGATGACTTCATGGAGCGGCTTTTGAAATTGGCAGCGACCGCGCGCATCGGCGATCCCCTGTCACCCGATACCCAAGTAGGACCGATCACAACCGAACCTCAGTACCGCAAGATTCTCGACTACATAGAAATTGCAAAAGGCGAGGGCGCTTCGTGCGTACTGGGCGGCGGGGCAGCGGCAGCTCCCGATGGCAACACCGGACTATTCATTCAACCGACGGTCTTTACCGATGTCAAACCTGACATGCGCATCGCTCAAGAAGAGGTTTTTGGACCGGTGCTTTCTGTGCTGCGTTTTGAGGACGAAGATGAGGCAGTCGAAATCGCAAATGATGTCAACTATGGTTTGGCGGCGGGCGTATGGACGGAGAGCCTGCGTCGGGCGATAAATATGTCCGAGCGATTGGAGGCGGGCACGGTCTGGGTAAATACCTACCGCTCTACGAGTTACACGACACCATTTGGTGGCTACAAGGCCAGCGGACTGGGTCGTGAGAACGGTGCCGAAGCAATCAAAGAATATCTTCAAGTCAAAAGCGTTTGGTTTTACACCGGCGGCGACGTTGCAAATCCTTATGTCCGCCGATAGGAAGACCATTTTTTCACGGCCAGCATCGATGAACAGGGGAACAAACATGCGCCCGAAAACAAAAAAGATTGGTGGGATTTTTGGTGCACTCGCATTATTGATTCTCGCATTTCCGGCGAGTGCTGACGTGTTGTCAGGATATAGCCAGCTCTCAGGAAAGGTAACCGGTTCTGAG
Source organism: Alphaproteobacteria bacterium (assembly GCA_965248815.1). GTDB lineage: Bacteria > Pseudomonadota > Alphaproteobacteria > SMXP01 > SMXP01 > CBDFKK01. The sequence continues at coordinate 2,710,864 of CBDFKK010000008.1, forward strand.
CCTGGCGTTTTACCGGTCGTTTATGCCTTCAATAACGACAAGAATGTCGGCTACACGGTATTTGTCATCGACGGCGCATACCGTGCGGTAAATCTTTTGCCGGGGGCTTATTCAGTGACGGTTCGTCCTGCCATCGATCAGCTGGAAGGTTTCACACCGCAAACAATAAAACTCGATGTGGCGGCGAACGCAAATGTCACCGCTGACTTTACGCTTATGGACGTCGACATTGTGCCCAACTATGCCGGTGGCATTGACTATTCCGATGCCAAGATCGAATCCTATGACAAGATCTTCCCGCCGGGTCCCGGTCGCGACATCTTCGAGAGAACCTGCACCGGTTGCCATACCGTGCAATTGTTTGCCTACAACAGTGATAGTCGAAGGTATCCTGGTGGCCGCCCACTCAAGGACAAAGCGGCCTGGGCGGTCACGGTCGACCGTATGCACCAGGGCCCCGGATTCGGCGTGCCTGGAAAAGCAACGATGTTCGACCCGGCGCTCCTTCCGCCGGAAGATCGCGACATTCTTGTTGACTATCTAGCTGAACATTTAGGTCCTGATGCAGAGCCGCGTGTGGTGCAGCTGTCGAGCGAGCCGGAATTGGATTTAGAAGCGCTTAAAAAAGCGATGTACATTGAGTACATCTATCCACAACCTCCAGAGTTTGACGTGGCATATGCCCATCAAATCGACTTTGATGCCGACGGCAATGTTTGGGTTCCTTACACAAGATGTTGCATTCTTTGGTTCGACCCACGAACGGGTGAATCCAAGGCCTTTAAAGGCCATGGGGGCGGCCACGGCATTGCAGTCGATCAAACGGACGGCACAGTTTGGTATTCGCCTGATCTCGCTAAGGCCGAAGTTGTAAGAAGATTAGATCCTAAGACCGGTCTGGTCGATCATTGGAAAGTCGAAGGCGCGCGCGGGCTGGAAAGCAATACGCAGATTTTCGACTCCAAAGGCAATTTGTGGCTTTCCTTATTAGCCGTCGGCAAGCTTGGCAAGTGGGATCGCGAAACCAACTCAATCCTGTATTGGGATGTGCCCATTCTTCGCAGCCGGCCCTACGGCATCGTCATGGATCACGACGACAAGGTTTGGTTTGCGGATTACCACAATGGCGGCGTGACCCGTTTCGATCCAGATACCGAAACTTTTGACCACTTTGATCTTGTTCCTGACAAAGAAGCCACGAACTCCATACGACGGCTTGGTGCAGACTCAAAGAACATGATCTGGGCTGCCACCTGGGGGAGCCGTGGCATGCAAAATGGGGCACTCTACCGCCTGAACCCGGAGACGGGCGAGGTTATGGAGCACAAATTAGGAATCGAATATACCAATCCCTACAACGCTGAAGCCGACCAGGACGACAACATCTGGGTCGCCACTGACAATTATCTTTCGATGTATGATCAGCAAGCGGATAAGTTCACGCATTATCCCATACCAGTGCGTTCCGATAGTTTGAAAACGACGATTGCGGATAATGGCGGCATTTGGTTCATTTACCGCAATGCTGGTCAAAATATCGCGTATGGCGGGACCGCTGTTGTGCTCTATCCGGATATGGACGAGATTGATACTTTGGCCGCTTACCATCCGGAAGACAGCACCGGTTATCGTATGAGCAAGTATGACGGCCCGATGGCACCCAAGGTGATTGGCGGAGATCGCATTTCTCCGCCGGGCCTGCAGAATGCGGAAGCTTACGAGGCGTTTGCGAAGGCCAACGGCCTGTTGACAGAGCCGCAGTCGGCACCGGCAGGCGGAGAGAAACTAGAATAAGAGCGTCCTAGTTCGGTAGTCGTCTACGCGGTGCTGACTGGCTAAATAAGTGTGCGCCATTCCGGGTGATCGGACACGAGACCGCGAACAATATTGAAATAGTCCTCGCGCAATCGTTGTGTTAGTGGGCCGACGCGTCCCTCGCCGACGGGTAGTCGATCAATCGATGTGACAGGCACGATCTCTTGTCCGGTCCCGCACAAGAAAGCTTCTTCCGCGAAATAGAGTTCGCTGCGATCGACGACGCGCTCCTCCGCCGTTTGGCCCGTCAGCTCGTGGTAGCGCGTGAGGATGGTGTCACGGGTAATGCTTTCCAATATATTGCTGGCTCGGTTCGGTGTAACGAGCTGCCCGCCGCGAACCATGAAGAAACATGCGATCGGTGCTTCCGAGACTTTGCCGTCCGATGTCAGCATGAGAGCGCCGTCGTAACCGTCGCGCTTTGCTTGAAACATCGCCAGGCGCGCATTGTGGTAGTTGGCCGTGCTTTTGATCCGTGGCGGGCTCGCATTGTCGGACAAGCGATGCCAGGAACTGACGCCCAGACTCATCCCAGTATCTGTGAACTTCGATTTTTCCCTCGGCATTGCAGCGGCTGTGAAGCCCACAGGTCCGGTCGTGCTTAAGAGCCCGATCCCTTCTATATAGGCAAGAAGTCTGATGTAAACGTCGTCATCGGGTTCGTTCGCTTGAATGAGCTGGGTTAGGCAGTCGCGCAAATAGTCGGTTTCATAAACCTGATCGAAGCGCAGAAGTTTCATTCCGACCTGTAGGCGCCGTATGTGGTCCTCAAACCGAAAAAGTGCAAACTGTCCGGTCTCGGACATGTGATAGGCGCGAAGCCCTTCAAAGACCGTTGTCGCGTAAGTCACCGCCAGCGACAGAGGATGGATGCGCGCCTGGTCGAACGGAAGAAGTTCACCGTTCATCATGATCAGCTTCGGCTGCCACATGTTATTCATCCGCTAAAGTTGATTTATTGCAGGCCCATATTTCGACGCATCGAGATCGCATTTATACACACTATGAATGCGGTCAAACTCAAGCAGCGGGCGAAGTAGGAAAAATGATTTCGCGCGCCCAACGTTTTTAGCTTTCGAATGGCAGCATACGCTGTCCCAGCAAGCGGCCGAAGGTGAGCGCCGGCGTTACCATCATGCCGCCACAATAAGACCGGCCCATACATTGTCCCTGGCCCAGCAGTTCTCCCGCTGCGTAAAGGTTCGGAATCGGTGATCCGTCCTGTCGGATTACGCGAAGTTCGGAATTTACAGCAAGACCCGCCGCCCCTGTTAGATGCCACCCCTGCAATCGAATGGCATAGAACGGCGCTTTGGCAATTGGCAGAGGCATATGTTGTCGACCGAGAACATCCGTCCCGGCGGATTGGCCTTCGTTATATTGAGTAACGGTCTTCAGCAATGCTGTGGGATTAATGCTAGCCGCTTCGGCCAACCCGTCAAGGCTATCGGCCTTGTAGAACATGGGTGTTCCGTCGAAGGCATCCGCGATTTCTTCGCGAGACCAGCCGTTGACGAGAGGCGGGGCATTGCGAAAGATCTCGTCGTCAAACACGACCCAGCATCGCTCGTCCTGCTGGTCGCGCAGCGCCTCCTCGTGTGCATCGTGGCTTGGAACATCTTCACGCAAGAATCGTTTACCGTTGACGTTAACGTAGATTTCCCAGGGTGGCCGCTCCGGCGGAAAGTGCCGGGCCATAGCCAAAAGTGGACTTGGATATTCTTCGTCTTTAAAAATTCCGCCGAAAATGGGTAGGTGGTCTTCGCCGCCACGAACGTAGCCACCGGCCGCAATCCCAAGTGTGATTCCGGCGCCTTGGCTAAAAGCATAAGAGGTATCGCTGTAGTCCTTCACCCCTTCCAGTTCTTCGTACATTTCCGGATTTGATGCGTATCCGCCACATGACAGCAGAATATGATGTCCAACGTAACTCTTTGATTGTCCATCTCTGTCTGTCGTCACGACCCCTGTCACAGAGCCGTCGGACGCCTGGATCAACTCGGTTGCTTCGGTGCGCATAACAACAGAGACCCGGCCCGCATCGAGTTCGGGCTGCAATTCCTGCTCAAGGATCTTCAGAATTGATTTTCCGCCTTCGGGCCCCCAAGCATATCGTGCGCTGCTATACGGCTCATGGGTCGTGCCTGTTACAGGTTGACCTGGTAGAACTTCAAATCCGCTGTCAGTCAACCAATCAAATGTCTCGGCAGCATTGAAGACGGCAAGGCGCACGATGCCCGGGTCAGCTGTGCCTTTGCTGATGCGCATAACGTCGTCGTAGTGGGACTGAGGCGAATCCTCTATGCCTTTCGATTTTTGTAGCTTGGTTCCGGCCGCGCTCATCTGTCCTGTAGATAGGAATAGTGTGCCGCCCAATTGGCTAGCGGCCTCAATAATGAGGACTTTGGCACCGCGGCGCGCTGCAAAAATAGCTGCCGGCAGACCGGAGTTACCACCGCCGATTACGATAAGATCCCAGGTCTCATCCTCATCTGCAGCAAATGCCTTCGGCGCGATGCCCAAACTCAGCGCGGTTGCGCTGAGCGTTTTGAGAAATCGCCTTTTCGAAAATTTGTGAGCGAACCAAAAGTCAGGTTTGTTTGTCGGATTCATAATTGCTTGCCTTTGAATGCTTCACTATTGCCGTGCAGCGGCGCATTCTCCATTGCGGATCAAGGCACGAAAAATCTTGCTTTCGTCTTTCCGCTGCTTGATCACTCTTCGCCCCCAATCGACCGGTGTGACGACAATCATAGTGGTTTCACTTGTTGCGGCAATGGGCGGCGCTCATTCCACGAGGTGTCGGTCTGAACAGCGCAAACCATTGTTGCTCGTGTCAAGCATCAGCGCTCCAATCTCGACATATCACCGCTCTGCAATTGTTGGCTGATTTTGACTCCAACCTTCTCATCCTCTTTCGCCGTCCAAAAGACAGCTGCCAAAGAGAGTAATTTTGTTAAGAAGTAATTCGTTGCACACGTGTGCAGTGTCTGTCAAACTTGGCCCCATGTTGTTGCCTCTCGTTGAGGCGGAATGAGGTTTAAGCCAAGCGGCGCCAGTCCAATGCGCGAGAATAAATCGGAAATGAGAGAGCACCTGTCATGACAACTATTCGTCCCGGCTTCGATCGAGGAACGATTGGAATTTACCCCTCTCTGTCGACGCGGCCAGATGAAGCTTATGCAGAGTTCATCGAGGATGCGCGCAATCTTCTCATGCACGGACAACAAGTACCGATTGCTGAGTACAGCATGAAACTTCTGGAAGAGAACGACAGCAGCCTTGAGCCTGATGTTGAAAGCGTGAGTGCGGCTAAAGACATCTTGATGAAGGACCCGACGCTCAAGACATATTATCGGATCAAACGCAGCCTGCAAGAAAGTTTCTGGAATCGCATATTACGTTCCTATGATATGCGGCGCGAAGAATTGATTGAGTCACTCGACGAAGCGGAAAAAAAGGGTCCGGGGACTGTATCTTACGATCCTGGCTATCAGGCGCCTGAATACTCAACGGCTGAGATACATATACAACCCGGCGGCTATGTGAACGAGCCGCTTGCCGGATACATTTATGACTATGGCATGAAAGTTTTTCTCGGCGGTGCCGGCGAAAACGACATGCTGCATAAGATGATTGTCAATGTCGCGGGAGCACCCGAGGACGGATCGGTCAAGCGGATCGCCGATTTGGGGTGCAGCGCAGGAGCTCTATCTACCTCACTCAAACTCAAATACCCGGAAGCGGAGGTTTACGGAATTGACATTAGTGCGGCTATGGTCCGCTACGCTCACAAGCGAGCGGTAGAACAAGGCATCGACGTCAACTTCAAGCAGATGGCAGCAGAAGACTTAGATTTTCCAAACGATCATTTCGACATGGTTGCCGCTAATCTTTTGTTCCACGAATTGCCCGTCCCTGTTGCGAAGAAAGCCCTTGCAGAAATCTTCCGCGTTTTGCGTCCCGGTGGTGTTTTCACCATGTTTGATTTTCCCGGTGATAGAGGCCACACCGTCTACAGCATGTTTTTCGCAGAGATGGATGCCGCCGACAATGGTGAGCCCTATATCCCTGCGTTTCGCCGGTCTAATGCCGAAGACCTCATGGAAGAAGCAGGCTTTGTCTTAAGGGATTTTGATCCCAAAATGATCTTTCAAAGAGGCCGTGTCGGCGTCAAACCAAGCGAATAAGGATTGCTCGAAATGCACAAGAACGGCGAATTGGATTACGTTCGAGGCCTGCCTGGTTTTGAAAGAGGTAATCCCATCTATTTCGAAAATGAAATGATCGATCACTTGGTGGGTATCGTTTTAGAGTTGGGTGCTGAAATGTGGGTGCTCAAAGATCGCCAGGCCTTTCTCGAAGAATTGCTCTCGAACGAGGGCAAAATGTCGCTTGAAGCGCTCGGCGAATCACGACCTTCGGACCCATTGCGTGAAAAATTATCGCAAGACCGTCAAGAATTTATTAGACGAGTTTACGGACGTCTTTACTCCAAGTATGGCGGTGACAAAGCAGACTTCAAATCCGCGATTTAACTTTGGGTTGCGCCCGCGGAATTTGTCGTCGACCAAGTGTTGAGGTTTCTCTTTGATCAAGAAAAAAGAACAATTGACGTCAAAGGATGTTGCGAGCCTTGCCGGCGTTTCGCGATCGGCGGTATCGCGCGCCTTTACACCCGGCGCCAGCATTTCAGACAAGACTAAGAAGAGAGTGTTAAGGGCGGCCGAGAAGTTGGGATATGAGCCCAATGTGATTGCCCGCAGCTTGATCATGCGACGCTCTAAGTTGATCGGCATTCTTATGTCGGATTGGGTCAATCCATTTTACACGACGATGCTGAGACAGTTTAGCGAGAAACTGAGAGAGCGCGGCTATCAACTCATGCTAATGACTGTGAATGACGAAAAAGCTGTCGACTCAACATTGCGGCAGCTTTTGCAGTATCAAGTCGATGGCGTGATCATCGTATCTGCGTTGCCCTCTTCACGCCTTGGTGCACAATGCACGAGTAAAGGCATTCCCATTGTCTTATTCAATCGTCAAGCGCGGGGTATAGGGGCGAGCTCTGTTACAGGAGATGACGCAGCCGTAGGCCAACAAATCGCGGAGGCTTTGCTGGATACAGGTTATCGAAGACTTGCGCTTGCCCGAGGCAACAGAACCGCTCGCTCGGGAATTCGTAGGACAGAAGCGATTGTTGAAGTGGTCAAAGCTCGCAAAGGAGGAAAGGTCGTCACCGATCTTACTGATGTTTTTGGATATGATGCCGGACGAGCTGTAATTCACGACATAATGAAAAACAAGTCCAAACCGGACGCAATTGTTTGTTCATCGGATTTAACGGCGATTGGTGTCTTAGATGGGGCTCGAATCGATCTTGGTATCGAAGTTCCTGACAATCTTGGCATTGTTGGATTCGGAGATGCTCCAGCCGCCCATTGGGCGTCGAACAATTTAACGACCGTTCGTCTTCCTGTCGAAGAAATGATCGATCTATCGATTGAAACAATGCTTGCGCGCCTTCAGGATCCGACTCTTGAGCCTGTTTCACTCACCGCAAGCGCAAGCATTGTATTTCGTGGTACGACGCGCGCCATTGAAAAACAAGTGTCACCGAGTAAAAAACGCGAACACCTCAAAAGACGTACTGCTGAATTTATTGAGTAGGTTCTTCTCGAAATTCAATCGAAGGGTCTTGTATCTAAGCACCGCTAGTCGAACCATTTGCGGCGCAATGCCGTAAGTATTGTGAAGGTTATGGATAAGTTCTGCGCGTGCGTGTGATTTCTAGACAAATAGATTGTGGACACAAAGCGAGAAAAGATAAAGGAAACTTGAGATGACAAGTAACTTGAGATGACAAGTGATGGTGTCCTCATTTTCGGTGCAACGGGCTCTGCGGGAGAGGAGCTTGTCCGAAAACTTCGCCAAGAAAACAGGGCCGTTTATGTCATGTCCCGCAGTGACAAAGGGCGCGATACGTTTGAAGCCTTGGGTGTCAATATACTCAAAGGCGATGCCTTCAGCAAAAATGATGTGTTGAGCGTGACGCAACAAGCGTCCGAGGCTTGCAGCACAGTCGTTACCTATTTGGGGGGCTGGCCGATGAACGATCCAGAGACCTGGCCCGATTACATAGGCAACAAAAATGTTATTGATGCCGCCAGAGAAGTTGGCATCAGGCGGGTTATCTTAGTGACATCCATCGGATGCGGTAAGAGTTGGGATTACATCCCAGAAACGACCAACAAAATCAATGCAGGCATTATGAAACTTAAGACGCAAGCGGAAGAGTATCTTCGCAAAACAAATCTTGACTGGACCATTGTCAGGCCCGGTGGATTAGGCAAGGTCGGATCGGTCCCTACGACGGGGGAAGGTATTTTGACTGAAAACGAAGCCGTCAGAGGTTCCATCGCGCGCGACGATCTCGCGGATTTAACAATGCAAGTCATTGGACCTAAGGGTGACCGGTCGACCGGTAAGACGCTCGCCGCTGTTGCCACAAAAATACAAGTGTTTGAAGGTGAGCTTTCGCCGTTTCAATTTGCTTGAGTCCGGGGTCCGAATTGATCTGAAAACTACCCCGCAAGAACATAAATCAATGGCCGCAAGAAAAGTCAATATTCCAACAAAAATCGCGTACGCCGTGGGCGAAATTGGCCCCGCCATCAAGAACGGCGGGTTTGAGATCTTTCTTCTTTTCTATTACACCCAAGTCTTGCAGCTTTCAGGAACACTCGCAGGATTGGCATTGTTTATTGCGCTGTGCGCCGATGCGATTACCGATCCTCTTATTGGCATACTATCCGACAATCTAGAATCGCGCTGGGGCCGCCGCCACCCTTTCATGTATGCCTCGATCATTCCATTTTGCATAAGCTTTTACTTGGTCTTTTCCCCTCCCGAATTAATTGGTGATAACGGATTATTTGTTTGGCTTGTTGTTTTTGCAGTTGCGGTAAGGGCATCAATTACCTTGTTTGCCGTGCCTTACTATGCGACGGGTGCCGAACTTTCCGATGACTACCTTGAGCGCACGTCTTTGGTCCAGTATCGAACCATGGGATTAGCTATAGGAAACGTAATCTTGATTTATGTCGCGTTCACTTATTTTTTCGCGGAGAGCCCGGAATATGAAAATGGTCAGCTTAATCCGACCGCATATCCAACATTTGCTGTTGCGTTTTCACTCATTGCATTTGCGGCCATGCTGATTTCAGCGTGGGGTACGCACAGTGAAATTCCTTATCTAAAGAAACCCGCCAAACAAGCAATTCGACAATTTACGTTTCAAATCGCAGTGAGTGAATTCTTCAGAGTGCTGAAGAGCTACGCGTTTAGATCAATATTTATTGGCATGGTATTCTATTTCACCATGCGTGGCGTGATGGCAATTCTTGGCCTTCATATGGGGACATATTTTTGGGAATTCTCCCCCGGCGAATTGAGAAACATAAATCTCGGTCTTATGTTCGCCATGGTCGCGGCAATTCCGTGCGTGAAGCTCGTGCACAAGTACATCGACAAAAAGACAGTCTTGCTTGTCGGACTCGCGTTCAGTTTTACTTTTATATCAGCGCCACCGGCGCTGGCCTTGGCGGGGCTTTTCCCCGAGAATGGCACGGAGCTGCTGTTCTACGTATTTCTTTCTACCTATGTGGTACTCGGAATTGCGGCTGGGTTTTTAGGTGTTACCGCCGCTTCGATCATCGCTGACGTTTCTGATGACTTGGAGTTAATATCGGCGCGCCGCCAAGAGGGAATTTTGTTTGGCTATCTTAACTTTGCGGGTAAGACGGCGTCCGGCTTTGGTCACGCATTGGCGGGCGTTTGTTTGGATTTCATCGCATTTCCGACCGAGGCCGCGCCCGGTGACGTTCCTGCCTCGACACTAGCCGAGCTTGGACTTCTATACGGCCCGGGTATCGGCGTGTTCGGGCTCATCTCCTTTTATTTCTTCTCCAAATACAACATATCGCGCAAGCGGCATGCGGAAATTCAAGTGGAACTCGATCGGAACTAACCGCTTCGAAAATTAATCGGCAGCGTTTAGTTAGTTAATGTCTCTGGCAATCCGAAATCCGTCGACGCTACCTCGATTTGCCGGGTCACCGCTGTGTTTGACGCGATCTGCTGAACGAACAGCCCGGGGCTGGTTGGTCCAGGACCCGCCGCGCAATACGTGCCTTTCACAATCCCCCTCAGCCCATGAAGTGCCATCGTTGGGTGCGCCTTCATAGGACTCGTTCCAACAATCTTGAGTCCATTCCCATAAGTTTCCATGCAAGTCGTGCAAACCAAAAGCATTGGCGGGAAAGATGCCAACTTCTGTCGTTCGTTCTAGATAGTGGCCTGGGTCACCGGCATTGAACAAAGAGCTACCGTTGAAATTGGCTTGATCGGATGTGATTTCCTGCCCAAATGAATACGGCGTCGATGTGTGGGCCCGCGCTGCATATTCCCATTCGGCTTCCGTGAGAAGTCGATAGGCATTTCCCGTCTTTTGGCCGAGCCAAGTTGTGTAGGCTTGTGCATCGTCCCAATTCACACAGGTAACCGGGTGTTGATCCGTTTGCTGAAAATCGGGGTTTTTCCAATTGCGTGCCGCATTCGGCTTCCATTCCGAGCCAGCCCGAACCCAACAGCCATTGTCAGAATCATAACCGGTTTCGGCTATGAACGAAGCGTATTGTCCTTTCGTCACCTCAAATTTGCCGACGGCAAAAGGCGCTGAAATCGTGACCATATGCTGAGGCCCTTCGTCGTCTTCGCGACCTTGCTCGCCAGTTGTAGAGCCCATCACAAAATTTCCGGCGGGCACGACGACCATAGTCGGACAGTTATCGCAGTCCTGAAATTCTTGACCTGGTTTCAGACTTGTTTGGCCTGCACAAGACGCTATGCCGGTGACGAGTGGTACTAAGAAAATTGAAAGGTAGCGAAGTCTCATTTGTCTGTTCAACGCAATTTGCGAAAGTCAATTCGAAAGTCGACAATTCTGAATATCGAATCTGCAAGAATTGTTCGAAGTAAAATTCACTAACGCGATTCAAGAATTCGATTCAGGCTGACTTAGAAACTCTTTCATGCACAGTTTGAGTGTCGCGAATTCGAGAACCAAACGTGGAAAAGCCAATCTCTCCTGGTCATCCTCTTTGCGAAGATCGCAACCTTCCGGATCAAGGCCGGTGAACTGCCACCCACCTCCGGGCTGTTGCAGCAACCGCGTAGCAAGACCCTCCGCGATTTCCGGATGATCGTTGTTCATATGGTCCAACGCTTCTTTTTCGTTGAGGCGCAAGTTCTTACCTTCCGCGCGTTCGACCTCCTGTTCGCCCTCTGTGACGTCAAGCACGAAATGAGCCGGATCGATCTCGATGCGCTCACCCGACTGCTTCAACAACGAGCCTGACTTGATATCCAATGTCAAAAAGAGAAATTCGTTTGACGATTTTTCCGAGCCAACATCCGGATGACGTCGCAAAAAGCGCGCAATAATCATTTCGTCATTTGAGGGCTCTACGTTTCCGATCAGAGTAACGCCGCGAACGGAAGTTCCGCCATCGGCTAGATTGGCGCTGTCATAAAGGAGGGTGATGCGAGGCTCATTGGACAGGAGATCGGCATGTTCGGAATTCTTCGCCAAACATACAAGCGGGCGCCCGTCAGCCAAGCATGCACTAGATACAACGATAGGCTTGACCCCTGTGCCTGGGATATCCGCCAAGGACAAATCGGCACTCATTGATCGGCGCACATACTCGCGTGCTAGATTTGGCGCGATATCAGCAGTCATAACTTCCATCTCTGATCAAGGAGTGCGTCCCAAGAAACTTAGTTTAGGTCGCGATTAAGCGTCAAACCAAAGGGCAATGCCGCGACTAGGCTTGCCAAATTCGTGGTTCGCGACTGCAATGCGCTAAAGCGTATGAAAAAGGCATTTTCTGTGATCTCAACTCCAATAGTCGGCTCGCCCCCAATTCTAGGGGCAGCTGTTGCACAATTGTGCACGGGTTCAAAACGGCCGCTTTCGTTAGGAGATCGCCCCGTGAGCCCCATCGAATCGAGATCAGACATCGGATTGCTGTGGATTTCGATCGTAATTTTTTTGCCACAGATCAGGCGCTTTCTTGGCTGAAGAGTTGCGAATGTGCTAGATTTATGCGACATTCCAAGCGTGCATACGTGTGCAAGGGCTTAGGCGACTCAGCGCGAGGTCGTCAAACCAGGGGGAACGATTTCATGAAATTGACAAGGTTTTTGTCGGGCGCGGCCATCGCCGCATTGTTGGCGACACCCGTTGCCACCATTCCAACGGAAGGTTGGGCGCAAGTCGACATTATTACCGTCACGACGCGGAAGCGCGAAGAGAACTTGCAGGACGTCCCAATTGCGGTGAACGCGTTTGACTTTCAAACCATCGATCGCAAGGGCATCGACAGCATAGATGATGTCGCCCGCTTGACCCCCGGCCTTCAGTTCGATGACGGCATTTCACCGCAAGACGTGCGTATCGTTATTCGCGGCCTGTCTCCGACGCGCGGCCGGCAAAACGCCGCCGTGCTCATCGATGGTGTTGACCTCTCGAGCGAGGGGATCCAGACCGCCGGCGCATCGTTGGTCGTTAATCCCCGTTTGTTTGATGTTGAACGCATAGAGGTCGTTAAAGGACCTCAAAATGCCCTTTATGGCCGGAGCGCCTTTGCGGGCGCCATTCACTACGTGACAAAAAAGCCGGGAGACGAGTTTGAAGCGCGCTTTGGTATGGACGTTGGAACGCACGATCAGAGAGAGTTCTCCGTGCGCGTCGCGGGCCCGGTCGTTGAAGACGTGCTTTCTCTTGGCCTCAATGCCGCTTACTGGAATCACGACGGCTTTTACAAAAGTTCCTTTACTGGCGAGGATGTCGGGGGGAACGAGGGTGCTGGGATCTCCGGGTCTGCGGCCCTCACTATTTCAGAAGGCTTCTCTTTTGACGCACGTGTCGAATATTCAGAAGATGACTTCGACGAAAGGCCAAGATTTGCATTTCGTTCGTTGGCTCCCGAAAACATTATGCCGCTACCGGCGGCTGCCATAACGCCGGTGCCGGGTGCCCTCGGTCCTCAGACCTCGGTCATTAATAACTTCTCGCCGTCGTTTACGATGCCGACGGACTTAGCGGCTTCGGCGTTCCTGGGTGGCAGCTTGGGCTTTTTCCCAACCCCGGTGGGTCCCATTCCGGATGCTGATTCTGTGGTCGCGTCGGTCGCTCCGGATCCTCGAACGGGACGGCTTCGTTCGGGTACCGATCGGGATATTTTCAGGATTCAGTTGAACGGCTCTTGGGATCTTGGCTTGGGCACGCTTGAAACGATCACCCATTATGGTGAAGTCGACTTCTTTCAATTTGGCGATACTCAAAATAATACCGATTGTACTGACGTCGTGCCTGCCGTCACTTTTCAATTCGTAAGCTGGTGTGGTGAACGCCGGCTCGACGTTAGCAACGAGCTCTTGAGTCAAGAAGTTCGGTTCTCGGGAGAGACGGGACCATTTAATTGGCTGGTTGGCGGTCTCTATTGGAATGAAAAAGTGACCCATGTCGACAATGCGATTGCGGCATTTTCGATCGGTGTTCTTGCACCTCCGCCCTTGACCGGTGCCGACGTACTTACAGGTCTCGTCCCTCCCACCGACCAGAGAACATTCATGCGGGACACGCGCCATCTCTCGGCCTTTGTGATGGCCGAGTGGGAAGCGACGGATCAGTGGTCGCTCATCTTCGAAGGCCGATACACGGATGATAAACAGGATGTATCGGGACCCCAACCGGGGATCGGCGCCGGCGGAATCGCTATTTCAGTTTGTGCCTTCTGCTTTGGCATGCAGACAATTCCCCCGGCAACACCCCAAGGCGTGACGGCATTTGCAACGGTTAGTGACTCGTTCTTCTCGCCGAAAGGAACGATCCAATGGACACCTAATGACGACCTGCTGTTCTACGCAACGGTGGCAAAAGCGCAAAAGCCTGCCGGCATAGCTCTGCTTGGGTTCTCGCTTGCAGCGGATAATAACCGGTTTGAGGCCGAGAAGATGCTGAGCTACGAGATTGGCGCCAAAACCTCGTGGCTTGACAATACGGTGCAACTAAACGGCGCCGTATATTATGAAGACTTCACGGACAAACAAACTTTTACTCAGGAAGTAGATCCCAATTCCGGCTTTATTCAAGGGTTTCCAATTAACGCTTCTGCAGCGAGCATCTTTGGCGTTGAATTCGATGCCCTTTGGCAACCGGCTGAGGAAGTCTTGGGCGGCTTTTGGACATTCGGCGCGTCGTACTCGTTCATTGATGCCACCTATGACGAGTTCCTGTTCAATTCGGCGGGCATCATCAACATCGCACAATCTGGCCAGTGCACGCCCGTACTCGTGCTGCCGGCTCCGCCCTTGTGTCAAATCGATCTCTCCGGTAATCAGCTGGAGGATGTTGCCAAACATTCCTTCAGCGGATCGGCCAGCTTCCGCCGGCCCTTGGGCAATAGCGGCCTCACTGGAACAATCGGAACCGACTTCCAATTCGTCGGGAAGCGGTTCGACGACCAATTCAACTCGTTCACTTACGACTCCTATTGGTTAGTCGATTTGCGTGGCGGAGTAGAGGGTGAAAATTGGTCGCTCATTGCATATGCCGACAATCTCCTCAACGACGGCACAGTAAGATCGGGAATTCAATCGGTCGACTTCGGTACATTGCAGACACCGACAATTGTCGCCAACCAAGTATTTCTTAACTTGCCAAATCGGCGACAGGTTGGTGTGCGCGGAAGCATCAATTTCTAATCAGAGGCTCAGTTCCCCCTGAAAGTAAAATGAATGAACTTTCGGGACTGCCCTCTCGGCTCACGCCGGGAGGGTTTCTTTTTTCTTGTCGAAATTCGACTAATGCTGTCGAACTCAGATGAATTTAAATCCTAAACTTGGGTTGTTGACATTGAAAATGAGCGACGATGGGAGGAAACATGACGGCGAATAATTCATTTCACTGGCTGAGAGTTTTGCACCGTCGTAGCATTGTCGCGCTCATATCGATCACGCTGATGCTGACAAGCAGTCCAGCTTGGGCTCAAAGTGCGTTGCCCCAGCGCACAATGAAGTGGCAGGCTCTCGCCGAGCGCGTCGTCGAGCAATTGCAGTTGGAGCCTGGGGAAAAAGTCGTATTGATGGGACGTCCCGGTATCTTTGAAGAAATTGTTCCGCACTTGCGATACGCCGTCATGAGCGCGGGTGGCGTCGATCTGGGTCTCATTCATACTTTGGACGAACCCTTTCCCGAGGATTGGGACGAAGCCACGTTGCGGCAGGGCTTTGCCGCTTCGCGCGCCGCCTATATGGAATTGCTAAAGGACGTTGACGTCGGTGTCATGCTGCCGGGGGCAAATCCGGTTCAACCGGCATACGGCGCCTTGCAAATGTTGCTGTTCAACGAAGGCGGCCCACGCAGAACGATTCACATGCATTGGACCGATGTATATAGCTCTTCGGGAAACGAGTTTGGTCTCATGGGCGTGACTGTATTGCCTGGCCATCCGCCGCCGCCCTTACAGGTGATCGACGCCATCTATCAGCGTGCGGTTTTGGAGACCGACCTCAAAGCGCTGTCGAAACATCAAGCGCGATTTGCCGATGCCTTGCGGGACGGCGAAGTGCACATTACGTCGCTTGCGGGCACGGACTTGCGGTTTCGCGTTGGCGACCGTGACATCATTCAACAAAATGGTGACGCTTCAGCTGCGCGCATGCGCCAGAACGCCGCCTTCCTCACTCGGGAAGTTGAAATTCCTGGCGGCGCGGTCCGGGTCGCGCCGGTAGAGGAGAACGTCAATGGCATCATTGTTTATCCGTACTCGTCTTGGAGTGGTCAGAGCGTGATCAATGCGCGGCTTACCATCGAGAATGGGACAATCGTTGCAACCGATGCGGACGTGGGTGCTGAATACGTCGCGCAGGAATTGGCCGAGGCGCCCGAAGAGACGCGGCGCTTTAGAGAATTCGCATTGGGAATGAATCCGCTGCTCGCTATTCCCGAAGACAACGCCTCTTGGATTCCTTATTTCGGCTATGGGGCAGGTATTGTTCGTCTCGGGATCGGCTCCAATGTGGAGTTAGGTGGCGCGGTCCGCGGACGCTATTTTCGCTGGCGCGATCTCCTCAGCGATGCCACGGTCACAGTGGATGGCGAAGTCTGGGTGGAGAAGGGCAAGCTCGTAAAATAGCGAACTCTTGCCTCCGCTAACTAGCCAATGACAGCTTGCATGTCGAACACATGCTTGAATTCGTAATAGTGAAAACAGCGACCGGGAATATCCAATGACTTTTGCACAAAGTATCACTCGATGCGCGCTCACGACTGTTTTAGTCATGCTGACATTCTTGGGCAGCGCCATGGCACAAGATGCCAAACAAGAAGCTTGGTCATTTATTGATGGACAATCCACAAGGCTCGCTCAAGCCAACCAAAAGATTTGGTCTTATGCGGAAACGAGCCTTGAAGAAACGCGCTCGTCGCAAGAGCTCCAAGAGATTTTGCAAGCGAATGGCTTCAAAGTTGAGGCCGGTGTTTCGAATATGCCGACGGCTTTTGTGGCCAGTTACGGGAGCGGCGATCCCGTCATCGGCATTCTTGCCGAGTTTGATGCGCTGCCCGGTGTTTCGCAGGCTGCGTCGCCCGCACCTGAACTCGGTCCAAATCCCGAGGCAGGTCACGCCTGCGGCCATTCAGCCTTCGGCGTCGGGTCGGTCGGCGCGGCAATCTCGCTTGCGCATTTGATGGACGAAGGTCTGATCGAGGGCACCGTAAAACTCTATGGCACGCCAGCAGAGGAAACCGGCATCGGCAAGATCTATATGCTTCGTGACGGCTACTTTAAAGATGACGACGTCATCTTTGCCTGGCATCCCGGCGCGCGGACGCTCGTGCCCTATGGCTCCAGCATGTCCATGGTCAATGTGAAATTTCGTTTTCGCGGGTCAGCGGCTCACGCGGCGGCGCAGCCCTATGCGGGCCGCAGCGCTTTGGATGCCGTTGAACTCATGAACATGGGTGTGAATGTCATGCGCGAACATGTGCGCGACGATGCGCGCATCCACTATGTCATCACTGATGGTGGTGATCAGCCCAACGTGGTCCCGCCCGAGGCCGAAGTTTGGTACTACATTCGCGCCTATGCATTCACCGACGTGATAGCATACTTCGAATGGATCCGAGACATCGCTGAGGCGGCCGCCAAAATGAGCCGCACAGAATTAGAAGCTGTCGAGGTCCAATCTGAAATGCACGAGATTCTTCCCGTGCGCTCTCTCGCCGAACTTATGCAGCGGAACTTAGAGGCCGTCGGCCCCCCCGCATGGACCGATGCGGAATTGGCCTTCGCCCGCAAAACGCAAAAAAACTTTCAGGCGGGTGCGTTTTCAGATTTGACCAAAGATAGCCCAGCGCTTGATCCTGGAATAATGCCGCTCGTCGACAAACCGATAAAAGGTTCCGCTTCGACAGATGTCGCAGATATCTCATGGTTTGTGCCGGTTGGGAATGTGATGATCGCCGGATACGGGTACGGACTTCCCGTTCACAGTTGGCCCGTCGCGGCCGCAACAGGTTCGGCCATCGGCAATCGTGCCCTCGTCACTGCGGCCAAAGCGATCGCCGCGTCGGCGGTGGATCTCTATCTCGATCCGGAACTCTTGGCCCGAGTTAAAGTCGACTTCCGCGAGACTCGCGGTGACACGCCCTGGCAAACGCTGATTCCAAAAGGCCAACTCGCGCCGGAAAAGGTGCGCTGATATTGGTTCCCATGTTGTCTTGAGGCAATCTGCGCCAACGTCTTCTGCGTTGAAGCCGTTAGAGCTGATACTGGCCGACATGGAGGTTCTCAATGCCGTGAGTAACATTTCCCATATCGCATGTTCTGCGCCAAAGGGACTTTAAGAATGTCCGCTTTTCATCTGCGGACTCAACCGGTCGACGCTTCATTTTCAACATCCCTCTCTCTATAGTTAGAGATTAGATGTTGCGTCGATCGATTTAATCCGCAACACGAAGCGATCATCGAGTGATCCGGCCTCTTTTACCCGATTCAGATCGAGAAGCTCTGCTTGCAGTTACCGCTCGACTGGAATGAATAAAGGAGATTCCTTTGTGAGGATGCCGTTATGTAATTCGCATTGGATATCCATAACTGCAATTCCCTGTTACGGCAGCTAACAGGGAACTTTCTAGTGGTATCAGGGAATACAAGGCTAGTTCAGTCTGGCATCGAAGCCAATCGTCACCGGTTTAAATCATGGCTAGGATTTGGTCTTTATTTGCTCTGAACCGCGATCGCTTTTAGAAATGTCTCGCCGAATTTTTTTAACTTGCGGGGTCCAACGCCGTTGATATCTGCCATCTGTTCGAGTGTTGCCGGGCGTTCGCGGGCCATTTCGATCAATGTTGCATCGGGGAACACCACATAGGCAGGCACCTTGCGCATGCGGGCAAGATCGAGCCTGAGAGTCTTGAGGGCGGCGAGCAGATCCTGATCCTCTTCGGCCACAGCAAGCGTTGGAGCCTTGCCCGATTTTGTTCGGCGCTGCTTTGCCGGGCTGGCCAGCTTCTTGATGTCGATCTCGCGAAGCGCGAATCCTTCTTCACCGGCGGCAACAGCATGGCCGCCGCGCGCGATCTGAAGTGCGCCATATTGCTGGATGTTGATGGCGAGATAATTGCCGGCAACGGCTTGGCGGATGAAGGCCTGCCAGTATTCTTTTGCATGCTCGGCGCCGGCGCCATATCCCTGTAACCGATTATGGCCGCGTTCCGAGATCTTTCGGGTGTTGGCACCGCGCAACACATCAATTATATGCGCTCCGCCGAACATTTGGCCTGTATCCTTGATCACCGCGAATAGCGTTTGAGCATTGCGTGTGCCATCCACCATTTTTGGTGGGTCGAGACAATTGTCGCAATTGCCGCATGTGCGCGCATCCTCATCAAAATAAGCGAGCAGCGCTGTGCGGCGGCACGCCGCGGCGTCGCAATACGCAAGCAGCGCATCGAGCCGTTTGTGCTCGCGCAGCTTGTGTGCCGCGTCCTCGCCGTCCTTCTCAATGAACTGGCGGCGGAAGCTCATGTCGGCGAGATTGTAGAGCAAGAGAGTTTCGGCATGCAGCCCATCGCGCCCGGCGCGGCCTATTTCTTGATAGTAGGCCTCCATGCTGCCGGGCAGGTTCAGATGGCACACATAGCGGATGTCCGGTTTATCGATGCCCATGCCGAACGCAATGGTCGCCACCATGGTGACGGCGCTCTCGCTCATGAAACGGTCTTGGTTCGCCCTGCGCGTCTCCGTGTCCCGGCCCGCATGGTAGGAAACGGCGTTGAAGCCGGCATCGTTCAGGAATTCTGCCACCTCCTCCGTGAATTTTCGCGACAGGCAATAAACGATGCCGGCCTCGTCGCGCTTATCTTCAAGAAACTCCAGAAGCTGCGCCTTCCAGTCGCTCTTGGGCGAAGCCGCCAGTCTGAGATTTGGCCGGTCGAAGCCGTGCACGATGGTGCGGCCGTTATTGCGGAAGAGTTTCAAGGCAATATCTTCCCGCGTTGCTTTGTCGGCCGTTGCCGTAAAGCCCGCAATTGCGGCGTGGGGAAAGCGCTCGCGCAGTGCCGAGAGCTGCTCATATTCAGGGCGGAAGCTGACGCCCCACTTGGAAATGCAGTGTGCCTCGTCAACGATCAGGAGGGCAGGGTCGAGCCGTGCGACGGCGTCGAGCATGCGCCCGCTCATGAGGCGTTCCGGCGAAAGATAGAGAAGCCGGCAATCGCCCGCCGCCACAGCGCGCCAGTTCGCGACCTGCTCATTGCGCGGCAGCCCTGAATAAATGCACACCGCAGCGACACCATTGGCGCGCAAACCTGCGACTTGATCATCCATCAGCGCGACAAGCGGCGACACTACAATTGTGAGACGTTCCGAAAGCAGCGCCGGAATCTGATAGCAAAGCGACTTTCCCGCGCCCGTTGGCATAACGGCGAGCACGCTTTTTCCAGATACGAGGAGATCCACGATCTCCTTCTGCCCCGGGCGGAACTTGCCATAACCAAAGACGTCGCGAAGGATTTGAGCAGCTTCCTGGTTCATGAAGGCAATCTATTTGAAACGGATTTTGTCGCCTTCAGAGCAAGGCGGTTCCGTTTGGGTGTTTTGCGGCGCAGAAAGTTCAGCTCATGCCTCAGCGCAATATTCTCAGCTTGGATCTGAGATCGTCGCCTGAAGCAATCACAAAGGATACTATTAATAAGTGTCAGGATCCCAATCATCGATAGAGATCATGGCACGATTCTCTCTATGGTTAATTGAGATAGAATGGCTCGTACCCACGGGCGCGCTCCTTGCGACTCGCACTCATGGTGCCTGACATTGTAGAATCGATTCTTGACGGAAGTGGCTCTGCTCGGTTCTCGCTTGGTCAGCTAATGGATAAACTATCCATCAGTTGGCGGGACTAGCGGACATTGCATTGCCCGACGTCTGCTTCTGAACTGCGGATTCAACCGATCGACGCAACACATTGGCTAAATCGTTGAGCCGGTGTTTGAAAGTCACGCGTGCCTTTGACGTGCGGAGCGCCTCTCTCTAGGCCGACCTTATAAAGTCGAAAAATTTTGGTAGGTGGTCACCTGCGAACCGGAGAAACGGAGAGCGTCTCCGAATATTAAATCAAGCGAGACGGACAATTGGGGCGGATTCAGACCCTCTGTCGGCGCGGTAGCCACCCAACCCTTTGAACTGTCGGCAGAACTCAATCCGATCCGGAGACCGCGAAATCAGCCAACTTAAGCCGGCGGAGGTGGCAGTCCTGGGCGAACTCGTCTTCGGCAAAATTCCCTGTTACACGGGAAAATACAGGGAATATTCGCAAATTAGGGCTTTTTGAGCGAAATGTCGGCTGAGTCATATAATGATGTCAGGCGCTTACGCGCAAATTCCCTAAACAAAGAACAGGGAAAACGACTTCCCTGTTACGACCTAGAACAGGGAATGTCTTGAGTGCAACAGGGAACGAGCAGGACTTCTGCCGTGAGTGGAGATTTTCGTAGTCCTAACGTCCAACGGCTAATAAAGCAGCATGAAGTACGGGTTTAGGCAGATAGGAAGAGTGGTCTAGCCGGTCAATCTTCAGCCAGGATCAGATCCGATGCCTTTTCAGCAATCATCAGGACCGCTGCATTTGTATGGGCACTGATAAGTTCTGGCATTATGGATGCATCCACAACCCGCAAGTTTCTTGTTCCTTGCACTTTCAGATTGGGCGATACAACAGCGGTCTCGTCGACGCCCATTTTGCACGTGCCAACCAAGTGGTTGCCTCCGAAAACAGTCTCGCGAATAAAGTCGATCCAGGCCTCATCGGAGTCGACGTCTGGCCCCGGGGCAAACTCTGTCAAAACATACGGCTCAAACGCCTTTGCCGCGAATATGCGGCGCACGATGCGGCAGCCGTCGACAAGGAGGCTCACGTCCTCGTCGTCTGAGAGAAGATCGTATTCAATGTGTGGGGGCTCCAATGCGTCGATGCCTCTCAGGCTTACTTGGCCTCTGCTCTTCGGCCGGAGCAGACTCACGACACCATTGACGCCCGGTTTGGGACTGGGCTTGGGGCCGCTGTCGGTCCACATGAAATAGTGGGGCGCAAAGAGGATCTCCAAGTCAGGACGTCCGGTGAGATCTATTGAATTGAAAAAAGTGACCGCTTGGCAATAGGGGCTGGTGGCTGGACCGCTTCCCGTTAAGAGCCAGCGCAATAAGAGGCCGGCGACTTTGAGTGGATTTCTTGCGCTTACATTATAAGTGGCCATATTTACGTGAGTGCCGACCTGGAGGTTGGGGTGCTCCTGAAGATTCTTTCCGACGCCGGGCAAATTGTTTTTAACGGGAATTCCGATCTTTCTGAGGTCCTCCGCTGGCCCAATCCCGGACAGCATCAGCAATTTCGGCGAGCCGATCGCACCGGCGCATAATAAGACTTCGCGGCGGGCTTCAACGGTATTGAGAGTGCCGCCGGTCTGAAATTCAACGCCGCGGCAGACGTCGTCTTCAATCAATAGACTGGTGCAATGAGCACGGGTGATGACAGTGAGATTTGATCGCGACCGGACCGGCGACAAGTAGGCTGCCGCAGCGCTGTGTCTGCGCCCGTTCTTCTCGGTCACTTGTACGAGGGAAACGCCCGAGTTCTGACTTGTGTTGTAGTCTTCATAACGAGGAATACCGCATTCATATGCCGCTTCGACAAAGATCTGAGAAAGCGGATGAACATCTCTCAGGTTTGAAATATAGAGCGGGCCGCTTTTACCCCTAATCTTCGGATCGCCCAATTCTGAATGTTCGAGCCGTTTGAAGTAGGGGCTTATATCGTCGTAGGACCAGCCCTCATTACCCAATTCTTCCCACCGGTCGAAGTCTTGCGGCTGGCCTCTTGTGTAGAACAATCCATTGATTGAGCTGCTGCCGCCTAAGACTTTACCGGCTGGCCACATATCTGGGCGATTACCGCGTGTCGGATCCGGCTCTACCGGATAGCACCAGTCAAGTTTTGGGTTGGCAATGGCACGACTCATGCCCGCAGGCACATGTATCGCTGGCGAATAGTCGCGTCTCCCCGCCTCGAGCAACAAGACTTTGTTGCCGGTGTCTTTCGACAGTCTATTGGCCAATACACAACCCGCTGTGCCGCCGCCGACTATTATATAGTCCCAGTCTTGGCTCAAAGCGCGTCCATTGATTTACTTGTAGTCTTCATCATAAAGAACTATTCGACTCAAAAGGAATTCTTCATGCCTGCTTTTTTGATTGCCGATATCGAGGTCACCGACGAAAAGACCTATTCAACATACAAGAAAGCCAATCCGGATATCGTGAATAAATTTGGCGGCCGCTACATTGCGCTCGGCGGAGAAGTTTTGGTTTTGGAGGGTGATTGGCTGCCTCATCGAACGATCATTATCGAATTTCCAAGCATGGACGCGTTGAAGTCTTTTTACTCAAGCCCCGAATATGTTGAATTGCGAAAATTGCGTTCAAAAAGTGCTAACTCTCGCCTCGTCGCCATTGAGACGCTTCCCGATCCGCGAGAACGACCTTAGCTAAAACCCTCACGCTGAGTTTGACTTGCTGGAGAGCGCTCATTCAATTCTCAAATACTTTTTTCAAACTTGCGCGATAGGGTCCAAGGCTGAAAAATATGATTGCGCAGGCAAGTGCAATAAGCACGGGACCAACAATCGCAATTGAATAGCCGAGCATATTCGGATCGCCAAATACATAGTCCGTGACCATAGCAATAGTTGAAGGTCCCATGCCTTGACCTACAAGTGTGGCGAGCAACAAATAGACGGCAATCATCTGTGCCCTCATTCGATCCGGCACCATAATGGCAAGCGCGGCCGATCCGACACCAAAGGGTACGGTCCCCAAAAAGGAAAGGGGCGCGAGCAGCGTCAGCGATAAGTACGCGTTGCTCACCATAGAAAAAGTCGCGAATAGCGGAATTGCGGCAAGGGCCGCGAAAAGGGCCGTCATCATATTGGCATCGTCGTATCCTCTTTTGAGTAGTAAATTGGCGAGCCATCCACCCGAGACAATTCCCAAATAGCCGAAACAAACGACAATTAGTCCGTAGGCATAACCAATTTCCGATGCCGTCCAGCCAAAGGTGCGAATGAAGAACGTTGGCACCCAAGCACCGAGACTAAACTGCGCGGCCGCGAGCAAAGGGAAACCAATAAGAACCGGGGCTAAAGCTTTCCAATTCGTTCTAACGAATTGAGCGATTGCGCGAAGCGAATAGTCAGCGTCGTCGCCAGAGACTCTATTTGTTGCCGGGATTTGAACCTCTCTTCGTGGCTCACGCACGGTGCGCATCAATGGGAGCAGTAGAATCGCCGGAAGAGCGGCAAATAAGAAAACCAATTGCCAAGGTCTAATCTCACCAACAAGTGGCACGATAATGTTTCCCATTGATTGAACTTGGGAAATCAGCCACGCACCGAAAAGTAGCGCAATACCGGATCCCAGAAAACTTGAGCCCGTGAAAACGGCAAGGGGAAGGGTGACCCTTTTCTTCGTGAAGCAATCGGATATGAGCGAGAAACCGGCCGGCGTTAGCGTGGCTTCGCCCGCGCCGACAAACATCCGTGCGAAAAAGAATTGCGGAAACGTCCGCACTAGGCTGCAGGCGGCCGTCCCGATTGACCAGGCGACTATGCCCAATGAAATAACGTAGTTGCGATTCCATGAGTCGGCCAGGCGGGCCAGAGGTATGGCCAAAAGCGTATGAAAAAAAACAAAAGCAAAGCCTTGAAGCAGACTAATCTGGACATCTGAAATTCCCAAGTCAGCCTTGATGGGCTCTACAAGCAGATTGATGACTTGGCGGTCGAATAACGAGACAATGCCGGCCAAGCTAAGGACAAATACAACGTACCAACCATAGGCCTCACCACTTTGCTCCCTGACTAAATCTTCGGAGGATGGTTCAGTGGAACTTTGGTCCATTGGCCAATATCGCCATATTACAGAGATAGACTCATGAAATGTATGACACCTATACACGCTCAGCGCACAAGACGCGACCGGCTAAACATGTCCATCCGTCACAACAGGCGTGAGCAATAACCAAAGCCTTTGACGCTAAAACAAGAATTAATGTATTTGCCCCAGGCCCGCCGAAATTGGAGATAGCCGCGGGTGCGTGCTACGATCGCAAGAGCAATCACTTCCAACTGTCATCTACGCAACATTGAGAGAATGTGATGTTGCTCACTTTTGGCGAGATAACATGTCATCTGAAGAACTCACAGAAGCGCGCGTGATCGGACAGGAAATCAATGGTCCGGGACGTCAATATTTCGACGATGTAACGACAGACAACATTATTGACACACTGATCGAAATGTCGGCTACGCTTTGGCAAGTTTCCGACCGGCTAAATATTTTGGAAACCACGTTAGAAGCCAAAGGCATTGATGCAACGGCATTGATTGAATCTTACGAGCGACCTCCGGCAGAGGCGGCCGCCCGCGGCCAGGAGCGCTATCAGTTCGTTAGTAGAATATTTCAGAGCTTCATTCGTCGGCCGAAGTAGCTAGGTCATTGAAAATGAGGCTGGTCGTTCATCGGCCTCGAAGCAATAATTGGGATTGGGAAACTCATGGAAAGCGGACGTTCGGACATATTGCCGAGAGCCTTCAAGCAGGGTGATGAAAGTTATCTCGAATTCATCGAAACGTTTCGAGTTTGGTGCATTGCCGAAATGGGGGGATGCGTCCAAAAAACGGGAACCGAGCACGTCCACGAACGCCATTCGCCTGAAGCAACGGCGGACCTGAGAACCGAAGAAATCAGAGATCTATTCAATGAGCTGCCGGTGGCGCGATCTTGGCAGCGCTTTATGCGCTCTCATCAAGAAATGATGTGGCGGCGCGTGAGAGAGAACTTTGCGGGTTCCGAAGAAGAATTCGTCGCAAAGCTGACAGAGTTCGAGGAAAAGGGGCCAGGAAAACTGATTTATGATCCGGAATTCGACATTCCAAAATACGCCCGACGGGAGATTCATTTGCAGCCGGGCGGTTATACGGACGATCCCTTAGGTGGGTTTGTATTTCACTACGGCACGAAGGTTTTCTATCTCGGCGGCAACAACCAGGACGAGTTGCATGTTGAAGTCGCGAAGAAGGCAGCCGAACCAAAAGACAAAAGCGTCAATCGCATTTTGGATTTGGGGTGTTCAATCGGCCAAGCAACGATCGCCATGAAGCAGCAATACCCTGAAGCGGAAGTTTGGGGGCTGGATGTCGGCCTGCCCCTCTTACAGTACGGTCACATGCGAGCTGTGGAACGCGGCATCGACGTCAACTTTGCTCACGGTCTGGCCGAAGAGATGAGCTTCGACGACGGCGCGTTTGACATGGTCGTTGCGTTCATTCTGTTTCACGAAGTGCCCACAGGGGTGATGAAAAAGATCATTTCCGAAGTTCATCGAGTGCTCAGGCCTGGAGGCGTATTTACCGTATACGATTTCCCAAACAATTCTCAGAACAGCGCGCCAGGCTTTCGCTTCTTGATCGATTACGATTCGCGTGACAATTGCGAGCCTTATTCTCCTGGTTTTGTTGCGAGCGATTTTCCCGGCTTGCTTGAGGCACAAGGATTCGAACTTGCACAGGGTGTTCAGCCCAATGGCCCCTACGGTGAATTCATGCAGGTTCTATACGCAACCAGGCCGTAAACGAGCGCTGAACGCGAGCTCGGCTATCAGGCCGCCAATGCCCGTGCTTGTGATTGCTAGTCTGAGTGACTTCACTGCGTGCGGCTCTCTTCACTTGTTGGAGCTGCGAGCCCAAGGGCGCCGGGGTTCATGATCCCCTTGGGATCAAGTTCATTTTTCAGCGCTTCCAATAGCGCTAGAAACGGTTCGGACCTGCCCTGCTGATACGGGTACGTCTTTCCAATTTGCAAGTGAACTGCACCATGGTCAAACAGCATATCGACGATTTTTGACTTGAGGTCCGCGACAAGCTGACGTCCCGCCTCATTGGGGGGGAAGGACTGAATAACGGTAGCCATCTCCGCAGACGTATAGTGTTGATGGAATTCGCTTTGAACGTCTTCCCAATAGAAAACCGGTTCATAAAGAAATGCATTGTTTCCCAACGCGGTAAAGCTGCCGGCGACTGTTACTCGGTGTTTGGACAGCTGTTCCTCCATGGATTGATGCAATTCACTAAAAGCCTTGTGAAACGCCAATACGGAAGAAAAAGGCAAGATGCCATGCATCGGCAGCATCCGTCTTCCGTCTGCATGCAATACGGGCAGGGGGCTGAAAGGTTGAGCGCGTATGACGGTCGGCATGGTATTGGGGATTTCAATCCCCTTCTCGCCGATGGTCTTTCTTATCCATGCTAGTTTTTGCTTCAATTCGTGCTGATCACGACCTTCAGCGACAACATGAACCGAGTATTTAGACTCCTTCAGAAAATTTCTGCCGTGAACAGCAACGCGCGCCATTTTTGCCAAACCGCGAATGGGATTTGCTTCAGCTCTTTCGACTTGTAACAGGCTTGCGACATCGCTCTTGAGGTCTCCGGACCCCATGAACTGTTCCATAACAGCAGCCTCAACGGCGAAGATTTCACTGGCAAGCTCTTCGCGCGTTATGGCCGCAACCGCGGCAACCACCTGCTCGAAATCTTTAACCGCATATGACACGCCGCCGACGGCAACAGGGCGCTTCTCAAGCGCCAATGTGATTCTGGCCTTAATGCCCAATGCGCCCGCGTCGTTGGCGAAAATCCCAGTCAAGTCGGGACCGTATTGGCGAAAAAAGGCGCTGTGATGTGACTGACTATTGCCGCCGGTTTGCAGTAGCGAGCCGTCGGCCAAAACGACATCGAAGCCAAGTGCCGTGCCGCCTGACGATCCGTGTTTGAGCGCGCCGAAATTTGTCGTGCCTTGGGACATCGACCCGCCGACCGTCGCATAAAAGCCGGAGAACGGTCCCCAGAACTTTGCCCGAAGGCCATGAGATTTTAAGGCGTCGTCCAGATTGGCCCAGGTGCATCCTGCTTCCACAACCGCGAACAAGTCTTGGTCATTGATTTGGACAACGCTGTCGAGCGTTGTCATGTCTAAAACGATGGAGTTGCTGGTCGAGGGGAGAAAGGCATTTGTATAGGACATGCCGCCGCCGCGCGCGAAAATACTTATGCCATGATCATTGGCGAGTGCGACGACTTCGCTTAGGGCTTCCACAGATGGTGGACGAACGACCGCCAGCGGCGTGGCCCCTTTTTGATAGAGATCTTGAGAGTACAGCGACCGGTCGCGGTCGGAGAGAAGCACGTTGCTCTGGCCGCAATAGGACGTGAGGGTGTCGGTAAAAGCCGAACCCCCGGGCTTAGAAGATCGAATCACTCCCACATCCTATTCGGTGGGTTCGGACAGTTTGGGAACGGCCGCGTCGTCCTTGTGAGTCGAAACATATTTCTCGAACGCTGCATATTCGTTGATGTCGGCGCGGCGGTCTTGACTCCAAGTCGTGGCAAATCCGTGCGGATAATCCTTGCCGGAATCGCGCCGGCCGTCTTCAGACCAAAGCAACGGGAAAAGTGGACCGGCCGGCCTTTCCCCGGGAATCATTTCATCGAAGCTGACACCGGCAAGGTTTACGCAGTCGGGTCGCGGCGCCCAAACGATGTCATCGCCGAATATTCTCACTGATAGAGCTATGCGCCAATCGTTGGAAGCATTGCCGCCGGAATAATGAAGCGTCCACGGATCAATTACCAACAGGTCGCCCGGTTCCATTTCCCACGACAAAAATTTTACCTTCGGATCGTTTCGAAGCGGCTCGCAGTCCGGATGACCGGGCCGGTTGTCGGGCTTTATCATTTGTCGCGCATTCGGTGAAAACAGCCAATACCTCACGTCCTGACTGTGCGAACCGGCAATGCACTCGATGGAATTCTCTTTTGAAATAGAATGTAAGGGCAGCCAAAGCGCGGGAACCATTTTTCCTTCAATCGGCCAACCCATACGATCCGTATGCCAAATCGTTTTCTCATCCGAGTTTGGAGACTTTGCGAATATCTCATCAAAAAAGAACCGCACTTCTTTTGACTGCAATAGTTTTCCGCTGATCTCGCCTAGCGGTGAATTGAAAATGAGCTGGCGAAACTCGGAAATGACTCTCGCCATGTAGCGGCCCGGCAAGCTCGGCAATAGACCCACATCTTCTTTGTCCACGACAAGCTTTCGCGCTACCGCTGACAAATGATCGATCCAAGATTGATCGATGACTTGGCGCAGACATACGACACCGTCACGATTGTAGGTCGCGATATCTTCGGCGGAGATGGGATTGGTAGGTCTTGGATTGAGAGTCATTGTTTACATCATCTCCAAAACGCCGACATGTTCTGCGGCTCCGGCCAACTATAATTCAAGCAGAGGCCGTGGCCCATCACCAATAAACAATGCTACAAATGCGATGACTCGACTGCATAGTTGGGATGCAGGCGGCCAATCGCTTGAACGAGGCAGAACATAAAGGTGCTTGAGCAAGCATCTGTCCTACTAATTGTTACTCTATACCCTTTCAAGTTTCCAAGGAATGGCGAACGATATGGTTTGGGTCAAGACGTCAGAAGGTCGGCTTTTTGCCGAAGTGCAGGGAGAAGGACCAGCGCTACTTCTCATCCCCGGGTTGGGCGGGCGCGCGACTTTTTGGTCGAAGCAAATAGAGCCGCTTGCACAGCACTTTCAGGTCGTCACCCATGACCATCAGGGCACGGGCCGCAGCGCACGACCTCATATTCGTTATTCGGTGCAGCAGATGGCGTCCGATGTGCTGACACTCATGGACGAGCTCAAAATCGATACCGCACACGCTATCGGTCACTCAACGGGTGGTGCAGTCGTTCAACAACTTGCCCTCGAAGTGCCGGATCGGCTAAACAAAATTGTATTGAGCGCGACATGGGCGGGACCGAATCCATTTTTTGAAGAACTGTTTGCGTTGCGAAAAAAAATTCTGACCGAACTGGGTCCGGAGTCCTATTTGCTTGACGGCTTATTGCGGGCTCATCCGGCATCCTATCTTGTGTCGAAATCTGATTACTTCAACGGCAGTCTCAGCGATCGCCTAAAGAGCTTTCCGGGACTAGAAATCGAATGCAGCCGCATTGATGCGGTTGTCGCGCACGATCTGCGCAGCCGGATACCTGAGATTAGAAAACAGGCGTTGGTTATCTGTGCCTTAGACGATCAGATTACGCCGATCAGCCTGTCAGAAGAACTCGTCACTCTGGTGCCTGGTGCGCAGCTGCAAAAATTGTCATTTGGCGGTCACTTTTGCCCTCAAGTTGTGGCCGACGAATATAATAGAATAGTCGTGGACTTTTTGATGGGAGACAATTCTTAGATGACAACGCAGCCCAAAGGCACTCACGATCCGGCAAAGAATCCTTGGTGGGCGGTCATTGAGCCCGATGAGGGCGAGCACCTTTGGCAACCTCTGCCATCGCGAGGCCACGTCACTCTGAAATTAACTTCGAATCGGATGCCCTATGAGTCATTCACATCGGGCATACAGGTGCTGCCTCCGGGTTGTTACGTCCGGGAACATGGCCATAAACAAAACCACGAGCTCATCTTTATCTATGAAGGGGTCGGCAAAGCGACAATTGAAGGCGAGGTCTATGATCTTCAAAAAGGCAGCACGGTCATGTTTGGGCGATGGGCTCGTCACGTAATCGAAAATACCGGTGACGTCGACCTAAAACTCTTTTGGGTCTTCATGCCACCAGGGCTCGAACATTGGTTCCGGGGTATTGGGCGCCCGGGCAACGCCGATGAGCCGATGCCGGAGCCTTTTCCGCGGCCTGATGGCGTCGAAGATTTGATGGAACACATGCAGTTCGTTCCACCGGCAAAAAAATAGAGACCAACATGCTGATACTGAACAAGTCGGCCGTCTCTGACGTGCTGTCGCACGTAGATTGCATCGACGTCATGGCGGAGACGATGAAAAGCGTTTCGCGGCACGACGTGGTCATGCCCCTGCGTCAATGGATGGAGATTCCGGACACTGGCGGCAAGTTGGGGTTGATGCCCGGCTACCTCGGTTCGCCGCGCTGCTTCGGTCTCAAAATCGTCAGCAAGTATCCTCGGGACTCCACAAGTCCTTACGGCACGCACGTTGGTGCGGTCATGCTATTCGACGCGGAAGAGGGTATCCCCGTCGCGCTTTTGGACGGTGGAGAACTCACCGCTATTCGCACGGCTGCTGCAAGTGCTTTGGCGACGCGCGTTTTGGCTCGCGAAAATGCCACGTCGCTCACTCTTCTAGGATGTGGGGAACAGGCACGCCATCACATCAAAGCCCTCGCAACCGTACGGCCCATCAATCAAATCACAATCTGGGGACGCGATCACAACAAAGCGGCTTCTTTTGTCAATTCGTTGAAATTGTCTCCGACCATCGAAGTCATTGCTGAAAGAGATGCTGCAACTGCAGTCGCCAAAGCTGATATAGTCTGTACCGTGACGTCGGCAGCCACACCTATTTTGAGCGGCGCCTGGCTGGAAGAAGGCACCCACGTCAATCTCGTTGGTGCTGCGGTGAGAACGTCAGCAGAAGCTGACACCGATGTCGTGAAGAGATCCAAATTTTTCGTCGACTATAAAGAGTCGGCTTTTGCTCAAGCGGGCGAATTGCTCAATGCTATTGACGAGTCCGTTGTGTCCAAGAGCCATGTTGCTGGCGAGATTGGCGAAGTCCTGTTAGGCCAGGTGCCTGGGCGCACATCAGACAATGAAATTACGGTTTACAAGTCGCTCGGCGTCTCGGCTCAAGATCTCGCCGCCTCTTTGCGCGCTTATCAGAGTGCCAATGCAGAGGGGAAAGGTGTGTCTGTTGACTGGTAGGCGGGGCAGTCGCCTGCGAACCGGAGAAACGGAGAGTGTCTCCAAATATAAAATGGAGCGAGGCGGACAATCAGCGAGAATTGGGCTCTCGGCAGCTGGCACTACCCGACCAACCTTTTGAACTGTCTAATGAATTAAATTGGATCCGACATACAAGAGCCCACGCGAGAGACCACCCGAGTCGGCCCCGCCTGCTTTCCAAAAAGATGGGCGTACCCCAGCTCCTTGGGGTACGCCCAGTTTGGCAAGACCTCACAAATGATCGGGGGAATACGTTCACCTGCCTAAGGTCTTGCGCCAATAAAATAAACTTCAAGAATATGTCGAATAAGTGCTCTGGAATTCTCCAATCAACATTTCGGCAGTCAAACTGCCTCATAAATCTCAAACTTAAGCGGTGTCGGTTTGAAGCCATTGGTTTGGTCGGGCCACGCGCAAACCGATACGGCCCAGAACAAATCCATTTCCGCGCGAATGTCCAAATAATCTCCGGCGGCGTTTTCCGCCGGCCCCACTTCCCATCCACCGTCGGGTTTGTAATCAACGGTCATGAACATGTTCCAGCACGAAATGGCTTGGAGCAGATTGGGATCTAGTCCGTGCTTCTCGAACACGGCCTGAATGGTTTCGCGGCAGCCGGGCTTGTCGTCATTCCAAACCCGTTGACGCGCGGCTGTCGAACAATATCCGCCGCCGGTATAATGATTGCCCCTGCGATCATGCGTAATGGTCCAAATGGGATTGAGGTTGTTGGTGTAGATGGCATCGCCCTCTTTCCACTTCCAACTACCGAGGGTCCAATTGGTATAAGTACAATCCAGATATTCGGTAGGATCGCCTGATTTGATCGCAACAAAATCAGCAACTTGTTCGCCTTCTACATCGATAATGTGGAGCGTCTGGCCTTTTTTTAAGGTGCCGCCAAAGCCATTGTGAGCAGCGATCGTATCGCTCGAAAGAAGGGGGCCGAGTTTGTCGGACATGTCTAACTCCTCGTTGCCTGCGAAGCGCGCTTACGTCGGCACTTACGCAAACCGATCGGCCGGAAAGCCATCGATAACAGAAGGTTGCTTGTAGACTTCGACGGCCGGCCCCACCTCTGCGAGCGACAACGTCATATTCATGAGATGCCGCGCATCGTCGGGCAACTTCGCCAATTCATATTGATTGAGATATTCCAGGATCGCCTCGATGCGCGCCGTCATACGCTGGTAATAGACAGTGATATCTGTCATTTCCATCGCTTGGCGTTTGGCGCGACGCTCCGGTTCCGAAGCAAGCGCCCAATCGCTCGCTAGATCCTGAAGGTCGGCAAACTCAGACGGTAACTGCTTGGCTTTGGCCATGGCGCTTCGTCCTCTATTTGCTCGCCAGAGATTGCGCATGGATTTGTTGGAGAATGTGGTGACTATGGCGGATCATCACTTCTTGATCTTGCAGCACATAGTCGCGTTTGGCGCCCGATGAAATATTACGCTGAATGGATTCCAAAGTGGGGCCGTCTTCCATCAGCGTGTCGCGCAAGCCGCAAACCGCCATCTCTTGCGCAAAGCGCTGGCCCGGCGTCTGTGGCGGCGGAAAGTAAATGTTGAATTCAAAAAGCGTCCGGGTCAGGCTCTTGGGCCAAAAATTATAAGTGAAGCAAAAACCGTTGAACGCGAAAACCATAAAGTTCGGATAAAACACAAAAAGATCGAACGCCCAATTGGAGCTGCCGGTCGGATTGAGCCCTTCAGGGATGCTCATTGGCGCCGGCGCGTCCTCGCCCACCTTTGTTACCGACACTCCATAACGGAACGCCACTTGTTCGAGTAGCGTGGGCTCCATGCCGGCCGCTCCCGGAAACGAAGCGACCCGGTGGCGGTCGTACAGCGTGAAGTCGAGGGCGTGAATATAAGGATTATCCTTATTGGCGTAAGCCCGCCCCGCTGAACGCCAATGGAGAAAGGGTACGTGGTAGCCTTCCTGAAATGAATCGAGCGACAATTTCCAATTGGCTTCAACTTCAGCTTCATAATGTGCGGCGCGCGCCATGATGTTAAACGGATAAGCGTCTAGCCGTGTCGCCGTATCACCCAAAAATGTCTGCAAATCTTGATGCGGTTCTCGATCGAGATTGACAAAAATAAACCCCTGCCAAATATCGAGTGTGACAGGTGTCAATCCGAGCTTGGATGTGTCGAGATCGAAAAATTGTTCTTCGTCGGTAACGCGGACAAGTTGTCCTTCAAGATCATAGGTCCAATGGTGAAACGGGCAGACAAAACGAATCGTATGGCCTTTGTTGTCGCGCGTCACTTGGTTGGCGCGATGGGCACACATATTATAAAAGGCGCGGATCTGCTTATCTTGGCCGCGCACAACTAAAATTTCTGCGCTGCAAATGTCGATCGGCTTAACAACAAAATCGCCGGGCTCAGGAATGTCTTCCACGCGACAAATATTAAGCCAGTCGCGGCCGAATATGTTTTTCCTCTCTGCGTCGTACGCTTCGGCGGAGAGAATATGGCTTATGTCGACGGGTTCCGTTCCGAGTTCCGGATATTTTGCCGTCCATGATGATTGTGCGTTCGCCATCGATCACTCTTCTTGGATTTGCTTCGAACCTAGTTCGATACGAGATCGTCGACAGTTTTGTAAGCGTGACGAATGAGAATTTCTTGATCTGATAGGTTCACTTCGTCGAGTGCACCTGTACTCAAGCCCGCCTGAATCTTCTCCACCTGCGACCAGTCTTCGCGAACCAGGTCGCGCGCAAGAACCGAAGAAAATTCAAGGCTGATCCGCTCGCCGGCCGTGCGCGGTTTCTGCGCATAGAGCGTTTGCTCCCAGATCGTACGGTCGACCCTCACCGGAATAAATAAGTCAGTAGAACAAAATCCGGGGCCAAGGATGATACCAAAATTTGGAAAAATGAAATTGGCATCAAATGCCCAATGGTTGGCCCCGCCCGGATTGAGGCAAGCCGGCTTATCGCTCAAGTCCTCGCCGCTTTGAATAACCGTAGGCGCGAATTTGATGACCAGCGCTTCGGCAGGCGAGGGTTTGTGTTCCGGATTGCCGGCCAAACTATTAGCAGCATGGGCCCCGAAAAAATTGACATAGGGCAGGTGTGAGAAAGGGTTGTCCCCGCCCGAATGACTGTCAGGGGCCGTTCCTTGATGGACAATACGGATATGGTAGCCCTCGCGGCCTATGTCCATGGCCGTTTTCCAGTTGGTCTTGAGCTCCACGCGATAGCGGTATGCTTGGGTCATTTCGCCGAAGGGAAACGATCCGAGATTTTCTCCCAGTTCGCCCAAAAAATCCGAAAGGCTTTCTTTGGGTTCAATACTCAAGTTTACAAAAACAAAGTCTTGCCAGAGCTGCGTGTGAACGGTTTTCAATCCGCATGTGTATTTGTCAAGACCGACGAATTGATCTTCGTCTGGGACTGCAATCAACGAACCGTCGTTTTGATACGTCCAACCGTGATAGTCGCACACGATGCGGCCAGCCTGGCCTTGGCCGTCTAGCAATCGATTGCCGCGATGGCGGCAGACATTGTGAAACGCTTGGACGCCGCCTTGACTGGTTCGCATTACGATGAGAGATGCGGGAATCATCGGCAAGTCACGAACGAAATATGAGCCCGGTTTTTCAATTTCTGCCGCGCGGCCAACGCAAAGCCAGTGGCTAGAGAAAATTCGATCGCACTCTCGCTCAAAATAGGCTTGCGAGATATAGGGCTCGGTCGATAGAGGCCCTTGCCCAAAATCCGGAAACTGATCGGCCCAACGCGCTTGGCTCGACTTGGACATCAAAAGTTCCTTTTCACGCAACCGTATCGGTTGCTCGGTACCTGCGCTGGAATACTAGCCTTGCGCGGCACGGAGCGCACTGTCATTCAGATGTTGATTAACGGCGTTATGAGTGTGGCCGACTAGCACTTCTTGCTTGGACAGGATGAGGCGGTCGATGGGGCCAAAATCCATTCCTTTTTGCATCTTTTCGACTTGTGACCAATCCTCGCGCAACAGGTCACGCGTTAGAACGGCCGAGTATTCTTGACTCAATCGTTCGCCGTAGGTCTGCGGCCGCGGTCCGTGATAACTCTGCTCCCAAATCGTCCGGCCGTGGTCGATCGGCCAAAACAGATCCATGACAAACCAATCGGGACCCAGAATGAGACCGAAGTTCGGAAAAATAAAATTGGAGTCGAACGCCCAATTGTCAGCACCCGCTGGATTTACACAAGTCGGACGCTCATTAAATTCTTTCGAGTTTTGAAGAACGGTCGGCGCATGTTTGGCGACTTGGGCTTCCGCGGGCGTCGGCTTGTGATCGGGATTTACTTGGATGCTGGTGCGGGCGTGCGCGCCAAAGGTTTTAATATAGGGCTTCTGGCTGTTGGGATTGTCTTTGCTCGAGTGGGAGTCGGGCACGGTTCCGCTGTGGACGAAGCGAATGTGATAACTCTCGCGTCCGATATCCATCACGGTCTTCCAATTGGCTTGTAGTTCGGCGCGGTAGGTGGCTACGCGTTCGGTGCGAGCGAAGGGAAAGTCATGGAATTCTGAATATATTTCGCCTAGGAAGTCCTGAAGGCCTTGCTGAGGCTCGGCGGATAAATTGACGAAGACGAAGCCGTTCCAAATATTTGTATTGACGGCTTTGAGATTGCACTGCGCCTTCTCTAATTCAATAAATTGATCTTCATCAGGCACCACCATGAGTGTGCCTTCCGTCCCATAGGTCCAGCCGTGATAGTCGCAGACGATGCGGCCGGCGCGACCGTTGCCATCGAGCAAACGGTTGCCGCGATGGCGGCAGACATTGTGAAAGGCTTTGACGGTTTTGTCCTTGCCCCGCATTACGATCAGGGAGGCGGGCACCATGGGCAACTCACGAACGACATAGTCGCCGGGTTCGGGCAGGTCATCGGCACAGCCGACGTTGAGCCAACAGGTACTAAAGATACGCTCTCGTTCCAAATCGAACTGTTCAAATGATGTGTAGGCCGCAACTTCAGGGGGTGGGATGTTGCGCATTGAAAAGAACTCGCAGGCTCGCCGCTCGTCTTTACCGAAACGCGCCGGTCAGCGTTTGTCTTGTGGCATCGCCGTTTGCGGCGAAATTCGGCGGCGCCAATCTAAAGGCGCCGCCGTTGATCTTACTGAGTGATTAGAAAGACGCTCCCACTTCGATGCCCCAGGTTCGCGGCGGTGCAATAACTGCAGACAGACTGTCAAAATCTGCAATTTCGAAACGGCTTTCGGCGTAGTATTTGTCGCCTAAGTTCTTGCCGAAGGCCGCGACGTACCAGCCGCCCTCTTCATTTTCATAGGTAAGGCGGGCATTGAAGATCGCGAAGGGATCTTCGGAATTGCGCATCCGGTTGAACTGATCATAAAAGATGCGGCCTCGATATTGCGCCTCACCGCGAAGAGTCAACGCACCGCTTAGACTTGGCATTTGATGGGTATATTGCAGTCCCCAGCTGCCCGAGAATGGTGCCACGCGCGGCAACTTATTGCCGGCGAGATCCATCGCGGGCACGCCAGGCAGGAAGGGGTCTTCCGTCACGAACTCGTCGAACTCCATATCCGAAACGGATAGCCCCATATCGAAGACTAGACCTTCCATAAGTTCGGCCGTCACTTCGAGCTCGGCGCCATAGCCTGAAGCCTTAGCAGCGTTGTCGATTGCGGAGCCGATGTTCACGATTCGCTGAACTTGGACATTGTTGTATCTGTAATAGTAGGCGGAGAGGTTGGCAGTTACGCGACCGTCTAAGAAATCGCCCTTTGCGCCGGCTTCGTAAGCCCACAAAAACTCCGGGTCAAAAGGCGGCTCAAGACCAGAACCGTTGTAACCGCCACTCTTAAATCCACGGGAGACCGTGAAATAGGTCAGCACTTCATTAGTCAGATCCCACTCGAGACCTAGTTTTGGAGTAAAGGCATCGTCCGTGCGGGTTTCCGTTTGTGTTCCGCCCGTAAAGAACGGAATGAGATCGACCAAGTTTTGGAAGTCCTTGTGGTCTCGGGTATAGCGGATGCCGCCGGTGAATCTAAACCTGTCCGTAAAATTGTAGGTGCCTTGAATGAATCCGGCTGACGAAAACGTTTGGGCAGTGGGTTGAGATATCGGAATGATGGGAAAGATCGGCGCAGGAAACGCTAAAAACTGGCTAGCGTCTTCCCAAAAGAAGAACGCACCCGCTAGAACATCAAATCTGTCGTCTTGATACTTGATGTGGAATTCTTGTTGCCACGTCGTCGTGTCCAGCGTGTTGTCATAAAATGACCCGTTCAATGCCGTGTCATCAAGATCGCCGAATTCCACCGTATTGAATTTTCGCCAACCCGTGATTGAAGATACCGACCAATTGTCGTTGAGGTCATAATCGATTCTCAACGTGATCGACCGGTTGATCTTGTCGTCGATCAATGGCGCGTCTTGATTGATCTGGCGTTCTTCGCTGATTGGACTAAAGCCGCCAGGGAATGGGACCATGTTGAAAAAGCTGGGAGCCAACGACTTGAAGGGGTCGAAAACGCCCGTTGATTTCATATATTCACCGGTAAGAAATACAGAAAGGTTGTCCGTCGGATCAAACTGAGCACCGCCCCGAACAGCCCAAACATCCTTGTCTTGTACTTCGCTGCCATCGAAGATATTTGTGAGGTAGCCGTCGTGCATGTCATAGAGACCGGAGACGCGCACGGCTAAGACGTCTTGAACGATGGGAACGCTGACGGCACCTTCGGTGCGAAATTTATCAAACTTTCCGTATTGGAATCGTCCGTAGCCCTCAAACTCATCCGTGGGTTTTCGCGAAATTGAATGGACAACACCACCGGTCGTGTTGCGACCGAACAAAGTGCCTTGCGGGCCGCGGATCACTTCGACGCGCTCAACGTCAAAAAACTCCTGGAAACCCATACCAGGGCGCCCTAGATAAACGTCGTCGCGGTAACTGGCAACACCAGGGTCGCCGCCGATGTCCTGTGCCTGAGTCGAGATCCCGCGCAAGGTGATTTGGCTAGCACCAATTTGGCTGATAATTAGGCCAGGTACGTAGAGCGGTAATTCAGTTGCGGTGACGATATTGCTACGGACCAATGATTCGGCGGTTACCGCCGTAATTGAGATCGGCGTATCGGAAAGGAGCGTGTCCCGGCGCGTAGCGGTCACGACAATTTCAGCCGCAGCAATGGTCGGCACAACGACCAGCCCCAAAGCGGCCAGTCCAAGTCCAATCGCGCCCTTCCGAAACGTATTGGATACGGATGTGGTTTGATGTCGTGTCATGGGCTTTCCCCCGCTAGGTCAGATTTAGCTTTTGGCAGCTAGACGAAACAATTCCCCGCCATTCCGCGGCACGCACGTGCTTTTGTCTACAAAGACGAACGGTCTTGAAAAGTCCCTACCTGGTCACATCAGACCCAGACCGCAGGTCGGCTTGTTGTGCCAACTGAGGTGCACAAATGCAACAGGTTGCTCGAAGATCCATTGGTTGTGGCGTGACTAAGTTTCGCTTGTCCGTTCGGCGTCCCGGGCATCGACCTGCTGCCTCAACTCCTGCTGGCGTTCTTTAGTAAGCGGGAATCCGTACATCAGATAAGCGCCGAACAGCATCGAGAGGATGGGAAGAAATACGTAGGCGAAGCGTAATCCATCAAGGGCTTCTGCCGAATTTGTGCCGCCTGGGACATAGCCCAGAAAATCGAGCAACGGATAGCTTGTGCCGACACCGATTGCGAAGCCCAATTTGTCCGTCATGGTGATAAGAGAATAAAACAATCCAGTCCGCGCTTCGCCGGCTTGCAAGTTATCAAAATCCGTGACGTCGGCCGTAATGGCCCGGATGAGGACGGTCATGCCCGCAAACACGAGTCCCGACACGCCGATCAGCGCCATGAAGGGAATGAGATCGCCCTCACCGAAGAAATAAAATGGCGGTGTGATGGCAGCCATCGCAAGCATACAAATAACGAGAGCGTTGTGGCGCCCAATGCGATAGCTGATGCGAACGGTGATCGGTACACTGATCAACGCAAAAAAGTAGTAGCTCAGAATAATGATGCTGATCCAACGGGGCGCTTGGAGAATATCGCTGACATAAAACACGATCAGCGCGCCCATCACATTTCCCGGGACACCATGCATGATGCTCGCAGCAAGCACGCGTCGAATCAGGCGGTTACGAAGAAGAAGCCTGACACCTGCCCACCAGGCGAGACTCTCCTTTGCCGCGATGTAGGTCCGTTCCGGTACCCGCCAAACGGCAAATCCAGTTGTGATCGGCAAGAGAATGAGTATGAACGCGCCCATCGCCGCGACTTTTAAGCCGTTTGACACGCCGCTGACCTGGCCCGGCTCAGGCTCAAGGCCGAACAAGACATCGCCGAACTGCTCCATGACGCCAGCAACGCCTAAGACCAGGAACATGCCGATGAGGTGGCCCATCTCGCGCCAACTCAATATGCGCGAGCGTTCGTTGTAATCACCGCTGAGTTCAGCGGCCCAGGAATATTGCGACAGCATGGCGATCGTGTAGCCGACATAAAGTACGATCATCCAGCCCAGCAAGTAACTTGATGACGCTTGTTCGACGCCAACCAATTGCGGCATGAACACCATCACCACACAGACCATGAGGATGGGGACGGAAATCGCGAGCCAATGGCGCCGGCGGCCGAAGCGTGAGTTGTACTTGTCGGTGATGTAGCCGGTAAATGGATCCGTTACGACATCCCAAATGCGTGACGCCATAAAAATGGCGCCAACGGCGGTCAAACCCAAACCCATTTCCATGGCGTAGAACGGCGGCAAGTAAACCGTAATCGGTGCGCTCAACGCCGACAGGGGAAGGGCCGGTGCGGCATATGCCAGGAGCTGAAATTTTGAGAGAATAGGGCTGTTCGCAGACTCACTAGTTGGTCCGCCGGCATCCTCGGAGTCAGCGTCTTCGGCGCTGCCGGTTTGCTCGTTCATGGTCTTGGCAGCTCCCCGTGCGGATCTCTACTCACAATGCCGGACTCAACTAAGGCTAAGTCAATATGGCCGGTCGCCTTCAATTGTCACTCTATGCATGGTTCTCTTGTTGGGCCAATAGTCCGCGTTGGCATAATGTTGCGTACAGCGATTATCCCAAAACGCAATATCTCCCTCGCGCCAACGAAACCGCACTTGAAACTCCGGCGTTTGCGCATGGCGGCAGAGCATCTTGAGCAATGGCTCGGCCTCATTGGTCTTCATGTCTTTGATTTCGCGGGTGTCCGCGGAACTAATGAAGAGGCTTTTCTTTCCCGTGACCGGATGCGTGCGAACGATCGGGTGCTCGGCCGTGGGTTCGGGATCGGCCCATTCGCTTTGAGGATCGAGCGGCGCAAGGTCTCCTAGCGCCGCGCGATACTCCGCAAGAAATCCTTTGTGAACAGCAACCAAATCCGAAACCGTTCGCTGCATTTTATCGGACAGGCTTTCGTAGGCCGCATACATGTCCGCCCACAATGTGTCGCCGCCGACATCGGGTACGTGGCGCGCCAAGAGTACAGATCCCAACGGCGGCTTCTCCATAAACGTGAGATCGGCATGCCAAATATTTACCGCCGCCGGCCGGTCGCGATCGTTTTCCAAGAGTATGACGTGCGGGTCGTCCTCGACCTTGGGCAAAAAGGGGTGAACGTTCAGCTTTCCAAAATGTTGCCCAAATCTTTTTTGATCTTCTCGAGTCAGTTTTTGATCGCGAAAAAAAATAACGAGATGATCGTGAAATACTTTTTCGATCGTGGCGTATTGTTTCTCAGTTAATTGCTGCGCTAGATCCACATTTCGAATGACAGCGCCGATGGACGGCGTCAAAGGTTCTATTTCTATTGCAGCTTCTTGGGTGCGCGATGGCGCAGTAACTTTTGATGTCGTCGCCATATTTGATTAGCTCACACTTGACACAATCATAACCAGCTAAATCTTACTTTCGGTGGAGTTAAGCGCGCGCCAGACGCGTTCCGATGTTGCCGGCATATTCATATGCTTAACGCCGATTGCGTTGGTAATTGCGTTGATGATAGCCGGCGGACCGCCGATTGCGCCCGCTTCACCGCACCCCTTTACGCCAAGCCGGTTGACCGGTGAGGGCGTCTCGTTAAAGGCCAATGCAAACGTCGGCAAGTCTTCCGCCCGCGGTAGACAATAGTCCATCAATGATCCCGTTAGGAGCTGTCCGCTTTCGCTGTCATAAAGCGCTTCCTCAAGCAAGGCCTGTCCAAAGCCTTGTGCCAAGCCGCCGTGAACCTGACCTTCAACGATCATGGGATTAATGATACGGCCAAAGTCGTCGACGGCGGTGAATCGATCGAGGCGCACGGCTCCGGTTTCCGGATCGACTTCAACCTCACAGATAAATGTACCGGCTGGGGTTGTGGGTGCCTTGGGCTCGTAGAAAGCTGAGACTTCCAAGCCTGGCTCAACCTCGTCAATGGGATAGTTGGCCGGAACGTAAGCCGCAAAAGCAACCTCGTGAAAGCTCATGCTTTGATTCGTGCCGGAAACCTTGAATTGACCGGCATCAAAATCAACTTTGTCTTCGCTAGTCTCAAATATGTGCGCGACGATCTTCTTACCCTTCGCGATAATTTTGTCCGTCGCCGCTAAGACGGCGCTTCCCCCAATCGCGGCAGAGCGGGAGCCGTGGGTGCCATTGCCATATTGAACCCGTCCTGTGTCTCCGTTGATCACATCGATATCGTCGACCGATATACCAAAACGATCGGCGACAATTTGTGCGAATGTCGTCTCGTGTCCCTGACCTTGATTATGGTTGCCGCTGAAGACGGTGATCGAGCCTGACGGATTAACGCGCAGCCCGGCGGACTCGTAAGCACCGCCGCCGGCTCCAAGCGAAATGAAAAGTTTTGACGGTCCCGGTCCGGCAACTTCCGTGTAACAGGCAACACCAAGCCCGCGCCGCTTACCACTCGTTTCTGACTGACTTTTACGAGATTCAAATCCGGTCACGTCGGCCAATTCGGCTGCCTTTTCGAGTAGGGCCGGATAATTTCCGCTGTCGTAGCTATGCAACCCTTGGGGCGTCGCATAGGGGAAGTCCTCGGGTTTAATCAAATTGCGACGCCGCAATTCAATAGGATCAATTTTCATTTCGCGGGCCGCAATGTCGACCAAGCGCTCCAAGAGAAAATGCGCCTCTGGTTGCCCGGCTCCCCGATACGCATCGGTCGGCGCTGTATTGGTAAACACGCCACGGGAGCGCACGTGAATTGCTGGCGTTCGATATTGACCGGCTAGGCCCATGGCAAAGACAGCGGTCGGGCAGGCGGGTCCGCCCGCCGTTAAATAACATCCCATATTGCCGATGGTCGTAACGCGCAGCGCCAAAAAATTGCCCTCAGCATCGAGAGCGAGTTCAGCAATCGTTTCTGGATGATCGCGCGCATGGGTGTCGGACAGAAGCGCTTCGGCACGTTCTGCGACCCAACGCACCGGCCGTTTCAACAAGCCTGCCGCCCAGGTGCAAACGATTTCCTCTGGGTAAACAGACATCTTTCCGCCAAAGCCGCCGCCAACGTCGGGCGAGATGACGCGAATTTTATGCTCTGGCGCAACGCGAACGTAGAGTGCAAGGACCAAACGCACCGCGTGGGGAACCTGGCTAGCCGTATACACCGTATACTCGCCGGTACCAGTGTCTAATTCCGCCAATGCGGCGCGGGGCTCAATCGGCGTGGGGACGACGCGGTTGTTGGAAAGCGTCAGCTCGACTCGGTGAGCCGCCTTTTCAAATGCAGCATCGACTGCTGCTGCATCGCCTGCCGCCCAATCAAAACTCAAATTGTTGGAAATCTCTTCGTGAACCAGTGTGGCACTCTGATCGAGGGCCTTGAGCGGCGATACAATTGCGGGCAAAGGTTCATATTCGATTGCTACGAGCTCAGAGGCATCTTTAGCCGCTAATTCCGTTTCCGCAATCACGGCTGCAACGATTTCACCGACATATCTAACGCGATCTTTTGCCAGCGCTGGTCGCTGAGGCTCCTTCATACGTTCCCCGTTTTGGGAGGTCACGGTCCATGCCGACATCGGGTTGCCTAATCCGGACAACGCCCAATCTTCACCCGTTAGCACGACCGCTACGCTGCTGGCCGCACGCGCGGCGGAGACGTCGATTGATGCAATACGCGCGTGCGCGTGAGGTGAGCGTACGAATGCAACATGCAGTGCGTTGGGCTTTTCTACGTCATTGACATAACGGCCTTTGCCGGTGATGAAGCGTTGATCTTCTTTTCGGCGAACGGACTGACCTAAGACCAAGGCGCGCGCTCCTCTAGGAATGATTCAGACGTCGTGCGGCCGTTATTCGATTGGCATGGGTGGGAATGAGCCTGACTGACTCATGACGCCGCCGTCAACCGACAGGATGTGGCCAGTAATATAAGAGGCCCGCGCGGAGCAAAGCCAAAGCACGGCCTCCGCAACTTCTTCCGGATAGGCCATGCGTCCGATTGGTGCTTGTTCGCTTAAGGCGGCGTCCGCTTCGGGATGGGCATCGGCGTAAGCGGCAATCATCGGCGTGCGCGTCACACCCGGACAGACCGCGTTGACACGTATGTTTTGCCGGGAGCACTCGAGCGCGGCTGCTTTCGTAAGTCCTGCGACGCCGTGTTTAGCCGCCGAATAGACGGACAAGGTTCTGAACCCCGTGAGGCCCACGGTGGAACCTGTATTGACAATTGCGCCACCGGTTTTCTGCAGGACCGGAATTTCGTATTTC
Organism: Alphaproteobacteria bacterium; assembly: GCA_965248815.1. Lineage (GTDB taxonomy): Bacteria > Pseudomonadota > Alphaproteobacteria > SMXP01 > SMXP01 > CBDFKK01. The sequence goes on from CBDFKK010000008.1 coordinate 2,754,970, forward strand.
ATGCAAAGCCAAACGCTCTTGAGATTCACGGCCACGACTCGATCCCAGTTTTCCTCCGTTCCTTCATGAAGAGGTCCGAACTCACCATCGATGCCTGCATTATTAAAGGCGCAATCTAAGCTGCCGAAACGCTTCACTGTTTCGGACACCATTGTTTCAACGTCATCGCCTTTAGAAACGTTTGCGTAAATAAAGTGAGCCTCTCTCTTTTGTTCTTTGACAGCTTGAACGGTTTCATGCGCGGAAGTTTCGTCGATGTCGACGACGGCTACATTTGCTCCTTCTCGCGCGAAAGCGAGCGCCGCCGCGCGACCGATGCCGCCGCCGCCGCCCGTGATCAAAACTGTTTTGCCTTGAAACAGCATGCTGCGCTCACCCCAAACTTTAATCGGTCAGCGACTCAATGATTTCGTATCGGCCATAACTCAAGGCGCGCGATTCGTCGGGCTCTTTAAAGAGTTCGACCGCTAGGGACACTTCAATGAAAGACAGAGCGAGATTGAGCAGATTCATATCATCGCCCTTTATATCGTCGAGCGGATATTGATTGAGATAGTCCGCTATCGCATCCATGCGAGGAAGCATGGCGCCATAAAAAGTTTCGAGATCTTCCATCATAGATGTCACTCGCTGGTGGTGGCGTTCTGCTTGAGACGCCAGGCACCAGGTTCCTGCAAACTTTTTCAGGTCCGCAAAATCCTTGGGAAGTTGGGGGTTATCGGCCATGCTGCGTCTTTCTTTTCATGGCACTTGCGAACTCGATTGATCAAAATCAGTCCACGAGCGTCACTAGTTATTCTATTGCAGATACTGCTGTCATCAATGCGCTGTTGTCGATGGGCTTGGCAAGTATTCGGCGCACCATGGGCTCAAAAGCGTTGAGTGGCATACTATCAAAGCTGGGGTCAAATGCGTTCTGATCGTAATTCTCGCAAAAATTGACGCACGCCTCAAAAAACGGACTGTCCCGGTAGGCGTCCCGCGCATTTCGATCCATGCCCGCCAAGTGATTGTAGTAGTAGCCTTGAAAAATCTCATGATGCTTGAGCACCCAATGGTTCTTCTCGGAGATAAACGGTCGAAGCACGGTGGCGGCAAAAGAGGCATGATCGTGGGGTGCCAGAACGTCTCCTAAATCGTGAAGCAAAGCACACACGACCGTTTCTTCATCTTGGCCATCTTGGTGCGCGCGGGTCGCGGACTGTAACGAGTGCACATAGCGGCTCACTTGGAGTCCCCCATGAAAATCTTTGAGAAGCTCTAATTGCGCAAGTAAGCGATCGGGTAAACCTTTACTCTCCTCAAAAATATGCGCCGTGATGATGGCGCAATCTTCTTGAGTCATATTTTTAAAATCTGTGCAGCTTGCTCGTTTAGATAGCAGATTGTCGCTCATGGTTTGACTTTCATTGTCTTTAGACCCAGCTATGCAGGCCTGGCATCATCGGCAATCGTAGCGCGATACATGACGCGTTTGTGTGGCCAATAGTCCGCCAAGGCATAGTGCTGCGTGCAGCGGTTATCCCACATCACAACATTGTTCGGCTTCCAATGAAATCGAACCTGAAATTCAGGCGTGCGAATGTGCTCAAACAGCATGTTCAATATTGTATCGCTTTCTGATTTGGATAGGCCATTGATCGATTGCGTTGAGCCTGAATTGACGAACAGAGACTTGCGCCCGGTTTCAGGGTGCGTGCGGACAACCGGATGCTCGGCGGACACGACTTTAATTTCATTTTGGCCGTTACTGCCGTTTGAATTGCCAGTACGGAACGTTACTTTCTTGCGCAACGCTTTCTCGTACATTGAAGTATCGACTTGGTGCAGGGCGGTAAGTCCGGACAGCATCTGTTTTATGGAGTCAGGCAGTGCATCATATGCCGCATACATGCTGCACCACATCGTATCGCCGCCCATTGGCGGCAACTCACGGGCCCAGAGCACTGCACCTCTTGGCGGCACCTCGTTAAAGGTCGAGTCCGTATGCCAGACATTGACCGCCGGCGGATGGTCGCGGTCGTTTGAAAGCACAATGATTTCGGGATGATTTTCAAGTGTAGGAACGAAACCCGATTTGTCTAGATTCCCGAACCGTTTTGCAAATGCGGATAGCGCGCCCGGCGTCATATTTTGCGGTGAAAAAAAGAGGACGAAGTGGTCCAACAGAGCCTGATGAATTTCTGCAAAGACCTGGTCTGATACGTCACTGCCCAAATCGACAGCGTCGATATGGGCGCCGATGGCAGGCGTCGCAGGATTGACTTGAATGACTTCGTAATTCATCTCAATGCGGTTCTTTGCATCGGTATACGCTGTCGGCTTCGGTACAGTCTATATATATGATTTCCAAATAGTGAGACTCTTCAAAGGCTGTGCGCCCTACCGCGACCCGTTGTCGCCCGTTTCGCTCACTCCAAATGGTAGGGCAGCGCCAGACTGCGACGTCATGGTTCCTATACCAATCAGGGAACTCTGAGTATAGCTGGTTGCGAATTTTGATTGATGTGCAGGTTTTAAGAGACGAATTGAATATGCCGGACAGTAAAAATAGGTATAGCGAAGCGGCCAATTGGCTGATCCGTATTGAGAATGCTTTGCTGCTGGATCTCGAGCGGGCGCGATTTAAGCGCTGGCTAAACACTTCCGAATGGAACCGGCAAGCATTTGATCGCGTCAGCGTTGTTTGGCACGGAGCCCCCATATCGACTGAGATAGGGGAGAAAAAAGCGGACGACTATGCCACTCAATTTACGTGGCGCTATACGGATGCCTGGCGCGATGCCGTGCTTCCGCTCTTGTTGACCAACAATCATCTTGAGGGGGCAGGGGCATTTGGGTCCTCCGCCGGTGGTATACAGTCTTCGAACGGGCCTACTTCACTGTCGCATTGGGCAGCTGCTCCACCAATCTTACTCTAGTCTCCAACGCCAGTTTTATGATCCGGTTTGACCTGCCTTAGGGGTGGGGAGCCAACTAACGCCCGCGTCTAAGTCTACGGTGATATCCTTTCTCATAAGTGCTGCGGCTACCTTTCGCTGTGGCAATCCAATCGAAGTCCAAATGGAGATGCCTCGACATGGCGGAGAGATTTGTTGGGAAAGCGGGATTAGTAACTGGCGCCGGAGGCGGCATCGGACAGGCGACCGCGATCGCGTTCGCACGCGAGGGAGCACGTGTCGTCTGCGCCGACATTAATGAGGCCGGCGGCGAAGCAACTGTGAAACTCATTTCTGAAGCGGGCGGTGAAGCCGACTTCATTAAAACTGATGTGTCCAAAACGGCTGACGTTAAAGCGATGGTTGATTTTGCCGTTAGACGATACGATCAGCTCGACTTCGCACACAATAACGCTGGCATCGACGGCGAGTTCGCATCCGTTGCCGCTTGCACGGAAGAAAACTTTGACCATGTCATTGGTGTCAACCTCAAGAGCGTTTGGTCAGGTCTCAAATATGAGATTCCGGTGATGACACGCCAGGGCCGGGGCGCCATCGTGAATACCGGCTCAACGGCCTCTCACTTTGGCTATCGAACTATGGCGCATTATGTCGCGAGCAAGCATGGTGTCGCGGGTTTGACTAAGTCCGCTGCATTGGAAACTTCATTGACAGGTGTGCGCGTCAATTGTGTTTGTCCCGGGGTAGTGGCCACTCAAATGATTAGCGATTTCGTCCAGGGCATACCCGAAGTCGAAGCGGCCATGTCGTCCATGCAGCCGATAAACCGGATGGGACAAGCGGAAGAGTTGGCCAATGCGGTCCTTTGGCTTTGTTCGGACGATGCTTCATTTGTAACCGGGGCTATTTTTAACATTGACGGCGGCATTACGGCACAATCAGGTCCATTTCCGCCGATGCCGGAATAAGATTGAGCGTACATGAGAACTTCCGCCCATAAGGAAACCGAACTATGACGATTTGCCTCTCGCACGGCGGCCCAGCAATTTATAAATCCGACAGCCCGAGCAATCGCTTGCTGATCGCGACCATCAAAGGGGTCGCTTTTCTTGAGCGCGCCGAATCAGGCGCGCCTTGGAGAGAGGTCCATCGCGCATTAGAGGGCTTTCATGTGGTGGGCTTGGCCCGCGAACCCAAATCGGGGGCAATCATTGCCACCATGCATGATGGTGGTCTTTCGATCAGTGAGGATGACGGCAAAAATTGGGAGAATCGATCTGAAGGCATTGTCTCTGATAATGTGTATTGCGTGACCTATGCCCATGAGAACGGATCGGTTCGGCTCTACGCCGGCACGGAGCCGGCGCATTTATATGCCAGCGAAGACATGGGCCGTAGCTGGCGTGAGCTTTCGGCGCTTCGCGATGTCCCCAGCGTTGCCGGCTGGACGTTCCCTGCGCCGCCACATGACGCGCACGTGATTAATGTCACCGTTCATCCGCATGACCCGAAGACGGTATACGCCTGCGTCGAACAAGGCGGGCTGTTTAAGAGTACGGATAGAGGCGAGACGTGGCGGGAATTGCAAGGGTTCAATGACGATGTCCATCGTTGTCTAATCTTGGAAAAGGCTCCCGATCGTATGTTTCTGCCGACTGGCTACGGCTTTTACCGTACTGACAATGCCGGTGATCAGTGGACGGACTTGTCGGATCGTATCAAGCCGATCGGTTATCCCGACCCCATGGTGATTAATCCATTGAACGAAGATGTTATGTTTGTTGTCGGCGGTGACGCGGATCCTTTCCACTGGATGGAGTCAAAATCGGCAAATCCAAGAGTTCTTCGAACTCGAGACGGCGGCGAGAACTGGCAAATCGTTGATCAAGGTATGCCCGCGCGGTTTGATTCAAGTTTTGAAGCCATGGCGATTGAGGCATGGCCTGGCGGCTCGAGCATCTACGCTGCCAACACCGACGGCGAACTTTGGTCGACCGATAATGAGGGTGAATCTTGGCAGAAGACGGCCAGTGGGTTGTCTCCCATATCAAAAACGATCCACCATACGATCCTTCAACAGGATCTATCCTTTGACAAAAAAGAAAGGCCGCAAGCTTAGCGGTCTCAATCGGAAATCTGATTACATGAGGTCCTGATGAGCGCGTCCGCAGACAAACGCTATACGCTCGACTATCCGGAATTGGGGACAGGCCCGGTTCCCATTGAGCCTTATATCTCGCCGGAATATTTCGAAAAAGAACGCCAACAAATATTCCGTCAAACGTGGCTGCACTTGGGACGCGTCGAGGAGATCCCAAACGCGGGCGATTATATCGTCCGGGAGATCCACGTCGCTCCAGCCTCGGTTATTCTGACTCGCGATCGCGACGGTACGGTGCGCGGCTTTCACAACGTTTGCATTCATCGCGGTAACAAGTTGATTTGGGATGGGTGCGGCAATGCGAATCGCATCACTTGCAAATATCACGGTTGGACTTACCGTAACGATGGTCAACTCATCGGCGTGTCCGAGGAAGACATGTTCTTCGACCTCGATAAGAAAAACCTGCGCTTAAAGGAAATAAAAACCGAAGTCTGGCGCGGTTTCATTTTTGTCAATCTGTCGCCCAAGCCGTCCGAGTCTCTTCAGGAGCACATGGGGGAGATTGACGAGCTCACTCAAGGCTATCCCTTCGAGGCGTTTCCCGTCTGTTATTCTTACCAACCGCAGTTGCGCGCGAATTGGAAAGTCCTCGTTGACTCCCAGCAAGAGGGCTATCACGCAAAAACACTTCATCGCCGCTCGCTGCCGGGATTCCTGACAAACAAAGACGAGCCGTCACGTCACGTGGTCGATATTCGATTGTTCGAGCGCAATCGATTGATATCCTACTTCGGCAATCGGGAGTTTGTACCAACACCGAGCGCCATTCAGGCGTTTCAACACGGGCCTTCGGTTGCGAATTTTGCCAGCGGCGAAACACCGCCCGGCATGAACCCGTCTAAAGATCCAAATTGGGCCTTCGATGAATATGTGATTTTCCCCAACATGCAGCTTTTGCTGTTTGCGGGCATGTACATCACACACACCATGTGGCCGATCTCTCACAATGAGGCGATTTGGGAGGCCCGCGGTTATCTACCGGCTGCGAAAACCGTTCCTCAACGATTCAGCCTTGAATACAGCAAAATTTTGTTGAGAGATGCCTGGCTCGAAGACGGAAGTACGCTAGAGGCTACCCAAATCGGTCTTGAGTCTGGCGCTATTACCCATCAGATCCTTCAGGATCAAGAAGTGCTCATCCGCCATTCTGCCAAAGTGGTGGATGACATGGTGAATGCCCAATAACCAAACTCGTCGGCTCATCAAAGGTACATGAACATGAGTGTTCCCGCTGAATTCAAAGATCTAGAGAAATTCGTCGATCAATGGGCACTGCCTGCGGAAGCTGACCGGAGTGCGGCGCGCCAAACGTCTAGCATGGAATCACTCACGGACTTCTACAGTACGATGCACGAGAGGTTAGGTGATGTGCTTGCGGCACTGGCTGACTACAGCCCGGACTCACTTCCGGATATTCTCAAGCCGCTCTTTCATCTTACTTTGTCGTATTGTGAAGTGGCCCCGGCAGTCGAACTGTTTAAGCAGCCGGGTGTTGTTGACGGTTTTGATCCCAAACGTTTGCCCCGCGTCGATATTCCAAACATGACACCGCCGGAAATTTAACTACCGGCTCCAATTTCAATTTCACTCTGAGGATAGGATGTGCCATGCCGGACTCCAGTGAACTGGAAAGTTTAAGGCGCCGGGTAGAGCGTCTTGAAGCCCTTGAAGCAATCCGCAACGTCAAAGCCCAATACGCGCGTTATTGCGATCCGGTTCACAATATTGATGGCATGGTCAATCTTTTCACCAAGGACGCGGTATTCGATATCGGCGAAGAATATGGCAGCTATCACGGCCAAGAGGAGATCAGAGCTTTTTTGAAAGGCGCTGACGACATCATCCCCTGGGCCATTCACTATATGGTGTCACCGCAGATCGAACTGTCCGACGACGCGCAATCGGCCCACGGCACATGGTATCTTTGGCAGTTGGCTACGATGCCTGCTGCGACAGGTGAAGGCCAGGAGCCCGTTTGGATTGCCGGCGTTTATCACGATGATCTCGTTAAAGTTGGTGACGACTGGCGTTTCGCAAAGGTCGCCCTTCGCATGCAGATCATGAGTCCTTACGGTGATGGATGGGTTAAGACGCCGTGGATCGGGAAGTAACGATCCGATGACGGACGCCAATTCCTTTCATGGTAAAACAATTTCCGAAGTTGCCGACCTCATTAAACAGCGTGACATCTCGCCAGTAGAGCTAACACAGGCGACACTTGAACGCATCGAGACGCTTGACCAAAAGCTTCATGCCTTTATTACCGTCAGTGCGACACATGCGCTTGCGCAAGCGGAGACAGCCGAAAAAGACATCGCGGCTGGTACCTACAAAGGCCCCCTACACGGCGTGCCCTATGCTGCAAAGGATTTGATCGACACCAAGGGAATCAAAACAACCTGCGGATCAAAAATCCTTGCTCACAATGTTCCGGCTGAGAATGCAACGGTGATCGATCGCCTTGACGCGGCCGGTGCGGTATTGGTCGGAAAGCTCGTGATGACCGAATTTGCCGGCATTGGCTATCACCCGGATATCGAGCCGCCGCGCAATCCATGGAATGCCAATCACTGGACCGGTCAATCGTCAAGCGGATCAGGCGTGGCCGCCGCCGCGGGTCTTTGTTTCGGGACCCTCGGATCGGACACAGGCGGGAGCTTGCGTTATCCGGCAAGTGCCTGTGGCGTCGTGGGCCTGCGGCCAACATACGGGCGCGTTAGCCGCCACGGCGCCTTTCCGCTTGCCGAGACGCTCGATGCCGTTGGTCCTATCGGGCGCACCGTCGAAGATGTCAGTATTCTCCTTGGCGCCATTGCCGGCGAAGACCCCAATGATCCAACGTCGATGCGCGATCCGGTGCCCAATTATCGGGACTCACTCGGCAAAGGTTGCACGTCGATCAAGATTGGCCTTGCCGAGTCCATGCTCGACATGGCGAGCGATGCGGAAATTGGAGCGGCCGCAAAACAGGCCGCGGATCAATTGTCGAATTTGGGTGCGAGCGTTGAGGCCATATCAATACCGATGATCGGGGAAGCGATTGAGGCATGGGGCACGATCTTTGTCGGTGAGTGTCTGTTGGCCCATCAGCCCTATTATCCCGAACACGCAGATGACTACAGCGAAGCGCTTCACATTTTCTTGGAACAAGGAGGCGCGGTACGGGGCATGGATTACGCCAAGGCGCATTTGACGCGTCTTTCCGTAACGCGTGCCTATGATCTTCTGTTTGATCGCGTCGACATATTATTGTTGCCGACGATGGGGCGCCTGCCGCCGTCGCTGGAAGAATTCCCGGCCGACGGAATTATTCCCCAAGAAAGCGCCGGTGCGTTGTTGAGTTACACCGCACCATTCGCTTTAACGGGACATCCCGCACTTTCAGTGCCGTGTGGCTACAGCGAAGATGGACTGCCCATTGGTTTGCAATTCGTTGGCCCTTACGGATCGGAAGCTCTCCTGTTGCAAGTTGCCGCCTCTTATGAACAAGCAACTGACTGGACGAAAAGACGCCCACCGCTTTGAGTTCAAAATTAGAGTCTAATGGAGAGTGCATATGACAATCGAACGGCTCGGCGAGCGTCCAAGCATGCCCGGCGGCGGCCGCGCGCCTTACAGTCCGATGGTTCGCGCCGGAGGATTTGTCTACATTTCCGGACAGCTTCCGTTTGATGCCGAACGTCAAATTGTTCCAGGCGGCATCGAAGAACATACGCGTCAGTCTTATGAAAACATTCGCGCGTTATTGAGCACAATCGGCGGTGATCTATCAGATCTGGTGAAAACAGTGAATTATTTGGCGCGAGAGGAGGATTTCCCTCGCTTTAACGCTACATATGAAACGATATTTGGAGAACAGCTCCCGGCGCGCTCGACGGTCTGTGTTAGGCTCCTCATGCCCGCCGCATTGGAAGTGGATGCAATTGCTTATCGGGCCGCTTGATGCCGTTAACGTGGTGCGGTAGGGAGCTGGATGTGCTTGCCGTCTACCAGTTAGTATCCTCAAAGAACGAAAAATAAACGGAAAACTGGGGTTAACACTATGTACCACCTAGGAATTGATGTCGGTGGAACGTTTACCGACATTGCCGTGGTTGTCGACGATGAAGTGTCTATGTTCAAGACACCAACCATCCCGCAAGACCCGGCGGAAGGCATTCGTGCCGGCCTCGAACAGGTGGCGGAATTTACAGGCACGGATGTGCGCTCGCTCTTGTCGAATACCGACAAATTCGTTCACGGCACGACCGTCGCGACGAACGCCGTTATTCAGTATCGCGGCGCCAAGACCGCATTGCTGACGACTCAGGGCTTTCGTGATTCACTTGAAATGCGGCGCTGTCATCGAAAGGGGCAGTGGGACTTTTTCACGCCGCAGCCGCCGCTGATTGTGCCCCGCTATTTGCGGCGCGGTATTGTCGAACGCGTTCTTTATGACGGCGCTGTCGACACGCCGCTCGACGAAACTCAACTCATGGAGCAAGTCGATGACTTGGTCGAAACCCATGATATTGACGCCATCGGCATTTGCTTTTTGTTTTCCTTCAAGAATACGAAGCACGAAGCGCGAGCCGCTGAACTGATACGCGAGCGCTATCCCGATACTTTTGTGACAGCGTCGCATGAAATCTCACCGCAAATACGAGAATATGAGCGGACGTGCACCACTGTCGTGAATGCATTCGTTGGCCCCGTCCTGTCAAAATACTTGGCCAATCTTGGAACGTTTCTGGCCGACAATCAGCTCGCGCACGAATTCCAAGTTATTCAAAGTAATGGCGGGGTGACAACGGCCAGTGCAGCAGGCCAGCACGGCGCGCGCGCACTGCTATCCGGACCCGCAGGAGGCGCCATCGGGGGCATGATGCTTGCCGATTCAGTGGGCCACGAAAACCTCATTGTCGCCGATATGGGTGGCACAAGTTTCGATTTAACCCTCATTCAACAAAAAGAATTGCAACTCGTCGCCGAAACGGAAATCGCCGGCTACACGATTTCTCTACCGATGATCGGTATTCACACGATCGGGGCAGGCGGTGGCAGCATCGGCTACATCGACGACAGCGGCTTATTGAAAGTGGGACCGAGATCGGCGGGATCAGTTCCGGGGCCTGCATGCTATGGCCGTGGAGGTACGGAGCCCACAGTTACGGACGTCAATCTTGTATTGGGCTTCTTAAGCCCAGACTATTTTTTAGGTGGGGCCATGCCGCTCAAGCCAGATCTCGCACGGCAGGCGATTGAAGAACACATTGCTAAGCCTTTTGGGTTGAGCGTTGAAGAAGGCGCGCAGGCCATGTTCGAGATCGTCAACTCCAATATGGTCGATGCCATCCACGTGGTCACAGTTCAAAAAGGATATGATCCTCGCGAGTTTGCTTTGGTCGCGGCCGGTGGTGCCTCACCGATTCACACTGGCGTTCTCGCGCGCTCACTTGAGATGGGTCGCGTGATTGTCCCCAAAGCATCGTCAGTCTTTTGTGCGATCGGTGGATTACAAGCCGATGCCAAGTACGATTACATTTCAACGTTTTTGTCGAAAGCAAGCGACATTGACGTCGACGAACTCGGCGACGAATTTGACGACTTAGTTCGCCAAGGTGTCGAGCGCTTGGAGCAGGATGGCGTGCCGACAAAAAATCGCTTCTTCGAATTCTCGCTCGACATGAGGTACATCGGGCAGCATTGGGACATCCAGATTCCCGCCGTCATGAACGAGGGAAAACCAGATCTCACCGCTGCCATTGCCGAATTCCATAATCGCCACAATATGCTTCACGGTTATCAAATGTTGGATCGTGAAACCGAAGTTGTGAATTGCCGGTTGATGGCGATCGGCAAGACCCCGCGACTCGAGATGAAAACTAAGAAGCTGGGCGGCGAAGATGCTTCGGATTGTATGAAGGGGTCCCAGCGCGCCTATTTTGGTACGACCGATGGTTTCTTGGACGCAGCCGTTTATGACGGTCAGAAGCTTAGTGCTGGTCATCGTTTTACCGGCCCCGCCATTGTCGAAAGGTCGAATACGACAGTTGTTTTGGTGCCGGGAGATCATGCCTTCGTAGACGGCGAAGAGAATATTATCATTGAGCTCGATCGAGGCTGAGGAATTACCCATGTCCATTGCAGCAAACATTGACGCCGATGAGCGCCCGAGCAGCGATGTTGCGGATCTGATCGCCTTATCGGTAATGGCCCACAAGCTGGATTCGATCGCCTCCGAAATGGGCGTCACTATGCGCAAGTCGAGCCACTCGCCGATCTTCGCCGAGGCCAATGATTTCGCCTGTAGCGTGACCAATTGGAAAGGCGATCAAATTGCACAGCTCGCCGGTATTCCCATCATTGGCGCGGCGGGCGGATTTGGGCCCACCGAAGTGCTCGCCGACTTTCCTATGGAGGAGATTCACGAAGACGACGTATTTCTGATGAATGACGCATACCGGCTCGGCAATCACTTGCCTGAGATGACCGTGGTCATGCCCGTCTTCATTCGGGGAGAAATCTTGTTCTTCACCGTTGCCCGCGCTCACCATCACGATGTCGGCGGTCCGACGCCGGGCAGCATGAATGCCCGTCACAACTCGATCTTTGCCGAGGGTATTCGTATTCCCCCTGTCAAACTTTATGACAGCGGGACGCTGAACAAATCCCTCGTCGATACGATCAAGCTCAACGTGCGCGATCCGGACGTCTTGTGGAGCGATTTGATGGCCGAGATCGGTGCCTGCCGCGTCGGTAAACAAAGACTGCAAGAAGCGTTGGCCGCCAAAAATTCAAATGATGAAATTCGCCGCGTGATTTCGGCTGTGCTCGATATGTCCGAGCAACAGTGCCGCCAAGAAATACGGAAATTGCCCAATGGCGTCTACAAAGCGGAATACGCAATGGACAATGACGGTATTAATAATGATCCCGTCTATTTTCGCGTTGCGATTACCGTAGGTGATGACGACATCACGGTCGACTACACGGGCACCGATTCACAAGCCGAAGGTGCAAAAAACTGCACCTTGGCGACTACTTACTCGGGAACGGTCGTCGCCGTACTTTGGGCGCTGTCGGGAAAAATTCCACGCAATAGTGGCTCTTTCCGCGCCATAAAGATCATTGCGCCGGAAGGCACGCTGGTCAATCCGCGCGAGCCGGCCGCGGTCGGCATGTGCACGTTGCCGCCTGCCTGCGCCATGATGGGCGCCGTGCTTAAAGCCTTTGGTGAAAGCGATCCGTCGCGGGTGCCGGGCGGGTTCTTTAGCGTGTTTACTGCAGGTTATGGCGGTATCGATCCGCGCACAAATAAACTGTTTATCGGCTGGTGTTTTGGCGCCCTAGGTGGCGGAGGCGGCTACCCCCATCGCGACGGTGATTCATTTGTTGCACCAATTTCAAATTACAACGGCATTTTGGTGCCGAATATCGAATCCGACGAAATGAATTTTCCGATCAAGACACTCAGTCATGAATATATTCGCGATACCGGGGGGCCTGGAGAGAGGCGCGGCGGCACCGGCGTAGACTATACGATTGAGTTCCGCGGCGTATCTCCCGATGTCTCTGTCTTTGGCGACGGCGCGGTCATACCGGCTTTTGGTCTCAATGGCGGCAAAGATGGTAGCCTGAACGAGGGTTACCTCAACCGTGGAACGGAAAAAGAAAAGCAATTGTCCAGTAACGAAGGCTGGAACCGCTGTCAGGACGGCGAAACCTTGACCGTGCTATCCGCGGGCGGCGGCGGTTGGGGCGACCCTTTGGACCGCGATCCGGAAGCCCTTGTTGAAGACATTCTAAACGAAATGGTGTCCGTCGAAAAAGCACGCGAGAATTATGGCGTTGTGATCTCTGACGGTGTTGTCGACAAGGTTGCAACTGAAAAACTCCGCGTCGAAATGCGAGCCAATGGTAGCGGATCTTAATTCTGAATTTCATTAGAAGACGGCGGTAAGCTCGTGTTTGCACGCGCGACGGACGGACCCGGCCAGTTTGGCGCCTCTCGCTCCATTGTCTGTGCGTCCCGCGGCATTGTCGCAACGAGCCAGCCTCTAGCGGCTTACGAAGCAGTTCGAGTGCTGGATGACGGCGGCAACGCGATCGACGCAGCCGTCACCGCGGCATTGGTCCTGAGCGTAACCGAGCCCATGCAAATTGGATTGGGCGGCGATGTACTCGCGCTCATCTATGACGCGCAAAACCAAAAATTATTAGGACTTAACTCGTCGGGGTGCGCGCCTGCGTCGGTGTCACTTGACGCGATCCAGGAGCGCCTCGGCAAAGACCAGCCGCACATGGTGCCTCACTCGATTTTTTCCGTCACGGTGCCCGGTGCCGTCGATGGCTGGTTGGCATTGCTCGAGCGCTTTGGGCGGCTTGACCGGCAAAGGATTTTCGAGCCGGCGATCCGCGCCGCTGAAGACGGATTTGCCGTCGCGCCCCAAACGGCAGTGACCTGGGGCCTAGGGGCACCAATCCTTGCCCGCCAACGGGCCTCGAAAGAGACCTGGCTCAAACCTGATGGCGCGCCGTTTGGCGCAGGCGAACGGTTTCGCAATCCAAAGTTGGCCGCAAGCTTGCGATTGGTTGCCAAATTCGGTCGTGACGCAATGTATGGCGGGCCTTTGGGTGAGGCCATCATTCGAACGTCTCATGAAGAAAACGGGTTTCTCGAACTCTCAGATTTCGAAGCGCACAAAGTCGAGTGGGTCGAGCCAGCAGAGGCGAACTACAGGAATCATACACTTGCGGAATTGCCGCCCAACGCCCAGGGCGTCGCTGTTTTGGAAGCGCTCTCGATACTCGAACATTTTGACCTAGGATCGCTTGGCTACGGCTCGGTAGAGGCGGCCCACATTCAAATCGAAGCAGCCAAGCATGGTCTTGCCGATGCTGCGACGCATGTTACCGATACGGATCAGTTGAAGGTTGTGCCCGAGTGGTTTCTGGATGCTGAGCGCATCAAGGGACTGAGCCAAAATATTTTGAGCCGATCGGATACGCACCCCACCTCAGGATTGCCGAATGGCGGCGACACGGCTTTTGTCTGTGCGGCCGACGACGACGGCAATGCGATTTCATTAATCGGCAGTCTATTCTTGCCGTGGGCGAGCGGGCTCACGGCCGGCGATGCAGGATTTCTATTGCAGAACCGCGGCTTCGGCTTTTCGCTTGATCCAGCCCACGTCAACGTCATCGCGCCGTCGAAAAAAACGCGCCACACAATCTTGCCAGCTATGTTGCTAAAAGAAGATCGTCCCGTCATGGCGTTTGGCTTTGTAGGAGGCGATATGCAGGTGCAGGGTCAAGTGCAATTTTTGTCGAACCTCCTCGACTTTGGCATGGATCCGCAAAACGCACTCGACGCGCCGCGCTGGCGCATCGACGACAACTTGCAAGACATCGGCTTGGAACCCGGTCTGTCGTCGAAAGCGGGCGGCGGTTTGGTGGAGCGCGGCCACACGCTTGTCGGCAGTGACGGCTTTTTTGGCGGTGGTCAGGCCGTGCTGCTTCATCCTGAACATGGAACGTTACAGGGCGTATCAGATGGCCGCCGCGACGGTTGCGCCCTCGGCCACTAAAAACGGACAACCAATGCCCGACCAGAAGACGACATCTGCATACAGACGATTATTGGGGCTCGATCAGCCCATCGATCGCCGCGACTTTTTCAATGGCGTGGCGCTGAGCGCCTTGGCGACGTGGGGCGGCGCCGTGGCACCACACCAGGCGTTCGCCATGAGCCGGATTTGGCCCAGGCGCGAAAAATGGGGCGGCAATGATCAGAACGTTTTCGACGTGGGTCACGCTCTCAGGGACGGCGCGTTTGACGGAGAAAATCTGCCAGCGCAAGACACCGGCGAGCTTTTTGACGTGGTCATCGTCGGCGGGGGCCTGAGCGGTTTGGCCGCGGCCGCGTCGATCAAGCGTGATGGGGACCGTGATCTCAAAGTTCTCATTCTCGAGAACCATGATGTCCCCGGCGGCGCGGCAAAAATGGATGTCTTCAAAGTTGCCGGCCAAGAATTACTGGCGCCCCAAGGCTCGATCGTAAGCCAAGTTCCGACCCCGGGCTTAGCCGCATCCGAGAGCGCGATGGATCTCTTCCGCGAAGTAGTACCCTGGGCCGACGCATTTACCGTGCCCAACATGGATAAGGGGTTCAGCGTCGTGCGCCCTGACGATCAAACGGGGCAACTCGCGCTTCATAAGAGTTTGTTAGAGGCCCCTATTCCAGAAGAAGTGCAAGCAGGCTACTTCACGTTCCTACAAGAGGCCGGCGACCTTTATGTAGATGACAACTGGTCCGAAAAGCTTGCCTCTTTAGATGATCAGACGTTTAAGGACTATGTCGCGTCACGGGGATGGTCGCCCGCCGTCTTTGACTGGATGGTGCCGGAGCTTGCCGCATTTTTCGGAATTCCTGATCAAGTCTCGGCGGCCGCGGTTTGGCGTCAATATGGCGGCGGCCCGCCCCAGATCCGCAGCTTCCCCGGTGGTAACACCGCCGCCGCGGCCGCGTTTCTTCGCCTACTTTGGCCAGATGCGGTGAAAAGTGATCGCGTTATGGGTGAGGCGCTCGGCAATGCCATTGATCTGAACGAACTGGACAGTTCTGGAAATATCAGGCTGCGGCTTCAGTCAACCGCCGTGAATGTTCAACACATCGGCGAGCGCGAAAACGCCGACCGCGTGGCCGTGACCTATGTGAAGCGCGGCAGGCTCGAACGTCTTCAAGCCAAAACCATGATCATGGCGGGCGGCGCGTTCGTTACTCAATATGTTGTGCGCGACTTGCCCGAGAAAAAAGCATCAGCGCTTCGAAGGTTTATTTACGCGCCGATTGTCTGGGCGAACGTTGCCTTAAGAAACGCTGAAGCCTTAGACAAAGCGGATCCGGCATTCTTAACGATGATGTCGGAGACACGTGCAAGCTTGATGGTCACCTACGACAAAATGAATGACGCAGGATGGTCGCCGAAGCGGGATGCATCAAGACCGACAGTCCTTGGACTCAGTCTGCCGTATTCTTTTCCAGGAGACGTGCCCCAATCACAAGCCTCGCGCGGGCGCCTAGAAATTTTGGACACACCATTCGAATCATACGAGCAATGGATCCGTGAAGATCTGTTGGCCGTGCTCGGGCCCTACGGCTTCGACCCGTCGCGCGGCATCGATGCGATCTCCGTCAGCCGCTGGGGTCACGGCTATACCTTTCCCGATCCGGGCTTTCTGTCCGACGGCGCGCGGGAAACAGCAGCTGCTCTTCACGGCCGCATCGCCTACGCTAATACCGACCTCGACGGCTTTTCCCACATCACCGGCGCCATCGGCCACGGCCATCGTGCCGCGCAGCAAGTTTTGGAATTGCTATGATCTAATGTTTCTTCGCCGCCAACCCTTCGCCGGGTTTGGTGTATTCACCGCGGGGCGGGCTGAAGACGTCGAGGATGACCGCGCCTTTGTCGCCGGTACGCACGCCATGGGGCGTGTTGCCAGGGGTGAGCCAAAAATCGCCTTTGGTCATGGCTACCTCTTCACCGTCTTGAATACGGATGCATTCCCCCTCCATCAATATGCCCCATTGTTCTTCCGGGTGGCTATGGATGGTCGGTTCGGTATGAGGTCCGACATCGGCCAGCGAAAACATGGCATTTTCGCCGACGAAAATGCGCGTCGAAATGGTGTCCGTTAGCTTGCGGTAAATGCCGTCTTCCTTCGATTTAAAATACCACTTTTTCTTGTCCGACATTCTTCGCTCCCTCGTTTTACAATTCGATGTGATAAATGATTAGGCGCCGGCCTCTTCGATGGCGTAGTGCTCGGCCGGAAAGGCGCCGGTCTCGTCCGGTTCCTTGAACATCTCGATTGCGATGGCCACTTCCATAAATGATTGTGCCATTTGCAACAGCCGTTGTTCCGCCATAGGCATATCGTCCAGCACAAACTCATTCAAATGGGCAATGATGGGGCGCATCTCAGGCAATATGGCGTCATAGAACGTTTCCAAGTCCGCCATGGGCGATGTGCGACGCACCTGGTTGCGCTCAGCCTCACTGGCCAATGCCCACGTTTCAGCGAAGGGCTCAAGCTTTACAAAAGCAGAAGGTAACGACACGCTGGACGACACGAACGACTCTCCTCAGATTACGCGGCGTCGGCTGCGAGGACCTTAGACAACAACGCGTCGCGATCAATAACGGCGCCCTGTTTGATTACGGTCTCGATCGAGCGCGTGGCGCGAATGTCCGCGAGCGGATCGTCCGACAGAATCAACAGATCGGCGCTCTTGCCCTGTTCCAACGTGCCGAGCAGCGGCTCGCCGACGCGGGCGGCCGCAGTGCCCGTCGCCGCCGTGATCGCGGCCATAGGCGGCACGCCGGACGCCACGATCAATTCCAGTTCGCGATGGACGCTCAGTCCCGGAAAGGCACCGGGCACGCCTGTGTCCGGACCAACGGCGAACGGAATGCCCGCATCATGTATGCGCTTCATATTGTTCATGATGGTAGGGAGTTGGCGCGCAATGTTGTCACGCCGCGTAAAGCTTTCAAAACCGTCAAGGGGACCGCCGACGTCGAGGGTTTCGAGGGTGACTTTGGGCACGCTGTCCTGCACCCAATTGGTCGCGGTCCATTCGCGCACCGCATCAGGGTTAAAGGTATCATTATAGATTGACAATGTGGCTACATAGAACGCGCCGTTGGCGCGCGCGAGTTCAATATAGTCGTCATCGATGTCGCCGGTGACGACCGAGTGATAGAGAATGTCGCCGCCCGCGCGCAGCACGTCGCGATGTCCTTCCAATTCATAAACGTGAGTGGCCGCGGGAAGTCCGTGCTTATGCGCTTCGGCAATGACGCGTTCCATAACGGGCTTTTCGAGCTTTGGCATGGCCTCATGAAAGGCACAACACATGGAGTCGTAAAACAGTTTGATGAAATCGACGCCGCTATCTGCCAGGCGTGCGACTGCGTCGGGCGCATCATCCGGGGTGGTGAGCTCGATGCGCGCGTCCGGTTCGTTCGACCCCGCCCAGCCGCCGGGAGCCGTGATACCAGGCCCCGAGACGTAAAGCCGCGGGCCCTCAATGTCGCCGTTGGCCGAGGCTTCGCGCAACCACAGCCCGTTCTTAATCGGCTGGACCGAGAAATGTACGCCGACGATGCCCCAATAAAGCATTTGGCGCAGCACGCGTTCCTGCACGTCTGTTTCGTATGACGCACTGGCATCGACGATGGTGTCAAAGCCGCCACTGATAAGGTGGGCGTGCATATCGATCAAACCGGGAATGATCGTCTTGCCAGAGGCATCAATTTCCGTCGCATTGAATTCGAGATTGTCCGCATCTGGTAAAATATTTTCTATTGTGCCCGCCTTGATCAGGATGACCTGGCGCTCAAGAGGCGCACGGCCCGTGCCATCGATAATTCTGGCGTTGCGAATGGCGAGACGTGAGGATTGAGACATTTTTTTGGCTCCGTCGTTAGCGGCTTCTGCCGCTCAATATGTTCGTTTAAGAATTGTTCGGTCCGCGCCGCTCTTGCAGTAATCTTTCGATCACGTCAGCGCCGTGGCGTAACATGATCTCTTCGTCGCCTAACCAGATTTCGGAAACAGCACTCGATTGAAGGCCTGATTGGTTATTTTGAACCGTCGCCAAATCTTCTCGCAGCAAATCTCTAGTCAGTATTTTTGAAAATTCCTGACTGATGACTTCGCCCGCATTTCGGGCCGGCGTCATGTGCATGGTAGTTTCCCATCGGGTCCGGTCAATCGCTAGAGGCAAAAACCTATGCACCACCATCCATCCGGCCCCCAGCAGCACGGCGCAATTGGGAAACAGAACATGGACGTCGAACGCCCAATTCTTAACTCGGTCGGGATTGAGGCATGGGGCGAGTTTTGGCGCCGCTTCGCCGCCCTGCAAAATTGTCGACATTTGTTCGTAAGCAATCTCTTCCGACGGCCTTAAGTTGTGAGACGGATTGGCGGCGATGGTTGCGGACCTATTCCGTTTGAACAATCGGATGGCCGGAAAAAAGGCCAGCTCGTCTCCGGCTCCAATATGGGAGTCGGGAATCGACTTTCGATGCACGAACGCGAAATGATACGGCTCTTTGGCAATGTCCATCGACACTTTCCAGTTGGCATTGACCTCCGCCGTATAGGTCACAATCTTTTTCAGTTCGTCGAACGGGTAAGTCTCGAATGTTTCCGCCATTTCGCCGAGGGTTTCGGCTAAGGTCTCGTCCGGCTGTTCAGCGCAGTTGATGAAGATGAATCCTGACCGCAGCTCGCAAGGAATTTCTTTGAGGCCGCAGTCGGCTTTGTTCAGTCCTTCAAACTGCTCTTCGCCGGGAACACGAACGAGAGTTCCGGCCGTGTCATAAACCCAGCCGTGATACCCGCAGGAAAAATTGGGAGCCCGTCCGCTTACTTCGCGCACAAGGCGGCTGGCGCGATGCCGGCACACATTGTGAAACGCACGAATTTCCGAATCCATCCCGCGTACGAGAATAACGGACAGATTGAGTGCGCCGAGATCGAGAACGCGAAAACTGCCGGCGTCCGGAAGGTCTTCCGCGGTGCCAACATTGAGCCACGTGCGGCGTAAAATATAGTCAACTTCGTCGGCCAAATAGTCGGGGGACGTATAGGGTCTCGTCGAAACCGGACCCGTGCCCAGTTCCTGATATTGCTTTGCCCAACGCATAACGTCTTGATCGGCCGATGGCGGATCACTCATCCTAAAGCCTTATTTTGTTTATGGTATCTGGTCGTCGACGGCGCGACTGAAAGTTGTGCTTTGCTTGGGTTCATAAACTAATGAAAAAGACGCCAAAAACGGTGCTTGCCCTACCTAAACCACGTCCATTCACGCGCTTTGCTCGCTTAGTCCGATTAGCCCCGAACTTTCTTGCCTCCCAGCTGGCGCACGGTCATAATTGTCGACAATAATGCTCTGGAGGCCCGCGAAGAATGGGCTCGGAGGGGGAGGTTCTGCATGGGCAGACACGCGCTCGCCACCGAAGATGGGCTGACAGACTTCGTCGAGGACTTGGTCCGGTCGAATGAAGCGGAGCTTGGTGCGTATCTCCGCCGCCGCCTTCCTTCCGTAAGTGACGCTGCCGACGCCAGTCAGGAAGTTTTCCTCCGCATGTGCCGAGTTCATCGGCCGGCCCGAATCGAAAACCCCCGCGCCTTTCTATTTCGAACTGCTCATAACATCGTTCAAGACTATTATCGAAAGCGTCGCATAAAGGAGACGTCGCTTGAAACGGTTTCCGGTGAATGGGAGATGCGGTCAAGCGATCCAACACCAGAGCGGGTGCTCTATGGGAAAGAGTGGTGGTCTGCTTACTGCGTTGCAATCAATGAACTAACGCCGCGGTGCAGGCGCGTGTTTATCATGTGCCGCATGCAAAATTGTTCCCATGCAGAAATCGCCGCCGAACTTGGCGTCTCAATTAAAATGATAGAAAAATATATGACCAAGGCGTTAGCCCACCTCACAGTGCAGTTGGAAGAATTTCTGGCTCACGACTTCTGAGCTAAATCCCCAACTTCAAAATCGCTTTCGATGCGATATGGGCCATGTCAACTTCTAAGCAAGTGACAACAGGAGTCGCCTCACAATTGCCGTTGAAATGCCCCTTCTCTGGCGGCATGCTCCGAAGTCGATCACAACAGGTCGGGTAGGGTAGCCCCCAAAAATAGAGTCATAAATCCTGGACAACCGGCATTCGAATTGCGGAGAACCATTATGCGTGAAGAACTCAAGGAACCTACGGTCATCCGGTTCAACGACGATAAATTCAGCCGCGAGGTCGTGCCAGGCGTCGCCCATATGAAACATACGTTTGGCAACGACGTGAGCGTCGCTCTCTTCAAAATTGCCAAGGGAAAAGGCAGTACGTTTCCCAATGTACCTCATAGTCACGGCGAAGAAATTGCAATCCAGCTCAAAGGAACGTCATATCTCTATGCCAACGGCAAAGAATATGTCGTTCGCGAAGGTGAAATCATCATCGTGCCCGGTGGCGTGGAGCACTCTGGAATTTTTTCCGATGACGAAGAGACTCTGCTGCTGGCGATTTGCACACCCCCGCGCGAAGATTACGGCGAGCAAACCTGGTAGCAAAAGTACGGGCATCGAAATATGAGTGTGTCGGCCAAGAATAGACAACACACAGAGCATGACGATCTCTTGGGCTTAGATCCTGTCCCCATTGAGCCCAACACGTCGCCAGAATATTTTGCGTTGGAATGCGATCGTGTCTTTCGCCGCTCTTGGTTACAAGTCGGCCGCGTCGATCAGCTGCCCGATAAAGGCAGTTACTTTGTTCAGGAAATTCCCAACGTTCAAGCGTCCGTCATTGTGATGCGCGACAAGGATGACGAGGTTCGCGCTTTCCATAATGTATGTGTGCATCGGGGCAACAGGCTCATCAGGGAACAACGGGGCAAAGGCCAAAGGCTTGTCTGTGATTATCATGGATGGACCTATGACAATTCTGGGCAGCTCGGTGGTGTGCCTGATCAAGATCAATTTCCCTTGCTCGATAAAAGCTGCATGGGGCTGAAATCTATTTCCCTTACAATTTGGAACGGATTTATTTTTGTAAACTTGTCGCCCGAGCCAAAAGAAACGTTAAAGGAGTCACTTGACGGACTTTACGACGCGTTTGCCGATTTTCCGTTCGACGAGACGGTTCTTGCGGGGCGATATGCCGCCCGAGTCAAAGCCAATTGGAAAGTCTGTATGGACATTGGCGCGGAGGCCTATCATGTCCGCTACGTTCACAAGGCGTCTGCTCCCGACTCTCACGTTTCAGACAACAATCCGTTAGCGCATCTTCCCTCAATCCGACTGTTTGGCCGTCACCGGGCGACGTCTCTCTGCGCCAATCCGGAACACCAGCCGACCCCGGCAGAGGCGGTTGTCGCGCGCCATGCGGCTACGGTGCTTCAGAGTGCCACCGATCAAGCCATGCCGTCATGTCTCAATCCCGGGCAAACGGAAAACTGGGGATTTGATACAAATATCATGTTCCCTAACTTTGCACTTCTCATGGGCCCTAGCTGGTTCGTCACTCATTTGTATTTGCCGGTCACCGTTACTGAAACAATTTGGGAGACCAGTTTACACACACTGGTGCCAAGCTCTTTTGGCGAGAGACTTAGTCAAGAATTCTCGGCGATTTTCACGCGCGATCTGATCCGAGAAGATTGGGCGCAAGTAGAGAATGTTCAAAAAGGTTTGGCGACAGGCGCACTCTCGCACATGCAGCTTTCCGATCAAGAAGTCATGGTGCGCCACGCCTACAAAGTCATCGATGACAGTGTGCGCACGCCTTGATCAATCGAAATCGATTCTTTGCAGCCAGCAACTTTCGCCGCTTCCGATATCCGCGAATTTTCTTCGAGCGATAGGGCGCAACTCAGAGCATGACGGATCTTCCGCGCCTTAGCTGGTCCCGGCTCATTGCTTTCGCCCTTCCTGCGATGCCGCTTGCGGCACTCTATTCACCGATTACGGTATATTTACCGCCCTTCTATGGCACCGAAATGGGGCTGGGCCTTGGCGTTGTCGGTGGTGTTTTTATATTTGCCCGGCTATGGGATATTTTTACCGATCCCGTCCTTGGTATATTGAGCGACCGCGTTCCGTTTCGCTGGGGCAGGAGACGGCCATAGCTTGTCATGTCCGTTCCCTTGCTTTTGCTGACTGTAACGATGGTCTTTATCCCGCGCCCTTTTATCGGTGAAAACGCGTCAGCCCTATATCTGATGTTCTGGCTCGCGGTGCTCTATATCGGCTACACCATGGCGACACTTTCGCAATATTCGTGGGCGTCGGAACTTTCGGCCGACTACAATGAACGCTCGCGCATTATGGGATCGCGCGAATTCTTTCATTTGTTCGGAATGTTGACGGTATTAGGGTTACCGGCAGCTATTGAATTAATTGGAGGAGAAACCTCTCTCGGCGACAAAGTTGCCGTAATGGGGATGTACGTGCTGGTCTTGCTGCCGCTAACAGTCGGTTTGGCCGTGTCGGTCGTTCCTGAGCATCCCTATCAAAGAAATGAAGCGTTAGATTGGCGCGAAGGCATAAGGGTTTTTCTTCAAAATGCCCCGATGCGGCGCGTGCTTGCGACCGATTTAGTCGTTGGCATTCCCGGCGGCGTCATGGGCGCGCTCTATGTTTTCTTTGTCATGGATGTCATCCAAGCACCTCGTTGGCTGACGGTGATCTTACTGGGATTCTTCGCAGCCGGATTGCTTGGTGTACCGCTAACGGTGCGGTTGAGTTACAGGATAGGAAAACACAATGCGATTATTGTATGTCAGTTCGCCATGCTGCTCCTGACGACAGGGTTTCTCCTTCTAGGCCCAGGAGATGTCATTGGTTTTGCCATCCTGATCATGCTCTCAGGGCTTGTCTTCAACGGCATTAACACCATGCTGCGCGCGATTACTGCCGACATTACCGATTACGATCAACTTCAGTCGGGATCCGGACGCGCGGGGTTGTATTACGCATTGTTGACGCTGACCAGCAAGATTGGCTATGCCGCAGCACTCATCACATATCCTGTTCTTGAAGGGCTGGGTTATCAGGCAGGAGGAGAAAATGGCACTCAAGCGATCAATGCGTTGCGTTACACATTTGTTGTATTTCCGATTATAGCGCTTATCGTCGGCATCCTACTGATGTGGCGTTTTCCTATAGGTCTGGCTGAGCAGCAAGAATTACGCCGCCGATTATCCGAGCGGGAATCAGGGCCCAAAGGCACAACGGCAGGATAGGTAGGGAGCGGTTCGGCCTTGGCGTCTGGTATCAAGGAACAAGCGAAGAAACCCGAGTTTAATTACCCCGCTTGCAGAGTGTTTTGTTCTCGTATTGATCCCAACTACTTATGGAGTTCGGCGCGATGTCTGGTGAGGTTATTGCCGATCTGAGCGGACAAACGGCCGTCGTCGTCGGGGGCTCGAGTGGGATCGGCCGCGCCGTAGCGCTCCGCTTTGCACAAAGTGGGGCCCATGTCTTTGTTGCCGGGCGCTCACTGGAGCGCGTTGAAAGTGTATGCCGGGAGATAACCGGCGAAGGCGGACAGGCGACGGGTGAGTCATTAGACGTTCGTGATCACGCGGCCCTAAAAAGCCTCGTTAAGAAAGCCGTTGCCGACACGGGAACGCTCAACATCATGGTCAATGCCGCCGGCATTGAATATGTCGGCACACTCATCGATGGCGATCCCGAGCTTTGGCGCGAAATGTACGAAGTCAATGTCTTGTCGACACTGGTTGGCGCCCAAGAGGCCATTCGGGTGATGCGAAAGGGAGACTTTTCTGGACACATCATTCTCATTGGTTCCGTAGCGGGACGCTCGGAAAAAACAGGCGTTTACGGCTCGACCAAAGCGGCCATTCATAGTTTGGCTTCGTCCCTGCGGGCCGAACTTGAGGATGATCCCATCCGTCTCGTAAACGTCATACCCGGCGTGATCATGACAAATTTTGTTCGCACGTTTCCAGATGAGATGATGAACGAGTTTCTTGAAAACTTCGGAATGGACCCGAATTTTAGGCAAGGCAACCTATTAAGCGAGAAACAGATTACTGAAATTCACGAGCGAGCCAGTGCCATCGTTGCAAGTGCAGACGATGTGGCGCGGGCTGTGCTTTTTGCCGTGAGCCAGCCCGTGGGGGTCAATGTCTATGAAGTGTTCGTCAGACCGCCGAAGGATCTATCTTGAGCTAAGTCAAAGCTCAAGTCTCAGTTGGAATTAATTCAAGTTAAGTGAGGAACTGCCACGTGCTTGAGAATTTAGGACAACTAACGCACGACGCTGCTGCACGCTTTAGTGACAAGACGGCACTCGTGACGGCGGACCGAACGTTGAGCTATGTGGAGCTTGAACAGCTAACAGCGAGGCTGGCTGGCGGCCTTACTGACTTGGGAATCGGTGAAGGTGATCGCATTACACTCTACGCGGAAAATTCCTGGCGATGGATTGTAAGTTACTTTGCCGCTTTGCGAGTAGGCGCCGTCATCAATCCCATCAACATGATGCTGACGCCCGATGAAGTAGCTTTCGTCGTTAAAGATTGCGGTGCGCGCGCTGTCATTGCTTCGTCGAGTAAGGCCAAAGCGATTGCCGATATCACTGAGACAACACCCGCAGAAGAGCTCATCGTTCTTGATGGAAACTTGCCTCAAAATGCGCGCGCGTTTGACGCGCTAATCGATAGCGGGACAAGTATTGACGATCCACCTGCGACAAGTGCTTCAGCGCTTAGTACCATTGCCTATACGTCCGGCACTACAGGCCATCCCAAAGGCGCCATGTTGGCCCACAAAAGTGTCCTGCTGAATGCTGAAATGACCGCGCAGATGCATGCCCAGACGGAAGATGATCTTGTCGTTTGCGCTTTGCCGTGTCCTCACGTTTACGGCAACGTGGTGATGAACAGCATGTTTTTGAAGGGGGGCACGCTTGTACTACATGCTGCGTTTGATGCGCCAACAATATTGCAGGATATACAAAAACATCGGGCGACCATGTTTGAGGGTGTGCCGACCATGTATTTCTATTTGTTGAGTGAGCCGACGCTCGATGATTATGACCTGTCCTCGCTCACCCGCTGCACGGTCGGCGGCCAAACTATGCCCGTGGCTAAAATGGAAGAAGTCGAAGAGCGTTTTGGATGCCCTCTAATAGAGCTTTGGGGTATGACGGAAATGGCGGGACTGGGAAGTACGCATACAGTTGGCGGAAAAAACCGCCACGGCTCGATTGGCATTCCCCTAACCAATACTCAGCTGCGAATTGGCGCCGTCGACAATGCTTCCGAGACGCTTCCGGCGGGCGAAGTCGGTGAACTCATGGCTGCAGGTCCTCACCTTATGACGGCCTATTATGGCAATGAAGCCGCGACCAAAGAAACGATTGAACCTGACGGTTGGCTTCACACAGGGGACTTGGCCTATGCCGATGAGGATGGCTATTACTTCATCGTCGATCGAAAGAAGGACATGATTCTGACAGCTGGATACAACGTTTATCCGGCTGAGATCGAACGTGTCGTTGCTGGCCACCCGGCCGTCGCGATGGTCGCCGTTGGACGCGTCCAAGACGATGTGAAAGGAGAGCTTGCCAAAGCCTACGTCGTCCTCAAAGCGGGCATAACGGGAAACGCCGATGACATCATTGCGTACTGCCGCGATCATTTGGCAGCTTACAAGGTGCCGCGCGCCGTTCAATTTGTTGATGACTTACCCAAAACGTCAACTGGAAAAATATTGCGCCGTGAACTGCGAACACTTGACGCATGACTATATTTAAACGTCTCAATTCCTACTGCTTAAGACCTGTCTAAGTCTACTCGGGAGATACTAAATGAGAAAAATCCGATACTTAGTGCTACCTGTCGCCGTTATCGCTTTATCGCTTCCGGCTTATAGCGACAATCTAGCAACATCTTTACTGGGAAATACTCTCACGATTGTCGAAGCGTCCGGCGAAGAAGTCATCGTCGCTTTTAATGAAGACGGCACTTACGTTCGCAATGGTGCCAGCGGAACGTGGGAAGTTAAGGGCGACCAGATTTGCATGGCTGCCGAAGGCGGCGGCGAGGAGTTTTGTGACATCCTGGAGCCTGGACATGAACCGGGAGAAACCTGGGAGCAAGCCAATGCCGCTGGCGAGACCGTGACGATGTCCCTGACAGAAGGTCAGTAGAGTTTAGCGTCGCGGGATTTCGGTATGGGCGTTCAAGCTTCACCGTTTGGTACTGCATCCATCGAATAACCATGTTGTTTGACCATTTCGGCTGCAGTCCGGCTGTCCTCGATGGGCTGTGCCTCAATGCCATGACCATCGACTACCCTGTTGATAAGACAAAACAAGCCGCAGACCGCTATGGCATCGCTTAGAGTTTTTTCTGACCAACCGGCGCTTGTCACAGCATCCGCATCGGCTTGAGCGACACGCGACGGCGTCAACGTAAGTTTCTTGACGTAATGCAGAAGGGTCTTCAGTTTTTCATCGATCCGCGAGCGATCGATATCAGTCATGAGGTCTTCAAATAAAGCCGCGTCCATACCTTGTGCCTCGGCAAATACTTTGTGGGAGCCATAGCAAAACTCACATTGGTTGAGACTTGAAACGTATGCCGCTATGAGTTCCCGCTCGCCTCGCGAAAGCTCAGACTCGTGTGTCATGACATGATCGAATGTACTTAACAAAGGACCGTAACGGTCGAGGTTGCCCATAATGATATCGCTGACAGTCGCGCCGTCCTTTAGGAAAGTCATGAAAGGCACTGAAGTTCTCCTTTATGATTTGAATCGCTCGATATGCATTTGGCTTGAACGGGATTGTCGCACATCTCATCCCGCTTGTGACAGATCGCCAATTCGATCTCACGCTGGCGGAGGCCGCCGCCTAGATAAGGGAGAAGCAATTGTTTGAAGGCTTTCAAGAAGAGAAGGTAAAGGCAAACGGCTTAGACCCCTACTTGCAAATGGGTGGCGCTGGGCCGCCTCTGGTGCTGCTCCATGGCTATCCCCATGTGTGGACGGTTTCGATTTGGCAAGAGATAAATTGAGGTACCTGCATGTTGGTCGGGTGCTGCCATGTGTCCGGCCTATTTATCCCCGGAGATCAGGCAGGCCCGGTTCGTGCGGCGGACGTGTCTCTCAAGGCCGTAACGTCCTTGAGCAGACAAGAAATAAGCTCGTGCTTGATGGACTGGTGCCGGGAATCGTTCCAAAGATTGCTAAGCTCATCCGGGTCTTCATGGACGTCAAACAGCTGTCCCCAACTTGAGGACTCAAAAACGGTGAGCCGCCATTGGTCGGTCATGTACGTTAGCATTCCGTCATTGATACCTGACCCCTGGATTGCTTCGCCCGCGTAGTCTTCGATCACGAGACCTTGTCGTCGCGGACCCGAAATCGCGTTACGCCCTTGAATGCCCCTATACGGCATCAGCTTCGCACGGTCGAGGATTGTCGGCGCGATGTCGATTGTTCCAGTCAGTCGTTGCGAACGTCCAGTACCGCTCCCGTCAACGGGATCCGACCAGATGA
Source organism: Alphaproteobacteria bacterium (assembly GCA_965248815.1). Classification (GTDB taxonomy): domain Bacteria; phylum Pseudomonadota; class Alphaproteobacteria; order SMXP01; family SMXP01; genus CBDFKK01. Next base: position 2,783,126 of record CBDFKK010000008.1, read on the forward strand.
AAGGCACTCGTTAACTCCATGATAATGAAGGCCGCCCTTCAGAATAACGCCGTGATCCCCCATGTAATCTCCATGATCGGAAGTGAAGATGACAAGGGTGTTATCTTTAAGCCCGAGATCCGAGAGCGCCGTCAAGACTCGACCGACAGCATCATCGATCATGGAAATCATACCGTAATTGAGAGCGATGACTTCCTGTGCTTCGCGTCTTGATACCGGTGTCGGTCCGAACCTGTTCCGGTTAGCTCTTCCCGTGTCGTAGATCGAACGGATAGCAGCATCGTCTGGCAGCTCATCATGCACTTTTTAGTCAAATGAAACGGGTAAGGGTACGTCAGCTGGGTCGTACATATCCCAATACTTTCCCGGCGGCGTAAAGGGGTGGTGCGGGTCAGGGAAAGAACATTGAATAAAGAATGGTTGGGCCTTGTGGTCTTTCGCGTGCGCCTCCAAGAACCTTATGGTTTCTTCGGCTATGTAATTCGTCGGATACAGTTCCTCCGGCATGCGGGTTCGCCAGCATTGCGGCGCCGAATAGCGATTGTCGGGAATCGCATTGTCGATTCCCCGGAGTGCGTCAACATCGGCACATCGTTCAGCGAGCCACCGTGTGTAATGACCCTCGACCAAATCGCCGTGCATTGAGCACAGTCTTAGGTGTTCGAACCCATAGTAGGGTAGATTGACGTGTCGATCCGGCCGCTGTCGCCAAAGGCGCGTCAATTCCACCTCATACTCGTGTCCGGTACGCTCGTCCTGAATTGCTTCTGCCAGCTCCGCTGGCGGGCGATGATAGTTATCTCGGTCTGAGTTGCTATGTTCGACCGACATGTCACTCACGTTCTGTAAATGCGCTTTTCCTATCAATGCGGTCCGGTAGTCTGCAGCACGCAGCAGGTCCATAAATGTCGTTGTCCGGAGCGAAAGTGGTATCCCATTCTTACGGACTCCATGGACCGATGGCATGCGTCCTGTGGCAAGCGTCGCGCGGTTGGGCTGGCACAACGGCGACGCAACGTAGCACCGGTCGAAGACCAACCCCTTCTCTGCGATTGAGTCGATATTCGGAGTCCGGACGACGCCATTACCTCCACAACCAAGATGGTCAGCGCGCTGTTGATCGGTGATAAAGAGAAGAAAGTTCGGTTGCGGCATTAAGGGAAATCCTTAGCAGTAAGAGCCCTAGGGCATACAGAGTGGGGGAGCACTGTAGCGCGACATCTAAAGTGCAGCCAGATTGGATCCAAGCGCGTATGTGCAAGACCGGCCTACCAATATTCACCTAACAGGAAGTGACTCATATAGCGGCTCGGAAGTGTCAGAGCGAGGTCCGCTTTCTACGCCAAGGCGGACATCCAAACACAGATGTATAAACGTCTGCTTAGAACTGCGGATTCAATCGATCGATGCAACACACCGTCCGCCCCTTTCTGCTGGGGTCTCGAACGCCCGCGCTTGGGTAAACGGTGATTAACAGATCGCAAACTTCCGCCCCTATCTAACTTCCCTGATACACGGGAAAAAACAGGGAAAAATCTAAAAACTTGGCTTTTTGGGCGAAATGGGGGCTGAGTCATATAATAATGTCAGGCGCTTACGCACAAATTTCCTACACAATTAACAGGGAAATTGGTTTCCCTGTTACAGCCTCGAACAGGGAATATTTTGCGCATAACAGACGATACAAGGCCGGTTCAGTTTGGCGTCGAAGCCAATCGTCACCGGTTCAAATCACGGGCAGGAATTCGTCTTTATTTGCTCTGGACTGGACTGCTCCTCCAGCGGATACAGACCGACACCTTCTATATAAAATTAAAAGCTTTTCACGGTGGATAGAGTTTTTGGTACGCACAACCGTGCTATCGTCTATCAAGAGCAAGAATAGCATCTAAGAGAACTTGAGCGCCCGTTGCCAATTGTTCTGGCTCGACCCATTCTTCCGGACAATGGCTGCGGCCATTCAGACATGGAATGAATATCATTCCAGATGGTCCGATTTGCGCAATATAAGACGCATCGTGTCCGGCCCCACTTGGCATGTATTTATAGGAATAGTCGGACGCCTTGCATGCCTCGTGAATAACGCCCTGAATATTTTTGTCACAAACCATGATCGGTGAATCGCTCACCACATGTGACGAAAATTCAAGCTCCCTGTCAGTGCAGACGTCGCGAGCATACTTGAGAATATCGTCTACAAAACTAGCTGCCACGCTCATGTTGTTGCTTCTGACTTCCATAGTCATGTCGACTTTACCGGGAATCACGTTGGAACCATTGGGAATTACAAACAGCCGCCCGATCGTAGCCACGAGATAAGCTTCCCCTTTCGCTAGTTCTTGGGCGCTACTTTCAATTTTATCAATTATTTTGGCAGCGCCGATCAGTGCATCGCGACGAAGATGCATCGGCGTCGTACCGGAGTGGGCAGCCTGGCCGATGACGTTTATATCCACGCGGGTAATGCCAACAATGTCAGTTACGATCCCGATTTCAAGTCCTTCTGTTTCAAGAACCGGCCCCTGTTCAATATGCAATTCGATAAAGCCAGCAATACTGTTCTTGTCTCGAATTGCGGTGGCTAACGAATTTGAGTCGCCGCCAGCTTTGTCGATACCGTTCCTCAGCAGCGTCCCATCCGGCGCCATATTGTCGAGCATATCTGGCTCAAGTTTACCGACGAGGGCACGGCTCCCAATGCACGAGACGCCGTATTCACTAGGTTCTTCTGAGAGAAAATCGATCACCTCAAGCGGGTGCCTCAATCGCGCGCCGTGATCGTTCAATGTTTCCGCAACTTCCAGCCCTGCCAGTACCCCGGCGATACCATCAAAACGCCCACCCTTTGGTGTAGTATCCATATGGGATCCCGTCATTATGGGTGCTAAGCCAGCATCGGTTCCGTCACGCTTTCCAATTAAGTTGCCGCCAATATCTAGAGATACACTAAGTCCGGCATCCTTGTAGCGCGTACGAAGCCACTCTCTGGCTAAGTCAAACTGTTCTGTAAACGCGCGTCGCGTATAGGGCGCATCCGGAATCGTAAACGAAGAAGCAAGTTTCTCAACTCCCGACCACAATCTTTGCTTCTGGATTTGCATTAAGATCTCCCGATTGACTTAGAATTCATCGATGGTTTGACGAACTGACCGAAACCAGGAGGACCCAACACTTCTTGGCCATTCCAAATCTGCTTGCCTCGCAGAAACGTTGATGAAACGCGCCCCGCAAATTGCCTACCGTGAAACGGACTCCATCTCGAGTCGGCAGCGATTGTCGCTTCATCAAAGACATAGGGCTCGACTTCTAGTATCGCGAAGTCGGCGTCGCTGCCTACTTCTATGGCGCCTTTCTGTGGATAGATGCAAAAATGTTTTGCTACATTTTCAGACAGTAGTTTCGCCACGTGAGTGATCGAAAGCCCATTCTCACAACAACCTGAATAGAAGGCTGGAAGCAGCGTCGCCAAGCCGGGCATACCCGAGGCGTTCTTCGCAAAGTCATTGTTCGATTTCTTCTGAATATCCCAAGCGACGTGATCAGACGAAATGAAATCTATTTGTCCATTACGCACCCGATCCCAAAGTTTGATTCGCTCACCACTTCCCCTGATAGGCGGGTTTTGTTTGATCCGCGCTCCCAACTCACCCAGATCGTCTTCACTAAAACTCAAGTATTGGATGCATGTTTCTATGCTGACCTTGTAACCCTGCTCCTTGTAAGACTCGCACATTTCGAAGCCACGATCCACGGAACAGTGAACAACATGCGCGCGACACCCTGTGTCGACACCGAGCTCATAAATTTCCGCCATTGCAAGCGTTTCGGAAATTGGCGGCCTGGCACGGCTATGGTCTAGTGGATCAGCCTGACCTCCTGCCATCACACTGTGCGAAATTGCGTCAATGACCTCCTGATTTTCATTGTGAACGCCGCACGCCAATCCGCTTGGCGCAACTTTCTTGAACGCCTCCCACATATCTTGCGGCGGAATGCGCGCAAATCTCTTTGGATCCGTTTCATAAGTTGAAAACTTAAATGCGCAAATACCGGCTTCGATCAGATTTGGAATCTCCCTTACGCCGCCTTGTTTACTGATTGTCCCGTAAAGGGCGACATCCACATGCGCGTCTTTTTCAACAACGTCGATTTTGTCCTGCAGTATTTTTGAATTGGTAATGGGCTCTGGAACATCGTACGGCATGTCGACTATCGTCGTCACACCCCCCATGGCAGCGGCCCGGGTCGCTGGCAAGATACCGTCAAAACCGTCCTGACTTCCAGAATGCGTTTGTCCATCGATAGCACCAGGAAGTATATAGGCAGAACCAAAGTCTTGGACTTTTGGAGCATCCTCTTCCAGCAGGCCGTCACCTATCTCAGCAATGAGACCATCTTTTACGCCAACATAGCCGGGCAGAATCCGCTCCGGCGTTACGACTTGGCCCTTGAGCAACAGGTCAAACTTCATGAGACGAGTATCTCCATTTATTAATGTGCAGCATCAAATATGTTCCGAGGGAGAACACATCGGATCAAATTAGAATTGGGCGCATGATTATAACTTCTCGTAATTTTCTAGCTTTATCGCCGCCCCCCGGTCCTGACAGGAACAGATAACTCGGACTCGCCGGCTTACATGGGATCGCGCAGGCCGACGCCTTGGTGGTCTGGATAACCATGGTAGAAGCTCTTGATGTGGGGCATGAGGGTCCTTGCCATTTGTCGCAGGGCGATTTCCTCCTCGCTCGACGGACGGTCCATAGCACTCGCGATTTCGTCGAGGATCGCTTGCTCGTCGACGCGTGTGAATTTTCCATCACGCAATATGATCTCGCCGTTCACCAGAACAGTGTGTCCGGCGTCAGCACTCATGGGACAGATTGAGGGAATTGCGTAAGGGAGAGTTTTTGGCCCATCGTCACACGAGAGGAGTGGACGATGAGAGACAAAACAGTGCGCCATCAAGAAGCTGCGGAACGTACAGTCAAGGATATTCGCCGCTGGACGCGCAAACGCTATTCAGCTGAAGAGAAGATACGGATTGTGCTTGCCGGACTTCGCGGCGAAGACAGCATTGCCGAGCTTTGCCGTCAGGAAGGCATCGCTCAGGGCATGTATTACACCTGGTCGAAGGAGTTTCTTGAAGCTGGCAAGAAGCGGCTGGCAGGCGATACGGCGCGGGCCGCTAATACTGGTGAGGTGAAGGACTTACGGCGCGAAGCGCAAGACCTCAAGGAAGTCGTTGCCGAACAAGCGTTGGAACTGCGCCTTCTGAAAAAAAGCATGATCGGGGATGGGGAGGATATCGAATGAGATATCCTGCATCCGAGAAGGCCGAGATCATCGGACTGGTTGAGCAATCACATCTGCCAGTTAAACGCACGCTGGATACACTCGGCATTCCACGGACAACATTCTATCGCTGGTACGATCAGTATCAAACTGGCGGTGTGGAAGCGCTGGAAGATCGGTCTCCAAAGCCGGGACGGGTATGGAACCGTATTCCCGATGACGTTCGAGACAAGATCGTTGATCTAGCGCTTGAAGAGCCTGAGTTGTCGCCGCGCGAGCTGGCTGTCAGGTTCACCGATATGCAAGGCTACTTCGTATCTGAAGCTTCGGTGTATCGCCTGCTCAAGGCTCTGGATCTGATCACCAGCCCAGCCTTTGTTGTCATCAAGGCGGCTGACGAGTTTACAGACAAGACCACGGCGCCAAATCAAATGTGGCAGACAGACTTCACCTATCTCAAGGTCATCGGCTGGGGCTGGTTTTACCTGTCGACGATCCTGGATGACTTCTCGCGCTATATCATTGCGTGGAAACTCTGCACCACGATGAGGGTTGAGGACGTTACCGAAACGCTGGAAGCAGCTCTCGCCGAATCCGGGCTCGATCAAGTTAATGTCGTTCACAAGCCGCGCCTGCTGTCCGACAATGGCCCGTCTTATATTGCTGGCGATCTTGCTGACTGGATGGATGATCAAGGCATGAAGCATGTACGCGGTGCGCCTTATCATCCGCAGACGCAAGGCAAAATTGAGCGTTGGCATCAGACGCTCAAGAACCGCATCTTGCTGCAAAACTATTATCTGCCTGGCGACCTGGAAGCGCAGATCGAAGACTTCGTCGGCCACTACAACCACCAGCGATATCACGAGAGCCTGAAGAACCTCACGCCTGCCGACGTCTACTTCGGGCGCGGCCAAACTATTCTATTGCAAAGAGAAAGGATTAAACGAAAAACAATCGAACACCGGCGCTTGCAACACCGCAAAGCCGCTGCTTAAATTGAAACAACAGATGAGCCAAAGACTCAGCTTGCTCAAATCGAAATCTGTTCCAATTTATCTGACGACGGACAGCTCCACACGACTGACTACGACCACTTTCCATTCGCCGTATCACCGGATGGCAAGTGGCTTCTCTCCGCCGATAGCCACCCGGACACCAACGATGACATCTGGGTGCTTTCTCTCGAGGGGAAGGACGAGCCAACGCCGTTCATTCGCACACCATTCACGGAGAGTGGTCCAGCGTTCTCGCCGGACGGCCGGTGGGTCGCCTATGAGTCCAACGAGTCGGGAGGGACCGAGGTCTACGTGCGGGAGTTTCCCGGGGCTGGCGGGAAGACTCGCGTCTCCATCGACGGCGGAATCGAGCCGCAGTGGTCCAGAGATGGCAAGGAACTGTACTTTCTAAGCGGTGGCAAGATGATGGCCGCCGACCTCGTCGACGGTGGAGAGGAAGCGAGGTTCGGCAAGCCCCATACGCTTTTCGACGCGCACTACGAGCGCCATTGGATAGGGCCTAACTTCGACACCGCCACCGACGGCCGCTTCTTGATGGTCAAGACCCCACCGGAACTGGCCCCGAGACAGATCAGCGTCGTCCTCAACTGGTACGAGGAGTTGGAGCGGCTGGTACCGGCGGAGTGAAAGTCTGGTAGAAGAAGGGACGTCGTAGCTTTAGATTGAACTTTGGAAACAGCTTCTTTCTGCCACGTACCAGAGGCATGCGTGACCTCACATTACTGGGCGCGGCAATTGGTTGGGCTTGGTCATAACGTCAAGCTCATGCCGCCGCGGTACGTGAAGCCTTATGTGAAGCGGAACAAGAACGATAGGACGGATGCGGAAGCGATCTGCGAAGCGGTAACACGGCAAGGACCTCAAAGACCGTCTGCCTGGCGCAAAATTGGAAATCATTGAGGGTGCAGGCCACGAGATTTCTCCCTCATTGGAACCGGTTCTCTCAAGACTTATCCTGCAACATCTTGGTCAGAATCAGTGACCGGTCTTAGATTTGCCATGATGACCCAAATGGTTGCTTGCCAACCGGTCTGCTAATGAGACCAAAGGCGCGTGCGTACTCCCATCAAGGCCACGGCCCGCGAGCCGATCAAACAGGCCGGATATATATCAGCGACTTCCGATATCCTGCACAATCTCACTTGCGATACGCAGCCGTTCGAGACCCCAGCAGAGAAGGATCGGATGGTGTGTTGCATCGATCGATTGAATCCGCAGACGAAAAGCAGACATTAGTTGTTTGACAATTGATTCTGCCGTGCAAATTGAGTTCGCAGCTGCAACCTGTTTTCAACTCCTCACAGTCTAAGCCGGATCTACAATTCTAATTTTTCAATTGGTAGCCAGGGCGGTCGCCTGCGAACCGGAGAAACGGAGAGTGTCTCCAAATATAAAATGAAGCGAGGCGGACAATCAGCGAGAATTGGGCTCTCGGGAGCTGGCACTACTCGACCAACCCTTTGAACTGTCTAATGAATTAAATTGGATCCGGAGGCGCCAAATTCTGCCCAATTTGGCTGGCGGAGGAGGCAGTCCAATGCGAACTCGTCTCAGGCAGAATTCCCTGATACCCGGGAAAATACAGGGAAATTTCGCAAATTCCGCCGTTACAATCGAAATGCGTGCCGAGACATATAATAATGTCATGGGCTTATAATAATGTCATGGGCTTACGCACAAATTCCCTAAGGAAATAACAGGGAAAGCGATTTCCCTGTTAACGACCCGAACAGGGATTTTGGTGTGCATTACAGGGAACGAGCGAGAGTTCTGCCGCGGATGGAGTTTTCGGTAGGAACACGTCCCCGTCGATTGGTAGGGTATGATCATATGACTGCGAAGCATCGCGCGCGTTTGAGAAATCTCCTAGCTTCCGACAACATCGTCGTTGCGACCGGCATTTACGACACACTTACAGCTTGGCTTTCACAAAAGGCAGGTTTCGAAGCTGTCTTTCTTTCGGGTTCCGCCGTCGCAATCTCTCAATTAGCACGGCCCGATATCGGCCTCGTCACTATGAGCGAAATCGCGTCAACCCTCGAACGCATCCGAGACCGGATAGAGCTGCCCATCATTGCGGATGCAGATTCGGGGTTTGGAAACGCGTTCCATGTTCAGCGGACAGTTCGCATGCTGGAGCGTGCGGGCGCGTCCGGCATCCAGATCGAAGATCAACTGAATACAAAGAAACCCAAAGATGTTCAAAGCCGCCCGCTTGTTTCCACCGAAGAAATGGTGGGCAAAATCAAAGCGGCTCAAGATGCCAAACAGGCATCAGATACCGTAATTAGCGCACGCACCGATTCTTTCTTTACAGAAGGACTGCAAGCATCTCTCGACCGCGCTGAAGCCTATCTCGAAGCTGGCGCCGACATGATTTTTGTCGAAGGGTTGCAGTCCGAAGAAGACCTTCAACTATTGTGCAAAAGAGTAAAAGGGCGCGCGCCGCTGCTTTACAATATGTTAGCACAAGGTAAGTCGCCCGCATTGAAACCCGATGATCTAGCTCAAATTGGCTTCTCGATTGTTCTCTATCCTGCAACGGCTATCGAATCCGCTACTCATGCGGTTTATGGCGCGCTAACTGAGCTGAAGTCGGCAATCGATGGATCAAAAGATACCACTCAGAAAGCGGAGCATAGTTCAACGCACGATATTCTGGACGCCGCAAATTTTCTAAAAGCCGGTGAACGCTTTGGCGGCGACAACTAGCTGCTTCTCTAAAGCTTGAGCCAAGAATTAGACGATAGCGCAAACAGTTTTGGTATTAAGATAATTCTCTACGGCCGCTAGTCTGCTTTGGGCCACTAGCCGCGCCGACCGCTCTGCCATAAACGATCTTGACTATTAATGCAGATCGCCGCACTCTGCCGACCGGTCGTCCGGCCAATTAGGGAAATAGCCTATAATGGCTCCAGAAACTGCTGAGCAGACACGTTCTGCCGCTAAGAGAGCTGCAATCCCAGCTCGTCAAACCAAAGCATTGATCGTCGACCGGGCTTGCGACCTGATCGCGGAAGGCGGCCTCGAAGCGCTCACCGCAGCGGCTCTTGCAAGACAGGCGGGGATTAGCAAAGGCGGGCTCTATCATCATTTTGAGCGGATGGACGATGTGGTCTTTGCCGCGTTCGATGCGACAAGCAAGCGCATTTTCGGTGTCTTGGGCACCGGAGGCCCGCAAACCCTTAGCGAATATCTTGATGAAGTCGAGCATGTCGTCTTCAAAGTCTTGTTAAAGGATCCGAAGTCGCTTCGCATTATTACCGAACTCTATCCCAAGTTTATGTTCGATCCCTCGCTTCGCAAGGCTCGCACAGCCTCTTTTGCAAGAGTCTCCAAATCGACAAGCGCGGCCAGCGCGAATGGTTCAGCTATCAGCGAAAAACAATTCGAAATGGCTTTTAGTGCGATCAGTGTATTTCTAACCGGGCTCGCGGTTCAGAATGTCGATATGAGAAGTGTGAAACAAAGCCGCGAATTGTGGCGGTGGTTCAGAGAAGCTTTAAACGATAAAGTCATGGCTGGGTAATATCTATTGGGGCTATTCAAATGCGCGCCGTCTGGAAGTGCAAAACCGTTTGGCTGATCGCCTTATTGTCGGTGGCTATGGTCACGAGCGACATAGCTGCGGCAGAAAGCGTTCTTAATCGCGGTACGGGTCCAGAGCCCCGTTCCCTTGATCCTCACTTGGGTTTTGGCTCTGCCAACGCGGAGATCAACCGCGATTTGTTTGAGGGCCTTCTCGTTCTGTCTAAGGACGATGAATCCGCGCCGGGGCAAGCACGCGCCTACAGCGTAAGCGATGACGGGCTTGTTTATACCTTCGTTCTCCAGGACGACATCTATTGGTCTGACGGAAAGCCCGTCGTGGCGGAAGACTTTGTCTATTCGTTCCGTCGTTTAGTCGATCCTAAAACCGCGTCGCCTTTGGCAGGTTACGCCTTCGTCCTCAAGAACGCTCGGGCGATCACGCGTTCGGAGTTACCGACGGAAGCGTTGGGCGTCGTGGCAAAAGACCAAAACACTTTTGAAATCACTCTGGAATATCCGGCGCCGTACTTTCCCTTTGTCCTCACCGCCCCAATGTACTATCCGGTCCCACGTCACGCGATAGAGGCACACGGCAGCAAATGGACCCGTGAAGAGAACATAGTGACCAACGGCGCCTACGTCTTGGAGGACCGCGTACCAACGCAAGCCATAAGTTTGGTACGCAACGAGCAGTACTATGCATCTTCAGAGACCAGCATCGACCGGGTTGTCTATCACTTCATTGAAAGTTATGCGGCGGGTTTCAAACGCTATCGTGCGGGTGAGATCGACTTCTTGCGGAATCTTCCGCTTTCTCAGCTGGAGTGGGTCAAGAAAAATCTCAGCGATGATTTGGACTTGACTCTGGCGCTCATGGTCAATTGCATTTACATCAACTTAACAAGAGCCCCCTTTAACGATGTGCGCGTCAGAAAAGCACTTAGTCTCGCAATTGATCGAGAACTCATTACCGAACGCCTTATGAAAGACGGAAGTCTACCCGCTTACAATTTCGTCACGCCAGCGTTCAAAGGATACGGACCCAATCCGGCGTCTTACGCCCAAGAAAGCATCGATCAACGTATCGCTAATGCAAAGCGACTATTGACGGAGGCGGGATTTGGTGAAAGCAACCCTCTCACTTTCACCCTCACCCTCGGTAATACAGGGCGACTGCAGCCTATTGCTTTGGCCGTTCAAGGCATGTGGCGCGACCTTGGCGTGCAGGCCGAACTTAACGCAGTCAGCCCGCTGTCTTCGATGCTAGCTGCGCGCAATCGGGATTTTGACTTAATTCAACAGGAACAGGTGTCGGGATACCAGGATCCCATGGCGGTCCTTGAGATCTTCAGACGGGATAGCCCTTCAAACTTTATGTCTTATGACAATCCCGCGTATGAAGAGTTGATCGATTCGTCGTTGAATATCAAAGAAACAGCGAAAAGGTTCGAAGTCCTTAGGCAAGCCGAGCAAATAGCCGTAGCTGATTTTCCTCTCATTCCTATCTACTTCCTGAACATGCGCCGCCTGGTCAATCCACGAATTGATGGTTGGCACTCGAGCGCGAGCGGTGCCCGGGCCACGCAATACCTAAGCTTGAAGACCGAGTAATTCATGAGATTTTACTAGCCAAGTCTCGCGCGTGCGGACAAGTAAACATTTTGGAGATCTTGAAAGATGGTGGACAAACTATTTCCCTGCACGATTGTTGGAAGCTACGTGCAGCCAGAGTGGCTGATCGATCGCAAAAAGCTCGCTGGGCAGTTTCCGCCACGGATAAGAATGAAAGAGTTGTGGCGCATTGAGCCGGAGTTCTTACAGGCAGCTCAGAATGATGCCGTCGAATTGGCTGTGCGGGATCAAGAGCGGGCGGGATTGGACATCGTGACGGACGGCGAAGTCCGCCGTGAAAGTTATTCCAATCATGTCGCAAATGCGTTGGAAGGTATTGATATTGACCAGCCAGGAGAGGCTTTGGATCGCCACGGCTCAACCGTGCCTGTGCCCAGAATCGCAGGTCCCATCAAGTGGAAGGGGCCGATTTGCGCCGAAGACGTGAAATTCATGAGGTCAATAACCGATCGACAAATAAAGATAACGGTGCCAGGCCCGTTCACCGCGTCCCAGCAAGCGCAAGATGACTTCTATGACAAGCCCCGTGATGCGTCTCTGGCCTATGCCGACGCGATCAATGCGGAAATGAAAGCTCTGTTTGAAGCAGGTGCCGACATTGTGCAAATGGACGAACCCTATATGCAAGCGCGATCTGATGCGGCGCGCGACTATGGTGTCGAAGCCGTCAATCAGGCGCTCAAAGGCATTAAGGGTACGACGTGTCTGCATATTTGTTTCGGCTATGCCCAAATTGTCCATGAAAGACCCGAGGGTTATTCCTTCCTTCCTGAGTTGGAAAATACAGACATCGATCAAATCTCAATCGAAACAGCGCAATCCAAATTGGATTGCAAGATTTTGGAATCCCTTCCATCCAAAGAAATCCTGCTTGGGGTGTTGGATCTGGGGACCCATGAAGTGGAAACGCGCGACGAAATTGCCGATCGGGTGCGGCGCGCGCTGCCCCATATTGACAAAGAGCGGGTGATTCTGGCGCCGGATTGCGGCTTCAAATATTCACCGAGAAGCGCGGCTTTTGGAAAGCTGAAATCGATGTGCGAAGCCACCGAAATTCTACGCAATGAATTGGGTTGACCAGTGTAACGCCGAAAATGCCCGACGGCAGCTCGAGAAACAGACAGGCCCAAGCGGTGGGGCGCCATAACAAAAGGAACAAATCATGGCAAATCGACCAGACAACGTTTCGCACTTTGTTCAAAGCTATGACGCCGAGGACAGCTGGGAGAAGTTGACCTGGGCGCATCAGGATCAGACTTTGTTCCTGGCCGATATCAGCAAGAAGCATAAACCCGGCAAGGCCTTGGATATTGGCTGCGGCACGGGTACCGATTCTATTTTTCTCGCCAAGGAAGGCTGGGACGTGACCAGCTTGGATTTCGTGCCCAAGGCGATTGAAATGACTGAGCGACGCGCCAAGGAAGCAGGCGTATCGGTTAACCCGGTCGTTGCCGACATACTCGAGTGGGAAGCACCACACAAATACGATCTGGTTTTGGACCATGGGCTGCTGCACAACATGCACCCGGAAAACCATGCCCTTTATCGAGAACGATTGTTCAAAGCCATGGGTGACGATGCAAATTTCGTCATCGTCCACTGGCTCAAACTTCATCCCGAACAACCGGTGACAATGGCCGGGCCAAACCGCGCAAGCCGGGAGGAAATCAAGGATTTCTTTGCTCCGGAATTAACAGAGCGCTACTTCGCCGTTGAAGAAAGAGGAGACTTGCCCTGGTTTGTGGGGGGCGGAATGTCGATGGCGACACTCTGGTTCACGCTCAACAATTCCGTTCAGAAACCGGCAGAGCTCGTCTCCCAGATTAAATCCACTTTGGACAAACAAGGATTCGATTACGAGTCGGCGATCAGCGAAGCAGGGGACGGGCTGGTTGAGGCCGAACTCATGCCCCATTTGATGGCGCGCATCGTGGGTCCCGGCCGTTTGTGCTTGTCTCAATCCATTCTTAAACGCGACGAAGGCGCAATGGTTATATCGTCTTGGGCCGAACGATCAGGTGAGGACGCGCACTATATGGAGAATCTATTGCGCTTGTTCGGCTCTAAAGACCACGGCAACGTTTGCGGCGACATGCCCAACTGCGATGTCTGCCAAGTCAGCTTTTGCTTGAAACAGCGGCTGACGTAGAAACGCAACAACGACTTTCGGAACGCGGCGTCGAAACTGTTGCTCAGGCAATGCCAAAACTGGTTTCGCCGTCTTAAGGCGTCTCGATCATAAGGAGAAGAGTCAAATGGACATCCGGCCCCTGACAGGTGCACTTGGCGCTGAAATCTCAGATGTCGATCTATCACAACCTCTGAGCAGCGACACGGCCGACCAGCTCAGAAAGGCCTGGCTTAAGTATAAAGTGCTCGTCTATCGCAACCAAACTCTGACAATGGAGCAACACAAAAACTTTGCTCGTTTGTTCGGCGACCTGGCGACGATCAAATACGGTCCTCCAACAATTGACGATGAATCAACTGTGCACGTGGTCGAAAGCGAGAATTACGAAGAAAAACGGAAAATTACGCCGCAGGGCAACTCAGGTCTTTTGCACATCGATGAAACAACGCAGGAAATTCCCACAAAGGGCACGGTGCTTTACGCCGTCTCCCTCCCCGACTACGGCGGCGACACGCTCTTTGTGAACATGTGCGCGGCCTACGATGCCCTGTCGCCGGTCATCAAGGATCTCGCTCACGCGCTGCATGGCTCACATGACTCTATAGCCAAGGCAGTGATCGAAGATGCTTTAAGGCAAGGTGATGCTGAAACCGTTCAGCGGGTTGCAAAGTTTGCTAGTCCGCCGACGTATCACCCGCTTGTGTGGACCCATCCCGAGACGGGGCGAAAGTCATTGCTTTTCAATCCCTTGAGAACAACGCATTTCAAAGAACTCAATTCCGCAGAAAGTGATGCTCTCAGAAACTTCCTTGATCAGCATTTGCGCCGCCCGGAATTTCATTGCCGGGTCACTTGGGAACCAAAGACGGTTGTGATGTGGGACAACCGCTGCACGGCACATATGGGGGTGACGGATTACTGGGTCGGCCACCGCCTATTACACCGCGTCACCCTCACCGGTGATGCTAAGCCTGCGTAAATCTCGTCCGCATGGAAAACTGGCGAATTATTCACGTAGAAGGAAGCAAAGCCCAAAAGAGAGCGCCGAGAAGGCGGGCGTCAACGTCGAGCTGATCGCGGCGGATGTGGCGGACTGGCGAGATGAGAGGTCCTTCGATCTCATTATCGACACAGGTCTCATGCACGTCCTTCACCAAGAGAAATTTGACTCGTACCGCTCACTTGTAATGCGAAATCTGAAGAGCGGGGGCGATTTTGTTTTGAGCCATTGGATCAATCTGCGCTCAGAAATGAGCGTGAACCTCAAATCCGAAGAGCAAATTGCTGAGTTCTTCTCGCCCGAGCTTCGTACGATTGAAGTCATACCAGTCGAGTTTGGCGTTAAGGCCGAGGACGGTGAGGCCAGCGCCGTACCTGCTATGGGCTACTATTGGATGAAAAAAAATTAGAGCCGCATGGCAAAACAAGACGCTTATCATCGAAGGTGTTCCGGATCGCATCGTCAATGCGCTGGTCGACGGCTTAACCTTATGAGGCGATCATGGCGATCTCGATCGCATTATTGACGAGTTGAAGCAATTCGAAGCCAAGGGGCTGACGGAGATTGCCCTACGCGTCTACGAAGACCCGGCCGGTTGTATCCGGTTGATTGGAGGAAAAATCATTCCCGCATTGAATTAATTTGTTTTGCATTGTTTTGAGGGAGAGACAAATGACCGTAAAATATTTGCCCCGCCTTGCAGGGGCTATCGCCTTAGGAATTTCAATCACGTTCGCCGCGCCTTCTTTTTCTGCACCCAACGACGGAGTCGAGGGCCTTAACGCGGAACAGCAAGCGTTTGCCGCGCGCGTTCTTGAGTTTCTGGATGACATGGACGAAAAATTCTTCGGACTATCTAAGAAGATCAACGGCGGCGAGCAAACCGACGAAAGCGAATACATGGAGTTCGACCATGGAGATTGGGACGTGCGCGTCGCACGGGGCGACTCGGTGGAAAAAATGGGCCGAATGATCAGCCGTATTTACGAGCCCACATCCGACCTACAGCCGCCCACGACCTTCGATCGCTACTACGGCATAGATATCCATGCCGAGTCGCCGCTGGTGGGCCTAATGCACGCCGCCTTTGCGATGTTATATTATACGGACGGCACGAGCGTCCTGGGCGGCACGCTGAACATTATGCGCGGCGCCGCCCAGCAAGAGGATCTTGACTACGTCAAACAGGCAACCGACGCCGTGTTTGAAAAATATGGCCGCGACCCCAAGCCCAATAGCGACCGTGTGTGCACGCTAGGTGAAACCCGCGAAAAGCCGGAACTTCATCGTAACGTCGCTTGTGTCGGCGTGAGCTTTTTCGGCTTTCCCATGATGGAAGCGACGGAAGAAAATTTCGTGTTCATCACCGAAGTCTATGAAACGTTCATAGCGGCTTATTTGGAAACTCTCGACGGCCGCAAGGGTGATGCGTATACAGATGAAGACATTGCCTTGCAAGACGCCATGCGCAAAAATTGGCTTGAAGATCAAGCGTTCTCCGACCCCTATTCGTCCGGCGGCATAATAACGCCGTACGAAGTCTGGGGCCGCGCCTTCATGCCGCCGGAGGTCAAGTTTTGATTTCGGAATTAAATTTTGCAGGAGTTTTCATGGAAAGAGTAAAACGGCGACATGCACTGTACGCTGTAGCAGGATCTACTTTGTCATTTGTATTGCCTGCGTGCGAAGTCCTCGGCCACAACAGTAAGCCGGCGCTCCTTCAATCTCTGCTGTCCACGAACAACGGCAGCTAAGGGTCCAGGCTGTGTGATAACTCGGTATTTGAGCGCTGAGTTGTCGAGAAGAGGTGTGCTTGCGATTCTGATCGCCGTGGGCTGTTTCGTTCGATTGACGATGATGATTTGGGGATCTTTTTCGCTTTGAGCCGGTCTCTATAAGAGCGTGTGTTGGAACATGGCGCGGGTCTCGGCAAGGTCCGTGGACGGGCCTTAAGCCCTGATCGCTGCGACCAAGGGTTCGACGCCGAAGAGCGCAATTAAGCTTTTGGTTGCGAGTGGCTGCATTTGTTATGGATATTCCACATCATCTGTAAGGAATAGTCCCAGCTGTAAGAATTTCGTAATGGTTTGCGACTGCCACATTCGTGATGCGCTACTCTCAGCTCGACCCGGCTAAGTCGTCCGCGTAAGACGGCTTGGTCTTAAGTTTACCTCTACACTATACTCGGTAGTTGCAGCTGAGTTGGTGCGGCACTTTTCCCATAACGCATCATTGATCTTCGTGCGGATGAGGTATTCGTGCGCCGCCCGCTCTTCATCCGTGATCCGCGGGGCCTTGACTCGTGGGGCGGTCCGGTCCCGCGCTCTTGCCTATCGCCACGCTCTTTACCCTCAAGTGAGACATTTCTACTTTGCCCAGGCCGAGCCATCTCTATCTGGCTTTGACATTCTGCGGCCGCGCGTGGGTCGTTGAATACGGGAGCAGCCAAGAGCTGCATGCTGCTTGCTCGGCAGCCGCCACCGGTTGTGGCGGAGGGAGAGGGATTCGAACCCTCGAGACGGTTGCCCGCCTACACGCTTTCCAAGCGTGCGCCTTCGACCACTCGGCCACCCCTCCGTTGGGGACCCGGCCTTATCTCGCTGAAATCGGCCCGGATTCGGGCGCACTATAGCGCCTTCCCGTGCCCTGGCAACTGTGGTGCGCGTCTTGGTAAGCGTTCCCGTAACGGGCGAATCTGTTGCAAAATTGCCGCTTCTGTGAGCTCCAACTTGCTTGGCAAATTGGGGTCGAGAGGCTACGATTATTCATTGGCGCGGTGGGCGCCATCTAGAAAAACTACAGCGTGGCTGGGGGGCTGGCGTCGCATGATTATTTTCCGGGTCATTAGTTTAGTCATTATTGCTGGAGCATTGATGCTGTTAGGCGCTGATGCGTTGACCTCGCTTGAGACGAGCGAGCCGACGATGCGTTCTTTAGCTTCAGTCTTGGATCTCCTAAGTCCAGGCAGTGCAGGCGGTTTATCGGCGTGGTCTGCTGGTGCTTTGCCAGCTGCGGCGACGCCTGTTAATGCAGCGTTGGGCGCGCCGGCATGGGTACCGCTCGGCATTTTGGGGTTGATCTTGGCACTGATTTTCAGGGCAAGAGACTAGCAGCCGCGCCAGTAGCGCAGCATCGCGGAATAAGAGTTTTGCTAAGAGGCACGCCTTCATCCCTGAAAGGGGTGGCGGTCTTAGCTGTTTGTCTTTGGACAAATGTTAGATTGCCCCGCTATGATCGGGGTCGCCCGTCAAAAAAATGTCTTTGGTGACAGGTGCGGGCGAATACAAACGCATTGCAACGAGCCGAGAAACTCATGCTGCGCCGCGCCGGCTACGTCTTTCTTCTCCTGGCCGTCATTTTGTTGGCTCTCGATGGCTATCAGTGGCTGCAATCGGGCGAACTTCAAATCGCAGCACTTGGCGCGCGTTGGTACGGCCTTCATCCGGCTAGTCTCAATTTATCCCAGGCAGTTATTGAGCGTTATGTTTGGCCGCCGCTTTGGAATCCGGGCATTACCAGTATTCTGCTCTTGCCGTCTTGGGTTTTGCCTCTCGTCTTGGGCATCTTGTTGACTTATCTCGGCTTGCGCAGCCCCCGAGATAAAATGGTGTTCGGCAAAATTAAACGCCGGCGTCGTTAGAGTGGATTTGCGCGAGTGAAGCCTGCACCGGGTTTCAATTCGCTCGCGGCAGTTTAGTTCTCGTCCAACTTGAGCGCTGCAATAAACGCCTCTTGCGGAATTTCGACATTGCCGAACTCGCGCATGCGTTTCTTACCTGCCTTTTGCTTTTCCAATAGCTTGCGTTTGCGCGTCACATCGCCGCCGTAGCACTTGGCGGTCACGTCCTTGCGCAGTGCGGCAATGGTTTCCCGCGCGATGATACGTCCCCCCAGGGCGGCTTGAATTGGAATCTTGAACAGATGACGGGGAATGAGTTCTTTGAGTTTTTCGCACATGGCGCGGCCCCGGCTTTCGGCCCGCCCGCTATGGACAATGATCGAGAGGGCGTCGACCGGCTCGCCGTTCACCAGAATTGACATCTTTACCAACGATCCTGGTTCGTACGATTCAATTTGATAGTCAAAACTTGCGTAGCCGCGGCTGACGGATTTCAACCGATCGTAAAAGTCAAAAACGACTTCGTTAAGCGGTAGACGATACACCACCATGGCTCGCGCGCCGGCGTAGGTGAGCTCTTGTTGAATGCCGCGCCTGTCTTCGCAGAGTTTCAAGACCGCGCCCAAATATTCATCCGGCACCAGGATCGATGCCTTGATCCAAGGCTCATCGATATGATCGATGCGGGCAGGATTGGGCATGTCGGCCGGATTGTGCAGCTCTACCACGGAGCCGTCCGTCAAAGTTACATTGTAGACCACGCTCGGCGCCGTCGTGATGAGGTTGATGTTGTATTCGCGCTCGATCCGCTCACGAACGATCTCTAGGTGAAGGAGACCTAAGAAGCCGCAACGAAAACCGAAACCCAAAGCAGCGCTCGTCTCCGTCTCGTATGTAAAGCTCGCATCGTTGAGGCGTAGCTTGCCCATGGCTTCGCGCAAGTCCTCGAACTCAGATGAATCCTGTGGAAAGAACCCACAAAAGACGACGGGCTGCACCGGCTTAAAGCCCGGAAGCGCTTCCACGGTTCGATTCTTGTCTTCGGTAATGGTGTCGCCGACACGGGTATCGGCAACTTGTTTGATCGATGCCGTCAAATAGCCGATCTCACCGGGGCCGAGTCCGGCGATGGTTTTGTTCTTGGGTGTAAAGATGCCCACTTGGTCGATGGTGTAAGTCGTATCCGTCGCCATCATGCGAATCTTTTGCGCCTTTTTTAATACGCCGTCGATGACGCGGACCAGTACCACGACACCAAGATAGGGGTCATACCAACTGTCGACCAAAAGCGCTTTTAAGGGTGCGGCGCGATCTCCCTGCGGCTGCGGCAGACGGTGAACCAGCGCGTCCAAAATCGCGTCGATGCCTTCCCCCGTCTTGGCTGAAATCTCGACCGCATGGGTCGCATCGAGCCCAATGACATCTTCGATTTGTTGGCGCACACGGCCGGGCTCTGCGGCCGGGAGATCGATCTTGTTGAGTACGGGAATGATTTCATGGTCGGCGTCTATTGCTTGATAGACGTTAGCGAGGGTTTGCGCTTCGACCCCTTGGCTGGCGTCGACCACCAGAAGCGAGCCTTCCACCGCCGACATGGATCGGCTCACTTCGTATGAGAAATCCACGTGGCCTGGCGTGTCGATTAAGTTCAGGGTGTAGGTCTCGCCGTTCTCGGCTTCGTAGGAAAGTCGCACAGTTTGCGCTTTGATCGTGATGCCGCGCTCACGCTCCAAATCCATAGTGTCAAGGACTTGCTCTTTCATCTCGCGATTAGTCAGGCCGCCGCACGCTTGAATAAGCCTATCGGCGAGCGTCGATTTGCCGTGATCGATATGCGCAATAATCGAAAAATTGCGAATGTGGCTGAGATCGGTCATGGCCGGGGTGTAGCACCCGCACACTGAATCGCCAAGAGGGTAGGCTAACCTCCGGCGGCGTCCAGTTGGGCGAAGGCTGACTTGCCCGCGAGGATTGCGTCATAGACATCTTGGGCGCGGCCGCCGGCTTTACGGATGATTTCTTGGTGGGTGTCTTTGGTCGCTGCAACCCATTGAATGCGGTCTTGTGCTGACAGTGAACGGATCTTGATGCCGTCCTCGCCCATTTGCTTGAGCAATTGATCCGACATGGTGCGCAACAATTGGCGCGAACGCGGGGCGGGCCGAAAAGCGCCTCGAATGATGTCGCGTTGCTCTTCGCTCGCGCCTTCAAACCATTCCCGGTGAGCAAGCACGGCGCCGCCGTCATAGGCATGATTAGTCACGGTATAATGAGTGGCATAATCCTTGGTGACGAGGGCGTGATAGACCAGCCCCGTGACGCCGGCTTCGATCATGCCTTGCTCAAGTGCCTGCACCAAGTCCGCTGATCCCAGCGATATGGCGTTGGCATTGAGCGCTTGAAGAAACGTCTCAGCAGAAATGTTGGGCGAAAAACGCGTGCGCACGTTCTTAACGTCACTGGGCAATCGAATGTCTTTGTTGGCATAAAAGTCAAGCCAACCGACTTCGACCCATTGCAACAATGTCAGTCCTTTTTCCGCTGCGATGTTGTCGAACAAATCAAACAAGTGTTCGTCAAGCACGAAGTCTAATTCTTCATACGAGTCGAATAGAAACGGCGCCGAAATGACGGCGTATTCTGGCATCTGCGTCGTCAAGGATTGATGAGAGACACCAATGATTTGCACTCGGTTGCGTATGAGCGCACTCAGCATGTCGCCTTCGCTGCCGAGATCGCCCATGATGTGATAGTCGAAATCGATGCTGCCCTTGGAGCGCGTTCGGATGTTCTCCTGAAACTCGATCCACTGGGTGTAGTAGGGCGTGCGTGTATTTCCGACATTGCCGGCAACTTTGCCTTCTAGCAACGTCACTGGTGCTTCCGGCTTCGGCGGTTCTGTCGCAGTGATGAGATAGAACAGGTCGCTCAGCGCCACGACGGTGACAACTGCAAATATTACAATGACGACACGTGGGCTCATGACGCGGACTCGCTAAAACCGTTGGGAAAAAGATCGCTAAACGCGCGCTCATAGGCATTGCGAACTTGCACAAACGCACCGACCGGCGCCTCGACATAATGAAATAGGCGCCAGCCTTCCGGTTTGCGGCGCACATACGCCGTCACGCGCACGTCCCCAGCAATCGGTTTGGGGTAGGACGGGCCGTTCAATTGGGCGATCCAAGTCGTCGTCCAACTGCATACGGCCAAAGCGTCGTTCAGTTGAACAACTTTGATATCGTGGGGTTTGGCGTCGAGGCTTGCCATAATGTTCTTGTAACCGCCCCAATAGGCGTCGATTGCCGCCCAGCCAAACAA
This sequence comes from Alphaproteobacteria bacterium, assembly GCA_965248815.1. Lineage (GTDB taxonomy): Bacteria > Pseudomonadota > Alphaproteobacteria > SMXP01 > SMXP01 > CBDFKK01. The sequence goes on from CBDFKK010000008.1 coordinate 2,804,674, forward strand.
TGGTGTGTCGACTTCCTCGGGCTTGAGCACCACGTCGTCGTCCTTTTGATCCCACATCTTTTTCTTGGCGTCGGTGCGCATGCCGCCGGAAAAGGAGATGTAGTCCTCGATGAAATGCGTGAGTTCAGTTTCCAATGCACTCATGAGAAAAGCTCCGCGGCGTCTTCGGCTTGGCGCTCATGCACGCCGACCAAAAACGGCAAGCTTGCGTGAGGCGCTTCTGCATAGTGAAAGAACTTCCAGCCGTCGGCGCCGCGCTGCGCGAGCGCCAAGACCCAAACGTCGCCGGCAATGGGCTTTGCCTCAATGCCGGTGGGCGCGTCCAATTCGGCACCCCAAGCCATTTTGTAAATTAGAGAAGCGATATCGTCTGCAATCGGGCGAAAGCGGTGCCGCATGGTCCGCATGGCCATGCGCTTGATGAGCAGTCCGTTGAATTGCCAGTAGCGGGCGACGCCTTCAAAGGCGTAGAACGGCTGCTCCATTTCTTCGGCCAAATAGTAAAATGCAGGGTGGCTTTGATCCCAATGATTGGCGAGGCCATCCCAATCTTTCGCGCGCCAACACGACTCGTAAGAGGCGAGGAAGGTCGCAAGCTCTTTTTCGAGTTCCGCCATTTTAACTCCTCAATGTACCGCCGGTAGCTTTTTTCACGGCGCCGATTACTTTGGCGGAAACCGCTTCGATATCCGCATCCGTCAGGGTCTTGTCGCGTGGCTGTAGCGTTACGGCAATGGCGAGGGATTTCTTCCCTTCGCCGACGGCGTCACCTTCGAACACGTCGAACAACGCGACGTCGGTGATCAAATTTTTGTCGGCGCCTTTCGCCGCTCGCATCAGCGTACCGGCGGCGACGTCTGTCTCGACGACGAAGGCAAAGTCGCGCTCGACGGCAAGAAGATCGCTGGCATCGAGGGCCTTTTTTGTTTTGGTGAATTTGGCCTTGGGTTGAGGTAGCGCGCCTATATCCACTTCGAAGCCGACAACAGGCCCCTCGACGTCGAGTGCGTCCAAAACGCGTGGATGTATTTCACCGAACACCGCAAGTACGGTCTTGGGCCCCAACGTGATCGCGCCGGATCGGCCGGGATGATAAGAGCTGAGCCCCGCTTCGGTAATTTGCACCGAGCCCACGGGTGCGCCGCAGGCTTCCAGCACTGCCAGCACATCGGCTTTGACATCAAACGCTGTGACGGACGGCGCGCCGTCTGCCCAATGGCGTGCGGAACCCGAACCGCCTGCCGCGCCCCGGCGCACGCCCGCCGCGCTTGTGAACTGATCAGATGGTTCATCCCCCGAATAGATCGGGCCGACTTCGAACAGGCCCAAGTCCGCGATACCGCGATCGATGTTGCGCCCAATGGAAGTGATGAGTCCGGGCAAAATGCTGGGCCGCATAGCGTCGAGTTCCGACGATATGGGATTGTCGAGGATTAGCTTAGCGCCGCCGCCGCCGAACATTTGGGCTTGCGCGCGTGGCACGAACGACCATGTCACCGCTTCCGTCAACCCGCGTGCCGCGAGGGTGCGCCGCGCTGTCTGCACCCGCGTTTGGGGCAAAGACAATGCGCTTGACGCCACCGCATGAGGCCGCGTCATCGCGACTGAGGGCAATCGGTCAAAGCCGTGAATGCGTGCCACTTCTTCGACGAGGCATGCCGGGCCTTCGATATCTGGTCGCCATGACGGGACTTTGACTCTTGTGCCCGTTCCCGCCGCCGAAAGTTCAAAGCCCAGCTTGGTCAGGATTTCGAGGCTGCGCTCTTTGCCAATGTCGAGCCCGGTCAACCGTTTGATTTCGGACGTATCGAAGTCGATGACCGTGTCTGTCTTTGGTTCTGTGCCCGCGACGTAGACCTCGCTGGCGTCTCCCCCGCAGAAATCGAGCACGAGCTGGCTTGCGAGCTCTAAGCCCGCCACAACGAATGCCGGATCGACGCCGCGTTCGAAACGGTAGCGTGCATCGGACTCGATGCCGGTACGCCGCCCGGTGCGTGCGGTGCGGAGCGGATCGAAATAGGCTGACTCGATAAACACATCTGTCGTTGCTTCGGTTGAGCCCGTGCTCATGCCACCCATGACGCCGCCGAAACCAATCACGCCCGCGTCGTCTGCGATGACGCACATGTCCTCATCGACTTTGTAAGTCTCGCCGTCGAGCGCCTCGAATTCTTCACCCTTCTTGCCCAGCCGTGCATGGATCTGACCTTTGAGCTTGGACGCGTCGTAAACGTGCAAAGGCCGCGCGCGGTCGTACGAGACATAATTTGTAATGTCGACCAGAGCGTTGATGGGGCGCAGGCCGATGGCCTTTAGGCGTTTTTGCAACCAGTCCGGGGACGGACCATTTTTGAGCCCGCGGATGACCCGGCCCGTAAACATCGGACAGGCATCTTCGGTGCCTTGTTCGAATTTCAGGCCGATCTCAATGGGCGAGGGAAATGATCCTTTGACCGGTTCTACAGACTTGGTTTTGAGCGTGCCCATATTGGCAGCGGCGAGGTCGCGGGCGACCCCCGCAACCGCCAGCGTATCCGGCCGATTGGGCGTCACTTCAAAGTCGATCACCGGATCGTCGAGACCGAGCGCGGGCGCCGCGGGGCCTCCCACCTTCGCGTCAGACGGCAGTTCGATGATGCCTTCATGCTCGTCGGAAAGACTGAGTTCGCGTTCCGAGAGCAGCATGCCGTTGGACTCGACACCGCGGATCTTTGCCTTCTTTAGTTTCATGTCGATGCCGGGGACGTAGCTGCCTACCGGCGCGAACACGCCTTTCATACCTTTGCGCGCATTCGGCGCACCGCATACGACTTCGAGTGTTTCGTGCCCCGTGTTAACTTGGCAAACTTGAAGTTTATCCGCATCGGGATGACGCTTGGCGTCCATTACTTCCGCCACTGTAAAGGAGTTGAGCGCGTCGGCCGGATCCGTCACGTTTTCGACTTCCAATCCGATCCACACCATCTTGTCGACGAGATCGCCGAGCGGCGCGTTCGTCTCCAAATGCTCTTTGAGCCAGCTCACCGTGAATTTCATCGGCGTGCCCCCCGACAGGCCCATGGATCCCGGATCTTAGTCCGGGATGACGCGGGAGAGTTTGTGGACTCTCGTGCATTCCCCACGGGCGTCATTCCGGACAAGTCCGAGCGCAGCGAGAGCGCGATCCGGAATCCATGTGAATTCAAACTAGGCACTTGATTCAATGCTGCACCGTTCGTCATCGGCTGAGCCCCGTCGCCAGATTGGGAATGTCTAATGCCGCAAAGCCGTAATGGCGCAGCCAGCGCATGTCGGCGGCAAAGAAGTCGCGCAAGTCGGGAATGCCGTATTTCAACATGGCGAGCCGGTCGATGCCCATGCCGAAGGCAAAGCCTTGATAGACGGAAGGATCGAGCCCAACGTTTTTGAGCACGTTGGGATGCACCATGCCGCAGCCCAAAATTTCGAGCCAGTCGTCGCCTTCGCCCACGCGGATTTCATTGCCGACACGGGTGTAGCCGATATCCATTTCAGCGGAGGGCTCGGTAAAGGGGAAAAAGTGCGGCCGGAAGCGCGCGCGGATCGTGTCGACCTCGAAAAACGCTTTGGCGAATTCTTCCAAACACCATTTCAAGTGACCCATATGGGTTTCTTGATCGATCACCAGTCCTTCGACTTGATGAAACATGGGCGTGTGGGTTTGGTCGGAGTCACAGCGATAAGTGCGCCCGGGAATGATAATGCGAAGAGGCGGGGCTTCCGTCATCATGGTGCGGATTTGAACCGGGCTCGTGTGAGTGCGCAAAAGCTTGCGCTCTCCTTGCGCGTCGGGTGCAAAGAAAAACGTATCGTGCACGTCCCGCGCGGGATGGTGTTCAGGAAAGTTGAGTGCCGTGAAATTGTGAAAGTCGTCTTCGATGTCCGGACCTTCTCTCACCGTAAAGCCCATGTCGGCAAAAATCGCCGTTACTTCATCGAAGACTTGGCTGACGGGATGGATCTTTCCTCCCGCTTGGCGCCGAATGGGAAGCGTGACGTCGAGCTTTTCCGTGGCAAGGCGTGCGTCGAGCGCGGCGTCGTGCAACGCTTTCGTTCGTTTCGCGATGGCCTCCGCCACAACGTCTTTGAGCCCATTGAGTTTGGGGCCCATGATCTTGCGCTCGTCCGGTGACATGCCGCCGAGATTTTTCATCAAATCACTGACGCGGCCTTTTTTGCCGAGTGCGGCAATGCGCACTTCTTCCAGTGCCCTTTCATCGTGGGCTTCGGCGATGTCGGCAAGGATCAAATCCCTTAGGGCGTCGATCTCTTCGGTACTATGAATTTCGTTCATCGGTTTGCTCACCTATTGTCATGCATCGGCCACCCGCTCCGTCGAGCGGTTTGCTCTGGCACGCCGGCAAACGTCAAATCTTACTGAAGTGCGGTTTGCGCCTTGTCGACCAGAGCCTTGAAGGCCCCGGGTTCGCGAACGGCAAGATCGGCCAAAACTTTACGGTCGACCTCTACGCCGGCGCGCCCGAGGCCGTGCATAAATCGGCCGTAGGTGAGCCCGTGCTCGCGGGCGGCGGCATTGATCCGTTGAATCCATAAAGCGCGGAAATTGCGCTTGCGAACTTTGCGGTCGCGGTAGGCGTATTGGCCGGCTTTTTCGACGGCCTGATTGGCGGCGCGAAACGTATTATTGCGCCGGCCGTAATAGCCTTTGGCGGCCTTGATGACTTTGCGGTGGCGGGCGTGTTTGGTAACGCCGCGTTTGACACAGGACATTGAACGGCTCCTAAAAAGCTTGGGCTTAGCGCGCGTACGGCAAAAACTTTTTGACGATTTTTTCATCCCCACGCGTGAGGACGTTCGTGCCTCGCAACTGGCGGATCTGCTTAGGGCTTTTCTTGATCATGCCGTGGCGCTTACCGGCGCGCGCGACCTTGATCCGGCCCGAAGCGGTCACGCGAAAGCGCTTTTTAGCACCGCTCTTGGTCTTCATCTTAGGCATTTTGCGTCGCTCCTTGGCGGAATTCTGAGGTTTTTGAACCCCTTCGCATTGTGGGCCGCCTCGGCATGCCTTTCGGCCGGACCGCCCCAGACGCGCCGTTATAAGGGAAATCGGCGGATTTACAAGGGTGGGCGTACGGCAATCAACCGGCGATCCGATGAATCAATCGTGTTTTGGCGGCGTTCGCCCAAGCCGCCATGATGGGTCTATGAACATTGAGTCGGGGCCAGAGACGAAGCGGCGCGTGGCGCGCGGCTTTGCGGGTTGGCCGGGCGACATTCCGTTCGTTGTCGCTCACGACTTGCAAATGATCCCGTATTTAGCAGCGGTCCTCATGTTGTGTGCAGTGGTGCCCCGCCGTCTCTGGCCGGGCGTCTGCAGAAGGATCGCGCGCCTTGTGACGCGGCCACCGCCGAAAGATGGCAGCGTGACGACCGCCATGGCCAATGTGCCACGCGAACGTCGAGACCTCGAAACTCTACGCCGACATAATGCGGCCCGTATTCTCAATCAGTTTTACTTTCTCTCGCACTACGTGCCTTGGCGCGCGCCGCCACACGTCCATCTCGACGGCGCGCCGCTCATCGATAAAGCGCTTGAACAAGGCAATGGCGCGATCGTCTGGATGCAGCCGACCGTGTTCGGGGATTTCGGCACCAAGTTTGCGTTCCACAACGCGGGCTATCTGGCACATCATTTGAGTCACATCACCCACGGCGTGTCCTACAGCATGCTTGGCGCTAAGCTGCTGAATCCCATCTGGACGCATGTGGAGCGCGCGTATTTAGCCGAGCGTATCGTCATGGCGCCGGGTGCATCGTTGTCCCCCTTGCAATCGCTCGCGCGGCATCTCCGGCGCAATCGCATCGTGAGCATTGCCGCAGGCGGGCAGGCCCAAGTAATTCGTACACTGAAGTTTCGGGACGAAATTCTTAGTCTGTCCGCAGGGCCCGCCATTCTCGCTTGGAACCGCAAGGCCGTCCTGATGCCAGTGTTCACCGTGGCTGAAATCGGCGCGGGCTTGGTGGCTCATATTGATGACATGCCTCATGCCGGCCAATTCGAGAACCGCGATGACTTTATCGATGCGGCGCTGGAGGCATATATCGCGCTCTTAGAAGCCTACGCGGCTCGCGTTCCCGCTCAGCTCAAGCTCGACAATTTGAGGCTTGTGGGGGCTTAAAGTTGTCGGGCCTACATCCGATAAAACACTTCTGCTGCAAACTTGTTGCATTAATGCAGGAATCAGCGTGCCTGAAGGCCCATGGATTCCGGACTGCAAGCCTCACAGCCAAAACGCTTTGGCGTTTTGGGCTCGACTAGCATCCGGAATGACGTGGTCTATTTTACTTGGACGCGCCAAACCTTCTGCGTCATTCCGGAAACAACTTTCCTCCAAATCTTTGATTTGGAAAGGAAAGTTAGTTATCTGGAATCCATCTGAACTGCTGCCAACTTCCCACTCAAATGTATCGCCGAGGCAAGTGAGCCCTCCATTTTCCGATGGAGGGTTCGTCTTGAACCATGTAGGCCTCATGTCTCTAAGTGTTACTTATCAATATCGAGGCCTAGGGCCATGGGTCCGGTGACGAGGCGCACGCAACGCGGCGACGCAACGAATTAGCGATCATTACGTTTCCGCCTTCACATAGGGACTGATCGTGAGCGAAGCGCCGTTGGCCCATTCCTTGAGCACGGAGAACTCGTCGGCCGTGGGCAGTCGGTTAAACTTGCCGCGTGACTGAACGATCATGTGGTGCGCGGTGACTTCCACGGTTTGGCGTTTTTCGATGCCGTGAGGTGTATGCACTTCCATCGCCCAGATCGAACATTAGCCGCGGGCGCACGAATCCGCATAGCTCGCCACACAGTGGCGCATTTTCTTGCCTTCGGCGATGAGGTCGGCGCCCGACAACAGCTCTCGGACCTTCCAAACCTTTTCTTTCTTTCGCCCGGTTGCACGTTCGAAGGGTTTGATCCCCGATGATTTGAAATAGTGCCGCGCCGCCCGTGCGCTTCGTCCCAGCTCGCGATGCCAATCGTCAACTTGACGCAGCAACGTGTCGACGGTGCGCCGGCTCATGGTTAGTCCCGGCTGAGGCGGATCAATGATTTCGACGCGCCCCGGACCGGCAACAACTTCGCGGGTGACGAATTTCTGGTTGTTGAGATAGTCGATGATCGGGCCAACATGGCGGCGGTCGAGCAGGGGATTAGCCACAAAGAACCGGATAACGGAGAGCCAGAATTCGTCGTGTTTGAACGTGTTGCCAATGACCGTGCCAAGGAGCGCTTCCGTCAGGCGCCGTCCTCCGCCCAGGGCATGAACCTGGCCCCAGCGAATGGCGTTCTCGATGCTGTAGTGGCGCGGTGCCGCCGCAAAGTGATGCGCCATTTTTTTTGTTAGTGGCACCGGCGTTTTAGCCGTGCGGATGTTTTTGCCCATGCCGACATGGACATACCATTCTCGCAGTGTGTGCGACCCTCGATCGTGACGGAACCACGCCGATTCCATGAATGGCGGCACCGGATATTCGGCCGCGAGATGTTGTACGAGAGATGAAAACTGGCGGCGGCTGTTGTGAGTTGTTACTTGCCAGTCGCCCAGAGGCCGGATCCATTGACCGCGCCGGTCGTTCAGTTTGATCAGCGCATCAACATAAAGAAACGGCTGCCCTCCGAAAGTTATGCTCTCCGTCAAGAAGTCGGCCTTGTCGTAGACGGTCAACAATAAGTCCAGCAAGCTCTGTCGTGACGCCTTGTCTTTTTTACTGTGTTGAATGCTCCCGCAGATCTCACGCCATGTCGGGTTGTTGATCTCTCCCAAATTGCGTGCGCCGGTGCAGATTTGCTCCAAGAATTTCCTCGGACTGCGCTGGGCTTTGCGCTCTTGCTTGGAGCGCTCGCGATCGCGGCGAAGCGCGGCAACTTCTTGATCGAGCTCCTTCTGGCTCTTGTCGGTGGAGGCGCGAAAGCCGTGATCGTTGCACCAGCTGAAATAGGTATCGAGCGGTGTCACATAGTCGAGCTTGGGCAATTCCAAGCTCTCGATATGTTTGCGCACCCGCAACTTGATGGCGGCGGGCGGCTTATTGCCGGCCTTGTCTTTTTTTCGGGCCATGGCGCCGTCGTGATCAAGGGTCCGGGGCCATATGGCCCTGGGTCTCCGCAAACTAAAGCGTGACTTCTAGGCGCGCAATTGCCGTTAGAGTGGTTCCTAGATTCGTTAAATCATGGAACCACTCTATATTTTTTTGTTTGGTCGCGTTTTCGGACGGAAAACCGGGACCACTTTTCCTGAAAACGCTTTAGCTAAACAGGTGATAGCCCTCGAGGCCGAAGACAAAGCCAGTCGCCAAAAAGGCAAGGGTCATAAGACCCGTATGGCTCTTGGTGGTGAAGCAGGCATACATAATGACGAAGAGGACGAGCCCCAGGGGCAGGGTTATAAAACTCCCCAAAGCAGGGAACAGGCCGGGCGCGATCCAGGTCTCTACGCCTGTGATAAAGACACCAAAAGCGGCGCTTTGAAGGGCTACAACCGCCGCCAGAAAGAGGGCGGCCATTATGAGCTGGACCGTTTCGTGAGTCGTCAAAGGGTTCAATGCCTTGAGCTTGAACATGTCAGTCTCTTGTTTTTGAGGGAGTCCGCCGGCTTTGTGCCACGCCTGATGTCCCGCGGAAGTCTCCACGCTGTATTGAGCGATCTTTAAATCAGATCCCACCTGAACAGCAGCTGAACGGCGCTTCAACAATTTGAGTCAAATTTGTTTCATTTCAACGACCCCCTCACCATTCGCGCCGCTTACGCGAGCCCACCGGGCTCACGGTCGGCGCTCACCTTCTCCCCCAAAGGGGAGAGGGGGCATAGCGACAATGCCCACCTGTTACCTCGCCCCCTTTAGGGGAGAGGTCGTGAGGCGGCGACGCCGACGAGCGGGCCTTCGCGGCGCCGAAGGGGCTTCGGCCCCGCAGGCGGGTGAGGGGGCTTGCCAGCGATCACTTAGGTGACGCGATCAAGCCGCGGGATGACACTAGAGGACTAATAGCGGACTGGCATCTACTCTCTGTGTCATTGCCGGGCTTGACCCGGCAATCCATTGGCGTTGCACAAATGCATGGGCTTGCTTTCAGCGGGCGCAATTGCTCCACCGCCATATAGATGCCCGGATCAAGTCCGGGCATGACACTTTACAGGGTTGTGAAGCCCGGCCCTTGCTTTCTCCGCGCGCTATCGCCTCGCCAAATTTTTAATATAATCTGTGTACAGATCAAGTATCAACGTAACGACTCCACACAAACCGGCAAAAGTAACCATAACCGAGGTATTACATGGGGTTGTTTTGCACGTTTCGCGTTTTTGGTCGTAGGGGAACCGTGCGGGCGGGCGGCGATGCGCGAGTCGCACGCCTTGCGACGACTATTTCGCTGGCGGTGTGCCCGTGGCCGCCGCCGTAGAGTTGGGGTCGATCGGCACCACGCGCACGCCGTACTTCACGCGCACGATGATGGCAATTATCATGACGATCAAATTCATGCCTGCCATCCAAATGAAGGGGGCCTGATACATCCAGGCATCAAACACGACTCCTGAAACATATAGATTGATTAACACACCGACCGCGCCGAAAAAGCCGACGACCCCGATGATAGAACCGCGGGTGGGTGCGGGCGCCTCTTGGCCGACGAGAGCAGGCACGGCGACAATGACGCACGCCTCACCTGCGCCGGCCATGATCGCGACCAGGTAGATCAGCGGCGAAGTGAACGGATCGCCCGCTACGCCCAAGGCGAAGTAACCGACCGTCGCGACGGCAAACGCAACGATCAAAGTCGATACGCGATCGAACCGGTCAACCATCAACCCCATGACCGGCGTAAAAACTAGCATCGCGAGCTGGGAAACACCGAACAGGCGTCCCGAAGAACTCTGGGCTTCATCGGCGGGCATGCCGAGATCAGTGCCGACAGCGACCAGCCACAACGAAAAGAATGTCGCAAGTACCGTGAGATCGCCGCGGGAGACAAAGGCCGACGCGCAACCGAGGCAAAGCTTTGGATTTTTGCGAACTTCGCTGAGACCCGTGCGCAGTAATTCGAGTGGCGGTTGGCGCTTCTTAGCTGTTGTGCTCGTAACGTCTCTGACGCCGGCCCAGGTAATACATGCCGTCACAAATCCGATGGCCGCCATGGTCCAAAAAGTATAGGTGCCTGCTTCAACCGGCGTCGCGCCACGATCGGCGTAAATATTCGGCAATTGGGCAAATACGAACGACGTAATCACGACGACGCCCATGCCGGTAATAACGGAGCTGACACTGATCAGCTTGCCGCGCGAGGCGTTTTGTGCGTAATCGGCAATGCATGACCCCATCATGATGGTACATGCCGCGATGCCCGCGGAGCTGATCATGCGCAACATGATGAGCGTGGTGCCCGTTTCGGCAAGGGGAATAAAACAGAAGCCGACGGAGATGGTCAAAAGCCTGCGGTGAATATGGGCCGGCGGCCCGATCCGGTCAGAGTACACGCCGATCGGGATCGCAAATGCAATCGCGACAAGCTCGACGATGACGCCGAGATTTCCCGTGAAGTTGCCTTGAACTTCGTTGGGCATTTGCAAGTGCGCTTGCAAGAGATAGGGATGAAGCAGGCTGATCGACGAAATGAAAGACGATGGTCATCATTCCCGAGAAGAAGAGCGTCAGCGCATTGACCGGCGTGATGCCCGGCGACAACCAAATCGGTCCGAGATTGCGCTGGGTGCGGTCGATCTCAAACGAGGCCGCGTCGCTCATGGGTTATTCCGCCGCCGGTGTTTCCGAGGCGGCGGGCTTTGAGGTCGCTAGGGCGGGCTGTGCTTGTGAGGCTGACATGGACTCCGCATGTTCCTTGGCGCCGATACCGCGCGACGCTCCGTAATGCATCCGGACCCAAACAGCACCAACCATCACGAATGCATTGAGGATGGCCATGTAAGTGAAGGGCGCCTGGTTGGAGATAAGATCAAAAATCTCGCCCGAAACTTTGCCACTAATAAGCACGCCGACGGTTCCGAAGAAATCCCATGAGGCCGACGATGGACCCGCGCACTTTGAGGGGCGCCTCTTGTCCAACCAAAGCCGGCGCTGAGACAACAACGGCGGCTTCACCTGCGCCCGCTAAGATGACAACAGGATAGATGAGCCAAGACGAAAAAGGATCCCCTACAAGCCCCAACGCCAAATAGCCGGCGGTTGCGATAGCCATTGATATGGCAAGCGCGGTGACGCGATCGACTTTGTCGATAATCCAACCCATGACCGGAATGAACAGAACCATCGCCATTTGCGAAATTGCGAAAAGCCAGCTCGCTGCTGATTGAGCCTCATCAGGGGCCATGCCTTGAGCAACCCCCGCATTGAACAGCCACATAGACATGAACGCGACGAGCACAAAAAGGTCGCCGCGAGAGACGAAGTAGGCAAAGCCCGTAAGCATTAGACGCGGGTTCTTGCTTACTTCGGTCGTTCCAGTACGAAGTAATTGCAAATAGGGTTCGCTCTTGTTGGCGGCAGCGGTTCGGCCGCCCCGTAAACCCAAAAACGTTATGAGCGCTGCCACGAGTGCAACCGCGGATAGGAGCCAAAAGGTATAGTTGCCTGCTTCAATGGGCTCTGCGCCACGCGCCGCAAAGAAACTTGGCAATTGGCCCAAAGGTAATCGCGGCGATCACAATGACGCCGACCCCTGTAATCGCACCGTTGATTCCGATGAGTTTTCCCCGGCTTGAGTTTTGCGGGTAATCGACCATGGTCGACGCCAGCATCATGAGACACATGTTGAGGCCGATCGACAAGACAACCCGCCAGCCGATCATGGCCTCGGGCGAGCGCAAGATTGGCAATACGATCATGACGATCGAAACCAAGACAAAGCCGGCGACATAAAGGGTACGTCTGCCGATACGATCGGACATTGTCCCCGCCGCAATGACGACGCCTAACACAGCGATTTCGGCAATGACCGTCAGGTTGCCCATAAAGTTGCCCTGGACGCCCGGATCCATTTGCATGTGGACGTTGAGCAGGTAAGGGTTGAGCACGCCAATGCCGGTGACGAACACCATGGTCATCATGCCTGCATAGAAGAGAGTGAGCACGTTGCCCGGTGTGACGCCGGGCGTCAGCCAGACGGGTCCCAACCGGCGCTGGGTGCGGTCGATGTCAATAGACGGTGGTTTACTCATGGTCCTCCCCGGGTGGCGGGTCAGCCTGTCGGTCCGGGCTTAGGCTAATCTTAAGCGGGCATAGGGTCTAGCGCAGGTTCGCGAGTTCCAAATGCCTCTCGCGGGAAGATGTGAAAAGTCCACATCACGAACAGGACTTTGAATGTAGGATGGCGGACATGAACTCAATATCGACCATGCAGCCCTTTACGAAGGGCGATATTTTTGTCGGCGCGACACTCCTCAACAGCAAGGAGGACGACCACGCCGGTGTCGGCCGCATCATTCAGTTTGATCAAGATCTCAACGAAAAAGGCGTGCTTTGGGTCGAAGGAACGACCCATCTCATCGCGGGTCTAACCTTTGCCCCGGATGAGGTTTTGTGGGGCTTCGATACCCATAGTCGAACGATCGTGCATGTGGCCCCAACCGGACAGCAATTGCCACTCAATAATTTCGATGATCGGTCGTTTTGTAAAGTGCACTTCTTGTCTGATGACCGGATTTGCCTGTGTGAGTTTTTAGTTGGCGCAAACCAACCAGAAAATCTAACGACGCGGTTTAAACCGCTGCCGGGACAAGAGGCCAAACAAGGCGACGGCGACATATATATTTACGATGCGGAAGGGAACCTCCTTCAAGTCTTCGATCCAGAAACCCATGGCGGCATTCCCGGCAATCACGGCGTCACGCATTCAGTCTTGTCGGGAGACGGGAATACACTTTTTTATGTTTCGGAAACCGGACCGCGCTTGATGCGTTTTGATCTCGCAACCGGTACACAATTGCCGGATCTGCGCACTTTTCCGTTTGATCGCGAGCACATGTATTTTGGACTCACAAGAGCGCAAGCCGGAGAGCTGTTGTGCACGCGCGGCAATGGGATCGAGGTGATGGACGAAGAGGGAAGGGATCTCGACTTTTATCCCCTGGAAGGTTTTGGCTGGGCGTTGGTCGAAGACTTAAGCGATGGGCGTCATTGTGTCGTCGGGAATTGGTTTTCGGGCGAGGTCATCAAGTTCAACAAGCAGGCGCGCGAAATAGTGGCGTCCGAAAATGTCGGCGAGCGATGCATTGCCGGAATTGCGCAATATTCGGGATAAGGAGCCGTCAGACTGATTTCGGTATGCGGCGGCGCAGCTAACGTGGCCCGCTATCGAGGAGCCATAACCATTATCATTTGCCGGCCTTCCATTTTGGGCGGCAATTCGACCTTGGCCACTTCGTCGACTTCCTCTTGAAGGCGTATCAGCAAATTCATGCCAAGTTCTTGGTGAGCCATTTCCCGACCACGAAATCTCAAAGTCACTTTGACCTTGTCGCCGCCTTCGAAAAATCTTTGCATTGCCCGCAATTTGACCTGGTAGTCATGGACATCAATGTTGGGGCGCATTTTGATTTCTTTGACGTCGACCGTCTTTTGCTTTTTCTTCGCCTCGTTCTTCTTTTTCTGTTCTTGATACTTGTACTTACCGTAATCAAGAATCTTGCAGACGGGCGGATCGGTATTGGGGGAAACTTCTACGAGATCAAGACCGGCAGCTTCGGCCGCCTCGATTGCAGTCGCGATCGCAACTACACCGGCTTTGGTTCCTTTTTCGTCGATCAGCAGAACCTCTGGCACTGAAATCATTTCGTTGATGCGAGGACCGCCTTTTTCGGCCGGCGCATCGTAAGGTTTGCGAGCTATGTTTTACCTCCTAGTCATGGTTCAAATGTGGTCGGACACGTTATGACATCACGTGGCCATAAACAAATCGTATATGAAAAACGCCCCGTTTATCAAGAATTGGCGTCTTTCACTTGATCACATGTGGAGGCGACATAGGACGCTTGATGAGATCAATCAAGTCCTTCGCCTGCAGAACTTCACAGACTTCGCCTACGCCAAGGTCCACCAGCCTCTTTTTCTGCAGGATTGTCACGTCTTTTCCCCGCGGCGCACATATTTCCGGCTTGGATTCGGACGAGAACAAAACGACGCTCGGACAGTTTGCCGCCGCAATTACATGCATGGGGCCTGTGTCGTTGCCCACGGCAAGGCTTGCCTGGCGCGCGAGAATTATCAGTTGAAGGAAATCCGTACGGTTGATGAGGCTCAGCGCTCCGGGACATGCAGCTTGGATTGAATAGGCGACTTCTTTTTCCGAGTCTGTACCGAGAATGACTGGCATGATACCCGCGCGTCTGAGGTGCATTGCGAGATTGCCGTAATAGTCGGCAGGCCATCGCTTGTTCGCGCTGCTTGGAGAACCGCCCGGTGCCAATAGTGCATAGGGTTTTCGAACGCCGAACCAAGTTAATTCGGTTCGTGCTGCGCCGCGTTGGATTTCCTCGGCCCAATCAAGATTGGGCGGCGGCGCTGTGCCGTCAACTCGTCCCCCTCCCAGTCCTACGCCCGCCATCGCGAGCTGCTCAGCCTGCCGGTCGACCCTATGCATTTTGAGGCGTTTTTTGTTTTTATGCGGATGCGAACAGCCTTTGGCCGTGCCGACCCATTCTGGTCTTATTGGCCAAAGATGGTTGAATATCGCATTGGATTCGTTGGAAGTTTGCAGGTCATATATGCGACCGAATTTTGCCTTGCGGATCTGTCGAACCAGGCTTGATCTCGCCCAAAAATTATTGGCGAAGCCGTATTCCCAAACCGTGTCGAAATACGGACAGCTGCGGCCCAGCGCAGCATATTCCGGAGTCGTCAGCAGCGTAATCCGCCCGTCATAGTGATACTCACGGATGGTCTGAGAGGCCGCAAGTGATTGAACAAACTCGCCAAGCGGTCCCAAGTGAATTACGAGGACGTTGCTAAGGTCGCGCATATTCCTTTTCACGCTTACTCCTGCCCGAGTGGTCCGCCACACATTGCACAATAGAGATCGATGGTTTTATCGCACATTTGCTCTACAGAATAGTGTGTCAGTACCCAATTTCTCCCGCTTTTCCCGAATTCTGCGCGAGCAGCGGACGACATGCTTAAGGTCGCATCCAGTGCCTGGGCCAAAGCGCCGGGGTCACCGGGCGCCACGCGCCAACCGGTCTTTCCGTTAACGACGGTCTCCTGCGCCGCGCCATGATCGGTCACGACAACCGGCTTTGCCATAGCCTGTGCCTCGGCGGCAACACGGCCGAACGCCTCAGGGTCGGTTGAAGCTGACACGATCACAGTCGATGCGGCGAGGGCAGCAGGCATGTCTGAGCAATGGTCGACGATCTTTACGATGCCGTTCAATTTCAGCCGATTAACCAACTGGGTCAATTCTTTAACATAGTTGCTGTTGCGGCGTGAATCGCCTGCCAATATGCAAACGAAATCACGGCGGCCAAATGAGCGAAGACGGCCTGCCGCTTCGATGAGGACGGCTTGACCCTTCCATCGGGAAAAGCGTCCGGGTAGCAGTATGAGTTGTCTTGTGTCCTTATCTAGACCCCATGATTTTAGAATGTGTTTTTGTCGTTGCATCGTGATTGCATCGGGATCAAATTTGCCTACATCAATTCCTCTGGGAATAGTAATGATGTTTTGAGTTGATAGTCCATATTGGCTGGCGATCAGATCAGACGTATATGACGAATTTGCAATAACGCGAGCACCTTTTGTCATAATTGAATTGTAAAAATTTTTCCAAGCGGAGGTCGCGTTATAAATACCATGATAAGTGGTAATGAACGGCACATTACAGCGCTGCGCTGCATAATAGGCGCTCCACGCCGGAGCTCGCGATCGTGCGTGAACGATGTTGATGTTGTTTGTGTTGATGATTTTAGCCAAACGAAAAATGTTTAGAAAAATCTTAAATGGGTTTTTCGTATGCACGGGCAGTGATACCAGTTCCGAGCCGGTGGCAGCTAACCTATGTGCGAGACGGCCGCCGCTTGAAGCAACGAAGGACTGGCCGCCTGCCTTTACGACCGCAATGGCAACATCGAGAGTGGTTTGCTCAACGCCGCCACTGTCCAGCCTAGGAACGACCTGCAGTATGGCCAAACCACCCAGATCGACTTTTTGGACGTCGTGCATTTTTGTCGATTTGTCCTGCAAGGCAAACCATTATCCGTAGTATCTATGGCTCATGACTAGCCCTAAAACTATTAACACATTCGGCGGCAAGACGATTGCTTATCATTTTGAGCCCGCCGATACGTCAATGCAAAGAATGGCGGGCGTCATGTGGTTGGGCGGTTTTAAATCTGACATGAACGGAACTAAGGCTTTGGCGCTAAACCAGTGGGCGAAGTCGACGGGCCGTGGATTTACCAGATTTGACTATTTTGGACATGGGCGGTCATCAGGCCGGTTTGTTGATGGCACCATCACTCGTTGGCGCGATGACGCTCTGGCTATATTGGATCAAGTGGCCAAAGGCCCACAAATTCTTGTTGGGTCGAGTATGGGCGGTTGGTTGGCAATTCTTTCGGCACTTTCGCGTCCCGAACAGGTCAAAGGATTGGCTCTTGTAGCACCCGCACCCGATTTTACTGAAGACTTGGTTTGGAACAAATTGTCTCCGTCGATAAGAAGAGACTTAGAGAATGGCGTCACGTTCGACCAGCCTTCCCAATACGATGAAGATCCGTATCCGATTACGATGAACTTGATCGAAGATGGCCGCACTCATTTGGTATTGCGCGATATCATCTCTATTGAATGTCCCATACACATTCTTCACGGAATGCACGACGACGACGTCCCTTGGAGCCGATCCTTGGATTTGATTGATCAGTTTGCGTCCCAAGATGTTGTTGCAACTTTTGTTAAGTCAGCGGACCATCGAATGTCAGATGCCGAAAGCATTGGCCGACTCATTCAGGTCACCGACAAACTATGCCAAAATGTAGATAATACAGATTGAGCATATGTGGTTGCGTAGTCGAACCATGAACAGGAAATTGTATTGTGAGTGAGATCTTGTCCCTAAGAGCAATGAAGAAATATTTTTCGTTTTCGAGTTTGGTGATTGCTATTTTTACTGCGACTCTACTTAGCCTTCCCGCACAAGCTAATAAATACGATGATTGCATTCAGGCGATAGACGGCGATCAAGACGAAGCTTTAGAAGATGCTTTGGCTTGGCGCGACGCTGGTGGCGGTGCGGCCGCTAAACATTGCATCGCGCTAGCTTTGTTGGCGTTGGGCCAAGAAGAAGAAGCCGCCCTTCGATTGGAAGAACTAGCACTGGAATCAGGGGCTGGCGGCCCGGAAGAAAGGGCCGAGCTTTTGGCGCAAGCAGCGCAAGCGTGGATGCAAGCGGGCCGACCCGTCGAAGCAGATGTGGTCTTGACTTCGGCGATTGAACTCCAAGGTGCCGATCCAAATCTTTTTGTAGAACGGGCGTTGGCTCATCGCATGAGGCAGGATTGGACTTCTGCTATCACGGACTTGACGACGGCGATTGAAATCGATCGTTCGCTTGTGGATGCTTATGTGCTCAGAGCAGCTGCGCGCCGTCAGACCGGGGATGCGATCGGCGCGTCCGCCGACGTCAATCGAGCTCTAGAACTCGATGCTTCGAACGTTGATGCCTTATTGGAGAGAGGGCGGCAAAGGGAACTAGCGTTGGGCCGTGACGCGTCGGTGGACTAAACAAAGAATAGCGATATGGCTGCATGTTAATTAGCAGATATACAGATGAGCCATTCGTTGAGAACGTCTGCATCGGTTTCTGCGTTGGCATTGGCGTGATGCAGTATTTGAAGCTGCCGGGGAGAAGCTAACTGTCCGCAAGCCCAAACGGCCATTGCCCTTACGAGTGGTGAAGGATCTGTCAGCCGTTCTTCTGCGAACTCGAGCAAGGACGGGTCATTGGAGTTTCCAATTGCAATTAGAACATTTCTGATAAATCGGTCGCGGCCTATCCGTTTAATCGCTGTTCCTGCAAACATTTGCCGGAATTGTGCGTCGTCAAGGTTAACCAATATTCCTAGCTTCGGCGCAACCAAACCCTCTCTTGCCTGAAGATCAATTGTCTTGGCTTGTTGCGCAAATTTATTCCAGGGGCAAATTGCTAGACAATCGTCACAACCATAAATGCGATTTCCAATTGGCTTGCGGAACTCCAGGGGAATGTGGGTTTTGTGCTCGATCGTGAGATATGAAATGCACTTTGCTGCATCCAGTTGATAAGGACCTGGAAAAGCTTTAGTAGGGCAAATCGTCAGGCAAGCTTGGCACGTTCCGCAGCGATCCTCATGCGCCGCTGATGGCCGCAGTTCGAGCGTTGTAAATATCGAGCCAATAAACAGCCAAGATCCATAATTCTTCGATACCAGATTCGTATGTTTTCCTTGCCAGCCAAAACCTGCAGCAGCTGCCAGCGGTTTTTCCATGACAGGCGCGGTGTCAACAAAGACTTTCACTTCAGAGTTGAACTCCTTGTGAATCCAACGGCCGATGGACTTGAGTCTCTTTTTTAATACGTCGTGATAGTCCTTACCTTGTGCGTAGACTGAAATGGTGCCGTTTGACGTTGCCGACAGTGACAAGAGCGGATCGAGTTCGGGACCATAGTTCATTCCGGCGACAACGATGCTCTTTGCGTCTGGCCAGAGCGTAGTAGGGCTCGCGCGGCGATCGGGGTTACGAGCCATCCAATCCATTGAGCCATGCCAATTGTTGTTTAGAAATTTTTTGAGACCATCTTGTGCTTTTGGCGGATCATCCACAGATGTAATTCCACAGAGCTCAAAACCCTGCTCTTGGACGTGCCTCGCAATTTCGTTTTCGGCGCGCTCTTGTCTTTCAGGGTTGTTTTCGAAGACGTTCAAAAATCAAGATCCGAATAGTGTCTTGGCGGCGGCATGCCTGGCACGCGATCTGAAAGCAACGGCTGAAAACTTGGCCGCGATTTGATCCTTGCATACCATTCTTTTGCCGTCTGAAATTCGTGCCAGGGTACGTCGCCAAGATAGTCAATTGATGACAGGTGGCCGGCAGCTGCGGCGTCCGCAAAGCTTAATTCATCTCCGCCCAACCATTGTCTTTCGTCGAGCAGGGAAGAAATGTAATCAAGATGGTCCTTGATGTTATTGAGGCCGATTCTAACTTTAGCCATGTCGGGGCCGCCATGAGTCAAATAGCGCTTCTCGAGCTTCTCAAACAGTAGGTTTCTTGTGACATCGCTATCAAATCTTTCGTCAAACCAAAAGATTAAGCGTCGAACTTCGGCGCGATGGCGAGGATCTTTAGGAAGTAAATTCGGCGGCTCATAAGTTTCCTCGAGATACTCGATAATTGCACCGCTATGAACGATGATGGATTCCATATCTGCCTGCTTGTCGATTTCGACAAGCACAGGAACTGTTCCGGCCGGATTAAGTTGAAGGAAGCTATCGCGAGATTGCCAAACGTTTTCCTGAACAAGATCGAATGACAGGCGTTTTTCGGCTAAGACAAAACGAACCTTTCTACAGAACGGCGACAAGGGAGAATGATAGAGTTGGCGCATGGCCGTGCATATAACACATTGACCGATCTAGGCGTATACGTCGCCTCTCAAAGATTACTCAAAGTCTGCCGCGTCAGAATTGTTGGGTCTAACACGAATTTGTATCCGTCTGTTTTCGCCGTTGCCGTTAGGCGCCATTGATTCAGGGCGGCTACGTTGCAAATGTGAGACATGGCCCTGGGGAAAAACCTGAGAATTTTGCCCTTTTTGTCAATGTCAACGAGCCTCAACGCCTTATTAGGCGCAGATTTATTGATCAATTCGCGCCATTTCAGGTATTATGGACGCCATGGGAGGTGGGGAACCCTGGTATTTGGTCTTTGGGCCGAAACGGTAAATCGGGCAGATCATATTGCTTACATTGTAAAGCGTCTAAGGGATGCTTTTCGTTTGCTCGTTGCGTTTTATGACGGCCGATTCACTTGTATTCATTTGAGCGAAAACCTTAGAGATGGTTCCCTAATTCGCTACTCTTAGGAATACGAACAGAAAGCAGGGGCAGAAATGTTTCGATTCGGAGATCTATTTATAAGCCTGATCATAGTCGTCGGGGCCACCATGGGCGCGGTCACTTATCTCACCCCGGGCGGTGAGCGATCCGAACAACCACTTGCAGACGATCTGATGGAAGTGCCGGACGAACCCATGGTCGTCGAGCCGGACATTGACGAATCTGGCATGACCGACTTTGCCAGCGATGTCGCTGAGGAAGCCGATGAGATGACGGAAGAGTTGGTCGATGAGGCGACCGGCGAAGAAGAAGATGTAGCGGTTGATGCTGGAGCGATGGAGGCATCAGAGGGTGAAGCGGCTACGGAAGGCATGGATGCTGCTGCTGACGAAGTGGACGCAGCCGAAGACTCTGAAGATGCTACAGTTACAGAATCCGGCGACGCAATGGATGCCGCTGACGCCACCGAAGAAATTGTCGAAGACGTCGTAGACGATGCTACCGAAGACGCAACTGGGAGCGTGGAAGACGCAGTAGAGGGCGCAGCTAGTGATCTAGCCGACGAAGCAATCGACGCCGGCGAATCAATAACTGAGTAATATGCCTAAAGAGCTACTAGCTGTGGCAACAATTAGATTTTGAGAAGTTCCCTGCGTTCTAATTAGCTGGTTCGCATAAATAGAAATAGAGGAGCGGAACTGCGATGCTCCTTTTTCCTGATAGCAATCTACTCCGCGCTGCCGCCTAGCAAATTCTTGAGCAAGTTTCCCGGCGAGGGCGTTTTCGAGTCAGAATTGTCTTCGCTTTTGTCGTCCTCGGCGTTGGCATTGCCACCACCAAACGCTTGGCCTGCGCCCTGAAGAATATTTTGCAAAGGCTCGCTGCCATCTTCTGATGTACCAGGCGTTAGTGCACCACTCAACATTCCCTTAAAGTCGGCACGATACTTGAGATTGTCCCATGTTCCTTCAACGAGAATTGGAACGGATACCCCACTGGCGTCAACCTGGCCTCCTTGACCTTGTGTGGTTGCAACCAGCTTGGGTTGAAGGCGATAGTTCACCAGTTTTCTTGGCATTCTTACGTTCCCGCGTCCGCTAACTCTGACAAATGGGTTGAGCAAGACGAAATCTTCATTTTTTAGAATGCCGTTTTGAATTGAAAATGTACCATTGAGTTCCGCAAAATCTGTCTTTTGGCCACCACCGACATTTTCTTGACCTGCGTCATTTGATTGCTGGCCCAGCAAAGCGAGAGTGCTTTGAACTTTTCTTGCCATAGAAGCCAGATTTACTCCGCGCCAAGCACCATCCAATACCTCTAGTTTTCCAGCTCCATTAAGGTTTCTAACAAACTGCCGCTCATTGCCGCCGACCGTATTGATGTTGTATGAGAAGTTGCCCGTCCCTTCGAGACGATCAAATTCAGCGGCATCTGTCAAAAATGGCAATGCCTGTACGTTAGCAAGTTCAATGGTTGAGGCGATGCGTGCCTTGGGTCGCCTCCCGTCGATTCTGAGCGAACCAAAACCCTTGCCGTCGTACAATGCGATTTCCTCCAACTTCGCCGTCAGGATGGCATTTTCGATTTTTAGACTTACAACGCTTTTGCCGATCTTGAGGTCCTGATAAAGAATCTGTTCGGCGCGAAAGTTGAGATCGGCATTGAATGATGAAAGCGGCGAAAAATCGATTGGCAATGTGCTCCATTCCGAGGACGGCGCCTGAGGACCCATGACAGCTGGTCTTGATTGTGGACTACTATCGCCTTGTGGCTCCGAACCGACCTTTTTGCCAGTTGCCATAAACGCGTTGGCGTCTAGTTTGTCGACGGCAAGGGATCCAGTGAGTCCCGGTACATTTCCCGCAAGATCTAGCGTCAGATCGCCTTGACCCGTCATTCCGTCAAATTCAACGTTGGCATTCCGAAATGCCACTCTTTTCGCCGTGGCTTCTACGTCACCTATGATTTGCAAAGAGCCAAACCCACTTGTTCCGGCTATGGGCTGACCTGCAGTCTCACTAAGTTTCCGCAGTGAGGGAACGTTCAGGTCAATGGAGCCACGTACGGACTTGTCGGATTGGTCATCGGTAGTGGTGCTGCCGTCAAAGGAAGCTTTGCCAAAATCAGAGACTATCTTGAGTTGTGTCGGGGTTGCGCCGCCCACAAGAAATGTGCGCGGACGATCAACTTGAAAATCAATCGAGATCAACTCGCCTCTTAGCCTAGCCGACCCGTCGGCAGAAAGTGGACTGTCTAGATCATTGAGCGATAGCGCGAGGTTGATTTCATCAATATTCTCAGTCTCGCCGGCCGGACCATGATAGGTCACCCTACCGTTTACTAATCGGACATCGCCTAAACTTAAATTAGCCGGCAAGTAAGAATTCTCCTCGACGTTAGGTGGCACCGATTCTGCGTCTGGCGAAGAATTGCTGACATTTTCATCGCCGATCGTGAGAACCCAGTTGGCGTTCTGTTCGTTATCGATCTCTAGATTGATAACGGGATCAACAAGAGCAAATCGATCAACATGAACGTTGCCACTTAAAAGAGGAAAGAGCTGGAGGCCAAGGCTCAGCTCCGCAATCTGCGCCAAGTCATCGGCGCGGCCGCCAGATACGTTGTCGATTCTGATATCTTCAAGGGAAATTTGGACGCGCGGAAACAAGCTCAGCTGAATTTCCCCGTCTATCGTCATGTTGCGACCGGTCGACTCTTTAAAAGCCTCGGCGATTTGTTGTTTGTATAGATCTACGGAAATAAATGACGGTGCAATGAGCAGCAGCCCGATAACGATAACTACCAAGGCAGCTCCGCCGAGTACAATCTTGCGCATGATTTATGCCTGAATGCTGAGGGGTGACGTTGAACTGTATTTTGGCACGACATACACGTAAATTCGAGGGGAACACTCGAAAAAGTGAACGCCACAATGTTCGCAGATAATTCTTTAACGATGGGCTAAATTTATTCGGCGAGAACAAGCGTGCTCGGGAAAGTTAATTGTACCATGGTTCCCTTTCCCGGTGCACTAACAATGTCAAATTCGGCGTGGTTGGCTTCCGCGAGTGCTTTTGCTAGGGGCAAGCCAAGGCCAGTACCGATTTTTGAATGTTGTTCGCGACCGCCGCTTATTTGCCCAAATGGCTCAAGCGCTACTTTTAGGCCCGCGTCTGTCATGCCGATCCCTTGGTCATGGACACTTATAACGACAGAGCCATCTTGTACGAGCTTTGCCGTGATCTTCACTTCTTTACCGGGCATGCTAAATTTTATGGCATTGGACACCAAATTTATCAGAATTTGCCGTACACTTCGTTCGTTCGCTGCGATATGGGGCAAGTCAAGTTCGACGTCGCGTTTCATAGATAATTTGGCTCTTTTGGCCAAAGGTTCAATAAGATTGAAGCACTCTTCTATTGTAGAGCTTACATTTACGTCCGAGATTTCTAGGTCAAGTTTTCCGGACTCTATTTTTGCCAAATCCAGCAAATCGTCCACCAGACTCAGAAGATGCAAGCTGCTTTTGTGAATATCACGAGCGTATGCAGAATAGCGATCGTTTTGCAGAGGACCCATTTGTTCTTTGGCCATTATTTCAGAGAACCCAACTATCGCATTGAGAGGTGTTCTCATTTCGTGACTGGCATTGGCAATGAACTCTGATTTTTGCTGGCTTCTATTTTGCGCATCTTCCCGCGCCTGTCTCAAATGGTCTTCTTTTGCCAGTTCAAAGCTTCGATCTTGCAAAATTCCGAAGAAGTGAGGTAAGCCCTCAAAGATCGCCGGAAAAATTGTCAAGTTCATGGTTCCGTGTGGAACGAACTCATGGGCAAGGGAACAAGCCCGGTTGAATGCGATTTGGCCGGCGGAGCTTACTTCGTAGTTGGATATGTACTCTTCGATCTTGTTTTTGGTGTTTGGATCAAAAAATGAAGCAAAACGGCTGCCCGTAAGATTAGAAGAGAAGTCGCTTTCCACAGGGCTTGTGTTATCCCCCGCAATAGCCTCAAGAGCCAATCTGTTTGCAAATGCGATGGCGCCGTGTCGATCGATACGAAAGAGGGCCTCCGGAAATATCTCAAAAAAGCTTCGAGAATTAGAATCCTCACCTTTTAGTGGGCCTTTAAACTGCACAATATTTGATGCCGCTGCTGGCTCACGTGCGTCATGCTCACGTGCATCATGCTCGCGTGCGTCATGCTCATGGGCGACGGTCGCGACTAAATTTTCAGGTAAAGTTGTCAGGCCTTGAAGGACGCGCTTTGCATCCCGCCAAACCCGGCGCGAATCTTCAACGTCTTCGAAAGCAACATTAATTGCCGGTGCACCCGTCAAAGGATGGCGCGAACGCTTCGCAGTGACGCGATGTAAACGCTCTCCATATTTTGTTCTAATGGAAATAGTTCGGCTGGCGATTTCGTCTGCAAGTACGCGCACAATTAGATTGGCTGCAGCGTTTTCTTCTCCAATTAGGTGATCAAGACTCGTTGAGAGATTATTTTCTAAAAGCTTGTCAGCTACTTCGTTTTTCGCAATAAGTGTCCCGTCGACGTTGTAGAGAGCGAGAGGAATTGGAGCGTGTCGTCCCAACGCATCAAGGGCGAAGTCGGCGACATCGCTAGTCTGGTCTTCAACTTGTTCAATTTCAACAATGATTCCCTCACGCCCATCCCGCAACTGATGTGGCCGGAGGTTGCAAACTGCGCGAACGGCCAAGTGCTCCGGATGAAATAGCAGTCGACGCTTGATCCAATTCATCGGAACTAAATCCGGATTGGCCTGCTCCAGTTGAATGACCGTGTCGTCTTCGGGACCAAACACGCGCGCAATCAAGTCAAGAAGCGTTGGCTCTTGCCAAAACGCGAGGGTTGGTTCAGTGGCCCATACAATGCGCTGTCGATCTATATCCCAAAGCCAAGCAATCGCTTTTCTATTTTCAAGCTCGCTCAGCAAGTCATGCATTTCACGCATCACAGTGGCTTATTCTTATGGCGCTACCAAAGAATGCGGCGGCCGAAGAGCCCATTTCGGAAACTTGGCACTGACAATGGAGACGCTCTTAATTAAGGGCCCATTCAATCTAACCCAGTAGCTACATGTCACCAACGTTTGCTTACAATTGAGTAAGGTTAATAAGTTGACTGGGGAATTGTGGCAATGAAACGGCAGTTGCACGGTTATTCGGTTTAGCTCTAATGGGGTCCGATCTGTATCGGCTACCCGCCGTCTTCAGCTCGCCAAGTCGTTAGTTTTCTTGCTGAAATCGAGCAGAGAGTTCTTTTGCCTGAGGAACGTCGCCGCCTTCAAACCATGCTTTCATCATCGCATTGACCATTTCGGGAGCTTCTTGTTGGACCCAATGAGAAACACCGGGCAGTGTGCGCAAGGTAAAGTCATCAACATATCGCTCCGTACCTTTGGTCATTTCGATGCCGAGCGCAGAATCTTCCTCTCCCCATATCATCAAAGTTGGTGTAAGGATTTTGGAGCGTGGATCGCGGCTGAGGCCGGGCGCACCGCCGGGCCTTTGCACGGCTCCGCGGTAGTAGTTAATCATAGCGGTCGTCGCGCCAGGGCTGCTTGCATTGGCGCGATAAATGTCGATCACGCGATTTGTAAATTTGGACCTGTCGACTGCTATCAAGCGGATCGATGCCCCCACCGCCCAAGCCCTGTTAATTCGCAGTAGAAAGTCGGGGAGCCATGGAATTTGAAAAAAAGTCACATACCAGGAACGCAGGCCCTGTCTCCAATGCTTAGCATGCTCCGTGTAAATGGCAGGATGAGGCAAATTTAATATGATGAGCCGGTCTAGATCGCGAAGCTGTCGAATTGCAAATTCCCATGCGATTACGGCGCCCCAATCATGTGCAATAAGCACCGTGGACTTTGTATTGGACGCGTCGATGAGTCCAGCAACATCGGCCATTAGATTGTCAAGCGTGTAATTAATAGTGCCGTTCGGCCGTTCCGTGTTGCCATAACCTCGCAGGTTCGGTGCCCAGACTCTAAAGCCACACTCCGCCAACGCGGTCAACTGATGCCGCCATGAATACGCATGTTCCGGAAAGCCGTGTAGACAGAGCGCCAAGCGATCCCCCTTGCCACATGTATAAACTTCAAAAGCGAGGCCGTTGGCCTCGACGAATTCGATATTGATCTCTGGTGATAAGTCGGGGGGGCGCTTCATTCCGGCTGGTCCACTCACGCGAGCGGCCAATTTGTCATCGCTTCAGAGCCGCTTCAAGGAAAATGGCCCCATAGCCGACCTAATTCTTCTAGTGACAACTCCCTTGCGCCGCCGTCTCTTGCCGAGTACGTTCGCGCAAAATTGGCCCGTTTCCGGGACGAAACCGCAGAAATGGGCGCTTTCGTCCGTCGTGACGCGGCGTAAGCAGCCGTAGCTCAGTAGGTTAGAGCACTAGATTGTGGATCTAGGGGTCGGTAGTTCGAATCTACCCGGCTGTACCATTTCTTTCAAAGTTATTTTCTATTCTATTTCAATAACTTAAAATACTCCGCCTACGGAATAAGGCGGAAGTTTTTTGGTTTTTGTTCAAATTCGATGGGCCGAAAATTGGCGGATTTCTGGGATTCTGGAAGCTACACATATCTGACACGTGGGTTTTTGCAGGGCCTTAGACGAAAACCTACACAGAACCTACACAAGGGAAGACGGAACTGCGTGAGTTTGACTGACTAGAATGGGTGCGCGGATGATGCACTGATTCAGTCGGTTCTTTTCTATTGAAGATGCATTGAGACAAGTCAGCGAAGGCACGGATCAGCACATGGTCTTAGATCGATTGGCTGATGAGGTGTGGACGGAGTTAGAACAAATCGCTTTGCCACCAGATAATCGATAAGTCGGCTGATATAGATATCGCACCAGACGTCGTTTTGTGGAGACAAGGCGTGACGAATAGATGGAAATCAACAGCCCTACTTGTCGGATTTATTTCAGTACTGCTGGTTTGGTCTGCTTCAGTTCAGGCGTTTTCGTCGCGAGAAGGACAGAAATCAGCTGGGTCTTACAATCACGACAGATGGATTACCGAGTGCCGCGATCAAGTCCAGGAATTTCAGGCATTCGTTAGTTGTTTCGATGGATCGGATGACGACGACGGAGACGGAAAGCCAGATCATTGGTATGTGTCACATTGGGTTGCACAGGAATTGCGTGCCTATGACGGGATGATCAATTCAAGGGATATTGGCAACCGGGTAGTCGACTTGAACAATCTGGTCGATAAAGGATCGCGGCCGATAAATGACTCATATCGCTATTCAAACCAATATCGAGATGCCAATTCGGACTGGTTTGTCAGAGGTCATTTGGCCCGCAAATTCAACGCATGGCGAATAGGGCAGAGGGCAGCAGAACAAACGTTATCGGTCACGAATATTATTCCGCAAAGGCCATCATTCAACGGCGGTATTTGGAATGACTTGGAAGAACTTGAAGCTGACTGCGCCGATGAATATGGCGTCGTGTGGATTATTGCCGGTCCAATTTTCAAAGACCTGAAACCGTCTACGTTCGTTGGGGAGGAAAGCAAAGGCGAATTGCTTGTGGCGGCACCGGATGCGCTATTCAAGATCATCGTGAGGGACAGGGGGGAAGGCGAAGATTTAGCTGTAATGGCTTTTGAGAGGTGGCTCGGGAAATCTGCACAGTTGAGATAAGTGGAATTTTGGCCTGTAGGCGGCATGATCGCCGGCAACAGGAGATCCACTATGGCAAGACGACCACGTCGCAATCATACACCTGCGTTCAAGTCGAAGGTGGCCCTTGCGGCCGTTCGCGGTGAGCAGACATTGGGAGAACTCGCTCAGCAGTTTGATGTTCATCCTAACCAGATCAAGCAATGGAAAGATCAGCTCCTTGAGGGTGCAGCGGGTGTTTTTGGGCGGGAGGGTAAATCACCGCTGCCTGCACCCCGTGTTGATGTGAAGAGGCTCCATGCCAAGATTGGGGAGCTGACGCTTGAGAATGATTTTTTAGGCGATGCGCTCACCAAGGCGGGATTGCCGAGCGCAAGAAAATGATCGACCGCAAACATAAACTCTCGCTCAGCCGTCAGGCCAAGGCGCTCAAGATCAGCCGGGGCAGCGTCTATTATCAGCCCCGTCCCGTATCGGTCGGTGATCTGGCACTGATGCGCCGGATTGATGAATTGCATCTCGACTATCCCTTTGCAGGCAGCAGGATGCTGCAGGGACTATTGCTTGGTGAAGGATACAAGGTTGGCCGCCTGCACGTCACAACACTGATGAAGCGTATGGGGCTTGAGGCTATTTATCGCCGCCCGAACACGTCCAAGCCTACACCGGGCCACAAAATCTATCCCTATCTGTTGCGTAAGCTGCCGGTCACCCAACCCAATCAGGTCTGGGCGATGGATATCACCTACATTCCAATGGCACGGGGCTTTGTTTATCTGGCCGCAGTGGTTGACTGGTTCAGCCGGCGTGTCCTGTCCTGGCGGCTCTCTATCACACTGGAAGCAGACTTTTGCATTGAAGCCGTTGAAGAAGCACTGGCCCGTTACGGTAAGCCGGACATCTTCAACACCGATCAGGGCTCGCAGTTTACCTCCATCGCTTTCACACAAATCCTGAAGGATGCTGAAATCGCCATCAGCATGGATGGCAAGGGAGCGTGGCGGGACAATGTCTTTGTTGAACGGCTGTGGCGCACGGTCAAATACGAGGAGGTCTATCTGCATGCCTATGGCAATGTTCCACAAGCCCGAGCCGCCCTCGGCAAATATTTGGTCTTTTATAACACCAAGAGACCGCATTCATCGCTTGACCGCCAGACACCCGATCAGGCTTACTTCAACGTGCTGCAACCAATCCCGGTCGCGGCATAACAGGGGCTGAAATCCACTTATCCGCAGTCCGAAAGTTGTTCAAACAAACCGAACCACCTCTAACATTGTTCCTAATTGGTTAGAAAGCCAATAACCGAACTCGGTCATGTAGGGGGCATTTCGGTCGCCAGCATTCCAAGCTCCTACTTGAATAAGATGCTCAAGAAAATGCCCGTATTGAAAAGCGAGAGCGATAACCGTTGCGCCGGCAACGGTGCGAACCATGGGAGATCCGGGCTGAACCGACAGGCGCATCATCGAACTTAACCAAGTCGTAACAAGACCACAGGAGAGCATGAATTGTAATGTCTCAGCGCTTACGACTTCGATAAAAGCCAATGGCGGACTTTCATTATTTCAAACAAACTCCATTAACCCTGTTGGCTTGGTCAATGCCCAAACTAGTTCCTTTCTGAGTCGCCTTAGTCGACAATCGGTTTCAAGATTTTCCGTTGTTGTAGTCACGCCAATAGCTAGGCCATTTCTCGTCAATGAGATCAAAGATGTCCGGGCAACCTTCAACAAGTAAGTTTCGGTTATAGCCCGGCCACGACGCAGGGCCGCCTTCTTCTGGAAACTGCCGTGTCGCATCAATGACTATTTTTCCGCCCAGATTTTTGTGGGGCAGGCTCGGATCGGGCAAAGTAATCCAAGTTTGCGGGATGATGTTGCTTGCGGTTGGCTGCCAACGCGCGGTGATGGCGTGTAGCACATCATAAGGGTTTTGAATGTTGATATCTTTGTCGACGACAATAATAACTTTGGTTGCCGGACCAGCGGCTACATTCTGCCCGGCGATCATGCCTTCGCCCGCTCGTTTTTTGTCGATAGCAACAACAACCAGGCCGCTTGCTTCGCGAAACGTATAGACGCCGACAAAGTTCGCGATCGCCGATTTATACCGGTTGTGATAACTCGCCATAATTGGTGCGCGAAGCATGTCAAACGTCGTACCGGTAAACGAATTTTGAATCCAAGGCTTGTGTCGATGAGTAATCGCTTTGATATTCATGTAGAAATTGTTTTCCGTTCCCGATCCGAGATAGCCGTACATTTCACCGTAGGGCCCCTCGCCTTCAAAATCATCAAGAGGGATTTCGCCTTCTAAGATCATTTCGGATTGGGCTGGAACCATGATGTCGCTGGTTTCACATTTCACAACATCAATCGGTTTTCCTTTAACTCCCCCAGCGATCTCCAATTCATCTTCGCCAAATAGAGCCATGCGAGTAGTACTCGCAGACCAAATAATCGGATCAACGCCGAGCGCGATTGCCACTTTGGCGGTCTTCTCACCGCGCGCCTTCATGGCCAACAGCATGCGCCGCCCATCATGACCAGGACTGGGATTGACGCTGATTTTATTCTTACCTTTAATTTGACAACGATAGGTCCCGACATTACGTCCGAATTCCGGGTCCTCAATCACCACGGCCGTCATATTGATGTAGCGTCCACCGTCCGCGGGCAAGTTTTGAAACCATCCGAATTCAAAGACGTCAACGTCATCGCCGGTCTTAACGACTTCTTTACAGGGCGCCTGCGCATCAGCAATTTCTTGAGGTGACTCCCGCATCCACTTTCCATTCCTATCCATGCGGGAAAGGAGCTTTTCCATGACACGCGGATACATGACTTCTTGGTCTTCCTCGATTTTGTCGAGACCATAAATCATTGCCTCAATATCCCATCCAGCATACGGATTGCATAGGACAGGACCGTCGACCCAGGCGCCTCCGATCTTGACACGATCGATTAGAATAGCCGGCGCCTTATCGTGCCCCACTTTTTCGATGAGGCGGTAGGCAAAGCCCGTAACTTCATAGCGGTCTTGATCCATTTCAGAAATGTGCAAGAGTCTGCCCCTTACCTCGAGGGCCGCGACATAGTCTCTTAGCGAGTCAAAAGGTCCCGTCGTTTGGACATTCTTTTGTTGGGATGTAACGGACATTGATGCTCCTTATTGTGTCCAAATTGATTTTTCTTGACGGCGCGGCAACTCTCTACTGAGCTGCTTTCAATTTCTCAAGGTTCCTGGACTCATGAAAGTCCAGTCGGTCCTTCAAGAAATCTTCACGCTCAACAAAGTCGTCGCCAAGATCGAGCAGAGCGTCAGCGCCCAATGAATAAGTTGGCCACCGATTCATTCCCTGCCCGTTGGGGTCGCCCGTCTTTGCAAACTGAACCCAATAGGCGCTGATCTGACGACTAATTTCGCGATCCCGGTCCGACACAACTTCAAATGCCGCATCTAAAGTCTGAAAAATATAGGGAATATCATCGCCATGCGCTACGCCTGGCTGTTTACCTCTGAGCGACTTGGTCAAGTACGACAAGTGATACATGTAAGTCGGTGTTCCCGTGTCAGCCATTTGGCCGGCGAGGAAGCGCGACGGCGCCAGTAAGATGGAGTCGCCAAACCATTGGTGGATGGCCCCGGTCTCATCGAGATCGCCGTAGTAAGTTTGCTTCAATTCCGCGGTCATAGAGCGGGCCCGCACTTCGGGTGAAAACCCACCGCCAATCGAGACGCCCAAGCTCGCTTCCCAGCTGTTGGTGCCGACGATATATGGAATTTTGTGGTGCCTGCCCCCCAAAAAAAGAATGCCCAAACGATCAGTCAACATTTTTCCGTCGACCAAGGGTCGTTGCTGCAATCTCGGATCAAGCGCATCCAGAATTTCATTCATTGATGCGGCACGCATGGACGCTATGACATCGTCTTCCTTATCAACACCCAGAAACGTGGCAAATATTTCGCCCTGGCGTTCGACCGCAAGCGCACCACCGCTTTGCCGCGTGAGCATTGGATCAACACGGAGACCCACCGCGGTACTCTGAGAGATGGCGCGATGAAACAAGCCTTCAGTATTTGTAGCGGCCAGTAGATAGTTGACAGCGCCTGCTCCAGCCGACTCTCCAAAAATAGTGACGTTGTTGGGGTCGCCGCCGAACTGAGAAATATTTCTTTGGATCCACTCAAGAGCCGCCACCTGATCCATGAGACCATAATTTCCTAGTATCTCGTCCGCTTGAGCCTCAGACATTTTCGGGTGAGCAAAGTAACCAAAGATATTGAGACGATAGTTTATGGACACCAACACAATGCCCTGCGTCGCAAGGGCAGTGCCGTCATAGACAGGCAAAGACGAAGCGCCAGCCAGGTGACCCCCGCCGTGAATCCAAACCATAACGGGAAGACCGCCTTGCTCGTTCAAATTAGGGGTCCAAATATTGAGCGTGAGACAATCTTCACTCATCGTTTCGAGAAGAGCGCCATCCATACCCGGTGAAGATGCTTGCGGACAAATTGACCCAAACGTCTCAGCTGACTTTACGCCTTGCCACTTTTCAGGCGGCTGCGGCGGACGCCATCTCAATGCGCCATCTGGCGGTGCGGCAAAAGGTATTCCTTTAAAAACATACATATCGTCGTCTTGCGATCCTTCGACTAAGCCGGTTTCGACTGAAACAGTGGAGCCCGGCGCCCGTGCAGCCCCGGCCACCACCCCAGAGCAAACAGACACCGTCAACAGTACGCTCAAGACGAAGTTCAATTTTTTCATTGCCAATACCAGCTCCGGTGGAAGAAAAGCGTAAGTAAGAAGACAAACGTCGGTTACTAGAACATGAAAACAACGGGCAAAGCAGTTGCTTTCTGCAGCGCAATCCACCTTGCAGCGATTCAGGCCTCAGATGAACTGGAGATGGAGCCCAAATCATATTCGGGCTATTCTGCGGCCTTGAATTTTCTGAAGGGGGCAGCATGCTCTTTCAAATACATCGAAAAGTTGGACGGTGGCCGCGCACGGCCTGGAGCTTGGCTTTTGTCTTCTGCTCCCTAGTAAATATCGTCGGTCTTGCGGCCCAGGAAGACGGCACCATGGATCATTCGGCGCCTACACCCTTTGACGACTTCAAGGCAAAGTACATAGCCATAGCAGCCGACCAAAATCCCAAGATCGCACTCTCACAATTGCGCGAAGACGTGAACATCGACGCCGAGCTCTTACGCCTTTGTCACCCGCTTATTCACGCGATCGGCCATGCCGCCTACGCCAAATACGGTGATTTCGGCTCAGCCATGCAATACCAAGACGAGATCTGCAATTCAGGTTATTTGCATGGCATCATCGAAACTCACTTTTCCGAAAGTGACGACATCTTCAGTGCTCTAAAGACTGTTTGTTCTCCTTATCCGAAGGAGACATACCTAAGTTGGCAGTGCTTTCACGGCGTCGGGCATGGGGTCATGTTTTATACAAAAAACGATCTGCCGCAATCACTAGAGCTTTGCGATTCCTACCGAAAGCGATTTGAGCGAAACAGTTGCGTCAATGGCGTATTCATAGAGAATTTCAATACCAACCAAAAAATGCACCCTTCCGCTTATCTCGATGACACAGATTATTTTTACCCTTGTTATGAGCAGAAATTGCGCCACAGGATCGATTGCTACATCTATGCACCGACATTTTATTTGAGCGTCAATGAAAACGACTACACAAGCGCTTTGAAATGGTGCGAACAGGCAAGCAAATCTTACCGGTCCATTTGTGCGCAAGGAGTTGGCGGTCAGGCTATTAAAGAAAATGTGAGCGAACCCAAGAAGATCGAGCGTGTCTGCGAAAGCAATCGGCGATCGCAAGTAACGCCCTGCATTGTCGGCATGTCGTTATTGTATCTTTACCACCACGGGGACACGCCACCAGCGCGGGCCATGTGCGAGGAGCTCACACGCCCTAACCGGCGTACTTGCAAAGACGCCGTGCGAAATAGCGCTCACCTGTTCAAAAGCTCTTGAACCCGACGACGTCGCCACTAACGATTGGCGAGTGAACCCGTGGCTTCGAATTCGCTTTCGTGGTAGTCTAGGCGTGCCTTAAAGAGTTGTTCTCGCACGGCCACTTCAATCCCAAAATCTAAGAGCTGATCCCTTTCGCGCGAGTACTTCGGCCATTTTGGTCGACCGGTCCCATTGGGATCGCCGGACTTTGCAAATTGCACCCAATACTTTCGAACTAAATCACTCATTTCTATTTCAGCTTGAGTTACTTCAGCCCGACCGCTGCCGAGCGTTCCAAAGACGTAGGGAAGCTCGCCACCATGACGCACACCTGGCAACTTCCCGCGCTGAGCTTCCGGCAGGAATGTGAAGTAATAAAGAAAGGCCGGCGAAGACACGTGAGCCATGTGAGTAGCAAGATAACGCGTCGGTCCAACAAACACCGTGTCTGCAAACCACGCTTCCCCTAGCGCTTCTTCACTCATTTGGCCGTAGACGACTTCTAATTCTGAACGGTCTCGTCCTTCGAGCACCTTCTGTTGACCAGAGGCGACCAGCGCCCCTTCCCAACTATTGAATCCTGCAAGAAAGGGAACGTCGTGCTGCAATCCGGTTCTAAATAAAATTCCGACGCTGTCGGGAATGACGGTTCCGTCGACGGCGGGCCCAGTCCGATTAAACGACGGATAGGGCAAGCTCAAAAGCTGATCGGCGGTCAACCGTCTAAGGCGCGCGACGACGCCGCTTCCATCATCTATTCCGAACGCGCGAGCTACGGCGTCGCCTTCTGCTTCCATAGAGGGCAACTCCCCCCGCTTTTCTGTCAAATGCCGGTCAATGGAAAGGCCGCCGCCGCCGCTTTGAGAAATGGCGCGATGAAATAAGTCCGCTGCCAACGGTGAAACCATCAAGAAGTTAACCGACCCGCCTCCCGCAGATTCTCCAAAAATCGTAACGTTTCGCGGATTGCCTCCAAAGCCCGCAATATTCTCTTGCACCCATTGAAGCGCGGCGATTTGATCAAGCAGGCCGTAGTTTCCTAGTGGCTCGCCCTCTTGTGCAGTAGACAATGCCGAATGCGCAAAAAAGCCGAGTCGGCCTAAACGATAATTGATCGTAACTACGACGACTCCATCTTGAGCAAGCTTGGTGCCGTCAAACGTCGGCCACGATCCTGATCCTCCGGTGTATCCACCGCCATGGATCCAAACCATGACCGGCAAATTTCGGGCCTTAACGGTTGGCGCGTAGATATTAAGTGTCAGGCAATCTTCACTGGTCGGCCCTAACGGATCGGTCCTCCACGGCGGCTGAGTTTGCGGACACGAAGGGCCGAAGCGGTCGGCGACAAGTGCATCGCTCCATCCGGGCACAGGCTGAGGCGGGCGCCAACGCAAGGCACCAACGGGAGGTGCGGCAAAAGGTATACCCTTATATGCGGCAATTCCCTCCTCAATCTGACCAATGACTGTGCCGGACGCCGTCGATACTTCGATGGCCCCCTCGCTGACCGCCGAACCACGCCCTTGTGCAGCGACGGCGTTTATGCCGGTAACAGCGAGTACCATGCTCAATACACAGACGATCAATCGCATTTGTTGCCCTCCGATAATCCATGCGAGGCACCATTATAGGGGATTGAAGAGGCAAGAGTCATGTGCGCATGGGCAATCAAATAACCCTCTCACCGACCGTGGGTGTCCCGGCCGTCATACACAATATTGCGTAAGTCTTCTCCGCGCGCAAAGCGCAAAAGGTTATCGACCACACTGTCCCATACCCTGTCCTGTGTTTTGTTCGTGCGAGCTGAGCAGTGGGGTGTCATAATGACATTATCCAATTCATGATACGGAAAATCGGATGGTCTTGGCTCAGAGTCGCTGGCCGTTCTTTTTTGCGACATGTCGGGATAATTGTACCAAACGTCGAGAATGGCTCCCGCGATTTGCTTTGATTTCAAAGAATGGAACAACGCTGCTTCTTCGATAACCGGCCCCCGCGCGACATTTATAATCACGGCGTGACTTTGACAGAGGGCGAGGCGCTCTGCATTCAAAAGTCCCTTTGTGTCTTCATTGAGCGTACAGGCAACGACGATATAGTCACTTTGTCGCAACAAATCTGGCAATCGATCGATTAGTCCGTACCAATCTAACCCGGGTGGCGCTTCTCGTTCACGTCGTCCAACGGCGATATTGCGCATTCCGAACGCGTTTGCCCGCTTGGCCACTTCCTCGCCGATCAGTCCGTACCCAATGATGCCAATGGTTTTGCCATACAGCTCGCCCTGTTGGGGGAACTTCATGCCGAAGCCGCCCGCAGTCCAAGTTCCCCCGCGAAAGCTGCGGTCAATAGCACCTATACGTTTTTCCCAATCGAGCAATCCCGCGAAGACGTATTCGGCGATCGCGACTTCATGCCCCGTTGAGTTGCAAACGATGCATCCTTCGGGCAAGTCACCAAACCGTAGCCAATCGAATCCGCGAAAAGGGATTTGAAGCAGCTTGAGTGTCTTTGCTTTAGGCAGAGTGTCTTGGATATGTCCAGCATCCACGGCGTCATAGCCGCATATGATCATGTCCGCCGCGGCGGCCAATTGAGCCAGCCGTTTTGGGGCCTCACCAGGTAGCCAAGTTTCTAGTTTCCAAGATTCGTCCAACCCCCGGTCCAAATGTTCCCGGTTCACAGAGACTTGGCGACCCACCAGCAGCAATTCAATTTTGGGAGACAGCATGGGGTAAGTTATCGCCTTTTTGGGTTTGGCAACACAGGCCGATTGGCTGATGAAGCTGCACCAAATGCCGTGATCGAAAAGGCACACTTTGAGCGATTTCAGGGTTTTAGGGGTGTTCAAGAGGCTTAATGCACGTCTCTAGAGGTTGCATTTCAACCGGGCTCAATGCTCTAATGATGAGGGGGCCCCGGAAATTATCAATGAGCAGGGGCAATCGAACCTCTCCCATCCGTGGGTGGGGGCGGCTTTATTGTTGGAGGGTTTAATGGATAAACGTTCGAAAGGGCTGAAATTGGCCTTTTCCCTATCTTTGCTTATGGGGCTTAGCGCTTGTTGCACGAACCTCGACGATGTTCGCTCGCAGATTAATGCGGCGCAATCGGCGGCGGATCAGGCATTGATCGAAGCACAAAATTGCGTGGAATCCTGTGATCGCTATGACGCGATGTTCCAAGAGGGTCTGCGAAAATAGCGCGTTTCGCGCCGATTTGAAGCGGATTCCATTTGGATGAACTTAAAGATTAGTCGCTGGGGCTGATCTATAAGCTCATAGCAATTGAAAGTTTACAGCCACAAATGTGGTGTTTGCCCGGCGTGTTTCGCACGCGCCGGGCACATCTATATATGCTGCCTTAGACACCACCGGTGCACGGCAATATTTTCGGGGCTAAAAAGCGATAATGTCCTCGAGGGCTCGGTTGTATTCTTGTTCCGTCAGCTCATCATCCAAGGGCGGCACGTCGCGCCCAATGTCAGATGACGAGTCTTGTTTGGTCGACTCAGTCGAGCAAGCAGCGAGCAAGAAAACCGACGTAACTAACGCGCATAGCAAATTAGTTTGGGCGCCCATACGTCAGCACATCATCAATAATGAACACATGGCACCCTGCTCACTGAGCCGTACCCCAATAATTGTAGCTCGCGAACTTCGGACCGGGAATATACATTTTGTCCAAGTGCTTTACCGTAAAGCCACCTTGCTGAATGAGTTCGGGAATTGCGCGGTTGAGATTGCATCCACCGCCAAGTTTACCCCAAATAGGGTTGAGCCGGTCTTGCCAGCGCCGCACGCTTTCGTCAGGTGCCCGACCATGTTCGCAGAAGATCAAATTCCCGCCAGGCTTAAGCACGCGACGCATCCCGCTCATTGCTTTGACAACATCGGGGATTGTGCAAAGCGTGTACGTCACGAGCACTGTATCGACGCTCGCGCCATCTAGAGGGATCTCTTCCGCCTCAAGCCCGATAAACTCCACATTAAACGGAACATTTGCGGCCTCGGCCTCAGCTTTGACGCGCAACTCGGTGGAGGGGTCCAGGCCCCAAACTTTGTCAACTTTGTTCGTATCGTAGTAGCTAAGGTTTAGGCCCGAACCGATACCGACTTCCAGAATTCTGCCTTCGGCCAGCGGCACGACTTTTTCGCGTTGCCTTCCAATTTGCTTTTGCTTCATGGCGAAGTTGATCGCAACAGGAAGAACATATTTTTCGTAAAAACCCATAGAATCCTTCCTGCCAAGTCCGTCGTGCAGGGCAAGTTTACGCCTGAAGACCGCCCATTCCCAGCCAATTGAACGATAATTGTCGCTGGCCAACTTTAGCAATTTGCTTTGAAGTCACCGTGCACCAAAAGTTTCTGTTCGCGCAACCGCAACCGCACCCGCACCGCGCAAGACGGCATCGACCATTTCATAGCGATCGCGCGCGGCCTGTTCATCTTCGATATCCAATGGACTTAAAGCATCAACGGATAGCTGGGAATGAATCCATTCTTCATAACGACTTACATTAGCAAATGGACGGGCAAATCCAGCCCGGGATCTCACGATAGCGTAGAGTATCCCAGCGTCGAGCTGACCTTGATCAATCTGTTTGTGAGCATAAAGAATTCCTAGAGCCGTAGCGGACAAAGACGGATCCGCATTGCCTACAATTTCGGCTTTTCTCTTGACAGACTCTGGGGTTCCAAGATCGAGCTGTCCGTAACTACGGCGAACGCGGCCATTCGGTTCGCGCAAGCCGCGCTTTCTTTTGCGCCCCCGGCGTCTCATTGGATCGCCCCAATTATTTTAGACCCAGAAAACCCGACAGCTTGGCAACAGCCAAAAACTGAAATTTCAATAATCAATATGCAATTTCTCATTGGAGCTTGTCTCTCTGACGTATAGTTCGTGGCCTAGATAATTCAGCACAGCCTGCATATTGCCGAGACTGGGATTGTGGCAGCGCGCCTCTGTCGCCCAGTGAAAGATCGTTCCCGCCGCGACACCCGTCTTATCTGCAATTTCGCGGACGCCTTCGCCCGTCTGGTCAAAGTGCCTTTGCATGAGCTCGAATAGATACTTGGTCAAAGGATGGGCTTTGGCTGGGATCTTAGGACGCTTGTTTCCATGCGCTCTGTGCAGCGGTGGGCTCCCTGCCCTGGATGAACTACAGGGCCGCACCATCACTGGAATTTAACGTGTACAGACCACAAAGAATTTGCCGCTCATCGTCTGAAATGAGTTCTAGTTGGTGGGCTTTCTCAATTGAACGTTCTTGGTCGAACACTCTTCGATCTCGACATAAGTCAATTATCAAATCAACAATGGGATTGGCAGGCCGCGGTAGGCCGTTTTTTAGGTCGGAACGCACTACCCATTGGCGGCGATCTTGAACCCGGCGCGCCGTCGAAGTAATGGGCATCGCGCTGCGCTCCACCCAAACTCGAATTCGGAATCCTTGTGCGCTCCAGTACTCGAATATCTGGTCGGCAAGGCATTCGGCACCTATCAACGTAAAGCTGTCCACTTCGGGCGGTTCTGGTACATCGGACCCAAACATCGGGCGTACTCCTTAAGTTGACGGAAGGGTGCAAAGAGCCAAATGATGACTGCAATAAGACGAACGCGGCTCCTGCCTATGCTGGCAATACCGCCATCGACCCTCTAAGACATCGCCAAAAATGTAGCGACATCCGGCAGACTTTTGGCCGCGCGGAACAGGCACGTTCGAAAAATCGTGGAGCAACTCGCTCATGCATTCGCGTTCCTCGGTCATTCGCTGCACTCGAGCGACGTTCTTTTCGCTAGGCTTGGCTACTCTCTGGGCACCCATTCTCCAAACAAGACCTGCTACGGCATTCTTAGTCAGCACGATGTCAAATTCTCTACTTACTACCGACGCGACTTCGGCACAGGTTGCGTGACTTTCAAATAATTCCTTGATCCGTACACGAATGTTATGGGGCCAAATTGTACCGTTACGCGGTCGCTGGACGCCGAGTCGGCTGATCAGGCTGGAAATCGCCCTCGCGGTCGTGTCCACACCGAATTCTTCTTGGAGCACCTGGGCGATTTCGCGGTGACACAATTCATGGGCATAGAGTGATTTGGTTCGCTCACGCATCTCTTCGGTCCAATTCATGCGCGCCTCGTTTCAATCGGCCAGTCGAGCTGCCAGAAAAATCGTACCTCCAAGCAAAACGCTAACCGACAAGAGCCCCAGAAGTCCGGCTACCGCGGCCCACCAAGGTACGTCACTGACATGATGGACCTGTGTTTCGTCGTCCAATTCTCGGTTACGGATAGTCTCGGGTTGCTTCATCGTTCGGTTCTTTCGTTAGGGGCAGGCCCCTGCGCTTGGGGGAAGACAGAGGGGCTAGCTGCGCAGGGGCCCTTTGGATCCTCGAAATATGAAGATCACGACTTCAAATGTATCCAAATTGGATACAGATGAAAACGAGTAATGGACTCAATGGTTAATGCATTTGAAACCGATTTGGGGCATACTCTTTGCACACGCTCGACCTCATGACGGTCTACATGAATCGCCTCGAAGAGATTCGCACCGCAGCCGGACTATCGCGGCAGAAACTGGCCGAATTAGTTGGCACGACGCGGGCACAAATACGGCGCCTCGAAAGAGACGAACGCAAATTGACGCCCGATTGGGCCGCAAGACTGGCGCTGCACCTTGGGGTGAGCCCGGCGGAAATTTTATTTTCTGCAGAACATCTGAATTTGGCAGTACAGCGCGACGTTCAGCACAATTTGTATAAAGTCCGATTTGATCGGCTCGATACGCGAGCACATACTCTGTTACTAGTATTGGGCGAGTTGCGCGCTGGGCAATGGTTGGACCCGGTCGCATTTTTGGAGGACGAACCCGAATTCATCCCGGTGGCGCCCGATCCCAAATTCACCGGTATGGGCCAATTTGCCTACAAGGTTCGCAGACCCGCT
Organism: Alphaproteobacteria bacterium; assembly: GCA_965248815.1. Lineage (GTDB taxonomy): Bacteria > Pseudomonadota > Alphaproteobacteria > SMXP01 > SMXP01 > CBDFKK01. The sequence continues at coordinate 2,845,374 of CBDFKK010000008.1, forward strand.
ATGAGCCGACTGTTTAAAGATGGCGAGTACGCGGTTTGCGTCGATGCGACGGATTACGACAAAGGGCTAGCAGACGGGGATATAGTGGTTGTGCGCCGAATACGCACCGACGACGGACTGCAAGAGCTCACACTCAAACGCGTTCGGGTGACCCCTGACGGCGTTGAGTTGTGGCCAGAATCCGAGCTCAGGGAATTCCAGGAGCCCTGGCGCCTCGAACAGCCACCCGCAGGCACCGCCATTGAAGTCGTTGCCTTTGTGATTGGCCGCTATCAACGCCTTACATGAATTGAATGATCAACTCTGAGGCGGTAATTTTCTACCTATAGATGTAAACTTAGATTCACTACGGACTCAATCCATCTTGACTTATGTATCCATTTTGGATACATATGGATAGCAGTTTGTTGGAGAGTCTTATGTCCGCTGCCAGTTCTCAAATCATCGATCTCGCGTCCGCGTCGCGTGCCCTTCGGCACCGAAGAATTCGCGAACCCATTCCTTATTACGATCGCCAAATTCACTTACCGGAAATTATTTCTCTGTCTGCTCTTCTGATTCAGCAGCCGGCCCCATCGTGGCGCAAAGCGTGCCACCGTGAAATCAACGATCTCATCATCTTACGCTTAAAGAGAAAGCTGCGACGTGAACGCCGGCTTGTGCGTACCCGGCACCCATGGGCATCCCAATCTAGAGAACTTCACGCTTGGCATTGCCTTGCCGAAGAATTCCGCATTCGCAAACAGCTGCACAATGGATATGCCGAAGCAGCGGACTAGTGAGTCTCAATGAAGTCAAAAAACATCGAAAACGAATTGCACGCGATTGCCGACTCGATCGAGTCCCTAATGATGCGGCCTACACATCAACTGAAGCCGCACGTCGGCGGCATATTCGACATTTTATTGCGCTTTTACGAACTAGTGGAAAGGGCACTGGATAATTTGCCGCGCCGAGAAAATGAAATTGATGACGACTCACCGCCGCGGATACTTTCTTAAAGACGGGAGCCGGGTTCCCGGCACCACAACAATCATCGGTAGATTCAAAGAATCAGGTCCTCTGTTACGTTGGGCCTATGCTCAAGGACGGATGCATGAGGCGCTTGCGAATCAAGGCAGCGATGCCCCCTCATCCCTTTATGATGGTACCGATAGCGCCGCAGAAATCGGCACTGTGACGCACGCCATGGTCGAGCGTCATCTGGACGGCGAAGGTGAAGAGACAATCGAAAAAGCGATTCGAGACGCGCATGGACAAAGCCTATATCAAAAGGCTCGGGGCTCTTACGATGCTTATCTCGCCTGGGAGCAACAAACGCGCCTCAAAATCATTGCCCAAGAGATACCGCTTGTATCGGAAACACATCGATTTGGCGGCAGACCTGACGCCATCGGCGAGATCAACGGAGAGATCTGCATCTTGGACTGGAAGACGAGCAATCGCGTTTACACGGACCATTAGATTCAATTGGCGGCCTATCAGCACTTAGTTCGAGACGGTAGTCGTGCCGATACCTTTAAGCCGCTGGGCTTCGATGTGACGGGCGGATGTCATATTTGCCGCTTTGCGAAGAGCCACGGAGACTTTGCGCATCACTACTATCCGAACCTGGACGATGCGTGGAGGCAATTTCTGCTTTTTCGTGAGGCCTATGACATCGACAAGGACTTGAAGCGGCGCGCGGCATAACGCCAAGAAATGGCAATGGACCTATTTCTCTCCTACAAGAACGGGCACATAGGACAGGTTCGTGTTGTAATTTGTAATTGACGGCGGGCTGATATTGGGAACCAATTCAAGCTTCACTTTGTCTTTAGGGAATCCTGCATTAATTCCTGCGGTGACGACATCCATCCGACGCGACGCTCCCGCAAAAACTTCGTTGTTGTTGTATACCTCCCACGATGCCAAAAACTCGTTCAACGGGCTCATACCATCGAAGCGCGGCACGTCTTGATGCAACATCACGCCGCCAGGTGCGAGCAAGCGCTGACATTCGGCGAAAATATTGGAGACCGCGCTTGTCGCCGTCTCGTGCAATAAGAGATGAGACACAATTAGGTCAAAGCTCTCATCTTCAAAGTTCGTTGCCTCTGCGTTTTGCTGACTAAAATGAATGGGCAGAGCCATACTTTCAGCTCGTGCATGCGCATAACGCAAAAGGGCGTCGCCAACATCTAATCCGAATACTTCGGCTACGGGAAAGGCTTCCTTGTACGCAATCGTACTGTTGCCGGCTGTGCAGCCCATGTCGAGAATGCGCCGCGGCGCCTTGCCGTACCTTTCTTGAAAGTATGCGATGACTGTGCGGCCTAGATATTCGATCCGCGGTCCGCGTTGGCCCATGGAATAGAGATAGACGCCGCGATCATAGATGGCTCCCGCTGCAACATCGTTCTCACAATAGCTCGCGTGATACCCGCCCGGCTGCAAATGAATATCGTGTGACGTCAGATAGCGCGCAATGGCGAGTTCGGGATCAAGCTTCAAAGTACCTCCCGTTTCACCGGTGTAGGATTTCGCCTTTTGGATGAGCTGGGGTAGCTCACGTTCCACAGAATCAATGACGGAGTCCCAAGTCATTTCCTGACAGCGGCGCTGCATGGCCGAGTACATTTGATATGATGGATTGGCCGTCAAGGCTCGGCGCATCTCATTGATCGATTCAGGCTCCCTACCATGTCTGCGCTCATGAGCCGGTCGAACGGCGGCCTCGTATATGTCGCGATTTGCAGGGGCCACGCGGCTCCCCAAGAATCGGCGAAAATCCATGACAAAGCTTTGACGAGACGCCTCGTCGTGAAAGGCTGGTACCAGCATGGCGTGTGGTAATTGACGAGTCATAGGACCTAAGAGATTTCCTACCTGTTTTGTTCTCCACAAGAGCATAGCGCGCCCCAGCAGCTTTCCAAAGACCTCGCCATCAGGAAAGCTATGCCCGTTGACTGATCGTTGTGCTAAGGTCTGCCATGGGATGGACCACTGACGGGTTCCGGTGCGAACCAAGATGAACGAAAGGATCCGGCCATGAAACAAGTCTTCTGGCTTATTGCGGCAACCCTTCTCGCATTTGCCTGCGCAACTACAAACACCACAGAGGCCGAACCTCCTAAGGAATTAGACAAGTACACGCTAACCGGCGAAACGGAGCAGTGCTTGAACCTTGCTACGATTCGGCAAACGCCGGTTCTCGACGACCGGCACATTTTGTTTAGAATGCGCGGTGGCGAAACATATCTCAACAAGTTGCCGAACAAATGCTCGGGACTTGGGTTTGAAGAAGCTTTTAGCTATTCAACATCACTCACCAAACTTTGCCGACAAGACATTATTCGCGTGATTCAACGAGGCGGCGGCGGCGTCCGCAATTCATGTGGTCTTGGGCCCTTTGAGAAGCTTGAAGAAGTCGCCGAGGCGACAGCAGGCTAAGAGCTACGGACCACAACTGGTTAAAACCGTCTATTTTTGAATGGTTCGCCAATAGGTGATCGGCCGTGCTGCACAGCATCGCCAACCATCTGGTTGCGCCTATTATGATCGCAACACCTGCATCTGTAATTCTGTTCGATAGAGGACCGTTATGGCAAAGCCGAAAATTCGCCATCTTGCGATCATGACACCCAACCCGCAGAAACTGGCGAAGTTCTATGCAAACGTTTTTGACATGGAAATTGCGCTGGAGGCCAAAGGTGCGAGTGGATCAGGACCGGTATTTCTAACAGATGGATATCTCAACCTCGCCTTGATCCCACAGTCTCCCAAATCCGATGCCGCTGTTGGACTCAACCATTTCGGATTTCATGTTGAAGAAGTTTCAGAAATCGCCGAGCGCCTCAAAAAAGAAGGCATCAGCGAACCGGCTATGAGGCCAGCCGGCCGCTATGCTGAATATCGCGCTTCAGACCCGTTTGGCAACGCTTTCGATTTATCGGAGCACGGGTTTCAAGAAGACCAAGCGGCAAAAGAAAATCGCGAACGCGCAGCGGCTACAGCCAAACAGAACAATTGAAATAACTGGATCTGCTCACAACAATTCCGATCGTTGTGGCATGAAGCATTTTGCAGGAGTCGGTGGATGAAAATTGGGAATAGCGCAAAGAGCGTAATCCGAAATAGATCTATTCTCCCAATAATGGCCTGTCTTGTGGCACTGGGCCTCGTTGCAACCGTTATAGGCGGAATTCAAGGCGTCAATGCGCAGCAAGAATCTGAGCCAGGCGCTCGTTCAATCTTCTACATGTTCATGGACCGTGAAAAAGGCGACAGGCCGGTCGGCGAGGCTCCGGACTTTACAGACTTTGATGTTATCGAAGTTGCCGAGCGGATTTACATGATCCAAGGCAATTCTGGAAATATCGGCATTTGTGTCGGCGAGGACGGCGTTCTTCTCATTGACGACGGGTTCCCAGCCATGACCAATGCATTGCTTGAAGCCGTTGCTAACATTACCGATCAACCCATCACCATGGTGTTGAATACGCACTGGCATTGGGATCATTCGGGCGGGAATGTCAATATGGCGGCAAAAGGCGCAACCATCTTAGCCCAAGAAGATTCCGTGCAATGGATGACGACGTGGCAAGTCAGTGGCATGTCGGGTACGCCCAAGAAACCGCAAGGCGTGTCCGGCATTCCGCAAGTCACGTTCAACGATGAAATGACGCTGCGAATGAATGGCTATACGATCCGGGTTCGAAACGTTGGACCCGCTCACACCTTAGGAGACACTGCGGTCTATTTTGAAGAAGCCAATGTAGTACAGGTCGGCGACATTTACACGACCGGGGACTACCCGTGGATTGATCTTAATACAGGTGGTGACCTCGACGGCTTGGTCAATGCTCTCGACAATGTCGTCGGCGATATTGAGCCGGATACGATCATCATGCCTGGTCACAATGAGCTCTCAAACGGCGCAGAGCTCACGGCCTACCGAGATATGGTGAAACTTCTGCGAGACCGCATTCAATCGGAGATCGACAACGGCAAAACGCGTCAAGAAATTTTGGCAATGGATCTAACGGCGGACATCGACGAAGACTGGGCCAACCCCATTATCAATAGCGAACTCATTGTACTCGTCTACCATGCAAGTCTCATGGGCGAAGGCACAAAGACGGCGGAGGCATCAACGCCAGCGAATTAATTGAGGTCGCCACCAACCTTGATGACAACGCGGCCTTTGGTTTGTCGGGCGTCGAATCGCGACATCAATTGAGCGCCGTCTTCGAGCAGCGCTTCTTCCGTAACGGGTACAGTCCAACGCCCGCATTCAGCGCCTTCCAGCATGTCCTTTAGATCCTCGCTGCTCGGCGGAAAGGCCGCAAAAGTTCCGATGGCGACACTTTTCGCAAATAACGTCCCAAAAGAAATTGTTTGGGGCGCCGCACCTGCAGTCGCTCCGATGACATATAGGCGTCCATTAGTGGCAATTGCCTCGAAATTTCTTTCGGTATTTGGTCCAGCATTGAGATCGATAATTAAATCCGCCCCTTTTTCGTCCGTTGCCGTTCTAACTTGCTCGGGCCAATCGTCATCAGTGTAATCGACCAGGAGATCGGCTCCGAGTGGTCGGGCAAATTCAATTTTTTCTGGTCCACCAACGAGGCCGATCACGCGGGCGCCCTTTTCTTTGGCCATTTGCGTGAGCGTCAGCCCAATTGCCCCAGCAGCGGAATGCACCAACACTATTTCCTCTGCTTGAACCCGCCCGCCATACTTTAGAAACTGATAGGCCGTATGAATGGGCGGGAAGATGACCGATCCGGTTTTGAAATCCAACCCCTTCGGCAAAGGCAGGAGCTTTGCTGCGTCTGCCAGAGCAAACTCAGCAAACCCTCCGAAGTTCGCAATATTGATCACGCGGTTGCCGATCATCGAGCGATCCACGCCGGGACCCACGTCATCGACTATGCCGGAGAATTCCATGCCGGGCGTTAGCGGCCAAGGAACCGGCAAAAAATCAAGCGTGCCTGCACGTGCAAATGTATCAATGGGCTTAATAGACGCGTACGCAACTCTGACCCGCGCCTGACCTTCACCTGGGTTAGGAACCTGCACTCGCCGAAGCTCCAATGCATCCGCGGGACCGGGCTCGTCAATGACAAGGGCTCTCATCAGTTCAGACATTCATTTCACCAAGAAACGGAATTGGACGACTATAACAGATTGAAGTGACACGGTGCTGAGAGTGCGGTGAGATGAGTTCCCTCGGCCACTTTTGGGGGCAAAGACAAGACACAATAAACAGGGAGATGATTGTCATGGTAACGAATGGTGGCGCGATTGAAAGGCCGGCCCGCAAAATTCCTGGCGAAGGAGATGACGATCTTTACACCCAGAGTTGGTTTCCCGTCTGCCTGTCTTCGGAGATTGGCGAAGGTCAAGTCATTGGACGGGACTTTCTTGGCGGCCGTGTTATCGCTTATCGAGGACAAAGTGGCGATGTAGCGGTCCTAAGCGCATTTTGTGCGCATCTAGGCGTCGATCTTGCGTGCGGACATGTGATCGACGATATGGTGCGCTGTCCTTACCACCACTTTCACTATGACCAATCAGGTAAAGCGGTGAAGATCGGAAACGGCGAGGCACCGCCTTCGGGCGCGCGCCTGTTCAAATATCCAACCATCGAACGCTACGGACTGATTTTGGCTTTCAACGGCGAAGAGCCTCTATTTGAGTTTCCTGGTTTCTCGGTTCCGGACGATGAAATTTATACGCACGCTTTCAAAATCCCTTCTGAGTTCGAAGTCGATCCCTGGGTGGTCAACTCGCAAACGGCCGACGTCAATCACACGCAATTCCTCCACGGCACCGAATTTGCGCCAAAATTTAAAATGCCGATGATGGACTACGACGACCATTCGTGCGGTTTTGTAGTAGAAGAAGAATTCAATATGGATGCGTTTGGTACATGCACCGATATGCGGGCGCGCATTCATGCCACCAACATCATACACATTGAATCCGTCATTGGCGGCATGTGGACAGGCGCCGCCGCTCCCATGGTTCCGTTGAGACCGGGGTTAAGCCAGGGCTACGGTATCAATGCCGTCCGCCGCGCCGACGTGAAGCCTCAAACCGAAGACGCCATGCAAAAAGTCTTGGACGGATTCCGCGCGATCAACGAAAAAGTCTTAAGCGAAGATCAAAGCGTCTACTCAAATATGCGATTTGTGCAGGGCACCCTGTTGAAGGTGGACAAAGAATTGGCAAGGTATCTTGATTACGTTCGCGCGTTCCCGCGTGCAAACCCCGGAAAACAATTCATCAACGGAGAGGCCCCTCTTCAATAAGAGTTCGGCAACTCGATGCTGTCTGGAGGCGGCAATCGTAAGTGCTGGGAATACAAATTTACCGCATCTCGCCCAACGCTTCGGCATAGGCGCGCAGCAATATTATTAGGACAGTGGTTTCTACCGTTTTATGGGATTCCTCGGTCGCAATCTCGTCCGCGACGTCTTCTCGCTTGGCCAAGTTTTTGCAAAAATCTGAAATTGCGGCAATTTCAGAGTGCTGTCTCTCGTCCTTATTTGGCAAGCTGTCCTCTTGGTTCAAGCACGCCTGCAAAGCTTCGGCCTGGGAAATCGGAAACAAAACGTATAGCGCCGCGAACAGGACAGCGGCCGGGGGGAAGCGCACGTCAGTGACTTTCAGATTGATTTGAGAGGCGATCTAGATTTGAACTCAGTTACCCACCGATAGTATTTGAACTCGTGTTATTTGTTGCGCCGTTTGGCCGGCTGGATTTCACAGCAAGAATATAGCCTACCTCCAAATGAATGGCACATGAACGGCGCCAAAATCCAAACGAAAGAGGCACGTATCTCTTCTCTGACTTCGTTGATCAACGACTGTATATTTTATTCGGCAGCTTTCGCTTGGGGCTGGGCGGTGGGCAAAAGCGGAATGGGGTCGAGGGCCCAGCCCTTACTTTGGCGTCGAGCCGGGCTTGGAATGGCATAGGCCACTTTACCCTCATTGTGCTCGACTTCGTCGACGTCGATGCGCCAACCGCGGCCTTCCCATTCTTTGACAAATTCGCGATAACGCGCGATCGGCTTATCTGAGGGGACGAAGGTTTCCTTGGTATTTGTCCGCGGCGTAATCTTGGGGCGCACGCGAAGTAGAATTTCCCGATCCTCAAGAGCGACAAACTTGTTCCGCTCGTTAACCGGCTCGTCCATTTCTGGAGTGGGCATGAAGTCGCGCAAATTGAGTAAAACGAGCCGCGTGCGACCGGCATCAATTGGTGTTTCCAACAAGTACTGATGAATTTTCATGGTTTCGGAGGGGTGGATATAGGTCCATAGACATGAGGGACCGTGGTGTCCGGTGCCTACAGTAATTACGGCCTCGCCGTCGCGGCCCGACTCCTTGCGCATGCGTTCTTCGGTTAGAGGCTGAGCCGGCATGCGGCTATAAAAGCCTGTACCCCAAGCCGTATCGAGTAGATCGATAGCGGGAACAATGTAGTGTTCGTCCGCCAGGTTTTCCGCAATGTGGGTGGTATGGACAAACTCATTATGAGCCGAGTCAATACCGTTCTCGATTGAACGCTTGTAGTCAAAGTCCCATTCGAAGACTTGATAGGTGTCTCGCCACCCTTCTTGACCGAATTCCGGGAGTTCGATGATCGGCGGCCGCTCGGCATCCGGCAAGTCGCCAAGGAATGTGAAGACAAGGCCATAGCGCTCAACAGTCGGATAGGCATTGATTTTGGCGCGGCTTGGAATCTTGGCATCCGGCCCCATCGAAGGGATGTGCGTGCAGGCGCCCTCTCCGTTGAATTGCCAACCATGATAGGGGCATTCGACACAGTCGCCCTTAAATTTGCCATGAGACAAAGATCCGCCCCTGTGCACGCAGACGTCGCTGAGGCAATGAGCCGTGCCTTCCGAATCGCGAAATAAAACAAAATCCTGGCCTAACATCCGCCGCTGTAGCGGAGCTTCCGTCAGCTCGTCGCTTTTTGCGGCCCAGTACCAAAAATTAATAAACATTATGAACTTTTCCAAGCAAGGTGCTGTTTTTAAACAGTAAAGATACCTCTCTCTAGCGTCCAGTCGCCCGGCGGCTGTGCCCAAACTGAGGCATCTATTTTAGTCTTTAAGTCATCGGAAATCCAATGAGGCGAATTGGCATCGCCTTTGCCGTCACAAATGTGACGCCGGTCACAGCGCAATTTAAGCCTCTTTTCTACGGTCATCCGACTGGGAGATGAGGAGGCACTTCGGTGGCAAGAAATATGACACAAGTCAAAGTCAATGCAGCAGCCCGCGAGACGGGCGAAGGCCCTGCTCAATCTCGAGCATATGGGCTCGAATTCTGGGTCAGTCGTTCGACCAAAGGAAAATTATTGCGATTCTGGATCGTGATTTGTCTCGCCGTGTTTCTCGCGGTGGTACCGCACTAAGTGTCTGATACAATCATCAATCCTTCAATGCAGGGCAGACTAGGGTGCTGAATTTCCGAGTGCCCAGGAGGGCATCAATTGCAGACTAAAATACGGCGCTTTTTCTGGTTCTCAACTTTGTTAGCAATTTGCTTAGGTGTGGGCGTTTCGGCTGCGCATGCAGGTGACGAGCTTCATCGTGCGACCGCAGGCGAACCGGACACTTTGGATCCTCATAAGACGTTCGGCGCAACGGGGCTGATTATTGAGTTTGACCTATTCGAAGGTCTAATGACGTATGACGCGGCGGGCAATCCCATATGGGGTTTGGCGCAGTCCATGGAACGCAGTGACGATGGGCTGAGATATAGCTATAGGCTGCGCGAAGGTCTTGTTTGGTCCGATGGCACGCCGTTAACGGCCGAAGATTTCGTTTATTCGTTTCGGCGTATGTTTGATCCAGAGACAGCGTCGATATACGCCTCTCTCTATCATGCGATAGCTAACGGCCGCGCTGTAAATTCTGGCGATTTGCCACCAACTGAACTTGGAGTGACGGCGCCTGATCTGGCAACAGTGGTATTTACCCTTGATTCAGCGGTTGCCTATTTTCCAAGGCTGGTAGGCTTGCTAGGCGCATTGCCCGTACCACGCCACGTGGTTGAAGAATATGGCGCAGCGTGGACGCGGCCCGGAATCATGGTTTCGAACGGGGCCTTTACTCTAGACAAACGTTCACCGAACGAATTTATCCGCTTGAAGAAGAATGAACTTTATCGCGACGCCGACACGGTACTGGTCGACCAATTGACCTACTACCCGACCGAAAACCAAACCACCGCCTTCCAGCGCTTTCGTGCTGGTGAATTTCATATGATGTCAGGTTACCCGCCGAATAAGATCGATTGGATACGCGAAAATATTCCGCAAGCACTTCATATCTCTCCACGTATGGCGACATCTTTCATTTATTTCAATACGGAGGAGACGCCCTTTAACGACGCCCGCGTCCGCCGCGCCCTATCTTTAGCGATCGACCGTACCGTCATTACCGAGCAACTATTGCGAAACGGCTCGCAACCAGCGCACAGCGCCGTTTCTCCGGAGGTATCAAATTATACGAGTCAGACCGACCCATGGCTCGCAAAACCGATCGAACAGCGCCAAGCAGAAGCCCAGCGCCTTTTGAAGGAGGCCGGCTATACAAGGGAGACACCGTTATCCGCAACACTTGTCTACTACACTCAGGAGGAGCAACAGCGAATTACCGTTGCACTGCAAAGCATGTGGCGTCAAATCGGTGTCGCCGCCGAAATAAGCAATCTTGAATTCCGCGCCTTTTCTCAGAGGCGCCGGACCGGTAATTTTCAAATGTTGTTGTCATCGACCCGTCCCGGATTTGATGATCCGATCGCATTCCTGACCCAATACGAGTCTGGCAATATCAAGCGCGGAAATAATCCCTCACGCTATACGAATGGGGCGTACGATCAGTTGATTGAGGAGTCGACGCGAACTTTGGAACCGGACCGCCGACGTGCATTGCTCGAAGAAGCCGAGCGCACCATGCTTGCTGACCATCCAGTCTCTCCGGTCATTTTTTTTGCTGATCACAGGCTCATTGATCCGCGCGTACAAGGCTGGATCGACAACCCTCTGGGCCGGCATTTGTCGCGCTATCTATCCTTATCGCCTTGACTAACGCGCCGCCAAAGGCTTTGCCATGAGCAAACACGATGTCTCCGGACCCCATAGCGGCAACTCTTCCACGTGAACAAAGCCCATTGCGGAATAAAATGCTCGAGTCGGCACAAATTTCGGATTTGAATCGGAGGGGCCGACCGTCTTCAGCGACAACATGCGCGCGCCGCCGGCAGCGGCAAGAAGCTCTGCTTTTTCCACCAATTGTCGGCCGATCCCTTGTCGATGGCGGTCAGGACTTACACCCAAGGCCCTGATTTCAATAGTTTCAGGCGTTTGCTGTTTGAGAGTCATAATGCCTGCGATCTTGCCGTCAACGCGTGCGCCGATCATCTGAATTTGATCGGCTTCCTCGACGACACGATCAATCACCATCGGAATGAACCAATCCGAAAGCGCTTCTAGTATCTCACGGCAAATTTTCTTCTGATTGCTACTGACCTCAGCGAGTTCAATCATGATTGCACCTAATATGGGATTACATTTCAATTAGTATACGCCGTCCGCAAGAATGGATCCTATCCGCACGGTCGGCTGTCTTCATAGAAGACGCCCCACCTTGTACATTGGATTTCCTACAACAATGCGAGCCCAAATTAGGGCTACAATTGGGAGATTTTCATGCCTTCTCGTCGTGAGCTCATTCAGTTGGCGCCCGAGGAATTGCACAAGTTCTTAAGAAGAGAAAATACTCTGATTATTGTTTCCAACGGCAAAGACGGCTTTCCTCACCCAATGCCGATGCATTTTAGCGTAGATGAAGAAGATAATCTTTGGGTGATCACCTATAAGAAAAGCCAAAAGGTGAAGAATTTCGAACGAGACGCGCGCGCAAGCCTTCTTGTAGAAGCCGGTGAAGCTTACACCGAATTGCAGGGGGTCGTGATTTACGCCAACGCAACCATCGTAGACGACTTAGACGAAGTAAGGACTACGATGCTCCGGGTCGGACGAAAGAGAGTGGAAAATAAAGTTGAGCATGAACCGGTGTTGCAAAGCGCAGTCGAAGCCACGGCCGCCAAACGCGTCGCCATCAAATTTACTCCCATTCGTTACATCAGCTGGGATCACGCAAAGTTGGGCGGAGAATACTAGGGCCGAGCAACGACTTTCCGTTTGTAGAAGATATCTATCAATGGCGCTGGGAAGTAGTTTGGAACTGGTGCCCAGGGGCGGAATCGAACCACCGACACATGGATTTTCAGTCCACTGCTCTACCAACTGAGCTACCTGGGCACTATTCAGGATAAATCCCTGAACGCTATACCCCAGACCAAGGCAAGTCGGCTTCATCCGGGGCGTGGGCGTTATAGGTCAAATGCCGGAGTCTGTCTAGAAGCGGCTTTCTGCCCCGCCTTACCCAGAGGCATGAATCTCGTAGCGGTCGCGCGGCCAGTCGTTTCGGCGATTGAAAGAGATTTCCACTCCCAAAGCAAACCGGAGACGGGAAAAATGCTCGGCACCTTGGTTTTCTAACCACTGGGCCAGATCATCCGCAAGACGCGTTCGAAGCGCTTGACCGGGGTTACGATTTGCTTCCCGTTCGATTTCACGAAAAAGACGGCTGGCCACCGCCTTGAAGTTTAATTGAGGCCGTGACAAACCAGCAGTTTCCGTTACCTGGTCACGAAGAGACCGCCGCACCCGCTTGCGCGTAAATTCGAGGGTTCCAAACTCCGAGATTTCTCCAATTTGGCAAGAAGTTGATTCATCGCCCAAAGCATCAGAAAGAACCGCTGTCACTTGAAGACGATGGCGTGGGTCATCCATGTGGATATGGTCAACGACCACGAGGCCGGCGATGCCACGCAACCGGACTTGCCGTGCCACTTCCCGAGCGGCTTCTAAATTAGTACGCAACGCCGTCTGCGCCTGCCCGCTCTGATGGTCGAGACTACCGGAATTTACGTCAATCGCCGTCAGAGCTTCCGTCGGCTCAATCGTGATCCAACCTCCAGAAGGTAATTCAACGCGAGGTGAGAGCAGCTCTTCAATCTGTTCTTCAATACCCCATGCGTCAAAAAGAAGTTGGCGCGAACCGTGGCGTTCGAGACGCCCGCGCAGATCGGGCGCTAACCGTTCTGTATAAGTGCAAGCACTTGCGAAGGCGCCATCGTCATCGATCACAATCGTTTCGGAGTCTTGGCTTACATTATCGCGCAATGCACGCGCAACTGGATCGATCGGGACATCTAATCTTATTGGAGGCCTTAAATTCGGCACTTCATCCTGGAATGCAAGCCAATTTTCGGCGAGATTTTCAGCATCATGCATCAGCTCATCCATAGATGCCACTGCCCCAGCGGTACGCATGATCAATCCACATTCCAGCCCAATTTCGCTCCTTAGCCGCTCGCGAATGTATTCACATTCAGAGAGCTTTTTTTCCCGCTCAGCGTCGTTTGCGATACGGCGAGACACTGCAACCGACCTTTGAAATGGAGCAAGAACAAGAAATCTACCCGGCAAGGTAATGTTAGTGCTTAACCGTGGACCTTTGGTTCCTCTGGCTTCTTTTGTCACCTGCACGAGAAGCGCTTGTCCTTCTTGTACACATCGTTTAATCGGCAGCGGAACATCTGTTTGCAACGGCAGGCTATCTTGATGCGGTTGAGCGTCTCGAGCCGACAAGAAGCCGATGTGCTCTTGAGCAATTTTGACAAATGCGGCCTGTATACCGTCTACAATGCGGGTAATACGGCCCAAGTAAATACCTCCAACTGAAACCGAATCGATTGCTTCACGCGAGGGCTCAATTGTTAACTCTTGGAGAACGGAGTCCGCAATTGTCGCAATACGTGTCTCAATTATGCCGACATTGATAAGAACAGTTCGTTTAAGTTCTTGACGCACAGTTACGCCTTTCGGTCATCAACTGAATCTGTCGTATAACCCATGCCGCTAAGCAATTGTGCTGTCTCATAGAGCGGTAGTCCCACGACATTTGAGTAAGACCCATTCAAGGCCATGATGAAAGCAGCGGCGGCGCCTTGTGCTGCGTACCCACCGGCTTTGCCTTGCCATTCCCCCGATGCCAAATACTGATTTTTTTCCTGATCCGAAAGCCGTTTGAATTTTACGCGAGTTTTCACCAAGCGCTCTTGTATCAGCTCTTTTTCTGCAGCAACTGCGATCGCTGTAAAGACCTGGTGCGCCCGGCCCGACAACATATCAAGACAGCGCCGCGCATCATCCTCAATGATTGCTTTGGGCAGAATTCGCCGTCCACAAGCGACAACCGTATCGGCTCCAAGAACTAACTTTTGTTGCAAATCGCCATCGTGACGTGCCGCAATGCTGCGCGTCTTCTCTCGAGCCATTCGCTGTGCATAGGCTCGTGGCAGTTCGCCCTGAAGCGTCGCCTCGTTGAAGTCTGGATGTTCGACTGATCCGGGCTCAATGCCAATCTGGCGCAGAAGTTCCAGACGACGGGGACTACTGCTTGCGAGAATGAGTTGGACCTGCACGATTCGGATCAACCCTTGATGTGCAAAACGCAGAGGAGCGTGAAAAGCCGCCGTGATGTATCGAAGTCAAGATCGATCTTGCCATCTAGCCGTTCGCGCAGAATTTCTGAGCCTTCATTGTGAAGACCGCGGCGGCCCATATCTATAGCTTCAATGTGAGACGGCGACGCCGTCTTGATAGCTTCGAAATAGCTTTCGCACATTAAGAAGTAGTCCTTCACGATGCGCCGGAACGGCGACAACGACAAGAGGACTTGCCCAAGGGCCCCACCGTGTTCGTCGCTGATACCAAACACAAGACGACTGTCCAATATGCTCAAATGCAAGCAATATGGGCCCTGGGCAACGTCAGCAGGCGCAAAATAATTCCCCTCTAACAAGTCGAATATAGCAACTTTTCGCTCATGCTCGATGTCGGCATTGGTATGAACAAGAGTGTGTTCATCAAGAGTGATGTCGCAAAGTCGACTACGGTCATTCTTCGCGGAATTGCTTTCAGATTTAGTCATCGAAAACACTTGCCAGGGAGCGTTTCATGGCTTTTGCGCCAATAGTCAGCCATATCCTCGTGAACTAACGGTTAAGGCGCAATGAGATTGATCGGGCATGGGCACCAAGCCCTTCGGCATCCGCCAATCGAATTGCCTCGGACCCTATTGCCTGCAAGCTTTCGGCGTTGCAATGCACTATTGACGTACGCTTGACAAAATCCAGAACAGAAAGGCCGGACGCGTAGCGAGCGCTGCGGGCCGTGGGCAGAACATGGTTGGGCCCGGCAACGTAGTCGCCAATCGCCTCAGGCGTGTAGCGCCCAAGAAATATCGCACCAGCGTTCGAGACTTGAGACGCAATCTCTTCTGGCTGTTCAGTTGCAATTTCCAAGTGCTCCGGAGCAATCCTATCTACGAGCGCGGCCGCCTCGTCCAAGTTGCGAACCGTAATGATAGCCCCATAGGTCGTCCAACTCTTCCGCGCAATTTCAGCAAGTTTAAGCGTAGCCAGGTGACTGTCCGTCATTTCGATGACGCGCTCAGCAAATTCCCGATCATCTGTTATCAAAATCGACTGTGAGGATTCGTCGTGCTCGGCCTGGCTCAAGAGGTCCGCAGCTATCCACGACGGATCATTCATGCCGTCCGCGACCACAAGGATTTCAGATGGGCCCGCGATCATGTCAATCCCGACTTGGCCAAATACTTGCCGCTTCGCCGCCGCAACATAAGCATTGCCAGGGCCTACAATCTTGTCGACGGGGTTGATGGTCGCGGTGCCAAATGCCAATGCGGCAATTGCTTGTGCGCCGCCGACACGATAGATCTCGCTCACTCCGGAAATCGTGGCTGCCGCCAGTACAAGCGGATTGATCTTTCCCTGGGGCGTTGGAACAACCATGACGACACGCTTTATCCCTGCAACCCGTGCCGGGATTGCGTTCATTAAGACGGAGCTTGGATAGCTGGCAAGACCCCCGGGAACATAAAGGCCAACGGCCGCGATTGGCGTCCACCTGTGTCCCAATAGAACGCCCTGTTCATCTTCGAACTGATCATCTTGAGGTACTTGTCGGCGGTGAAAAGCCTCGATTCGTTCAGAGGCTAGTTCTAAGGCTGAAAGCGTATCAGCCAAGCACATTGACTTTGCTGATGCAATTTCATCCGCATCAACACGCAAATCCTTTGCCGACATCGAAAATTCATCAAATTTTGCTGCGTAGTCTATCAAGGCTTGATCGCCCTTTTTACGGACAGTTTCGATGATCTCGGCGACTACATCGTTGACGTCTGCCGAGACCTCACGCTTGGAGGTAATGAGACGCGTGAATGCTTCCTCAAAGTCAGCTTGATCAATATCAAGCCGGCGCACGGTCGTACTACTCGTTTGGCTCATTCGTAACTCCGTGCCGCGGCAAATTCGGCGTTGCCCATGCTTGTCCGATATCCTGAAAGGATGCTTCCAAGCACTCGACCTCTAACACGATCGTACCACCTCCAGAAAAAATCAGCTCGACTTTGCCGCCGCGATCCCCATCACCGTCAAATTGAATGGCAAGCAACTCCAGGACGCCCTCCTTGCGATCCTGAAGTATGTTTCGGGTTAGCACGCTTTGCACACTGTCAAAGTGAAACCCAGTTCGTATCCGGCTAAAAGATGCCGTACGTCCCGTTGACTCTCTACGTAATTCCGCGTGACTTCCGTCGCGATCCTCCCACTTGAATCTATTGACAACTCCAACAAAGCGGCGGCGCTTGGGCAAATATGTAAGATCACCCACTCGCACAATGGCGTCCTGGAATGCAGCAGACATAATCGCAAGGTCTTCTCTATCACGAACCGTCAGGTTGAAGCCGTTTTTCATAGTGCGACGGGTCCAATTCCAAATTTGCGGCGCTCAGGACCGCGCACTTTAAGTAAGGCCAAAGTCAAGCCTACTCAAGCATTTCTGGATATTGCACTGATTAAAAGATGGAGTGCGCACTTAGATAAACCGGTATTCAGTCTTTCAGTCTTACGATGCTGGCGCCACATTGACCGAGCTTCTCTTCGATCCGTTCGAATCCTCTGTCGAGGTGATAGACCCTGTTGACGACGGTCTCCCCTTCTGCGGCGAGCCCAGCCAGGATGAGGCTGACTGACGCGCGCAAATCTGTAGCCATGACCTGGGCTCCCGTCAATTGCTGTACGCCTCTGACGGTGGCGACCTGGCCATCAACGGAAATATCAGCGCCCATGCGGCTGAGCTCCGGAACGTGCATGAATCGATTCTCGAATATCGTTTCCTTGATGTGTGACGTACCTTCGGCAGTGCACAAGAGAGCCATAACCTGTGCTTGGAGATCCGTAGGGAAGCCGGGGAAGGGTTCGGTGTGCACATCAACCGCACGGATGCGATGACCCGGATGAGAGATCACTATGGAGTCCGGTCCCTCAGAAACGTCCACGCCTGCACGAACGAGCGCCGCCGCCAAGGTCTCAATGAGTTCGTACCTCGTGCCAGTTAGCGTGATTGATCCTCCCGCAATTGCGGGCGCGATCGCATAGGTTCCCGTCTCTATTCGATCAGGCAAGACCGAATGTCGCGTTCCCCGCAGACGCTCGCGGCCACGGATCTCGACCGTCGGCGTGCCGGCGCCACGAATGTCGGCCCCCATGGCACTAAGGCAACGAGCAAGATCAACAACTTCGGGCTCGCAGGCCGCGTTCTCGATAATGCTGTCGCCGTCAGCAAGTGATGCGGACATGACAGCATTCTCCGTCGCTCCAACGGAAACAAACGGAAATTGAATACGTGCGCCCTTAAGACCATACGGCGCGTCAGCTATGACATAACCATCTTCAAGTGAAATTCGCGCACCAAGTGCCTCCAAAGCCATTAAATGCAAATCGACTGGACGCGCACCAATGGCACAACCACCCGGCAGAGAGACTTTTGCCTTGCCGCATCGGGCCAAGAGTGGACCGAAGACTAAAAAACTTGCACGCATTTTGCGGACTATGTCGTACGGCGCCGTTGTTTCCGACACGCTTCGGGCCGTCAATGTCAGAACGCGGCCGGCTTCCCCGCCCGACAACTGGTCGCCATTCATGTGAATTTCGACGCCCAGCTGGGCAAGGAGCTTGGCCAGCTGTGTGATGTCTGCGAGATGCGGAATGTTTGAAAGCTCCAGCGCCTCATCGGACAAAAGGCACGCGACCATGAGTGGCAGTGCCGCGTTTTTTGCACCGCTAATTCGAACTTTTCCTTCAAGTGGATACCCGCCTCGAACGAGAATTCGGTCCATGGCTTACAACTTCTTTCGCATTCGAAAACCTACGGTTAACGCAGAATTAAGAGGGAGCCTCTCAAGATTTGAGAATCACTTTGTGTCGGACTTTCGACGTTTCTTTTGGTCCTTTCGTCGGGAGAGATTGGCGCGTAATGCTTCAGCCAAGCGTTGCTCGTCAGAGGCGGAATTCGGGCCCTTCTTTAACTCGCGGCGCTTCGCCGGTTCTTGAGTTTGACCGCTATGTCGGTCCGTCCCGGATGAATTGCCCGTGTTCATGGCATCAGTCCTCAATCAGATCATGCCGCTGCGCGCGCCGTTTGGCATGCGTCCGCATCCTAGGATCTTACAATGCATTGTGCCTAGGCTAAATTAGGGCGGTCCCAAGGCTCGAGTATGTGGACGAATTCCCGACTTGATCGATATTCATGCCAATAGCTCGCACCACGACGGGTTCAAGCAAGACCTAGAACCGGGCTTTTCATCGGACAGTTCATCCGTTATAGACGACAATTAGGCTAACGCATGGTTCGAGCCGTATTGTGGCCCTGTGCTGGCCGCCGTAGCTCAGTGGTAGAGCGCGCCCTTGGTAAGGGCGAGGTCGAGTGTTCAATTCACTCCGGCGGCACCATTAAACTCTCAGTATACCTACTGTTTTTGGTCGACTTCCCTCTCATGGGACTTCAGCAAAGTTCGGCATTTTCTAGCAGAACAAATCAAGTTTTCTCCTGAGGTTTTACTGAGGTTTGTTAGCGATTCGTTCCCCCTTAAGCGCCCCCACCCAACCCTCAAAGGGGGTGACAAATGACCGACCTTAGGAAGACGTTCCGAAGTCACCTGGCCAATTTCTTCTGCCTGGAAGAAGGCCGGGGCATGTCAGACGAAGACTACGCGCGGGCTCAGCGATTGCTGGAGTTCCTTGAGCGTCGGAATCCGGGTCATCACCGAAAGTTTTTCGCGCTGCTCGACGTTGTGTTTCAGACGCAGTCGAAGTTCGCCACCAAGGACGGTTTGTTGGACGCCCTCAAGATCGCGCTCGGGCACCACATGACCTGGCGCGTCGGCGGTCGTGAAATCCTCCGCCCAAAGAGCATTAGTTTCGCGTCGAGCGGCACGAATGCCCGTGGCGAGATCGTGAAACTGCTGCAGCGCTTCGGCTGCCAGTCCGTCGGCTTCATGGATGAATTCGAGACTAAGACGATCATGCTCGCCTTCACCTGGCGCGGCCGTCAGATTCAGTTGCGCGCGTCGGCACAAGGCTGGGCCAATCTCTACTTCGTGAAAATCCTTGGAATGAACGCCGCCGCGACTGCGAGCGGGGCTACGAGCAAAGGGCGCTGGATCAGGGCATGATCGCGGTCAATTCGATTCTGCGCGATTGGATCAAGGGCCAGGTCGTCGCCATCGAGACCGGCATTCTGACCTTCGATCACGTGTTTTTGCCGTACATGCTCACGCACGATGGGCGAACGGTTGCCGAAGTCGCCTATGACCCAAAGCTAGGCTTGTTGCCGACGCCGGAGCCGGTTAATGGCTGACGGCACGCATATCGAGTGGCCGACGCGACTTGCAAAGTTGGTGTGATGAGTATTCGTATGAGGACAGCGTGAGTGACGGCCTACTACAACGAGAACGATCCGTATGCGGCGCAATGGCTGCGTAACCTGATTGCGGCCGGGTGACCTGCCCCCAGACGTAGTCCACTTACAAAGTTAGTCTGTTAGCGTACAATTTTCCCGAAACAAATGCATCTGCATGTTGTTCTTTAGAAAACGATTTTGCGAAGAACATGATTCTTCGTTGTGTGCAATCTTGGCTCATTTTTCTTGCGGGTTCATTTCGCCGGTGATAACCGATTCCGGCCGGATCGACGACTGGCTCGATTTCCGACCGTGATGAAAATGAAATTCCTGTCCGCTTTGCGAAGCTAGTTGAGCATGGCCCATATGATTGCTTCCACCTCGCGTTATCGTCGTGTCTGCGCACTCCAACATTACAGCTTACCGTTCGGAGGCGCGTAGCAACCGCCGTCCCGACGTATTCGAGCCACCGTCTCCACCATCAACATCCACTGCACCTCGTGCGTCCAAACACCGAGGTGATTCCAAGTCCATCAAATAGGGGGGTCACTATTGCACGCCGATTAACAGTCTTGCTTATTGATAAAAAACGTTACGATGGATAAAGAAAGAGGGGTGACAGCATGAAAAAACTCTTGCTCGTGCTCATGGTGATCGCTTTGGTGGTCTCCTCGGGCCCGGTGTTGGCCCAGGACGGCTGGTACGTGGGGATGGACCTGGGGGTTGCGGTATCCCCGGGAATGGACGTGAAGACCGGGGGCGTTGATGATTGGGTATCAAGTGCGGGTGCGGCGCATTCATCGATCCGATGCGACAGGATCATTAATCCGGACGGTTTTCAAGTAGAAGAAGGAGCGTGTGGCAATGTCCCCTCGACTTGGGGGCCCCTGGACGAGTCGTTTGATGGCGGCAGGGGGATCCTGGCTGGGTTGGCCTTGGGGTATCGCATTGGGAACTTCAGGGCCGAGGGCGAATATTTCTATCGCAGCGCAAACCATGAGAGCACGGATGTCCCCTATGATTTCGCAACAAATTATGACCCCGGCACGGATCCGGGATTCCAGACCGTCATGGATGGAGTCGATGACGTGTTGTCGCACAACGTTTTTGCCAACGTGTACTACGATTTTCGATCTGATTCGAATTTTACGCCGTATCTGGGGATTGGAGTCGGCTTTGCGAAAGTCTCGCTTTCGTACCGGACCCTCTGGCGCCGGACGAATGATCACGAGAACATCACGGTATTCGATACTGAGGGGTTGATTGGTGATGAGCTGGCGAAAGCCCAGGCGTTAAACCGGGAAATTGCCGGCAGGATCACCACTGACAGAGCTAATTTGTCCGATCTGCTGCTCGGCTACCAAGTGGTGGCGGGCCTTGATTATCAGGTCAGCGATCCGGTCACCATCGGGCTCAAGTTGCGATGGGCGAGTTTCGGTGAATTCGATGACGAGTCGGCATATGATTTGCTCCGCCATCATGCGTCGGTGGCCGGTAACCCGCCGGTCCCCGTTACCTACTATGTAAAAACAAATGACATTCAGTTGTGGGGAATCAGCCTCAACATGAAGTATCAGTTCTGACCGACAGCAATGGAGTTAAGGAAAGGGTTCGTCAAGCACCATCAGGCGGTCCACATGCCTCTGACGGGATACACACATGCATGACCGCCTGACGTAGATCGGCAACCGTCAGGCCTTGGGCTTTAACTAGTCCAGGGTCTCCTTGAGGATCAGCTTGTCCAGCTCAAGGTCCGTCACGATCCGTTTTAGTCAGGCATTCTCTTTCTCAAGAGCTTTGAACTCAGCCAACTGACTAAAGGCGTGCGAAAAAATTCGGCTAGAAATGCGAAAGATGGCTGCGCAGCGGTGTTGACATAGTCAAATGCCCGTTTGATTTTTCCGGCGGGTTCCCATGACCTAAGGGCGGGTCATCATCGAGCGCCACAATACCATCTTTAGTCTTGTCAAGATGTGCAATGCTCTTGTCACGTGCCCACTTCATTCGCTTTGTCTGACATCAGCGCCTGTGGGACAGATGGAGTTGATTGCGTAACGGAGGATTTCTGGCTCATCGTCGTGACCGAAGGGAACGCAGATGAGCCAGAAATCCATGAGTTTGAAGGACGGCGCCGAGACGGCGGTACGGGACATCCGGCGCAAGACCCGCAAGCAGTATTCAGCCGAAGGGAAGATCCGGATCGTATTGTCGGGCCTGCGTGGTGAGGACAGCATCGCGGAACTGTGCCGCCGGGAAGGGATTGCCGAGAGCCTGTATTACAGCTGGTCCAAGGAGTTTCTGGAAGCCGGCAAAAAACGGCTTTCGGGCGATACCGTCCGCCAGGCATCCTCGGGTGAGGTCAAGGAATTGCGCCACGAGATGCGCGACCTCAAGGAGGCACTTGCCGACCAGGTGCTCGAGAACCGGCTGCTCAAAAAAGCATGATCGGGGATGGGGGAAACGGCGAATGAGGTATCCCGCATCCGAGAAGCTGGAGATCATCCAGTTGGTAGAACGCTCCCATCTGCCGGTCCGGCGCACCCTGGATAAGTTGGGGATCCCCTCAACGACGTTTTACCGCTGGTATGAGCGTTATCGAGCCTTCGCCGAGGCCGGTCTTGAAGATCGCAATTGCGGTCCCGGCCGGGTGTGGAACCGTATCCCCGACGATGTCCGTGCCCGAGACGAAGTAGCCCTTCGTATCGGTGAACGTCACTGTACTTGCCACCTGCACGCGGCGAATCCACTGTATCGCCGTCGTGAGTTTTCACTTCCTCAAAGAAGGCTTTGGTATTCCATATCGGACAAACTGGGATTTCACTCATTTGATTTTATCTCGTGTTCTCCCCATCCTGTCTCAAATCATCTGACGACGGACAATCGGGATACCGTTTCGTCTTGGTGGGTTCTACGGATTATGTGGGCTCCAGTTCACGTCTCCGGCAATGAACGCACGACCGCACCGCCCGTACGGAAACAGGACGCTCATATCGCGCCAAACGCCGATGCGGGAAAACTTGTTAAGCACATCGGTCGGCTCGCAACCTTCAAACATCAGCTGTGCCGCGAGATTGAGCAAAGCTTGTGCCTGGTCTGTCCCGCTCATTTGTGTGAATGCGGTATCACAGCAACCAGTCGATGAATCGAAGCTATCAGACCACCCGGTCCGGTCGGGCCATGCGCCGACTTCAAGGCAGGCCGGGCCGGGTCCCGCCGCCGTCCAGGCAATCTTGTAATTATTGTTGTCGAAGTTCATACCTGTCGTTCCTTTCCACGGTGCCGTCATCAACTTATTATCTGAGGCATCGACTCCGGACGTAGCCAAAGCCTGCGGGGTTGTTAGCCATGGCTCAGCTCCACAATTCTACGAGGTGGCGAACTTCCAACTTGAGAGCCGCCAATTCCTCATTAAGAGATGCCAATTCCTCATTAAGAGATGCCAATTCCGACACGATCGGATCTAACTTTTCCGTCACGACCTGATCCAACTCTTGCTCGCGGAGAGGGTCGACCCTCTCGAGCACCTCAATACGATCTTCCAGGTAAACGACACGCTTCGGCGTAGTTAACGTCGCGTCGCTGGCGTTAGAACGCTCTGAGCCATTCTCGCGCCTTCGGGCCTTATCCATCAATCGGTGCAGGTCCTTTTTTCTGTCAAGTCTGACCTGAAGGCTCTGATTACGCTTTCGTCCCTCAGAAACCACACAGATAATTCCGTCTCGCTTGCGTGCATTGACGGTGGCATGCATTCGGTTAGCCTCAGACGAATTCTCGTCATAGCCAAGTTTTTTGCGCAACTCGGAAGCAGTGAAGGGCTTCTTTTGGTCCGCAAAACCCATCAAAGCGCGGTAAACGGCAAAGGTCGTTTCGATCGGCTTATCTGCCATGCGATATTTTCCTCATTAGTCTGCATGTCTAGTAATTGATAAATTAAATACCCATAACACATCCATGTCAATGTTTTGGAATGCCATACCAGTTTTTTTATCGTGTTTCTTGCTCGTCATAGCACCAACGGTGCAATCAGAACTTATGCGGTCATCCCGTGCGATCTGGGCCTTCCCGGCTGTTGACGGTGTGTAGGCGTCAACGCCTGTCGGGACCCCGTTCGGGGTTCTGGTCCTCGCACCCAACACAACCGGTGTGTAATCGCCGATTGCGTCCGCGTGCATTGAGACTAAAGGCGTGCGAAAAAATTTCGCCGCAATTGCGCAAGACGGCTGCGCAGCGGTGTTGACATAGTCAAACGCGCGTTGGATTTTTCCCCAACCACCCAAAAATGCGCAGCTATCTTTCGCATTTCTTACCCTCCATTTTTCGCATTCCTCTAGTCAAGGCCGCGATCACCACGAGGACGCCGAGAAAAAGCCGCGACGAGCGCAGGTTTTCAAGTGCAACGTCTTTGGCCATGCGGTCGCAATTCCTGAGCTTGTCTGGGGAGTGAACTGGCAAAGAGGCTCTCTACACTATTATGTCGGCGGGCAGAACGAAATCGGCAATCCTGCCCGCCTTGCCACGAGAGACGTGGATCCTATTATGATGGCGTTATACCCGGCGGGGATTCGGTATTCTAAGCACTAGCGTTATTTCAATGCGGAGGCCGCGCGTGGCACAGCTCAGCCTTTCTGGCAGGACGATCGGCACGATTGCTATTGCAATTGCCGTTCTTGGCGCCCTGCTCGCCGCTGTGCTTCGCTTCGGCTCTGGATCGCTCATCGAGCAGATGGCGGTTCGCGATACCAATCTGGATCCAAACACATACCCCAATATCATCGTATTGGTTGCTGACGATCTTGGCGTGGATTGGGGCCCTTGTTTTGCTGACCACAATCTCATGCCCAATGTCGAAAGACTGTGCGAACAGGGCGTCGTTTTTGACCGCACTTATGCGACGCCATCGTGCTCGCCAACCCGCGCTACAATATTGTCCGGGCGATACGCTCTTCGAACCCGGGCCAGCGCCACCAGACGAAAGCCGGGCGATCCCCCCAACATCGCGTTGCCGCTGGACGAAATCATCATTCCCGAATTGATCGATCAGATTGAGGGCGTTGCGTACAAACATGCCGCCTTTGGCAAATGGCATCTGGACGACAACACTAACGGGGGTCGTCGAAGCCCAATTCTTTCAGGATTCCAGAAATATTCAGGGACTTTTGCTTTCGGGGACTACTTCTCATGGCCGCGCTATGAAGACGGCGAGAAACTCGATGTCGTCGAAAAATATAAAGCCACGGCTTTTGTTGACGATGCGATTGCTTGGATTGACGAGGCCGGCACTCAACCATGGTTCACCTGGATGGCTTTTTATAGTCCGCACTCGCCGCTGCATTTGCCGCCAACGGACTTGCATGACTTTGATCATCTAGATCCGGTGGTCGATCTCAGTCTCGCAAAAGGTCAAAGACCCAATCCCATAGCCCAAGACTATTTCTCGGCGACAATGGTACGGTACGGGGCGTGGGATTTCCGGATTTGGGAAAGAACCAGTTCAAAAGTACTATGGGCGAAGGGGGAATCCATGTACCGCTTGTCATCAGCGGTCCTGACATTTCCCAACCGGGAAGGCGCGTCGGCGCTTTGGTCAACTCCACCGACTTGTTTTCAACTATTGTCGAATTGGCCGGAGGCAAAGCGGTTCTGGAGCGGATGGATGTCGCGCTCGACTCGATAAGCCTGGTGCCCTATTTGCAAAATGCCGCGACCGGGCCGCTCAGAGATTGGGCATTTATTGATACGGGCAATGCGCATCGCCGGTTTCGACATGCCGTCATCGAAGGCGACCATAAGTTGCTGCTTCGATCGGATCTGCTTCGCCTCTATGATCTCAAAAACGATCCCTATGAACAAAAAGACCTGTTGAAGGGGAGCCCCAGCGACCAAACCGCCTTGCGTACGCGTGCTCTCTTTTCGCGTTTCATTGAGCTGTATCGCTCGGAAGATGATCCCTTTACGGATGTCAATATCGAGGACTTGACGGCGCGATATCGGAAACTGCTGTGTTCGGAAATCGAAGCGGGGGAAGATGTGGCGCGTTTTTCCCTCCTTCCCTGCGCGGTACTGTGAGTATTGGCGCCACACGGGAAGTGTGATTGCCTTATCGGCGAGGTCAATCAAGGGGTAGATGGTATGAATAGAAGAAGGGCCATAGAATTCATGGCAGGGTCGGGCGTCGCCTTTGTCGCCGGTTCTGTGATGGATCAAGCAGCGTTCGGGGCTGCAGACGCCAAACTAGAGGAATGCGAAAGATGGGGGGTAAGAAATGCGAAAGATAGCTGCGCAATTTTGAGTCGGTCGAGAAAAAACCAACGCGCGTTTGACTATGTCAACACCACTGCGCAACCGTTTTTCGCGATTCCAGCCGATTTTTTTCGCACGCCTCTAGTCAGCATCGATGAGCCGCATCTTCTGTTCGAGTACCGGTCAGGCGGCAACTACGACACATACTATTATCACGCCGACCGTCGCGGCTCGATTATAGCGCTCAGCGACGACACCGGCGTTCAAACCGAGGCCTACAGCTATTCGCCTTACGGCATTGCAAGTGTCTCAGGGGCCACCACGGGGCAACCCTACCGCTATGTGGGGCGGCGGTTCGATGAAGAGACGAACCTTTATTATTACCGGGCCCGCTATTACTCCACCTCCCTCGGCCGCTTCCTGCAAACCGATCCCATCGGATACGAAGACCACCTCAACCTCTACCAGTATGCCCATAACGATCCGGTGAATTTTACGGACCCGGATGGGGAGAAAAGGTACGGATTAAACTTAAGCTTCTGTCCGTCGTCAGATAAATTGGAACAGATTTCGATTTGAGCAAGCTGAGTCTTTGGCTCATCTGTTGTTTCAATTTAAGCAGCGGCTTTGCGGTGTTGCAAGCGCCGGTGTTCGATTGTTTTTCGTTTAATCCTTTCTCTTTGCAATAGAATAGTTTGGCCGCGCCCGAAGTAGACGTCGGCAGGCGTGAGGTTCTTCAGGCTCTCGTGATATCGCTGGTGGTTGTAGTGGCCGACGAAGTCTTCGATCTGCGCTTCCAGGTCGCCAGGCAGATAATAGTTTTGCAGCAAGATGCGGTTCTTGAGCGTCTGATGCCAACGCTCAATTTTGCCTTGCGTCTGCGGATGATAAGGCGCACCGCGTACATGCTTCATGCCTTGATCATCCATCCAGTCAGCAAGATCGCCAGCAATATAAGACGGGCCATTGTCGGACAGCAGGCGCGGCTTGTGAACGACATTAACTTGATCGAGCCCGGATTCGGCGAGAGCTGCTTCCAGCGTTTCGGTAACGTCCTCAACCCTCATCGTGGTGCAGAGTTTCCACGCAATGATATAGCGCGAGAAGTCATCCAGGATCGTCGACAGGTAAAACCAGCCCCAGCCGATGACCTTGAGATAGGTGAAGTCTGTCTGCCACATTTGATTTGGCGCCGTGGTCTTGTCTGTAAACTCGTCAGCCGCCTTGATGACAACAAAGGCTGGGCTGGTGATCAGATCCAGAGCCTTGAGCAGGCGATACACCGAAGCTTCAGATACGAAGTAGCCTTGCGTATCGGTGAACCTGACAGCCAGCTCGCGCGGCGACAACTCAGGCTCTTCAAGCGCTAGATCAACGATCTTGTCTCGAACGTCATCGGGAATACGGTTCCATACCCGTCCCGGCTTTGGAGACCGATCTTCCAGCGCTTCCACACCGCCAGTTTGATACTGATCGTACCAGCGATAGAATGTTGTCCGTGGAATGCCGAGTGTATCCAGCGTGCGTTTAACTGGCAGATGTGATTGCTCAACCAGTCCGATGATCTCGGCCTTCTCGGATGCAGGATATCTCATTCGATATCCTCCCCATCCCCGATCATGCTTTTTTTCAGAAGGCGCAGTTCCAACGCTTGTTCGGCAACGACTTCCTTGAGGTCTTGCGCTTCGCGCCGTAAGTCCTTCACCTCACCAGTATTAGCGGCCCGCGCCGTATCGCCTGCCAGCCGCTTCTTGCCAGCTTCAAGAAACTCCTTCGACCAGGTGTAATACATGCCCTGAGCGATGCCTTCCTGACGGCAAAGCTCGGCAATGCTGTCTTCGCCGCGAAGTCCGGCAAGCACAATCCGTATCTTCTCTTCAGCTGAATAGCGTTTGCGCGTCCAGCGGCGAATATCCTTGACTGTACGTTCCGCAGCTTCTTGATGGCGCACTGTTTTGTCTCTCATCGTCCACTCCTCTCGTGTGACGATGGGCCAAAAACTCTCCCTTACGCAATTCCCTCAATCTGTCCCATGAGTGCTGACGCCGGACACGATAGTCGACTGTCATAGCCGTGAGAGTTTAGCTATCACCCCAAGGATTCGGTTCCGAGCCTACCAAGTCGTCGAAGTTTTGGATCAGCTGCTCAAGACCAGAGGCAAGCCGAACAGCATTCGTGTCGACAACGGGCCAGAGTTTGCCGGACGGATGCTCGATCAATGGGCGTATCTCAACAAGGTCGAGCTGGACTTCTCAAGGCCAGGCAAGCCCACCGATAACGCGTTCATTGAATCGTTTAATGCGCGCTTCAGGGCCGAGTGTCTCAACGCCACATGGTTCTTGTCTATGGCGGATGCGCGGCATCGAATTGAAGAATGGAGACAAGATTAAAACGAAGTCAGACCACATACCGCACTGGGTTGCTTGACGCCGAAGGAGTTTGCATCGCACACTGATCAAGTCAGAAAAATCGCTTAGCACATGGACCAGTTATCGGGGCAGATCCATCTTCGTAGAATATCACGAAGATCGTGGCCCAGTTATAAGGGGGCAAAACACCGGCGCAAAGATAGAAACGCAACTCCAATCCTCCATGCCGATTAGCGCAGCGCCGGGACCACCTGTGTGCCGATGATCTTGAGCGCGTCCAAGGAGTCGTCGCTCTTGTCGCTTACGATCGCATGTTCAAGACACGGCGGATCGCGAATAAAAGCCTGATTTGATCAACAAACGTCGGCTCACCGCGAAACTCAACATGAGCGAGATGGGAGACGACATAGAGCTCGGCTCGGTCTGGCCCAACATGCTCTGCCAACTTCATACTTTCCGTCGACGGAATCATGGGGTCGTCTTGGCCGTGGATAAGGATGAGCTGTGCTTTCAACTTGGAAAGATCTTTGTTGGCGATGTTGAGGCCGTCAAAATTGCGGCGAATCCCTTCGGGCAGGCGCGCCAAAAGCGCTGCGACCCGATTCGGATCTGTATTCACAATTAAATTGTAGACGGAACGCCCCTCAGGGCCCAAGTCCTGTGCGAGATCTTCGATAGACGCATCAATGTCCAAACGTTTGCGCTCGCCCATTGCAGTCAGCGCAGCGCGGTCGCGCGCATCCTCAATAAGGTTTGCGTTGGAGCGAACGAACGTCCACTTTCCGAGCGGATTGGGCCCGCCGTCTTGCCACGGACTCGCCGGGCCGCCGCGATACTTCCCGGTGATTAAATATGTGACGGCTTCTTCGACGTCGTAGTATCCACCGATGCTCAAAACAAACGACACCCGGTCTGCGATCTCTGGTTCCGAGGCGGCGAGAATGCCCGGGCCCACTGCATAAGAAATGCCGGCAATCCCGATCTGAGGTTCCGACTGATCAAGACCCAAATCAAGCTCGCTCAATTCGAGCACGGCTTCGGCAATGTCTTGCACGTTCTGAGGAGACGCCCGGAACTCGCTATATCCCGGCATGTCCGGGGCAAAGACGGCAAACCCCATGCGCGCGAAGGAATAGGCCAGGGCCGTAAGGCGCGGATCGTCTTTGCCCAGTGGCACGAGCCCGGGCACCAGCACGAGGCGCGCGCGAATGTTGTCGCCCGGGCGATAAAGATCAGCCAAGCGGACCTCGCCGTTACTGCGCCACTCATGCGCGGCGCGGTCGGGCATCGGTGTTTGGCTTTTGAGGGCCGAGTCTTCGTGGCCAGCGGCAATATCTTCAAGCAAGAGCCGCGAGTCGTTTAGAGAGGGGTCGCAGGCGGCTAGCGCCAGACAACAGACAGCCAAAGCAATGCGCCGCAAGCCGCCCATCTTATCCAGAAATAAAATTCGACCAGCAAGCAAGCGCCATAACGCCTGTCGCAAGTAGTGCGGTTTGAAGAGAACTTTTCTCATGGCGAAAGCCTCGTGCAAGTCACTCAATTAGGCCTTCCATTATTGCTCAAAATCTTGTTCGCGTATTCACTTAACGCAGTGCTGGGACCACCTGTTCGCTAATGAGACCAAAGGCGCGTGCATACTCCCATCAAGGCCACGGCCCGCGAGCCGATCAAACAGGCCGGATACATATCAGCGACTTCCGAAATTCTGTGCACTCTCTCTTGCGAAATGCAGCCGGTCCATACATTGGATCAACAACGGACGTTGTAAGCTCATCAGTTCGATGGTAACGCTGGCGCTCACTCCTCCAAATGAAAGCCGTAAAATGACCATCTCCATGTACCAAGCCAGCGTGCCACGACTAGTAAATTCGCTTGGCAATCTTGATAGAATTCTGGACAAGGCACAGGCGCATGTAGAGGCCAAAAAGCTAGATGCTGCTGCGCTCATGGATTTTCGCCTTTTCCCTGACATGTTAAGCATGGGCCATCAGGTTCAAATTGCATGCGGTACGACCAAAGGCGTTGTAGCCCGGTTGGCTGGGGTCGAAATCCCCGCCGACGAAGATAACGTGCGGACAATTGAGGACCTTAAAGCACGCATCGCCAAAACCATCGCTTTCATACAAGGCTTCACGCCAGCCCAGATAGACGGTACTGAGGACAAGGAGATCATCACCAAACGAGGCGACAAGGAAACCCGCTACACCGGCATGCAATTCCTGTTAGGGCATGCCATGCCCAATGTGTATTTCCACGTGACCACCACATACAATATCTTGCGCCATAACGGAGTTGAAATAGGCAAGCGTGACTATTTGGGTCAACCTTGATCTAGACAGAATCTCTACTCAACCATTGTAAGCGGTCGCTACTTAGGGTGGAATTTTGGTCTCGG
Source organism: Alphaproteobacteria bacterium (assembly GCA_965248815.1). Lineage (GTDB taxonomy): Bacteria > Pseudomonadota > Alphaproteobacteria > SMXP01 > SMXP01 > CBDFKK01. The sequence goes on from CBDFKK010000008.1 coordinate 2,876,284, forward strand.
TTTAACCAACAGCGGAACTAGGGATGAAATTGGGAGCGGCTTCACCCTCCAACGGTGCAAGCATGACATGATGGCCGATCTGCCTGCGAAGTCTGGCGTGTCATTGACTTCTCTCGGATATAATCTATATGTCCCGAATACGTGATGCATTCGTTTGGTGCTGCCTGAATGACCGGTACGCCGATTAGCTTAGCTATCCCCTGACAATGTGGACGTTAAATCAACCGCGCCGTCACATGGTGTGAGGCACGAAGTTAAAACCCCTGTTAGAGGAAATAACTATGGCTACTGGAACTGTTAAGTGGTTCAACGCAGCAAAAGGTTTCGGATTCATCGAGCCGGAAGACGGCTCAAAAGATGTTTTCGTCCACATTTCGGCCGTTGAGAACGCCGGATTGAACTCTCTTGGCGAAGGGCAGAAGATCTCTTACGAAGTTCTACCCGGAAAAGATGGCAAGTCTTCCGCGGAAAATCTGTCCGAAATAAATTGACCAGACAAAGCACCGCCCCCGATTTCCGTTGGGGGCGGCCGCCTTTTTGTGACGCGATTGCGTGTTGCCAATGTCCGCTGAAGCTGCCTGATAAGTTCAGCTTTCCGCTGCTTAGCAGACGTCACTCGGGCAGTGTCTGCTTCCCATCCAACGAGTTGGGCTGAACGGTATTCACTTCATGATCGTAGAAGCGAATGTTGGCGCTTGGCTACCTGTCGCACAGCCATCTACTCTTCGATAAGAGCACCCAATGCATCTCCGAAACTGGCAACAGAAAATCATCGACAATTATCCGTCGATCATAAGCCAACACCGCCGATTTATCCTGAAAGCGCCTACCGGCGCCGGTAAGACCGTGCTCGCGAGCGAGATCGTCGAACGGTTCTACAAGGGCAAGAAGATTGTTGTGCTTTGCCACAGGCTGGTGCTGTTGGAACAGCTCGAAAAAGCTCTTGGCGAGAAACACAAGGTACGCAAGTTGGCGGTTTCCGACACGGGACCCGCCTTCGAGGATTACGACATTTTGCTCTCGACTAACATGCGAGCAAGGGACGTATTGGCGGATGCCGTGCTTAAGGCCGACCTCATCATCGTGGACGAGGCGCACCGGGTATCGCCGAACGGAAACGGCTACAAGCGGATTATCGACGATTTCAACCAGAATGGAAAAGCCGCAGCGCGTTTCATGGGGCTGACGGCCTCACCCGAACGCCGGACCGGCGATCAGCGTGACCAACTCAGCCTTGCCTTCGGAGCAATTATCGATTGCGCGAATATCGAAGACCTCATCGAAGAGGGTGTTTTGGTGCAGCCGGTCTATCGACCCCATTTTGTGCATGATCTGGATCTGGGCAACATCGATATCAGCTCGGGCGACTTCCCAGTCGCAAAACTGGCCCCGGCGATCATTAAATCATCGATGATCGACTATGCGATCTGGAGCTATTGCGAGGAACGTCTGAAGCTTTCAATGAAACCAATCTCTGCCTGGTTCTGCGCCGATGTTAGCGTCGCGGAAGCGACGCTGGAGAGCATCCAGCAGTTCGGTATCAAAGCTGCCATCGTAACGGCCAGCACACCGATCGGTGAGCGGATGAGGCTGCTGGCGCGTCACGAGAGCGGCGAAATCGAGGCAATGGTCTCGGTGGGAGTCCTCGCTGAAGGCTGGGACAATCCGCATTGTAACATCATCGTCCATCTCAGGCCTACGTTGTCGAAAGTGCTGTGGGGCCAATCGGTGGGCCGCGGGTTGAGATCGGCGCCAGGTAAGGAAAAATGCATCATCATCGATGTGAGTTCCAATTGGAGCACGTTCGGTCCGGTGGAAAAACTGGAATGGAGCCTTTGGAGTCATCGACGCTCGTATATGCAGTTCATGAACCGGTTCAATTGGATAGGGCAACAGCACGCCGGCGAGGGCGGTAGCGCTGTCTATTTGCTTTGCAAAAACGAATTGCCGAATAGATTGCGATGTTCGCACATCTACATGAAAGACGCCTACGAGGACGACACCTGTCCCGCCTGTGGTTCCTACGCCGCGGTCGATATTTACAAGGAGCAGAAGCTCGATATTGGTCTCAACGAACACGGACTACACCAACTTTTCTTTGACCGGGTACCTAAGGTTTATGCGGAAATGAACACGTCCGTCTGGAACAGCCTTGGTGGTACGGCATGGAAATCGGCGAGCAAGAAAGACCAGGTATTTCTCGCTTTCTGCATGGCTTTCCAGGAGGTTTCCGGCGAGCCCACACAAACCGAATCCGAATATTGGGACATCGCCTTAGCAGCCGAGGCGCGTATTCGTCACTATCTGATAGAAAATAAAATCCAGATCGTGAAACAGACGGATTTTAACCTCTCCTACCTCGCCGACGGGATGCTCGTCGGCAAAGAAATTCGCACGCTACAGGCGCACTATGAAATTTATCTCTGCGGCACGGTGTTCAACACGCACAAGCAGGACGAAAACGAACGCAAATACCAAAAGGCGCTCAGAATAGCGGAAAGGCTCGCGCTGATAGGCTGCTCTTCACAAGACAATCTGCCTTATTTCAACGCTGCCGATCAATTAGCGGCCTGAGAAGTAGCGCAAAGCCAGCGCCACGTTAGCCGGCACACGAAGTATCGAATGGCCTTCAATGGGCGCCAATGAGAATCCCAACGCGAAGTCGTACAAAGCAAGTTAACCATCTAGCGGCACTAGATTTCCTAATTTGCGCTCATTCTGATTTACACATTTCCTACACACGGGGAGGTCATCAACATGAGAAGAAAGACGGTTTATCCGCGAACGAACACCCGGCCGCACGACCAATAGTAATGTCTCCTATGCTGTGCCTAAGCGGACACCCAAGAAACGTGGTCGAAAAGTCTGCTTGTTCGTCTTGCCCCGTTTCAGTGGACGGCTCCGTTTTGGCAAGGTTTTTTTTGACGGTGATGCAGAGCTGGTCGGTGCTGCCATGTGTCCGGCCTGTTGATGCGGCACTGTGACTTGGCCGCTGGCCATAATGCTCTCCGCGAGATCAGGTTCCGGTCAAAAGCAGGCAGTCTAGAAGCTGCACTGGCTAAAATGGAGTGTCCTGATCTTCGGGGCGACCGGCTGGATGCATTAGTCCGTCACTTGCCCTTTCCAACTTCGTGCGCGCGTGCCAGAGACTCTATCAAGAAGTGGCCCATGACTTTGGGGCTGGACACTCGCGATCGCCGGGGCAGTCTTTCAGGGAATGGCATACGGCCTTAACCAGTCAGTTGCCGCTCTGCGTTATAGGAAAGAAACCTAATCGAAATTCTGAGTGCCACTCGTTTACCAGTGGTTGGGGCTAAGTGATTGATTTATATACAAGCGCACAAGACGGCGAGGCCTACACTCGAAAATTATAGACTCCTATATTCATGAGTTCTCAACCGCCTACTGATAGTTGTAGGCGATAGGCCAACATAGAGGGGCTTTGCAGCGGGCGGAGGCCATGAACTCGATGCCTAGATGGCAAGCGAGGACCAAATAAAATGATTTACCTAGAAATTTTCGCAGCCATTGCTACGATTCTGACAGTTGTTGCTGCTGCATGGAAATGGGGCGAGTATCGCTTATCGCTAGCCCGGCGCATCTCAGGACTCGAACATTTGTTGGCGAGAAAAAACCAGCCAGGTGATGAATCGCTGACTGTTTCGCAAATTGCCGTTGCACTTGGATTGACCGAGAATCAGATAATCGAAGCTGCGGGGCGAAGCAAAAAGGTTAGGTCTTGGCATGGTCGAAGTGGCCAGGAACACAGGTATCGGCTCAAGCGAGACAAAGCTTAGAACGCGACCGATCAATGCGACGATGAACATCAATATTGAATGAGGCTACTAGTTAGACCCATAGACCTGCAGTCTGTGGGTCTAACAAGGAGATTGGGGTCTAATTTTCGGTACGAATAAAATTTAATTGTCGGTCAGAGTAGACTTCGCAATTTACTAATTGTTGGAGGAGGCAATCATCTGCGAACTCGTTTCCAGCAAGATTCCCTTTTTCACGAAGTAGAACAGGGAAATTTCGCAAGTTTGGTTATTTTGAGCAACATTTGCGCCGAAACTCCAAATCACTAACAGGAAATATTTTACAGATAACAGGGAACGCATCCATATTTCCCTGGTTGCGAAGTCCGCAAGAAAGAAGCTCAGGGTTAAGCTGGTTGAGAAGCCAGCACTTATAGGCGTCTGGTGATGATAGGCGAGAAGAAACTGCTAATTTGGGGGCGCCGCAATTCCTTATACGCAGAAAATGGTGGGCCTTTATCGAAGATTGATTACACTGCCGCTCATTTCACTGAGCGCTCAAACTCCCTCGGGATGGACATATAGGCATTCCTTTGGATCAGCTTCGAACGGCGGCAATCGATGATCATAGCGGTACCGTGTCGCGCAGTAAGGGCAGAGGATCGTGTCTTGATCGCCCATATTGATATAGACGTGTGGATGATCGTGCGGCGGTGACACACCGATGCAGTTGAATTCCCTCACACCGATGCGGATCTCCGGGACCGCGCTGTCGTTTCGAAATTTCGGAAAGCCGCTTGCCATCATGATCGCTGCGAAATAGTCTGACGAAATCGGTCCTGACGCCGCCTCGGACCAACACGCTTACGTTTCGACTGTGCACAGCATAGCTGGTTCATCTAAAAATCATCCGCAGTTAGAATATAGACATAAGAGTCTTTCTCGCCGCGTACATGGTAAACTTTGTCTGCAACCTCATGGATCCGTTGCCGTGCGGCACCGAATACTTTTAGTAATCCTGATTCGGCATTACTTATCTCCGCGCTCAACTTCTGCAGAGCTTGCGCTTCCACAAAGAACGAAATCTCAATCGTTTTGTCATACCCCCAAAAGCGGACGCGGCTTCTCGAAGCATCGAAACTGCGACTTTCGTTTGGAAAGCTTAACTTCATGCCTTTGGATCTGATCGACATTGTCATTGGATGCTGCCGGAAGATTGAACTTGATCGCATCGTGAGCCACTAGTTCCAATTGCATTTTAGTGTAGTTCCAAGTACCTTTTGGTGATGGGCTACCAACGTTAGTGTTCTGCTCTTGACATCAAGTAATTGTTATCATTAGCGCGATTATCGCCAGCAACGCAATCGCCATGATTGAGGAATTGATCGTCCTGTACATCTCGAATCTCCTTTTGTTGGACATATCATAGGCCATGAAGCTTACGTTCCGCTGACATGAAGCTTACGTTCCGCTGAATGGAAAATTAACTGGGCCTTAAGGCCACCCGCCGCCCTGAGCTCCGTCTACTGAACGTTTGAACTATTAGCGTCAAGACAGCAAAGCGAGGTAGTCTCAAGTCCATGGTTTGCCTGTTCGTTTAGCACTGGCACATCTCTGAATCTCGAAAGGAGGGGATTGCCCTTTTTTGTCACAGCAATTTATGTCCGCCTTCTTCGCCCTTCCGTTTCTTTGGATTCTGGGGCCGACCTCTAATATCTATTATACGAAGGACGGGATCCAAATGGCACACCGTCCCGCCATGCTTTCGTTGTCTTACAGCGATGACAAATACGCTCGCCCGACCACGTGCTTAGAAACGTGGCTTCGCATCGGAGGCACTGTCGATCCTTTGGGACATCCCGGGGAAGCTGATTGCTTTGCGCATCGGTCGCTGGGGAATTGGTCATGAATGCTCCATGTCACGGTCGCACAGCCGATTGAGATCGTCGAGCGCATGCGCAATAAGCGCCTTACGGCGCGGGTCCAGAGCCTCGGGCGTGGCGGCGAAAAGCTGTATGAGATACTGCGCCTTGGCTGCGGCCTCGGGCCAGGTCTTCGCTGGTGCGGCCAGGAGAAGTTTCTCAAGCTCTTCCTGGCGATGTCGCAACGCATCCTGGTCGGCCTGGAACTGATTCAGCTGCTGACGGCGAATCTTCGTCGCTTTTTGAGCGGCCATGCCGCGGTGCTCGTCGAGGTCAACCGGGTTGTCGGTCATGGACTCATTCCCTTTTTTTGGCTGCCGTTTGGGCGTCGAACATAAACGGGGCTGCGTCCGCGCTCCGTCCCACACATTTAAAGCCGAACGCAACTGTTCTTTTCCTTCCGGTAAGGTTGGTTACAGTCCCAGTCGTTTCCGGAATAGTCGAGGTGGGCGTTGTCCGGCAGTTTCACAGCCGCGCAACCATCCTTTGTTGTTCGGTAGCCACGTTCGCACTGCCAGCCACGGCCGGATTCGCCGCCAACTAAGAACGCATTCACCGGAACTTGGATGGCGGCACAGGTCTCGCCGACCTCGCGATATCCGCGATCGCATTTCCAACCAGGACCGTAGGCGTTGTCTGTTAAATAGCCGTTTGGCGGAACCTCGATGGCTACGCATGTCTCCTCAACTTCGATATATCCCCGTTCGCAAAGCCAACCGGATCCGAAAGAAGATTCCGTCGAGTATGCGTTCGCTGGGACTTTGACGGAAACGCAGGCGTCGTCGAGGGGCCGATACTCGCGCGAGCACGCCCAGCTGGAACCGTACACAGAATCCGCCAAGTACCCGTTTGGCGGCACTTTAATGGCGATGCATGCTTGGTCCTGAAGCTGATAGGCCCTCTCGCACGACCATGTATCGCCAGAGGAGTTCAGATACGCATTCGCAGGCAGATTGACCTCAGCACAGGTTTCGCTGGCCTCACGATATCCTCGATCGCACTCCCAACCCAGTCGGTAGGACGTACTTGTTGCGTATGCATTTGCAGGTACGATGACTGCTAAGCAGGTCTCATTGAACTCTCGATAGCCTTGGTCACACTCCCATCCACTCCCAAATTTTTCCGCATGTGCATTCTCGGGCATCCCTAAAGAACCTTCCTGGGCGAACGCAGTGCCGAAGAGGGCCGTCAGAAGCAGTAGAACTAACAAGCCCCGCATGAGGAGGCTACGTTCTGCTTTGAGCATTCTTATCATAAGTCATTCTTTCTTATGTATACGGAGCAACCCACAGAGGTTGCTTCCGGCAGAAATAGTCTGAGCCGTGAGCGGATGTCGGTTTCGACATGAATGCCCGTCTCACATCGATCTTAGGAAAGCGCCGTTTGCGCTTACCGCTTTTGGCAGGCCCGCAATTCATTGTCTTTCATTGCGGTGGTCGGATTCGAAAAGGACCGTGTGTTAAAGCCCTTAATTTGGACATATCTCTTATCGGACGATTTTAGAGGGAATTCTTGTTTACTTTGGATCAACCATCATCCCTTCGTCCTAGCCTCGTTCTATGGCTTGACGATCTGCTTCTTTCCCGCGCGCATTTGCTGTCCCAATTGGCGTCTGTCGATCAGGATCGGTATCAACCGGTATGTCTGCGGTAGCCTGGTCGCGCTTCAAAGCCACATCCAGATCTTTCGGATCGATTGTCAACGTCTGCCTGTCCGGCGTCAGCACTCATGGGACAGATTGAGGGAATTGCGTAAGGGAGAGTTTTTGGCCCATCGTCACACGAGAGGAGTGGACGATGAGAGACAAAACAGTGCGCCATCAAGAAGCTGCGGAACGTACAGTCAAGGATATTCGCCGCTGGACGCGCAAACGCTATTCAGCTGAAGAGAAGATACGGATTGTGCTTGCCGGACTTCGCGGCGAAGACAGCATTGCCGAGCTTTGCCGTCAGGAAGGCATCGCTCAGGGCATGTATTACACCTGGTCGAAGGAGTTTCTTGAAGCTGGCAAGAAGCGGCTGGCAGGCGATACGGCGCGGGCCGCTAATACTGGTGAGGTGAAGGACTTACGGCGCGAAGCGCAAGACCTCAAGGAAGTCGTTGCCGAACAAGCGTTGGAACTGCGCCTTCTGAAAAAAAGCATGATCGGGGATGGGGAGGATATCGAATGAGATATCCTGCATCCGAGAAGGCCGAGATCATCGGACTGGTTGAGCAATCACATCTGCCAGTTAAACGCACGCTGGATACACTCGGCATTCCACGGACAACATTCTATCGCTGGTACGATCAGTATCAAACTGGCGGTGTGGAAGCGCTGGAAGATCGGTCTCCAAAGCCGGGACGGGTATGGAACCGTATTCCCGATGACGTTCGAGACAAGATCGTTGATCTAGCGCTTGAAGAGCCTGAGTTGTCGCCGCGCGAGCTGGCTGTCAGGTTCACCGATACGCAAGGCTACTTCGTATCTGAAGCTTCGGTGTATCGCCTGCTCAAGGCTCTGGATCTGATCACCAGCCCAGCCTTTGTTGTCATCAAGGCGGCTGACGAGTTTACAGACAAGACCACGGCGCCAAATCAAATGTGGCAGACAGACTTCACCTATCTCAAGGTCATCGGCTGGGGCTGGTTTTACCTGTCGACGATCCTGGATGACTTCTCGCGCTATATCATTGCGTGGAAACTCTGCACCACGATGAGGGTTGAGGACGTTACCGAAACGCTGGAAGCAGCTCTCGCCGAATCCGGGCTCGATCAAGTTAATGTCGTTCACAAGCCGCGCCTGCTGTCCGACAATGGCCCGTCTTATATTGCTGGCGATCTTGCTGACTGGATGGATGATCAAGGCATGAAGCATGTACGCGGTGCGCCTTATCATCCGCAGACGCAAGGCAAAATTGAGCGTTGGCATCAGACGCTCAAGAACCGCATCTTGCTGCAAAACTATTATCTGCCTGGCGACCTGGAAGCGCAGATCGAAGACTTCGTCGGCCACTACAACCACCAGCGATATCACGAGAGCCTGAAGAACCTCACGCCTGCCGACGTCTACTTCGGGCGCGGCCAAACTATTCTATTGCAAAGAGAAAGGATTAAACGAAAAACAATCGAACACCGGCGCTTGCAACACCGCAAAGCCGCTGCTTAAATTGAAACAACAGATGAGCCAAAGACTCAGCTTGCTCAAATCGAAATCTGTTCCAATTTATCTGACGACGGACACCCCGATTACGCTCAGGCCGCCGATTTTCTGAACGGCGCGGACGTGGACGTCGTTTCCCTTTAACACGAATTCGGAATTTTTGGCGGAGACGGCGGCGGCAATATCGTGCAGCTGCTATCACGCCTTGAAATTCCCATTGTGACCACCCTTCACACGGTGCTGGCTGAGCCGACGCTCATGCAGCGCACGGTGATGGATCAGCTCATTGGCCACTCGGCAAAGATCGTTGTTATGGCTGAAAAGGGGCATGACGTACTCCGTTCAGTTTATGACGTGCCCGCTCGGACGATTGAGGTCATACCACACGGTATACCTGATCTTCCGTTGGTCGATTCAGGCTATGCCAAGGACAAGCTCGGCTTCCGCGGGAAAACCGTCATCCTTACATTCGGCCTCCTGTCACCGAACAAAGGTATCGAAACGATGATCGATGCCATGTCCCGTATTATCGAAGCCTGCCCAAATGCAGTTTATGTTGTGCTTGGTGCCACTCACCCAAACCTCTTGCGCGATCAGGACGAAACCTACCGCGAAGGTCTTGCGGCGCGCGTTCGCGAACTCGGCCTTGAGGATCATGTTGTCTTATTCAATCAGTTCGTGGAACGGAATGAGTTGCTCGATTTCATTGCGATGTCGGATGTTTATACGACGCCTTATCTGAATGAGGCGCAAATCACATCCGGGGCGCTCGCCTACAGCTTCGGGCTTGGAAAAGCCATCGTGTCGACACCCTACTGGCACGCCCGGGAACTCCTCGACCATGGGCGAGGGGTTCTTGTCCCGTTCCGCGATCCGGAGGCAATGAGCCGCGAAATTGTCTCACTACTGACCAACGACGTGCGGCGTTATTCCATTGGCAAAAAAGCCTACTTGGCGAGCCGGTCGATGACCTGGGAGCAAACAGCTAAGCGCTATCTTGCGGCCTTTGAGAATGCGCGCGACGCCTCTCGCCCCAGCAAATCACTTTCCGTCATGTCTACTAGGACTTGGCGCGAGCGCCAGGTGCTTCCGGAGATCCAAGTCGACCACTTCCTCTCGCTTTGCGACGGTACCGGCTTACTGCAACATGCGCTCTATTCGTCGCCCAACCCAGCTCACGGATACTGCATCGACGACAACGCTCGCGCGCTCCTATTCTCAAATATGCTTCATAAGAATGGGGAAACGTACCTACCCGATCCGCTTACGGAGCGCTTCGCGGCATTTATCGACCAAGCATGGAATCCGGAAAGCGGCAGGTTTCGAAATTTCATGAGCTACGATGGCCGATGGCTAGAAGAGTCAGGCTCCGAAGATAGCCATGGGAGGACTCTTTGGGCGTTGGGCGAATGCACGCGCACAGATATTGATCGATCTCGCCGCAGATGGGCCGCTTCGCTATTTAAGACCGCACTTTCAGCCGTCGAAGAATTCACATATCCGCGCGCCTGGGCCTTCTCGCTTTTGGGTCTTAATGCCTACTGTGCACAGTTTAGCGAAGACCTCGACGCAGACCGTGTCCGTCATTTACTCGCATACAAGTTGCTGGCTGCGTTTCACGCGATGCAGACTGACGATTGGGTATGGTTCGAAGACGTGCTCGCCTATGACAATGCTCGCCTTTCGCAAGCACTCATTCAGACGGGTGCAATGACCAACACTGCAGCTTACGTTAGCGCCGGGCTACGATCACTTCGGTGGCTCATGAAGCATCAGACGGCGCCTGCTGGACATTTTAGACCTGTTGGCAATGAGAGCTTTGGTAGAGTGCGGCAAAGCCCCAAAGCGTTTGATCAGCAGCCGGTGGAAGCGTTGGCGACGATTTCTGCGTGCCTCGAAGCATCGAGGTCAGAAGGCGGTGCAAACTGGGCAACAGGTGCATTTCGCGCGTTCAATTGGTTTCTGGGCGAAAATGACATCAAAACGAGATTGGTAGACCTCGCGACCGGTAGCTGTTGTGACGGGCTTCATATTGATCGCCCTAATGAAAACAAGGGCGCGGAATCGACGCTGTCGTATCTGCTCGGGCTTGTGGAGCTTCATCAGTATGGACGTACTATCGCGGAAGAAAACGATGACCTTAATTTGCAGCTGATCGGCAATGCCTCTCGGTCGGGACTCTATCAGCCCTCCCAGTTGCCAAACGCGTCATAGATCCGATTAATCGCCTTTTCGGCCTGTCCCTACCATTTATTCCATCCATCGATAATTCCAAGCTGACTTGAGCGCAATTCCATCAAGTGATTGCGGAATTTGACGACGACTTAGGCAGCGAGTCGCTCATACCGGTGATGAAGACCACCGACTTGGGGCAATGAGCTAACTCTGCCTGATCTGGATACTGTGCCTACCGAAAACTCTATCCGGCTCAGGACTCTGCCAAATTTACGAATCGACATAATGTCGCTTCATGCGTGCGATATGATCAGACAAATGAACCATGAGGCCCCGCTTTGGGGAGACTTCACATTCATCGCGTCACTACGCATAAAAATGGTACAAAATGGTACAATCAGGAGATGCTTGAGCATGCTGATTGATACAAAGCGATACCAAGCAGAACCAAAGGAAGGTGTTCCGGATCAACCACTTGATACTACTTGCCACCAATCCGTACTCATGCGCACCAAGATGGTCATCAGATTGTGGATCTAGGGGTCGGTGGTTCGAATCCACCCGGCTGTACCATCTCTTCAAAGAAAATTATCTTTGTTAATTGGAAGGGTAGCTCTTGGGCTGCAACAATGCTGTTGGGCCCGGCGAAATTGAATACTCGTGCTGTCGATAGAACAGTAGTTGTCTGCACAGTTCACTGGGTTACAGGCCGCCAACACCGAAACCACGTTGCCGGGAGATAGACTCGAGAACAAACTAACTTCATAACTGAACGACGTCTGGGCTAATCAAATGAAATTTTTAAATTCCTAGGTAATTGCCAATACAATGTCTGATTTGCACAAAAAGAGTGAGGAACTTGACGGGCTGAGCATCTGCGACTCTCATGACAACGATCCACATGCTCTCCTTGAGATTCTCCATGCCTATCAGGGCGCCAATGGCTACCTTACAGACTCGGCGCTACGTACGATTGCCCACGCGCTCAATATTTCGCGTGCCGAAATTCATGGTGTTGTGAGTTTTTATCATGACTTTCGGCGCCAAGCACCCGCGAATCATTCCCTGAAGATTTGCCGCGCGGAAGCATGTCAGGCCGTGGGCTGTGAAGAACTTGCTGCGCACGCTGAATCAAGATTTGAGACGCGCACAGGCAGTCAAAGTATCGACGGCCAGATTGACTTGCAGGCTGTTTACTGCCTGGGGAACTGCGCGCTCGGCCCATCCGTCATGATCGATGGAGAATTATTTGGGCGTGTAACGCCCGAACGACTGGAGCAATTGACAGCCGCGCGGTTTGGCACGAAGAACGGCGCGAATGAGTAAAAAATCTGTCAGAATATTCGTACCATGTGATGCTGCGGCACTTTCTGTGGGCGCTGGCGATGTTGCAGTGGCCATCGCAAAAGAAGCTCAAGCGCGAAATATCAACGTGGAGATTGTTCGCAACGGAAGTCGAGGCATGTTTTGGCTTGAGCCCTTGATCGAATTAGAAACGGCCGCCGGGCGTCTCGCCTACGGTCCCGTCGAATCAAGTGATGTGTCCGGTCTTTTTGACGCGAACTTTATAGACGGGGGTCAGCATCATCTCGCACAAGGACCGACCGAAGAAATCCCTTACTTTGCAAAACAAGAGCGCTTGACCTTTAGCCGCTGCGGGGTGATCGATCCCCTTGATCTGGCCGACTACGAAGCGCATGGCGGACTTGAAGGATTAAGAAAAGCCCTTCAGATGCGACCTGAAGAGATCGTCGAAGAGGTTAGTCAATCAGGTTTGCGCGGGCGAGGCGGTGCTGGTTTCCCAACAGGCATTAAATGGAAGACGGCGCTAAGCGCAAACGGTGAAACTAAGTATATTTGCTGCAATGCGGACGAAGGCGACAGCGGTACTTTCGCCGATCGCATGTTGATGGAAGGGGATCCCTTTAGCCTACTAGAAGGAATAGTTATCGCGGGACGTGCCGTCGGTGCACAGACGGGCTACATATACATTCGTTCGGAGTATCCCCACGCCATCGCAACCATCCGCAAAGCCGTGGAAATCTGGAATCGCGCCGATCTCTCCAAACGAATCGTCGACGGTTCGGGCGAGGACTTTGACCTAATAATAAGAATTGGTGCAGGCGCTTATATTTGCGGCGAAGAATCTTCGATGCTTGAAAGCCTCGAAGGCAAGCGGGGCCAAGTGAAAGTCAAACCGCCTATTCCGGCAATCAGCGGCTTATTTGGCAAGCCGACTATTGTTAACAACGTATTGTCCCTCGCAACAACGCCGTTCATTATGGCCAAGGGCGCTGATGTCTATAAGAATTATGGAATGGGACGCTCGCGAGGCACACAGCCATTTCAACTTGCCGGTGATGTGTCGCGAGGAGGCCTTGTTGAAAAAGCATTTGGCATAACGTTGCGAGAACTTGTCGAGGAGTTTGGCGGCGGTACCAGAAGTGGCCGTCTCGTCCGGGCTGTACAAGCTGGTGGTCCGCTCGGTGCCTATATTCCGGTTTCTAATTTTGATGTCGCCATGGATTACGAAGCGCTCGCTGATGCCGGCGCCATGTTGGGCCACGGGGGCGTCGTGATTTTTAACGATGGTGTGGATATGGCACGCCAGGCTCGCTTTTCGATGGAATTCTGCGAAATCGAATCTTGTGGAAAATGCACGCCTTGCCGGATCGGTTCAGTCCGCGGAAAAGAAGTCATCGACCGCATTATTGAGGGTAAAAATAGGAAAGAAAACTTAAGTTTATTGGACGATTTGTGTGATCTAATGATTGACGGATCGCTTTGTGCCATGGGCGGACTGACTCCAATGCCGGTCAGAAGTGCAATTGAACACTTCCCCGAAGACTTCGGCGCCTAGAGGCTTCGAGCGATAAGAGACAGAGTATGAGCCTTTACAAAGAATTGGACTACGGCACGCCGGCGCGCGAAAACGAGACACTCGTGAAGCTGGAAATCGATGGCCATACGGTTACGGTACCGGAAGGCGAGTCGGTCATGCGCGCGGCGGCAAGGGCCGGCCTTTCCATTCCAAAACTTTGCGCGACTGACAACCTTGAGGCTTTCGGATCGTGCCGGCTTTGCCTCATTGAAATTAAAGATCGCAAGGGGACGCCTGCCTCATGCACGACTCTCGCCGAAGAGGGCATGGTCGTCCGCACGCAATCGGAACGCTTAGAAAAACTCCGTCGCGGCGTAATGGAACTCTACATCTCAGACCATCCCCTTGATTGTTTGACCTGTTCGGATAATGGAGATTGCGACCTGCAAGACATGGCGGGCGTCGTCGGGTTGCGCGAAGTGCGCTACGGTTATGATGGAGACAATCACCTCGAAGCCCAGAAGGACGAAAGCAATCCTTATTTTGCGTTTGATCCGTCGAAGTGCATTGTCTGCTCTCGGTGCGTGCGTGCGTGTGACGAAGTGCAAGGAACGCTAGCGCTAACGATCGAAGGGCGGGGCTTTGAATCCAAAGTTGCTGTCAGCTTGGGCGAAGATTTTTTTGACTCTGAATGCGTATCTTGCGGTGCCTGCATTGAGGCCTGTCCCACCGCAACGCTACAAGAAAAGACGGTCATAGACCTAGGCGTGCCTAATCGTACTGTCCACACGACGTGTGCTTATTGCGGTGTAGGTTGCTCGTTCAAGGCGGAGCTAAGGGGCGATCAAGTTGTGCGAATGACCCCCGACAAAGACGGCAAGGCCAATCACGGACATTCTTGCGTCAAAGGGCGGTTTGCATGGGGCTATGCGACACATCGGGACCGCATCACGAAGCCCATGATCCGAAAAGAAATCACGGACCCCTGGCAAGAAGTGACATGGGACGAGGCGATTGCGTTCTCTGCGGACCGGTTGATGTCGGTTCAAAAGCAGTATGGCCGCAAATCTATTGGCGGCATTACCTCATCACGTTGCACAAACGAAGAAGTATGGGTCGTCCAGAAGATGATCCGTACCGCTTTCAGCAATAACAATGTGGACACGTGCGCGCGCGTTTGTCATTCGCCGACGGGTTATGGCCTAAAGCAAACCTATGGGACATCCGCCGGCACGCAGAATTTCGACTCTGTCATGCAGGCCGATACGATCGTCGTGATTGGGGCGAATCCGACGGACGCTCATCCCGTTTTTGCATCGCAGATGAAGCGCCGACTTCGCCAGGGCGCAAACCTTATTGTTGCCGATCCACGGACGATTGATCTTGTCCGCACACCTCACATCGAAGCAGCGTATCATTTGCCTCTCAAGCCGGGAACAAATGTCGCCTTAGTTAATTCATTTGCCCATGTGGCAATGACTGAAGGCCATGTAGATGATTCGTTTGTCAAAGATCGCTGCGATCTTCTATCTTACCGCGACTGGATAGACTTCATCATCGATCCCATTAATTCTCCAGAGGAAGTTGCAAAGATTACGGGCGTTCCCGCGGAAGATATTCGTGCCGCAGCGCGCCTTTATGCGTCTAGTAGGAACTCGGCGATCTATTACGGACTGGGCGTAACGGAACACAGCCAAGGATCGACCATGGTCATGGGCATGGCGAATCTCGCCATGGCGACTGGTAATATCGGCCGGCCGGGCGTTGGCGTTAATCCCTTGAGAGGGCAGAACAACGTGCAGGGTTCATGCGATATGGGTTCGTTTCCGCATGAACTACCTGGGTACCGTCCGGTGACCAATGATGACGTTCGAGCAACGTTTGAAAATTATTGGAATGCGTCGCTTGACGACAAACCAGGATATAGAATTCCGAATATGTTCGATGAGGCGTGCGCCGGCACTTTTAAGGGCATGTATATTCAAGGCGAAGACGTTGCGCAGTCGGACCCTAATACTCAGCACGTTGAAGCTGCGCTAAAATCACTAGAGATCTTGATCGTTCAAGACTTGTTCTTGAATGAAACGGCTCGCTTTGCTCACGTATTTCTTCCGGGCACGTCGTTCTTGGAAAAAGACGGCACATTCATCAATGCGGAGCGGCGCATTAATCGTGTGCGGCCGGTCATGAAGTCAGTTACCGGCAAAGACGAATGGGAGGTGACACAAGATCTCGCTCGTGCCATGGGTTACAATATGAACCATGCGTCCGCTTCTGAAATCATGGACGAAATAGCCGCGCTGACGCCCGCGTTCAAGAGCGTTTCGTTCAAGATGTTGGATGACCACGGAAGCGTCCAATGGCCATGCACTGATGAGGCGCCAGAAGGCACGCCGGTCATGCATGTCAACGGCTTTGTTCGGGGCAAGGGGCTCTTCGTGCTAACGGAATTTGTGCAAACCGAAGAGCGTACCACTCAGAAATTTCCACTTATTTTGACAACGGGCCGAATTTTGAGCCAGTACAACGTTGGAGCTCAAACGCGAAGGACAGAGAATATTACGTGGTGGGACGAAGACGTTTTGGAAATTCATCCTTCGGACGCCGAAACACGGGGCATTCGCCAAGGGCAATGGGTATCCATTCGAAGCCGCAAAGGTGAAACATGTTTGCGCGCCGAGATTTCCGAGCGAATGGCGCCAGGTGTCGTGTACACAACATTTCACCATCCTGAAACCGGCGCGAATGTCGTAACGACAGAATTGTCCGACTGGGCGACGAATTGTCCGGAATACAAAGTGACGGCCGTCGAGGTCGCGCCGGCTAACCACAAGTCTGGTTGGCAGAATGCATACGACGCAGAGACACCAACCTACCGAAAGGTAGAAAAAGCGATTGCAAACTAGGCTGGAATGTTCCCGGTTAAAACTATCGGAGAAGCTGCGGCAACGGATCGAAAAATCTCCGTCCGAGCTTTAGGTGACGACAGCGATCGTCAATCTTGGCACGTTCCGGAAGAAACGCCGGTTGCATTTGTTTATAATCGCCGCAACTACGCGGTCATGCTCGCCACGCCTCAAGACATTGTGGACTATGTCGTCGGTTTTTCCCTCACCGAACGGATCGTAGACTCAATTGAAGGCATCACCGGCGTGGTCATCGCGCATACCGACTTAGGGATCGATCTACGCATACGCATCACAGAGAAATACCTTCAGCGGTTTGACGTCCGCCAAAGGCGGCGCAACATGCCGGGCTATGCGGGATGCGGCTTGTGCGGACTTGAAAACGCAGATTCATTTCTTGCGAAGTTACCAAAAGTTGCGCAACAGCGCGTATCGCTCAATGCCGATATTATTTCCAAGTCGTTGGATGCGATTTCACAATATCAAACCATCAATCGCCGCACTCACAGTGTTCATGGCGCGGCTTGGGTCAGCCACGACGGGGAGATTGTAAGTCTTCGAGAGGACGTCGGGCGCCACAATGCGATGGACAAACTTTTGGGTGCGCTGGCTTTGCGCGACATTGATACCGACAATGGATTTGTAGTTGTGTCGAGCCGCTGCTCCTATGAGATTATCGAAAAAGCCGCGCGACGCGGTATTAAGGCGCTAGTGTCAATTTCCGGCCCAACGAATTTCGCTTTGCGCAAAGCAAAGGAAGCGAATATTTCACTCTATGCGAGGGGTTCTTCGGGTGTGGTCGAAGTTACGAGATGACGCGGTCCTTTCAATCTTGGGCCTGAGTGGACTTGGGCAATTTGCTTTTCATCATTTGCTCCAGGAAGTGAAAGTCTATTCGTGCAGCCAAGCTGCATGCCGCGGCGCCTTCTTTGTTTTGTTCCATTCTTCAAGCATTGCCGGTGCAACATCACGTAATTTCTTTAAGGTTTTTTCTGTTCTCGTATTTGCTGTACACTCGAGCCGATGTCCGTTGGGATCGAAAAAATAGATGGATTGAAAAATAGTGTGGTCGATTGGGCCTAAGACGTCCAAGCCGGCGTGCTCGGCTCTTTCTTTTGCGGCTTTCAGCTGTTTAAGGTCTTCCACTTCAAACGCAATGTGCTGCACCCAATCGGGTGTGTTGGGGTCTTTCGACATTGGGGATGAGTTGGGTACTTCAAAAAAAGCGAGCACATTGCCGTTTCCGGCGTCAAGAAACACGTGCATGTACGGATCGGGTTCCTTAGTCGACGGCACCTCGTCTTCGCTAATCGCCAGCAAAAAGTCCATGCCAAGAACTTTCTGGTAAAACTCCACCGTTTCCTTGGCGTCGTTGCAACGATATGCAACATGGTGGATGCGTTGAATTTTCATGACAGATCTCGCAAATTACATTGCCTGTAACACTTGTAGCGCAATAGCCAATCAGCAGGACAAGCTATGCACTATTTGTCTCTTCTATGACACCGCGCTCAATTTGATCCCGCTCGATTGACTCAAACAAAGCCTTGAAATTGCCTTCTCCAAATCCCTCATCCTTTTTGCGCTGAATAATTTCAAAGAAAACGGGACCAAGTAGCGTTTCCGTAAAGATTTGCAGCAAGAGCTTTTTCTCACCCTCAACTGTTCCGTCCAGCAGTATACCTCGATCGCGCATTTCATCGACGGGCTCGCCGTGGCCGGGAAGGCGCTCTTCAAGCGCATCGTAATAGGTGTCAGGAGGCGGGTTCATAAAGCGCGTGCCGCTCGCCTTAAGCCGGTCCCAGCTGTCGAAGATATCGTCTGTCGCTAGGGCTATGTGTTGAATGCCTTCCCCATTGTAGGTCATGAGGAATTCTTCGATTTGGCCCGTGCCTTTAGACGCTTCTTCATTTAGCGGAATTCGAATCTTATCATCAGGCGCCGTCATTGCGCGTGAGAGAAGACCCGTTTGTTGTCCCCTTATGTCAAAGTGTCGAATCTCCCGAAAATTAAAAAGCGTTTCATAGAATTCAGCCCAATGATCCATGCGGCCTTTGTAGACATTGTGAGTAAGGTGGTCGATCAGCTCCAGTCCACAACCCCGCGATCGGCGCTCGGTGCCCTCAAAAAAGCTGAAATCAATGTCGTAGATACTGCTGCCTTCGTCATAGCGATCGATGAGATAAAGAGGAGCGCCACCGATACCCTTGATGGCTGGAAGGCGTAGTTCCATCGGCCCGGTTGGAACATCAATGGGTTGTCCACCCAATTCTAAGGCGCGGGCGTAAGCCTCATGGGCGTCGAACACCCGAAAGGCCATTCCGCACGCGCCGGGTCCGTGTTCTTCAGCGTAGTAAGCGGCAAGACTGCCGGGCTCTTCATTTATGATGAAATTGATTTGGCCTTGGCGGTATAGCGTGACTTGTTTCGATCTGTGTTTGGCCACGGGAACAAAACCCAACGTTCGGAAGACAACGTCCAACTCTCTGGGATCGGGAGCCGCAAATTCGACAAATTCGAAACCGTCAAGACCCATCGGATTGAGCGGTTTTTCGTCCATTTTCCTCGCCTTTCGGTCCATATGGTCCGAGTATAGCTGTCTCTCTATATAAACTTGAATTATTGAGGAACCGAAAAGTTCCGGAGGGTTTCCTGTTTGACATTGATCGATTGCCTCAGAACGCGAGTGTTGGGAGAGCCCATGGGATTTATTCTTGCGGGTGGAATACGCGGATTGGCAGTGCAAATGTAACAAAAGGATACCTTGAACAATAATTGCGGATGGTGTGTCCTGAAGGTAGTGACCCGACCCCTTTGAACGCAGCCACATTGAGATAGTAAAATGGCTGAATCGAAGGAGGATTGCGATGTCAGGAAAGCGTTACAAGCCTGAAGAAATCATATCGAAGTTGCGCGAGGCTGAGGTCTTGCTTGCGGAAGGCGTCAATTCTGGTGAAGTTATTCGCCGTCTGGGCGTGACGAAGATCACATACTATCGCTGGCGCAAAGAGTATGGCGGGATGAAGATCGATCAGGCCAAACGTCTGAAGGATCTGGAGAAAGAAAACGCACGGCTGAAACGGCTTCTTGCAGACGCTGAACTCGACAAGGCGATCTTGAAGGAAGCTGCAGCGGGAAACTTCTAACGCCCTCGCGCAGACGCGATTGTGTTGAGCGCGCTGTCACAAAGCTCGGCGTTTCCGAACGCCGGGCCTGCCGGGTGCTTGGGCAACACCGTTCCAGCCAATGGCGCAAGCCGAGACGCGCCGACGACGAAGACGCTTTGACGTCGGCAATCATCGACCTGGCGGTGCGATATGGGCGCTACGGCTATAAGCGGATCACGGCGCTGCTTCGCGCTGACGGCTGGCGTGTCAATCATAAACGCGTCGCCCGGATATGGCAGCGTGAAGGCCTGAAAGTACCGCAGAAACAACCGAAACGAGGAAGACTATGGCTCAACGACGGGTCGTGTATTCGGCTGCGTCCGCAATATCGCAATCATGTGTGGGCGTATGATTTCGTGCAGGATCGGACACGCGACGGTCGCAAGTTTCGCATGCTGACTGTGATCGACGAGTTCTCGCGCGAATGTCTGGCAATCGAAGTGAACCGGCGGCTGAACAGCCAGGACGTTCTCGCGGTCCTCGGCGAGTTGATGGTCCGCCACGGCGTTCCCGATCATATCAGGAGTGACAATGGCAGCGAATTTACCGCTACAGCGGTCAGAGAGTGGATCGCCAAGGTCGGCACAAAGACGCTCTTTATTGAACCCGCCAGCCCTTGGGAGAATGGATACAATGAATCATTCAACGGGCGACTGCAGGACGAGTGCTTGAAGATTGAGCTGTTCAACAATTTGCTGGAAGCCAAAATCATCATCGAAAACTGGCGACGTCACTACAACACAATCCGCCCGCATTCATCGTTGGGGTACAGACCGCCGGCCCCAGAAACAATCCGCCCGGCCTATCTGGCTCCCGCTATGTGGAAGCTCCCGCCAAATTGGCCTTCCATCGAAAGCAGTCTAATGGTTACATAAAACCTGGCTGCGTCATCGGGGTTTCGTCAAATACCCAAATTTGATTCCAGAATACGGCAGACTCGCAACGCCAAAGAGTATGTTTCGTTCGTTAAGAAGGATGAAGAGCGAATGGTTACTTTCAGAGTATCGCGACCGAACTTCATGATCGGCATATTAGGACTAGCAATATTATTATTGAGTTCGTCGCTGGTTCGCGCTCAGTCGCCTATGGACGCGTTGACGCCTGAGCAACTTATGGCCCGCGACACAACGGAACTCGCACCCGGACTTTACTCGTACGGCAGTTTTGCGGAGCGGGGCATATTTGTCGTGACTGACGAAGGGGTTATTGCCACCGATCCCACCAGCACGGAGCATGCAGCTGCAATGCGGGCGGCCATAGCCGAAGTGACCGACCAGCCCGTGAAATACGTTATCTATTCCCACCAACATTGGGATCACGCACTCGGCGGTCAGATCTTTAAAGACGAAGGGGCTACTTTCATTAGCCATGAAAACTGTGTGTCACATTTTGAGTCCACACCTCATCCGGACATTGTGATGCCTGACAAGACCGTGTCCGGCGGCGAAACAATCATGTTGGGTAGTCGTAAGCTTAACCTAATGTATTTTGGTCGTAATCATGGTGATTGCATGCTCGTCATGCAACTCGAAGGCACAGATGTATTGTTTGTCGGTGACCTTGTGACGCCTTTCAGTGTTGGTCTTGGTTTTTTCCCAGATTACTTTCCAACAGAGTACCTTAGAACCTTGACCGAACTGGAAGAATTGGAAGGTTGGATCCGCTTGGTTGGTAACCACGGCATTCCCGTTGCGCCAAAAGAGGCGTTGAGTCAGCGCAGGCGGTATCTCGACACGCTCATGACACAAGTTAAGCAAGCCATGGATGGCGGGGCCGTACGTGCCGACGCCATTCTCGAAAATATTAACATGCCGGATGAGTTTCGAGAGATGCGTGGCTTTGAGCGCCAGCTCCCGCGCGCCGTGGAGCGAATTTATTACTACTATACGATGGGCTGGTAGCAGTGAACCGTTGTTAAAGGGCCAGCTAGTCGATCGAAAAAGCGCCAGGAAAAGCTGCGTGGCCGACCTAAAAGAAGTTGCAAGCGAAGCCAAGAGTTGGATGGAGAACGATGCTCTGCCGTTTTGGTTTGAGCATGGCATCGATCGCGACAAGGGCGGCTTCATTGAACAGCTGACCGTGGATTGCGAGCCCATCGATGAGCCAACACGACCCGTTCGCGTCGCTGCCCGACAAATTTATGTTTTTGCACTTGCGGCCGATCGCGGCTGGTTTCCCGAAGGGCGCGACGTTGCGCTCGAAGGCGTTGAGTATTTGTTGAGCCGGGGTCTTGGTGCGGGCGGCCTGCCCGGCTGTCCCCATTCGTTGACACCAGATGGACTGGTCGCCGATTCAAGGCGCGATGCTTACGATCATGCCTTTATCTTGCTTGCACTCGCGTGGGCTTGGCGAGTTACGCAAGAGCCAAGGATCGAAGAGGCAATCGGTACTGTCCTCTTGTTTTGTGACGACTGCCTCGCAGATCAGGAAAGCGGCGGTTGGTTTGAAGGTCAACCCGCGTTATTGCCCCGGAGGCAGAATCCGCAAATGCATGCCCTTGAGGCGATGCTCGCCCTGCATGATGCCTTCGGCGGTACCGAGTATTTGACGAGAGCGACGGATTTCGTTGTGCTTTTTCGAGAAAAGCTCTTGCCAGTTGGTGAGGGAAACCTACTTGAGTATTTCGATGGCAACTGGACCGGACCGGCCGCAGCCGTCGAAAAAATCGTTGAGCCAGGTCATTACTTCGAATGGGCTTGGCTTTTGGCAAAATATGCAGACCGAAAAGAAATACCCCTTGATCCCAGTGGCCAGACTCTTAGGACATGGGCTTTGGACCACGGCATGAATCCTGCCGGCTTTGCTTTCGACCAATGCACGCCTGATGGACAAATAGAAAAGTCATCCAGCCGGCTTTGGCCGCAAACTGAGTGCGCGAAAGCGCACCTAACCTATGCTGCCCATGGCGATGTTCAAGCTGCCGCGTTAGCTGCACAGACTATTCAAAACCTAATGAGTCGATATGTGAAACCTGCGCCCAGGGGAGCCTGGTTTGATTGCCTAAAGGAAGATGGCAGAATTGTCGACGATAGGCTTATCTCGCGAACGTTTTACCACATCGCTTGTATGATCGATGAGGCCGTTAGCGTTTCAACCGCTTTGGTTTAACCGGCAGACGATTAAATCCGGACGAACAAAAAAGTCGATAACGAACTAAGGGCCTGTCTAGGTCGCATCGTGCGACTAGCTATTTGTCGATCTTACTGATCTTCGCGCCCTCGAAAGATAAATTGTACATCAAGCCTTTGTTCGAGATGACGAAGCCCAAGATAGGGCTATCGAACGTATTGGTGTCAACTTCTCCGCCGGCGCCGAGCGTTACAAGAGCGACGCTTCCGTCAACGCCCGCTTCCCAACCGCTGCTATTGCGAAACTTATTTAAAACGTCTTGGTTCATAAATAGGAGGAACTCGGTTTTTACTTGGCCGCCGAGTTGCCAACCTATTGAACCGGAAACGAGGCGGTAATATTCGATATTCGAGCCACCGATGCGTAGCGTGCCTTCGCCAAACTCTTCGCCTAGACCCATTCCGGCCTTCATGACGCGTGGAAAAATCAAGATGCCCGCGGCGGAATTTAAGAGTTCATCTGCGCTGTTGACTTCCTCGTGGAAGCGCGCAAGTGCATCTGAAACGCGTCTATCAATTTTTGATTTTGACGCGGCGTCCGCCTGCAATGCGAGCGCGCAGGTTAAGCATAGTGCGGTGATGAGGGTTTTGAAGAGCATGGCGTATTCCTTCGAATCGGAGACACTTTGGCTAGCGGTTAACTGCCATCATTTCATTCTTCAGTTAAAAGAGCGTTGAGTGGCAGGCCCTCGCCGTAGCGGGGCGGGGCGCCTGAATCCGCCATTTTTTTGGAGGGCCGCTGACGTTCTATCTGGCACAGCTCGATATTTTGTGAGACCGCGCAACGACCGCTACAAGTTTAAATACCGGTGCAGGGAGCTAAATGCTATTGCCGATCGCGTAGCCTTCTTGTGTGGCAGACATGAGATAACGCGGCGATAGACAATCACCAATCAAATGGGGAGTGTGGCCGGCCGCGCGCAACGGTTTTAAAAGCTCAACGTTCGGGATGCGGGGCGTCGAGTAGGTCAGCAGGGCGACGTCAGAGATCGTAGTTGTGTCGCCCGTGATGACGTTTCGGCACGTGACCTCGCCTTCAGCAAATTCTGACTCTGGCGAAATATCGCAAAACGGTATTGTTTCGATGTGCGCATTTTGAAGACGGCGAAATATGCCCTGACGCGCCACAATCGATTCTTCGTGTGCAAGTTCCTCTCTGGGGGTCACGATGATAACCCGGTCGACTCGCTCTGAAATCAATGAAATGGCGTCGTAAGTGGACATGGATTGATCGCAGTCGTAGATGACAGCCGTACCCGGCAGCCGCGCAGGATGCGCCAGTAGTTCCGGAATAAGCGACCGCAGGTCCAAGAAAATGCCTTCGTCTTTGAAGTCTGTCGGAAAACAGGTTGGCCACATCATTGTGGCGCCTGTCGCCAGGATGATTTCTTCGGGGTTTAACGCGATGACGTCTTCGGCCGTTGCCGTTACGCCAAGTTGGAAAATCACGCCCTCCTTTTGTGCACGCAACAATTGATAATCGTAAACACTGCTCAGATTTTCGCCGCCGGGCAATTCGGCGTTGAGGCGTGTCTTGCCGCCCACTTCTGAGGACGCACTGAAAACAGTCACGCGATGGCCCCGTGCGGCGGCGACCCAGGCGGCTTCTAGTCCGGCAACACCAGCACCCACCACGACGACCGATTTTGGCTTGTCCGTTCGGCTGGGCGTCCAGTCGGCTTCATCGGCTGCGCCCACTCTGGGATTGTTGTCGCAGGCCAGACTTTGCTGACCGGCGACAAGTGCCCAACAACTGTTGCACGACACGCAATATCGGATGTCCGCCTCACGCCCCTGTTCTGACTTTATGGGCCAGGCCGGGTCCGTCACCAGCGGGCGGCCAAGCCCGACAAGTTCAGCGGTGCCGTCGGCGATCGCGTGTTCCGCTTCGTTGGGATCGGTAATGAGACCAACTGCCATGACGGGAATGTCACCGGTCGCGTCACGAAGCCGGCGGATAAGAGGCAGATAAGTTGCTCGGGGTTCATGCATATCGGGGATATGCATTTCGAGCGACGGTCCATGGGCGCCTTGCACGAAGCAGAAATAGTCGACCTGTCCGTCGGATGCGATGCGTTTGACAATGGTTGCGGCCTCGTCCGGATCGATTCCGCCGGGTATGCCGTCGTCTCCCGCAACGCGCAGACCAAGAATGAAGTCGGCTCCGCATTCGTTGCGAATGGATGAGATGAGCTCGCGCAAATGATATGTTCGTCCCTCAAGGTCTCCGCCATACTCGTCGTCCCTAGCGTTTGACCAAGGCGACAAGAACTGGTGGAACAAATGGCCATGGCCGCCGGAAATTTCGACGCCGCTAAAGCCGGCCCGTTTCAACCGCGCCGACGACCTGGCCATGTGTTCGCTCATCCACTTGATTTCATCGGAGAACAGTGCCCGCGGGACTGTCCAACTTAAGTCATCGGGCAGGGATGATGCGCCGATCGCCGCCGAGATCCGGCCCCGATGATGACTTCCCCTACCTGAATCCTGCAATTGACCGAGTAACCGGCAGTCTTCGGTTTCAACGGCTTCGGCCCACGCCTGCAAACTGTCGAAATGATCGTCGTTAAAAATTCGAGCCTTATACGGAATGTTCTGCCAGGGCGTCGCACTCAACGGCTCGGTCACAATCATTCCCGCTCCGCCCTTGGCCCGATTGGCCGAATATCCAATGAGCTTATCGGTTGCGCGTTGATTGGCGCCGAACCGTGTCGTCATAGACGCGTGAGCAATACGGTTGCGCAGCGTCTTTCCAGCAAGGGTAAAACTTGAAAATAGGTTGGGATAAACAGGGTGGGGTGACGTGGACATTATGTATTGTCGTTGGAGCGCAGCCGGCCGCGTTGTTGAAGCCGGGGATCGGCTGCGTTGCCCAGATCATGGTCGCAAAGCATCACTTCTTTTGAAGGATCCTTATCCATTGGGCAAAATGATTATTTTACCGTCGCGCTCCTCGCCAGTCTTGGCGGCATGTCGAACGGCGTCTTTGATTTGATCGAGCGTATAAGTCGCAGCGATTTTGGCTTTTAGCGTGCCGTCGGCAATAAAAGCGGGCGCTTCGTCTTTCAGCCGTGCAACGTCCTCCTCGTTCATCTCATCCATGAAATTTGTCGTCAGAAATCCCCTAAGAGACAGGTGCTTTTGAAACATGGTCTCCGGATTGACCATGCAGGGCTCGCCGGACAAGAGACCATACGCAAGAATAGTTGCGCCCGGCGCGATGCAGTCCGCTAGCTTTTGCGTGGCCCGTCCGGCGACCGCATCAATCGCAAGCTTTATGGGTGCGCCGCCCGTTGCCTCGCGCACTCTATCTGCCAAGTCATCGTCATCGACCAATACGACATCCGCGCCTAAGTCTTTTAGCTCGGGAACGAGCGACTCGCGGCGCACGACATTGACGGTTTTGATACTTTCCTTATGGGCGAGGGAAATCAGAAAACGCCCGCAGTTCGAATTTGCAGCGTTTTGAATCAGCCAATCGCCCGGGCTGAATGGAACGACGCCCCGGAGCAATACGAAAGACGTCAGCGCATTGATGGGAGCAAGACAAAGTTGAGCCGAATCGCCGGCGGGAGCCGGAGTAACCTCCGTCTCCTTGAGTTTGACTTGCTGGCGCCAAGCGCCTTTTCCGTCAACGCGGATAGGCAAGAATACACGATCGCCGCTCTTGAATTGTTTTGCGTCAGGACCGGCCTTAATGACGTGTCCAACCGCTTCGACGCCAGGTGTCGCCGGCGGTGTGCGACCGAAGGTCAGAGAGCCCGACATGAATTTGAGGTCGGCAATATGAACTGGTGCCGCTTCTATCGATATAAGAACTTCATTTGTCGTGGGCGGCTCGATGTCCTGCTCAATCACCTCAAGTACATCTTCGGGCTTTCCAAACTCTTTGAACTGAGCAAGTTTCATCCGTCTTCTTTCTTTTGTGGTTCTAGAGTCCCAATGCGCCAGGGTTCAATATTCCCTTGGGATCCAGTAATTTTTTCAGTTCCCGGAGCAACGACATGTTTTCAGGGGCGATCGACCGTTCAAAGGGGTAGAACTTTCCGAGTTGGTAGTGAGTTGTTCCCATATCGCTATACATCTCTGCCAAGTCTTCCATCATCCTTGTGACGATGCCATAGCTTTCAAAATTTCGAGGCGATTCCGCGAGGGACTTAAGATGCCCGTCTTGCAATGTGCGGTCATAAAACGCCGTCGATCCATCGGGCCAAAACCATTGCTGCTCATACAAAATATCGGTGTGGATGGCAAACGTAGAAACGGTCGTGGAGATATTGTGGCGTTTTAGTTCTTCCTTGTTTTGTTGGACATATTCCTGCGTTTTCTGGTGAACGTCCAAGATGCGTGACGGCGGAAACACAGCGTGAATGGGAATCCAACGCCTGCCGTCATGACTGACGAGATAGCCGCCGACGTCGGGAAACGGATCCGAGCGCAATACAGTGGGCACAGAAGATTTGATCTTTCCCCCTTTTTGCTCGCAGAGCTTTGCAACATCAGCGAGCATTGAATCGCACTCTTCATCCGTATTTGCATCAACAGTTGCATGCAACGTGCAGGCATGTCCTTTCAAAACGCCGGTTCCGGCAAGGGCGACATCGACGGCTTTTTTGACGCCCGCCTCTTTGGCGACAGCCCCGAGTGTCTTCACGCCGTCGGAAAAAAGCTTGAGGCTCGTGCTCTCGCCACCCGCTACTTCATCAAGACCGACGCACTCAGAAACAAATCCAGCGCGCGCGATCTCCGTTTGGGTTTCAATCATGTCTTCGAAAGACTCGAAACCAAATGATATGCCGGCCCACTTGTTCGGTCGCTTGATGAGACGGAATGTGGCTTTGGTCTTAATGCCCAGCGCGCCCGCATCTCCTAGAAATAGCCCCGTCAAATCTGGGCCGAAATAGCGTTGAAACGGAATGCCGGCCTTGTTGGCGGCAGAACCGGTTTTGAGGATCTGTCCATCTCCAAGCACGACCTCTAATGACAGAATGTTCTCGTGAATGGCGCCATATACACCGGAGCCCAAAAAAATGCTTCCTTGCGACAGACCTCCACCGATGGTGGCAAATCGGCCTGATCCTGTGCCCCAATAAGGAGTACGTATATTTCGTTCAGCTAGCGTTTCGTTCAACTTTTTCCATGTGCATCCGCATTCAACAGTGACGTACATGTCCTCTTCGTTGATTTCCGTGACGCGATCGAGCTTTCGCATGTCAATCGTGATGCTTTTGGCCGACTGAGGAACGTAACCTTTGGTGTAAGACATGCCCCCGCCGCGCGGCACAATCGCATAACCACGGGTCTCGCAAAACTTGACAATATCCGTGATCTGAGACGTTTCGGTGGGCACGGCAATGGCGGCCGGGCGCTCCCCTTGCCACATGATGTCCATTGAGAAGAACTCACGATCTTCATCGGACGTGAGCAATTGTTCGCTGCCGACAATCTGTTCCAGCGCACTAAGGCTAGGATCCATAATTAAGAGCCTATCTTCGTCGGTTGAGGAATGCCGCAGGCATTCAACAGCAGCCGCGTCCATGTTGCAATCGAAAGCACCCAAATATACCCTTTTGCAACGACCCGCCTGCAATGAGGTTCACCGTGCCTAATCAGCAGTTTGCCCATGAGATGTTGCCTCGCTCTTCTCACGATGAAAAGGCAAGGCAGCTTTTTTGCTCAGATATGAGGGGGCGGATGATGAATGACGTTTATCCTCATCTGCGCACGGTTTTCGAAAAGCGCACGGGGCCAGCATTCAAGAAGGAACACGGTCGTGAGCCGGTAAGTCGTAAAGATCTCAGGCGAGCTTTTCTTGACGATCCGTTCTATCGCTCAATGGGGGCGACGCTGAGAGGGACTCAAGAGCTCCTGTGGGATTCAGTCATCGATACGGTCGAGCGGGAACTGCCGCGGCTGCAAAATACTTTCAAGCAAAGCCGAAAAACAAATCAGGAAACTTTGGAGCTCAATCCTGAGCTGGAAATTCCGCGTTATTTGTCGGCGGCAGACAATCATTGCCAGCCCGGAAACTACTACACTGAGAATACTGAAGACGATGTCAGCGCCGGAGCGATCTACGATAAGGGTCTGTTTCTTTATGGCGGCGGTCGTTTTGGTGAGTTCAGCGAAATGTGCGGCACGACGGTTCTTGAGTGTTTGAAGCGAAACTACCCTGACTTTGAACCGAAAAAGATCTTGGATATGGGCTGTTCGGTGGGCCATAGCACTTTGCCTTGGGTTGATGCCTTTCCTCAAGCTGACGTTTATGCCATCGATGTGGCTGCGCCTGTTCTGCGTTACGGACATGCTCGGGCTGAGTCATTGGGCAAGGTGGTTCATTACTCACAGCAAAATGCGGAGCATACGTCATTCGAAGATGGTTCGATGGATCTCGTGGTCTCGCACATTATGCTTCACGAAACGTCGCGAACGGCATTTCAAAACATTTTAAAAGAGAGTTTAAGGTTATTGCGGCCGGGCGGCTTGATGTTGCACATGGAGCAACCTGAAGATGGTCAATTTGAAGATCGATTTGATTCTTTTCTTTGGGATTGGGAAGGCCACAACAATAACGAAGTCTTTGCTCATGTTATGCGTGGCCTAAGCTTTCACGATGAAGCCGTTAAGGCGGGATTTGACGAGGGTAAAACGCGGCTTGATGATGCGACGTACAATTGCAACATCTTGATCGGGGAGAAATAGGAGTTCTTTACAATGACCAATTCGGATTCGAACGGTCCCGGGCAAGAAGATGTCGTCCGTTTGCGCCGGACTGCAAAGGGCAAGCGTCCGCAGTATTTTCATGATCCTGCAGTCGACAAAATACATCAAATGGTATTGGTGCTCATTGAGGAGCTTTCCGTGACCCGTGATCGGCTTGATGCGGTCGAGCGGATTTTGGAACAGCGAGACGTCATGAAGGTGAGCGACGTCAATTCGTTTATTCCTGATGAGGCCGCCGAAAGTGAGCGTGCCGAACGGCGTCAGGACTATATCCGGCGAGTCACAAAAATATTTACAGATGAACTTGCGCAATTGTCTGGCCGTGACCCATCGCTCGAATTTGAAGACGTGGTGAAAATTGTTTCCGAGTAATGGTTCCGCAGTTACCTTCCCTTCAGAGCGCAAGTCTTCGGCGCATAGCTCGAAATTTCCTTCCTTCCTAGTGTGATTTCACCTTCTCCGGAGCTGCTGTCCTAATGGATGTGTCAAATAAACTAACCGGCGGTATGGTCGTCAGCCGCGCGCTTCAACGCTATGGCGTTCAAACAATCTTTGCGTTGGCAGGGGCTGCCTATACACATCTGCTGGAAGCGCTTGACGATGATGGTTTAAACATCATCAGCACACGTCATGAAAGCGGTACCGTGCTCGCCGCCGACGGCTATGCGCGTGTGACCGGTAAGCTCGGCGTTGCGCTCATTTTGTCAGACCAAGGTTTGCCGAGTGCGATGACTGGAATTGCTACCGCTTTTCATGCTTGCTCGCCGGTTGTTATTTTGACGGCGCGTTTGCCCGACCCCTGGTACGAGCCCATGGGAGAAGCTGATCCCGACCAGCATGATCTTATTCGCTCCGTTACGAAATGGTCCCGTTCTGTGTCGTCGCCCGAGCGCTTGGACGAGCATGTGGATGCTGCGGCCAAGCAGGCGCTGTCCGGGCGCCCCGGCCCTGTCGTCTTGGCGATTCCGCTCGATTGTTTTGCGGCTACAGTGGAGCGCCTTTCCGAGTTCAATAAACAGCCGCCGGTGTTTGCCCGTCCGGCGGCCGAGGTTGAATCAATTGAACGGGCCGCTGACCTGATAGAAGCGGCTGAGCGTCCTCTCATTGTCGGCGGGGCCGGAGCCGCCATGGGAGACGCGTCCGAGGCTCTCACTGAATTGTGCCGTACGTATCAGATTCCGTATTTCGGCAATACGTTAGGCCGCGGCCAGGTGCCTGAAGATGACGAAATAAGTTTTCCGTGGAGCTTTGCGCATCCTGCCGCCGGCAGAGCGGATCTCGTAATTTCGATTGGCGCACGTTTCAAACAGTTCTTGGGTTACGGAATGCCGCCACGCTTCGATGCGCATGCAAAGTTCATTCAGGTCGACATAGTGGCCGAAGAATTGAATCGTATGCGGCCGATCGACGTGCCCATTGTTTCCGACGCCGGAGCGGCTTCGCGACAATTGTTGCAAGCTCTTGGCAAAAGGAATGTTGCTGCGAAAAACAGTGATTGGGTTCGCGAAGAGCTTGCGGGCCGCTACGCGAAATATGAACAACTAGGACGGAATACGAGCGGTTCTATTCACCCGTACGAGATTTGCAGAGCCGTCAACGGTGCCCTTATGGATGACGGCATTTATGTCGGCGACGGCGGAGACATTCAATTTTGGATGTTCGGCGGCCAACGCATTCAAAGGCCGCGCATGTTTCTCGATATGTATCCGTTCTTCTCCGTCGGCGTCGGTATTCCGCTTGCGCTTGGCGCGGCGGCCGCGGCACGCGATATCGCTAAAACCACGGGCCGCGCGCCATCGCCTGTCGTATTGGTAACGGGCGACGGGGCTTTTGGGTTTTATTGTTCAGAACTTGGAAGTTTTGATATGGCAGGTCTTCCGGCCGTTGTTATCGTCGGCAATGACGGCGCATGGGGCATGGAAGTACATGGCCAGCGCGCCGCAATTGATCGCAGCATCAACACGCAACTCAAGGCTTACGACTATCAACTCATCGCGCAGGCCTATGGCTGTGAGGGCGCACGTATTGAAGAGCCCGGCGCGCTCAAGTCCGCGCTTGCAAATGCTCTGCAATCAAAACGATGTACGGTATTAAATGTTATCGTGGATCAAGAAGCGGGGGCTGCACTAAAAACCGACCCTCACTTGCTAAATGTTATTTTCGATGACGTGCCGTCCATGCGTCCCGCTTAGTCAACGATGGCGTTCAATATTCCATAGCTAAGGCCCGCGGTTAGACCACCGTCAACGGCAATAATTTGACCTGTTATGAAACTACTGTCTTCGGAAGCCAAGAAGTGGCAAATGCCGGCAACGTCGTCCGTGGTTCCCACGCGGCCAAGGGGACTTAGTTTTTCGGCAATCGCATATGACGGGTTGTCGTCGCTGACCATGGGCGTTCGAATCGTGCCTGGGCAAATTGCGTTAACGCGAATGCGCCGCGGTGCCAATTCCAGCGCAGATGTGCGGGTGAGGCTATTGACCGCTGCCTTGGTCGAGGAGTACTGGCCGAAGGCGGGTGCGCTGATTAGGGCGCCTACGGAAGACATGTTGATGATCGAGCCTCCATCATTCATATGCCTTGGGCCGTAGTGCAATCCGTTATAGACGCCTTTGACATTGACAGCGAAGACGGCATCAATTTCGTCTACCTCTTGCTGCTCCAATGTTTTGCCAGGGTTGACCATGCCCGCATTGCTGACAATAACATCGAGCTTGCCAATCTCATCCTCTGCGTTGGCAAGAGCCTCAGAGATTTGAGCCTCGTCGGAAACGTCCGCTCTGAGAAAATGGGCGCCAATTTTGGTGGCAATCTCATCGCCGTCGGCCCTTCGTCCGACAATCACAACTTGAGCACCGGCATCGATATATCGTTTAGCGACGGCGTGCCCGATCCCTGACGTCCCTCCGGTCACAATCGCTGTCTTATTTTCCATGGAAAAGAAGTGTTCCTTGTCTGCCATCGATTTTTCCCCATACAGCGTGTTTGTGTCGAATGCGGGCAAATGTCCTATTCGCCCGCTAGCCAAATTATGAATAAGCTATTGAATGCGAGCGAGATCTTGCAAATGATTATCGATCTTGGCCGATTGGGCGGAGTATTCTACACATAATAGTAACGGCGTAGATCGCGATCGAGTTTCTTTGATATCTAATGGAGCATGGAACGAGATGTCCTCGGACAAAACTGGCAACGGAAAGATCAAACTGCGCGATACCGTGAGAGGAAAGCGCTATCGGTTCTTTGACGCGCAGGGTGTTGATGAGCTTGTCTCGATGGTGATGGCATTGGCGCAAGAGCTTTGGACGGTGAAAGAGCGAAACGCCGTCGTTGAAGCGATCGCTGCAGAAAAGGGGTTGATCAGTCCTGACGCCATTGAAGACTATTCTCTGTCAGATGACCAAAAGGCCAAGCTCGATGAAGACCGACAGGCATTCATTGATCGCATTTTCCTTGTCTTGCGCGAAGAGGCAGAATCCCTGGAGCCTCAAACCATCGCGGAACCCGTTCCGCCCGGCGACTGATCGCCGTTACCACTTTAGAATCGATTGCCCCAAAAGCCGGCCAAAAGAAAGCGCCGGCATAAGCGACATGCCACCGATAAAGGCATTTCCGGACAGACGCGCGAAACCTAGAATTTCGCCGGCTGCGTAAAGATTCGGAATAACGCCGCCGCTTTTTTTCACAATGCGCAGCCGTTGATCCACAACGAGACCTGCTGACCCCATCACGGTCACGCCCGCCGCCTTAATCGCAAAGTAGGGCGGCGTGTCGATAGGTCTGACTAAAAACTCTCGGCCGAACTCGTTGTCGTGCTGTTGAGCAACGGACTTGTTGAAGTTTTCAACAGTGGACTTCAATACCGGTGGGTCCAGGCCGAGAGCGTTGGCAAGTTCGGGGATAGAATCCGCTCTTAGAAAGTTAGGATGGTTGCCGAGTTTTGACGGCAGCTCCTCTTCGGTCGTTGCCGTCGTAATCAAGGGCGCGTTCTGGCGCATTCCCTCGTCGAATACGATATGCATCAGCATGTCGGGTTGTGCCAGCAGCGACTTTTCGCAATAGTCGATACTGGGATGATCTTCGCGCATAAAACGGCAGCCTTGGACGTCGACAAAAATTTCCCAGGGCTTTCGGAGGTTTGGATTTGTGTTGAGAAACTCCACCGAAAGCGGGTCGTTCGGATTTTCCAAAACGCCCGAGAATGAACAATTGTAGTGCTCGGCTCCATCAACAACGCCGCCCGCATCGAGTACAGCGCGAACGCCGTCACCCCGCGCAAACGGATTGCAATGAGATCGCAACGTAACCTCCGGCATGAGCTCGGCCCACATGCTCGGATTTGCCGCATAGCCACCGCAGGTCAAAACAACGTTTTTGGCGTGGAGCGGCTCAATTGTACCGGCGTCATTTTCTACTTCCACTCCAACCACTGTGCCGGATGTGTCTCGCAATAGTTTGGTCATACGTGTCGAAAGACGCAGATCGATCTTGCCCGCCGCAACGAGCGCGTCGTGCAGCGGCTTCATCGCGTTTAAAATATCGACCGCCTTGTTCTCGCTCCAATAATAGCGCCGGGTGAGAAACGGTTCGTGGTGAAAGGTGTGCGCCGGCGTTTCAGGAAGCGGTTGATAGCCCAAATCCATGAGCCAATCGAACGTCTCTGCCGCTTGTTCGATCGCGAGCCGGGTCAGTTCATGATCGAAGGTGCCTTTGGCGATTCGCATAGCGTCTTCGAAGTGAGCCTCCGGCGTGTCGTCGATACCAAGCTCCTTTTGGTTGCGCGTTCCAGCCGCACTGATTTGACCGCCGGAAAAGTAGAGCGTTCCACCGATGCGGTTATCAGCATCAATCTGTAGGACGCGTGCGCCGCGCTTGGCGGCGAATATCGCGGCGGGAATGCCGGCAGAACCGGCGCCGACAATCAATACGTCCGCTGATTGGGCCATGTCATCGTCCCTCCAGCTGCACCGTCAAAATACACTGATCGGAGGTTTGCGGTCGTGCCACGGCATGGCGTCTTCCAGTTGGGCTGCGAGCCCAAAGAGTTTTGCGTCCTCGCCGGCTTGTCCAATGATTTGAACACCGACCGGCAGCCCTTCAGGCGTTTGATGAAGCGGCAAACTCATCGCCGGTTGTCCCGTGACATTCCAAAGCGGGGTGAATTCGGTAAAGCCAAAGCTCTTGTCAAGCCAAGTCTGTGCTGTCAGTCCCGGCGCGTTGGGGTTGAGCTCGCCGATTTCCATGGCCGGTCTCAAACATGTGGGTGTGATCAAGACATCAAATTTCAGAAAATCTTGCGCAACTTGGCGGGTAATAAAGTTGCAGACGCCAAAGGCGGCCAGGAGGTCAGCGGCCGACATTTCGCTGCCGCGATGAATGTAAGCCAGTACAACGCCCTCTACGGTTTCGCTGTCCGCTTTTCGCCCGAGAAAGTGTTCCAACAGGCCCGTGAAGTGCCGGAAGTTTGCCGACACGATGTCACCAAAGGCGTTGACGAATTGGCTCCAATCGAAGGTCAGGTCATGTTCAATGACATCGTGGCCAAGGTCGGCACACGCCGCCGCTGCGGCATCGACCCCGGCGGCCACAGATGCGTCAACCGAGTGACCGGCGCTCGACACTTTCGAAAACGCAATCCGAAGTTTGCCTAGATTTTTCTCCTTGCACCGACTGAGCAACGACTCTGTGCTGGGAGAGAGATATTTGTCGCCGGGGCTGCCGCCGAAAACCGCGTCATAGAAGGCTGCTGAATCCCGGACAGTGCGCGATAGAATCCCTTCAACGCCGAAGCCGCCCAGATTTTCCCATTCGTCGGGCGCTGTGGAAATGAAGCCGCGCGTTGGTTTGTGCGCAACCAGACCGCACGAGTGAGCCGGCGAGCGTAACGATCCACCGCCATCGTTGCCGTGAGCGATTGGAATGACCCCGGTCGCGACTGCCACTGCTGAACCGCCGCTGGAGCCGCCAACGCCGCGCGCGGTATTCCACGGATTGCACGTGTCACCGGTCAATCGGCATTCGGTAAGCGGTCCCGCGGCAAGACAGGGCACCGTGGTCCGGCCGATAATGAGAGCGCCTGTATTCTTAAGGCGACGAAAGAAATCGGAATCGTGATCGACTTCCATTCCATACATGAATTTGCTGCCGCCATGCTGCGGTATGCCTGCGCAGGCACCGCCGATATCTTTTTTCAGGATTGGCACTCCGGAAAACGGCCCGGCGGGAATTCCGTCACCCTGAACCTGAGCCGCGTAGTCGTAGGTATTCTCCACAAGGAAATTTAGTTCGGGATTGATTTGATCGATTGCCGACGCCGCCAATTCTGTCAGCTCCTTTGACGTGACGTCGCCATTTCTGACCAGTTCAGCCAAACCAAGTGCATCATACGAGGCGTATTCCGATAAGTTCATCTTGAGTTTTTCCTATTCACGCGGCTTTGCGGGCCTTGACGAGTAGTGCACAGAGAGCGTGCAATGTAAAAAGTTGCAGTGCACTTGGACATCACGTAATTGATCTCAGCCGATTGAACGAAGAGAGGAGCTTTGAATGGCGTCTCAACAAGATATCTATAAAGAAATCGGCTATGAATCCAACAAGATCGGATTTGGAAAGAAGCCGGGCATCGTGGTTGTGGATCTGCAGCTGGGATTTACCGACTCGAAATTTGATTTGGGCGGCCTACCCATGGTCGATCGGGCGACCGACAACACGGCAACACTGCTCAAAGCCGCGCGGGCTGCCGAGGTTCCGATTGCTTCCTGTTATACCGCCTATAGCAGCGCGCGTGACGCTCCCTACTGGAAGTTGCCGGTCGTTCTCAACGAATTTCATCACGGCCATCCGTGCACTGAGTTGGATTCCCGCATATACGACCCGGACTACGACACTGTGTTCTGTAAGCGGGCGCCGTCCATTTTCTTTGAAACGGGAGTGGTTCAGTACTTTTTAAAGGAGCGAGTCGATACGGTTATCGTTACGGGCTGCACGACCAGCGGATGCGTTCGCGCTAGTATTGTCGATGCATTCTCGTATGGGTTTCGGGTGATCGTTCCGGAGCCGTGCGTGGGCGATATGGACGAAGGCCCGCATCGCGCAAACTTGAACGACGTCAACCGCCGCTATGCCGACGTCGTTAAATTGGAGGATGCTCTTGATTTCGTCGAAGACTTTCGCGGACGCAATCAGGATGCATGATTACGAAATTTCTTCCAATTCCACGAGTTCGAACGTCGAATTCATATAGCCGCCGACTTTGATTTTGACGTATACGAAATCGTCCGGCAGGCACCAAACTTCTTCGGTCGGATGATCGTCAAGATGAAAGATGTAGTGATCGGCGTCGAATGTTCCAGCCGGTACAGTGATTTTTTCGCGGCCGCCATATGAAATCCCAAATTCGTGTTCAACCAGCAGCGGGCCCGAACTGCCGTCATGTTCGCGCGACGACATGAGAACATGTTTTGCTGGCTGAATTTTTACGCCCGAATTGTGATCGTATCTCGTGCAATGAGTGACATCACACGTCAGATTGTGTGCTCCAAAAGAGAGGACAGGCTCTTCGAGTTCCAGACGCTGACTCACGCGGCCCATAGTCGTGTTATACACTTCGCATTCTGCGACTTTATCGGTAAATCGAAACCATCCGGTCCCGAGAAACGCGCCGTCTTGATGTAGCCGGACGAAACAATCTAGCGGCCGATTGTTCTTATCGAGTGTGTACGTCACGTCACGAATGACATGTCTGTCACGGACTGGACCTGGTTCAATTTCACAAAGCGACCGCTGCGTCCATTGCCCGTCTTCGTGCCAAGTGTAAGTGAACCATTCGCGGCCATATTCGAACGGTTCGTCTTTTTGATGGCTGATGTAGCTGATTTTTCCACGCAAATTGCGATGAGCCATAACCAACTCCTATTCAGCAGCAACTGACTTCGGCATAGGAAATGGGCACGTCGGCTCGCGCTCGACCAAATCATAAACAAAGAGAAACTTCGCTACGCCGGCCAACATGCCCATGACCATTCCCATTTGAAAAATTTGCCCGTCGTCAAAATGGGGTTTGAGTTGATCATAAAGTTCCGGCGTCAGTTGACCGTCATTATTAGTCAAGACGATCTGGTCCGCCAAGCGCAACGCCGCTTTTTCGCCTTCAGAGAACGGTCCCTCTTCATAATCGAAAAGTGAATCGATTTGGTCTTGGGACAGGCCAGCTTCTAGCGCGCTTTGAGTGTTACCTTTGTTGCAGTAACGGCAACCATGAATGTTGGACAAGCGCAGCCGGAGGAGTTCCATAATTTTCGTCGGCACGCAGCCGTCATAAAAGACTTTGCTGTAGAACCCGTCTATGTACCAACTGATCAGGTCGGGATTATTGGCGCCGACTTCAACAAACGTGGCATCACCCGTAGTCTTGGTTGAATGGTCCCAGATCGCTTGCAGAGCCGTCGGCATTTGTCTGCGGTCGACACGTGGTAGTACGGGATTGGGCATTAGTTTTCCTCCCTCAATTTTGCGTCGTCTGTATGCATTCCTTAGCTGCGCATTCCATTCGCTTTTTGAGTTTCAATTACTTCCCGAATTTTCTTTTGATGAAACTCCGGCGACATATCGCCCTCGTAAGGTTTATTATAATGGGCGCGAACCGAAGTACGGGTGACTGTTTCATCGAACCATGCTGCCAATTTGTGATGCCCTTTGCGCCAATCATAATTCGGATAGTTGGGTTCGTCTGAGCGAGCTTGACAGAGCGCTGCGGTATAACTAATGGCTTGCAAGAGGGCAACGTGCCCAATATCAAAACCTTTATAGGTCTTGGCTTCCTTTTCCATCAGATCAAATGACATCTCGATCTTTGGTTGGATCCATTCATAAAGGCCTGGTCGTTCCTTGGCCGGCGGAATCCGGCCTTCTATTCCCATTTGGCCGCCGACTTCAAAAACCGTATCGCCGAGAGCCAACCGCCTCAGAGCATCCCATCTTTTGGGTCCGTCATCGGGAAAGAGTCGTCGGCCTATTGTTGTCAACGAATCTAAATATTCGACGACGGCCTGACTGCCGTAAAGCACCTTGCCATCTTCAAGTGCTAGGGTCGGAACCTTACCCAGCGGATTAATCTCGCTCATGGGGTATTGACCCTTAACGTCTTTGCCGTCGGTATTGTTAAACGGAAACGTCGGAACGCATTCCACTTGATCTTGAATGCCCGACTCATGAATCACGACGAGCGACTTGTGAATGAACATATGAAAAGGCGAATAAAACAGTTTCAACATATCGTTGCTCTTCCCTTTGTTTTTCCCCTTTGTCGTCAATTGCGGCAATGGTTTTTCCGGCTTTATATCACATTTCCGAATTGCTATTTGCGTTTATGACGACATCTCATCGATGTCCAATCCCGATGGGTTGTTGGGCAATCCAAATAGAAATACGCCACTTAGGAAAAGGGTTGGAACGACGCTGACTGTAAATGCCCACTGCCAGCCCCACAAGTCAGCCGCCCAAGCGACCAGAACGGGATACGTGGCAAATCCGACATTGAGACCGAATGTTCCCGCGAATGCAGCGCCAGTCGCGCGAAGACGTGTAGGATAAAGCTCAAGCATCACGGTGGTGATGACGGCCGCCATTCCATAGAAAAATGTCGACATGAGACCGAACCAGATAATGTCTTCTGCAAAGGTTGTGGGAAGCCAGATCAATCCAAGAAGCGCTGCAGTTCCCAGCCAGCACCAAATAATTGTCGTATTGCGCCGCGTCAGGAAAAATTCGCCAATGAATGCGGCGCCAATATAGCCGAAGACGCCAATGCCATAGGCTATGCCGACAATTGAAGCTGCATCTGTTTCCGAATAGCCCCGCACGTCCGTATAGAACAGCGGAAAATAAAATGCGGTACCTGCGTAGGGGCCGCCAAAACAGAAAAAGGCCGCCAAGCAAAAAATTGTACGGCGGCGGTATTTGGGGCTGAATAATTGGCCAATGCGATCTTGCCACTTAGTATTGACGGGCTCGGCGTCGGGCGTGCTAGTTGCCTTCACAAACATTTCGCTTTCCGGCAGAAACTTGCCGACGACAAATGCCAGTGGAACGACTGCAAACGCTACAAGAAAGATCGATCGCCAGCCGTAATCTTCCATAAGTGGTACGGCGATCAGCGAGGCAAAAAACCAGCCAAGTGGAAAGCCACATTGCAATAGGCCGACCATGAGGCCTCTAACCCGCGCGGGAGACGCCTCAGCAATATATGCGTTCGTAATCGGCGACAGTGCGTTGCTTAGGGCGAAGCCGAGCGCCCGCAGTACGCCAAGCGTGAATATTCCGGTGGCGAGTGCATGCATTCCGACAAAAGCCGCTGATGTAGCCAAGCAGCCCACGAGCACGACGCGCCGTCCATACCGATCCGCCAAGAGGCCCATAACTAGATTATTGAATGCTGCAAAAACAAAGGCTGCCGTAAGAATCCAACCGATCGCATCGACGCTGATGTCAAATTCATCAATGATGCCGGGGACCGCGTAGCCAAAGAAGGAGTGGTCCATATTGGCAAGCGTCCAGGCAAACAAAGTAATCGCTAAAATCTTCAGCGGATTTCCGCGCAGCAGAGCGAGTGCCTTCTTTGCTTCGGCAAATTGGGTCAACTGTTTAATCTCGTTAGATTTGTCTCAGGACGGTGAGACCGTGAGAGGGTGAGCAAACCGAGCGACGTAGAATTCCTTATTGCTCCCCCACTATAACTGAATTTTTGCGCTTGAGTGTGCACAGCGTGAAGGGTGTATGCTGCGGACCGCACGCTATACTTCATCATGTGCAAACGAAACGAAAATAACCGACCTTTTAGGAACGCCGCGATGGCCG
The DNA here is from genome assembly GCA_965248815.1 of Alphaproteobacteria bacterium. Lineage (GTDB taxonomy): Bacteria > Pseudomonadota > Alphaproteobacteria > SMXP01 > SMXP01 > CBDFKK01. Next base: position 2,916,877 of record CBDFKK010000008.1, read on the forward strand.
ACAACTCTTATATCTTTCGCGATACGCAAAACATGGATTGGCAGGACGATCCAGGGATTCCCGGATTTAAAGAGAAGGTGCTCTATGAAGACAAAGAGCGGGAGGCGACGGCACGTCTTTGGTATGTGCCTCCGGGATTTGGCGCTGACATCCATCATGGAGAGCCACATCGCCACTATCATCGGTCCGTCATTGAGCGTTCATATGTGCTCTACGGTGACTTTCCTCATTGGGAGTTTTCTACCGTTGACGATCTTGAGGGCGAGTTAGTTATCTTTCGTCGCGGTCTGGTCATGGACCGGCCCGTTGGCAGTCTTCACGGCCTACTCCCGGAACCGGCTTCGCTAACGGGCGCTATGCTCGTGTATTGGAATTCAGGTCCCGGCACGAGTGTTCTTGATCAAACATATTCCCATGAGTCGATCGACGTTCCATTCGACCCGCAAGCAAAGGTCGAAATCAATCAGTTCAATGCGGCGCGGCTTTTCATGGCTGACGATATTCCCTGGCAGGCGCATCCGTCGATTCCACAATGGAAGTATCGGCCATTGGCGGACGCATCCCACGACTCAGGTGCCGTCTCAATGGTGCATATCCCGACCGACTGGTCATCGAAGAACGGCGAAGAGATTTTTGGAGACGTGAACGCAGCGTCCTGGCTCTATGTGATAAATGGCGATTTGCAGCTCACGAACGCTGACGGCAGCCAAAACGTCAACATGAAAGAGGGGTCCTTTCTGCGCTGGCAGGGTCCTGACAAATTAGGTTTTGGCGAGGGGGCGGCAACGGAAACGGGCTGCGTCGCCCTTTGCGTCGGTCAGCCAATCGTCGGCCAAACCGTGTGACTGGACCCTGGCTCGAATATCGAGTATCAGGCAGAAACTTAGAACCATTTCAGAGACATGGAAGTGACAACAACACTGGCCGACGCGCCTAAATCTCTATCCGTCGAACGGGTCATGGAGCATGTGCTGGCCGGGATCCGTGACGGCAAATATGTGGCTGGGCAACGTCTTGTTGCCCGCGACATTGCCGAGGAGCTCAGTGTCAGCCGCGGCCCGGTACGCGAAGCGCTGCATATATTGGGCGGCGAAGGCGTCGTTGAACTCACGCCTCACCGCGGCGCACGCATTCGCAAACTCAGCGCAAAAGAGATTATTGACGTCTTGCACGTGCTGGGTGCCATGGGCGGACTAGCGCTAAAACTATCCTTGCCCAAGTTGCAATCGAAAAAAGAGCAGATGCGCGTTCGGCGTTCGATTAAGTCAATTCGCGATGCAGCTGATGCGCAACAATCAGATGACTTGTTTGATGCGCTTCTCGACTTTCACCTGATGATTTATGAAGTGGCCGACAACGCCTTTCTCTCAACTTTGTTCGGGCACATCTACATGGACTTTTTGAACCGGGCACTGGCGCAAGCCTTTGCCGGTCCGCATTGGGATCGGTTTAGGCGCAACTATGAAGTAATTGGAGAGGCCATCCTGAACGGTGATGCCAATAAGGCCAACAAGAAATATCAGCAACACATGACCTGGGCGATATCGCTGCTTGAAAAATCCAACAATTAGTAGTTTCTCGCCGGCGGCATGGATATCTCAGTTGGCGTTTTCGGAGTAGGCCGAGACTACATGATGAATGGCGTGCTCTGCATTGGGAAAGCCGGCTTCTAACCCCGCCAACAGTAGAATTTCTTCCACTTCGACTTGCGGGATGCCGTGATATTTCGCCATCTTGATAAAGAACTCGACCTCGTCCCTGTGCAGCGCAGTGAAAACGCCAATACCGACGAGAATTTTGGTTCGAAGGTCGACTTTGTCCATCTCCCACAAAGGAACCATGATCCGAACGATAATTTCGTGAAAATAAGGCGGCCGGGTATCGCAAATCCACTTGTAAAGCTCGTCGCCTTGTTCTTTGCCCCACAGCTTGTGTGTGATCGCGCGAAATCGTTCTTCCAGTTCCGGTTCAAGAGCCATGGTTCTACCCTATTTGTTTTGAATGCTTGACTGCGAGACTTACTGTTTGGTGCCGATGGTCATCCACCAAGGGAAGGCGCCAAAGAAATAGGAGGCTTCATTGTTCCAGCCAGTCAGATGATTGTGCAATGCCACATCTTTGGCATCTTTGAAGCCGCCTTCTTTTAGTAGGTCGGGCCGCTCCATGCGCATGAGCACATGAATAAACGGATCGTGCATCCGCCGCGCCGTTGAATCCAAAAGAAACTCCGTCAGCGGATTATATTCCTCATTCATGACCTTGTAGGGCGGTGATTCCATAATCGCAAATACGCCGCCCGGTTTCAGCAAGCGGTGGGCTTCTTTCACGACTTTCTGCATGGATTTTTTCGGGATCTCGTGAAACAGCCAGAGCGCCGTAATGAGATCGAAACTTTCATCTTCGAAGCCAGGATCTTCGGCCATGCGCTGTACGAATTGGACTTTCTTACCCCGCGATTCAGCAAGTTGGTGGCCGTATTTCAACATGCCGGCCGCGTAGTCCAGGCCGTAGACTTCGGCCTCGGGATACATATCGCAATAGGGGAATGTGCTCTTGCCAATGCCGCAGCCTAAATCCAAGATGCGCTTGTAATCGCCTTTCGGAATGCCGTTCGCAAGATCCCAGCCCATCTCATCGTTCTCGTCGCGGTCAACGAGAAACGGACTAATCATCCAGTGATAGAGAAAGCCGCCGTAATGGCTGTGGTAGTTCCCGGTTTGAGTGTGAATATCCAAGTTGCGGTAGTAAACGGGTATCCCAAGACCGGGATTGAGTTCAAGGCTGCCGAGCGCGCCGGGTTGATTGTATGAATCAAGCCATTCCAAAACTTCGTCTCTTCGCGCTTCCAAAATGTCGAGAATGGTCTCGAACATGAGTTGGTGATTGTTCCGCTCAAAGAAGGCGCCGAATTGATAGATCGGCGCGGTCTCCATGATTTCTTTGACGTCCGCCATTTGAGGGTGGTGCTCAATCCGGTCTTTATTTTTTTCGAAACATTTCGTCATGCCCGCGCCGATGCCGGTCGAATTGAATTTCATTAATCCCGAAACGAAATCATATTTGGCTTGTTCGGTCCTGGTTTTTTGGATGTCCATGAGCTTGATCCTATGCGAAGAGCTGCTTAGCGACGCGACACAACCCGGCGGCACCAAATTGCAAGAAGACTAGCGAATTTGCTCAAAACTAGCAATTTCGTTGACAAAATTGTTGACAATTATGAGCGCGAACCAGCCTAATAAATGCTCCTTTCGCTGGATATCTAAAAACATAACGGGAGGTTCTTGCTATGGCACGACCTCAAACCGAAAACCTCAAGGCCTTCGATCAACCGCGGCAAAGTTGGACACCGGATGGTCTGCCGTCAGGTTTGAATGTGCGCGTGCTCAATGAAGACAAGGAGTCAGGCGCCCTTTCGGCCATGATCCATCTTCCCGCGGGCTGGTCCTGGGACGGGCCGGGCTTTTGTGAATCAAATCAGGACTTTTTCGTTTTTGAAGGCGCAATCCAAATTGGTGACCATGATTTGGGCAACGGCTGTTTTTGCTATTACCCGGCCGGTGTCGTTCAGAGTGGCTGGCACGCAAAGGAAGACTGTTGCATCTATGCGATTTTTAATCGCCGCCCGATTTTTGTAAGCGCACAAGACTCGCGTGAAGGCGCTGAAACAGAAAAGACCGTGCCGTTTGTCGACAGCTGGGCGATGGATTGGTTTGATCCCTTGTCGGCGTCTGCACCGTCGGTAAAATTTCGGCCGGGGATTTTTGTAAAAGTCTTGCGAGTCGATCCGGACGATGGAACCAGTACACACCTTGCCGGACTAATGCCCGGTTGGTACGCCGAGGGAATCGAAGTGCATCCGGTTCGCGAGGAAAGCCTTGTGATTAGCGGCGATGTCAAAATTGCTCTGGTCGACGGCAAGCCCGGCTATACGGTCACTGTGGGCGGCTTTTATTCCCGGCCTGCGGGTGTTCCCCATGGGCCTCTTGCGAGCAAGAACGGCAATGTGGGCATCGTCCATACCGAGGGTTTACTGGGCATCGATTATCAAGATGATCCAAAGGCGATGGATCGTATTTTCGATCACTTAAGGTCTTATCCTTGGAACTAACAAGACCGATCTTCGCTAGAGTTCAGAGGAACAACCCATGGCTATCGACTATTCAAAAGACTTTTTCCTCGGAGACCAAAACATCGATCGGGTCCTCAATGTCGTCATCGCGCTGGCTAGAGAAGCTTATGTTACGAAAGATCGGCTCGCCTTGATCGAACAAAAATTGGATGAACAAGGGATCGTGTCATCGGAAGCGCTTGATCTCTTTAAGCCAACGGAAGCCGAGGAGGAAGAGATCAAACTACGCCGCGATGATTTCGTCGCGAGCATCTTACGGCCACTTGTCAAAGATTGGGTCGAACCCCAACGGGGACGGAATGACGAGAACTAAGCGGTCCCCGCCATCTTTGTTCTTGGTCACTCCACCTATTTGAATTTTCAAACCCTCAATAGCTGTGCTCTCTTAGGCAACTGAAATTTGAGAACTGGCATTCGCGCAGGTTACATCTTTGACTGTTGCATATGTCGGAGGTAGCTCTTTGTGCTATGGAACTTGCCTATTGATCCCAAGAGTGCAGAGGAGACGGCAAATGACAGACCGCGTGACAATGGTCGGATCGGGACTCATCGGCACCGGATGGGCGGTCGTGTTTGCACGGGCGGGGTGGGACGTCGTCCTATACGACATAAAGGAAGGGCGCGCGCAAAAAGCGATGGAAGATGCGACCGCAGCGCTTGATTACCTAGAAGAAAGAGGTGAGCTGGAATCGGCGGCGGCATCGCGCCAACATCTGTCGACCGCAACGACGCTTGCTGAAGCGCTTGAGGGCGCCACTTATGTTCAAGAAAATGTTTTGGAGACACCTGAAGAAAAACTGGAGGTGTTCGAGCAACTCGACGCCCTCGTCCCGCCGAACATTGTGTGCGGGAGTTCAACATCGACAATTCCCGCCTCCCGGTTCAGCGAAAACTTGAAAACGCGGGAGCGCTGCATCGTGGTTCATCCCATGACGCCGCCCTATTTGGTGCCGGTTGTCGAAATTGTGCCGGCGCCATGGACATCCGAGGAGACGACCGCCTACACCATGCAATTGATGACCGACATCAACATGTCGCCTATTCGACTCAACAAGGAGATTTTCGGTTTCGTTTTGAATCGATTTCAGGTGGGCATCATCAACGAAGCCATGTACCTGGTGTCTGAGGGTATTGCGTCACCCGAAGACATTGAGAAAACTCTCAGTCACGGTCTCGGCCTGCGCTGGTCGTTCATGGGTATGTTTCAAACCATGGATTTGCTCGCGCCGACGGGATTTGGGGAATATGCAAAAAAGTTCGGACATTCCTACGCCAAGCTCGGTGCGGAACTTTGCTACAACAAAGAGTGGACCGAAAAGGCGATTGATGATGTCGACGATTATTTGCGCCACAAAGTCCCGCAAGATCAGCTTCCAGGCCGAGCAAAATGGCGGGACGAGAAGCTCGTAAACTTAACCAAGGCTAATCCGCTCGAAAAGTGATCGAAGCTAGCCGTTCGGCAGCAGAATTATCTTTCCGTTGCGATCGTCGCCCACTTTACGTGCATGGATCGATGCATCGACGACCTCTGTTAGCGGATAAGTCGCGGCTATTTTGGCTTTCAGCGTGCCGTTTGCCACCAGATCAGCCAGATAGACAAGCATGTCTTCGACTTCTTTTGTCGTTCGCTGTTCTGTTTGGCGCGCCGTATAAAATCCAATCAATTTGATGTTCCGGATAAACAAAAAATCCGGCGGGATCTTGCACGGCTCTCCGCTCAACCTGCCGTAGCAGAGAATTGTTCCGCCGTCCTCTAAACATTCGCCGAGTCGCGTGACGGCATCGCCGTTGAGGGCGTCAAGCGCAAGGCGAATGGGCTCGCCCTTTGTCGCTTCTGTCACACGGTTTGCCAAGTCGGGCCCATCGACGAGTACGACATCCGCACCCAATTCTTTGAACTGAGGGATTAGGGACTCCCGTCTGACGACGTTGACGGTCTTAATGCCGCGCATTTTGGCAAGCGTGATAAGGTATAGACCGCAATTCGAGTTCGCGGCGTTTTGAATGATCCAATCGTCTTGTTTCAAATTACCGAAATCTTCCAAGACCAAATGGAAAGTCAACGGATTGATTGTGAAAAGCGAAAGTTGAGCCGAATCGCCTTCGGGCGCGCGTACCAAGCCTTGCGCTGATACTTTCACTTGCTGGCTCCAAGCGCCGCAAGCGATTGGTAAAAAGACGCGATCATCCGGTTTCCAGTCGTCAACTTCGGCGCCAATCTCGACAATGCGACCGATCCCCTCAAAGCCGGGGGTCATGGGCAGCGAAACATTGTCGCCGTTCCAGCCTTCCATCATGTAGAGATCTGCCAGATGTATCGGTGCGGCTTCAACCGATATGATGACTTCGCCGCTTCCAGGCGAAGCGATATCTGTATCGACGACTTCAAGGACATTGGCCGGTTTACCGAAGCGGTTGTAACGTGCGGCTTTCATGGCTGACTCCACGTTTGTTTATCGTGACTTGTCGCGATCCAACTCTTTCGTCGAAACTTAAACACAAAAGGGCAGCGTTCTATGACGTTTGCGTTTTTTCTTCGCGCGCAAGTTCATCGAGCGCCACGCCTGATTTGAAATTCTCGAGTCCGAGTACGGATACAACGGCAAGAGCGAGCGAGGGAATGACGACTATTGTAAATGCCATTTGCCAGCCGAGTGGTTCGACGAGAAGCGACACGACGTAGGGGTAAAGCGTAAATCCGAATAAAATGCCGGCGCCAGAAACAGCGGCAGCCGTCGCGCGCACGTGCGTTGGAAATAGTTCTGCGCCAAGTGGCCAAATGACGGCCGCTGAGCCATAAAAGAAAATTGTCATCAAGCCGAACCATATAAGGTCTGAAGTGCGCCCGTCTGCAAACCAAATAAATCCGATAAATCCAAGCGTGCCGAGCGCGATCCATATGGCAACCGTGTTTCGGCGCGTCAGTACAAATTCTCCAATGAGAGCCGACGATAAATATCCGATCAATCCGATGAAATAGGAAAGCCCAGTAAGCGCGACGGCATCTTGCTCCGAATATCCGCGTGTGTCGGTCAGGAATTGAGGCAAGAAGAAAGCGCTTCCCGCATAGGCTCCACCATGAAAGAAAAATAACAACGTACACAGAACAATTCGCCGCCTAATTACGGGATCTTTCAGTGTCGTCAGGTGATCATTCCAAGCCGGCATGTTTGCAGGCCCCTTGAGCCGTTCTTGCTTTTTGTTTTTCTTTGCCAAGAATTTCTCGCTTTCGGGCAAAAGAAAAGAAAGGGCAATCGCCATCGGAATGACCACAAACGCTGGCAAAAAAATGTAGCGCCAACTGTAAAGCGCGAGAATGGGAACGGAAACGAGCGACGCGATAAACCATCCCAGCGCAAAACCGGCCTGGAGCAATCCCGTAAGTAGACCCCGATATTTGTCGGGCGCCACTTCTGCAACATAGGTCGTGGAAATCGGCACCAACGTCGCGGTGAGACCAAAGGCGAGGGCACGCAGTATGGTCAATGTTGTGACGTCAGGAACAAAGGTGTGAAGGCCGACAAGAAACGCAGGCAGAATGAGACATGCGACATAGACCCATCGGCGGCCATAGAGATCAGCAACAACGCCGGCGAACAAACTAAAAAGAGCAGCAAAAACAAATGAGATCGAAAGAATAAGTCCAACGGAATCCAATCCGATTTCGAACTCTCTAATCAAACCCGGAATGGCATAACCGAAGAGCGACTGGTCGGCATTCGACAGAGTTAATCCAAATAGGCAGATACCGTAGATTTTAAGCGGCTGCCCGCGGACGGCCTGGAAGAATTCATTCATCCATGTTTCCTTTCGCGGGGCTAGCTCCGCCGGCCAATAGTCATAACTGATGTTGTCGTGTAAAACCAAATTGTCTGAGCACAAACATACTGTTCAGCGAGATGGGGCAGTTTATGTCGAAAAACGAATGCAAATTAAATATCGATGTGTCGCGTCGCAACTTAGTTCAATTGGGATTGGCAGCAGGTGTCTTCATGGCTACTGGAACTTCAAGCAAAGCAGCATCAACGGTCAACGTGCGGCGCCAATACATAGACGGTCGCTTTGGTCAAATGCACTATCGCATTGCGCGTCCGGCAGGAGAGACGGAACGTCCGCCCCTCATGTGTTTTCACAGCAGCCCAAATTCAGGGCGAATTTATGAAATTTTTCTCGGGCACATGGGCACCGATCGGATAGCTGTTGCCGTAGACACGCCGGGATTTGGCGAATCCGATCCGCCAGCCGATCCCCCAAGTATCGAGGACTATGCTGCGGCGATGGGCGAAGTTGCCGACGCCCTTGGCTTTAAGACCGTAGATGTCATGGGTTACCACACCGGCTCGAAAATCAGTGTTGAGCTTGCAAAGCAACGACCGGACCTTGTTCGCCGCCTGGTTTTGGTTTCCGCTGCTGTGTATACGGACGAGGAGCTGCGCAATCAGCGTACGCACTTTGCCCGTGAAGAGTTGACTAAAGATGGCTCACATCTTGCCGAGAAATGGCAGGAGCATGTGCTTTGGGCCATGCCGGGTTGGACGCTGGATCATGTTGCGATGCAATTTCCCGATGCGATGCGCCGTCCCGAGATTTCATGGTGGGGTCACCGCGCCGCATTCAACTACAACATGGCGCAAAACCTTTCGGCGGTTCAGCAGCCTGTCTTGGTTCTTGATCCCGACGATGATTTGCACGAACAGACCGCGCGTGCAGCCGACATCATGCAAGACGGAACGGTGAAGCACCTGCCTGGCTGGGGGCACGGCTTTCTTGATATTCATACGGAGGAAGCCGCTTCCATGGTTCGCGCGTTTCTCGATCGAGAATAGAATGGCCACCAGACGAATCGTTGTTCTTAGACCACAGCTTCAACCAAAGGAGAGTTATGCTTGAACAAAGAGCGAACTTGTCGATATGGTCTGTGCAACACATTAGCCATTAATCAGACATTAGTGTCCGCCAGTAGGCCTGGAAACCGGCCGAAACTGTGTTAAGGTTAACCCAGATTGTCTGCAATCTTGCCGACAATTCATGAGGATTATTCGCAGTCTGCAAAAAGGTTCTCGCTCGCGAGAGCTGCCTCAGACGGGGCAATCACCCAAAGCCAACTTGGGGATCGACGCAGCAAAAACGGGGGAGCTCAATGATGCGCCGCTTCAGGCTTGTATCTTCTACGACCGCTTTTTCTCTTCTTGCATCGGCTTTCTTGGTGCCGGCCATTGGATTGCCGAGTGCCCAAGCGCAGACAGAGAACCAAGGGCGCGGGATAGTTGTAACGGCCCGCGTGCGCGCCGAGAGCGTTCAGGACATTCCGTTTTCGGTAACCGCTTTTACGACGGACGATATTGACAGAGGCGGTTTCCAAGATTTTGAAGATGTCGCCAAATTCTCGCCGGGTGTTCAGTTCAACAACGAACTTGGTGGCTTAAGACCGGGACGTCTCTTCACCAACATTCGTATCCGCGGTATTGAACGCAGTACGTTTGCGCAAGCGCAAACGGTTTCGCTGTTTGTCGATGGCGTGTTCGCATTGCAGGCCGCTCAATCCCTCGCGCTTGTCGATTTGGAGCGCATTGAGGTTCTCAAAGGACCGCAAAACACACTGTTCGGCCGTAACTCTTTTGCTGGTGCCGTTAACTATGTGACGTCGACACCGAGCCTTACGGAATTTAGTGGCAAACTTAATGCCGAAGCCGCCACCTTCGGCCAGTATGAAGTGTCGGGAAGCGTCGATATTCCTGTCATACAGGATAAATTGTCCATTCGTGTCGGCGGTCGTTTCTATAACAAAGGCGAAATGTATACCGCCTCTGACGGCGGTGCCTTGGGTGAACAGCAATCGACATCGGCGTTTGGTGTTTTGTATAGCGAGCCGACCGATTGGTTGAGGATCAAGATCCGCGGCTACTACCAACAAGACGATGATGGTCCTGAGGCTGTGGGCTTTTTGGTCGGCCGTTTGAGTGACACTTGTACGGGTACGACGCGTCCTGGGTTCGCAACCGATGGAACTCCGACCACGCTAATGCCAACAGGATTTATTTGCGGGACAATACCCGCTCCTGGCGAAGCCTTAGCGCCGCCCATTGATCAGAATACGAGCATTCGACCTCAAATTTTGGCGGCCTTAGGAATGCCAACGTTCCTCCAGGACAATCATCTCAACTTTGGTCAAATCCCCGGTGCTCCGGATCTCGATGGTCTGGGTCTTCGGCGTAATATTTCGCGGGTCAGCGGCGTCGGCGAATTCGATTTACCGTGGAGTATGACCGGAACGATCACGGCGTCGTGGAACAAGAACGTCAACAACAATTATCGGGATTGGGACCAAACCCCGGTTGAAAACTGGTATGTTTCCAACGAGCAAACGGGCAAGGACTACTCCATAGACGCCCGGATCCAGTCGAGTGGCGAACAGCGTTTGCGTTGGCTCGGTGGATTCAATTGGTACAAACAGGAATATCTAAATAACGCCAATGGCGGCATTTTTGTCACCGTTTGTCCGTTTGTACTCACTTGCGATGTGGCTGGCGGCGGCGCGCCTTCGATCTTGCCAGTTCCCGTAGACGGCGGTGACTTTGTGAATGCGTGGGCATTCTACGGTTCGGCGTCATTCGACATCTTTGAGAATATAACTGTTGATGCCGAATTCCGTTATGTAAATGACACGCGCAAAGCCGACGGCACGGCCACATTTGAGGCGACCTACAAAAATTGGATGCCCCGTTTTAGCTTGAGCTATCGGCCTATTGAAAACGTCAATGCCTACTTCACGGCATCAAGGGGCATACTGCCAGGTCTCAACAAAGTGGCGATTATCAATTGTGCGACAAACCCCGGAGGTGGCGTCACGCCCTATATCGTGCCGTTTACCGATCCGCGAACCCTCATGCCCAGCTTCTCATCGCCCTGTCAGCAATTTGTCGATGCTTTGGGATCGGAAGCCACTGACACGACCGAGCAACTAAAGCTTAATTCTTTAGAAGCCGGTCTTAAAACGGATTGGTTCGATGGCCGTTTGATCGTCAATGTTGCCGGTTACTACATGGAGTACAAAAATTCTCCCTATAATACGTTCGTAACCCTGTCATTGGATGACGATGGTGACCTCATTCCTAATGGTGACATCAATGGCATTATTGACCTTGATCATCCAACAGGAAATCCCAACTTCCAGTCAGTGCCGGTCTCGGGAAGCTCCAAATATTACGGAATGGAGCTCGAAGCCTCTGCCGAACTCATGGAAGGTTGGACGGCCAACTTCAATTGGGCGTGGAACGAAAACGAGTTGACGGAATTCTTTACGTCACTTGCCTCACAATCCTCGACATTGAGTACTGACAACCTCATGGGCAATCGGGCGAGCCGTTTCCCAAGATGGTCCGGTAGTCTGACGTCGACTTATACCCATGCTTTGTACGGCGACTGGGATGGTTATATTCGCGGTGACATTATCTATCAGGGCAAGGCACCTTCGGGCACCACCAATCTTGCCGATATAGACAGCTATTTCTTGGTCAATCTGCGTTTGGGCATCCAACAAGAGAACATGCGTTTTGAGTTCTTCGTGAAAAACCTGCTTGGTGAAGACAAGTGGGCCGGTGGCCAAGAGTTTACCGACTTTAGCGTTCGTCCCACGTTCTTTGACTTCAGCCAGCTCGGTGCGATCTTGATCCCACAGGACCGACGGACCTTTGGTTTCAAGGCTAGCGTCAGCTTCTAATACAAACATCATTTTGTGATCGAATGAGGCCCGCCAATGGCGGGCCTCTTTTTTTGCTTGTGCGCCTACGTGAGCAATTTGTTTTTGTGAATGGGCTAATCAAGGTAGACTAATGCTCCATCGTTGATTGCCCGATTTGTTCGTATTGATAGATCCCTCCTGAAGCCCGCGGCTCTTCCTTGCAAAGGAACTTAAAAGTCATGAGCGATACCCCCGAAAACAATTCGAAAATCACAAGATTAAAAATGGGTACGATCGGCGCGCCGGCGCTTGGTCCCATTGAAGAGTGGTACGGCGAGTGGCTTGGCTATTCTGTCGTTGAGCGGGGCGACGTTGGTGCAAGTCTTGCGGTATCATGGGGCGCAACTGATGTTGCCGGACGCCCCTTCATTGTGATGCAGCCCGAAAGCGGCGTGGACGTGTTTATTCGCGCCGTCGAGATCGACGAGGTGCCCGGTTACAAAGGATTGACGACATTCGGCTGGAGCGCCTTCGAGGTCATTGTTGACGATGTCCACGGCCTTCACGAAAAGCTCAAAAAAAGTCCCTTCAAGATCATTGGTCCGGCTCAAAGTATCGGCGCCGACTTTCCGACGATTCATGCCATGCAAGTCGTCGGCCCCGGGCAGGAGGTGCTTTATCTCACCTGTGAGACCGGGGACAAGGCGACGTCGCTTCTGCCCGATGCGGGCGCCGCGGTTGGACGCAACTTCATCATGGTGATTTGCGGACCGGACATTTGGGCTATCCATGATTTCTATACGGATAAGTTTGACATGCAAAAAGGGGAAGCCAGAAAGACGAGCGTTCCTTTGATCACGAATGCCCTTGGCCTACCTGAAGGTCATCCAATGTTCATGACGTTCGTGCCGTTCAAGGAGCCGGGAAATTTCATGGAGATCGACGGCTTTCCTGAACCCGCCACAACGCGCCCGCGACTAGACGGCCAGTTGCCTCCGGGCAATGCCATCACAAGCTTTTCGGTCAATAGCTTGGATGACTTGGATATCGACTTTATTGCTGCGCCGACCGAGGACGAGTCATTGGTCTACCGTGGCCGAAGGACCGCCTCATTTGTGGGGCCGGTCGGCGAAATCGCTGAGCTGATCGAAGAGCCGCGCTAGCGATCGATCTTTTCCATCGCTCTGGGTACAAGGGCAGACTTTTATGGTTGACGTCGCGAGAGATGCCGTAGCGAAACCGGCCGAGGAATCACTTTACCCTCCAATTCTATACGCCTGGTACGTCGCGGGCCTGCTAACGATCGTCTATATCGTTGCTTACATAGATCGATGGATCTTGAGTCTATTGATCGAGCCAATCAAAACTTCGTTAGGCCTAACCGACTTTCAAATAGGTCTTCTCATTGGTCCGGCCTTTAGCGTTCTCTTTGTGACTTTGGGTATTCCTCTCGGCTGGCTGGCTGATCGGAAAAGCCGCAGGGTCATATTAACTGTTGGTATTGCTGTCTGGTCGGTCATGACAGCCGTATGCGGCATTGCAAAAAGCTTCTCAGGGTTATTTGCAGCGCGGATTGGCGTCGGCATTGGGGAAGCAAGCGCTGGTCCATCCACCCTGTCTCTCATTGGCGATTATTTTCCAAAGAACATTCGTCCCCGCGCCGTCGGCCTTTGGATGACCGGGGCCCCCGTCGGAGCTGGGGGCACTTATATAATCGGCAGCCAACTTGTCGAATACATCAACAACTCACCGCCATTGGTGTTACCCGTTCTGGGCGAACTTTTTGCTTGGCAAACGGCGTTCTTGGCGATCGGATTGCCGGGTCTTGTTCTAGCAGTCTTACTCTATGTGACCGTCCGCGAGCCCGTTCGCAAGGAAACCACGAAGGGCGAGGATGACGCCGGGCCGACCGTTAAGGAGGCAATTTCTTACTTGGCAATTCGGTGGCGTGCTTATGGCAGTCTCTTTGTCGGCATTATCGGCGTGACGGCCATCGGCGGCATAAGCTTTTGGGCGCCGCCTCTGTTCCTAAGAACTTGGGGTTGGGACATAGGAGCGAGCGGGCCCGCGGTGGGACTCATTCTTATTACAGCCGGTCCCATTGGGACAAATTTTGGCGGATGGCTGGCCGCGCACATGACGGCGAGGGGTGTTAGTCACGCAGCCTATTTGACTGTCCTACTCGGTAGTTTGCTGATCCTACCCGCGTTCGTCTTGTTTCCGCTTATGCCGACGCCGTGGCTGGCGCTGGGCGTGCTCTTCATTGGTTTTCTCGGCATGTCGATCTCCTCCGGCACCAGCCCGTCAGCTCTCTTGGCCATTACGCCAGGCCAATTGCGCGGGCAGGCGACGGCCGTGTTTTTTCTCATTATCAATTTATTCGGATCAATGACCGGTCCGCCAATCGTGGGATTCATTACAGATATGATGGGTGATCCGGCAGACCTCAAATACGGCATGTCGATCACATGTTTTGGCTACGGTGTAATTATGGTTGTTACGCTGTTGTGGGGCCTGCGTTCGTACAAACATGATGCGGTCGCCATGGACAAACTGACGGCAGTTGCGACCTAGGCAAAAGCAACCGAGGAATTTCTGGCTCGATGATCAGTCGCATAAAGATGGTTACGATCGGCGCGCCGGATCCCGGCACCGTGGAAGATTGGTACTCGGGCTGGCTCGGCCACACGAGCGTGGAGCGGGGCGAGATCAGTGACTCGCTCGCCGCATCCTGGGGCGTGCCGAACATGGCGGGACGCTCATATATATTGATGCAGCCGGAAGGCAGTGCAGACGTATTCGTTCGCGTGGTGCATATTGATCCCGTTGCCGGCTATCGCCCGATGACAACCACGGGCTGGAACTCGTTCGAGATCATTGTCGATGATGTTTATGCCCTCGACGAAAAACTCAAGGATGGACCTTTTGAGATTATCGGTCACGCACGGGCCCTGGGCGGAGGCGGATCGATTCATGCCATGCAAGTCGTGGGGCCGGCCGACGAAATTCTCTATTTGACTTGCGAGACCGGAGACAGGGATACGTCTCACTTGCCGCCGCCAAAATCCTTTGTCGATCGTACGTTTATTGTGATTTTGGCCGGGACGGACGCCGATGAACTACGCACGTTCTATGTGGACCGATTGGGAATGCGGGCCGATCGCGATTTATCTTTTAACATCAAAATTATTATCCGCGCTCAAGGTTTGCCAGAAGACCATATCTTTCCATTGAGGATGGTATCCGCCACAGAACGCGGCAACATGATCGAAATTGACGGATATCCCAGTTCCGCAGGCGCACGTCCGCGAACAAAGGGACAGCTTCCTCCAGGCAATGCGCTCGTCTCGTTTTCAACGAATGATCTTGATGCGGCCGATGTCAATTTTTTAACCCCGCCAGTGCGTGAAACCACGCTAGGCTATGGCGGAAATCGAAGCGCCGTATTTGTCAGGCCAGCGGGCGAAATTACGGAGTTGATTGAAGAGCGTCGTTAGGCGCCAAAGTCATCGTAAAGAAGGAATGAAGAGATGAAATCAAAACTGATCACGCGACAGCAATTCCTCAGATCGTCTGGGCGATTGATCTTTGGCGGCGTCGCGGCAGCGAGTTTTGCAGGTTTGCCCGGATGCTCGCTATTTGGCGGTGGCGGCGGCGAAGAAGTCATCGCACCAATTACTGGTGCTACGCAAACATCTGCCACGACTTCGCGAATTAAAATGGCGACCATCGGCGCCACAGATCTCGCCAAGACGGAAGATTGGTATGGCAACTGGCTCGACTATGAAGTCGTTGAGCGCGGATCAATTAGCGGTAAGCTTGCCCGATCATGGGGTGCACCGAAAATGGAAGGTCGCTCTTTCATCCTGATGCGGCCGGAGAGTGGTGCTGATGTATTCATAAGAGCTGCTCAGGTAGACGACGTTCCGGGTTACCGGGCGATGACTACTACCGGTTGGAACTCATTTGAAATTGTCGTCGAAGATGCGTACGGCCTCAATGACAAGCTCAAAGCAAGTCCGTTTGACATTGTCGGTTCCGTGCAAAGCATCGGCGGCAATAGTCCCAGCATCCACGCGATGCAAGTCATTGGCCCCTCTCAAGAGGTGCTTTATCTCACGATGGAAACCGGAGATATGGCGACGTCGCCATTGCCGCCGGCGGGGTCTTTTGTTGACCGTGTCTTCATCGTCATCTTGGCAGGTCCCGATACAGTTGCGATCCATGACTTTTACTTAAATAAACTGGGAATGGCGTCGGCGGGGGGCGCAGATTTCGAAATACCCATCATTGCTCGTGCGCAGGGCTTGCCGGAGACTCACCAATTTGAATTAAAACTCGTGGCAGCCGCCGAACCGAGCAATCTGATTGAAATTGACAAATACTCGGATTTAATCGGGCCCCGGCCGCGGGCCGATGGGCAATTACCGCCCGGCAACGCGATGGTCAGTTTTTCGGTTAACGAATTGAGTCCCATCGACGTAGATTGGTTTTCGGCGCCCTTGAACGACTCATCTATGGCCTACGGCGGTAATTTGAGTGCCGCTCTCAGCGGTCCCGCGGGAGAAATTACCGAACTCATCCAAGAACAGCGCTAGATGGGGTGCGGTAGCCCGCACGGTCGATAGTTCTACTCATCAAATCGGTGGAGATCTGATATAGTATTGTCAACAATTTGAAGGGTCCGAATTGCACTATTCGGCCCAATTTCGCACAGGTGCAGCCCATGACCGACCAGCTACAACAAGACCTCACGATCCTGCCCACCAGGGATGAGCTCTCGCGCCAACATTTCATGTCGGGCATGCGCCACTATGTTTTGCATGACGTCGCAGGCGGCATGCGCGCCGTTTACGAACAAAAAGTCGAACCAAAGTTGGAGCGACAGGGCATAAAGCCTGAGGATGGTCCGGCGGTTCACAAGGCCTTGAAGCCTGAGACGATGTTCAAATTCTACTCGAGTTTGAGGTGCAATGCACAAGAGATGGTCTGGCGGTCGGTAATCCCAACGGTTGAACGCAATGCGTCCGACCTTAACCGACGCGCAAAGATCCTCAGTCAAGCCGGCGACAAGGCGCAAGGCACAATCGAACTCGATCCGTCATTCGTGGTTCCAAAATATATCGCCGATATCGATATTCATTTGGTGCCCGGTTGCTACCATACGGAATACGCGGACGATGACGTCAGCCAGGGTGCTATCTATGACAATGGCGGCGCCGTCTTTACAATGGGGCTGCTTGGTCAAGACCGCGATGATATTGGCGGCTCTATTTCAATGTTCGTAAGGAACAAGTATCCAAATTTTCATCCACTGAAAATTTTGGATCTTGGCTGCGGCCTAGGCAACAACACGATGCCCTGGGCACAGACTTATCCGGAAGCTGAGGTTCATGCCACAGATGTTGCGGCACCTTTGTTGCGGTACGCTAACGCGCGTGCCCAATCCAAAGGCGTGACTATGCATTTCCATCAGCAAGACGCTGAACGACCTAAGTTCGAAGATGAAAGTGTTGATCTCATCTTTACGTCAATGCTGCTGCATGAATTGCCCGAGAAAACGATCGGCAATGTATTCAAGGAAGCTCATCGCATGTTAAAGCCAGGCGGGCTGATGCTGCATATGGAACTTCCGCCAAATAACATGACCGCGCCTTACGATAGTTTTTATTTGGATTGGGACTCCTACTACAACAAGGAGCCCTTCTATAAAGCATTCCGAGATTCCGATCTCAAGCAGGTTTGCGCCGCAGGCGGGTTTTCGAATGAGAAATTCGTGTTCTTTACCGTGCCCAGCCGTCATTTATCAGGGCCGGAGGCTATTTTGGATGCGGTCAATCAGGAACAAGGTCAAGTCAATAGTGAGACTGGCCGAATGTCTAACAATATTCACTGGTTCTGCTTCGGTGCCTGGAAGTAAGCGTTGTGCAATGTGTGACGGCCCGTGCTCCTGCTGCGGATTAAGTGTCGGAGGTACTCATGTCTCTCAATATTAAAGAACCTTTCCCCCATAATATGATGCCGCGTGCAACCCATGACGAACACGCACGAGAAAATATTACCGTTTCAATTAAGCACTTTATGTCAGAGAATATTTACCCCAACGATGAACAGGTTTATGAGAATTTAGCCAAGCCGAAATTCGTCAAAGAGAACGGGCGGCCTCCTGAGAATAGTGAAGAAGTGCATCGTCTCATGATGCGCGAGCCTTTCACGCAAACGTGGAGCGCGATCGCGCGAACTCTTCAAGAGATGTTGTGGGATAATCAAGGCGAAATTACCTGGCGCCAGTTGCCGCGCCTAAAGGACCAGGCTAAATTCAACGCGACCATGGCCAAAGGCTCGATCAGTTTAGATCCCGAATTTGAAGTGCCCCGTTATATCGACGCCGTTGATATTCACGTCATGCCGGGCGGCTATCAGACCAGTCAGACGGACGATGACTTGTATACGCCGGCAGTTTATGATCGCGGAGCTTACTACTACACGCGAGGTATGGTCGGCCGGAAATGTGATGGCGGCGGCAATGCGCTCATCAACTGTGTAAAGCACTTTTATCCCAAAATTAAACCGAAGCGGATTCTGGATCTAGGCTGCGCGGTTGGTTGGACAACAACACCTCTCGTCGATGAATGGCCCGATGCGGTAGTACACGGCGTGGATGTTGGCGCGGCGTTTATTCGCTATGCAGGTGCCCGTGCAGAAGCTTTAGGCAAAACAGTTCATTTTCATCAAATGAGCGGCGAACATCTTGATTTTCCGGACGGTTATTTTGACTTGGTCATTTCTGGCGGCGTCTACCATGAGACGTCAAAAAAAGCTGCGGTTTGCATTATTAAGGAAATCCATCGCGTATTGCGGCGTGGCGGGGTCAACATGAATTATGACATTCCTTTTGGTGGCGACTACAATTTGCATGAGCAGTTCATGCTCAATTGGGATTGCTACTACAATTCGGAGCCGTTTTGGCGTCAATGGACCTCATGGGATCGCACGGATTTCTTGTCATGGGGTGGGTTCAAGAAGGACAAGATCATCGATGCCTGGGCTGACAGGGATCACGAAGGCAACTTCAAATTCTTCGATAAGCCGTTTGACGACCTTCATACGTCGGCACAAGGCGGCATCGGTAGGGTTCAGTTTTTTGGCGCGCAGAAGTAGATGGGATTTGTCCCAAACTTAAACTGATCCGCGCGCGATGGCAGATCCCTTTACAGATCATCTCTGTGACATTGTCGGTGCAGAGCATGTTTTGACTGGCGACGATTCCTGCGCCTTCTATTCAAATGATATTTTTTATACTGGGCCTGCGGCACGCGCGGTTATTCAGCCCGGAACTGTCGATGAACTATCGCAAGTCGTCTCCGCCGCGACACAAAACAAGCTTGCTGTCATTGCCCGCGGCGGTGGCCTTTCCTATACCAAGGGTTACATGCCGCGAGATGAAAATGCCGTCATCCTTGATACACGCCGACTCAATCAGATAATCGAAGTTAACCAAGAGGATTTCGTGGCGACGGTCGAAGCCGGCTGCACGTGGGAAAATCTGCTTAACGCGTCCCGCAAAGTCGGCTTGCGGCCAAAACATTTCGGCCCGTCGACAGGCCGCGTTTCGACCGTCGGCGGCAGCCTTTCGCAGAACTCAATGTTTTTCGGCTCGGCCCGGCATGGAACCGCGGCCGAAAGCGTGCTGGGTCTTGAAGTGGTATTGGCCGACGGAACAGTTTTATCCACGGGAACCAACGGGCTTGAATACGGAAAGCCGTTCTATCGTTATCATGGCCCGGATATGTCGGGTTTGTTTTTGGGCGATTGTGGTGCGCTCGGCATAAAGGCGGCAGCGAGCCTGCGCCTAGAACAGATCCCTGTTGATTTGGCTTTTGGCTCCTATGCGTTTTCATCATTCCAAGCGATGCTAGATGCTGCGTGCAGTGTTGCGCGCGCCGGGAGTGCATCAGAATGTCTGGGGCTCATGCCGGTTTCGTTTGACGGCGAGCCTGATCCGGAAGTGCCACCGACATTACACTTGGTCGTGGAGGGGGATGCGCCAGGTGACGCGGAACCCTTGCTCGCAAGATTAAGTGAACCGTTCGCCGCGACCGCTAACGAAAGGGAAGCGGTTATTCCACGCCTCATTCGCGAGGATCCGTTCGGTTTCGTCCAGGGGCTGCTTGATCCCCATGATCGTCTACAAGTTTGGACCCACGGAATTTTTCCACCGTCGAGTGTCCAAGAGGCCTACAGCGAAATCTCGGCGTTTCTAAGCGCCCATCAAGAACAATTTCGCCTCTATCGAATTAGCGTCAATATGTCGTTGGCGGTTGCGGGTCAAGCGATTGTCCTTGAGCCGGTTTTTGTTTGGGAGGATGCCATTCGCCCGATTCACCGATTGAAACTCGACCGCAATCAAAGAACAGTTG
This sequence comes from Alphaproteobacteria bacterium, assembly GCA_965248815.1. Taxonomy (GTDB): domain Bacteria; phylum Pseudomonadota; class Alphaproteobacteria; order SMXP01; family SMXP01; genus CBDFKK01. Next base: position 2,937,107 of record CBDFKK010000008.1, read on the forward strand.
ATTTGCCTGAAGGTCCTACGACAGGCGTCACCAAGGTCATAATGTCAATACGCGAAGAGTTGCGCGATCTCTTAGTTGGTCTCGGCGCGGCCCACATGCAAATCGGAAAATTCTATGCCTATCGAGATGGTCTGGCGGAGACGACGTTCGACACCATGAAGGCGCTTAAACACGCATTGGATCCAAAGAGGCTGATGAATCCGGGCGCCCTGGACCTTTGAAAATCTTTTCAGCGATGCTTTTCGGTAGATGCAAGAACCAGGAGAAATCATTCCATATCAGCTTCAGCCGAAGATATCAAAAATGAAATAACCGACGTCATTCACACAATGTTCGACGCGTTTCAAAATCATGACGTCGGGGGAACAGGCCGGTACATGCATGACGACGCGACCGTGTGGGATGTGTTTACGCCCCAACTCATCCGTGGCAAGGAAGAACGCGCAAAATTTCATGAAGGTGACCAAGAACAGATGCAGTCGCGGGGTGCGCTCACGATGAGCATCGACGACACGGTGGTTGATACTTGGGGCGATATCGCCCTGGCGCGCTACTACCTTACATTTTCATACGAGCCGCCTAATCCGGCCTCGGGTCAAGTTCGGATTACCGATGTATTTCATAGGGTTAACGGCAAATGGATGATCATGCATCATCATGAGGGCATGGTGCCGACCGGTATTCCTCCGATCACGGAATGAAAGCGAACAGTCGAATGCGGGTCTGGCCGGTAAATCCAGCTATGCTTTCATGAACGATAAAGCGGCGGTTACGACAACTGCGGGAATGATGAGGTCGTCCCGCGCCAACTTTGCGCTCGGCATTTTATTTGTCGTTTCTTTTTTCCATTACATGGACCGCCATATGCTGGGGGTCCTGTTACCTGCCATCAAAGAAGATTTGGTTCTGTCTGATACGCAAATCGGCTTTATGACCGGTGTGGCGTTCACGCTCGTCTTTGTAGGGTTTGGCATTCCGATCGCCCGGCTTGCAGACAATCATAGTCGCCGCCTCATTGTGTCGGTCGCGCTTGGCTTTTGGAGTCTTATGATGGCGGTTTGCGGTCTGGCGCAAAACTTTGTGCAATTGACCGTGGCCCGCGTCATGGTCGGCGTCGGCGAGGCGGGTTGCAACCCGTCATCTCATTCGCTCATCGCCGACTACTTTCCAGTTGAAAAACGTGCGCAGGCTTTATCAATTTTTTCCCTCGGTGGTCCTATCGGAATTATCGTAGGATTTATACTTGGAGGCTGGCTGACGGAAGTCTATAGCTGGCGCGTGGCACTTTTTGTGGTCGGCGCCCCAGGAATATTAGCGGCAATTTTCGTCTATTTGCGTCTCGAAGAACCGGCGCGCGGACAATCCGACGGCTTAACCGAAAAACCAGAGACGCTTCCATTTTTGACGGTTGTGAAAGTACTTCTTTCGAAACGAGCGTTCTTGCACGCGAGTATCGGGGGAGGACTTTTCACCGTGTCGCTGCTGGGCGTACTTCTGTGGCTGCCGTCTTATTTCACCCGAAGTTTTGGCTTGGGCATGGGTGAGGTCAGCACGTGGCTCGCCCTAATTTTGGGCTCTTCCCAGTTGATCGGTATGCTTCTGAGTGGCTATGTGTCGGATGCGTTAGGCCGGCGGGATTTGAGATGGTATGCCTGGGTTCCTGCCATTGCCATATTTGTCTCAACGCCGCTTTTCATGATCACGTTTCTTACATCGAACGTGACAGTCGCATTTGCGTCATTATTTATTCCTTTTGCGGTCGGTATTATGCAAGCACCACCGACCTTTGCGATCATTCAAGGTGTCGCTCCTGCAAATATGCGAGCAATGGCGGCCGCCCTTTTGTTGCTGATTGCGAACCTGATCGGGGGCGCCATTGGACCGCAGGTCATTGGAATTTTGAGCGATGTTTTGAGGCCTTCGATGGGTGAAGATTCACTGGGCTTTGCGCTTCTAAGCGTCACCCTCGTCACCGGCGTTTGGTCCAGCATTCACTACCTCATTGCCGGACGCAGCCTCAGGCAAGAATTGGTCTCAGGCCCATAACGCGCTTCGCTTACCAAATGGCGGTTCGCTACAGGCTCTCAATGAAGTCCACCAAGAGTTTTGTTGTCTGTTCGGCTCGGGTAATCATGCAATAGGTGCTGCTGGCGCCGGCGACTTCGCTCAGCTTGGCGTTGGGCATCAACTTCATGAAATCCGTTGTCAGTGTATCAAAGCTCGCCGATTCCATCCCTTCAACTTTGTTGAGTGCACTGTCGTCCCCCATGAGTAGAAGTGTTGGCGCCTGGATGCGGGGGAGATCTCCGGTCAGGTCAACATTGGCCAGCGTCTCCATCACATTGCGCATGGTCGTCATGTTGACATTCTTTTCGTATTTTTCGCACGCCCATTTTTCGTATTTGATGTGTTCATCCGTGTACATGATTTGCGTCGGAAGAACGACGCCTGCAAAAACCCGAGAAAGTTGGCGAATACCGAAGACTTCCGAAAGGTCACCGGCGACTTGAAAAAGCCGTCGCCAATAGTCGTCTGTTTTGTACCAGGGGTAAGTGATCAGTGATTTTGTGCGCTCTGGATATTTAGCGGCAAACCGCATGCCAATGACGGAACCTGTCGATGTCGACCAAATGTGAGCGCGTTCGATTCCTGCATCATCCAATACGGCCTTGAGATCATCTACCCAGTCGTCGATGGAATAAGGCTGCACCATGGTCCAGTCGGACGCGCCCATACCGCGCTGGTTCCAATTAATGATTTGCAATCCCGCATCAAGCATGTAGGGCGTGCAAAACTCAAATTGATCGTGCAACAGCGCAAAACCGCCGATACATGCAACTGGATCTCCGTCGCCTTTGACTTCGTACCAGACGTTTTGATTGTCCACCAAGACTTCTGCCATGCTGCGCTCTCCTTTACGCTTTCAACCGGGCGTGCGGCCCGAAATGCAATGAATTTTCTGATAGTGAAAAGTGAATGTTGGATCTGTCACGATTTCAACCATGGCTCGGCAGTCGTCGGCAAAATCGGCATTCATTTCCGCGAGGGACGATGCTGCCATGACATATTCTTTGGTGAAATCTGAACCTGGCGTAGCATCAACCATTATTGCGTCATGTTCGATATGGACGAGGCCGGCCTGTTCGAATAATCCGGGAACTTTTGGACCAAAGGAAAGGTCCATAAGCTGCGTGTCCTCAAGCCGACGCCTTAGCTTTTCCCATGTGGCATTGAATTCTGTCGCTTGGGCATGAGCCGGATCGGCGGCCGCAAACGGTCTAAAGTCCGTAGCCATGACAAAGATGTGTCCGCCCGGCCGGACCGCTGTCATGAGCGTTTTAATTGCTTTAAGCGGATCGCTGACGTGCTCGAGAAGTAGACGCGCATAGACCAGATCGACCTGAGTGCCCGTAAGGTCGATGGTCATAACGTCGCCGTGCAAGATCTCAATATTGTTTTGATCAATGCGATCCGCAAAGCGAAGCTCCCGATCCAAACCAAATACTTGCCCGTTAGGCACGACTTGGTCGCTGAGCCAGACCAGCATGGACCCGTTGCCAAACCCGGCCTCAAGGCAACGATTGCCGGACTTCAGTCCTAGCGCACGAATTTTTTCCTGGGCGAGTGGATTGTAAAGTTTCGATAGCAGATCCAATCGCTCCCGCTCGCGGTCAAAATTCGCGTCGTCAAGGAGATAATTATCAGCTTGTGTATGGGTCATACCGTACTCGGGTTAGGTCTGTGCCGCTTCGGAGACTTCCTCGACTTCCAACCCGGATTTAAAATTGGGCAATGCGAGAAAAATCACGGCGGCAATAAAGGCGGGAATGATTGCAAATATTGTCCAGGTCCAGGTCCAACCCCATTTGGCTGCGAAGTAGGCAAGTAGAAAAGGAGCCGTCAATGCTGAAATGCTTACGGCAAGGGAGCCGACCGTTGCCGATGCCGTTGCCCGAATACGAGTCGGAAACAGTTCCGCAGTCAGAGGCATGCGAATGGCTTCCGAGCCATAGAGAAACATGATCGTGAGGCCAAAACCTATTATGAGCGAGGAAGACGTCTGTGCCAGCCAAACCGTCAAACCGAACACGGAACCACCAATTAGGGCCCAAAGGACCAGCGTGTTTCTTCGGGTTAGGACAAATTCCCCAACCGTTGACGCCAGAACATAGCCAATGGCCCCCATTAAGTAAGATAAGCCCGTGATGCGGGCCGCGTCACTCTGGCTAAATCCCCGATCTTCGACGAGAAATGTCGGCAGCAAGAATATCATCCCAATTATACCCGCCTGAATGAACAGTGTTCCGATGAACATGGCGGCCGTTCGCGGTAGAAATTGGGGCTTAATGAGTTCGTCTAAATGTTCGGCAATGCCACGTTTGTTAGATAGTTGTGCTGCGCTGTCCGGCATCACAGTCTCAGACTTTAGCTTCGCAAATCGATCCGGCTCTTTGAGCACATAGCCTAGAATGAATGCCAGAGGCACAACGGCATAGGCGGGATAGAAGATGGCGCGCCAGCTGAAGGCATCGATGAGCGGTGCTGCAAACAATGACGCCAAAAACGTCCCTATCGGGTAGCTGACTTGCAGAAATCCCGCCATCATGCCGCGGTAACGCGCCGGTGAAACTTCAATCACAATTGTATTTGTAATGGGATAAAGGCCGGCCGCAATCGCAAAGCCCAAGATTCGAAAAAAGCCAAGCACAGTCAGCGACTGGGCGATGGCGTGCAGTCCAACACAGAAGGCCGAGCCCGCCAAAAGAATTACGAACATCTTGCGGCGGCCAAAATAGTCGGACAGCGTGCCCGCAATGACGACCGTAAAACTTGCGACTAAAAAGGATAGGGTAATGATCAGCGTGACCGTGGTTGTCGGTACCGCGTATTCTTGAGTGATGCCCGGAATTGCAAATGAGAAGAGCGCTTGATCGGCTGTCGTCAGGGTCATGCCGATAAAGCACAATGCAAACGTGGCCAGAGGCGTGCCTTTAATGGAGCACCAAAAGGTCGAAGGGGGGCTCGTACTTACTTCGGGGCCCGCTGCGTTGTTGGACATAAGCGATTATGCCTGGAAGAGCTGGCGTTCCAAAGTGTAGAGGCGCTCGGCGCCGTCCTTCGTAATCAACATGGTTTCCTCGAAAAATGTGCCGCCCCAACCGATTTCGTGAACCTCCATATCCATGTTGAGTACCATGTTTTCTTGGAGCGTGAAGTCGCCGAGTTTGCCACCCACGGAGAATGGCATTTCAATGTGATCGAGGCCGATGCCGTGAATAAAGGCACAGCAAAATGAGGGAATGCCAGCTTTGCGAACGGTTTCGATTGTTTGGTTGCGCAAATCCATTGTCGAAACGCCGGGTTTTAGTTTGCTGTAGCCGTCTTCGATTCCGACTTCAAATGCATTCCAGTAGCGCTGAAGTTTTTCAGAAGGTTCGCCTAGAACCACGGTACGCTGACAATCTCCGACATAGCGCTGCCACTTGAGCAAACTGTCGAAACAGACTTGGTCGCCCTGGGCGATCGGATATTTCTTGATGACACGCTCAGCGCCGGCGCTCTTCTCACCTGCGCCATTGTAACAAGCAGCCACGCGCGCCCCTTGTTCAGCCACGCCCACTTCGTAAGCTGTTCGTACGTCCAACCAGGTTGCATCTTCCTTGATGGCTGCAAATGCTTTTCTTAATGCTGTCTCATTCATTCTTGCTGCAGAGCGGAGAATCTTGATTTCGTCAGGTATTTTTATCATGCGGCATTCGATAAAGAGGTGCGCTGCTTCGACAAATTCAATATTGGGGAAATCGGTCGCAAGCATGGCTGCAAAGCGCGTGTCGTCGATGCCGATTTTAACTTTGCTCTTGCCGAACGCCTTAAGGGCGTTATTGAGCGCCCCTCCGACATTGATCGTTTCGTTTTTGTCGAGCTCATCAACCCAGCTCTTAATTACTGCATCATCGCCCGTGAGGGGGACATCTTCCGCAAACGTATGAATTTTTAGCACGCCGCCATAGACATCGAAATAGTAGGTATGGATGGCGTCCATCCATGTGGGGCGCTCGATCAAATTTGCAGCTTCGATTTCCGGTACGCAAAGGCCAGAAGGAATGTCGGCCTTGCGCGGCAGCACGGCTGCTGCAACATATTGAATATCATAAAGAAAATCAGATTCGTAGCCGCTCAAGTAATAGACATTGTTGTCGGTCACGGCGAGAAAGCCGTCGAGTTCTTCGCGATCCATAATTTCATTGGCGAGCGGGCGATTTAAGAGCATGAAATGACCTTCCGTTTATGCAGGCTCGTGAAGCGCGCAATTAGCGTGGTTCATCTTAGTTTTCTCTTCAAGCGAGGAAGTCGTGTACAACCGTAATGCCGTCGAGCTTGAAAGCCATGGGAATCCAATAGCCGCCTAGAACTTCTTTGGGCTGTAGTGGCAGCAACTCTTCATTGTCGGAGGCGCCAAACTCGAGCGTTGCGGGTCCAACAAACGGTGTTCCGAATGCGTTGTCCGACATGACCATCTGGGTGAGATCGTGCAAGTCAGGCCGGCCCTTGGGCGGTACGTGGCAGTCCGGTATATGGCGCATGCTGGTCAGCGGCAGGTGTTGAAAATAAAATTGCATGTCGTCGATTAAGATTTCCCGCTCGAACTTCATCGACATTTTGATGATTTTGTCGCCGTTTCGGCTGACGGTGCGATTGAGAGTCGAGCCAAGTTCGCCTGATTGGTCGGATCCGACTTTGCTGAACAGCGGATGCATGCCCGTCTGTTCGATGGTCGCCAGTTTTGAGCACGTGCCCATAAACCAAGACAAAAGAACCAGCCAGTCACGGTCACACCATTGAAAGGCCGAAAGCATTGTGTTTTCGCCTTTGAATTTAGCAGGGATGCCTATAACCGCGACGTTATAAAAACTTCTTGCCGGATCCATGTCTGCGGACGATTGCTCGACCGGATGACAATTCAATACCGGACTCCAGATAAACGCCTCGTCACCATCGGCGTGGGGCTCGAGCGGTTCGGGAATAAGGGCGGCGAGCGCCTTGGGGTCCGTTCTAAAGTGAATAAGCAAGAGATTGCTGGCAAAGCGCCATGGCAATGCCGGTATGATTGAGGCGGTGCCGTTGGGTGTAAATGGGCGGGTAAATCCATTGGTCATAACGCTTCTCCTATTGAGGATCCGATGACCAGTTGCCCCATGGTTCACGTTCGCCAATCTGATCGTCGAGCGAAGCCTCAAAATAGTCGTTGACTGCGTCATGAGCCCATTGTTCGTCAAACCAGTCGAAGTCCGGCACCGTATTGCCCCGTGCCAACCATACTGATCCCCTTTGGGTCGCTTGCGGCCCATGAGGAATATCGCCTGGGCGAAATATGTAGGTTCCCGCGCGGACGAGACCGTTGTGTCCCATCAAATAGTCGCCTTCGAGAAGAATTAATTCTTCCCAAGTCGCATGGGCCTCGAGTTTAGGTTCGCTCCAACCGGCGCCTTGACGCACCAAATAGGTATAGGCCTTGGTTTCCGGATCTTCATAGATGGTCTTGTGGTGTAACAAAGGCCCCGCTTCTGCCTGGTCTCGTCCCTCGTAACCTGGCATAGCTTCCCAGTGCGTTGTTCTTGTATCAGTGCAATCAATCCGCTGGTCAGCTTGTACGTTGGGTGCGCCAGCGTTCGCTTGAATGAAATTGGGTGTGCCCTTAAACATCAAAAGCATGTCGCATCCGGAAGGCGACGCCCAAGAACCGGTATGACTGCCGGCCGGCAAGTAGCTAAAACACGTGCGCGTGAGCTCTTGGTCTCCGATCTTTAGCGATCCGTCCAGAACCAAATCTTCCAAACCCTCGTCGTAGTAACCGCTTTCGACTCTTCGCCACTGTGGTCCGACGCGAACTAGAAACGTCGTCTCTCCTGTTGGGTTATTCATAAGCCGTGTGCCGCGCATGCCGAGCGGCAAACTAGCGCTGAGAAGGGGCAGGTAGTCTGTCTCTATGAGATCCAAATATTCAATGACGCCGTTGGGCATACCCACCTCTTTTCTTAGTGTGTTGGTTTGCGCGTTGAATTGCCGGAAGGTAGAAAGGAAATTGTTGTAGCGGGTATCGGTCCGATTTAGGCGGTCACGGACTCTTCGCCGATCGTTTGTGCGTGGGATTTGTCGGACTCTTGTTTTTCAATGACGGCGCGAGCATCGCTGATACTGCGAAACACGCGACTAATATATTTAGACCTTTTGTCCCGCCGCCGTTCTCTTATGTCTTCGGTGAGCTTGAAATTCTCGATGTCGTCTCTGGAGATTGTCCTTTTTTTGTCCAGAAGTACTTCGACGGTATCGAGTCGATCAGCGAGGACAGAAACTTCGCCGGTTAATGCAATAATCATCGCGTGCAGCTGATCCATTGGAGCTTCTTCGAAATACTGAGGCCGCTTGCCTTGGGCATGACGTGGCGTTTGCACTTTTTCTTGCATTGATCGTCCTCCATTACCTCTGGTAGCCGGTCTACGCTTGAATCACGCGCAAAAAGACGCGCTTCGAGTGGATCGAAATCGCTATTTTGCCGCGACAAAGAACCAAAGCTCTGATTCGCCGCGGCTGGTGCCGACGATCTCACTCGAATCGACCATAATCTCGACATTTTCAATCGACGTGAGCGAGGGGCCCCAAGCTTCGAACGAATTGGTGAACCCCGCTTCCTTGCACTTACCCACAATATCCATGTCGTGGAAGGCGCCCCAAAATGGTTCATTGTTGTTGAGCGTGTCCCAATCGCCCAAAAACTGTTGGACAGCAGATTTGCCCTCATAGGGCCGGTTGTTCTCCGTTTACAAAGAGACCTCCAGGCTTCAACACCCGACGAGCCTCATTGATGATTTTGGTGACGGCAGGTCGGCTGATTTCGTGGAATGTTGCAAGGCTGCAAACCAGATCAAAGGTCGCATCTTCAAATTTTAGATTTTCCGCGTCCATTTGGTGAAGATGGACGGCAATGTCTAAGTCTTCTGCACGCGCATGGCCGTAGCGCAACATTGCAGGCGAAACGTCAATTCCATGAACTTCAGCTTCGGGCCACGCTTCCTTGAACGGCAAAGTAGATGCGCCGGCGCTGCATCCCAGCATCAAAATCTTCTTGGGGTGAAACTCCGGAAAATCTCTCTTGACATAAATCACTGCGACTTTGCCGAGATTGTCCATCTTTTCGCCAAACAATCCACTTGTGAAAATATAGGCGCCACGGTCGTACAAGGCGCCGGCTGCAATTTCGCCATCGCACAATTCCGCTGAATACCCTCCAGGCATCACATGATGATCGTTTTTGCTGACGTATCGGGGTAATTCTAAGTTGGGGTTCAAGGTTAGAGAGCCGACCGTCTCGCCATTGCTCAGCACTTTCGCTTTTTCAACCAGCTCAGGAAGTTGTCTCATAATGCTTTGGTCGACCGCGTCCCACATAAGTTCTTTTGTGCTGCGCTGAAACGAGCTTGCCATCTGGTAATAGGGATGGCGCTCCATTTCTTTGCAGATTTCGTGCCTCGTTTGCGGCTCTTGTCCTTTTTCGCGCAACATTTTGGGAAGGACTTGGTTTTCGTATTCCGAGACCACGCCGGGCATGACTTCGGTCATGCAATAGTCTTGCAGGCTTTGGACAAACTCTTGATGGGCCTGTTCTTCGCTGTTGGCGATCGGTAACACGGCGTGTTGATATTGCTTATCCATGGCTCACTTCCTTGGATTGTCGCCATTGTGTCGCGAAAATTGTCGACAATCTATACTACGTCTGAACGGGTCGGCTTTCCAGCCTCTAAGCGGTGTGGGCGCCAACCTGCTCGGCCCAAGAGCCCATCTGGCTGGTAAACTGGCGGAGTTCTGCGCCTGCCGCCACTGCTGCCCGCTCGGCGTGGGCGCGCTTGGGGTCATTTGAAAATGTGAAGATGGATACGGGAACGTCGCAGTTGCTCAGCTGATCCTCGAGCGGATAGTCGAATTCACATAAATAATACTCTCGAAACGCGCCAAGCGACTTCAACAGTTCCACCACCTTGAAGTGAACGAACTCCAGTTCGGCATAAGGCGGATCCCACAGGAAATTTTCTTTTCTTTTGTCGAACCAAGGCCAAAACATATATTGATCTCGAATAAAGTGCCAAGCCTGCAAAAGGTATCCGCCATATTCATCGGGAGCGATCGTCGGGGCATAGTGCGCGCGGAAGAGATCTCGTTCTTCGCCGGCAGGGCAAAGAACATCGCATAACGCAATACTTTTGACCCGTCCTTCTTGCAGCGCGGCGAGCTCAAGTGCGACGCAGGCACCGCCCTCAAACGCCAATATGTCGATTTCGTGCAAGTTCAATGCCTTAAGACCCTGAGCAAGCGTGTCCGCAAAAGTTGAAAGGCTTCGTGCGCCGCTTATGGCGTCAGAATCACCGTGGCCCGGTAAGTCGATGCCGATGATGGGACGTTTTCCCATCAGGGAACGAGCCGTGTACTCCGCAATACGCGTTGAGGAGCCCGCTCCATGTACGAGTAGCAACGGCCGGCCTACGCCCACCGGATTTTGGCGTACGTGAAGGAGTCCCGCATCGGTTTCAATGTAGGAACTGACGCATCGGTTCTCGATCGGCGCAACCGACGGAGCATCCGGCACGATTGCGTGCGAGGGAAACTCTTCAAGAATTTCGATAAGCCGTGACTCAAATTTTGAGTCGTCTTCAACCATTTCAGCGACGACATGATCGGGCAGAGCCGGCAGCCGTTCGAGATGAGTATCGAAAGGCTTCAAGCGCGTTCCTAGGAAAAACGTGCGGGCTTTGATCTGATGAATTCGCGGCTGTCCAATATAGCGAAACGCGGCCCGCGGGCCGAGATGATAAAATAGGCCCGTGCGGAAAAAATTCATGACGCCGAAATAGAGACCTGCGGCGTCCGGCATGTCGACGTCAATCCGCGTTGCAGCAGTTTGCCGGTCCCAGGGGTAGGAATGGGCGTGTTCGCGGACGAATGTCCACGCATAAATCATGTGCCGACCATCCCATTTCAAATCGAAGTCCGGCGCAAAATTGAGTAGTACATCGCGGCGCTCGTCTTCAGTAAGCATGAGATACTTATCGAGCACGACCACGGTAAAGCGCTTGGGATAGCGGCACGACAGATCGAGTGCGATTTTGGCCGCGGTGAGCTGACCGTAAAGTCCGATTTTCTCGATACCCAGCGCGTCCATAAATTCAATGACATTGTCTGCGAAATCAGGAATTTCCGGTTTCAAAATATGGACATGATCCGAAAGGCCATAACCGGGCGAGTCCATCGCGATCACAGTAAACTGTTCAGCGAGCTTTTCTATAAGGGAAATGTAGATGGCCGACGAGCGCATGGATGGATGTAAAAGCAAGACAGTCGGCCCGGACCCAGCGCGGCGGTAGTGAACTTGCCGATTGTCTAATGTCACAAAATGGCGTTCGATTTTAGGCGCGGCCATTTTTGGGATTTCCCGTTAATTGAGCTTTACTGTAGCGCCGAACAATGGCGCAATGGCTTGCCGAATGTAAAGCCTTCGATCGCCTGCCTCGCGCGCTCGTTTGAAATGTTAGCCGATATGATTGTAGGCTTGGCCCATCGTAGGGATTAATATCCTCAGATATGCAAAAGTTATCGTCGATGCTTGGCGTCACTCAACATACAATGCTGGCTACCTCCAATCACGACGAGCAAGTGCGCGAAGATTTTGTGCGCCATTTGTCTGTTGTGCTTGAAACCAAGCTGCGCCCGGGTATTCGCCGTGTATATGATTGCCGCGTCGCGCCAAATCTAGCTGAACGCTATGGCCGTGATCCCACGCGTCGTGAAATCATTTCTGCAATGCGAGATCATCCGCTTAACCAATTTTGGTACGGCGTACGCACGCACAATCAAGAGCGTATGTTTGATATCGCCGGCGATATGGTCGAGCGTCAGTTGCCGATCTTGATGTCTACGGCCCGGCAATTGAGCGGGGCTTGCGGGTCATTGACATTAGACGCCGGCATCAAGAATCCAACTTATTTGAACGCCTTTGACGTTCACCGCCAGCCAGGCGGCTATCATACGGAACTTTGCACTAACGACGTTGCTGCGGGCGCTCAGTTCGATCGCGCGATTTCGATTCACGCGATGGGGAGTCAGGGCCCGCTCAGCGACGATGGGGGAATGTCTGTCGCTGCCTGGGTTAGAGCTGAGCATCCTGAGTTTCACCCCCGGCGAATTCTCGATCTCGGTTGCACGGTGGGGCATTTCACGCTGCCGTTTAAGCACACATTCCCAGACGCGGAAGTCCACGGAATCGATGTGGCGGCTCATTGTTTGCGATATGCGCATGCACGTGCGTGCGCATTGGCCACGGACATTCATTTCCGTCAGATGAATGCAGAGGCTCTGTCGTTCGAGGACGGTGCGTTTGATCTCATCGTGTCCAGGCAGCTATTGCACGAGACCTCGCGTCCGGCGTTGGCTGCGATTTTCAAAGAGTGTAACCGGGTCTTGTCGACGGCCGGCATCATGCTCCACCAGGACGCGCCCCAATTTGAGGAACTCGATCCCTACACAGCGTCGTTGCGCGATTGGGATATCACTTGCAATAACGAACCGTTCATGGCGACCTGCTACGACTTGCCCCTAGAGCAGATGTTCGCGGAAGCAGGCTTTGCTCCTGACAAGACATTTCGGGCCTATGCCCCAAGCCTCTACTTCCAACGCCACAATATCGACAGACATGCGACGCGGAATGCGGGCGGGCGCTATTTTTTTGCGGGAGCTGCTAAATAGAGGCCGCTTCTTGTAGAGGAGTGCCGATGACTGACGCACAAACTTCTTCATCTACAGCCTATCCCAATCTTCTGTCGCCCATAGAGATGGGGCCCTTGACGTTTCGCAACCGCGTGATCATTCCCGGTCACAGCATGAGTTTGGGAACCAATGATAAGAAGGTCGGCGAACGCTATATCGGCTATTTGCGCGAACGCGCGCGGGGCGGGGCGGCCGTCGTCGGTATGGGATCGGCGCCGAACCATCCGTCCTCGGCCATGGCAATCATGTCGCCGCAACTCTGGGAAGAGGAGTGCGTCGACGGGCTTGCTGCGGCAGCAGAGGCCGTGCATGGGGAGGGCTCATATCTTTCGCTCATTCTTTGGCATTGCGGACACAATGTTTCGCACTATGACGGCATCGTGCCCTTGGCGCCGTCACCGGTACCATCCTTTGTCACCGGCGATATTCCGAAGGAAATGACTAAGGACGATTTGCGGGACATTCGGCAGGCTTATCGTGTTGCCGCCCGGCATTGTTCAAAAGCCGGCCTCGATGTGGTCGAGGTTCAAACAGCTTCCGACTATCTCATGGGCTCATTCTTGTCGCCGCATCTCAATCGGCGCACGGACGAATATGGCGGGTCGTTGGAAAACCGCTGCCGATTTCTGATCGAAGTCCTCGAAGTTGTGCGTGAAGAGGTGGCACCGAGTACCGCGGCGACCGTGCGCACGTCGGCCGAACATTTGCTCGATTTGGATCCGGGCGGTTATGGACTGGAAGAATCCATTCCGTCGATGAAACTTTTGGCTGACAAAGAGCTGATTGACTATGTCAGCATCATGACGGGGACAAACTGGACATTCGAAAAAATGATTTCGCCGATGCATTGGCCGCGCGCGGACGTGGCCCCCGTTGCAGCGAAATTCAAAAAGGAATTGCAAGTCCCCATCATTGTTGCGGGCCGTATCAAATCGCCGGAAGAGGCGGAACAAGTCATCGCCAAAGGGCAGGCCGATTGTGTGGCCATGGCACGCGCCTTTATTGCTGAGCCGGATTGGGTCGCCAAAGTTCAGCGCGGGGAACGCGATCGCATTCGGCCCTGCATGTCATGTAACCAGGCGTGCATAGGCTTTGCGTTTCGATCGGTACCGTCAAGTTGCATTATTAACCCCCGCGCGGGCCGTGAATTTGAACTGCCGGATGCAGAGCCGGCCGCGGCGCCGAAGCGTATTGCCATAGTGGGCGGCGGCCCCGCGGGCATGGAGGCGGCGCGCGTTGCTGTGGCGCGCGGGCATTTTGTTTCTCTTTACGAGGCGGAAGGCCGGCTCGGTGGTGCCTTTCGTTTGGCCGCGGACGCACCGCACCGCGATGATATGCGCCCGGCGTTGGCTTGGTGGGAGAGCGAGCTCGACCTCCTCGGCGTCACAATTCATTTGAATGAACGCGTGAGCGACCCGGCTGCGCTAGATGCGGACAAAGTGGTTTGGGCGACAGGCGCCAAGCCCGGCGTCACTCAGGTCTGGCGCAACCGGCCTCAGCTCTTCGATGGCATTCCAGGTGCTGGGAATTTGCCACATAGCCGCGATGTTATGGCGGGGCGCAAGACCGTTACCGGCAACGTCCTGGTTGTCGATGAAGAAAGCGGCTGGGCGTCTGTCTCGGCGGTCGAAGCCATCAATGAAATGGCGGACGTTACGTCGGTCACCGTCACGACCGATCGCGTGATTTTTGGTCTTCCCGATCTTCAGCATACGATCGAAATCAAGCAAGTCACTAGACGCCTCGCGGAAGCCGGCGTCACGGTTCACACTAATACATTAGTCGACCGGATCGAGAACGGCGTCGCGCGCACGATCGACGGTGACGATTTAGGTCCGTTTGACTCTATTGTTCTGGCGACGGGAACGGCAGCGACTGACGTACCCCAAGGCGTAGAGGCAATCGGGGATTGCGTGACACCGCGCTCTATTTGGGCTGCGGTCAGCGAAGGCCTAGAGATCGGCAGGCGGCTCTAGTCGCCGGAAGAAGGCTTACTCGGCCGCGGTTTGCGGAACGACGCAAACATTGCAGTCGCCACTCAAGTCTGCCAGTTCGCCGCCGGAGACCAATTGACCGACCGCAGCAATATTGGCGGCGACGGGCTTTGGAAATGCAACGCGGCTTTGGGCAAGGCCCCGAGCCAAAACCGTTTCCGTCATTTTGTAGCCACACGTCATGGCATCGAGCACCGGCGCGTCCGTGCGTCCGGCAACGTCCGCTTTGATCGGCACCATGCACGTGCAGCCCAACATGATGTTGTCGGCGTGATCTTCTTTCTTGGCTCTGCCGATTTCCATGAGAACCCGGTCGACAAGGGACGCTTCACGCGCGTTTAAGCGCTCGGCCGCGGCACCGGCACTCTCGACGTTGGGGACTTCATCGTTGCTAAGCACGTTGCGAACCGAAACGCATTTCGCCGACATATTGCAGCCGCGCAAACGCTCGTCATAAATAAAATTCATTTTCGCAGGCCATACCGTCACAATCGAAAATCGCCGGCCCAATGTTCCGGCCAAATGCATGGTCGCTTCGCCAGCTCCCACGACGGGAATATCCACCGACGAACGCATTTCATCGATGCCGTAATCGCCGACCGTGTTGATAAAGAGCGCGTCGTAGCCCGCCTTCTCCGCTTCGATCGCGCAGTCGACGTAGCCCAGTTGCACGACGCCGCGATCATAGGGCGTCGTAGGAAACGCTTGCAGCCGCGGCTCGACGACTTCGGCGATGAACCCGTTGCCGACAATTTCTGCGATGAGGGACGGGGGTTCTTTTTGGCCGGTGTATGCCGAACCACTGCCGATGATTGCAATTCTCTTGGTTGCGGACATAGTTCCGTTCCTTCCCGATGCCTCGTCGCTTATGGCCATTCTATTCGGTCCAGCAGAAAGGGGGAAGTGAACTTTGCGCTCGATGCGTTTCGTTTCTAATGGACGCCTGGGTGGACCCTCATTCGTACAGCTTTTTAGGTGATAGAAGCTCTCGCGAGACCGTGCTAAAATCTGTTCCGCCCGTGGGAAAACAAGAACAACACTGTCAAAAGAGGGAAGTGATGCCGCGACCTCATATCGAATTCATTCAATCGCAAGCCCTTCCTTGGAGTCCGACGTCCTGGGACGGGGCGTTGACCGGAACGGAAATCAAAATTTTGAGCCGGGACGAAGACAGCGGCGCCTGTACGACCGTCATAAAGTATCCGGCCGGTTGGGAACGCGAGGCATCGGAACACTTGCCCGTTCACGAAGAACTTTTCGTGCTGGGCGGTACTCTAAAAATCAATGGAATCAACTACGACGAAATGTGTTATGCGCATTTGCCGGCGGGATATTCTCGAACATCCACGGCATCACCCGACGGTGCTGTTGTACTGACTTTTTTTTCTGGCGATGCAAATTCGGTCGATGGTTCGGCGCCATCCGGTCTGTACGATCAGAGTTTACTTATTGAGCGGGTTGACGTGCTCAACGCCAACTTTTCCCACGATCAAACCAATCTCAATGTTGACCCCGACAGCGAACTGGGCGCTGGCGTTGCAAACTTTGGTAATCTTGTGCTTCGCACTGATCCTTACACCAAAAATCAAACTTGGGTCATATCCGCGCCGCCCCTGTGGCAGAACACGGTGATTGAAATTCATCCCGTCGTTGAAGAGATGTATTTGCTCACCGGCGAGTTGGCTGGCGATACCGGCATGATGATGCCGGGCGCCTACTTTTGGCGCCCGCCTCATATGCGCCACGGTCCGTTCGGATCAAAGACCGGTAATCTCATGCTGTTCCGCACCGAGGGCAGTTCGTTGGAAACCGAGACGCCGGAAGGCAACGAGAGCTTTAGTTGGACGCCCGAGCATCGGCCCGTGTTGCCGCCCGAAATGCAACAGTACGGCAAGACGCCTGGCCACGAGACGCTGTGTTATTGACGCTGCATTTTAGCCGTTGAAATTTTTTGATTGAGGAGACTTTGAGTCATGGTGAAGAGTTGGTTGATAAGCGCTTTGGGCCTTGTGTTCGGTGTCATCGGTTTTCTCCCTGCGGCGCTGGCGGAGGGCGATGTCTTGGTTTTCGGCGGCACGAGCGGCTGCGGCCTTGAAACGGTCAAACTCTTGCGCTCCCAAGGCCGCGAGGTCACTGTTTTTGTTAGGCCGACTTCCAATCGCGAAGGCCTTGAGCCCCTCGGCGTGTCCTATGTCGTGGGAGATGCGCTGAACGCGGACGATGTCGCGGCCGCCTATGCATCAGGGACGTTTGACGTCGTGGTAAGTTCCCTGGGCGGTCGCCGGGGTCAGCCGCGTCCCGACTATATTGGCAATAAAAATATCAACGAAGCAGCCTTAGCGACGGGCGTCGCTCGTGTGATTCAAGTGAGCGCCATCGGCATCGACAGTGCGCCGACCGAGAAACCCGACGCCTCCGATTTTATGGGCAACATATACTATGAGAAGAAGCGCGGCGAAGATCATTTGATTGAGAGCGGCCTCGACTACACCATCATTCGTCCTGGGGGCTTGGTTGACGGCCCGTCAACGGGCAATGGACAACTGGCTCCAAGGGATTCCGAAGGCGGTTCGATCATGCGCGCGGATGTTGCGCTCCTCGTGGTGCAAGCCATGGGCGATGATGCCACCATCGGCCAAATTTATAACGCGATCGATCTGACCGTTAAAGACGAAGGGCCCGGTGTGGAAGAAATCAATCGCCTGATGCAAGAGCAATCGGAAGGTGCGGAGTAGGGCGCACATTTGCCGCCACGACGTCGGCCTAGTGGCGCAATGTGGACTAAGCCACTCATTTGCAGCGATGGCGATTTTTTCGTCTAGCCCCGTTTCAGCGGACATCCGTCGAACAAAACGATGGCTGCTATTCGGTCCGAAGTTTTAAAGTAACGGTTGTTGTCTCGTGCGCCTTGACGACAAATTCCTGTTCGGCGATGTCGCCGGCAGAACTCAAGGGCTTGACGCCATAGCGACCTGGAAGAAATTTCTTAGGTTTGCCCGGCCTCATAAATCCGTTCAAAATTTCCTGGCCGTCAAGTGCGTATACCGAGGCGCGATCAGGCTCTTTCAAATAATTATCTGATGGCGCGTAATTGACAATGATCTCGCCCAAGGGCTGCGGTGTGACAACCACTTCAACAGTCTTGTTAGTCTCCACCGTGACTTCCGGTGAATCCATAAAGCCCTTGCTGGTTTGCGGGTTGACCTTATAACGGCCCGGCTTTGCAGGGATTGGCACATTGACGTTTGCATACTGACTATTCCCGCGGTCGAGGGATTCAAGCCAAGCTCGATCAGGCTCATCCACGTAGTCAAATTCCGATGGCGCGTAAGAGATCACGACGAACCCTGCATCGATCGACACCTCAATGGTTTCGCCATCTTCTTTGATTTCGATTTAGACCGGCGTCAATGGCAGATTCTGATCCTCCGAACGCAGTTCATAAATGCCAGGGCGTACCGTGGTGGGGTTACCCGAGAATACACCGTAAACCTTTTCGCCGTCGCGCCAGAGCTCGGAGCCGCGTCTAAAAATTTCGCCATTTGGCATTTTGAAGCGAACGTAGAATTGGATCGTTGTCACGACTTCAAATAACAATTCCGTGTGTTCGCCTTCGATCAGCGTTTCGCTCACGGAGAGTTTGTTGTCGTCATTGGGCTCGGCCCGGAACTCGTAGTCGCCTGGTCTTGCAAGGGCTTCGTCGAAGGCGCGAAATCCAAAGACCTTCGTGCCGTTTTGATAGGCCGTCACGTGAGATCCGGGATGATCTTCACCATCCTCGATAAATTTAGCTGTGACGATGGCGGGCCGAATGACCGTGACCTCAACCGTCGTTTCGCCGGGTTCTTCAACGGTGAAGGCTTGGCGGACAGGTTTATAAATTGAATCATCTCGCAATACCGGTCCGACTTCAATTTCGTAGTCGCCTGCGCCGTCTAGGACGTTGCGCTGATGGCTGCTGACGTCGCCCACCTCTTCGCCGTCTAGAAACAATTTGCCCGCAGCGATGTAGGACCGGCCTTGATCGTCAGTGGCAATAATGCGCAGTGCATAACTTTGCTCGACTTCCATGGGCTCCGGGTCACTTAGGGGTTCTTCGATGGCAACACTGACTTCGGTCAGCGCTTCGGAGAAGCTGGCTTCAGAGTCGGCGTCGAAATATTTGCCGCCTGAAACATCGGCAATGCACGACATGGCCACGCGCTCAAACTCAGTCAGACCAACGCCGACGACATGAACGCGAATATTCAAGTTTGAATCGCGCCATTCGCGCATCAAGCCGCACGGATCCATATCGCAAGTTTCGATGCCGTCGCTAATTAAAAGAATGTCGCCGCGGCGGCCGTCGAGATCAATGAGCGACTCGCGCAAACTATAGGTGATTGGCGTTTTACCAGTGGGGCGGATGTCCTCAACGGCCTTGGAGATTTGAGGCTTTGCAGCTTCAGGCTCGGAAAACGGCACGACTAATTCTGAATCGCGGCAATCGTCTTTGCGTCGATGGCCATACGCGCGAAATGCTATCTCGCGGTCGCCAAATTCACTTTCCAGGAATTTGGACAATGCGCCTCTTCCGGCTTCATATTTGCGCGACTTGTCGGCGAGCTCGCCCCACATTGAGTTGGATGAATCATAATCAATGATGAGTCTCGCCGTTTCCTCTGTGGCAGGTCCTTCTTGCGCCTGGCCCACAATAGTCGCCGTGATTGTCCCAATGATAAGCGCAAAGATCCAGGTAAGCCGTTGGTGCATCTCATGAATTCCCCGATATGACGGTCGGCAGGCTGCCGACCGCGTCCACCCATTGCGGTTGATTGTCTCCGACGGTTGATGACGGGTCAATCAAGTTGCCCACAATCAATCGAATTCTATTCTTATGTAAACCCCACTGCTGGCAACGACATCGCAATCTGTTTGAATATTCTCCGTGCAGTTTTTGGATCCGTCAATTCTTGCGTGTATTGAGTTTGATCTCTTTCAGCATGGCGTTACAGTCGGTTTGCGTGGGCCGCTTTCTTTTAGGGTGATCCGAGCCGGCTTTTAAACCGGCACATCCGCCTTCGCCGTATGTTTATCGGCTTCTCAGCGATGGCCCAATATTAGCAGCTGCATTTGTTGTGATCGTCGATTCTCAGTAGCGCAAGTGGGCCTGTCGCTCACTCAGCCAGGCCTGTTCATCCGCTGATGTGAGCGCATCCAGATCCTCGGGCGTTGCGGCCGCGTCGTCGACCCATTCGCGCAGCAATGGGCCGCCATTGATGACATCAATCGCAAGCGTGCCGTGCTCGTATTCGTAATCGAAATCGCGCCACAAGGGATAGTCCGGAGACATAAGGCGAAGAGCTTTGAAGGCGAGCGCCTGAAGCCGCCATGGCTTGAACGCTTGGTGATCGTAGCTGGGATCTTCCACGTGAATCTGCACGCCGTTGCAAAGCTTGCCTACGTGTTTGTGAAACGTGGGTTCGAACCAGCACTCGCGCAGGCGGCAGCCCTGCAACCATTGCGGCGCGAGGGCGTGCATGTCGCTGATGACGGATTTTGCATCCATGTCGGGAGCGCCGAACAACTCAAGCGGCCGCGTGGTCCCGCGGCCCTCGGACAGCGTCGTGCCTTCCAGCATCACCGTGCCTGTAAAGGCGCGCGCCATCGATAAGTTCGGCGCGTTGGGACTGGGATTGATCCACGCGCGCTCGCCAAGGGGCCAGCCGAATCCTGGCGCAGCATCGGGTTGCCAACCTTGCATCTCGATGATGCGATATTCGACATCGAGCTTGTGCGTCTTGATAAACCATAAGCCTAATTCGCCGAGCGTCAGCCCGTAACGCATCGGCAAGGGCCCGGAACCGACGAAGCTTTCCCAGCCGGCTCTGAGCTTTAGGCCTTCGACCGGCCGTCCAACAGGATTGGGACGGTCCAACAGCCATACAGCTTTGCCGTGTTTCGTCGCTGCTTCCAACATGTAGAGCAGTGTCGTGATGTACGTATAGATGCGGCAGCCCAATTCTTGGAGATCGACGAGGACGACATCGAATGTGTCCATCATCGCGTCGGTCGGACGGCGCACCTCTCCATACAGGCTGAAGATAGGGATGCCATGTACCGGATCGTTGAAATCCGCTGTTTCGATCATATTGTCTTGCACGTCGCCGCGCAGGCCATGTTGCGGACCGAATGCGGCCGTGACGTTGATGTCGGCGCATGCCGCTAACGCATCAAGCGAATGCGTTAGGTCTTGGGTGACTGAGGCCGGATGCGCGAGTAGGGCCGCGCGCTTGCCTTTGAGGGGCGCCCGCAATTCACGTTCGGCGAGAATTCGGTCGATGCCAAATTTCATGGTCGCTCCGGCCACATTTTCATGTCGTCGCGCCAATCTTATGCACAAATCCTTCTGAAGTATGAAAGTCTGGCTTGCCCCGTGGATGGGCCAGCGCCCAATAGGACTTTTGGCCGCTGGTTTCTTCAATAATTGCGGAGACGCCGAGACACCAATCTGCGTCATCGGGCAAGTTTGGCAATCGATCGAGTTCCAGCGAGGCCTTCAAGTTGTAAGTCTCTTCAGTCGCGAACGCTTCGACGCGCGGCTCGCTGATCTCGCTCACAATACTCATTCCGGCTCGATAGTCATCAAATTGATAAGCCGCCCATTCAAGTGACGGCGAAAAATTAAATTCGTAGTACGCAGTGCCCGGTGAAGCACGAACGAAAGCCTCAAAGCAGGTATGATGCCAAAGCTCGTCACCGCGGCCGGCAGCAGCTGGCGGCGGCACGAGCAAATGACTCATCTTGCCGGTCACGACATAGCACAGATCCAAATTGCCTGGACTTGGACGGGTGATCTGCACATCGATTTTTGTCGCTGCGGTGCAGCTCGAGTCAGGATGAAGCTGTAACGTCAGGCGCATGGCGGCATTGTAGCTGCGAAGACCCTAAGCATCACCTACTATCATCACAGCGCCCTCAGGGGTTCGGCATATAGGCCCCCGGACTAAACCGTTTCATTTGTCCTTCGTCCGCTTTGTGTTGCAGCGATCGGTCGAATCCACAGAGTTAGGCGGCCAAAGTCTTATATGTACTCTAGTTTTCTAAGGTTGCAATTTGATCCTTGGCGGACAACTCCAAGCAGAGGCGTTCGATTTGCTTAGGTATTGTCAACTATTAATCTATGCTTCACGACTGCTTAAAGAATTTCTCATAGAAGTGAATGCAATACTCGATTGGGGGTAAGGATCGTGATTGCATCATTCAGAAACAAAATCTCTTGGCAGCTAGCGCTGCCCATTCCAATCGCCATCGCTGCTATTGTTGTAGTAGCATGGCTCACAATTCCCAATTGGATGGCGGACAACGCCGAAGCATCCGCAACTATTGCTGCTACGCAGACCGCTAACCAATTCAAAGCCATTCGCGGCTACTATACTGAAAACGTAATTTCAAAAGTTAAAGCAAATGGGGCTCTAAAGCCGTCGTTTGACCACAAGGACGATCCCAATGCGGTTCCGTTGCCCGCGACGTTGATTCACGACATGAGTGAAAAGCTGAAGCAGGAAGATACGAGTATCTCCCTTTACAGCGCCTACCCATTTCCCAATAGAAACGATCGCGTCCTTGACGAGTTCCAGAGCGAAGCATGGGCTGCATTGGTCGCCGAACCTGACCGAATTTTTGTCAAACGCGAGACGATAGACGAAAAAGAAACGGTTCGCGTCGCGATCTCAGACCGCATGGTTTCAGAGGGCTGCGTGTCCTGTCACAATACGATTGCAAATACTCCAAAAGATGACTGGCGGCTTGGTGACGTTCGCGGTGTCCTCGAAGTTGCGACCGTCATCGATGATCAGTTGGCAACCGGTCAGTCCATCGCCATCACAATCATGCTAGCCGTTCTATTTTGCGGAGCGGGATTAGTTGCGTTGACATACTTTGGTACCCGGCGGATTGCTACGCCACTTTCTTCCATGACACAAGCTATGGAGCAATTGGCAAACGGGAACAATAACGTCGAAGTTCCGGCTCAGGACCGGACAGACGAGATAGGATTAATGTCAAAAGCTGTTGATATATTCAAAAGCATCGCCATTGATAAGCAGCGTCTTGAGAACGAACAGGAAGAAATTCGGTTAGTAGCCGAAAAGCAGCGACGTGAAACGATGCATCAGCTCGCAGATGATTTCGAATCCTGAATTGGTAGCATTGTCGAAGCAGTTTCCAATGGTGCTGAGAAAATGTTCTCAACAGCACAATCGTTATCTTCAATTGCGGAAGTGACAACCAGCCAAACAGCTACTGTCGCTTCAGTTTCGGAAGAATCCCTGGGAAAAGTTCAGGCAGTTGCGGCAGGCGCCGAAGAACTGTCCTACTCTATTGCCGAGATCAGTCAACAAGTCGTTGCCGCATCAGATATTGCAAACCGGGCGGTCAAAGAGTCCCAGAGCACCACCGAACTGGTTCGCGGCCTTTCCCAAGTTACTGACCGCATTGGCGACGTAGTCAATCTGATCGACGACATCGCGGAACAAACGAATCTATTGGCACTCAATGCCACAATTGAAGCAGCTCGTGCGGGTGACGCGGGCAAGGGCTTCGCCGTAGTCGCAGGTGAGGTAAAGAATCTTGCGCAACAAACAAGCAAGGCAACAGATCAGATTGCAGCAGATGTCGGCGACATGCAGTCAGCAATGGCCGACGCCGTTCAAGCGATCGACCAAATCCGAGACATCATCAACTCCATTGATGAAGTTTCGAGTACGGTTGCTGCAGCTGTCGAAGAACAAGGCGCAGCAACTCAGGAGATTGCCGCCAACACAGAACAGGCGGCAGCAGGCACGCGAGAAGTTGCTTCCAATATCGGTAGCGTTAGCCAGGCTTCACGAGAGACGAGTACTGCTTCGGGACAGGTGCTTATGGCATCGGAACAATTGACCAAAGAGGCAGAAAAATTGCGCGGAAAGATGAACGACTTCCTGCAGAGCGTACGTGCCGCGTAGCATTTGGCGAAGCCAAATCAATAGAGTTGAGTGACTTAAGTGTGGCCTGAAGTGAGGCGCGCCTCTAGCTGACGAATTCGACAAGTTGAAGTTCGAAAGTGAGTGCGTGGCCTGCAAGCTCATGATTGGCATCGAGGGTCACATTGACGTCGTCGAGCTCAGTGACCACGAGGCGAATCTCGTTACCTTTTTCATCGGACGCCTGTAATACGGCGCCCATTTGCAGCTCTATCTCTTCGGGTATCGTGGTGCGCTCGACCGTTTCAACAATTTCCGAGTTATGCGGGCCATAAGCACCGTCGGCCTCGATGGTGATCTTTTTTGTGTCACCTTCGGACATGCCGACCAGTGCAATTTCAAAACCAGGTATGACCTCGCCGCCGCCAATGGTCAATTCGATCGGTCCTCGTTCCACGGAATTGTCGAATTCCGTACCGTCAGAGAGCGTTCCTTGATAGTGCACGCGCACTGTATCGCCGCTTGCCGCTTGTCTCATATTGCCGCTCCGTATTCGTGCCTCTCATGACCTTCGCGGCGACATCAATGAGCGACGAGACTCAAACTAAAAACGACGAGCTGCGGTCACAGATGAGGTGCGCGTGAAGGTCTTATATCAAGTTATAGACCTGCGAGATGAAGTCAACGCAAGACGCCGGGCGACTCAGTGGCGCATCGTCTGAGCGACGCGCGCCCTGTACTAAGTGGTTATAAATAAAGCGACTTACGAGTGTCGAGCACTGTCTGTGTCAAGAAATTCGCGGATGAGAGCGGCGACCTGCTCGGTATAGATGTCAAGAAAGCCGTGAGCCCAACCGGGGAGTTCATGGATGCGACCATTTTGCATGAGCGGTTCGGCGCGCAGAGACTGTTCGTGCAAATCGTCTTCGGTGTTCAGCACCAATATCGGTTGCGCAAGTTCGGGCAACGTCTCTTGTAATTTGCAATTGAAGGCAGCGCGGTGTCCCCACCAGGAATTTTCGCCGCCGCGAATATGCTCGGCATAATGTTCCATGGTGCTTTCCAACGTTTGCGTCTTGTCGCCCCAAAACCGCAACGCCTTCCACAGATCGACAAGATGACCGCCGTCTTCTTTGGTTTCCTGATGGGCATAATTGGTGCGGTTCTGCTCAAGTTCCGTTTCTGTAAAGACCGGCGCGAAAATCAGAATGATGCGGCGCACCCGTTCTGGCTGATGAAGCGCCATTTCCGACGCTGTAAGCGCGCCTGTGTGATAGCCCATGACATCGACTGCATCTGTCAGGCCCAGTTGGTCGAGCAGACCGAAATTGGCTTTGGCAAAATCGGCAATCTCGAGCGGATGGGATGGCACATCGGTCTCGCCAAACCCCGGCGTGTCCACCGCGAGTCCCACGCGATCGGTACCTAAGTGACTCAAGAGCCGGGTATAAATTCGGCCTGAGCTCGGACTCATGTGCATACACAGAAGCGGCGCATGAACGGGTTCCTCGGGCTTGGCCATGCGAAAATGCATTTGGCCGTGTTCGTACGTGCCGAAGGCGCGTAGAACTTTAGCGGGACCGAAGGGTGCAGGATTCTCAGTCATTGCGATCCAGAAACTCCTGAACGGCTTTGGCCTTGCCCGCTACGCCTTCGGGGCTTTCTTCGCCGGGTAATATCGCCGTTTGGGCGTTTTTGAGTAGGCGCCCCGTTTCCTCAACACCCGGGTTGAGCGGATCGGACTCGGACGCCATGCTGAAGGTCAATTGGTTGATCAGCGGCAGTCGCTCGCGAATGTTGTGGCTGAAGGCCGCGCGATGGCCTTTGTGATACGTGCGGATCGCCTTCACGACTTCGACCGTTATGGCGTGAAGGGCGTCCGGCGAGGGCAGTGGTACAGAGCGCACATGTTCCGGATCCCTTTTGAAATAAGGGAAATAGGCCCCTTGGTCGCGTACGAAATGCCACGCCCAGTTGAGGTGGTTACCGTAAATATCCGGCTCCACTTCCAGTGCATAATTCTCCAAGCATTCAAGTCGCTCTTCATCGGGAAACATGGCCACGCCATCGAAAATGAGTCTGCGCACGCGGTCGGGAAAGCGAATGGCAACTTCAGAGGCGATGTGTGCGCCGGTGTGGCTGCCATACATATCGACTTGATCGAGCCCCAACTAATCGAGCACGCGGGTCACCGTTTCGGCGTAATAGTCCATTTGCGGCTCGTCGAGTGCGGGCACGTCGGAGTCGCCATTGCCCAGAGTGTCAGGCGCATAGACTTTGCGTGTTTTACCCAAATGTTGCATCAGACCGACGAGCGTAATGGAGCAGGCGGGCAAGGCATGAATCATATAGAGCGGCGGCGCGTCGCTCGGCTCGCCACAATAGCGATAGTGCACCAACCCTTCTTCGATCCGAACAAAACCACGATCGATCAACATGGAATAATTTTCCCTTTTTGATTCCACTTATTCGAAGAAATCGAGTAGTGCGTCTGCCAACTCCGGACCCGGCGCATAGGGCAGCTCTTGCGACTTGAAACCTGCGAGACCCAATGCGGCGGCTTGTTTTGTCGCCGCGCTATCCGGATCACCGAGCAGAACCGGACAGGAAATCTGCTTTAGCTGATCCATGACCGGGTAGGTGTAGTGCGCCCCATAGAGCTTGCCGTATATGTCGGCGCATTTCAAAAGATCGAGGGTACGCTGATGGATGTGTTCCGGATCGAGCCGCGGCTCATGGGATCGGATGACATTGGCCCGCTTGCGTTCGAACCAAGGTGCATACAGCTCTTGGTCGCGGGTAATGATCCAGGCTTTCATCATGTGACTGCCGAAATCGTCGACC
Source organism: Alphaproteobacteria bacterium (assembly GCA_965248815.1). Classification (GTDB taxonomy): domain Bacteria; phylum Pseudomonadota; class Alphaproteobacteria; order SMXP01; family SMXP01; genus CBDFKK01. The sequence goes on from CBDFKK010000008.1 coordinate 2,963,700, forward strand.
TCGATCGGCGGCGTGTAGTTTTTTAGATACTTTTCCTGTGTTGCTTTATCGAGTGCCACAAGATGCGAAACGGCAATGTGTTTGACGAGATCGGGGTTTTGATTGGCAAGCTCGATCGCGACCGTGCCGCCGCCCCAATCGCCGCAAACGTCGACTTCGTCGTAGCCTGCGGCGCGAATACCTTGAGCTAGCACATTGGCCTGTTCGGCGACGGTTATGTCGTCGATGCCTATTGTTCTGTCGCTTTCGCCATTGCCTGGTAAGTCGAAGGCGATGACGGGGCGTTTGCCGACAAATTCCTTCATAAGTTCAATGTGGGACGCGCTTGATCCGGCTGACGCGTGTAAGAAGACAATGGGCCGCCCGCTTCCATCCGTATTGCGGCGAGAATAAAGGCAGCCGTCATTGACTGTGAAACACTCTCTCCAAATCTTGCCCACGACAGGTTTGGTAGCCGCGATGGAGGGCGCGTCGACAGAAGTGCGATTCTCTTTAAACAGACGGATCAATTCATTTTCGCTGTCTTCATGGGTATCGGTTGGCAATTTAACTACGCAATCCGGCGTCTCGGGCATCATGTCAAAGAACCTGAAGAGCACGTCCTGGCGGGCACACATCATAACCGTGCGCGCCGTGACTTCTTGCACAGCGGTCCTCATATCGTAGAGAAAGGCGGAGCGATAAGGCCCACGATAGTGGTCGCCCGCGCGCAAAATTTCCATGACAGCCGTGTTGACATGATCTGCATCCGGAAAATCAAAGTCTCCCCGCGATGCTGCGTTCTTTTTGAACCACGGAAAGAAAATGTACTGCTCGCGCATGTGCGCCCAGATCCAGGCCAAGTGATTGCCGCTCCAATCGACAGAAAGTTCAGCGAAATAATTATCTCTGTAGTCCTGGAGCGTTGCCTTGTCCATTTGGATATAGCCGTTGACAACCGAGACGACAACGCGATCCGGGTGGCGGCGGGCGAGCTCAAGTGCGCAAAGCGCGCCGGTGTGAAAGCCATAGACCGGAACCTTGTCCAAGCCCAACTCGTCGAGCAAGCCGGCGACTGCGTCAGCCAAATCACTCATGGTGACAGTTTCGACTTGGAGCGGGTCCGACAGTCCGTTGCCCGGTGTGTCAGGGGCAAAGACCGTGAAATCTTCCGCGAGCTTTGTAATCAGCGGGATGTATTCCCGAGATGACGTCGGCGACTGATGCAAAAGGAGAACGGGAGGACCGTTGCCGGCGCGGCGATAATGAACTTGGCGGTTCCCAATTGTAGCGATATGGCGCGAAATCAAAGCGGACATGGCTCACTTCCAGTTGATCTAATGAGGTTGATCGCAGTGGGTTGGGCGGGACGGTGGTTGTACTCGTTCTAGCCCAGATTGTGCCACAATTTCATTGAGCCGTGGGTCAAATTGCGCGCCCAACGGAGAATTTTACACCAGCGCTGAACTCGCGGCTCCTCGGTATTGACTGTGAAGGCTCGCGCCTGTGGACACCTTTGGCTTGTCCGCTAGTATGACCGCACATTCAACGGGAGGGCGAAAAGCTTCAATGGTGGTCCGTCTAATAATTGCACTTAGTTTTTGGCTTAGCATTACGGCAAGTACGGCCTTCGCCGGCGCGCATGCGGAAGGAGACAACTCCAAGAATCCGAAGTATCGCCCCAGCGAGGAAGCGCTGGCGGCGCTTGTGTCAGACAACACGGTGAAAGTTGACGAAGGCGAGTTCATCGTCTTTACGCCGCAAGACCAAACGCCTTCGACCGGCCTCATCTTGTATCCGGGCGGCCTTTGCGATCCGCGCGGCTACGCGCCCCTCATGCGGGAGATTGCGGCGGCGAGCTATCTTGCCGTGATTGTCCCCATGCCGAACAATCTCGCCATCATGGGGAACGAGAAGGCAAACGACGTTAAATCAGCTTTCCCCGATATTGAACAATGGACCATTAGCGGACACTCATTGGGCGGTGCTTCGGCCGTTATGTACCTTGGCAAATATCCCGAGGGGGTAAATGCCCTGATCATGTTCGACTCTTATACCAGCGATGAGGAAAGCGCGGATGAACTAGATATTCCGATCTTATCGCTCTACGCCAACAGCCATCACAATCCGGAACGTCCTGAACTCTTTGAAAATGCAAAGCAGTTCTTGCCGTCAAGCGTCGAGTATCAAGTCGTCGACGGCGCGGATCACATGCAATTTGGGTCTTTCGTTAAAGAAGACATTGTCGAACAGAACACGGCGACAATCTCGGAAAGCGAACAGCGGGCAAAGATCATCGAGGGCGCGGTCGCGTTCTTGGAAAAGGTTTATGCAGCCGAGTGAGGTCTGAGTGGTCGCCATTTGAGGTGCGAAAAGGCCAGGCTTTGCTTCGTTTGCGTTTCCGCTTTGCCTCTCGAAGCGGACATTTTTCTGATATTCATTGATGTCCGCATATGACCCAAATGTATGGACCGGCTGCTTCCCTAGCTGGTTAGTCTGGAAAGACTAATAACCAGCGATTAGAAGGAGAAGCAGCCGGTCCATCCCATTAGCGGAAATAAGCTAAGTTTCTTTGCGCCGCCGTCTCGCTACTCTCGCAGGCCAATACCAATAAAGAACTGCCCCAACGGGAATGCCGATCGAAATGATCCAAGGACGAAAGGGTCCCGCTTTTATTATCCCAGCCCCGAACAAATGGAATTGTAAGAATTGAAATTTTACGGACTTAGACGTGGCTTGAATAAATTCGTTACCTATTTCTCCAGTTGCCCAGTTAAAATTAGCGCCCCAAAGCCCGACCAAAATAAATATGATCCAAATCCATTTACGCTTTACATTTTTGTTGAGCCCACATGCAATTGCAGTCGATAATGTGAAAATAGGAAGAAAAATCAACAGACTGAAAAATACGTAATGTCGCAACGAGCGCCCCTCTAATGTGAAGTCATATTTAATCGAAGGACGCATATCTGAAGGCGTTATACGCCAAAACGTTGCCACACAGCATTGGTCTTCAGAGGTGGCTCGGGAAATCTGCACAGTTGAGATAAGTGGAATTTTGGCCTGTAGGCGGCATGATCGCCGGCAACAGGAGATCCACTATGGCAAGACGACCACGTCGCAATCATACACCTGCGTTCAAGTCGAAGGTGGCCCTTGCGGCCGTTCGCGGTGAGCAGACATTGGGAGAACTCGCTCAGCAGTTTGATGTTCATCCTAACCAGATCAAGCAATGGAAAGATCAGCTCCTTGAGGGTGCAGCGGGTGTTTTTGGGCGGGAGGGTAAATCACCGCTGCCTGCACCCCGTGTTGATGTGAAGAGGCTCCATGCCAAGATTGGGGAGCTGACGCTTGAGAATGATTTTTTAGGCGATGCGCTCACCAAGGCGGGATTGCCGAGCGCAAGAAAATGATCGACCGCAAACATAAACTCTCGCTCAGCCGTCAGGCCAAGGCGCTCAAGATCAGCCGGGGCAGCGTCTATTATCAGCCCCGTCCCGTATCGGTCGGTGATCTGGCACTGATGCGCCGGATTGATGAATTGCATCTCGACTATCCCTTTGCAGGCAGCAGGATGCTGCAGGGACTATTGCTTGGTGAAGGATACAAGGTTGGCCGCCTGCACGTCACAACACTGATGAAGCGTATGGGGCTTGAGGCTATTTATCGCCGCCCGAACACGTCCAAGCCTGCACCGGGCCACAAAATCTATCCCTATCTGTTGCGTAAGCTGCCGGTCACCCAACCCAATCAGGTCTGGGCGATGGATATCACCTACATTCCAATGGCACGGGGCTTTGTTTATCTGGCCGCAGTGGTTGACTGGTTCAGCCGGCGTGTCCTGTCCTGGCGGCTCTCTATCACACTGGAAGCAGACTTTTGCATTGAAGCCGTTGAAGAAGCACTGGCCCGTTACGGTAAGCCGGACATCTTCAACACCGATCAGGGCTCGCAGTTTACCTCCATCGCTTTCACACAAATCCTGAAGGATGCTGAAATCGCCATCAGCATGGATGGCAAGGGAGCGTGGCGGGACAATGTCTTTGTTGAACGGCTGTGGCGCACGGTCAAATACGAGGAGGTCTATCTGCATGCCTATGGCAATGTTCCACAAGCCCGAGCCGCCCTCGGCAAATATTTGGTCTTTTACAACACCAAGAGACCGCATTCATCGCTTGACCGCCAGACACCCGATCAGGCTTACTTCAACGTGCTGCAACCAATCCCGGTCGCGGCATAACAGGGGCTGAAATCCACTTATCCGCAGTCCGAAAGTTGTTCAAACAAACCGAACCACCTCTGTGCAACGCCGCAGACCGAACGAAAGTTCATCGTCGACACCATCAAGCTGTATACAATTTACAACTGTGAGGGGATTCACTAACAAAAGCAAACAGTAAAGGCAACCAGCAGACCGTCATGAGTTTGGCTAGTAGACCGGCCTTATAGGCGCGAAGGCCAGCGTCGCGTCTTATAGCTTTCATGGCAACAAAACCGTTAGGCTTGCGATCATGTCACGTTTGCGAATGCCCTCCCCGGATCTATCCGTTTTGACCCGCCGAACTACGATTGCAGCGGAGCTGCGGCAGATCCTGCCGCACGACAGTGTCATCGACACCGAAAACGAACTGCGCGCCTATGACTGCGACGGACTGACCGCCTATCGGCAACTCCCGATGATTGTCTGCTTGCCGTCGACAACCAAAGAAGTCAGTGACGTTCTCGACTACTGCCATCGGCAGGCCATTAAAGTTGTTCCTCGCGGCGCTGGAACATCTTTATCCGGCGGGGCGTTGCCATTGGCGGACGGCATTGTACTGGGCCTCGGAAAATTCAATCGCATCTTAGAATTCGACTTCCCCAATCGATGCATCGTCACACAACCCGGTGTTACTAATCTTGCGCTATCGGATGCGGTCGACAGCGCTGGATTTTTTTACGCGCCCGATCCATCCAGCCAAATTGCTTGTACCATCGGCGGAAACGTCGCCGAGAATTCCGGTGGTGTGCATTGTTTGAAATATGGACTTACGACACATAATATTCTTGGCGCCGAGATAGTTCTCATGGACGGCAGCATCATCCGGCTGGGTGGAAAAGGTTTTGACGCGGCGGGATACGATTTACTAGGCGTCATGATTGGATCCGAAGGACTTCTAGGCGTCGTCACCGAAGTGACAGTACGCATACTTCCAAAGCCTCAGACTGCTCGCGCTTTACTGATTGGATTCCCTACGACAGAAACCGCGGGAGAATGTGTAGCTGGGATTATTGAATCTGGTGTCATTCCGGCCGGCATGGAACTCATGGATCGACCGGCCATTCATGCCGCGGATGATTTCGTCAACGCCGGTTATCCCCGCAACGTCGACGCTCTTCTAATCGTGGAACTAGATGGACCCAAGGAAGAAGTCGATTATCTCATAGAGCGCGTCCAGACAATCGCGAGAGAAAACGGCGCTTCTACAACCAAACTGAGCGGTAGCGAGCAAGAACGGCTTTTGTTCTGGGCTGGACGCAAGGCGGCGTTTCCAGCTGTCGGACGCCTATCGCCCGACTATTACTGCATGGACGGAACCATTCCGCGCAAAGAACTGTCGAGGGTCCTCTCGGAAATAAAACGTCTCTCGGATAAATATCACTTGGGCGTCGTCAATGTGTTTCACGCCGGCGACGGCAATTTGCACCCTCTGATCATGTATGATGCCAACAATCCTGGTGAGCTCGAGAAAGCCGAACAATTTGGTGCCGATATTTTACGACTTTGTGTGGATGTCGGTGGCGTTCTCACGGGTGAACACGGCGTAGGTGTCGAAAAGCGCGATCTGATGCCGGAAATGTTCTCTGAAGAGGATTTGAATCAGCAACAACGTGTCAAGTGCGCCTTTGATTCAAAGGGCTTGCTCAATCCCGGCAAAGTTTTCCCCACTCTGCACCGTTGCGCAGAGCTCGGTGCTATGCACGTCCACAAAGGAAAGATTCCCTTTCCAGATATTCCCCGTTTCTAAAATCTTGCATGGTTGAAATTTCGCACCCCCAATCCAACCAAGATGTTCGCGACGTCGTAGCTTGGGCTGTAGCGGCAAGCAAAACGCTTGAGATTGTTGGTGGTGGGTCGAAACGAAACTTTGGCAAGCCGGTGCGGGCAGATCACCTCGTATCACTAGCGTCCCTATCGGGCATCACCAATTATGAACCCGAAGAGCTGATTTTGACGGCAAAGGCAGCAACGCCTTTGGAAGAGATCGAGAAGGCACTTGCTGAGCGGGGACAAATGCTAGCATTTGAACCTCCAAAATGGACGTCTTATTTGGAAGCGAGCGGCAAATCAGTAACGCTAGGCGGTATTCTTGCGTGCAATCTCTCCGGTCCGCGCCGCGTCAAAGCGGGCGCCGCGCGGGATCATTTTCTAGGCGTCGAGGCCGTCAGTGGACGCGCGGAAATTTTTAAAGCCGGCGGTCGCGTCGTCAAAAATGTAACCGGCTATGACATGTGTAAGTTGCTGGCAGGTTCATACGGCACGCTCGCCATAATGACCGAGGTCACGCTAAAAGTTTTGCCCGCGCCGGAGACCGCGCGCACAATTGTCGTAACGGAGTTGAATCTGGTAGAAGCATGCCGCGCCATGTCGAAACTTCTGCAAAGTCCACTTGAGATATCGGCAGCTTGTCATGTGCCAGCGAAGATGGCCAACGCGTTAGCTGCTACAGCATTTGGACGAGATGACCAAGCGCTGACCGTGTTTCGACTTGAAGGGGCTGAACCTTCGGTAAGCGCGCGGCTGACAGGAGCTACAAGCCTTCTTACTTCATTCGGATCGACAACCGGGATCGATTTAGATGCGTCTGACCGCTTTTGGTCCAACATACGCGACTTAAAATACTTTAGGTCCTCGGAGACTTCTGCCTTGTTACGGATTGCTATCGCGCCGGCAGGTGTTGCTCGCTTCATTTCAGAAATTGAGGAGCACCAATATTTCGACTACGTCCTCGACTGGGGTGGGGGTCTAGTTTGGATCCAAATCAGTGAGAGTACCGCCGATAATATCAAGTATTTGCGCGAAGCAAGCCGGTTTTGCGGCGGTCAAACTACTGTTGTTCATGCCTCCGAAAACTTGCGTGCCCAATGCGAAGTCTTCGAGCCAATTCCCGAAGCTTTGGACGCACTCAATCGAAGGATCAAGTCCGGATTTGATCCCCACGGCGTGCTAAATCCTGGCAAGCTGAGACAAGACCTCTAACAGCGCAACATGCAGACTCACTTTTCAGATACGCAACTCAAGAATCCAGATCTCAAATCCGCTCATGAGACTCTGCGCAATTGTGTTCATTGCGGCTTCTGCCTTGCGACGTGTCCGACCTACAGGTTGCTAGGCGACGAACTGGACGGACCGCGAGGCCGCATTTCGCTCATTCAAAACATGCTCGAACAAGACAAGCCGGCAACTGCAGAAGTCGTGAAACATATTGATCGCTGCCTCTCATGCCTGGGTTGCCAAACGACCTGCCCTTCCGGCGTGAATTATATGCATTTGGTCGACTATGCGCGGGTCCATATCGAAAATACCTATAAGCGTTCATTAACTGACCGCCTATTTAGATTGTTCTTGTCATTTGTAATGCCGCGGCGAAATGTATTAGCACCACTATTATTCTTTGGGCGGTTGTTTAGACCGGTTTTGGAAACCAAAACTGTAAGCCTGTTTCCGCGATTGCAAGCCATGCTGAGACTGCTGCCACAATACAAGCGCAGACCAACCGAACAATGCATCGGCAATTTGGCGGTGAGCTCCCCGCCCTTGACGCGCGTCGCACTTCTTGACGGCTGCGTACAATCTGTGACGCATTCACACATCAATTCGTCCGCCCGCCGGCTTCTTGCCCGTCTGGGTTGTCAAGTTATCGACGGCGCAGATACGAAATGCTGTGGGGCGCTTGGTCATCACCTCGGCAAAAGAGACGGCGCCCTAAGCTACGTCAAAAGCAACATCGATGTCTGGATTCAGGCGATTGAAGATCATCAGATCGACGCGATCATTGTTACCGCATCCGGCTGCGGTACGATGATCAAGGATTACGGCTATCTACTGCGCAACGACGCGCGCTATTGCAAGAAAGCGGAACGCATTTCTGCCATGGCAAAGGACGTGACCGAATTCGTCGCTGACATGGGCACTCTCCCCCAGCATGTGAGTGATGGGAGTTTGGGCGTGGCCCCACATATTGTGTATCAATCACCTTGTTCTCTGCAGCATGGTCAGAATATTCATGAGTCTCCGCGCGAACTCTTACAACAAGCAGGCTTTGTTGTGAGTACACCAGACCAAGATCATTTATGCTGCGGTTCTGCTGGGACTTACAACATTCTGCAGCCGGAAATTGCCGCAAAGTTGGGAGAACAGAAAATTATTTCCCTCGAGCTCAGCGGGGCAGAGATCGTTGCCACAGGAAATGTCGGCTGCCTATTGCAGTTGCAACAGGGCACAAGACTGCCGATTGTGCATACAATCGAACTTCTTGATTGGGCAACTGGCGGCCCAAAGCCTAGAGTGTTGGACTTGCATAATTAGACCGAATATCGCCCATGGGGCGGAAATTTCTATCTGCACACGTGACATACAGGCAGGTGTGTGGTTTTGATCGAGTGAGCTCAACTGATCTAAATCAATAAATAGGAAATCATCATGTCGACCGTTCTTATCACAGGATCAAGTCGTGGCATCGGTCTGGAGTTCGTTAAGCAATATGCCGCCGACGGCGCTTCAGTTATCGCCACGTGCCGCAATCCGGAAAGTGCTCAAGACTTACGAGCTATTGCCAAAGACTTTGGCGATACCGTGAGTATTGAACAGCTCGATGTTACGGATGCCGGTTCCATATCAACGCTCGCGAAGAAATATCACGGGCAGCCAATTGACATACTTATCAACAATGCAGGCGTGTCCGGACCGCGCGGGCCCAACGGCGAGCACATTCATCAACAAGCTTTCGGAACTCTCAACTATGGAGCGTGGCTAGACGTATTTGACGCCAACACACTCGGCCCCCTGCGCGTCGCCGAGGCATTCGTCGACAATGTCGCGGCCAGCGACGAAAAAAAAATCGTCACGCTGTCGAGTACGATGGGCTCAATTGTTGAATCGACCATGCCCGCATTCCACTATTCGACCAGCAAGGCGGCTCTCAACAAGGCCATTTCACTTCTGGCAGGTGCAGTGAAAGAACGCGGCATTGTTGCCGCCGCTTATTGCCCGGGTCATGTGAAAACCGAATTGGGCGGGCAAGGCGCTACGCTCGAACCGGAGGAAAGCGTTGCGGGCTTGCGCAATCTGTTCTCAAACTTGACGATGGAAGGTGCGGGCACTTATACGCGTTATAATGGGGAAACTATCGCTTGGTAAGGCACTCTATATGACGTCCAGGAATGCCCATGGGGTTCTATGAGCAACGCATCCTACCGAAACTGATCGACGGTGGCATGCGCAACAAGGTTATGGCGGCGGAGCGGCCCAAAGTGGCTGCCCTTGCGGAAAAGCATGTGCTTGAGATCGGCATGGGCTCTGGGCTCAATATTCCTCATTATACAGACAAGGTAGAACGGCTTTCGGGGATTGAGCCATCGAAAGTCTTGCGCGAAAAGGCAAAAGCGCTCGCCGATATCGCGCCCTTCCCGGTCGAATTCGTCGGCGAGACCGGCGAAGACATTCCCATGGAAGATAATAGCGTCGATTCCATTTTGACATCATGGACACTCTGCTCGATTCCCAACCTCTCGCAAGCCCTATATGAAATGCGGCGCGTTCTTAAGCCCGACGGCCGTATGATCTTTATCGAACATGGCGCAGCTCCTGATGAAAAAGTCTTTAGATGGCAAAAGCGGCTTGCGCCCGTATTTCGCGTTATCGCCGGCTGCAGCATCAACAGGCCGATGGAAGATCTGATTGGTGAAGCGGGATTTCAATTCTTGGATCTAGAGATGCGGTACCTCGATGGACCGCGAATTCTCGGTTATCACTATATTGGTCAAGCGCGACCCAATTGACGGAAAAAGTGGGACCGTGTTGGCCAGACCTCCCGCTTTTACCTATGTCGGATTTCGCAAGTAATGTTGACGGGTCGGAAACGGCGCCTTCAGCTGAGCAAATGACCGACCCATCGAAGTGTTAGGCGCACCGAATCCAGCTGCCGCCGACTCCAACAAGGCGTCATAACGCTTCTGCGTTTGAGGATGACCGGCAAAGAGCGAAGTTGTGCCCTTCGATTTCTTCGGCACGGTCTGCAGCAATGTTTGATAGAAGTTAGCGCCTTGGTGCACGTCATGGCCGGTGCGCGAGAACACGCTCTTGATGTGATCGTCGGCTTCAAACTCCAATTCGCGGGAATAGCCGGACGTGACCATTTCCATAATCGCGCCGCCCGCAGCGCTTAAGCCGGCATCTGCGATGATGGCTGCGTCTCCACTTATTTCACTGACGGCAGCTTGCTGAGCGGCGCCCTTAAGACTCGACATGAACGTTTTCTTTTTCATTTCGGAAATCGCATGGCTAAGCTCGGCATGGCCCATTTCATGTGAAATCGCCGCAGCTAATTCATGATCGCTATTGCAATAACGGACCAGACCTTTGTTGACTCCGATCTTGCCACCCGGTAACGCCCACGCATTGATTTCGTCGTCGTCGATGACGGCGATTTCCCATGCAAATCGCGATCGGGTCGTTGTCGTGAAGATGGGAGCGGAAAATCTTTGTATGGCCGATTGAACCGACCGATTTGCATACGCACCACCGGAGGCATCTACAATGGCGCCAAAGTGATCTTGGCCAATGCGAATTTCATCGTCTTCGCCCAAATTGAGCCCTTTGATAACGTTAATAATGTTGCCGAGGTCCAGAGAAAATTGCGCCACCGCCGGTTTCGAAACGCCGCATATCATTGCAGCCAGGCCCGCAATTGTCGCTCTACGATCCATCTGAGGCATTTTTATCATGATCGATCCTTCCGGATTTCGTGACAGTTTGCAGCCATCACGAATTGCTTGAGGCTAACGCAAATTCAGCTGTTTGCCCATAAAGACGTTGAAGGGCGGATTATCGCAATTGTCGGACTAGGTCCATACGTTATAAGGATAAGAAACGAGGCTTGCGTTGTAATAGCGCAAATCATCAGTGACTTCGCTGCCGGCCCAGATCGGCTTTTCAAAAGGTTGGTCTTCGCGTTCGAGTTCGACTTCCGCAATGATCAGGCCTTCATTGTCCCCGTTGAATTCGTCAATTTCCCAGGTCAAACCTTGACGCTCAACAATGTGCCTCGTCTTTTCTATGAGCGGCCGATCACATACATCGTCGAGTAGCACTTCAGCATCTTTTGCAGGAATATCGTATTCGAATTCAAGACGTGTGGCTCCTTTGACGCGCTTTTTGACCGTTAGTTTTGCCAAATCGCCGACAAGACGCACGCGTACGGAACGACCTTGTCCCGTCGACAAATAACCTTGGCGAATGTCTTTCGATGACACGACTTCTGCCCGCCACGATTCATTCTCAATCAAAAACTTGCGTTCGATTTCTATGCCCAAGACTTTGTCCCTTGGCAAGATATGCGATTGACTAAGCGTTCGCACGAAACCAGTCATTGAGTTCCGCACCGGTCGCCCACCAAATGCCGTCTTGTAGACGTAAATAGGCAAGCGCTTTATCCAAATACTTGGCGCGAAAGCCTTGACCAATCAAAAACGGGTGCAACGAGATCGCCATCACGCGTCCGGTTTTGGCACCATCGTGATGAAGCACTTCATATTGGTCGACGATGCGTTGGTAAAAATCTTCCCCGGTCTCATTGTATCCCATGAACACCGTAATATCATTTATTTCCGCTGAATAAGGTAGTGCAACGAGAGATCCGGTCTGTACATTCATGAAATAGGGTTGCTCATCGTTGACCCAGTCGGCGACATATTCGACGCCTTCTTGCGCCAGCAAATCAGGAGTGTGCGGCGACTCCGTCAAATTCGGACTGAGCCAACCTTTTGGCCGCACTCCAACATGTTCGCCAATCTTATCGAGGGTGTCGCAAATGATGCGCCGCTCTTCATCTTCTGCCAGATCGTAAAGATGAATCGAATTCGTTTGGCCGTGACCCATAAAGTCCCAGTTGAGCACCTTTGCCGCTGCTACGATTTGCGGATAGTGATCGCAAACTTCCGAGTTGAGCGCGACGGTCCCTCTAACGTCATGGCGTTGCATCACCTCCATCATGCGCCACACACCGACCCGCGCACCAAAATCGCGCCAAGAATAATTGAGAACGTCAGGCACTAAATGTGCCGTCGGCGGCGCGAGCGACATGGCCGGCTTGTCAATGTGAAAATGTTCTATGTTAGGCGTCACCCAGATAGCAATTTGCGCGCCGCCGGGAAATCGCATGGGCTCTCGTTCTACAATCGGTGAATACGGAAAACGTCTATTCTCCATATCAGTCTCGGTCGTTTCCAAATTGCATTAAACGATAGCCTTGAAGATCATTTGCGAGCACAAGCAAATCGTCCGGATCAAAAGGCGGCTCAGATACTTTCACATCAATGACAGCGGGACTCTGTACTTCAAAGGCATCCTTAAGGGCTGCTTGCAAATCTTCAACGCTTTGGACGCGCATGCCGATACAGCCATAGCCCTGAGCCACGATGTCATAGTTCACGTTTCCCAGATCAGCGTTGAGGCGCCGACCAATTTGAAAGGGTTGGGTATGATATTCGTTGCCCCACACGCCGTTGTTGGCAATGACGGTCACAAATGGCAAGCCGGCAAGTGCCGCGGAGCCGAGCTCACTTACGTAGTATCCAAAAGCGCCATCACCGGTAATTAAAACGACGGGCCGCGGTGCCCCACCTGCTTCCTTAGCCTTGTCTTGAGAGGCAACGACGGCACCGAGCGCAAACGCCGTACCGGTTCCGACCGAGCCCAGCGGAAACGTATCCATATAACCACCCTCACTCTTGATCCTGAGTGTGGTGTAGTTGCGCACAAGAATGCTGGCTCCATCGCTTACGACAATGCAGTCCGGCGGTATGGCATTCATCACTTCGCGGCCGAGCTGCACAGGATCGACCAAACCGTCATCACTCTGCCTCGGAGCAGACAGCCGATCCAACCTCTCGCGCAGGGCTTCCTGAAGCCACAGATCAAATGATGGCAGTTGTTTTTGTGAAAGAGACGCTTCGATTTGATCCAATGCGAGGCGGGCATCAGCATGAAACGCCACGTCTACGGACCTATTGCGGCTAAGCGCATCTGCATCGACATCCACTTGGATCATTTTGGCGTCTGCGGCAAAACGCGGCGCAAGGCCATAGCCAAACCGTTGGCCCATACGCATACCCGCCCATATGACCAAGTCGGCTTGCACCGCCGCCGGTAGGGCGACTGGCCACGACCAGCCCAGCTCATCATCTTCGGCGACGAGCCCGCGGCCAAGTGTGCTCATAACAACTGGAATTCGATAATTTTCAGCGAGCCGGCGCAGGACCGGTCCCGCACCCGCTTTGGCTGCGCCCGTACCAGCCAGAATCATCGGACGCTCTGCATGAGTCATGAGCTCGACCGCATGCGCAACATCTGCCTTCGAAGCGACCGGTGTGGGTCTATTGACGGACCGATCGGATAGATCGACGGCAGGCTCGACGATCTCGCTCAGAAAGTCTTTATCAAAGGCGACGACGACCGGTCCCTGCCGCCCTGACAGCGCCCTTCGGCAAGCAGCATCGACATATTCAGCGAGCCTCGCTGCGCTGCGGACTGTGCGTGCCCATTTGACGAGGGGGCGCACGTGATAAAGCGCATCGTGGTCGACTTCATGCTCCGGCTCCGTCGCCCCGTCCGGCTCACGCCCAACTAAGAGCAACACCGGTGAACAGGCTTCAAGTGCTGCCTGTAAACCAGTGATTGTATTGGGAATTCCCTGATCCACGTTGACCATGGCAACGCCGATGCGGTTCATGACACGCGAATAACCGTCCGCCGCACTCACGGTTACCGTTTCATGTCGCGTCGAAATCACGCGGACGTCGTTTTTGTCACATTCATCAAGGAGCAAGCTCTGAGACGCACCGGCGAGCGCGAAGACCGACGTTACGCCATATTTCTGTAAAACTTGGCGCACGATCGCAGCGGCAGTCGTCGTGTTAGGTGTGTGCACGAAAGCTAATTCCCTCACTTAATTGGAAGTAAATCCGCATCCGATCGCACGCTAGTCTAGCTCACGAACAACACGAAATCCGAGATTAAACGATCGCATGGGCACGTCGATTCGGCCCCTATGCCCCGACCTTAGAGAACCACCCTTTGCGTCAATCCACGACGCGCTTCGCAGTACACGGCGCTCACAGTCACCTGCAAGCCACGCAGAGCCGTCTGCTGGTGCGCCATCGTATGTTTCGTTCCAGCAATCCTGCATCCATTCCCAAACATTGCCATGCACGTCATAGAGGCCGAACGGATTAGGCTCATAAGAGCCGACAGGTGAAGTTTCCCGACCATAGCCATCGTTACAATCGAGTGGCAAATAGCCTTCACCTTCATCCGCCTCGATACTGGCGTCGGCAGCATTGCCGTAAACACAAAGATCTTCTTCATCGTCGCCAAATGAGTACGCCGTATTTGTGTTGCCTCTTGCTGCATATTCCCATTCCGCCTCTGTTGGCAGCCGATAGGACTGACCAGTCGTGTCGCTGAGCCAGTCAAGATATGCGTGCGCGTCATCCCAACTGACATTAATGACCGGTCTTTTGCCTCTCCCCCACTCTTGATCGTCCGGAATATGCTCCTCACATCGTCCCGCAGTTGTACAGGCATCCCACTCGTCAAATGTCACTTCAAATCGACCCATTGCAAAATTAGTATCAATAATAACCTGGTGAAGAGGCTGTTCGCGCTCTTCTCGCTTGGCTTCGGTGGCAGGCGTGCCCATCTGAAATGCACCCGCTTCAACGACCACAAGCGACGGACAGGCCTCGCAGTCTTGAAAAGTCTCACCAGGCACGAGTTGACTTGAGCCATTTAAAAAAATTGGCGTCGCGCATCCCGCAAGGACGGAGACTATGATCCACGCCATTACGCGCCAAAACGTTGCGGCGGCGACATACGATTCCTTCGTCATTTGACGCCTATCTCCGCTGTCCAACCGATTTTGCGATGAGTGTCGTTATTGGCGCGAAACATCACGCCGACTTTACGGCAATGCAGGCAGTATGTTCTTTACCGTTCGACAAAACCCCATCTCGTTGCAAGCCAAAAAAAACGCTATGCTCGATCACAAATCCACTGGCAGAACAGACCCGTTCCAAAATATCCGGATCCAGAGGGTTCATGAATGGGGGCCGATTGCCGGCATTCTCGTCCTTTCCAAGGAAAGGAGAATAGTCGGCGATGAAACCAGGCCAAGGTTCGCCACTTGCCTTTTTTTCTTCGTAGACCGGCGCCAACTTATTCCAAGGCGGCATATAGGGAGAATCTACGACAAGGAAAAGTTTTCCGCCGGGTTTTAGCCATCGAAACATCTTCGTTACCGATTGCTCGACTTCGTCCCCTGTCAAAAAATGAAAAAGCCGGGATGAAAGAATTGCTGAAAAAGACTCCGCTTCGAAATCGACGTCCGGCAAAGTCCCTATTTGCGTTGTCAGGCGATCGCGCTGCTCCTCAGGTACGCGCGACGTCAAAACATCAAGATGTCCTTGTTCCATGTCGCACGCCACGACGTGCGCGCCAGCTTCAAGGGCAGGCAATGTCGCAACTCCATAGGCGCACCCGATATCCAGGGCCGGATCGCTTTGCTTGCCGGCAAAGTCGGCAAACGATCGCGAATATGGATCAAGCGTATCGAACATAAACCCGCGGCCGTTGAGGGTCGGGATTACCGCTGGAAGATATGGTTCCGGCATGCACGCCGGTTCACTGTTATTGGATTTTTCCGTTTCTGTCATTTTGGATCGCAATCACTTTCTTCTTCACCAGGCGAACACGGGTAGCCATGTTCACCTACCATCACTCATAGTTTGCTGCTACCAATAGTTCAGCCTTATAAAAAACTATGGGATATACGATGACCGCAAGTGAACAATCACGAGAAGACTTCGTCAATGAATTTTGTACTAAGTGGAATGAACGAGACGCTGAGAAACTCATTCCCTATTTGGCGGACGACATTGAATATCATGTATTCGAAGGCGGTCAATTTATCGTCAATGGCGTTGATCAATTCCGCGAACAAATGACTCAATTCATGGCGGGCATGAAGGAGATCCGCTGGGAAATCAAAAGATCCCACACCATGGGTGATCTTGTCTTCAACGAGAGGATCGATCACTTTATATTGCCTAATGGTGAAAATTTCCCTCGCTCACCGTTTCACGTAACAGGCGTGTTTCTTGTGCGCGATGGCAAGATCAAATATTGGAAAGATTACAATCTCTTGAATGAAGGTTGATCACTTCGCGTTTCGCATCTAACCCCCATCAAGGACAGCAATCGGATCGGACATGACCTCCGGGTGATAACGCTCAGCAAGGGCAAGGTAGTCAGCCGGAAACTTTTCCACCGCGTCGATCTTCCCGCCCATGGCGCTGGCTGTAACGTGACCAGGCGTGTCGCCTGACTTCATCCAAGGACGCCAATTGAACGTCGTATTGTAAGTCAACGTCGCGTTCGCCGTGGGATTTGATGTGTCATTGAGCTCAGCAAGGCTGCCCTGATAGGTCACCAGTTCATTGGTTACGAATTTATCGGCATTGGGATCCCGTGGCGTCATATGCACAATTGTGTCTTCTCTGATCCAAACATCATTACCGTGAACGATAGCCGGTCCCAATTGTCCTTCGAACGCAAGGTCGCCCAGCGGGAAGTCTTCGGGCGGCTGCAATCCTTCTAGCGTGACGAATGCTGTATTTGGACCGAACACACCCACAGGGATTTCGGCGACTTCTTCGGTGTACGGATTTTTAAAAGTTTCGAGCGCTTCGCCAGTCTCCAGATCGGTATAGTAAGTGAGCTCCAACATGGTGATGTCATAACGATGATCGCCATTCGGCACCATGCGCTGGAAACTGCCGTTCAAGAGGCCGTAGAGAGGCCGATAGGTGGTGTCGACCACACCATAATGAATACCCCTCATCCACCAATAGGCCGGTGCACCGTCGGTTCGGGCTCGAAGTTTCACCAAGGCCGTCAGAACGTCTTCCGGGTCACTGAGATCAAGCGCTGAGGCTGCGTGTGAAGTTCCCATTGCTAGGCCTCCCATGATGCCCGTCGTCGCCGACAAGAAAGTTCGCCTATTCATAGTCGCACTTCCCTTCCTCGATACGGTTCCACTTAAAGCCAAGGAATATTGTGTGTCGACCGAACAGGGCGGGCTAGACTTATCGAGTATTCGACCATTTTTGCGATTGATGAGCGCGCGCAAGTAAACGTCCGGACGAGGTGCCAGCACGCTGATTAACTTGATACGCGGTCGCGACTAGGCGGCCTTGGCTGCCTTTTCGATTAGGGAATCCAAGGAGGCATGGATGTTGGGCGAATTGTCCTTGATGAAGTTCAGGAGCGCCTTTTCGTTCTCATGAAGGACGCCGTCCTGCATGATCTGTCCTATCAGCCATGTGGCCTCGGATTCAACAATGGATTCGCGCGCATAGGCCTCCGCTGCTGCAATGCGATCAGCTGCACCCTTATCGGCTTTGCTGCCTTTTATTTCACTCGCAAGCGCATCGATAGCTTTGCCGGACGTAAAGGAGCCAAAAACGCGTTTCAACAGATCGCCCGTACCGCGGCGTTCTTGAAGCCATTGTTCGCGGCGCTGAGCCTCTTCGCGATCAGGTACTTCAGGCGTGCCTGTGGGAAACATGAGGTAGTGCGCTATTGCCTGGACAAAAAGCGTCTGCCATTCCGAAGCGTTTTCTTTTTCAACCGTCTTGTCGTTCAGTTCGAAAATGAGCTCGGCTTCACGGCGGCTGATCATAAGGCCACCATCGCTGCCGCCGGAAAAAATGACGGAGCGGATAACTTCAACGTCAGCCTGGGTAATGACATTCGGCAACTGCCGGTCGGGACCAAATAGAATGAAACCGCCGCCCAA
The DNA here is from genome assembly GCA_965248815.1 of Alphaproteobacteria bacterium. Taxonomy (GTDB): domain Bacteria; phylum Pseudomonadota; class Alphaproteobacteria; order SMXP01; family SMXP01; genus CBDFKK01. The sequence goes on from CBDFKK010000008.1 coordinate 2,981,795, forward strand.
GACGGTCTCCCTGATGCCTTCAAGGGCGAGCGTTGCCACGCTCTCAGGTGCTATTCTCAAATGTCCGATTACATTGGAAAGCAAAGCAAATTCGGTCTTGTTGTCAATTTTTCCGTCGCGTGTAATTTCGTTGACCAGAAAGTCGGCGCTCTCCTGGCTCAAATATCCAACCGGATCCTGTTTCCAGACAAAGAAATCCGTCAGCGCTTCGACAAAGAATTCGGGCCACTCTTCGCTATTGCCTGCCTGTGAATTCGCATTGAGATAAAACAGCAGATTTGCTTCCTCGATGCTAACAAGTCCGTCGGCAAAGACTTCTTTGCGCAGCCGCAAAACTTCGTCTGCATCAATTCCATTGGAAACGATTTCATTTCTCAATTCTTCCATTTCCGGCGTGAGACTTTCGAAAGCACCCATGACTTGATCCTCAGCTGTGCGGGTAGATTTAGGGAAAGTGTACGGGGCTTATGGTAAATCTGACGTTAAGCGGAACACACTTCAGATCGATGTGCGGCTTTCATTAACGAAACTTTAAGACAGATGAAGCCGGTCATATTTGTTCGATAGACATATGGTTTCAGCGCCTTTGGCAGCTGACTTATGAAACGTAGCGAGACGATTTTGAATTCGTTGGATTTTGCGGTGTCAGCTCACGTTTGGGACCAGTCATCGAGGGCGAAGCATCGGGCGCCCATTTTCTGAGAAGCCTTGCGAGATCGATGGGGTCAATGGGTTTGGCCAAATAATCGTCCATGCCAGATTCCAGGCATTTTTCGCGATCGCCCCGCATGGCCTCAGCCGTGAGCACAATGACCGGAAGCCGCTTCCTTAAGCCGGTCGTCTTCTCCAAATCGCGAATTCGTGTGGTCGCCTCCAGTCCGTCCAGCAGTGGCATCTGAACATCCATAAGCACAAGATCGAATTTGCTGTTCTTAATCGCTTCAACGGCAGACTGACCGTTGTCGACGATTGTGGATTCACATCCCATGCTTTGAAGATGTTCTTCGATGACAAGCTGATTGACCGGATTGTCTTCTGCAACGAGTACGCGAAGTGAGTTTGGAATACTCTGTGGGTCCGACAATTCGTCAGATCCACTTATTCTTTCCTCATTGATTTCTGATTTTTCAGGCGCACGCAAGAATCTGACGGTAAACCAAAAAGTAGACCCCTTGCCCAACTCGCTTTTGACGCCAATGTCACCCCCCATCAACTCCGCCAATTGTTTGCAAATGGTGAGCCCGAGGCCCGTGCCGCCAAATGCGCGGGTTGACGAATTGTCTGCCTGCTCGAACGCATCAAACAGCCTCTTTTGAATGCTAAGTGCAATACCCGCGCCTGTGTCACGAACTTGAAAGCGTACGATCACAGACTCTGTTTCGTAAGAATCGAGAGAAATATTTAGAGATACAACGCCGCTCTCCGTAAATTTGAGGGCGTTACCAATGAGGTTGACCAGGATCTGGCGTACGCGATGCGGGTCCCCCACAAGGCACTTTGGCACAACTGAAGTGATCGCATAACCGAGCTCTACATTCTTCTCCGCCGCCAGCTGAGAGAACATCTGAATAGTGTCATCGATCAAAGACTGCAACTGTATGGTCGCCGGCTGAAGCTCAAGTTTTCCAGCTTCAATTTTTGAAAAATCCAAGACATCGTCAATTACGCCGAGAAGACTATCAGCAGAGACTTTTATCGTTTTGAGAAATTTAGTTTGTCTGTCGTTAAGTTCAGTCTTTAACAAGAGGTCGGCCATTCCAATCACGCCGTTCATGGGCGTGCGGATTTCATGACTCATCTTGGCAAGAAATTCGGACTTGGCCAGGCTTGCCGCTTCCGCCTGCTCTTTTGAGTTGATCAACCGATCTTTGGTCTCAGAAAGTTGATCCAGCATACGATTAAAACTCTTCGACAAAACTCCAAATTCGTCCTGTCTATCAAGATTCGTGCGCCTGTCGAGATTGCCGGTACGAACGATTTCGTCAACTGTATTCGTCAATCGCGCCAAAGGCGTGAGCGCAATACGGCGTGCTGCGATGGCGCCAACGGCCGTCGCAATTAATGAGGCAGCGACAAGCAACAGCGACGCTGTCCACATACTTGAAACTCCGATCGATGAGATGGTTCGAGGAACTTGCACCTGAAGAAGGGCAATATCCTCGCCTGATATGCCTTGAAATAAGGAAAGGACGGAAATGAATTCGGAATCTTGCTTTCTGATTACCGCAGTTGATCCAGACTTCAAATCCTTCATTGCCTCCGGAAAATCTGCGGCTGCATCCTTCTCTTCAATGCCTTTAACGCTGAACTTGAGTTTTGTTTGGTCCTGTACGCTTTGAACAAACTCCTTGTTTAAAGTTCGACCAAAAATGATTGCTCCTGCTGGATTGCCGCCGCCCCCTGTTTCCAAGATTGGCGATCCCCCCACGATCATTGGTCCTGCCGATGTTTGGATTAGGCCCTCAATACTTGTGTCTTGCGACATTGCATTTATTGAGCTGAAGCCATTTGGAAATACGGCGGCTACTAAGTCGGCAGACATAAGTTCGGCAGTTACGGTCAGTCCAAGAAATTCCGACCACCATACCTTGCCTGATCGATCGACAAGAAAGACAACATTGACGTCTAAACTGCTCGCAACACCAGTGCCTAAGGAAACTTCGACGAAATCTGGATTGAGGCCTTGTATGAATTTGTAAGATTCATCCCATTGGCCATAGTCAGTGGCAACACGAGACATGGATCTGGATTCAGCGGCAAAAGCTTGAAAGACGCGAGATACATTTTGCTCGGCCTGTAAGTCCTCGAGTTCATAAAATTTCGGCAGAATCGCCACTCTCATCACAGCAAAAATGAGCAGCGACAAAAGCACGAGCGTGCCAAGCAAGACAGAAGATAGTTTCCAAACCAGACGCACGAGACGACCTTAATTAGCTTTATGGCGAGATTGACCAATCGTTCATTCTCGCATTTGGCTAATTACCGTTTAATAAATGCTCGGAGTGGATCGATAGCTCAGACCTTAACAATGTCTAAAGTCTTTCAAACCGGCGACGCGCTTGAGGGCGTGGACCAACGCTTGATGATCAATATTGCAGATCAATGCCATGAACGTTCATACTCTAGAAACAACACTTAGGGAGGCAGCCATGCACATCGACATCATTTTGGATTCTCATTTAAGCCCAAATGAGCTGAAGGAACTTGGGGTTCTTGCAGAGGAAAATGGCATCCGCGGCATTTGGAATTCGAGCTATCTCGACGGGCGCGAACCCTTCACCAATATGGCGGCATTGGCAGCCGCAACAAGCAAGATTCGGCTTGGCCCGATTGCACTCAACGCTTACGAACAACATCCGTTCCGTGTTGCCATGGGCTTATTGACGTTCAATGAAATCGCCGGCGGCCGGGCGCAAACTGTAATCGGCGGCGGTGGCGAAGTTGTTATGGCGCTTGGCGTACCGTTTGAAAAACGTGTACGCGTCGTGCGCGAATGTCTCGAAATGGTGAAAGGCGCGTCAGGTGAGCGGCCGTTTACCTATGAAGGTGAGCTCTATCAAATCAAGGACTACGATCCCTATTGGGCGACAGCTCCCGCCCCCCTCGTTTACGCCGCCGCTAATCGGCCTCAAATGTTATACATGTCGGCAGGCATCGCCGATGGCATAATGATGAGCGATCTTTCGCCGACGCTTTCAAAGGGCGCGATCGACATCGTTATGAAGCGATTGAAAAAAGTGGATCGCGATCCCGCGGACTTTCGGATCAATAACTTTATGGCGTGGTACGTCTACGATGACAAGGAAGAAGCGCGGAAGGAAGCCAAACGATGGATCGGCTTTCGCGCCATGTTTCGTAAATACATGATGGAAGAAATCATCAGCGACGATGAATTCGATATCCTTATAGCTCATATGCCGCAAATATATGAGATGTCTGTAAGGGGAACGGATTCAGTAGAGGGCGTACCGGACAGTTTACTCGACGTGTGTGTCGATAAACTGACACTGACAGGAGATGTCAACGACTTGGATCACATTATTGAGCATCTTCACGAGCTCAAGCAAGTCGGCATAACTGAACTGTCGCTCGAGCTTCGCAAACATGTGCCCCAATCGATTAAGCTGATTGGCGAGCGCGTTATCCCGGCACTGAGATAGATTTTCTAATTGCAGGAACGAGTGAAATGCTTTTGTGGATCGCCCGCATATTTCTCGCACTCGACGCCTTGATCTTTGTCTTTGTCGGCCAGATCCTTTTAACCCAACCCATGCTCATGGAAAATCTGGGATTCGAACTGATATCGCCCACCGGCATAACGGCCATTCGCACTTGGGGCGGCTTCTTTCTAGGAGTTGGTGCGATCGGTTTGATCGCCGCAAGCCGGAAAGCGTGGGCCGTTCCAGGTCTATTTATCGTTCTCATCATGGGGGGACTGGTCGTCATTGCGCGCATTGCCGGCATTGCCATTGATGGTGCTGAGGCGACGCAATGGAGTGAACTTCAAGACGAAAGTCTTGGGCCCATCCTCGCCACATTGGGGCTCATTTTTGCAGGACTGCACAACAGGCGCCCCCGAACAGCCCGTGATTAATTGTCTGGCGTCACAGCTGCAAAGCCCTCGTCTTTCCAGCGATCGTTCTTGTTTGCAAGATAATTGAATGCTTCAAACGTCTTTCCCTCAGCATCAGGATTGCTCAGTGAAGCAACAAGGACTGCGGCCACATCATGTCGCGAAATCTGACTGCCCAATTCAAGGTCACCTTGGTCAAAATAAATGCCGAACTCACCATGAGGGTAATCCTGAAGGCCACCGGGGCGGACAACTGTGTAGTTAAGGCCGCTGTCGCGCAAATAGTCCTCACCCTTCTTCTTCCACACCAAGACGTTGTTGGCCAAGCGATTGAGCAAGTGGTCTTCGTGGGTAACACCCGCAGATGACATAAGCGAAAAATGTTTTACGTCGTTCTCTTTTGCTGCGTCCACAAGATTTTTTACCCCGCCATACTCCAAGAACTCCGGAAAATTAGCAGCATCTTTCTCGCCTGGGGCAAATCCGATGGCGCAAATAACATTGTCGACGCCTTGGAGTGCGACGCGCAGCGAATCAATGTCTCTGACGTCACCCGCGATCCAATCGTAATCTTCGCCGGTTTTTTCCTTGGCACGCGCAGCGTCGCGGGTCAACGCGCGTACGTCATAACCGGCCTCAACGAATTGCGCGACTATGAACCGACCCGTACGGCCGCTCGCGCCCGCCACAAGAACCGTTTGCCCCGCGCTCGCTTCGTCGCTTTGCGCCAACGCTGGCGACGCTCCGGCGACAGCAATTGCGGCAAAAACGAGCGTAATCGAAAAAATACGACCAATGTCGCGCATTGAAGTAACTCCAATTCGAATAATTAGGAATGAGCGCTCAACTAAGACCAAGCGCGCCCGGATTGATCAAGCCTTCGGGATCGGTCTCAGCCTTGATCGCTTTGAGAATTCGCGCTGTATTCGGATCAAGCATGGACATATAGGGATAGGTCTTCCCGATTTGGTTGAAAGCCGCACCTTTCTCCGCCAACAAATCGACCAACTTAGCGCGCAGATCATCTACAAGTGCGCGGGCTTCAGGATTGGGCTTATGCCGCTCGAGCTTTTTCAAATGGCTTGGTTCAGGTGTGCGTTCATGCAGCGGTAGCCACTCATCGAACCAACGAAACACAGGCTCAAAACTGAACGCATGAGTAGAAATGGCGATCAGGAGTCTGCTCATCTTGACGCCCTTGCTTGCCATCTCGTCCCGATAGGGCTCAAAGAATTCATCAACCGCACGAATGAGATCATGGGCATCCGAGTGAGCTACTTTTGCGTTGATCGCAGCCCAGCGCTCTCCGTCCGGTCCCAAAATGCCGTTTAGTGGCGGGAACGGGTTGGCGCGTGCCGCTTTGGGAATTGAATTCTCGATCTCTTCACCACCGTGGTTTTTGGCGATTTGCCGGCAGATATCGAGATCCGTCTGAACGCTCGCCTCGCAGCGGCCTGCACAAACTACATGAAGCGAGTACACATCGCCGTCGATAAAACTTCGCCCTGCGGCGACAAGTTTGGCACCCTCTTTTATACCTTTGGCCAAACTCGATTGGCCTTTGACGACACCAGCTAAAGTTTTGAGGTCTTCTGTAAAGCCAAAACTCTCCAAATTCTTAGCCGTCGTTTCCGGATCAAATACGTAGGCCTCCTCCACAGCGCCGCTGCGACCGGCGCCAGACAGAGCATGGGCGGCCGCTTCAATTCCTTTAAACGTAAACGAGGCGTAATCCGTGTGGGGTGGCTTTTGCATCAAACGAAGAGTTGCTTGAGTTTTCAAGCCAAGAGCGCCCGTGTCATGAACGAACAGACCCGTAAAATCCGGACCATACGAACGGTAGAAGGGTTTGGACACATTCTTGAAAGCGGCCTGACCGGTCTTAACAATCGTGCCGTCCGCTAACATGACTTCAAGACCCAATACAGTTTCAGCCGAAGTACCGTATCGTCCAGTCCCCATAAACAATGCGCCGTTTGAGAGACCGCCGCAAACCGTCGCCTTTGAACCCGAAAATGTTCCAAAAAAAGGTAGCCTCAGCCCTCGCGGCGTCAACTCCTCGTAAATTTGCTTCCACGTCACGCCAGCTTCTACGGTGATATACATGTCCTCTTCATTGACCTCGAGAATTCGGTTGAGATGAGACATGTCAACTGTGATGCTGGCTTCGCGCGTGGGTATGTAGCCGCCGGTGTAAGACATGCCGCCTCCGCGCGGAAATACCGCAAAGCCTTCCCGCGTCGCAAAGGACACTGCTTTTGCTAATTTGTGTTTGTCTGTAGAGCTAATGACGGCCGCACAAGTTATGCCCGACGAATAGACGTCACTCGAGTAAGCGCGGCGTTCGACCTCGTCGGTAATCACGTTTTCCGATCCAAGGATGCTTTGCAGCTCTTCAATGAGGTGAGAGTTGGTGCGGGACTGTTCGTTCATCGCGAAACCTATAGCTTGGGATTTTGAGTGAAAATAGTTTGGAAATTCCGCCTCTATCAATATGTGGCCAACGATTGGCTGGCCTGACAGCTTAGCAGATCACAAACTTGATGAGTGATGGAGAGTACGGCCTTTGACTAGAAAAACCGCCCCTTGAAATCAAAGCGCGGCCTGACGACAAAGCCGACTCACTAGATGCAATCGATGACCCAAATCTTACTTGACGCCTAGAATGCAAGTCCGCTTGTAAAAGCCGCAACCGATGCACCCAATAACAACGCCAGCACCATCGCAATTATAATAGGCATACTGTTGCACTCACGCTTCGTACGCTCCCCAGGGACGACCCTAACATGAATTAAGCGAGAGCGTTAGCTCTATCGCCTACTTAGACTTGCGGAAGGCGCGAGCAATATCAGTGCGGCTCACGCAGGCGAATATTCGCTTTAGCGCTGCGCCCGAGCGCATCAACGACGACAACTTCGGCAAAACCAAGCCCTTCAGGCTGCCAGAAAGTCGTCTCCAAAAAGGCGGTTTGTGGAAGAATGTCACCGTTAACCAGCCAGCGGAGAGGCCGGGCGCCTCCGACCGCTTTCAAAGCGAGCGTCGCGTCCTCCCCCGCCCGGGAAAGCGCAACCGTGACGCCATTGGCCGGAAACCGAATGACCGGTGGCGGTGGTGTCTTTTCTGAGCGCGCCGTTTGGGAAACTTCTCGCGCGCGGAAACGATGCATATTCGCCGGTAGCTCCCTCCGGTCATTCACCTTTAAGGCGTTTTCAGGACGCGGCAAAAATGATCTCGATTCCGCCGGCAAGAGATCAAAAACGCGCAACAAGATCGGCGCGGCGGTATTGCGGCCAAAGTATCTCGGGCGTGCGCTGCCATCGGCTCGGCCGGCCCAGACGCCAACTGTATAGCTACCTGAGTAGCCAGCCGACCAGGCATCTCGAAACCCGTAAGACGTACCGGTCTTGAAAGCTACGTGCCGCCACCGATCAATGCCAAACCGTTGTGCCCAACCGTCAGGCATTGGGCTGCCGCGCAAAATTTCACTGACGTACCATGCAGCCGCCTGGCTGATAAGCTGTCGCGGTTGTTTGGGTGTGTCGTAGTCAGAAATAGTTACAGGCGCCATTTCGCCGCCATTGGCTAATATCGTATAGAGAGATGTGAGGTCCAAAAGGCTGATGCCGACGCCGCCAAGGGCGAGCGGAAGCGAAGGCGCTGTCCCCGCGCGTGCATAAGATAGGCGCGCGCCCGCGTCGCTAAAGGAGGAAGAAAGCCGAACTGGACCAACTCGGTCCAACAAAGCCACCGCAGGTACGTTCAAAGATTGACGCAGAGCTTGGCGCAGCGACACCGTGCCTTGATAATTGCGATCGAAGTTTTGCGGGGCATAATCCCCAAACACCATGGGCCGGTCTTCGATGAGCGTCTCGGGATGTACCGTAAGATCATCGAAGGCAAGGGCGTAGATAAAGGGCTTTAGGGCTGATCCCGGAGACCGCGCAGCGCGAGCCAAGTCCACTTGGCCGGCCGGCGCCCAGAAGTCGCCACCCCCCGCATAGGCGATTAAGTCACGAGACACGTTCTCAATGATAACGACAGCAATGCTCGCACCATCGTCATACCATTCAGACTCAGACCGAATGACCTCTTCCAGCGCTTTCTGTACATTGCCATCAATTCGAGTGCGGACGATCGGGCCATCGTGTTCTGTCGCGAGATGACGTGCAAGCCGCGGTGCCAGCAAAGGAAACGGCAGCCTCGATCTCGGTATACGCTCGCCTAACGCCTCTCCCGCTCTTCCGGAAGAAATGAAATGCCGGTCGAGCAAACTGGCAATAACTTTTGCCCGGCCTTCTTTGGCTGCAATGTGATTGCGGTCCGGCCGCTGGCGCTCGGGCGATTGCGGCAGAGCCACCAACAACGACGCCTCCGCCAAAGTCAATCGCGCGGGTTCTTTTTCGAAATAGCTAAGACTCGCTGCTCGAACGCCTTCCAAGTTACCGCCAAAAGGCGCAAGCGTGAGGTAAAATTCGAGGATTTCATCCTTGTCGTAGTGCGCTTCCAACTGCATCGCACGCGCGATCTCGATCATCTTTGAGCGCAATGTACGCGGTCGCGGCTCGAGTAGGCGGACAGTTTGCATCGTCAGCGTCGACGCACCGGAAATGACACGGCCGTTGACCGCCCATTGCGCTACCGCTCGAGTGAGCGCAAGCGGATCGACACCCCAATGGCGATCAAATCTTTTGTCTTCGTAGGCTTTCAGCATTTCCAAATAGTGAGGATCGACGTCAGCCCGTTCTACCGGCAAGCGCCATTTGTCGTCGTCACTCAAAAAAGCCCTGAGAATCTGTCCGTCTTTATCGACGACGACGGTAGACACATCGCGAAACCTTGCGAGGCTAGGCGGATAGAGTCGATCACCAAGAAGAAGCGCACCGGCAAGCCACAACGCAAAACCGCCCAGCCCGAAGGCCCAACGGCTCCGCGCTAAGTATTTGATGACGCCGGTCTTCACTACTGAGCTTCCGTAACCACGAGCCGGCCCTCATCGGTTCGTGCAAAGATTCGCGGGCCGTACATGTCTTCGACGCGGGCGGCAGGCAATACGAAAGTTCCGGGGGTAGTCGCTCTAACTAAGTAGGCGAGCGTAAATCGCGGTTGACGGCGTTCTTTATCTTCAGGACTCTCGCGGAATCGCGAACCGATATTAAAGGCAGCGACAAAGCGATCGTCGCGCGCTTCGCTCATCGTGGTTGCGGTCAGCGGCGGTAGCCAGAGATAGCCTGTATCTTCCGGTTTCAATAGGCCTTCGATTTCCCAGCCTGCAGGCAGGAGATCAAGGGCGATCATTTCACGATAGGTGTCATCATTCATCTGTCCATTGAGAAGAACGACCAATCGATCATTTTGTTTGACCGAAGACAGATTAACCGGACTACCGTCGAGCGAAAGATAGGATTTGCGCAACGTCACGCCGCTTGACTGTTGTCCTAGTGGCTCTTTTGGGACACCGGCGAGAGTTACTGTGCGCCAGATATCGCGATCACCCGAGTTTGAGACCGAAACGCCACCGGCCAACTCATTTATTGACGGCGTAATGAAAACCGGATCGCTGTTACCGGAAACGTCGTATCCCGAAATATCAAGATCCAACCGTCCAGCAGAATCACTTAGCTCGTGAGCAGCAAAAAGCATCCATGCTTTTTCTTGGGTCGTTGTGTACTCGAGCCGATTGTCGAGATCATCTACAACATCGAACACTGCCGGCAACACACGCGTCTCATCGACGGATGCAGCAACAGCGATGACACCGGAAAGATCCCTCAGTCGGGATCCGTAAGGCGTAGGCTCGTAGACTGCCGATTCTTCACCGACCGAAAGCGCAAGCGCGCGATCGAATGCGAGGCGCGCCCGCGCGCGGTCTCCGATTTCAACCAAAGCCGCAGCTAAGTGCGCAGCACTCAGTGGATTCTCAATGGAGTTGAGTTCGGTGTCCGCAAAATACCGGAGATCGCCGGCATTCATTGCCCCTTCCCGCGCCAACACGTAGTAGGCGTAAGAGCGCGCCCAGCGCTCGCGGTAACTCTGGCCCGCCATTTGTCTCAGCCAATTTAGGCCGCGATCAATAGCATCCGTCGCCACAACATGATCTTGCGCCTTGGCCTGGGTCAAGAAATCGATAGCAAACACGCTGAGCCATGCGTTGGCTTCGTAGTCCCAAGGACCCCACATGCCAAAGCCGCCGTTGGGGGTTTGCAAATCAACGACGCGATCGGCCGCTCTCTGTATGCGTAACGACAAAGCCTCGTCGGTTTCCAAGCTGCTCAGCAAAGCCAAGTCATTGTAATAAAGCAATGGAAATGCACGGCTGACAGTTTGCTCGAGGCAGCCGTAAGGATAGCGGTCGAGCCAACGCAACAGCCCAGGCACGTCGGTGCCCCGCGTGCTCGAAATGCTCATCGCTAGAGAAGCGGTGTCGTCATAGAAATGCTCGACTTGCGCCGCTGTCAGTTCGACCGTTGCGCCCGGAGCCATCAGCTCAACAATTTCGTTTGAGACCGGCAATTGGGCTGGACGCACTTCGATGGGCCAATTTCGGTTGATCCGGAAATCATTGGGTCCTTCTAGAATGAGCGATATTGTGCCGATACCAGGCTCAACGCCATCGACGGGTAATTTCAGCAACGTGCGCTCGTCCTCGGCGAGCGAAACATTCTGAACAAATTCGTTGCTGCCTTCGGTACTGACAGCTTCAATCACAGAAACTCTGAGATTGTAGTCACCCGGCGGTCCATCAACATTGTGCAATAAGACTGTCGCTTGACTGTTGTCGCCAGGAGCCAAAAAGCGCGGCAGCGTCATATCGGCGACCACGTCGTCACGCACTGTGAGTGGCCGCTCACCGCTGCCAACTCTTTCTGAACTCATGGCGACGGCCATGAGTCTCAACTCGCCAACAAGGTCCGGACTCGTGAGTTCAATTTCCGCCTCACCATTGCGATCAAGAGTCACAATATCGGAGAACAGTGCGACGGTCTTGGTGGGCACGACTGATAATCCCGCCCCGCCAATCGCGTCGCCGCCTGCGCGTATTTCACCCATCGCGCCGTCAGCATCGGTGATAAGGCGCCCATAGTCGTCTCTGATGTCGACCGCCAGACGCCGCTTGCCAAAGTAAAAGTCTTGCGGCGAAGGTGACTGGAACTTCGTAAGCTGAAGAATTCCTACATCAACCGCAACAAGGGTTACATAAGCTGGTTCACCGGAGGCAAGACCACTAACTTTGATCGGGATGCTAATTTTTTGACGAGGGATCACGCGCTCGGGGGCCTCGAAGTCAACGGAAAGCGTACGTTCACTCTGATCGATCCCAAGCCAAGATAATCCGATTGAACGGACGGGCCCTTGCGGGCTATTCGGGCCAAGCGGCTTGTAGACATTCACTAAAACGTATACGCCGGTGCCCCAATCTTGTGAGACAGGAATTTCGACTTGCCCACCGTCTTCGCTCAGGTTGAGCAGACGAGTCTCATGAATGCGATCGCTGGCGACGACGAGCAAAGCCTTGCCGGCAACCGGCGGTCGCACGTCAAGCATTGCAACATCGCCCGGCGAATAGGTTTCTTTGTCCAAGCTGACGGCAACACGATCGGGACGTCCTTGCGGCGACGAGCCACCCCATCCCACATAGAACCGCACGCTGCTCGCAATTTGATTGTCGGAGTCAGTGACGAGGAGCCGGTATTGCCCCCAGGGCAACACTTGAGAGACTCTTGCAGGCTCTTCTAAACCGATGTCGAGAGTTCCCGCATCCAGCTCGCGTTCGCGGACAATAACTTCGTACTGCCAGCGCTCATTCACTTGATACCATTGATAATGTGTCTCTTCGCGAATGACGCGGTAGGAGAGACCCGAGCTGCCCCTCCGATCGCCGAATTTGTTCAGCATCACGATTTCGAAATCGGCGGGTGTATTTTCCCGGACGCGATCACCATCGAAATTTGGCCGGATGCCAATCATCGCTTCGCTTGTTCGGACCGGTCGATAAATTTCGTTTTGTGTAACTCGTCCTCCAGGTTCATAAACCGAGACGCGCAACCGCGCGCGCAGCGGCAGCGTGGTCTGCTCCAATATGGGGACTTCGCCGAGAACGATGGTCTTGCCTTCGTCGTCGGTCTCGGGAAGATCAAGTTCGGTAAAACTGTCCCGGTACATTTCTTTGATACGGCCGAATCGGTAACCGGGATAGTCCGGATACGGATTTGGGTCGACCATGATCTTAAGTTCAGCCTCGCCTCCCAACTGCGACGCGGGCGCTCCATAAAGGAATCGGCTCATCACATCGACCGCCAATTCTGTTGCGGGCTCCCAGATGACCGCTTGCGTGTTTAAGTCGACCGCCAATCGTTGAGGAACAAAGTCTTGAACGTCGAAACTTGCGCGCCCGACCGGACTTCCACTGCTATCGACATAGGCGACCGCTTGCCATCGCCCACGCGGCGCCGAGTCACTCAGCGGAATTTCAAGATAATCGATTCCTGATTCTTGATCGGTCGAGGTCCACTTTCGGTATTCAATGCCGTCCGGCCGCAGCAGTGAAATTGACAGTGGCAAATCATCTAGCGCTATGACGTCAGGATCGCGCAGCATGGTAATGAGATGAACACGCTCGCCCGGCCGATAGATACCGCGATCAGTATACAAATAAGCATCCACTGATCCAGGGATCGCGCGTCCGGAAACACCACGATCGGTCAAATCGAATGACGGCCGGCGCAAGTCGAGATAGTTGAAATCCTGATCGCGGCCATAGGCCATGACGGCGACAGGCTCTGAGCCGCCCGCGCCTCTTAGCAAAGGTGCTGTAAAATGTGCGCTGCCGTCTTCACCAGTCCTTACCCGCGCAAGTTCTTCGTTGTTGCGTGCAATAAGCGCAAGCTCGACGCCCCTAATCGGCTCTGCCGTTTGGAATGACCGAGTAAAAACATGGAGACCGTCATCTCCGCGAAAAGTTGTCAGCCCGATGTCGGAATCGATAATCCATTGAGCGGCAGTTGCGCCATAATAATAACTTTGACGCTGAATCTGTTCCTTCTCCGCAGAATCGGTTGCAAGAATGAGATAGACGCCCGGCCGCCAATCAACAACGGCGTCGCGCACATTAAATATGGTCTGCACGCTTTCATTTTTTGCACTGTCGACTACCATTTCGCCTTCCCAGACCACTTCGCCTTTTTCATTTTCAATTTCATACGTGTCGTAGGAATAAAGGCTGCGTTCGTCGATCAAACCTGTTCGCAATTGAGAAAGCAGGCGGTCTCCCACGCGTAAGACTTTGATGTCCAGGAGTTCGACATTCACAGTTGTAACTGGAACACCGTCGGCGCTTTCTTTCGGCAAAATGAGTCCGGCGCCGAATTGAACCATTGAGGGTCGGTCTTGCAGCTCCAATGGAATATCTTCATCAAATGCGAGCAGCTCGCCATCCGCAGACGGCATGCCTTTGCGAACATCTACGCGATACTTGGATGCAAATTGAAGGCCCTGAATGCAGAGTTGCTCGCCGCGAACAACTAATCCCGGCTCAATCTCCGGATCGAAACGCAAATAGTCTTCGTAGCGCGTCGACCCCGACGCATCCAACGAATCAGAAAAGACCAAACAGGCTTCCGGCAACTCTTCCGCCGTGCTGATATTCAATCGCTTGAACACGAAGCGATCTTCCGGCGCTTCAATGGCTTCCCGCACTGGCTCCGACGCCGCTGTTTGAATCTCGACATCGGCGACCGCAGGCGCGCGCGTCACTTGTTCTTCTTTGACCGGTTGCGAACCCCAAAATTGAAAAATGCCGTATCCTCCGCCCCCAATAATGGCCAGCGCGATAATCCAGACGAGAACGCGTCTCATGTTGATGTCATCCCTTTGATGTCGTTTGATCGTTGCACGGAATTTTAGCCTAATCTCGGCCGCGAGTTGGGCGAAATGTGCGCCCGGTTGGTGGTCCCCCTCCTAGTCCCTCACGAAGTCTTGAAGCCCGGTGTTTGGCAAGAATTCCGCCAAACGCCTAGGCTCCCTTGGTCAAGGCCAGTGACAACGCTTGCACCCATTCAAGGCCAAAACATGACAGAGATCATGACTATTTTTGGGGCGTCCCTTTTTTTGGGCTATGCCAATGGCGCCAATGACAACTTCAAGGGGGTTGCGACGCTTTATGGCGCCGGTGTGGCAACTTTCAAACAGGCGCTTGCCTGGGCAACCATAAGTACGTTTGCTGGTTCGATGGCCGCGGCCGTCTTCGCCGAAGAACTACTCAGACTTTTTAGCGGCAAGGGTCTGGTGCCCGATACATTGGTCGGTGCTCCTCCGTTTTTGATGGCTGTTATCACCGGCGCCGGACTAACTGTATTCCTTACGGCCCTTCGAGGCATTCCGATTTCCACTACGCACGCCTTAGTCGGCGGCATTGTTGGCGCCGGAATGGCCGCCGTGGGATTTGACTTGAACTTCGAACAACTGGGTCAGAGCTTTGTTCTACCTTTGGCTTTAGGCCCACTCATTCCCATTGTACTGATTGGATGCGTCTATCCCTTGGTGCGCCGCTTGGTGCTTATGCCAGCGCTTGACGATTGGATCGGTAACCTTCCCGAGTTTCCACTTCTGGCGCGCGCCGCATCGTGGACTAGAATGCGCCGCAACGGGTTAGATACGTTAACAGATGAAATCACTTCCCCGATTGCGGCCAACATCGCTGAAGATTCAATGTCACGGTCAGCCGACATTCTTCATTTCTTGAGTTCGGGCGCAGTCGGATTTGCCCGCGGTCTAAATGACACGCCGAAAATTGTCGGCATTGTTATGGCCGCCGGTGCATTCGATCTAGGCGTAAGTACCTTTGCCGTCGCGGTCGTTATGGCGCTCGGTGGATTGGCTCATGCACGCCATGTGGCAGAGACGATGTCCCATCGCATTACCAAATTGTCGCCAGGACGGGGCACGCTGGCCAACGTGGTCACGAGCCTTTTAGTGATTTTTGCCTCCCGTTGGGGACTGCCGGTCTCGACAACCCATGTTTCGGTTGGCGCCATCATGGGAATCGGAGTTGCGGAGAGAAATGCAAATTGGACGTTGCTCTCCGGAATTCTTACGGCCTGGGTCTTGACACTTCCAGCTGCCTTAACGTTTTCCGCAATTATCTATTGGTTCTTGACGA
This sequence comes from Alphaproteobacteria bacterium, assembly GCA_965248815.1. Lineage (GTDB taxonomy): Bacteria > Pseudomonadota > Alphaproteobacteria > SMXP01 > SMXP01 > CBDFKK01. The sequence goes on from CBDFKK010000008.1 coordinate 2,997,523, forward strand.
GCACAGGCGTCATGGGCTGAGTTAGTCATAAGCAAACCACATATGCACGCGAGGGAATGGATGAACATCAAAATCGACACTGAAAGAGAAGTATTGGAGCGCTACGCCGAAGCATCGGAGGCGGTTCAGCCCACACTTTGTTGCTCCGTCGACTACGATCCGAAATTTCTCGAAGTCATCCCCAACGAAATTATTGAAAAAGACTATGGCTGTGGCGATCCGTCGAAGCACCTAAGGGAAGGCGACATCGTGCTCGATTTGGGCTGTGGCGGCGGCAAGATCTGCTTCATTGCCTCGCAAGTCGTCGGCGCAACGGGCCGCGTCATCGGCGTCGACTTTAATCCTGCGATGCTCGATCTCGCGCGCAAGCATCGGCCTGCAATTGCCGAGAGCGTCGGTTGGGACAATGTCGAATTTCACTACGGCAAAATCCAAGACTTGCGTATCGACTATGAAGCGCTCGATCAATGGATCAAGGCTAATCCAATCTCAAGCTCCGAAGACTATCGATCGTTCGAACAATTCCGTGACGGTCTGGCGATGAACACGCCCATGATTGCCGATGAGGCCGTCGACATTGTGATTTCGAATTGCGTACTGAACTTGGTGCGCGCTGAAGATAAGGCGCAACTGTTTACAGAGATGTTCCGCGTGCTCAAACGCGGCGGCCGCGTGGCAATTTCGGACATAGTCTCCGACGAACAAGTTCCCGAACGATTACGCAACGATCCGGAACTTTGGTCGGGATGCATTTCGGGTGCCTATCAAGAACGCGACTTCTTAAAAACATTTGAAGACGCCGGCTTTTACGGCATTCGAATTGAAGCGCGGGACGAAGAGCCGTGGCAAGTCGTCGAAGGCATCGAATTTCGCTCATTGACCGTCTCCGCATACAAAGGCAAGGACGGTGCCAGCCTCGAACGCAATCAAGCGGTCATTTATAAAGGACCGTGGCGTGAAGTCCGTGACGACGACGGCTCTCGGTTTGAGCGCGGTGTACCCACAGCGATTTGCGAAAAAACTCATTCAATATTGAGCAAGGAGCCATACTACGAACAGTTGATTCAAGTGTCGCCCGCGGTTGAAATTCCCCCTAAAGACGCAAAGTCATTTGACCGTCAGCGTCCCCGTGAGCGCACGCCGGTCGAGCTCAAAGGCGCAACCTATCGAAACTTCGAAGACTCGAGCGATTCATGTTGCTAGATCTCGAGAGCGCGGGCAGGAAAAGTTATTTGGTTGGAATGATCGTCGGATTTTTCCTACTAGCTTCCGGCACAATCAATATGCCCACCGCTCTTGCGGACGATCTACCCGGAATGCGCCGCGCGACTCTGTTGGTCGGAAATATCAAAAACTCTATTTCGTTCTACGAACAGATCGGGTTTGAAGTCTGGTACGACGGCATTTTCGAAGCTGAGCCCGAGAAAAACTTCGAGACGCCGCTTCCCTTGCAAGAAGTGGCAAAGGGTAGCCGCATGGTCATTATGCGCGGCATCGACCCTTGAATTGGTATGATCGGCCTTCTGCACTATGACACTGGATTTGAGCGCGGTGACCCGGTCGGCATCGACACCATTTGGGACGGCAGCGTCGTTCTGATGATTGAGGTGACCGACGTGGAGAGCGTTGCACAGGACTTAAAGGACGCCGGCGCCACGATCATTCAAGATGTTGCACCGTTCAGCGTGCGTGGATCGGATGGAGAAACCATCAATTCGAAAAATCTATTTGTAGCGGATCCCGATGGCACAGTAATCGAAATCGCGGAAAGGTGGCATTAGAATTTGACTTGGTTTGCGGCGACCGTATCGGCCAACGATCTTTCTTTTCTCCGATAGACCGACTGACTAGACTTGCCTCATGACCAACACCGTCGTGAGCCCTTGCGAACGCGGCCTCATCGCCCGGGCGACCGCGGCGCCCTGCAAACAATCACACAAGCCGTTCGTTCTCGCAGCGACCATTTTGGGCTCAAGCATGGTGTTTATTGACGGCACGGTGGTGAACGTCGTCCTTCCCTTGCTGCAAACTGATCTGAAAGCCAGCGCAAGCGATGCTCAGTGGATCATGGAATCTTACGCACTCATGTTGGCTGCGCTCCTCTTGGTCGGCGGGGTCATGGGCGACGTGTTCGGGCGGCGACGGATTTATACCTGGGGCATCATCGTCTTCACGGTGGCCTCGGTCGCGTGCGGTCTTGCTGAGACGAGCGCTCAATTAATCGTCGCCCGCGCCGCACAAGGTGTCGGCGGCGCATTGGTTGTTCCCGGTAGCTTAGCCATCATTGGCGCAACTTTTTCCGAAGAGGAGCGCGGGCGTGCGATCGGCCTTTGGTCAGGCGCAACGGCGCTCACCATGTCGCTCGGTCCCGTGCTCGGTGGTTGGCTGGCCGAAAATCTGTCCTGGCCGTGGATCTTCTTTATCAATGTCCCGCTTGCGCTCCCGGTGCTGGGAATCCTTTTTGTCTGTGTACCGGAATCAAGCAATTCGGATGGCGCTCCTTTAGATTGGAAAGGTGCAATCCTGGCCACCATCGGACTTGGCGCCTTTGTCTTTGCACTGACCGAAGCCAATCGCTTAGGACTCAGTCACCCTCTGGTCGGTATTACATTCCTGGCAGGCCTCTTCGGCATGGTGTCATTTATCGTACATTTGCGCCGGGCATCGTCACCTATGATTCCCTTGCATCTTTTCCGCTCGCAGACATTTACAGGCGCCAATGTCATGACATTGTTTCTGTACGCCGCGCTCGGCGGCTTATTGTTCTTTTTGCCGTTCAATCTAATCGAGATACAGGGATATAGCGCGACAGGGGCAGCCGCGGCACTTCTGCCGCTTGTCATTCTCCTTGGCGTGCTTTCCAGATGGTCGGGAGGTCTGGTTGATCGATATGGTGCCCGCCTCCCTCTCGTGATCGGACCGTCGATCGCCACGCTCGGATTTGCCGGCTTTGCCTGGCCGAGCATTGGTGGCGTTTATTGGCTCACGTTTTTTCCGGCAATCTTTGTTCTAGGCGTCGGCATGTCGATTAGTGTCGCGCCCCTAACGACCGCTGTTATGACGTCAGTCGACGAACGTTTTGTCGGCATCGCTTCGGGGATCAACAATGCCGTATCGCGCACGGCCGCCCTCCTCGCCCTTGCCATAATGGGACTGATCTATCTTGAAATCGCCAACTCCGATTTCGGCAATCGGCTGATAGTGCTCGACCTCCCTACTACGATCAAATCTCAACTTTTGGAGCAATCGCTAAATTTTGCCTCCCTCGACATGCCCACGGACGTTGCCGATGCCGATCGAGACAACATTCAAAGCGCAGCCTCCCAGGCATTCGTGCACGCATTTCGAGCAATCAGTCTACTCGCGGCAGCTTTAGCAGCGCTGAGCGCACTTGTGGCGGGTCTGATGATCAAGCCCGGCAGACTCGATGCTGATGAGCCCAGACAGGAGATTTCCCCTTCTGCACTGCACCGCAATTGACCGTTAAACAAGACGCGTTAGAGTGGCGAATCTCTTCAAGATGCGCTGCCGCGGGAATTCAGTATGACTCGATTTTGGATTGTTGTTTCTCTCCTTGTGCTCGGAGCAACCTCGGCGACGGCTCAGGTCGATCCCGGCCGCAGCAATTTTGACGACCGGTTTCGCCAGCTCGAAGAAATCCTGCCCACGCCAAATACCTATCGAACGGCTTCCGGTGCACCGAGCCGCCTCTACTGGCAACAACAGGTGGATTATAAAATCGAAGTAAAGCTCGACGACGAAAATCAGACTCTGACTGGATCGGAAGTCATCACCTATACCAACAATTCTCCAGACACGCTGACGTATCTCTGGATCCAACTTGATCAGAATCGACATCGCGCTGACTCCGTCGCGACTCTGACGCAGAAGCCACGTGGCAAGGAACGCATCAGCTATGCCGGCATTCGCGCAGAATTCGAACGAGACTTTGGCGGCGGTCATAACGTTAAGTCCGTTAAGTCGGTAAATGGGCGAGACCTTCGACATGTAATCACTGATACAATGATGCGGATCGATATGCCGCGCCCACTCTATCCTGGGCAATCATTCATCTTTGCGATCGAATGGGATTACAAAATCATCAATGCCAAATGGTTTCGCGCCCGTTCGGGATACGAATATTTTGAAGACGATGACCATTACATTTACACCATCGCCCAATGGTTTCCCCGGCTTGCTGCGTACACAGATTCCGGCGGTTGGAATACTAAGCAATTTTTGGGGTCAGGCGAATTCAGCCTCGAGTTCGGTAATTATCGCGTCGAACTGACGGTACCCGACGACCACATTGTTTCTGCAACGGGCAGCCTACAAAATCCAAGTGCCGTATTAAGCGCGGCTCAGCGCCGCCGGCTATCGGAGGCCGAAACTGCGGATAAGCCGGTCCTCATTGTCACTCCCGAAGAAGCGGAGGAAAACGAATCGTCAACTCCAACAGGGACCAAGACGTGGATCTTCCGTGCTCGAAACGTACGCGACTTTGCATTCGCCAGTTCGCGCAAATTTGTTTGGGACGCACAAGGCCACGAACAGCGTGGCGGCGATACTGTTCTAGCAATGTCGTTTTATCCCAAGGAAGGCAATCCACTTTGGGAGCGTTATTCAACACACGCCATCATTCATACGCTCGAAGTTTATAGTCGTCATACTTTCAACTACCCCTACCCCGTAGCCCAGTCAGTTAACGGACCTGTCGGCGGCATGGAATATCCCATGATTTCATTTAACGGGCCCCGGCCAGAGGATAATGACGACAAAGAAAGACCGGGAAGAGAAGACGAACAGGAGGACGATGATGGTGAAGAAGAGGCGGACGACGTAGTCGAAGGCGAAGAGGCGGGTGAGGAAGAAGTGGACAAGGAGCGCGCTTATTCAAGAGGTACCAAGTACGCCCTCATTTCCGTAATCATTCACGAGATTGGCCACAACTACTTTCCCATGATCGTCAATTCTGACGAGCGGCAATGGACGTGGATGGATGAAGGCTTCAACACCTTTTTGCAATTTATTGCGGAACAGGAATGGGAAAAGGACTATCCGTCGCGTCGAGGCGAGCCGCGCAAGATCAAAGATTACATGAAAAGCAAACGTCAGGCGCCGATTATGACTCAATCGGATTCAGTCCTGAATTTGGGCAACAACGCGTATGCCAAGCCGGCGACCGCTCTTGTCATACTCAGAGAGACCGTGCTTGGAAGGGAGCTATTCGATTTTGCATTCAAACAATATTCGGAGCGCTGGAAGTTTAAACATCCGACCCCAGCTGATTTCTTCCGCACCATGGAAGATGCCAGTGGCGTTGATCTCGATTGGTTTTGGCGTGGATGGTTTTACACGACAGACCACGTCGATATCTCCATTGAAAACGTGACGCGCTATACACTCGACAGCAAAGATCCCGATGTCGAGCAACCTAAAAAGCGCCAGGAAAAGTCCGACGAGCCCTTATCATTAACTCAGCAACGTGACGCGGACATCGAAAGACGTGTCGACCGCTTCCCTAATCTCGCTGACTTTTATAACGAGAACGACCGCTTCACCGTCTCGAATAAGGACCGCAACAAGTACAACAAAATGATTGAGGGCCTTGACGAATGGGAACGCGAACTGCTGGCCAAGACGGAGAACTTTTACTTCTTGGAATTTTCCAATAGGGGCGGACTCGTGATGCCCATAGTGCTTGCCATCTACTATGATGACGGCACTGAGGAAGAGGTTCGTATCCCCGCGGAGATTTGGCGGCTCAACCCAACAAAGGCAACGAAGCTGTTATTGCGCGACAAATTCATTTCATCCGTTGTGGTCGACCCTCATTGGGAGACCGCAGATATCGCTATCGAAAATAATTATTTTCCGCAACGCGTTGTTCCATCGGAACTCGAAGTTTTCAAAATGGAGCGTGACCGTCAAAGAAATCTGATGAAAGATATTCAAGTTGAACTCAAGACGGATGACGCGGAAGATGAAATTGATGAAACCCGCGCCGACGACGCGGATGAACAAAATTAGCTGGTTAGGGACCTGCCTACAAATCGGTTTGGGTTTCACTGCCCTGTATTTCAGCTTTATTCACTCGTGGGCCCACGGCCTCGAAGCTGCTTTGACGACGATCGAATTGAATGAGCGAACCCAATCGGTCGAGGTGATACACCGCTTGTTCACCCACGATCTAGAGCCCGCACTTGAAGCCGCATTGGGCGAGAAGCTCAAGCTCGACAACCCTAAGCGCACTGATGCGCAGATCGCAGCCTATTTGGATAGAACTTTTGCGCTCGAAAGCGGCGATGGCAATGCCATACCTCTTATTTGGATCGGCTTTGAGTGGGATGGAGACACGACCCTCGTCTATCAAGAAATTGCCACCTTGGACAACATTGACATTCTCCGTATACGAAACGCTTTATTGCTTGATGTCTCTAGTATGCAAATCAACACAGTCAACCTATTTCTGGGTGACATTGAAGAGACGTTGGTTTTTCGTGATGGACTTGAGGAGCAAGAAATTCCGATTGAATAGCCGCGTCCGGCTGGCAACGATTTCCGAGAGTTGGTATGGTCTACCTATGGACCGTTGACTCGCGCCAAGTCAGTCAACAATACGCTATCGGGAGAAATGACATGAATGTTTTCGCCATATTTCCAAAACTTCTTTTGGTGGTCATTGCCTTCAACGTGATTGCATTCTCGAGCGGATCGTTTATGGAACTGCAAGATGGACAAGACCCGTTTCGATCCGTTCTTTTTGGGATCGGCATGCTTTCTGGCGACCAAAGGACGTTAACATTGGGAGATCTAATAATATTGGTTGCACTCGGATTCTTGTTCATAGAGATTGTCAAGGCAACCCAGACTGACCCTTCCGCGCAACTTAATCACGCATTTTCAATCGGCGTTCTCATTATCTGTCTAATTGAGTTCATTACGCTTCAAGGTTTCGGCAATAGCACATTTTTTATTGTTATGTGTATGACGTTTGTTGATGTAGTTGCGGGCTTTACCGTCACCATCAACTCGGCGCGGCGCGATGTAGGCGTTGTCAGCGGCTAAGAACCAGGAAAAAGATAGAGAGGCCAATGGGACAATTTCATGATGAGAGGTTTCCGGGAGAAAGCGACGCTTACAGAGAAACGCGCGATAGGCTCCTCGCGGCGGAAAAAGAACTAAGGCTGCTGAACGAGCGCATCGCGGCTTTGAGACGTGGCTTGCCCTTGGGCGGTCGGTTGAAAGAGGACTATACCTTTGAAGAGGGCGACGAGAATCTGTCGGACCTCAGAACCGTCAATCAAACAAAATTTTCCGAGCTCTTCGATCAGGGTAAGAAAAGTCTAATTGTATATAGCTTCATGTATGCGCCCGACGGGGACCCCTGCCCCATGTGTACTGCCATGCTAGACGGGCTCAACGGGTCAGCGTCCCATGTAAGGGACCGTATCAATTTCGCTGTCGTGGCCAAAGCTTCCATCCAGAAGATTCGCAATTGGGCACTCAAACGAGACTGGCAAAATTTGCGGCTCCTATCGTCGGCTGAAAATACGTACAACACTGACTACAAGGCCGAACAGCCCAGCGGCATGCAATATCCGGCGATCAACGTCTTTCAAAAGACCGTTGACGGCATCTTTCATACTTACAACGCCGAGCTGCTTTATGTACCGCCTGAAGAAGGACAGAACCCCCGGCATGTGGATCTCATATTTCCCTTGTGGACCATGTTCGATCTTACGCCCGAGGGACGCGGCGGCGATTGGTTCCCGGCTACTGCCTATGATGAATAGAGCGATTGCCTAGAAGTCATCGCACTCAGCTTGCATACCCCTATTTACACAGACGGTATCGCCGGTAAATGTCTTGCCAATCCGGCTGCATCTGGTTTCGGCCGCATCAAGCTTCCAGGCCGTCGCAAATAGTTCGCTTGTTGTTTCGCAAAGGTGCGGCAAATCCACCCAACCTTCGGATGACGTCTCACACTTCACTTGTATCTTCTGATCGACACACTGGGCCTTGCCGCTAAATACTTTGCCGATCCGGCCGCAGGCATCACGTGCAACAAGATGAGCAAACGGGCTATCACGATGAGGTTCTTCAGCTAGAAGATCTGTTAAACTTCCGGTGTCATTGCATGGAAACCCATCAGCAACAATCCAATCTTGATCCTGAGGTATGGGGTCGTCGCAGGACGTTAAACAAAAGAGACAATAAATTACGGCCAAGACGTTGGAACGATATCTCACGGCTATGACTTTTCGTCTGGGTCGCCGATAGTATCCAGAACAGACGCAATAAACGCATTACGTTCGGCTGTAAGTTCTTGTTCGAAGTCCTTATCGGGCACGAACGAATTGATTTCATCGCCAGCAGGGATGCCGTGTTTCTCTAATATTTTCTCAAGCACAGCTACACGATCCCTCAGTACCCAGAATTCTCTGGCAAGGGTGATCATAGAAAGTCCCAAACCATCCACTTGTTCGGGCGTCAAAAGCTTTTCTGTCATCGACAGTCCTCAGGTAACAAAACGTCGAAGGGTATTCGCATAATTGTGCTGCGAACTCTAGGGTTTTCTCGCGCGCGTTACGAAATAATTCTTTTGGTTGTTGAGACCGTAACGCTCAGCGTCGACGAATCCTAAATCTCGAGCAATGTCCGTAGTGTCCACGCTCGCCGCTTCGCGCCAATAAGGCTCACCACCGGTGCGCGCCAATTGTTCCTTTCGCCATGATTCCAACTTTGTGAGCTCGGCATAAGGGACGACATCAGTCATCAGCAGATGACCCCCTGGCTCAAGGAGGCAGAATGCTTCCGCAAAAATGTCTTTGATGGCGGTTGCTGGCAGTTCATGAAGGAGGATGAATGACGTAACCAAACCGAATGACGCCGATTCAAATCCCGTATTTTCGCAAGTAACTTGATGCAACTTCCACGGCCAGCCGTAGCCATTGGCAACGCGCTGCGCTTCTTTGAGCGTTGGCAGCGCCACATCACAACCCCAAACTTCCGCGTCCGGAAAAGTCTGCGCCAAGGGCACTGTGTAGTAGCCGGACCCGCAGCCCATATCGAGAACCCGCTTGTAGTCGCGCCTTGGCGCCTCCTCGCCGGCTTGACGCCGCTGCGCATAAATGTCGCCCGGATACAATTTTGCGACCAATTGGCTGTGAATGATTTTGCTGTGAATGAACCCCTGATATTCGTGGCCGGTCCAGCCGCCAGTCGTTCTATGAAACCAAACGCCATCATAGTAGGAAGGAATCTTCACATCGTTATACACCGTGATGGTCGTCGGCCCCGTGCCGCCTTCGATCAATAATGCTTCGACTTCCGGGCGGATTTGTTCAAAGGCTTCGATGGCTGACTTGCCGTGGTTGTCTCCATGCCAGGCATTGATGAGCAGCGACAGATGATGCTCGCGTGACGACTCCAACGCCGTATCGACTTGATCCATCCGAGCGTCAAGATCGTCCTCCAACGCTTCGTCGTCGAGACCGGCCTCGTTAAGGTCTTGTTCGGCCCGCACGCGCGCCTTTTGGCCGCGAATTCCGAGACCCATGAGAAATTCCATGGAAGCGCGGCCGCGCTGGTGAAGTTTGACGTCCATATTGAAACTCATATTTATGATTTAGAACGACTTACACTAGAACAATATAGAAAGTCTCCTGCCCCCGAAATAGGTCTTCTTGTCACGATGAGTCCAATGCGTTGTCGAAAATCAAGCAGTTTGTTAAATGCTGGAAGGAGACGTAAATACCATGTCTTCGCAGTTGGGCTTTGTTCGACGATCTTCTGAAACCGCCCGTTTGGCCTGCAAATCCGCGTCAATTCAATTCAAATTCTATCAGATTCAATTAGAGGACATTCACTGCCCTCGCCTAACCTGCCCGGCTCGAGCTTCAAATCGCTGGGAGAAGGTCCGATGACGTTGGCTGGCCTATCGAACCGTCAAAAAGTGATACGCGTCCTTGCGCTACTGTTGGGACTTATCGCTGCCGCTATGCTTGCGACATCAGCACTTGATCGCCAAGCGCAGGGGCCAACACATATTGTCTCCCTCAGCCCGGCGGACTTGGAAGTGCAATATTCCACGTTGCACGAGCTGTTTCGTTCCGGCTCAATCGATGAGCAAGAGCTGTTCTCTGAATTCGCGCGCTTTGAGTCATCTCATCCGGCGATGGCAAAACATCTGCACGAATGGTCAAGGCAGTATCCGGCCTCCGCGGCTGCTCAATTGGCGGTCGGCTCTTACTACACGCATATGGCTCGACTCGTACGAAGTTCACGTGCCGGATACGACATCAACGCAATGATGCGCGACGCCATGAGCGACTATGCGCATCGCGCCAAACGCGCATTTGAAGCCGCCCTCAAATTGGAGCCTGCTTCACTGCCGGCCTACACCGGTTTGTTGGCAATTCAGACTCTAACCGGTGATGACCAAGCTCTTATTCAAACGACGTTTGCGGCCTTCCGTGAATTCCCTATGTCGGCGATGTTACACAGAGCTGTTCTTGCCGGACTTTCTCGTAAATCGGGCGGTACCGATGCCGCTATGACAAATTATGTCGTCGGTGTCGGTGCTACGCTTCAAGACGAGGAACTGGAAGCAGAACTGTGGCGGGCGGTCGACTATTGGCGGGCGCAAGCTAGATTTGGTGAGGGCAACTTGAAGGGCGCTTTGACCCTGGTAAATTATCGAATCGAGCAGCGAACAACGTCCGACTATTTGGTATTGCGCGCGCGGCTTCATTGGCAACAGTCGAATGCGGAAGCAGCACTTGCCGATCTTGACCAAGCTCTATCGTCGGATGCCGATTACACTGATGCTCACATATTGAAAGCGAAGATCCAATCCTTTGGGCGATCGCTCGATGAGGCGCTTGCCCATTGGAAGATCGTTCTTGAACAAGATCCGCTTAACCCTGAATTTCTGAGTAGCTATGCCCTCGCTCTGCACATCAACGGCCGATCGGATGCGGCCATTCCGGTTCTCCAGAAGGCGCTTGTTGTCGGTGCGCACGACCACACCATTCGCGACGACTTGGTTTCACACTACGAGCGGCTCAACAGATACGAAGATGCCGTCCGCGAAATGGAGATCGTTATGACCCTGCGCGACGGCGACCCTTACTATTGGCGTCGTGCGATCACGCTCTTTGCCAATGCCAATGATTGCCGCGCTCAAGACTTAGCTGAAGATTTTCGGCGCATGTGCAGAAGCGAAGATTGCTCTTCCGCGGGCGACCCGGTCACCCTCGCGCTTATTTCGCGGCCGCGCCTTACGCAACAATGCAACACTAGACCGACGGTGACAGCGCTTTCACTCGATAAGTAACGCGATAGATACAGAACCATCAGGTCACGTATGTGATAGGCAGTTCCGTTGTGTATTTTATCCGCTCCATTGCGAAACTAGAACTTACATCGGCAAGCTCGATTTTTTCGATCAAGCGCTTATACACTGTATCGTATGCGGCAATGTCGGGTACGACGACACGCAGCAAGTAATCCACATCTCCGCTCATCCGATAAATTTCCGTCACTTCGGGTAAGTCTTTCATCGTGCGCACAAACTTATCGAGCCATGCTTGATTGTGATGATTGGTTTTGAGCGCCACAAAGACGGTGGTGCCAACATTCATCTTGTCCGGGTCGAGCAGCGCTACGCGCCTTGTGATGAAGCCGTCCGCTTCCAGTTTCTGAATGCGTCGCCAACAGGGGGTAGCCGATAGTCCCACCGCCTCAGCTACCTCGGATACCGACCAAGTCGAATCACTTTGCAGTAAGGTAAGCTCAGTATTTTCCGATCTATCTGATTCATAGAATAATCATCTAATAAATTTGCTAATTATAGTTGAACTTACTATATTATTCCCAATTCAAAGTCAAATTTGGAGACTATTTTCGGCACAGAACAGCCAAGATAGTCGCCATGAAACGACACTTCACAGATCATCCCGCCGCCGTAGGCGAAACCTACGGACAGCATATGGCATCGGCGCTTAGCTTTGCTGGGCCTCGTGTTGCTGCCTCGTGCATGCGCTATTGCCTTTCCTTTTTAAAAATACAGCCAGTGGGATGGTTCAAGATCTCGAGCGCCGTATGATGACAAACCGCCATCGAGCCACTGCCACGCAAAACAATTCAGAAGCTGAGACGGCATTTAACCGCTAGTCAAGTCGGCTCACTTTACCCCATGGGAATTGCTGAATAGGCTGCAGGTCGGGATCCGGCCGTGTAAGAAGGGAACAGGTATGTTCAACGTCGTAACTCAATGGCTACGAAAATCATCTCTAAGCATCTTTGCAGTTGTTGCGTTAAGTGGTGCGGGCACCCAAATTGCGGCGCAAGCCGCCGACGACGAAGAACTTCCCGTGCGACTCATTCCCAATATTCCGGAAAGCGCCGAAGCCTATTACGCACCGGACTCTTATCATGTGATTGCACAGACGCAGGACAAGGACGCCCAAAAGAAGGAAGGCCGCGAAACCGGCGGATTGACTTATATCTACACCGATGACGGCGAGAAGATTTGGCGCGTCAACGACCAAGGACAAGATGCGTGCTCTTATTTCTTCCCCGATCAGAAGAAAGTCGTGTGGACATCGACGCGCGACAACTTGGACTTGCCTTTGGGCAATTGGTCGGACGAGCGCGACTACCCCACAGGTGCTGAACTCTACATTTCAGATCTCGACGGTTCGGACGTCAAACGCCTCACCGACAACGAATACTATGAAGCGGAAGTTTCTGTCTCGCCGGACGGCGAATGGGTCGTCTTCGGGCGGCAGATCGACGGCAAGATGGATCTCTGGCGCATGCGTGCGGACGGTTCGGAAGAGCAGCAGATCACGTTTTCAGAAGATTGGCAGGAAGGCGCGCCCTTTTATTTGCCCGACAGCGAGACCATCATGTTCCGCGCCTGGTCAAAAGAACTTTACGGCACTGTTTGCCCAACACCGATGACGGTATTTACGATTAAGCACGACGGTAAAGGCCTCACTCAACATACCTTTGACGAAGACATGAATTGGGCGCCTTATCCCACGCCCGGCGGCAAGCATTATGTCTTTGTGCGCATTGTCGAGGATAACAACTGGGAAATTTTCTTGGGCTATCTCGACGGCAGCACGCCAAAGCGCCTGACATATAGCGAAGGCTTTGACGGCTTTCCGGCCGTATCGCCTGACGGCACCAAAATGCTTTTCGCACGCAGCACCGGCGGCGGCTTCATGTCAGGTCTTTACACCCATGTGATGGATATTTCGTCGCTCGGCGTCGGCCCGCAATAAGACTTACTTGTCACCCCCAACGAAGGTTTGCTCGGCTATGGCCGTTTCTGCGACGCCCGGGCTCATGCCTTTGAGGGTCTCATTGGTCAGGGTGTATTTGCGCAAAATCAAGAGACTGATTAGGTGGAGTAAAGCCGGCAAAATGACAAAGCCGATGCGAATACCCCAAAGGGCACTATCGGGCTGAACTCCACCAGCTTCGGTCGACTCCAGGTAGCCGGCGCCCGCCAGTATAAATCCAAAGAATACGCTGCCGAGCGCAAAGCTAATTTTCTCCGTTGCCGAATAAACGGCCGATAGCGCACCCTCGCGCGAGAGGCCACTGCGCTTGCGGTCGTACTCGATCGTATCGGTAAGACAGGAGAACGACATCAGGATGAAGCCGGTGTTGAAATAACCGATGCACAGTGCCGCCACGTAAACGGCCCACACGCTGTCAGGCCCTGCCAAAAACCAAACTTGCGTTGTAATCGAAAATAAAATTAGCGACCACGTATACGTTTTCAACTTGCCGAAGCGCGAAGCGAAGTACACCCATGTCGGCATCGTTGCTGTCGAAAAGACGGCCATTAGAATGATAACCGTCGATAAAATTTCTAAGACGTTGATTTCAACAATATAAGTTATGTAGTACGCGATACCGGCATAGCCTATTCCGGCGCTGATATATTGAATAATATTTGCGGTAATCAACGTCACGAACGGCTTGTTCTCTAGAGCGACCCTTATTTGATCGATCAGAGGCGTTGTGGTCTCCGATGCAGCAGTACCGCGCGCCTTTGCCGTGCCGAAAAAAACCAGAAGCGTCGAAAGAATAATAATGCTGCCCAATACGATTCCCATCATCGCATAGCCGTCGCGGCCACCCCCTGCCCAAGCGACAAGACGCGGCGCTAAAGCGCCGCCGGCCAGGAGACCGACGTTCAAGAAAGTGTTACGAAATGAAAGGATTGTCGTGCGTTCGTCGGGGTCGTCGGACATTTCCGATGCCATCGTTAGATACGTCACCGAGAACGCGGAAAAACCCGTACTCATGAGCGCGAACATCACGGTCATATAAACGGCCAACATGATTTGGCTAGTGATTCCTGGCACGTTGAAAAGAAAAAAGAATGAGAAGCCGGCGAAGAGTCCGCCCACCAAAATGAACGGCCGTCTTCGACCCCACCTTGTATTTGTCTTGTCGGAATAAACGCCAAAAAGCGGATCGGCAAAGAATACCCAAACTTTTGGAAGTAAAATTGCGAGCCCCGCAAATCCTGCCGCTAGGCCAAGCGTGTCCGTCATAAAGAAAAGAAGCAGCAGCGCAGGCGTGTCACGCATGATCTGACCGCCTACTTGACCGACGCCATAACCGAAATAGGTGGAAATCGGCAGTCGTCCCTCTGGCCGGTTTTTCATACCGTCCAAAGAACTGTGCGCGCGATCAAGTAACGTCATGCTTCGTCCGTCGAATTTCGGTAATTTCCCCTCGCCAGTCCATGTTCCCACCGGGCGGCGAGGCTTGCGGCCCAACGAAGGCGCGACCTTACACGAATTTTGACCGCCGTCACACGTTGGTTGAGGGGCTGCTTGCAGCTCAAAAAAGAGCGGCCCGCCTCGGGGGAAAGGCGGGCCGGAATGTGCACCGGGGGAGGGTGCAGGGAAAACTCAAATCAAACAACGAGGTGTTTGGTCGCGACGTCGATTGCCAATGTCAAACCGACCAAGGAAACAACGAAACTCGTCAAGACGGCGCATGGAATGAACGCAGCGCGAAGGTCTATCAGGCCCATAGAGATCGGCTGAGCGCTCGCTTGATGTACTTCTGTCCTAATCATTGTCTTGTCTCCTAAATCTCGGCGGCTGGTCCCTGGGCCTGGCGAAAGACAGAGGGGGTGGCTTGTCTTCAGGGCCTTGCCCAACCGCCCGTTCAATTCAACGATGACAGTTATAGACACGACGCGTTTCGCCCCCATGTCGCCGGCCGACAAAATTGTTTCATTTGTTGCGGGGAAAAACGGGGGAATTTAGCTAAATTCTTGCGATGACGGCGGCGTCAAGGCCGCGATCGACCTCAATCCGCGCATGCAAGCGACCCAATCGCTATGAAGTTTTGCCAGAATGGTTTTGCCAATACTCATTCCATTTCTCGTCAACCAAATCGAATGCATTACCGCAGTGTTCTTCAAAGGCCGTGCGCGACAGAGGCGGCCAGGCCTCGTGCCCGCCTTCATCGGCAAACTGGCGCGTGGCGTCGATGACCATTTTGCTGCTCAGCCCACGGACTGTTCGACTGGGATCCGGCATCTGCAGATGGGCTTGCGGAAACATGATGCTCGCGCTGGGTTGCCAGCGAGCAGCCATGGCGTGGAACACTTCGTGGGGTGACAGAATATTGATGTCGCTGTCGACGACAATTGCCACCTTAACGGTTGGATTTGCGGCAATAACTTGGCCCGCTTGCATCCCCTCCCCTGCAAATTTCTTGTCGATGGCGGCGATCAGAATGCCACTGGCGGATGGAAACAAATTGACTGCAGTTAGATTCGGAATTTGCTTTTTGAACGTTCGCGTGTAACCCGCAACGACGGGCGCGCGGATCATGTCGGCGGTAATGCCCGTATAAGAGTTGAAAAAGATGGGCAAATGGCGGTGGGTGATCGCCGTGATGTTCATGAAGAAGTTGTCACGCTTCATCGGCCCCATATAGCCGTACATTTCGGCGTAAGGCCCCTCGTCTTCTGCTTCCGCTAGCGGCACTTCTCCTTCAATGATCATTTCGGCTTCAGCGGGCACCAAGATGTCGCTGGTCTCGCATTTCACGACGCGAACGGGGCTTCCCCTCAACCCGCCCGCAACCTCGAGTTCGTCTTCGCCGAAGCCTGAGAGTTTGGACGTGCTCACCGACCAGATGATCGGATCGACGCCCAGGGCAATCGCAATCTTCGCCGTCTTGTCGCCGCGCGCCTTCATCATCCGCAGAATGCGACCGCCATGCTGACCGGGATTGGCATTCATGCCGATCTTGGTTTTGCCCTTCACTTGACAGCGATAGGTTCCGACATTGCGGCCGAATTTAGGATCCTGGATAAACACCGCGCCGGTGTTGATGTAACGCCCAGCATCGGCGGGATTATTTTTGAACCAGGGAAAGTCCAAAATATCGACATCACCATTTTGGATGATCACTTCCTTACACGGACTATCATGTTGTTCGACTGGCAAGGGCGCTTCACGCCGCCATTGGCCGCCCTCATTAAGGCTGCCCATGACTTTCTCCAGCACCCGCCGATACATAACCTCCGGATCATCCACAATATCGTCAACGCCGAACACCATGGCCTCGACGTCCCAGCCATTATAGAGATTGCCGACGACGGCGCCGTCTCGCCACGCGCCCTCGATTTTGGTGCGCTCAATGAGAAACGCTGGCGTGCCCTCCCGGCCCTTTTTGTCGAGCATGCGGTAAGCAAAGGCCGTCGCCTCGTAGCGGTCTTGGTCCATCTCCGGGATGCGCACGAGCCGGCCCCGCGCCTCCAAGGCGGCGATAAAGTCGCGCATTGAATCATACGGTCCTGTGGATTTCACATTCTTGGTTAACGGCAGGCTGGTGGACATGTTAGGAATTCCGCCAAAAATTGTTGGATTTGGACCCTATCTTGCAACGCTAGCTCAATACACTTTGCCATGATAAGTTGTCCCAAATCGGGATAGTTCGTAGTGAGAGGATGGGGGACATGCTCCAAGTTATCAAATTCTTTGCAGCGGTAGGCATTGCGCTTGCCATCGCCACGCCGGCATCGGCGGTGCTTATACATAGTGATGCCACTTTTGATCGCACCACGTGGGAGAACAATGTCCCAGGTATAATTACGAACAACCCTATTGATAATGCCACGCCATCGGCAATGGTGATCAATTTAGGCTTCGGCGTAACGTCGACGGCAAGCAATCTCAATGGATTTCAGCATGAAGTCTCCACTGCGGGAGGTCAGCCGCCCGGTAACAAGTTTGTCGCTCGTATCGGTGATAATGCCATCATGTCGGTCACTTGGGACTTCGGATCACCTATCATCGCATTTGGCGCCGATTGGCTGGGTGCGCAAAACATCTTTGTGACCGCCGACTTTGACGGCACGGGCCCTCAATCGTTTGAAGTCGACGCCCAAATTGGCAGCGCCTCCGGATTCCTCGGTTTTATTGGAACGACGCCGTTCTCAAGCGTCACACTTAGCGGCCGAGCAAACGGCGATTTCTTCAGTGTCGACAATTTGTCGTTCGCCGCCGCGCCATCCGGCAACGTGCCCGAGCCCAGCACACTCGCGCTGATCGGTTTTGGTTTGGCGGGACTCGGCTTTGCGCGAAAGCGGCGTAGCGTTTAGTCAAATAACTAGAATCAGACATGAAAAAGCGGCCTCGTAGGGCCGCTTTTTTTCTGCGCGAATATCAGTCGCTTAGAAGCGCGACGAGGTCAGTGTGACATCCGCTTCGGCGAAAGCTTGAGCATATCGCTCTTCAATCTCTTGTGCCTGGGTATCCTTATTTTGCGCGCGCAGGCTTTTCGCAAGACCAAACAGCGCGTAGCCGTTTTCAACGTTGTGGCGCAGGTCAGCCCAATAGACCGTTTCGGTTTCCTTGGCATAGCCCGCCTCGAGCAAAACCGCGCCCAACGTGTGACGCACCGGGAAGTACCAATTGGGGGGATCGTCGTAGGTCAATCCTTCTTCGATCCGCACAGCGCGCTCAAGATGCGCGATCGCCGTCTCATCGTCGCCCGTCGCAGCGGCAATTTCACCGGTCAGCACTTCCGAGGCAATCGTCGCCAAAGGCGTTGCATCGTTGAGGCCGATGAACGTAGCAGCATTTTCAAGCTCGTCTTTGATGGCGTTGAGCTTTGACAGCTCCGCGCGCGCTGCGGTAATTTTCCTTGTTGAGATAAGCAAGACCCCGCGAGTAATGCCAAATGGCCACTAGGTATCGCGCGTCTTCTCGGGGCATAGGTTCCGCCAAAATCTCGTCCCACTTGCCGAAACGCACCAGTGTGACTTGCGGCAACGCCAAGAAGAATTGGTAGAGCGCAATGACGTTGGGATCCAAGTCTGACGGAATTCGTTCAACAATGCGGTGCGCCGACGCGATCGCCGTCTCGCTTTGACCAGCCATTGCAGCGGACCAATTCAAGAAATGAATATTGTGAGGATAATAAAGCAAGGGATAGAAGCCCTGCGCCTGGCATTGCGCGATATAACCTTCGTCGACTTCGACCGCTTTGGCATTGGTTCTGACGGAATCGGCATAGCGGCCTGTCCAGACATAAATATGCGACGGCATGTGAATCAGATGCCCTGCGCCCGGCGTCAATCCAGCCAGCCGATCGGCTGTTTCTTCAGCTTGGGCAGGATCACGAGCTTCGAGGGCGTGAATGTGCAAGTGCAGCGCACCGGCATGTTCAGGGTTCTCTTCAATCACCGATTCCAAAGTCGCTAAAATAAATTCGGTGTTCTCGTACGGCGCGCCGTCTGGTGCCCAATAGTTCCAAGGGCGCAAGTTCATAAGCGCGTCGGCGTAGATCGTCGCCGCATCCAAATCGCTCGGAAAGCGGTCGTGGACGCCGGCCATGGCATTGGCAAAAGCAAGATCCAATGCTGCCCGATCAGCATCGGGATCTTCTGAGTAGCGCAACGCCAGCGCCTCGATGTATGCCCGCTCAAGTTCCGATACCTCGAATTTGAGTGCCACTGCCTTTTGAATAGCTTCATAAGCGGGAGCGATATTTTCAGGTTGCATCGGCAGATTGAGATTTGATCCAAGAATGAATGCCTCACCCCAATAGGCCATGGCGTTTTTCGGATCGGCCCGCGCAGCTTCTTGATAAGCGCGCCGTGCTTCAGCGTGATTGAAGCCATAGGTCAGACGCAATCCTTGGTCGAAGAAATATTGAGATCTTTCAGAGTCCGTTGTGACGCGGTGGCTGTGTTCACCCAGACCGTCAAGAACGGGTGCAAGTTGACCCTCCTCAGGGGGCGCTGACGGATCAAAAGCATCCCGCTCGTCCGTCCATATATTTCTGACGTCCAAATTAGAAAAGTCCGGTGGATCGAAGTCCGCACATCCTGTGACGATTCCAAGGGCAAGGACTGAAGTCAAACGTACGGAACGCATTTGGCGAATCTCCCTCTAAGAATTCTCAAGTCTTGTATCCGCGCAAGGCAGACACGAGCCAGCCCCTTCTTGCCCACGATCTGCATCTTAATCAATGCAAAGCGATCAAGCTTAGGCGAATTGTGCCGAACCGGCTTTTCGTCCTTATGTCGACCCGCGCCTCTATTGTTTCAATTGTGTCGGACGTCAACCATTAGGGTGCTTGAGGGCCGCTGGCAAATTCTATCAATTCATACTCATAAGGGCCGGGAAAGAACTTGTACTTGATCAATGTAAAATCCGGTTCGGTCAACCACATTTCCGACATGCCGGGCATCAAAAAGTGATTGGTCTCGAAGGTCCCGGCGGGGACTTCAATTGTCTCCTTGCCAAGCCATTCGATTTTGCTCGGCATTTTGACTTTGAGACCGACATTGGTTTCATCAGCTTTCATGGCTTTGCCGATTGCTTGTTCCGACGCGCCCGCGCTGACCGAAGCAACGACCGTATAGGATTGCTCGCCGCCTTGTTCAAAGTCATACGGACTAAAGTGAAGCGCATCGGCCGTGATAGGACCGATCATGAGACTGAATTCATCGGGGACCTCAACCTCGTCAGTAAAAACGAAATCGTTGACCTGCACCCGGCTCGTCATTTTGTCCCCATCAACGACCGTGTTCGTCGTCGTTATGACGTCGTTTACCCACGTCGTCTTGTACATCGACATGGGCCGGAATTCTTTGTCGACGCGAAGCACGGAACTGGTTTCCATATGGTCTTCGAAAACGCTGTACCACATGGTGTACGTGCGCGACCCATCCAGGTGTTGAACCATGCGGAATTCTTCGAAGCCGCGCTGGCGCTGGTCATCGGCAACCCGGTACATATATTTGCCATTCGCCCATTTGACGATGGATGGATTTTCGTTAGCTGCGATTTCCGCAACGTCTTGTGCCCAGAGCGAGCTGCATGCGATGGCAAATCCCAAAACTGATACAGAAAGAAGACGATACATGATAATTTTTCCTTCCGATTTTGATGCGGTTTCGATCACATGGCCAACCGCAGCAATCTACTTGAGTTTCTGCATATAACCTGGCGAGTTTATCATGAGCTGCACCTTGCGGACATATGGACGCGCCATCGCCGCCAGCAGGCGAAATTGACCTCCTAGGTGACGTCGAACTTGTCAACGCTTGCCATTGCCGGCGCTGGTGCGGTCATGACCTTAGCCCTATCATCTTTTACAAACGACTCGTCTATGTAAGGGAGACCGACCATGTTCCGATGGCTTGCACAAAAGATAAGTCGGTCAATTGTTCGGTATCTGGAACAGCCGTCCCGATTTTATGAGCCTTTTTCCATTTCGGATTCGCAAGAGTTAAAAAGATGCCTCAAACCGGGTGACATTCTTCTCGTGGAGGGCAACAAACGCATCAGCGGCATAATTAAATATTTGACTCAATCAACATGGTCACACGCCGCCTTTTATGTCGGCGAGGCATTCGGTCCTACGCGCGATGGCGGGGAAGCATTGACCTTTATAGAAGCCAACGCCAGAGATGGCGTGATCGCAACGCCCCTCTCATCCTATTCCAAATTCAACACCCGGATTTGTCGCCCCGTAAACATGGATGATGACGACCGCACAAAGGTAGTTGAATTCATGAAGTCGAGTGTGGGTATGCAATACGACACCAAGAACATCATTGACCTGTTGCGTTACCTATTTCCCTATCCGCCCGTTCCCGTTCGATGGCGGCGGCGGATGTTGGCGCTTGGCAGCGGCGACCCCACTCGCGCAATATGTTCGTCTCTCATTGCGCAAGCCTTTCAAAAAGTTCGCTATCCGATCTTGCCCAACATAAGAGCGAAAGAGGTAGGGGGCGATGATGCACGGTTTACAGTGGAGGAAATCCTTCACATCCGGCACCACACTCTGTTTACTCCCCGCGATTTCGATGTCTCTCCTTACTTCGCGGTGATCAAGCCAACCCTCGAAAAAGGCTTCGACTACAAGAGTTTGGTATGGGCCGAGGCGAGTAAGACGGAAACGGCCTAGGGCGCGCCAGCGACTCTGAAGCCGGTGGCGTTGAACTTTCTCGACTGGGGATTAATTTGGGCGCGAACGGCGGCCACATTCAATTCCAAGTGCACTTTATGAAAGTTGTATAAAAACTAAAGGAGCGGTCTAAAAGGCCGCTCCTCTTATTTGCGCGTGACCGCAACTCAATCCCCCAGACTGTTCCGACTTGCATCTATCGTCAGTGCCCTTTTACGCAAGACGACTGCTCCGATACTGCCGGGAGGGGTGGGCGGCCCGCGAGAGCCGCCCGAGCTCCAGTCGGCTGAATAAGATCTCCGCGGGGGGGGATGAGAGATCTTATCGGGGTCCCGGTGGGAACTGGGACAATAAGAATATGACTCATCGCTTCGACTAACACCAATCACCTTGGTTCACCATCGCGTGAGTCAATTCAATCATTTGACTTATCTCAATTTAGTCCGTGCGCGACCTAATAATTGAAAGGACTTTAGCGAGAATGGAATTAATTATGGTTGAGCAATTTTACACGCACCGATTCACCTGAAAGCGAAAATAGGTTAGGCTTATTCGATAATTGCGATTGCCATTTCGGAATATAGATACAATTGGAATTACTCATGACTAATGAGCTCATAATACAACGCCGATTCCGCGGCCCCCTCGAATCGGGAAATGGCGGTTACGTATGCGGTCTCGTGGCCAATCGTATCGGTGGTCCGGCAGAAGTTACGTTGCGCACCCCGCCGCCGTTGGACACACCGTTACTTGTCAATCGCGATGGAGACCAAGTTAGCATCATGCAGGGAGAAATGATTGTCGCCTCGGGTAAACCGAGCACAGTGGAGTTGGAGGTTCCCACGCCGCCGGGATTCGATGAGGCCCAGGAAGCCGAGAAGAACTTCATAGGGTTTACAAAACACTACTTGCCGGAGTGCTTCGTTTGCGGGCTGGAGCGCGGCGAGGCAGACGGCTTGCGAATTTTTGCTGGTCCGCCGGTATCAAATCGAGAAATTGTCGCCGCTCCATGGATTCCCGACACCTCATTGGCCAGCCATACAGATGAAATTCGACCAGAATTTGCTTGGGCAGCCCTGGACTGTCCGGGTTTTTTCGCGGCCGGTCGACAACGACCCGATTTTGTTGCTCTTTTGGGACGCCAGGCGGCTAGCATTGGCAGGCTGCCCAAAGTAGACGAGCGATGCGTCGTTATCGGTTGGCGGCTGGGTTCTGAAGGACGCAAACACTATTCCGGAACGGCTTTGTTTGGCCTAGACGGCGCGTTGCTGGCTTATGCGCGAGCGACGTGGATTGAATTCAAGTCGTGAGCGCTTAGGGAAGATCCAATTCCGCGGCGCTGGTCTCTTCGCTATTCCCCTTGACGTCATCTAGAGCCGACATGAGGGTCGCTTGGGTCAAAATTTGTGGCAGCACAGTCGCCGTATCTGAGCTCTTGCCGGCAGGACCATAAAGCAAATAAAGCGGCACACCATTGCGCCCATAGCGCGCGAGCGCTTTCGTGATATTGGGATCGCGGTTTGTCCAATCGCCTTTGAGATAGGCAATGTTATCTTGACGAAATCGTTCGGCCAGCGCGGCGCCGTTCAGCGCAACTTGCTCGTTGACCAAACAAGTGATGCACCAAGCAGCGGTAAAGTTGACAAAAACGGCTCTACCGTCAGCGCGCAGCTCTTCGAGGCGGCGTGTCGAATACGGTTCCCAATCAAGCGCAGCGTCAGCTGATGAGCCAGCCGCCAATTCGAGGTCAGAAGGTTCATCAGAGGGAAACCGAATGATTGCCAGAGCGGTAAAGACGCTCAGCAATACAATGAGCGCCCCAGCATACTGCCAGCCACTTTCAACATTCCGGATGGCGTTGAATAGCCAGCCGGCAAATCCCAACAAGACTAATCCGCTCAGCGCGACCAAAACGCCTGTTGAACCCATTTGTTGGCTGAGCACCCAAATCAGCCAAACCGATGTCGCATACATTGGAAAGGCGAGAAGCTGCTTTAAGCGATCCATCCATGGGCCCGGGCGCGGCAAGGCGTTGCTCAGGCCGGGAATAAAACTGAATGCAAGATAGGGAAGCGCCATACCTAAACCGAGGGCGGCGAAAACACTGATTGCCGCGGGAGTTGTCTGTGTCAGAGCGAATCCCATCGCCGTGCCCATGAACGGCGCCGTGCATGGTGTTGCAACGGCAGCTGCCAGCATGCCGGTCCCGAAGGACCCTGCCGCGCCACCGGAGGGCGTCATTCGGCCCGCTGCACTCATGAATGTTCCGCCGACCTCAAATACGCCCGACAAATTAAGTCCGACCAAAAACATGAGATAGGCCATCAGCGTGACGAATGTCGGCGATTGCAATTGAAAACCCCAACCGATTTCATCCCCCGCTTGGCGCAACACAATGAGAAGGGAAGCGATCGCAACAAAACTCAAGATCACGCCCGCGGCATAAGCCAAACCTCCCACGCGCACCGCCTGGGGATGCTCTTTGGCCAATTTAGTTAGTCCCACGGCCTTCATCGAAAGAACGGGAAACACGCAGGGCATTAAATTCAAAATCATTCCGCCTATGAGCGCGAAAAAAATCGCTTCAAGGAAGTCCACGCTTGCTACTGGAGGGGGCGGATCTTGCGGAACGACGCCAACGGCTTCTGACGTCAACGTGCCGACTGCGATCTCACCAACCTTAGCCTCGACTTCAAACGAGACAGTTTTGGGCTCGTACACTTCCTGATCGAGCGCCTGCTCCCGAATGACGACGACGCCGCCGACAGGGTCGAACGACTCGATGCTACCCAAATTGGCAACCTTGTAGCCGGGCTCAACGGATATGGAGAATCCAACTCCACCGTAACGCATCGTTTGCGGTGCCGCGTTTCTAATGATGCCGTCTACATTAGGAAAGAACGTAACGTCTTTGATTCGCCCACTGCGAAACGCCTCAATTAAATCGTCGGCTTCAACTGAAACGGCGACTTCATCGTTGAGCATCGCTATGCGCGTGGGCCAGGGCGCCTGTTGAGGCAAAGCCAACCGCGTTGCTTCGATATCCGGGGCCCAAACAGGGTCGGCCTGGGCATCACCGGTGGTTGCTCTCAAACTAATCTTGAGATCAGCCTCCTCAGGAATACAAATCTCTTCACACACAAGCCATTCGGCATGAGCGCTGATTAGGACTTGTTGCCCCTCTTTAAGAGCCGTAGGCGCAGCAATTTCAGTGAGAAGAAAGATTTCCCCCGCATAGCCGAAATTCATCAACGGTCCGACGGGAATACGCTCGGGCGCCGGCCAATGAATTTCACTAGCTTCGAATCCTAACGGCAAGTTCCATTCGATTCGCGTGGGTTCGCCTGAATCGCCGGGATTTTTCCAATAGGTATGCCAATTGGGCCGTATCTTTTGGCGCAACGCGATCCAAAAGGTACCGCCAGCCGGTATCTCGAGAACATCGCTAACCAGCTCTGCCTCAACATTGCCGGATGACAATACCTGAGCGCGAGGTGTCGACAGGGTCCACGCAGCCGCAATGCCGATCATGGCAGCGGCCAAGGTTAGTCTCTTCATCATCGATGCGACGATCATTCGGTGCCCGGTATAATTTTGTTCGGGTCTCGCCCGACGCCCAGCGCCCGTCCCCTCAAAGGCATAGTCTGCAATGCCTTAGCATACTTCTAATATAGACCGCGGATCTTTGGCTAAGCCAGGTACTCTCGAAAAGTTTATAGCTTCGGCCACTTAGCCGGAATTGGGGCGGTCTCTCGTGCTATTTGGTTAAAAACCCGTTACGGACCGATTCGGAACCATAGTCGGGACCTCCGCCGCACGTATCTATTTTGGTCACATCGCCAGATTTACGAGCGAAGGCAAAGCATCGGGCTGCGAGCCATCAGATTTCTATTTCAGGCTCGTCCCGACTCGGTCTTTGTTTGGTGAGCGCCCGATACGCCATGATATGGGCGGTGATGTAGTTTGGAGGAACGTCCAAAGTATAGTCGCCGTATCCCAGGAGGCCATTACGCACGACTATTTGAAATCCTGTTTGTACATTCGCCTCGACAAACGATTCCGGCAACTCAATGGCCAATTGTTCAGTGAACATGCATCCTTGGCGGCAAAAGACCTTACGGTCGAGAATCAACACGGCCAACGAATTTCCACTATCGTCGTTAGCACTGTCGTATTCGATCAGGCCAAACCCAATGCCTCCGGGCCTTAAGCCACCGCCTGAATAACTCATCGTTACAAAAAGCTGTGTTCCGCGCGCCGGTTGAACGCGCAAACCTGTGTCAGGCGGTTGCGACTCGATCGTTTGTAAGTGATAGCTCGCAAAGTCTAGCTTGATTTCGGAGCTTACATAGGTCCGGATCGGTGCGTCGTCAGATTCGAGAACCTCGACTTCCTCAGCCAATTTCAATGTCGGCTTGGCGCCAACTTCTTCCAAATTGCTGATGCTGCATGCGGAAAGCGCAAACATTACGCATATAAATGCGATAAACCTGGCACTAACCATTGCATTACGCCCCACTTGCGCGTCAGCTCTAAAGAGAACGCGCTAAACGCAAAAACCCTATCCCACTAGGACGCTTCGTTCAATTTTAGAAAGCGCGCTTAGAGACCAATCCTAAGCTGCCTCAAACAAGCCGGCGGCCCCCATACCGCCTCCGATACACATAGTGACCACTACACGTCTCGCCTTGCGCTTTCGTGCTTCAAGCAAGATGTGACCCGTCAGGCGCGCGCCAGTCATTCCATAAGGGTGACCGATCGCAATAGAGCCGCCGTTGACGTTTAGAATGTCGTGGTCGATGCCTAGATTATCGGTGCAATAGAGCAGCTGGCTAGCGAATGCTTCGTTGAGTTCCCACAAATCGATGTCGTCAACAGTGAGCCCTTGGCGCTCCAGCAGCCGTGGGACAGCGAAGGCTGGGCCGATACCCATTTCATCGGGCTCGCACCCCGCAACATTAAAGCCTCGAAACACACCTAATGGTTCGAGGCCGCGCTTTTCAACTTCCTTTGCTTCCATTAGCAAACAGGCGGAAGCGCCGTCTGACAGTTGACTGGCATTGCCGGCCGTAATGAATTTGTCTTCTCCTTTGACAGGCTGCAACGCGGCCAGACCTTCGAGTGTTGTTCCCGGCCGATTGCATTCGTCCTTGTCGACCGTCACCTTCACAAGAGACTCTTCCTTCGTTTCTTTGTTCACTTTTTTCATCGTTGTCGTAAGAGGAACGATCTCAAGGTCAAATGTGCCGGCCTCCTGTGCCGCAGCAGTACGCTGCTGGCTTTTTAGAGCATACTCATCCTGACGATCGCGGCTGATCTCATAGCGCTCGGCCACAATGTCGGCCGTATCGATCATCGGCATCCAGAGTTCTGGCTTCTCCTTCATCAATTCTTCTTCTGTGAAGTGATTGAGATTGATCCCTTCGAGCTGCACCAAAGAAATGGATTCAACACCTCCGCCGATCGCGGCGGGCACGCCCTCTTGGATAATGGCGTGAGCGGCCATAGCAATCGCTTGAAGACCGGACGAACAATAACGGTTGATCGTGACACCGGACGTCGTGACGGGACATCCTGCTCGGATCGCCGACTGCCGGGCGATATTGTGCCCAGTCGCGCCCTCAGGATAACCGCATCCGAGATAGACGTCCTCGACATGTCCGGGCTCAAGGCCCGCACGGTCGATAGCGTGCTTAATGACGTGAGAGGCCATGACGGAGCCATGGGTCTGGTTGAAGCTGCCGCGGCCGGATTTGGCAAGGCCGGTCCTGGCCGTCGAAACGATGACTGCTTCTCTCATGTCTGTCTCCCCGTATTTCACATTGGGCCGGCGTCTCGCCGGAAGCATCTTAGGCGGCAAGACTTTCAGTATCCGCCGGGGCCCTTAGGCGAACAAGATTGAATTTGGTTAATCAATTCCTGGCCGCTAACCAAATCTCACAATGGTCCACATTTCTCCTTGGTGAAGCCGCACTTCGACAAAGCTTGGCCGAATTCCCGGCCTACCTTGGACAAAGCATCAATGGATTCAATTTTTATAAATGTCTATCGACCTAACATATCAATCGAGGCGGATTGGGGAACCAATGAAAAGAATTTCACATCGCAACTTACTCGCCGCATTTTCACTCCTGGGATTGCTTCTCCTTCCCGGTGTGGAACTCTACGAGACGGACCCTGTTTCCGAGCGTCATGCAAATGTAACGGAAGCTGGCCTGGAACCGGCTCACGATTTCGACCTGCTCACAAAAACGGTTTTTGCATCGGCACTTGCGACTGCCTATCTCGATCTCGCCACAGCCATCACCAAAGCGCAGGGGGCGACCTGGGGCGATGCTCAGTATTTCGTTACGAAGGCCCAGGCCAATTTCGACTGCTGGGTTCATCAAAGTGAAGAGGGCTTAATGGGCACATCGGGCGAGACCTGCCAAGCAGCATTTGAACATGCACTTCAGTCGATTGACGAGCGGATCATTGCGGCACGACAACTGACGCTGGCCATGGCATCTCAGCCCGCTTCAGCCAGCAACTATACCGGCTCAATTGGCAACTAATTTGTTTCCCCCGCGTAACTCAAGCGGCTTGCCCAAAGCCGCTTTCTTTTTGCCTGCATTGACGCGACGAATGCAGTCGCCAAAACTATATGATTGTTGTTCAAGTGATTCGTGCCCGCTTGCACCTGAGGAGGCCCAGGAGGTGGCGCAACGGAAATATCCTTTCTATGTGAGTTTGATCTCGCTCAGCTTAATTGCGAGCGCGACCAGCAACGCGGCGAATATTGAGCGCGTGGTCGTGGGTGCCCACGACACGTTCACGCGCCTGGTCTTTCATTTGGATGATGCGGCCTCCTACGCCCAAACCTGGGATTCATCGGGACGGCCGGTTATCACGATGCCGGACGTTTCGGCGGTCGGCCCCCAACCGAATTTTACCCAACGCCACGCCCCTGCCGTGGGCTTGACTTACACGTTGAGTGACGACGGACTAGATGCAGTCATCGTGACCGATGGTCCGGTCAAAGCAACCAGCTTCGTATTGACGCCTGACACCTACGGAGGGCACCGCGTTGTCATAGACATCAGCCGGACAGGCTCTGGCCTTGTGACGGGAAGTATTGACAGTTCCCCGACCATGCGCAGGCTCGATCCTGCGCCAGCAACCGAACAACCGGCTGGGGAACTTGAGGAGATAACGCAGGCTGTTCCGGATAGTCTACCGGAGCAGGCAGCTCTAGCTGAACCTATTGAACCTCTGGCACCCGAAACGACTAGCGATCTGGAACCGGAGTCCCTTTCCCTGCCGCCCCCCTTGACGCAAGTTGAACAACCGGATCCGCCCGCGCAGACAGCGCTGCTGACCCCCAAGGAGCCGGCACCGGTACGAACCCAATTCTCAGCCCTTCAGACCGACGTCTGCAGCGGTACAGCCAGCCGCCTCCAAGTGGATCGTTGGGATATGGCGGCCCTCATTGATCACGGACTTTGTCTGTCGAACGCCGGACGGCTGGTGGATGCAAGGAGTGTCCTGGAACGAATCCTGTCATTCGATCCCGAGTTTCACCGCGCCCGCTTGGCCCTCGCTGATGTCTACGCGCGGCAAGGCGAAATCGCCCTCGCAAAGGAGGCCTATGAATACGTCCTTCTATCGGCGCCACCAGCCGATGTGACAAAGCGTATTCAACTGTCCCTGCGCGAATTGCGGCCGCGCAATACCACCGCCGCGGCGCCTTTGCCCTAAGTCTGGCGACGGACTAAGCTCACCGTCTCGTTATAAAGGGGTGGGCAATATAATTTCAGAAAGCCAGAAAATGTTGAATCGTTCTTGCGCTTGGGTAGGCCTCCTCACCGTGACGCTCTTTCTAGTTGGGTGCGGTGGGCCTAGCGGACCACGTGGACCCCGCCCAAGCGCGCTACCCAATGAATTGCGCGGCCCTGTTACAGGCTTCGACCAAACCCGGCTTTACACGGAAGCAAAACAGTTGGTCGACGAGGGCAATTGTACCGAGGCGCAACCCCTCTTAACGTGCCTTGCAATTGGCGCGGAAGGCTTTGACGGCGCGCGGCATCTACTGGGCAGCTGCCTAATTGCAACCGATCCCGTCGACAAATCGCCAGAGCAGCTCTCACTAATTCAAACCGAAGGTGTGACGTGGATTGAACGGGCGGCTGACGCCGGCTGGATTGAAGCGCAACAGGATCTTGTCGGTCTGTATGCTGAGGGCCGCGTTGTGAAAAAAGATCTCACGCTTGCACAGAAATGGTTCACGCTGCACGAAACTAATCCCATGCGCATCGCCCTTGGCACTGATGAAATCGACACAGATGTCGCAAGCAAACTTGCGGCCGACATCAAAGCCGACGAGCGCGCTCAAGGCCTTGCGCTCGCTGGTGGTTGGGAGCGCACGATCTGGACGCCGGAAAACCCGCAAGCTTTGCCTGACGAATGCCGCCCCCAAGGGCGTCCCGAAGGTGCGCGCGCCGGCGGTCGGCCTCCCGACGGGACCCGAGGCGGCCGCCGCGGTCCCCGCAGCCAGGGATGACAAGGCTCAATTTCAGTTGTATCGATTAACCGGCCTGCATCCTTCGAGACGAGCACTTCGCTTTGCTCAGCGCTCCCTCAGGATGAGGTTTGGCACATGTTTGATCCTCATGGTGAGGGCGAGCGCAGCGAGCGTCTCGAACCATGTGGGTCAACTCTCTACTCACCTAGCAAATGCAGCGCGACCGTGCGGCGATGAGCTTGGTCGCGGTGCTCGAAGACGTAGATGCCTTGCCACGTGCCGAGTGCAAGGCGCCCTTCCATGAACGGAATACTGAGTTGGGTTGCCGTCAGAGCTGACTTAATATGTGCGGGCATATCGTCGTGGCCTTCCGTGATGTGCCGATAAGGCCCATCATGAGGCGCGATGCGAGCAAAAAAGTCTTCCAAGTCGCGCAACACATCCGGATCTGCGTTTTCCTGAATCGTGAGTGATGCCGAGGTGTGCCGGATAAATAGAGTGAGCAAACCTTCGTGCAGGCCTTGGCTTGCGCACCAGCCCGCCACCTCCCCCGTGATGTCGTAAAGGCCGGAGCCTTTAGTGGAGACCATTACCGCGCCTGTCTTTTGGTCCATGTCATGCGTCCGTATTGAGATTGCCCGGGATCAATCGGAATGACAGGATAGTCCTCGCCCGCTCCATTTGCGACATCTCTGCTCGATCAGGACATTAGCCATGACCATTGAAGCTCTGCGCACCCCCGAAGAAAGATTTCAAAACCTGCCCGACTACAAATATTCGCCGCACTACATTGATGACCTCCAGAACTACGACGGGCTGCGCATTCACTATGCTGATGAAGGGGCGGCCGATGCCGAACACACATTTCTATGTCTGCATGGCGAGCCGACTTGGGCCTATCTCTACCGCAAGATGATTCCTGTCTTTACTGCGGCCGGTCACCGGGCTGTGGCTCCTGATTTTTTAGGCTTTGGCCGTTCCGACAAGCCGGTAGACGATGATGTCTACACGTTCAATTTTCATCGCGACTTCTTGCTTCGCTTTATTGAGCGCTTGGATATCACCAACATCACACTGGTTTGCCAGGATTGGGGCGGTCTCTTGGGGCTAACATTGCCACTAGACATGCCGGAACGCTTCGCACGTCTCATCGTCATGAATACCGCGATCCCCACGGGCGCCGATCCGGGGCCAGGTTTCCTCCAGTGGAAGAAATTCGTTGCCGATCGCCCCGACTTTGACATTACGCGCCTGATGTCGCGCGGCAATCCGGAATTGTCCCCGGAGGAACTCGCTGCCTACGTTGCACCCTTTCCTGACGACCGATATCGGGCGGGGGTCCGGCGCTTTCCGGCGATCGTCCCGATCACGCCGGACATGGAAGGGGCCGATATCGGACGCAAAGCGGCACGCTGGTGGCGCGACGAATGGCAAGGCGCCAGCTTTATGGCGATCGGCATGCAGGACCCGGTCTTGGGTCCTCACATTATGTATCGGCTGAAAGATCTCATCCGCAATTGCCCCGAACCCCTCGAAATCGAGCAAGGGAGCCACTTCGTCCAGGAGCATGGCGAACAAATCGCCAAAGCGGCGCTCGACGCATTTGGATAGAAACGCCCCCTCAACGTTCGTACGTACACTGAGAAACGAAATTAAACCTGGGCCGGTTCATGTGAATCGGCTGTGCCGCCATTAGCTGAGATTGGCCCCTTTCTGCCCCATCGGATCGGGCGGTACTCGGCCGCAAAGTGTTGTGATCAGGACTATTTGCCTTTATCGTCGAAATGTATAATCTCTCGCGCCAAGCCGCAGGGGGGCGACGATTGAGGGGACGCCCGCGGCGCGGAAGGACCAGATTTCAGGTGGACAGAAGCGATACTTCCAACCCCGACTACTATCACCGGGTCGTCGATTGCCAATGGGCATGTCCTGCCCATACGGACGTGCCGGAATACATCCGGCTGATCGCGCAAGGGCGCTTTTCCGACGCCTATATGGTTAACAGGGAATCTAATGTCTTTCCGGCCATCTTAGGCCGTGTCTGTGACCGGCCGTGTGAGCCCGCCTGTCGACGTGGCCGCATCGAGGAAACACCCGTTGCTATTTGTCGGCTCAAGCGCGTCGCCGCAGATCTCAAGGGCGATATCAACGATCGGCTCCCGGTCATCCCCAAGGCCAAGAACGGCAAGAAAATCGCTTGCGTCGGCGCAGGTTGTGCGTCGCTCACAGTCGCCAACGACTTGATGCCGCTCGGCTATGACGTGACGATATTTGAGGCATTGGAGACCGCCGGTGGCCTAATGCGCACAAATATTCCCGCGTTTCGCTTGCCAGGCGAAGTTCTTGATGAAGAAATCGCCATGATTGCCGATATGGGCGTTGATATTCGGTTCAATCACCGAATCGACAGCATGAAGGCGCTGCTCGACGAAGGATTTGATGCCGTCTTTGTTGGCAGCGGCGCTCCTAAGGGCAAAGACCTCGACCTTCCGGGACGGAAGGAGGCAGCCGATTTCCTCTTCATCGGTATCGACTGGCTCGAAAGCGTGGCCTTCGGCCACACTGAAGAAATTGGCGAAAATGTCGTGATCATTGGCGGCGGCAACACAGCGATGGATTGCTGCCGCACGTCCCTGCGCCTCGGCGGCAAGAAGGTTCAGGTGACAGCGCGAAAGCCGCGGCATTTGCTCAAAGCGTCAGACTGGGAGCTCGACGATGCTATGGAAGAGCGCGTCGAGTTATTGCTGTGCCACAATCCGGAAGAATTTATTATGGAGAATGGCAAGCTCACCGGCGTACGCCACTCCATTCTAGAATATTACGAAGACGAAAACGGCAGGCTTAAGTCGAAGCAAGTCGATGAAGTCATTTTACCCGCCGACTCATGCATCTTAGCCGTAGGTCAGGAGACCTCGTTCCCGTGGATCGAGCGCGATTTCGGAATGGACTTCAACGAATGGGATGAGCCCGTTGTGGACAAGACAACATTCGAGTCGACCATTCCCGGCGTGTTCTTCGGCGGCGACGCGGCATGGGGACCTGAAAACATTATCTGGGCCGTCGAACACGGTCATCAGGCCGCCATCTCCATTCACAATCATTGCCACAGCCGCTCTCTAACAGATCGGTTGCCGGATCTAGTGAACTTAGGTAGCCGCAAGATGGGCCTTCACGAATGGTCCTATAGTAATGACTACGACCCGGTTACACGCCGACAAATGCCTCACGTCAGTCTTGAGGAGCGCTTTAAGGAACTCGACATTGAAGTTGAGCTGGGCTTTACCGCCAAACAGGCGGCTGACGAAGTTCAGCGCTGCCTCAACTGCGACATGCAGACGGTCTTCACCGACGATCTCTGCATCGAGTGCGACGCGTGTATCGACATTTGTCCGGTCGATTGTCTAACCATCACCAACAATGCTGAGGAAGGCGATTTGCGCCAGCGCTTGCGCGCGCCGGCGGACAATCTCGATCAGCTTTTGTTTGTCTCGGGGGGCTTACAGCAAACCGGCCGAGTCATGATCAAAGATGAAGACGTTTGCCTGCATTGCGGGCTTTGTGCAGAACGCTGTCCGACGGCGGCCTGGGATATGCAGAAGTCATGTCTCGTTAAGCCTTACGCCGTTGACGAGGATGCCCAATGGCAAAAACAACAAAAAAAGAGCGCATAAACGACTTCGTCATTAAGGTGGCTAATGTCAACGGCACCGGTTCGGCCAGTGCCAACGGGCTGATTATGAAATCCCTATTCCACATGGGGATCCCGGTCGTCGGGAAAAACTATTTTCCATCCAACATACAAGGCCTTCCAACTTGGTATGAAATCCGCGTCAGCGGCGATGGCTACATTGCCCGTGCCGGGCGTGTCGACATCATGGTCGCGATGAACGCGGAAACCTACGCTCAAGACATCCAAGAAGTGAGTCTTGGCGGCTATATGGTTTATGACTCGAGCTGGCCACGCAGTGACATGCTGACCCGCGATGATATTTCGATCATCGGTATTCCCCTTTCCAAAATGTGCAACGAAGCTTTTCGGGGCGCTCGCAACCGCATCTTAATGAAAAACATTTGCTACGCGGGGGCGCTCGCCGCTCTACTTGATTTCGACATGAAAGTAATCGAAACGCTCTTACAAGAGACGTTTCGAACGAAAGCGCATTTGGTTGAGTCAAACCTGCAGGCCATCGAACTTGGCTACAATTACGCCAAAGAAAATTACGATTGCCCCTTGCCTATTCGCGCCAAAGCTTTGGACAAGACGAGCGGTCACATCATGATCGACGGCAATACAGCAGCGGCCTTAGGATGCCTTTATGCCGGGGCGGCAGTCGGCGCTTGGTATCCGATTACGCCCAGTACCTCGCTCATGGATGCTTTCAAGGCGTTCTGCGAAAAACATCGTGTCGATCCGGAAACCGGCGAACGCCGCTATTGCATCGTTCAAGCCGAAGACGAGCTATCGGCAATCGGAATCGTTATGGGCGCTAATTGGAACGGAGCTCGCGCCTTTACGCCGACCAGCGGCCCGGGCATTTCGTTGATGAGCGAATTTATTGGATTTGGATACTACGCCGAGATCCCGGCGGTCATTTTCGATGTGCAAAGAGTTGGGCCGTCAACGGGCATGCCCACGCGGACGCAGCAGTGCGATATCCTTGCCGCTGCTTATGCCTCCCACGGCGATACGAAACACGTCATGCTCTTTCCGGCAAACCCCGAAGAGTGTTTTTATCTTGCTGCCGAAGCCTTCGACTTGGCCGAGCGTCTTCAGACACCAGTCTTCGTGCTGACCGATCTGGATATTGGGATGAACGACTGGATGTGCCCCGAACTCACTTGGGACGAGACCTATGATCCTGATCGGGGCAAAGTCCTAAGCGCCGACGAAATAGAAAAGCTCGACAAGTTCGAGCGCTATCTCGACAAAGACGGCGACGGTATCCCCTATCGCACTTTGCCCGGCACGCATCCCAAAGGCGCTTACTTTTTGCGCGGTTCCGGGCATAACAAGTCCGGCGTCTACACCGAAGATGCCGCCGAATATCAAGATGTGCTTGACCGGCTCAAGTCAAAATTCCGAACCGCGGCGACAATTGTTCCAAAGCCCCTAACGAGAATGAGCGGGGATCATCCGGTCGGCGTACTTTCGGTCGGCAGCTGTGATGGCGCTGTGCAGGAAGCCCTTGACGAGCTTGAGACCCGAGGCATTCAAGTGAATTATATGCGCGTTCGCGCGTTTCCATTTGGCGCGGAAGTTGAAGACTTTCTCGAACAACATGATCAGATCTTTGTTGTTGAACAAAATCGTGACGCCCAACTGAAATCACTTTTGATTTTGGAAACCCACGTGGACAAGGCCAAACTCGAGTCGATATTGCATTACAATGGTTTGCCCATGCCATCGTCGTGCATTGTCGATGCCATCGAGGAAAAACTAGCGCGAGGCAAAGCCGCATGAGCTATATGACCAAGCCCAAAGTCGCGCACCCCAAATTGCCGCGCAATGAAGTCGGCCTGACACGACGCGACTACGAAGGGGGAATGTCAACACTGTGTGCCGGATGTGGCCACGATTCAATTACCGCTGCGCTTATAGAAGCTTGTTTCGAGTTGAATATCGAGCCTCACAAAATCGCCAAGATGAGTGGCATCGGTTGCTCATCGAAAACGCCTGCTTACTTCTTCGGCTCAGCGCACGGCTTCAACTCCGTTCATGGGCGCATGCCGTCCGTCGCAACAGGCGCCAGCGCTGCAAACCGAGATCTCAACTATATCGGCATCTCCGGCGACGGCGACTCGCTCTCGATCGGCCTTGGCCAATTTTCTCATGCTATGCGCCGTAATCTACACATGCTCTACGTCATCGAAAACAACGGTGTTTACGGTCTAACTAAAGGACAGTTCTCAGCATCAGCAGACGTAGGCTCCAAAGCTAAAAAGGGCGAAGTCAATTTGCAGTCGCCCATCGATCCAGTTTTGACGGCGCTTGCCATGGGCGGCACATTTGTCGCGCGCAGCTTCTCTGGCGACAAAGATCAGCTCGTCCCCCTGATTAAGGCAGGCCTCAAGCATCGCGGTTTTGCCCTGCTCGATATCTTGTCACCTTGCGTGACATTCAACGACCACGAAGACTCAACCAAGAGCTACGCCTTCTCTCGGCAGTTTTATCATCCGGCGATTCACACAGACTTTGTTCCCCATGCGGAGGAAATCTCGACGTCATACTCTGACGGCGGCGCGATGAACGTGACCCTTCATGACGGCAGCCAGATCCTCTTACGCAAAGTCGCCAAAGATTATGATCCTACGGATCGTAGCGCTGCGTTCAGCTACATCCAGGACAAGCTAAAGCAAGGCGAATATTTGACCGGCCTTCTCTATATCGATGAGTCCAAACCGGACTTTCACGAGCTGAACGAAACCACCGCGCGCCCGCTCAACGAGCTTTCGTATGACGAACTCAATCCCGGCACCGATAAGCTGAAAAGCATTCAAGCAAGGTATCGGTAGCGATCGACTTTTTGAATCGTCGCATTTGCCCGGTTGTTCAACCGCTCGTTCATAGTCACGACGGCTCAATCGCCAACCTGCAGTAGTATTACTATCGCAATTCGTGCGCTGCGATGACTCCTGCAAGTCATCGTGCTAGCTTCACCGCCAACGATACAAGAACGCGGGTGGGGCGCGGCAATGCTAAATGCATCTGACTTGAGCGGCGTGGCTAGTGTCGCGACGATCGCGGATATCTTGTGGGATGATTCCCGTGACCGCTTGTTTTACACGACAACGGATGGAAGTCTTCGCTCATGGAATCCCAATACGGGGTTGATCGTCGATAACGTCTTTATTGGCGGCACATTGGCGGGTTTGAGTTTCACGCCCGATCGAACCGAACTTTACATTGCCCAGAGAGACGCCTTTGACTTGGGAACCACGCAGTTTAGGAACACCATCCACAATCTCAATATAGCCAGCGGCAGCGTTACGGATATCAACTTCATAGTAAGCGAACCGGAGCGCGGTGTTTTTAACATTGCCGTCGCAAACAACGGAATTGGTCTATTCACCCCAGATCTTAGCGCGTCAGGGCGGAACCCATTTAGACAAATTGAAACGTCCAATAATTCGATTTCGGTCCGTAGCGACTTTCCCGGCAATCCACGCAACGAGATCAATCAGTTAAGTTCTTTAGTCGATTCTGAAGATGGGCGCTATATCTTCATTCTAGAAGGCAATACGACTCTCGCGCCGCTTCACATTTATGATTCGCAGTCTAATTCCTTTGTCGTACGAACTGATTCGATCGAATTGGGCAATGAAGGTTTCATCTCAGGAACCGGATCCAATCCGGGTATGGCGGACATTAGCAGCGCGGCCAATTTAGTCGTCAACTTAACATATAGCGCGTTGTTCGTTCTTGATAATCAATTGGATGGCGTCGTCGATTTGTCCGCTTACAGCTCCAGTGGAAAAGGCGTCGTCGTCGTATTCTCGCATGACGGATCGAAACTCTACTTTCTGGATCCCGACATTAACTCACTCGTTGTATTTGACACGAGCGACTGGAGTGTCATTGGCGGATACGAAATTCAATCAATTCTGCAGTTTCTGTTCAATACGAACACTTTGTTTACTGATGATTCAGATCGCATCGTTGTCATTGAAACGTCCACAGGATTTGAAGTTGTCGACTTGAATTTTGCCGCTCCACCTACCGGCACTGCTACTGCTAGTGACGACAAACTTTTTGGAATGGCGGCTGGCGATATCATTGATGGTCTCGATGGGAACGATTTGATCGCCGGTCTGGAAGGCGACGACACCATTCTCGGTGGCGCCGGCAATGATCTCCTGCACGGGGCAGCCGGTAGCGATTCAATTGTAGGCGGTTCAGAGGACGATTGGATCACGGCAGGCACGGGAGACGATTTTGTTGACGGCGGTCCAGGCGCCGATACGTTGGACGGTGGCGCCGGTGTCGACACACTGTCATTTGCTAGCGCCGTCGGCCCAATTACTGCTTTGCTGACTGCCGGAACTAGCAGCGGTGCAACAGTCGATGTCTTCAAGAATTTCGAGATCGTTCAAGGGTCAAGCTTTGATGACTCGATCGCTGGCGTTGACGGCCTCGACGATAGTCTCCATGGCGGGTCCGGAAACGACACGTTAACTGGTATGGGCGGTTTTGACTCTCTGTCAGGTGACGATGGAAATGACTCCCTGAATGGCGGCACGTTTCCGGACACTCTTAGCGGAGGTGACGGCGACGATACTTTACTGGGAGGCTCCGGCAACGATCTTTTGCGACCGGGCAACGGCGATGATTCTGCCGACGGGGGTGGCGGCAATGACTCGATCCGCGGGGGTGCTGGCCTAGACACCATACTCGGCGGTGATGGCAACGATACAGTTCACGGATTAGGCGATGCCGACTCCATAGTTGGCGATGCGGGCATCGACATTCTTCATGGCGGCACGGGCATCGATACGATGCGCGGTGGCACGGAGCTCGACGTGTTGTTCGGCGACGGCGGCAATGATGTATTGCGCGGCGAAAGCGGCAACGATTATATCGAAGGCAATGACGGCAACGATTCCATCGTCGGCGGCACCTTTAACGATACCTTGAAGGGCGGCATTGGCAACGACACCGTCGAGGGCAATGCAGGCAACGACATCCTCGAAGGCAACGACGGAGATGATTCCCTCATCGGCGGCACGGGGGCCGATACCCTTGTTGGCTTTAAAGGCTTTGACACGCTGCTCGGCCGTTCCGGCTCCGATATTCTGGTCGGTATGGGCCAGCATGACTCGATCGACGGGGCCGGCGGCAACGATCTCGTCTTTTTGGGCTACGGCACCGACACTGCTCTGGGCGGCAACGGCAATGACACCATCAACGGCCTCAACGGCACTGATCATATTTCCGGCGATGCCGGCAACGATGTGCTCAACGGCGAGCAAGGCAATGACACGCTCATAGGCGGGGCCGACGATGACGTTCTCAACGGCGGCACGGAGAACGATCTCTACATCTGGAACGCTGGCGATGGACGCGACAGTATCTTCGATCCCTCAGGCACCGATACCCTGCGCATCACCAGCACCAGCTTAGAAGGCCTGTCGCAGACCTTCGGACCGAGCAGCGGCATTGAGACCATCGACCATGACTCTGGCGCGGCGTTCAACATTGTCGGTAGCGCAGGCAACGACAACTGGACGTTCACGGGCCTTGATCTCACCACCGTGGGTGTCATCCGTGGTGGCGCCGGCAACGACACCCTCGACGGCACAACAAGCGGCGACAACCTTCAAGGCAACACCGGCGCTGATCTTCTGGTCGGCCGTCAAGGCGACGACACGATCATAGGCGGTGCCGGCAGCGACCTTCTCATCGGCATGGGGCAACACGACTCGATCGAAGGCGGCGGCGGCAACGATCTCATCTTTATGGGCTTCGGCACCGACACCGCCATCGGCGGCACGGGCGCGGACACCATCAACGGGCTCAACGGCACCGATGATCTGTCCGGCAACGCAGGCGCCGATGTTCTTAACGGCGAACAAGGCGCTGACACACTCACCGGAGGTGGCGGCAACGACACGCTGACCGGCGGGACCCAATCCGATCTCTTCCGTTTCGATCCCGACGACGGCAGCGACAACATCACTGACTTTGAAAATGGCATTGATCTCATGGAGATCTCCGGGAGCCTTGCCATCTCCGATCTCACCATCGCCCAAGTCGGCGCGAACACCACCATCGATTTCGGCGCTGCGGGCACCACCGTCATAACCCTCAACAACACCCAAGCCTCCGACATCGACGGGGCCGATTTTATCTTCGTGTAGCCATTTTCCGCGCTCAAGTCTCAATTGACACGCCAGGCCAACCGCGACACCCTTGCGCTTTGAGAGCTTCGGGTGCAACTGCAGACCAATCATCATAAAGGGCGATCATGAGAAACTTGATGGCGATGGCTGTTGCTGCCGGTCTTGCATTGACTACGGCCGTGTGGTCGCAAGAAGACGAAGATGGTCAGAATGGCGATCCGTCTGAGAAGCGCGAAGCACAGGCGTCGCCGGTAGAAGATCCCAAGTCGTTTGAAAAAATTCTAACCGGCCGTTTCAGCGGTGAGCAAGTTCGTTATCAGGCGAAAGCGTTCGAAACCCATCTGAAGAACAAAAAGAACGAAGCGGTCGCGAGCATATTTGCCACCTCTTACACCAAAGACGGCCTGCTAGACCCATCCAAACGGCCGGTCACTTTTATCTTTAACGGTGGGCCGGGCTCGGCCTCGCTTTGGCTGCACATGGGTGTCTTTGGGCCGAAGCGAATTGTCGTGCCGAGCGACGGAGAACCTGCGGGCGCACCTCCCTATGACATCGTGAACAATGAATACAGCCTGCTCGACGTTTCGGATCTCGTCTTCATCGATCCGGTGGGAACGGGCTACAGCCGCGCGATCGGTAAAGGCCGTTCGAAAAACTATTGGGGCGTGCGCGAAGACGCCCGTTCGCTGGCAGAATTCATCCGCCTTTACATGACCGAATACCAGCGCTGGAACTCGCCCAAATATTTGGCCGGGGAAAGTTATGGGACGACGCGAGCAGCTGCGCTGATTCACGAACTCATGGACGGCTACAACGGCATCGCCGTCAACGGCGTTATTCTGATTTCTTCAATCCTTGATTTTCAAGGGGCTAACTTTAAGGAGGGCAATGATCAGCCCTACATCTCATTTCTACCAACCTATGCGGCCAGTGCGTGGTATCACGACAGGCTAGAGGACAGGCCAGAGCGACTCGAAGATTTTCTCGAAGAGGTTCGCAACTTTGCAATCAACGAATATGCGCCCGCGCTAATGAGAGGCAATCGACTGAGCGACGGTGAGCGAGACTATATCGTTGAAACCCTTGCCCTCTATACGGGGCTTTCCGAAACCTATATCGATCGTGCGAACTTGAGGGTTTCCGCATTTCGTTTCATGAAAGAATTTCTTCGCGAAGAGGGCAAGACTGTCGGCCGTTTCGACAGCCGCTATACAGGCGACGATTATGATGATGCCGGCGAATTTTTCGACGACGACCCGTCAGCGTACGGCATAAATGCGGCGTTTGTTTCAAGCGTCAACGACTACCTAACACGAGAACTTGGCGTCGACTTTACACGCGAGTACCGCATATTGCCGTCCGACGTTGGCCGCGGCTGGAACTGGTCGACGGACCGCGGCGGGTGGCCGTCTTATGTCAATGTGGCTCCTTGGCTCGGTGAAGGCATGCGGGAAAATAGCGATCTCAGAGTCTTTGTTGCAAGCGGTTACTACGACCTTGCCACACCGTTCTTTGCGACCGAAAATACCGTGGCCAATAATGGTATT
The DNA here is from genome assembly GCA_965248815.1 of Alphaproteobacteria bacterium. Classification (GTDB taxonomy): domain Bacteria; phylum Pseudomonadota; class Alphaproteobacteria; order SMXP01; family SMXP01; genus CBDFKK01. The sequence continues at coordinate 3,038,890 of CBDFKK010000008.1, forward strand.
GAGCAAGATCGCGTGACGCTGGCTTACTATGAGGCGGGTCACATGATGTATACTCACGAACCCTCGCTCGCAAAACTCGCGCGTGACGTACACGAATTCATTTTGCCAAACGAAGCAAATTAACCCGACGCGACCACAATTTTCTTAAGTTGATCGAGTTGATCGGATCGGTCGTCCGGGAAATCGTGGTCGATCCACCAGTCTTCGACTTGCGCAAGAATGCGTCCGACGTCGGGTCCCTCTTCCACGCCAAGTGACATGACGTCCCTCGCCCTAATCTTGAGCGAAGATTTGGACCAGGCCTTGGCGCGCTCCAAGAGCGAGTGCCAACGGCCCTCATGTGCCGCGTCGCCATCTTCGGCCCATTTCAGGCGCAAATGATCAAGCGCCACAGGTTGCCCCAGCCTGTACAGCGCCCGGCCCATTTCGTTCTCGTCCTGCCAACTTTCAACATCGACGGCGGAGACTCGAGAGATTTCAAGTAGGCGATTTCGCACTTCATTCGAAAATTTCAGGCGCTTTGCAATGCTCTTTAGTGCATTTTCATCCTTGGGCAGTAGCGCCGCGAGACGTAACGTCACCTCTGGTTCAATTGAATGACGCTTGTCCACGGCGATAAGGCCTTCGAGGCTTTTCAATTGTGCCGCTTCAGCTTCCGGCATAATTTCGGACAAAATTCCGGTCTCGTGCATTTTTTGAACAATAGGTGAGGCTTTATCTGCGGTGAGCAACTGAAAAAGTTCCGACTGTATTCGCTCACCGGAAAGTTTGGCCAGACCCTCCTTGTTGCGCACACACGCTGCAAGGCTTTGCTCGTCCAAATTGTCATGGCCGAACCGGGCATTGAAACGAAAGAAACGCAATATGCGCAAGAAGTCTTCCTGAATACGTTGATCAGGATCGCCGATAAATCGCACGAGACCCTTGCGGGCATCTTCCACCCCCTTGACGGGATCGAAGATGCTGCCATCAGGATCGGCATAGATGGCGTTCATCGTAAAGTCGCGGCGCTCGGCGTCTGCCTGCCAATCATTTGTGAATGCTACCTCCGCGTGCCGGCCAAACGTTTCCACGTCTGTTCTGAGCGTCGTCACTTCAAAAGGCTCGCCGTCCGCAACGGCGGTGATCGTGCCGTGACCGATGCCGGTGGGCACCGCTTTGATGCTCTTTGATTCGAGCAGCTGGATAACTTTTTCAGGCTGATGAATCGTCGCAAGATCGACGTCCTTGACCATTTCGTCGCGTACGGCATCGCGCACGCAGCCGCCCACGAAGCGCACAGTCTCAGGTCCGGTATTAAGCGCTTCTACAACCCGGCGTGTGTTGTCGTCGTTTAACCATGCTTGCGCCGCCAGGTTTACAACTTCGGACTTCGACAAGATCTTACTCCGTAGAAAGAGTAATCAGTTTCTAAAGGGCTACGGATTACAAATCACACAAGCGCGACGGGACTAGGCTTACTGTATTATCAACGCTTCTTCTTGTGGTGCGCGCGAGCCGGGAACGGCCGTTGGCTCAACATCGGTGAGGCCCCAATATACAAAGCTTGCGATCGCCAATAAGATTCCAGTGGTTAGCAGCCACGTCACAGGTGCCTCATTCCACGTGCCGCCTGAATCGTCCTTCTTTTTTGCGATCAAAACCACATAGCCCCAGTACACCAGGAAGGGCAAAACAAGAAGCAAAGCTTGCCATAGGGCAATTCGAATCATGAGCCATATAACCTGTCGTAAAGCATCTTCAGCATGCCTGCCGTCGCACCCCAAATATAATAGTCTTCATAGGGCATGGCATAGAAATGTCGCGTGACGCCATCGCGCGTATAGGAATGACGTTGATGATTGGCCGGATCCATGAGGAAGTCTAAAGGCACTTCAAAAGCTTCCGCTACTTCAGAGGGGTCGAGTATCAATTCGATCTCATCCGCGAGCAAGCCAACAACCGGCAAGATGCAGTAACCAGTCCCCGTTTCATATCGTTCCAAGTAGCCAACGATAGCAATCTGCTCGGCGTCAATTCCGACTTCTTCTGTAGTTTCTCGAAGCGCCGTTTCCAATAGGTCTCTATCTTCTCGATGGCGCCGGCCGCCAGGAAAACTGATTTGACCGGCATGGGTTGGCAACCCTTCGGCGCGTTGCGTGAGTAAAACAGTCAATTCGTTTTGCCGCTCTATAATTGGCACAAGCACCGCTGCGTCGGTCAGCGCTTCCAAAGTGCCGGATCTTTTTGGCATGTGCGGATTGAGGTCATAGTCGCTACGCCCCGTCCGACCGGGACCGGGAACTTTGGCCAGCCGCTGCTGCAGCCTTTGCGCCAAGTCACTCATCGCCCCATACCTCATCCAACAGCCCTAGAGCAAAGAAACAATCCATACTCCAAACTCCCAACAATCTTCGGCCGCCTCTATCTTCTTCTGCGCCCAGAGCAACCAGCTCATAGAACACAGCTCGCGTCAGCCGCGCCTCAAGCCCGTCGCGGATCATGACATAGGGTGAGGGTTCACCGGTCTGCGGATTTGTCGTGACCCTGATCGGGTGGTCCGAATCAGCCACAACGAAGTCGTCAAATTGCGTGCGAAATTCCAGAATTTGCTTTTGGCCTATCCCCTCAACGCAAAGCTCCACCGCCAAGAACGGTGCGTCTTCGACTTCGATTTGCCACTTTTCCACCGGTGTAACGAGATAATAGAGATCTCCATCACGGCGCAAGATCGAGGCAAACAAGGCAACCAGCCGAGATCTCTTGATTGGTGACCCGTCATGCCACCAGGTGCCGTCTCGTTTGATTTGCATCGGAATCTGGCCGCAATCCGGGGGATTCCAGAGATGAACCGGGGGCCGCGACGGCTGAGACGGCCCGGCTAAGGCACGCGCAGCGACCTCCTCAAGTTTAAGAAGGCCCGTTTGTTGGGCCCCTGCACCCTGGCGGCTTCCCGAATCGGTCACGGCTTCAGATCGTCAACATGTTGTGAACAAAATTGGATGCTCAGATTCATCCTTCACCTCGGCGTCATTGAGTGCAGTATAGTAGGTGCGATGCAAAATATAGTTAGCGAAGCGGACGATGCGATAGTCCAAGACCTCGAAGCGGCTGGCGAAAAACTAGCGGCCGTCCGAGATGCCATCGGCAAGGTCATATTTGGTCAGCAAGACGTCGTTGACCAATCTCTTGTCACAATTTTAGCCGGCGGCCACGGTCTCCTCATTGGGGTGCCGGGCTTGGCCAAAACGCGCCTTGTGGACACCTTGGCTCACGTGTTGGGTCTTGATTCAAAACGAATTCAATTCACGCCGGATTTGATGCCGACGGATATTGTCGGCTCGGAAGTGCTGGAAGAGGCTGCCGGCGGGCGGCGCTCGTTCCGCTTTATCAACGGTCCAGTATTTTGCCAATTGTTGATGGCTGACGAAATAAACCGCGCGAGCCCCCGCACGCAATCCGCGTTGTTGCAGGCGATGCAAGAAAAGCACGTCACCGTGGCCGGCCAGCGCCACGAATTGCCGGCACCATTTCATGTCATGGCGACACAAAATCCCTTGGAGCAAGAAGGCACCTATCCTCTTCCGGAGGCACAACTCGATCGCTTTCTAATGCAAATTGACGTCGACTATCCCGACCTCAACGCCGAACGCCGGATGCTGCTTGCGACGACGGGATTGGAAGAAGATAGCGCCCCGACCGTTCTCAATCCCGGCGAACTGATGGCAGCTCAGCGACTCGTAAGGCGCATTCCGGTCGGTGAAAAAGTTTTGGAAGCCATATTGCAATTAGTTAGAAGCGCGAGACCCGATGAGTCAGCTGAAGACGACATTCGGAAGAATGTCGCTTGGGGCCCCGGGCCGCGTGCAAGCCAAGCGTTCATGCTATCCATTCGCGCGCGCACGCTTATGCAAGGACGTTTGGCACCATCAATCGACGACGTCATCGCCCTGGCGCAACCGGTTTTGCGTCATCGCATGGCTTTGAGTTTTGCCGCGAGAGCTGAAGGTGTAAGTTTAGCCCAGGCCATTGGACGCCTTAGCGAAAGGCTTGGTTAGGCGTATATGGCCCTTCGTCCCGAAACCGATCGCGGCTGGAGCAATCTTCGAGAACAGGCCGAAACCTTAGCGGCTACCCTGCCGGCCCTGATGGCGGAAGCCGAACGCGTGGCCAACACTGTTGCGCAAGGTGTACATGGCCGCCGCCGCATTGGTGTTGGTGAAACGTTTTGGGAATATCGGCACCAGCGCCCCGAAGATCCGGTTAGTGCAATCGATTGGCGACAGTCGGCAAAGTCCGATCATCTTTACGTTCGTGAGAATGAATGGGAGGCTGCCGAAAGTATTTGGCTGTGGCGCGACTCGTCAGCGTCCATGACGTATCAGTCGCCGCTAGCGCCGTGTACAAAACTCGATCGTGCGACGGTGCTCACTCTTGCGATCGGGTCATTGCTCATTCGCGGCGGCGAACGGATCGGCAAATTGGGAGATCCTCATCCGCCATCTACGGGCCGTGCAACACTGCGCCGGGTTGCTATGGCGCTCATGACCGATCCCCACACAGGGCCCAGCCTGCCAAGACTTGAGGCATTACCACGCTTTGCTCAAGTAGTGTGGGTTGGTGACTTTCTGGAGCCGGCGAACGAAACGGAAAAGATTATTCAGTTCTATGCGTCGCGCGGCGTCAAAGGTCATTTGATGCAAGTATTGGATCCAGCGGAAGAGGATCTTCCCTTTGAGGGGCGCACAAAATTTGAAGGAATGGAGGAGCGGATAGACTTGACCGTCGGCCGCGCAGAAGCCCTCCGCATTGAGTATCAAGAACGCATGACTTGGCATCAGGAGGCCCTGACCCGGGCGGCCCAACGCTTTGGATGGACATTTGCAGTCCATCGCACCGACCGCTCGGCCCAAACCGCTTTGTTAACTTTATATGCAGGGCTTGCCGGCGAGACTTTGGCGGGCATCGGCCTTTCACAACAAGTGGGATAGTATGGCCCTATGCTGAGCCTCGGACCCCTTGCCTTTGCGTCGCCGTGGATTCTCACCGCGCTGATTGGCCTGCCAATCATATGGTGGCTGTTGCGCGTGATGCCGCCGGCGCCTAAACGCGTCCGGTTTCCTGCAATACGCTTATTGCTAGAACTAAAAAAACAAGAAGAAACACCGGCTCATACGCCGTGGTGGCTTCTTTTGTTGCGGCTGGTCATTGCCGCCCTCGCGATTCTGGCTTTGGCTGATCCTATCCTAAATCCTTCAGAGCAATTCGGCGACAATGATGTATTGGTCCTCGCCATCGACGATGGATGGGCCGCTGCTTCAAATTGGCAGCACCGGCAAGACACCCTCGGCACGTTCTTGGATCAAGTGGAACGGGATGACAAGCCGGTCGTGATCTTAACATCCGCGCCGACAACATTGTCATTGAACGCCGATCCTGAGTTTACATTGCTATCGGCAAGTGATGCGAAAGGGTTGGTGCAAGCGCTAGAACCTAAGCCGTGGATTCCGGATCGCAAAAACGCGCTGGCTCAGATTGAAGCTGTTGCCGGGGGCCTGGCCACTGAGGGCTTGAGTGCTGATGTCGTTTGGCTATCGGACGGCATGGAATACGGGGACGCCTCGGCGTTTGCATCCGCCTTAAAGGAAATCGGGCCGGTTACCGTTATGATGAATCCTGCCGAGCAGGCAGCTTGGGCGCTCTCCCCGCCTCAGGGTACTGCAGAAGGTTTCGAAGCAAACATCTTGCGCAGCGACGGCACCGGGTCAGCGACCGGCAAACTGCGCGTCCTTGGCCCCAGCGAACGGCTTCTGGGTTATGCCGATTTTGAATTTGAAACCGGCGAAGTGCAAACGACCGCACAGATTCAAATGCCGCTCGAACTTCGAAATGAAGCCAGGCGGATCGATGTCGAAGGCCGTATGTCAGCTGGCACCGTTGCTTTACTTGATGAAAGATGGCGGCGGCGCTTGGTCGGACTGGTCACGGCAGGCAACGTAGAAAATGCACAGCCGCTGCTGTCCGATGTCTTTTATTTGGAGAGAGCAGTCAGCCCATTTGCAGAAATTCGCAAAGGTTCAATTTCAGAACTTCTTGAGCAAGGAGTTTCAATTCTCATGCTGGCCGACGTCGGTCAGATTGTCGGCGCCGATCGCACCGCTGTTAAAGATTGGGTTGACCGGGGTGGACTGTTGGTTCGTTTTGCAGGGCCGCGGATGGCTGGCCAAAGCGACGACTTGGTTCCCGTTCCGTTGCGCCAAGGTGGTCGCGCGCTGGGCGGCGCTTTGTCATGGGAAGAACCTCAACGCCTTATTCCTTTTGAAGAAACCAGCCCATTTTTTGGCCTCGTGATCCCCGAAGATGTCACGATCATGCGCCAGGTTCTGGCGCAGCCCGGTATTGATTTGCCGCTTCGAACGTGGGCCAGATTGAAGGATGGCACGCCCTTAGTTACATCAGCACCTCGAGAAAAGGGACGAATTATTCTTTTTCATGTCACGGCAAGCCCTGAATGGTCATCGCTGCCTATTTCCGGTCTGTACGTAGAGATGCTTCAACGAGTCGTAGCGTTGTCCGTTGGTCTCACGCCAACGGGCGCGGATCAAGTTGGCGCTGCATCAACGGCTGCAAGTTATAGACCCCTGAGCACACTCAACGGTTTTGGAGTTTTGACCGATCCGCCGGCAACTGCGCTACCGCTACAAGCGCAAAATCTGACTGAAATACGTCCCGAACCAAGTCATCCTCCGGGTCTCTATGCCGCGGACCAATCAACGTTTGTCCTCAATCCAATTGCCGAAGGATTTAAACTCAAACGATTAGAAAACCTGCCAGCTGGTATCAGTCTCAGTGAGTTTGCAGAACAGGCCGCACAGTCCTTGAAGCCGCTGCTTCTTTCGATTGTCCTGTTCTTGATCCTGGCGGATGCACTTGCTGCGCTCACGCTTGCCGGACGACTTATGCCCGGCCGTCACCGAACGCTGTCAGCCCGCGGCACTACGGCTCTCATGGCTAATCTTATCGCTTTGGGAGCCCTGCTCTTTGCAATCGGAAACACAACATCCTTTGCGCAGGAGGAAGCGGCTGACGACTTTGCCCTCCGTGCAACCCTAGAGACGCCCATTGCCTACGTGCTGACCGGTGCGTCCGACATCGACGAGATGAGCTATCACGGACTTTTGGGCCTCAGTCGCGTATTGCGGGAGCGTACGGCGATGGAACCCGCGGACCCTATGGGCGTCGATATAGAGCATGAAGAATTGGCATTCTTTCCTCTGCTCTACTGGCCTGTTGTCGATGCTGCACCCGAGTTGTCTCCTACCGCGCTGGCAAAAGTGGACGCCTTCATGAAAAACGGCGGCACCATTTTGTTCGATACCCAGGACCATCAATCAAGCATTCCCGGAGTTCCCGGAACGCAATCGGGGAATGCGCGGCTCCAACAGCTCCTGGCCGAGCTCGATATTCCGCCGCTGGAGCCGGTACCGGAAGACCACGTGCTTACTAAGGCATTCTACCTGTTACAGGATTTTCCGGGCCGATGGTCAGGCGGGCGGGTTTGGGTTGAATCTCGGGCGGCATCTGACAATACCGAGTCTAGTGGTGGCAATGACGGCGTGTCGGCAATAATTATCGGGAGCAACGACTACGCTGCCGCGTGGGCAGAGGATGAATACGGCAGACCGCTCGCGGCCGTTGTCCCCGGCGGGCGTCGCCAACGTGAACTTGCCATGAGATTTGGCGTCAATCTCATCATGTACACGCTCACAGGTAACTACAAAGCGGATCAAGTTCACGTCCCGGCCCTGCTCGAAAGGTTGGGCCAATAATGAGCTGGGATATTGTTTTTTCGCCGCTCGTCTCTTGGGCCTTCATATGGACAGGCGTCGCTGCCGCAGTTCTGCTCACGACTTACAGCACGTTTAACGGACTTCGTGGGGCCCTATTACGTGGTGCCGCACTTGGTTTCGTCTTGTTGGCACTTGCCAATCCTTCGATTCTCGAAGAAGAACGTGATCCCATCAACGACGTCGTCGCGATTGTCGTTGACAAGTCGCCAAGTCAAGACATTGGCGAGCGCGCAGATGCAACACAGGCAGCACTTGAACAGGTTCAAGACAGCATTGCGCGATTTCAAGATCTCGAAGCGCGCGTCATAACGGCGACGCCTGGGAGCACTGAAGGTTCAAGCGACGGCACAAATCTATTTGCAGCGCTTGAAAACAGCCTGATTGATATGCCGCCTGAGCGGATTGCCGGAGCCATTATGATTACCGACGGTCAAATTCATGATGTTCCCGAACAGTCCTCGGCGCTTGGATTCGATGCTCCTGTTCACGCATTGATTACGGGCAAGCGCAATGAACGCGATCGCAAACTGACGGTGGAGCGCGCACCCCGCTTCGGTATCGTTGGCGAAGCTCTCTCCCTGACCGTGCGCGTCGATGATTTTTCCGACGACTCAGAGACTAGAAGTCAGGCCAACGTGATTGTGCGCGTCGATGGCAAAATCGAAATGACACGGCGCGTCCTTACCGGCCTTCCGGCGGAATTTGAATTTGAACTGGAACATGGCGGTCAAAACGTTATCGAACTTGAGGTTGTCGAAGGACCGGAAGAACTGACACTTCAAAACAATCATGCCGTCGTCTTGACCAATGGTATTCGCGATCGTCTGCGGGTTCTTTTGGTGTCGGGCGAACCCCATGCGGGAGAGCGAACCTGGCGCAATCTTCTTAAAGCCGATCCCAGCGTAGATCTCGTTCACTTCACGATTTTGCGGCCGCCGGAAAAACAAGATGGCACGCCGATCGGCGAACTCTCTCTGATCGCCTTCCCTACTCGCGAATTGTTTAAAGTTAAACTCGAGGAATTCGACCTGATTATCTTTGATCGGTATAGACGCCGAGGGGTCTTACCACAGGTCTATCTCGGCAACGTTGCTACCTTTGTCGAAAACGGCGGTGCCTTATTGACAGCCGCGGGTCCTGCCTTTGCAACTCCCTATAGTTTATATCGTTCTCCCTTGGCTGCCGTGCTTCCAGGCCAACCGACAGGCGACGTATTTGCCGAGGGCTTTAAGCCCGAGATTACCATGGCTGGCCACCGTCATCCGGTCACAGCTGCACTCCCGGGCACGTCAGAATTTCCTGTTGAGGGGCAAGAGCCGCAGGACGCGTCGTGGGGCCGCTGGTTCAGGCTGATCGAGAGCCAGCAAGTAAGCGGCGACGCGCTTATGGCTGGGCCTGAAGAGCGCCCCTTGCTTATTCTCGATAGATTTGAAGAGGGCCGTGTGGCTCAACTCATGTCCGACCATGCCTGGCTCTGGGCTCGAGGATTTGAAGGCGGCGGTCCACAAGCAGAAATGCTGCGGCGATTGGCTCATTGGCTGATGAAGGAACCCGATCTCGAAGAAGAAGATCTGCGTGCCACAGTAGAGGCAGGAAAAATCGAAATCACTAGGCGCTCCATGGTCGATCAGGTCGGAAGTATCACGGTTACCGCACCTTCGGGTACTGTCCAAACAATCGAGCCGCAGGAAACAGGTCCCGGCGTGTGGACGGCAGTGTCGCCGGCGGACGAAATGGGTCTTTATCGGTTAAACGATGCCGCTCTTACGACCGTCGCAGCCGTTGGCCCCCTCAACCCGAAGGAATTTGCAGATGTCAGATCGACTGACACCTTGGTCAGCGATTTGGTTGAACAGACCGATGGCGGCGTATTTTGGATTGCTGACAATTTATCAACCACTTTTGGGGTCGGAGACGGCGTGTCCGTGCCTGATATCAGGCGCGTGCGAGCAGGCAGAGACTCTGCAGGAAGAAACTGGATCGGCCTTAAGAACAACAATCAGTACACGGTGCGATCCGTTTCTCAAATGACGCTTTTGGCCGCCCCGCTTGCCCTTGCTCTCATCATCGGAAGCCTGCTGATCGGTTGGTACCGCGAGGGCAAATAGCCGTCAAGAAAGAGTGCCTAGCGCGCAGCGCTTTTGATTTTCAATCTAAGTCAAACGCGGCGGCAATTCGACCCTCGACGCCATCGAGCGCTCCATCAACCAAAGCATTAGCGAGCAAGCGCTCAGGGTCGACAGGTCCTGGCATGATCATGGATCCGGCCGGCACCTTTTGAAAACCTACTCGTGCATAGTAAGGCTCGTCACCAACCAGTAAGACAATGCGGTGTCCTCCGTCTTCGGCTCTAGTGAGCCCAGTTTCCATGAGCCGGACGCCAATGTTTTTGCCACGGTGATCGGGATCCACGGCAAGCGGGCCCAATAACACAGCAGGGGCCACACCTATGCGAATTGGCCAAAATCGAACCGAAGCGCGCATGGTGCTGTTTTCAAAAGCCACGAGACAAAGTTTTGCGATGGCCGTATTGCCTTCGCGCAACCGTTCGGCAGTTTTTGCGAAGCGACCAGGACCAAACGCAACATCAATAAGATGTTCTATTTGAGGTCCATGCTCGGACCGTTCTTGTTCAATACTTAAGGAAGAATTGGCGTCGCCCATTTATGGTCTCACTCATTTGCCTTTTAAGGTAAAGCGCGGCCGGTTCGCGATGGCTCAGAGACCTAATGAGTCCCCAGGACAGGAACCCACGACCCAGCCTCGGCACCCGTTTCCGGGTGCCACCAGCTACGCAAACGAATGAGACGGCTTAGCAACATGGGAATTCCCATATAGGAAGAGAATTGGAATGTCTAGGGCTCCGCAACATTTCGCATCGGCGTGTGGAAAAGAGAAATTTTGAATGGGTCGGCAGCCGGCCGTTTAAACCGATTGGATGGCTTGCCAATAAGACGCTGTGAGCTCATCGTGGCTCTCAACATTGAATGCCACGTCTGATGCCTGACGCCCCAGCAACGTGATGCCCGCACACGTGCGGACCACCGCGACAAATTTTTCTACTTCTGGAAAAGCATGAGAAACATCGTCAAACACTACTACTGAGCCCGATTTGAGATTTGGCAAGAGCTTTTCAAAATCGTTTTTGACGCCGTCGAATTTATGATCACCGTCGATGTAGCAAAAACCGAATTCTATATTCTTGTCTAATTCCAGCGTTCGACTATCCGCACGCACGACTTCAACATACTTGGCCATGAACGGTTAACGGCGCAATGTAAGATTGAGGCAATTTCCCATATCGGATACCTGATTCAAATCCCTATACGCCACGCTGGCTGGTTCGCTGCGTTCCATGGCCGCTTTTATGATCGGATGAGAAAAGTAGTCTTCGGTGATCTTCTGATCATATTTATCAACACAGAGCAGCTGCCTATTCTCACCGAGATGAGCTAGAGCTGTGCAAATTGCGAATGCTGATCTTCCCATGTATGTGCCAATCTCAATACATGAGGTTGGATTGGCATGGATAACGCAGTCATACACGAATCCAAGAACTTTCGGAGGAGTGAATCCTGGGATCTTCGGATCAAACTCCGCATGGGACCTTGCCAGTCCCGTCATTCTTTGCATGGTGCGCCCAAAGCTATGAGATATTGAAAACTATTCGCCTTCGAATTCGCAAAGCGTGATGACGGACTTGCCCTGGTCTTCGAGACGTTTGCGTCCCCCAAGATCCGGCAGGTCAATGACAAAACTACAGGCAACTACTGTGCCTCTCGCCCGCTCAATGAGCTTGATCGCCGCTTCGGCTGTCCCACCGGTCGCGATCAAATCATCCACCAGTAGAATTTGTTCGCCGGGTTGAATGGCATCGATATGAATCTCAACATGATCGGTTCCGTATTCCAACTCATATTCCTGAGCATAGGTCTCGTGAGGCAGCTTGCCTATTTTGCGCACCGGGATAAATGCACACGAAAGCTGGTGAGCCACGGCGCCTCCTAAAATGAAACCACGCGCTTCGATGCCAGCCACTTTATCGATCTTCGTTCCCGCGTGAGGCAACACGAGCTCATCTACGGCGCGGCGAAATCCACGCGCGTCGTTTAAGAGCGTTGTGATGTCTTGAAACATGATGCCGGGCTTGGGGTAATCCGGAATGGTCCGTATTACACTCTTAATATCCATGTCGTCTCATCCTTGCTTGGCATACGGCCAATGCTGCTAGGGTTTCAATACCCTGCCTGCCACAGCGTCAAGCTTTGCAGCCAGTTTTGAATCTCTGTGCGCTGGCGGCGTAATTATGGCCGTATCCAATACCTTCTCGCAGCCAATTGGCGAGTCAGTCCTTTGCGGACCCAATTTTGGAACAACTCTTTTGATAAGGCGACGAGCCGCATCTGCATTTTCGTTCAACGTTTTGATGATGGCCAAAACCTCAACGTTGTCGTGATCTGGATGCCAACAATCAAAGTCCGTTACCATAGCTACGGTCGCGTAGCACATTTCCGCTTCCCGGGCGAGTTTTGCCTCGGGCATATTTGTCATCCCGATCACGTCGCATCCCCAACCGCGATAAAGCTGCGACTCGGCGAATGTCGAGAATTGCGGACCTTCAATGGTGATGTATGTTCCACCTTTGTGATGGGGAATGTCTTCATCTTTCGCCGCTTCAAGAAGTGCTTCCTGCAAACGAGGACAGATCGGATGCGCCATGGAAACGTGGGCAACGAGACCTGAACCAAAGAATGACTTCTCCCTTGCATGGGTGCGATCGATAAATTGATCGACTAGAACAAAAGTGCCTGGCGGAAGATCTTCACGAAATGAGCCGCAAGCAGAGACGGATATAATATCGGTTACACCCGAGCGCTTTAGCGCATCGATATTGGCGCGATAGTTGATGGTTGTCGGAGAATAAGTGTGGCCGCGCCCGTGGCGGGGTAAGAAGACGAGTTGAACGCCATTGAGTTTTCCGAACAATAGTTCATCAGAGGGAGCGCCCCAAGGGCTCTCGACGCGGCGCCATGAGGACTCTTCAAGACCGTCGATTTCATAAACTCCGCTGCCTCCAACTATGCCTAACACTGCTTCGGTCATTTCAAGCGGCCGCCTTTTGCTACAAGGACTGCATTAGAGCATTCTCATGTGTATACGAAATTAACGAGGCTGCTTCGACCGAAATGACTACGCGTCTCCTTGTAGTGGACCTTGAAGAACCCATCCGTTTCCGTCCGGGTCCTTAAATGTCGAAAACCTTCCCCAGGGCGCGGTTTCAATGTCCGTTAGCGCGAGACCCCGCTCCGCGAGGGCTGCACAGGACTCATCAATGTCATCCGAATCCAAGACAAGTCCTTGGACGGACCCTGGAGGCATCGAGTCGAACCAAGTAACGAGTGTGATTGACGGGCCTCCGCCTTGAGGCTTTAGCTCAACCCATCGCTGATCCGGACCCATCGGATTGTCGCGGACGACGTTGAACCCCAAAATTTCTTCATAAAAACGCTTGGCGCTTGCTTGATCAGATACTGGAATCGAAACGATCCGGATTGACATAGTCATGACCCGAACTCCTTGCTCACTTCGAGCTGGCCAGAACGGTATTGGTGTAGTTAGCCCCTTGACATGCCACGCTATCACGCTCGAAGGAGATGAAACAACAAGCCTTACAAACGAATGGGCCGCCCCACTTCAGGAACGGCCCAATTAAACTCGTACGTCAGTTGGCTCTAATGGTCTACGTCGCGCCAAACTTTCTTGTAGGACAGATAAAGCAATCCGACCAGCACTAGAAGGTAAAAAAGAACGGGCTGCGCCATAGCCTTGCGCTCCTCCATCTTGGGCTCTGATGCCCAATGGAAAAACTCGGTCACGTCACGTGCCATTTGCGTGACGGTTGCTTCTGTTCCGTCGGAATATTCTACGATCCCTTCGACCAACTGAGGCGTCATCGCAATTTGCCGGCCCGGGAAATAAGGATTGTAGTTCATCAATTCCTGCATCTCGAAATCAGCAGGCGGATCTTCATAACCAGTCAGCAAGGCGTAAAGGTAGTTTGGCCCATCGTGCCTCGCTTTGGTCATGATGGAAAGGTCCGGGGGATAAGCGCCGTCGTTGGCGGCACGGGCTTCTTCTTGATTGCGGTAGGGCGTCGGAAAATAGTCGGATGGAAGTCCAGGCCGATCAAACATATCGCCGTACTCGTCCGGCCCGTCTTCAATGGTAAATTCTGCGGCGAGCGCTTTGACGGCCGCTTCCGAGAATTCGGGTCCACCGGGATCGCCTAGATTGCGAAACGCAATGTATTCCAAAGAATGGCACGACGAACAAACGTCTCGATAGACTTGATAGCCGCGCTGTAAAGCTGCTCGATCGAATGCTCCCAAGGGACCGTCAAATCCCCATTCTTGCGCGGGTGGATGAAGCGCTTCGGTGTCCGCATCATCTGCCCCAAGGACTGCAGACGATGAAGCAATCACTAAGGACGCCGTAACCGAAACGGCGCAGAAATTGATTAACCGGATAGTGCTTTTCATAGCCGCCTCACGCTCTCGTTTCAGGTGCCGCTGTTGCACTTGCCGGGGCCGCTGATGCGGAACCACCGCCGCTTAATACCGGTTTGCTTATGCTGTCAGGCACGTTTTTCGGCGTCTCCATCTTGCCGAGCAAAGGCAAGATGATCCAGAAGAAGGCAAAGTAATAGAGCGTCGCAATGCGCGCCACGAGAAGAGGAACGCCTTCCGGAGTTTGCGCCCCAGCCCACCCTAAGGCGATGCACGCCAACACGAAGATCCAAAACGTCTGCTTGAAGATTGGACGATAGCGTCCCGACCGTACCTTTGTAGTGTCCAACCATGGCACGAAGAACAGCGTAAAGACTGCAAGTGCCAGCGCAATCACACCAGCTAGTTTGGCTTCGATGAAGAGAATGTCCGGTACAGCACGCAAGATGGCGTAATACGACAGGAAGTACCACTCGGGAACAATATGTTCCGGCGTCGCAAGCGGATCAGCAGGAATATAGTTATCCGGATGGCCCAATACATTCGGCGCATAGAAGACAAAAAGCGCGAACAAAATAACGAATACGCCCAGCGCGAAACCGTCTTTTACCGTGTAATAGGGATGGAACGGCAGCGTGTCCTGCGGTCCTTTGACATCGATGCCTGTGGGATTGTTGTTGCCCGGTACGTGAAGCGCCCAAATGTGCAACATGACAACGCCAAAAATAAGAAACGGCACCAAGTAGTGCAGGCTGAAGAACCGGTTGAGCGTCGGGCCGTCGACGGAGAAGCCACCCCAAAGCCAAGTTGCAATCGGATCGCCGACAAGTGGGATTGCGCCGAAAAGGTTTGTGATCACGGTCGCTGCCCAGAAGCTCATTTGTCCCCAAGGCAAGACGTAGCCCAAGAAGGCCGCAGCAATCATTAAGATGAAAATGATGACGCCAAGAATCCAAAGCACTTCGCGCGGCTCTTTGTAGGAGCCATAGTAGATACCGCGAAACATGTGGATAAATACCGCCAAGAAAAACATGGATCCGCCATTCGCGTGCACATATCGCAACAGCCATCCATAATTCACATCGCGCATAATGTGCTCGACGCTAGCAAACGCAAAATCAGCGTGAGGCACATAGTGCATGGCCAGCACAACGCCGGTAATAATTTGAACCACCAGGCAAAACGTCAAAATGCCTCCGAAGGTCCACCAGTAATTGAGGTTTTTCGGCGTCGGAAAGTCAATAAATGAATCATGCGACAAGCGCAGGATCGGTAAGCGTGTGTCTAACCACTGCGTAAAAGCGTTAGACGGTTCGTAAGTCGAGTCGTGCTGGGCCATCGGGCGCCCCCCTTAGCCGATCAGAATCTTATTGTCTTCGATAAAGGTATAAGGCGGTATCGCAAGGTTTTCCGGTGCAGGGCCTTGCCGAATACGTCCCGAGCCATCGAACTGAGATCCGTGGCAGGGGCAGAACCAACCGCCGTAATCACCCTGGTCAGAAACGGGGATGCAGCCCAAATGTGTGCACACCCCGACCATGACCAGCCATTCTGGTCGCTCAACTCGATCTTCGTCAGCCTCCGGCGCCGGCAGTTCATCCATCGATACGGCGCGCACTTCATCGATTTGAGAAGAGCTACGATGACGGATATAAACCGGCTTGCCTTGCCACTTGACCTTGATGGTCTGGCCTTCCTCGATCAGCGAAATATCAACTTCAATCGTCGCCAGAGCAGCAACATTGGCGGCCGGGTTCATTTGATCAACAAAGGGCCAAAGTGTTGCTACCGCTCCAACGCCAGCCACCGCCGACGTGGCGATATAGAGAAAGTCGCGTCGGTTGGTCTCCGGGGTTGGTCCCGCCGCCTGAACGTCGGCCATCGTATTCCCCTCCACTCTTGCGCTATACGAATCTCGCACGGCT
This sequence comes from Alphaproteobacteria bacterium, assembly GCA_965248815.1. GTDB lineage: Bacteria > Pseudomonadota > Alphaproteobacteria > SMXP01 > SMXP01 > CBDFKK01. The sequence continues at coordinate 3,055,150 of CBDFKK010000008.1, forward strand.
CGTGCACTGGACTGATAAGTCGCACTTTATTGCACCTTTTCTAAAATAGGATGTCTAGGTCCGGGATGCGTTGCGTCAGGATGCCGCATAACTCCTTGGCAAAGCGTGGATTCTCGTACAATGCCCGAGTCTGATTCGGGCTTTTTGAACAATTGATTCGGCGTTTGAAACGACATGATACGCCTTGCTCTCTACCAACCCGATATCCCGCAAAACACCGGTGCAATGCTGCGCCTGGGCGCCTGTCTGGCCGTTCCTATCGACATCATTGAACCGTGTGGATTTCCGCTGTCCGACAAATCCCTCCGCCGCGTGGGTATGGACTATATGGACCAGGTCGATTTGACGATTCACAATGGCTGGGACGCATTTTGTTCGAGATTAGACGACCGCTCTGTCAGACTGATTCTACTCACAACAAAAGCCGACACGAGCTTTACAGATTTTGCCTATGTCTCAGATGACGTCATATTGATGGGGCGAGAAAGTGCGGGCGTTCCGGATGATGTCCGTCAGCGTGCCAATGCCTGCCTCAAAATTCCGATCTCGGCGGCGGCACGGTCCCTCAACGTGGCGACAGCCGCTTCGATGGCTCTGGGCGAAGCTTTGCGTCAGACGGGCGGTTTTCCATAATCAATTTCGCATCACGTAGGTCCGTTCCAATTCCATTGCCTTAATATGCCACTTGGGCTTTTGCGGCCCAGCCGCTCTATCTATAAACTGATCCAGACACACCTAGCCGATGAGACCACCCATGATCGTATTGCTCTCTCCCGCAAAGAATTTGAATTTTGATGCGCCTTCCGTTCAGGCCTCCCATTCGCAGCCTGAATTCTTGAAAGAAACCCGCGCGCTGGCAAAAGTCACCAAATCTATGACCAAAGGCCAACTCAAGAAACTCATGCATATCAACGACAAGTTGGCCACGCTCAACTTTGAACGTTTTCAAGCATTCAAGACGCCATTTACACCGGATAACGCAAAACAGGCTGCTCTCGCCTTTAGCGGCGACGCTTATCAGGGTTTGAATGCAAACGAGCTGAGTAATAGCGATCTTGAGTGGGCACAGGACCATCTTCGAATCTTGTCAGGTTTTTACGGGCTGCTACGCCCACTCGATCTTATCCAGCCTTACCGGCTTGAAATGGGTACAAGCCTTAAGAACCCTGAAGGCAAAGATCTCTATGCTTTTTGGGGCGACAAACTTACACGCAAAATCAATCAAACCCTGAACGGCGCAGATGAACCAATAGTCGTCAATCTGGCGTCAAACGAATATTTCAATGCCCTCGACAAAGACAAATTGAAAGCTCGAATCGTCACGCCACAGTTTAAGGACATAAAAAACGGCAAGGCGCGCTTCTTGATGTTTTTTGCGAAGAAGGCGCGCGGGATCATGGCCTGCTACATCATACAGAATCGCCTCGAGCAACCAGACGACATAAAGAAATTCGAGCACGAAGGGTATTGTTACAACGCCGAATTGACCAAAGCCGACAATTGGGTTTTTTCCCGCGAAAGCAAAAAGTAACAAGCCCCCCACATTAGGGTACATCGCAGCGCGGAAACCTAGGATCGGTTTCCGTGCCGTCCGGGCACCGATAGGTACATTTGCTAATATCGGAGCAAGCGACACGCAGCATGTCCGCACCTGCGCGCTGCAATTGCTCCTTGCTACATGAAACCGTCGTAACGCCCGCCGATAGAACAAGGGCCATGAGCATCGTAGTTTTCATAGCTGCTCTAGTCGTCTTCATCGCGGTACTCCAACAATTCTCCTGGCTGACACTCGAGAAACTCACAAATGCGTCCGAGCGTCGAAAAACGAATGCCTCTAACTTTTCCTGATTTCAAAAGTGAAATGTTTTGCTCCGTAATGCCAACAAAGGCTGCAAGTTCTTTTGATTTCTTTTTGCGTCGTGCCAGCATGACATCGAGGTTGACGATAATCGGCATTCAATAATTCAGACGATCTGGGAATTCTCTTCCGCGATCTTGCGCCCCTCACCCATGACCCAGGCGACCGCAAAAAAGAGCCCCGATATAAAGAAAAAGAAAATGTCGTTTGAACTGATCGAGAGCGACACGGCTCTTTGACTCGGCGGATTGTTCAAGGTCAGAACCACGCTCAAGATCGGAATAGTCAAAAGATGCGCCATAGCAAACAGCAACGTTGACCGGGCAAAGCGCCGGACCAGCAACATTGTCGTGAGAGAAAAGATCTCACCATCCAAAAAGTGCCCAAACAGAATCCGAAGGCTTGCGATCCCCCACATAAGAATGCCCGCGGGCACCATGGAAACCAGAAACCCAGTCAGAAGGCTAAGGGAGCTAAATCTCTCCCGGTCAACATAGAGATGGTTGAAGGACGGATGATTGTTCAGCAAAAATTCGAGATTCCACCACGTTAGCGCGATGGCGGTCGGAATGAACAAAAGTGCCGCCGTGCAAGCGTGCTTCATGATTTGGCTGACGCGGTTGATTTGGTTCGTTTCGCTCATAAGTCCCACTCATCGCAATTCATATATTATAACCATTATTCACAATAAAACAATAATATTTTATTATTATGGAACAATTAAAATCGATTTGAATTTGGCCGAATCGCAGCGATAAGCGCCGCTCGCATGCGATCGGCCCATGTTGTCTTTTGCCCAGGGCTGAGGTAGAAGCCACGCCTGTTATTGCGCAAGGATCGCGGTCACTGCGGAGCTCGAAAAAAGCCCGGCTTGACTGGCGAGCACTGCTTGGGAGAGCAAAGACAATGGCCGAGTTTGAAACCATCTCAGCTTCAAAGCGCGAGGCTACGGGACCGGGAGGCGCACGTGCCGCAAGACGTGCCGGTCAATTACCCGCCAATCTGTATGGTGGTGGCGGAACACCGCTTTCGATCAGTGTCGATCCGATTGCGGTGACCAAGACCTATCACCAGGGCAATTTTTTCTCGACGGTTATCACCCTCAATCTCGAAGGCGAGACGACCCAGGCTTTGCCCCGGGAAGTTCAAACCCATCCGGTCAAAGACAATGTGCTTCACATCGATTTCTTGCGCGTCGACCAAAACACGCGAATTAATGTGGATGTTCCCGTGCACTTTATGAATGAGGAAGAGTCACCAGGGCTTAAGCGCGGTGGCGTGGTAAACGTTGTGCGCCACGAAGTCGAGCTGAGCTGCCCAGCCATGTCAATTCCAGCTTTCATCGAAGCAGACTTAGACGGTTTGGACATCGGCGACTCGATCAAGATCTCGGCAATTAAACTGCCGGAGGGCGTCATTCCCACGATTACGGATCGTGACTTCACAGTCGCCACGGTTGCCGCCCCGACCATTGAAGTGGAAGTCGAAGAGGAAACGCCAGAGGTCGGCGAAGACGGCGAACCGATTGAAGGTGTGGAAGGCGAAGAAGGAGCAGAAGGCGCCGAGGGCGAAGCAGCGGACAAGGACAAAGACAAACAGGGTGAAAGCAAGTCCGACAGCTAGGCCCGCATTGCCGCATGATTCTTATCGATCGTTTAGCGGGGCGCGAGCAGGACTATGATTTTATTAGTCGGACTCGGCAATCCCGGACCGCGTTACGAAAAGACACGTCACAATTTCGGATTCATGGCCGTCGACGCTATCAGCTCGGCAAATGGCTTCAGCGCGGCGCGAAGCAAGTTTCAAGGCGAGATCGCCGAAGGATTTTTGGCCGCAGAGGTTGGGCGCATTAGAACCTTGGCGCTCAAGCCTATGACATTCATGAACGACTCGGGCCGGTCTGTAGCTGAAGCTGTGCACTATTTTGATGTCGATCTCGACGACGTCATCGTTTTCCACGACGAATTGGATCTTGACGCGGGAAAAGTACGGGTCAAAAAGGGCGGCGGCCTTGCCGGCCACAATGGCCTTCGATCCATCGATGAACATCTGGGTCCCAACTTTCGCCGCGTGCGCTTAGGGATAGGTCATCCCGGCGACAAAGCAGCCGTTCTGGGTTACGCGCTCAAGAACTTCGCAAAGTCGGATTTGGAATGGGTTACTCCTCTAATTGAAGCGATCGTGGAAGCCGCGCCTCTACTTGCTTCGCACGACGACGCGACGTTCATGAACAAAGTGCATTTGGCAACTCATCCGGAAGAAAATTTAAAGAAAGAAAATGACAGCAAAAAGGATGACTAACTGCGCCGCGCGCTACAGGAGCCGCTGATGGGTTTCAAATGCGGCATTGTCGGATTGCCGAACGTCGGCAAGTCCACGCTATTTAATGCGCTGACGCAAACGGCCTCGGCGCAGGCGGAGAACTACCCGTTTTGCACCATCGATCCTAATGTGGGCGACGTTGCGGTCCCCGATCCGCGTCTAACGGAAATCGCGGCGATTTCCAATCCTGCCGAAATCATTCCAACGCGGCTCACCTTTGTTGATATCGCAGGGCTGGTGCGCGGCGCTTCTAAGGGGGAAGGCCTCGGCAATCAATTCCTTTCCCATATTCGAGAAGTCGATGCGATTGCGTACGTACTGCGTTGTTTTGAAGACCCCGACGTTACCCACGTTGAAGGCCGCGTCGACCCTTTGTCTGACGCGGAAACCATTGAAACCGAATTGATGCTCGCCGATCTTGAAAGCTTGGAAAGCCGCTTGGCCAACCTTGAAAAGAAAGCCAAGGGGGGCGACAAAGAAGTCAAGAAAACGCTGGAGCTCGTCAATCTCGCGCTCGACTTGCTGCGCGAGGGCCGCCCGGCCCGTCATGCCGACGTTTCACCGGAAGACAAAGAAGCATTTCGTCGGCTGCAACTTTTGACCTCCAAACCGATCCTGTACGTTTGCAATGTCGACGAGGATGCGGCTGCATCAGGCAATGCCCACTCGATAGCCGTCCAAGAACACGCCAGCAAAGAAAGTGTTAGCTCGATTGTTATCTCAGCCAAAATCGAGGCGGAGCTCGCCCAACTTGCCGCGGACGAACGCCAAGATTATCTGGACGCTTTAGGACTCAGCGAGCCTGGCCTCAATCGGCTCATTCGAACAGGTTACGATCTTCTGGGGCTCATTACGTTCTTTACGACAGGTCCAAAGGAGTCACGCGCCTGGACCATTCCCAAGGGTACAAAAGCGCCCCAGGCGTCGGCCGTCATCCATACCGATTTCGAAAAAGGCTTTATTCGCGCGGAAACCATTGGCTACGACGATTTTCTTTCAAACGCCGGTGAAGCGGGCGCGCGGGAGGCCGGAAAATTGCGCCTTGAAGGCAAGGACTACATTGTCACGGACGGCGACATTATCAATGTCCGCTTCAATGTTTAGGCCTTCGGGGCCCAATCAAAGCAAATCCAGCCCAACCTCGAACCTCAATCCAACAACCAACGAATCGCTTAGCGTTGGATCAGTGCCAGGGTTGAAGACATATTGAATGTCCGGCTGTAGGGCCAGCCACGGTGTTACTTGCGCCCGATAGGTCAATTCCAGAATAATTTCTCGGTCGTCAACCGGGCTGCCCGCTGATGCCTGCGCTTGCTTGAAAGGGTCACCATTTTGAGCCATTGCGAATGCAAACCCCAATTGATCTTCATCACGGCCGGGAATGAGTCCCGTATAACTTCCCCCAAACCCGAAATAGCTATCAAATTGATTGATCTCATCCTCGGCTCTGCCATATCGCGCGAATACGGATAGGCCCTGATCCGGGTCTGCTTGTTTGCTGAACACTTTCTGCTCGGCTAGTAGGTAAAACCCATCATTACCGTCGTGCCGCAGAGGCATGCCCATAGCGTCGGTCACTAACAAGTCATCGAAGTCGGCGGTATAAAACCAATAGCCGCCTGCCAACTTCGTTCCATTCTTGACATAGTTGGCTTCGAAAACTGCCAACGCTCCTTCGGAGCTGCTGAGATCGACAATCGTTTTCGAGAATCGATTTGGATCGCCGGGGACCGCATCAAGTACCGCAGCTTGCAGTGTTATGTCTTCTGTTACGTCCCAGCGCGCACGAAATGTCAACGACGAGACGGGAAAAATTGAGGGGCCATTCTCGCCGGTTTGGGCAAACTCTGCGCCGATCCCGTGAGAACTATTGATAAACAATGCGCCGGTTTCATTGACATCAAATTCGGAATTGAGGTCCCATAGACCGAATAGAAATGAAGCGCGGTCATCCCAAAAACTCTGATCGTACCAAAGCTCGAAAAGCCGGATTGCATGGGGCGCATCGATGTTGCTGACGACTTGTGAGTCGCCCACGACTTCCGCGCTCAACTCTTGGCCATTGTTGTAAAGGCCGTAGGCGAAGAACGTACCGCCGGGCAAGCTAAATGCTTCTTCTGTATCGATTTCGAGCTGAAGATCGAGATTGTCGAGATAGCGATGATCCTTTTGGATGCCGCCTTTCGTATTCTGCCAAATCTCACCGGTATAGATGACATCAAGCGACACGCCAGGAATACAGCGAAGTAGCACTTCACAGTCCTCGCCTTGCGCCAGGCTCGCGCTCGTCGACAGCCCTATCGCCGCTGCGCCGACCGCAAGACAGCTCCACAATTTGCTCAACTTAGATTTCCCCCGCCCCGCTAAGATCCTGTTGCAAGTTAGAATTAACAAGATTTTGGATTTAGACCAACCCCTTTCGGCTTAGGGACTGCTCGCCGACTTCATTGAAGATCGCACAATGCGCCGCAATCGCTGGGGTTTGGAGCCTGGCACCCGCTCGATCATGCCCCGCGCCTCAAGATCCAACTTGACGCAAACCGTGTACCAATTTACCGACCCTTCGATGTGTTTTGGCAACACGCGCTTCACCGCCTTGGGCAATTCATTAAACGTAATGCCGTCTTTAGATTTTGGCACGACTTTGAGAATAGCCTTCTTGTAGGCATCATATTTTGTCTTGGAAATGCGCGTACCGCCCGAGCCTTCGATGGGACTCCGAGTCTGAATTTTCTCCTCGGCCATTTTTTAGATGTCTTTTCTTAACGGACCCAAATCTTCAAAGTATGGTGCGCGTTTCTGACCTTGGGCCCCGGCTGCTTCCATAATGTCACGGGGCTCGAACATCCCCGCCTGCCAGGTCGCGATATGATCCAAGGCGTCGGCAATCGAATGGTCGCGCGCATAGTTGATCATTCTTTTTGACCCCGCGACCGCCAGAGGTGACTTCGCGGCAATCTCCGACGCGGTCGCCACGACCGCTTCCATCATTGCGTCGTGATCGGCATAAACTTCATTGACCAAACCAATAGACTTTGCGGTTTGCGCGTCCAGCCGGCGGCCCGTATAGGCGAGCTCGCGCACCCAACCTTGCGGGATCAAATGACATAGGCGAGGAAACGTTCCTACGTCCGCCGTCATACCGATGTTAATTTCTTGAATGCAAAAGAACGCTTCGTCGGTGCAGTAGCGCAGGTCGCAGGCGGATACCAAGTCATCGCCGGCGCCAATGCAGCCACCTTGAACAGCAGCGATCACCGGCATGCGCGCATCGTCAAGACAATTGAATGTTTCTTGAAGATGAAGAACCAAGGTTCGAAATGCGTCGCGATCCCTTGCGCTGGCCGCATCTCCCGTTCCAGCCAGGCGCCCTATTAATTCGTTTTGCGAAAAAATATTGAGATCAATGCCCGCCGTAAAATGTTTGCCAAGCGATGAAATCACAATAACGCGCGCCTCACCGCGTTCATCAATTTGTCGAACGGCTGTTGGCAATTCATCCCAGAATTCTCGGATCATTGTGTTGAAGACGTCCGGGCGGTTGAACTTCAGATGAGCGATACTGTCGGCGATTGTGAGATCGAAGCAGTTGTAGGTCATAGCAGGCCTCTAAGATGGTGGAAGCCCTAGCAATAGCACGACAGGAGCAACGCCCAAACCCGACCCGATAGTGTGGCATCAGGCGCACAGCACGAAGCTTTAGCGCCTCCCAATTTCGCCGTTTGGTCGACTCTAGAACGGACGTAACCTATGATTTCATCAGGGGTTGGGGAATTTAGTTCATGCAGGAGACGGAACAATCGACTGAGTCGAGTGGCTCTGACGATTCGACGAGTCGCAAGAGGACGTCTCCCCTCAAGCGCTACGCATGGACGCTGTTGAGCGCGGTGGTGCGCCCGCGACACCTCCTAAAAAAAAACTACGATTCTGCGCTCGTTTTTGGTCCTGTTGTTCTTACGCTAATCACGCTTCTCGGCGCATCCCTGATTCAAATGGCACTCTGGCAAGAGGATCCGCTAGTTGCGGCGTTCGAATTTCCCGAGGGTCTCCTTTGGCCTGGCAAAACGATTAGTGACCTAAGAAGCGAGTTGGCGTTCCTACCGATTACGCCGATTATTCTAGTCGGCGTTATCATATCCGGTTCGATCCCGCTTTATTTTCTGCTCCGTTCATTCGCCAGTGAGAAATTATCGTTCTTCTCTTTCTTACGTGCTTATGTCTATTCGCAGATCATCATTGCTAATATCGGCATTGCGCTGCTTGCCGTGCGAATGGTTTCAAGCCACGAAGAGTTCAGACTCTTTGTCCTCGTCACAATATTAGCACTCAGCCTTATCATTGCTTTCGTTTACATCATCCCAGAATTTAGACGGCTTACTCAGGCCAATTTTATTGTCATCGCTGTCATTTACTTCACCTACAACTCAGTATTCACTTGGATAGTTGAACAGATTGTCCCAATTAGGCCATTTAGCATTGAGCAAACTTCCATGCTGCCCAATTTGCATCCAGATGACATCGTTGCGGTGAATCGTTGGGCGTATTTATGGCGCAAACCAGCTCGAGGCGAGATCATGATTTTTCGCAAACCCGACGAGCCCGATCTATTCTGGGTAAAGCGGGTCGTCGGTTTGCCGGGCGAACGCGTCGCATTGAAAAACGGCCTGGTCTACATCAACGAAGAAGTTGCAGACTATACACGCATTGAAGATTTTGTATTTGAGAACCGCGACGGCGAACGAATAAGAGCTGCGCAATACATTGAGATGTTACCTAACAATGCGCGCCACACGGTACTCGATCGTTTTACGAACGGGCGCGGTGACAACACCGTTACATTTGAAGTACCACCGGATCACTATTTTGTTCTAGGAGATTACAGGGACAACAGTACCGATAGCCGCTTTTCACCCGGCTTCATTCCTGAAGACAAATTAGTCGGACCGGTATATTCCCGCATATTTCCGATTCGCCGGAAGACTTTCTTTCAACCTTCTCAAAGTTAACGCCGACCGCGATCACCTGCCGCAGCGCATGTGCAACTTGTCGCATGCGTACACGAGTCGCACCAGCGCGCACACGATGTCGCATCGACAAAAACTCGTCATCTTCCTACATCAAGGCCAAGCGTCCCGGGCAGTCTGTCGTTTCGTTCGGCAAGGCTAGGGCGCGTGAACGATGCGAGACGGACGATGATTAAAGTTGCAACCAAATTTTTCAAAAAGTTGAAAGACACCCTCCCTAGCATGGCGACCATGGGGATAGATTTCGTTGCATATTTTCCGGCGTCCGAAAGCGACGGTCTGGAGGCCAAGAAGGCCTATTTACGTCACTATGTGAGTGAGCGTGGCAACGTCATTGCTGAATTCGAAGACTCCGTCGACCGTGTGCAAGGAGAACGGCCCGGGCTGCAGATGGCCAAAAACCTTTGCACCAGCCAAGGGGCAACCCTGATTATCGTCAAGCTCGACCGCGCCGGACGGGGCTCGGTACTCCTATTTGCGCCGCCCACTGAAGCATCCGCGCAAGCCCGCCGGGTCCGTGGCACATCTCGTTCCTTCGGTGTACCTCAGCTGTCCGCTGTGAGCTAGTAGCCGTCGAATTTCTGAATTCGAGGGCCCGCTGCCAGCTATGTCACCGTCGCCTTCTCACCTATGATCCCTCCGGCCGACAACGGGCGCGGAGCAAATTTTCTTGCAATCACAACTCACAGTCTTTGTTTGTGCCCTGGCGATCTTTGTCAATAATGGCTTCATTCTGGTCGGCCTAACGGCTTTTGACGTTTTCCTCTTGGACGAACTATCGGTGTCCGTCGCCGCTTTGAAGGCACGAGACGGCATTACATTATGGACCGTGGGAATCGTAGCGCCGCTCGGCGGCTATATGGCCGACCGGTGGGGCGTGAAACCACTTTTTACATTCAGCCTGATCGTGCTTGCACTTTGCATGTATTTGTATTCACTCGTCACTGACATCGTCCATGTCTACGCCATTCACGTAATGTTGGGGTTGGCGCAAGTCTTCGGGGGCTGGGTGGTTGCGCTGCTGCTCGTATCACGGTGGACGACGACCTATCGTGGCCTGGCGATCGGCACTGTGTTGGCGGGCTCAAGCTTGGGAAATGCATTATTGTCGCTCATCAACATCGAATTGCTCACACATGTCGATTGGCGTACGGCTTTCACGATCATCGCTTTAGTGCCGATCGTGCTCATTCCCGCCATCTTGTTTTTGCTTCGGGAGCAACCTGAAACCACGTTTAGCTCTGCAACTTCATCCGAAAATGCGATTCCGCCGAGCCATGACGGCGTTACGTTTCGCGACGCCATGCGCTCACCACAACTTTGGATGCTCGGGCTGATCGCTACAGTGACGACATTCTCGGCATTGGGCGTCGCCACAAACGCCGTTCTATTTGGCACGACAGACTTAGGCCTATCGTTCGCCGCTGCTGGGCGATTGGCTTTTGCGTTCTTTGTCGGATCTTTGTTTTCGCAGGTGGGGGGCGGCCTCCTTGCGGACCGGATTGGCGGTGAGCGCGTCTTAATCGCGTCAGTCGCCCTCATGGGCGTGGGCTGCTTCAGCTTCGCCAATACGGGGCCAGGGAGCGCGATTTATGTATCGTTTCTATTCGGTCTTGGTTGGGGCGGCACAATCGCCATGATTCAATTTGTCGCCTCAGTCCGTTTCTTCGGCGCGGCGCTTGGGCGCATTCTCGCCATTCTCGTATTGCTCGAGACGACAGGCGGCGGCTTGGACCCCGCAGTGGTCGGCGCGTTTTTCGATCGGTTCGGCAATTACAGCGCTGGCTTCTTGTTAGCCGCCGGACTTTGTCTGGTCTCCCTTGGCACCGCCGTAGTTATGAGCCTCCTTCGCCAAAAAGGTCCGTCCCGCACGAATTCTTGATCATCTGCCACTTTGTTTGCTGGCCGTGTATGACTATTTCGAAGAAACTTGCCATGACCAATAAAGCCCCAGGAGACTCTCATGCCCAAAGCTCTATTCAACGGCGCCGTCATTGCAGAAACCGATCACTTTGAAGAAGTCGAAGGCAACGTCTATTTCCCGCCGGAGTCCGTAAACCGCGATCATGTCAAACCGTCTGAGACCACGAGCGTTTGCCCGTGGAAGGGCACAGCCAGCTACTACACCGTCGAAGTGAATGGCGAAAAAGCCGAGGACGCGGCCTGGTTCTATCCCGACCCCAAAGAGGCCGCCGCCAATATCAAAGATCATGTCGCCTTTTGGAAAGGCGTCAGCGTCGAGCGCTAAGACGGCTATCGAAGTCCCTGCCCCAAAGAAGTCACAATAGCGCCCAAGGCCGGGCGCAATCGAAGCCTAGCGTCCTGTCCCAGGTTCACCACAACTTGGGAGAGGAAGACCAAATGTCAGTCAAGGGAGTAGACGTGACACCAGCCCCGCAACGCTCAGCGATGTGGGGCTTTATGACATCTGTAGCCGCGAGCGCGCTGTTATTTACGGCGGCCTGCACCGACAACGGCACACAGACGGGCGAAAAAGATGACGAGCGCGGCCGGACGCAAACTTCGCAAACAACAAGCGAAGAGAAGTTGATGGTCGATCTGCAGCCACCTCCCGCCAGGGAGTTAGAGGCAGACGGATCGGTGGCATTTAACGCTCCTATGTCCGGTCTTGCCTATGATATGGCCGCTTCGGAGCCCCAAATGATGCCGCAGCCGATGCCTGGCGATATCGACCGGGACCGGTTCGAAGACTTTGAAGACAATCCTGTAAAAGTCGTGACGGAAGATCCCATTTCGACGTTTAGTGTCGACGTCGACACCGCGTCATATTCCGTCATGCGGCGACACTTGAATGACGGCGCACTTCCCGCGCGCGACGCCATTCGGGTCGAGGAGCTGGTCAACTATTTCGACTATGACTATGAGCTCCCCGACTCGCGGACCGAGCCTTTCAAGACCAATGCGTTCCTCTATCAAACACCATGGAACGAGGGCACGCAGCTCCTCCACGTTGGCATCAAAGGTTTCGACGTCATTCCCGAAAACAAGCCCGACAGCAATCTTGTACTCTTGCTCGACGTGTCCGGCTCCATGGACTCCCCTGACAAATTGCCCTTGCTGAAAAAAGCCATGGGCATGTTGGTCAACGAAATGGACGCGGATGATACCGTCTCCATTGTCGTTTATGCGGGCGCTGCAGGCACCGTGCTCGAGCCCACCAAAGGTTCGGACAAGGCCAAGATCATGGCCTCTCTCGACCGCTTGTCCGCCGGCGGATCGACAGCTGGTGGTGAAGGCATTCGCCAAGCCTATGCCCTGGCCGAACAAAACTTCAAACAAGACACGGTCAATCGCGTGATCCTCGCGACCGACGGCGACTTCAATGTCGGGATCAACGACCCGGAGCGTCTGGAAGATTTCATTTCCGAAAAGCGCGACACCGGCGTGTTCTTGACGGTGCTAGGTTTCGGCCGCGGCAACTACAACGATGTGCTGATGCAAAAACTTGCCCAATCGGGCAACGGCAACGCCGCCTACATCGACTCGGTCAAGGAAGCCCAAAAAGTGTTGGTCGATGAAATGTCGAGCACGCTCTTCCCCATTGCCAAGGACGTTAAAATCCAGGTCGAGTTTAATCCGGCTCAGGTCGCCGAATACAGGCTGATCGGCTACGAGACCCGGATCCTCAACCGGGAAGACTTTAATAACGATCAAGTGGACGCCGGCGATATCGGCAGTGGTCATAGCGTCACGGCGATCTATGAAATCGTGCCGACCGGCAGCGACGCCGGTTGGACCGAGCCATTGCGCTACGGCGGTGAGGCCACCGGCACGATGAGCGAAGACAAAAGTGGTGAAATCGCCTTTGTCCGTGTGCGCTAAAAGCTGCCCGATGAAGACGAAAGCAATCTCATCGAGACGGCGGTGATGCCCGAAGATGCCATCAACAGCATCGTTGAGGCACCGCAAGACGTTCAATTCGCAGCGGCGGTGGCGGCCTTCGGCCAAAAGCTCCGCGGCGGCAAATATCTCAACGATTGGGATTTTGATGCCATTGGCAATCTCGCCCAAAGCGCCAAGGGCGACGACCAATTTGGCTACCGGGCGGAGTTCACCCAGCTGGTGAGGTTGGCCAGGTCATCGTCCACCATGCCATCGCTCGAAATAAGCGAGGGCACGGTCACCCAATAACCCGTTCAAGGGAGGGGAACTGTATGAGTAGGCGGCGGGCTTCGGCCCGCCGCTTTTCCTTTGGCGATCGCTACTTGATAAAAAGTGGAATCGAAAGCGCTGCAAGCACCAATATAACCAGCAGGATGGTATCCATTTGCCGTCCCTTCCTTTGCTACACGCCCCAAGTCTGGCGCCCTGCCGCCCTAGGGGCAAGCATAGGTCTGCTGCCCGTTAACAACTTGTCTCGTCATGATAACCTTAAACTATAAAAAGACTAATTATGATACTAGTCATATTTTATTATATGATATATATCATAATTAGTTCGATTCGGTCGTTTTTGGCTCTCCTAGGCGCATTGTGAGCTACACCCCCGCCCACAAAGAACGCACCCGTGCCCGCATACTTGAGAGCGCTAGGCGCCTCCTGAAGGATCAAGGGCTCGCCGGCGTGAGCGTCGATGGCCTTATGGCCGAAGCTGGTCTCACACGAGGCGGCTTCTACGCTCATTTCAAGTCCAAGGACGATTTGGTCGCGGCGGCGCTTGAGGATCCGGTTCTTGTAGGATTTTTGACCAAACACGAGGGCGAGCGGGAGCCGGCGCACTGGACCCGACTCGTCCTGGAGGAATATCTGGGATCCCTTCACCGCGACCGGCCGGGGACCGGCTGCCCCCTCGCCGCCTTTATTGGCGAGGCCTCCCACGCGGCCTCCGAAGTACAGGCCGCTTACGCCGCTCAAGTCAAACAAGCTGCAACGACCATATCCGCTCGCTTGCCCGGCAAGCCGAAAGAAACAGAAAAGGAAGCTCTGGGCATTTTGGCGCTGGTGATCGGCGGTGCAGCCCTTGCCCGGGCGGTCGATGACAAAGTGCTCTCGGATGCTATTCTAGCCGCCTGCCGCGAGGCGATTTCAGATTTATAGGGCCGCTCATGAAAATTTTCAGCCAAACCTACATGTTGCTGGTGGTCACGCTGCTGGTCGCCGTGCCCATCGCAGACGCTAGAGCACAAGACAACGATCAAGAAATCGGTATCTTGGACCCAGGAATGGCCGAAGAAGGAGGAGCGGCCCCCGACTTCCGCCTCAAAGATTTGAATATGAACTTGGTCCAACTCTCCCAGTTCCTCGGAACTCCAATCGTGCTCAACTTTTTCGCTTCTTGGTGCGGCCCCTGCATTATCGAGATGCCCTACATCCAAGCCGCGCATGATCAGGCTGCGGACAATGGCTATGTTGTCTTAGGTGTTGCCGTCGAAGACAGCCGGGGGGCCATCGAAGACATGATGGCAGGTGGAAGCTTTACTTATCCTGCTGTGATCGATGGCGACAGCAGCGTAAAGCTCGCATACCAGGTCGTCGGTCCGCCCTACACGTTTTTTATCGACCGGGACGGCATAATCCAAACTGTGGTATCGGGCTCCCTTGAGCCGGAAACACTGGATTTGGAAATAGCTCAGTTACTCGAAACGGAGTAGACTAGGGCCAATCACAGCTTTGAAGGAGGTTTCCCATGATCCGATCACTGACAGTAGCTACGCTATTGGCAGCAACATCGTTGAGTTGGTCGAGCGCACCTCAAGCTGAAGAGGTGTCAAAGGATCCAATAGCTTTTGCCGATATCGTCAGCATCGGGACGATCGATAAGAATCCGGCAGACCAATATTTGCAGGCTACTCCTGACGGCGACGTGTTGATGACCTGGACGGAAGACGCCGAGGGCAAGCGCGCGCGTAACGCGTTCATTGCAACGGTTGACAGCCAGGGTGGTCTGGGCGATGCGCGTCAAATCAATGACGTGCCCGGTTCGGTACATTGGTACGGCGGCGACAATAGGCTGAAATATACAGTCGCGCCCGATGGTGGCATTACAGCTGTATATGCTTCTCCTCTTGACGGCTTCAAAACCGGCGTTGTGCTCACAACCCATGCCACGCCGAACGGCGAGTTCGAAGCTTCAAAGTGGCTCAACGACGACGACAATGATCCGCCAGTGGCCCACGCGTTTGCTACGGTTGCCGCAAGCCCGGACGGTAAGATCTATGCAACATGGATCGACGGGCGCAATCGAACGTTCCTCGGCATGGGCGAGCCCGAGTCTACCGCTGAAAAGCGCAAAGACATCAAGATGCGTGATCTCACTATTCCTGAATCGGTTATGCAGATGGGCCCGCGAGCGACGCGCAAATTTGCCGAAGAGAATTCGCAGCTCTACATGGCCGTATCGGAGGATAGCGGGAAATCTTTCAGCACGAATTATCCGATTACAAATATTCAAGTCTGCGCTTGCTGCGTGCCCACCGTTTCGTTCCTCGATGATGGCGGCACGGTGATCGTGTCCTATCGCGAAGTCGGTGAGGGTTATCTACGAGATAATGTCGTGATCCGCTCGACCGACGGCGGCAAGACGTTCTCGACGCCCACATTCATTAGCGAAGACGGCTGGATTGCAAAGTTTTGTCCCCACGCCGGATCGTCAGTGATTGCCGCACAAAATGACCGGTTACAAAGCGTTTGGTTCACCGCCGGCAAGAAGGGCGAAGATGACGCGGGCATCTACTACACATATTCCGATGATGCCGGTGAAAGCTTTGCACCGCGCCAGCTTTTGGACCGCACGCCGGCACACACCGTTCTTCATGCTCAGGTCGTGGAAGATGAAAGCGGGAGGCTTTGGGCCGTTTGGGAAAACTTCCTCGAAGGCGATCAACGAAGACCTCAGATCTTCATGGCCCATCGTGCACCCGACGCGACGGAGTGGAGCGAAAAGTATCTTCTCAGCGAAGGCGGCGAGACCTCGATGCTTCCCTCCTTGGCAACCGACGGCACGAATGTGTATGTCGCCTGGACGGAAAAGAAAGGCGAGACATCTACAGTGAAGTTGCGCACAGCGTCACTCGTCGGCAGCTAACGTTCGACGTTCTCGGACTAACCTAATTGCACAATCTCTTGCAGGCCGCCGCTGGCAGGGTTGCGCACAATGAAGCTTTGCCCATCTCCCAGGCCGGGCACGGAGATGTCCATCACTTCGGAATAGATTTGGCAATCGAGTTCCTTTGACGCACTTAAGGCCTTTGCGAGATCGTCAACGACACACTGCTGGGCGATGTAGCCAATATTTGGCGCGACAGCTACATCGGTCAGATCGATGCAGTCATAGTTGATGGGTTCCGACAGCGCGACTTTGCCGAACATGTGGTTGCCCTGAAGAAAGCGGATACGCGTGCGCGCATTTTCCGGCAAGCCCAAAAACTCGTTGGTGTCCGGCGTGGCGAGTTCATCGTCGAACATGACTCCCATGCCGAGCACGCGCTCATAAAAATCGGTTGCCGTTTTTAGATCTTTGACAATGTGCGCCGTCGTCACGACCGGTAAAAAGCCTTTTCCATTATGGCCGACAGAATCCATGTAGGCGCGCATATCGCCGATCGTCGTTCCCGGATCACCTATTGCCAATTCAACCAAATTAATCGGCACGGAGTCATATCCGCTAAGCACGACCTCCGTCGGCGCACCGACGCTCGACTTCAAGTCATAATGCTTGGGTTCGGACCACGATTTACAGCCGTTTTCACCCAGGTATTTCGACGCCTTTTGTATGTCGGGCGTATAAAAATTCACGTTGCACAAGCCGAATGCCAAGAAACTGTGGACGGTCCAAATCTCCCTGCGATTGGCTGCGTTAAACTCCATCAAATAAATGCGCCCAACATCAAGTCCGTTACTTTCCAACATCGCAACCTGAGCTTCGCTGCCAACCGGCAGGTGCCAATGTTTTTCGAAGGCTGAGCCTTTCATTGTGCCGCTTCCGATGATTTCGAAACCGACCACGTCTTTGTAAAAGCCAATTGACGCTTTGAGATCGCGGGCGCCTATGACGACAGCGGCTACGGGCGAACCGGACGGCAAATTCTGGGACATTGGGATTCCTATATTTGTATCGCGAGAATAGGTTCAGGCAAGACCGTCATCTTAACAGGCACGCACGCGTCATACACGATCAAACTGAGGCTCTTGTCTTAACAAAAGAGATCTGCGATCAAACAGATCTCTGGTCGAGGAAACAAAATGACGGCACCATTGGTTGAAACTTGTCGCGGCTTCGTCAACACGTGGGAATGCGATGAAAACGATCATTAAAATGTGCAGTTCTATTTTGCCAAAAAAAGTGAAGCCGACGCTCACTTCCGGCTTCACCTCGGTTTGCTGCCAGCCGATCGGACCGAGGACAAAACGCATGTGCGCGTTAGCCAAGATCATGTGCGCTTTCACGCCGAGCTGCGCGCCGCCGACACGTTTGCGATAACGACAGGCATCGTCGGGATTGATGACACGACACTTAGTGTCTTTCACACCATGACCAAAAGCAACGGCGAGCTTGCGGCGACTATGGTCACGACCTGGGAGCACGTCGACGCTGATTCCGGCGCGCCGGCAATTTGGCCGGATGATGTCAAAGAACAAGCCGCACGCCGTCACGTCGATCTTCCTGATAACGCTCTGTGGCGCTCGGCGGACAGACGCGCGCCCTTTCCAGATATCAAACTTGACGAAGCCGAAATCCAAAATGCTCTCACGGTATATCGAGGACTCGTACACCCGGCAGAGTGCGACGGGCTAGGGCATATGACGCCGCGCTTCCACATTTCGCGCACGTCGGATGGGGCTGCTCATTTTTGGAATGCGTTCGGCTTCTATAGCGGCGATCTTCAAGAGCAAAATCGCGGGTCGGTCGTGCTCGAATACTTGCTCACCTATTGCCGTCCGTTTAAAGCCGGCGATCCCATTGAAGTTAAGTCGTTCATTCGATCCGTCGGCTCTAAGACGATTAGCTTTACGCACTTGCTATTTGATCGGAAGACCGGCCGATTGAACGCCATTGCCGATCCAACCGCCGTGCTGTTTGATCAGACAACGCGCAAAGCCATCGAACTCAGCACGGAGGAACGCGCGCGCTTCGAGCCCGGCATCCGACAGATTTGAGTTCAAGGATTGCTAATGACTTCCAATGCTGAACAGCAATTTGCGGTAGAAGTTCTCGACTTCTTGCCCGATGAGGAAGTGGAACGCTTTTACTTTCCTGGCCCAAGCAAAGCCGGTGGCCACGATGGTGTGATCGTAAAACTCACCGGAGAAAATGAACGGCAATGGGTCGGCGTTTTTGCATTCGGAAATTATCCAAATACGGTATCGCGCTTTTGCGGTACGGTCTTAGGGCCAGAGAACGTCGTGATCATTGCCGAGGGACAAGGTTACTTCGTTTCCGCAAACAATCCAGAAAAGTACGGAGAAGTTGATTGCTTTCCCATTTTTGGAGTTCACCAATCTGCAAAGCACTCGATAATTTGCTTTCACGATCATGGCAGGTTTGTCGGATACGGTCGAAAAGGTCTAGCATGGACAGCAGTACCTATCAGCACCGATGAAATTAAAGTTCATGCGGCAAGTGAAGATGAAATTGAAGGCCGTGCTTGGAGTGATTCCAAACAGCAATTCGTTGGATTTGGAATTAATATCAAAGACGGAAAAACATCGATCAGCCATAAGTTCTTGATGGATGAATAGTGAGGTCTTCATTACTCGCATAGGTCGTGAAGTTCTCGATCAATCAAAACCTTCGCAGCACAAGCGGTAGACTTCCATCATGTGACGCACGTCTTGCGCAGCGCGGTGCGTGTGAGGCTCGTTTGTGTCGGCGATAAATTCTGAACGCGCAATATCACGGGGCGATGAAATTGATTTGAGTAGAATTTGCAAGTCAGACAACTCGAACGTGGGCGAACGTTCGGCAGCGTCATAGAGCACGGTCAGCCAGAAACCGTCGTACGACGGTGCGTCGCTGTAAACGGTGGCACCAATGAGCTCGCCATCAAGTACGTCGCAAACCTCGCCGACCTCGTGCCCCTCGGCTTGCAGACAATCGATGGTGAACCCATGCATGCGCTCGGCGACGGGATTCCATTCAGCAAGCGCCCAAGCGTCGTGCGGTTTAATCAGCAGAGAGTGCGCCTCCTCGCCCGAGCGTGCCCATCCGATTTCAACCGGCCAGGAGCCCGGACCGAGGCCAGACGCTTCAAAATCGAGAAAGGCGATAGATCGGTCCATGGGTCCGCAACCTAACTGGCCCGGCCTCACAAGCAAGGTCGCCTCAAAACCGGGACTGATGGGGCTCCAATCTCGCTAGTTCGCTTCACCCAAAGCGCTCAAATTCTATCTATCGACGGAAACACCGGTAAAAACGCTCATAGAACCATATTTTCTTGATTATCTCTATTAATACTATTATTATCCATAACATATTTGGAGTTTGGTCGTGCGGGACTTTCGGACCATAGAAATCGATCTCGAAATCCACAAAGCCATCGAGGCCGAGCGGGCTGACTTTGCCGAACTCCCCAATGACATCTTGAGGCGGCTCTTGGGACTAGGGCCCGCGCCACATGCGCGAAAATTGAATGACGTCGTCGAATTTGGCGGTCCAGGCGCGTGGAGCGGCAAGGGCGCGACGCTCGCCGCAGGCACCACGCTGCGCATGAGTTACAACGGCGAAAGCCACGAAGCCGTCATCGAGGACGGAAGGTGGCTCATCAACGGTCAAAAATTCTCAAGCCCATCGGGCGCGGCATCGGCCCTCGCGCGCACGCGCGAGGGTAACAGCGTCAATTTGGACGGCTGGGAATATTGGTACTATTGCGTTCCGGGTACGGATGAATGGCGGCCATTGAAAGACCTAAAAAGAATTCGTCTTGCCTAGCGGAACGCGAAATTCAAAGCGGCGGAACCAGGAGGAAAAATCTAAGACGACAAATTTCAAGCAAGGGAGGACTTTATGAAATACGTCACACAGACTCTAGCTCCTGACGAGATTATTTTAGCCGTGGGCGTCTTTCCCTGGACTTACGACTTTGTGTCGATCCTCTGGTTGTTAACCGTCTTAGGCGTGCCTGTCTTCATTGCCCGGCTCATTAAGAAGCGCACCACCGAATTGGCTGTGACTTCCAAGCGCTTTGTCTACAAGCGCGGGTTCATATCGCGCGTCACTGACGAATTCACGACCAATCGCATTCAGCACGTAAAAGTCACCCAAAGCTTGCTCGGCCGCCTCCTCAACTACGGCACGATCCACATTGAGGGATCGGATATCGGGGCCTTCGGCCTGCCTGTTATCGCCAGCCCCACCCGGTTTCGCAAGGCGCTCATCATGTCCGGCAGCGGTCAAGGCGAACCCCCGCGCTAGGGCCGATTCAGATAGCAACCGGGGCTTGGCACGCGGTTTGCACCAGACCAAGGCATTATCCCCGTGGCGGTTCAAAAAGGCACGATGAGATGATCTCAATCGCGTCGTAGGACCGCAAAAACCGTGGAGAAGGTGTCGTGATGAGCCAAGATCCGACGGCGGTCGCTCTCGATTTTGTCGCGCGAATCAATACGCGCGATCCCGATCGACTGGCCGAACTGATGACACTCGACCATGAGTTTATTGATATGGCAGGCGGTGCTTCGCGCGGCAGAGAAACCATGCGCAAGGGCTGGATCGACTGCTTTCATATGTTCCCCGACTACCATGTGCACATCGATGACACATTGACGAAATCGCACAAGATCATTTTCATGGGACGCTCAGAAGGCACTCTCTCAGATACCGGTCGCGATATGATGACCAAACAATATGGAGCCGTGCCTCCTGCGGATGAACTCCAAGGTGCAGCCATCTGGACCGCAATCGTTTGCGACGGCAAGGTTGCCTAATGGCGAGTATACGACGACACGCCTTCGACGCGGCACACTCTCGGACTCGCGACCGACGCTTCAAGACCCCTACAAGTTCAAGCCGTCAGGCGCTAGCGCGGACTCTCGCTAACCGGAATGACGCCGAAAGGTTCTACTCCGCGGCGGCTGCAGACACCGTCTTCGGATTGAATCAGCTGTAAAATGTGTCGTTCTTGTCCGCCATGTCGCGCAGCAATTTGTTGGGCGTAAAGCGCGGCCCGTACTTTTGCGCAAGACGATCGCATTCTTCGACGAAGTTGCGCGTGCCGATGGTATCGATGAACGACAACGTACCACCTGAATAGGGCGCAAAGCCCCAGCCTAAGATTGATCCTACATCGCCGTCGCGTACGTCGGTGAGCACTTCTTCTTCAAAGCATCGCGCTGATTCAAGGGCTTGAATATAAAGAAAACGCTTTTTGAGCTCGTCAACGTCCGGTTGTTCGGCCGCTTCTTTTGCGACATCCGACAGGCCCGGCCAAAGTGATTTCTTGCCGTCTTTGGGATAGTCGTAGAATCCCTTCCCGTTCTTCCGGCCTTTGCGCCCCAAGTCGACAACCATTTTTTCCATAATGCCGTCGGCGGGCGTGCCTTGATATTTGTCGCCCAAGTCTTCCTTGGTTTGCTTCATAATGTGATAGCCGAGCTCGATCGACACTTCGTCGTTCATGGCGAGCGGTGCCACGGGCATGCCGGTCATCTTGCCGGAATTTTCAATGAGCGCGGGCGTTACGCCCTCGGAAAGCATGATGATGCCTTCTTGAATAAAAGTGCTGAAAACGCGGGAGGTGTAGAAGCCTCGGCTATCGTTGACGACAATCGGAGTCTTCTTGATCTTCTTAACATAGTCGAGAGCCACGGCTGTGGCCTGATCGCCCGTCTCCTCCCCCGTAATGACTTCGACCAAGGGCATTTTGTCGACGGGCGAAAAGAAGTGAATTCCAATGAATTGCTTGGGGCGCTTGCTCTTCGTAGCCAATCCCGTAATCGGTAAGGTTGAAGTGTTCGATCCGAAGATCGCCGCTTCCGGAATGACCTCTTCGGCTCTTGCGGTGACATCCGCCTTAATGTCTCGGTCCTCAAAGACAGCCTCAATAATGAGATCGGCACCTTCGAGCAAAGCATAGTCGGTCGTCGGCGTTATGCGCGCGAGCACTTCGTCTTTTTTGTCCGCCGGCATCTGGCCGCGTTTCACACGCTTATCGAGTAGCGGCACGGAGTAGTCTTTGCCTTTCTCGGCGCTCTCCTGATTCATGTCGATCAAAACGACATCGATGCCGACCATTGCGGACACGTATGCAATGCCTGCGCCCATCATACCGGCGCCCAACACGCCTAGCTTTTTGACATCGGTCGTCGGCACACCCTGGGGCCGGCGCGCGCCTTTGTTGAGTTCCTGGGTCGACAGGAACAACGTGCGCAACATGTTCATGGCTTCCGGGCCGAGCAACGTTTTCACGAAGTAGCGCGTCTCAATGCGGATCGCCGCATCCATGGGCACCAGCAATCCCTCGTAGACCGCACTCATGATGTGCTTCTGCGCAGGATAATTTCCATACGTGCGCGCGTGAAGCATGGCATTGCCGACAATGAACGTTTGCGCGCCCTCTTCGTCGTGAGGACCGCCGCCAGGAATTTTGAAGCCGCCCTTGTCCCAAGGTTGCTTGGCGACGCCTTCATCCTTTACCCAGCGCTTGGCCTCGCCGATGAGCTCGGCAACCGGAACAACTTGGTGAATTAGCTTTTGCTGCAGCGCCCGTTTGGGATCAAGGCTGCGTCCTTCCAACATCAAGGGCAGCGCATCACGGGTGCCAATCAAACGCGGCAGGCGCTGTGTGCCGCCACCGCCGGGCATGACACCGACGCGCGATTCCGGCAACCCGATCTGCGTTTTTGGATTATCACTCGCCACGCGGTAGTGACAGCCAAGCGTCACTTCAAATCCGCCGCCGAGCGCCGTTCCGTTGATGGCGGCTGCCACGGGCTTGCCACAAGTCTCCAAGTCGCGCAGCAGTCGGTTAAGATAGAAGGCTTTGTCGAATGCTTGGCGCAGACCGTCTTCGCCGGGATTGGCCCCGAGGCCGACGAGCGAGCCCAACTCTTCTAAATCCGCTCCGGCGCAAAATGCGTCTTTGCCGCTGGTAATCACGGCACCTTTGATGGCGTCATCAGACTTGATTTTTTCAATGAGGTCGCTGAGTTCGCTTAAAGACGACTCGCCAATCACATTCATACTGCGGCCCGGCATGTCCCAGGTAATCAAGGCTACGCCGTCACCGTCAATGTCGATTGTGAAGTTATTCATTGTTTTCTCCGATCCATCCTCGGATGGATGTTTTATTGAATCCTTAAACCCGTTCGACGATAGTCGCCGTGCCCATACCGGCGCCGACACACAAAAGCGCCATTGCCGTATTGACATCGCGGCGCTCCATTTCGTCGATCACCGTGCCCAAGATCATGGCGCCCGTCGCACCGAGCGGATGACCGAGCGCAATCGCACCACCATTGACGTTAAGTTTGTCGTGAGAGACACCGAGTGCGTCTTTGAAACGCAGAACGACGGCGGCAAATGCTTCGTTGAGCTCAAAGAGATCGATGTCATCAACTTTCATGCCTGCGCGGTCGAGCACTTTGCGTGCGACCTTTTCCGGACCCGTCAACATGATGGAGGGTTCTGACCCTATGGACGCAAAGGCCCTCAGTTTCGCGCGGGGCTTGAGGCCCATTGCATCGCCCGTTTCCTTGTTACCAACTAAAATGGCGGCGGCCCCATCGACAATGCCCGATGAGTTTCCAGCATGATGAACGTGTTTAATTCTTTCCACTTCCGGATAGCGCTGTTGAATAACAGAATTAAAGCCAAAGTCGCCCAGGGCCTCGAATGACGGATTGAGGGAGGCTAAAGACTGCATAGTTGTGTCGGAGCGCATATGTTCGTCGCGATCTAGAATGGTGACTCCCAATTGATCTTTCACCGGTACCACGGCGCCTTTGAAATAGTCTTTTTCCCACGACTCCGCTGCGCGCTTTTGGCTTTCGACGGCATAGGCATCGACGTCGTCGCGGCTATAGCCGTATTTAGTGGCAATCAAATCGGCGCTAATACCCTGAGGCACAAAGTAACTCTTGAAGGCAATTTCGGGATTACTAGGCCAAGCGCCGCCGTCCGACCCCATGGCAACCCGGCTCATGCTTTCTACCCCGCCGCCAATTGCCATGTCCGCTTCCCCAGACATGACTTTTGCAGCCGCCATGTTCGTTGCCTCCAGACCCGAGGCGCAGAAACGATTGATTTGAACACCCGCAACACTCTCGTCATATCCTGCATTCATCGCGGCAACCCGCGCAATGTCTTGGCCTTGTTCGTTGACCGGCGTGACGCAACCCATGACGACGTCATCGACACGCGTGGTGTCGAGGTCATTGCGGTCACGAACGGCTTCGAGAACTTGTGTCGTCAATTGAAGCGGCGTGATTTCATGAAGGCTGCCGCTTGCTTTTCCCCGTCCTCGCGGTGTTCGAACGTGATCGTAAATATAACCGTCGGTCATGTGAATCTCCTTCCGTACCCTCGTGTGAGAGACGTGTTCGTGATCGATTTCAAAGCGAACGCGCGATTAAAAGCTTCATAATCTCGTTGGTTCCCGCATAGATCCTTTGCACGCGCGCGTCGCGGTACATTTCCGCGATGGGATATTCATTCATGTAGCCATAACCGCCGTGAAGTTGCAGGCATTCATCAACGATTTTGCATTGAATATCGCTTACCCAATATTTCGCCATGGACGCAGTGACTGCGTCGAGGCGGCCGTCAATCAGCATTTCAATGCACCTTTGGACAAATACCTTGGCAATGGTTGCTTCTGTCTTGCATTCAGCCAATTTGAATTGCGTGTTCTGGAATTCTATGATGCGCTTACCGAATGCCTTGCGTTCCTTGACATAATTGATGGTTTCTTCCAGCGCGCGCTCCATCATGGCAACGCCATGCACCGCCACGTTGAGGCGCTCTTGGGGCAACTGCTCCATCAATTGAACAAAGCCCTGCCCTTCTTCGGTGCCCAAGAGATTAGCCGTGGGCACGCGCACATTGTCAAAAAAGAGCTCGGACGTGTCCTGCGCCTTAAGACCGATCTTGTCGAGATTTCGCCCGCGTTTGAACCCGTCGGCGTCGTCGGTCTCTACAATCATCAACGAGACGCCCTTTGAACCCTCGGATGGATCCGTCTTTGCCACCACGATGATCAGATTCGCCAATTGACCATTCGTGATAAACGTCTTTTGCCCGTTGATGACATATTGATTGCCGTCGAGCTTAGCCGTGGTTTTGACGCCTTGTAGATCAGAGCCTGTTCCCGGCTCGCTCATAGCAATCGCGCCAATGAGTTCACCGGTTGCAAGTTTGGGCAGCCAACGCTGCTTTTGATCCTCCGTGCCGTAGTGAGTGATGTAAGGCGCAACAATCGCGCTATGTAACGAAAGCCCAAGCCCGTCGATACCCAGCTTCGATTGCTGTTCCATTATCACGGATTCATGTGCGTATGTACCGCCAGCACCGCCATACGCCTCAGGCGTGCTCGCCAGCAGCAAGCCAGCCTCGCCGGCTTTAAGCCAAGCTTCGCGATCGACAATGCCCTGTTCATTCCATTTCTCAACATGGGGTAGACATTCGCGTTCAAAAAACTTACCGACCGCGTCGTAAAAGATTTCCAGGTCTTCCGTCATGTACGACGGCTTATCGACTTGAAGCACGTTCATCGCATTTGCACCTTATGGAATTTTTCTGCGCTAAAACGCTTCAGCGTCAAGCGCCATCATCGACTCTGCACCGACTTTAATTCTTGCTAAGTGAGTCGTCGTTTGGGGGAACACGCGTTCGACAAAGTATCGCGCCGTCTTGAGTTTGTTGCCATAAAATGGATCATCGCCCGCCCCGTTCGCCAATTTCGTGTGGGCGATCTTGGCCATGTGCGCCCACATGAATGTCAGACTCACGAGACCGAGCATATGCATATAGTCATTGGAGGCGGCGCCGGCGTTTTCAGGGTTCGACATGCCGTTTTGCATGAGCCAAATGTTGGCGTCTTCCAGATTCTGTTTGCCTTGCTTCAATGCCTCGACATAAAGCGACAAGTCTTCGTCATTTTCGTTCTCTTTGACGTAGTCGCCGATCTCGCTAAGAAAAGCGAGTACCGCCCGCCCGCCGTTTGCCGGCAGTTTGCGGCCGATTAAGTCGAGGGCCTGAATGCCGTTTGCGCCCTCATAGATCATGGCGATGCGCGCGTCCCGCACAAACTGTTCCATGCCGGTTTCACGGATATAGCCGTGCCCGCCATAGACCTGCTGAGCACTAACCGTATAGTCGAAGCCCTTGTCGGTGAAATAGCCTTTGATGACAGGCGTGAGCAAACTCATATAATCGTCAGACTTTTGCCGTTCGCCTTCGTCTTCCGCTTTTTCCGAAATGTCGCCGTGAAGTGCCGTCCATAACAAAAGCGCACGCGCGCCCTCATTAAACGCGCGCTGATCCATCAACATGCGACGAACATCCGGATGCACGATAATTGGATCAGCAGATTGGTCGGGCGATTTCGGCCCGGTTAGCGAACGGCCCTGAAGCCGTTCCTGAGCATAGGTGGCGGCATTTTGATAACTCACTTCAGATTGTGACATGCCTTGCATGCCGACGCCTAAGCGCGCTTCATTCATCATCGTGAACATGGCGCGCATGCCTTTGTGTTCGTCTCCGATGAGATATCCGGTCGCGTCTTCGTAATTGAGCACGCAAGTCGAGTTACCGTGAATGCCCATTTTTTCTTCAAGGCTGCCGCATGAAACACCATTGCGCGCGCCGAGGCTACCATCATCATTGACGAGAAATTTAGGCACTACAAAGAGCGATATGCCCTTCGTGCCTTCCGGCGCGCCGGGAATGCGCGCGAGCACCAAGTGAATGATGTTGTCAGCCAAATCATGCTCGCCGGCGGAAATAAATATCTTGGTTCCGGTGATCTTGTAGCTGCCATCGTCTTGAGGTTCGGCCTTTGTTCGTAAGAGTCCTAAATCCGTGCCGCAATGAGGCTCGGTGAGATTCATGGTGCCACTCCACTTTCCCGACACCATGTTGGGCAAATATTTTTGTTTTTGCGCGTCCGAACCGTGCTTGTGGATCGCCGCATACGCGCCTGCTGTGAGACCTGGATACATGGCAAAAGACATGTTGGCCGAGCTCATCATTTCACTAACCGCCAGTCCCAAGACATGCGGTAAGCCCTGACCGCCGTATTCCGGATCTGACGTCAATCCTGTCCATCCCCCTTCTGCAAACGTGTTGTACGCGTCCCTAAACCCCGTCGGTGTCGATACGTCGCCGTCATTTAAGGTGCAACCTTCCCTGTCGCCGACTTCATTGAGGGGATGCAAGACTTCTTGGGCAATCTTTGCGCCCTCTTCCAAAATGGCTGAGATGAGATCAGGGGTGGCGTCAGCAAAGCCAGCCAGATTGGAATATTTTTCAACCTGCAAAACTTCGTTGAGCAGAAAATCCATGTCCCGCACGGGAGCGCTATAGGTAGTCATCGTCTTTCACCATAGTCTTGAGGGGGCCGGCAAAGCCCGCCGCTGTGGTTACAAGTTCGGCTTCACTTTGTTGCTGCTCTGATTTGTCTTTGATCAGTTGTTCAATGGTGGCACAGCCATCTTCCAGCTCATCGATCGCCGCATCGATGTCGCGTCGTTGCTGCTTCAAAGACTTGATCCGAGTACGGAATTTCTTGAGGGAGATAAGAAGCTGGGATTGAGGACCTCCGGGCTTGTCATACAGATCAAGCAATTCACGAATTTCGTCGAGGGAAAATCCAACCCGTTTGCCCCGCAAGATGAGCGACAGCCGCGCCCGTTCGCGCGAGCCATAAATACGGGTCTGGCCTCGCCGCTCAGGTTCTAAAAGACCTTTGTCCTCATAGAAGCGGAGCGTGCGCGCCGTGACGCCAAATTCTTTGGCCAATTCTCTGATGGAAAAGTTATTTTGTGACGACATTTTTCCCAGAAATGCGTGGTAAACAGCAATCCAGTCTATACGTAATAGTTTACGTTTACGTAAACGTCAATCTAATTAATTTGTTAGACGTCTTGGCCTCTGAGTGCTCACAACATTGTCACGGATTTGGCCAGATTTTTCGCGTTTCATTAGGGTGTTGGTAGGCTCGATCGCGATAGGATTTGGGCATCCGCAAGCCACGATCCGCAGAGTAAAGAGTATGAGTTGCGTTCAATTCCGGTACCGCGGCCCCGCAGCTGCCGTCTTGGTCCTTACCCTTGGATTGATGGTCGAGAGTTGCACGACAGTACCAACGTCATCACGCACGTCCGCCTCTCTTCCGCAAAGTTCAGCCAGCGCCTTCAGCCGGGCCTGTGTGCCGGCGAATTCGAAGTCCGCCACGGTGAGAGACCTCAAGGCCAAGATTCACGCCTACACAAATGCCAACCGTCGCCGTCACGGCGCTAGCGCGGTGAAACTCACATGTGAACAGGGATTGACCCTGGTTGCAGATTCTCACAGCGATTGGATGGCCCAGGCCAAAAAGATGTCACACAGAGATAATCGCGGCCAAGTACCCTATGACCGTGTCATCGCCCACTACCCTTCGTATCAAGGTTCGATCGCTGAAAATCTTGGCGTCATTACGACAACTTATAGCGGTCCCGGATCGCGGACCCGGGCGGACAACTATTCTTTTAATTCCGATGAAATGGCAAAAAACTTTGTAGACGGCTGGATGAACAGCCCGGGGCACCGAAAAAATTTACTCCATCCCCGGATGACGCACTTGGGTGTGGGCGTTGCCCTGCGTGGCACGTCCATCTATGTCACTCAAGTGTTTGCCGATCCGGCGGAGTAATTCGTTAACGATTTGTTACTGCGCCATAACACATCGTTCGAACCTGCGGCTTCGCTTAAGTGTGCTTTGCGACGCCGCATTTAACTTCAATTAACCAATATTACTCAGGATGTGATTTGGGGGCAGCGCTGCCGCGCACGCTTGTGACGCGCACTCGAATGCGCCGCTGCATTACTACTAGGACTTGTGGAGACGAGGCTCGTCACCACGAGATGTGGTGTAGAGCCGAGAGTTTGTCGACGGGGAATTGAGTCGAGTATGAAGCCGGGCGTCCCATGGAGTGTCAAAGGCGTCGAGCCTGACGCACGTGCCGTTGCAAAATTAGCGGCTCGCAAGTCCGGCATGACCCTTGGCCAATGGCTAAATCATGTAATTCGAGAAGTCGGTTCGCTTGAAGCTGGACTCGATGATGATGCCGTTGACGCCGACACCTCACAAATTCAGCAACTGAATGCTCTATTGGAAAGTGGCGTTGACGCTGCCAAGGGCGGCCGCCGGGCTGAGGGATCCCCCCGTTCAGATTCCGATATCAACGCCGTACATACTGCACTTGCCGATATGGTCAAACGTTTCGAGAAGGCGCAGCAGAAGAGCTCAATGATATTGGACAATCTAGACAACACCATAAGCGGTGTTGCCGCCAGGCTGGACGCCGTCGACGACAGTGCGCCCGACAGATCGTCCGGTGAAGATCCGTTTACCATCGTTCAGGCCATGCAGGTCGAACTTTTGGACCGGATCAAGAGGCTGGAAGCCAGCGGTACGAGTTCGTCTGCAAATACGGCTCTAAAACCGATCGAAGATGCCTTAAGCAAGGTCGCCATTCATATTGAGCGCAACGAAAGAAACGCGCTCGAGGGACTGCAGGCGATGCAAGCCGCAATCAGTCGCTTGGTCGATCGCCTTAACTCCGACCAGTCAGATAAAGCGCAAACCGCAAAGACCGTTGAACTGGCTATTGAACGTTTGAGTACGCAGCTTCAACACCGCGACGAACTCTATCAACGCGATCAAGACACATTGGATCGGTCCCTCGACGGCGTGCGGGAACGGGTCGCGAAAATCGAGGAGGAAGCGCGCGACACATCAGAGTCAATCAGAGAAAAGCTCTACGATCTATCTGCATCGCTGGAGAATGCGGCGAGTGCCCCTTCTAGAGAGGACGAGACTGGAACGGGGCCTTTGGATACCGGCCGGCTCGACAGTTTAGAATCCGAACTTCGAGATCTGGGTCGCAAGCTGGATGATGCTGATGAACGATTTAACGGTGCAATTAACAAGCTCGGCGGAGAGTTGATCGCAATCCGCGTTCATTTGGATCAGGCCCAGGCCGACACCACTGAGGACATCCAACAGACTACCGAACTGCCCGGCGCGCAACCGCCGTCTGAGCCGCCCGAAGCAGAGACGCCTCCCGAGCCTGAACCGAGCCTGAAGAAGAAACGCCTACGGCCAAGCAAGCCGATGCGCCTGCGGATAACTCAAAACAAGCCTATTTCTCAGACGAAGATGACAGTGCTCAAGACGACAGCGACGATGGCCGTCTCATCCTAAAAGAAGTGTTGGTCCCCAACAAAAATCAACCGAGCGAACAAGAGACTACCACAAAGAGTGACGAGTCATCGGTCGGCCAAAACGACGAGAGCAAAGAAACGGATGCCAACGCGCTTGTAGCACTCTTTAAAGGCGTTGCCCGAGAAGCTCGGGCATCAGTCAAGGGGTTCGAAAAAGCTGACAAACGCGAAAATGTCTTGGACGTACAAGATGAGCAAAGCGCCTGGCGTCAAACCTTTGTCAATGCAGGATTTTTGTTTGCGTTCTTTCTTACCATGACCCTAGGGGCCGTGTTCCTCCTCAACGGCGAAACGGAAATTCCCGGCTTAGGCCGGCCTGACGTCGTATCCAGTTTGAATGAAGCCGCCAATGCAGCAAAGAGAAGTGTATCGTCGCTTTTCGGCGGTTCCGACGAGACAGCGGAAGGTGAGTCGACGGCGACACTTCCTGGGACAGGAATTGATCCTTCAGTCTCAGACACCGCGCCCGCAGAGTCTTTTGCCGTCGATGTCTCGATTGATGATGCTATCGACGCAGATACCGGCGCTCCCGATCTATCGGCTTCAACCACGTTCGAGCCTAGCGCCACGCGTCCCCTTACTGTCGACGCTACAGGCGATGGTTCCGCCGTTACTGCAATCGATTCTATTAGTACGTTGACCAGAGCAGCGCTCGCTGGGGATGCCTATGCGCAATATTTGTTAGGCGGCAGATATCTAAACGGAGACGGCGTCGAACTCGATTCCGCGCGCGGCGCTCTCTTGGTTCAGCAAGCCGCGACGACCGGGCTGCCGTCCGCCCAATACCGACTTGGTACATTGTTTGAACGCGGGGAGGGCGTACCGCGAGATCCCCTCAATGCGATCAAATGGTACGAAAAGGCTGCGGTAGCGGGCGAAGTCAAGGCTATGCACAATCTCGCCGTACTCCACGCCGAAGGCTCCAGCATCCCTCAAGACTTTAGCATTGCATCGCGATGGTTCGAGGTCGCGGCCGAGCGGGGCTTAGCCGACTCTCAATTCAATCTCGGCATCCTTCGCCAAAAGGGTTTGGGAATTTCAAAGGACATGGTCGAGGCTTACAAGTGGTTTGCGCTGGCGGCCCGGGACGGGGACCAAGAAGCAGAACGTCAACGGCTTGCCGTCGAATCGCAATTGTCGCCCTCTGCGCTCACTGAAGCCAGAAACCTCGTCGATCGTTGGGAGCCTTTGTCACTGACCACCGCGCCGATTCCTATTGAGAGTGAGTGACGCGGGATGAACCCTAAAATCGAACTCGAAGATTGACCATTGAAAAGAAATCCGAGAATTCGATTTACGTCACAAATTCAGTTTCCCGTTTGTGTTCATCTTTATTGTGTCAGTGTGGTATCACAGCTGAATGTTCGGTTATGCTCTGTATTGTCTGACTCGCTCAAAGGGTCATTCAATTTCACTTAATACGTCGTGAAACATGCAAATCTATCTCCCGATTGCTGAGCTGTCGGTCAACATATTTCTGTTGTTGGGTCTAGGCGGCGCTGTCGGTTTTCTTTCGGGCATGTTCGGAATCGGTGGTGGATTCCTCATGACGCCTCTCCTCATCTTTACCGGTATTCCACCGGCCGTAGCTGTCGCTAGCGAGGCCAACCAGATTGTCGCATCGTCGGTGTCCGGTGTAGCCGCCCACTGGAGGCGCCGGGCAGTCGATTTCAAAATGGGAAGCGTTTTGGTTGGCGGAGGAATCATCGGATCCGTGGTCGGCGTTTACGTCTTCCGGCTGGTACGGGAAATGGGTCAAATCGATTTGCTCATCTCTTTAAGTTACGTGATTTTTCTAGGCGTCATCGGCGCTCTGATGTTAAGAGAGAGCATCGGCGCCATCCGGCGCTCGAGAGCGGGCAAACCGTCCGGGCGCCGCAAGCCCGGTCAGCACTATTGGATACATGGTTTGCCGTTCCGCATGCGGTTTCCCCGATCCAAGCTCTACACGAGTTCGATACCGCCGGCATTTCTTGGCTTTCTAGTTGGTGTTTTGGCGGCCATCATGGGCGTCGGCGGAGGCTTTATTATGGTGCCGGCAATGATTTATCTGCTGCGCATGCCGACGAATGTCGTGGTTGGCACATCTCTTTTTCAGATTATTTTCATTACAGGCGTTACAACTATTCTACATGCGGTCACAAACCAAACCGTCGATGTACTGCTAGCACTGCTCTTACTAGTTGGCGGCGTCATTGGCGTGCAATTCGGCGCGCGCGCCGGACAAAAATTGAAAGGCGAAGAGCTTCGTGCTCTTTTAGCGATTCTCGTCCTTGGAGTTTCCCTGCGTTTGGCGTTCGGCTTGTTCATGACACCCGACGAGATGTTTACCGTGAGCGATATCCTCGAATGACAATGAAATTCTCCGCACATGAGATTCTATTGGCGGTTTCGACGCTAGCGGCAACGTTGTTCATCAACGTTCGGCCGGTCATCGCCGACAATCTTGTCACTGACCTCTCCGAGAATCTCATTGCAATTACGTCGAACTTCACCGGCAAGCAAATTGTTTTCTTCGGAACCATAGACCGGGACGCAACGTCGTTGACGGAAAATCCGGGTTTGGAAGGACCGCGCGATGTCATTGTCGTGATTCGAGGACCGCGCGAACCGATTACCGTGCGCCACAAAGAGCGCATATTCGGTGTTTGGGCCAACGTCGGTGGAATCGATTTCGACGGCGTACCGGGTTATTACTTTGTCGCCAGCAATCGCGACTTCGAAGCCACAGCTACTCGCGCGGTTTTTCTACGCCATCAAATCGGCGTTGAAAATTTGCGCATTACGCCGATGTCTGATGAGTTGGACCAAGAATCACTCGACGACTACAAAAGCGCAATCATTCGCAGCAAACGCAAAGAAAACCTATTCATTGAAGAACCAGGCGGTGTGCAGTTTCTCGATGGAAACTTGTTTCGCGCCAACGTGGAAATTCCCGCCAATGTTCCGGTCGGCATTTACCGCACCGAGGTCTACTTGGTCCAAGGTGGCAATGTCGTCAGTGTACAAAGCAAACCGCTTTACATCGACAAGACCGGCATCGAACGCAATATTTATGAATTTGCCTACGACCGTCCGGCAAGCTATGGGATCGCCGCTGTGCTCTTTGCCCTAATGTCCGGCTGGGTCGCCTCATGGGTGTTTCGACAGAACTAGTCTTGGTTGTTCATCTCAGGAACAAACGCTTTTCGGACGATTCGCCTCATCCTACCTCGCTCACTTAGATTTGAAGTGAAGCTAGGGACGGAATGCAAGACTGGTCAGTTGCCCCCACTTTGAGAAGATGCTCTAGTGCACCAACAAGGTTTGAAAAACTCTTATTCATGGGAGCAAGATGGTGGCGCGTTCAATTTTTGCAGCTCTTTCGGCTTTTGTTTTTGCAGCTTGTTTTGCCGTTTGGGATCAACCGGCGCTTGCGGGCGCACATGCCAGCGGTGATGATGCCGCCGACGTCATTCAAAATGCATTGGATGACGAGCGCCGTCCCGCCGAAGACAAAGAACGGGATGCCAATAGGAAGCCCGGCGAAGTGATCGCCTTTGCGGGCACCAAGCCCGGCGATGTCATCGCGGACATTGCCTCTTCGGGCGGCTACTACACGCGCATATTGAGCGAAGTCGTCGGTGCCGAAGGCAAAGTGTACGCCTGGAATGCAACGGAGTTTGCAAGTTTCTTAGGTGACGTCAATCCCGCGGATGCCTTGGCGGAGACGTACGGTAATGTCGTCAGTCAAATGGAGTCTTTTAACGCGCCGACATTTCCGGAGCCCCTCGACGCCGCTTACATCGTGATCAATTATCACGACGTGATCTGGGATCGGATTGGTGCG
The DNA here is from genome assembly GCA_965248815.1 of Alphaproteobacteria bacterium. Classification (GTDB taxonomy): domain Bacteria; phylum Pseudomonadota; class Alphaproteobacteria; order SMXP01; family SMXP01; genus CBDFKK01. The sequence goes on from CBDFKK010000008.1 coordinate 3,089,565, forward strand.
GATATTGACGCCATGAACACGTCTATCTTGAACGCTTTAAAGCCGGGCGGCATCTTTTTGGTCGTCGATCATGCTGCTGAAGCCGGCTCGGGCATTCGCGATGTAGGCACGCTCCACCGCATCGATCCGGCAATCGTCATGGAAGGTGTGCTGGCAGCGGGATTCGAATTTGATTCCGAAAGCGATATTTTGGCCCACCCAGAGGACGATCGCACTGTGGGCGTCTTTGACGCATCTATTCGCGGAAAAACGGACCGCTTCATTTATAAATTCCGCAAGCCTGAGTAGGTTTCTAACCTATAAGCTTTCGATTGGCGTGGCGCTTCGCCGCGGCTGCAAGGCCGTGCACCGGCACTAATGCCTTCATTGGCGGCCAAATTCGTTATCACTAGTGGGAGCAATCACCATGGGAACATGAAACCATTCGCGGCCGAATTGCCTATACATCCAAGAAACCTGAAATACTGAGACAAGGTGAGGGGCGGTGAGACTTTTATCTACACCAAACAGGTCGACGGCAGCCGCACCCTCCGAGCCCACTGTGCGATTGACGAAAATTCACCCCGCGTCTTGCGCGACACGATTACATCCGTCGACGAAAACTGGAAGCCGATCCGCGGTCTTGTTTCACTTACGGTTGACGAAGAGCATGTGGGCTCGGCGTGGTACCGGTTCACGGACAAGCTTGCCGAATGCGAGGGCTTTACCGTCAAAGAAGGCCGAATATCGCAACGCATGGAGCTGACCCAACGGCCTAGCTTTTTTGGCACTCATCCGATTCAAGCCGACGCCATGCACACTTCATGTTACGACTTGAGCAAAGGTCCAGGAGAGCAAAAAATCTCGTCCTTCTTAATGTGTTCGTTCCATCACCGGGGCGCCGACGGACCCATACTTCTCAAACGTGACGGTATGGTGATGTGCTTTCTTGGCGAAGAGAAAGTCACCGTAGGGGCCGGTACGTTTGCCGCATATCACTTCAGGTACGGCACGAACACCGACGACGACTATCAAGGAACCGACATTCATCCCCCCTATCACACCTGGACAACGGCGGATGGAGATTACGTCCTCCTCAAGGCACACTGCACCGGCTACATGCAGACCTACTATGAGTTAGTGAAATACGAGAAGCAGAAGAACTTCTTCTAAATCTCAATCGCTACGCGACTTGGGGCTGCAGATCGAAACAAAGAGCCAAAAGCGATTCATGTAGTTTTGCGACAGACACGGGATTGCCGCGCCGGTCATAGAAGAACTTTCTATTTGCGCGCGCCGCACCGGAAAACAGTGAGGCCGCGACCCGCATCCGGGGTTTTTTCACTGGCACGGGATCAGCTTCAGCGCTCCTTGGGCGCCCAAAAAATGCGCCATGTAGAGTTCTGCGTAGTTAACCTGACGATTGAGAGAGCGTTTGAGCAGGTTCGTGTTCTCTTTGGGGTATTGCGCCGCCAAAAACGTCGAAAGCTTCGGATCGAAGCGCAAATTGAGGATTTGTCTGGCGGTCGTAGAATCCTTTATCGTGCGCTTGCCTCTTGCATCCACCAGAATTTGTCGCGCTAACTCCAATTGGCCGTAACGGGCGCCATAGCGGTCGAACATATCCAGCCAAGTCTGTTCCACGAATTGATAAAGTCCAGCAGCACTTGAAGTGCCGGCCTCGGCGACCGGATTGAACGAGCTCTCCCGTTCGGCCAGATGCTCGAGATAGCTATGCGCGACGCCCGTTTCAGCGGCGGCCTCACTAATGAATTGGTCGACAGCGGGGCGCGAAAACACAGAGAAAAAGGATCGGAGGCCCGTGGATGGCTGTTCTCCAGGTTCGGCCTGGCTGAATAGATCGCCGTTTCCCTCCTGGAACGCTTGGACCTCTTGTCCGACACGCTCGATCATGATTTTGGTCGCCCGGGAAACGGCAGATTGACCGGCATCGGCGGTCAAAAAATCCCAAACAAGAATGCTACATACGACGAGAATGACAAGGTTCCGCAACATGACTACGCACTTTCAAACTTCGCCTACATCGGCCGCCCTTAGGCGGAACATCCAAGGTTGCCTCTTCTCTTCCAAAATTAGGCGCCGAAACCTGAACTGTACATGAACGGTTGCAACCACTGCATCACTGCGGCGTGAGAACCGTCACGTGTGCGTGTGCATAGGGCCGGCCGCAAAGTTTTTTCGTAGCGGCTTCGCTATCAAGAGACACAGTTGAGGAAGGGTTAGTTCAGAGGCGCAACGCTTTGTTGGATGGACTCCTCCAACCAATCCGCAAACCGCGGGTGCACCATAAGCCCGGTGTCGTTGAAGATAACGCCGAACCCTTCAACGTCCTTTTCGAGCTTTCGAAGGACGCCGGCTTCCGTCAAAACGGTTGTTGTTACGATCACGTCCTTGCCTTCGGCTTTTGCATCGCTGATCCAGCCCCGCAACCTGGCAACGTTCGCCTCGCGCATTTCGACCGGCGCGTCATCTTGAACGTTGGACACCTTGACGTCGTTAAAGCCAAACTTAGACTTTATCGCGGCCGCGTGACCCTCGAGAATTTCAATCTCTAAATCGTTATCCTCTTTTTCAGAGGGCCCATGACCCATGATAAGAACAAGTTCGTTGGCAGGGTCGGTACTCACTGCCTTTGCGTGATCGCCCAAGATCTCACCCATGATCGGGTGATCCATGGGATTCGACGCCCAAACGTAATCTACGTTGCTGTCAATGCGCGGCACCTCAAGATAGGCAGGTTCGTCGATCGCGCCTAATGCAAACTGCCATTGTCTGACCATTGTCGAGTTTCTTGCCGTGCTCGCCTGCATCACAACAATAGTTTTCGCACCTTGTGATTCAAGGCTGTCGATTGCTGTTTGCAAGAATTCGGATGACATGATCCCAAGACCAAAACCATAAGCGGTTGGATAGGTCGCAATGGCTTGCTTAAAAGCATCCGTGAACTGCGTAAATCCTTCGCCGTGAAAACCGTGAGCCAAAACCAGCAAGCCTATATCGCCTTTCGTTTCCGGCGCGCTCAACGTACCGCTTTCATTTGTCAAGATCGCCATCATTTCTAAGATCTGTTCGTCCGAATAGTCGGCAAACTTCTTGATCTTGGCCCGCACTCCGTCCATCTGTTCCGCGGTCATTTCGGGCGGCGCCAATTCTTCCCCGTGGCTCGTGTGACCGCCGGCCTGAACTAAACTTGCTATTAGGACAAGACTAAGCGCGGCACCTGCGACGAGTGACTTTAGGCGAAGATCAAACGGTACCATGAGACTTCCTTTCGACTGGCAAAGCGTGCTGACAAGGCCGCTCGGTATTCGTTATCATACCATCAATGGCAACGCCGCGGAGCTATTAGTCCATAAACAAGCATCTGAAACGCAGCCATAATGAATAAGAGCGAGGGCGATTAATACCCGCTCGATCAAAAGCGCCCACGAATACTCAGCTTGAATTCCCGGCCCAATCGTCGATCGCGCAAGAGAACCGACTGCAGTGACGTTGAGACGCGCGGCCCGGAAAAAATCGAGCGAGTCCGCAGGCTTCCGGAATCGAGCAAATCGGTGCCGTCAAAGCGCACCGTCCAGCCCCAGGGAAGCCTGTACTCAATAAACGCGCCGAGTTTTCCGCCAAATCTAAACGCGCGAATTTCGTCGATTTCCCTAATGTCCGTGGGACCATCCTTGAAGTACGAAATGCCGTAAAACACATTGAGCGGTGCTACGTCATGGCGCAGCTCCAGATTGATAGAGTGGTGACGTTCTCGACGAAAGGGGATCATCTCATTGGTGAAGGGATCAGTGACGCGCGACCATTGATGCTTGTACCCGACCTCTAAAATAGCGCCCGGAACCCCGAATTGATCGAATGCAACAGCCGCCTCAATTTCGAAGCCATATCGTTGGCCGTTGCCAATGTTCCCGGTGAAGTCAGTCGTTGCACCGGGAAGCGCGGTCTGACCGACAACGTCCTGCACAAAGTCGTAGAAAAGCCGAGTTCGAATCGAACTCTTGTCGTCACGCAATTGATGATCCCAAACCGCTTCAAGCGCCCACGTCTTGTCAGGCACAATTTGAGGGTTGCCTGAGTTCACCTGGTCGACGGCATCGTTGATGGAGGCGACAAAGTCCAGGAAATTCAGCTGTCCAACTTCCCGCTCGAATGAAATCTGAAGTTGGTCCCCGCTTGGTGACGGCGTATCGTGCATCGAAAGTAGGCTTGAAGAATTTGAACGTGCGGGCCTGATCAAGCCCCGCCCCCAATTGCGAGAGTTCCGAAATCTCATAAAATAGCCCCATTTCCAAATTGAGGCGATCAGTCGCTTGCCAGGTATCGACGATGAAAGCTTCCGCCCGCAACTCTTTTACGAACGATTGCGACAGCGGCAGATTAACTTCGACGAAGGTCCCCCCATATCTCTGAGTATTTGAAGATCGGAATCGAGTGTGTTGCGGGCACCTTCAATACCCATTTCCAGCCCATGGCTTTTCGCGATCGGCCAATTGAAAGATCCGCGCAAAATCGTCTCGGTCTCTCGCGAGTCGGTCAACAATATCTCCGATACAATGGGCACATCTGAGATGAAGTCTCCCGAAAACTTTTCACGGTCGACTGTCCTGGCGTTATGAAGCCCCAACAGCTTGAAAACGGCGCCCGAATCGAACCCGTGCTCGTAGTCGCCGCCTATTTCCCATTCGTTTTCAGAAATCGCGTCGTCTTCGAAATCGTGGCGGTCGAAGACAAACATGCTGGGCGGAGAAGCTGAAAAAAATATGCCGTCTGTATCTTCCTCGCGGGCTCTATCGGTATAGATCCCGTTGATGCGTAAGACAGTATCGTCGGAAAATTCTATGGTCGTGTCGCCAGACAACGATAAATTAGTTTGCTGATTGAATTCCTCGCCCACCTCCCGTTCGACTAGAACGGAGCCGGGGGTAAACGCGTCTTCGGTTTGGCGGCGCAGCTCTGTCAGAGGTTCGCCTTCGAGAGCCAATGCATAGTCGATCTTCTTCCAGCCGGAGGCAAAAGTGAGTTTGCCGCCGGGGCGCCAAACATTTCCTTGATTGCGGGTGTAAGAAAATTCCCAAGTCGCAGTCGTTCCGCCTACGTCTTCCTTGAGAACAATATTGACTTGCGTGTCGCTTGTACGATTGTCGGCATCACTCGACCCCGTTCGGAAGACTTCAATGCGTGCAACTTGGTCGGCGGCGATGCGCTGCAAGGCCTCGCGGCCATCGCTTTCCTTTCCCGATACCCGGCGCCCATTGATCAATATGCGATCTTGATTGGTCCCAAAGCCGCGATTGTTCACAAAATCATTTTCAAGAATGAATGATATGCCTGGAACGCGGTCGAGCATGTCCGCTGCTGTGACGGGAGAGAAATCCGCAAAGAACTCGCTAGAGTACACGTCTGTCGCGCCGTTGACATTGATCGCTTCATCTTCGGCAGCACTCAAAGCGTCAATCAGCAGAAGCTGCGCGAATACGAATGCCGCCACCAATGACGCGCGCAGACAATTCCACATTAAGATTTCCAGCAATAACTTGAGCCGTATCTCGGCAAGATCCCCGACCTCTTTGGCCTGTATCGACGGGGCCGCGCGCCCGGTCAAGCAAAAATTGACTTTTGCCCTCCATGCAATTTGTCGCGCGCACCAATACGAGGACAGGCCCGCGTCCCCGAATCGATCCCATCACTACTTACTATGTTAGGCTTCAAGCGAGACGGCAAATCAACGCGGTTGGACTTCGCTCAGCACCGCAAGCAACGAGAAGTTAATGACCGACAACAAATTTGACCACCATCCAAGTTTTCCGGCAGGCAAAGCCGCAGTCCAAGGCCTACTCGTCGTTTTATTGGTCTGCCTGCAGGCGAATGCTCAGGATTTCGAGTTGCGCAAGGAGCTACTGGCGCGACCACTGGACCCTAACCTTGGGGGAGAAACGACAATCGTAAAAGACGATGAACGAGCTTTTGAACGGATCATCGCCAATGCAACAACAATGACAAAAGTATCTTTCAATGTGGGCCGTACGGTCTTTGAAACCGACTGGGAGGCCGCCCCCGGATTACAACCGGCGACGGACGGGTTAGGCCCCTTATTTCACCAAGACCAATGTTCTGACTGCCACGAAAACAATGGGCGTGGTCGTCCGCCGGAGACTGAAGGCGGCCCCATGGAATCGATGCTCGTCAGGTTGAGTATTCCTGGGTCCAATAATCATGGCGGGCCAAATCCCATTCCACTTTACGGCGATCAATTGCAAGATCACGCCGTAGATGGCGTCCCGGCGGAGGGCCGGGCGGTGATGACCTGGACCGAGCAAGACGGAACTTATGGCGACGGCACGCCCTATTCATTGCGCAAACCCGAACTGACTTTCGCTGATTTGAGCTACGGCGAGATGCCGGCTAACGCGATGTCATCGGCACGGGTAGGAAACCCCGTTATTGGTTTGGGGCTTCTCGAAGCGGTTCCCGACGTTACCCTTCATGCGCTAGCGGACCCCGAAGATCAGGACGGGGACGGGATATCGGGGCGCGTCAATTTGGTTTGGGACGCGCCGACGGCGGAGATGGCTGTGGGCCGCTTTGGCTGGAAGGCAAATGTAGCAAGTCTCAAACATCAAACTGCCGCAGCAGCACTCGGCGATATGGGCATTACCTCGCCGATATTCATGGAGGATCATTGCGACGAGGGACAGACCGCGTGCCAGCAAAAGGCGTTGGACGTTGAGGACCACCCGCCAGAAGTTCGGCCGGAGCTTTTTGAACGATTGGTTCAATTCAACAAAGTCACCGCAGTTCCGGCGCAAAGAAACAGTGAAGACGCAGACGTGAAGAATGGCGAAGCGTTGTTTCGTGATATCGGTTGTAGCTCTTGCCATATGACAACACTCATGACGGGCGAAAGCGAACATTCTGAATTGTCCGACCAAGTTATTCATCCATTTACCGATCTTCTGCTCCATGACATGGGCGAAGGCTTGGCCGATGGCCGGCCCGACTTCGAAGCATCGGGCAGTGAATGGCGCACTCAACCTCTGTGGGGCATCGGCCTAACGAAGCGCGTCAGCGGATTTAGTCTATTCCTGCACGACGGCCGCGCCCGCAGCTTTGCCGAAGCGATACTTTGGCATGGCGGCGAAGCAGAAGCGGCCCGTGAAAACTTTCGTGAATTAGGCGCTGAACAAAGAACTGCCTTGATCGACTTTCTAAATTCAATCTAGGAAGGATTGTTCCGCTTTGAAGGAGGACGAGAAATGAAGCTATTCGGTAAGGCCATGTTCGCGGCATCACTTTTGGCCGCATCACCCGTGCTGTCACAAGCCTTTCTAGACCAAGAACTGTCAGAATCAGATCTCGAACAGTTCTTTGGACTGATTGAAGACGGTAAAATCTCAAAGGATAAAATGAGTGATCGATGCGCCGATCAACAGGTTGCCTTTACGTTTCTGGGCCGCGATGTTCCGCATGACGGTGGTCCGAAGCGCGTTCTCTACAACGTTTCCCGCCAAGACACGTCTGTCGACGGTCGCACGCTCCGCGCCAAACTCTTCAATGCTTCGTTCGGCGAATGGACTGGCTCCGTCTTCAAGGCCATGTGTCCCGGCATCTATTCGATATCCATCGACTTTGCGACAGACGACGTCGAGAACGCAGCCGACGATGTCTTTGTCCATCTGCATGTCAGACGCGCGGAAGAGGATCGGCCCGGACCTGCCGTCGTCAGCGCGGTAAAATTAGGCCCCGGCAATCGGGGCAATGGCCATGCTACGCTCGCAATTCCACTCCACATGGGCGACGAAGTATCAACCTGGTCGGAGGGAAAAGGTTCCGGCACAGCACGCCATTTTCATCAGATAACACTCACAGCGCACAAATTCGCCCATGTGGAAGACTATGTCGAAGAACTAGACATGGACGCTTGGAACGATGACATTGCCGCACTTGCCGCCATGCAATGAGCGAGACGAAGATATATTCGTGCAGCTTAGATGCAATCAATTCCCTTAGACAAAAGTGGCGGACAAGAATTCTCTCGTCCGCCCAGTCGTTGTGAAACCTCATAGCGTGCTAACTGCGATCGCCGTGTTTTGCCAAAAAGTCTTTGATCCGCGCCGCAATAAAGTCTCCGTCTTCCTCAAGCCCGAAGTGGCCCGTATTAAGGAGATGAAACTCGAGCGTTTCCAGATCACCTTTGTAGGGATGGGCGCCGTCCGCCGGAAAAATGGTGTCGTTTTGACCCCATACCAAGATTGCCGGCGGTGATGTATTGGCGATTGCCACTGAAGTCTGCAAAAGCAAGCGTGCGATCGTCTAAGATTTTTAGAAATCCTTTAGGCCCGCCGCGATGCTGAATGTAAGGCTGACCGTCTGCGCTCGCCGTGCCAAAGTAAAGTGAATCTCGCTGTTCAACGAAATATCTAAGGCGATCGGTGACCTGATCGGCCCATCCCTTGCCCTCTTCCATCCGGGCATAACCGTCACGAGAGCCGCGGCATACCTGCTGGGCTTTGACACTTGGCGTAAAGGCGATATCGCTGATGAATTCACTCATTTTCTTGCGTCCTTGCATCAAATATCGTTATTCTGAAATAGTAGATAGATCATTCTATCTACTGTGTCAACTCCAAAATATATGGCTTGAATCCACTATTGAACCATACTAGATAGACGGATAGTTCAATCTATTTGAGAGACTTGGGAAATGTCCGCTAAACGAGAGCAATTGGTCGATACAGCATTGCGCCTTTTTTATCGCGACGGCTATCACGCTACTGGGATCGACAAGATCATTCAGGAAGCTGGCGTCGCTCGGGGCACCCTCTACAAGCATTTCAAATCCAAGGACGATTTGATTCTCGCCGTCTTGAGACGCCGCGATGAAGAATTTCGCGCTTGGTTCAAAACATATGTCGAGCGAGCGGCATCGGCACCGCAAGAAAAATTGCTGGCCCTGTTTGATGGCTTAGCGGAGTGGTTCGACGGCAAGGCCTTTCCCGGTCGAGCCTTTCACGGTTGCAGTTTCATCAACGCGTCGGCCGAATATTCTCGCCTCAATGATCCCATTCACCGCGCAGCAGCGGAACACAAAGAGCTCATGTTCGAATACACACGAGACTTAGCTACAGCAGCCGGATACGAAGAGCCGGACGAACTCGCGCGCGAACTGCTTTTGTTGAAAGAAGGGGCGATTGTGACGGCGCAAGTAACAGGCGATTTTGGCGCTGCGGCACGTGCGAAGAATATCGCCAAAACATTGTTGGAAAATACGCCCAAGGCCGCTTCTCACTAAGTACTACAAAGCACCGAAGTTTAGTCCTGGTTCCTGATCATATCTGCAACTTGAAACAACGGTTGCTTGATCATGTTTTTGACGTCGTCAGATGCGCTAACTTCCTCTAATGCGCGATCCATGCATGACAACCATTGATCGCGCTCAGCAGATCCGATGGCGTACGGGCGATGGGGCTGGGTCAAACACATGCCGCCCGTCTTGTCGCTGTAGAGTGGCGGACCCCCTAGCCAGGCCGACATATAATTAAAAAACTTATTCTCGATCTCACTCAAGTCTTGCTTGTGCATCCGGCGAATATTCTTGGCGTCGCTTGACTGATCCATATCGCGATAAAACGCCCGACACAGTCGTCTGACCCCGTCTTCACCGCCGAGCAATTCGTAAGGGACTTTTTGAGCCATAGAGCACTCCGAGCATTCCGTAAGTGAACCGTGGTTCCTGTATATCATTCGCCGAATATCACAACTTGATCTGGCTCAAACGGAACGCCTCCTGGAAAATCCGGTATCAAACCCTATTTTTCCGCTGTTTAAGCATGGTTGTAGTTGGAGTCGAATACAGCCATTAACGCTGTTTCAGCAATACTTTTGGCCATGGTCTTGTTCTGTTTTAGACTTACCTCAACAACACTCTCGATCACGAGAGATGAAAGGTGGGGACTCAAATGAGACTAATCGGATATTTGATATTGATCGGGATTAGCGCGGTAGTCGCCAGTTATTTTCCGCTAACACCAATTCTTCCGCCCAAAGCCACTGTAATGACGGTGATTGAAGACAATGCGCCATTCCTTGCGGATTGGCTGCCTGAAGAGGAAGCAGAGAGGTGGTTCGGTTTGTTTGAACAACTTTCGGACTGCGGATAAGTGGATTTCAGCCCCTGTTATGCCGCGACCGGGATTGGTTGCAGCACGTTGAAGTAAGCCTGATCGGGTGTCTGGCGGTCAAGCGATGAATGCGGTCTCTTGGTGTTATAAAAGACCAAATATTTGCCGAGGGCGGCTCGGGCTTGTGGAACATTGCCATAGGCATGCAGATAGACCTCCTCGTATTTGACCGTGCGCCACAGCCGTTCAACAAAGACATTGTCCCGCCACGCTCCCTTGCCATCCATGCTGATGGCGATTTCAGCATCCTTCAGGATTTGTGTGAAAGCGATGGAGGTAAACTGCGAGCCCTGATCGGTGTTGAAGATGTCCGGCTTACCGTAACGGGCCAGTGCTTCTTCAACGGCTTCAATGCAAAAGTCTGCTTCCAGTGTGATAGAGAGCCGCCAGGACAGGACACGCCGGCTGAACCAGTCAACCACTGCGGCCAGATAAACAAAGCCCCGTGCCATTGGAATGTAGGTGATATCCATCGCCCAGACCTGATTGGGTTGGGTGACCGGCAGCTTACGCAACAGATAGGGATAGATTTTGTGGCCCGGTGCAGGCTTGGACGTGTTCGGGCGGCGATAAATAGCCTCAAGCCCCATACGCTTCATCAGTGTTGTGACGTGCAGGCGGCCAACCTTGTATCCTTCACCAAGCAATAGTCCCTGCAGCATCCTGCTGCCTGCAAAGGGATAGTCGAGATGCAATTCATCAATCCGGCGCATCAGTGCCAGATCACCGACCGATACGGGACGGGGCTGATAATAGACGCTGCCCCGGCTGATCTTGAGCGCCTTGGCCTGACGGCTGAGCGAGAGTTTATGTTTGCGGTCGATCATTTTCTTGCGCTCGGCAATCCCGCCTTGGTGAGCGCATCGCCTAAAAAATCATTCTCAAGCGTCAGCTCCCCAATCTTGGCATGGAGCCTCTTCACATCAACACGGGGTGCAGGCAGCGGTGATTTACCCTCCCGCCCAAAAACACCCGCTGCACCCTCAAGGAGCTGATCTTTCCATTGCTTGATCTGGTTAGGATGAACATCAAACTGCTGAGCGAGTTCTCCCAATGTCTGCTCACCGCGAACGGCCGCAAGGGCCACCTTCGACTTGAACGCAGGTGTATGATTGCGACGTGGTCGTCTTGCCATAGTGGATCTCCTGTTGCCGGCGATCATGCCGCCTACAGGCCAAAATTCCACTTATCTCAACTGTGCAGATTTCCCGAGCCACCTCTCAGAACCGATTGCACAAAGCGAAGTTGAAGAGCTAGAAGCTGCGCCGCCGACAACCGAGGACACAACAACCGACGAACTAGCCCCGCAAATTTGGACGAAATTTGAAGTTTCCGAAATTATCGCATTGCTGAACGAAATGGACCTAACCACGGAAATTATCGACGTCGATGACGGTACGTCCTTCATACAAGCGACAAATTCGAACGGTCATAACTTTTTTGTGAATCCTAGGCTGTGTGGAGACGATGGCGGAGATTGCCTTGGCCTAAACACCTACAGCGTATTTGATACTGTTCCGACGGCTGAAAAACTGACCGCGTTGAACGAGCGATATGCCTATATGAAGTTTTATTCCTCGTCTGACAGCGAGCTGATCTTGCAGAAGTACTTTACCGCGGATTACGGCATTGCCCGCGAAAATGTCAAAGTGAATTTCATGACATATGTGGACATCTTGGACAGTTTCCAAGACGTTTTGAATGAGTGAATTCAAAGGGCTTAAGCCACCCGTGCGCCGTGCAATACTTTGGCCAGATCGGGCGGCGAAAAATTAGGACCTTTGAGAACTTTGCCGTCTTCACGTAAGACCGGCTGTCCATCTTCGCCAAGTTTTGACATATTCGATGAGTGTACTTCGCTAAAGGCCTGTTCCTTTAAATGATGAAGACCGAACTCAAGGAATGTGCCATCCACTACATATTGAATGTCGCAAAGCGCGTCGAGCACCTCGACTAAGTCTCCTGCCTCTACGGCTTCGCGCAATTCACGCACTTCTTCTTCGAGAATAGATAAGCGCATTTCCGCTCTACCCTTGGGCAGCGACGGTGCATCGACGACGGGTACTTTGAAATGCTGATGCCATGATTTGACGAGCGCGAGCGTATCCATTTGACGTTTCCCTTTTGTTGTTTGTTGGACTGATGACTGAACACGCACAAGAGCGTTGCAACAGTACTCAATTACCGATCGGGCGAAAGACTGGAAGATTCAACTGGATATACGCGATCGCGGCCGAGCATCCAGGCCACGAACCCATTGTCGAAATGAGGCCGGTAGGCCTCATCGAGCACATTGAGCCCGCCCGTATAGGCGCCCATAGCCGGCATAATGAGATTGATGCCGTCGGTTACAAAACAGCGCCGGCGCACACTGCGCCCGTCGCGTCGCACTTTCGCGCATGGATGGTAATGACCGGTGACTTGGCCTGGCAAAGGCAGCGGCAATACTTCATGTCGGAACGTCAGCCGACCGATTTGAATTTCCTCGGCGATCGTGCCGCCGAAATCCTCAGGCAACGCTTCATCGTGATTGCCGAGGATCCACGTCCAGTCATGTGCCGCAACGAGACTTTTCAAAACGACTAAGTCATCATCGTCCAACCGGGCATGGGCCTCGCCGTCGTGAAAGCTATCGCCCAGCGCAACGACGCGAGCCGGCTGCCGGCGCGCGCAAACTTCTCCGAGGACCCGAAGTGTCGAGCGCGTGTCATAGGGCGGCAGCACCAGACCATGGCGCGCATAGGAAGATCCCTTTTCCAAGTGGAGATCAGAAACGACAAGCACGCTCTCATCCGGCCAGTAAAGCGCGCCGCTCCAGTCGGGAACGACGAGAGCGCCGTTGACGTCAAAAGCCGTGACGTCTTTATCGTCTTGAGCTAAGGCGTGGGTCGTCAAGGCGAGTGGCCTCCGCAATCAAGTCTTCCGCCGCATCGGCGAGAATGGCGTCACTGGCCTCACCATGCACAGATTCGCGCCCAATCTCCAGAAGAACGGGCACCGCGAGCGGAGATACCCGTGTCAGCCGCGCCACGATAATGTTGTTCTTGATCCGTTTAAGGAGCTGGCCCAAGCGCGCAATATCCAAAAGCCCTGTGGCCGCATCTTGTTGAGTGGCGCGGAGCAAGATGTGATTAGGCTCGTGTTCGCGCAAGACGTCGTAAATCAAGTCAGACGAAAATGTCACTTGGCGACCCGACTTTTCCTGTCCCGGATAGCGCCGCTGAATAAGTCCGGCAATGATGGCGCAGTTACGGAACGTGCGTTTGAGTAAATTCGATTCCGCAAGCCAAGCGTCGAGATCGTCGCCCATCATGTCTTCGTCAAACAATTCGCCAAGGTCAATTTTGCTTAGGTCCCGCAAACCCCAAATCGCCAGCGCATATTCGCTTGCGACAAAGCCGAGCGGCCGCATGCGCATGCGCTCAAGCCGGCGCGACAACAACATGCCGAGACTTTGGTGAACCAGCCGCCCGTCGAAGGGATAGCAAACCATGAAATATTTGCCCGAGCGCGGAAAGGTTTCCACGAGCAGTTCATGGGGCTTGGGCAAGAGCGAGCGCATGTCTTGAATGGCCAGCCATTCGGTAACCGGCGCCGGCAATTGCTTCCAGTTCTTAGGCGAACTTAGCATTTGGCGCACGCGGCCAGCTAAATATGTCGACAACGGAAACTTACCACCTTGATAGGACGGTACTTTGGGCGACTCTTCCGCTGCGCGGGTCACGATGGCCGCATTTTCGTGCATAGCCTCAAAGCGCAACACTTCACCCGATAACAGAAATGTGTCGTCGGGCATGAGTTGCTCGACGAACCACTCTTCGACTTCGCCCAGCTTGCGCCCGCTCCGTGCGCCCGCCGGCTGACGGGATACTTTGCACACCAAGCGCACGTCGACCATGGGTGCTTCGACAATCGTGCCGACATTGAGGCGGTACTGTTGCGCAACGCGGGGGTTGGCGACTTGAAAGCGTCCACGGTCATTGAGCCGAATGCGTTTGTAGCGTTCATATTGCCGCAGCGCATAGCCACCGGTGGACACAAAGTCGACAACCTGATTGAAATTGTCGCGCGTGACGTGGGTGTAAGGCGCCGCAGACCTTACTTCGGTATACAGTTCATCGGGATTGAAGGGTTCGGCACAGGCCATGCCCAGTACATGCTGCGCCAACACGTCGAGCCCTCCTTGGCGCGGCGGATTGCCATCGAGCACACCTTCGTGGACGGCATCTCGCGCGGCTTTGCACTCCAACACTTCAAAGCGGTTCGCTGGCACCAAAAGCGCGCGGCTCGGCTCATCCAAACGATGATTGGAGCGGCCAATGCGCTGAGTCAACCGGCTAGCCCCTTTTGGCGCGCCAACAGTGATAACCAGATCGACTTCGCCCCAGTCAACGCCCAAATCGAGGGTCGACGTACATACGACCGCTTGGAGCGAGCCTGCAATCATGGCCGCTTCCACTTTACGGCGCTGCTCGACGGCCAGGGATCCGTGATGCAACGCAATGGCAAGCCCGTCATCGTTGATGCGCCACAGCTCTTGGAAAATCATTTCCGCTTGACTGCGTGTATTGACGAAGATGAGTGCCGTGCGCGCCTTACGAATGGCCTCGTAGACTTCCGGCAATGCATGACGCGCGGTGTGGCCCGACCAAGGAATATGCTCTTCCGACGCCAAAATTCTAAGTTCGGGCGTCGCGCCCGGTTCGCCAATGATGAGCGACGACAATCGCTCACGAGGCGCTAACTCTTGGCTTTCAAGCTTCGGAGTTTTTGTCACACTCAGATCACATTGCGGCACCAAATAGCGGCGCAGATATTCCGGCTCGGCAACAGTCGCCGACAGGCCGATGCGCCGCACTTCCGGTGCCAAACGAGACAACCGCGCCAGCGCCAACGCAAGCAATTCGCCGCGCTTTGAATTGATGAGTGAGTGGAGCTCGTCGATGATGATGTAACGCAAAGATTTAAAAAAACGACTCGAGTCCCGGTAAGCCAACAGAAGCGCCACTTGTTCCGGCGTCGTCATCAAAATATCTGGCGGCGAGCGGCGTTGGCGCTGACGGCGCCCGGGCGGCGTGTCGCCTGTGCGGGTTTCCACCTCAATGCCTAATTGCATTTCCCGGACCGGTGTTTCCACATTGCGCGCCACATCGACCGCGAGCGCCTTCAAAGGAGAGATGTAAAGCGTATGGAGGCGCGGCGCGCGCATCCCCGCTTTGGCCCGCGGCCGATCGGCTAGTTCAATGAGACTTGGCAAGAACCCCGCGAGAGTCTTGCCCCCACCCGTTGGTGCGATGAGCAACGCCGACTCGCCGCGCCCCGCCCGTTCTACCAACTCGAGCTGATGGCGCCTTGGCCGCCAGCCGCGGTCAGCGAACCAGTCTGCAAAGACTGAGGGCAGCTCGGTTTGTGGCTCGATTGCTCTGGCGCCGCGTTCATCCATGAGGTCACTATAGTGAATGCTAAGACGCCGCATGCCCAAATCCAGCGGTGCGATTACTCACCCCCTCAGCCGTCCCCCGCATTGCTCAGGACTGCGTTCTTCATTCAGGAGAAAAGGTTGGCGTGAGAGGGTCGTCTCGCGGTCAGCAGCGGCTTATGTCAGAGTTGTTTCATGACAATAGCACCGGAAGACTTACTGAGACCGACGCCCGCAGGGCTTTATTGCCCTCCGGGGGATTTCTATGTCGATCCAGTACGTGCGGTCGACCGCGCCGTCATCACTCACGGTCACGGGGACCATGCCCGCGCCGGCCATAGAAAAGTCATCGCAACCAAAGAAACCCTGGCCATCATGGCCGCGCGCTATGGCGAAGATTTTGCCCGCACTCGGACTGCTGCCTCTTATGGTGAAACGACGAAGATCAATGGTGTCAGTGTCCGACTTGTGCCCGCAGGCCACATTTTGGGAAGCGCGCAAGTGGTTTTGGAAAAGAACGGCACGCGCATTGTCGTGTCCGGCGACTACAAGCGCCGCCCTGATTCCACGTGCGATCCCTTCGAGCCGATCCCATGCGACATCTATGTGACGGAAGCAACATTCGGCTTGCCGGTCTTTCGCCACCCGCTCGATACAGAAGAAATCGACAAACTGTTGACCTCGGTCAAAACGTTTCCGGAGCGCACGCATCTTGTCGGGGTGTACGCTCTAGGCAAAGCGCAACGTGTGATCAGTCTCATCCGCCAGGCTGGTTACGATGCACCGCTTTATTATCATGGCGCCGCCGAGAAACTATGCCGTCTGTACGAGAGTTTCGGCATTGACCTCGGTGACTTGCGCCCGGTCAAAGACGAAACGGAAGACGCCCTCAAAGGTCAAATCGTGATCGCACCGCCGTCTGCGCTCAACGATCGTTGGTCGCGCCGCCTTGGCGATACCATCACCGCGTTCGCGTCGGGCTGGATGCGCGTGCGTGCCCGCGCGCGCCAGCGCGGCGTCGAATTACCCCTCGTCATTTCGGACCACGCAGATTGGGACGAGCTCACATCAACGATCATGGAGATCGCGCCCGGCGAACTTTGGGTCACTCACGGGCAGGAAGACGCCCTTGTGCATTTTGCCAAGACACAAAGCATTGCGGCAAAGCCGTTGAGCCTCGTCGGCTACGATGAAGACGGCGGCGATACTGAGCTGGAGGCCTCATGAACCGCTTCGCCGCTTTGCTCGACCGTCTTGCCTATCAGCCTCAGAGAAACGAAAAGCTCCGCCTTCTGAGAGCTTATTTCACGGAGACAAAAGATCCGAACCGGGGCTACGCCCTGGCCGCGCTCACCGGCGCGTTAGACTTCGCCCATGCCAAGCCGGCGCTCCTGCGCGGACTTGTGCAAGAGCGCGTCGACCCTGTGCTGTTCGAGCTCTCTTACGACTATGTCGGCGATTTGGCGGAGACGACCGCGCTCATTTGGCCGGTGCAGCACGGCGCAAATCGAAGCATCACCCTGAGCGAACTGGTCGACACGCTGGGTCAAACCGGTAAAGCCGAATTGCCGCAGTTGATCGCTCACTGGCTTGACGGTCTCGACGCCAATGGACGTTGGGCACTGATTAAATTTCTCACCGGCGGCCTGCGCGTCGGCGTCTCGGCGCGACTAGCAAAGACGGCTGTCGCAGGACTGGGCGACGTCTCGGTCTCCGACATTGAGGAGCTTTGGCACGGATTAGAGCCACCCTATGAAGACTTATTTGGGTGGGTTGAAGGCAAGGGCCCAAAACCCACACCCCAAATTGATGCGCCCTTTCGCCCAGTCATGCTGGCACATGCACTGGAAGATGCCGATCTTGAGAAGCTCGATCCGTCCGACTTTCGCGCCGAATGGAAGTGGGATGGCATCCGCATTCAAGCGGCAGCACATGGCGAGATGCGGCGGCTCTATAGCCGCTCGGGCGAAGACATCTCTAAAGCATTTCCCGACCTTCTGGAAACCATGACATTCGACGCCACGCTCGATGGTGAGCTGCTCGTCATGCGCGAGGGAGTCGTTGCGCCGTTCGGAGATCTACAAAAACGCCTCAACCGCAAAACCGTTTCCAAGAAACTTATGGCGAGTCATCCTGTCGGCGTGCTTGCTTATGATCTCTTAAACGTCGACGGCGAGGATCTACGCCCCCTGCCCTTCGACAACCGCCGAAAAAAGTTGGAAAGTTGGATTTCAACGCATGCACTACCGTCCTTTGATCTTTCACCGATCATCGATTTTCAATCCTGGGAAGAATTGGCCGAGAAACGACGCGAACCCGCAGAACATGGCGTCGAAGGCGTCATGATCAAGCTGGGGGCTAGCCCCTATATGGCCGGACGCAAAAAAGGCCCTTGGTTCAAATGGAAACGCGATCCGTTTTTAGTCGACGCCGTTTTGCTTTACGCCCAACGCGGCCACGGCAAACGTTCTTCGTTTTATTCTGATTACACGTTTGGTGTTTGGCGCAGCGGCGAAGACGGCGACGAACTCGTGCCCGTGGGCAAAGCCTATTTCGGATTTACGGATGAAGAACTGAAGCGCATCGACAAATTCGTGCGCGATAATACTGTCAATCGGTTCGGTCCAGTACGCGAAGTCAGCCATGACGCCGACCATGGACTTGTGCTCGAAGTGGCGTTCGAAGGGCTTAACCGGTCAACGAGGCACAAATCAGGCCTGGCCATGCGCTTTCCCCGGGTTCACCGATTGCGCTGGGATAAGCCTCCGGCGGAAGCAGATAGCATCGAAGCGCTTGAAGCACTGCTGCCCAACTAGCATTTCGCTATTCTGTAGACGGATTATATTGACGTTTCACTATTGAATTTAAGGCGAAATCAACTCACCTAAAACTGATTAGACCTGGCGAGAGATTTAAGCCAGCATGTTTACGCTCGATTCGTGATTTAGGCATACAACTTTGAGTATGAATCGCCAAACCTCTATGACAGACCTTCGATCCAAACCGATGACCAACGGCGCCGGACTGCTGTGGTCACTCGGCGCGTTTGCGATATTTGTTCTCCTCCTAGTTGTCGTGACTTATCTTTGGTCAAACTTCAGTTCTCAGTCGGCCAGCACCGCCGATGATTTAACGATGACGTTTAGATCGATGGGGACATGGGCGGTACTTGCGTCGATGGGCCTTATGATCGTGTGTGCGCTGACGCCGATGCCTGCGGAAATTCCCGCCATGGTCAACGGCATGGTTTTCGGCCCCTTAGGCGGAACATTGGTGACTTGGGCTGGCGCACTCGTCGGCGCTTTGCTCGCGTTCGGATTGGCGCGCTATCTCGGGCGACCGGCAATCGAGCGACTGGTGGCGCCGCGGCATCGCGCGCGTTTCGATTCATTCACCGAAGGAGGGTATGGGGCCGGCGCATTGCTCGTAGCGCGTTGCATTTCTTTGGTGCCCTTTTTCGTCCTCAATCTAGCGGGCGGTCTATCGGCCATGCGGCTGTGGACCTTCACATGGGTGACGGCCCTCGGCATCATCCCTCTGACCATCTTGCTGGTCTATTTTGGCGTTCAACTCGAAGCCTTCTTTTTTTAGGAAAACTTCCCCTACCAAAATTCCGTTCCGGGCGCGCCTTTGAACGGGCCAACAATTTCTGCCGTGCGCCAGCCACCATAAAAGTCGCCGGCTTGTGCGATGACTTGCTCGTCATCGACAAAACACGCATCCATCAATTGTGGATAGAAAGACATGTAGTTGCGAATAGCGGCAAATCTCGCCGTTGGATTGGGATAGGACCATGCCGCGCCGCGCACGTGTCTGTCGCCTACCCTCACTGACCAATATTCAGCTTGGCCTTTCCATTCACAGAAACTCCGGCGCGTCGAAGGTTCAAGAGCGATCATGTCAATGTCGGCTTGAGGAATGTAATATCCCGGCGGGTGACTTGTTTCGCACAGTCGATAGCCTTTGGTTGTGTCGGCGATGACTTCGCCGCCGAATTTGACACGCAAGCGGCGCTGAGTGGGCTCACACAGAGGCGGCCGTGGATAGTCCCACACCGATTCCTGACCCGGGCCCGGCTCAATTCGATCTCTTGTCATCCTGTTCTCCACTGACGCTGCCCATGTTATACGCAGCAGCGCCTCAATTGGCTCAACGACAAGCGCAAGCCCAAATGACAGACATTAGCCACAGAAAAGTCTGGACCATCGCCTGGCCCATGGTCATCTCCAATATCTCAACGCCCCTGTTGGGACTCGTGGACACCGCCGTGATCGGCCAATTGGAGTCGGCATCTTACTTAGGCGCGATCGCCCTCGGTGTTCTTCTATTCAATTTTTTATATTTGGGTCTCGGCTTTTTACGCATGGGCACAACAGCGTTTACAGCCCAAGCTTTCGGAGCTGGCGACGATGCAGAAGTCGATGCCGGCCTTGGCCGCGCTGTCATTGTGGGCTTGAGCTTAGGTCTCGTCATGATCGCAGTACAACTGCCCATCGCGGCCGGCGCCTTTTGGCTTTTAGAGGGAAGCGCACAGGTCGAGTCGCTGGCGCGCAATTACTTGGCGATCCGCATTTGGGGGGCGCCCGCCGCGCTGACGGTTTTTGTTTTCGTCGGTTGGTTCATTGGGTTACAAAAAACAAAGCTGGCACTGGCGCTGCAAGTCTGGCTCAACGCAGTGAACATTATTCTCGATGTTTTCTTCGTGATGGGCCTCGGCTGGGACGTTGACGGTGTCGCCTACGGAACACTGATCGCCGAATGGAGCACGGTCTTGGTCGGCGCTGCATTGGTCTGGCGCGAACTTGCGGTGAGACAAGGAAAGCGCCCCTCCGCCAACTGGTCCCGGATGCTCGACGTTCCTGCCTTGCGCCGTATGCTGAGTGTCAACGGCGACATCTTCATCCGTACTATTTGTCTCGTCTTTGCCTTTAGCTGGTTTACCGCTCAAGGGGCAAAGGCGGGCGATACCATCCTTGCGGCCAACTACGTTCTGATGCAATTCATCATGTTTGCCTCATTCTTTCTGGACGGCTTCGCTTTTGCCGCGGAAACTTTGGTCGGCAGCGCCATTGGCGCGCAAAAGCGAAAGCAACTCACCGACTCCGTTTTGATTTCGACCCGCATTGCCGGCGGGACTGCATTCGTTTTGACGATCTTGTTTATCGCCTTCGGCGGATTCGTTATCGATACGCTCACCACAGCACCGGACGTGCGCGCAGAAGCGCGCAACTATTTGCTCTGGGCAGCGTCAATTCCCATTGTCGCCGTTTGGTGTTTTCAACTGGACGGCATTTTCATCGGCGCGACCCGGGGCGCGGATCTGCGCAACATGATGGTGATTTCGTTGGCCGTATATCTAGCGTTCTGGTATGCGCTCACCCCGGTTGGCAATCACGGCCTATGGGCCGCGTTCATCGCGTTTTTCATCGCACGGGGCATTACCCTCGGTTTGCGCTACCAGGCTTTGGTGCGCGAGTCGGTGCCGGCATCTGCTCAAGCCAGCTAGAGAATGTTGAGAACGGCTTCAGGCGGGCGGCCGATCGCCGCCTTGGCTCCCGACACGACAATGGGACGCTCGATCAAAATGGGATGGTCGACCATTACTTTGATCAACTTAGCCCGACTTAAACTTTCATCGGCAAGATCGTTTTCTTTGTAGGGCGCTTCTTTTCGGCGCATTGCCTCACGGGGCTCGAGCTTGAGCTTTTTCAAAATGTCATCGAGCTCGCTCGCACTTGGCGGCGTTTGCAGATACTCGACAATCTTAGGCTCGACGCCTTTGCTTCGCAGTAGCTCCAGCGTCTGTCGGGATTTCGAATAGCGCGGATTGTGAAAGATGGTAACCGCCATCAGAGTCTCTCCATTGTTCTTACGAAAGGGCCGTGCCGACGGCCTCATTCACGCTCTTGAAACCGTCGCGCGCTAGGCAGTCCGCAAGGTCTTTCTTTATTTGTTGTATCAAATCCGGTCCTTGATAAGTCAAGGCCGAATAGAGCTGAACCAGCGATGCGCCGGATCTAATTTTTTCATAGGCCTGTTCGCCGGACGAGACGCCACCTACACCAATGAGCGCGACGCGGCCTTCCGTGGCGCGATAGAATTCGCGCAATACCGCTGTCGAGGGTTCAAACAGAGGCGCGCCTGACAGGCCGCCGCCTTCGCGCGCATGCGGACCGCGCAGGCCTGTCCGATGTCCGACCGTTGTGTTGCTCACAATCAATGCCTCGACGCCGCGAGACATCACTGTTTCCGAAATGTCATCAATGTCTTGAGATCCCAAGTCCGGCGCAACCTTGATAACCAGCGGGGTGGGCGAAGCTCCCGCCACACTCAGTTGCGCGCGCACATCCATGAGCGCGCCAAGCAATTCGTCAAGGGCCGTTTTGTCTTGCAGCGATCTCAAACCGGGCGTGTTCGGCGAAGATATGTTTACGGTTACATAATCCGCCAGCGCGTGTAGGCGGCGAAAGCCTTCGACATAGTCCGCGACCCAATCGGTCGACGATTTATTAGCACCGACATTGGCCCCGACGATGCCGGGGCGCCCGGATCGTTGTTTAAGCCGTAGCTCTGCGGCATCGAGTCCTTTGTTGTTGAACCCAAGTCGATTAACAATGGCCCTGTCCTCTTCGAGGCGAAAAATGCGTGGCCGCGGGTTACCGTCTTGAGGCAAAGGTGTGATGGTGCCGACTTCCGCAAAGCCGAAACCCATCGCAATCATCGCGTCCGGCACTTCGGCGTTCTTGTCAAAGCCCGCAGCAAGGCCAAGAGGATTGGGAAAGTCCAGACCAAAAACTTGAACCGTCAAAATTGCAGGACCCGGCCCGCGAGATTTGGCACCCAGTCCCATCGTCAGTGCACGAATGGTCAGGCTATGAGCCGTTTCGGGAGAGAATTGCCGCAACAAAGGCAGACCAATCCCATAGAGGCTCATCAATCGTCCCCGCCTAAGTGGGAGGGAAATTGATGCAAACCGTCCTGCCCCAAGGGAAGAGGATGCACCGCGGTCACGGCACTCGTGGGAAGCACGCCGTAGAGATGAGGAAACAAGGCGCCGCCGCGCGATTCTTCCCAGCGCAACGGATCTTTCAAGAGCCGCGTATCGACCTCCAGCAAATATAGATCGTTCGCATTTGCAAAATATTTGGCGGCAGTTTCGCGCACCTGAGCCGCTGTTGAGAAATGGATAAAACCATCAGCCTCGTCAGCCGGCGAGCCCTCAAAAACGTTTTTGAAGAGCGCTGCCGACCATTCGGCGACGGAGCAGATTTTGAAAATGATCTTATCGGTCACAGTGCCGGGTATAAGCCGCAAGCCGGGCGGAGGCAAGCCGCGACGATAGCTAATATAAGCTCTTTTGAAGCTTACAGAGTTTCTTGATGCGCTTTTTTTCGCCGGACCGAACGGCGTCCAGCAGCTCCAGCGCCCGCGCCGCCATGACTCCAGAGAAAGCGTCAGACGGTACAAGCTCTTCGATCGGGGCAAGAACGTCGCGCGCCCGGACCACATGCTCTTCCTTGCCCAGCGCTGCTAGCTGCAAGCCAAACTGATGTCGAATGGCGATGTTGCCCGGATCGACTTTCAAGGCGGCTTCGTAATAATCAATGCCTGTTTGCTCGTCAGCCTGATAAAGCCATTCAGCACTTTTTCGCCCGGCCCGATCGACGATTTCCAAATGCCAACCGCCCAGCACCGACAGCACCCAGGAATTTTCCGGCGCTACCGAGAATGCGCGATCCAAATGCTCCTTGCCGTCTCTAGCATATCCCCGGAAGTGAGCCCTGAGCCGTCCCGTGTGCCGACCAATCAACCCAAGAGACAAAGCCAGTTGAATGTTGCCTTCTACGTGATCGGGATCGAGGGAAATCGCCGCGCGCGCCGCCTGCTCAGCGCGCTCAACGTAGTCCAGAACACTTTTGTCCCGCGGCCCCGTAGTCGCAGCCGACAACAAAGACCGCGCCGCATAAGCAAACGCATCAGCCGTACCGATCGCTTCTGCTTGTCTGGCTGCCTCAATAAATGAGCCGCCGATATAAAGCGCCGCAACGTCGTCGAGAGGCTCGGCAGCCGACAGGTTCGGGAAAAGCATCACGGCAATGAAGACTACCGCAAGCAATTGCTGAGCTCGTTTGGATCGGGAGATCCACATCAGGGGGCATGGCCCTATGAAATTCAGCCAACCGAGCGCTTACATTTCTCGGCACACGCCGCAAACCTAGCAGAAATCTGATTGCAAAATCCGTCAAGTCGCCGTGATCAGGCGTTTTCGGCAAGTGCCTTGCGAATGAGACCCACGGTTTCCGGGATGCCATAGATCGCGACAAAAGACCCAAATCGTGGTCCCTGACTTTGGCCGAGCAATACTTCGTAGAGGGCCTTGAACCAATCACGGAGATTCTCGAAGGATTGCTCTTTCCCAACCGCGAATACTTCGGTTTGGATCGCTTCGGCCGTCGTTTCTCCGGCCCGCTCCAACGCTTCCAATCTAAGAGCAAGGTCTTCGAGGGCTGCTCGTTCTTCGTTCGTCGGCGCTCGGAAGTTCTTCGACGGCTTCACAAAATCATCAAAATAATTGATGGCGTAACCAACAAGCCGATCAAGTGTAGGATTGTTCTCGGGGCTGACATCCGAAACATAGCGTTCGATGAATCCCCAGAGAGTTTCCTTGTCGTGTGCGTTACTGGCACTCACAAGGTTTAAGAGGATTGCAAAACTTATCGGCACTTGTTCCTGCGGTACTTTCCCTGAGTGAATGTGCCAGACGGGATTAGCCGCTTGTTCTTCCGGCGATTGCTCCGGGTATTTTCCAAGAAACGTCAAATACTCATCGACGGCCTTGGGGATCACATCGAAATAAAGGCGTTTGGCCTTGCGCGGGCTTTGAAACATGTAAAGTGCAAGACTTTCCGGTGTGGCATAGCGCAGCCATTCTTCGACCGCGATGCCATTGCCTTTCGACTTCGAAATCTTCTCGCTGTTTTGATCGAGAAACAATTCGAATATGAAACTTTGCGGCGGCGATCTTCCGATCGCTTTGCAAATTTGCGAGGACAATTTGACGGACTCGATGAGATCCTTGCCAGCCATTTCGTAGTTGACGCTAAGCGCTGCCCAACGCATGGCCCAATCAGCTTTCCATTGCAACTTGCAATGACCGCCAGTCACCTTGGTTTCGCGGCGCTCACCGTCTTCGCGCTCGTAAACGATCGTACCGTCGTTCGCATTGACTTCAACCACGGGCACTTGAAGCACGTGGCCCGTATCTGGGCAGATCGGCAAGAACGGCGAATATGTTTTGCGCCGCTCGGGACCGAGCGTGGGCAAAACGATGTTGAGCACTTTGTCGTAATGACTAAGAACTTCTAGAAGGGTTTCATCAAACAGACCGGACTTGTAGCACTCGGTCGCACTTCTGAAGTCGTACTCGAATTCGAATTCATCCAAAAAAGAGCGGAGCCGCGCATTGTTGTGGTGAGCGAAACTTTCGTGGGTACCAAAAGGATCAGGCACAGATGTCAGAGGTTTGTTGAGATATTCTTGGAGCATCTCCTGATTAGGCAAGTTAGTAGGCACCCGCCGCATGCCGTCCATATCATCTGAAAATGCGATCAGCCTCGTCGGCCGGTCGGACAACAAAGAAAAAGCGTGCCGAACCATGGTCGTGCGCGCCACTTCGCCGAACGTGCCGATATGCGGCAGGCCGGACGGGCCGTATCCGGTTTGGAAAACGACTTCTTTGTCTCCCCCACTTGCGCCAAGCCGTGTCACGAGCTGGCGCGCCTGGTCGAACGGCCATGCTTTGCTTGCTCCAGCGATGTCTCGGTCAATTGCCATCGAAATATTCAGAGTCCATCAAAACTATGGGCGGAAATCGCCCACTAAGCGCGCAACGTAGGGTGAGGGCGTGGTGAGGTCAACGCAGCCAGGCCGCTTGGAGCGAGACCGTGGTTGTGGCGCCGAACGCGCGCCCTATACTTCGGCGATGTCGAACGATTCCTTCGTATCGGAAAGTACGCCCGACGCCTCTTTTCTAAAGGACGTGGTCGCCCTCGCCGCGAGTACAACGAAAGCTGTTTCGCTCTCAGCCGAGGGCGAGCTCCGCGACTTGGATCGACGACAAGCGGCTCAGGTGCTGACCGAGCAACCCGTCATCGTCTGCCATCACGTTTTGACGGCGCGCCGGCTTGGGCTTAATGCGCAGCCGCGGCGGTCTAACTTGTTCGACGTGCTTGAACTTTTTGCCTTTGTTCGTCCCGCCGAGTTTTGCGTGCCGACACCGGCGGGTGTCGCATCGGCTTTGGGATTTCCTACGCCGCATGGATTAGAGGGCAATGCCGAAGCCATTCAAAAGGCAACTCACGAACTCCTCGATGAGCTATTGCTGTTTGATCCAGTTCAGGCCCTTGAGGCTTACACAGCGGCCGCGGACATGGGTCGAGGCGGTTGGTCTTGGACGCCCATTGTCCTGTCCGGTTTGCATGTCGAGAATCCCGATGAACGGTCATTGCCTAGCACTGTTCGCGAGATGCTCGCGGGCCTGCCGGAATGGGAAGAACTTGCACCTCCAGGAGCGGCCGGTTCCGAGCCAGTTTTGTCGGAAGAAATCAGCCAGCGCCTCTCCTTGCTATTGCGTGGCGGAAAAGAAGCAGACCTCAATGAACAGAGAGACCAGCAACTTGACTATGCGCAAGCTGTCGGTGAAGTTTTTGCGCCGCGCGCACGTGCAGGCGAACCCCACATCGTGCTCGCTGAAGCCGGAACCGGGATCGGCAAGACCCTCGGCTATTTAGCGCCTGCGAGTCTTTGGGCCGAAAAGAACGGCCCCGGCCTTTGGATTTCGACCTATACCAAAAACTTGCAACGGCAAATCGATCAAGAGCTCGATCGGCTTTTCCCCGATCGTAACATCAAAGCCAAGCGCGCCGTCATCCGCAAAGGGCGAGAAAACTATCTTTGCTTGTTGAACCTTCAGGAGCAGGCCGGCAGCTTCGATGCCGTGGCGCTCGGCCTGATATCGCGATGGGTAAGTGCCAGCCGCGACGGCGATATGATCGGCGGCGATTTCCCCGCCTGGCTCGGATCGCTCGTGACGCGCACATCTGCCGCTCGACATCCGTCCGACAGGGTATCATTGGGAGCGGGTCTCACAGACCGGCGCGGTGAATGCATTTATTCGGCGTGTTCTTACTATCGCAAGTGCTTTATTGAAAAAGCCGTCCGCAAGTCGAGGCATGCGGATCTCGTCGTTGCCAATCATGCCCTCGTCATGGTGCAAGCAGCACTTGAGCAGGCGTCCAACCAAGCGCGAACGGCACCCGCCGAATCCAAAAAGAAATCAGAAAAGCTGCCGCCTCGTCCCTATCCTGGGCCCGCACGACTCATCTTCGATGAGGGCCATCACTTGTTTGACGCAGCTGACTCGGCTTTTTCAGCTCATTTGACAGGCTTAGAAGCCGCTGAGCTACGCCGCTGGATTCGAGGTCCCGAGGCACGCCGCCAGCGCGGTCGCAGTTTAGAAGATCGTGTCGGCGACCTTATCGAAGATAGTCCAGAAGCCACAGCTTCGCTAAAAGCCGTGCGACGCGGTGCGCTTGTTTTGCCAGGAGCAGGTTGGGCCAGCAGACTTGCTGCGAACCAACCCGCAGGACCCATGGAAGACTTTCTCGCGCTCGTCTTTCAACAAGTGTTGGCGCGGAACGATGAAGACGCCTACTCAACTTATGACCAAGAGACCTCGCCCTGGCCGGTCATTGATGGAGTGTTAGAAGCCGCGCACATCTTGGAAGACGCACTTGGAGAAATTGCAAGACCGTTCGCCAAACTGGCACGTCTGTTGCGCGATCTTATCGACAACCAAACGGCAGAGCTTGAGGCACAAACCAAGGGGCGGATCGATGCAGTTGCGCGCGGGCTGGAACGCCGGGCCCAACTCCAGTTGCCCGCATGGCAGGACATGTTGCGGCGCCTACCCGAAGGGCCGGAAGAGGCTTTTGTAGATTGGTTTTCGATCCACAGGGCTTTCGGGCGTTTGTTCGATTTAGGCATGCATCGCCATTGGATTGATCCAACTATTCCCTTTGCAAGGGCCGTGATCGAACCGGCTCATGGCGTTTTGGTGACGTCAGCAACCTTGCGGGACGTGGTTCCAGAACATGTCGAAACCATTGAACCCGAATCGTCACTGACTGATTGGCAAAGCGCTGAAGTACGCACCGGCGCCGTACATCTGCCTTTGCCGGCAAAGCGTGTGTACTTCGCTTCTCCGTTCGACTACGCCAAGCAAACGCAAATCATTGTCGTCAACGACGTACCACGCAATGACACGCGCGCGGTCGCAGCTGCGTATCGCGAAATGTTCTTAGCCAGCGGTGGCGGCGCCTTAGGATTGTTTACGGCCATCAAGCGCTTGCGTCTTGTCCATGAGTCGATCGCCGGGGATTTGGACTCATCAGGCTTGACGCTTTATGCGCAGCACGTTGATCCCATTGATACTGGAACACTGGTCGACATGTTTCGTTCGGAACAAGACTCATGCTTGCTCGGAACCGACGCAGTCAGAGATGGTGTCGACGTGCCGGGACAAGCGCTTCGCTTGATCGTCTTTGATCGAGTTCCATGGCCGCGTCCAGATATTCTTCACAAAGCCCGCAAGAAACATTTTGGAGGCTCCAAATACGACGATCTGATCACGCGGTTGCGGATGAAGCAGGCCTACGGCCGTCTCATCCGTCGCAATGATGATCGCGGCATTTTCATCATGCTCGATTCGCGCACGCCAACACGGTTGACGACTGCTTTTCCCGAACAGGTTGAGGTCCAGCGCCTCAACCTCAACGAGGCTGTTAGCAGCGTTTCGGAGTTTTTCTCCGGGGCGGATTGAGAGAAGCCTTGAATTCCCAAGTTTTCACAACTACTTGCATCTTCAATGCTTTCCTCTAAGAATGCGCGCGCAGCACGCCACAAAGGACTCACTGAATGTCTGAAACCATCAGCCACCACGCCGCTTTAATCTACACAATGGTCGTAGTAGCCGCAGCCGACGGAAGCATGAGCGATGCGGAATTCTCTACGATCGGAGATATCGTAAAAAAATATCCTGTCTTTGACGATTTCGATGGGGATCGTCTGGTGAACATTGCTGAAGAATGCGGTCAGATCATGTCGGAGGATGGAGGTCTGCAAGCAGTCCTTGGTCTTGTCAAAGAGGCAATTCCTGAAAAGCTTGCGGAAACCGCTTATGCAGTGGCGGTGGATGTAGCAGCGGCGGATTCAAGAGTCCCGCAGGAACAACTACGCGTCTTGGAAATACTGCGCGATACGCTGGACATCGATAGGCTTTTTGCGGGTGCCATCGAACGCGCGGCGCGCGCAAGACACATGAGGGCATAACTAACCGTCGTCAAAAGCCACGCCTTGCTGAGCTCGTTAATGCGCCACAACACTTGAAGAAAAGAATGAAGATAGTTCTTGTGCTACGCCATGCAAAAGCAAAACGCTCTCATAGCTCAGGGACAGATCATGCGCGCCGCCTCAATACACGCGGGCGCGATTCGTCTTTGCGCATCGGCGTATACATGCACGATCAGGGATACAATCCAGACATAACAATTACTTCGTCCTCCGCGCGCACTATAGAAACGTCACAAGGTATCGCAGAGGCGTTTGGCGGTGAATTAAAGGTCTTGTCGGAAGACGCGCTCTATCTTGCCGACCCGGATCGACTATTGAAGACATGCCAAGCGCTTGACAATGCACTGGCATCAGTTCTCCTCATCGGTCACAACCCTGGCATGCACGAATTCGCATTATCGCTTGTGAAAAATCGGGAAGATCCACTTGTTCGAAAACTTCTTGGATCATTTCCAACATGCGCGTTGGCTGCATTTCGCTTTGACACCGATTATTGGACGGGCGTCGCGCCGGCAGAGGGTCATTTGCTGGACGTCGTGTTTCCTCGCGAAGTGTCGGAAAACCACACTTAGTTTTTACGGCCCATCATTGCGGTTGCGCTTGGATACAGCTTCGTTGACTTCTCGTTGATCGCGCCAAGCCTTCAAGTCAGACCAGCCATAGCCCATTTCTCTTAAGTCCTCACCCCAGTAACGAGACATGCGCTCGGCTGCGAGTTGACCACCAATAGCCGTATAGAAATGCCGATTTGGATTGTCAGCCAGCGCCCAAATGATCGCCGAATTCATATTGATCGAAATAAGCTGGTCGAAAAGCTTTCGAATGAGCGTGCGCCCAACTCCACGATCGATGAAATTCGGAGCGACATAGAGCGCATAAACCTCGGCGCGATATGACATCTGCCAGTCCCGCGACGGGCCGCCATCGCCAAATCCTACAATACCGGCTGTGTCATGTTCCGCCACCAAGATTGTGCCGCTCTTGGAGGACGAGGCCAAAACGGCGCCAACCCTATGGTGCCAGGATCGCATGAGACGGTTTGCGGATAGGCCGAGCAAAACGCGATTGGGCAAAACGCCTGCATAAGTCTCGCGCCACGACTCGACGTAGACTTCGGCGATGCCGCGGGCATCCTTTAAAGCAGCTGACCGTACTTCAATCACCTCTCGCGCTCCCAATCCGCTCAAGTCTAGTCCAAAGCGCACGGCAATAAAAATGGCAGACGCGCCGCGCGCGCCTGCCAGTGAGAGGGAAAACGGCTTTTAGAATAACTCTTAATAGAGACCTAAAGTCTGCATGGTTGAAGGACCGGCAATGCCATCGACCTCCAGATTTTCTTCTGATTGCACGGCTTCGACGGCATCCTCAACGTCGCTTGAGTAGACACCGTCAATGGGACCGTCATAGGCTCCAGCCTCTTTGAGGGCTTCTTGTAGGCGCTCAACTTCAAATCCTTTATCGCCGTTTTGCAGCAAATATAGGCCGCGCTTGCCTTTTTGAGCATTGTAGAGCCGCTGCTTCGTGCTTTTAAGATACGAGCTGCGCTGCTCAGGGGCGGCAGAGGCAACCGACATTTGGTCGCGCTCTACGCGCAACGCCTCGATTTTGTTGTCTAATCTTTGGTCGTTGAGAACCGAGTTATCGGCTTCAACGTCTTCGGCCAAAGACGCCATCATCTCATCAGCCACTTCGAAATTGCCGGCTTCATATTGAGAGATGGCAGCCGTATGGAGCCGCTCCGCCTCGAAGAGGCGCGCCTCAACAAGTACTTCATTGTTAGTGGCAGCAGCAGCCCTGTTTTTGTCATCTGTCAGCTCAACGGTCACTCTCGAGATGAATTCTTCAACAAGCCCTGTTTCCGCCTCTTTGTAGGTAAAGGAGATCTCACCAATGCCTACGTTGCCACTGTGATCTTCGAATAAGCCCTCTTCCGGCTCAATTCTGAGCAACAGTGACCGTTTTTCGCCGGCGTAGAAGTCTTCCATATCAAAATCCGACGACCCAGGCTCTTCTGCAGAGCCGAAACTGACGACTTGAACGTCCTTGATGCCCTGCGCCGCTGAGAATTCGAAACGAACGTCCTTGGCGACAGTCGTAAAAAGCGTTCGTAATTCTTGCTCGAAAATGCGTGCCATCTGGTTGGGGTGTTCGATGTAGTAGTATGTACCGCCAGCATATTCCGCGATGGCTTGCATTAAGTCCTCGTCATAATCGCGTCCGAGACCCATGGTCGAAATACGGACGCCGTCTTTTTTCGCGGCCCGAACTAGCCGACGAATTTCTCGAGGATCCGTAACCCCTTGATTTGCTAAGCCATCCGACAGCAGGAGCACGCGGCTGATGGTTTTATCACTCTCAATATCGTCCAAACGATCTTGAACCTCATCCACTCCTCTCATCATCCCGCCCACGAGGTTAGTCGAACCGCGGGGCTCAAGGGCATCGATAAGCCGCTTAATGGGATAGGTAGATTCGACTCGGGCGGACGGCCACATCACCGTGATTTGGTCGTCATATTCCACAATGGAGAGATAGTCCTTGCCGGACAGACGGTCGACGGCCATTTTTGCCGCCTTTTTGAGGTATTCGATCTTGCCAGTATCCTCCATCGAGCCGGAGCGATCCAAAACCAATGAGAGATTAAGTGGCGGACGTCTTTCGGGATACCGATGAAGAACCTCCATTGCCTCAAACCGCACCAACACAAAGATGGGTTCGGTTTGACCGCTCAACACGACGGGCCGATCAATTTCGACAAGTGGGGTCACCGATTGCACGGGCTTGGCATTTGCCGTCTCTATGACATTGCCGGCAGCAAAGAAACTCGCCACCCCCAATGCCAAGCCTGCTACAAATCCGCGCTTTCTAAGGCTTTGTGATCTAAGCGTCTGATTTTGTCCGTTCATGGAGTTCTCCTGACTCATAGCAGCGGTTCTGACCTAAATTTGCGGCCGCAGATTCATTGTTTCGTGAAACAAGCGCAAGCTAGGCGCCGAATGTGGCGCCCCTATGCGAGGAATGAGGCATGAATGTGACTTCGACAACGAGTTCGGCGTTTAACGAACGCGATTGAATTAATACGCACACGCACCATAGACGTCATGGACACCAAAGTGACGATTTCGCCACTTGCACAACATTTTTTTAAGCCGAATTGAAGAAGTGAACAAACAACTCTTAAAAGAGGCCGAATCGGCTGATACATTTGAGAATCGGCTGTGTCTTCACATTGAAAAGACAATGCTGCGCTGCAACCACGCATGCGCAGCGGGGATTCTTGGGGTCAACTACCAAGTCACCTCGGTCCTAATGTCGCCAAAGTTCATTGGCAACATTAGGTAAATAAGCACGACCAAAAACAAAGGTCGGCGCAACTATGTCAAAAAGGGGAAGACGAAACGTGAAGTGTGCCTATTGGGCATTGTTTTGCGCGCTAACCACGGTTCGCCAAACCAAATGTTGGGAGCTGCGTATAGATTTAAGAGATCTTTATGGATTGACGCCTAAGTTTACTATGATGATCTAAAGCGCATACTTGTCATACCTAAGCGAGATTATTGCCATGGAAGTGTTTGACGCTTTTTCGAAATCCTACAGTCGCGAAAAACATGAGACGATGAGTCTAAGAGACTATCTCTTGGCTTGCCGCGACGATCCTATGATGTACGCCTCGTCGGCGGAGCGCCTGATCAATGCGATCGGTGAACCGGAATATGTTGACACAAGCAAAGATCAACGACTCTCGCGCGTCTTTTTCAATCGTACGATCAAACGTTACAAATCGTTCTCCAATTTCTACGGCATGGAAGATACGATTGAGCGGATCGTCGGCTATTTCACCTATGCCGCCCAAGGTTTGGAAGAGCGACGTCAAATTCTGTATCTCTTGGGGCCCGTCGGCGGCGGCAAGTCTTCGCTTGCGGAACGCTTGAAGGAGTTGATGGAAGTCAACCCGATCTATGCACTCAAAGCAGGCGATCAAATCAGTCCCGTTTTTGAATCCCCCCTCGGGCTTTTCCGCTCGGAGGAAATGGAAGACTTGCTTGAAGAAAAATATGGCATCGAACGGCGGCGACTAATCGGCATAATGTCACCGTGGGCCTTCAAGCGATTGGACGAATTCAATGGTGACATTTCCAAATTTGAAGTCGTCCGGCTTTATCCCTCAAAGCTCCGCCAAATCGGAATTTGCAAGACCGAACCGGGCGATGAAAACAACCAAGACATTTCCGCCCTTGTCGGTAAAGTCGACATCAGAAAGTTAGAGCACTACAGCCAAGATGATCCCGACGTATATAGTTTCTCCGGCGGCTTGTGCCGTGCCAACCAAGGCCTTCTCGAATTTGTCGAGATGTTCAAGGCACCCATCAAAGTGTTGCATCCGTTGCTCACGGCCACCCAAGAAAGCAACTATATAGGTACTGAAGCTCTTGGACCGATCCCATTCCAAGGACTCGTGCTCGCGCACTCCAACGAATCTGAGTGGCAGCTCTTCAAGAACAATAAGAACAACGAAGCGTTCTTGGATCGCATTTCAGTCATCAAGGTGCCTTACTGTCTCCGGGCGACCGAAGAGTCCGCGATCTACCACAAGCTGTTGAAGGGGAGCGAGCTTGGCAACGCGACATGCGCGCCCGAGACATTGGAAATGTTGGCGCGCTTTTCAGTCATGACGCGTCTCAAGGAGCATGAAAACTCAGGTCTGTTTTCCAAGATGCGTGTCTACGATGGTGACAAGCTCAAAGATACGGACCCCAAGGCCAAATCCGTTCAAGAGTATCGGGACGCGGCCGGTGTCGATGAAGGAATGAATGGAATCAGCACCAGATTTGCATTCAAAGTTCTGTCTGCGACGTTTAACTACGATACCGAGGAACTGGCCGCCGATCCTGTACATCTTATGTACATTCTTGAACAAGCGATCCGCCGCGAACAATTTCCGGAAGAGATTGAAAAGCGCTATTTGGACTTTATAAAGTCCGAGCTCAGCCAGCGCTATGCAGAATTCATAGGAAATGAGATTCAAAAGGCCTATCTCGAGTCCTATGGTGAATACGGCCAAAACTTGTTTGATCGCTACATCTCATATGCCGACGCTTGGATCGAGGATCAAGATCACAAAGATTCGGACACCGGCCAGCTCCTCGACCGACAAGCGATTGATGCGGAATTGTCCAAAATTGAAAAGCCCGCTGGTATTGCGAACCCCAAAGATTTCCGAAATGAGGTGGTTAAGTTTGCTCTTAGAGCTCGCGCCGACAATAGCGGCACAAATCCACCGTGGACATCCTATGAAAAGCTCCGCAACGTCATTGAAAAACGCATGTTCAGCCAAGTTGAAGATCTGCTACCGGTGATCAGTTTCGAATCCAAGAAAGACAGCAATACTGAACAGAAACACAAGGAGTTCGTCGAAAGGATGTTGTCCCGGAAGTACACTGAACGGCAGGTCCGACGTCTTGTCGAGTGGTACATGCGTGTCGATAAGGCAGGCTAAAGGCCGAATTCGGCGCACGCGAGAACGGTCCGAGTAGGCGTCATGAGAATGGCTTTTGAATGACCTATTTCATCGATCGACGCCTTAATCCGAAAGGAAAGAGTATCGGTAACCGGCAGCGGTTTATTAAGCGTGCGCGGGCGCAAATTAAAGAAGCTGTTCAGAAGTCGTTGAAGGACCGCACCGTTTCGGATTTCGAAAGCGAACAAGAAATCACAATTCCTACCAAAGGAACCGAGGAACCACGGTTTCGCTTATCCAGTTCAGGCGGTACCCGAGATGGCATTCATCCCGGCAACAAAGAATTCGTCGAAGGCGACGAGATTAAAAAGAAGCGTTCTGGCAGCGGCAACGGATCGGGCAAAGAAGCCAGCGATAGCGGTGAAGGCGAGGACAGCTTCCAATTTACGCTAACGCAAGAAGAAATCCTCGACCTCTTTTTTGAGGACCTCGAACTGCCCAACCTCGTCAAAACGTCCCTAAAGGAAATCAAGCGAACTAAATATAAGCGCGCTGGCCTTACAACCGGAGGCACACCAAACAATATCAACTTGTTGCGGACCATGCGCAATTCCTATGGCCGGCGTATTGCGCTGAAACGCCCTAGCAGCGGAGATGTTGCATTGCTTCGAGATGAATTATTCATGCTGGAGCGAAAAGCTGAGCCGTCACCGAAGGAGAACGCCCGCAAACAACAGCTTATCGAACAAATTGCGCGCCTAGAAGCCAAACGACGAGGCGTTCCCTACATCGATCCGATCGATGTCCGCTACAATGCCTTTGAGCCCACACCCATTCAGACCAGCCAAGCCGTCATGTTCTGTCTCATGGACGTGTCGGGCTCCATGGGCGAACGCGAGAAAGATCTAGCAAAGAGATTCTACATTCTTTTGCACCTCTTTCTCAAAAGACGATATGAAAAAGTCGATATCGTCTTTATCCGGCATACACATGAAGCGCAAGAAGTCGATGAACAAACTTTTTTCTACAGTCGGCAGAGCGGAGGTACAATCGTCAGCACGGCTCTAGAAGAAATGTTGACCATCACAGAAGATAGATACGTTACCAGCGATTGGAATATCTACGTCGCGCAAGCCTCCGACGGTTACACGCAATCGGGCGACGCCCAATACTGTGTCGATCTGTTGATCGAAAAAATCATGCCGATCAGCCAGTATTATGCCTATATCGAGATTCTAGATGAGCGGGAAAAGGAAGTATTCGCCGACGAAGAAAGCGGGGCAGAGCTTTGGCGTGCTTATCGCAAGGTTTATAAAGAATGGCAAAATTTCGCGATGACGCGGATCGCCAAACCATCAGACATTTATCCGGTATTTCGAAAACTATTCGTCAAGCGTAGCGAACAAGAGGACGCTGCGGCGTAGTCTTCGAATGACTCTCTTGTTTGACGGCGCAGATTGGGATTTCGCGGCCCTTCAAATAGTCTACAACGCAGTAGAGGAGATCGCGCTTGGCGATCTTGGCCTCGACATCTACCCAAACCAAGTCGAGATTATTTCGTCTGAGCAAATGCTCGATGCCTATTCGTCCCATGGCATGCCTCTCATGTATCGCCATTGGTCGTTCGGCAAATTGTTCGCGCGAGAAGAAATGCTCTATCGGTCGGGCTTTTCCGGCTTGGCGTATGAGATTGTCATCAATTCCAGTCCGTGCATTTCTTATTTGATGGAAGACAATACAATGACCATGCAAGCGTTGGTAATGGCCCACGCTGCGTTTGGTCACAATCATTTCTTCAAGAACAACTATCTGTTTCGCCAGTGGACCGATGCCGATGGAATTTTGGACTATCTCGATTTTGCCAAGAAATACATCGTAAAATGCGAAGAAGAATACGGTCTTGAAGCTGTAGAGGAAATTCTCGACGCCGCTCACGCAATCATGAGTCAGGGCGTTTTCCGGTATCACCGCCCGCCGCGACGCTCAGAACGCGAAAAAGAAGAGAAACTGCGCCAACGTATTGCCCACGAGCGCGAATCCTTCAACGATTTGTGGCGCACGGTACCCAATGCTCACTCGCGCAGTTTCCGAGATGATGAAGAATTCGAGGCAGACGAAGACGGCGAACGGCTGTCGCTGCCAGAAGAAAACTTGCTTTACTTTTTAGAGAAATACAGTCCGGTTCTAAAGGCATGGCAAACCGAGATCCTGCGGATTGTCCGGCATGTCGCGCAATATTTTTATCCCCAAAAGCAAACGAAAGTCATGAATGAAGGCTGCGCGACATTCGTGCACTACTACATTATGAGCCAACTCCATGAACGAGGCCAAATCACTGACGGCGCATTTCTGGAATTCATTCACAGTCATACCAGTGTCATATTCCAGCCTGACTTCGATGACCCGCGATACAGCGGTCTCAACCCCTACGCCCTCGGTTTTGCAATGATGCAAGACATCAAGCGTATCTGCGAGGAACCGACTGACGAAGACAAGGCATGGTTTCCGGATCTTGCTGGATCGCAGGACTGGCGCAAAGCGCTTAAACATGCCTGGGCAAACTACCGTGACGAGTCATTCATTCAGCAATATTTAAGCCCTAAAGTTATGCGTGACTTCAAATTGTTCACACTACATGATGACACTGAAAGCCCCGTCTACACCGTCGAAGCGATCCACAACGAACGCGGTTATAAGAAGATCCGGCAAAACATTGCTCAAAGCTATGACATCGGCGTCCTCGAACCCAATATACAAGCCGTTAGCGCCGACCTTGCTGGCGACAGAAAACTCACACTTCAGCATACACGCCACAACGGCGTACCACTAGACGCTAAACAAAAGTCCAAGGTGTTGGGTTACGTCCAGCAACTGTGGGGCCACGAAGTGGAACTTGACAAGGTCGACTAGCAGTCTAAGCAAGATTAATCGATTGTAAATCTTGTTTGCCACCCTCCTGGCGCCCAATTCACTAACAATGTCCTAATAATCAGACGTATGCGGATGAAATCCGTTGCATGCGTCAGAATAGACAACCGCTGACGTATTCTGGATCCCACTGATCGCGCATAAGTCGCAGCATCTTAAGGGTTTTGGCGCATCAAAGCGGCCGCTGCATTTAGCCATTTTACAAGGTTCCCGTAGCAGAAATCTGGTTTGTCATCACAAAGAATTGCAAATAATCCGCCCGCTTGATTAACCCTATTTTATCCGTCCCGCCCCTACTCTCATTTCTGCAAGAAGGCTAAGCGAGGCTCTTACACGTCGGCAGCGCGAAGGAATTAGGGGAGTCGACCTTTTTGCGTCTGGGAAAGTTTAGATTGTATACGGATGAAACTGTATTGGGAGGGAGCTGTGAAAGCTTTCGTTAAATCCGCAATTTCATGTGCGTGCCTGACGACGATGGCCGTAATTGTTCAATTGGCCGCTCACTCAGCGGCACAAGCACAATTCGGCGAAGTTATCGTCACCGCTCAAAAGCGCGCAGAGAATGCGCAAGACGTTCCTGTTGCACTCAGCGCTTATAGCGGGCAATTCCTCGAAGATACGGGAACAATCGATCTGTTCGATCTGACCCAATACGCACCAGCCCTTTACCTAACGCAAGCGCAGACAGCGACTCAATCATCGGTGATCATTCGCGGCGTCGGCACGTCCGGCCAGAACGCCGGGCTCGAGCCGTCGGTAGGTGTTATTGTCGACGGCGTTTATCGTAGCCGCGCCGGCTCTGCCATTTACGACTTTATGGATATAAATCGCATTGAAGTGCTGAGAGGTCCGCAGGGCACGCTATTTGGTAAGAACACATCGTCGGGCGTAATCTATATAGTTTCAAAGCGCCCCAGCTATGAATTCGGCGGTGCGGCGGAAGTCTCCGTAGGTAATCTTGATCTCTTCAGTGGCAAGGGAACGATTACAGGACCCATCGTCGATGGTCTCTTGGCCGCCCGTGTAACCGGTTACTACACGACCCGAGACGGCTACATTGAGAACGTCATCGATGGCACGTTGCTGAATGATCGCGACCGGTGGGGAATTCGCGGGCAAATCCTGTTTGAGCCGAATGAGAATATTGAAGTCCTTATTAGCGGCGATTACTCCGAAGCCAACGAATTGTGTTGCGGCGCGCCGACCTTTGTAAATGGCCCGTCCGACGGGCTGGTAGCCCTGTTGGGCGGAACCGTTCTCTCCGGCGCGGATTTCTTCAATCGCGAAACCACGCTCAATGACAATCCGATCAGCAATTCGGAAGACGGCGGCTTTGCCCTCGAAATCAATTGGAGAGTTGCGGGCCACACGGTGACGTCCATCACCGGTTATCGGATGTACGACTTCCTCGGACAGTACGATTCCGACTTTACCAATTTGGACTTCGTTCCTCTTTCGGGAACGATCTGGGACCAGCACGCATGGACCCAAGAACTGCGCATCGCTAATGACGACAGCAATCGGATTCATTATGTCACCGGCTTTTACTATTACACGCAATCGCTTGACACGATCGGCCGCGTGCGGTTCGGCGCCGATTCAAATGCCTACATTGATGCTGCACTAGGATTCGGCGGGCTTGCCACTGCATTCAATTTGTTTCCTGATGGCGGCGGCTCTACGGACTTCTTCGAGCAAGACCATGAAAGTTTTGCTGTCTTCGGCCAAGCCACCTGGGACTTGACTGACAGCCTGAGTTTTAGGGGCGGTTTGCGCTACACAAATGAGAACAAGGATTTGACCTCGGTGCTCGAAGAAAATCCAGACGGTAGAACGCTCTTCCCCCTGCTGGATCCGATGACGCTTGCGCCGGTGATCGATCCGACAACGATGCTTCCAATCCTGTTGAACGCCTATGCGCTGTTCCCACCGACTAATCCACTGCCGGATTTCACGAGCAGCCTTTCGGATGACGAAATTACAGGTACAGCTAAGGTTCAGTATTTCTGGAATGACGACACGATGACCTATGTGTCCTACAGCCGGGGATACAAATCCGGCGGGACTAACGTCAGCCGCGTGTTCGCGCCCTTACCGTTTACGTTCCAGCCGGAAGTGGCGAACAGCTATGAAGTCGGCATCAAGACTGAATTCTTAGACAATAGAGTTCGTTTCAACGCCGCCGGATTCTATATGGGCGTCAATAATTTCCAGGACAATACGTTTGTTGGAACCGGATTTGCCCTACAGAACGCCGGTAAGATTGAGTCCCACGGCATCGAAATCGAAGCGACCGCATTACCGATGGAAGGGCTGACGCTGGAAAGTGCCATTACTTATCAAAAGGCAAAGTTCAGTTCTTTCATGTCGGGACCCTGCCAGTTCGGTGAAGTTTCGAACGGGCTCATCGCCGGTACGTGCGACCGCTCAGGCGATCGCGTGCCCAACGTTCCGGAATGGACAGTGCACGGCGCGGCTACGTACGAACATTCAATCGGTCCTGTCATGGGTTACCTGCGGGGCGAGGCGACCTATTGGAGCGATCAAATCACGGACACCAATAATGACCCGCGCAAACTCCAAGGGGGTTACGCATTGGTGAATGGCCGGATCGGGATCCGCAGTGACGATGGCCGCATGGACATCTCACTCTGGGCCAAGAACATTTTCAATGAAGACTATATCTACATCGCGTTCGACGGCGTCATTCAGGACGGCAAACTATACGCCTACCCCAATGAGCCGCGCACGTTTGGCGTGACACTCAGAACTCAATTCTAACTTCCAGGCCCTTTGCTGGGGGGATACCACGGCAACTAGGCCTTGTGGGAGGGGGCAAGACCGGGACGTATGTCCCGGTCTTTTCTTTTACGCAACGCTGTTCGCAGGATGCGCGGGTCGCTCACCAAGGGTGTCCCGCTCTTGCTGCCGTCCTACCTATCAGCTATGGATTGAGACCGCGCGACACAATAACCAAATGTTCAAGCTCTGGCTCGCGCTTTGTCCGCAATCTGTGCACAGCAATAGAAAGACCGCCGATGGCCAAAGATGTTTATCAACGTGACCACACCACCGTTAAAGGCACCATTGCCTACACCAGCAATAAGCCCGAACAAGAAGGCCAGGAGCGCGGCCGGGAATATTTCGTTATCACCAAACATTCGGACGGCTCGCGCACCTGCAGCGCGCACAGTCAGATTGACGTCGAGCCGAGCGTGTTGCGCGATATCACTTACTCTTTGGACTCCAATTGGATGCCCACTGACTGTTTTGTCCGCATTGCCGTAGGTGACCGTTTCATGGGAACCGGCTGGTTTCGCTTTGCGCCGACATTTGTGGAGTGCGAGACGTACACCGCCATCGAAGGCCGCGTAACGCAGCGCATGGAATTGAAAAAGCCGCTTGTTAGTTTTCAAAATCATGCCATTGTCTGCGACAGCTGGCACTTCAAGCAATACGACCTGTCAAAAGGGCCGGGCACACATGTGATCGACCCCTTGCTCTTGTCTTCGCCGGACCATCGCGGCGCGACAGGTCCCATGCTATTCCCCATCGGCATGGGGCTTGAATTTGTCAAAGAAGACAAGATCACCGTTGGTGCGGGCACATTTGGCGCGCTTCACTTCCGTTTTATTTCCTCACCGGGTCTGCCCCAAGAACATCCGCTCTATGACGTCTGGTGCAGCGACGACGGCGACTATTTGTTCCTCAAAGCGCAAGTGGGTGGGTATATGATGACCGGCTACGAGCTCGTCGAATACGAGAAGGTCAAGTTTCCCGCTGACTAGACTCCTTCTAAGGCCGCGGCTGATCGGTGGCGTGGTTTCAGTCCGCTGTAGGCCGTAAACCGAGCGCCGGCGATACCGTTGGTGCGCGTCCGCTGTGCCCCAAAGCACACGCCTAATTTTGTATCTTTGTTCTTTCAGTCACCGTCGGTGACGTTTAAGAAACTTGCGTGGGGGGGTGTCGCCGGCACGGGACTCGAGTTCCTCTAAGCGCAAATCGACGTACGGTTTCAGTGAACTTTAAGCTCACATGGAATAGCTCCTACCCCTATCATTCTCTCTCAGGTTCAAAACACTTTGATTTACGTCGAATATGGGTGAATGGGAGAATTACATGTTAGAAAAGCCGCTAATCGGGCGACGCGACATTGCAAAGGCCATTTCTGTAGGCGTCGCGGGCGTCGCTTCGGGCGTCTCTTTTTGGCCGTCCGATGGACATGCTTCCGTTCTCGATTTCACGGGCGCGGAAAGCGACATGTCCCTGGCTGAGCGTGTTCACGCGTATCAAAAGGCGAACTCAAGAGTAGACGATGGACTTGCGATTTGGCACGTGCGTGGTCAAATATTTGCGTTTTTGCCGCCCAATCAAATTGTGCCCGTCTTCAGAATGAAGAATTCACAAATGAAATGGGTCAAACGAATTTCAGACAGTCAATTCATAAACTATCCCTCGATCATCACTTACTATTGTGATTGGGACACGAACGAAGTTGCGTCCGAGCTAACAAATCCAATTACGGGGGAGCGCATTAAGCCAGTGCCCTATGTCAGCCGCTTGAAGGAAGGGACCGAACTCTCGGAAGCGGGACTGATCAATAACGTATTTCGCCGCGCATTCCCCGACGACTATCGTTCATCGAAGTTTGACGTCGAAATTGCCGTCGTCGAAGACACCATGGCCTTCCATGCCGACGTCAAGTTGCCTGAGCCTTTGACCCAAAACCAAAAAGACAGTTCCACACCAAGCGGCGAAGAAAGCACGCTCTTTGCGCGTTATGCGGAAGTCATGGATCCGGCGCGATCATGGGTTCCAGGCTCACTGTTGAGCCAGGTTTATTTACCATTTTTTCCGTGGATGAATATGGGTGATCGCGACGGGTTTCTGATTTTTCATGCCCAGGGATTTAAACTTCGAACCGTTGAAAGTCTCACCCAAGACTACTTGAGCGCTGTTCGCAGAGATCACGGAGAGATATTCGAGACTTCGCCGGAATTTGATACTGGGCCGTCTGGCTGGGGTCGACGCCTCAAAGCGATGGGATATTTGCAAGATGACTGACGCCTCGTGGCAAACGCGGAGAAAATTTGGAGGGCCCA
Organism: Alphaproteobacteria bacterium; assembly: GCA_965248815.1. Lineage (GTDB taxonomy): Bacteria > Pseudomonadota > Alphaproteobacteria > SMXP01 > SMXP01 > CBDFKK01. Next base: position 3,132,063 of record CBDFKK010000008.1, read on the forward strand.
TCATGAAGGCCATTGAGAAGCTATCACTCTCCTGCATAATTTCGCGGCGAATGATGTGGCGTGTGGTCGCTTTAAGTGCAGTGCTCTCGTTGAGCGGGCCATTTACAATCATCAGTTCCCACGCTCACGAAGCGGGACAGAAATCTGGACTCCGAGTTGTCATCATCGGCGCAACGGCCGCCGCCGCCAATGAGCTAATCCCTCAGGCCCTGTGGCGAGGCCACGAAGTGATTGCCTTTGCGCGGCGGCCTCACCGCGTAAGACACGCAGAACATCCGCGCCTGTCCATTCTCAAAGGCGATGTCTATGACACAGCATCTATTGAGGCTGCGTTCACTGGGGATGGCGAGGAAATTGTCATTTCGGTAATCGGCCCGCGCATTGATCCGGGTGAAGAAGTTCCCGACATGGATCTATTCTCTCAAGGTACGACCAACATCATTGAAGCCATGAAGGAAAACGGCAACAAAAGACTGATCGTCACCAGCGCCACAGCCGTACAGGAAACGGCCAAGCTTGGATATCGGCCTGACACACCCACACCCGAAGGCCTCACACAAGGAACAGGGCTGCACTATTACAACATGCGCGGCATCTATAACGATATGATCAAGATGGAAAATATCGCGCTGAACAGCGGGCTCGAGGCTACTGTCATTCGTCCCGGGCAAATCTTCGCGGAGCCGGCCCGCGGAGACCTCTTGATTACGGTTGACCGAGAAACGCCGAACCGGCGAATTCTAACGTACGCCGACTTTGCAAATTTTATTCTCGAGCAAGCCGAGTTAGATCAAAATATCGGGAGCATCGTCGGTCTATACAGCGAACGAGGTTTGGAATCTGTCGACATGGACAGCATTCAAGCGGAAATGGCCAAGATGAGAAACATCAAGCTACAAGTCGCCGAAGATCTTGCCGCGGATCAGGAATGACTTCGCAGCCGCTCTTTCCATCGCTGGAATGCTTCAAAGTGAACCGTCAGAGATCGGTATCCAGAAACGCGCGCGACTCCCGAGCAAGCTTCTCCACGCCAAGGTCGAAGACGCCGTGATGCAGCTCCGGGATCTCCACGATGCGCACATCTTTGAGATAAGGCATAACGGCGCGCGAGTTTTCTTTGAGTCCTCCGTGGGTATTCAAGATCACGGACGGCTGCATCACTTTGGGGAACTGCGCTTCCACATCGTAAAGAAATACGGCGTGATAGGCCCAGGAAGAATAGGGCAGCGATAAAAGTCCGTCTGCATAATGTTCAGCGGCACGCTCGAGGGTGACGCCGGGTTGACGGTTGGTCACCGCGAAGGCCCACTCTTCATTAAGGTGCGATCCGTCTTCTTGAATCACCATCGGCTTGAAGTTTTCCTCGTAGGACTTTTGGCGCTCTTCGCCTTCATCAAAAGGGATCCCGACAAGCACCAAGCGACGCACAAGATCGGGGCGCAAGATGGCAAGTTCTGTCGCGATGAAATCTCCCGTGTGGTAACCCAAGACGTCGACCGGACCGGCGCCGTTCGCCCCGTAGCCCAAAGCATCAAGCGCATCCGCTGCAGCGCCGGCCAGTTGATCCATCAATTGCGGCTCCGGCGGACGATCAGATTTGCCGTAACCCGGCGTGTCCATCGCCATAGCAATACGGTCGCGTCCCATCTCAGCAATGAAGTCGCGGTAATAGTCCCCTGAAAAGTGCGTTGGGTGGAAACACATGAGCGGTGTTTTCAAGGATTCCGTGCCTTGATCAAGCGGTCGCGCGATATGCACATGAATTTGTCCAAATCGGCCGTCGACGTAATGCCGTTTTGTTTGTGACAGGGGCAGCTCAGCCAGTGAAGCGCCGATGCCAATCGTTTGCAGCACCGCGACAGAACTCACCCTTAATATGAATTGTCGGCGTGTCGTCGGCATCTTGTTTTTCATGAACCGTGCTTCCGTCATGAAGGCATCCCCTTTAGTCACAAAACGCGCGCACTTCCTTTGCAAGTGGGACGACGCCGAGCTCGAAGGCGCCGCGGCCGACGCCAGAGACTTCCACGACTTGCGCACCTTCAATTAAAGTTGCGGCCTCTCTTGTGGCGTCAGCAAGACCGCCCTCCACGACCAGCACCGCGGTCGGATGAGTGAGTTGAGGTAAGCGTTGTTCGGCCGGATATGAAAATGCGGAATGAAAGCCCCACCACGATTTCGCGCCAGCATGCAATTCGGAGACGAACAGTTCGACCGCGCGCTCTAATGAGACTTCAGGCGCCCGCGCGCCGACGGTGAATTTCCAGCGCCCTTGCAATGACGACAAGTCATCCGTGATTGGATGTTCCACTGTCATCTGATCATAACGGCTCTGCCGGTCATCTCCGGTGAAATAAGGAATGCCAACCAGAACCAACCGGCGCACCACATCGGGGCGCAACAGTGCAATTTCGGCCGCCAGAAAATCACCCGTGTGATAACCTAAAAGATCAACCCGTCCGCCGCCCCGTCCGCCAAAGCCGATGGCTTCAAGCCATTCAATTGTCGCTTTGGCGTGACCTTCAATCGATGCGGGTTCCGGCGGCGCCGTCGACTGGCCGTAACCGGGCAGGTCAGGCGCGAGGACCACGCGGTCCTTTCCGATCTCCGCCATCAAGGTCCTGAAATACTCGCCGGCATAAGGCATGGGATGAAGGCAGACAAGCGGCGTATGCCGGGGCTGGTCCGGAGGCTCGGCTCTCAAATAATGTACTTGGCCGTAACCGGCCTTTACGTAAGCGCCTTTGATGGTCGTGGTCATATCGCCTGAAAGGTTAGCACTGGGGCAGCCAATTGGTCAGTCCAAAACCAATCCGCTGCTGATGTTGATATAGGTTCCTGTCGTCGTCACAGCTGCGTCGGAACATAAGAACGCAACCGCTTTGGCGACTTCCTCCGATGACGCATAGCGCCCAAGCGGTAAACGGTCCTTGAGATCGGAATGCTCGTCCTCGGTTAGCCGATCGAGCATAGGTGTGTCGACCGGGCCGGGCGCCACGCAATTGACCCGAATGCCATCGGGCGCCCATTCTTTTGCCAAATAGCGATTTAGATTGATGATCGCTGCCTTGGATGAGGCATAAGCGGGCCCTGACAAAAAACTGCCCCCGTTGATACCGTTTGTCGACGAACACAGGATAAGCGTGCCCTTCGTTTCTTTAAGGTACGCATGGCCGTACTTTGCAAGCAAAAAACAAGACGTCAGATTAACCTCAAGGACATGGTTCCAATCACTCAGCGGCATTTCGTGAAGTGGTCCCTTGCCCACGATCCCTGCCATATTGATCACGTAGTCGATGCGCCCGAAGGCGTCGCGTGTTTGAGCGAGCCCGACTTTTACGCTTTCCTCATTCACGAGTTCTGACGCAATCGGCAGAAAGGAGTGGCTTTTGGACGGAAGGCGATCAAGTTTGCGCGCCGTACCGGCCACGTGCGCGCCAGCTTGCAGCAGAACCTCGACGACCGCTTCGCCAATACCGCCAGCAGCACCTGCGACGTACGCCGCGCGGCCCCCCGCGTCCAACAACACGTTTGAAGTCACAGAAATCCGTCGCCTTCAGCTTACTCGGCCGCCATCTGAACTTTCATGGCGCCGTAAATGCTATCCAGCATCTGCCAGCGCAACCGGCCCGATGTTTTCACGCACTGAATTGCCAGCTGTTGCATTTCTGGCGTTGTGGCATAGCGGTCAGTGAGTTCCAAGCCGATATGAGCGTGCTCCGTATCACCTTCGATGTGAACGTGGAAGAACTCCATATCGTCGTCGGTAAAGCCCATTTTGCGCATAGCATCGACATATTTCGGATAGAGCGTCGGCAATTGCCCTTCGAGCGCCACCATAATGCCGCCGCAGGCTTCCGCCAGCGTACGAAACCCGACAAGCTCCCAAATCCAAGCCCGCATCGCGTTCGATCCCGCAACGATTTGGCCAAGTCTTTCAGCATCAATAATTTCCTCGCGCCTTAAGCCGCAGGCCATGCCGAATTTCACCATCAACTCGGGGTGCCGTTTTTCCGGTTGCTCGGGCATCTCTTCACCAAGCATGTTTTCCATCAAGTGCTGGCGGGCATCGAGATCGGGGAGTCGGCAGTACAGGTGTGCAAATTGTTGGGGAATGGAATCAATGTAGTAGAAGTGTTGGATGGCATAAAAACCCAATTGAGCGCGATTGAGTTCACCATTTGCCCAGGCAATGCTGAGCGGATGGCCACCGCTATGCTCCGGTGCGCGCGCGCCTTCCAGCGCCTTATGAAATTCCTTCGTTCCCATTAAATTCGCCATTGTCCACTTCCCTTTTTCAATTTTGCGACTTGTCCTGAAGTTGTGTTTAGTGCGCTTACGGATCGATGATCCGCTGCGCCTCGTTTGCGAAAAATTCGTAATGACATGATGTGCAGTGCATCTTGACGTCTATTGACGCAAGCAATGCGACGCTGACGTGATGCCAGGATGCGCATTTGGGGCATTGGACCCAAGGCGTATTACCGCGTTTCTCCTGTGGAGCTGCTCTCGCTGCGGTCATTGCTGTGGCCATTTCTCATCGGCTTCACTCTGGACGAGCTGACGCGCCTTTTCGAGCGCCTCATCGGTCACTCTCGATCGCGGCGCAATCGGTGGAGGGCCGTCGCCCAATCTTGGGGGCATCGTAGCATCTATTCCAGCCTTTGATGTAGTCTTGGCACCTTTCGGCCAACTTGGATCCGACTGCGAGCCGGACATGCCGGTGAGCTCGATGACATCGCGGTCCCATTGCACGCGGGTGGCGAGCGCCCACATGATTTCAGAATCGTCAAACAGGTCCACGTCCATATCGATGGCAATAGCCGTCTTGGTGCGGCGATAAGACATCGCTGCCGCCAGCGCGTCACGTGCTTCGCCAGGCGCGGGATTATTCATCTGCAGATAGGCGTGAAAGCGGCGTCCCGATGTCGGCACGTGAACATTAGTAACCGATGGCGCAACTCTTTTGACCAATTCGTACAATTTTGCTTCGTGAACCATATTGTCGGGAACCAACATGTCCACTAAGCCTGACCCATAGTCGTGATAGATGGCGTCTTTGCGCCGTGTGATGCAAGTCACTTCGCAAATTGGCGAAATAGTTTGTGCGCCCATATAGCCGGCATATTCCCCAAAGGGTCCGTCGGCCGTGAGTATATCTTTAGGCGCCCAACCTTCGATCACGATTTCCGCATCCGCCGGCACCATGATCTTGTCACCATGTGTGACTGAGGGAACGACGCGCAACGGCTCGCCCAACAAGCCTCCCGCCACGGCCCAATGACTTTCAGGATAATTAAGCTTGGCCTGCGTGCCCATCAATACAAGCGGATGATGGCCAATCCAAAATGCAACCGGGCAAGGCTCACCTCTATCCCAAAACTTGCGCAAATTGCGCGCATTGTGGCTTGGGGGATAGGGATAGTACGTCATCAACGCTTTGTCTTTGACCCAACACCTCTGAATGGCGGTGTTGTCGACCATGGTGTCAGGATCGTAAGTCGTGGCATGAGCTGCGGTAAGATACGGACCGGGGTCACCGACATGCTGTTTGACCGCGGGCAGCGCCGTCAGATCCACGTCGGCACCTTGGCTGATGACCTCTTGGACCGGCGCATCTTCCGCTGGGACAACTTGAGGTGAAATAGATGCGCGGACAGCAGCAGAATAAGCGGGCGCAAAAGATCTATGATCCGGAATGCCGAGCGCCGAAGCCGTCAGCACACGACTGGCCGTGAGATTACAAACAACAGACATCTCGCTTTCTTGTCCCGACGCAAGGATGGGCCGTTCCACTCGAATGATCGGATAGCGGCCGCGCTCCTGCAGCGCATATTGCAATGCCGTGATTTCGTGAACGATCGAAGTTGGCGCCGTCACGCTGAGTACGAACTCATCAACGGCCGAAAGATAGCCTTTGAGATCCAGCTTCTGTGTCGACGTCCGTTTTAGCATGACGGTTTTGGCTGACTCCTGCGAATACCCAGGCACTATTGCAAAAGTTTAGGGCAGCGGCGGCCCCAGTACCGCACAGGTGGTGCAAACATATTCACCTAATTGTTATATTCATATAACAAATTCATTGCGTAACAGTGGAGCCGATCTTGCTCGCGCGCCGCCTACTCTTCCGGCGCTACCTCGACCTTGATGCCGTCCAAGTCATTTTTGAAGGGTATTTGGCAGCTTAGCCGCGAATTCTCTTGATAGTGATCGGTCGAGCTAACCAATTCAAACTCGTCTTCCTGGCGTTGTGGGATCTTGTCGGACCAGGCCTTGTCGACATAGACGTGGCAGGTTGCGCACGAACAGCAGCCGCCGCAGATGGCCTCCACGTCCATGTCGTTATCCCGAAGGATCTCCATGAGCGACTGACCGCTAGGCGATTCCTCAATAATATGCTCGGAACCGTCCCGTCTCGTGACATAGATTTTCGCCATTCGCCTCGTCTCTCCTGCTGGACCTGGGCGGTCCCTTACGCGATACCGCTCGCGCCGCAATATAATCATTCAGAGCCAAGAGCCAAGAGCCTGTTTCTGGGAATTAAGGTCGCAGACCCCCGAAGAACATCGCCTAGGGGGCGGCTTTCCGCTATCCGCAGCCGATAGCCCTGTCTGCACGGCCGAGTTTGTTATATTAGTATGATGAATATGAGAAGTTGCTGCAGGTCATTGTCGCAGCGCCGGTTATATAGTTCGGGACACCACATGAATGACGAGTCCGTAGGGTTCTTTGATCGACGATTAAAGCTGCCGGTCTACTACCAAATATACCTGACCCTGCGCGACTGGATTTATTCAGGCACGCTCGGCCTTGGCAGCCAACTTCCGACGGAAGCGGAACTGTGTACGACCTTCAGCGTGTCTCGCATCACAATTCGGAAAGCTGTAGAGCTTTTGGCGCAGGACAAGCTGGTCTCTCGTGAACAAGGCCGCGGCACGTTCGTGACTCAAAAGGCGCCCGATGCGCCCTTCACAAGTGAAATGGGTCAACTCCTGAGGCGTCTTGAAACTCTAAGTGAAAAAACAACGGTCACGGACGTCACTGTTGATGAGATCCAAGCGGACGATGAGACGTGCTCCGATTTGCAATTAACCCCCGGCGGGCACGTTATCCGGTTGTCTCACTTGCGCCTGGCTCAGGGCACGCCGACCGGTCACGTTACGACATACGTTCCGAGCAATCTCGGGCTCGGCTTTACGCCGGAAGAAATAGAGTCGACGTCAACACTCAATCTGGTCGAACGCAAGGGCGTGGAACTAGGCAGCGCCGACCAGCTCATCAGCGCCACGCTTGCCGATCTGCGGGACGCGAAGCTTTTACATGTCGACATCGGCGCGCCTCTCGTGCATATGCGCTTGGTTGCCAAAGACCTGAACTTTCGTCCAGTTCATCGCATGATCGCAAGCTATCGCGCTGATTATTATCAGCATCACATTCATCTAGTGCGCCAACCCAATACCAAAGGCGAAGCAAATTGGGCGCCTCTAACTGCATAGCGGGCGTCAAGACCAAATTGCGCTGAAGCTGTCCCAAGCTTGCAAGCGCCAAACAAAAAGCGAAAGGACCCACTCATGCCGACTCCCATCAGCGTGCGAAATCCTCGAACTGGAAAGAACGATTATGAATTTGTCCCTCCGACAAAGGAAGAGATCACTGCTCTTGCTGCGGAACTGAAGCAAAACCAAGAAGCCTGGTCGCGCCAAGGTTTGGCCGCGCGCGCCAAAGTTCTGATGGCATGGAAGGAAGAATACGCCGCCAAGCAAGAAGAAATCTTAGAAGCTCTCACGCTCGATACGGGCCGCCATTTTATATCCTTCACGGAAGTCGCAGCGACGTTGACCTCCATTGACCGCTGGTGTCAGGAAGCCGAGAGCCTTCTAAAAGGTCCGGCCGGACGGTCAGCGGCGATGCCACATCTCCGCTATGAATCGCAAAACGTCCCCTACCCGCTCGTTACCGTCGTTGGTCCATGGAATTTTCCATTGCTGCTCACAATGATAGATTCGCTGCCTGCACTCGTCGCGGGAAGCGCCGTCATTGCAAAACCGAGCAGCGTGACACCTCGGTTTGCTGAGCCGCTCATGGAAACCATTGAAGCCATCCCGGAACTTCACGGCGTGTTGCGCTTCGTTCAGGGCACTGGCACAACGGCGGTCGGACTCATTGACGAATCCGATGCGGTCTGTTTTACCGGCAGTGTCGAAATCGGCCGCCGCGTAGGAGAGCAAGCTGCCAAGAATTTCATTCCTGCTTTTCTGGAATTGGGCGGTAAAGACCCGTTGATCATTACTAAGTCCGCAGATGTTGAGTTGGCCTCCACTGCCGCGCTGCGCGCCTCGGTTTTAAACGCCGGTCAAGCTTGCCAGTCCATTGAGCGCATTTACGTTGAAGCACCCCTCTACGAAGACTTCGTCGATCGGCTTGTCGAAAAGGCCAAAGAGGTCGACATCAATTATCCGGATATTCACAAGGGCACCATCGGCCCTTTGACGACAGAGGATCAGGCTGAGACCATCGACGGGCACATCAAAGACGCCATCGCGCAAGGTGCAACTGTTCTTTCGGGCGGCAAGATCGAAGATCACGACGGCGGCAAGTGGTGTCGCCCCACGGTTTTGACAAATGTCACGCACGAAATGCGGGTGATGAAAGAGGAAACATTCGGACCCCTCCTCCCCGTGGTGAAATTCGACACAATTGACGAGGCCGTGATGCTCGCCAACGATAGCGAATTCGGCCTCAGTGCAGCGGTCATGGCAGGCTCTGATGCTGAAGCCATTGCCATCGCCGAGCGGATTGATGCGGGCGCCGTGAGCATTAATGATGCGGGTCTGACGACGGTCTTTCGCGACGCGGAGAAGAATTCCTTCAAATTATCCGGCATCGGCGGCTCGAGAATGGGCCCTTCTGGGCTGACCCGGTTCTTGCGCCGCAAAGCGCTCATTGTTAATACCGAAAAACCCGCGCCGCTGGCGGCGTATGGAGAGGACCAAGCTCCGGTCAGTCGATAAAATGACTGGCTCTTCGGTCCGCTTAAGCCCAACTTCAGACATGCATGAAGACTGCTCTGTGATCACAATGAGGGCGAGGCACGTAATATTCGCTACCACCGTGTAAGCTGAAACTTTCTGGTCTGGATCATCATTTCTCGATCCGCTCAAAACAATAATATGGGGCACGGAAAACAAGTATGGCTGCTTACGTTCTGCAGCGATTGATGATCGCGGTTCCGACCATCCTGATCATCATCGCCTTGTCGTTCGCACTTATGTACAGTGCGCCCGGCGGTCCGTTCGATGTGGATGCGGCGCTCGAGCCGGAAGTATTGGAGAATCTCAAGCGCGCCTACAATCTGGACCAGCCGGTCTATATGCAGTTTCTGATCTATGTCGGCAACGTGCTACGGGGCGACCTTGGCCCGTCCATCGTTTACAAAGATTTTACAGTCACGGAGCTTCTCGCCACTGGCTTGCCCGTCAGCCTCAATTTGGGCCTCAAGGCGCTGTCGATCGCGCTTCTGTTCGGCGGCACGCTAGGCATCCTCGCCGCCCTTAATCAGAATAAGTGGCAAGACTATTCGGTCATGACATTCGCGATGACCGGTATCGCCGTTCCCAGTTTCGTCACTGCACCACTCCTCACGCTTGTTTTTGGAGTTTATTTGAGTTTGCTCCCAATCGCCGGATGGGGAGGCTTTCGAAATCAAATTTTGCCCGTTACCGCACTCGCTCTACCTCAAATTGCAATCCTTGCGAGACTGACCCGCGGCAGCATGGTCGAAGTCTTAAAGTCGAATTACATCCGAACCGCACGCGCCAAAGGCTTGGCCGAAAATCGCGTCGTTACCCGCCATGCCTTGCGCGCCGCTATTTTGCCAGTCGTCAGTTACCTCGGACCAGCCGCCGCCGGCATCGTGACGGGGTCCGTAATCATCGAGCAAATCTTTGGTTTGCCCGGCGTAGGACGTTATTTTATTCAAGGCGCCATTAATCGCGATTATCCTCTCGTCCTCGGCATTGTCATCGTTTATGCAAGTGCCGTCATCATTCTCAACCTCATTGTCGATATCATCTACGGATTCTTGGATCCGAAGGTGAGGTATAAGTAGTCGAAAGCGAACATGAGCGAGCAAATATCAAAGACCCTAGACACTGCGGCGCAAATCAAAGGCCGCTCCTTGTGGCAGGACGCGGCCCGACGGTTTTATGCAAACAAGGCCGCAATGGCGGGCGTCATCGGGATTTTCCTGATCGCACTCTTTGCCATATTTGCACCCTGGATAGGTCGATTTACCTTCGAACAACAAGACACCCTACTCATTCTTGAGCCACCAACCTTCGAGGGCCGCCACTGGTTTGGCATGGATGCCAATGGCCGGGACCTGTTTGTCCGAACGGCCTATGGCGCGCGAATTTCTCTTTTGATCGGCGTGATGACGACGGCCGTGGCGCTTAGCATCGGTGTCATCTACGGTGCAACTGCAGGCTTTGTTGGCGGACGCATCGATAACCTTATGATGCGCTTGGTCGATGTCATCTATGCGCTCCCCCTAATTTTTTTCATCATTATTCTAGTCACTCTGTTTGGCCGAAATATCTTTTTGGTCTTCGTTGGCATTGGTGCCGTCGAATGGCTCACCATGTCGCGGATCGTGCGAGGGCAAACTTTGTCCGTCAAAGAAAAAGAATATGTGGAAGCCGCTTACGCCTCGGGCGTGCCCACGCGCGACATTATCCGGCGGCACATTATTCCCAACGTGATCGGGCCCGTGATCATATTCGTCACGCTGTTGGTCCCCACGAATATTTTGATTGAGAGCTATCTGAGTTTTTTGGGGCTCGGCGTCCAAGAACCGATGACGAGCTGGGGCGTTCTTATTAAAGATGGTGCCAACGATCTTGAAACGTCATGGTGGCTTTTGTTCTTTCCGGCGACGTTCTTGGCGATAACGATGTTCTGCTTCAATTTTATCGGCGACGGTCTGCGCGACGCACTCGATCCGAAGGACCGTTAGAGCATGGACCCAATTCTGACCGTTGAGGATCTCTCTGTCCGCTTTGCTACACCGGAAGGTTATGTACGCGCGGTCAACGAGATGTCCTTCGAATTGCAAAAGGGTGATTGTCTAGGAGTAGTCGGAGAATCGGGATCTGGAAAAAGCCAAACCTTTATGGCCGTGCTGGGGCTCCTTGCCGGAAACGGACAGGCGAAAGGCACAGTCAAGTACAAAGAAAAGAATTTGCTGAAGCTTCCGGTCACAGAACTGAACAAGCTTCGCGGTAATCGCATCACCATGGTATTTCAAGACGCGTTGACTGGACTAACGCCCCATATGCGGGTCGGCGATCAATTGACGGAAGTTCTGGTCGAGCATTTGGGCACGTCACAGGCGGAGGCGGAAGAGCGCGTTTTGCGTCTTATGGAACTCGTGCGTATTCCCGAAGCTAAACGGCGCATGAGAATGTACCCGCACGAGCTGTCCGGCGGCATGCGTCAGCGAGTCATGATCGCAATGGCATTGTTGTGCGAGCCGGACATTCTCATAGCGGACGAGCCGACGACCGCTCTCGATGTGACCGTTCAAGCGGAAATCCTGCGTATTTTCGCCGAGCTCAAGAACAACACCGATACCTCTATCGTCCTCATCACCCATGACCTTGGCGTTATCGCCGGCGTCACAGACCGGGTGCTCGTTATGTATGGCGGACGCATTGTCGAAAGCGGGACGGTCGATGACATCTTTTACGATCCCCGCCATCCCTACACGCGCGGTCTACTGGAGTGCATGCCGCGATTGGACGCCGTTATGGCGCAAAACTTGCCGGCAATTCCAGGGCAGCCACCTAATCTGCAGGAGTTGCCTCTGGGTTGTGCATTTCAGCCGCGCTGTCAGTACGCAGATGATCATTGCAGCCGAGAACGGCCTCCCCTTAAAACGAACGGCGACGGCCGCAGCAAAGCTTGTTTCCGCGAGAATTTGTCGTGACCGATCAATCACTTCTCCACGTGTCAGATCTTCAGGTGCATTTTCCTATCCAAACCGGAGGGATTATCCGCAAGCTCTTTACGCCGCTGAAAGCGGTGGACGGCGTGAACTTTGAGCTCCGTGCAGGCGAGTCCCTCGGCATCGTCGGCGAGTCTGGCTGCGGTAAGTCCACCCTGGGCCGTGCTTTACTTCAGCTCTTGAAGTTGACCGATGGTAAGGTACTTTGGTTAGGCGAAGATCTGGGCCAGATGGCGCCAGAGGAGCTGAGGAAAAAGCGAAAGGACCTTCAGCTCGTCTTTCAAGACCCCCTTGCAAGTCTGAATCCACGAATGACTGTTGGCGAGATCATCGCCGAACCGCTCACCGCCTACAATTCGGATTTGTCCAAAGACCAAGTGATTGCTGAAGTCGAAGACATGATGGTGCATGTCGGGCTATTACCTCAAATGAAAAACCGCTACCCCCATGAATTTAGCGGCGGGCAATGCCAGCGCATTAGCATTGCGCGCGCCATGATCAATCGGCCAAAGCTTGTGGTGCTCGATGAGCCCGTGAGCGCGCTTGACGTTTCTATTCAGGCCCAGATCGTTAACCTGCTCAAAGACCTGCAGCGAGAATTCGGACTCACCTATATTTTTATTAGCCACGATCTATCTGTCGTCCGCCATTTTTGCGATCGCATCCTTGTCATGTATCTCGGACAAATTGTCGAAGAGGCGACGAGGGACAATCTGTTTGATTATCCTCTACATCCCTATACGCAAGTCTTGATCAATGCGGTGCCTATTCCCGATCCTAAAAAGGAACGTGCCAAACCGGATGTGGTTCTTTCAAGTGAACTGCCTTCGCCGCTAAACCCGCCATCCGGATGTCGATTTCGCACACGCTGCCCCCATGCTTCATCAAGATGCACGAACGCCGTTCCAATAATGGAAAATGCGCGTGAAGGTCACAAAATAGCGTGCCACCACTGGCCGAAAATCAGAAAAGAAAGATCTGCCGCCACAGCCGCCAACGCCTAGCGACGGAAAGCCGTTTAAGTCGTCTGAATCAAATCAAGGGGCAACACCGTTGAACTCTTGACCTTGGCCACGACAATGCGCGACCGCACTTCGCTTACTGATCCGAGTGCCAAAAGTTTGCTGCGCAGGAAATCGTCGTAGGCGTGAATGTCGGTGGTGACGATCTTCAATATATAATCGGCATCTCCCGTAATGGTGTAGCAGTCCAAAACTTCGGGCCAGGATAATATTGTCTTTTCGAAATCGCGCATCGTGTCAGTGTGGGGCACGGTAAGCTTGACCGCTGCGATCACAATAAAGTCGATGCCGAGCGACTCCTCATCGAGGATCGTCACCCGCCGCTCAATGACGCCGGAATCTTCGAGCTGCTTAATCCGCCGCCAACACGCGGACGTCGACAAGCCCACCTCGTCCGCCAAATCCGCTACCGCCAACCGGCTATCGCGCTGCAGCTGGCTTAAAATCTTGATGTCGAGCCGATCCAAATTCACTGAATTTTTTGCCATTTTCAGGCCTATAATTCGAATAATTTCCTAAATTTACCCTACTTTTTCGGAAAAAAGGAACAAATTTCAGGTCATTTGCGCCTATATATATCTCGAGCGTGGGGGGCTTTGCGAACGGGTCATCGATCGCTGTGGAGGAAAGATAGGGCAAATGCGGCACCCTCATATTTCACTATCAGACAAGTACGATCGCGAAGACGGAGAGGTTTTTCTCACCGGAATTCAGGCGCTCGTTCGCCTGGTCTTGGACCAACGCCGCCGTGACAGCCTCGCCGACCTCAAGACAGGCGGCTTCATCTCAGGTTATCGCGGATCTCCCCTTGGCGGATTGGATCAACAGCTGTGGCGCGCCGCCGAATTCTTGGACCGCGCGGGCGTCACGTTTACGCCGGGCGTGAACGAAGATCTCGGCGCGACATCGGTGTGGGGCTCGCAACAAGTTGGGCTCTATCCGGGCGCAAACGTCGATGGCGTCTTTGGTCTTTGGTACGGCAAAGCGCCCGGCGTGGATCGTTCGGGTGACGCGTTGAAACATGCGAACTTTGCCGGCACGTCTGCAAACGGCGGCGTCCTTGCGATCGCGGGCGACGACCACGACTGCAAATCATCGACCTTACCGAGCCAAAGCGAATTCGCTTTTGCCGATGCCGAAATTCCTGTTCTCAATCCGTCCGACATTCAAGACGTCCTAGACTTCGGCTTGTATGGCTGGGCGCTATCACGCTTTAGCGGTCTCTGGGTCGGCCTCATTGCCCTTGCCGACACAATGGACAGCGCCGCCACCGTACGCGTCGGAGCGCATCACCTGGCTATTCGTAGTCCAGCGGAATTCAAGCTCCCCCCTCAAGGTTTAAGCATTCGGCCTCATGACGCACCGCTCGCCAAGGAACAGCGCGTCCGAAAATGGAAGTTACCCGCCGCACAAGCATTTGTCCGCGCAAATGGCCTCGATCGGGTCGCGATCGACGGACCACGCGCACGCTACGGCATCGCCGCAACGGGTAAGGCCTATCAAGACGTGCGCCAAGCCATGGATGTACTAGGCCTTTCTGATAAGGATGCAGCTGATTTGGGCCTGAGGCTTTACAAGATTGCCATGCCCTGGCCGCTTGAGCCAGAAAGCGCGAAAGAGTTTGCAGGCGGGTTGGATAAGGTCTTGGTGGTCGAACACAAGCGGCCTTTGATCGAATCGCAACTCAAAGACACGCTCTACGATCTGCCTGACAGAAGCAGGCCGCGCATTCTCGGCAAGACTCACGGACATGGCCGTCCGCTCCTTTCAGATACGGGCTCTGTGACCGCCGAACAAATCGCACGGGCGCTTATTGAATTCTTACCGAAAACGTCGCGCACGGAAGAACTAGGCCGCCATTTGGCACGCCTTGCCGAACAACGACGCGTTGTTGACCGAATCCAAGCCAAGTCGCTTAGGACGCCGTTCTACTGTTCCGGCTGCCCTCACAATAAGTCGACCGCGGTTCCTGAAGGCAGCCGAGCGCTCGCAGGCATTGGTTGCCATTACATGGCAATGTTTATGGATCGTGAGACCGATACGCCGTCACAGATGGGCGGCGAAGGCGCCATGTGGATCGGTCAATCTCCATTCACAGACGAACCTCACATTTTTGCCAACTTAGGTGACGGCACCTATCACCACTCGGGTCTTCTGGCCGTTCGCGCAGCAATCGCAGCGAGCCAGACCATGACTTACAAGCTTCTGTTCAATGACGCCGTCGCCATGACTGGCGGCCAGCCGATTGAAGGCCAGATGTCGGTGGCTCAAATCACGCAAGAGCTGGCGGCCGAAGGTGTCAAACGCATCGCCATCGTTAGCGAGTCGCCAGATCAATATGACAAGCTCTCAGTGTCAAACGTTAGTCTCACGGTCAGCGGGCGCGACGAACTCTCCAATCTTCAGGACGAGTTGCGCAAGACCGATGGCGTGAGCGTTTTGATTTACGATCAGACTTGCGCCGCAGAAAAGCGGCGGCGCCGCAAGCGAGGCCAGCTCGAAGATCCTTCTAAGCGCGTCGTCATTAACGCGGCCGTGTGTGAAGGCTGCGGTGATTGCACTGCGAAATCGAACTGCTTGTCCGTCGAACCACTCGAAACCGAATTCGGGTGCAAGCGCCGGATCAATCAATCTTCGTGTAACAAAGACTATTCGTGTTTGGACGGCTTTTGCCCGAGTTTTGTGACCGTCGAAGGCGCTAAACTCAGAAAAGCCGAACGCTCCAGCACGGACTCCCGATTCAAAGCGCTGCAGACCGGCGATTTGCCGAAGCCTCATGTGAGAACCCCTCAAGTCGTTGAAGACGGTCCTTTCAATATTGTCATCACGGGCATTGGCGGCGCCGGCGTCACAACGGCGAGCGCTATTCTAGGTATGGCCGCGCACATCGACGGTAAGGCGTCAACCACCCTCGACATGACAGGCCTTGCTCAAAAGGGCGGCGCAGTCGTCTCTCACGTGCGCATCGGCGAACCATCTCGTTCTATTCACGGCGGACGCATTCCGGACTGCCACGCCGACGCCTTGATCGCCGCCGACACTGTCGTCGCGGCCAATGCCGACACATTGCGTTTGACCCACAAGCATCGGACACGGGCAATTGTGAATGCGGACGTGGCACCGACGGCCGAATTTATCAACAACAACGACATCTCGATTGACGAAACAGCGCTGCAGGAGAGCATAGCGACCGCCTGTCGCCGGACCAGCGCTCTGGATGCGACGAGACTTGCTGAAACAATGTTTGGCGATTCCATCTACGCGAATAGCATTCTCTTGGGCTTTGCCTTTCAGCAAGGGCTCGTCCCGCTTTCTTGGCAAGCCATCGAAACGGCATTCGAGCTGAATGGCGCGTCAGCGGATACCAACATTCAAGCGTTTCGCCTCGGGCGACTGGTCTTCGAACAACCTGAACTTATGAATAATACTTCAGGGCCTGCAGAACCAAGCGTTGCGCCGCCGTCACAAACACTCGATCAATTCATCGAACGGCGAACGCGAGTTCTGATCAATTATCAGAACAGCGCCTACGCCCAGCGTTATCTGAAATTGGTCAAGCATGCGGCGCGGATCGAAACAGCACGGATTGGAAATTCCACGCGGCTTACTGAGGCAGTGGCTAAGAATTATTTCAAGTTACTGGCTTACAAGGACGAGTATGAAGTGGCGCGGCTCTATACTGACGGAACATTTGCAGCCAGCCTCAACAAACAATTTGAAGACGTGCCGAACATGAAGGTCTATTTGGCGCCACCGCTTTTGGCACGCAGTGGACCCGACGGCAAACCACGGAAAATGGCATTCGGCCGCTGGATCTTTCCAGTATTCAAGCTTGTTGCGCGCTTCAAATTTTTGCGCGGGACGGTATTCGATCCGTTTGGGTTCCTCGCGGAGCGACAAGAGGAGCGCGCGCTCATCTCGTCTTACGAAGACGATGTAGGGCGGCTCCTGAAAACTTTGTCGACGGTCAACCTTGACGCTGCCGTCGCCATCGCTGAACTGCCGGATCAAATTCGCGGCTTTGGCCATATCAAATCAGCGGCAATCAAACGCGCCAAAGCGAGCGCTCATGATCTCTGGCGCCAATTCGATGCACCCTCACCGGTGAAGCACGCAGCCTAAAGGAGCAACAAAATGAAAACTAAAAAGCTCAAAGCGCAAGGATACGAGAACGTTGTTCGCTTCGAAGATGACAAAACCGGTCTCAAGGCGATTATCGCTGTTCATGACACGACCCTCGGTCCGGCCCTTGGCGGCTGCCGCATGTGGCCTTATGCCAGTGAAGAAGAAGCACTCGAGGATGTACTGCGCTTGTCCAAAGGCATGACATTCAAAAACGCGCTTGCAGGTCTCGCGCTTGGCGGCGGCAAGGCCGTGATCATCGGCGATCCGAAACGCGACAAGTCTCCGGCGCTTTTTGAAGCGTTTGGACGCTGCATCGAGTCCCTTGAAGGTGCCTATTACACTGCCGAAGACGTCGGCATGCGCGTCGAAGACGTGGAGCAGATTGCGCGGCAGACACGCTATGCCGTCGGCCTCAAAAGCCGAAGAGGAAGCGGCGACCCATCGCCTTATACTGCTTACGGCGTATTCTTAGGTCTCTGCGCTGCCATTAAAATACGGCTGAAGTCGGACTCGCTTGACGGTATAAACGTCATCGTCACTGGGCTCGGGCATGTCGGCTATGAACTTTGCAGACTCCTGCATAAGGCGGGCGCGCACCTCATTGTCGCCGACATTGACCGGGACAAGGTACGCAAAGCACAAGATGAATTCTCAGCACATGAAGCGCATCCTACGGAAGCGTTCGCGAAGAAAGCCGATGTCTTCGCCCCTTGTGCCCTAGGGGGCGCCATCAGTTCGGTGAGCGCACCACTTTTGCAAGTCGCTGTCGTCGCAGGGTCCGCAAATAATCAGCTAGTGCAGCCGGAATGCGGAGACAGATTGCACGACATGGGCATTCTTTATGCTCCCGACTACGTCATTAATTCGGGCGGTGTCATAAGCGTTGGAAGAGAAGCAACCGAAAGTTGGGGCAGAGGCGAGGTCTTGGTAAGAATTGAAGGGATACCTGAGACGCTCACGTCGATCTTCGAGCGCTCAGCTCTATCCAACCAGCCACCCCAACGCATTGCAGACAACATGGCGCTTGAGATACTACAAATGGCGCAACTCAAGAAAAAGAAATTGAAAGTTCTCGAGAACGTCGCGTAGATTGGTTCTGGAGCATTTTCAGAAAAAGTGGCCCCGGTTTTCCGTCCGAAAACGCGACCAAACTAAGAATCTAGAGCATGTCCATGATTCAACTAATCTTGGGAATGCTCTAATGGAAGCGCTCTATTGCGACAGCCGTCGCTTCGCCGCCGCCAATGCACAAAGACGCCACGCCTTTGTCTAGACCTTGATGCCGTAAGGCGGCCAAGAGTGTAACTATAATCCGTGCGCCCGATGCCCCAATCGGATGACCGAGGGCGCAAGCACCCCCATTTACGTTGAGCCTGTCATAAGGCAAATCCAATTCTTTCATGGCAATCATCGGCACCACGGCAAATGCTTCATTGACTTCGAATAGATCGACGTCGTCGCGGCTCCATCCGGTCCTAGCGAATAAGTTTTGGATGGCACCGACCGGCGCGCTGGTAAACTGCGAGGGTTTCCTCGCATGGGTCGCGTGACCGTGGATGATGGCCAACGGCGTTAGACCTTTTGCTTCGGCAGCCGACTGGCGCATGATTAGAAGGGCCGCAGCGCCATCTGAGATTGAACTCGAATTCGCCGCCGTCACGGTTCCGTCTTTGGCAAACGCTGGTCTTAGCTTTCGAATTTTTTCGATATTAGCTTTGAGTGGCTGCTCGTCCGTATCTACCTCTTCTTCCGATTTTCGTGTGACAACGTTGACGCTGACAACTTCTTCATCGAAAGCCCCGGTTTCAATCGCCGCCTTGGCGCGCTGTAAGGATTCGATCGCATAATCGTCCTGCGCGTCGCGTGTGAGCTGATAGGCCTGGGCCGCGTCTTCAGCAAATGTGCCCATAAGACGGCCGGGCTCATAGGCATCCTCAAGGCCGTCCAAGAACATATGGTCTTTGACTTCGCCGTGTCCGAGGCGCAAGCCTTCGCGCACTTTAGGCAATAGATATGGCGCGTTCGACATGCTTTCCATGCCGCCGGCCACCATCACATTATGGCTGCCGGCGGCAATTGCGTCGTGCGCCATCATGGCCGCCTGCATGCCGGAGCCGCACATTTTATTGACCGTAGTACACGGAACTTCCTCACCAAGACCCGCGCCCAAAGACGCTTGCCGCGCAGGCGCCTGACCCAGACCAGCAGGAAGGACGCAGCCCATAATCGTTCCGTCTACATCGCTTTTTGCGATGCCAGCGCCGTCGAGCGCCGCCCCGATGGCGATGGCGCCGAGCTCCGGCGACGTGCGCGGCGACAGCTTGCCTTGGAAGCCGCCCATCGGCGTGCGCGCCATGCCTACTATCACAATGGGATCTGTGCTCATACGAACGGTCCTTTGATGTCTTAGATCGGTGTCTCGCCGCTAGATTTCAAGTCTTCTGCGCTAGGCCCTATATGAAACGCCGTGCGAAGGCAAGCGAGAGCCCCAGTCGGTAAGGTATCCGCGTGGCTCGAAATGCTCAGGTTTCACTGGGCCTTGAAGATGTCAAGCAACTCGTCGATCGCCGACATAGAGTCATTTGCCTTCAATGGCGCACTTCAAGAGTTGCAATTGGGATCCGTCCGTCCGTTTCATCATAAAAGTAATCGCAGGACTTAACGTGCGCCACATCATCCCCCGCGTCTTGCAACGCGCGTTCAATGTTACGCGGGTTCGATTTCCCACGGGCTCGCAAATGTATTCGTAATTTGCGACGAGCCCGCCTTCGCGAGCCTCCAGCGCAAATCTTTCGCGCGGCTTCCACAACACAATTTGATTTTCTTGCTGAGAGCGCCTGCCGGGGCCCATAAGCCGAGCTGCATAACGGCTGCCTTCGCGGACCGGGCCTTCCGTCAGCGGTGCCATGCTTTTGAGGCCCTTCATCCAGTTTGGCGCCCGCCTAAAGTCCGTGAGGTACTGCCAAACCTCGTCTAACGGCCGATCAATCATTTCACTCACAACAAAACCCGACGACATGTCTTTACCCTTACTCCACCCCACCAGTTACACATCTGAACAAAAGTATAACGTGGGATGCGGCCCGCGTCTTGAGGGTCAACAGAATTTGACCCGTCGCGCTAACCATGCAGGAGTTACGAGAAGCAGCTCGATCCATAAAACCTTGCGATCCGCTCTCTCATTTCGTAGCTTGGCGGCCGACGGTGTCTCCTCCGGGAGAATAAAAGGGAACGCAGTGAAGCCCTTGGGCCCAATCTGCGGCTGTACCCGCAACTGTTAGCGGTGAGTTCGAGCACAAAAAGCCACTGAAACGCATGTTTCGGGAAGGCGTGCATCGATCTTCGACCCGCAAGCCAGGAAACCTGCCGTCAAGTCGTCCAGCCGTTGGTCGGGCATTGCCAAAGGTGCGGGAATCCGTAGCGGCGACAACTTCAACCAGGGTTGGAGGTCGCGCGGATTCTATGGGGCACAAGCGTACCCAAAAGACTGAACTGTTTGGCTCAGCGCGAAAGCGCCGCGACCGCCTTCCAATCCTTTGTCTTAGCGAAGATTGGAAACGTCGCATGTATAAATATTTCTTCTGCACAAAAGGCGCGCCCAGGAAATTATCTTGGGCGGCATCTCTACTAACTACATCGATTGCAATATCGCCAATTCCAACAAGCGCTCAAGAGGGCACCGTTGAGCCGGACGAATTAATTGTCCGTGCCAATAAGTCGCGCACCCCTTTGCGCCAAATCGGCTCGTCGGTGTCTGTGCTCGACGGCGTTGATATTGAGCAACAAGGATTTCAATTCGTATCGGATGCATTGTGGACCCTGCCCGGTGTTGCTGTGACGCGCAGTGGAGGGGCCGGACAAGTAGCAACGGTCTTCATGCGGGGCGAAGAATCCTACCGAACGCTGGTCTTGATCGACGGATTGGAAATTTCCGATACCGCAGCGACACAGAACTTGGCAAACCTGGCGAATGTGCTGACTACTGACGTAGATCGCATTGAAGTCATCCGGGGCCCGCAAGGACTGCTTTATGGGGCCGACGCGATCGGCGGCGTGATCAGCATCGACACACGCAAAGCCCGCGATGGTCTTGAAGCCACGGCCGCCGTCGAATACGGCAGCTTCGACACCAAAAGTTTTGCCGCAAGTCTCAAAGGCGGATGGGACATCTTTAATCTCAATATCTCGCTTCAGCGTTTCGAGACGGATGGTTTCTCTGCCAAAGAGGGCGACCCGACATTGGACGACAAGGACAGTAGCGAGAATTCCACGATCCTGGTTGTCGCGGGATTGAACCCGACCGAAAGTCTCAGCATTGACGGCGTGTTTCGCTATGTCGATGCGGAAACCGAATTCGATGGCTTCAGTTTTGATCCCGACCGCTTACTACTGAACGAAGAACTCGGCGGGCGTGTCAAAGTTGCCTTGTCGAGTCTTGACGATCGATTGAACAATTCGATCGCCTTCAGCAGGTTCGATGTCAAGAAGGATGATTTGGACGGCGGTATGCCAACGCTTTCATTTTTTGGCGCACTCATATCGCGTTTCGACGGCCAACGAACCAAAATCGAATATGTCGGCACGTTCGACGCAACGGACTCACATCGATTCCTGTGGGGCGGTGACTACGAAAAAGAAAAAGCACAAACCGATGCTGTTAGCGACGAGACGCACAATTACGGCGCCTATGCCGAATGGCTGGCAGATTGGAACGAACAAATTTACGTTTCCGGAGGCGTTCGCTTCGACGATCATGCCGACTTTGGCAGCCGCGTCAGCTATCGCGCAACGGCAGCGGCTTTGAGAAATCTCATTGGCGACAATGAGACGAAAGTCCACGCCAGCATCGGTACGGGCTTTCGCGCACCTAGCCTTTTGGAGCAGGCGCGCAACGTAGCTTTCGGTCTCCCGGCAATCTTGGAAGAAATCTCCAGGGGCTGGGATATCGGCATTGAGCAAAGACTAATGGGCGACCGCGCCCGCATCGACGTCACCTACTTCAACCAAAGAATTGAAGATGAAATCCGCTTCGACAATGTCGGCTTCACGGGATATTTCCAGTCGAGCGGGACGTCTCTTTCGCAGGGAGTCGAAGTTTTCCTATCGATTGAACCGTTTGAAGGGCTGACATTTACCGGCACATATACATATACGAACTCGACAGTGAACTCACCGGATGCGGAAGACGGGCTTCCGCGTGTGAGGAGGCCAAAACATATCGGTAATGCGCACATCGACTATTCATTCTGGGATGAGCGCGCCAACATCAATGCGAATTTGAGGACAGCAGCAGGTGCTGAAGACGGATTCCTAAACTTCCGAATTCCACTCGACAACTATGTCGTCGTCGATCTGGCAGCATCGGTGGCAGTTAACGATTACATTGAGCTCTATGGTCGAGTAGATAACGTATTCAACGAGCAGTACCAAGAAGTGGCAGGCTTTCAAACGTCCGACACAGCAGGCTATGTCGGCTTTCGAGGAAGGCTATAGCAGTTACGATATGAGGCAGGGCCGGGGACAACAGGCGACTATGCAGAGGAAATTGACTTTCTTGCTCTTGTCCTGCGCGATCATTTGCGCTTGTTTGTCCCTCGTCCCTGCCGTCGCACGTGCGGATGAACCGCCTTCGCGCATCGTGTCGATGAATTTGTGTACGGATCAACTGGTCATGATGCTCGCAGATCGCGACTCGGTCATTTCGCTTAGCTATGCAGCGGCTGACCCTGCTCAGTCTTTGGTCGCAGACCAAGTTGGCGAGATTGTGCTAAACAAAGGCTTGGCCGAGGAAATCGTACCACTTGCACCTGACCTGATCTTCTCGGGTTCGTTTACGACCTCTTTCAGTGATCAGCTCCTGCGCGACTTGGGTTACAAAGTCATCGAAGCACCGCTTTCGGAAAATCTCGACGTCGTGCGCAGCAACATACAATTGGTTGCCGACGCCATTGGCAAACCTGATCGTGGCGAGGCCATGGTCCGAGATCTCGATGTTTCTCTGCGCACTTTCAGCGAAAGGGCGCCAGCGCCCGCGAGCGGTCTCGTCATTTTGCCGGGCGGGTTTACACCCGGGCAGAAAAGCATCGCCAATGAAATATTGAGCCTCGCGGGCTTGCGCAACGTGACGGCGGATCTGGGCGTGACCTACTGGACGAACATTACTTTGGAATCGCTGCTGCGCGCCAAACCCCAGGTGATCATTGTCGATCCGCAAAATCGCAAGTCCCGCGCTTTGGCAACGCAATTTTTGGAGCACCCGGCCCTGAAGACCTATCTCACATCCCGCATACTGATCGAAGTGCCATCAAAGCTTTGGGGCTGCGGCACACCCTTCGTTGCCAAAGCCCTAGAGACTATTGTTACAGCGCGTCAACGGACTCAAAACCTGCGAGAGACAAATGAGCACTGACGCTGTAACACAAATGCCGTCTCGCCGGACCCGTCCTTACGTCCTGCTCAATGTCGGTCTCACCGCGGTCCTAGGACTGTTAGCGACGGTCTCGCTTTTCATTGCGGCAAGTCCCTATTCGGCGGCGCAATCCGCAGCGGGAACAGTGCAGACTGATCCAGACGTGGCCTGGCTGATCCTGACTGAGATCAGATTGCCGCGAGTCATTTTAGGAATTCTTGTGGGCGGCACACTGGGTCTGTGTGGCGCGGCGCTCCAGGGTCTGTTGCGCAATCCACTCGCCGAACCTGGCCTTGTCGGTGTTTCCGGCGGCGCGGCACTTGGCGCGGCACTTGTCTTTTATTTTACACTGACGACCTTTGGCGGTCTTGCCGTGCCGCTTGGTGGTGCGACCGGCGCCGTCATCGCCTTGGCAGCGCTCTATCTTTTGGCCGGCCAAAACCCAAGCGTCTCGACGCTGATCCTCGCCGGTGTTGCAGTCAACGCCTTCGCAGGCGCACTCACGTCCCTGGCGCTCAACTTTGCGCCGAACCCTTATGCGGCCTTAGAAATTCTGTTTTGGATTTTGGGCAGCCTGGTCGACCGCAGTCATGAACACGTGCTCGTCGCCCTGCCCTTCATTGTCGTGGGGACAATACTCGTGAGTTCGACCGCGCGGGCGCTGGACGCTCTGTCGCTAGGCGAAGACACCGCGACCAGCCTTGGCTTCGACCCGACGTGGCTCAAGTTGCGCATTATACTTGGAACGGGGTTGGCGGTCGGCGCAGCTGTATCTGTGTCTGGCGTCATCGGTTTCGTGGGCTTGGTCGTCCCCCATTTGCTCCGTCCCGTGATTGGTTACCAGCCAAGCAGGCTTTTGCTTCCGAGCGCGATCGCCGGCGCGGTTTTACTCACGGCGGCGGACATCCTAGCGCGGCTTCTGTCCTTCGAAATCGAACTCAAGATTGGTGTCATAACCTCTCTGATTGGTGCGCCCTTCTTTCTTTATTTGATCGTAAAGACGAGAGGCTCCACGACATGAGCGTTCTCACGGTCCAAAACGTTTCGGCAGGTTTTAACGGCACAAGGGCCGTTGACGATGTCTCGTTCGAGCTTGGCTCGGGAACGCTCGTCGGATTGATCGGACCCAACGGTGCCGGCAAAACAACTTTACTTCGCGCCATTGCCAAACTCATTCCCTTTGAGGGCCAGATGCTGCTCAATGGCGAGGACATGGCGAACTTGCCCCGCGCCGCCCTGGCAAAAGCGGTTTCTTACTTGGCGCAAGGCCATGTCTCCCATTGGCCTCTGCAAGTCCGAAATGTTGTGGCACTCGGCCGCCAACCTCATTTGTCGGGCTTGGGCGGCCTGTCCGACGACGACGAGCAGATCATCGCCGACGTGATGCGGCGCGCGGATGTCGAACAATTCTCCGAACGCAATGTTCTCACTTTATCCGGCGGCGAACGAGCGCGGGTCATGCTGGCGCGCGCATTGGCGGTCGATGCAGACATTTTGTTGGCAGACGAACCGGTCGCCTCGCTCGACCCCTATCATCAGCTCAAGATCATGGAACTGCTTAAGGATCTCGCTGCGGCCGGCAAGACCATCATGGTCGTGACCCATGACCTCACCCTGGCGGCGCGTTTTTGCGACCGGCTCATCCTATTGGCGCAGGGCAGAATGATTGCAAATGGAGGTGTCGATGAAGTACTTACGGAAGAACAAGTTGCTGCCGCTTATCAGGTCGACATGGTGCGCGCTGAGCACGATCGCGAGACCTATGTCCTTCCTTGGCGAAGGCTATAGTCGGCGTTACCGAGAAGACGAACCTAATCGTAATTCCACCAGTCCTTAATGGACCAGTCGGGTTCGATTGTTTTTCCCTTGGGGTCGCCGCCTTCAAGCTTGATTTCGTCACGGTACGCCTTGTCGGAGACATAAGGTCCAAGTGGTTTGAATTCTCTGGCCTTTGCCGGCAGAACCTTTCCGCCTGACTTCGGCAGAACTTTCAAGAACTTTCCATCACGCCCAATGATTGGAATGGTTCGATTTTGACGAGAAAAAACGCGCCGCATGCTCGCGGACTGCTCAACGAAGGCGCCTTCTTCATCTTCGTCTTTCCTGAATAGAAATTCGTGTGCGTCGATGATCTCGTCAATAAAATCTTGCTCTACAATCGAAAGCCTTGAAATCACCCAGCATCGGTCCTCAAACGACCAATAGTAAGAAAGGCCGATCAGTTCCCGTTCTTTTGTGAAATAGGGAAAGAAAGGAAACGAGCGGCAAGCCAAGGTCCGGTTGTCGCGTTCGCAGTGGCGCGCACCGTTGCATTCGATTGCTCTGCAGGTGGAATCCAAATCATTGACGATTTCGCGTGTCGCCGCATCAAAGGGCTTGAATTTGCTCCACATCTTCGTGCGCTTTTTGAGAAGTTCAAATTCATGCGTGGTAACGATCGGCACAGCATGTTCCGTTGTACAACACACTGGCTGGCCGCCATTCAACGGAGCGCACATGCGGCCACAATCATATTTTTCGGAGATCGACGCGCTAAAACGCTTGTAGATCTTGGCGTAGTGTTTGGCTTTCGCAGTCATGAGCCGCACCCTAAGCGATTCGACGTCGCATTCGGCAACATAATTTGGCTTGCAGGACGCTTAGCCTATTATCCCACTTGTAATTGATCGAGAACTTCAAAGACCGCACGCTCGCCAGATTCCATGGCACCTTCCATTCCCGTTTGCAGCTCCGCCGTGTGTTCACCGGCAAAGTGCAGCCGGCCGGCGGGAGCCGCCATTTCGGAGGCGAACGCATTAATTTGGCCAGGTGCGAAGTAAGCATAAGCCCCTTTCGAATAGGGGTTATTGCTCCACGACCACGCCTTCAGGGGCTCGACGCGGCCTTCAGCCGACGGCCGCAATTTCACAAGTTCATCGTAGGCAAAAGCGACGATATCTTCATTGCTCATGCCGCGCAGCGGCTT
Source organism: Alphaproteobacteria bacterium (assembly GCA_965248815.1). Lineage (GTDB taxonomy): Bacteria > Pseudomonadota > Alphaproteobacteria > SMXP01 > SMXP01 > CBDFKK01. Next base: position 3,158,588 of record CBDFKK010000008.1, read on the forward strand.
TTCGCGATCGCCGTTCATGAAAATCCAAAGAAGTTCAGTCGCGCTGTTGGGCCCAGGCAATGTCCATAGCCGCTCCAGCGGACCGTCCGTAAACATAGAGCCGGGCATGCCGTCTTGTTCCCAATAAGGTTCTTTTATCGACATGAAGACCTGCGTCACCTGCGACAGCGGCAACGAATTAACGGCGTCAGCTTGCGCGCCTTGAAGCGGCGGATCCATTTTGACATCGCGCAAGACCGTGAAGGGAAGCGTTACAATCACGAAATCCGCCGTATAGCTCGATCCATCCTCGCACTGCACTTCGGCCAGCGTGTCGCCATTCGAAATTGCCGTAACCTTTTTGCCGCGCTGCACCTCAGTGTTGAGCGATGTGGCCATGGCCTCGGGCAAGCGCGACATACCCCCTTTAAGGAAACTAAACATTCCATTTGCCGCTTCGAATTGGTTGATGCGATCTTTGCGCAGTTCGCTGAGCGCCGAGATTTGGCCGATCGTATCCGCAACATTCGGTATTTCTAGAAGACGAATGGCTTCGTCGGAGGCACCTTTAGATTTCAAATATTGATCAAACGGCACATCGAGCGCTGCGCTGGAAGACTCGAGCCATGAATCCAATTCGGCGAGCGGATTGTCAGTGGAAACATAGAGTCGCGACAAAGCAAACGGCGGCATTGCGCGTTCGGGGCCGACGGTCTTGTTAACGGGCGACTCGGCCCAATCCTGCGGCGCGACTGATTGGCCACCCAATATCATTCCAGTGCTGGGAAATTCCGGTGCCGGGTCATACATCTCAAGACCGAGCTCATCGACGACACTGCGCACGCGGGCATACATGGCGCCGATTTGCATACCACCGGCTTCCGGATTGCCGGGAATATCATCTTGGGAAAAAATGCGGCCGCCAATCCTCTCATTGGCTTCGAGAACTGTGACTTTGGCCCCTTCGGCTTCAAGAAGCATGGCCGCGTGAAGCCCCGACAAGCCAGCGCCAATGACAATAACGTCGGATCGCTCCTGGCTATTGCCACTGCACCCCGCCAACCCCAAGGCCAGTGCACTTGCGCCGCCCAACTTCAAGGTTTGGCGCCGGTTCAGTAAGTTTACTCGGGCATGCCGAATTCTTTTGCCGCTGTTCATCGCTTTCCCCTCATTTCAATCATTCTACGCCAAATTAACAAAGGCGCTGCCGGGAGAACAGGTGGCAATTCGCCCTCATTCTGGAGCTGTCCTGTCGGTCTACGCCGCGCCTTATTTGTTGCCGCCGTCTTCGGAGCCCGCGGCAGGCGCTGTGAAACGCGCCTCCGTCGCGGCGTCGCCAGCTGGGGCGCTCTCAGACGGTGTCTCCTCGCCCCATTTGACGCGCACGATCACGGCGGCGACCAACAACACAAGATTTCCAATCCCCATGACGACGAACGGTGCCGACGGCGCCCAAATGTCGAATAGATAGCCGCCGACGCTAACGGCCACTAAAATTCCCAACGCCCCGATAAAACCAAAAGTGCCGAAGACCGATCCTCGTTCGCGGTCAGGTGCCTCTTGTCCAATCAGCGCTTGTGAGGCCAAAACTCCGCTCACTTCACCCATACCCAACAAAACGGCAGCCACAATCATTTGAGGACCTATCGGGTCCGTGACGAGACCCAACGAACAATAGCCGACCGCTGCCAAGGCCGCGGCGATACACAACGCCGACACGCGGTTGATGCGATCAATCAAAACGCCCATGACCGGAGCCCAAAACAACGCGCACAACTGCACGAGGCCGTAAAACATGCCCGTGCGCCCGCTCGCCTCCTGCGGACTTAATCCCGAAGCAATACCCGCTTGGGTGAGCCACAGAGCAAAGAACGTGCTGACCAGTACCAAATCGCCGCGGGATATCATTGCTGCGCCATAAGACAAAGCGATGCGCGGATTGCGCGCCGCGCAAAATCCCGTCTTCAACAAATCGAAAAAATTGTCCTGTTTGGAATCAGAATGGGGCACACTTGCTTTGAGGCCGATCCGCAAGACGACGGCAACGAACAGGCAAATGAGTGCCACAGTCCAAAGCGCGTAGCGGCCGGCCCATACGCCATCGGCGCCTGTTAGGGCCGAATACCACTGAGGCAACCGCATCAGAGTAAATATGCTAATGACGACGCCCAGCCCTTGAAGCGCCCCACACGCACCGATCAATTTGCCGCGACTTGCATTCTGCGGGTAATCGGCGATGACGGTCGCCAACATCGCGACAATGCACGCAGCTCCTGAAGCGTATATGAAGCGGTAGCCATAAAGGATGGGTAAGGACGTTGCAGTTGGATAAAGCACGTAGCCAATTGCAATCAAGCAAAAACCGGCAACAAAGATTGGGCGGCGGCCAATTTTGTCCGCGAGCGCGCCGATAGGTCCCAAAAGCGAGATCATCATAATCTCTTGAATGACGCTGAGAATGCTTGTGACGCGCCCTTGCTCGCCGGGCACAAGATCGGTACCCGCCGAAATATTCAAATGTTCGGTAAGGATGTAGGGTTGAAACGCATTGAGAAACGAATTCAGCCCGATGCTGACAAAAGCAGCAAAAAGCAACGTGTAGACGTTGAGATAGCTGATGCCGGGCACCAACCAAATAGGACCTAACTTGTTACCGGACCGGTCAATGTCCATTGACGTGATACCGGCCGCGATCGGTCCTGCCATGCCGTGATCCTACTGAGCGAAACGGCGCTCGTTGCCGATCTAGTCGAACAACTCCGTCCGGCCAGCAGGCGCGGTGTCTATAGCCACCTGCCCCGTAGGCAAGCCGAGCGCCCAGCGGCCATAGGGCGCCATATTTTGGTCCCAAGCAAATCCTTGATGTGCCGCAACGGCCCGCAAATCGTTGAAATAGTGTTGGACGGGATTATTGTTCGTCAGCCCGGAGGCCCCCATTACTTTGATCAATCGTTCAATGGCCGACAAAGCAAGGTGCGACGCCATCGACATATTGATTTTGATGTCGGCACGTTCCGCCATTGTAATACGCCGGTGCGCTACACCTGCCGAATGAAGTACATCTATAATCTTGTTCGCTAATGCTTCGGCCGCGTAGATCTCGGCGGCGGATTCGCCAATGCGCGTGTGAACCGGTGCCTGTTCGATAATTTTTTCGCCGAACATCAGCCCGATCTTTTTCTTCGTAATCTCAATATATTCCTCAAAGGCCCCTTTCGCCGTTCCAAGAAGCGGCCCGAGGAGGTTAGTGCCGAAATAAGGTTGGACTTCAACGTGATAAATATACTCTTCATGCGGACTATCATTAGGACCGGGGCCGCTGTCTTGGGAGGAGTTGACCATCGTGCGATGCTTAGGAACAAATGCATCGTCAATGATGATATCGTTACTACCGGTTCCTCGGAGTCCCGAGACGTCCCAAATATTGTTGTGGGTATAGTCCTCTCGAGGCAACGCGAAGAGCGTAAATTCATGATTTTCAAGCGTGCTGTCCGATGGCTGTGCGCCGACAATGGCCCACTGGCTTTGCGTCACCCCGCTTGAAAAGCGCCACTGTCCGTTCACCCGAAAGCCGCCGTCTAACGGGGTCACGTCAACGTCTCGGCCACCGGCAAAAGCTGTCGCGATCAACACGTTCTGATCGGCAAAAATTTCAGCTTGCGCCTGGTGAGGAAATCGCCCGGCGTTCCATGTATGAAGTCCCACGATTGAATGAATCCAGGCCGTCGACGGGCAGAAACGCGCGATTTCCGCGCCGACGCGAATAATCGATCCCCAATCCAAGGCATGGCCCCCATGGGCCTTGGGTTGGAACTGCTTCAGGACCCCAATCTCATGGAGCTCAGCCATCGTCTCGTCGGGAAGCCGGCACAGCCGATCGGTTTCGGCTGTGCGAGCCTTCCACCGCGGCCCATATGTACGGACGCCTTGAATGAGGGTCTCTTCAATGTCGTGAGACTCTTTCAAACCTTTATCGATCGCCGTTACGGACATTTTGGGCCTAATTCTGATGATTTGTGGCGGCGCCATTGGTCACAATGGGTATCCGGCAAAGCCTAACCTATTCGAAGTCCTAGAATTGTCCGACCTGCGGTCGATGAAGGCCGCAACCGCTGAATGGGCCAGACAGCGCCTTACATCAGCCGAAACGTTAAAGTCCGAGGGCGCCCGGATTCATCAAGTTCTTGGGGTCCACTTGCGCTTTTATTGAGCGCAGGAGAGCGACAGAGGGCGCGTTGCGATTGCGCAAGAGTGGATAGAGCTTACCAATTTGCATGTGAATCGCGCCGTGCTTGTGGAAGACGTCGATGATCTTGCCCTTCATTTCCTGAACCAGGGCACGGCCTTCCAAGTTGGTTTCAAATACCGCCATGGCATCCTGGACTTCCTTGTCCATCATGCGTTCGTGGAAGCGCTCGCGGCTGTCTTCCCAGTAAAAGACCGGCTCGTAAAGAAAGCCATTTGGCACGGTCGTAAACATTGCGGCTTTAATGACCTTATTGTCGGACATTTTTTGCGCGTACGCGTCATAGACCGCATCGAGATCCTTATGGAACGGCAGCACTTTCGAAAATGGCAAGATGCCGTGGATCGGCACCCAGCGCATACCGGTCGGATGCAAAATGATATTGTTCATGGGCTGAAACGGTTGCGCCCGAAAAACTTTGGGCACCGTGTTTTCCATTTCAGTCCCGTGCGGATCGCACGCGGCTCGAATGCGCACCGCTTTTGCTTGTGCGCTGGCAAGGTCCAAACCGTCGAGCGAATAGTGAGCCGCATACTGAATATTCTCAAAAACTGACGTTCCGGCAATTGCCACCTTGGCCATTTCCTTAATGCCGTCCATGGCTCCGCGCCCAGCCTTTCCGACAGCAAGCAAGCTCTTGACCTGAGAGACTTTGCCGGCAGCTTCGGTCCGGCCCAAGTTCACTTCGTTGAGGATTGGGTCCATACCGTAGGCTTCCGAGGCGACGACATCGCGGCCAACCCTGATCATCGCCTGCGCCATCGTCTCAAAATTATCAAACTTATAGGACAGCGCCATGACTTCGGGAAACGTCTTAAGCAAACGCAGAGAGATCTCCGCCTTAATACCGAGCGCGCCGGCATCGCCACAAAAGATACCGGTCAAGTCCGGACCATAGTGCCGGAAAAACGGCCGGCCGAATTCGCCGCCGCCTGCACCCGTCTTTATAACGTCCCCTTCAGCTGTGACGATTTCAAGCCCCATGATCGAATCCGCCGAAGTTCCCGCATCGCCGGATCCAAAGCTCACTGCTCCTTGCGAAACCGATCCGCCGACGGTTGCAAACTTACCGGAGAAAGGTCCCCAAAATGGTGTGCGCAAACCCTTGGCTTTTAGCGCTTCATAGAGTTCTCCCCAAGTGACGCCAGGCTGAACCGTGACGTACATGTCGTCTTCGTTGATCTCTGTGATTTTGTTCATCTTCGAAGTGTCAACGATGATGCTCTTGGCAACGGATGGAATGTAACCGTCCGTGTACGACATACCTCCGCCGCGCGGGAAAACGGCGATTCCTGCATCCGTGGCTGCTTTGACCGCCGCGGCGAGCTCGTCGGTGGTTTGCGGCTGGATGACGGCGAGCGCCGTCTCGCCTTGGTTGTAAACATCTTGACTAAAGAAAATTCGATCGTCGTCGCCGGTTAGCACGCGAGAGGGCTCCAAAATCTCTGTCAGGCTTTGGAGGGCGGAGTTGCTGCCAATTGAGGCGACATTGGAGTCTTGCGTTTGTGCGGCGTCTGACATGGGAGTTGCCTTTGCTAAGTCAACGATAAAGGTTGGTCTGCGTCCTGAATTCTTGTCACCTGTGAGCTCATCATTGGCGAGCCATTCGGAGTTTAAAGTGACGGGCTGCTGAGGGGCCAGGCTGACAGAAACAAAGGAGGATTTTGCCAGGCTGTCAAGCGGTCTGTCCATGGGTACGGCTTGACTAATCCTGCCTTCGGTCGTTGTTTCTTGCCAGTGCGCACGCAATTCCGCGCTGCATGAGCTGCCGGCGGGTTAGGCGCTTCGCTCTGCCGCACCCACGCGTTAACCCTGATCGGCCCGTTTCACCTTGATGTAAGCTTTACCGATGGCAGACGCCGTTTGCTGCAAGCGGCTGACATATTTTTCGACAGCCTGCTGAGGCGTCATGGCCGTCACCATGTAGCGCATGGTCAAACAGCCGAGTAACGCTTCGCTCGCAAAAATCGGCACGGCTATCGAATTCTCACCATGCAAAGGCCGCATACTTTTTGCGTAACCGTTGTGACGCGTCTCTTGAATGATGCGCCCGACTAATTCTGTTTCTTTGACTAATGCGTCGTCGGACTCCGGCGATTCAGAGAGAAGTTTTAGAATGGTTTCACGCTGTTCATCGCTGCAGAAAGCCAAATAGACTTGTCCACCGCCCGTTACCAGAATTGGAATCCGAAAACCGGCCGAATAACGTTCCAAGGCCAATGGACTAGCTTTGTCAGTTGTTTCACGCACCAGCATCGAACCGCCGGAAAGCGTCGATATAGAAATTGGCCAAATCACTTCACGGCAAAGATCTTGAATGAGTGGACGGGCGATTTCGCGGATCCAGGCTTCGTCTTCGAATCCTTCTGCCAAACGGCGTACTCTTATGGTCGGTCGGTACCGTTCGTCGACCGGATCGCGCACCGCATAGCCCCCGACGCGTAGCGTCTCCAGAATGCGATAGGCCGTAGTTCGCGGCAATTTTGTCAAATTGGCGACTTCAGTGACGGTCACGCCGTTTTGCTCGTTCAAGGACTGTAGCGCCTCAAGTCCCCGCAAGAGCGCTCGGATCGGCCGAGTCGATTCCTTGCTTGGTTCTGAATCGGGGACGGTATGTGTTGCCATGCGTCAATCTCGATTGACTCAGCAGAATGCGACAAGGAATGGCGCGCCCTGGTTCAAGAATCGACCGCTCATCGGTCACTGAGCGGTCGTCGCTATCACCGGGTTTGCTCTCTACTCATTATCTCTCTTAATCACAAGAAGACAAAGCCTGAGTGCCGCGGTCCATCAATCTGTCCGCTCGCTCCGGGGGCTACCGAACAGCGTCGTTCGACTGAGGACTACGGATGCCCGAAGACAACGAGACGAGTGAATTATCGCTCAATAGAGCGATTGATGAGATTGGTGTCTCACGCCATTCCGACGTTGGATTGGCCAGCGGCGATCCGTCACAAGAACAGCTTCGCGCTTCACTCGGACAATTTGCAACCGGTGTCACCATCGTAACGACATCAGACGGGGCCGGCGAGAAAGTCGGTCTGACTGTCAACTCGTTCAATTCAGTTTCGCTAGACCCCCCGCTCATTCTTTGGAGCATCGCGCACACAAGTTACGGCATCGACGTATTTGAGAAGGCGGAACACTTCTGCGTTAACGTTCTGTGTGCAGATCAAGTAGATCTTGCCCATCTATTCGCTCAAGCTTCCGAGGATAAGTTCAACGGTCTAGCGGTATCGTACGGCCTTGAGAGCGTTCCTCTGATCAATGGATGTCTTGCGCATTTTGAATGTGCGACTGAAGCGCGCTATCCCGGAGGCGATCATCTGATCCTGCTTGGCCGGGTCATGCGGTACAAGAGCGCGGATAGGGAACCGCTGCTGTTTCATGCCGGTAGCTATTTCGATTTGGCGCACAACGAAATTGAATTGAAACGGAAAAAGACCACTAAAACCTAGCCATGGCCGACAGGCAGTTGATTTTTTCAAACAAGGATAACGCGCGCCACCATGCTTGGACCGCACTCGAGCTGAACAAACTCGCCGCCTTTCCTTTTCCACCCCACGGCCGAATTCCGAACTTCAAAGGCGCAGTTGACGCCGCCAAACGCCTTTTCACAATTGACGTATTCGCAAACGCCAAAGCCATCAAGGTCAATCCGGATTCGGCTCAGCGTCCCGTGCGCGCCGAAGCTTTGCGCCGGGGCATCACGGTCTTTGTGCCCACGCCGCGCCTCGCTGCCGGTTTCATGAAATTCGATCCGGCCCGCCTCGAACCTGATCAAATCAAAAAAGCCGTAACTATGTCGCAATGCCGCCCCTATGCACAAGACGTCGCTCTTGCCGAGCTGCCCCAACTGGACGCCATTGTGTGCGGTTCGGTCGCCGTCACAACGACTGGCTACCGCTGCGGCAAGGGCGCCGGCTACAGCGACATCGAATTTGCCATATTGGCAGAGCTAGCACACAAGCCCGTGCCGGTCGCGACGACGGTTCACGATGTGCAATTGGTCGACGGATTTCCCCAAGCGAGCAACGATTTGCCGCTGAGCTACGTGGTCACGCCAGGGCGCATTATCGAAATCGAAACCCCGCCCGCACCCCCACTCAGAATCGAGTGGGAGCGTTTGAGCGAAAAAGATTTCGAGGCCATGCCGGTATTGGCCGAACTCAAAGAGCTAAAAGGCTAGCCTTCTTCGACACCGAACACGCTGCCGGTGCGGCCGTCGGCGCGCCGTTTATCGATTTCCTTCTTAGAATACGACCAAGTGTTCTCATTAAGGGCTAAGTCTTGCCATTTCTTTGGCGCTTCCAAATATTTGGGATGATTCTTCTCGGTGTATTCGAGAATGTTTTTCGGCAGCTCCGACACACCGCCCATGAGCTTGAACGACTGGCTGTGATAGACCATGTGACCGGGCCGATTACCCATTTCCATGAACGGCAACCACATGCCAACCCGCGCCCAAGCGGTGTGGGCAGACGCCGAGGTGACATCCGGATTGCTCACTTCACTCAGACGGCTGTAGTTCCCCCAAAGCTCGCATGATTGATAGACGTTTTGCTGCGAATGAAGCGGATACTCCTCCCGCGACATCGGATTGGTTGGCTCGGCTCTAAAAATGTCGAGCTGGAACACAATGTCGTCGTTATAGACTTGCACGGGATAAGGCGGCGAGAAGCGCCCACCCTCGAGCTGGTAGAGCCGATGCACCGGATCATTCAAGATATGCAGCACCTCGACGTTTCGATCCGTAATTGGATTTTTCCAAGTCTCGAGGATTTCATTGGTCCGGGGGTCGAGATAGTAAAGGACTTCGCGGTGATAGAATCGATAGGCTTCTTCGTCTTCGAGATATTCGAGACGCGATGCCCCAATGCCATAAGTGCCAAACAGCAAGAAGTTTTTTTCATTGGGAACCCAAGCCCAGGCATAACCGCCGAAGCCGCCAATCACTTGATCTCCGGAAAGGTCCGCTTGAATTTTAAGAAGCGTTTGAAGATTGGTCTTGGGATCTTCCAGATCAAGCGCACTATGAGAGGCCGCACGAGCTTGCCGCGGCGCCAACCATGGCGCGGCGAACCCAGCGGCTCCCGCCGCGGCGCCCATGAGAACGTTGCGCCGGTTGAAATCGAAAACCTTATCGGTGACTTTGGACTGGTACATAATAGTCTCCCTTGCTCCCTTGAGTGTGCCCCGTCTTTGACGACTTGCCCCTATATGGCAGACTCACGGGGTTCGCGCCAAGCTAAATTGGATTTGCTCAAGTGTAGAGGTCCATGACCGAATTTAACGTACAGACTCTTTCCCCTGTTCTCGGTGCGGAGATCATCGGCTTAGACGTGGCGCAGTCACTGGATGACGCAACTTTCAATCGCGTACGGAAGTTGTTCTCGGATCACTTGGTCCTCGTGTTTCGCGATCAGCATTTGTCGCCTCAAGATCAGATCGACTTCAGTCGCCGTTTCGGACCGATTAAGGGCCACGTCCTGACGCAATATCTCCACAAAAATCATCCCGAACTACTCGTCGTGTCGAATAAGAAAGTGAATGGCAAACCGGTCGGCATCGAAGACGCCGGCCGCTATTGGCACACAGATGTGTCATACGAGCCCGAACCACCTATGGCGTCTCTTCTTTATGCGCTCGAAGTGCCGCCCGCCGAAGGCGATACGATGTTTGCGAATTCGTACAAAGCTTACGATGCATTGCCGGACGAACTTAAAGAACGCATCGCGAGCTTGCATGCGCATCATCAATTCAACTACACGCAAATTCAACAAGACCAAAGCAGCTCACGTATCCCTCTATCAGCGGAGCAAGAAGCGCAATTGAAAGGCGCCGTGCATCCCATCGTGCGCACGCATCCCGAGACGGGGCGCAAAGCGTTGTACGTCAATCCAGGTTTTACTGACGTGATCGAAAGTTTGGAGGAGACCGAAAGCAAAGCTTTGTTGGAAGAGCTTTTTTCCTACGCAACCGACATGGCCGTCATCTACCAACACCGTTGGCATCAATTCGATCTCGTCCTGTGGGACAATCGCTGCGCCATGCATCACGCGACGGACTACGATCCCAAATACACCCGCCACATGTTACGCACGACGATTGCGGGCGACGCGCCACGCTAAAAAAGGCGCGCCGCATGAAGGCGACGCGCCTTATTGTTAGAATAAAGATGTGACTATTTAAACACGCCGAAAACGCTTTGGCCGTGGACTTTGCCGGCGGCGCGGCGGTCGTCAATGATTTTCTGAGACACCGTCCAGCTGTTTTCCTGTCGGCCGCCATCCCACTCGGTCGGAGCTGTCAAATATTCCGGATGGTTCTTCTCGGTATAGTCGAGAATGACCTTAGGTAGTTCCTTCGGGCTTTCCATACCGAAGGTGTGGCTGTGATAGACCATGTGCCCGGGACGATTGCCCATTTCCATAAATGGCAACCACATGGAAATCCGACCCCATGATGTGTGGCATGAGGCTTTTGTTACTTCGGGATCGTTCACTTCGCTCATACGCCCGCAAATCGACCAAAGCTCTGCCGACTGATAAACGTCTTGCTGGGAATGGAGCGGATAATCTTTACGGGTGATGGGATTTTCCTGCGCCCGGAAGATGTCCATTTGAAAAATCAGATCGTCGCCGTGCAGCTTGAAAGGATAAGGCGGCGCGAAACGTCCTCCCGATAGCGGATAGAAGCGGTGCACCGGGTCATTCAGAATGTGCATGACTTCGACTTCTTGTCCCGTCATCGGGTTATTCCACGTCTGAAGCACTTCGCCCGTCTTGGGATCGGTGTAGTAGAGAACTTCGCGGTGATAGAAGCGCCAACCGTTTTCACCATCGTGATATTCAAGCCGGCTGCAGCCAATGCCGTATGTCCCGAACAGCAGAGGGTTGGATTCACCTGGGATCCAACCCCAAGCATAGCCTCCGAAGCCGCCGAGGCGCTGCTCGCCCGAAAGGTCGGCTTGCATTTTTAACATCGCAACTTGGTTATCGAGCGGCTTGCCCATATCGAGCGGGCCGGGACTAAACCCTTCGGGCATTTGATCTAGAAATTTCGCCATCACCATTTCTCCTTAACTTTTCATTGGCTCCATAAAAGAGCATGCCTTGTGGAATTGCGAGGGCCCACCGACCTGAGTCCAGTAGGCGGGCCGACCGGGTTACTCAAGCTGAAGGTTTCGCCGTGAGCTTTTCCGGATAGTTCTTTTCAAGCAATCCCAAGAACTCGGATGGATAATCTTCGACCCGCGCTATTTTGCGCGCCACCACAGACCAGATGACGCGGCCTTCATGACCTTCCATGTTCATCCATTTGGGCCAGGCTGCCATATAGGTCGGCGCGCCAAAGGCGTTGATCACTTTGGGAATGTTGGGGTTGTGTAGTTCGCGAGTAGGGCAATGGCCCGCCTGCGCTTCGCCGCGCACGACCCCCGGCGGATAACTGCGTTCGGTGTTGACCATCGTGTGATCCCCAAGCTCGGTCCATTTCATCAAGAGCGGCTTGTCGGGCACGATGTCGAGAGTGCCGGAAATCCGAATACCACCCACCGAATAGTGCAGATAGCGTCCGCCTCCTTCGATGTAATTCGGCTTCACCTCGTTGGTCTCGCCCGTATAGGGATTATCAAAGGTCTGCAAGATTTCGCGCGTTCGATAGTCGCGAAAGTAGCTGATCGTATTGATGTAGGAATGAAATGCGCCGTCGGGCTGACGAATAAAGTAAGAAATCTCAGAGCCTTCAAGATCGTAAAGCGGTTGCGGCGCCGACCCATCGACCAAACCGTAGATCGTGCCGTAATACCAATGGGGCACGTCTTCTTCTTCGAGACTGCCACTCATTTTGACGACGCCAATGAGATTATCTTCAGGCTTTGTAAAGTCGAGGGTGCGTTCGACTGATGTCACTTCTGAGGAGGAAAAAGCGCTTGTCGCGGCGCCGGCCAATCCTGCTAGTCCCAATTTCTTGACGAGATTGCGGCGCGTAAATTCTAAGAATGACATCGTGATCCTTCCCAAGTCAGTTATTGAAAATTGCAATTGATGACAAGCGGCCCGAAGCCGCGAATTTCTTTTGGTCACAGCCCATGAAACGGTTCAGGATACGACCCGCTGGGTGTAACGTCCCGCCCTCATGCTGAGACCTCCCAAGTCTCCTTCTCAATCCGCCATCCCACCGATCGTTCGCGGACAAAATCCTAGTCAGAGATTACGCACAGAACAATGACCGATGCCAACTTAAGACTAGGACCCATTGAACTGGCGCCCGGGATTCGAGGCAAAAACGTTTTCGCCTTTTTCGTGGTTGGCATTTTGGGCCTGGCAAGCTTTGTCTTTCTCAACGTCGCCCAACCCTACATCTTAGAGCAGCACTTGAGCGTACCTCGCGGAGCGCAAGGATCGCTCAGCGGCAACTTGACGTTCCTGCAAGAAATCATCGTCTTGATGATAATCGGTGCTTTAGGCGCCCTGGCCGACAAGGTCGGGCGGCGCCCGGTTTTTGCAGTCGGGTTTGTTTTTGTAGCCATGGGTATTTTTCTCTATCCGCTTGCAACACAGCCGTTTGAACTCTTCTTTATGAGAGCCATGGTGGCTGTCGGCGCCGCCGCCTATGGCGGCATGATGGCCACTGTTGCGGCGGACTACCCGACGAACGCATCGCGCGGCAAGCTCATGGGTGCGCTTGCGTTTGCCCAAGGGGCCGGCGTGCTCTTGCTGGTGTCGCTCACACTCACAAAAGTGCCCAACTGGCTCCAAGATGCGGGCTACGATGCGATATCAGCCGGGCGTTTGTGGTTTTGGATGGTCGCGGTACTTGCCCTTATGGCAGCCGCAGTAGCCCACTTCGGACTCAAGCGCGGTCAATCGGAAAGCACGGAAAAACGACAGGCCGGAATTGCAACTCTCATCAAAGAAGGCATGGGAGAAGCGAAAAACAACCCTAAGCTTGCGCTTGCATTTTCCGCGGCCTTTGCCGCGCGCGGTGATGTCGTCGTGGTCGGCACGTTTACCTCTCTTTGGTTCTTACAAGCCGGTGTGGCCAGCGGACTTAGTCCTGGCCAGGCCATGGCAAAATTCGGTCCGGTCTTTGCCATGGTGCAAGGCATGGTGATCCTTTGGTCGCCGATTGCAGGAACCCTCATTGATCGTATCGATCGCGTTTTGGGCCTTGGCATTGCCATGGGACTTGCAGCGATCGCCTATTGGTCGACCTATTTCGTTCATGATCCGTTAGGATCGCAAATGTTCGTGACCGCAGCGCTGCTTGGGGTTGGCGAAGCGAGCACATTGGTCGCAGGCCAGGCCTTGATCGGACAAGAAGCCCGCGCCGACATAAGAGGATCCGTCGTAGGAGCGTTCAGTTTCTTTGCGACTTTAGGTATTCTGTTTTCAACGTCCGTCGGTGGTTACTTATTTGACTTGTGGAGACCCGCTGCGCCCTACATTCTAATTGGGACAGTCAATGCCGCCGTTATGATCTTTGCGTTCGTTCTCTATAGCCGCCGTGCGCAATTGCAAGCTGAGGAACCATAGAAATGAGTGATGATGGAATTTTCATTTTAGGGGCAACACGGGCAACCGGTTTAGAGATCGCAAAGGTGTTACGAGGCCGTGGTGATCAAGTCACGGCATTGGTGCGCGAAGGCTCGGTGCGCGAAGACCTCGACGCCATCGGCGCGACGGTCGTCATCGGTGACGCAATGGATCGCGCAAGTCTCGATGCTGCGCTTGACGGTAAAAACTTTAGGGCCGTCGTTTCAAGTCTTGGCGGGCCGCCGCGCGACGACCGCAAAGTCGACCTCGACGGCAACATCAACGCAGTCGATACCGCGAAAGCGGCGGGCGTCAAACGCTTTATCATGGTGACCGCAATCGGCTGCGGCGAAAGCTGGGATGCATTACCACCTCCTGCGCAAAAGTTCTTAGGTAAAGCCATCAAACTTAAAACGGTGGCCGAAGATCACTTGAAAGCGAGCGGCCTGGACTATTCCATCGTCCGTCCAGGGGCTCTCACGTCGGAACCCGCAACCGGCAAAGGCTTGTTGAATGAGGATCCAACGCTTATCGGCACAATAACCCGGGCCGACGTTGGGCTGCTCACGGTTCAATGTCTCGATGACGATACGACCATCGGCAAGGCCTTCGGCGTGATGGACGAGGATTTCGTCGGCATCACCCCTGTGACTCACCCCGAGCGCTTCGGCGGGCAGCCTTTTGCGGATAGGCCACCGCAAAACTGACTGTCTTCGGCCATTTTTCTGGCATCTTGAAACTCCAGTGACTGGAACCCTTATATAGGGGTAACACTAGAGGCGTAACGGACTCCGACACAGGTCACCGAATGGCCCTTGCAGATACTGAGTTAGAAACGGCGCGCGCCGACGCGTCCCCGACGACGGATAAGAAAATTGACTTTCCGGTCACCGGGATGACGTGCACCGCATGCGCGACCAGGCTTGAAAAAGCCTTGTCGAAGCGGCCCGGCATTCATACGGCAAACGTCAACTTCGCTCTTGAGCGTGCCGACGTTTCATTCGATCCCAAAGAAATATCTGTTTCCGGCATTGCCGAAGCGGTGCAGAAGACCGGTTTTGAAATTCCCGAAAAAAGTTTTTCATTCGGCGTCGACGGCATGACGTGCACCGCGTGCTCGACGCGCCTGGAAAAAGCGTTGCGCCGCGTGCCCGGCGTGCTCGATGCCAATGTCAATTTCGCGATTGAACGTGCGGAAGTAAAAGGCGTCGGCAACACTGCCACGCTCGACGGATTAGCCGAGGCGGTACGGAAAGCCGGATTCGAGGCCCGTATCTCTTCCGATACCGATGCGCAAGCCGATGCCGACGATGAATTCAAAGCCAAGGAACAAGCCGACCTCGACAAGCAAAAGCGAATTTTAATTATTTCCGCTTTGCTGACGACGCCATTAGTCGCACAAATGGCCGCGCAATTTTCGGGCTTTAATTTTCATTTGATGCCAGCGATGGAATTGGCGCTTGCCTATCCCGTGCAAGTTTTCATTGGCGCGCGTTTTTACAAAGCCGCTTTTAAAGCTCTGCGCGCCAAATCCGGCAACATGGATGTGCTCGTCGCCATGGGGACGACCGCCGCATTCGCTTACAGCCTCTATCTCATGGCGACATTAGGTGAAGCCGCGGAAGGCAAGCTTTATTTCGAAGCCGCCGCCGTCATTATCACGCTCGTCCTGTTCGGCAAATATTTGGAAGCCCGCGCCAAACGCGGCACCACCGCGGCGATCCGTCAACTCATGGACCTGCGCCCCGAAACTGCGCGTGTTCTGCGCGACGACCAAGAAGTTGAATTATCGGTCTCCGATGTGATCCGAGGCGATGTGATTGTCATTCGCCCCGGCGAACGGGTGCCCGTAGATGGCCGCGTGGTCGATGGCCAAAGTGAATTGGACGAAGCGCTCATTACTGGTGAAAGTTTGCCGGTGCTGAAAACCAAAGACGACCATGTGACCGGCGGATCGATCAACGGCACCGGTCTGCTCAAAGTTGAAGCCACCGCTGTCGGCGAAGACTCGACCTTGTCAAAAATCATTCGATTGGTTGAAAACGCTCAATCCGGCAAAGCGCCGGTGCAGCGCTTAGTCGATCGCATCGCGGAAATCTTCGTGCCGGTCGTGGTGTCGATCGCTGTCGTGACGTTTGCGATTACGATGCTGGTCAGCGGAAATTTCGAGAGTGCATTGATCGCGGCGGTCTCTGTCTTGGTCATCGCGTGCCCCTGCGCGCTCGGGCTCGCGACGCCCACAGCCATTGTTACCGGCACGGGCGCCGCCGCACGCTCCGGCATTCTCATCAAAGATGTTGAGTCCCTTGAGCTCGCTCACCGCCTCAACGCGATCATCTTTGACAAGACTGGAACGCTCACTGAGGGCAAGCCAAAGATTGTAGAGCTGAGGGCCTTGGACGGGGACGAGGCGCGATTATTGAAAGTCGCCGCGTCCGTGCAACAGGGCAGCGAGCATCCCCTTGCTCGCGCCGTTATTGAAAGAGCGGCTGAAAATAGTTTGAGCCTTGATCCGATCGCTGACTTTCAAAGCATTACCGGCCGCGGTGTCACCGCACGGCTTGGCGGCCGCGAGATTACGATCGGAAGCCCGACTTTCATGGCGGAAAAAGACATCGACATGTCCGCGGGAATTGACAATGCGCAACAATGGGAACGTGAAGCTAAGACCGTGATTTGGATTGCCGAAGGCCAAAAGGCGCTAGGCCTTATGGCCATCGCCGATCCCGTTCGTCCCGAGGCCATCGAGGCCATTCAAGATCTGTCCCGAATGGGCGTGAAAACCTTGATGCTCTCTGGCGATGCGCCGGCCGTGGCCGAGGCCGTCGGCGCCGAGATCGGCCTCGACACGGCTAAAGGCGGCGTGCGGCCCGAAGATAAGGCGCAAGAGGTGCAAGACCTGGTCGAGCAGGGTTTCTCTGTCGGCATGATCGGCGACGGTATCAACGACGCGCCGGCGTTGGCCGCGGCTGATGTTGGCATCGCCATGGGCACGGGCACGGACATCGCCATGGAGACCGCCGGCATTACGCTCATGCGTCCCGACCCAAGGCTTGTCGCGGCATCGATTTCGGTCAGCCGGGCCACGTGGCGCAAAATCCAACAAAATCTCTTTTGGGCATTCATCTACAATGTCATCGGCATTCCGCTTGCCGCGATGGGCATGTTGACACCAGCTATTGCCGGCGCCGCCATGGCCTTTAGCAGCGTGAGCGTCGTGACCAACTCACTTTTGCTGCGCCGGTGGAAACCAAATTTCTTGCAAACACGTGTGGCAAAGTCCGACTAAGAAGAAAATCTTTGAAAAGGAGTCAGTCAATGGAAAAAGTTCAGATTAAAGTAGAAGGCATGACCTGCGGTGGTTGCGAGAACAGCGTGAAAAAAGCGCTCTCGACTCATGCCGGCGTCGGCGAGGTCGCTGCGTCCCATGAAGCGGGCACGGTCGACATTGACTTCGACCCTGCTCAAATTCAGCAAGCACAACTGGAACAAGCCATCGAAGACGCGGGATTTGATGTGGCGAAATAGGTCAATGTGAGACCTAATATAAAAGGGCGAATCGGGATCGCCCTTTTTTCTGACAGCCGGCTTCAAATCAAAGCCGGTTGCTCACTCTGCCGCCGCGTTCACCTGCGCTGGCGACTTAATCGTCGGTATAGGCGGAATGGGCCATTTTTCTCCGCTCCTCCGGTCAGGCGAAGGAATGGCGTAGGCGATCCGGCCGCGGTCTTCTTCTATCTTTTGCAAATCCATACGCCAGCCCCGCGCTTCCCACTCTTTAAGCTTGCGCCGGTAGATCATCAAAATGTCATCGGCGGGCACGATCATCTCGCACGTGTCGATCGGGGGAGGCAAAATTGGCTCCAGCTGCTCGACAACGACGCGGTCTTCTTCGGCGACGAACATCAGACGTTTGCTGTAGGCCACGTCCTTTTCCTCGTCCAGCATGGCATTGCGCATGGCGACCAAGAAAATGTTGAGATTGAATTGGTCGATGGGCGTGAAATAGAGATAAAGATTCATGTGGTCGGTTTCGTTAAAATGAATCTTGGTCCAGGTTTGTGAAATCGCCAAAAAGCCGGCGCCCGCATCCATCTGGCCTTCATCCATCATCGAGCGCATCACTTTTTCAGGTAGGGCGCGCGAATAGAAGCGCGTCATGGCGCCCGCACCCCACTCACTTTCTTCAATATCAAACTTCGGGACGCTGTATTCTTTGCGCTCGCCCTGAAATCCCATTCCGCTATGAACATATTCGACATGGGACGGGTCGGCTTGGTTTTCGACCAGACGCTGATAGTTTGCTTTCCACTGATAATTGAATACGAGACCGCGCCAGTCTTCTCGATCCCATTCCACACATTCGGTAATGGGTGGGCGTTCCTCTTCAGGCAGATCACCTAAGAACGCAAAAACCAAACCGTACTTTTCAACCGTCGGATAAGCGTCGATGTGCGCGCTGCTCGGAATTTCTGCATCGGGCCCTAAGGATGGGATTCGTTCACAAGCGCCCGAGCCATTAAACATCCAGCCATGATAGGGGCATTCAATACAGTTACCCTTGTGCTTGCCGTCAGCCAGCGAGCCGCCGCGATGAATGCAAATATTGCTGATGCAGCGCGCCGTGCCCGCCTCGTCTCGAAACACGGCAAAGTCTTGCCCCAACATTCTGATCTTGCGGATTTCGCCTTGCTTGATGTTTTCGGCTTTGTCGACTGGATACCAAAAGTTGATAAACATGGGTCTTAGTCCTTCGCGCGCCACCACCTTGTTATCTCACGAGCATGAATGCTGTCGCTCAATTCGTAATAGGATGCCCGATCAATAGCGCCAATGAAAGACAAGAGCGGTGCTTGGCCTCGACATGGCGGATCGCACCAAACCGCTAACCGCCGAAACCAAGCCCTTCCGGTGCCGCAGCACAGACACGCTCATAGAGCATTTGTTCTTGCTTTGCGGCCGCTGGAGATGCGTCACCTTGCGGGCGAAATTCTTTCATCGACGAGTACTTTTTAACGAGACTAATGAGCGGATCCTTCCGGCCCGCCAAGGTGGTATTGTGAAACCCGACATAGGCTAATCCCGCTTGTATGAGCTGCACTTGGCCCGCGCGGCCGTCAGACAAGCATTGTCTGGCGGTATTGGTAAATGACTCAATTTGCGTTTCACTCTCTTTGAGCGATGTCTCCAGAAACATCAGCGCTTCGGCGTCCTTCGTATCGCTGCTGCGCACATGACGCTTGAGGAAGATCAAGCTCTGGCGTTCGTGATGATTGAATCGCACCATCACGAAGTCCAAATAATCAATGCACACATCGACGAACTCTGTCGGCAGCTCACCACTATGTTGAGATTGGAGTAGAACGTCACCAAGCGCGTCTTTGACCTCGCCCATGTGGCGGCGCTCATTGGCAACTTGCAGAATTCTTTCTTTCGATTGTGACATGAGCGTCTAGTGATGAACTTTCAATTGCTTGTTAAGAAGCCAATACATGACAGGCCATGTAAAGACAAAACCGGCGATCCCGGCAACTGCCAACCCCAACCAAAACGTTCCTGTCCAGATCGACATAACTTGAACGCCGCCGACTAAGTAGTCCACACCGTTCATGACCAGCTCCATGACCCCGATGGAAATCAGCTCTCCCAACCGCACGACTTTGGCCGCTGCCAGTAGCCCCAGCCCTTCGCGCTGCATGATGGGAATGATAGCCAGAGCAAACCCTGCAATGTAAGCAAGCACGACAGCCAATGCGATGGTCAGCACGACGCCCAAGCCTAAGGAGACACCGATGGCAAGACCCGAGGCCTCGCCGATCATGCAGCCGGTCAGGCAGTGGACAGTTGCGTGGGCCGAACTGACCCAGGACGTATCGTGGCCTTGATGTGCCGAATGATGGCTATCCGTGCCCGTCATTTTGACCTCACCGGCCCCTTCTTGTGGCTGATTGCCGCGGACCGCCTCGTGTATCGGTTGAGTCTGGCACAAATATATATTGGGAACATCAGCCATTCGCCGCCTTTCCGACCTTCCACGCTTTGATTTTATGGTCAAACCAATCTTTAAAAATTGCCGCTTTTGTGCCAGTAAAAGAGAACTCGGACGCTACGCGCGCACTCGGGCCGTCCTTTTTGGGGAAGGCACTGAACGACTGAACTTTGGCGGTAAGGACTTAACTTGTGAGCCCTGACCTTTCTTGCTGTATTGCACATATGGTGTTTGGCGGAGATTAAGACGATGAGATTTGAATTACGAATATGTCGGCAAATTCTAGGAGCTAGCAGCAATCAAGTCTTGCAGTGCGTCGCTTCACTTCTGATCGGTTTGATTGTTTTGGCCAATGGCCAAGACGTGCATGCCCATGCGGTGCTGATGGACACCGACCCCAAATCGGAAGCCTCGCTCGATGTCGCCCCGGGCCGAGTCACGGTCACCTTCAATGAAAACATTGGGCCCATTTTTTTGAAAGTCCTGGACAACACAGGAACCGAAGTCGGCAGCCCGGCCGCGCCAGCGGTTGACGGCTTCAGCATGTTCATCGACCTAGCCGATGAGCTAGCGGAGGGCAATTACGCCGTCACGTATCGGGTTGTCTCTGCCGATACTCATCCGGTCGGCGGCGCATTCACGTTTAGTGTCGGAGACGTTGCAGCCACGGACGCCGCCATGACGTTCACGCCCGAAGAACAGTCAAACAATTGGTGGATGCCCGTTGCCTTTAACCGCACGTTGCAGTTTGCCGCCTTGCTTTTGGCCACAGGCCTTGCCTTGTTTGGCCTGCTGATTAAAGCGCCCGCAAAAGTCTTGGCAACCGCATGCTTTACCGGAATCGTCAGCGCCATTGTTGCCGCTGGAACATTCGTTGCCGCGGTCGGCCTCGGCGGTGCGGAAATGCTGGGTGGTGAGATATCAGTTCTGCAGGACCCGAATGTCTGGTCGACTGGACTGGGCACGACCTTGCAGCCAAGTCTGTGGCTGGGTCTTGCAGGCCTCATCCTCTTGATCATCGGATTGATCGCGGGCTTTGACGGCGGCAAGCGCTATCTCATTTTGCTAGGCGTGCTCGTCAGCACCTCGGGCCTGCTTGTTACCGGACACGCGGCGACGGCCAATCCTGTTTGGTTTATGACGCCGGTGGTAGGGCTTCATCTCTTGTGCGTCGCATTTTGGTTTGGTTCGCTCCTACCTCTTATTCAGTCCGTTCGTTCTACGGAAGCTGTGGAAGGTGCTCAAGTGCTCAACGACTTTTCTTTTTGGGCGATTATAAGTGTTGCCGTCATTCTTTTGAGCGGCATCGGCATTTCGCTTGTCCAAGTGGAGTCCATCCCGGCACTGTTCTCAACTGACTACGGCAACCGCCTTCTCGTCAAGCTCGGCTTCTTCGTCGTCTTACTCGGCCTCGCGGGTGCCAACAAACTTTGGCTAACGCCCGCCTTGGCGGACGGCGCAACCGGCGCTGTTGGACGTTTACGCCGCACGATTTCAATTGAGCTGCTCATCATTATCGCAGTCTTCGGCATGGCCACGTCGCTAAGTTTGACCACGCCTCCACGGGCGCTCGCCGACCAGGCCTCCTCGACGATGGCGCAAGCAAGCAATTCTTCCGATCAAGTTCAAATGACAAGCGCGATTGATAGTCTACTCGACGAAAGCGTCGCGCGAACGGGCGGTGGGGTTACTCCAGGCTTCGAAACGACGATCGAGAAAGACGGGTATCAGGTGACGGTACGCCTTTCGCCCGGTAAGGCCGGGCCCAACAATTTGGAAGTCAATATGACGGACACAAACGGCGATCCGTTCGAGCCGCTGAATATCACGACCTACTGGTCATTGCCGTCGGCTGGACTAGAATCAATGGAAGTCCAGATTGAATCAACGGACCCCTCGACATACAGCGGGGACGTCAGCGAACTCATTATTCCGGGCACTTGGAATTTGCGAGTCGATGCGCTCATAACCGACTTTGACAAAATCATGTTCCGTACTGAAGTTCCTTTGGGGTAATCCACTCGAGATTTTAAACTGCAAATCGGAGTTCGCAGGCGAATGATTGGCGTTGTTGCAGGCAAAGAATTCAAGCAACTGACACGGGACGGCCGCTTCTATCTGTCCTCCATGTTGCTGTTGATTTTATTTTCTGCCGCGGTGCTGACCGGATGGCAGCGCTACACCGAAATTGTGGAAGAGCGCGCTGTTGCCGAAGACATCATCTACGAACAATGGTTATCGCAAGAGGAAAAGAACCCCCATGCGGCTGCCCATTATGGCGTCTACGCGTTTCAGCCTCTCGGTCCCCTCGCCTATTTCGATTCGGCTGTTACCAATTTCACCGGCGTCTCAATCTGGCTCGAAGCCCACAAACAAAACATTGCCAAGGACCGTCCGGCGTCAGACATGACTTCCGTTCAGCGGTTTGGTGATTTAACCGGCGCCTTCGTTCTGCAACTCTTGCTGCCACTGGTCATCATCTTCTTGAGCTTTGCGGCATTCGCGGGCGAACGGGAACAAGGCACGCTGCGCCAGAAATTGAGCGTCGGAGCGGCTCCGCGCGTGCTTCTCATGGGCAAGGCGCTTGGGATCACCTTGCCGCTCACTTTTGTCATCGGTCTTGCCGCCGTTATAGGTATCGCTGTCCTTGTCGCAGCGGGAAGCGCGGACACTCTGCCACGATTCATAATTTTGGTTGTGACGTATTTACTTTACGGGCTTATTTTCCTAGGGCTGAGCCTCATGGTCTCGGCCCTCGTGCGCACGGCGCAGACAGCGCTCGTGATCCTCGTAGGATTTTGGATTCTATCGTCCTTTGTCGTGCCTCGATTTGGCGCCACCGTCGTTGAGTATGTTTATCCGACTCCGTCATCGATTGCCTTTGCCGAAGCTATTGCAAGTGACACGGAAAACGGTGTTGACGGGGTCAGCCAAACGCAGCGCATTAGAGAGCTCCAAGAGCGCACGCTCGAGCGCTACGGCGTCAACACGATTGCCGAATTACCGGTTAACTTCGAGGGCTTGAGCTTTATTTTAATGGAGCAGTTGGGCGATGCCGTGTTTGACAAGCACTACGGCGGCCTGCAAAAAACATTTGAAAGTCAGGAGAGCGCACTCCAGGCACTTGCCGTGGCGTCTCCGCTGCTCGCTCTCCAAAACATTTCGTCAGCACTTGCCGGAACGAGCCTGACGGATGCGCACCATTTCGCAAATGCCGCTGAAGGATTTCGCAGGCAGTTCGTGCGCAAAATGAATGAAGATCTCGCCTTCAATTCTCAATCGGGCGATACGGGATATCGGGCCGGGCCGGAATTATGGGCTGAAGTTTCGTCATTCAACTATCAGCCGCGCTCGCTTGCTGAAATCTTTTCTTCTGTCGCTTTCAGTATCGGCGTCATTGTGGCTTGGCTGTTCGTCGCAATACTTGGTGCCGTCGTTGCAGCGTCCCGCCTAAAAAGGGCGGCATTCGAATGAGCGAAGGGTCCTTAGCACGGGAATGGTTGCTGTTTCGGCGCTCGCCTCTACCTTGGGTCGTCATCGGTCTCCTCGCCGTCTTGATGGCGTTCGCCGCACTCAACGGCGCAAACCGTATTGCGCTGCAAGCGCAGAACGTTACCCAGGCGAACGATAAAGAGCTTCAAACGATCGACGCCATCCAATCGTCGCTCAAGAACTTTGAAGCCAGCGCGGAACCGAATGCAGCGCCTCTGGCGATCGGCGATCCCGGCGCAATGGGCCTTAGTGTGCTGTCCTACTATGCGGCAATGCAGCCGGCACCGCTCGCCGCCTTTGCCGTCGGCCAAAGCGACCTTAACCCGTATTATTTTCGAGTTACTGCCGCGAGTAGCTTGTCCTTTCTGGGCGACTTCGAACTGCAAAACCCGCGCACTTTGCAAATCGGACACTTCGATATTTCATTCCTAATTGTATTTCTTCTGCCCGTATTTATTTTGATCTTGAGCTACAACATTTTGTCGTCTGAAAAAGAGAGCGGCATCCTAGCGCTATCCCTCTCTCAGCCGGTATCCCTGCGCGCATTGATCAGCGCCAAAATCAGATGGCGCACCTATTTTCTGTTGTTATCGATTGGCCTGTTAGGCTTGCTCTGCGCCATCATCGTGGGCATTGATCCGTTAAGCGCAGACACCTGGATCGGTTTCGGACTTTGGATCGTTGTCGTGAGCCTTTATGGTCTGTTCTGGTTTGGTTTGGCCATCCTGGTCAACGCCTATGGCCGTTCGTCTGCAACCAATGGCGTTTTTCTCGCAGCCTTTTGGTTGATGCTTGTAATTCTAGTTCCGGCCATGGTGAGCCTTACAGCCAACACGCTGTATCCGGCGCCGTCGCGTGTCATGCTGGCCGCAGAGATGCGCGAGGCAAGCGCGGCCGCCGACGCAGCCGCAGCGGAAGCACTTGAAGATTTTTATTTTGACCATCCGGAATTCGGCGCACCCAATGCCGCCGCACGAACAAATTTTTATCTTCAAACGATTTCAAAGGAAGCTTCAATCGAGAAGTCCGTGGAGCCCTTGCTTGTAGAATTCGATAAACAAGCCGAAGCTCAACGGGCGTCGGTCGAGCAGCTGCAATATTTGTCACCCGCCATTATGGCGCAGCAAGCGCTGAACAAGATTTCCGGAACGGACTATCTCCGTTTCAACCATTTCGAAGACCAAGTCGACGCATTTCATGAGGCTTGGGCCGATTTTTTCGTTAGCCGTCTGATCAACGGTGAATGGCTGACGTCAGCCGACGTCGAGCAATTGCCGATATTCAACTATCAAACGCCGCCGCCAGCTCCTATGGTCGGCGACGTTTTGCGCTCCGCCGCCGGCCTTTTGGTTCTCGTCATCGTGCTTGGCCTATGGGGACGCGCCAAACTCCGGCGCTTCCCGATCGTCGGTTAGCGCAGCAGGCTTCGCGGTTTACGACGAACTTGCTGGCATGACCGCCGCCAAGAGCAACATAATGCCCTCTACTTGGGTCGCGACCTTTTCGCTCTCTTCCAGATCGCCTTCTTCACCAGAGTGATGGAAATCGTGGCTCAATGTCATGAGCTGATTGACATAAGAATCAAACCGTTCCTGCTGGCCCTCCTCAACCTCTGCACGATGCTTAGCAAGCCCTTCGGCCGTTGATTCCAGCCGCAGGCCCAAATCGTGAATCTCCGAGCTATTTCCGTCAGACACTGCGGTCTTTATGTCCGCACGGTCCTCTTGGAGCAACTCCCACGAAGCAGCAAGCGACGCGGTATTGGCATGATCGTGATCGTTGTGATCCGCGTTCTCGCCGACATGCTCATCGTGGTCATGATCGTCGTGCTCATGGTCGTGCTCTTGAGCGTTCGCCGCCGTCGCCACATTTATACCGAGTAGTGGCAGTCGAACAGCCAGCGCACTCATAACGAATACAATTGTCAAAATTAATTTCCAGTTCATGGGCTCCCTCCTTCGCGTCTTATTGAATTGCTCAATCTTGCCAACTTTCCTTCAACCTTATGGCCTCTTTGTGACCAAATTTCCAAAACACCAAGGGCCTGAGCGTCAGGTCCAAAAATGTGCTCGAGACCATACCGCTAAAAATGACGACCGCTACAGGCCATAAAATCTCTCGTCCTGGCTCGTCCGCGCCGAGCAGCAGCGGAATGAGAGCTAGGCTCGCTGCAAGTGCCGTCATCAGAACGGGGATAATCCGCTCCTGAGTTCCGCGTGTGATCATTTTCTTATCAAATGATTCGCCCTCGTGGCGCAGCAAGTGCATGTAGTGGGAAATCATCAAGATGCCGTTCCGCGACGCGATGCCGGCTAGGGTAATGAAGCCCACGATGGTCGCAATAGACATGATGTTGTTCGTAATCATCACACCAATGACACCACCAATAAAAGACAAAGGAATACTAAGCATGACTTGAAGTGCAAAATTGACACTTTTAAAGTGAGCGAACAACACAAGAAACATACCAATGAAGGCGACAAAGCCAAGAAGAACGATCGTGCGGAATGCACTTGCTTGGCTTTCGAACTGACCGCCGAAGGTGACGAAGTAGCCTTCAGGTAGCGTGACGTTAGCGGCGATGACATTTGTAATATCATCGACAACGCTCACGATGTCGCGGCCCGCCACATTGGCTTGGACGATGATCCGGCGTTGGCCATTTTCGCGGTTGATGAGATTTGGGCCCTTAGCCTCTTCGATACTAGCTAAGAGATTGAGCGGGACGAAGCTGTCCTGGGGTGTCCATACAGGCAACTTACTGATGGCCTGGCGCGAATTGCGCGCGCGGTCTTCAAAGCGGACGACCAAATCATAACTCTGTTGCCCGTCAATGATTTCGCTGACGGTTTTACCGTTGAGCGCCACTTGGGCATATTCCGCAACTTCGCCGATCGACATGCCCCGGTTGAGCGTACGGTCGCGATCCACATTGACATGAATATGCGGCGTCAAAACCATTTGCTCAACGCTGAGGTCCACAATCCCTTCGACTTCGGCAACGAGGGATTCAATTTCGGCCGCCTTGTTACGCAAGGTGCGCAAATCATCGCCGAAAATCTTAATGGCCAGTTGCGCACGCACCCCTGACAGCACGTGATCAATTCGATGCGACAAGGGCTGCCCGACATTGACCAATATGCCGGGAATATCTTCAAGTCTCTTTCGGACATCCTCCAGAATTTCCGCACGGCTTCTCCCTGACTCACGAAGCGTGAATTCCAACTCAGATGAGTTTACAGGATCCACATGCTCGTCCTGTTCTGCACGGCCTGAACGGCGGCCGATTTTTTCGACTTCAGGTAATCCCAGCAAAAGCTTTTCGGCAACTGTCGCAATGCGATTCGATTCTTGGAGCGACGTTCCTGGCGGCATGGTGATGGCGACGTTCATGGCGCCTTCGTTAAACTCCGGCAAGAACTCTTGGCCGAATTGAGAGGCGTAAAAGAGCGTAACGCCAAAAATACCCGCAAAGACCGCCATGATGGGATAGCTTAATGGATAGAGGATTTTGAGGAGCACGCCCTGAACTGCCTTGATCGCGCGCACCAACAACCCATCCTTCTCAGCACGCATGCGCGGCATATTGGGAACGAGATACGTCACAAGCGCCGGTGTGACGGTCAGGGATACCAATAGAGATGCGGCAATAGCCGTGATAAATGCGATTCCAAGCGGCGTGAAAATTCGACCTTCGACGCCACTCAGCGCAAACAAAGGCAAGAATACGAGAATGATTATGACGGTCGCATAAAAAATCGAATTGATGATCTCTTTCGTGGCTCGATAGACCACTTCATCCGCCGGCTGAGGGTCCTCTGAATGGCGATTTTCACGCAAACGCCGGAAACTATTCTCAACACCGACAATTGCATCGTCGACCAGCGCACCAATTGCGATCGCAAGTCCCCCCAGCGTCATCGTGTTGATCGAGAGGTCGAGCGCCTGAAAAACCATCAGCGTCACAACCAATGACAACGGGATTGCCAATAAAGTGATAAAGGTTGTTCGGAAGTTGAGCAGAAAGAGAAACAATACAAGCACGACCAAGATGGCGCCGTCCCGCAATGAATCGACGACATTTTTGACGGCATTGTTGATAAACGTGCTTTGACTAAAGATATCGTCGTGGATTTCAACGCCTTCCGGAAAGCCTTTTTGAATGAGCGCCAACTCATCGCGAATGGCTTGCACCAATGTCAACGTATCGGCCTTCGGCTGCTTCTGAATCGACAACATGACGGCAGACTTGCCGTTGACCGAAGCATCGCCCCGTCTGCCAAGCGGACCGCCGACGCGAACTTCGGCCAATTGATCGATCGTAATCCGGCGACCGTCTGAGGTATGAACGATGGCTTTAGAAATTTCTTCTGTGCTCGAAGCCCGACCGAGGATACGTACCAGACCTTCCGTATAATCGCTGAGGACAAATCCGCCGGTGGCATTGATGTTTGTGTTTTCCAAGGCCTCGACCACTTCGTGCACCGAGACGCGATGAAACACGAGGCGTTCGGGCGACACCAAGACTTGGAACTGCTTGAGATCACCACCCACGACTGTGATCTGAGCAATTCCTGGAATTGCCAAGAGACGCCGGCGAACGGTCCATTCACCAAGGGTCCTAAGCTCGATCGCATCAACCTCCGGCGCGGTGCTGGTGAGGCCCACCGCCATGATGTTGCCCATGATCGAGGAGATCGGCCCAAGCGTCATGTGACCGCCTTCTGGAAGTGCTTCCTCAATCTGAGCAAGCCGCTCCGTAACGATCTGGCGGGCTGTATAGATATCTTGTCCCCAATCGAACTCGACAAATACAAGCGACAGCCCGACGCTCGAATTCGAACGCACCCGTACAACGCCGTTGGCGCCGTATACGGACGTCTCGACGGGCCGTGAGACTAACGATTCGACCTCTTCCGGCGATAAACCCGGAGCCTCGGTAAAAATGGTAACGGTGGGGCGATTAAGATCGGGAAGAACATCGATCCGCATCGTTGGCAAAACGGAGATGCCATACGCAAAGCATACCGCCGCCAGCGCGATGACCAACATCCGATGTCGGATTGATATGTGTACGAGTTTGGCCAGCACTAGTTGGAGCTCCTAATGGTCATGGCCATGGTCGGCTTCCTCCAGCCCGGCGGCACCCTCACCGATGAACTGGAGTTGATAGTGACCTTGCGTGACGACTTGTTCGCCTGGGAACACTCCCTCCAGTATTTCAACGCGCGGACCCATGTCCAATCCCATTCGCACCGCGCGGCGCTCAAAGACGTTGCCGTCGCGAACAAAAAGAAAATAGTCACCGAGCTCACCCAAAACGGCGCGCTGGGGCACGACGATGGCCGGAATGGGTGTCCCCACACCAATTGTCATGGTGCCGAGTAGGCCCGGTGTCAGGCGCCCGCTCTCATTGTCCAACACCGCAAATACGTCAAATGTGGAAGCGCCCTCATGGGGCTTGATATAGACCCGCCGGACATCGCCCTCAAAGAGCTCGTCCTGAAAAACATCGAGTTCGATCAACGCTTTTTGACCGCCGCGAATACGCGTCAAGCCTGTCGATTCAAACAGTTCGCCATGCATCAGCACTTGGCGGTCATCGGCGATTTCGAACAGAATCGTGTCTGCGTCCACGGATTCACCTAGACGCACATTTTGCGCCGAAATCACACCGTCGATCGGCGCACGTAGGGTTACGTTCTTCGCACCGGCAATCAGCGGCTCGACAACGGCGAGGGGCTGATCTTTGGCGACTTCATCGCCTAAGGCGGCAAGCAACTCGCGAACTTGCCCCTCGAAGATCGGGCTGACATAGGCCTGGCGCTCGGGTAACAGCGCCACCTTGGCCACCATGGACACATTGTCTTGTACCTCGTCGATGATCGCTTCGGCGGTTTCAATTCCAAGATTGGCAATTTGCGCATCCGTCAGGGTCGGCGGGCCGCCTTCTTCATCGTCTTCGTGCTCATGATCGTCTTCGTCGTGATCATGATCCTCTTCTTGGGCAAAGGCGGCGGGCGTGTCGGGACCCGCAACACGTTCCGCCGCATAGACAACCAAGAGCACAAAAAGGCATGCGGCAAGAAGAGATTTCAGCTTAATCATCTTGTCCAACTTCCTCGAGTTTGCCGCCGATCGCTTGTTCAAGCGCCAGGCGGACCTTTAAGGCTTCAAATTGTTTGATAAGGGTGTCCTCTCGAATGTCGATGACGGACTGTTGCACTTGCCAAAGATCGAGCAACGTGGCTTGGCCCCGCTCGAACATGGTCTGAAGCCGTTGATAGTTTTGCTGATAGGTCGGGGCGATCATTTGCGCATAAGCTTCAGCGCGCTCAGCCAGAAGGGTCGCTTGCTTATGGCGGCCGATGACGACAGCTTCTAAGTTTCCTTGCCGTAATTGCTGCAAATGGGTTCGCGTTGACGCGACGCCCGATTGGGCGCGCATGATTTCCGCTTGATTGTGATCCCAAATTGGAAGAGTCACCGACGCGCCAAAGCCGACCGTATCGCCGCCCCCAGGTTCGCGTTCGTAAAAAAGCCGGGGGCCCACTTCGGGCCAACGGTCCCGCCGCGCCACTTGGAGCCGCCGCTCAGCCGCGGCCAGCGACGCTTCAGCCAATTGCTGACCAAAACCCCGCGCCTGGGCAAAACGAATGAGCCGGGCAACGTCCGCCGGCACACCGACTAGATCAGGCGCTTTCGCAACCAGAAACTCACCGATGAGACCCGTAGCAACTGCAATTTCTGACTGCAACTGCGCCAGCTCACCCCTGCGGGCTTTTCGTTCTTGAACCCAGCGTTCGGCCTCAGCGCCGAACAGGTTAAATTCAGAAAGGGGACGGTCGCCGCGTTGACGCACTTGTTCAATTTGACGATTAATGCGGCCCGCATCAGCAGCCGCTTCGCCGGCGATTTTTTCCCGTTCCTGTGCAATCCAAAACTGAAAGTAAAGTTCAGTGGTTTCGTTCACGAGATCGAAAAGCGCCGCTTCTTGTTCAATCGTAGCAACTTCCCTTAGAGCTGAGGCGTAAAGTCGGCGTAAGCCAAAGTCAGACCAGCGCAAAGGCTGAACCAACTCGGCTTCCGCGCCCGTCCCCCCTCCGCTTGTGGGTGTTTTGACGACGAACTCGAGTTCCGGGTTTTGCAAAACTTTAACTTCAATTGAGTCGGCCAATCGGATAGCAAAGTCGTTGTCGATGGCCCGAAGCATGGGACTGTTTTGCAAGGTCAGCGCGATGACGTCCGTCAACGTAATGTCACGCTGAGCGGAGGCAACCGACGCCCAGGCAATGTTTGCCGCAATCAACACACAGAATGGAAGCATCCTGGCTGTCGATAGCCGTCTGCGGCTTAGACCTGTCTTGCGTTGATCCATCTTCGGCGTTTTGAGAGGACTGAAATCGCAAAGCCCTCAAACCCATTTCGTTTCCGGCAGAGAGTACAAAAAACGCAAGCCCCAGCTTGGGACGAGACGTCAAACGCACCAATCAAGCGAGCCAGAGCTCACACGTCGGGCGTTACAGTGTCGGAAGAATAGGTGGGCGGTTCTGCAAACGATCAAGCGCCCCGCGCGGTAAGGCTGCCAACGAACCAGAATCGGAAGGCGCAATAATCGGAGCAAGGAGCGCAAGTGACTGAGTTGTCGCGGCCAGGGTCGCATCACATACGTCGCATTGCTCTGCGTCATGATCAGCATCGAACTCAGTCTGATCGCCTGTGCCTACTTCATCGATCAGGACGGCCTGCTCAACGACAACCGATAGCAACTCAGCGGACTGATCAATGGCATCCAGGGGGCACGCATGAGCTGCCCAAATGAACTGAGAAACCGCCAATAAAATGACCAAAAAGGCCGAAATAGATCGCTTCATCGTACTCGTCTTGCTGATCCCGTCGAATTCAAAATAGCCGATCGCGGAGCCGCCGACAAATTCTATCCGGCAACGTCTTAACGCGGACTATCTAAGCCAAATAAGACCAAATGGTGGCCATCCTCGAAGAACTTTTAGCTTTACGCGCTTAATTCACAGCGGGTCTAGTGCATATGTTCGAGATAGATGCGCTCTACGTCCGCATGCGACACTTCGTCGGTCGTCAGTTCTTGGACCAAATTGCCCTCATTCATAATGCCGATTCGCGTGCCGGTTTCTTTAGCGCGGAAAAGATCATGAGTCGCCATCAAGATGGCGGCGCCCTCGCTTTGCAGCTGTTTCAGCAATTCCGAAAACTCATTACTGGCTTTGGGATCCAGACCCGATGTGGGCTCATCCAAGAGCAAGTCCGTCGCCTGTTTAGCAAGCGCAATGGCAACGCCGACTTTCTGACGCATCCCCTTTGAATATGTGGAGACCCTTCGACCATGTGCGTCTTTTTGAAGACCGACGCGATCAAGAAATGCGCGATAGTCTTTTTGTTTGTATTCGCCGTGGCCGCCTAATTTTGAAAAATATTCAAGATTTTCAAGACCGGTCAAATTGCCGTAAAGCATGACTTGTTCCGGAATGTAAGCTAGGAACTTTTTAGTCTCGAGCGGCTTTTTGGTGACATCCAGATCATTTACTTTCGCCGTGCCAGATGTTGGATCAACGAAGTTGAGAAATAAATTAATAGTCGTGGTTTTGCCGGCACCGTTTGCGCCCAAAAGACAATAAATATCGCCGGGCTCAACTCTTAGGTTGAGTCCCTTCAAAGCTTCACGCGCGCCGTACTTCTTTTTAAGATTAATTGCTTCGAGCACATCTCCCTCCCCTGATCGTCTCAAATGTGCTGACGCCAATTCCTGGAACACCATCTACAAGACGATCACTCATCACCACTTGATTACTTTTGCCCTGACCCGTAAATGCTATCGGCCACTTGTATAGCCGACAAACCCTCCCGCAGGAAGCGCCCGTGCCGGTTCTTTTGCTCATTACCTTCATCAGCCTCGTGGGTTTCGGGATCATTATTCCTCTGCTTCCGTTCTACGTGCAGAATATGGGCGCGAGCCCCGAGATCATCACAATCACCATGGGGCTCTATTCGCTCGCGCAGTTTGTGGCGTCTCCCATTTGGGGCAAACTTAGCGACAGGTACGGCCGCCGCCCAATTTTGATTTGGAGCCTGTTCGGCACGGTCATTTCTTACGTTCTGTTGGCCTTTGCCGACATGCTCGGCTTTCTCATCTTCACACGCATATTAGGCGGTCTAATGGCGGGCAATTTGGGCGCTGCTTATGCCTATGTGTCTGACATCTCGACCGAAAAAGACCGGTCAAAATATATGGGATTCATGGGCGCCTCGTTTGGTCTCGGCTTTATTTTCGGGCCCGCGATTGGCGGTGTGTTGGCCGGCACGGACGTGGAAACCGCAAACTACATTTTACCCGCGCTCGCGGCCGCCGGATTGTCCGCTATTGCCTTCTTAGGCGTTATCTTTTTCTTGCCTGAAAGTCTGAAACCCGAAATTCGCGAAAGGCTTGCCCAGGCGCCGAAGGTCGATCTCAGCGAAAGATTTCGAATTGCTTTATCCCGTCCTGTACTCAGTATGCTGATTATTATAAGTTTATTGTTTGTTACCGCCTTTGCAGTGTTCGAGGTCATATATCCACTATGGGCTAATTATATTTTGGACTACGGACCTCGTCAGATCGGATTTATGTTGACCTATGTAGGGGTCATCAGCGTGATTGTTCAAGGCGGATTGATCGGTCCTCTAACCAAGAGATTCGGTGATGGTACTATTGCAGTGTGTTCCGTCATCTTGGCGGCAGTGGGCTATCTCTGGCTCGCCGGTTCGACGGCGTTTGCAAGCATGATTTTCGGCCAGACATTGCTTTCGGCCGGGGCGGCCTTGTTCAATCCGACGAGCACGAGCCTCGTTTCAAAGGAAGCTGACGAAACCGAGCAAGGTGCGGTCTTGGGTATCTATCAGGGCGTCAGCGCCCTGGGACGGATCATTGGTCCGTCTTTCGCCGGCCTCGCTTTTGCTCAAATCAGCGTTGCGGCGCCTTTCTTAATCGGCGCGCTGTTCATGATCCCGTCGCTTTTTATGATGCTTATGGTTGTTCGACGCAAAAGGCTGGCGACGACCTAGCGCTTTAGAGCCTGCCAGTTAAGCCGCGTCCGCTTCCCACTGTTCCATAAGATCGCGTTTGATGAAGCGTGACTTCAAGAAGCGCCACGCACTCTTCGACGGCGTCAACCAGCTGACACGACCGCCATGCCGGGTATTGGAGAGGACGCCCTCAACCAAAAATGGGGTTACCGTCTCCACGCGATCCGCAAGAATATTGTAAACCTTTTTGACTGACTCCCAGGCTTGAGGCGGCATGGCTTCAACATCTCCCAGTGCCAATTCGGTAAGCACAATACCCGGGCTCATATAGCCGACAATTACGGGTTCATTCTTGGTTTGACGGATCAAGCATTTGGTAAAATATGTAATGCCGAATTTTGTTGCTCCGTAAACGGATAAACCCGGATTCTGCATGCCGTTGCTACCAAAACCCTCAAAATTATATATGGCGCCGTGGGCCTGTTTTTTCATGCCTTCAAGCGCAACTTTGCAGCAATTGAATGTGCCGAGAAGGTTGGTATGAACGACCGTATCGAATTGCTTAAAGGGTATCCGCGCAATCGGCATTTTGTCGTTCGACAATCCCGCATTGTTGATCCAAATGTCGACCTGCTCGAACTGGTCTTTGGCAAATGACCAAAGCTCTTGAACGCGCACGAATTGGCCAACGTCACAAGGCATCCCGACTAAGCGGGCATGCGCTGCGTCTGCCACAGGCTTCAAGTCCTGAAGGGCATGACGTACCGAGTCCTCGCCGCGGCTGCAGATGACCACATTATGGCCTCGCTTGAGGAATTCGCGCGCAAGTCCCTTACCGATGCCGAGCGTGCTGCCGGTGATGACTATGGTCTTGGGGGTCGTCATGGCACTCCACCTTTGAGCCGAGCCGATATCAATCATATAAAGCGAACAGCCAAGTTGTGCCATGGGCAGGTGCTGCGCGGCGAATGGTCCACCGTCCCATTCTTGCGGGGACGCCGATCATGGCTTAGAACCCCAAGATCCAGTTCAAGAGCGATGGACGCAGCAAATAGGGGGCCTGCCGCGGAAAGACCGCCGCAGCGAGGGCACAATTGTATGAGACTCATCAAGTCGCTGTTCAAGTTGATCGGCATCCTGGCACTCGTTTTGATTGTCGGCAGCGGCGGCCTGATCGCCTCAGACTGGCTCTATTTCAAGAGATTGTTCACATTCGACCAATCCAAAGTGATCATGGATGTTGACTGGTATGAGCCTCTTGAGATCGTCAGAGGACAAGAAGCCTCACCTCTTCCTCGCGCCACTGACGAGCAAATCACGATTAGCGCGGACGCCCTTGCAGAAGCCGTAACATTCGCTGAAAGTTATGCGTCGGCGTCACTGTTAGTATGGCATAACGGCGCCATTCAATTGGAATGGTACGGCGAGGGGTATGGACCGGAGACCTTGACTAACTCTGCGTCCATGCACAAATCCGTTTTGGCATTGCTTTACGGCAACGTGATCGCCGAAGGCTTTGTACCGTCCGCGGACGAGCCGGCGGCCACCTATCTGACCGAATGGGCAAACGACGATCGCTCCAAAATCACAATTCGCAATTTGCTACAAATGTCGAGCGGGCTTGCTCGGCCACAATTCTCGCCCAATCCGCTGGGCGACGCCTTAAAACTGCAACTCGGAACCGATGTTGCAAGCATTGCGCTGAAGTATGAAGCTGCTGATCGGCCCAATTCGTATTTCGCCTACAGCAACTTGAATTCGCAACTGCTCGGAATTGTTCTCGAGCGGGCGACTGAGATGCGCTACGCCGATATTTTGCAGACCTATCTGTGGAGCAAGATGGGCACCAGCGATGCCCGCGTTTGGCTCGATCGTCCGGGCGGAATGGTACGCACGTTTAGTAATTTGCAGACCAAACCAGAGAACTGGTTGCGCCTTGGCCTGCTCCATCTCAATCGAGGCAAAGTCGATGGTGTCCAAGTAGTCGCGGAAGACTGGATCGACCAAATCATTACACCGTCTGAGACCAATCCGAATTACGGACTTCAAACCTGGCTCGGAACGGAGTGGCAGGAGAACCGCGGCTATGGCAAGGGCATTCCGATAACGGTCCAGCATTCAGAGGCCTTCGCCGCCGATGATGTCGTCTTCTTTGATGGATCTGGCGGTCAACGGGTCTATGTCGTCCCTTCACATGACCTGGTCATCGTAAGGACGGGTCCCGGCGGCACGGATCCGGTGACCGGAAATTTCGATTGGGACGATGCCAAACTTCCCAATACAATCATTAGAGGTCTCATAGAAACGGTAAATACGAAAGACGACGCGGACCGAGAAACACTCATTGAGGGTCCGATTACGGCGCAAGAGTGAACTATTTTTGAGGACAGGACATGACTATTCGAATTAACAAACTCGGCGTAGCCAGCGTACTAGCCGTAGCGCTTTTGTTGTTTACTGCATTTTTCACGAGCACGACCGCACGAAATGAGGATTTCATTTTCTTCGACCTTATTGTCGACGGTAAAGTGCCCAAAGAAAAAATTGTCACTCATTGTGCAGGCCGCCCAACGGGATTTTCTGTTGTTGCCGAGAATCAGAGTCATGATCAAG
Organism: Alphaproteobacteria bacterium; assembly: GCA_965248815.1. Lineage (GTDB taxonomy): Bacteria > Pseudomonadota > Alphaproteobacteria > SMXP01 > SMXP01 > CBDFKK01. Next base: position 3,194,484 of record CBDFKK010000008.1, read on the forward strand.
ATATGGCTATGGTTCAGTACAGCGCCACCCAAGTGGCCAATATCAACGCAAGCCCCGGCGAGTGGACGGGTGCAGTTTACAAGCCTCTTTGCCCTGGCCAATACACCTTTACGATTGATTACATTGCATCTGACGATGACGGTGCAAATGCCAAAGCGGTATCTGTCGAACTTTACCAACGCAAACGCAACGGCGACCGTCCGGGACAATTGGTAGCGATCGCCGCATTGACTGATGCGCGCAAAGGTGGAGCGGGGCATGCAACTGTCATGTTAGAAATGGCAACCGGGGATGAGCTTTATACTTATTCTCGCGCCGAGGGAAATGCGAAGCGCCATTTTATCCGCGTGCAGCTCTCCGGCTACAAAGTGAACGACATGCCGGATATCGCCGCCGACTGGGACAACGAAGCCTGGGACGCCGAACTCGCGGCCACCGGCTACGACCTCAACCGTTGAGCCGTCAACATTCGGCGTTCTAAACGAGCGCTAAGAATTGTTGTCGCAAAAGTGACCGCCCGCAAGGCAACCTATGCTCGCGCATGGGCTTCGCACGAACAAAGGAGCGCAAGATCAAGTCCGAGTTATCAATAACGGCACGGCTCGCCATTTATTTTGCGCCTATCATCGACGTCCTGTCTGTCCGCAACTTTGCTATCTTCACGGCCGGCAACACCATATCTCTTATCGGCATGTGGGTTCAGCGGCTTGCAGTTGGCTGGCTGGTTTGGGAATTGACAGGATCGGGCACGGCTTGGCATTATTGCGCTGTCTGAGTTCTTACCGGTCATTCTCGTGACGCCCATTGGCGGGGTTATCGCGGATCGTTTTGACCGGCGTACAATTACGATTGTCTCACAATTTATTGCCGTTATTCAGGCAGTGCTCTATTGCATTTTCACAGCAACAGGCACGATTACGCCAGAGTTGATTTTTGTTCTAAGTCTGATTGTCGGCTTGATGTTCGCGGTCAATTCGTCCGCTCGTTTGGCGCTAATTCCGGGACTTGTGCCGCGCCAAAACCTCACATCTGCCATCGCGTTTACCGGCGTCAATTTCAATTTGGCACGGTTCATCGGCCCGGCGCTCGCCGGGATTATTATTACCCAATGGGGCGCGGCCGCAGCTTTCGGCTTCAACGCTGTAACCTATGTCACAGTCATCGTGGCTCTTCTGTACATAAAGATGCCCCGATACGAGCGGAAGCTCGGCGAAGACGAAACTTATTTCGCCGACCTCATAGAAGGCTGGCGCTACACCGTTTCGCAACAAAGCCTTTTGATCTTGCTGGTCCTCATCGCAGTCGGCGCATTCTTCGCAAGACCGATTGCAGAGTTGCTTCCTGGTTTTGTGGACGAGCTGTTTGGGCGCGGACCTGCCGGACTTGCCATTGTCACCTCTGCGATGGGATTGGGAGCGGTATTTTCCGGCGTTTGGATTGCGCGCAAGGGTTCCGTAAGAGGGCTGACCACAATTACGGTCGCGTCCATATTATTCAACGCCATTGCCGTCGTTATTGCGGTTTCCGTACCTTGGTTTTGGCTTTCAACCGCCGCGCTGTGTGTTGCCGGCTTTGCCCAACTTGCAAGTGGAACCGGATCGCAGACATTGATTCAACACGCCATTAAAGATGAAATGCGCGGGCGCGTCATGGGACTATGGGCCATGATTCAACGCGGTGCACCGGCGGCCGGCGCTTTAGGATTGGGTTGGTTAAGTGAGCTGTTCGGCTTTACCTGGCCACTTCTTATCGGCGGCATCATTGCAGGAGCAGCGGCGCTATTCGTGCTCAAACGACGCGCCGCGTTGAAAGTGCAATTCGAGCGCGAGGGGTCGCACTCGTTGTTGGCAACAAGGGAGCAATCGCAAAGCACTTAGAACGGTGTGGCTAAAGCGAATTCAAAAAAGCGATTAAATCGTCCCGATCTGACTCATCTAAGCTCCGAAAGCCCTCGCGTGCCGGTTCCGCCTCACCACCATGCCAAAGAATGGCCTCCTCAAGACTTCTAGCGCGTCCGTCATGAAGAAAATACGTGTGACCAGAGACCGTTTCCGTCAAGCCAATACCCCACAATGGGGCCGTTCGCCATTCTTGCCCTGAAGCTCCGAAATCAGGTCTCCCATCCGCCAACCCTTCTCCCATATCGTGAATCAATAAGTCCGTGAACGGATGAAAAATCTGATTAGATAACTCAGCAATCGCGCTCTCAGGTCCTGAGATCAGCGTCGGCATATGACATTCGGCGCAACCCATGCCGCGAAACAAGCCTTCGCCGCGCTGAACTTCTGGTGCATCAGCATTTCGCTGTTCCGGCACGGCAATCAGACTGGTGTACAAGTTCAATCGATCAAAAAACGCTTGGGACATTTCCAGCCCGTCGTGCAGCGTGGCGGCTTCAAGACAAGCCGCTTGCGCCTCATCGCAATTGTCAGCCGTGAAGACAGGCGTTGTTATCCCCATATCCCCTCGTGCCGCGCCCGCCGATTGATGGGCCAGGCTCGGCACATTGGCCTTCCAACCGAAGCGGCCAACAGCCTCAGTCCCGTTGACCGCATCCCAGACCTGATTAACGCGTCCCGATATGCCGTCATCGTCCGCATCATCGGGATCGGCAAGAGCGAGAAGCGTGGCGTCAGGGACAGCTTCAAGAAGTCCGAGACCAATCATCGCGTTAGCGACCCGCAAAGAAGTCATAGTTTCGCCCGGCAAATCTCCGTAGGTAAGATCCCTAAACTCCAAATATGGACGCCGAAGCGTATAGGGCGTCCCATCTTCATACGCGCCGCCTATGTCTTCATAACGAACGAGCGCGCGCCCTTCTGCTGGCACACCTTCGATGCCACGATCCTGCAACTGATCTCCATATTTGGGCACCGCTTTCGGGTCGCCGTGTTCGCCTGCCCCCGGCACGCTGAGACGGACGAGAATAGAATCCATGGTGGCATCTTCGGACGTCGGCGGCTGACCACGACCGTTGTTGACATGACAATCGGAGCAGGCCTCGCGATTGAAGACTGGGCCGAGACCATCCGTCGTGGGCTGAGGTCCGGGCGTCGCCGTCCAGATCGTCGTAAACATTTGATTGCCAAAAACAAAGCTTCCCCTCGACATGCCCGCCGCATTTTCGGCTAGCTGCTTGAAGGCATCCGCATCGCTGCGCTCGCGACTGGTTTCACCGCCGAGGGCGGAGCTCATGGGTCGACTCAAAAGATCGTCCCGAACCGACCGGTCCTGCTGCGCACTGCTGGCATTGACCGTCACCACGACCGCCATAAACAAGGACGCCCCGCTCATTCCCCAAATACCCAACTTGAGATTCATTCATGCCCTCCCGCTGCATGTCGTGGCTCGCTCAAATTACTAAGCCATCGTACTCGTCTCAGTCTATCTCATAGGCGCGCACTTTCGCACTAGACGAGCAGAAAAACTATTATTCGCGGCGTTTAATACTAAACTTAGCCATCTGACAAAACAGCACACTTTGGATCATCACGAAAGTGGCAGTTAGCGCAAAAACAATCTCGAGGACAAAACCATTGTCGAACCTCATTCCGATCTGCGCTGAATGGAAGTTAACGCCAGAAATACTGCCGGCGGAGCCCGGCGCATATCTCATTTTCGCCCAGCTAACAATGCCCGTGCACTTGCCCCAACGGTTCGGGAAAGCCGTGCTTTTACCGGGTATATATCTTTATGCTGGCAGCGCACACGGCCCCGGTGGAATTCGAGCGCGCTGTTCTCGCCATTTCCGGCGCGAAAAGAAACTGCATTGGCATGTGGACTGGCTGACTCACAGGGCGACATCAATTCAAGCCGCTGCTTTTTTTGACAAGAGCGAATGCGATTTAGTCGATGAAATTCTGAGGAGTGGACGCGGCGATTGTCCGATCAAAGGATTTGGCAGTAGCGACTGCATGCACTGCATGGCCCATCTGATCAGACTATCGATTGAATACTGTTCCGAGGTATTCGCCGGCGATACAGGCGACAGCCGAGAAATGCTACTGCAGTGACCCAGTCTCTGGGTGCCAATTCGATGCGTCGCTGACGTCGCCATTACCGGAATAGGCAGCAATGTCAGGGTACGGATAAACCGGCCGGGTATAGGCGACGCTGCCATCTTCGAGTGGAAACCTTAGAGGCGGCAAGCCGTCATAAGGCTGCTCCTTGATCATATGAGCGCTTATCATTTTGTCGGGCGCTTTGTCCTGCTCCACCCATTCTTCTAAGTATGTCAGATAATCGATGGCGTCTGCGCCCGGGCCTCGGCGACAGTGGGCAACGCCCGGCAACATGAACAGTCGATAAAAGTCACGCACCTCATTAAGGCCGCCGCTACGTTCAGCGACTTGCTGATAGTATTCAACGGTATAGGTTGGTGTGATCTCCAGATCATCCCAGCCCTGATACATGATAATTTTGCCGCCGCGCGCCTCATATGCAGCTAAGTCCGGATTTGAGCCGGTATAAATTTTTTCCATTTTCTTGAGCCGCTTCGGATCGCGATCAAAATCAAAGTCGTACAGGGAATAGTCCGGACCGGGATCTGACTCAAATGCCATATAGCGCAAAAAATCGCTAATGAGCGGCATTTGAAGACCCAATGCGGGCTGACCGCCTATGCCGACTAATCCCGGCGCCCATTCGTATTCCGAACCCCGCATGAGACCGCCGGGATAGAGCTGCTCGCCTTTCGAATTTTTTGCCCCGCCATAAATCTTGCGTACAACCTCGATATCTTGGTCCGACAAGCATTCACCGGAAGCTTGACCGGGCCGGCACGATAATTCTGCGGGATCAAAGTCACAGCGGCGCGGATCGGAAAGCAGGCCATCTGTTACGCCATCCAAAGCATCGCACTTCTGCATTACGGCATCACGGACCATCGGCAATTTGGCGCCATCCAAAATCTGACTGCGGTTGTCGTCTAAATTAGCGCGCACCGTCCACAACAAATGCAGTGCCCCAATTCCGGTTTCGTTAATCACAGGTGCCCCCGAAATGATGCCGTCAAAGTCGTTCGGATATCGCTGTGCCTCAACCATGCCCTGGCGGCCGCCGGTGGAGCAGCCGCGGAAGTAAGAAAATTGAGCAGGCGCATTGTAGTAAGCCGAAGCGATGGCTTTAGCGACGACTGCGGTCGCGTGGGTCGCTCGGTAGCCAAAATCAATTTCGGCCTGCCGATTGTTGTAGGCCCAAATGCCGCTGAAAGGCCGGCCCTTATGGCCCAAGTCCGACGTGGTGACGGCGTAGCCGCGGGCCAGCGCGTCATCGGTTGCGCCAATCTTGACAATGCCGCAAAGGCCGCCGCAACCCTGCATCAAAAATTTTTGATTCCAATTCTCCGCGGGGAGTCGCAACTCAAAACCGATTTGCGGCGCAATAAATCCTTCCACGCGGCAATAGGCCCGAAGGTCTTCTGACTGCGGAACTTCCGCAGCGGCGGTAATCAAAAAAGGAAACTCGCCCCCCTGATCAATAGTCTCAGT